>NZ_CP073048.1:0-5093209 GCF_001037485.2 Citrobacter sp. MGH105 | reverse complement strand
GGCGGACTCCACTCGAACAAAAGTCGATAAATGACAAAGGCTGAAACATTCATGATTGTTGACGCACATCGACAAGACCCTATGCAAAGGGTGACGTGCGAATTGCTATCTGCAATTTTTACCCGATCAGGATCCATTGAAACGATCAGGACCGCGGATCATAGCGTAAACTGAGAAAGAGATCTTCTGTTTCTCACAGATTCTTCCCGATTTATCCACAGGATGATCCAGAATCGGCTAAGTGTAAACGATCCTGGAGAAGTGCTGCAGGTTTTAGCGCGCATATTGAAAAAATTAATGAGTAAAGATGCTTTACTGCTTAAACGATCTAATAAAGATCCCGTGCGATCCTTGCGCTTTATCCACCAGCCCGTATAATTCTTACCCCCAGCGAGTAACGGTCGCCTTACGGCGTCAACGCTGCCTGTTTTTTACGCGAAACCATGCGGAAAAAAGCGGGAAATAAGGAAAGAGAATTGACTCCGGAGTGTACAATTATTACAATCCGGCCTCTTTAATCACCCACACTGTGGCGTAAGTCGTTCGAAATTCGTTCGGGTATACGCAAAAGTCAGTGAATTTATTCAAGTTTAGGTAGAAATCGCCATGAAACGCACTTTTCAACCGTCTGTACTGAAGCGCAACCGTTCTCACGGCTTCCGTGCTCGTATGGCTAATAAAAATGGTCGTCAGGTTCTGGCACGTCGTCGTGCTAAAGGCCGTTCTCGTCTGACCGTTTCTAAGTAATAAAAGCTAGCCCCTGAGTGGTTAAGCTCGCATTTCCCAGGGAGTTACGTTTGTTAACTCCCACTCATTTCACATTCGTCTTCCAGCAGCCACAACGGGCTGGCACGCCGCAAATCACCATCCTCGGCCGCCTGAATTCGCTGGGGCATCCCCGTATCGGTCTTACAGTCGCCAAGAAAAATGTTAAACGTGCGCATGAACGCAATCGGATTAAACGTCTGACGCGTGAAAGCTTCCGTTTACGTCAGCACGAGCTTCCAGCAATGGATTTCGTGGTGGTGGCGAAAAAAGGGGTTGCTGACCTCGATAACCGTGCTCTCTCGGAAGCGTTGGAAAAATTATGGCGTCGCCATTGTCGCCTGGCTCGCGGGTCCTGATAGCCCTCATTCGGGTCTATCAACGCCTGATCAGTCCGCTGCTTGGGCCGCATTGCCGTTTCACTCCAACCTGTTCGAGCTACGGAATTGAGGCATTGCGCAGGTTTGGAGTGATAAAAGGCAGTTGGTTGACGGTGAAACGCGTATTAAAATGCCACCCTTTACACCCTGGTGGTGACGATCCCGTCCCGCCCGGACCATTTGATACCAGAGAACACTAACGATGGATTCGCAACGCAATCTTTTAGTCATCGCTTTGCTGTTCGTGTCTTTCATGATCTGGCAAGCCTGGGAGCAGGATAAAAACCCGCAACCTCAGGCCCAACAGACCACGCAGACAACGACCACCGCAGCGGGTAGCGCCGCAGACCAGGGCGTACCGGCCAGTGGCCAGGGGAAACTGATTACGGTTAAAACTGACGTGCTTGATCTGACCATCAACACCCGTGGTGGTGATGTGGAACAGGCTTCACTGCCAGCTTACCCGAAAGAACTCGGTTCTACCGAACCGTTCCAGTTACTGGAAACCACGCCACAGTTCATCTACCAGGCACAGAGTGGCCTGACAGGTCGTGACGGCCCGGATAACCCGGCTAACGGCCCACGTCCGCTGTACAACGTCGATAAAGACGCGTTTGTACTGGCTGACGGTCAGAACGAACTGCAGATCCCGATGACCTATACTGACGCAGCGGGTAACACATTCACTAAAACGTTTGTTCTTAAGCGTGGTGAATATGCTGTCAACGTTAACTACAGCGTGCAGAACGCCGGCGAAAAACCGCTGGAAATCTCCACCTTTGGTCAGCTGAAGCAATCCATCAATCTGCCATCTCATCGCGACACCGGTAGCAGCAACTTTGCGCTGCACACCTTCCGTGGCGCGGCGTACTCCACGCCGGATGAGAAGTATGAGAAATACAAATTCGACACCATTGCTGAAAACGAAAACCTGAACGTCAACGCTAAAGACGGTTGGGTCGCAATGCTGCAACAGTATTTCGCAACGGCATGGGTTCCGCGTAACGACGGCACCAACAACTTCTATACCGCTAACCTGGGTAACGGCATTGCCGCTATCGGCTATAAATCACAGCCGGTACTGGTTCAACCTGGCCAGACTGGCGCGATGACCAGCACCCTGTGGGTCGGCCCGGAAATTCAGGATAAAATGGCGGCCGTTGCACCGCACCTGGATCTGACCGTGGATTACGGCTGGTTGTGGTTCATTTCTCAGCCGCTGTTTAAACTGCTGAAGTGGATCCATAGCTTCCTGGGTAACTGGGGCTTCTCCATCATCGTTATCACCTTTATCGTTCGTGGCATCATGTACCCGCTGACCAAAGCGCAGTACACCTCCATGGCGAAGATGCGTATGCTGCAGCCGAAGATTCAGGCTATGCGTGAGCGTCTGGGCGATGACAAACAGCGTCAGAGCCAGGAAATGATGGCCCTGTACAAAGCTGAGAAGGTTAACCCGCTGGGCGGCTGCTTCCCGCTGATCATCCAGATGCCAATCTTCCTGGCGTTGTACTACATGCTGATGGGCTCCATTGAACTGCGTCATGCGCCATTCGCTCTGTGGATCCATGACCTGTCTGCACAGGACCCGTACTACATCCTGCCGATTCTGATGGGCGTGACGATGTTCTTCATTCAGAAGATGTCTCCGACCACTGTAACCGACCCGATGCAGCAGAAGATCATGACCTTTATGCCGGTCATCTTCACCGTGTTCTTCCTGTGGTTCCCGTCAGGTCTGGTGCTGTACTATATCGTCAGCAACCTGGTAACCATTATTCAGCAGCAGCTGATTTACCGTGGTCTGGAGAAACGTGGCCTGCATAGCCGCGAGAAGAAAAACTCCTGATTCGGTGTAGGCCGGATTAGGCGAAGCCGCCATCCGGCAAACGGAACATAAAGTAAAGGGCGGTCATTAGACCGCCTTTTTTATTGCATTAAGAAGAGACAAACCATGAGCCATAACGACACCATCGTCGCTCAAGCCACCCCACCGGGACGTGGTGGCGTGGGTATCCTGCGTATCTCCGGCCTGAAGGCGCGTGAGGTCGCAGAAACCGTACTGGGGAAACTGCCCAAACCGCGTTATGCCGATTATCTGCCATTTAAAGACGCGGATGGCAGCGCGCTGGATCAAGGAATTGCCCTGTGGTTCCCCGGCCCAAACTCCTTTACCGGCGAAGACGTTTTAGAGCTTCAGGGCCACGGCGGTCCAGTGATTCTTGACCTGCTGCTCAAACGTATTCTGACCATTCCCGGGCTGCGCATTGCCAGACCGGGTGAATTCTCCGAGCGAGCGTTTCTCAATGATAAGCTCGATTTAGCCCAGGCCGAGGCGATTGCCGACCTGATCGATGCCAGCTCAGAGCAAGCCGCTCGCTCGGCGCTGAACTCGTTGCAGGGCGCATTTTCCGCACGGGTAAATCATCTTGTGGAAGCGCTCACTCACCTGCGCATCTATGTTGAAGCAGCGATCGACTTCCCGGATGAAGAAATCGACTTCCTGTCTGACGGCAAGATTGAAGCGCAACTCAACAGCGTTATCAGCGATCTTGATGCCGTGCGTGCGGAAGCGCGTCAGGGCAGCCTGCTGCGCGAAGGGATGAAGGTGGTGATTGCCGGGCGTCCAAACGCCGGGAAATCAAGCCTGCTGAACGCGCTAGCTGGCCGTGAGGCGGCCATTGTCACCGATATCGCCGGGACTACCCGCGACGTGCTGCGTGAGCATATTCACATCGACGGCATGCCGCTACACATCATCGACACCGCCGGTTTGCGCGACGCTAACGATGAAGTGGAACGCATCGGTATCGAACGTGCCTGGCAGGAAATTGAACAGGCCGACCGCGTGCTGTTTATGGTTGATGGCACCACCACTGACGCCGTGGACCCGGCAGATATCTGGCCAGACTTTATTGCCCGTCTGCCAGCCAAACTGCCGATCACCGTGGTGCGTAACAAAGCGGATATTACCGGTGAGACGCTGGGCCTTAGCGAAGTAAATGGCCACTCACTGGTTCGCCTCTCTGCGCGTACCGGTGAAGGCGTTGACGTACTGCGTAATCATCTCAAACAGAGCATGGGCTTTGAAACCAATATGGAAGGCGGCTTCCTGGCCCGTCGTCGTCACCTGCAGGCGCTGGCAGAAGCGGCGGAGCATCTCGAACAAGGAAAATCCCAACTGCTCGGAGCATGGGCCGGAGAATTGCTGGCTGAGGAGCTACGCCTGGCGCAGCAGAACCTCAGTGAGATCACCGGAGAATTTACCTCCGACGATCTGCTGGGACGGATTTTCTCCAGCTTCTGTATTGGTAAGTAACGTTGTGTTGCCCGGTGGCGCGATGCTAACCGGGCCTACAGGCCCCGTAGGCCGGATAAGGCGTTTACGCCGCCATCCGGCAACAACTATTTCCCATGTGGAAATCACTGTTGTCCAAATGGCAACTCGTGCAGTTGACTCTCTGACCGTATGCTTAGCGCCACATTTCTTATGAGGTCGCTATGACACGCTTTCTAATCTGCAGTTTCGCCCTGGTTCTTCTTTATCCTGCCGGTATTGATATGTATCTGGTGGGGCTGCCCCGTATTGCTGCCGATTTACAGGCCAGCGAGGCGCAACTGCATATCGCGTTTTCGGTATATCTGGCAGGAATGGCGACGGCGATGCTGTTCGCCGGTAAAATTGCCGACCAGTCAGGTCGCAAACCGGTCGCCATAGTCGGCGCACTCATCTTTATTTTCGCCTCTGCGCTATGTTCTTTCGCCGAAAGCGGTACGCCATTCCTCATAGGTCGTTTTATTCAGGGCGTAGGTGCGGGCTGTTGTTACGTGGTGGCTTTCGCCATCCTGCGCGACACACTCGACGATCGCCGCCGGGCGAAGGTGCTGTCGTTGTTGAACGGTATTACCTGTATCGTGCCGGTTCTGGCTCCGGTGATGGGGCATCTGATCATGCTCAAATACCCGTGGCAGAGCCTGTTCTACACGATGATGGGAATGGGTGTGGCTGTTTGCCTGCTATCGGTGTTTGTCCTGCGAGAATCGCGCCCAGCAACGCTTATGGCGACGACGGAAAAGAGCCACACGACCGAATCACTGGTAAACCGCTTTTTCTTAAGCCGTCTGGCCATTACCACCCTCAGCGTGTCGGTGATCCTGACCTTCGTGAACACGTCTCCGGTGCTGCTGATGGAAGTTATGGGCTTCGATCGTGGTGAGTACGCCACCACGATGGCCATGACCGCAGGCATCAGTATGGCGGTCTCTTTCTCTACGCCATTTGCTCTGAGCGTATTTAAGCCTCGCGTTCTGATGCTGACCTCACAGGTGCTGTTTCTGTGTGCCGGCGTGGTGTTAACCCTTGCCACTTCACACGCAGTAACGCTTTTCGGGCTGACGTTAATCTGCGCCGGATTCTCGGTCGGCTTCGGTGTTGCGATGAGCCAGGCGCTTGGGCCGTTCTCGCTGCGCGCGGGCGTCGCCAGCTCGGCATTAGGTATTGCGCAGGTTTGCGGTTCCTCGCTGTGGATTTGGCTGGCGGCGGTTCTTGGCCTTGATGCGCTGAATATGCTGATCGGGATTCTGATTGGCTGTAGCATAGTGAGTATCATGCTGATTATCACTGTTGCACCTAACCGGTCCGCGCCAACTCATGAAGAAATCCCTCAGCAGTCTCGATCTTAATTTATTGCTCTGCCTGCAGCTGTTGATGCAGGAACGCAGCGTCACTAAAACCGCCAAACGGATGAACGTCACACCGTCGGCGGTCAGTAAGTCGCTGTCGAAGCTGCGGACCTGGTTTGACGATCCCTTGTTTGTGAACACCCCGCTGGGGCTATCACCGACGCCGCTGATGGTCAGCATGGAGCAGAGCCTGGCTGAATGGATGCAGATGGGCAATCAGTTGCTCGATAAGCCGCACCATGAGTCTCCACGCGGGCTGAAGTTTGATCTGGCGGCCGAAACGCCGTTAGTGATGATCATGTTCAATGCGCTCTCCCAGCAGATTTATCAGCGCTATCCCCAGGCAACAATCAAAATACGCAACTGGGACTATGACTCGCTGGATGCCATTATTCGCGGTGAAGTGGATATTGGCTTTACCGGGCGCGAAAGTCATCCGCGTTCGCGCGAACTGCTGAGTTTGTTGCCATTGTCGATCGACCATGAAGTGCTGTTTTCCGATCTGCCCTGCGTCTGGCTACGTGAAGATCATCCCGCACTGCAGGAAGAGTGGAATCTGGACACCTTTCTGCGCTATCCGCACATCAGCATTAGCTGGGAGCAAAGCGATACATGGGCGCTGGATGAAGTCCTGCAAGAAATGGGACGCGCACGCAATATCGCGTTATGTCTGCCCGGTTTTGAGCAATCGCTGTTTATGGCCGCGCAGCCGGATCACGCGCTGATAGCCACCGCACCGGTCTATTGCCAGCGTTATAACCAACTCCACCAGCTTCCACTCGTTGCACGGCCAATGCCATTTGATACGGCGCAACTGGAAAAAATGCGCGTACCGTTCACTCTTCTTTGGCATAAACGCAACAGCCACAATCCTAAGATCGTCTGGCTAAAAGACACGATCAAGGCGCTTTATCGCGATATCTCCTGACGATCGTTCATTTTGGTGTTGCTAAATCGACCATTCTGGCAACAGAAATGTAAATATCGCGTAATGTCTCCCATTTTCGCTTAGTTTTTGGGCAGCAAAGCCTGCCCGGAAGCCGTGTAAATGTTACTCTGGTAATAATCACGGACCATTAATCACGGAGCGACAAATGGCGACACATTTTGCCAGAGGGATTCTTACGGAGGGACACCTGGTTTCAGCTCGCCTCCCTTCTCCATGTCATATCGAAGCAAGAGATCTACCCGCTCATCGCCGGACACGTTTCCTGGCTTCCCGAAGTCTTCTCGCTGAACTGATGTTTATGCTTTACGGCACCAGCACGCTGCCCGAAATTGTTACTCAGGCCAAAGGTAAGCCCGTTTTTCGCGATAAGAACCTGCCGGGTTTTTCGATTTCTTATGCCGGGAATATCGTCGGCGTTGTGCTAACAACTGAAGGAACGTGCGGCCTGGATATGGAACTTCAGCGGGCCACCCGCGGGTTTCACAATCCAAATTCAGTGGAAACGTGGCGCTTCTCTAGTAACGAAAACCTGTGGATCAATAACCAAAACGACCCCAACGAAGCACGCGCGCAGCTCATTACATTGCGCCAGAGCGTACTCAAACTCACTGGCGATGTGTGCAATGACGATCCGCGCGAGCTCCAGCTTTTACCCGGCGCAGGGCGCCTGAAATGTGCCCATGTGGCGCAGGTTGAAGCCATTTGCGATGCGGAAGATGTACTGGTGTGGTCAGTTGCGGTTACGCCAACCATTGAAAAACTCAAAGTTTGGGAGTTTGATGGTAAACAGGACTGGAAAATTTTGCCTGATATCCAGACTCGCGCCAATGAGCCAACGGGTCGTCTGATCCGGTTCTCTCAATTATGTGCAGCGAAGAGCCATACGCTTTGATTTAACCTTCATGATGAAACAGGAGCCACCATGTCTGAAACATTGAATGTTGTTACGTTACTGGGAAGTCTGCGCAAAGGTTCGTTTAATGGAATGGTTGCCCGTACGCTGCCCAAGATTGCTCCAGCGGGAATGGAAGTGAACGCGCTGCCGTCGATTGGTGATATCCCTCTGTACGATGCCGACCTCCAACAGGAAGAGGGTTTTCCGGCCAGCGTAGAAGCACTGGCTGAGCAAATCAGAAAGGCTGACGGTGTCGTCATCGTCACTCCTGAATATAACTATTCTGTTCCGGGCGGACTGAAGAACGCCATTGACTGGCTGTCCCGCCTGCCCGATCAGCCATTATCGGGTAAGCCGGTGCTGATCCAGACCAGTTCTATGGGCGCTATTGGCGGCGCGCGCTGCCAGTATCATCTGCGTCAGATCCTGGTATTCCTCGACGCCATGGTAATGAACAAGCCGGAATTTATGGGCGGCGTCATTCAGAACAAAGTAGACCCGCAGACAGGTGAAGTGATCGACCAAAGCACGCTGGACCATCTGACCGGTCAATTGACCGCATTTGGCGACTACATTCAGCGCGTGAAAGCGTAAAAGAAAAAGCCCGGCGATATGCCGGGCTTGTTGATATATGGGCAAATAAACAACGATTAGTGCGCGTCGATAAACACAATCTTCAGCACAAACAGCAGCGCGACAATGATGACGCACGGGCTGAGATCGCGGAAACGTCCGGTACCAATCTTCATCACGCAGTAAGAAATAAAGCCCAGCGCAATACCTTCGGTAATTGAGAAGCTAAATGGCATCATCACGGCAGTAATAAACGCCGGAACCGCTTCTGTAAGGTCATCCCACTTCACGCGCGACAGGCTTGATGTCATCAGGACGCCAACGTAAATCAGCGCACCTGCTGCTGCATAGCCCGGCACCATCCCCGCCAGCGGCGACAGGAAGATAACCAGCAGGAACAGCAGACCAACGACCACGGCGGTCAGACCGGTACGTCCACCGACCGAAACCCCGGAAGAAGATTCGATATACGCAGTAACGGAAGAAGTCCCGATAAACGCCCCGGTAACCGACGACACGCTATCCACATACAGCGCTTGCTTCATGCGCGGGAACTTGCCCTTCGCATCCGCCAGACCGGCTTTATCCGTAACGCCAATCAGCGTACCGGAGGAGTCGAACAGATTAACCAGCATGAACGAGAAAATCACACCCGCCAGGCCAATGTTAAACGAACCGGCCAGGTCGACATGTCCGATAACAGACATCACGCTCGGTGGCGCAGAAACGATACCGTTGTAATGAACATCGCCCAGCATCCAGCCCAGCAGCGTGGTTACGATGATAGAAATCAGCACCGCCGCGTGAATGTTACGGGACGCCAGAATCGCGATGATAAAGAAGCCCAGGATACCGAGCAGTACGCTGTGGGACGTCAGGTTACCGATAGACACCAGCGTGTCTTTGTTGGCGACGATAACACCGGCGTTTTTCAGTCCCATCATGCCGATGAACAGACCAATACCACTGGTGATCCCCACACGCAGGCTAACCGGGATATTGGCAATCATCCAGTAACGAACGCGGAAAATCGTCAGCAGCAGCAGACCAACAGCGCCCCAGAAGATAGCGCCCATACCAATCTGCCATGACAGCCCCATCGCGCCAACAACCACGAAAGCGAAGAATGCGTTCAGGCCCATAGCAGGCGCAAGTGCGACCGGCAGGTTAGCAAACAGGCCCATCAGGATGCTACCAAATGCAGCAATAAGGCAGGTGGTAACAAAGACAGCGCTGGTATCCATGCCAGCCACGCCAAGAATTTGCGGGTTAACAAAAACGATATACACCATCGTCAGGAAGGTCGTTAAACCGGCGATCACTTCGGTCCGTGCCGTCGTGCCATGTTCGCGCAGTTTGAACACGCGTTCCAGCATCCCCTGGCCAGAAGCCTGGGTTGTGTGTTGTTGACTCATTATCAATTTCCGAACAAGGAGGGAAAATTCGTCGCTATCCTATACCAAAATGCGACAATAGGGTTGGGTTATGAGCAACTTTTTTCATTGATTTTGCTTATACGGCAACGATTGCGTCGCCCAATAATGCATTACGAAAACGTTAAACTTGTTAAAACGGAAATGACATGTCCCAGATAGAAGCCGTATTTTTTGACTGTGACGGTACCCTTGTCGACAGTGAAGTGATTTGTTCTCGCGCGTATGTCAGCATGTTCCAGGCGTTTGGCATTACGCTCGATCTTGAAGAAATTTTCAAACGCTTCAAGGGGGTAAAGCTGTACGAGATCATCGACATTATCAACGAAGAGCACGGTGTCGAACTGGCAAAAGCCGATTTAGAACCGGTTTACCGCGCTGAGGTCGCACGTCTGTTCGATACGGAACTGGAGGTGATTGCCGGTGCCAATGCGCTACTGGACAGCATGGCCGTACCAATGTGTGTGGTCTCTAACGGTCCGGTCAGCAAAATGCAGCATTCGCTGGGGAAGCTGGGCATGTTGCACCATTTCCCTGATTTACTGTTCAGCGGCTACGATATTCAGCGTTGGAAGCCCGATCCGGCCCTGATGTTCCATGCGGCGAAAGCGATGGATGTTAATGTTGAGAACTGCATTCTGGTTGATGATTCCAGCGCAGGTGCGCAGGCGGGGATTGCCGCCGGGATGGAGGTGTTCTACTTCTGCGCCGATCCGCATAACAAACCGATCGATCATCCAAAAGTGACGACGTTTACCGATCTGGCACAATTGCCGGAATTGTGGAAAGCGCGGGGTTGGAATATCGTCGAATAAACAGTAGGCCCGATAAGCAAAGCGCCATCAGGCGAATGGCGCAGAATGCCGGATGCGGCGTAACACCTTATCCGGCCTACAATAGCGACGCCGGGGGATCCCGGCGAACGCAACAAACTGCTTATTCCTTCGGATCTTTGCCCGCCAGCAGCTTATCCAGCTCATCCCCGCCCACGTGACGGAAGTCTTGTCCCTTCACGAAGTAGAAGATGTATTCGCAGATATTCTGGCAGCGGTCACCGATACGTTCGATGGAACGTGCGCAGAACAGCGCGGTCAGCACGCTTGGAATGGTACGTGGGTCTTCCATCATATAAGTCATCAGCTGACGCACGATGCCTTCATATTCCTGGTCAACTTTCTTATCTTCACGATAAATACGCACTGCTTCGTCCAGATCCATACGCGCAAACGCATCCAGCACGTCATGCAGCATTTGTACGGTGTGGCGGCCCAGTGATTCCAGGCTTACCAGCAGCGGCTGGTGCTGTTGCGAGAACTTCTCCAGCGCGGTACGGCAAATTTTGTCCGCCACGTCGCCAATACGTTCCAGCTCAGCGATGGTTTTGATAATAGCCATCACCAGACGCAGGTCGCTCGCTGTCGGTTGACGCTTGGCGATGATACGCACGCAGGCTTCGTCGATCGCCACTTCCATCATGTTGACGTTCTTATCGCCTTCAATGACGCGTTTTGCCAGCTCGCTGTCCTGGTTGTGCATCGCCGTGATTGCATCAGAAAGCTGCTGCTCGACCATGCCGCCCATGGTCATCACCTGGGTACGGATGCTTTCCAGCTCTGCATTGAACTGGCCGGAAATATGTTTATTAAGGTTAAGGTTATCCACAACAAGCTCCTGAATCAGCCGTAACGACCGGTGATGTAATCTTCAGTTTGTTTCTTCGCGGGCTTGGTGAACAGATCGTCCGTGTTGCTGAACTCAATCAACTCGCCCAGGTACATAAATGCCGTGTGATCGGAACAACGCGCAGCCTGCTGCATGTTGTGGGTAACGATAACGACGGTGTAATCCTCTTTTAGCTCAGTGATCAGCTCTTCGATACGCCCGGTAGAAATAGGGTCGAGCGCTGAACATGGCTCATCAAGCAGAAGCACTTCCGGGCGAATGGCGATACCACGCGCAATACACAGGCGCTGCTGCTGACCACCCGAGAGAGAGTACCCGCTCTGGTGTAATTTATCTTTGGTTTCGTTCCACAATGCGGCCTTGGTCAATGCCCACTGCACACGCTCGTCCATATCTGCACGCGAGAGTTTCTCAAACAGACGTACGCCAAAAGCAATGTTGTCGTAAATGGACATCGGGAACGGCGTCGGCTTCTGAAATACCATGCCCACTTTGGCACGCAGCAGAGCGATATCCTGGGTATTGGTGAGAATATTGTCGCCATCCAGCAGGATTTCACCTTCCGCACGCTGCTCCGGGTACAGTTCAAACATTTTGTTGAACGTACGCAGCAGCGTCGATTTACCACAGCCTGACGGCCCGATAAACGCCGTTACCTGGTTTTTAGCTATATCCAGGTTGATGTTCTTCAGGGCATGGAATTTGCCATAGTAGAAGTTCAAATCACGAACCTGAATCTTACCCGGAGCAGTATCAACCATACTCATTTCAATCTCTTCCTCATCCGGCGCCGCATCAGCCACGCCGTAAAAATTAACCGTGTTTCTTCTTCGCGAAAATGACGCGCGCCAGAATGTTCAGCAGCAGTACGCACAGGGTAATAATCAGTACCCCGGCCCAGGCCAGTTGCTGCCACTCAGCAAACGGGCTCATAGCAAACTTAAAGATAGTGACCGGCAGGTTGGCGATAGGCTGCATCATGTCGGTGCTCCAGAACTGGTTGGAGAGCGACGTAAACAGCAGCGGAGCCGTTTCACCTGCGATACGAGCAATCGCTAACAGAACACCTGTAATGATTCCCGAGACAGACGCCTTCAGGGTGATCGCAGAAATCATCTTCCATTTCGGCGTACCCAGTGCATAGGCAGCTTCACGCAGGCTATCCGGCACCAGCTTGAGCATGTTCTCCGTGGTACGGATAACAATGGGCACCTGCAGCAGCGCCAGCGCGATAACGCCCGCCCAGCCAGAGAAGTGCTCCATTTTTGCTACCACGATGGTGTAAACGAACAGACCGACCACGATTGATGGCGCAGACAGCAGAATGTCATTGATAAAGCGGATAACCTCGGCCAGCCAGGACTTACGTCCGTACTCTGCCAGGTAGATACCCGCCATAATGCCAAGCGGAGTACCAAACACGGTCGCCCACAGAATTAACAGTCCGCTACCGGCCAGGGCGTTCGCCAGACCACCACCCGCTGTATTCGGCGGAGGCGTCATTTCGGTGAACAGCGCCAGCGACATACCGTCAATACCACGGGTGATCGTGGACATCAGGATCCAAATGAGCCAGAACAGACCGAACGCCATGGTCGCCATAGAGAGCGTCAGCGCGATGCGGTTCTTCAGACGGCGACGTGCCTGCATTTTACGGCGGGACTCCGCCAGCGCAGTGGTGTTTTGCATTTCAAGCGTAGCCATTAGCGTGCCCCCTCGTTCTTCGCAAGGCGCATGATCATGAACTTAGACGCCGCCAGTACGATGAAGGTGATCACAAACAGAATCAGACCCAGTTCCATCAACGCAGCAACGTGCAGCCCCGATTCCGCTTCGGCAAATTCATTCGCCAGCGCAGAGGTAATACTGTTGCCCGGCATGTACAGCGAGGCGCTATCGAGCTGGTAGGTGTTACCAATGATAAAGGTCACCGCCATAGTTTCACCCAGCGCGCGGCCCAGACCCAGCATCACACCACCGATCACACCATTTTTGGTGAACGGCAGGACGATACGCCAGATAACTTCCCAGGTGGTACAGCCGATGCCGTAGGCTGACTCTTTCATAAGCACCGGCGTTTGTTCGAACACATCACGCATAACCGCAGCAATGTACGGAATGATCATGATAGCGAGGATCACACCAGCCGCCAGAATACCGATACCAAACGCCGGGCCAGCAAACAGTGCGCCAACAAACGGAATGTTGGAAAGGATGTTTCCGACCGGCTCCTGGAAGTACGTCGCAAACAGCGGGGCAAAGATAAACAGGCCCCACATGCCGTATACGATACTCGGAATTGCTGCCAGCAGTTCAATAGCGATACCCAACGGGCGACGCAGCCAGCCAGGTGCAAGTTCCGTCAGGAATAACGCAATGCCGAAACTCACCGGAACGGCAATCAACAATGCAATAAACGAGGTGACCAGCGTACCGTAAATCGGTACCAGCGCGCCGTAGATATCGTTCGGCGCATCCCAGTCTTTGGTCCAAAGAAAGGAGAAACCAAATTTCTGAATGCTTGGCCAGGAGGAGATAACCAGAGAGACAATAATGCCACCCAACATCAATAGCACAATCAGCGCAGCCAGTTTTACCAGCGCGCTGAATATCATGTCACCCTTTTTACCCGGTGGGTTAAAAGCAGGCTTGGTTGCAGCCATAAATCACTCTTTAAGTTAAACGCGTTTACGAAATTGCCCTGCCGGATGGCGCTACGCTTATCCGGCCTACAAATTGGGCCTACAGTCGGAACTGTAGGGCGGATAAGCGTAGCGCCATCCGCCAACTCGTTAAAGATATTCTATTAGTACAGCGCTTTACCGCTGCTGTCTTTCACGTTGGTCTTCCATGCAGCACGAATCTGCTCAACCACGCTGTCCGGCAGGCTGGCGTAATCCAGGTCATTAGCCTGTTTGCCACCATTTTTGTATGCCCAGTCGAAGAATTTCAGCACTTCAACGCCCTGCTCAGGCTTCTTCTGCTCTTTATGGACGAGGATGAAGGTGGTGGAAGTGATTGGCCACGCATCGTCACCTTTCTGGTTAGTCAGATCCTGAGCGAAAGTTTTGCTCCAGTCAGCGCCTTTAGCGGCGTTGGCAAAGTTTTCTTCGGTCGGGCTTACCGGTTTACCATCAGCAGAGACCAGCTTGGTGTACGCCAGGTTGTTCTGCTTAGCGTAAGCGTACTCAACGTAACCGATAGAACCCGGCAGACGCTGTACGAACGCGGCGATACCGTCGTTACCTTTACCGCCCAGACCGGTCGGCCAGTTTACGGTAGAGCCAGAACCAATTTTAGATTTCCACTCTTCGTTCACTTTCGCCAGGTAGCTAGTGAAGACGAAGGAAGTACCAGAACCATCAGCGCGACGCACAACAGCGATATTTTGCGAAGGCAGCTTCAGACCTGGGTTCAGTTTGGTGATGGCTTCGTCATCCCACTTCTTAATTTTACCGAGGTAGATGTCGCCCAGCGTTTTACCATCAAGCACCAGCTCGCCGGATTTCAGTCCAGGGATATTCACCGCCAGCACCACACCGCCAATAACGGTCGGGAACTGGAACAGGCCTTCTTGTGCCAGTTTCTCGTCAGACAGCGGTGCATCAGAAGCGCCGAAATCAACGGTATTGGCCGTAATTTGTTTTACACCACCGGAGGAGCCGATACCCTGGTAGTTTACTTTGCTACCGGTCTCTTTCTGATAGGTATCTGCCCATTTGGCATACACTGGCGCAGGGAAGGTTGCACCTGCACCTGTCAGGCTCGCTGCTGCAAACGCAGAGAACGCGCTCATGGATAAGGTCGCGGCGACAACAGTTGCGACAGTGGTACGCATAACTTTCATAATGTCTCCTGCACGGTTTTCGTAAATCGTTGTTTGAGTTGCTACTGTGAGCAAAATAGGACAAACAGGTGACAGTTAAATGTACGAAATATGACAGTTTTATGACAATGAAAAATACGAGAAGCTATTTATCTAAAAATACATTTAAAACAAAACGTTAATCATTACCATGACAATAACATTTCGCTAAAATTTTCTTTTTATGACACTGCAAACAGTAGCTGAAGATGACGGTTTGTCACATAAAACAGGCGGGATAATTGATTAAAAACAGAACAAGTTTAAAAAAATGCCCCGCTTATAGCAGGGCATTTTCAGTTCAGTTAGGTACGGATTACTCTACGGTAACCGACTTCGCCAGGTTACGCGGCTGATCCACGTCGGTGCCTTTAATCAGCGCCACATGATACGCCAGCAGCTGCAGCGGAACGGTATAGAAGATCGGTGCAATCACCTCTTCCACATGCGGCATCTCAATGATGTGCATGTTTTCGCTGCTGGTAAAGCCAGCATCCTGGTCAGCAAAGACGTACAGCTGACCACCACGGGCGCGAACTTCTTCAATGTTGGACTTCAGTTTTTCCAGCAGTTCGTTGTTCGGCGCAACCACGATAACCGGCATATCGGCATCAATCAGCGCCAGCGGACCGTGTTTCAGTTCGCCTGCGGCATAAGCTTCAGCGTGAATATAAGAGATCTCTTTCAGCTTCAGCGCGCCTTCCAGCGCAATCGGGTACTGATCGCCGCGGCCCAGGAACAGCGCATGGTGTTTATCAGAGAATCCTTCAGCCAGAGCGGCAATGCGTTTGTCCTGAGACAGCATCTGCTCAATACGGCTCGGCAGCGCCTGCAGACCGTGAACGATTTCCTGCTCAATAGCCACATCCAGGCCTTTCAGACGAGACAGTTTCGCCGCCAGCATCAGCAGAACGGTCAGCTGAGTGGTAAATGCTTTCGTGGAGGCCACGCCGATTTCGGTACCGGCATTAGTCATCATCGCCAGGTCGGATTCGCGCACCAGAGAAGAGCCCGGTACGTTACAAATAGCCAGCGAGCCCAGATAGCCCAACTCTTTGGATAAGCGCAGACCCGCCAGGGTATCTGCCGTTTCACCAGACTGGGAAAGAGTGATCATCAGGCTGTTACGACGCACGGCGGATTTGCGATAGCGGAATTCGGAAGCAATTTCGACATCACAAGGAATGCCAGCCAACGATTCAAACCAGTAGCGGGACACCATACCGGAGTTGTACGACGTACCGCAGGCGATAATCTGGATATGCTCAACCTGAGACAGCAGCTCGTTGGCATGCGAACCCAGCTCGCTTAAATCCACTTCACCGTGGCTGATACGGCCGGTCAGCGTGTTTTTAATTGCGTTCGGTTGTTCGTAGATCTCTTTCTGCATGTAGTGGCGATAAATACCTTTTTCGCCCGCATCGTATTGCAGATTAGATTCGATATCCTGACGTTTCACTTCCGCGCCAGACTTGTCGAAAATAGAGACCGAACGACGGGTTACTTCCGCGATGTCGCCCTCTTCCAGGAAGATGAAGCGACGGGTTACCGGCAGCAGTGCCAGCTGATCGGAAGCGATAAAGTTCTCACCCATACCCAGACCAATCACCAGCGGGCTGCCAGAACGGGCCGCCAGCAGGGTTTCCGGGTTACGGGTATCCATGATCACCGTGCCGTAGGCACCGCGCAGCTGCGGAATAGTACGCAGCACGGCTTCACGTAACGTACCACCCTGTTCCAGCTCCCAGTGCACCAGGTGAGCAATCACTTCGGTGTCGGTTTCAGAAACAAAGGTGTAGCCACGCGTTTTCAACAGCTCACGCAGTGGTTCATGGTTTTCAATGATGCCGTTATGCACCACAACAATGTGTTCAGAAACATGGGGATGCGCGTTCGCTTCTGAAGGTTCACCGTGTGTCGCCCAGCGGGTGTGAGCAATACCAGTACCACCATGCAGCGGATGTTCTTCCGCAGCAGCAGTCAGCATCTGCACTTTACCCAAACGACGCAGACGGGTCATGTTGCCTTCAGCATCGACAACGGCCAGACCAGCAGAGTCATAACCACGATATTCCAGACGACGTAAACCTTCGAGAAGGATTTCAGCTACATCACGCTGCGCGATAGCGCCAACAATTCCACACATATTTTTTGATTCCGAATTTAGGCATTGTGCCTGTCGTTGTCGGTCAACCTGATACCCGTATTCCGGGCGCCCCGAGCCTTGTAGAGAGTGGGGTTATTTTTATAGGTACTGCTTGTTGAGCGGAGGATTATATTATCCCCTCATCTCTTGTCTGCCTGATGGCGCTCACGCTTATCAGGCCTACAGAACGTCACCGCACGTAGGCCGGATAAGGCAAAGCCGCCATCCGGCAAAAATAAATTACTTCTTCTTCACCGGACGCTGCCAGCCCTGTTTATGGACCTGAGGTACACGGCTTAATACCAATTCGTTATCGGCGACATTACGCGTTACGGTGGTCCCTGCGGCAATCGTCGCACCTTTACCCACGGTGACAGGTGCCACCAGCTGAGTATCAGAACCCACAAACACATCATCGCCAATAATGGTTTTAAATTTATTCGCGCCATCGTAATTGCAGGTGATCGTACCCGCGCCGATATTCACGTTATCGCCAATTTCCGCATCACCCAGATAGGTCAAATGACCAGCTTTAGAGCCTTTACCCAGACGCGCTTTTTTCATTTCGACGAAGTTACCCACGTGTGCGCCTTCCTGCAGCTCTGCACCCGGGCGCAGACGCGCGAATGGACCGATGGTGCAAGCGGCTTCCAGATGGGCATCTTCCACCACACTGTACGGGCTAAGCTCACACCCCTCACCAATCACGCTGTTTTTGATGATACAGCCAGCGCCAATCTTGACGCGATCTCCAACGGTTACGTTACCTTCAATGATAACGTTAGTATCAATTTCAACATCGCGCCCGTGAATCAGCGTACCGCGAAGATCAAAACGTGCAGGATCGCGCAGCATCACGCCCGCCAGCAGCAGTTTTTCTGCCTGCTCGGACTGATACACACGTTCCAGACGGGATAACTGAAGGCGGTTATTTACCCCTTCCGTTTCACTGATTCGTGCCGGATGTACTGCCGCAATTTCACGTCCTTCCTGATACGCCATCGCGATGATATCGGTGATGTAGTATTCACCCTGCACGTTGTTGTTGGTCAGTTTAGACAGCCAACGCTTCATGTCAGCGCCGTTGGCAATCAGAATGCCAGTGTTGATTTCCTGGATTTGACGCTGCTCGTCGGTTGCATCTTTATGCTCAACAATGCCAGTAACTTTGCCGTTATCACGGGTAATACGCCCATAGCCGGATGGGTCGTCCAGTTTTACCGTTAACAAACCGATACCACCCTGCGGTTTGGCTTCACGCAGGCGACGTAAGGTATCGGTAGAGATCAGCGGCACATCTCCATAGAGCATTAAAATGTCTTCGTCATCACTAAAGAATGGCGCCGCCTGCTGCATTGCATGGCCGGTACCCAACTGCTCAGCCTGCAGAACCCAATTCAGATTGCCATCTTTCAGCGTTTGCTTAAGCAGATCGCCACCGTGTCCGTAGACAAGGTGTACATGAGTCGCACCTAATTCATTAGCTGCATCAATGACATGCTGAACCATCGGCTTTCCTGCGAGGGTGTGCAGCACTTTAGGAAGATCGGAATACATACGCGTGCCTTTGCCTGCGGCAAGGATCACAACGCTCATAGCATTATTCAACATACACGTCCTGACTGTAATTTGAGAACGAATTTATACCGTTTCACATTGAAAATACTACATTTTTTTCAGCGTGAAATGGACCGAAGATAAAACGTTCAACAGGGGGGATTCCCCATCTGATAACTCACTATTTTCGTCTATATCTGCGTCTTTTGTCTCCCAAAAACCAGGAGTCTGCTCTTATTAAAGCCTTAGGTTAATGTTTTTGCTATTTTTTTACCGCATGAATAAAGCATTACATCAGCATAATACGATTTTATTTATGTGATTCAGTGAGAAGCAGAAAAACGGGTAGGGAAAATTGAGGGGGAAAGACAGAGAACAAATGATACAGCGAAGGAGGGGGATTTAATAACGATGGCGCTAGCTGATAAACCGTATTAAGCATCGCGCCACAGAGCAGGTAGGGAACGACTAAACGTCCATGCTGCTGAAAAGGGCGATGATTTTGTTAAACAATTTCATGTTGGTATCCTGTTTTTATCTGAATTAATTTTGTGACACACATCACACAAAAAAGAGTTTACGCCTCATTTTTTAACCGATCAACATTTTTGCGATGTAAATCACAAAATAATAAAACAGCTTTTTAGTTCCACTTTTACTGAAACAAATCCATAAAAAAAGCCAGCCTGGAAACCAGACTGGCCTTTGTGCTTTTCAAGCCGGTGTTACATCGCTTTTTTGGTCAACTCGATAACGCGCAGTTTCGCGATCGCTTTGGCCAGTTCCGCAGATGCCTGAGCGTAATCCACGTCACCATGAGAGCTCTTGATATGCTCTTCAGCCTTACGCTTCGCTTCCAGGGCTCTCGCTTCATCGAGATCCTGTCCGCGAATCGCGGTATCAGCCAGTACGGTCACACTGCCAGGCTGCACTTCAAGAATGCCGCCGGACAGATAGATAAACTCTTCATGACCGAACTGTTTAACGATGCGGATCATACCAGGCTTAATGGCGGTGAGCAGCGGTGCGTGACCCGGGAAAATACCCAGTTCACCTTCACTACCCGTTACCTGGATTTTCTCGACCAGACCAGAGAACATTTGTTGCTCTGCGCTGACGACGTCCAGGTGGTAAGTCATTGCCATATCACCCTCCGATTAAGGCGTTAAAGTTTTTTGGCTTTTTCCACGGCTTCGTCGATAGAACCAACCATGTAGAACGCCTGCTCTGGCAGGTGGTCGTATTCGCCTTCCATGATGCCTTTAAAGCCACGGATGGTGTCTTTCAGGGAAACGTATTTACCCGGAGAACCGGTGAATACTTCCGCAACGAAGAACGGCTGGGACAGGAAGCGCTGGATCTTACGCGCACGTGCTACCACCAGTTTATCTTCTTCAGACAGTTCATCCATACCCAAGATGGCGATGATGTCTTTCAGTTCCTGATAACGCTGCAGCAGGGACTGTACGCCACGCGCGGTGTCGTAGTGTTCCTGACCAACAACCAGCGGATCCAACTGACGGCTGGTGGAGTCCAGCGGGTCAACTGCCGGGTAGATACCCAGAGACGCGATCTGACGGCTCAGTACCACGGTTGCATCCAAGTGAGCAAAGGTGGTTGCTGGGGACGGGTCAGTCAAGTCATCCGCAGGTACGTATACCGCCTGAACGGAGGTGATAGAACCGGTTTTGGTAGAGGTGATACGTTCCTGAAGAACACCCATCTCTTCCGCCAGGGTCGGCTGGTAGCCTACCGCTGATGGCATACGACCCAGCAGTGCAGATACTTCTGTACCGGCCAGGGTGTAACGGTAGATGTTATCAACGAACAGCAGAACGTCACGACCTTCGTCACGGAACTTCTCAGCCATGGTCAGACCGGTCAGTGCAACGCGCAGACGGTTTCCCGGCGGCTCGTTCATCTGGCCATATACCAGGGACACTTTGTCCAGTACGTTGGAGTCGGTCATTTCGTGGTAGAAGTCGTTACCCTCACGAGTACGTTCACCTACGCCCGCAAACACGGAGTAACCGGAGTGTTCGATCGCGATGTTACGGATCAGCTCCATCATGTTTACGGTTTTACCTACACCCGCACCACCGAACAGACCGACTTTACCGCCCTTAGCGAACGGACACATCAGGTCGATAACTTTGATGCCGGTTTCCAGCAGTTCCTGAGAGCTGGACAGCTCTTCGTAGGAAGGTGCTGCGCGGTGGATAGCCCAACGCTCTTCTTCACCGATATCGCCTTTCATGTCGATCGGGTGACCCAGGACGTTCATGATACGACCCAGGGTTGCTTTACCTACCGGGACTTCGATCGGGTGTTCGAGGTCTTTAACTTCCAGACCACGACGCAGACCGTCGGAAGAACCCATGGCGATGGTACGTACGATACCGCCGCCGAGCTGCTGCTGAACTTCCAGCACCAGGCTCTCTTTACCATTCATAACCTCAAGAGCATCGTACACGCGCGGTACGGCATCCTGAGGGAATTCGACGTCAACCACGGCGCCGATTACCTGGACAATTTTTCCAGTAGCCATCTTGAATCCTCTACGAATTAACCTGGTTATACCGCGGATGCACCACCGACGATTTCGGTGAGTTCCTGAGTAATGCTGGCCTGACGAGCTTTGTTGTATACCAACTGCAGCTCTTTAATCAGGCTGCCGCCATTGTCGGTCGCGGCTTTCATCGCCACCATACGTGCGGCCTGCTCGCTGGCCAGGTTTTCTACCACGCCCTGATAAACCTGAGACTCGACATAACGACGCAGCAAGGTATCCAGCAGCGCTTTCGGGTCTGGCTCATACAGGTAATCCCAAGATTTACGCTTCAATTCATCATCATCTGATGCCGGCAGAGGCAGCAGTTGAGTGATGGTTGGCGTCTGAGACATGGTGTTAATAAATTTGTTGCTGACAACGTACAGTTTGTCCAGACGACCTTCATCGTAGGCCTGCAGCATCACTTTAACCGGACCGATCAGTTCGGACAGGGAAGGGTTATCCCCCATGCCGGTTACCTGAGCGATCACGTTTCCGCCAACGGAGTTAAAGAAAGACACGCCCTTAGAGCCAATCATTGCGATATCGCACTGAACGCCTTTATCGGACCATGTTTTCATATCCGCCAGCAGC
The DNA here is from genome assembly GCF_001037485.2 of Citrobacter sp. MGH105. Taxonomy (NCBI): domain Bacteria; kingdom Pseudomonadati; phylum Pseudomonadota; class Gammaproteobacteria; order Enterobacterales; family Enterobacteriaceae; genus Citrobacter; species Citrobacter sp. MGH105. Next base: position 5,071,135 of record NZ_CP073048.1, on the reverse strand, counting down.
TTTTTGAACAGGTTAATGTTCAAGCCACCGCACAGACCACGGTCGGTCGACACCACCAGGTAGCCCACGCGTTTAACGTCGCGTTCTTCCAGGTAAGGGTGCTTATATTCCAGATTACCATTCGCAAGGTGACCAATCACTTTGCGCATGGTCTCTGCATAAGGACGGCTGGCCGCCATGCGATCCTGCGATTTACGCATTTTGGAAGCGGCGACCATCTCCATCGCTTTAGTGATCTTCTGCGTGTTCTGGACGCTTGCGATCTTACTACGTATCTCTTTTGCGCCGGCCATGAGCTTCTCCTCAATGCCTTGCGGTCCGCCCTAAAGCAGACCGCCAGACGTTACCAGGACTGGGTTGCCTTGAAGGAATCGAGGATAGCTTTCAGCTTGCCTTCGATTTCATCGTTATAGCCACCGGACTGGTTGATCTCTTGCATCAGCGGAGCGTGGTCACGGTCAACGTAAGCCAGCAGAGCGGCTTCGAAGCTACCGATTTTCGCCAGTTCCACATCTTCGAGGTAACCGCGTTCAGCCGCAAACAGCACCACACCCTGCTGTGCAACAGACATTGGCGCATACTGTTTCTGCTTCAGCAGTTCAGTTACTTTCTGACCATGGCTCAGCTGCTTACGAGTAGCTTCATCCAGGTCGGAAGCGAACTGAGAAAACGCTGCCAGTTCACGATACTGTGCCAGAGCGGTACGAATACCACCGGACAGTTTCTTGATGATCTTGGTCTGCGCTGCACCACCAACACGAGATACGGAGATACCCGGGTTAACTGCCGGACGAATACCGGAGTTAAACAGGTTGGTTTCCAGGAAGATCTGACCATCGGTAATGGAAATTACGTTGGTCGGAACGAACGCAGAAACGTCACCCGCCTGGGTTTCGATAATCGGCAGAGCGGTCAGGGAGCCGGTTTTACCTTTAACTTCACCATTGGTGAACTTCTCAACGTATTCCGCGTTTACGCGGGATGCGCGTTCCAGCAGACGGGAGTGGAGGTAAAATACGTCGCCCGGGAATGCTTCACGTCCTGGCGGACGACGCAGCAGCAGGGAAACCTGACGGTAAGCAACGGCCTGTTTAGACAGGTCATCGTAAACGATCAGTGCATCTTCACCGCGGTCACGGAAGTATTCGCCCATTGCGCAACCGGCATATGGTGCCAGGTATTGCAGTGCAGCAGATTCAGACGCGGTCGCCACAACAACGATGGTGTTGGACAGTGCGCCGTGTTCTTCCAGTTTACGAACCACGTTGGAAATGGTGGACGCTTTCTGGCCGATAGCCACGTACACACATTTGATGCCGGAATCACGCTGGTTGATGATGGCATCGATTGCCATCGCAGTTTTACCTGTCTGACGGTCACCGATGATCAGCTCACGCTGGCCACGACCGATTGGGATCATGGCATCAACAGATTTATAACCGGTCTGTACTGGCTGGTCGACGGACTGACGTTCGATTACGCCTGGTGCGATAACTTCGATTGGCGAGAAGCCATCGTTATCAACCGGACCTTTACCGTCAATCGGGGAACCCAGAGTGTTCACCACACGACCCAGCAGGCCACGGCCAACCGGAACTTCCAGAATACGACCCGTACACTTAACCTTCATGCCTTCGGCGAGGTCAGCGTATGGACCCATCACAACTGCACCTACGGAGTCGCGCTCCAGGTTCAGTGCGATAGCGTAACGGTTACCCGGCAGGGAAATCATCTCACCCTGCATACAATCGGCCAGGCCGTGAATGCGGATAACACCGTCACTTACAGAAACAATAGTACCTTCGTTATGAGCTTCGCTCACAACACTGAACTGAGCAATGCGCTGCTTGATCAGTTCGCTGATTTCGGTGGAATTCAGTTGCATGCTCCAGTCCCCTTAAGACTGCAAGACGTCTGCAAGGCGCTCAAGACGGCCGCGTACGCTGCCATCAATGACCATATCACCCGCTCGGATGATTACGCCTGCCATTACAGACTTATCGATTTTGCAATTCAGCTTAACTTTGCGTGACAGACGTTTTTCCATCGCAGCACTAATCTTCGTAAGCTGTTCATCACTCAGTGCATTGGCAGAAGTGACTTCTACCTCAGAGATAGCCTCACTGGCTGCACGCAGGTGAATAAACTGCTCAAGAACATCCGGGAGCGCATTCAGACGGTTATTTTCAGCCATTACCCTAATCAGGTTTTGGCCGCTTTCGTCCAGCTGCTCACCGCACACGGCGATAAACGACTCAGCGAGCGTTTCCGGCGCCAGCGCGCCAGAGAGAAGCTCTGCCATTTGTTCGTTTTTTGTCACCTCAGCGGCGAACGTCAACATATCCTGCCAACGGTCAATGCTTTGGTGCTCAACGGCAAAGTCAAAAGCTGCTTTGGCGTAGGGGCGAGCTACCGTAATAAATTCAGACATCAGCCCCTCCCTCCTTACAGTTCAGCGACAAGTTTGTCCACGATGTCGCTATTAGCAGCTTCATCCACGGAACGTTCGATGATCTTCTCGGCGCCAGCAACAGCCAGGATAGCAACTTGCTTACGCAGCTCTTCGCGAGCACGTTTACGCTCGGCGTCAATTTCCGCCTGCGCCTGTGCCACGATTTTAGTACGTTCCTGCTCTGCTTCAGTTTTAGCTTCGTCCAGGATCTGAGCACGGCGTTTGTTCGCCTGCTCAATGATTACCTGAGCTTCCGCCTTCGCTTTTTTCAGCTGGTCGGTCGCGCTGGCCTTTGCAAGGTCAAGATCCTTATGTGCTCGTTCTGCAGAAGCAAGGCCGTCAGCAATTTCTTTTTGACGTTTTTCGATGGCAGCCATTAATGGCGGCCATACGTACTTCATGCAGAACAGAACGAACAGGACAAACGCGATGGCCTGGCCGAGGATTGTTGCGTTAAGATTCACAGCACAATGCCTCTATCTAGTTAACGTTCTGATATTGCTCTTAATTCAAGCAACGCTTACTACGCGACAGCAAACATCACGTACAGACCCAGACCTACAGCGATCATTGGGATTGCATCCACCAGACCCATAACGATAAAGAACTGAGTACGCAGCAGAGGAATCAGATCCGGTTGACGCGCTGCGCCTTCCAGGAATTTACCCCCGAGGATGCCGATACCGATCGCAGCACCGATTGCCGCCAGACCCATCATCACAGCGGCAGCAATGTACAGCAGATCCATATTCAGGTTTTCCATGACAGTCTCCAGTTTGTTTCAGTTAAAACGTAGTAGTGTTGGTAAATTAATGCTCTTCAGATGCCATCGACAGATAGACAATCGTCAGAACCATAAATATGAAGGCTTGCAGCGTGATAATCAGTATGTGGAAAATGGCCCAAGGCACATTCAGGATCCACTGTGACCACCACGGCAACAGACCAGCAATCAGAATGAAAATCAGCTCACCGGCATACATGTTGCCGAACAGTCGCAGACCAAGAGAGATTGGTTTGGACAGCAGGCTTACCCCTTCAAGGATTAAGTTGACAGGGATGAACGCCCAGTGATTGAACGGCTGCAGCGTCAACTCTTTCGCGAAGCCACCGATGCCTTTCATTTTGATGCTGTAGAAAAGAATGAGGATAAATACGCCCAGCGCCATCGACAGGGTGATGTTCACGTCAGCAGACGGAACCACACGCAGAGCCGGTAGGCCAAAGATATGCTCACCGATGTACGGCAGCAGGTCGATAGGCAGCAAATCCATCAAGTTCATCAGGAATACCCAGACGAAAATCGTCAGGGCCAGCGGAGCAATCAGCTTGCTTTTGCCATGGTACATGTCTTTCACGCTACCATGCACAAAGCCGATTACCAGCTCAATCGCGGTCTGAAATTTACCTGGTACGCCGCTGGTCGCCTTTTTGGCTACGCTACGGAACATAAGCAGGAACAACAGACCCAGAACCACCGAGAAGAAAATGGAGTCAATATTGAGCGTCCAGAAGGTGGCTGGGGGGTTGTGCGGATCCACCAGCGAGAATGTACGTAGGTCCAACTGAAGGTTATTCAGATGGTGTCCTATGTAATCCTGCGGCGTCATATTTTCTGAAGCCATGATGCCTTTACCCTTTGTTGTTAATTACAGCCGGCGCCAGTATCTGAACCACCAGCACCAAAACCCACGTAACGATCAGCGGCATGAATACCGCTTTCAAAACAGCCAACGCCACCACCAACAACACCAGCATCGCTAATACCTTGAAGGCTTCGCCGAAAGCGAACGACCAGGCTACTCGGCCCTTCGCTGGTGTATGTACCTGGTGACGCCAGGCAAATATCATAAACAACACATTAGGCAGTAACACTGCCAATCCTCCACACAACGCGGAGATGCCCCAGAAAGGGTCTTTGAGGCTAAACAGCAATCCACTTGCTATTACAACCAGAAGCTGTGTGAGCAAAAGCTTACGAGCAACGTTTCGACTCAAGAGCGACATAGACATCACGTTTTTACTCCTGCTCCCTTCGAGGTATGCCGCGTGTCGTATAAAACGTTCTTTATGGCTTAGAGTCAAGCATCAAAAAGCGGACAAATTATACGGTGCGCCTTCGTGATTTCAAACAATAAGTAGCTAAAAAGTGAATAAATGTTTAAATATTTTTCGCTGCCCCACATTTATTACTTTTAGGCAAACTGTGAACGATCATGCAAAACTGCAAATGCCGCGAAAACACTGGCGCCAAAGCGTGCACCAGATCACATATTGAACATATTCACCTTCGCATAATTTATTTACGTGGCAATTGATGCCTTTTCATCTTTTTGATATTTAAGCGTAAAAATAGCCACTATTTCAAAAACAACGCCTAACAACAAAAAAACCGCTCATTGACATTTATAATAAAAAATTAACACGAACGGTGATTCTTACGTTCTATTTTTAGCAGACTGATATTTTCACAGCTGACTTGTTTCGCTTTTAACAAAAAACGGTACGTTATAGTTATGATGCAAAACCGTAAGGCACTAGTGAAATGTAACGACATTTAACCACACTATTACCTATGACTTTTAACACCTGAAAAGCCGTTTTTTCTCTATTTTTTTTGATAAAAATTAAATTTTGTTTGGCTTAATAACCACCAAATGACGTTCACCATCCAACTGCGGAACGCGTAATTTTTCGACGGACTCAACGCTGAATTCTGCTGGCAGCGAATCAATTTCATCTGCAGGCAACTGCCCTTTTAGCGCATAAAAACGCCCATTCTGGCCCGGCAAATGGTGACACCAGCTCACCATATCATTGAGTGAAGCGAAAGCACGGCTAATCACCCCATCAAACGGCGGTTCTGAAGGAAATTCTTCAACACGGCTTTGCACTGGAGTGATGTTAGTAAGCGCAAGCTCATGCTGCACCTGACGCAAGAAACGAACACGTTTTCCCAGGCTATCGAGCAGTGTGAAATGCGCTTCAGGGCGCACGATAGAGAGCGGAATTCCCGGCAGGCCCGGTCCCGTACCTACATCGATAAAACGCTCACCCTTCAGATACGGTGCAACGACAATGCTGTCCAGAATATGGCGTACCAGCATTTCGTTGGGATCCCGCACCGACGTCAGGTTGTACGCTTTGTTCCATTTGTGCAGCATATCGACATACGCAATCAGCTGATTTTTCTGGTGATCGGTAAGAGAAATACCGGCATCAGCCAGCAGACGAGAGAGTTTGTTGAGCACGGTCGTTACCTGTTAATAATCAAATGCCCGATGCGCTTTCGCTTATCGGGCCAACAAATTTGTACGGCGGGCAAGCGAAGCGCTCCCGCCAAAATAGTGTTATCAAGCGCTGCGGCGCAGCATACCTTGTTTTTTCAGCCATACCAGCAGAATGGAGATGGCGGCAGGCGTTATGCCGGAAATACGCGATGCCTGACCGATCGAAACGGGTTTGTGATCGTTCAGCTTAGCGATAACTTCATTCGACAAGCCAGAGACCTGACGATAATCCAGCGTTGCAGGCAACAGGGTGTTTTCATTGCGCTGTTGTCTTTCAATTTCTTCCAGCTGACGGGCAATATACCCTTCGTATTTCACCTGAATCTCAACCTGTTCTGCGGCCTGAGCATCATCAAGCGCGGGTGCGAACGCAGATAAAGAGGTCAACTGAGCATAGGTCATATCCGGGCGACGCAGCAGATCTTCACCGCTCGCTTCACGGGACAGAGGTGTAGCCAGGTGAGCATTCACTTCTGCTGCGGACTCCGCTAACGGATTCACCCAGGTTGATTTAAGACGTTGGCGTTCCTGTTCGATACGCTCCAGTTTCTCGTTGAAGCGAGCCCAGCGCTCATCGTCCACCAGACCCAGTTCACGACCAATTTCGGTCAGACGCAGGTCGGCGTTATCTTCACGCAGCATCAAACGGTATTCAGCGCGAGATGTGAACATACGGTACGGTTCTTTGGTACCCAGCGTACACAGGTCGTCCACCAGCACGCCAAGATAAGCCTGATCGCGACGCGGTGCCCAACCCTCTTTTTCGGCAGACAAGCGCGCGGCGTTCAGACCTGCCAGCATGCCTTGTGCGGCTGCTTCTTCATAACCGGTTGTACCGTTAATCTGGCCCGCAAAGAACAGACCCTGGATGAATTTGCTTTCCAGAGTAGGTTTCAGGTCACGCGGATCGAAGAAATCATACTCAATCGCGTAGCCTGGGCGGACGATTCTGGCATTTTCCATCCCCTGCATGGAGCGGACAATTTGCATCTGAACATCGAACGGCAGGCTGGTGGAGATGCCATTCGGGTAAATTTCGTTAGAGGTCAGTCCTTCCGGTTCGAGGAAGATCTGATGCTGGTTACGATCGGCAAAGCGCATTACTTTGTCTTCGATCGACGGGCAGTAGCGTGGGCCAATACCTTCGATCACGCCAGCGTACATTGGGCTACGATCGAGGTTATTGCGGATCACGTCATGGGTTTTCTCATTGGTATGCGTGATGTAACACGGCATCTGGCGCGGATGTTGAGAAGCATCGCCCAGGAATGAGAAGACCGGCATCGGGTTATCGCTGTTTTGCTGGCCGAGCACGCTGAAATCAATCGTGCGCGCATCGATACGCGGCGGTGTACCGGTTTTCAGGCGGCTGACGCGCAGCGGCAGTTCACGCAGACGGCGTGACAGCGGGATGGACGGCGGATCGCCAGCGCGGCCACCGCTGTAGTTATCCAGACCAATATGAATTTTGCCGTCGAGGAAAGTCCCCACAGTTAATACGACCGCTTTGGCACGGAACTTCAGTCCCATTTGGGTTACTGCACCCACAACGCGATCGTTTTCGACAATCAGATCTTCAACCGCCTGCTGGAAGATCATCAGGTTAGGTTGATTCTCCAGCGCAGTGCGTACCGCCTGGCGATAGAGCACACGATCGGCCTGAGCTCGGGTAGCGCGAACGGCTGGCCCTTTGCTTGCGTTTAGTATCCTAAACTGGATACCCGCGTGGTCGATCGCTTTTGCCATCAACCCACCAAGCGCATCCACTTCTTTTACCAGGTGTCCCTTCCCAATACCGCCGATCGCCGGGTTGCAGCTCATCTGCCCCAGAGTGTCGATATTGTGTGTCAAAAGCAGAGTCTGTTGACCCATTCGCGCCGCGGCCATTGCGGCCTCGGTGCCTGCATGACCCCCGCCAATGATGATGACGTCAAAAGGATCCTGATAAAACATGGTAATTGCCTCGCATAACGCGGTGTGAAAATGGATTGAAGCCCGGGCCGTGGATTCTACTCAACTTTAGTCGATGGAGAAAGACCTGGGATCCTGGGTATTAAAAAGAAGATCTTTTTATTTAGAGATCTGTTTTATTGTGATCTCTTATTAGGATCGCACCTTTCTGTGGATAAGGACGATCCTTTAAGTAAGATCAACAGGTTGCTGAGGATCATTAGCTGTGAATGATCGGTGATCCTGGTCCGTATAAGCTGGGATCAGAATGAAGGGTTATACACAACTCAAAAACTGAACAACGGTTGTTCTTGGGATAACTACCGGTTGATCCAAGCTTTTAACCAGAGTTATCCACATAAAAAAGTACGATCTTTACAAATCTCTGAGCAACGGATGCCACGATCCCAGCCAAATTTCAGCCGGATCTTCCGGAATTTCATGTTCCAGCACGTTGATCCTGAGTGTTTCTCCGATCTGTTTTGCCCCACAGGCCTTCAATTCGGCTTCCAGCTTGTCGATTGCGCCGCAAAAGGTGTCATATTCACGACTGCCGATCCCGATTGCACCAAAGCGCACTTGTGACAGGTCCGGCTTTTGCTCGCGTAACGCATCATATAAAGGCTGCAGGTTGTCAGGAATATCTCCCGCACCGTGCGTGGAGCTGATAATCAGCCAGATCCCGTCAGTCGGAACCTCTTCAAGCATTGGCCCATGCAGTATTTCGCTGGAAAAACCGGCGTCGTCCAGCTTTTCAGCCAGATGCTCTGCTACATATTCCGCACTGCCAAGCGTACTACCGCTGATAAGAGTGATGTCTGCCATGATCGCCCACCTTTATAAAGAGGGCGTATTGTACGCTGTGAGCGAGCTGGGATCTACCTGTGGAAAAATAGGGGATTAAAAAAAACGATCATGGCTTGATGGTACGCATGATCGGGTTTTGCAGGACGATCAGCGTTTCCGTGGACTGAATTTCGTCAATTGTTTGGATCTTGTTGATAAGTACCTGCTGCAATGCGTCGATCGACTTGCACATCACCTTAATAAAGATGCTGTAGTGCCCGGTGGTGTAATATGCTTCGGTCACTTCATCGAGGCTTTCCAGTCTGGCCAGCGCTGACGGATAGTCTTTCGCACTTTTCAGGATTATGCCGATAAAGCAGCCGACGTCATAACCCAATTGTTTGGGACTAACATCAATCCGCGCGCCGGTAATAATCCCGGCCTGCTTCATCTTTTCTACGCGAACGTGAATTGTTCCTGGGCTGACGCCGAACTGTTTGGCTAATTCTGCGTAGGCGGTACGAGCATTTTCCATTAAGGCGTCAAGAATGCCGCGGTCCAGATTGTCGATCTGATAATTTTCCATAGGTTTTTCTTATGTAGATTAATGATTCACTCTATTTTAGACGTAATTTTTAACGAATCAAAATCGAAGTCGGCTTTTTATTTGTTGATTATTGAATATTACCTCCATTCTGTTGCTTAATCATAGGCAACAGGACACAGGAGTACACATAATGAAAACCGCTTACATTGCCAAACAACGTCAAATTAGCTTCGTAAAATCTCATTTTTCTCGCCAGCTGGAAGAGCGTTTAGGCCTGATCGAAGTTCAGGCGCCGATCCTCAGCCGCGTTGGAGATGGCACGCAGGATAACTTGTCGGGCTGTGAGAAAGCGGTGCAGGTGAAGGTTAAAGCATTGCCAGACGCTCAATTCGAAGTGGTTCATTCACTGGCGAAGTGGAAGCGTCAAACGTTAGGACAACACGACTTTAGCGCAGGCGAGGGGCTGTACACGCACATGAAAGCCCTGCGTCCCGATGAAGATCGCCTCTCCCCATTGCACTCAGTGTACGTTGACCAGTGGGACTGGGAGCGCGTGATGGGCGACGGTGAGCGTCAATTCTCCACTCTGAAAAGCACGGTAGAGGCTATCTGGGCGGGAATTAAGGCCACCGAAGCTGCGGTTAGCAAAGAGTTTGGTCTGGCACCGTTCCTGCCAGAGCAGATCCACTTTGTTCATAGCCAGGAGCTGTTATCTCGTTATCCGGATCTTGATGCAAAAGGTCGTGAACGTGCGATCGCTAAAGAGCTGGGTGCGGTATTCCTGGTGGGGATCGGCGGTAAGCTCAGTGACGGTCACCGTCATGACGTACGAGCGCCCGATTATGATGACTGGAGTTCAGCGTCCGAGCTGGGTCATGCCGGTCTGAACGGTGATATTCTGGTCTGGAACCCGGTTCTGGAAGATGCGTTTGAGCTGTCTTCTATGGGGATCCGTGTGGATGCTGACGCCCTGAAACACCAGCTGTCTCTGACCGGTGATGAAGATCGCCTGAGTCTGGAGTGGCACCAGGCGCTGCTGCGCGGTGAAATGCCGCAGACAATTGGTGGCGGCATTGGGCAGTCGCGTCTGACCATGCTGTTGCTGCAATTACCGCACATTGGTCAGGTTCAGTGTGGCGTATGGCCGGCCCAGGTACGTGAAAGCGTCGCTTCTCTGCTGTAACAATTAACGCCGCCAGCGTCTGAGCAGGCGGCTTCGCATCCCGGTATCAAAGCGCCAGATATGATCGAAAATGCGCATGATGCCGGGTTTGCCATGTGCTGACATCGCCACCGCGTGAAAACGGTGCTGGTGCACCCGCTGTAATTCACCCACTTTATTGACGACCTCATCGGGCAATCGCTGAGCGATAAAATCTGAGATCACCACCGCATCGGCATCAAACCATTCCCGACCCTGCATGCGCTCAATTATGGCACGAAAACAGCTGGCAATATCAGTGCCACCACGAAAGCGCTGACTTAAAAAGCGGATAGCCTGTTCGATGCCCTCCGGACCGGAAAGCTCATAGCGCACCACTTCTGTTGAAAACAGCATAATGAAACAGCGCCGGTTATCGGCAAGGGCAACGCGCATTAGCGCCAGACAAAAGGCTTTCGCACACTGCTCATTAAATCCGCCCATCGATCCCGAGGTATCAACGCAGACGATAAAAGGCCCGCGCGGCTGCTCGTCAAAATCCTGATGCACCACCGGACGTTCCGTTACTTTCTCACGCCATGCTTCGCCGTGCAGGCGGTAGGTGAGCAGTTGCTTTTCCACCAGCCGTCGGTAGAACTCGTATTCCAGTTCGGTAATGCCCAGCGTGGCCAGCTCTGGCGGTAGCAGGCGCAGGATATCGTCACTTTGCTGGATGCCATCCACCTGCTCCGGGACGGTTGCAGGTTCGCGCACCAGGGTACGGAAGGTTTCCATTGGCGCATCTTTACGCGGCACGGATTTCGCCTCTCTGGAACGACCTAACTGCTCGGCCAGGCGCTGGAGTTCGGGTTGTTGCGTCAGAAATTCGCCGTATTTCACCATCAACTGATAATCACCGCGCTTGATTTGGCCCGCGCTCATATCCCACAACCGGCCTGCTGCGTTGTCATTTTCTGCCAGTACAGGTTCCAGTTGCCCGCTGAGGGTCATCCGTTCTTGTACTTCACTGAGCAAATGCTCGCGCTCTTCTTCCAGCAGTTGCTGATTCAGCGTTGTGGTTTGCACCACCAGGCTCAGGCGCCAGCGCTGGAGAAAAAGCGTATGTAGTGCGGGCGTAAAGGTGCTGTTGTCATTGACCAGTTGCTGCGCTTGTCCGGCCCAGGGCGAATGGAGGCGGTGCAATAGGGATAATATTTGCGGCAGCTGAACGATAAACTGCGCATGAGAGAGGAGCTGGCTTTGTTGATAGCACATAACCTCCTCCATCAGCTCCGGCGGTACATGGGTATCTTTGAGGCGGCTACGCAATGATTCACGCCAGCGGGGAATGTCGTCAGTGATCGCTTTTTTAAGGCGAGGAAATTTTTTAAAAAATACCACCATCTTTGGGGAAGCCAGCAGGGCGACGATCATCTCTTCGATCATCGCCTCTTCGCTGACTGCCAGCATGATGTTGAGCGTATCAAGGGTCAGCATTGTTGCGCCTGGCGGATTTGCGCCCCGACATCCTGCAGGCTGGCCTCAATGCGGCCTAACCAGTCGCTATGAATAAACAGGCATTTTTGCTGTTCGCTGAATGCGCTGTGCTGCTGATGCCACTCATTATCGAGCGCTTCAAGCTCCTGTTTTATCTCTGCGGGCATACTCTCTTGCGAAGCACCCGGCAGCGCCAGGCGAGAACCTTGTAAACTGACATCGCGTACAACCAGATGCTGTGCGCTATCGACTTCCATATTCAGCGTTTGGGCAAAGCCGATCCCGTTTAGTTTTCCGCGGATCTCACCGCCTTTTGTTAACCACAGTTCCAGCGCGCCACGTTCGAAAGCTATATGGATAACCTCCATATCATGCAGTTTTAAAGGCTTTTGCAGCAGTAATGTCACGACAGAAGACGAGGCTTCTGGCGGTAAATCATAATGAGGACGACGGCTGAACATTCCGCCCTGGCGGATCACCGTGAACGCCGTTTTATCGCTTTGCTGCTGCTGGAGCTGAATGCGGCGCTGCACAATGCTGCCCAGGCGCGTCAGCATGGCTTGCTGTTGCCAGGCGTGTCCGGTCATCAATATTTCAAGCTGCTGTTGCATCAGATTCAAGCTTTGTGCGTCGTACCACAGGCAATCTTTCAGCAGGATCAGGTCGATAGGTACTACCGCATCGCGTCCGCTAAAGAAAGCGCTGGCCTGGAGTAAGCGGATCGCTTTTTTCCAGCGACGATCGGACACATAAGGTGCATTCGGTAACACGTCCAACTGCTGGCGCAGCGTAAAAATGAGCTCAAACACGCGATCGGGAAGCTTGATCGCACCAATGTCTTTTTGCCACTGGTGATACTCTTCATCCGTCACCTGCAATGATGCCGGGACCGGATTGTCGCTTTCATCCTGCTGACTTAACAGCATGGAGCGGAAATTGGCCTTGTCCTGAACTTTATCCAGCCACAGCCGAATCAGCATACGGTCGTACAGCGCTTCCAGGCTGCTGTCGGCTTCAGGCAGTTCGTTGGAAGCCGCCACCAGCAGACGCATCGGAATTTTTTCTTCATACGCGCCGTTACGGAAGTGACGTTCGTTAATGGCGGTCAACAGGGTGTTAAGAATTGCCGGGCCTGCTTTCCAGATTTCATCGAGAAAAACGATTTCAGCTTCAGGAAGATAGCCCGCCGTTAAGCGTTCATAGCGACCTTCGTCTTTTAACGCCTGAATGGACAGCGGACCAAACACCTCTTCGGGCGTAGAGAAGCGCGTCATCAGGTATTCAAAAGCGCGTGCGTTTTGGAAGGCAAACTTCAGTCGGCGGGCAATTAAGCTTTTTGCGATCCCCGGGGGACCTAATAAGAAAACGCTCTCGCCGCTGAGTGCTGCCAGCAGACACAGACGAATGGCGTGGCTACGTTCATAAAGTCCCTTTTCCAGCGCATTGCTCAGACGGGAAATTCTTTCCGCTAATAAATGTGGGTGAGCCATAATGAAGTGGCGTCCTTTCGCCAAATGTACTGCATAAACTGCGAGTATAGATGCTTCACACCATTGCAGTAATAGACTGAAGGTGCGCTTATTTTTCTTTGAGCCAGATTAATCTGGTCTCATTTAGGGGTACGATTTTGTGATTAATCGTGCATACTGTGCGCCTTTTTGTGGGCCAAGGGACGACGCACACATTTCTTATATATACACCAAATCAATCAAGCTGCACCAAGGCGGCAATGGAGTTTTCTTCTGGGATGGGGGGAATAACGAATGCAGCCCATACGGAGTGGCTTGAAAGATGATGTGTATAAACGAAAGACGAGTCTATGAGCACTGATAATAAACAATCATTGTCTGCGATTACCCTTGCAGCCATTGGGGTTGTCTACGGTGATATTGGTACCAGCCCACTTTATACGCTTCGTGAATGTTTGTCCGGCCAGTTTGGTTTTGGCGTTGAACGTGATGCCGTATTTGGTTTTCTCTCGCTGATTTTCTGGCTGCTGATCTTTGTTGTCTCCATTAAATACCTGACGTTTGTCATGCGCGCAGATAACGCCGGAGAAGGCGGGATCCTTACGCTGATGTCATTGGCCGGGCGCAATACCTCGGCGCGAACAACCTCCATGCTGGTCATTATGGGATTGATAGGCGGCAGCTTCTTCTATGGTGAAGTGGTGATTACGCCAGCCATTTCGGTGATGTCTGCAATTGAAGGTCTGGAGATAGTTGCCCCGCAACTGGATACCTGGATTGTTCCGCTCTCGATAATTGTGCTGACCCTGCTGTTTTTGATTCAAAAACACGGTACCGGTATGGTCGGTAAGCTGTTTGCGCCGATTATGCTGCTATGGTTCCTGACGCTCGCGGTATTAGGCGTGCGCAGTATTATTGGCAATCCGGAAGTGCTGCAGGCGCTCAATCCGTATTGGGCGGTGCATTTCTTCCTCGAATTCAAAACGCTGTCCTTTATCGCGTTGGGTGCGGTGGTGCTGTCGATTACCGGTGTTGAAGCGCTGTATGCGGATATGGGCCACTTCGGTAAATTGCCGATTCGTCTGGCATGGTTCTCCGTGGTATTGCCTTCACTGGTGCTGAACTATTTTGGGCAGGGCGCGTTGCTGTTAAAGCATCCTGAAGCGATCAAAAACCCGTTTTTCCTGCTGGCGCCGGACTGGGCATTAATTCCATTGTTGATCCTCGCCGCGCTGGCAACGGTCATCGCCTCTCAGGCGGTTATCTCCGGCGTCTTCTCGCTGACGCGTCAGGCCGTACGTCTGGGGTATTTATCGCCGATGCGTATCATCCATACCTCGGAAATGGAATCGGGCCAGATTTACATTCCTTTCGTTAACTGGATGCTCTATTTTGCGGTAGTTATCGTGATTGTGAGCTTTGAACACTCCAGTAACCTTGCCGCGGCGTATGGGATTGCGGTAACGGGGACGATGGTACTGACTTCAATTCTGTCGACCACCGTGGCGCGCAAAAACTGGCACTGGAATAAATACTTCGTCTTCCTGATCCTGGTGGCGTTCTTGTGCGTCGATGTTCCGCTGTTCTCCGCGAACCTCGATAAGCTTATTTCCGGCGGTTGGCTGCCTCTGACGCTGGGTCTGGTGATGTTCACCATCATGACCACCTGGAAAAGCGAACGCTTCCGTCTGCTGCGTCGCATGCATGAGCACGGTAACTCTCTGGAGGCGATGATTGCTTCTCTGGAGAAATCGCCACCGGTACGCGTGCCGGGAACGGCGGTGTATATGTCCCGCGCACTGAACGTCATCCCGTTTGCGCTTCTGCATAACCTCAAGCATAACAAGGTGCTGCATGAGCGCGTTATTCTGCTGACGCTGCGCACGGAAGATGCGCCCTATGTTCACAACGTGCGTAGGGTGCAGATTGAGCAGTTATCGCCCACCTTCTGGCGCGTGGTGGCCAGCTACGGTTGGCGTGAAACGCCGAACGTTGAGGAAGTGTTCCATCGCTGCGGTCTGGAAGGTTTAAGCTGTCGAATGATGGAAACCTCTTTCTTTATGTCGCATGAGTCGTTGATTGTTGGCAAGCGGCCATGGTACCTGCGTCTGCGCGGCAAGCTGTATCTGCTGCTACAGCGCAACGCGCTGCGCGCGCCGGACCAGTTTGAAATCCCACCGAACCGGGTTATTGAGCTTGGTACTCAGGTAGAGATTTAATCTCATCGACGCCCTCTTTCATCGCGAAAGGGGGCGTTTTGTTTTGCCCCTCTCAGTTTTCATTTCATCAAATGATAATCCTTGCGAAACGTTTCGATGGCGATCACATTTTCGTAACGTCGCGGTGGTTTTCTGTCCACTCTTCGCACTACACTTATCTCCAGCGAAACGTTTCGCTAGTGGGGAAAGAAAATGAAGAAAGGCACGGTACTCAACTCTGAAATTTCAACGGTGATCTCCCGTCTGGGGCATACCGATACGCTGGTGGTGTGTGATGCAGGTTTACCCATCCCGAACAGCACAACGCGTATTGATATGGCATTAACCCAGGGCGTACCTTCTTTTATGCAGGTACTGGATGTGGTCACACGTGAAATGCAGGTCGAGGCGGCCATTCTCGCGTCGGAAATTAAACAACATAATCCGCAACTCCACGAAACGTTGCTCAGCCACATTGAGCAACTGCAACAACACCAGGGAAACACCATAGAAATTCGTTACACCACGCATGAACAATTCAAAAAACAAACCGCAGACAGTCAGGCGGTAATTCGCAGCGGAGAATGTTCTCCGTATGCGAATATCATTCTCTGTGCTGGCGTCACGTTCTGAGGCCATCATGAACGCATTACTGCAACTCAAAGGGATCGATAAAGCGTTCCCGGGCGTAAAAGCGCTATCCGGCGCCGCGCTGAATGTCTACCCTGGCCGCGTGATGGCGCTGGTGGGCGAAAACGGCGCGGGCAAATCCACCATGATGAAAGTGCTGACCGGGATCTATACCCGTGATGCCGGTTCTTTATTGTGGCTGGGGAAAGAGACCACCTTTAACGGCCCGAAATCCTCCCAGGAAGCCGGAATCGGTATCATCCACCAGGAGCTGAACCTGATCCCGCAACTCACTATCGCCGAGAACATTTTTCTTGGCCGCGAGTTTGTGAATCGCTTTGGCAAAATTGACTGGAAGAAGATGTACGCCGAAGCCGATCTGCTGCTCGCCAAACTGAATCTGCGCTTTAAAAGCGACAGACTGGTTGGTGAGCTGTCGATTGGCGATCAGCAAATGGTCGAAATTGCCAAAGTGCTTAGCTTTGAATCGAAGGTCATCATTATGGATGAACCGACGGATGCCCTCACCGATACCGAAACCGAATCCCTGTTCCGCGTCATCCGCGAACTGAAATCCCAGGGACGCGGCATTGTCTATATTTCTCACCGTATGAAAGAGATCTTCGAGATTTGCGACGACGTAACCGTCTTCCGTGACGGGCAGTTTATTGCCGAACGTGAAGTTGCCTCGCTGACAGAAGACTCGCTGATTGAAATGATGGTGGGACGTAAGCTGGAAGATCAGTACCCGCGCCTGGAAAAAGCGCCGGGTGATATTCGCCTGAAGGTCGATAACCTGTGCGGTCCTGGCGTAAACGATGTTTCGTTCACGCTGCGTAAAGGCGAGATCCTTGGCGTATCCGGGCTGATGGGGGCCGGACGTACTGAACTGATGAAAGTGTTGTACGGCGCATTGCCGCGCACCAGCGGTTACGTCACGCTTGATGGCCATGAAGTGGTTACCCGTTCGCCGCAGGATGGGTTGGCTAACGGCATCGTCTATATTTCTGAAGACCGTAAACGTGATGGCTTAGTGCTGGGCATGTCGGTGAAAGAGAACATGTCACTGACCGCGCTGCGTTATTTCAGCCGCGCCGGTGGAAGCCTTAAACATAAAGATGAGCAGCAGGCGGTGGGTGATTTTATTCGTCTGTTCAATGTTAAAACACCATCAATGGAACAGGCTATCGGCCTGCTTTCCGGTGGTAACCAGCAGAAAGTGGCGATTGCGCGCGGTCTGATGACCCGGCCAAAGGTGCTGATCCTTGATGAACCAACGCGCGGCGTTGACGTTGGGGCTAAGAAAGAAATCTATCAGCTTATCAACCAGTTTAAGGCTGACGGGCTGAGTATCATTCTGGTCTCCTCTGAGATGCCAGAAGTATTGGGCATGAGCGATCGAATTATCGTTATGCATGAAGGGCATCTCGGCGGTGAGTTCACTCGCGAGCAGGCCACTCAGGAAGTATTAATGGCTGCCGCTGTGGGCAAGCTTAATCGCGTGAATCAGGAGTAAAAAAGATGACTACCCAGGCTGTTTCTGGTCGCCGTTATTTCACTAAAGCATGGCTTCTGGAGCAAAAGTCGCTCATCGCTCTGTTAGTGCTGATCGCGATTGTTTCCACCATGAGCCCTAACTTTTTTACCGTTAATAACCTGTTCAACATTCTCCAGCAAACGTCGGTGAACGCCATCATGGCCGTTGGCATGACGCTGGTTATCCTGACGTCGGGTATCGATCTGTCCGTCGGTTCCTTGCTGGCGCTTACCGGCGCGGTTGCGGCTTCAATTGTAGGGATTGAGGTCAATGCGCTGGTGGCTGTTGCTGCAGCCCTGGCGCTCGGCGCTGCCATTGGCGCAGTCACCGGGGTGATTGTTGCGAAAGGCCGGGTGCAGGCGTTTATTGCAACGCTGGTGATGATGCTGTTGCTGCGCGGCGTGACCATGGTGTACACCAACGGCAGTCCGGTTAATACCGGATTTACTGACAATGCCGATCTGTTTGGCTGGTTTGGTATTGGTCGTCCGTTAGGCATCCCTACGCCAGTGTGGATCATGGGGATTGTCTTCCTCGCGGCGTGGTACATGCTGCACCACACTCGTCTTGGTCGTTATATCTACGCGCTGGGCGGTAACGAAGCGGCAACGCGTTTGTCCGGTATCAGCGTCAGTAAAATCAAAATTATCGTTTACTCACTGTGCGGTCTGCTGGCATCGCTGGCGGGCATCATTGAAGTCGCGCGACTCTCCTCCGCACAACCGACGGCAGGTACTGGCTATGAGCTGGATGCTATCGCAGCGGTGGTGTTAGGCGGTACCAGCCTGGCGGGTGGTAAAGGACGTATTGTTGGGACGCTGATCGGCGCATTGATTCTTGGTTTCCTCAATAATGGTTTGAATTTGTTAGGTGTATCCTCCTATTACCAGATGATCGTCAAAGCGGTGGTGATTTTGCTGGCGGTACTGGTAGACAACAAAAAGCAGTAACAACGATTACAGGACATCTTAAATATGAACATGAAAAAACTGGCTACCCTGGTTTCTGCTGTTGCGCTGAGCGCCACCGTGAGCGCGAATGCGATGGCGAAAGATACCATTGCGCTGGTGGTCTCCACCCTCAACAACCCGTTCTTTGTTTCTCTGAAGGATGGGGCGCAAAAAGAGGCGGATAAGCTGGGTTACAACCTGGTGATTCTGGACTCGCAGAACAATCCGGCGAAAGAGCTGGCTAACGTTCAGGACTTAACGGTTCGTGGAACTAAAATTCTGCTGATCAACCCGACTGACTCTGATGCCGTTGGTAATGCTGTGAAGATGGCTAACCAGGCAAAAATTCCGGTTATTACCCTTGACCGTGTTGCCTCCAAAGGCGAAGTGGTAAGCCACATCGCGTCTGATAACGTGTTGGGTGGCAAAATTGCGGGTGATTACATCGCGAAGAAAGCAGGTGAAGGCGCGAAAGTTATCGAACTGCAAGGGATTGCCGGAACTTCAGCGGCGCGTGAGCGTGGCGAAGGTTTCCAGCAGGCCGTTGCGGCACACAAATTTAACGTACTGGCCAGCCAGCCGGCAGACTTCGACCGCACCAAAGGTCTGAACGTCATGCAGAACCTGCTGACCGCGCATCCTGATGTGCAGGCCGTATTTGCCCAGAACGATGAAATGGCGCTGGGTGCGCTGCGCGCACTGCAAACCGCGGGTAAATCTGATGTGATGGTGGTTGGATTTGACGGCACTCCAGATGGCGAAAAAGCAGTAAATGATGGCAAACTGGCTGCGACCATTGCTCAGTTGCCGGATCAGATCGGCGCGAAAGGCGTTGAGACTGCGGATAAGGTCCTGAAAGGCGAGAAGGTTCAGGCTAAATATCCGGTTGACCTGAAGCTGGTCATCAAGCAGTAATACCGATTCAGGTCGCTCGCGGCCTGATGGAGACATAAATACGCTATCCCCGTATCTGGTTTCGGGGATGAAAGCGTAAAAAGAAAAGCAGGGCACGCGCCACCCTAACCCGGTGGCGCACTTTGACTTGGAACACCAAATATGAAAACCGCAGGCAACCTCGTTGTTCTTGGCAGTATTAATGCCGATCACATCCTTAACCTTAACTCTTTCCCGACACCTGGTGAAACCGTAACAGGTAGCCATTATCAGGTCGCATTTGGCGGTAAAGGCGCGAATCAGGCTGTTGCTGCGGGTCGTAGTGGCGCGAATATCGCATTCATTGCCTGTACGGGCGATGATGATATTGGCGAAAGTGTGCGTAAACAGTTAGCCAAAGATAACATCGATATTGCGCCGATTAGCGTAATTTCGGGGGAATCGACCGGTGTGGCGTTGATTTTTGTGAATGGTGAAGGTGAGAACGTTATCGGCATTCATGCCGGAGCGAACGCAGCTCTTTCGCCAGCGTTGGTGGAAGCACAGCATGAGCGTATTGCTCAGGCGTCCGCCTTACTTATGCAGTTAGAATCGCCGATCGAAAGCGTACTGACTGCAGCAAAGATTGCACATCAAAATAAGACCATGGTCGCCCTGAACCCGGCACCGGCACGTGAACTTTCTGATGAACTGCTGGCGCTGGTGGATATTATTACCCCGAATGAAACCGAGGCTGAAAAGCTGACGGGGATCCGGGTCGAAAATGATGAAGACGCGGCCAAAGCGGCGCAGGCATTGCACGCTAAAGGTATCCATACTGTACTGATTACTTTAGGTAGTCGCGGTGTGTGGGCCAGCGTTAATGGCGAAGGACAGCGTGTGCCCGGTTTTAAAGTGGAAGCCGTTGATACTATTGCCGCTGGAGACACCTTTAATGGCGCGTTAATTACGGCGTTGCTGGAAGAGACTCCGCTGCCTGAAGCGATCCGTTTTGCGCATGCCGCTGCGGCGATTGCGGTTACCCGTAAAGGCGCACAGCCTTCCGTTCCGTGGCGCGAAGAAATAGAAGCGTTTTTAAGTCAACAGAGGTAACGCTTGGCTACAATGAAGGACGTCGCCCGCCTGGCGGGTGTTTCCACGTCGACGGTTTCTCACGTCATTAATAAAGATCGCTTTGTCAGTGAGTCCGTCACTGACAAAGTAGAAGCTGCAATTAAAGCGCTTAACTACGCGCCCTCCGCGCTGGCGCGTAGTCTCAAGTTAAACCAGACCCGCACGATTGGCATGTTAATCACTGCCAGTACCAATCCCTTCTATTCTGAACTAGTGCGCGGCGTTGAACGTAGCTGTTTTGAGCGCGGCTACAGCCTGGTGCTGTGCAATACCGAAGGCGATGAACAGCGCATGAACCGTAACCTGGAAACTCTGATGCAAAAACGTGTGGACGGCTTGTTGCTGCTCTGCACCGAAACACATCAGCCTTCCAGAGAGATAATGCAGCGTTATCCTTCTATACCGACCGTGATGATGGACTGGTCGCCTTTTGATGGTGAAAGCGATCTGATTCAGGATAACTCCTTGCTGGGCGGGGATTTAGCCACGCAACATCTTATCGAAAAAGGTTTTACGCGCATTGCCTGCATCACCGGGCCGCTGGATAAAACCCCGGCGCGTTTGCGTCTGGAAGGATATCGGGCAGCAATGAAGCGGGCGGGGTTGCCTGTCCCGGAAGGCTACGAGATTACCGGTGACTTTGAGTTCGGCGGCGGCTTTGAAGCTATGCAAACGTTGCTGTCGCATAAACAGCGACCGCAGGCCGTTTTTACCGGCAATGATGCTATGGCAGTTGGCGCGTATCAGGCTCTGTACCAGTCAGGATTGCGCATTCCGCAGGATATGGCTGTGGTGGGTTACGATGATATCGAGCTGGCGCGCTATATGACGCCGCCCCTGACGACCATCCACCAACCAAAAGATGAATTGGGCGAACTGGCCATCGATGTATTAATTCACCGGATGGCGCAGCCCGCATTACAGCAACAGCGTTTGCAGCTTACTCCTGTTCTGATGGAGCGGGGGTCGGTTTAGGTTTGTGCCGATCTTTGATCAGGTTACGTCCATCTTTGGCTTTTAGCAGCATGAACATCAGCGCGGATATTACCGTGATAGCGCCCATCGTCATAAAGGTGTAGTGGAACTGTTCGACCGTATTGGTTCCTTCCATACCTTCATAGATACGCAGAACGGCGGCGCTGATGGCAACCCCTAAACTGATTGATAACTGCTGAGTAACAGCCAATACGCTGTTGCCGCTGCTGGCATTTTCATCGGTCAGATCCGCCAGAGTGATGGTATTCATTGAAGTAAACTGGGTGGACATCGCCATACCTAAAATGAACAACGGCAGGATTAGCATCCAGATCGGCATGGCAGGAGATTGCAAAGCGAACTGCGCAATCATCAGGCCGATAAATACCGTAACACCCACCAATGTGGTCCTGTAGCCGAGTTTGCGCAGAACCTGCGTCACCATGGATTTTGCCAGAATTGAACCCAACGCTGTTGGCGCCATCATGCAGCCGGCTATCAGAGCCGGATATCCAAATCCTACCTGCAACATCAGCGGCATTAAGAAGGGCACGCAGCCTGTGCCCAGGCGAGTGGCGAGGTTTCCGGCGATCCCAACAGAAAAGGTCCGAGTCTTAAATATCGGAAGCGATATCAGCGGCGTTGGGTGGCGACGCGCATGGCGAATATAGGCGAGTAGTAACAACACACTGGCAAGAATAATACCGAGTGCGACCCAGGTCTCGACAAGCTTCTCACCGAACAATTCAACGCCGCTGGAAAACAACACCAGGCTCAAACCAAACAGAAAGAAACCGGTCATATCAAAACCGCGGCGTGGCGTGGTGAAGTTCGGCATATATTTGCGGGCATAGAAGATACCGGCAATGCCAATTGGAATATTAATCAGGAAGATCCAGTGCCAACTGGCCCATGTAACCAGTACACCGCCCAATACCGGACCTAAAATCGGCCCCACAAGTCCTGGCATGGTGACGAAGTTAAGCACGGGAAGCAGTTCGCTGCGGGGGTAAGCACGCAATAACGCCAGACGGGCAACGGGCATCATCATGGCGCCACCGATCCCCTGAATGACACGGAAAATCACCAGCTCGCTTAAGGAACTGGACAGCGCGCAGGCCAGCGATCCCAACGTAAACAGGCTAACGGCAATCATAAAGACGCGTCGGGTACCAAATCGGTCTGCCAGCCAACCACTTACCGGGATCAGCATCGCGACAGTCAGGGTATAGCTGATAATGGCCGACTGCATGGCGAGTGGAGAGCGGTTAAGACTATGTGCTATTGCGGGTAGGGCGGTATTGAGGATCGTGGCGTCTAGTGCCTGCATAAAAAAGGCCATGGCTGCTATCCACGGTAGCCCGGCCATACTGCGTGATTTCTTTTCTGACATATTATTTATCCGGTAGCACGTTCGGTGCTATCAGCAATGCCTGACAGGCAGCAAAGGCGCGATCGCCATCGTTATCATCTATTGCGTCGACAATGGCCTGGTGCAAATCCAGTTTCACCACATCGTTATAGGTAATAGAGGTAAAGTAGGTCTGGTAAACCGAATGGAACAGAGATGCAAAGGAAATAAGGAACGGATTCGCACTCATTTCATAGATGTGCTCATGCCAGGCGATATCAACCTCAATCCAGCGTTCGCGTCTGAAGTTTCTTTTCAGCTCGACCATCTCTTCCATCAGCGTGTTGAGGTGCGCTTTCTGTTCAGCCGTACCTATAGTCGCTGCCAGTAAGCACGCCTGAGGCTCCAGGCTGATACGCATCACCAGAAAATGTTTAATGACCTGCGGGAAATTATCTTCCGTCATCCACCAGGTGAGTAGCTCCTGGTCAAGGAAGTTCCAGTTTGCTTGCGGCATGACGCGTGTGCCAATACGTGGGCGCGGTAATACCATACCTTTTGCTGTTAATGTTTTTACCGCCTCTCTTACCGCGGTGCGACTCACGCCAAACTGATCGCCCAGCTCTATTTCGCCAGGCAATATCGCACCCGGCGCGTATTCACCTTTTAATATTCGCTGAGCCAGCTTTTCGGCCAGAACGTAGGACAAGTTTTTCTGTGCGGCTAGCTGTTGGGCATTTAACGGCATGAATGTTCTTCCTTACTCTTTTTCTTATTCATTAGTATGCCACCTGGAAGTGTGATTGCGGCTGCAAAAACGGCAATTTGCTTATTTTATGGCATGTTAATGGTTGTTTTGGTGAAAAAACACGCACTCGGAAAGTTATTTTAAATTTCCCCTTGTCAGCCTGAAATAACTCCCTATAATGCGCCTCCACTGACACGGAACAACGGATTACAAGCCGCCGGGTCAGCGGGGTTCCACTGAGAACTTCGGCGAAGAAAGCGAAATTAAATGCTTGACTTCGTAGCGGGATGGCGTAATATGCACACCCCGCGCCGCTAAGAAAAAGCGAAGCGGCACTGCTCTTTAACAATTTATCAGACAATCTGTGTGGGCACTCGAAGATACGGATTCTTAACGTCGCAAGACGAAAAATGAATACCAAGTCTCAACGAGTGAACACGTAATTCATTACGAAGTTTAATTCATTGAGCATCAAACTTTTAAATTGAAGAGTTTGATCATGGCTCAGATTGAACGCTGGCGGCAGGCCTAACACATGCAAGTCGAACGGTAGCACAGAGGAGCTTGCTCCTTGGGTGACGAGTGGCGGACGGGTGAGTAATGTCTGGGAAACTGCCCGATGGAGGGGGATAACTACTGGAAACGGTAGCTAATACCGCATAACGTCGCAAGACCAAAGAGGGGGACCTTCGGGCCTCTTGCCATTGGATGTGCCCAGATGGGATTAGCTAGTAGGTGGGGTAACGGCTCACCTAGGCGACGATCCCTAGCTGGTCTGAGAGGATGACCAGCCACACTGGAACTGAGACACGGTCCAGACTCCTACGGGAGGCAGCAGTGGGGAATATTGCACAATGGGCGCAAGCCTGATGCAGCCATGCCGCGTGTATGAAGAAGGCCTTCGGGTTGTAAAGTACTTTCAGCGAGGAGGAAGGTGTTGTGGTTAATAACCGCAGCAATTGACGTTACTCGCAGAAGAAGCACCGGCTAACTCCGTGCCAGCAGCCGCGGTAATACGGAGGGTGCAAGCGTTAATCGGAATTACTGGGCGTAAAGCGCACGCAGGCGGTCTGTCAAGTCGGATGTGAAATCCCCGGGCTCAACCTGGGAACTGCATCCGAAACTGGCAGGCTAGAGTCTTGTAGAGGGGGGTAGAATTCCAGGTGTAGCGGTGAAATGCGTAGAGATCTGGAGGAATACCGGTGGCGAAGGCGGCCCCCTGGACAAAGACTGACGCTCAGGTGCGAAAGCGTGGGGAGCAAACAGGATTAGATACCCTGGTAGTCCACGCCGTAAACGATGTCGACTTGGAGGTTGTGCCCTTGAGGCGTGGCTTCCGGAGCTAACGCGTTAAGTCGACCGCCTGGGGAGTACGGCCGCAAGGTTAAAACTCAAATGAATTGACGGGGGCCCGCACAAGCGGTGGAGCATGTGGTTTAATTCGATGCAACGCGAAGAACCTTACCTACTCTTGACATCCAGAGAACTTAGCAGAGATGCTTTGGTGCCTTCGGGAACTCTGAGACAGGTGCTGCATGGCTGTCGTCAGCTCGTGTTGTGAAATGTTGGGTTAAGTCCCGCAACGAGCGCAACCCTTATCCTTTGTTGCCAGCGGTTCGGCCGGGAACTCAAAGGAGACTGCCAGTGATAAACTGGAGGAAGGTGGGGATGACGTCAAGTCATCATGGCCCTTACGAGTAGGGCTACACACGTGCTACAATGGCATATACAAAGAGAAGCGACCTCGCGAGAGCAAGCGGACCTCATAAAGTATGTCGTAGTCCGGATTGGAGTCTGCAACTCGACTCCATGAAGTCGGAATCGCTAGTAATCGTGGATCAGAATGCCACGGTGAATACGTTCCCGGGCCTTGTACACACCGCCCGTCACACCATGGGAGTGGGTTGCAAAAGAAGTAGGTAGCTTAACCTTCGGGAGGGCGCTTACCACTTTGTGATTCATGACTGGGGTGAAGTCGTAACAAGGTAACCGTAGGGGAACCTGCGGTTGGATCACCTCCTTACCTTAAAGAACCGACCTTTGCAGTGCTCACACAGATTGTCTGATGAAAAGTAAATAGCAAGGCGTCTTGCGATTGAGACTTCAGTGTCCCCTTCGTCTAGAGGCCCAGGACACCGCCCTTTCACGGCGGTAACAGGGGTTCGAATCCCCTAGGGGACGCCACTTGCTGGTATGTGTGAGTGAAAGTCGCCGACCGAAGTATCTCAAAACTGACTTACGAGTCACGTTTGAGATATTTGCTCTTTAAAAATCTGGATCAAGCTGAAAATTGAAACGACACACTGTTTCATTTCTCCGTAATAAGAAATGAAAAGCGGTGTGTTCGAGTCTCTCAAATTTTTGCAAGTCGATGATGAATCGAAAGAAACATCTTCGGGTTGTGAGGTTAAGCGACTAAGCGTACACGGTGGATGCCCTGGCAGTCAGAGGCGATGAAGGACGTGCTAATCTGCGATAAGCGTCGGTAAGGTGATATGAACCGTTATAACCGGCGATTTCCGAATGGGGAAACCCAGTGTGTTTCGACACACTATCATTACGTGAATACATAGCGTAATGAAGCGAACCGGGGGAACTGAAACATCTAAGTACCCCGAGGAAAAGAAATCAACCGAGATTCCCCCAGTAGCGGCGAGCGAACGGGGAGCAGCCCAGAGTCTGAATCAGCATGTGTGTTAGTGGAAGCGTCTGGAAAGTCGCACGATACAGGGTGAAAGTCCCGTACACAAAAGTGCATGTGTTGTGAACTCGAAGAGTAGGGCGGGGCACGTGGTATCCTGTCTGAATATGGGGGGACCATCCTCCAAGGCTAAATACTCCTGACTGACCGATAGTGAACCAGTACCGTGAGGGAAAGGCGAAAAGAACCCCGGCGAGGGGAGTGAAAAAGAACCTGAAACCGTGTACGTACAAGCAGTGGGAGCACCCTTTGGGGTGTGACTGCGTACCTTTTGTATAATGGGTCAGCGACTTATATTCTGTAGCAAGGTTAACCGAATAGGGGAGCCGAAGGGAAACCGAGTCTTAACTGGGCGTTAAGTTGCAGGGTATAGACCCGAAACCCGGTGATCTAGCCATGGGCAGGTTGAAGGTTGGGTAACACTAACTGGAGGACCGAACCGACTAATGTTGAAAAATTAGCGGATGACTTGTGGCTGGGGGTGAAAGGCCAATCAAACCGGGAGATAGCTGGTTCTCCCCGAAAGCTATTTAGGTAGCGCCTCGTGAATTCATCTTCGGGGGTAGAGCACTGTTTCGGCTAGGGGGTCATCCCGACTTACCAACCCGATGCAAACTGCGAATACCGAAGAATGTTATCACGGGAGACACACGGCGGGTGCTAACGTCCGTCGTGAAGAGGGAAACAACCCAGACCGCCAGCTAAGGTCCCAAAGTCATGGTTAAGTGGGAAACGATGTGGGAAGGCACAGACAGCCAGGATGTTGGCTTAGAAGCAGCCATCATTTAAAGAAAGCGTAATAGCTCACTGGTCGAGTCGGCCTGCGCGGAAGATGTAACGGGGCTAAACCATGCACCGAAGCTGCGGCAGCGACACTATGTGTTGTTGGGTAGGGGAGCGTTCTGTAAGCCGTTGAAGGTGTATCGTGAGGTATGCTGGAGGTATCAGAAGTGCGAATGCTGACATAAGTAACGATAATGCGGGTGAAAAACCCGCACGCCGGAAGACCAAGGGTTCCTGTCCAACGTTAATCGGGGCAGGGTGAGTCGACCCCTAAGGCGAGGCCGAAAGGCGTAGTCGATGGGAAACAGGTTAATATTCCTGTACTTGGTGTTACTGCGAAGGGGGGACGGAGAAGGCTATGTTAGCCGGGCGACGGTTGTCCCGGTTTAAGCATGTAGGCGGAGGTTCCAGGTAAATCCGGTACCTTTTAACGCTGAGGTGTGATGACGAGGCACTACGGTGCTGAAGTAACAAATGCCCTGCTTCCAGGAAAAGCCTCTAAGCATCAGGTAACACGAAATCGTACCCCAAACCGACACAGGTGGTCAGGTAGAGAATACCAAGGCGCTTGAGAGAACTCGGGTGAAGGAACTAGGCAAAATGGTGCCGTAACTTCGGGAGAAGGCACGCTGATATGTAGGTGAAGTGATTTACTCATGGAGCTGAAATCAGTCGAAGATACCAGCTGGCTGCAACTGTTTATTAAAAACACAGCACTGTGCAAACACGAAAGTGGACGTATACGGTGTGACGCCTGCCCGGTGCCGGAAGGTTAATTGATGGGGTTATCCGTAAGGAGAAGCTCTTGATCGAAGCCCCGGTAAACGGCGGCCGTAACTATAACGGTCCTAAGGTAGCGAAATTCCTTGTCGGGTAAGTTCCGACCTGCACGAATGGCGTAATGATGGCCAGGCTGTCTCCACCCGAGACTCAGTGAAATTGAACTCGCTGTGAAGATGCAGTGTACCCGCGGCAAGACGGAAAGACCCCGTGAACCTTTACTATAGCTTGACACTGAACACTGGTCCTTGATGTGTAGGATAGGTGGGAGGCTTTGAAGTGTGGACGCCAGTCTGCATGGAGCCATCCTTGAAATACCACCCTTTAATGGCTGGTGTTCTAACGTAGACCCGTAATCCGGGTTGCGGACAGTGTCTGGTGGGTAGTTTGACTGGGGCGGTCTCCTCCTAAAGAGTAACGGAGGAGCACGAAGGTTAGCTAATCCTGGTCGGACATCAGGAGGTTAGTGCAAAGGCATAAGCTAGCTTGACTGCGAGAGTGACGGCTCGAGCAGGTGCGAAAGCAGGTCTTAGTGATCCGGTGGTTCTGAATGGAAGGGCCATCGCTCAACGGATAAAAGGTACTCCGGGGATAACAGGCTGATACCGCCCAAGAGTTCATATCGACGGCGGTGTTTGGCACCTCGATGTCGGCTCATCACATCCTGGGGCTGAAGTAGGTCCCAAGGGTATGGCTGTTCGCCATTTAAAGTGGTACGCGAGCTGGGTTTAGAACGTCGTGAGACAGTTCGGTCCCTATCTGCCGTGGGCGCTGGAGAATTGAGGGGGGCTGCTCCTAGTACGAGAGGACCGGAGTGGACGTATCACTGGTGTTCGGGTTGTCATGCCAATGGCATTGCCCGGTAGCTAAATGCGGAAGAGATAAGTGCTGAAAGCATCTAAGCACGAAACTTGCCCCGAGATGAGTTCTCCCTGACCCTTTAAGGGTCCTGAAGGAACGTTGAAGACGACGACGTTGATAGGTCGGGTGTGTAAGTGTAGCGATACATTGAGCTAACCGATACTAATGAACCGTGAGGCTTAACCTTACAACGCCGAAGATGTTTTGGCGAAGAGACAGACACAAGATTCAGTTTGATTACAGATTACATCGACATGCCCAGGAGGTGTGTTGATAAACAGAATTTGCCTGGCGGCTGTAGCGCGGTGGTCCCACCTGACCCCATGCCGAACTCAGAAGTGAAACGCCGTAGCGCCGATGGTAGTGTGGGGTCTCCCCATGCGAGAGTAGGGAACTGCCAGGCATCAAATTGCAGTAAACCGGGATGAATAATCCGGGTGGTGACAAAGAAATTCGGTGGAGCGGTAGTTCAGTTGGTTAGAATACCTGCCTGTCACGCAGGGGGTCGCGGGTTCGAGTCCCGTCCGTTCCGCCACTTATTAGAAAATTAAGCCTGCTACTAAGCAGGCTTAATGATAAGAAGATTTAGGGGCGTAGCTCAGTTGGTAGAGCACCGGTCTCCAAAACCGGGTGTCGCGAGTTCGAGTCTCTCCGCCCCTGCCAGAAACAATCCTTAGCATTATTGCTAAGGATTTTTTTTTACCTGTAATTTGAGTTTTTCCTTCTTTCTATTTTACTCCCGGCATCCTTGCCAGCGTTTTCCTTAATCTTCCAGAATATTCGTTCTCAGCAGATCGCAAATCAGCGCATGTTTATCGCTATTTTGCAGCCAAACTGCATATAACGGGCGTGAAAGCGTTGTACTGTCGGTAACCGTATGGAGATCGCTTTTACCTTTAGCCCAGCTGACCGGTAGCCAACTAAAACCTTTGAGGACTGAAAGTTGCTGCCTGGCTAATTCTGCCGAACTGGTGGTAAGTACCGGCACTTCATCTCCCGCAATCAATCCAGCCTCGTGTTGCTGAAAGTCAGGTCCCCATTCCAGACGCAGATAATTCAGTTCATCTTTGGTTTGTGAAGGAGAACTGCAATACAGCGCCAGCGTGAAATATCCCAACAGTTGGCTGCTAAATTCGTCCATTTTGGGCGTTTCGGTAGTAATCAATAGATCAAGCTGTCGTTCATGAAGCTGTTTTACTAACGACTGTCGCTGCGCGATCCTCGCTTCAAATTGCAGGCTGGATTGCGGCTCCTGGGATTGGTACAAACGCCCCAGCCAGCCATTAAGCATGCATTCCCAGAGGGATGCGCTGGCACCAATAGAAAACTCGTTATGCCGCGAGGTATTCGCAACCTCCTTACGTGCTGCTTGCCACGTATTCATCAGCGTTTCAGCGTAAGGTAATAATTTTTCACCTGCAGCGGTTAAGCGGATATTGTTTCTGTGTCGGGTGAACAAGTTTACACCCAATTGATTTTCCAGTTGTCTGATCCGAAAACTAACCGCTGATTGGGTCAGATAGAGCGCTTCAGCAGCCCTGCCAAAGTGGCGTGTCCGGCTAACTTCCAGGAAAGTTTTTAACAATTCCGTATCCACAACTCGCTCCATAAAATTATTTGTCGTTATGATTTAAATCTTTTGTTTGACGCTCTGTCAAGCGTAACTAATACTCCGCGCCATAAATAGCTCGGCCAAAGAATTAGGAGCGTGCAGGATGGCGGAAAGCTTTACGACGACTAATCGATATTTCGATAATAAATATTATCCCCGCGGATTCTCCCGTCATGGTGATTTCACCATTAAAGAAGCACAACTGCTTGAGCGTCACGGTTATGCTTTCAACGAGCTGGATCTGGGCAAGCGTGAGCCGGTAACGGAAGAAGAAAAACTGTTTGTTGCGGTATGCCGTGGTGAGCGCGAACCGGTTACCGAAGCTGAACGTGTGTGGTCCAAATACATGACGCGCATTAAGCGTCCAAAACGCTTCCACACGCTGTCTGGCGGGAAACCTCAGGTGGAAGGTGCGGAAGACTACACCGAATCTGATGATTAATAAAAAAGGGCGAAAGCCCTTTTTTTATGCCAGTAGTTTCTGCAAATGAATGAGTAATCTGTCTATCGCCCGATACCCAACAGCCTCCTGTAAGTGCTGGCGAGATATATGGTCAGATTGTTCTATATCCGCGATCGTTCGAGCGACCTTTATCAGGCGTAACCAGGCGCGGATGGATAATCCGAGATGCGCGAGCGTTTCTTCAAGCCACTGCGCATCGTCGCTACGCAGTGGACAGTATTTATGGATATCCTGACTGTCCAGTTGCGCATTTAACTTATTCTGCCGCCGATACTGACGCTCTCGTGCTGCTATAACGCGTTGCTTCACCGTTGCGCTATCTTCCCCTTTTACCTGGCTCTGGCTGAGTATGCCGGGCGGCGGTAAGGGGATTTCGAGGGAGAGATCGAAGCGGTCAAGAAATGGGCCTGATAATCGATTGAGGTAGCGTAGCGTCTGCTCTGGGGTACAGCGGTTATGGTTCCCCTGATAATGTCCTGTTGGGCTAGGATTCATGGCAGCAATAAGCTGAAAACGCGCGGGGTAAGTTATTTTTGCCCGAGTACGGGATAAATGAATCTGCCCGGACTCAATGGGCTCTCGCAGTGCATCCAGCGTGCGCCGCTCAAACTCGGGAAGTTCATCCAGAAACAGTATGCCGTTATGCGCCAGAGATATCTCGCCTGGCGCAGGAATAGAGCCGCCACCGACCATGGCAGTTAATGAAGCACTGTGATGCGGCGAACGAAAAGGGCGTTGTTTCCACTGTTTTTGTAGCGTGTCGGAATTGACCAGACTTAGAATCGCGGCGCTTTCCAGTGCTTCATCATTGCTCAGTGGCGGAAGCAATCCTCTCAGGCGACTGGCCAGCATGGTCTTACCCGTTCCCGGCGGCCCGATGAGTAAGAGGTTATGACCGCCAGCTGCGGTAAGCTCCAGCCCGCGTTTACCCTGTTCCTGGCCGATAACATCGCTCAGATCATCTGCTAATGCGCAAGGGGTAAAATCTGCCGATGATGGTCTGTCTAAATCATGCTTACCTTCGAGAAATGCGCATACAGCCTGTAGATGATCGGCAATAAGGCACCCTTCACCGTGTATCAGTCCCACTTCAGCAGCATTCTCTTTTGCGACAATAATTCTCCTGCCTGCGCGAATAGCTTCAGTTGCACTTGATATCGCACCGGGAACGCCGCGTAACGCGCCTGTAAGCGCTAATTCGCCTACCAGCTCATATGTATCGAGGTTATGGGTTGTAAGCTGCTCAGACGCTGCCAGAAGCGCAACTGCGATAGGTAAATCATATCGTCCCCCTTCTTTCGGGAGATCGGCCGGAGCGAGGTTTATGGTTATCTTCTTCGCCGGGAATTCATAACCGCTATTAATAATCGCACTGCGAACTCGATCGCGAGCCTCTTTTACCGTTGTTTCGGGTAATCCCACCATGGTTAAACCAGGCAAACCATTACTGATATGTACCTCGATGGTAATGGCTGGCGCATTCACGCCCAGCGCAGCGCGTGTGTGAACAATCGATAGTGACATAAGCCCTCCTGATGAAAGTATTATGTCGCAATACATCGCGGCAAGATTTCACATAATTACGGTTTTTAGAGGCTTATTCCCGTGTTTTTATGTAGCTCAATACTGCTTGCATAAAGCCTGGAATAGCGCTCGCAAACGCTTTTGAATAACGTTTTTAGTAGGGAACGGGTTGCCGAGAATCACCTGAAACGTGAAATATTTTCACTTTTGATTTTTTGTATAAAAAACAACGATATTTATCTAAACCGTTAACGGCGTCAGAAAAACGAATAAAAAAATATCTTGTGTCATTTGCAAATTCTATGGTAACTCTTTAGGTATTCCTTCGAACAAGATGCAAGAAAATACAAAAATGACAGCCCTTCTACGAGTGATTAGCCTGGTCGTGATTAGCGTGGTGGTGATTATTATCCCACCGTGCGGGGCTGCACTTGGACGAGGAAAGGCTTAGAAAACAAGCCTTAACGAACTAAGACCCCCGCACCGAAAGGTCCGGGGGTTTTTTTTGACCTTAAAAACATACACGAGGAGCAGAAAGTGAACGGTAGCATAAAATTCTGTTTCTCAAGATTTACGGCGGGGATGTAACTATGAATGGGGCTCAGTGGGTGGTACATGCGTTGCGTGCACAAGGGGTTCAAACCGTCTTTGGTTATCCTGGTGGCGCAATTATGCCGGTTTACGATGCGTTGTATGACGGCGGCGTAGAACACCTGTTGTGCCGACACGAGCAGGGCGCGGCAATGGCGGCAATTGGCTATGCCCGTGCGACCGGTAAAACCGGCGTGTGTATTGCCACTTCAGGTCCTGGCGCTACCAACCTGATCACCGGACTTGCCGATGCGCTGTTAGATTCTGTTCCTGTGGTGGCGATCACCGGTCAGGTGGCCTCACCTTTCATCGGAACGGATGCGTTTCAGGAAGTGGACGTTCTGGGTATGTCTTTGTCCTGCACCAAACACAGTTTCCTGGTGCAGTCACTGGAAGAGCTGCCGCGCATTATGGCAGAGGCTTTCGCTGTGGCGAACTCCGGTCGTCCGGGTCCGGTTCTGGTTGATATCCCGAAAGACATCCAACTGGCCAGCGGTACGCTGGAGCCGTATTTTACGACCGTCGAAAACGTAGAGGATTTCCCGCACGCTGACGTTGAGCAGGCACGTAAAATGCTGGCGCAGGCGCAAAAACCGATCCTGTACGTCGGTGGCGGCGTTGGTATGGCGCAGGCGGTCCCGGCCCTGCGTGAATTTATCGCGGTAACCCAAATGCCGGTCGCCTGCACGCTGAAAGGTCTGGGCGCAGTAGAAGCTGACTACCCATACTATTTGGGTATGTTGGGAATGCATGGCACTAAAGCGGCAAATTTCGCGGTGCAAGAATGTGATTTACTGATTGCAGTGGGCGCGCGTTTTGATGACCGGGTGACCGGTAAGCTGAATACCTTCGCACCGAACGCCAGCGTGATCCACATGGATATCGACCCTGCGGAAATGAACAAGCTGCGCCAGGCGCACGTCGCCCTGCAGGGTGATTTAAATTCTCTGCTGCCGGCATTGCAGCAATCGCTGAAGATTGACGCATGGCGCCAGAATTGTGCGGAACTGCGCACAGAGCATACCTGGCGCTATGATCATCCCGGTGAGGCTATCTACGCGCCACTGTTGTTGAAGCAGTTGTCCGATCGCAAACCCACGGACAGCGTAGTGACAACGGATGTTGGTCAGCATCAGATGTGGTCGGCGCAGCATATGACCTACACCCGCCCAGAAAATTTCATCACCTCGAGCGGCCTGGGTACGATGGGCTTTGGCCTGCCAGCAGCGGTTGGTGCGCAGGTTGCTCGCCCGAACGATACGGTAATCTGTATCTCCGGTGACGGCTCCTTCATGATGAATGTACAGGAGCTGGGCACCGTAAAACGCAAGCAGTTGCCGCTGAAAATAGTTTTACTCGACAACCAGCGGTTAGGCATGGTGCGACAATGGCAGCAGCTGTTTTTCCAGGAACGTTATAGCGAAACCACCCTTACCGATAACCCCGATTTCCTCATGTTGGCCAGCGCCTTCGGCATACCAGGTCAACACATCACCCGTAAAGACCAGGTTGAAGCGGCACTCGACACCATGCTGAACAGCGAGGGGCCATACCTGCTTCATGTCTCAATCGACGAACTTGAGAATGTCTGGCCTCTGGTACCGCCAGGTGCCAGTAACTCAGAAATGCTGGAGAAATTATCATGATGCAACATCAGGTCGCCGTTGAGGCTCGTTTCAATCCGGAAACGTTAGAACGTGTTTTACGCGTGGTACGCCATCGCGGTTTTCAGGTGTGCTCCATGAATATGGAAGCCGCCAGCGATGCGCAAAATATAAATATCGAATTGACCGTTGCCAGCCCCCGGTCGGTCGACTTACTGTTTAGTCAGTTAAGTAAACTGGTAGACGTTGCACATGTTGCTATCTGCCAGAGCACAACCACATCACAACAAATCCGCGCCTGAGCGCAAAAGGAAGAAAAATGACGACGAAAAAAGCTGATTACATTTGGTCTAATGGCGAGATGATTCGTTGGGAAGACGCGAAGGTTCACGTGATGTCCCACGCGCTGCACTACGGTACTTCAGTATTCGAAGGCATCCGTTGCTACGATTCTCACAAAGGGCCGGTGGTGTTCCGTCATCGCGAACATATGCAGCGTCTGCGTGATTCAGCCAAGATCTATCGTTTTCCGGTTTCTCAGAGCGTTGATGAGCTGATGGAAGCTTGCCGCGAGGTGATTCGTAAAAACAATCTGACCAGCGCCTATATCCGTCCGCTGGTGTTTGTTGGCGACGTGGGGATGGGCGTTAACCCGCCAGCGGGATACACCACTGACGTGATCATCGCCGCGTTCCCGTGGGGTGCTTACCTTGGTGCAGAAGCGCTGGAGCAGGGGATCGACGCGATGGTTTCATCCTGGAACCGCGTGGCGCCGAACACCATCCCTACTGCTGCTAAAGCGGGCGGTAACTATCTGTCTTCGCTGCTGGTGGGTAGCGAAGCGCGTCGTCATGGCTATCAGGAAGGCATTGCGCTGGATGTGAATGGTTACATCTCCGAAGGTGCGGGCGAAAACCTGTTTGAAGTAAAAGACGGCATTCTGTTTACCCCGCCGTTTACCTCTTCCGCGCTGCCGGGTATCACTCGTGATGCGATCATTAAGCTGGCGAAAGATCTCGATATCGAAGTACGTGAGCAGGTGCTGTCTCGTGAATCACTGTACCTGGCCGATGAAGTGTTCATGTCCGGTACCGCGGCCGAAATCACCCCAGTACGCAGTGTCGATGGTATCCAGGTGGGTGAAGGCCGCTGCGGTCCGGTCACCAAACGCATCCAGCAGGCCTTCTTTGGCCTCTTCACCGGTGAAACGGAAGATAAATACGGCTGGTT
This sequence comes from Citrobacter sp. MGH105, assembly GCF_001037485.2. NCBI lineage: Bacteria > Pseudomonadati > Pseudomonadota > Gammaproteobacteria > Enterobacterales > Enterobacteriaceae > Citrobacter > Citrobacter sp. MGH105. The sequence continues at coordinate 5,035,458 of NZ_CP073048.1, read as the reverse complement.
GGATTCAGTAAACCAATAACAAAATTAATATTTCCCCAAAAAAATTCACGTTGCAGGAAGACGGCAACGCAGCAAGTCCCAGGAGCTTACTGTAGTAAGTGACTGGGGTGAGCGAGGCGGCCAACGCACCTGCGGCGTGAAGTATGCAGGGGAAAGACAGACGGGAGTTAATCAAGCATGCCTAAGTATCGTTCTGCCACCACCACCCACGGCCGCAATATGGCGGGTGCCCGCGCATTGTGGCGCGCCACCGGGATGACCGATGATGACTTCGGTAAACCGATTATCGCTGTGGTGAACTCCTTTACCCAGTTCGTACCGGGTCACGTCCATCTGCGCGATCTGGGTAAGCTGGTTGCCGAACAAATCGAAGCCTCAGGCGGCGTGGCGAAAGAGTTCAACACCATCGCGGTGGATGATGGTATCGCCATGGGTCATGGCGGCATGCTGTATTCACTGCCGTCGCGTGAGCTGATCGCTGACTCCGTTGAGTACATGGTTAATGCCCACTGCGCCGATGCGATGGTCTGTATCTCCAACTGCGACAAAATCACCCCGGGGATGTTGATGGCCTCTCTGCGCCTGAACATCCCGGTTATCTTCGTTTCCGGCGGCCCGATGGAAGCCGGGAAAACCAAGCTCTCTGACCAAATCATCAAGCTCGACCTGGTTGATGCGATGATTCAGGGCGCTGACCCGAAAGTTTCCGACTCACAAAGCGAGCAGGTTGAACGTTCCGCTTGCCCAACCTGCGGCTCCTGTTCCGGTATGTTCACCGCTAACTCGATGAACTGCCTGACCGAAGCGCTGGGCTTGTCGCAGCCGGGTAACGGTTCGCTGTTGGCGACTCACGCCGACCGTAAAGAACTTTTCCTCACCGCAGGCCAGCGCATCGTCGAGCTGACCAAACGTTATTATGAGCAGGACGATGCTTCCGCGCTGCCGCGCAACATTGCCAGCAAGGCAGCGTTTGAGAACGCCATGACGCTGGATATCGCCATGGGCGGCTCCACCAATACCGTTCTGCACCTGCTGGCGGCCGCGCAGGAAGCGGAAATCGACTTCACCATGAGTGATATCGACAAGCTGTCCCGCAAAGTCCCGCAGCTGTGTAAAGTGGCGCCGAGTACGCAGAAATACCATATGGAAGACGTGCACCGCGCAGGCGGCGTACTGGGTATTTTAGGCGAACTGGATCGTGCTGGACTGCTGAACCGCGACGTGAAAAACGTGCTGGGGCTGACTCTGCCGCAAACGCTCGATCGGTATGACGTGATGTTGACCAAAGACGACGCGGTGAAAAAAATGTTCCGTGCAGGCCCGGCCGGCATTCGTACTACCCAGGCGTTCTCACAGGACTGCCGTTGGGATACGCTGGATGACGACCGCGCTGAAGGCTGCATTCGCTCGCTGGAGCACGCTTACAGCAAAGACGGCGGTCTGGCAGTTCTGTACGGTAACTTCGCGGAAAACGGCTGTATTGTAAAAACCGCAGGCGTGGATGACAGCATCCTGAAATTCACCGGCCCGGCAAAAGTGTATGAAAGCCAGGACGATGCGGTTGAATCCATCCTCGGCGGTAAAGTGGTGGCTGGCGACGTGGTTGTCATTCGCTACGAAGGGCCGAAAGGCGGGCCTGGCATGCAGGAAATGCTCTACCCCACCACCTTCCTGAAATCGATGGGCCTCGGTAAGGCTTGCGCGCTGATTACCGACGGTCGTTTCTCCGGCGGTACTTCGGGGCTTTCCATTGGTCACGTTTCTCCGGAAGCGGCCAGCGGCGGTAATATCGCGATTATCGAAGATGGTGACATGATTGCCATCGATATCCCGAATCGTGGTATTCAACTTCAACTGAGTGATGCGGAAATCGCTGCGCGCCGTGAAGCGCAGGAAGCTCGCGGTGACAAAGCCTGGACGCCAAAAGATCGTCAGCGTCAGGTCTCCTTTGCACTGCGCGCCTACGCCAGCCTGGCAACCAGTGCCGACAAAGGTGCGGTGCGCGATAAGTCGAAGCTCGGGGGATAATGACCATGGCGGATTCACAACCTCTATCCGGCGCTCCTGAGGGCGCCGAGTATCTCAGAGCGGTACTGCGTGCGCCGGTATACGAAGCGGCACAGGTAACGCCGCTACAGAAAATGGAAAAACTCTCTTCGCGCCTCGACAACGTCATTCTGGTGAAGCGCGAAGACCGTCAACCCGTTCACAGCTTCAAGCTACGCGGTGCCTATGCCATGATGGCGGGCTTGACCGAAGAGCAAAAAGCGCATGGCGTCATTACCGCATCGGCTGGTAATCATGCTCAGGGCGTCGCTTTCTCTTCTGCGCGATTAGGCGTGAAGGCGCTGATTGTCATGCCAACGGCTACCGCCGATATCAAAGTCGATGCCGTTCGCGGCTTCGGCGGAGAAGTGCTGCTGCACGGCGCGAACTTTGATGAAGCCAAAGCCAAAGCGATTGAATTGTCGCAGCAGCAGGGTTTTACCTGGGTGCCGCCGTTCGATCATCCGATGGTGATTGCCGGGCAGGGCACGCTGGCGCTGGAGTTACTTCAGCAGGACGCGCATCTCGATCGCGTATTCGTACCAGTTGGTGGTGGCGGATTAGCGGCAGGTGTTGCGGTGCTGATTAAACAGCTGATGCCGCAAATCAAAGTGATTGCCGTGGAAGCGGAAGATTCGGCCTGTCTGAAAGCGGCGCTGGATGCCGGTCATCCGGTGGATCTGCCTCGAGTGGGTCTCTTTGCCGAAGGCGTGGCGGTGAAACGTATTGGCGATGAAACCTTCCGTCTGTGCCAGGAATACCTCGACGATATTATTACCGTGGATAGCGATGCTATTTGCGCGGCAATGAAAGACCTGTTCGAAGATGTACGCGCGGTGGCGGAGCCTTCCGGGGCGTTGGCGCTGGCGGGGATGAAAAAATATATCGCCCAGCATAATATTCGCGGCGAGCGTCTGGCGCATGTTCTTTCCGGCGCTAACGTTAACTTCCACGGCCTGCGCTACGTTTCTGAACGTTGCGAGCTGGGGGAACAGCGCGAAGCCTTGCTGGCCGTGACCATCCCGGAAGAAAAGGGCAGCTTCCTGAAGTTTTGCCAACTGCTGGGCGGGCGCTCGGTGACCGAGTTTAACTACCGCTTTGCTGATGCGAAAGACGCCTGCATTTTTGTCGGCGTACGTCTGAGCCGTGGGCTGGAAGAGCGTAAGGAAATCCTGCAACTGCTCAATGAGGGCGGCTATAGCGTGGTGGATCTGTCTGATGACGAGATGGCGAAGCTACACGTGCGCTATATGGTCGGTGGACGTCCGTCGAAACCCTTACAGGAACGTCTTTATAGCTTCGAATTTCCGGAGTCGCCGGGGGCGTTGCTCAAATTCCTGCATACCCTGGGGACGCACTGGAATATTTCATTGTTCCACTATCGCAGTCACGGCACTGACTATGGTCGTGTGCTGGCGGCGTTTGAGTTGGGTGAACACGAGCCTGATTTCGAAACGCGGCTGAATGAACTGGGTTATGACTGTCATGATGAAACACATAACCCGGCGTTCAGGTTCTTCCTGGCGGGTTAACGACAGCCATTAAAAAAGGGTTCATGTAAAAACATGAACCCTTTTTGCTACTGTATCAGCAGATTACAGCGTGATAACGTCGAATTCGACTTCGGTATTCACGTCAGCATCGTAATCCACACCGTCGAGGGCAAAACCGAACAGATTCAGGAATTCCTGCTTGTATCCTGCATAGTCAGTTTCTTGCGCCAGGTTTTCGGTAGTGATCAGCGGCCACAGATCGCGACATGCCTGCTGAATGTCGTCACGCAGTTCCCAGTCATCCATACGGATACGCTGGTTGTCATCAAGCGCCACTTTATCGCCGTACAGGCTGGTGGTCATCAGACGGTTGATCTGCTCAATACAACCTTCGTGAATCCCCTGCGCTTTCATCAGCTTGAAGACCATGGAGATGTACAGCGGCATTACCGGAATCGCAGAAGATGCCTGGGTGATAACGGACTTCAGTACGGCAACGTTAGCGGAACCGTTCAGTGGTGCCAACTGGTTACGCAGCTCACCCGCCGCGCGATCGAGGTCTTCTTTCGCTTTGCCCAGCGCGCCGTGCCAGTAGATTGGCCAGGTCAGGTCGGTACCGATGTAGGAGTAGGCTACGGTTTTCACACCATCAGCCAGCACGCCCGCTTCGCTCAGCGCGCCCATCCACAGTTCCCAGTCTTCGCCGCCCATGACGGTGACGGTGTTCTGAACTTCTTCTTCGGTTGCCGGCTCAATGCTGGCGGTGATGATCTGATCTTTGTTGGTATCGATCGCTTTAGAGGTGTAAACCTCACCGATTGGCTTCAGCGCTGAACGGACGATTTCACCGGTTTTCGGCATTTTACGCACTGGGGAAGCCAGTGAGTAAACCACCAGGTCAATCTGACCCAGGTCTTCTTTGATCAGTTTGATCACTTCATCACGGCATTCGTCAGAGAACGCATCGCCGTTGATGCTTTTGGAGTACAGACCTTCACGCTTGGCCGCTTCGTCGAAAGCTGCAGAGTTATACCAGCCTGCGGAACCTGGTTTGGTATCCGTGCCCGGTTTTTCGAAAAATACGCCGATAGTGGCGGCACCGCTGCCAAAGGCGGCTGAAATTCTGGAAGCCAGACCGTAACCGGTGGAAGCACCGATCACCAGCACGCGAGACGGGCCGTTCTCGATTTTCCCGTTCTGCTTAACATACTCGATCTGCTTTTCCACATTGACTTTGCAGCCAGTCGGATGGGTCGTTGTACAGATGAATCCACGAATTTTTGGTTTGATTATCATAATGATGGCTAATTAAGTTTGTATTTTCGCTGTCAAGTGCGCAATGACACCGTCTGTTCTGGCCTGCTTAACGCGATGGTTAACAAGCCCCCCACTACAATGGATCACGACATTATACAGAAAAGGAGCGCCAATACTGAATCTACCACTGATTTTAGACCTGACGCTGGCGCTACTCTGCGGATTTACGTTCCAGAACAATCTTCCAAAACGCGTCGATCAGCGGTTCATGCAGTCGCTTTTTCGGCGCGCAGACGCCAAGCTCGAACGGTGTTTTTTCGTCACTTCGCTCTAAAATCATCACGCGATTACGCACCGGCTCCGGGCTGTTTTCTAGCACCACTTCCGGCAGCAGCGCCACGCCGCAGCCCAGCGCCACCATTGAGACCATCGCTTCGTGCCCACCCACCGTGGCGTAAATCGATGGGTTGCTGATTTTGTGACGGCGGAACCACAGCTCGATACGGCGGCGTACTGGACCTTGATCGGCCATGATAAACGGCACCGTCGACCAGTCCGGCTTATCGACCGATACCTGATTACGCACCGGGCAGGGCAACGCCGGAGCGATCAACACAACCGTCAGATTCTCCAGCATCGAGAACGCCACCGCGCCAGGCAGTGTTTCGGGCTTACCGGCAATCGCCAGATCGGCTTCACCAGTGACCACTTTATCCATCGCATCGGCGGCGTCGCCGGTGGTGAGCTTAATTTCCACTGACGGATGCTCGGCGCGGAAACGGTCAAGGATTGGCGGCAGATGGCTGTAGGCGGCAGTTACCGAACAGAAAATATGTAGTTCGCCTGACAGCGACGGCCCTTGTTGATCGAGAGTGTGGCGTAACTGCTGGTACTGCAACAGCGTCTGTTGGGCAAACACGCGCAGCTCTTCACCGGCTTCGGTCAGCGTAACCGTACGGTTATCGCGCACAAACAGCGGCTGGCCGAGGTCTTCTTCGAGGCGCTGAATCTGTCGGGAAAGCGTGGATGGGCTGACGTGCATTGCCCGCGCGCTGCGACCAAAGTGACGACTTTCAGCCAAATGCAGGAACATTTTCAGATCGCGTAAATCCACAGACGAGCCTCCGATTTTCTACGTTGCATAAATTGCAATTTGACGTTGTGAATATATCAATTTCCGCAATAAATTTCCTGTTGTAATGTGGATTCAATCTCGCAAATACAAATCTGCGAACCGAATAATAAGCACCACAACACAACATCACGGAGTACACCATCATGGCTAACTACTTTAATACACTGAACCTGCGCCAGCAGCTGGCACAGCTGGGTAAATGTCGCTTTATGGGTCGCGACGAATTCGCCGATGGTGCGAGCTACCTTCAGGGTAAAAAAGTGGTCATCGTCGGCTGTGGCGCCCAGGGTCTGAACCAGGGCCTGAACATGCGTGACTCCGGTCTGGATATCTCCTACGCACTGCGTAAAGAAGCCATTGCTGAGAAGCGTGCTTCCTGGCGTAAAGCGACCGAAAACGGCTTCAAAGTGGGTACCTACGAAGAGCTGATCCCGCAGGCTGATCTGGTGGTTAACCTGACTCCGGACAAGCAGCACTCCGACGTTGTGCGTTCTGTACAGCCGCTGATGAAAGACGGTGCAGCGCTGGGTTACTCCCACGGCTTCAACATCGTGGAAGTTGGCGAGCAGATCCGTAAAGACATCACTGTTGTGATGGTGGCACCGAAATGTCCGGGTACAGAAGTGCGTGAAGAGTACAAACGTGGTTTCGGCGTACCTACGCTGATCGCCGTTCACCCGGAAAACGATCCGAAAGGCGAAGGCATGGCGATTGCTAAAGCCTGGGCTGCGGCCACCGGCGGTCACCGTGCTGGCGTACTGGAGTCCTCCTTCGTGGCGGAAGTGAAATCTGACCTGATGGGTGAGCAGACTATCCTTTGCGGTATGCTGCAGGCCGGTTCTCTGCTGTGCTTCGATAAGCTGGTAGAAGAAGGTACTGACCCGGCATATGCTGAAAAACTGATTCAGTTCGGCTGGGAAACCATCACCGAAGCGCTGAAGCAGGGCGGCATCACCCTGATGATGGACCGTCTGTCTAACCCGGCGAAACTGCGTGCTTACGCGCTGTCCGAACAGCTGAAAGAGATCATGGCGCCGCTGTTCCAGAAACACATGGACGACATCATCTCCGGTGAATTCTCTTCCGGCATGATGGCTGACTGGGCCAACGACGATAAGAAACTGCTGACCTGGCGTGAAGAGACCGGCAAAACCGCGTTCGAAACCGCTGCCCAGTTCGACGGTAAAATCGGCGAGCAGGAATACTTTGATAAAGGCGTTCTGATGATTGCGATGGTGAAAGCGGGCGTTGAGCTGGCGTTCGAAACCATGGTGGATTCCGGCATCATCGAAGAATCTGCTTACTACGAATCACTGCACGAACTGCCGCTGATCGCCAACACTATTGCCCGTAAGCGTCTGTACGAAATGAACGTGGTTATCTCTGATACCGCAGAATACGGCAACTACCTGTTCTCTTACGCTTGCGTACCGCTGCTGAAAGAGTTCATGACCACCCTGCAGACCGGCGACCTGGGCAAAGCGATTGCTGAAGGCGCGGTAGACAACGCGCAGCTGCGTGACGTGAACGATGCGATTCGCGGTCATGCTATCGAGAAAGTGGGCCAGAAACTGCGTGGCTACATGACCGATATGAAGCGCATTGCGGTCGCAGGATAATTCCTCATAGAGGAATGGCATATCAACAGCGCTTCGTAGGCCGGATAAGCGAAGCGCTATCCGGCAAAAAAAGCCCGGTGTTTAAACACCGGGCTTTCTATTAGTTACGGTACAGCACTTTAATGATGTGGTAACCGAACTGAGTGTGCAGCGGGCCGGTTGGCTCCAGCACAGGGCAGGAAAAGACCACTTTATCGAACGCCGGAACCATCTGGCCCTGACGGAATTCGCCTAAATCACCGCCGCGTTTGCCTGATGGGCAGATGGAGTGTTTCTTCGCCAGTTTGCCGAAGTCGGCGCCGTTTTTAATCTGTTCCAGAAGATCCAATGCCAGTTTCTCTTCTTTAACAAGGATATGCACTGCTGCTGCTGTTTTTGCCATGATCGTGCCTTCAAAAGGGGGTCTGTAAGGCTCGCGATTTTAGCATGGCTTACCGTCGATACAGCACTTTGATGATGTGGTAGCCAAATTTGGTTTTTACAGGCCCGTAAGGTTTAAGCAGTGGGCAGCTAAACACAGCGGCATCAAATGGCCCCACCATCATCCCCTGTTTGAACTCGCCCAGATCGCCTCCGTTGCGCCCAGAGGGGCAGCGAGAATAGCGTTTTGCCAAATGATCGAAGCTAATACCGCGATCCAGCTTGCTCAGGATCTCCAGAGCTAATTTCTCTTCTTTTACCAGGATATGTAGGGCTGCCGCGCTCTTAGCCATTATTTTGTTCTCATGTCTCAAAGATGTCCCATTACTTTATCACCCGTCTTAGTCGTGGACATATACTCTTCGCCATCGCGGGACAGATGTCTCGCCTGATGTATGGAAACGGGAGATGAGCGACATTTTCTCTGCCGCATTCCCTTTTGCCGGGGACCTCCGTCCTGTCCCTACAGCCATGGAGCGAGATATCATGGATACAATGAAAAATACTGAATTTTCAGTCGGATGGCTTACCGGGCTGGGTGATATTGTTCGCGATCCACAGCTCTATGAATTATTGAAATATTGCCCTCTGGACATCATGCAGCGCTGGCGTTTTGAAGAGATCCAACGCGGTGCCTTTATCTGTCGGCAGGGGGAAATATGTCAGCGTTTTTCGCTGATTATTGCCGGTGAAGTCGATGTTTTCTATGAGGCTGAAGATGGACGTCGTTATCGTCAAGCCCGCTACCGGAAAGGCGATATGCTGGGCGAACTCGAGATTTTTGAGTCGCGCCATTACATCTGTTCGGTAGTGGCGGTAGGACATGTGCAGCTTCTGAGCTTATCGCAGGAATACTTCAGCCGCTGGCTGGCGTTAGATAACCATTTTAACCAGCGGATGCTGCGCTTCTTTAGTCAGCAATATTACCAGCTGTCGAAAAAGGCCAGCAGCGACAATCTTTACTCGCTGTATCAGCGAGTGTGCCAGGCGTTATGGCTGCGTTATCAACAAGATGGCACGAATGAAATTTTGCTGGATAAGCTAAACCTCAGTCAGGAACTGGCGGCGACGACACGCAGTATTAACCGTATTTTACATGACCTGAAAGCGCTACAGATTATTGATACCGATGGTGAAAGTATTGTGTTGTCAGCCCCTGAAAAATTAAAGCGGGAGGCTGATATCGGATAACCGCAAGAGTGAAGGAGGCGGGAGAATGTCGCTGCAACCCCATATCCAGTTAAGCAAGGAGATGACAGGCGCACGCTATGCGCTGCTGCCGGGAGACCCGTTGCGAGTTGATCGCATCGCCAATTTTCTTGATAACCCAGAATCGCTTGGTCAAAACCGTGAGTTTCGCGCCGCGCGAGGTTGGTATCAGGGGATCGAGATTTTAGTGCTCTCTACCGGAATCGGTGGACCGTCTACGGCTATTGCCATTGAAGAACTGCGTCAAATCGGTGTAAAGACCCTGATTCGTATCGGTAGCTGCGGGGCATTGCAGGATAATCTTGCGCTTGGTGACGTGATTATCGCCCATGCCGCGGTAAAGGATGACGGGACCAGCCGTACCTATGCGCCTGCGGGCTATCCGGCCTGCGCCGACCCGCAGTTAACCTGGGAACTGATGGCGCAAGCGCGGCAGATGAATATTCCCGCCACATGCGGCCTGGTGCGCAGCCACGATAGTTTTTATACCGACAGGGAAGCGGAACTGGATGCGCAGTGGTCGGCACTCGGCGTTCTGGGTGCGGATATGGAAAGTGCCGCTTTGATGACCATCGGTGCGCTGCGCGGGTTACGTACGGCGTCATTACTCAATGTGGTGGTTGCCCACAACGGTTGTCTGGATAGCAGTATCAATGATTATGTCCAGCAGGAAACGTTGTGCCAACAGGGCGAAGAACGGCAAATTACCCTGGCGCTACGCGCCATTCATTCCGATAGTCAGCAAGGAGGTCAGTGATGGACTTTTTTAGCATTAACAATGTAATGGTCAACATTCCTCTCGGCGAAGGCGGCTATGCACTATCTTGGATTGAAGCCATTGGTACCGTATTTGGTCTGTTATGTATCTGGTGTGCCAGCCGGGAAAAAATCATCAATTACCTGTTTGGCCTGATTAACGTCACGCTGTTTGCAGCAATCTTTTTCCAGATTCAGCTCTATGCCAGCTTGTTGCTACAGGTGTTTTTCTTCGCCGCTAACATTTACGGTTGGTATGCGTGGAGCCGACAAAACGAGGCGCAGGAAGCTGCGCTCAAGGTACGTTGGCTTTCCCGTCAGCAAACCCTGGTACTGGGCGGCGTTTGCGCGGTGGCGATAGTTTTGATGACGCTGTTTATCGATCCGGTGTTTGCAGCGCTTACCCGCATTATGATTGCACTGCTACAAATGATAGGTATACCGGTCGCGATGCCTGACCTTCAGCCCGATGCCTTCCCGTTCTGGGATTCCACCATGCTGGTGTTGTCGATTGCGGCCATGATTCTGATGACGCGTAAATATGTCGAAAACTGGCTGCTGTGAGTGCTCATCGACGTGATTAGCGTGGTTATTTACGCGGTGCAGGGCGTTTACGCCATGTCGCTTGAGTATGTCCTGCTGACGGCAATCGCGGTGATGGGATCCTACAGCTGGATCAAGAGCGCGCAGCGCAACGGCTATACACCACTAGCCGCGACAGCTTCCTGATTGACCCGATTTTCTGGCTACTCACAGGGGTAGCCAGTTACTCTTTTTCTCCCTCTTTCTGCTACAATCCACCTCCCCCGTGTTTACAGATTGAGCAATCCCTTATGCGTTTGAACCCCGGACAACAACAAGCCGTCGAATTCGTCACCGGACCTTGCCTGGTGCTGGCGGGAGCGGGTTCCGGCAAGACGCGTGTTATCACCAACAAAATAGCCCATCTGATCCGTGAATGTGGCTATCAGGCACGACATATTGCGGCAGTGACCTTTACCAATAAGGCTGCGCGCGAGATGAAAGAGCGCGTGGCGCAAACGCTGGGTCGTAAAGAGGCGCGTGGGTTGATGATCTCCACCTTCCACACCCTGGGACTGGATATCATTAAGCGTGAATACGCGGCGCTGGGGATGAAGTCGAACTTCTCGTTGTTTGACGATACTGACCAGGTGGCCTTGCTTAAGGAACTGACCGAAGGGCTAATCGAAGACGATAAGCTTATTCTCCAGCAGCTGATCTCGACGATCTCCAACTGGAAAAACGATCTGATGACTCCGGCGCAGGCGGCAGCCAGCGCAAAGGGCGAGCGCGATCGTATTTTTGCCCACTGCTATGGTCTGTATGACGCGCATATGAAGGCGTGTAACGTCCTCGATTTTGACGATCTTATCCTGCTTCCTACTCTGCTGCTACAGCGCAATGAAGAAGTGCGTGAGCGCTGGCAAAACAGAATCCGCTACCTGCTGGTGGATGAATATCAGGATACCAACACCAGCCAGTACGAGCTGGTGAAGTTGCTGGTAGGGAAACGTGCGCGCTTTACCGTCGTGGGCGATGACGATCAGTCGATCTACTCCTGGCGCGGCGCCCGTCCGCAGAACCTGGTACTGTTGAGCAAAGATTTTCCGGCTTTACAGGTGGTGAAGCTGGAGCAAAACTACCGTTCATCAGGTCGCATTCTTAAGGCGGCGAACATCCTCATTGCGAACAATCCACACGTCTTTGAAAAGCGGCTCTTTTCCGAGTTGGGTTACGGTGCTGAGCTGAAGGTACTAAGTGCCAATAATGAAGAGCACGAAGCCGAACGAGTGACCGGGGAATTAATTGCCCACCACTTTGTGAACAAGACGCAATATAAAGACTACGCCATTCTTTATCGCGGTAATCATCAGTCGCGCGTGTTCGAAAAGTTTCTGATGCAGAACCGTATCCCGTACAAAATTTCCGGCGGAACGTCGTTCTTCTCGCGTCCGGAGATTAAAGATCTGCTGGCCTACCTGCGCGTGCTGAGCAACCCGGATGACGACAGCGCATTTTTGCGCATCGTAAACACGCCAAAGCGTGAAATCGGTCCAGCCACGCTGCAAAAGTTGGGTGAATGGGCGATGACGCGTAATAAAAGCCTGTTTACCGCCAGCTTTGATATGGGGCTTAGCCAGACACTGACCGGGCGCGGGTATGACTCTCTGACCCGCTTTACGCACTGGCTGGGTGAAATTCAGCGCCTGGCGGAGCGCGAACCGGTTGCCGCCGTGCGCGATCTTATCCACGGTATTGATTACGAATCCTGGCTGTATGAAACCTCGCCGAGCCCGAAAGCGGCTGAAATGCGTATGAAAAACGTCAATACGCTGTTCAGCTGGATGACGGAGATGCTGGAAGGCAGTGAGCTGGAAGAGCCGATGACCCTGACCCAGGTAGTTACCCGCTTTACCCTGCGCGACATGATGGAGCGTGGAGAGAGCGAAGAAGAGCTGGATCAGGTGCAGTTGATGACGCTGCATGCCTCAAAAGGGCTGGAGTTCCCTTACGTGTTTATGGTGGGAATGGAAGAAGGATTTTTGCCGCACCAGAGCAGTATCGATGAAGACAATATCGACGAAGAACGTCGTCTGGCTTACGTAGGGATTACGCGTGCACAGAAAGAACTCATCTTCACTCTGTGTAAAGAGCGTCGTCAGTATGGTGAGCTGGTGCGTCCGGAACCGAGTCGTTTCCTGCTGGAGCTGCCACAGGATGACGTTATCTGGGAACAAGAGCGTAAAGTGGTGAGCGCTGAGGAGCGGATGCAAAAAGGGCAGGCAAGCATCGCTAATATTCGGGCAATGATGGCGAAAGCCAAAGCGAAGTAGGTATTTTGTAGGCCGGATACGTGTAAACGCGCGCTATCCGGCAACCAACATCTAATGAACGTCCAGCGGCCAGTGGACATAGCTTTGCCACTGACTTTCCTGATCGATTAACTCTTTACCCAGCGGATGATGTTCCAGCCAGCCTTCTGGTAGCGTGACCGTCAGGTGCTCGTTTCTTGCATCCATTTGAATTTCCGGCACAAGATCGTCACGGCGACGGCTGGCGAAGATGATCGCCAAACGTAGCAAACGGCAAAGATGCTCCGCGATGCGCGGTGGCACTGCGTTTTGCTGGTGGAGCGAAGAGAGATCGACGGGGTTGGTCTGGTTGAGTAACAGCGTTGCTAGCAGTTTCTTTTGCGCAGGGGTAAAACCCGGGAGATCGAGATTGCGCACCAGATAAGCGGCATGCTGTGGTGCCTGTTTAAAATCAACGCTCAGGCCAATTTCATGCAGCTGACAGGCACTAATCAGTAGTTCGCGGCTAATCGGTTCAAGATGCCACTTTTTTTCTACCTGATCGAGAAATTTAGTCGCTAAATTGGCAACGCGATGTGCTTGCTCTGTATCGACCATAAAGCGACGCTGGATATTGCGTAATGTGCGGCTACGAATATCCTGATCCACCGCCAGATGCAGCATGCCGTAGACCAGACCTTCACGTAATGCGCCGCCGGCCAGGGTCATGCATTGAATGTTCAGTTCGGTGAAAATAGCAATCAGAATGGCCAGCCCGCTGGGGAAAACCAGCGCACGTTCCAGCGTTAACCCTTCGATTTCCAGCTCTTCCAGACGACCGCAGTGAATGGCGCGCTGCTTAAGCTGCTGAAGTTTGGCCAGCGTAATGCGCTCATCCATACCCTGCGCCATCATGATTTCCTGCAACGCCTGGACGGTACCAGAGGCACCAACGCAAACTTTCCAGCCATGAAAACGCAGTTTGTCGGCGACCGGGCGCAGAACTTCACGTGCGGCCTTCTCTGCCTCGTCAAAGTTATCCTGTGCCAGATTACGATCGGTAAAATAACGTTCGAGCCAGGTGACGCAGCCCATCGACAGGCTGAACAGAGAGGTGGTTTGTGCGCCGGAACCGGTGACTAATTCAGTGCTGGCGCCACCAATATCCACAACCAGACGCTGATCGGCACCGCCGGTTGTGTGGGCCACACCTTGATAAATCAGTCGCGCTTCTTCTTCACCGCTAATTACCTGGACAGGGCAGCCAAGGATCTCTTGCGCTTTAGCAATAAACACATCGGCATTTACGGCGATGCGTAATGTTGCCGTGGCGACCACGCGGATTTGAGGATGCGGAATATCCTGCAGACGTTCTGCAAACAAGCGCAAGCATTGCCAGCCGCGCTCCATCGCTTCAACAGAGAGCTCGTTGTCACCGTTGAGTCCAGCGGCCAGACGCACTTTGCGTTTGATACGCGTGAGCGTCTGGATGCTTCCTGCCACCTCGCGTACAACCAGCATATGAAAACTATTCGAGCCGAGATCGATTGCTGCATACAGCGAAGTAGAATTCATACACTTCATCCTTCAACCTGTATCTGTGTTGGCTGCGTTCTCTCACCCGAATCATTTACTAAAATAAGCTCATCGGGATTCGTTTTCTTGCCGCCTTGATACAGGCTGAATGATTTTGTGTATGGCATAACTTTTCTTAACCTGAACGACGACGATTACGCGGAGCACCACCGGTACGGCGTGGGCCATTGCCTGTACGCGGGCGCGTTAAGCGCAACGGCTTCGGCAGATCGGTCATCAGCGCATCCGGGTTATATTTGCTGACCGGAATCGAATGGCCGATATAGGTCTCGATTGCGGGTAAATTCAGCGCGTACTCTTCACAAGCCAGGCTGATAGAGTGACCGCTTGCGCCAGCACGTCCGGTACGACCGATTCGGTGAACGTAATCTTCACAGTCATCCGGCAGGTCATAGTTAAATACGTGCGTTACTGCTGGGATATGCAGGCCACGCGCAGCGACATCCGTCGCAACGAGAATGTCGAGATCGCCACGGGTGAACTCATCAAGAATACGCAGACGTTTTTTCTGTGCTACGTCACCGGTCAGCAGACCGACGCGATGACCGTCCGCAGCAAGGCTGCCCCAGATATCTTCACAACGATGCTTGGTGTTAGCAAAAACAATGGCTCGATCTGGCCACTCTTCTTCAATCAGCGTTTGCAGCAAACGCATTTTCTCTTCGTTGGAAGGGTAGAAGAGCTCTTCTTTAATGCGGTGGCCAGTTTTCTGTTCCGGTTCGACTTCAACGTACTCAGCGTTATTCATCTGTTCGAACGCCAGTTCGCGAACGCGGTATGAGAGGGTTGCAGAAAACAGCATGTTCAGACGTTGGGTGGTTGGCGGCATACGACGGAACAGCCAACGGATATCTTTAATAAAGCCCAGATCGTACATACGATCGGCTTCATCCAGCACCACGACCTGAATCGCGCCCAGATTAATGTGGTTCTGTTTTGCATAGTCGATGAGACGACCGGTCGTGCCGATAAGAATATCGACGCCGCTTTCCAGCACTTTCAGCTGTTTATCGTAACCGTCGCCGCCATACGCCAGGCCTAATTTCAGACCAGTGGTCTGTGCCAGCGGCTCGGCATCGGCGTGGATCTGCACGGCTAATTCACGCGTTGGCGCCATAATTAACGCACGCGGTTGGTTCACCTTGCGATCGGCAATCGCGGGATGAGAGAGAAGATAATGAAACGTTGACGTCAGGAACGCCATCGTTTTTCCGGTACCGGTTTGCGCCTGCCCGGCAACATCACGACCAGCCAGCGTTAGCGGCAGCGCGAGGGCTTGAATGGGCGTACAGTTATGAAAGCCTTTATTTTCAAGGGCTTCTATCACCTTTGGGTGCAGGGCGAAGTCGGAAAACTTCTGTTCTGTTAAATGTGTTTTGCTCATAGTGTGGTAGAATATCAGCTTACTATTGCTTTACGAAAGCGTATCCGGTGAAATAAAGTCAACCTTTAGTTGGTTAATGCTACATCAACACGTCGTTGATTAATGCTACACCAATGCACCAGGCTTATTCCTGTGGAGTTATTATGAGCGATAAAATTATTCACCTGACTGACGACAGTTTTGACACGGATGTACTCAAAGCGGACGGAGCAATCCTCGTTGATTTCTGGGCAGAGTGGTGCGGTCCGTGCAAAATGATCGCTCCGATTCTGGATGAAATCGCTGACGAATATCAGGGCAAACTGACGGTTGCTAAACTGAACATTGACCAAAACCCAGGCACCGCGCCGAAGTATGGTATCCGTGGCATCCCGACCCTGCTGCTGTTTAAAAACGGCGAAGTTGCGGCGACGAAAGTCGGCGCGCTGTCCAAAGGTCAGTTGAAAGAATTCCTCGACGCTAATTTAGCGTAAGGAAGTCTCATGATCGGGCGACCCTACTTCGAAATGATTCGGATGACTGGACGCCCGACTTGAGTCGTGCTAAGTTAGTGTTGACTTCGTATTAAACATACCTTATTAAGTTTGAATCTAGTTATATCCAATACTTCCCGTTGTTTCTCGCGCGAGGAGTGGACAGATTCCTGGCTTGTCACTCAATCCGTCTTGTCGTTTCAGTTCTGCGTACTTTCCTGTGACCAGACAGCGAACAGACATGAGTTGATGGCCGTAAACAGGCATGGATGACCCTGCCATACCATTCACAACATTAAGTTCGAGATTTACCCCAAGTTTAAGAACTCACACCATTATGAATCTTACCGAATTAAAGAATACGCCGGTTTCTGAGCTGATCACTCTCGGCGAAAATATGGGCCTTGAAAACCTGGCTCGTATGCGCAAGCAGGACATTATTTTTGCCATCCTGAAGCAGCACGCAAAGAGTGGCGAAGATATCTTTGGTGACGGTGTGCTGGAGATATTGCAGGATGGATTTGGTTTCCTCCGCTCTGCAGACAGCTCCTACCTCGCCGGTCCTGATGACATCTACGTTTCTCCCAGCCAAATCCGCCGTTTCAACCTCCGCACTGGTGATACCATTTCTGGTAAGATTCGCCCGCCGAAAGAAGGTGAACGCTACTTTGCGCTGTTGAAAGTTAACGAAGTTAACTACGACAAACCAGAAAACGCCCGTAACAAAATCCTCTTTGAGAACTTAACGCCGCTGCACGCAAACTCTCGTCTGCGTATGGAACGCGGTAACGGTTCTACTGAAGACTTAACGGCGCGTGTACTGGATCTGGCATCGCCGATCGGTCGTGGCCAACGTGGTCTGATTGTTGCTCCGCCGAAAGCGGGTAAAACCATGCTGCTGCAGAATATCGCGCAGAGCATTGCATACAATCATCCTGACTGCGTGCTGATGGTGCTGCTGATTGACGAACGTCCGGAAGAAGTTACCGAGATGCAGCGTCTGGTGAAAGGTGAAGTGGTTGCCTCTACCTTTGACGAACCAGCCTCCCGCCACGTTCAGGTTGCGGAAATGGTTATCGAGAAGGCGAAACGTCTGGTTGAACACAAGAAAGACGTTATCATTCTGCTTGACTCCATCACCCGTCTGGCGCGTGCATATAACACCGTGGTTCCGGCTTCCGGTAAAGTACTGACCGGTGGTGTGGACGCCAACGCCCTGCATCGTCCTAAGCGTTTCTTTGGTGCTGCACGTAACGTGGAAGAGGGCGGTAGCCTGACCATCATCGCGACTGCGCTGATTGATACCGGCTCTAAAATGGATGAAGTTATCTACGAAGAGTTTAAAGGTACCGGCAACATGGAACTGCATCTCTCTCGTAAGATTGCTGAAAAACGCGTCTTCCCGGCTATCGACTACAACCGTTCCGGTACCCGTAAAGAAGAGCTGCTCACTACCCAGGAAGAGCTGCAGAAAATGTGGATCCTGCGCAAAATCATCCATCCGATGGGTGAAATCGATGCAATGGAATTCCTCATTAACAAACTGGCGATGACCAAGACCAACGACGATTTCTTCGATATGATGAAGCGTTCCTGATTCGGGCATCATCTGAAAACGCCACGTTTTTACGTGGCGTTTTGCTTTTGTGGATGTAATCTTAACGACACAATAATAATAATCCGGTATGACATACCGCCTGGCGATGAAGGGTTGTAATTCGTATTTTGTGGTTAATAATCATACAGAACCACCTGATATGGAATCGGGTTTCTCTTCTGAATAATCGCCTGGATGGTTATACTTCATATATTGATATTCTTTGAGAGTATGTATAGTGAATTTACTGACAGCAAGTACTGATCTCATCAGTATTTTTTTATTCACAACGCTGTTTCTTTTCTTTGCCCGTAAGGTTGCGAAAAAGATAGGATTGGTGGATAAACCCAACTTCCGCAAACGTCATCAGGGACTGATTCCGTTGGTTGGGGGGATTTCGGTTTACGCAGGCATTTGCTTTACGTTCTTCATCGCCGATTATTATATCCCGCATGCAACTCTCTACCTGGCTTGTGCCGGTGTACTGGTGTTTATCGGTGCGCTGGACGACCGCTTTGATATCAGTGTAAAAATCCGTGCGACCATCCAGGCTATCATCGGCATCATTATGATGGCGGTAGGTAAGCTCTATCTGTTGAGCCTTGGGTTCATTTTTGGCCCTTGGGAGATGGTGCTCGGTCCTTTTGGCTATTTCCTTACCCTTTTCGCCGTTTGGGCTGCAATTAACGCCTTTAACATGGTGGATGGGATTGATGGTCTGTTAGGCGGGCTATCCAGCGTATCATTCGCCGCAATGGGGCTTATCTTGTGGTTTGACGGCCAGACAAGCCTGGCTATCTGGTGTTTTGCCATGATCGCCGCCATTCTGCCTTACATCATGCTGAACCTGGGTATTCTCGGACGTCGCTATAAGGTCTTTATGGGCGATGCGGGGAGTACGCTGATTGGCTTTACGGTCATCTGGATCCTGCTGGAGACCACTCAAGGTAAAACGCATCCTATTAGCCCGGTCACCGCACTGTGGATTATTGCCATTCCGTTAATGGATATGGTGGCGATCATGTATCGTCGTTTACGTAAAGGTATGAGCCCTTTCTCCCCGGACCGCCAACATATTCACCATTTAATTATGCGCGCCGGGTTTACTTCCCGACAGGCTTTTGTCCTGATTACGCTGGCTGCTGCGATCCTGGCTTCTATCGGCGTGTTGGCTGAATATTCTCGGGTCGTTCCGGAATGGGTGATGCTGGTGCTCTTTTTACTGGCATTTGTCTTGTATGACTATTGTATTAAACGTGCCTGGAAGGTAGCGAGATTTATCAAACGCTGGAAGCGCAAGTTGCGTAGAAACCGTGACAGTAAACCAAACTTAACCAAATAAATTGAGGGTACGATGACACAACCATTACCGGGGGAACATGCCATGAGCGCTGAAAATGAACTGGACATCCGTGGGTTGTTTCGTACTTTGTGGACAGGGAAGGTGTGGATCGTCGGTATGGCTCTCGCCTTCGCGTTAGTCGCTCTCGCCTATACGTTTTTTGCTCGTCAGGAGTGGAGCGCGACGGCGATTTCAGACAGGCCAACGGTTAATATGTTGGGCGGCTATTACTCTCAGCAGCAGTTCTTACGTAACCTGGACATCAAGGCCAGTCTCGCATCTGCGGATCAGCCGTCAGTGATGGATGAGGCCTATAAAGAATTTATCATGCAGCTTGCCTCATGGGATACGCGCCGTGAATTCTGGCAGCAGACTGATTACTACAAGCAACGTATGGTGGGGAACAGTAAAGCCGATGCGGCGATGCTGGATGAACTGATTAATAACATTCAGTTTATGCCCGGCGATGCGGTTCGTAATACCAATGACAGCGTGAAGCTGATTGCCGAAACGGCACCTGATGCCAACAATCTGTTGCGTCAGTACGTCGCGTTTGCCAGCCAGCGTGCGGCGCGTCATCTGAACGACGAGTTAAAGGGAGCCTGGGCTGCGCGCACTGTGCAGATGAAGGCGCAGGTTAAACGCCAGGAAGAAGTGGCGAAATCGATTTTCTCTCGCCGAGTTCACAACATTGAGCAGGCTCTCAAAATTGCTGAACAGCATAATATTTCGCGTACTTCCACTGACGTTCCGGCTGAAGAGCTACCCGATTCTGAACTGTTTTTGCTTGGACGTCCTATGCTGCAGGCGCGACTCGAAAACCTGCAATCTGTTGGTCCCGATTTCGATCTGGACTACTTCCAAAACCGAGCCATGCTTAACACACTGAACGTTGGGCCAACTCTGGATCCGCGTTTTCAGACCTATCGTTATTTGCGTACGCCGGAGGAACCGGTAAAACGTGACAGCCCTCGTCGTGCCTTCCTGATGATTATGTGGGGCATCGTTGGGGCTCTGATCGGTGCTGGTGTCGCGTTAACCCGTCGCCGCACGATTTAGCAATATCGTTGCAGTGAGGGGCTGGGCCCTCACTGCCAATCCGAAGAGAATCGATGTGAAAGTACTGACTGTATTTGGCACGCGACCGGAGGCCATAAAAATGGCACCTCTGGTTCATGCGCTGGCAAAAGATCCTGATTTTGAGGCAAAAGTTTGCGTCACGGCGCAGCATCGGGAGATGCTCGATCAGGTGTTGAACCTCTTTTCCATTGTACCTGACTACGATCTCAATATTATGCAGCCAGGTCAGGGGCTAACAGAAATTACCTGCCGAATACTGGAAGGATTAAAGCCAATTCTGGCTGATTTTAAACCTGACGTTGTGTTAGTTCACGGCGATACCACAACCACCATTGCTACTAGCCTGGCCGCGTTCTATCAGCGCATCCCGGTAGGGCATGTGGAGGCAGGCTTACGTACAGGCGATCTCTACTCTCCCTGGCCGGAAGAGGCGAACCGTACGCTAACCGGGCATCTGGCGATGTATCATTTTGCACCAACAGAAAACTCGCGCCAAAACCTGTTACGGGAAAACATTTCTGATAGCCGTATCTTCGTTACAGGTAATACGGTTATTGATGCGTTGATCTGGGTACGCGATCGCGTACTGGCGAGTGATGCATTACGAGCTGAACTGGCAGAGCATTACCCATTCCTGAGCTCGGATAAAAAGATGATACTGGTGACCGGTCATCGTCGGGAAAGCTTCGGTCGTGGTTTTGAACACATTTGTCATGCGCTGGCGGAAATTGCCGCGGCCAATCAGAACGTACAGATTGTCTATCCGGTGCACCTGAATCCTAACGTCAGCGAACCGGTTAATCGCATTCTGGGGCACGTTGAAAACGTCATCCTGATTGAACCGCAGGATTATATGCCGTTTGTCTGGCTGATGAATCACGCCTGGCTGATCCTTACCGACTCTGGCGGGATTCAGGAAGAAGCCCCATCTCTGGGGAAACCGGTTCTGGTGATGCGCGAAACGACGGAACGTCCGGAAGCGATTACTGCAGGCACAGTACGTCTGGTAGGGACCGACCCGCAGCGTATTGTCGAAGAAGTCACGCGTTTGCTGCATGACGACAATGAATATCAGACCATGAGCCGCGCCCATAATCCGTATGGTGACGGGCAGGCATGTGGCCGCATTTTACACGCGTTAAAAAATAATCGGATATCGCTATGAGTTTTACGACCATTTCTGTCATTGGGCTGGGTTATATCGGACTGCCGACGGCGGCTGCCTTTGCTTCCCGTCAAAAGCATGTGATTGGCGTAGATGTAAATCAACACGCGGTGGATACCATTAATCGCGGTGAAATTCATATCGTTGAGCCAGATTTGGGCGCCGTGGTGAAAACGGCGGTCGAAAATGGATTTCTGCGTGCGACCACAACCCCTGTAGATGCGGATGCCTATCTGATTGCTGTGCCTACTCCGTTTAAGGGGGAGCACGAACCCGATATGGTTTATGTGGAAGCCGCGGCTAAATCTCTTGCACCGGTGCTGAAAAAAGGCACGTTGGTGATCCTTGAATCGACGTCGCCTGTCGGGGCCACTGAACAGATGGCCACATGGCTTGCAGAAATGCGGCCTGACCTGACTTTCCCGCAGCAAGTCGGTGAACACGCGGACGTTAACATTGCTTATTGCCCAGAGCGCGTGCTGCCGGGCCAGGTGATGGTTGAACTGATTAAAAACGACCGCGTGATTGGGGGAATGACCTCCGTCTGTTCCGCGCGTGCTAGCGAACTGTACAACATTTTCCTGGAGGGCGAATGTGTCGTGACCAACGCCCGTACGGCGGAAATGTGCAAACTGACTGAAAATAGCTTCCGCGACGTCAATATCGCCTTCGCCAATGAGCTGTCGCTGATTTGCGCCGATCAGGGGATCAACGTCTGGGAACTGATTCGACTGGCAAATCGCCATCCGCGCGTGAATATTTTGCAACCGGGTCCGGGGGTTGGCGGGCACTGTATCGCGGTTGATCCGTGGTTTATCGTGGCGCAGAACCCGCAGCAGGCGAAATTGATTCGCACCGCGCGTGAGGTTAACGACGGTAAGCCTCATTGGGTGGTTGATCAGGTAAAAGCTGCCGTGGCCGACTGTCTGGCGGATACCAATAAACGGGCCAGCGAAGTGAAAATTGCCTGTTTTGGTCTGGCATTTAAACCGAATATTGATGACTTACGTGAAAGCCCGGCGATGGGAATTGCGCAAAGCATCGCGCATTGGCACAAAGGCGAAACATTGGTGGTGGAACCGAACATCCATCAACTGCCAAAAAAACTGGACGGTCTGTGCCAACTGGCAGCGCTGGATGATGCTCTGGCAAGCGCCGATGTGCTGGTCTTGCTGGTCGACCATAATGAATTTAAAGCCATTAAAGGCGATGCGGTTCACCAGCAATATATCGTTGATACCAAAGGGGTCTGGCGCTAATGAAACGAATTCTGGTTACCGGTGGAGCGGGATTCATCGGCTCGGCGGTTGTACGGCATATCATTCAGGAGACTCAGGATGCGGCAATTGTGGTCGATAAGCTGACCTATGCTGGAAACCTGATGTCGCTGGAGCCGGTTGCACAGAATCCTCGTTTTACCTTTGAGAAAGTCGATATCTGCGATCGAGCTTCGCTCGACAGGGTGTTTCAACACTATCAGCCGGACTGCGTGATGCATCTGGCGGCAGAAAGCCACGTCGATCGCTCAATTGATGGTCCGGCCGCCTTCATCGAAACTAACATCGTGGGAACCTACACGCTGTTGGAAGCGGCGCGCGCTTACTGGGGTGATTTAACCAGCGAGAAAAAATCAGCGTTTCGTTTCCACCATATCTCGACTGACGAGGTGTATGGCGACCTGCATTCTACGGATGATTTCTTCACTGAAACCACACCGTATGCACCGAGCAGCCCTTATTCCGCGTCGAAAGCCAGCAGCGATCATCTGGTTCGCGCCTGGCTGCGTACCTACGGTCTGCCAACGCTGATAACCAACTGTTCTAACAACTATGGTCCGTACCATTTTCCGGAAAAACTGATTCCGCTGATGATCCTCAACGCATTGGCGGGGAAGCCGTTGCCGGTTTACGGCAATGGGCAACAGATCCGTGACTGGTTGTATGTAGAAGATCACGCCAGGGCGCTCTATTGTGTGGCGACAACGGGCGCGGTGGGAGAAACCTATAATATCGGTGGTCATAACGAGCGTAAAAACCTGGAAGTTGTCGAAACGGTTTGCAGCCTGTTGGAAGAGCTGGCACCGCAAAAGCCGCAGGGTATCGCGCAGTACCGCGACTTGATCGCTTTTGTGGACGATCGCCCGGGTCATGATTTGCGTTACGCCATTGACGCGTCGAAAATTGCGCGTGAACTAGGCTGGATGCCGCAAGAAACGTTTGAAAGCGGAATGCGCAAAACCGTGCAGTGGTATCTGGCTAATCAGGCATGGTGGAAACCCGTGCAGGACGGCAGTTACCAGGGCGAACGTTTAGGTCTGAAGGGCTAACAGCCTGGTTTTGGCTCCCGGAGGAGACAACGCATGAAAGGTATCATTCTGGCGGGTGGCTCAGGTACTCGCCTGTATCCCATTACGCGTGGCGTATCGAAGCAGCTATTGCCTATTTACGATAAGCCGATGATTTACTACCCGTTATCAGTATTGATGCTGGCGGGAATTCGCGAAATCCTGATTATCACTACACCGGAAGATAAAGGCTATTTCCAGCGCTTACTGGGCGATGGATCTGAGTTCGGCATTGAATTGCACTATGCTGAGCAACCCAGTCCGGATGGATTAGCACAGGCGTTTATCATTGGTGAAACGTTCCTTAACGGGGAACCATCATGTCTGGTGTTAGGAGACAATATCTTCTTTGGTCAGGGATTCAGTCCAAAACTGCGTCATGTAGCCGCCAGAACACAAGGCGCGACGGTGTTTGGTTACCAGGTGATGGATCCTGAACGTTTTGGTGTCGTGGAGTTTGACGACAATTTTCGCGCTATCTCTCTGGAAGAGAAGCCGAAAGCACCAAAATCAAACTGGGCGGTGACCGGTCTCTATTTCTATGACAGCAAGGTGGTGGAATACGCAAAACGCGTAAAACCTTCTGAGCGTGGGGAGCTGGAGATTACGTCTATCAACCAGATGTATCTTGATGACGGACATCTGACGGTAGAATTGCTCGGGCGTGGCTTTGCCTGGCTGGATACCGGTACGCACGACAGTCTTATCGAAGCGAGTACTTTTGTGCAGACGGTGGAAAAACGCCAGGGCTTTAAAATAGCCTGTCTGGAAGAAATCGCCTGGCGTAACGGTTGGCTGGATGACGAAGGCGTGAAGCGTGCTGCCAGTTCACTGGCCAAAACGGGTTATGGTCAATACCTGCTGGAGCTGCTCCGTGCTCGTCCGCGCCAGTATTGAGCCGCTTAGCTGGGAAAATACGTTCTTTGGCGTGAATAGCGCCATTGTGCGTTTTGACCAACGCGCGCCGGTTCTGACTGCGGATGTGTTGCAGCCCTGGTCGCGGGTACAGGCAAAAATTCCTGCCGCCAATACCCATGAATTAGATGCCCTGCAACAGTTGGGTTTCTCACTGGTTGAAGGTGAAGTGGATTTTGTGCTGCCGGTGATGTGTACGCATGGCGACCCCGGTGCGCAGGTCGCACAAACTACGGATATCCCTGCATTACGCCAACTGGCAGGACAGGCGTTCGCGCAAAGTCGTTTTCGCGCTCCGTGGTATGCCGCAGATGCCAGCACGCGTTTTTATGCGCAGTGGATTGAAAACGCGGTGCTGGGGACGTTCGATCATCAATGCCTCGTTTTTCGTACACCGGCAGGTGATATTCGTGGCTATGTCTCGCTGCGTGAACTGAATGCGACCGATGCGCGAATTGGCCTGCTGGCCGGGCGTGGGGCGGGAGCAGAACTGATGCAGGCCGCCCTTTGCTGGGCACAGACTCGCGGTAAAACAACATTGCGCGTGGCGACCCAAATGGGCAATACCGCCGCGCTTAAACGTTATATACACAGTGGTGCGAATGTGGAAAGCACCGCGTATTGGTTATACAGGTGACACGATGATTCCATTTAACGCACCGCCGGTGGTGGGCACTGAACTCGATTACATGCAGTCTGCGATGAACAGCGGCAAACTGTGTGGCGACGGTGGTTTTACCCGTCGCTGCCAACAGTGGCTGGAACAGCATTTTGGCAGCGAGAAAGTATTGCTGACGCCTTCCTGCACCGCATCGCTTGAGATGGCGGCATTGCTGCTGGATATCCAGCCTGGCGATGAAGTCATTATGCCGAGCTATACGTTTGTCTCCACGGCCAATGCTTTCGTGCTGCGCGGCGCGAAAATTGTCTTTGTTGATATCCGCCCGGATACCATGAACATTGACGAAACGCTGATTGAAGCGGCGATCACCGACAAGACCCGCGCTATCGTTCCGGTGCATTACGCGGGCGTAGCCTGTGAAATGGATACCATCATGGCGCTGGCGGCCAAACATAACCTGTTTGTCGTGGAAGATGCGGCCCAGGGCGTCATGTCGACTTACAAAGGTCGGGCGCTGGGGACGATTGGTCACATCGGTTGCTTTAGCTTCCATGAGACCAAAAACTATACCGCAGGCGGTGAAGGTGGTGCGACGCTGATTAATGATAAAAAATTAGTCGAACGTGCAGAGATCATCCGTGAAAAAGGAACTAACCGCAGCCAGTTTTTCCGCGGTCAGGTGGATAAGTATACCTGGCGTGATATTGGCTCCAGCTATCTGATGTCCGATCTGCAGGCTGCCTATCTGTGGGCACAACTGGAAGCGGCTGACCGTATTAACCAGCAGCGTCTGGCGCTGTGGCAGAACTACTATGATGCTCTCGAACCGCTGGCGCGTGCCGGACGCATTGATCTGCCTTCTGTCCCGGAAAACTGCGTGCAGAATGCCCATATGTTTTATATCAAGCTGCGCGATATCGACGATCGCACGGCGTTGATTAACTTCTTGAAAGAAGCTGAAATTATGGCGGTGTTCCACTATATCCCGCTACATGATTGTCCGGCTGGCGATAAATTCGGCGTATTTGCCGGTGTTGATCGTTTCACCACTAAAGAGAGCGAGCGTCTGCTGCGCTTGCCGCTGTTTTACAACCTGTCGCCAGTAAACCAGCGAACGGTCATTTCGACCTTACTCAACTACTTCGCCTGATATGTCGCTTGCTAAAGCGTCCTTATGGACGGCAGCCAGTACGCTGGTAAAAATTGGTGCAGGTTTGCTGGTCGTTAAGCTGCTGGCGGTGTCGTTTGGCCCGGCAGGCGTGGGGCAGGCGGGTAACTTCCGCCAGATGGTCACCGTGCTTGGTGTCCTGGCGGGGGCCGGCATTTTCAACGGCGTCACGAAATATGTTGCGCAGCACCATGACGATCCGACCCGGCTCCGTAAGGTAGTCGGTACATCTTCCGCGATGGTGCTGGGATTCTCTACGCTGATGGCGGTGATTTTTCTGCTGGCGGCCGCGCCAATCAGTCAGGGATTGTTTGGCCATACTCATTATCAGGGGCTGGTAAGACTGGTTGCGCTGGTGCAGATGGGTATTGCCTGGGCGAACCTGCTGCTGGCGTTGATGAAGGGCTTTCGCGATGCGGCGGGTAACGCGCTGTCGTTGATTGTGGGTAGCCTGGTAGGCGTGGTGGCTTATTATGGCTGTTATCGCCTGGGAGGGTATGAAGGCGCTTTGCTGGGTCTGGCGTTAGTGCCCGCGTTGGTCGTTATCCCCGCCGCTATTATGCTGATTAAGCGTGGGGCAATTCCCCTGCATTACCTGAAACCCTCGTGGGATAACGGCCTGGCTGGACAGCTAAGCAAGTTTACCCTGATGGCGCTGATTACCTCCGTAACGCTGCCTGTGGCATACGTGATGATGCGAAACCTGCTGGCGGCGCAGTACAGTTGGGATGATGTGGGGATTTGGCAGGGAGTAAGCAGTATCTCTGATGCTTATCTGCAATTCATTACCGCCTCATTCAGCGTTTACTTGCTTCCGACGTTGTCTCGACTGACCGAAAAGCGCGACATTACGCGCGAGGTGGTTAAGTCGCTGAAGTTCGTGTTACCGGCGGTTGCCGCAGCGAGCTTTACTGTTTGGTTGCTGCGTGATTTTGCGATCTGGCTGCTTTTCTCCGCAAAATTCACCGCCATGCGCGATCTGTTTGCCTGGCAACTGGTCGGTGATGTACTGAAAGTTGGGGCGTATGTCTTTGGGTATCTGGTGATCGCGAAAGCATCGCTGCGGTTTTATATTTTGGCTGAAATTAGCCAGTTCATGTTATTGACGGTGTTTGCTCACTGGCTGATCCCTGCACACGGTGCGCTGGGAGCGGCACAGGCTTATATGGCAACGTACATCGTCTATTTTTCTCTTTGTTGTGGCGTGTTTTTACTCTGGCGTAGGCGGGCATGACTGAACTGATTCACGTTCTGGGATCGGATATCCCTCACCATAACCAAACCGTGTTGCGGTTTTTCAACGACTCGCTGGCCGCGACGAGCGAGCATGCGCGCACGTTTATGGTTGCCGGTCAGGATGCGGGACTCAGTGAGAGCTGCCCGGCGTTATCGCTAAGCTTCTACAGCGGGAAAAAGGCGCTTGCTGACGCTGTGATCGCGAAAGCAAAAGCGGATCGCCAACAGCGTTTCTTCTTCCACGGTCAGTTCAACACCAGCCTGTGGCTGGCGCTGCTGAGTGGCGGGATTAAACCGGCGCAGTTTTACTGGCATATCTGGGGCGCTGATTTATACGAAGTCTCCAGTGGACTGAAATTCCGCCTGTTTTACCCGATTCGCCGCATGGCGCAGAATCGTGTGGGCTGCGTGTTTGCCACACGGGGCGATTTACGTTATTTCGCCGAGCAACATCCCCGTGTGCGGGGTGAGTTGCTCTATTTCCCAACGCGAATGGATCCTTCACTCAATAACATGAGCAATGATTGCCAGCGCAGCGGCAAGATGACGGTGCTGGTTGGCAACTCTGGCGATCGCAGCAATGAGCATGTTGCCGCGCTTCGTGCCGTCCATCAGCAGTTTGGTGACACGGTGAATGTGATTGTGCCGATGGGTTATCCCGCCAATAATGCGGCCTATATCGACGAGGTTCGCCAGGCTGGCCTGGCGTTATTTAGCGCAGATAATCTGCAAATTTTGAGTGAAAAGCTGGAATTTGATGCCTATCTAACATTATTGCGGCAGTGTGATTTGGGTTACTTTATTTTTGCCCGTCAACAGGGAATCGGTACCCTGTGTTTGCTGATCCAGGCGGGTATCCCATGCGTGCTCAACCGTGAAAATCCCTTCTGGCAGGATATGGTGGAACAAAATCTTCCGGTGTTATTTACCACTGATGATCTCAATGAAGGCGTCGTACGTGAAGCGCAGCGCCAGTTGGCATCGGTAGATAAAAATACTATTACCTTCTTTAGCCCGAATTATCTGCAGCCGTGGCACAATGCGCTGCGCATTGCTTCAGGAGAAACCGTATGAGCCTGATGCAATTCAGCGGTCTTCTGGTGGTCTGGCTGCTCTCCACCTTGTTTATCGCCACGCTGACCTGGTTTGAGTTCCGCCGCGTGCGTTTTAACTTCAATGTTTTCTTCTCATTGTTGTTCTTGCTGACGTTCTTCTTCGGATTCCCGTTAACCAGCATCCTGGTGTTCCGCTTTGATGTGGCAGTGGCTCCGCCGGAGATCCTGCTGCAGGCCTTGCTGTCAGCCGCCTGTTTCTATGCCGTCTACTACGTGACGTATAAAACGCGCTTGCGCAAACGAGTAGATGATAAGCCGCGCAGGCCGCTGTTTACCATCAATCGTGTTGAAGCCCATTTGACCTGGGTTATCCTGATGGCGATTGCGCTGGTGAGCGTGGGCATCTTCTTTATGCACAACGGATTCCTGCTGTTCAGATTGCAATCCTATAGCCAGATTTTTTCCAGTGAAGTCTCTGGCGTCGCTCTGAAGCGTTTCTTCTACTTCTTCATTCCGGCAATGCTGGTGGTTTATTTCTTGCGTCAGGACAGCAAAGCGTGGGTGTTCTTCCTCGTGAGTACCGTCGCGTTTGGTTTGCTGACCTATATGATTGTGGGTGGGACGCGGGCCAATATCATTATCGCGTTTGCCATCTTCTTGTTTATCGGCATTATTCGCGGCTGGATTTCGCTGTGGATGTTGGCCGCTGCAGGCGTGTTGGGCATTGTCGGGATGTTCTGGCTGGCGTTGAAGCGCTACGGAATGAGCGTTAGCGGCGATGAGGCGTTCTATACGTTCCTGTACCTTACGCGCGACACCTTCTCACCGTGGGAGAACCTGGCGCTGTTGCTGCAGAATTACCACAATATTGAGTTCCAGGGGCTGGCGCCGATTGTCCGTGACTTCTACGTCTTTATTCCCTCCTGGCTGTGGCCTGGGCGGCCGAGTATTGTACTCAACTCAGCGAACTACTTTACCTGGGAAGTGTTGAACAACCACTCAGGACTGGCGATTTCGCCGACGTTAATTGGTTCACTGGTGGTGATGGGCGGGGCGCTGTTTATACCATTAGGCGCGATTGTTGTTGGGCTCATCATCAAGTGGTTCGACTGGCTGTATGAGCTAGGTAACCGAGAAACCAATCGCTATAAGGCGGCGATTTTGCACAGTTTCTGTTTTGGCGCCATTTTCAATATGATCGTGTTGGCACGTGAAGGGCTGGATTCGTTTGTCTCACGAGTGGTCTTTTTCCTCGTGATTTTCGGCGTTTGCCTACTGGTGGCAAAATTATTGTTCTGGCTGTTTGATAGCGCGGGACTCATTCATAAACGAATCAAATCGCTGCCCCGGACACAGATTGAAGGATCGTAATGACAGATAACACAACTGCGCCGCTGTATTCGCTGCGCGGATTACAACTGATTGGCTGGCGCGATATGCAACATGCGCTGAATTACCTGTTTGCCGAAGGACACCTCCGGTCAGGAACGCTGGTGGCTATCAACGCTGAGAAGATGCTGACTGCAGAAGATAACCCTGAGGTGAGGGAGCTGATCAACGCCGCGGAGTTCAAGTATGCGGATGGGATTAGCGTGGTGCGTTCGGTGCGCAAAAAATTCCCACAGGCGCAGGTTTCACGCGTGGCCGGAGCTGACCTTTGGGAAGCGCTGATGGCGCGAGCTGGGCAAAACGGAACGCCAGTTTTCCTGGTTGGCGGCAAGCCTGAAGTTCTGGCACAAACAGAAGCAAAACTACGTGCGCAGTGGCGCGTGAACATTGCGGGTAGTCAGGACGGTTATTTTACCCCAGAGCAGCGTCAGGCGTTGTTTGAGCGTATTCACGCCAGCGGTGCGCAAATTGTGACGGTGGCGATGGGCTCGCCAAAACAAGAGATCTTTATGCGTGATTGCCGCAAGACTCACCCTGACGCGCTGTATATGGGCGTAGGGGGCACCTACGACGTCTTTACCGGTCACGTTAAGCGTGCGCCTAAAATCTGGCAAAATCTGGGGCTGGAGTGGCTGTATCGCTTATTGTCGCAGCCGAGCCGTATTACTCGACAACTTCGCTTATTACGCTATCTCCGCTGGCACTATACCGGCAACCTCTGACGCTCTCTCTCCTCTGATAAGTAGCGTGATCTGCTAATTACGCTACTTATTCACAACATAATCGCTGCTTTCTCGCACAATCTATTCATTTTTTGAATGCTTTAATTGCCATTTAAGCGATTTTAGGAAACCATTCGCAACAATCATTGCAGTGCCGTGGTGTTTTTGGCGCCAACCGTAAAGCGGTCGGTGCCGCATGGCCTGTTATGGCATAACAAGATGTACCCATAACGAGAACCGGTAATACCGGACAGCATGCAAACACATCAAGAGGATTTATGGCTGAGAACAAACCTGAGCTACAGCGTGGGCTGGAGGCTCGTCACATCGAATTAATTGCCCTTGGGGGCACTATTGGCGTTGGGCTATTTATGGGGGCCGCCAGTACCCTGAAATGGGCGGGACCTTCGGTTCTGCTGGCGTATATCGTCGCCGGGCTGTTCGTGTTTTTCATTATGCGTTCTATGGGGGAGATGTTATTCCTCGAGCCGGTTGCAGGTTCATTCGCTGTTTACGCTCACCGTTATATGAGCCCCTTCTTTGGCTATCTCACCGCCTGGTCATACTGGTTTATGTGGATGGCTGTGGGGATCTCAGAGATTACCGCCATCGGGGTGTATGTGCAGTTCTGGTTCCCGGAAATGGCGCAATGGATACCCGCACTGATCGCGGTCGGACTGGTTGCGTTGGCAAACCTCGCTGCGGTTCGCCTGTATGGTGAAATTGAGTTCTGGTTTGCCATGATCAAAGTGACCACCATCATTGTGATGATCGTCATTGGGGTTGGGGTGATTTTCTTCGGCTTTGGCAATGGCGGCCAGGCGATTGGTTTTGGCAACCTGACCGAGCACGGCGGCTTCTTTGCTGGGGGCTGGAAGGGCTTCCTGACGGCATTGTGTATTGTTGTGGCGTCTTACCAGGGCGTGGAGCTGATCGGCATCACTGCAGGAGAAGCGAAGAATCCACAGGTCACGCTGCGTAGCGCGGTGGGTAAAGTGCTGTGGCGCATTCTGATTTTCTACGTTGGTGCGATTTTTGTCATCGTCACTATTTTCCCGTGGAATGAGATTGGCAGCAACGGCAGCCCGTTTGTTCTCACCTTTGCCAAGATTGGTATTACTGCTGCGGCAGGGATTATTAACTTTGTGGTGCTGACGGCGGCGCTGTCTGGCTGTAACAGCGGCATGTACAGCTGTGGGCGTATGCTCTACGCGCTGGCAAAGAATCGCCAGCTTCCTGCCGTTGTTGGAAAAGTATCACGCCATGGCGTGCCGGTTGCCGGAGTGGCTATTTCTATCGCGATCCTGCTGATTGGCTCATGCCTGAACTACATTATTCCTAACCCGCAGCGCGTGTTTGTTTATGTCTATAGCGCCAGCGTGTTGCCGGGGATGGTGCCGTGGTTTGTGATCCTGATAAGCCAGCTGCGTTTCCGTCAGGCGCATAAAGCGGCGATTGCCAGTCATCCATTCCGCTCCATTCTGTTCCCGTGGGCGAATTATTTGACGATGGCGTTCCTGATTTGCGTATTAATTGGCATGTACTTTAATGAAGATACCCGAATGTCGCTTTTTGTTGGCATGGGTTTCTTACTGGCCGTGACGCTCATTTATAAGGTTTTTGGTCTGAATCGTCATGGCACAGCCCATAAATTGCGGGAATAAGCGACAAAACGCACAAACCATGACCAAACGATAATTTATTTTAAAAAAGCACTAGACAGAAGACCGAGACCTCCGTAATATCCAGCCCCGCAACGGCGCTAAGCGCCCGTAGCTCAGCTGGATAGAGCGCTGCCCTCCGGAGGCAGAGGTCTCAGGTTCGAATCCTGTCGGGCGCACCATTTAGTAGGGTGCCAGAGCTGCGGTGGTTTTAATACCGCGTAAAAGATTTGCAGTGGTGGCTATAGCTCAGTTGGTAGAGCCCTGGATTGTGATTCCAGTTGTCGTGGGTTCGAATCCCATTAGCCACCCCATTAATTTAAAGTTGTGAAATGCGAAGGTGGCGGAATTGGTAGACGCGCTAGCTTCAGGTGTTAGTGTCCTTAGGATGTGGGGGTTCGAGTCCCCCCCCTCGCACCACGACTTAAAGAATTGAACTAAAAATTCAAAAAGCAGTAAAACGGCGAGTAGCGCAGCTTGGTAGCGCAACTGGTTTGGGACCAGTGGGTCGGAGGTTCGAATCCTCTCTCGCCGACCAATTTTGAACCCCGCTTCGGCGGGGTTTTTTGTTTTCTGATTTCCCTTCTTAGCCTTCGCATCTGCGAATTTCCTGAAGTCTTAAAAAGTCCGAATACCTGGTTTTTGCAGTGCAATCGTGGCATGCGTTGTGCAATAATATGCGGGTAGATGCTCATTCCATCTCTTATGTTCGCCATCTGGCCTCATAAACTCAGGAATGATGCAGAGCCGTTTACGGTGCTTATCGTCCACAGACAGATGTCGCATCTTATATGCTAAATCATTCATGATGTGTCGAGACGGCCAGCACGGGAATCCCCCGGAGCTTACAAAGGTAAGTGACAGGGGTGAGCGTGCGCAGCCAACGAAGAGACAGCGTGAAGGATGAAGCATATAGCCTCATCAAACACCATGGACATAACGTTGAGTGAAGCACCCATTTATGTTGTCATACAGACCTGTTTAACGCCTGCTCCTTACCGAGCGGGCGTTTTTTTATGCATAAACAAAATCCTTCAAGCGACTTCTCGAAGGATTTTGCTTATACGATTGAAAAATATGTAGGCCCGGTAAGCGAAAGCGCCACCGGGCATTCAGGAGTTACTGCGGGGGATTGTTGTTCTGCAGCGTCAACATCAGGCCATCACGGCGCATGGTGGCGGCTTCTTCCGGCTGGTGCAGTCTGTCCAGCGCGTCAGCAAGCCAGGCGTAGTCATAGGCATCCGGGCGCTGTTTAAGAGCGGCACGGAAGGCGAGCGTAGCTTCCTGCCATTCCCCATGCTTCATTAACGACTGACCCAGCGTACTCCACAGCAACGGGCGATCGCCCACGGCTTTAATCTGCTGGCGCAGCACTTTTTCTATCTGTTCCGGATTATTGGTTTTCAGACGCGGGATCGGCAGCACCAGGCGGTCATCGTACTGACGTTTCAAACCATCAATGATGACCTGCTGCGCCGTATCGTGATCGTCACACTCAATCAGATGTTCAGCCATCGCCACCTGCAGGGCAACCTGATGACGGGTTTTACGGCTCTGGTTTTTCCACCATGCACGCAGCCCCTCGCTGCCCTGATCGGCGCGGACTTGATCCATCAAGCCAACCCATGCCTGTTGTTCCAGCATGGCGCGGTGCTCATCATCACCCACATGCGCTTTTGCCATGGATGGGATGATATCCAGCAAGGAACTCCATGCGCCGGTGCGAATGTAGGCCTGCTCAGCCAGACGCAGCACTTCCGGATGACGTGGCGTCACTTCCAGCAGTTTGTCTACGCTGTGGCGTGCGGCGTGATTTTCATTACGCGCCAGTTGCAGGCGAACGCGAGCGATTTCTACCGGGATCGTATCATTTCCGGCCAGTTCGGCAGCACGCTCAAGGTGTTGGTTGGCGCGCGCTTCGTCACCGCGCTGCTGAGCCGCTTCTGCCGCCAGCAGGTAATTCACTACCGGCTGTTCTGCATGATCGGCATTTTTCGACATCAGCTTCTCAACCTGCTGATAGTCACCTTCTGCCAGTTTGAGTAGGGCCTGTTCGGTCTGCTTACGGGCGCGACGGCGCTTACGACCCACAAACCACCCACGGGTATGTGCGCCGGTGCGGAAAATTCGGCGCAACAGCCATTCAATCGCAAACAGGACGACCATGGCGACGATCAGGATGATCACCAGGCCCGTCACGCTGGTTTCGATATTGTAGTTATCCGTCTGGATCAGCACGTAACCCTGATGACCAGCTATCATCGGACCGACGACGATCCCGGCGATCAACAGCACAAAGAGCAACAATACTTTTAGCATCATTATTCTCCTTGCGGCGCGGTTGCCGGAGCGTCTGTCGAAGGCGCTGGCGCTGCTGCTACCGGTGCTGTGGCAGGCTGCGCCAGTAAATTACGTACGCGGGTCTGCATTAACTTGTCGAGAATAGCCTGGCTCTGCAGCGTTTCCGGAACATCCATACTGATGCTTTGCTGGCTCAGTTGGTCTACTTCTTCAAGGAACGCTTTGGTCGCTGCATCGTCGGTGTCGTAGTAAGCACGCACCCATGTGGAGACATTTTCCAGCGCCTGGCGGTATGTCTCTTCCTGGTGACGCGGCACGGCCTGTGCGGCCACTAACAGACGAGAACGGATGTTCTCACGTAAGTAAACGTCCTGGTTCGGTGCCAGCAGCGGGACGGCGGTTTCATCACGACGACGAATAGTGATGAAGCTGTCCATAAAGTTCTGCCAGCTTTTTTGCAGATTGACGCGCCATTCGCTAATCGAGCTGGAAAGCTCGCTGCTGTCGGAGTCCATTGGTGAATCGTCGGTGTCGTTGTCGGCCAGACGCAGGTTATCAATCTGATTAGAGAGCTGATTCACTTTCAGGATAATGCCGTCATAGTCGACCTGAGTCACCGCGGAGAGGCTCGCGATGTCGTCAGTAATCGCACGTCGCGCGGTAATTAAGCTCGGGTCGTTCATATCTGCCAGACTGGCGTCGGCGCTTTTCAACAGCGCCGCGGCGGTGGTGACGTCCTGATCGCTCCATAATTTACGACCGGCCAGTTTCACCAGAAAATCAGCCTGCGCCAGCAGCCATGTGCCAGCATCGCTGCCGGAGATGGTGGCGACTTTTTGCTGGACCTCATCAAGCTGTTTGACCAGCGCGGCCTGCTGGCGAGTGGCTTCATCCAGCTGTGTTGCCTGCTGTTTAATAATGCCTTCCAGCTCAGCTTTTTGGCTTTCCTGCGCTTTTTGCAGCGCCGTCAGCTGGTTCGCCAGCGCATCGCTGGTTGCCGTTTGTGTTGTTGCCTGTTGTTTCCCCCAGCCGTACAGCCCAACGCCTGCAGCCAGCGCAATAGCAATCGCCACAGCGCTCAGAATCAGCGCCGTACTGTTCTTACTCTTTTTTTCAGTATTGACTGGCTGTGACGTGGTTTCCACGGCCTCCCTGGTCTCTTCAACCACGGCGGAGGATTTTTCTTGTTCCGTCATTATGGCATCCCATTATGAGAGTTATTGTAATGCGCGTAGTAGCGCATCGTTGTCGGCGTTATCAGCGACCTTAATATCTTGCCAGCCCAGTTCCCGGGCGAGGTGCGCCAGACGCTCACTGACGACCAACAGCCGACAGCGTAGTAACCAGTGCTCACGATACCACTGCGGAATGAGCGACCAGAGCTGTTGTAGCATCTCTCCGCTGGTGACAACCACCGTGGTTACGCCACGGGATTGCCAGCGCATAGCTTCTTCCGCACCATCGTAATGTTTTGCACTGCGTTGATAACATTCACAAAAATCGACATCGGCTCCGCGTGCCGTCAGGGTTTCACCTATCAGCTCCCGGCCACCGTTGCCGCGTAATATAAGCGCGCGTTTTCCCGCAATATTTTGTAATTCAGGTAATTGTAGCAAGACTTCGCTAATTTCCCGATCCAGAGGGTAGTGAATATTGAAGCCGCTAACAGTATGCAGCGCCAGCGCCGTTGTACGGCCAATGGCAAAATAACGCGGAAGGGATGGCCAGCTTTTCTCTTGCTGGCGAAGCTCGGCATCTGCAAAGGTGACGGCGTGCTGCGAGAGAGCGAAGACCAGATCGTTCTCCGTCAGCGCCGACAGTCGGGAAGCAACCGTTGCCAGTTCCCGACCAGGTGAAAACTCGATGAGCGGAAAACTCCAGGCCACCTGCCCCAGTGTGCGCAGTCGGCTCACTAACTCTTCCCCTGCGGGAGACGGGCGGGTGACCAGAATACTCATGCGGGGGCTTCTCCGTTATAAACTTCCGCCAGAATGGCGCGCGCACCGTTCTCCAGCAGTTCTTCTGCCAGAGATATACCCATCTGTTCGGCATCCTGTGTGGCGCCGCGACGTTCTCCGCATACCATCTGTGAACCGTCAGGCGCGCCGACCAGCGCACGTAGCCAAATCTCACCGTCGATGATTTCGGCATAGCTGCCAATAGGTACCTGACATCCCCCTTCCAGGCGGGTGTTCATGGCGCGTTCTGCTTTGACGCGTAGCGCGGTCTCTTCATGGTTGAGCGGCGCTAACAGCGCCTGAGTGCGCATATCATCCAGTCGACATTCTATGCCTACTGCGCCTTGCCCAACAGCGGGCAGGGAGACTTCCGGCGGCAGAGCGGTGCGGACTCGCGACTCAAGACCTAAACGTTTTAATCCGGCGACTGCCAGAATAATGGCGTCATAATCGCCGTTATCCAGTTTGCTGAGGCGCGTGCCTACGTTGCCGCGCAGCGAACGGATGACGAGATCCGGGCGACGCTTCGCCAACTGGCACTGGCGGCGCAAACTGGATGTCCCGACGATGCTGCCTGCGGGGAGTTCATCCAGCGAGTTGTACTTATTTGAGACGAAAGCATCACGCGGATCCTCTCGCTCACAAATGGTGACCAGTCCAAGACCGTCAGGGAATTCAACCGGCACATCCTTCATGGAATGCACAGCGATATCGGCGCGTTTTTCCAGCAGCGCGACTTCCAGTTCTTTAACAAACAACCCTTTCCCCCCAACCTTCGCCAGCGGGGTATCAAGGATCACATCGCCACGGGTTACCATAGGAACCAGTTCCACGATCAGACCGGGGTGGTTTGCCATTAAGGCGTCTTTGACATAATGTGCCTGCCAGAGCGCAAGGGGGCTTTGGCGTGTGGCAATTCTCAAAACATTGTCTAACATGCTTGTTACCGTCATTATCAATCATTGACCATCCTAACATCCTTATCAAAGGGATGTCAGCGTTACGCTCAAACGTAAGTGAGAGGAAAAGGCGCTGCATCATCACTGGCAGTGAAT
Source organism: Citrobacter sp. MGH105 (assembly GCF_001037485.2). NCBI lineage: Bacteria > Pseudomonadati > Pseudomonadota > Gammaproteobacteria > Enterobacterales > Enterobacteriaceae > Citrobacter > Citrobacter sp. MGH105. The sequence continues at coordinate 4,997,647 of NZ_CP073048.1, read as the reverse complement.
AATGACGAGAAACCTCCCGACCGTATGAAGGAATTTACACGTAACGAACGGTGCTACACTTGTATGTAGCGCATCTTTCTTTACGGTCAATGAGCAAGGTGTTAAATTGATCACGTTTTAGACCATTTTTTCGGCTGAACAGCATAAAAAAATATGGGCGAAAAACAGGTAACGGTTATTTTTGACATACGGTTTATCCGAATTGATGGCGATTATTGTGAGCGCTTGCGCCGCGGCAATCGACAACATGACGGATAGCAACATCAGGCGATACGTCTTGTACCTCTATATTGAGACTCTGAAACAGAGACTGGATGCCATAAATCAACTGCGTGTGGATCGCGCGCTTGCTGCCATGGGACCTGCCTTCCAGCAGGTATACAGTCTGCTGCCGACATTATTGCACTACCACCATCCGCTGATGCCGGGTTACCTCGATGGTAACGTTCCCAAAGGCATATGCTTTTACACGCCTGATGAAACCCAACGCCACTACCTGAACGAACTGGAACTGTACCGCGGTATGTCGCCGCAGGATCCTCCCAAGGGCGAACTGCCGATCACCGGCGTTTACTCAATGGGTAGCACCTCTTCGGTAGGGCAAAGCTGTTCCTCTGACCTTGATATCTGGGTCTGCCATCAATCCTGGCTGGATAGCGAAGAGCGCCAGCTGCTGCAGCGAAAATGTAGCCTGCTGGAAAGCTGGGCCGCTTCGCTGGGCGTTGAAGTCAGTTTCTTCCTGATTGATGAAAACCGTTTCCGTCACAATGAAAGCGGCAGTCTGGGTGGTGAAGACTGTGGCTCGACGCAGCATATCCTGTTGCTTGATGAATTCTATCGCACCGCTGTGCGCCTCGCGGGTAAACGTATTCTGTGGAATATGGTGCCGGGCGACGAAGAAGAGCATTACGACGATTACGTCATGACGCTCTACGCACAGGGGGTGTTAACGCCAAACGAATGGCTAGATCTCGGCGGGCTCAGTTCGCTTTCCGCCGAAGAGTACTTTGGCGCCAGCCTCTGGCAGTTGTACAAGAGTATCGACTCCCCGTACAAAGCGGTGCTGAAAACGCTGCTGCTGGAAGCCTATTCCTGGGAATACCCAAATCCACGCCTGTTGGCGAAAGATATTAAACAGCGCCTGCATGACGGCGAGATCGTCTCTTTTGGTCTCGATCCTTACTGCATGATGCTGGAGCGCGTTACCGAGTACCTCACGGCGATCGAAGATCCGACGCGCCTGGATTTAGTGCGTCGATGTTTCTACTTAAAAGTGTGTGAGAAACTGAGCCGTGAGCGCGCCTGCGTGGGCTGGCGTCGTGAAGTATTAAGTCAGTTAGTGAAAGAGTGGGGCTGGGATGACGCCCGTCTGACCATGCTGGATAACCGTGCTAACTGGAAGATTGACCAGGTACGCGAAGCACATAACGAACTGCTCGATGCGATGATGCAGAGCTATCGTAACCTGATCCGCTTTGCGCGGCGCAATAACCTCAGCGTCAGCGCCAGCCCGCAGGATATCGGCGTGCTGACCCGTAAGCTATATGCCGCGTTTGAAGCGTTGCCGGGTAAAGTCACGCTGGTGAACCCACAGATATCTCCGGATCTCTCGGAACCGAATCTGACCTTTATCCATGTACCGCCGGGTCGCGCCAACCGTTCAGGTTGGTATCTCTACAACCGCGCGCCTAACATGGACTCGATCATCAGTCATCAGCCGCTGGAATATAACCGCTATCTCAACAAGCTGGTGGCGTGGGCTTGGTTCAATGGCCTGCTGACCTCGCGTACGCATTTGTTTATTAAGGGCAACGGCATTGTTGATTTGCCGAAGCTGCAGGAAATGGTCGCCGACGTGTCGCACCACTTCCCACTGCGACTGCCTGCGCCAACGCCGAAAGCGCTCTATAGCCCATGCGAAATTCGCCACCTGGCGATTATCGTTAACCTCGAATATGACCCGACGGCAGCGTTTCGCAATCAGGTGGTGCATTTTGATTTCCGTAAGCTGGACGTCTTCAGCTTTGGCGAAGAGCAAAATTGCCTGGTGGGTAGCGTAGACCTGCTGTACCGCAACTCGTGGAATGAAGTGCGTACGCTGCACTTCAACGGCGAGCAGGCGATGATTGAAGCGTTAAAAACGATTCTGGGCAAAATGCACCAGGATGCCGCGCCGCCGGATAGCGTCGAGGTCTTCTGCTATAGCCAGCATCTGCGCGGTTTAATTCGCACCCGCGTGCAGCAACTGGTGTCTGAGTGCATCGAATTACGCCTCTCCAGTACCCGTCAGGAAACCGGACGCTTCAAAGCGCTGCGCGTTTCCGGGCAGACGTGGGGACTGTTCTTCGAGCGCCTGAACGTTTCGGTACAGAAGCTGGAAAACGCGATTGAATTCTATGGCGCGATTTCACATAACAAACTGCACGGGCTTTCCGTCCAGGTTGAGACCAACCATGTGAAACTGCCGTCGGTGGTCGACGGTTTTGCCAGTGAAGGGATTATTCAGTTCTTTTTCGAAGAAACGGGTGATGAGCAGGGCTTTAATATCTACATTCTGGACGAAAGCAATCGGGCCGAGGTGTATCACCACTGCGAAGGTAGCAAAGAGGAGTTGGTACGAGACGTCAGCCGTTTCTACTCATCGTCGCACGATCGTTTTACCTACGGCTCCAGCTTCATCAACTTTAACCTGCCGCAGTTCTATCAGATTGTGAAAACCGACGGGCGCGCGCAGGTGATTCCGTTCCGCACCCAGCCGATTAGCGCTGTTCCGCCAGCCAGTCAGGACAACGACACGCCGCTGTTACAGCAGTATTTCTCGTGAGTTAACTTACCCGGTGGCGCGACGCTTACCGGGCTAAAGTAGGCCGGATAAGCAAAGCGCATCCGGCACTAAAGCTTAGCGGAAGCTCACCTCTTCACCCGCCTGCTGCGTTGCCGCTTGTTCCAACAGATCCCAGAACGTTTCGCCGCTTCGGTCGCAGATCCATTCGTCGCCTTTCAGGTCAAAGTGGTAGCCGCCCTGTTTGGTCGCCAGCCACACCTGGTGGAGCGGCTCCTGACGGTTAATGATAATTTTGCTGCCGTTTTCGAAGCTGATGGTCAGCACGCCGCCGTTGATCTCACAATCGATATCGCTGTCGCCATCCCAGTCATCCAGACGTTCTTCAATGGTCATCCACAGGGTGTCAGCAAGGCGATGAAATTCACTGTCGTTCATTTTCTTATCCTATTTTTCGTGATGCCCGCAGTATAACGTGGAATAAATCGCGATGCAGTTTTTAGCCAAACTCTTGCTTTTACGCCTTCTCCTGCGATGATAGAAAACAGAAAGCATGAACTTTACAGGCAATCCATAATGAAAAACGTGTTAAAGCCACTCGCTGTCATTTTTACTCTGTTCAGCCTGACGGGCTGTGGGTTAAAAGGCCCGCTCTATTTCCCGCCAGCTGATAAAACCGCGCCGCCTCCGACCAAGAGCGTTCAGCCGCAATCGCAATCCACCACGCCTGAGAAAAACGATCGTGGGATTAGTGATGGGCCTTCTCAGGTGAATTACTAACGGCAGGAATAGATTTACATTTCTGTACCCGCGTGAACGGAGTGAATGATGCAATTCTCTAAAATGCATGGCCTTGGCAACGATTTTATGGTCGTCGACGCGGTAACGCAGAATGTCTTTTTCTCACCAGAGCTGATCCGCCGCTTGGCCGACAGACATCTCGGCGTTGGATTTGATCAACTGCTGGTGGTTGAGCCTCCGTATGATCCGGAGCTGGATTTCCACTACCGTATTTTTAATGCCGACGGCAGTGAAGTGTCACAGTGTGGCAATGGCGCCCGCTGTTTTGCCCGTTTTGTTCGCCTGAAAGGGCTGACTAATAAACGTGATATTCGCGTCAGTACCGCGAATGGTCGTATGGTATTAACCGTAACCGACGACGAGCTGGTGCGGGTGAATATGGGCGAACCCAATTTTGAACCCTCGCAGGTTCCTTTTCGCGCTAACAAAGCAGAGAAGACCTATATTATGCGCGCGGCCGAACAGACAGTATTGTGCGGCGTGGTTTCAATGGGGAACCCGCACTGCGTGATTCAGGTTGATGATGTTGATACGGCCACGGTAGAAACACTGGGACCGGTTCTGGAAAGCCACGAACGCTTCCCTGAACGCGCCAATATCGGATTTATGCAGGTGGTAAAACGCGAGCATATCCGGCTGCGCGTCTATGAGCGCGGCGCGGGTGAAACGCAGGCCTGCGGCAGCGGTGCGTGCGCTGCCGTTGCGGTCGGTATCCAGCAGGGTCTGCTGGCAGAAGAAGTGAGGGTGGAATTACCGGGCGGTCGACTTGATATCGCCTGGAAAGGTCCGGGTCATCCGCTGTATATGACTGGCCCGGCGGCACATGTCTACGACGGATTTATTCACTTATGAAGCAACCAGGGGAAGAACTACAGGAAACGCTCATGGAGCTGGACGACCGGGCGGTCGTCGATTACCTGCAACGTAATCCTGAGTTTTTTATCCGTAATGCCCAGGCCGTTGAAGCGATGCGAGTTCCGCACCCAGTGCGGGGCACGGTCTCTTTAGTGGAATGGCATATGGCGCGGGCACGTAATCATATTAACGTGCTGGAAGAGAACATGGCGTTGTTGATGGAACAAGCCAACGCCAATGAAAGCCTGTTCTATCGTCTGTTAAATCTGCAAGGGCGGCTGGTGTCGGCCAGCAGTCTTGACGACATGCTGATGCGACTTCATCGCTGGGCGCGTGAGTTAGGGCTGGCCGGAGCGACGGTTCGTCTGTTCCCGGATCGCTGGCGACTTGGCGCGCCATCAAAATTCACCCATCTGGCATTAAGCCGTCAGGCTTTTGAACCGCTGCGTATCCAGCGTCTGGGTCAGTCACAGCACTATCTTGGGCCGCTCAATGGTCCGGAATTGCTGGTCATGATGCCGGAGGCGAAAGCCATAGGCTCGGTGGCGATGTCGATGCTCGGGCAAGATGGCTCTCTGGGCGTGATGCTGTTTAGCAGCCGTGACGTTAATCATTACCAGCAGGGGCAAGGCACGCAATTGCTGCAGGAAATCTCGCTGATGTTGCCGGAACTGCTGGAGCGCTGGATTGAACGCGTATGACCGATTCACCCCTTTCTCAGGATGTGGCGCGCTTTTTGCGCTATCTGGGCGTTGAGCGTCAGCTTAGCCCGGTCACATTGCTTAATTATCAGCGTCAGCTTGATGCCATCATTGCGTTAGCCGGAGAGACCGGTCTGCAAAGCTGGCAACAATGTGATGCTGCGATGGTACGTAGTTTTGCTGTTCGCTGCCGTCGTAAAGGACTGGGGCCGGCGAGTCTGGCACTGCGTCTCTCCGCGTTACGCAGTTTCTTCGATTGGCTGGTTAATCAGGGCGAGCTGAAAGCTAATCCGGCAAAAAGCGTTTCCGCGCCGAAAGCACCGCGTCATCTCCCTAAAAATATCGATGTCGACGATGTTAATCGTCTGCTGGATATCGATCTCAACGATCCCCTTGCTGTGCGCGATAGAGCAATGCTGGAAGTGATGTACGGCGCGGGTCTGCGTTTATCTGAGTTGGTTGGGCTGGATATTAAACATCTCGACCTCGACACCGGCGAAGTGTGGGTGATGGGTAAGGGCAGTAAAGAGCGTCGTCTGCCGATTGGCCGCAACGCGGTGGCTTGGATTGAGCACTGGCTGGATCTACGCGGGCTATTTGGCAGCGATGACGATGCGCTATTTCTGTCCAAACTGGGCAAACGTATTTCGGCGCGTAACGTGCAGAAACGATTTGCTGAATGGGGTATCAAGCAGGGGCTGAACAGCCACGTACATCCCCACAAATTGCGTCACTCCTTTGCGACGCATATGCTTGAGTCGAGCGGCGATCTGCGCGGAGTGCAGGAGTTATTGGGGCATGCCAATCTCTCCACGACCCAAATCTATACCCATCTTGATTTTCAACACCTGGCTTCAGTGTACGATGCGGCGCATCCGCGCGCCAAACGGGGGAAATAATGCGTTTTTACCGGCCTTTGGGGCGCATTTCTGCGCTCACCTTTGACCTTGATGACACCCTTTACGATAACCGTCCCGTTATCACACGCACCGAGCAGGAAGCGCTCGCGTTTGTACAGAATTACCATCCGGCGTTGAATTCGCTGCAAAATAGCGACCTACAGCGCTTACGCCAGGCCGTACGCGACGCCGAGCCGGAAATCTACCACGATGTTACCCAATGGCGTCACCGTGCCGTAGAGCGCGCTATGCTGGAGGCGGGGTTGTCAGCGGCAGAAGCCAGAATGGGGGCGAATGCGGCGATGATGAATTTTGCCAAATGGCGTAGCCGCATTGAAGTCCCGCAGCCGACGCATGACACGCTGAAGGCGCTGGCCCGCAAATGGCCGCTGGTGGCGATCACCAACGGTAACGCGCAGCCGGAACTGTTTGGCCTGGGTGATTACTTTGAGTTTGTGCTTCGCGCCGGTCCCGACGGGCGATCAAAACCCTTTAGCGACATGTACACCTTGGCGGCGGAAAAACTGAAAATGCCTGTGGGTGAGATTCTGCACGTGGGTGATGACCTGACGACGGACGTCGCGGGCGCCATCCGTTGTGGTATGCAGGCCTGCTGGATCAAACCGGAAAATGCCGACCTGATGCAAACCGCAGACAGTCGTTTGCTTCCGCATATCGAAATTTCACAGTTGGCATCTCTGACCTCGCTGATATAATCACCAGCAGAACTCTGTATATATACCCAGCTTTTTGGCGGATGGCGCTACGCTTATCCGCCTTACCTACTTTTACGCGGCGGTGCCAATGGACGTTTCTTACCTGCTCGACAGCCTTAATGATAAACAGCGTGAAGCGGTGGCCGCGCCACGCAGCAACATGCTGGTTCTGGCAGGCGCGGGGAGTGGTAAAACGCGCGTGCTGGTGCACCGTATCGCCTGGTTACTGACGGTTGAGAACAACTCGCCGTACTCCATTATGGCGGTGACCTTTACCAACAAAGCGGCGGCGGAAATGCGCCACCGTATCGGCCAGATCATGGGAACCAGCCAGGGCGGTATGTGGGTGGGGACATTCCACGGTCTGGCCCACCGCCTGCTGCGCGCGCACCATATGGATGCGAACCTGCCGCAGGATTTTCAGATCCTCGACAGTGAAGACCAACTGCGTTTGCTCAAGCGTCTGATCAAAGCGATGAACCTTGATGAGAAGCAGTGGCCACCGCGTCAGGCGATGTGGTTCATCAACAGCCAGAAAGACGAAGGGCTGCGTCCGCATCATCTGCAAAGCTACGGCAACCCGGTTGAGCAAACCTGGCAGAAAGTGTATCAGGCTTACCAGGAAGCGTGTGACCGCGCGGGGCTGGTGGATTTCGCCGAGCTGCTGCTGCGCGCCCACGAGCTGTGGCTCAACAAACCGCATATCCTGCAGCACTACCGCGAACGTTTTACCAATATCCTGGTGGACGAATTTCAGGATACCAACAACATTCAGTACGCGTGGATCCGCCTGCTGGCGGGCGATACCGGCAAGGTAATGATCGTCGGTGATGACGATCAGTCAATCTACGGCTGGCGCGGAGCGCAGGTGGAGAACATCCAGCGCTTTCTCACGGATTTCCCCGGCGCAGAAACTATTCGCCTGGAGCAGAACTACCGCTCGACTAACAATATCCTCAGCGCGGCCAACGCCCTGATTGAAAACAACAACGGGCGTCTGGGTAAAAAGCTGTGGACCGATGGCGTCGACGGCGAACCGATCTCGCTGTATTGCGCGTTCAACGAACTCGATGAAGCGCGCTTCGTGGTCAATCGCATCAAAACCTGGCAGGACAACGGTGGTGCGCTGGAGCAATGCGCCATTCTGTATCGCAGCAACGCCCAGTCGCGCGTACTGGAAGAGGCGTTGTTACAGGCCAGCATGCCGTATCGGATTTATGGCGGGATGCGTTTCTTCGAACGCCAGGAAATCAAAGATGCGCTCTCTTACCTGCGCCTGATCGCCAACCGCAATGACGACGCCGCATTTGAACGTGTGGTGAATACGCCCACCCGCGGGATTGGCGATCGTACTTTAGATGTGGTGCGTCAGACCTCCCGTGACCGCCAGCTAACGTTGTGGCAGGCCTGTCGTGAGCTGTTGCAGGAAAAAGCCCTCGCGGGTCGCGCCGCCAGCGCCTTACAGCGCTTTATGGAGCTGATTGACGCACTGGCGCAGGAGACCGCCGATATGCCGCTGCACGTGCAGACTGACAGGGTGATTAAAGACTCCGGCCTGCGCATGATGTACGAGCAGGAAAAAGGCGAGAAAGGCCAGACGCGTATCGAAAACTTAGACGAACTGGTGACGGCAACGCGCCAGTTCAGCTACAACGAAGAAGACGAAGACTTAATGCCGTTGCAGGCGTTCCTGTCTCACGCCGCGCTGGAAGCGGGCGAAGGGCAGGCGGATACCTGGCAGGATGCGGTACAGCTGATGACGCTGCACTCGGCGAAAGGTCTGGAGTTCCCGCAGGTGTTTATCGTGGGGATGGAAGAAGGTATGTTCCCCAGCCAGATGTCGCTGGACGAAGGTGGTCGCCTCGAAGAAGAGCGCCGTCTGGCTTACGTAGGTGTGACCCGCGCGATGCAAAAGCTGACGCTGACCTACGCCGAAACGCGTCGTCTGTACGGCAAAGAGGTTTACCATCGTCCGTCGCGCTTTATCGGCGAACTGCCGGAAGCGTGCGTTGAAGAGGTTCGCCTGCGCGCCACTGTCAGCCGACCGGTGAGCCATCAGCGGATGGGTACGCCAATGGCGGAAAATGATACCGGCTATAAGCTCGGCCAGCGAGTGCGCCACGCTAAATTTGGCGAGGGCACTATCGTCAACCTGGAAGGAAGCGGCGAACACAGTCGTTTGCAGGTCGCGTTCCAGGGGCAGGGGATCAAATGGCTGGTTGCCGCCTACGCCAGACTGGAAACGGTATGATCGCCTGATGTCGCTGCGCTTATCAGGCCTACGCGGAACGTAATATTTTGATTTGTAGGCCGGATAAGGCGAAGCCGCCATCCGGCTATCTGTCGGTTAATATTCTGAAATCATAGATAAATAATTCCCCTCTGCTAACCTTTCTGTATAAGGGGAAATTATTACTTTTTCGCCATCCGTTGCGTGTTGACGTCAAAATTTTGCTGGCGTAACATGCGCGCACGATTACGCTAAGAGGACATTCGCCTTGGACACACCCAGTAGATACTGGCTCATTATCCTGTCATCCAGGATCAACTCCTAAGGCTATCCCTTTTTGCTGATAGCCTTCGCGGTTGTCAGCGACCTTCTGTTTTTTCCCGTCGCGCTGAGTCAGGCTGTTTAATGGTCTGAAACCCAATTTGTTTCTGTGTGCCCTCCGAACTGTCCGATAATTTTTTGCATTGGGAGTCCCGGTCATGCTGAGCGCATTTCAACTGGAAAACAATCGTTTAACTCGCCTTGAGGCAGACGAGATCGAGCACCTGGCCAGTTCGGTTTGGGTCGATTTAGTCGAGCCGGATGACGAAGAACGAAACCGTGTGCAAAAGGACTTGGGCCAGAATCTGGCTACGCGCCCTGAACTGGAAGACATCGAAGCATCCGCACGTTTTTTTGAAGACGAAGACGGTCTGCACATCCACTCCTTCTTCTTTTACGAAGACGCCGACGATCACGCGGGTAACTCAACCGTCGCATTTACCATTCGCGAAGGCCGCCTGTTTACTCTGCGCGAGCGCGAACTGCCGGCCTTCCGCCTGTACCGCATGCGTGCGCGTAACCAGGCGATGGTGGATGGTAACGCTTACGAGCTGTTGCTCGACCTGTTCGAAACCAAAATTGAACAGCTGGCAGATGAAATCGAAAACATCTACAGCGACCTGGAAAAACTCAGCCGTGTGATCATGGAAGGGCGTCAGGGCGATGAGTATGACGAAGCGCTGTCGACGTTGGCGGAACTGGAAGATATCGGCTGGAAAGTACGTCTGTGTCTGATGGATACCCAGCGCGCGCTGAACTTCCTGGTGCGTAAAGCGCGTTTGCCGGGCAGTCAGCTGGAGCAGGCGCGTGAGATCCTGCGCGATATCGAGTCACTGCTGCCGCATAATGAATCGCTGTTCCAGAAGGTTAACTTCCTGATGCAGGCGGCGATGGGTTTTATCAACATCGAGCAGAACCGCATCATCAAGATCTTCTCGGTGGTTTCTGTGGTATTCCTGCCGCCGACGCTGGTGGCTTCCAGCTACGGGATGAACTTTGAGTTTATGCCGGAATTGCACTGGAGCTTCGGTTACCCGGGCGCGATTGTCTTTATGATGCTCGCGGGTTTGGCGCCGTATCTGTACTTTAAGCGCAAGAACTGGCTGTAATAACTGTACTTATCCGGCCTACGGCGATGTGCTTTTGTAGGCCGGATAAGCGAAGCGCCATCCGGCACTCCCCTAGCTCCGACGAACCCGTCGTTGCGTATAAATCGCATCCATCACGAAAATCGCCAGCGCCACCCAGATAAACGCAAACGTGACCATTTTATCCGTTCCCGGAACTTCACCATAGAAGGTGACGGCCAGCAGGAACATCAGCGTAGGCCCGATATACTGGAAGAATCCCAGCGTGGACAGACGCAGGCGGGTTGCCGCGCCGGTAAAGCACAGCAGCGGAATGGTGGTCACGACACCCGCGGCAATCAGCAGCAGGTTGAGCGAGATGGGGTTTTGCCCCATATGGCTGGTTGAGCTGTCCGCAATGCCAAACAGATAGATGGCGGCGACAGGTAAAAGCCACAGGGTTTCGATCAGCATGCCGGTTTGTGCTTCGACGGCAATCTTCTTGCGCACCAGCCCATAGAACGCAAAGCTGAACGCCAGTCCCAGCGCGATTATTGGCAGCGATCCGAAGGTCCACAGCTGTACCAGCACGCCGCAGGCGGCTAACAGTACCGCCAGCCACTGCATGCGACGAAAGCGCTCACCGAGGAATAGCATTCCCAGCACAATATTCACCAGTGGGTTAATAAAATAGCCGAGGCTGGCTTCCAGCATATGGTGATTATTGACCGCCCAAATGAACAGCAGCCAGTTTCCGCCGATGAGCACTGCAGAGAGCGCCAGCAGGAAGATCTTCTTTGGCGTTTGTAGCAGCGTTTTGACGCCTGACCACTGGCGGCTGATGCTCATCAGTACCACCATAAAGAAAAATGACCAGATGACGCGGTGCGTCAGGATCTCATCCGCCGGAACATAGTAAATCAGCTTGAAGTAGGCGGGAGCGATACCCCAAATAAAATAAGCAGCAAGAGCGAGTAGCACGCCCTGCCGCGTTTGTTTAGCATCCATCGGGAAAACTCATTGCAGAAATGTAACAGCAGTTTACCTTTTTTTAGGCACTTACCCCACCATATAAGTGGCGGTTGCGCTGGCAATATAAAGCTGTTCTTCGTTATGCAATTCCACGCGCGCAACAGCGACTTTATTACCCGCCCGCAGCAGGCTACTGGTGGCGGTAAAGCGATTCCCTCTTCCGGGGCGCAGATAATCAACACGCAAATCGATTGTACCCATGCGTGACATCCGCTGACGCAGTTCGTCCTCGCTGATCGTTTCATGGCGGGTCAGCGTACTCCCAACGCATACCAGCCCGGCGGCGACGTCCAGCGCCGAGGCGATCACGCCGCCATGCAGAATGCTTTGCGCCCAGTTGCCGACCATCATCGGTTGGTTATTAAAGGCTAATTGAGCAAATTCTTTCTCATAGCGTTCGAGCTCTAGTCCCAGCGCCCGGTTAAACGGCATATGATAGACAAACATTTCACCCACTAACTTCAGCGCTTCCTCAGCAGTAAGTACGGCAGACATACGATCCCTACATCTCAATGGTTAATGAAATGTTGATACTATGCTTATTATTTGTTGTTTTCTACTTTAGGACGGGATAACTAACGAGTAACTAGCTAAGTATGTAGAATACTTGCCAGATAATTATACAATTCATCAATATTTTGGTTCAGGAGAACATTACCGATGCGGGCGATTCTGGGATGGTTACTACCAGCAATTATGCTGCCGTTGACCGCTTATGCGCAGGAAGCGACAGTGAAAGAGATTCATGATGCACCGGCGGTTCGTGGCAGTATTATCGCCAATATGCTGCAGGAACATGACAACCCTTTCACGCTTTATCCTTATGACACCAACTATCTTATTTACACCAATACCAGCGACATGAACAAAGAGGCGATCAGCAGTTATAGCTGGTCCGAAAATGCGCGCAAAGATGAGGTTAAGTTTCAGCTAAGCCTGGCGTTTCCGCTCTGGCGCGGGATATTAGGCCCAAACTCGGTACTTGGCGGTTCCTATACCCAGAAGTCCTGGTGGCAGCTTTCGAACAGTGAAGAGTCTTCACCGTTTCGCGAAACCAACTACGAACCGCAATTGTTCCTCGGTTTCGCCACCGACTATCGCTTTGCCGGTTGGACGCTTCGTGATGTCGAAATGGGTTATAACCATGACTCCAACGGCCGTTCCGATCCCACGTCACGTAGCTGGAACCGTCTTTATACCCGTCTGATGGCTGAAAATGGTAACTGGCTGGTGGAAGTTAAGCCGTGGTACGTGATTGGTAGCACCGACGATAACCCTGATATCACTAAATACATGGGCTACTATCAGCTGAAAATGGGGTATCACCTGGGTGACGCGGTTATCAGCGTGAAAGGCCAGTACAACTGGAATACCGGCTACGGCGGCGCAGAGCTGGGGGCCAGTTACCCCATCACGAAGCATGTGCGTCTATACACTCAGGTCTACAGTGGTTACGGCGAATCGCTGATTGACTACAACTTCAATCAGACGCGTGTCGGTGTGGGCGTGATGCTCAACGATATCTTCTGATAAGTATTGAGAGTATTTTAATCATTGCAGTTTCTCTCTCAGGCGCTGAAAATAGCGCCTGTTTTTATTTCGGGCGAATGGGGTTAATGTGGCGCAGGCGGAAGTGTTGAATCTGGAAATGGGCGCTAAACAGGTTTTGCAGGAAACCTTTGGCTACCAACAGTTTCGCCCCGGTCAGGAAGAAATCATTGATACCGTGCTCTCTGGTCGCGACTGCCTGGTCGTTATGCCGACCGGCGGCGGTAAATCCCTGTGCTATCAAATTCCCGCATTATTGCTAAACGGACTCACCGTTGTTGTTTCCCCGCTGATTTCCCTGATGAAAGATCAGGTCGATCAACTGCTAGCCAACGGCGTGGCGGCGGCGTGCCTGAATTCTACTCAAAGTCGTGAACAGCAGCTTGAGGTGATGGCGGGCTGCCGCAGCGGGCAGATTCGCTTACTGTATATTGCGCCCGAACGCCTGATGCTGGATAACTTCCTTGAGCATCTGGCGCACTGGAATCCGGTGCTGCTGGCGGTTGATGAAGCGCACTGTATTTCGCAGTGGGGGCATGATTTCCGCCCCGAGTACGCTGCGCTGGGCCAGTTACGTCAGCGTTTCCCGACGCTGCCGTTTGTGGCGCTGACCGCGACCGCGGATGAGACAACCCGGCTGGACATTGTGCGTCTGCTGGGACTGAACGATCCGTTAATTCAGATCAGCAGCTTTGACCGCCCGAACATTCGCTACATGCTGATGGAGAAGTTTAAGCCGCTCGATCAGCTGATGCGCTACGTGCAAGAGCAGCGCGGTAAGTCTGGCATTATCTATTGTAACAGTCGCGCCAAAGTCGAAGACACCGCCGCGCGTCTGCAAAGCCGTGGCATCAGCGCCGGGGCTTATCATGCCGGGCTGGAAAACGCCGTACGCGCCGAGGTGCAGGAGAAATTCCAGCGTGATGACCTGCAAATCGTAGTGGCGACCGTGGCGTTCGGTATGGGGATCAACAAACCTAACGTACGCTTCGTGGTGCATTTCGATATTCCGCGCAATATCGAATCCTATTACCAGGAAACCGGCCGCGCCGGGCGTGATGGCCTGCCGGCGGAAGCCATGCTGTTTTACGATCCGGCTGATATGGCATGGCTACGCCGTTGCCTCGAAGAGAAACCCGCTGGGCAACTGCTGGATATCGAACGGCATAAGCTCAATGCGATGGGGGCGTTTGCCGAGGCGCAAACCTGTCGTCGTCTGGTGCTGCTGAACTATTTTGGCGAAGGGCGTCAGGAGCCTTGCGGTAACTGCGACATCTGCCTCGATCCGCCAAAACAATACGACGGACTTATGGATGCGCGCAAAGCGCTGTCGACGATTTACCGTGTTAACCAACGCTTCGGCATGGGGTACGTCGTGGAAGTGCTGCGCGGAGCGAATAACCAGCGTATTCGCGAACTGGCTCATGACAAACTGCCGGTCTATGGCATTGGTCGCGAGCAAAGCCACGAACACTGGGTGAGCGTTATTCGCCAGCTTATTCACCTGGGCCTGGTGACGCAGAATATTGCTCATCACTCCGCGTTACAGCTAACAGAAGCCGCGCGTCCGGTGTTGCGCGGTGACGTTGCGTTACAGCTTGCTGTACCACGTATTGTGGCGCTGAAACCGCGTGCGATGCAGAAATCCTTCGGTGGTAACTACGACCGCAAACTGTTCGCCAAATTGCGTAAGCTGCGTAAAGCCATTGCCGACGAAGAGAACATTCCGCCGTACGTGGTGTTCAACGACGCCACGCTGATTGAAATGGCGGAGCAGATGCCGGTTTCACCGAGTGAAATGCTAAGCGTCAACGGTGTGGGGATGCGGAAACTTGAGCGTTTCGGTAAAGAGTTTATGGCGCTTATTCGCGCACACGTTGATGGTGACGACGAAGAGTAGTCAGCCGGGCAAAAAAGTGCCAGGATGGTGACTCACTGAACTATTCCCCCGCGAGTCATTTTTATGTTAACGCTATTTTTCACCGTTGCGTTGGTGCATATCGTTGCGCTGATGAGCCCCGGTCCCGATTTCTTTTTTGTTTCTCAAACTGCGGTTAGCCGTTCGCGCAAAGAAGCTATGATGGGTGTGCTGGGCATTACCTGCGGCGTCATGGTCTGGGCTGGCGTGGCACTGCTCGGCCTGCATCTGATTATCGAAAAAATGGCCTGGCTGCATACCATTATTATGGTAGGCGGGGGGCTGTATCTGTGCTGGATGGGTTATCAGATGCTGCGCGGCGCGTTTAAAAAACAGGATGTTGCAGCGCCCACTCCGCAGGTGGAGCTGGCGCAGAGCGGACGCAGCTTTTTGAAAGGTCTGCTGACCAACCTGGCGAACCCTAAAGCCATTATCTATTTTGGCTCCGTCTTCTCATTGTTCGTTGGCGACAACGTGGGAACGGGCGCGCGTTGGGGGATCTTTGCTCTGATTATCGTGGAAACGTTGGCGTGGTTTACCGTGGTCGCCAGCCTGTTTGCGCTCCCGAAAATGCGTCGTGGCTATCAGCGTCTGGCGAAGTGGATTGATGGTTTTGCCGGCGCGCTGTTCGCAGGCTTCGGTATCCATCTGATTATTTCGCGCTAATTTACCAGCAGGCCGGATAAGCGCTAGCGCCATCCGGCACTCACATCACGCATGCCTTGCCGATGCCAGCAGGGCGCCTATCAGCATAAACAGCGAGCCAAACACTTTGTTGAGCGCCTTCATTTGCTTTGGCCCTTTAATCCAGCCAGCAATGCGCGTGGCCAACGTCGCGTAACCGATCATCACAATGATATCGACCACGATGGTCGTGACGCCAAGCACCACGTACTGCATCAACTGCGGTTCCTGCGGCAGGATGAACTGCGGGAACAGAGCGGCAAGAAAAACTATGCTCTTGGGATTGGTCAGATTAACAAAGACCGCGCGTTTGAACAGCCGGCTGCGCGATTGCGTATTCGCCATGGTATTCAGATCGATAGCACCCGCCGCGCGCCATTGCTGAATACCCAGCCAAATCAGATAGGCCGCTCCCGCCCACTTCAGCACCTCAAATGCGATCACCGAACGTGAAAATAGCGTTCCCAGTCCTACGCCAACCAGAACGATATGAATACCCAACCCGGTCTGCAAACCCGCAATCGACGCGCTGGCACCGCGATATCCGTGGCTGATGGCGGTGGTCATGGTATTGATAGCGCCAGAGCCTGGGGACAAGCTCAAAATAATAGAGGTCAGCAGGTAGGCGAACCACCATTCAAAGGTCATGAGAAACTCCCGGATTGTCTATTTTTATGCCACAATACGCTACTGCCGTTAGGTTGTGTCAGTGACGGCGAAAAAAACGATTTTACTTGGTCAGCGAGGCTGGATACCCGATGTTTCAGCAGCAAAAAGACTGGGAAACAAGAGAAAACGCGTTTGCTGCTTTTTCCATGGGGCCACTGACAGATTTCTGGCGTCAGCGGGAAGAAGCGGAATTTACGGGCGTGGATGATATTCCCGTACATTTTGTTCGTTTTCATGCAGAAAAAAACGATCGCGTCATCGTCGTCTGTCCTGGACGCATTGAAAGCTACGTGAAATACGCTGAACTGGCGTATGACCTGTTTCATTCTGGTTTTGACGTTCTCATTATCGATCACCGTGGCCAGGGGCGTTCCGGGCGTATGCTTTCGGATCCGCACCGCGGTCATGTCGATAACTTTAATGATTATGTCGACGATCTAACCGCCTTCTGGCAGCAGGAAGTGCTACCCGGCCCGTGGAGAAAACGCTATATCCTGGCGCATTCAATGGGCGGGGCGATTGCCACGTTATTCCTGCAACGCCACCCGAATCAGTGTGATGCCATCGCGCTTTGCGCACCGATGTTTGGTATTGTGATGCGCTTTCCCGACTGGATGGTGCGCCATATACTGGACTGGGCCGAAGGGCATCCGCGGATCCGCGAAGGTTATGCGATGGGAACCGGGCGCTGGCGGGCGCTGCCGTTCGGTATGAATGCGTTAACCCATAGTCGACAGCGCTATCGGCGCAATCTGCGCTTTTATGCTGATGAGCCGCGGTTGCGCGTTGGTGGTCCCACCTATCACTGGGTACGTGAAGGGATTCTGGCTGGCGAACAGGTTTTGGCTGGCGCCGGGGATGATGCGACGCCGACGCTGCTGATTCAGGCTGAAGAAGAGCGTGTGGTAGATAACCGCATGCACGATCGTTTTTGTGAACTCCGCGCCGCAGCAGGCCATCCTGTAGAAGGGGGGCAGCCGCTTGTCATCAAAGGCGCGTACCATGAGATCCTTTTTGAAAAGGACGCCATGCGCTCAGTCGCGCTTAACGCTATTGTCGAATTTTTAGACAAGCATAACTCATCCAGCGGAACCCGCTTTGCCTAGAGGTTGAATTTTCTTATGTATCAGGTTGTTGCGTCTGATTTAGACGGTACGCTGCTTTCTCCCGACCATACTCTGTCCCCTTATGCCAAAGAGACGCTGAAGTTATTGACCGCTCGCGGCGTTAACTTCGTGTTTGCGACTGGCCGTCATCATGTTGATGTGGGGCAAATTCGCGATAACCTCGGCATTAAAACCTACATGATCACGTCCAATGGCGCGCGCGTGCATGATTCTGACGGGAATCTGGTGTTTTCCCATAACCTGGATCGCGATATTGCCAGCGACCTGTTTGGCGTAGTGAATGCAAACCCGGACATCGTGACCAACGTATATCGTGATGATGAGTGGTTTATGAATCGCCATCGTCCGGACGAAATGCGTTTCTTCAAAGAAGCGGTGTTTAACTATTCACTGTTTGAACCTGCATTACTGGAGCCTGAGGGCGTCAGCAAAGTGTTCTTCACCACCGACTCTCACGAAAGGCTACTGCCGCTGGAGCAGGCGATCAACGCCCGCTGGGGCGATCGCGTCAACGTCAGCTTCTCTACGCTTACCTGTCTGGAAGTCATGGCTGGCGGCGTATCGAAAGGTCATGCGCTGGAAGCGGTAGCAAAAGCGATGGGCTACAGCCTGAAAGACTGCATCGCCTTTGGCGATGGGATGAACGATGCGGAAATGCTCTCCATGGCAGGTAAAGGCTGCATCATGGGCAACGCCCACCAGCGCCTGAAGGATCTGCACCCGGAACTGGAAGTCATTGGTCTTAATGCCGACGATGCCGTGCCACACTATCTGCGTGAACTGTTTTTGCAGTAACCTTCTGTTCGTTAGCTGACCAGTTGTCAACTAAAAACTCCGCTACAATGGGTGTACCTTTTGTTAAGAGACATCCATTGTGGCGTTACTCATCATTACCACAATTCTGTGGGCCTTTTCCTTTAGCCTGTTTGGCGAGTACCTTGCCGGTCATGTCGATAGCTATTTTGCGGTGCTGGTGCGCGTTGGGCTGGCGGCGTTGGTGTTCCTGCCGTTTTTACGTACTCGTGGGCACAGCGTAAAAACGATCGGGCTGTATATGCTGGTGGGGGCCATGCAGCTTGGCATTATGTACATGCTGAGTTTTCACGCCTATCTGTACCTGACGGTTTCAGAACTGCTGCTCTTTACCGTGCTGACGCCGCTCTACATTACGCTGATTTATGATCTGATGAGCGGACGTCGTCTGCGCTGGAGTTACGCCTTTAGTGCGTTACTGGCGGTGATTGGCGCGGGGATCATTCGTTACGATCAGGTGACCAGCCACTTCTGGACCGGTCTGCTGCTGGTGCAGTTGTCCAATATCAGCTTTGCCATTGGTATGGTGGGCTATAAACGTCTGATGGAGACGCGGCCAATGCCGCAGCACAACGCCTTTGCCTGGTTTTATATGGGCGCCTTTATGGTGGCTGTCGTGGCCTGGTTCATGCTGGGCAATGCGCAGAAAATGCCTGCAACCACGCTACAGTGGGGAATTCTGGTCTTTCTTGGCGTGGCGGCGTCCGGCATTGGTTACTTTATGTGGAACTACGGCGCGACCCAGGTGGATGCGGGCACGCTGGGCATCATGAACAATATGCATGTCCCTGCCGGACTGCTGGTTAACCTGGCTATCTGGCATCAACAACCTCACTGGCCAAGCTTCATCATTGGTGCGGCTGTGATAGTGGCTTCACTGTGGGTACATCGAAAGTGGGTCGTTCCGCACTCCGTACAAACGGTAGGTGATCGCAGGCGTGATTCCGCGCTGAGCGAATAAACGCTTCTGTGACCGGCTGTCGCTGCTCGCCATCACGCACGGCGGCGTACAGTCGGCTCCACAATCCATCACCCAGGGTTTTGGTCACTACCAGGCCCTGGCGTTCAAAACTCTCCACCACCCAGTGCGGTAATGCCGCGATACCCATTCTGGCTGCAACCATCTGAATCAGCAGCAAGGTGTTATCCACGCTTTTCAGCGACGGACTAACGCCTGCAGGCTGCAGAAAATGCCGCCATACATCCAGTCGACTCCGCTGTACCGGGTAAATCAGCAGCGTCTCGCTGGCCAAATCTTCCGGTGTGATTTGTGTTTTGCTGGCCAACGGATGGTCAGGCGCCAGTACCAGGCGGACTTCAAAATCAAACATCGGTGAGTAGTGCAATCCGCTGCGCGGCAGGATGTCGGAGGTTAACACCAGATCCAGCTCATCCTGCTGTAGCGCTGGTTGCGGATCGAACGTCACGCCGGATTTAAAGTCCATCTCCACCTGCGGCCAGTTGGCACGAAAATTCTCCAGCGCGGGCGTCAGCCATTGAATACAACTGTGACATTCAATCGCGATTCGCAGCCGGGTTTGCTGCGGTTCGTTGCAGGCCTGCAGCGCACGACCAATTTGCGGCAACACCTGATTGGCTAACTGCAGCAGGATTTCTCCCTGCGGCGTAAAGCGCAGAGGCTGGCTTTTACGGATAAAAAGTCGAAAGCCAAGGCGCTGCTCCAGATCGCTGAACTGGTGAGAAAGGGCGGATTGGGTCTGATGCAACGTCGCCGCTGCGGCTGCCAGAGAACCACTATTCCGCAACGCCTGGAGCGTTTTCAGGTGTTTAATCTCGATCATGAAAGTCCTTCACTTCGGCATGAACAAATTGCGCTTGAGGAATATACAGTAACCGCCAATTATGGATGTGTAAACATCTGGACGGCTAAAATCCTTCGTCTTTTAAATTTATGGTGCGTTGGCTTCGTTTCCCCACCCCAGTCACTTACTTCAGTAAGCTCCTGGGGATAAGTAAACTTGCCGCCTTCCCTAAATTCAAAATCCATAGGATTTACATATAATTAGAGGAAGAAAAATGACAATATTGAATCACACCCTCGGTTTCCCTCGCGTTGGCCTGCGTCGCGAGTTGAAGAAAGCGCAAGAAAGCTACTGGGCGGGAAATTCTTCCCGTGAAGATTTGCTGACCGTTGGCCGCGAGCTGCGTGCCCGCCACTGGGATCAGCAGAAGCAGGCGGGCGTTGACCTGCTGCCGGTGGGTGATTTTGCCTGGTACGATCACGTGCTGACTACCAGCCTGCTGCTCGGCAACGTTCCGGCTCGCCATCAAAATAAAGACGGCTCGGTCGATATCGATACCTTATTCCGCATTGGCCGTGGCCGCGCACCAACGGGTGAACCCGCGGCGGCGGCAGAAATGACCAAATGGTTTAACACCAACTATCACTACATGGTGCCAGAGTTCACTAAAGGTCAGCAGTTTAAACTGACCTGGACCCAACTGCTGGATGAAGTGGACGAAGCGTTGGCGCTCGGTCACAAGGTGAAGCCTGTGCTGCTGGGGCCGGTAACCTACCTGTGGTTGGGTAAAGTGAAAGGCGAACAGTTTGACCGCCTGAGCCTGTTGAACGACATTCTGCCGGTTTACCAGCAGGTGCTGGCCGAGCTGGCGAAACGCGGTATTGAGTGGGTGCAGATTGACGAACCCGCTCTGGTGCTGGAATTGCCGCAAGCGTGGCTGGACGCCTTCAAACCAGCTTATGACGCGCTGACGGGTCAGGTGAAGCTGCTACTGACCACTTACTTCGAAGGCGTAACGCCAAACCTGGATACCATTACCGCCCTGCCGGTACAGGGGCTGCACGTTGACTTCGTGCACGGCAAAGATGATGCAGCCGAGCTGCACACGCGTCTGCCAGCCGACTGGCTGCTGTCAGCGGGGCTGGTGAACGGCCGCAACGTCTGGCGTGCCGATCTCAGCGAAAAATACGCACAAATCAAAGATATCGTCGGGAAACGTAACCTGTGGGTGGCTTCTTCCTGCTCCCTGCTGCATAGCCCAATCGATCTCAGTGTGGAAACCCGCCTTGATGCAGAAGTGAAGATCTGGTTTGCCTTCGCGTTGCAAAAGTGCGGCGAGCTGGCGCTGCTGCGCGATGCGTTGAATAGCGGTGATACGGCAGCAATTGTCGAGTGGAGCGCACCGATTCAGGCTCGTCGTCACTCTACCCGCGTACACAACGCCACAGTGGAAAAACGTCTGGCGGCAATCACCGCCCAGGACAGCCAGCGCGCTAACGCTTATCCGGTTCGTGCCGAGGCGCAACGTGCCCGCTTTAATCTGCCGGCATGGCCGACTACGACTATCGGTTCATTCCCGCAAACCACAGAAATTCGCGGCCTGCGCCTGGACTTCAAAAAGGGCAACCTGGATGCTGGTAACTATCGCACTGGAATTGCGGAACATATTAAACAGGCGATTGTTGAACAGGAACGTCTTGGTCTCGACGTGCTGGTACACGGTGAAGCCGAGCGTAATGACATGGTCGAATACTTTGGCGAACACCTGGACGGCTTCGTCTTTACCCAGAACGGTTGGGTGCAGAGCTACGGCTCTCGCTGCGTGAAGCCGCCGGTGGTGATTGGCGACGTCAGCCGCCCGGAAGCGATCACCGTGGAGTGGGCGAAATATGCCCAGTCGCTGACCGACAAACCGGTAAAAGGCATGCTGACCGGTCCGGTGACCATTCTCTGCTGGTCATTCCCGCGTGAAGACGTGACGCGTGAAACCATCGCGAAGCAGATCGCGCTGGCGCTGCGTGATGAAGTGGCGGATCTGGAAGCGGCGGGTATCGGCATCATCCAGATTGATGAACCGGCACTGCGCGAAGGTTTACCACTGCGTCGCAGCGACTGGGCGGCGTATCTGGAGTGGGGAGTGGAGGCCTTCCGCATTAACGCGGCGGTAGCGAAGGATGAAACCCAGATCCACACCCACATGTGTTATTGCGAGTTCAACGACATCATGGACTCCATTGCGGCGCTGGATGCGGACGTGATCACCATTGAAACCTCGCGCTCTGATATGGAGTTGCTGGAATCGTTTGAAGAGTTCGACTATCCGAATGAAATCGGGCCGGGCGTATACGATATTCACTCGCCGAACGTTCCGAGCGTGGAGTGGATTGAAGCCCTGTTGAAGAAAGCCGAGCAGCGCATTCCAGCAGAACGTCTGTGGGTGAACCCGGACTGCGGCCTGAAAACCCGCGGCTGGCCGGAAACCCGTGCCGCGCTGGCGAACATGGTCAAAGCGGCGCAGAATCTGCGTCAGGCGTAATTCGGTGCCCGGGAAGCGCTGGTGCTTACCCGGGTTACAGGAAATCGCAATAGTTGTAGGCCCGGTCAGGCGTCGCTGCCACCGGGCAATTAACGTTTATTTCTTCCCACCGTATTGCACGAACCACTCCAGCATTCTCTGCCAACCGTCTTTCGCGGACTCTTCGTGATAGCTCGGGCGATAATCGGCGTTGAACGCATGTCCGGCATCGGGATAGACCACGATTTCCGCTTTAGCATTGGCGGCGCGTAGCGCCTGGCGCATTGTTTCAACGGTATCTTGCGGAATGCTGGTGTCCTGGCCGCCATAAAGCCCCAAAACGGGGGCGTTAAGATCGGTTGCGATATCAACGGGATGTTTTGGCGAGTTGAGGGTTTTGTCACCCACCAGTTTGCCATACCACGCCACGGCCGCTTTTAACTGCGGATTATGTGCGGCATACAGCCAGGTGATGCGTCCACCCCAGCAAAATCCGGTGATCATCAACTGGTGCGCATCTCCTCCGTTGCGGGAGGCCCAGCTAGCGACGTGGTCCAGATCGGCCAGTACCTGAGAGTCAGGCACTTTGGCGACAAGGCCACTAAGCAGCGTAGGGATATCGGCAAAGTCATTGGGATCGCCTTCGCGAAAATAGAGTTCTGGTGCGATAGCCAGATACCCTTCCAGAGCCAGACGACGGCAAACGTCACGAATGTGCTCATGAATACCAAAAATCTCCTGCACGACAATGACTACGGGCAGCAGGCCATCAGTCTGTTTTGGTCGTGCGTGATACGCTGGCATATCATCGCCTTGTGAAGGTATAGACGTTACACCGGCGATAATTGCATTATCCGGGGTGTGAACCGTGGTAGACGTCGGTGGAGATACAGCAGGTGCAAAGCCAGATTGTCGTGTTGTCATGGTATTCTCCGTACCCTTAAATATTCAGCAAAAAAGCGCATTGTTAACTATAGACACATGCAACGAACCACATTGCCTTAAACGGTCTATCTTTTGTGCAGGGCTTACTTATATCGCATCATTTATGTGATAAAGATCACTATTTAATGGTAATCGAATGCAATTGATTTACATCATAGTGATGACTGTCACGAAAATATGTTTATGCCTTCGGTAAAGTGTGTTTTTGCTTCTTCTGACAAAACCGATTCACAGAGGAGTTTTTATGTCTAAGTCTGATGTTTTTCATCTCGGCCTCACTAAGAACGATTTACAAGGGGCTACGCTTGCTATCGTCCCTGGCGACCCGGAGCGTGTGGAAAAGATCGCCGCGCTGATGGATAAGCCGGTTAAGCTGGCATCACATCGCGAGTTCACCACCTGGCGTGCTGAGCTGGATGGTAAAGCCGTGATCGTTTGCTCTACCGGTATCGGCGGCCCGTCCACCTCTATTGCCGTAGAAGAACTGGCACAGCTGGGCATTCGTACCTTCCTGCGTATCGGTACGACTGGCGCTATCCAGCCGCATATCAACGTGGGTGATGTACTGGTTACCACTGCATCTGTTCGTCTGGACGGTGCAAGCCTACACTTCGCACCAATGGAATTCCCGGCCGTTGCGGACTTCGAGTGCACCACCGCGCTGGTGGAAGCGGCGAAATCTATCGGCGCCACCACTCACGTGGGTGTTACTGCGTCTTCTGACACCTTCTACCCAGGCCAGGAGCGTTATGACACCTTCTCTGGTCGCGTCGTGAGCCGTTTCAAAGGCTCAATGGAAGAGTGGCAGTCTATGGGCGTCATGAACTACGAAATGGAATCTGCTACGCTGCTGACCATGTGCGCAAGCCAGGGTCTGCGTGCCGGTATGGTCGCAGGTGTTATCGTGAACCGTACTCAGCAAGAGATCCCTAATGCGGAAACGATGAAACAAACGGAAAGCCACGCGGTGAAAATCGTGGTAGAAGCCGCGCGTCGTTTACTGTAATTCTCCCTTCTATTCAAAAAGGCCGACGCGTTCGGCCTTTTTATTTTGCGTAGTGCCTCGCAGGAAATTCCTTTTAAACTGGACGTTTATACAGCACAATTCTATTTTGAGCGGGTAAGTCGTTGCTGTAAGGGGGCGTTGTGGATATTTCAATTATGATGAGTGCCATGTTGGCGTTAGCCGCAGGGCTACTGGTAGGGTGGCTGGCGACGAAAGCACGCGCCGATCAAATCCGTGCCGACCTCATCGAAGAGCGACGTGAACTGGATATTGCGCTAAGCGCCGCTCGCCAGCAGCTCTCGCAGGAAGCTCACTGGCGTGATGAGTGCGAACTACTCAATAACGAATTACGCAGTCTGCACAGTATCAACACCTCTCTGGAAGCCGATCTCCGTGAAGTCACTACCCGGCTGGAAGCAACGCAACAGCATGCGGAAGATAAAATCCGCCAGATGATCAACAGCGAACAGCGTCTGAGCGAACAGTTTGAAAATCTGGCGAATCGTATTTTTGAGCACAGCAACCGCCGTGTTGATGAGCAAAATCGCCAAAGTCTGAACAGCCTGCTTGCGCCGCTTCGTGAACAACTGGACGGTTTTCGTCGCCAGGTTCAGGATAGCTTTGGTAAAGAGGCACAAGAACGCCATACCCTGGCACACGAAATTCGTAATCTCCAACAACTGAATGCGCAGATGGCGCAGGAAGCGGTAAACCTGACGCGGGCATTAAAAGGCGATAACAAAACGCAGGGTAACTGGGGAGAGGTCGTACTTACGCGGGTACTCGAAGCCTCTGGTCTGCGTGAGGGTTATGAATATGAAACCCAGGTCAGCATCGAAAACGACGCCCGTTCGCGAATGCAGCCTGATGTCATCGTTCGGCTACCGCAGGGTAAAGATGTGGTGATCGATGCGAAAATGACGCTGGTCGCCTATGAGCGCTATTTTAACGCAGAAGATGAATACACCCGCGAAAGTGCATTGCAGGAGCACATCGCCTCGGTGCGCAACCATATTCGACTACTGGGGCGCAAAGATTATCAGCAGCTTCCTGGGCTGCGTACGCTTGACTATGTGTTGATGTTTATCCCCGTTGAGCCCGCTTTTTTGCTGGCGCTCGACAGACAGCCCGAACTGATTACCGAAGCGCTTAGAAATAACATTATGCTGGTGAGCCCTACCACGCTGTTGGTGGCATTGCGCACGATCGCCAACCTGTGGCGCTACGAGCATCAGAGTCGTAATGCGCAACAAATTGCCGATCGGGCCAGCAAACTTTATGACAAGATGCGGTTGTTTGTGGATGATATGTCGGCAATAGGTCAAAGCCTGGACAAAGCCCAGGACAACTACCGACAGGCGATGAAAAAACTCTCTTCCGGTCGTGGAAACGTCCTGTCGCAGGCAGAAGCGTTTCGTAGTTTAGGCGTGGAAATTAAGCGCGAGATTAATCCTGAGCTGGCTGAACAAGCTACTACACAGGATGAAGAATACCGCTTGCGCTCGGTCCCTGAGACGCAACAAGATGCATCTTACCACGATGATGAAGCGGTAAATCAGCAATCAAACTAGTCCATTTGGGGTAGTTGAACCCGGCAGAAGGGTAGGGCAAATTGGCCCAATCTGTTACACTTCTCGAACATTTTTTGGATGAGCAGGCACTGAGATGGTGGATAATTCACAAGAAACGACGCACTTTGGCTTTCAGACCGTCGCTAAAGAGCAGAAAGCTGACATGGTGGCCCACGTTTTTCATTCTGTGGCGTCTAAATATGACGTTATGAATGACTTAATGTCATTTGGCATTCATCGTTTGTGGAAGCGCTTCACCATTGATTGCAGTGGCGTGCGTCGCGGGCAAACCGTTCTCGATTTAGCAGGCGGTACCGGCGATCTGACGGCGAAATTCTCTCGCATGGTTGGTGAAACCGGCAAAGTTGTGCTGGCGGATATCAATGACTCAATGCTCAAAATGGGTCGCGAAAAGCTGCGTAATATTGGCGTGGTAGGTAACGTTGAGTACGTTCAGGCGAATGCGGAAGCATTACCTTTCCCTGACAACACGTTTGACTGCATCACCATCTCTTTCGGTCTGCGCAACGTAACGGATAAAGACAAAGCATTACGCTCCATGTACCGCGTATTGAAGCCAGGCGGACGTCTACTGGTGCTGGAATTCTCCAAACCCATCATCGAACCGTTGAGCAAAGCCTACGACGCATACTCTTTCCATGTTCTGCCGCGCATAGGTTCAATGGTAGCAAGCGATGCGGATAGCTACCGTTATTTGGCGGAGTCTATCCGTATGCATCCCGATCAGGACACCTTAAAAGCAATGATGCAAGATGCCGGGTTCGAAAGCGTTGATTACTACAACCTGACAGCAGGTGTCGTTGCGCTGCATCGTGGTTACAAGTTCTGACAGGAGAGTGGGGATGCCTTTAAAACCCTTAGTAACCGCAGGCGTTGAAAATCTGCTCAACACCTTTCTGTACCGTTCTCCTGCGCTGAAGTCAGCCCGAACGCGTTTACAGGGTAAGGTGCTGCGTGTTGATCTCAAAGGATTTTCAACACCGTTAGTCCTGGTATTTAGCGAGCGCCAGGTCGATGTGCTGGGGGCATGGGAAGGCGAAGCCGATTGCACCGTAATCACATATGCCAGTGTGTTACCGAAATTGCGTGATCGACAGCAACTCACCACGCTTATCCGCAGCGGTGAGCTGGAAGTCCAGGGCGATATCCAGGTAGTACAGAACTTTGTTGCGCTGGCCGATCTGGCGGAGTTGGATCCTGCAGAACTGTTAGCACCCTATACCGGCGATATCGTCGCGGAAGGGGTCAGCAAAGTCTTGCGTGGTGGAGCGAAGTTCCTGTGCCATAACTTTCAGCGCCAGCAGCGCTATGTCGCCGAAGCGATCACTGAAGAGTGGCGCATGGCTCCTGGTCCACTAGAGGTTGCATGGTTTGCGGAAGAAACAGCAGCCGTTGAGCGCGCGGTTGAATCTCTGGCCAAACGGCTGGAAAAACTGGAGGCCAAATGACGCCAGGTGAAGTACGGCGCCTTTATTTCATCATTCGCACTTTTTTAAGCTACGGTCTTGATGAACTCATCCCCAAAATGCGAATCACGCTGCCGCTTCGGTTGTGGCGTTACTCATTGTTCTGGATGCCCAACCGACATAAAGACAAACCGCTGGGAGAAAGGCTGAGACTGGCTTTACAGGAACTCGGCCCGGTGTGGATCAAGTTTGGGCAGATGCTCTCCACCCGTCGTGACCTTTTCCCTCCGCACATCGCCGATCAGCTTGCGCTATTGCAGGATCGGGTTGCCCCGTTCGATGGGCTTAGAGCGAAAAAACAAATCGAAGAGGCCATGGGCGGGCTGCCCGTCGAGGAATGGTTTGATGATTTTGAAATCACTCCGCTGGCATCTGCGTCTGTTGCTCAGGTTCACACTGCGCGATTGAAATCGAATGGCAAAGAGGTAGTGATCAAAGTTATTCGCCCGGACATACTGCCGGTCATCAAAGCGGATTTAAAACTGATCTACCGCC
Source organism: Citrobacter sp. MGH105 (assembly GCF_001037485.2). Classification (NCBI taxonomy): domain Bacteria; kingdom Pseudomonadati; phylum Pseudomonadota; class Gammaproteobacteria; order Enterobacterales; family Enterobacteriaceae; genus Citrobacter; species Citrobacter sp. MGH105. The sequence goes on along the minus strand of NZ_CP073048.1, from coordinate 4,969,702 downwards.
TGGCTCGTTGGGTTCCTCGTCTGCTACCAGATGGGCGTCGCCTGCGACCAACAGAAGTCGTCCGTGAATATGAAAAAACGTTGATCGATGAACTGAATCTGCTGCGCGAATCGGCGAACGCCATTCAGCTACGACGTAATTTTGAAGATAGTCCGATGCTGTACATCCCGGAAGTGTATTCCGACTATTGCAGTCAGAACATGATGGTGATGGAGCGCATTTACGGTATCCCGGTTTCAGATGTCACCACGCTTGAGAAGAACGGCACCAATATGAAACTGTTGGCCGAGCGTGGTGTTCAGGTCTTCTTTACTCAGGTATTCCGCGACAGCTTTTTCCATGCGGATATGCACCCCGGGAACATTTTTGTCAGTTATGAGCACCCTGAAAACCCGAAATACATTGGTATTGATTGTGGGATTGTGGGCTCTTTAAACAAAGAAGATAAGCGCTACCTGGCTGAAAACTTCATTGCGTTCTTTAACCGCGATTACCGCAAAGTTGCTGAACTGCACGTGGATTCTGGTTGGGTTCCGCCGGATACCAACGTAGAAGAGTTTGAATTTGCCATTCGTACCGTGTGCGAGCCGATTTTTGAAAAGCCGCTGGCGGAGATTTCCTTTGGTCACGTGCTGTTGAATCTGTTCAACACTGCGCGCCGCTTCAATATGGAAGTTCAGCCTCAACTGGTATTGCTCCAGAAGACGCTACTGTACGTTGAAGGTGTCGGACGACAACTCTACCCTCAGTTAGATTTGTGGAAAACGGCTAAGCCATTCCTCGAATCCTGGATTAAAGATCAGGTCGGTATTCCGGCGCTCGTTAGGGCATTTAAAGAAAAAGCACCGTTCTGGGTCGAAAAAATGCCAGAAATACCTGAACTGGTGTATGACAGTTTGCGCCAGGGCAAATATTTACAGCACAGTGTTGATAAGATTGCCCGCGAGCTTCACGCGAATCATGTACGCCAGGGACAATCCCGTTATTTATTGGGCATTGGCGCAACATTGTTGCTAAGTGGAACATTCCTGCTGGTAAGCCGCCCTGAGTGGGGGCTTATGCCGGGCTGGTTAATGGCGGGAGGCGTCATAGCCTGGTTGATCGGCTGGCGCAAAATGCGCTGAATTTTTCATCGCCCAAGGCAGGTCGTGTAACGTATACTACGGCCTTATTAATTCATCATCTATGACAGAGGAACATGTATGGGTGGTATCAGTATTTGGCAGTTGTTGATCATTGCCGTCATCGTTGTACTGCTATTTGGCACCAAGAAACTCGGCTCCATCGGTTCCGATCTTGGCGCGTCGATCAAAGGCTTCAAAAAAGCGATGGGTGATGATGAGCCTAAGCAAGATAAAACCAGCCAGGACGCTGATTTTACTGCTAAATCCATCACCGATAAGCAGGGTGAAGTGAAAAAGGAAGACGCCAAAAGCCAAGATAAAGAGCAGGTATAATCCGTGTTTGATATCGGTTTTAGCGAACTGTTATTGGTGTTCGTGATCGGCCTCATTGTTCTGGGGCCGCAACGATTACCTGTAGCGGTAAAAACGGTTGCTGGCTGGGTTCGCGCTTTGCGTTCCCTTGCAACTACTGTTCAGAATGAACTGACCCAGGAGCTTAAGCTTCAGGAGTTTCAGGACAGCCTGAAGAAAGTAGAGAAAGCGAGCCTGACAAATCTGACCCCGGAGCTGAAAGCGTCAATGGATGAGCTGCGTGAAGCGGCGGAATCGATGAAGCGTTCTTACAGCGTGCACGATCCTGAGAAAGCGAGCGATGAAGCGCACACTATCCATAATCCGGTGGTGAAAGAAGGTGAAGCGCAGCGAGAAGGGGTAACCCCTGCTGCCGCTGAAAACCAGGCCAGTTCGCCGGAGCAAAAACCGGAATCCACGGGTGCTAAAACGCCAGAGCAGACGGAAAAGACTTCCGCCACGTTGATGGATGCAGAAAAGAAAGCTGCCGCACCTGTTGTCGAATCCTCCCCCTCGTCGAGTGATAAACCGTAAACATGGCTGTAGAAGATACCCAACCGCTCATTACGCATCTTATCGAGCTGCGTAAGCGACTCCTGAACTGCATTATTGCGGTTATCGTGATCTTTCTGGCGTTGGTTTACTTTGCCAACGACATTTACCATATGGTTGCGGCACCGCTGATTAAACAGATGCCGCAGGGTGCAACGATGATCGCCACCGATGTGGCCTCACCGTTCTTTACCCCTATAAAGTTAACCTTCATGGTGTCGCTGATCCTGTCAGCGCCAGTGATCCTCTACCAGGTGTGGGCATTTATTGCGCCTGCTTTGTACAAACATGAACGTCGCCTGGTTGTGCCGCTGCTGGTCTCCAGCTCGTTGTTGTTCTACATCGGCATGGCATTCGCCTATTTTGTCGTCTTCCCGTTGGCGTTTGGTTTTCTGGCTAACACGGCTCCGCAAGGCGTGCAGGTATCGACGGACATTGCCAGCTATCTCAGCTTCGTAATGGCGCTATTTATGGCTTTCGGTGTCTCTTTTGAGGTCCCTGTCGCCATTGTGCTGCTATGCTGGATGGGCATTACGACACCTGAAGATTTACGTAAGAAACGACCTTACGTTGTGGTGGGAGCATTCGTCGTCGGGATGTTACTGACCCCGCCAGATGTCTTCTCGCAAACGTTGTTGGCGATACCGATGTACTGCCTGTTTGAAGTGGGCGTTTTCTTCTCTCGTTTCTATGTCGGTAAGCGACGTACGCGAGATGAGGACAACGAGGCTGAAGAAGCAAAAGAAGCCGAAGCCACCGAGAAAACAGAAGAGTAAATTCAACCGCCCGTCAGGGCGGTTGTCATATGGGAGGTAGCATGTTTGATATTGGCGTTAATTTAACCAGTTCACAATTTGCGAAAGACAGGGATGATGTTGTGGCGCGCGCCTTTGCTGCGGGCGTAAACGGTATGCTTCTGACCGGAACAAACCTGCACGAAAGCCAGCAGGCGCTGAAGTTGGCGCAACATTATCCGCATTGCTGGTCCACGGCTGGCGTGCACCCGCATGACAGTAGCCAATGGCAATCCTCAACGGAAGACGAGATTATCGCGCTGGCAAACCAGTCTGAGGTGGTCGCTATTGGCGAGTGCGGTCTGGATTTCAATCGCAATTTCTCCACGCCACAGGAGCAGGAACGTGCTTTTGAGGCACAACTGCGCATTGCCGCTGAACTGCAGATGCCGGTTTTCATGCATTGTCGGGATGCCCATGAGCGTTTTCTGACGTTGCTGGAGCCGTGGCTGGATAGTCTCCCGGGCGCGGTGCTGCACTGTTTTACCGGAACGCGGCAGGAGATGCAGGATTGTGTGGACCGAGGGCTTTATATTGGTATTACCGGCTGGGTCTGTGATGAGCGCCGTGGGATGGAACTGCGGGAACTGCTGCCGTTTATTCCGGTAGAAAGACTACTGATCGAAACCGATGCGCCTTACCTACTTCCTCGCGACTTAACGCCTAAACCGACGTCACGGCGCAATGAACCGGCGCACCTGCCACATATTCTTGAGCGTATTGCCCACTGGCGCGGAGAAGATCCTCAATGGCTGTCAGCAACCATTGATGCTAACGTCCGAACGTTGTTCGAAGTGACCTTCTAAACGGCTTAAATTTTTCGAAAACCGGTATTTTTCACGCTCTGCTTAACTTCTTTATTCAACAGGTTAAGCAGTAGCATGGAACGCGCTTCGCCATCCGGTTCGGTGAAGATCGCTTTTAGCCCCTCAAATGCCCCTTCAGTAATAATCACGCTGTCCCCTGGCTGAGGAGTTTGCGGGTCCACAATACCTTCAGGCTTGTAGATAGAAAGCTGGTGAATAACGGGAGAAGGGACGGTCGCAGGCGTCGCGCCAAAACGGACGAAATGGCTGACACCACGCGTGGCATTGATAGTGGTGGTGTGGATCACTTCCGGGTCGAACTCGACAAACATGTAATTAGGGAATAGTGGTTCACTGACTGTGGTACGTTTACCGCGCACTATTTTTTCCAGGGTGATCATAGGCGTCAGACAGTTCACCGCCTGTCTTTCCAGGTGTTCCTGGGCTCTCTGAAGTTGCCCACGTTTGCAGTACAGTAAATACCAGGATTGCATAATAACTCTTATCCGCTTGTTCTGAGCGCAAGCATAGCAAAAGCCATGCGTTAAGTTAATTATACCCACCTCAACGCAGGCTGAAACCCAATGGGTATATACGCCCGGGGCTTATATGTATCGCCAGAGTTCACGCTAATTTAACAAAAATACAGCATCACAATGATGAACGCCGTATAATGAAGCGCTTACGAAGAGGCCACAATGGACGCCATGAAATATCACGATTTACGCGACTTCCTGACGCTGCTTGAACAGCAGGGTGAGCTCAAACGCATTTCGCTTGAGGTGGATCCCCATCTGGAAATTACTGAAATTGCCGATCGCACTCTGCGTGCCGGTGGGCCTGCGTTACTGTTTGAGAATCCGAAAGGCTATTCAATGCCGGTGCTGTGTAACCTGTTTGGCACACCAAAGCGTGTTGCGATGGGGATGGGACAAGAAGATGTCTCGGCGCTACGAGAAGTCGGTAAACTGTTGGCGTTTTTGAAAGAGCCAGAGCCACCGAAAGGATTCCGCGATCTGTTTGATAAGCTGCCGCAGTTTAAGCAGGTGTTGAACATGCCGACTAAGCGGTTGCGCGGTGCGCCTTGTCAGCAAAAAATCTACTCGGGCGATGACGTTGATTTAAACCGCATTCCGATTATGACCTGCTGGCCGGAAGATGCCGCGCCGCTGATTACCTGGGGGCTCACCGTAACGCGTGGTCCGCATAAAGAGCGGCAGAATCTGGGCATCTATCGTCAGCAGCTGATTGGCAAAAACAAGCTCATTATGCGCTGGCTGTCCCATCGCGGCGGCGCGCTTGATTACCAGGAGTGGTGCGCAGCGCATCCGGGTGAACGCTTCCCGGTTTCTGTGGCGTTAGGAGCAGATCCTGCGACCATTCTGGGGGCCGTGACGCCGGTCCCTGATACATTATCCGAGTACGCATTTGCCGGGCTGTTGCGCGGAACCAAGACCGAAGTGGTTAAATGTATTTCCAACGACCTGGAAGTGCCTGCCAGCGCTGAAATCGTGCTGGAAGGGTATATTGAACCGGGCGAGCTGGCTCCGGAAGGGCCGTATGGCGATCATACCGGCTACTACAACGAAGTAGATAGCTTCCCGGTCTTTACCGTCACGCACATTACCCAGCGTGAAGATGCAATTTATCACTCTACCTATACCGGACGCCCGCCAGATGAACCCGCGGTGCTCGGCGTGGCGCTGAACGAAGTCTTCGTGCCTATTCTGCAAAAGCAGTTCCCGGAAATCGTCGATTTTTATCTACCTCCGGAAGGCTGTTCTTATCGCCTGGCCGTCGTGACGATGAAAAAACAGTACGCTGGTCATGCCAAACGCGTCATGATGGGCGTTTGGTCGTTTTTGCGTCAGTTTATGTACACCAAATTTGTTATTGTTTGCGATGATGACGTCAACGCACGCGACTGGAATGATGTGATTTGGGCAATTACTACCCGTATGGACCCGGCCCGGGATACGGTACTGGTAGAGAATACGCCAATTGATTACCTGGACTTTGCCTCGCCGGTTTCCGGCCTTGGTTCAAAAATGGGGCTGGATGCCACAAATAAATGGCCGGGCGAAACCCAACGCGAATGGGGACGTCCGATTAAAAAGGTTCCTGAAGTGACTGCGCGCATTGACGCAATTTGGGATGAACTGGCCATCTTTAATGACGGCAAAAGCGCCTGAGGCGCGATCGTTTTGCCTATTGATCCGACAGAGAGAGCGCATGACAACCTTAAGCTGTAAAGTGACCTCGGTAGAAGCTATCACTGACACCGTATATCGCGTTCGTTTAGTGCCAGACGCGGCATTTTCCTTTCGTGCTGGCCAGTATTTAATGGTCGTGATGGATGAAAGGGATAAGCGTCCGTTCTCCATGGCATCAACGCCGGACGAGCAAGGATTCATTGAGCTGCATGTTGGCGCCTCTGAGCTAAATCTTTACGCCATGGCTGTGATGGACCGTATTCTGAAAGACCGGGAAATCAAGGTCGACATTCCGCATGGCGAAGCCTGGCTGCGAGATGAAGACGAGCGCCCGCTGATCCTGATTGCCGGTGGTACAGGTTTCTCTTACGTGCGTTCTATTCTGCTTACCGCGCTGGCGCGTAATCCAAATCGCGATATCACCATTTACTGGGGTGGTCGCGAGGAGAAGCATCTCTACGATCTCTCCGAGCTGGAAGCGCTGTCTGTGAACCACCCGAATCTGCGCGTTGAGCCGGTGGTGGAACAGCCTGAAGACGGCTGGCGTGGTCGTACGGGAACCGTGTTAACGGCAGTATTGCAGGATTACGGTACCCTGGCGGAGCATGATATCTACATCGCTGGTCGTTTCGAAATGGCCAAAATCGCGCGCGATCTGTTCTGTAATGAACGCAGTGCGCGTGAAGATCGCCTGTTTGGCGACGCTTTCGCGTTCATTTAAGCGCTGTGCGCCGGAGTCCTTCCGGCGCATTCCTCACCAACCTTACTTCTTCTAACAGGGTGCAAGCCCGGTCTCGTTGTTTCTCTTTTTCACCACGTTTTTTAGTAAACATGTTTTTCCTATCTATTAATCACAAAACTTAGCTTTTGTGACAGGTCTCTTTTTGTTTAGTAAACAAAATTGGCAAACTAGACGCAATCAAATTGCAAGGCGCAAACGAGGAAGACCATGAGACTCGGACTGGATATTGGCGGGACTAAAATCGAAGCGGTGGTGATTGATAACGCGGGTGAAATTGTTTACCGCGAGCGATGCGCGACACCAAAGCAGAGTTACGGTGATTTTTTCCAGGCCGTGACGGAGATGATTGCTAAGGCCAGACTGGCCGTTAATCAGCCTTTATCGGTTGGCGTTGGGGTGCCCGGTGCGGTGGATAGCGAGGGGTTAATTAAGAACTCCAACATCCTGGTGCTGAATCAACAGGCCTTTGCGCAAGACCTTGAGCGAGCATCAGGAATGCCAGTGCCGGTTACCAATGATGCCAACTGCTTTACCTTGTCGGAAGCGATGGACGGTAGCGGACACGGGCATAGCGTGGTATTTGGCGTGATCCTCGGTACCGGTTGCGGCGGTGGACTATGCATCGATAACCGCTTGATCTCTGGACCTAACGCCTGCGCAGGAGAGTGGGGGCATAATGCATTGCCGCGCTACCACGAATCTCAGGACGGGACTGGAGTGACATGCTATTGCGGACAGTTGAACTGTATTGAAAGTTTTATTTCCGGTAGCGGTCTGGAACGTCAGTATATGAATCACACCGCGCAGCATGTGGGTGTGCCACAAATTATGCAACAGGTAGAATCGGGTGATGCGGATGCCTGCTTTGTATGGGAACGCTATTGCGATCAACTGGCGCGTGCGTTGGCAAGCGTGGTGAATACGCTCGATCCCGATGTCATTGTGTTGGGGGGCGGGGTATCCAATATCGATTTACTGTATTCGGGTTTACAGGCGCGAGTGGCGCAGTACGTATTTGGTAAGCAGTGCCGCACACCGATAGTTCGGGCCCGTCACGGCGACAGCAGCGGCGTACGCGGCGCGGCCTGGCTGGGGGCGCAACAAGCCATAGTAGAATCAATGAGAGTGAAATGACGAAACCTGTACGTATCAGAGATATTGCCGAAGCTTGTGGTGTTTCAGTTGGTGCAGTTTCCCGCGCCCTAAAAGGGCAGCCGGGGCTGCGTGAAGACACCCGGCTGCGCATTATTTCTGTGGCGCAGCAGCAGGGTTATGATTTTTCCCGTCTGCGCACTGACAAGATCAAACGCGTCCTGTTTTTGCTTCACCGCCAGCACAATATCAGCCGGGCATTGCCATTTTATTCTCAACTGCTGCTGGGGATAGAAGATAATTGTCGTGACCATGGTATTGCGCTGAGCTTTCTCTCCATTGGCCCAGGCGATGCAGTAAGTGAGCAGGTGCTGCTGCACCAGCCTGATGCACTGATCTGTGCCGGATTTTTTGAGCCTGAATTACTTGGTTTGCTGCAACAGATGAAGCTGCCGTTGGTGCTGGTGGATCTCTGGGCGCCGGGCCTGCCTTGCGTGAATCCGGACAACACCCAGGGCGGTTATCTGGCTACACAACATTTGATTGCACAAGGTCGCAGCCGTATTGCTTTTCTTGCCAGCACGCTTGCGCACTACAGCATCCGTCAGCGCGAGAAGGGTTACCGTCAGGCATTGTATGAGGCCCGTTTGCTAATGCCGCCAGAGTATGAAGCCATTGCGCCGCCGCTGCTGGATACCGAGCAATCTTTGGTGGAGGCGGTGAATGAATTGCTCAGTCTGCCAGAGCCGCCCGACGCTATTTTTGCCTATAACGATGCGGCAGCGCTGGTTGTTCAACGGGTGTGTGCGCAGCAGGGTATACGTATCCCGGAAGATCTTGCGCTGGTTGGGTTTGATGATATCGATGCTGCGGCCTGGTCACATCCACCACTCACCACCATTGCGGTTGATAAACAACAATTGGGGCGTGAAGCGCTGCGTTTATTGCTGGAAGAAAATCAGGAAGAGAATCTGCTGTTGCCGGTGCAGTTAGTGGTACGTGGTAGTTCAGAGAAATAAAAAACCCGCCCCTGACAGGCGGGAAGAACGGCAACTAAATTGTTTTACAATGGCATTTGTGTTGTAGGCCGGATAAGACGCATCAGCGTCGCCATCCGGCATAGTCGCCGGGGGCGCTTCGCTTGCCCGGCCTACAATAAGTCACATGCTTTGATTAAACTCGCTCAAATACCGTTGCGATGCCCTGGCCTAACCCGATACACATCGTCGCCAGGCCAAACTGTACGTCTTTGCGTTCCATCAGATTGAGCAGGGTGGTGCTGATACGCGCCCCAGAGCAACCCAACGGATGGCCCAAAGCGATCGCCCCGCCGTTGAGGTTGATCTTCTCATCGATCTGCTCCATCAGCCCCAGATCTTTAATGCACGGCAGGATCTGAGCGGCAAAGGCTTCGTTCATCTCAAACAAACCGATATCGCTGGTGGAGAGTCCCGCTTTTTTCAGCGCCAGTTTTGAGGCCGGAACCGGACCATAACCCATAATTGAAGGGTCGCAACCAACAACAGCCATCGAACGAATACGGGCACGCGGCGTCAGACCCAGCTCACGGGCGCGGCTTTCGCTCATGACCAGCATCGCCGCTGCGCCGTCGGAGAGCGCGGAGGAGGTACCGGCAGTGACCGTTCCGCTAACCGGATCGAACGCCGGGCGCAGGGTGGAGAGCGCTTCAACGGTTGTCTCCGGACGGATAACCTCATCGTAGTTAAACTGCTTCAGTACGCCGTCGGCATCATGGCCGCCGGTCGGGATGATTTCGTTTTTAAATGCGCCAGACTGTGTTGCAGCCCAGGCGCGAGCATGTGAACGTGCGGCGAAAGCATCCTGCATTTCACGGCTGATGCCGTGCATGCGAGAGAGCATTTCCGCAGTCAGACCCATCATTCCCGCGGCTTTTGCCACGTTGCGGCTCATGCCCGGATGGAAATCAACGCCGTGGCTCATTGGTACATGGCCCATATGCTCCACGCCGCCAATCAAGCACGCCTGAGCATCGCCGGTCATGATCATGCGTGCCGCGTCGTGCAGCGCCTGCATTGATGAACCGCACAGGCGGTTGACCGTGACGGCTGGAACGGAGTGCGGAACTTCCGCCAGCAGCGCGGCGTTACGGGCGATGTTGAAACCCTGCTCCAGCGTTTGCTGCACACAGCCCCAGTAAATATCATCAAGCGCGGATGGCTCCAGCGCAGGATTTCGCGCCAGCAGGCTACGCATTAAGTGTGCGGAGAGATCTTCTGCCCGCACGTTACGAAACGCGCCCCCTTTCGAACGGCCCATCGGGGTACGGATCGCATCAACAATTACAACCTGTTCCATTGTGACTCCTTAAGCCGTTTTCAGGCTGCCAACCGGGCGGGCAGGCTCAACCTGGGGATAATACGGTTCGTTATGGCGCGCCTTATCACGCAGACCAGCCGGAACTTCATACAGTGCTCCGAGGTGCTGATACTGCTGGGCCATATCGAGATACTTCGCGCTGCCGAGCGTATCCAACCAGCGGAACGCGCCACCATGGAACGGAGGGAAGCCCAGGCCATAAACCAGCGCCATATCGGCTTCTTCCGGGCTGGCGATAATGCCTTCTTCCAGACAACGCACCACTTCGTTGACCATTGGGATCATCATGCGAGCGATAATCTCTTCATCACTGAAGTCGCGTTTCGGCTGGCTGACTTCTGCCAGCAGATCGTCAACGGTGGCATCCTCTTCTTTCTTCGACTTGCCCTTGTTGTCTTCTTTATAACGCCAGAATCCAAGACCGTTTTTCTGTCCGAAACGGTTCGCATCAAACAGGGCGTCTATCGCGTCGCGATAATCTTTCTGCATACGCTGAGGGAAGCCTGCGGACATCACTGCCTGCGCGTGATGTGCGGTATCAATTCCCACCACGTCCAGCAGATAGGCCGGGCCCATCGGCCAGCCAAACTGTTTTTCCATGACTTTGTCGACTTTGCGGAAATCCGCCCCATCGCGCAGCAGCTGGCTGAAACCGGCAAAATACGGGAACAGCACGCGGTTCACGAAGAAACCGGGGCAGTCGTTGACCACAATTGGGGTTTTGCCCATCTGGCTTGCCCAGGCGACAACTTTGGCGATGGTTTCATCCGAGCTTTTCTCGCCGCGAATGATCTCAACCAGTGGCATGCGGTGTACTGGGTTAAAGAAGTGCATCCCACAGAAGTTTTCCGGGCGCTTGAGCGCGCTGGCCAGCTCGTTGATTGGGATGGTGGAGGTATTTGAAGCCAGTACGGTGTCCGGGCGTACCTGATCTTCGGTTTCTGCCAGTACCGCTTTTTTCACTTTCGGGTTTTCCACGACAGCTTCAACCACCACGTCCACACGCTCAAAACCGCTATAGTCGAGGGTTGGATGAATAGTGGAAATCACGCCCGCCATTTTCAGACCGTCAATTTTGCCGCGCTCAAGCTGTTTGTTCAGCAGCTTGGCCGCTTCGGTCATGCCCAGCGTTAATGATTTGTCATTGATATCTTTCATGACAACCGGCACGCCTTTCCAGGCTGACTGGTAAGCGATGCCGCCGCCCATAATGCCCGCGCCCAGCACCGCAGCTTGCTTCGGTGCTTCAATATTTTTGGTGAGTTTTTTGGCTTTGGCTTTGACGAACTGATCGTTAAGGAAGATCCCAACCAGCGCGCGAGCTTCACTGGTGTGCGCCAGTGGAACAAAGCTTTTATTTTCCAGATTCAGCGCTTCTTCACGGCCAAAACGGGCCGCTGCTTCAATGGTTTTTACCGCGGTAATCGGCGCGGGATAATGCTTCCCTGCCGTCTGTGCCACCATGCCTTTAGCGATGGTAAAGCTCATAGCCGCTTCAATTTTGCTGAGTTTCAACGGCTCCAGCTTCGGCTGACGTTTGGCCTTCCAGTCGAGGTCGCCGTTAATCGCCTGACGTAATACCGCTATCGCGCCATCAAGCAGTTTGTCTTGCTTCACTACGCCATCGACCAGGCCGATTTTTAGCGCCTGCTCAGCACCAACATCCTTACCTGCCGCAATAATTTCCAGCGCGCTGTCCGCACCCAGCATACGTGGCATACGCACAGAGCCGCCAAAGCCCGGCATAATGCCCAGCTTGGTTTCCGGCAGGCCAATGCGCAGGTCCGGCGTTGCCAGACGATAATCGGTTGCCAGAACACACTCGCAGCCGCCACCCAGCGCGTAGCCGTTTACCGCGGAGAGGGTCGGAACAGGCAGATCTTCGAGGCGATTAAAGACGCTGTTGGCAAAATGCAGCCACTGGCTCAGTTGTTCTTCAGGCACGAGGAACAGTGAAAGGAATTCGGTGATATCGGCACCAACAATAAAGGCTGCTTTGTTAGAACGCAGCAGCAGTCCTTTTAAATTCGGTTGTTTTTCCAGCACATCAAGCGCATGGCCCAGGCTGGCAACGGTGGCCGTGTCGAGTTTATTGACCGAACCAGGGGCATCGAACACCAGTTCGGCGATGCCATCTTCCAGCCAGTCGAGGTACAGGGTGTCGCCTTTGTAAAGCATGTCAGTCTCCTGAATCCGCAAGGTGATCTGGTCATACCAGATGAATCGAAGTGTGTGTTTTATGTTAATAAAATGCAAATAAATGATTAAAGAAATGACGATTCGATCACGCTCGGCAGAAATCACGCACTCACAAAGCGATGTGCTAAGATGCGGAGACTTGAGGTCAAAAAACAGAAGGATAGAAAATGGAATCGCTGGCCGCACTCTATAAAAATCATATCGTTACCTTACAGGAACGGACGCGCGACGCGCTGGAACGCTTCAAACTGGATGCGTTACTTATTCACTCTGGCGAACTTGTTAACGTCTTTCTCGACGATCATCCATATCCGTTTAAGGTCAATCCACAATTTAAAGCCTGGGTGCCTGTAACACAGGTTCCTAACTGCTGGTTGCTGGTGGATGGCGTAAACAAGCCGAAACTGTGGTTCTACCTGCCGGTCGATTACTGGCACAACGTTGAGCCGCTACCAACCTCTTTCTGGACGGAAGAAATCGAGATCATCGCGCTGCCGAAAGCGGATGGTATCGGTAGCCAACTGCCTGCTGCTCGCGGCAATATCGGTTACATCGGCCCGGTTCCGGAACGTGCGCTGCAACTGGACATCGCGGCCAGCAACATCAACCCGAAAGGGGTGATCGACTACCTGCATTATTACCGCGCCTATAAAACGGATTACGAACTGGCCTGTATGCGCGAAGCGCAGAAAATGGCGGTAAATGGACACCGTGCCGCAGAAGAAGCGTTCCGTTCCGGAATGAGCGAGTTTGACATCAACCTCGCTTACCTGACTGCCACCGGTCACCGCGACACAGACGTGCCATATAGCAACATCGTGGCGCTTAACGAGCATGCTTCGGTTCTTCATTACACCAAGCTGGATCATCAGGCACCGTCTGAAATCCGCAGCTTCCTGCTCGATGCTGGTGCGGAATACAACGGTTATGCGGCAGATCTGACGCGTACCTGGTCGGCGAAAAGCGACAATGACTATGAGCATCTGGTGAAAGACGTTAACGACGAAGAGCTGGCGCTGATTGCCACCATGAAAGCAGGCACCAGCTACGTGGATTATCACATTCAGTTCCATCAGCGCATCGCGAAGCTGCTGCGTAAGCATCAAATCATCACCGATATGAGTGAAGAGGCGATGGTGGAAAACGATCTTACCGGGCCGTTTATGCCGCACGGTATCGGTCACCCGCTGGGTCTGCAGGTACATGATGTCGCTGGCTTTATGCAGGACGACAGCGGTACTCATCTGGCCGCACCGTCGAAATATCCTTACCTGCGTTGCACCCGCGTACTGCAACCGGGCATGGTTCTGACCATCGAACCGGGCATTTACTTCATTGAATCTCTGCTGGCGCCGTGGCGTGAAGGGCAGTTCAGCAAGCACTTCAACTGGCAGAAAATTGAAGCACTGAAACCGTTCGGCGGTATTCGTATTGAAGACAACGTGGTGGTCCACGAAAACAATATCGAAAACATGACGCGGGATTTGAAACTGGCGTAATGGACAGTTGGTTAATCCCTGCGGCGCCGGTTAGCGTCGTCGAAGAGATCAAAAAAAGCCGCTTCATTACGCTGCTCGCCCATACGGACGGCGTAGAAGCGGCAAAAGCGTTTGTTGAGTCAGTCAAAGCGGAACACCCGGACGCCCGACACCATTGTGTGGCGTGGGTGGCGGGTGCGCCCAATGACTCGCAGCAGCTGGGATTTTCAGACGATGGCGAACCGGCGGGTACGGCAGGTAAACCGATGCTCGCGCAGCTGATGGGGAGCGGCGTCGGTGAGATTACCGCTGTAGTCGTGCGCTACTACGGCGGTATCCTTCTCGGTACTGGAGGGTTGGTAAAAGCCTACGGTGGCGGTGTGAATCAGGCGTTGCGCCAGTTAACGACACAGCGCAAGACGCCATTAACCGAATATACTTTGCAGTGTGAGTACGGTCAGCTGGCAGGCATTGAAGCCTTGCTGGGGCAGTTTGACGGTAAAGTCGTTGCCAGTGATTACCAGGCTTTTGTTCGGCTCAGGGTGGCGCTTCCTTTTGCCAAAGTGGATGAGTTTTCGGCAAAACTGGCGGATTTTAGTCGTGGTTCATTGCAATTGTTAGCGATTGAAGAATAATCCCCACCTCATTTTAAAGAACTAAGGAAGCGGCAGAGATGCATTTTCGCGCCATCACCCGAATCGTTGGACTACTGGTCATCTTATTCTCGGGGACAATGATTATCCCCGGACTGGTAGCGCTCATCTACCGCGATGGGGCTGGGCGTGCATTCACCCAAACTTTCTTCGTTGCTCTGGCGATCGGCTCCATGCTGTGGTGGCCAAACCGTAAAGAGAAGGGTGAGCTGAAATCGCGTGAAGGATTTCTGATTGTCGTTTTGTTCTGGACCGTTCTGGGCAGTGTGGGTGCGCTACCGTTCATCTTTGCAGAAAGCCCTAACCTAACGATAACCGACGCTTTTTTTGAATCCTTTTCCGGATTAACCACTACAGGTGCGACGACGCTGGTGGGGCTGGATTCATTGCCACACGCGATTCTCTTTTATCGCCAGATGCTGCAATGGTTCGGCGGGATGGGGATCATCGTGCTGGCGGTGGCTATCCTACCTATTCTTGGTGTTGGTGGGATGCAGCTCTATCGTGCAGAAATGCCGGGGCCGCTGAAAGATAATAAAATGCGCCCGCGTATTGCCGAAACGGCGAAAACGCTGTGGCTAATCTATGTATTACTGACGGTGGCGTGCGCGCTGGCGCTATGGTTTGCCGGGATGCCCGCGTTTGACGCCATAGGGCACAGTTTTGCCACAATCGCCATCGGTGGTTTTTCCACACACGATGCCAGCGTGGGGTATTTCGACAGTCCCACGATTAACACCATCATTGCTATCTTCTTGCTGATCTCCGGTTGTAACTATGGTCTGCACTTCTCTTTATTAAGTGGGCGTAGTCTGAAGGTCTACTGGCGGGATCCGGAATTCCGCATGTTTATCGGCGTGCAGCTGACGCTGGTGGCAGTCTGTACGCTGGTGCTATGGATACACAATACCTATGGCTCGGCGCTCACGACGATCAACCAGGCCTTTTTCCAGGTGGTATCGATGGCGACGACAGCCGGATTTACCACGGACAGTATTGCCCGCTGGCCGCTGTTTCTGCCAGTGCTTTTGCTGTGTTCTGCTTTTATCGGCGGCTGTGCCGGGTCGACGGGCGGTGGCTTGAAGGTGATTCGTATCCTGCTGCTGTTTAAGCAGGGTAACCGCGAATTGAAACGACTGGTCCATCCGAATGCGGTTTACAGTATCAAACTGGGTAACCGTGCGTTGCCGGAGCGAATTCTTGAAGCCGTATGGGGATTCTTCTCTGCCTATGCGCTGGTCTTTATTATCAGTATGCTGGCGATTATTGCGACCGGTGTTGATGACTTCTCCGCGTTTGCCTCTGTTGTGGCAACGTTGAATAACCTGGGGCCAGGACTGGGGGTTGTCGCCGACAACTTTGCCAGTATGAACCCTGTGGCGAAGTGGATCCTGATTGCCAATATGCTGTTTGGTCGTCTGGAGGTCTTTACTCTGCTGGTGCTCTTTACCCCTACCTTCTGGCGTGAATAATGGAGTAACACGTGAAAACACTGATTCTTTTTTCTTCCCGGGACGGACAAACGCGTGAAATCGCTGAGTATCTGGCTTCTGAACTCAAAGAGCTGGGCGTTTGGGCAGATGTTGTTAATTTGCATCGTACCGCGGAGCCGGACTGGCAAAATTATGACAGCGTGGTAATTGGCGCCTCGATTCGCTACGGTCATTACCATGCTGCTTTTCAGGAGTTTGTGAAAAAGCATGCCACACGGCTGAATTCGATGCCGAGCGCGTTCTACTCCGTAAACCTGGTTGCCCGTAAACCGGAGAAACGTACGCCGCAAACCAACAGCTATGCGCGTAAGTTCTTGATGAGTTCGCCGTGGCGACCAGACCACAGCGCAGTCATTGCGGGTGCTTTGCTGTATCCACGCTATCGCTGGTATGACCGCGTTATGATCCAACTGATAATGAAGATGTCAGGCGGTGAAACGGATACGAATAAAGAAGTGGTGTATACCGATTGGGAACAGGTTGCGAGATTCGCGCGAGAAATAGCCCAATTAACCAACAAAGCGTTGTTAAAATAAGCGCAAAGAATAAAAAATACGCACTCGGAAGATTATTTTAAATTTCCCCTTGTCAGCCTGAAATAACTCCCTATAATGCGCCTCCACTGACACGGAACAACGGATTACAAGCCGCCGGGTCAGCGGGGTTCCACTGAGAACTTCGGCGAAGAAAGCGAAATTAAATGCTTGACTTCGTAGCGGGATGGCGTAATATGCACACCCCGCGCCGCTGAGAAAAAGCGAAGCGGCACTGCTCTTTAACAATTTATCAGACAATCTGTGTGGGCACTCGAAGATACGGATTCTTAACGTCGCAAGACGAAAAATGAATACCAAGTCTCAACGAGTGAACACGTAATTCATTACGAAGTTTAATTCATTGAGCATCAAACTTTTAAATTGAAGAGTTTGATCATGGCTCAGATTGAACGCTGGCGGCAGGCCTAACACATGCAAGTCGAACGGTAGCACAGAGGAGCTTGCTCCTTGGGTGACGAGTGGCGGACGGGTGAGTAATGTCTGGGAAACTGCCCGATGGAGGGGGATAACTACTGGAAACGGTAGCTAATACCGCATAACGTCGCAAGACCAAAGAGGGGGACCTTCGGGCCTCTTGCCATCGGATGTGCCCAGATGGGATTAGCTAGTAGGTGGGGTAACGGCTCACCTAGGCGACGATCCCTAGCTGGTCTGAGAGGATGACCAGCCACACTGGAACTGAGACACGGTCCAGACTCCTACGGGAGGCAGCAGTGGGGAATATTGCACAATGGGCGCAAGCCTGATGCAGCCATGCCGCGTGTATGAAGAAGGCCTTCGGGTTGTAAAGTACTTTCAGCGAGGAGGAAGGCGTTGTGGTTAATAACCGCAGCGATTGACGTTACTCGCAGAAGAAGCACCGGCTAACTCCGTGCCAGCAGCCGCGGTAATACGGAGGGTGCAAGCGTTAATCGGAATTACTGGGCGTAAAGCGCACGCAGGCGGTCTGTCAAGTCGGATGTGAAATCCCCGGGCTCAACCTGGGAACTGCATCCGAAACTGGCAGGCTAGAGTCTTGTAGAGGGGGGTAGAATTCCAGGTGTAGCGGTGAAATGCGTAGAGATCTGGAGGAATACCGGTGGCGAAGGCGGCCCCCTGGACAAAGACTGACGCTCAGGTGCGAAAGCGTGGGGAGCAAACAGGATTAGATACCCTGGTAGTCCACGCCGTAAACGATGTCGACTTGGAGGTTGTGCCCTTGAGGCGTGGCTTCCGGAGCTAACGCGTTAAGTCGACCGCCTGGGGAGTACGGCCGCAAGGTTAAAACTCAAATGAATTGACGGGGGCCCGCACAAGCGGTGGAGCATGTGGTTTAATTCGATGCAACGCGAAGAACCTTACCTACTCTTGACATCCACGGAATTTAGCAGAGATGCTTTAGTGCCTTCGGGAACCGTGAGACAGGTGCTGCATGGCTGTCGTCAGCTCGTGTTGTGAAATGTTGGGTTAAGTCCCGCAACGAGCGCAACCCTTATCCTTTGTTGCCAGCGATTCGGTCGGGAACTCAAAGGAGACTGCCAGTGATAAACTGGAGGAAGGTGGGGATGACGTCAAGTCATCATGGCCCTTACGAGTAGGGCTACACACGTGCTACAATGGCATATACAAAGAGAAGCGACCTCGCGAGAGCAAGCGGACCTCATAAAGTATGTCGTAGTCCGGATTGGAGTCTGCAACTCGACTCCATGAAGTCGGAATCGCTAGTAATCGTGGATCAGAATGCCACGGTGAATACGTTCCCGGGCCTTGTACACACCGCCCGTCACACCATGGGAGTGGGTTGCAAAAGAAGTAGGTAGCTTAACCTTCGGGAGGGCGCTTACCACTTTGTGATTCATGACTGGGGTGAAGTCGTAACAAGGTAACCGTAGGGGAACCTGCGGTTGGATCACCTCCTTACCTTAAAGAAACGTTCTTTGTAGTGCTCACACAGATTGTCTGATGAAAATTAGCAGTAAGAAAATCTCTGCAGGCTTGTAGCTCAGGTGGTTAGAGCGCACCCCTGATAAGGGTGAGGTCGGTGGTTCAAGTCCACTCAGGCCTACCAAATTCTTTCTGATACCGCGTTGTGAAACGACTCGCATACTTCAGTATGCTTCGCCGCTCCACGCCCTGTCTCAGCAAGAATTAAGGTGAATGAGATAACTACGATGGGGCTATAGCTCAGCTGGGAGAGCGCCTGCCTTGCACGCAGGAGGTCTGCGGTTCGATCCCGCATAGCTCCACCATCCCTTACTGCAAAAACACAAGAAAACTTCAGAGTGTACCTGAAAAGGTTCACTGCGAAGTTTTGCTCTTTAAAAATCTGGATCAAGCTGAAAATTGAAACGACACACTGTTTCATTTCTCCGTAATAAGAAATGGAAAATGGTGTGTTCGAGTCTCTCAAATTTTTGCAAGTCGATGATGAATCGAAAGAAACATCTTCGGGTTGTGAGGTTAAGCGACTAAGCGTACACGGTGGATGCCCTGGCAGTCAGAGGCGATGAAGGACGTGCTAATCTGCGATAAGCGTCGGTAAGGTGATATGAACCGTTATAACCGGCGATTTCCGAATGGGGAAACCCAGTGTGTTTTGACACACTATCATTATGTGAATACATAGCGTAATGAAGCGAACCGGGGGAACTGAAACATCTAAGTACCCCGAGGAAAAGAAATCAACCGAGATTCCCCCAGTAGCGGCGAGCGAACGGGGAGCAGCCCAGAGTCTGAATCAGCATGTGTGTTAGTGGAAGCGTCTGGAAAGTCGCACGATACAGGGTGAAAGTCCCGTACACAAAAGTGCATGTGTTGTGAACTCGAAGAGTAGGGCGGGACACGTGGTATCCTGTCTGAATATGGGGGGACCATCCTCCAAGGCTAAATACTCCTGACTGACCGATAGTGAACCAGTACCGTGAGGGAAAGGCGAAAAGAACCCCGGCGAGGGGAGTGAAAAAGAACCTGAAACCGTGTACGTACAAGCAGTGGGAGCACCCTTTGGGGTGTGACTGCGTACCTTTTGTATAATGGGTCAGCGACTTATATTCTGTAGCAAGGTTAACCGAATAGGGGAGCCGAAGGGAAACCGAGTCTTAACTGGGCGTTAAGTTGCAGGGTATAGACCCGAAACCCGGTGATCTAGCCATGGGCAGGTTGAAGGTTGGGTAACACTAACTGGAGGACCGAACCGACTAATGTTGAAAAATTAGCGGATGACTTGTGGCTGGGGGTGAAAGGCCAATCAAACCGGGAGATAGCTGGTTCTCCCCGAAAGCTATTTAGGTAGCGCCTCGTGAATTCATCTTCGGGGGTAGAGCACTGTTTCGGCTAGGGGGTCATCCCGACTTACCAACCCGATGCAAACTGCGAATACCGAAGAATGTTATCACGGGAGACACACGGCGGGTGCTAACGTCCGTCGTGAAGAGGGAAACAACCCAGACCGCCAGCTAAGGTCCCAAAGTCATGGTTAAGTGGGAAACGATGTGGGAAGGCACAGACAGCCAGGATGTTGGCTTAGAAGCAGCCATCATTTAAAGAAAGCGTAATAGCTCACTGGTCGAGTCGGCCTGCGCGGAAGATGTAACGGGGCTAAACCATGCACCGAAGCTGCGGCAGCGACACTATGTGTTGTTGGGTAGGGGAGCGTTCTGTAAGCCGTTGAAGGTGTATCGTGAGGTATGCTGGAGGTATCAGAAGTGCGAATGCTGACATAAGTAACGATAATGCGGGTGAAAAACCCGCACGCCGGAAGACCAAGGGTTCCTGTCCAACGTTAATCGGGGCAGGGTGAGTCGACCCCTAAGGCGAGGCCGAAAGGCGTAGTCGATGGGAAACAGGTTAATATTCCTGTACTTGGTGTTACTGCGAAGGGGGGACGGAGAAGGCTATGTTAGCCGGGCGACGGTTGTCCCGGTTTAAGCATGTAGGCGGAGGTTCCAGGTAAATCCGGTACCTTTTAACGCTGAGGTGTGATGACGAGGCACTACGGTGCTGAAGTAACAAATGCCCTGCTTCCAGGAAAAGCCTCTAAGCATCAGGTAACACGAAATCGTACCCCAAACCGACACAGGTGGTCAGGTAGAGAATACCAAGGCGCTTGAGAGAACTCGGGTGAAGGAACTAGGCAAAATGGTGCCGTAACTTCGGGAGAAGGCACGCTGATATGTAGGTGAAGTGATTTACTCATGGAGCTGAAATCAGTCGAAGATACCAGCTGGCTGCAACTGTTTATTAAAAACACAGCACTGTGCAAACACGAAAGTGGACGTATACGGTGTGACGCCTGCCCGGTGCCGGAAGGTTAATTGATGGGGTTATCCGTAAGGAGAAGCTCTTGATCGAAGCCCCGGTAAACGGCGGCCGTAACTATAACGGTCCTAAGGTAGCGAAATTCCTTGTCGGGTAAGTTCCGACCTGCACGAATGGCGTAATGATGGCCAGGCTGTCTCCACCCGAGACTCAGTGAAATTGAACTCGCTGTGAAGATGCAGTGTACCCGCGGCAAGACGGAAAGACCCCGTGAACCTTTACTATAGCTTGACACTGAACACTGGTCCTTGATGTGTAGGATAGGTGGGAGGCTTTGAAGTGTGGACGCCAGTCTGCATGGAGCCATCCTTGAAATACCACCCTTTAATGGCTGGTGTTCTAACGTAGACCCGTAATCCGGGTTGCGGACAGTGTCTGGTGGGTAGTTTGACTGGGGCGGTCTCCTCCTAAAGAGTAACGGAGGAGCACGAAGGTTAGCTAATCCTGGTCGGACATCAGGAGGTTAGTGCAAAGGCATAAGCTAGCTTGACTGCGAGAGTGACGGCTCGAGCAGGTGCGAAAGCAGGTCTTAGTGATCCGGTGGTTCTGAATGGAAGGGCCATCGCTCAACGGATAAAAGGTACTCCGGGGATAACAGGCTGATACCGCCCAAGAGTTCATATCGACGGCGGTGTTTGGCACCTCGATGTCGGCTCATCACATCCTGGGGCTGAAGTAGGTCCCAAGGGTATGGCTGTTCGCCATTTAAAGTGGTACGCGAGCTGGGTTTAGAACGTCGTGAGACAGTTCGGTCCCTATCTGCCGTGGGCGCTGGAGAATTGAGGGGGGCTGCTCCTAGTACGAGAGGACCGGAGTGGACGCATCACTGGTGTTCGGGTTGTCATGCCAATGGCATTGCCCGGTAGCTAAATGCGGAAGAGATAAGTGCTGAAAGCATCTAAGCACGAAACTTGCCCCGAGATGAGTTCTCCCTGACCCTTTAAGGGTCCTGAAGGAACGTTGAAGACGACGACGTTGATAGGTCGGGTGTGTAAGTGTAGCGATACATTGAGCTAACCGATACTAATGAACCGTGAGGCTTAACCTTACAACGCC
The DNA here is from genome assembly GCF_001037485.2 of Citrobacter sp. MGH105. Taxonomy (NCBI): domain Bacteria; kingdom Pseudomonadati; phylum Pseudomonadota; class Gammaproteobacteria; order Enterobacterales; family Enterobacteriaceae; genus Citrobacter; species Citrobacter sp. MGH105. The sequence continues at coordinate 4,947,938 of NZ_CP073048.1, read as the reverse complement.
GAAGATGTTTTGGCGAAGAGACAGACACAAGATTCAGTTTGATTACAGATTACATCGACATGCCCAGGAGGTGTGTTGATAAACAGAATTTGCCTGGCGGCTGTAGCGCGGTGGTCCCACCTGACCCCATGCCGAACTCAGAAGTGAAACGCCGTAGCGCCGATGGTAGTGTGGGGTCTCCCCATGCGAGAGTAGGGAACTGCCAGGCATCAAATAAAAGCGAAAGGCTCAGTCGAAAGACTGGGCCTTTTGTTTTATCTGTTGTCTGTCGGTGAGCGCTCTCCTGCCCAGGACAAATCCGCCGGGAGCGGATTTGAACGTTGCGCAGCAACGGCCCGGAGGGTGGCGGGCAGGACGCCGCCATAAACTGCCAGGCATTAATTTAGTGAAGAAGCCCATCCTGACGGATGGGCTTTTTTGCGTCTGTGCGGGATGAAAACCGCCGGATGCGGCGTACCGCCTTATCCGGCCTACAAAAGCCCGTCAGTGAATGCGTTTCAGTAGGCCTGATAAGCGCAGCGCATCAGGCACATCATAACAACACGGTTACCATCTTATCCATTGCGTAACAAAATCAGCAAGTTGCTGTATGTCGTTGATATCTAACAATGGAACATCTACCGCCAGCGGAACATCACTGGCAACCGCGATAACATATTCGTCTATCGCCAATTCTTCAGGACTATGCCCGCAACCGTCGCGAAAAAGCACGATCTTAGCGACAGGTTCATGCTTAAACCCTTCAACCAGCACCAGGTCCAACGTTGCTGCATCCATCCGGCTTACCAGATACGCTAAATCCAGTTCGGGCTCTTCCGGTGTTTCTACCATTAACGCCCAACGTTGCTGGCTGGCGACCAGCGTTTGTGCTGCACCGGCTTTACGCAGTTCATAGCTATCTTTACCGGGCTTGTCGACATCCATATTGTGATGAGTATGTTTAATCAATCCGGGACGTATACCTCTGGCACGTAGCTCCGGGATCAACTTTTTGAGCAGCGTGGTTTTTCCCGTACCGCTCCATGCCGCAATGGCGAGTAATGGGATCATGATTTTTCCTGCCATTTTGCGAGCTCTTCGGGGGTGTTTACGTTTACGAACGCATCTTTATGATCGCTGAAATCGACAGCATGACCGCCAGCCAGACGCATAAAGACCATAACGCGTCGTTCACCGGACTGAAGATAATCCTGTAGCAACGGCTGCATAGAGCGGTGCATCAGCGCAATGGTTGGGTGATCTCTTTCACCATCATGCACCCAGACAACCGGTGCAGCTTTGCGCTGCTCTTTTAAACGAGCGACCAGATCGTGAGGAATATAGGGCATATCGCACGGGCAGAACAAAAACCACTCCCCCGTTTGCTGCAGGAATACCGATAGCATCCCGGCGAGTGGGCCAGGGAAATCGGCCAATGAATCGGGAATAACTTTCAGGCCGCTTTGCTGGTATATATCCCGGTGGCGATTGGCATTAACCACCACGGTTTCGACCTGCAAAGCGAGAATGTCGGCCACATGCCGCCAAAGAGGTTTACCGTCCAGTTCAAGCAGACCTTTATCGGTTCCACCCATCCGTCTGGCCTTACCGCCAGCCAGCACAACCCCTGTTATTGCACTATCCAGAATCACTGATATCGCCTCTTTTAATGTGGGATTGACCCTGCTAACGTATCTGTATTGAGCCTAAGGAGCACAACCATGAAATGTAAACGTCTGAATGAAGTTATTGAACTCCTCCAGCCTGCCTGGCAGAAGGAACCCGATCTTAACCTGATGCAATTTTTGCAGAAACTGGCGCAAGAGTCAGGTTTTGACGGCGAACTGGCGGATTTAACTGATGACATTCTGATCTATCACCTGAAAATGCGAGACTCAGCGAAGGATGCTGTCATCCCAGGTATTCAGAAAGATTATGAAGAAGATTTTAAAACCGCACTACTCCGCGCTCGTGGTGTAATTAAAGAGTAAAAGCTTGTAATCGCCGCCACCGAAAGCGCTGCGAAATGATATCCTGAATCATTCGTAGTATTTTCCGGATGATGGGATGAACGACAACGCTTTTAATTTCCAGACGCTACACCCGGATACCATCATGGATGCACTGTTTGAGCAGGGGATCCGGGTGGACTCCGGGCTTACCCCGCTTAACAGCTATGAAAACCGTGTCTATCAATTCCAGGACGAAGACCGTCGACGCTTTGTTGTTAAGTTTTATCGCCCTGAACGCTGGTCTGTCGATCAGATCCAGGAAGAGCACCAGTTTGCTCTGGAACTGGTAAGCGATGAAGTCCCGGTAGCTGCGCCGTTGGTACTGAACGGCCAAACGCTGTTAAGCCATCAGGGTTTCCATTATGCGATCTTCCCCAGCGTCGGTGGACGACAGTTTGAAGCTGACAACATCGATCAGATGGAGGCGGTGGGGCGCTATCTCGGGCGTATGCACCAGACCGGATGCAAGCGTACTTTTACCTTCCGACCGACGATTGGCCTTGAAGAATACCTGACTGAGCCGCGTAAAGTTTTTGAACACGCACAGCTTATCCCATCAGGGCAAAAAGCGGCTTTCCTGAAGGCAACGGATGCGCTTATCGCGGTGGTTACCGAACGCTGGCATACTCGTTTTACTACGTTACGCCTGCACGGTGATTGTCATGCCGGTAATATTCTGTGGCGCGATGGCCCGATGTTTGTCGATTTAGATGATGCCCGCAATGGTCCGGCTATTCAGGATTTATGGATGCTTCTCAATGGTGATAAAGCTGAACAACGCATGCAGCTAGAAACCATTATCGAGGCTTATGAAGAGTTTAGTGAGTTCGACATCTCTGAAATCGGACTGATAGAACCTTTACGCGCTATGCGTTTAGTTTATTATCTTGCCTGGCTGATTCGACGTTGGGCTGACCCTGCGTTCCCAAAAAACTTCCCGTGGTTAACCGGGGAAGATTACTGGCATCGTCAGACCGCGACCTTTATTGAGCAGGCAAAAATTCTGCAAGAGCCCCCCTTACAATTAACGCCAATGTATTAATCGGAGAAACTTGAACATGAAAAAAATATGGCTGGCGCTGGCTGGTATGGTCTTAGCTTTTAGCGCATCTGCAGCGCAGTTCCAGGATGGTAAACAATACATCACCCTGGAGAAGCCTGTTGCGGGTGAACCGCAAGTGTTGGAGTTCTTCTCCTTCTACTGCCCGCACTGCTATCAGTTTGAAGAAGTGCTTCATGTATCTGATAACGTGAAGAAAAAACTGCCGGAAGGCACCAAGATGACCAAGTACCACGTCGAGTTTCTCGGGCCGTTGGGCAAAGATCTGACGCAGGCATGGGCGGTTGCAATGGCGCTGGGCGTTGAAGATCAGGTCACTGTTCCGCTGTTTGAAGGGGTTCAGAAAACCCAGACCGTTCAGTCTGTTGCTGATATCCGTAAAGTGTTTGTCGATGCGGGTATTAAAGGCGAAGACTATGATGCGGCATGGAACAGCTTCGTAGTGAAATCTCTCGTGGCACAGCAGGAAAAAGCAGCGGCTGATTTACAGCTGCAGGGCGTTCCGGCGATGTTCGTGAATGGCAAATATCAGGTCAACCCGCAGGGCATGGATACCAGCAGCATGGATATCTTTGTACAACAGTATGCGGATACCGTGAAATACCTGGTCGGTCAGAAGTAAAAGCAAAAGCCGGTCACTGACCGGCTTTTTTATTTGCAGCTTTAATCGCGTCGAGCTGCGCGTCTTTCTCACTCCACAGCGTATTCAACCACAGCTGAAAGCGGCGCTTGAATGCCTTATCGTTCACGTAATCACCGTGTAACTCTTCATGGATTGGCTCCAGATTCACCCGCACGACAATCCTCGTTAGCTTACCGCTCAGCATATCGTAGAACGGTCGGCTACTGTTTTCCGGATAGCACAACGTGACATCCAGCATTTTATCGAACTGTGACCCCAGCACATTTAATGCCATCGCAATACCGGCCGCCTTGGGTGGGAGCAGGTTTTGATAAGGAGAACGGGTTTGCTCACGCTTCTCATGAGTAAACCGCGAACCTTCGACAAAATTCACAATGGTTGTCGGGTGCGCACGAAATTTCTCGCAGGAACGACGCGTCGTTTCGACATCTTTACCACGGCGTTCCGGATGGCGAAGCAGATAGCCACGTGAATAGCGTTTCATAAACGGCATATCCAGAGCCCAGCAAGCCAGGCCAATAAAGGGCACCCAGGCCAACTGCTGCTTGAGGAAATATTTATTCATCGGGATGTGCTTACGGAACAGAACGCAAAGCACAACGATATCGGCCCAGCTGTAATGATTACAAATGAGCAGATACCAGTTTTTCTTGCTAAGACCTTCCAGTCCTTCAACATCCCACTTCAGCCGTGGATTAAGGTGCAGCAGTAGCGCCAGACCTTCACACCAGCAGTACATCATGAAATTACAGAAGACAGAAACCTTGCGCCAGACGACAGGAATGGGCAAAAGGAGTTTCACAACCCCGGCAAGGATGATCGGCACAGAACAAAAAATTGTGACCAATATGGTCAATACGATACTCAGCAACAGCGTTATCGCAGCGAGTATTCTCGTCATAATTAAATTATTCAAAAGGTTAGCCATAGACAGTGCGCGAAAGAGGCGCAAGGGGCTGATTTTATCAGAAAACGAACCAAATGATGGATCTTCCCTGAATAGAAAAAAAGAGAATATCTATCCACATCAGGATATAAGCTGTAAAAATGGAATAAAATGCCGTGAGTTTATTTAACCAATTGAAAATGTTGTATAAATACAATGGAGCATTAATTGCCTTGCTATATTTAAAGAGCTGAAAATTATTTATTCACAAAGTTATCCACAGCTATCTTTGCGAGCAAAGCAGAAGATCTGCAAAAGTTTTTCGACAAATGCGGCGAAAAACTCATGTTTTCATCCTGTCTGTGGCATCCTTTACCCATAATCTGATAAACAGGCACGGACATTATGGTTCAGATCCCAGAAAACCCACTTATCCTTGTAGATGGCTCATCTTACCTGTATCGCGCATACCACGCGTTCCCACCGCTGACTAACAGCGCAGGAGAACCTACGGGCGCGATGTACGGTGTCCTCAACATGCTGCGTAGCTTGATTCTGCAATATCAACCAACCCATGCAGCGGTGGTATTCGACGCCAAGGGTAAAACCTTCCGTGATGAATTATTCGAACATTATAAGTCTCACCGCCCACCGATGCCGGACGATCTGCGTGCGCAGATTGAACCTCTGCATGCGATGGTAAAGGCGATGGGGTTGCCACTGTTGGCTGTTTCTGGCGTGGAGGCGGACGATGTTATCGGTACGCTGGCGCGGGAAGCAGAGAAGATCGGTCGCCCGGTGCTGATTAGTACCGGTGATAAAGATATGGCTCAGTTGGTGACGCCGAATATCACCCTAATCAACACCATGACCAATACGATCCTCGGCCCGGAGGAAGTGGTGAATAAGTACGGCGTCCCGCCGGAACTGATCATCGATTTCCTGGCGCTGATGGGGGATTCCTCAGATAACATTCCTGGCGTTCCAGGCGTAGGCGAAAAAACCGCTCAGGCACTACTGCAGGGGCTGGGTGGGCTGGATACCCTCTATGCCGAATCAGACAAAATAGCGGGGCTGACCTTCCGTGGTGCGAAAACCATGGCAGGCAAACTTGAGCAGAACAAAGAGGTGGCGTACCTCTCTTATCAATTGGCTACCATCAAAACGGATGTTGAGCTGGAATTGACCTGTGAGCAGCTTGAAGTGCGTCAGCCCGCTGCAGAAGAACTGCTTGGCCTGTTTAAACAGTATGAATTTAAACGTTGGGTTACCGACGTTGAAGCGGGTAAATGGCTACAGGCGAAAGGGACGAAGCCGGCGGCAAAACCGCAAGAAACTATTGTCGTCGATGAAACGCCTGAGGAGCCGGCCACGGTTCTTTCGTATGAAAACTATGTGACGATTCTGGACGAAGCGACGCTGGAAGAGTGGATCGCTAAGCTGAAAAAAGCACCAGTCTTTGCCTTCGATACTGAAACTGACAGCCTGGACAACATTTCCGCGAATCTGGTTGGCCTGTCTTTTGCCATTGAACCGGGTGTGGCTGCGTATGTTCCTGTTGCCCACGATTACCTGGATGCCCCTGACCAGATCGCGCGCGACCGCGCGCTGGAGCTGCTGAAGCCGCTGCTGGAAGATGAGAACGCGCACAAAGTCGGGCAAAACCTGAAGTACGATCGCGGCATCCTGGCGAACTATGGCATCGAGCTGCGCGGCATCACCTTTGACACCATGCTCGAATCCTACATTCTTAACAGCGTCGCTGGACGACACGATATGGACAGCCTGTCGGACCGCTGGCTGAAACATAAAACCATCACCTTTGAAGAGATCGCCGGAAAAGGCAAAAACCAGCTGACCTTTAACCAGATAGCACTGGAAGAGGCTGGTCGTTACGCTGCGGAAGACGCCGACGTTACGCTACAGCTGCATCTGAAGATGTGGCCAGAATTGCAGCAGCATAAAGGGCCGTTGAACGTCTTTGAAAATATCGATATGCCGCTGGTGCCGGTTTTGTCTCGCGTTGAGCGCAACGGTGTGAAAATCGATCCGGCTGTTCTGCACAAGCATTCAGAAGAGCTGACGCTGCGTTTGAATGAGCTGGAGCAAAAAGCGCACGAGATCGCCGGAGAAGCGTTTAACCTCTCTTCCACTAAGCAACTGCAAACTATCCTGTTTGAAAAGCAGGGTATTAAGCCGTTGAAGAAAACCCCTGGCGGCGCGCCATCAACGTCGGAAGAGGTACTGGAAGAGCTCGCGCTGGATTACCCATTGCCGAAAGTGATCCTGGAATATCGTGGTTTAGCAAAACTGAAGTCGACCTATACGGATAAGCTTCCGTTGATGATTAACAAGAAAACCGGGCGCGTGCACACCTCATACCATCAGGCGGTTACTGCCACCGGGCGCTTGTCTTCAACGGATCCAAACCTGCAAAACATCCCGGTACGTAATGAGGAAGGTCGTCGTATTCGTCAGGCGTTCATTGCGCCAGAAGACTACCTGATTGTCTCTGCGGACTACTCACAGATTGAACTGCGTATCATGGCGCACCTTTCACGTGATAAAGGTCTGCTTACCGCGTTTGCCGAAGGGAAAGACATTCACCGCGCAACGGCGGCAGAAGTCTTTGGTTTACCGCTTGATTCTGTGACCAGCGAGCAACGCCGCAGCGCTAAAGCCATTAACTTCGGTTTGATCTACGGGATGAGCGCCTTTGGTTTGGCACGCCAGTTGAATATTCCGCGCAAAGAAGCACAGAAGTACATGGATCTCTACTTCGAACGCTACCCTGGTGTGTTGGAATACATGGAACGCACCCGCGCGCAGGCGAAAGAGCAAGGCTATGTAGAAACGCTGGAAGGTCGCCGTCTCTATTTACCGGATATTAAATCCAGTAATGGTGCTCGTCGCGCTGGTGCTGAACGTGCGGCTATTAACGCCCCGATGCAGGGAACTGCCGCAGACATTATCAAACGAGCCATGATTGCCGTGGATGGATGGCTGCAAACCGAGCAACCGCGCGTGCGCATGATCATGCAGGTACACGATGAACTGGTGTTTGAAGTGCACAAAGATGATCTGGAAAGCGTCTCCAAAAAGATCCACCAACTGATGGAAAACGAGACTCAGATTGACGTGCCGTTGCTGGTGGAAGTCGGGAGTGGTGAAAACTGGGATCAGGCGCACTAAGGGTTTACTTAATAACGCGCCTTTTTCGTAACTAAGCAACATAAGAGAGAGCTTTTTGTGATGTCCATTAGAATTTCCTATGTAAGGAATGAAAAAAAATTACAAAAAGTGCTTTCTGAGCTGCTCAAAAAAGAGTAAAGTTATTCTCGTAGGGTACAGAGGTAAGATGTTCTATCTTTCAGACCTTTTACTTCACGTAATCGGATTTGGCTGAATATTTTAGCCGCCCCAGTCAGTAATGACTGGGGCGTTTTTTATTGTGCGAAAGAAAAGTTTTGCACATGCTGTAGGCCGGATAAGACGCGCAGCGGCGTCATCCGGCATATCGGTGGGTTATTCCTCTTCCTGCACCTCTTCAACCGGTGCCAGTTCACTAAACCAGCTATCCAGTTTTTGCCGCAGTTTGTCCACACCCAGTTTTTTCAGCGATGAAAATGCTTCTACCTGCACATCACCGTTAAATGCCAGTACGGCTTCACGTACCATATTCAGCTGCGCTTTGCGTGCACCGCTGGCCAGCTTATCTGCTTTAGTCAGCAGTACCAGAACCTGAACGTTGCTCTCAACTGCCCATAGGATCATCTGTTGATCGAGATCTTTTAACGGATGACGAATATCCATCAGCACTACCAGACCTTGCAGGCTCTGACGCTTTTCCAGATATTCAGCCAGCGCGCGCTGCCATTTACGCTTCATTTCTTCTGGAACTTCGGCATAACCGTATCCTGGCAAATCGACCAGGCGTTTGCCGTCAACGACTTCAAACAGGTTGATGAGCTGAGTACGACCCGGCGTTTTAGATGTACGCGCCAGACCTTTTTGATTCGTCAGGGTATTTAGCGCACTGGATTTGCCTGCGTTGGAACGGCCAGCAAAAGCCACTTCGATACCGGTATCGGAAGGTAAGTGGCGAATATCAGGCGCACTCATCACAAAGTGCGTCTGTTGATAATTCAAGTTAGTCAAAGCAGTCCTCTCCATCAATCAGGGCTTTGCAGCGATTATACCTGAACCCCAGCAAAAGGCTGGTTTTTCGACGAGTGGGCTGTGTAAGTAAAAACCTCGCGCTTTGTGAGACATTGCCGACAGTTTCTATACGAGATGACAGAGTAAAAAATGACAGAACTAAAATAAATCATATGGTTACATTTGGGCGCTATTCTTAAAATCAGAAATTGTTACCCAGGTTACTTGTACGTTTAAACCAAAACGGTAAAGTAGCGTCCATAGCGAGGAAGCTGAAAGGATAGACGACTCAGGATGAGGGTCAGGAGCGCCAGGAGGCGAAGACACAGGATTGTCAGGAAGACAAACGTCCGGAGACGTTAGTAAAAGGAAATGGAAACAACACGGAATGTTAGAGGCTAAGGGAAAAACAGGGTGTGTTGATAGCCAACAGGGATTGTAGAGCCCGTAAGGGTTGAGAGTCAGGAAAAAAGGCGACAGATTACTCTGTCGCCTTTTTTCTTTATTTCTGCTAGATTCCGGCGCAATTATATACGGAATAAAAACAGCCAAAGACGAATCATGATGAAACCAACTTCTACACCACGCGGTAAAGGTCCTGCAAAAGCGCGTCGTAAAACACGCGAAGAAATTAACCAGGAAGCTCGCGACCGTAAGCGCCAGAAAAAACACCGTGGTCATGCGGCAGGTAGCCGTGCGTCCGGTAGCGAAGGCGCATCTGGTGGCGGAAACCAAAATAAGCAAAAAGATCCTCGTATTGGCAGCAAAACCCCCATTCCATTGGGCGTGACCGAAAAAGTCACCAAACAGCACAAACCGAAGAGTGAGAAACCTATGCTTTCACCACAGGCTGAGTTGGATTTACTGGAAACGGATGAGCGCCTGGATGCGCTGCTGGAGCGTCTTGAAGCAGGAGAAACCCTGAGCGCGGAAGATCAGTCCTGGGTTGATGCCAAGCTGGATCGCATCGATGAGCTGATGCAAAAGCTGGGTCTTTCTTACGATGACGAGGAAGAAGAGGAAGAAGAAGAAAAGCAGGAAGACATGATGCGCCTGCTGAAAGGCGGCAACTAACGGTTTTACACCGTGGGTCTTCCCGTCCTGCTTATAACCCTTCCGGTTATATGTTATCTGGTGTGGTTATTCGTTAAACTACAGCGGTTGTCGCGGCGACAGAAGTGGCTGCGCAACCGACTTATCACCCGTACTGGGGTTAAGTCGGTACGCCGTACCCGCCAGAGACGCCATCGGAAGGAGTGAGCATGTCAGAGCAGTTAATAGACTGGGACCTGGCCCTGATCCAGAAATATAACTATTCCGGGCCACGATATACCTCGTACCCGACCGCGCTGGAGTTTTCTGAAGACTACGGCACTGAAGCATTTCTAAAGGCCGTGGCGCGTTATCCTGAGCGTCCTCTCTCGCTGTACGTTCACATCCCGTTCTGCCACAAGCTGTGCTACTTCTGCGGCTGTAACAAGGTCGTGACTCGCCAGCAGCATAAAGCCGATCAATACCTCGATGTCTTAGAACAAGAAATTATTCATCGCGCACCGCTGTTCGCCGGACGTCATGTCAGTCAGCTGCACTGGGGCGGCGGCACGCCAACGTATCTGAATAAAGCGCAAATCAGTCGTTTGATGTCGCTGCTGCGTGGCAACTTTAACTTTAACGACGACGCTGAAATCTCGATCGAAGTGGATCCGCGTGAAATTGAGCTGGATGTGCTCGATCATTTACGTGCTGAAGGTTTTAACCGCCTGAGCATGGGGGTACAGGACTTCAACAAAGAAGTTCAGCGCCTGGTGAACCGTGAGCAGGATGAGGAGTTTATCTTTGCGCTGCTGAATCATGCGCGGGAGATTGGTTTTACCTCAACAAATATCGATCTGATTTATGGCCTGCCAAAACAGACGCCGGAAAGTTTTGCCTTTACCCTGAAACGCGTTGCTGAGCTGAATCCAGACCGACTGAGCGTCTTTAACTACGCGCACCTGCCAACGCTGTTTGCCGCTCAGCGCAAAATTAAAGATGCCGACCTGCCCAGCGCGCAGCAGAAACTGGATATCTTGCAGGAGACCATCTCGTCACTGACCGAAACCGGTTATCAGTTTATTGGTATGGATCATTTTGCCCGCCCAGATGACGAATTGGCCATTGCACAACGCGAGGGTGTTCTGCATCGCAATTTCCAGGGCTATACCACCCAGGGTGATACCGATCTGCTGGGAATGGGCGTGTCAGCCATTAGTATGATTGGTGACAACTACGCGCAGAACCAGAAAGAGCTGAAGCGCTATTATCAGCAGGTAGACGAGCAGGGGAACGCGCTGTGGCGCGGAATCGCCCTGACCCGCGACGACTGCATTCGTCGGGATGTTATTAAGCTCCTGATCTGTAACTTCCGCCTCGACTATGCCGCTGTGGAACAGCAATGGGATCTGAACTTCGCTGACTATTTTGCCGAAGACCTGAAACTGCTGGCACCGCTGGCGAAGGATGGGCTGGTGGATGTCGATGAGAAGGGGATTCAGGTCACGCCGAAGGGCCGTCTGCTGATCCGTAATATTTGCATGTGCTTCGATGCGTATCTGCGCCAGAAAGCGCGGATGCAGCAATTCTCGCGGGTGATTTAACGCTTTACCGGGTGGCGCTTCGCTTACTGTGCCTACGAAAATCTCAATACGTAGGTCGGGTAAGCGAAGCGCCATCCGGCGAACCCGCTAACTGAACAGCCCAACCAGCGCTGCGCACAATACTGCGGCGACCGCAGTTTGTGGCGTATGGCTTTCGACCGCACCGCTCGACAGCAGATTAATGATTGATTCCAGCATGATGACTTCCCCCGTTAGTCGGGCACGATCATACTTAACTCATCGGAACAGTAAAGCGCAAAATAGCAGCTATTTGCGCTCAATTATTAATCTTTACACAGTGACGATATGTCACTCCATTCCGAGTTCTTTTAGCTTACGCGTCAAGGTATTACGACCCCAACCGAGCAAGCGTGCCGCTTCCTGTTTATGCCCCTGGGTATGGCGTAGCGCGGTAGTCAATAGCGTACGCTCCATCTCTGGTTGGGCCTCAGAAAGCAAGTTTTGATGACCGGAGCGTAATGCCCGATCCGCCCACTGTGCCAATAGCGTCGCCCAACTATCCGGCTGCATATGGGACGGTGCGTCTGGCACAGAGGTTTCAAACAGCTCGGTTGGTAAGTCCTGAATCAGGACTTCCTGCCCGGCGGCCATGACGGTTAACCAGCGGCAGGTGTTCTCAAGCTGACGTACGTTACCTGGCCAGGCCAGACGGGTGAGCGCAGCCTCGGTTTCCGGGTGTAATTGTTTGGCTTCCACCCCCAGTTCGCGGGCGGCCTCCTGCAGGAAATGACGCGCCAGGCGGGGGATATCTTCCCGACGTTCACGCAGTGGCGGCAGATGTACCCGGATGACGTTCAGGCGATGGAATAAGTCCTCACGGAATTTGCCTTCCTGCACGCGTAGTTCAAGATTCTGGTGCGTGGCGGCGATAATGCGTACATCTACCTTTACGGGCGCGTAACCGCCAACGCGGTAAAACTGTCCGTCGGCTAATACGCGCAATAAACGCGTTTGCACGTCCAGCGGCATATCGCCAATTTCATCGAGGAACAGCGTACCGCCGTCTGCCTGTTCAAAGCGCCCCTGACGAATGGTATTCGCCCCGGTAAACGCGCCTTTCTCGTGGCCAAACAGCTCAGATTCGATCAAATCTTTCGGGATTGCCGCCATGTTCAGCGCGATAAACGGCGCTTTGACGCGCGGGCTATGACGGTGCAACGCATGGGCGACCAGCTCTTTACCGGTTCCTGACTCCCCATTAATCAATACGCTGATTGAAGACCGGGACAGGCGACCAATAATGCGAAAGACGTCCTGCATTGCTGGCGCTTCGCCGATGATGTCGGTTGTGGGGCCATTGATCTGAACATTGCGCGGCTGCTGCTGTTCCTGATAATGACTGATGGCGCGCTCGACCAGCGCCACCGCTTCATCAATATCAAAAGGTTTGGGCAGATAATCAAACGCTCCTTGCTGATAGGCGCTGACGGCAGCATCCAGATCGGAGTGCGCGGTCATTATGATGACCGGAAGCATCGGATGCCGCTGTTTAATCTGTTTTAACAGCGTCAGGCCGTCCATACCCGGCATGCGGATATCCGACAACAGCACGTCCGGCGTTTTGCTGGCCAGCGCGTCCAGTACCTCTTTACCACTTTCAAATGTGGTACAGCTTAGCCCTGCCCCTGCGAGCGCACGTTCAAGCACCCAACGGATGGAACTATCGTCATCAACGACCCAGACTATTCCTCGTTGCATAAACGTCACCTTATTTCCTGATAGGCAGGTAAACCGAGAACTCGGTATGACCCGGCCAACTGGTAAATTCAATTTTGCCGGAATGTTGATCAATCAAATTGCGGGCGATAGATAATCCAAGGCCGGTACCGCCTTCGCGACCGCTAACCATTGGGTAGAACAGCGTATCCTGCAAATGCGAGGGAATACCTGGACCGTTATCCTCTACATCAATTCGTGCCGCCAGACGGTAACGCATGCCGTGTAGCGTGAGCTGAAACGCGGTGCGGGTGCGCAGAATGATCTCGCCGCCTTCCGGTCCCAGCGCCTGCAAAGCATTGCGTACGATGTTCAGCAAAACCTGCTCGATCTGGTCCGGGTCGTGCAGTAATTCGGGCAGACTTGGGTCGTAATCCCGGATTAGCGTGACGTTTTCCGGCAGCTCCATCGAGACCAGCGCCACCACGCGTTCCGCCACTTTGTGAATACTTTCCGTGATGTGCATGCCGGGCTGTTGTGGCCCCAGCAGACGGTCGACCAGATTACGCAGGCGGTCCGCCTGTTCAATAATGACTTTGGTATATTCGGTCAGCGCCGGGTCCGGAAGCGCTTTACTGAGAAGTTGCGCCGCACCGCGTAATCCGCCCAGCGGGTTTTTAATTTCATGTGCCAGACCACGCACCAGATCGCGAGCGGCAATCTGCTGGGCGTGCTGGAGCTGTTCCTGACTCAGACGGCGCTGGTTATCCATAGGGGCCATCTCCAGCAAGATAAGGCCATCAGGCAGCCTCTGAGCGGTCACAGAGAGGATATGTGAGTGGCTGTCTATCACCAGCGTCACTTCGTTATCCGTAAAGCCCTGGCCTGCTTCCAGGCTCTCTCGCATCAGTCCGATGTTTAAGGAGAAATAACTCAACAGATCGGGAAGCGGTGTACCAAACAGTTTGCGGGAGCTTTGGGCGAGCAACTGCTGTGCCGCCGGGTTGGCGTAATGTACAGCCAGCTCATCGTCGACGAGTAAGATGCTGTTGATTAAAGAATTGAGGATCTGCCCAGCATCGGGCAGCGTGCCGGTTGCCATTCAGCAGTCTCCTGAAAAGTGTTGCACCAATTTAGTGCATTATAGCTTTTTACATCAAAAAAGCGCGAAAAAGCAGGTTGTTAGTGGAGAAAAAAGCCCATCCGGGGATGGGCTACAGATGACTGGCAAACATAGATGCCGGATGGCGGCTTTGCCTTATCCGGCCTACAAGGTAATGTTACCCTCCAGGCCTGATAAGTTTGCGCCATCAGGCGTCCTATCATTCACCATCGATCTCAAGCCTGCCTGAGCAGGCTAAAAGTTCCACGGCAACTCAAACGATTAAACGCTGTAGTACAGCTCAAACTCTACCGGGTGCGGAGTCATACGCACGCGGTCATCTTCTTCGCGACGCAGCGCAATGTACGCATCGATCGCTTCATTGGTGAACACGCCGCCTGCGGTCAGGAACTCGCGGTCCAGATCCAGTTCTTTCAGTGCTTCTTCCAGAGAACCAGCAACCTGTGGGATCTCTTTCGCTTCTTCCGGCGGCAGGTCGTACAGGTTTTTGTCCATTGCTTCGCCCGGGTGGATCTTGTTCTTAATACCGTCAAGACCAGCCATCAGCAGCGCTGCGAAGCACAGGTATGGGTTAGCAGCCGGGTCCGGGAAACGCACTTCGATACGACGCGCTTTCGGAGAAGCAACTACCGGGATACGGATAGACGCAGAACGGTTACGGGCAGAGTAAGCCAGCATTACCGGTGCTTCGTAACCCGGGACCAGACGCTTGTAGGAGTTGGTGGTCGGGTTAGCCAGGGCGTTGATCGCTTTAGCGTGTTTGATTACGCCACCGATGTAGTACAGCGCCTGCTCAGACAGACCTGCATATTTGTCACCGGAGAACAGGTTTACGCCGTTCTTGGACAGGGACATGTGGCAGTGCATGCCGGAACCGTTATCGCCAAACATTGGTTTTGGCATAAAGGTCGCGGTTTTACCGAAACGGTGAGCGACGTTGTGAACGACATATTTGTAGATCTGAATTTCGTCCGCTTTTTTGGTCATGGTGTTAAAGCGGGTCGCGATTTCGTTCTGACCGGCAGTCGCCACTTCGTGGTGATGCGCTTCAACAACCAGGCCCATTTCTTCCATGATCAGACACATGGTAGAACGGATATCCTGAGAAGAATCTACCGGAGGAACCGGGAAGTAACCGCCTTTCACGCCTGGACGGTGACCTTTGTTACCACCTTCGTATTTGGTGGAGGAGTTCCATGCGCCTTCGATGTCATCGATAGCCACGTGGGAACCGGAAATAGTTGCGCCGAAACGGATGTCGTCAAACAGGAAGAATTCTGGCTCTGGTCCGAACAGAACGGTGTCTGCGATGCCGGTAGAACGCAGATACTCTTCAGCACGTTTAGCAATGGAGCGCGGGTCACGGTCGTAGCCCTGCAGCGTACCTGGTTCCAGGATATCGCAACGGATGATCAGGGTAGACTCTTCAAAGAACGGGTCGATGAGAGCAGTAGACGCATCTGGCATCAGAACCATGTCTGATTCGTTAATGCCTTTCCAGCCACCGATTGAGGAGCCGTCAAACATTTTGCCTTCTTCAAAGAATTCGGCATTTACCTGATGAGCAGGAATAGTGACGTGCTGTTCTTTACCTTTGGTATCAGTGAAGCGTAAATCAACAAACTTCACTTCGTGTTCGTTCAGCATCGTCAAAACGTGTTCAGCGGACATACTTACTCTCCCGGATTGGTCATTGTCGTCGTGGTAACGAAGTCTTCAATTCTGCAAAAATTGGCCGTGTCGCCATAAAAAATATAAAGCGAAATCTGTGCCAACTTTTAAATTGCCCCTAAAAGGCGTTATCATGCGCACCATCGTGCAAAGGGGCTGCACCATGAAGGTTGTATTGCACCATTATAGTGCTTTAATGTGAACATTAAGCACCATATTGGTGCAAAGCATGTCAGATTACCCCTTTTAACGCTCCGTGAATGTGATCACAAAGAAACTCTGCAATACTTGTTTGCGGAGGATGTTTGTGATCCTGTTTTGTACTGCGATTAATCCGTGTACAATAACGCGCTATTTCTAAAATGCCTGAGGCAAAGTTGTGATCGAAAATTTGCGTAACATCGCCATCATCGCGCACGTAGACCATGGTAAAACGACCCTGGTAGACAAGCTGCTCCAACAATCCGGTACGTTCGATGCACGTGCTGAAACCCAAGAGCGCGTGATGGACTCCAACGATTTGGAGAAAGAGCGTGGGATTACCATCCTCGCTAAAAACACCGCTATCAAATGGAATGACTACCGTATCAACATCGTTGATACCCCGGGGCACGCCGACTTCGGTGGTGAAGTTGAACGTGTAATGTCCATGGTCGACTCTGTGCTGCTGGTGGTGGATGCAATGGACGGTCCGATGCCGCAGACGCGCTTCGTGACCAAAAAAGCCTTTGCCCATGGCCTGAAGCCAATTGTTGTTATCAACAAAGTTGACCGTCCTGGCGCGCGTCCTGACTGGGTTGTTGATCAGGTATTTGACCTGTTCGTTAACCTCGACGCTACCGACGAGCAGCTGGACTTCCCGATCGTTTACGCTTCTGCGCTGAACGGTATCGCGGGTCTGGATCACGAAGACATGGCTGAAGACATGACTCCGCTGTATCAGACTATCGTTGATCGTGTACCGGCTCCGAGCGTAGATCTTGATGGCCCGCTGCAGATGCAAATCTCTCAGCTGGACTACAACAACTACGTTGGCGTAATCGGTATCGGCCGCATCAAACGCGGTAAAGTTAAACCGAACCAGCAGATCACTATCATTGATAGCGAAGGCAAAACCCGTAACGGTAAAGTCGGTAAAGTTCTGACTCATCTGGGTCTGGAACGTATCGAGAGTGATATTGCCGAAGCAGGCGATATCATCGCGATCACCGGTCTGGGCGAACTGAACATCTCCGACACCATCTGCGATCCGCAGAATGTTGAAGCGCTGCCAGCTCTGTCCGTTGATGAACCGACCGTTACCATGTTCTTCTGCGTAAACACCTCTCCGTTCTGCGGTAAAGAAGGTAAATATGTTACCTCTCGTCAGATCCTTGACCGCCTGAACAAAGAGCTGGTGCACAACGTTGCGCTGCGCGTTGAAGAAACCGAAGATGCGGATGCGTTCCGTGTATCCGGTCGTGGTGAGCTGCACCTATCTGTTCTGATCGAAAACATGCGTCGTGAAGGTTTCGAAATGGCGGTTTCCCGTCCGAAAGTAATCTTCCGCGAAATCGATGGCCGTAAACAAGAGCCGTTCGAAAACGTAACGCTGGACGTTGAAGAGCAGCATCAGGGTTCTGTGATGCAAGCTCTGGGTGAGCGTAAAGGCGACCTGAAAAACATGAATCCAGATGGCAAAGGCCGCGTACGTCTTGACTACGTGATCCCAAGCCGTGGTCTGATCGGCTTCCGTTCAGAATTCATGACCATGACTTCCGGTACCGGTCTGCTGTACTCCACCTTCAGCCACTACGACGATGTTCGTGCGGGTGATGTGGGTCAGCGTCAGAACGGCGTACTGATCTCCAACGGCCAGGGTAAAGCAGTTGCGTTCGCACTGTTCAGCCTGCAGGACCGCGGTAAGCTGTTCCTGGGTCACGGTGCTGAAGTTTACGAAGGCCAGATCATCGGTATTCACAGCCGCTCTAACGACCTGACTGTAAACTGCCTGACCGGTAAGAAACTGACTAACATGCGTGCGTCTGGTACTGACGAAGCAACGGTTCTGGTTCCGCCGGTTAAGATGACTCTGGAGCAGGCTCTGGAATTCATCGATGACGACGAACTGGTAGAAGTAACACCAACCTCTATCCGTATCCGTAAGCGTCACCTGACTGAAAACGATCGTCGCCGTGCAATGCGTGGCGCGAAAGAAGAGTAATTAACACTCTTTTTCAGGTAAGCACAAAAAAGCCGCTGATTATCAGCGGCTTTTTTTATCTAAAAGATCAGGTCGTTTCCTGCTCTGCAATGACTAGCTCAATATTTTCTAAATCAAGCAATTGCTTGAATGAATTTGGTGGCTGGGAATCGGTAAAAAATGCCCGAATTTTACGCATATTACCGATGGATACAGCGGCTGAGGCGGTAAACTTAGTATGATCAGCAACTAACAGCGTATTACGTGCATGCTTAATCATCGTTTTGGCGACAAGCGCTTCGTTAACGTCAAATTCCAATAGTGTGCCGTCTTCCTCGATGGCACCAATACTGGTAATCAAATAGTCGGCTCTAAATCCTTCAATAAAGTTCACTGCTCCTGGGCCAACAATACCGCCATTATGAGCACGTAACGTTCCACCGGGCACCATAACCTCAAGATCTTGATTCTTATATAAGATCTGCGCAACACGAAGACTGTTAGTAATGATGCGAAGATCCCGACGGTTCAGCAAAGCTCGTGCGACGGCTTCCACCGTTGTACCAATGGTAATAAATACCGTACAGCGTTCAGGAAGGTAATCAGCAACCGCTTCCGCAATCGCTTCTTTTTCCTGGGTAAGGGACAACTCTCGCTGTTCAAAGGCGGTATTCATGACGCTGGATACACGTCCGGCTCCACCATGATGTCTGGTGATCAAGCCCTGTTCGCTTAACTTACGAATATCCCGGCGCACTGTTTGCGTGGACACGTCCAGCAATTGTGCGAGCTCTTCGATATTCATATAGCCGCGTTCTGTAATGTAATGAACAAGTTGATCGTGTCGCGGATTACCGGTGACTTCAATGATGCTCATGAATACTCCTGGACTTCTTCCCCGTAATTGTTGGCTATTTTACGCATAAAGTGACAAAAATGATTCGGTTTGCGCACGATTAGGAATTCCGGCTCGTCCGCCCGCCTGAGTGCATTTCATCGCCGCCACCGCACTTGCGAAGCGAATCGCCTGGTCAGTCGGCATTTGCTCTGCAAGAGCTGCTGCCATTGCACCATGGAAAACATCGCCTGCACCGGTTGTATCCACAACATTGACAGAAAATGCAGTCTGTTGACACATATGACCATTTTCGATCCATAGTGACCCTTCGCCGCCAAGCGTAACGTACACTTTACCATTGGTTTGCTCAGCGGCCAGTTTAAGTGCCTGTTGTGCATCATCTTGCCCGGTCATTCTCTTCAGACCTGGAGTTGAAAAAACGGCATGATCGGCAAGCGCCACCAATGGGGTTATATCTTGTGGTGTCATATCGGCATCCAACAGCGTTGGAACTCCGGCGGCACGTGCCAGTTCGAAGGATTTCAACGTCCCTTCATGCCAACGTACATCGGCCAGAACGATGTCATAACGGGAAAAATCAATCGACTCCAGCCACCTTGCATCCGTATCGAGATCCGGGCTTGGATAGTTCACGATAATGCGTTCGCCATGCTGGTCGACCAAAATTGCGGACTGGGATGAACGGGAGTTCGGGTATTGCCGGCAGAACGCCGTATTGACCCCCCAGCTCTGAAGCTCGTTAAGCAAGGTATTCCCACAACTGTCATCGCCTACACGGCCTATAAAATCAACGTCAATACCAAGCCGGGCAATGGCGACAGCTGCTGTTGCCGCCGGGCCGCCACCTGTCTCCAGATATTGATTTGACTGATATTTTCCCCCGCCATCGGGCAGGTTGTTCAGAGAATAAATACGGTCCTGAACGGTGATTCCAACACATGCAATTCTGGTCATATTTGGTTAGTCCTGTGTGATCTTGTCTTCTTTTGTTCATTTTAATGACATAAATGATCAAATTAGTGACGCGTGTCTTGTTTTTAGTCATAAATTACAAATATGCTCAAAAACAGACGAAAACGAGTTTTTAATTGTAATTATTTTGTCAACCTGAGACAGGAGAGCATTCATGACAACCGTTGCATTTTTGGGCTTGGGCCAGATGGGCAGCCCAATGGCTAATAATCTGTTGCAAAAGGGACATGCTTTGCGTGTGTTCGACGTAAACCAACAGGCAGTCAATGAATTAGTACAAAAAGGTGCGACTGCTGCTCAAACACCCGCTGAAGCCGCTAAAGGTGCCGAATTCATAATCACTATGCTGCCAAATGGCGACATCGTTCGGCAAGTTCTGCTGGGTAAAGATGGCGTCAGCGAAGGCCTGTCCCCCAATGCCCTGGTTATTGACATGTCCACGATTCATCCATTGCAGACCGATGAGTTGATTCATGAGATGAAAGAGAAAGGCATCAGCATGATGGATGCTCCTGTGGGCAGGACGTCAGTTAACGCGATTGACGGCACGCTGCTGATTCTTGCTGGCGGAACGCCTGAACAGGTTGAACGTGCTCGCCCTGTGCTGATGTGTATGGGGAATGAGCTAGTGGAAGCTGGCGGTCCCGGTATGGGGATCCGCGTAAAGCTCATCAATAACTATATGAGTATTGCGCTGAACGCCTTGTCAGCGGAAGCCGCTGTTCTTTGCGAGTCATTGGGTTTGAGCCTTGATGTGGCCATTAAGGTCATGAGCGGTACTGCCGCAGGCAAGGGGCACTTTACGACAACCTGGCCTGGCAAGGTACTTAAAGGAGACCTTTCTCCGGCATTCATGGTGGACCTCGCGTTGAAAGACCTGCGTATTGCCGTCGATGTCGCTAGTCAGACCGGTGCGCCGCTCAATATGGGCATTGCAGCAGAAACCTATTACACCCGTGCCAGCGAGAACGGTCGAGGCCGTCAGGACTGGAGTGCGCTGTTATCTCAGGTTCGTCAGCAGGCTGGCCGACCAGATTCACTCTAAATTTTAAACAGTTACAGGAGTTATTATGTCTTCCCACAATACCCCATACACGCTGAAAGATATTTCTCGCCCTGGCGGTGGATTTGCCATGCTGGCCGTTGATCAGCGTGAAGCAATGCGTCTGATGTTTGCAGCGTCTGGACATCCTAAACCTGTTGCCGACAGCGTATTGACTGATTTTAAAGTTGCAGCAACACAAATTCTGTCTCCCTACGCTTCAGCGGTTCTGGCAGATAAACAATTTTGTCTCGATCAGATTGTTTCTCAAGGTGCAGTCGCTGATTCATGTGGACTGATTGTGGCGGCTGACCATTTTGTTCCGGGTAATGGTATTCCGGTTGATAGTGTCGAAATTGACAGAGCGATTGATCCGCATAAAGCCCGCGAAATGGGTGCGAAAGCCATGAAGTTGTTAGTGCTGTGGCGTGAAGATGAACCCGCAGAAGAACGTTTGGCTATGGTGGCTGAGTTTGTTCAACGCTGTCGTAGCGCAGGGCTGGTCAGCATCATTGAGCCGGTCGTTCGTCCTCCTCGTCGTGGCTGGGAATTTGACCGGGAAAGCGCCATCGTTGCCGCAGCGGCTGAACTCGGCTGCACCGATGCTGACCTCTATAAAGCTGAAATGCCATTAGGCGGCAAAGGTGATGAACAGACCCTGCTTGCTGCGTGTCAAAAGTTGCATGAACAAATGAAAATGCCGTGGGTCATTCTCTCTTCTGGTGTTGATGCGGACATTTTTGGCCGCGCGGTCCGTATCGCCATGAAGGGTGGAGCTTCCGGATTCCTGGCAGGGCGTGCCGTTTGGGCATCGGTTGTTGGTGCTCAAGATCCGCAAACAATGTTGCGTGATGTGTCGGTTCCACGCTTACAACGCCTGGCAGAAATCGTCGATGAAGGGATTTCTCAGCGTTAATCACCCATTTTAACGAATCTGGAGAAGAACCATGGATAAGATTACCCAAGTTCTATTTTCTGATATTGGGAAGGTGACCACCCAATATGTTGAGCTGCCGCACCAGGAACTTAAACCGCAAGAAGTCCGCATTGCTCCGGTGTTTTATGGAATATGTGGCTCTGATCTGCATGTACTGAAAGGAGGACACCCATTTGCAAAACCTCCGGTTGTGCCTGGACATGAAATTGCGGCACGCGTAACTGAAGTGGGCAGTGAAGTAACGAATGTTAAGCCGGGCGATCATGTCGTAGTCGACCCAATTATGGCCTGCATGGAGTGTCGTGCTTGTAAAGCGGGTCGCTTTAATCTGTGTGAGCCGCCACAGGTTGCTGGCTTCCGGGCGCCGGGTTTTGCCCGCTCGCAGCACATTGTACCTGCACGAAACTGCCATGTTGCACCTGCTTCGTTACCACTAAAAGCACTGGCTTTCGCTGAGCCCGCAGCCTGCGCGCGTCATTGCGTGAGCCGTATGCCGAAAGCGTCATTGGAAAGTGTATTAGTGATTGGTGCAGGGACAATTGGTTTATCCATCGTTCAAGCATTGCGCATCATGGGCGCGGGAAAGATCACCGTCATCGAGCCTGATGCCGCCAAGCGCGCGTTGTCGTTAAAGCTAGGTGCCACGGAAGTCTGGGCTCCGGGGGAATTGGATGCACAGGTCCGTTTTACGGGGGCAATTGATGTTGTTGCCGCCCAGGCCACGCTGAATGATGCATTTACCCATGTTTATGCTGGCGGAACGGTAGTGTGCATGGGGGTACCGAGTGGCCCACGTGAAATTCCTCTTCCGATGATGCAGCGCTTTGAACGCGATTTGTTGAATTCCGGCATGTACATCCCGGAAGACTTCGATGCCGTGATTGAATGGCTTGCGGATGGGCGGTTTGACACCAGCGAACTGGTGACCGATCTCTTCCCTGTCGAAGATGCGGATAAGGCGTTTGAACGTGCGCAGCAAAATGACTCTATAAAAGTCATGCTGCAATTTGCTGAGGTTTGATGCTGTAACCCTCTGTCTGGCGCTGCTTAAGGGTAGCGCCATCCTACAACAATGAAAAAGGATGCTGCGATGAGTCACATCACCAGTCCTACACCTTACTCGATCGGTCGTCCCCAGGACGTGATTGATATTGTTAATAAACATTCAGCAGTAAACACCAGTGTCGGCGTCATTTTTATCGCTCTTGGTGGCATTCTAATTGATGCCTATCAGGCGGCGATGGTGGGTTTTGGTAATAAATATATCGCATTGCAATTTGGTATTTCACCGGGGCTGGCGGCGACGGTTAACGCCTCTGTTTTAGTCGCCGCCCTGATTGGTGGATTACTGGCGAACCGTGTGATTAACCGCTTTGGTCAAAAGCGTGCATTTATCATCGGAATGGGCCTGTGCACAATAGGTGCCGCAGCTGTCGCGATAGCCCCGAACATCTGGTGGGTGCTGGTGTGTCGCGTAATCATGGGATTTGGCTTGGGTATTGATTTCCCGCTGGCAACAAATGCGGTGGCAGAACTACGCGGCTCAACATCTAAGAAAACCGGTTCGTCAGTTAATCTCTGGCAAATGGCCTGGTATGTATCAACTACGGTTGTCTATCTTGTGCTGCTTCCACTGTTGTTGTCGGGTATCGCGGAAGAGCAATTATGGCGCTATGGTATTTTCATTGGTGCTATTTTTGCCGTCATTATCATGATTCTGCGTTATTTCTTCATCGGTGAGTCTGCAATGTGGGCCGCACGAGTCGGACGTTATGATAAAGCCTGCGATATTCTGGCTAAACGCTATGGTGTTCATGCTCGCGTTGCTGCCAAACCAAAAAACGATGATTTTTCTGCTGAAAAAACAGAAAGTAAGTTTCATGGCGGCTATGGGATTTTATTTAACTCACGTTATCGCAAACGTACTATTCTCGGCTGCGTTGTGGCGACGATGCAAGCCTGGCAATATAACGCCGTAGGTGTTTATTTACCTCTGACTTTGGCGGGAATCCTAAGTGGCGGATTAACCGGGGCTCTTAGCGGTTCTGCGGTAGTGAATGCCCTGTGTGGCATTACAGGTGGATTGATTGGTTCTCTTATCCTCCAGCGTTTGGGAACTCGCCTTCAGTCGATGTATGGTTTCGCCGTCGTAACGGTTGCATTACTGGCTTTAGGTGCATTAGCAACCACCAACCCATGGCTTTCTTTAGGTTTGTTGGGCGCAATCATTTTCTTCCATTCAGCGGGCCCGGGCGGCCTGGGAATGACCATTGCCACACTTTCTTATCCGCCATCTATTCGCCCGACAGGCGTAGGATTTGCTCGTGCAATTATGCGTACTGGGGCGATTGCCGGACTTATTTTCTGGCCTATGTTGTGGGGTGCATTAAAGACAGAAGCGTTCTATTGGCTGGCAATTGTTCCTTTTCTCGGCTTCCTGACATGCGTGTTGATTAAGTGGGAACCACTTGGCGCAAACGTTGACGCTGAAGACGCTGAGGTACTGGCTGAGCTGGATAAATAACAAGCAAGCGCGTCGCAACATGCCGACGCGCTTTTTCGTATAAATCCGCCGCTTTTTTAGTGATTTTATTGCGCAGATTTCTCGCCGACCCGGAGAGGAAAATTATGGCTGAAATAGAACATGTACCAGGGAAAGAGCTATCCGGCAAAGCCATGAGACGCGTTGTCATGGGCAGTTTCGCTGGCGCGTTGATGGAATGGTACGATTTTTTTATTTTCGGAACGGCGGCAGGGCTAGTCTTTGCTCCCCTGTTTTTCCCTGATAGCGATCCTTTTATTGGTTTAATCGCCGCATTCGCCACCTTTGGTGTGGGTTTTCTGTCACGTCCGCTTGGAGGCATTGTTTTTGGCCACTTTGGCGATAAAGTCGGTCGCAAAATAACGTTGATTTGGACGTTAGCGATAGTTGGCTCCTCAACGTTTTTAATCGGTTTCATTCCAACATACCAGGATATTGGTATCTGGGCCCCGATTATATTGATGGTTCTGCGCCTGGTTCAGGGGTTCGGTCTGGGTGGGGAATATGGCGGGGCTGCATTGATGACTATTGAATCTGCGCCTGAGGCGAAGCGCGGGTTTTTAGGTTCGCTCCCACAAACGGCAGCCTCAGTTGGGATAATGCTGGCGACAGGGGTGTTTGCATTATGCAATCACTTCCTGACTCAGGAAGAGTTTCTGGCCTGGGGATGGCGTATCCCTTTTTGGCTATCTGCCATCATGTTAATTGTTGGGATGTTTATACGGTTACATACTGAAGAAACACTGGATTTTAAAAAACAAAAAACGGCTGTCTCACAGGAACAATCAGCACCACCGTTGATTGAACTTTTCCGTAAGCATCCACGGAATATTCTGTTAGCGCTAGGGGCCAGGCTGGCGGAGAGCGTTTCGTCGAACATCATTAATGCCTTTGGTATTGTCTATATTTCCAGCCAGTTGGCATTATCAAGGGATATTCCACTCAACGGCATGCTAATCGCCTCAGCAATTGGCATTGTGTGTTGTCCATTAATTGGTTGGATCTCTGACCGCGTTGGGCAACGGAAGATGTATTTATTTGGCGCTGGTTTTTGCATCCTTTTTGCATTCCCATTCTTCCTGCTGCTGGATACGAAAAGCACACTTATCATCTGGTGCTGCATGATCCTTGGCTATAACCTGGGGCCAACGATGATGTTTGCAGTACAACCCACCTTATTTACTCGTATGTTCGGAACACGAGTGCGCTATACGGGTCTTTCCTTTGCCTATCAGTTCTCAGCAATTCTGGGTGGGTTAAGCCCGCTCATTGCCTCCAGCTTGTTGGCGCTGGGAGGCGGGAAACCGTGGTATGTAGCACTGTTTCTGTTTGTTATCTCAATACTTTCATTCATTTGCGTCTGGCTTATCGAGCCACATTCAGACAATAAAAATGACGCTAATAACATTTAACTTCTTACCGAAATATCAGAGAGCAATAACATGAACAATGAATTGAATACTGAGCATTATCAAGCATTACAACGTGCTTTTGATACCGTCTGGCCGGGACCGATCGGCCAACCTATTTTTCTGGAAAAAGGACATCTACGTCTGCAAATTTTTCCGCGCGATGGTGCCAGAATCACCTCGGTTCAGGCGTTTGGTTTTGAAGTGTTACGTCAATGGGAGCCACAGCGTAAAGCATTTCAGTATGGCTGCTTTCCTATGGTTCCTTGGGCAGGCCGCCTTGGCGATGCAACATTGACCGTGGGGGAGAAACAGTACGTATTACCTGCTAACAAACCGCCTCATGCTCTACATGGTATGGCCTGTTATTCATCATGGGAAATTGTCGAACATAAAGCGGATACCTTGAAACTGCGCATGCCACTGGGCGCTCCCTGGCCCTGGCAAGGAGAGGTCCTGCAGACGCTGACTCTTGAAGACGATGCGTTAATTCTGCGACTTGAAATTCACACCATGTCTGAAACTTTTCCGGCATCTGCTGGATGGCACCCCTGGTTTGCAAAACAACTGGGCCAGCAGAATGAAGAAGATGAATTACTGGTATGTTTTAAGGCCGACTGGCAGGAAGAAGCCGGGAATAATGAGTTACCAACAGGTAATAAAATCCCCCCACAATCAGGCCCGTGGGATGACTGCTTTGGTTTTAATGATGGTCTCAATGTCAGATTACAGTGGCCAGGTAAGCTGAGTATGACGATGACATCGAGTGCGCAAAGCCTGGTTGTTTTTGACAAACAGCCCGACGCAACATGTGTCAATCCGCTTACTCAGGCGCCAAATGCGATAAATAGGACACCGCAGTTTGTCAGTGCAGGTCTTCCGTTGGTGATTGAATCGCGCTGGCAATTTACACAGGAATTCTGATGGCTTAGCCAATAATCCCGACAGGGACTCATAGTCAAACTTCTCCTTTCCCGCTACAGTTATTCATCCACGGCGAATAAGGAGAAGGGCATGCTCTATATCTTTGATTTGGGGAATGTGATTGTCGATATCGACTTCAATCGCGTGTTAGGTACTTGGAGCGATCTGAGCCGTGTACCGCTGGCTTCGTTAAAGCAAAGTTTCACCATGGGAGAGGCTTTTCACCAGCACGAGCGAGGTGAAATAACGGATGAAGCCTTTGCCGAAGCGCTATGTCATGACATGGCGCTACCGCTAAGCTATGAGCAGTTCTCCCACGGCTGGCAGGCTGTTTTTGTTGCCTTGCGTCCTGAAGTCATCGACATCATGCAAAAGCTGCGTGAGCAGGGGCATCGGGTGGTCGTCTTGTCGAATACTAATCGTCTGCACACGACGTTTTGGCCGGACGAATACCCCGAAATCCGTCAGGCTGCTGACCATATTTACCTTTCCCAGGATCTGGGCATGCGTAAACCGGAAGCGCGGATTTACCAGCATGTCCTGCAGTCTGAAGGTTTTTCTGCGCATGAGGCGGTATTTTTCGACGACAACGCCGATAATATTGAAGGGGCTAATCGGTTAGGGATTACCAGCATCCAGGTTGTCGATAAAACGACCATTCCGGACTATTTCGCGAAGTTGCTATGCTAAAAAATGTTCGGCAACAAGCCAGGCACCATACACGTCCTGTTCGGGCCTGGCTGAAACTACTATGGCAGCGGATTGATGAGGACAACATGACGACGCTGGCAGGGAATCTTGCCTATGTCTCATTGCTCTCATTAGTGCCGCTTATTGCCGTAGTTTTTGCGCTTTTCGCCGCATTTCCGATGTTTTCTGACGTCAGCGTCCAGCTACGTCATTTCATTTTCGCAAACTTTATCCCGGCGACGGGAGATGTCATTCAGCGTTATATCGAACAGTTCGTCGCCAACTCGAACAAAATGACCGCCGTTGGGGCGTGTGGGCTGATTGTGACAGCGCTATTACTGATGTATTCCATTGATAACGCGCTGAATACTATCTGGCGCAGCAAGCGTACTCGGCCTAAAGTTTACTCTTTCGCCGTTTACTGGATGATTTTAACGCTGGGGCCACTGCTGGCGGGGGCCAGTCTGGCGATCAGCTCTTATCTGTTGTCATTGCGCTGGGCCAGCGATCTCAACACGGTGATTGATAACGTCCTGCGTATTTTCCCGCTGGTGCTTTCCTGGCTCTCTTTCTGGCTGCTTTACAGCATCGTACCGACTACGCGTGTACCTAACCGTGATGCGGTTATTGGTGCCTTTGTGGCCGCTGTGTTGTTCGAAACCGGAAAGAAAGGATTTGCGCTCTATATCACGATGTTCCCGTCTTATCAGCTCATTTACGGTGTCCTGGCGGTGATCCCCATTTTATTCGTCTGGGTATACTGGACCTGGTGTATCGTCTTGCTAGGCGCGGAAATAACTGTCACTCTCGGGGAATACCGCAAACTTAAACAAGCCGCAGAACAAGAAGAAGCAGAGCAACCATGATTGCATTAATTCAGCGCGTAACCCGTGCCAGCGTCACCGTGGAGGGCGAGGTGACGGGTGAAATTGGCCCAGGACTTTTGGTCCTGTTAGGTGTCGAAAGGGATGATGACGAACAGAAAGCGAACCGCCTGTGCGAGCGCGTACTCGGCTATCGAATCTTTAGCGATGCCGAAGGCAAAATGAACCTTAACGTGCAGCAGTCAGGGGGCAGCGTGCTGGTGGTTTCACAGTTCACGCTGGCGGCAGATACCGAACGCGGCATGCGCCCGGGGTTTTCAAAAGGGGCTGCGCCCGATCGTGCAGAGGCGCTGTATGAGTACTTTGTTGAGCGTTGCCGCCAACAGGAAATGAATACGCAAACCGGTCGATTCGCTGCGGATATGCAGGTTTCACTGGTTAATGATGGCCCCGTGACGTTCTGGTTACAAGTATGAACCAGCTACCGGTGTGGCCGCGGACAACAAGAGAGAATACGACGATGTATCACCTTCGAGTACCGCAAACAGAAGAAGAATTGGAGCGTTACTACCAGTTTCGCTGGGAGATGCTGCGTAAACCGTTGCACCAGCCTAAAGGCTCCGAACGGGATGCCTGGGATGCGATGGCGCATCACCAGATGGTGGTGGACGAAGAGGGGAATCTGGTCGCAGTAGGACGTCTGTACATCAATGCGGATAACGAAGCCTCCATACGCTTTATGGCCGTTGACCCCTCCGTGCAGGAGAAAGGGTTGGGCACGCTGATGGCGATGACCCTGGAGTCTGTGGCGCGTCAGGAAGGGGTAAAGCGCGTAACCTGTAGCGCCCGTGAAGATGCGGTCGAATTTTTCGCCAAGCTGGGGTTTGTGAGCCAGGGAGAAATCACCACGCCGCAAACCACGCCGGTGCGTCACTTTTTGATGATTAAACCCATCGCGACGCTGGACGACATTCTCCATCGCGGGGACTGGTGCGGACAGCTACAGCAAGCCTGGTACGAACATATTCCATTGAGTGAGAAAATGGGTGTGCGCATTCAGCAATATACCGGGCAGAAATTTATCACCACGATGCCCGAGACGGGCAATCAGAACCCGCACCATACGCTGTTTGCCGGGAGCCTGTTTTCACTGGCGACGCTAACGGGCTGGGGGCTAATCTGGCTAATGCTGCGCGAGCGTCATCTCGGCGGGACGATAATCCTTGCTGACGCGCATATACGGTACAGCAGGCCGATCACCGGGAAACCTACAGCCATCGCCGATCTGGGCTCGCTGAGCGGAGACCTGGATCGTCTGGCAAGAGGTCGTAAGGCGCGCGTTCAGATGCAGGTCGGGGTATTTGGCGACGACACGCCGGGCGTGGTGTTCGAAGGCACCTACATTGTGCTACCCGCAAAACCGTTTGGCGCATATGAAGAAGGCGGGAACGAGGAAGAGTAAGTCAGAGGGTATCTTCTCTACTCGATGAATGCGTCTGCCGGAAGATTAAAGCGTTCTGCAAGCGCTTTAATATGGCTTACAGTCAGTGCTCTGCGACCATTTAAGATGTTGCTGACGTTCGATTTTGAACCGAGTTCGTTGGCAAGGTCTGCTGCTTTGAGACTGTATTGGTCCATGAGCGTACGCAATACTGAAACGCCAGAGGGTGTTTTCTCCAGGTGTTGGTTGAGTGCTTTGAATTCCGGCGCATGTTTTTCATATTTACTGATTCGGGCACAGAGCAATTCAAATAGTGGGTTTTCAAGATCGTCGTGGTCGACCAGATACTCCACTAGCGCAAGTGCCCTGCGATACTCAGTGTCATTTCGGTCTTCCCCCAACAGTGGGATGGTTTTTACCGCATCGCTGAAGGTATCAACAATCTTTTTTGCGCTGGCTGCATCCATATGACGATGCGTTCTCATTCTTTATTACCCCGATAATATGCTGTCAGTTTGTCATATTCGGCATGGGAAACGATATGTTTGACAAATATCTTATGTGACCTGAAATCTATGTAGGAGATGAGTCTTAGGCTGTTACCAGAAACATCAATCACCCACCATTTATCTCTGTACTTAAAATTATCCAGTGAAGGAATATACTGCTTCATCTCTTCAGGCTGAATGAATGTTTTTTTCTCCAAAACATTCAGTAAATCAGCGAGAGCAAGCTGATGATTTGGATACATGAGCATTGCCTCGTTAAAAGGTTTTCGGCTGATAACATGCACGGTGTAGTTCCATTACAAGGTTTTCAACCTGAAAACAAAATAACGCAACGCAATTAAGTTTACAAGATGAAAACACTATATTAATTAAGCATGTCTTACTGCTGTAGAATTTATGGCGCGCCAGGCAACATCCCGCATTGCGCTTCGTGCCGCTTGACTCACCCCTGATAGCTGGAAAAATCCGTGGATAACACCGAGATAGCGTTGGCAGGTGCAATCCACGCCCTGCTCCTGGAACCGTTGATACAGGGCCTCACCTTCATCTCGCAGTGGGTCGAATTCAGCTGTAATGATGTGCGTGGGCGGTAAACCGTTGAAGTCTTCGCGCCAGAGCGGGCTGACTTCGGGATGCAGTGGATTGGTTTGCGGCATATACATCTCGTAGCCCGACAGCAGCGTGTCGCGGGTGATAATGTAATCCTTTCCATTGTGGTCATAGCTCGCAAAGCTGGCGGTTGCATCCAGCATCGGGTAGATCAGCATAAGCTGCGCAGGTTGCCATTGCCTGGTAGCTTTCAGGCGTAGTGCGGTGACCAGCGCCAGATGCCCGCCAGCGCTGTCGCCAGCCAGCGTAATGTTGCTGCGGTCGACACCCAGTTTCTGGGCATACTTCCAGATAAGATTGGCCCCCGATTCAGCATCGTTATGTGCTGCCGGGAAGATGTGCTCTGGTGCGAGGCGATACTGCACCGCAATGACCCGACAGCCGCTGTACCAGGCGAGTTGCCTTAGCTGGTTATCATGTGTGGTAAATCCGCCGCTGACAAAGCAGCCGCCGTGATAATAGATAACGCAGGGGAGATTTCCCGTGCTGCCCCGCGGCGAAACTACGCGAAACATCATGGCATCGAGTTCAATATCTTCAACCTGTACGCGGGTTTCAGTGTCTCCGGCCAGGACCGTGCTGGCGATGTAGCCTGCTCTCCGGTCATCAATATTCTGCTCGCGCGAAGAAGGGCGTCCCGCCGCGATAAATGCCTCAACCAGCTGTGCAATCCCGCTTTCCAGTGCCATTTTCACATCTCCTTATCTGTATGGATATACAGGTTTATAACCTGGATAACTAAGAATGAAAATGGGAAAAATGGGGGCCGGTATGATTTTGGAAAGCGGCTCGCAGATTAAATACCGTCATTGGTTTCTGCTGTTTGAATTCTGTATTGTGAGGAAAATGTACTATACGCCATTGACGTATAGTTAATTTCTATTAATATAGTCCAATGGCGTACTCAAAATGCTATTCATAGAAACGGAAATCTTCACTGAAGACGTCAAAAAATTACTGGATGATGATGAATACCGCAGATTACAGATATTCCTTGCGATTCAGCCTGATTGTGGCGATCTGATACAAGAAACGGGCGGGCTGAGAAAGGTTCGCTGGAGATCGCGAGGGAAAGGCAAACGTAGCGGTGTGAGGATTATTTACTTTCATCAAATCAGAAAATCACAAATTCGATTGTTGCTGATTTATCAGAAAGGGATCAAGGATGATCTGACTCCACAAGAAAAAGTGCTGCTGCGTATGTTGGATGGGAGGTGGTAAATGGATAAGGCACTATTTGAGCGATTAACTCAAAGTATGGTTCAGATGAATGAGATCGCTGAAGGAACGCGACAACCTTCCCGTACCTTTCATATTGACGCCATGAAAATAAAGGAAATTCGCCAGTCTTCAGGATTATCACAGAGTCGTTTCGCAGATTTGATATCGGTAAGCGTGGATACGTTGCGAAATTGGGAGCAAGGGCGTCGTTCACCGACCGGTCCAGCAAAAGCGTTGTTACGTGCTATTGCCAATGATCCAAAACATGTCATTCAGGCACTAAGATAATCCCCGGCAGTTTGGTTCAATTGCCGGGGGAAGATCTTAAAACTTACTCCCCTTCACCTGGGAACAGGAACGGGTTGATGGAGCTGCGGGCAAAGCCCTCTTGCTCCATGTGCGCGTCCAGCATCAGTGAAGCGAGATCGTCAGCCACGGCTTCAACTTTAGGGTCTTTTTCCTGATAGAGAATCTTCAGGTAAGTCCCACAGTCGCCGCAGCTTTCAGCTTTAATTGCCGCCTGTTCGTTATCCAGCGACCAGTAGTTCAAATCACGGCTTTGCTCGCAGTTGCTGCACTTCACGCGTACCACGTGCCACTCGGTTTCACACAGGTTGCAGTGCAGATAACGCAGCCCCTGAGTGGTACCGATTTGCACCATGCTGGAGACCGGCATTGAACCACACACGGGGCAGTACTGACGCTGTTCACCGTATTCCGCACGGGCTTTGCCGGGGATCAGGCTTGCCATCTGCGCCCAGTAGAGCGACAGGGCAGCCCAAATAAACGGCGCTTTATCGCTGCTGACGGAGGCGAAATCAGAGGCAAACAGCGCGCTGGCCATCAGCTCCAGTTCCTGCTCTGAGGCTTTTTCCAGATTTTCGATCACGGCAAGCGCAGGGCCGCTCATTTCTGGTTTCAGCTCAGCAATTAACGACTGCAGCAGTTTTTGCCAGTGCTTGTCGCGTGGCAGAACGTGGATATCCAGCGGCGGTTTGCCCTGATCGTTCGCTTCTTTGATACGAGCGGTCAGATCCATCTGCAGCGGATGGTCGTACAACACCACTTCCTGCGCGTGGGCGATCAGTGCGGCAAAGCGCAGGTAGTCGCCCAGCGGGTTGTTCTCGGCCAGCTCGCGCAGGCGCTCAGCGCGGCGGTTATACAAATTTTTGAGTCTGGGGAATAATAACGGCGGAATCATATCCGCCGTGCGTTTCTCGCTCTTCTCCAGCTCATCTTGCGGGATTATGCGAATACTCATTCAGATGACTTTTCCTGTTTCTGGCGGACTTCACGGTACCAGCGCGGGTGATGTTTCTTCGCCCATGAACTGGTAACCCATCCTTCCACCATCGCGGTAATGGTGCCTTTCACCCAAAGGGCGGCGTAAATGTGCACCATGATAACCACAATTAACGCTACTGCGGCAAATGAATGCAGCATTAACGCGAATCGGATCACCGGGATTGAGAAAGCAGGCGCAAAATACGGACGCCAGATGACCACTCCGCTCACCAGCAACAGGACCAGGAAGATAATCGCCGCCCAGAATACGCATTTCTGGCCGAAGTTATAACGTCCCGTGTCACCTACTTCCTCGTTGACGACAATCTTACGAATATTCTTCGCCCAAAAGATATCATCCCGATTGATTAGATTGTGGTGCCAGTAACGGAAAAACATGATGATAAACGAGGCAAACATGATCACGCCGACAAACGGGTGCACAATTCGCGCCAGTTGTGGAGTGCCCATGATGTGCATCAGCCAGTTAAAAGACGGGAAGAGAAAGCCCATCCCGCTCACCGCCGCCAGAATGAAGCAGAAGGCGGTGATCCAGTGGTTGATGCGTTCCGGCGCCGTGTAGCGCACGATGGTGTCACGTCGTTTCATTTGCGCACCTCGTCGTCTTTTTCATGCAGATTGTCTTCTTCCTCTTCCGCACGGTTCGGGCCTACGCCGACGTAGTGGAAGATGCTGGCCGCAAATGTCGCTGCAAAGCCGACGGCTGCGAGGGGTTTCCAGATGCCTTTCCAGAACTTAACGGTAGCGCTGATCTCCGGGTTCTCCGGCAGGCCGTGATACAGATTTGGCTTGTCCGCATGGTGCAATACGTACATTACGTGCGTACCGCCAACACCCGCCGGATCGTACAGACCCGCGTTTTCGTAACCACGCGTTTTCAGCTCCGCCACGCGTTCGCCTGCCAGGGTTTTCATCGACTCCTTGGTGCCGAAATGAATGGCACCGGTTGGGCAGGTTTTCACGCAGGCCGGTTCTTGCCCGACCACAACACGGTCAACGCACAACGTACATTTGTAGACGCGGTTGTCTTCCGGATTGAGGCGCGGCACGTCGAACGGGCAGCCCGCGATGCAGTAGCCACAGCCTATGCACTGCTCAGACTGGAAGTCGACGATACCGTTGGCATACTGAATGATTGCGCCTTCAGCCGGACACGCCTTCAGGCAGCCCGGATCGGCGCAGTGCATACAGCCATCCTTGCGGATAAGCCATTCCAGTTTGTCGTTTTGTTCCACTTCCGAGAAGCGCATCACCGTCCAGGATTTGGCGGTCAAATCGGCCGGGTTGTCGTACACCCCAACGTTGTTGCCCACTTCATCACGGATGTCGTTCCATTCAGAACACGCCACCTGACATGCTTTACAGCCGATACAGGTGGTGACGTCGATAAGCTTCGCCACTTCTTCCTGATGGTCCCGCGCCTGAGGCGCGGGGGTGAAACCGTTAGTGGCGGAACGACGAATGATGTCTTGCGATTGATAAGCCATAGGTCGTCTCCGTTACACCTTTTCCACGTTCACGAGGAAGGACTTAAATTCCGGCGTCTGCGTGTTCGCATCACCGACGAATGGCGTTAACGTGTTAGCGATAAAGCCTTTTTTCGCCACACCTTCGTAGCCCCAGTGAATCGGAATACCGATAGTGTCGATATCCTTACCGTTAGCCTGCAGCGTGCGAATACGTTTGGTCACCACCGCCTTGGCCTTAATGTAGCCGCGATTAGAGGAGACTTTGACGGTATCGCCGTGGGAGATACCGAGCTTATTCGCCAGCTTCTCGCCAATTTCCACAAACTGTTCCGGCTGAGCGATGGCATTCAGCAGCGCATGCTTGGTCCAGTAGTGGAAGTGCTCGGTCAGACGGTAGGTTGTACCGACGTACGGGAACTTATCTGCTTTACCCAGTGCTTCTTCGTCACCTTTAAAGATGCGCGCGGCAGGGTTAGAGATTACGTTCGGGTGCAGCGGGTTAGTCCCCAGCGGTGT
This sequence comes from Citrobacter sp. MGH105, assembly GCF_001037485.2. Taxonomy (NCBI): domain Bacteria; kingdom Pseudomonadati; phylum Pseudomonadota; class Gammaproteobacteria; order Enterobacterales; family Enterobacteriaceae; genus Citrobacter; species Citrobacter sp. MGH105. The sequence continues at coordinate 4,912,642 of NZ_CP073048.1, read as the reverse complement.
TTCAAACGGCTCGTAGTGTTCCGGGAACGGACCTTCCGCCATCTTATCGATAGCAAACAGGCGTCCCATCCCTTCCGGCTGCATGATGAACGGCCCTACGTTACTGCCAGGTGCGGCAGCGCTGTAGTCCGGAATATCCATCCCGCTCCACTTCGCCCCATCCCATTTCAGGATCTGACGTTTTGGATCCCACGGATTCCCCTGCGGATCAGCGGAGGCGCGGTTATACAGAATGCGTCGGTTAAGCGGCCATGCCCAGGCCCAGCCCAGCGTATTACCAAGGCCTGACGGGTCGGCGTTATCGCGACGTGCCATCTGGTTGCCTTCCGGCGTCCAGCTACCGGCAAAAATCCAGCAGCCGCTGGAGGTCGTGCCATCGTCACGCAGTTGGGCGAACGAGCTAAGCTGTTGGCCTTTCTTGACGATAACCGCACCGGTTGCCGGGTCGGTAATGTCGGCCAGCGCTTTACCGTTACTCTCCATCGCCACTTCTTCCGAAGCCGGTTCGTGCGGGGTGGAGTAGTTCCAGGTCATGCTCAGCACCTGTTCCGGGTTCGCGCCACCTTGCTCGGCATACATCTTGCGCAGACGCAGGAAGATACCGGCGAGGATTTCGCCATCGGTAACGGCAATCCCCGGGGCATCCGCGCCTTTCCAGTGCCACTGCAGCCAGCGACCGGAGTTAACGATAGAACCGTTCTCTTCGGCGAAGCAGGTGGACGGCAGACGGAATACTTCGGTCTGGATTTTCGACGGATCAACATCGTTTGACTCACCGTGGTTCTGCCAGAAAGTGGAGGTCTCGGTGTTGAGCGGGTCGATAGTGACCAGGAACTTCAGTTTGGACAGTGAAGCCACAACTTTGTTTTTGTTCGGGAATGACGCGACCGGGTTAAAGCCCTGGCAGATATAGCCATTCACTTTGCCCTGATTCATCATCTCGAAGTACTGCAGGACGTCGTACCCTTTATCCCACTTCGGCAGCCAGTCGAAGCCCCAGCTGTTTTCCGCTGTCGCTTTATCGCCAAAGAAGGCTTTCATCATCGAAACGAAGAATTTCGGGTAGTTGCCCCAGTAGTTCACCTGACCTTCCAGCAACGGTTTTGGCGTGTTGGCGGCAAGGTAGGTTTGCAGGTCAGTCTGTTTCTCGCTTGGCAGCGTCATATAGCCTGGCAGGCTTTGTGACAGCAGGCCTAAGTCGGTCAGACCCTGAATGTTGGAGTGACCGCGCAGGGCGTTAACACCGCCGCCGGCCATCCCCATGTTGCCAAGCAGCAACTGGATCATCGCCATGGTACGGATGTTCTGCGCACCCACGGAGTGTTGTGTCCAGCCCAGGGCGTACAGGAACGACGCGGTTTTATCTTTGGCGCTGGTTTCTGCGATGTACTCACAGACCTTCAGGAAGTCGGCCTTTGGCGTACCGCAGATGTTTTCTACGACGTCCGGCGTGTAGCGGGAGACGTGCTGTTTCAGCAGGTTCCACACGCAGCGCGGATGTTGCAGGGTGACATCGCGTTTGGCGAAGCCTTTTTCATCCAGCTCGTAGTTCCAGCTGGTTTTGTCATACTTGCGTTTGTCCGCGTCGTAGCCGGTGAACAGGCCATCTTCGAAACCGTAATCCTCACGCACGATCAGGCTGGCGTTGGTGTAGGCCTCAGTGTATTCGCGGTTGAATTTTTCGTTGTTCAGCAGGTACAGCAAAACGCCTGACAGGAAAGCAATGTCAGTACCGGAACGAATCGGCGCATAGAAATCAGCCACCGCAGCGGTTCGCGTAAAGCGTGGATCGATAACAATCAGCTTCGCGCCGTTGTGAATTTTGGCTTCCATCGCCCAGCGGAATCCGACCGGGTGAGCTTCAGCGGCGTTACCGCCCATCACCACGACGAGGTTGGCGTTTTTAATGTCGACCCAGTGGTTGGTCATCGCACCGCGACCAAATGTTGGAGCAAGACTTGCTACCGTTGGTCCGTGTCAGACGCGTGCCTGGTTGTCGACCGCGAGCATACCGAGCGCGCGGGAGAATTTTTGCGTTAAATAGCCGGTTTCGTTACTGGAAGCGGATGCACACAGCATCCCGGTGGAAAGCCAGCGGTTAACGGTTACGCCTTCAGCGTTTTGTGCAACGTAGTTAGCGTCGCGGTCTTCTTTCATCAGCTTAGCGATGCGGTCAAATGCCTCATCCCAGCTAATCTGTTGCCACTTATCTGAGCCTGGTGCGCGATATTCCGGGAATTTCAGGCGGCTTTCGGAGTGGATGAAGTCCACAAGTCCTGCCCCTTTCGGGCACAATGCGCCACGGTTCACCGGGTGATCCGGGTCCCCTTCGATATGGAAGATGGATGCTTTGGCGTTTTTTGCGCCGTCACCGAGGCTGTACATTAACAGTCCACAGCCAACGGAACAGTAAGTGCAGGTGTTACGGGTTTCGCGGGTGCGCAGCAGTTTATATTGCCGTGTTTCCGCGAGCGCTACGCCGGGTGCAAAACCCAGTGCCGCTGCCGTGGTGCCTGCCATACCGCCAGCGCAGATCTTAAAGAACTGCCTTCTGCTGACCTGCATGGTTCGCTCCTTGTTTCGACATTGTCACGTTCCCTTCGCTTTTCTGTAACGCGAACGCGAGGGAAGTGGTTGTTATTTTTCTTTGCGGACGGGACCGCAAAGGTCCAGAATTGGGTGAATTTCCCTCCGTCCAGGAGGGATTTGTAAAGAATACCACAATGTTGGTATGCGTGTTCCAATATGGTTAAAAGAAAGTGAATAAGATTATTCAAGAAAACATCAAGAATGTGACATCTTCGACAGGATCGCGCCAGTTGACCCTCTGGAAGCGCGAGGATTTGCAACATCCTCAGCCTGATGAGGTAGCTGAAGAAGTGCCTGTTGCGCTGGTATACAACGGGATTTCGCACGTGGTGATGATGGCATCACCGAAAGATCTTGAGCACTTCGCGGTGGGTTTTTCACTTTCTGAAGGCATTATTGAGTCCCCGCAGGATATCTACGGAATGGACGTAGTGCCTTCCTGCAACGGATTGGAAGTGCAGGTTGAACTGTCCAGCCGTCGCTTTATGGGGCTGAAGGAGCGTCGTCGCGCGCTAGCCGGTCGCACCGGTTGCGGCGTTTGTGGCGTGGAGCAGCTCAATGACATTGGCAAGCCGGTCCAGCCGCTGCCGTTTACCCAGACATTCGATCTGGCGAATCTTGATAACGCTTTACGACACCTCAACGATTTTCAACCCGTGGGGCAACTGACAGGCTGCACGCACGCGGCTGCCTGGGTACAGCCGTCAGGTCATCTGGCGGGCGGGCATGAAGATGTTGGACGTCATGTTGCGTTGGATAAACTGCTGGGACGACGTGCAATCGAAGGGGAAACCTGGCAACAGGGCGCGGTATTAGTCTCCAGCCGTGCCAGTTATGAGATGGTGCAGAAATCGGCGATGTGCGGTGTGGAGATCCTGTTTGCTGTTTCTGCGGCGACAACGCTCGCCGTGGAAGTTGCCGAACGTTGTAACCTGACGCTGGTGGGTTTTTGCAAACCGGGCAGGGCGACGATCTATACGCATCCGCAACGTCTGGTCGCGCTGTGACGCCACCAGGCGGCCAGAATACTGCCGGAAAATGCCAGTTCCATGATTACGGCAACTGGCGAGCCAACAATCACATTGTTCAGCAGCCAACACAGGCTGCCGCACAAGGTGTATCCCCGTAATTTTCCGCTGCGTTTTTGAAATGACGCAAAGGTCATCAGCAGGCTTCCCATCAGCGGCAAAATACTCGACAGATTTTGCCAAAGATAAATGCTACACAGCAGCGACCCCAGCATAAATCCCCACATCACCCAGCGGTGAAAGGTGACGATGGCTGTCGCGTAGCGGCATGCGGCAATGATCATTAACCCAGCCGCAGCGTGTTGATCCAAAAGATAGAAATGGATAGCTAACAGAGACGTAGAACTGGTGAGCAGCGTTAAAGTGATAGCCCGGCGTTGAAAATGAAAAGCGGAAATATCCAGTAAGAAGCTGATGCCAGCCAGCATCTGAGAAAGAAGAAATGCGTTCATTGTGGTCGCCATCTATTAAAGAGTGACGGGACAATAATCGACGCATCACCGTAAGGCGTTAACCTTTGTTAAGACGCTGGCGAATACGGGACAGGCTAACGGGGGTAATGCCGATATAGCTGGCAAGATCGCGCTGGGTGAGCTGTGACTCCCAGCCCGGGAAGTGTGTTTGTACGTACTGATAGCGTTGCTCTGGGGTATTGAGCAGCAGCATTTGCTCTTTTTTCTCTTTGTAGATCAATTGCTGGACCAGTAGCTGAGTCTTAATATCCTGATTTTCCGGCGCATCAAGCAAAGCCAAGGGTATTTCAGTGGTTTCTCCCGCGGCGATCATTTGTAGGCTGTAATCGGCAGGTGTGTTAGTTAGCCAGTTCAGGTACAGAAAGCAGTATTCCCCGGCAAAGTAGAACTCTTTAACCCTTTCAACGCCGTTGTCCGCGTGATAAACCGCACGAGCCACACCATGATGTAAAAGATGAATTTTACTTTGTGGTTCACCCTGACGAAGTAACCAATTACCCGCCAGTTGCGTTTTTCTACGGCTGCCAGCAAGCCATTGTGATTCCTGATTACGTAACATCTTATCTCTCAAATAATTTGAATAAGACTGGCAAATCCTTCCGCTTTCAGTTGTTCGGGTATCAGCCTATTATTTATCACATCAAGGCACGGTGCCTTACTCAAACAACTAAGTTAAAGGGTTTATATCATGAAAAGCATCAAAACTTTTGTCGCAGTTATCGCTCTGGCTACTTCTTTCGGTTCTTTCGCTGCTCAGACAGTGACCGCAACCGGTTCTACGCTGGAAAGCGCTGAAGCAAAAATCGCCGCTCAGGCTGAACGTGCAGGCGCCAGCGATTACAAAATCACTCAGGCATACACCGGTAACCGCGTGCACATGACCGCCGAACTGCTGAAATAAGATACCTTAGTACTGTCGAAAGAGCGCCCTTGAGGCGCTTTTTTAGTTTATACCCGCCATTCGCAGCAATGCGGTCACCACTGCGGCAGCGACGATCACCACGATTAGCGGCATCTTGCGCCATGCGAGAAATACCGCAAAAGCCACGCCCAGCACGCGCGCCATGCCAGCGAAGTGTTCGCCTTCGTAAAAGGTAGTCGCCAGCGCAACGGAGAACAGTAATACCGTTGCGGCGTCGGAAAGCAGCGCCTGCGAGCGTTCCGAGAACGCTAAACGGCTCCCAAGCTTCGCTCCTCCTAAACGCATTAAATATGTTCCCAGAGATAACATGGCGATACCGACGATAAACAGCGTCATGTTGCCCATTATTTTTTCCTCGTCAGTAAGCCAAACAGTGAGAGCAAAACAGGTAAACCGACCGGCGCAAAGGGGATGGCGGCAAGCGACAACCCGGCGCCGCTACAGGCGCGAATCAGCGTGGTGCGGTTTTTAAAGGCCGGGACCACTAAGGCTAATAAAATTGCAGGGAAGACGGCATCCAGACCGATGGTTTCCGGGGCGGGGAGCAGTTTGCCGACGCCCGCGCCGATCAGTGTGCCAACAGGCCAGAAAAGCGCGACGCCCAGACCGCACAGCCAGAAGGCGGCTTTACGTTGTTCGGGCGTTTTTTGCGACAGGCCAAAGACTACGCTTTCGTCGTTCATGATATGACAGCCGAGGAAACTCGCAGCCCGCGAGCCCACCAGATCGCGCACCGTGACGCCAAACGGCACGTGTCGTGCGTTGACCAGTAAGCCGGCAGCCGCAGCCGCCAGTGGGTTACCGCCACTGGCGACGATGCCGATAAACATAAACTCGGACGCACCCGCCAGTACCGTAATCGAAAGCACAAACGGTACCCACAGTGGGAAGCCGTAGGCCATCGCCAGCGAGCCGTATGACATGCCGACTACGCCGACGGCCAGACAGACTAAAAATATTGCTTTAATCGTGTCGCCTTTGAGACTGGAAAAATAATGTTTCATACCGTTTTAGCCATATCGAACGAATTTCCATTATAATGAACGCGACCAGTTAATATTACAAGTCGAACGAATCGTTCGATATAAAGAACATGGAGTCGTGAATGACCCAGCCCATCAGTATGATCGCGAAAAGCCTTGTGCGTGAACGTCAGCGCACCGGTTTGTCATTGGCAGAGATTGCCCGTCGCGCAGGGATTGCAAAATCGACACTCTCGCAATTGGAAGCGGGCAATGGCAATCCTAGCCTGGAAACGCTCTGGTCGCTGTGTGTGGCGTTAGATATTCCCTTTGCTCGCTTGCTGGAGCCGCAGGAACAAAAAACGCAGGTGATTCGCCGCGGCGAAGGAACAAAGGTGGTGGCTGAGCAGGCCCACTATCAGGCCATTTTACTGGCCGCCTGCCCACCGGGGGCGCGGCGGGATATCTATCTGCTGCTGACGCAGCCGGGCGCGGATCGTATTTCACAGCCGCATCCACCGGGATCGGTTGAACACATCATCGTGACGCAGGGTAAGGCGATGGTAGGATTGACGGAAGCCCCGGAGGAGTTAGGCGAGGGGGACTATATTTGTTACCCCGCCGATCGGGCGCATATTTTTAAAGCGCTGGAGCCTGACACCCAGGCGATTCTGGTTTCTGAGCAGAACTAACTGTTCTGTTGCGTTGTGCCGGATGCGGCGCGTTAGCGCCTTATCCGGCCTACAAGTCTATTGCAAATAAAACACTTCTTTTAGCTCTGCGCTAACCGGGCTGTTGTCCAGGTTTGCTGGCATTACGTCACGCATATGCTTCCACCAACGTTGGCAAACGTCGGTGCTGGCAACGGCATTCCAGCGTTCTTCGGACTCAATCTCAACGGTGGCGAACAGCAGATTGCGCGCCTGATCGAGATAAATCGCGTAGTGATGGGCGCCGTGCTCTTTCAGCACCGCTTCCAGCTCTGGCCAGATGGGATTGTGCCGACGTTGATATTCAACGTGCGCGTCGGCATTCACCTGCATAACAAAGGCCTTGCGGATCATAACGCCTCCAGATACAGCTCTCGGACCTCGTCGCGGCTGGCGGTGCGCGGGTTGCATGGCGCACACGGATCGGCCAACGCTTTATCCAGCCAGCCTTCAATATCCTCTTTCGTCACGCCAAGGGAACTAAAGCCCGCAGGAATACCAACACGCTTGCTGAGTGCACGAATCGCGTTGATGGCCTCCATACTTGCCGCTTCATCGCTCATGTCACGGGTATCGACGCCCATTGCCTGCGCCACGCGGGCAAAGCGCGTCACGGCGTTCGGACGGTTAAAGTTTTCGATTACCGGCAGCAGGATGGCGTTGCAGACGCCGTGTGGCAGATTATGGGTTGCGCCCGGCTGGTGCGCCAGCGCATGCACCAGACCCAGACCAGCGCTGTTAAATGCCATCCCCGCCAGATACTGACCAAACGCCATTTGCTCACGAGCTTCGAGGTTATGACCGTCGTCGACCGCTTTTGGTAGCCACAGGTTGATCAGGCGAATCGCTTCCAGCGCGTTAGCGTCGGTGAGCGGATGAGCACCAACGGAAACATAGGCTTCCACCGCGTGGGTCAGGGCGTCCATACCGGTTGCGGCGGTGACGGAGGCCGGGATTTCCAGCATGACGCTGGCATCATCCACAGCGATGTCCGGGATGATATTCGGGTCGATGATCACCTCTTTGACCTTACGGGCAGAGTCGATAATGACCGCGTTGCTGGTCATCTCTGCTGCCGTACCGGCGGTAGTGTTGATGGCGACCAGCGGGACGCCCGCATTTTTCACTTTGCCCACGCCGGAGTAAGCGGTAGAAGGGCCAGGGTTGGCTGTCAGGATTTTCACCGCTTTGGCGGTATCGATCGGGCTGCCGCCACCGAAGGCGATGATGTAGTCACATTCTGCGCCCTGATAGGCCGCAAACCCTTTCTGTACCAGCTCTTCTGTCGGGTTCGGGAATACTTCATCAAACAGGTGGTAAGACATTTGATGTTTATCCAGCGCGGCAAACAGGCTATCCAGCAGGCCCAGTTTTACCAGTTGACCATCGGTGACGATCAGCGCTTTGCCCCATTGTTTATTCGCCACGAGATTCACCATATCGGCAATCGCGCCGGCGCCATGCAGGCTAATTTTTGGCAGTGCCAACATAAAGCTCATCATTATTCTCCTTAATAATAAAATCCTGTAGGCCGGAAAGGCGAAGCCGCATCCGGCGTTGCGTTGGGAGGTATCAGTACAGCTCTATGGCGCTTGCCAGCGGCGTAACACCAAAGCGTTTGCCAAGTGCGACCAGCTCTTCACGTGAGATGGTCTGCTTCATACCGCCCATCGAAAAGATTTTGACCAGAACTTCGGCGGATTTCTCTGCGGTATCTATCAAACCGAACGCTTCGTCGAGGGTAGGTCCGCTTCCGAACACGCCGTGGAACGGCCAAAGTACCAGCGAGTGTTTCTGCATTTCCTCGGCGGTAGCCTGACCAATTTCATCTGTACCCGGCACCATCCACGGGAGAATGCCAACGCCATCCGGGAACACCACCAGGCACTCGGTGCTGCCTTCCCACAGCTTGCGGGTAATCAGCGCTGTGTTGTTTTCCAGTACGTAGGTCAGAGCGATCAGGTTGGTGGCATGGCAGTGCATGATCACGCGGTCTTTACCGTTCGTCGCTTTAATGCGTTCGCAGTGAGAGAGGAAGTGAGCCGGCAGTTCAGAGGTCGGCACGGCCTCGTGGGTCAGGCCCCAGAGGATGTGGTAGCCCGCACCGTCGCTGTCTATTTGTACCACGCCCAAGTTTGCCGCGGGATCGAGCTGGACGTTACGGAAAAACTTACCGGAACCGGTGACGATAAACGGTGTGTTTGCCAGCAGCGGCATCGGCTGACTTAGCGCAATATAGCGTGGTTTTTCGTGGAAATCGGCGCTAAACGGCGCGATATCTGCTTCATCAAGACGCAACGTCAGGTTGCCGCCATTACGCTCGTCCCAGCCTTTCAGCCACGCATCAGAAGTGGCTTTGATCATCCCCTGGACGAACCAGGAAGTCGTAATTTTTTGCATGTTCGGTGTTCCTGTTTATTGCCCGAACGTTATCGGGTCTTACATAGGCCGGATAAGCGAAGCGCCATCCGGCAATCGTGTTTCATTTATTGCCGGATGGCGACGCGGGGCGTCTTATCCGGCCTACAAGCCTGGCGTCACGGTTAGCTACGTTTGCTCAAAATCTCTTTTTCATAAGCGCGCACGCTGTCCAGCCACTGGCTGCCCGCAGGCGTGTCATGGCGCTGGCAATACATCTCCCAGACGGCCTGCCACGGCAGCGATTTTTGCTCTTCCAGCAGGGCCAGGCGTGCGGTGTAGTCGCCGCTGGCTTCGAGTTGACGCAGTTGCTCGGTGGGTTCTAACAGCGCGCGCAGCAGGGCTTTTTTCATATTGCGGGTGCCGATCACCCACGCGGCGATGCGGTTAATGGAGGCGTCGAAGAAGTCGAGGCCAATGTGTACGCGGTCGAACAGGTTGTGGCGAACGATCTCGCTGGCAATCGCCTGAGTTTCATCATCCAGCAGCACCACGTGATCGCTGTCCCAACGCACCGGACGACTGACGTGCAGCAGCAGGCGCGGTACATACAGCATGGCGGCGGAAATTTTGTCGGAGATCACTTCAGTCGGATGGAAGTGGCCCGCATCCAGACACAGTGCGGTCTGGCGGCTGGTGGCGTAACCCATGTAGAACTCGTTAGAGCCCACGGTGTAGCTTTCCGCACCGATGCCAAACAGCTTGCTTTCGACGGCATCGATATGGTGCGCCGGGTCGAGTTTCTCGCTGATCACTTCGTCCAGTGCGTCCAGCAGACGCTGGCGCGGCGCTAAACGGTCAACGGTGATGTCTTTCATGCCATCCGGGATCCAGATGTTCATCACCGATGGTGTACCCAACTGCTCGCCAAAATACGCCGAGACGCGACGGCTGGCTTTGCAGTGATCGATCCAGAACTGGCGAATGGTGTCGTCGGCGTGCGCCAGAGTGAAACCGTCGGCGCTCAGCGGGTGTGAGAAGCAGGATGGGTTGAAATCCAGCCCTAACTGGTTCGCTTTCGCCCACTCCACCCAGTTTTTAAAGTGCTCAGGTTTGATTTGGTCGCGTGCAACCGGCGTATCAGATTCCAGATAGATCGCGTGCAAATTCAGACGTTTTGGACCAGGAATCAGGCTCAGCGCCTGCTCCAGATCGGCCCGCAGTTCGGTGGCGTTACGCGCTTTACCCGGATAGTTACCAGTAGCCTGAATACCGCCAGTGAGCGAGCCTTCCGGATTTTCGAAACCGGCGACATCATCGCCCTGCCAGCAGTGCATGGAGACCGGCAGACGATCGAGCTGGCGTAAGGCCGCCTCGACATCAATACCTACCGCGGCGAAACGCAGTTTTGCCAGTTCCCAGGCTTGTTCAAGTTGAGTGGTCATGCGCAAAGCTCCTTTGTCTGTCGTAGTGATTGAAACTGCGCCTGGTAGCGGGCAATTTCACTTTCAGGATTGGGAATGAAGGTGGTCAGTTCGTAGTTGGCGCGCACCACCTGACGGAAATCATCGACGTTGTTCAGCTCGTCCAGCGTCATCAGCTGGATGCCAATATTGCCGAGCGTGGAAGCCTCAATCGGCCCGGACATCACGCGAATGCCGCAGGCATCCGCACATAGCTGGTTCAGTAAGGTGTTCTGGCAGCCGCCACCGACAATGTGCAGTTGGCTAAATGCTGCACCACGCAGTTGTGCCAGTTCTTGCAGGATGTCGGCGTACAGCAACGCCAGGCTGTCGAAGATACAGCGCGCCAGTTCGGCGTTTTGCAGGGGAACGGGTTGGCCTGATTCACGGCATGCTGCCTGAATTTCTGCACTCATATCGTCGGGGTTGATAAAGCGATCGTCGTTCGGGTTTATCAGGAACTGGCAGGCCGGCAGCGCTTGCGTTTGGCTGATAAGCGTTGGCAGGTCGGTAATCTGGCGCTCTTTTAATACGCGCTGGAGCAGCCATAGCCCCATGATATTTTTCAGGACACGGTAGCGTCCTTCCGCGCCGCCTTCATTGGTGATATTCGCTGCCAGCGCCGCATCGTTGGTATAAGGTGTTCTGCTCTCAAAGCCCATCAGCGACCAGGTCCCGGAAGAGAGATAGGCGCTGTTTTTATCGGCCAGCGGAGAAGCAATGACCGCACTGGCCGTGTCGTGACTGGCGACGGCGACAACCGGAATTTGGTTTTTCTGCGGGCAAATCCAGTGGCCGATCACGTTCCCTGGATGCGTCGGGCGACCAAACCAGGCTTTGTCTGCCCCGGTCCACGCCAGCAGTGTGTTATCCCAGTCGTCGGTATTGATATTGACTAGCTGGGTGGTGGTGGCGTTGGTGTATTCCCAGTTCATTTTGCCGGTCAGGCGAAAGCTGAAGTAGTCGGGGATCAGCAGGGCATGGGCCACCTGCGGGAGCAGTTCTGGCTGCTGTTCAACCAGTGCACGCAGTTGATACAGGGTGTTAAAGGGCAGAAACTGAATGCCGCTACGGCGGTAAATTTCACCTTTACCCGGCTGTTCCATCGCCTGCGCCATAATGCCGGTCGTGCGGCTGTCACGGTAAGAGACCGGCAGACCGACACGTTGACCGACGTTATCGATCAGAACGTAATCCACGCCCCAGGTATCAATGCCGATGCTGTCTATCCGAATGCCTTCATCGCAGACTTTTTTCAGGCCAAGACGAATATCGTTTTCCAGGCTGTCGATGTCCCAGGTGTCAAAACCGTCTGTTTTTTGCAGGCAGTTCATGAAGCGGTGGATTTCACGTAGCGTCAGGGAGCGGTGTTCACTGTCATAACGCGCCAGCATTACGCGCCCACTGGATGCGCCGAGATCGACTGCGACACAATGGCGAAAAGTCATAGCGAGGTCCTTCTGAGTTTTATTGCACTCAGTCTAAGAACCCCAGATAACGCGTACCTTCTTGACAGTGACAGCCACAATTAGCGGCTGGCAACATGGCAAAGGTGAACGTGACGCAGTTCACAATTTCTATTAATAGCACCTGTTTTAGCAGATGTGACGCCTTCCGCAATTCCCGATCTTTCCCGCCATTTCTTGAAGAATTAACCGTGTTTACGCACTTTGGCGTCAAAAATTTAAGGTGAGGGTGATAACCCTTAATTACTATTCAGCCATGTTCATTTGATCGGGAAGGATGTCATCATGACGGTATTGCATTGCGTGGATTTTTTTCCGACAGGTAAAGCGCCAGTGGCTATTGAACCGCGGCTTCCTCAACCTGCGTTTCCAGAGCATCATCATGATTTTCATGAAATTGTGGTGGTCGAACATGGAACGGGGATCCATGTGTTCAACGGGCAGCCTTACACAATCAGCGGCGGTACGGTGTGTTTCGTTCGCGATCATGACCGGCATTTATATGAACATACTGACAATCTGTGCCTGACCAATGTGTTGTATCGCTCCCCGGATGCGTTTCAATTTCTGGCTGGGCTGAATCAGCTTTTACCTCAGGAACAGAATGGGCAGTATCCCTCCCACTGGCGGGTGAATCAGGGGGTATTGCAGCAGGTTCGACAACTGGTGGGGCAGATGGAAGCGCTCGGTGAGGGGATGGATACACCAACGGCGGCAAATCGCGAGATCCTGTTTATGCAGTTGCTGGTACTGCTGCGTAAAAGCAGCCTGATGGAAGCAGCGACCGATAACGACGCGCGGCTTAACCTCCTGATGGCGTGGCTGGAAGATAACTTTGCCGACGAGGTGTGTTGGGAGGCGCTGGCCGAGAAGTTTTCCCTCTCTTTGCGCACTCTGCATCGCCAGCTCAAACAGCAAACCGGATTGACGCCGCAGCGCTACCTTAACCGCTTGCGGCTGATCAAGGCCCGGCATCTGCTTCGCCACAGTGATGACAGCGTGACAGACATCGCTTATCTCTGCGGATTCGGCGACAGTAACCACTTTTCGACGCTTTTTCGTCGTGAGTTCAAGTGGTCACCACGCGATATTCGTCAGGGGCGCGATCTCGTTGTGGCAAGCCGCCTCCAGTAACGCGAAAGCTATCAACGTTTTTTACCGCCGAATCTCAGATAATCATGTCCCTTAACGCCGGATGGTGGCTACGCCTTATCCGGCCTACGTGTCACGTAATCTGTAGGTCGGATAAGGCGTAGCCGCCATCCGACAGGGAATATTGTGATGGCGAATCATCTGGTCCTTCTGAAATCAGACTTCTTTGCGCATGAGCAGCAGGCTGTGGCCGTGGCTGACCGTTATCCGCAGGATGTCTTTGCTGAGCATACCCACGAGTTTTGCGAGCTGGTCATGGTCTGGCGCGGTAATGGTCTGCATGTCCTTAACGATCGCCCGTACCGGATAACCCGTGGCGATCTGTTTTACATTCGCGCCGAAGATAAACACTCCTACACCTCCGTGAACGACCTGGTGTTGCAAAATATCATCTACTGCCCGGAGCGGTTGACGCTGAATGTTGACTGGCAAGGGGCGATCCCCGGATTTGACGGTACGCCGAGGCAGCCGCACTGGCGACTCGGTAGCGTTGGCATGAGCCAGGTCCGACAGGTGATAAGCCAGCTTGAGCATGAAAGCAATCAACGTGATGCACAGGCTTTTACCATGGCTGAACTGCTGTTCGGGCAGTTGGTGACACACCTTAAGCGGCATCGTTATGCCACGGATACGCTACCGGCGACCTCCAGTGAAACGCTGCTGGATAAACTGATCACCGCGTTAGCCGGTAGCCATGAGCATGCGTTTGAACTGGATACGTTTTGCGAGCGCGAACAATGCAGCGAGCGCGTTTTGCGCCAGCAGTTTCGCAGCCAGACCGGGATGACCATCAACCAGTATCTCCGCCAGGTGCGGGTTTGCCATGCGCAGTATCTGCTCAAACATAGTCGGTTGATGATTAGCGAGATTTCCATGCGCTGCGGCTTTGAGGACAGTAACTACTTTTCGGTGGTATTTACGCGGGAAACCGGGATGACGCCGAGCCAGTGGCGTCATCTCAGTACTCAGCATGCTTAGCTGGCCATTCCCAGACCGACAATGTTTGCCGCGACAATGATCACTACGCAGCCGAGGCTTAGCACGCTGACCGGACGACGACCCGCGTTTTTCCACTCTTTCAATACCAGACCGACAATCCCGCCGCACAGAACATAGAAGCTCATGTGCAGCATCCAGCTTACATAGTCATACTGCGCCGGAATACGTGCGTGGCCCCAGGCGTAGAAGAAGAATTGCAGATACCACATCAAGCCACCAAGCGCAGAGAGCAGCACGTTGGTGATAATCAGCGGTTTGGCTAACGAGAAGTCGGCTTTTATCGACAAGTTCTTCACTTTTGCCAGACGAATGAAGCAGAAGCCCAGGTTAACAAGCGCGCCACCGCCCATAATGACCACATAGCTAGGCAGGGCGACATACAGCGGATCGACGCCCAACGCGGCGGCGGCATCGTGCATCGGTTTCGCCGCGTTCATCGCAAAGGACATCCCGGCGGAGAAAATACCGCACATGACGGCCAGAACCAGACCTTTTTTCAGGTTGAAATCTTCCGCTTTGATGCCCATTTTTCGTTCTTTTAACTGACCGGCACGGGTAACAATGCCCACGCCAATCAGCGCGACCAGTACGCCAAGCAGCGTCATGCGGCCACCAGAGGTATTGATCAGTACATCAAAATTGCCGTTGATAATCGGGGTCATCAGCGTGCCGACAATCAGCGTAATACCTATCGCAATCCCGATACCCATCGACATACCGAGATAGCGCATGGTCAGGCCATAGTTGATATTGCCAATCCCCCACATTGCACCAAACAGAAATACCGGCGCCAGTGTGGAGAGGCTGAAGGAGCTGAAGTAGGCCCAGAAATCGGGAAGTAACATGGCGCTGATGGTCCACGGCAGGATTATCCAGGAGACGATCCCGCCAACCGACCACATCGTTTCCCATGACCAATGTTTGACTTGCTTGAACGGGGCATAGAAACAGGCGGCACTGGCTGCCCCTATCAAATGCCAAAAGATACCCATCGTAATCGCGTTACTCATGACTTAATCCTCGTTATTTTTTATCGTCGGTAATGACCCCTCCGACCTAACGAGTTTAAAAATTACGCAGGTGGTTAACCTTTTAACGATTGCCGTCCTTTTGCGCATGTTGGCAATCATCACGTTAAGTGGGTGATTCGGCTCACATCTTTAACAATGGGTTTGATTCATTAAGACCCTGTAAAAAGTACGGCATTGATAATCATTTTCAATATCATTTAATTAACTATAATGACCCAACTGCTTACGCGGCGTTAACACTGGCCGCCCGACAATACTGGAGATGATTATGAGTTATACACTGCCATCCCTGCCGTACGCTTATGATGCCCTTGAACCGCACTTCGATAAGCAGACGATGGAAATCCACCACACCAAACACCACCAGGCTTACGTAAATAACGCCAACGCTGCGCTGGAAAGCCTGCCTGAATTTGCCAGCCTGTCCGTTGAAGAGCTGATCACCAAACTGGATCAACTGCCAGCAGACAAGAAAACCGTACTGCGTAACAACGCGGGCGGTCACGCTAACCACAGCCTGTTCTGGAAAGGCCTGAAAACCGGTACTACGCTGCAGGGCGACCTGAAAGCGGCTATCGAACGTGACTTCGGCTCCGTTGACAACTTCAAAGCTGAATTTGAAAAAGCAGCGGCAACCCGCTTTGGCTCCGGCTGGGCGTGGCTGGTTCTGAAAGGTGACAAACTGGCTGTTGTTTCCACCGCCAACCAGGATTCCCCGCTGATGGGTGAAGCTATCTCTGGCGCTTCCGGTTTCCCAATCGTGGGCCTGGACGTTTGGGAACACGCTTACTACCTGAAATTCCAGAACCGTCGCCCGGACTACATCAAAGAGTTCTGGAACGTCGTGAACTGGGACGAAGCTGCCGCGCGTTTCGCAGCAAAAAAATAAGTTCTACGCTTTAACAAAGCCCTGCAAGCGATGTTTGTGGGGTTTTTTTGTGATCAAACTCAATATAAAAACAATGATCCACTTAAATTGAAACAAGGTTTTATTATGCGAGTGGGATCACTTTTATAGTCTCTATGAATGTCTATCTTCTTTTCATCAAGACGGGCGCATCTCAAAGCAAGATGCAATCGCCCATAAAAATTGCCCCATTTTTATGTCTACAGGTGATGGAAATGCAGATCAAACGTACGATAGAGAAAATCCCAGGCGGTATGATGCTGGTGCCGCTTTTCCTGGGCGCGTTGTGTCACACCTTTTCCCCCGGCGCCGGCAAATATTTCGGCTCTTTTACCAACGGTATGATCACCGGTACGGTGCCTATCCTGGCAGTCTGGTTCTTTTGCATGGGGGCGTCGATCAAGCTAAGCGCCACCGGCACCGTGCTGCGTAAATCAGGTACGTTAGTCATCACCAAGATTCTGGTGGCGTGGGTGGTTGCAGCGATTGCTTCACGCATTCTGCCGGAACATGGTGTAGAGGTTGGATTCTTCGCAGGGTTGTCTACGCTGGCGCTGGTGGCCGCGATGGATATGACCAACGGCGGGCTGTATGCCTCGATTATGCAGCAGTACGGCACCAAAGAAGAGGCCGGGGCGTTTGTCCTGATGTCGCTGGAGTCTGGCCCGCTGATGACCATGGTGATTCTGGGAACCGCCGGGATCGCGTCGTTTGAACCACACGTATTTGTTGGTGCAGTATTGCCGTTCCTGATTGGCTTTGCGCTGGGGAATCTGGACCCTGAACTGCGGGAGTTCTTCAGCAAAGCGGTGCAGACGCTGATCCCGTTCTTTGCCTTCGCATTAGGTAACACCATTGATTTGAGCGTGATTGCGCAGACCGGCGTGCTGGGTATTCTGCTGGGCGTGGCGGTGATTATCATCACTGGTATTCCATTGATTATCGCCGATAAACTGATTGGTGGTGGCGATGGTACGGCGGGGATTGCCGCTTCCAGTTCTGCGGGGGCGGCGGTTGCTACGCCTGTGCTGATTGCTGAAATGGTTCCGGCATTTAAACCGATGGCACCGGCAGCAACTTCCCTGGTCGCCACGTCGGTGATTGTGACCTCCATTCTGGTGCCGATTATCACGTCTATCTGGTCGAAAAGGGCCAAAGCAAGGGCGGCAGAAATTGATATTCGTGGCACCGTGAAGTAAGTCTCTTAAGCCGGATGGTCTGCACCATCCGGCTTAATTATTTATCCTTTGACGACAAACACCTCATCGATTGTTCGACACTCACTCTCGTTCAACTCTCCACCGGCATTACGTGACACGCCGGTACAATAGCCAAACTTACGCGATACCACGGTTTTGATGGTGGTGACAAAATCTTCGCCGATAGCATAGATGGACATGTAGGTGCCAATCTGGTCCTGAATATCGCGAAGCGCTGCCAGGTCGCCCTGTTTAAACGCTTCCCGCGCGCTGACAAACAGTTCCGGCATGACGTTGTTCAACCCTGAAATTATCCCCGCGCCACCTGCTAACAGGTTGGGAATGTAGTATTCGTCATAGCCGGACAGCACGGCAAAATCCTCCCGCACGGCGCGGGTGGTCTGAATCATACTGCGGGTATGGGACTGGCAGTCGACGGTGTCTTTAATGCCAGCGAAATTCGGGAACTCGGCGGCGAGGGTGGCTACCAGTTCGGGGGTTAAATCGCAGCCGGTGCGTGCCGGGAAGTTATAAGCAAACCATTTGCCGCTGAGTTTCTGCCCCAACTGACGGAAGTAGCTCAGCAGCTGTTTCGCCGTTTGTCCGTAGTAGTAGGGCGGCAGGATCATCACGGCATCGTAACCTGCGCGATACGCTTCCTGCGCCATCAATAAAACATCATTCTGGCAGGTGGATGAGACGTTGGCGACCATCTTTAGCGAGCTCATGGCGCGGGCCTCGCGGATCAGCAGCAGCCTTTCTTCGAGCGTAAAGGAGGCAAATTCCCCGATGCTGCCCATCAGCAAAATCACGTCGATTTTGGCCTCGGTAAGGCGTTTGAGATGCAGGCTTAGACCGTTGAGATCGATCTTGCCATCATTGTCCATTGGCGTAATGGAAGGACACCAGACGCCAGCAAATTGCGATTGACCAGTCACGTTGTCGACTCCTTATTTGAAATGATGTTTCAAAACCAGATTACATTGATAGCATGTGTCCCTAAGTTTCATGTGAACCGTGCTCTCATTTTGAGCGACTGGGGTAAAATAAATGTGGTGTAATGGGGGAAATTTATCGGGAGAGGGAACAGATGCGATATCCGGTCGATGTTTTTACGGGCAAAGTTCGGGACTACACGGGAAGCCGTCCCAGCGCGATTGCTAAAGTCCAGATTGACGGTGAGTTGATGCTGACCGAACTGGGGCTGACGGGGGATGAACAAGCGGAAACGAAAATTCACGGCGGGCCGGATCGCGCGCTGTGTCACTATCCGCGTGAACACTATCAGCACTGGAGACAAGCGTTTCCGGAGCAGGCGGAGCTATTTGTCGCCCCCGCGTTTGGTGAGAACCTCTCTACTGAGGGGCTGACTGAAGAGAATGTGTATATTGGCGACATTTTCCAGTGGGGAGAGGCGCTGATTCAGGTCACGCAGCCGCGCTCGCCATGCTTTAAGCTGAATTTCCATTTTGGCATCAGCGATATGGCCAGCCAGATGCAGGATGCGGGTAAGACAGGCTGGCTGTGCAGCGTCATCGCGCCTGGTCAGGTGTCAGCAGACGCGCCGTTGATCCTGGCGTCACGCGTGAGCGACGTCAGCGTGCGGGAGGCCATTGCTATCGCCTGGCATATGCCGTTTGATGATTCGCAATATCACCGTTTACTGTCGGCTGCCGGGTTATCAAAAAGCTGGACCAGAACGATGCAAAAGCGCCGTCTAAGCGGCAAGATCGAAGACAATTCCCGTCGTTTGTGGGGAAAATAAACCCACCTTCATCTTACAATTAAATCAGGTGGCGACACCTGATTTACCTCTCCCTGTGGTTCATCTCCCTGCGTACAAAACCGGGCAAAAACCTGACGGTCACGGTTTGCTTCAAAGCCATTCTTGATACCTGGCCCACAAAAAGAAACTCTGCGTTGAAAAAAAACTTGAGTATTTCCTGCACTCAAATATCTTAGCTTCAAATTGGTTTAAACCAGATTGGCGAAATGAAAAAGAAAAACAATGTTGATGTGCTCAGGGAGCGCTTTGAAAGCTGGTTAAACGAGAAGAATTTACCAGCGGGGTCCAAATTGCCTTCGGAAAGGGAGTTATGTGAGCTGCTGGATGCAAAGCGTATGACCTTACGTCAGGTTCTGATTGAGCTTGAGATCGATGCGCGTATTTTCCGCAAGAACCGCAGTGGTTGGTTTATTTCGTCGAAGCGATTTATTTATAACCCTAAATCACTTTCCAGCTTCAATGCTGAAGCCTGTGCTCAGGGACGTAAGCCTTTTTGGGATTATTTAACCAAAGAAACCATTGATACAGTTCCGCATCATGTTGATGATGTTTTTCTCTCCTCCGGTGACCGCTATTTAGTTACCGGCTGGTGCGGTCTTGATTCACATAAAGTGTTTTACCATGAATCCTATATTGATGCTGATGTTGCGCCAGGATTCATTAATAAATTGGGCAATCAGTCTTTTGCCAGCGTCTGGGAAGATGCGTTTGGCCATGTTTTAAATATCAAAGAAATGATTTTTAAACCGGTCAATATGCCAGAAGTGGCCTGCAAAGAGCTGGGTGTTGCGCCTAATACGTATGGAATTTTAGTAGAAAAACATCGGGCTACCCGAGATAAAAAAGTGGTTCAGGTTGATTTCGAATACTGGAGACTTGAATCAGTGGAACTTGTTATTCGCGATGAATGAGAAAAATAATGGGAAAATGTAACCAAGAACTTCTTGCGGAACGCGCGAGAAATATACCGCTGTACCTACATGCTTATGCTTTTCATCTGAATATGCGCTACGAGAGAGTCCTGCCGGGGGATCTTCTGGATATTGCGCATCAGCAAAAATTGAAGGGTGTAAAAATACATGTTGAGGATGGTGAGTCCCAATCACTGCAGAAACTGAACGATCAGCAGCTACACGATTTTAAAGAGAAGGCCAAAAAATATAATCTGGATGTGCATATCGAAACGAGCGCATCGGATAAGGCGACATTGACGGATGCCATCCGTATTGCTGTTGCTACTGGTGCAACTTCAGTGCGTTTCTACCCGCGTTATGAAGGGCATCTCAACGATGTTATGGCGAAGATTGCCAATGATATTGCGTGGCTGTCTCAGTATGACGATTGCGGACTAAGCTTTACTATCGAACAGCATGAAGATCTGCAAGGCCATGAGCTGGTGACGCTGGTTAACAATAGCGGGATGAAAAATCTCTCTATTCTGTTTGATTTTGGCAACATGATTAATGCCAATGAGCAGCCGCTTTCTGCGTTAGAGGTTATGTCTCCTCTGATCACTCAGGTGCATATCAAAGACGCAAAAATTATTAAAGAAGGTAAAGGCTGGGGGCATGAGGCTTGTCGTTCAGGACACGGCGATTTACCCATGGAAGAAATGCTTAAGGCATTATTACTTTTAGGTGAAGATAAACCGCAAGTACATGCTTTTGGCCTGGAAGAAGAAGTTGAATATTATGCCCCTGCATTTCGCTTCGACGATGAGGGTGATAATCCATGGATCCCATGGCGCGATGCAAGTTATACGCCGCTGCCTGACAGCAACATGGTTGATGCGCGACTGGCGCAGGAAAAAGAACATGCTCTTGCCCAAATAAAATACATTCGTGATATATGTGACAAGTTTATAGGCAATTAATTAGTTTTCTTAAAATATTATTAAATGCGGAAAGGATTATGAAAGTAATCCCTTGGCTTTATTAATTATACAATTTAATTTAGATATTTCTCTCAACAAGCAATGAGGGTTTAATCATGTTCATGAATAAATGGGCAAGGCTCTGTTTTTTGATTTTAGGCGGCGGCACGATATTCAAGCTTTCAAGTATGAAAGATGTTTTCTATGTGCCAATGCAGAATGACTGGGGTTTAACTAATACGCAAATTGGGTTGAGCTTTACGGTTTATACGATTGTTCAGACAACCGGACTTTTTCTTTCTCTCTATATCGCAGATCGTTACTCCAAGAAAATATTATTACCGTTCGGTCTGATTGGCGTTGGGTTATGTGGCTTATATCTGGCAACGCTACCGTCATTTACTGGTTATCTCATTTGCTTTGCCGCGATGGCTTTCTTTGCCGATGTGGTTTATTGGCCGGTGTTGCTGAAAGCCGTTCGTTTGCTGGGAACGAAAGAAGAACAAGGACGCATGTTCGGCTTTTTAGAGGCCGGACGTGGCGTGGTGGATGTTATCGTTGCATCTGGCGCTCTGTTTGTTTTCGTCCAGTTTGGTGAAGGTAAAGCGGGGATGCAGGCGGGCCTGTTGTTCTATACGGTAATTACGCTTGTGGCAGGTATTGTGACGTACTTTATTGTCGATGATGACAAAGTGAAAGGCGGCGAGAAAACCAGTGCCAACATGGAAGTGTTAAAGGGTATCAAACATGTTTTGTCCTGCCCTAATGTTTGGCTGGCTTCTTTAGGTATTTTCTTCGTTTATGCCGCGTACTGTGGACTGACTTACTTTATCCCGTTCTTAAAAGATATCTATATGCTGCCGGTAGCTCTCGTCGGTGCGTACGGCATCATCAACCAGTATGCGTTAAAAATGGTAGGTGGGCCGATTGGCGGAATGTTGGCAGATAAAGTTGCTAAATCACCGACAGTGTATCTGAAGTGGACGTTCCTGATCTCTGCTGTGGCGATGCTTGTGTTCATGCAGTTACCGCATCAAACAATGAACGTGTATATCGGTATGGCGGCGACATTAGGGTTCGGAGCGATTATCTTCTCACAGCGCGCCATTTTCTTCGCGCCGATGGATGAGATCGGTACCCCACGTGAGTATGCGGGCTCGGCAATGGCATTTGGTTGCATCATCGGTTATATGCCAGCGATGTTTGCGTACACGTTGTACGGCTATTTGCTGGATACCAATAGCGGCATCACTGGCTACAACTATGTCTTTAGCGTGATGATTGCGTTCAGCTTAATGGGCTTTATCTGTTCGACAATTCTGGTGAAGCGGATTAAAAAGCAAAAGCTAGCGGCTGCGGCAGCATAACGTGAGTGCTTCCCCGGCAATAAATGACCGGGGAAGCCTGTTAAGCGCGTTTATACAGCGGTAACCAAATCACCAGCCGTAAACCACCCAGCGGGCTGTCTTCGGCCTTCACCCAGCCACGATGCTGCTGGATCGCGGTTTCCACAATCGCCAGACCCAGACCTGTTCCGCCAGACTCGCGATCGCGCGCCTCATCGGTACGATAGAACGGACGAAAAATTTGTTCTCTGTCTTCAGGGCTAACGCCTGGGCCATCGTCGTCCACGGTGATGGTAATCCCGTCGATATCCACCGCGAAGCCAACTTCAATCTTCGTATGTGAATAGCGCAGGGCATTGCGCACAATGTTTTCCAGCGCACTTTCCAACGCATTTGGGTTACCGTACAGCGGCCACGGACCCGGCGGGAAATTCACCGTGAGTGATTTACCCATCTGCTCAGCTTCAAAGGCGGCGTTATCCAGCACTTCACTCCAAAGCTGATTAGCTTTCACTGTTTCGCTGACCAGCGCGTTTTTCTGCTGATTACGCGACATCACCAGCAGGTCGTTGATCATGCTGTCCAGTCGGTGTGCTTCTGTTTCAATGCGCTCCAGCTCTTTGCTCTCACCGCTACGACGGCGCAGCAGAGCGGTGCCCAGTTGCAGACGCGTTAGCGGTGTTCTCAGCTCGTGAGAGATGTCCGACAGCAGGCGTTGCTGTGTGGTCATCATCCGTTCCAATGCCGTCACCATCTGGTTAAAGCTTGCGCCTGCCGCCAGGAACTCCTGCGGACCGGCTTCCAGCTCTGGATGCTGACGCAGGTTACCCTGAGCTACTTCATCCGCCGCGTTTTTCAACTTACGCGCCGGTTTCGCCAGACTCCAGGCAAGCCAAAGCAATAGCGGTGAGCTGACTAACATGGTGACGATCAGCAACAACAGCGGTCGGTCGAACAGCAGGTTGATAAAGTCAGATTGTGAGCTGCTGGCAGGTCGTATGAGATACAACTGGTAGTTATCTTCACCGTCTCTGACGGAGAAAGGCCCGACCATCTCAACGCGACCGTATTTTTTCTTTTGCGGATGGTCGGCGTTATCGGCCTGACCAATAAAGTTACGAATGATCTGCATTTCGTTGCGTTCTGCGCCGATCACGCGTCCTTCCGTCGTAACAAGTAATAACCGCTGTCCTGGCGGCGCCCACTTGTCTATCGCCCGAAACAAGCGACGCCACCACATCAAATCGTTGGGTGGATCGTTCGCCAGTTCAGCTTCAACATGTTGCTCAATCATTAACCCCTGGCGCTGCTCGCTGTCCAGTAGCTCGGTCATCTGGCGTGAGTCGAGCTTGGGTAACATCAGTACCAACATCAACACCAGCGCCAGCGTCAACCAGAAGATGGCAAAGATGCGTGCGGTTAAGCTCCCTATCATGAAGCGGAGACCATCAGGTAGCCGCGACCACGCAGGGTTTTAAACCACGGGTGTCCGTCTTTACGCTCTGGCAGCTTACGACGCAGGTTCGAGATATGCATGTCGATCGCGCGATCGAAAGGCGTCAGGCGTTTGCCCAGCACTTCCTGGCTCAGGTGCTCACGCGAAACCACCTGACCGAGATGCTGAGCCAGCAAATAGAGCAGGGTGAATTCGGTGCCGGTTAACTCCAGAATTTGCCCGTCAAAGCTGGCTTCCTGGCGACCCGGATTAAGGCTTAACGCATCAACTTCCAGCGTCGGCGAACCGTTATCGCTGTTCTGCTGCTGTTCGCTCCAGTGTGAGCGACGCAGAATAGCGCGGATGCGCGCGACCAGTTCACGGTCGTTAAACGGTTTAGGTAAATAGTCGTCCGCGCCCAGCTCAAGGCCAAGTACGCGATCCAATTCGCTGCCGCGAGCGGTCAGCATGATTACGGGTGTCTGGTGTGTCTGACGAAGTGCTTTCAGCGTATCAATGCCGTTTTTCTTCGGCATCATGACGTCGAGCAAAAGTAAATCGATGCTGTCATCCAGAAGCTCAAGCGCCTGTTCCCCATCATAGGCAACCAGCACATCGAAACCTTCCATTTCGAGCAACTCCTTTAACAGGGAAGTCAGCTCTCGGTCATCATCAACTAACAGGATTTTATTCATTGTTTACGTACCTCCGAGGCAGAAATTACGTCATCAGGCGTCGCTAATCTATGACTTTACGTTGTTTTACACCCCCTGACGCATGTTTGCAGCCCGAATCGTAAACTGTCTCTCGTTGAATCGCGACAGAAAAGATTTTGGGAGCAAGTGATGGGCAAAGTTACCGCTGCCGTCATGGCCTCAACGCTGGCACTCAGTACATTTAGCCATGCAGCTGAAGTCGTCACAGGCGATCACTGGCACCTGGGTGAAGGCTCATCGCAACGCAGCGTTCAGAGCCACATGTTTGACGGTATCAGTTTAACCGAACATCAACGTCAACAGATGCGAGATTTAATGCAGCAGGCAAGACACGAACAGCCTCCTGTTAATGTTAGCGAAATGGAGACAATGCATCGCCTTGTCACCGCAGAGAAATTTGATGAAAGCGCAGTGCGCGCTCAGGCAGAAAGAATGGCGCAAGAACAGGTTGCCCGCCAGGTTGAAATAGCCAGGATCCGCAACCAGATGTATCGCCTGTTAACGCCAGAGCAGCAAGCGGTTTTAAATGAGAAACATGAACAACGAATGGAGCAACTGCGCGATGTAGCGCACTGGAAAAAAAGCTCATCGTTGAATTTATTGAGTAGTAGCAACTCACGTTCCCAGTAGTAACCCTGTTTTCCTTGCCATAGACACCATCCCTGTCTTCCCCCACATGATGTGGGGGTTTTTTTTGCCCAAAATTTGTCCCTCGGTTATTGCCTGACTGTTTTACTTCATCCGTTATACTAGCGGCATATCCTGGCAGGAGTGTTTATGAATCAAACCTATGGGCGGCTGGTGAGCCGGGCGGCAATCGCGGCAACCGTGATGGCATCGCTGTTACTTTTGATCAAAATTTTCGCGTGGTGGTACACCGGATCGGTCAGTATTCTGGCTGCACTGGTGGATTCTCTGGTGGACATCGCGGCGTCGTTAACCAACCTGTTGGTGGTGCGCTATTCGCTGCAACCGGCCGATGATGAGCATACGTTCGGACACGGAAAAGCGGAATCGCTGGCGGCGTTGGCGCAAAGCATGTTTATTTCTGGTTCGGCGCTGTTTTTATTCCTGACCGGGATTCAGCATCTCATCCAACCCACGCCGATGAAAGATCCTGGCGTTGGGGTGGTTGTCACCATCATTGCGTTAGTGTGTACAATCATTCTGGTCTCGTTTCAGCGCTGGGTAGTGAAGCGCACGCAAAGTCAGGCCGTTCGGGCAGATATGCTTCATTATCAGTCTGATGTTATGATGAACGGTGCGATTCTCATTGCGCTCGGGCTGGCATGGTATGGCTGGCATCGTGCAGATGCCTTGTTTGCGCTCGGGATTGGCATCTATATTTTATATAGCGCATTACGCATGGGGTATGAGGCAGTGCAATCTTTGCTGGATCGCGCTTTACCCGATGAGGAACGTCAGGAAATTATTGATATCGTGACGTCATGGCCTGGAGTCAGCGGCGCTCACGATCTTCGCACGCGGCAGTCAGGGCCGACTCGCTTTATTCAGATTCATTTGGAAATGGAAGATAATCTGCCGCTCGTTCAGGCGCATTTAGTGGCTGAACAGGTTGAGCAGGCAATTTTACGGCGTTTCCCGGGATCGGATGTCATCATTCATCAGGATCCCTGTTCAGTCGTACCCAAGGAAGGCAAGATGTTTGAGCTTTCATAATTCGTTGTAAAAAAAGTGAACCGGGCCAGCATTTTGTGTATAAATTACCACCATTTGGCCTGACCTGAATCAATTCAGCAGGAAGTGATTGTTATACTATCTGCATATTCGTTGGATCGTTTCGATATGCGGAATCGACTTCCGGCAGCAGATTTCATTTTGCATTCCAAAGTTCAGAGGTAGTCATGATTAAGAAAATCGGTGTGTTGACAAGCGGCGGTGATGCGCCGGGCATGAACGCAGCAATCCGTGGTGTTGTACGTGCAGCGTTGACGGAAGGGCTGGAAGTCATGGGGATCCATGATGGCTACCTGGGTTTGTATGAAGACCGTATGGTCCAGCTTGACCGCTACAGCGTGTCCGACATGATCAACCGTGGCGGTACTTTCCTCGGTTCTGCTCGCTTCCCGGAATTCCGTGATGAAAACGTACGTGCGGTGGCGATCGAAAACCTGAAGAAGCGTGGCATCGACGCCCTGGTTGTTATCGGGGGTGACGGTTCTTACATGGGTGCAAAACGCCTGACCGAAATGGGCTTCCCATGCATCGGTCTGCCGGGCACTATCGATAACGATATCAAAGGTACCGACTACACCATCGGTTACTTCACCGCGCTGGGTACCGTTGTCGAAGCGATTGACCGTCTGCGTGATACATCTTCTTCTCACCAGCGTATTTCTATCGTTGAAGTGATGGGCCGCTACTGTGGTGACCTGACCCTGGCAGCAGCGATTGCCGGTGGCTGTGAGTTCGTGGTGGTTCCGGAAGTGGAATTCAGCCGTGACGATTTGGTTACTGAAATCAAAGCGGGCATCGCGAAAGGTAAAAAACACGCAATCGTAGCGATCACTGAACACATGTGTGACGTTGACGAACTGGCGCATTACATTGAGAAAGAAACGGGTCGTGAAACGCGTGCAACCGTACTGGGTCACATTCAGCGTGGTGGTTCCCCGGTTCCTTACGACCGTATCCTGGCATCCCGTATGGGCGCCTATGCCATTGAACTTCTGCTGGAAGGTCACGGCGGTCGCTGCGTAGGTATTCAGAACGAGCAGCTGGTTCACCACGACATCATCGACGCTATCGAAAACATGAAGCGTCCGTTCAAAGGTGACTGGCTGGACTGCGCGAAAAAACTGTACTAATTGCAATTGCCGGATGGCGGCTTGCGCCTTATCCGGCCTACATGATGCAAATCGTAGGCCTGATAAGCGTAGCGCCATCAGGCAAAAACTCGACTCCATATATTCCCCCAAGATATAGCAAATCTTTTTTTATTCTTTAATGTTTGGATGCCTTTCTGGCACGCTTTGCTCATCACAACACTACCTAAGAGAGCTGGGCGATGAACAAATGGGGCGTAGGGTTAACATTATTGCTGGCATCGACCAGCGTTCTGGCAAAGGATATTCAGTTACTTAACGTATCGTACGATCCAACGCGTGAATTGTACGAGCAGTACAATAAGGCCTTCAGCGCGCACTGGAAGCAGGAAACGGGCGACAACGTTGTGATCCGCCAGTCGCACGGCGGTTCGGGTAAACAGGCGACTTCCGTCATCAACGGCATTGAAGCCGATGTTGTGACGCTGGCACTTGCTTACGACGTGGATGCCATTGCTGAACGTGGCCGTATCGATAAAAACTGGATTAAACGCCTGCCGGATAATTCTGCGCCTTACACCTCCACCATCGTGTTCCTGGTCCGCAAAGGCAATCCCAAACAAATTCATGACTGGAACGATTTAATCAAACCGGGCGTGTCGGTCATTACGCCAAACCCGAAAAGCTCCGGCGGAGCTCGCTGGAACTATCTGGCGGCATGGGGCTATGCCCTGCACCACAACAACAACGATCAGGCCAAGGCACAAGACTTTGTGAAGGCCCTGTATAAAAACGTTGAGGTACTCGATTCTGGCGCACGTGGCTCAACCAATACCTTCGTTGAACGTGGTATCGGTGATGTGCTGATTGCCTGGGAAAACGAAGCGCTGTTGGCAACGAACGAGCTGGGCAAAGATAAATTCGAGATAGTGACCCCGAGTGAATCTATTCTCGCGGAGCCGACCGTATCCGTGGTTGATAAAGTGGTGGAAAAGAAAGACACCAAGGCGGTAGCGGAAGCTTACCTGAAGTATCTCTACTCGCCGGAAGGTCAGGAGATAGCAGCGAAAAACTTCTACCGTCCACGTGATGCAGAAGTCGCGAAGAAATACGAAAACGCATTTCCGAAGCTGAAGCTGTTCACTATCGACGAAGAGTTTGGCGGCTGGACGAAAGCGCAGAAAGAGCACTTCTCTAACGGCGGTACGTTCGACCAAATCAGTAAACGATAAATAAGTCTGTGATTTACCGACCCGGTGGCCTAACGCGACCGGGTTTTTTATTTGTCATGGTTTTGCGTTACTCTTGCCCTTCAATGGGATACAGGAAACGCGTAATGAAAAAAGCAGGCTATCTTTTACTGGCGGTGATTGTGGTCGCCGCCGCTGCAGGTATCGGGTACTGGAAATTCACCGGCAACCCGGACGCATTACGCCAGATCGTTCTTCAGCAATGCCTGCCGCACCAGTTGCAGCAGCAGGACCCCGCCCCATGCGCTGAAGTAAAGCCGGATGCCGGATATGTGGTGTTCAAAGACCGTAACGGCCCACTGCAATATCTGTTGATGCCTACCTGGCGGATCAACGGTACGGAAAGTCCGCTGCTGTTGAAATCAGGCACGCCGAACTTTTTCTGGCTGGCCTGGCAGGCGCGTAGCTTTATGAGCCAAAAATACGGCCAGGAAATCCCTGACAAAGCAATCTCTCTGACCATTAATTCACGTAGCGGGCGTACGCAAAATCACCTGCATATTCATATCTCCTGCCTGCGAACCGATGTCAGAAAGCAGCTGGATGACAACCTGGCGAAAATCAGCACCCGCTGGCTACCATTACCGGGTGGGCTGCGCGGTCATGAATATCTGGCGCGTCGCGTCACGGAAAATGAACTGGCACAACGCAGCCCGTTTATGATGCTGGCGGAAGAGGTGCCGGATGCGCGAGAGCATATGGGCAGCTATGCGTTGGCGATGGTGCGCCAGAGCGACGAATCCTTTGTCCTGCTGGCTACTCAGCGCAATCTGCTGGCACTGAATCTCGCCTCCGCTGAGGAAATTCAGGATCATCAATGTGATATTCTGCGTTAACCCCACCTAATCTGGCGTTTACTCCGCATGCCTGTCCCCGTATTCTTGTTGAAAAAAACAACAGGAGACAGGCATGTCGCTCTGGCTTACACACCCTCTGTTTATCCCCTCTCTGGTGGTTGGTATCACCATTCTGCTCTGGGCTACGTCGCTGCTGCCGGAGTTTATAACGGCGCTGCTGTTCTTTGCCGTGGCGATGGTCGCCAAAATCGCGCCACCGGATGTGATTTTTGGCGGCTTTGCGTCCTCCGCATTCTGGTGATGAGCGGCGCGGCGGAAGGCTCTTACGGCATCCACCTCAATTATCTTCCCTATTTGCTGCTGCATACGCCGGTTCTGGGTTGGCTTAAAGGCGCGGTGCTCATTGTGCTTATCTGCTGGTTGTTCCCTGGCAAGCCGCATGCGCCGCGCGATCTCACGCCGCCGGAGCCGATGAGCCGGGATGAAAAACGTCTGGCCTGGATGTTAGCGGTGGTGCTGTTCTTGTGGGTAAGCGAAAGCTGGCACGGCATTGGCCCCGCGTGGACCGGGCTGGCGGCGGCAGTTATCACATTGCTACCACGGGTTGGCTTTATCAATGGCGACGAGTTTTCCACTGGGGTCAACATTCGTACCTGTATTTATGTGGCGGGTATTCTGGGGCTGGCGATCACCGTCACGCAGACCGGTATTGGTAGCGCTGTTGGCGAAGCGCTGTTACAGGTGATGCCGCTGGATGCGGAAAAGCCGTTTACCAGTTTCCTCGCGCTGACCGGTATTACCACTGCGCTTAATTTTATTATGACGGCGAACGGTGTTCCGGCGCTGTATACCACGTTGGCGCAAAGTTTTGCCGATGCGACGGGATTCCCGCTGCTGTCGGTGATTATGATCCAGGTGCTGGGTTATTCAACGCCACTGTTGCCGTACCAGGCTTCACCGATCGTAGTGGCGATGGCGCTCGGGAAAGTACCTGCAAGGGCGGGGATGCTGCTGTGTATCGCACTGGCGGCGGCAACGTATTTGATTCTTCTGCCGCTGGATTACGCCTGGTTTACGGTGTTAGGAAAACTGTAGCTGTATCAAAATGTTAATTTTATGTTTTGTGAGTGAGTGAATTGTATTATGCGCGGCAATATCGGTTAATGCCTGAGCGCAGATTTGCGCACTGGAAACTCAAGGATTGATTCATGGACAGTTTGACCCCTATCCGCTGTTGGCCTGCCATCATCTCGCTCGTGATTACGCTGACCATCTGGTTTGTTATCCCGTGTCCTCCTGACGTAACCCCGCAAGCGTGGCACTTGCTGGCACTGTTTATTGGTACGATCGCTGCGATTATCGGTAAAGCTATGCCCATTGGCGCAATTGCGATTGTGGCGATTATGCTGGTGGCGATGACTGGCGTTACTAACCCCGGCAAACCCTCCGCGGCGTTGAACGATGCGTTGAGTGGCTTTTCGAACCAGTTAATCTGGCTGATTGGTTTATCCATTATGCTGTCGCAAAGTCTGTTAAAGACTGGCCTGGGAGCGCGTATTGGCTACGGGTTTATTGCGCTATTTGGTAAAAGAACGCTGGGTATTGCGTGGGCATTAACCCTTGCGGAAACGCTAATTGCACCCGTAACGCCAAGCAATACCGCGCGTGGAGGCGGCATTATCCACCCGGTAATGCGGGCGATTGCGGAAAGCCTCGGCTCGCAGCCAGGCCATGCCGAGAATGGCTCAACGGGCCGTTATCTCGCGCTGGTGAACTACAACATTAACCCGATCAGCTCGGCAATGTTCATCACCGCGACCGCACCTAACCCGTTAATCGTCAGCTTTTTGACGAAGGGGACGGATGGCGTGCTGAACATGACCTGGGGAATGTGGGCTATTGCGGCGCTTCTTCCCGCTCTGGTATCACTGGTTGTCATGCCGATTGTAATCTGGTGGCTCTATCCGCCAGCTATCACGCGCACGCCAAATGCGCCGCAGTTCGCGCGGCAAAAACTGGATGCGCTGGGTCCACTATCACTGGCAGAAAAAATCACCCTGGCAGTGTTCATTTTGCTGCTCTGCCTGTGGGCGGGTGTTCCAGCGATGCTGATGGGCAGTGCCTGGAGCGTAAACCCCACTAGCGCCGCGTTAATTGGTTTGTCGATTCTATTGATGGCGGGCGTATTGAGCTGGGATGACATTCTTAAATGCCGCGGGGCATGGGATACGATAGTCTGGTTTGCCGCGCTGGTGATGATGGCGGATTTTCTCAGCAAACTGGGGTTGGTGGGATGGCTGGCAACCAGCGTTGGTAGTGCAATCGACCATCTTGGCGTGCACTGGAGTGTTGCAACGCTGCTGTTGATTCTGCTTTACGTCTACTCGCACTACTTTTTCGCCAGCACTACTGCGCATATTACGGCTATGTTCGCTGCGTTCTTCGCCGCAGGATTAGGCCTCGGCGCGCCGCCAGCATTGCTTGGTTTAATGCTCGGTTTCTCCTCCTCCCTGATGATGTCGCTCACGCACTATGGCACGGGTACTGCGCCGATCATCTTTGGTTCGGGCTATGTCACGCTGGCGGAGTGGTGGAAAACGGGCCTGGTGATGAGTGTGGTCAACCTGACCATTTGGGGGGTGACCGGCGCCTTCTGGTGGCACTGGTTGGGATACTGGTAGTTAATACAGCGGGAGGAGTGCTCCTCCCGCCTTAACAACTTAAGCCTGTTTAGCGGCTTCTGCTGCTTTAACGATGACGGCGAAGGCGTCTGCTTTCAGAGAAGCACCACCAACCAGCGCGCCGTCGATGTCCGGCTGAGCAAACAGTTCTGCCGCGTTAGCTGCGTTTACAGAACCGCCGTACTGGATGATTACTTGCTCAGCGATTTTCGCGTCAGCTTTAGCAATGTGGTCACGAATAAATTTGTGAACAGCCTGAGCCTGAGCAGGAGTTGCAGATTTACCGGTACCGATAGCCCATACTGGTTCGTAAGCGATAACGACGCCTTCGAATGCTGCCGCGCCCTGAGTTTTCAGAACCGCGTCGATCTGACGTGCACAAACTTCTTCAGTTTTGCCCGCTTCGTTTTCTGCTTCGGTTTCACCGATGCACAGAACTGGAGTCAGACCCTGCTCTTTCAGCACGGCGAATTTTTTAGCGATCAGCTCGTCAGATTCTTTGTGGTAAGTACGACGCTCAGAGTGACCGATAATGATGTACTGTGCGCCGATGTCTTTCAGCATTTCAGCACTTGTTTCACCAGTGAATGCGCCAGACAGGTTCAGGTCAACGTTCTGCGCGCCCAGAATGATGTGGCTACCGGCAGCGGCGTGTTTCGCCAGGTCGATATACATTTCCGGCGGAGCAATCGCTACTGCACAGCCAGCAACGCCAGCCAGTTCTTTACGCAGATTAGCAACCAGTTCGTTTACCATGTGGCGGCTGCCGTTCAGTTTCCAGTTACCCATCACTAAAGGATGTCGCATTTCATTTCTCCACGCTTGTCAGCGAATTAAGGAATATGGCCGCCCCTCAGGGCAGCATGGTCTGTGAAACAGTATAGAGATTCATCCCCCGAAAGGCTTTGCTTTTTGTCATTTCCCCGTCATTCTCCACGTTGCAGGTGCGTTGGCTGTACTCTCTCACCCCAGTCACTTACTGATGTAAGCTCCTGGGGATTCGTTGCGTCGCCGCCTTCCTGAAACGTGAATAATTTAGGGGGAATTCGACCCTTCGAGGTTTTCAGATAGAGCCAGCTTAATCGGTTCAACAGCGAAGGTCAGCCCCTTTTCACCGTTATCTGCTACGACATAGCGAATTGCGCCTTCTGTTTCGGCGTAATAGTGCTTACCTTTGCCTGCGGCGAGCAGTTTTTGTAGCTTTTTCTGGCTCTGTTCCTTCGTCAGTAGCGGTGCGACGGTGCGGATGACGGCGGTCATGTATTCCAGCGCTTTCGCTTTAGCTGCCTTTTGCTCTGGTCCCTGAATTGGTAACCAGGTTATTTGCATGCTTTTGATTTTCAGGGTGCCGCGCTCAAGGGCGGAAGACGCATACAGGTTTTCATTGATTTTGCTGGCCGCGCGGGTGAGATTTGCCCGATCGCGACTGCTGTCGATGGCGCGGAACTCATTCAGGATCAGCTTCGGATTCTGTGTATTAAAGTTTTCGCGAAACTGGCTAATCGACAGGTCAAAGGTCGGCGCGCCCGCCAGTAAATAGGGGGCTGTGGTTGCCGTCGATGGCTCTTCCGCCAATGCCGCAGGGCTGGCGGTTAAGGCTGAAAACAATAATAAAAACAGTGTAAATCCGTGCTTCATCAATCGTACCTTTCATTCTCACTGCTCACGATTAAAACGGTAACCGTCGAGCTTGTCAAAAGGGTAAACTGTTCTGGAAGGTAATAATAAAGGAACTTACATGACCATACAGCAGTGGTTATTCTCATTTAAAGGGCGCATCGGGCGCCGTGATTTCTGGATTTGGATTGGCCTATGGATCGTCGGCATGCTGGTTTTGTTTTCGCTGGCGAGCAAACAATTACTCGATATTCAGACCGCGGCTTTTTGTCTGGTGTGTCTGCTATGGCCAACGGCGGCAGTGACGGTAAAACGTCTGCATGACCGGGGGCGTTCCGGAGCGTGGGCGCTGTTGATGATTCTGGCGTGGATGCTGCTGGCCGGAAATTGGGCGATGTTACCCGGCGTCTGGCAATGGGCGGTAGGCCGCTTTGTTCCAACGTTGATTCTGGTCGGCATGCTTATCGATCTGGGGGCGTTCATTGGCACCCAGGACGCAAATAAATATGGTAAGGATACGCAGGACGTAAAGTACAGAGCTGACTCGTAGGCCGGATAAGTGTAAGCGCCATCCGGCAAAATGCCCGGGTGTTTACCGGGCATTGAAACGTTCTTACCAGTAGTGCTCTGCGGTCATATGGCCTGGTCGGCGGCGCAGGTGTTTGGTCATCTGCCGGGTGTCCTTCAGCAACTGCTGCGTGTCGCGTACCATCTGCGGGTTTCCGCACAGCATCACATGACAGGTTTCTTTATCCATTGGCAGCCCGACCGCTTTTTCCAGTTCACCGCTTTCAATTAGCGCCGGTACACGCCCGGTCAGCGAATCTGCCACGGTTTCACGGCTGACCACCGTCTGGATGCGTAATTTACCTTCGTAGCGCTTTTCCAGCGCCTGCATCAACGGCAGATAGCTCAAATCGGCGGCATAGCGCGCGGCGTGGACCAGCACCAGATTTTTGAAGCGATCCAGGTCTTTGCCTAATTGCAGAATCGACAAGTATGGGCCGATAGCCGTGCCGGTTGCCAGCATCCACAGCGTGTCGCAATCGGGGACTTCATCCAGCACGAAGAAACCAGCAGCTTCACTCACCACCTGGACTTCATCGCCAGGCTTCAGTGCTGCCAGACGAGGGCTGAGTTTGCCGTCGGGAACCGTCACCAGATAAAACTCTAAATCGGGGTTATCAGGGGCATTGACGTAAGAATAGGCGCGCTGGACGCGCTCGCCCTCGATCTCAAGGCCAAGCTTGGTGAATTGACCTGCAGTGAAAGGAAGAACCGGAGCTCGCACGGTCAAACTAAACAGGGCATCGGTCCAGTTCTGTACCTTCGTGACTTTGCCTGTTACCCAATCTGCCATGGTTCTCTCCTGTCTGCTTTGATTGCCTTATCTTCGTTCGTTGGACGAAAGATTTCCAGCCCATATGGGCTGGAAGGCTCTATTGATCAAATCAATTACAGGATGTGCGCCTGCACATCGGGATCTTTGCGATCGAGGTAGTGAATCGACTGAATGCGGCGGATCGTACGTGATTTACCGCGGATCAGCAGCGTTTCGGTGGTTGCGATATTGCCTTTGCGGCTAATCCCTTCCAGCAAATCGCCTTTGGTGATGCCGGTGGCAGAGAAAATGACGTTGTCGCTACGCGCCATTTCATCGAGGCGCAGCGCTTTGCCCGCTTCAATGCCCATGGCGGCGCAACGAGCCAGTTCCTGTTCGCCAATGCGACGGTTTTCTTCGCTGTCGCCTTTGACGTCATGACGTGCCAGCAAACGGCCCTGCATGTCACCGTCCAGCGCGCGGATAACGGCGGCCGAAACGACGCCTTCCGGTGCGCCGCCAATGCCGTACAGCACGTCAACTTCACTGTCTGGCATGCATGTCAGAATGGAGGCAGCAACGTCACCGTCTGGAATAGCAAAGACGCGCACGCCCAATTTTTGCATTTCGGCGATCGTTTCATCATGGCGTGGCTTGGCCAGAATGGTGACGGTCAGTTCACTCAGCGGCTTATTGAGTGCAGCGGCAACGTTCTGCAGGTTGGCTTCCAGCGACAGGTTCAGGTCGATAGACCCTTTTGCGCCTGGGCCGACAATCAGCTTTTCCATGTACATGTCTGGCGCGTTCAGGAAGCAGCCTTTATCGCCAACAGCCAGTACGGCCAGCGCGTTTGCCTGACCCATTGCCGTCATGCGTGTGCCTTCGATAGGATCGACGGCGATGTCGACCGCATCACCAAGACCGGTCCCGACTTTCTCACCGATAAACAGCATCGGTGCTTCATCGATCTCACCCTCGCCAATCACGATGGTGCCGTCGATATTGACCTGGTTGAGCATAATACGCATGGCGTTTACCGCCGCGCCGTCAGCGGTATTTTTGTCGCCGCGGCCCAGCCATTTATAGCCAGCCAGCGCGGCCGCTTCGGTCACGCGTGAAAATTCAATGGCAAGTTCTCGTCTCATTGCAAACTCGTAGCTGAAAGGAATGGCGCGAAGTGTAGCACAGGGGAGGGGGCGAGATTATTGATGTGTGTGCGGGGTTGCCCCCGCACGAAGATATTGCCGGATAAGGCACAGTTGCCATCCGGCTATGACGTATTACTCGTCGTGATCTTCCCATGCCATGGCGCGTTTGACCGCTTTTTTCCAGCCGCTGTAACGGAAGTTACGTTCGGTGGTTTCGATGCCTGGGCGGAATTCACGCTCGATGACCGCTTTTTCCTGCAGCTCATCCAGATTCTGCCAGAAGCCTACTGCCAGACCGGCCAGGTATGCCGCACCCAATGCGGTGACTTCGCGGACTTCCGGGCGCTCAACGCGCGTGCCGAGAATGTCGGACTGGAACTGCATCAGGAAGTTGTTGGCGACCGCACCGCCATCGACGCGTAGGGCGTGCAGGCGAATACCGGAGTCAGCCTGCATTGCTTCCAGAACATCACGAGTCTGATATGCAATAGACTCAAGCGTGGCACGGATGATGTGGTTGGAGTTTACCCCACGGGTCAGACCAAAGATGGCGCCGCGAGCATACGGGTCCCAGTATGGTGCACCCAGGCCAGTAAATGCCGGAACGACGTACACGCCGTTGGTGTCTTTCACTTTGGTGGCGAAATATTCGGAGTCGAACGCATCGCTGATGAGTTTCATTTCATCACGCAGCCACTGGATAGATGCGCCAGCCATAAATACCGCACCTTCCAGCGCGTAGTTCACTTCCCCGGTCGGTCCGCAGGCGATGGTGGTCAGCAGTCCGTTTTCGGACTTAACGGCTTTCTCGCCGGTGTTCATCAGCATGAAGCAGCCGGTACCGTAAGTATTTTTCGCCATCCCTTCCTTCACGCACAGCTGGCCAAACAGCGCCGCCTGCTGGTCACCAGCGATACCGGAGATAGGAATACGAATGCCGCCTTTACCACCGATGTTGGTTTGGCCGTACACTTCAGAAGAACGACGTACTTCCGGCAGCATTGCACGCGGAATATCCAGCGCATCCAGCATCGTGTCATCCCAGTCCAGGGAGTGGATGTTGAACAGCATGGTACGTGAGGCGTTGGTGTAATCCGTGACGTGTACACGTCCCTGCGTCATTTTCCAGATAAGCCAGGTATCTACGGTACCGAACAGCAGTTCGCCGCGACGAGCGCGCTCACGTGAGCCTTCTACGTGGTCGAGGATCCACTTCACTTTGGTGCCGGAGAAGTACGGGTCAATGACCAGACCTGTATTATTACGGATGTACTCTTCCATACCGTCGCGCTTGAGCTTTTCGCAGATATCCGCGGTACGACGACACTGCCACACAATCGCGTTATAGATAGGTTTACCGGTTTCGCGTTCCCAGACAATGGTGGTTTCACGCTGGTTGGTAATACCGATCGCTGCAATTTCATCGGAACTGATATCGGCTTTCGCCAGAACTTCTACCAGCGTGGAGCTTTGGGTCGCCCAAATTTCCATCGGGTCATGTTCTACCCAACCTGCTTTCGGGTAAATTTGTTCGAATTCGCGCTGTGAAACGGCAACGATATTCGCATCGTGGTCCATTACGACCGCGCGGGAGCTGGTGGTGCCCTGGTCGAGCGCAACGATATATTTTTTTTCAGTCATAATTTTTTGTCCCGTAGTCACATTACTGCGAAGCTTTTTGTTGAGTGTTGGCCGCAACGTCTTTTTCTTCAATCGCGCAGACATCGCACGGTAAATGACGACCAATCAGTTTGCGATATGCCCATGCGCCCAAAATCGCGCCGGTAATCGGGCCAAACACCGGAACCAGGAAGTAAGGGATATCGCGACCACCCGTGAAGGCAATCTCACCCCATCCGGCCATCCAGGCGAAGAGTTTCGGTCCGAAGTCACGTGCCGGGTTCATCGCAAAACCTGTCAGCGGACCCATGGAAGCACCAATAACGGCAATCAACAAGCCGATCAGCAGTGGTGCCAGCGGACCACGAGGTACACCGTTACCATCGTCGGTCAGAGCCAGAATCAGCCCCATTAGAATAGCGGTAATGACCATTTCAACCGCGAAGGCCTGCACAAAATTGATATGCGGGTTTGGATAGGTGGAGAAAGTACCTGCCAGACCCAGGCTCTCGGTACTGCCGCGTACGATATGGTTAGTTTGTTCGAAATCGAGGAAAAGATTGTAATAAAGCCCGTAAACCAGTGCCGCTGCGCAAAAGGCGCCGGCAATTTGCGAAATAATAAAAGGAACAACTTTGCGTTTATCAAAACAGGCGAACAGCCAGAGTGCGATGGTTACCGCGGGATTCAGGTGTGCACCAGAAACGCCTGCGGTCAGATAGATAGCCATCGCTACCCCCAGACCCCAGATGACACTGATTTCCCACTGACCGAAAGTAGCCCCAGCCACTTTAAGTGCAGCGACACAGCCCACACCGAAGAAAATCAACAACCCGGTACCGAGGAATTCAGCAATGCACTGGCCTTTTAAGGTTGATGTTTGACTCATAATCGGATCCTGAAGAGAGTTTAATGTTTATTGTGTGCGAGAAGGTCACTGACATCCCCGGAGCCGGTAGGCACACTGTTAATTTATCGTTAACGCGCAAAAACGAGAAATATCGAAATTAAAATGTGTGTACTGCATCAACAAAATGAGCGTTTTCGCGCCATTGTGAGGTATTTGTTATACAAAAATAGTGTGAGCTGAATCATTTCACTGATCAACCTGTTAACACTTAAGAGTTATGACAGTAATGTCACCAGGAGAAAGACTAAAAGTGTTGCAAACCGCAATCTGCGCGGGATGCCGCTGGACAGGGATGACGCGGCTTCATACAATCGGTGTTAAGTAGAGTGCGCTCGTTTTTATTAAGGCGTCGCCGGTTATCGGGACGAGGATTTTTATCCATCAACGCCTTGCAATTCAGGAGAGGTATGACGATGTCATTAGAAGTGTTTGAGAAACTGGAAGCAAAAGTACAGCAGGCGATTGATACCATCACGCTGTTGCAGATGGAAATCGAAGAGCTGAAAGAAAAGAACAACTCACTGTCGCAGGAAGTTCAGACTGCACAGCAGCAGCGTGAAGAACTGGAGCGTGAGAACAACAGCCTGAAAGAACAGCAGAGCGGCTGGCAGGATCGTCTGCATGCCCTGCTGGGTCGTATGGAAGAAGTCTAATCCTCGTCATATTTCACGTTATGGCGGCGTTGGCTGCGTGCGTTCACCCCAGTCACATAGTGGCCTATGCTCCTGGGGATTCACTTACTTGCCGCCTTGCCCTGACGCGAAATCTATAGAGGATTTAGAATGCGGATACCTGTAGGCCGGATAAGGCGTGAGCCGACATCCGGCAATCAGCGACAACGCATAAAAAAAGGCACCTTGCGGTGCCTTTTTGATCACTCGATATCGAGCGGGTCTTCGGAGAGGATTATCCCGGTGTTATCGGCGTACAGGTGGTCGCCGGAGAAGAACGTCACGCCGCCAAAGTTGACGCGCACATCGCTTTCCCCAATGCCTTCACCGGAAGCGCCTACCGGAATTGCGGCAATCGCCTGAATGCCGATATCCAGTTCTTCCAGATCGTCTACCTGGCGTACTGAGCCGTAGATGACCAGACCTTCCCATTCATTCTGTACGGCCAGCCGTGCCAGTTCGGCATCGACCAGCGCACGACGGACAGAACCGCCGCCATCGACCAGCAGAATGCGACCACGGCCGTTTTGTTCGAGCAGATCGTACAGCAACCCGTTGTCCTCGAAACATTTTACCGTGATGATTTGTCCGCCAAACGACGACCGTCCTCCAAAGTTAGAGAACAGCGGTTCCACGACGTTGACATCTTCCTGATAGATGTCACAAAGCTCGGATGTATCGTATTTCATAGGCTTAACGTTCAGTTGCTGCGAGAATTTTTAGTATATCGCGCTATGTGTACTGTTGGCAAAATCATCAATTGTTAATTGATATTTGTCAGTTAAAGAGACCACTGACTTAAGAAAATCCCAACGACAAACAGTAGGTTAGTTAATAGTGCCGCTTTTACGGTGCGTTCCAGCATCGGACGCATTGCAGCCGGGTCCATCTCGCGCATTACATAGCGAGCCTGTTTGATCAGCAGCGGAGCGGCGAGGATAAACAGCCATCCCCACAGGCTTTGCAGTGAGAACAGGTTGAACAGTGCCAGACAGACCAGCGTGCCCATCAGCAGACAGGCGTGGTAGCGGCGGGCATTGACAGCGCCTAAACGCACGACCAGCGTGTTCTTGCCGTTTTCTCTGTCGCTGTTGATATCGCGCAGGTTGTTGACGTTGAGCACGGCGGTTGCCAGCAGGCCGCAGGCGGTGGCAGGCAGAATCAGCGCTGGAATCAACGTATGCGCCTGCAGGTACCAACTTCCCATTACGCTGAGCCAGCCGAAGAATACCAGCACAGAAATATCGCCCAGGCCGATATATCCGTAAGGGCGATTACCCACGGTGTAGGTGATCGCGGCGATAATCGACAGGCCGCCGAGCACCAGGAAACCGACAAAATCCGCCAGCGTGTGACAGGCTACAGCTACCAGGGCCAGCCCGGACAGACAGATCAGCACCACGGTGACGATCAGCGCGCGCTTCATCTGCTGTTGGGTGATGACCCCTTTTTGCATACCGCGCAGCGGTCCAATACGGTCGGGTTTGTCGCTGCCTTTAACGGCATCGCCATAGTCGTTAGCGAGATTGGACAGAATTTGCAGCAGTCCTGCCGTAATCAATGCCAGCAGAGCAACCAGCGGATCGAAGTATCCTTGCCACCATGCTAATGCCGTACCGACGATGATCGCCGCGAAGGCGAGCGGTAAGGTCTTAGGTCGTAAACTTTCCAGCCAGGCTTGTGAGCGGCTAATTTGTTGTTGTTCAGTCATATTTAGCGCCAATAAAAATGGGGCTTTATCAGCCCCATCAACAGTGATGAAAATGCATTGAACGCGATTATAGGATAAAACGGCTCAGATCTTCATCTGCGACCAGCGCATCCAGATGTTTGCTCACATATTCGGCATCAATTGTGATGCTTTGGCCGTTCAAATCGCTCGCATCATAGGAAATATCTTCCATCAGACGTTCCAGAACGGTATGCAGACGACGTGCACCGATGTTTTCGGTGGTTTCGTTAACCTGCCAGGCCGCTTCGGCAATGCGTTTAATACCGGATTCAGTGAAGTTGATGTCCACACCTTCAGTCGCCATCAGCGCTTTGTACTGGACGGTGATGGAGGCATTCGGTTCGGTAAGGATACGCTCAAAATCGCTGGTGGTCAGCGCCTGCAGCTCGACACGAATCGGCAGACGCCCCTGCAGTTCTGGGATCAGGTCGGACGGTTTGGCTACCTGGAATGCACCAGAAGCGATAAACAGAATGTGATCTGTTTTCACCATGCCGTGCTTGGTGGAGACCGTGCAGCCTTCAACCAGCGGCAGCAGGTCGCGCTGCACGCCTTCACGGGACACGTCCGGGCCGGAGGATTCGCCGCGCTTACAGATTTTGTCGATTTCGTCGATAAACACGATCCCGTGCTGCTCAACGGCGTCGATAGCTTCTTGTTTCAGCTCTTCCGGGTTCACCAGTTTGGCCGCTTCTTCTTCAATCAGCAGCTTCATCGCGTCTTTGATTTTCAGCTTACGCGGTTTTTGCTTCTGACCGCCCAGGTTCTGGAACATGGACTGCAGCTGGCTGGTCATCTCTTCCATTCCTGGAGGCGCCATAATTTCAACGCCCATCGGTGCGGCCGCGAGATCGATTTCGATCTCTTTATCATCCAGCTGGCCTTCACGCAGTTTTTTACGGAATGCCTGACGCGCTGCAGAAGGTTCCTGCGGCTGCTCTGACTGTCCCCAGTTATTTTTAGCAGGTGGGATCAGCACGTCGAGAATGCGCTCTTCCGCCATCTCTTCGGCACGGAAGCGGTTTTTCTCGATTGCCTGCACGCGGACCATCTTAATGGCAGCGTCGGTCAGATCGCGGATGATGGAATCTACTTCTTTACCAACATAGCCGACTTCGGTGAATTTTGTTGCTTCAACTTTGATGAACGGCGCGTTGGCCAGTTTTGCCAGACGACGGGCGATTTCGGTTTTACCGACACCGGTCGGGCCAATCATCAGAATGTTTTTCGGCGTGACTTCATGACGCAACTCTTCGTTGAGCTGCATACGACGCCAGCGGTTACGCAGGGCGATCGCCACGGAACGCTTAGCGTTATCCTGGCCGATGATGTGTTTGTTCAGTTCGCTGACAATTTCGCGTGGGGTCATTTCAGACATGGGGGATCCTTACGCTTTGGAGTTCAATTCTTCGATGGTATGGAAGTGGTTGGTATAAATGCAGATATCCCCTGCAATATCCAACGCTTTCTCAGCAATCTCGCGTGCGCCAAGCTCGGTATTTTCAAGCAGAGCGCGTGCAGCAGCCTGGGCGTAGGGACCGCCGGAGCCGATAGCAATCAGATCGTTTTCTGGCTGGATGACGTCGCCGTTACCGGTGATGATGAGCGATGCAGTTTCATCTGCGACGGCCAGCAGCGCTTCGAGTTTGCGCAGCATACGGTCGGTACGCCAGTCTTTTGCCAGTTCAACGGCCGCTTTCACCAGGTGACCCTGGTGCATTTCCAGCTTGCGTTCGAACAGTTCGAACAGCGTGAATGCATCCGCAGTACCGCCCGCAAAGCCCGCAATGACTTTGTCGTTATACAGACGGCGGACTTTCTTCACGTTGCCTTTCATTACGGTGTTACCCAGTGTGGCCTGACCATCACCGGCGATTACCACATGGCCGTTACGGCGTACGCTTACTATTGTTGTCACGAGCAGACCCCTTGGTTACAAATGCAGAATACAGGCCCCGCACAGGATGCGGGGCGTAATGCAAGTATAGATGGGGGGGATTTTGGGGGTTTCAACCCCCAGTGGCGAGTCGAATGCAGTTTGTGTGACCAGCAACCTTCAGGCGGCTGATGGTGTTGTCGGCATTCTCTTTGCCTTTGACCGGACCAATGACCACGCGATTCCAGCCGTTATTGGTGGTAATACGCGAGTTGAACCCTTCAAAGGCCAGCTGCGCGCGCACGGTTTCTGCCTGCTCAGCGCCTTTAAATGACCCGCACTGAACCATCCAGCGGCGTTCATCTTTTTTCTCCGCCGTCTGTTTTGGCGGTTGCGTTTCATTCGTTATTGGCGCGGCCGGTTGCGTTTTCGGCTGAGCGGCGGTGGTATGCGCAGGCGTTTGCAGCAGATCCTGATACGGCTGTTGCGCCGCCGGTTTTGGCTGCGCTTTCGGCTGCTGTACCGGCGCGGCTTGTGCTGTACGCGTTTGCTGCTGCTGATACGGCTGTTCTGTTGCCCGTGGACGCGGCTGCTGAGCCTGCTGCTGTGCGTTATTCCACTGCTGCTGTTGCACCTGACGCTGACGCTGCAGCGTTTGCTGGCGCTGTTCAGGCGTTTGCTCGTTCCACGGTACTTCGTTGAGCTGTGTCGGCTGTTGACGCATATCAGCCTGCATTTGCGCCAATAGCTGGCGCTGCTCATTGGTTAGCTGGTCGGCATTCAGCACCTCGCCGCCCGCAGACGGTTCGGTAGGCGCACGTACGCCAGGCTGACGGCTTTCCAGCTCTTTGATGTATCGCCAGCGCTCTTCCGGTTTTGGCGGAATGCCATTACCGGTGACTTTCTGGTTTTGCAGCGTTTCGGACTCTTCTTTCTTGTGATGCGTAATGAAGTACAGACCACCGATAAAGGTCACGAGTACGGCTGCAGCAATAGCAACCATTGCGGGCGATACCGCAGGCGTATTGCGTTGTTTTTTCCGTGATGTGCTCTTCTTGCGCCGCGAAGGTGCCGGTTGGCCGCGACGTACATAATCTCGTTGTGCCACTATCGTTTCGCTGTATTTATTCGTTCGTCAGCCCGCCATGTTACTTAAGCGGCGGGCCTTTGACCAGACAGGGGAGTCCGAAAGCACTTTACTTTACGTCAGTGCCCGGGTAGTACCCCGAATAATAAGCTCGCAGTCCAGTAAACGTGAGCCACTGCTGACGCTCTGCCCTTGTAATTGATCGAGCAGTAACAGCATAGCTTCACGTCCGATATCGAAACGCGGCTGTGCGACGGTTGTCAGGGGTGGATCACAAAATTCCGTGAGCGAAATGTTATCAAAGCCAATAATGGATAAATCATCAGGGACTTTCAGACCCTGACGTTTGGCGTAAGAGAGTGCGCCCAGCGCCATGACGTCGCTGTGACAAAAGACAGCGGTAGGCGGCTGCGGTAGTTCAAGGAGCTGCTTCAACGCATTGGCTCCCGCTTCATAGGTAAAGTCACCGCGCGCGATGAAATGCGGATCGACCGTAATTCCGCTGCGGCGTAATGCCTGAACGTAGCCTTGCAGACGGTAATGGCACAGCGGCATATCTTCGGGGCCGGCGATACAACCAATGCGTTTATGCCCCAGTTCCAGCAGATAATTCATCGCGTTAAAGGCGGCGGTGAGGTTATCAATGTGCACGGTAGGGAGTTCCAGCTCTGGCGCGAACTCGTTCGACATGACCATCGGCGGTAAATTGCGCTGTTCTTCCACGCTGGCATCAAACGGCAGGCGCGAGCTGAGCAGTACCATGCCATCGATCTGCTTGGTGATAATGAGGTTAAGAAACGTCTTTTCCTGCTGATTCTGGTGCGCGCAGTCGCCAATAAGCACCAGGTATCCCTGTTCTGCGGCAGTCACTTCGATGCCACGAATCACTTCGCTAAAAAACGGATCGCAGATATCCGGCACAATCACCAGAATG
Source organism: Citrobacter sp. MGH105 (assembly GCF_001037485.2). Classification (NCBI taxonomy): domain Bacteria; kingdom Pseudomonadati; phylum Pseudomonadota; class Gammaproteobacteria; order Enterobacterales; family Enterobacteriaceae; genus Citrobacter; species Citrobacter sp. MGH105. The sequence goes on along the minus strand of NZ_CP073048.1, from coordinate 4,867,797 downwards.
GTACGTGACTCATTACGCTTAACGTTACGTCCCATTGATTGGGGTAGATATCCCACTTCCAGCGCTGCCTGCTCAACCTTGTTACGGGTTGACTGTGAGACTTTGTCCGGGTTCATTAATGCGCGGGATACGGTTGCCGTTGAGACTTTCGCCTTCAGAGCAACATCTTTCATCGTAGCGGCGGCAACCTGCTTATTCGGTTTCACTCTTTCTCCTCGCCAGAGAGCTGCTGGCACAGACTCGTCCCTGGATAACCTTCATCTGAAACATTTTTATCAGATAGTGAATGGAAGCGGTTACAGAATTTTCATAAAAAGTGTGATGGATCTTTAATTTTACGATCCGCCTCGCATCGTGAGGGGTTATCCCTCGATGGGATCGACATCCAGCACCCATTTAACCTTGCGTGCATCGGGTAGCGTATTGATCAGTGCCAGCGTGCCGCTGACGATATGTTGCAGACGAATTCGTGATGGATGTTGCAACAATATTTGCCAACGATAACGACCACCGCGTTTGGGCGCCAGTGCGGGAACCGGGCCGAGCACCCAGAGTTTGTCATCGGCCAACGGGCTGGCTTGAATGAGATTCCGTAGCTGCTGCAAGAACATTGGTGCATGCTGGTTGTTATGGTCTTCTGCCCGCACGATCACATGGCTGGTCCACGGTGGAAGCTGGAGCGTTTGTCGCTCGGCCAGCGCCTGTTCGGCAAACGCGTCATAGCCTTTATACAGCAAGGTTTGCAGCAGCGGATGTTCAGGATGGTGCGTTTGCAGCACCACTTCGCCTTGCTTCCCGGCGCGTCCGGCACGGCCAGAGACCTGCGTATAGAGCTGGGCGAAGCGTTCTGCTGACCGGAAATCTGCGGAGAATAGCGCGCCGTCAACGTCCAGCAGCGCCACCAGAGTGACGTCCGGGAAGTGGTGGCCTTTGGCCAGCATTTGCGTGCCTATAAGAATTCGTGCGCCGCCGCGATGCACTTCCGCCAGATGCTGCTCCAGCGACCCTTTACGGCTGGTGGTGTCGCGGTCTATACGTGAAATTGGCACACCGGGGAAAAAAGGTGCCAGAGCCTGCTCAAGCTGTTCGGTGCCGAGTCCTACCGGAACCATATGCGTTGAACCACAGGAAGGGCACTGACGCGGTATTGGGCGCTGGCTGTCGCAGTGGTGGCAACGCAGGTGGTGCTGCGCCTGATGTAGCGTGTAGTAGTGATCGCAACGCGGACATTCTGCAATCCAACCACAGTCGTGGCACAGCAGCGCAGGCGCAAAACCACGACGGTTCAAAAACAGGATCACCTGGTTATCCGCCTGCAGGTGCTGACGCATACGGGCGATTAGAGCAGGGGCGAGTCCGGCCTGCACTTGCTGACCTTTGAGATCCAGCACGTGCTGAGTGGCTGGGCGCGCATTTCCGGCGCGGCGCGTCAGGCGCAGCATGCGGTATTTGTTCTGCCGCACGTTACACAGCGTTTCCAGTGCCGGAGTGGCTGAGCCGAGAATAATCGGGATCTGCTCACTATGGGCGCGGTAAACCGCGAGGTCGCGCGCATGATAGCGCCAGCCTTCCTGCTGTTTATAAGAGCTGTCGTGTTCTTCGTCGATGACAATCACGCCGAGATTTTTAAACGGCGTAAACAGCGAAGAACGCGTGCCGATAACAATCGCCGCCTCGCCATTTTTTGCTTTCAGCCAGGCTGAAAGACGTTCACTGTCGTTTAAACCGGAGTGCAGGACTTCGACCGGCGCATTAAAACGTTCGCGAAAACGGGCAATAGTTTGCGGCGTCAGGCCAATCTCCGGCACCATCACCAGCGCCTGCTTGCCTTGGGCAAGGACGTTTTCCAGAACGCTGAGATAGACCTCTGTTTTGCCTGATCCCGTTACGCCCGCTAATAGCCAGGCGCTAAAACTGTCTGAGGCGCTGTGAATCGCCCCGACGGCGGTGGCCTGCTCGGTGTTCAGCCGCAGACGCTCACCGGAAACCGCGTAGTGCGTACGCCAGTCGCTAAAGCCTGGTGTTTCGCTCGCCAGATCGCACAGCCCTTTTTTCCGCAGTGCCTGTAATGCGGCATCATTAAATTCCAGTTCAGCCACCTGGTCGCGCCAGATTTTCCCCTGGCGTAGCGCAGCCAGCGCCTGTTGCTGCTTGGGAGAACGCTTCAGGCTGTTGAGGTCAATAACCTGGCCTTCTTCAGTAGCAAACCAGTACCACATGGGCGCGTTTGTCGCCGGGCGTCCCTGGCGCAGTAAAATTGGCAGAGCGTGAAACAGTACGTCACCGATGGGATGATGATAATAATCAGCCGCCCACAACAGCAGACGCCAGACGGAGGTCGAGTAGACCGGTTCGCTGTCCAGCACTTCGAGAACGGCTTTCAATTCGCTCCGCGGCAGTTCACTGTGCTCGCTGACGGAAAGGACAATACCCACGCGCTCCTGCTGCTTGCCAAAGGGCACGCGTACACGACACCCGGCTTTGGCACTCAAGCCTTCCGGCAGGAGGTAGTCAAAGGTGCGAGGTAGCGGAACAGGTAAGGCAACGTGCGCAACGGGCATTGAATCATCCTGACTTGAAATCTGGCGGGTTAGTATACACATTAGTGGAGGGTAGAATGCGGATCAGTTTGCATGAGCAGGTTAATTTCTGTATGATTCGCCGCCTTTGATGCAAATTGATTGCGTCAAACAATGACCATTACCCGAGAGTTTCAGGCTGTTGATGCAGCGTGAAAGGTGACGGGGAATAATTAACATCGCGTGGTGTCTGGCGTTAGGGCTGGAAGAGCGACGCGGCCTTAAACCGAGGTTTTCCCATGAAAAAAGATATTCACCCGAAATACGAAGAAATTACTGCAAACTGCTCTTGCGGTAACGTCATGAAAATCCGCTCTACCGTCGGTCACGATCTGAACCTGGACGTGTGCGGTCAGTGCCACCCGTTCTATACTGGCAAGCAGCGTGATGTTGCTACCGGTGGCCGTGTTGATCGCTTCAACAAGCGTTTCAGCATCCCAGGCAGCAAGTAAGTTTCAGCTGTCAGAAAAAAGCGCCTTACGGCGCTTTTTTTGTTTCTGCGTTTCAGAACTGAAATATATATTGATGCATTGAATAATCTATTTTATTTAATAAGTAAAACGGTGTTTTACTTTTTCAGTAAAATATTACAACTGGTGATCTGCATCCTTTTTATCTTCTGTCTTTTGCCACTTTTACCAGTTCCTGGCAAAATACCAAAGGTTTCTGCTTTCTTTCTAAAATACACTTTCGTGGAAATATAAAATTAATCTAAAAGCCTTTTTGTTTTCCCATTTTATGGACAAACGAGATGGATTATTTCCGTTATTGAGTGTGAAGAGGGATTGTCATGAAATTTAAATCTGCGTTATTACTGATTCCATTATTCTCTGCGGCCGCACAAGCGGGTTATGTTGATTACCGGCATGAATATTATGACGATGGACGTAATTACGATCGTGTGTATATGTCTCACCGTTTTGCCACGGGTTTTGGTGTGGCAGTAGAAGCCATTTCTCGTTCCGAAAACACGCAGTCAAATGATGCGTGGAATAATATGGAAAGTAATGGCAACGAGTATACCGCAAGCTACCAGTTCACCTGGCAGGGTCTTGTCTGGCAGCCCGGCATTGCGATCGAAACGGGCGATAATATCGCGATTTATAAGCCTTATATCCGCGTGCAGTACAACATCAACGACAACTGGTGGACCGCGTTCCGCTATCGTCAGGAGTACATGCGTAGAAACACTGACGGCAAAGATGACCGCATGGTCTATCGTCCGGAAGCCTGGCTTGGTTATAACGTCAATGACTGGATGTTTGAGTTAAATGGTATTTATAAAATTGCCGATAGCGAAGATTTATATAACAACCGGAAAGATGATTATGAATATAACTTCCGCGTGGCGTACAAATTAGGCTCCTGGGTTCCATTTGTTGAGGTTGGCAACGTTTCCTCGGGTTATAACACAACAACGACAGACGATCGTCAGACCCGTTATCGTGTCGGTCTTGGTTATAACTTTTAATCGGTAATAGTTTTCGTATCGGCTGATTACGTCGATAAGCATAGTTTGTGTGAATAATATGTCTAAGGAGTTGACATCATGTCTAATGATGGAACTATTATCGGAAATAATGAAACCACTGCCGTCAGGCCTTTCGGAATTAGAGATAAAATTGGTTATTTATGTGGTGACCTCGGAACCTGTTTTATTCTTGGCTTAGTTAATAGTTTTTTAATGATTTATTACACTAACGTCCTCGGTATTTCCGGCGTTATTGTTGGCTCACTCTATTTTGTGACCAAACTCTTTGATGCGTTCGTTGATGTTGGTGTAGGGCGCTTATGCGATACCTCTAAACTGACGGTACATGGACGTTTCAACCCGTGGGTGCGTCGCATGAAGTATCCATTTTGCATCATTGCGGTTGTCCTGTTCCTGCCGTTTGTGAATGATTTTTCTTATACGGCGAAAATCATCTACATCTGCTGCTCCTATTTCATTTACGGTTCGCTGTTATCGACCGTGAGTATTCCGTACGGTGCTATGTCTGCGGCGATTAGCTCGAATCCTGAAGATCGTGTATCGCTTTCAACCTGGCGTAGCGTTGGGTCAGCAATTGGCGGTGGGGCAACTGGCTTTTTCATTCCAATCCTGATGTACACCACCCTGGTGGATGGAAGCCAGGTGATTTCCGGGCAACACTTCTTCTGGATTTCCATTGGTTGCGCAGTGCTGGGCTTGATCTTTTTATCCTTGACCTGTCATTTAACGACGGAGCGCGTGCGCGTGGAGAGAAAAGAGAGCATGCCCGTTTCGGTGTTGCTGAAGGGACTGGCACGCAATAAGGCGCTGATTGTTTTAGTGGTTGTGGATTTGCTGATTGTAATTAATCAGGGGTTGTCCGGTACCAACATGACTTACCTGTTTAATGACTATTTCCACAATAAAGAGGCGATGTCAGTCGCGTTGCTGTTTACCTTTGGTTCCCTGGTTTTGCTGGCACCATCGGCATCCTGGCTCACGAAGCGGTTTGGTAAAAAAGAAGCCAGCGTAGGCGCGTTGCTTTTTGCCGTGGTCATGTATGTGATTATGTACTTTGTCCACATTACGGATGCAAAGGTCTATCTGGTTTTCTTGTTCCTGGCGACGCTGGGTGCAGGGTTATTCAACCTGATGATTTGGGCGTTTATGACTGATGTTTGTGACTACCATCAGTATGTCACTGGCGATCGCGAGGATGGCACGGTTTATGGTGTGAACTTCTTTGCGCGCAAGGTTGGTCAGGCATGCGCAGGGGCGATTGGTGGCTTTATGTTGGCTATCATTGGCTATCAATCATCGTCAACAGGTGGTGCAGTGCAAACCAGCATTGTGCAGGAAAATATTTATACGATGGCGAATCTCTTGCCGGCGCTATGCCTGTTTTTGGCGGCGGTCATTCTGATTTATTTCTATCCATTGAACCGTACGGAAACGCTCAAAATGGAAGAAACATTGAATAAACTCAATGGTATTAGTAAGTAACACTGTGAGAAAAGGCGGGAGCATTCCCGCCTCTACATGCCCATTGCCGTTCTAACTATCAGTATTCCCACGTTTCCGGGTTGATACCCAGTTCACGCATGATTACCTTTGCTTCTTCCGGGATTTCATCACTGCGTTCTTTACGCAGGTCGTCATCGTTGGGTAAGGGTTGCCCAGTAAAAGCATGCAGAAACGCTTCACACAGCAGTTCGCTGTTGGTGGCGTGGCGCAGGTTGTTCACCTGACGACGCGTGCGTTCATCGGTAAGGATTTTTAACACCTTCAGAGGAATGGAAACCGTAATTTTTTTGACTTGCTCACTCTTCTTACCGTGCTCAGCGTATGGGCTGATATATTCGCCGCTCCATTCAGCCATGAGATACCTAATCCTCTTCGTCATTAATATTGAGGCCAGAACCTGAGCCCGGACCATAATTGCGCGTAGTTTATCGTAGTGGCGTGGCCCTGACACGAAGTAAGCCGACGCAGATGTACGCTAATGCATATAATTTTAACGGCTATTTCCAGTTTGCTCAATCTATACGCAAAGAAGTTTAGATGTCCAGATGTATTGACGGCTATCGTAACTATGATTACTCTGGTGTCTGACTTTTCACCGACTCAGCCAGGATCTCCTCAATATGACGCGTAAACAGGCCACCATCGCAGTGCGTAGCGGGTTAAATGACGACGAACAGTACGGTTGCGTTGTCCCGCCGATTCACCTCTCCAGCACCTATAACTTTACCGGATTTAATGAACCTCGCGCCCATGACTATTCGCGTCGCGGCAACCCAACGCGCGATGTTGTTCAGCGTGCGCTGGCGGAACTGGAAGGCGGTGCAGGTGCTGTGCTGACCAATACTGGCATGTCGGCGATTCATCTGGTGACCACGGTCTTCCTCAAGCCAGGCGATCTGCTGGTCGCACCGCATGACTGCTACGGCGGGAGCTACCGACTGTTTGACAGTCTGGCAAAACGTGGCTGTTACCGCGTCCTGTTTGTCGATCAAGGTGATGAGCAGGCATTGCAGGCCGCATTGGCGGAAAAACCGAAACTGGTGCTGGTAGAAAGCCCAAGCAACCCGCTGCTTCGCGTGGTGGATATTGCGAAAATCTGTCAGCTGGCGCGTGAAGCTGGCGCGGTCAGCGTGGTCGACAACACTTTTTTAAGCCCGGCATTGCAAAATCCACTGGCATTGGGCGCCGATCTGGTGTTGCATTCATGCACGAAATATTTAAACGGTCACTCAGATGTGGTGGCTGGTGTTGTGATAGCGAAAGATCCGGAAACGGTCACTGAACTGGCATGGTGGGCGAATAATATTGGTGTGACCGGCGGCGCGTTTGATAGTTATCTGCTGTTGCGCGGCCTGCGTACTCTGTCTCCTCGAATGGAGGTGGCGCAACGTAATGCTCAGGCGATAGTCGATTATCTGCAAACTCAGCCGCTGGTGAAAAAATTGTATCACCCGTCATTGCCGGATAATCAGGGCCATGAGATTGCCGCGCGTCAGCAAAAAGGCTTTGGCGCGATGTTAAGTTTTGAACTGGATGGTGATGAGCAAACGCTGCGCCGCTTCCTTGGCGGGTTGTCATTGTTTACGCTGGCGGAATCGTTAGGGGGCGTTGAAAGTCTGATCTCCCACGCCGCAACCATGACACACGCGGGCATGGCGCCAGAAGCGCGTGCTGCTGCCGGAATTTCCGAAACGCTGCTGCGTATCTCCACCGGTATTGAAGATGGCGAAGATTTAATTGCCGACCTGGAAAATGGCTTCCGGGCTGCAAACAAGGGGTAAACATGAGTGTGATTGCGCAGGCAGGGGCGAAGGGTCGTCAACTGCACAAATTTGGTGGTAGTAGTCTGGCAGACGTGAAATGTTATCTGCGTGTCGCAGGCATTATGGCGGAGTACTCGCAGCCTGATGACATGATGGTTGTTTCAGCCGCAGGCAGTACCACTAACCAGTTGATTAGCTGGCTGAAATTAAGCCAGACCGATCGCCTTTCTGCGCATCAGGTTCAACAGGCGTTACGTCGCTATCAGAGCGAGCTTATCAGCGGTTTGTTACCGCCTGATATAGCGGATGGACTAATTGGCGCGTTTATTCACGATCTGGAGCGTCTGGCTGGATTACTCGACAGCGGCGTGAACGATGCCGTCTATGCTGAGGTTGTTGGGCATGGTGAGGTATGGTCCGCGCGTTTGATGTCTGCGGTCCTTAACCAACAGGGGCTGGAGTCAGCCTGGCTGGATGCGCGTGATTTTTTACGTGCTGAACGCGGTGCCCAGCCGCAGGTAGATGAAGGTCTTTCTTACCCGCTGCTACAGCAACTGCTGGCGCAGCATCCGGGTAAACGGCTGGTGGTTACCGGCTTTATTAGCCGCAGCAATGCCGGTGAAACGGTCCTGCTGGGGCGTAACGGCTCCGACTACTCGGCGACGCAGGTTGGCGCGCTGGCGGGCGTTTCTCGCGTAACTATCTGGAGCGATGTCGCCGGGGTTTACAGCGCGGACCCGCGTAAAGTAAAAGACGCCTGTTTGCTGCCGCTGCTGCGTCTGGATGAAGCCAGCGAGCTGGCGCGTCTGGCGGCACCGGTTCTCCATGCCCGTACCTTACAGCCGGTTTCCGGTAGCGATATCGATCTCCAACTGCGTTGTAGCTATACGCCGGAGCAGGGTTCAACGCGCATTGAACGCGTACTGGCCTCCGGTACCGGGGCGCGTATTGTGACCAGTCATGATGACGTCTGCCTGATTGAGTTTTTGGTTCCGACTGGCCAGGACTTTAAGCTGGCTTATAAAGAGATTGATCAGGTTTTAAAACGTACCCAGGTGCGTCCGCTGGCAGTGGGTGTGCATCCTGACCGCCAACTGCTGCAATTTTGCTATACCTCCGAAGTTGCTGACGGCGCACTGAAAATTCTTGATGAAGCTGGTCTGCCAGGCGAGCTGCGTCTGCGCCAGGGGCTGGCGCTGGTGGCGATGGTCGGGGCGGGCGTCACCCGTAATCCGCTGCATTGCCACCGTTTTTGGCAACAGTTGAAAGGTCAGCCGGTTGAATTCACCTGGCAATCGGAAGAGGGTATCAGCCTGGTCGCGGTACTGCGTACTGGGCCAACAGAGAGCCTGATTCAGGGTCTGCATCAGTCTATTTTCCGCGCGGAAAAACGCATTGGTCTGGTGCTTTTCGGCAAAGGCAACATTGGCTCGCGCTGGCTGGAGCTGTTCGCTCGCGAGCAGAGCACGCTCTCGGCGCGCACCGGATTAGAGTTTGTGCTGGCGGGTGTGGTTGATAGCCGTCGTAGCCTGCTGAATTACGAAGGGCTGGATGCCAGCCGCGCGTTAGCTTTCTTTGATGACGAGGCAGTAGAGCAGGATGAAGAGTCTCTATTCCTGTGGATGCGTGCTCACCCGTATGATGATTTAGTGGTGCTGGACGTTACTGCCAGCGAGCAACTTGCGGATCAGTATCTGGATTTTGCCAGCCATGGTTTCCACGTTATCAGCGCCAACAAACTGGCGGGGGCAAGCAGCAGTCATAATTATCGCCAAATTCATGATGCTTTTGAAAAAACCGGTCGCCACTGGCTGTATAACGCTACCGTAGGCGCAGGCTTGCCGATCAATCATACCGTGCGCGATCTGATTGATAGCGGAGATACCATTCTGTCGATCAGCGGGATCTTCTCCGGTACGTTGTCGTGGTTGTTCCTGCAATTTGATGGCACGGTCCCGTTCACCGATCTGGTGGATCAGGCGTGGCAACAGGGGCTGACTGAACCCGATCCGCGCGTAGATCTTTCCGGCAAAGATGTGATGCGTAAGCTGGTGATTCTGGCGCGTGAAGCAGGTTACGACATCGAACCGGACCAGGTTCGCGTGGAATCGCTGGTGCCTGCGCACTGTGAAGAAGGCTCTATTGACCATTTCTTTGAGAATGGTGATGAGCTTAACGAGCAGATGGTGCAGCGTCTGGAAGCGGCGCGTGAAATGGGGCTGGTGCTACGCTATGTGGCGCGTTTTGATGCTAACGGTAAAGCGCGCGTTGGTGTTGAAGCGGTTCGTCCTGAACACCCGCTGGCGGCGCTGTTGCCGTGCGATAACGTATTCGCCATTGAAAGCCGCTGGTATCGCGATAACCCGCTGGTAATCCGTGGACCGGGCGCAGGTCGTGACGTTACCGCCGGCGCTATTCAGTCAGACATCAACCGTTTGGCGCAGCTGCTGTAGTTTGCGTTGCCTGATGACGCTTACGCTTATCCGGCCTACATATTTCATGAATCGTAGGCCCGGTAAGCGGCAGCGCCACCGGGCAAATCGTGCTGGGTGATCAGGGCGTTGTATTGATCTACCAGCGTCCTTATCGTCTGAAATACCGAATGGGCGGAGTAGCGGGGGCTTTGCTGAAATTCCGTCTGTTGCCGCAACCAGGCGAGAAAATGATGGCTTGCCGCCAGAGTTTTTGACGCGCCTTCTTCAACACGCCCCTGCGTTAACAAACACACCATTTTACGCGTATCGCCTCGTTGCCAGATTTGCCACTCATTTTGCCACCATCCCTGATAGGTTAAGTGGTTGCAACGCTATCTCGATGAGCTTAAAGGCAAAGTCGATCTCACCGTGGCACTCATCCACGAAGGCACGCCAGCACGTCAGTCCAGTCTGGGGGGCACCGATGTGCGCCGTGCGCTGGATAAAGATATCCAGACTGCAGGTCAGGTGCATGGCCTGGATATCCTGATCACCGGTCATGCGCATGTGGGCACGCCGGAGCCGATTAAAGTCGGTAACACCCTGATTCTGTCTACCGACAGCGGCGGTATTGATGTGGGTAAACTGGTGCTGGATTACCAGCAAAAACCGCATCAATTTACCGTTAAGAACTTCGAACTGAAGACCATTTTTGCTGATGAGTGGCAGCCAGACCCGCAAACGAAACAGGTCATTGATGGCTGGAATAAAAAGCTCGATAAAGTGGTACAACAAACGGTAGCCAACTCTCCGGTTGAGCTGACGCGTGCTTACGGTGAATCTTCTTCCCTGGGAAATCTGGCGGCAGATGCATTGCTGGCTGCGGCGGGTAAAGATACCCAGTTAGCACTCACTAACTCGGGCGGCATCCGGAATGAAATCCCGGCAGGTGCTATCACGATGGGTGCCGTCATTAGCACCTTCCCGTTCCCGAACGAGCTGGCAACCATGGATCTCACCGGGAAGCAGTTACGTAGCCTGATGGAGCACGGCGCGGGTTTAAGCAACGGCGTATTGCAGGTGTCCAAAGGACTGGAGATGAAGTATGACAGCAGCAAACCGGTTGGTCAGCGGGTCACCGTATTGACGCTTAACGGTAAGCCAATTGAGGACGCTGTGGTTTATCACATTGCCACCAATAGCTTCCTGGCAGACGGCGGTGATGGTTTTACGGCATTCACCGCAGGTAAAGCGCGTAACACATCCGGCGGTTACTATGTCTCTAATGCTGTCGTTGATTATTTCAAAGCGGGAAATACGCTGACGGATGAGCAACTCAAAGGCATGCGTGTGGAAGATGTGAAACCGTAGTGAGGTCAGGCCAGCAGATATTCCGCTGGCCTGTTTTTTTAGCCTTTGTGGGAGGTAAACACCTCTTTTGCGGCGAACAAGCCGTTGAGTGCCGCGGGGAAGCCAGCATATACGGCCATCTGCATAATCACTTCAATGATCTCATCCTGCGTTAAACCCACGTGTAATGCCGCGCCAATATGCACTTTCAACTGCGGTGCGGCGTTACCCAGCGCAGTTAATGCCGCGACGGTAGCGATTTCTCTACTGCGTAAATCCAGCTCCGGCCTTGAATAGATGTCGCCAAAAGGAAATTCAATCAGGTATTGGGCGAAGTCTGGCGCAATATCCTGCAGACTTTCGACGACCGCATCGCCCCCTTTACCATCCACTTTTTGCAACATCTCCTGACCGATAATAAAGCGTTCTGAAGGCATCATTCCTTCCTCTTTCGTGTGGTTTGTAGTGTGAGGATAGGGCGTGCGGAATGATTGGGATAATACCGTTTCCGTGATACCTTTTCGGTATGACAACATCGTCTTTGCACTCTCTGGACATTCGCCTGCTGCGTTACTTTTCCGTAGTAGCGGAAGAGAACAATATGAGCCGGGCGGCGCAGCGCTTGTTTATGTCGCAGCCGCCGCTGAGTCGCCACATTCGCCAGCTTGAAGAACGCCTGGGAGTGACGCTTTTTGTCCGTCATACCCGTGGTTTGACGCTGACGGAAGATGGTCTGCGCGTACTTGAAATCGTACGCCCGCTATTGGCGCTACAGGATAAAACCTGGGCGGCGCTGGGTCAGTTAGCGAAAACGGGGGAGCAATCTCTGCGCTTAGGGCTAAGTACGGCGTTTGAGCAGGGTGTCTTTACGGCGCTTGAGTCCCGGCTTAATATGCGCGTACAGAAGCTACATATTGTCCGGCATGGTTCGCCTGAACTGGCGCGCCAGGTGCGTCGGGGAAAACTGGATGCCGCTCTGGTGGCACTACCGCTTGAAACTTCGGGGCTTAGCGTCACGCCGCTTGGCTGGCAAGAATCGATGATTGCCGCCTTACCCGCGCAGTGGGCAGAAGCGGCACTGTCGTCACTCTCATTAACCGCGCTGAGCCACCGACCGCTGTTCTGGTTCAAACGCGAACGTAACCCTGCTTTCTTTGATTACACCCGACACATTTTTCGTCGTGCGGGTTACTCGCCTGCCTGTATTGAAGAGCCGCTGGAACATGACGTGCTGCTGGCGCGGATCGCGCAGGGTGACGGCCTGAGCCTGATTCCGGCCTCCTTTTCCGCGATCCAGCGTCAGGGCGTGATATTCCTTCCTCTTACCGATACCGAATTGCGTATTAGCATGGGATTGCTGATGCTGCCTGAGAACGTAACAAAATTAGCGTGGCTGCAGACGGTCGTGACGCAATCCCTCATCATTTCAGGCTGATGTGAATTTTTTTCACGTTGGCTGAGTATTCCTCACCTTTAACGATGATTTTTGTGTTGACGCCAGCATGCTTTTCCGTCATTTTTACATCTAGACGTCTAAACGTATAGCAGTTCACAACACAACATATAACGACAAAAGATTGATGAGGTAAGGTATGAGCTTTTTTCACGCCAACCAGCGGGAAGCCCTGAATCAGAGCCTGGCGGAAGTACAGGGTCAGATTAACGTTTCGTTTGAGTTTTTCCCGCCGCGCACCAGTGAAATGGAGCAAACCCTGTGGAACTCCATCGATCGCCTGAGCAGCCTGAAGCCGAAGTTTGTTTCAGTCACCTATGGTGCAAACTCTGGTGAGCGCGACCGTACGCACAGCATTATTAAAGGCATTAAGGATCGCACTGGCCTTGAAGCGGCTCCGCACCTGACCTGTATTGATGCTACCCGCGATGAGCTGCGGACCATTGCTCAGGACTACTGGAATAACGGTATTCGTCATATTGTTGCTCTGCGCGGTGACTTGCCGCCGGGAAGCGGTAAACCGGATATGTATGCCTCTGACCTGGTGACTCTGCTGAAAGACGTTGCGGACTTTGATATCTCCGTTGCGGCTTATCCGGAAGTACACCCAGAAGCGAAGAGCGCTCAGGCCGATTTGCTGAACCTGAAGCGTAAGGTTGATGCCGGTGCAAACCGCGCCATTACTCAGTTTTTCTTCGATGTGGAAAGCTATCTACGTTTTCGCGATCGCTGCGTGTCTGCGGGAATCGATGTGGAAATTATTCCGGGTATCCTGCCAGTCTCCAACTTTAAACAGGCGAAAAAATTTGCCGATATGACCAATGTTCGTATCCCTTCCTGGATGTCGACCATGTTTGATGGTCTGGATGATGATGCGGAAACCCGCAAGCTGGTAGGTGCAAACATCGCTATGGACATGGTGAAAATCCTCAGTCGCGAAGGGGTGAAAGATTTTCACTTCTATACCCTTAACCGTGCCGAGATGAGCTACGCTATTTGTCACACACTGGGTGTAAGACCGAATTAAACAGATGCCCCAGCCCTCTACGGAGGGCTTTTTATTGATCATTTTGATCTACATCTCTGTAACTTTAAATATAAAAGGAATTAGCTATCGAATCTGTGGGTTTTTTCGACTATATCTTATCTCTGGTGGTGTATATCGTAGTCAGAACACTGTAAAGGGAGCATATAGATGAGCATGTCCGACGATAGCCAAAACGCATCAACTGCCGGTAAGTGTCCTTTTCATCAGGGCGGTCACGATCAGAGTGCGGGAGCAGGAACGAACAACCGCGACTGGTGGCCCAATCAACTCCGTGTAGATCTTTTAAACCAACATTCCAACCGTTCTAACCCGCTGGGTGAGGACTTCGACTACCGTAAAGAGTTTAGCAAACTCGACTATTCTGCCCTGAAAGGGGATCTCAGAGCCCTTCTGTCCGAATCTCAACCGTGGTGGCCCGCTGACTGGGGAACCTATGCCGGATTATTTATCCGCATGGCATGGCACGGTGCAGGGACCTATCGCTCCATCGATGGACGCGGTGGCGCGGGTCGCGGACAGCAGCGTTTTGCACCACTGAACTCCTGGCCGGACAACGTCAGCCTGGATAAAGCGCGTCGTCTGCTGTGGCCAATCAAGCAGAAATATGGCCAGAAAATTTCCTGGGCCGACCTGTTTATCCTTGCGGGTAACGTGGCGCTGGAAAACTCAGGCTTCCGTACCTTCGGCTTCGGTGCCGGTCGTGAAGACGTCTGGGAACCGGATCTCGACGTAAACTGGGGTGATGAAAAAGCCTGGCTGACCCACCGTCATCCGGAAGAACTGGCAAAAGCGCCGCTGGGCGCAACCGAAATGGGCCTTATCTATGTGAACCCGGAAGGGCCGGACCATAGCGGCGAACCGCTCTCTGCGGCAGCGGCTATTCGCGCGACCTTCGGTAACATGGGCATGAACGACGAAGAAACCGTAGCGCTGATTGGCGGCGGTCATACGTTGGGCAAAACTCACGGTGCTGCACCGGCTTCGCACGTAGGCGCCGATCCAGAATCCGCACCAATTGAAGCGCAGGGCCTGGGCTGGGCCAGCAGCTACGGCAGCGGCGCGGGTGCAGACGCAATTACTTCCGGTCTGGAAGTTGTCTGGACGCAGACGCCGACCCAATGGAGCAACTATTTCTTCGAGAACCTGTTCAAATATGAATGGGTACAAACCCGCAGTCCGGCAGGTGCGATTCAATTTGAAGCGGTTGACGCACCGGAAATTATCCCCGATCCGTTCGATCCGTCGAAAAAACGTAAGCCAACAATGTTGGTTACCGACCTGACGCTGCGTTTCGATCCGGAGTTCGAGAAGATCTCCCGTCGTTTCCTGAACGATCCGCAGGCCTTCAACGAAGCATTTGCCCGCGCATGGTTTAAGCTGACGCACCGTGATATGGGGCCAAAAGCACGTTACATCGGACCGGAAGTGCCAAAAGAAGATCTGATTTGGCAAGACCCGCTGCCGCATGCGTTCTTTAACCCAAGCGAAGAAGATATCCTGAAACTGAAGGCGACCATTGCCGCTTCCGGGTTGTCCGTGGGCGAACTGGTATCGGTAGCGTGGGCTTCGGCATCAACGTTCCGCGGTGGGGATAAACGTGGCGGCGCTAACGGCGCGCGTCTGGCGCTGGACCCACAGCGTGGCTGGGATGTGAATGCTACCGCAGCACGCGTACTGCCTGTGCTGGAAGGCATTTATAAGTCAGCCCATACCGCTTCGTTAGCCGATATTATCGTGCTGGCCGGTGTTGTCGGTATAGAGCAGGCGGCTAGCGCTGCGGGTGTCAGCATTAAAGTACCTTTTGCGCCGGGCCGCGTGGATGCGCGTCAGGACCAAACGGATATTGAGATGTTTGAACTGCTTGAGCCGATTGCCGATGGTTTCCGTAACTACCGCGCTCGTCCTGACGTATCGACCACCGAGTCGCTGCTGATTGATAAAGCACAGCAGCTGACGCTGACCGCACCGGAAATGACCGTGCTGGTGGGCGGTATGCGCGTACTGGGCACCAACTTCGACGGCAGCCAGCATGGCGTCTTTACCGATCGTCCTGGCGTGCTCAGCACTGACTTCTTCGTCAATCTGCTGGATATGCGCCATGAGTGGAAGGCGGTTGATGAGTCAAAAGAGCTGTTTGAAGGTCGTGACCGTCTGAGCGGCGAAGTAAAATACACGGCAACCCGCGCCGATCTGGTGTTCGGTTCTAACTCCGTACTGCGCGCAGTGGCTGAAGTTTATGCCTGCAGCGATGCTCACGAGAAGTTCGTGAGAGATTTCGTTGCCGCATGGGTGAAAGTGATGAACCTGGATCGTTTCGATCTGCTGTAACAGATAATGCCGGATGTCGCTTGTGCGTATCCGGCATAGTATGAATAAAAAAATCCCCGCGAGTGCGGGGATTTTCTATTTGCAGGTTATTCCCACTCTTGCAGGTAACGTTGACCGTACTGGTCAGCCACCAGCAGGGCGGCATACACCTGGTCCGGCGTTGCGCCGCCAGGCATGTTGTGGATGGTTTCGCCTTCGGCACA
Organism: Citrobacter sp. MGH105; assembly: GCF_001037485.2. Classification (NCBI taxonomy): domain Bacteria; kingdom Pseudomonadati; phylum Pseudomonadota; class Gammaproteobacteria; order Enterobacterales; family Enterobacteriaceae; genus Citrobacter; species Citrobacter sp. MGH105. Next base: position 4,851,664 of record NZ_CP073048.1, on the reverse strand, counting down.
GGCGGCCTCAGCCACAATGCGCATTTTCGCCTGAATATCCTGTTTGATGTCCAGTTGCGCCAGGGTAATCGGCAGGCCAACGGAATGGCACAGCGCGGCAACGGTTTCAATTTCATCGACCGGTGCGTTTTCCAGCACCAGCTGCGTCAGCGTACCAAACGCCACTTTCTCGCCGTGATAGTAGTGATGCGCATCCTGGATTGCGGTCAGACCATTATGAATGGCGTGAGCCGCTGCCAGACCACCGCTTTCAAAACCGACGCCACTCAGATAGGTGTTGGCTTCAATAACACGTTCCAGTGCTGGTGTCACCACGTGCTGCTCGGCTGCCAGCATCGCTTTTTCGCCTTCTTCGATCAGCGTATTAAAGCACAGCTCTGCCAGCGCCAGCGCCGCCTGAGTACACTGACCGCCCGCCATGGTGGTTGCGCCGCTGCGTGAACAGGCACGTGCTTCGAACCAGGTTGCCAGCGCATCGCCAATACCCGCAGCTAACAGACGCGCCGGTGCGCCCGCGACAATTTTGGTATCCACAATGACCCTGTCCGGGTTGTTGGGCAGCAGCAGATAGCGATCGAATTCACCGGCATCGGTGTAAATGACGGACAGCGCGCTGCACGGCGCATCGGTAGAGGCGATGGTTGGGGCAATGGCGACAGGCACGCCCATAAAGTGCGCCAGCGCTTTGGCGGTATCCAGCGTTTTACCGCCGCCAATACCAAGTACTGCGCCACACTGCGCTTTTTCCGCTACGCCGCGCAGACGGTCGATTTCGTTTTGTGAACATTCGCCGCCAAACGGTGCAATTTCCAGCGCCAGTCCGGCATCCTGGAAGCTTTTTTCCAGTGCGCCCTGGGCAAAGCCTAAGACAAACTTGTCCCCAACGACCAGCCAGCGTTCTGCCAGTGGTTTGAGGTAGCTGCCAAGACGGGTAATAACATCGGCACCCTGGATGTACTTACCAGGTGATTGAATAATGCGATCCATACTTTATTTCCCTCACAGGTTGATGTGACCAAATGCGTTGTTCCAGTCCTGCTCAAACTTCTCTATTGCTGACTCTACCGCAGGGGTATTGAGCATTTGTTGCGCTACGTCTAATGGCAGGGTGATAGCTTCACATCCTGCCAGTAAGCAATCCAGCGCCTGACGCGGGGTTTTAAAGCTGGCTGCCAGTCCCATGCTGTTTGGCGCATGCAGCTCCAGTAACGTTTGCAGTTCCTGTACTGTGCGAATCCCGTCGCCGCCCTGTGCGTCGATACGGTTAACGTAAGGCGCGATATATTTAGCTCCTGCCAGCGCAGCCAGTAGCCCCTGAGATGCACTGTATACGGCGGTTCCCAGCGTGGTGATACCCTCTTTTTTCAGCATCTTAATCGCGGCCAGACCTTCGGATGTCACCGGGATTTTCACTACCAGACCAGGCACCGCGTTGCTCAGGCGTTTGGCTTCTTCCACCATGCCCTGTGCGTCTCGGCTCATGGTTTGGGCAAACAAAATACCCTCTTCGCCGATGGCGTTTTGCAGGCGTGGCAGTACATCCCAGATAGATTCTTTGCTTGCCGCCACAATGCTTGGGTTGGTGGTAACACCCGCGATAGGGAAGATGCGTGCCAGACGTTCAACTTCCGCGACGTTGGCGGTATCAAGGTAAAGTTCCATACAAAAACATCCTCTTTAAAGTTCAAGTTCATGTTGCAACAGGCTGGCGATAGCGTCGGCTGAGGCGGCACTAACCAGCGCGTTACGGAATTCTTCATGCATAATGCGGCGCGCCAGACGCGAGAAAATACGCATATGCTGATCGCCTGCGGCATGTTTGTTGAGCGTCAGCATAATAATGAACTGTGCATCATCATCACCCCAACGTACCGGCGCTTGCAGGCGCGCTACGCTGATGGTGGACTGCTCAATATGTTCGGATTTGCTGTGTGGAATGGCGAAGCTAAAACCTAATCCGGTAGAGAAGACGGCTTCGCGTGCCCACAGGTCTGCTTCCAGTTTACGTGGATAGCGACAACGGCCTGCCAGCAGGAGGTTGTCGGTCATCCCTTTGATGACCTCTTCTTTACTGCGCCAGTCGCTGTCCAGTGTGATGCATTCGGCGGTAACCAGAGGCGTATCCTGTTGGGTCATGCGGAACTGGGCCAGCAGATGTTCGACCTCCAGCGAGGTTCGACAAGCCATCGCTTGATTCAGCAATTGACGGCAGGCACGGCTGTCGAGTTGCGCCATCCGCGCTTTGGCGGCGGGAATGGAGGGAGCGCTCATACTGATCTCGTCCAGACCCAGTCCCACCAGCAATGGCAGCACCGAACCTTTGGCACCCAGTTCGCCGCACAGGCCAATCCATTTCCCCTGCCGATGTACTGCCTGCACGGCGTAATCCAGCGCGCGCAGGAAAGCCGGATTCAGGCTGTTGTAGTGGCGGGTAACTTTGGCGTTGTCGCGGTCGACCGCCAGCAGGTATTGCGTCAGGTCATTGCTACCAATACTAAAGAAATCAATCTCTTCACAGCATTGGTCAATGATGAACATCACAGACGGAACCTCCAGCATAATACCGAGCTGGATCTTCTCATCAAACGGAATGTGTTCACTTCGCAGTTGCTGCTTGGCTTCTGCCAGTTTCTCTTTGACCCACAGGATCTCTTCCATCGAGGAGATCATTGGGATCATGATTTTCAGGCTACCGTGCGCTGAGGCGCGCAGGATCGATCGCAGTTGCGTAGTAAACAACGTGGCATATTCTTCATAAATACGCACCGCGCGATAACCGAGAAATGGGTTGGTCTCAGCAGGAATATTCAGATAATCAACGGGTTTATCACCGCCGATATCCATGGTGCGTACAATAATGCTGCGTCCCTTTGCGGGTTCCAGCGCCTGGCAGAAAATGTTGTATAGTTCGTTCTCATCCGGGGCGCAGGTACGGTCCATATACAGCATTTCCGTACGGAACAGGCCAACCGCTTCCGCACCGTTACTAAAGGCTGCTTGTGCTTCCACGGAGTGGGCGATGTTGGCGGCGACTTCCATACGGATTCCATCAGCCGTGCGTGCCTCCTGGGTCAGCCAGATACGTTGCTGTTCCCGAATGGCATCCTGGATACGGGCTTCTTGCTGATAATAACGTACGATGGATTCATCAGGGGCAACGACGACTGCTCCTGCGTTACCATCGATATAAACCGTTTGCTGTAGCCATGGCATCAAAGATTCAATATCTACGCCAACCAGCGTAGGGATGTTGAATGACCGGGCGAGAATCACCGTGTGTGACGTAGTACCACCGCTTTTTAACAGCAAGCCTTTCAGCAATGTTTTGTCCAGTTCGAGGAACTGGCTCGGTGTTAGCTCATCCGCCATGCAAACCGTAGGCTGGGTCAGTTTTCCCGGTGCAGGGAAGCGCTGTTCCCCATAAATTTGCTGCAGAAGCTGGAAGCAAACATCGCGTACATCCAGTGCACGCTCCTGTAAATAACTGCTGCTTGAACGGGCGAATTCATCACAAAAATGTCCGGCACTTTCGACAACCGCCTGGGCGCAGCTTAACCCGCGTGATACGCCAGCGAACAGGTGCTGGCGCAGTGAGAGGTCGCTTGCCAGCGAGCGGTGTGCTTCCAGAATCGCACTGGTAGCGCCGTCGCTGTCGAGTAATCGAAACTCAATATTTTTCATCAACAGCGTTAAACCGTTATCCAGTGCCGCTTGCTCGGTTTCAATATCTTGAGCGGATGGAAGGTTACTGAGCGCGTTAAGATCCAGCGAAGAAAGCAGACTCAGAACGCCTCCTGCGCTGCCGCTGCAGACGGTGCGAGCGCGGAAAAGCTGTGGATTTAAATGGGTGAGCGATGCCGGAAGTGGCTCCAGCTCGTTGTTTTTGGCTTCCGCTAGCGGTGCATCGCAGTGCGGAAATTCATTTCGTAACCATTGGCTCAGATGCTGGTGGGCTGCCTGTTCATCTGTACCGGAAATCAGCAACTGGCAGCTATCACCTGCCAGAGTATCGGTGCCAATCAACGATAGTGCGCTCTTAGCGTTGCCCTTACGTTCGGTACGCAGGTTGTGCCACTCAATGTGTGAGGTAAAGGTGTTGCACTGCGTTTCTATGTGGCTTGCCGGGCGTGCATGTACGCCATTGGGTAGCTCACAGGTAAATTCCACAATCAGGGCCATAGCCTCATCTCCCATAACGATTTCTCGCTACAGGATAAAAGGGCAACGCCTGAGCCTGCCATGTGACAAATCTGCCAAAAACTGGATAAATGTAATGTAACTATCAAAGTGAGACATCCCTCACAAGTCAGCGTATCCACTATAAATTCCGAGAAACTGCAAGTTATGAGGCGGATCGCATTTTTGTACTGACATTACAAAAGTCCAGCAAATGGCCTTTTTATCCACTGTTTGCGTCGCGTCAGATTGCCTATTGTTTTCCGCAACAAGTTTATGGATATGGGCTTTAGGCAGCCCGGGAGCGACTTATGAAAGAGTTGGTACAAATCCTGAAAAATACTCGTCAGCACCTGATGACCGGTGTTTCGCATATGATCCCCTTCGTAGTAGCGGGCGGTATTTTGCTGGCTGTCTCCGTCATGCTGTATGGCAAAGGCGCGGTACCGGATGCTGCGACCGATCCTAATCTTAAAAAGCTGTTTGATATTGGCGTCGCCGGGTTGACTTTGATGGTGCCATTTCTTGCTGCTTATATCGGCTATTCCATCGCTGAACGTTCTGCTCTGGCCCCTTGTGCGATTGGCGCATGGGTGGGAAACAGCTTCGGTGCAGGTTTCTTTGGCGCATTAATTGCTGGGATTATTGGCGGTATCGTTGTCCATTATCTGAAGAAGATCCCCGTACATAAGGTGTTGCGTTCGGTAATGCCTATCTTCGTTATTCCCATCGTCGGCACTTTTATCACCGCAGGCATCATGATGTGGGGGCTGGGGGAGCCTGTTGGCGCGTTAACCACTAGCCTGACCGAGTGGCTGCAGGGTATGCAGCAGGGCAGCATTGTGCTGCTGGCGGTAATTATGGGACTGATGTTGGCCTTCGATATGGGAGGGCCAATTAACAAAGTTGCCTACGCCTTCATGTTGATTTGCGTGGCGCAGGGGGTTTATACCGTCGTGGCAATCGCCGCAGTAGGGATCTGCGTGCCGCCGCTGGGTTTAGGTTTAGCGACGCTGATTGGTCGTAAGAATTTCTCTTCTGAAGAACGCGAAGCCGGTAAAGCTGCGCTGGTAATGGGCTGCGTTGGCGTAACGGAAGGCGCGATTCCGTTTGCTGCAGCCGATCCGATGCGTGTCATTCCATCGATTATGGTGGGTTCCGCCTGTGGCACGGTAACCGCCGCCCTGTTTGGTGCGCAGTGTTATGCCGGCTGGGGCGGACTGATTGTTCTGCCTGTAGTGGAAGGAAAACTGGGTTATATCGCGGCGGTTGCCGTTGGTGCTGTAGTGACCGCCGTGTGCGTTAACGTACTGAAAAGTCTGGCGCGGAAAAAAGTGTCTCAGGTCGATCAGAAAGAAGATGACCTGGATTTAGATTTTGAAATGAATTAAGTGAGGAATGAGTCATGACCAAGATTATCGCAGTAACCGCATGTCCTTCTGGCGTTGCCCACACCTATATGGCAGCCGAAGCGCTGGAAAGCGCCGCTAAAGCTAAAGGTTGGCAAGTAAAGGTTGAGACTCAGGGTTCGATCGGTCTGGAAAACGAACTGACCGCGGCGGATGTGGCGGAAGCCGACATGGTCATTCTGACCAAGGACATTGGTATTAAATTTGAAGAACGTTTTACGGGCAAAACTATCGTTCGCGTCAACATCAGCGATGCAGTGAAACGTGCCGATGCCATCATGAACAAGATTGGCGCGCACCTTGCGCAAACCGCTTAACTTTTCATTTTTAGAGCCTGCTTCATCAGGCGTTATCGTTGCAGGCAGTTTGAACACGGACAGCGCGCAGGAACCCGAGCGTACACGCAGTACGTGAGGGGCGCGAGCACTGCCCTGGTTCAAAATGACAAATAAGATAGCCTGATGGACAGGTTCCAGGGAGTTCCTCATGACTAACCGTATCCAACGTTTAAAAACCGCTCTGTTTCAGAACAACCGTGAAATTTCGCTTGAACGTGCACTGTTATATACCGCCAGCCACCAGCAGACGGAGGGAGAGCCGGTTATTCTGCGTCGGGCGAAAGCCACCGCATATATTCTTGAGCACGTTGAGATTTCGATTCGTGATGAGGAACTGATTGCCGGAAACCGTACTGTTAAACCGCGTGCGGGCATTATGTCACCGGAAATGGATCCTTACTGGCTGCTTAAAGAGCTGGAGCAGTTTCCAACCCGTCCGCAGGACCGTTTTGACATCAGCGAAGAGGATAAACATCTCTATCGCGATGTGCTGTATCCGTACTGGGAAAAGCGGTCGATGAAAGATTTCATCAACGGTCAGATGACCGATGAGGTTAAAGCTGCCGTCAGTACCCAGATTTTTAGCATTAACCAGACTGACAAAGGTCAGGGACATATCATTATTGATTATCCACGCCTGTTGAATCATGGGCTTGGCGAACTGGTAGCGCAGATGCGAGCGTATTGTCTGCAGCAGCCGGAGAATCACTTTTATCAGGCTGCGCTGCTGCTGCTTGAGGCTTCGCAAAACCATATTCTGCGTTACGCTATGCTGGCAGAGAAGATGGCGGAAAGCTGCCCGGATGCGCAGCGACGCCAGGAATTACTGACGATTGCTGAAAACTCTCGGCATAACGCCCAAAGCAAGCCGCAAACCTTCTGGCAGGCATGTCAGCTGTTCTGGTACATGAACATTATTTTGCAATATGAATCCAACGCCAGTTCTCTTTCACTTGGACGCTTCGACCAGTATATGCTGCCGTTTTATCAGGCTTCGCTGACGCAGGGGGAAGACCCAGCATTCTTACAAGAGATCCTCGAATCCCTATGGGTGAAATGTAATGACATCGTACTGCTGCGATCCACCAGCAGTGCGCGCTACTTCGCTGGCTTCCCAACAGGCTACACCGCGCTACTGGGGGGATTGACGGAGAATGGTCGTAGTGCGGTAAATGTATTGTCTTTCCTCTGTCTTGATGCGTATCAGAACGTACAGCTACCACAACCAAACCTCGGTGTGCGCACGAATGCATTGATCGATACACCGTTCCTGATGAAAACAGCACAGACCATTCGCCTTGGTACCGGCATCCCGCAAATCTTTAACGATGAAGTGGTGGTGCCCGCGTTTCTGAATCGCGGTGTTTCGCTGGAAGATGCGCGGGATTACGCGGTAGTAGGCTGTGTCGAGCTGTCTATTCCAGGCAGAACATACGGTTTGCACGATATCGCTATGTTTAATCTGCTGAAAGTGATGGAAATTTGTCTGCATGAGAACGAAGGCAACCGCACTCTGACGTACGACGATCTCCTGGCGCATATTCGTGCCAAAATCAGCCACTACATCACGTTGATGGTGGAGGGCAGTAATATCTGCGATATCGGTCACCGCGACTGGGCGCCGGTGCCGCTGCTCTCCTCGTTTATTAGCGACTGTCTGGATAAAGGGTGCGATATTACCGACGGCGGTGCGCGTTATAACTTCTCCGGCGTACAGGGGATCGGTATTGCAAACCTGAGCGATTCGCTGCATGCGCTCAATGGGCTGGTATTCGAACAACAGCGCTTATCTTTTGATGAACTTTTGTCGGTGCTAAAAGATAACTTTGCTACCCCGGAAGGCGAGAAAGTTCGCGCCAGGCTGATCAATCGCTTCGAAAAATACGGCAACGATATCGATGATGTAGATAACATTAGCGCCGAACTGCTACGTCATTACTGCAAAGAGGTAGAGAAATACCAGAATCCGCGCGGCGGGCAATTTACGCCGGGTTCGTATACCGTCTCTGCACACGTGCCGCTGGGTTCGGTCGTTGGGGCAACACCGGATGGCCGCTTAGCCGGGGAGCAACTGGCAGATGGGGGGCTGTCGCCGATGCTGGGACAGGATATGCAAGGACCGACGGCGGTATTGAAGTCGGTCAGCAAGCTGGATAACACACTGCTTTCCAATGGGACGTTGCTGAACGTGAAGTTTACGCCAGCCACACTGGAAGGTGAGGCCGGTTTACGCAAGCTGGCGGATTTTCTGCGGGCATTTACCCAGCTCAAACTCCAGCATATCCAGTTTAACGTGGTGAATGCCGACACATTGCGCGAAGCGCAGCAGCGCCCGCAGGATTTCACCGGGCTGGTGGTGCGCGTGGCGGGTTACAGCGCCTTCTTTGTCGAGTTGTCGAAGGAGATCCAGGATGACATCATTCGCCGCACCGCGCATCAACTGTGAGGTAATTAACCCTCGTGGCGAGGAAGTCGCGCGTATATTCAACATTCAGCGTTACTCACTGAATGATGGGCAGGGTATTCGTACGGTCGTCTTTTTTAAAGGCTGTCCGCATACCTGCCCTTGGTGTGCTAACCCGGAATCACTCTCGCCACGTATTGAAACGGTACGGCGGGAGAGTAAATGTCTGCACTGTACACCCTGTCTGCGTGATGCCGACGAGTGTCCCTCTGGGGCATTTGAACGTATTGGTCGTGATATCACGTTGGACGATCTGGAACGTGAAGTGATGAAAGATGATATTTTCTTTCGTTCTTCTGGTGGGGGGGTAACGCTTTCCGGCGGTGAAGTGCTGATGCAAGCGCCCTTTGCCACACGGTTCCTGCAACGTCTGCGGCGCTGGGATGTGCGCTGTGCAATTGAAACGGCTGGCGATGCGCCGGCCGGTCGCTTGTTATCGCTGGCAAAAGAGTGTGATGAGGTGTTGTTCGACCTCAAAATAATGGATGGAGATCTGGCTCGTGAGGTCATCAACATGAACCTACCGCGTGTACTGGCGAATTTACGGCTATTGGTGGAGGAAGGGGTTAATGTCATACCTCGCCTGCCGCTGATTCCGGGCTTTACGATGAATTCAGATAACACGCAGCATGTGTTGACGATGTTGTCATCACTAGGCATAAAACAGGTACACCTGCTACCGTTTCATCAATATGGCGAGCCCAAATACAGCCTGCTCGGTTTGCCCTGGTTGATGAAAGAAGTGCCCGTACCGACGGCGCAAGAGGTGGATATTATACGTAAGATGGCAGAATGCGCCGGATTTCAGGTAACAGTAGGAGGATAGTATGACCATCGCACCTGTACGATATCTGGTTGCTGTCACCGCGTGCGTAAGCGGCGTGGCCCATACCTATATGGCAGCTGAGCGGCTGGAGAAACTCTGCCAGCAGGAAAAATGGAGCATCAAGATCGAAACTCAAGGGGCATTGGGAACCGAAAATCGCCTGATGGAAGAGGATATTAACCGCGCTGATGTGGTGTTGCTCATTACTGATATTGAACTGGCAGGAGCAGAGCGTTTTACGCAGAGCCGATACGTTCAGTCGGGCATTAGCGCATTTCTGCGTGAGCCGCAGCGGGTGATGAGCGCCGTACGAAAGCTGCTTTCAGCGCCACAGCACACACATCTTACTCTGGATTAGCTTCTTTCTCCGTCAATTGGCTGTGGTACTGCCGACGGTATTCTGATGGTGAACGTTCGGTATTTTTGCGAAACAGGCGGCAGAAGTAGTTGCTGTCAACAAACCCACAAATGTGCGCCACCTCTTTAATCTTCAATTCGTAACCCTTCAACAGCGTTTTTGCGTGTTCCAGTCGCGTGTGGTTCAGGTATTCGTTAAACCCGATAGCGCCCGTTTTTTGAAAAAGGTGGGAAAGATAATTGGGTGAGATGTAGAACGCCTGCGCGACGGATTCTCGGGTGAGCGGTGAAGCGTAGCGTTCGTCAATATAGTTGCGAATGGCTTCGAAAAGCGCCTGGCTGCGTGATGCGGTTTGGATCTGGCTGCCGAGCAGATCGCGGCAGTGGCTCAGTAAGCTTGCAACGATTAGCCTGGCGGTTTGCTGCTCCTGCGGCTGCATCTGCATTTCATTGAGCGTTTGCAGCAGGAATGAGCCAACACGCGGTCCACGCCGCGCAACGTGCTGGCGGGTAAGGTTTTGATATTGCTTACCGTCCCACTGAACGATGCTAAAACCCAGTTGCTGTTTGCCAAATAAGATACTGAGCGTGGTCACCGGTGTGAGCCACTGTGGAAAGTTCCAGCCACCAGCCGGAACGAACAAGGCATCGCAAGGCTGTAACGTCGCGGATGCGCCAGCAACACCGTTATCGGTGAATTCACCTTCCAGCACAATCTCCAGTCGGGGAAAATCGACCTGATACGCCAGTTCCGGCGTTGAGCTACTGGTGCTGGCAAAGTAAATCTGCCGCAGCGGTGTGGGGCCGTTAATCAGGCGAGAGAGCAGGTGGCTGATGTCGTGATACATGTTAATCCCTTGCAGGCAGCAGACAGGGAAACAGTAACGTTGAAAACAATCGCCCTCAAGTGATTATTGCCGGATGGCGGCTAATGCCTTATCCGGCCTACAAGTCTTTGCGAGCTGTAGGCCGGATAAGCGTAGCGCATCCGGCAGACTGTTACTGATTACCGATTTGATCGCCGTAAGGCAGGGTATCGTAATCAATCAGGGCATTCTTTTTGTACGGGTTGCCAATCCAGCGGGTCGTCTCTTTGAACTGCGGGCTGGTAATGGCACGAGTTGGATCGAAACCATCATAGGTGAAGCCCGCTAAATCAGACCAGGTGTGGATAAGCTCTGAGCTGCTGTATTTACGATTCACATCCTGTGAGAAGTCACGCGGGTGTGCGGCCTGCCATTTTTCCGAGGTCCACAGCAGGAACGGCACCGTATACATATGGCGCGTTGGGTTGTCTTCATTACGACCCTGCGTTTTATGCGGCGGCGTATCGTATACCTCTTCTCCATGATCGGAGAAGTACAGCAGGAAGCCGTTCGGATCGGTCGCTTTATAGTCTTTGATCAGACTGGCAATGATATGGTCATTGTAAACATTCGCGCTGTCGTAATCGTTGTAAGCTTCCAGCTCATCGTTACTCAGGCCAGCGGGCACATGGTCGATATTATTGTCGAACTTACCCTGACCATCCGGGTAACGGAATTTGTACTTAATATGCGTACCCAGCAGGTGAACGATGATGAACTTTTTCGGTGCAGGGTCAGCCAGTACTTCTTTAAATGGCGCCAGCACGTTGCTGTCATATTCGCGCGCACTTTGGGTACGCTGCTGGTTCATATAGAACTGTTTATCCGTCTGCTTAGAGAACACCGTCAGCATGGTGTTGCGGGCGGTCATCGTCTGCTGATTGGTGATCCAGAAGGTTTTATAACCTGCCTGTTTCATCATGTTCATCAGGGACGGCTGAGTCAGATACAGATCCGGGTTCTTCTCGTTGGCAAAAGTCAGCGCCTGCTGCAGGATTTCAATGGTGTACGGACGTGAGGTCACGACATTATTGAACACGGTGAAGTTAGGATCGGATTTATGCAGCGCATCCAGTTCCGGCGTTGTTTCGCGTGGGTAACCGTACAGGCTCATGCGGCCACGTTGCGTTGACTCGCCAATCACCAGTACCAGCGTACGCGGCGCATCACCGGAGTTGTCTTTAAAGTTGGCCAGCGGCGGCAGGGCATTGTTCTCATTCAGCAGGCTATTCAGCGCGGTCAACTGCTGACGATACTGATAATACCCGGAGATGAACTGCCACGGTGCGGCAGGCTCCATGCGTGAAGCGAGGCCATCCAACGTTTTTTCAAACGGCTTATGTTTGATAAATGTGTTCACTGTCATCGGGTGCAGAATCAATCCGTATAACAGTGCAAACGACACCAGATAGCGCCAGGGTGATGGAATATGCACAGGACGCAGACGTGTCCATAGCAGAATTGCCACAGCTGTATAGGCCAGCGCAATTAAGACAATCTTCAGGCTGAAATATTGGCTCAGATATTCGCTGGCTTCGTTCGCATTGGTTTCAAACATTACGTACAGAACGCTTTGCGAGAACTCTTGCCCGTAGATGACGTAATAGCTCAGAGCAGCCAGCGAGGCCGCCCATAACACCACGCCTATCACTGCAGCAATAATGCGGATACGGTTTGGAAATAAGAATACCGGAATCAACCACAGTGAACTAAACAGCAAGGAGTCGCGTAAACCGGTAGATCCGCTGTAGCCACTAAAATAGATAACGGCCTGCAGTAATGAGGAAAAAAACCAAAAATAGAGGAGCGCCCAACCCAGGGCTTTCCAGCTAAATACGGGTTTAGACTGGAGTTGTAAGGATTGCATAATGTGAGCCTGTCTTTAATCGTAGCGCCAAGAGTAGCGACTAAACATTAAGAGGAACTGAAGCATCACGATCTTAGGATCGTGTTTTGTTGTTGATATATTCATGGAGTGAATATATTCAGGCGGGAATATATTGAAAAAGAAGCGGTTAGGACAGCAGTTTTTGCCGTCGCCTTCATACAATAGCACGAAGGCGACGAGAGGGGTCGTTAGCCAGTATTACGCATACCAGCGGCGACACCAGCGATTGTGACCATCAATGCTTGTTCCACGCGTGGGTCCGGTGCATTGCCTTGCTCTTCCGCCAGGCGTGAGCGGTGTAACAGCTCTGCCTGTAATACGTTCAGCGGGTCAGTATAAATATTTCTTAACTGAATGGACTCGGCAATCCACGGCAGGTCGGCCATCAAATGTGAGTCGTTGGCAATCGCCAGTACGACATCGATATCTGCTGCCAGGCGTTGGCGTAGCTCTGCACCCAACGGCCACAGATCTTTTTTGACCAGGCGCTGATCGTAATACTCTGCCAGCCACAGGTCTGCTTTCGCGAAAACCATTTCCAGCATGCCAAGGCGTGTGGAGAAGAATGGCCAGTCGCGGCACATGGCTTCAAGTTCGCTTTGCTTGCCGTCTTCAACCACTTTTTGCAGCGCGGTACCTGCACCCAGCCAGGCCGGGAGCATCAGGCGGTTCTGCGTCCAGGCGAAGATCCACGGAATGGCGCGCAGAGACTCTACCCCGCCGGTCGGACGGCGTTTTGCCGGACGTGAACCGAGCGGGAGTTTACCCAGTTCCTGCTCAGGTGTTGCCGAGCGGAAATAAGGGACGAAGTCTTTGTTTTCACGCACATATCCACGATAGAGCTCGCAGGAAATATCGGAAAGCTCATCCATGATATGACGCCAGCTATCTTTCGGTTCTGGCGGTGGTAACAGGTTGGCCTCCAGAATTGCTCCGGTGTACAGCGACAGGCTGCTGATGGTCACTTCCGGCAGGCCGTATTTAAAGCGGATCATCTCCCCTTGTTCTGTCACGCGCAGACCGCCTTTCAGGCTGCCCGGCGGTTGAGAGAGTAGCGCCGCATGTGCAGGCGCGCCGCCGCGACCAATGGAACCACCGCGACCGTGGAAAAGCGTCAGTTCGATACCGGCTTTTTCGCAGGTTTTGATTAGCGCGTCCTGAGCCTGGTATTGCGCCCAGGAGGCCGCCATCACGCCCGCGTCTTTTGCAGAATCAGAATAGCCAATCATGACCATCTGTTTGCCCTGAATAAAGCCGCGGTACCAGTCGATATTTAAAAGTTGAGACATGACGTCATCGGCATTGTTGAGGTCGTCCAGCGTTTCAAATAGCGGAGCGACCGGCATAGCAAAACCAATTCCGGCTTCTTTCAGCAGCAGATGCACGGCCAGCACATCCGACGGAGTTTTCGCCATCGAGATAACATAGGCGGCAATGGAGCCATATGGGGCTTCGGCAATGACCCGACAGGTGTCGAGCACTTCGCGGGTGTCGTTGCTCGGTTCCCAGTTACGTGGCAGGAGCGGACGCTTGGAATTCAGTTCGCGGATCAGGAAAGCCTGTTTATCCGCTTCCGACCAGTTTTCGTAGTCGCCAATGCCCAGATAACGGGTCAGTTCGCCCAGGGCTTCAGTATGACGGGTGCTTTCCTGACGAATATCAATACGCACCAGCGGCACACCGAAACACTTCACGCGCCTAAGGGTGTCGAGCAATTCGCCATTGGCGATGATGCCCATGCCACAGGCCTGCAGAGACTGGTAGCACGCGTAAAGCGGGTCCCAGAGCTGTTCGTTTTGGGTGAGAAGTCCCGCAGGTTTCGGCAATTTCTCGCCTTTCAGACGGGCTTCAAGCCAGGCCTGGGTTGCCATCAGACGAGAACGCAGGGTTTTCATCAGATAGCGATAAGGTTCAGCTGCACCTTCTTCGCCTACCAGCGCCATCAGCTCCGGCGTGGCATCCACCATCGACAGCTCAGAAATCAGAAACTGGATGTCTTTCAGGAACAGGTCTGTCGCTTTCCAGCGGCTGAGTAATAGCACGTGACGGGTGATATCTGCCGTTACGTTCGGGTTACCATCACGGTCGCCGCCCATCCAGGAAGTAAATCGAACCGGGACAAAATCAACCGGCAGCTTATAACCCAGATGCTCTTCCAGTTGTTCATTCAGCTCACGCAGGTAGTTCGGTACACCTTCCCACAGGCTGTTTTCAACTACCGCGAAACCCCATTTAGCTTCATCAACCGGGCTTGGGCGCAGCTTGCGGATCTCATCCGTATGCCAGGACTGGGCAATGAGCTGACGCAGACGGCGCATCAGTTGGTTGCGTTCATAATCGACGAGGTCTTTGTTATCAAGCTGCTTGAGGCAGGCGTTCACTTCACCCATTTTATGGATCAGCGTACGACGAGTGATCTCGGTCGGGTGGGCGGTGAGTACCAGCTCCAGAGAGAGTGATTCTACGGCTTTCTTGATGGTGGCGTCATTGAGGTTGGGCTGCTCTTTCAGTTTACGCAGAGTGCGAGCAATCACTTCCGGGTTGCTGGCTGCTTCGCCTTTTGGCGAAATGCTGTGGTATTGCTCGGCGGTGTTGGCCAGGTTCAGGAACTGGCTAAATGCGCGGGCAACCGGCAGCAGCTCGTCGTTAGACAGATTTTGCAGTGTGGTGAGCAATTCCTGGCGATTAACTTCATTGCCAGCGCGAGATGATTTGGACAGCTTACGAATTGTTTCTACGCGGTCAAGAATGTTCTCTCCCAGCGCATCCTTGATGGTCTCTCCCAGCACTTTGCCGAGCATACTGACATTACTACGCAACGCGGAATATTGTTCGTTCATATTAACCCAGACACCCCATCTATTTTGAATATGTCCTGTATCTTTCACGCCTGACTATCACGCGAAATCTTGCGGACTTAACTTTTTAGCCGTCTTTTATAAAGCCACGTAAAACACGTGACGTCAATTGCTGCGAAATCGGTTCAGCAAACGAATAAATGCCGTGAATTTACGTTATTTAATTCACATCCAATCAAATAAGCGTTGCTTATGGAAATGTTAAAAAATCACCCCGCTTACCACTAAAGGATTAGCGGGGTGACAAGCAGTTAATGCCAGCAGAAATGATGCACAACCTGGGTGATTAATTCGCGAGTTGGCTTAATAAAGCGTGTTTCCAGATATTCATCCGGCTGATGCGCCTGATTAATAGAACCAGGACCCAATACCAGCGTCGGGCAAAGCGTCTGGATAAATGGCGCTTCGGTGCAGTAGTTCACCACTTCAGTCTGTGCGCCCAGCAGTTTCTCAACCACCTCTACCAGTTGATGGTCAGGTGGACACTCATAGCCTGGAATCGGTGGATGCAGTTCCGATATGGTCAGGCGACCCGGCCAGCGTTCGCTGACAGGGGCCAGCGCTTCGTTAAGTAACCCATTGAGATCGTTTAGCGTCATACCCGGTAGCGGGCGAATATCCATATGCAGTTCGCAGCAGGCGCAGATTCGGTTGGCGGCGTCGCCGCCGTGGATGTGGCCCAAATTTAACGTTGGATACGGAACGGTAAAGGCATCATGGTGATAGCGCGCTTTCAGGTCATCGCGCAGATGCATGATATGGCCGATGGCATCATGCATCAGTTCAATCGCATTAACGCCACGCGCCGGATCGCTTGAATGACCCGATTGTCCCAGAATGCGTATCGCATTAGAGATATGACCTTTGTGTGCGCGAACCGGTTGCAGTGAAGTGGGTTCGCCAATAATCGCGCAGTCTGGGCGCAGAGCAGTGGTTTCAGAGAAGTAGCGAGCTCCCGCCATGCTGGTCTCTTCGTCAGCAGTGGCCAGAATGTAGAGGGGCTTTTTCAGCTTCGTGACGTCGACATCACGCAACGCGTCGAGGATAAAGGCGAAGAAGCCTTTCATGTCCGCCGTACCCAAACCATAGAGCTTATTGTCATGCTCGGTCAGGGTGAACGGATCGCGCGTCCAGCGTCCGTCGTCAAAGGGTACGGTATCGGTATGGCCCGCCAACAACAGACCACCAGAGCCCTGTCCAATGCTCGCCAGCATATTGAATTTATTCCGCGTATCGGGAACCGGCTGGACCTCCACATTGAAGCCTAAATCTTTAAACCAGCCCGCCAACAGAGTGATTAAACCTGCATTGCTTTGATCGAGCGCTTCTTCGGTAGCGCTAATCGATGGCGTGGCAATCAGAGCGCGGTAAATCTCGATAAATGGCGGTAAATTGTTTTTCATTGTTGACACACCTCGGGTCATGATAGTATCAATATTCATGCAGTATTTATGAATAAAAATACATTAACGTTGAGCGTAATAAAACCCACCAAGTGTAAGGTGAGGTGATAAAGGCTTATACCTGGCAACAGAATCGAAGAAGGTGAGCAGCCCCGATGTTGAATACGCTGATTGTGGGCGCCAGTGGCTATGCCGGCGCAGAGCTTGTGACCTATGTAAATCGCCATCCTGATATGACCATAACCGCTTTGACCGTCTCAGCGCAAAGCAATGATGCAGGAAAATTAATCTCCGATTTGCATCCGCAGTTGAAAGGCATTGTCGATTTACCGTTGCAGCCAATGTCAGATATCAGCGAGTTTAGCGCAGGGGTGGATGTTGTGTTCCTCGCAACGGCTCATGAGGTAAGTCATGACCTGGCTCCGCAGTTTTTGCAGGCCGGTTGCGTGGTGTTTGACCTCTCTGGCGCGTTTCGCGTAAATGACGGCGCGTTCTATGAAAAATATTATGGTTTTACCCATCAGCATCCCGACCTGCTGGAGCAGGCAGTTTACGGGCTGGCGGAATGGAAAGAAGACCAACTGAAAGAAGCGAATCTGATTGCTGTGCCGGGTTGTTACCCGACGGCGGCGCAGCTTTCGCTGAAACCACTGATTGACGCCGGGCTGTTGGATCTCAGCCAGTGGCCGGTAATTAATGCGACCAGCGGCGTAAGCGGCGCGGGCCGTAAAGCGGCTATCTCTAATAGTTTTTGCGAAGTAAGCCTGCAACCGTATGGCGTGTTTACCCATCGTCATCAGCCGGAAATCGCTACTCATCTGGGGGCTGAAGTGATTTTCACCCCGCATCTGGGCAACTTCCCGCGCGGAATTCTGGAAACTATCACTTGCCGCCTTAAAGCGGGTGTAACTCATGCTCAGGTAGCGCAGACGCTGCAACAGGCGTATGGCGATAAACCGCTGGTGCGTCTGTATGACAAAGGGGTTCCAGCGTTGAAGAATGTGGTTGGATTACCATTCTGCGATATCGGGTTTGCTGTGCAGGGTGAGCATCTGATCGTTGTGGCGACGGAAGACAACTTATTGAAAGGCGCGGCGGCACAGGCGATGCAGTGCGCAAATATTCGTTTTGGCTTTGCCCAAACGCAGTCTCTTATTTAAGGGTGCAACAATGAATCCATTAATTATCAAGCTGGGCGGCGTTTTACTGGATAGTGAAGAGGCGCTGGAGCGCTTGTTTACCGCACTGGTGAATTATCGTGAGTCGCACCAGCGTCCGCTGGTCATTGTGCACGGTGGCGGCTGCGTGGTCGACGAGCTGATGAAGCAGCTGAATCTGCCGGTGAAAAAGAAAAATGGTCTGCGCGTCACGCCTGCCGATCAAATTGACATTATTACCGGTGCCCTGGCGGGAACGGCGAATAAAACCTTGCTGGCCTGGGCGAAAAAGCATCACATCGCGTCTGTGGGTCTGTATCTTGGCGATGGCGACAGCGTAAAAGTGACGCCGCTCGATAAAGAACTGGGTCATGTTGGACTGGCGCAGCCGGGTTCGCCTAAGCTGATTAACACGCTGCTGGAAAGCGGTTTTCTGCCGGTAGTGAGCTCTATTGGTGTCACTGATGATGGTCTGCTGATGAACGTGAATGCCGATCAGGCTGCAACGGCGCTGGCGGCAACGCTGGGTGCGGATCTGATCCTGCTCTCTGATGTGAGCGGTATTCTGGATGGCAAAGGCCAGCGCATTGCCGAAATGACCGCAGCGAAAGCGGAACAGCTGATTGAACAGGGCATTATTACCGATGGCATGATCGTGAAGGTGAATGCGGCGCTGGATGCCGCGCGTACGCTGGGCCGTCCGGTGGATATCGCCTCCTGGCGTCATGCAGAGCAGCTTCCGGCGCTGTTTAACGGCACGCCAATTGGTACGCGTATTCTGGCTTAACTATTAATGTGCCGGATGGTGGCTTCGCCTTATCCGGCCTACGTGGGTTTTGTAGGCCCGGTAAGCGCAGCGCCACCGGGCAAAAATATCATATTAAGGAAATTCGTTATGGCACTTTGGGGTGGGCGTTTTACACAGGCAGCAGATCAGCGGTTCAAACAGTTCAACGACTCGTTGCGTTTTGACTACCGCCTGGCAGAACAGGATATTGTTGGCTCTGTGGCCTGGTCCAAAGCGTTGGTAACGGTCGGTGTACTGACTGCCGATGAACAGCTGCAGTTGGAAGAGGCGCTGAATAACCTGCTGGAAGAGGTTCGCGCGAATCCTCAGCAGATTTTGCAAAGCGATGCCGAAGATATTCACAGTTGGGTGGAAGGTAAGCTGATTGATAAAGTCGGCCAGCTTGGTAAAAAACTGCATACCGGGCGTAGCCGTAATGACCAGGTCGCGACCGATCTCAAGCTGTGGTGCAAAGACACGGTTATCGAATTACTGTCGGCCAATCGTCAGTTGCAAACTGCGCTGGTGGTGACGGCGGAGAATAACCAGGACGCCGTCATGCCGGGTTACACCCACCTGCAACGTGCGCAGCCGGTGACGTTTGCTCACTGGTGTCTGGCCTATGTTGAAATGTTGGCGCGTGACGAGAGCCGTTTGCAGGATGCGCTCAAACGCCTGGACGTCAGTCCGTTAGGCTGCGGCGCGCTGGCGGGTACGGCGTATGAAATCGATCGAGAGCAGTTGGCGGGTTGGTTGGGCTTTGCCTCGGCAACGCGCAACAGCCTGGACAGCGTTTCTGACCGTGACCACGTGCTGGAGTTACTCTCCGATGCCTCTATCGGCATGGTACACCTGTCGCGTTTTGCTGAAGATCTGATTTTCTTTAACACCGGCGAAGCGGGCTTTGTTGAACTCTCCGACCGTGTGACTTCCGGTTCATCTCTGATGCCGCAGAAGAAAAACCCGGATGCGCTGGAGCTGATCCGTGGCAAATGCGGTCGCGTGCAGGGTGCGCTGACCGGCATGATGATGACGTTAAAAGGCCTTCCACTGGCATACAACAAAGATATGCAGGAAGACAAAGAAGGGCTGTTCGACGCGCTCGACACCTGGCTGGACTGCCTGCATATGGCCGCGCTGGTGCTGGATGGCATTCAGGTGAAACGTCCGCGTTGTCAGGAAGCGGCGCAGCAGGGTTATGCTAACGCCACTGAGCTGGCGGATTATCTGGTGGCGAAGGGCGTCCCGTTCCGCGAAGCGCACCATATTGTGGGGGAAACGGTAGTCGAGGCGATTCGTCAGGGCAAACCGCTGGAAGCGCTGTCGCTTGTCGACTTACAAAAGTTTAGCCAGGTGATTGGTGATGACGTTTACCCGATCCTCTCGTTGCAATCGTGTCTGGATAAACGTGCAGCGAAAGGTGGCGTGTCGCCGCAGCAGGTTGCGCAGGCGATCGACTACGCGAAGGCACGTCTGTAGGTCCGATAAGGCAAAGCCGCCATCCGGCACTGTGCGCCGTTCTGCCTGATGGCGCTACGCTTATCAGGCCTACCAAACCATAACCCGGCCGAGCTTTGCGACGCCGGGCTTTTTTATGCAAAAAAAATGCGGACGCAAGGTCCGCAAAAGTTCACGTTGGCTTTAGTTATTTCGAGTATGAGAGAAACTCTCAAAACGGACAGTAGCTTCAAGGGTTAAAGGGGTACCGTTCCGTTTCTGTGGTGCATTATTAAACAGAAAGCTTGATAGGGATAATCGTTCGTTGCTATGCTACCTATCGCTACGAACTATCGTGGCGATGGAGGATGAATAATGAATATTCGTGATCTTGAATACCTGGTGGCGCTAGCCGAACATCGTCACTTCCGACGAGCGGCAGACTCCTGTCACGTTAGCCAACCCACGCTGAGCGGGCAGATCCGCAAGCTGGAAGATGAGCTTGGCGTCATGTTGCTGGAGCGTACGAGTCGCAAGGTGCTGTTCACCCAGGCCGGTTTGCTGCTGGTGGATCAGGCGCGCACCGTGCTGCGCGAGGTCAAAGTGCTCAAGGAGATGGCAAGCCAACAAGGCGAGACAATGTCTGGCCCGCTGCATATTGGTTTGATCCCAACGGTGGGGCCATACCTGCTGCCGCATATTATTCCGATGTTGCACCAGACCTTCCCAAAACTGGAGATGTATCTCCATGAAGCGCAGACACATCAGCTGTTGGCGCAACTGGATAGCGGCAAGCTCGACTGCGTCATTCTGGCGCTGGTCAAAGAGAGTGAGGCGTTCATCGAAGTACCGTTATTTGATGAGCCTATGATGCTGGCGATCTATGAAGATCACCCATGGGCAAACCGTGACTGTGTACCGATGTCCGATCTGGCGGGTGAAAAACTGCTGATGCTGGAAGATGGCCACTGTCTGCGCGATCAGGCGATGGGCTTCTGCTTTGAAGCGGGTGCTGATGAAGATACCCATTTCCGGGCAACCAGTCTGGAAACGCTGCGCAATATGGTGGCGGCAGGTAGCGGTATTACGTTACTGCCTGCGCTGGCCGTTCCGCCGGAGCGTAAGCGTGATGGTGTCGTTTATCTGCCATGCATTAAACCCGAACCGCGTCGTACGATTGGTCTGGTGTACCGTCCTGGTTCGCCGCTGCGCAGCCGTTATGAACAGCTGGCAGAGGCCATCCGTGGATCAATGGATGGCCATTTCGACAGTGCGTTAAAACAGGCGGTTTAAGCCATTTAGCGCCGCTACCCGATAGGCTTCTGCCATGGTTGGGTAGTTAAAGGTGGTGTTAACGAAGTACTCGATAGTGTTACCACCACCTTTTTGCTCCATTATCGCTTGCCCGATGTGAATAATTTCGGCCGCGCGCTCCCCAAAGCAGTGGATCCCCAAAATCTCCTTGGTTTCGCGATGGAACAGGATCTTCAGCGTTCCGACACTCATACCCACGATTTGTGCACGTGCCAGATGCTTAAACTGGGCGCGGCCAACCTCGTATGGAACTTTCATTGCTGTGAGCTGCTGTTCTGTTTTACCAACGGAGCTGATTTCCGGAATGGTGTAAATCCCGGTTGGGATATCTTCGATCAGATGCGCGGTGGCCTCGCCTTTTACCAGTGCCTGGGCGGCAATGCGTCCCTGGTCGTAGGCCGCCGATGCCAGGCTCGGATAACCAATCACATCCCCTACGGCGTACACATGCGGCAGCGCCGTCTGGTACATGCTATTCACTTTGAGCTGCCCGCGGCTGTCGGTTTTCAGACCAATGTTTTCCAGCGCCAGCGAATCGGTATTACCGGTACGGCCATTGGCGTACAGCAGGCAGTCGGCCTTCAGTTTCTTACCGGACTTCAGGTGCATGATGACGCCGTCATCGCAACCTTCAATCTTCTCATACTCTTCGTTGTGGCGAATGACCACACCGCTGTTCCAGAAGTGGTAAGAGAGCGAGTCGGACATCTCCTGATCGAGGAATGCCAGCAGACGATCGCGTGTGTTGATTAAATCAACTTTGACGTCCATTCCACGGAAGATCGACGCATATTCACAGCCAATGACCCCTGCGCCATAAATCAGCACATGACGGGGTTCGTGGTGCAGGCTCAGGATAGAGTCACTGTCGTAAACCCGGGGATGCGAAAAGTCGACATCAACAGGGCGATAAGGACGCGAACCGCAGGCAATAACAAACTTATCCGCAGTCAGCGTTTCCACCGTACCGTCGTGACATTCCAGGGCGATCGTGTGTTCATCAACAAAACGGGCATTTCCCTGCAAAATTTCACAGTGGTTGCGCTCGTAAAATCCTTGCCGCATACGCGTTTGCTGATTAATAACGTTATCAGCGTGGTTGAGAATATCAGCGAAAGAAGAACGAAGGAGTCGGGAGTGGTCGCTGTACAGTGGGTTCTGATTGAATTCAATAATGCGGCTGACGGCGTGGCGGAGAGCTTTCGACGGGATGGTGCCCCAGTGGGTACAACCTCCGCCGACATTATGATAGCGCTCAATCACCGCGACGCGCGCTCCTTGCTTAACCAGACCCATTGCCGCGCCTTCGCCGCCGGGACCGGAACCTATTACTATTGCATCGTAATCGTAAGAATGTGACATGGTCAGGCTTACCTGTTCTTATACATAAAAGCAACAGAATAGTAACATCGTTGTTGAGATAACCCAATTATCGTTGTGCTTTTTTGCGAAGTCGAAGCACAAACTGCGCGTAAACAATCATTCACAAAGCCATGCCAACCGCCTAATCTCTGGTATAGTGCCAGCAAGGTATGTGGAAGGATTCAGACATCGTGATGGGCGTTAGAGCGCAACAAAAAGAGAAAACCCGGCGTTCGCTGGTAGAAGCCGCATTTAGTCAACTCAGCGCTGAGCGTAGTTTTGCCAGCCTCAGTTTACGCGAAGTCGCTCGTGAAGCGGGCATTGCGCCAACCTCGTTTTATCGCCATTTCCGCGATGTGGATGAACTCGGCCTGACGATGGTGGACGAGAGCGGTCTGATGCTGCGTCAGTTGATGCGCCAGGCGCGCCAGCGTATCGCGAAGGGCGGGAGTGTGATCCGCACCTCGGTCTCAACATTTATGGAGTTCATCGGCAACAATCCCAACGCCTTCCGTTTATTATTGCGCGAGCGTTCGGGGACATCCGCAGCGTTTCGTGCAGCGGTCGCTCGTGAAATTCAGCACTTCATTGCGGAACTTGCGGACTATCTGGAACTCGAAAACCATATGCCTCGTGCGTTTACTGAAGCGCAAGCCGAAGCCATGGTAACCATTGTGTTCAGCGCCGGGGCAGAAGCACTGGATGTTGGCGCTGAGCAGCGCCGACAGCTGGAAGAGCGGCTGGTATTGCAACTACGCATGATCGCGAAAGGCGCATTTTATTGGTACCGCCGTGAACAAGAGAAGATGACGCACCACTCCGAGTAACGAGAAGGACAAGCAATGAAACAGTCAGGTCAAGATAAAGGTACGCTGCTGCTGGCGCTGGTTGCTGGCTTATCGATCAATGGTACATTTGCGGCGCTGTTTAGCTCCATTGTGCCATTCTCAGTATTCCCGATCATTTCGCTGGTGCTGACGGTTTATTGTCTGCATCAACGCTATCAGAACCGCACCATGCCTGTGGGATTGCCGGGCCTGGCTGCCGCCTGCTTTATCCTCGGCGTTCTGTTGTACAGCACCGTAGTACGCGCTGAATATCCGGATATCGGCTCTAACTTCTTCCCGGCGGTACTGTCGGTGATTCTGGTGTTCTGGATCGGCTTTAAAGTGCGTAACCGTAAGCAGGAAATAGCAGAGTAACAGTTGTAACTGTAGGCCGGATAAGGCAAAGCCGCCATCCGGCAATCTGAAGCGGCCGGCCTACGTTCAGTTTTACTTCTTGGTTAACAGTACGCCGCACTCCATATGGTGCGTATACGGGAACTGATCGAATAGCGCCAGACGTGAAACATTGTGCGTCTGGCTTAACGTTTCCAGGTTTTTACACAGCGTCTCCGGATTGCAGGAGATGTACAGAATGCGCGGATACGCCTGCACCATTTTCTCCGTTTCGCTGTCCAGACCGCTGCGCGGTGGGTCAACGAAGATAGTTTCACACTGGTAACTCTTCAGATCGATTCCCTGCAAACGGTTGAACTCGCGAACGCCGTTCATCGCCTGAGTAAACTCTTCGGCCGCCATGCGGATTATTTGTACGTTTTCAATCTGGTTAGCCGCAATGTTGTACTGTGCAGCAGCAACGGACGGCTTGGCGATTTCCGTTGCCAGTACGCGGTTGAAGTTTTGTGCCAGGGCTAACGAGAAATTGCCATTGCCGCAATACAGCTCCAGCAGATCGCCTTTTGAGCCCCTGGTGACATCAATCGCCCACTCCAACATCTGAATATTCATGGCGGCGTTCGGCTGGGTGAAGCTGTTCTCAACCTGGCGATAGATAATCTCTTTACCCGCAACCGGCAAGCGTTCGTCAATGTAGTCCTGATCCAGCTCGATTTTGGTTTTGGTTGCCCGGCCAATCAGATGCACATTCAGGTTTTTCGCTCGCAGCGCATCCCGCAGCGCTTCAGCTTCCTGACGCCATTCGTCATCCAGCTTTTTATGGTACAGCATCGAGACCACCGCTTGATCGCTCAGGGTAGTTAGGTAATCAATCTGAAACAGTTTGTGACGCAGGACGTGGTTGTTGCGAACGCCTTCGATCATTGCCGTCATCAGCGTGTTGATAAGCTCACTGGCTGCCGGGAAGCTGTCGACACGGATACGGTTTTTAGTCTGACTGTCGAACATGATGTGGTACAGATCATCACCGTCATGCCACAAACGGAATTCCGCGCGCATACGGTAGTGGCTGACCGGTGAGCGAAACACTTCCGGAGCCTGTGCATAAAATGGCGTCATTAAGCTCTGCAGACGCACCACTTTTTCAGCTAACTGTGCGTCGTACTGTTCTGTCGGAAGGTGTTCGGGGGTCATGATGCGTCCTGAAAAATAAAAGTACGCGGGGATTGTAGGGATTGCTCATCAGATGTCCAGTCATTGATGATTTCCGATATTGTGATACGCAGTCTGGACAGTGGGTTGTAACAAACTGTAGCATCCGTTTTCCGGTCCTGTGAGTTAAAAGGGAATCCAGTGTGAATCTGGAGCTGACGCGCAGCGGTAAGGAAGGTAGGGGATGAGCGCACCTGGTGCAGACACTGCGGCATGCCGTGGGAAGTCATCGTCTCTTTAAGTTGCCTCCAAGCCCGAAGACCTGCCGGCTAACGTCGCATCTGGCTTTCATCATCGCGTACTATCGGTGGGACCTGCGGCATCCTTCTTATATTGTGGATGCTTTACAATGATTAAAAAATCGTTGCTGTGCACGGCACTTTCCGTCACGGCATTTTCTGGTTGGGCACAGGATACTAGCCCAGATACTCTCGTTGTTACTGCCAACCGTTTTCAGCAGCCTGTTAATACTGTCCTTGCTCCCACTGATGTGGTGACGCGTGAAGATATTCAGCGCTGGCAGTCAAAAGATCTCAATGATGTCATGCGCCGATTGCCGGGCGTAGATATTTCGCAAAGCGGCGGTATGGGGAAAAGCTCCTCGCTGTATGTTCGCGGTACTGAGTCCCGGCATGTCCTGGTATTGATTGATGGCGTGCCGATGGCGCGTGCGGGCATCGGTAATGCGATTGATATTGGTCAGATTCCGGTATCGTTGGTGCAACGTGTTGAATATATTCGCGGGCCGCGTTCAGCTGTGTACGGATCTGGTGCGATCGGTGGTGTGATGAACATCATTACGATGAGTAATGAAGAGAAATCACAGATCAACGCAGGTATGGGGACTGATGGTTATCAGACCTACGACGGCACGATAAATAAACGATTTGGTGACACGATGGTGACGGCGGCTGGCGCTTACCAGACGACCAAAGGTTTTAACATTCAACCTGATTCCCCTTACAGCGGTGACAGCGATCGCGATGGTTATCGCAACAAACTGTTCTGGGGCGGCTTGCAGCACAAGTTTAACGATAACTTCTCCGGTTTCTTCCGTGGTTACGGCTACACGGCGAATAGCGATTACGATCAGGGCTCTTATGGCTATGCTGGCGGTAATGACGAAGCTCAGAGTTACACTCAGTCCTGGGATTCCGGCCTTCGTTACAGCTCAGGTATCTATTCCGCCCAACTGATTGCTAACTACCAGCATCTCAAAGATTACAACTATAGCAATCAACTCGGTCGTTATGCGGGGGATGCTACGCTGGATAATATGGAACAGCGCTATATTCAGTGGGGAAATAACGTTGAGGTTGGGCATGGAGCGATTAGCGGTGGTGTCGACTGGAAACAAGAAAAGCTGACTTCCAGTAGTACCACGAAATCGGACTCTTATAAACGTGATACGACCGGACTTTATCTAACTGGGCAACAACAAATTGATAGCGTCACGCTGGAAGCCTCAGGCCGTGAAGATCATGATGAACAATTCGGCTGGCATGGCACCTGGCAGACTGCTGCAGGCTGGGAGTTTGTTGATGGCTACCGTGCAACGCTCTCTTATGGCACAGGTTTCCTGGCTCCTTCACTTGGTCAGCAATACGGGGCTACGCGTTTTGCCTCTTCCTATGGGCCGGGTATTGCAGCCAACCCGAATTTGAAACCGGAAGAATCTAAACAGTGGGAAGCAGGGATTGATGGATTGACAGGGCCGCTTGATTGGCGTCTTTCTGCATATCATTATGAAATTCAAAACCTGATCGATTACAAGAATAACCAGTATATCAACGTTAAGTCAGCCACGATTAAAGGGCTGGAATGGACTGGGAATGTTACGACTGGCCCAGTAGATCATCACCTGACGCTACAGTATGTTGACCCGCGGGATGATGATACGAATAAGGTACTCTATCGCCGAGCAAAACAGCAGGTTAAGTATGAGTTAACTGGGCAGGTTCAGGACTTGGGGTGGAACGTTGCTTATCAATATATAGGTGAACGTTACGATAATGATTATGACAATAATCGTGATGTTAAATTGGGCGGCGTCAGCTTGTGGGATATCGGAGTGTCATATCCAATCACCTCACAGCTGACAGTTCGTGGTAAAATCGCCAACCTGTTCGATAAAGATTACGAGACAGTTTATGGCTACGCAACTGCAGGACGGGAATACACCTTGTCTGGCAGCTACACCTTCTGATCCCCGTCCCACCGTGCTGGTGTTTGATTCCGGCGTCGGTGGGTTGTCGGTCTATGACGAGATCCGGCGTCTTCTGCCGGATCTCCACTATATCTACGCTTTCGACAACGTCGCCTTTCCTTATGGAGAGAAGAGCGAGGAGTTTATCGTCGAGCGTGTTGTTGAGATAGTGACTGCGGTCCAGCAGCGCTATCCCCTCTCTCTTGCGGTCATCGCGTGTAATACAGCAAGCACGGTGTCGCTCCCTGCGTTACGTGAGAAATTTGCTTTCCCGGTTGTGGGCGTGGTGCCTGCGATTAAACCGGCAGCGCGACTCACGGCGAACGGTGTTGTGGGGCTACTGGCTACACGTGCAACGGTGAAGCGCTCGTATACCCATGAGCTGATTGCGCGATTCGCTAACGAATGCCAAATTGCAATGTTGGGTTCTGCTGAGCTGGTGGAACTGGCGGAAGCGAAGCTGCACGGTGAAACAGTTTCTCTGGAAGAACTGCGGCGTATTCTGCGTCCATGGCTGCGGATGTCTGAACCACCTGACACAGTAGTGCTCGGTTGCACTCATTTCCCTCTATTACAGGAAGAGCTTTTACAGGTCCTGCCCGAGGGGACGAGACTGGTGGATTCTGGTGCCGCGATAGCGCGCCGCACGGCCTGGTTGTTAGAGCATGAAGCGCCAGATGCGAAATCAACCGATGAGAACGTCGCATTTTGTATGACAATGACGACAGAAGCTGAACAATTATTGCCTGTGCTACAGCGCTATGGCTTTAAAACGCTCGAAAAACTGTCAGTTTAAGTGGTTTTGATGAAAAAATACGCACTCGGAAGATTATTTTAAATTTCCCCTTGTCAGCCTGAAATAACTCCCTATAATGCGCCTCCACTGACACGGAACAACGGATTACAAGCCGCCGGGTCAGCGGGGTTCCACTGAGAATCTCGTAGAGAAAAGCAAAAATAAATGCTTGACTCTGAATGAGGAAAACGTAATATACGGGACCTCGCGACAGAGCGCTAAAGCGCGTCGCAACTGCTCTTTAACAATTTATCAGACAATCTGTGTGGGCACTCAAAGATACGGATTCTTAACGTCGCAAGACGAAAAATGAATACCAAGTCTCAACGAGTGAACACGTAATTCATTACGAAGTTTAATTCATTGAGCATCAAACTTTTAAATTGAAGAGTTTGATCATGGCTCAGATTGAACGCTGGCGGCAGGCCTAACACATGCAAGTCGAACGGTAGCACAGAGGAGCTTGCTCCTTGGGTGACGAGTGGCGGACGGGTGAGTAATGTCTGGGAAACTGCCCGATGGAGGGGGATAACTACTGGAAACGGTAGCTAATACCGCATAACGTCGCAAGACCAAAGAGGGGGACCTTCGGGCCTCTTGCCATCGGATGTGCCCAGATGGGATTAGCTAGTAGGTGGGGTAACGGCTCACCTAGGCGACGATCCCTAGCTGGTCTGAGAGGATGACCAGCCACACTGGAACTGAGACACGGTCCAGACTCCTACGGGAGGCAGCAGTGGGGAATATTGCACAATGGGCGCAAGCCTGATGCAGCCATGCCGCGTGTATGAAGAAGGCCTTCGGGTTGTAAAGTACTTTCAGCGAGGAGGAAGGTGTTGTGGTTAATAACCGCAGCAATTGACGTTACTCGCAGAAGAAGCACCGGCTAACTCCGTGCCAGCAGCCGCGGTAATACGGAGGGTGCAAGCGTTAATCGGAATTACTGGGCGTAAAGCGCACGCAGGCGGTCTGTCAAGTCGGATGTGAAATCCCCGGGCTCAACCTGGGAACTGCATCCGAAACTGGCAGGCTAGAGTCTTGTAGAGGGGGGTAGAATTCCAGGTGTAGCGGTGAAATGCGTAGAGATCTGGAGGAATACCGGTGGCGAAGGCGGCCCCCTGGACAAAGACTGACGCTCAGGTGCGAAAGCGTGGGGAGCAAACAGGATTAGATACCCTGGTAGTCCACGCCGTAAACGATGTCGACTTGGAGGTTGTGCCCTTGAGGCGTGGCTTCCGGAGCTAACGCGTTAAGTCGACCGCCTGGGGAGTACGGCCGCAAGGTTAAAACTCAAATGAATTGACGGGGGCCCGCACAAGCGGTGGAGCATGTGGTTTAATTCGATGCAACGCGAAGAACCTTACCTACTCTTGACATCCAGAGAACTTAGCAGAGATGCTTTGGTGCCTTCGGGAACTCTGAGACAGGTGCTGCATGGCTGTCGTCAGCTCGTGTTGTGAAATGTTGGGTTAAGTCCCGCAACGAGCGCAACCCTTATCCTTTGTTGCCAGCGGTTCGGCCGGGAACTCAAAGGAGACTGCCAGTGATAAACTGGAGGAAGGTGGGGATGACGTCAAGTCATCATGGCCCTTACGAGTAGGGCTACACACGTGCTACAATGGCATATACAAAGAGAAGCGACCTCGCGAGAGCAAGCGGACCTCATAAAGTATGTCGTAGTCCGGATTGGAGTCTGCAACTCGACTCCATGAAGTCGGAATCGCTAGTAATCGTGGATCAGAATGCCACGGTGAATACGTTCCCGGGCCTTGTACACACCGCCCGTCACACCATGGGAGTGGGTTGCAAAAGAAGTAGGTAGCTTAACCTTCGGGAGGGCGCTTACCACTTTGTGATTCATGACTGGGGTGAAGTCGTAACAAGGTAACCGTAGGGGAACCTGCGGTTGGATCACCTCCTTACCTTAAAGAAACGTTCTTTGTAGTGCTCACACAGATTGTCTGATGAAAATTAGCAGTAAGAAAATCTCTGCAGGCTTGTAGCTCAGGTGGTTAGAGCGCACCCCTGATAAGGGTGAGGTCGGTGGTTCAAGTCCACTCAGGCCTACCAAATTCGCCTCCGTGCTGTGTTACGGCGATGCTCGCATACTTCAGTATGCTTCGCACCACCGCGCCTTGCCCGGAAACGAATTAGGGTACAGAGATTAGCATTCTACGATGGGGTTATAGCTCAGCTGGGAGAGCGCCTGCCTTGCACGCAGGAGGTCTGCGGTTCGATCCCGCATAGCTCCACCATCTCTTACTGCAAAAACACAAGAAAACTTCAGAGTGTACCTGAAAAGGTTCACTGCGAAGTTTTGCTCTTTAAAAATCTGGATCAAGCTGAAAATTGAAACGACACACTGTTTCATTTCTCCGTAATAAGAAATGGAAAATGGTGTGTTCGAGTCTCTCAAATTTTTGCAAGTCGATGATGAATCGAAAGAAACATCTTCGGGTTGTGAGGTTAAGCGACTAAGCGTACACGGTGGATGCCCTGGCAGTCAGAGGCGATGAAGGACGTGCTAATCTGCGATAAGCGTCGGTAAGGTGATATGAACCGTTATAACCGGCGATTTCCGAATGGGGAAACCCAGTGTGTTTTGACACACTATCATTATGTGAATACATAGCGTAATGAAGCGAACCGGGGGAACTGAAACATCTAAGTACCCCGAGGAAAAGAAATCAACCGAGATTCCCCCAGTAGCGGCGAGCGAACGGGGAGCAGCCCAGAGTCTGAATCAGCATGTGTGTTAGTGGAAGCGTCTGGAAAGTCGCACGATACAGGGTGAAAGTCCCGTACACAAAAGTGCATGTGTTGTGAACTCGAAGAGTAGGGCGGGACACGTGGTATCCTGTCTGAATATGGGGGGACCATCCTCCAAGGCTAAATACTCCTGACTGACCGATAGTGAACCAGTACCGTGAGGGAAAGGCGAAAAGAACCCCGGCGAGGGGAGTGAAAAAGAACCTGAAACCGTGTACGTACAAGCAGTGGGAGCACCCTTTGGGGTGTG
Organism: Citrobacter sp. MGH105; assembly: GCF_001037485.2. Classification (NCBI taxonomy): domain Bacteria; kingdom Pseudomonadati; phylum Pseudomonadota; class Gammaproteobacteria; order Enterobacterales; family Enterobacteriaceae; genus Citrobacter; species Citrobacter sp. MGH105. The sequence goes on along the minus strand of NZ_CP073048.1, from coordinate 4,820,608 downwards.
ACTGCGTACCTTTTGTATAATGGGTCAGCGACTTATATTCTGTAGCAAGGTTAACCGAATAGGGGAGCCGAAGGGAAACCGAGTCTTAACTGGGCGTTAAGTTGCAGGGTATAGACCCGAAACCCGGTGATCTAGCCATGGGCAGGTTGAAGGTTGGGTAACACTAACTGGAGGACCGAACCGACTAATGTTGAAAAATTAGCGGATGACTTGTGGCTGGGGGTGAAAGGCCAATCAAACCGGGAGATAGCTGGTTCTCCCCGAAAGCTATTTAGGTAGCGCCTCGTGAATTCATCTTCGGGGGTAGAGCACTGTTTCGGCTAGGGGGTCATCCCGACTTACCAACCCGATGCAAACTGCGAATACCGAAGAATGTTATCACGGGAGACACACGGCGGGTGCTAACGTCCGTCGTGAAGAGGGAAACAACCCAGACCGCCAGCTAAGGTCCCAAAGTCATGGTTAAGTGGGAAACGATGTGGGAAGGCACAGACAGCCAGGATGTTGGCTTAGAAGCAGCCATCATTTAAAGAAAGCGTAATAGCTCACTGGTCGAGTCGGCCTGCGCGGAAGATGTAACGGGGCTAAACCATGCACCGAAGCTGCGGCAGCGACACTATGTGTTGTTGGGTAGGGGAGCGTTCTGTAAGCCGTTGAAGGTGTATCGTGAGGTATGCTGGAGGTATCAGAAGTGCGAATGCTGACATAAGTAACGATAATGCGGGTGAAAAACCCGCACGCCGGAAGACCAAGGGTTCCTGTCCAACGTTAATCGGGGCAGGGTGAGTCGACCCCTAAGGCGAGGCCGAAAGGCGTAGTCGATGGGAAACAGGTTAATATTCCTGTACTTGGTGTTACTGCGAAGGGGGGACGGAGAAGGCTATGTTAGCCGGGCGACGGTTGTCCCGGTTTAAGCATGTAGGCGGAGGTTCCAGGTAAATCCGGTACCTTTTAACGCTGAGGTGTGATGACGAGGCACTACGGTGCTGAAGTAACAAATGCCCTGCTTCCAGGAAAAGCCTCTAAGCATCAGGTAACACGAAATCGTACCCCAAACCGACACAGGTGGTCAGGTAGAGAATACCAAGGCGCTTGAGAGAACTCGGGTGAAGGAACTAGGCAAAATGGTGCCGTAACTTCGGGAGAAGGCACGCTGATATGTAGGTGAAGTGATTTACTCATGGAGCTGAAATCAGTCGAAGATACCAGCTGGCTGCAACTGTTTATTAAAAACACAGCACTGTGCAAACACGAAAGTGGACGTATACGGTGTGACGCCTGCCCGGTGCCGGAAGGTTAATTGATGGGGTTATCCGTAAGGAGAAGCTCTTGATCGAAGCCCCGGTAAACGGCGGCCGTAACTATAACGGTCCTAAGGTAGCGAAATTCCTTGTCGGGTAAGTTCCGACCTGCACGAATGGCGTAATGATGGCCAGGCTGTCTCCACCCGAGACTCAGTGAAATTGAACTCGCTGTGAAGATGCAGTGTACCCGCGGCAAGACGGAAAGACCCCGTGAACCTTTACTATAGCTTGACACTGAACACTGGTCCTTGATGTGTAGGATAGGTGGGAGGCTTTGAAGTGTGGACGCCAGTCTGCATGGAGCCATCCTTGAAATACCACCCTTTAATGGCTGGTGTTCTAACGTAGACCCGTAATCCGGGTTGCGGACAGTGTCTGGTGGGTAGTTTGACTGGGGCGGTCTCCTCCTAAAGAGTAACGGAGGAGCACGAAGGTTAGCTAATCCTGGTCGGACATCAGGAGGTTAGTGCAAAGGCATAAGCTAGCTTGACTGCGAGAGTGACGGCTCGAGCAGGTGCGAAAGCAGGTCTTAGTGATCCGGTGGTTCTGAATGGAAGGGCCATCGCTCAACGGATAAAAGGTACTCCGGGGATAACAGGCTGATACCGCCCAAGAGTTCATATCGACGGCGGTGTTTGGCACCTCGATGTCGGCTCATCACATCCTGGGGCTGAAGTAGGTCCCAAGGGTATGGCTGTTCGCCATTTAAAGTGGTACGCGAGCTGGGTTTAGAACGTCGTGAGACAGTTCGGTCCCTATCTGCCGTGGGCGCTGGAGAATTGAGGGGGGCTGCTCCTAGTACGAGAGGACCGGAGTGGACGCATCACTGGTGTTCGGGTTGTCATGCCAATGGCATTGCCCGGTAGCTAAATGCGGAAGAGATAAGTGCTGAAAGCATCTAAGCACGAAACTTGCCCCGAGATGAGTTCTCCCTGACCCTTTAAGGGTCCTGAAGGAACGTTGAAGACGACGACGTTGATAGGTCGGGTGTGTAAGTGTAGCGATACATTGAGCTAACCGATACTAATGAACCGTGAGGCTTAACCTTACAACGCCGAAGATGTTTTGGCGAAGAGACAGACACAAGATTCAGTTTGATTACAGATTACATCGACATGCCCAGGAGGTGTGTTGATAAACAGAATTTGCCTGGCGGCTGTAGCGCGGTGGTCCCACCTGACCCCATGCCGAACTCAGAAGTGAAACGCCGTAGCGCCGATGGTAGTGTGGGGTCTCCCCATGCGAGAGTAGGGAACTGCCAGGCATCAAATAAAAGCGAAAGGCTCAGTCGAAAGACTGGGCCTTTTGTTTTATCTGTTGTCTGTCGGTGAGGGCTCTCCTGCCCAGGACAAATCCGCCGGGAGCGGATTTGAACGTTGCGCAGCAACGGCCCGGAGGGTGGCGGGCAGGACGCCCGCCATAAACTGCCAGGCATTAATTTAGTGAAGAAGCCCATCCTGACGGATGGGCTTTTTTGCGTCTGTGCGGGGCAAAAACCGCCGGATGCGGCGTGCCGCCTTATCCGGCCTACAGAGGCCGGGCTGAACGTATTTTGTAGGCCTGATAAGCGCAGCGCATCAGGCAACACGTCTGCATACTGCCGGATGCGGCGTATCGCCTTATCCGGCCTACAGAGGCAGGGCTGAATGTATTTTGTAGGCCTGATAAGCGCAGCGCATCAGGCTCATCACAACACCGCACCATCGGGTGCAAAGCAATATCCAAAACCTCCATAACACAAGCCATCCAGCGGTATATGCGGTAAACTAGGCGCGATTTTGCATCAGGAAAGCGTCTATGAATCACTCCCTTAAAGCCTGGAACACCTTCGGTATCGATCAGCAAACGAATGAACTTGTCTGCGCCGAAAATGAACAACAATTACTGAATGCCTGGCAATCAGCCAATGCATCGCATCATCCAGTACTGATCCTGGGCGAAGGGAGCAACGTCCTGTTTCTTGATGCCTTCCAGGGTACGGTGATCGTCAATCGTATTAAGGGTATTGAGATTACAGAACAACCTGATGCGTGGCATTTGCACGTAGGTGCGGGTGAAAACTGGCATCATCTGGTCCAGCATACGTTGCAGCTTGGTATGCCTGGGCTGGAAAATCTGGCGCTTATCCCAGGCTGCGTGGGTTCATCGCCAATCCAGAATATTGGTGCCTATGGCGTAGAGCTACAGCGCGTCTGCGAATACGTAGACTGCGTTGAGCTGTCGACTGGCAAACATCTGCGCGTTGGTGCAGCAGAATGTCGCTTTGGTTATCGTGACAGCATCTTCAAACATGAATACCAGGATCGCTTCGCAATTATTGCTGTTGGTTTACGCTTGTCTAAACAGTGGCATCCGGTACTGACCTATGGCGATCTGACGCGCCTGGATCCTACAACGGTGACGCCTCAGCAGGTTTTTGATTCTGTCTGCCATATGCGCACGACAAAACTGCCCGATCCGAAAGTAAACGGTAATGCAGGAAGCTTCTTTAAAAACCCGGTTGTCACCGCAGAGATTGCGCAGGAGCTCCTGGCAAAATTCCCAACAGCACCTCATTACCCGCAGGCTGATGGTTCTGTGAAACTGGCAGCCGGCTGGCTTATCGATCAGTGTCAGCTAAAAGGCATGCGCATTGGTGGCGCAGCGGTACATCAACAGCAGGCTCTGGTGCTGATCAATGCAGACAATGCGACGAGTCAGGATGTGGTGCAACTTGCACATCATGTACGTCAAAAAGTCGGTGAGAAATTTAATGTCTGGCTCGAACCAGAGGTCCGGTTTATTGGCCCGCAGGGTGAAATGAATGCTGTGGAGATCATTGCATGAAGGATAATACCGTCCCTCTGACGCTTATTTCATTACTCGCTGATGGCGAATTTCATTCTGGTGAGCAGCTCGGTGAAAAGTTGGGAATGAGCCGTGCCGCAATCAATAAGCATGTCCAGACGTTACGCGACTGGGGGGTTGATGTCTTTACTGTTCCAGGTAAAGGATACAGCTTACCGGAGCCTATCCAACTATTAGATGCCTCACTTATTCATTCTCAACTGGATGGTGGAAATATCACAGTCCTGCCGGTTATCGACTCAACCAATCAGTACCTGATGGACCGAATAGGTCAACTGGAGTCAGGGGATGCCTGTGTCGCTGAATATCAGCAAGCCGGGCGCGGTCGCCGTGGTCGCAAATGGTTTTCACCGTTTGGTGCCAACCTGTACCTTTCAATGTTCTGGCGGTTGGAACAAGGACCGGCTGCCGCGATTGGCCTGAGTCTGGTTATTGGTATCGTCATGGCTGAGGTTTTACGCGATCTGGGCGCAGAGAAGGTACGTGTAAAATGGCCCAACGACCTCTATTTGCTCGACCGTAAGCTGGCAGGGATCCTGGTTGAACTGACCGGTAAGACAGGGGATGCCGCGCAGATTGTTATCGGTGCGGGTATTAATATGTCCATGCGCCGGGTTGAAGAAAATGTGGTTAATCAAGGCTGGATTAACTTGCAGGAAGCGGGCATTAACATTGATCGCAATACCCTTGCTGCCCGACTGATACGTGAGTTGCGTGCTGCGTTAGTGCTCTTTGAGCACGAAGGTTTAGCGCCGTATCTGTCTCGCTGGAAGAGACTGGATAACTTTATCGACCGCCCGGTCAAACTTATTATTGGCGATAAAGAAATATTTGGCATCTCTCGTGGAATAGACGCGCAAGGTGCATTATTGCTTGAACAAAATGGCGAGATCAAACCCTGGATGGGTGGAGAAATATCGCTAAGAAGCGCTGAGTAATAAGAAGGGGAGCTGTTGCTCCCCTTTTTTATTTATTTTCTCAACCTGACTTGCTCAACGGCATGATTGGCACTTTTCGTCATGATTAAGCTTGCTCGCTCACGCGTTGGTAATATATTTTGTTTTAAATTCAGCCAGTTAATCTCTTTCCATAACGATGTGGCGGTGTTGATAGCCTCATCTTCTGATAATTTTGCATAGTTATGGAAATAAGAGTCTGGGTTGGTAAACGCCCCTTCACGGAATTTCAGGAAACGGTTGATATACCACGTCTGGAGTAATTCTTCTGGCGCATCAACATAAATAGAAAAGTCGACAAAGTCAGAAACAAATACATGATGCGGATCGTGAGGATAGTCCATCCCGCTTTGTAATACATTTAGCCCTTCGAGTATTAATATGTCGGGCTGGGCAACGGTTTTGTCGCCATCAGGGATCACATCATAGATGAGATGGGAATAGACCGGCGCCGTGACGTTAGGTACGCCTGATTTCAGATCGGAAACGAATTTAACCAAGCGATGCATATCATAGGACTGGGGGAAGCCTTTCTTCTTCATCAGTCCACGCTCTTTCAATACCTGGTTAGGGTGGAGAAAGCCATCGGTAGTAATCAACTCAACCTTGCGATGCTCGGGCCAGCGACTGAGCAAAGCCTGCAAAACACGCGCAGTCGTACTTTTACCGACGGCGACGCTGCCAGCAATGCTAATAATATAAGGAATACGCTCGCCATTCGTGCCTAAAAATTGCTCCAGCACGGCCTGACGTCGCAGGTTCGAACTGATGTAAAAGTTTAGCAAACGCGAGAGAGGCAAATAAATCTCGGCAACTTCTTCCAGCGATAAGTCTTCGTTAATGCCTTTAAGACGAGCAATCTCTTCCTCGGTCAGGGTCATCGGCACGGAATCACGAAGCGCAGCCCACTGGTTGCGATCAAACTGTAGGTAAGGCGACGTTAACGCTTGCTCTTTTATACTCATACGCATGGTCTGGCTGTCATTGCTATATCAGGTCTGCGGTAAAAAACGAAATCATCCCGGTACGCAATGGCACGCACATTTCAGTTAATTTGGACAATGGGCAGGAGGGTAACACCAGATGGGGGGGAATAATAAGAAAAAATCATCCTCTGAAATGCAATGTGACGGGTATTCCAGATGTATAAAGATGTGCTTTCTCTCTATCAAAGCGTACCTGCCGGAGCAAAATTCCTCCCAGAGGAGGCACGTGACGTTGGAAATTTGTCCAATCCAAAGAGGAAATAGATTATTTATCGGTCGTATAGTGCAAAATGTGAGCGATAGAACATTTTATGCAATTTTTTAGTTGCATGAGTGCGCGTGTCTCCATAAAATGCGCGCTACTTGATGCCGACTTAGCTCAGTAGGTAGAGCAACTGACTTGTAATCAGTAGGTCACCAGTTCGATTCCGGTAGTCGGCACCATCAAGTCCGGTGGGGTTCCCGAGCGGCCAAAGGGAGCAGACTGTAAATCTGCCGTCACAGACTTCGAAGGTTCGAATCCTTCCCCCACCACCACTTTCTGGCAGCGTTATCGCCGCCTGAGTTGATTAAAAAATTAATCAGCTCGAACAGAAAAGAGAGAAATCTCTTTTTTGTTGCAGAAAGAACTGGGTAGCCGAGTTTCAGGATGCGGGCATCGTATAATGGCTATTACCTCAGCCTTCCAAGCTGATGATGCGGGTTCGATTCCCGCTGCCCGCTCCAGACGTGCTGATATGGCTCAGTTGGTAGAGCGCACCCTTGGTAAGGGTGAGGTCCCCAGTTCGACTCTGGGTATCAGCACCACTTCACTTCTCCTTCCCGTTTCTCTCTGTTTACTTTTAAAAGCATTCAACAGCTCAGGTATATTGCCTGGTTGATGTGGTGATATCACCGATTTATCCGTGTCTTAGAGGGACAATCGATGTCTAAAGAAAAATTTGAACGTACTAAACCGCACGTTAACGTCGGTACTATCGGCCACGTTGACCATGGTAAAACAACGCTGACCGCTGCAATCACTACCGTTCTGGCTAAAACCTACGGCGGTGCTGCTCGCGCATTCGACCAGATCGATAACGCGCCGGAAGAAAAAGCTCGTGGTATCACCATCAACACTTCTCACGTTGAATATGACACCCCGACTCGCCACTACGCACACGTAGACTGCCCGGGCCACGCCGACTATGTTAAAAACATGATCACCGGTGCTGCGCAGATGGACGGCGCGATCCTGGTTGTTGCTGCGACTGACGGCCCGATGCCGCAGACTCGTGAGCACATCCTGCTGGGTCGTCAGGTAGGCGTTCCGTACATCATCGTGTTCCTGAACAAATGCGACATGGTTGATGACGAAGAGCTGCTGGAACTGGTAGAAATGGAAGTTCGTGAACTTCTGTCTCAGTACGATTTCCCGGGCGACGACACTCCGATCGTTCGTGGTTCTGCTCTGAAAGCGCTGGAAGGCGAAGCAGAGTGGGAAGCGAAAATCATCGAACTGGCTGGCTTCCTGGATTCTTACATCCCAGAACCAGAGCGTGCGATTGACAAGCCGTTCCTGCTGCCTATCGAAGACGTATTCTCCATCTCCGGTCGTGGTACCGTTGTTACCGGTCGTGTAGAGCGCGGTATCATCAAAGTTGGTGAAGAAGTTGAAATCGTTGGTATCAAAGAGACTGCTAAGTCTACCTGTACTGGCGTTGAAATGTTCCGCAAACTGCTGGACGAAGGCCGTGCTGGTGAGAACGTTGGTGTTCTGCTGCGTGGTATCAAACGTGAAGAAATCGAACGTGGTCAGGTACTGGCTAAGCCGGGCTCTATCAAGCCGCACACCAAGTTCGAATCTGAAGTGTACATTCTGTCCAAAGACGAAGGCGGCCGTCATACTCCGTTCTTCAAAGGCTACCGTCCGCAGTTCTACTTCCGTACTACTGACGTGACTGGTACCATCGAACTGCCAGAAGGCGTAGAGATGGTAATGCCGGGCGACAACATCAAAATGGTTGTTACCCTGATCCACCCGATCGCGATGGACGACGGTCTGCGTTTCGCAATCCGTGAAGGCGGCCGTACTGTTGGTGCGGGCGTTGTTGCCAAAGTAATGAGCTAATTGCCGAATAACATTTGACGCAATGCGCAATAAAAGGGCATCATTTGATGCCCTTTTTGCACGCTTTCACACCAGAACCTGGCTCATCAGTGATTTTTTTTGTCATAATCATTGCTGAGACAGGCTCTGAAGAGGGCGTTTAGTCCGAAACGCACCAGAGCATTTCGGTTTGGATCGCCTCGCTTACGCGGGGTGAAAATGTTTGTAGAATACTTCTGACAGGTTGGTTTATGAGTGCGAATACCGAAGCTCAAGGAAGCGGGCGCGGCCTGGAAGCGATGAAGTGGGTTGTTGTCGCTGTATTGCTGCTTGTAGCTATCGTTGGCAACTACCTCTATCGTGACATGATGCTGCCGCTGCGTGCGCTGGCCGTAGTGATTCTGATTGCCGCAGCGGGTGGTGTCGCGCTGTTGACAACAAAAGGTAAAGCGACCGTTGCTTTTGCCCGTGAAGCGAGAACCGAAGTCCGTAAGGTCATTTGGCCAACTCGCCAGGAAACATTGCACACCACATTAATTGTGGCTGCGGTTACCGCAGTAATGTCACTGATCCTGTGGGGACTGGATGGTATTCTGGTTCGCCTGGTATCCTTTATCACTGGCCTGAGGTTCTAAGATGTCTGAAGCCCCTAAAAAGCGCTGGTACGTCGTTCAGGCGTTTTCCGGTTTTGAAGGCCGCGTAGCCACGTCGCTGCGCGAATATATCAAGTTACAAAATATGGAAGAGCTGTTTGGCGAAGTCATGGTGCCGACCGAAGAAGTGGTCGAAATCCGTGGTGGCCAGCGTCGCAAGAGCGAACGTAAATTCTTCCCGGGCTATGTACTGGTCCAGATGGTGATGAATGACGCAAGCTGGCACCTGGTGCGCAGCGTGCCGCGTGTGATGGGCTTTATCGGCGGTACATCTGACCGTCCGGCGCCGATCAGCGACAAAGAAGTTGATGCGATCATGAACCGTCTGCAGCAGGTTGGCGATAAACCGCGTCCGAAAACGATGTTTGAGCCAGGTGAAATGGTTCGCGTTAGTGACGGTCCGTTTGCTGACTTTAACGGTGTGGTTGAAGAAGTGGACTACGAGAAGTCCCGCCTGAAAGTCTCTGTTTCTATCTTCGGTCGTGCGACCCCAGTAGAACTGGACTTTGCCCAGGTAGAAAAAGCCTAAACAGCGATCAAAAAAGCGGCGATTTAATCGTTGCACAAGGCGCGAGATTGGAATACAATTTCGCGCCTTTTGTTTTTATGGGCCCTGTCCGTAAAACGAATTTAATCACGGGGAGCCTCCTTGAGGCGCTATAACCCAACTAGAGGAATTTAGAATGGCTAAGAAAGTCCAGGCCTACGTCAAGCTGCAGGTTGCAGCTGGTATGGCTAACCCGAGTCCGCCGGTAGGTCCAGCACTGGGTCAACAAGGCGTGAACATCATGGAATTCTGCAAAGCGTTCAACGCAAAAACTGATTCCATGGAAAAAGGTCTGCCGATCCCGGTTGTTATCACCGTTTACGCTGACCGTTCTTTCACTTTCGTTACCAAAACGCCTCCGGCAGCAGTTCTGCTGAAGAAAGCGGCTGGTATCAAGTCTGGTTCCGGCAAGCCGAACAAAGACAAAGTGGGTAAAATTTCCCGCGCTCAGCTGCAGGAAATCGCGCAGACCAAAGCTGCCGACATGACTGGTTCCGACATTGAAGCGATGACTCGCTCCATTGAAGGTACTGCACGTTCCATGGGCCTGGTAGTGGAGGACTAAGAAATGGCTAAACTGACCAAGCGTATGCGCGTGATCCGTGACAAAGTTGATGCAACTAAACAGTACGACATCAACGAAGCTATTGCTCTGCTGAAAGAGCTGGCCACTGCTAAATTCGTAGAAAGCGTAGACGTTGCCGTTAACCTCGGCATCGACGCTCGTAAATCTGACCAGAACGTACGTGGTGCAACTGTACTGCCGCACGGTACTGGCCGTTCCGTTCGCGTAGCCGTATTTGCCCAGGGCGCAAACGCTGAAGCTGCTAAAGCTGCAGGCGCTGAGCTGGTAGGTATGGAAGATCTGGCTGACCAGATCAAGAAAGGCGAAATGAACTTTGACGTTGTTATTGCTTCCCCGGATGCAATGCGCGTTGTTGGCCAGCTGGGTCAGGTTCTGGGCCCGCGCGGCCTGATGCCAAACCCGAAAGTTGGTACTGTAACCCCTAACGTTGCTGAAGCAGTTAAGAACGCTAAAGCAGGTCAGGTTCGTTACCGTAACGACAAAAACGGCATCATCCACACCACCATCGGTAAAGTGGATTTTGACGCTGACAAACTGAAAGAAAACCTGGAATCTCTGCTGGTTGCGCTGAAAAAAGCGAAACCGACTCAGGCTAAAGGCGTGTACATCAAGAAAGTTAGCATCTCCACCACCATGGGTGCTGGTGTTGCCGTTGATCAGTCCGGTCTGACTGCGACTGTGGCGAACTAATATTCGCCTTTACGTGGGCGGTGATTTTGTCTACAATCTTACCCCCACGTTTCTGTTTAAATAAACAGAACTCTATGCGAGTCATTTGAATTGTAGCAAGGCAGCAATTGAGTGAATCGCCGGGAGTGTAGTTAACTACATGACCGGTGTGAACGAGAGCAGCTAACGCGGTTACAGTTCAAAGGGCGAAGTCATAGACAAGATTTGTTCGTTGGAGCCTGGCCTATCCAGGCCTCCGTCGAAGACCGCAGGTGTTTCGTAAGAAACTTAATGCCCTGCGTAGACGGTGACAGAACGCTAAGATTATTTCTGATACTCTGGCTTGTTTCTGCTCACCGTATTTAGACGCTCTTTCCGTTGGGGGAGAGTGAAGTGAGTTCCGGAACATGAGTTCCGGCAAACATCCAGGAGCAAAGCTAATGGCTTTAAATCTTCAAGACAAACAAGCGATTGTTGCTGAAGTCAGCGAAGTAGCCAAAGGCGCGCTGTCTGCAGTAGTTGCGGATTCCCGTGGCGTAACTGTAGATAAAATGACTGAACTGCGTAAAGCAGGTCGTGAAGCTGGCGTATACATGCGTGTTGTTCGTAACACCCTGCTGCGCCGCGTCGTTGAAGGTACTCAGTTCGAGTGCCTGAAAGACACGTTTGTTGGTCCGACCCTGATTGCATACTCTATGGAACACCCGGGCGCTGCTGCTCGTCTGTTCAAAGAGTTCGCGAAAGCGAATGCAAAATTTGAGGTCAAAGCCGCAGCCTTTGAAGGTGAATTGATCCCGGCATCGCAAATCGATCGCCTGGCAACTCTGCCGACCTACGAAGAAGCAATTGCACGCCTGATGGCAACCATGAAAGAAGCTTCGGCTGGCAAACTGGTTCGTACTCTGGCTGCTGTACGCGATGCGAAAGAAGCTGCTTAATCGCAGTTATCTTTCTCAAGCATCTGCTTACGTATAAACTTATTCTGATTTTCAGGAACAATTTAAATGTCTATCACTAAAGATCAAATCATTGAAGCAGTATCCGCTATGTCCGTAATGGACGTTGTAGAACTGATCTCTGCAATGGAAGAAAAATTCGGTGTTTCCGCTGCTGCTGCTGTAGCTGTAGCTGCTGGCCCGGCTGAAGCTGCTGAAGAAAAAACTGAATTCGACGTAATTCTGAAAGCTGCTGGCGCTAACAAAGTTGCTGTAATCAAAGCAGTACGTGGCGCAACTGGCCTGGGTCTGAAAGAAGCTAAAGACCTGGTAGAATCTGCTCCGGCTGCCCTGAAAGAAGGCATCAGCAAAGACGACGCAGAAGCACTGAAAAAATCTCTGGAAGAAGCTGGCGCTGAAGTTGAAGTTAAATAAGCCAACTTTTCTGGTTGCAGCCTAAGAAATTAGGCTGATGGCTGGTGACTTTTTAGTCACCAGCCTTTTTGCGCTGTAAGGCGCCAGTAGCATTTCACACTGTTTGACTACTGCTGTGCCTTTCAATGCTTGTTTCTATCGACGTCTTAATATACTGCGACAGAGCATCAGTTCTGTGTAAATCGCAATGAAATGGTTTAAGCGTGATAGCAACAGGCATTGCGGAAAGTATTCGATTTTCCGGTCAACAAAATAGTGTTGCACAAACTGTCCCTTCGTCGGACAGATGGGTCGACTTGTCAGCGAGCTGAGGAACCCTAATGGTTTACTCCTATACCGAGAAAAAACGTATTCGTAAGGATTTTGGTAAACGTCCACAAGTGTTGGACATACCTTATCTCCTTTCTATCCAGCTTGACTCGTTTCAGAAGTTCATCGAGCAAGATCCTGAAGGGCAGTATGGTCTGGAAGCAGCTTTCCGTTCCGTTTTCCCGATTCAGAGCTACAGCGGTAATTCCGAGCTGCAATACGTCAGCTACCGCCTTGGCGAACCGGTGTTTGACGTTCAGGAATGTCAGATCCGTGGCGTGACCTATTCCGCACCGCTGCGCGTAAAACTGCGTCTGGTGATCTACGAGCGCGAAGCGCCGGAAGGCACCGTAAAAGACATTAAAGAACAAGAAGTCTACATGGGCGAAATTCCGCTCATGACTGACAACGGTACCTTTGTAATCAATGGTACTGAGCGTGTTATCGTTTCTCAGCTGCACCGTAGTCCTGGCGTCTTCTTTGACTCCGACAAAGGTAAAACCCACTCTTCGGGTAAAGTGCTGTATAACGCGCGCATCATCCCTTACCGTGGTTCCTGGCTGGACTTCGAATTCGATCCGAAGGACAACCTGTTCGTACGTATTGACCGTCGCCGTAAACTGCCTGCGACCATTATTCTGCGTGCACTGAACTACACCACTGAGCAGATCCTTGACCTGTTCTTTGAAAAAGTTGTTTTCGAAATTCGCGACAACAAGCTGCAGATGGAACTGGTGCCGGAACGCCTGCGTGGTGAAACCGCTTCCTTTGACATTGAAGCTAACGGCAAAGTCTACGTCGAAAAAGGCCGTCGCATCACTGCGCGCCACATTCGCCAACTGGAAAAAGACGATATCAAACATATCGAAGTTCCGGTTGAATACATTGCTGGTAAAGTTGCGGCTAAAGACTACGTTGACGAATCTACTGGCGAGCTGATCTGCGCAGCTAACATGGAGCTGAGCCTGGATCTGCTGGCTAAGCTGAGCCAGTCTGGTCACAAGCGTATCGAAACGCTGTTCACTAACGATCTGGATCACGGTCCGTACATTTCTGAAACTGTACGTGTTGACCCAACCAACGATCGTCTGAGCGCACTGGTAGAAATCTACCGCATGATGCGTCCTGGTGAGCCGCCGACTCGTGAAGCTGCTGAAAGCCTGTTCGAGAACCTGTTCTTCTCCGAAGACCGCTATGACCTGTCTGCGGTTGGTCGTATGAAGTTCAACCGTTCTCTGCTGCGCGACGAAATCGAAGGTTCCGGTATCCTGAGCAAAGACGACATCATCGAAGTGATGAAGAAGCTCATCGATATCCGTAACGGTAAAGGCGAAGTCGATGATATCGACCACCTCGGCAACCGTCGTATCCGTTCCGTAGGCGAAATGGCGGAAAACCAGTTCCGCGTTGGCCTGGTACGTGTTGAGCGTGCGGTGAAAGAGCGTCTGTCTCTGGGCGATCTGGATACCCTGATGCCTCAGGATATGATCAACGCCAAGCCGATTTCTGCAGCAGTGAAAGAGTTCTTTGGTTCCAGCCAGCTGTCTCAGTTTATGGACCAGAACAACCCGCTGTCTGAGATTACGCACAAACGTCGTATCTCTGCACTCGGCCCAGGCGGTCTGACCCGTGAACGCGCAGGCTTCGAAGTTCGAGACGTACACCCGACTCACTACGGTCGCGTATGTCCAATCGAAACGCCTGAAGGTCCGAACATCGGTCTGATCAACTCCCTGTCCGTGTATGCACAGACTAACGAATACGGCTTCCTCGAGACTCCGTACCGTAAAGTGACTGACGGTGTTGTAACTGACGAAATTCATTACCTGTCTGCTATCGAAGAAGGCAACTACGTTATCGCTCAGGCGAACTCCAACCTGGATGACGAAGGCCACTTTGTAGAAGATCTGGTTACCTGCCGTAGCAAAGGCGAATCCAGCTTGTTCAGCCGCGACCAGGTTGACTACATGGACGTATCCACCCAGCAGGTGGTATCCGTCGGTGCGTCCCTGATCCCGTTCCTGGAACACGATGACGCCAACCGTGCATTGATGGGTGCGAACATGCAACGTCAGGCGGTTCCGACTCTGCGCGCTGATAAGCCGCTGGTTGGTACCGGTATGGAACGTGCTGTTGCCGTTGACTCCGGTGTTACTGCAGTTGCTAAACGTGGCGGTACTGTTCAGTACGTGGATGCTTCCCGTATCGTTATCAAAGTTAACGAAGACGAGATGTACCCGGGCGAAGCAGGTATCGACATTTATAACCTGACCAAATACACCCGTTCTAACCAGAACACCTGTATCAACCAGATGCCTTGCGTATCTCTGGGCGAGCCGGTTGAACGTGGTGATGTGCTGGCAGACGGTCCGTCCACCGACCTCGGTGAACTGGCGCTGGGTCAGAACATGCGCGTGGCATTCATGCCATGGAATGGTTACAACTTCGAAGACTCCATCCTCGTATCCGAGCGTGTTGTCCAGGAAGACCGTTTCACCACCATCCACATTCAGGAACTGGCATGTGTGTCCCGTGACACCAAGCTGGGGCCAGAAGAGATCACCGCTGACATCCCGAACGTGGGTGAAGCTGCGCTCTCCAAACTGGATGAATCCGGTATCGTTTATATCGGTGCGGAAGTGACCGGTGGCGACATTCTGGTTGGTAAGGTAACGCCGAAAGGTGAAACCCAACTGACGCCAGAAGAGAAGCTGCTGCGTGCGATCTTCGGTGAGAAAGCGTCTGACGTTAAAGACTCTTCTCTGCGCGTGCCAAACGGTGTTTCCGGTACGATTATCGACGTTCAGGTCTTTACTCGCGATGGCGTAGAAAAAGACAAACGTGCGCTGGAAATCGAAGAGATGCAGCTGAAGCAGGCGAAAAAAGACCTGTCTGAAGAACTGCAGATCCTCGAAGCTGGCCTGTTCAGCCGTATCTACGCAGTGCTGGTTTCCGGTGGTGTTGAAGCTGAGAAGCTCGACAAACTGCCGCGTGACCGCTGGTTAGAACTCGGCCTGACCGACGAAGAGAAACAGAATCAGCTGGAACAACTGGCTGAGCAGTACGACGAACTGAAACACGAATTCGAGAAAAAACTCGAAGCGAAACGCCGTAAAATCACTCAGGGCGACGATCTGGCACCGGGCGTGCTGAAGATTGTTAAGGTGTATCTGGCGGTTAAACGTCGGATCCAGCCTGGTGATAAGATGGCAGGTCGTCACGGTAACAAGGGTGTAATCTCTAAGATCAACCCGATCGAAGATATGCCACACGATGCTAACGGTACGCCGGTAGATATCGTACTGAACCCGCTGGGCGTACCATCGCGTATGAACATCGGTCAGATCCTTGAAACCCACCTGGGTATGGCTGCAAAAGGTATCGGCGATAAGATCAACGCCATGCTGAAACAGCAGCAAGAAGTCGCGAAACTGCGCGAATTCATCCAGCGTGCTTACGATCTGGGTTCAGATGTTCGTCAGAAAGTTGACCTGAATACCTTCAGCGATGAAGAAGTTCTGCGTCTGGCTGAAAACCTGAAAAAAGGTATGCCGATCGCAACGCCGGTATTCGACGGTGCGAAAGAGTCTGAAATCAAGGAACTGTTACAGCTGGGTGGCCTGCCGACTTCCGGTCAGATCACACTGTTCGACGGTCGTACCGGTGAGCAGTTCGAGCGCCAGGTTACCGTTGGCTACATGTACATGCTGAAACTGAACCACCTGGTTGATGACAAGATGCATGCGCGTTCTACCGGTTCTTACAGCCTGGTTACTCAGCAGCCGCTGGGTGGTAAGGCTCAGTTCGGTGGTCAGCGCTTCGGGGAGATGGAAGTGTGGGCGCTGGAAGCATATGGCGCAGCATACACCCTGCAGGAAATGCTCACCGTTAAGTCTGATGACGTGAACGGTCGTACTAAGATGTATAAAAACATCGTGGACGGCAACCATCAGATGGAACCAGGCATGCCGGAATCCTTCAACGTACTGTTGAAAGAGATTCGTTCGCTGGGTATCAACATCGAGCTGGAAGACGAGTAACTCTCGATCAAACAGGTCACTGGTGCTGGCGTAACAGCCAGCGCCAGATTGTGCTAACTCCGACGGGAGCAAATCCGTGAAAGATTTATTAAAGTTTCTGAAAGCGCAGACTAAAACCGAAGAGTTTGATGCGATCAAAATTGCTCTGGCCTCGCCAGACATGATCCGTTCATGGTCTTTCGGTGAAGTTAAGAAGCCGGAAACCATTAACTACCGTACGTTCAAACCTGAACGTGACGGCCTTTTCTGCGCCCGTATCTTTGGGCCGGTAAAAGACTATGAGTGCCTGTGCGGTAAGTACAAGCGCCTGAAACACCGTGGTGTGATCTGTGAGAAGTGCGGCGTTGAAGTGACCCAGACCAAAGTACGCCGTGAGCGTATGGGCCACATCGAGCTGGCGTCTCCGACCGCTCACATCTGGTTCCTGAAATCTCTGCCGTCCCGTATCGGTTTGCTGCTCGATATGCCGCTGCGCGATATCGAACGTGTACTGTACTTCGAATCCTATGTTGTTATCGAAGGCGGTATGACTAACCTGGAACGTCAACAGATCCTGACTGAAGAGCAGTATCTGGACGCGCTGGAAGAGTTCGGTGACGAATTCGACGCGAAGATGGGTGCGGAAGCTATTCAGGCCCTGCTGAAGAGCATGGATCTGGAGCAAGAGTGTGAAACTCTGCGCGAAGAGCTGAACGAAACCAACTCCGAAACCAAGCGTAAGAAGCTGACCAAGCGTATCAAACTGCTGGAAGCCTTCGTACAGTCTGGCAACAAGCCAGAGTGGATGATCCTGACCGTTCTGCCGGTTCTGCCGCCAGATCTGCGTCCGCTGGTTCCGCTGGATGGTGGTCGTTTCGCAACATCGGATCTGAACGATCTGTATCGTCGCGTTATCAACCGTAACAACCGTCTGAAGCGTCTGCTGGATCTGGCTGCGCCGGACATCATCGTACGCAACGAAAAACGTATGCTGCAGGAAGCGGTTGACGCCCTGCTGGATAACGGTCGTCGCGGTCGTGCGATCACCGGTTCTAACAAACGTCCTCTGAAATCTTTGGCCGACATGATCAAAGGTAAGCAGGGTCGTTTCCGTCAGAACCTGCTCGGTAAGCGTGTTGACTACTCCGGTCGTTCTGTAATCACCGTAGGTCCATACCTGCGTCTGCATCAGTGCGGTCTGCCGAAGAAAATGGCACTGGAACTGTTCAAACCGTTCATCTACGGCAAGCTGGAACTGCGTGGCCTGGCCACCACCATCAAAGCCGCTAAGAAAATGGTTGAGCGTGAAGAAGCTGTCGTTTGGGATATCCTGGACGAAGTTATCCGCGAACACCCGGTACTGCTGAACCGTGCACCAACACTGCACCGTCTGGGTATCCAGGCATTTGAACCGGTACTGATCGAAGGTAAAGCTATCCAGCTGCACCCGCTGGTTTGTGCGGCATATAACGCCGACTTCGATGGTGACCAGATGGCTGTTCACGTACCGCTGACGCTGGAAGCCCAGCTCGAAGCGCGTGCGCTGATGATGTCTACCAACAACATCCTGTCTCCGGCGAACGGCGAACCTATCATCGTTCCGTCTCAGGACGTTGTATTGGGTCTGTACTACATGACCCGTGACTGTGTTAACGCCAAAGGCGAAGGCATGGTGCTGACTGGCCCGAAAGAAGCTGAGCGTATCTATCGCGCTGGTCTGGCCTCTCTGCATGCGCGCGTTAAAGTGCGTATCACCGAATACGAAAAAGATGAAAACGGCGAATTCGTTGCGAAAACCAGCCTGAAAGACACGACCGTTGGCCGTGCCATTCTGTGGATGATCGTACCGAAAGGTCTGCCTTTCTCCATCGTCAATCAGGCGCTGGGCAAGAAAGCTATCTCCAAAATGCTGAACACCTGTTACCGCATTCTGGGCCTGAAGCCGACCGTTATCTTCGCTGACCAGACAATGTACACCGGCTTTGCATATGCAGCGCGTTCAGGTGCATCTGTTGGTATTGATGACATGGTCATCCCAGAGAAGAAACACGAGATCATCTCTGAAGCGGAAGCTGAAGTTGCTGAGATCCAGGAGCAGTTCCAGTCTGGTCTGGTAACCGCAGGCGAACGCTATAACAAAGTTATCGATATCTGGGCTGCGGCGAACGATCGTGTATCCAAAGCGATGATGGATAACCTGCAAACCGAAACCGTTATTAACCGTGACGGCGTAGAAGAGCAGCAGGTTTCCTTCAACAGCATCTACATGATGGCCGACTCCGGTGCGCGTGGTTCTGCAGCACAGATTCGTCAGCTGGCCGGTATGCGTGGTCTGATGGCGAAGCCAGATGGCTCCATCATCGAAACGCCAATCACCGCGAACTTCCGTGAAGGTCTGAACGTACTCCAGTACTTCATCTCTACTCACGGTGCTCGTAAAGGTCTGGCGGATACCGCACTGAAAACAGCGAACTCCGGTTATCTGACTCGTCGTCTGGTTGACGTCGCGCAGGACCTGGTTGTTACTGAAGACGATTGCGGCACTCTGGAAGGCATCACCATGACCCCGGTTATCGAGGGTGGTGATGTTAAAGAGCCGCTGCGCGATCGCGTTCTGGGTCGTGTAACTGCTGAAGACGTTCTGAAGCCGGGTACGGCGGATATTCTGATTCCACGCAACACGCTGCTGCACGAACAGTGGTGTGATCTGCTGGAAGAGAACTCCGTTGACTCCGTTAAAGTCCGTTCCGTTGTATCTTGTGACACCGACTTTGGTGTATGTGCGCACTGCTATGGTCGTGACCTGGCGCGTGGCCACATCATCAACAAAGGTGAAGCAATCGGCGTTATCGCGGCACAGTCCATCGGTGAACCGGGTACACAGCTGACGATGCGTACGTTCCACATCGGTGGTGCGGCATCTCGTGCGGCTGCTGAATCCAGCATCCAGGTGAAAAACAAAGGTAGCATCCGTCTGAGCAACGCGAAGTCGGTTGTGAACTCCAGCGGTAAACTGGTTATCACCTCACGTAACACCGAACTGAAACTGATCGACGAATTCGGCCGTACCAAAGAAAGCTATAAAGTGCCTTACGGCTCCGTTATGGCGAAAGGTGATGGCGAACAGGTTGCTGGCGGCGAAACCGTAGCAAACTGGGATCCGCACACCATGCCGGTTATCACCGAAGTGAGTGGTTTCGTCCGCTTCACTGACATGATCGACGGCCAGACCATTACTCGTCAGACCGACGAGCTGACCGGTCTGTCTTCTCTGGTGGTTCTGGATTCTGCAGAGCGTACTGCGGGTGGTAAAGACCTGCGTCCGGCACTGAAAATTGTTGATGCTCAGGGCAACGACGTTCTGATCCCAGGCACCGATATGCCTGCTCAGTACTTCCTGCCGGGTAAAGCGATTGTTCAGCTGGAAGATGGCGTACAGATCAGCTCTGGTGACACCCTGGCGCGTGTTCCGCAGGAATCCGGCGGTACCAAGGATATCACCGGTGGTCTGCCGCGCGTTGCGGACCTGTTCGAAGCACGTCGTCCGAAAGAGCCGGCAATCCTGGCTGAAATCAGCGGCATCATTTCCTTCGGTAAAGAAACCAAAGGTAAACGTCGTCTGGTCATCACCCCGGTAGACGGTAGCGAACCGTACGAAGAGATGATTCCGAAATGGCGTCAGCTCAACGTGTTCGAAGGTGAACGTGTAGAACGTGGTGACGTGGTTTCCGACGGTCCGGAAGCGCCGCACGACATCCTGCGTCTGCGTGGTGTGCATGCTGTAACTCGTTACATCGTTAACGAAGTTCAGGACGTATACCGTCTGCAGGGTGTTAAGATTAACGATAAACACATCGAAGTTATCGTTCGTCAGATGCTGCGTAAAGCCACCATCGAAAGCGCTGGTAGCTCCGACTTCCTGGAAGGCGAGCAGGTTGAATACTCCCGCGTCAAGATCGCAAACCGCGAGCTGGAAGCGAACGGCAAAGTGGGTGCAACGTTCTCCCGCGATCTGCTGGGTATCACCAAAGCGTCTCTGGCAACCGAGTCCTTCATCTCTGCAGCATCGTTCCAGGAAACCACGCGTGTCCTGACCGAAGCAGCTGTTGCAGGTAAACGTGATGAACTGCGCGGTCTGAAAGAGAACGTCATCGTAGGTCGTCTGATCCCGGCAGGTACTGGTTATGCGTACCACCAGGATCGTATGCGCCGTCGCGCAGCGGGCGAACTGCCAGCTGCACCGCAGGTAACTGCTGAAGATGCGTCTGCTAGCCTGGCAGAACTGCTGAACGCAGGCCTGGGCGGTTCTGACAACGATTAATCGTTGCCGACCATAATAAAAAACCCGCTTCGGCGGGTTTTTTTATGTCTATGTTATTTCTGATGGCGTTTATCAGGTCTACGAAGCCATCCGGCAGTGTCATTAATTTATCGGTGGTAACCGCCGATAAAGCTCAATCATATCGCCGGCCAGATCCTGAATCACCATGGCATTCATCAGGTGGTCCTGCGAATGGACGGTGATGAGATTAACCGGTAGTTTGCCAGTTCCTTCGTCAATACCGATCAGCTGGGTCTGGATTTTATGCGCTTGTTTGACGTACTCGCGTGATTCCGTCATCGCTTGTTCTGCACCGGAGAAATCACCTTTACGCGCCAGTTGCAATGCCGTCAGGGCCTGGCTGCGTGCAGCGCCAGCATTTACCAATAACTCCATGATGATCGTTTCTAACTCTTCCATACCATCACTCCAGTAGTTTCAGCGCCTTATCCAGTACCGCATCGCCTTTCATCATGCCGTAATCCATCATGTCGATAACGGCGACCTTTTTGCCTAGTGGGTCGGCGATCGCCTGTAGCTTGGCCTGTTCATACTTAACCTGTGGACCGAGCAAAACGATATCCGCTGTAGCGATATTCTCTTCAAACTCGGCCACCGGGACGGCTTTGATAGTGACGTCGACGCCTTTTTTCTGGGCGGCATCTTTCATCCTTTGCACCAGCATGCTGGTGGACATTCCGGCGGCACAGCATAAAACGATGTTTTTCATAAGCAGTCTCGATCAACATGTGTGAGTTGATAATTATCGCGAGCCAGCCATAGCAACAACTGCTTTGCAACGATTGTGTGCAAGGCATCACAAAGAAAGCCGCTTTTTCTGAAACCGGTTACAAGAAGAGGCGGAACCCTGCGATCTGGACCAGGGCCAGCGGCTTTTTGACTCGCTTATCACATGCTGGAATATATAATTACTGTCAATAAATACATGTTATAAAAAACAGTATTGACAGCGTTTTTTAAACCCGTATGTTAATACTTAACAGCGGAGAAATTGTAGTTTGCTGTTAACGTAGTAAGTGTTAGTAGAGCTTGATTGGGGTTTGCGATAAAGGCCACGAAGTATTTTTTGTATGGGATAGTCGATGCTGAAAACGCTATTTTTTCACTTCGACAATGCTTTCAGGCCACGTAGTTGATATATCTAATCGCAAAAAGTCAGTAAAACGCGACGATGTAACGCCATGATTTTATAGTAAATGTTTGTGGTTTCTGCTTTTCTGGTTATCACAAGGGAAATAAGGCAACGCATCAAAGAGTATATGTCGCGAGGGGAAGTGTACTTGTTTAGGTCACCAGTCTTGAGTTCTATTATCAAGCGGGTGGAATGTGTTTAACGGTAAATAGAGGAAAGCTTTAGTTAGTATCAATATCCAATATTATCTGTAGTAAACGTGTACATTTTAAAGTAGTACCATCAGCAGTATTAAATCGTTAAGTTTATTAATGTTAAATTTGAAGTGTGTAGTAACGTAAAGCCCTGACTGCAATAGTCGGGGCTTTTGTTCATTGTAGATCAAGCTGTTATCCAGGATGCTTAGCCGCGATGGTTCAACATTGCATCACTCAATGGGTATTAAAAAAATTAATGCTTGCTTAATGATTAGAAGTATGTCTACTATAGCGGCATCGGTTTGGAACACAGACCTTATGCAAGCAGTTTTAGTAAAGCAGTTCTCAGTTCAAGCGTTATCCTCAGATACTCTTCTTCATGAGCCTCCTCCCTAAGTGCCCCATAAGTTAATTTCTGCAAAACAGGCCATCTTCGCTGCATAAGCGGCTCAAAAACATGAAAGGAAGTATCTATGTCTAACAAAATGACTGGTTTAGTAAAATGGTTTAACTCTGATAAAGGCTTCGGCTTTATCACTCCTCAGGACGGTAGCAAGGATGTGTTTGTGCATTTCTCCGCTATCCAGAGTAACGATTTTAAAACGTTAGATGAAGGTCAAAAGGTGGAGTTCTCCGTGGAGAATGGCGCTAAAGGCCCGTCTGCTGTTAACGTTGTCGCGCTGTAATCGCCGATAATTTCACGAGCGCTTACGATAGCGATGAAGGCCAGAGCCCGAGCAGTTAAGTGCCAGTGAAGAAAAAACCCGCGAAAGCGGGTTTTTTTTGTTTATGCGATTGCTCCTGACCTACGGTACCTGTGAAGCGCGCCCCAGATAGCTGTCCCAGTCTTTCCACACGGGCTGTAAACCCTGGGCCATGAGTGCTTCAGCAACGGCTTCTGGGCGACGATCGTCGTGCGGGGAGAACTGTTCCAGTTCGGGGTGGTTATCGGCATAACCACCGGGCTGGGTTTTTGAGAAGGCGCTGACGTTGTTGATCGCCAACGGGATCACATGGTCACGAAACCATGGCGATTCGCGGGTGGAGAGCGACAGCTCAATTTCTGGCGCCAGTAAACGAAACGCGCAAATGGTCTGGACCAACTGTCGCTCATCCATGATCGATGCAGGCTCAACGCCTCCGGTGCATGGGCGCAGGCGAGGGAAGGAGATAGAGTAACGGCTCTGCCAGTAATGCTGCTGCATCCATAGCAGATGTTCAGCCACCATATAGCAATCAACCCGCCAGCTGTCGGACAAACCAATCAACGCGCCAAGACCGATTTTGTCGATCCCTGCGCGGCCCAGCCTGTCCGGCGTTTCCAGGCGCCAGAAGAAATCCTGCTTTTTCCCTTTTAAATGGTGGCGAGCGTAAGTTGCCTCATGATAACTCTCCTGATACACCATTACGCCATCCAGCCCCAGCGTCTTCAGCTCTGCATATTCAGCCTCTGACAATGGCTGTACCTCCATCTGTAAAGAGGCGAACTGGCGGCGAATGGCAGGCAAATGGCGACGAAAGTAATCCATCCCCACTTTTGCCTGATGTTCACCGGTGACCAGCAGCAGATGCTCAAAACCCAGCTCACGGATAGCCGCACACTCCCGTATTATCTCATCTTCGTCCAGCGTTTTACGTTTGATACGGTTGCTCATCGAAAAACCGCAGTAGGTGCAGTCGTTGGCGCAAAGGTTGGAGAGATACAACGGCACGTAAAAGCTCACCGTGTTACCAAAACGCTGACGGGTGAGCTTCTGCGCCCGCTGCGCCAGCGGCTCCAGATAATCGGCGGCGGCAGGAGAGAGCAATGCCATCAGATCGTCGCGACTAAGATGCGAAGCGTTGAGGGCGCGCTCTACGTCAGCGGCGGTTTTACCGTTGATGCGCAGGCGGATGTCATCCCAGTCCAGCTGCCGCCAGCGGTCGCTGAACGTTTTCATGCGAAGGCCTCCAGGAATCCGGTTAACGGGCTGGTGGGACTTGCCTGCGAACTTTTGCTTCCTGGTACCGCCTGGCGTGCCAGCAAGCCAGTTTCAACGGCCAGGCGGAAGGCGGTTGCCATCATCACCGGGCTGTCGGCTACCGCGATTGCCGTATTGACCAGCACCGCGTCGGCGCCCATTTCCAGCGCCTGCGTGGCGTGGCTAGGGACGCCGATGCCTGCATCAACCACCACCGGCACGGTCGCCTGTTGGATAATAATCTCCAGCATCGCTTTGGTTTCCAGCCCCTGATTAGAACCGATAGGCGCGCCGAGTGGCATGACTGCAGAACAGCCTACTTCTTCCAGTCGTTTGCACAGCACCGGATCTGCGCCACAGTAAGGCAGCACCACGAAGCCCTTTTTCACCAGTGCTTCTGCGGCTTTCAATGTTTCGATTGGATCGGGTAACAGCCAGCGGGCGTCCGGATGGATTTCTAATTTCAGCCAGTTTGTGCCCAGCGCTTCACGCGCTAACTGGGCAGCAAAAATCGCCTCTTCAGCGGTTTTTGCCCCCGAAGTGTTGGGCAACAGCGTCACACCAGCTTCTACCAGCGGCGCCAGAATGGCATCGTTGTGCTGACGCAAATCCACGCGCTTCATGGCCAGCGTTACCAGTTGGCTGCCGGAGGCGCGAATCGCCTCGACCATCAGCTGCGATGAAGCAAACTTTCCGGTGCCGGTGAACAGATGCGAATCAAACGTTTTGTCGGCAATACGTAACATATCAACCCCCTGCAATAACCTGAAAAAGCAGGATCTGGTCGCCTTCCTGCACGATTTGCTGCTCCCACTGCTCGCGCGGGAGGATCTGCTGATTGAGCGCCAGCGCCGCGCCCGGTTTAAGCTGATTAAGCGCAGTGAGCAGCCCACTGACGGTTTGTCCTTCGGCGCACTGCATCGGCTCATCATTGAACTGAATCTGCATGTTGCCCTCCGCATACCGGGCAGCCGCTGGCACGTCGTAGTGCGAAGCTGCGCCACTGGCTGGTTTTACCGTCAAACAGGCGTAGCTCTCCGCTGGGCGTCTCAATACCGCTGAGCAATTTAATCGCTTCCAACGCCTGCAAGGTGCCCATCACGCCCACAACCGGTCCGACGATACCGGCGGTACGGCAGTTGCGTTCGGGCTCTACATCATCCGGCCACAGGCAGCGGTAACATCCTTGTTCCCATGGGGGCGTCAGCACCATCAGTTGGCCGCCAAAGCCGACGGCGCTGGCGGTGACGAGCGGGGTGTTGAGCGTTACGCAGGCGGCGTTAATTTCCTGGCGCGTGGCCATGTTATCGGTACAGTCGAGCACCACATCGGCACGCGCTACCGCATGCCGAAGCGCATCGCCTTTCAGTCGCTGCTGGAGTGACACCAGCTCGATATCCGGGTTGAGCCGCGTCAGGCGCTGCTGGGCAACCTGCGATTTTGAACGTGCGATATCATCAGTGGTAAACAGGATCTGGCGCTGCAGGTTGCTCAGATGAATGTCGTCATCGTCTACCAGCGTCAGTTTTCCGATGCCTGCTCCCGCCAGATACAGCGCGGCAGGCGAACCTAACCCGCCTAAACCGACAATCAGCACATGGCTATCGAGTAGCTTTTGCTGGCCTTCAATGGCGATATCGCCGAGCAGGATCTGTCGGCTGTAACGCATAAAGTCGCGGTCATTCATCGCCCACTCCCGCGATATCCAGTAGTTGGGCCGTGGCGACCTGCCAGTCAGCCGCCTGGGTAATGGCGCTGACCACGGCAATGCTGCCGACGCCGGTCGCCAGTACCGCCGGGGCGCGCTCAAGGCTGATACCGCCAATGGCGACGGTCGGGTAATCCGCTAATCGTTCAATATGGTTTGCCAGTTGCGTGAGTCCCTGCGGGGCGGAAGGCATCTGTTTGGTTTGCGTGGGAAAAACATGACCCAGCGCGATATAAGAAGGCTTAGCGGCGAGCGCGACGTCGATCTCCATATCATCGTGAGTGGAGACCCCCAGGCGCAGCCCCGCCGCCTGAATCGCCTTCAGGTCGGTGGTTTCAAGGTCTTCCTGGCCCAGATGTACACCGTAAGCGCGGTGCTTAATTGCCAGACGCCAGTAGTCGTTGATAAACAGACGGGCGTTATAGCGACGACCCAGTTCAATGGCGGCCATAACGTCGGCTTCGACCTCTTCATCACGCTTATCTTTAATGCGCAGTTGGATCGTGCATACGCCCGCCTGCAGCAAGCGTTCAATCCATTGCACGCTGTCCACCACCGGGTAAAGCCCGAGGCGAAACGGCACGGTCGGGAAATCAGGCTGGTACATTACGCCTCCTCTTTTTTGAGGTAGATTTCGCCGCCTTTGGCGCGGAAGTTCTCCGACATATCTGCCATGCCGACTTCAATCGTTTGTGCAGCAGCGTAGTCGCGAACCTCCTGGCTGATTTTCATCGAGCAGAACTTCGGCCCGCACATGGAGCAGAAGTGGGCGACCTTACCGGATTCCTGTGGCAGGGTTTCATCGTGGTAGGCACGGGCGGTGAACGGGTCGAGCGCGAGGTTAAACTGGTCTTCCCAGCGGAATTCGAAGCGCGCTTTCGACATGGCGTTATCGCGGATCTGCGCGCCCGGATGACCTTTTGCTAAGTCAGCTGCATGGGCGGCAATCTTGTAGGTAATCAACCCTTGTTTAACATCTTCTTTGTTCGGCAGGCCGAGGTGCTCTTTTGGCGTGACGTAGCACAGCATTGCGCAGCCAAACCAACCGATCATCGCCGCGCCGATCCCGGAAGTGAAGTGGTCGTAGCCCGGTGCGATATCGGTGGTCAACGGTCCTAAAGTGTAGAACGGTGCTTCATGGCAGTTCTCCAGCTCTTCGGTCATGTTGCGCTGGATCATATGCATGGGCACATGACCTGGACCTTCTATCATCACCTGCACGTCGTATTCCCAGGCGATTTTGGTCAGCTCGCCCAGCGTATGCAGCTCGGAGAACTGCGCTTCGTCGTTCGCATCCTGAATTGAACCCGGGCGCAGGCCGTCACCCAGCGACAAAGAGACGTCGTAGGCGGCGCAGATTTCGCAAATCTCGCGGAAATGTTCGTACAGGAAGTTCTCTTTGTGATGAGAAAGGCACCATTTCGCCATAATTGAACCGCCGCGTGAGACAATGCCGGTCAGGCGTTTGGCAGTCATCGGCACGTAGCGCAGCAGCACGCCCGCGTGAATGGTGAAGTAGTCGACGCCCTGTTCGGCCTGCTCCAGCAGCGTGTCGCGGAAGGCTTCCCAGGTGAGATCTTCGGCGATCCCGTTGACCTTCTCCAGCGCCTGGTAGATCGGCACAGTACCGATCGGTACCGGACTGTTACGCAGGATCCACTCGCGGGTTTCGTGGATATAGCGACCGGTGGAGAGATCCATCACCGTGTCAGCGCCCCAGCGCGTCGACCACACCAGCTTCTCTACCTCTTCTTCAATGGAGGAGGTGACGGCAGAGTTACCGATGTTGGCGTTAACCTTCACCAGGAAGTTGCGACCGATAATCATCGGCTCGGATTCCGGGTGGTTGATGTTGGCAGGAATAATCGCTCGGCCCGCGGCCACTTCATCACGCACGAATTCCGGCGTGATGTTTTCCGGCAGGCGTGCACCAAAGTTCATCCCCGGATGCTGGTGGCGAAGCACTTCACTGCGAATGCGCTCGCGACCCATGTTTTCACGAATGGCGATGAACTCCATCTCCGGGGTCACTATTCCCTGGCGGGCGTAGTGCAGTTGGGTGACTCGTTTACCCGCTTTGGCGCGCTTTGGCGTCAGCAAGCCGGTGAAACGCAGCTCGTCCAGGCCATCGTCGGCCAGACGTTCTTTGGTATAAGCGGAACTCCGGTCGTCTAATTCTTCGCTATCGTTACGCGCCGCAATCCACGGCTGGCGCAGCTTTGCCAGACCCTGCTGGACGTTAATCGCCACGTCAGGATCGCCATACGGTCCGGAGGTGTCGTATACCGGAACGGCTTCGTTCTCTTCGAACTGCGGGTTGTCTTTGCTACCGCCAGTCAGTGTTGGGCTGAGCTGAATTTCGCGCATCGGAATGCGGATATCCGGCTGCGAACCGGTAATATAAATGCGTTTTGAGTTAGGGAAGGCGGTCCCTTCCAGGGTATCGATAAAATGTTGGGCCTGGGCGCGCTGTTCGCGGCGTGATGGTTTAGTAGTGGCAGACATAGCTCATTCCAAATAAAAGTAAGGATATGGCTTGTCAGACGACGGATGAAGCAAGAGAGAAGCTCGCCCGGGGGCGATGCTATTGTAGATTGACTCTTGTTCCCTTCGCAGGTTTTAACCTGATCAGGTTCCGCGGATCCCGAATTAACGGTCTCAGCCTTTTCCACTCATGCTGCTGTGGAAAATAAGCACTCCGACAAGAAGTAACCTCAGTAAAGAGGTAATGAATGTAAACTACGCGTTAATGCCGTAAATCTCAAGCATGACGTTTGAGAGTGCTGCTCTCGTGCATCGCGTCAAATACCAGCATGATCAGCTTATCTTCCAGCACGAATCGGGCTTCCAGTGCTTCGCCGAGATCCGATAAAACCTGTTGAAATTCAAGGAAGTTATCATGATCAATCGCAGTTTCCAGGCTGGAGTCATAGTAGTCCATGATCAGCTGCGTATTGGCTTCCAGCAGCGGCCAAATTTTTGTGGCTTTTAAAAGCTGCCCGTTCCCTTCCAATTTATGGAGAATACGTTCATAAATACTGAAGTGTCCGGTGGAGAGGTAATCGACCAGGCTCTGACAAAAATCATCCAGCGCTTTTTCATTGAGTCGCATGTACGATTCTTTGCCAGGCTTAATGCCAACCAGATTGTAGTAAGCCACGAGCAGGTGCTTACGTACATGTAGCCAGCGATCAACCAGTTTATTACTTCCTCCGACGTGCTCCGTCAGGCTTTCCAGCTGGTTTAGCATGATTGACTCCGCAAGATGGTGTTTAGGAACTGCTCACCCGTAAATGTAAAAATAATGTAAACAACATGCCTGTGAAGCAAAGGTTGCGCAAGAGATATGGATCGTATAATTGAAAAATTAGATAGCGGCTGGTGGATCGTCAGTCATGAGCAAAAGTTATGGTTACCTCATGGCGAGCTACCTTATGGCGACGCAGCCCGTTTTGATCTGATTGGTCAGCGCGCGCTGCCAATAGGCGAGTGGGAAGGGGAAACTGTCTGGCTGGTACAGCAGCAGCGTCGACACGATATGGGGTCGGTGCGCCAGGTCATTGACCAGGATGTTGGCCTGTTTCAACTGGCCGGACGCGGCGTACAGCTGGCGGAGTTCTATCGCTCGCATAAATTCTGCGGCTACTGCGGCCATCCCATGCACCCGAGTAAAACGGAGTGGGCGATGCTCTGTAGCCACTGCCGTGAACGTTATTACCCGCAAATTGCCCCGTGCATAATCGTCGCTATTCGCCGAGATGATTCCATCCTGCTTGCCCAACATGTTCGCCATCGTAACGGCGTGCATACCGTACTGGCGGGTTTTGTCGAAGTAGGTGAGACCTTAGAACAGGCGGTGGCGCGTGAAGTTATGGAAGAAAGCGGGATTAAGGTGAAAAATCTGCGCTATGTCACTTCTCAGCCGTGGCCATTCCCACAGTCTTTGATGACCGCATTTATGGCGGAGTATGATAGCGGCGAAATCGTCATCGACCCGAAAGAGCTGCTGGAAGCGAACTGGTATCGCTATGACGACTTACCGCTCTTACCCCCGCCGGGTACTGTCGCGCGTCGATTGATTGAAGACACTGTGGCAATGTGTCGGGCTGAGTACGAGTAAAGAGCGAGTGGTGATACACTGATGGACTGACGCAATAAGGAACTGCAAAAATGACCGAACTGAAGAACGATCGTTATCTGCGTGCGCTGCTGCGCCAGCCCGTTGATGTCACTCCGGTATGGATGATGCGCCAGGCAGGCCGCTATTTACCGGAATACAAAGCTACCCGTGCCGAAGCGGGCGATTTTATGGCGCTGTGCAAAAATGCCGAGCTGGCCTGCGAAGTCACGCTGCAGCCGCTGCGTCGCTATAAACTTGATGCCGCGATCCTCTTCTCGGATATCCTGACGATCCCGGATGCGATGGGACTCGGGCTGTATTTTGAAGCAGGAGAAGGCCCACGCTTCACCTCTCCGATTACCAGCAAGGCTGATGTCGACAAACTGCCGATCCCGGACCCGGAAGATGGGCTGGGGTACGTGATGAACGCGGTGCGCACTATCCGCCGTGAACTGAAAGGCGAAGTGCCGCTGATCGGCTTCTCCGGTAGCCCGTGGACGCTGGCGACCTACATGGTTGAAGGCGGCAGCAGCAAAGCCTTCACCGTGATTAAAAAGATGATGTACGCCGACCCTAAAGCGCTGCATCTGCTGCTTGATAAGCTGGCGAAGAGCGTCACGCTGTACCTGAACGCGCAGATCAAAGCGGGTGCGCAGTCGGTGATGATTTTCGACACCTGGGGTGGCGTGCTGACCGGTCGCGACTATCAGCAGTTTTCTTTGTACTACATGCACAAAATCGTTGATGGCCTGCTGCGCGAGAACGAAGGTCGTCGCGTACCGGTGACCCTGTTTACCAAAGGCGGTGGTCAGTGGCTGGAAGCGATGGCGGAGACCGGCTGTGATGCGTTAGGTCTCGACTGGACCACTGACATTGCCGATGCGCGTCGTCGTGTAGGTCATAAAGTGGCGCTCCAGGGCAATCTGGATCCGTCCATGCTGTATGCGCCGCCAGCCCGCATCGAAGAAGAGGTGGCGACAATTCTGGCCGGATTCGGTCAGGGTGAAGGGCATGTCTTTAACCTGGGCCACGGCATTCATCAGGACGTCCCGCCAGAACATGCGGGTGTCTTTGTGGAGGCGGTACATCGGTTGTCCGAACAGTACCACCGCTAAGGAGTCATCATGGATCTCGCGTCATTACGCGCGCAGCAGCTTGAACTGGCTTCTTCAGTGATCCGCGAGGATCGTCTGAAGAACGATCAGCCGGATCTGATCGGCGGGGCGGACGTTGGGTTTGAGCAGGGTGGCGAAGTGACGCGAGCCGCGATGGTCTTACTGAAGTATCCCACGCTTGAACTGGTCGAATACAAGGTGGCGCGTATCGCCACCACCATGCCCTACATTCCCGGTTTTCTCTCCTTTCGTGAAACTCCCGCGCTGATGGCCGCCTGGCAACTGCTCTCGCACAAGCCAGATCTGCTGTTCGTTGATGGTCATGGCATTTCTCACCCGCGTCGTCTGGGCGTGGCCAGCCATTTTGGTCTGCTGGTGGATGTCCCGACGATCGGCGTGGCGAAAAAGCGGCTGTGCGGCAAGTTTGAACCGCTCGCTGCTGAACCTGGTGCGCTAGCGCCGTTGCTGGATAAAGGCGAACAACTGGCATGGGTCTGGCGCAGTAAAGCGCGCTGTAACCCGTTGTTTATTTCTACGGGTCACCGCGTGAGTATGGACAGCGCACTGGCGTGGGTTCAACGCTGTATGAACGGCTATCGTTTGCCGGAACCAACACGCTGGGCAGATGCGGTAGCATCCGAACGCCCGGCTTTTACTCGGCTTGCAGCAAAAACGCCCTATATCGGGTAAACTGCGGCTAATTTCCGTATTTGAGAACTCATCATGTTACAAAATCCGATTCACCTGCGTCTGGAGAAGCTGGAAAGCTGGCAGCACGTCACGTTTATGGCCTGTCTGTGCGAACGCATGTACCCAAACTACGCCATGTTCTGCAAGCAAACTGAATTTGGCGATGGACAGATTTACCGCCGAATTCTGGATCTGATTTGGGAAGCGCTGACGGTTAAAGACGCGAAAATCAATTTCGACAGCCAGCTGGAAAAATTTGAAGAGGCCATTCCTTCTGCAGACGATTACGATCTGTACGGTGTTTATCCGGCGATTGATGCCTGTGTGGCATTAAGCGAGCTGATGCATTCGCGTCTTAGCGGTGAAACGCTGGAGCATGCAATCGAAGTGAGTAAGGCTTCGATTACGACGGTTGCGATGCTGGAAATGACTCAGGCTGGTCGCGAAATGACCGATGAAGAGCTCAAAGAGAACCCTGCCGTTGAGCAAGAATGGGATATTCAGTGGGAAATTTTCCGACTTTTAGCCGACTGTGAAGAACGCGATATTGAGCTGATAAAAGGGCTGCGTGCAGACCTGCGCGAGGCTGGCGAGAGCAATATTGGTATAAATTTTCAGCAATGACACCACAAAACGTGATTTAACGCCTGATTTGTCGTGCCTGAAGGCTTCCCATCCGCCCCCGGTCTGGTCTACATTTGGGGGGCGAAAAAAAGTGGCTATCGGTGCGTGTATGCAGGAGAGTGCTTTTCTGGCATTTCCGTCGCACTCGATGCTTAGCAAGCGATAAACACATTGTAAGGATAACTTATGAACAAGACTCAACTGATTGATGTAATTGCAGACAAAGCAGAACTGTCTAAAACACAGGCTAAAGCTGCTCTGGAATCCACTCTGGCTGCTATTACTGAGTCTCTGAAAGAAGGCGATGCTGTACAACTGGTTGGTTTCGGTACCTTCAAAGTGAACCACCGTGCTGAGCGCACTGGCCGCAACCCGCAGACCGGTAAAGAAATCAAAATCGCCGCAGCTAACGTACCGGCATTTGTTTCTGGTAAAGCACTGAAAGACGCGGTTAAGTAATTCGCGTGGCAGTGAACAGTTTTAACGAAGGGGCGGTTTCGCCCCTTTTGTCCATCTGGCGTCATTCGCTTTGGCTTTCAGGTGTTCTGTTACTGTCAGCCTGCGGTAGCCATTCTGAGCTTCCTCCGTTCACGGCCAGCGGCTATGTTGGCGATCAGGGGGCGGTACGCATTTGGCGTAAAGACTCCGGTGACGATGTTCACTTGCTCTCGGTATTTAGTCCGTGGCGTAAAGGCGAAACCACTACCAGTGAATACCGCTGGCAGGGTGATTCGCTCTCTCTGATAGAACTCAACGTTTACAGTAAACCGGCTGAACATGTCCGTATACGCTTCGATGACCGGGGCGAACTGAGCTTCATGCAGCGTGAAGTCGACGGGCAAAAGCAGCAGCTTTCCAGCGATCAAATCGCGCTTTACCGCTATCGTGCCGATCAAATTCGCCAGACCAGCGATGCGCTGCGTCAGGGACGGGTGATATTGCGTCAGGGACGTTGGCATGCGGATAACACGGTCACAACCTGTGAAGGTGAAACGCTGAAGCCAGACCTGGAGTCGTGGGCGATAAACCATATCGAGCGCCGCCAGAGACATTCATCCGTAGAGGTGAGTGTGGCATGGCTGGAAGCGCCCGAAGGGTCGCAGCTACTGCTGGTCGCCAATGAAGATTTTTGTCACTGGCAGCCTACAGCAAAAACTTTCTGAAAACCTGAATACAGGAAATCAGCAGGCCTGATCCGTATAGCGTCATCAGGCATTAAGTCTTTTACCAGTGGCCCATTCCCATATGACCGCCGCCGCGATGGTTACCGCCACCGCCGCATCCGCCGTAGCCCATTCCCGCTCCACGTGGCACGCCAGCCTGCGCCATTGCGACATCACGTTTAACGCGCTGCTCGTCCAGAGACTGATTCAACGCTTCCATCTCTTTTGCAACGGCGTTAATTTTTGCCGTGTCCGGCGAGCTGGCCGTTAATAGTGCGTTGTACTCATAACGTTTGGATGTCAGCTGTTGGCGCAACGCGCTGGTCTGGGAATAATAATCATCATAGATTTTCTGTGCGGCAGCCTGCTGCTCAGCGGTCATTGGCGTACCGCCCCGTTGCTGCATTCCATCACCATATCCCCAGTGATTCTGTGCCAGTACCGGGGTGGAGCCAAGTGCGATAAGAGAAAGTGCAATCAGTGCCAGTTTGTTGTTCCGTTTCATCGTTCGTTCTCCTGTTGGTTAGCTTACATTCCCTTTTGCATCTTCCGTGCCAAAGCGGCAATCCGAGTCCTGCGGGGCGTTGTACCCGCCGTCTTTGCAGGGAAACGAGTAAAAATGACTCGCCAGAACGCGCCAGCGAGTCATTTTTACTCGTTACTTTCAGCTGTTTGTGTCTGAGGGCAGGGTTATCAGGGGGAAAAAATGGCATGATTTCTGCTGTATACCTGCAACGATGAAAGGAACAAGCGGGGTGAAGGGAGAGCGTATGCGTCTTTATAAGGATACGGTGGCAAAGTGGTTGAGCCGACTCTTGCTGGCGGCAATCCTGGTTTTGGTCGGCTGGTTTTCGATTATGACCATTCGGGACTATGGGCGGGAAAGTGGCGCCGCGCGGCAAACGCTACTGGAAAAAGGCAGTGTGCTCATTCGCGCTCTGGAGTCTGGTACGCGCGTAGGCATGGGGATGCGCATGCATCATGCCCAGCAGCAGACGCTACTGGAGGAAATGGCTGTACAGCCTGGCGTGCTATGGTTTGCTGTCGTCGATGAGCATGGTGTCATTATTACCCACAGCAATTCCGCGATGGTCGGCAAAACGCTCTATTCATCGGATGTCCTGCGACAGCTTAGTCCTGGGGAGCAAGAAAGCTGGCGGAATATTGAAATTCCAGCGAGGGATGGTGAAAAAACGCCAGCACTGGAAATTTATCGCCAGTTTCAGCCGATGTATGGTCCAGGACGCCACGGCATGGCGCGCTGTGCCAGCAATGACGGGCAGCTTATCACCCCTGCACAAACCATATTTATCGCCTTTGATGCCAGCGATCTGACAGCGACTCAGGCAAGGGAGTGGCGTAACACACTGATAGTCCTCTCTGCGCTGGCGGCTGTGTTGCTGGCCACCGTGCTGACGTTCTTCTGGTATCAGCGCTATCAGCGCTCGTACAAAGAACTCCAGGATGCGATGAAGCGTAAAGAAAAACTGTTAGCGCTCGGTCATCTTGCGGCTGGGGTGGCGCATGAAATTCGTAACCCGCTTTCATCGATCAAAGGGTTAGCGAAGTATTTTGCCGAGCGAACCCCGGCAGGAGGCGAGTCGCACGAGCTGGCACAGGTGATGGCGAAAGAGGCGGATCGTTTAAATCGGGTGGTGAGTGAGTTGCTGGAGCTGGTGAAACCTGCGCATCTGACGCTGCAAAAGGTGGATCTCAATGAGGTTATCACCCACTCATTACA
This sequence comes from Citrobacter sp. MGH105, assembly GCF_001037485.2. Classification (NCBI taxonomy): domain Bacteria; kingdom Pseudomonadati; phylum Pseudomonadota; class Gammaproteobacteria; order Enterobacterales; family Enterobacteriaceae; genus Citrobacter; species Citrobacter sp. MGH105. The sequence goes on along the minus strand of NZ_CP073048.1, from coordinate 4,785,480 downwards.
CCTGGTGAGTCAGGATGCGGCAAGCCGGGAAATCCAGCTCCGCTTTTCGGCCAATTCTACGCTGCCCGCTATCCAGGCCGATCCTGACCGACTGACTCAGGTTTTGTTGAATCTGTATCTGAACGCCATTCATGCGATTGGTCGTCAGGGCACGATCACGGTTGAAGCGAATGAAAGCAGCGGCGATCGCGTTAAAATTGTGGTTACCGATAGTGGGAAGGGGATTGCGGCGGAACAGCTGGAGGCCATTTTTACGCCTTACTATACGACCAAAGCTGACGGAACCGGCCTCGGGCTGGCGGTAGTGCAGAACATTATCGAACAGCACGGTGGCACCATTCAGGTGGCAAGCGTTGAGGGCAAAGGCGCGACCTTTACCCTTTGGCTGCCGACCAAAGCGAAACAACAGGATTAACAAGGATGACGCGCGGAAAAATCAATATTCTGGTGGTAGATGACGATATCAGCCACTGCACCATTTTACAGGCGCTGCTGCGCGGCTGGGGTTATGAGGTCGCGCTGGCCTATAGCGGGCGAGCGGCGCTGGAACAGGTGCGCGAACGCGTATTTGATTTAGTACTGTGTGATGTACGCATGGCGGAGATGGACGGCATCGCAACGCTGAAAGAGATTAAAGCGCTGAATCCGGCGATTCCGGTCTTGATCATGACGGCGTTCTCCAGTGTGGAGACCGCCGTTGAGGCGCTTAAAACCGGGGCGCTGGACTACTTAATCAAGCCGCTGGATTTTGACCGTCTGCAGGAGACGCTGGAAAAGGCGCTGGCGCATACGCGGGAAACGGGCGCTGAACTGCCATCGGCGTCGGCTGCGCAGTTTGGCATGATTGGCAGCAGTCCGGCGATGCAGAAGTTGCTCAATGAAATCGCGATGGTTGCGCCCTCGGATGCTACGGTGCTTATTCACGGAGACTCCGGTACGGGGAAAGAATTGGTGGCCCGGGCGCTGCATGCCAGCAGCGCCCGTCGCGATAAACCGCTGGTGACGCTCAACTGCGCGGCGCTTAATGAATCGCTGCTGGAGTCCGAACTTTTTGGTCACGAGAAAGGGGCGTTTACCGGGGCGGATAAACGGCGGGAAGGTCGCTTTGTGGAAGCCGATGGCGGCACGTTATTTCTTGATGAAATCGGTGATATTTCACCGCTGATGCAGGTGCGTCTGCTGCGGGCTATCCAGGAGCGAGAAGTGCAGCGTGTTGGTAGCAATCAGACTATTGCGGTTGATGTCCGGCTGATCGCCGCCACGCATCGTAATCTGGCCGAGGAAGTCAGTGCCGGGCGCTTTCGTCAGGATCTCTACTATCGCCTGAACGTCGTCACCATTGAAATGCCAGCGCTGTGCCAGCGCCGGGAAGATATTCCGCTGTTAGCCGAATATTTTCTCCAGCGTTTTGCCGCGCGTAACCGTAAAGCGGTGAAAGGCTTTACTCCGCAGGCGATGGATCTGCTGATCCACTACGACTGGCCGGGCAATATTCGTGAGCTGGAAAATGCGATTGAGCGCTCGGTGGTGCTGCTGACGGGAGAATATATTTCCGAACGCGAGCTGCCGATGGCGATTGCCGCGACGCCGATAAAAACGGAATTCAGTGGCGAGATCCAACCGCTGGTGGATGTCGAAAAAGAGGTGATTCTGGCGGCGCTGGAAAAAACGGGCGGCAATAAAACGGAAGCCGCCCGTCAGTTAGGCATTACGCGTAAAACGCTGCTGGCGAAAATTTCGCGTTAGCGTTGCTCGCGTTCAATGGCGCGCCAGCCGATGTCGTTACGGCTGAAGCTGCCATCCCAGCGGATGTCGGTCATCAGGGCGTAAGCGCGTTTCTGCGCTTCAGCCACAGTATGACCCAGGGCGGTGGCGCACAGCACGCGACCGCCGCTGGTCAGCACGCGATCGTCTTCGGCGATTTTAGTGCCCGCATGGAACACTTTTCCGTCTTCTACTTCTTCCAGCGGCAGACCGTGGATCTCATCTCCGGTGTTGTAGTTGCCCGGATAACCTCCGGCAGCAATGACGACACCCAGCGAGGCGCGTTCGTCCCACTCGGAGGTTTTCTCATCCAGCTTGCCGTCGCAGGCGGCCAGGCAAAGCTCCACCAGGTCCGATTTCATGCGTAGCATGATCGGCTGGGTTTCCGGATCGCCGAAGCGGCAGTTGAACTCGATAACCTTCGGATTGCCCTGTTTGTCGATCATCAGACCCGCGTACAGGAAACCGGTGTAGGTATTCCCTTCCGCCGCCATACCTTTTACGGTTGGCCAAATAATGCGTTCCATGGTGCGCTGATGCACTTCATCAGTTACCACCGGCGCTGGTGAGTAAGCACCCATACCGCCGGTGTTCGGGCCAGTGTCGCCGTTGCCTACGCGTTTGTGGTCCTGGCTGGTGGCCATCGGCAGCACGTGCTCGCCGTCGACCATTACGATAAAGCTCGCTTCTTCGCCGTCGAGGAACTCTTCGATCACGATACGGTGGCCCGCATCGCCAAAAGCGTTACCTGCCAGCATGTCATGAACGGCGGCTTCTGCTTCCTCCAGCGTCATCGCCACGATAACGCCTTTACCAGCAGCCAGGCCGTCAGCTTTGATGACGATCGGCGCGCCTTTCTCACGCAGATAGGCCAACGCTGGCTCAATCTCAGTGAAGTTCTGATATTCCGCCGTCGGGATCTGGTGACGGGCGAGGAAATCTTTGGTGAAGGCTTTGGAGCCTTCCAGCTGTGCAGCACCTTCGGTTGGCCCGAAGATCTTCAGGCCAGCGGCGCGGAACGCATCGACCACGCCAATCACCAGCGGCGCTTCCGGGCCGACGATGGTCAGGTCAATTTTCTCGTTCTGGGCAAAGCTCAGCAGAGCTGGAATATCGGTGACGCCGATAGCCACGTTCTGCAGTGCTGGTTCCAGTGCGGTGCCCGCGTTACCTGGTGCAACAAAAACGGTATCAACCAGCGGGGACTGTGCGGCTTTCCAGGCCAGGGCGTGCTCGCGCCCGCCGTTGCCAATCACTAATACTTTCATCGTCTGCTCCGTGGATTAATGGCGGAAGTGGCGCATGTCGGTAAAGATCATCGCGATACCGTGTTCATCGGCAGCGGCAATGACTTCATCATCACGGATAGAACCACCTGGCTGGATAACGCAGCTCACGCCAACGGCGGCGGCAGCATCAATACCATCGCGGAACGGGAAGAAGGCGTCAGAGGCCATTGCAGAGCCTTTCACTTCCAGACCTTCGTCAGCCGCTTTAATCCCGGCGATTTTTGCGGAGTACACGCGGCTCATCTGGCCTGCGCCTATGCCGATAGTCATGTTCTCTTTGGCATAAACAATGGCGTTGGATTTCACGAACTTGGCGACTTTCCAGCAGAACAGTGCATCGCGCAGCTCTTGCTCGGTCGGCTGACGTTTGGACACCACGCGCAGTTCGCCTTCGCTCACCATCCCCAGATCCCTGTCCTGAACCAGCAAACCGCCGTTAACGCGTTTGAAGTCGAGGCCCGGTACACGCTGTGCCCACTGACCGCAGGTCAGAACGCGAACGTTCTGTTTGGCGGCGGTGATTTTCAGTGCGTCTTCGGTTGCGGACGGGGCGATGATCACTTCCACGAACTGACGGGAGATAATTGCCTGCGCGGTTTCGGCATCCAGTTCGCGGTTGAAAGCGATGATGCCGCCGAATGCGGAGGTCGGGTCGGTTTTATAGGCGCGGTCGTAAGCGTCGAGAATAGAGGTACTTACCGCCACGCCGCACGGGTTAGCGTGCTTAACGATCACACAGGCTGGCTCGCTGAACTCTTTCACGCACTCCAGCGCCGCGTCGGTATCGGCGATGTTGTTGTAGGAAAGCGCTTTGCCCTGTACCTGCTGCGCGGTGGCAACGGACGCTTCTTTAACATTCTCTTCTATATAGAAGGCAGCCTGCTGGTGGCTGTTCTCGCCGTAGCGCATATCCTGCTTCTTAATGAAGTTCAGGTTCAGCGTACGCGGGAAACGACCGGCGGCCTCTTTGCTCTCACCGTGGTAAGCCGGAACCATGCTGCCAAAGTAGTTGGCAATCATGCTGTCGTAGGCGGCGGTGTGTTCGAAGGCTTTAATCGCGAGGTCAAAGCGGGTTTCCAGAGTCAGGGAGCCTTCGTTGGCATCCATCTCTTTAATAATGGCGTCGTAGTCGCTGCTCTTCACAACGATCGCTACGTCTTTATGGTTCTTGGCAGCGGAACGCACCATGGTAGGGCCGCCAATATCAATGTTCTCTACCGCATCTTCCAGCGAGCAGCCTTCGCGTGCCACTGTCTCGGCGAACGGATACAGGTTTACAACCACCATATCGATAGGGGCGATACCGTACTGTTCCATAATTCCGTCATCCTGACCGCGACGACCAAGAATGCCGCCGTGGACTTTCGGATGCAGGGTCTTCACGCGTCCATCCATCATTTCCGGGAAGCCGGTGTAATCGGAAACTTCGGTCACTGGCAGACCTTTCTCCGCTAACAGGCGCGCAGTGCCACCTGTAGACAGCAACTCCACACCACGTGCGGAAAGTGCCTGAGCGAATTCGATGATACCGGCCTTGTCAGAAACACTGAGCAGAGCGCGGTGGACTGGACGACGTTGTTGCATGGTAAATCCCCTGGATTTGACTATTACAGAGAGCGTTAGGTGAATTCTTGGCTAAAAACTCAGCTAACGCCCCTTACGGGGCATCCTTGTTTTGCGGGGGCATTGTAACGAAAACGTTTGCGCAACGCTCGCGAATTTTTAATTTTCGATTTTGACCTCTTCTTTTTCTGTTGAAGGAGGCTGATATAACGAGAGGATCGTAGATACGATCGTGTGGTTTGTGGATAACTCTGTGTGTAAATGGGTATAAGGCAGGGTTTTGCTGTGGAATGCAGCAGTCAGTCATTTTTCTGTCATTTAAGGGTTGCGGGCCGCAGGAAACTCCCTATAATGCGCCTCCATCGACACGGCGGATGTGAATCACTTCACACAAACAGCCGGTTAGGTTGAAGAGAAAAACCTGAAAATGAGGGTTGACTCTGAAAGAGGAAAGCGTAATATACGCCACCTCGCGACAGAGCGCTAAAGCGCGTCGCAACTGCTCTTTAACAATTTATCAGACAATCTGTGTGGGCACTCGAAGATACGGATTCTTAACGTCGCAAGACGAAAAATGAATACCAAGTCTCAACGAGTGAACACGTAATTCATTACGAAGTTTAATTCATTGAGCATCAAACTTTTAAATTGAAGAGTTTGATCATGGCTCAGATTGAACGCTGGCGGCAGGCCTAACACATGCAAGTCGAACGGTAGCACAGAGGAGCTTGCTCCTTGGGTGACGAGTGGCGGACGGGTGAGTAATGTCTGGGAAACTGCCCGATGGAGGGGGATAACTACTGGAAACGGTAGCTAATACCGCATAACGTCGCAAGACCAAAGAGGGGGACCTTCGGGCCTCTTGCCATCGGATGTGCCCAGATGGGATTAGCTAGTAGGTGGGGTAACGGCTCACCTAGGCGACGATCCCTAGCTGGTCTGAGAGGATGACCAGCCACACTGGAACTGAGACACGGTCCAGACTCCTACGGGAGGCAGCAGTGGGGAATATTGCACAATGGGCGCAAGCCTGATGCAGCCATGCCGCGTGTATGAAGAAGGCCTTCGGGTTGTAAAGTACTTTCAGCGAGGAGGAAGGTGTTGTGGTTAATAACCGCAGCAATTGACGTTACTCGCAGAAGAAGCACCGGCTAACTCCGTGCCAGCAGCCGCGGTAATACGGAGGGTGCAAGCGTTAATCGGAATTACTGGGCGTAAAGCGCACGCAGGCGGTCTGTCAAGTCGGATGTGAAATCCCCGGGCTCAACCTGGGAACTGCATCCGAAACTGGCAGGCTAGAGTCTTGTAGAGGGGGGTAGAATTCCAGGTGTAGCGGTGAAATGCGTAGAGATCTGGAGGAATACCGGTGGCGAAGGCGGCCCCCTGGACAAAGACTGACGCTCAGGTGCGAAAGCGTGGGGAGCAAACAGGATTAGATACCCTGGTAGTCCACGCCGTAAACGATGTCGACTTGGAGGTTGTGCCCTTGAGGCGTGGCTTCCGGAGCTAACGCGTTAAGTCGACCGCCTGGGGAGTACGGCCGCAAGGTTAAAACTCAAATGAATTGACGGGGGCCCGCACAAGCGGTGGAGCATGTGGTTTAATTCGATGCAACGCGAAGAACCTTACCTACTCTTGACATCCAGAGAACTTAGCAGAGATGCTTTGGTGCCTTCGGGAACTCTGAGACAGGTGCTGCATGGCTGTCGTCAGCTCGTGTTGTGAAATGTTGGGTTAAGTCCCGCAACGAGCGCAACCCTTATCCTTTGTTGCCAGCGATTCGGTCGGGAACTCAAAGGAGACTGCCAGTGATAAACTGGAGGAAGGTGGGGATGACGTCAAGTCATCATGGCCCTTACGAGTAGGGCTACACACGTGCTACAATGGCATATACAAAGAGAAGCGACCTCGCGAGAGCAAGCGGACCTCATAAAGTATGTCGTAGTCCGGATTGGAGTCTGCAACTCGACTCCATGAAGTCGGAATCGCTAGTAATCGTGGATCAGAATGCCACGGTGAATACGTTCCCGGGCCTTGTACACACCGCCCGTCACACCATGGGAGTGGGTTGCAAAAGAAGTAGGTAGCTTAACCTTCGGGAGGGCGCTTACCACTTTGTGATTCATGACTGGGGTGAAGTCGTAACAAGGTAACCGTAGGGGAACCTGCGGTTGGATCACCTCCTTACCTTAAAGAACCGACCTTTGCAGTGCTCACACAGATTGTCTGATGAATGATGAACTTCTGAATGTACTTTCGAGTGCATTAAGAAGTTTTGCTCTTTAAAAATCTGGATCAAGCTGAAAATTGAAACGACACACTGTTTCATTTCTCCGTAATAAGAAATGAAAAGCGGTGTGTTCGAGTCTCTCAAATTTTTGCAAGCCGATGATGAATCGAAAGAAACATCTTCGGGTTGTGAGGTTAAGCGACTAAGCGTACACGGTGGATGCCCTGGCAGTCAGAGGCGATGAAGGACGTGCTAATCTGCGATAAGCGTCGGTAAGGTGATATGAACCGTTATAACCGGCGATTTCCGAATGGGGAAACCCAGTGTGATTCGTCACACTATCATTATGTGAATACATAGCGTAATGAAGCGAACCGGGGGAACTGAAACATCTAAGTACCCCGAGGAAAAGAAATCAACCGAGATTCCCCCAGTAGCGGCGAGCGAACGGGGAGCAGCCCAGAGTCTGAATCAGCATGTGTGTTAGTGGAAGCGTCTGGAAAGTCGCACGATACAGGGTGAAAGTCCCGTACACAAAAGTGCATGTGTTGTGAACTCGAAGAGTAGGGCGGGACACGTGGTATCCTGTCTGAATATGGGGGGACCATCCTCCAAGGCTAAATACTCCTGACTGACCGATAGTGAACCAGTACCGTGAGGGAAAGGCGAAAAGAACCCCGGCGAGGGGAGTGAAAAAGAACCTGAAACCGTGTACGTACAAGCAGTGGGAGCATCCTTCGGGGTGTGACTGCGTACCTTTTGTATAATGGGTCAGCGACTTATATTCTGTAGCAAGGTTAACCGAATAGGGGAGCCGAAGGGAAACCGAGTCTTAACTGGGCGTTAAGTTGCAGGGTATAGACCCGAAACCCGGTGATCTAGCCATGGGCAGGTTGAAGGTTGGGTAACACTAACTGGAGGACCGAACCGACTAATGTTGAAAAATTAGCGGATGACTTGTGGCTGGGGGTGAAAGGCCAATCAAACCGGGAGATAGCTGGTTCTCCCCGAAAGCTATTTAGGTAGCGCCTCGTGAATTCATCTTCGGGGGTAGAGCACTGTTTCGGCTAGGGGGTCATCCCGACTTACCAACCCGATGCAAACTGCGAATACCGAAGAATGTTATCACGGGAGACACACGGCGGGTGCTAACGTCCGTCGTGAAGAGGGAAACAACCCAGACCGCCAGCTAAGGTCCCAAAGTCATGGTTAAGTGGGAAACGATGTGGGAAGGCACAGACAGCCAGGATGTTGGCTTAGAAGCAGCCATCATTTAAAGAAAGCGTAATAGCTCACTGGTCGAGTCGGCCTGCGCGGAAGATGTAACGGGGCTAAACCATGCACCGAAGCTGCGGCAGCGACACTATGTGTTGTTGGGTAGGGGAGCGTTCTGTAAGCCGTTGAAGGTGTATCGTGAGGTATGCTGGAGGTATCAGAAGTGCGAATGCTGACATAAGTAACGATAATGCGGGTGAAAAACCCGCACGCCGGAAGACCAAGGGTTCCTGTCCAACGTTAATCGGGGCAGGGTGAGTCGACCCCTAAGGCGAGGCCGAAAGGCGTAGTCGATGGGAAACAGGTTAATATTCCTGTACTTGGTGTTACTGCGAAGGGGGGACGGAGAAGGCTATGTTAGCCGGGCGACGGTTGTCCCGGTTTAAGCATGTAGGCGGAGGTTCCAGGTAAATCCGGTACCTTTTAACGCTGAGGTGTGATGACGAGGCACTACGGTGCTGAAGTAACAAATGCCCTGCTTCCAGGAAAAGCCTCTAAGCATCAGGTAACACGAAATCGTACCCCAAACCGACACAGGTGGTCAGGTAGAGAATACCAAGGCGCTTGAGAGAACTCGGGTGAAGGAACTAGGCAAAATGGTGCCGTAACTTCGGGAGAAGGCACGCTGATATGTAGGTGAAGTGATTTACTCATGGAGCTGAAATCAGTCGAAGATACCAGCTGGCTGCAACTGTTTATTAAAAACACAGCACTGTGCAAACACGAAAGTGGACGTATACGGTGTGACGCCTGCCCGGTGCCGGAAGGTTAATTGATGGGGTTATCCGTAAGGAGAAGCTCTTGATCGAAGCCCCGGTAAACGGCGGCCGTAACTATAACGGTCCTAAGGTAGCGAAATTCCTTGTCGGGTAAGTTCCGACCTGCACGAATGGCGTAATGATGGCCAGGCTGTCTCCACCCGAGACTCAGTGAAATTGAACTCGCTGTGAAGATGCAGTGTACCCGCGGCAAGACGGAAAGACCCCGTGAACCTTTACTATAGCTTGACACTGAACACTGGTCCTTGATGTGTAGGATAGGTGGGAGGCTTTGAAGTGTGGACGCCAGTCTGCATGGAGCCATCCTTGAAATACCACCCTTTAATGGCTGGTGTTCTAACGTAGACCCGTAATCCGGGTTGCGGACAGTGTCTGGTGGGTAGTTTGACTGGGGCGGTCTCCTCCTAAAGAGTAACGGAGGAGCACGAAGGTTAGCTAATCCTGGTCGGACATCAGGAGGTTAGTGCAAAGGCATAAGCTAGCTTGACTGCGAGAGTGACGGCTCGAGCAGGTGCGAAAGCAGGTCTTAGTGATCCGGTGGTTCTGAATGGAAGGGCCATCGCTCAACGGATAAAAGGTACTCCGGGGATAACAGGCTGATACCGCCCAAGAGTTCATATCGACGGCGGTGTTTGGCACCTCGATGTCGGCTCATCACATCCTGGGGCTGAAGTAGGTCCCAAGGGTATGGCTGTTCGCCATTTAAAGTGGTACGCGAGCTGGGTTTAGAACGTCGTGAGACAGTTCGGTCCCTATCTGCCGTGGGCGCTGGAGAATTGAGGGGGGCTGCTCCTAGTACGAGAGGACCGGAGTGGACGCATCACTGGTGTTCGGGTTGTCATGCCAATGGCATTGCCCGGTAGCTAAATGCGGAAGAGATAAGTGCTGAAAGCATCTAAGCACGAAACTTGCCCCGAGATGAGTTCTCCCTGACCCTTTAAGGGTCCTGAAGGAACGTTGAAGACGACGACGTTGATAGGTCGGGTGTGTAAGTGTAGCGATACATTGAGCTAACCGATACTAATGAACCGTGAGGCTTAACCTTACAACGCCGAAGATGTTTTGGCGAAGAGACAGACACAAGATTCAGTTTGATTACAGATTACATCGACATGCCCAGGAGGTGTGTTGATAAACAGAATTTGCCTGGCGGCTGTAGCGCGGTGGTCCCACCTGACCCCATGCCGAACTCAGAAGTGAAACGCCGTAGCGCCGATGGTAGTGTGGGGTCTCCCCATGCGAGAGTAGGGAACTGCCAGGCATTAATTTAGTGAAGAAGCCCATCCTGACGGATGGGCTTTTTTGCGTCTGTGTGGAATGAAAACCGCCGGATGCGGCGTACCGCCTTATCCGGCCTACAGGGGCCGGGCTGAACGTATTTTGTAGGCCTGATAAGCGCAGCGCATCAGGCAACACGTCTGCACACTGCCGGATACGGCATATCGCCTTATCCGGCCTACAAAAGCTAGTCCTGCTACCCGCGTACGAGGTTGAGTAACGGGTACGGTCGTCCGAGATCGTCCACCTCTGTACGTCCCGTCACGCTAAATCCCATCTTCTTATAGAATCCAACCGCTTGCTCATTCTGCTCGTTAACGTTGGTTGTTAGCGTTGAACTCATTGATAAAGCATGTTCAATCAGCAGTTTACCAACACCACTACCACGCACATCCGGATCGACAAACAAAGCATCAATATGCTGGTCGGTCAGGAGCATAAAAGCGACGGGCTCATCCTGTTCTGTCACTGCAACCCACAGAGGGGCTTCTGGTAAAAATGAACGTACCAGCTCCTCCAGCTCAATCCGATAATCCGCAGAGAGGAAATGGTGCGTGGCATCTACTGAGCGACACCAAATAGAAACTAACTTATCTCCTTCGTCCTGACGCGAACGACGAATGGTAAGGTTCATAGCATTCTCCTTTTTTCTTTACTGCACTATTCTACAGCAAGGAGCCGTGAAACTTTCTCAACTTGAGGATGCAAGCTCGACATTCGCATGATTCCTGGGTATCTTCAGCTATCTGGATGTCTAAACGTTTAAACGTATGTTGTGAGGTTATCAGGTTATGCCAATTCGCGTGCAGGACGAGCTACCCGCCGTCAATTTTTTGCGTGAGGAAAACGTCTTCGTGATGACGACATCCCGCGCTTCCGGTCAGGAAATTCGTCCACTGAAGGTGCTCATCCTCAACCTGATGCCCAAGAAGATTGAAACGGAAAACCAGTTCCTGCGCTTACTGTCTAACTCACCGCTGCAGGTAGATGTTCAGCTATTGCGCATCGATGCCCGCGAGTCACGCAACACCCCAACGGAGCATCTGAATAACTTCTACTGTAATTTCGAGGATATCTGCGATCAGAACTTTGACGGATTGATCGTGACCGGCGCGCCGTTGGGCCTGGTTGAATTTAATGATGTGGCTTACTGGCCGCAGATTAAACAAGTGCTTGAATGGGCCAAAGATCACGTTACCTCGACGCTATTTGTCTGTTGGGCGGTGCAGGCCGCGTTGAATATCCTGTACGGAATTCCCAAGCAAACCCGCACGGACAAACTCTCAGGCGTCTATGAGCACCATATTCTGCACCCTCATGCGCTACTGACGCGTGGATTCGATGATGCGTTCCTGGCCCCGCATTCCCGCTATGCTGATTTCCCTGCAGCGCTTATCCGCGACTACACCGATCTCGAGATCTTTGCTGAAACCGAAGAGGGAGATGCCTACCTGTTTGCCAGCAAAGACAAACGTATCGCCTTCGTGACGGGTCACCCTGAGTATGACGACCATACACTCGGCAGCGAATATTTTCGTGACGTCGAAGCGGGCTTATCGCCGGAAGTACCCTATAACTATTTCCCGAAAGATGACCCGCAAAACAAACCGCGGGCAACCTGGCGTAGCCACGGTAATTTGTTGTTTACCAACTGGCTCAACTATTACGTCTACCAGATCACGCCATATGATCTGCGTCACATGAATCCAACGCTGGATTAATCTTCTGTAGCAGACGATCCTTAAGCGTTTCAGCATATTGAATCAGGCACCTTCGGGTGCCTTTTTTATTTCCGAAACGCACCTCATCGTGTAATTAAATTTTATTTATATTGTTATCAATAGGTTAATTGATAATTAAATTAAAAATGGAAATTGTTTTTGATTTTGAAATTTAAATGAGTAGTCTTAGTTGTGCTGAACGAAAAGCGCACAACGATCCTTCGTTCGCATTGGGGATGTGTTTGGATCAATGACGAGGAACTACGCAATGAATCAACAGGCAACGACAACCGATGAACTGGTCTTCACCAGGCCGTGTGGCGAACAGGAACAGCAAATTCTGACCGCTGAAGCAGTGGAGTTTCTGACTGAACTGGTGACAAGATTTACGCCAAAGCGGAATAAACTTCTGGCTGCACGTATCCAGCAGCAGCAGGATATTGATGACGGTAAGTTGCCTGATTTTATTTCGGAAACAGCTTCCATTCGTGAAGGTAACTGGAAAATTCGCGGAATTCCTGATGATTTACTGGATCGCCGCGTAGAGATCACCGGACCCGTTGAGCGCAAGATGGTCATCAACGCGCTGAACGCGAACGTCAAAGTCTTTATGGCTGACTTCGAAGATTCACTGGCTCCTGAGTGGAGCAAAGTTATCGACGGGCAGATCAACCTGCGCGATGCGGTCAATGGCACCATTAGCTACACCAACGAAGCGGGTAAAATTTATCAGCTCAAACCTAATCCGGCTCTGTTGGTATGTCGCGTTCGTGGTCTGCACCTGCCGGAAAAACACGTCACCTGGCGTGGCGAATCTATCCCGGGTAGCCTGTTCGACTTTGCCCTCTATTTCTTCCACAACTACAAAACGTTGCTGGCGAAAGGCAGCGGCCCTTATTTCTATCTGCCAAAAACGCAGGCCTGGCAAGAAGCGGCATGGTGGAGCGAAGTGTTCAGCTATGCAGAGGACCGCTTTAACCTGCCGCGCGGTACCATTAAAGCGACCCTGCTGATTGAAACGCTGCCTGCCGTCTTCCAGATGGACGAAATTCTGCACGCCCTGCGTGACCACATTGTGGGTCTGAACTGCGGTCGTTGGGACTACATTTTTAGCTATATCAAAACACTGAAGAACCACCCGGATCGCGTGCTGCCGGACCGTCAGGTGGTGACGATGGATAAACCATTCCTCAGCGCCTATTCGCGTCTGCTGATTAAAACCTGTCATAAACGTGGCGCATTCGCGATGGGCGGCATGGCAGCGTTCATTCCCAGCAAAGATGCGGAACGTAACAACCAGGTTCTGACCAAGGTAAAAGCGGACAAAGCACTGGAAGCAAATAACGGTCATGACGGCACATGGATTGCCCATCCGGGACTGGCAGATACCGCCATGGCGGTGTTCAACGACGTACTCGGTGAAAACAAAAATCAGCTGTTCGTGACCCGTGAAGAAGATGCCCCGATTACCGCAGAGCAACTGCTGGCACCTTGTGAAGGTGAGCGTACTGAAGAAGGCATGCGCGCCAATATCCGTGTCGCGGTGCAGTACATCGAAGCGTGGATCTCCGGTAACGGCTGCGTACCGATTTACGGTCTGATGGAAGACGCGGCCACCGCCGAAATCTCCCGTACCTCCATCTGGCAGTGGATCCACCACGAGAAGACGCTCAGCAACGGCAAGCCGGTTACCAAACCGCTGTTCCGTCAGATGCTGGCCGAAGAGATGCTGGTGATTCAGGACGAGCTGGGCGAACACCGCTACAGCAGCGGGCGTTTTGACGATGCCGCGCGCCTGATGGAGCAAATCACTACCTCGGATGAACTGATCGATTTCTTGACCCTGCCAGGCTACCGCCTGCTGGCGTAATTCACCGCATAACAATATGGAGCATCTGCACATGAAAACCCGTACTCAACAAATCGAAGAATTACAGAAAGAATGGACTCAACCGCGCTGGGAAGGCATCACCCGTCCATATAGCGCGGAGGAAGTGGTGAAATTACGTGGCTCGGTCAACCCGGAATGCACGCTGGCGCAGCTTGGCGCGGCGAAAATGTGGCGTCTGCTGCACGGCGAATCGAAGAAAGGTTATATCAACAGCCTCGGCGCGCTGACCGGCGGTCAGGCGCTGCAGCAGGCGAAAGCCGGTATTGAAGCGGTCTACCTTTCAGGCTGGCAGGTGGCGGCAGATGCCAACCTGGCATCCAGCATGTACCCGGACCAATCGCTGTATCCGGCGAACTCTGTCCCGGCGGTGGTGGATCGGATCAACAACACATTCCGTCGCGCCGATCAGATCCAATGGTCAACCGGTATTGAGCCGAACGATCCTCGCTATGTCGATTACTTCCTGCCGATCGTTGCCGATGCGGAAGCAGGGTTTGGCGGCGTACTGAACGCGTTTGAACTAATGAAATCGATGATTGAGGCTGGTGCAGCGGCCGTTCACTTCGAAGATCAGCTCGCATCGGTGAAAAAATGTGGTCACATGGGCGGCAAAGTGCTGGTTCCGACTCAGGAAGCTATCCAGAAACTGGTGGCCGCCCGTCTGGCAGCCGACGTCATGGGTGTGCCGACGCTGGTGATTGCACGTACCGATGCCGACGCAGCCGATCTGATTACGTCTGATTGCGACCCATACGACAGCGAATTCATCACTGGCGAACGTACCAGCGAAGGGTTCTACCGTACGCATGCGGGTATTGAGCAGGCGATCAGCCGTGGTCTGGCCTACGCACCGTATGCGGATCTGGTGTGGTGTGAAACCTCCACGCCGGACCTTGAGCTGGCGAAGCGCTTTGCCGATGCGATCCACGCGAAATACCCTGGCAAACTGCTGGCTTACAACTGTTCGCCGTCGTTTAACTGGCAGAAAAACCTGGATGACAAAACTATCGCCAGCTTCCAGCAGCAGCTGTCGGATATGGGTTACAAATACCAGTTCATTACCCTGGCGGGTATCCACAGCATGTGGTTCAACATGTTCGACCTCGCGCACTCCTATGCGCAGGGTGAAGGCATGCGCCACTATGTTGAGAAGGTTCAGCAGCCAGAATTTGCGGCAGCTAAAGACGGTTACACCTTCGTCTCCCATCAGCAGGAAGTGGGCACAGGTTACTTCGACAAAGTCACCACCATCATTCAGGGCGGAGCTTCCTCGGTGACCGCGCTGACTGGCTCGACCGAAGAATCGCAGTTTTGATTAATGCCCGGTGGCGCTGCGCTTACCGGGCCTACGAAGGGATGTAGGCCGGATAAGCGAACGCGCCATCCGGCATGACGTTGTGCCGGATGGGAGACATTGATGACGCGTGGCCTGGAATTACTGATTGCTCAGACTATCTTGCAAGGTTTCGACGCCCAGTACGGGCGTTTTCTGGAAGTCACCTCCGGCGCGCAGCAGCGTTTTGAACATGCCGACTGGCATGCGGTTCAGCAGGCGATGAAAAGCCGTATTCACCTTTACGATCATCACGTAGGTCTGGTGGTGGAGCAGTTGCGCTGCATTACTGACGGCAAAAGTACCGACGCGGATTTTTTACTTCGCGTGAAAGAGCATTACACCCGGCTACTGCCGGATTACCCGCGCTTCGAGATTGCGGAGAGTTTCTTTAACTCCGTTTACTGTCGGTTATTTGACCACCGCTCGCTGACTCCCGAGCGGCTGTTTATTTTCAGTTCTCAGCCAGAGCGCCGTTTTCGCACGATCCCACGTCCGCTGGCGAAAGACTTTTTTCCTGATACCGGCTGGGAGTGGCTGCTGACACGCGTCCTTAGCGATCTGCCCCTGCGTCTGCCGTGGCAGAACAAACATCGTGATATCCACTACATCATCGAACACCTGACCGAAACCCTGGGAGCGGATGTGTTGTCGGGTTGCCATTTACAGGTGGCGAACGAACTGTTTTATCGCAACAAGGCCGCCTGGCTGGTCGGTAAGTTGATTACTCCTTCTGGGACGCTACCGTTTTTACTGCCAATCCACCGGACTGATGAAGGCGAATTGTTTGTCGATACCTGTCTGACCACGACGGCGGAGGCAAGCATTGTGTTTGGCTTCGCCCGCTCCTATTTTATGGTTTACGCTCCTTTGCCCGCGGCGCTGGTGGAGTGGCTGCGCGAGATCCTGCCCGGTAAAACCACCGCCGAACTGTACATGGCGATTGGCTGTCAGAAACACGCGAAGACCGAAAGTTACCGCGAATATCTGCTCTATCTTGCCCATTGCGATGAGCAATTTATTGAAGCACCTGGGATCCGCGGCATGGTGATGTTGGTGTTTACGCTGCCGGGTTTTGACCGAGTGTTTAAAATCATCAAAGACAAATTTGCCCCGCAAAAAGAGATGTCTGCCGCCCACGTCCGCGCCTGCTATCAACTGGTCAAAGAACACGATCGTGTTGGGCGGATGGCTGACACCCAGGAATTCGAGAATTTTGTGCTGGAGAAACGGCAAATCGATCCGGCGCTGATGGCGCTGTTATTGCAGGAAGCCCCGGAAAAAATTACCGATCTCGGCGATCAGATCGTCATTCGCCATCTGTATATTGAACGACGGATGGTGCCGCTGAATATCTGGCTGGAGCAGGTCGAAGGTCAGCAACTGCGCGATGCCATTGAAGAGTACGGCAACGCCATTCGTCAGCTGGCCGCCGCCAATATTTTCCCCGGCGATATGCTATTTAAGAACTTCGGCGTGACCCGTCACGGGCGTGTGGTGTTCTACGATTACGATGAAATCTGCTACATGACGGAGGTGAATTTCCGTCATATCCCGCCGCCACGCTACCCGGAAGATGAGATGAGCGCTGAGCCGTGGTACAGCGTATCGCCGGGAGATGTCTTCCCGGAAGAGTTTCGTCACTGGCTATGTGCCGACCCGCGTATAGGGCCGCTATTTGAAGAGATGCACGCTGACCTGTTCAGCGCTGACTACTGGCGCGGCCTACAGACGCGCATCAAACACGGTCACGTGGAAGATGTTTACGCCTACCGACGTCGTCAGCGGTTCAGCGTGCGTTATGAAACCGACCGTAGGCCGGATAAAGCACTTGCGCCGCCATCCGGCAATGTGCGCCGTGCCTGATGCGCTACGCTTATCAGGCTTACAAATCTGCCCTAACCTTGGATAGCCGGCCGGGTAAGGCGTAGCCGCCACCCGGCAACCCCATCTTAGCGAAATCCGCCGTACGCCAGCGTTACTTCTTTCGCCGCTTTGATCGCCATGGCGCCAAACTCGGTCACGCGATCGTCGGTAATACGCGAAATGGGTCCGGAGATGGAAATCGCAGCGAACGGCTCGCGGTGCTCGTCATAAATGCACGACGCCACGCAGCGCAGACCCAGCGCATGTTCCTCATCATCAAAGGAATAGCCGCGCTTGCGCGTCTGGGCCAAATCCTCTTTCAGATGCACTGGCGACACCAGCGTGGCGTGTGTATAAGCATGCAGGCCTTTGCGGTGCAGCAGGCCAGTCACTTGTTCTTCGCTCAGTTGGGATAAAAACGCCTTACCCGCACCGGAGGCGTGCATCGGCAGCTTGCCGCCGATAGGCGCGGACATGCGCATCAGTTGGGTGCACTGCACCTGGTCGATAATAATGGCCTGATGGTCGCTTTGATCCAGCACGGCCAGGTTTACCGTCTCACCGGAATCTTCCATCAGCTTGCGCAGGATCGGATGCACAATTGCCAGCAGATTACGGCTTTGCAAAAAGCTGCTGCCTACGATGAACGCATGCGCACCTACGGCCCAGTGGCCTAATTCACCCACCTGACGGACAAAACCCTGCTGCTGCATGGTGGTCAGCAAACGGTGAGTCGTGGAGTTTGGCAGGCCGGCCTGCTGAGCCAGCTCGGTCAGCGCCACGCTGCCGTTGGATTCCGCAATCCACTCCAGCAGCTTCAGGCCGCGGGTCAGAGACTGAACCTGCCCGGCTGCAGGCGCAGTAGCGGCGGCGGGTTTTCTACCGCGTTTCGCGGGGACAGTGGCTACCATGGCAGACTCCTTTTCTGTATCGTGGAAATCATTTTCGTTTTATTCAATTATAATGCAAGAATTCCTGTACTGATCGGATGAGTGAAGCTGAACATGTCTCATGTTGGCCGTTGTTCTCTTTTCCGCCTCTCAGGTTTGTGCCAGTATGACCTGTTGAGTTTTTTTCGGTCTGGTTGAGCGTTGTCGGGAGCGAGTGTGAGCAGCAAAGTAGAACAATTACGTCAGCAGTTAAATGAACGTATTCTGGTGCTGGACGGCGGTATGGGCACCATGATCCAGGGATATCGTCTGAGCGAAGAGGATTTCCGCGGCGAACGCTTTGCCGACTGGCCGTGCGATCTGAAAGGTAACAACGACTTGTTGGTGCTCAGCAAACCGGAGGTCATCGCCGCCATCCATAACGCCTACTTTGAGGCGGGCGCGGATATCATCGAAACCAACACCTTTAACTCGACGACTATCGCCATGGCGGATTACCAGATGGAATCCCTGTCGGCGGAAATCAACTTTGCGGCAGCCAAACTGGCGCGTGCGGCGGCTGACGAATGGACGGCGCGCACGCCGGAAAAACCGCGCTACGTCGCGGGCGTGCTTGGCCCAACGAACCGTACGGCGTCTATCTCGCCTGATGTTAACGACCCGGCTTACCGCAACATTACCTTTGATCAGCTGGTGGCCGCCTACCGTGAATCCACCAAAGCGCTGGTGGAAGGCGGCAGTGACCTGATCCTGATTGAAACCGTCTTCGATACTCTGAACGCCAAAGCCGCTATTTTCGCGGTTAAAACCGAATTTGAAGCGCTGGGCGTTGAGCTGCCGATTATGCTCTCCGGCACCATCACCGATGCTTCCGGGCGTACGCTCTCCGGCCAGACTACCGAAGCATTCTACAACTCCCTGCGCCACGCCGATGCGCTGACCTTCGGTCTGAACTGTGCCTTAGGTCCGGACGAATTGCGCCAGTACGTGCAGGAACTGTCGCGCATAGCCGAATGCTACGTGACCGCGCACCCGAACGCCGGTCTGCCGAACGCCTTTGGTGAATACGATCTCGACGCCGACACCATGGCGGCGCAGATTCGCGAGTGGGCTGAGGCCGGTTTCCTGAATATCGTCGGCGGCTGCTGCGGCACCACGCCGGAACATATCGCCGCCATGAGCCGCGCAGTGGATGGCTTACCGCCGCGCCGCTTGCCGGAAATCCCGGTTGCCTGCCGCCTTTCCGGCCTTGAGCCGCTGAACATCGGCGACGACAGCCTGTTTGTGAACGTCGGCGAGCGTACCAACGTCACCGGTTCGGCCAAGTTTAAACGCCTGATCAAAGAAGAGAAATACAGCGAAGCGCTGGACGTCGCCCGTCAGCAGGTGGAAAGCGGCGCGCAGATCATCGATATCAACATGGATGAGGGGATGCTCGACGCCGAAGCGGCAATGGTGCGTTTCCTCAACCTGATCGCCGGTGAGCCGGATATCGCCCGCGTGCCGATTATGATCGACTCCTCGAAATGGGACGTTATCGAGAAAGGGCTGAAGTGCATTCAGGGTAAAGGCATCGTTAACTCCATCTCGATGAAAGAGGGGGTTGAGACCTTTATCCATCACGCGAAGCTGCTGCGTCGCTACGGTGCCGCGGTGGTGGTGATGGCCTTTGACGAGCAAGGGCAGGCCGATACCCGCGCACGTAAAATCGAAATCTGCCGTCGGGCGTACAAAATTCTTACCGAAGAGGTAGGCTTCCCGCCGGAAGACATCATCTTCGACCCGAACATCTTTGCTGTCGCGACCGGTATTGATGAGCACAACAACTACGCGCAGGACTTTATCGGCGCGTGTGAAGACATCAAACGCGAACTGCCACACGCACTGATCTCCGGCGGCGTTTCTAACGTTTCATTCTCGTTCCGTGGCAACGACCCGGTACGTGAAGCCATTCACGCGGTATTCCTCTACTACGCCATTCGCAACGGCATGGACATGGGGATCGTCAATGCCGGGCAGCTGGCAATTTACGACGACCTGCCCGCCGAGCTACGCGATGCGGTTGAAGATGTGATCCTCAACCGTCGTGACGATGGCACCGAACGACTGCTGGAGCTGGCAGAGAAATATCGCGGCAGTAAAACCGACGACACGGCGAATGCCCAGATGGCGGAATGGCGCACCTGGGAGGTGAAAAAGCGCCTCGAATACTCGCTGGTGAAAGGCATTACCGAGTTTATTGAGCTGGATACCGAGGAAGCGCGCCAGCAGGCTGCGCGTCCGATCGAAGTTATTGAAGGACCGCTGATGGACGGCATGAACGTCGTTGGCGATCTGTTCGGCGAAGGAAAAATGTTCCTGCCGCAGGTGGTGAAATCCGCCCGCGTGATGAAGCAGGCGGTGGCGTACCTCGAACCGTACATTGAGGCCAGCAAAGAGAAAGGCTCCAGCAATGGCAAAATGGTCATCGCGACCGTGAAGGGCGATGTGCACGATATCGGCAAAAACATTGTCGGCGTGGTGCTGCAATGTAACAACTACGAAATCGTCGATCTTGGCGTGATGGTGCCCGCGGAGAAAATCCTCAGAACGGCGCGTGAAGTGAATGCCGACTTGATAGGCCTTTCCGGGCTGATTACCCCGTCGCTGGACGAAATGGTCAACGTGGCGAAAGAGATGGAGCGTCAGGGTTTCACTATTCCGCTGCTGATTGGCGGCGCGACCACCTCAAAAGCGCACACGGCGGTGAAAATTGAGCAGAACTACAGCGGCCCGACGGTGTACGTGCAGAACGCCTCGCGTACCGTTGGCGTGGTGGCTGCGCTGCTATCTGATACCCAGCGCGATGACTTTGTCGCCCGTACGCGTAAAGAGTACGAAACCGTGCGTATCCAGCATGCGCGTAAGAAACCGCGTACCCCGCCAGTAACGTTACAGGCTGCCCGCGACAACGATCTGGCCTTCGACTGGGAAAACTACACCCCGCCGGTGGCGCACCGTCTGGGCGTGCAGGAAGTGGAAGCCAGCATCGAAACTCTGCGCAATTACATCGACTGGACGCCGTTCTTTATGACCTGGTCGCTGGCCGGGAAATACCCGCGCATTCTCGAAGATGAGGTAGTAGGAGAAGAGGCGAAGCGCTTGTTCAAAGACGCCAACGACATGCTGGATAAACTCAGCGCTGAGAAGACCCTGAATCCGCGCGGCGTGGTGGGGTTATTCCCGGCAAACCGCGTGGGTGACGACATCGAGATTTACCGTGACGAGACGCGTACGCACGTCATCAACGTGAGTCATCATCTGCGCCAGCAGACGGAAAAAGTCGGTTTCGCCAACTACTGCCTGTCTGACTTTGTTGCGCCGAAACTGAGCGGCAAAGCGGATTATATCGGTGCTTTCGCGGTGACCGGGGGGCTGGAGGAAGATGCGCTGGCGGACGCCTTCGAAGCCCAGCATGACGACTACAACAAGATCATGGTGAAAGCGATTGCTGACCGTCTGGCGGAAGCATTCGCAGAATATCTGCATGAGCGTGTGCGTAAAGTCTACTGGGGCTATGCGGCGAATGAGAACCTCAGTAACGAGGAGCTGATCCGCGAAAACTACCAGGGGATTCGCCCGGCACCAGGCTATCCGGCGTGCCCGGAACACACCGAAAAAGCCACCATCTGGGAACTGCTGGATGTGGAAGCGCACACCGGGATGAAACTCACCGAATCCTTCGCCATGTGGCCAGGCGCGTCGGTTTCCGGCTGGTATTTCAGTCATCCGGACAGCAAGTACTACGCCGTGGCGCAAATCCAGCGCGATCAGGTTGAAGATTATGCCTTCCGTAAAGGCATGAGCGTGGCGGAAGTGGAGCGCTGGTTAGCGCCGAACCTCGGCTACGACGCCGACTGATTCACAAAACTGTCATCTTTCTTTACAACAAACAGGGCGCTCAATGAGTGCCCTGTCTCTTTATTACGTTTAAACCCTTATACTGAAAGGGGGCCGTTGCCGGATGGCGGCGTAAACGCCTTATCCGGCCTACATAGGGATGATTTGTAGGCCTGATAAGCGCAGCGCCATCAGGCAAATGAGCCTCAAAAAACCATAAAAATAAGGAGAACCTGATTCCGTGTTAACTCTGTTACACCTGCTTTCTGCTGTATCTATGCTGGTTTGGGGTACGCATATTGTGCGTACCGGCGTGATGCGTGTCTTTGGCGCCCGCTTGCGTACCGTCCTCAGCCGTAGTGTTGAAAAGAAGCCGCTCGCCTTTTGTGCGGGTATCGGCGTGACGGCGCTGGTGCAAAGCAGCAACGCCACCACCATGCTGGTGACCTCGTTTGTCGCCCAAGATCTCGTGGCGCTTACCCCGGCGCTGGTCATTGTGCTGGGTGCCGACGTGGGGACCGCGCTGATGGCGCGTATCCTGACCTTCGATCTCTCATGGCTATCCCCACTGCTGATTTTCATCGGCGTGATCTTCTTTCTCGGGCGTAAGCAGTCCCGCGTGGGGCAACTGGGGCGGGTTGGCATCGGGCTGGGGTTGATTTTACTTGCGCTGGAGCTGATTGTGCAGGCGGTCACGCCGATAACTCAGGCTAACGGCGTACAGGTTATTTTCGCCTCGTTGACCGGCGATATTATGCTGGATGCGCTGATTGGCGCTATGTTTGCGATTATCAGTTACTCCAGTCTGGCGGCGGTGCTGCTGACGGCCACGCTGACCGCGGCAGGCATTATCTCGTTCCCGGTGGCGTTGTGTCTGGTGATTGGTGCCAACCTCGGCTCCGGTCTGTTGGCGATGCTCAACAACAGTGCTGCGAATGCTGCTGCCCGTCGCGTGGCGCTCGGCAGCCTGCTGTTTAAGCTGGTGGGCAGTCTGATTATCCTGCCGTTTGTTCATCCGCTGGCCAATCTGATGGATGAACTGCCGCTGCCGAAATCTGAACTGGTTATCTACTTCCACGTCTTCTACAACCTGGTGCGCTGTGTGGCGATGGTGCCGTTCGCCGAACCGATGGCGCGTTTTTGTAAGCGCATCATCCGCGATGAGCCGGAGCTGGATGCACATCTGAAACCCAAACATCTGGACGTCAGCGCGCTGGATACGCCGACGCTCGCGCTGGCCAATGCCGCCCGTGAAGCCCTGCGTATCGGCGACGCGATGGAGCAGATGATGGACGGGCTGAAGAAAGTAATGCACGGCGAACCACGTGAAGAGAAAGAGCTGCGCAGGATGGCGGACGACATTAACGTGCTGTACACGGCAATTAAGCTCTATCTGGCGCGGATGCCAAAGGATGAGCTGGCGGAAGAGGAATCGCGCCGTTGGGCGGAGATTATCGAAATGTCGCTCAACCTTGAGCAGGCTTCCGATATTGTCGAACGTATGGGCAGCGAGATAGCCGATAAGTCGCTGGCCGCCCGCCGGGCATTCTCTGTCGAAGGGCTGAAAGAACTGGATGCGCTCTACGATCAGTTGCTCAGCAATCTGCAGCTGGCGATGTCAGTGTTCTTCTCAGGAGATGTGACCAGTGCCCGTCGTCTGCGTCGCAGCAAGCACCGCTTCCGTATTCTCAATCGTCGTTATTCGCATGCGCACGTTGACCGTCTGCATCAACAGAACGTGCAGAGCATCGAGACCAGCTCCTTGCACCTGGCGCTGTTGGGCGATATGCAGCGTCTGAACTCGCTGTTTTGTTCCGTGGCTTACAGCGTGCTGGAACAGCCGGATGAAGACGATGAGCGGGATGATTACTAATGAGGACAGGTGAAATATTGCCCGATGGCGCAGTCCGGTAAGCCGGATAAGGCGAAGCCGCATCCGGCAATGTGCGCTGAACTGCCTGATGGCGCTGCGCTTATCAGGCCTACAGTTGTAGCCCGGATAAAGCGAAGCCGCCATCCGGCATCAGACAACAAATCAACTAAAAGCAGTGGCCTGCTTCAACGGCAACCGCTTCTTCACCCGCTTTAAAGATATACGTGGTGTTCGGGCCGCCGAGCACGGATTGACCGTTACTTACCTTAATCCAGTTCCCTTCCGGCAGGCCAATCACCGTCAGCTCCGGTGCCACAACCAGCAGCTCGCGGATACGCTGTTCACGCGTTTCGCCTTTATGGCCTTCCGGCAGCGCGTTGGTGAAGTGTGGGTTAATCTGCAGCGGGAACAGACCCAGCGCATCAAAACCTTTTGGATCGACAATCGGCATGTCGTTGGTAGTGCGGATGGTCTGGCAGGCAAGGTTGGAACCTGCGCTCCAGCCGATGTACAGCGCACCGCGTTTGACGACATCCACAATCGGCGCCAGCAGTCCGCGTTCGCGGCTTTCTTTCAGTAACTGGAAGGTATTACCCCCGCCGACAATCACCAGCTCTGCGTTTTCAATAGCGGCAATCGGATCGGCAACGGTATGAATACCCGTAACGTTGACGCCCATTGGCGCAAAGATGGCAGCCGTTTTCGCCGTGTACTCATCCCAGGTTTGCGTCACGCCAGCGAACGGAATAAACACCGCCGTACGGCGACCATTCAGTTGTTCAGCAATCAGCGGCAGCGCATGTTCCATCCAGCCTTTGCCCGGCAGCGTCGAGTTACTCAATAAAAGCAGTTCCATCATTTCTCCATGTAATCAGAAAATTACAAACCGCGCTAATGCTACCACTATCAGGCTAACGCCTTACTGATATGGCTCACGATGTTGGAAGGGGGGAGATAGAAGCTGAGGCTATTTTTTAAGTGTCAATTCAATGCCGAGTACCTTCATCACTGCAAGGGTGGTTTTCAGCGTCGGGTTACCTTTCTCACTAAAAGAGCGATAAAGCTGCTCGCGGGATAATCCCGTTTCTGCCGCAATGTTCGCCATTCCCTTAGCGCGAGCTACCACGCCCAGTGCTTTTGCAATGTATGCTGCATCGCCTGTTTCGAGGGCATCGGCCATAAACACGGCAATTTCTTCATCATCAACCAGCGCAGTCGCGGGATCGTAGTGAGTAAGTTTATTCATGGCAGAAGATCTCCTGTGAATCCAGTGTACGGGCGAGCATTTTTGCAAGAGTAATATCGTTGGCTTGTGAGCTTTTATCGCCCCCACATAACAAAATGATGATGCGGCAACCTTGCTGTTTAAAGTAAATCCTGTAGCCAGGACCGTAAGAAATGCGCATTTCGCTGACGCCTTCCCCAACAGGTTTAACATCACCAGCTAAACCATTAGCCAGACGAAAAAGGCGTGTGGCAATGAACGTTTTAGCTCTCCTGTCCCGTAGGTTTTGCTCCCAACGCCGGAAAACCATTGTCTGAAGAATTTCCATGATGACGTTCCATGTATTTTATAAACTACATTATGAATTGACAAGTTGAGACTAGAGAGTAAAAAATGGGGAGTAAGGGGAAATGCTTGCTGGAGGAAACAGGAAAGTGTCTCGCAATAATACGTAGTTTTTCAGGATGCTGCGGTTGATACGAGAATCGATGATAGGGGATTGGGAGGGCTTTGTGCCAGGAGCGGAAGCTATATGTCCACTAGAATATGACAGATTCATGCATGGTGATTCACCACTACACGTAGTTGCCGTCTTAGCAGGGTTTTATCTTGGAAAGAATAAAATCCACTCGCTCTTCTACAGAAACACATGGTAATTCAATCAACTGATAGTCATACATACGGTATGTTTTTACCATTGCGTGATATGTCGCGATGGCAACATCGAAAGATTGTTTGCGCTCTGTGTCCTGTACATATATTTCACGCCAGGGTGGTGCAATAAATACGATTCGGTTATAGCGAAATTTCTCGATGGCGTTTTCCAGATGCCTCGGTATGGTAAGTTCAGAAAGACATAAATAACCTACAACATCAGGAACACCACGATCAAAGAAGCAGGGTTGTGTATGCCCTTCCGCTTCATGCCACGAACGCATTTCCCAGGATAGCATCAGCTCTGCAAATGCAGTCTGGTTGGCCCACGGTAATGCATCGCCGCCGATGTTAACCTGGTCTTGGATCACACCTCTTCCAGCTTCTTTAGAACACCAAAACCCTCGTTTTATAATCGTATCAATTATCGTGCTTTTGCCTGACCCTGGGCCACCAGTCAGAATGAATCGATGCTGAAACGCTGAAGACATTGAACTCTCCCAAACCTTCTTAGACGCGATGATTTAGCAATTGATGGCGTACTTTTTGCGTATCGTCATATTACCTGCTGATGGCATGACTAACTACGTTTTATCCCCATTTTAATGTCCGCTATTCTCTCATTTCACAGGCCGATCTACTTTATTTCTCACTCGCCGAGGCGTTCCGCCATCTTGATTGTAGCCATCTCACTACTGAAGAAAATCTGGCGCTATCGTTTGGCTGTGAAGAGGCGCTGGCAGGGTTGTACCAGACGCTGAATTTTATGGGCGAAAGCCTGCTGACCATGGCGGGTGAAGGTCAGGAACATTTTGCGTATGAGAGCATATGCCAGTTAGGACACAGTCTGGTCAACATCAGCCAGTTGATTCCCGCACTGGTGCAGTTAGAAGCGAAAGCTGACCAGCAACTGTTCGCTGTTGCATAGTACCTAAAATAGACAGAGCGCCCACCCCTGGCGCTCTGTTCCTGCTCTCTTACCCCGCCCGCGCAAATTCTGCCGCTTCGGCGATTAGCGCGTCATCTGGGCGTACGCCGGTGTACATGGCGAACTGCTCTACGGCCTGTAAGGCAATCACCTCTGCACCGCTGATGGTCTTTTTACATAATTGCTGTGCCAGTTTGATTACCGGTGTTTCCGGCGGCAGGGCGACGACGTCAAACACCACGCTGGCGGCAGCGACCATTGCTTCGCTGTAGGCCAGTTCATCGCTCTCTTTACCGCCAGCCATGCCGACTGGCGTCACGTTGACCAGAATATCGCAGGTAATCCCTTCCGGCTGCGGTTGCCACTGGAAACCGTACTGTTTTGCCAGCGCCGGACCGCTCTCCCGGTTACGGGCGGCGACGATCACATCGCGAAAACCGGCATCGCGAAATGCAGCAATGACCGCTTTACCCATTCCACCGCTGCCGCGGATCATGACGCGTGCGTGGTTATCAAGCTGGTGGCTGGTAATCAGGCTTTTTACCGCAATGTAGTCGGTGTTAAATCCTGTCAGCGTACCGTTGTCATTGACAATGGTGTTAACGGAATCAATGACTTTTGCGGAAGGGTCGATGGCATCCAGAAACGGCATGCAACTCTCTTTAAACGGCATAGAGACCGCACAGCCGCGAATCCCGAGTGCGCGAACGCCTTTCACTGCGGCCTCAATATCCTGCGTAGTAAAGGCTTTGTAGATAAAATTTAACCCTAACTTTTCATATAGATAGTTATGAAAGCGTGTGCCAAAGTTGCCGGGGCGACCGGCAAGCGACATGCACAACTGGGTGTCGCGGTTAATCATGTTAAATTTCCTCGGCGTGAGACAATATGTACTGTTCGGCTTCCTGCGACCAGATCCCCTGATGACGCTCCAGGATATCGCGCAAGGCCGGATCGTCAATCTGGGTGAGCGCAGTTAACGGCAATGCTTTTCCGGTGTAAACCAGTTTTTTACCCCCACCGACTTGCGGCAGTTCCAGCGTTGTTTCACCTGCCGCATTCAATCCCAGAATGTGTGTCACCACTTTTGCCGCCTGAACTTTCTTCTCTTCGATCAGTTTTACCGCCGTGCGCATGTCGTCGGTATTGCCGCCAGATGTCCCAACATAATGGGTGAAGGCATAGTGCACGTCGTAGAAGTTAATCGGTGCGCTAAACTGCTTATCCTGCGGACCGGCAAAGAAGTTCATGCAACCATCAGCAGCCAGCAAAGAAGAGGCCAGCGTAACCAGCTGTTCGTTGGGCACAAAAACAAAGATGTCATCAAACCCGTGTCCGCCGCTCAGCGCCATCAAGGTGTCATAACCCGCATCCTGGGCGTGGAGATAATGGATCAACGTTTGTGGTTCTGATGGATAGTGCTTGCGGGCGTAGTTCAACTTGTCGTTATTGGTGTCGGTCACCACCAGCAGCGCCGGGTTAACCGGTCCATGCAGTGCATAGTCGATCGCCAGTAGTCCCATTGGCCCGGTACCGCCGAGGATTAACGTGCGCCCCTGCGGACGAATGCCCATCTTATGGTTATAAGTGCCTTCCTGTAGGTGATAGTTGGCGTTGAATGCGCCAATCACGCAGGACAGCGGCTCAACCAACGAGCCTTCAAAATAGGTTTCACCTTCGTAGGCTAACAGGCAGTCCTGCTCCATGACTTCATCAGGAATGATGACGTGCGTGGCTTCACCGCCTACCCACGGGAAGGAGTAGCCGGGGCAGTCCGGGCGATCCGGCAGTTGCAGGTTAGCCTGAATGACATAGCGCTGGCCGGGCTGAAACTTATGCTGCCATTTTTTGCCTACGGCAATGATATCGCCGCAAAACTCGTGACCGATGATGATCGGGTTGGTAGCCACATCGTCTGGCACCTTTTTGTGGTTCTCGCCCTGGTTAGCCTCTTTCCAGGAAGAAAGGCACAGGCTGTCGGTTACGACTGAGGCCAGAATTTCATCGTCCTGCATTTCAGGAAGATCGAAGGTTTCCAGGCGCAGATCGCGTTTACCATAAAGACGTAAAGCTGTTGTTGTTTGCATTGTTACCACCTCTTCCTCTTTCGAAGACTATTTGTTGAAGTAGCCCCGGCATCGCCGGGGCGAAAAAATCAGGACAGGAAGCCCAGCGCGTTACCGATAATTCCCAGCGCAAACAGGGCGAAGATCAGCCATACCGGATTAATTTTCCTGTTGAGCAGACGCACCATCAGCAGCGTCAGACCCAGCGCCAGCAGGCCGGGGCAGAGTTGGTCGAGAATGTTCTGCACGGTCATGGTGACGGTGGTGCCGTCTGCGCCAGGCGTTTGCGATACCACCAGCGGCACGTTGATGCTGGTCCATTTGGTGACCAACACCCCCATGACAAACAGGCCGAGAATCGATGCGCCTTCGGTCAGTTTCTGCAGCAGGTTGCCGCCCATGTCGCTGACGATATTGACCCCTTTACGAAAGCCAAGCTGTAAGCCGTACCACTTCATGGCAAGACGTACTGCATTGAAAATAAAGAAGAATAATAGTGGGCCGAGAATGTTTCCGGACAGCGCCAGCGATGCGCCGAGCGCCGCGGTAATCGGGCGCAATGTTCCCCAGACCAACGGGTCGCCAACACCGGCCAGCGGGCCCATCAGCCCAACTTTGATGCCGTTGATGGCGCCGTCGTCAATTTCCGCACCATTGGCGCGAGCTTCTTCCATCGCGGCGGTCACGCCAATCACCGGGCCGCACACGGCAGGCGTGGTGTTGAAAAACACTAGGTGGCGTTTGAGTGCTGCAACCTGGTCCTCTTTCAGCGGATACAGGCGCTTGATGGCAGGGATCATGTCGTAGCAAAAGCCCAGCCCATGAATGCGTTCAAAGTTAAATGACGCCTGTTGCAGGTTGGAGCGAACAAACATGCTAAACAGGTCGGATTTGGTCAGTTTTTTCTGTTCCATGGCTGGCTCCATTAGTCATCAAGCTGATCGAGAGCTTGAGAAGAGGCGGGTTGCGCCTGCGGTTCGGCTTTACGCCACTGTGGGTTCAACTGGATGTAGACCAGCGCGATAATCACGCCAACCCCACCGAAAGCCAGCAGGCTCAAATCGAGATAACCCCCAGCGATAAACCCGAGGAAGAAGAAGGGCATCAGGTACTTCACGCCCATCATGCGCAGCACCATGGCGTAGCCGACCACCACAATAAAGCCACCGGCAATCTGCAATCCGCGGGTGACGAATTCCGGAATGGCGTTGAGCATATTGCTGACCATATCGGCGCTGACAAACAGCGAGACGATTAATGCAGGAATGGCAACGCGCAGCGCCTGTACGCCGAGAGCGGAAACGTGCAGCATGTCGATGGTGCGAAAGCGGGCGTCTTCGGCTGCTTTATCCGCCGCGTGCTGGAACACCACGGTGATGGTACGGGCGAATACCGTCAGCACCTGACCTGCCGCCGCGACTGGCAGGGCGATGGCGATACCGGTAGCAATGCTTTGCTGACCGACGATAACCAGAATGGCGGAGATAATACTGGCGAGCGCCGAATCGGGAGACTGCGCTGCGCCGACGTTCATCCAGCCAAGAGCGATTAACTCCAGCGTGCCGCCGAGCATAATCCCGGTTTTTAAATCACCAAGGATTAGGCCGATAACGGTACAAGCAATTAGCGGACGGTGGGTCTGGAACTCATCCAGCACGCTGCCCATTCCGGCAATACAGGAAAATAGGAATATGGCGATAATTTGTAGGGTACTTATTTCCATAATATGTCACCTTGTGAATGTGATCATCCCTGCCTGTTAAAGCATAAGTACACAGGCATTTTTATTTATTCAGCGAACGATTGTTCTTCTATTTTTTCGAGAATATTAATAGATGGATCGGATGCGACAACGCGTAAATCCAGCGTAACACCCAGTTTACCTAACTCACGAAACGCATGAATATCGTCGTTATCTAAAGAAACGGCTTTGGTTAATTGTTTTTTACAAGGCCGCCAGGCCATGCCACCAATATTTAACGTGGCGATTTTCACGCCTTGTTTTACCATTGCTAATGCATCCTGTGGGCGGGTAAATAGATAAAAAACGGTTTCGTTCTGGTATTGCGGATTATGGTAAACCGCGACCGCCTTTTCGATATTAACGACGTTCACTTTCATTCCCGGTGGGGCAGCCTGACGTAATAATGTGCGACGTACTTCATCGTTATAAACGTCGTCATTACAGATAATAATCCGTTGGGCATTCGCCACCTTCGACCAGACGGTGGTGACCTGACCGTGGATCAGACGGTCATCAATACGAGCAAGGGTAATGTTCATCAGAAATCCTCTTCGGCCGTTTCCAGATGCTTCCAGACGACACAGGTTTGTTGAGCAATGGTCGTCAGGTGTTCGCACAGTTCATCTACATTCATACTGCTTTGGTTGTCTACCAGCTCCAGCGCCAACGGCAGTGATAACCCGCTAATGACCCGTATCGCCGGATTGTGCATCGCCAGCGTCGCGGCAGCATTCCAGGGACTGCCACACTGTAAATCGACGGCAATCAGCCATTCATCGCTAGTGTGAATACTTACTAACTTTTTTAGCTTTTCCACAATGTCGCTGGCGTTCTCTCCGGGGACAAATGCCACGGCTTCAACGTTGGCATCACCGTAGACCATCTGTACCGATTCCAGCATGGCGCAGGCCAGTTTGCCGTGAGCACAGAAGATTGCATTGACCATAAAACCTCCTTAGCCGCGCGTTTTTCCGCCCGCAATGTTAGTGGTTACTCCGGTGATGTAACTGGCGCGCTCAGATAAAAGATAACAAACAAAATCAGCAACTTCGCTTAAGCGCCCTGAACGACCAATCGGGATCGCGTTCTTGGTGTAGCCCTCGCGCAGCTGTTCGACGGTGATGTTGCGGGTCCAGGCCAGCGCTTCTTCATACTCGGGGGTCCGCAGTCCGGTTTTTTCCAGAATGCCAGGTGCAATACCAACCACGCGGATGCCGTGTTTGCCCAACTCTTTCGACCAGGAACGGGTAAAACTATTCAATGCGGCTTTGGTCGCGGCGTAACAGCTTTGACCTTCAGAACCTTCCAGTCCGCTTTCGGAAGAGACATTCACAATCACGCCGTTACGCTGTTTTATCATTTGGCGTGCCGCTGCCTGCGACATTAAGAACACACCTTTCTGGTTGATATTAACCATTTTTTCGAAAGCAGCTTCGTTGAGTTCGTATTGCCCGGCGGGTGCTTTTTCATCGACCAGCAGACGCGGAAAATTAACGCCAGCATTATTTACCAGCCCATCAATACGTCCGTAGCGTTGGATAATTTCAGCGACAGTATGATTAACCTCTTTGGCACTGGAAATATCCGTTGGCCAGAAATGATACCCGTCATGGCTATCGTATTTACCTTCTCCACCATGAATATCTGCCATTTGTACATTAGCGCCTTGCGCTAATAACTCTTCGACAATCGCCAGACCAATTCCGGATGCACCACCGGTAACAATAATGACTTTGCCCTGCAAGTTTAACCACGTTTGCATAATAAACTCCCGATTCAGATAAGGTGATCCCACATAAAATTAATTATGGCAGGACCAATTAGAATTTATTTACTTCAACAATAATTCAGCGGTATGACTGTTGGTGACTAAACAGTTAATATAATTCCCACGTAATGCGCCTAATATCCCACTGTATTTTTCTTCACCCATTGCAATGCCAATGGAGTAACGCGCCTGTTTTAATTTATTGGTTTCGATGGAGAGCGTCTTTTCACTCATATTGGTCTCTACGGTTACACCGTTGATATCGTAAAAGCGCGAGCAAATGTCTCCGGCGACCTGGCGGGCATGCAGGTCATCACTCTCTTCACTGCCGTAAAAGGCGTGCCAGTTGGCGCCATCATGTATCGCCGGAGATCCAATCCCGACCAGCGCGATGTCCAGATTATCCCAGTACGCAGAAATCGATTTAAAATGTCGTGACTGCATGATCCCGTTACGGATCAGCGGGTTTTCCAGCAGTGCCGGGAAATCTGCCAGGTGTGATTCCCCTTTGAGCTTTGCCGCAGCGCCGTAGGTCAGCGTATTGACGTGGTAGCGGCTTTCAAGCTTGCCGGATGGTCCGCCGATAATCGGCACACAGATCAGCTGGCGCGACTGGCTGGCAGGAGATAATCCTTCCACCAGTCCCCGTACCGCGCGGCCCCATGAGAACCCGATAATGTCCCCAGGTTCCAGTAAGCGTTCCAGCAACTGTGCGCCATGTACGCCCATCATATTAAGTTGTTCATCTTCCTGCTCGCTATCGCAGGAGACTACGACCGCCTCTTTCAGGCCAAATTTCTGTTTTAGCTGCTGTTCCAGCCACAGATTTTCGTTGTAGTCGTAATTAATGGCGATGGTGACGATACCCTGCTCGCGTCCACGTTTTAGTAACCGGCTGATCGTGGTGCGATAAATACCCAGCTCGCGGGCGATTTGCGCTTGTGTCATATCCTGTTCGTAATACAGCTGCGCTATTTTTACGATCAGGCGGATATCATCGCTGTTTTCCGTCGCCATTTTTGGACTCCTGCACATTTGTGCAAATCACGAAATTGCCTTCTTGATCTGATATAACCCCATCTGTTCTCCATCTCAAAGCTATTTTCACTTATTTCAGCGCCCTGAAATGACCGATTGTGTTGCACATTTGATGTGGTGATGGCGCGTTGTCGGCACAGATGTGCATACCTCTCTAATGTATTGATTCTGCTTGTTTTCACTCAACAAAATTGCAGGGATGGATCGCTGACACTTTTGTGTCAAAAGGTGTGACGGATCACAAATAGCGCGTGGACAGTCGAACACGATTATTTTTTATCGTCCGCAAGGTAGGGTATATTTCGCTGTCAAAGGAGAAACTATGCTGCCCGACTCATCCATCCGATTAAATAAATACATCAGTGAAAGCGGAATCTGCTCGCGCCGCGAGGCGGATCGCTTTATCGAACAAGGGAATGTCTTCCTGAATGGTAAACGCGCCACCATCGGCGATCAGGTGATGCCTGGCGACGTCGTAAAAGTAAATGGTCGGTTGATTGAGCCGCGTGAAGCGGAAGATCTGGTTTTTATCGCGCTGAATAAGCCGGTAGGGATTGTCAGCACCACCGAAGACAGCGAACGCGACAACATTGTTGATTTCGTGAATCACAGCAAGCGCGTGTTTCCAATTGGTCGTCTGGACAAAGATTCTCAGGGACTTATCTTTCTGACCAACCACGGCGACCTGGTGAATAAAATCCTGCGTGCCGGTAACGATCACGAAAAAGAGTATCTGGTGACGGTCGATAAGCCGGTCACTGATGACTTTATCCGTGGTATGGGGGCCGGTGTGCCCATTCTCGGTACCGTCACCAAAAAATGTAAGGTGAAGAAAGAAGCGCCGTTTGTGTTTCGTATTACGCTGATTCAGGGGCTTAACCGTCAGATCCGTCGTATGTGCGAACACTTTGGCTATGAAGTTACCAAGCTTGAGCGTACGCGTATCATGAACGTTGGTTTGTCTGGTCTGCCGCTTGGTGAATGGCGCGACCTGACAGATGACGAACTGATCGATCTGTTCAAGCTGATTGAGAACTCGTCCTCAGAAGCCAAACCGAAGGCGAAAGCGAAGCCAAAAACCGCAGGCATTAAGCGTCCGGTGGTGAAAATCGAAAAATCAGCGGAGAAAGAGAAATCGCGCCCGGCGGCAAACGGTAAGCGTTTTACTTCGCCGGGACGTAAGAAGAAGGGACGTTAACGTCTGCCGCGCGTCGGCGTATTTGCTGACCAGGAAAACGATGCTTCCGCATCCGGTTTATAGGCCTGCTTTTTCTTCAACTGGCGGGCTTTTTTAGCTTCTGCTTCGCGCAAGGCCATCAGTTTATCGATGTACTCTTTCTTGATGCTGTTGGTCTCTGCGTTGGTCAGCAGACGACCATGCGCAATGCGCGCGCGGTCGAGCAGCGTTTTCAGTTCACGCTGTTCGCGCTCGGTCATCTCTTTTTGGGTAATGCGGGGGAGTGCCATAAGGGTGCCCTCTGTTAGCCGATATCCTCAGTGTACGGTAATCCAGAACCTGCTGATAGCGTCATGTATTGTATTATTCAGCAATACGTAATTTTCCGGCGAAGTCCTGCTGTGTATAGCCCGTTGTTCTGAATCGTTTGTCTGTGATGATGTTATCGATCTCTTTTAATGTGGCGATACACATCACTCCGTCCTGGCCAAATTTTGTATGGTCGGCAAGAATTACCGACTTTTTACTCATAGCAATCATTGATTTGGCAACATAGGCTTCATCGAAGCTTTTCACCAGGACACCATGTTGAGGTGAAATACCACCCGCGCCGATGAAGCAGATATCTGCGTGAATAGTGTTTATTTGCTGACAAACGGAGACGCCGAGATTGGCACGGAAATGGTAGTCATATTCACCACCTAATACATAAACGCGCGCTTTAAGATTATGTTCTTTTATTTTATCGGCAATTAAGGCTGAGTTAGTAATAACGGAGTAGGCCAGAGGAGGTAATTGTTCGGCCAGAATAAGATTTGTTGTACAGGAGTCAATGAATAGAGTGTCGTGCTCGCAGACCATCCCGGCGGCAAGTTTACCAATTGCCATTTTTTCTTCGCGGTGTATATCAATCCGCGCGCCAAATTCATCTTCCTGAACAACCTGCTTTTTGACGGCTCCGCCGTGAATCTTGGTAATTTGCCCTTCAGACTCCAGGATGGAGAGATCGCGGCGAATGGTCTCTGATGTGACTTTTAGCGTTTCCGATAATTTGATAACCGTCACTTCACCGAATTTATTTAATTCATCGAGGATATGTTTTCTTCTTTTAATCGGGTTCATTATTTTCCGCCAACGTCGTGCTTTGGCGCATGGTAACTGGATGTGCAGAGCAACGCAACCACTCCAGCGCACAGACAATACCCTCATCATCATTAGAGGCCGTCACATAGCTGGCTTGTCGTTTTACTACCTCAGGCGCATTCCCCATTGCAATACCAATGCCGGCGGCGGAAAACATACTGATATCGTTTTGCTGGTCGCCAATCGCCGCAACTTTATCGGCTGTTATATTTAGCTGGTGCATTAACATGCTAATAGCATAACCTTTATTTATTTCGCTACGTTGGATATCAATGTAAAGTGGTAATTCAAATAAACGGGCTTCATAAGTTGTCCATGGCGCTACCTGTAGGTCGCAACGATGATAAATAGCATCGGCGCTAAAAAAGTGATGAGGGCAGAGGGAAAGTGCAATATGTCGGTCAATATCCCGAAGATTCATACAAGAGAGCGCTGCAGTATGAATATTGCGCTGCTGCGCCATCTCGAGGATCTGACCTCCGTTAAAGCCTGCGCACCAGCCAAACAGCGCATTAACCTGCTGCTGCTGTAGCAGGCGCATCATAGAGGAGACCGGTCTGGCGGAACAGGCGACCAACAGGCCACCGCGCTGGTGGAATTCTACGAGTGCTTGACGAGTGCGTGGACTGATTGTCTTTTGCGAAGTCAGTAGTGTTCCATCCAGATCGGTGACCAGTAACATGCTTTTTTTCCCTTAATATCAATGCGCAATAAACGGTGTGACAGCCTCTTTGGCGGCGTTGCAGACCATATTGTCGATTGCCGTACCGACGACCAGAATATTGACCCCGGTATCCTTAAACGCTTTGGCATTGGCGAGGTTAATTCCGCCTTCCGCCAGCGTCGGCACGCTTACCGCGCCGACCAGCGCCCACAGGCGATCTTTAATGGCTTGCGGAATATCACCTGCGGCTACGCCTTCGTAGCTCATACCGGTCATTAAACCAATCATGTCGACGCCAATCTCCTGCATCCGTTTTGCTACGCTGGCGACCTCTTCTGGAGTGCGCGCAGGAATACCGAAGGTATGCAGGTCATCCGGGTGACCAATATAAGCATCAACGGTCAGGCCATACTGATGGGCGAGATTAACGATGTCCTGTAGATCGTCCCAGTCGGATTTATGAGTGTGTAAGCCATCGGCACCAGCACGAGCAATCTCCAGTATCTCTGTTTCCGTGAGCGGGACCGGTAACGTTTCGGTAAAGCCACCTGCGATACCGACGGTAATGAAGATATCGTCAGGAACCACATTACGTACGCCATGTACTGCTTCGGCCATCTGGCTGTTGGTGATTTCGTGGCGGATTTGTTCTGCCGCGTGCATGTTACTCACCCCCTTATGCCCACGCGCCAGCGCCAGTGCGGGATGGTTCGGTTCGAGCAGCTTAACGCCCGCCTCACATACTGCTTTTGCCAGACGCGCATCGTCGCCGGTTATCCCTGTGCTGAGGATGGTCTGCCCGCCGTGCAGCGTGATGGCATCTTTCACTTTCTGTAACGCTTTAGCGCGTTTTTTATTCATATCGCCTTTAAACATGGTGTACCTCTGGTGTTGGTGCATTAATTAATGGGCTGACGCGGTAGATTCTTTCTGTGCGACAGCCTTAAAACGGTTGGCAATAATGGTGGAAATACAGGTCAGGCCCATGACGGTAACCATCACAATCGCCATTTGCAGCGCATTGCTGGATAAGAACGGAGAGGCAAATGCGGGGACATAAGCTACGCCTTTGACGTTAAAGAAACCCAGCATCATGCCGCCCAGACCGGCCCAAACGATCGCTGAACCAAAGACAATTTTGTTGGCAAACATGAACGGATAGGCCGATTCAACGAAGGTCCCAAAGCCGAGGTTGATAAGCAGGCCGGGCGTCGCGACGGCTGCTTCGCTTTTTTCTCGTGGTGCGATGACGTTAGCCAGGTTGATTCCTGCAGCAACCATCACCAGGCCTACCATATCGACAGCGCCGAGGAAGCTGACTCCGGATTTTTCCATTTCCAGGAGCACCAGCGGCAGAATGACTGCGTGATAGACTCCCCCCAGAATAGCT
Source organism: Citrobacter sp. MGH105 (assembly GCF_001037485.2). Taxonomy (NCBI): domain Bacteria; kingdom Pseudomonadati; phylum Pseudomonadota; class Gammaproteobacteria; order Enterobacterales; family Enterobacteriaceae; genus Citrobacter; species Citrobacter sp. MGH105. The sequence continues at coordinate 4,748,052 of NZ_CP073048.1, read as the reverse complement.
GGCCAGATAACCAACCCAGCCAGCAGGCCGGCAAGAATAGGGCTGAAGGCCAGCGTGCTTTCGATAGCCAGTTTGATGTAATTACCTGCTGACAGCGCCAGCGGACTCAGCAGATAGTGCATGATTAACCCAGCGGCCAGGCCTGAGATCCCACCCGCTACAATGTTGACGGTGGTCATCGGAAAGCGCCAATTCAGGCATAATTCGAACAGCCAACGAACGAAAATCCCGGCCATCAAACCACCGATGATCCCTCCAATCAGACCGCCTTCGACGGAAAGTACTCCGGCGACCACCCCGGCCACAATTGAGACTTCATCCAGTTCCGAAATCTGTTTTGCTGCGAGAACCGCAACTAAAACCGGTAGGCCCTTCAGTAGAATTTCAAAGATATCGTTGAGTTTTTCCAGGCCCGGAATGTGACTGAGTGCGAGCACGATTGCCATGGCAATAAAGCCCGGCAGCGCAGGGATCATTATGCTGCGAATATTGAAGCGCTTAAGCAGACTTTTTCCAGAACCGCCCTGTGAAGGAGAGGCACTGCCCAACTGTGGTTTGTATTTAACGCCCCAGTACTTACACAGTGATGCGATGAAGGAGACTGCGCGGGTTCGGCTGGTGGTACCCGTCGTGCCCGAGGTTGCGACGACATTTGCCCCTTTTGCCGCCACTAGCGCCATTGAGGTTCCGCCGGTGCCAACAATCGGTGTTTTCATTTCAACAGCTGCGGCAAAGACCGCCTGGTTGGCCTTCACCGGATCGGCGCTCATCACGATGATCCCGTCGATCTCACCGTTACGGATCATTTCAGCAATCCTGCAATCGCTCTCAACTACCGAGTCGTTCACATCTGAAAGTTTGCCCTGAAATATCCTTTGTGGTTTTTGTTGGTTTTCTGTGGTTAGTGCAAATACCGACGCTGGCGTGTGAGCTTTGGCAACGTCCATTGAGGCTTCTGCCGCAATGAACTGCACAGCGGCAACTTCCACTCCTGCGGCTTCGCACTGCTGGTAAATTTCCTGGAGTAGCTTTTCTGGTTCAGCACCACCCAGGTTGTAGAGGTTGCCTCCACTGCTTCCAATAATCGCAATTTTTTTCATAGCGGCCTCGAAGATAGGGTAAGGGTTTATCTGTGTTGTAGTGAAATCATATTCCCAATTAAAACAAACTAAATCAACATTAGAAAAATGATTAAATTTGAATTAAAAACAGGTTTGTTTGTGTATTTTTTTGAAAAATAACAATTAAATAATTATTTTGTTTTATGTTGATGTTTGTTGTTTTGTGATGGGGTTCAAATGCGGGTAGGGAGAAATGGAGGATGCCTCCTCCATTTATGAAGATTAGTGTTGTTTTACTGAGTGTGGTTTCTCTTCAATCGACTTACCGGACCAGTAGCCTGCCAACAGCGAACCGGAAAGGTTGTGCCAGACGGAGAATAACGCGCCAGGCAGGGCGGCAAGCGGGCCAAAGTAGATCTTGCCCAGCGCAGCGGCAAGTCCTGAATTCTGCATGCCCACTTCAATTGCCAACGTACGGCAGGTTGACTCGTCGAAACCAAACAATTTTCCGCCCCAGTAGCCGCTGAGCAGGCCAATGGTGTTATGTAGGATTACGGCGATAATGACCACAAAGCCGACGGATGCAATGTGCGAGGCAGAACCCGCCACGACGGCGCTGATGATTGCCAGAATGCACACCATTGAAAATGCGGGCAGATACGGTTCCACGACTTTTACGACGCGTGGGAACAGGTGGTGAATGACCAACCCCAACGCAATTGGAATGACCACGATCTGCAGGATACTCAGCAGCATACCCATCACATCCACCTGGATATGCGCGTCGACATACAGCCGTGTCAGCAGCGGTGTGGCGACAACGCCGACCAACGTTGAAACCGATGAAATAGTCACAGAGAGCGCCACATCGCCTTTTGCCAGATAGATCATTACGTTTGATGCTGTTCCGCTGGCGACGCTACCGACCAGCACCATCCCTGCGGACAATTCCGGCGGCATATTAAATGCCAGCGCTAAAATCCATGCGGCGAGCGGCATCACCAGATAGTGCAGGAAAATACCCGCCGCGACTGGTGCAGGACGTGAGAGTACGCGTTTAAAGTCGTCTACCTTCAGGTGAACGCCCATACCGAACATGATCAGCATCAGTAACGACGGCACGAATGGCCCGACAGGCGTAAAGGTGGTGGGCGTGTAATACGCAACAACAGAGAGCAGCAGTGCCCATAACGGGAACAGCCGCGTGAGAGTAGCGAGCATGTTATATTCCTTGCGATTGAAATGTGTTGTTATAAAAAAGCCGGGTTCGAGCCCGGCTATCGTTATTGTTTATTGCGTGATGAAATTTTATTCAAACAAATTATGGTGCAGCTTCTGTACCACCTGTTCGGCTTCAGTACCGGGCACCAGGAAGCACAGGTTATGACTGGACGCGCCGTAGCAAATCATGCGGATGTTGAATGGCTCCAGTACGCCGAACACCTCTTTACCCACGCCACAGGCTTTGGACAGGTCGTTACCAATCAGCGCCACCAGCGCCAGGCCTTCTTCCACTTCAACCCGACACAGGGCAGACAGTTCCATCAGCAGAGACTGTGTTAACAGTGTATCGCCGGTGGAGGTCGAACCGGTGGTATCCAGCGTCAGCGCCACGCTGACTTCGGATGTGGTAATTAAATCGACCGAAATGTTATGGCGTGCGAGGATGCCGAACACTTCCGCCAAAAAGCCGCGAGAGTGCAGCATATTCAGGCTATGCAGCGTTAGCAGCGTTTGCTTACGGCGCAGTGCCAGCGCCCGGAACAGCGGTGGATTCGCGGTTTTATTGCATACCAGCGTACCGCCTGCTTTTGGATCCTTACTGGAGCCAACAAACACCGGGATATCGCTACGTACGGCAGGTAACAACGTTGCCGGGTGTAGCACTTTCGCGCCAAAGGTCGCCATTTCTGCGGCCTCTTCAAAGGCGATTTCATCAATACGCTGCGCCGCCGGAACAACGCGCGGATCGGTCGTGTAAATGCCAGGAACATCGGTCCAGATATCGACGCGCGTGGCGTGCAGCGCTTCGGCCAGCAGGGCAGCCGTATAATCGCTCCCGCCGCGCCCCAACGTGGTGGTGCGGCCTTTACCTTCACTGCCGATAAAGCCCTGAGTAATCACCAGACCTTCGCTCAGACGCGGGGCCAACTGGAGCGTTGCCAGTTCGGCCAGCGCCGCGACGTCAGGTTCTGCGCGGCCAAAACGATCGTTGGTGCGCATCACTTTACGTACGTCAAACCACTGCGCCTGCACGTTGCGTTCACGCAGGATCTCGACGAACAGCAGGGTAGACATCAGTTCACCGTGGCTAACCAGTTCGTCGGTCAGCGCGGTTGAGGTCGCCAGTGACGCTGCTTCTGCCAACGTGGTGATGTTTTCCAGCAGACGGTCGATCTCTTCACGTATCACGTTTGGATAACGCAGGCGTTCCAGAATATTGAACTGAATTTGACGAATGGCATCGAGTTTTTCGAAGCGCGCGGTTGGCTCCAGCCCTTCAGCCAGTGCGACCAGCAGGTTGGTGATTCCCGCAGAAGCGGAAAGTACCACTACACGGACGTTAGCATCAGAAAGTACTACATCAGCGCTGCGATTCATGGCATCAAAATCCGCCACGCTGGTACCGCCAAATTTGGAGACAACTACATCAGTCATAACTACCTCGTGTCAGGGAATGAATAGAGCGACCATGGCACATAAGGCAGAACAGAAACCGGTGCAGGCGCAAATGCAAATACCGTATTTATAAATAAAATGTGTAGCTTGCACTGTCAACGCTGGGATTATGCGGATTTTTCATGCTGCAACTGCGTTGAGTAACGGTACTAATAACAACGCTGATAACCGCTATACTTTTTAGCCACGTTTGGCGGATGCCCTGGCAATGGCATTAAAACAATCACACTTTTCTGTGACTGGCGTTACAATCGATCTCAGTCACAATTCTCAAAATCAGAAGAGTATTGCTAATGAAAAACATCAATCCAACGCAGACCTCAGCCTGGCAGGCACTACAAAAACACTTTGAAGAAATGAAAGACGTTACTATCGCGGATCTTTTCGCGAAAGATAGCGATCGTTTCACTAAGTTTTCCGCGACGTTTGACGATTTGATGCTGGTGGATTTCTCCAAAAACCGCATCACTGAAGAGACGCTGGCTAAACTGCAGGATCTGGCGAAAGAAACCGATTTGGCGGGTGCCATCAAGTCCATGTTCTCCGGTGAGAAAATCAACCGCACTGAAGACCGTGCCGTGCTGCACGTGGCGCTACGCAACCGTAGCAATACGCCTATCATCGTTGACGGCAAAGATGTCATGCCGGAAGTGAATGCTGTGCTGGAGAAGATGAAATCCTTCTCTGAAGCGATCATCTCCGGAAGCTGGAAAGGCTATACCGGTAAAGCCATCACTGATGTAGTAAACATCGGTATCGGCGGTTCTGACCTCGGCCCGTTCATGGTGACTGAAGCGCTGCGTCCTTACAAAAATCACCTGAACATGCACTTTGTGTCTAACGTCGATGGTACGCACATTGCCGAAGTGCTGAAGAAAGTGAACCCGGAAACCACGCTGTTCCTGGTCGCTTCCAAAACCTTCACCACCCAGGAAACCATGACTAACGCCCATAGCGCGCGCGATTGGTTCCTGGCGACCGCAGGCGACAACAAGCACGTTGCCAAACACTTCGCTGCGCTCTCCACTAACGGTAAAGCGGTTGGCGAGTTCGGAATTGATACTGCCAATATGTTCGAGTTCTGGGACTGGGTTGGCGGTCGTTACTCCCTGTGGTCTGCAATCGGTCTGTCCATCATCCTGTCCGTAGGCTTCGACAACTTTGTTGAGCTGCTCTCCGGCGCGCATGCGATGGACAAACACTTCTCCACCACTCCGGCTGAGAAAAACCTGCCGGTGCTGCTGGCGCTGATCGGTATCTGGTACAACAACTTCTTCGGTGCCGAAACCGAAGCAATTCTGCCGTATGACCAGTATATGCACCGTTTCGCGGCCTACTTCCAGCAGGGCAACATGGAATCCAACGGTAAATACGTTGACCGTAACGGCAATGCGGTGGATTACCAGACTGGCCCAATCATCTGGGGTGAGCCGGGTACTAACGGCCAGCATGCGTTCTACCAGCTGATCCACCAGGGCACCAAAATGGTTCCATGCGATTTCATCGCGCCGGCCATCACCCACAACCCGCTGTCGGATCACCATCCGAAACTGCTGTCTAACTTCTTCGCGCAAACCGAAGCGCTGGCATTCGGTAAATCTCGTGAAGTGGTTGAGCAGGAATACCGCGACCAGGGTAAAGATCCGGCAACGTTGGACCACGTTGTGCCGTTCAAAGTGTTCGAAGGTAACCGCCCAACGAACTCCATTCTGCTGCGCGAAATCACGCCGTTCAGCCTGGGTGCGCTGATTGCACTGTACGAACACAAAATCTTCACTCAGGGCGCTATCCTGAACATCTTCACCTTTGACCAGTGGGGCGTTGAGCTGGGCAAACAGCTGGCGAACCGCATTCTGCCAGAGCTGAAAGATGGTTCCGAAGTGAGCAGCCACGACAGTTCTACCAACGGTTTGATTAACCGTTATAAGTCCTGGCGTGCCTGATAGCACACACTTGTAGGCCGGATAAGGCGTTTAGCCGCATCCGGCATTAATGAAATAAAAAGCCGATATTAATATCGGCTTTTTTATAAGAATGCTCCAGGATATCTACGTTTTAACTTCATACCTTAATTGAGCTTAATCCTAAAATAATTTTATTAATGTTATTCAATTTCTGATGTTTTCGGATTTACCGGATATTGCATTTTAATTTTTATATTTTAATTTATTGATTTAATTGTTTTTGTTGTATTTTTTAATCATTTTTCCTTTCGTTATCTAATTATCCTAAATTCCCGCGTGGCGTAATTTGCACACTTTGGCTTGTGTATACTCGATCTCGCCCGAAATTCTTTTGGGTAAATCTCCATTCATACAATGAAGGGAATTTGTGATGAAAAAAGTTCTGTATGGCCTGTGGGCTATATCTGCGCTTGCGGCGACTTCTGTCTATGCCGCCCCCGTTCAGGTGGGTGAGGCAGCAGGGTCGGCTGCCGCGTCGGTTTCGGCAGGAAGTTCCTCCGCAACCAGCGTGAGCACCGTAAGTTCTGCAGTGGGGGTCGCCCTGGCGGCGACCGGTGGCGGCGATGGTTCTAATACCGGAACCACAACCACCACAACCACCAGTACCCAGTAATAAAGGTACGTTTAATTCTAACCACACTTCGGTGTGGTTATTTTGAATTGCCAAAAGTATGTGGGATTTGTAGGCCGGATAAGCGTTGCGCCACCCGGCAATAATGCGGAGAAACGTCGTGAAGCGACCAGCGCTCATAATGGTTTGCCTGTTACTGCAGGCGTGCTCAGCCACCACCGAAGGGTTGGGGCATTCGCTGTGGGATAGCGTGTTTGGTACTCCCGGCGTACAGATGACGGACGATGAAATCCAAAATATGCCCTACGCCAGCCAGTATATGCAGCTAAACGGCGGTCCCCAACTGTTTGTGGTACTCGCGTTTGCGGAAAACGGACAGCAGAAATGGGTGACTCAGGATCGGGCTATTCTCGTCACGCAGCATGGGCGCATTGTGAAAACGCATCTCGGCGGGGACAACCTAATTGAGGTGAATAATCTGGCGGAAGACCCACTCATCAAACCCAATCAGATAGTCGATGGCGCAACGTGGACCCGCACAATGGGCTGGACTGAACATCAGCAGGTACGCTATGCCACCGCGCGATCGGTTTTCAAATGGGATGGCGCAGACACCATCAAGGTCGGCAGCGATGACACGCCGGTACGGATCCTCGATGAAGAGATAACGACCGATCAAACGCGCTGGCATAACCGCTACTGGATAGACAGTGAAGGGCAGATTCGCCAGTCGGAACAGTATCTAGGCGCGCATTACTTCCCGGTGAAAACCACGCTGATTAAGGCGGCAAAATCATGATCAAACGAGTCGTTATGGCGCTGCTGTTGAACCTGAGCGCAGCGTCTGTTTTTGCTGCGGGCAGCGTTAAGGTCTTTACCTCCGCTAGCGAAGAGCCAAAAACGCTGACCGGGGCCGAACATCTGCTCGACCTGGTTGGACAGCCGCGGTTGAGCAATAGCTGGTGGCCAGGCGCGGTTATCAGCGAAGAGCGGGCAACGATGGAGGCGGGACGTCAGCAGCAGGCATTACTGGCTCGTCTGGCAGCGCTGAGTGCTGAAGAAAGCGGTGACGATGCCGAGGCTATCAACACCTTACGCCAGCAAATTCAGGCGCTGAAGGTGACTGGCAGGCAGAAAATTAACCTTGACCCGGATGTGGTGCGCGTCAGCGAGCGAGGTAACCCGCCGTTGCAGGGCAATTACACGCTGTGGGTCGGAGCGCAGCCAACGCATATCACGCTGTTTGGCCTGCTAAGCCATCCGGGTAAACAACCGTTTATGCCCGGGCGTGATGTTGCCAGTTATCTCGATGGGCAAAGTCGGCTCAGCGGCGCGGATTGTAGCTTCGCCTGGGTTATCTATCCTGACGGGCGCACGCAAAAAGTACCTGTCGCTTACTGGAACAAACGTCACGTTGAGCCGATGCCCGGCAGCATCATTTATGTCGGACTCTCTGATGCTGTCTGGAGCAGCACCCCGGATGAAATTAATGCCGACATTCTTCGCACCCTGACCCAGCGGATACCCGAATAATGAGAAAAACTTACCTGCTCAGCTTACTGGCGCTGGGCGTAAGCGTTGCCTGCCACGGTGAAACCTGGCCCGCGCCCATTGGACCTTCGCAGTCCGATTTTGGCGGCGTGGGGCTGCTGCAAACCCCAACCGCACGCATGGCACGTGAGGGCGAAATGAGCCTCAATTACCGCGATAACGATCAGTACCGCTACTACTCTGCGTCGGTGCAGCTCTTCCCGTGGTTGGAAACCACGCTGCGCTACACCGATGTGCGTACCAAAAAATACAGTAGCGTGGAGTCGTTTTCTGGCGATCAGACTTACAAGGATAAAGCTTTTGATCTCAAACTACGGCTGTGGGAAGAGAGCTACTGGATGCCGCAGGTGGCGGTTGGCGCGCGAGATATTGGCGGAACTGGCCTGTTCGATGCGGAGTATATTGTGGCGAATAAAGCCTGGGGGCCGTTTGATTTCTCGCTTGGCCTGGGCTGGGGATATCTCGGGACCAGCGGTAACGTCAGCAATCCGTTTTGCTCATACAGCGATAAATTCTGCTATCGCGATAACAGCTACAAGCAGGCCGGTTCTATTGACGGCAGCCAGATGTTCCACGGCCCGGCATCACTGTTTGGCGGCGTCGAGTATCAGACGCCCTGGCAGCCGTTGCGTCTGAAACTGGAGTATGAGGGAAACAATTACCAGCAGGATTTTGCGGGCAAGCTGGATCAGAAGAGCAAGTTTAACGTCGGCGCTATTTATCGCGTCACCGATTGGGCCGACGTTAACCTCAGCTATGAGCGCGGGAACACCTTTATGTTTGGGGTCACGCTGCGGACTAACTTCAACGATCTGCGGCCAAACTATAACGACAATGCCCGCCCGAAATATCAGGCACAGCCGCAGGATGCCATCCTGCAACATTCGGTGGTGGCGAATCAGCTAACGCTGCTGAAATATAACGCCGGACTGGCCGATCCTAAAATTCAGGTGCAGGGCGATACGCTATATGTGACCGGTGAACAGGTGAAATACCGTGATTCGCGCGAAGGGATCGAACGTGCCAACCGGATCGTGATGAACGATCTTCCCGACGGGATCCGCACGATCCGTATTACGGAAAATCGTCTTAACTTGCCGCAGGTGACGACCGAAACGGAGGTTTCCAGCCTCAAGCGTCATCTGGAAGGTGAACCGTTGGGCCATGAAACCCAGCTGGCGCAAAAACGCGTTGAGCCCGTGGTGCCGAAAACGACCGAGCAGGGCTGGTATATCGATAAGTCACGCTTCGATTTCCACATCGATCCGGTGCTTAACCAGTCGGTGGGCGGCCCGGAAAACTTCTATATGTATCAGTTGGGCGTGATGGGAACGGCGGATTGGTGGGTTACCGATCACCTGCTGACCACCGGGAGTTTGTTCGCCAACATCGCCAATAACTATGACAAATTTAACTACACCAACCCGCCGCAGGATTCGCATTTGCCACGAGTGCGTACCCATGTGCGCGAGTATGTGCAAAACGATGTCTACGTGAATAACCTACAGGCCAACTACTTCCAGTCACTCGGAAACGGGTTCTACGGACAGGTTTACGGTGGCTATCTGGAAACCATGTACGGCGGAGCGGGGGCAGAAGTGTTGTATCGTCCGTTAGACAGCAACTGGGCGTTTGGTGTTGATGCCAACTACGTGAAACAGCGTGACTGGCGTAGCGCGCAGGACATGATGAAATTCACCGACTACAGCGTGAAGACCGGGCATTTGACGGCGTACTGGAATCCGTCATTCGCTCAGGATGTACTGGTGAAAGCCAGCGTGGGCCAGTATCTGGCGGGAGATAAGGGCGGAACGCTGGAAGTGGCGAAGCGCTTTGACAGCGGCGTTGTGGTAGGCGGCTATGCGACCATCACCGACGCCTCGCCGGATGAGTACGGAGAGGGTGATTTTACCAAAGGGGTGTACGTATCCGTGCCGCTGGATCTGTTCTCGTCAGGTCCGACCCGCAGCCGTGCGGCGATTGGCTGGACGCCGTTAACGCGTGATGGCGGCCAGCAGCTTGGACGTAAGTTTGGTCTGTACGACATGACCAGCGACAGAAGTGAGAACTTCCGTTAATCGAGCCGTTTGCCAGCCGGATGACGCTACGCTTATCCTGCCTGTACTGCAGGCCGGATAAGGCGTTTACGCCGTCAGCTGGCAAGTTACAGGCGACGCAATAATTTTGCCGGGTTTCCTGCATACACGCCTTTCTCGGTGATCGATTTGGTCACCACGCTCCCCGCACCGATGACCGCGCCATCGCAGATGGTGACCGCCAGAATGGTCGCTCCACTGCCGATTGAGACATCGTTGCCAATCGAAATTCTTCCCCAACTGTTGCGGTCGGCGTTGGGTTTTCCTTCGCGAAACATATCGTTGGCGAACATCACGCCATGACCGATAAAACAGCGGGCACCCAGGGTGACATATTCGCAGATGAAGGTGTGCGACTGAATTTTGCTGTCTGCGCCAATTTGCGTATTACCCTGGATTTCAACAAATGGCCCGACAAAAACGTTGTCACCCAATGTGCAATTGTAGAGATTTGCGGGTTCATAAATTACCACGTTCTCACCGCAGGTAACGTTGCGGACAGCGGATTGTCTTAGCTGCATACTTCATCCTGTGAAATGTGTCGTGACATTCATCATTCCCCGCTGACCTTTCTTGCACAAAACATAAACAAAAAATGTAGATCTCTGTCACATTTTTGCGTTATACATGAACCTCGCCACTGAGTAAGAGGTGCTGTTATGACGTCGCTATCTCGTCCGCGAGTGGAGTTTATCTCCACCATCTTACAGACCGTGTTGAATCTGGGACTGCTGAGTCTGGGCCTGATCCTGGTTGTATTCCTCGGGAAAGAAACGCTGCATCTGGCGGATGTGCTGTTCGCGCCGGAACAAACCAGCAAGTATGAGCTGGTGGAAGGGCTGGTGGTTTACTTCCTCTATTTTGAATTTATCGCGCTGATTGTGAAGTACTTTCAGTCGGGGTTTCACTTTCCGTTGCGCTATTTTGTTTATATCGGGATCACCGCGATTGTGCGGTTGATCATTGTCGATCATAAAGCACCGATGGATGTGCTGATCTATTCTGCGGCGATCCTGCTGCTGGTGATCACCTTGTGGCTGTGTAATTCAAAACGGCTGAAGCGAGAGTAAAAGACAACACGCCGCAATCGGGCTGCGGCGTGTTGCAGGTCAGGATTACTGCGCAGAGGCAGGCTGGGTTTTCTCTGCGGCGGGTTCCCACAGTTCTTCAAGTTCTTCCAGCGTTTTGCCTTTGGTTTCCGGTACAAACTTCCACATAAACAGCGCCGCCAGAATACCCATACAACCGTAAATCCAGTAGGAGAAACCGTTGTGAAAATGGGAAACCAGCCACGAATTTTTGTCCATCATCGGGAAGGTCCAGGAGACGAAATAGTTCGCCAGCCATTGTGCGGCCACCGCAATGGCGAGCGCTTTGCCGCGAATCGCATTGGGGAAGATTTCTGCCAGCAGCACCCAGCAAACCGGTCCCCAGGACATGGCGAATGCGGCGACGTAAAACAGCATCGACAGCAGTGCAACCAGCCCGGAAGCCTGGGTATAAAACGCGGTACCGAGGCTGAACATACCGATGGCCATGCCCAGAGCGCCAATAATCTGCAGCGGTTTGCGACCAAATTTATCCACCGTCATAATCGCCAGCACGGTAAAGCTCAGGTTGATCACGCCAACAATGATGGTCTGTAACAGCGCCACATCGGTGCTGGCTCCCAGCGTTTTAAACACCTCTGGGGCGTAGTAGAGCACGACGTTAATACCGACGAATTGCTGGAAGATAGACAGCATTACGCCGATGACGATAACGCCTGCGCCAAACATCAGCAGGCGACCACCGGTTTTACGACCATGGTCCAGAGACTGATTGATCTCCTGCATGGCCTGGGTGGCGAGGGTGCTGCCCATAATTTTGCGCAGAATACCTTCCGCCTGCTCGTGTCTGCCACGCGCCATTAGCCAGCGCGGGCTTTCTGGCACGGTGTACAGCAGCAGTAAAAACAGCAGGGCGGGAATACTTTCGGACGCAAACATATAGCGCCAGCCATCGGTATTCAACCAGTTAGCGTCGCCAGAACGGGCGATAAAATAGTTAACGCAATACACCAACAGTTGACCAAAAATAATGGCGAATTGGTTAAATGACACCAATTTTCCACGAATATGTGCGGGTGCCAGTTCAGCAATATACATTGGTGAGAGCATTGAGGCTAAACCTACGCCAATACCACCAATGATACGATAAATAACAAATTCGGGAACGTATCCGGCCAAATAAACAGGTACGGCGTTATCTGGATTAATAGTTGTAAAACCTAATTCTGGCCAGGCGGAACCAATACCGGAAATAAAGAACAGCAGAGCCGCGATTTTCAGCGAGTCCCGGCGGCCAAACCGGTTACTGCAATAGCCGCCCAGTGCACCGCCGATGATGCAGCCTATCAACGCACTGGCGACGCAAAAGCCCAACAGCGAGTTGGCGGCGGATTCACTTAAATGTTGTGGCGCGACAAACACGGTATTCAGGGATTCTACCGTACCGGATATGACCGCAGTGTCGTAGCCGAATAATAGCCCTCCTAACGTTGCCACTAATGTAATCGAAAAAATATAACTGGAATTATATTGAGAGTTCATTCAGACCTGCCTTAGAGGATACAGCTCTTTTGATCAGTGTCGTGATGGTGAATTTAACAGGCAGGGAAGACAATTATCATTTTTTACATTGCAATTACGTTTTGTCTTTTCTGTGATCTTAATTCTGTTTAATTTATCTATATTCAGACAGGAAATAGAATTGCAGTGATGGAGAGCACGAAAGGAAATAATCGTAACAGTGATGCAAAATAACATAAAAAAAGGGCGCTCCGTAGAGCGCCGAATAACAGTCACAGGTTGGGATAACATAAGTTGAGGGTTGCAGTGGCATTGCCCGTTGCCGGGCAGGTACTTCGGTAAAACTTAACCTTTCACACCACCCGCGGTCAGACCGTTGACTAGCCAGCGCTGCGCCAGCAAGAACACCAGAGTGATCGGAATAGCGGAAAGTACAGCCGCGGCGGCAAAGTCGCCCCACAAATAGTTCTGTGGGTTGAGGTACTGCTGCATACCTACCGCAAGGGTATAGCTGTTCACATCACGCAGCAGCAGTGACGCGACCGGTACTTCGGTAATAGCGGCAATGAAAGACAGAATAAACACGACCGCCAGAATCGGAACGGAAAGCGGCAGCAGCACCAGGCGGAATGCCTGCCACGGTGTAGCGCCATCCAGCGCGGCCGCTTCTTCCAGTGAGCCGTCGATAGTTTCGAAATAGCCCTTAATCGTCCACACGTGCAGCGCGATACCGCCAAGATAGGCGAAGATCACGCCGCCGTGCGTGTTCAGGCCGATAAACGGAATGTACTGGCCCAGGCGATCAAACAAAGCATACAACGCGACCAGAGACAGTACCGCCGGGAACATCTGGAAAATCAGCATCCCTTTCAGCAGGGTTGCTTTGCCCGGGAAACGCATACGAGCAAAGGCGTAAGCACAGGTAGTGGAAAGCGTCACGATACCGATCGCGGTAATGCTGGCCACTTTCACCGAGTTCCACAGCCATAACAGTACCGGGAACGGCGGTGGCGTCACGCGGCCATCCGCGTGTTCAACGCTAAAGCCCAGCGCCAGTTTCCAGTGTTCCCAGGAGATGTTTTCCGGGATCAGGCTGCCGGTGGCAAAGTTACCTTCGCGCAGCGAGATAGCGATAACCATCAGCAGCGGGAACATGATCGCCGCGATAAAAATCAGCAGCCCTAAGTGCGTTGCGAATAAACGTAACTTTTGTGATTTCGGTTGGACCATAGCCATTGTCGTTATCTCCCTTAATCAAACTTCATACGTGTGGCTTTCAGGTTCACAATCGCCAGCGCACCAACCAGCAGGAAGATCAGCGTGGCAATCGCCGCCGCCAGACCGAAGTCCTGACCACCGCCGCCTTCAAAGGCGATACGGTAGGTGTAGCTCACGAGCAGGTCGGTATAACCGGCTGGTGTGGTGGTACCAAGACGGTCCGGTCCACCGTTGGTCAACAGCTGAATCAGCACGAAGTTGTTAAAGTTAAAGGCGAAGCTGGCGATCATCAGCGGCGTCAGCGGCTTAATCAACAGCGGTAGCGTAATCTTAAAGAAGTTCTGGAACGGACCTGCGCCATCCATCGCCGAGGCTTCATATAGGTCGTCAGGAATCGCTTTCAGCAGACCCATGCACAGGATCATCATGTATGGATAACCGAGCCAGGTGTTGACGATAATAATCATCGAACGCGCGGTGGTTGGGTCGCTGAACCAGGCCGGTTTGATGCCAAACAGCGCGCTCAGCATCATGTTGATTTCACCAAAGCTCTGGTTGAATAAGCCCTTGAAAATCAGAATCGAGATAAACGACGGTACGGCATACGGAAGAATCAGCAGGACGCGGTAAATCGCTTTGCCTTTGAGAGACTCCCACTGTACGAGACAGGCCAGCACCATGCCCACGGCAACGGTCAAAATAACGGTCAGTACCGAGAAGACCACCGTCCAGACGAAGATGGCGAAGAATGGTTTCTGGATGCCTTCGTCGGTAAACACGCGGGTGAAGTTATCCCAGCCGATGGCAACGGTGTAGCCCGGGCTGAGTTTTTCGCTACCCCAGCTACCGTCAGCGTTAATCGCCTGATAATAACCAATATCGTTGTTGGCGCGGTATTTTACGCCGCTCTGGCTGTTGGTGAGTGTGCCGTCTTCAGTGAGCGTATAAAGTGGCTGCGTGCCGGAAAACTGGCGCAGCGAACTCATGGTAACTTTGCTTTCATCCGGCAGGATGGCGGTCAATTGGGTAAGCGCCTGGCGATTCTGCGTGATGATACGCAGCGTTGCACGTTCGCCTGCCGGTAGCGCCTCGGCTTCTTTCAGTTGCAGTTTCTGCTCGCCGCCAAATTTAAAGGCGTCAGAAAGGTAATTCTTGCCGGTTTCACCGTCGGTGAGGGCCAGTTGCCACTCATCACCCGCCGGATACAGGCCAAAGTTGTAGGTTTTCCCAGCCTGGTACGAACGATCCATCAGGACTTCCTGAGCACGTTCAAATGTCAGCTGGTTGGTACTGCTGTAGTTGGTAAAAGCAATGGCGATCGTACAAACCAGCGGAAACAGGACAAACAGCCCCATACCGGCAACGCCCGGGTAAACATAGCGCCAGGCATAGGCTTTACGGTTAGCGAAAATATACAGGCCAGCAGAGCTTAAAATCAGCGTCATGATGGCAAACAGGTACTCCCCCTGAGCGTACATCAAAACAACAAGGTAACCGACCAGCAGCCCAAGCAGACCCATCACTGACCATTTCAGCGTGTCGCTTTGCCACCAGTGTTTCTTTTTAATGACATCCATGGGGTTCAATCCTCAACAACAATGAAAACCTGTTGGTCAGCGTGCCTGATGGCGCTGCGCTTATCAGGCCTACATACCCTGTAGGCCGGATAAGGCATTTATGCCGCCATCCGGCACGTTCACAACTGCATTACTTGGTGATACGACCCTGCGCGTCCTTCAGTGCGGCATCGACGGTCTGACGGCCGCTGGCTGCGTTGATCACTGCGGTACGAACGGCATACCAGAATGCGGACATCTGTGGGATGTTCGGCATGATTTCGCCTTTCTGGGCGTTATCCATGGTGGCGGCGATACGTGGGTCTTTCGCTAACTGATCCTGGAAGGATTTCAGCGCAACGGCACCCAGCGGTTTGTCCTTGTTCACTTCATCCAGACCTTGATCGGTCAGCAGGTAGTTTTCGAGGAACTCTTTCGCCAGTTCTTTGTTCGGGCTGGCGGCGTTGATACCGGCGCTCAGAACGCCAACAAACGGTTTAGACGCTTTGCCTTTGAAGGTTGGCAGTAGCGTGACGCCGTAGTTGATTTTGCTCTTATCGATGTTGGACCACGCCCACGGACCGTTGATGGTCATCGCGGTATCGCCTTTGTTAAAGGCCGCTTCGGCGATGGAGTAATCGGTATCCGCGTTCATGTGTTTGTTCTTGATCAGATCAACCAGGAAGGTCAGACCCGCTTTCGCGCCAGCGCTATCCACGCCAACATCTTTCACGTCGTACTTGCCGTTTTCAAACTTGAACGCGTAACCACCGTCGGCGGCAATCAGCGGCCAGGTGAAGTACGGTTCTTGCAGGTTAAACATCAGCGCGGATTTACCTTTCGCCTTCAGCTCTTTATCCAGTGCAGGAATTTCTTCCCAGGTTTTCGGTGGATTTGGAACGAGGTCTTTGTTGTAAATCAGCGACAGCGCTTCAACCGCGATCGGGTAGGCAATCAGTTTGCCGTTATAGCGTACGGCATCCCAGGTGAACGGATAGAGCTTGTCCTGGAACGCTTTGTCAGGCGTGATTTCAGCCAGCAGGCCAGACTGAGCGTAGCCGCCAAAACGGTCATGCGCCCAGAAGATGATGTCCGGGCCGTCGCCGGTCGCGGCAACCTGCGGGAATTTCTCTTCCAGTTTGTCAGGGTGCTCAATAGTGACTTTGATCCCGGTGTCTTTCTCGAATTTTTTGCCCACTTCAGCGAGGCCGTTATAGCCTTTGTCGCCGTTAATCCAGATAACCAGCTTACCTTCTTCAATCTTGGCGAGAGCCGAGGCGGAAAACATCATCGTCGTTAATGCAGACAATGCGAGGATGCGTGCGCCAGTTTTGATTTTCATAGTTCCCATCCTGTTTGGTGATTTTGCAGAGGTGGCTTAACGGTTACTAGTTTCTTTATACGACAACCTCTTTCCATCCTCCTTACCCCTACGCCCCACCCGCTCTTTATGTGATCTGTGTTACATAAATGTGAGTATTGCGTACTGGCGCACATAAAAACCCACCGATTTTTGCAGGCTGCATCACGAAATTCCTCTGAGGCTGGTGGCCCGGGTCTCAGACGCAGCTCTCTCATCCTCCCGCCTCCTCCCCCATAAAAAAGCCGGGGGGTGGAGGATTCACGCAGTCAAGGGATCGCGCATAGTCAGCCCATCATGAATGTTGCTGTCGATGACAGGTTGTAACGAAGGGAGAAGGGCATGGCGAGCGTACAGCTACGAAATGTAACGAAAGCCTGGGGTGACGTGGTGGTATCGAAAGATATCAATCTCGACATTCACGAAGGGGAATTCGTGGTGTTTGTCGGACCGTCAGGCTGCGGTAAGTCGACCTTGCTGCGTATGATCGCCGGACTTGAAACCATCACCAGTGGTGACCTGTTTATCGGGGAGACCCGGATGAACGACATTCCACCCGCCGAACGCGGAGTGGGCATGGTATTTCAGTCCTACGCGTTGTATCCCCATTTGTCCGTCGCGGAGAACATGTCGTTCGGCCTCAAACTGGCCGGAGCGAAAAAAGAGGTGATGAACCAGCGCGTGAATCAGGTTGCGGAAGTTCTGCAACTGGCACACCTGCTGGAGCGTAAACCGAAAGCGCTTTCCGGTGGACAACGTCAGCGTGTGGCGATTGGCCGTACGCTGGTCGCCGAACCGCGCGTATTCCTGCTGGACGAACCACTGTCGAACCTTGACGCCGCTCTGCGCGTGCAGATGCGTATTGAAATCTCCCGCCTGCATAAACGTCTTGGCCGCACGATGATTTACGTCACCCATGATCAGGTCGAAGCGATGACGCTGGCCGACAAAATTGTGGTGCTGGATGCCGGTCGCGTAGCGCAGGTTGGTAAGCCTCTGGAACTGTATCACTACCCGGCTGACCGCTTTGTGGCGGGCTTCATTGGTTCACCGAAGATGAACTTCCTGCCGGTGAAAGTCACGGCAACGGCTATCGATCAGGTGCAGGTTGAACTGCCCAACCGCCAGCAAATATGGCTCCCGGTAGACAGCCATGCGGTACAGGTTGGCGCCAACATGTCTTTAGGTATCCGCCCGGAACATCTGCTGCCCAGCGATATCGCCGATGTCACCCTCGAAGGTGAAGTGCAGGTGGTCGAGCAGCTTGGTCACGAAACACAAATTCATATCCAGATCCCCGCCATCCGTCAAAACCTGGTTTACCGCCAGAACGACGTGGTGTTGGTAGAAGAGGGTGCCACATTCGCTATCGGCCTGCCGCCAGAGCGTTGCCATCTGTTCCGTGAGGATGGCACTGCATGTCGTCGGTTGCACCAGGAGCCAGGCGTTTAAGGTCCCCATAAAAAAACGAAACGCAAAACCATTCGCAGTTTTAGAAGGTGGCAGCGTTTAAAGAAAAGCAATGATCTCAGGAGATAGAACGATGATTACTCTGCGCAAACTTCCTCTGGCGGTTGCTGTAGCAGCAGGCATTATGTCTGTTCAGGCAATGGCTGTGGATTTCCATGGTTATGCTCGTTCCGGCATTGGCTGGACAGGTAGCGGCGGTGAACAACAATGTTTCCAGGCAACAGGTGCACAAAGTAAATACCGTCTTGGTAACGAATGTGAAACCTATGCGGAAATTAAATTAGGTCAGGAAGTGTGGAAAGAGGGCGATAAGAGTTTCTACTTCGACACTAACGTTGCCTACTCCGTTGCACAGCAAAATGACTGGGAAGGGACTGACCCGGCCTTCCGTGAAGCCAACGTGCAGGGTAAAAACCTGATTGAATGGCTGCCAGGCTCCACTATCTGGGCCGGTAAGCGCTTCTATCAGCGTCATGACGTCCACATGATCGACTTCTACTACTGGGATATTTCAGGTCCTGGTGCTGGTATTGAAAACATCGATCTGGGCTTCGGTAAACTATCTCTGGCAGCAACCCGTTCTCAGGAAGCGGGCGGTTCATACGCGTTCAGCAGCCAGAATATCTATGACCGTACCAAAGACACCGCGAACGATGTATTTGACGTTCGTTTAGCGCAGATGGCTACTAACCCGGATGGTATGTTGGAGCTGGGCGTCGACTACGGTCGTGCTAACACCACCGACGACTACAGCCTGGCAGACGGCGCATCTAAAGACGGTTGGATGTTCACCGCTGAACATACCCAGAGCATGCTGAAGGGCTACAACAAGTTTGTGGTTCAGTACGCGACAGATTCCATGACTACTCAGGGCAAAGGCCTGTCTCAAGGTTCCTACGGTTCATCTAGCATTACTATTGATGGCGTGAACTATGCCAACAATGTTGTGAATAACAACGGTAGCCTGTTCCGCGTGCTTGACCACGGTGCAATTTCCCTTGGCGACAAATGGGACCTGATGTACGTCGGTATGTACCAGAACCTCGATATGGATAACGACCTGGGGACCGAATGGTACACCGTCGGTATTCGCCCGATGTATAAATGGACGCCAATCATGAGCACCCTGCTGGAAGTCGGCTACGACAACGTCAAATCTCAGCAGACCAGCGATCGCAACAGCCAGTACAAAATCACCCTGGCTCAACAATGGCAGGCTGGCGACAGCATCTGGTCTCGTCCGGCAATCCGTGTCTTCGCAACCTATGCAAAATGGGATGAAGAGTGGGGTTACATCAAAAATGGTAACAACGTATCTAAATACGCAGCTGCAACGAACTCTGGTATCAGCACAACCAGCCGTGGCGACAGCGATGAGTGGTCCTTCGGTGCTCAGATGGAAATCTGGTGGTAATTCAGCACTAACCTGACGTAAAGACCGAAAGAGGGGCGCAAGCCCCTCTTGATTACGGTTTAGCGCGCTATTGCCTGGCCACCGCTGAACCCATGCTATCTGAGGTGATAACAATGAAAATGAAGAAAAGTCTCGTTGCCCTTTGTTTATCTGCAGGGTTATTTGCCAGCGCGCCTGGCATCAGCCTGGCCGATGTAAATATTGTTCCGCAGAACACCACCGCGGCCCCAGCAATTCCCACTGCTGCGCTGCAACAGTTAACCTGGACGCCGGTTGATCAATCTAAAACTCAGTCCACCCAGCTTGCCAATGCAGGTCAGCGTTTAGATGTTGCTGGTATTACTGGCCCTGTAGCGGCCTATAGCGTACCGGCGAACATTGGCGAACTGACCCTGACGCTGTCCAGTGAAGTCAACAAACAAACCAGCGTATTTGCGCCAAACGTCTTAATTCTTGACCAAAACATGACGCCATCTGCGTTCTTTCCCAGCAGCTATTTCACCTACCAGGAGCCCGGCGTGATGAGTGCCGATCGTCTGGAAGGCGTAATGCGTCTGACGCCAGCGCTGGGCCAGCAAAAACTGTATGTTCTGGTCTTTACCACAGATAAAGATCTCCAGCAGACCACGACCCTGCTCGACCCGGCGAAAGCTTATGCCAAGGGCGTCGGTAACGCTGTTCCCGATATTCCGGACCCGATCGCCCGCCACACCACCGATGGTCTGCTGAAACTGAAAGTCAAAACCAGCTCCTCCTCCAGCGTGCTGGTCGGGCCGCTGTTCGGTTCTTCCGGCCCTGGCCCTGTCACTGTCGGCAATACCGCAGCGCCTGCAGTGACTTATGCGGCTCCGGCGGCAGCCGTTGCCGCTCCAGCGCCGCAGCCGGTGAAGAAAAGCGAGCCAATGCTGAACGACACGGAAAGCTATTTTAATCAGGCGATTAAGGATGCAGTTGCAAAAGGCGATGTTGATAAAGCGCTGAAGCTGCTTGATGAAGCGGAACGTCTGGGATCCAAATCTGCCCGATCCACCTTTATCAGCAGTGTAAAAGGCAAGGGGTAAACATCTCCCCACATTGTTGATTTTGCAACAACTGGTGCGTCTCCTGGCGCACCTTTTTTTATCCTTCGGTGCGAATTGTTACACTTATGTTGCCCTACCGATCACTTAATCGTGTTTGCTCACCCCGTAATGCCTTTTCTGCGATACAATGCCTTTAGGTTATAAATCGGAGAGTAAGGCATGCCACACCCTGCGTTAACGCAACTGCGTGCGCTGCGTTATTTTGATGCGATTCCGGCGCTGGACGCCCAACTGCTCGACTGGTTGTTACTGGAAGATTCCATGACCAAACGTTTTGAGCAGCAGGGCAAAGAAGTCACCGTCACGTTGATTCGCGAAGCGTTCGTTGGGCAAAATGAGGTGGCTGAAGAACTGACTCTGCTGCCCAAAGAGTCCCGCTATTGGTTACGCGAAATCCTGTTATGCGCGGATGGTGAACCCTGGCTTGCCGGGCGTACCGTGGTGCCTGAATCAACCTTGTGCGGCCCTGAACTGGCCTTACAGAACCTGGGGAAAACCCCGCTCGGACGCTACCTGTTTACGTCATCGACATTGACCCGAGATTTTATTGAGATTGGCCGCGATGCAGCGCTGTGGGGGCGTCGTTCCCGCCTGCGGCTGAGCGGTAAGCCACTGATGCTTACCGAGCTTTTTCTGCCTGCGTCGCCGTTGTACTGAGAGGAAGATAAAGATGGAGTGGAGTCTGACGCAGAATAAGCTGCTGGCGTTTCACCGCTTGATGCGTACGGATAAGCCAATCGGCGCCTTACTGCTGCTCTGGCCTACGCTGTGGGCTCTGTGGGTGGCGACCCCAGGCATGCCGCAACTGTGGATTCTGGCGGTTTTTGTCGCTGGCGTTTGGTTAATGCGCGCCGCCGGATGCGTGGTGAATGATTATGCCGACAGGAAATTTGACGGGCACGTCAAACGCACCGCGAATCGACCGCTGCCGAGTGGGGCTGTCACCGAGAAAGAAGCCCGAACGCTGTTTGTGGTACTGGTGCTGCTGGCCTTCCTGCTGGTTTTGACCCTCAACACGATGACCATTTTGTTGTCCGTTGCGGCATTAGCATTAGCGTGGGTTTACCCGTTTATGAAGCGCTATACGCATCTGCCGCAGGTGGTGCTGGGGGCGGCGTTTGGCTGGTCGATCCCGATGGCGTTCGCCGCCGTGAGTGAATCCGTACCGCTGAGTTGCTGGCTGATGTTCCTTGCGAATATTCTCTGGGCGGTGGCCTATGATACGCAGTACGCCATGGTTGACCGGGATGATGACCTGAAGATCGGCATTAAATCGACCGCGATCCTGTTCGGTCAGAACGACAAGCTGATTATTGGTATTTTGCAGGTAGGCGTGCTGGTGCTGATGGCGCTGGTGGGCTGGTTAAACGGGTTGGGACTGGGCTATTACTGGTCTCTGTTGGTGGCGGGCGCGCTGTTTGTCTATCAGCAGAAACTGATCGTTAACCGTGAACGTGATGCCTGCTTTAAAGCGTTTATGAACAATAACTACGTCGGCCTGGTGCTGTTCTTAGGCCTGGCAATGAGCTACTGGCATTTTTGATTTTGGCTTAGCCTGCAAAATAAAAAACCGGTCATTCCGACCGGTTTTTTTATGCTTACTCGCCCTGAGTGGCGCTCTCGATGGTCAGACGCACATCTGACGTGACCAGTTCGGCCAGCATCTGATAGATCTTCATCGTCTCTTCCGGTTCGGCATCTCCGGTATCGCTGATGAATCCCTCGTCACGCAGCGTCAGCACCAGAGAGCTGAACACGGCTTTATCGAAGAATTCCGGCGCGTTAATGCCGTGCAGCACTGAGAGGCGTTGCGCCACGGTGCGGCTTTCTTTCTCCAGCGTGCCACGGTTGATGGACGGGTTCGCGCTCAGCAGCCAGAAGGTAATGGCGTAGCGCTGCAACGTCTCGCGAGCACCTGCCGCCAGCAGCTGTAGCGTGCGGGAGCGGGCTGGATTGATATGCAGTTCGTCATCGGTCAGGGTGATGAGTCCCTGGCGCTGCATTTCGCTGGCCAGTTCGTCAATCACCCCGGCAAGCTCATCACGCTCCCAGCGTAAGAACAGCTCCGCTTTTAACATCGGGTACAGCGCATCAATATGCTGCTGCAACGCGGCGCGTGAAATACGACGATGCTGAGTCACAATGGCTGCCATCAACGAAGGCAGAACCAGCATATGCGCAATGTTATTGCGGTAGTAGGTCATCAATACCGCCTGCTCGCGCGGCAGAATAATGATGTCACCGATAGTGTCTTTCTCGACCTCAAACTTGTTCATCTGCAAGGCGTGGTCGATCAGTTCACTGGCGCTCTGTGCCGGCACCGTCGAATCCGCAGCATACGGCACGTTGCGCAGCAGGCTCAGGTAGCAGTCGAGTTGTTCAGTCAGCTGTTCACGGGTCAGAGAGCGCTGGCGGGAGGCCAGTAAAGCAGTACAGCACAGGTTCATGGCGTTGGCCGCGCCTGCGTTGTTAATGCGCACCATCAAATCGGCGGCAATGTTATTCACCGTCGGCGTCAGCCAGGCCGGGCGGATAGACTCGATAGGGTCGATAGATTCACGCCACTCCGGCACATGCTGGTTGAGGTAAGTCATCAATGGCATTGGTTCACCAAAGTTGACGTAGCCCTGACCCAGGTTACGCAGCTTGCTTAAGCCACGCAGCATTTGCGGCAGGCTTTCTTTCTCTTTCGTCGCGCCACGCAGCTCTTTCGCGTAGGTGCCCACTTCCATAACGTGCTCATAGCCGATGTAAATAGGAACGAGGGTAATAGGGCGCGTACCGCCGCGCAGCATCGCCTGAATAGTCATCGACAGCGTGCCGGTTTTCGGGTCGAGCAGACGACCGGTACGTGAACGGCCCCCTTCGACAAAGTACTCAACCGAGTAACCGCGGCTGAACAGCTCGCCCAGGTATTCGCGGAAGACGGTGGAATAGAGCTTGTTGCCCTTGAAGGTACGACGAATAAAGAACGCGCCCAGACGGCGGAAAATCGGACCCGCTGGCCAGAAGTTCAGGTTGATACCGGCTGCGATGTGCGGCGGCACCAGACCCTGGTGGTACAGAACGTACGACAGCAGCATATAGTCCATATGGCTGCGGTGGCACGGAACGTACACGATTTCATGCCCATCGTGCGCCAACTGGCGTACACGTTCAGCATTGTGAACGTTAATCCCCTGATACAGACGGTTCCAGGTAAAGCCCAGAATACGGTCCGTCAAACGAATCATTTCGTAGGAGAAGTTGGCGGCAATCTCTTCCATCAGCGCAATGGCATTTTGCTGCGCTTTTTCGTGGGAGATTTTTTTACTGCGCGCTTCATCTTCTACCGCACGAGCGATCGCTTTTGAAGCTAACAGCTTATTAAACAGATCCTGGCGGGCAGGGAGGCGCGGGCCGACAGCGGCCAGGCGCTGGCGAGCAAAGTGCATACGCGCCACGCGTGCCAGCTTCTGAGCGATGATCTTATCCGTACCATGTTCATCCGCCATACGGCGCAGAGAGACCGACGGGGAGAAGCGGACAAAACTGTCGCGACCCAGCCAGGACACCGCAAAGAATTTCTGTACGCCGTTTAGCATACGTAACGGCGGATTGACCTCGCCTTTTTCACGCCCTGGCGCACGGCCAAACATCACCGAAACTGGCACCATCTGCACATCCAGATCCGGATTGCTGCGATGCAAGTCGAGATAGTTGTGGAACAGCTTGATGGACTCTTCTTTCGGCGTGTAATAGGTGAATACACGCGGACCGCCGTGAATAAACACGTAGCGCGGTAACAGCGTTCCGTCTATCTCTAGTGGTTCCAGGGGATCGGGGAGGTCGTGCACCAGACATTGGGCACGCAGCGTCAGCAAGTCAGCTTTCGAATTGTACGGTAGGACGTACATAATGGGACGCGAAGTATCGAGTCCCAATTCCGGAGCAGGTTCTGCTGGAATAGACTTGCTTTTTACCAGGACGCTTAATGGTAAATTCAGTAATTTGTAGTAAATTCGTGGCCAGCCGGACATAAACGATGTAAAGCCTCTGGTTAATAATGCAAATGCGCTGCAAGGATATCAGAAAGTTTAGTGAATTTCTGTGGTATCCGGTCATACTTCGCGCTGCTTTGCCACACCCTGAACAAACGGGGTAACGTTACAATGACATTGACGCTAATAATGTAAAAAGGTTCTTTTTGATGGCCAATAATACCACTGGATTCACCCGAATTATCAAAGCTGCAGGTTATTCCTGGAAAGGTTTTCGCGCCGCATGGATTAATGAGGCGGCATTCCGTCAGGAAAGTATTGCTGTCCTGCTGGGCGTCGCCATCGCCTGCTGGCTGGATGTTGATGCAATTACCCGCGTGTTGTTGATTGGTTCTGTGATGCTGGTGATGATCGTTGAAATCCTCAACAGTGCGATTGAAGCGGTGGTTGATCGTATTGGTTCTGAGTACCACGAACTTTCCGGCCGGGCGAAAGATATGGGGTCGGCTGCGGTATTGCTGTCTATTTTTGTCGCTCTAATCACTTGGGGCATCCTGTTGTGGTCGCATTTGCGATAAGGCTTCCACAACTGCATAAATCTCCTGTTTTTTGTGCAGTTTGCGGTTCCAAAATCGCCTTTAGCTGTATATACTCACAGCATAACTGTATATACACCCAGGGGGCGTAATGAAAGCGTTAACGGCCAGGCAACAAGAGGTGTTTGATCTCATTAGAGATCACATCAGCCAGACAGGTATGCCACCGACGCGTGCGGAGATCGCGCAGCGTTTGGGGTTCCGTTCCCCAAACGCAGCTGAAGAACACCTGAAAGCGCTGGCGCGTAAAGGTGTGCTGGAAATTGTATCCGGCGCATCGCGCGGTATTCGACTGTTGCAGGAAGAAGAAGAAGGGTTACCGCTTGTGGGGCGCGTGGCAGCCGGTGAGCCACTTCTGGCGCAGCAGCACATCGAAGGCCACTATCAAGTCGATCCTTCACTGTTCAAACCGAACGCCGATTTTCTTCTGCGCGTTAGCGGTATGTCGATGAAAGATATCGGGATTATGGACGGTGATTTACTCGCTGTGCATAAAACCCAGGACGTGCGTAACGGCCAGGTTGTTGTTGCCCGTATTGATGACGAAGTTACGGTTAAGCGCCTGAAAAAGCAGGGAAACAAGGTTGAACTCCTGCCAGAAAACAGCGAATTCAAACCTATCGTTGTCGACCTGCGCGAACAAAACTTCACTATTGAAGGGCTGGCAGTAGGCGTCATCCGTAACGGTGAATGGCTGTAATTTTCTGTTGAATCCCTGTAGGCCGGATAAGACGATGACGTCGCCATCCGGCAACGTGCCCGGTAGCGCTGCGCTTGCCGGGCCTGCATCACATTATCCAGTACGTCTAACTTCTTCTCAGGCCCTCCTGTATGCCTTTCTTTACCTCTTCTGATAAAGCACTCTGGCACCTCGCCTTACCCATGATCTTTTCCAATATCACCGTTCCCCTGCTGGGACTGGTGGATACCGCGGTGATTGGTCATCTGGATAGTCCGGTCTATCTTGGCGGTGTTGCGGTTGGTGCTACGGCAACCAGTTTTCTTTTTATGCTGCTGCTTTTTTTGCGCATGAGCACCACCGGTCTTACCGCCCAGGCATTTGGTGCGAAAAATCCGCAGGCGCTGGCGCGCGCACTGGTGCAGCCGCTCATGCTGGCGCTGGGGGCGGGGTTGCTTATCGCACTGTTTCGTACGCCGATTATCGATCTGGCTCTGCACATTGTTGGCGGAAGTGAAGCGGTACTGGAGCAGGCCCGACGTTTCCTCGAAATTCGCTGGTTAAGCGCACCCGCCTCGCTGGCGAATCTGGTGCTACTCGGCTGGCTGCTTGGTGTTCAGTATGCGCGTGCGCCGGTTATCCTATTGATTGTCGGCAATATTCTCAACATTGTGCTTGATATATGGCTGGTGATGGGCCTGCATATGAACGTGCAGGGTGCGGCACTGGCAACGGTGATTGCTGAATATGCCACCTTGCTGATCGGCCTGATGATGGTGCGCAAAGTCCTGCATATGCGCGGAATTTCGCTGGCAATGCTGAAGCAGGCGTGGCGTGGCAACTTCCGCCGTTTGCTGGCGCTTAACCGTGACATCATGTTGCGCTCGCTGCTGCTGCAGCTCTGTTTTGGCGCTATCACGGTGCTGGGTGCGCGTCTGGGAGGCGATATCATTGCGGTTAATGCCGTTCTAATGACTCTGCTAACCTTTACCGCCTACGCGCTGGATGGATTTGCCTATGCCGTGGAAGCGCATTCGGGCCAGGCCTATGGGGCGCGAGATGGTAGCCAGTTGCAGGACGTCTGGCGGGCGGCCTGCCGACAGTCCGGTATTGTGGCTATTTTGTTTTCGCTGGCTTATGCCCTGTTTGGCGAGCAGATTGTTGCGCTGCTGACCTCGCTGCCGCAGATCCAACAGCTGGCCGATCGCTATCTTTTCTGGCAGGTGGTGTTACCGCTGGTGGGTGTCTGGTGTTATCTGCTCGACGGAATGTTTATTGGCGCGACGCGCGCGGCAGAAATGCGCAACAGTATGGCCGTTGCCGCCACAGGATTCGCATTAACGCTGCTGACTTTGCCGTGGCTGGGAAATCATGGCTTGTGGTTGGCGTTAACCGTTTTCCTGGCGTTGCGCGGGCTTTCACTGGCCTTTATCTGGCGACGTCACTGGCGTAATGGAACCTGGTTTGCCTGAGCGGGATGGTTAAAAATTCCGAATAGTAAATAAAACCCAGAATCACTGACTACACTTATTCTCACGTCCAGCAAAAACAGCATGTGTCTGGACATGGCACTCTCGCTATTCACAACCTAACGATGAGGACTTGATGATGAATAAAGACGAAGTCGGCGGCAACTGGAAGCAGTTTAAAGGTAAAGTGAAAGAGCAATGGGGCAAACTGACCGATGATGATATGACGGTCATTGAAGGTAAACGTGACCAACTGGTCGGTAAAGTCCAGGAGCGTTACGGTTACGCGAAAGATCAGGCGGAGAAAGAAGTTAACGATTGGGAAAAACGTAATGATTACCGCTGGTAATTAACCCTTCCCTCCTGAGAGTACAAGGATGTACGCTCTCCCGCTTACCTAGCGCCCAACTTTCTTCTTCACCTGAATCGTATGGTCATGCTGGCACTCGCCAGGATGGCGGCAAGATTCAACTTCCACACAGGCCGGACACAGCCCGTGGGCTTCAATAACGTTATGCCGCAGTGCAAAGCCCATTTTTGCCGCCAGCGTATGCATAATGTCTTCCACGCCTTCCGCACACTCTTCTTTTACCACGCCACAGCGGTCGCAAATGAACATTGCGGAACTGTGGGTTGGCTGATCGAACAGATGACAAAGCACATAGCTGTTGGTGGATTCCACCTTGTGCACGAAACCTTGTTCCAGCAGAAAATCGAGCGCACGATATACGGTAGGTGGCTTAGCCTGCGGCTCAGTTTCCCGCAACAGGTCGAGCAGGTCATAGGCGCTGATCGCACCTTCCTGCAGGCTCATCAGGCGCAGTACTTCGAGGCGTTGTGGCGTAAGCCGCACGTTGCGTTGCGCGCAGAGTTTTTCAGCTTGAGCCAATAACTCTTGCGTAGTGGTTTTGTCCATTTGGCGCCTCGATTTGCGTGGAAGGTTAATCCCTTACTTTAACATGTTCTGCTTAAAACGCCGAGATCCACCATGGTGTGCTATACCTGACGCATCGCAATACTGGAAAATAACCATGAAAAGACCCGATTGTATTCGCCACTGGCGTGAGGTTGAGGGGGCTGATGACTCCACTTATCCTGACAGCGATGAGCTATTTGCTATTGGCGCGCCGCTTGCCCGCAAGTTGGGGTTAGGACGACTCGGCATTCATCATGAACGCCTGCCGCCGGGTCGGCGCACGTCGTACCCGCACGCCGAAAGCGATGAGGAAGAATTTATCTACGTGCTGGAAGGTTATCCTGAGGCCTGGATTAACGGGTATTTATGGAAGCTGGAACCGGGTGACAGCGTCGGTTTCCCGGCAGGTACAGGCGTGTGCCATACCTTTATCAATAACACCAGTGAAGAGGTGCGCCTGTTAGTCGTGGGTGAGGCGAACAAAAAATACAACCGCATTTATTATCCGCTTAACCCGGTCTATGCCGCTACACGTGAGGATCGCTGGGTCGACCATCCGCCGCAGTTTTTTGGATCTCACGACGGAAAACCGGGGCGTAAATAGCTTTTGTTTAGGGTCAGGGGGAGTGAGCCGCGAGGATGTGGCTCACTATCGTAACGGTCTATGCTATAGTAGCGCCCCTTTTTTAACCGGATGCTTGAATATTCGCCATGCTGCCTGAATCTCAGTCTACCGCTTTTCCCGCTCATCGTTTTTCTATCGCGCCGATGCTCGACTGGACGGACAGACACTGCCGCTACTTTTTGCGCTTACTGTCCAGCCAGACGCTGCTCTATACGGAGATGGTAACCACTGGGGCAATCATTCATGGTAAAGGCGATTATCTGGCGTATAGCGAAGAAGAACATCCGGTCGCATTGCAACTGGGCGGGAGCGATCCTGCGGCGCTGGCGCAGTGCGCAAAGCTCGCTGAACAGCGGGGCTACGACGAAATTAACCTCAACGTGGGTTGTCCTTCCGACCGCGTACAGAATGGCATGTTCGGCGCCTGCCTGATGGGGAATGCGCAACTGGTCGCCGATTGCGTCAAAGCAATGCGCGACGTGGTGTCGATTCCGGTTACGGTGAAAACTCGTATCGGCATTGATGACCAGGACAGCTACGAATTCCTCTGCGATTTCATCAACACGGTATCTGGCAAAGGCGAATGTGAGATGTTTATCATTCACGCCCGCAAGGCCTGGCTGTCAGGGTTAAGCCCGAAAGAAAACCGCGAAATTCCACCGCTGGATTATGACCGTGTTTATCAGTTAAAGCGCGATTTTCCGCATCTGACGATGTCGATCAACGGCGGCATTAAATCGTTGGAAGAAGCGAAAATTCATCTGCAACATATGGATGGCGTGATGGTGGGGCGTGAGGCGTATCAAAACCCAGGCATTCTGGCGTCCGTTGACCGCGAGATTTTTGCAGCTACCACCAAAGATTCCGATCCAGTCGCCGTGGTGCGTGCCATGTACCCGTATATTGAGCGTGAACTGAGTAAGGGAACCTATTTGGGACATGTGACACGCCATATGTTGGGGCTGTTTCAGGGTATTCCCGGTGCGCGCCAGTGGCGTCGTTACCTGAGCGAGAATGCACATAAAGCCGGGGCAGATATTAACGTTCTGGAGCACGCGCTGAAGCTGGTGGCAGACAAGCGTTAAGTTTTCACCAAAAGTTAGTTAATTTCACCACGCCCTGCGCTTTGTCGCGGGGCGTTTTCTTTATAAATCAAAGCATTATTTTTGGCATGTTTCTTGTAAAGCAATGGAGAGAATTTCATTTCGGGAGAGAGCCATGCTGGAACTACTTTTTGTGATTGGATTTTTTATCATGCTGATGGTCACCGGCGTATCTTTGCTGGGCGTTCTGGCCGCATTGGTCGTAGCCACCGCCGTGATGTTTCTGGGCGGACTATTTGCCTTGATGATTAAACTGTTGCCCTGGCTGCTACTGGCTGTTGCCGTGGTGTGGGTGATCAAGGCGATAAAAGCGCCAAAAGTCCCACAGTATCAGCGCAATAACCGCCGGTTTTACTAAGGTATTGAGCGGTACGTCACAACCTGCAACATTGCCTTTAGAACCAAATAGGAATTGATTATCAAATCTGTCACTATTGCCAGGTTAACGAATTCATCGAGCTGTACCCTACATACAGCCGAACTAAAAAAAGAAAGGGCTTCCTGCGGGAAGCCCTAATTCTTTCTTTCCCCGTCATCTTAAGGAATTAGCAAACTCGATCCCTGAGTGGCACGGCTTTCCAGTACTTCATGAGCACGCTGTGCATCGTGCAGTGCGAATGTTTGACCAGGCGCGACATCCACTTTGATCACTCCGCTGGCAATCAGCGAGAAAAGCTCATTGCTGGCTTCGGTTAATTCGCGGTGATTGGTGATGTAACCCTGTAGAGAAGGACGGGTCACGTAGAGCGAACCTTTCTGGTTCAGAATGCCTAAGTTCACGCCAGTAACCGGCCCTGAAGCATTACCAAAGCTGACCATTAGTCCCCGGCGCTGCAAACAATCCAGCGAGGCTTCCCATGTATCTTTCCCCACCGAGTCATACACCACCCGCACTTTTTTACCGCCAGTTACCTCTTTCACTCGCTCAACAATGCTCTCTTCACGATAGTTAATGACCTGCCATGCACCAGCCTGCAGTGCAATTTGCGCTTTTTGCGCACTGCCGACGGTACCAATCAGCTTCGCACCCAATGCTTTTGCCCACTGGCAGGCAATCATACCGACGCCACCTGCGGCTGCGTGGAATAAAAACGGCTCATCAGGTTGAATTTCATAGGTTTTACGTAACAGATAAAAAACGGTTAGCCCTTTAAGAAACGAGGCGGCAGCTTGTTCAAACGAGATAGCGTTAGGCAGGATGGCGGCTTTATCGGCCGGAACGTTATGCACTGAACTGTAGGCGCCAAGAGCAGACTGGGCGTACACCACGCGATCGCCAGCTTTAATGTGTGTTACTTTGCTGCCAACTTTGCTGACTACGCCGGCGGCTTCGGTACCCAGCCCGCTGGGCAGAGATGGCGGCGGATAAAGACCACTGCGGATGTAGGTGTCGATATAGTTGATCCCAATCGCTTTGTTCTCGACCTGGATTTCGTTTTCCGCCGGGTCTACGGGCGTAAACTCCACCGCCTTGAGTACATCAGGGCCACCATGTTTGTGAAATTCAATACGTGTTGCCATGCTTCCTCCAAAAGAAATGTGGTAATCTTTCGACCCAATCATTATCTCGGTAACTCCATTCACTATGGCAGGAAATAAACCCTTCAACAAACA
The DNA here is from genome assembly GCF_001037485.2 of Citrobacter sp. MGH105. Lineage (NCBI taxonomy): Bacteria > Pseudomonadati > Pseudomonadota > Gammaproteobacteria > Enterobacterales > Enterobacteriaceae > Citrobacter > Citrobacter sp. MGH105. Next base: position 4,716,478 of record NZ_CP073048.1, on the reverse strand, counting down.
ACAGACTGATGCTCGTGAGCGCGATCCCCAGGTCGCCGGGCTGAAAGTACCGCCGCACTCGATTGAAGCGGAACAGTCGGTGTTGGGCGGTTTAATGCTGGATAACGAACGCTGGGACGATGTTGCCGAGCGTGTGGTGGCGGAAGATTTTTATACCCGTCCGCACCGGCATATCTTCACGGAAATGCATCGCCTGCAGGAGATGGGAAAACCCATCGATCTGATCACGCTGGCAGAGTCGCTGGAAGTTCAGGGACAACTGGACAGCGTCGGCGGTTTTGCTTACCTGGCTGAGTTGTCTAAAAACACGCCAAGTGCGGCGAACATTAGCGCTTATGCGGATATCGTCCGCGAACGCGCCGTTGTTCGTGACATGATTTCAGTTGCAAACGAAATCGCGGAAGCCGGGTTTGATCCGCAGGGACGTTCCAGTGAAGACCTGCTGGATCTCGCGGAGTCTCGCGTCTTTAAAATCGCGGAAAGTCGCGCTAATAAAGACGAAGGCCCGAAAAATATTACGGATGTGCTCGACGCCACCGTAGCGCGTATCGAGCAGCTGTTCCAGCAACCGCACGACGGCGTCACCGGGGTGAACACCGGTTATGACGACCTCAATAAAAAGACTGCTGGTTTGCAGCCGTCAGACTTAATTATTGTCGCCGCGCGTCCGTCGATGGGTAAAACGACATTTGCAATGAACCTCGTTGAAAATGCGGCGATGTTGCAGGATAAGCCGGTTCTTATCTTTAGTCTTGAAATGCCCTCAGAACAGATCATGATGCGTTCCCTGGCCTCGCTCTCACGCGTAGACCAAACTAAAATCCGTACCGGTCAACTGGATGATGAGGACTGGGCGCGAATTTCCGGAACAATGGGTATTTTGCTGGAGAAACGAAACATCTATATTGATGACTCCTCCGGCCTGACGCCTACGGAAGTGCGCTCGCGTGCCCGTCGTATCGCCCGTGAACATGGCGGTATCGGACTTATCATGATCGACTACCTGCAACTGATGCGCGTACCGTCGCTCTCCGACAACCGTACGTTGGAAATTGCAGAAATCTCCCGCTCGCTGAAAGCGTTAGCGAAAGAACTGCATGTGCCGGTGGTGGCGCTGTCGCAGCTTAACCGCTCTCTGGAACAACGTGCCGACAAGCGTCCGGTCAACTCGGATCTGCGTGAGTCTGGCTCCATCGAGCAGGATGCCGACTTAATCATGTTTATCTATCGTGATGAGGTTTATCACGAAAACAGCGACCTGAAAGGGATCGCGGAAATCATTATTGGTAAGCAACGTAACGGCCCGATTGGTACGGTGCGCCTGACGTTTAACGGTCAGTGGTCGCGATTCGACAACTATGCCGGTCCTCAATATGACGATGAGTAATTTCTAAGGAATACAAATGCAAGCGGCAACTGTAGTTATTAACCGCCGCGCTCTGCGACACAACCTGCAACGTCTGCGTGAACTGGCTCCAGCCAGCAAACTGGTTGCGGTCGTGAAAGCGAACGCCTACGGCCATGGTCTGTTAGAGACCGCGCGAACGCTCCCCGATGCGGACGCTTTTGGTGTCGCTCGTCTTGAAGAAGCCCTGCGCTTGCGAGCGGGAGGGATCACGCAGCCCATCCTGCTGCTGGAGGGATTTTTTGATGCCTCCGATCTGCCGACTATTTCCGCGCAGCGCCTGCATACTGCCGTCCACAACCAGGAGCAGCTCGAAGCCCTGGAAGCCGCTAAACTGGCTGAACCCGTTACCGTCTGGATGAAGCTCGACACCGGTATGCACCGCCTGGGCGTACGCCCTGAGCAGGCCGAGGCGTTTTATCAGCGCTTAACACAGTGTGAAAACGTGCGCCAACCGGTCAATATCGTCAGCCACTTTGCTCGCGCGGACGAGCCTGAGTGTGGCGCGACCGAAAAACAGCTCGATATCTTCAACAGTTTTTGTGAAGGCAAACCGGGGCAGCGTTCGATTGCCGCGTCGGGTGGTATTTTGCTGTGGCCGCAGTCTCACTTCGACTGGGCGCGTCCGGGGCTGATTCTGTATGGCGTATCGCCACTGGAAAATCACTCCATCGGCGCTGATTTTGGCTGCCAGCCGGTAATGTCGCTGACCTCAAGCCTGATTGCGGTGCGCGAGCACAAAGCGGGGGAGCCGGTTGGTTATGGTGGAACCTGGCTGAGTGAGCGCGACACGCGTCTTGGCGTGGTAGCGATGGGCTATGGAGATGGTTACCCGCGCGCAGCGCCTTCGGGGACGCCGGTACTGGTCAATGGCCGTGAAGTGCCGATCGTCGGTCGCGTCGCGATGGATATGATCTGCGTCGATTTAGGCCCCGAAGCACAGGATAAAGCCGGCGATTCGGTGATTCTGTGGGGCGAGGGCTTGCCCGTTGAACGCATTGCTGAAATGACGAAAGTAAGTGCTTACGAACTTATTACGCGCCTGACCTCAAGGGTAGCGATGAAGTATATCGATTAGCAGCATGATGTGCCGGACAGGTGGTTACGCCGCCTTCCGGCAATATTCCTCTCAACATCCTCTCGATCTTCTCCCACTTCCGGTTTATTGTGTTCTTAACCCCTGCCTGTAAACCCGGAGAACCACACGTGTTTCAAAAAGTTGACGCCTACGCCGGCGACCCGATCTTATCGCTCATGGAGCGCTTCAAAGAAGATTCACGTAGCGACAAAGTGAATCTCAGCATCGGCCTGTATTACAACGAAGACGGCATTATTCCTCAGCTTAAAGCTGTGGCGGAAGCGGAAGCCCGCCTCAATGCCAAACCGCATGGCGCTTCGCTGTATCTGCCGATGGAAGGTCTGAACACGTATCGCCATACTATTGCGCCGCTGCTGTTTGGCGCAGAACATCCGGTTCTCCAGCAGCAGCGCGTCGCAACCATTCAGACGCTGGGCGGCTCCGGGGCGTTAAAGGTTGGCGCAGACTTCCTGAAACGTTATTTCCCTGATTCTGGCGTGTGGGTCAGCGATCCGACCTGGGAAAACCATATCGCGATTTTTGAAGGTGCCGGATTCGAAGTAAGCACTTACCCATGGTATGACGACACGACCAACGGCGTGCGTTTCAACGACCTGCTGGCAACGCTGAATACCCTACCGGCGCGCAGCATCGTGCTGCTACATCCGTGCTGCCATAACCCGACAGGGGCGGATTTAAGGCCTGCGCAGTGGGATAGCGTTATTGAGATCCTGAAAGCACGCGATCTGATCCCGTTCCTGGATATTGCTTACCAGGGCTTTGGTGGTGGAATGGAAAACGACGCCTATGCGATTCGCGCCATTGCCAGCGCCGGATTGCCCGCTCTTGCCAGCAACTCATTCTCGAAGATTTTCTCCTTGTACGGCGAGCGTGTCGGCGGACTGTCAGTGGTATGTGAAGACGCTGATACCGCCAGCCGCGTGCTGGGGCAGCTAAAAGCGACGGTGCGTCGAAACTACTCCAGCCCGCCAAACTTTGGTGCGCAGGTAGTTGCCGCGGTACTGGGTGATGACGCGCTGAAAGCCAATTGGCTGGCGGAAGTTGAAGAGATGCGTACCCGCATTCTGGCGATGCGCCAGGAGTTGGTTAACGTATTGAATACGGAGATCCCAGGCCGTAACTTTGACTACCTGCTGCAACAGCGCGGGATGTTCAGCTATACCGGGCTTAGCGCAGCCCAGGTTGATCGTCTGCGCGATGAGTTCGGTGTATACCTGATCGCCAGCGGTCGCATGTGCGTGGCCGGGTTGAATCACGGTAACGTGCAGCGCGTGGCGAAGGCATTTGCCGCCGTCATGTAACCGACTTTGCAGGCCTGATAAGCGTCACGCCATCAGGCCTGTTTTCCAATGTGATCGTGCTCCTTTTCCAGGACAAAACCAGAGAAAATCCTTCCTTTCCCTCCCCCTAAGGGGTAAGGTCAGATAGTTTTTTGACCAGTTGTTAATAAAAAAATGATAACTAACTGACTACTTAGGGAAAAATATGCGCAAGTTTACGTTGGCACTGAGTGCCGTTTGTTTATTGTTCACGCTTAATCAGCCAGCCCAGGCACTCGTTTCTTCTCCCTCTCAGCTCAATCCAGGCACTAACGTTGCAAAGCTCGCTGAGCAGGCTCCCATTCACTGGGTCTCCGTGGCACAAATTGAAAACAGCCTGACCGGACGTCCGCCGATGGCCGTCGGGTTTGATATCGATGACACTGTCCTCTTTTCCAGCCCAGGCTTCTGGCGCGGTAAAAAAACGTATTCTCCGGACAGTGAGGATTACCTGAAGAATCCGGCCTTCTGGGAAAAAATGAACAATGGCTGGGACGAGTTCAGTATTCCAAAAGAAGTCGCGCGCCAACTGATTGATATGCACGTGCGTCGCGGTGACAGCATCTTTTTCGTGACCGGGCGTAGCCAGACGAAGACTGAAACGGTGTCGAAAACGTTGTCTGATAACTTTCACATCCCAGCTGGAAATATGAATCCGGTCATTTTTGCCGGCGACAAGCCGGGTCAGAACACCAAAACGCAGTGGCTGCAGGATAAAAATATCCGCATGTTCTACGGTGACTCCGATAATGACATCACTGCCGCTCGCGACGTGGGTATTCGCGGTATTCGCATTTTGCGCGCCTCTAACTCCACTTATAAGCCGCTGCCACAGGCCGGTGCGTTTGGTGAAGAGGTGATCGTCAACTCGGAATATTGAGGACGCTGGCTGCGGATTGCTGTTTTTTTAAACAAATTTACATTGCTGGCTTTTACCTTTTGCGGACTTGCTGCACACTGAATAAAAGATGTTCTCATGAGGCAATATGCTGGTAAGGGGAATAAAGATGACGAATTCGGAGTTGCTGCAATACTGCATGGCAAAAACGGGCGCAGAACAGAGCGTTCACAGTGACTGGAAGGCCACGCAAATCAAAGTCGAAGATGTGCTTTTTGCCATGGTAAAAGAGGTGGAAGAACGCCCGGCGGTGTCTCTGAAAACCAGCCCAGAACTGGCAGAACTATTGCGCCAGCAGCATAGCGATGTTCGGCCAAGCAGGCATCTCAATAAGGCGCACTGGAGTACGGTGTATCTGGACGGCTCGCTGCCGGATTCACAGATTTATTATCTGGTCGACGCCTCTTATCAGCAGGCTGTGAACACGTTGCCGGAAGATAAACGCCGGATACTGACGCAGCCCTGATCCGTTTCGCCGGATGCGGCGCAAGCGCCTTATCCGGCCTACAGGTTTTATGCATATTCTGTAGTTTCGTAGGCCTGATAAGCGTAGCGCCATCAGGCACAACCGTAGCCGGATGCGGCGCAAGCGCCTTATCCGGCCTACAGGCTTTATACCTGATCTGTAGTTTCGTAGGCCTGATAAGCGCAGCGCCATCAGGCACAACGCTTGCCGGATGCGGCGCAAGTGCCTTATCCGCCCTACAGGCTTTATGCCTGGTCTGTAGTTTCGTAGGCGCTGATAAGCGCAGCGCCATCAGGCACAACTGTTGCCGGATGCGGCGCAAGCGCCTTATCCGGCCGACAAGCTTTATACCTGGTCTGTAGTTTCGTAGGCCTGATAAGCGCAGCGCCATCAGGCACAACCGTAGCCGGATGCGGCGCAAGCGTCTTATCCGGCCTACAGGTTTTATGCATATTCTGTAGTTTCGTAGGCCTGATAAGCGCAGCGCCATCAGGCACAACGGTTGCCGGATGCGGCGCAAGCGCCTTATCCGGCCTACAGGCTTTATGCCTGGTCTGTAGTTTCGTAGGCGCTGATAAGCGCAGTGCCATCAGGCACAACGGTAGCCGGATGCGGCGCAAGCGCCTTATCCGGCCTACAGGCTTTATGCCCGGTCTGTAGTTTCGTAGGCCTGATAAGCGCAGCGCCATCAGGCACAACGGTTGTCGGATGCGGTGTAAGCGCCTTGTCCGGTCTACGGGCTTTATGCATATTCTGTAGTTTCGTAGGCCTGATAAGCGCAGCGCCATCAGGCACAACGGTTGCCGGATGCGGCGCAAGCGCCTTATCCGGCCTACAGGCTTTATGCCCGGTCTGTAGTTTCGTCGGCCTGATAAGCGCAGCGCCATCAGGCACAACGGTTGCCGGATGCGGCGCAAGCGCCTTATCCGGCCTACAGGCTTTATGCATATTCTGTAGGCCAGACAAGTGTTGCGTAATTACAACAGCGGCTTGAGGAAACGGGCCGTGTGTGAGGCTTCACACTCAGCGACCGTTTCTGGTGTGCCGGAGACAAGGATTTCGCCGCCGCCGCTGCCGCCTTCCGGACCGAGATCGACAATCCAGTCTGCGGTCTTAATCACGTCCAGATTGTGCTCAATCACTACGATGGTGTTGCCCTGATCCCGGAGTTGATGCAGCACGTCCAACAGTTGCTGAATATCCGCAAAATGCAGACCGGTGGTCGGCTCATCGAGAATATACAGCGTTTGCCCGGTACCGCGTTTGGACAGTTCGCGCGCCAGCTTTACGCGCTGTGCTTCACCGCCCGAGAGCGTGGTAGCGGACTGGCCCAGTCGAATGTACGTCAGGCCAACGTCCATCAGCGTTTGCAGCTTACGCGCCAGCGCCGGAACGGCATCGAAGAACTCACGTGCTTCTTCAATCGTCATATCCAGCACTTCGTGGATAGTCTTGCCTTTGTACTTAATTTCTAACGTTTCGCGGTTATAGCGCTTGCCTTTGCACTGATCGCACGGCACGTAGATATCCGGCAGGAAGTGCATTTCGACTTTGATCACGCCGTCGCCCTGACAGGCTTCACAGCGTCCGCCACGGACGTTAAAGCTGAAACGCCCCGGCGTGTAACCGCGTGCGCGTGACTCCGGTACACCGGCAAACAGTTCGCGCACTGGCGTAAATACGCCGGTGTAGGTTGCCGGGTTAGAGCGCGGCGTACGGCCAATCGGACTTTGGTCAATGTCGATCACTTTGTCGAAATGCTCCAGGCCCTGAACGTCGCGATACGGCGCAGGTTCAGCCAGCGTCGCACCGTTCAGCGCCGTCTGTGCAATCGGGAACAGTGTGTCGTTAATCAGTGTCGATTTACCCGAACCGGAAACACCGGTAATGCAGGTAAATAAACCTACCGGCAGCGTCAGGGTGACATCTTTCAGGTTGTTACCGCGTGCGCCGGTGAGCTTCAGCACTTTCTCTGGGTCAGCCGCAACGCGCTGTTTAGGCACTTCAATCTTGCGTTTACCGCTCATGTACTGGCCGGTCAGCGACTCAGGCACTGCCATGATGTCGTCGAGTGTCCCTTCGGCGACGACCTGACCGCCGTGAACACCCGCGCCCGGGCCGATATCGATAACGTGGTCAGCGGCGCGAATCGCGTCTTCATCGTGCTCGACCACAATAACGGTATTACCCAGATTACGCAGGTGGATAAGCGTACCCAGCAGACGTTCGTTATCGCGCTGGTGCAGGCCAATAGACGGCTCATCCAGTACGTACATTACACCGACCAGACCCGCGCCGATCTGGCTTGCCAGGCGAATACGCTGGGCCTCACCGCCGGAGAGTGTTTCCGCCGACCGCGATAGCGTCAGGTAGTTGAGGCCGACGTTGACCAGGAACTTCAGACGATCGCCAATCTCTTTAAGAATTTTCTCGGCAATCTTCGCCCGCTGACCTGCGAGCTTCAGATTGTTGAAGAAATCCATTGCATGACCGATGCTCATGTCAGAAATCGCAGGCAGCGGCGTATTTTCAACAAATACGTGACGGGCTTCCCGGCGTAAACGCGTCCCTTCACAGCTGGCGCAAGGACGGTTACTGATGAACTTGGCTAATTCTTCACGTACTGCGCTGGATTCCGTCTCTTTATAGCGGCGCTCCATATTGTGCAATACGCCTTCGAACGGATGGCGACGTACGGACGTATCACCACGATCGTTCATGTATTTAAATTCGATATTCTCTTTACCGGAACCGTAAAGTACCACTTTATGCACAGCAGGGTTCAGGCTGGCCCACGGGGCTTCAACGTCGAACTTATAGTGTTCCGCCAGAGACTTAAGCATCTGGAAGTAATAGAAGTTACGGCGATCCCAACCGCGGATAGCACCACCGGCCAGCGACAGTTCCGGGTTTTGGATCACCCGATCAGGATCGAAATATTGCTGCACGCCGAGACCGTCACAGGTTGGACACGCGCCCGCCGGGTTGTTAAACGAGAACAGCCGCGGTTCCAGTTCGCGCATGCTATAGCCGCAGATAGGGCAGGCGAAGTTGGCGGAGAACAGCAGCTCCTCCGCTTTCGGGTCGTCCATATCGGCAACGACCGCCGTACCGCCGGACAGTTCCAGCGCGGTTTCAAAGGATTCCGCCAGTCGTTGGGTGAGATCGTCACGGACTTTAAAGCGGTCAATCACCACTTCAATGGTGTGTTTCTTTTGCAGCTCAAGCTTGGGCGGATCGGAAAGGTCACAGACTTCACCGTCGATACGGGCGCGGATATAGCCCTGGCCTGCCAGGTTTTCCAGCGTTTTGGTGTGCTCGCCCTTACGCTCTTTGATCACCGGCGCCAGCAGCATCAGACGCTTACCTTCCGGCTGCGACAGGACGTTATCCACCATCTGGCTTACGGTCTGCGCTGCCAGGGGGACGTCGTGATCCGGACAGCGCGGCTCGCCAACGCGGGCAAACAGCAGACGCAGATAGTCGTGAATTTCGGTAATTGTACCTACCGTGGATCGCGGGTTATGGGACGTCGATTTTTGTTCAATTGAGATGGCAGGAGAGAGCCCCTCAATGTGGTCGACGTCCGGTTTTTCCATCAGCGACAGAAATTGACGCGCGTACGCGGAAAGGGATTCAACGTAACGACGCTGCCCTTCGGCATATAAGGTGTCGAAAGCGAGCGAAGATTTGCCTGAGCCCGAAAGCCCGGTGACGACAATCAGCTTGTCGCGCGGGATGACGAGGTTGATGTTTTTGAGATTATGGGTGCGGGCGCCCCGAACTTCGATCTTATCCATTCATCTTTCCCGGATTAAACGCTTTTTTGCCTGGCTGCATGGTGCTACCGGCGATCACGAACGGTTAATTATGACACAACCTGACCTGAATGGATATACAGTATTGGAATGCAAAACGCAGACGTCTGTGCAACAATGTCTGGCTGGGGTTGTTTACTGGAATCAACTTCGCAACGTAGTAAAAGCGCTATTGGAAATGCTACAATCCCGCGCTTACACTTATTCAGTAACGTTTTTCAGGAGACACGATCATGGCCAGCAGAGGCGTAAACAAGGTGATTCTCGTCGGTAATCTGGGCCAGGACCCGGAAGTACGCTATATGCCGAATGGTGGCGCAGTTGCCAACATTACGCTGGCTACTTCCGAATCCTGGCGTGATAAAGCGACCGGTGAAATGAAAGAGCAGACTGAATGGCACCGTGTTGTGTTGTTCGGCAAACTGGCGGAAGTGGCCAGCGAATATCTGCGTAAAGGTTCTCAGGTCTATATCGAAGGTCAGCTGCGTACCCGCAAATGGACCGATCAGTCCGGCGTAGAAAAGTACACCACAGAAGTTGTGGTTAACGTTGGCGGCACCATGCAAATGCTGGGTGGTCGTCAGGGTGGTGGTGCTCCGGCAGGTGGCGGTCAGCAGCAGGGCGGTTGGGGTCAACCTCAGCAGCCGCAGGGTGGTAACCAGTTCAGCGGCGGCGCACAGTCTCGCCCGCAACAGTCAGCGCCGGCAGCACCGTCTAATGAGCCGCCGATGGATTTCGACGACGATATTCCGTTCTAACTCTGATAAATATTAATTTGTAACTTTTACAAGTTTTTCATAAATCGTAAGAGTTTAAGAATTAATAAGTTAAGTTGAATTTAAACCCTCAGTATTTGTAAAGATACTGAGGGTTTTTTTATGTTCGCAGAAAGTGTAACTATAATGTTTCTTATAAAGTATCGTTTGTAATTATATTACTCCGGATAAAGTTGGTTATGTAAGGTTAGGAGGACGAATGAGAATCGTCACTGTTGGCCATAAAACTGGTGATTTATTGCCAATTCTTTTGGACCATAACGAATTACCTATACCGCTACCAAATGAGTTCCTATTGAGCCGAAGACATCTAAGTACAAACACGTTACTTAGAAATCTCCGAGAACTGTCAGTCTTATATAGATGGCTTGCAAATAAGCAGATTGTTCTAGAGTGTAGGTTAAGAAATGGCAGGTTCTTTACAGAGGCAGAATATTGCGGAGGTTTGATAGAATACTTGAGAAAAGATATGGAGGTTGAGGGGGCTGTTGTTTCCCCTCACACGTTTAATAGTAGGTTAGTAACTATTAGACAGTATTTTATGTGGGTCATTGATATTTTTATATCTTTGCTGCCGTTAGGTGACGAAAAATATGACAGTCTCAAGTGTGAGAGAAAACGTATAAATTCATGGATCGATAAAGCATTCATTAATACCCCTAAGCGGGGAAGTATTTCTAGAAAGTATTTAACAAGTGATGAAACTGAATTTTTACTTAAGTGTTTGGACCCAGAAAGCCCTAACTCTTTCGGATTATTTCAGCCAGTGAAATGCAGAAATTTTGTAATCGTGTCGATGATGCTTAATTGTGGAATACGTCCAGGAGAATTGCTCAGTTTACGTGTTGAGGATATACAAATAGGGGCGATTTCAGCAGTGACAATCAAACGAAGACCGCCAGACCCTTTCGATATAAGAAGGCCAAGACCAAGTGTAAAGCGGAATGGCAGAGTATTGCCCCTGGAAGGGCGGTATTTTCTACAAATTTTGGATAGATACATCGTAGAATGGCGAGATTTCTTAGAGAGAAAATCGAATAACTCGACTAATTATTTAATACTAAGTGATGAAGGCGAGCCTTTGTCACACTCATCTTTAACTCAGCTTTTTTCTCGTCTTCGGAGCACGTATGCTGATTCATTACCTGAAATGCTGACACCTAAATCGTTAAGACATACATTCTCTAGTCGTATGGAGAAAGCTTTGAGGGCTGCAGGTTTGGAAGAGGATCGAAGAAGGGAAGCTTTGGCTATGTTACGCGGAGATTCAAGTCTAGAGTCTCAATCAATATACATTGCACAAGAGATTGAGGAGAGGGCTTATCAGGCTCTCTCAGAGTATCAGCGTAAATTGATTGCAGGGATAATTAAATGAAACAGCAATTGCATCAATTACCCCATGATTTAGATCATAAATTAGGGCTGCCGCCCTACTTTTATACCCGAGAAGGCGTTAAAGTTGATATTACAGAAGATAATTTTGTTTTACCTCTTTTCTATAGACATAGCAAGCTTGATTTTACTCGAATAGAAAATGAAAAATTAAAAGAAGCGATAATATTATGTATTATTGAACAGGCGACTAGAGTTTCATCACATTCGGGGTGTGCTTATTGGAGCGATATATCTGCAACAATAGTTTCTCGCCAAACTCATTTTTCTCTTATAGCCGGGGTTCCAATACAACAGTTTGAAGAACGTCTTGTTGTTCTGATGGAATATATTATCAGCCACGCGCGTAAAAAAAATAAGCTATGGGCTTTATATCGTCCTATACGTTGGTATATATGGTGTGCTGAAAATTATCCTGAGCTTGGGTTTTCTATTGATTACGCACAAGAGCTTGAGGCTCTTGAAATACCGGGTAATCCCAAAGGCGAGGCCGTCAGGCAAGAAGACCAGAATCATGGCCCATTACATAGAACATTTGAACTACAGCCAATTTTAAATGCACTCAAGCAGGATAAGAGTTTAATTTATGAGCATTTACAGCAGAAAGCTGCTGTAGCTCTTTCTATTGCATTCGGGCGAAATCCTGCGAACTTAACCTTTTTAAAAGAAACCGATCTCGTCAATTTAGCTCCTGAAACTGTCACTCCATGTTATGTCTTAAAGATGCCGAGAATCAAAAAGAGACAATTAACTCCTAGAGATGACATGGTTGATGAATACTTAGAGCCGCAGATCGCTGAACATCTTTTGGCACTTATTGACGCTTCGAGAGACAAAAAGCTTGTTCTAGAAATAATGGGGCATCCTGTAGAAGTTACGAGGCCACTATTTATAAACTTTAATAAAAATCGCTATGCTATTGAGTCAAAAAGATGGGATGAAGCATTCAATATGATGTCGATTGGGATAGCTAATCTAATAAAAGCTTTTGTTAAGCGCCACAAAATAATATCTCCTTTTACCGGGGAGTTATTACATGTAACCCCTCGGCGTCTACGTTATTCCTTAGCTACAGGTTTGGTTGCTGAAGGGATTAGTAAGCGAGAGTTAGCCAGAATATTGGATCATACAGACACGCAAAATGTAAATGTTTATTTTGATATGGCAGGTAACATAGTAGGGCATCTCGATAAAGCGATGGCGAAAGGATTCTCTAAATATCTTGATTTCTTCAAGGGTAATCTGATCTCTAGTGATGAAGAGGCTATCAATGGTGAGCGCAATGACAAGCATTTAATATTTCTAGATGAACAAGATTCATCTGAAATAATTGATGTCGGCGTATGCGGGGAAATAACTGTATGCCATCTAGATCCGCCTTACTCATGTTATGTATGTCCCAAATTTCAGCCTTATCGTAATGCTGACCATGAAAATGTGTTGGAATGCCTACTAGCCAGCCGTGAAGAGCGCTTAGAGAAGTACGAAAATTCGCGATTAGGGATACAACTTGATGAAGTGATAATGGCAGTTGCACAGGTGGTTAAGTTTTGTGAGGAGGGTATCAGTAATGACTGATGGCCGTTCTAATCGAAAGTTTAAAGTCATTCCTTTCATTAATCGAGTTGAACGCGATAGAAAGGAAAACCTTACTCATTTGGTTTACAGAGCAAAAATAATGAGGCTTGAGGGATTTGAGTCTGTAATTTGGACTGATTCAGTTTGGCAAATTTTTGCTGGTCGTCTGATTGAACAGTCAGGCAAACATGTGAAGTCAGCCTCTTTCAAGTTTTCACTTTCACCAAAATTAGGAGGGGAGCTATTTATCGGTAATTGGGCGGAAGTGGCAAAATCGCTATTTATTCTACGATTCCATAGAAAGCATCAATCAACGCCCAATCAACATAATTTTATTACGGCCATAGGTTATGTAGCTTTCGCAGCCAAGCAATTAGCGCAGGATCTAACTAATATAACACGAGAAACGCTCGATAATGCATGTGCATTAGTCTCAACGCATTATAGTGAATCAACGGCTTATAATATCCACAAGCATGTTGCAGAATTTAGTGCACACTGTGATGCTAATGGGTTATGCAGAGTTTTATTGCAATATAAATATATCAATATGACGCGTCCTGATATTTCAGGAGGATTAAACTATAAAAGGTTAGATGATCCTAGTGTTTTAGAAACAAAGTCGAATAAGCTCATTGCTCCTGATGTGTATCGAATCATAGGTGAGCTTTATTTAAAGGTTCCAAGTAAGCATAAATATAGGTTATATGTCTTGATGTTGACCTTTCTTGCTTGCACAGGACGTCGCTTTAGTGAAGTTTCACTATTACCCAATCAACAGCTGTCGTTTGATGCCGAGGGGAATGCATATATAGAATACTTCCCTCGGAAAGCTAGTCGTGGGAAGGTATTCACGCCGAAGCGCAGATTATTTTTATCGTCAGAAATGAGTTCTATTGTCGGGGATCTTCTGGTTGAAGTTTCCGAATTAACGTCAGATGCTCGAATAACTGCTGAAGAAATGCTTAGAGTTGGCGGCCCTGATATAAGATTTTTGCAAAAAATTCCAGATGATAAAAAAATATATTCTAATGAGCTAGTTAAGCTTGGAATAAGTGATACTGTTTTGGCTACTACTGGTTGGTTAAGAAAGAAAAAATTTGCATGGCCTGATAATAATGCTTTCACCAAAACTGGACGTAGTCCATTATACCCAGTTTACTATACCTATAAATCCGAGATCATAAAGTATTGTTGTCGAGATTTCTCGGACACATATCTATTGGCTATTCATACTGACCAATTCGGAAATAAATACTATATTAAGGATTTGTTGTTTATTCGTTCGCTGGGAATTTCCAGTGGATACTATGCTCACTGGTTGGCGGCAAGTTGTAGCCAGTCCATGTTCACCACTTTCCTACGCTATTTACCTAGGCTTGCCGCTAAATATACCTCTAGTAATATTGATGTTGATTTTACTAGTCACCACTTCCGGCATACGCTCAACACCTTACTTGATGAGGGTGGTTTAAGCGATCTGTTGCAAACTTCATGGTTTGGTAGAACCAATTCAAGAGATACTAGGGCCTATCAACATACTTCACGTGAAAAACGAGCATTGATGCTCCGTGAAGAGATAAAAAAAGGTTTGGTTGGTGGGCAACTGGCCGAACAGATTAAAGTAGTTTCGGTCGAGGTTCAGGACGCAATTCTTAAAGCTCGTATCCACGCTGTGCATGATGTAGGTACGGGCTGACCTGCTCCCCGTTGATTAATACACCTCGATGTTAGTAATGTCTTCATAAGCCACATGAGGACATCCCATGAAGAAGCGTTTTTCCGACGAACAGATCATCAGTATTCTCCGCGAAGCGGAAGCCGGAGTTTCTGCCCGCAAGCACGCCATTTCCGATGCCACTTTCTACACCTGGCGCAAGAAGTTTGGTGGCATGGAAGTTCCTGAGGTGAAGCGGCTTAAATCTATATGCAGGCATTGAAGCTTGAGTTGGTCATTTGATTAACTGTGTCTAAAAGCAACTTTTTCCATCTAAAATTATTTGCCTTTTCCCCTAATTGAATTTTTAGATGTAGGTAAAATCTATTAAAATCATTTAATGTCTCATTGAGAGTTCCGGAGTCCCTTAAGAATTCAATTCTTTCCATTATCCAAGCAACTTCTTGCTTAGTATCTGGTTTGTTATAAACATCATATAGGCCAAATATTTCGGTGTTAACTTTGAATTTTTCGCTTACATTTAAAATGTCAATCGATATATTGTTTGTAGAGATCTTGACATCTGGGATGTAGTTAATTAAAAAAACTGCCTGATGTGGGATCTGATCTGTAATTAAATTAGGATTAGAAGCAGTTCTTGTGTCTCTCATAAGCTTAAATGAGTTGTTACATCTGGTTCCTGAAGGTATTAGATTATATATTGATACTGCTAAAAAAGGGTAAAGAGCTTTAGGTAAAAAATGGTCAAGAGGTGGTCTAAAGGTCTTTCGTGTAGACTGGATGGAGTGTATCGGTTCATCATTGCAATATGGACAATAGCCAATGTTATAGAAACCATTTATTTCATGACCAAATTTTTTACTAACATGTTCGTAATCAAATGCTTTTTCGAGCATATTAACCCAAATGGGAAATTTTGTAGGGTATATTTCATTCAATACGCCAGGTTTGCCATTTAGGAATCCTTTCACTTTTTCAAGGCTTTTTCTAATGTCACCCGGTAATGTAGAATTGTTAATGTAAGAGATTAACTCATCAACGATTATTTCATTCTTTACACATTTTATTCTGTTAAGCTCAGCAATTACAAGTTGTAAACAATCGATTACTTTAAGCTTATCAGCCTTGTTCCTCGTTGATTCAGGAAGCATGGACAGTTTACTAATATCAAAATCAGTAAGCAATATGGTGGGGTTATATCTTTGGATTATTATTGGTAAGTTTATTTCCAGTTCTTTTACATACCATTTTAAATAATTTGCCGGGAGCAATGTTAATTTAATTATATTGTTTAAGCTAAAATAATATTCAAATATTCTCTTGCTTTCATATGGTACAAATTGATTAATCTCACATATTTCTTTGAAAACTTTTTTAACAGATACTTCATTTCTATAGCGAACCATGAAATCCTTCGTGAATCGCGGGGTGGTTTTAATCATTGGGACGCTCCAAGCATTAATCTGATATTTTTACTTTTAATTTTCTCGATGAGTTTTTTCTGGAATTCGTCAAGGTTGTCACGACTTTCAATTATGTCATCAATATATCTTTTTGAGCGAGATCCAAAAGTTGATGATAAATGCATTCCATCAATGTAGAGCTCAGATATCGGCGTTCCAAATCCGCTGGAACTAATTTTTTCCACTTGACCAGAATTGTTTTTATTAAGTGCTACTATATTTTCAGATAGAAAGTCGCTTATGATGATGGGAGAGTGAGTAGTTAATATCACTTGTGACTTCATGTTTATTCGAAGAGATGCTAAATGTTCAATTAGCTCATCAATGAACTCTCTTTGCCACTCAGGGTGAAGATATAAATCCACCTCATCAATTATAAATATAAAGCTTTTGGTTTTTTTTTGTAACTTTAATACTGCTGCTTCAAGTTCGCAAAAGAATTTTATTAATGCATACTCTCCACTACTGAAACCTTTCCATCCATATGAAATATTATGCTTAATCACTCTTGGTATTGCGTCGAGGTGTTTGACACCACGATAGGCTTCTTCTGCACTTTCAGTTTTTACCGTGATTCTTTCATCTTCAATTACTATACTTTCTATGTTATTTTTTTTAAAAATAATCTTGTTTTCTAATAAGTATGAAAGTGACCTAAAACCGTAAATATAATTTTCTAATAATTTTTCTGAGATTGAATTTTTGTTAAGCCCTTTAAGGCATAACTCAAAGGATTGATTCGCATTTTCCACACCGTAACTTCTGTTATTCAAGTAGGATGAGATTAACTCAATTAAATGCATGTTGAGTTCACTGGATTCATATTTGAGTCCTGATACTAATGATTTTAGCGTAGATAAACATGTAGCATCTAATATCTGGTCAATTATTTCATCTATGGTGTTAGTTGACTCATATTTATAACTAAATATTTTATCAATTTTGTTGACGACGTAACTATTTGAGTTGCCCCGCTTGATGTTATATTTATTATTCAACTCAATTATATCGTTAAGGTTGTGGTGGTTAAATATAAATTCAAAGCTTGCTTGAGAACCCTTGAGCTTATTCCCTCTTGGATTATGTAGGAGATAGGTGTACGTCCGTAAAAAACGGTCTTTAGTATTTATTTCTATCTTTGATAGCGGTATATTTTTGACATGTCTTGATTTTTTATTTTTCGATTCTCCGGTAGGGCTCGGCAGATTATTTATCTTTATTACTTTTACGTTTTCCTTGAATAACGTAGTTTCATAAAGGTAATATATTTCATGTGGGAATTGAGATGTATTATTAACTTGTTTAACATTCATGTTGTATACATGTATTAGGTATCCACTATCGGGATCGTGCCAAACAATTATTCCTGAGCCGTTAACATAACTAAAGGAGGCTTCTATGAATTCAAGTAACGTGCTTTTACCTACGCCATTTTCACCAATTACAGCTGAGAGAGAGATTTCATCATAATATTTTTCGGGAACTAAATCTTTTTCTTTTTTATTTATTTCTATGCAGCCATGATTGAAGTTACAATCGTGCTCTGCGTTTATAGGTATGTTTATTTCGTTAAGGATTTTGTACTTTTTTATATATATGTGTGCAATTTTCATTTGATTTATTAACCAGTAATATTTTTTGATATTTATCTACCATAAACTCTCGAAACATTGCAACCTTTTCCATCTCCATGTTCCAAATCCATCGAAACCATGGCCTCAGCTTCTTTCCTGCTAAGGCAATTTTTCCTATGCTACTCTGTAGTCTCTCGTATATCTGCATATCTCAGCCTGTGCGGCGCTTTTTCCCAGAAAAACTCGCATCCTTAAACACATTTACGTAGCGATCGCACTCCTCAGCCCAAGTTTATCGACCAACTTACTACCGTGCGCGACCGAATATGCTACCGCAGCATTTAAGCCGTGCACCAACTCATTGCACCTAGCGACCGTTGTATTTCTCGGTCTGCCGCCTTTGGTGCCGGATACAACACGCAACAGTACATCCCCACGCGCCAGCGCCTGTTGCCACGTCTTAAGTGATTTTGCCGACTGCACCGTTTCTTCTGTTCACAGCCCCTAAATAGCGCGTAATCACCATCGGCAATGCGATGCCTTTGCCTTTACTACGTACGAGGGCGAGCACATCATGAATCAAATTCTTATGCTTTGGAGCAGACGGTTTGGTTTTGCCTGCAGTGGCCTCAGCCGCTCGCAGATCCGCATTTCTTTTTGAAGCGTACGCTAAGAAATTTCATTTGCCAGACGGCTTCTTACGTAATGCTCGATGTGGTGGGGCTTGATATGGTTTACTGATCTTACCCGTGTAATGTGGACACACCTATAAGTGAGGGACTGGTTTTCAAACTGCTCCTAGCTGAGATCGCAGCAGGCACTGTGGCGACGCCACCGATTGCAATCACACTCTATCTCTATGTAGTTGAACACTGCAGCCCGCATTATCTCACGGCTGGTAAAGCGTTCCCCCCCGATGGCAGACAATTAATATTCTCTGCGAAGTTAAGGCAGGCATTTATACCTGCGAGTATTGCTGTAAACACGCTATTGTAAGTATCTAATGATGGGTGCAGGTCAAAGTTTTAAAGTGATATAATAACCTGCTGATAAACACAATTAACAGATGATCCTTTCATCTAAAGGATTTTAGATGGATAAAAAACTCTCTGAAAGTCTTGTATGTAGTATGGAAGAAATGCTCTTAATTGAGAAAGGCGAGTTTTTCCTATTGTCTGAAAATGTTCATTTGCACGTCGTTCCTGTTTCTGAAGAAGCCTATGAAGCAACAGGTTTAGAAGATACTCTTCATACGCCAAACGACGAGTGAATGTGTAAATTGTAAACTTTCTATCTTTACATTTGGTCCCATCTTTTACAAAACGCATTGACTGATGTACTGAAATGTATGTGTTAACTTAACATATGTAGCGTTTTTTATTTTAAAGCTAACTTAATCAATGGGTTGTCCTTCTTTATCGGTTTTATATGTGAACTACCGTTCTAATCCCACTGCGCTACGCTGAAAATAATGGCTACCTCAAGACTGGGGTAGCCATATGCAATTTTGTTATCAGTTCAACACCATCGGCCAATCTGGCGGTGTGTGGCTCATCACGTCAACCATTACGGTTTCAATGTTCTTCCAGATAGCGGACATATCCACCAGGGTTATGCCGAGCAATCCAGTCGCAAACCAGCAGGCAAAAACCAGCCCCAAACCGCTGCTAATGACGGCCAGGCCAATATAATCTGATTTACGAAAACGGATATTGAGCGTACTGGCTAAAAACATCAGCACCGCGCTGAGTAGTTGCCACCGCAGAAGAACCACGCCAGTTGTTATTGTCGCCATGAAAAACGTCCTCAGAAAGTCTGGATGCCCAGGACAGCGCGGGGGTGTTCACCGAGGGTGTGATACTCTGGCTATCGACGGGCAATAACATGAATGAAACATTGTTTCTGTTACATGATTTTTGTGAACTATATCACATCTGGTCGTTTGTTCACCAGTATTGGCCGTTATTTTTGTAGGCTTATAACCACTCTAAATGTGTGGTTTTGTTTAATGAAGAGTTGATAATAAATAACCATCTTTTAAACATACATTTAATCTACTTGTTATATTTATCCTAAATTAAACGTTAAAAAAATTTAATGAATTTCTTAAATGCAGCCAGGATAATGCTCATAAAAAATTACTCCGTGGGGATAATAACGTTATGAAATAAGCATAACTTTAAGTTTGCCTTACGGAAAAATAATATCATCATCAACTATTATCAGACTTTTACATAGAGAAGTCTGTTGCTAATACTGATAGATTCATGCAACTTAATCAGTCGGTGTTTATAGCATCCTGCCTTGATGGGTTCTGGCATATACGAAACAGGGAAATAGGGCTGACATGAATCACAGTGCGCGACGCAAGATGCTGAAGTTCCTGGGAACATTCATGGTGGTATTGTTCCCCGTGGTGCTGGCGATATGGTTTGCGCACATCCGGGCGATGACCGAAACCCATAGCCAACTCCGCTCTTTTGCTCAACTGGTGTTAAATAAAACAGAATTGGTGATCCTACAAGCTGATTTGGCGCGTGATATGGCCCAGTTGTATCAGGGTAAGATGTGTACCCCGGCACATCAGAAAAGTATGCTAAATATTATTCGCGGTCGTTTATATATCAGTGAGCTAATTTATGCGCAGGGCGATCATTTTTTGTGCTCTACGTCTATGACGCCGCCTGTTACTTATATTATGCCGACACCTGACTATAAACGTACGCCGGATATCGCCATCTATTACTACCGCGATACCCCTTTTTTCGCTGGCTACAGAATGACGTACATGCAACGCGGGAACTACGTCGCAGTCATCAATCCATTGTCCTACAGCGAAGTCATGTCAGATGATCCGGATCTCTCCTGGGGCGTGTATGACACAGTAACAGATACGTTTTTCTCTGCCAGCGAAGCGGCAAATATTGCGCAATTCGCGCCGCTCATACGCGGTGAAGCCTCGACCTTTCAACAAGACGATCGCTTCTACACCATCGTGCATTCTGAAAAACGTCCAATTGCGATTATTGTGTCGACCTCAGACAACCGCGTAAGTCAGATTTTCTATCACGAGGCGGTATTAACCATCCCCTTCGGGATTATCTGCAGCATCCTGATATTGCTAATGTGGTGGCGCACGCGCCAGGAATACTTATCCCCTCGGCGTTTGCTAAAACGCGCGATCAAAAAACGTCAGCTTTGCCTGCATTACCAGCCGATTATTGATATTAAGAATGGGCAATGTGTTGGTGCTGAAGCTCTGCTGCGCTGGCCGGGCTGTAAAGGTGAGGTGATGAGCCCGACGGAGTTTATTCCGCTGGCTGAAAAAGAGGGAATGATTGAGCGGATCACGGATTATGTCGTTGAAGAGGTGTTCAACGATTTGGGGTATTTTCTTTCGGCGCATCCTCAGCTTTCTATATCGATTAACCTTTCCGCTTCTGACTTTCATTCATCCCGATTGATTGCTCTGATTAACGACAAAAATCGTGAGTACTCCGTGGCGGCCCAGCAAATTAAAGTCGAAGTGACCGAGCGTGGGTTCATAGATGTACATAAAATGACCCCCGTAATCCAGGCGTTCCGCAAAGCGGGTTATGAAGTGGCATTTGATGATTTTGGCACGGGATATTCCAATCTGCATAATTTGTCAGCGCTGAATGTCGATATCCTGAAGATCGACAAATCGTTTATTAGCACGTTGTCCACTAACAGCACCAGTCACTTGATTGCCGAACATATTATTGAGATGGCACAAAGCTTACACCTGAAGACGATTGCGGAAGGGGTGGAAACGAAGGAGCAAATCGAATGGCTGCTTGAACGCGGCGTACAGTATTGTCAGGGCTGGTATTTTGCGAAGGCGCTGCCGCCGCAGGAGTTCATGCACTGGATACAACGGTCGCCCGCCATACTGACGCAGAGCGGGCAATAATCTTACAGACGATGGCGGTAGTCGCTGGGAGTACGATCAAATTCGCGGCGAAACACACGCGAGAAGGTTTGTTGCGACACATAACCAAGATCCATCGCGATATCAAAAATAGGTCGCTCAGTTGTCCGCAGTTCAACGGCGGCCAGCAAAAGCCGACGCTGGCGGATGTAGTCACCCAAGGTCTGGCGCGTCACCGTGCGGAACATTCTTTGTAAATACCACTTCGAGTAACCTGATTTTTTCGCCACCGCCTCAATGTTCAGCGGTTGATCGATATGTTCATCAATCCATTCAATAAGGGTCTGAATAATCTGCTGATGGGACATAGGGCTGCCTCTTTCTCAGTATTCGATTCGTCGTTTTGTCTGTGGGCGAGTATAATTCCTCAAGTTAACTTGAGGTAAAGCGATTTATGGAAAAGAAATTACCCCGGATAAAAGCGCTGCTCACACCAGGTGAAGTCGCCAAACGTAGCGGCGTGGCGGTATCGACCCTGCATTTCTATGAAAGCAAAGGGTTAATCAGTAGCATGCGCAACAGCGGCAATCAGCGCCGATACAAACGTGATGTGTTGCGTTACGTCGCGATAATCAAGATTGCTCAACGCATCGGGATCCCGCTGGCCACGATCGGTGACGCGTTAGGGGTATTACCTGAGGGGCATTCGCTTAGTGCCAAAGAGTGGAAGCAGCTCTCTTCGCAATGGCGTGAAGAACTGGACCGACGCATCCATACTCTGGTGGCGTTACGCGATGAGCTGGATGGGTGTATTGGTTGCGGATGCTTGTCACGTAGCGATTGCCCGTTGCGTAACCCTGGCGATCAGCTTGGTGAGCAGGGGACCGGAGCGCGCCTGCTGGAAGATGATTAATTGGTTTAAAATATGTGACGGGTATGAAGGATATAAAACTAAAGCGCCACAGAGGGCGCTTTAGTTTGGTTCCGGTCTTTGTCTTTCACTCTATCCCGCTGGTTCACGGGAGGGTTTCCCCCGACATCAACACCCCTCAGTCGAGCACATTAGGGGAGGTTCCGGCCTGTGTTGATAATGTAAGTGTAAGCCACCTCTCTCCATTTGCCAGTGAAATGGTGATTTTTTAGCCAAAAAATTTTACGCATCTTCACCTGTTTTCTTGCGCGAGTTGCGCGAAATAAACACGCCGATGTTGTAATAACTCCGCGAAATTTGTTGCCAAATTGCGCATTGACGATAACGTTTGCGCATCGACTGGTTATTTCTTGCGCGTTATAAGAAGAAATGAGTAAAAAGCGGCAAAGTTCAGTTGATAACCAGCGTATGATCGCTGGATAATCGTTTGCTTTTTTTTACCACCCGTTTTTTATGCGCGGAGCTAAACGTTTGCTTTTTTGCGACACCCCTATTGACGCAAACCTGGCACATGGAGAAAACGTTTAGCAGGCAGTGGATTGTCCAGCACGCATAATGACGAAAAAATAAACTCTCAGGGGATGTTTTCTATGTCTACGCCTTCAGCGCGTACCGGCGGTTCACTCGACGCCTGGTTTAAAATTTCGCTCCGCGGCAGTACCGTTCGTCAGGAAGTCGTTGCCGGATTAACGACCTTCCTGGCCATGGTCTACTCCGTTATTGTGGTTCCGGGGATGCTGGGTAAAGCCGGGTTCCCACCTGCTGCTGTATTTGTGGCGACCTGTCTGGTCGCGGGCGTCGGTTCTATTGTGATGGGCCTGTGGGCAAACCTGCCGCTGGCAATTGGTTGCGCCATTTCTCTGACCGCATTTACCGCATTCAGCCTGGTGCTGGGCCAACATATTAGCGTGCCCGTTGCGCTGGGTGCGGTGTTCCTGATGGGTGTCCTGTTTACCATCATTTCCGCGACCGGTATCCGTAGCTGGATCCTGCGCAATCTGCCGCAGGGCGTTGCGCATGGTACGGGGATTGGTATCGGCCTGTTCCTGCTGCTGATTGCGGCAAACGGTGTCGGTCTGGTAATTAAGAACCCGCTGGACGGCCTGCCGGTTGCGCTGGGTGACTTCGATACCTTCCCGGTCATTATGTCGTTAATTGGTCTGGCGGTGATTATTGGCCTCGAAAAACTGAAAGTACCGGGTGGCATTCTGCTGACCATTATCGGTATTTCCGTGGTTGGTCTGATTTTCGACCCGGCCGTGCATTTCTCCGGCATTTTTGCCATGCCGTCTCTGAGTGATGAAAACGGCAACTCGCTGATCGGCAGCCTGGATATCATGGGGGCACTGAACCCGATTGTCCTGCCGAGCGTGCTGGCGCTGGTCATGACCGCTGTCTTCGATGCAACCGGAACCATCCGCGCGGTAGCCGGACAGGCGAATCTGCTGGATAAAGACGGACAGATTATCGACGGTGGTAAGGCGCTGACCACTGACTCCCTGAGCAGCGTGTTCTCTGGTCTGGTGGGCGCAGCTCCGGCGGCGGTTTACATTGAATCCGCAGCGGGTACGGCGGCAGGCGGTAAAACTGGCCTGACAGCGATCACCGTTGGCGTACTGTTCCTGCTGATCCTGTTCCTCTCTCCGCTCTCTTATCTTGTACCTGTGTACGCAACGGCACCTGCGCTGATGTATGTGGGTCTGTTGATGCTGAGCAACGTCGCGAAAATCGATTTCGCTGACTTTGTCGACGCAATGGCAGGACTAGTGACGGCCGTATTTATCGTGCTGACCTGTAACATCGTTACCGGCATCATGATTGGCTTTGCTACCCTGGTAATTGGCCGCATCGTTTCTGGTGAATGGCGCAAACTGAACATCGGCACCGTGGTGATCGCCATCGCGCTGGTGGCCTTCTACGCCGGCGGTTGGGCTATCTGATTCTGATTTCCTGACGATCCTAAAAACGGGTGGCTTTGGCCGCCCGTTTTCATTTTCAGAACACACTCGTTGTCTTTTGCGTTACTCTCAATTAGATAGAATTGAGGCACGACGCCTCTCATTAGCAATCATAAGAAACATCGCAAACAGGGAACGCATGGAAATCTTTTTCACCATACTCATCATGACCCTTGTGGTCTCGCTGTCGGGGGTATTTACTCGCGTATTGCCCTTCCAACTTCCTTTACCCCTTATGCAGATCGCCATCGGCGCCTTGCTGGCGTGGCCGACGTTTGGTTTGCATGTGGAATTCGATCCTGAGCTGTTCCTGGTTCTGTTCATCCCGCCGCTGCTCTTTGCCGATGGCTGGAAGACGCCAACGCGTGAGTTTCTCGAGCACGGGCGAGAGATTTTCGGCCTGGCGTTGGCGCTGGTGCTGGTCACGGTGGTCGGCATTGGATTTATGATTTACTGGCTGGTGCCGGGGATCCCTCTCATCCCAGCCTTTGCTCTGGCTGCTGTGCTATCGCCAACCGATGCCGTCGCACTTTCCGGCATTGTGGGAGAGGGACGTATACCGAAGAAAATCATGGGTATCCTGCAGGGCGAAGCGTTGATGAACGACGCCTCCGGTCTGGTCTCTCTGAAGTTTGCCGTCGCCGTGGCGATGGGGACGATGGTGTTTACCGTTGGTGGCGCAACGCTTGAGTTCTTCAAAGTGGCGATTGGCGGCATCCTGGCTGGTTTTGTCGTCAGTTGGCTGTACGGCCGCTCCCTGCGCTTCCTCAGCCGCTGGGGCGGGGACGAGCCGGCAACGCAAATCGTCCTGCTGTTCCTGCTGCCGTTTGCGTCTTACCTGATTGCGGAACATATCGGCGTTTCCGGTATCCTCGCGGCGGTCGCTGCCGGGATGACGATCACCCGTTCCGGGGTGATGCGCCGCGCGCCGCTGGCGATGCGTTTACGTGCTAACAGTACCTGGGCGATGCTGGAGTTTGTGTTTAACGGCATGGTCTTCTTGCTGTTAGGGCTACAGTTACCGGGAATTCTGGAGTCTTCTTTGGCGGCGGCCGAGGCCGATCCGAATGTTGAAATCTGGATGCTGTTTACCGATGTCGTGCTGATTTACGTGGCGCTAATGCTGGTACGTTTTGGCTGGCTGTGGACCATGAAAAAGTTCAGTCTGCGCTTCCTGAAGAAAAAACCGATGGAGTTTGGATCCTGGACGACGCGTGAAATCATGATCGCCTCTTTTGCCGGTGTACGCGGGGCAATTACCCTCGCCGGTGTGCTCTCCATTCCACTGTTGTTACCGGATGGTAGCGGCTTCCCGGCGCGATATGAGCTGATCTTCCTTGCCGCAGGCGTGATCCTGTTCTCGCTGTTTGTCGGCGTGGTGATGCTGCCGATTCTGCTACAACATCTGGAAGTGGCAGACCACTCGCAGCAGCAGAAAGAGGAACGTATTGCCCGCGCCGCCACGGCAGAAGTGGCAATTGTCGCGATCCAGAAAATGGAGGAGCGACTGGCCGCAGACACCGAAGAGAACATCGATAACCAGTTGCTCACCGAGGTGAGTTCACGCGTGATTGGTAACCTGCGCCGACGCGCCGACGGGCGCAACGATGTGGAAAGCTCGATGCAGGAAGAAAACCTCGAGCGACGTTTCCGCCTGGCAGCGCTGCGTTCAGAACGCGCGGAGCTTTATCACCTGCGCGCCACGCGTGAAATCAGCAATGAAACGCTGCAAAAACTACTGCACGACCTGGATTTGCTGGAAGCGCTGTTGATTGAGAATCAGTAAACGATAGCGCCTGATGCGCTACGCTTATCAGGCCTACAAAACCGGCAACAGCGATGTAGGCCGGATAAGGCGCTAGCCGCATCCGGCGAAGGGGGTGCCTGATGCGCTACGCTTATCTGGCCTACAAGACCGGCAATAGCGATGTAGGCCGGATAAGGCGTTAGCCGCATCCGGCGAAAGGTGGGCCAAATGCCGCGCAACTGGCTGCAAGAAATTATTCATCGTGTAATTTGCGAGCGGCTTTCCTGAACGAAACCATCCCTCTTGTCGATTCCCTCTTTTCTCCATACGGTTGAGGAAAGGGGGAAACATGTCCAACTATCGACGAAATTACATCAATGGGGGAACCTGGTTTTTTACGGTAAATCTGCAGGACCGTCGAAGCCACCTTCTGACAGACAACATTCACGCGCTTCGGTGTGCAATCGCTGCGGTCAAAAAGGTTAGGCCTTTTCGCATCAATGCGTGGGTCGTTTTACCCGAGCATATGCATTGTATATGGACGTTACCTGGCAATGATGCGGATTATTCCTCTCGCTGGCGGGAAATTAAGAAGCATTTCACCCACTCATTGTCTTCCCGACATATCTGGCAATCTCGCTTTTGGGAGCACACCATCCGTGATGAACATGATTATCGCCAGCATGTTGATTATATTTACATTAACCCGGTGAAGCACGGTTGGGTAAAGCAGGTACAGGCTTGGCCTTTTTCAACATTTCATCGTGATGTGAGGCACGGTTTGTACCCGCAAGATTGGGCAGGTGAAATCATGGATTTTAATGCGGGTGAACGTGCCTGATGCGCTACGCTTATCAGGCCTACAACACCGGCATACCGATGTAGGCCGGATAAGGCGTTAGCCGCATCCGGCATTTTACGACGCTTGCGGTAGCCAAAACCCTTCACAGCATTTGAGCCACGCCTGTGCGCTGTGCGACAGATACACGCCTTCGCGCCAAATCATGCCCAACTGCCAGCGTAAGTCACTCTCCAGAGGGATCCAGCGCAACGTTTGCTTATCCAGCCGCTGGCAAATCGGCTCCGGTAAAATGGCAATCCCGACCCCGGCTTGTACCATTGCCGCCAGAAAATCCCACTGCCCGCTGCGCACCGCGATGCGGGGTTTGACGTTGTGTTGGCTAAACAGCTCAAGCAATTGGCGGCTCAACGCGAAATCTTCGTTGTAGATAAGCAGCGGATGTTCCGCCAGCGCCTCGGGGGAAATGGATTCGCACGTTGTCCACTGACCGGAGCGAGGAACCAACACGCAGAGTGGATGGCTAAAAAGCGGTAAGGTTGCCAGACCGCTCTCTTCTTCAACCGGCAGCGCGGTCATCGCGACATCCAGGTCACCGTTCATTACCGCCTGCTGAACGGTTAAGCCGCCAAATTCAGAGACCTTCAGCTCAACGCCGGGATAGCGCTGGCGAAACAGGCCGATCGGCCCAGCCATTAACATCCCCACCATGGGCGGGATACCGAGGCGCAGCACGCCCTTGTTGAGGTGATTTATGTCACTGAGTTCCGCTTCAAGCTGGCGAAACTCGGCAAGGATCGCCAGGCCGCGTTCGAAAACGACCTGCCCGGTGTCGGTTAACAGCAGTCGCCGACCATCGCGGATTAACAGCGTGCAGTTAAGCTCGTCTTCAAGGTTCTTCAACATCTTGCTGATGGTGGGCTGGGTGACAAAAAGCTTCTCCGCTGCGCGGGTAAAGCTCTGCTGACGAACCACCTCAACAAAATATCGCAGCGTTCTGATATCCATGATTATTCCTTAAGACTATGCCTGCAATGAGTTTAATTCATTTCAGTCCTGGAAGGGGGCTCTCTATACTGGCGCTCTCTATTTTTTAAGGACATACCCTCATGGCTGTGGCGATAAGCCGCGTGACGCCTGCTGTTATTCATCGACTCCAGATTCCTGTTCAGGTTCTGTTGTACGCAGGTCTTTTTGTATTTGCTCAATATCTTGTCTCCTGGCTGCATCTGCCGCTTCCCGCCAACCTGGTCGGGATGGTGCTGATGCTGGCGTTAATTGTCTGTCGGGTTATCCCGCTGAACTGGATTCGCGCAGGTGCTCGCTGGTTACTGGCTGAAATGCTGCTGTTTTTTGTCCCGGCGGTGGTCGCCGTTGTGAACTACACGCAGCTGTTGCTGGTTGATGGCTGGCGTATATTTGCCGTGATTGCGATCAGTACGCTGATGGTGCTCGGCGCAACGGCGTGGGTGGTGGATAAAGTGTATCGCTATGAAATGCGCAGGCTAAACCGTGAGTAATTTCCAGTTAAGCGTGTTGTGTCTGGTGATTACGCTGGGTATCTACTTTGCCAATAAGCGCCTGTATCGCCGTTTTCGTAAATTACCCCTGATGCCATTAGTTCTCACCCCGGCCCTGCTGGTGCTGATGCTGGTTTTCGGCCATATCTCATGGCAAAACTATATTGGTGAATCGCACTGGTTGCTGTGGTTGTTAGGCCCGGCGACCATCGCGTTTGCTGTTCCGGTGTATGACAACCTTGCCGTGATTAAGCGTCACTGGATGTCGCTGACGGCGGGCGTGGTAACGGCAACGCTGGTGGCCGTCACCAGTTCCGTATGGCTGGCGCGCCTGTTTATGTTGCCTGATGAGATCCAACGCAGTCTGGCGGTGCGCTCCGTCACCACACCGTTTGCGCTGGCGGCGGCAGAACCGTTGGGCGGGCAGCCGGACCTGGTGGCATTGTTCGTGGTGGTGACCGGCGTATTTGGTATGGCGGTCGGCGATGTGCTGTTTTTACGGCTTTCCATTCGTGAAGGGATGGCGAAAGGCGCAGGATTTGGCGCAGCATCGCACGGTGCGGGCACGGCACGCTCTTATGAACTCGGTCAGCAGGAAGGGGTCGTTGCCAGCCTGGTGATGATGCTTTCCGGCGTGGTAATGGTGCTGGTGGCACCGCTGGTGGCGAGGCTGATGTTCTGAGGAAAGATATATTCCTCCGGCCCGAAAGCCGGAGGAGAAGGGAAGTTAGTGCGCGCGACCTTGTTCTACGCCGTACCCGGTCTGGGAACGGATGAACTGAGCACGGAACTGCTCGCGTTCGCGGTTGCCTTCTTCTGAGTTGTCGGTGGCAGAGAAGAACCAGATCCCGAGGAATGCTACGCTGATGGAGAACAGCGCCGGATACTCATACGGGAAAATGGCTTTTTCGTGACCGAGGATCTGGACCCAAATCGTTGGACCAAGAATCATCAGCACCACTGCCGTCAGCAGGCCTAACCAGCCACCCAACATTGCGCCACGCGTGGTCAGTTTCGACCAGTACATAGAGAGCAGAATGATGGGGAAGTTACAGCTCGCCGCGATGGCGAACGCCAGGCCGACCATGAAGGCGATGTTCTGGTTTTCGAACAGCACGCCGAGCACGATGGCAATCACGCCCAGCACCAGCACGGTGATTTTCGAAACCCGCAGCTCTTCACGTTCGGTGGCGCCTTTGCGGAACACGTTAGCGTACAGGTCGTGAGACACTGCCGATGCGCCCGCCAGCGTCAGACCGGCAACCACCGCCAGAATGGTGGCAAACGCCACGGCTGAGATGAAGCCGAGGAACAGGTTACCGCCCACCGCATTCGCCAGGTGAACCGCCGCCATGTTATTACCGCCAATCAGCGCGCCCGCAGCATCTTTGTACGCCGGATTTGCACCTACCAGCATGATTGCGCCAAAGCCGATGATAAAGGTCAGGATATAGAAATAACCCATAAAACCGGTGGCGTAGAACACGCTCTTACGTGCTTCACGGGCATCGCTAACCGTGAAGAAGCGCATCAGGATGTGCGGCAAGCCCGCCGTACCAAACATCAGGCCGAGACCTAACGACAGTGCGGAGATTGGGTCTTTTACCAACCCGCCCGGGCTCATAATGGCTGAACCTTTCGGGTGTACCGCCATCGCTTCGGTGAACAGATTATTGAAGCTAAAGCCGACGTGCTTCATCACCATAAAGGCCATAAAGCTGGCACCGAACAGCAACAGTACGGCTTTGATGATCTGTACCCAGGTGGTCGCCAACATGCCGCCAAACAAAACGTACATCATCATCAGCACGCCAACCAGTACGACAGCGATGTGATAGTTCAGACCAAACAGCAGCTCAATCAGCTTACCTGCGCCAACCATCTGCGCGATCAGATACAGCGCAACCACCACCAGGGAACCACAGGCGGACAGAATACGGATTGGCCCTTGCTTCAGACGATAAGACGCAACGTCTGCAAAGGTGTAACGACCCAGGTTACGCAAACGCTCAGCAATCAGGAACAGAATAATTGGCCAGCCGACCAGGAAGCCGAGTGAATAGATCAGCCCGTCATAACCGGAGGTAAAGACCAGCGCGGAAATCCCGAGGAACGATGCCGCCGACATATAGTCGCCCGCAATCGCCAGCCCGTTCTGGAAACCGGTGATGTTACCGCCAGCGGTGTAGTAGTCATTACGCGAACGTACGCGCTTTGACGCCCAGTAGGTAATGCCGAGCGTAAAGATGACGAAAATCAGGAACATGATAATCGCCTGCCAGTTGGTTGGCTGGCGTTGGACTGCACCGCTAATAGCATCCGCCGCGTTTGCGGCGAAGGGCAGCGTGGCGGCAAGCGCCGTCAGGACTCTCTTCATGATGCTTTAACCTCGTGCAGAACCGCATTGTTCAGGCGATCGAATTCACCGTTTGCCCGCCAGATGTAGATCCCGGTCAGGATGAAGGAGATAAGGATCACACCGACCCCAATCGGAATACCGCGGGTGACGCTGGTTCCCGCGTGTAGCGGAGTACCCAGCCAGCCCGGCGCAAAGGCAATCAATAATATAAAGCTGATATAAACTGCCAGCATGATGATGGACAGAATGGTGGCAAACCGTTGCCGTTTTTCTACTAACTCCCTGAAACGCGCACTGTCTTCTATCCGCTGATAAATTTGGTCATTCATCACAGAGCTCTCCAGAGGTCCCCCTGCGTCTTTCGTGCTACAGGTTCGTTGGCCGCACTCGCCCACCCCAGTCACATAGTGAACTATGCTCTTGGGGATGTGCTCGCTTGCCGCCTTCCTGTAACACGAAATCCTTTGGGGGAGGTTTTTTATATTTCCCTCCCGGTGAAGAGAGGGTAGGGTCAGATTTGTAGGCCGGATAAGACGCTTTCGCGTCGCCATCCGGCATTTTCAGGACTTTGTTATGATGGCATCGCGATGGCCTGCTTCTCTTCGAGCAGTTTCTCCACGACGCCAGGATCGGCGAGGGTCGAGGTATCGCCCAGATTGCTGGTATCGCCCGCCGCGATTTTGCGCAGGATGCGGCGCATGATTTTGCCGGAGCGGGTTTTCGGCAGTGAGTCGGTCCAGTGCAGCACGTCTGGCGTTGCCAACGGACCAATTTCTTTACGCACCCAGTTGCGAACCTCGGCGTACAACTCAGGTGACGGCTCTTCACCGTGATTCAGCGTGACGTAGGCGTAGATCGCCTGGCCTTTAATATTATGCGGAATTCCCACCACCGCGGCTTCGGCAATCTTCGGATGCGACACCAGCGCCGATTCGATTTCAGCCGTTCCCAGACGGTGGCCAGAGACGTTCAGCACATCGTCCACACGTCCGGTAATCCAGTAATAGCCATCTTCGTCACGGCGCGCGCCGTCGCCGCTGAAGTACATATTCTTGAAGGTAGAGAAGTAGGTTTGCTCAAAGCGTTCGTGATCGCCAAACAGCGTTCTCGCCTGGCCTGGCCACGAGTCGGTAATCACCAGGTTACCTTCCGTCGCGCCTTCCAGTGGATTACCTTCGTTATCGACAATCGCAGGCTGTACGCCAAAGAACGGACGGGTTGCAGAACCGGCTTTCAGCTCGGTAGCGCCCGGCAGTGGGGTGATCATGAATCCCCCGGTTTCGGTCTGCCACCAGGTATCGACGACCGGGCATTTTTCGTTGCCGATCTTCTTCCAGTACCACTCCCACGCTTCCGGGTTGATCGGCTCGCCAACGGAACCCAGGATACGCAGCGACGAACGGTCAGTACCTTCAATCGCTTTGTCGCCTTCTGCCATCAGTGCGCGAATGGCGGTCGGTGCGGTATACAGAATATTGACCTGGTGCTTGTCCACAACCTGTGACATACGCGCAGGCGTTGGCCAGTTTGGTACGCCTTCGAACATCAGCGTGGTTGCGCCGCAGGCCAGCGGGCCGTACAGCAGGTAGCTGTGTCCGGTTACCCAACCCACGTCAGCGGTGCACCAATAGATATCGCCTTGATGGTAATCAAACACGTACTTAAAGGTGGTTGCAGCGTAGACCAGATACCCGCCGGTAGTGTGCAGCACGCCTTTCGGCTTGCCGGTTGAACCGGAGGTATACAGGATAAACAGCGGATCTTCCGCGTTCATCTCTTCCGGTTGGTGTTCTGAGCTGGCTTTCTCGATAAGATCGGACCACCACAGGTCACGGCCTTCCTGCCACTCCGTTTTACCACCGGTACGTTTGAGGACGACCACATGTTCAACGGTCTTCACGTTCGGGTTTTTCAGCGCATCATCGACGTTCTTTTTCAACGGGATAGCGCGTCCGGCGCGTACGCCTTCATCGGCGGTGATCACCAGGCGTGAATTAGAGTCGATGATACGTCCGGCGACGGCTTCCGGTGAGAAACCACCGAAGATGACAGAATGCACGGCCCCAATGCGGGCACAGGCCAGCATGGCAACCGCAGCCTCTGGCACCATCGGCATATAAATGGCCACCACGTCACCTTTTTTAATGCCTAAATCCAGTAGCGTATTGGCGAAACGGCAGACATCGCGATGCAACTCGCGATAGGTAATGTTTTTGCTTTGGGTAGCGTCATCGCCCTCCCAGATAATGGCGGTACGATCGCCGTTTGCCTGCAGATGGCGGTCAAGGCAGTTTGCGGCCAGGTTCAGGGTGCCGTCTTCGTACCATTTAATAGACACGTTGCCTGGTGCGAAGGAGGTGTTCTTCACCTGGCTGTACGGCTTGATCCAATCAAGAATCTTTCCCTGCTCGCCCCAAAATGTGTCGGGTTCGTTAACGGATTGCTGGTATTTCTCTGCGTACTGCTCCGGATTTATCAGGCAACGATCCGCAATGTTTGCGGGAATAGCGTGTTTATGTATTTGGCTCATGGCTTTTGTTCTCCTTGTAGGATGTTAATAATATGTCTCATAAAAGTTAAATGTAGGGGCTTTGAGAGTTTTGTTTAGTATTTGCGCGGCAGATCACGCAATAAACGAATTGTGCAAATTAGCGACAAACTGAATTTTGAAGGGAACTAGCAAAAATTGATTAAGTCTCGCGATAACATGCAGTTATCTAAAGGATTGTTGAAAAGGTGATCTGTCTCTGAATTAGACAAAAGAGTGAGAGATTAGAGGGGTGTTATAACTCTAAAGTGGTATTTTACATACACTTACAATTGATTAAAGACAACATTTTCAGTGTGGTTTCTT
Source organism: Citrobacter sp. MGH105 (assembly GCF_001037485.2). NCBI lineage: Bacteria > Pseudomonadati > Pseudomonadota > Gammaproteobacteria > Enterobacterales > Enterobacteriaceae > Citrobacter > Citrobacter sp. MGH105. The sequence continues at coordinate 4,682,952 of NZ_CP073048.1, read as the reverse complement.
GTTACAAATAGGGTGGAGCAATGTCATGACAGTATTCGTGTGGTTGCTGTTGTGGAAAACAATAAAAGAACCGCCATTGCAGATAATGGCGTCATCTGGATGAGACCCCTATGGCAAGGATAAAATCACGCGTACGCCGTTTCTTCAGCCTGTTATTACCTTTATTATTTATTTCTGCTGTTCACGCTGAACAAACTTCTGTACCTGCAAAAACCGTCACTGTTGAAGCGAAGAATGAAACCTTCGCACCTCAGCATCCCGATCAATATCTCTCCTGGAAAGCCACGTCTGAGCAATCAGCCCGTGAAGATGCACTGGCAGAAGATCCGCGTCTGGTGATCCTGTGGGCGGGATACCCATTCTCGCGCGATTACAACAAACCGCGGGGACACGCGTATGCCGTGACCGATGTCCGTGAAACCTTACGTACCGGCGCACCAAAAACGGCAGAAGATGGTCCGTTGCCGATGGCCTGCTGGAGCTGTAAAAGCCCGGACGTAGCGCGTCTTATCCAGAAAGACGGTGAAGATGGCTACTTCCACGGTAAATGGGCGCGCGGCGGTCCGGAAATTGTTAACAACCTCGGTTGTGCGGATTGCCATAATACCGCGTCACCAGACTTCGCCAAAGGCAAGCCAGAACTGACCCTGTCGCGTCCTTATGCAGAACGCGCGATGGAAGCCATCGGTAAACCGTTTGAGAAAGCCGGTCGCTTTGACCAGCAATCCATGGTCTGCGGCCAGTGCCACGTGGAATACTACTTCGACGGTAAAAACAAAGCCGTTAAGTTCCCGTGGGACGACGGCATGAAAGTCGAGAACATGGAGAAATACTACGACAACATTGCTTTCTCTGACTGGACCAACTCCCTGTCTAAAACGCCGATGCTGAAAGCGCAGCACCCGGAGTATGAAACCTGGAGCGCGGGCATTCACGGCAAGAACAACGTGACCTGTATCGACTGCCACATGCCGAAAGTGCAAAACGCGGAAGGCAAGATCTACACCGACCATAAGATTGGTAACCCGTTCGATAACTTCCCTCAGACCTGCGCGAACTGCCACACCCAGGACAAAGCGTCCCTGCAAAAAGTGGTCGCCGAGCGTAAACAGGCTATTCATGACCTGAAAATCAAAGTTGAAGATCAGCTGGTTCGTGCGCACTTCGAAGCGAAAGCCGCATGGGATGCGGGTGCGACTGAAGCGGAAATGAAGCCGATTCTGGAAGATATCCGTCACGCACAATGGCGCTGGGACCTGTCTATCGCCTCACACGGCATTCATATGCACGCCCCGGAAGAAGGTCTGCGGATGCTGGGTAGCGCAATGGATAAAGCCGCCGACGCGCGTACCAAACTGGTCCGTCTGCTGGCGACCAAAGGCATCACGCATGAAATTCCGTTGCCGGATATCTCGACCAAAGAGAAAGCCCAGGCGTCGATTGGTCTCAACATGCAGCAAATCAATGCTGAGAAGCAGGACTTCATCAAAACGGTGATTCCGCAGTGGGAAGATCAGGCGCGTAAAAACGGTCTGTTAAGCCAATAACCCCATTTCGCCCCGCAAGGGGCGGATAACTCAACGGAGTGAATATGAGCGTATTACGTTCGTTATTAACTGCTGGGGTGCTGGCGTCAGGCTTGTTATGGAGCCTGAGTGGAATCACTGCCACGCCAACGCCGCAGGAGTCGGATCAACGCTGGACGGTTACCCAACAGCGTAATCCGGATGCCGCCTGTCTGGACTGTCACAAGCCGGATACCGAAGGCATGCATGGTAAACATGCGGAAGTCATCAACCCGAATAACAAACTGCCGGTCACCTGCACTAACTGTCACGGCCAGCCATCACCGAATCACCGTGAAGGGGTGAAAGATGTGATGCGCTTTAATGAGCCGATGTACAACGTGGAGCAGCAGAACAGCGTCTGTATGTCCTGTCACCTGCCTGAGCAGCTGCAAAAAGCGTTCTGGCCGCACGATGTCCATGTAACCAAAGTGGCGTGTGCCAGCTGTCACTCACTGCATCCGAAGCAAGACACGATGCAAACGCTGAGCGATAAAGGACGGATCAAGATTTGCGTCGATTGCCACAGCGATCAGCGTAACAATCCGAACTTTAACCCGGCGTCGATTCCGTTGCTTAAGGAGCATCCATGAGTTGCTCTCGTCGCCAGTTTATCACCGGCGTCGGCGCGCTGGTGGCAGTGAGCGGGACGGCGGGGCGCGTTGTGGCGAAGACGCTGAACATCAACGGCGTGCGTTACGGTATGGTACATGATGAGTCATTATGCATCGGCTGTACGGCCTGTATGGATGCTTGTCGCGAAGTCAACAACGTGCCGGAAGGCGTATCGCGTCTGACGATTATTCGCAGTGAGCCGCAAGGAACGTTTCCTGATGTGAAGTATCGCTTCTTCCGTCATTCGTGCCAGCACTGCGACCACGCTCCCTGCGTTGACGTCTGCCCGACGGGGGCATCGTATCGCGATGCCGCCAGCGGCATTGTGGATGTGAACCCGGACCTTTGCGTTGGCTGCCAGTACTGCATTGCCGCGTGTCCTTATCGCGTGCGCTTTATCCATCCGGTGAGCAAAACGGCGGATAAATGCGATTTCTGCCGGAAAACCAACCTGAAAGCGGGCAAACAGCCCGCCTGCGTTGAGTCATGTCCGACGAAGGCGCTGACGTTTGGTAATCTGGACGATCCCAACAGCGATATCTCCCGTTTGTTGCAGCAGAAAACGACCTACCGTTACAAGCTGGCGTTGGGTACAAAACCGAAGGTCTACCGCGTTCCCTTTAAATTTGGGGAGGTGAGCCAATGACATCCGCTTCTGCATTTCATTTTGAATCACTGGTGTGGGACTGGCCCATTGCCATCTATCTGTTCCTGATAGGTATCTCTGCCGGACTGGTCACGCTGGCGATTCTGCTGCGTCGCTTCCATCCGGAGGCGGGCGGTTCGGACAGCACGCTGCTGCGCACTACGCTGGTGTTAGGGCCGGGGGCGATTATCCTCGGTCTGTTGATTCTGGTGTTCCACCTGACGCGGCCATGGACTTTCTGGAAACTGATGTTCCACTACAGCTTCACTTCGGTGATGTCGATGGGGGTCATGCTGTTCCAGTTGTACATGGTGGTGTTAGTGCTGTGGCTGGCAAAAATCTTTGAAAAAGAGGTGATTGCCCTGCAACAGCGCTGGCTGCCGCGGTTAGGTATCGTGCAGAAAGTATTGACGTTGATCGCGCCTTTCCATCGTGCGCTTGAGACGTTAATGCTGGTGCTGGCGGTCCTGCTCGGGGCGTACACCGGTTTTCTGCTGTCGGCGCTGAAATCTTACCCGTTCCTGAATAACCCGATCCTGCCGGTGCTGTTCCTGTTCTCTGGGATCTCCTCCGGTGCCGCGGTGGCGCTGATCGCCATGGCGTTACGCCATCGTAGCAACCCGCACAGTACCGAAGCGCACTTTGTGCATCGCATGGAAGTCCCGGTGGTATGGCTGGAGATCTTCCTGCTGGCGGCGTTCTTCGTCGGTCTGGCGCTGGGCGATGACGGCAAAATGCGCGCGCTGGCGGCGGCACTGGGCGGCGGATTCTGGACCTGGTGGTTCTGGCTTGGCGTGGCTGGGCTTGGGCTGATACTGCCGATGCTGCTAAAACCCTGGGCCAACCGCAGTTCGACGTTTCATGGCGTGCTGGCAGTCTGCGGTGCCAGCCTGACCGGCGTACTGCTGCTGCGTTTTTTTATACTCTATGCGGGTCAGCTAACCGTTGCGTAAGGTGATATCTGGACGTTCTCCTTCCTGAAGCCGGTTTTCTGGCGCTGTTATTAAGCCTTGGGGTCAACGTGTTGACCCCGCTTGCCGTGTTGGTGGGTGTCCGCCAGCGCTGGCAAGGGGTGATGCGCCTTGCAACGGTGGGCGTGTGGGCGCAATTTACCCTGCTACTGCTGGCTTTTGCCATTCTGGTATTCTGCTTTTTGACCAGCGACTTTTCGGTGGTCTACGTTGCTCAGCACAGCTACAGCCTGCTGCCGTGGGGATTAAAACTGGCGGCGGTGTGGGGCGGTCATGAAGGATCGCTGCTGCTGTGGGTGCTGTTTCTTTCCGGCTGGAGCGCGCTGTTCGCTTTACGCTATCGGCGTGATACCGACGCGCTGTTTCCGCTGACGCTCAGCGTCCTTTCAATGATAACGGCCCTGCTGCTGCTGTTTGTGGTGGTATGGTCCGATCCGTTCGTGCGCATCTTCCCGCCTGCCATTGAAGGGCGCGACCTTAACCCGATGCTGCAACATCTCGGGTTAATCCTCCATCCACCTCTGCTGTACCTGGGTTACGGTGGTTTGATGGTGGCGGCAGGCGTGGCGCTGGCCTCGCTGCTACGTGGTGACTTTAATGCGCAGAGCGCCTGGGTGTGCTGGCGCTGGGCGCTGCCCGGCTGGTGCGCGCTGACGCTGGGGATTATCCTCGGCTCCTGGTGGGCCTATTGCGAGCTGGGCTGGGGCGGCTGGTGGTTCTGGGACCCGGTTGAAAATGCTTCCTTATTACCCTGGCTTTCCGCCAGCGCGCTGCTGCATAGCCTGTATATCACGCGCCAGCGCGGAATCTTCCGCCACTGGTCGCTGCTACTGGCGATCGTCACGCTGATTTTATCGCTGCTTGGGACGCTGATTGTACGTTCCGGCATTCTCGTTTCGGTGCATGCTTTCGCGTTGGATAACGTCCGCGCCGCGCCGCTGTTTGCGCTGTTTACCGTGTTGAGTCTGGCGTCGCTCGGGCTGTACGCCTGGCGGGGCCAGCAAGTCCGGCAGAATGCGCGTTTTGGCGGTTGGTCACGCGAGATGCTGATTCTGGTTGCGCTGCTGCTCTTTAGTGCGGTGCTGCTGATTGTGTTGATTGGCACGCTCTACCCGATGATTTACGGGCTGTTCGGCTGGGGACGGCTCTCCGTAGGCGCACCGTACTTTAACCGTGCTACGCTGCCCTTTGGCCTGCTGATGCTGCTGGTTATCGTGCTGGCAACGGTCAGAAGCCGCAACGTGTCTTTCCGCATCCAGCTTCCGGCACTGCTGGCGCATGCCGGGGTGCTGGTGTTTGCGGCGGGGATCGTCTTTTCCAGCGGTAGCCGTCAGGAGATAAGCCTGAACCTGAGCCCTGGGCAGCAGGTTGAACTGGCGGGTTACATTTTCCGTTTTGAGCGTCTCGACCTGGAAGCCAAAGGTAACTACACCAGTGAAAAAGCGCAGATCACGCTGTGGCACAATGAGAAACGTATTGGCAGCCTGCAACCTGAAAGGCGCTTCTATGCCGCGCGCCGTCAACAGATGATGGAGCCGGGGATCCGCTGGAATCTGATGCATGACTGGTACGCGGTAATGGGTGAAAAAACCGGACCTGACCGCTATGCCATGCGTTTGTACGTGCAGACCGGCGTGCGCTGGATTTGGGGTGGGGGACTATTAATGGTCTTTGGCGCGCTGCTGAGCGCATGGCGAGGAAGGAAGCATCCAGAGTTATTGCCTGATGGCGCTGCGCTTATCAGGCCTACGAGTGAAAAGCAGGGTAGGCCGGATAAGGCGTTCACGCCGCCATCCGGCAAAACGATGTTACTTGTGGCTTTACTGATTTTTCTACCTTTTACCACACATGCCCAGGTTGTGGATACCTGGCGCTTTGAAAATCCGCAACAGCAGGAACAAGCGCTGTCCATTGCCAGCCAGCTTCGCTGCCCGCAGTGTCAAAACCAAAACTTGCTGGAATCCAATGCGCCGGTAGCGGTCAGTATGCGCCATCAGGTTTATAGCATGGTGGCGGAAGGGAAAAGCGAAGCTGAGATCACGACATGGATGACCGAGCGTTACGGTGACTTCGTTCGTTATAATCCGCCGCTGAATGAGCAAACGCTGCTGCTGTGGGCGTTGCCGTGCCTGCTGTTATTGCTGGTAGGTGTGGTGGTCTGGCGAGTGAGAAGACGTCAGCATACGGAGGAAGGTGAACAATGAACCAGTCCGAACCGCTGTTACGCCCAATGCCTGTGAAGCGGCTGACCGCTGCGGCGGTGCTGATGGTTGTGGCCTGCATTGGAGGCTACTTGTTGACGCCAAAATGGCAGGCGGTTCGTCAGGAGCAAACGAGACTGGCAGACCCTTTACATGCTTTCTCCGATGAAAATGTTCAGGAAAAACAGTTGCTTTTGCTGCAATCGCAGATTCGCGCTAATCCCCAGGACGGCGTGAAATGGGCGCAACTCGGGGAGTACTATCTTTGGCAAAACGCGTATCATAATGCGCTGCTGGCCTACGAACAGGCGCTGCGTGTCGGCGGTGAAAATGCTGAGATCTATTCCGCGATGGCAACGGTATTGTATTACCAGGCCGGACAACATATGACGCCACCCACTCGCGAGATGATTGATAAGGCTCTGGCGCTGGACCCGGCAGAGGTCACCGCGCTGATGCTGTTAGCCTCAGATGCGTTTATGCAGGCAGACTACGCCCAGGCTATTTCAGTGTGGCAAAAGGTTATGGATTTAAACTCGCCTAGGGTGAACCGGGCACAGCTCGTTGACTCTATTAATATGGCGAAGTTATTGCAGAATCGGCAAAAATAAATTTGTTTTTTTTGTGATTTGTATCATTTGGCCTGTTTAAAAAACAGGCAAACGAACAAATGGGCGAAAAAAACTCACACCATGACTTCTTCATTTTTGAACATATTAAAATTCTTTTATAACAAAAAGTTATTCATCAATACCGCGATAAAATTGCATTTTTATGCATAAAATCAGCCAAAAGCCCTGTTCTTAGAGGGTTGCGCGGAATGCCATGCAGATGATAATGATAATAAGCGTTAAAAAACTCCATAAACGAACGCAACACAATTCATACCCTTTCAGTATGTACTATTCCCACACACCGCATGTGGAATAGCGCTCCATCGAGGAAGTCCGTTGTTATGAAAAATTTGAAAGTCAGCCTGGCATGGCAGATTCTAATCGCCATGGTGCTGGGCATTCTGCTAGGGAGTTACCTGCATTACCATAGTGACAGCCGTGAATGGCTGGTTGTAAACCTGCTGTCACCGGCGGGCGATATCTTTATCCATCTGATCAAAATGATCGTTGTGCCCATTGTCATCTCTACGCTGGTTGTCGGTATTGCCGGAGTCGGTGATGCAAAACAGCTGGGCCGCATTGGCGCCAAAACTATTCTCTATTTCGAAGTGATCACCACCGTGGCGATTATCCTTGGGATCACGCTGGCTAATGTGTTCCAGCCGGGTTCCGGGATTGATATGTCGCAACTGGCGACCGTGGATATTTCGAAATATCAAAGCACGACTGCAGAAGTACAGAGCCACGCGCATGGTTTGATGGGGACAATTTTGTCACTGGTGCCGACCAATATCGTCGCCTCGATGGCAAAAGGCGATATGCTGCCGATTATCTTCTTCTCGGTGCTGTTCGGTTTAGGCTTGTCTTCCCTGCCGGCAACTCACCGCGAACCGCTGGTTACCGTGTTCCGTTCTATTTCCGAAACCATGTTTAAAGTGACCCACATGGTTATGCGCTATGCGCCAGTCGGCGTTTTCGCGCTGATTGCCGTTACCGTCGCAAACTTCGGTTTTGCCTCCCTGTGGCCGCTGGCGAAGCTGGTGCTGTTGGTGCACTTTGCCATCCTGTTCTTCGCGCTGGTGGTGCTGGGTATCGTGGCGCGTATCTGCGGTTTGAGCATCTGGATCCTGATCCGCATTCTGAAAGACGAGTTGATTCTGGCTTACTCTACCGCCAGCTCCGAGAGCGTACTGCCGCGTATTATCGAGAAGATGGAAGCCTATGGCGCGCCAGCTTCAATCACCAGCTTTGTGGTGCCGACCGGCTACTCATTCAACCTTGATGGTTCAACGCTGTATCAGAGTATTGCTGCGATCTTTATTGCACAGCTGTACGGTATCGACCTGTCGCTGTGGCAGGAAATCGTGCTGGTGTTGACGTTGATGGTGACCTCGAAAGGGATTGCGGGCGTGCCGGGCGTATCATTCGTGGTGCTGCTGGCAACGCTGGGCAGCGTGGGGATCCCGCTGGAAGGCCTGGCGTTTATTGCTGGTGTTGACCGTATCCTCGACATGGCGCGTACCGCGCTGAACGTGGTGGGTAACGCACTGGCGGTGCTGGTTATCTCCAAGTGGGAACACAAATTTGACCGCAAAAAAGCGCTGGCCTATGAGCGCGAAGTATTAGGTAAGTTTGATAAGACCGCCTTGTAGGCCAGATAAGGCAACGCCGCCATCCGGCAACCTGCTCCGGGTTGCCTGATGGCGCTACGCTTATCAGGCCTACAACGACTACCCGTTGGTTAACTTTTCAAACTCTTCGCAGCCGGTATCGAATCCTTCCGTACAGCTCAGATTCAGCCAGTGCAATGCCTTCTGTTTATTCTTCACGATAAAACCCTGCTCACCGTTTAAGAACATCATCCCGGCCCAGTATTCGGAATAACCGGTGCGGGAGATGGCTGAGCTACGTTTGAAATACCACGTCGCTTTCTCATCGTCTGCGGGAATACCCACGCCGTTGGCGTAAATCAGCCCAAGCAGCATTTGCGCGTCGACGGCGGAGTCGTTTTCCAGGTCCTCGGAGGCGTTTTGCAGCAAGGTAATGGCTTTGGGGTAATCGGTGTGTCCAGCCTGAGTGTTGACCAGAATACGCGCCAGCGTAATTTCCCCGGTTTTACTGCCTGCCTGGGTCGCTTTTTCCGCCAGCGTTTTGGCCTGGGGGTAATCCAGACTGACCGGATTGGTAATCTTAATCTGTGCCAGCAATGCGTAAGCATCGGCATCACCATTGTCGGCGGCTTTTTGCGCCCAATATTCCGCTTTACCCAAATCGCCTGAGCTAAACCAGGTATCAGCGAGGAAATATTGTGCACGTCGGTCTCCGGACTCGGCGGCTTTCAAAAACTGACTACCGGGCTCTTCGGCATGGACAAAGCATGTCATTAACACCATCAAGGCGAAAAGTCGTTTCATCTTATATTTAGATTTAGTGTAGGGAATGAACAGTATAGAGAGATTATGTGCATAAAAAAACGGCCTCCGAATGGAGGCCGTCAGGGGAAGCTTAACCCATCGCGCTTTCGCGCAGGCTGGCTTTCAGCTTGGTGTACTCATCAATGACATACTGCTCGGCAGCGCGCTGATCGGCAATGCGTTCAACGTTTACAGCACAGTACTTGTACTCCGGCGTTTTGGTAATCGGACTTAAGTTCTCGGTTACCAGTTCATTACATGCACCAATCCACCACTGGTAGGTCATGTAAATCGCGCCTTTGTTTGGACGATCGCTGACTGCCGCACGGGTAATGACCCGGCCTTTACGCGAGTTCACCCACACCAGCTCTTCATCCTGGATGCCCAGGCGTTCTGCGTCGGCGGTGTTGATCTGGGCATAGCCCGGTTCATCCGCCAGCGCGGCCAACGCCGCACAGTTACCGGTCATCGAACGGCAAGAGTAGTGGCCGACTTCACGCACTGTAGACAGTACCATCGGGTACTCCTCAGTGAGTTTGTCGATTGGCGCTACCCAGTCGCAGGTGAAGAACTGCGCCAGGCCGTTCGGGGTGTCGAACTTCTCTTTGAAGAGATAAGACGTACCCTGGTCGGCTTCTGAGGTGTCGCGGCAAGGCCACTGGATATAACCCAGTTCGCCCATTTTCTCGTAAGTGGCACCATAGAAATCCGGGCACAGATGACGCAACTCGTCCCAGATTTCCTGGGTGTTGTTGTAGTGCATCGGATAGCCCATACGGGTGGCGATTTCACTGATAATCTGCCAGTCCGTTTTCAGATCCCACTTCGGCTCAACGGCTTTAAAGAAGCGCTGGAAGCCACGGTCAGCTGCGGAGAATACGCCTTCATGCTCACCCCATGACGTAGACGGTAAAATAACGTCTGCGGCAGCGGCAGTTTTGGTCATGAAGATATCCTGCACGATGACCAGTTCCAGATCCTCAAAGCCTTTGCGCACTGCGGAGAGTTCAGCATCGGTTTGTAATGGATCTTCACCCATGATGTACGCCGCGCGGACTTCGCCATGCGCTGCACGGTGCGGCAGTTCGCTGATGCGATAACCGGTATGAGCAGGCAGACTTTCCACGCCCCAGGCTTTAGCGAACTTCTCGCGGTTAGCCGGATCTTTCACATACTGATAGCCCGGATAGGTATCCGGCAGGGCGCCCATGTCACATGCGCCCTGAACGTTGTTCTGCCCACGAACCGGGTTAACGCCCACGCTCGGCTTACCGAGGTTGCCGGTCAGCATTGCGAGGCTGGTCAGTGAACGCACGGTTTCCACGCCCTGATAGAACTGGGTAACACCCATGCCCCACAGGATTGCCGCGCTTTTCGCCGTGGCATACATACGTGCAGCCTGACGAATATCCTGCGCGCTAACGCCCGTGATATCTTCGACAGACTCCGGCGTATAGCCTTCGACGATCTTGCTGTACTCTTCGAATCCTTCCGTACGGGAGGCGACGAACGCCTGGTCGTACAGTTTTTCTTCGATGATGACATGACCCATAGCGTTGAGCAGCGCGATGTTCGAGCCGTTTTTCAACGCGATGTGCATGTCGGCAATACGCGCGGTTTCAATTTTGCGCGGATCGCAGACGATGATTTTCGCCCCGTTACGTTTAGCATTAATCACGTGATTCGCCACGATCGGGTGGGAATCCGCCGGGTTGTACCCGAAGATGAACACTAAATCTGTGTTATCAATTTCATTGATAGCATTACTCATTGCGCCGTTACCGACCGATTGGTGCAGACCTGCAACCGATGGGCCGTGTCAGACGCGAGCGCAGCAGTCAACGTTATTGGTACCAATAACGGCGCGCGCGAATTTTTGCATTACATAGTTGGTTTCGTTACCCGTACCGCGAGATGAACCGGTCGTCTGAATAGCGTCCGGGCCATACTTCGCTTTGATGGCGCTCAGACGACTGGCGACGTAATCAAGCGCTTCATCCCAGGAAACGGATTCCAGTTTGCCGCCACGCTGGCGACGGATCATAGGGGTTTTCAGACGAGGGGTCAGGATCTGGGTATCATTGATAAAATCCCAGCCATAGTAGCCCTTCAGACACAGGGTACCCTGGTTGGTTTTCCCCTGCGCCGCTTCAGCCCGGACGATTTTGCCGTTATCGACCACCAGGTTGATTTTGCAACCTGATGCGCAATATGGGCAAACCGTGACGACTTTTTTCATCGGTCTCGCTCCAGTTAATCAAATCGCGCATACGCGCTTGTCGTTTTTGTTATGCATCTTTTATGCCATGTTTTTATCAGGGGCATTAGTCGATATTACGGGCGAATTTTGCGCAAAACCCTGACGAAAAACAGGCTGTCGTCATATTTGACGTGACGAATCTCCAATACGTGACGCCCCGGCAGTGTGACCGAGGTTATGTTTCCCGCACATCCTTGTGCCTTATCGCTGTCACTCTGTGCAGAATCAATCACACTCATTTAAGTTGGCCAGAAATGGGGAAAAACAATGAAGCCAGCCATACTGGTTGTGGATGATGACATCGCTGTCTGCACGCTTTTACAGGATGTGCTGAGCGAACACGTCTTTACGGTGACCGCCTGTCACACCGGGCAGGAGGCGCTGCGCTGCATTGAGACTCAGCCGGATATCGCTCTGGTATTACTGGATATGATGTTGCCCGATATTAACGGTCTGATGGTGCTACAACAGGTGCAGAAGATGAGGCCCGGATTACCGGTAGTCATGCTGACGGGCTTAGGCAGCGAGTCGGATGTGGTTGTCGGGCTGGAAATGGGGGCTGACGACTATATCGGTAAGCCGTTCAATGCGCGGGTGCTGGTGGCGCGGGTAAAGGCGGTGCTCAGACGCGTTGGCGTGTTAACGGCAGAAAGCGGCGGCCCACAGACCACGGGGCTTTCTTTTAATGGCTGGCATCTCGATACCGCCGGTTGCCAGTTACATAATCCCCAGCAGTTGAAGGTGGAGTTGACGCAAGGGGAATACAGCCTGCTGTTGGCGCTGGCCCAAAATGCCCGGCGGGTGCTGAGCCGGGAACAACTGCTGGAGCTGACGCGCAGCGACAGCGTTGAGGTGTTTGACCGCACTATTGACGTGTTAATCATGCGGCTGCGGCGAAAAATAGAGAACAACCCGCACCAGCCAATGTTGATCAAAACCCTGCGCGGGCTGGGTTATGTGTTTGCCGCCGACGTGCAACATCACGATAAGGCGGCGTGAACGTGTGCAGTTGCCGGATGCGGCGTAAACGCCTTATCCGGCCTACAAAAGCGATAACAACTCCGTAGGCCTGATAAGCGTAGCGCATCAGGCGTCAGCCATTTCTGCTTTCAACTCTGCCAGCGTCTTCGCGCCATCTATCGCATTCGCGCACAGCAAACTTGCCCGCGCACAGGCGTGTGCCAACCTGACGCTGTCCGCCAGCGACCAGCGCTCATGACAGCCATACAAAAATCCAGCGCAAAACGCATCTCCCGCCCCGACGCTGCCAACGATCTCCTCCTGCGCCAGGTACTGCGACGGGATCCAGACGCCCGGCAGATCCGGCGCTTCACCCCAGGCACCTTCCGGACAGTGGATCACCACCCGCTGGCGTACACCTGCATCCAATAATTCGCGTGCGGCGGTGGCGATGTGCGCAATATGCAGTTCGCCGTTGGGCTGGCGGATCTCCAGCCCGCTGAACTCCCCGGCTTCCAGCTCGTTAATCACCAGATAGTCTAGATGGCGCAGGGCTGGCATCACCAGTGGTTGATAGCGCGGGTCGCCCTTGCGTGAGACCAGATCCAGCGACGTTTCAAAGCCGTTGTCGCGCATTTGCGCCAGCAGCCGTGCGCTACGCGTCCCGAACTCCTCATCCGGCATGTCCAGACTGTCGAGCAGCAGCAGATATCCCAGATGGAAGATTTTCATCGAGGTATCCAGTTGCTCAAACGCAGGCAGATCGAGTAGCCGATTGGCACCGGGCGAGTGGAAAAAGGTGCGCTGACCGCTGGGATCGGTCATCACCTGCGACATCGACGTGGGGGCGAATGTGGTGCGCTGCACGTGTTGGCGATTAACGTGATACTGCTCCAGCATCGCCATGATGTAGTCGCCGTCGCTGTCCTGACCGATTAACCCCACCGCCTGCAACGGCAGCCCAGTGTGCATTTTTGCCAGCGTCAGCAGCACATTAAGCGGCGCACCGCCCGTGGCGCGTTCGCTACGGGTGATTTCCGCCAGCCAGCCACGTTCCGGCCACTGCACAATTTGATGCACGTGATCGACCAGCATGTTGCCTGCGGCGATAACGCCTTTGCGTTCCATCAGACCCGTCCCGCGCTGCCAAAAATGCGCATCTGTTCCGAAACGGTATCGGTAATGGCCTCTTCAATGCCGAGCAGCAGTTCGGCGAATTCGTCGTACAGCGGCTGGCGATTCGCCATCCGTGTTTCTACCGCCGACAGCGCCGCCTGCGACATGCCGGTATAGAAGTTGATTTTGTGAATGCCGAGTTCAATCGCGCGCTTGAAATCGTCGTCGCTGATGCCGGAGCCGCCGTGCAGTACCAGCGGGATTGCCGCCTGCTGGCGAATGGCGTCCAGACGCGGGAAGTCGAGCAGCGGTTCGCCTTTGTATTTGCCGTGGGCATTGCCAATGGCGACCGCCAGCGCGTCAATCCCGGTTCTGTCGACGAAATCACGCGCCATCATTGGGTCGGTAAACAGCGACTCGTCGGCATGACCGTACAGCGCGCCGCCCTCATCACCGCCCACCGCACCCAGTTCGGCTTCCACCGACACGCCGACGGCATGGCACATTTTCACCACTTCGCGGGTCTGGCGGATATTTTCTTCATACTCCAGCGTGGAGCCATCGAACATCACTGAACTGAACCCTAAGCGTAGTGCCCGAACTACCGACTCAAAGTGCAGGCCGTGGTCAAGGTTTAGCACCACCGGAATGTCATGCCGCGCGGCTTCGAACTTGACCGCCTCGACCAGAGAATCCAGCGAGATATATTTAAAATGTACTTCGGCGATATTGATGATAAACGGCGAACGTTCCTGCTTTGCCGCGGCAAACAGCGCGCGCAGGAAGTGTGAATCCAGAACATTAAATGCCCCTAAGGCATAGCGATGCTCACGGGCATGTGCAAGGCCATCAGCGAGAGATATCAACGGCATAATGCGCTCCTTGGTTAGCGGAACAGGCGATATTCGTTACACAGCACCAGCTGCGCCGGCTCGTCTTCTTCAATGTCGTTATAGCGGGCGATCGGTTGCAGAAAGTGGTTATCGTGGTCGTCGTCATTAACAGAAGAAACCTCGCCGACCAACACGTCGCCAAAACCTTCTTCCGCCCAGAAGCTGTGATACAGGCCCGGCGGCAGGCAGATGCTTTCACCCGGCGTCAGGCGTAACTGACTGCCCGCTGCATGGGTTTGCCGACAGCCGTCAATCACTACGCTCACGTCGGTCTCCTCCGTTTGTTCCCGGATCCCCGCATTCCACAGTTCCACAATTAAATTGCCGCCGCCGCGATTGATAATGTCTTCGCGTTTGCGCCAGTGAAAATGCATCGGCGTGACCTGCGCATCGCGAACATGCATGATTTTCTCGGCGTAGCATTTCTCGTAAGGCATTCCTTTCGGCGAGCCATTACGCAGAGTGAACAGCGTTAACCCTTGCGCGGCGAAATTGTTGCCGCCAAATGCGGTGACATCCCAACCGAGCTTAAGGTCGAACACTTCGCTCCAGGCTGTGGCATCAAGCTTGCGCCATTGGGTCGGGGGGAAGCTGGCAAAAGGGGGGAGATGCACGTCGTGCTGAGAGAAAAACTGGCGCGTGTGGCCAAGGATCTCGTTTATTGCGGAGCGTTTCATCGGCTGAATCCTCCTTAATATAATGCCGGATGGGCCGCGCTTATCCGGCCTACAAATTCATAGCGATCTTGTAGGCCGGATAGGGCATTTTCGCCGCCATCCGGCGTTGTTGTGGCGGGCTATTTAACCGTCCAACCCTTATAACTGCCGACGTTGTTTTTATCGATCATCGTCACCGGGATCAGCACGGGTTCTTTCGGGGCGGGTTTCCCCTGCAATATGTCATAGCCGATTTCGACCGCTTTGGCAGCCATCACCTGCGGATCTTGTGCCGGAGTCGCCACAAATAGTGAGTTTTCGCGCTTAAGCGCTTCTTCACCGTCCGGGGATCCATCTACGCCGACAATAAAGAATTCGCTACGCTGCGCCTGTTTTGCCGCCAGATCGGCACCGATCGCCGTCGGATCGTTAATGGCGAATACGCCGTCGATCTTCGGATTCGCCGCCAGCAACGCGGTCATGATCTCCAGCCCGCCTTCGCGACTGCCTTTGGCGTTTTGGTTATGCGACAGCACCTTGATGTCCGGGTGGCGTTTGAACTCAGTCTGGCAGCCTTCCACGCGGTTCTGGACGGCGGAAACCGGCGGCCCGTTGATGATGACGACGTTGCCTTTGCCTTTCAGGCGGTCGGTAATGTATTTACAGGCCATTTCACCTGCCTGGGTGTTATCGGAGGTAATGGTCGCGTCTGCGCCTTCCGCCGCCACGTCAACGGCAACCACCACGATCCCGGCGTCTTTCGCGCGTTTTACCGCCGGGCCGATGCCTTTGGAGTCGGCGGCGTTAAGGATAATCATGTCGACTTTTGCGGCAATAAAGTTGTCGATCTGCGACACCTGTTGCCCCAAATCGTAACCGCTGGAAACCAGCGTTACTTTAACGCTATCACCTGCCAGCTTGCGTGCTTCCAGCTCCGCGCCTTTGGTGATCTGCACGAAGAACGGGTTGGCCAGATCGCCTACCGTAACGCCGATCGATTTCAGTTCTTTTGCCTGCACAAACGGAGCTGCAGCAAGCAGGGCGCCAGCACAGAGCGCGGTTACTAATGGCTTCAAACGCATACTCGTTTCCTCACGTAGGGTATTGTTGTTATACGCCTGATGGCGCTGCGCTTATCAGGCCTACGAATGAGCAGGCCAGTAAGCTTGTCTATGCACTTTGATGGTGTCGGGTACGGTATTTGTCGATCAGCACCGCTATGATGATCACCGCCCCTTTGATCACCAGTTGCCAGAAATAGGAGACGCCCATCAGCGTCATGCCGTTATTGAGCGTGGCGATTATCAACGCCCCCACCAGCGTGCCGGTGATGGTGCCGATCCCGCCAACAAAGCTGGTGCCGCCGAGGATCACCGCCGCGATGGCGTCCAGCTCGTAACCCATACCTAAGTTGCCGTTGGCGCTATACAGCCGCGAGGCGCTCATCACCCCGCCAAGACCTGAGAGCAAACCGCTCATGCCGTAGACGAACAGCAGCACCAGCCACACTTTGATCCCGGTTAAACGTGCGGCCTGCATATTGCCGCCGACCGCGTAGATATGAACGCCGAGCGTGGTGCGGCGCAGAATGAACCAACACACCACCACCACCGCCAGCGCAATGACCACCAGCCACGGAACCGGGCCGAGATAGTTGTTACCGATCCACTCAAAGCTGATATTGGAGTTAATCACCGTTGTACCGTCGGCCAGCAGATAGGCCGCACCGCGCAGCGCCGTATAGGTTCCAAGCGTGACGATAAACGGCGGTAGTCCGGCAAAAGCAACCAGCGCGCCGTTAAACAGCCCCAGCACCAGACCGAGCATCAGCGCCGCCGGAATCGACAGCATGGCAAGCTCAGGAATAAGAGAAACGACCATGGCTGCGACAGCGGTGGTACCGAGAATCGAGCCAACCGAGAGGTCGATCCCGCCGGTCAAAATAATGAAGGTCATGCCAGCCGCCAGCACGATGTTGATTGAGGCCTGACGGGTAATATTCAGCAGGTTGCTTTCGGTAAAAAAGTTAGGCGCGATAAAGCCAAATACCGCCACAATCAGGATGAGAATCGGTAAGATACCGACCGTTTGCATCAGATCGCTCATCAGCATTTTTTTTGCGGAGGCGGATTTCGCCACCTGCTGGGGAGTGGTTGGATTATTCATGGGGCACCGCCTGATGGTGGGAGTCGTTCACGCCGGTTGCCAGCGTCATAATATTTTCCTGGGTAATACTTTGTCCGTTCAGCTCGCCGGCAATGCTGCCTTCCCGCATGACGTACACGCGATCGCTCATACCGACGACTTCCGGCAGTTCGCTGGAGATCATCAGGATCGCTACGCCTTTGCGCGCCATATCGTTCATGATCCGGTAGATCTCGCTTTTGGCACCGACGTCCACGCCGCGCGTGGGTTCATCGAGGATCAAAATACGTGGGCCGATCGCGACCCAGCGTGAAATCAGCAGTTTTTGCTGATTACCGCCGGACAGCCCACCCGCGCGTACCTGTGCGTGCGGCACGCGGATGTTGAGCAGCTTGATGGCGTCATCGGAAATAGCCTGCGCCTTTTTGCGATCGAGCATGCCCCAGTTGGCGTCACGCTCCAGCGTTGCCATGGTGATGTTTTCTGCCGCTGCCAGCTCTAAAAATAATCCCTGTTCTTTGCGGTTTTCCGTCAGAAAGCCAATGCCGTGGTCAATCGCCTCGCGGGGGGAGTGGATCACTACCGGTTCACCGTCTACTTCAATCATGCCGCCGATGGCTTTACGCACGCCAAAAATAAGCTGAGCCAGTTCAGAACGCCCGGCACCGACTAGCCCGGCCAGGCCGACGATCTCCCCGGAGCGCACCAGCAAGCTGCACGGCTGGACTTTATGGCCGTCGGTCAGGTGATGAACATTGAGGCGTGCTTTACCTAAGGGAATGTCGCGCTCTTTGTTGAACAGATCGCTCAACGGACGGCCCACCATCATGCGTACCAGCTCCGAGGCGTTGAGCTTGTCGCGGGTCAGGCTGCCAACATATTGCCCGTCGCGCAGGACGCTGACGCGGTCCGAAAGTTCGTACACTTCCGCCATGCGATGGCTGATGTAGATAATCGCCATCCCCTCATCGCGCAGGCGCATGATCAGTTCAAACAGGCGGTGGGTTTCACGTGAGGAGAGGGCGGCGGTGGGTTCATCCATTACCAGAATGCGGCTGTTACGGTGCAGGGCGCGGGCAATTTCCACCTGCTGCTGTTCGGCGATGGTCAACGTCATCACACGGTCGCTGGCCTTAAACTGGGCGCCGAGTCGGTCGATGACTTTCTGCGACTGCATCACCATCTCTTTACGCTGGACCAGCCCGCCGCGCGACAGCTCGCTGCCAAGAAAGATATTTTCCGCTACCGTCAGGTTCGGCGCGAGCTGCATCTCCTGATAAATCAGCGTGATGCCTGCGCTAAGCGCATCTTTAGGACCGCGAATATGGAACGGCTGACCGTCAATCAGGATCTCACCGCTGGTGGCGGTATAGGCGCCCGCGAGGATCTTCATCAGGGTGCTCTTCCCCGCGCCATTCTCGCCCATCAGGGCATGAATCTCGCCCGGCCAGACCGTTAAATCGACCCCTTTCAGCGCGTAAAATTTGCCAAACGCTTTAGCAATGTTGCGCATCTCCAGAACCGGTGTCCTGCTCATGGCGGATCTCCTGTGGGGTGGCCGATATCAGCAGTCCATCACAGGAATGTAAATGCAAAATGTCAGAAGCCGTTCATATTTGTCATATTGCGATTTTTCTTCACGGAGCGTGATATGCCGCAACCGGGACGTCACTTTTTCGCCAGTGCGCGCGGACGATTGCTGTTCTTCAATCTGCTGGTGGTGGCTGTCACGCTGATGGTGAGCGGCGTGGCGGTGCTGGGTTTTCAGCATGCCAGTCAGATTCAGGAGCAGGTGCAGCAGCAAACCGTTGACGACATGACCGGCAGCATGAACCTGGCGCGGGATACGGCGAATGTGGCGACAGCGGCGGTGCGGTTGTCGCAGGTGGTCGGGGCGCTGGAATACAAAGGGGAAGCGGAGCGGCTGCAGGAGACGCAAAGGGCGCTGAAGCAGTCGCTGGAACAACTGGCTACCGCGCCGCTGGCACAGCAAGAGCCGGTGCTGGTCGAGCGTATTATCCAGCGCAGTAATGAACTACAAAGAAGCGTAGAAGGGATGTTGCAGCGCGGGCAGCGGCGACACCTGGAGCGTAACGCGTTGCTCAGTTCGCTGTATCAAAATCAAAGCTATTTACGTCATCTGCAAAAGTTGACCGGCGCGCAGGATGATGCGTTGCTGGGGCAGATGGACCGCTTAATTGTTGCCGCCATCGACACGCCCACGCCGCGTTCGGTGGTGAAACAACTGGATGCGGTGATGCCTGCGCTTCCCTTGCGCCATGCTAGTCCGCTGATTAGCGGTATCCTCAACGACTTCAACCAGGAGCTGCATAAGCTGGAGCCGCTCTCTTCCGCGCTGGAGCAGAGCGATTTGGCCATCAACTGGTATATGTTTCATATCAAAGCGCTGGTGGCGATCCTCAACAGCGATATCAATCAGTATGCCTCGCAGGTGGCGCTGATCTCAGAGCAGCGGGTGGCGCAAAGCCATCAGGAACTGCAATCCGGCGCGTTGTTTATTTTAGTGTTTGCGCTGCTGGCGGTGGTGATCACCGGTTTTGCCGGGTGGTATATCTACCGTAATCTCGGTTCCAACCTGACGGCCATTTCACGGGCGATGACCCGGCTGGCGCACGGTGAATCAGACGTCAGCGTCCCGGCCCTGCAGCGTCGCGATGAGCTGGGCGAGCTGGCCCGCGCTTTTAGCGTCTTTGCCCGTAACACCGCGTCGCTGGAGCACACAACCCGACTGCTAAAAGAAAAAACCAGCCAGATGGAAATCGATCGCACCGAACGTCAGGGGCTGGAAGAAGCGCTGTTGCACAGCCAAAAGCTGAAGGCGGTGGGGCAACTGACGGGTGGATTAGCACATGATTTCAATAACCTGCTGGCGGTTATTATTGGCAGTCTGGATCTGGTGAATCCGGAGTCGCCCGATGCGCCACGGGTCAATCGGGCGCTAAAAGCCGCCGAGCGTGGGGCGTTGCTTACCCAGCGACTGCTGGCCTTTTCGCGCAAACAGTCGTTGCACCCTCATGCGGTGGAGCTGAAAACGCTGCTGGAAAATCTGGGCGAACTGATGCGCCACTCTCTTCCGGCCACGTTGACGCTGGAGATTGAAGCCCAGTCTCCCGCCTGGCCCGCGTGGATTGACGTCAGCCAACTGGAAAACGCTATTATCAATCTGGTGATGAACGCCCGTGACGCCATGGACGGGCAGGCGGGCACGATTAAAATCCGTACCTGGAATCAGCGGGTCACGCGCAGCGATGGGCGCAAGCAGGATATGGTGATGCTGGAGGTTGCCGACCAGGGGAGCGGGATGTCACAGGAGGTGAAAGCCCAGGTCTTCGAGCCGTTTTTCACCACCAAACAGACCGGTAGCGGCAGCGGACTGGGGCTGTCGATGGTTTACGGTTTTGTGCGCCAGTCCGGAGGTCGGGTGGAGATTGAAAGCGCTCCCGGGCAGGGAACGACGGTCAGGCTACAACTGCCTCGCGCCGTTGTGCCGGTGCAGGCTCAGGCAGAACCGGTGGCGGTACATGCGGCGAACAGCGGTGAAAAACTGGTGTTGGTGCTTGAAGATGAAGCCGATGTACGCCAGACGTTGTGCGAGCAGTTACACCTGCTGGGCTACCTGACGTTAGAGGCCGCCAACGGCGAACAGGCGATGCATATGCTGGCGGCTTCATCCGAGATTGATATTTTAATCAGCGACTTAATGCTACCAGGAGGGTTGAGCGGCGTGGATGTGGTGAATCATGCGCTGGCACATTATCCGCAGTTGTCCATCCTGCTGATTAGCGGTCAGGATTTACGTCCGGCGCATAACCCAGCGTTGCCGGATGTGGCGCTATTGCGTAAGCCTTTTACTCGGGGAGAGCTGGCGCAGGCGCTGCGGCATTCGCGTAATTGAGATTCCTCCGCTACCCGCGCAAATACGCTTTGATTACCGTGGGGCGAGTTTCTTGATGAGGCTGGTTTTATGCAACGCTCCGCGACATTCCTTCTTTTTAGTTTGCTAATGCTGACCACCGTATCGGCACAGGCGGATATTATCGATGACGCCATTGGTAATATTCAGCAGGCGATTAACGACGCATACAAACCGGACAACGGGCGGGATTATGACGACTCCCGTGATGAAAGCTGGCAGCGCCAGATGAGTGACGACCGGCGCAGGCAATATGACAATCGCCGCCGCCAGTTTGAAGATCGACGTCGCCAACTGGATGACCGCCAGCGCCAGCTCGATCAAGAACGGCGTCAGTTAGAAGACGAAGAGCGCAGAATGGAAGAAGATTACGATCGTTAGCGAAATCTTTCGCTGGCAAGATTATAGACTTCACTACGCTCGCGTTTACCGACGGCAACGACCACGATGACCAGGGTGTCGTCAATGACTTGATAAACAAGACGAAACCCTGATGTTCGTAGTTTGATTTTGTAGCAATCTTTTATTCCCCTGAGCTTTGCTGAAGTAATATGCGGATTTTCACAGCATTTCTTTAGTTTTTTGGCAAATTGCTGCTGAATGGCTTTATCAAGTTTTTGCCATTCTTTCAGCGCATCTTCCCTGAACTTTACCGTATAACTCATAAGTAGCTGTCCAGATCCACATCCACCAGGGGTTGTTGGCTACGTTCATGGACTAATTTAACCAGCTGTTGATCGTCCAGCGCATCGAGCATTTTTTCGTAAAGCTCTGCTGGCACACAATAAAAGGCGGGCTGGTTACGGTTCAGGATTGCGACCGGAAACCCATCTCCTGCGCTAACAGTCGCCATCGGGTTCTTTTTTAGCTCACTCACACTCGCGGTGGTATCGCTTAAAATGATATGCGGCATAACCTCTCCTAAAGACCATTTAACTGGTCTTAATATAGGATTTAAGAGACCTGTTAACAAGTCTTATTGTCCGGGAAATTACTCCAGCACAATCTCCATTCCGTCATATCCTGCCTCAATCCCTACTGGTAGCGGATGTTCCATCATCCACAGGTCAAACTGATGGCTGATATGCGTCAGGATCACCCGTGGGCAGCGGATAACTTCGTTTAAGGCGATAACGGTGTTTAAATCACAATGATTGCGCGGTGGCTCGGCGCGCGGGGCATGGCTGCAGTCGATGATAATCACCTGAGGCTGGTTATTGTGGAGAAACTTCAACGTCTTGTCGGGAAGTCCGGCGGTATCGGAGAGCCACGCCACGCGGCTATGTGCGGTCTCCAGCAGATAACCAAACGTCAGCTTTGAATGGTTGAGCGGTAGCGGCGTTACCTGCAATCCTTGCAGGTCGAACACCACGAACGGTGCCACGGTATGGCTAAAATCGAGGATGCCGGGATGCTTAAACAGATCGTCGCAACCCTGTTCATCCGGCGGACCGTACACCGGGATAGTCGCCCCCACACCCCAGCGCAACGGAAACAGCCCTTGCACATGATCCATATGATAGTGGGTCAGTAGAAACTGCTGGAAGCTGCCCGCCGGCCAGTCGTCCATCAGATGTGGGAGCCCCGCGTCCAGCAGCGTCACCGTATTATTGAACTTGACCACCCCGCTACAAGGGCGTCGACGGTATTGCGCCTGTAAGCGTGCTCGTTGGCAGGCCGCACAGTCGCAGCCATATGTCGGCACCAGCTGCGCGCCGCCCGTTCCCGTCAGCGTAATGGTCAGACTCATGGCTCCCCCTACAACGGTTTAGTGAAGCGAAAATGGCTCTGGGTATAGCCTTCGCGCTGATAAAAACGGTGAGCGTTAAGGCGTTGAGTGCTGGTGGAAAGCTCGGTCATCTCTGCACCCGCTTCGCGCGCGGTGGCTTCGGCCCAGGCCAGTAACTGACTGCCTACCGTTAATCCTCGCGCCTGCGGCATCACCACCAGTTCCTGTATTTCGCCAATCCAGTTAGCGTGGTGCAGATGAAACTGCAGGTGCAGACCAATCAAGCCGACGACCTGTCCGTCGAGCAGCGCCAGTTGGTAGTGCATATTGGGATCTTGCAGATTTGCGGCGTACCCGGCACTAAAGGCCTGCAGGTCGAATTGACCCTGTTTCAACTCACAGATGAGCGCATAAACCGCATCGGTATCGTATAGCGTTGCGCGGCGTAATTCACAGACAGACATGTTTCTTCTCCTTGCGTCCCATCAGTGTGAGTAGTGTATCGACAGACTGTAGTAAACTTCCATCGTTGTTCAGGACGTGGCAGTCATACGGGGCGTAGCGGGCTGCGCGCTCAAGACGGGCGGCGATTTCCGTTTCGCTCTCCCGTCCACGAGCCTGCAAGCGCTGGCGTAAAATCGCCGGAGAAACCTGTAAGCAAATGGAGAGTAAAGATGTGCCGTAACGGGCCTGCGCCTGGGGCAGATGTGCACGCGAGCCGTTGACCACCACATCAAAACCGGCGTGTAGCCAGAGGTCAATCTCCACACCAACGCCGTAGTAGAAGCCATTGGCGTGCCAGCTCAGTGCCAGCAGGTTCTGCCCGGCGCGGGTAAAAAATTCTTGTTCGCTCAGCGCAATATGATTTTCATTCCCGGCGTTGGCGGCGCGGGTGATGTAACGGTGCGCCACCAGCAGTTGCGCCGGTTCCTGCTGGCGGAGTTCGGCCAGCAGACTGTCCTTACCGGAGCCGGATGGCCCCATCAGCCAGATCAGTTTACCCATAGTCAGAATACCCTTTTGCCCTGACGCCAGACGTGGTCGATATGGATGTTGCCGCCTTTGCGGTGTGCCAGCACCAGATCCGCGCGTTTGCCTTCGGCTACAACGCCACGATCGTCGAGATTTAATGCCCGCGCCGGATTGCGGGTCACCATGTGAATGGCCTGCGGCAGGGTAAAGCGGTTGGCGTCGTCATCCGCCACGCGAAATGCCGCGTCGAGCAGGCTGGCGGGGTAGTAATCGGAAGAAAGAATATCCAGTAGCCCCAGCTCAGCCAGCTTATGCGCCGCCACATTGCCGGAATGAGATCCTCCGCGCACGATGTTCGGCGCGCCCATCAGCACGTTCATACCATGCTGGCGCGAGGCTTCAGCCGCTTCGAAGGTGGTGGGAAATTCGGCGATCACGCTGCCAAGCTGGTGCGATTCCAGCACATGATCATGGGTGGCATCATCATGGCTCGCCAGCGCAATCTGGCGCTCACGACACATCTGGGCAATCGCCGCGCGATTGGGCTGTGACCAACGCGCCGCCAGCGCTAACTGTTCTTCTTCATAGCGGGCCATCTGCTCGTCGGTGAGCGAATACTTGCCTTGATAATACTCGCGGTACTTCTCGCGATTGGCGAACTGACGCTGGCCTGGCGAGTGATCCATCAGCGACACCAGCGTTACCGGCTCGCGGCTGACCAGTTTTTCAAACAGCGGCAGGGTAGTGTGATGCGGCAGCTCACAGCGCAGGTGCAGGCGATGCTCGGCGCGATTGACCCCGCGCTTTTGCGTCTCTTCGACTGCATTGATCATCTTCTCCAGATTTTCCAGACGGTCGCCGCCGTCGCGTACATCGCCAATTGCCACCGCGTCCAGCACGGTGGTAATGCCGCTGGCGACCATTAGCGCGTCGTGACTGCTCATCGCCGAGTGGGCAGGCCAGTCTACCTTCGGGCGCGGGGTGAAAAATTTGTCGAGATTATCGGTATGCAGCTCGATAAGCCCTGGTAGCAGCCAGCCGCCTTCGCCGTCCAGCGCCTCAGGTAGACGGCTCTGGGTTTCGGCAAAGGCGCGAATAAACCCGCCCGCAATTTCCAGCGATCCTTGCACCACTTCATCTTCCAGTACCAGCTTTACATTATTGATAATCATGCTGTTGTTCCCATCAGATGCAGACGATCCGCTACGCGGTCGCGCACGGTTTGATCGTGAAAAATGCCGACAATTGCTGCGCCGCGGGCTTTCGCCTCTTCAATTAATGCGACGACGGCGGCGCTGTTTTTGGCGTCCAGCGAGGCGGTAGGCTCATCGAGCAGCAGAATTGGGTAATCGACGATAAACCCGCGGGCGATATTGACGCGCTGCTGTTCGCCGCCGGAAAAGGTCGACGGCGCCAGGTGCCACAATCGCTCCGGCACGTTCAGGCGGGTAAGCAGGTTAGCTGCTTTGGCTGCACACTCCTCACGGGAGACCCCCAGATCCAGCAGCGGTTGCATCACCACATCCAGCGCGGAAATCCTCGGGATCACGCGCAGGAACTGGCTCACCCAGCCGATGGTTGAACGGCGAACTTCCAGTACTTTGCGCGCCGGGGCCTGCACCAGATCAACCCATTCATCGCTGTGGCGGATGTGGATGTGTCCTTCATCCGGCAGGTAGTTGGCGTACAGCGAACGCAGCAATGTGGATTTGCCGCTGCCCGAGTGACCGTGCAGCACCACGCATTCGCCGCTTTTAACGTCCAGAGTGGCGTTTTGCAACACCGGCAGACGCACACCGTTTTGCTGATGCAGGACAAAAGTTTTACTGACATTTTCAACGCGGATCGCGTTCATTTTTAGCCTCTTTAGACATTTTTGCGTTCGATTGCCTGATGGCGCTTCGCTTATCAGGCCTACAACCAATGCCGCTCCGTAGGCCGGATAAGGCATAGCCACCATCCGGCGCAAGCGATACCACTCCGTAGGCCGGATAAGGCATAGCCGCCATCCGGCACAAGCGATGCCGCTCCGTAGGCCGGATAAGGCATAGCCACCATCCGGCACAAGCGATGCCACTCCGTAGGCCGGATAAGGCGTAGCCGCCATCCGGCAAAAGCGATACCGCTCCGTAGGCTGGATAAGGCGCAGCCGCCATCCGGCACAAGCGATACCGCTCCGTAGGCCGGATAAGGCGCAGCCGCCATCCGGCACAAGCGATGCCGCTCCGTAGGCCGGATAAGGCGCAGCCGCCATCCGGCACAACAAAAAATCAGTTCTGCAACACCGACGACACCAGCAACTGGGTATACGGATGATGCGGGTCGTCGAGCACGCGGTCGGTTAACCCACTTTCCACCACCCGACCTTGCTTCATCACCAGTAAACGGTCGGCCAACAGGCGCGCGACGCCCAAATCGTGGGTGACAATCACTACCGCCAGATCCAGTTCCACCACCAGGCCGCGCAGCAGGTCCAGCAGTTTGGCCTGTACGGAAACGTCCAGCCCGCCGGTAGGTTCGTCCATAAACACCAGTTTGGGATGGGTGACGAGGTTGCGGGCAATCTGCAGGCGTTGCTGCATGCCGCCAGAAAAGGTGGTGGGTAGATCGTCGATACGCGAGGCAGGGATCTCCACCTCCTCCAGCCAGCGCTGCGCGGTGGCACGGATGTCGCCATAGTGGCGCGCGCCGGTGGCCATCAGGCGTTCGCCGATATTGCCGCCTGCGGAGACCTGACGGCGAAGGCCATCCAGCGGATGCTGATGCACCACGCCCCATTCGGTGCGCAGCAGACGGCGACGGTCGGCCTCATTCATGCCGTACAGCGAACGGTTCTGATACAAAATCTCACCGCTCTGCGGCGTCAGCCGTGAAGAGATTGATTTCAGCAGCGTGGTTTTGCCGGAACCGGACTCGCCGACGATGCCCAGCACTTCGCCTGGCCACAGGTCAAAAGAGACATCGCTGAAGCCCTTGCCCGGCGCGTAGAGATGGGTCAGGTTGTTGACTGAAAGCAGCGGTTGCGTCATTTGCTGAGGGCCTCGCTCTGTTGGCGGCAGTAGTCGGTGTCGGAGCAGACAAACATGCGTTTGCCGGTGTCATCGAGCACCACTTCATCGAGATAGCTGTGGGTTGAGCCGCAGATGGCGCAAGGCTCATCCCAGCTCTGCACGGTAAACGGGTGATCGTCGAAATCGAGGCTCTCCACGCGGGTATAAGGTGGAACGGCATAGATACGCTTTTCGCGGCCAGCGCCAAACAGTTGCAGGGCTGGCATCATGTCCATCTTTGGATTGTCGAATTTCGGGATGGGCGACGGGTCCATGACGTAGCGGTCATTAACTTTCACCGGATAGGCGTAAGTGGTGGCGATATGGCCGAAGCGGGCGATATCTTCATACAGTTTCACCTGCATGATGCCGTACTCTTCCAGCGCGTGCATGGTGCGGGTTTCCGTTTCGCGCGGTTCGATAAAGCGCAGCGGCTCAGGGATCGGTACCTGGAAGATAATGATTTGATCTTCCACCAGCGGCGTTTCCGGGATGCGGTGGCGGGTCTGGATCAGTGTCGCATCTTCCGTACGTTCAGTGGTATTCACCCCGGTCACACGCTTGAAGAAATTACGAATCGACACGGCGTTAGTGGTGTCGTCTGCGCCCTGGTCAATCACCTTCAGTACGTCCGGCTCGCCAATCACGCTGGCGGTAAGCTGAATACCGCCGGTTCCCCAGCCGTAGGGCATCGGCATTTCACGTCCGCCAAACGGGACCTGGTAACCGGGGATTGCCACCGCTTTCAGAATTGCGCGGCGGATCATGCGTTTGGTCTGCTCATCAAGATAGGCAAAGTTGTAGCCGGAGAGGTTAGTGGTCACGGGTGGCCTCCTGTTGCAGGCGTTTGAGCAGTTCCAGTTCGGCCTGGAAATCGACGTAATGGGGAAGTTTGAGGTGCGAAACAAAACCCGCCGCCTCGACGTTATCCGCATGCGCCAGCACGAACTCTTCGTCCTGCGCCGGTCCTGTGACCGTTTCATCGTATTCGGCTGCCTGTAGGGCGCGGTCCACCAGCGCCATCGCCATCGCTTTACGTTCGCTCATACCGAACACCAGCCCGTAGCCGCGGGTAAAATGGGGAGATTCGTTTTCTGGTGCGACAAACCCGTTCACCATTTCGCATTCGGTCATCAGCAGTTCGCCGACGTTCACCGCAAATCCCAGCTCTTCCGGTACGGTTTCCAGTGCCACATAGCCGCTGCGGATTTCGGCGGCAAACGGGTGGTTGCGCCCGTAGCCGCGCTGGGTGGAGTAGGCCAGCGCCAGCAGATAGCCCTCGTCACCGCGCATCAGCTGCTGCAGACGTGAAGCGCGTGAGCAGGGGTAAACCGGCGGCGTGCGGGTGATGTCGTCGGGTGTCGCGCCATCATCCTCTTCACGCTTTGCCAGCCCCTGGTTGGCCAGCAGGGAAAAAACGTGCGGGGAGGCATCCTGCGCGCCGTCTGCGCTGCGCAGAGGCGGCGTTTCGCCATTGGCCAGCAGGGTAAAATCCAGCAGGCGATGGGTGTAGTCATAGGTTGGACCCAACAGTTGCCCGCCGGGAATATCTTTGTAGACCGCCGAGATTCGGCGCTCAAGGCGCATTTCTGCACTGTTAAGCGGCTCGCTGACCGCCACTTTTTCCAGCGTAGTGCGGTAGGCGCGGAGCAAGAAGATGGCTTCGACGTTATCGCCGCTGGCCTGCTTCAGCGCCAGTGCCGCCAGTTCGCGGTCGGCGATGCCGCCTTCGGTCATTACCCGGTCAACGGCCAGGTTCATCTGCTGTTCGATTTGTGCCACGCTCAGTTCAGCTATGGTTTCATCGCCCCGGCGTCGGTTTTCCTGTAGGGCGTGGGCGTTGGCTATCGCCTTTTCGCCCCCTTTGACGGCGACGTACATCAGCACACCTCCACATGGGTGGTTCGCGGAATAGCCAGCAGGCGTTCGCCGCAGGTGAGGATCAAATCGACCCCCAGTGGGAACGGGTGCGGGCGTTCGGTGAGTTCGTGAATCAGGCATTCCGGCAGCTGTGGCGCGATCATGCGCTCTTCGGCAATGCCCGCTCCGGTCAGACGCAGCATGCGTCCGCCGCTTAAGCCAGAGACCTGCACAATCAGCGTGGCGCTGGTCTCTGGCGCGACGGCTGAACCGGCGGAGAGGGCGTTAAGCTGTTCGCTGCTGATGCGCTCGTCGGCGACGGCAAAGGCCGCCAGCTGCGGCTGATCCACCAGCGGCGCGTTGGTATGAAAACGCAGGTTCTGGCGGGCAATATCGTTATCCATCGACGGCGCTAGCCAGACCGGCGTGTCGCCATCGACCAGGGTCAGCAGCACGCTGGTGGTGGCCAGACCCAGCGGCTGCCAGACATGTTTCAGTTGATGCAGGGCGACGATTACGCCCGGTTCGCTCATGGCTTTCAGCAGGCGACGAAAGCTCTGCTGAGCATCCTGAACGGGTAAATTAAAAGCGGTCAGAAGTGCTGTAGATCGTGTCATGCGTTATCTCCGCGTACCAGCGTGAAGAAGTCGACCCGGCTGGCGTTGACTTCGGCACGGCGTGCGTTAATCAGCGCATCGCGTTCCGCTTCCAGCGGGGTAATTAAGGTTTCCATTAGGTTCTGGAAATGCGTTTGTTCCTGCAGCAGTGCGTCAATCACCGCGCACTGCTCGGCATGTTGTTTATTGCGTCCCAGCAGGTAGCTGTAACCCAGCGTGCCGCTCTTCAGGCGTACCACTGCGCGGGTAAGCGTGGTGTCGCCAGCAAAGAAGCGGTTGCCGGTACCGCCCATACGGGCCTGGATCTGCATCAGTCCGCTTTCCGGAGCGCGGATAAGTTCATAGTCCGGCGTTAGTTTGAGCGCGGTGATGCGGGCGTTCAGGGCATCGGCATTGCTGTAAGCCAGCGCGCGCATCCAGCGCTGGCGGGTGGCGGTATCGAAATGCATTCAGTGCTCCATAGTGAATTCGATCATGTCGGCGCGGGTCAGGCTGACGGAGTATTCCGCCGCGTGTTCTTCGCCTTCACGGTGGTTCAGGGTGCGCACGCACAGCAGCGGCGCCATATTGGGGATTTCCAGTACCTTGCTCTCTTTGGCCTGCGCGCGGCGGGCGCTGATGCGCGTTTGCGTGCGTAGCAGCGTCAGACCGGACTGTTCGCGCAGGTAGTCATGCAGTGAACCGCTGTTGAAGCCTTGCAGCAGCGGCCACAGCGAGAGGTCGGAAAAATAGTGGTCGATCTGGCACAGTGCGATGCCGTTAACCCGGCGCAGGGTGCGCAGGTGAATCACGTTATCGCCCTCGTTTATGCTGAGCGCATCGGCAATGTGGCTGGAGGCCGGACGCAGCACCGCCAGCAGTTTTTCGCTGGTGGGATGGCTGCCCTGGTCCAGCAGATTCTGACTAAAGCGCGCCTGGGCATTAAGCGGGTAATCGAACGGGCGCATCAGCACCAGCACGCCGACGCCCTGCCGACGCTGAACCCAACCGCGCTCAACCAACTGGTCAATGGCGCGGCGCAGGGTATGTCGATTTACCTCGTAGCGCGCGGCAAGCTGATGCTCAGCGGGCAGATAGTCACCGCAGCGATAATGTTGACGAAGCTCCTGCTCAAGTCTCGCGGCAATTTCCTGATAACGCGTTGGATAACTGGTCGGATGTGTAGACAAGTGCATAGCAATCAAGGCCTCGCTAGTCAGATAAAGTGCTTACGCAAACGCTGGGAAAGGAAATCCAGCAGGCTGACGGTGACGATGATTAACACCATCAGGGCGCAGGTTTGCTGGAACTGAAAGCCGCGAATCGCCTCCCATAAGGTCACGCCAATACCGCCTGCGCCTACCATTCCGACCACCGTGGCCGAGCGAACGTTGGATTCAAAGCGATACAGCGAATAGGAGATAAGCAGCGGCATGACCTGTGGCAGAACGCCGTACAGGATCTCTTCAATTTTGTTGGCACCGGTGGCGCGAATGCCTTCTACCGGACCTGGCTCAATAGCTTCTACCGCTTCGGAAAGCAGCTTGGAGAGCACCCCGGTAGTGTGGATAAACAGCGCCATCACCCCGGCGAATGGGCCTAAGCCGACGGCGACTACGAACAGCATGGCGAAGACCATTTCATTGATGGCGCGGCAGGCGTCCATCGCTCTGCGCATCGGCTGGTAAATCCACCACGGCACGAGGTTATCGGCGCACATCAGGCCGAAGGGAATTGATAGCACAACGGCAAGGGCAGTCCCCCAGACGGCAATTTGCAGGGTGACGGCCATTTCACCGAGATAGTCCTGCCACTGGCTGAAGTCCGGCGGGAAGAAGTCGGCGGCGAAGGTCGCCATATTGCCGGAATCCTGGATCAGCGTGAGCGGGGCCATTTCGGCACCTTTCCACGAGACCACCAGCACGGCGAGAAGAATGGCCCAGCTCAGCAGCGAGAACCAGCTACGTTTGGGCGGGGCGACGGTGATGGTTTGCATGTTTAGCTCCTGGGTGTCGATGTTTCGGGTCTGTTGTAGGCCGGATAAGGTGCTGGCACCGCCATCCGGCATGGAATCCCTTGCATTGCCTGATGGCGCTGCGCTTATCAGGCCTACAATTTGGTCACCAGGTTTACTGCACCGCTTTGGTGACGCTGGTCATAGCGCCCAGTGCGGCGGTCAGACGGTCAAGGTCATCGAGCTGCGCTTTCAATGCCGAGGTTTTGCTGGTTTTCTCTTCCTCGTTCAGCCCTTTGTTGTCCTTCACACCCTGCATCTCTTTAAACAGTGCCAGCTGGCGAATCGGCACCAGTTGCAGATCGCTGGAGGCGCGGAACGGTGCCCATCCCAGGCGTTCCAGTACGGTTTTCTGTTCCGGCGTTTTGCCGTAATTCATAAAGAAGTCGTACACCTTGTCCTTGGTGGTTTCGGAGAGGTTTTTACGCCAGACGATCGGATCGCCCGGGATCAGCGGCGACTTCCAGATCACCTTCAGCTCTTTCAGTTTTTCCGGTGCGGAAGTTTTCAGCTTGTCGAGGTTTTCGGTGTTGTTGGTGGCGACATCGACCTGCTTGTTGGCGACGGCCAGCGCGTTGGTTTCGTGTCCGGCGTTAACGGTGCGTTTGAAGTCGCTGGCGGAGATGTTGTTTTTGGCGAAGACGTAGTAGCCGGGGACGAGGAAGCCTGACGTTGAGTTGGGATCGCCGTTGCCGAAGGTCAGATCCTTACGTTTGGCGATCAGATCGTTCAGGTTATTGATCGGGCTGTCTTTGTTAACGATCAACACGCTCCAGTAACCTGGGGATCCGTCGGCGGCGACGGTCTGGGCAAACACTTGCCCATTAGCGCGATCCACCGCTTCCATTGCCGAGAGGTTGCCGTACCAGGCGATATCAACTTTGTTAAAGCGCATTCCCTGGATGATCCCGGCGTAGTCCGGGGCGAAGAAGGCGTTCACTTTCACGCCCAGTGATTTTTCCATGTCCTTCAGGAACGGTTCCCACTGCGGTTTCAGGTTTTGCTGTGATTCGGTCGAAATAATGCCAAAGTTCAGCGCTTTTTCCTGTTCTTCGGCATGGGCCGGGGTGAGCAGTGTGCTGAGACTAAACATGCTGGTGAAGGCCAGCGCGGCAACTGTCTTATAGCTCATGTCGTTTCCTTAATTAGTCATTGTTCCAGGCTATTTCACTTGCCAGCCTGAATCCGGGCAGTGCTCAAAATCCTCACGTACTGCGTGTACGCTCCGGTTTTTCCGCGCTGGTCGTCTCCAGCCTGGCTGCGCCAATAACGCCTGGTTTTTTAGAACTATGCAGCCTGCGCGTTCTGTTCTACGCGGTTCATGCTGCGGTAGAGATGGTCAAAACGATCGTTATCAAAATGCTGGCTGCTGCCATCAAAGAAGACGTTGCCCTGGCGCAGCGCGACGATGCGTTCGCAGTAGCGCAGGGCGTAATCCACCTGATGCAGCGTGACGACCACGGTGATGCCGTCGGTCTGGTTTATCTCGCGTAGGGTGTCCATCACGATCCGTGCGGATTCCGGGTCCAGCGAAGCAATCGGCTCATCGGCGAGGATCACTTTGGCCTGCTGCATCAGCGCGCGGGCGATTGCGACACGCTGCTGCTGACCGCCCGAAAGCGTGGAAACGCGCTGGTATGCAAAGTGCGCCATGCCCACACGGGTCAGCGCCTGTAATGCGCGCTGTTTTTGTTCCTGGCTAAACCAGCTAAAACAGGTACGCCAGAACGGCGTGCTGCCGAGCGCGCCAATCAGGACGTTCTCCAGCACCGTCAGGCGGTTCACCAGATTGAACTGCTGAAAGATGTAGCCGGTGTGGGCACGGCTTTTGCGGATATCGCGCGCCAGGCGGCCTTCATGTTGAACGGTGCGGCCCAGCAGCTCGACGCGGCTACCGGGTGATTTATCACCGGTGATCAAACCGCTTAAATGACGTAAAAGGGTGGATTTGCCGGAGCCAGACGGCCCAAGCAGAGCCACCATCTCACCGGAACAGATGTTCAGATCAACCGCATTGAGCGCCTGATGTTGATTGAAGGACTTGGAGAGTTTTTCGACGCGAATAATCGTTTGCATGATGCGGCCTCCCTAAAAAAGTGGCCCCATCGTGGCGGATCAATGTGACGTTTTCGTTAAGTGATGGTTACTCGATGATGAAGAGTTGAGCGCTATTTGATGACAGTACGGGAGGGCTGGCCTCCCGTTGGATTACTCTGTAGGGGGTTGCTGTTGTTTGACGACGTTGATCATCCACGGCACGCCATACTGGTCGCTCACTTTACCGAAACCGTGGGCCCAGAAGGTTTCCTGCCAGTCCATTTCGATTTTTCCGTTTGCTGCCAGGTTATCAAACCAGCGTTTGCCTTCATCGACGTTTTGCGTGTCGAGCACCAGCGTGAAGCCAGAGTAGTGAGCATTTCCGTCCGGGGCGCTATCGCTCATCATGATGTCACTGCCCGCAACGCGCAGGTTGGCGTGGGCGATGGCGGTGTCGGGGAATTTCATGCCTGAAGGGCAACCATCTTCGCTTTCCTGCGCCGATTTGGGCATTTCACCGAAGTTGATTTTGTAGAGTAGCTCAGCGCCTAACGTTTTTTGATAGTAGGCGATAGCGTCAGCGCAGTTGCCTGCAAAGGAGATATAGGGACTTAACGGCATAATCTTTACCTCAGGTAAAAGAAGCCAATTAAGTGTAGTTAGCGTCTGCAAAAATAAACCAGGCGGGAAGTATGAGCTTCCCGCCTGGCAGATGAGCTGGTGTTGACCTGATTAGCGTCGCGCTATCAGGCAATTTGCATCAGTTCTTTTTCACAAACTCAGATTTCAGCTTCATTGGGCCAAAGCCATCGATTTTGCAATCGATGTTGTGGTCACCTTCAACCAGACGAATGTTTTTCACTTTGGTACCAATCTTCAGCATGGAAGAGCTACCTTTTACCTTCAGGTCTTTCACGACGCTCACGCTGTCGCCGTCAGCCAGCAGGTTGCCGTTGGCATCTTTAACGATCAGTTCGTCGCTGTCCTGCGCCGGTTCAGCATCGTTCCATTCGTGAGCGCATTCCGGGCAGATGAACATGCCGTTATCTTCGTAAGTGTATTCGGAGTTGCATTGCGGGCAGTGTGGTAATGACATGTGGATTTCCTCAAAAGTCAGCAGGGGCAAATGCGCCCAAAAAATGGCAGATTGCCGAAAAAGGCCGCAATTATACATAAAATCCCTGCATTTGTCGGGACTACTGCGCGATTACGCAAAATGATCTGCTGTAAAGACCCTCTGCTTTCACCTCAATGAAAGTATGGCGGAATATTTTTTAAGGGAAATTGCTACGCTTAGATATTTAAGATAAGGTGAGGCGAAATATCTGATATTCATAGGTAACATTGCTTAGAAATGCCTAAGTCATTGTGATTGAATATCATTGAACCCCTTAAATTTAGTAGGGGGATTCCGCTGGCATTTTTTAAAACTGAACTACGCTGTCTATCTTTCTTACTTATTTTCATAAGTGAGAGGCATCGGGCCAGCGGTTATACACCAAATTTATTTTAATAATATCAATTGGTTGTTTTGATTTTAATTATTTCTATACGTAATTATAAAAGCCAAAAAATCTATAAATAAAACGATTGGGCTAAATAAAAGTAATGCCATTTGCGTTAAGGAAAAATTTTCCATGCACACACAGACAATTTATGAATTAAGTCAGGAAGCGGAACGCTTGCTGATGCTCTCGCTTGAACATCTCAGGCAATTGCAAAAATTGCCCGTGACCTCGTTGGATGATGTCGCGCTAAAACAAGGAGAGCATAGCAGTCAGGTTGTTCAGCCCCTGCATTTCAGCGCGCGTGGCATGGATGTCCAGCAAGCAACGCTCAATAATGAGCTGCGCAAGATTACGCGTCTGGAAATGGTGCTGGCGATTGTTGGCACCATGAAAGCGGGAAAATCGACGACGATTAACGCGATTGTGGGGACAGAGGTGTTACCTAATCGTAATCGCCCCATGACGGCGTTACCAACGCTAATACGCCATACGCCGGGGCAGAAAGAGCCGGTGCTGCATTTTTCACATGTCGCGCCGATCGATGCCTTAATGAAGGTTTTGCAGCAACGCGTGCGCGAGTGCGATCGCCTGCGTCTTACGCAGACCCTGGAAATTGACAAGGATATGAATGTCCTGCTGCAACATATTGAAAATGGTGTGGCATTTGAACGGTATTATCTTGGCGCACAGCCTATTTTCCATTGCCTTAAAAGCCTGAACGACCTGGTGCGCCTGTCAAAAGCATTGGACGTTGATTTTCCTTTTGCTGCCTATGCTGCGATTGAGCATATTCCGGTTATTGAGGTTGAATTTGTCCATTTGGCCGGACAGGCAAGCTACCCAGGGCAATTAACGCTGCTGGATACGCCGGGGCCGAACGAGGCGGGACAACCGCACTTACAAAAAATGCTCAATGAACAGCTGGTGCGGGCCTCTGCGGTGCTGGCGGTGTTGGATTACACCCAACTGAAATCGATTTCCGATGAGGAAGTGCGTCAGGCGATTATGGCGGTCGGCAAGTCAGTTCCTCTGTATGCGCTGGTGAACAAGTTCGATCAGAAAGACCGCAACAGTGACGATGAAGACCAGGTGCGGGCGTTGATTTCCGGCACATTGATGCAAGGCGGAATCGCCCCTGAAAGAATTTATCCGGTCTCCTCAATGTGGGGCTATCTGGCAAACAGGGCGCGTCATGAGCTGACGACGCGCGGGCGACTGCCGGATCATCAGGAGCAACGTTGGGTGCAGGATTTTGCCGAAGCGGCGCTTGGCAGACGCTGGCGCACCACCGATCTTGACGATACGGAACACATCCGCCATGCCGCCGACCTGTTGTGGGAAGACTCGCTGTTTGAACAGCCGATCCAGAAAGTGATCCACGCCGCTTATGCTAATGCTTCGTTGTATGCGCTTCGCTCTGCGTCACATAAGTTATTGAACTATGCACAAAGCGTGCACGAATATCTGGAATTTCGCGCCCACGGGTTAACGGTCGCCTATGACAAACTGCGGCTGAACATCACGCATATTGAAGAGGATATGCAGCAGTTAGAAGTGAGCCAGGGGCGGGTGAGCGATGAAGTCAGCCATGAAGTAGAACTGGCGCTGGAGGCTGCCGCTGCCTATCTCAGTGAGCAACAGACTGAGATTCTTTGCGGTATCAATACGTTCTTTGTCAAAGATAACGTCCTGATGATGTCACAACACGGTCTGGGGAATGCTGTGAATACGGCAGAAATGGCCGGAGAGATGTTGGTGCTGCATGATGAAGGGCAGGCAAAAATTGTGTTAGATAAAATTCGCTCGTCCTGTGAGGGGGTATTGCTGGCGGCGCAGGAAAGCATCAGCCGGGACTTAGCCCTGCGTTTTGAACAGCTTGAGTCGACGCTCTCCCGGGCGCTAAATGACGCGATGCGGCCAATTGAGCAAAGGGTGAAAGAGGAGCTAAACCACGCCGGTTTTCGTGCGCGGATCCGTTTTCCAGCGTTCCATACGGCGATGTTTAATTTCAATACCCGCCAATTGTTTAACGAGGCCATTGAGCAGGATATTCCGGCAGAAAATGTGCCGTCTACTGGCGGTGTGGTGCGTGACACTTTCTCTCGTTGGCTAAATCAACCCAACTGGGGATGGAATGATTACGTCGAAACAAAAACGCGTTATCTCATTGATATGGGCGCATTGCATAAAAACCTTGTGCAGTACGTCTCCCAGTTTTGCCAACAAATTCGTAAAGCTTTAGCTGCTCAGGTCGATATCTCCGTTACGGCTGGCATGGCCACATTTTTTGCTGATTTCTCTCTGTGCCTGGCGCAATTGCAGGCGAGTCTGAGTGAGAGTCTGACGCTACGCCAACAAAATGAATCCGCGGTGAATGCAATGAATGAGCAATTGCAGCAGCGCATTACGATTGCGGCATGGCTTTATGAAGATTCCCGATTGCTGCGTGACGATATCAATACCCTTTTTGCAACCGAGCACACATGACTAACGTTTTACTGGAAGGCCCCGGGAGGACGCTGGAGTGTGTCTACCCGAAGTTTATGGTCGATCTGGTTCAGGGAGATGAAACCAAACGTTCCGGCGGTTTTCTGCAACAGCAGCAGCGGCTGCGTGCGCGTCTGACGCAGGAAGTGTTATCCCAGACGCAACTGCGTGCGTGGGTGATGGCGGGAGTGTCCAGCGAGCATCTGGTGATGCGCCTTAAGCTGGTGGAGAAGCTGGCAGGCATGATTGACCCGGGTCATCTGGCGCTGGTACGGATCGCCGAAGGGCTGATGTTTTTGCAACAAACAGAACACCCGCGTGGGTTTTCAACCCCCGGTCTTTTACAGCAAATAAATTCACTGACTGACTGGTTTACCCAACGCGCGGCGTATAAAGAGAAGGCGCTGACCCAGCGCGGCCTCACGGTTCAGGCGGGCGAGCATAGCGAACAAATTTTTACCCGCTGGCGGGCTGGCGCGTATGACGGCTGGTCGTTACCAGGACGCTGTTTTGTCGCGCTGGAGGAGCTACGTTGGGGGGCTTTTGGTGATGCCTGCCGGTTAGCGAATGCCGATGTGGTGTTAATGCTAAAAGACAACCTGCGAACCATGGCGGCTCAGGCGTTGGCGGATAGCGTGAATGCAGCGCCTGCTACGCGTCATTACTATCATCATTGGCTCAGCACGCCAGCTGTCGGCGGATCGGGCGAGTATAACGATATGCTGAGCTGGCTGGGGAGCTGGTGCGATGCGCAACGCCATCCTGTGAGCTGGTCGGTGACGCAGCGTTGGCAAAATGTGGCGCTGGGAATGCCGCGATTGTGTTCGGCAAAGCGGCTGGTCGATGCGATGGTTGAGGAGATTTTTGCACCGACCCTGCTCGTCAATTGAGCAGGGCTGGTGAGTAGGATAATGGCAGGTTTAGTGGTGTAGAGAGTCTGCCGGGGTGGCCACCGCTTCGTTGGCGACCAGGTTTTTATTAAAACGTTTGGCGTACAGCGCGGTGATAATCGGCACCAGAATGGCGGTGACAATTACGCTGGCGGCAACCAGCGCCGTAGCGGATGCGGCAACCGGTTCGAACGCCGGGTTAATCTGAGCGATAATCACCGGGTTTGCTACCGCAGCGCCTGCTGCTGAAGAGGCTGCGACGCCTGCCGTACCGTTCCCGCCACCAATAACACGGTCAGCAATAATCAGCGGGATACCGGTGATGACGATAACCGCGACACCCAGCAGGATACCCAGCAGACCGGTATCAACGATCACGCTCAGGTTAATAGTGTTACCCAACGCGAAGCCGAAGAACGGGATCAGCACCGGTGTGGCTTTGCTGAAGAAAGAACGCAGGTCGTGATCCAGGTTGCCCAACGTAAAGCCAATCAGGAACGGTAATACCGCGCCGATGAAATGGTGTGGCTCGAAGGAGGCCAGACCCGCAGAGCCGAGGATCACCATGGTCATTAACGGACCGGATTCCAGAGACATCAACACAAATGCGCCGGACTCTTCTTTGGTGCCGTACTGGTTCATCAGGCTGGCGTACAAACCACCGTTGGTCATGTCCATTGCGGAGACAATTGCCAAAACTGAGAGGCCTGCAAAGAACCCGGTTTGAATACCGGTATCAGGAATAAATGAAGCAGCAATCATTGCTACTACCCACGCCACGGCTATTTTGGTTATTACCAGCGTACCGGACTTGCGTAATACCGTACCGGTTGCCCGTAAATCAATAGATGCGCCGATACAAAAAAACCACACTGCCAGAATCGGTACCGTTCCGCTGATCATTCCTTTGGTAAACGAACCGAAATACGCACCGGTATCCGGAGCTAACGTATTTAACACTGCGCCTAATAACAGAGGAATCAACATCATTCCGCCGGGGATGCGTTCAATCGTGGCTTTAATTTTCATAAACGTCCTCATGTCTTGTCGCTGCTAAAACTCGCGCAAGAGGGTAAAAATTAATAAATTCAAATAGTTACTGGTGTTTCTTAACAAAGAAAATCGCTATCTCTTTGTTTTATAAAATCTAACGCGGCATACGTTGAGCGTGTTGCTGCTCCCAGGGATATTGCGTCTGGAATTAGTTTGCATTCACAGGAACATTGATTCAATCAAAATAAAACGATGTTTTAGTTATCTTTATCACATATTCCGCGCAAAAGTTCCCGGTCGCTCTGATTATTAAAAAAGCTGTGATCTTTTTGTGAAGGGATTAGGTGGTTTTTTTGCTAGCAGAATAATAGTGACCGCTGTGATTGTTGGTGCAATAAAGCGATTTATTCTTGTATTTAATTGTCAGTAAATCGCAAGCATTACATGTAAAAAAGCTGACTAAGAATGACCTAATTTACGCATGTTGACGAAATGAAAAACTATATGTGAAGTTGATCACAAATTTAAACGCTGTTAGGGTAAAGAGGTCATTAACCGCCCAATCAGGCGTCAACAGGTTCGGTTGTACTGTGCGTTTCTCGTCAGTGTAAGTAAACCTGCTACGCTTGTTACAGGGAATGCGCCTGTGCATTCCCCGCTCGGTGATGACCCTGACGCATGGGCGTTAGGGGACTCGAACTGGAGCGCGACAGGGCTAAGTCTATGAGGACGAGTATGCTAAAAAGGAAAAAAATAAAACCGATAACGCTGCGCGACGTTACCATCATTGATGACGGTAAATTGCGAAAAGCCATTACCGCAGCGTCATTAGGTAATGCGATGGAGTGGTTCGATTTTGGTGTTTATGGATTTGTTGCTTACGCATTAGGTAAAGTGTTCTTCCCGGGGGCTGACCCCAGCGTGCAGATGGTTGCTGCACTCGCCACCTTCTCTGTTCCCTTTCTGATTCGACCGCTTGGCGGATTGTTCTTCGGTATGCTCGGCGATAAATACGGTCGTCAGAAGATACTCGCTATCACCATCGTGATCATGTCGATCAGTACATTCTGTATCGGTCTTATTCCCTCGTATGCCTCAATTGGTATCTGGGCACCGATTCTGCTGTTGCTGTGTAAGATGGCGCAGGGGTTCTCGGTCGGCGGAGAGTATACCGGGGCATCGATTTTTGTCGCAGAGTACTCGCCAGACCGTAAGCGCGGATTTATGGGCAGTTGGCTGGACTTCGGCTCGATTGCCGGGTTTGTGCTGGGCGCGGGCGTGGTGGTCCTGATCTCAACTATCGTCGGCGAGGATAACTTCCTTGAGTGGGGCTGGCGTATTCCGTTCTTCCTGGCTCTACCGTTAGGGCTGATTGGTCTGTACCTGCGCCATGCGCTGGAAGAGACGCCGGCGTTCCAGCAGCACGTGGATAAACTGGAGCAGGGCGATCGTCAGGGTCTGCAGGAAGGTCCTAAGGTCTCGTTTAAAGAGATTGCGACTAAGCACTGGCGCAGCCTGTTGGCATGTGTTGGTCTGGTGATTGCCACCAACGTCACCTACTACATGCTGCTCACCTATATGCCGAGCTATCTGTCGCATAACCTGCATTACTCTGAAGACCATGGCGTGTTGATTATTATCGCCATCATGATTGGTATGCTGTTTGTGCAGCCGATTATGGGGTTGCTCAGCGACCGTTTTGGGCGTCGTCCGTTTGTGATCATGGGCAGTATTGCGCTGTTTGTGCTGGCGATTCCGGCATTTATTCTGATTAACAGTAACGTTATTGGCCTGATTTTCGCCGGGTTGCTGATGTTGGCGGTGATCCTCAACTGCTTTACCGGGGTGATGGCGTCAACGTTACCGGCGATGTTCCCGACGCATATTCGCTACAGTGCGCTGGCCGCCGCGTTTAATATCTCGGTATTAATCGCCGGTCTGACTCCGACATTGGCCGCATGGCTGGTGGAAAGCTCGCAGAATCTGATGATGCCCGCTTATTATCTGATGGTGATTGCGGTAGTAGGTTTGATTACCGGCGTGACCATGAAAGAGACGGCTAATCAGCCGCTGAAAGGCGCGACACCTGCTGCTTCGGATATTCAGGAAGCGAAAGAGATCCTCGGCGAACACTACGATAACATTGAACAGAAAATCGAAGATATCGATCAGGAAATTGCTGAGCTACAGGTTAAGCGCACGCGTCTGGTGCAGCAGCATCCGCGTATTGAAGAGTAACGGTGTTATTGCCTGATGGCACTACGTTTATCAGGCCTACGGGCAGCATTGTACTCAGTAGGCCGGATAAGGCGCTAGCCGCCATCCGGCGCATGGCCAGGGCATTCGTGTTAATGCCTGATGGCACTACGTTTATCAGGCCTACGGGCAGCATTGTACTCAGTAGGCCGGATAAGGCTCTAGCCGCCATCCGGCGCATGGCCAGGGCATTCGTGTTATTGCCTGATGGCACTACGTTTATCAGGCCTACGGGCAGCATTGTACTCAGTAGGCCGGATAAGGCGCTAGCCGCCATCCGGCGCATGGCCCGGGCATTCGTGTTATTGCCTGATGGCACTACGTTTATCAGGCCTACGGGCAGCATTGTACTCAGTAGGCCGGATAAGGCGCAAGCCGCCATCCGGCGCATGGCCAGGGCATTCGTGTTATTGCCTGATGAGACTACGTTTATCAGGCCTACGGGCAGTGTTGTACTCAGTAGGCCGGATAAGGTGTTAGCCGCCATCCGGCGCATGGCCAGGGCATTCGTGTTATTGCCTGATGAGACTACGTTTATCAGGCCTACGGGCAGCATTGTACTCAGTAGGCCGGATAAGGTGTCTTATGATATCAACTTAAGGTTGGCTTAATCTGTGTCAGGCAAACTCTCCTCCATAGTTTCGGAGGAGAGTGTCATGAAAACCCGTATTTATGAAAGTTTGACCACCGTGTGCAGTGTGCTTATCGTCAGCAGCTTTTTGTATGTGTGGGTGAGCTCTTACTGATTTTTCGCCAATTCCACCCATGCGCGAGTGCCGCTGGCTCCCTGGCGATTTTGCAGATAGAAATGCCCGTGATGTAACTGGGTGATGCGACTGACAATGCTCAGCCCCAGCCCAATCCCACCAAAACGGCTGTCCATACGGACGAATGCTTTACTCAACTCCCCGCATTTACTTTCATCAATGCCCGGCCCTTCATCCTCGACGGCCAGGACGGCATCATGCTCGGTGTTCAGGCTAATCGTAATATGGGTGCCTTCCGGGCTGTAACGATGCGCGTTTTCCACCAGATTTCGTAGCAGCATCCGCAACAGCGTAGCATCGCCACGCACGACAACGTCCGCCGCGCTTTGTGGCAGGAGCAGCGTCTGTTTACGTTGGTCCAGCATGGTGCTGAGTTCATCGTAGGAGGGTAGAATAACGTCCTCCAGCAGTTTGACATGCTGGTAGCTCCCGGCCGAAAACGACTGTCCGACGCGGGCGAGTTGCAGCAGCTGCGATACGCTGTCCATCATTTGATCAAGGCGGGCAATCAACGGCGTAACGTCGACCTTATGGGTTTTGGATAATAATTCCAGATGCAGGCGAACGCCTGATAGCGGTGTGCGCAGTTCGTGGGCGACATCGGCGGTAAATAAACGTTCGTTTTCAATAGTGCTGGTCAGCCGCGTTACCAGGTCATTGAGCGCTGAGACAACGGCCTGGATCTCAACGGTTGAGCTGTGAATTTCAATGGGGGCCAGGTTATCGGCTGCTCGCGCTTCTAACTCTTTTTGCAGATCGGCAAGGGGACGGGTAATACGTCGCACCGCCTGGTAGCAAATTAGCAGCGTCAGGCTGACCATAAAGATGCCGGGGACGATCAGGCTGGCGATAGCCTCGCGGATCTCATGCAT
The DNA here is from genome assembly GCF_001037485.2 of Citrobacter sp. MGH105. NCBI lineage: Bacteria > Pseudomonadati > Pseudomonadota > Gammaproteobacteria > Enterobacterales > Enterobacteriaceae > Citrobacter > Citrobacter sp. MGH105. The sequence goes on along the minus strand of NZ_CP073048.1, from coordinate 4,639,931 downwards.
GATGTGGCGATCGTTGTTACGGTTATCGCGCAGCGCCTGTTCGAATAACTGTATTTGCTCGGTACTTTCGTGCCACAACCAGAAGGTGCTAATGAGCTGAAAGACCAGCAGAATTAGACCGATCGTCAGTATTAACCGTTGGCGAAGAGGGAGAGGTCGTTTTAGATATTGCAGCAGCTTCACTTAGCTTTCCTCAGTGGCGACCAGCATATAGCCAAATCCCCTGACCGTGCGGATACGTGATTTCCCCACTTTATCGCGCAGATTATGGATGTGGACTTCCAGCGTATTGGTCGACGGTTCGTTATCCCAACTGTATATGTCGTTATACAGAATTTCCCGGTGAACAGGACTGCCTGCCTTGAGCATCAGACGCGACAGGAGCGCGTATTCTTTCGGCGTTAAGATAACCTCTTGTCCGTCCATCCACACCTGGCGACGACCGATATTCAGCGTCAGATTGCTGACAATTAATTCACTTTCACCCTGATTGTTGTGGCGACGCAGAAGTGCCCGGATGCGGGCGTGCAGTTCTTCCAGTGCGAACGGTTTGACCAGATAGTCATCGGCACCCACGTCCAGCCCGCTGACCCGGTCTTTGAGCGTGTCACGGGCGGTGAGGATCAGCACGGGGAGAGAGTATTTCTTCTGTCTGATACGGGTCAGGAAGTGCAAACCGTCTTCATCCGGCAAGCCCAGGTCCAGAACAACCAGACTGTAATGTCCGGTCTCCAGACACTGCTCGGCTGCACGGGCGGTTGACACGCCATCACAGGCGTAGCCTTCTGTTTGCGCAGCGAGTATCAGTCCCTGTAATAACAACGTATCGTCTTCAACAATCAGGATTTTCATTCGTTTAGCCTCCCCGGCAGGGTTGCAGAATATCATCTGCCGCCTGATATTTCTGTGTTTGCACGCCCGTTAATCCCAGCAGAGTTGAGAAGAGATTATCCTGCGAGAAGTCTTCTGAGCTTGCCCGTTTTTGCAAACATGTCTGAGAGACCTGATAGCGTTGCTGATAATCCTCGGAGAGCCACAGCAGCATCGGCACATGTTTTTGTGTATCTGGTGCAATCGAATACGGCAGGCCGTGCAAATAGACGCCATTTTCCCCTAAGGATTCGCCGTGATCGGAAAGATACACCAGGCTGGTGGTGAAATTATCCTGATGTTCTTTCAGTATATTGATCGCTTTATCAACAATATAGTCAACGTAAAGAATGGTGTTGTCGTAAGTATTGACCAACTGTTGCTGCGAACAGGTCTGGATTTCGTTGGTATCGCAGGTTGGCGTAAATTTCTTAAACTGCGCAGGATAGCGGTTGTAATAGGTCGGACCGTGGCTGCCGATGGTATGCAGCACAATCACGCCGTCGCCTTGCAGATTATTAATGTACTCTTCCAGCCCGTGGAACAGGACTTCATCGTAGCATTCACCGTCAATACACTGCCCTGGCAGGTTCAGCTTAGTCATATTCTGGTGTGGAACCCGGTCGCAAGCCCCTTTGCAGCCGCCGTCGTTATCGTTCCACAGAACGTTAATTCCCGCCCGCTGAATGATGTCGAGTACGCCTTCCTGATGCTGTGCCAGTTCTTCGTCGTAGTGCGCGCGTGGCATATCCGAGAACATGCAGGGTACTGATACTGCCGTTGCCGTTCCGCAGGATGTGGTGCGGGGGAAATAGACCACATCATCTTTTTCCAGCAGCGGGTTGGTCTGGCGCGAGTAGCCTGACAGGGAGAAGTTATCGCCGCGCGAGGTCTCGCCGAGAACCACAATCGTCAGGTTCTTACGCTTTTCTTTCACCATCAACGGATTGCGATGTGCATCCTCGCCAATGCGCACCAGCGGCAGGTGGGCCAGTCGCTGGTGTGAATACCAGGATGACGTCGCCACAATGCTGTTGGATGGACTGAGGGATTTCACCAGTTCTTTGTTGTTGCGAAACAGTGAGGCGTAATCTTTATAGAAGAACGCAGCGACCAGCACGATCAGCAGCGCGGAGATCAGAATGTTCGCGCCACGAAACAGTACGCTGCGCATAACTGGCGTGATCGGTTTAATTTTTACCCAGCAGGCAATGAGCGCGGCCAGAATGCCGCTCACCCCGAGTGTGATGAGCATTTGCGGCGTCAGCAAAGCAAAGGTTTCGGCGGGCGTAGTGTCCATCATATTGGCGATCATCGAGCGGTCGATGATGATGCCGTAGGTCATGATGAAATATTGGGCCGATGCGCCAACCAGAATGAAAATGCACGCCACCAGGCGATTAAGCCACAGGAATGAGGCCAGCGTCAGCACGATGTTCATGACGCTGAACGCGACGACTGGCATTGATAAAAACACCAGCACGTTACGCACAGAGTCCAGAGGCAGGTCTTGCAGCACTTGTTTATAGAACGCAATGTTCAGGAAGGTCGCAAGATAAAATGAGATCAGCAGAAGCCAGCTGATTAGCCCGAGAGTGGGCCTTTTAAACAAGAGCTTTAACATTAAGGGGGTTCCATCGACTATGTGGCGCAAATCCTCTCAAAGTAAAATTAAGCCAACCTTAAGTTCTTAATGTTGATTTTTCGAAGAGCGGTAGGAGAACGTTGACCCGATGAACTTACGCCATCGGGCCACGACGATTGTTGGCGTTAGTTATTGTTTACCGGGGCATCCAGTGGATACGGGTTTTTATGGATCCGGTTGTAGTTCAATGCGTACAGCGCGGTGATGATCATCAGCGTGACGAACGACCACATCACTTCTTTGGCGCCGGAACCGACAACCGCCCAGATGCAGTAGACAAAGGCGATAAAGGTCACCAGTAAGTACATCGGGCGTGCTTTACCAAAGTGGCCATGGCCGAGCAGCAGCAGCGCGGCGCAGGTGTACAGATACGGCACCAGGGTGAAGATAACGGAAACCGAAGAGACCAGACCAAACTCTTTTGCTGCGTTCGGCGACATGCTGCTGAACTGGAAGATGGTCATCAGGATGCCGACAATAATTAACCCGGCCACTGGCGTACCGGCTTTGTTCACGCGGGCAAAAATAGGTGGGAACAGGCCGTCATCGGCTGCGGCTTTGGCGGTTTGCCCGGCAAGCAGCGTCCAGCCGCCCAGAGAACCAAGACACCCGGCAGCAGCACAGAAGGAAACTATCGCCCCAGCGGTGTCACCCAGCGCCATACGTGCGGCATCACCGAACGGAGAGGCTGATACACGCAGCGCCGCGTTAGGGATCATACCCATGATTGCGGTGGTGGAGAGCACGTAGCAAACAGCGGCAATCAGCACGCCGCCCATGGTAGCGATAGGTACGTTACGTTTGGGATTTTTAACCACGCCAGCCGCAACGGAGGCGCTTTCCACCCCGATAAATGACCACAAGGTGACGTTCAGAGTGCTTTGAATCGCGCCGAAGGTGTTCATCCCGCTGACGTTCCAGGCTGCCATATAGGTTTCACCGCGGAACCAGAACCAGCCGAAGACGGCAATCCCGACAATTGGCACCAGTGCCAGTACCGTTGCGACGGCCTGCACGCGGGTGATCATTTTCGGTCCGACAATGTTCAGTAATACGAAGATCCACAGCACTACGACGCAGGTCAGCGTCAGGACCAGCGGATCTTTTAAGATGGGGAAGAAGTAGCTCAGGTAACCGACGCCAATGACCACCATGGCGATGTTACCAATCCAGCAGGCCAGCCAGTACAGCACGTTGGTCTGGTAGCCCAAAAAAGGACCGAAGCAGCGGCGGGCGTAAGCATAAGAACCACCGGGACTGGAGTCTAAGGACGACATTTTGGCGTACACCATCGACAGTGCCAGAGCACCGATAATCGTGACCAACCATCCGTAGATTGCAATCCCGCCAGTTGACGCAAGGTTTGCGGGTAGCAGGAATACACCGGAACCCATAATATTCCCCGACACCATAAGGGTGACGGGGATTAAGCCCACTTTGTGAGCATCAGCATCCGTCGACATATTTTTTAACTCCTGATAAGGATAAATGACGCCTTATCATACCTCGTCAAAAGTCTGTTTAATGATGACGGAGCTGGGGTATCGCTAATGCTGATATTATTATGGCTTATCGCTAACTGATTAAAAATCAGGCGGCGGATGGCTCCCTATGTTGGCTAACATAATGCAGAGGCGTCATCCCATAGAACTCTTTGAATACGGAGATAAAGTATGAGGTACTGTTATATCCACACAGTTGAGAGACCTGAGAAATGTTTTTGCCGTCCATCAGTAATTGATTGACGGCATATCGCATGCGACATGTGGTAATTATTTGGCTGTAACTTGTATTTTCACTTTTGAGCTTTTTCTTTAACAAACTGGGACTCAGGCATAAGCAACTGGCAACCATGCTTAAATTCCAGTCTTTATGTATATCGCTCTCAATAATGTGATAAACGCTATCGCTGATACAGTTGCGCAGCATATACATGAGCAAAGAAATAAACTTTTTGCTGTCGAGAAAGCGTGATAACACCGTGAACAGTAGCGAGCGCGTACGCTCTCTTTCAGCTTCGTTCACTGTGTCCATTACGCTATGTTGGGCTGCCACCCTGAAGACATCCGGCGTCAGGCACGCGGCGGTCATCACTGGGCTGGCACTGCGTTGCCAGAGTGGGATCTGTGAAAGGTCTTTATTTAAAAAGCGCAGATAATCTTTAATGATATCGCGGCTGATATGTACGACCAATGCGTTATTAAGTGATGAGAAATCGATAATATTATTATCGCATGCCACCAGTGCCATATGATTAGCTTTTAAACTGATGGCTTCTTTACCGTTAATCCTTAACCAAACATCCTTCTCCGTTAATACAACAACACAAGCTTCTTTGCTGCAAAGCCTCATACCCAACTCCAGGAATATGAACATAAAACACCGTAGCTCAACATCAGATGAGCCAAATCGGCTAAATTGAAATTGTATGATGAAACCAGGACTGCAATAAAATAACGTGTCTGAAATTAATTACAATGTTTGGCGGGATTTTTCTTATGTACACATTTTTGTACGCAAGTGGAAAGGCGCTATTTGCGTATAAAAAAAGCGCGGGGTGGTCCCGCGCAAAAAGGTATGACAATGTTATTGTTTTGCAGCAATACTCAGGAATTACTCAAGCATGACATGTCTACCTTAAACATCGGACTATCTATAAAACGACATTATGCTTTCACGCACATAACGTGGTACACACCGTCAATAATTTCCGTTCCTTCGGTTTCATGTTCAAATCCAGGGAAGTGGTGGTCCCAGGACTGCAACGAACGTAGATAACTAATCTGCGGGCTATTGGCGTCGCCAAAGTTTTCCCCGGACAGCAGCATCGGAATTCCTGGTGGGTAAGGAATAACGGAATTCGCGGCTATACGACCCGGCAGATTTTCAATGGCCACCATCTCAACGTTATCGCTGACTATCGCGTTATAGGCTTCACGCGGGGTGATTTCAGCAACAGGCAGGCCGGAGTAGGCCGCGTTAAGACGTGCGCCTGGGTTGTTCTCTTTCAGCCAGGCGAACATGGTGTCGCCCAGATCGTGAATGCCCATGTTGGCGTAAGTGTCTGGATGTTCCTCAACCAGTTCTGGCATCACCTGTGCCAGCGGGGTATTGGCATCGTAATGGTGTTTGAAAGAGCACAACGTGTTGATCAGTGTGCCCCATTTCCCGCGGGTAATCCCCATGGAGAACAGGAACATAATCTGGAAATCGGTGGTACGGGTCGGCACGATGCCGTGACGGCCAAGCCAGGCGGTGACCAGTGCAGCCGGTACGCCGTTCTCTTCCAGTTCACCATCGTCGCCCATCCCCGGAGCCAGAATGCTGACTTTGATCGGGTCCAGCATGCTCCAGTTATCCGGCAGGTCTTTAAATCCGTGCCAGGATTCACCCGGGCGCATTACCCAGCAGTTCTGGTCGGTGGTCAGGAGTTGGGTTGGCGCATCGGCAAAGTCATAGGTTTTGCCGGTCTGCGGATCGGTCACAATCTCTTTGTTCCACGGTTTGAAGAACCAGTCGCCTTCGGCGGTGAATTCTTTGTACAACCGTGCCATGGCCTGACGGAAATCGACCGCTTCGTCGATCACTTCCTGGGTGAGCGACAGGCCGCTGTTACCGTCCATCATGGAGACCGCCACGTCGTTTGAGGCGCAGATGGCATACAGCGGAGAGGTAGTGGCGTGCATCATGTACGCCTGGTTAAAGCGGGAGAAGTTCACGGCCCCACGACCTTCACGAACGTGAATGTAAGATGCCTGAGAAAGCGCATTCAGCAGTTTGTGGGTCGAGTGGGTGGCAAAAACGGTAGGACCGTTATGATCGCCCGGCGCGCCACGCATGGCGTAGTGATCGGCGTAAATTGGGTTGAAGCGAGCATAGCCGTACCAGGCCTCATCGAAGTGGATGCGATCGCTGGTTTGCGCGAGCAGGTCCTGGGCCTCTTTGGCGTTGTAGCAAACACCGTCGTAGGTACAGTTGGTCACAACGCTGTAAGACGGTTTTTGCCCGGCTTTACCTTTGGTCAGCGGGCTTTCGCTGATCTTTTTCTGCAATGTTTCAGGCTGCATTTCCTGCGGGTAGATAGGCCCGATAATGCCGTACCGGTTGCGGCTTGGCACCATGTACACCGGTTTTGCCCCGGTGAGGATAAGCCCCTGCTCGATGGATTTATGGCAGTTACGATCCAGCACCACGACGTCATCATCGGTCATACAAGCCTGCATGATGGTGCGGTTAGAGCCGGAAGTCCCGACCACTACGGACCAGGAGCGGTCAGCGCCAAACACGCGGGCGGCATATTTTTCGCTCTCGCCAAACGCGCCGGTATGATCCAGCAGCGAGCCGAGCGATGCGCGTTCAATACCCATGTCGCTACGGAATAAGTTTTCACCATAGTAATCATGGTAGAAACGACCGGCCGGCGTTTTGGTGAATCCGACGCCGCCCTGGTGACCCGGAGCTGCCCAGGAGTATTCATGGATGTCGCCGTACTTCATCAGCGCGCTGAACAGCGGTGGCAGAAGTTGTTGGCGGTAGCGGGTCATCGCCGCAACGGCGCGACCGGCGATAAAGTCTGCGGTATCTTCCAGAATCCAGGCGAATTCATCGACAAGCTCCAGCAGGTCGCGATCCAGCGATGCGGTGGCTTTTTCGCGATCGCCCAGCAGGAAAACGGGAACGTTTTGCTGGCGCTCGTGGAGCTTGCCGATCAATTGCCTGACGTTCAGGTGCTCGTCTTGTTGTTCCATTTGATAGCTGAACATCAGGCAATCAATGGCTTCATTGGCGGCGAGGATTGCGTAACCATCGTCGAATGAGGTGGACTTAATGACGGTAACATTTTGGCGGCTTAATGCGTCAGCCAGACGTTCGACAGCGCTACCGACCCAGGTGTCCTGATGCAGAAACTCACTTTCAACAATTAATACTTTCATCATCTTTTACCCGGTTGTGGAAAGGTTGCAATCTATGAATTGCAGACACACCGTATGAATGTGACGCAGGCAAGTATTATCCTGTCAAAATGGGCTGTAAAGCGGGTGAAAAATAGTCTGATTTGTGTTTAATTTGTTTTTAAACAGTAGGTTATGTTTGCTTGTTGGCGGTTTTTCACCGCCGTTTATCGACAGGGGGAATATTTTTTTGGCTGATACTGATATTGCCGAATGATATCAACCAGCGATTGTTTGCCGATGCTGCTGGCTTAGTTTGCGGTACTGCTGCGGCGACATGCCGACAAACTTGCTGAAGGTGTCATAAAAACGGCTGCTGGATCGGAATCCGGCGGTCAACGCAACGTCGAGAATGGTTTTATCGGTATCGCTAAGCAATGCGCGGACGTGATTAATCCGCATTGCCGTGATGTACTGCTTCAGGGTGAGTTGCATTACGCGTTGGAAAATCCCCATCGCATAGTTGGCGTTGAGCTTCACGTGTTCCGCGACGTCGTTGATGGTGAGCGCCTGATCATAGTTGTCGGCAATAAAGCTCAGCATTTGGCTGACGTAAAACTGGGCGTGCCTCGACACGCTGTTTTTGTGGGTCCGCGAGGTTTTATTGACCAGGATAGGCTGCCAACCGGAAAGGCTAAACCGTTTGAGCATCAGACCAATTTCATCAATGGCGAGCTGGCGAATTTGTTCGTTCGGGTTGCTCAGTTCCTGTTGCCAGCGCTGAACCTCAAAGGTGCTCAACTGCTGCGACGCCAGCGATTTGATGACCATTCCATGGGTAACATGGTTGATCAGCTCGCGATCCAGCGGCCAGGAGAGGAAAAGGTGCATCGGTAAATTGAAGATAGCCATACTTTGGCAGCTGCCCGGACGCGTGAGCTGATGCGGTGTACAGGCCCAGAATAGCGTGATGTGTCCCTGTTTTATCTGCACGACTTCGTTGTTGATAAGGTACTCGACGTCACCATCAAACGGAACATTGATCTCCACCTGCCCATGCCAGTGGCTGGCAGGCATAGCATGCGGTGAGCGCAACTCGATATCCATCCGTTGATATTCTGAGTACAGCGATAGCGGGCTGCGGGTTTGTTCTTCATCGCTACTGCACATGTGCGGATCGGGAGGGAGAGGCGATGTCGGTAATGTACTCATGGTTGCTCCATTTCCTGAATTATCAGAATCATGTCATTTAACACGTATTAAGGCTGAGAATCAGGACACAAATTGGACCGTTACCATTGAGCATAGCGACATTTTGCGGCCGCATACTCTGCTTTTTGGGTAATTTTGTCCCATAAACTCAGATCCAATAGGGCGCAGAGTGATGATCTGAGTTTATGGGAATGCTCAGCAGGGAAGTCGGAGGTTTTCATCTATGCGCTGTGCCACCATGACTGTGTTCACTAATGTTCTGGAGAGTCATGATGTCTGCACCCAAAATTACCTTTATCGGCGCCGGTTCCACGATTTTCGTCAAAAATATTCTTGGGGACGTCTTTCACCGCGATGCGCTTAAATCTGCGCATATCGCCTTGATGGATCTCGATCCTACGCGTCTGGAAGAGTCACACGTTGTTGTGCGCAAGTTGATGGATTCTGCGGGCGCGTCTGGACGAATCACCTGCTATACCGATCAAAAAGCAGCATTACAGGATGCTGATTTTGTGGTGGTCGCTTTCCAGATTGGCGGCTATGAACCTTGTACCGTCACCGATTTTACGGTGTGTAAACGCCATGGTCTGGAGCAGACGATTGCCGACACGCTGGGGCCGGGCGGCATTATGCGCGCGCTGCGCACCATCCCGCATTTATGGCAGATTTGTGAGGATATGACCGAAGTTTGTCCGCAGGCCACGATGCTTAACTACGTTAACCCGATGGCAATGAACACCTGGGCAATGTATGCGCGCTATCCGCATATTAAGCAGGTTGGGTTGTGTCATTCGGTGCAGGGGACGGCGGAGGAGTTGGCCCGCGATCTGAACATCGACCCTGCTTCTTTGCGCTATCGCAGTGCCGGGATCAACCATATGGCGTTTTATCTGGAGCTGGAGCGCAAAACGGCGGACGGTGCCTATGTGAATCTCTACCCGGAGCTGCTGGCGGCCTATGAATCCGGTCAGGCGCCGAAACCAAATATTCACGGAAATACCCGTTGCCAGAACATTGTGCGTTATGAAATGTTCAAAAAATTGGGGTATTTCGTCACCGAATCGTCGGAGCACTTCGCCGAATATACGCCGTGGTTTATCAAACCGGGGCGTGAAGATCTGATTGAGCGCTATAAGGTGCCATTGGATGAATATCCGAAACGTTGTGTGGAACAGTTGGCGAACTGGAAAAAAGAGCTGGAAGAGTACAAAACGGCTGAGCGGATCGACATTAAACCGTCGCGCGAATATGCCAGCACTATCATGAACGCTATCTGGACCGGTGAACCGAGCGTCGTGTATGGCAACGTTCGCAATGACAATCTGATCGATAACCTGCCGCAAGGCTGCTGCGTTGAGGTCGCTTGTCTGGTTGATGCGAATGGTATTCAGCCAACGAAAGTCGGGACTCTCCCGTCACATTTGGCGGCCATGATGCAAACCAATATCAATGTTCAGACCCTGCTAACGGAAGCCATCCTGACGGAGAATCGCGATCGCGTTTATCACGCGGCGATGATGGATCCGCATACCGCCGCGGTACTGGGGATTGAAGAGATTTATGCGCTGGTGGACGACCTGATCGCGTCTCACGGCGACTGGCTGCCGGCCTGGCTGCACCGTTAATACACAATCACGCCGGGCATTGTATCCGGCGTTTAACCTCTGACGTTTCCTCTTACAGAAGGCGGGCGCTGGTAACAGCGACCCGATACCCTATGAGCATATCTCTGACAACAAAACTCAGTTATGGATTTGGAGCGTTTGGTAAGGATTTCGCCATCGGTATCGTGTACATGTACCTGATGTATTACTACACCGACGTAGTGGGATTATCGGTGGGGCTGGTCGGAACGTTGTTCCTGGCGGCAAGGATCTGGGATGCGGTAAACGATCCCATCATGGGCTGGATTGTGAACGCCACCCGATCGCGCTGGGGGAAATTTAAACCCTGGATCTTGCTCGGTACGCTGGCGAACTCATTGGTGCTGTTTTTGCTTTTTAGCGCACATCTTTTTGAGGGTACTGCGCAGGTCGTATTTGTTTGCGTGACGTATATATTATGGGGAATGACCTACACCATTATGGATATTCCATTCTGGTCACTGGTGCCAACCATTACGCTGGATAAACGCGAGCGTGAACAACTGGTGCCGTACCCCCGTTTCTTCGCCAGCCTTTCTGGGTTTGTTACCGCAGGCGTGACGCTGCCTTTTGTGAGCTATGTTGGCGGAGCAGATCGTGGTTTTGGTTTTCAGATGTTTACACTAATTCTCATCGCGTTCTTTATCGTTTCCACCGTTGTGACGCTACGGAATGTGCATGAGGTTTATTCGTCAGACAGTGAGGCCACGGCAGACAGCAGTCGTCTTGGGTTGAAAGCGATCGTTGGGCTTATCTATAAAAATGACCAGCTATCCTGCCTGTTAGGTATGGCACTGGCTTACAATATTGCATCCAATATCATTGCTGGCTTTGCCATTTACTATTTTACCTACGTGATTGGCGATGCAAGTCTCTTCCCGTACTACATGTCTTACGCAGGTGCGGCAAACCTGTTGACGCTGATTTTCTTTCCTCGGCTGGTAAACGCGTTGTCACGACGGATCTTGTGGGCTGGGGCATCGGTGTTGCCGGTGCTTAGCTGTAGCGTACTACTGGTGATGGCGCTGGCAGATTTCCATAATATCTTACTGATTGTTATAGCGGGTGTTTTACTGAATATTGGTTCTGCGCTTTTCTGGGTGTTGCAGGTCATTATGGTGGCGGATACCGTTGATTACGGCGAATACAAACTTAATGTTCGTTGTGAAAGTATCGCTTATTCGGTGCAGACAATGGTGGTAAAAGGTGGGTCAGCATTTGCCGCTTTCTTTATCGCGTTGATACTCGGAGTGATTAATTACGCGCCAAATGTCGCGCAGTCTGCCGAAACCATCGTTGGCATGCAGTTTATTATGATAGCGCTACCCGCACTCTTTTTTGTGGTGACCTTAGTCCTGTATTTCCGCTTTTATCGACTGAATGGCGACACCCTGCGCAGGATCCAGATCCATTTACTGGATAAGTATCGCAAGGTGCCTCAGCACCATGAGCAACCGGATATCCCGGCTATTGCGGTAGTGGCTCCGGGCGATGTGAAGGCGTAGCGATGGAATGGCATTCGTTGATTGGATATTTGGCGGCCAGCCTGACGACGCTCTCTTTCTTACCGCAAGCCATTAAGGTTATTACCACTCGCAACACGCAAGGCATCTCCGGTTTGATGTATGTGATGTTTGTGTGCGGGCTGGTTTTGTGGCTGATTTACGGATTATTGATTGAAGATACTGCCGTCAGCATGGCGAACTTTCTGACACTGTTGTTCGCCTTGCCGATTCTGGTTATCAAGTATCGCAGTAGGTAATGTAGATTGCCGGAGAAGCGTTAGCGCTCTCCGGCCGTTTTCAACTGCCGATTGTGCCAGCCCGCCAGTGCGAGGACCGTTGTTAACGCACCGAGCAGGGCGCAGAACATGTCCGACTGGGTATCCCACGGGTCACCCTGCGTGCCAAGGAAGTCATCCGCACCTTGTCCCATTGCCAGCGCGGCCCACCATTCGATGAGTTCATACATTGCGCTAATCGCCAGTGCTACGCAGCAGACCAAAAATGCCAGCATCTTACGACCACGGACAATATTGCCGCGCACTAAAATCTCTCTTGCCGTCAGGGCTGGTACCAGCCCCTGGAAGAAGTGGCCCAGCTTGTCATAGGGGTTTCGACTGAGATCCAGCCATTCCTGAACCTGAAAACCGACGGGGACTTTGGCGTAGGTATACATCCCACCTACCATCAGAATGATGGCGTGCAAGAAAATCAACGTATAAAGCAGCTGCGTCAATGGGTACTGCTTCATGGTAGCCAGCAACAGCGGGACGACAATAATGACTGGCGTGACTTCCATCAGCCAGGTGATTTTCTCAGAGGCAGAGATACCGGTGTAGATTAGAATCAGCGCCAGGATCAATGCACCGGTGCGCAAGATTGTGGGGTTCAGAGTGCGGAGCATTGCGAATTCACACGTAATGGAAAAGATCACTATTCCCTGTGAACGGCAAAAATTCAATACCAGTAAATGGGGGGATAAAGTTGGCCCGGGGGGATCGCTGGACTGACGCCAAAAATTTAGTGCCAGTCCAGTGCCGGGCCGAATGGGTTACTTCGCGCAGTTAGCGCATTGTTTGCTGACGATTTGCTGGAAGAAATCGTTGCCTTTGTCATCGACCAGAATGAAAGCCGGGAAATCTTCTACTTCGATTTTCCAGATAGCTTCCATACCCAGCTCCGGGTATTCCACGCATTCCAGATGCTTAATGCTCTGCTGCGCCAGTACCGCTGCTGGTCCACCGATGCTGCCCAAGTAGAAGCCGCCGTGTTTGTGGCAGGCGTCAGTCACCTGCTGGCTACGGTTACCTTTTGCCAGCATGATCATGCTGCCGCCGTGAGACTGCAACAGGTCAACGTAGGAGTCCATACGACCCGCGGTAGTTGGACCTAAAGAACCGGACGGGTAGCCTGCAGGCGTTTTGGCCGGACCCGCGTAGTAGATCGGATGATCTTTCACGTACTGCGGCAGACCTTCGCCGGACTCAATACGTTCTTTTAACTTCGCGTGGGCAATGTCACGACCAACAATGATAGTACCGCTCAGTGACAGACGAGTAGAAACCGGGTACTGAGAGAGCTGGGCGAGGATCTCTTTCATTGGGCGGTTAAGGTCAACTTTAACCACTTCGCCTTCGCCCGCCTGGCGCAGAGATTCCGGAATGTACTGACCTGGGTTATGTTCCAGTTTTTCAATCCAGATCCCTTCGCGGTTGATCTTGGCCTTGATGTTACGGTCTGCGGAGCAAGAAACACCCATACCAACCGGGCAGGACGCGCCATGGCGAGGCAGGCGGATCACGCGGATATCATGTGCGAAGTATTTCCCGCCGAACTGAGCACCAAGGCCGAGTTTCTGCGCTTCTTCCAGCAGTTCTTGTTCCAGTTGCAGATCGCGGAACGCCTGGCCGTGAGCATTACCTTCAGTCGGCAGCGCGTCATAGTAGTGTGTGCTGGCCAGCTTCACCGTTTTGAGGGTGCTTTCCGCTGACGTACCGCCAATAACGAATGCGATGTGATACGGCGGGCAGGCTGCGGTACCCAGCGTGCGCATTTTCTCAACCAGGAAGTTTTTCAGTTTGCCGGGAGTCAGCAGCGCTTTGGTTTCCTGATACAGATAGGTTTTGTTGGCTGAGCCGCCGCCTTTGGCCACGCACAGGAATTTGTATTCGTCGCCGTCCACGCTGTACAGATCGATCTGTGCGGGCAGGTTGGTGCCGGTATTCACTTCTTTGTACATATCCAGCGCCGCGTTTTGTGAGTAGCGCAGGTTATCTTCGATATAGGTATTAAATACGCCTTTGGAGAGCGCCGCTTCATCGCCGCCGCCGGTCCAAACACGCTGACCTTTTTTACCCATGATGATTGCCGTACCGGTGTCCTGGCAGGTTGGCAACACGCCTTTGGCGGCGATTTCGGAGTTTCTCAGGAACTGCAGCGCCACGTACTTATCGTTTTCGCTGGCTTCGGGATCATGGAGAATTGAGGCGACTTGCTGTTGGTGTTCTGGGCGGAGCATGAAGGAGGCATCGTGGAAGGCTTGCTGGGCCAGTAGTGTAAGTGCTTCAGGGGCTACTTTCAGGATTGTTTCGCCTTCAAACTCGCCGACGCTGACGTGATCGGATGTCAGCAGGTAGTACTCAGTTTTGTCTTCCCCCAGTGGGAAAGCCGCCTGGTAAGTGAATTCAACTTTTGACATTTGCTTCCAGCCTTTTCATTTTTCTCAGGAATTTTAAAATTCTCTGTGTCTTCATGGTGGCGTGCCGTACCAACGTGGACGGCACGCGAACTGTGATTACAGGAAACCGTACATTGCGGCGAAGATCCAACCAAAGACACAGGATACGCTTACGCCGATCAAGCCAGGCAGAATGAAGCTGTGGTTGATAACGAAGCGGCCGATGTGGGTGGTGCCGGAACGGTCAAACTGGATTGCAGCCAGATCGCTCGGGTAGGTCGGCAGAATGTAGTAACCGTAACATGCCGGAGCAGAAGCCACGATGTACGCGGGATCAACCCCGATTGCCAGCGCGACCGGAACAATCGCTGCCAGCGCCGCTGCCTGGGAGTTTACAAATTTGGATACCAGCAGCAGAACAATTGCATAGGCCCACGGATACTCTTTCACCATATTGCCCAGCACACCTTCGATTTCTGTCATGTGCGCGCCGAACATTGTTTCGGCCATCCAGGCAATACCGTACACCGCCACAATCGCGATCATACCGGAACGGAAGACTTCGTTTTTAGATATTGAAGCGGGATTGGTCTTCGTCAAGATAATAATCAGCGCACCGGTCAGCAGCATGAACATCTGGATAACCAGCACCATTGACAGCGGTTTGCCGCTAAAGGTAGGACGCAGCTCAGAGAACGCGCCAAGCACGGCAACAACGGCGATAGCAGCCAGGAAGATCCACATGGCCAGCCAGTTGCTTTTCGGCAGCTTTTTGTCTAACAGCGTGGCGGTATCGCCATACACATAGTTGTGGTTTTCAGGTACGGAAATGAACTTCTGGAACTCTTCATCTTTATCCAGATCCTTACCACGGAACCAGCTGAAGATACCGATCGCCAGGATACCCAACAGGGTAGACGGGATGGTGATGCTGAGCAGGTCGAGGAATTCGAGATGCTTGCCTTCAAACGTTACGTTACCCAGCATTGCCACCAGTGACACCACGGCTACAGAAACCGGGCTGGCGATAATCCCCATCTGCGCGCCGATAGAACTCGCCGCCATCGGACGTTCCGGGCGAATATTGTTCTTAATGGCAACGTCATAAATGATTGGCAGGATGGTGTATACCACGTGCCCTGTACCGCAGAGAATCGTCAGGGTGCAGGTAACGAAAGGTGCGACGATGGAAACGTATTTTGGGTTACGGCGCAGCAGCTTTTCAGCGATTTGCAGCATAACGTCAAGGCCGCCGGAGGCTTGCAAGGTTGCCGATGCGGCCACCACGGCAATAATAACCAGCATGACATCTACAGGTGGTTTACCCGGCTGGAGATGGAAAACGAAAACCAGAATGACCAGGCCGATACCGCCTAATAAACCCAGCGCGATACCGCCCTTTCTGGCACCATAAAACAAACATATTAATATTATGAGAAGTTGTATACTAAATAACATTTTATTTACCCTCGCGAAAAACCCAGTCAATTTTTTGAAAAATGGATCTGTGCCACATTCTTTTTTGCCAGAATAAGCATCAAAAAATGGTCAGTATTCGATATGTCCGTATTTGCGATTAATGTTCAAATGTCTTGCTAGAATGTTTTTTTAAAGTTATGGCGATATTTAGTTTTTTTCTGTGGCTTTGATCAGAGGAGAGAATCCTCAGGCGATGGGAAGCAGAGCTGAACATGGAGAGCCGCGGTTGACGCTGTAATTTATCTGTTTTGCGTTTTCCGCTATTACATGAACCACCGACAGAATGAGTGAGTGGGTTATTTATGTGATCACGGTCACGCCATTTCATGATGTGATGAAGTTGGCGTGGGGATACTTTTATTTGCTCACAAAAATGTACGGTGTCCATGGTACGTAGCATGGTCTCCATTGCTACCAGTCTAGATTTTGTATGTCTGGTTAATTTCAGACTAATCCTTTATGGGTAAAAATACACACTCTGCGAGTTAGATAATACTTAATTAACTTTTGTTAGCGATTTTGAAATTAAAAACAGTGTGATGGTTGTCAATATTAAAATAATACATTTAACATGCCGGATACAAATATATTTGATCTAACGCAAATTTATAATTTTACAGTGCCAGCTGGTGAAATTGGGATTTTTCATTATTTTAATAATTGTTACTTTCAAATAACAAATAATCCCAAGTGTATTTATTGGCAATATTGTTTAAGCAATGAGTAGTGTTCAGCCTGCACGCGATAACGATAAACAGG
Organism: Citrobacter sp. MGH105; assembly: GCF_001037485.2. Classification (NCBI taxonomy): domain Bacteria; kingdom Pseudomonadati; phylum Pseudomonadota; class Gammaproteobacteria; order Enterobacterales; family Enterobacteriaceae; genus Citrobacter; species Citrobacter sp. MGH105. Next base: position 4,623,252 of record NZ_CP073048.1, on the reverse strand, counting down.
TCTGCCGGTCACGCCATAATGGATGCTGGTAAATAAGATGTGACAATTGACGAGCCAGATAAGGTATTTACGGCAAGAGACGCGCGAGATATTGACCTCGTTGGCCAGCTCATCCGTGGAGAACTCCTGATCCTGGTGCTCATCAATCCACTGACACAGCGTGCGTAACGTTTGTGGCGTTAACCCTTTAGGTAAGCGCCGTGCTTCCTGTTCATTGGAAGAGCTGCCGTGAATCAGCTGGTCAAGCTCAGACTGTTCATAATACTGATGCTTGTCCATCTCATTTTTCTTGTGCAGCCAGCCGGTGAGCGCTTCTTCAAACCGGGAAGCCTGGAAAGGTTTGATCAGGTAGTCAACAACACCGTAGTGAAGTGAATCTTTGATGGTGGTGGCATCAGCGGCGGAAGAGATGACGATGACATCACACTTGCAACCTTCGCTGTGCAGAACCGGCAGCAGGTCCAGACCGTTTTCTTTTTGCATATAAATATCTAGCAAAATCAGATCGATATGATGACCGCTATGAAAGATTATCTCTTTTGCTTTCTCCAGCGTGGAGGCTGTGCCGCAGCAGTGAAAACCGGAGAGTTGCGCGACATAACGGCGGTTTAATTCCGCTACCATTGCATCGTCATCGACAATTAAGACATTGATCATCTGCTGGCCCTCTCACCATTCCACGGTAACTGTACAAAAAATTGGGTGAAGATCCCAGGTTCAGACTCGACGGAAATATTACCGCCAACGTTTTCAACCTGTTGTTTAACAAGCGCTAAACCAACGCCCCGTTCGGTTCCTTTTGACGAAACGCCCTTCTCAAAGATGTGCTCAATGTTTTCGGGGGCAATCCCCGGACCATCGTCATTCACTTCGCAATGCAACCAGCCGTGTCGATAATGCAAGGATACGCTGATCTCACCACCAGGTTCTTGACCTAGCGCTTCCAGGGCGTTTTCAATCAGATTCCCCAGAACGGTAATCAGCACCGCCACCTGATCTTCGTTGCTATTTTCCGGTAACTGGCTTTCATTGCTAATGACCAGACTATGGCCTAAATCAGATGTGCGATTAATCTTACTGAGTAAAAATCCTGCGATCACCGGTGATTTTATTTTTCCTAACAGTGAGCCAATTTCTTCCTGATAATTGTTTGCGGTCTTCAGGATGTAATTTTCAAGCTGCTTATAACTTTTCAGATGCAATAATCCCAGAATCACGTGCAATTTATTCATGAATTCGTGGGATCGTTCACGAAGTGCGTCGGCATAGTTGACCATACCATCCAGACGTTGCATTAGTTTTCGGACTTCTGTCTTATCTCTGAAGGTTGAAATGGCACCGATGATTTTACCGTTGCTGAGTACCGGGACCGTGTTAATTAAGAGTAGCCGATCCTTCACCATGATCTCTTCATCGCGGCGTGGCGTTCCGTCATGTAGTACCTGTGAAAAATCGACCACCTGTGACCACGCATGGCTGAGTGTGGAGAGCTGGGCATCATCTTGTGATTTGTGATAATCCAGCAGCTCCTGCGCAGCCTGGTTAATCAGGGTCACTTCACCGCATTCGTCAACGGCAATAACACCTTCCTTTATAGAGTGCAGCATCGCCTGGCGTTGTTCGAACAGATTGGAGATTTCATAAGGCTCCAGGCCAAACAGAATGCGCTTGAGGACTTTGACAAATACCCATGTACCGAGCAGTCCAACCAGTACGCCAAATAAGATTGACCAGATGATGCTGCCGCGGCTGTTATTGATCTGCTCAGTCACCCGGCTTAGCTCAAGGCCGATCGACACGACGCCAATCTGCCGGTGATGTTCGTCATAGATAGGAGTAAATACACGTAGAGCTTTAGCCAGGAATCCGCGATTAATGGCGACATTCTCTTTACCCTGCAGGGCCAGCAATATGTCATCACCTTTAAATGGCTGACCGATTCGCTGCGCTTCGGGATGGGAGTAACGAATGCTTTGCATATCAGTGACGACGATGAACAAAAAGTCGTTGCTCTTATTCACCGCCTGGGCAATCGCCTGAATGCCGCTTTCCTCGGGCTTTTTCATTAGTCCCTGGCGGATCTCCGGAGAGTTGGCTAGCGTTCGCGCGACCGCAAGCGCTTTACTCGCTAATGCATCGCGCGTCATGTTGCTGATCTGCGAGAAATAAATCAGATGAACGACAAGCAGCACGGAGAAGAGTACTGCACTAACCATGAGGATCACGGTGGTGCCAAGCTTCATCGGGCGTTTACGTATAGCAGTACGTTGCAGGGAGTATCTCATCACGGTCCTGAAATCACGGTTTGTGCGGGTATTATTGCCTGATGGGGTGCGTAATTCAAAGGTGGTAGGGATTATGGCGCTTAAGTTGTCAGTCCTTCTTCTTTATATAGCGTAGAGTGAATTTCTTTCTATATAGAGGTTTTCATAATAGAGGTTTTCATACCGATTCTCTCCCTTTTTAGGGACGCTTACAGATAATTTCCTTACGATTGTGGATAACTCTGTGTGTAAATGGGTATAAGGCGGGGTTTTGCTGTGGAATGCAGCAGTCAGTCATTTTTCTGTCATTTAAGGGTTGCGGGCCGCAGGAAACTCCCTATAATGCGCCTCCATCGACACGGCGGATGTGAATCACTTCACACAAACAGCCAGTTCGGTTGAAGAGAAAAACCTGAAAATGAGGGTTGACTCTGAAAGAGGAAAGCGTAATATACGCCACCTCGCGACAGAGCGCTAAAGCGCGTCGCAACTGCTCTTTAACAATTTATCAGACAATCTGTGTGGGCACTCGAAGATACGGATTCTTAACGTCGCAAGACGAAAAATGAATACCAAGTCTCAACGAGTGAACACGTAATTCATTACGAAGTTTAATTCATTGAGCATCAAACTTTTAAATTGAAGAGTTTGATCATGGCTCAGATTGAACGCTGGCGGCAGGCCTAACACATGCAAGTCGAACGGTAGCACAGAGGAGCTTGCTCCTTGGGTGACGAGTGGCGGACGGGTGAGTAATGTCTGGGAAACTGCCCGATGGAGGGGGATAACTACTGGAAACGGTAGCTAATACCGCATAACGTCGCAAGACCAAAGAGGGGGACCTTCGGGCCTCTTGCCATTGGATGTGCCCAGATGGGATTAGCTAGTAGGTGGGGTAACGGCTCACCTAGGCGACGATCCCTAGCTGGTCTGAGAGGATGACCAGCCACACTGGAACTGAGACACGGTCCAGACTCCTACGGGAGGCAGCAGTGGGGAATATTGCACAATGGGCGCAAGCCTGATGCAGCCATGCCGCGTGTATGAAGAAGGCCTTCGGGTTGTAAAGTACTTTCAGCGAGGAGGAAGGTGTTGTGGTTAATAACCACAGCAATTGACGTTACTCGCAGAAGAAGCACCGGCTAACTCCGTGCCAGCAGCCGCGGTAATACGGAGGGTGCAAGCGTTAATCGGAATTACTGGGCGTAAAGCGCACGCAGGCGGTCTGTCAAGTCGGATGTGAAATCCCCGGGCTCAACCTGGGAACTGCATCCGAAACTGGCAGGCTAGAGTCTTGTAGAGGGGGGTAGAATTCCAGGTGTAGCGGTGAAATGCGTAGAGATCTGGAGGAATACCGGTGGCGAAGGCGGCCCCCTGGACAAAGACTGACGCTCAGGTGCGAAAGCGTGGGGAGCAAACAGGATTAGATACCCTGGTAGTCCACGCCGTAAACGATGTCGACTTGGAGGTTGTGCCCTTGAGGCGTGGCTTCCGGAGCTAACGCGTTAAGTCGACCGCCTGGGGAGTACGGCCGCAAGGTTAAAACTCAAATGAATTGACGGGGGCCCGCACAAGCGGTGGAGCATGTGGTTTAATTCGATGCAACGCGAAGAACCTTACCTACTCTTGACATCCAGAGAACTTAGCAGAGATGCTTTGGTGCCTTCGGGAACTCTGAGACAGGTGCTGCATGGCTGTCGTCAGCTCGTGTTGTGAAATGTTGGGTTAAGTCCCGCAACGAGCGCAACCCTTATCCTTTGTTGCCAGCGATTCGGTCGGGAACTCAAAGGAGACTGCCAGTGATAAACTGGAGGAAGGTGGGGATGACGTCAAGTCATCATGGCCCTTACGAGTAGGGCTACACACGTGCTACAATGGCATATACAAAGAGAAGCGACCTCGCGAGAGCAAGCGGACCTCATAAAGTATGTCGTAGTCCGGATTGGAGTCTGCAACTCGACTCCATGAAGTCGGAATCGCTAGTAATCGTGGATCAGAATGCCACGGTGAATACGTTCCCGGGCCTTGTACACACCGCCCGTCACACCATGGGAGTGGGTTGCAAAAGAAGTAGGTAGCTTAACCTTCGGGAGGGCGCTTACCACTTTGTGATTCATGACTGGGGTGAAGTCGTAACAAGGTAACCGTAGGGGAACCTGCGGTTGGATCACCTCCTTACCTTAAAGAACCTGCCTTTGTAGTGCTCACACAGATTGTCTGATGAAAAGTAAATAGCAAGGCGTCTTGCGATTGAGACTTCAGTGTCCCCTTCGTCTAGAGGCCCAGGACACCGCCCTTTCACGGCGGTAACAGGGGTTCGAATCCCCTAGGGGACGCCACTTGCTGGTATGTGTGAGTGAAAGTCGCCGACCGAAGTATCTCAAAACTGACTTTCGAGTCACGTTTGAGATATTTGCTCTTTAAAAATCTGGATCAAGCTGAAAATTGAAACGACACACTGTTTCATTTCTCCGTAATAAGAAATGAAAAGCGGTGTGTTCGAGTCTCTCAAATTTTTGCAAGTCGATGATGAATCGAAAGAAACATCTTCGGGTTGTGAGGTTAAGCGACTAAGCGTACACGGTGGATGCCCTGGCAGTCAGAGGCGATGAAGGACGTGCTAATCTGCGATAAGCGTCGGTAAGGTGATATGAACCGTTATAACCGGCGATTTCCGAATGGGGAAACCCAGTGTGTTTTGACACACTATCATTATGTGAATACATAGCGTAATGAAGCGAACCGGGGGAACTGAAACATCTAAGTACCCCGAGGAAAAGAAATCAACCGAGATTCCCCCAGTAGCGGCGAGCGAACGGGGAGCAGCCCAGAGTCTGAATCAGCATGTGTGTTAGTGGAAGCGTCTGGAAAGTCGCACGATACAGGGTGAAAGTCCCGTACACAAAAGTGCATGTGTTGTGAACTCGAAGAGTAGGGCGGGACACGTGGTATCCTGTCTGAATATGGGGGGACCATCCTCCAAGGCTAAATACTCCTGACTGACCGATAGTGAACCAGTACCGTGAGGGAAAGGCGAAAAGAACCCCGGCGAGGGGAGTGAAAAAGAACCTGAAACCGTGTACGTACAAGCAGTGGGAGCATCCTTCGGGGTGTGACTGCGTACCTTTTGTATAATGGGTCAGCGACTTATATTCTGTAGCAAGGTTAACCGAATAGGGGAGCCGAAGGGAAACCGAGTCTTAACTGGGCGTTAAGTTGCAGGGTATAGACCCGAAACCCGGTGATCTAGCCATGGGCAGGTTGAAGGTTGGGTAACACTAACTGGAGGACCGAACCGACTAATGTTGAAAAATTAGCGGATGACTTGTGGCTGGGGGTGAAAGGCCAATCAAACCGGGAGATAGCTGGTTCTCCCCGAAAGCTATTTAGGTAGCGCCTCGTGAATTCATCTTCGGGGGTAGAGCACTGTTTCGGCTAGGGGGTCATCCCGACTTACCAACCCGATGCAAACTGCGAATACCGAAGAATGTTATCACGGGAGACACACGGCGGGTGCTAACGTCCGTCGTGAAGAGGGAAACAACCCAGACCGCCAGCTAAGGTCCCAAAGTCATGGTTAAGTGGGAAACGATGTGGGAAGGCACAGACAGCCAGGATGTTGGCTTAGAAGCAGCCATCATTTAAAGAAAGCGTAATAGCTCACTGGTCGAGTCGGCCTGCGCGGAAGATGTAACGGGGCTAAACCATGCACCGAAGCTGCGGCAGCGACACTATGTGTTGTTGGGTAGGGGAGCGTTCTGTAAGCCGTTGAAGGTGTATCGTGAGGTATGCTGGAGGTATCAGAAGTGCGAATGCTGACATAAGTAACGATAATGCGGGTGAAAAACCCGCACGCCGGAAGACCAAGGGTTCCTGTCCAACGTTAATCGGGGCAGGGTGAGTCGACCCCTAAGGCGAGGCCGAAAGGCGTAGTCGATGGGAAACAGGTTAATATTCCTGTACTTGGTGTTACTGCGAAGGGGGGACGGAGAAGGCTATGTTAGCCGGGCGACGGTTGTCCCGGTTTAAGCATGTAGGCGGAGGTTCCAGGTAAATCCGGTATCTTATTAACGCTGAGGTGTGATGACGAGGCACTACGGTGCTGAAGTAACAAATGCCCTGCTTCCAGGAAAAGCCTCTAAGCATCAGGTAACACGAAATCGTACCCCAAACCGACACAGGTGGTCAGGTAGAGAATACCAAGGCGCTTGAGAGAACTCGGGTGAAGGAACTAGGCAAAATGGTGCCGTAACTTCGGGAGAAGGCACGCTGATATGTAGGTGAAGTGATTTACTCATGGAGCTGAAATCAGTCGAAGATACCAGCTGGCTGCAACTGTTTATTAAAAACACAGCACTGTGCAAACACGAAAGTGGACGTATACGGTGTGACGCCTGCCCGGTGCCGGAAGGTTAATTGATGGGGTTATCCGTAAGGAGAAGCTCTTGATCGAAGCCCCGGTAAACGGCGGCCGTAACTATAACGGTCCTAAGGTAGCGAAATTCCTTGTCGGGTAAGTTCCGACCTGCACGAATGGCGTAATGATGGCCAGGCTGTCTCCACCCGAGACTCAGTGAAATTGAACTCGCTGTGAAGATGCAGTGTACCCGCGGCAAGACGGAAAGACCCCGTGAACCTTTACTATAGCTTGACACTGAACACTGGTCCTTGATGTGTAGGATAGGTGGGAGGCTTTGAAGTGTGGACGCCAGTCTGCATGGAGCCATCCTTGAAATACCACCCTTTAATGGCTGGTGTTCTAACGTAGACCCGTAATCCGGGTTGCGGACAGTGTCTGGTGGGTAGTTTGACTGGGGCGGTCTCCTCCTAAAGAGTAACGGAGGAGCACGAAGGTTAGCTAATCCTGGTCGGACATCAGGAGGTTAGTGCAAAGGCATAAGCTAGCTTGACTGCGAGAGTGACGGCTCGAGCAGGTGCGAAAGCAGGTCTTAGTGATCCGGTGGTTCTGAATGGAAGGGCCATCGCTCAACGGATAAAAGGTACTCCGGGGATAACAGGCTGATACCGCCCAAGAGTTCATATCGACGGCGGTGTTTGGCACCTCGATGTCGGCTCATCACATCCTGGGGCTGAAGTAGGTCCCAAGGGTATGGCTGTTCGCCATTTAAAGTGGTACGCGAGCTGGGTTTAGAACGTCGTGAGACAGTTCGGTCCCTATCTGCCGTGGGCGCTGGAGAATTGAGGGGGGCTGCTCCTAGTACGAGAGGACCGGAGTGGACGCATCACTGGTGTTCGGGTTGTCATGCCAATGGCATTGCCCGGTAGCTAAATGCGGAAGAGATAAGTGCTGAAAGCATCTAAGCACGAAACTTGCCCCGAGATGAGTTCTCCCTGACCCTTTAAGGGTCCTGAAGGAACGTTGAAGACGACGACGTTGATAGGTCGGGTGTGTAAGTGTAGCGATACATTGAGCTAACCGATACTAATGAACCGTGAGGCTTAACCTTACAACGCCGAAGATGTTTTGGCGAAGAGACAGACACAAGATTCAGTTTGATTACAGATTACATCGACATGCCCAGGAGGTGTGTTGATAAACAGAATTTGCCTGGCGGCTGTAGCGCGGTGGTCCCACCTGACCCCATGCCGAACTCAGAAGTGAAACGCCGTAGCGCCGATGGTAGTGTGGGGTCTCCCCATGCGAGAGTAGGGAACTGCCAGGCATCAAATAAAAGCGAAAGGCTCAGTCGAAAGACTGGGCCTTTTGTTTTATCTGTTGTCTGTCGGTGAGCGCTCTCCTGCCCAGGACAAATCCGCCGGGAGCGGATTTGAACGTTGCGCAGCAACGGCCCGGAGGGTGGCGGGCAGGACGCCCGCCATAAACTGCCAGGCATTAATTAAAGTGAAGAAGCCCATCCTGACGGATGGGCTTTTTTGCGTCTGTGCGGGATGAAAACCGCCGGATGCGGCGTGCCGCCTTATCCGGCCTACAGAGGCCGGGCTGAACGTATTTTGTAGGCCTGATAAGCGCAGCGCATCAGGCACATCACAACACCGCACCATCGGGTGCAAAGCTATATCCTGAGCCTCCATAACACAAGCCATCCTGCGGTATATGCAGTAAACCCCCAATCTGAATTTTCTGTATTACCTCCCGAAAATATCAGGATCGCCTGCGACAGTTACGTGTACCTTTATCTATAAGTAAGGGTCTATCCGGAGAATAAAGTGTTCGGAAAAATGGTATTAAACTACATGCCAGGGCTAAAAAATTTATTAGCGTACGATAAAAGCTGGCTAAAACATGATGTTAAAGCCGGGTTATCCGTTGCTGCCGTAGCACTACCGGTTGCGATTGCTTACGCTGAGTTGGCGGGAGTCGGGGCTATCGTCGGGTTATATTCCTGCGTTTTGCCAATGCTAGCTTATGCGCTGTTTGGTTCTTCCCGCCAATTGATTGTTGGTCCTGATGCCACGACCTGCGCGGTGATTGCGGCCGTTGTGGTTCCTCTTTCTGCCGGAAACCCAGAACTTCACTGGCAGTTGACAATTGTCATGACTGTGATGATGGGGGGATGGTGCCTGCTTGCCAGTAAATTTCGCCTGGGTGCGCTTGCTGACTTGCTTTCGCATCCTATTCTAACGGGTCTGCTTAACGGGGTTGCCGTGACGATTATTGTCGGGCAACTCGGTAAGGTGTTGGGGATTACGCTTGATGAAGAGCAAGTGATTGAGAAGATCATTGCCCTGCCTGGCCGACTCTCAGAAATTCATTTATTAACCTTAGGTATCTCCATCCTAACGTTAGCGATTTTAATAGCTATCAAAACGTTTCGTAGCCAATGGCCAGCACCGTTGATTGCTATTGTGATAACAACGGCGCTGGTATGGATTACATCTGCGCAGCAGTATGGGATTGCCACTATTGGGGGATCGGGCTTTCAGTCTGGTTTGCCCGTCGTTCACTGGGGATCGTTTCAGCCTGGTCTGGCGCGTGATTTATTGATCCCTGCGCTGAACCTGGCGTTAGTCAGTTTTGTTAGCCTGATGCTAACCGCTCGCAGTTTTGCCGCAAAAAACGGATACGAAATAAATGCTGATGCTGAGTTCAGGGCTTTGGGTGTCGCGAATCTAATGTCTGGCTTATCTCAGGGGTTTGCGATTAGCGGAGCCGATTCCCGGACTGCGGTAAATGATTCCTCTGGAGGGAAAAGCCAGCTTGTTTCCGTTGTTGCTGCCTTAATCATCGGAATCGTCGTGGTATTTTTCACGCAGCCATTACAATTTATTCCGGTATCTGCATTAGGCATTGTTCTAATTTATGCATCGTGGTCATTAATTGATTTACGCGGACTCTGGAACCTGAGGCGAAGAAATAAACCCGCATTTCGCCTGGCGTTCTTCACCTTTGGCTGTGTTCTGATTATTGGTGTTATTCAGGGGATTGGCCTTGCGGTATTGCTGGGTCTGTTGCAGTTCCTGCGCACAGTTTTTCGTCCTACTGAACACTTATTGGGAATTGACGAACATGGAATGATTCACTCATTAGGTAATTCAACTGATGTGAAAATGATCCCTGGCGTGTTGATGTACCGATTTAACTCACCGCTGACTTATTTTAATGTGGCCTATTTTAAGCGCCGCGTTTTGAATTTAGTCGATGGTGCAGTACTACAACCTAAATGGGTGGTCATTGACGCCGTTTCTTGCTTTACCTATTCAGATATCAGCGTTCTGGCAACCATTAATGAGTTAAAACGGGACCTGAAGGGGCGGCAGATTAAGTTAATTCTTGCGGGCCGAAAAACGGAGTTAACACGCTGGTTTAAGGAGAGTCGACCGACAATGAAAGATGACGACATGATTCTGGCACCAGACCTTTATTTGGCGCTCCGGTTCATTCAAAGCAAAGAAAGCATGAGTGAGGGTGAATCTGGCGTTGTTGAATAATGCAGATTTAGGTAAGTGATCAGGCTGGATGGAAGGTCTGGGGGAGGATTTTTCGTCCAGCAGGACCTGACATTGACCGGAATCCACAAAGCAAGGAAATCAGCCCGTAAACTGATTTTGCCGAATCAACATAACGCCGGGCCCGAGGTGCCTGTGGCGATGAACATGCCCAGGCACCCATTTGCTAAAGGGCGATCAGCATCCGCGCGGGGACGGTGAGATCCCCGGCAGAGCATTGATACCGACATGCTACCTGAAATATAAGCAGTGTGACTGTTGTTAACCTTACGCTATGAATGCGACAGATCGCTTAAATGCTTTCCTTCCCATTGCTGGCTTCGAGCTCGCGGATCAAGCGCTTGTTGATCTTGCCGACGCTGGTTTTGGGAATTTCCGGGACTATCCTTATCTGCCGTGGGATCGCCCATTTAGTGATGTGGCCGCGGTCGACGAATCCTTGCAGATGTGCCGCTATGGCCTGCGGCTCCAGGTCTTCTCCTTCCTTGCAAACCACCAGAGCCAGGGGGCGTTCGCCCCACTGTTCATCAGGTATCCCGACGACGGCTACCGACCTGACCGCCGCGTGTGAGCTGATGAGGCTCTCCAGCTCCAGCGTGCTTATCCACTCACCGCCCGTCTTGATTACGTCTTTGATGCGATCCTTGATTTCCACTATCCCATGGGGATCGATAGAGGCAATGTCGCCGGTATGCAGCCAACTGCCATTCCATAGCTCAGCTCCTTTCTCGGGTTCCTTCAGGTAGCCCTGAGTCAGCCAAGGGGCTCGCACCACTATTTCACCCAGGGCTTCGCCGTCGTGCACTACCTCCCGACCTTCGCCATCGACGATACGCAGATCCACCAACGGAACAGGCAGGCCGGTTCGAATCCGCAAGGGTAACTGCTCATCCATGGGAAGGGCCAGCTCGGCATCGCTTAAGTGGGTCATACAGAGCAGGGGACAGGTTTCAGACATACCATAGCCAGCGTGAATGCGTATGCCCTTATGGTGGGCCTGTGTCGCCAGTCCAAGGGACAGTGAACTGCCACCCAGCAACATCTTCCATCCCGACAGATCGGTCCGTGTGGCTTCGTCGCACTCGAGGATCATTTGCAAGATGGTTGGCACACAGTGCGAGAAGGTTACACCCTCATCGTGATAGAACCGCACCAGCTTGTTGGGTTCGTAACGACCGGGGTAGACCTGCTTCACACCAAGCATTGTTGCGACATAGGGAGCGCCCCAGGCGTGCACGTGAAACATAGGAGTGATCGGCATGTAGACATCGTTCGATCGTAGCAGCGACTGTCCCTCGTGGGCTGCCAGGAGGCCCAGCTCATTGAGCGTGTGCAGGACCAGCTGACGATGGCTGAAGTAGACCCCCTTGGGATTGCCCGTGGTTCCAGTGGTGTAGAACAAGGTCGCTACCGAGTTTTCATCGAAGTCGGGGAAGTCAAAGCGATCTCCCGCTGCGGCCAGAAGGGGCTCATATTCCCCCAGCACCGGCAGGCTGGTTGCCTTCGATTCTTCGTCGCTAAGCTGGATGTATCCCCGGACAGTGGTCAGTGTCTCTGCCAGTGACTCGACAACCGGCAAGAAGTCGTCGTGCACCAGTACCAGGTTGTCCTCGGCATGATTCATGGTGTAAGCGATTTGGTCCGCCGAGAAGCGGACGTTCACCGTGTGTAGCACGGCACCAATCATAGGCACCGCGAAGAAGCACTCGAGGGCGCGATGGCTGTCCCAATCTAAGAGGGCGACGGTGTCTCCAGGCATGACACCGGCCGCTGTCAGCATGTTTGCCAGGCGATGGATGCGCTGTTTGAGGGTGCGATAGTCGTAACGCAGCTTGTCGGCGTAGACGATTTCTCGCTCGGGATGAGAACGCCCACCCGACAGCAGCAAGCTCTTGATCAGCAGCGGATAGGCATGGGCTCCCTGCGCTGACTGTATGACTCTTGTTTTCACCATCCAGGTTCCTCGTTGACTCATTATTTGCTCGGTATGATGGCAATTGTAGATGAAGGTTGGTATTTACTCCCTGGCGTTTGCTTCAGATGTCGAGGCGGCACACCAGCTCCAGCCCCTGGGGATGAATGTGCGTAACCTACAACGCCAGCTGGAAGAGGGGGGCGACCTTCAGCGAGCTTATCAATGAAATGCGGCGCGACCTGGCGCACCCGCAACAGTATTGTGCCCAAGGTTGTTCAGATAAATTACTCAAATTTAGCCTACGGTTAAGCACGCCAGACAAAGAGGTGTGTCTGATACCGCTATATTTTTTGCCGTACTATGGTGGTTCCAGTGAAAGGTTTAACTGTCGTGATGAGGTGGGGTAGGAGTTTCTGTGGTCAGAACGATAAGAAATCTCGCGGAGCCCAGAAAGCAAAAAACCCGCCATAGGCGGGTTCTTCTAAATAGTGGTGCCCGGACTCGGAATCGAACCAAGGACACGGGGATTTTCAATCCCCTGCTCTACCGACTGAGCTATCCGGGCAACGGGGCGCATTAAACCGTATTCACGTCTGTCAGTCAATCAAATTTCTGGAAACATTGTTCAACCGCTTAATATTGCGGCAATCTGCATGGTTATGCCTGAAGTTTGCACAAAACTATCCGGCAGAGGCGACGAAAACAGATAATGCTCGCTTAGGTCAGCGCACCGCCCATTCGGCACTGGGCAAAGCGCAGGATATCTTCAGCCAGGCGGTGTGCCGTTTCGACATCAGCATGACTACGATTAACCAGCATGCGGCTCAGGCAGCCTTCCAGCACCAGTTCCATCTGTTTGGCGACCATTGCCGGGTCGTCAACTTCCAGCGTCGTCAGCAGCTCATGGGTGAAGTCATGTGCCGCCTTTTTTTGCTGATCGGCTAACTGATGGATCGGATGCCCGGGATCGGGGTAAAACGTACAGGCGGCGATGAACAGACAGCCGGGATAGCGATTATTGCTCACGCATTCGGACAGCGCAGTGTAGCGCGCCAGTAATTTCTGCTCAGCGCTCAGCGTGTCATCCAGCAAAAGCTGACGCCGCCAGATATCCACCCGCTGGCTGAGGTAGCGTAGCGCATCGTACAGAATGGCCTCTTTATCGGGCCAAAAGCGCTGCAGTTCATCCAGAGGATAATCGATGCGTTCGGCCACCATTTCCAGCGTGGTATTGGCTATCCCTTGCACCTCAAGTAATTTCAGGGCTTCTCCCAGGACATCTTCACGTTGCACGGTATTCTCCTCCGTATTTCCTGTTGCAAGTGTCGCTCACGGTTGGCGATCGCGCAAATGTGCGCTGAAGGTCGCGGCATCCATAAAGCCCGTAACCCGAGCTTCCGGGTGCTCTTTCCCCTCGGCATCAAAGAACAAGATAGTCGGCAAACCTAAAACCTGTAGATGTTTCAGGAGAGCGACATCCTGGGTATTGTTTGCTGTCACATCCGCCTGCAATAGCACCGTGTTGCCTAGCGCTTGCTGAACTTGCGGATTACTGAACGTGTACTTTTCAAATTCCTTACAGGCTACACACCAGTCGGCATACAGATCCAGCATGACTGGCCTGCCTTTAGCTTGCGCCAGTGCTTGATTTAACGCATCTACCGATGCCACCGGTGTGAAGTTAAGATGTGCCTGGGTTTGAGCATGTGGCGCGCCGAACGCCCAGTCTTGCAATGGACGTACACTGACAAGCGCTGCGGCTAACAGGACAATCTGCACGATGCGCATCCAGGCGTGCTTTGCCTGCAGGCTGGTGATGAACGCCCAGCCAAAGAACGCGACGCCTAGCAGTGACCATAAGCGAACGCCCCACTCGTCGCCAACGATACGTTCGAGTAAGAAGACGGGAAGCGCCAGAATGACAAAGCCAAAAGCGGTTTTGACATGTTCCATCCATGGGCCACTTTTAGGCAGCAGGCGGTTGCCAAATACGGTAATCAGCATCAGGGGTAATCCCATCCCCAACGCATACAGATACAGTGTGCCGCCTCCCAGCCACATGTTCCCGCTCTGAGCGATATACAGCAAAATCGCGCTTAGCGGGGCCGTTGTGCAAGGAGAACAGATGAGGCCAGCAATCGCCCCCATCGCAAAGACGCTGCCGGGAGATCCGCCTTGCTGGCGGTTACTCATTAGCGTGAGACGCGTTTGCAGTGATGAAGGCAATTGCAGCGTGAACAAGCCAAACATCGACAGAGCCAGCAGCGTAAAGATGACGGCAAGGCCAATCAGGACGTAGGGATGCTGAAGCGCAGCCTGAAACTGCAAACCGGCGGCTGCAACAACCAAACCCAGCGCGGTATAGGTGAGCGCCATACCTTGAACGTAGATAAACGTCAGCAGCAGTGCCCGTCCGGTTGATAAGCGTTGCTTGCCACCCAGTACGATACCGGAAATCAACGGATACATCGGCAATACGCAAGGCGTAAACGCGATACCAATTCCGATCAGCAATGCCCACAGCGCAGAGAAGGGGAGTTGGGCCGTGGGCTGCGGTTTTTCTTGCGGATCTGCAGTGGCTGGGGCTGGTGCAGGGGCCGCCGCGGAACCAGAAGACACTTCACTTAATGGCACCGTTTTTGTTTCTGGTGGATAGCAAAATCCAGCGTCGGCGCAGCCCTGATATGTGACCGTTAATGTTGCGCCAGACTTAGCCTGATTGACCGTGATCGGGACAGTCAGCTGTTTACGGTAAATCTCACTTTTGCCGTAAAATTCATCTTCATGCCAGACGCCTGGCGGCAGTTTTACCTCAGCAATATCGGCCTGAGATGGCGTAATGCTTATCTGTTTGCGATACAGATAGTAGCCATCTTTAACCTGCCATGTGAGGTTCAGATCGTGTTGGTTTTGCTGAAAATCAAAAACAAACGCCCGATCGGCAGGAACAAACTGCGAGCGGCCAGGCGCGTCAAATAATCCGGCAAAGGTAGATGTGCTGCACAGCAGCAGGATCAGCGTAAGGATGCGTTGAGCCATGAGCGGTAATCAAAGTCTCCGTGAGTGACGGGTAAAACCAGAAGTTCAGGTGTTTGATATGGATGATGTGACTTCAGGCAATCGAGAAGGGCTTGCTGGTGTGTGACGGTGGTTTTTAAAATCATCTGGACTTCATATTCCTGTTCCAGTTTGCCTTCCCAATAGTAGAGGGAGGTCGCACCGGGTAGCAGGGTCACGCAAGCAGCCAGCTTTTCCGCCAGCACTTTGGCGGCGAGATCCTGGGCGGTTGCTTCATCCGGGGCGGTACAGAGCACCACAACGGTATCGGGGATGGAAATATCCTGACTCTTTACATCAAGCATAAACACCTCGAAAGAACAGAGTAACCAGCAAAAGAATGGTCACTATACAACGGACGAGGGAAGGATGTTAGTTAAAGCGGGGTGGGGAGGAGGAACTGCAGGGCGCCCAGGCACCCTGCAGGAAAAACTTACAGCATGAAGCTGCCCAGCAAGAAGCCGAAGCAGACAGCCAGAACCACACCCAGAGTACCCGGGATGAAGAACGGATGGTTAAAGACGAATTTACCAATGCGAGTTGTACCGGTGTCATCCATCTGAACTGCCGCAACCAGAGTTGGGTAGGTTGGCAGAATGAACAGGCCAGAAACCGCGGCGAAAGACGCAACAGCAGTCAGTGGGGAAACGTTCAGAGCCAGAGCCATCGGCATCAGTGCTTTAGCGGTTGCAGCCTGAGAGTACAGCAGTGCAGAAGCAAAGAAGAAGATGACAGCCAGCAGCCACGGATGACCCTGAATTACGCTACCTGCAGTATCTTTGATCCAGTCAATGTTGTGAGATACGAAGGTATCACCCAGCCATGCAACACCCAGGATACAAATACAGGCGCTCATACCGGCTTTGAAAGTGCTGGAGTTCAGGATGGAGTCAGTTTCAACGCGGCAGATGATCGTGGTCAGCGTCGCGATGCTCAGCATGATGATCAAGATTGCGTTGGTGGTGTTCATCAGCGGTTTAGCGACCAGACCGAGGCTTGGGCTGTTGACGATCGCATATACGACGACACAAACCACGCCCAGCAGGAACAACCAAACAGAAGTTTTTGCGCCCGCTTTGATTTCAACTTGTCTTTCACCACGCAGTTCAACCAGGCCTTCTTCCAGACGCTTACGATAAATCGGATCGTCAGACAGTTTGGAGTTGAACAGCGCAGTTACCAGGAAGGACATGACCAGAACAGCCAGCAGGGTGGACGGAATGACCACGGACAGCAGGTGAATGTAGCTGATGCCATGACCTTCCATTACGGAAGACATGTAAACCACGGCTGCGGAGATTGGAGAAGCCGTAATCGCAATCTGTGCAGAAACCACTGCAGTAGAGAGCGGACGGCAAGGTTTGATCCCTTGTTCCTTCGCAACTTCGGCGATAACTGGCAGCGTTGCCAGAGAGATGTTGCCGGTACCTGCGAAGATAGTCAGGAAATAGGTCACGATAGGTGCAAGGATCGTGATGTATTTCGGGTTTTTACGCAGCAGTTTTTCAGTTTGATGAACCAGATAGTCCAGACCACCTGCAATCTGCATAGCTGAAATGGCAGCGATAACCGCCATGATGATGGAAATAACATCGAACGGGATATTACCGGGTTTTACGCCGATAGCGGCGAGAACCAGAACACCCAGCCCACCTGCAAATCCAATACCGATACCCCCAAGTCTGGCACCTAAAAAGATTGCCAGCAAAACGATGATAAGTTCTAAAACTATCATATTAGCCTTCCTTGTTGTTTAACAAGTTGATATTAAATTGTTGTTTTTAAGTAACTTCGAGTAAGAAAAAAGGCACGTCATCATGACGTGCCTTCTCCGGTACTACCCTACACGATTACTGTTCGCTTTCATCAGTATAACGTTTTGCTTTATAAGCAGGGTGCATCAGGTTCTGTGCAGAGAAGATATCGTCCAGTTCAGACTCGGTCAACAGACCGCGCTCCAGGACAACTTCACGTACGCTCTTACCGGTTTCGGCACAAATTTTACCGACGATGTCGCCGTTGTGGTGACCAATGAACGGGTTGAGGTAAGTAACGATGCCGATGGAGTTGAATACAAACGCTTCACAGACTTCTTTGTTAGCAGTGATACCACTAACGCATTTTTCCAGCAGGTTGTAGCAAGCATTGCTCAGAATGTGAATGGATTCAAACATTGCCTGACCAATGACCGGCTCCATTACGTTCAGCTGCAGCTGACCAGCTTCAGATGCCATGGTTACAGTGATGTCGTTACCGATGACTTTGAAGCACACCTGGTTTACGACTTCCGGAACAACCGGGTTCACTTTAGCTGGCATGATAGAAGAACCAGCTTGCAATTCCGGCAGGTTGATCTCGTTCAGACCCGCACGCGGACCAGAGGAGAGCAAACGCAGGTCGTTACAGATTTTGGACATCTTCACAGCCAGACGTTTCAGTGCGCCGTGCACCATAACGTATGCGCCACAGTCAGAAGTTGCTTCAATCAGATCTTCTGCCGGAACACAGGCGAAGCCGGTGACTTCAGCCAGTTTCTGTACTGCCAGCGGAGAGTACTCTTTCGGTGTGTTCAGACCAGTACCGATTGCTGTCGCGCCGAGGTTAACTTCCAGCAGCAGCTCAGCGGTACGGCTAATGTTTTTCACTTCTTCTTTCAACAGTACGCTAAAAGCATGGAATTCCTGACCGAGGGTCATCGGTACAGCATCCTGCAGCTGGGTACGACCCATTTTCAGGATGTCCTGGAATTCAACAGCTTTTTTCTCGAAGCCTTCGCGCAGCTGGTTCAGTGCATCAATCAGTTTGATGATGGATGCGTATACAGCGATACGGAAGCCAGTTGGGTATGCGTCGTTGGTAGACTGACATTTGTTAACGTGGTCGTTCGGGTTCAGGTACTGATATTCACCTTTCTGGTGACCCATCAGTTCCAGACCGATATTGGCCAGAACTTCGTTGGTGTTCATGTTGACGGAGGTACCCGCACCACCCTGGTAAACGTCTACCGGGAACTGATCCATGCATTTTCCGTTATTCAGGACTTCATCACACGCCGCGATGATGGCATTTGCCACACTCTTAGGAATGGTTTGCAGCTCTTTGTTGGCCATAGCCGCTGCCTTTTTAACCATTACCATACCGCGAACAAATTCAGGAATATCGCTGATTTTGTTGTTGCTAATGTAGAAGTTTTCAATCGCTCTCAGAGTGTGGACACCGTAGTAGGCGTCCGCTGGAACTTCCCTGGTACCCAACAAGTCTTCTTCGATACGAATGTTGTTTAACATGTGAACCTTCTTTTTCAAGCTGCCAATGATTTGACTAAACACACAGGATATATGTGATTTCGATTGTTTCTCGACCGACGATTATCCCCTGCATCGGTCTGATACCCGAGATCATATGCTGGTTCAGGATTTCTACCGTAATCTGGATCACTTAAAGCGTGGAATTTACCCCTTATTTATTATTCTGTGAAATGGATCACCCCTTTGTGATTAACCCCAAATATTAGTGTACAAGCCACTTGAAATTTTGCTAACCACCACAATATCAAATCGATGCGATTAACATAATTTTTCGAACAGAAGTTGAACAAAACGGCTGTTATTAACAGGAGATCCCTTTGCGCTGGATACCATTACTTGCCATTTTTCTCTATGTTTACATAGAGATATCTATTTTTATTCAGGTTGCCCATGTGATGGGCGTCCTGATGACGCTGATTTTGGTTATTTTTACATCGGTTATCGGTATGTCTCTGGTTCGTAATCAGGGATTTAAGAACTTTTTACTGATGCAACAGAAAATGGCGGCAGGTGAAAGTCCGGCTGCAGAAATGATCAAAAGCGTATCGCTGATTATTGCCGGTCTGCTGTTGGTGCTGCCCGGGTTTTTCACCGATTTCCTCGGTCTTCTTCTTTTATTACCCCCGGTGCAAAAACATCTGACGATGAAACTGCTGCCACATTTGCGTTTTTCGCGTATGCCTGGCGGTGGTTTTAGCGCCGGAACGGGTGGCGGTGAGACTTTTGATGGTGAATTTCAGCGCAAGGATGACAAGCGCGACAGCATCGAACATAAAGACGATCGTCGGGATTAAGCATCAGTATGTAGGCCGGATAAGCATTAGCGTCATCCGGCAAAAGTGTTTATAGGCCGGATGATGGCGTCAACGTTGCCTTATCCGGCCTGCGGGGTAAAAACAGCCACAGTCCTGCCAGCATAATCAACGCGTACAGACTCTTCCAGCCGACCATCGCCAGTAGCAGTAGGCACAGCAGACCGCCAATGACCGCCAGTACGCGATAATGCCCTTTCAGTAATCGACAACCTGCCAGCATGCACAGCAGATAAATCATAATAAAGATGCCGTTGGCGTAGACGATTAACGCATCGAGATTGATTTGCAGCATATAGATGCACAGAGTACTGATTACGCAACAGCCCAATACGGCGTTTAGCGCATTGCGCGGAAGGTGTCGGGGGGACAGACGAGCCAGATAACTCTCCGGCTTATACTGCGCTTGCGACCAGACCAGCCGGGCGAAGCTTTGTATATAAATGTTGAGGCTGGCAAAACAGGCCAGATAACCAATGATGCAGGCGACCCACAGAGCTTGTACGCCAAACAGTTGCACGACGATCTCTGGCAGCGACGCTGCGGCCGCCATTTGCTCGCCGTAGGCACCAAAATGGAGAACGACAACGGTGCATGCCCAATAAACAGACCCTGCCAGCAGCAGGCCGATCATCAGTGCGCGTGGGAAGTCTCGCTCCGGATTTTTGAATTCAGACGCCAGGTGAGCAAACGCTTCAAGGCCGACAAAGCACCAGAACATGACCGACAACGCGGCGAACAGGCCGGGAAGCTCAATATCGGTAATCGCAGGGAAGGGGATTTCGCCAGGTGTCAGATCGCCTGCCCACCAGATAGCAACAATCAGGGCAACAATCAGTCCTGCAATGACCGTTTGTAGATTCGCGCTGGAGCTTGCGCCGCGGGAGCCGATGTACCAAACCAATGCCAGCGTACCGAGCTCAGCCAGCAAAAGCTGCTCGTCATGCCAGCCAAACATCGCCTGACCGAATCCGGCGGCGATATGCAATGCCGCAGGCAAACCGACAGGAATGACCGACAAAAATAGCCATCCGGTGACGCGCTCCAGGCGTGAACCAAAGGCCATGCCGACAAAATGCGCCACACCGCCTGCGCTGGGAAAATGACGACCCAGTACGGCGAAGACAATCGCCACAGGAAAGACCAAAACAATCAGCACCGGCCATGCCCACAGGCTGTTGTTGCCCGCAACCAGTGCGGCCAGCGCGGGGACGGCAAAAACGCCTGTACCTAACAATGATGTCGACAACAGGCCAACGCCCTGAGCCAGTCCCAGCTCTTGTTTCAGTCCGCTCATAAATTGTTATCCGGTTATGCCCATTGATCGGGCTACAGCGCAGATTTTTGATGGTATCACAATCAGATTTGCTTATGACGACGTGACTGAAATCGTTATGAAATGTGAGGTGCGTCGGCGTTTTGACGGGATTTTCTGCTGATAAAAAATTTTTTTCGCTTGCCCCCTTGAAGGCACAAAACCCCATCCCCATCTCTCTGGTCACTAGCCGGGAAACCGTTTACGGGCCGGCGTCACCCATAACTGATAAAGACTTTCTCAAAGGAGAGCTATCAATGAGTATTCGTCCGTTACATGATCGTGTGATCGTCAAACGTAAAGAAGTTGAATCCAAATCTGCTGGCGGCATCGTACTGACCGGTTCTGCAGCAGGTAAATCAACTCGTGGCGAAATCATCGCTGTCGGTAAGGGTCGCATCCTGGACAACGGTACCGTACAGCCGCTGGACGTGAAAGTCGGCGATATCGTTATTTTCAACGATGGCTACGGAGTTAAATCTGAGAAGATCGACAATGAAGAAGTGTTGATCATGTCTGAAAGCGACATCCTGGCGATTGTTGAAGCCTAATCCGCGAACGACACTGAACATACGAATTTAAGGGAAAGAGAAAATGGCAGCTAAAGACGTAAAATTCGGTAACGACGCTCGTGTGAAAATGCTGCGCGGCGTAAACGTACTGGCAGATGCAGTGAAAGTTACCCTCGGTCCAAAAGGCCGTAACGTAGTTCTGGATAAATCTTTCGGTGCACCGACCATCACTAAAGATGGTGTTTCCGTAGCACGTGAAATCGAACTGGAAGACAAGTTCGAAAACATGGGTGCGCAGATGGTGAAAGAAGTTGCCTCTAAAGCGAACGACGCTGCAGGTGACGGTACCACCACCGCAACCGTACTGGCTCAGTCCATCATCACTGAAGGTCTGAAAGCCGTTGCTGCGGGCATGAACCCGATGGATCTGAAACGTGGTATCGACAAAGCTGTCGCTGCTGCAGTTGAAGAACTGAAAGCACTGTCCGTACCGTGCTCCGACTCTAAAGCTATTGCTCAGGTTGGTACCATCTCCGCTAACTCCGACGAAACCGTAGGTAAACTGATCGCTGAAGCGATGGACAAAGTCGGTAAAGAAGGCGTGATCACCGTTGAAGACGGTACCGGTCTGCAGGACGAACTGGACGTGGTTGAAGGTATGCAGTTCGACCGTGGCTACCTGTCTCCTTACTTCATCAACAAGCCGGAAACTGGCGCAGTAGAACTGGAAAGCCCGTTCATCCTGCTGGCTGACAAGAAAATCTCCAACATCCGCGAAATGCTGCCGGTTCTGGAAGCTGTAGCGAAAGCAGGCAAACCGCTGCTGATCATCGCTGAAGATGTTGAAGGCGAAGCGCTGGCAACTCTGGTTGTTAACACCATGCGCGGTATCGTGAAAGTCGCTGCGGTTAAAGCACCTGGCTTCGGCGATCGTCGTAAAGCAATGCTGCAGGATATCGCTACCCTGACCGGTGGTACCGTTATCTCTGAAGAGATCGGTATGGAGCTGGAAAAAGCAACTCTGGAAGATCTGGGTCAGGCGAAACGCGTTGTTATCAACAAAGATACCACCACCATCATCGATGGCGTGGGCGACGAAGCTGCAATCCAGGGTCGCGTGACTCAGATTCGTCAGCAGATCGAAGAAGCAACTTCTGACTATGACCGTGAAAAACTGCAGGAGCGCGTAGCGAAACTGGCAGGCGGCGTTGCGGTTATCAAAGTTGGTGCTGCGACTGAAGTTGAAATGAAAGAGAAGAAAGCCCGCGTTGAAGATGCCCTGCACGCTACCCGTGCTGCGGTAGAAGAAGGCGTGGTTGCTGGTGGTGGTGTTGCGCTGATTCGCGTAGCGTCTAAAATTGCCGGCCTGAAAGGTCAGAACGAAGACCAAAACGTAGGTATCAAAGTTGCGCTGCGCGCAATGGAATCCCCACTGCGTCAAATCGTACTGAACTGTGGCGAAGAGCCGTCTGTAGTGGCTAACACCGTAAAAGCGGGTGACGGTAACTACGGTTACAACGCTGCAACTGAAGAATACGGCAACATGATCGACATGGGTATCCTGGATCCAACCAAAGTAACTCGTTCTGCTCTGCAGTACGCGGCTTCTGTTGCGGGTCTGATGATCACCACCGAGTGCATGGTTACCGACCTGCCGAAAGGCGATGCGCCTGACTTAGGTGCTGCCGGTATGGGTGGCATGGGTGGAATGGGCGGCATGATGTAATTGCCTACACCCTGCATCCTTCAGGCTGCAGATGCGTTGGCTGCGTTTGCTAACCCCAGTCACTTACTTGAGTAAGCTCCAGGGGATTAACAAACTGGCCGCCTTCCTGCAACCAGAATGATTTGGGTGCTCATCTCCCAGAATTGAGAAACCCTCGGGCAGAAATGTCTGGGGGTTTTTCTTTTGGTCATCTTTTTAGTATATGATTCAGCTACGGACATAACGTCCAACTAATTGATTATGGGGAATGACATGCACGTGAAATATTTAGCAGGGATCGTTGGTGCCGCGCTACTGATGGCGGGTTGTAGCTCCAGCAACGAACTGAGTTCTGCCGGGCAAAGCGTCCGTTTTGTTGAAGACAAGCCTGGCGCAGAGTGCCAATTGATAGGCACTGCAACCGGTAAGCAAAGCAACTGGCTTTCAGGCCAGCACGGCGAAGAGGGCGGCTCAATGCGTGGCGCAGCAAACGATCTGCGTAACCAGGCTGCGGCAATGGGCGGTAACGTGATTTATGGCGTCAGCAGCCCATCGCAGGGAATGCTGTCCAGCTTTGTTCCTACCGCCAGTGAGATGATTGGACAGGTTTATAAGTGCCCTAATTGAGAACTGCTGCTGATGCCGGATGGCGACGCTAAATCGTCTTATCCGGCCTACGGTACGAATGATCGTAGGCCTGATAAGCGCAGCGCCATCAGGCATTCTGAGTCTTATGCGCAGACTGAACGCGTAAATGATGCAATGCGCGCAGGCACTGATCCTGATTGAGCTTTTGCGTCTTATCACCCGTCAACGTTCTGACAAACACCTGGCACGGTACACCGGCAAGTTTTTTCAGCCGCGGGCTGAAGTCGAGAAGGCGGCGAGTAATGGCTTCGGCTTCTTTGCTACCGGAAAGGGCGCGAGTTTTCACGACCGAACCACAGAACTGGGCTTTTCCTTTATCATCTGTATAGCGGTAAATAATCGCCAGATAATGATTAAACAGGTTATGTTTCCATTCGGGTTGTGTATAAGAGTCGTATTCCAGATTGTCGTTTTGCTGACAATCAACATCGTACAGCGGCAGGAAATCCAGCAGCGATGTTATTCGTAGCGCGAGTTCTCTCATGCCAGCATTATTTATTGCGTGAATAATTGCATGCGCCAGCACCTGAATCTGTAATTCATTAACCAGTAATTCGCATGTTTGTCCGTCATGCAACGTCAGAGAAAATGTTAAATTCTCGCCTTTGTCATCCACTAACATCAGCGAATTTATGCGACGGTTAATATCCGCATTTTTTAGTTCATCTTCCTGAATTGACGGAATATTCTCGTGCATTTTTTTGCTGGCTTTATCACATGTCTTTTCATATTGCATACGCTCGTCTGTGTTTAGCTGTGAAATGGCGTACAGCCGGCTCTCCAGCGCGATAAGCAGGTCTCTAAGTCCAAGTGGAGAGAGAAAAAAGAGAGATTCTTTGTTTCTTGGTTCTTTTATTTTTAATGCCATGGCAACAAATTCATTCTTTTGGCGAATAATGCCAGTATTAACGCCCTTAATACTTATAGCCATAAAAGGTTCTCCCTAACCATATATTTATTAATATTCTGCATTTGAAACTATTGATAAAATTTACGAATGAATAATTGAACTGCGCTAATTAAAATAGCACAGATTAAAAGCGAGGCTCCACTTGTGGGGATTTAAATAATAAGTAATCGTGGTGAGTGTCCGGAATCGGACACTCAGTAATGGCTATTGTTGACGTAACTGCAGATCCAGCGGTGTTTTACTTGGCTCTCCACCAATTTCACGCGCCAGTTTGGGGACCATATAGCCGGAAACTAGCGTCAGAAGCTCACGCATAATGCGACGCGCTTCATCGTCGCTTACCATAAAGTGTGCGGCACCCTGCACTTTATCCAGCACGTGCAGGTAATAGGGCATTACACCGGCATCAAACAGTGCGTTGCTAAGGTTAGCCAGGGTTTGTGCGTTATCGTTCACGCCACGCAGCAATACGCTCTGGTTGAGTAACGTAACGCCCGCGGCGCGCAGACTGCTCATCGCCTGGCGAAACGTCTCATCAATTTCATTGGCATGGTTAATGTGATTGACCAGCAGAATCTGCAAGGAGGAGTGCGCAAAACGCTCGACCAGTCCTTCTGTAATGCGCGCCGGGATCACTATCGGCAAACGGCTGTGAATACGCAGACGCTTAATGTGCGGGATAGCTTCCAGTTGCGTGAGCAACCAGTCCAGTTCGTGGTCCTTGGCCATTAACGGATCTCCACCAGAGAAGATGATTTCATCCAGCTCAGGGTGCGCGTTAATGTAGTCGATGGCGACCTGCCAGTTGCGCTTATTGCCCTGATTTTCGGCGTATGGGAAATGCCGGCGGAAGCAATAGCGACAATTTACCGCGCAACCGCCTTTAACCAGCAGCAGTGCCCGATTGCGATATTTATGCAGTAGACCGGGAACCACGCTGTGCTGTTCTTCCAGTGGGTCGGTTGAGTAGCCTGGCGCGGCCACAAACTCTTCCTGGGCAGTCAGTACCTGACGTAAAAGCGGATCGTCCGGGTTGCCTTTCTCCATGCGGGCAATAAACGCACGCGGCACGCGCAGGGCGAAAAGCCGTCTCGCGTCGCGTCCGGCCAACAGTTTTTCATCTGCATCTATGTTCAAAAGATGCAGAAGTTCATCGGGATCGGTCACAACATCGGCAAGTTGCGATAACCAATCTTCTCTGGATGGGGTATTTAGGGTTACAATATGCGCCATTTTGTGGCTTAGCTACCAGTTAACAATTTTCAGAGGGCCTTATGGCAACGTACTATAGCAACGATTTTCGTGCTGGTCTTAAAATCATGTTGGACGGCGAACCTTATGCGGTTGAAGCCAGCGAATTCGTTAAACCAGGTAAAGGCCAGGCGTTTGCGCGCGTTAAGCTGCGTCGCCTGCTGACCGGTACTCGCGTAGAGAAAACCTTCAAGTCTACTGACTCCGCTGAAGGCGCAGACGTAGCCGACATGAACCTGACCTTCCTGTATAGCGACGGTGAGTTCTGGCACTTTATGAATAACACCACTTTCGAACAGCTGGCTGCAGACGAGAAAGCGGTAGGCGATAACGCTAAATGGCTGCTGGACCAGGCTGAATGCATCGTGACCCTGTGGAACGGTCAGCCGATCTCCGTAACTCCGCCGAACTTCGTTGAGCTGGAAGTTGTTGAAACCGACCCAGGTCTGAAAGGCGATACCGCTGGTACTGGCGGCAAACCGGCTACCCTGTCTACCGGCGCAGTCGTTAAAGTTCCGCTGTTCGTACAGATCGGCGAAGTGATCAAAGTGGATACCCGCTCCGGCGAATACGTTTCTCGCGTAAAATAAGTCTTCCATTTGATCTTATGGCGCAGGTTGCTGCGCCATACTTTTTCCAGGGCAGGAATGATGAAACGTCTTCTCGGTCTTGTAATGCTACTCCTTTTCACCAGCACCCTTCTGACAGGATGCAACACCGCGCGCGGCTTCGGTGAAGACATCAAACATCTTGGCAACTCAATTTCACACGCCGCCAGCTAATCCTTTCATATAGTCTTAAAAACGGTTGTTTATCCATCACACTCCCGGATCTTGTCTATTATTAAGTAGCTATACACAAACAATATTGGCTAGAAAAGGAAGACGTTATGGTTAAGAAAACAATTGCTGCGATCTTTTCTGTGTTGGTACTTTCTTCCGTTTTAACCGCGTGTAATACCACACGAGGCGTAGGACAGGATATCTCTGAAGGCGGTAGCGCAATCTCTGGTGCAGCGACAAAAGCTCAGCAATAGCAATAATGAAGAACGGTACGACGTCGTGTCGTACCGTTAATCACCCTTCTTTGGGAGTGACAGGAACGGCGAGAAGCGGTTCCCCAGGTGCAGTTTCATACGGATATTCCGCTTATAGGTGTAGACCGTTTTGCCATGAATGCTGAGCGCGGCGGCAATGGCATTGTTACTCACACCATCCATCCACATTGATAATACTTTCTCCTCTTGCGGCGTAAGCAAAGGCGTGGCGTTTTTGGCTATTTCTAATGCGGGGCGAACCTGAAGCGCTTCCTGAATTGTGTGGGAGAGTGTGTTCAGCGTGGTGTGCTTGGTCAAGACCGAATGGGCTACGGATTGAGAGGGCACGATGGGGGCATGCTGTCTGTCTGCTGATTGCAGTAAAATCAGTGGGATGACGCCACAACTCATAAAAAAAGGTTTAATTGGCGGACTGGAGTGCGTCTCGCTAATAAAACTGTATAAATCCGCGATCACCAGATGCGGTTTCCATTGCAAAATATGCTCTTTTGCTAACAGGAGATTATTGATTCCTGATACCAGAAATGAGGAGCTGAACCTGCCAGAATGATTAAGCAAGGCCTCTATCCCTGTGCGGGTAAAGTGGCACCGGTCAATCACTAAAATTTTAAGCATAAACGTTTCGCATTCAGAAGAGGGGCAATCGACTTTCTGGTTTCAGAAAGCCCTTCATCATAGAGAACTCCGATGAGTGCCAAATGCGGGAACTACGCCGCTAATTATGCTTAATTCTTGCTTTTAGCAGGCAGTGAATAAAAAGGTTGAAATTCATTTTCTTCCGGGCAAAAATGCCATTTCACACATCAGCTTTGCAGGACGACCTGCAAACGCTTCATTCACCGGGGACGGCCCCATAGTTCTGGAGCCTGATATGTCCTGGATCGTTTTATTAATTGCAGGTTTGCTCGAAGTCGTATGGGCGATTGGCCTGAAATACACCCACGGTTTTACGCGTCTTACGCCAAGCATTATCACTATTGCGGCGATGATCGTCAGCATCGCCATGCTCTCCTGGGCAATGCGCACGTTGCCTGTTGGAACAGCTTATGCGGTCTGGACCGGTATTGGCGCTGTTGGGGCGGCCATTACAGGGATTTTGCTGCTGGGTGAGTCTGCCAGCCCGGCACGTTTGCTGAGCCTTGGGCTGATCGTAGCTGGTATTATTGGTCTGAAGCTGAGCACTCACTAAGCGCCAGGCTGTTTCACCCAAATCAGTTTATTCACTTCAAACCCTTCCCGGGTCGCGATGGCTAACATTTGCTGTTTCATTTCATCTGAAATAGTAGGGGTCCGTGAAAGGATCCACAGGTAGTCGCGATCCGGACCACAAACCAGCGCGTGACGATATTCCCGGTCGAGTGCAATTACGTTATACCCGCCATAGAAGGGGCCGAAAAAAGAAACTTTAAGCGCGGCTCTGCTTGGGTCGCCGGTGAAATAGGCTTTCCCTTCCGTTTTCTGCCACATCTCCCTGTCAGGGTTATAGCCCTTGTTAATAACGTTGATGCCGCCGTCGTCGCGCAAGCTGTATGTTGCGGTCACTTTATCCAACCCGCGCTCGAAACGATGGTCGAAGCGTGCAATTTCATACCAGGTTCCCAGATAGCGTTTGGCATCAAAGTTATTTACCACGGTAACGCCTTTCGGCGGTGTCGGGGAGCTACACGCGACAACCAGGAATGCAGCCGTAACTGCAGCAACGACGGGCAAAATGCGCATGGGATTTTCCTTGCTGTATTTTTGTTAAGTGTAGATGACAACAGGAAAAAAAGAGAAAGAAAGGAGGCCCAATATCCTGGGCCTCATCGTTAGTTATTGCAGCTTTTCAAGAATGCGCCAGGCCGCCTCGACACGGACAGGGTTAGGATAGCTTTTGTTTGCCAGCATCACGATGCCAAGGTTTTTTTCTGGAACGAAGGCTACGTAGCTGCCAAATCCTCCAGTGGATCCCGTTTTATGCACCCATGAGGCTTTCACAGCGGGGGCAGGCGGGTTTACCTCAACGGCGGGAAGCGCTGCCAATGCCACTTTGCTGTCGCTACCGTTGATGATTGAATCAGCTTTCAGCGGCCAGTTCAGCATCTCCCAGCCTAATCCCTGGTACATATCGCCAATACGCCAGTAGCGAGACTGCGCAAGCGCAATGCCCTGCTGGAGCGTTTTCTCCTGAACGCGGCTGGCGTCCATGTTGACCTGAACCCAGCGGGCCATATCAATAACGCTGGATTTCACGCCATAGGCTTCGGCGTCAAGTTGTCCCGGAGAAACGTGTACAGCCTTCCCTTCGCGATAGCCCCAGGCATAATCTTTTTGTTCGTTCTGCGGAACTGTAATCCAGGTATGCGCCAGTTTTAATGGTTGCAGGACGCGTCTGGTCATTGCCTCTTCGTAACTCATTCCTGAGGGTTTCACCGCCAGCGCGCCAAACAGACCAATGCTGGAGTTAGCGTAAAGACGCTTAGCGCCCGGGGCCCATTGCGGCTGCCAGTTTTGATAAAAACGCAGTAATGCGGCTTTATCCGTAACGTCATCGGGGATCTGCAGCGGCAGGCCGCCTGCCGTGTAGGTGGCTAAGTGCAGCAGGCTGATACCCTGCCACTGTTTGCCTGTCAGTTCTGGCCAGTATTTCGTGACCGGATCGCTGAGCTTAATTTCGCCACGGGCGATAGCATCGCCGCCCAACACGCCGTTAAACGTCTTACTGACCGACCCTAGCTCAAACAGAGTTTGCTGCGTGACTGGGTGGTTATTGGTGATATCGGCTTTACCCCAGGTGAAATAATAGGGTTTTCCCTGGTAGATAACGGCAACGGCCATACCCGGAATAGCCTGCTCCTGCATCAACGGGGTGATGGTGCGATTAACGATATCGGCAATCTGTTGTTCTGTTTTGGCGGCGGCAAACGTGGAGAAAGGGGCTGTCAGCAGCAGAGCGCAGCATAACGATTTTTTCATCATGAAATCAGTTCCGTAATTAAAAGCAAAAGGGTGTCCGGGCCCGTCAGACGCAATCAGTGTGTTTGATTTGCACCGTGTTGACAAACGGTTAAATTTAGCAGCAGATATAAGTTTTTCTAACAGGCCGGATGATGACGCGTAGCTATATCCCTCTTAACTCGCTGCGGGCTTTTGAAGCCGCGGCCAGACATCTCAGTTTTACCCGCGCCGCGATTGAGCTCAACGTGACGCATTCTGCCATCAGTCAGCATGTAAAAGCGCTGGAGCAGCAGCTAAATTGTCAGCTTTTTGTGCGCGGTTCTCGTGGATTAATGTTGACGACTGAAGGGGAAAGTCTGTTACCTGTACTTAATGACTCTTTCGATCGTATGGCGGGGATGCTGGATCGTTTTGCCACCAAACAGACCCAGGAAAAACTTAAAATTGGCGTGGTGGGGACCTTTGCGGTTGGGTGTCTGTTTCCTCTACTGGGCGATTTTAAGCGCAGTTACCCGCATATTGATTTGCATATTTCTACCCATAATAACCGCGTGGATCCCGCTGCCGAAGGGCTGGATTATACCATTCGCTACGGAGGGGGAGCCTGGCACGATACCGACGCGCAATATTTATGTAGCGCGTTGATGTCTCCACTGTGTTCGCCAACATTGGCTTCGCAGATTCAAACGCCTGCGGACATCCTGAAATTTCCGTTATTACGTTCGTATCGGCGGGATGAATGGACGCTTTGGATGCAGGCCGCCGGAGAGGCGCCCCCGTCACCGACGCACAACGTGGTGGTGTTTGATTCGTCCGTCACCATGCTGGAAGCCGCGCAGGCGGGGATCGGTGTGGCAATTGCACCAGTCAGAATGTTCACGCATTTACTCAGTAGGGAACGAATCGTTCAACCGTTTTTAACGCAGATTGATTTGGGAAGTTACTGGATAACGCGTTTGCAATCGCGTCCGGAGACACCCGCGATGCGTGAATTTTCCCGTTGGTTGACAGGAATGCTGCACAAATAAAAAGGCCCGCCAATGGCGGGCCTGATAATTAACGCATGTACTTAGATTGTCAGAATACCAATAGCCGTTACGACGGTCAGGATTGCTGCCAGTCCGTAGAATACCCATTTGCCAGCAGGCACGTGGATTTTCAGGTCATGCATCGCGTGGTGCATACGGTGTAAACCACACCACAGCGGCAGAACGATCATCAGGAACAGAAACGCACGTCCGATGAAGCTCTGAGCGAATGCCAGTACGCGTTCATAGCTGAAAGCATCAGGAACAAAGCCCAGCGGCAGCATAATGCCTACCAGCAGGATCATTACTGGCGCAATGATTGCGCTCCACATACCGCCTGCACCAAACAGGCCCCAGAATACGGGTTCGTCAGAGCGTTTTGGATTTGGATTAATCATTCCGGACTCCTTACCAGAACAGGGCAACAAACAGTATGACTACTGTCGCAACCACAGTAACTGCCCAGAGACCTTTGATGATCGGCTCTGGCCCCATTTTTTCGTCTTTTACGATGATGTTGGCTGCTTTTGGCGCCAGCTCAAACCAGGTTTTGGTATGCAGCAGTGCTGCTGCCAGGGCGATAATGTTAAGGATTACCACCACCGGGTTTTGCAAAAAGGCGACAAAGCCCATCCAGGACTCTGCACCATGCTTGAGTGCAAACAGGCCGATAATCAGTTCAATGCTGAACCAGACTGCCGGAACTGCCGTGCCTTCACGCAGCATGTAAAAACGATAAAATGGCAGCTTTTTCCACCAGGTGGACGTCATTGGCCGCACATAGGCTTTACGTTTAGTCGTCATCGTGCACTCCTTAGCGTGGTTTCAGGGTAGCGATAAGAAAGTCTTTTGAACTTTCAACTTTACCCTGCTGAATGGCCGCAGCCGGATCGACGTGTTTCGGGCAGACTTCGGAGCAGTAGCCCACGAAAGTACAGGTCCAGACGCCGTTCGGGCTGTTCAACTGAGCCATACGCTCCTTCTTACCGTGGTCGCGGCTATCTTCGTTGTAACGATGCGCCAGCGTAATCGCAGCCGGTCCAATGAACTCAGGGTTCAGGCCGAACTGCGGACACGCGGCATAGCACAGACCACAGTTGATGCAACCGGAGAACTGATGATACTTCGCCATCTGCGCCGGAGTCTGGGTGTTTGGACCCTGATCCGGTGTACGCGGGTTACCGATAATGTACGGTTTGATCGCTTCCAGGCTTTCGATAAAGTGCGTCATGTCGACGACCAGATCGCGCTCAATCGGGAAGTTGCCCAGCGCTTCAACCTTCATGCCGTTGGTGTAATCACGCAGGAAGGTTTTGCATGCCAGTTTCGGTACATTGTTGACCATCATGCCGCAGGAGCCGCAGATCGCCATACGGCAGGACCAGCGGTAGCTCAGGTCCGGTGCCAGGTTATCCTTGATGTAGCCCAGCGCATCCAGCAGTGACGTGGTTTCATCATAAGGAACTTCGTAGAAAGCACTGTGCGGCGCGGTATCGGTTTCCGGGTTATAGCGCACCACCTCAACTTTCAGGTTTTTCATCTCAGCCATTCGCCTTCTCCTTCTTATCGGCTGCTTCCGCTTCGCCACCGTAAACACGTTTAGCCGGTGGCAGAGTGGTGATTTTCACGTCGCTGTATTCCAGGCGAGTCGTGCCGTCAGCATCGCGGAAGGCGAGGGTGTGTTTGAGGAAGTTCACATCGTCACGCTCGGTGCAGCCTTCATCCAGACGCTGGTGCGCGCCGCGGGATTCTTTACGCGCCAGAGCAGAGTGCGCCATACATTCAGCAACGTTCAGACCGTGACCCAGTTCGATGGTATACAGCAGGTCGGTGTTGAAGACGCTGGAGGTATCAGTGATACGTACGCGCTTGAAGCGTTCCTGCAGTTCCGCCAGCTTATCAACGGTTTTCTGCATGAGTTCCGGCGTACGGTAGATACCGCAACCTTCTTCCATGGACAGGCCCATTTCGTCACGGATCTTAGACCAGTTTTCGTTACCTTCCTGGTTAACCAGATCTTTCAGACGTTTTTCAACGCCAGCAACCTGTGCATCAAGAGCAGCACTGTTTGCAGCGCCAGCCGTTGCAGCGCGTTCTGCTGCCTGCTCACCGGCCATACGACCGAAGACCACCAGTTCTGCCAGGGAGTTAGAGCCCAGACGGTTAGCGCCATGCAGACCAACAGAGGAACATTCGCCGACAGCGAACAGACCTTTAATGCGGGTTTCACAGTGCTGATCGGTTTCGATACCGCCCATGGTGTAGTGCGCGGTCGGACGTACCGGGATCGGTTCTTTAACCGGATCGACACCCACGTAAGCTTTCGCCAGTTCGCAGATGAACGGTAAACGTTCGAGCAGTTTTTTCTCGCCGAGGTGACGCAGGTCGAGGTGAACCACATCGCCACGCGGAGTGGAAATGGTGTTGCCTTTGCGCCATTCGTGCCAGAACGCCTGAGAAACTTTGTCGCGCGGACCGAGTTCCATGTATTTGTTTTTTGGCTCGCCCAGCGGGGTTTCCGGACCCATGCCGTAGTCTTGCAGATAACGGTAGCCGTTTTTGTTGACCAGAATACCGCCTTCACCACGGCAGCCTTCAGTCATCAGGATACCGGAGCCTGGCAGACCTGTTGGGTGATATTGAACGAATTCCATATCACGCAGCGGAACGCCGTGGCTCAGCGCCATGCCCATACCGTCGCCGGTTACGATGCCGCCGTTGGTGTTGTAACGGTAAACACGACCTGCGCCGCCCGTTGCCATAACAACAGCGTTAGCACGGATTTGCACCAGCGTGCCTTCCATCATGTTCATGGCAACCAGGCCGCGAGCATGACCGTCGTCAACCAGGATATCCAGAACGAAGTGTTCGTCAAAGCGCTGAATCTGCGGGAACTGCAAAGATGTTTGGAACAGCGTATGCAGCATGTGGAAGCCGGTCTTATCCGCGGCAAACCAGGTACGCTCGATTTTCATGCCGCCGAAGCGACGTACGTTGACGCTACCGTCTTCACGACGGCTCCATGGGCAGCCCCATTGTTCCAGTTGCGTCATTTCAGTTGGGCAGTGGTGGACAAAGTAATCCACGACATCCTGCTCACACAGCCAGTCTCCGCCTGCTACCGTATCGTGAAAATGGTAGTCAAAGCTGTCATGATCCTGCGCGACAGCAGCAGAGCCGCCTTCGGCAGCAACGGTATGGCTGCGCATTGGGTACACTTTTGAGATCAGTGCGATTTTAGCGTTGGGATTTGCTTGTGCGGCAGCAATTGCAGCACGTAATCCCGCGCCACCGGCGCCTATAATGGCAAGATCGGCTTGAAAGGTTTGCACGACATTCCTCCAGATTGTTGTTATTTCATCCCTGCCTGAAATCAGATGCTTCATCGGCTTCAAACAGGTTATGAACGCGTTTCCACTGCTCCTTTATAGGTACAATAGTATAGTCTTAGGGATGTGCGGGAAATTTGACGTGTTCGATTTTTTTAGCGTGTCATAGGGGGGAATTATCATTGAATTTGATTAATTTAATTACTAAACCACCCTAAGTCGCTTTTTTTATCCAATTGCCAGTGATGATTAGTGCTGCCTGAAATTTGTCTCGTTAGCGCGATACGAGTAGACTTCGTGCCCTTGTCATAAATCGGAGAAACAACCATGAGCGAAACGGCAACCTGGCAGCCGAGCGCGTCCATCCCCAATCTGTTAAAACGTGCAGCAATTATAGCGGAGATTCGCCGCTTTTTTGCCGATCGTGGCGTGCTTGAGGTTGAGACCCCTTGTATGAGTCAGGCAACGGTAACGGACATCCACCTGTTCCCGTTCGAAACGCGTTTCGTTGGCCCTGGACACTCCCAGGGAATGAATCTCTATTTAATGACCAGCCCTGAATACCATATGAAGCGCCTGCTGGTGGCAGGATGCGGCCCGGTGTATCAACTGTGCCGCAGCTTCCGTAATGAAGAGATGGGGCGCCATCATAACCCTGAATTCACCATGCTTGAGTGGTATCGTCCGCACTACGATATGTATCGCCTGATGAATGAAGTGGATGATTTGCTCCAGCAGGTGCTGGACTGCTCACCTGCGGAAAGCCTTTCTTACCAGCAGGCCTTCCAGCGCCATCTGGAGATTGACCCGCTGTCTGCGGATAAAACCCAACTGCGGGAAGTGGCGGCGAAATTGGATCTCAGCAATATCGCTGATACCGAAGAAGACCGGGATACCTTACTGCAACTGCTGTTTACGATGGGTGTTGAACCGCATATTGGTAAAGACAAGCCGACGTTTGTGTATCATTTCCCGGCCAGCCAGGCATCACTGGCGCAAATCAGTACCGAAGATCACCGCGTGGCTGAACGTTTCGAGGTTTATTTCAAAGGTATTGAGCTGGCGAATGGTTTCCATGAATTAACCGACGCGCGCGAACAGCAGCAGCGGTTTGAGCAGGATAACCGCAAACGTGCCGCACGAGGCTTACCACAGCAACCTATCGATACCAACCTGCTGGAAGCGCTGAAAGTCGGCATGCCGGATTGCTCAGGCGTTGCGCTGGGCGTTGACCGTCTGGTGATGCTGGCGCTGGGCGCAGAGAGCCTGGCCGAGGTAATCGCATTTACCGTCGATCGCGCATAACTTACTCTTCTGCAATACAAAGTGGTGGCTTAATCGCCACTTTGTAGCATATTTTTTCATTTCCCCTCTAATAGCCACAATTTACACCTGGATATTTGATATCGTTTAGGTATCAATTCTGTGTTGATTTTTTTATCGCTGAACTCTGCAAAGAGAGCAGTGCCAACCGGTGAGCGGCGTTTGTTAAACGCTTGCCAGAGTAAGGGATGGTTTAATGACCCAAACAATAAAAAAGATGAGCCTGATAGGTCTCATTCTCATGATATTTACGTCAGTTTTCGGTTTTGCTAATAGCCCCTCCGCGTTCTATTTAATGGGGTATAGTGCAATACCGTGGTATATATTTTCTGCATTATTATTCTTTATTCCATTTGCTTTAATGATGGCGGAAATGGGTTCTGCCTATCGGAAAGAAGAGGGGGGAATCTATTCGTGGATGAATAATAGCGTTGGACCACGCTATGCGTTTATCGGCACGTTTATGTGGTTTTCTTCTTATGTGATATGGATGGTTAGTACTGCGGCGAAAGTCTGGGTACCTTTTTCAACCTTCTTGTTTGGCGCAGACATGACGCAGCACTGGCGTATTGCAGGGCTTGAGCCTACGCAGGTTGTCGGACTGCTCGCAGTCGGTTGGATGATCCTAGTGACCTGCGTGGCATCCCGGGGTATTAATAAGATTGCGCGTATTACGGCTGTAGGTGGAATTGCCGTAATGTGTCTTAATTTAGTTCTGTTGTTAGTGAGTGTCGCTATTTTGTTATTAACTGGTGGCCACTTTGCACAGGATATTAATTTCATCTCTTCGCCTAATCCAGGATATCAGTCTGGACTGGCAATGTTGTCATTTGTTGTGTTTGCCATTTTTGCTTACGGCGGAATTGAAGCTGTGGGGGGACTGGTTGATAAAACAGAAAAACCAGAAAAGAACTTTGCAAAAGGCATTGTCTTTGCCGCTATTGTCATTTCTGTTGGTTATTCACTGGCCATCTTTTTATGGGGCGTTAGCACCAACTGGCAGCAGGTATTAAGTAATAGCTCAGTTAACCTCGGGAATATTACCTATATCCTGATGAAAAGCCTCGGAATGACGTTGGGTAACGCGCTACATCTTTCCCCTGATGCCGCAATGGTGATGGGCGTATGGTTTGCACGTATTACCGGGCTTTCCATGTTCCTTGCCTACACCGGCGCTTTTTTCACCCTCAGCTACTCACCGCTGAAAGCGATTATTCAGGGTACGCCGAAGGCGTTGTGGCCCGCGCCGATGACCAAACTGAATGCCGTAGGGATGCCGACGACGGCAATGTGGTTACAGTGTCTGCTGGTGAGCCTGTTTATCCTGTTGGTTTCATTTGGTGGCGATACGGCTTCAGCGTTCTATAACAAACTGACGCTGATGGCGAACGTCTCGATGACGCTGCCGTATCTGTTCCTGGCGCTGGCGTTTCCGTTCTTTAAATCCCGTCCGGGTCTGGAAAGGCCGTTTGTTGTCTTTAAAACCCGAGCGGCGACGCTGCTGGCAACGGGAGTGGTCGTGCTGGTGGTGACGTTTGCTAACGTGTTCACCATCATCCAGCCGGTAATTGAAGCCGGAGACTGGAACAGCGCACTGTGGATGACCGGCGGTCCGATCTTCTTCTCACTGCTGGCGATGGCGATTTATCAGAACTACAGCCGTCGCACGACCAACGAGCCTGAGTGGGCGGTGGAATAAAGGCCATCTGGCGTTTATTGCCTGTTGCCGATCCGGACGCATATTAAGCCCGAAAATGTCTGTGGTCGGCGATGAAATGCCCGATGGTGCAAGCTTATCGGGCCTACAGGTTAATTGCAGACCCGTAGGCCGGATTAGACCCAACGGGTCGCCATCCGGCATTTCTTGCCTGCATTGTGCGTTACAAACTCCCTGCCGGGCGACTGCCTCTTCCTGCAGAACTTAATGTTCTCCCTGTTTGCTTACCGCCGAGGCTCTCCAGACGCATCTGGAACGGAGGGAACGGCATATCAATACCGTGCTCGCGGAAGCCTGCCAGAATCAGTTGATGGATTTCATGGCGCAGCGGCATGCGATGTCCCATCTCTGCGGCATAAATACGCAGTTCGAAGATTTGAATCCCCTGCTGCAGGTCAACCAGGAAGACTTCAGGTGCCGGATTATCGATAACCAGCGAACAGCGCTGCGCGGCAGTCAGCAGGATCTGCGTAACCTCCTCGCTATTAGCCTCCGACGGTGCCGGGATGGTTAACACCACACGGGTAACGGAATCGGATAACGACCAGTTGATAAACTGTTCAGTGATAAAGGCTTTGTTGGGCACGATGATCTCTTTGCGGTCCCAGTCGCTGATAGTGGTGGCGCGGGTATTAATTTTCGTCACGCTACCGGTAAGATCGCGAATCGTCACCGTGTCGCCAATGCGGATTGGTTTTTCAAACAGGATAATCAGGCCGGAAATAAAGTTGGCGAAGATCTCCTGCAAACCAAAGCCCAGACCGACACCGAGAGCCGCCACCAGCCATTGCAGTTTGGACCATTCAATACCGATCATCGAGAAACCAACCAGACCGCCAATCAGCATCAGCAAATACTTGGTAATGGTGGTGATGGCATAACCGGTGCCGGGGGTT
Source organism: Citrobacter sp. MGH105 (assembly GCF_001037485.2). NCBI lineage: Bacteria > Pseudomonadati > Pseudomonadota > Gammaproteobacteria > Enterobacterales > Enterobacteriaceae > Citrobacter > Citrobacter sp. MGH105. Next base: position 4,585,339 of record NZ_CP073048.1, on the reverse strand, counting down.
AAATCCAGATGTTGCAGTAGTGCCAGCTCCAGCAGTGCGGGTAGGTTGCGCACTAACTGGGTGGTGATGATAAATACCAGAATCGCGATAAGCACCGCGCCCAGCGTTATCGGTTCTAAGCTTTCCACGCCCTGAACCGTGGAGGTGACATCCCACAACGAGATGTTTTCCAGGAAGCCGAAAGCGGAATGAATTTCTGACCACAGTACAATGACCGAGAGCAGGGCGATAAGCATCAGGATAGAACGTACCAGGCGCAGCGATTGCGCGCTGATAGCATCCAGATCCACTTCGCTTTCATCAACGTCAATCGCGCCTTCAAGGCTGGTGGAATGCGGTGGTTCTTCTTCGCCCCGCGCGCGCTGCGCCAGCATTTCAGCGCGTCGATGCTTGGCGCGGTCAAACGCCAGGCGGCGACGCTGAATCAGCATCCAACGGCGGATAACGTGATACACCACCAGTAATAAGAACCAAATCGCTACAGACGTTTCCAGACGTGCCAGCAGGGCTTGTGACGTGGCGAGGTAGCCTACTGCCGCGGCGAGAATGGCAATCAGCGGCGCACCCATCAGCATATTCCACAGCATGCTGTTGACCATGTTATCGCTGTTGCCCTCTTTATCGAGGTACAGCGGTATCCCGGCGCGTTTCAGGCTCAGGGTTACGACCGCCAGCGCACCGCAAATCAGAATAAAGCACAGACGTCCCAGTGAGGCGGAGAATTCCCGGTCATTGAGGTTATCAAACATAATCACCGCCATGATCAGCGGGACAATCAGCCCAATGCTCATCAGGTAATAGTGCATAGCTTTCGCGACGCGGTTCCGCGGCCAGCCAAAGTGGGCAATGAACAGACCGTTGGGGCGTGCAAAGGTGGCGCAGATCATTACCGCCCACAGCATGGGCACCGTGGCGGTAACGCCATCGCCGATCGCGACAGCCAACGGATAAGGCCAGGCTTCCTGCAATCCGTAACCGAGCGTTGCCCACAGCACTGGCAACGGCGAAGCGACGAGTATTGACCAGAATACCGTGCGTATTGTCAGCCAGAAGTGGTCCTGGGTGACTTTCCCGACCCGCGCGGACGAGCGTTCAAGGAAACGGGTGAAGTGCTTGCGCGAAGAGAGGCTAAAGCCAACTAATACCAACGCCGCGAACAGCGGTAGCAGCGTTTCTTTGCTGGTCAGCATCATGATGCTGGCTTTGCCCAACTGATTAAACGTATCTAATGAGATCAGACGCCGCAGATCCTGAACGATGTCGACAGGCCAGGAGAGGGAGATAGGGCTAACGTCTGACGTCCAGAACAGGTAGCGGTGCGTCGCTTCATTGACCTCTTTTAGCGCATCTTCCAGTTGGCTGTTGGAAACTTTGAGCTTGGTCAGCTCAAGGATCAGCGTATCGCCGCCCTGTAACAATGAGTTCAGCAACTCACGCTGGGTGCGTAGCTGGGCGTTGAGGATGCTGCTCTGTTCAGCGGTCAGAGGTTGTCCATCGGCCTGATGAATCTGACGCAGCTGCGGCTGTTTGTTGAGGAGATCCTCATAGCGCATGCGGTGTACGCGAAGCTGCGCCATTTCGGTATCCAACTGCTGAGGTTTAGGCATTTCCGGCAGACGGGATACCTGCGCTCGCAGCGCTTCTCCCAGCATATTTGAAACCCCAAGCCACTGAGACTGCTCTCGCAGCGTATTCAATGCCTGACGCACCTGCAGCGTTTGGCTGGCGGCCTGACGCTGCTGCGAAGCGACCAGGTCCATACGCTGTGCTTGCTGGTTTAAGGCCTGAGACAGCTCGCGGTTTACCTTGAACTGGTCGACAATACCCTCCGGCAGTCCCGCGCTGTTTTCCGCCAGCAGTTCAGTGCTTTCCAGCGCTCGCTCAGCTTCACGCTGACGTTGACTGTTAAGCTGGTTGCGCAAAGCCTGCAGGTAAGCGTCGAGTTGTTGACTCTGTTTTTCCGCCAGTTCGGAGCGCATACGCGCCAGTTCCTGACGGTTATTGGCGGAAAGCTGCGCCAGCTCCAGTTCATCGACCTGGGCTTTAAGTTTGGCGGATTCAGCCTGCATCGCCTGATTCTGTGCGGAATTGCCGTTGGCGGTACCAATGCGTCGCTCAAGCTCATTGAGCTGGCGGCGGGCATCGGTTTGCTGTTGAGGAAGCTGGCTTAACGAGTCGGCGATTTCCCGGGCGCGATCCTGCTCCTGTTGGGCCTGACGACTCTTTTCCAGCAGTTGGCTGCTAACCTGGAGGATCTCCTGGTTTAACGCATCGGTAGTGAGTCCGGTTGGTACATTGCGCGGTTCATCACGCAGGTTGCTAAGCTGCGCGCGTAACGTTGCGGACAGCTTGGGGAAGTTATCAATAACTTGCTGGTATTGCTGGGCGCGCTCGAGAGAGCCTTTACGCTCCTCAAGGGCATTCAGCGCGGACTGGAGCGCCTCGACGGTTTCTGGCTGAGCGGGTTTTGCCGCTTTTGCCTGCTCCAGTTCCTGGGTGAGTTGTTTGGCATCGGGGGCCGTCGCAGCGTACGCCCCCAGGCTGAGGCACCAGGCCATCAGAAAAGTGATAATCAGGCGCACAGCAGCGATTCCTATGTTTAACTTTCGTCTTTTTTGTCGTCAACCAGCGGGCTGGCATCGTGTTCTGCTTCGATCTCTTCTTTCGCCAGCGGGGCCGGTTCTGCCTCTGGCGTCACGAAAGTCTCGGTCGAGATGGCCATTGGTTGGCCGATTTTGGTCACGGACAGATCCTGCAACTGCTCAACCAGGTTAACTTTGCCAGGTGCGAACAGGTTGATGACGGTGGAACCGAGCTTAAAGCGGCCCATTTCCTGACCTTTCAGCAGCGCCACCGACCCTTCGCTTTCGCCTTCCGGCCAGGTCCAGCGCTTGATGACGCCTTCACGCGGTGGAGTAATGGTGCCAGCCCATGCGGTTTCAATACTGCCGACGATGGTCGCGCCGACCAGAATCTGCACCATCGGGCCAAATTCGGTATCAAACAGACAGATTACACGTTCGTTGCGGGCAAACAGGTTCGGTACGTTTTGCGCAGTCAGGATGTTTACAGAGAAGAGATCGCCCGGCACGTACATCATTTCACGCAGGATACCGTTACACGGCATGTGTACACGGTGGTAATCGCGTGGAGACAAGTAAGTGGTTACAAACGTACCGTTGCGGAATTTGTCCGCCATCTGATAGTTGCCAGCCAGCAGCGCTTCAAGGGTATAGCTGTGCCCTTTAGCCTGCAGCAGTTTGTCTTCCTCGATGTTGCCTAACTGGTTAATCACACCGTCAGCGGGCATGACCAGTACGTTTGGATCGGTATTAATCGGACGAGCATCGTCGCGCAGCGGGCGAACAAAGAAGTCGTTGAAGGTGCGATAGCTGGCGGTGTCCGGCTTTTGCGCCTCTTTCATATCGACCTTGTAATATTTCACGAACAGATCGATAACCAGTTTGGTCAGCCATCCCGCTCGTTTGCTCGCACCCCAACCCGCCAGGCGAGTGAGCCATAGTTTCGGCAGAATGTATTGTAGCGAAAGCTTAAATGAGTTTAACAAGGTAGCCTCCAGGCCATAATTTGTTCCCGATCCGGCATACGGGCCGGATCCTGAAAAAAGGGGGACGATTCTAGCGATGCTTAGCTTAGTTGTCAGTTGTCTGTATCAGAAAAGTTTTTACGCGTTTTTACCTGCGCCATGCTTTCCAGGATGCGGTGATAATTTTCAAACCGGGTTTCGGCTATGGCCCCTTTTTCTACAGCCTCACGGATAGCGCAGCCTGGATCGGTATCATGCTTGCAGTCGCGGTATTTGCAATGGCCCAGGTAGTCATGAAATTCGACAAAGCCATGCGTGATTTGTTCCGGCTCCAGATGCCACAGTCCAAACTCACGTACGCCAGGGGAGTCGATAACGTCGCCGCCGTGCGGGAAGTGATACAGGCGAGAGGCCGTGGTGGTGTGCTGTCCAAGGCCGGAGTTGTCAGAGACATCATTGGTCAGGATCTCTTCCTGCAGGCCGAGGAGGTTATTGAGCAGGCTGGATTTACCTACGCCCGATTGACCGGCAAAAATGCTGATGCGATCGGTTAATGCTTCTTCAAGCGGTTTCAGGCCGTCTTTTGTGCGGCTTGATACCATCAACACCCGATAGCCAATGTTGCGATAGATATCCATCTGTTCGTTAACGAAGGCCATGCCTTCATCATCCAGCAGATCGATCTTATTCAGCACGATAATCGGTTCAACGTGTAGCGTTTCGCAGGCTACCAGATACCGGTCGATAATATTGAGTGACAGCTCGGGTAAGATGGCTGAGACAATAACGATCTGGTCGATGTTGGCGGCAATAGGCTTTACCCCGTCGTAAAAGTCGGGGCGTGTCAGTACCGAGGTACGATCGTGTACCGCTTCAACGATACCTTTGACATTCACGCCTTCAGCTGCCGCTTTACCCGGGCGCCAGACTACGCGATCGCCAGTAACCAGCGAGCGAATTGTACGGCGGATGTTGCAGCGGTGAATTTCACCGTCAGCAGACTCTACGTCGGCATGCATGCCAAAACGGCTGATAACGATGCCTTCAGCGGTTTCGCCAAACAGGTTGTCGTCGTAGTCAGGCTTCTCCGTGGACGTTTTAAGACGACGCTGGTGATTGGCGTTCACACGGCGCTGTTGGCCTTTGGAGAGTTTATTCTTACTCAATCGGACTGGCTCCTGGTCGCCCATGATGGGCAAAACATTTATGATACACACAATTTTAGATCAATGTAGTCACACTGAATGTGACGCTGAAGGGTGGAAAATAGCATGAGTGCCAATGAAAACAACCTGATTTGGATCGATCTGGAGATGACAGGTCTGGATCCCGAGCGCGATCGCATTATTGAGATCGCCACGCTGGTGACGGATGCCAACCTGAATATTCTGGCTGAAGGACCGACAATTGCGGTGCACCAGTCCGACGAACAGCTGGCATTAATGGATGACTGGAACGTACGTACGCATACCGGAAGTGGGCTGGTGGAGCGCGTGAAGGCGAGCACCATGGGCGATCGTGAAGCTGAACTGGCCACGCTGGCTTTTTTGAAAGAGTGGGTTCCGGAAGGGAAATCACCTATCTGCGGCAACAGCATCGGGCAGGATCGTCGTTTCCTGTTTAAATACATGCCGGAGCTGGAGGCGTATTTCCATTATCGCTATCTGGACGTCAGTACGCTCAAAGAACTGGCGCGTCGTTGGAAGCCGGAAATCCTTGCGGGCTTCACCAAGCAGGGAACACATCAGGCGATGGACGACATTCGTGAATCTGTTGCTGAGCTTGCTTACTATCGCGAACATTTTATTAATCTTTGATTTTGTTCTCCGGTGGCTTGCGCCACCGGTTTTTTGACGCTAAATTGTTCAGCTTGATTGCAAATTAATCACTTGAACAAATTTTCGAAAAAAACGCTTTCAGGGGGGTTGCAGCTAAACGGATTTCTCGTATAATGCGCCTCCCGTAACGACGCAGAAATGCGAATTACGACAGCAACAAAAGCAGTACAGATTTGCGGGAATAGCTCAGTTGGTAGAGCACGACCTTGCCAAGGTCGGGGTCGCGAGTTCGAGTCTCGTTTCCCGCTCCAAAATTTGAAAATGCTTATTAAGCAAAGACACACCCAAGCGGGAATAGCTCAGTTGGTAGAGCACGACCTTGCCAAGGTCGGGGTCGCGAGTTCGAGTCTCGTTTCCCGCTCCAAAATTTGAAAGTGCTTATTAAGCACAGACACACCCAAGCGGGAATAGCTCAGTTGGTAGAGCACGACCTTGCCAAGGTCGGGGTCGCGAGTTCGAGTCTCGTTTCCCGCTCCAAATTCTTACCCCAATAAAAATATCCACAACGAATAATCGCGTTGGGGACGTTTTGTTTCGTCATTGACATACTCTTGTAAACAGACTTATCCACAGGTTCGGGTATTATTCCTGGAATGCAAAAAACTTCGCCGGGTGAATAGTATCATTTTAACTATTTGAAATTATTAATTTAATTATCATTGCAAATTGTTAATGCGATCACTTGACGATTTTTTCCCTCTTGAATATCAATGTGTTTTTATTTTTATACACAAGCTGTGGATGACTTAAGCGTCGCGCGGCAGACCCTTCTCAATGACCCTGACCAAACGTTGTTTCTGCGGTAGCTGCACCTCAACTACGCAGGCATTTCGCTTCTCGATTTGCTGAGCAACCGCCCACTCTATGTGTTCGTCGAGAAGTGGGTGCTCACCTCTGCGACTTTCCAGTGCGTGAAGAATGGCTTCATTCCAGGGAGCATTACCCAACGCAACGGCGATATTTCGCAGCCAGCGCAGGTGGCCAATACGACGAATGGCAGACCCCTCCGTGACTTTTAAAAACCACGCTTCGCTCCAGCTAAACAGCTCTATTAACTCCGGAGCATGAAGCTGCTTGCGCGGGTTGAAGTCATCTTCTGCCGTCAACTGTGAATAGCGGTTCCACGGGCAAATAAGCTGGCAATCATCGCAGCCGTAAATTCGATTCCCCAACAATGGACGAAATTCTTCCGGGATCGCGCCTTCCAGTTCGATAGTGAGATAAGAGATACAGCGGCGCGCATCCACCGTGTAGGGTTCAACAATGGCCCCGGTGGGACAGATGGTCATGCAGGCGACGCATTTCCCACATCCTTCTTCTACTGGTTGGTCGATCGGTAGGGGTAAGTCGATCAGTAATTCCCCGAGGAAGAAAAATGAACCGGCTTCGCGATTGAGGATAAGTGAGTGCTTACCTGTCCAGCCAAGCCCGGCTTTTTCCGCTAACGGACGCTCAAGAATGGGCGCAGAATCGACAAAAGGTCTAAAATTCAGCGAAACGCAGTGCTGTTGAATCATCTCTCCCAGCTTTTTTAAGCGGTTACGTAGCAGCTTATGGTAGTCGCGCCCCAGCGCGTAACGGCTGACGTAACCCAGAGAAGGATTCTTCAACGTGCTGGCGAAGGCCGCATTGGCAGGAAGATAGTTCATACGTACGCTGATGACACGTAGCGTACCGGGCAATAATTCGTGAGGTCGGGCGCGCATCATGCCGTGACGGGCCATCCAGTCCATCTCGCCGTGGTATTGTTTATCCAGCCAGGCCTGCAGTTTGGGTTCCGCTTCGCTGAGGTCGGTATCGGCAATCCCGACCTGCTGAAAGCCAAGCTCCAGCCCCCACTGCTTAATATTTTGCGCTAACTGATTGAGATCGAGGGGCTCTGACATGACGGACCATACAATGAAGAAAAACCCCGCAAGTATACCACACTCCATCTGGCACGCCGATGACATCAGGCGGATGGAGCGAGAGGCGGCAGACAGTTCAGGGCTGACGCTGTACGAACTGATGCAACGGGCGGGAGAGGCGGCGTTTCAGGTCACTCATGAGGCTTATCCGAACGCCCGGCACTGGCTGGTGCTATGTGGTCATGGCAACAACGGCGGTGATGGTTACGTAGTGGCAAGACTTGCCAAAGCGCTGGGTCTTGAAGTTACGTTGCTGGCGCAGGAAAGTGACAAACCGCTCCCCGAGGAGGCGCAGCAGGCGCGTGATGCCTGGCTTAACGCTGGTGGCGTCATTCACGCGGCGGATATCAATTGGCCAAATAACGTGGACGTCATTATTGATGCGCTGTCAGGCACTGGCTTAAAACATGCGCCGCGTGAGTCTCTCTCGGTATTGATTGAACGTGCCAATTCTCACCCAGCCCCCACCGTGGCGATAGATATTCCCTCCGGCCTGCTAGCGCAGACGGGAGCGACGCCGGGCGCGGTCATCAACGCAGCGCATACCATTACCTTTATTGCATTCAAGCCGGGCCTGCTCACCGGTAAAGCGCGCGATGTCACCGGGCGTCTGCATGTTAACGCACTTGGGCTGGACGACTGGCTGGTGGGGCAGAATGCGCCAATACAACGTTTTGATGCTCAACAGCTTGCACACTGGCTAACGCCGCGTCGACCCACCTCGCACAAGGGGTCCCACGGTCGACTGGTGATTATCGGCGGTGACCACGGTACGGCAGGCGCAATACGCATGGCCGGGGAAGCCGCGCTGCGAGCAGGTGCCGGGCTGGTCAAAGTGCTGACGCGCAGTGAAAACATTGCGCCTATTTTGACAGCCAGACCGGAACTGATGGTCGATGCGCTGACGCCGCAGACGCTGGAAGAGAGTCTGGCGTGGGCGGATGTAGTGGTGATAGGCCCCGGGCTTGGTCAGCAGGAGTGGGGCAAAAAAGCGCTGCAAAAAGTGGAGAATTTTCGCAAACCGATGCTCTGGGATGCGGATGCGCTGAACCTGCTGGCAATCAACCCCGATAAACGTCACAATCGCGTGATCACGCCGCATCCAGGTGAAGCCGCGCGACTGCTGGGTTGTTCCATTGCAGAAATTGAAGACGATCGCTTACTTTGTGCACAACGTCTGGTAAAACGGTACGGAGGCGTGGTGGTGCTGAAAGGCGCGGGTACGGTTGTTGCTGCTGAACAGGCGGAGTTGGGTATTATTGATACCGGCAATGCCGGGATGGCCAGCGGCGGAATGGGGGATGTGCTTTCCGGTATTATTGGCGCATTGCTCGGACAGAAGCTTACCCCGTATGATGCAGCATGTGCGGGATGTGTTGCGCACGGAGCGGCGGCGGATGTGCTGGCGGCGCGTTTTGGTACGCGCGGCATGCTGGCGACAGATCTCTTTACCACGCTACAGCGTATTGTTAACCCTGATGTGATTGACGTTTATCATGATGAATCGAGTAATTCCACTACCTGATGAGCAGGCGACTTTAGACCTGGGACTGCGGGTAGCCAAAGCCTGTGACGGCGCGACGGTTATATATTTGTACGGCGACCTGGGGGCGGGTAAAACCACCTTCAGCCGGGGATTTCTGCAGGCGTTAGGTCATAAAGGTAATGTAAAAAGCCCCACCTACACGCTGGTTGAACCCTATTCACTCGATAACTTGATGGTATATCACTTCGATTTATACCGACTTGCGGACCCAGAGGAGCTGGAATTTATGGGGATCCGCGATTATTTTGCCAATGATGCCATCTGCCTGGTGGAATGGCCGCAACAAGGTAAAGGTGTACTGCCAGACCCGGACGTCGAAATACACATTGAATACCAGGCGCAAGGTCGAGAGGCGCGTGTAAGCGCAGTCTCCTCATCAGGTGATTTATTGCTGGCGCGTTTAGCCGATTAACCTTAAGGGTGGCGGGATGATTTATCGCATCAGAAACTGGCTGATGGCAACCCTGGTCCTGCTGTGCGCGCAGGCAGGGGCCGCCAGCCTCTCCGATCTTCAGGTGTCCAATGGCGATCAACAGGCGCGGATTACGCTGAGCTTTATTGGCGATCCTGAATATGCCGTTTCGCAGGACGGGAAACGAACCGTCGCGCTGGATATTAAACAAACCGGTGTGATTCAGGGGTTACCGCTGCTGTTTAGCGGCAATAATCTGGTGAAATCTATCCGTTCCGGCACGCCAAAAGATGCGCAGTCTCTGCGCCTGGTGGTGGATTTAACCGAGAACGGTAAAGCCGAAGCAGTAAAACGCCAGAACGGCGGCAATTATACCGTCGTGTTTACCATCAACGCTGATGCGCCGCCGCCGCCTCCACCTCCCGTGGTTGCAAAGCGTGTTGAAGCGCCGATTGTTGCCCCACGTCCTGTCGAGCCAGCGCGCAATCCGTTTAAAGCAGAAAACGATCGCACTACGGCTGTGACTAACAGCAATACCTCCACGCGCCCTGCGGCGCGCGCCAGCACCAGCAACGGCGATAAGGTGGTGATTGCCATTGATGCCGGACACGGTGGACAGGATCCTGGCGCTATTGGTCCTGGCGGCACGCGTGAGAAAAACGTCACGATTGCCGTGGCGCGCAAGCTGCGCAGTTTGCTCAATGATGACCCGATGTTTAAAGGTGTACTCACCCGTGATGGTGATTACTTTATCTCGGTGATGGGGCGTTCAGACGTCGCGCGTAAACAAAACGCCAATTTCCTGGTTTCTATTCACGCGGATGCCGCGCCAAATCGTGATGCCACAGGTGCTTCCGTTTGGGTGCTGTCAAACCGTCGGGCGAACAGTGAGATGGCCGGCTGGCTGGAACAGCACGAGAAGCAATCGGAGCTGTTGGGCGGCGCGGGCGATGTGCTGGCAAACAGCCAGTCCGATCCTTATCTCAGCCAGGCCGTACTGGATCTGCAGTTCGGTCATTCGCAGCGCGTCGGGTATGATGTGGCGACCAGCATGATCGGCCAGTTAGAACGTATTGGTTCGATGCATAAGCGTCGTCCAGAACACGCCAGTCTTGGCGTACTGCGTTCGCCTGATATCCCGTCAGTGCTGGTTGAAACTGGCTTTATCAGTAACAACAGCGAAGAGCGCTTGTTGGCGAGCGATGATTACCAGCAGCAACTGGCTGAGGCGATTTACAAAGGATTGCGTAACTATTTCCAGGCGCACCCGATGCAAACCGGGCCGCAGGGCGCACCGGCGCAAACCGCCAGCGCCATATCGCCGGGTAACACGTTAACAAATTAAGGATTAGCCATGCCGATTCAGGTTCTACCGCCACAGCTGGCGAACCAGATTGCCGCAGGCGAGGTGGTAGAACGGCCTGCGTCAGTGGTGAAAGAGCTGGTGGAAAACAGCATCGATGCCGGTGCGACGCGCATTGATATCGATATTGAACGCGGCGGCGCGAAGCTTATCCGTATTCGTGACAACGGCTGCGGGATTAAAAAAGACGAGCTGGCGTTGGCGTTGGCGCGTCATGCCACCAGTAAAATAGCCTCGCTTGACGATCTTGAAGCCATCGTAAGCCTCGGATTTCGCGGCGAAGCGCTGGCCAGTATCAGCTCCGTGTCTCGTTTAACCCTGACGTCGCGTACGCAAGAACAACCCGAAGCCTGGCAGGCGTATGCCGAAGGGCGTGACATGGATGTCACAGTTAAACCCGCTGCGCATCCGGTGGGAACCACGCTGGAGGTGCTAGATCTGTTCTACAACACCCCGGCGCGGCGCAAATTTATGCGCACCGAGAAAACCGAATTTAATCATATCGACGAGATTATTCGCCGCATTGCGCTGGCGCGTTTTGATGTGACGATAAATTTGTCGCACAACGGCAAAGTGGTGCGTCAGTACCGGGCAGTGGCCGCGGATGGGCAGAAAGAGCGCCGACTGGGCGCGATTTGCGGCACGCCGTTTCTGGAGCATGCGCTGGCGATCGAATGGCAGCATGGCGATTTAACATTGCGCGGCTGGGTGGCCGATCCTAACCACACAACGGCAGCACTGGCAGAAATCCAGTACTGCTACGTGAATGGTCGGATGATGCGCGACCGGCTGATCAACCATGCTATCCGCCAGGCCTGTGAAGATAAGCTGGGAGCCGATCAACAGCCCGCTTTTGTGTTGTATCTGGAAATCGATCCGCATCAAGTGGATGTCAACGTACACCCAGCTAAACATGAGGTCCGTTTCCATCAATCCCGGCTGGTGCACGATTTTATTTACCAGGGCGTGTTGAGTGTCCTGCAACAGCAGCTTGAAACGCCGCTGCCGTTGGCTGATGACAACGAACCCGCCCCAAGGCACATTCCGGAAAACCGCGTTGCTGCTGGACGCAACCATTTTGCCGAGCCGGCTCCCGCGCGTGAACCTGCGACACCGCGGTACTCAGCATCCGCTGGCACTGGAAGTGGCAGTAGCGGTGGCAGTAGTGGTGGCGGTGGCCGTCAGGCGGGGGCCAGTTGGCCTCATGCTCAACCCGGATACCAAAAGCAGCAGGGCGAAATTTATCAGCAACTGATGCAGACGCCGGCTCCAACGCGTAAAACGCCGGTCTCTGAAACGCCATCGACGCCTCTGACTGGCAGCAGTCAGGGCTTTGGCCGGGTGCTAACGATAGTTGGTGCAGACTGCGCGTTACTCGAGTGCGATGGCCATATTCGGTTGTTGGCATTACCGGTGGCTGAGCGTTGGTTGCGTCAGGCGCAGTTAACGCCGGGTCAGGGAGCGGTTTGTGCTCAACCGTTACTGATCCCTTTACGTCTAAAAGTGACCGCTGATGAAAAAGCGGCACTGCAAAAAGGACAGAGCCAACTGGCTGAGTTGGGCATTGAATTTCAGCTGGATGCGCAGCATGTGACCATCCGGGCGGTGCCTTTACCCTTACGCCAACAAAATTTACAAATCTTGATTCCTGAACTGATAGGCTACCTGGCGCAGCAATCCGTATTCGAGCCGGGCAATATTGCACAGTGGATCGCACGTAACCTGATGAGCGAGCATCCACAGTGGAGCATGGCACAGGCGATTACGCTGTTAGCGGATGTTGAGCGGCTCTGCCCACAACTCGTGAAGGCACCGCCGGGTGGTCTGTTACAACCTGTTGATTTACATTCGGTAATGAATGCCCTGAAACATGAGTGATACCCGTAAGGCGAGCCTGCCAAAGGCGATTTTTTTGATGGGGCCAACGGCCTCCGGTAAAACGGCATTAGCAATTGAATTGCGTAAAGTTTTGCCCATAGAGTTGATAAGCGTTGATTCCGCCCTTATTTACAAGGGGATGGATATCGGTACAGCTAAACCTGATGCAGCTGAATTACAGGCCGCACCGCACCGATTGCTGGATATCCGCGATCCATCGCAGGCGTACTCCGCTGCGGATTTTCGTCGCGATGCGTTAGCCGAGATGGCCGACATCACCGCCGCGGGCCGTATCCCGTTGCTGGTGGGCGGCACAATGTTATATTTCAAAGCCTTGCTTGAAGGACTGTCGCCGTTACCGTCGGCGGACCCGGAAGTCAGGGCCAGAATTGAGCAGCAGGCGGCAGAGCAGGGTTGGGACGCGTTACACCGACAGCTTCAGGACATCGATCCCGTGGCAGCGGCGCGTATTCATCCAAATGATCCGCAAAGACTTTCCCGGGCACTGGAAGTTTTTTTCATTTCGGGTAAAACTTTAACGGAGCTGACGCAAACGTCAGGAGATGCTTTGCCGTATCAGGTGCATCAGTTTGCAATCGCCCCGGCGAGCCGTGAACTGCTCCATCAGCGAATTGAGCAGCGTTTTCATCAGATGTTAGCTTCAGGTTTTGAAGCAGAAGTCCGGGCGCTTTTTGCCCGTGGAGATTTGCATACGGATTTGCCTTCCATTCGTTGTGTAGGGTATCGCCAGATGTGGTCATACATTGAAGGTGAAATTTCATACGATGAAATGGTTTATAGAGGTGTTTGCGCCACGAGGCAGTTGGCGAAGCGACAGGTAACCTGGTTGCGTGGTTGGGAAGGGGTGCACTGGCTTGACAGTGAAAAGCCTGACCAGGCGCGAAACGAAGTATTACAGGTTGTTGGTGCTATCGCGAACTGAATGTGTACAATTGAAACGTATCGTGCGCAATTTTTCAGAATCGAAAGGTTCAAAGTACAAATAAGCATATAAGGAAAAGAGAGAATGGCTAAGGGGCAATCTTTACAAGATCCGTTCCTGAACGCACTGCGTCGGGAACGTGTTCCAGTTTCTATTTATTTGGTGAATGGTATTAAGCTGCAAGGTCAAATCGAGTCTTTTGATCAGTTCGTGATCCTGTTGAAAAACACGGTCAGCCAGATGGTTTATAAGCACGCGATTTCTACTGTTGTCCCGTCTCGTCCGGTTTCTCATCACAGCAATAATGCCACCGGCGGCACAGGCAGCAACTACCATCACGGTAGCAACGCGCAAGGTTCATCTGCGCAACAGGACAGCGAAGAAACCGAATAAGGTTATTAGCTGTTTTACATACGGGGAGCCAGCGATCCTGTGTTCCCCGTTGATTTATATTAAGGGGTTGACGCTTGTTTGACCGTTATGATGCCGGTGAGCAGGCGGTACTGGTACACATCTATTTTTCGCAAGACAAAGATATGGAAGACCTCCAGGAGTTTGAATCTCTGGTTTCTTCCGCCGGTGTCGAAGCAATGCAGGTGATTACCGGGAGCCGTAAAGCACCGCACCCGAAGTATTTTGTTGGTGAAGGTAAGGCAATCGAAATTGCCGAAGCCGTAAAAGCGACTGGCGCTGCGGTGGTGATTTTTGATCATGCTCTAAGCCCTGCCCAGGAACGTAACCTGGAACAGTTGTGCCAGTGTCTTGTTATCGACAGGACTGGTCTCATTTTAGATATTTTTGCCCAGCGTGCGCGAACCCATGAGGGTAAGTTGCAGGTTGAGCTGGCGCAGTTGCGCCATATGGCTACGCGTCTGGTCCGTGGCTGGACTCACCTTGAACGGCAAAAGGGCGGGATTGGTTTGCGCGGCCCGGGTGAAACCCAGCTCGAAACCGACCGTCGTTTGCTGCGTAATCGCATTTTGCAGATACAGTCGCGCCTGGAAAAAGTTGAAAAGCAACGTGAGCAGGGGCGACAGTCGCGCAAGAAAGCGGATGTCCCAACCGTATCACTGGTGGGATATACCAACGCCGGAAAATCCACCCTGTTCAACCAGATCACCGAAGCCCAGGTCTACGCAGCAGATCAGCTGTTTGCGACCCTGGACCCGACGCTACGCAGAATAGACGTTGCGGACGTGGGTGAGACTGTGCTGGCGGATACCGTTGGGTTTATCCGTCATTTGCCGCACGACCTGGTGGCGGCGTTTAAGGCCACCTTGCAGGAAACACGTCAGGCGACATTGCTGCTGCACGTTATTGATGCAGCAGATTTTCGTGTGCAGGAAAACATTGAGGCCGTCGATACGGTGCTCGAAGAGATCGATGCGCATGAGATCCCGACCCTGCTGGTGATGAATAAAATCGATATGTTGGATGACTTTGAGCCGCGTATCGACAGAGATGAAGAGAATAAACCCATTCGCGTTTGGGTATCAGCGCAAACGGGGATTGGTATACCACAACTTTTTCAGGCTTTGACTGAGCGACTTTCCGGTGAGGTGGCGCAGCATACGTTGCGTTTGCCGCCGCAGGAAGGGCGTTTGAGAAGCCGGTTTTATCAACTTCAGGCAATAGAAAAAGAGTGGATGGAGGAGGACGGCAGCGTAGGTCTGCAGGTTCGTATGCCGATCGTAGACTGGCGTCGCCTCTGTAAACAAGAACCGGCACTGGAAGACTATGTTGTCTGATCTGACGGATATGGCCTGAAGATTTTTTCGCCTCTATACCTTGTGGATTTTGTGCGGCAGGAAGGCGGCAAGTCCTGAAATCTCCAGGAACATAGTCAACTATGTGACTGGCGTTGAGGGACGCAGCCAACGCAACGGCAGCGCAAAAGACGCAGGTATAGCATCGCATAACAAATATGGAGCACAAAAATGGCGTGGAATCAGCCCGGTAATAACGGACAAGACCGCGACCCCTGGGGAAGCAGCAAACCTGGCGGCAACCCTGAGGGAAATGGAAACAAAGGTGGTCGCGAGCAGGGACCTCCCGATCTGGACGATATCTTCCGCAAACTGAGTAAAAAGCTCGGTGGTCTGGGTGGCGGTAAAGGTACTGGCTCTGGCGGCGGTAGTTCATCGCAAGGCCCGCGTCCGCAACTGGGCGGTCGAGTCTTTACTATCGCAGCGGCCGCTATCGTCATTATCTGGGCGGCCAGCGGTTTCTATACCATTAAAGAAGCGGAACGCGGCGTGGTAACACGCTTCGGTAAATTCAGCCATTTGGTTGAACCGGGTCTGAACTGGAAACCGACCTTTGTCGACGAAGTGACACCGGTCAACGTTGAAGCCGTGCGTGAACTTGCCGCATCCGGCGTCATGCTGACCTCTGACGAAAACGTCGTGCGCGTCGAAATGAACGTACAGTACCGCGTGACCGATCCGCAGCGTTACCTGTTTAGCGTAACCAGCGCGGATGACAGTCTGCGTCAGGCTACCGACAGTGCCCTGCGTGGGGTTATCGGTAAATACACCATGGACCGTATCCTGACCGAAGGTCGTACCGTTATTCGTAGCGATACCCAACGTGAACTGGAAGAAACGATCCGTCCGTACAACATGGGTATCACCCTGCTGGACGTCAACTTCCAGGCTGCACGTCCGCCGGAAGAAGTAAAAGCCGCGTTTGACGATGCTATCGCAGCACGTGAAAACGAACAGCAGTACATCCGTGAAGCGGAAGCGTACACCAACGAAGTTCAGCCGCGTGCAAACGGTCAGGCGCAGCGTATTCTGGAAGAAGCGCGTGCGTATAAGACTCAGACAATCCTGGAAGCACAGGGTGAAGTGGCTCGCTTCGCAAAAATTCTGCCGGAATATAAAGCCGCACCGCAAATTACCCGCGAGCGTCTGTATATCGAAACCATGGAAAAAGTGTTGAGCAATACCCGCAAAGTCCTGGTTAACGATAAAGGCAGCAATTTGATGGTTCTGCCGCTGGATCAAATGCTGAAAGGTGGTAGTGCGCCAGCAGCAAAGACTGACAGCAGTTCAAACCTGCTGCGTCTGCCGCCAGCAACGACTTCCAGCACTGGAGCAAGCAACACATCGTCCACCAGTCAGGGCGATATTATGGATCAACGCCGCGCGAATGCGCAGCGTAACGACTACCAGCGTCAGGGGGAATAACGATGCGTAAGTCAGTTATTGCGATTATCATCATCGTTCTGGTAGTTCTGTTCATGTCTGTCTTTGTGGTCAAAGAAGGCGAGCGCGGTATTACTCTGCGCTTTGGTAAAGTTCTGCGTGACGATGAAAACAAGCCGCTGGTCGTAGCACCTGGCCTGCACTTCAAGATTCCGTTTATTGAATCTGTGAAGATGCTGGATGCGCGTATTCAGACCATGGACAACCAAGCCGATCGCTTTGTTACCAAAGAGAAGAAAGACCTGATCGTTGACTCCTACATCAAGTGGCGCATCAGTGACTTTAGCCGTTACTACCTGGCAACGGGCGGTGGCGATGTTTCTCAGGCGGAAGTCCTGCTGAAACGTAAGTTCTCTGACCGTCTGCGTTCTGAAATTGGTCGTCTGGACGTGAAGGACATCGTTACCGATTCCCGCGGTCGTTTGACCCTGGAAGTTCGTGACGCGCTGAACTCCGGTTCTGCTGGCACGGAAGACGAAGTGGCGACTCCGGCAGCAGATAGCGCGATTGCCGAAGCGGCTGAACGTGTTCAGGCTGAAACGAACGGTAAAGTACCGGTCATCAACCCGAACAGTATGGCGGCATTGGGCATCGAAGTTGTTGACGTGCGTATTAAGCAAATCAACCTGCCTGCTGAAGTGTCCGAGGCTATCTACAACCGTATGCGCGCTGAGCGTGAAGCGGTAGCGCGTCGCCATCGTTCACAAGGCCAAGAAGAGGCGGAAAAACTGCGTGCAACGGCTGACTATGAAGTCACTAAAACGCTGGCAGAATCTGAGCGTCAGGGCCGTATTATGCGCGGTGAAGGCGATGCAGAAGCCGCTAAGCTGTTTGCCGATGCGTTCAGTCAGGATCCGGACTTCTACGCCTTCATCCGTAGCCTGCGTGCTTACGAGAAGAGCTTTGAAGGGAATCAGGACGTAATGGTCATGAGCCCAGACAGCGATTTCTTCCGCTACATGAAGACACCAAATACCGCGACACGCTAATCGCGTTCCAGCGGTTTTAAAGCAGCAAAACCACCGGCATCTCCAGGGATGCGGTGGTTTTCTTTTTATATAAGGGCGATGGATGAATTCAACAATTTTGCTGGCGCTCGCGCTGGTTTTGGTGCTGGAAGGGCTGGGTCCGATGCTTTATCCCAGCGCATGGAAGAAAATGATCTCTGCAATGGCGCAACTTCCCGAAAATATTTTGCGTCGTTTTGGTGGAGGTCTTGTGGTTGCGGGCGTTGTGGTCTACTACATGTTGAGGAAAACGATTGGCTGATCAATAAGTAGACTAATTTGCGGATTTTCGCATGCAAAAAGTGCTGTATATCTGAAAAAGCGGTGGTAGAATCCATTTTTAAGCAAACGGTGATTTTGAAAAATGGGTAACAACGTCGTCGTACTGGGCACCCAATGGGGTGACGAAGGTAAAGGGAAGATCGTCGATCTTCTGACTGAACGGGCTAAATATGTTGTGCGCTACCAGGGTGGTCACAACGCAGGCCATACTCTCGTAATCAACGGTGAAAAAACCGTCCTCCATCTTATTCCATCAGGCATTCTTCGCGAAAACGTAATCAGCATCATCGGTAACGGTGTTGTTCTGTCTCCGTCCGCGCTGATGAAAGAAATGAAAGGACTGGAAGATCGTGGTATCCCGGTTCGCGAGCGCCTGCTGCTGTCTGAAGCTTGTCCGCTGATCCTTGATTATCACGTTGCGTTGGATAACGCTCGTGAGAAAGCGCGTGGCGAGAAAGCGATCGGTACTACCGGTCGTGGTATCGGTCCGGCTTATGAAGACAAAGTAGCTCGTCGCGGTCTGCGTGTTGGCGATCTGTTTGATAAAGCAACTTTCGCTGAAAAACTGAAAGAAGTGATGGAATATCACAACTTCCAGCTGGTGAATTTCTATAAAGTTGAAGCAGTTGACTACCAGAAAGTGCTGGATGATGTGATGGCTATCGCCGACATCCTGACCTCAATGGTTGTTGATGTTTCCGATCTGCTGGACCAGGCGCGTAAGCGTGGCGATTTCGTCATGTTTGAAGGTGCACAGGGTACGCTGCTGGATATCGACCACGGTACCTATCCGTACGTAACGTCCTCCAACACCACCGCAGGTGGCGTGGCAACCGGCTCCGGCCTGGGCCCACGTTATGTGGACTACGTTCTGGGTATCATCAAAGCTTACTCTACTCGTGTAGGTGCGGGTCCGTTCCCGACTGAGCTGTTTGATGACGTTGGCGAGTTCCTGTGCAAACAAGGTAACGAGTATGGCGCGACCACCGGTCGTCGTCGTCGTACCGGTTGGCTGGATTCCGTTGCTGTACGCCGTGCAGTACAGATTAACTCCCTGTCTGGCTTCTGCCTGACCAAACTGGACGTACTGGACGGTTTGAAAGAGGTGAAAATCTGTGTTGCTTACCGTATGCCGGATGGCCGCGAAGTAACGACTACTCCGCTGGCAGCTGACGACTGGAAAGGTATCGAGCCGATTTACGAAACCATGCCGGGTTGGTCTGAATCCACCTTCGGCGTGAAGGAACGTAGCGGTCTGCCGCAGGCAGCGCTGAACTACATCAAGCGTATTGAAGAACTGACCGGTGTGCCGATTGATATTATCTCAACTGGCCCAGACCGTACTGAAACCATGATCCTGCGCGACCCGTTCGACGCATAATTCTGGTTATAGCGTAGCGTCAAACGGCGCTGCGCTTGCACTAATTTAGGCCGGATAAGGTGCTTTGCATCAGAATCCGGCTTAAAATCACGTAAGTTCCTCGCTTTTTTCCTTCCCGAACTGAAATAAATTAGCGACCTGGCTGGTGGCTGGTTTATCATCAATGTAATTAATACTACCAGGTTTATCCGTTTTATCCCTTTTCCTGAGGTTGATGTGCAGTTAACAAGTTTCACCGATTACGGATTACGTGCGCTAATCTACATGGCGTCACTTCCCGAAGGACGTATGACCAGTATTTCTGAGGTGACAGAAGTCTACGGCGTGTCCCGTAATCATATGGTCAAAATAATCAATCAACTTAGCCGGGCGGGCTTTGTTACTGCTATTCGAGGAAAAAATGGCGGTATCCGCCTGGGTAAACCCGCTAAGGATATTGGTATTGGTGATGTGGTTCGCGAGCTGGAACCCTTATCGTTGGTCAACTGTAGCAGCGAGTTTTGCCACATTACCCCGGCCTGTCGACTCAAACAGGCGCTTTCTAAAGCAGTGCAAAGTTTTCTCACGGAACTGGACAACTACACACTTGCTGATTTGGTTGAAAAGAATCAACCGCTTTATAAATTATTGCTGGTGGAGTAACGACTCCCGCCAGCAGCGATGATGACGGAGGAACCGACATGTCACAAGATCCTTTCCAGGAACGCGAAGCAGAAAAATACGCGAATCCTATCCCGAGCCGGGAATTTATCCTCGAACATTTAACTAAACGTGAAAAGCCGGCCAACCGCGATGAGCTGGCCGCTGAACTCAATATTGAAGGTGAAGAGCAGCAAGAAGCGCTGCGTCGTCGCCTGCGCGCGATGGAGCGTGACGGACAACTGGTCTTCACCCGTCGTCAATGCTATGCGCTGCCGGAGCGTCTCGACCTGCTGAAAGGTACCGTTATTGGCCACCGTGATGGCTACGGCTTTCTGCGCGTTGAAGGCCGCAAAGATGACCTGTATCTGTCCAGCGAGCAAATGAAAACCTGCATTCATGGCGATCAGGTGCTGGCGCAGCCGTTGGGCGCGGACCGTAAAGGTCGCCGCGAAGCGCGTATTGTGCGCGTACTGGTGCCGAAAACCAGCCAGATTGTCGGCCGCTACTTCACCGACGCTGGTGTTGGATTTGTCGTCCCAGACGACAGCCGCCTGAGCTTCGATATTCTGATCCCGCCGGAAGAGGTAATGGGCGCTCGTATGGGCTTTGTGGTTGTCGTTGAACTGACCCAGCGTCCAACTCGCCGCACTAAAGCGGTGGGTAAAATTGTTGAAGTGCTGGGTGACAACATGGGAACCAGCATGGCCGTTGATATGGCCCTGCGTACTCATGAAATCCCATATATCTGGCCGCAGGCGGTTGAGAAACAGGTCGCCGGGCTGAAAGAAGAAGTGCCGGAAGAGGCGAAAGTAGGACGTGTCGATCTGCGCTCCCTGCCGCTGGTGACTATCGATGGCGAAGATGCGCGCGACTTCGACGATGCGGTTTATTGCGAGAAGAAACGCGGCGGTGGTTGGCGTTTATGGGTGGCGATTGCTGACGTAAGCTATTACGTCCGCCCGCCGACTCCGCTGGACCAGGAAGCGCGTAGCCGTGGCACATCCGTTTACTTCCCGTCGCAGGTTGTTCCGATGCTGCCGGAAGTGCTGTCCAACGGATTGTGTTCACTCAACCCGCAGGTGGACAGGTTGTGTATGGTCTGTGAAATGACCATTTCGTCGAAAGGCCGCTTAACCGGCTTTAAATTCTACGAAGCGGTCATGAGTTCCCACGCACGTCTGACCTACACCAAGGTCTGGCACATGCTGCAGGGCGACCAGGAGCTGCGTGAGCAGTACGCACCGCTGGTTAAACACATTGAAGAGCTGCATAACCTCTACAAAGTGCTGGATAAGGCCCGTGAAGAGCGTGGCGGTATCTCGTTTGAAAGTGAAGAAGCGAAATTTATCTTCAATGCTGAACGCCGTATTGAGCGTATCGAGCAGACGCAGCGTAACGACGCGCACAAGCTGATTGAAGAGTGCATGATCATGGCGAACATCTCCGCGGCACGATTCGTTGAGAAAGCCAAAGAGCCAGCGCTGTTCCGTATTCACGATAAGCCGACGACCGAAGCGATTAACTCGTTCCGTTCCGTCCTGGCAGAGCTGGGGCTGGAGCTGCCAGGTGGCAACAAACCTGAGCCGCGTGATTACGCTGAACTGCTGGAGTCGATTGCTGACCGTCCTGACGCAGAAATGCTGCAAACCATGCTGCTGCGTTCGATGAAGCAGGCGATTTACGATCCGGAAAATCGTGGTCACTTTGGCCTGGCGCTGCAATCTTATGCACACTTTACTTCACCGATCCGTCGTTACCCGGATCTCTCCTTGCACCGGGCGATTAAGTATCTGCTGGCGCAGGAGCAGGGCCATAAGGGCAACACCACGGAAACCGGTGGCTACCATTATTCGATGGAAGAGATGCTGCAACTGGGTCAGCACTGTTCGATGGCCGAGCGCCGTGCTGATGAAGCTACGCGCGATGTCTCTGACTGGCTGAAGTGCGACTTCATGCTGGACCAGGTGGGTAATGTCTTCAAAGGCGTGATTGCTAGCGTGACCGGATTTGGTTTCTTTGTCCGTCTTGATGAACTGTTTATCGACGGTCTGGTGCATGTCTCCTCTCTGGATAACGACTACTATCGTTTCGACCAGGTTGGGCAGCGCCTGACAGGGGAATCCAGCGGCCAGATGTATCGCCTGGGCGATCGCGTGGAAGTTCGCGTGGAAGCAGTCAACATGGACGAGCGTAAGATCGATTTCAGTTTGATCTCCAGTGAACGTGCGCCGCGTAATGAAGGTAAAACTGCGCGCGAAAAAGCCAAAAAAGGCGATGCGGGTAAAAATACCGGTAAACGTCGTCAGATGGGCAAAAAGGTGAATTTCGAGCCGGACAGCGCTTTCCGCGGCGAGAAGAAAGGCAGAGCCAAACCTCAGGCGGATAAGAATGCGGCTGAGAAGAAAGGTGATAAAAAAGCGAAAAAGCCCTCGGCAAAAACGCTTAAAATTGCTGCCGCCACTAAAGCTAAACGTGCGGCGAAAAAGAAAGTCGCACAATAACAGCCATAGACTGTAAGTCGGGCAACCTTCGCGTTGCCCGGCGTTACGCATAAACTATTAACGAGTACATTCATGAGTGAAATGATTTACGGCATCCATGCGGTGCAGGCCCTGCTGGAACGTGCGCCTGAGCGCTTCCAGGACGTCTTTATTCTCAAAGGTCGTGAAGATAAACGCCTGCTGCCGCTGATCCACGCACTGGAAGCACAGGGTGTTGTCATTCAACTGGCTAACCGTCAGTTTCTGGATGAGAAAAGCGAGGGTGCGGTACATCAGGGGATTATTGCTCGCGTGAAGCCGGGCCGTCAGTATCAGGAAAACGATCTGCCGGATCTGATTGCTACGCTCGATCAGCCGTTCTTTTTGATTCTCGATGGCGTCACCGATCCGCATAACCTGGGTGCATGCCTGCGTAGCGCTGATGCTGCTGGCGTACATGCTGTAATCGTACCGAAGGATCGTTCCGCACAGTTGAATGCGACGGCGAAAAAAGTGGCCTGTGGTGCGGCAGAAAGCGTACCGCTGATCCGCGTCACCAACCTGGCGCGCACCATGCGTATGCTGCAGGAAGAGAATATCTGGATCGTCGGAACCGCAGGTGAAGCCGACCATACTCTCTATCAGAGCAAAATGACCGGTCGTCTGGCGCTGGTGATGGGCGCAGAGGGTGAAGGTATGCGCCGTCTGACTCGCGAACACTGTGACGAACTGATCAGCATCCCGATGGCAGGGAGCGTTTCGTCATTGAACGTTTCAGTTGCGACGGGTATCTGCCTGTTTGAAGCCGTCCGCCAGCGCGGCTAAACTTATTTTTCAGACAAAGTCACCCGGATTCGGGTGGCTTTTTTTTATTTTAAACGAGTATGATAAAGGGTAGGAAATGATATTCATTTCATTTATTTTTAATTGAATTATATATGGATAATATATGGCATGGACTCCGCAGTTGCTTGCTGAAGCAGTACAAACTCTTCCTGAATTAAATATAGATATTGAATATAACGAGCAATCATTAATTATCAAAATGAATGATTATGGTGATTTATCACTCGGTATTTTATTCACATCCCGCCAGATAATTATTGAAACAGTTATTTGTCCTGTCTGCAGTATTAATCAGAAAAATGAATTCAATATTTTCTTATTACGTAATCAGAAACTCCTTCCTCTGTCTTCCGTGGGGATTTCTCGCGTTCAGCAGGATGAATATTACGTCGCATTTGGAGCACTTTCGCTTAATTCATCACTTGATGATGTAGTGCTGGAGATGACTACGCTTGCGGAAAACGCGCTAGATCTGGCTGAAATCACTGAAGAATACACTCACGAATAACAAGGAACGCTATTTATGGGAATTTTAAAAAGCCTGTTTACCCTCGGTAAGTCCGTACTGTCTCAGGCGGAAGAGTCAATTGAAGAAGCGCAGGGGGTCCGCATGCTGGAGCAGCATATCCGTGATGCGAAAGGTGAGCTGGATAAAGCCGGAAAATCACGAGTAGACCTGCTGGCGCGCGTGAGGCTGAGTAATGACAAGTTGAACGATCTGCGTGAGCGTAAATCCAGTCTGGAAACACGAGTGTTGGAAGCGCTAAGTAAAAACGCTAACCCGTCACTGATCAACGAAGTTGCAGAAGAAATTGCCCGCTTAGAGAATGTCATTGCTGCAGAAGAGCAAGTACTCGCTAACCTTGAATTGTCGCGGGATGGCGTTGAAAAAGCGGTGAGTGCAACCGCACAACGGATTGCACAGTTTGAACAGCAGCTTGAGGTGGTAAAGGCGACGGAAGCGATGCAGCGCGCCCAGCAGGCAGTGACCACCTCAACCGTAGGCGCGTCTTCGAGTGTGTCTACAGCCGCAGAGTCGCTCAAGCGTTTGCAAACGCGACAGGCAGAGCGTCAGGCCCGTCTGGATGCCGCTGCGCAGCTGGAAAAGGTTGCGGATGGGCGTGACCTGGATGAGAAGCTGGCCGAAGCCGGCATTGGGGCGAGCAATAAAAGTTCGGCTCAGGATGTACTGGCACGACTGCAGCGTCAGCAAGGCGAGTAATGCTGTTTACTTGGGTCATCAAAACGTGCCAACGGCATCTTTCAAGACTGACCTGGCCTGCATTATTCGGCCTGTTCGCTGGGCAGTACCTGTTTTGTTACCTGGTGCTGAGATTACTGGGTGAAGAAACGCTGGTGGGTCGTCTGAGCGATTTTATCTATTACTGCTCAGTCGTCGGCTCAACATTGGGTTTTGGCGACATCAGTCCGCAAACTGCGGCAGGCCGGATTTTTACGGTGATCTGGCAAATTCCTGTCAGCGTTGGTTTATTTGGCGCATTAATGGGAAAGGTTATCGGCCTGGTGCAAGGGATGTTAGCAAAAGGAATGATGGGGATGGGAGATTATCGGCATTTGCGAAACCATATGCTGGTGGTCGGCTGGCGAGGCCACCAGACGGAAAAAATGATATCGCTGCTGCTGTATGACACCCGGCGTGTTTTTGAGCGGGTGCTCCTGTGTGAATCCGATGACATACAGCATCCTTTGTCGGGAAATAACTGGGTCGATTTCATTCGTATACGTAATTTTAATGACCCGCAAGAGCATGCTCGTATGGGGTTATGCAATTGCCAGAGTGCGATCATATTTGCTCGTACAGATGAACTCACGTTCACCATCGCGCTTTCACTGGCGGATTCGATTCCTGAACAATGCCATGTGGTTGCTTATATGGAAGATGAGCGTTACGCAGGATTGCTGGAAGTTCATTGTCCACGTATTGAAATTGTGCGCAATCTCTCCGCTGAGCAGCTTTCTCGATCCATTCAGGATCCGGGGTCTTCGCAGTCGGTCGCATCCATCATGAATCCCATGCTGGGTGATACAGGGTTTGCCGTGCCAATACCTGAGGAGGTCGTTTCAATTCGTTATGGCGATCTCATGCGTTATATGAAGCTTCGCCACGATGCCACAGTTTTGGGTATTAGCAGCTGCAAAAATGGTCGGGGTATGGAATTAAATCCGGTCATTTCGACAGAGGTAAAGGGCGGTATGTGGCTGCATTTGATAGGTAACAGCCGCATTCTGGCGAAAGAGATTGCATGGATGGAGATAGAGGGAAAATGATCACGAGTTTTATCCGGCGTTTATTTGGTAAAGAGGCTGTTGTTGCGCCAGCCCGCGGGCCGTTAGGGTTACATCTGAATGCTGGTTTTACGCTTAACACGCTGGCATTTCGTCTGCTTGAAGAGTCACTATTGATCGAATTGCCTGGTGAGGAGTACACCGTTGCAGCCGCCAGCCACATTGATTTAGGCGGCGGAAGCCAGATTTTTCGCTACTACACGTCCGGAGAAGAGTTTCTGCAAATTAATACCACGGGCGGCTCAGACATTGATGATATCGACGATATCAAATTCTTTGTTTATGCGGAAAGTTACGGGATTTCGAAGAAAAAACACTGGCAGTCTGCCATTAGCCCTTCTGCAATAGGGACTCCGGCGCTTAGCTGGCAGGAAGAGCGCTGGCAACGCTTTTTTAACGAGGAAGAACCGGGGAACATTGAGCCGGTTTATATGCTGGAAAAAGTAGAAAATCATCAGCATGCCATATGGAATGTACATAATTTTACCATGGGCTATCAGCGACAGGTTACAGAGGATACATGGGAATACCTGCTGTTGAACGGTGAAGAGTCGTTTAATGAGCAGGGAGAGCCAGAGTGGGTATTCTCACGGGCGCTGGGTGTAGATATTCCATTAACATCACTTAATGTAATTGGTTAATTTCAGGGAAGGTTACACAATGCACATACTGGATTCATTACTGGCTTTTTGTGCCTATTTTTTTATTGGCGCGGCCATGGTGATCGTTTTTCTGTTTATATACTCAAAAATCACGCCGCACAACGAGTGGCAACTGATTAAAAATAATAATACGGCAGCGTCACTGGCCTTTAGCGGCACGTTGCTGGGCTACGTTATTCCATTATCCAGCGCGGCAATTAACGCCGTCAGCATTCCGGATTATTTCGCCTGGGGCGGCATCGCGCTGGTGATACAACTCGTCATTTACGGCGGTGTGCGTTTATACATGCCGGCACTGAGTGAAAAAATTATTAACCATAATACTGCAGCGGGATTATTTATGGGAACTGCTGCCCTGGCGGGGGGCATTTTTAACGCCGCCTGCATGACATGGTAATGGACGATCATGGCAAGAAAACGTAAATCTGGAAACAAAAACAGGGTGCCAGGGCATTCTGCCATCACGCGAATTGGGCGCCCGGCGAACCCCTATGCAAAAAAACGCAGCCGATACAGTGGAAAATACCTGACGCTGGCCATTATGGGCGGAGCGGCATTTTTTGTCCTCAAAGGATGTGCTGATGACGGCAATACCGATAATGATGGTGACGGTACTTTTTACTCTGCAGTGAGTGAATGCATTGACGATGGCAATAGCGCCACCGTTTGTGCCGATGGCTGGAACAATGCGAAAACAGAGTTCTACTCCAGTCTGCCAAAGCAAATGAACAAGCAGAGCTGTCAGACGCAGTTTGGCGACTGCTATCTCGATAGTACCGATCAAAGCTGGGTGCCGATATTCTCCGGTTTTTTACTCAGCCGCGTCATTCGCAAAAATCGCGACGAACAATATGTTTATAGCAGCGGCGGTTCTTCCTATGCTTCGCGCCCGGTCTGGCGTACGACTTCCGGGGATTACAGTTGGCGTTCCGGTAGTGGAAAACATGATACTGCAACCAGCCATAGTTATACGACGAAGAAAGTCTCGACGGTTTCACGCGGCGGCTACGGGCGTTCGTCCAGCGCGCGTGGGCACTGGGGAGGTTAACGATGCTGCGACATGATGTCCCTGTTCGCCAGGATTTGGACCGGATCGCCTACGATCACGGCTTTGATTTTCATATTATCGATAACGAGATTTACTGGGATGAGAGCCGGGCATACCGCTTTACGCTCCGGCAAGTGGAAGAGCAGATCGAAAAACCCACTGCGGAACTGCACCAGATGTGTCTGGATGTCGTCGAACGAGCAGTTAACGACGAACAGATTATGCAGCAACTGGCGATCCCGCCGCTGTACTGGGACGTTATTGCCGAAAGCTGGCGCAATCGCGATCCCTCCCTGTACGGCCGCATGGATTTTGTCTGGTGCGGAAATAACGCCCCGGTCAAGCTGCTGGAGTACAACGCGGATACGCCAACGTCGCTTTATGAGTCAGCGTATTTCCAGTGGCTATGGCTGGAAGATGCGCGTCGCAGCGGGGTGATCACACGCGACGCCGACCAGTACAACGCCATTCAGGAGCGGCTAATCTCCCGTTTTGCTGAGCTTTATAGCTCAGAGCCCTTCTATTTTTGCTGCTGCGAAGATACTGACGAAGATCGTACCACGGTGTTGTATTTACAGGATTGCGCGCAGCAGGCCGGGCAAGAATCACGGTTTATTTACGTGGAGGATCTGGGTCTTGGCGTTGGCGGCGTTCTCACTGACCTTGACGATAACGTCATTCGTCGCGCCTTTAAGCTCTATCCCCTGGAGTGGATGATGCGAGATGAGAATGGCCCCTTGCTGCGCCATCGCCGCGAACAGTGGGTTGAGCCGTTGTGGAAGAGTGTGCTCAGCAATAAAGGGCTAATGCCTTTGCTGTGGCATTTTTTTCCCAACCATCCCAACCTGCTGCCTGCCTGGTTTGACGGTGAAACGCCACAAATTGCGGCTGGTGAAAGCTATGTACGCAAACCGATATTTTCTCGAGAGGGGGGTAACGTTACCATTTTTAATGGTCAGCAGCAGATAGTGGAGCATGCTGAGGGGGATTATGCGGAAGAACCGATGATCTATCAGGCATTTCAGCCATTACCGCGCTTTGGCGACAGCTACACGTTGATTGGCAGTTGGATCGTGGATGATGAAGCCTGTGGTATGGGGATCCGCGAGGATAATACTTTGATCACTAAAGATACTTCTCGTTTTATTCCTCATTATATTGCGGGCTAACCGTACTTTTGTGATCTCCCTCCGTCGCGAATAATGTGGTTCTGACCATACTTAAAGCGACGGCCATTGACGGAGGGAGACACAATGCACTGGCAAACGCATACCGTTTTTAACCAACCTGTACCGCTCAATAACAGTAACTTATATTTGTCCGACGGCGCACTGTGCGAAGCGGTTATCCGCGAAGGCGCTGGCTGGGACAGCGATCTTCTCGCCAGTATTGGTCAGCAGCTAGGGACTGCCGAGTCGCTCGAACTGGGCCGTCTGGCCAATGCTTTTCCACCTGAACTGTTGCGCTACGACCCGCAGGGGCAGCGGCTGGATGATGTGCGTTTTCATCCTGCCTGGCATTTGCTGATGCAGGGATTATGCGCCAACCGCGTACATAATCTGGCCTGGGAAGAAGATGCGAGGCAGGGAACATTTGTTGCCCGGGCGGCCCGTTTCATGCTGCATGCGCAGGTGGAAGCTGGCACGTTGTGTCCGGTGACCATGACTTTTGCCGCCACGCCGCTGTTACTTCAAATGTTACCCGCCCCCTTTCACGACTGGCTTACGCCGCTGCTAAGCGACCGTTATGACTCGCATTTACTGCCAGGTGGGCAAAAGCGTGGGCTGCTTATCGGCATGGGCATGACTGAGAAACAGGGTGGTTCAGATGTGCTGAGCAATACCACTCAGGCAGAACGTCTTGCTGACGGCTCGTATCGGCTGGTGGGACATAAGTGGTTTTTCTCCGTGCCGCAAAGCGATGCCCATTTAGTGCTGGCCCAGGCTAAGGGAGGATTGTCCTGCTTTTTTGTGCCGCGATTTTTACCTGACGGGCAGCGTAATGCTATCCGTCTTGAGAGATTGAAAGATAAGTTAGGCAACCGCTCCAACGCCAGCTGCGAGGTTGAATTCCACGATGCGATTGGCTGGCTATTGGGTGAAGAAGGGGAAGGTATACGCCATATCCTGAAAATGGGGGGGATGACGCGTTTTGACTGTGCGCTCGGTAGTCACGGTATGATGCGGCGTGCTTTTTCCGTCGCGATTTACCATGCGCACCAGCGGCAGGTCTTTGGCAAGCCATTGATTAAACAGCCGATGATGCGTCAAGTGTTAGGTCGGATGGCGCTCCAACTGGAGGGTCAAACGGCGTTACTGTTTCGACTGGCGCGGGCCTGGGACCGCCGTGCTGATGCTAAAGAAGCGCTGTGGGCCAGATTGTTCACACCAGCGGCGAAATTCTCCGTTTGCAAAAGCGGTATGCCATTTGTGGCAGAAGCGATGGAAGTGCTGGGTGGGATTGGCTATTGCGAGGAGAGCGAGCTGCCGCGTTTGTATCGTGAAATGCCGGTAAACAGTATCTGGGAAGGCTCTGGCAACATTATGTGCCTTGATGTATTGCGGGTACTGACCAAACAACCCGGCATGTACGATATGCTCAGCGAAGCCTTTGCGGAAGTCAAAGGGCAAGATCGACATTACGATCGAATGGTACGTCAGCTCCAGCAGCGTTTACGTAAACCCAGCGAGGAGATGGGAAGGGAGATTACACAGCAGCTTTTCCTGCTCGGTTGCGGGGCGCAGATGTTGCGTTATTCTTCTCCGCCAGTGGCGCAGGCCTGGTGCCAAATGATGCTTGATACGCGGGGGGGACTACGATTGTCTGAGCAGGTGCTGAATGATTTGCTTCTGCGGGCAACGGGGGGATTACGGTAATAATATGCCTGATGGCGACGCTTTCGCGTCTTATCATGTCTACAGTTCACTGTAGCTCAGATAAGTTTACGCCATCCGGCAATGTGTTAAGCATAGAGTATGGCCTGTACGCGCCAGTTGTCGGGCTGCTGATCTTCGTACATTTGAATGATCCGATACCATGAGGCACCTTGTTCATCCGCTTTTAACGCGACAACACGTTCTACATCCTGCGGATTTCCTGCAATGTTACTGACAGATATCTGGCCAATTTCGTTCAGGCCAGTAACACAGTCAGCACTGGCGAATTCGGCAGACTGCGCCGTAGTACCTACCAGTCCGGCAGAAAGCAGCAGTGAGGATAAGGCAAGTGATTGTTTCATCGTCAGCTCCATTATTCGTACCCCTACACACGGCAGGGCATTCCATCGCGATAATAAACCTCAAGCTTCCTGCTGTT
The DNA here is from genome assembly GCF_001037485.2 of Citrobacter sp. MGH105. Classification (NCBI taxonomy): domain Bacteria; kingdom Pseudomonadati; phylum Pseudomonadota; class Gammaproteobacteria; order Enterobacterales; family Enterobacteriaceae; genus Citrobacter; species Citrobacter sp. MGH105. Next base: position 4,554,726 of record NZ_CP073048.1, on the reverse strand, counting down.
GGTTTATTGTGCACAGGTAAACGCATAGGGGCGCAAAGCAATGTAAAGCTGACTAAATTTCAACCCAATGTTATTTACGATACAAAATAGCCTGTGAATACCATTGGCCTGTCACGATAGTTTCATCCACTAATAAAACCACGTAGTAATCAGCTTTAGCCGCGGCGGCTTTGGCACGGATCTCTGCCAGCGCATCATCCGGAGAGCCTCTTACCAGTGCGCTAACCGTCCCTAATCGCTGTAACCCATTACTCTGGTCACGGCGGATCTCCTGCGGGTGGTCGGCAACGGGCGGTGCGGGTTGCGGCGTTCCCTGTAGCACGCTACAGGCGCTTAAAAACATAACCAACAACAAAGAGGCAAACCGACGCATAACTCTATCTCGTTTCCTGATAGCCATAGTGTAGTGCCTTATTAATTTCCCTTTAGGGGAATGTTCCCGAATTGTTATCTCTCACGCGATTTTCGAATGAAAATGTTGCGAAAGCGTAACCCAGTTCTCAACATTATGAATCATTGCCGAACACATTCGCTTGCGTTAAGTATTGCTGCATGGCATACCAGAAAGAAAGAGGCGACAAATGATCGAAATTGAAACACGACAGTTGGCGGGTATCCCTGTCCTGCACGCCGTTCCGGCTGGCAAACGCGAATGTTCACTCCCTTGTATTATCTTCTATCACGGGTTTACCTCTTCAAGCCTGGTTTACAGCTATTTTGCCGTTGCGCTGGCTCAGGCCGGGTTCCGCGTCGTCATGCCAGATGCGCCCGACCATGGCGCTCGCTTCAAAAGCGATGCCCAGGTGCGAATGCACCGCTTCTGGCATATTTTGCAGCAAAATATGCAGGAGTTTACGACGTTACGTGCGGCGCTGGTGGCGGAAAATTGGCTTTCAGATGAGCGGCTTGCCGTCGGTGGGGCGTCGATGGGGGGAATGACAGCATTGGGCATAATGGCGCGCCATCCTGAGGTTAAATGTGTAGCTAGCCTGATGGGTTCTGGCTATTTTACCCGGCTTGCGCAGACGCTGTTTCCCCCTTTACTGGTTCAGACCCCAGAGCAGCAGGCGGAATTTGATACCGTTATCGCCCCGCTTGCCGAATGGGATGTTACGCATCAGTTACCACGCCTCGCTGACAGGCCGTTGCTGCTGTGGCATGGACAGGATGATGATGTTGTACCGGCTGTTGAAACTTTCCGCTTACAGCAAGCGCTGATTCAGGCAGGTTTGGACAACAATCTGACCTGCCTGTGGGAAGCGGGCGTACGACATCGCATCACGCCAGAAGCGCTGGCTGCGACGGTGACGTTTTTCCGCCAGCACCTTTAAACGCGCATAATGCTCACGCCCTGAGCTTCGAGCTGTTGTAGGATCTCAGGGTTCGCATTTTTGCCGGTAATCAGCATATCGATTTGATCGGCGCGGCTGAACAGCATCCCCGCGCGTTCACCGACTTTACTGCTATCGACCAGTACCACCAGTTTGCCCACCACGTTAAGCATCTTCTGCTCCGCCATCGCGGTGAGCATATCGGTTTTATACAGTCCATCTGCGGTCAACCCTTTGCCACTGGTGAACATCCAGTGCCCGGCATACAGGCTATTTTCACTGCCTTGCGGGCTAAGCGTGATGGATTGGCTTTTGTTATATTGCCCTCCCATGATGATCACGCTGTCATGCTCCTGGTCGATCAGATAGTTTGCCAGCGGCAGATAATTAGTGATGATCTGCACCGGCTTGCCGCACATTTCGCGACCCAGCAGAAAGGCGGTCGATCCGCAGTTGATCACCACGCTTTCACCCGCATTCACAAGCTGGGATGCCGCCTTGGCAATGCGAACTTTTTCATCGTGGTTCTGTGCCTGGTGCAGATTCATTGGCGTCCAGCGCGGTCGCTGCTGGGTAATAGCTTCTGCGCCGTTGCGGACTTTCTTGAGTTTGCCGCTTTCATCGAGTTTGTTGATATCCCGGCGTGCTGTGGCGGGTGAAATCCCCAGACGCTCAATCACGTTCTCAACGGTAACAAAGCCCAACTGCGCCAGCATATCCAGCAATATTTGATGTCTTTGTGCTTCAGTCATGAGCTATTCCGATACAAATTGATTTGAAAAGATGATATTTGAAATAGCCTGGAAATACTAAAGTAAATGGGAAAAAATGCCGGGATGGCCCGGCATTTTGTGTGGATCACAAGAACGATTTAAATGGTAAATCCGGTTCAATCGTGAAGCAGTCGTCAAAGCCGCGCGGATAGTGATATTCAAAGTTATCTTTGTCCAGCGGCCAGGTGAACTTGCCACCCACCTGCCAGATAAAAGGCTTAAAGCCATACTTCAGCCGATCCTTTTTCATCTCCCACAGTACGCGGATCTCCTGAGGATCGGCCTGGAAGTTTGACCAGATATCGTGATGGAAAGGGATCACCACTTTTGTATTCAGGGCCTCCGCCATACGCAGCATGTCGGAACTGGTCATTTTGTCCGTAATACCCCGTGGGTTCTCGCCGTAGGATCCGAGCGCGACGTCGATCTGGTGCTCATTGCCATGCTTTGCATAGTAGTTGGAGTAGTGTGAATCACCGCTGTGATAAAGCGTACCGCCCGGCGTTTTGAACAGATAGTTTACGGCACGGGCATCCATACCATCCGGCAGCACACCTGCCGCTTTTTGATCGGCAGGAAGCGTGATCAATGCCGTACGATCAAACGCATCAAGCGCGTGAATTTCAATATCTTTCACTTTCACCACATCGCCAGGTTTTACCACGATGCAGCGCTCTTTTGGTACACCCCAACCGATCCACAGATCCACACAAGTCTGCGGTCCAATAAACGGCACGTCGTCGGCACAGTTCTGCATGACGGCTGCCGCAACATTTACGTCGATGTGATCGTTATGATCGTGCGTGGCCAGCACCGCATCGATCTGACGAATGGCAAACGGATCAAGAACAAACGGTGTGGTGCGCAGGTTTGGCTGCAGTTTCTTCACGCCCGCCATGCGTTGCATCTGGTGACCGGTTTTCATCAGCGGGTTACCGTGACTCTGTTTACCCGTACCGCACCAGAAATCGACGCAGACGTTAGTTCCGCCTTCAGACTTTAGCCAAATTCCGGTACAGCCAAGCCACCACATAGCGAAAGTGCCGGGTGCGACCTGTTCCTGCTCGATCTCTTCATTGAGCCAGCTTCCCCACTCCGGGAATGTGCTCAGAATCCATGATTCACGCGTGATGCTTTTTACTTTACTCATCGCAATTACCTTCATGTTTGTTCAAGTTGAATCAAATTATGATTTGTTTTGATTGATACTGACATCATTTTCTCAAGAAGGCAATGCGCTGATTTTTGGTGTTGAATGGGAAAATGTGAACAAATTACAACGTGACAACATGGTTTATATGAAATGTATTTTTGTATTTTATTGTTTTAAATGAATTTATTTTGACGTGTATGAATTTGAAGTAAATCCACTCTGCAAGTAAGAGAATTATTTGCGTACTTCATCACATTTAATCAAATTCAATCTTGTTGTGATTACTTTTGAAAATTAGAGTGAGGGCACAACATCCTGGGCATCTGTAATGAATGTTCAGCAACTTCGTCTACTGGAGATCGTTATGGAGATCCTCTACAACATCTTTACCGTCTTTTTTAATCAGGTCATGACCAATGCACCGTTGCTGTTGGGTATTGTGACCTGCCTCGGCTATATCCTGTTGCGTAAAAGTGTCAGCGTCATTATCAAAGGCACGATCAAAACGATTATCGGTTTTATGTTATTGCAGGCAGGGTCGGGCATTCTGACCAGCACGTTTAAACCGGTGGTGGCGAAGATGTCTGAGGTTTACGGTATCAATGGCGCGATCTCCGATACCTATGCCTCCATGATGGCAACCATCGAACGAATGGGTGATGCCTACAGTTGGGTAGGGTACGCCGTACTGTTAGCGCTGGCGCTGAACATTTGTTACGTACTGCTACGGCGTATTACCGGTATTCGAACCATCATGCTGACTGGGCACATCATGTTCCAGCAGGCGGGGCTGATTGCTGTCTCTTTCTACATCTTTGGTTACCCGATGTGGACCACCATCATCTGTACCGCGGTGCTGGTGTCGCTCTACTGGGGCATTACCTCCAATATGATGTACAAACCGACGCAGGAAGTAACTGACGGCTGCGGTTTTTCCATCGGTCACCAGCAGCAGTTCGCCTCATGGATTGCTTACAAAGTCGCGCCGTATCTGGGTAAGAAAGAGGAGAGCGTAGAAGATCTCAAGCTGCCAGGCTGGCTGAATATCTTCCATGACAACATCGTTTCCACCGCGATTGTGATGACCATCTTTTTCGGGGCGATCCTGCTCTCTTTCGGCATAGATGTGGTTCAGGCGATGGCGGGTAAAACCCACTGGACGGTCTATATCCTGCAAACCGGTTTTTCGTTTGCTGTCGCTATCTTCATCATCACCCAGGGCGTACGTATGTTCGTTGCTGAACTTTCAGAAGCGTTCAACGGTATCTCTCAACGTCTGATCCCCGGGGCGGTGTTGGCTATCGACTGCGCAGCGATTTACAGCTTTGCCCCCAACGCGGTGGTCTGGGGTTTTATGTGGGGCACCATCGGTCAACTGATTGCGGTAGGTATTCTGGTTGCCTGCGGCTCTTCCATCCTGATTATCCCAGGCTTTATCCCGATGTTCTTCTCGAACGCCACTATCGGCGTATTTGCTAACCACTTTGGCGGCTGGCGCGCGGCGCTCAAGATTTGCCTGGTGATGGGGATGATCGAAATCTTCGGCTGCGTTTGGGCGGTTAAGCTCACCGGTATGAGCGCCTGGATGGGCATGGCGGATTGGTCAATTCTGGCACCGCCGATGATGCAAGGCTTTGCCTCCATCGGCATCGTGTTTATGGCCGTCATTATTCTGATTGCACTGGCTTATATGTTTTTCGCAGGACGCACGTTGCGCGCTGAGGAAGACGCAGAAAAACAACTGGCAGAACACTCTGCTTAATAAGGAGTTCCGATTATGACCGTACGTATTCTGGCTGTGTGTGGCAATGGGCAGGGCAGTTCCATGATCATGAAAATGAAAGTGGACCAGTTTTTAACCCAGTCAAATATTGACCATACGGTGAACAGCTGCGCCGTGGGTGAATACAAAAGTGAACTGAGCGGTGCGGATATCATCATCGCTTCTACGCATATCGCCGGTGAGATTACCGTTTCTGGCAATAAATATGTCGTTGGCGTACGCAACATGCTGTCTCCTGCCGATTTTGGACCAAAACTGCTGGAAGTGATCAAAGCGCATTTCCCGCAGGACGTGAAGTAAGGGGCGGCATATGAAATTACGTGACTCGCTGGCAGACAATAATTCCATCCTTTTGCAAGCCGAGGCCAGTACCTGGCAGGAAGCGGTAAAGCTTGGTGTGGATCTGTTGGTTAAGGCTGATGTGGTTGAACCACGCTACTACCAGGCCATCCTTGATGGCGTTGAGCAGTTTGGCCCGTACTTTGTGATTGCGCCAGGCCTGGCAATGCCGCACGGCCGTCCGGAGGAAGGGGTTAAGAAAACCGGTTTTGCGCTGGTGACGCTGAAAACGCCGCTGGTGTTTAACCACGAAGATAATGACCCGGTCGATATTCTGATAACGATGGCGGCAGTTGACGCCAACACGCATCAGGAAGTGGGCATCATGCAGATCGTGAATCTCTTTGATGACGAAGCCAATTTTGACCGTTTACGCGCCTGCCGCACCGCGCAGGAAGTGTTGGATTTAATTGATAACGCCACTGCGGCGGCTGTTTAAAAGGATACCAAAATGTCATTACCTATGTTGCAGGTTGCGCTGGATAACCAATCAATGTCTTCCGCGTATGAAACGACGCGTTTGATTGCCGAAGAGGTCGATATCATTGAGGTGGGCACTATTCTTTGCGTGGCAGAGGGCGTGCGCGCCGTACGCGATCTGAAGGCGCTTTACCCGCATAAAATTGTGCTGGCGGACGCCAAAATTGCCGATGCGGGAAAAATCCTCTCTCGCATGTGTTTCGAAGCCAACGCTGACTGGGTCACCGTCATCTGCTGTGCGGATATCAACACCACCAAGGGGGCACTGGAGGTGGCGAAAGAATTTAACGGTGATGTACAGATTGAACTGACGGGTTACTGGACCTGGGAGCAGGCGCAAGAGTGGCGTGACGCGGGCATTGGGCAAGTTGTGTATCACCGCAGCCGTGATGCGCAGGCAGCGGGTGTGGCGTGGGGAGAGGCGGATATCAGCGCGATCAAACGCCTGTCCGAGATGGGCTTTAAAGTCACTGTCACTGGCGGTCTGGCGCTGGAAGATCTGCCGCTGTTCCAGGGAATTCCGATTCACGTATTTATTGCCGGTCGCAGCATTCGCGATGCCGCCTCTCCGGTGGAAGCGGCCCGTCAGTTCAAACGTTCTATCGCCCAGCTGTGGGGATAAGGAGCGACTATGTTGTCGAAACAGGTCCCGCTCGGTATTTATGAAAAAGCACTCCCCGGCGGGGAGTGCTGGCTGGAGCGCTTGCAGCTGGCGAAGGAACTGGGCTTTGACTTTGTCGAAATGTCGGTTGATGAAACCGACGCTCGCCTGGCGCGTCTTGACTGGAACCGCGAGCAGCGACTGGCGCTGGTGGCCGCTATCGCCGAGACAGGGATACGGGTGCCGTCCATGTGCCTGAGCGCTCATCGACGTTTCCCGCTGGGCAGTGAAGATGATGCGGTACGCGAACAAGGGCTGGAGATCATGCGTAAAGCGATTCAGTTTGCGCAGGATATCGGTATTCGCGTTATTCAACTGGCCGGTTACGACGTCTATTACCAGCAGGCCAATAACGAAACGCGTCGTCGGTTTCGCGATGGGCTGAAAGAAAGCGTAGAGATGGCGAGCCGTGCACAGGTGACGCTGGCGATGGAAATCATGGATTATCCACTGATGAATTCGATCAGTAAGGCGCTGGGATACGCTCACTATCTCAACAATCCGTGGTTCCAGCTGTATCCCGATATCGGCAATTTGTCGGCGTGGGACAACGATGTGCAGATGGAGCTGCAGGCGGGAATGGGGCATATCGTTGCCGTACACGTGAAGGATACCAAACCCGGCGTATTCAAAAATGTGCCGTTTGGTGAAGGGGTTGTCGATTTCGAACGTTGTTTTGCGACGCTCAAACAGAGTGGGTATTGCGGGCCATACTTGATTGAGATGTGGAGTGAAACGTCGGACGATCCGGCTCGTGAAGTGGCGAAGGCGCGCGACTGGGTGAAAGCGCGTATGGCCAGCGCCGGTCTGGTGGAGGCGGTGTAATGCAAAAACTCAAACAGCAGGTTTTTGAGGCCAATATGGATCTGCCGCGCTACGGGCTGGTGACGTTTACCTGGGGTAATGTCAGCGCCATCGACCGCGAACGCGGGCTGGTGGTGATTAAGCCCAGCGGCGTCGACTACCAGACAATGACAGTGGACGACATGGTAGTTGTGGATCTGCACGGCAACGTGGTGGAAGGACGCTATCGTCCTTCTTCCGATACCGCCACCCATCTGGCGCTGTATCGTCGCTATTCCTCTCTTGGCGGCGTGGTGCATACCCACTCAACCCACGCGACGGCATGGGCGCAGGCAGGTCTGGCAATTCCTGCGCTAGGCACGACGCATGCGGACTACTTCTTTGGTGATATCCCCTGCACCCGGGCGTTAACTGAAGCGGAAGTTCAGGATGAGTATGAGCTGAATACCGGCAGGGTGATTGTTGAAACGCTGGGGGAGGTGGAACCTTTGCATACGCCAGGCGTAGTGGTGTACCAGCATGGCCCGTTTGCCTGGGGCAAAGATGCTCATGACGCGGTACATAACGCGGTGGTGATGGAAGAGGTGGCAAAAATGGCATGGATTGCGCGTGGCATTAATCCGGCTCTTAGCCCCATCGACAGTTATCTGATGAATAAGCACTTCATGCGTAAGCACGGCCCAAATGCCTATTACGGGCAGAAGTAGGAAAAAACGTTCCGGAGCCAACTCTTCATGGGGATGAGATCGGTCTGGCTTCGGGATTGTTTTGCAAAAAAAGCCCCCAGTGAAGGGGGCAAGTCAAACTGTGGCAATGTTCTCGTTGGTTATTTCTGGTGTTAACGATAAATATCTGCACTGGCGTGCATATTTCCGTTACTACCGGGTTCCCTGGTGAGGATCACGTGGTAGTAGGTTGCGCCTTGCGCATCGGTCTCTTCATTCAGGGCCTGAGTGGCTTCACTTTCAGTGGCGAAGTTATGATTTATGTAAATGACGCCTAAGCTCTGCACATCATCCATGTTCCTGGCCTGATGGTTATCAATTTTGATGGCTGCCGTTGCATTTGCACTGAGCAAAAGCACAGCCAGAAGGGTCAAAACACGGGCTCGCATATGTACCTCCTCGACTGCGGTCTCTGGTTGCCTCTCTCCTGTGAGTGATTAACTTCTGATGTAATTTTAACCGCTACCAGCGTAGTCGATAGCGACCATTTCTGATGCAGTTGTTCAAAAAATTACCGCATAGCCATCTTTTCTTTAATTAACAGTCTGCTGGTGTATACCGCTGCGGTGAAAAAATACCTGCCTTTCGCGCATAAGCTCTTACTAAATAGTCAATTTAATCGGGTGAGTACGCCGTTTATAGTGAGCCGGATAATTAATATAACTTTATGATAATAAGGCAAAAACTTATGGATACTTCATTCATGGATTTCAGCTATTTCGTGGTTATGTTTATGGTCGCGCTGGTGGCTGGCTTTATTAACGTGGTGTCGGGTGGTGGTGGATTTCTCTCTATTGGCGCACTCTTAATTTCTGGTTTACCCCCGGCTAATGCGCTGGCAACCAATAAAATTCAGGCTCTGGGTAGCTCGCTGACCTCCGGAATTTACTTTTTACGCCGAGGACATATCAACGTGCAGGAGCACAAGTATGTGTTTTTATCTGCCTTTATCGGTTCTGCGCTGGGAACGACGCTTATCCAGTTCATTGAACCGGAACTGCTGAAGAAACTGCTCCCAATCCTGATTATCGCAGTCGCCATTTACTTTATTTTTGCGCCAAACCTTAGCGAACCGAAAAGAAAGCAGCAGGTATCCCTGTTTCTCTTCTCGTTGATCGGTGGGGGATGTATTGGTTTTTATGATGGCTTTCTCGGGGCTGGGGCAGGTTCCTTTTATACCCTCAGCTATATTCTGCTGTGGGGATACAGTATTGATAAAGCGCAAATCCACTCGAATTTTATTAACCTGGCGTCGAACATCGCCTCAATTTTGTTCTTCATTTTCGGCGGTAAAATGATCTGGTCGCTGGGTTTGGTGATGTTTGCAGGGCAATCCCTTGGCGCACGTCTTGGTGCGACAGTCGTACTGACGCGCGGTAAGAAAGTCATCCGACCCATGATTGTCATTGTCTCCATTTGTATCAGCATCAAAATGCTGCTGGATATGTATTAATGGCAACATGATAAATAATCGTACAAGCACCTTGAGTTTACCTGCTGACCCCAGTATTATGACGCGTCATTTTTCAGCCGACCTTTAACACGTTCCTTGCCTCCATGGGCCTCGGCTGACCCAGACAGGAGGCTGAATAATCCGTAAGGAGCAATTCGATGCGTCATTACGAAATCGTTTTTATGGTCCATCCTGACCAGAGCGAACAGGTTCCGGGTATGATCGAACGCTACACTGCTGCCATCACTGGTGCAGAAGGCACGATCCACCGTCTGGAAGACTGGGGCCGCCGTCAGCTGGCTTACCCGATCAACAAACTGCACAAAGCTCACTACGTTCTGATGAACGTTGAAGCGCCGCAGGAAGTGATCGATGAGCTGGAAACTACCTTCCGCTTCAACGATGCCGTTATCCGCAGCATGGTTATGCGTACTAAACACGCTGTTACCGAAGCATCTCCGATGGTTAAAGCGAAAGACGAGCGTCGTGAACGTCGCGATGATTTCGCTAACGAAACCGCAGATGATGCTGAAGCTGGGGATTCTGAAGAGTAATTTCTGATGACCAACCGTCTGGCGTTGTCCGGCAATGTGTGCAGGGCCCCCCTTCGAAAGGTCAGTCCATCAGGAATTCCTCATTGCCAGTTCGTGCTTGAGCATCGTTCTGTGCAGGAGGAAGCCGGGTTTCACCGGCAGGCGTGGTGCCAAATGCCCGTTATTATTAGCGGACACGAAAACCAGGCCATTACTCACAGTATAACGGTCGGTAGCGCAGTGACCGTTCAGGGGTTCATCTCTTGCCACAAGGCAAAGAACGGCCTGAGCAAAATGGTTCTGCATGCCGAGCAGATTGAATTGATAGATTCTGGAGACTAGCCATATGGCACGTTATTTCCGTCGTCGCAAGTTCTGCCGTTTCACCGCGGAAGGCGTTCAAGAGATCGACTATAAAGATATCGCTACGCTGAAAAACTACATCACCGAAAGCGGTAAGATTGTCCCAAGCCGTATCACCGGTACCCGTGCAAAATACCAGCGTCAGCTGGCTCGCGCTATCAAACGCGCTCGCTACCTGTCCCTGCTGCCGTATACTGATCGTCATCAGTAATCGGTCACGGTCCATTAATACGACTTTGAGAGGATAAGGTAATGCAAGTTATTCTGCTTGATAAAGTAGCAAACCTGGGTAGCCTGGGTGATCAGGTTAACGTTAAAGCGGGCTATGCTCGTAACTTCCTGGTACCACAGGGTAAAGCTGTTCCTGCTACCAAGAAAAACGTTGAATTTTTCGAAGCGCGTCGCGCTGAGCTGGAAGCTAAACTGGCTGACGTTCTGTCCGCTGCTGAAGCTCGTGCTGAGAAAATCAACGCACTGGAAACCGTAACCATCGCGTCTAAAGCTGGCGACGAAGGTAAACTGTTCGGTTCCATCGGTACTCGCGACATCGCTGACGCTGTAACTGCAGCTGGCGTTGAAGTGGCTAAGAGCGAAGTTCGTCTGCCGAACGGCGTTCTGCGTACCACTGGCGAGCACGAAGTGAGCTTCCAGGTTCACAGCGAAGTGTTTGCTAAGCTGACTGTAAACGTAGTTGCAGAATAAGTTTTTATTCTGATGACCGCGTAAAAGCGCCGGCCCTGTGCCGGCGTTTTGCTTTTCTGTTCCCCCGCTTTTCTCTCTGGCTATTCTTTATCCTTTTCGGGATAATCACAAAAATAAAACATTATTTCAAAGTGGTGATGGAATGGAACCAACGCACCAACCTCTGTTTGCGCGTAAAAATATTGTCTACCTGAGCGCGGCGTTCTGCTGCCTGCTGTGGGGGAGCGCCTATCCGGCGATCAAAAGCGGATATGAGATCTTCCAGATTGCCACGGATGACATTCCCTCAAAGATTGTCTTTGCCGGATATCGCTTTCTGTTTGCGGGATTATTGCTGCTACTGCTGGCGGTAGCGCAGCGTAAACCGATTGGCCGGTTAAGCCCGCGTCAGTACGGCCAACTCACGCTGTTGGGGCTAACGCAAACCTCGCTGCAATACATCTTCTTCTACATTGGCCTGGCGTTCACGACGGGAGTGAAAGGGTCCATCATGAATGCGACCGGGACCTTCTTCAGCGTGCTGCTGGCCCATTTTATCTACCATAACGACAAACTGAGCTACAACAAAGCGCTGGGCTGTATTCTGGGCTTTACCGGTGTAATGGTGGTGAACTTTAGCAGCGGAATGGATTTTAGCTTCAGCCTGTTAGGCGACGGCTCAGTAGTGATGGCAGCCTTTATTCTCTCTGCTGCCACGCTATATGGAAAACGTATTTCTCAGACGGTGGACCCGACGGTAATGACAGGGTACCAGTTGGGCGGTGGCGGCCTGGCGTTGGTTATCGGCGGCTACGCTTTTGGCGGCACGCTAACCGTACACGGTGCGTCTTCGGTGGCGATTCTCGGCTACCTGACGTTACTCTCTTCGGTCGCTTTCGCCTTGTGGAGTATTCTGCTCAAGCATAATCGCGTGGGGATGATTGCGCCGTTTAACTTCCTGATCCCGGTTTCGGGTGCAGTGCTGTCGGCAATATTCCTCGGTGAAAACATTCTCGAATGGAAATATGCGGTAGCGCTGGTGCTGGTGTGTTCGGGGATCTGGTGGGTGAACAAGGTGAAACGCTGACGTTTCACCTTGATGCCTGATGCCTGATGGCGTTATCGCTTATCAGGCCTGGAATCGCGGGGTCACAGCGCTTAACGGGCGCGAATAAAACTGCCGTTAGGCTGGCGGGTAAACAGGACCTGCTGGCCATTTCCGGTATCAATGGTTAATCCTGTCACTACGCCATTGGCATTCTGCCTGATCTGCACCATCTGTCCGTCTTTCAGATTGCTCAGCGGTTTTCCGGCGCCTTCAACCTGTGCCATCGCATACACATCGGTTGGCGGGAGGTTATGGTCACGGAATACCTGCGCCAGCGTTTTACCTGAGTCTACGCGGTAGGAGCGCCACTGCTGGTCAATTCCGCTATCCTGTTGGAAAGGTTGTGTCTGCGGCTGAGATTGCTGGACCTGAGGCTGCGCATCAGGTTCGCCTTCCTGGATTGGCTCTGGCGCAACCGGAGCGACCTGGCCGGGATCATTTTGCGGCGGGACAAGCTGTGCCTGCAACTGAGCCTCGGTCGGTGGCTGCGATTGTGACTGTAAATCCAGCTGGGCAGTACGCGTCACCACAGGGGTATCGCTGGTGTCACTGGAAGGGAGCAGGAAACCTATCACCAACACAATAGCAGCAATAATAATGCCGCGGCGGTGCATAGGCGGTAGCGGGTCCATAATGCGAAAATTGTCCGGTGCATGCCAGATTTTCGCCAGGGTTGGTTTTAATTCAAAGCGCCCGGGCATGGCTTTCCTCCTGCTCCGCGTCTCGTTCCTCGATCATAGAGTATAGATGGCTAACGCTATGATGTTCGTCATATTACCCGCTTTCGTGACGTCAACGCGGGATATTCCTATTGTTTATGTTTCCTCGCGATTTGTCATCTGTTCCCGAGACAAAGTTTTACCGGATGCGGCATGGCTGATATGCTGCCCGCTACTTTACATCCGATGAAAGGAAATATGATGGCTAACCCGACTTTTGACACTATCGAAGCGCAAGCAAGCTACGGCATTGGTTTGCAGGTAGGACAACAGCTGAGCGAATCCGGACTGGAAGGACTGTTGCCTGAAGCGCTGGTAGCGGGTATCGCTGACGCGCTGGAAGGTAAGCACCCGGCAGTGCCGGTTGATGTTGTGCATCGCGCACTGCGTGAAATCCACGAACGTGCTGATGCAGTTCGTCGCGAGCGTTTCCAGGCTATGGCGGCTGATGGCGTCAAATATCTGGAAGAAAACCGTGAGAAAGACGGTGTGAACAGCACTGAATCCGGTTTGCAGTTCCGTGTTCTGACCCAGGGTGAAGGTGCTATTCCGGCACGTACTGACCGCGTTCGCGTGCACTACACCGGTAAGCTGATCGACGGTACCGTATTTGACAGCTCTGTCGCACGTGGCGAACCGGCTGAATTCCCGGTTAACGGCGTAATCCCAGGCTGGATTGAAGCGCTGACCCTGATGCCGGTAGGTTCCAAATGGGAACTGACTATTCCTCAGGAACTGGCTTACGGCGAGCGTGGCGCTGGCGCGTCCATTCCTCCGTTCAGCACGCTGGTATTCGAAGTTGAGCTGCTTGAGATCCTGTAAGCAGTGACTTCTGTTCCCCCCGAGGCCGGGGGGAGCAAAAAAATAGCGTGAAAAGCTATAGTTACGTCGTTGTCGATATTTTATCTTGCAAATGCCCCATCAGCGTGTATTTTTGTGAGCTGATTCGCGCTATCAGAGTGATATGACACTCACTTTAAACATTAAATTAACATTATATCTAAATCTTAGTATTCATCCCGCCAATTCTTACCTAATATCGATGAGTCCTGATAACAGGATCGTCGTATCATAGACACACTAAAGGCCGTAGAGCCTGAACAACACAGACAGGTACAGGAAGAAAAAACATGGTAGATCAGGTAAAAGTCGACACCGCTGAAGAGGCGTCGTCTGAACAGTCGCTACGGCGCAATCTCACAAACCGTCATATTCAACTTATTGCTATTGGTGGCGCTATCGGTACTGGCCTGTTTATGGGCTCCGGTAAAACCATCAGTCTCGCCGGACCGTCGATCATCTTTGTGTATATGATCATCGGTTTTATGCTGTTTTTCGTGATGCGTGCAATGGGTGAATTGCTGCTCTCGAATCTGGAGTACAAATCGTTTAGTGATTTTGCCTCTGACCTGCTCGGGCCATGGGCCGGGTATTTTACCGGTTGGACCTACTGGTTTTGCTGGGTCGTTACCGGGATGGCAGACGTTGTCGCCATTACCGCGTATGCGCAATTCTGGTTCCCCGAACTCTCAGACTGGGTCGCCTCGCTGGCGGTGATCGTGCTACTGCTGAGCCTTAACCTCGCCACCGTAAAAATGTTCGGTGAGATGGAGTTTTGGTTCGCGATGATCAAAATCGTTGCCATTATCGGCCTGATTGTCGTCGGTCTGGTGATGGTGCTGACGCACTTCCAGTCGCCAACCGGCGTTCAGGCATCGTTCACGCACTTGTGGAATGACGGTGGCTGGTTCCCGAAAGGTCTGAGCGGCTTCTTTGCCGGCTTCCAGATAGCGGTGTTCGCATTTGTGGGTATTGAGCTGGTGGGTACGACCGCAGCGGAAACCAAGGACCCGGAGAAATCTCTGCCGCGCGCCATTAACTCGATTCCAATCCGTATCATCATGTTCTACGTGTTCGCGCTGATCGTGATTATGTCCGTTACGCCGTGGAGCTCGGTAGTGCCAACCAAGAGCCCATTCGTTGAACTGTTTGTGCTGGTTGGTCTGCCTGCTGCGGCGAGCCTGATCAACTTTGTTGTACTGACTTCAGCTGCCTCTTCTGCAAACAGCGGCGTGTTCTCTACCAGCCGTATGCTGTTCGGTCTGGCGCAGGAAGGCGTTGCGCCTAAAGCGTTTGCCAAACTCTCAAAACGCGCAGTTCCGGCGAAGGGTTTAACCTTCTCCTGTATCTGTCTGCTGGGCGGCGTGGTGATGCTGTACGTGAACCCGAGCGTGATTGGCGCCTTCACCATGATCACCACTGTATCGGCGATTCTGTTCATGTTCGTCTGGACCATCATTCTTTGCTCGTACCTGGTGTACCGCAAGCAGCGTCCTCACCTGCATGAAAAATCAATCTACAAGATGCCGTTAGGCAAGCTGATGTGCTGGGTATGTATGGCGTTTTTCGTCTTCGTACTGGTACTGCTGACGCTGGAAGATGATACCCGTCAGGCGCTGATCGTGACGCCGCTGTGGTTCATCGCGCTGGGTCTGGGCTGGTTGTTTATCGGTAAGAAACGTATGGCAGGCGTGCGTTAATCGCTAAGACGTGAGATGTAGGCCGGATAAGGCGTTTACGCCGCATCCGGCACTATGCTGGCGGGATTGCCTGATGCGGCTTCGCCTTATCAGGCCTACGTTCGAGGTCGTTGTAGGCCCGGTAAGCGCTAGCGCTACCGGGCTTTTTTATTCACCTGCGAGGGCACGCGGGAACAACACATTGTTTTCCAGGCTGATGTGTTCCATCAGGTCGTCGATCATCTCGTTAATGCCGTTATACATGGCTTTCCAGGTGGTGCAGGCCTCTGGTGGCGGCGTTACGTTATGGGTGATGTGTTTGATCACTTCTACTAGTTCACCCGCATCGTCATGTTCGCTTTCCATCACGCTGATTGGCCCCATCGCCTGGCTACCCATGCCCTGTTTGATCATCGGGAACAGGATCTGTTCTTCTTTCATCATGTGGCTGGACAGCTCTTCATGCAGCATGGTCAGGTTTTTCGCCAGACCGCGCGGTACGTTCGGTTTGTCTGCGTGAACGCGTTCAACTTTAGTGGCCTGCAGGATCAGCTCCGGCAGCTGTTCGCGGTGTCTGTCGTGATAACGCACGATGATATGGTCGATGATTTCAGCCAGAGCCACGGTACGCCAGTCTTTCTCCAGCGGCTGTTCAGCCAGCTGCGCGAGCTGCGCCTCAATAACGTCTAAATCCAGCTCTTTACGCGCGGCAGCGCGTGCCAGCGTTTGCTTACCGCCGCAGCAGTAATCCATATCGTATTTACGAAACAGGGCCGAAGCGCGAGGAATAGAGAGCGCCAGTTCACCTAAAGGTTGATCGCGATAAGACATTGCCGTTACCTCATTCTCAATAATATAAGGTGCATTTTAAATGCAACTTATTGCGAAGGATATAACCCTTTCGGGGTGGGGTATTTTGTGATGGACGTCACGAAAATTTCTTATCTCGTTAAGATGCTGAATCTTATTGGAAAGGAGAGGTACGGAGAAAAAAGCCGCACGACAGGATTAAATAAGCGCACGCCGCTGCCGATAGTTAGACCTCAGACAATACCTGCATAATAAAAGGCTACAGATGTTCAAACGAATCAAAGTGATAACCTTACTTATCACCGTGCTACTCGCGCTGGGCGCAATGCAGCTCATCTCCGCGGGCGTCTTTATTGGTGCACTCAATAACGATAAACAGAACTTTAACGTGTCTCAACTTTCCAGCCAGAACGTGGCCGAGTTTACCGATGCGTGGATTAGCCTGAACCAGGCTCGCGTCACGCTCAACCGGGGCATGCTGCGTTTACAGGGAACGATGGCCAGCGATATTAACGGCGGTCAGCTGCAGGAGCTGGTGAACACGGCAAATCGCCTGTTGGCCGAATCGAAAGAGCATTACGATAAATACTACGCTCTGCCGGAAACGCCGGGGCTGGATGAGCATCTGGCCGATCGACTGGAAGAGCAGTACGGCATCTATTCTGCGACGCTGGCAAAAATGAACGCGCTGCTGGCTGAAGGAAAGCTGGAAGAGATGTTTAAGCAGAATGCCGAGCAAAAGCAAACGGCCATGCAGGAAGTTTATCGGCAATGGCGTAGCGCGCAAACGGCGCTGGCCACTGCCGGAGTGCAGGACAATGAGAGTGATTACCAGAAGATAATCTGGCTGCTGTCCGCGGTGATGCTGATTGTCGTCACCGTGATTATCGCCAGTTGGCTGGCGATGCAGCGAGTGCTGCTCAAGCCGCTCCACGAGGTGATGGGACATATTCGCCACATTGCCGCAGGCGATTTGACGCACCCCATCAGCGCCGACGGCAGTAATGAAATGGCGCTGCTGGCAAGCAACGTCCGTGACATGCAGCAGGCGCTGGCGAATACGGTCAGCGTGGTGCGTGACGGGGCTGATACCATCTATACCGGCGCGGGTGAAATCGCCGCAGGCAGTAACGATCTCTCTTCACGTACCGAGCAGCAGGCTGCCTCTCTGGAAGAGACCGCAGCCAGCATGGAACAACTTACCGCAACCGTGAGACAGAACGCAGATAACGCGCGTCAGGCGACCAGTCTGGCAAAAAATGCTTCACAGACGGCGCAAAAAGGCGGAACCGTGGTTGATGGCGTGGTGCGTACGATGGATGAAATCGCCACCAGTTCCAGCAAAATCGCGCAAATAACCAATGTTATTGACGGCATTGCCTTCCAGACCAACATCCTGGCGTTGAACGCTGCGGTGGAAGCGGCGCGGGCGGGCGAGCAGGGGCGCGGGTTTGCCGTGGTCGCTGGCGAGGTTCGGACGCTGGCGCAGCGTAGCGCTCAGGCGGCGAAGGAGATCAAAGCGCTGATTGATGACTCAGGGAATCGGGTCAATGCCGGTACGGCGCTGGTGCATGAAGCGGGAGAAACGATGGCGGAAATAGTTAGCGCCGTGACCCGCGTGACCGACATCATGGGGGAGATTGCCTCAGCTTCTGATGAACAAAGTCGGGGTATCGATCAGGTAGGCCTGGCGGTTGCCGAAATGGATCGCGTCACGCAGCAAAACGCCTCGCTGGTAGAAGAGTCCGCTTCCGCCGCTGCCGCGCTTGAAGAGCAGGCCGCGCGGTTGAACCAGACGGTAGCGGTGTTTAAAGTGTCGCGCCGGATGGCGGCGTAAACGCCTGATCCGGCCTACATGATATCGTACAGTCCTTGTAGGCCGGATAAGCAGCGCCATCCGGCATATTATGATTGTGAAACCACCACGACGCTCGGTTTCTGCGGCTTGGCTCTGACGGCTATCACCACCCCAACCATCAGCAGTGCTATTCCGCTTACCGTCAGCAGAGGTGGAAATTCCTCGCGCAGAATAAAGGTGTACAACAGGCCAGCCAGCGTTTCGAAGACAATCAGCGGGCCGAGGATCACCGTCGGTAATTTTTGGCTGGCGACGTTCCAGCACAGTGCGCCAACCCACGAACACAATACCGCAATGGCTATCATCAGGCCGATAAACACACCCGGACGCGGACCGAAGGGCAGAGCGAAGTCCGGCGTTTGCCCGTTCAGCCACAGGCAGGCGGCAATATAACCGAGCAGAGAAACGGGCAACGTTACCAAAGCCTGGGCCGTCGCCCACATCATCGGGTGCTTATCCGGATTCTCGCGCAGCCAGCGGGCGTTACGCAGCGCATACCACGCCCAGCACACCACCGAAACAAGCGCCAGCACGATACCTGAGCCATAACGCCAGCCACTAAAGTCTGGTAACCCCTGATTCAGCTCCGAGATATTCACGCACAGCAGTCCTATACCAATCAATACCAGCGCAGGCGACAGACGCCACCATGATAATTTGCCGTCACGCTGGCTGTAGAGTAGGTTAGCGAAGACTGGGATCACCACCGGTAATGTACCAATAATCATTGTGGAGACCGGTGCGCCGGTGCGCTGGATGGCGCTTGCCAGGCAAACGTAATAAATCAGATTCCCCATCATTGTTAGCGTCAGCGCAGTTACCCAGTCTTTCCGCACGAGTTGACGCAGGCGCGCACGTCCCAGCCAGGCAATCGGCAATGCGATCAGCCCCAGCGCCAGATAACGCCCCATCGACTGCAATACCGCCGGGTATTCCGGTACGATCAGCGGTCCAACAAAAATTAATCCCCACATCAGCCCGGCCAACAGGGCATACAACACACCGCTAATCATTTTGGACATCCACATCGTTTAACAATAAGTCGAGTGTAGGCAGGAAAAATGCCGCCGTATTGTATGAGATTGCTGATCAACGCCGGACGACTTGTTTCTGATAACGTACCGGCGTAATGCCGTAGCGATGGGTAAACGCGCGGGTGAGATGCGACTGGTCGGTGAGGCCGGTTGCGGCGGCGACCTCTGCGGCGGGCATACCGTAAGTGAGAAAACCTTTGGCTCGCCACAGCCGGATCGCCATCAGCATCTGGTGCGGCGTGACGTGGAAATGAGACTTAAATTGGCGCTGAAAATGCCAGGGACTCAGCGATGCAACCCGCGCCAGCTCGTCGAGCGTGACCGGATGCATATAATTATCATGCAGATACTCGCGTACCCGTTCAAAGCGATGCGCCCCCTCCGGCAATACCGGCGCATGGCGGGCCAGCGGCTGGAACGTGTCGATCAGATCGAGTAGGAGTCCTTTTTGCGCCAGCGGATCCTCCGTGTTCCACAGGCCGTGGATCAGCGAGCAGATCTGGCGCGAGCGCAGCGGATCGTGACGCGTTACGTCATGAAACCACCAGTGGCGGATCCCGGTGACCTCTTCCAGAAGGTCGGGTTCAAGGTAAATCATCCGATAGCGCCAGCCGTCGGCGGTTTCGGCTTCGCCGGTATGCAGCTCATCGGGATTCATGGTGACGACGGAATGGGCGGGGGCAACATACTGCGTGCCGCGATAACGAAAACGTTCGGCTCCGGCTTCTATCGCGCCAATGCCAAACGCTTCATGGGTGTGTGGCTCGAAAGCGTAACGCGAGATGTGTGCATGATACAGCTCAACGCCCGGCACCTGCGCCAGATGGCGAAAGCGGGCGCTGTCTTTCTCATCAATAAACTGCTCAGGTACACCTTGCACGTTTTCTCTCCCCACGCATCATCCTGTCATTATCAGAGAGGATGCGCGGGGATGCCACCACAATTAACTAATTTTTAACACTTACACGATGCCTTTGACACTGTCAGCCAACGAGGTTGTCGGGCGACCAATCAGTTTGCTCAGCGTATGGCTGTCGTCGAACAGACCACCTTTGGAGGCGCCAGTGTCTGAGTCAGCCAGCATGTCCGCCAGCCCGGCAGGCAGGCCTACACCTTTTAGCGCGGCGGCAAAATCTGCTTCGCTCAGGTTCTGATACACCACTTTTTTACCGCTCTGTTTTGCCAGCTCGGCAGCCAACTGGCTCAGGGTCCAGCCTGCGTCGCCCGCCAGTTCATAAGTTTTACCGGCGTGACCGTCTTCACTGATGACGCGCGCGGCGGCAGCGGCATAGTCGGCGCGGGTCGCTGAGGCAATTTTGCCTTCACCTGCAGCCCCGATAAACACGCCATGTTCCAGTGCAGCCGGTGCGCTGGCGAGATAGTTTTCGGTATACCAGCCGTTACGCAGCAGCGCGTAGGCGATACCGGATTCAGCCAGCATCTTCTCAGTTGCCACATGCTCATCAGCCAGCCCCAGCGGGGAGGTGTCGGCGTGCAGCAGGCTGGTGTAGGCGATGAATTTCACGTGCGCGGCTTTCGCTGCGTTAATCACGTTACGATGCTGCGGGGCACGTTGTCCCACTTCGCTGGAGGAGATCAGCAGTAGCTTGTCGATACCCTGTAAGGCAGTTGTAAAGGCGGCTTCATCGCTGTAATCCGCCTGACGAACGGTAATGCCCTGCTGGCTAAGCGCCGTCGCTTTAGCGGGATTACGCGCAATTGCCACAATCTGGCTGGCAGGAACGGTTTTCAGCAGAGATTCAATAACGTGTTGGCCCAGTTGGCCGGTGGCGCCAGTAATTGCGATCATGGGGTGACTCCTTGGTATTGGTCTTGTGTTTAATCACGCTAACACCTAAACTTACTTTTAGTAAGTACGCACAAAAAGGTTAGTATAAAAATGACAGCTTCGACGCTTTCCCAGCAATTACGCGATGGCAACCTGTTTGCCGAACAGTGTCCCTCCCGTGAGGTGTTAAAACACGTCACCAGCCGCTGGGGCGTGTTGATTCTGGTGGCGCTGCGCGACGGTACGCACCGTTTCAGTGATTTGCGCCGTAAGATGGGCGGGGTCAGTGAAAAGATGCTGGCGCAATCCCTGCAAGCGTTAGAGCATGACGGGTTTATCAATCGGGTGTCGTATCCGGTGGTACCGCCGCACGTGGAGTATAGCCTGACGCCGTTGGGTGAGCAGGTGAGCGATAAAGTCGCCGCGCTGGCGGACTGGATAGAACTGAATTTGCCGCAGGTTTTAGCGCAGCGGGACGAACGGGCTGCGTAGTTTTGTAGGCCGGATAAGACGCTATTGCGCCGCATCCGGCACGAAAATTACTTACTTAAATCCAGCTGATAAATAGCGAAACCGATGTCATCGGTCGCGACTTTCTTCAGCGGATACTGGCCTTTCTCTTTAATAAATGCCGCGGCTTTATCAGACGGTGATGTTTCAAAGCGAATATCCAGTGGTGTGTCGCTATGAATTGGCGCCAGACGCCAGTTGTTATCTGCCGCCGGGTGAATTTCACCGCCACGCTTCGTCTCAGCACCAATCCATGCGGCCAGCACCGAGCGGTTTTCATCTGGTGACGCAAACGCGATGTGGCTGTCTCCGGTTCCGGCAAACTTACCGCCGTAGGCGCGGTAGTTGTTGGTCGCGACGAGGAAGGTGGCATTCGGATCGATTGGTTTGCCGTTAAAGGTCAGATTTTTAATACGTTCCGCTTTCGGGTTAATGGTCTGACATTCACCGTCGTAGCGGGCGGGTTGTGAAACATCAATCTGATAATTCACGCCGTCAATCACGTCGAAATTATAGGTACGGAAGCCATCCCAGTTAATCAACGACTGTGGTTTGCTGCTGTGGATATCAATCTGATTGAACTGCCCGGCGGAACATTCCAGCCACTCTTTCACCTCTTTACCGCTGGCTTTCACCACCACCAGAGTGTTGGGATAGAGATACAAATCAGCGGCGTTACGGAAGGTTAACTGACCTTTTTCGACTTCTACGAAGCTTGCCGGATCGTTCTTGCGTCCACCGACCTTAAACGGCGCGGCGGCGGAAAGTACCGGCAGTTTTGCCAGATCCGGATCGCCCTGAATAAAGTGTTCCACATAGGCTTTCTGCGCGTTGTTCACCACCTGTACGGTCGGGTCATCCTGTACCAGCGCCAGATAGCTGTACATGTTGTCGGCGGATTTACCGATCGGTTTGCTGACAAACTCACGCGTGGCGTCGTGATCGGCTTTCAGGATCTCAACGATTTTTTTGTCTTCTGCTGCCAGTGATTTTTTGGCTGCGGCGTCATAGATCGGGCGCGCCTCGGCTTTCGCCTGAGTGACCTGCCATTTACCGCTGTCGTTAGTCAACACTAAATCCACCACGCCCAGGTGATCGCCCCACATACCCGGCATCACCGCAGGAACCCCATTCAGCGTACCTTTTGTGATATCTGCGCCTTTAATATTGGCAAAGTCTTTACCCGGGAAGACGGCGTGAGCGTGACCAAACATAATGGCATCGACGCCCGGTACTTCGCTGAGGTAATAAACGGAGTTTTCCGCCATCGTTTGATATGGGTCGGCAGAAAGCCCGGAGTGAGCAACCACCACCACGACATCGGCGCCTTTTTCCCGCATTTCCGGAACGTATTTGCGTGCAGTTTCCGTAATGTCGTTCACCGTGACTTTGCCGCTGAGGTTGGCTTTATCCCAGGTCATAATCTGCGGTGGAACAAAGCCGATATAGCCAATCTTCAGCGTCTGCTTGTTCCCTTCCTTGTCGACCACCTCAGTGTCTTTGATCAAGTAAGGCGTAAACAGCGGCTTTTTGGTCTTCACGTCGATGATATTGGCGTTAACGTAAGGGAATTTCGCCCCGGCCAGCGCGTTGTGCAGATACTCCAGACCGTAGTTGAATTCATGGTTGCCGAGGTTACCCACCGCGTAATCCAGGGTATTCAGCGCCTTATATACCGGGTGAGTTTCGCCCGCTTTCAGCCCCTTGGCCGCCATGTAATCCCCGAGCGGGCTGCCCTGAATCAGATCGCCATTATCAACCAGCACGCTGTTTTTGACTTCACCACGCGCAGCGTTGATCAGACTTGCCGTACGTACCAGACCAAATTTTTCAGTCGGTGTATCTTTGTAATAATCGAAATCCATCATATTGCTATGCAAATCAGTGGTTTCCATTATACGCAGATCGACGGTCGCGGCATTGACGCTGGCTGCAATCAGCGTTGCCAGAAGCGTTGCACTAAACTTAATCATCAGGGGCATCCTTTTAAGATCTAAGCCACAAAAGAAAATGTATATAAATCTTCTTGCTTACAGAACTGTGAATCATGACATGAATATAGCGTTTAAAACCGCAGACGCTATCACAGTTGGCGGATCCCCTGACGATCGGGTATAAGTAAAACAACGAGTTAACACCACTGACAGAAACGAGGTGGAGAATGCTAGAACATGTATGCCAGCTTGCACGGAACGCGGGCGATGCCATTATGCAGGTCTACGATGGAATCAAACCGATGGAGATTACCAGCAAGCAGGATGATTCTCCGGTCACGGCGGCAGATATCGCCGCACATACGGTGATCCTCGAAGGATTACTGGCGCTGACGCCGGATATTCCGGTTCTGTCTGAAGAGGCGCCTCCTGGCTGGGATGTTCGCCAGCATTGGCAGCGCTACTGGCTGGTGGACCCGCTGGACGGGACCAAAGAGTTCATTAAGCGTAACGGTGAATTTACCGTCAATATTGCGCTGATCGAGAAAGGAAAGCCGGTTCTGGGCGTGGTTTACGCGCCGGTAATGAAAGTGATGTACAGCGCAGCAGAAGGTAAAGCGTGGAAAGAAGAGTGCGGCGTACGCAAACAAATTCAGGTTCGTGACGCGCGTCCGCCGCTGGTGGTCATTAGCCGCTCGCATGCCGACAATGAGTTAAAAGAATATCTGCAACAGTTGGGTGAGCACCAGACCACGTCGATTGGCTCATCGCTGAAGTTCTGCCTGGTGGCGGAAGGGCACGCACAGCTGTATCCGCGTTTTGGGCCAACCAACGTGTGGGACACCGCCGCTGGCCATGCCGTTGCAGCCGCAGCCGGAGCGCACGTTCACGACTGGCAGGGGAAACCTCTGGATTACACCCCACGTGAATCGTTCCTCAACCCCGGCTTCCGCGTCTCTATTTACTGAGTAATTTGTGCAGCAGGGCAATTACCTGCTGCACCTCTTCCTGCGTTAATGCGCCATCTTTTGCCCACTGCACGCGTCCGTCCTTGTCGAGTACGGCGATAGCGGAGCTCTCTTCATCCAGTTGCCAGGCTTTACGCGCAATGCCATTGCTGTCGACAATGAATTGCGACCACGGGTAGAGCTTCTTATTGCTCTCCAGACTGCTGCGCACAAACATACCGGAGCCGGGAATGGCGTCATCCGTGTTGACAATAGTGGTGGTCTGGTATTTGTCGTGCGGCAGGTTGGCGGCTTTGATTGCCTCGATCAGCGTCGCATTTTTCTCTTTGGCGGAGGTGCGTCCGGCAATGTGTTGCACAATTCGCACTTTGCCTGGCAACTGCGCGCTATTCCAGCTTTTGTAGCTAAACTTATCGTTATCAAGAATCAGTTCGCCACGATCGGCGATCCCCACCGGCGGTACGCGCTGGTCAGTCTCAAACTTATGTGCGGAGGCAATCATCGGCAGTAGCAGGCACGACAGCGCCAGCAGTTTTCGTAAGGTCATAGGTTTTCCTTCTTTCTTTTATTTTGCAGGTGATCCGACCACTTGGGTCTGGAATTTAATCATATGTGCGAATGATGCTTTTTCCCGCAAGCGCGATGCCAGTTTGCGGACGGGCGCACAAATCCTGCGAAAAATGAAGGCTTATACTGAAGACAGCGAAGCGTTGAAAAGATAATTCTGAATAATTGTAACTTGAAGGTAAATAAACTTATACACGCTGGAAACATCAACGAGATAGTCTATAGTCATAGGGCATTAAAATTTGCGCCTGAGGATTGTCGGACCGATTGTGGTACCGCAAAGGCGTAATGCTCAGCAGGAGACAACAATGAAAATTTTCCAACGATACAACCCGCTGCAGGTGGCGAAGTACGTGAAGATCCTGTTTCGTGGACGGTTATATATCAAGGATGTAGGCGCTTTTGAATTTGATAAGGGTAAGATTCTTATCCCAAAAGTGAAGGACAAGCTGCATTTTTCCGTGATGTCCGAAGTTAACCGTCAGGTCTTGCGTCTGCAAACTGAGATGGCTTGATCAAAGTGCTATGCAGTAGTTAAAAAAACGGCTCCTGATGGGAGCCGTTGATGTTTCTGTAAGGCGTTAAGACGCCTTGGCCTCTTCTTTTGCATCTGGCAGTTTTGGTACCAGAACGGTAGGTTTA
This sequence comes from Citrobacter sp. MGH105, assembly GCF_001037485.2. Classification (NCBI taxonomy): domain Bacteria; kingdom Pseudomonadati; phylum Pseudomonadota; class Gammaproteobacteria; order Enterobacterales; family Enterobacteriaceae; genus Citrobacter; species Citrobacter sp. MGH105. The sequence goes on along the minus strand of NZ_CP073048.1, from coordinate 4,529,189 downwards.
CTGTCCAGACGCGTCACCAGCAGCTGATCGATCTTGTAGTTATCGATATCCACCACTTCAAATTTGTAACCTGAATACTTCACCGAGTCGGTGCGTTTCGGGATTTTACGCAGCATGAACATCATAAAGCCGCCGATGGTTTCATAGTTGCCGGACTGCGGGAACTCGTCGATATCCAGCACGCGCATTACGTCATCAATCGGTGTACCGCCGTCGACTAACCATGAGTTTTCATCACGTGCCACAATCTGCTCTTCCAGACCCTGGCCTACCAGATCGCCCATCAGCGTCGTCATAACGTCGTTGAGGGTGATAATCCCCACCACCAGCGCGTACTCGTTCATGATGACGGCAAAGTCTTCGCCTGCGGTCTTGAAGCTTTCCAGCGCTTCAGAGAGCGTCAGCGTGTCCGGGACGATCAGCGTATTGCGGATCTGTACGCCGCTGTTCAGCGCCATGCTTTGGTTCGCCAGTACGCGGTTGAGGAGATCCTTTGAATCAACATAACCAATGATGTGGTCGATATCTTCGTTACACACCAGGAATTTGGAGTGCGGATGTTCCGCCACCTTGTTCTTCAGGCTTTGCTCATCTTCATGGAGATCGAACCAGATAATATTCTCGCGCGAGGTCATTGAAGACGGGACGGTACGGGATTCCAGTTCGAATACATTTTCAATCAGCTCATGCTCCTGCTTGCGCAGAACACCCGCCAGCGCACCCGCTTCGACCACGGCGTAAATGTCGTCCGAGGTGATGTCGTCTTTACGCACCATTGGGATCTTAAACAGACGGAAAATGTTGTTTGCCAGACCGTTAAAGAACCACACCAGCGGGCGGAAGACCAGCAGGCAGAAGCGCATCGGGTTGATGATACGCAAAGCCACAGCTTCTGGCGCAATCATACCGATGCGTTTCGGGGTTAAATCCGCGAACAGGATGAACAGGCCAGTAACCAGCGAGAACGACAGAATAAAGCTTAACTGTTCGGACAGCTCTGGAGCGAAGTACTTCGAGAAAAGGCTGTAAAACGCCGGAGAGAATGCTGCATCACCGACGATACCGCCGAGAATGGCGACCGCGTTAAGGCCAATTTGCACGACGGTAAAAAACATGCCGGGGTTTTCCTGCATCTTCAAAACACGTTGTGCGTTTACGTTGCCTTCATCGGCAAGCAGTTTAAGTTTTATTTTGCGTGATGCAGCAAGCGAGATCTCAGATATCGAGAAAAACGCACTCACGGCGATCAGGCAGAGAATGACTAAAATACTGTTTAACATATCTTATCCGACCGTTCGGGTCAGATCCTCGGAAGGGAGAAGTTGATACTCGTCGTCTTTCAAGCTGCAGGTGCGTTAGCTGCACTCATTCACCCCAGTCACATAGTTCTCTATGCTCCTGGGGATTCACGAGTTTGCCGCCTGCCTGCAACTCGAAATCCTTAGAGTATAAATCCAATGGAATATTCATTGAAAACCGGCTCGTGGAAGTGAGCCGGTAAATTCAGAAGCTAGTATAGCGTAAGGTACTGTAAAGTCGCCAGAGGGGGAAATTATCCTTGTGGGGGCAGGCAAACACCAATACCACCAATGCCACAATATCCGTAAGGATTTTTGTGCAGATACTGCTGGTGATCGTCCTCGGCATAATAGAACGGGGTTGCCGTAGTGATTTCCGTGGTAATGGTGCGCTCGTCGCCTGCGGCGGTCATTGCTGCCTGAAAACGTTCAAGGCTGGCCTGTGCGGCGGCGGTTTGTTCCGGCGTTAACGGGTAAATGGCGGAGCGATACTGCGTGCCCTGGTCGTTCCCCTGACGCATGCCTTGAGCCGGGTCGTGATTTTCCCAGAACACCTGCAGCAGTTGTTCGTAGCTGATAACATGCGGGTCATAGACGATGCGTACCGCTTCGGCATGCCCGGTATCGCCAGAACACACTTCACGATAGGTTGGGTTTGGGGTGTAGCCGCCGGTGTACCCGGCCGCTGTGCTGTAGACCCCTGGCAATGACCAAAATAAACGCTCAACGCCCCAGAAACATCCCATGGCGAAATAAGCTATCTCCATACCGTCGGGCACGTTGGTCATCGAATGTTGGTTAACCGCATGCAGCGTTGCCACTGGCATCGGGGTGTTGCGTCCAGGTAGCGCATCTGCTTGAGTAACAAGATGCTTTCTATCAAATAAACTCATGGCCGTTCTCCCGAAATCAGTCATTTGGGTTAAGGTTGTAACGAGACGCGTCTTTGCCCACAATAAACGGCGTGAATACGTCTAGAGTTAAACATAAGAAATATTTGGGTTGTCGTCTGTTTTTCAACTCTTATTGTTGATTTTTTGTTAAGCCGAGGAACGGCATAGTATTTTTTTCCAGGGGTGGGAAAAAAGGATATTCAGGAGAAAATGTGCCACATATCCGTCAGTTATGTTGGGTGGGATTACTGTGCTTAAGTGGCTCCGCCGCCGCCGCGAATGTTCGCTTACAGGTCGAAGGATTATCAGGACCGCTGGAGAAAAACGTCCGTGCGCAGCTGTCCACGATTCAAAGTGATGAAGTCACTCCAGACCGACGCTTTCGTGCGCGCGTTGATGATGCCATCCGCGAAGGGCTAAAAGCGCTGGGCTACTTTGAGCCGACCATCGATTTTGAGCTGCGTCCACCGCCGGCAAAAGGCCGCCAGGTGCTGATTGCCAAAGTGATCCCCGGCGAGCCGGTGCTGATTGGTGGCACTGAGGTGATTTTGCGCGGTGGCGCGCGTACGGATAAAGATTATCTGGATCTGCTGAAAACACGCCCGGCAATCGGCACCGTGCTGAATCAGGGGGACTATGACAACTTCAAAAAGTCACTCACCAGCGTGGCGCTGCGTAAAGGTTATTTCGACAGTGAATTTAATAAAAGCCAGCTCGGGATAGCGCTTGAGCGCCGCCAGGCGTTCTGGGATATCGATTACAACAGCGGCGAACGCTATCGCTTTGGGCATGTCACCTTTGAAGGCTCGCAAATTCGCGATGAGTATCTGCAAAATCTGGTGCCCTTTAAAGAAGGTGAAGAGTACGAGTCGAAAGATCTGGGCGAACTGAACCGTCGTCTGTCGGCGACCGGATGGTTTAATTCCGTGGTCGTCGCACCGGAGTTTGATAAAGCCCGCAAAACCAAGGTGCTGCCCCTGAAAGGCGTGGTCTCACCGCGAACCGAAAACACCATCGAAACCGGGGTCGGTTATTCAACTGACGTCGGGCCACGGGTGAAGACCTCGTGGAAAAAGCCGTGGATGAACTCCTACGGTCACAGCTTGACGACCAGCGCCAGTATCTCGGCGCCAGAGCAGGTGCTTGATTTCAGCTATAAAATGCCGCTGTTAAAGAACCCGCTGGAGCAGTATTACCTGGTACAGGGCGGCTTTAAGCGTACCGATTTAAACGACACCGAGCAGGATTCCACAACGCTTGCGGTTTCCCGTTACTGGGACCTCTCCAGCGGCTGGCAGCGCGCGATTAACCTGCGCTGGAGCCTCGACCACTTTACCCAGGGTAATGTCACCAACACCACTATGCTGCTCTATCCAGGCGTGATGATCAGCCGGACGCGTTCACGCGGCGGCCTGATGCCTGTCTGGGGCGATTCCCAGCGCTACTCTATTGATTACTCGAACACGGCCTGGGGTTCAGATGTTGATTTCTCCGTTTTCCAGGCGCAAAACGTCTGGATCCGCACGCTGTACGACAGGCATCGCTTTGTGATGCGCGGTAATCTCGGCTGGATTGAAACCGGAGACTTCGACAAAGTGCCGCCGGACCTGCGTTTCTTTGCCGGGGGCGATCGCAGTATTCGCGGCTACAAATACAAATCTATTTCGCCGGAAGGCAGCGACGGCAAGCTGAAAGGGGCCTCCAAGCTGGCAACTGGCTCGCTGGAATACCAGTACAACGTGACTGGTAAATGGTGGGGAGCGATGTTTGTCGATAGCGGCGAAGCGGTCAGCGATATTCGCCGAAGCGATTTCAAAACCGGTGCCGGGGTCGGCGTACGCTGGCAATCGCCGGTTGGACCTATCAAGCTCGACTTTGCCGTCCCGGTCGGCGACAAAGATGAACATGGTTTACAGTTTTACATCGGTCTGGGGCCTGAATTATGAGTTTATGGAAGAAGATAAGCCTCGGCGTGCTGGTTTTTATCCTGATGTTGTTAGGCACGGTGGCGTTCCTCGTCGGTACCACCTCGGGCCTGCATCTGATCTTCAAAGCCGCTAATCGTTGGGTTCCGGGTCTGGAAATTGGTCAGGTCACCGGGGGCTGGCGGGATCTATCACTGAAAAATATTCGCTACGACCAGCCTGGCGTGGCGGTGAATGCTGGTGAAGTGCATTTGGCCGTGGGGCTTAACTGTCTGTGGGACAGCAGCCTGTGCGTCAACGATCTGGCGCTGAAAAACATCAACGTGGCGATCGACAGCAAAAAAATGCCGCCCTCAGCGCCGGTTGAGGAAGAAGAGAGCGGTCCGCTTAATCTTTCCACGCCTTACCCCATCACGCTTTCGCGCGTGGCGCTGAACAACATCAATATCAAAATCGATGACACCACGGTTTCGGTGCTGGATTTTACCTCTGGCCTGAACTGGCAGGAAAAAACGCTGACGTTGAAGCCAACGTCATTACAGGGGCTGCTGATTGCTCTGCCTAAAGTGGCGGAAGTGGCACAGGAAGAGGTTGTCGAACCGAAGATTCAAAACCCACAGCCGGATGAAAAGCCGCTCGGGGAAACGCTAAAAGATCTGTTCTCAAAGCCGGTACTGCCGGAAATGACCGATGTCCATCTGCCGCTCAATCTCAATATTGAAGAGTTTCGCGGCGAGCAGCTGCGCGTGACCGGGGATACGGATTTAACAGTACATAGTATGCTGCTGAAAGTGAGCAGCATTGACGGCAACATGAAGCTCGACGCGCTGGATATCGACTCGAATCAGGGAACGGTAAAAGCCAGCGGTACGGCGCAGCTCACCAACACATGGCCGGTGGATATTACCCTCAACAGCACGCTGAACGTCGATCCATTAAAAGGCGAAAAGGTGAAGCTGAAGGTTGGCGGCGCGCTGCGCGAACAGCTGGAAGTCGGCGTCAATCTGTCTGGTCCGGTGGATATGGACCTGCGTGCGCAGACGCGTCTGGCGGAAGCCGGATTGCCGCTCAACATTGAGGTGGTGAGTAAGCAGGTTTACTGGCCGTTTACCGGTGAGAAACAGTTCCAGGCCGATGACATCAAGCTCAAACTGACCGGCAAGATGACCGACTATACGCTGTCGATGCGTACCGCCGTGAAAGGTCAGGATATTCCTCCAGCTACTATCACGCTGGACGCCAAAGGCAACGAGCAGCAGATCAATCTCGACAAACTCAGCGTTGCGGCGCTGGAAGGGAAAACCGAGCTGAAAGCGCTGGTGGACTGGCAGCAGGCGATCAGCTGGCGCGGGGAGCTAACGCTGGATGGTATCAATACCGCGAAAGCGATCCCGGACTGGCCGTCAAAACTGAATGGCCTGGTGAAAACGCGCGGCAGTCTGTACGGCGGAAGCTGGCAGATGGAGGTTCCGGAGCTGAAGCTGACCGGCAACGTGAAGCAGAACAAGGTCAATGTGAACGGTTCGCTGAAGGGGAACAGTTACCTGCAGTGGACGATTCCGGGCCTGCATCTGGAGCTGGGACGCAACAGTGCGGACGTAAAAGGCGAGCTGGGGGTTAAAGACCTCAACCTCGACGCGACGATTGATGCCCCAAGCCTGGATAACGCGCTGCCGGGGCTGGGCGGTACGGCGAAAGGGCTGGTAAAAGTTCGCGGTACGGTTGAAGCACCACAGCTGCTGGCGGATATTACCGCCCGTGGTCTGCGCTGGCAGGAACTTTCCGTTGCTCAGGTGCGCGTCGAAGGCGATGTGAAATCGGCCGAGCAAATCGCCGGTAATCTCAACGTTCGCGTAGAGCGAATTGTACAACCTGACGTGAATATTGGTCTGGTAACGCTCAACGCCAAAGGCAGTGAAAAGCAGCATGAACTGCAGTTACGTATTCAGGGTGAGCCGGTTTCCGGGCAACTGGATCTTGCCGGGAGCTTTGATCGCAAAGAACAGCGCTGGAAAGGGGAGTTAAGCAATACCCGCTTCCAGACGCCGGTCGGTCCGTGGTCGCTCAACCGGGCTATCGCGCTGGATTATCGTAATCAGGAACAGAAAATTAGTATCGGGCCACACTGCTGGAACAACCCGAATGCGGAGCTGTGCGTACCACAAACCATTGATGCCGGTGCAGAAGGTCGCGCGGTGGTGAATCTTAACCGCTTCGACCTGGCTATGCTAAAACCGTTTATGCCGGAGACAACCCAGGCCAGCGGAGTGTTCACCGGCAAAGCTGATGTGAGCTGGGACACTACCAAAGAGGGGCTGCCACAGGGGCAGGTCACCCTGAGCGGACGTAACGTCAAGGTCACGCAAAGCGTGAATGATGCCCCGCTCCCCGTGGCGTTTGAAACGCTGAATCTGACCGCCGACCTGCACAATAACCGTGCCGAGTTGGGCTGGCTGATTCGTCTGACCAACAACGGGCAGTTTGACGGACAGGTGCAGGTAACGGATCCGCAAGGGCGTCGTAATCTGGGCGGTAACGTCAATATTCGCAACTTCAATCTGGCGATGGTGAACCCCATCTTCTCGCGCGGTGAAAAAGCGGCAGGGATGATCAACGCCAACCTGCGGCTGGGCGGCGATGTGCAAAGCCCGCAGTTGCTCGGACAGCTGCAACTGAGTGGTCTGGATATCGACGGTAACTTCATGCCGTTTGACATGCAGCCAAGCCAGTTAGCCGTTAACTTCACCGGAACACGCTCAACGCTGGCGGGCGTGGTGCGTACGCAGCAGGGCGAAATTAACCTGAGCGGCGATGCCGACTGGAGTCAGATAGACAACTGGCGGGCGCGTGTCGCGGCTAAAGGCAGCAGGGTACGTATTACCGTACCGCCGATGGTCCGCCTCGACGTATCGCCGGACGTGGTCTTTGAAGCCACGCCGAGCCTGTTTACTCTCGATGGCAACGTGGATGTGCCGTGGGCGCGTATCGTGGTACATGACCTGCCGGAAAGCGCGGTTGGGGTTTCCAGCGATATGGTTATGCTTAACAACAATCTGCAGCCGGAGAAACCGCAGACCGCCGGTATTCCGATCAACAGCAACCTGAACATCCACGTCGGTAACAACGTGCGTCTTGACGCCTTTGGTCTGAAAGCGCGTCTGACGGGCGATCTGAAAGTGGTGCAGGATAAGCAAGGTCTGGGGCTTAACGGGCAAATTAATATCCCGAGCGGTCGCTTCCACGCCTATGGTCAGGATCTGATTGTGCGTAAGGGCGAGCTGTTGTTCTCCGGTCCGCCGGATCAGCCGTTGCTCAACATCGAAGCGATTCGTAACCCAGATGCCACCGAAGACGACGTGATCGCTGGCGTTCGCGTCACCGGTACCGCCGATGAACCGAAGGCGGAGATCTTCTCCGACCCGGCAATGTCGCAGCAAATGGCGCTTTCCTACCTGCTACGTGGACAAGGGCTGGATAGCGAACAGAGCGATAGCGCAGCGATGACTTCAATGCTTATTGGTCTGGGGGTTGCACAAAGTGGTCAGGTTGTGGGTAAAATCGGGGAGACATTTGGCGTAAGCAATCTGGCACTGGACACGCAAGGGGTGGGCGACTCATCTCAGGTGGTTGTCAGCGGATACGTACTGCCAGGTCTGCAGGTGAAATATGGTGTGGGTATATTTGACTCCTTAGCGACACTCACGCTACGTTATCGTCTGATGCCTAAGCTATATCTGGAAGCAGTGTCTGGCGTAGATCAGGCACTTGATTTGCTCTATCAGTTCGAGTTTTAGCAATGCGAATATTTGTCTACGGCAGTTTACGAACCAAACAAGGCAACAGCCACTGGATGACCAATGCCCTGTTGCTGGGAAATTTCAGTATCGATAACTACCAGTTGTACAGCCTGGGCCACTATCCAGGCGCGGTTCCGGGAAATGGAACAGTACACGGGGAAGTTTATCGTATTGATAACGCCACGCTGGCAGAGCTTGACGCTCTGCGTACCCGCGGCGGTGAATACGCACGCCAGTTAATTCAAACGCCGTACGGAAGTGCATGGATGTACGTGTACCAACGTCCGGTTGATGGCTTAACGCTGATTGAAAGCGGTAACTGGTTAGACAGAGACCAGTACTGATATATCGTCTACCAGAATAAACAACGCCGCCTTCGGGTGGCGTTGTTTATTAAAGGCTTAAAACTCCACGCGCGCGCCGAGGTTATAGCGGCGTCCTTCCACCTGCGCGGATTCATTCCATGCAGTCGTCAGTTTCGGATCTTCATCCAGCACGTTGTAGATCCCTGCCATCAGCTGCGTGTGCTTATTGAGCTTATAACGTACGCCTACGTCGACCATCGTGTAGTCATCGTACTTATAGTTATTGCCGCTGTTGCGGTTACTGCTGCGGTAATTCACCGTACTCCATACGTCCAGACTCTGCGTTGCCGCCCAGCTCAGCGACAGGTTCGCCATATGGCGCGGGTAATCGTTGAGCGCGTAGCCTTTGTTTACGCCGCTTTTCTGTTCGCTATGGTTCCAGGTGTAGTTAGCGTTGGCTTTTACATCGGCGCTAATCTGCCAGTCGGCATTCAGTTCTATGCCGTACACGTCCGCCTTGCTGACGTTGAAGTATTTACTGACGGAGTCCGCCTTGTAGCCATTCACGGAGCACTGATTCGTCGATGTGGTTTCGCAAATGGTTTGTTCAGCAATTTTGTCTTTGAACTGCGTATAGAAGACGGTGCTATCCAGTGACAGCGCATTCCCCGTCCAGTAGAGGCCCAGCTCAGAGTTAACGCTTTGTTCTGGTTTCAGATCGTCGTTACCGACGGTCAGGAAGGGATAAGGTACAGTCGAGCCGTATGGGGTGACAAAGTCGCTGGATGTCGCACGCAGCTCAGGTTTTTTATAACCTGCGGAAACGCCGCCCTTCAGCGCCCAGTCATTGCTGAAGGCCCAGTTACCGTACATTTTCGGCGTAATATGTGTGCCAAAGTTATCATCCTGGTCCATACGCGCTGATGTGGTCAGGATGAAGTCGTCAATGCTCCAGCCGTCTTCAGCAAACAATGCCCAACCGTTACGGCTGATTTTTGTCACTGGCTCAGATCCGGGCAGCGTTTTGTTGGCCACATCAAAGCGGTCATTCAGCTCTTCGCGGGTGAAATTCGCCCCAACGGTCAGTTTATGGTTGTCGAGCGTGAAGGTGGTTTGCGAATTGGCGACGTAGTTCTCCATCTGCACATACTGCGGCGACTGGCTGTCATAAACGTACTTCGAACGGCCTTTTTCATAGTTTATGTAGTTGGTCGTTGCGATGGTGTCGTCGGCATACCAGCCGGTATGCGTTAGGGTGGCGGCGTTACGATCGAACAGCCATGACCACGGCGCGCCGCGCTTCTGGGTACGGTTTTTCTCCTGCTCACCGGTGACCACATTGAGATCGAACAGGTTATTTTCGCTAGCGGCCAGGCCCAGCGTCATATCAACGGATTTACGGTTGTGTTTGCCGAAATAGTTATTGCGATCGTCATCGCGACGGTCGAGCCAGTAGGCCGCTACGCTAAGGCCGAGAACATCGGGCACAATCGGCCCCATGGTAAACAGATTCATCTGGCTGGTATTACCCAAATACTGGTGTTCCTGAAGCCAGGTATTGGCGGCAATTGCCGTCGTCCACTCTTTTGCGCCATACGGTTTTTTGGTAATCACGTTGACCACACCGCCGATGGCATCTGATCCGTACAGCGAGGACATGGGCCCGCGGATAACTTCGATACGCTCAATGGCCTCCATCGGCGGTAAGAAGTTGGCTTCAGTACCGATGTCATGTCCGTAAGGGCGAGATTCACCGGTATTTTGTTTGACGCTGTTGACCATAAACGCGGTATAGGACGGGTCCATGCCGCGGATCATAATGCTGCCAGCGTTCATACCGCTGCTGTTGGTGACCGAGACGCCAGGAAGGTTTTTAATCGCTTCACCAATGCTACGGTCCGGCTGAATATCCAGCGTTTTACGATCGATAACGGAAATGGTGGCCGGCGCTTCGCGCTTTTGCTGCGAGAACCCGGATGCGGTGATCACCATTTCATCTTCGCTATTGCGTGAGGTTTCGGTGAGTTCTTCTGCCTGAGTGGGGAAAATAACACCGCCTGAGAATGCAACGATCCCTGTCAGCGTAATAAGTTGACGCGTTTTCATAATATAGACACCTGAAAAGTAAAAAATAAAAGCATCACCTTGCAGCCCAGAAAAGCTGCAAGGTGTCAGAAGCGTTTTTAATTATTAATATTTGGAGAGGTCGATTTTCAGCACATAGTCGGGCTTCACACCGGTCATTTTTTCCGGCTGTTTGACGCTGACATACAGGGTGTTGGCATCAGACGAGAGCGCCAGGCTGTTAGGTAACGCATTGGTTTCAATGCTTTGTTTTACCTGATAAGTCTTGCTGTCCACAATGCTGATGCGCTTTGCATTACGGTGGGTGATATACACTTCCTGGCGCTTTTCGTTATATATCACTGCCAGGGAGTTGATAACCTTAATGGGGGCAATAACCTTACCGGTATTAATATCAACAACCAGTACATCCGCTAAATCAGGATCGGTCAGGAATGCGCGATTATTTTTTGCATCCAAAGCAATATTCAGGAAAAAATGTTTTTTGCCTGGCTCAATACTAAAGCGGTTAATAATTTGATGGTTAGTGGTATCCAGCGTAATAAGTTCGTTGCGGCCATTTACGACATACAGGCGGTTCTTATTGGCATCTACGGCCATACCGGTCGGATACTGGCCCATGTTTTCAAGGGTGGCGATTTTCTCGTGCTTTTGCGTATCCACCACCCAGACAATACCCTTTTCAGCCACGCCGGAAACGTACAGGCGGTGATGCTGTTTATCGAGCACCATTTCGCGGGTATGGACAATTTCTTTCGGGTTTTTGGCTTCGCTCAGTTGCAGTATCGCCAGCTCTTTACCGCTGCGGGTATCAATGAGCGTGACCGAACCCTCCAGCGTGTTGCCGACATAGAGCACCTGGTTTCCTGCATCCAGGGCAGTGGCAAAGGCACGACGGCTGGTTTCGATAACTTCAGTCGTGGTGAGCTTCTCCAGATCGAGTTTATAGATAAGCCCGCTGGTTTTATCTTTATCAAACGACGGCGACGAGGCAGCAAAAAGCGCATTCTGCTGGCTATCAACCGCCAGTTCATACACGCCGTTGCCAACGTCGCGGGTCAGAAAATCTTGCTCAGGTAGCGTCTGCGCCACGCTGGACAGGCTGGTAAATAACAGTGCTGTGGCGAGAGCCACGCAGGAATAGCGTTTCAGGGACTTCACATTGTGGAGGTTCATTGACTTTTATTCACATTTATTTACATGCTTGAGATGATAATGAGATCTAATCTCATTCGCAATTAAGATAAATGAAATGTGACTACCCAATCTGGTAGGTGTTTATAGGCATGGTTTATGTGTGTGTATTTACAGCAAAAATCACGATAGCTCAGTTGCCGTTACTGCAATGAGGTTATGTTAATTAATATATCTAATTATTCCTGAAATAATATTCTCCGTATTTATAGTTATAAAAAAATTATTTAATTTGATCTGCCTGGCATAAATAATTAAACGCCATAGGCAATATTACTCAGGTATAAATTTACTAACATGGAGGATAGTAATGGATGAGCAATATTGTTTATCTTAAACTTATTGGTGAACAGCAAGGTGATATTTCTTGTAGATGTGGTACAACTGATTCAATCGGTAATCGTTGGCAACGAAACCATGTGAATGAAATATTTGTTTTTTCTTTGTGTTCGGAGGTGACGAATTCAGGAAAAGGTGCAAATCTACAGAGCTTAACATTCAGTAAGCAAATAGATAAAAGCTCACCACTATTAATGAATGCGATAATAACAATGAAAACCTGTTTCTAGAGTTTTGGTTTTATCGCATAAATAGATATGGTCAATGGGAGAAGTATTATTATATACAGCTCAGAGGTGCTTCAATATCAAGCATTCAGATGAGAGTTATAAATGACGAGATACATACAGAAGCAATATCTGTTGGTTATGATTATATTCTCAGTAAACATCTGATAAGTAATACTGAGTTTAGCTATCTTGCTCTACCTGCGGAGTACAATAAGCTGTTTGTTCCTGTGCCGAAACCCCAGACGCAAACTCTTAACAGTGCTGGTGTAGGCCGACTGCTGGCGGCTGGGGGGATTTATAACGGCAACATCGAGGGGTTCAGGGATACTGCAGAAAAATTGGGGGGTGATGCCGTCAAAGGCTATGACCAGGTTCTTAATGAGAAAACGGTCAGTACTGCCATCATAGCGGCCTCAATTGCCGCAGGTTATGGACTTGGGAGGATGGAGTTAGAATCGGAGATTCGGGTACTTAAGGAATTGGAGCATTTTGGTGCCAGAGGAATATCATCAGGACGCCCTTTTAATCCCGATTTAGCTGGAGGGCCTATTGAGAATTTAACCACGGATGGTGTCACTATCAACTATGACGGTATAGCTGTCGTAGAAAAGCATGTGTCGCGGTTTAAGCATGATCCTGCCAATGATGTAATGATTAAACGCTTGAAGGACATTGCTGATGGTAAAATCCTCCATGAGCAAGTTGATTTGAATTACTATACTCATGAATGTCGGGAGTTCCAGCGTTATTGCAATTTAGGTTGGGAGACCGGCGAACCGGAAGGTTTTGAGGGGTATGAACTGTGGAATAATGCCCATACTGCTACTCTGGAAGAGTATAACCTAAAAGCTTCAGATTTATATCACCCGGATGCGATACTAGATGATTAATGAAATTGAATTTAACGTACTGAAAGTTATGGCTGAGAAAGACAAAAACTGGAATTGTTATCTTCTTGATCGGGTACTTTCTGTAAGAGATATTCCAGGTTTTGGTAATGTAGTCAGAATTGTTAATAGCTTGGCTGATCAGGGCCTTGTAGAAATCATTGATATCGAAAATGCTACTCAACCTGACTATCGGGTTACTGATGAAGGGCATGAGTATGTAAAAAACCGTCATTCAGGAGATTAATAGCAGAATGACCAATGCCAGTCAGTGGTTAATCGATTCCTTTCTTTCCGGTGTGCTATCTGCTTCAGAGTTTGATAAGCAATACCTTGATGCCTGGAGATACTATAGAGACATCAGATGATGTTAGTAACCTTGAAGTCAACACTCAAGTATATCTGGATCGGGTATTTACTGCGGTTGACCAGTATTGTTCAGATTCTGAATTAAGAGATGATGATGATCTTGATGACGGTCAGTTGCTCAGCGAAATAACTCGGTTGAATAGACAGTGGTGCGAGTCAGTGTAGCTTGAAAGCATCTCTATGAATCAATTGATGAAAAATTCAGTGAGGTATATTGATTGGTTAAGACACCTGCCGCGGAGTGATAGTTTATATGTGTTAACTGACTGTCTGAACTGTGGTGAAAAGGGACTTTCTTATCAATATCTTGGTTTCGATAATAGTGATATAGGATGGAAGATTATCTGGTGTGAGACCTGTAAATCAGGAGTAACGGTTTCGAGAACCAAAATACCCGAAGGGGCTAGTAGGTTAATAGATTTGCAGGAGCAGGAACGTTTTTTTGAAACGAAGCCTGAACTGAAACTAATCTTTTAGAGTAGTATCAAAAAAAGCCCCTCATAAAACGAGGGGCTTCAATCAATTATGCTGACTTTAGAAAGCGAACTTACTTCTTCGCGCGCTCGAAGGAAGCAACGATTTCAGCTTTAGCGGCTTCAGCGTTGTCCCAACCGTCAACTTTTACCCATTTGCCCGCTTCGAGATCTTTGTAGTGTTCGAAGAAGTGGGTGATCTGCGCTTTCAGCAGTTCCGGCAGGTCGGTCACATCTTTGATGTGATCGTATTCTTTGCTCAGCTTGGTGTGCGGTACCGCAACCAGTTTCGCATCTTCACCGGATTCGTCGGTCATTTTCAGTACGCCAACCGGACGGCAGCGGATCACTGAACCTGGCTCCAGCGGGTACGGAGTCGGGACCAGAACGTCTACCGGGTCACCGTCCAGAGACAGGGTGTGGTTGATGTAACCGTAGTTGCACGGATAGAACATCGCGGTGGACATGAAGCGGTCAACGAACAGGGCGCCGCTCTCTTTGTCAACTTCGTATTTGATCGGATCTGCGTTCGCAGGGATCTCGATAACAACGTAGATATCTTCCGGCAGGTCTTTACCGGCAGGGACGTTGAGTAAGCTCATGTCTGTTTCCTTTAAATAAGCTATGGCAAACAAGTGGCGGGTATTATAGCCAACTCGCGCGGAATGTCTCCGCTTGTTTTCGCTTTCTCTGCGTGCATTTTCTTCTTTTTATCTCTCTCTCGTGACAGAAAAATCCATATCTTCAGCCGCATTTTTCATAGTGAGATGAAAGCGATTACAAAGTTGTGATTAACGTTTTATTTACTTTTTTGAAGTGTGATGTAACGCAATCCGTTACATGCTCAATTGTCTATAGTTTTTTCGCAACGGTTAATTAACCAACAATAATCACCCTACGAGGATGCACTTATGTGGAAGCGCTTACTTTTAGTCACAGCAGTTTCGGCAGCCATGTCGTCTATGGCAATGGCAGCCCCTTTAACCGTAGGATTTTCGCAGGTTGGCTCTGAATCCGGCTGGCGCGCCGCAGAAACCAACGTCGCGAAAAGCGAGGCCGAAAAGCGGGGAATTACGCTGAAAATCGCTGATGGCCAGCAAAAGCAGGAAAACCAGATTAAAGCAGTCCGCTCATTTGTTGCGCAGGGCGTCGACGCCATCTTTATTGCGCCGGTCGTGGCAACGGGTTGGGAGCCGGTGTTAAAAGAAGCTAAAGATGCCGACATTCCGGTCTTTTTGCTCGATCGTTCCATCGATGTAAAAGACAAATCTCTCTATATGACCACCGTCACCGCCGACAACGTGCTGGAAGGTAAATTGATCGGCGACTGGCTGATTAAACAAGTGGATGGCAAGCCGTGTAACGTCGTTGAGCTGCAAGGGACCGTTGGGGCCAGCGTGGCGATCGATCGTAAGAAAGGCTTTGCTGAAGCTATCGCTAATGCGCCAAACATCAAAATTATTCGCTCTCAGTCCGGTGACTTCACCCGCAGTAAAGGGAAAGAAGTGATGGAGAGCTTTATCAAAGCGGAAAACAA
This sequence comes from Citrobacter sp. MGH105, assembly GCF_001037485.2. Taxonomy (NCBI): domain Bacteria; kingdom Pseudomonadati; phylum Pseudomonadota; class Gammaproteobacteria; order Enterobacterales; family Enterobacteriaceae; genus Citrobacter; species Citrobacter sp. MGH105. Next base: position 4,513,857 of record NZ_CP073048.1, on the reverse strand, counting down.
CGGCAAGAACATCTGTATGGTTTACGCCCACAACGATGACATGGTGATCGGTGCGATTCAGGCGATCAAAGAAGCGGGCCTGAAACCTGGCAAAGATATTCTCACCGGTTCTATCGATGGCGTACCGGATATCTACAAAGCGATGATTGATGGTGAAGCCAACGCCAGCGTCGAACTGACGCCGAATATGGCCGGCCCGGCATTCGACGCGCTGGAGAAATTCAAAAAAGACGGCACGATGCCTGAGAAGCTGACCATTACCAAGTCGATCCTCTATCTGCCGGATACGGCAAAAGAAGAGTTAGAGAAGAAGAAAAACATGGGCTACTAAGCCTTCATGAAAATGCCGGGGGCGCTGCGCTTGCCCGGCCTACATTACGCTCTTTTGTAGGCCGGATAAGCGTAGCGCCATCCGGCGTGATGCAGGGGGAACCATGACCACCGACCAACATCAGGAAATCCTCCGCACCGAAGGATTAAGCAAATTCTTTCCCGGCGTCAAAGCGTTGGATAACGTGGATTTCAGCTTGCGTCGTGGCGAGATTATGGCGCTGCTGGGAGAAAACGGAGCCGGCAAATCGACGCTCATCAAAGCGCTGACCGGCGTTTACCATGCCGATCGCGGCACTATCTGGCTTGAAGGCCAACCGATCACCCCCAAAAACACCGCCCATGCCCAACAACTGGGGATTGGCACCGTGTACCAGGAAGTGAACCTGCTGCCCAATATGTCGGTTGCCGATAACTTATTTATTGGTCGTGAACCGCGGCGTTTTGGCCTGCTTCAGCGCAAGCAGATGGAAAAACGCGCGACGGAACTGATGGCGTCATACGGTTTTTCCCTTGACGTGCGCGAGCCGCTGAACCGCTTTTCCGTGGCGATGCAACAAATCGTCGCCATCTGTCGGGCGATCGATCTCTCCGCGAAAGTGCTGATCCTCGATGAACCCACCGCCAGCCTCGATACCCAGGAAGTTGAAATGCTGTTTGGCCTGATGCGACATCTGCGCGATCGGGGCGTCAGTCTGATCTTCGTCACCCACTTTCTCGATCAGGTTTATCAGGTCAGCGATCGCATTACCGTCCTGCGGAACGGCGGCTTCGTTGGCTGCCGTGAAACCCGAGAACTGCCTCAGATCGAACTGGTCAAAATGATGCTGGGCCGTGAACTGGATACCCATGCACTACAGCGTGCGGGCCGCACGTTGCTGAGTGATAAACCGGTGGCGGCATTCAGCGGCTTTGGCAAAAAAGGCACCATCGCGCCATTTGATCTACAGGTGCGTCCCGGTGAGATCGTCGGCCTCGCCGGACTACTGGGGTCCGGGCGAACGGAAACGGCGGAGGTGATCTTCGGTATTAAACCCGCCGACAGCGGAAGTGCGCTGATTAAAGGCAAACCGCAGACCTTGCGATCGCCACATCAGGCTTCGTGTCTGGGGATCGGTTTCTGTCCGGAGGATCGCAAAACGGATGGCATTATTGCTGCCGCTTCGGTGCGGGAAAACATCATTCTGGCATTGCAGGCGCAGCGCGGCTGGCTGCGGCCTATTCCCCGGAAAGAGCAAAACGAGATTGCCGAGCGTTTTATCCGCCAGCTTGGTATTCGTACTCCGAACGCTGAGCAACCGATCGAATTTCTCTCCGGCGGCAATCAGCAAAAAGTACTGCTCTCGCGCTGGTTACTGACCAAACCGCAGTTCCTGATCCTCGATGAACCCACGCGTGGGATCGACGTTGGCGCGCATGCGGAGATCATCCGCCTGATCGAAACGCTGTGCGCGGATGGTCTGGCGCTGCTGGTCATTTCATCCGAACTGGAAGAGTTAGTGGGCTATGCCGATCGGGTCATTATTATGCGCGATCGCAAACAGGTGGCCGAGATCCCCCTGGCTGAACTGTCCGTACCGGCGATCATGAATGCCATTGCGGCCTAAGGAGACTATGGTGATGCCTCAATCTCTCCCTCAATCCAATCCGTCTAAACGGCGGTTCCGTTGGCCAAAGGGGATGCCACAGCTGGTGGCGTTACTGCTGGTGCTGCTGGTGGATAGCCTGGTCGCCCCGCACTTTTACCAGGTGATTTTGCAGGATGGTCGGCTGTTCGGTAGCCCGATTGATATTCTCAACCGCGCCGCTCCCGTGGCGCTGTTGGCGATTGGTATGACGCTGGTGATTGCAACCGGTGGCATCGACCTTTCCGTGGGGGCCGTCATGGCTATTGCTGGCGCCACTACCGCGGCGATGACGGTGGCCGGGCACAGTCTGCCGGTGGTGCTGCTTGCTGCCTTAGGATCCGGCATTCTGGCTGGGCTGTGGAATGGGATTCTGGTGGCCATCCTCAAGATCCAACCGTTTGTCGCCACGCTAATCCTGATGGTGGCCGGGCGCGGGGTGGCGCAGCTTATCACTTCCGGGCAGATCGTCACCTTTAACTCGCCCGAACTGTCATGGTTTGGCAGCGGCTCGCTCTTACTGTTCCCTACGCCGGTAATTATTGCACTGCTCACGCTGGTGGTGTTCTGGCTGCTGACGCGGAAAACGGCGCTGGGTATGTTTATCGAAGCGGTGGGTATCAACATTCGTGCGGCAAAAAACGCCGGGGTGAACACCCGCATTATCGTGATACTCACCTATGTGCTGAGCGGCCTGTGCGCGGCTATCGCTGGCATTATCGTCACGGCGGACATTCGCGGGGCAGATGCCAATAACGCCGGATTATGGCTGGAGCTGGATGCCATCCTGGCGGTGGTTATCGGCGGCGGGTCGCTGATGGGCGGGCGCTTTAACCTGCTGCTGTCGGTGATCGGCGCCTTGATTATTCAGGGCATGAACACCGGGATTCTGCTGTCGGGCTTCCAGCCGGAACTGAATCAGGTGGTCAAAGCCGTGGTGGTGTTGTGTGTGCTGGTCGTGCAGTCACAACGCTTTATCAGCCTGATAAAAGGAGTGCGTGGTCATGATAAAACGTAATTTACCGCTGATGATCACCCTCGGCGTGTTTGTGCTGGGTTATCTCTACTGCCTGACGCAGTTTCCCGCTTTTGCTTCCACCCGGGTCATTTGCAATATCCTGACCGATAACGCCTTTCTGGGCATTATTGCCGTAGGCATGACCTTCGTGATCCTCTCTGGCGGGATCGACCTTTCCGTTGGCTCGGTGATCGCCTTTACCGGCGTATTTCTGGCGAAGGCCATTGGCTATTGGGGCATTTCTCCGCTGCTGGCGTTCCCTTTGGTTTTGCTGATGGGCTGCGCGTTTGGTGCGTTTATGGGGTTACTGATTGATGCGCTGAAGATCCCAGCATTTATTATCACTCTGGCGGGAATGTTCTTCCTGCGCGGCGTCAGCTATCTGGTCTCAGAAGAATCCATCCCAATTAACCATCCGGTTTATGACATGCTCTCAAGCCTGGCATGGAAAATTCCCGGCGGTGGTCGCCTGAGCGCGATGGGATTGCTGATGCTGGCGGTTGTCGTCATCGGCATATTCCTGGCGCACCGTACGCGCTTTGGTAATCAGGTTTACGCGATTGGCGGCAACGCCACTTCTGCCAACCTGATGGGCATCTCAACCCGCAGCACCACCATCCGCATTTATATGCTGTCTACCGGGCTTGCGACGCTTGCCGGCATTGTCTTTTCCATTTACACCCAGGCGGGCTATGCGCTGGCGGGCGTTGGCGTCGAACTGGATGCGATAGCCTCAGTTGTGATTGGTGGAACGCTGCTCAGCGGTGGGGTCGGTACAGTGTTAGGGACGTTGTTTGGCGTCGCTATTCAGGGGCTGATCCAGACCTACATTAATTTTGACGGCACATTAAGTTCCTGGTGGACGAAGATCGCGATTGGCATTTTATTGTTTATTTTTATAGCGTTACAACGCGGTCTGACGGTGCTTTGGGAAAATCGTCAAAGCTCGCCGGTTACCCGAGTGGGTACGGCGGCAACACCAAAGTAACATCCTGATTTTGCACAAAACATTTAAATACCTAAACTTTTTCCGGTTGTAGTCGATAGGTTCTGTACAGGTCTGTTTTAACCCTACAACCGGAAATATAACGATGCCAAAATCCCTTTCAATTCGATCAAGTTTGTTGGTGTTATTGTCTCTGCTGACGTTCCTGCTGTTACTGACCGGTGGCATGGGGCTATATGCTTCTACCCGTGTCATTACCTCGTTGATTTATAACGGTATTATGAGCGCTGCAATGTTGGCTGCTATCGCATTGCTGGCGGTCATTTGGTTTATGCTGCGAAATAAGTTTCTCAAACCGTTGGATAACATGGTTGAGCAACTGGAACGTCTGGCAACGGGGGATTTGTCGCCGGTTACCGCGTTGTCGGCCAGCGCCGAATTCAACCGCCTGAACGCAGCAATGGATGACATGCGCCATGCGCTGGGCGACTCGGTACAGCGCGTACGCGATGCCAGCTCGCAAATTGATATTGGCAGTCGTGAACTGACGGCCGGGAACCAGCATCTGGCGCAACGCACTGAATCGACAGCCACTTCGCTGGAGCAGACCGCCGCCAGCATGGAAGAACTCACGGCGACGGTGAAACAGAATGCGCAGAACGCGGAACAGGCGCACCAGCTGGCAAAATCGGTGTCGGATACTGCCGATCGCGGTAGCGAAATGGTGTGCTATGTGATCGAGAAAATGCGCGATATTTCCGGCAGTTCCAGCCGAATCGCCGACATCCTCAGCGTGATTGATGGCATTGCTTTCCAGACCAATATTCTGGCGCTCAATGCTTCCGTTGAAGCGGCGCGAGCTGGTGAGCAGGGGCGGGGCTTTGCGGTTGTGGCTGGTGAAGTGCGTAATCTGGCCAGCCGCAGCGCCGAGGCGGCCAAAGAGATCCGTACGCTAATCAGCGATTCGCACACCCATGTGGGGGAAGGCAGTGAACTGGCGCAGCAGGCGGGCGAAACCATGGATGAAATCGCGACCGAGGTTATGCGTATGACCAAACTGATGCGTGAAATTGCCAGTGCGTCCCAGGAACAGAGTCGCGGCATAGAGCAGGTGAATATCGCGGTAATTCAGATGGATGAAACGGCGCAGCAAAACGCGGCGCTGGTGCAGCAGTCTTCAGCGGCTACCCGCTCGCTGGAAGAGCAGTCTTCAGCGCTAATCGAAGCAATGGCCGTATTTAAGCTACAGAAAGCGTAACCGGACGATGGATTTTGTAGGCCGGATGGCAACGCTACGCGTTTTATCCGGCCTACGTCCGTGCGATGAATGATACTTACGCGTCCGGGAACTCGCGGATAAAGCGTTCTACATCTTCAACCATATGGTCGTTCCCCACGAAGAAGGAGCGGCGCTGGTGCAGACTTTCTGGGGTGATATCCAGAATGCGTTCTTTACCATCGCTGGCTTTGCCGCCCGCCTGCTCGGCCAGGAAGGCCATCGGGTTGCATTCATACAGCAGACGCAGTTTCCCTTGCGGGTGGCTGGCGGTGCTTGGGTACAGGTAGATCCCGCCTTTCAGCAGATTGCGATGGAAATCTGCAACCAGAGAGCCAATGTAGCGCGAGGTATACGGGCGCTGGGTTGGCTTATCTTCTTCCTGGCAGAATTTAATGTACTTCTTCACGCCGTTCGGGAATTTGATGTAGTTACCTTCGTTAATGGAGTACGTGCTGCCTTTCGCCGGGAAGCGCATACGTTCCTGGCTGAGGCAGAATACGCCCAGAGAAGGATCGTAAGTGAAGGCATGTACGCCACAGCCGGTGGTATACACCAGCATGGTGGAAGAACCATAAACAACGTAACCTGCAGCAACCTGCTTGTTGCCCGGTTGCAGGAAATCCTCTTCCGTGACCGGTGTGCCGACTGGGGTTACGCGGCGGTAAATAGAGAAAATCGTACCGACAGAGACGTTAACATCGATGTTGGATGAGCCATCCAGCGGATCCATTAGCACAACGTATTTAGCGTGTTCACAGCCTTCAAAGACGACGATTTCATCTTCTTCTTCTGAGGCAATGCCCGCCACAATGTCGCGCGCCTTCAGTGCAGCTTTCAGTTTTTCGTTCGCGAACAGATCGAGTTTTTGCTGAACCTCTCCCTGCACGTTCTCAGCACCGCTGGCACCCAGGATATCGACCAGACCGGCCTTATTGATATCGCGGTGGATGATCTTGGCGCCCAGCTTTATTGCCGACAACAAAGCAGTGAGCTCACCGGTAGCATGAGAAAACTCGTGCTGCTTTTCGACAATAAATTCACCTAACGTTTTCATAACACTTTCCCTGCAATTTATGTGGAGTAAAGCGACCGCAACAATATTAACAAATATTTCCATTGCTGCGCTTAGGTGAATCGCGCCAGCAAACTGCGGAATATCCTGAAATGCGTTTCTCACTTGCCGGACATGTGCGTAAAATGGCCCCCAGATTAAAAAAGGATAGTGACGTATGCGCATTCATATTTTGGGAATTTGTGGCACTTTCATGGGCGGTCTGGCGATGCTGGCGCGCTCGCTCGGTCATGAAGTAACCGGTTCGGACGCCAATGTGTATCCGCCGATGAGTACCTTACTTGAGAAGCAAGGCATTGATCTGATTCAGGGTTACGATGCCAGCCAGCTCGACCCGCAGCCGGACCTGGTGATCATCGGCAATGCCATGACCCGTGGTAATCCGTGCGTGGAAGCGGTGCTGGAAAAGAACATTCCGTACATGTCAGGCCCGCAGTGGCTGCATGACTTTGTCTTACGCGATCGCTGGGTACTGGCGGTTGCGGGTACGCACGGTAAAACCACCACCGCCGGGATGGCGACCTGGATCCTCGAAGCCTGCGGCTATAAACCTGGCTTTGTGATCGGCGGCGTTCCGGGCAACTTTGAGGTTTCCGCGCGCCTCGGCGAGAGCGACTTCTTCGTGATTGAAGCGGATGAGTACGACTGTGCGTTCTTCGACAAGCGTTCTAAATTCGTACATTACTGCCCGCGCACGCTGATCCTCAATAATCTTGAGTTCGATCACGCGGATATCTTTGACGATCTTAAAGCTATTCAGAAACAGTTCCACCATCTGGTGCGTATCGTGCCGGGCCAGGGACGCATCATCTACCCGGAAAACGACATCAATCTGAAACAGACGATGGCGATGGGCTGCTGGAGCGAACAAGAGCTGGTGGGCGAACAAGGTCACTGGCAGGCGAAAAAGCTGACCACCGATGCCTCCGAGTGGGAAGTGTGGCTGGACGGTGAAAAAGTCGGCGAAGTGAAGTGGGGCCTGGTGGGCGAGCACAACATGCACAACGGCCTGATGGCGATTGCAGCCGCGCGTCATGTTGGCGTCGTGCCTGCGGATGCGGCCAATGCATTGGGCTCGTTCATCAACGCCCGTCGCCGTCTTGAGCTGCGCGGTGAAGCCAATGGCGTGACGGTGTATGACGATTTTGCCCATCACCCGACGGCCATTCTGGCAACGCTTGCGGCACTGCGCGGTAAAGTGGGCGGCACGGCGCGCATCATCGCGGTGCTGGAACCTCGCTCGAACACCATGAAAATGGGTCTGTGCAAAGACGATCTGGCGCCGTCGTTAGGGCGTGCAGACGAAGTGTTCCTGCTGCAACCCCCGCACATTCCGTGGCAGGTAGCAGAAGTCGCTGAAGCCTGCGTTCAGCCGGCACACTGGAGCGGCGATGTGGATGCACTGGCAGATATGGTGGTGAAAACCGCACAGCCTGGCGATCACATTCTGGTGATGAGCAACGGCGGGTTTGGCGGTATTCATCAAAAACTGCTGGATGGTCTGGCGAAGAAAGCTCAGGCAGAAGAAGAGTAAAAAAATGCCCGGTGGCGCTACGCTTACCGGGCCTACAACGGATCGTAGGCCGGATAAGGTATTTGCACCGCCATCCGGCACTTTCGGCGGACGAAGAGGTTAGGCCTCGTTTTCCGCCAGTTCACGCAGATACTGGAAGATCTGGCGGGAAGATTTTGGCGGCTTGTTGCCCGCTTTTTCTTTCCTGGCGTTACGCACCAGCGAACGCAGTTGCTGACGGTCGGCGTCAGGCCACAGGTTCATCACTTCTTCGATAGCTTCATCGCTACCGTCAACCATACGGTCACGCAGTTGCTCCAGCTTATGGAAGACAACGACCTGTTGGTTGTGACGGTTTTTCAGCTTGTCCAGCGCCTGACGGATAGGATCAACATCGCGCTGGCGCAACATTTTGCCAATCAGCTGCAGCTGACGACGGCGACCTTCCATCTTAATACGCTGGGCCAGCTCAATCGCGGCACGTAAATCCGCATCGAGCGGGATTTTATCCAGCGCGTTTTTCCCCAGTTTTACCAGTTCCACACCCAGGTGTTTTAACTCCTCGGCGTCACGTTTTATTTCACTTTTACTGACCCAGATAATTTCATCGTCTTCGTCTTCGATGTCATCACCGGGAACGTCGTCGAGCCAGTCTTCGGGCTGCTTAGTCATGTCAGGCTCCTTAAAAAAAGAGGCTAATGTTACCAGTTAAGATGCGCACTGAAAAACGGTTCTCTGTTAGACTTCAGAGAAACTCTCTCTACATTATGGCATTTGCGATGAAAGTAATCTCACAAGTTGAAGCGCAGCGTAAGATTCTGGAAGAAGCAGTCTCGACGGCACTGGAATTAGCATCAGGTAAGTCGGATGGCGCGGAAGTCGCTGTGAGCAAGACCACGGGTATTAGCGTCAGCACCCGTTATGGTGAAGTGGAGAACGTCGAATTCAATAGCGATGGTGCACTGGGGATTACGGTTTACCACCAGAACCGTAAGGGCAGCGCATCGTCCACCGATTTAAGTCCGCAGGCGATTGCACGCACCGTGCAGGCCGCGCTGGACATTGCACGTTACACATCGCCGGATCCGTGTGCGGGCGTGGCAGATAAAGAACTGCTGGCCTTTGATGCGCCCGATCTGGACCTGTTCCACCCGGCGGAAGTTTCCCCTGACGAAGCTATCGAACTTGCTGCCCGCGCTGAACAGGCGGCGTTGCAGGCCGACAAACGCATCACCAACACCGAAGGCGGCAGCTTTAACAGCCACTATGGTATCAAAGTGTTTGGCAACAGCCACGGTATGCTGCAGGGCTACTGCTCCACGCGCCATTCCCTTTCCAGCTGCGTAATCGCAGAAGAAAATGGTGATATGGAGCGTGATTACGCTTACACCATTGGCCGGGCGATGGGCGATCTGCAAACGCCGGAGTGGGTGGGGGCAGACTGCGCTCGCCGTACCTTATCTCGCCTGTCTCCGCGAAAGCTTTCCACCATGAAAGCGCCGGTGATTTTCGCCAATGAAGTGGCGACCGGACTGTTCGGACACCTGGTTGGCGCCATTGCGGGCGGCTCGGTGTACCGCAAATCCACCTTCCTGCTCGACTCGCTGGGCAAGCAAATTCTGCCGGAATGGCTGACCATTGAAGAACATCCGCACCTGCTGAAAGGGCTGGCGTCTTCACCGTTCGACAGCGAAGGCGTACGGACCAAACGCCGCGACATTATTAAAGACGGTGTGCTGACTCAGTGGCTGCTGACCAATTATTCTGCACGTAAGCTGGGGCTTAAGAGCACCGGACATGCAGGCGGGATCCACAACTGGCGAATTCCGGGACAGGGTCTAAGCTTCGAGCAGTTGCTCAAAGAGATGGGCACAGGTCTTGTGGTTACCGAGCTGATGGGACAGGGCGTAAGCGGCATTACCGGCGATTACTCGCGCGGCGCGGCGGGCTTCTGGGTCGAAAACGGCGAAATTCAGTACCCGGTGAGTGAAATTACCATCGCTGGTAACTTAAAAGAGATGTGGCGTAATATCGTCACCGTCGGCAACGATATTGAAACGCGCAGTAATATTCAGTGTGGTTCGGTCCTGTTGCCGGAGATGAAGATCGCCGGGCAATAATACCCGTCATACTTCAAGCTGTGGCGTGAATTATTGAGGGTATCTGGCGTTTGTTTATTTTTGAATAATAAAAAAGGAAGTGAGCAATGCGTAAACACCTGTTAGCGATCGTCGCAGCTTCAACGCTGGTTCTTGGTTCTTCTGCGTTTGCAGCCGATCTTGAAGACGATATGGGGATCCTCAACGACAACCTGAAAATCGTCGAAAAAACGGATAATGCGACTGAACTGAAAGATGCGTTAACCAAAATGCGTGCAGCTGCGCTGGACGCGCAAAAGGGAACGCCGCCGAAGCTGGAAAACAAATCCCCGGACAGCCCGGAGATGAAGGATTTCCGCCACGGCTTTGACACGCTGATCGGTCAGATCGACGGTGCGTTGAAGCTGGCGAACGAAGGTAAAGTTAAAGAGGCGAAAGCCGTTGCGGAAGAGCTGAAAACCACGCGCAACGAAAACCACAAGAAGTTCCGCTAATCTGCGCTATCCGACCTGCATACCCGTAGGTCGGATACAACACCCCGCTACTGCACGTCCCATAAGTAAACGCTATCCCCATCACATTTTTTCATTTTTATCGCCCATTCATTGTTCGCACTTCCTTCCATTTTTCTGCTCGCTCTTGCGATCTCAATCACATTCTTCCAGTGATAAATCGTGGTTCCAGCTCTTTTTGCGGCACAGATCACTATCGCTGCACACCTTTCCACTTCGAAGTGGAAAACAACTCGCTACAAACTCATAACCTCCGTCGCTAATTTATCCTCAGAGACATTAACGGGGTAAGACGAGTGAATAACGGAGCTGTAATGAATGACATGGGGGAATCGGTGGAACTGGCCGACCGCATGCTGGCGCAGGTGTATGCCTTGCTGCGTGAACGCAACATTATTCCCAACGCCGTACAGGAACAGATGCTGACGTCGCATGTTCGCGCCATGGCGCACCGCTCGGTAACGGGTGAACCCTTACCAGAGGTCGATGCAAGCTTGTTTGATGAAATATCTGCCGAATCAATGGCGCTTGCCCGCGACGTGGTCGCCGAGTTTGGCAATCTTCCTGAGGAAGAGGCCTGGCTGCTGTCGGTGCACTTCGAAGTCGCGAAAGACAACCTTTAAGGAGCAAAAGATGGAACAGATTACCGTAGTGATTGGCGATCGTCTGGGTAAAGGCCAGAAAGTGGCGGCAGGCGTAGAGAAAGCGGGTGGCCGTGCCGTTGTGGTGCCGGGCGTTGCAGCAGATATGAAGCTGGGTGACGTGATGAAAGCGGAAAACGCCACCTTTGGTATCTCGTTTTGCGGCAGCGGTGGTGCGGGTGCGATTACCACGCAGACCAAATACGGCTACAAGGCGAAATACGGCATGCGCTCGGTCGATGAAGGGGTAACCGCCATCAACGAAGGGTGCAACGTACTGGGATTCGGCTTTATGGACAAAGAAGAGCTCGGCGAGCGCCTGGTGCAGGCGTGGCAAAAGAAACACGGCGCTTAAGCATGAAAGAGCAATTCACCACCATGGTGAGAGTCACGGGTAAGGGCGAGACCAAAGCTCGCGCCTTTGCCGATGCCCTGAACCACGTTCAGGCTGCGGTGATGAAAGCGTCGCCGCATATCTTACTGCGTATTGAGCCACAGGATGTGCAGGTTGTTCAAGCGCGTGAATCGGTGCGTAAAGAGGCGTTTTTATTCCTCTTTTTGCGCCGGGAAAGACGCACTTTCAGCGTGGAGCTGGACGTGACCGTCAACGTGACTGCCATCAATCTCGACAAGGTGGATTTCGTTACGCAACGCTGATTTTCTATTAAAAGGCATAATTATGTTCCTGATAATATTAATAAAATCGCTCATCATCGGCGCGTTGGTTGGCGTTGGTGTCGGCGCTGGGGCTGCACGCATGTTTCATGCGCCTACCACTCAAGGGATGGGCGCGTTTCGTACTCTGGGAGAACTGAATTCCTGCGAAGGGGATCCGGCTTCTCACTTCTCGTTCGGCCTGGGCTTCTTCTTTAACGCCTGGGCTTCCTCTGTTGCGGCGGGGGCGTTCACGCAGGACGTCGACCATCGCATCATCCCCAACTGGGGCGCCGCCGCGCTGATGATTAAAAATCGCAACGTCGGTGAAACGCTGCACGACCCCAAACGCATGGCAATTGCCTGCGGCGTTATCGGGATGATCGTGGTGACCTTCCTGAACCTCACCGCATCATCCGTACCGGAAGCGTTGCAGGTTACCGCCGTCAAGGTGCTGGTTCCCGCGGCTAACCTGCTGGTTAACACCGTGATGCCAGTAATCTTCTGGCTGGCGGCGATCGACGCCGGTAAGAAATCTGGCTTCTGGGCCACCGTTTTTGGCGGCGCGGCGCAGCTGATCATGGGTAACGCCGTTCCGGGTCTGGTTCTCGGCATTCTGATCGGCAAAGGTGTTGAAGAGAGCGGCTGGAACCACGTCACTAAAGTGATGATGGTGGCTATCGTCGCGCTGTTTGTCCTGAGCGGCTTCTTCCGTGGCTTCGACATGAAGATGATCGAATCCTTCCATCTGACCGTGCCTAACTGGCTCGAACTTATCCACAACTCGCTCAGCGGCAAATAACGGAGGTCATCATGGAACAGAATAAAGGTTTTTGGTTCGCTGACTGGTCGTTCCCGATCTTTGTGGGCCTGCTCTCCTCTGGCGTGTTTGCCGGAACACACATGTACTACCTGTACGGTATTGGCGCATTTAACGAAGTGGCTTTTGTGGCGATGCTGAAGGCGGGAATGGATACCGGATCCTACGGAGCAGTGGCGGCATTTGGCGCAAGCTTCCTGTTTGCCCGCATCATTGAAGGTTCGCTGGTGGGGATTTTGGATATCGGCGGGGCGATTCAGACCGGGGTTGGGTTAGGTGTTCCGGCGCTGCTGCTGGGCGCGGGCATTATCTTCCCGGTCGCCAACTTCGCCGCCTCGCTGGTCACCGGTCTGGTGATTGGTCTGGCGATTGGCTACATCATCATTCTGGCGCGTAAGTTCACCATCAACCAGAGTGACTCGACCTACGGTGCGGACGTCATGATGGGGGCCGGTAACGCCTCCGGACGCTTCCTCGGGCCGTTGATTATCCTCAGCGCGATGACGGCTTCGATTCCTATCGGAATCGGTTCTCTGGCAGGCGCGCTGCTGTTTTACCTGTGGCAAAAACCGATTACCGGCGGGGCGATCCTCGGCGCGATGATCCTCGGGTCCATCTTCCCGATTGCCATTAGTTGATGGTGTGTCGTTGTAGGCCGGATAAGGCGCAGCCGCCATCCGGCAATGACGCCTGATGGCGCTGCGCTTATCAGGCCTACACGACCGCCCCCATTTCAACAGGAGAGAGACATGTTTGATTTACTCCTGCGCCGTGCGCGCCTCGTTGACGATACGGTGAGCGATATTGCGCTCAAAGACGGCAAGATCGCGGCGTTGGGCGACGTTGATGGCCCGGCGCTGAAAACCATCGAGCTGGGCGGTGAGTGCTACGTCAGCGCAGGCTGGATTGACTCCCACGTTCATTGCTACCCGAAATCCCCGATTTACCACGACCAGCCGGATAGCGTTGGTATTGCGACCGGCGTCACTACCGTAGTGGATGCGGGCAGTACCGGGGCGGATGACATCGACGATTTTTACACCCTGACCCGGGAAGCTGCCACCGAAGTGTACGCGTTGCTGAATATCTCCCGCGTTGGGCTTATTGCCCAGAACGAGCTGGCCAACATGGCCAATATTGACGCTGATGCGGTACGAGAGGCGGTGAAACGCCACCCTGATTTTATCGTCGGTCTGAAGGCACGTATGAGCAGCAGCGTAGTCGGTGAAAATGGCATCACGCCGCTGGATCGCGCCAAAGCGATGCAAGCGCAGAACGGTGATCTGCCGCTGATGGTGCACATCGGCAACAACCCGCCGGACCTGGATGAGATCGCCGAGCGCCTGAGCGCAGGTGACATCATTACCCACTGTTACAACGGTAAGCCGAATCGCATTCTGACGCCGCAAGGCGAGCTGCGGGCGTCAGTGACGCGGGCGATTTCACGCGGCGTGCGTCTGGACGTTGGGCATGGCACCGCCAGCCTGAGCTTTGCGGTGGCAAAACGCGCTATCGAACTGGGTATTTTGCCGCACACCATCAGCTCCGATATTTACTGTCGTAACCGTATCAGCGGCCCGGTGCATTCCCTGGCGAATGTGATGTCGAAATTCCTCGCCATTGGGATGTCGCTTCCGCAGGTCATTGAATGCGTTACCGCCAATGCCGCCGATGGTCTGCGCCTGAAACAGAAGGGGCGGCTGCAGGTCGGTCTGGATGCCGATTTAACCCTCTTTACGCTTAAGCGCCAGCCAACCGTGCTGGTAGATGCAGAAAACGACAGCCTGCAGGCTGAACAACTGCTGGTGCCGCTTGCCGCAATACGTGCGGGCAAGGGCTATATGACCGAACAAGGGAGCGCGGAACATGCCTTCGATTTTTGAGAAATACGATTTAAAACAGGTGATTAATACCTCCGGCCGCATGACGGCGCTCGGCGTTTCCACGCCGCGACCAGAAGTGGTTGAAGCCGCGATGGCGGGAATGAACCAATATTTCGAGATGAAAGACCTGGTCAATAAAACCGGCGACTACATCGCGAAATTACTGGAAGTGGAAGGGGCAACGGTTGTCTCTTGCGCCTCGGCCGGGATTGCCCTGTCGGTGGCTGGCGTATTGGTTAAAGACAGCGACTGGCTGCTGGAGAACCTGCACGTCACGCCCATCGAGAACAACGAAATCGTGCTGCCCAGAGGTCACAACGTCAACTTTGGCGCTCCGGTAGGCACCATGGTAGCGCTTGGCGGCGGCAAGTTAGTGGAAGCCGGTTATGCCAACGAATGTTCCGCGGCGCAGCTGGCGGCGGCCATTACACCGCGTACGGCGGCCATTCTGTATATCAAATCTCACCACTGCGTCCAGAAAAGTATGCTCAGCGTGGAGCAGGCTGCGGTGGTGGCGCGTACGCATAATCTGCCGCTGATCGTGGACGCGGCGGCGGAAGAGGATTTGCAGTGCTACTACCGGGTTGGTGCAGATCTGGTGATTTATAGCGGCGCCAAGGCGATAGAAGGACCAACCAGTGGTCTGGTGATTGGTAAAACCCAATACGTTGAGTGGGTGAAGCGCCAGACGGCGGGAATTGGCCGGGCGATGAAGGTGGGCAAAGAGGGGATTCTTGGCCTGACCTGCGCCATCGAACTGTATCTGAACGCGCAGAAAGAGAGCGGCGCGGAGATGGTCGAGAAAATGACGCCGTTCATTAATGCCTTGAACCAGCTTAACGGCGTGAGCGCCCGCGTGGTGTGGGATAGTGCAGGGCGCGACATCGCGCGCACAGAAATTAAGTTTGATGAAGCGGTAACCGGGATCGCCACGGGGGAACTGGTCGACGCGCTGAAACAGGGGGAGTACGCGATTTACTTCCGTGGTTACAAAGCCAATGAAGGCATTATCGAAGCCGATGTGCGCAGCGTCGATCGCGCGCAGCTGGAGATTGTGGCCCGTCGAATTGGTGAAGTGATTTCGCAGGAGAAAAACGCATGAAACTGACCCCTAACTTTTATCGTGACCGCGTCTGCCTGAACGTGCTGGCAGGCTCCAAAGAAAATGCCCGGGACATTTATGCGGCGGCGGAAGGACACGTGCTGGTTGGCGTGTTGTCAAAAAATTACCCGGATGTCGCAAGCGCGGTAGCGGATATGCGTGAATACGCGGCCCTTATCGACAATGCGCTCTCCGTGGGGCTGGGGGCGGGCGATCCTAACCAGTCGGCGATGGTCAGTGAAATCTCCCGTCAGGTGCAGCCACAGCATGTCAATCAGGTTTTTACCGGCGTGGCTACCAGTCGCGCGCTGCTGGGCCAGCAGGAGACAGTGGTCAACGGTCTGGTCTCGCCAACTGGCACGCCGGGCAGGGTGAAAATCTCCACTGGTCCGCTAAGCAGCCAGTCGCCGGACGGTATTGTGTCGGTAGAAACCGCGATTGCGCTGCTCAAAGACATGGGCGGTAGCTCAATTAAATACTTCCCGATGGGCGGCCTGAAATGCCGTGACGAGTACATTGCGGTCGCGCAGGCCTGCGCCCGTCATGACTTCTGGCTGGAGCCAACCGGCGGTATCGATCTGGATAATTTCACTGAAATCCTGCAAATTGCCCTCGATGCCGGAGTGAGTAAAATCATTCCTCACATCTATAGTTCGATTATTGATAAGGTGAGTGGTAACACTCGTCCGGACGACGTACGCCAACTGATGGCGATGACCCGGGCCTGCGTAGGCTAACTGACTGATGAGGAAACTGACGTGCGATTCCCCAACCAACGTTTAGCACAGCTGTTTGCCATGTTGCAAAACGAAGCGCTTCCACAGGACGAGCTGGCGCAGCGGTTGTCGGTTTCCACACGCACCGTACGGGCGGATATCACCGCGCTAAACGCGCTGCTCACCCAGTATGGCGCACAGTTTGTCCTCAGCCGGGGTAATGGATATCAGCTCAAAATTGACGACCCGGCAAGCTTTCACACCCTGCAAACGCAGCAGCCCAATACGTTGCTGCGCATCCCACGCACCAGCCAGGAACGGATACACTGGCTGGTGGTACGTTTTCTGACATCGGCTTTCTCACTGAAGCTAGAAGATTTAGCTGATGAATGGTTTATCAGCCGAGCGACGCTGCAAAACGATATGGCTGAGGTGCGCGAGCATCTGCAACGTTATCATCTGACGCTGGAAACGCGTCCCCGTCACGGCATGAAGCTGTTCGGCAGCGAAATGGCGATCCGCGCCTGTTTGACCGATCTGCTGTGGACGCTGGCGCAGCAGGATCCGCAGCATCCGTTAGTGACGCAAGAAGCGCTGAATGCGGGGCTCCCTGAACAGTTGCAACCTGTTTTGCAGGACATTTTTGCCCGTTTCCATATTCGTCTGACCGATGAGGGCGAGCTGTTTTTACGCTTGTACTGCGCGGTGGCGGTACGGCGGATTAGCGAAGGATATCCACTCCCGGATTTTGCCGCAGAAGAAGCCGATCAATCGGTGTGCCTGGCCACGCGGGAAATCGCGGCGGTACTGCACCGCCTGGCAGACAAACCGCTTTCCGTTTCCGAAGAAAACTGGCTACAGGTGCATATTGCTGCCCGCCAGGTTCAGGAGATCGCGCCCAGTGCTATCAATGCGGATGATGACGAAGCGTTGGTCAATTACATCCTGCGTTTTATCAACACCCAGTACAACTACAACCTGTTGAATGATAAACAGTTGCATGCTGACCTGCTGACGCATATTAAGACGATGATCACCCGGGTGCGTTACCAGATAATGATCCCCAATCCGTTGTTGGAAAATATTAAACAGCACTACCCCATGGCGTGGGACATGACGCTGGCCGCCGTCTCGGGATGGGGAAAATATACGCCGTACACCATCAGTGAAAATGAGATTGGCTTCCTCGTGCTGCATATTGGCGTCGGGCTGGAGCGTAGTTACAACATCGGTTACCAGAGGCAGCCGAAGGTTCTGCTGGTATGCGATGCCGGAAATGCGATGGCGCGGATGATTGAAGCGGTACTGGCGCGTAAGTATCCGCAGATAGAGATCGTCGATACCGTAACGCTTCGTGACTACGAACAGCGGGAAAGCATCAGCGAAGATTTTGTCATCTCAACCGCGCGGATTGGTGAAAAAGATAAGCCGGTGGTGATGATTGCGCCATTCCCTACCGATTATCAGCTGGAGCAGATTGGCAAACTGGTGCTGGTCGACAGAACCCGTCCGTGGATGTTGAACAAATTCTTCGAGGCCGCCCATTTTCGTGTGATTGACGAGTCAATGGATCAACAAACGTTGTTCAAAACCTTATGCCGTCAGTTGCAGGATGAAGGTTTTGTCGATGCGGAGTTTCTTGATTCGGTGGTTGAGCGTGAGGCCATCGTCAGCACCATGCTGGGTGACAGCATTGCCTTGCCGCACGCCCTTGGTCTGCTGGCAAAGAAAACGGTGGTCTACACCATCCTCGCCCCACAGGGTATCGCCTGGGGCGATGAAACGGCCCACGTGATCTTCTTGCTCGCCATCAGCAAGAGTGAATACGAAGAGGCGATGGCTATCTACGATATCTTCGTCACCTTCCTGCGCGAACGCGCGATGACGCGACTCTGCGCGTGCCGTCATTTCACCGAGTTCAAAGCGGTTGCGATGGAGTGTGTGAGCCGTTTTTGAGAGGCGTTATCCAGAATTCGATGTAATGCGAATGTAATGCTAAACTGCATTACACATTCGATTTTACTGGAGGCATAATGGCCACGCTGAACGTCCGTCTGGATGACAAACTCAAAAATGAGGCTTATGCCGTGCTGGAAAAACTGAATATTACTCCAACGGAAGCTGTGCGATTACTGTTTCAGTACGTCGCGGAAACGGGGCGCATGCCGGTGAAAACCGTCACCCTTAGCGACAGTGAAGATGCACTCATTCAGACAGTCCGGGAAAGGCTTGCCAGCCCGCAAAAGGGAATCAAGGTTAGTCTGGATGACTTATGAACTGGAATTCGACCCGAGAGCCTTAAAAGAGTGGCATAAACTGGGTGATACGGTGAAGACTCAGTTTAAGAAGAAGTTGGCCGACGTGTTGTTGAACCCCAGAATTGACTCTGCCCGTTTAAATGGTCTTCCTGACTGCTATAAAATTAAGCTTAAATCGTCCGGGTACCGTCTGGTGTACCAGGTTCGGGATGAGGTTGTGGTCGTGTTTGTTGTCGCGGTAGGTAAGCGAGAACATTTAGCCGTTTATCACGATGCAAACAAACGGCTTTAGCGATTAACGCAAATGATGTACAACCTGGTTGCTGCTACCGCGCCAGATCAGCGCCGGGTCTTTAAGATCCTGCACAAATTTACCATCGACCAGCACGTTGATGAGATCCACCACCTGCATTTGTGCGGCGTTGAGTTCATCAAGCTTGTAGCCGGTCCACACCCAGATATCTTTCCCCGGACACTCAGCGTGAATACGCTGTACCAGTTGCAGGATATCCGGCACGTTTTGCGGATGCAGCGGATCGCCGCCGGACAGCGAAATACCCTGGCGAGGGATTCGCGTGTCGTTCAGATCGGCAATGAGCTTGTCTGCCATCTCTTTGGTAAACGGCTGGCCGGAATTGAGTCGCCAGGTGCTTTTGTTATAGCAGCCAGGGCATTCATGCACGCATCCCGACACAAACAGGGTGCAGCGAGTGCCAGGGCCGTTAACGATATCGACGGGGTAATATTGATGAAACCTCATTTTTGCTTCTCATCCGCTTATCAATTCGCGCCATAGCTGCGTTAGCTGCATTCGTGCGCCCGAGTCACTTACTTATGTAAGCTCCCCGGGACCCACTCATTTGCTGCCTTGCTAAGACGTGAATTGCGTTGCGGAAAAAATGGCCCGAAAAGCATCGCATTGCCGGGCAATAATACTGTCGAAATTAACCTATCTGCCCATTACCTAAATGCTTAACGCGGCGCTTCACTTCTTCCTGCTTACCGGCGTTAAACGGACGAGCGTCCGGGCTGCCTAAATAACCGCATACGCGGCGAGTGACCGACACGCGCGCGGCGTCGTGGTTACCACATTTCGGGCAGGTAAAGCCTTTGCTGGTGCACTCGAACTCACCGGTAAAGCCGCACTCGTAGCATTCATCGATTGGCGTGTTGGTCCCGTAATACGGCACGTGCTGATAGCTGTAATCCCAGACGTCTTCCAGTGCTTTCAGGTTGTGCTGAATGTTCGGGTACTCGCCGTAGCAAATGAAACCTCCATTCGCCAGCGGCGGGTACGGCGCTTCAAAATCGATCTTGTCGTACGGGTTAACCTTTTTCTCCACGTCGAGGTGGAAGCTGTTGGTGTAGTAACCTTTGTCGGTAACACCCGGCACCACGCCAAACTCGGCGGTATCCAGACGGCAGAAACGATCGCACAGGTTTTCACTTGGTGTACTGTACAGACTAAAGCCGTAGCCGGTTTCGTCTTTCCACTGATCGACCGCCTGACGCAGACGTTCCACAATGGCGATAGCTTTAGCGCGAAGCTGCTCGCTGTCGTACAAGTGTTTGTCGCCAAACAGCGCGTTGATGGTTTCGTGAATGCCGATGTAACCCAGAGAAATCGATGCGCGGCCGTTTTTAAAGATTTCTGACACGTCATCGTCTGCTTTCAGACGCACGCCGCAGGCCCCTTCCATATACAGGATTGGTGCAACGCGGGCCTTCACGCCTTCCAGACGCGCAATGCGGGTCATCAGCGCTTTACGCGCCAGGATCAGACGGTCGTCGAGCAGTTTCCAGAAGGTGGTTTCATCGCCATGAGCTTCCAGCGCGATACGCGGCAGGTTAAGGCTGATAACGCCGAGGTTGTTACGGCCATCGTGGACCTGTTCGCCGTTCTCGTTTTCCCATACGCCCAGGAAGCTGCGGCAGCCCATCGGCGTTTTGAAGGAGCCGGTCACTTTAACCACCTGATCGTAGTTCAGGATATCCGGATACATACGCTTGCTCGCGCACTCCAGCGCCAGCTGCTTGATGTCATAGTTCGGATCGCCAAACTTGTGGTTCAGACCGTCACGAATCGCAAACACCAGTTTCGGGAACACGGCGGTTTTACGATTTTTACCCAGGCCAGCAATGCGGTTACGCAGAATGGACTGCTGGATCAAACGCGATTCCCAGCTGGTTCCCAGGCCGAAACCGAAGGTAACGAACGGCGTCTGACCGTTGGCGGTATGCAGGGTATTCACTTCATACTCAAGGGACTGGAATGCGTCGTAGCACTCTTTCTCGGTACGGGAATGCGCATAACCGTCGGCATCTGGGATCTGCCACTCTTCAGCGGTTTTGCGATGCTTATTAAAGCTCTCGGTCACGAACGGTGCGAGAACTTCGTCAATACGGTTAATGGTGGTACCGCCATAAATATGGCTGGCAACCTGCGCGATAATTTGCGCGGTGACAGCGGTCGCGGTGGAGATGGATTTTGGCGGCTCAATCTCCGCGTTACCCATCTTAAAGCCCTGCGTCAGCATACCTTTCAGGTCGATCAGCATGCAGTTAAACATTGGGAAGAACGGAGAGTAGTCGAGATCGTGATAGTGAATATCACCACGCTCGTGCGCCTGGACGACATCACGCGGCAGCAGGTGTTGACGCGCATAGTGTTTGGCGACGATACCGGCCAGCAGGTCGCGCTGGGTCGGGATCACTTTGCTGTCTTTGTTGGCGTTTTCGTTCAGCAGAGCAGAGTTGGTTTGCTCAACCAGACCACGAATTTCCTGGTTCAGACGGCCACGTTTTTCACGCTGTATATCACGGTCGTGGCGATATTCGATGTACGCACGGGCGAGTTGCTTGTACGGACCAGACATCAGCTGGTTTTCTACCGCTGTCTGGATCTCGTTGATATCGACCTGGCTGCGCTCATTCATCTGGCTACTAACGACTTCTGCGACGGTGGCACAGTAATCTGCGTCATCGACTCCCGCTGCTTTAGCTGCACGCAGAATGGCTTCTTTGATGCGCTCTGATTTAAACGGCACTTTACAGCCATCTCGTTTCATCACATGCGGTGTCATGATCACTCCATATTTATAAGAACAGGTTATCCACAGAGGTTGGAGAAGCGGCCATGGCTTTATTCATCTATCTGGCCAATGACTTCCCGCAATCCTGACCCACTTTATCCACAATTCCACCGTTAAACGGTGCACTGTAGTTGTAGCAATTGTAGTCGATTAATACAACATATTGGGTCGGCGTGCATTTTAAGTTCTATATGTAGTGATTTGCATCAAGGATGTTTACGATTTATTTGATGTAGCGCAAAGTAAAAATCGGAGCGTACAGATGACGGGCAGTACAGCGATTGTAAATTGTGGGCAGAAAATTCTGATTAATTATTCAACAAAAACAGGAAGCTAAGCTAAGCGTATGTAGCAACGCCCGGTAGCGCTATGCGTACCGGGCCTGAACATAATTGCAAGCTATTTTTGCAACCACCAGACGGCCTCAAAAGGACGCAGTGTCATGTCCCCAGGTTGGCTGGCAACCTCGGCATAGTTGTGCATCAGCACCTGCCAGTTTCCGTCGGTCTGGGATGGCTGCCAGTTCTGGAAGGTATCGCTTAGATTGGCAATGACCAGCAGCCGCTGCCCTTGCCACTCTCGTTGATAGCACCACAGATGCGGGCTGTCCGGTAGCAGATCCTGGTAGTCGCCCCAGGTGATAACCGGCTCCGCTTTGCGCAAGGCGATCAGCTTCTGATAGGTGTAGAACACCGAGTCGGTATCGTTCAGTGCTGCCGCCACGTTGATGTCTGCTGCGTTGTCACACAGATTGATCCATGGCTCGCCGCGGGTGAAGCCCGCGTGTTTGCTGCTATCCCATTGCATCGGTGTGCGGCTGTTATCGCGTGATTTACTGGCGAGGATCGCCAGCAGTTCTTGCGCATCGCGTCCCTGGCCGTTCAACTCGGCAAACATGTTATGGCTTTCCACATCGCGATAATCGGTAATCTGGCGGAAGTGCGGGTTGGTCATGCCAATCTCTTCACCCTGGTAGATGTAGGGTGTGCCCTGCATGCCATGCAGCACCATCGCCAGCATTTTGGCCGACGGAACGCGGTATTTACCTTCATCGCCAAAACGCGACACGATGCGTGGCTGATCGTGGTTACACCAGAACAGCGCGTTCCATGCCTGATTGTGCATGCCCTGCTGCCAGTGGTGGAACAGGGCTTTTAGCGCCACATAATCGGGTTTTGCTAACGTCCACTTCTCACCGTTGGGGTAATCTACTTTCAGGTGGTGGAAGTTAAAGGTCATCGACAGTTCACTACCATCTTGTGCGGCGTACTGCTGGCAATGTTCAAGCGTAGTGGAAGACATTTCGCCGACCGTCATCAGGTTGCGTGGGGTAAAAACATCGCGGTTCATCTCACGCAAAAATTCATGCGCGCGTGGGCCGTCGGTATAAAAACGGCGTCCATCGCCGTCGGGGTCGTTCGGGAAGTCCTGATCTTTAGAGATAAGATTCACCACGTCGAGGCGCAGTCCGTCCACGCCGCGATCGGCCCAGAACTCGCACACTTTCTTTAACTCGGCGCGGACCGCCGGGTTTTCCCAGTTCAGGTCGGCTTGTTCCGGAGCAAAGAGGTGTAGATAGTACTGCTCGCTTTCGGCGTGCCAGCCCCAGGCGTTGCCGCCAAACTTGGAGCGCCAGTTATTTGGCGGGCAGTCTGGCGTGCCGTCGCGCCAGAAATAAAACTGACGATACGGGCTGTCTTTATCCAGCGCTTCACGAAACCAGGCGTGCTGGGTTGAGGTGTGGTTAAACACCATGTCGAGAATAATACGGATGCCGCGCGCTTTCGCCTGCGCCACCAGTTCGTCAAAGTCTTCCAGCGTGCCGTAGGCCGGATCGACAGACGTGTAGTCTGCGACGTCGTAACCGTTATCAACCTGCGGTGAAATATAGAACGGCGTCAGCCAGATGGCATCAACGCCCAGCTTTTGCAGATAGTCGAGGCGCTGCGTCACGCCGCGTAAATCTCCGGTGCCGCTGCCGGTGGTGTCCTGAAAACTCTTGGGGTAAACCTGATAGATAACGCCGTTTTGCCACCAGTGGGGAATATTCATGGTTGTTTCCTGGAAATACGCTGGGGCGCAACTGCGCCCCGAAGAAAAGTTAGACAATCTGTAATGTGCCCAGACGGTGTTTACGCTGGTAAACGAATGAGGTCAGTACCATTGGGATGACAATCGCAATGACCATCGCCATGCCAAAGACCTGCCAGTAAGTCGGCTGGATGGAGAGGATGCCCGGCAAACCGCCGACGCCAATCCCGTTCGCCAGCACACCGTTCAGGCCGCACAGCAGTCCGGCGAGACCGGAGCCGATCATCGCGCACAGCATTGGGAAGCGGTATTTCAGGTTGATCCCGTACATCGCTGGTTCAGTTACCCCGAGATAGGCGGAGATCGCGGCAGGAACGGAAATTTCACGTTCGTTGTGTTTGCGACTGGAGATAATGATCCCGACCACCGCAGAGGCCTGAGCGATATTCGACAGGGCGATCAGTGGCCATACCGGCGTGCCGCCCATGCTCTGAATCATCTGCATGTCGATAGCCAGCGTGGTCTGATGCACACCGGTGATCACCAGCGGGGCGTACAGGAAGCCGAACAGCGCCGCGCCAATCGGAGCAAAACTGCCGGTCAGCAGATGACGGACCGCAAACGCGACACCGTCGCCAATCATGCGGCCAAATGGACCGATAAAGGCGTGCGCAAGGAATACCGCAAGGATCAGCGAGCACACCGGGACGATCACCAGATACAGGTAATCCGGGACGATGCGCTTCATGCGTGTTTCAATAAACCCGAGCGCCAGCCCGGCCAACAGTGCCGGAATGACCTGCGCCTGGTAGCCCACTTTCTCAATGCTGAACAGGCCGAAGTTCCACACGTCCGGCACCTGCTGACCGAGCAAATAGGCGTTCATCAGTTGCGGAGAAACCAGGGTCACGCCCAGCACAATACCGAGGATCGGCGTACCGCCCATTTTCTTGACCGCCGACCAACAAATCCCGACCGGCAAATAGAAGAAGATCGCTTCGCCAATCAGCCACAGGAAGTCATAGAGGGTTTTCAGCGAAGGATGCATCTGCGCCAGCGTCTGCCCGTTACTCATGGGCAGATCGCCGATCACGTTACGGAAACCTAAGATCAGGCCGCCGCTAATCAGTGCTGGCAGCAGAGGGAAGAAGATCTCCGCGAAGTGAGAAATCAACTGCTCGTGCCATTTCATATTCTGCCGCGCCGCTTTCTTTGCCTGCTCTTTGTCGGCGCTGGCCTGACCGGTTGTCGCCAACAGCGCTTTGTAGTAATCGCCCACCTCGGTGCCAATTACCACCTGAAACTGCCCGGCGTTGGTGAAGCAGCCTTTGACCATTGGCAACAATTCGATCTCTTTCGGCCTGGCGTTTGCAGGCTGATTCAGCACAAAACGCAGGCGAGTAATGCAGTGACTCACCGTAGCGATATTGTCGCGCCCGCCAACCAGCTCAATTAGCCGGTCGATGTCTGCTTGTTTTATTTTGCTCATGATGGTGTGTGTTCCCCGTAGACCGGAAAAGACGCTGTTGCGTCGTCATTCGGCAACTCTCTCGTTGTTGGCGCCAGAGTATATCTTCGATGAATATTTAAAAATGGGAACGTTCCCGAAACGCAGCGAAGATCACAAATTAATGCTCAGAAAGCGATCAGGAGAGGGTGGAAGGAATAACGATTTGTCGTGGTTCGCTACGGCCGTTGATCTGTTCGATCAGCTGCGAGGCCGCTTGTCGCCCGGCTTCGGCGTATCCTGGATCGACGGTGATAATTTCCGGATGGAGGAATTTCATCAGCGGCGTGCTGCCCACGCTCGCCAGCTGCAGGTTCTCAATCCGCTGCTCCTGCAGGTATTTGCTGACGCCAAGGGCAAGGGTATCCGTCGCACAGACTAAAGCGGTGGTTTCCGGGGTGATGACGTTGGCGGCCTGCTCATAGCCCTGCTTCATGGCCAGACCCGGCAGCGCGGCCACAGGATGCAGTTTATGTTTTTTACAGAATGCCAGGTAGGCCTCATGGCGGCGTTTACCAGTGGTCACATCGCTATGCGGAACACCAAGAAAGCTAATATGGCGATGCTCGCGTTCGTATAAACGCTGCATCAGGGTACGAATGGCACCCTCATCGTCATAGCAGACGGAGGCAAAGCCTTTTGCATCTCTTGCCAGCAGCACCAGAGAATCCTGCCAGGAGGCGAGCATGGCTTCAGTAATGCCGGTAAAACCAAACAGCACCACGCCATCAATGTTGCGGCGTCTGAGCATGCCGAGATGTTCTTCAACCAGCTCGGGCGAGAACTGGCTTTCCATCATGATTGGATCGTAGCCCTGTTCATAAAAGGCGGGCAGCATGGTCTGCACGGCGAGATTTTCCGAAAGCGAGTCCAGACGCGTGACGATAATCGCCACCACCTTGTCGCTTTGTCCGCGCATAGCGCGTGCGGAGCGGGAAGGGGAAAAACCGTGCTGATTCATCACCGCCTCAACGCGTTCGCGGGTGCGTTCACTCACGCCGCTTTCATTGTTGAGCACACGGGAAACGGTTGATTTTCCCACACCGCTTAAGCGGGCGATGTCTTTAATGGTCAGCCGATTTTGCATCCTGTTTTCCCGTGTTGCGTGTGAAGTTATGCCAAATAGAGAATAACTTTACTCAAGCGCGGCGCAATGGGCAAAGTCTGGTATACGTTTGGTTTAGTTTCCATGGTTTATCATACCGCCATAATTGCCACAAACCTTATGGTTTTCTGCGTATAATCCGCGACGCAAATCATTCACTTACCGGAGGCTATATGGATCCCGATCCCACCCCTCTCCCGAGATGGAGAAACAACCCTTTCCGGTAAGCCCGTCTTTCACTGTCTTACCGGAGCAGTAAGACAGTGACGTTCTGACGTCCCTGTTGTGATTTTAATATTGCCACCAGGCAAGGCTTTGCCACGCCTGAAGGATTTACTGCGCCTGTTTATACAAGTGCAGAGGGACTGCCTATGTTCAAAAATATGACCCGCCAGCTGTTTGCCCGGCTAAACCGCCATTTACCGCATCGTCTGGTGCATCGTGATCCATTGCCGAATGCTCAGACCGTTGCCAGCACGCCGATCCCGCCATCGCTAAGCGAACATTGCCTGAAAATGGCGCTGATGGACGAAGACGCGCTGTGGAAAACGTTCGGCGCTCATCCGGAAGGCTTAAACGCCGCAGAAGTCGAAAACGCCCGCGAAATACATGGCGAGAACCAGTTGCCGGCGCAGAAGCCGTCGCCCTGGTGGGTGCATCTGTGGGTCTGCTACCGCAATCCGTTTAATATACTGCTGACCATTCTCGGGGCGATTTCCTATGCCACCGAAGATCTGTTTGCCGCTGGCGTCATCGCCCTGATGGTCGTCATCTCTACGCTGCTGAATTTTGTGCAAGAGGCGCGTTCCACCAAAGCGGCTGATGCGCTGAAAGCGATGGTCAGCAACACCGCCACGGTGCTGCGCGTCATCAACGAGAAAGGGGAGAACGGCTGGGTTGAACTGCCGATCGACCAGTTGGTTCCCGGCGATGTCATCAAGCTGGCGGCAGGGGATATGATCCCGGCCGATCTGCGCGTGGTACAGGCTCGTGACCTGTTCGTAGCCCAGGCTTCGCTGACCGGTGAATCGCTGCCGGTGGAGAAAGTGGCAACCAGTCGCGATCCGCAGCAAAGCAACCCTCTGGAATGCGATACCCTGTGCTTTATGGGCACCAACGTGGTGAGCGGCACGGCGCAGGCCATCGTGATTTCAACCGGAGCCAATACCTGGTTCGGGCAACTGGCCGGTCGCGTCAGCGAGCAGGAAAGCGAGCAGAATGCCTTCCAGAAAGGGATCAGCCGCGTCAGCATGCTGCTGATCCGCTTTATGCTGGTGATGGCGCCCATCGTGCTTATCATCAACGGCTACACCAAAGGTGACTGGTGGGAAGCGGCGCTGTTTGCCCTGTCTGTGGCGGTGGGACTGACACCGGAAATGCTGCCGATGATCGTCACCTCGACGCTGGCGCGTGGGGCGGTGAAGCTGTCAAAACAAAAGGTTATCGTTAAACACCTCGACGCTATCCAGAACTTTGGCGCGATGGATATTCTGTGCACCGATAAAACCGGCACCCTGACTCAGGATAAAATTGTACTTGAAAATCATACGGATATCTCTGGTAAACCCAGCGAACATGTCCTGCATTCTGCGTGGCTGAACAGCCATTATCAGACCGGGCTGAAGAATCTGCTGGATACGGCGGTGCTGGAAGGTGTGGACGAAGAATCAGCCCGCCAGCTCTCGACTCGCTGGCAGAAAATCGATGAGATCCCGTTTGATTTTGAACGTCGCCGCATGTCGGTAGTGGTGGCAGAAGAAACCGATGTGCACCAGTTGGTCTGTAAAGGGGCGCTACAGGAGATCCTCAGCGTGTGTACCCAGGTGCGTCACAACGGTGAGATAGTCCCGTTAGATGACAACATGCTGCGTCGGGTGAAACGCGTTACGGACACGCTGAACCGCCAGGGGCTGCGTGTGGTGGCGGTGGCGACGAAATACCTGCCAGCGCGTGAAGGTGATTACCAGCGTATTGATGAATCAGATCTGATCCTCGAAGGCTATATTGCGTTCCTCGATCCGCCGAAAGAGACCACCGCACCTGCGCTTAAAGCGCTGAAAGCCAGCGGCATTACGGTGAAAATCCTCACTGGCGATAGTGAACTGGTGGCGGCAAAAGTGTGTCACGAAGTGGGCCTGGATGCGGGCGATGTGGTTATCGGTAGCAGCATTGAAGGGTTAAGCGATGATGAGCTGGCTCGGCTTGCTCAGCGCACCACGCTGTTTGCCCGTCTGACGCCAATGCACAAAGAGCGCATTGTCACGCTGCTCAAGCGCGAAGGCCATGTGGTCGGATTTATGGGCGATGGTATAAACGATGCCCCGGCGCTGCGTGCGGCGGACATTGGTATCTCCGTTGACGGCGCGGTTGATATTGCACGTGAAGCGGCGGATATCATCCTGCTGGAAAAGAGCCTGATGGTGCTGGAAGAAGGGGTGATTGAAGGACGCCGTACCTTCTCTAACATGCTGAAGTACATCAAAATGACGGCCAGTTCAAACTTCGGTAACGTGTTTAGCGTACTGGTGGCGAGCGCCTTCTTACCGTTCCTGCCGATGTTACCGCTGCACTTACTGATTCAGAACCTGCTGTACGATGTATCCCAGGTGGCGATTCCGTTTGATAACGTCGACGAAGAGCAGATCAAAAAGCCGCAGCGCTGGAATCCCAGCGAATTGGGCCGCTTTATGATCTTCTTTGGACCGATCAGCTCGATCTTTGACATTCTGACCTTTTGCCTGATGTGGTTCGTCTTCCATGCCAATACGCCTGAACATCAGACGTTGTTCCAGTCTGGCTGGTTCGTGGTGGGCCTGCTGTCGCAAACGTTGATTGTGCATATGATCCGTACCCGTCGTGTGCCATTCATCCAGAGCCGCGCCGCGTGGCCGCTGATGTTGATGACGCTGGTGGTGATGGTCGTCGGCATTGCATTACCGTTCTCGCCGCTGGCCAGCTATCTGCAATTGCAGGCATTGCCGCTGAGCTACTTCCCGTGGCTGATTGCGATTCTGGCGGGTTACATGACATTGACTCAATTAGTGAAAGGTTTTTATAGCCGTCGCTACGGCTGGCAGTAAACATCAAACGCCTCAGCAGGATGGTGTTAATACCATCCTGCATTCCTCATTTTCATTCGAAGATATTACCTCGCAACATTAGTGTTTTATTTTTATTGAAATGCTAACGGGTGTTATTAGTATCAAATCGCCTTCCTTGCGTTGTTTTTTTATCAATAAAACGATCTGCATTGCAAAAATGAAACAGTGTGCTAAAAATTTTAAGCATCTGCGATTTTTTGTGAACGCAGTCATCGAAATAAATTGTTACACCAGTTAGTCTGCGCAGGTAACGTCGTTAAGAAAGTTTCTCGCTGCCCGTTTTTAATTCCGGCAGTCATTTGCTCTGCAAGCTATTCCTGTTAATGGATATTATGAACTTCTGGAGAAGGACAAATGAAACTGACAAAAAACCTGTTAAGTCTGTGTATTGGCGCGTCTGTATTCCTGGCGAGTCATGCAACGCTGGCACAAACTTTTCGCGCCGCAGATGTGCATCCGGCTGATTACCCGAACGTTGTCGCAGTGAAACATATGGGGGAAAAACTTAGCGCTGCGACCGACGGCCGTCTGGAGATTAAAACATTTCCTGGTGGCGTGTTAGGCGATGAAAAACAGATGATTGAACAGGCGCAATTAGGCGCTATCGATATTATTCGTGTCTCAATGACGCCTGTTGCCGCCATTCTCCCTGAAATTAACGTGTTTACCCTGCCATATATTTTCCGCGATGAGGACCATCTGCATAAGGTTCTCGACGGCATGATCGGGCAGGAAATTGGCGACCGTCTGACGGCTAATACCAAATCGCGGCTGGTGTTTCTCGGCTGGATGGATGCCGGCACGCGTAACCTGATCACCAAAAATCCGGTGGTGAAACCGGAAGATTTACACGGTATGAAAATCCGTGTTCAAGGAAGTCCGATAGCGCTGGATACCCTGAAAGCGATGGGCGCTAACTCCGTTGTCATGGGCGTCAGTGAAGTATTTAGCGGCATGCAGACCGGCGTTATTGATGGCACGGAAAATAACCCGCCAACGTTTGTTGCGCATAACTATTTGCCGGTCGTGAAAAACTATACCTGGAGCAAACACTTTATTATTCCTGAGCTTTTTCTGTTTTCGAAAGCTAAATGGGATAAGTTGAAAAAAGAAGATCAGGATCTCATTATTAAACTCGCCAAGGAAGCACAGATAGAGCAACGAAAACTTTGGCAGGATTATAATGCGAAATCACTGGAGACCATGAAAGCCAACGGCGTTCAGTTCCACGATATTGATACGGATTATTTCTATAAAGCCACGCAGTCAGTGCGGGATAATTATGGTAAAGACCACCAGGATTTGATCAAACGTATTCAGGATGTGAAGTAATTCATCAGGTGGAGGATATCAACCCTCCGCCTGAATCTTTTGATTAATTCGAGGTGATAATTATGGGTGAATGCTATTCATCGGTAATGGATTTTCTTTATCGGGTGTCAATGTGGATTGCCGGTATCGCATTATTGGTCATGGTCGCCATTATCCCCATTGGCATATTCGCGCGTTATGTTCTGAATAACGCCCTGTCATGGCCTGAACCCGTCGCTATTCTCTGTATGGTGACATTCACCTTTATTGGCGCGGCGGTGAGCTATCGTGCAGGCTCGCATATCGCGGTGAGCATGGTGATTGACCGTCTGGGGGATGCTTCCCGCCGTTATTGCTCGGTAATCGCTGACGTTATGTTGGTGGCGATAAGTCTGTTCATTCTGTGGTACGGAACCAATCTCTGTCTTGAACTGTGGGACCAGCCTGTGGCGGAATTCCCGCTTTTAAGCGCCGGGCAAAACTATCTTCCGTTGCCGATAGGCTCTGCCATAACGCTGCTGTTTATCGCTGAAAAGATTTTCCGTGGTCCGCAGTACCAACGTCCCGTTGTCATGCTGGGATCGACCAGCTAGTTACCGCCCCCATTTCAGAAAGGAAAGCAGATGGATGCATTTATTCTCGTCTTTACGCTCGGCATTATGCTGGCGATTGGGGTACCGGTAGCGTACGCAGTTGGCATTAGCGCCATCATTGGGGCCTGGTACATAGATATTCCACTGGAAGCGGTAATGATCCAACTGACCAGTGGGGTGAATAAGTTTTCGCTGCTGGCGATCCCATTCTTTATTCTGGCCGGGGCTATTATGGCCGAAGGGGGAATTGCGCGGCGACTGGTGAACTTTGCCTATATTTTTGTTGGTTTTATCCGCGGCGGACTGTCGCTGGTAAATATTGTGGCATCAACCTTTTTTGGTGCTATTTCCGGATCGTCGGTGGCTGATACCGCGTCCATTGGTTCGGTAATGATCCCGGAGATGGATAAAAAAGGTTATCCGCGTGACTTTGCCGCAGCGGTAACGGCCAGCGGTTCGGTGCAGGCGATTCTTACGCCGCCCAGCCATAACTCGGTTATCTACTCGCTGGCAACCGGTGGAACGGTGTCGATTGCCGCGCTGTTCATCGCCGGGATCCTGCCGGGGCTGCTGTTAAGCCTCAGCCTGATGGTGATGTGCGTGGCTTTTGCGCACAAGCGCGGTTATCCAAAAGGAGAACGTGTACCGTTTCGCCAGGCACTGAAGATTTTCGTTGATACGCTGTGGGGCCTGATGACCGTTGTGATCATCATGGGCGGTATCCTGTCAGGTATCTTTACCGCAACGGAGTCTGCGGCAATTGCCTGCCTGTGGGCCTTCTTTGTCACCATGTTTATCTATCGTGACTATAAATGGTCTGAGCTGCCGAAGCTGATGTTCCGCACGGTGAAAACGGTCACTATCGTCATGATCCTGATAGGCTTTGCCGCCGCGTTCGGTGCTGTCATGACTTATATGCAGTTGCCGATGCGTATCACTGAAGCCTTCACCAGCATCTCGGACAACAAATACGTCATCCTGATGTGTATTAACATCATGCTGCTGCTGATCGGTACGCTGATGGATATGGCACCGCTGATCCTCATTCTGACGCCGGTTCTGCTGCCGGTGACCAACGCGCTCGGCATTGATCCGGTTCATTTTGGCATGATCATGCTGGTGAACTTAGGGATCGGCCTGATTACGCCGCCGGTAGGGTCGGTGCTGTTTGTGGCCAGTGCGGTGAGTAAACAGAAAATAGAGCAGGTGGTGAAGGCGATGTTGCCATTCTACCTTGTGCTATTCCTGGTGCTGATGCTCGTGACGTACATTCCGGCGATTTCGCTGTTCCTGCCGAAACTGTTTGGTGTGATGTGATAAATGCCCGGTGGCGCTCGCGCTTACCGGGCCTACAAACTACGCTTGCGTAGGCCGGATTACGCGAAGCCGCCATCCGGCACAAGCAGATTTAGCGACGAACGGCGATCGCTTCAATCTCGATTTTCACGTCTTTCGGCAGACGGGCAACTTCTACGCAAGAACGCGCAGGGAAGGTCGCGTTGTGTTCGGTGAAGAACGCTTCGTAGGTCGCGTTTACAGTTGCGAAATCGTTCAGGTCTTTTACGAAGACGGTCGTTTTTACGATGTCGCCCACTTTCAGGCCTGCTGCTTCAACGATAGCTTTTACGTTTTCCAGCGACTGACGTGCCTGAGCGGACACGTCTTCCGCTACGGCACCGGTTTTCGGATCGACCGGGATCTGACCGGAAGTGATTACCATGCTACCCAGGTCAACGCCCTGAACGTATGGGCCGATTGCTGCTGGTGCATTTTCCGTCGCGATAGTCTTGCTCATGATTTCTCCTGAATTACAGCGGTAGTAGAATGTTCCCGCTCATTATAGGGAGCCGGGATCTCATAACCAACCCCAATTAGTTGGCCAGCACCACATAATGCGAAAACTCTTTTTCACAGTATTTGCATTTGAGTGCGATGTCATCAGCACGCTTTTTCACTGCAAAACTGGAGGAAACCGGCTCAGCATGGCTGATACAGTTGCTGTTCGGGCAAACCAGTACATTGTCGATACGCTCAGGCAGGCTCGGACGAGATTTACCCACCACGTCGTAATCGTCAATGCGGTTTACCGTTGCCTGCGGGGCGTACAGGGAGAGCTGGTTTACCTGCTCATCGGTCAGGAACGTGTTTTCAATTTTAATCAGGTCCTTACGGCCCATCTCGCCTGACGGCAGGTTCAGACCGATGGTGATACGCTGGTCGGTTTCCGTCAGTTTGAACAGCGTCAGCAGCTTAAAACCAACCTGTGCGGGAATATGGTCAATCACGGTGCCACGTTTGATGGCTTCAACCTGCAGTTTGTTATCGTGTGTCATCTCTTTTTCTCCCTTACAGTGCCAGTTCGCTATTCAATACCAGTGCCAGTAACGCCTGGCGGGCGAAGATGCCGTTGCCAGCCTGCTGGAAATACCAGGCGTGCGGCGTCTTGTCGACGTCGGTGGTGATCTCATCGATACGCGGCAGCGGATGCAGTACCTTCATGTTTGCTCTGGCGCCGTTCAGATCGCTGGCGCGCAGAACAAACTGCGCTTTCACGTTGGCGTATTCGGACGGGTCCAGACGCTCTTTTTGTACGCGGGTCATATAGAGGATATCGACCTCCGCCATCACCTCTTCAATAGTGCCGTGCAGGCTCCAGGCGATACCTTTTTCATTCAACATATCCAGAATGTATTGCGGCATCGCCAACGCGTCCGGGGCGATGAAGTAGAAACGGTTACCTTCGAACTTCGCCAGCGCCTGGGTCAGGGAATGGACGGTGCGGCCATATTTCAGGTCACCCACCATGGCGATGTGCAGATTGTCCAGGCGACCCTGAGTTTCCTGAATGGTGAACAGATCCAGCAGCGTTTGGGTGGGATGTTGGTTGGAGCCGTCGCCTGCGTTCAGTACCGGAACGTTACCGGAGAACTCCGTAGCCAGGCGCGCGGCGCCTTCCTGCGGATGGCGCATTACGATGGCGTCGACATAGGTGCTGATGACGGAAATAGTGTCGGCCAGCGTTTCACCTTTTTTGCCCAGAGAGGTATTGCTGCTGTCAGAGAAACCCACCACGCTGGCGCCCAGGCGGTGCATGGAGGTTTCAAAGGATAAACGGGTGCGGGTTGAGGCTTCAAAGAAGCAGCTGGCGATAACCTTATGCTTTAACAGCTCCGGCTGTGGGTTAGCTTTTAATTTCGCCGCTGTTGCGAGGACCAGATTGAGGTCATCGCGGCTGAGGTCGTTTATGGAAATGATGTGTTTTTGATAGAGCGGGTTAGCCATGTTTATCTCCTGACGCCTGGGCAAAAAAAAAGCCCCTCAATTGAGGGGCTCGGAATGGGTGATCAACGGAAAGAAAAACGGCAGGCCAGCGTCCTTTTTCAGACGCGGTAAGACAAAATGTCGTACACACTGAACCATACATCCTCCCGGCAAATTGTCCGCGATTATACTCAGCTCCGTTATGGGATCAAGCGAAAAATGCACAAATTATTCATCGCAAACGATTCTCATGAATATTCATTCACCCTGAATGCCAAACAGCAACAATGAGATAAACATGCGTTGACGCAAAATATCGGCAAATAGCAGTAGTATGGCAGACCGTTTTTTCGTATAACAACTAAAATGAAACGATGTTTTAATTAAGGGGTTTAAGATGATTGTCGGCAATATTCACAACCTGGATGCCTGGCTGCCGGAAGAGCTGCGTCAGGCGATTGAACACATTAAAGCGCATGTGACGGATGAGACGGAAAAAGGTAAGCACGACATCGACGGCGATCGCCTGTTTTATCTGATTGCTGAAGATATGACGGAGCCGTTTGCACAGCGCCGCGCTGAGTATCACGCGCGCTATCTGGATATTCAGATTCTGCTCAAAGGTCAGGAAGGCATGACCTTCAGCACGCAGCCTGCGGGCGCGCCGGAAACTGACTGGCTGGCGGATAAAGATATCGCTTTCCTGCCGGAAGGAGTACAGGAAAAAACGGTGGTGCTGAACGAAGGTGATTTCGTGGTGTTCTATCCGGGCGAAGTGCATAAACCGCTGTGCGCGGTCGGTGCACCAGCGCTGGTACGCAAAGCCGTGGTGAAAATGCGGGTGGCATAAGCGTATTTGCCGGGGGGCGGCTTCGCCTTGCCCGGCCTACGGGAGCGCTATTGTAGGCCGGATAAGATGCTTAGCATCGCCATCCGGCATTCTTTTCATCCATGCCCTCACTTCGCCAGCGTCGCCACCATCACCGCTTTGATGGTGTGCATCCGGTTTTCCGCCTGATCAAATACGATACTGGCGGGGGATTCAAAGACCTCATCGGTCACTTCCATTCCACCGTGCAGACCATATTCCTGTGCCATCTGTTTGCCAAGCGTGGTTTGATCGTCATGAAACGCGGGCAGGCAGTGCAGGAATTTCACCTGCGGATTGCCGCTCAACGCCATCATCGCGCTATTAACCTGGTACTTACGCAGCAGCGCAATACGTTCGGCCCACTTCTCTTTTGCTTCGCCCATTGATACCCAGACGTCGGTATAGATGAAGTCCGCGTCTTTCACGCCCGTGGCGACATTTTCGGTCAGCGTAATATTGCCGCCGTTTTTCTGTGCCAGCGCTTTGCACTCCGCAACCAGACTTTCTTCCGGCCAGCAGGCTTGCGGTGCGACCAGACGCAGATCCAGCCCGGTTAACGCGGCGGCTTCCAGCATGGAATTGCCCATATTGTTGCGGGCATCACCGGTGTAGACCAGCGTCATCTCATTAAACGCTTTACCCGGCAGGTGTTCCTGCATAGTTAACAGATCCGCCAGCAGCTGAGTGGGATGAAACTCGTTGGTTAATCCGTTCCACACCGGAACTCCGGCATATTCCGCCAGCGTCTCGACAATCTCCTGACCGTGGCCCCGATACTGAATACCGTCGTACATGCGGCCGAGCACGCGGGCGGTGTCTTTGATCGACTCTTTATGGCCAATCTGGCTGCCGCTTGGCCCGAGGTATGTCACGCGCGCGCCCTGATCGTATGCGGCAACTTCGAAAGAGCAACGGGTACGGGTTGAGTCTTTTTCGAAGATGAGCGCGATGTTTTTACCGGTGAGCTTTGCGGCTTCAGTGCCGTTTTTCTTATCAGCCTTCAGCTGTGCGGCGAGCTGAAGCAGTGACGTGAGTTCAGCAGAGGTGAAATCAAGCAGTTTCAAAAAATGTTTCTGATAAAACGCAGACATGGTTCCCTCACATGGCTTAGGCCATTTATTGAATTAAAATTCAATTTATATGTATGTTTATTCATTTGCAACCTTGTTTAACAAATCTTTCCTGGAAAGGTGGAGGCAATGACAGCGGTATGTGACAATAAGAGTATCGGCAGGACATTATGAGGAACGAGCCATGGCAAACCCGGAACTACTGGAAGAACAGCGTGAAGAAACGCGCTTGATTATTGAAGAGTTACTCGAAGATGGCAGCGATCCAGACGCGCTGTACACCATTGAGCATCACCTTTCCGCGGATGACTTCGAAACCCTGGAAAAAGCGGCAGTAGAAGCCTTCAAGCTGGGTTATGAAGTGACCGAGCCGGAAGAGCTGGAAGTGGAAGAAGGCGACACGGTTATTTGCTGTGACATTCTGAGCGAATGTGCACTGAATGCGGAGTTGATCGATGCTCAGGTTGAGCAACTGATGAACCTGGCCGAAAAATATGATGTGGAATACGACGGTTGGGGCACCTATTTTGAAGACCCGAACGGTGAAGAAGGTGAAGACGGCGACGATGAAGACCTCGTCGACGAAGATGATGACGGCGTGCGTCACTAAGTCATCAACTGACCTGCGGTAGCCCAGGCTGCCGCAGGCCAAGGACAATGTATGGATTACCTGCAAATACTCTCCCCGATCCACAACTTCCTGCACTGTAAAACGCCCCAGGCCTGGCTTGATAAAGCGCGAGACCCGGCGAATCTCCCACTGTTATTGACCGATCACCTCGTCTGTGAGCTGAAAGCGGCGCAAACGGCGATGCTGCTGGTGCGTAAGTATGTCGCAGATAAACAGGGATCGCAGGCGCTGCTGGACTGGCTGAAACCCTATGAAGCGTTTGCTTTCAGAGAAGGGGATGAGCCGGATTTTATCGCGCTGAATAAACAGATAAGCAAAAGCGTGATGCCGCAAACCGACGACCCGTGGGGACGCAAGCTTATCGACAGCATGGTTTTGCTGATCAAAGAAGAGCTGCATCACTTCTGGCAGGTGCGTGAGGCGATGATGAGCCGCAACATTCCCTATATTAAGATTACCGCCAGCCGTTACGCTAAAGGCATGCTCAAAGAGGTACGCACCCACGAGCCGCTGACGTTAATCGATAAACTGATTTGCGGGGCTTATATTGAGGCGCGTTCCTGTGAACGGTTCGCCGCGCTGGCACCGTATCTGGATGACGATTTGCAGGCGTTTTATCTGTCGCTGCTGCGATCCGAGGCCCGACATTATCAGGATTACCTGGCGCTGGCGCAGCAGGTTTCAGCCGATGATATCAGTAGCCGGGTGCGGTTTTTTGGCGAAGTAGAAGCCGCGTTGATCACCTCTCCTGACGATGAATTCCGCTTCCACAGCGGTGTGCCAGCTTAATTCCTTTCTTTGACGCGCGGTGTCCATCGCCGCGCGGATTAATCCTTCCTCTTTCTGTTAGCAAAATCTGGTGGCTGGAAATCGCTCGCTGCTGCCGTAATAATCAAAACACACGAAGGGGAAATATATCCCCGTAACAGAGATGATTTGGCATAAGGATGGTTAATGAACTGGGCACACGTATTGTTGGCAGGTTATATCGGGGCGGTGATTGCTATCGTCGTCGGCATGTTTCGCAAAAAAGGCTGGCTGGGCAAGATCTCCGGCGCGGTGGTTTTTGTGGTGGCGATCATCGCGTGGAATCTGTTTGATGTGCACTACCTGATCCCACGCGAAAGCCCGGATTATGGTCTGACCGAAGAGCAGCAATTTGAAAAGGCGATGCTCTCCAATCCGGCGTTTCAGGTGATTAAGGAGCAGGAACCTGAGCTGACACAAAAAATTATCAGCCAGGCAGCGCAGATGAAGAAAGCAGGGAGTAGCGAACAGCAGGTTATCGACGCGATACAACCACAAATTCTTCAGTTGCAAATGGCAAGATTGCAGCAGGCGCCAGATGCCAATGTCATTGAATATATGAAGATTAACCTTGAGCAGATCGCTGCTGTGGCCAAAATCGGTGATGACGAATGCTTCCGCTTTCTGTTTCCGGCAGTGAAAGGGGGGATTAACCCGGCACGTCTGGTTCCGCATGAGATCATGAACCGTCGTATGGCGAGTGATATGAGTATGATGCGTGCTGCCTATGGTCCGAACAAACATACGGTCACGGCAGAAGAGAAACAGCTGGCGTTGCAGGATCTGCAAGCAATAAGCCCTGGGTTAGTACAGCGCTATGGGCCGGATATTCAGATCATGGCCGATCCGACTAAAGCGATCGGCAAAGAGAAGATTGCCTGTGAGATAGTGCAGGATCTCTGGTCACAGGTGCTGAAGCTGCCAACCGCCCGCGCGGCTGGCGTTATTCGACTGATGCTCTCAGCCGAGATGCAGTAACGCGGCTAAAGCCTCTCGGCGTAAGGTCAGAGGGGCTTTAACATTCGCACTTCACAATCCACGTGCCCGGTACAGCCCAGCGCTTCGCTGATATGCTCAAAGCCTAAATGCTCATACAGGCGGATTGCCTCAGTCAGAAACGCTGTGGTCTCCAGATAGCACTGTTTAAAACCCTGCTCGCGGGCATGTTCGAGCGCCATCAATGCCAGCTTTTTCGCCAGCCCCTGACCGCGCGCGCTCGACAGGAAGTACATCTTTTGCAGCTCGCAAATGCCTGGTTCACTACATCCTAACGGCGCAACGCCGCCGCCGCCCACGACTTCACCATTTTGCTCAACCACCCAGTAGGCCGCGCCCGGCTGGCTGTAAACCTGGAACAGTTCGTCCAGATTAGGGTCGGCAACGGTATAGCCCTTATCGGCGGTAAGCCCGTATTCAGCGGAAACTTTGCGGATAACACGGGCAATGGCGGCGTTATCATCGGCAGAAATTCGGCGCAGCGTTGCCGCGACGGAGGTAATGGCACTCATAGCGAACTCATGACATAAAAGTGAGACATATGCAGTTAATACCACTGCGGTGAGGGGAAGCGCAAGCGAGGATAATTCAATAAAAAGCCTCTGAGCATATGCGTCAGAGGCTTTATCGTCTGTGGTGTCGGATGCGCTACGCTTATCCGACCTACGATGACGGTGCCCGTTTGCCGGATAAGCTCAGCGCTATCCGGCATAGGCAATTACAGCGCGGCGATGACCGCCTGCTGTTCAATCAGCTTCGCTTTGGCTTCTGCGTAACCGTCCAGCTTCTCACGCTCTTTGGCGATAACTGCTTCCGGTGCGCGGGCAACGAAACCTTCGTTGGAAAGTTTGCCTTCGATACGGGCAATCTCGCCTTCGATTTTCGCCACTTCTTTCGCCAGACGTGCCAGCTCATCTTCTTTGTTGATGAGGCCAGCCATCGGGATCAGCAGTTCGGCACCGTCGATGATTTTGGTCACGGAGACCGGACCTTTGTCATCGGCTGGCAGCACGGTAATGCTTTCCAGACGTGCCAGGTTCAGCAGGAAGCTGCGGTTGTCGTTCACACGACGCATCGCATCAGCGCTGCAACCACGCAGCAGCAGCTCCAGCGGTTTGCCCGGGGCGATGTTCATTTCCGCACGGATGTTACGTACGGCGACGATCGCCTGCTTCAGCCATTCGGTATCGGCCAGCGCCGCTTCATCAACCTGCGCTGCGTTATATTCCGGGAACGGCTGCAGCATGATGGTATCTGCAGTGTTGCCACAAATCACTTTCACGCGCTGCCAGATGGTCTCGGTGATGAACGGAATGATTGGGTGCGCCAGGCGCAGCAGACCTTCCAGCACGGTAACCAGCGTATTGCGGGTGCCGCGCAGTTCAGATTCGGAACCACCGTTCATGACCGGCTTGGTCAGCTCCAGATACCAGTCGCAGAACTGGTTCCAGGTGAACTCGTACAGAATGCCCGCGGCGATATCGAAGCGGAAGTTATCCAGCGCTTCGCGGTACGCTTTGATGGTCTGGTTGAATTCAGCGAGGATCCAGCGGTCCGCCAGAGACAGGGTCATTTCGCCGCCGTTGAAGCCGCAATCCTGATCTTCGGTGTTCATCAGCACGAAGCGGCTGGCGTTCCACAGCTTGTTACAGAAGTTACGGTAACCTTCCAGACGCTTCATGTCCCAGTTGATATCGCGACCGGTAGAGGCCAGCGCTGCCAG
This sequence comes from Citrobacter sp. MGH105, assembly GCF_001037485.2. Taxonomy (NCBI): domain Bacteria; kingdom Pseudomonadati; phylum Pseudomonadota; class Gammaproteobacteria; order Enterobacterales; family Enterobacteriaceae; genus Citrobacter; species Citrobacter sp. MGH105. Next base: position 4,473,290 of record NZ_CP073048.1, on the reverse strand, counting down.
GGTGAAACGCAGGGCGTCGGTGCCGTGCGGCTCGATGCCGTCCGGGAACTGCTTCTCGGTACGCTTGGCAATTTTCTCAGCCAGCTGTGGCTGCATCATGTTGCCGGTACGTTTCTCCAGCAGTTCTGCCAGAGAGATACCGTCGACCATATCCAGCGGGTCAATCACGTTGCCCTTGGATTTGGACATCTTCTGGCCTTCGTCGTCACGGATAAGACCGGTCATGTAGACGGTCTTGAACGGAACCTGCGGCTTGCCGTTTTCATCTTTGATGAAGTGCATGGTCATCATGATCATGCGGGCAATCCAGAAGAAGATAATGTCGAAGCCGGAAACCATCACGCTGGTTGGGTGGAACTGACGCAGCGCATCGGTGTTTTCCGGCCAGCCCAGCGTAGAGAAGGTCCACAGTGCAGAAGAGAACCAGGTATCGAGAACGTCTTCGTCCTGGCGCAGTGCAACGTCGGCGCCGAGGTTGTTTTCCTGACGCACTTCGTCTTCGGTGCGGCCAACGTAGACATTGCCGTCGTTGTCATACCATGCCGGGATACGGTGGCCCCACCACAGCTGACGGGAAATACACCAGTCCTGAATATCGCGCATCCAGGAGAAGTACATGTTTTCGTACTGCTTCGGTACGAACTGGATGTCGCCGTTCTCAACCGCTTCAACCGCCGGTTTCGCCAGCACGTCGGCACGGACGTACCACTGGTCGGTCAGCATCGGTTCGATAACCACACCGCCACGGTCGCCGTAAGGTACGGTCAGGTCGTGCGGTTTAATTTCTTCCAGCAGGCCCAGGGCATCAACGGCGGCAACCACCGCTTTACGCGCAGCAAAACGTTCCAGCTTCTGGAACTCAGCCGGGATTTCATTGGAGTAAACGTCGGACTCTTCGCCTTTGGTGTCGTACACTTCCGCGGTTTCGCGGATGTCGCCGTCAAAGGTCAGAATGTTGATCATTGGCAGGCCATGACGTTTCCCGACTTCGTAGTCGTTAAAGTCGTGCGCCGGGGTGATCTTCACGCAGCCGGTGCCTTTTTCCATATCGGCGTGTTCATCGCCAACGATCGGAATGCGGCGGTTAACCAGCGGCAGGATAACGAATTTGCCAATCAGATCTTTATAGCGCGGATCTTCCGGGTTAACGGCTACGCCGGTATCACCCAGTACGGTTTCCGGACGGGTGGTGGCGACGACCAGGTAATCTTTACCGTCTGCGGTTTTCGCGCCGTCAGCCAGCGGATAGCGGATGTGCCACATGGAGCCTTTAGACTCGCGGTTTTCCACTTCCAGATCAGAAATAGCGGTGCGCAGTTTCGGGTCCCAGTTGACCAGACGCTTGCCACGGTAGATCAGATCTTCTTTGTACAGGCGAACAAAGACTTCTTTCACGGCATTGGAAAGACCTTCGTCCATAGTGAAGCGCTCGCGCTCCCAGTCAACGGAGTTGCCGAGACGGCGCATCTGACGGGTAATGGTGCCGCCGGATTCCGCTTTCCACTGCCAAATTTTGTCGATAAACGCTTCGCGACCGTAGTCGTGACGGGTTTTACCTTCTTCAGCGGCAATCTTACGCTCAACCACCATCTGGGTAGCGATACCCGCGTGGTCGGTACCGGCCTGCCACAGGGTGTTTTTACCCTGCATGCGCTGGTAGCGAATCATGGTATCCATGATGGTTTGCTGGAAAGCATGACCCATATGCAAACTGCCGGTGACGTTCGGCGGCGGGATCATGATGCAGAAGGACTCTTTGCTTTCATCGCCGTTAGGTTTGAAATAGCCCTGCTTTTCCCAGTGCTCGTAAAGCGGCTGTTCGATATCTTGTGGGTTGTATGTCTTTTCCATTATTTCCAGGTTGCCGTATTCAGGTTAAAACCAGCCACGCGGTAAGCTTTGTAGCGATCGCGTGCCGATTGTTTCAAAGAATCTTCGTAAGGAACGAAGTCTATCACTTCTGTGAAAGCGGTGGCAAAATCTGCAAAGCCAACGCGCAAACTGATGAGCAGGTCGCGCGGGCTGCTATTGCGTTTCTCCGGCCAGGCAATCTCTACCGGCGCGCCGCCTCTGGGGCCTTCTCCCGCCAGATTATGCGGAACAAAACTTTCTGCCGGTCTCGCCCACAGAGCTTCATCCAGTCGAAGAGCCTGCTTTTCGTTTTCACAGGCGATCAGCACGCGCTTGCCAGCACGCCAACGTTCTGCGGCAATTTCACACACCAGTTGTTCAACGGCGCTTAAGCCATCGACGGTGTTGTCATTGTCCAGAATATAGAACGTTGCGTTTCTCATGATATGGGGCTTCTTGTTGTGGATTTAAATGCAAAGCCGGGTGGCGCTACGCTTACCCGGCCTACGGTTGAGTGACGTTGTAGGCCGGGTAAGGCGAAGCCGCCACCCGGCGTTTTACATCACTCTTCGCCGTTAAAACCGGCACGATTGAGCAGGAACTGCGACAGCAGCGCGACCGGACGACCGGTTGCGCCTTTGGCTTTCCCTGAACGCCATGCGGTACCAGCGATATCCAGGTGCGCCCAGTTGTACTTACGGGTAAAGCGTGACAGGAAGCAGCCCGCGGTAATGGCACCGCCAGGACGTCCGCCGATGTTCGCCATATCCGCAAAGTTGGACTCTAACTGCTCCTGGTATTCATCACCCAGCGGCAAACGCCACGCGCGGTCACCAGCCTGCTCGGACGCACCGATCAGCTCATGCGCCAGCGGGTTGTGGTTCGACATCAGGCCGGTGATGTGATGGCCCAGCGCAATCACGCACGCGCCGGTCAGGGTCGCGACGTCAATCACTGCTTCTGGCTCAAAGCGCTCGACGTAGGTTAACACGTCGCACAGCACCAGACGGCCTTCGGCATCCGTATTGAGCACTTCAACAGTCTGTCCAGACATCGTGGTCAGCACGTCGCCTGGGCGATACGCGCGGCCACCCGGCATGTTTTCACAGCCCGCCAGCACGCCGACAACGTTGATGGGGAGCTGAAGCTCAGCCACCATGCGCATCACGCCGTATACCGCTGCTGCGCCGCACATGTCGTACTTCATCTCATCCATGCCTTCGGCTGGTTTGATGGAGATACCGCCGGAGTCAAAGGTTAACCCTTTACCGACCAGCACGATCGGACGCGCGTCTTCGGACGGATTGCCTTTGTACTCGATGACCGACATCAGCGACTCGTTCTGCGAGCCGTGACCGACGGCCAGATAAGAGTGCATGCCCAGCTCTTTCATTTGTTGCTCGCCGATTACACGGGTCACAACATTTTTGCTGTAGCTGTCTGCCAGCTGGCGCGCCTGAGAGGCCAGGTAGGCGGCGTTACAGATGTTCGGCGGCATGTTGCCAAGATCTTTTGCCGCTTTAATGCCGGCGGCGATCGCCAGACCGTGTTGGATCGCACGCTCACCGCTGGTCAGCTCGCGGCGGGTCGGCACATTGAAGACCATTTTACGCAGCGGGCGACGTGGCTCGCTTTTGTTGGTCTTCAGTTGATCAAAGCTGTACAGCGTTTCCTGTGCCGTCTCAACGGCCTGACGCACTTTCCAGTAGTTATTGCGCCCTTTGACGTGCAGCTCAGTCAGAAAGCAGACGGCTTCCATTGAGCCTGTATCATTCAGGGTATTGATGGTTTTCTGAATGACCTGCTTGTACTGGCGCTCATCAAGTTCGCGCTCTTTGCCACAACCAATAAGGAGAATTCGCTCAGACAGAACGTTAGGAACATGGTGCAGCAACAGGGTTTGACCCGGTTTGCCTTCCAGTTCGCCGCGACGCAGCAGTGCGCTGATGTACCCGTCGCTGATCTTGTCGAGCTGCTCTGCAATCGGAGAGAGGCGGCGTGGTTCAAAGACACCCACGACGATGCACGCACTCCGCTGTTTCTCCGGGCTACCGCTTTTTACACTGAACTCCATGCACTACGCTCCTGAATCTTAAAGACAACGGCGGTGGCTACGGATAGAATTGCAAGCTTTCGTAACTCATACCCGCTGTTGCGGTGACTTCGTGTTAATCTTAACGTTATTACGGCATTGGCACGTCAGAACAATTTCTGAGAGGTGGATCCGTTGAGTATAATGATCTTAGCGACGATTTCGACGACTCAAGAGAATAAATGACGTTTAAGCCATGAAACAAGCTAAATTCCGGCAAAAGACGGGTTTTTACGGGCGTATTTAAAGTGATAATCATAAGATATCTGGTTCGGGAAACGCTCAAAAGCCAACTTGCGATCCTATTCATCCTGCTTTTGATCTTCTTTTGTCAAAAGTTGGTCAGGATCCTTGGTGCGGCGGTTGACGGTGATATCCCGGCAAATCTGGTGCTCTCGCTGCTGGGGCTGGGCGTGCCAGAAATGGCGCAACTTATCTTGCCCTTAAGCCTGTTCCTCGGGCTGTTGATGACGCTGGGCAAACTGTATACCGAAAGCGAAATTACGGTCATGCACGCCTGCGGGCTGAGCAAGGCAGTGCTCGTGAAAGCGGCGATGGTGCTAGCGCTGTTTACCAGTATTATTGCGGCGGTCAACGTGATGTGGGCCGGGCCGTGGTCCTCCAGACATCAGGACGAAGTCCTGGCGGAGGCAAAAGCGAACCCCGGTATGGCGGCGCTTGCTCAGGGGCAATTCCAGCAGGCGACCAACGGCAGTTCGGTGCTGTTTATCGAAAGCGTTGACGGCAGCAACTTCAAAGACGTGTTCCTCGCGCAAATCCGCCCGAAAGGCAACGCTCGTCCTTCGGTCGTCGTAGCCGATTCCGGACATCTTACCCAGATGCGTGATGGCTCTCAGGTCGTGACGCTGAACCAGGGGACGCGCTTTGAAGGTACCGCGCTGCTGCGCGATTTCCGCATTACCGACTTCCAGGATTATCAGGCGATTATTGGTCATCAGGCCGTGGCGCTGGATCCAAACGATACCGATCAGATGAACATGCGTACGCTGTGGACGACCGACACCGATCGTGCCCGCGCGGAGCTAACCTGGCGTATCACGTTAGTATTCACCGTATTTATGATGGCGCTGATGGTCGTACCGCTGAGCGTGGTGAACCCGCGTCAGGGGCGCGTGCTGTCGATGCTGCCAGCAATGCTGCTCTATTTGCTGTTCTTCCTGGTTCAGACGTCGCTGAAGTCGAACGGCGGTAAAGGTAAGCTGGATCCGGTGTTCTGGATGTGGACGGTTAACCTGGCGTATCTGGCGCTGGCGATTGTGCTTAACCTCTGGGATACGGTGCCGATGCGCCGCTTGCGTGCCCGTTTTATGCGTAAAGGAGCGGTATAATGCAGCCTTTTGGTGTACTTGACCGCTATATCGGTAAAACCATTTTCACCACCATCATGATGACGCTGTTCATGCTGGTGTCGCTCTCCGGGATCATCAAGTTCGTTGACCAGCTGAAAAAAGCCGGGCAGGGGAGCTACGATGCGATGGGCGCCGGGCTGTATACCCTGCTCAGTGCGCCGAAAGATATCCAGATCTTCTTCCCGATGGCGGCGCTGCTGGGTGCTTTGTTGGGTCTGGGCATGCTGGCCCAGCGCAGTGAACTGGTGGTGATGCAGGCTTCTGGCTTTACCCGTATGCAGGTGGCGTTGTCGGTGATGAAAACCGCGATTCCGCTGGTGCTGCTGACGATGGCTATCGGCGAATGGGTCGCGCCACAAGGCGAACAGATGGCGCGTAACTACCGTGCGCAGCAGATGTACGGCGGCTCGTTGCTCTCTACCCAGCAGGGGTTGTGGGCGAAAGACGGTGACAGCTTTGTCTACATCGAGCGGGTGAAAGGCGACGCAGAGTTAGGCGGGATTAGCATCTACTCGTTTAACGACAAGCGCCGTCTGCAGTCTGTACGCTACGCTGCGAGCGCGACGTTTGACCCGGAACAGAAGGTCTGGCGTTTGTCGCAGGTGGATGAATCCAACCTGACCGATCCGAAGCAAATCACCGGCTCGCAAACGGTGAGCGGCACCTGGAAAACCAACCTGACACCCGACAAGCTCGGCGTTGTGGCGTTGGATCCTGACGCGCTGTCGATTAGCGGTCTGCATAACTACGTGAAGTACCTGAAGTCGAGCGGCCAGGATGCCGGACGCTACCAGCTCAATATGTGGAGCAAAGTCTTCCAGCCGCTGTCTGTAGCGGTCATGATGCTGATGGCGCTGTCGTTTATCTTTGGTCCGCTGCGTAGCGTCCCGATGGGCGTGCGCGTGGTGACAGGGATTAGCTTTGGCTTTGTGTTCTATGTGCTGGACCAAATCTTTGGCCCGCTGACGCTGGTGTACGGCATTCCGCCGATTATCGGTGCGCTGCTGCCAAGCGCCAGCTTCTTCCTGATAAGCCTGTGGCTGATGCTGCGTAAGTCGTAATCACAGTAATCGTAGGCCTGATGGCGTTGCGCTTTTCAGGCCTACTCCGGACCCGTAGGCCGGATAAGGCGTTTACACCGCCATCCGGCAACGTAACACGGGGCTAGCGTTTTCTCCCGCCCATCAAACTCCCCAACATGCCGCGAATTATCTGATTGGTAACCTGTCGCGCCGCGCTTTTCGCCACGCTCTGCACCACGCCATCGCGCTTACCGCCGCGCGGTCCGGTGCTGCCAAACAGAATATCCTTCAACCCACCGAGAATACCGCCGTCCACATCGACGGCTTTACCGTTGGCGGGAGGCGTATTTTGCTGCTCGGTACTGGCCTGCACGCCTTGCTGCAAACGTTCATAGGCGGACTCGCGGTCAATATCTTCTTCATATTTACCGTACAACGAAGAGTGATTAATCAGTCCGTTGCGCTCGTCGTCCGTCACCGGTCCCATCCGTGAGCATGGCGCAATCACCATCGCCCGTTCAACCACCGACGGGCTGCCTTTGGCGTCCAGAAACGACACCAGCGCCTCACCGGTTCCCAGCTCCTGAATAGCTTTTTCGGTATCAAATGCCGGGTTGGCGCGCATGGTTTGCGCCGCGCTTTTCACCGCTTTCTGGTCTTTCGGCGTGAACGCGCGTAAGGCGTGCTGCACGCGGTTTCCCAACTGACCAAGCACGTTGTCCGGAATATCCGACGGGTTTTGCGAGACGAACCACACGCCGATCCCTTTCGAGCGGATCAGGCGGATCACCTGTTCGATTTTATCCAGCAGCACCTGCGGAGCATCGTTGAACAGCAGGTGCGCTTCATCGAAGAAGAACACCAGTTTTGGCTTCTCCAGATCGCCCGCTTCCGGCAGCTGTTCATACAGCTCGGAGAGCATCCACAGCAGGCTGGCGGCGTACAGTTTTGGCATCTGGTAGAGCTTCTCGGCGCTGAGGATATTAATCATCCCTTTGCCGTTGGCATCGGTACGCATCCAGTCTTTGATGTCCAGCATCGGTTCGCCAAAGAAGTGTGCCGCGCCCTGTTGCTCCAGCGATAGCAGCCCGCGCTGGATCGCCCCGACCGAGGCGCTACTGATATTGCCGTACTGATTCTGGAAGGATTTAGCGTTATCGCCAATGTACTGGGTGATAGCCCGCAGGTCTTTGAAATCGAGCAGCAACAGACCCTGGTCATCGGCAATGCGGAAGATAATATCCAGCACGCCGGACTGCACGTCGTTGAGGTTCAGCAGACGGGCCAGCAGCAGCGGGCCGAGGTCAGACACCGTGGCCCGCACAGGGTGACCTTTTTCGCCGAAGATATCCCACACCGTGACCGGATTAGCATGCGGTTGCCAGTCAGTAATGCCGATATTTTTCAGGCGGGCGAGCAGCTTTTCAGAGGCTTGTCCTTCCTCGGCCACGCCGGTTAAGTCACCTTTCACATCGGCCATAAATACCGGTACGCCAATCTCGGACAGCGATTCGGCCAGCTTCTGTAGCGTGACGGTTTTACCGGTCCCGGTCGCGCCGGTAATCAGCCCGTGACGGTTGGCCATGCCTGGCAGTAAAAACAGTTCGGTGTCCGGCGTGCGGGCAATTAGCAGGGGTGCGCTCATTGAGATTTCCTCCATTTATCCTGCCTGGAGTATAGGCAACCGTGACGCACTCTTCACCGCTAAATTGCGGAGATTGTGAGGAGAATTTAACCTGTCTGGAATAGCGGGGAGAATAGCCGGGAAGCTTACGCCACCCGGCAAAGACGATCAGAAGTCGGCTTTAAGCACTACGCGGTAGCGGGCTTTGCCGTCACGCACGTGCTGGATTGCTTCATTAATTTGCGACATCGGGTACAGTTCGGTGGTGGGCGACACCTTGCTGCGCCCGGCAAACTTCATCAGCTTGCGCAGCTCGAACGGCGTACCTGTTGCCGAACCGGAGATGCTGCGATCGCCGGCTATTAAGGTGAACGCCGGAACCGGCAGCGGCTTCAGCACCGCGCCGACGGTATGGAAGTTACCGCCGTAGGCCAGCGCTTCAAAATAGGGCTGCCAGTCGAGATCGACGTTAACCGTGTTAATAATGAGATCGAACTGGCCCGCCAGCGCTTTTAGCGCATCCGGATCGCGGCTATTGACCACTTTATCCGCCCCCATTGCCAGCACTTCCTGCTCTTTCGCCGGATTGGAGCTGAACGCGGTCACTTCGCAGCCCATCGCGTGTAACAGCTTAATAGCGATATGCCCCAGGCCGCCGATACCGATCACCCCGACGCGGCTGGTGGCGGTGATATGGTGCATCAGCAGCGGTTTGAACACCGTGATGCCGCCGCACAGTAAGGGGCCAGCTGTCGCCAGATCGATGCTCTCCGGCAACGGGATCACCCACTGCCAGTCGGCCCGCAGCTTCTCAGCAAAGCCACCGCGATTAAGAATTGTGGGAACAGACCCTTCCAGACAGTTGATCTGATTACCGCTGATACAGGCATCGCAATGCCCGCAGCTGCGCGCCGTCCAGCCAACGCCGACGCGCTGACCAACTTTCAGGCCCTTATCCTGCGCTGCGCTGCCGAGCGCCGCCACGCGACCAATCACCTCATGCCCGGCAACCAGCGGATACTGAGAGAATCCCCATTCGTTGTCGATCATCGACAAATCGGAATGGCAGATACCGCAGTAATCGACCTGGACTTCGACATCTTCCGGCTTAAGCTCGCCCGCATCATATTCATAGAGTTCGAGTTCGCTGCCCGCCGCTTTTGCGGCGTAGCTTTTTATCATCGACATCGTGTTTCCCTCAGTATGGTGTTGAACTGGAAGTGTAGAGCATGGGGAAACGGGACGCTTCGCAGAAGGGGGGATTAAGGCGGGGGCAAACTGTGATGATGGTTACAGCTAAGAAAGGTAATGCTGAAATTTTCAACACTTAGCGAGCCAGACACACGCTGGCGCTTGCATGGTGGCGCATGACAGGTATAATCCACAACGTTTTCCGCATCCCTTCCGTGCCGGAGTGGCGAAATCGGTAGACGCAGTTGATTCAAAATCAACCGTAGAAATACGTGCCGGTTCGAGTCCGGCCTTCGGCACCATCGGAACATCAATAGACGTCAACGGACGTCTTTTTTTGTGCCTGAAATCCAGTATCCGCAAGACTTTCCTCGCTTTTTCACTCAACCTAAGTCAACCTGATTCAATCTACATCAACTTACTGATGCGGGTACAACTGCGGGTATATCGCGGTACGATAATGTTTGTACCCACACAGAACCCTTGAAAGGATACTCATCATGGCTCTGAGTGATGTGAAGGTTCGTTCGGCTAAGCCTGAAGCAAAAGCCTATAAACTAACTGACGGTGAAGGCATGGTTTTGCTGGTTCACCCTAACGGTTCCAAATATTGGCGGCTTCGTTATCGCTTTGGCGGTAAGGAGAAAATGCTGGCGCTGGGGAAATATCCTGAAGTGTCGCTGGCGGATGCCCGGGCACGCAGGGATGAAGCGCGTAGGCTATTAGCTAATGGCGTCGATCCTAGTGAGAACAAGAAAGCTGTTAAGGTAGAACAAGAGCAAGAAGCGATAACGTTTGAAGTGGTCGCCAGAGACTGGCATGCCAGTAATCAGAAGTGGTCTGCATCGCATAGTGCTCGTGTATTGAAAAGCCTAGAAGATAATCTCTTTGCTGCTATCGGTAAGCGGAACATTGCAGAGCTTAAGACTCGGGATCTTCTTGTACCCATTAAAGCGGTGGAGTCATCCGGACGTCTTGAAGTCGCCGCCCGTTTACAGCAGCGAACTACCGCGATTATGCGGTTTGCCGTTCAGAGCGGCTTAATCGACTACAACCCCGCGCAAGAGATTGCCGGTGCGGTTGCCACTGCTAAAAGACAGCATCGTGCGGCTCTGGAGCTTAACCGCATACCTGAATTACTTCACCGCATTGATCATTACTCCGGCAGGCCGTTAACTCGACTGGCTGTCGAACTCACTTTGTTAGTTTTCATCCGTTCAAGCGAACTGCGCTTTGCCCGTTGGTCAGAAGTGGATTTTGAAACGGCCATGTGGACGATCCCCGGTGAGCGTGAACTGTTGGACGGTGTTAAACATTCTCAGCGTGGTTCGAAGATGCGAACTCCCCATCTTGTACCCTTATCGCGGCAGGCCTTAGCTATTTTGGAAAAGATCAAAAGCATGAATGGAAATCGAGAGCTGATTTTTGTGGGCGATCACGATCCGCATAAGCCGATGAGTGAGAATACGGTGAACAAGGCTTTGCGAGTTATGGGCTATGACACCAAAACGGAAGTCTGTGGACATGGTTTCAGGACGATGGCCTGTAGTTCACTTATTGAATCAGGATTGTGGTCGAGGGATGCGGTAGAAAGGCAGATGAGCCATCAGGAGCGTAGCTCTGTTAGGGCTGCCTACATCCATAAAGCGGAGCATCTGGGGGAGCGCAGGTTGATGCTGCAATGGTGGGCGGATTATCTGGATGCTAATCGGGAGAAAGGGGTTAGTCCGTTTGATTTTGGGAAACTAGAGTCTACGCGGTAGTAACGGCTGTCTTGAGGATAAATTTCCGCTGACGATTAAGTACTCTGAGCGAAGCCTGCCGCCTTGCGGTGGCAGGCATAGGGCTTAAGTTTTCTATTTTTTTGATACAACCTAGGTAACGCATTGGAACTACTTGATAAAATTTTCTTCGGTTAGAATGAGTGCATCATCCTCTACGGGTACTGTATTTTTTAGGAAAAATAATGGCTGTTAATCAGGCGAAAATTTTTGAGCATCTCGAGCAACTACTTGAAAGCACTGAGAAAAATGAATTTATATACGGCTTTTTAACTGCTTTTGAGTTCCCTAAATCTACCCTGAGTCAGATTCGGCAAGGTGGGGCGCGTAATGTTGCGAAAGAGCCAGGACACGTTGCATTAAAAAATAAACTTTACTACCAGCCAGTGGCGGATACTGATGATCTCGAATCTGCTTTTGAGCAACGTATTGCCGATTCTGCTGTAGCAAAAAATAAGATCCGCTTTGTTCTAGTAACAAATTTTGTTCGCTTTTTAGCCTGGGACACACTGACGAAGGAGCGTCTTGATATTGAGTTTGAAGAGTTGCCCCGCAACTATGGTTTTTTCTTACCGCTGGTCGGGCTGGAGAAGGCTATTCTCAATAGTGAAAATCCGGCAGATGTGAAAGCCGCTGAAAAAATGGGAAAGCTGTTTGATCTTATCAAGGAGCGTAATGATTTAAGCAAAGCAGAAGATATCCACGCGCTTAATGTTTTCCTCACTCGCTTGTTGTTTTGCTTTTTTGCCGAAGACACCAGGATCTTTGAAAAAGGGCAGTTCACTTCGGCTGTGAAAAGTTACACCGCCGAGGATGGCAGCGATTTAGATCAGTTTTTGACAGACCTGTTTACTGTGATGAACAGCAAACCGAATAGTAAATTGCGTCAATTGCTTCCCATTCATTTGTCCGCATTCCCTTATGTTAATGGTGGCTTATTCGCCAGTGATGAGCCTGTTCCAGAGTTGGGGTTGAAGGGCAGACGTATCTTACTTGAATGCAGTGCTATGGACTGGAGCGAGATTAACCCTGACATTTTCGGCAGTATGTTCCAGGCCGTGATTGATGTGGAGCAGCGTAGCCGTTTAGGACAGCATTACACTTCTTACAGCAATATCATGAAGGTTATACAACCATTATTTCTTGAGCCATTGCGTTCAGAGCTTGAAAAACAACGCATAAACACGAATGGTCTCAAACGGTTGCTTCTCCGTCTGGGGAAAATGAAAGTTTTTGATCCTGCGTGTGGTTCAGGGAACTTCTTGATTGTCGCCTATAAAGAACTACGTCTTTTAGAAATGGACGTGATTCAGGCTCTTTTGCAATGCGACCCACAATCCATTTTTATGAGCGGTATCCATCTCGACCAGTTTTACGGCATTGAGATCGATGATTTTGCCTGTGAAATAGCTCGGCTTTCTCTCTGGCTTGCGGAGCATCAACTAAATAAGCAGTGGGAAGAACATATTGGTTCAGCACCACCAGCGTTGCCGTTGCGATCATCAGGTAAAATTTGGAGCGGTAATAGCCTGAAAAAAGACTGGCAGGAAGTGTGTCCAAAAGGGATTGATGATGAAGTTTATGTGATTGGTAACCCGCCGTTTTTAGGGACGTTAGGCCGCTCTGATGAACAGCGTGCTGATATGCAGGCGGTATTTAGAGGTTTTAAGTCATTAGGTGGTTTGGATTTTGTTGCATGCTGGTTCTGGAAGGGAGCGCAATATATCCAGAATAGCCGTGCTGAGCTGGCACTGGTAGCTACAAATTCGTTATGTCAGGGAGAGCAGGTAGCAACATTATGGCCTTCTATCTTCGAGCTGGGACTGAGTATTCATATTGCCTACCCTACCTTTACATGGGCAAACAATGCACGCGATAAAGCGGCAGTACATGTAGTCATTGTTGGGCTATCAGGACGAAGCAAAACCCGTCAGCTCTTCCAACAGGTAGACGGGCACTGGCACAGTAAGCAAGTGAGCAATATTAGCCCTTATTTGGTGGAAGGCAGCAACATTGCCGTGGTACCAACCATCAAACCAATGGTCGACGGTATCCCTCCGTTATTATTTGGTAATAAACCTACCGATGGCGGCAACTTGCTGTTGAATAGAGCTGAACGTGATGCATTACTCCTGCAGGAACCACAAGCCTCTCGCTGGATAAAAAAAATATTAGGATCTGACGAATTTCTCAATAGCCAGGATCGCTGGTGCCTGTGGTTAGTGGGGATTACTGATGAAGAACTTCAATCTATGCCTAATGTATACAGTCGCGTTCAAAAAGTGGCTGAAATGCGTAGAAAAAGCGCTAAGTTAAGCACACAAAAAAAAGCTAATACACCACATATCTTTGATGAAATTCGGCAGCCTACATCTGGGGATTACATTCTGATACCACGAGTCTCATCTGAACGCAGAACGTATATCCCCCTTGGTTTTTTTAACTCCGACATCATCAGTTCTGACAGAAACTTTATTCTTCCAAATGGTAGCTTGTATGAATTCGCCATCATGACTTCAGTAATACACAATGACTGGATGCGATTGGTTGCTATGCGCTTAAAGAGTGATTACAGCTATGGCAATAAAGTAGTTTACAACACCTTCCCGTGGCCTAAGACGAACGATGCGCAGCGCAAATCTATTATTGCGCTGGCAAAAACTGTGCTATTGACGCGTGAGAATTATCCAGAAAACACGCTGGCGGAGTTATATGATCCACTTAAGATGCCAACTGATCTTTTTGAGGCCCATCAGGCGTTAGATAAGGCCGTTGATCGTCTTTACCGTGACAAACCATTCAGGGACTCCACTGAGCGTTTGAGTTGCCTGTTAGAGCGCTACGAAGCGCTGACTAAAGCATAAGGGGTCGCTCTGCCAGCCAGGGCATACAGAGGATTGCATTGTGGAAAATATTTTACAGGTGACTTACGGGCAAACTGGGCAAAGTGCGAGTCTAAATGAGTTTGGTATGCGGGAAATGCAGGCTCGAGCCTTTGAGCAGCGTAATAGCTCTTATCTACTTATCAAAGCTCCGCCAGCGTCTGGTAAATCAAGAGCATTAATGTTTCTTGCCCTGGATAAACTTGTTAATCAGGGTTTACGCAAAGCTATTGTCGCGGTCCCTGAAATGTCTATCGGAGGTTCGTTTAAAGATACTGAACTTACGAAGCATGGTTTCTTTGCTAACTGGAAAGTAAAACCTGAAAATAATCTGTGCATTGGCGGTGGAGAGGCTGGGAAGGTTGAAGCCTTTAAACGATTTATGGCGAGTCCTGACGACATTCTGGTCTGTACTCATGCCACCCTGCGTTTTGCTTTCGATAAGCTGAATGTTGAATCGTTTAATGATTGCCTAGTTGCAATTGATGAGTTCCATCATGTCTCCGCGGATGAAAACAACCGTTTGGGCAATCTGATTGATGCTCTGATGAAAGGTTCTAATGCACATATTGTTGCAATGACTGGTTCTTACTTCCGAGGGGATACCGTACCCATTCTGCAACCCGAAGATGAAGCTCAGTTCACGAAAGTGACCTATACCTACTACGAACAGCTCAATGGATACCATTATTTAAAATCTTTAGGCATTGGCTACCATTTTTATCAGGGTTCATACATCAAGGCACTACCTTCAGTGCTGGATGCTAGCAAAAAAACCATCATCCATATTCCCAATGTTAATTCCGGCGAATCAACAAAAGATAAACATGCTGAGGTTGATGCCATCTTAGATGCGCTGGGTGAGGTGAAGCTGCAAGAGCCAGATACCGGTATCTATCGAGTGAAACGCAAAAGCGATGGAAAGTTATTGCGTGTAGCGAATCTGGTTGATGATAACCCGGCAGAAAGACCAAAAGTACAGGCGTATCTGCGTAATATCCACTCTGCCGACGATATGGATATCATTATTGCGTTAGGTATGGCGAAAGAGGGGTTTGACTGGCCTTTCTGTGAGCATGTGCTGACCATTGGTTATCGCAGCTCGATGACAGAGATTGTGCAAATAATTGGGCGTGCGACACGCGATTGTGAAGGCAAAACTCACGCACAGTTTACTAATCTTATTGCTCAGCCTGATGCCCAAGATGATGACGTTAAAGTATCAGTAAACAACATGCTTAAAGCCATCACCACCTCGTTGTTGATGGAGCAGATCATGGCTCCAAATATTCAATTCAAACCACGATCTCAATGGACTGGCGAGCCGTTACCTGCCAATACTGTTCTGGTTGATGATCATGCATTACCGGTATCAGACAAGGTTCTAACAATCCTTAACGGCGGTAAAAACGAGATCCTGGCGGCACTAATGGCGAATGAGCAGGTGGTTAAAGAGGCTATTACCGAGTCAACACCGCCTGAGGTAATTACTCAGGTAGTGTTGCCATCGGTGATACAAACGCTTCACCCTAACCTGACTGAATACGAACTAGAACAGGTTCGTAGCGGTATTTTGCAGAGTCTTTTTGTAGGCCAATGTAGTGGGTTAGTTGATGAAGCCGATTTGCCGTCGGATGCCATCATTGATAACGGACAAGGTCAGCGTTCCGGCAATTCGAATGATTCATTAAATGTAAACAATCAGTTTATAAAAATGGGTGATAAGTTCATCAATATTGAAAACTTGAATATTGACTTAATTGATGCGGTAAATCCTTTCCACGGTGCTTATGAGATTCTATCAAAATCAGTCACCGCGACGATGCTAAAAACTATTCAGGAAGCAGTCAGAGCGAATCAGGCGCAGGTATCTGAGGAAGAAGCTGTGATGCTCTGGCCAAGAATTAAAGCGTTTGCCAGTGAGCATAAAAGGGAGCCATCGCTGAATGCCAGTGACGCAATAGAGGTTCGTTATGCAGAAGCGTTAGCTTACATCCGAAAAATGAAACAACAGCGTATTGTGCGACAGGAACCGTAACTTATGCTCAGACTTTCACCTCTTCAAGTTCGTCAAAAAGTGACAATTGATGACATTTTTTCTGAACCAGACGATCTTGGTTTACTTATAGTCGAACCACTAAAAATATATTCCTCTACGGGTAATCTGCCTGTAAGCAGATTAGAAGAGATTAATGCATTTTATGTGGTTCATGGGCGTCCACCTCTACCCGATTCGGAGGAATTTAAGGAAACGTTGCTAGCACAACGTTTGAGGGCACTCAAGGATAACAAGCAGTATCGCGAGATGTTGCAACCATTTGATATTCATGGCTTACTCGCAGGTGAAAATAACGAGAATACCCTCGAATCATCTGTATCATTCTCTGTTCCTCCCGTCGAGGTTGATAGGTCGGAGTTGGTTACCTCTCTGGACGATATCTTTGCTGATGATGATGATGGATTGCTCTCGTTTTCTGAGCCTGATATTTTCACGTTAAAACATGTTCCTATTGAAAAGAAAACACAGCCTGACGAAATTGCCAAACGACAGCCGTGCCCTGATTTTTATCGATTTTCCCCACTGTTTGAGACAGTCCAAAATGGTCTGAAAACAGGGGCGTTTTCATTTGTTCGCTTTCGCCATGAGTTAAAAATTCATGAAGGTGATTTTTTTATCCTCAATGGGGTTATGGGCTATGTAGATAAAGTTGGTGAGCGATTGGAGGAATATGGACCTTGGAATGCCCGTTTGCATTTGGTGTTTGAAAACGGAACTGAGATGAATATGCTTTTTCTCTCGCTTACGCATGGTCTGGTACGAGATACAGAAGGTCGTAAAGTTGTTTTGAATGGACAGTTAATACGTCCTGATGAAGCTCCGGTTCCGACAGGATATGTCTATGTCCTCGCCACGCATAGCGACCAGCCAGCTCTTCAACGTTTTAAACCTGATTTGTATAAAATTGGCTTTACTGAAGGAACTATCGAAGAGCGCATCAAACACGCTGAAAAAGATAAAACATTCCTCGAAGCACCCGTTCGTGTAGTCATGACTACGCAATGCTTCAATATCAATACTCACAAATTTGAAACGCTTATTCACGGTTTTTTAGGTAAGCAACGGCTCAATATCACACTACGGGGTTTAGATGGACAAACTTATCATCCCCGCGAATGGTTCCATGCGCCTTTAGCGACAGTGCTCTCTGTGATCAAGTACATTCTTGACGGTACAATTTCGCAATATCGGATGGACAATACGACAGGGAAGATTGTGGCGAAGAAAGATACAGGTCATTCGTGAAACTGGTGGTAACCAGTTGCCAAATGATTCGAGCATTCTGATTCTGTATAAGTTTTCTCCACATAACAAGTGTTGCTCTAGGAGATTTAAGCTGACACTACCCTAGGAATTGTAGCGTCAGCCTTCATCGGTAATCTCAGCGCAGCATCTGTTATTTAAGATTTGCGAGTGAATAAATCAATAACATTTGATTTTTCATCTTCTCTTACTGCAGGTGTCAGACTATTCTTGAGTTTAATTTTTGAATTAATATCAAGTAATGGTTTATCTGCTAAATATCCGCGCGGAAGAGAAAGAATATCTTCGGCATCAATACGTGACATGCTTAAAGTTTCAAGTAAGGTTGATTTAGAGAATGTGTTTGTTTCAAACAACAAATTGACACATCGAGGCAGTAATCTCACTGACTCTGGTTTGCGAAGATCATCAAGTGGCTCACCTTTTCTCCAGCCTCGAGCAGAAACGCTTTTATATAGGCGCTGGTATTCTAGCGGAGAGATGAGTTCCAATGATTTAGCTCTATGAATCATGGATTGAGCAGACATTCCCCAACGAGTTTTCAATGAAATAAAGTTCTCAAGCGTTGGGAACGGAGGTAATTCTACCGAAAATGCTTCCTCTGGTAACATCAAACATGCTGCAAATTTATGAGCTTGTTCCTCAATTGGTTTAAAATTGACAGAGTCAAGTCTTTCGACATATCTGTGCAACACTACGTGCCCAAGCTCATGTGCAGCGTCAAAACGACTTCTGTAATAATTATCTTTGTCACTAGCAAGAATAATGTAAGGACGATTCTCAGACTCATTCCATTGAGAATATCCATCCATCATTGCGCTTCCCTGTTCAAAACGAGAACATACAACTCCGGCATTTTCAATAATCAAAAGCAAATCGGTAATAGGGGCTATACCCAATCCCCACTGCTGACGGCATTTTGCTGCCATCAATTCGATCATTTCATCATCAATTGCACGATAATCTGTAACCTCTAAATGAGGAACATCTACTTCAGGATAATCAAGGTATTCCTGTAAAGTTGCAGAAACTTCCTGCAACCACCCCATGTAACACTCAGAAGCATTGCACAGATCTTTCGCTGTGTTTGCCATAGTTCTGAAGAAAACTGGATTGTTCTCTTTTTTCACCGCTGGTTTGATAAACCATGTGACAGGGCAGTTCAGAACCTGTCCCAAGATCGCAATGACTTCTGCATCGGGAGAATGGCTGCCATTCTCCCATTTTGTAATCGTAGAGGGGGAACGGTCAACCAAACGACCCAAATTAATTTTAGATAACCCTCGCGCTTCACGAAGCTGAGTTAACCTTTCCGGCTGAAATCCCGTTATACCCACTCTCATAATTTCACCACGTTAGCCTTCCTGTTCTTTCAGGCGTTTCTTCAGCTGTGGAATAACCTTGTCTGGTATGACCACAGCTTGTTCAGTATGGTAAAGCTCAAGTAACTCGCTTACTGAACGGTTAAAGTGATACCCCTTCATATTTGTAAAGGGAACGACAATTCTTAGGTCCAACATGTTATCTTGCGAATGACCGTGAGGTGGGTTGATATTTAAGACCAACATTCCTAGAGTGCCAACTCCACCTTCAGATTGATCACGTTCGCTAAATAAATCTGGCGTATATCCTTCAAAACTCTCGTTTAATTCTGCTAATAAAGAACGATGTTTTGCACCTCGAATGCACTTTTCATCATAGTTCAGTCCGATTCGACTAATCTTCACTCCTGCAGAATTTACTATGATGTAGCTCTCACCTTTAGGTGTCGTGTCCACGTCACAACAAACAATACCCGAGTTTTCTGCAGCTCTTCGAAAAGCCGCATTCAGTACATAATGTCGTGCTTGAGGGCGAAAGCGTGATTGTTCTGGCTCACCTAGTTTTGCGATGCTTCCCATTGTAAGCGCATTCGCAGCCACGTATGCGGTATGGAGTTCTTCTTGGATGTTAAGCCAGAATTCTCGCTGAAAAGCATTTACGATCAGTCCGCTAATGTCCTTTTGTACGTCATCTTTACTCATTTAGATACCCTGATTGCGTTAAGCAGATTTAATCATAGTTTTTTTTCGTTTTGACAGCAAGAAGAGATCATCTCTATGAGGTGCCTGAACTATTCGTAGAAAGAATGAGCCCAAGAAACTTGGGCACAGAGACGTTGCTTTCGCTCGCAATAGTGAATGTTTAGCTACGTGGTTTTGGGTATGTTGCGTTAGGCTTCATCTGTAGGGTAGCTGCTGCAATATGAACGAAATAGGCGTACGATTATGCTTAATATTTAAACCATTCGTTATGACGTCACGCCGACCAACTTGCCAGGATTTTCATGAGAAAGATTAAAAGACTCAACGCCGACATCCCAGACGATTTAAAACCGGCTCGTATTGTTCAAGAAGAAAGCGAGTTGAGAAAATATTTTCTCCAGTCACCTAAATTGCGTAGTCACAGCCGTCCTCCCATTAATAAAGAAATTTTTTATTCTGAAAGCGTTTGGTCTGCATTGCAGAAAACCTTCCATAGCCGCTGTGCTTGGTGTGAAACCCATGTTGCGTCACATGATGGGGAAATTGTCCATTTTCGCCCTCTCAGTAACGCAAAAGGGCTAAAGGAAGAGGAAAGTCTGGATTCTTACGGTTGGTTGGCATATGTGTGGGACAATCTTTTTTTGTCGTGCTCAGGGTGTAATCGTGTGCGTCGTAATTACTTCCCTGTTGGGTCCGCACGAGCTCCAGTTCTTTCGACGTGGAGAGGTGCAAACATTCTAGAAACGGTATTGTTGATTAATCCCTGTCTGGATGACCCCATTCGGCACCTGTC
The DNA here is from genome assembly GCF_001037485.2 of Citrobacter sp. MGH105. Taxonomy (NCBI): domain Bacteria; kingdom Pseudomonadati; phylum Pseudomonadota; class Gammaproteobacteria; order Enterobacterales; family Enterobacteriaceae; genus Citrobacter; species Citrobacter sp. MGH105. The sequence continues at coordinate 4,453,338 of NZ_CP073048.1, read as the reverse complement.
GCTCAGTCGTGATGGGACACTGGTGGCCTTAACAGATAAGGGGCAGCACACCCTCATGCTTTTTGATCTCAACCGAACTGACCTGATTTTTTCCCGACAAAAACAAATCAATCATGTCCATTCCTTCTTCCCCGGAAGGGAAGGTTCTGTCGATGAATTCCAAAAATTTTATTTAAGTGATGATTGCCCTCAGGGTATAGTAAATTTGATCATAGCTATGTTTATGAAGGAGCATGTTGGGGGGAGACCATGCCGTTCCACAAACAAAGTCGAATCCTTTATCAACGACAGCGTGAAACTTGGGTACTTTGCATTTGATAACAATGCGGATACCCTAGTAGAGATATTTGAGGAAATTGAGCAGCTAAGTTACAGGGATGTTGAATATGACAAATTTGCCAGCATCTTAGATTATGAAAGTCAGGCCTCTCGTCATCTGAAAAAAATCGATATTCATCATTTTAAAGGCCTTGGTCACTTCACCCTGAATCTGAAACACAGTGAGTCAAAATCTCTTGCCCCTTGTATGATGCTACTAGGAGAAAATGCGACAGGCAAAAGTTCAATTCTTCAATCTATTGCACTAGCAATGATGACCGCAGCTCAGCGTAAAAAACTGAACCTGGTCTATGACGACTTTATTGCCCGGGACAATGGTGAGTGGACTGTAGATCATATTCAACCTGCTGAGATTAGTCTTACATTTAATGATGGTACGAGTAGCATGTTTCGTATCGATGAAAATTTCAATGCCATCGGGGAAGGTGTTAGCAACATTGTTTTTCTGGCATATGGGGCAAGACGCTTTGTGAAACCACTTAAGCAAGGAGGCCTAAGAAATAGTATTATAAGCAATACGTTATTCAATCCAGTTGCTCTGTTGTCAAATCCAACCGGATGGTTACAAGAATGTGATGATGACGTGTTTCTGTCAGTTGCTAGGGCAATGAAGGAGATCCTTGCTCTAAAACAGGATGATATCATTTTCCGCAATGACCAAAGACATATCATGGTCCGTGCGCACAAGCGTAACACACCGCTTGAAAATATGAGTGATGGCTACAAGGCTTTGTTTTATGTGGCTATCGACATTATGCGTCATATGCTTAAGCGTTGGGACAACCTGGAATATGCTTCCGGAATTGTCATAATTGATGAAATTGAAACACATCTGCATCCACGGTGGAAAATGCAGGTGGTGAGCGCTTTCCGGCGAGCAATGCCAGGAATCCAGTTCATATTTACGACCCACGACCCTCTATGTTTGCGAGGAATGTTTGATGGTGAAGTGCATGTGTTAAAACGTGATGAAATGCACTCAATCACCGAGGAAGACGATCTGCCTAGGTTTCAGGGATTGAGAACGGAACAACTTCTTACATCTGAGTATTTTGGTCTTCTTACACCTAATGATCCGGATCTTGAACGGAGGCTAGAAGATATTGCCGGACAAGAGGGAGACCATCAGGCGGAGTATATTCGTCAGGTAGAACAGGAACTCAGTGAAATGACTGTGCTTGGCACGACTCTGAGCCAGCGTGTAGTCCATGAGGCATTAGCGCGATATTTGATTTCCGTAACGCGAAAGCAGCCTGAAGCCAAAGATATTAAAGAGGATGCCATCAGAGCTATCCTTAACGTCCTGGTTCAAAAAGGTTATTGATCATGATTAAAATTGATCGTTCAGCCGAGCCGGTACCGACCTCACTAACCATGGCGGGTAATGTTGTTGATAATGAACGTACTGCCGCGCAAAGCTATTACACAGCTGTACCAGCTCCGAGTAAAACTTATAAATTTAAGCGATATAAAGAAGATGATATCGTCGAAGCTTTAGAACGCCTTTTTCATGGGAAATGTGCCTATTGTGAGAGTAAATACATTGGCACCCAGAAAATGGATGTTGAGCATTACCGCCCCAAAGGAAAAGTAAATGAAAGTCAGACACACCCAGGCTACTGGTGGCTAGCTCTTGATTGGGATAATTTATTGCCCTCGTGCACAGACTGCAATCGACGTCGCGGACAGAAGATCGCTGTTTTAGAGGCAGATGGAACTATTGTTTTTACCGATACGATGGAAAATGCTGGTAAGGAATGTGCCTTTCCTGTTTCCGGCCCCTACCGGGCGTGGAATAGCCAAGATAACCTCGCCCTTGAAGTCCCTCTATTGATCAACCCCTGCCAACATGATCCTGATGACCATCTTAGTTGGCATATCAGTAATACGAAGGCGCCGATCCTATTGGCAAAATTATTGGGGGCACAGCCGGATCAGAAGGGTGTAAGTAGCATTGAAATCATGGGGTTAAATAGATTTGGACTGGTGAATGAGCGGGCAGCAGTGTTACAACAGATTGAAGTTCAAGTAAAAAATATTTACCAGCTGATAGACATTACAGCGATTATGCCAGCCTGTGAAGCGAGGGATCGCTGCCTAATAAAGATTGGGCAGGATATCGATGAGTTGCATGCCTGCTATAAACCTAACCGGCAGTATGCCTCAATGGTGAAATCCTACATCGAACCGCATATGAAAACGCTAAAGCGATATCTTGTTGGGTTGTTGCCATGATTTAATCGATGTAGCCGTTGTCACTGTAATGATACGCTATCCACATAGCCTCGTTCCCTCAAAAAAAACAGCGTGGCAGTCTACATGCTAGTTGGCAGTCTGCAGACTGCCAACTGACATTTTTCTGAAGACAGTTTGGCTGACTTTTCATGAGGGTAGTGATGCCATCCTTTAACTAGTTTACTGTCGCGAATGGTACTGTAAGCCAAAGACTGAATTGTGCCGAGGTGAATCAGCTTAGGTTCAAAGCCTTACCCATTGCCCTCTCTATCAGTCCAAGTAATTCTTTTTGTCTCTGCTCGTAGAATGCTTCAAAATTGTCAGTGCGTAATGAGTCTACTGGGATGTTATGACTTCTCAAGAGATCATTCATCGCGGCGTCAGCTAGTTGTACTTGGGGATGAGATTGCAACGACGCTAGATAAACCGATGGGGCTGAACCGCCAATCATTCTGTTTGCTTTAAATGAAATCGGTGTTTTGTTAATGATAGAATCATACTTACGTCTTGGTATTCCGTTCTTCTCGCACCAATCTTTCGGGAAAATATGATGGATATCGACTGGAACTTCGTCGGCCTCAAGGCTACGGATTTTCGATTTCCAGAAAAGATCCTGAGCACCATCGCGTAATACTAGAACGTTTGACCTGCTCCCCGTTGATTAGTACACCCCGATGTTAGTAATGTCTTCATAAGCCACATGAGGACATCCCCATGAAGAAGCGTTTTTCCGACGAACAGATCATCAGTATTCTCCGCGAAGCCGAAGCTGGGGTACCCGCCCGTGAACTCTGCCGCAAGCATGCCATTTCCGATGCCACGTTTTACACCTGGCGTAAGAAGTATGGCGGTATGGAGGTGCCTGAAGTTAAGCGCCTGAAGTCGCTTGAGGAAGAGAACACCAGACTCAAGAAGCTGCTTGCCGAAGCCATGCTGGATAAAGAGGCGCTTCAGGTGGCTCTTGGGCGAAAGTACTGACGACAGACCAGAAGCGGGAAGCCGTGATGTTGATGTGTGATGCGACCGGTCTGTCGCAACGTCGTGCCTGCAGGCTTACAGGTTTATCCCTGTCGACCTGCCGCTATGAGGCTCACCGTCCGGCTGCTGATGCGCATTTATCAGGGCGCATCACTGAGCTGGCACTGGAGCGCAGGCGTTTTGGCTACCGTCGTATTTGGCAGTTGCTGCGCCGTGAAGGGCTTCATGTTAATCATAAGCGCGTGTACCGGCTTTATCACCTCAGTGGCCTGGGCGTAAAACGCAGAAGACGTCGTAAAGGGCTGGCAACAGAACGTCTGCCGCTGCTCCGTCCGGCGGCGCCCAATCTGACCTGGTCGATGGATTTCGTCATGGACGCACTTTCCACCGGTCGCAGGATCAAGTGTCTTACCTGCGTCGATGATTTCACAAAGGAATGCCTGACGGTCACTGTTGCCTTTGGGATTTCAGGCGTTCAGGTCACGCGTATTCTGGACAGCATTGCACTGTTTCGAGGCTATCCGGCGACGATAAGAACTGACCAGGGGCCGGAGTTCACTTGCCGTGCACTGGATCAATGGGCCTTTGAGCATGGTGTTGAGTTGCGCTTAATCCAGCCGGGCAAGCCAACGCAGAACGGATTTATTGAGAGCTTTAACGGACGATTTCGCGATGAATGTTTGAATGAGCACTGGTTCAGCGATATCGTTCATGCCAGGAAAATTATTAATGACTGGCGGCAGGATTATAACGAATGCCGCCCGCACTCCACGCTGAATTATCAGACACCGTCTGAATTTGCAGCGGGCTGGAGAAAGGGTCATTCTGAGAATGAAGATTCCGACGTTACTAACTGAGTGTTGTATCTAATCGTGGGGGCAGGTCAGTATGGCTTTATACCCACTTGCAATGTCTATTTTTATACGGATTTTAACTTGTGGGTACAAGTGCGGGTATAACCATTTATGCCTGTTTATAAATTACATTTGTATCAGTCTATTAGGTGTGAAATTCGAGTCCGGCCTTCGCACTCACCTTCTAAACACCTCCTTCCTGTGCCACTCCACAAACCCTTCTTTTGGATAATTCTCGCGCATCATCGGTAGAGCAATCTCCTTCCCCTCGAAATCCCAGAACAGTCTGCCCACCATACCGCTGCCATTCACTGCGGGCGACACTTGAACCCGCATACTCTCATCCAGCCCAATCGAACCTTTATCAAAGGCTTTATGATGAATTGCACACAGCGCCAGGCCGTTCGAAATCTCGCACGGGCCGCCGTGCTGTTTCCATTTGATATGGGCGGCTTCCAGGGCAACCGAAGTGCTGTCGTGGCGCATATTGAAGCCACAAATGGCGCATTCATAGTTATAGGCACGCAGAACCTGCTGGCGGAACAACGGGTCCCGCTGTTTGCGGATTTGCAGGATATCAAATCCCAGTTCATCCGCGATCTCTTCCTGGATGCTTTCGGTGAAGTGAGCCTCGAGAATTTGCTGTGCCAGGGTGTTAATGAGGTTTTTGCTCTTTTTCAGCAGGGCAAAATGTTGTTCATCAAAACCTCCGGCAACGTTATGCGTCACCAGTTCTCCGGCAGGGGGCTGTTTGCTGCTGCCGGATGTTGAGCAATGTTCGGCGTTTTGGAGATCCCAGAACCCATCGCCCTGTAAGCGCCAGAAGGGCATATCGGGGCGGTACTGCGCGCGCTGTGGCCCAAATCGCTCCAGCAGGCTATGCAACGGGTCGCGAACTTCCGACCCGTAGTCAAACAGGCGACCGTGACCCTGCTGATACCCCGCCAGCACATGAAGTAGCAGCAGAGGCTTGTGCGGCGCACGCTGCTCGCCTTTACGCCAGATGGTGATGTCGGCAATTGCCTGTTGCAGGGATTTACTGGAAGTCATTGATTTCATTTTCGGGTAAATAATTGCGATGATGCTCGCAAAATATCACTTAATCAAGCGTTGCTGTGTCTATTTCGGCCAACACTAAAAACAATATTCATTATCGAATTCGCAGGTTAAATAAAACACTTTTTTCGCCATATTATTTTTAAGTTATTCATGCTCATTCATATGGGGGGGATAAAAAACCTTGCTTTAGTAATTGTTATTTGTCTAACTATACGAAAAGAAAAGGTTATTTCCTGGGGTGTTATGCTGGTTTCTGCTTGTTAATAAAAGCAATATCGGTAATTTGAAGTGTTGGGTTTATCATATTTTAAACATGCATTACATTCCCTTTATATATTTGAATGTTTGGCAGAAATAGGACGCTCGGTTCCCAATACACAGAGCGAAATAGATATGGGTGAAGATAAAAATTATTCCCTTTGACGAAAAGGTCTACGGATACACCACATCAAAAAAGGCGCCAGTGGGCGCCTTTATACCTGACCATCACCCCTCAGGCTTTGCAAGATGGATAAGCGTGTCGATACGCGCGGGGGAGAGCGGTTCGCGCGGCTGCGGCAGCGGCCAGCCGTACAGCCAGCGGGCGCTGGTGGCGCAGACTTTCCCCTGACAGGCCCCCATTCCACAGCGTGAGGCGAGCTTTGCAGCCTGCCAGCTTTCGGCGTTTTGCACGTCGCCACAACGAATATCCTCACAACGGCAGAGCAGCGTATCCGCGGTGGTCGCGGCTTTTAGCGACTCCGGCAGCGCAAACGTCGTATGCAACGCCTGGGCAAAACGCTGCCAGCGGGCGCGCGCGGAGACGGCGCTTTGGGCCTTTTGCGGACAATTTGCGGCGGCGTAGCCGGCAATTTCTCCCTCGGCTAACGCCAGCTCGCTGCCGCCAAAGCCGGTGCATTCTCCTGCCGCATAGATGTCCTGCACACTGGTGCGTTGATCCGCATCGACCCAAATAGCCTGATTTTCTGTTTTGCAGCCAAAGATTGCGCCAGGTTCTATATTCGGTACCAGCCCATAGCCAATGGCCAGCCTGTCGCAAGCAATCTCGCGGGTTTGCCCCTGGTGGCGCACGGTCACTGACTGCAGACAGGTATCACCCTGCGCTTGGATGACCTGGCTTGCCGGATGATATCGGGCTGGAAAGAGCTCGCCGAACTGACGCAATTTTTCAGGCCAGCGCCATAGCCCGGTTGCGAAACGGGCCAGTGCGCTCATCGGGGCCTGTTCGATGATGGCGACAATATTCCCGCCAGCGCGTATCACTGTACTGGCGACCGCCAGCAGAAGAGGACCGCTGCCTGCAATGACCACGCGTTCCCCCTTGAGCTGCAGACCGTGTTTTATCTGCGCCTGCAGGCCTCCAGCCCCCGTCACATTGGGTAGCGTCCAGCCGGGAAAAGGCAGCGAGAGTTCTCTGGCGCCGCAGCATAAAATCAGCCGCTGCCAGCGGATTTCGCCGCAGTCGTCTGCGGTTTCGAAGACTACGGAATGTGGGGTGGGGCGGGCAATTAGCCGGGTACCGCTCAGCAGTGTGATGTTGGGATGTTCAGCTACCGCCTGACGAAGCCGTCTGGCGTGCCGGGGGAGCGAGACCTGCGGCCCGTCGCGCCAGATTTGCCCGCCGGGGCGAGGGTTGTCATCAAGGATTATCACTGATTTTCCACAGCGTGCGGCAGCCAGTGCCGCCGACAATCCGGCTGGCCCTGCGCCAAGGATCAGGATCTCACAGTCAACGCTTTGCATGATGGCTCCTTTCAATCACCATTTCGGGCTGGCATTCCGTCTGGCAGGCCAGCACCCGGTGTCCGTTCACCGTGACGCGGCACTCCTGACACACCCCCATTCCGCAGAAGGGCGCGCGCAGTTGACCACTCACCGAACGACGGGTCACGCTGTTGCCCACCAGGGCCAGTGCTGCGGCAATACTCATTCCGACGGGAACCTCACAGGTCTGGCCGTCGATAATTACGTTCAGGGTCGTCATGCGATGGCCTCCTGCTTGTGCAGGCGAGCGGGAAGCCAGGCATCCGGGGACACCGCCGGGCGCTCGCCAAGGATCTGGGCGCAAAGTAACTCGGCGGTTGCTGGCGCGGTTGTGACGCCGAGTCCTTCATGTCCCAGCGCCAGCCAGATACCCGGACGCGCAGGGAGTGGGCCAATCAGCGGGTTGCCGTCAGCCGATGCCGCGCGAAAACCGCTCCAACAACGAATGATATTAAGCGTCTCCAGAGAGGGTAAAAAATGGCGCGCTCGCGCCAGCATCTGTGCCAGCAGAGGGAGGTCAACCTCGCGGTCGGTGTTATCAAACTGGCGGGAGGAGCCAATCAGCAACTGTCCGGTGGGGCGTGGCTGAATGTTAAATGCCACTGAGGTGCCGCCTGCATGGGCGCTGGCACCGTATCCCAACTCTACCAGCTGGTGGCTGAGCAAGGGGCCGTAGCGGTCGGTGATCGCCAACTGACCTTTTTTGGGTCTGAGCCAGTTTTCACCCAGCAGCGTGTTGGCACCCAGACCGCTGGCGATGACGATGGCGCGCGCGCGCAGTCGTTTGCCGCTGTGTAGGGTGACGTAAGGGGCATCAACAGAGAGGGCGCTATCCCGAAGGTGCGTTAAATCGGCATCGTTAATAAACCAGCGGGCGACGTTTGGGGCGTAAACTATCCCGTCGCCGGGGACCCACAGCCCGCCAGCGAGTCCGGCGGTGAGCAGCGGTTCGCGTGCGGCAAGCCGATCGCGGGTCTGCATTTCACTGACAACCTGGTATTGTGCCATCCGTTGTTTTTTTTCTTCTGCCAGCGCAAGCTCTTGCGGCGTTTCCGCCAGCCACAGCGTGCCGCATCCGCGCCAGGCACAGCTTTCCGGCATCCGGGGCGTCAGTTTGCGCCAGCTTGCCAGAGACCAGGCGGAGAGTGCGAGCTCCGCAGGATCGTCATCCATGCACACCAGGTGACCCATACCCGCCGCCGTCGCGCCCGCATTGCCGTCATCGACCAGCGTGACTCGCTGCCCGCGAGCGGCCAGTTGCCAGGCGCAGGCGGCCCCGATAATCCCGGCACCGATAACGATGACGTCACTTTCGATCACAGCGAGATCCCCCAGCAGAACGGATCTTCAGGATTGAGGATCAGCTTGTTATCACCACAGACCCATGCCTCCCCGCGGATCGTCGGGACGATCTTGTCGCCATGCGGCACGAAATGCGCCGTAAATTCGCTGCCGATGATGCTCGCCTGCCGCCAGGATTCTCCGGATTTGAGCTTACCGTCCTCTGCCAGACAGGCCAGTTTGGCGCTGGTGCCGGTGCCGCAGGGCGATCGATCCCAGGCTTTTCCGGGGCAGAGTACAAAGCTGCGGCTGTCCGCGCGATCATCTTCTGCAAACAGTTCGATGTGATCGATAATGCCGTTATGTTCGCCACGGATGCCTGCACGATCTAACCCTTCACGGATTGCCCATGCGTACTCCGTCAATTCAGGGATCTTTTCCGGCGAGACCGAGAACGGATGATCGTTGACGAGGAAGAACCAGTTGCCGCCCCAGGCGATATCACCCGTTACCGTACCGTGGACGGTTTCAACCTGTACCTGCTTACGCCAGCGGTAGGCCGGCACGTTTTCGACCGAGACGCTGCCGTCTTCGTGCAGTGTGGCGGTCACATCGCCCACCGGCGTTTCAATCAGATGTTTACCGGGTTGAATGCGCCCAAGCCATGCCAGCGAGGCAATCAGCCCGATGGTGCCGTGACCGCACATGTTCAGAAAGCCGCAGTTGTTAAAGAAGATGACTCCCGCCGTGGCCTGTGGCGAAACCGGTTCACAGAGCAATGCACCGACCAGAACGTCGTTACCGCGCGGCTCAAGAATAATGGCTTTACGCCAGTCGTCGTAGTCGCGGGAAAAACGCTCCCGACGCTCGCTCATGTTCCCCGTTCCCAGATCCGGAAAGCCGTCGATGACCAGGCGAGTGGGTTCACCGCCGGTGTGAGAATCAATCACTCTCAGTTCACTGTACTGTGCTGCCATAGGATCTCCGGGAAGTTAATGTTTTGTTGCTAAATGCTGACGCAAGCCTTGCGTCCCGGCTTGATCGCTTTCGTCACCGCAAATGACGAAATCAGCATAATGACCGCTGTCATCGTTAAGGCATTATCATATTTATTTGTTATTAATCATTTTGTTAGTGACGTGGTAAACCAAAATAGGCAACTGCGCCAGTGGCTGGAAAAGGGGAAATTATAAATCTACGGCAGGATCGCAAAACACAGTAAGGATGCTTGCTAGGTTAACAAAAAGTTAATAAATATTCAGATCACTAATCGGGAGGAAGCGTGATGTCCTGTGTGATTAATGATGTGCGGGCCCCGTCGCCGGTGCCTGAAGTGGCTGAACTTAGCCAGATATGTGAGGGGTTGGCGCGTCAGCGTCCGGACAATATCCAGACGTTGCTCCATGCGATGGCATTGATTGCGCCGCTGCTCAATGCCATTCCGAATGTGGTTTTTTTTATCAAAGATGTACAGGCCCGCTATTTAATGGTCAATATGACCCTGGCACGACGCTGCGGGTTTAAGACGGTGGTTTCTCTGCTGGGTAAAACCTCTGCCGATGTTTTCCCTTCAGCGCTTGGGCTGGGCTATACCGAGCAGGATATGCGGGTGCTGCGCGAAGGGGTAACGCTGCGCGATCAGCTGGAAATGCATCTCTACAACGGTCGTGAACGCGGCTGGTGTTTGACCCAGAAGCTGGCGCTGCGGGATGCGCAGGGCCAGGTCATCGGTATGGCGGGGATTTCACACGATCTGCAGGAAGCGCAGGCGCGTCACCCGGCGTGGCAGCGGCTGGCGATCGTCGACGATCATATCCGCAACCATTATCACCGTCCCATCGCGATGGAAGAGCTAACTGCCCTGAGCGGCATGTCGGTGGCGCAAATTGAGCGCTACTGTAAGCGTATTTTTCATCTCACGCCGCGCCAGATGATCCACAAAGTTCGGCTGGAAAAAGCCACCGAACTGCTGGCGGGCGATACGCCGATTACCGATATTGCGTTGCAGTGCGGTTATACCGATCACAGCGCGTTTAGCCGCCAGTTTAAGGCGATGACGGGCTCTACACCGCGTGATTTTCGTATTACGCTTGCCGGGTAAGACACACTCACTGTGCTAATTTCGTCATCAAAGAGGAAGAAAACCACCAAGCAGTCGGTCGCCTGAAACGTCAATCTGTCAGTGAATATTCACCATTCATTCACTTTCAATTAACAAATTGACGACAAGGAACCGAACATGAGCAAGAAAGCCATTCACTGGAGCGGTGTATTCCCGGCAGTCAGCACCCAGTTTCGTAGCGATTATTCCCTGGATCTGGATGCCACCCATACGGTGATGAAAAACCTGGTCAAGGATGGTGTTTCTGGCCTGGTGGTGTGCGGCAGCGTGGGGGAGAACACCTCTCTGACAACGCAGGAAAAGCTGCAGATTATCGAAGTAGCGAAAGATGCTGCGGGCGGTCAGATCCCAGTCATTGCGGGGGTGGCCGAATTCACCACCGCGTTTGCACAGAAGATGGCGAAAGAGGCAGAGCGCGTGGGCGTCGACGGTATTATGGTGATGCCTGCGCTGGTGTATTCCTCAAAACCGCATGAAACAGCGGCCCACTTCCGCAGTGTGGCTACGGCTACCGACCTGCCCATCATGGTGTACAACAACCCGCCGATTTACAAAAACGACGTGACGCCAGATATCCTGGCGACGCTTGCCGACTGCGACAACATCGTCTGCTTCAAAGACTCCTCCGGCGATACCCGCCGTTTTATCGACCTGCGCAACTCCGTTGGCGACCGCTTTGTGCTGTTCGCTGGGCTGGATGATGTGGTGGTCGAGAGCATTGCCGTTGGGGCGGAAGGCTGGATCTCCGGAATGTCGAACGCCTTCCCGCGTGAAGGGGAGACGTTGTTCCGCCTGGCGAAACAACAGCGTTATGAGGAAGCGATGGCGCTTTACCGCTGGTTTATGCCGTTGCTGCATCTGGATGCACGTCCGGATCTGGTGCAGTGCATCAAGCTCTGTGAAGAATTGCTGGGGCGTGGCAGCGCCATTACCCGTCCACCGCGTCTGGCGCTGGAAGGGGATACCCGTGCGCAAGTGGTGGCGATTGTTGAGAAGGCGCTGGCGACCCGTCCACAGCTGCCGGATGTCGGCCTTTAAGTAAAGGAGTGATGATGACGCTACCTCTCTCTGTTTCGGGTCAGCAGTTTATCGCCGGACGTCGCGTGGCAAGTGGTGAGGCGACGCTGCCAAGCCTGCGTGCCGCTGACGGCAAGCTGACCGGATACCATTTTTACCCGGCCTCTCGTGAGGAGGCCGCCGCCGCGGCGGAGGCGGCTGACCAGGCGTTTCCTGTCTATTCACAGACAGCGCCGGACGTGCGTGCCCGCTTTCTCGACACCCTTGCCGACGAGCTGGATTTGCTCGGTGAGGATTTTTTCGCCATAGCCCACCAGGAAACGGCACTGCCGCTGGCGCGGTTACAGGGAGAGCGCACCCGTACCAGTAATCAGCTGCGCATGTTTGCCGGGGCGCTACGTCGGGGCGATGCCTTTGGCGTACGTATTGATACCGCACTCCCTGACCGCCAGCCGCTGCCACGCCCGGACCTGCGTCAGTATCTGACCGCGCTTGGCCCGGTGGCGGTGTTCGGGGCCAGCAATTTTCCGCTGGCCTTTTCTACGGCAGGAGGCGATACCGCATCCGCGCTGGCGGCGGGTTGTCCGGTGGTGGTGAAAGCGCACCCCGGACATATGGCGACGGCGGAATTGACTGCCCAGGCGATTGTGCGTGCGGTCACGGCATCTGGCCTGCCTGCGGGCGTTTTTAACATGATTTTCGGCACCGATATTGGCGCGGATCTGGTTCGCCATCCGGCGATTCAGGCGGTGGGTTTTACCGGTTCGCTGCGCGGCGGTAAGGCGCTCTGGCAGCTGGCGCAGCAGCGTCCGCAGCCGATCCCCGTCTTTGCGGAAATGTCGGCCATTAACCCGCTGATTATTCTGCCGCAGGCTGTCGCCACGCGGGCAGAAACGCTGGCCAATGAGCTGGTGTCCTCTTTCACTTTGGGATGTGGGCAGTTTTGTACCAAGCCGGGGCTGATCCTTGTCTTACGCGGCGAGGGTATGTCCCGCTTCACGCAGGCGCTGAAGGTCGCGGTTGACCAGGCACCGGCACAGATCATGCTGAATGCCCCGACGCTTGCCCATTATGAAGAGGGTGTCAGCGCGCTTGAGGCACATCCGCATATTCAGCGTTTGGCAGGGTCTGATGAATCGGTTATCGGCCGCGCGCAGGCCCGGTTGTATCAGGCTCCGGCTTCGCTGCTGCTGGCACAGGATCTACTGCTACAGCAGGAGGTGTTTGGCCCGCTGGCGGTGTTGGTCGAGGTGGCCGATGAGGCGGAGTTGCAGTCCATTTTGCGCGTGATTCCGGGCCAACTGACGGCTACTGTGCACGCCGAATCTGATGATGGGCCGCTGGCGCAGCGCCTGCTGCCAGCCCTCACCGAAAAAGCGGGACGCGTTTTGTTTAACGGTTATCCGACCGGTGTCGAGGTTTGTGATGCCATGGTGCACGGTGGTCCGTGGCCTGCCACCACCGATGCTCGCGGTACCTCGGTAGGGACGCAATCCATCGACCGTTTTTTACGCCCGGTATGCCTGCAAAATGTGCCTGCCGCGCTGCTTCCGCCTGCTGTCCAGGATGACAACCCTCTGAACCTGCTGCGCCTGATTAACGGGCAGTGGACCCGGGAAGCCATTTCCCCCTCTGTTGACTGAAGGGCATGACCATGACGATTCACTCTACGCACCAAACACAGGCCCGCGTTGCTGAGGTGGGTAAATTTAAAAAGCAGCTAACGCTAACCGACCTGACGTTTATTGGGCTTGGGGCTATCTTCGGTTCCGGCTGGCTGTTTGCCGCAAGCCATGTGGCATCGATTGCTGGACCTGCGGGCATTGCCTCGTGGGTCATCGGCGGGATTGCCGTTCTGCTGTTAGGGATTGTCTATTGTGAGCTGGGCGCGGCACTGCCTCGTGCCGGGGGGATTATCCGTTATCCGGTCTTTTCCCACGGTGAGTTGATGGGGTATCTGCTTGGATTTATTACGCTGATTGCGTTTTCAAGCCTCATCTCCATAGAGATTGTTGCTGCGCGGCAGTATGCGGCAGCATGGTTCCCGATGCTGACTCAAACTGGCTCAAGCGATCCAACGCTGCTGGGATGGGTGGTGCAGTTTTTGCTGCTGTGTTTGTTCTTCGGGCTGAATTACTACAGCGTAAAAACGTTTGCCCGTTCCAATAACATCATCAGTATTCTGAAATTTTTGGTGCCGTTGGCGGTCGTTGTGACGCTATTTACCTTTTTCAAACCTGAGAACCTGCACGTTCAGGGGATTGCACCCTTTGGTATGTCGGGCGTTGAGGCTGCGATTAGCGCCGGTGGGATCATCTTCGCCTACCTGGGGTTGACGCCAATTATTTCTGTGGCGAGTGAAGTCAAGAATCCGCAGCGTACCATTCCGGTGGCGCTGATTTTATCCGTGGTGCTGTCGACGATTATTTACGTGCTGTTGCAGTTGGCATTTCTTGGCAGTATTCCGACCAATATGCTGGGTGGCGGCTGGGCGGAGATCAGCAAGCAATTTTCGCTGCCGTACCGGGATATCGCCATTACGCTCGGTATGGGCTGGCTGGCGTTTATGGTGGTGTGCGACGCGATTGTCTCCCCAAGTGGTACCGGCAATATCTACATGAACGCCACGCCGCGCGTGATTTATGGCTGGGCGAAAGCTGGCACCTTCTTTAAGACGTTTACCCACATCGATAAAGAGTCTGGCATTCCGCGTCCGGCGCTGTGGCTGACCTTTGCATTGTCTATCTTCTGGACATTGCCGTTCCCGTCATGGGAACAGCTGATAAGCGTGGTGTCGGCGGCGCTGGTACTGAGCTACGCCATTGCCCCGGTCACGGCGGCGGGGCTGCGTCGTAATGCACCGGATTTGCCGCGTCCATTCCGCGTGCGTGCCTTCGGGATTATCGGTCCGGTGTCGTTTGTGATTTCGGCGCTGATTGTATTCTGGTCTGGCTGGGGCACGCTGTCATGGCTGCTGGGACTGCAGATTGTGATGTTTGTCGTCTATGTGCTTTGCAAATCAAAAGTGCCGGTACACACCGTGAGTCTGGCGCAGCAGGTGAAATCGTCTCTGTGGCTTATCGCCTTCTACGCGCTGATTATGCTCTTCTCCTGGCTGGGTAGTTTTGGGGGCACAGGGGTGATTGGTCATCCGTGGGATACGGTGGTGGTGGCGGTGATGTCGCTGGGAATTTACTACTGGGGTGAGCGAACCTGTCTGCCGCGGGCTAACTTTACCGGTGATGAAGAAGAGTAAAGGAGTCGGTCATGGAGATGGTAAACCTCTCGTTAACAGAGGCTTATGCGCTGGCATATAAGGTGCTGCGCGGGAACGGATTCAGTGAAGCGCATGCCGTGGCGATCGCGACCAACGTGACCCACGGTGAGCGTGATGGCTGTGCCTCGCATGGTTTGTGGCGGTTGCTGGGGATTGTGGAGACGCGACGTAAAGGAAAGGTGTCACCTGACGCTGAACCGGTTATCACCGATACCGCGCCGGCCATTGTGAAGGTGGACGCCGGTGGGGCATTTTCCCTGCTGGCATTCGAGCGCGCGCTTCCGCTGCTGATAGAAAAGGCGCGCCACAGTGGTATTGCAGCCCTGGCGATTAACCGCTGTGTGCACTTTTCGGCGCTGTTTGCCGACGTTGAGCCGCTCACCGAGGCAGGGCTGGTGGCGCTGGCGACGACGCCCAGCCATGCGTGGGTTGCTCCCGCAGGCGGGACGCAGCCGCTTTTTGGCACTAACCCGATAGCATTTGGCTGGCCGCGTGAAGAAAAACTCCCGTTTATCTTCGACATGGCCACCAGTGCGGCGGCACGGGGAGAGATCCAACTCCATCAACGGGCGGGAAAAGCGGTGCCGGAAGGGTGGGGGATTGACGGTGACGGTCAGGCCACCACCGACGCGCAGGCGATCCTCGACGGTGCGATGTTGACGTTTGGCGGGCATAAAGGGTCGGCACTGGCGGCAATGGTGGAACTGCTTGCCGGACCGCTCATCGGCGATATGACCAGCGCGGAATCGCTGGCGTGGGATAAAGGGGCTGGCGGGTTGCCCTATGGTGGCGAGCTGATTCTGGCCCTGGACCCGGCCCGCTTTCTGGGACGGGAGGCTCCGCAGCATCTTGCACGTGCCGAGAGACTCTTTGCCGATATGCAGCGGCAAGGGGCGCGTTTGCCGGGCGAGCGTCGCTATCATTCCCGTATGCGTACAACTCGTGACGGTGTGGAAATAGCCCATTCGCTGTTCAAGGATATATCTGCGTTAGTGAAATAATTATCGCGAGAACAGGAGGGATGATGTCCCTCCTGTTATACGTTTATATAAATAGTTACTGTGATTAGCGATGCGCAGGTGTTGGCGCACCTTCGTATCGCGCTAATAAAACCCCTGTAAATTCCCCCAGTGATCTTCGGTAAGTCCAGATGTAAATAAGATGAAATAAGCGCGAATAGCATGCTTTCGGAATAAATAGAAAACGCCTTCATCCCAATAAACCCGGTATTATTCATCGCATTTATTCATTATCTTTCACACGCCTGAATATCCCCACGCTCCAGAAAACAACGCCTGTCGGCATCAGACCAAAAATGTGATCTAACTCACTGAAGCAAATAGCAAACTCTGAAACAACACTGTTTTGTACACTTTGCTTTACACTTTTAGTGATGTAAATCACAAATATCACTCCATGAAGTGATCCGACTCTCACAAATTGGGGTGTACTCATTGAGCAATACATTATGAGAACAGCCTGGAAAGTTAAGTTTTCAGTATTTTCCCTCTCCAGTGACATGCAACGGTGAAGGGCAAATCAACACGCAAAAAAAACTCGTTGAATATGAACGAGTAAAAAAATGACGTGTGATTTGCATCACTCACATTTACAGCTTTTTAAATTATTGCCAGTGATTAATGTTGACCGGGCTATTTCCATAATCAATCAAATCTTGCATAGTGCCTCCACATTATTTCTCCCCCTGGCTCAGGAGGCGAATAGTTATATTTCATCAGACTTTATTGATGAACCAGGTATGATTTACTTCACATTAATACGTACATGACCACTGTTACTGGAGAAACAAAATGAATTATCCGGCAGAACCCTTCCGTATTAAAAGCGTTGAAACTGTATCTATGATCCCGCGTGATGAGCGCCTTAAGAAAATGCAGGAAGCGGGTTACAATACTTTCCTGTTAAATTCGAAAGATATTTATATTGACCTGCTGACCGACAGTGGCACCAACGCAATGAGCGACAAGCAGTGGGCCGGAATGATGATGGGTGATGAAGCTTACGCGGGCAGCGAAAACTTCTATCATCTGGAAAGAACTGTGCAGGAACTGTTCGGCTTTAAACATATTGTTCCGACTCACCAGGGGCGTGGCGCAGAAAACCTGTTATCGCAGCTGGCTATTAAACCAGGGCAATATGTTGCCGGGAATATGTATTTCACTACCACCCGTTATCACCAGGAAAAAAATGGTGCGGTGTTTGTCGATATTGTTCGTGACGAAGCGCACGATGCCGGTCTGAATATTGCTTTTAAAGGTGATATCGATCTTAAAAAATTACAAAAACTGATTGATGAAAAAGGCGCCGAGAATATTGCGTATATCTGCCTGGCGGTGACGGTTAACCTCGCGGGCGGGCAGCCGGTCTCGATGGCGAACATGCGTGCGGTGCGTGAACTGACACAAGCGCACGGCATCAAAGTGTTCTACGACGCTACCCGCTGCGTAGAAAACGCCTACTTTATCAAAGAGCAAGAGCAGGGCTTTGAGAACAAGAGCATCGCCGAGATCGTGCATGAGATGTTCAGCTACGCCGACGGTTGTACCATGAGTGGTAAAAAAGACTGTCTGGTGAACATCGGCGGCTTCCTGTGCATGAACGATGACGAAATGTTCTCTTCTGCCAAAGAGTTAGTCGTGGTTTACGAAGGTATGCCATCCTACGGCGGCCTGGCCGGACGCGACATGGAAGCCATGGCGATTGGCCTGCGCGAAGCCATGCAGTACGAGTACATCGAGCACCGCGTGAAGCAGGTTCGCTACCTGGGCGATAAGCTGAAAGCCGCTGGCGTACCGATTGTTGAACCGGTAGGTGGTCACGCGGTATTCCTCGATGCGCGTCGCTTCTGCGAGCATCTGACGCAGGACGAGTTCCCGGCACAAAGTCTGGCCGCCAGCATCTATGTGGAAACCGGCGTGCGCAGTATGGAGCGCGGAATTATCTCTGCGGGCCGTAATAACGTGACCGGTGAACACCACAGACCGAAACTGGAAACCGTGCGTCTGACTATTCCACGCCGTGTTTATACCTATGCACATATGGATGTCGTGGCTGACGGTATTATTAAACTTTACCAGCACAAAGAAGATATTCGCGGGCTGAAGTTTATTTACGAGCCGAAGCAGTTGCGTTTCTTTACTGCACGCTTTGATTACATCTAAAAAATAGTTATGGCCCCATCACGTGATGGGGCTTTTTTGTATTCCTTTTCCATGAACAGGAAGCCTTTGCGGTGCCCGTTACCGTGACATAACTAAAAAAAGTAAACCCTGACTCCGACATTTTTATTATCCGCATGATGTACAAATGACAGCTGTAATTATAACGAATAGTCTACAGGAACATTTATCATGGATATTAATGCCATTGAGCGACAGAGTAGTACCCCCGGACTGATTAGCGGAACCATGTTGGTTATCGCGACCGTAGTGGGTGGCGGGATGTTCTCCCTGCCGATTGCGATGGCCGGCGTATGGTTCCCCGGTGCGTCTGTTATTCTTCTGTTTATCGCCATCATGATGTTATTAACCGGTCTGATGCTGGTTGAAGTCAACCTGCATTATGGTGCCGGTGCCAGTTTTAATACCTTTACTCAGGATTTATTAGGCCGTAAGTGGAATATCGTTGTCGGTATCGCTTTCGGCTTTGTGCTGTATATTCTGACCTATGCCTATATTTCCGGATCGTCAGCGGTGATGGCGCAAACCGTGTTCAAATACAGCGGCGTGCGCTTTCCGGCGAATATCTCGGTGGTGATCGTCAGTATGTTGGTCGGCGCGATTGCCTGGTACAGCTCCTTGCTGGTCGGACGCATCACTACCGTGTTGATTATCGGTAAGTTTATCGCGTTCTTTGCTACTTTCTCTGGGCTGGTTGGTCATATTGAAGTGGCGAAACTTGTCGACAGCGTGGCGGTGGCACTGCCCAACTCACAGTACCTGCCTTACATTCTGATGACGCTGCCGTTCTGTATTATCTCGTTTGGTTTTCACGGTAACGTGCCGAGCCTGGTCAAGCTGTATGGCACGCGCGGGATTTCGAATATTACGCGCTCTATTATCATCGGCACGCTGTTTGCCCTGCTGCTGTACATCTTCTGGCTGGGCGTCACGATGGGTAACATCAGCCGTTCCGCGTTCCCGCCAATTATCGCCAAAGGCGGCAATATCGACGTGTTTGTTGAAGCCATCAGCGAGCTGTTCACCAGCCGGTATATGGATCTGATCCTGACCTTCTTCGGCAACTTCGCAGTAGCCAGTTCTCTGCTGGCGGCGACGCTTGGCTTGTTCGATTACATCGCCGACCTGTTTCACTTCCCGGATGACGGCATGGGCCGACTGAAAACCGCGCTGGTGACCTACTTCCCGCCAGCCGCCGTGTGCTTCTTCTTCCCGAACGGTTTTGTGCACGCGATTGGCTACGCCGGTCTGGCCTTTACCATCTGGAGCGTGATCCTGCCGCCGTTCCTGGTGAAAGCCGCGCGGAAACGTTTTCCGACCGCCAGCTATACCGCGCCCTGTAATAACACCGTGCTTAACCTGGTGATTGTCTGTGGAGCGGTTGTCTATCTGACGGTTGTTCTGGACGTATTTGGTCTGCTGCCAACGTTTCGTTAGACGGAGTCAAAATGAAAAACGTGTTGTCTGTTCAGTCGTCAGTCGTTTATGGCTATGCCGGAAATAAAGCCGCTGTGCTGCCGATGCAGCTTTCGGGGATCGATGTCTGGCCGTTTTACACCGTACAGTTTTCCAACCACACCCAGTACGGGATGTGGCAGGGCATGGCGATGCCGCACGGCGAGCTGAGTGCCATCATCAGCGGGCTGGATGACCTGCAAAAGCTGGCGCAATGCGATGCCGTGCTGTCCGGGTATCTTGGAGATAAACGCCATTGTGAAGAGGTGAAGCACGCTGTCACCACCATTCGTCAGCGTAATCCGCAGGCGCTCTATTTTTGCGATCCGGTGATGGGCGATCCGCAAAAAGGCTGCATTGTCGCGCAGGGCGTAGAGTCCTTTTTTGTCGATGATGCCATTCAACTGGCCGACATCATGGGACCGAATCTCTATGAGCTGGGCGTGCTGACGGGCAGACAACTGCGTAGTTTTGACGAGGTGGTGGAAGCTGCGCAGCAGCTGGTGTCGTGGGGTGTGAAGAAGGTGCTTGTGAAGCATCTCGGCGACTGCTCACGGGACAAACAGGCGTTTGAAATGCTGCTGGTGACGCCGGAACAGACGTTACACATTGCCCGGCCGCTGTATACCTTTGCCAAAATGCCGGTGGGTGTTGGGGATCTGATTTGCAGCTTGATGCTGGCCTCACTGCTCAATGGTTATGAGGACAAGCAGGCGCTGGAGCGGACCACCAGTGTCGTCGATGCGGTGATGCGACTGACGAAAGAGCATGATTCGTATGAACTGCGACTGATAGATGCGCGTCACCAGATAATGGATCCGCAAATTCGCTATCGGGCAGTGGTACTGTAGCGCCACGAGGGGGCTCTATGTTTCTGACATTGCTGCGGCTTCAGCATCCTCTGGTCTACCGTTTCGCGTGGCTTCGTCTGTGGGTGGCGGTGTTAAGAGCATGCGGTCTGCGTAAGAGGAAGGGGTGAACATTTTACGCTGCTGTCGCTGCCGGATGCGGCTCGCGCCTTATCCGGCCTACAAATGAGCGTGAAACGCAGGCCTACAAATGAGTGTGAAATGTAGGCCTGATAAGCGAAGCGCCATCAGGCATAAGTGCCAGGTATTACACGCGGAAGTAGCGTGGTGGAATCAACGCGGAAAAGGCGTCGAACTTCTTCACCATCTTTTTCCAGAACAACATAACAACAATCCTCGATTTGAAACATCGGCGCTATTTTAGTCAGCGCCGACAAATCGTAAAGCCTGTCGCCTTGTTCCGTTCCTGGGGCGGTGTAAACCTTTTTGGTCACTGTGTCGTCAAATACGATTGCCGCGAATTTTACGGGGTTGACAATGGTTTACGCCATAAACCAGTAATAAAAGAGACCAACCTTTAAGCCGAGGATCACAATGTAGGCGCTGCAGTATTTCATGGTGCCAGACATAATCTGGTTGGCCTGACCGTCCATTTTGGTGGCAGAAACCGCGATGGCGATGCTTTGCGGCGAAATCATTTTCCCGCCCGTAGCGCCAGAGGTATTGGCCGCCGCCAGCCAGTTGGGATCGATATGTAACTTGCTGGCAGCAATGGTTTGCAGCTTGCCGAACAGAATGTTCGAGTTGGTATCGCTGCCGGTAACGAACGTGCCCAGCGCGCCAATCACCGGGGCGAGGAAGACGTACGAGCTGCCGGTCAGATCGACAATCGACTGCGCCAGCGTGGAGATAATCCCGCTGAGATCCATCACCGTGGCCAGCGCGACGATCGCCATAATTGCGACGATAGAGTTTTTAAGCTGGAAAATCGTTTTGATAAATACTTCCAGCATCCCGCGTGCGGACGCTCCCTGAATAAAACCGCCGATAATGGTCGCAAAGATGATCAGCATCCCTGGTGTGGTCACCCATTCAACTTTCAGTGCCATCGTTTTGCCGTCAGCCAACGTGAAATGCAGCACCGAAGCCAGTTGGGACGCCGCGCCTTTTATTGTCGGGAACAGCGGCGAACACAGCAGGATAAATACAAAAATAAACAGATAGATAGAGCCCACGCGGAACAGCACTTTTGCCGAGCGTGGCGTGGTTTCGCGGGTATGGCTGACCTCAATGCGCCACTCGGGATCGGTTTTCCCTTTGCGCAGGCGACTGACCATCGCCACGGCAAACAGGCTGACCAGGCTACCGGCAAAAGCGGGTAATTCCGCGCCAAGATGGATGGCGACAAAATATTGCGGAACCAGCGTGGTGATGCCGCAAATCAACGTGATCAGAAATACGCCACGAATGGCTTTCAGGCCGCCGCCAATAATGCAGACAATCACAAACGGCAGCAGGATATTAAACAGCGCGAGCTGCAAAATAATGGTTCCGCCTAAGGTATAAACCGGCAGATTAACCTGCTCTGCCAGAATAGAAACCGGGATCCCGACCGCGCCGAATGCGGTGGGAACGGTATTCGCCACCAGAGAAGCAATAGCAGCCTTCAGCGGGTTGAATCCCAGCGCAATAAGAATGCCGATCGGAATAGCGACCGCCGTGCCATAGCCCGCTGCGGCTTCAAGAAATCCACCAAAACACCATGAAATCAGCAGCACCTGAATACGCTTATCTTCGCTAATGCTGGCGAGAATATCGCGCAAAATATCCAGCGCTTTGGTCGCCTGCATGACGTTATAACTGAAAATAGCGCCTAGGATCACAATCACAATCGGCCATAACCCCTTCAGTGCACCATAGCCTATCGCGGCTTTCAGATTTTGTACGGGCATTTCCCAGAATATTGCCGATAGTGCAGCGGTGAATACCAAAGAAATCAGTACGGAATAATGGATGGGCATTTTTAATTTCAGTATTAAAAATACCATAAGTAGTAAAGGAGAGAGTGCCAGGGCAAACATAAAATATTCGTTCATTGCTATTCCTGATTGGTTCATTAAACCTGATTTATATTTATGGCGGGAAGGCTACATTGCCGTGTAAATAAAATATGTAAACTGAATCGCTTCAGTGAATAAAGTAATTATGATTTGTGGTTTTGTAACTATTGTAATCTTTTAATTAAAATTCAATGCCATGTAAATATACTTAAGAGCAAGGTAAATACCCATAAGTGGTTATTTAATAACATTTTTAATAATGATAGTGACGAAAGTAGTAATCATTTGAAACTATTTTATAAGGTGTTAATAACACTGTTGTTTTCAATATAAAAATGTGAGCAAGTCCGAAATAAATAAACATGGGTATTGCATATGCATGTTGATTAGGAGATTATTTGGTTTTGTCATACAAATGAAAATACAGACATTTGCGATTGTCCTGATATAAGAAGAGGAGAGTCGCTATCAAAGGAAAACGATCCGTGCATCATAATGAACCCAGACATTAGTAAAACAAGCAAATACAAAAACTGGGCGTGAAATACAGCTGAATCTTTGCTTGATATCGCGATATCAAGCGCAATAAACAGAAATGAAGCAATGGAGTAGTTATTGTGAATGTAAATTTCTTTGTTACCTGCATTGGTGACGCACTGAAATCACGGATGGCACGAGACTCCGTATTGCTGCTGGAAAAACTGGGTTGTCGCGTGAATTTCCCCGAGAAGCAAGGGTGTTGCGGTCAGCCAGCCATCAACAGCGGTTACATCAAAGAGGCGATCCCTGGGATGAAAAACCTGATCGCCGCGCTGGAAGACAACGACGATCCGATTATCTCCCCTGCGGGCTCCTGCACCTACGCGGTAAAAAGCTACCCGACGTATCTGGCCGATGAACCGGAATGGGCGCTGCGTGCTGAAAAAGTTTCCGCGCGTATGCAGGATCTCACCTCCTTTATCGTCAACAAACTGGGCGTGGTGGACGTTGGTGCCAGCCTGCAGGGTCGCGCTGTGTATCATCCTTCCTGTAGCCTAACCCGCAAACTGGGGGTGAAGGAAGAGCCGCTTACGCTGCTGAAAAACGTGCGCGGACTGGAGCTGTTGACGTTTGCCGATCAGGATACCTGTTGCGGCTTTGGCGGGACGTTCTCGGTCAAGATGGCCGAGATATCCGGTGAGATGGTGAAAGAGAAAGTCTTACATCTGATGGACGCAAAGCCGGAATTTTTGATTGGCGCAGACGTTAGCTGCCTGCTGAACATTGGCGGTCGACTGCAACGGGAAGGCCAGCCGGTCAAAGTGATGCATATTGCTGAAGTGCTGATGAGCCGCTGAGGGGAAAGAGATGTCGATAAAAACCAGCGATGTAGAATTTAAACTGCGTATTCGTCAGCAGATAGAAGATCCGATCATGCGCAAAGCCGTGGCTAATGCGCAGGAGCGTATCGGCGCGAATCGGCAAAAAATGGTTGATGAGTTAGGCCACTGGGAAGACTGGCGCGATCGTGCCAGCCAGATCCGCGATCACGTTCTGAGCAACCTCGACGCTTACCTGTACCAACTCTCCGAGAAAGTGACGGAAAACGGCGGACACGTCTATTTCGCCAAAACCAAAGAAGATGCCACTCGCTACATTTTGCAGGTCGCGCAGAGTAAAAATGCGCAGAAGGTGGTGAAGTCCAAGTCGATGGTGACCGAAGAAATCGGCGTCAACCATGTGTTGCAGGATGCCGGAATCCAGGTGATCGAAACCGATCTCGGGGAATATATCCTGCAGTTGGATCAGGATCCGCCTTCGCACGTCGTGGTTCCGGCTATTCATAAAGATCGCTACCAGATCCGACGCGTGCTGAACGAACGTCTGGGGTACGACGGCCCGGAAACCCCGGAAGCCATGACCTTGTTCATTCGTCAGAAGATCCGCGAGGATTTCCTCAGTGCCGAAATCGGTATTACTGGCTGTAACTTTGCCGTAGCGGAAACCGGTTCGGTGTGTCTGGTGACCAACGAAGGCAACGCGCGTATGTGCACCACGCTGCCGAAAACGCACATTGCGGTGATGGGCATGGAGCGTATCGCGCCGACCTTTGCCGAGGTGGATGTGCTGATTACCATGCTGGCGCGCAGCGCCGTGGGCGCACGTCTGACGGGCTACAACACCTGGCTGACCGGCCCGCGCGAGGCGGACAACGTTGACGGACCGGAAGAGTTCCATCTGGTGATTGTCGATAACGGTCGCTCGCAGGTGCTGGGCTCAGAGTTTCGCGAGGTGCTGCGCTGCATCCGCTGCGGAGCCTGTATGAACACCTGTCCGGCGTACCGCCACATCGGCGGACACGGCTATGGCTCTATCTATCCCGGCCCTATCGGCGCGGTGATTTCTCCGCTGCTCGGCGGCTATAAAGATTTTAAAGACCTGCCGTACGCCTGTTCTTTGTGCACGGCTTGTGACAGCGTCTGCCCGGTGCGTATTCCGTTGTCAAAACTGATCCTGCGTCATCGCCGGGTGATGGCCGAGGAGGGCATTACGCCGAAAGCCGAGCGACGGGCGATCAAGATGTTCGCCTATGCCAATAGCCATCCGGGGCTGTGGAAAGTCGGGATGATGGCGGGCGCGCATGCGGCGAGCTGGTTTATCAATGGCGGCAAAACCCCGCTCAAGGTTGGTGCGATTGGTGACTGGATGGAGGCGCGCGATCTGCCTGATGCTGACGGCGAGAGCTTCCGCAGCTGGTTTAAGAAACATCAGGCGCAGGAGAAAAAGAATGGATAACCGTACCGCGTTTTTAAACACCATCGCCCAGGCGCTGGGTCGCCCGCTGCGCTTCGAACCGCAAGCGGATGCCGCACCGGTTAACAACTATGCCAACGAGCGCCTGACCGAGCTTAGCCCCGAGCAGCGCTGCTCTGCGTTTATCCAGTTTGCCAGCGAAGTGATGCTGGCCCGCTGCGAACTGACCAGCGAGGACCAGGCCGCAGACGCGGCACTGCGCCTGTGCGAAGAATTGGGTCAGCAGCCGGTGGTGCTGAGCGGCGACAGCCGGCTGGTGGAGCTGGGCATCACCGAACGCTTGCAGCAGGAATGCAACGCCGTGGTCTGGGATCCGGCGCGTGGTAGCGAAAATATTACCCAGGCCGAGCAGGCGAAAGTCGGCGTAGTGTATGCCGAATATGGCCTGACCGAGTCCGGCGGCGTGGTGCTGTTTTCCGCACCGGAGCGCGGGCGCTCCCTGAGCCTGTTGCCGGAGTCCTCTATTTTCGTGCTGCGTAAAAGCACCATCCTGCCGCGCGTGGCGCAGCTGGCAGAAAAACTGCATCAGAAAGCACAGGCCGGTGAGCGTATGCCATCGTGCATTAATATCATCAGTGGACCCAGCTCGACGGCGGATATTGAGCTTATCAAGGTGGTTGGGGTGCATGGTCCGGTGAAGGCGGTATATCTGATTATTGAGGATTGTTGAGGCAGGATGGAAAACCGCTCTGGCGCTGTGGGCCAGAGCGGTATCGACGTTATGCAATCATGCTGATGATCAACACGATTATCAGGCCAACCACGGAGTTTACCAGCTCCAGCAGACCCCAGGTTTTCAGCGTATCCTTCACCGACAGGTCAAAGTAGCCTTTGAACAGCCAGAACGAAGCATCGTTGATATGGGTCAGGGTGTTGGAACCCGCCGCTGTTGCCAGCACCAGCAACGCCGGGTCTACGCCCACCAGTTGACCGGTTGCCGGGTCGAGGATTGCTGCGCTAATAATCCCCGCCGCCGTCATGGCTGAGACCACGCCCTGACCCGTTGCCAGACGAATCAGCACGGTTATCAACCACGCCATGATGTAGGGAGAAATATTGCCGTGTGACATCAGCATGCCGATGGTATCGCCGATGCCGGTATCGATAATGGTTTGCTTCAGTACGCCGCCCGCGCCGATGATCAGGATCACCATGGCGATGCTTTTCACCGCGTTTTCAAAGGCGTTCATTACCCACTGCATGTCATGACCGCGCGCGGTACCAAACAGCACGAAGGCGACAACCATGGCGATAAACATCGCAATCGGCGAGGAGCCTAAGAAGTTGACCACTTCCCACGCCTGCGTCCCTTTCACCAGCCAGATGTTGGCGATGGTGGTGGAGATCATGATGATCGCCGGGATCAGCGGCACCAGAATAGACACGCCGAAGGACGGCAGGTTGTTCTGGTCAACCGGTACGTCGGCCTTCATGAATGACGGCGTTGGACGATCGAGGTTGCCGAGGAATTTCGGCAGGATAAGTCCGGCGCAGATCACGCTCGGAATGGTCACCAGGATACCGTAGATGTAAACCATGCCCATGTCAGCGCCGTAGGCGTTAACCAGCGCGACCGGACCCGGCTGCGGTGGGAACAGTGAGTGAGCGGTGGTGGCGGCGGCAACCGCAGGAATCGCCAGCTTGAGGAACGGGATCTTCGCTTCCGCGGCAATGACGATCACCAGCGGTGCCAGCATAATAAACGCCACTTCATAGAACATCGCCAGGCCGAAGATCAGACCAATAATGATCACCGACAGCTGCACGTAACGTAGACCGAGTCGCGCCAGCAGCGTATGGGCAATCTGATGCGCTGCCCCGGAATCAACCATCAGCTTACCGATGACGGCCCCGAATACCACGATAATCGCCAGCTCACCCAGCGTGCTGCCAAAACCGGATTTCATGGTATGCAGCAGTTCCATTAAATCCATTCCCGCCAGCATACCGACCGAGAGTGCCGCCAACAGCAGAGCGACCATCGAGTTTATCTTGAATCTTAAATTGAGCACCAGCATCAGGCCGATGCCGAATACAACCCACAGAATATTGAGAACGTGCATATAACGTCTACCTTACTTTGGTTGAACTATTATGATTTTGGTTGAGATGTTACATATATTGGTCAACCTATGATGCGATGGATGTCACATTGCGTTACATGTTTACATTAATACTGGGTTGTATGGCCGTTAATTAGCGGTATGGTCAGCAGATATCGTGATTTGGTTAACCAATTTATCGCTTCAGGTTGACATGTAATACCAAAAGGAGGAATTTATGTGCCATATCGTCGAGTCCATAACGTAAACGAGGAATAAAACATGGAACAGACATGGCGCTGGTATGGTCCTAACGATCCGGTCACCTTAGCGGATGTGCGTCAGGCGGGTGCAACGGGCGTTGTCACTGCCTTGCACCATATCCCGAACGGGGAAGTGTGGACGGTTGATGAGATCCTGAAACGCAAAGCCATTATTGAGCAGGCGGGCCTGGTATGGTCGGTCGTCGAAAGCGTACCGATCCACGAAGACATTAAAACCCGTTCCGGCAACTATCAGCAGTGGATTGCCAACTACCAGCAAAGCCTGCGTAACCTGGCCGAGTGCGGCATTCGTACCGTGTGCTACAACTTTATGCCGGTTCTCGACTGGACCCGTACCGACCTGGAATACGTCCTGCCGGACGGCTCCAAAGCGCTGCGTTTCGATCAAATTGAATTTGCCGCCTTTGAGCTGCATATCCTCAAACGACCGGGCGCGGAAGCGGACTACACCGCCGAAGAGATTGCGCAGGCGAATGAACGCTTCACCACCATGAGCGAAGAAGACAAAGCACGTCTGACCCGCAATATCATCGCCGGTTTACCGGGCGCGGAAGAGGGCTACACGCTCGACCAGTTCCGCCAGCATCTTGAACGCTATAAGGATATCGATAAAGCTGCGCTGCGTGAGAATTTTGCCGTCTTCCTGAAGGCGATTATTCCGGTAGCAGAAGAGGTCGGTGTGCGCATGGCGGTACACCCGGACGATCCGCCGCGCCCAATCCTTGGCCTGCCACGCATTGTTTCCACCGTGGAAGATATGCAGTGGATGGTCGATACGGTCAACAGCATGGCGAACGGTTTCACCATGTGTACCGGCTCCTACGGCGTTCGTGCGGATAACGACCTGGTCGACATGATCAAACAGTTTGGCCCGCGCATTTACTTCACCCATTTGCGCTCCACGCTGCGTGAAGATAACCCGAAAACCTTCCATGAAGCGGCGCATCTAAATGGCGACGTTGACATGTACGAAGTGGTGAAAGCGATCGTTGAGGAAGAACAGCGCCGTAAAGCCGAGGGCAAAGAGGATCTGATCCCTATGCGCCCGGACCACGGTCACCAGATGCTTGACGACCTGAAAAAGAAAACCAACCCAGGTTACTCCGCGATTGGTCGCCTGAAAGGCCTGGCGGAAGTGCGTGGCGTTGAGATGGCTATCCAGCGCGCATTCTTTAGCCGCTAAAGCAGTGTTGCCGGTCGCCTGTCTGGCCGGCTTTTTTCTTTTCTCACCGTTGGTCTTTCCGACGGGATCTGGAGTTCACGATGACAACGACAATTGCCAATAGCAACCTGCCGGTTGCGCGCCCCGCATGGGACAGCTCTCGTCTGCAATCCCGCATTGTTCACCTGGGATGCGGCGCTTTTCACCGCGCGCATCAGGCGCTGTACACCCACCATCTGCTGGAAACCACCGACAGCGACTGGGGTATCTGTGAAGTTAACCTGATGCCGGGTAATGACTGCATACTGATTGAAAACCTGCGCAAGCAACAATTGCTGTATACCGTGGCGGAAAAAGGCGCGGACAACACCGTGCTGAAAGTGATCGGCTCAATGAAAGAAGCCCTGCACCCGGAGCTTGACGGCTGTGATGGTATTTTACAGGCCATGGCGCGCCCGCAGACGGCAATTGTCTCGCTGACGGTCACGGAAAAAGGCTACTGCACCGATGCTGCCAGCGGCCAGTTAGATCTCAATAACCCACTGATTAAACACGATCTGGCAAATCCGGCCGCGCCGAAATCGGCGATTGGTTACATCGTACAGGCGCTGCATCTGCGTCGTGAGCAGGGGCTGGCGGCCTTTACCGTGATGTCCTGCGATAACGTGCGTGAAAATGGGCATGTGGCGAAAGTCGCGGTGCTGGGCCTGGCGCAGGCGCGTGACCCGCAGCTGGCGCAGTGGATTGAAGCGAACGCCACCTTCCCGTGTACCATGGTAGACCGCATTGTTCCGGCGGCAACGCCGGAAACGTTGCAGGAGATTGCCGACCAGTTGGGCGTTTACGATCCGTGCGCTATCGCCTGCGAACCGTTCCGCCAGTGGGTGATTGAAGACAACTTTGTTAACGGTCGCCCTGACTGGGACAAAGTCGGCGCACAGTTTGTTGCCGACGTAGTACCGTTTGAAATGATGAAACTGCGCATGCTCAACGGTAGCCACTCTTTCCTCGCTTATCTGGGCTATCTTGGCGGTTATGAAACCATCGCTGACACCATGACCAATCCAGCATACCGCAAAGCGGCGTTTGCGCTGATGATGCAGGAGCAAGCGCCAACGCTGTCGATGCCGGAAGGTACCGATCTCAACGCCTACGCGACGCTGCTGATCGAGCGTTTCAGCAACCCGTCTCTGCGCCACCGTACCTGGCAGATTGCGATGGACGGCAGCCAGAAACTGCCACAGCGCCTGCTGGATCCGGTGCGTCTGCATCTGCAAAACGGCAGCGGCTGGCGTCATCTGGCACTGGGCATCGCGGGCTGGATGCGCTACACCCACGGTGTGGATGAACAGGGGCAGGTCATTGATGTTGTCGACCCAATGCAGGCCGAATTCCAGCGCATTAACCAACAGTTCCAGGGAGCCGAACGCGTGACGGCGCTGCTGGGGTTGAGCGGCATTTTTGGTCATGATCTGGCGGAAAACGCCGACTTTATTGCGACGGTTACCGCAGCGTATCAACAGTTGTGTGAACACGGCGCACGCGAGTGCGTTGCAGCGTTAAGCGCTGACGCATAACCACCCAGGTATGACGGGTCAATCAAAATACTAATTTGGTTGACCCGTTTTCTGTTTTTGGCTTCCCGCAAATGCTATAGTTCAGGCGAAAAAACGTTATTGGTAGGCCGGATATGGTGTGCGCAGTCATCCAGCCTCCGGATTCTGAATTGACGCATCTGACGGACATAACACGATGAAATCGAACACTTCTCAGCAAAGACCCTACCAGGAAGTGGGTGCAATGATCCGCGATCTGATTGTCCAGACGCCGTACCAGCCTGGTGAGCGCTTGCCGCCGGAGCGTGAAATCGCCGAGAGACTCAATGTCACTCGCACGGTGGTGCGCGAAGCGTTAATCATGCTGGAAATTAAAGGTCTGGTGGACGTGCGTCGTGGCGCCGGGATCTACGTGCTCGACAATGCAGAAGCTCAGACTATCGACAGTTCGGATGTGAATCATTGCAATGATGCAGGCCCGTTTGAGCTGCTCCAGGCGCGACAGCTGCTGGAAAGCAACATCGCCGAATTTGCCGCGCTGCAGGCCACCCGCGAAGATATCGTCAAAATGCGCCAGGCGTTGCAACTGGAAGAGCGGGAGCTGGCCTCCAGCGAACCGAATGGTTCTGAAAGCGGTGATATGCAGTTCCATCTCGCTATCGCCGAGGCCACGCATAACAGCATGCTGGTGGAGCTGTTCCGCCAGTCATGGCAGTGGCGCGAGAACAACCCTATGTGGATCCAGCTTCATAGCCATCTCGATGATACCAACTATCGTAAAGAGTGGATGGGTGACCACAAACAGATCCTGGCGGCGTTAATCAAAAAGGATGCCCGCGCGGCCAAGCTGGCGATGTGGCAGCATCTGGAAAACGTCAAACAGCGCCTGCTGGAGTTTTCAAATGTTGATGACATCGACTTCGATGGCTATCTGTTTGACTCCTGGCCGCTCGATAAAGTTAACGCCTGATTTTACCACCTCTCCCACGCGGGCTGTTCCGGCCCGCTCGGCATTGCATAGCAACCTTTCTTTTCACGTCTTAAACCTCATGTAAAAAATGGTTTCCATAGTCTTCAATGATCATTTTTTTCGCTGCCCCTGTGTGATGTAAATTGATTTTCATCAATTAAAAACAACTTATTTTTGCTTGCGAAAAAATGCGCTATTTACCTTATTTTTACCTTTTCGTGCGTATTTTTAGACAAAACTGGTCTGTATTAAGTGAGAATCAAAGTAATTTCCGCTGTGGTTAGGGCAGGGCCGCCTGGCATAACAGCGCATAAAAACACGTGGTTTGCGTAAAAGTAGACATTAATAACGACATGTAACCTATTGGCTGCAATGATGTTTTGACTGTATATCATTATCCATGTGAATGATTCATGCTTTTTTAATCAAATGAATAAAAACGAATGTATGTAAAGTTAAAATTACACATTATTCTATAAACAAGTTATCTTTCACTTGAAATATCGTTCCATTTTTCTGCTATTTATTAACAGTTTTATTACGATTGTGAATGTTTTTTACCGTTGACATGTTTTTACACTGACTGCATATTTCATCGCCATAAGCGTCTTATTGCGTTCAG
Source organism: Citrobacter sp. MGH105 (assembly GCF_001037485.2). Classification (NCBI taxonomy): domain Bacteria; kingdom Pseudomonadati; phylum Pseudomonadota; class Gammaproteobacteria; order Enterobacterales; family Enterobacteriaceae; genus Citrobacter; species Citrobacter sp. MGH105. Next base: position 4,421,459 of record NZ_CP073048.1, on the reverse strand, counting down.
GAGATGATGACGATGCCCTCTCGAGATTACCCTGATATCCGAAAAGCCAGGGGAACCCGATCAAAAGATATGGTTCTATTAAGTGCCCGTGTCGATACTTCTCTATGGGAATATGTTCGGACGCTGGCATTTGAAACCCGTAAAAGTAAACAAGACATTATTGCCGAGGCATTAATGTTGCATCGCTCTATTAATGAGAGCACAAGCGAAGAATCTAAGTAATTACTCTCTGTTCGGGTTTTCTTTAAAACCCAAAATTGAAATAGGTCTTGCCACTTCATTATTGCCTTTATTGGTATATTTTTTCGGTGTGTTATTGGTGTTTCCCCTTATCTGGAGGGGACTTTTTTATGTGGGCATTCCGCCTTCATAACAAAGTTGATAGCAAAATTCACAATTAAAAGTGAGTAATAACATGAAAAAGTCAGTAGTGGCATTAGCTGTAATGGCATTAGGGGTAACCTCCGTTCATGCAGCGGAAATTTATAATAAAGATGGCAACAAACTGGATCTGTACGGCAAAGTCAAAGCGGTCCACTCCTGGACTGACGGCACCGATGCTGACGGCACCTACGCACGTCTGGGTTTTCGCGGTGAGACTCAAATCAACGATCAACTGACTGGCTATGGTCAGTTTGAAAGTCAGTTTGATGCCGCTAAAGCAGAAGGTTCTCAGAATGGTGTTAATACACGTCTGGCGTTTGCTGGTCTGGATTATGGCCATGACGTTAGCTTTGACTACGGTCGTAACTACGGTATCGCTTACGACGTGGGAGCTTACACTGACACTCTTTCAGAGTTCGGCGGTGACTCCTATGAAAATACTGACCGCTTCCTTACTACACGCACTTCTGGCGTTGCAACACTCCGCACCAAAAATCTGTTTGGTGCCGTTGATGGCTTGAGCCTGGGCGCGCAATATCAGGGTCAGGATGATTCCGATAAGGATCCGACGAAACAGCACGGCAATGGCTACGGCTTCTCCCTGGGCTACGACAATATCGCTGATTCCGGCGTATCTGCCATTGCAGCCTACAGCAACAGTTCTGTGACTGCTCAGCAGAAACAAAATGGTTGGGATGGCGAAAACGCAGAATTCTGGGGTGCTGGCCTGAAATATGATGCAAACGCTATCTACGTTGCGACCATGTACGGCGAATCCCACAACCTGATTCAGGATGCGGACAAAGCGCAGCACTTTGAAGCGATGGCGGCCTATGTGTTTGATTTTGGTCTGCGTCCGAACGTGGCATACGTTCATGCACGTGACAACAACAACACTGATCTGACCGAATACGTTGCGCTGGGCACAGACTACTACTTCAACAAAAACATGGTTGCTGATGTGGGTTACAAAATTAACCTGCTCGATGGCAAAGACGGCGACAATCAGGTTGTTGCGGGTCTGACCTATCAGTTCTAAGTAGTTATACTAGTACGAAAAAGGCGTCTTGGTTAAGACGCCTTTTTTACATCTGTTGGAGTTTAAACCGGCTGGCTTTCTTTCATCTGTACACCGCTAAACAGCCATTGCCAGATGCCCACTTTTACCCATGCGACCACGCAGAGGATCAGATAAAAAAGCGGATTATGGGTAATGGTAACGCGCATGACTTCAATTAAATCCACATGCAAATTTCCGGCAATTGCCATATTGATAACAAAAATAGAGGCTACCGCGCTGGCCAGTAAAATAAGTATGGCATGTAACTTTGTTATCTCCGGTAACTTGCCAGAGGCCCATTGCCATAAGAATGTTGTTGATAACAGGAAGATAATAAACAATCCCAGTGCGCCAAACAGGCCAAAGTCTTTATAATCCTTTAGCGTACCAATTAAACCCGCCAAAATAATTAACCCCAGTAGTATTTTTTTAAACCACGACATGTGTCTTTCCCGAAGATGGTGTTGATGTTGAATTAATATGTCCATTTTTACGCATTTTAAATTGAGTTTATAAATGAACAGCCGGGAATTATAAATTGTCTGACGGGGAATTGCCGATTATTTGCGGTTTATTAAATGCTGACATTTAATTGCGGACTAATCCGAATATAACTTCTTTAGATGTTTGCCGTTTATACTCTTTTGGGCGAGGCGAAACGCTGTTTGTATAATTGCGTGAGGCTGATAAGCGCCGCAATAAACAACGCGACCGCGCCGCACACCGTGGCGTTAACGATTGCCTGTGCGCCGCTTCCCAGCAGGCTGGTTAATAGCGGACCAAGTATTTGTCCAATGCCGTAAGTCAGAGTGACCAGGCCCAGCAGATTAATATTGCGCGGCACGCTTAGTTGACGGGCAAGCGGCATCACCAGTGAAGTAGTTCCCATAAACGTTGCGCCAAACCCCATGCTGCTTATCACCAGCAGCGGCAAGGAGCCGCTGGCGAGCGTCATGACCACGCAGGCGCTTTGAATCAGCAAATTCGCCGTCAGGCATTGCAATACTCCCCAGCGTCGGGCGGCCCACAGCCAGGCGAAACACCCCGGAATTATCGATATGCCGACCAGCGACCAGAGATGGGCAGTCAACAGCGGCGAACCGGCACTTTTCGCCATCAGCGGCAGGTAGGTGGCGACAATGATGTAGCCAAATCCGGCCAGCCCGTACAGTAGAGCCAGCAGCCACCAGGACATAGGCTGATGCTCTGTTTTTACCGGGGCCGCAGCGGGGAGCACGTGGTTGCGAGATGGCAGGAGTATAACCAGTAGCACAAAGAACAGAGCCGAGGCTGCCGCTGCGCCCAGCCAGAGCGTGTGCGATGAAAGCGCAAAATGCAGACCGCTAATAACATATTCATTGCCCAGCAAAATGCCTGCGCCAACGCCGGAGAACAATGCCGCGATCACGAAGGGATGCCGGGTATGATGCAGAACGATCATTGAGCCAAAGATCATCATACCTGCACTGGCGACGCCCGCCAGAAAGCGGATCAGCATCACCAGCGCGGGCTGCGTTAAGCTTGCCATCGCCAGAATCAGCCCTGCGGTAGCGAGCGCGGACGTTAGCAGCATCGGGCGTAAGCGTGAGGGAAGATGGAAGAGCCCGAAGGAGAAGAGCAGGCTTCCCGCCAGATACCCGGCGTAGTTGGCGCTGGCAATCCAGGAGAGTTGGTCAAATGTAAATTGACCTTCCGACAGCAGTACCGGCAGCATTGGTGTATACAGAAAGCGCCCAATTCCCATACCCAGTGTTAAGACCAGCATGCCAAAAAGCGCGACGCTGATGGCATGACGATTTGAATCTGGGCTTCCCTGGGACATACGGACTCTCATTTCGCGCTGTTAGCTGATAATTGTTATATTACATGCGTAAATGATAATGAAAAGTAAAATAACGCAAGGCCTAATGCTGTCAAAGATTACGACTGTAGACCCGTGAGACTTCCCCCCACGGATGATAGCCCGCCCCGTCAAAGTAAAATCCCGCTTTCTCGTATAAGCCTTCCAGGTCAGTACACAAATGAAGCCGCATAAAGCCTAACTGTCTGGCCTGCTGCGCAATATGTTCAATCAGGCGAAACGCCAGACCGTGACCACGATAGCGAGGATCGATATAGAGTGCGCATAGCCACGGCCACAGTTCGCCGCGACTGATAAAATCATTGGTGATCAATCCGGCGCAGCCAACAATGCTGTCGCCGTCCTGCAGCCAGTACCACTGCGGTAGCGGGTTCTTTGCGCCAATACAACGATGCAGTGCATCCTCGTAAACTCTCATGGAGTCTTCTGAGGCCCATTGTTGCTGAAAGTAAGCGGTGACCTCGTGCAGTTTTTCCGGTGTTTCGCGCAGGGAAAAAATGCGGATGTTCATCGTCATTGAATTTTTCTCCTTAAAAATTCGCCAGCGTCAGCAGCGAAGGAATTTGCGACAACAGATATAAAACCAGCCCAATAGAACCGCCAACCAACGTGCCGTTGACGCGGATAAACTGCAAATCTTTACCGATGTTCAGCTCGATTTGCTGCGACATATCGCGTGCATCCCAGCTTTTCACCGTGTCGCTAATGTGGCGCGTCAGGAAGGTGGCGAACTCTGGCGCTACTTTATGTGCGGCCTGCTCCAGATGCCCATTCAGTGAGGCGCGCAGGGCGCTGTCGGCTACCAGCGTTTCGCCGAACCACTGCCCGGCGCTGGCGATGCGCTGCTTCACGCGGGAATCATCGGCGTTAATGTCGGTTTTCACCCACTGACGCAGGTCTGCCCACAGCTCGCCAAGATAACGGTTGAAGGCTTCATCTTCCTTCAGATAGCTTTTCAGGCTTTCGGCCCGCACGGCCATCTCCGGATCGTGTTTGAGCTTATCGATGAGCTTAAACGTGGCGCGATCGAAGGCATGGCGGATCTGATGTGCGCGATCGTGGCTGATGTCATCCAGCAAGGAGTTAACGGCATCAGACACCAGCTCGGCGCTGTGCTCGCCCAGCCATTCGGTTGGCAGGATCTTCGCTTTCAGCGGATGTTCGGTTTCCAGCCAGTGCACGACCTGTCTGGCGATAAACACTCGCGAGCTGTCGCGCTGGAGCAGGGCGATCAGTTGGGCGATCAGCGTGTCGAGCAGCACCTGATGGCGATTGTTTTTGGTCATGCTTTCCAGCATTAGCGCGCTGGTACCGGAGAGATCGACCTTGTCGATGGCCTTGTGCACCGCCCGCTTGATCAGCCGTTGAATGCGCGAGTCGTCGGTCAGTTCGAGAAAACCACTCATGATCTGCAGCAGATGCTGGCCAATACGCTGGGCGTTTTCCGGCTGGCTGAACCAGTTGCCGATCAACAGCGCCGGTTCATGGCGGCGGATCAGCGCGACCAGCGACTGGGTATCGAGAAATTTTTCCTGCACAAACTGACCGAGGTTTTCGCCGATCCGATCCTTATTGCGCGGGATAATCGCCGTGTGCTGCGAGATAAACGGGATCGGCACCCGGCGAAAAAGCGCCACCACGGCAAACCAGTCCGCCAGCGCGCCCACCATCGCCGCTTCGGCGATCGCTTTGATCCCCAGTACCCAAAAGTTAGGCGGCAGAAACAGCGTGATGACGAAGGTGGCAGCGGCAATCAGCAGCAATGAGAGCGCCAGTCGCTTGGCGCGTTTGAGTTCAGCAATTTTATTCATAGGCTTAAGGATAGAGCCAGACGGGGGGATCGCGCAAAAAATGTGGAGCGCCTCCCATTTTCAGGTGGGCTGGGCTTACTCAGGGATCCAGTTGTCCCAGGCGGGCAAGGGGCCGAGTTCCGCCACCAGAAAATCGATAAACGATCGCACCTTCGGATTGCTGTACTTGCTGGGAAAGTACAGCGCATACAGGGCGTGAGTTTCACAGGTGATAGTGCCGTCGAGCATCAGCGGCGTTATCTCTTCTTTTTGAATATGATCGCCAATCAGATAGGTGGGCAAATACGCCACTCCCTGATCTTCTAACACTGACTTCAGCAATACCAGACTGCTGTTGGCCTGGATCGGCATATGCAGTTTCAACTGATGCAGACGATCCTGTTCATCCGCCACCTTGAGCACCGGTGTGAGGCCGGGATAAACCAGACAATCATGATCCACCAGATCGCTTCGACGCTGGGGCATGCCTTTTTTGGCGAGGTAGCCGGGTGAGGCACAGTACGCCCAGCGAACAGGCACCAGCTTGCGCATCGCATAGTTTTGCGGCGGTGCGGTGGAGATGCGCAGGGCGATGTCGAAATCTGTTTCGTTCAGATTCACAAAGTTATCGTTGAGATCGATATACAGATTCACATCCGGGAACTGGGAGCGATATTTATCCACCAGGTTCACCAGCCGGGAATAACCAAACGCAATTGAGCAGGTTATGCGTAATTCACCCTGCGGGCTGTGGTAATAACCGGAAGTGGTATTCAGCGTTTCATCGAATTCTTTCAAAAGCTTATTAGCGCGGTTGAAGAGATATTGCCCGGCGTCGGTCAGGGTAATACTGCGTGTGGTGCGTTTAATTAATGTCGTGCCCAGCGTGTCTTCCATCGCAGCCAGACTTTTGCTGACCGCAGACGGCGATACGTTGAGCTGCGCCGCGGCTTCTGACAATCCTCCGCAGTCGACGATTTTAGTAAAAAACTCCAGATGCTTGAGTGAAATCGGCGTACTCATAGTTTCCTTTAATTCACAAGTGATTTGCAAAAACGGTACGAATAGGCCGTTACATTCGCGTTTTAAACATGCAACTATTGAATCACAGGAAACAACTTGCTGGCAAAATGAAAAAATAACAACTTAGGTGAGTTACGTCACAAAATAAAAGGAGGCGAAACGGAAACTCATCACATTGTGAATTTAATCTCATTAATTATTATTCTAAAGGTACCGATTATGTGGTCACGACTCGAACCCTACAAATCGTCGATTATTTTATTAGTTGCTCTGGTGATTGGCGGCTTATTAGGTATTTATGCCCCATCGTTTGCAAGTAAACTCCAGCCAATAGGCCAGATATTCTTAAACCTGTTATTTATGATTATTGTGCCGCTGGTGGGGATCAGCGTTATGTCTTCGATCGCCAGTATGACCGACCTAAAAAGGCTGGGGCGCATTATGGCGATTATCTTTATTGTTTCGATCGCCATGGCCTTTATTCCAGCCGCCGGGATCGTCGCGCTGGCGCTCTGGTATAACCCGGCGCAGGGCGTCACTATCGATCTCTCGCAGTCGGTGCAGGCGGGCAGCGGTAAGATGGATTTTGTCAGTATGATCACCACCAGCGACTTTATCGGACTGTTTTCTAAGTCCAATATTCTGGCGCTGATCGTAATGGCGATCATCGCCGGTGTCGCAATTGGTCAGTCGGATCAGGCCGGTAAACGTATTGCGTCGCTGCTGGAAGACGCCAATACCGTGATCATGAAGATCGTCTCGATCATTATGAAGGTCGCGCCGATTGGTCTGGGCTGCTACTTCGCCGCCACCATGGCCAGTCAGGACTCTGCACTACTGTTAACCTTTGCCCGCGCCATCGGCCTGTTTATGGTTGCCACGCTGGTCTACTTTGTCTTTGGCTCGATTCTCTATTCGTATATTGGCGGCGGTATTCCGGCGGTCAAAGCCTTCTGGCGTAACGCGATTGAACCGTCTGCGACCGCGCTGGGTACCTGCTCTTCACTGGGGACGCTCCCGGTGACGCTGCGTGCCGGTAAGGCGATGGGGATTAACCCGGAAATCGTTGATGTCTCCATTCCGCTGCTGGTTAACCTCAACAAGGGCGGCGTGGCGATGATTGCCGCGCTAAAAATTGTCTTTATCTATTCCGTGCTGGGCATGGAATTCACCACCGAAACCTTCTTCCTGACGATGCTGATTGCGGTGCTCTCCGCCATTATCGTTGGTGGCGTGCCGGGCGGGGCGTTCCTCGGTGAAATCTTTATCGTCACCACGCTGGGCCTGCCGATGGAAGCAATCCCGATGCTGGTGGTGCTGGGCACCATTACCGATGCGCCGGCCACACTGATTAATGTTATCCATGATTTGAATGCGGCGCAGATTGTTGAACGGTTCGCTGGAAAAAAGCAGACCAACGCTGAAATAAACTCTACTGCTGCGGTGGTATAGGTTTCACACGGATTAAGAACAGGAGATGTTATGAAAGACGCAATGAAGCTTGAAACGCACCTGGTTGTTGCTGGTCGCGACAAACGCTATACCCAGGGAGCGGTGAATCCGGTTATCCAACGCGCCTCTTCACTGGTATTTGATACCGTGAAGGACAAGAAATTTGCCACCGCCAATCGCGCGAACGGCGAGCTGTTTTATGGTCGTCGCGGAACCTATACCCACTTTGCCTTCCAGAAGGCAATGAGCGAACTGGAAGGCGGCGTTGGCTGTGCGCTGTACCCATGTGGTGCTGCGGCGGTGACCAATGCGATTCTGGCGTTTGTTCAGGGTGGCGATCATATTCTGATGACGGGGGCGGCCTATGAACCAACCCAGGATTTCTGCAATAAGATCCTGAGCAAATTCAAGGTGGAAACAACATATTACGATCCGCTGATTGGCGCTGGCATTGTCGATCTTCTGCGTCCGGAAACAAAGGTAGTATTCCTTGAGTCACCAAGTTCTATCACCATGGAAGTCCAGGACGTGCCGGGGATGGTGAAGGCTATCCGCGCGGTGAATCCGGAGATTGTCATTATGATCGACAACACCTGGGCGGCGGGCGTGCTGTTCAAAGCGCTGGATTATGGCGTGGATATTTCCATTCAGGCGGGAACGAAGTACACCATCGGCCATTCGGACGCCATGCTGGGCACGGCGGTGTCGAACGCCCGTTGTTGGGATCGCCTGCGCGAGAACTCCTATCTGATGGGGCAAACGCTGGACGCCGATACGGCCTACAACGGCAGCCGCGGATTGCGCACCCTGGCGGTACGCCTTAAGCAGCATCAGGAGAGCAGTATCCATATTGCCCGCTGGCTGTCGGCAAGGCCGGAAGTGGCGCGGGTGAATCATCCGGCATTACCGGAATGTCCGGGCCATGAGTATTTTCAGCGTGATTTTATCGGAAGCTCAGGCCTGTTCTCGTTTGTGCTGAAAAAGAGACTGACCGACGAACAGATGGCGAATTTCCTCGATAACTTCTCGCTGTTCCATATGGCCTATTCGTGGGGCGGATTTGAGTCGCTCATTCTGGCGAACCAGCCGGAAGAGCTGAACAGCATTCGCCCGGCTGGAGAGGTAGATTTCAGCGGCACGCTGGTCAGGGTGCATATTGGCCTTGAGGATATCGACGACCTGATTGCCGATCTGGAAGCGGGATTTGCACGCATTGCGTAAGGTGAGGTGAGCGTAGCCGGATGGCGCTGATGCTTATCCGGCCTACGTAACCCAGTAGGCCGGATAAGCGGGCTGGTTAGTTTTCAGTGGCTAACGTCGTTGCCTCATGCTGGCGTACCCGTTTGAGTAAGCCTGCCAGCGTGAACACGACGGCAATACCAGCCACCACCGCCAGCAGATGAAACGAAATCCTGCCGCCGTTGAACCATAACCAACGCCCAATTTCGACAGAAACCGCCATCACCGTCAGGATCACCATATTCAACGACGCCGAAACCGTACCCTTCGGTAAGTTGTTGGAAAATAGTGTAAAGCGGAATAACGTTGGGAAGATCATTCCAATGCCAAACGCATACAGGCTGGTCCCCAGCACTGACCACAACCACACGTGCGGCCACAGTAAATTGCCAGCAATCAATACCGCCAGCCCGCTCAACTGAATGGGAACCGCTCGCCAGATAAAGCGTGGCCGGGTCGGATCCTTCACGAAGCGGACGACCACCATATTGGCGACGATCACCGCGCCAAATACCGGGGCCTGTGCCCAGGCAAACTCCGATGTGGTCATGCCGCCAGCATCGATCAGGATAACCGGTGAGACCGCCACCCAGCTCATCATCGGGATATAGCTTAACGACAGCGTGGCTGCGCCAAACAGGAACACCCGGTTGCGGAAAACGTCGCGAAAATCACGCACTACGCTGCGCGCACTGAACGGCACCGCGCCACGCTGGACGGTTTCTGGCATTGCTAATGTGAGTCCAATGAGTGCGATAAGCCCCATGACGGCGATAATGGCAAACAAGATCTTCCAGTGTACAAAGTGCATTAGCGCCGCTCCGGAGAGCGGGCCGATAACCGGTGCCACCAGCACAATAGAGGTGATTACCGCCATTAGCTTGATGGCCTTTGTTTGCCCAAATGCCTCCTGCACCGTGACATAGCCGACGGTGGCGATAAAACAGATGCTGGTGCCTTGCACAAAACGGGCGGCCAGAAATTGCGTCATCGAGGTGGTGAACAATGTGGCAGCGCAGGCGAGCGTAAAAATTAGCGCTCCTGCAATCAGTACCGGACGGCGGCCAATCCGATCGGAAAGCGGCCCCAGCAGCCATTGCAGCGCCATGCCGCCCGCCAGATAGAGGCTGACCGCCGCGGGCGCCAGGCTGACGTCGGCGTTGAAATCGCGTACGACATTAATGATGCCGGGCTGAATCAAGTCCGTCGACAGATAGGCGGCGAAATCATACAAAATCAAGGCAATAGGAAAAAATAGCGTCGTAGCACGTTGGGAGAAAAACGCGAGAATCCGTTGCATAAAACAGCTCCTTGTCGGGAGAAAACCCTCAACGGGAATAGCGAAATTCAATACCGTCTTTGAGACGTCAGACCGATGACAGAAAAAAAGCAGACTGCAAATGTACTGAATTTCATGTAATCAAAAACGCTGTCTGCGCGAAGCGCAAACAGAAGATACGCTCACTGACGCGGGGTCAGAAAACGTAACGATTACAGGTAACAATCAGCACATCGCACCTCAGGAAGAGTAAGTTGAACGGGTAATAACCATCCGCAGTGTAATGCGAATTGGATATTAATTAAACGAGTTTATCCGGTTTATGTGCAGAAAATCGCCCTGCAAATCAGACTACGATGCTCTGCAAAAACCGCAGAGCGATGGCACAACCGAAGATAATCAATACACCGCCAGCGATACGTTCTACCCATAATATCCCTCTGGATAACCGTCGCTGGATCTGCGGTAAACCAATGAACATCACGATCAGCAGATCCCAGCACAGCACTATGCTGGTCATCCAGATCCCGCTCATGGTTTGTTGCAGCAGCGTCACCGATGGGCCGAGCAGGGCGGTCATTAGCGCCAGATAGAACAGCGCATTTTTTGGGTTGAGCAGTGACGAACCCAATCCCAGTAGTAGCTGTTTGCCAAATCCTGGACAGGTAGACTGGGCGTCTGTTCCGGTCAGCGTTTGCGGGCGGCTGCGTACCAGCAGGCTGCCAATCCACAATAAATAGAGCGCGCCCAGCAGCTCAATAACCGTAAACAACAGGGGAAGCTGGCGCAGGATCCCCCAACCGATAATTGCCAGCAGAACATACAGCCCGTTGCCGAAAGCGATCCCCACGCACAACCCGGCGCTGCCGCGCATCCGGTATCGTGCGGCGTAACCGACCAGTAAAAAGAAGTCCGGCCCGGGGCTAAGCAATGCGACGAAATGCGCCAGTGCCAGCGCGGGAAAAGCAGAAGGAAAAAGTAAAGAAAGCAGCGACATAGCGACCTCAGAGAATGAATCTGAGATCACCGTACGCCTGACGCAGCGCTAATTATTGTCTGATATTGATCGTCCCAACGCGTACTGGCGCGGTGTGGCGGCGGTGTAGCGCACAAAGGTGCGATGGAAATGGCTCTGGTCGGCAAACCCGCTCTGGTAGCCGACATCGGCAATTTCGTCTCCGGCCCGCAGCCGCTGGCGAGCATAGTCAATCCGTATGATGTTCAGATAACTTCCTGGCGTCAGCCCGGTGTCCTGCTTAAAGGTACGGATCAGCGTCTCTTTACGCATGTGACATTCATGTGCCAGCTCATCGAGCGAGGGCGGCGCGAGCAGGCTGGACTGCAACCGTTCGCGCAGATACTGGCTGGTTGCGCTTAGGTTGTCTTGTGTGACCGACTGTAACGGCAGCGAGTGAAGCAATGTTTGCGCGGCATCCGTTATTTGTGTGGTTTGGCGTTGCGGCATGAGCGTCACAAGGTGCATATAACGCTGGAATAATTGCGCATCGCGGATAATGGGAGCAGGCGTGCAAAGCCGCTGATTGGTGTTCTGTGCAGGCAGATTAGCAAGACACCACTTGGCATCAAGATAAAGCATATGATAGCTGCGAAACTGTCCGTTAACAGGATTACAGCTGTGAGGTGCCAGCGGCGGTATCACAATCAGATCGCCCACCTGCAGATGGTATTCCTCGCCATCGCACAGACAGCACGTTTCCCCCTCGAGAATTGCCCCAATCGAGAACTGAGAGTGGTGATGCCGCTTATAGGCCTGCTGGCTTTGCCAGGTGCTGCGCAGTTCCAGCCACGGCAACTGCTCATCACGCCAGAACGATTGTGGAATATCTCGGGTATGCGTCACATCGTGTCCTCCCTGAAAGTGATGATTTGTTATAGCACAGGCCGAGTGGTGAAAAAGTGGGAATGCGCATTGAGATGGCGATTCTGCGTGACCTGTTCCAGACAAATGCAGACGTTACATAAGGGCGTTGTTATCCCGGAAATCGTCTCGCAAAGAGAGAAAGTTGCAGGTGAGGATGTGGTTTTCCGGCGCTACAGTCATGGCATCTTATTTTCAGGTGAAGGATCGCCATGAACAAAGCTTCCGCTTCAACACCGCATGACGCGGTTTTTAAAACATTTTTACGTCACCCTGAGACTGCACGGGATTTTCTGCAAATACATCTTCCCGCTTCGCTGCGCGAGCTTTGCGATCTTCAGACGCTTAAACTCGAGTCAGACAGTTTTATCGAAGAGAATTTACGTGCGTACTATTCCGATGTGCTGTGGTCGGTGAAAACGACGGATGGGGATGGATATATTTATGTGGTGATTGAACACCAAAGCACACCGGATGCGCATATGGCATTCAGACTGATGCGCTATGCGGTAGCGGCTATGCAGAAACATTTAGATGCCGGGCATCAGCAGTTGCCGCTGGTGGTGCCGATGCTGTTTTATCACGGCGCTAAAAGCCCGTACCCTTATTCGCTGTGCTGGCTGGATGAGTTTGCCAACCCGAAGCTGGCTCGTCAGCTGTATGCTGCGGCGTTTCCGCTGGTGGATATTACGGTTATTCCGGATGACGAAATTGTGCAGCATCGACGTATGGCGCTGCTGGAGTTAATTCAAAAACATATCCGTCAACGCGATCTTATGGGATTGGTCGAGCAAATTGTTTCCCTGCTACTTACCGGACTGACTAATGACAGCCAGATAAAGACGCTGTTTAATTATATTTTACGAACTGGCGATGCACCTCGATTCAGTGAGTTTATTCGTGGGGTTGCCGAACGTTCACCGCAGCATAAGGAACATTTGATGACGATTGCGGACAGGTTGCATGAGGCAGGATTTCAAAAAGGATGGCTTGAAGGCAAGCTGGAAGGTAAACAGGAAGGCAAACAGGAAGGACTGATAAAGGGGCGACGTGATGAGGCACTGCGTATTGCCCGCACCATGCTGGCAGATGGCATCGATATCAGCACGGTACAAAAAATCACCCGACTTTCCGCTGAAGAGATTCAGGGTTTAAGCCATTAGATATAGCTTAAACTGCCTAATTGCCTGCCCGGAAGCGCCGGGCAGCTCGATCTACTCTATTGCCGTTTTTACCGCCTCTCCGAGCTTCTGCATTACTTCCCGATGCTTGTCGTTTGGCGGCAATGCGCAGTTGATGCGCACACAGTTGCGATACTTCCCCGATGCGGAGAACAGAGAACCCGGTGCAACCTGGATTTTGAGGCGACAGAGCTGCTTAGCGACACAGACCATATCGACCTGGAGCGGCAGCTCGACCCACAGCATAAAGCCGCCTTTCGGTCGGGTGACGCAGATCCCGCAGGGGAAGTATTCCCGTACCCAGCAGGTGTAGATCTCCATATTGCGCTGATAAATCTGGCGCATACGCCGGATATGCCGATGATAATGACCTTCGCGCACAAAGGTCGCCGCCGCCAGTTGCGTAGCGGGAACGTTAGTGCCGATGACGGCGTACTTCATGTGCAGCAGCTTGTTGTAATAGCGACCGGGCACCACCCAACCCACTCGCAGTCCGGGGGCGACGGATTTGGTAAACGAACTGCAGAGTATTACCCGACCGTCGCTGTCCCAGGAGTGGATCGTGCGCGGGCGTGGGTACTCCGTTGCCAGTTCGCCATACACATCGTCTTCAAAAATAACGATGTCGTGGCGCTGGGCGAGGGCGAGCACTGCCCGCTTACGCGCATCCGGCATAATGAATCCGAGAGGGTTGTTGCAGTTGGGAACCAGCAGCACACCTTTGATCGGCCACTGATCCAGCGCCAGCTCCAGCGCTTCAACACTGATCCCGGTATCCGGATCGGTTGGGATCTCAATCACCTTGATCCCTAAGCCGCGCAGTAGCTGCATCGTGCCGTAGTAGGCCGGTGATTCAACGGCGACAATATCGCCAGGCTGGCAAACCGTTAGCAGCGCCAGCGACATTCCGCTCTGACTGCCGCTGGTGATCACAATATCGTCTGCATTGACCACCGAACCGCCGTCCAGCATCAGCCGTGCAATCTGTTGACGCAATTCCCGGCAGCCAGGTAATTCATCGTAACCCAGCACCGCCTTGAGATTATGCTGCGCCACGCGGCTTAGCTCGCGCCACAGCGGCTTCAGGCTGGGTTGATTGATATCTGGCACGCCACTGCTAAAAGGGATTATCGATTTATCCGCATGACCTGCCAGCATGTCCAGCACCTGATCCCACTGGGTTATCTCGACCGGACGCTGTACCGGGCGCGACATTGGCGGCACCGGCGGCTGCGCTTTTTGCGGTGCGACAAAATAACCGGAACGCGGCTGCGGTGTGATCAGCTGTAGTTGTTCCAGCGTCTGATATGCCTGCTGGACGGTGCTGATACTGACCCCATGTTCCTGACTCAAGCTACGCACCGAAGGCAATTTTTCGCCATGGCGATACAGCCCCTGCTCAATGCGTTCGGCCAGCAGATTGGCCAGATGTTGGTAACGCGTCATACTGTATCCCTCATGGGTACCATACAGATTAAAAAACCAGTACAGAATGGCGTGAAAAAAGCGATGCAGAACTCTTTTTAACCAATCTGTATGTTAAATAAAAGTACTTTTTGAGTCTGTATTGTTTTGGGCCAAATCCGTGAAGATAAGCCTCTGGCAAGGCGGGGAGGCAAGGTATGGAATTTCACGAGAATAAAGCAAAACAGCCGTTTATTGGGTTTGTACTGATCTGGCGGGCATACAAGGCGTGGCGGCTGCGAGCGCAAACGCGGCGCCTATTGCAACAGATGAGCGATGAGCGGTTGCGGGACGTCGGGCTGCGACGCGATCAGGTGGAGTAATTATTTTCTATCGACCGAGGCCGGGTGTTAGCGCATCCGGCCTCTTTTATATTCACGGTGTTTATCAATTCATGCTTGTTGATAGTCTGTTTCTTGATACTTATACTGATAAGTATTATTTTCTTTTCAGCGATGAGGGGAAGTAAGATGACTGAAGATGAACTGTTTGCCCGCCGTCCGATGGGGATGCGCATGGCGATGGTGGTGCGCCAGTGGCGGGCCATTATTGATGCTGCCATCACCGATACTGGCCTGACGCAATCAAGCTGGACGGTATTGATGCAGCTGTATCAACTGGGAGACAACGTCTCGGTCAGTGAACTGGCGGAGGTGCAGGGCATTGAACTGCCGCCGCTGATGCGCACCCTCACACTACTGGAGAAGCAGGGCTACCTGCTGCGTTCCACATCGCCTTATGACAAACGCATCCGACTGTTAACGCTGACCGCGCAAGGCCGCTCAAGGCTTGAAGAACTTAACCGGGTGATTGAGACATACCAACATCGCGTCACCTGTACCATTCCTGAAGCAGAGCTTGCCGCCTTTAGCACGACGTTAAATCAACTCGCCTGCAATTTGCGGACAATCCGCGAAGAAGACAATCAACACTAAAAAACTATGATGACCCCAGAACAAAAATTTACCCGTTGGGTAAGGGTGAGTATTGCCGCTTTCCTGGTAATATTCGCCTGGTTTATCGTTGCCGATATCTGGATCCCGCTGACGCCGGACTCCACGGTGATGCGCGTGGTAACGCCTGTTTCCTCACGCGTTTCCGGCTACGTCTCGCAGGTGCATGTGCATAACAATAGCCAGGTGCAGAAGGGCGATTTGCTGTACGAACTGGATCCGACGCCATTTATCAATAAGGTCGAGGCTGCGCAAATTGCCCTTGAGCAGGCGAAGCTGAGTAACCAACAGCTGGATGCGCAGATCGCCTCTGCCCGTGCCAACCTGCGCACCGCGCAATTCAACGCCCGCAACGATAAGACCACCTTAGACCGCTATCAGCGCCTGAGCGCCATGCAGAACGTGTCGCAATCCGATCTCGACAAGGTGCGTACCGCCTGGCAAACCAGCGAGCAGTCGGTGGCGGCGCTGAATGCCAGTATTCAGAACCTGCTGATCCAGCGCGGAGAGCGCGATGACAAACGTAACGTAACGCTGCAAAAATACCGTAACACGCTGGAAGAGGCGCAGCTGAACCTCGGCTGGAGCAAAGTATATGCCCAGACCGACGGCACGGTGAGTAACCTCCAGCTTAGCCCCGGACTTTACGCCACTGCCGCCACGCCGCTACTGGCGCTGGTCAGCCATCAGACCGATATCGTGGCCGACTTTCGCGAGAAAAGTCTGCGCCACACTAAAGTGGATACCGATGCCGCCGTGGTGTTCGACGCCATGCCGGGCAAGGTTTTCTCTGCCCGCGTCACCAGCAGCGATGCCGGTATTCTGGCGGGCCAGGAACAGGTTAATGGCCAGCTGTCGCAACCGGAACAGTCCACCCGCTGGGTGCGCGATGCCCAGCGTATGCGCATTCACGTCGCGCTGAACGAACCGCTTGACACGCCGTTACCGACCGGGGCGCGCGCCACGGTACAGCTGTATAACAGCGAGGGTGTGTTCGCCCGCACCTTTGCCGGGGCGCAGATCCACCTCGTTAGCTGGCTGCATTATGTCTATTAACACACTGGCCCACGTCTTTACGCCGCACGGGAATATTGTCTACACCGCCAATGATTTTCGCCAGACCCTGCGTATCTCCGTTGCCGGGACAATCGCGCTGAGTATTTCGACCTTCTACAACGTGCAGTACGGCGTGTTCTTTGTGGTTTATCCGCTGATGCTGCTGTCGCTGGTACCGGTATTCAACCGCCATGTGGCAACACAGTTCGTGTTCAGCGCGGCGGTGAACTGCGTTGAAATGGTGCTGATCGTCGGTTATCTTTCACAGTGGCCGCTGGTTATGACACTGGTGGTGTTCGGCCTGTATGTGATGCGTTTTCGTTTTATGAGCAAAGGACCGCTGTTTCTGCTCGGTTCGATGGGCGTGGTGTGCCAGAGTACGATGCTCAACTTTATGAGCTATCCCACCACCAACTGGCATACGCTGATGTTCTCCAATATGGAAGCCTGCGTCATGGCGGTGGCGCTGAGCGCGCTGCTGCATTATCTGATCCCGGACGTGGAACCCCGCCAGCCACCGCCGCGCATTGAGAAAGATGCCGCCCGGGTGCGCCATGAATCGCTGCTTTCCGGCACGGTGGCGACGATGATTTTTGTGGTCTTCCAGATCTGCGATTTGAGTGATTCGCTGTCGGCGCTGATGGCAGGCATTTTGATCCTGTTTCCGATGCACTACCGCGGCGCGGTGATCAGCTCGATTTGGCGCGTGGTCGGCGTGGTGCTGGCCTGCCTGTATATTCTGCTGGTACAGCTGCTTATCTATGATTTCAGCAACCATATGGTGCTGATGATGCCGCTGATTGGCCTCGGGCTGGCGTTCAGTGCCCGCCTGCACGTAATGGAAAAAGTCGGGGCAGGCGTGGGTTTTGCCAGTATCACTACCATCGGCATTATGTTTGGCCAGAACCTGCACCCGGATCAGGACCTGGTATTCAGCGATCTGTACCGCATCACTTCCGTCACCGTCGCGCTGGTGGCAACGCTCACCATGGTATTTCTGGTGCACCGGGTTTTGAACTGCTTTGCCGCGACGCGGTTTGTGATTACCGAGTGAATGGGGGCAAGTGCCGGATGGCGGCTGTGCCTTATCCGGCCTACGGGGAAGTGCTATTTCCAGGCCCGGTAAGCGTAGCACCACCGGGCAATTCAGCAGGGGATTACTTCTTCAATCCCGCAAACGCGGCTCTGATCTCGTCTTCCGGCAGGTTAATGCCGATAAACACCAGCAGGCTGTGCGGTGTTTCGTTGCCCCACGGGCGGTCCCAGTCGGCGCTGTACAGGCGCTGGACGCCCTGGAACAGCAGGCGGTTTGGCTCGCCTCCAATCCACAGCATACCTTTGTAGCGCAGCAGCTTCTCGGCGGATTCCAGCAGCAGGTTTTCCATCACTCGCGACACGTCGCTGATGTTTACCGGGTAATCCAGCTCGACGACGATCGAGGAGATATCGTTTTGCTTGTCGGCGATAAAGTGGAAGCGCGGTTTGGCGCTGACTACGTTCTCTTCCAGCATAAAACCGTTGGTATCGAACAGCAGGGAGAGGTCGATATCACCATGCGTCACGGTGTAAATCGGCGCACGGGCGTTGATGCGCGCCAGGCGCTCACGCAGTTTTTCACTTTCACCTGCGACGTCGGTTTTGGTCAGCAGGATCCGGTCTGCGTAGCCTACCTGCGACTGGGCGATGGTGAACTGGTTCATCTGCTCGTCGGCATGTACCGCGTCAACCAGCGCAATTACGCCGTCCAGCAGGTAGCGTTCGCAAATCACTTCATGGGAGAAAAAGGTCTGAATAATCGGGCCGGGGTCGGCCATGCCGGTGCACTCGATCACCAGACGGTCGAAATTGATGGCGCCTTTGTCGAGGTTGTCGAGCAGGTCTAACAATGCGTCTTCCAGTTCACTGGAGCGGGTACAGCAAATACAGCCGTTGGTCAGGGTTTTGATCTGCGTGGCGCGATCGCCAATCAGCTGATCGTCCACCGAGACTTCACCGAATTCGTTTTCGATAACGGCAATCTTGTAACCGTGCTGCTCGTTGAGAATATGGCGCAGCAGGGTGGTTTTACCCGCGCCAAGAAAACCGGTGAGTAGGGTAACTGCAATCGGGGTCATTCACTTCTCCTTCTAACAGCAACTGCTTCCGCCGCTACCGTAGCGGGCTTCCTGGCGCTCGCGGAAGAATTCTTCGTAGGTCATGTACGGCTTATCGGGATGGTTGGTCTTCATGTGCTCGACGTAGTTGTCGTAGTCCGGAATGCCAATCAGCATCTTTGCCGCCTGACCGAGATATTTTTTAGCTTGCCCTAAAGTACCAAACATAAACAATCCTGATAAGCGAAAAGCCCCGCCGGAGCGGGGCTGAATACATCTTAGTGGTGTGAAGAGGTCTTCACGCCGCCTTCCGGCACCGGTACATACGGTGTCTCTTTATCAGAGCGACCGTTGATGGCGCGGGCTTTCTGCCAGGTACGGAACCCGTAGAAAATGATGCTGTACACCACCACCAGGAACAGAATACTCAGACCTGCGTTGGTGTAGTTGTTGACGACGATGTGGTTCATGTTGGCAATCTGCTGAGCGGTCAGTTCGCCGCCGTTAGCAATCTTCTCTTTGTACTGATTCGCCATGAAGAAGAAGCCTTCCATCTGCGGGTTGGTGCTGAACAGTTTCAGACCCAGCGCCCAGGTGGTGCAGATAAGCAGCCATACAGCCGGAACAACGGTAACCCAGATGTATTTGGTGCGCTGCATTTTAACCAGCACCACGGTGCCCAGAACCAGTGCCACGGCAGCCAGCATCTGGTTAGAGATACCGAACAGCGGCCACAGGCTCTTAACGCCGCCCAGCGGGTCAACAACGCCCTGATACAGCAGGTAACCCCACAGGCCTACGCAGCCCGCAGTACCGATGATACCCGCAACCAGGGAGTCGGTTTTCTTCAGGAACGGCACGAAGTTACCCAGCAAATCCTGCAGCATAAAGCGGCCAGAACGGGTACCGGCATCCAGTGCGGTCAGGATGAACAGCGCTTCGAACAGAATACCGAAGTGGTACCAGAAGCCCATATCAGCCATCGGCAGCACTTTGTGGAACACGTGAGCGATACCAACAGCCAGCGTCGGTGCGCCACCTGCGCGGTTCAGAACGGACGGTTCACCGATGTCTTTCGCGGTTTGCAGGATCTGCTCAGGCGAAATGACGAAGCCCCAGGAGCTGACGGTCGCTGCCGCATGTGCGGTGACGTCTTTCAACTGCGCCATAATCAGCGGTGCGTTTTCGCCGCTCATTTCATGCAGGTTCGGCATGGTGATGCCAAGGCCCGCAGGCGGGGTGTTCATCGCGAAGTACAGACCTGGTTCGATGATAGACGCGGCAACCAGCGCCATAATTGCGACAAAGGATTCCATCAGCATTGCGCCGTAACCGATAAAACGCGCATCGGTTTCACAGGCCAGCAGCTTCGGTGTGGTACCGGAAGCAATCAGCGCGTGGAAGCCAGATACCGCACCACACGCGATGGTGATGAACAGGAACGGGAACAGAGCGCCTTTCCACAGCGGGCCAGTACCATCAACGTACTGCGTCATTGCCGGCATTTTCAGTTCCGGGTTGAGGATAACAATCCCCACCGCCAGACCGACGATAACGCCGATTTTCAGGAAGGTAGCCAGATAGTCGCGCGGGGCGAGGATCAGCCATACCGGCAGCAGCGCAGAGATAAATGCGTAGCCGATCAGGGTAAAGGTAATGGTGGTGTCTTTAAAGGTCAGCGCCGGGCCCCAGTACGGGTCGTGCGCAATCACGCCGCCGAAGTAGATAGAGGCAACCAGCAGCACAATACCAATCACCGACACTTCGCCCACGCGTCCCGGTCGCAGGAATCGCATGTAGATCCCCATGAACAACGCGATAGGTACGGTTGAGCAGACGGTGAACACACCCCACGGGCTTTCTGCCAGCGCTTTCACCACGATCAACGCCAGTACTGCGAGGATGATGATCATGATTAAGAAGCAGCCGAACAGCGCAATGGTTCCCGGTATTGGGCCCATCTCTTCTTTGATCATCTCACCCAGAGATGCACCGTTACGGCGGGAAGAGATAAACAGCACCATGAAGTCCTGCACCGCACCGGCCAGCACGACGCCTGCCAGCAGCCACAGTGTACCAGGCAGGTAGCCCATCTGAGCAGCCAGTACCGGCCCAACCAGCGGACCAGCACCTGCGATAGCGGCAAAGTGGTGACCAAACAAGACGTTACGGTTGGTTGGAACGTAGTTCAGACCGTCATTATTGATGACCGCCGGCGTGGCACGCGTTGGGTCAAGTTTCATCACCTTTTGGGCGATGTAAAGGCTGTAGTAACGATAGGCCACCAGATAAACAGAAACTGAGGCGACCACGATCCACAGGGCACTAATGTGTTCACCCCGACGTAATGCCACTACCGAGAGGCAGAATGCACCGATGATTCCGAGAATCACCCAGGGTATGTGCTTGAATATCTTTTTCGTATCCATAGTAAAACCTGGTATCTAATTAATAATTGGCCGAAGCCGCGTGGGTTTGATCTTGTGTTTGAGGAGGTTATTTGACTGCTATGTTGGGGGGATCTTGCCAGAGAATTACGCGCGTAAAGTAAGGTAAATAAGTGAGCGGTTGTATGTCAGCTTAAGCGGTCCCAAGTGTCAGTGAGCGGTAAACTGCGGGGGGAACGGGGAAATTTATGTGATTGAGATCACTAATAAACCCGCTTAGCGCTTTGGCAGACGGCGTGGATCGACGAATCGTCGATGCTGAGATCGATTCAACTAGCACAAATTTCATAAAGTTTTCCCTTTCCAGGCCGAAAATTCTGACATCTGTCTAGCGGAAAGAGAAAACATGTTAAAACGAATGAAGATTGTTACCAGCTTACTGCTGGTATTGGCGCTATTTGGCCTTTTACAGCTCGCCTCTGGCGGCTTGTTTTTTAACTCACTTAAGAATGACAAAGAGAACTTTACCGTTCTGCAAACCATTCGCCAGCAACAGTCTGCGCTGAACGCCACTTGGGTTGAGCTGCTGCAAACGCGTAACACCCTGAACCGGGCAGGCATTCGCTACATGATGGATCAGAGCAATATCGGCAGCGGCGCGACCGTTGTCGAGCTGATGCAGGTGGCGAGTACGGCGCTGAAGCTGACGGAAAAAAACTGGGCGATTTACGAGTCGCTCCCACGCGATCCGCGTCAAAGCGAAGCCGCGTTCCAGGAGATCAATCGCACCTATGACATCTACCACGGCGCGCTGGCGGAGCTGATCCAGTTACTGGGTGACGGGAAGATCAACGCATTCTTTGATCAACCGACGCAGAGCTATCAGGATGGCTTTGAGAAGCAGTACATGAGTTACATGCAGCAGAATGATCGCTTGTATGACATCGCGGTGGAAGATAACAACAGCTCTTACAGCCAGGCGATGTGGGTGCTGATCTGCGTGCTGATTACCGTACTGGCGGCGATTATTGCGGTGTGGTTTGGTATCAAGCTGACCCTTATCTCTCCAATGAACCGTCTGATCGACAGCATTCGTCATATCGCCAGCGGTGACCTGGTGAAACGTATTGAAGTGGAAGGGTCCAACGAGATTGGGCAACTGGCGGAAAGCCTGCGTCACATGCAGGGTGAGCTGATGAATACCGTGGGTGACGTGCGTAACGGTGCCAACGCGATTTACAGTGGGGCCAGCGAGATTGCGATGGGCAATAACGATCTCTCCTCCCGTACCGAGCAGCAGGCTGCATCTCTGGAAGAAACCGCAGCCAGCATGGAACAGCTGACGGCGACCGTGAAGCAGAACGCCGAAAACGCGCGTCAGGCCAGCCATTTGGCGCTGAGTGCTTCTGAAACCGCGCAGAAAGGCGGCAAAGTGGTGGATAACGTGGTGCAAACCATGCGTGATATCGCGTCCAGTTCGCAGAAAATCGCCGATATTATCAGCGTTATCGACGGGATTGCCTTCCAGACCAACATTCTGGCGCTCAACGCCGCGGTAGAAGCAGCACGTGCAGGCGAGCAGGGCCGTGGATTTGCGGTGGTTGCGGGTGAAGTGCGTAACCTGGCCCAGCGTAGTGCGCAGGCCGCGCGCGAGATCAAGAGCCTGATTGAAGACTCGGTCAGCCGCGTGGATGTCGGTTCAACCCTGGTAGAAAGCGCCGGTGAAACCATGGATGAGATCGTCAATGCGGTAACCCGCGTGACCGATATCATGGGTGAAATCGCCTCTGCTTCTGATGAACAGAGCCGCGGTATTGACCAGGTGGGTCTGGCCGTTGCCGAGATGGATCGCGTGACGCAGCAGAACGCCTCGCTGGTGGAAGAATCCGCCGCCGCCGCTGCGGCGCTGGAAGAGCAGGCTAGCCGCCTTACTCAGGCCGTTGCCGTGTTCCGTATTCAGCATGACCAACAGCGCGCGCGTGACGTTGCGGCCGCTAAACCGGTTTCAACGGTCCAGCCGCGCAAAGCCGCGGTAACGGATGCCGGGGATAACTGGGAAACGTTCTAAGCCTGTGATGCCGGATGGCGCTATCGCTTATCCGGCCTACGGGAAAGTTACGTGGTTGCCGGATGGCGCTATCGCTTATCCGGCCTACGGGGAAAGATACGTGGTTGCCGGATGGCGCTATCGCTTATCTGGGCTACGGGAAAGTTACGTGGTTGCCGGAAATGTTACGTAGGCCCGATAAGGCGTAGCCGCCATCGGGCAATTAGCGCAACATCAGGTGCATGGCGCAGCGCGATTCAAATGCCAGTCCATGCGCCGTTTCCTCTTCTCTTTTCTGGCGCAACTTTGCAGGTAGAGTCTCGTCAGCCAGCATTTCAAATCCCAGTCGCGCGTACCATGGCGCATTCCACGGCACATTGCGGAAGGTGGTCAGCGTGAGCGACGTGTAACCTTTCGCGCGCGCCTGTTCGGCAACATACTCAATCAATCTGCGGCCAATTCCTTTTCCCTGCCACTCCAGATGCAGCGACAGTTCAGCAATAAACAGCGATGACTCCAGCGTTTCGGCAACCAAAAAACCGACCGGAAGCGCATCGACCTGCGCCAGCCAGCTCATGCCTGCGGCGGCAAAAGCCTGATGCTGAGCAGCCGATAAAATCTGGTCTTCAGCAATCCACGCCAGTTCGGGGATGAGTAAAAAACGTTGCCCCGCAGATCGTTCGATGGCGGGAAGAGCAGCAGTGTCTGCCAGAGTAGTGGCGCGCAAGGTGATGTTCATATGAGGAGCATAACATGCCCGATAAGCACGGTGTTATCGGGCATCTGGAGGATTAATCTTTACGCGGATCGCTAATGGGTTGGCGAACCAGGAAGATGTAGGCGAGGGCGCCCACCATGGTGACGCAGCCGCAGATGATCAGCGCCAGGCGGAAAGAGTTGGTGGTATCAACAATAAACCCGGTGACGATCGGCGCAAACGATGCGCAGATAAAGCTGGCAAAGTTCTGGATACTGCCCACGGAAGCGGTCATACGTGAGGCGACAGCGACGTGGATAAGACCCCAACACGAGGTACCTGCGAAGTGGATACAGAACAGCGCCATACCGATCAGTAACACGGCGGTCATTGACGTTGTGGCCTGCGGCACGACGAAGGTGAAGGCTGCGGAGCAGAACATCCCGGCGATAATACAAATCTTACGGCTCTTAATCGGTGCCATACCGCCTTTCACCAGCCAGTCGGTGACAAAACCGTTAATCAGCATGCCGGCTGCGCCAAACAGGAACGGGATCGCCGCCATTAATCCGGTGCTTTTTAAATCCAGGTTGTAGGAGGTTTGCAGGTAGCCCGGCAGCCAGGCCAGGTATAGCCATGCGGTATAGTTGATGCCGCTAAAGCCCAGCATCATGCCCCACATGGTACGGTTGCGGAACAGGCTGCGCCATTCGGCAAAGCTCAGCGGATCGCGGCGGGCATTGACGCTACCGGCGTTCAGGTACGCTTGTTCCGTGGCGCTCAGCTCAATTTGCTCGCGGTTGCGATACAGCATGTACCAGCCGATGGCGAGGAAAATACCCAGCACGCCAATGGTGATGAACATCCAGCGCCAGCCCATTACCAGCATCATGGCAGCCAGAATCGGCGGGCTAATGGCAACCCCGATGGTGGAGGCGGCGTTGAATAATCCCATCGGGCGGCCGCGCTCTTTGATGTTAAACCAGTCGTTGATGACCTTTACGCCGCACGGGTTCATTGGCGCTTCGCCAATCCCCATCCCGATACGCACCAACACAAACTGGGTGAAGCTGTGCACCATGCCGGACAGCGCCTGAAACAGCGACCAGAAGAACATCCCCAATCCCAGCATAATGCGCGGACCTTTGCGATCCAGCAGCGGGCCGCAGGGCAGTTGCGCAATACCGTAAGCGAGAGAGAATACCGACAGCAGCACGCCGATTTGCGTGGCGCTCAGCCCCAGTTCTTCACGAATCGTTAAGTTGGCGACAGACAGTGAGCTGCGGTCGAGGTAATTAATCACCGCAGCAAAAAATAATAAAATCATTGCTGTGGTCTGGATACGTTTAATTCGGCTACTGCGTTGCACCATGCCCTCAGGCGGAACATTAATATCCGCAGATGACGACGTGCCAAACGAAGAACTTGGGTCGAGGGTAATATTATTTTTTTCCACGCCGGACTCCTGAACCTCAATAATTTATTTTTCACACAGCAGGACTGTGCAGTATTGAAAAAATACCAGTGATGAATCAATTTGCTCATCACCGCTCACAAAAATTTTTAATGCAGTCGACTTAGCGTGAGCATAGGCAAGAGGTATTTTTCAGGCGTTTTTATTTTTATAAAATCGTGCTCCCGGTAATGATTTGCTGTTTTTTATCGGTACTTAATGAGCGACGTTACAACCCTGGTTGATGGAGCGAATCATCGATTGTTTGGCTGAATTCAAATGGTTACAGAGCGCCAGGGTGGCATCCAGGTCGCTGCGACATATCAGCGCGCTGAGGATGGTCATGTGCTCATCAATGGCAATGATGTTACGCTGCTTGAGGTCGCTCTCATCCCACTGATAGTGGAAGTGGAAAATCACGGAGATGATTTCAAGTGATTGATTAAAAAATACATTATCGGCAGCAGAGAGTAGCAAAGCATGGAACTCACGATCTAACTGCGAGAACATGCGAAAGCTGCTGCCAATGCTGTCGCGCAGGATCCGATGGCGCTCCAGCAGCGTTTTAGCCTGCAACCAACGCGGGTCATCGTCCGGCAGATTGAGGAAATGCTGCAGAGAATGCGTTTCCAGCATCTCTCTGAGTTCAAACAACTGTTCCGCATAGGCCTGATCGAACTGCTTCATGCTCCACTGACCACGTTTTTCATTTTTAATCAGGTTGTAACGCTCGAATTTTAAAAGATATTCCCGCACTACCACCGGGCTGACGCCTGCGGCTCTGGCAAGCTGCAGTTCGGAGAAGCTCTCGCCTGCACGCAGCTGTCGCTGGTTGATCATGGTGAAAAACGCCTGTTCAAAAATCCGGTTTTGCTCGGTCATGGAGGCGTTGGTGCAGGAAAAACCATCGTCATGATCGGGTTTTCGCACGATGACATAGTGGCTGCCGACCTGGGTCAGAACGCCGCACTCGCTTAAGTGGCTCAGCATATGGCGCACGGTGGTGCGGCTGATGTTGTACATCTCCGCCAGTGCGCTTTGTGAGGGGAGTGGGGAAGGGATATGACCACGCGCCATATCATCGATTATCTGGTTAATCACATTGTGGCGTAAGTTCTGCGAAC
Organism: Citrobacter sp. MGH105; assembly: GCF_001037485.2. NCBI lineage: Bacteria > Pseudomonadati > Pseudomonadota > Gammaproteobacteria > Enterobacterales > Enterobacteriaceae > Citrobacter > Citrobacter sp. MGH105. The sequence goes on along the minus strand of NZ_CP073048.1, from coordinate 4,395,037 downwards.
GGCTCATGGCTTCTCCTTTTTATCTATTAAAACCCGATTTAAAACATTTTTATGCGCTGGAATTCACAGATTGTGTTTCTGCTTTCTCCGTCATTTTTATTTTCGTTGATATCTGAGGCAACAAAAAAACAGGAGAGCAGAATCATGTCTACGATGAATACGTTGATTTGCCAGGAACCTAAAAAATTAGTCTGGAAAGAGCGTGAAATACCTATTCCGGGTGAGGGTGAAGCATTAATTAAAATTAAGTCGGTAGGAATTTGTGGTACCGATATTCATGCCTGGGGTGGCAATCAACCTTTTTTCAGCTACCCGCGTGTATTAGGGCATGAAATATGTGGGGAAATTGTCGGTCTGGGTAAGAATATACAGAATCTGAAAAATGGTCAGCAGGTGGCGGTTATTCCTTACGTGGCCTGCCAGCAGTGTCCGGCATGCCTGAGCGGGCGCACCAACTGCTGCGAGAAGATTTCAGTGATTGGCGTGCACCAGGATGGCGGTTTCAGTGAATATCTGTCCGTTCCGGTGACCAACCTGCTGGATGCGCAGGGGATTGACCCGCAGGCGGCGGCGCTGATTGAGCCTTACGCTATCAGCGCTCATGCGGTACGCCGGGCGGCGGTGGCTCCGGGTGAGCAGGTGCTGGTGGTCGGCGCGGGTCCGATTGGTCTGGGGGCGGCAGCGATTGCCAAAGCCGATGGCGCACAGGTGGTGGTCGCCGATACCAGTCCAGCACGCCGGGAGCACGTGTCTTCCCGGTTGGGACTCCCGGTTATCGACCCATCCGCTGAAGATTTTGATACGCAGTTGCGTGACCAGTTTGGCGGTTCGTTGGCGCAAAAGGTTATTGATGCCACGGGGAATCAGCATGCGATGAACAACACGGTGAATTTGATTCGCCATGGCGGCAGCATCGTTTTCGTTGGGCTGTTCAAAGGCGATTTGCAGTTCTCTGATCCTGAGTTCCACAAGAAAGAGACCACCATGATGGGCAGTCGCAACGCCACGCCGGAAGATTTCGCCAAAGTGGGCCGTTTAATGTCGGAAGGCAAACTTACCGCCGACATGATGCTCACGCACCGTTACGCGTTTGCCACACTGGCAGAAATCTACGAACGGGATGTGATTAACAACCGTGAGCTGATTAAAGGCGTGATCACGTTCTGAGAGGGGAAATGCGATGAAGACATTGAATCGACGTGATTTTCCGGGGGCCAGCTACCCAACGCGCGTGATCCAGTTTGGTGAAGGTAACTTCCTGCGGGCGTTTGTTGACTGGCAACTGGATATCCTCAACGAGCAAACCGATCTGAACGCTGGCGTGACCATCGTTCGCCCGATCAATACCGATTTTCCGCCGTCGCTGAATACCCAGGACGGGCTGTATACCACGCTGATACGCGGGCTTAACGAGCAGGGTGAGGCAGTGAGTGAGGCACGGCTTATCCGTTCGGTGAATAACGAAATCAACCCGTATCAGGATTTCGCGGCGTATCTGGCGCTGGCGCACAATGCGGACATCCGTTTTGTGTTTTCGAATACCACCGAAGCCGGAATTAGCTATCACGCAGCGGACCGTGTGGATGATGCGCCGCCGGTGAGTTTTCCGGCCAAGCTGACACGCCTGCTGCTGGAGCGTTTTAACCACTTTGCGGGCGCGGTGGATAAGGGCTGGGTAATTATCCCGTGCGAGCTTATCGACTATAACGGTGAGGCGCTCAAAACCCTGGTGCTGCGGTATGCGCAGGAGTGGCAACTTCCTCCGGCATTTGCCGACTGGGTGGAGACGGCAAACACGTTCTGTTCCACGCTGGTCGACCGTATTGTCACCGGCTATCCGCGCGAAGAAGCCGCTGCGCTGGAGGCTACGCTAGGCTATCACGATGCGTTTCTCGATACCGCGGAGCATTTTTACCTGTTTGTGATCCAGGGACCGCAGTGGCTGGCAGAGGAGCTGAAGCTGGCGCAGTGTCCGCTGAATATCCGTGTGGTGAGTGATATCAAACCGTACAAAGAGCGCAAGGTCGCTATCCTCAATGGTGCGCATACGGCTCTGGTGCCGGTCGCGTGGCTGTGCGGGCTGGAGACCGTTGGCGAGGCGATGCAGGATGCTGATGTCCGCCGCTTTGTCGAGCGGGCGATTAGTGAGGAGATTATTCCGGTGTTGGATCTCCCGGCGGACGAATTGCGTGAATTTGCCGACGCGGTGAGCGGGCGTTTTCAGAACCCCTACATTCGCCACCAGTTGCTTTCCATTGCGCTTAATGGGATGACCAAATTCCGCACCCGAATTTTGCCGCAGCTGCTGGCGGGTCAGCACAATGGGCGCTGGCCCGTGCGGTTAACGTTTGCCCTCGCTGCGCTGATGGCGTTTTATCGTGCAGAGCGCGACGGGGAACGCTATCCGATACAGGATGATGAACAGTGGGTAAGCCTGTATGCCAGCCTGTGGCCGCGAGTAGGCAATGATTTAACGCTGCGTGAACTGGTGGATGCCGTGCTTGGCGATGCGGCGCACTGGGGAGAGGATTTGACGTTGCTACCTGGCCTTGCCGGGCAGGTGACGGCCAATCTGGAGATGATTCTGGTACAGGGTATGCGCCAGACGGTGAACGGTCTGGAATAAGGTTGCCATGCAGCGCCCGGTGTGGTGTTGGGCGCTGTTTTTTTTCAGACAATACATTCGGTTCACGATAGGCCTGATAAGCAAAGCGCTATCAGGCCTTTCATGTTACGAACCCTGAGCCACTACTTTGATTTCAACCATCCCGATCCCCAGCTTACGCGGTGAGTGACCGAGAATATTGCCCTCGTTGGTGGCGACCGGATCGGGTGGAACAATTACCAGCGTATCGGCATCCGCCGGGTTATCAAAATGTAAGGTGGTGGTGCTGACATCATGGCCTAACACCAGCGTCTGCTCCTCGTTGCCAACGCGCACGGGGATCGGACGATTGGCATTGTCACCGAAGGCTTTCGCGGTAATGACCAGATCGAATTTCTTCGGTAGCGGGGCTTTGTACTCAATCGTTACTTCTTCGCTGAGCTGCGCATTGGACCAGCGTCCCCAGGATTCGGGGCGTGAAATGCCGCTAAACTGTTTGACCTCTTCCGGCGCGCCCGCCACGTTGAAAACGAAGCTATCTGCTTTGTAGCGAATGTCGTTATCGACAATTTTCAGCGTATCGACGTTACCTTTATAGCGCTCCATGTCGATTACCGTGTCTTTAAATACGGTTTTACTTTTCCACTTGGCTTTATCGACGTGCTGTACGATTTGCTGTCCGCCCAGCTGCCCCTGTGATACGCACCAATCGGTAGAGAGTGCCAGCTCCGGCGCCCACAGTTGTGCCATTTTGTAGCAGCGATCGACCCAGACGAAGTTATCGCGTGGGGCGAAATCTGCCAGTTGGAAGCGCAGCGGGGCCGAGTATTCGCTTTCCGGCAGCGGCTCGACGCGTTTGTCCGATACTCGCAGCAGCAGCGGCAGGCGGAAATGACTGCCGGAGAAAGAGATCATATTTTTGTCCTGGTCGACGGTGAACTCTTTCATCTCTTTCGGGAAATTCCACAGGCGAATGATATCGGGCTTCCACGCCAGCATTTTTTCTTTGATGTTCAGGAACACTTCCGAGACGGATTCGCTCGACAAGCTGCTGCGGCCAAGGCCGATAAAGTTATCGCCGCCGAGAATATCCAGTACCGTTGCGCCGTTATCCATCGTGTTACGCTTTACCGCCAGCGTGTCCTGTTGCGGTTGATCGCCGCGCAGTACGAAGAACAGGTTGTTGCGGTCCTGCTTGTTCAGATACTTCCATGCGGTGTTGTTCATCGCCAGATGATCGGAAGACACCACGATAACGGTATCTTTAAACCACGGCGATGCTTTGATTTTATTGATAAATTCGGCAATGTTTTCCTGGCTGCAGCTGACCGCGCTGAACGATTGGTTGGCCTTCCCGTCGATGTCATAACGTTTACGGTTGCAGCTACGGGAGATAAATCCATCCGGATGATGGGTATCCACGGTCAGGGTAAACAGTGAAAAACGCTGGCCCGAGCGCGAAAGCTCTTCGAATTTTTTCCACGCTTCGTCCAGCACGGTATCGTCGTAGAAGCCCCAGTCGTTACGATAGGTCGGGTCCGCCACCACGCTTTTTAACTCTTCCGCACCATACAGATGGTCAAAGCCGTGAGATTTCAGGAACACGTCTTTGCCAGCAAAGCGCAGGTTGGCACCCTGCACAAAGTAGTTCTGATAGCCGGAGTTTTTCAGGATATCGCCCAGACAAATATTGTTAGGGAAGAAGCTGGAAACCGATGCAGAGGCGTTGCCTTCAAACGGCGCAAACAGCGGAATTCCGCACTGGGAGGCGACCATGCCCGCGATGGTGTAATCCGTACCCGGCAGCTGCATGGTGTTGCTGAAATCCAGACCTTCGTTTTTCAACGCGCCGAGTTCCGGGGTCAGATCCGGGAATGCGTCGTTATTAAAATAGGTGCGTTCGAGGCTCTCACCGTAGATATACACCAGGTTCAGCTTCGGATTGGGAATGGTTTTCGATGGCTCTTTATAATACGTCGGGAAATCCGGATCGCCATCGCGTGACTGCGACTTCACGAGTTCGGTTATCTGATGAAATGCCGGGCTGGCGTCAACGGAGGCCAGCGCCAGCAGCAGGGCCAGCAGACTGTAACCCACATGATGTGGATGATGGCGACGGCGGCGTAGGATCCAGCCGAGAGCGACAAAAACGGTCGTCAGCGCCAGCGCGATCCCAACGCCCGGCAGAATATATTTGCCGATACCCGCGCCGGTCAGGCTGTTGGTCAGCGTATAGAGAACCGCGTCATTGATCCCGTCGCCGGTGAAATAGTCACTGGCATAAAGCGTGATATTCAAGACAATAAAAATCCCCAGCACCGTTAACGTGGCGGCAAACCACCAGGTGTTGCGACCCGCTTTCCAGGCATAAATCAGCACTGAAGCGAGAAACAGAGTGATGGAGATTAATTCTGACAACGGTCGATCCTCAGTAAACCGGGCAACTGCCTGGCAGGCTAATCATTTGGTGAGAGAACAATGTAATAGCGTTGTTACATTGCTGCAATTGTAGTGACATTAAATTACGTTGTTATTCAGAATTGGTTTAGATATGCGCGTTTTTGTGGGGAAAGACTGTTTATTTGGAATGTGAATGTATTGTCGAAAACAAATAGATGCCGCGCAGGTTATACGCGGCATGTCGTGCGTCAGGAAATGAAGTTCATGCCCTGTTTTAACACCAGATCGCAGGCCTTGGTTTTTACCTGCTTCGCCAGCGAGCTGTTGCCAATTGTGTTCAGGTCCAGCTGTTGACCATCTTTGGCGTTGAGCAGCCCCTGAATCCCGTCCATATAGTTGGTGTCTTGCTTCTGCTCAGGCGCGCTGAGTCCCAGTTTATCCAGTACCTGGTTTTTGACGTTTTGCGCGTCGGTGACCGAGGCCAGTTTCTGTTTAGCGCAATATTCCAGGATCCCGGCGGCGTTATTCATGCTGCTTGAGGTCAACGACTGATTGCTGCCATTCAGCAGGCTGGTCAGGGAAGAGAGCGACGAGCTGCCCTGCGAGCCGGAGCTTTGTTTGCTCAGTTCGCTGGCCGCGCTGGAGAGCGAATCCTGCCAGGAGGCGGCAAAAACGCTGGTGGAGATGAGCGTGCTGGCGGCAAGCGCACAGCACAGCAGACGTTTGGTAGTTTTCATCATTATATGCAACTCGTGTTATGCCTTTTCAGCGCAGTATAGCGCTGGCAGTCTTAGGATTGGTCCTAATACCTTAATACTCTTTCCCGGTTACCCGACTACGGTAGCTTTCCCAGTTAAAAATGACCCACAGACTGTTGCCAAGGCGCATACGATCCATCACGCGCTCACCCAGCAGCTTGTTCATTTCATCCATATTGCTGTTAGTTAACATGCCGGTCGGACGTTTTGAGGATGAACGGCGATCGACGATCTGATTAATGATCACTTTTTCATAGCGGGATTCGGTCTGCATGCCGATCTCGTCGATCACTAGCAGATCCACATTGCTCAGATCGTTGAGCAGCTGTTCTTCGCTGGTTTCACGATTACTGAACGTTTCTTTCATCGCCGACATGATATCGGCCACGGTAATGATCAATACCGACTTGCCGCGCAGTAGCAGTTCGTTGCAGATGGCGGCGGCTAAATGGTTTTTGCCGGTGCCGGGTTTGCCGGAGAAGATAAAGCTGGCGATGTTGCCGTCAAACTCTTCAACATACTGGCGGGCTTTGCTCAGGGCGTTCATCTGACCTTCGCACTCTACCCGATAGTTTTCGAACGAACAGTTCTGATGCAGCGGACGGATACCGGAACGGTTGAATGTGCGCTGCATTTTCATAGCCCGGTTTTCGCGGGCCAGCGCTGCGGCACGAATTTCACCTTGCTCTTTTTGCCATGCCAGCAGTTCTTCGCCCGTTTTAAATGCGGGCTCGACATTAGGTGGCATCATTTTTTGCAGACGTTTCATCAGGTCGCCAACGTTTTTCATCGTTATCCTCTAAAACCCGGTGGAATGTGGCTGTCAGGTTCACTGACGCTGTTCACATCGCGCTTTGGCATTCCGCCATTGCTGGCCCGTCCAATCTGAATGCTGCGCGCCAGTTTTTGCTGCCACTGAATATGGTGAAAGACTTTTCCTTCAGCCTGCCAGTAGGCAACAAATGAGGCCAGCTCTTCAGCAGTAACCGGCTCTCTCAACGCTACACCCCATAAAGCAGCCTGACGCTGAAAGTCGGCATCAGGCTGCCAGGCAGCGTACATCGCAAATTTCCCCATTGGTACGGCAACGGGAGCGGCTTGCGGCTCTTCATAAAATTGATCATCCAATGTCACATCGCTTCCCGGGCGTGACAGTTTCTCCTCAAGCGCCAACAGCTCAGCCAGTCTCGCAGGCGTCACCGCGTAAAATGCTGGTGCATTGTTAGCGAATACGGCTACGGCGCCACCCGCAGACTTGGCCAGCACGGCGTGGTGATCGTGTAGTAAGGCGTCAATGCTAGTGACGTCTGGCGTCAAAATTTTGCAGGGCATAATGTTTCTCAATACTGAACAACAACCGAGAAGGGGACTGCTTTTATAGTAACACAGAGAAGAAGGAGAGCAGCAGATGAGGGGGGAGATTCCCCTCTCTGCATGGTATTAAAGAAAGTGCACCGTCAAACGCGTGGGCGTTTGCGATACAGCCATAATCCTGGCACGGATAGCCCGATGGAGAGCGCACCGACAATCGATGAGGCTTTCAGGAAATTGGTCAGCAGGGTGATCATCAGCGCTTCGCTGTAGCCAAAATGACCGATTTTTACCGCCGAGATCATGGCGGTGTAGGCGGAGATCCCAGGGAACATCGGGATCACTGCCGCAACGGTAAAGACTTTCGGATGCGCCAGATACCAACGCGACCACTGGATCCCAATGCAGCCGACCAGCAGCGACGCCATAAAGGTTGACCATTCGATATTAAATCCTGCGCTCATCATTACCATTCGCGAACCGTGGCCGAGCGCTCCGAGTACCGCACACCAGGGGAGCGCCCGATGAGGGACATTAAATACCATGGCAAAGCCTACCGCCGGGATTGCCGACAGGATCATGTCCTGCATTAACGCCAATATGAAATCGATCACGCCCATCCGCGCAGCCCCCATAAGGTCATCGACATGACTACGCCAATGCAGGTTGCCAATGTCAGCAAACTGGCAATTGCCCAGCGGGCGAGCCCGGTATTAATGTGTCCCTTAAACATATCCGCGACGGAGTTGATCAGCGGAAAGCCCGGAACCAGCAGCAGCACGCTGGCAGCCATGGCGATGGTTGGGGTGTGGTTAAACGTCGGTAGCGTTAGCAGCAGACCAGAAATCGTTGTCGCCACAAACGCGGTGATGCAAAAGTTGATTTGTGGGTGCAAATGCCGGGATGCCAGAATCTGACGGATATACATTGCCACCATGCTGGCGAAAAAAGTAATCACCGCACCATCCCATCCGCCGTTATTGAGCTTACAAAAGCAGGCGCAGGACAAGCCGACCATGAAGGCGACCAGCCATCTTGGATAGCGTAGCGGCTTAATCTGGCTAAAGCGTTTCTCTACCCCTTTAATATCCAGCAGTTTATGTTCCGCCAAAATGACAATGTGCTGCACTTCCGTCACGACGTGCATATTAATGCCGCGATCCTGATTTTTTCGCGTTGATGTCAGGCATTGCCCGTCTTTAATGGTGGTCAGGACGATAGCGTTAGAGGAGATGGCGCTTTCTACGCTATCCATGCCAAGTGTCAGCCCGAGGCGGGTAGATAACTCGTCAACCAGAGCGCTTTCTGCCCCATGCTGAAGTAAAAAAAGTCCGCATTGAATACATAACCGTGTAACCGTTCGCTGTGACGACTGCTCTGTTTGCATGGCTCGCTCTGACTGAAAAGGATCTCTTTGAGTGACGAATGTCTTCTTTTTATCATGAAGCATGAGCCCGCTGGCTCTGGCTAAGATCAATCTTTGTGTCGAAAAAAGACACAGGTGATACTGTTGTGGCATCTTAACGCTCCCGTTCGCTAAGGTACGAGGGGGAGACATGATTGAAATGTAGCGTTATTTTCCCGGATGGCAAATACGTAAGCCATGCTAACGATCTATTGTAGTTATTATAATTGTACAGATAATGTATTTATACGTAATTGTGCAATAATAGCTTAGAATTTGGCGCTATTTGGATGGTGCTGTCAATACTTTTTGAAATAAATACCAAGGATAACAATTCACCCCGCTTATTGTTCGGAGTATTCTCCTGTGAGTTAAGATTATTAATCTATCCGGGAGAGTTTAATTAAGTACGATTGCGGACTGGTGAGTGTGGAGGGGATATGTTGCCAGGACGCTGCAAAAACGCAATTATTATTAGTAAATCACCGATTATACAAACTGGGCTTAAAGGCGTAATGCAAGCGCAGTTCGCCGATTACGAACTTACCTACTGTCGTTCTGTTGAAGAACTGACGTTATTACAGCTACGGTGTGCTGATTTGGTAATTGCTGATTTAACCGGAGACTGCAATCATCCACGTTCAGTTTGCGAACAATATTATTCTTTATTATCTCAATACCGTGATATTCATTGGGTATTTCTCGTATCTCGTATTTTTTATCCTCTGGCTGTTGAACTACTGATGTGTTCTGTCAGTTCGCTGCTCTCTGACGCCGAGCCGATTGAAAGTTTAGTGAATGTCATTCACGCAGGAAATACACGAGCAGAGAGAATAAGCAAGGCGCTGCTCTTTCCGCCTGCTATGCCGCAATTGTTAGACCATAGCGCACGATCTATCGTTCTCACTCTCTCTGAAAGAAAAGTATTGCGCCTCCTTGGGAAAGGCTGGGGGATTAACCAGATTGCGGCGTTGCTGAAGAAAAGTAATAAAACAATCAGCGCCCAAAAGAATAGCGCTATGCGTCGCTTGTCGATAAATAGCAATGCAGAAATGTATGCCTGGATAAATAGTTCTCAAGGATCGCGAGAACTTAATTTACCTTCAGTTTATGGAGAAACCACGGAATGGAAAGCAGAATCATCAAAAGAAACGTTGCACTGGTAGAAAAGTGCACGATGAGCAGCGTGGGTATTAAGAGTTTATTTAATACCATGCCGGATGACCAATATAAACTTCATCTCTTTTCAAACCAGCCCGCTTTTAGCCAGGCAATGTTAAAGATGTCGTTTTCGGCAGTTATTTTTTCCCTCTCTGCAATCAGAACCGATCGTAGGGCAGGGTTGGCCTATTTAACGGAGCTGGCGATAAATTATCCGCGGATTCGCCGTGTGGTGATTGCCGATGATGATGCTGAAGCGCGTTTAATTGGTTCCCTGTCCCCCTTGCCGTTAGATGGCGTTGTGAGTAAAGCTTCTTCGTTAACGGTGTTGCAGGACGCGTTATTTACGGCGTTAAGCAGCCCTGGTCGGGGAACCGAAGGCACGAAAAACCATTGGTATATTAATCAAAGCCGTATGCTCAGTCCGACAGAACGAGAAATACTGCGCTTTATGTCGAATGGCTATTCGATGCCACAGATTGCTGTTCAGCTTGAACGGAACATCAAAACCATTCGGGCACACAAATTTAATGTGATGTCCAAACTGGGGGTCAGCTCGGATGCCGGGTTATTGGATGCCGCTGACATCCTGTTGTATCTGCGTGCTGGCGAGCCAGCGCCTTTTATGCAGGCGGTTTCATGACGGACAACATTGACGTGTTTCTTGCCGGGCTTGGTCGCAGGTTTAGCGTGTGAAACATTACTGACACACGTCAACCCAGGTGGCAGAAGTCAGTTCAGCCATCCTTTCAGGCGTGATGCGAACTGCGCTGTGGATGGCACCTGCGGCAGGCAGCACTTCAGCGTAGTGCTTCAGAGAAACATCACAGTACACTGATATCGGTGTTTCTAATCCGAAGGGGCAAACGCCGCCAACGGGGTGCCCCGTCGCGTTCACGACCTCATCACTACTTAACATTCGGGCTTTGGCACCGAACGTACTCTTTAGCTTTTTATTATCCAGTCGGGCATCGCCTTTTGCCACGACCAGGATGATATCGTTCTTCACCTTTAGCGAAAGTGTTTTCGCTATTTGGCCAGGTTCAACGTTATGGGCTTTTGCTGCCAGATCAACGGTTGCTGTGCTCTGGTTTAATTCGATGATCTCGATATCTGGTGCATGTTGCGCCAGGAATTGGCGTACTGATTGCAAACTCATTCTTCTCTCCCTATCGCTTACAGATAGCCCTGCACAGCAGAAAACTTCAGGATGTAATTTGTCATAGGGGCAACCACACTGTAAATATTTTATTGTAACAACATAGCAACATTGGCAGTTTTTCGATCGTCTTCACAATCAAAGAAACCGGTTACAGTAACCGGTTGCAGAATGCTGAAATGACGATTAATACTGAAGTTGTCACTTCCTCTGTATCACATAATAAGAGCCATCTATGAAACTTAACTCGAAAAGCGGTAGTGCTGTTGTTCCTCCCGGCACGGTTGCGAAAAGTAGTAATGGGCTTTACGTGGTGGTGTTGATTCCAGCACGGTTGCAGGGTTTTGCACAACGGGAGAACGGCTATGTCTACTAACCATGCTGTGTTTAACGTGATTATCCGCTTTGTTGAAAATTACGTCAGCCCTGTTGCCGGGCGCATCTCTTCACAACGACATGTAATGGCCATTCGCGACGGTTTTATTTCGGCGATGCCTTTTATGATTGTAGGCTCTTTTCTGCTGGTTTTTGCCTATCCGCCTTTTTCTCCGGATACCACCTGGGGATTTGCTCGCGCGTGGCTGGATCTGGCAAAACAGTTTGAAGGCCAAATCCTCACACCGTTTGATATGACGATGGGGATTATGTCGGTCTACATATGTGCGGCTATTGCTTATAACCTGGGCAAGCACTATGTGAAGTCCCATCAGTTAGATCCGTTTATGTGTGCGATGCTATCAATCATGGCTTTTTTGCTGATTGCCGCGCCAAAAACCAAAGGCACAATGCCGGTTGATAGCCTGGGAGGAACGGGGATTTTCACCGCCATCCTGGTGGCCATTTACTGTGTTGAAATGATGCGCTTCCTGAAGGCGCACAACATCGGCATCCGTTTACCCGATCAGGTGCCGCCGATGATCAAAAACTCTTTCGATCTGCTGATCCCGGTGCTGGTGGTAGTACTGACGCTGTACCCGCTGAGTCTGGTGATACAGTCGCAGTTTGACATGCTGATCCCTCAGGCCATTATGGCCATCTTTAAACCACTGGTGTCGGCTGCAGATTCTCTCCCGGCGATACTTCTGGCGGTATTGATTGGACATCTATTGTGGTTTGCGGGTATTCACGGCGCGGCAATTGTGTCGGGAATGCTGCAAATGTTCTGGCTAACTAATCTTGGGATGAACCAGTCGGCGCTGGCGCAGGGCGCGCCGTTACCGCATATCTTTATGGAAGCGTTCTGGACGTTCTTTATTGTGGTCGGAGGGTCAGGTGCAACGATGGGGTTGGTGATTTGCTATCTGCGTAGTCGTTCGGCTCATCTACGCTCGATTGGGCGTCTGAGCGTAGTCCCCAGCATTTTTAATATTAACGAACCGGTGATTTTTGGTACGCCGATTGTCATGAACCCGGTGTTTTTTATCCCCTTCCTGATGGCCCCAATGGTGAATGCGGTACTGGCCTGGGCGGCGATGAAACTGGATTTAATTGGGCGGGTCATTTCAGTGGTTCCCTGGACAGCACCGGCACCGGTTGGCGCGGCATGGGCATTAGGCTGGGATTATCGTGCGGCTATTCTGGTGGTGCTGTTGGCGCTGGTGTCGGCCGTTATCTACTTCCCATTCTTTAAGGTCTACGAAAAGCAGCTATTGGCGCAGGAAAAAGAAGAAGCGCAGCGTATGGAAGAGGAAAACCAGCAGGTTGCATAAATATCTGGCGAGGGGCTACGGCTCCTCGCTTACTTCAGCGTGCAGTCTCCGCATTGCTGAACGTCAGGCAGGCGATAGCGTTGGCAGCAGGTTCTGCGTACTAACAGCCCCTCGCGCGGAACAACGGTTCGCCACAGAGGGTTATCCTGACCGCAGGAGAGTTGTTTCTCAAAAAAGCAGGTCTGGCGCAGCGTGGTCAGCAGTTCCTCACCTAGCAACGGCTTCATTTCCGTTAAATACCAGTGAATTAAATATCCGGTGTTGCTCCAGATAAGCTTCGCGTTGATCTCGCCCGTCGCTTCCAGCGCCTGCACAACCGGCGTCAGCGCTGAGAGAATCAGCGTTTCCATGCGTTGTTGAGGGGACAGAGCTGTTGCCTGGTGATCCTGATGGACGTCGATCCAGAAGCAGGCCGCACGGCCCGTTTCGTGAAACTCTACGCGCATATGTTCAGGAGAGACGTCGATAGCCTCTTTTTGCGTCAGTAGGGCCACCATTAACGGAGGCATCATCAGGCCGATATACCATTGCGCCCAAAGAGAAATCAGGGGCTTATTTTCGCGGGGTAGCGTGGGTTGGTTGCGATAGATATGGTCTGAATAAACGGCCAGCAGCGAGCTAAGCGTCGCCGGTTGCGTCCATTCATGCAGCGTCATTGCACCTGGCACAGGCGTTTCGTCAAGACGAATGAAGTCCAGCAGGTGCTCGCGAGTTTTGGCTATCGTTGCGCGTACGGCAGCAGCCAGCGAGGGCATCTCTGAGGGGAGATGGCTACGCCAGATGACATCTTCAACGATCGGTGCGGAACGATAAGCCATGTCGATATAAGGATGTTAATCTTAATGATAATGATTGCTAATCCTATAATTGACATTGAGCGATGGCAAGATCTTTGTCGCCATCCCGAGCGGCAGCGCACAGAAAGCTCAGGTAGAGGGGCAGTTTACCCGCAGCTCATCGCTGACCAGCGTATTGTTACGTCCAAGATTCTTGGCCTCATAAAGGGCTTTATCCGCTTTGGCGATAGCAGCATCAATATCCTGTTCTACCAGAGGTGCAATGCCGATACTGACGGTTACGTTGGTTGCCACGCTCTCATTAAACATGTGAGGGATTTTAAGATCGTACACTTTCTGGCGGATACGTTCGGCGGCAGCCTGGGCCTGCTGTGGATCGACCGCGGTCAGCAAAATCATAAACTCTTCACCGCCAAAACGCGCCACCACATCCCGGGAGCGTACGGAGTCTCGGATGGCGGCAGAAACACGGATCAACGCCTGGTCGCCCATCATATGTCCGTAATGATCGTTATAGGATTTGAAATGGTCGATATCCAGCAGCAGAACGAAGTGCCTCGAATTACTCAGAGCCAACAGCGTATCGAGCCGGTGTTGCAGCCCCCGGCGATTATACAAACCGGTTAGCGGGTCGAGCATGCTGAGCCCGTTCAGGGTTTCCCTTTCCTCCAGCAGTTTGTACATCAGTTGCTGAGCGAATCCATCGTAGCGCTTTTGTATCACATGCTGGATGGCGATACCGGCCATAGGCAGCGCCATAAAATAGAAAATCCGCAAACCATGTTCGCTGCCGTTAAGCCATAAACAAACGGCGACGGAGGGGAGTGAGTGGAGCGTAAACGCGATGATATTATTGGCAAAAGCGATAGAGCCAATAAACAGTACGCTGAGCAGCGCTATTAACAGGAAATAATAATCATTCTGACCTAGAGCATTATATTTCAAGAATATATGTAACGCCCATAACAAGCCAAAAACGATTGAAATAAAAGGGAGATTAATTCTTTTATCCGCGTATTTCCCATGCCATACCAGCAGCAGTGTACTCATCACCAGCATCAGCAACGTAGGTACTGATAAGGCTTTGACCGTAAACAGTGGGAAAAAAAGCGTAAACAGCGCGGAGACTGCGTTGAGCAGCAGAAACAGTCGTAAAGAGAGTTGGTATTTTTTTGTGCGCAGAGTTCGCCAGGATTGTACTGTCATAGGTAAATATTGTTAGTTATCTGCAATGTACGAAGGTGTGTTGGTAAATAAAACAAATAACGAACGGGGTATCATTCGCAGAGGTTTTTATTGTTTTTAGTTGAAGAGCTAACCGGTGAGCAATTTATCACCTTGGATTATTCATGTCATCAATCGTTAAGTAAAACTCATATAATTGATAGTGCTTCACGGCTGACAAATGAGAAATTTTATCATATGATATTGGTTATCATTATCAATTTCATAGGTGAAATCATGTTGCAACGTACGCTGGGCAGTGGATGGGGTGTTCTGCTGCCGGGAATGCTGATTGCCGGGATGGCATATAGCGATCTGTCGGTCTACGTATGGAAGGTGATGATTGTATTAGGATTACTGCTGACTTCGCTCATGCTGTACCACAAACGTTTACGGCACTTTGTTTTGTTACCTTCATGCGCGGCACTGATTGGTGGCATTGTTTTGGTAATGATGAACTGGAATCAGGGATGAACAAAACAGAGAAGGAAATCGAGAGGGAAATAAGATAATTGGTGCGAGGGGGGGGACTCGAACCCCCACATCCTAAGGACACTAACACCTGAAGCTAGCGCGTCTACCAATTCCGCCACCTTCGCACAGTCATCTTATTTTTTTGATATCGCCTCGTTGGTGCGAGGGGGGGGACTCGAACCCCCACATCCTAAGGACACTAACACCTGAAGCTAGCGCGTCTACCAATTCCGCCACCTTCGCCCAGTGCGAGCAATATCAACGTGGATTATGGTGCGAGGGGGGGGACTTGAACCCCCACGTCCGAAAGGACACTAACACCTGAAGCTAGCGCGTCTACCAATTCCGCCACCTTCGCATACCATCGACACTCAAAAAGTATCGTTACCACGGGGGCGAATTCTAGAGATTTTATGCAGGGCGTCAACAGTTAATTTTCGAACTTAACGTGATTGCCGAAAAAAAAGGCGTTTCTTCGGTTTTTGGCGTTTTATGCAGGCCGGATAAGCGATAGCGCCATCCGGCGTTGCTCGGTGTCACGCCGGATGGCGGCGTAAACGCCTTATCTGGCCTACAGCCGTTAGGCTTTTTTCGCCTGGCGCGTCATCACAGTGCGATAGACCTTGAAACGCCCGGTCTGCGCGATAACTTCATGGAAGCCAAACACTTCATCCAGAACCTTCGGATAAGGCAGGAAGGCGTTCGCCACAATACGCAGTTCACCACCGCTGTTGAGATGACGCACTGCGCCACGAATCAGCGTTTGTGCGGCATCAAGGCTGGTCTGCATACCGTCGTGGAACGGCGGGTTGGAGATGATCATATCAAAACGACCCGTCACGTCAGAAAAGACGTTACTGGCGATGACGTCACCTTCAATGCCGTTGGCTGCAAGCGTTGCGCGGCTGGCTTCAACGGCGGCGGCGCTAACATCGCACAGGGTTAAGCGCACTTTCGGCGAGTGGCTGGCTAAGGCGACGGAGAGAACGCCTGCGCCACAGCCGACATCCAGCACTTTGCCTTTGGTGTGCGGCGTCAGCGTGGAGAGCAGCAGTTGGCTGCCAATATCCAGACCGTCACGGCTGAAGACGCCCGGCAGCGTTTTGATGGTCAGATTTTCTGTCTGGTATTCATCCCAGTATTTTTCTGCATCAAAGACCGGCTGTTTTTCCAGACGACCGTGGTACAGGCCACAGCGACGTGCGCTGTCGACTTTGTTTAACGGTGCGTATTCGGCCAGCATCTGCTCTGCGCTACGTACGCCGCTGCGATTCTCGCCGACAACAAAAATATCGGTGCCCACCGGTAACAGCGACAGAATGTTCATCAACTGGAACTGGGCTTCCGGCTTATTCTTCGGCCAGTAGTAGATCAGCGTATCGCTATCGGCAACGTCATCGGCCTGCGCGACGAGGCTGAAGCGGACGTTGTCGCCCATCTGGCGGTTAAGCACCTGCCAGTGGTGAAGTTGCTGGGTGTGCGCACGGCTGGCGGCGCTTTCAAAATGGGCAGGCAGGTCATCCTGCAAATCACCGGCAAACAGAATACGGCTTTGTTCGAAATCATCACTGTGGCGCAGCAAGACTTCACTTGCCGGGGTAAAAGCAGACATGGAATGCTCCTTAAATTGTACAGCGGGGGATTATAGTTGTTTGATGGCACGGATTCGACAAATTTGCTATATTTGCGCCCCTGATAGACAGGAGTGTTTCGCTATGACATCCCGACGAGACTGGCAGTTACAGCAACTGGGCATTACGCAGTGGTCGTTGCGTCGTCCTGGCGCACTGCAGGGCGAGATCGCGATTTCCATTCCTGCGCATGTCCGTTTGGTGATGGTTGCTGCACAGTTACCCGCGCTAACCGAACCGTTGATCAGCGATATTTTACGCGCATTAACCGTTAGCCCGGATCAGGTTTTACAACTGACGCCTGACCGTGTCGCCATGCTGCCGCAAGGCAGTCGCTGTAATAGCTGGCGGCTGGGAACCGAAGAGCCGCTGCTGCTGGAGGGCGCTCAGGTCGAGAGTCCTGCGTTTAATGAATTACGGGAAAACCCAGCGGCACGCGCCGCGTTATGGCAACAAATCTGCGCATATGAACACGATTTCTTCCCTCGAGCCGACTGATTTACCCGCAGCATTTCAGATTGAAAAACGCGCCCACGCTTTTCCGTGGAGTGAAAAAACATTTGCCAGCAACCAGGGCGATCGCTACCTCAATTTTCAGTTGAGGGTTGACGACGTGATGGCCGCCTTTGCAATCACGCAGGTCGTACTGGATGAAGCGACGTTGTTCAATATCGCCGTCGATCCTGACTTTCAGCGCCGGGGCCTGGGACGTGAGCTGCTGGAGCATCTGATCGATGAGCTGGAAAAGCGTGGCATTTTGACCCTGTGGCTTGAAGTGCGCGCCTCGAATGCGGCCGCTATCGCGCTGTACGAAAGCTTAGGCTTTAACGAGGCGACGATCCGTCGCAACTACTATCCAACGGCCGATGGACACGAAGACGCCATCATCATGGCGTTGCCAATCAGCATGTAAGATAAGGTGTAATGATGAAGAAGTGGGACTGGATTTTCTTTGATGCCGACGAAACGCTGTTTACGTTTGACTCGTTTACCGGCTTACAGCGGATGTTTCTCGACTATAGCATTACCTTTACCGCTGAAGATTTTCAGGACTACCAGGCCGTGAATAAACCGCTGTGGGTGGATTACCAAAACGGCGCGATTACCTCATTACAACTGCAGCATGCCCGTTTTCAGAGCTGGGCCGAACGCCTGAAGGTTGAACCGGGCCAGCTTAATGACGCATTCATCAATGCGATGGCGGAGATCTGCTCACCGTTGCCGGGGGCAGTTTCTCTGCTCAATGCGATTCGTGATAAAACAAAAATCGGTATCATTACTAACGGTTTTACCGCGTTGCAGCAAATCCGACTTGAGCGGACGGGGCTGCGCGACTATTTCGACCTGCTGGTGATTTCTGAGCAGGTTGGGGTGGCAAAACCCGACCCCCGTATTTTTGACCATGCGCTGGAGCAGGCGGGTAATCCGGACCGTTCTCGCGTGCTGATGGTGGGTGACACCGCAGAGTCCGATATTCTTGGCGGCATTAACGCCGGGCTATCCACCTGCTGGCTAAATACGCACCACCGCGAGCAGCCAGCGGGCATTCAGCCGACCTGGACCGTAGCGTCATTAAGCGAACTGGAGCAGCTCCTGTGTAAACACTGATTGCCTCCCCCCCGTTGATGGGTAAAATAGCCGCAATTTTTCGTATTCAACTTGCCCGGCCCGTTGCCGTGCTTACCTAAGAAGATTTGACTATGACGTTGTCTCCTTATTTGCAAGAGGTGGCCAAACGCCGCACTTTTGCCATTATTTCTCACCCGGATGCCGGTAAAACGACAATTACTGAAAAGGTACTGTTATTCGGACAGGCCATTCAGACCGCCGGTACGGTAAAAGGCCGTGGCTCCAGCCAGCATGCAAAATCTGACTGGATGGAAATGGAAAAGCAGCGTGGTATCTCCATTACCACCTCTGTGATGCAGTTTCCGTATCATGACTGCCTGGTGAACCTGCTGGACACCCCGGGGCACGAAGACTTCTCCGAAGATACCTATCGTACTCTGACGGCGGTGGACTGCTGCCTGATGGTTATCGATGCTGCAAAAGGCGTCGAAGATCGTACCCGTAAGCTGATGGAAGTTACCCGTCTGCGCGATACGCCGATCCTGACCTTTATGAACAAACTCGACCGTGACATCCGCGATCCGATGGAGCTGCTGGATGAAGTCGAGAACGAACTGAAAATCGGCTGTGCGCCAATCACCTGGCCGATTGGCTGCGGTAAGTTGTTCAAAGGTGTCTATCACCTTTATAAAGATGAAACTTACCTGTATCAGACCGGTAAAGGCCACACCATTCAGGAAGTGCGTGTTGTTAAAGGTCTGAACAACCCGGAACTTGATGCTGCCGTGGGTGAAGACCTGGCGCAGCAGCTGCGTGACGAGCTGGAGCTGGTGCAGGGCGCGTCCAACGAGTTCGACCATGAGCTGTTCCTCGCGGGCGAAATCACCCCGGTCTTCTTCGGTACCGCGCTGGGTAACTTCGGCGTTGACCATATGCTGGACGGCTTAGTGGAGTGGGCGCCTGCGCCGATGCCGCGTAAAACCGACACCCGCGTCGTCGAAGCCTCAGAAGAGAAGTTCACCGGTTTCGTGTTTAAAATTCAGGCCAACATGGACCCGAAACACCGTGACCGCGTGGCGTTCATGCGTGTGGTATCCGGCAAGTATGAGAAAGGCATGAAAATGCGCCAGGTGCGCATTGGTAAAGACGTGGTGATCTCCGACGCACTCACCTTTATGGCCGGTGACCGTTCTCATGTGGAAGAAGCGTATCCGGGCGATATTCTCGGTCTGCATAACCACGGCACTATCCAGATCGGCGATACCTTTACCCAGGGCGAAATGATGAAGTTCACCGGTATTCCGAACTTCGCACCGGAGCTGTTCCGTCGTATTCGTCTGAAGGATCCATTGAAGCAGAAACAGCTGCTGAAAGGGCTGGTTCAGTTGTCAGAAGAGGGCGCAGTGCAGGTATTCCGTCCGATCGCCAATAACGATTTGATCGTGGGCGCTGTCGGTGTGCTGCAGTTTGACGTGGTGGTCTCACGTCTGAAGAGCGAGTACAACGTTGAAGCGATTTATGAATCCGTCAACGTGGCGACTGCGCGCTGGGTAGAATGTTCTGACGTGAAGAAATTCGAAGAATTTAAGCGTAAGAACGAAATTCAGCTGGCGCTGGATGGCGGCGATAACCTCACCTATATCGCACCAACCATGGTTAACCTGAATCTCACCCAGGAACGTTACCCGGACGTTCAGTTCCGTAAAACACGCGAACACTAATCGACCTTCCAGGGCACGGTATCCGCCGTGTCCTGCAACTTTTCCTGTCTTTTAAATCCCTTGCGGAATGTTCTTAAAACCTCGCGTTTTTCTTTTGTTTGCCTATTTTTTAATCAATTCTGACTGCGATCACGAAATCGTGAACTATATTTAACAATGTGATGACATAAATATCGGCGTTTAATGCTTTTTAGGCTGCCTGTTGCAGCGTCTATTGCTGATATTTATTCCACTTACAAGATTAGTTGCTGGCTCAAGCCGTTTAACGGCAGAGCATAGCGTTTGGCAAAACATACAGGAATACATCGATGACAATGACAGGACTTAAGATTTCTAAAACGCTGCTGGCCGTGATGCTGACCTCCGCTGTTGCAACGGGTTCTGCTTATGCAGAAAACGCCACGATGGATAAAGCGCAATCCGGCGTCGAAAGTGCGGGGCAGAAAGTCGATAGCTCTATGAACAAAGTCGGTAATTTCATGGATGACAGCACCATCACCGCGAAAGTAAAAGCCGCGCTGGTGGACCACGAAAGCATTAAGAGCACCGATATTTCCGTCAAAACAGATCAAAAGGTGGTGACACTAAGCGGGTTTGTTGAAAGTCAGGCGCAGGCCGAAGAAGCGGTGAAAGTGGCGAAAGGCGTTGAGGGTGTGACCTCCGTTAGCGACAAACTGCATGTGCGTGATAGTAAAGAAACCTCTGTTAAAGGCTATGCGGGCGATACGGCAATCACCAGTGAGGTAAAAGCCAAGCTGCTGGCCGATGATATCGTCCCTTCCCGCAAGGTGAAAGTTGAGACCACCGAGGGCGTAGTGCAACTTTCAGGCACCGTCGATTCACAGGCTCAAAGCGATCGTGCTGAGAGCATCGCCAAAGCGATTGATGGCGTGAAAAGCGTCAAAAACGATCTCAAAACTCAGTAATTAGACTTAATTCGTCCTCCTGACGTTTGTCGGGAGGCGTGTTGTGCACCACACTAAAAATATCGCCGATGAGCAGCCTGAGCGCTCATAACAAGCGGTGACATTAACTATGGTAAAGGAGAAGCGCATGTTTCGATGGGGCATCATATTTCTGGTTATCGCGTTAATTGCCGCCGCACTGGGTTTTGGTGGACTGGCTGGTACCGCTGCAGGCGCAGCGAAAATTGTTTTCGTGGTGGGGATCATTCTGTTTCTGGTCAGCCTGTTTACAGGGCGTAAACGACCCTAGTAAGTAACCCGTAAAGATAACTTGCTACCAAGCCAGTCCAGTGGACTGGCTTTTACGGTTTTAGCGTCAGGCAATTTGCGTTACTTTGTTGTTCTATTACAAAACAACAGGAAGGCAGAGGTGGGGCAGAGAATACCCGTCACGCTCGGTAATATTGCGCCGTTATCGTTACGTCCATTTCAACCAGGCAGTGTGGCGCTGGTGTGCGAGGGCGGGGGACAAAGAGGCATCTTCACCGCCGGCGTACTCGATGAATTCATGCGTGCGCAGTTCAATCCCTTTGATCTCTACTATGGGACGTCCGCCGGTGCGCAAAACCTTTCAGCCTATCTGTGTAACCAGCCTGGTTATGGCCGTAAAGTCATTATGCGTTACACCACCCGCCGTGAGTTTTTTGACCCGGTACGCTTTGTGCGCGGGGGAAACTTAATCGATCTCGACTGGCTCGTGGATTCGACCGCATCCCAGATGCCGCTGGCGATGGATAACGCCGAGCGTTTGTTTGCCGCAGGGAAAGCGTTTTATATGTGCGCCTGTCGGGGCGATGATTACACGCCCGGCTATTTTTCGCCGAACCGGCAAAACTGGCTCGACCTCATTCGAGCCTCCAGCGCGATTCCCGGGTTCTACCGCACAGGGGTTGTATTGGACGGCGTGAACTATCTGGATGGAGGAGTTAGTGATGCCATACCTGTGCAGGAGGCAGCGAAGCAGGGGGCAAAAACGTTGGTAGTGATTCGCACTGTGCCTTCGCAAATGTACTACACCCCGCAGTGGTTCAAACGTATGGAGCGCTGGTTGGGTGAAAGTAGCCTGCAACCGTTTCTGAATCTGGTGCAGCATCATGAGACCAGCTATCGTGCTATCCAGAGTTTTATTGAGAAGCCGCCGGGCAAGCTGCGTATTTTTGAGATCTATCCGCCAAAACCACTCCATAGCATGGCGTTGGGCAGCCGTATTCCGGCGCTGCGGGAAGATTACAAAACCGGACGCCTGTGCGGTCGTTACTTTCTGGCGACAGTCGGCAAGCTGCTGGCGAAAAATGCGCCGCTGCCTCGTCAGACGCCGAAGATTGTGGTGCCGGGGCCGGTGGTAGTTCCTCCCGCGCCGGTGGCCAACGATGCCCATGTGCCAGTGGTGACCAATGCGCCTCAGGCGAACGACACGACGTTTGATAATGAGGATTTGGCGTGAGTTATCGTTTTATCGATACGCATTGTCACTTTGATTTCCCGCCGTTTACCGGAGATGAATCTGCCAGCATTCAGCGCGCGGTGGAGGTTGGTGTACAGAGCATTATCGTTCCGGCCACCCAGGCGGCGAATTTTCCCCGCGTACTGGCGTTAGCGGAAAATTATCCTCCATTGTTTGCCGCGCTTGGTCTGCATCCCATTGTTATTGAACAACATAGCGATGACTGCCTGGACCAGTTGCAACAGGAGCTGGATAAGCGCCCACAAAAGCTGGTGGCGCTAGGCGAGATTGGATTGGATCTGTATCGGGACGATCCGCAATTCGATAAGCAAGAGCGGGTGCTGGAAGCGCAGCTAAAGCTGGCGAAGCGGTATGAATTGCCGGTGATCCTGCATTCGCGGCGTACCCATGACAAGCTGGCGATGCACCTGAAACGTCATACTTTGCCACGAACTGGCGTGGTGCATGGTTTTTCCGGGAGCGTGCAGCAGGCAGAGCGCTTTGTGCAACTGGGATACAAAATTGGCGTGGGAGGCACTATTACCTATCCCCGCGCCAGTAAAACCCGCGAGGTAATAGCGCAACTGCCGCTGGAATCGCTGTTGCTGGAAACCGACGCGCCGGATATGCCGCTCAACGGCTTTCAGGGGCAGCCTAACCGCCCGGAGCAGGTAGTCAGAGTCTTCGACGTCTTATGCGAACTGCGCCCGGAACCTGCGGACGTGATCGCTGACGCGCTGTATCGTAATACCACGGCGTTGTTTAACATGTGATTGGAAGGCGTACCCAGCCTACAAAAGTGTCCGCTTCGTAGGCCTGATAAGCGAAGCGCATCAGGCATATTTTTGCCGGATGGCGGCTGCGCCTTATCCGGCCTACAAAAGTGTGTGCTTCGTAGGCCTGATAAGCAAAGCGCATCAGGCATATTTTTGCCGGATGGCGGCTGCGCCTTATCCGGCCTACAAAAGTATGCGCTTCGTAGGCCTGATAAGCGAAGCGCATCAGGCATATTTTTGCCGGATGGCGGCTGCGCCTTATCCGGCCTACAAAAGTATGCGCTTCGTAGGCCTGATAAGCAAAGCGCATCAGGCATAACTTCGTCGGATGGCTGCTGTGTTTTCTCCGGCCTGCAAATGATGTAGCCGCATCCGGCAATCACAGGTACAGCGCCGGGAAGATCAAATTATCCACCCCGCGCTCGCGCAATCTTTGCGCCAGGTGTTCCACATCCTTCGGCGTGGCACTCGGCCAGTCCTTCGCTTCGCCATACACCCCGTGCGCATGAAAGGCATTCAGCCGTACCGGTACGTCACCGGTGCGTTTGATAAACGTCGCCAGCGCATCGATATGCTGTAGATAATCTTCCTGACCAGGAATAACCAGCAGGCGGAGTTCCGCCAGTTTTCTCTGCCCGGACAAAAAGGTAATACTTTGTTTAATCAGCGTGTTATCGCGGCCGGTAAGCTGCCGATGACACGTGCTGTCCCAGGCTTTTAAATCCAGCATTACGCCGTCGCACACCGGCAGCAGCTTCTGCCAGCCGGTTTCGCTCAGCATGCCGTTGCTGTCGACCATGCAGGTCAGGTGTTGCAACTGCGGATCGGTTTTTATCGCGGTAAATAGCGCCACAATAAAGGGGAGCTGGGTAGTCGCTTCACCGCCACTAACGGTTATCCCTTCGATAAACAGTGACGCTTTACGAATATGTTGCAGCACTTCATCAACGCTCATACTCTGCGCCATCGGCGTGGCCTGCTGGGGGCACATGTGCAGGCAGGTGTCACACTGCTGACACACATCGGACTGCCACCACACTTTCCCCGCGCTCAGGTTCAGCGCCTCATGCGGGCAATGCAGCACACACTCCCCGCAGTCGTTGCAGCGTCCCATCGTCCACGGATTGTGGCAATTTTTACAGCGCAGATTACATCCTTGCAGAAACAGAGCCAGACGACTGCCCGGCCCATCGACGCAGGAGAAAGGAATCAGCCTACTGACTAAAGCGCATCTGCTGTTCATGGCTAATCACGCGAGGTTGTCGTTCCAGAATGCGCGTATTGCGCGCGGCTTCTTCGCCAAGCCAGGTGGTGTTGGTTCGTGACCCTTCGGCGCGATACTTTTCCAGATCTGACAGGCGCACCATGTAACCCGTAACGCGAACCAGATCGTTGCCGCTCACGTTGGCGGTAAACTCGCGCATTCCGGCTTTAAACGCCCCGAGGCACAACTGCACCAGCGCCTGAGGATTACGCTTGATGGTTTCATCCAGCGTGAGAATGTCGCTGATCCCGGCGTGATAAAACGCGTGATGTGGCGCGACGGTTTGCAGATGGGTGATCGGGTCCGGCTCATTGCCGTAAGGCAGGCGTGCCCCTGGCGTGGTGCCGATGTCAGAACTGATGCCCGACTGTGCATGCAGCATCGCGCGCTGCTTCCAGCCATATTTCACCGGGGTGTTTTCGACAAACTCCGCCAGGTAGGCGCTAATACGATAGCCGAGCTGATTGGCGAACTCATCTTTCCCATAGCGCGCATTCTGTCCCGACTTATCGCACAGCAGGTTAACCGCCTCCGCCAGACCATACATCCCGAACATAGGCACAAAACGTTCGGGATCAATCAACCCTTCCTGCACGAGGAAGCTATTCTCAAAGAAATGTGATTTCTCATAGAGGAATTCACATCGTGAATCAATGATGGCGATTTGCTGCTGGCAGTAGTGCGGTAGGGTGCGCGTAAAGAAGTCATCAACAGAGGTGCTGCGCTCTGCGATGGCTTTCAGATTAAGCCTGACCAGCGTGCTTCCACCCCCGGCGAGCGGCAAAGAGTTGTAACAACTGACGACGCCATACTGACCTTTTGTGAAAATTTTATCATTTTCAGGGCCGTTGGAAATATGCGGCTTACTGCACTCGCAGATATTTTGCGCCACGTTGAGCAGCAGATCGTCAGGTGTGATTTGCGGGTCATAAATGAATGTCAGATTAGGCGAGACCTGCTTTAACTCTGCATCTGCGCGTAAAATTGCACGAGTAACTGGTGTATCGGCGGGGCCGATATTGGCATGCATAAACGCGTCTGGCAGGGTTCTGTCGAGATAACGCCAGAAACGTTTTATTCGAATATCGATCTCGTCTTGTGTTAGAATTCTAACATACGGTTGCAGCAGGGCATCGAGCTGACCGAGATAAACCGGCATCGACGTCACTGACGGAACATGGTGGTAAAGAATAGTGAGTAAGGATAACGCGTCATCAAGATCCCTGGCGCCTTCCAGCTCCAGCCACGATGAGCCATTGGCCAGAAAACGCGCGTAATCGGGTAAAACATAGCGCGGTTTGAACGGGGCATGACCTTCGTACATATCGCAGATTACCCCATCATCCAGCGCCTGACGTGCCTGTGCAGGCAGTTGCGGGTAAGGCAGCGCGTTTTCAGCTTCCAGCGCCAGAAAGTGGCGTTTCTGCTCAGGGCTGAGCACTGGGCTGGTCACGATTTGTTGGCAACGCTGTTGCAGCGCGAGTTCGCTTGAAGTGGGCATCGTTGATTCCTTTTTATCCCGAAGGTGTCACGCCATTGTAGAAAGCAACGCCGCCGCAACCTTTGATCCGGATGCGCCTGATGCCACCGCATCCCTTTAGAAAAGGTGATTTATTTGAAGTAGATCTCATTAGAGTAATGCAAATCTGTATGTGGTTTTCATTAACTGTGATGTATATCGAAGTGTAATAGCGAGCGGATGTTAGAATACTAACAAACTCGCAAGGTGAAATTTTATACGGCGATGCCGTTGGAGAATGTTATGACCGATTTAACAGCAAGCAGCCTGCGTGCACTGAAACTGATGGACCTGACTACCCTGAATGATGACGACACCAATGAAAAAGTGATCGCGCTGTGTCATCAGGCGAAGACCCCGGTTGGCAACACTGCCGCAATCTGTATCTATCCGCGTTTCATCCCTATTGCGCGTAAGACCCTGAAAGAGCAGGGCACGCCGGACATCCGCATTGCAACCGTAACCAACTTCCCGCACGGCAACGACGACATCGAGATTGCGCTGGCTGAAACCCGCGCGGCGATTGCTTACGGCGCAGATGAAGTTGACGTGGTGTTCCCGTACCGTGCGCTGATCGCCGGTAACGAGCAGATTGGTTTCGATCTGGTTAAAGCCTGTAAAGACGCGTGTGCGGCGGCAAACGTGCTGCTGAAAGTCATCATCGAAACCGGTGAGCTGAAAGAAGAAGCACTGATTCGCAAAGCGTCTGAAATCTCCATCAAAGCCGGTGCTGATTTCATCAAAACTTCTACCGGTAAAGTGCCGGTCAATGCGACGCCGGAAAGCGCACGCATCATGATGGAAGTGATCCGCGACATGGGTGTTTCTAAAACTGTAGGTTTCAAACCGGCTGGTGGCGTACGCACTGCAGAAGATGCACAGCAGTTCCTGGCGATTGCCGATGAACTGTTTGGCGCTGACTGGGCTGATTCTCGTCACTACCGTTTTGGCGCATCCAGCCTGCTGGCGAGTCTGCTGAAAGCGCTGGGTCACGGCGACGGCAAGAGCGCAAGCAGCTACTAAGCCTTATATTGCCGGAGCTGTAGCGACGTAGGCCGGATAAGGCGTAGCCGCCATCCGGCATTAAGACGACTGCCGGGTGGCGCGTTGCTTACCCGGCCTACAACGGCCTTCTACTCTTTTCCCCTGGGGGTTACCGTGTTTCTCGCACAAGAAATTATTCGTAAAAAACGTGATGGTCATGCGCTGAGCGATGAAGAAATTCGTTTCTTTATCAATGGTATTCGCGACAACACCATCTCTGAAGGGCAAATCGCCGCCCTGGCGATGACCATTTTCTTCCACGATATGACAATGCCTGAGCGAGTTTCGCTGACCATGGCAATGCGTGATTCAGGAACCGTACTGGACTGGAAAAGCCTGCAGCTGAACGGCCCGATTGTGGATAAACACTCTACCGGCGGTGTGGGTGACGTAACGTCACTGATGTTAGGCCCGATGGTCGCAGCGTGCGGCGGCTATATTCCGATGATCTCCGGGCGTGGCCTGGGGCATACCGGCGGTACGCTCGATAAACTGGAAGCGATTCCTGGATTTGACATCTTCCCGGACGACGCGCGCTTCCGTGAAATTATTAAAGACGTGGGTGTGGCGATTATTGGGCAAACCAGCTCGCTCGCACCGGCGGATAAACGTTTTTATGCCACCCGCGATATTACCGCGACGGTGGATTCCATCCCGCTGATTACCGGTTCCATTCTGGCGAAAAAACTGGCGGAAGGGCTGGATGCGTTGGTGATGGATGTGAAAGTGGGCAGCGGTGCCTTTATGCCGACCTACGAGCTTTCTGAAGCTCTTGCTGAAGCGATTGTCGGTGTGGCAAACGGCGCGGGTGTACGTACCACCGCGCTGTTAACCGATATGAACCAGGTGCTGGCCTCCAGCGCAGGTAACGCGGTCGAAGTTCGCGAAGCGGTGCAGTTCCTGACCGGTGAATACCGCAATCCACGTCTGTTAGACGTCACCATGGCGCTGTGCGTGGAAATGCTGATCTCCGGTAATCTGGCGAAAGATGACGCCGAAGCCCGTGCGAAATTGCAGACCGTGCTGGACAACGGTAAAGCGGCAGAGATTTTTGGTCGCATGGTTGCGGCGCAAAAAGGCCCGACCGATTTCGTCGAAAATTATGCGAAGTACCTGCCGACGGCAATGCTCAGCAAAGCGGTATATGCTGATACCGAAGGTTTTGTCAGCGCGATGGATACCCGCTCGCTGGGGATGGCGGTCGTTTCCATGGGCGGCGGTCGTCGTCAGGCTTCGGACACCATTGATTACAGCGTTGGCTTTAGCGATATGGCGCGTCTGGGCGACAGCGTAGACGGACAACGCCCGCTGGCGGTGATCCACGCGAAAGATGAAGCCAGCTGGCAGGAAGCGGCGAAAGCGGTCAAAGCGGCAATTAGCCTTGACGATAAAGCGCCAGAAATTACACCGACAGTCTATCGTCGTATTATCGAATAACTGTATACTGATCTGATCGCTTTTTTGCGGCGCAGATGTATGGAGAACAAGATGAAACGTGCATTTATTATGGTGCTGGACTCCTTTGGTATTGGTGCGACTGAAGATGCGGATCGCTTTGGCGACGTAGGTTCAGACACTATGGGACACATTGCAGAAGCCTGTGCGAAAGGTGAAGCTGACAATGGTCGCAAAGGTCCACTGAATCTGCCTAACCTGACCCGTCTGGGCCTGGTGAAAGCTCACGAAGGTTCTACCGGTAAAATTGCTGCTGGTATGGACGGTAACGCGGAAGTGATTGGTGCCTACGCATGGGCGCATGAACTTTCTTCCGGGAAAGACACGCCGTCTGGCCACTGGGAAATCGCGGGTGTCCCGGTTCTTTTTGATTGGGGTTATTTCTCCGATCATGAAAACAGCTTCCCGCAGGAACTGCTGGATAAACTGGTAAAACGTGCCAACCTGCCAGGCTACCTCGGCAACTGCCACTCTTCCGGTACCGTGATCCTGGATCAGCTGGGTGAAGAGCATATGAAAACCGGCAAGCCGATTTTCTATACCTCCGCTGACTCCGTGTTCCAGATTGCCTGCCACGAAGAGACGTTTGGCCTGGATAAACTCTACGAGCTGTGCGAAATCGCACGTGAAGAGCTGACCGAAGGTGGTTACAACATCGGTCGTGTTATCGCACGTCCGTTTATCGGTGATAAAGCCGGTAACTTCCAGCGTACCGGTAACCGTCACGACCTGGCCGTTGAGCCGCCAGCACCGACCGTGCTGCAGAAACTGGTCGACGAAAAAGACGGTCACGTGGTTTCCGTCGGTAAAATCGCGGATATCTACGCTAACTGCGGCATCACCAAAAAAGTGAAAGCCACCGGTCTGGACGCGCTGTTCGACGCCACCATCAAAGAGATGAAAGAAGCAGGTGATAAGACCATCGTCTTCACCAACTTCGTTGATTTCGACTCTTCCTGGGGACATCGTCGCGATATCGCCGGTTATGCTGCGGGCCTGGAACTGTTCGACCGCCGTCTGCCTGAGCTGATGGAGCTGGTGGGTGAAGATGACATTCTGATCCTGACCGCTGACCACGGCTGCGACCCAAGCTGGACCGGCACTGACCACACCCGTGAACACATCCCGGTACTGGTCTACGGCCCGAAAGTGAAACCAGGTTCTTTAGGTCACCGTGAAACCTTCGCGGATATCGGTCAGACGCTGGCGAGCTACTTTGGTACGTCACCGATGGACTACGGTAAAAACATGCTGTAATACCCGTTGTCTTTCGCGCTGTAGATGCGTTGACTTCATTCGCTCACCCCGGTCACATAGTGAATCTATGCTCCCGGGGATTCATGAATTCGTCGCCCTCCTATAACGCGAAATCCTTAGGGTATTTCACTGTTTTGCATACGTTTTGTAGGCCTGATAAGGCGTAGCCGCCATCAGGCAATAACAACGAAATAAGGACAAAAAATGGCAACTCCACATATTAATGCAGAAATGGGTGATTTCGCTGACGTCGTATTGATGCCGGGCGACCCGCTGCGTGCAAAGCATATTGCTGAAACTTTCCTCGAAGATGTTCGTGAAGTGAACAACGTTCGCGGCATGTTAGGTTTCACCGGTACTTACAAAGGCCGTAAGATCTCCGTTATGGGTCACGGTATGGGTATCCCGTCCTGCTCCATCTACACCAAAGAGCTGATCACCGATTTCGGCGTGAAGAAAATCATTCGCGTAGGCTCCTGCGGCGCTGTGCGTATGGACGTTAAACTGCGTGACGTGGTTATCGGTATGGGCGCTTGCACCGACTCCAAAGTTAACCGTATCCGTTTTAAAGATCATGACTTCGCTGCTATCGCTGACTTTGACATGGTGCGTAACGCGGTTGATGCGGCAAAAGCACTGGGTGTAGACGCGCGCGTGGGCAACCTGTTCTCTGCTGACCTGTTCTACTCTCCGGACGGTGAAATCTTCGACGTGATGGAAAAATACGGCGTGCTGGGCGTGGAAATGGAAGCGGCGGGCATCTACGGTGTTGCTGCGGAATTTGGTGCAAAAGCGCTGACCATCTGCACCGTTTCCGACCATATCCGTACTCACGAGCAGACCACTGCCGCTGAACGTCAGACGACCTTCAACGACATGATCAAAATCGCGCTGGAATCCGTTCTGCTGGGCGATAAAGAGTAAGGGTTGTTGTGGCCCGGTGGCGCTTCGCTTACCGGGCCTACGGGAATGCCGCTATTAATGCCTGATGGCGATTCGCTTATCAGGCCTACAGGAGCGGTCTTGTAGGCCGGATAAGGCGCAGCCGCCATCCGGCAATTCGCCACTAATCGCTTAACGCACGGCCTTCGCCACCCACGCCGCCAGTTCACGCAGCTCGTTTTCCTGATCCGGATATTCCGTAACCAGCGCTTCGCAAGTCTGCTGTAAAACATCGGCGCGATACTGGCAGCCCTGTAGCCGCTCCGCCAGCGCTTCTAACGGCGCGGGATTGAGACTGTCGGTAAACACCTGTGAGCGCGTGATATGACCTTTTTCGACGTCGAAATGCAGCTCAACGCCACCCCAAGTGAAACGCTCGTCCAGCAGATGCGAGAAAGCAGGTGCCTGACCAAAATTCCATTCCCAACTGCTCTGGCGGGCAAAGGTTTCGGCAAAATTTGGCAGGTCCGGCGTTTTATCTGGTGAGATCACTTCCGCTTCAACGCGTTCGCCATAATGAGCAAAAAAGGCTTCCGTGATGGCCTGACAGACCTGTTCATGGGTGATGCCCGGTAACAGCTCCGTCAAATTCGCCACCCGTGAGCGGACAGAGGTGATCCCCTTTGCTGCGAGTTTCTTTTTGTCGGGATTGAGATAATTTGCCAGGCGGCTGAGATCGGCATTTAGCAGCAGCGTGCCGTGGTGGAATCCGCGATCTTTCGTTTCCCGATAAGCAGAGCCTGAAACCTTGCGATCGCCGTCTGGCGTTTTCACAACCAGATCGTTACGCCCGGAGGCATCTGCCGTCACACCCAGAGAATTCAATGCGTTGAGGACAATCGCGGTGGAAATGGTTTTGTCGTATTCCGGTTTACCGGCCATAAAGGTAAAGCAGGTATTGCCTAAGTCATGGAACACCGCGCCGCCGCCGCTGCTACGGCGGGCGAGCCGCACGTTGTCTTCCTCCATACGGCGGGTATTACACTCTTTCCACGGGTTTTGCGCCCGGCCAATCACCACCGTATCGGCGTTACGCCACAAGAACAGGACGCGCTGCGTGGCGGGCATCTGGCGAAAAATGCACTCTTCGACCGCGAGGTTAAACCACGGATCGTAAGAGTCTGAGATAAGCAGGCGTAGTGTAGTCATGGTTGATTTCCCTTCTGTTTTACAGTTTTTACTGCTTTTACTCTTTTTTCTCGTTGTCTTCTTCCTGCACCGGTTTGTTGGCGGTCAGCAGGAAAGGGGATTGCTGCCAGCGGGTACGCTTGCCTTGCAATAAGGTACGGGTGAGCACGACGCCAATCGCCAGCGCCAGCAGCAGCATCAGGCGTAAGATATTGGTGGTGTTATCTACCTGCTTCGCCTCGGTGGCGAGGGTGTGGGTATCCAGCGTCAGACGCAAATAGCCCAGCGGACCATTTTTCCCCTGAATGGGTTCGACAATCTGCTGGTTAAAATAACCCCCGGCTTTTTTGCCATCGAGCGCCAGTCGGTCACGAACGTTGACGCTCTCGCCGGTACGCGTAATCAGGTCTCCCTGTTCATCGTACACGCCAGCGTCCAGAATACGGCTACTTTCCGTCAGCTGTGTGAGTACCGCTTTGATGCGTTTTTCATCCGGCGTTTCGGTACGCATTAGCGGAGCAACATTTAGCGCCACCTGGCGGGCCAGCGTACGGGCCAGCTCTTCGAGCTGCGGATTACGCTGCTGCTGGTGACTTTGACTAAACCAGGATGCGCCCTGCATCAGGGCGACAAGCAGCGCAAGACAGAACAATACAATCACTGCACGATGAAGTCGGAATTTCAGTTTTGCGCGAGCCATATTCCACCTGCTGAAAATTTGAGACTTAATGTTGCCAGAAGCGCTGGTTACAGGGTAGCCTCATGCGTTATTTTCCCCTGATGATTCCGACCCGAACGATTTTACAGGAGCTTTAATGCCTAACATAACCTGGTGCGATCTACCTGAAGATGTTTCTCTGTGGCCAGGTCTGCCTCTCTCTTTAAGTGGCGATGAAGTCATGCCGCTGGACTACCACGCGGGCCGCAGTGGCTGGCTGCTGTACGGTCGTGGGCTGGATAAACAACGTTTAACGCAATACCAGAGCAAACTGGGCGCGGCGATGGTGATTGTTGCTGCCTGGTGCGTCGAGGATTATCAGGTGATTCGCCTGGCGGGTTCTTTAACGCCGCGCGCGGCAAAACTGGCGCATGATGCCAAACTGGATGTTGCGCCACTAGGTAAAATTCCGCATCTGCGCACACCGGGTTTACTGGTGATGGACATGGACTCAACGGCAATCCAGATCGAATGCATTGATGAAATTGCTAAACTGGCTGGAACCGGTGAGATGGTTGCGGAAGTCACGGAACGTGCAATGCGCGGCGAACTGGACTTTACCGCCAGCCTGCGTAGTCGCGTCGCGACGCTGAAGGGCGCTGATGCCAATATTCTGCACCAGGTGCGCGAAACGCTACCGCTGATGCCAGGCCTGACACAGTTGGTGTTAAAACTGGAAACGCTCGGCTGGAAAGTGGCTATTGCCTCTGGCGGCTTTACCTTCTTTGCCGATTACCTGCGTAATAAACTGCGTCTGACGGCGGCTGTGGCAAACGAGCTGGAGATCATGGACGGTAAATTTACCGGCAACGTGATCGGCGATATCGTCGATGCCCAGTACAAAGCCAATACCCTGACTCGCCTGGCACAAGAATATGAGATCCCGATGGCGCAGACGGTGGCGATCGGCGACGGTGCTAACGATCTGCCGATGATCAAAACCGCAGGGTTGGGTATTGCGTATCATGCTAAACCGAAAGTGAATGAAAAGACGGAGATTACTATCCGCCACGCTGACCTGATGGGCGTGTTCTGCATTCTCTCCGGCAGCATGAACCAGAAATGATTAAATTGCCCGATGGCAAGGTGTCCGTAGGCCGGATAAGCGCCCGCGCCATCCGGCAAAAGCATTAACGAAAGAGGTAAAACGTGGCCAAAGCTCCAAAACGCGCCTTTGTTTGTAATGAATGCGGGGCCGATTACCCGCGCTGGCAGGGGCAATGCAGCGCCTGTCAGGCCTGGAATACCATTACCGAGGTGCGCCTTGCCGCATCGCCAACGGTGGCGCGTAACGAGCGGCTCAGTGGCTATGCCGGGAATGCGGGCGTGGCAAAAGTGCAGAAGCTGTCTGACATCAGCCTTGAAGAACTGCCGCGTTTTTCCACTGGATTTAAAGAATTTGACCGCGTACTGGGCGGCGGTGTGGTACCCGGCAGCGCTATTCTGATTGGCGGTAACCCCGGCGCGGGGAAATCAACGCTGCTGCTGCAAACGCTGTGCAAGCTCGCTGAGCAGATGAAAACTCTGTACGTCACCGGTGAAGAGTCACTGCAGCAAGTGGCGATGCGCGCGCACCGGCTTGGCTTGCCGACCGCGAATCTGAATATGCTGTCGGAAACCAGTATTGAACAAATTTGCCTGATTGCCGAAGAAGAACAGCCGAAGCTGATGGTGATCGACTCCATTCAGGTAATGCACATGGCGGATATTCAGTCTTCGCCGGGCAGTGTGGCGCAGGTGCGCGAAACGGCGGCTTACCTGACGCGTTTTGCCAAAACGCGCGGCGTGGCGATTGTGATGGTCGGCCACGTCACCAAAGACGGCTCGCTGGCTGGGCCGAAGGTGCTCGAACACTGTATTGACTGTTCGGTACTGCTCGACGGTGACGCCGATTCTCGTTTCCGTACTCTGCGTAGCCATAAAAACCGTTTTGGTGCTGTGAATGAGCTGGGCGTCTTTGCCATGACCGAACAAGGCCTGCGTGAAGTCAGCAACCCTTCCGCTATCTTCTTAAGCCGTGGCGATGAGGTCACCTCCGGCAGTTCGGTGATGGTGGTCTGGGAAGGTACGCGCCCGCTGCTGGTAGAGATTCAGGCGCTGGTCGATCACTCAATGATGGCGAACCCGCGTCGCGTGGCGGTCGGTCTGGAACAGAACCGTCTGGCGATTCTGCTGGCGGTGCTGCATCGTCACGGTGGCTTGCAGATGGCGGATCAGGACGTGTTTGTTAACGTAGTCGGCGGCGTAAAAGTCACCGAAACCAGCGCCGACCTGGCGTTGCTGCTGGCAATGGTCTCCAGCCTGCGTGACAGACCGCTGCCACAGGATTTAGTTGTCTTTGGCGAAGTGGGGTTGGCGGGCGAAATCCGTCCGGTACCCAGCGGGCAGGAGCGTATTTCGGAAGCGGCGAAGCACGGCTTTCGCCGGGCGATTGTCCCTGCCGCTAACGTACCGAAAAAAGTACCGGAAGGCATGCAGGTCTTTGGCGTTAAGAAGCTTGCGGATGCGTTAAGCGTGTTTGACGACCTATAATCAAATACCTGTACGTACCGATTTTGTAGGCCTGATAAGCGAAGCGCCATCAGGCAGTGTTACGCGATTTTTCCAGCAGGAGGCTCTTGTGTCATTTGAATATCTGAAAACCGCCATAAAGCAAAAGGGCTGTACCCTGCAACAGGTGGCGGATGCCAGTGGCATGACCAAGGGATACCTAAGCCAACTGCTGAATGCCAAAATCAAAAGCCCCAGCGCGCAGAAGCTGGAGGCGTTGCACCGCTTTCTCGGTCTGGAGTTTCCGCGCCAGCAGAAAAATATCGGTGTGGTATTCGGCAAGTTTTATCCGCTGCACACCGGCCATATCTATCTTATCCAGCGCGCCTGTAGTCAGGTCGATGAACTGCATATCATCATGGGCTATGACGACACGCGCGATCGCAGCCTGTTTGAAGACAGTGCCATGTCGCAACAGCCTACGGTGCCCGATCGTTTACGCTGGCTGCTGCAAACCTTTAAGTATCAGAAAAATATCCGTATTCATGCCTTCAACGAAGAAGGCATGGAGCCGTATCCGCACGGCTGGGACGTGTGGAGCAACGGGATCAAAACGTTTATGCAGGAGAAAGGGATCCAGCCAAACTGGATCTACACCTCTGAAGAATCAGATGCCCCGCAGTATCTCGAACATCTGGGGATCGAAACTGTGCTGGTGGATCCCAAGCGAACGTTTATGAGCATTAGCGGTGGGCAAATCCGTGAAAACCCGTTCCGCTACTGGGAGTATATTCCGACTGAAGTGAAGCCGTTTTTCGTGCGCACCGTGGCGATCCTCGGCGGGGAGTCGAGCGGTAAATCGACGCTGGTGAACAAGCTCGCCAATATTTTTAATACCACCAGTGCGTGGGAATACGGGCGTGATTATGTCTTCTCCCATTTGGGCGGCGATGAGATGGCGTTGCAGTATTCTGACTACGATAAAATCGCCCTGGGACAAGCGCAATACATCGATTTTGCTGTTAAGTACGCAAATAAAGTGGCATTCATCGACACCGATTTCGTGACCACTCAGGCCTTCTGTAAAAAGTATGAAGGGCGTGAACATCCGTTTGTGCAAGCGCTGATTGACGAGTATCGCTTCGACCTGGTGATCCTGCTGGAAAATAACACCCCATGGGTGGCGGATGGCTTACGCAGCCTTGGAAGCTCAGTTGACAGAAAAGCGTTTCAGACGCTGCTGGTCGAGATGCTGCAGGAAAACAATATCAATTTTGTGCACGTTCAGGAGCCTGACTACGACGGCCGCTTCCTGCGCTGCGTGGAGTTGGTGAAAGAGTTGATGGGCGAGCAGCGTTAGATTTTAATGCCGGATGCGCTGCGCTTATCCGGCCTACAAGTCGCACTAACCTCATAGACAGGATGGCGCTGTGCTTATCCGACCTACAAGTCGCACTAACCTCGTAGACAGGATGGCGCTGTGCTTATCCGACCTACAAGTCGCACTAACCTCGTAGGCCGGATAAGGCGTAACGCCGCCATCCGGCACTTAACGCTAATTACTTAGAAATACGCTTGTACTTAATACGTTTCGGCTCCAGCGCATCGGCGCCCAGCGTACGTTTCTTGTACTCTTCGTATTCGGTAAAGTTACCTTCGAAGAACTCAACCTTACCTTCATCCTGGTAATCCAAAATGTGGGTGGCGATACGGTCGAGGAACCAACGGTCGTGCGAGATAACCATCGCGCAGCCCGGGAATTCCAGTAGGGCGTTTTCCAGCGCGCGCAGGGTTTCGATATCCAGGTCGTTGGTTGGTTCATCGAGCAGCAGCATGTTGCCGCCAACCTGCAGCAGCTTCGCCAGGTGCAGACGACCACGCTCACCACCGGACAGCTCGCCGACGCGTTTGCCCTGATCCACACCTTTGAAGTTGAAGCGGCCCACGTAGGCACGGCTTGGCATCTCGGTGTTGCCGATTCGCATGATATCCAGCCCGCCGGAAACTTCTTCCCACACGGTTTTGCTGTTGTCCATGGCGTCACGGAACTGGTCAACGGAGGCCAGTTTGACGGTTTCACCCAGCGTGATGGTGCCGCTGTCAGGCTGTTCCTGACCGGACATCATACGGAACAGGGTAGATTTACCCGCGCCGTTCGGACCGATGATGCCGACAATTGCGCCTTTCGGTACGGAGAAACTCAGATCGTCGATCAGAACGCGATCGCCGTAGGATTTACGCAGATTGGTGACTTCAACGACTTTATCGCCCAGACGTGCTCCAGGTGGAATAAACAGTTCGTTGGTTTCGTTACGTTTCTGGTATTCGGTGTTGTTCAGCTCTTCAAAGCGTGCCAGACGGGCTTTACCCTTAGACTGACGGCCTTTAGCGCCCTGACGTACCCACTCCAGCTCTTTCTCAATGGATTTACGGCGAGCCGCTTCCTGAGAGGCTTCCTGGGCCAGACGCTGATCTTTCTGCTCCAGCCAGGAAGAGTAGTTACCTTCCCACGGAATACCTTCACCACGGTCCAGCTCCAGGATCCAGCCCGCAACGTTGTCGAGGAAGTAACGGTCGTGGGTAATCGCCACTACGGTGCCTTCGAAATCGTGCAGGAAGCGTTCCAGCCACGCAACGGATTCCGCATCCAGGTGGTTGGTCGGTTCGTCGAGCAGCAGCATGTCTGGTTTTTCCAGCAGCAGGCGGCACAACGCGACGCGGCGGCGTTCACCACCGGAGAGATTCTCAATTTTAGCGTCCCAGTCCGGCAGACGCAGGGCGTCAGCGGCACGCTCAAGCTGCACGTTCAGGTTATGGCCGTCGTGCGCCTGGATAATTTCTTCAAACTTGCCCTGTTGTGCGGCCAGTTTATCGAAGTCGGCGTCCGGCTCGGCGTACTTGGCGTAAACTTCATCCAGACCTTTCAGTGCACTAACCACTTCGGCAACCGCTTCTTCAACGGATTCACGAACGGTATGTTCCGGGTTCAGTTTTGGTTCCTGCGGCAGGTAACCGATTTTAATGCCTGGCTGTGGGCGAGCTTCACCTTCGATATCGGTATCAATACCGGCCATGATGCGCAGCAGGGTAGATTTACCCGCACCGTTCAGACCGAGAACACCGATTTTGGCGCCAGGGAAGAAGCTCAGTGAGATGTTTTTAAGAATATGACGTTTCGGCGGAACGACCTTGCCGACACGATGCATGGTATAAACGAATTGGGCCACGTTGGACTCGCCTCTATGTTTATCCCGTCATACTTCAAGCCGCAGATGCGTTGGCTGTGTCGTTCACCCCAGTCACGTACTTTTGTACGCTCAGGGGATTCACTTCCTCGCCGCCTTGCTGCAACTTGAATTATTTAGGGCTAATTATTGGTAAATAGTTATCAAAGGCGAAGTGTAGCCTTTTTCATTGCCCAATCCCAGCCAGCAGATCCCACTCGCAACAAAAGTAAAAAAGTGTCCGTGACGTGGCGCATTCTGCAATGTCTGGTTAGCATGAATTAATTAAGCGGCATGATGCTGCACAGACGTAACATGACAAGAGGAAGAGCTTGTGGACAAAGCCAAACAATTTACCTGGCGCCTGCTGGCGGCCAGCGTATGTCTGCTGACGGTCAGTCAAGTGGCGCGAGCCGATTCCCTGGATGAGCAGCGCAATCGCTATGCGCAAATTAAGCAGGCCTGGGATAACCGACAGATGGATGTCGTAGAGCAGATGATGCCCGGCCTGAAGAACTATCCTCTGTATCCCTATCTGGAATATCGTCAGATCACTGACGATCTGATGAATCAGCCGACCATTACCGTCACCAATTTTGTGCGCGCCAACCCGACGCTGCCCCCGGCGCGTACTCTGCAATCGCGTTTTGTGAATGAACTGGCGCGCCGCGAAGACTGGCGTGGACTGCTGGCGTTTAGCCCGGAAAAACCGGGTACCACGGAAGCGCAATGCAACTATTACTTCGCGAAATGGAGTACTGGGCAAACCGAAGAGGCCTGGCGGGGCGCGAAAGATCTGTGGCTGACCGGGAAAAGTCAGCCGAACGCCTGCGACAAATTATTCGGCGTGTGGCGCGCCTCAGGTACTCAGGATCCGCTAGCGTATCTGGAGCGTATTCGTCTGGCGATGAAAGCCGGGAATACCGGTCTGGTGACGGCGCTGGCCGGACAGATGCCCGCACAATACCAAACCATTGCCTCTGCGATCATCTCGCTGGCCAACGATCCGAATTCGGTGATGACTTTTGCTCGCACGACTGGTGCCACGGATTTCACCCGACAGATGGCGGCGGTCGCCTTTGCCAGCGTGGCGCGTCAGGATGTGGAAAACGCCCGCCTGATGATCCCGTCCCTGGTACAGGCGCAACAGCTTAATGACGAGCAAACCCAGGAGCTACGCGATATTGTTGCCTGGCGTCTGATGGGCAATGACGTCACCGACGAGCAGGCCAAATGGCGTGATGATGCGATTATGCGCTCCAATTCCACCTCGCTTGTGGAGCGTCGTGTGCGCATGGCGCTGGGAACCGGCGATCGTCGTGGCCTTAATACGTGGCTGGCACGTCTGCCAATGGAAGCAAAAGAAAAAGACGAGTGGCGCTACTGGCAGGCTGATCTGCTGCTGGAGCGCGGACGTGATGCGGAAGCCAAAGAGATACTGCACCAGCTCATGCAGCAGCGTGGTTTCTATCCGATGGTGGCGGCACAGCGCCTGGGCGAAGAGTACGAGCTGAAAGTGGATAAAGCGCCAGCGAACGTTGATTCTGCGCTGACTCAGGGGCCAGAAATGGCACGCGTACGCGAGCTAATGTACTGGAACATGGATAATACCGCGCGCAGTGAATGGGCGAATCTGGTTACCAGCCGTACCAAGTCCGAGCAGGCTCAGTTGGCACGTTACGCGTTCAACAATCACTGGTGGGATCTGAGCGTTCAGGCGACGATCGCCGGTAAGCTGTGG
Source organism: Citrobacter sp. MGH105 (assembly GCF_001037485.2). Taxonomy (NCBI): domain Bacteria; kingdom Pseudomonadati; phylum Pseudomonadota; class Gammaproteobacteria; order Enterobacterales; family Enterobacteriaceae; genus Citrobacter; species Citrobacter sp. MGH105. The sequence continues at coordinate 4,355,146 of NZ_CP073048.1, read as the reverse complement.
GATCATCTGGAAGAGCGCTTCCCATTGGCCTATAAAGATCTGTTTACCCGTTACACCAGCGACAAAGATATTCAGCCAAGCTATGCGATGGCGATAGCGCGTCAGGAAAGCGCCTGGAACCCGAAAGTGAAATCACCGGTCGGCGCCAGCGGGCTGATGCAGATTATGCCGGGCACGGCGACGCATACGGTGAAAATGTTCTCGATTCCAGGTTACAGCAGTCCGAGCCAGCTACTGGATCCTGATACCAACATCAACATTGGTACCAGCTATTTGCAGTACGTATATCAGCAATTCGGCAATAACCGCATCTTTGCGTCGGCAGCCTATAACGCCGGTCCGGGACGCGTTCGCACCTGGCTTGGCAATAGCGCTGGCCGCATTGATGCTGTGGCGTTTGTCGAAAGTATTCCATTCTCAGAGACGCGTGGTTACGTGAAGAATGTGCTGGCTTATGATGCGTACTATCGCTATTTCCTCGGCGATAAACCGGAGTTGATGAGCGACGCAGAATGGCAACGTCGTTACTGATCGTGTCGATTGTGTTATGCTATCGTACTCGTTAAAGAGTACAAAAGGGGGAAGCAAGCACGCTTCCCCCGCAACGATGGCGATATCTTATGACTCAGCAATCACCCTATTCAGCAGAGATGGCAGAACAACGTCACCAGGAGTGGTTACGTTTTGTCGATCTGCTTAAACACGCCTACGAACAAGATTTACACCTGCCGCTGCTCAATTTGATGTTAACGCCGGATGAGCGTGAAGCGTTGGGCACGCGTGTGCGTATCATTGAAGAGCTGCTGCGCGGCGAGATGAGCCAGCGTGAGCTTAAAAACGAGCTCGGGGCGGGGATTGCCACTATTACGCGGGGGTCGAACAGCCTCAAATCCGCACCGGTGGATTTGCGTCAGTGGCTGGAGCAGGTGTTGCTCGGGAAAAATTGATCCGCCGGATGCGGCTTTGCCTTATCCGGCCTACGATTGAACATCCGGCACAATGCTATAAATACACCGCGTTATGAAACGGGCTGAGCGCCAGAATCACCGCCTGGTGATAGACGCTTGAGCGCGTCAGCTTGCCCGCGGTAAAAACGCCGATTGCGCCTTCTTTACGGCCAATCTCATCAATACCTGTATAGTCCGACATCACCGGGCCGAGTGCTTCACCTTTACGGACTCTGTCGAGAATGACAGTAGGCAATGGCAGCGTGGCTGAACGAGCTTCACCGCGCTGAACGCCGTTATCAATCACCACCCAACTAAAGGTGGCGTCATCGTCAATTCCTGCTTCAATGGCGACCCAGAAATCAGCCTGCGGGTGCAGGCGGCGAGCGTTATCAACGCGATTTCGTGCGCCAGTGCGCGTTTCCTGGTTTCCGAAAGGTTGTTCCGGCACGCCACTCTCGACGGCGACGGGTTCAATATGGCAGGATCCTTCCCCGAAAATCTCTTCAAATGCCCGCAGAATTGCCTGAATTTTGGCAGGATTGGTGGTCGCAGAGATAACCTTGTGCATAATTAAGCTCAGTTTGAAAATTCATCGCATCGCAGTATAACGGAAAAAAAGCATGTTACAGGTATACCTTGTTCGCCATGGCGAAACGCAGTGGAACGCCGAGCGACGTATTCAAGGCCAGTCAGATAGCCCACTAACCGCTAAAGGTGAACAACAAGCCATGCAGGTGGGAGAACGCGCCCGCTCGTTTGGTATTACGCATGTCATCAGTAGCGATCTTGGTCGTACACGACGGACCGCAGAAATCATCGCCCAGGCCTGCGGCTGTGATATCACCTATGATTCTCGTCTGCGTGAGTTGAATATGGGGGTGCTGGAAAAACGTCACATCGATACGCTGACGCCAGAGGAAGAGGGCTGGCGTCGCCAGTTGGTGAACGGCACGGTGGATGGTCGTATTCCGGAAGGGGAATCGATGCAGGAGCTGAGCGATCGCGTCAATGCGGCGCTGGCATCCTGTCTGGAGCTGCCGCCGGGAAGTCGTCCACTGCTGGTCAGCCACGGTATCGCGCTGGGTTGCCTGGTGAGCACAATTCTGGGATTACCGGCATGGGCTGAACGTCGCTTGCGTCTGCGCAACTGTTCTATTTCTCGCGTTGATTACCAGGAAAGCTTATGGCTGGCGCCGGGATGGGTCGTTGAAACGGCAGGGGACATCTCACATCTGGACGCCCCTGCGTTGGATGAACTACAGCGCTAGCGGCGAATCGGAATCAGGAATTCGCAGCGCAGGTTGATCGGGCGATCTCCCGCTTTGGCATCTTCTGCCGGGTAGTATCGCTCGATATCCTGTCCTTTACGGCGCGTCAGGTTCAGCATCGGCATGCATGTGCCGTAAACCGTCAGGATAAACTCTTGCACGCCGGTTCCCAGCCCTTCGTAGGTAAACATCACGTACTCGCCACCCTGTAACAGGATAGGCTGCGCCGACGGCACATAGCCATTGGCCTGCTCCGGCGTCAGTGCTGTGGTGTAAAACACTTCCTGTTCGTCATCTTTTTCAATGCTCGGACGCGTTTCGTTAAGCCCGTACAGCACTGGCGGGATCGCCGGAGCCTGAGCAAGGAAGTCGCGCCAGAACTGAATACGCATTTCATGACGGAAATCTGAAATCTGTTCCAGCGAGCAGGAATAGCTTTGCGTGGTGCCGAGCAGTTGCGTGTCTTCCAGCGTAACGAACTCGTGCGCAGGCATCGCAAATTCACCCAGTCGCATTGGCGGGCGAATACCAAACGCACTCCATTCCGGTGAACGGCGATACAGCGCAGGCGTTTGGGAAAATTGTTTCTTGAATGCGCGAGTAAATGTTTGTTGAGAGTCGAAGCGATATTGCAGCGCAATATCCAAAATTGGACGCGCAGTCAGGCGCAGCGCCACTGCGGATTTCGATAAACGACGGGCGCGGATATAGGCGCCAATAGCATGGCCCGTCACGTCCTTAAACATTCTCTGCAGGTGCCACTTGGAATAGCCCGCTTTTGCCGCCACATTGTCAAGCGACAAAGGCTGATCCAGATGACCTTCCAGCCAGATTAATAGGTCGCGAATAATGCCAGCCTGATCCATAAAATATCCTCATCCTTTCAACAACGAGTACCTGACGTCAGGTATGAGGATAATAGCATTTTTTGCTGTTTTAGCATTCAGTGTTTTTTTTGCTCATAAGTGCTTTTTTCGGACATACGAAAGCGTGATTATTGTAATCCTGTGATCTGTATACATTTTATCTTAGAATGTTTAATAATTACGCAGAACAACTTTTAAGAATGGTAACAATATGAAATATAAGAGCTTAGTCATTTCCTCAATTCTGCTGATGTTGGCGCAGGTCGCCCATGCGGAGCAGATTGGATCTGTCGATACGGTGTTCAAAATGTTTGGGCCGGATCATAAAATTGTGGTCGAAGCGTTTGACGATCCGGATGTTACCAATGTGACCTGCTACGTGAGTCGTGCGAAGACCGGCGGCATCAAAGGTGGACTGGGGCTGGCGGAAGATACCTCCGATGCCGCCATCTCTTGCCAGCAGGTTGGGCCGGTAGAACTGAGCGACAGAATCAAGAACGGTAAAGCTCAGGGCGAAGTGGTATTTAAGAAACGTACCTCGCTGGTGTTTAAATCTTTACAGGTTGTGCGTTTTTACGATGCGAAACGTAATGCGCTGGCCTATCTGGCCTATTCAGATAAAGTGGTCGATGGATCGCCCAAAAATGCCATCAGTGCGGTACCCATCATGCCGTGGCGGCAATAACAAGGAAGCACAATGCAACAGCCGTTGATCTGGTTGGTTGAGGATGAGCAGGGAATCGCTGATACGCTTATCTACATGCTGCAACAGGAAGGGTTTAGCGTAGAGGCGTTTGAGCGCGGATTTCCCGTGCTGGAGAAATCTCGCCAGCAATGCCCTGATGCCATCATTCTGGATGTCGGGCTACCGGATATCAGCGGTTTTGAACTGTGCCGACGTTTACTGGAACGCCACCCGGCGTTGCCGATCCTCTTTCTGACCGCGCGCAGCGATGAAGTGGATCGCCTGTTGGGGCTGGAAATTGGCGCAGATGACTATGTTGCCAAGCCTTTCTCGCCGCGTGAGGTGTGCGCTCGTGTGCGTACGCTGCTGCGGCGGGTGCAAAAATTCTCCACGCCTTCATCGACGACGCGCTGTGGGGATTTTGAACTTAATGAGCTGGCCGCGCAAATTACCTGGTTCAGCATGCCGTTGAACCTGACGCGTTATGAATTCCTGCTGCTGAAAACATTGCTGATGTCGCCGGGACGTATTTACTCTCGCCAGCAGCTGATGGATTTAGTCTGGGCAGACGCGCAGGATACCTTTGACAGAACGGTCGATACTCACATCAAAACGCTGCGCGCCAAGCTGCGGGCTATCAATCCGGAGCTTTCCCCCATCAATACTCATCGCGGTATGGGATACAGCCTGAGGAATTGCTGATGCGCATTGGCATGCGTTTGCTGCTCGGCTATTTTCTGATTGTCGCGGTCGCCGCCTGGTTTGTTCTGTCGATCTTTGTGCAGGAAATTAAGCCAGGCGTTCGTCGGGCGACCGAAGGTACTTTAATTGATACCGCCACGCTGCTGGCTGCACTGGCGCGTGATGACGTGCTCTCTGACTCACCGGCTAACGGCAAGCTGGCGCAGGCATTTGCGCAGCTGCATAACCGCCCATTTAACGCCAACATCAGCGGCATTAACAAAGTGCGTAATGAATACCATGTCTATATGACGGACGCGCAGGGCAAGGTGTTGTTTGATTCAGCTAACCAGGCCGTCGGTCAGGACTACTCCCGCTGGAACGATGTGTGGTTAACGCTGCGTGGGCAGTATGGCGCCCGAAGCACGCCGCAAAACCCGAACGATCCGGAAAGCTCGGTGATGTACGTTGCCGCGCCGATCGTAGACGGTGGGCGTATTATCGGCGTGCTCAGTGTCGGTAAACCAAATGCGGCGATGGCACCGGTGATTAAACGCAGTGAACGGCGAATGCTGTGGGCCAGCGCCGTATTGCTGGGCATTGCCCTGGTGATTGGCTTCGGGATGGTATGGTGGATAAACCGATCCATTGCCCGGCTGGCGCGTTATGCCGACTCCGTTACCGAGAATCGCCCCGTCCCACTGCCTGATTTAGGCAGCAGCGAGTTACGCAAACTGGCGCAGGCGCTGGAAAGTATGCGCCTGAAGCTCGAAGGCAAGAACTACATTGAGCAGTATGTCTACGCGTTAACGCATGAGCTGAAAAGTCCGCTGGCGGCCATTCGTGGCGCGGCAGAGATATTGCGCGAAGGCCCGCCGCCAAACGTGGTAGCGCGTTTTACCGATAATATTCTGACGCAAAATGCGCGCATGCAGGCGCTGGTCGAAACTTTGCTGCGCCAGGCGCGACTGGAGAATCGACAGGACATTACGTTGACGGCGGTGGAGGTAGATACGCTTTTTGCTCAGCTCAAAGAGGCGCGTAGCGTGCAGCTGGCGGCAAAAAACATTACGCTGACCATTCTGCCTTCATCGCTTAGCGTCGCTGCCGATCCCGCGTTACTGGAGCAGGCATTGGGGAACTTGCTCGACAACGCTATCGACTTCACGCCACAGGGCGGGACGATTACGTTGAGCGCGCATCAGCAGGAGGAGCTGGTCACATTGCAGGTTACCGACAGCGGTAGCGGAATCCCTGATTTTGCGTTGCCGCGTATTTTTGAGCGCTTCTACTCGCTGCCCCGCGAGAATGGACACAAGAGCAGCGGTTTGGGGCTGGCGTTTGTCAGTGAAGTTGCACGACTGCATGAAGGTACGGTGACATTATCTAACCGACCAGAGGGCGGTGCACAGGCCTCGTTTACGCTTCACCGTCACTTCACATAACTTCAAATTCTCCGCACATAGCTGTTCTACCTTGCTGATATTGCAAAGGAGAACGCTATGTTTAAATCACCCCTGTTTTGGAAAATCGTCACCTTAGGCGGCGCAATATTACTGCTGTTAATTCCACTGACCATGGTCAGGCAGATAATCGTTGAGCGATCGGATTATCGTGATGAAGTCGAAGATGCTATTCGTCAGAGCACCAGCGGGCCGCAAAAGATGGTCGGGCCGCTGATTGCCGTCCCGGTGACGGAACTGTATATCGAGCTGGAAGGCGACAAACAGATCCAGCGTAAGCGCAGCTATATCCATTTCTGGCTGCCGGAGTCGTTGGTGGTTGAGGGGAATCAGAACGTTGAAGCGCGTAAAATCGGTATTTACGAAGGCCAGGTCTGGCACAATGACCTCTCGGTGAAGGCCGAGTTTAACGCTGAACGCTTGCGCGATTTAAACCATCCCAACGTCAGCGTCGGCAAACCGTTTATCGTGGTTGGCGTGGGGGATGCGCGCGGGATCGGCGTGGTGCAAGCGCTGCAGGTCAATGGGGAATCGCTGGCCGTTGAACCAGGGACGGGGCTGGATGGAGGAGCTCAAGGGATCCACATTCCGCTACCTGACGCGAGCTGGGCGGAGCAAAACCTGAGCATGGCGCTGTCGTTGAATTTGAGCGGAACCGGAGATTTCTCCGTTGTTCCGGTTGGCCGTAACAGTGAAATGACTTTAACCAGCAACTGGCCGCATCCCAACTTTCTGGGGGATTTCCTCCCGGCGAAGCGCGAAATCAGCGAATCAGGATTTAAGGCCCAGTGGCAAAGCAGCTGGTTCGCGAATAACCTCGGCGAACGCTTTGATGGCGAAAAGATTGGCTGGAAGGGAATGCCTGCATTTAGCGTTGCCGTCGCCACGCCAGCGGATCAGTATCAGTTAACGGACAGGGCTACCAAGTATGCCATCCTGCTGATTGTACTGACCTTTATGTCTTTCTTCGTGCTTGAAAGTATGACCAGCCTGCGTCTGCACCCGATGCAGTATCTGCTGGTGGGGCTATCGCTGGTGATGTTTTATCTGTTGCTGCTGGCATTGTCTGAGCACATTGGGTTTACGGCGGCGTGGATTACGGCAAGCCTGGTAGGCGCGTTAATGAACGGGGTGTATCTGCAGGCGATATTACAGAGTTGGCGGAACAGTATTTTATTCACCGTGGCGCTGCTGGGGTTGGATGGGGTGATGTGGGTGCTGCTACGTTCACAGGACAGCTCTTTACTGCTGGGAACCGGCGTGCTGTTGGTCGCGTTGTGTGGCGTGATGTTCCTGACGCGTCATCTTGACTGGCACTCGCTGGCACAGCCAAAACCAAAGCCGACAGAAATTCCGGAGCCTCTGCCTGCGCAGAGTGACGAGTTTCGCTTATGGAAATAGGGCGGTGGGGGAATGAAAAACGGCGCATAATGCGCCGTTTTTTTACCTGTAAGGATTGAATTAATCCTGCAGGTCGCCGCAGAAACGGTAGCCTTCACCGTGAATGGTGGCGATGATTTCTGGCGTATCCGGCGTAGATTCGAAATGTTTACGAATGCGGCGGATAGTCACGTCAACGGTACGGTCATGCGGCTTCAGTTCGCGACCGGTCATTTTTTTCAGCAGTTCTGCGCGAGACTGGATTTTGCCCGGATTCTCACAGAAGTGAAGCATTGCACGGAATTCGCTGCGTGGCAGTTTATACTGCTCGCCGTCAGGACCAATCAGAGAGCGGCTGTTAATGTCCAGCTCCCAGCCGTTGAACTTGTAGCTTTCGACGCTACGGCGTTCTTCGCTGACAGTACCCAGGTTCATGGTACGGGACAGCAGGTTACGAGCACGGATAGTCAGTTCGCGCGGGTTAAACGGCTTGGTGATGTAATCGTCTGCGCCGATTTCGAGGCCGAGAATTTTATCGACTTCGTTATCACGGCCCGTCAGGAACATCAGCGCAACGTTAGCTTGTTCGCGAAGTTCGCGCGCTAACAGGAGGCCATTTTTCCCAGGCAGATTGATATCCATAATCACAAGGTTGATGTCATATTCAGAGAGAATCTGATGCATTTCCGCGCCATCTGTCGCTTCGAATACATCATAGCCTTCTGCTTCGAAAATGCTTTTCAACGTGTTGCGTGTTACTAACTCGTCTTCAACGATAAGAATGTGCGGGGTCTGCATGTTTGCTACCTAAATTGCCAACTAAATCGAAACAGGAAGTACAAAAGTCCCTGACCTGCCTGATGCATGCCGTAAATTAACATGATCGGCGTAACATGACTAAAGTACGTAATTGCGTTCTTGATGCACTTTCCATCAACGTCAACAACATCATTAGCTTGGTCGTGGGTAGTTTCCCTCTGGACCCGACAGTGTCAAAAACGGCTGTCATCCTAACCATTTTAACAGCAACATAACAGGCTAAGACATGCCGGACACCCAATAAAACTACGCTTCGTTGACATATATCAAGTTCAATTGTAGCACGTTAACAGTTTGATGAAATCAACGTATCCAAATGTTTGCTTTCATCACAAAATTGCAATATTACAACTAGTTGCACGAGCTAATTAATAAATGTAATGAATCCAACCAATGCGATCCATTTTAAAATAAATTATCATGGATAAACAGAGGGATATACAACTTTTGTTAACATAAAAAGCAATAGTACAGTTTGGAAATAGTTTAGCATTTTTTACCGGATGCGAAATCCTTTTTCAGTGACTTCTGTTAAAAAAATGTAAATTTGCGCTGCGTAATATGTTGACGTGCGTCACATTATTACTTGCAGACTGACCAAAAAGAGTATCGAAATGCGTTTAACAATTATTCTGGTTGCCCCTGCCAGAGCGGAAAATATTGGCGCGGCTGCCCGTGCGATGAAGACCATGGGATTCACTCAATTACGTATCGTTGACAGCGAGGCGCACCTGGAACCCGCCACGCGATGGGTCGCGCATGGATCGGGCGACATTATTGATAATATTAATGTTTTTCCAACGTTAGCCGATGCGCTTCACGACGTAGATTTTACCATTGCGACCACCGCGCGTAGCCGGGCGAAGTTCCATTATTACGCCACTCCGGTCGAACTGGTTCCCCTGTTACAGGAGAAATCCACGTGGATGGAACATGCAGCGCTGGTGTTTGGTCGTGAAGATTCGGGGCTGACCAATGAAGAATTAGCGCTGGCAGATGTACTCACTGGTGTACCGATGGTCGCTGACTATCCTTCACTCAATTTGGGGCAGGCGGTGATGGTGTATTGCTATCAATTAGCAGGTTTAATACAACAACCGGCCAAAAACGTTGAGGTGACGGATGAGCTTCAACTGCAGGCATTGCGCGCACGCGTTTTGCGTTTATTAGCCACGCTGAACGTTTCTGACGACATCAAGCTGACGGACTGGTTGCAACAGCGAATGGGTCTGTTGGGGCAGCGAGACACGGCAATGTTGCACCGTTTTTTACATGATATTGAAAAAAACATCACAAAATAAAATGTCGAACAATTTTTGTTGTGTAGTGTTTTGTTCTTGGTTCAAGTGGGCTCGACATGCTGTATTGGTTGAAAGTAAAAGGGCAAGCAGTCGCTCATGAACAAGTTTCGGAATGTGATCAATTTAAAAATTTATTGACTTAGGTCAGCAGATACTTTAACCCTAAAAGAATACAGGACAGATAATAAATAATTACAGAGCACACAACATCATGAAACGCATCAGCATCACCATTACTACAACCATCACCATTACCACAGGTAACGGTGCGGGCTGACGCGTACAGGAAACACAAGAAAAAGCCCGCACCTAAACAGTGCGGGCTTTTTTTTCGACCAAAGGCAATGAGGTAAACCATGCGAGTGTTGAAGTTCGGCGGTACATCAGTGGCAAATGCAGAGCGCTTTCTGCGGGTTGCCGATATTCTGGAAAGCAATGCCAGGCAGGGGCAGGTCGCGACCGTTCTCTCTGCCCCCGCAAAAATTACCAACCATCTGGTGGCAATGATTGAGAAGACCATCGGTGGTCAGGATGCTTTAGCTAATATCAGCGACGCCGAACGCATTTTCTCCGAGCTGCTGGTGGGTCTTGCCGCCGAGCAACCAGGTTTTCCGCTGGCGCAGCTCAAAGCCTTTGTTGAACAAGAATTTGCTCAGATTAAGCACGTCCTGCACGGCATCAGCCTGCTGGGACAGTGCCCGGACAGCATCAATGCCGCGCTTATCTGCCGTGGTGAAAAAATGTCGATTGCTATCATGGCCGGCCTGCTGGAAGCACGCGGGCATAACGTAACGGTCATCGACCCGGTGGAGAAATTGCTGGCTGTCGGCCATTACCTCGAATCTACCGTTGATATCGCCGAATCTACGCGCCGCATCGCCGCCAGCCGTATTCCTGCGGACCACATGATTCTGATGGCAGGGTTTACTGCCGGAAATGAAAAAGGTGAGTTAGTGGTGTTGGGGCGTAACGGCTCTGATTACTCTGCCGCCGTACTGGCCGCCTGTTTGCGTGCCGATTGTTGTGAAATCTGGACCGATGTCGACGGCGTATATACTTGCGATCCGCGTCAGGTACCCGATGCCCGACTGCTTAAGTCGATGTCTTATCAGGAAGCAATGGAGCTTTCTTACTTCGGCGCTAAAGTGCTGCACCCGCGCACCATTACCCCTATTGCCCAGTTCCAGATCCCGTGCCTGATTAAAAATACCGGCAATCCGCAAGCGCCCGGTACGCTGATCGGTGCCAGCAGTGATGACGATGATTTGCCGGTAAAAGGTATTTCTAACCTCAATAACATGGCGATGTTTAGCGTTTCCGGCCCTGGAATGAAAGGCATGGTGGGCATGGCGGCGCGCGTTTTTGCCGCAATGTCGCGTGCGGGCATCTCGGTAGTGCTGATCACCCAATCCTCTTCTGAATACAGTATCAGTTTCTGCGTCCCGCAGGGCGACTGCGCGCGTGCGCAACGCGCCATGCAGGATGAATTCTACCTCGAGCTGAAAGAAGGCCTGCTGGAGCCGTTGGCGGTGACTGAGCGTCTGGCCATCATCTCTGTTGTTGGTGATGGTATGCGCACCCTGCGCGGCATCTCAGCGAAGTTCTTTGCCGCGCTGGCTCGGGCGAACATCAATATTGTAGCGATCGCCCAGGGCTCGTCTGAGCGTTCTATTTCGGTGGTGGTGAATAACGATGACGCGACCACCGGCGTGCGCGTGACCCATCAGATGCTGTTCAACACCGACCAGGTGATTGAAGTGTTTGTGATTGGCGTAGGTGGCGTGGGCGGTGCACTGCTGGAGCAGCTTAAACGTCAGCAAACCTGGCTCAAAAAGAAGCATATCGATCTGCGTGTGTGCGGCGTGGCGAACTCGAAGGCTCTGCTGACCAACGTCCACGGTCTGAATCTGGAAAACTGGCAGTCGGAGCTGGAGAGCGCGAAAGAGCCTTTCAACCTTGGGCGCTTAATTCGTCTGGTGAAAGAATACCATCTGCTCAATCCGGTGATTGTCGACTGTACGTCAAGCCAGGCGGTAGCAGACCAATATGCCGACTTCTTGCGTGAAGGCTTCCACGTGGTTACGCCGAACAAAAAGGCCAACACGTCGTCGATGGATTACTATCATCAGTTGCGTTTTGCCGCCGCGAAGTCTCGTCGTAAATTCCTGTACGACACCAACGTGGGCGCGGGCTTGCCGGTTATTGAAAACCTGCAAAATCTGCTCAGCGCAGGTGATGAACTGCAACGTTTTTCAGGCATCCTTTCTGGCTCACTGTCGTTTATTTTCGGCAAGCTGGATGAAGGCATGAGCTTCTCGCAGGCCACCACCCTGGCGCGTGAGATGGGCTATACCGAACCCGATCCACGTGACGATCTTTCCGGTACGGACGTGGCGCGTAAGCTGCTGATCCTGGCCCGTGAAACCGGTCGTGAGCTGGAGCTTTCTGACATTGTCATTGAGCCGGTCCTGCCAAAAGAGTTTGATGACTCCGGTGATGTTTCCGCGTTTATGGCGAAATTGTCGCAGCTGGATGACGTCTTTGCCGCGCGTGTGGCGAAAGCCCGTGATGAGGGAAAAGTATTGCGCTATGTTGGCAATATCGAAGAGGACGGCGTTTGTCGCGTGAAAATTGATGCAGTAGACGGCAACGATCCGCTGTTTAAAGTGAAAAACGGTGAAAACGCGCTGGCGTTCTATAGCCACTACTATCAGCCGTTACCGTTGGTTCTGCGCGGATATGGCGCGGGTAACGATGTGACGGCGGCGGGCGTCTTTGCCGACCTGCTACGCACCCTTTCATGGAAGTTAGGAGTCTGACATGGTGAGAGTTTATGCCCCGGCTTCCAGTGCCAATATGAGCGTCGGGTTTGATGTACTCGGTGCGGCGGTAACTCCGGTGGACGGTTCGCTGTTGGGTGATGTGGTGTCCGTTGAGGCGGCTGACCAGTTCAGCCTGAACAACCTTGGGCGCTTTGCCAACAAACTGCCGTCCGAGCCACGTGAAAATATTGTCTACCAGTGTTGGGAGCGATTCTGCCAGGAGCTGGGTAAAACCGTTCCGGTGGCTATGACGCTGGAAAAAAATATGCCGATTGGCTCCGGGTTAGGCTCCAGTGCCTGTTCCGTCGTGGCGGCGCTGGTCGCTATGAACGAACACTGCGGCAAGCCGCTCAACGATACGCGCCTGTTAGCGATAATGGGCGAGCTGGAAGGGCGTATCTCCGGCAGTATTCATTACGATAACGTCGGCCCGTGCTTTTTGGGCGGCATGCAGTTAATGATTGAAGAAAACGGCATTATTAGCCAGCAGGTGCCAGGCTTTGATGAGTGGCTGTGGGTACTGGCGTATCCGGGGATAAAAGTGTCGACGGCAGAAGCGCGGGCGATTCTCCCAGCCCAGTATCGCCGTCAGGACTGTATCGCTCACGGGCGGCATTTGGCTGGATTCATCCATGCCTGCTATTCCCGTCAGCCTCTTCTGGCCGCGAAGCTGATGAAAGATGTCATTGCTGAGCCGTATCGTACCCGCTTGCTGCCAGGCTTTAGCCAGGCGCGTCAGGCGGTCGCAGAAATTGGCGCTCTGGCCAGCGGTATATCTGGGTCTGGGCCGACGCTATTCGCCTTGTGCGATAAGCCGGATACGGCACAGCGCGTAGCAGATTGGCTGGGTAAAAATTACCTACAAAATCAGGAAGGCTTTGTTCATATTTGCCGGCTGGACACGGCGGGCGCACGGGTACTGGGATAATCAATGAAACTGTATAATCTGAAAGATCACAACGAACAGGTCAGCTTTGCGCAGGCTGTTACGCAAGGACTGGGCAAGAATCAGGGATTGTTTTTTCCGCACGATCTACCGGAATTCAATCTGACAGAAGTGGATGAGATGCTGAACCAGGACTTCGTTAGCCGCAGCGCGAAGATCCTGTCCGCATTTATTGGTGATGAGATCCCTCAGGAAATTCTGGAAGAGCGCGTGCGTGCGGCATTTGCCTTTCCGGCTCCGGTTGCCCAGGTTGCCGCGGATGTCGGCTGTCTGGAACTGTTCCACGGCCCTACGCTTGCATTTAAAGACTTTGGCGGGCGCTTTATGGCGCAGATGCTGACGCACATCAGTGGCGACAAACCGGTAACGATTCTGACGGCGACCTCCGGAGACACCGGGGCGGCGGTTGCGCATGCCTTTTATGGCCTGAAAAATGTGCGCGTGGTGATCCTCTACCCGAACGGCAAGATCAGCCCATTACAGGAAAAACTGTTCTGTACGCTGGGCGGTAACATTGAAACTGTGGCGATTGATGGCGATTTTGATGCCTGCCAGGCGCTGGTGAAACAGGCGTTTGATGACGAAGAGCTGAAGGTGGCTCTGGGACTGAACTCGGCTAACTCAATTAACATCAGCCGTCTGTTGGCGCAAATCTGTTACTATTTTGAGGCTGTGGCCCAACTGCCGCAAGAGGCGCGTAATCAACTGGTGATTTCCGTTCCCAGCGGTAACTTTGGTGATCTGACCGCCGGGCTGCTGGCGAAATCACTGGGCTTGCCGGTGAAGCGTTTTATCGCGGCGACTAACGTTAATGATACGGTTCCGCGCTTCCTTGCAGAAGGTGAGTGGGCACCAAAAGCGACTCAGGCAACGTTGTCGAATGCGATGGATGTCAGCCAGCCGAACAACTGGCCGCGCGTGGAAGAACTGTTCCGCCGTAAAATCTGGCGTCTGAATGAGCTGGGTTATGCCGCTGTTGACGATGCGACAACTCAGGACACGATGCGTGAGTTACATGAGATAGGCTACACCTCAGAACCACATGCAGCGGTGGCTTACCGCGCGCTGCGTGACCAGCTAAACCCTGGCGAGTACGGCCTGTTCCTTGGTACAGCGCATCCGGCGAAGTTTAAAGAAAGCGTTGAAGAGATTCTTGACCTGACGCTGGCGTTGCCAAAAGAACTGGCGGAACGCGCGGACCTGCCGCTGCTTTCTCATCACCTGCCTGCTGATTTTGCTGCGCTGCGTAAGCTAATGATGACCCGCGGTTAACGGTTGTGCCCGCTGGCGCTTTGCATAGCGGGACGACAAAACCTGTAGGCCGGATAAGGCGTTTGCCGTCATCCGGCCTTTTTACTATTGCTCGTGGCGTTTAAACACCAGTTCGCCGTTTCCTGATGCTTCTTCATCAAAGAAGTAGCCTTCGCTGTTAAATGCGGTCAGCTGTTCCGGTTGCGTTAAGCGGTTCTCAATAATGTAGCGACTCATCAGTCCGCGCGCTTTTTTGGCATAGAAGCTGATGACTTTAAACTTGCCGTTCTTCTCGTCGAGGAAGACCGGTTTGATAAGCTCAGCGTTGAGTTTTTTCGGCTTCACGGATTTAAAATACTCATCCGAGGCGAGGTTGATCACCACTCTGTCGCCTTGCGCTTCCAGCGCTTCGTTGAGTTTATCGGTGATGGTATCTCCCCAGAACTGGTAGAGATCTTTACCCTTCGCATTGGCCAGACGAATGCCCATCTCCAGACGGTAAGGCTGCATCAAATCCAGCGGACGCAAAACGCCGTACAACCCGGACAGCATCCGTAAATGCTGTTGAGCGAAGTCGAAATCCGCCTCGCTGAAGGTTTCAGCCTGCAACCCTGTATAGACGTCGCCTTTAAACGCCAGAATGGCCTGACGTGCATTGTCCGGCGTGAAGTCAGGCTGCCAGTCATGGAAACGGGTGGCGTTCAGATCCGCCAGCTTGTCGCTAATCCCCATCAGCTTGCCAATCTGCGGTGCAGAGAGCTGGCGTGCCACGTGAATAAGTTGCTGAGAGTGATCCAGCAACTCGGGCAGCGTATGACGTGTCGTTGCCAGCGGGCTTTGGTAGTCGAGCGTTTTTGCAGGTGAAATCAGAATCAGCATATCCAGTCCTTGCAGGAAATTTACTGCGACTTTAGCAAAAAAAACGACTGAATTGATCGATGGTTGCGATTGCCGCGCTATTCGCGCGGCGTTTCATCCCAGCTATCGGGTGCAAGCTGTTGTCTGATATCAGGATAACGGCGCGGATCGAATTCCGGGCGCACCCCGAGTTTTCGCTGGCGCAGATAGTCGCTGGCGATGGTATGTACAACCGGAGAAAGCAGCAGAATCGCCGTCAGGTTAGTAATGGCCATACAGGCCATGATGATGTCCGCAAGTTGCCAGACCAGCGGAAAACTGATTAACGTACCGCCAATAACGGTGCAAACGGTGGCAATACGTAATAACCAGATAACCCGAATGTTGTCCAGTTTCAGGAAAATGAGGTTGTTTTCCGCATAAATGTAGTTGGCGACGATAGAGCTAAAGGCAAACAGAATCACTATTAAGGCAACGAATCCGGCCCCCCATTCACCCGTCAGCGAGACCATGGCTCGTTGCAGCAACTGGATGCCTTCCATTGGCACATAAGTGGTGCCATTACCCGCCAGTAAAATGATCATTGCGCTGGCCGTACAAAGAATTAGCGTATCGCCCAATACACCAATCATTTGCACAATGCCTTGTGCGGCAGGGTGTGGCGGCCAGGATGCTGCCGAGGCAGCTGCGTTCGGGGTTGAGCCCATTCCGGCTTCATTAGAGAACATACCGCGCTGAAAACCGCTGGCAATGGCCTGGCTTAGCGTATACCCGGCGGCACCGGCCGCGGCTTCCTGCCAGCCAAAGGCGCTTTTTATGATGGTCATGATAATGCCGGGGAGCTGTCCGAAATGCCAAAGGCAGATGACGAGGCTACAACCGATCCACAGCAGCGCCATCATCGGAACAAACCATTGCATCAGGCGGGCAACGCCTTTAATGCCGCCGACGATGACCAGTAATGACACTATTGCCAGTGCGATACCGGAGAAGAGGGGAGGGATGTCAAAAGCAAAGGTCAACGCACGAGAGACTGAATTTGCCTGCACGCTGTTAAAAATCAGGCCATAGGCAATGAGTAAAAAGATGGCAAACAGCACGCCCATCCAGCGCATACCCAGTCCACGGGCCATATACCATGCAGGACCGCCGCGAAACTGTCCCTTGCTGTCGCGCTCTTTATACAGCTGGGCAAGGGAACATTCGGCGAATGAGGTTGCCATACCAATGACCGCCGAGACCCACATCCAGAAAATGGCTCCCGCGCCGCCGGCGGCGATCGCCAACGCCACACCCGCCAGATTTCCGCTACCGACGCGCGCGGCAAGACTGGTGCACAGAGCCTGAAAAGAAGTTAAACCGCCCGGCTGCGGGCTGATGCTGTTTTTAAGACTTTTGCCAAACTGGCGAATATAGCGGAACTGCACGAACCCTGTACGCCAGGTGAACCAACATCCTGCGCCAAGCAGGAGGTAGATCATCACCGATCCCCAGAGTATTTCATTAATAAATGAGAAAAAATCAGGCATTAACATCCCTCTTGTTGATGCCGGTAAGCGCGAATAATCCCGTGTAAGCGCTACCAATTATCGACCAGTATATACCTTATAAGGTGATTGATTGCGGGAGTTTACCATAACAATGGGTATATCTTTAATTGCGCATCACGGGCTGTGAGATGCGTAATCAGGGCTGAGCAGCGGGTCGGACAATCCAGGCGGTTGCGCTGAGAGTGCGTCGTGCTATCATCAGGGAAGATCGGTTACATCCCCCTAACAAGCTGTTTAAAGAGAATCGCTATCATGACGGACAAATTGACCTCCCTTCGTCAGTTCACCACAGTAGTGGCCGACACCGGAGACATCGCGGCAATGAAGCTGTATCAGCCTCAGGATGCCACAACTAACCCTTCTCTCATTCTTAACGCAGCGCAGATCCCAGAATACCGCAAGCTGATTGATGACGCTGTAGCCTGGGCTAAGCAGCAGAGCAACGACCGCGCACAGCAGATCGTCGACGCGACCGACAAACTGGCAGTAAATATCGGTCTGGAGATCCTGAAACTGGTCCCGGGTCGTATCTCCACTGAAGTTGACGCTCGTCTGTCCTACGACACCGACGCGTCCATTGCGAAAGCAAAACGTCTGATCAAAATGTACAACGATGCTGGCATCAGCAACGATCGCATTCTGATCAAACTGGCTTCAACCTGGCAGGGCATCCGTGCCGCTGAGCAGCTGGAAAAAGAAGGTATCAACTGTAATCTGACTCTGCTGTTCTCCTTCGCGCAGGCGCGCGCATGTGCAGAAGCTGGCGTATATCTGATTTCTCCGTTTGTTGGCCGTATTCTGGACTGGTACAAAGCCAACACTGACAAGAAAGAGTATGCACCGGCAGAAGATCCGGGTGTGGTTTCCGTAACGGAAATCTACGAGTACTACAAACAACACGGTTACGAAACTGTGGTGATGGGTGCGAGCTTCCGTAACATTGGCGAAATCATTGAGCTGGCAGGCTGCGATCGTCTGACGATTGCACCGGCACTGCTGAAAGAACTGGCGGAAAGCGAAGGCGCTATCGAACGTAAACTGTCCTTCTCCGGCGAAGTGAAAGCGCGCCCTGCACGCATCACTGAAGCTGAGTTCCTGTGGCAGCACAACCAGGATCCGATGGCTGTAGACAAACTGGCGGACGGTATCCGTAAGTTTGCTGTAGACCAGGGTAAACTGGAAAAAATGATCGGCGATCTGCTGTAATCATTAATGCGTGGCCCTGATATGGGTCACGCTACCTCTTCTGAAACCTGTCTGTCCTTCCCTTCGCAGTGTATCATTCTGTTTAACGAGACTGTTTAAACGGAATAATCATGAATACTTTACGCATTGGCCTGGTTTCCATTTCTGACCGTGCTTCCAGCGGCGTTTACCAGGATAAAGGTATCCCGGCCCTTGAAGAGTGGCTGGCATCTGCCCTTACCACCCCTTTTGAGCTGCAAACGCGACTGATCCCGGATGAACAGGCGATCATCGAACAGACCTTATGCGAGCTGGTGGATGAAATGAGCTGTCATCTGGTGCTGACTACCGGCGGAACGGGGCCGGCCCGCCGCGATGTAACGCCTGATGCCACGCTGGCCGTAGCCGACCGCCAGATGCCGGGCTTTGGCGAGCAGATGCGCCAGATAAGCCTGCACTTTGTGCCAACGGCTATTCTATCCCGCCAGGTTGGTGTGATTCGTAAACAGGCGTTGATTCTGAATCTGCCAGGGCAGCCGAAATCGATCAAAGAAACGCTGGAAGGCGTGAAAGATGCCGACGGTAAGGTTATCGTGCCGGGTATATTTGCAAGTGTACCGTATTGTATACAGCTGCTGGATGGGCCGTATGTGGAAACTGCACCGGCTGTTGTAGCATCTTTTCGTCCTAAAAGCGCAATCCGCGATACAAACGCCTGAAAGTAGCCCGATCGTGACATAAGTGCCAATGACAGTGGAGTATTGAATTGTTTACGATATAGTAATTTTTGCTTTACATATATCGACAGACAGATTCAATAACTCCACTGACTCATGGTTTGCTATGTCACAACACACTCGACCGCTGAATCGCCAGGATTATAAAACTCTTACGCTTGCTGCCCTCGGCGGTGCGCTTGAGTTTTATGATTTCATTATCTTCGTCTTCTTTGCCGCTGTTGTTGGCGAACTCTTCTTCCCGGCAGACATTCCTGAATGGCTACGCCAGGTGCAAACCTTCGGCATTTTTGCCGCCGGATATCTGGCGCGTCCGCTGGGTGGCATCATCATGGCGCACTTTGGCGATCTGGTCGGGCGTAAGAAAATGTTCACCCTGAGCATTTTGCTGATGGCGATACCGACGCTGGCGATTGGTCTTTTGCCTACCTACGCCTCAATGGGGATCCTCGCGCCGCTGCTGTTACTGCTGATGCGTATTTTGCAAGGCGCTGCCATCGGCGGAGAAGTGCCCGGCGCGTGGGTGTTCGTGGCAGAGCACGTACCGGAGCGCCGCATCGGCATTGCCTGTGGCACGCTGACCGCCGGGCTGACGGTGGGGATTCTGCTGGGATCGGTGGTTGCGACGCTGGTGAATACCAGCCTGACGCAGCAGGCGGTGCATGACTACGGCTGGCGTATCCCGTTCCTGCTGGGTGGCGTGTTTGGGCTGGTGGCGATGTACCTGCGTCGCTGGTTGCAGGAAACGCCCATCTTCCTCGAAATGCAGCAGCGTAAAGCGCTGGCGCAAGAGCTACCGGTGAAGTCGGTGGTGAGCAAACATAAAAAAGCGGTGGTCATTTCCATGCTGCTGACCTGGCTGTTATCGGCCGGGATTGTTGTGGTGATCCTGATGTCGCCAGTCTGGTTGCAGAAGCAGTATGGTTTTGCACCGGCGTTGACGTTACAAGCCAACAGTGTCGCGACCATTATGCTGTGCGTCGGCTGTCTGCTGGCAGGGTTTATTGTCGATCGGGTCGGCGCCAGCAAAACCTTTATTGTCGGCAGCCTGCTGCTGGCCTGTTCAAGCTGGTTTTTCTATCATCTGACCGGTAGCCATCCTCAGCACTTGTTCTTGTTATACGGGCTGGTAGGGTTGTGCGTTGGCGTGGTGGGGGCTGTGCCTTATGTGATGGTGCGGGCGTTTCCGGCGGAGGTCCGCTTTACCGGAATCTCCTTTTCTTACAACGTGTCGTATGCCATTTTTGGTGGTCTGACGCCAATCGCCGTGACGATGTTAATGAGCGTGTCGCCAATGGCTCCGGCCTGGTATGTGCTGGCGTTATCGCTGGTGGGGTTAGGTCTGGGGATTTGGCTGCGACAGGATATTTATCATCGCGATACGAGCGTGCAGGGCGAGTTACAGCGCTTGTAAGGAATATCCCCCCGTTCGGGGGGATAGCGTCAGATTAGTGCGCTTCACCGATCGGCAGGATGGTACGGCCAAACTGTTCGTTCAGCACTTCACCCATCGCCAGGTAAATGGCGCTTGCGCCACACACTAAGCCAATCCAGCCAGCAACGTGAATGATCGCTTCGTTACCTGCAATGTTGCCGACCGCCAGCAGTGCGAACAGCACTGTCAGGCTCAGGAAGACAAACTGCAACGCGCGGTTAGCTTTCAGCGTGCCGAAGAACATGAACAGTGTGAACACGCCCCACAGACCCAGGTATACGCCCAGGAACTGACCATTGGTTGCATCCGCCAGGCCCATTTTCGGCATGATTAGGATTGCAACCAGCGTCAGCCAGAACGAACCGTAGGAGGTAAAGGCGGTTAAACCGAAGGTATTGCCCTTTTTATATTCCAGCAGACCGGCAAATATTTGCGCGATACCGCCGTAGAAAATGCCCATCGCCAGAATAATAACGTCAAAGGCGAAGAAACCCGCGTTGTGCAGGTTAAGCAGAATGGTGGTCATGCCAAAGCCCATCAGGCCCAGCGGTGCCGGATTAGCCAACTTAGTGTTGCCCATAATTCCTCAAAATCATCATTGATTGAATGGTGAAATAGTTTCCCCAAATAACGATCACTGTCTTCGGGGCGCGGCATGATAATCAGGGGAGAGGGCACTGTCTATGATCTAACGAAGGGAAAATGAATTATTTTCCCTGTGATGGGCATCACGCTTATGCATGGTTGAACATTTTGCTAAGACAGACGATTTAAGTACCACCGGGAACTGAGGGATTTGGTGGACGATCTGGTGAGAAATACCCATCGCCAGATGGCGCTGCTTCATGGGCGCGGCAGTGGTTATTCCAGTTCAATGGCTTTCACATCAACCGCGTGTCTGCCCCGCATGTTTTCTATGGCTTCTGAATCAAAATGTGCAGAATTAATCGTCGCCAATAACTTTCAGCGTTGCCATGTCAGAGGAGTTTACTGACTGGCCTGAGAAGGTGATTTTAGACACGCAGCGTTTATTGTCGTTGTCGCTATTAATAGAGATCCAGTTGGTCGTTTGTCCCTCTTTAATGGATGACGGGACGTTCAGGCTTTGGCTGGAAGTGCGTACTGCTTTGAAGTAGACGGATGCGCCGTTAAGTTTAATATCACCGCGATCGGCGGTGAGCTGAATGCGCTTCACCACCCGGCAAACGGGAATTCTCAGCGTGAGGTCGTTGGTTGCATTGCGGGGCATCGCAATCATACCCAGAACTTTATGATCGTTAGCGTGCGCGGCGCTGCTCAGCAGCAGGCCCATAAGCAGGCTGGTGGAAAGGGTTAACACGGATTTCATGGAATTTCTCTTTGACGGCTGTAAAAGGGTGTGACATCAGACCATCTTACCGCCGACGGGAAACCGTTTCATGGTCGTAATCTTTTCTTTTTATTACAATTTTTACATGAATGACCGTGCTGGTTTTGATTTGTTTTGTGAATTGATTTTGATTGGAAACTATTCGTTTTTTTGACTTTCTGCCTTGTTACCTTAATTTTATCGCCACTGTGCTAAAAAAAAATTTTCATGCCCCCCTTGATGACGTGGGTTACGACCCCATCTTGTAGACAACCGCAGTGGTGAGTCTGAAAAAAAACGATTCAGGGTAGTTGAAACCGCACGTTTCGCCCTTATTACAGATTCACAACCACATGATGACCGAATTTTTAGTGGAGACGTTTAGATGGGTAAAATTATTGGTATCGACCTGGGTACTACCAACTCTTGTGTAGCGATTATGGATGGCACTACTGCACGTGTGCTGGAGAACGCCGAGGGCGATCGCACCACGCCTTCTATCATTGCTTATACCCAGGATGGTGAAACTCTGGTTGGTCAGCCGGCTAAACGTCAGGCAGTGACAAACCCGCAAAACACCCTGTTTGCGATTAAACGCCTGATTGGCCGCCGCTTCCAGGACGAAGAAGTACAGCGTGATGAAGCCATCATGCCGTACAAAATCATCGGTGCTGACAACGGTGATGCATGGATTGACGTAAAAGGTCAGAAAATGGCACCGCCGCAGATTTCTGCTGAAGTGCTGAAAAAAATGAAGAAAACGGCTGAAGATTACCTGGGCGAACCGGTAACTGAAGCGGTTATCACTGTACCTGCATACTTCAACGATGCTCAGCGTCAGGCAACCAAAGATGCTGGCCGTATCGCAGGTCTGGAAGTAAAACGTATCATCAACGAACCGACCGCAGCGGCACTGGCTTACGGTCTGGATAAAGAAGTCGGCAACCGTACTATCGCGGTTTATGACCTCGGTGGTGGTACTTTCGATATCTCTATTATCGAAATCGACGAAGTTGACGGCGAAAAAACTTTCGAAGTTCTGGCAACCAACGGTGATACCCACCTGGGTGGTGAAGACTTCGACAGCCGTATGATCAACTACCTGGTTGACGAATTTAAGAAAGATCAGGGTATCGATCTGCGTAATGACCCGCTGGCGATGCAGCGTCTGAAAGAAGCCGCTGAGAAAGCGAAGATCGAACTGTCTTCCGCTCAGCAGACCGACGTGAACCTGCCGTACATTACTGCAGACGCGACTGGTCCGAAACACATGAACATCAAAGTGACCCGTGCGAAACTGGAAAGCCTGGTTGAAGACCTGGTTAACCGTTCTATCGAGCCGCTGAAAGTTGCTCTGCAGGATGCTGGTCTGTCTGTTTCCGACGTTCAGGACGTTATCCTGGTCGGTGGTCAGACTCGTATGCCGATGGTACAGAAGAAAGTTGCTGAGTTCTTCGGTAAAGAGCCGCGTAAAGACGTTAACCCGGACGAAGCAGTGGCAATCGGTGCTGCCGTTCAGGGTGGTGTATTGACCGGTGATGTGAAAGACGTGCTGCTGCTGGACGTTACCCCGCTGTCTCTGGGTATCGAAACCATGGGTGGCGTGATGACTCCACTGATCGCGAAAAACACCACTATCCCGACCAAGCACAGCCAGGTGTTCTCTACCGCTGAAGACAACCAGTCTGCGGTAACCATCCACGTGCTGCAGGGTGAACGTAAACGCGCCGCTGATAACAAAGATCTGGGTCAGTTTAACCTGGATGGTATCAGCCCGGCTCCGCGCGGTATGCCGCAGATCGAAGTTACTTTTGACATCGATGCCGACGGTATCCTGCACGTTTCCGCGAAAGACAAAAACAGCGGTAAAGAGCAGAAAATCACCATCAAGGCTTCTTCTGGTCTGAACGAAGAAGAAATTCAGAAAATGGTTCGCGAAGCAGAAGCGAACGCAGAATCTGACCGTAAGTTTGAAGAGCTGGTTCAGACTCGTAACCAGGGTGACCATCTGCTGCACAGCACTCGTAAGCAGGTTGAAGAAGCAGGCGACAAACTGCCGGCTGACGACAAAACTGCCATCGAGTCTGCACTGACCGCGCTGGAAACTTCTCTGAAAGGCGAAGACAAAGCGGATATCGAAGCGAAAATGCAGGCGCTGGCACAGGTTTCCCAGAAACTGATGGAAATCGCTCAGCAGCAGCACGCACAGCAGCAGGCTGGTGCAGCAGGCGCTGATGCTTCTGCAAACAACGCGAAAGATGACGACGTTGTCGACGCCGAGTTTGAAGAAGTGAAAGACAAAAAATAATCGCCCTTTGAACGGGTAATTACTGGCACGGGCGAAGAGGTTTCCTCTCCGCCCGTGCACGCATGTTAGGGGCAGATAAAAAGAGATGGCTAAGCAAGACTATTACGAGATTTTAGGCGTTTCCAAATCAGCGGAAGAGCGTGAAATCAAAAAGGCCTACAAGCGCCTGGCCATGAAATATCACCCGGACCGCAACCAGGGTGATAAAGAGGCCGAAGCCAAGTTTAAAGAGATCAAAGAAGCGTACGAAATCCTGACCGATGCGCAAAAACGTGCGGCTTACGATCAGTACGGTCATGCTGCGTTTGAGCAAGGCGGCATGGGCGGCGGCGGCGGTTTTGGCGGCGGGGCTGACTTCAGCGATATCTTTGGTGACGTGTTTGGCGATATCTTTGGCGGCGGTCGTGGTCGTCAGCGCGCCTCACGTGGTGCTGATTTACGTTACAACATGGATCTCACTCTGGAAGAAGCCGTGCGTGGCGTCACCAAAGAGATCCGTATTCCGACTCTGGAAGAGTGTGACGTCTGCCACGGTAGCGGTGCGAAGGCAGGTACTCAGCCACAGACCTGTCCAACCTGTCACGGTTCTGGTCAGGTACAGATGCGTCAGGGCTTTTTTGCCGTACAGCAGACCTGTCCACACTGTCAGGGCCGCGGTACGCTGATCAAAGATCCGTGCAACAAATGCCACGGTCATGGTCGCGTTGAGAAAAGCAAAACGCTGTCCGTTAAGATCCCTGCAGGGGTTGATACCGGCGACCGCATTCGTTTAGCGGGCGAAGGTGAAGCCGGTGAACATGGTGCGCCAGCAGGTGATTTGTACGTTCAGGTGCAGGTAAAACAGCACCCAATTTTCGAACGTGAAGGCAATAACCTGTACTGCGAAGTACCGATTAACTTTGCGATGGCTGCGCTGGGCGGCGAGATTGAAGTCCCGACGCTGGATGGTCGCGTGAAGCTAAAAATTCCGGGCGAAACGCAAACTGGCAAACTTTTCCGCATGCGTGGAAAGGGCGTCAAGTCTGTACGCGGTGGCGCTCAGGGCGACCTGCTGTGCCGCGTGGTGGTTGAAACCCCAGTGGGCCTGAACGACAAGCAGAAGCAACTGCTGAAAGATTTGCAGGACAGCTTTGGCGGCCCGACCGGCGAGCAAAATAGTCCGCGCTCCAAAAGTTTCTTTGACGGTGTGAAGAAGTTTTTTGACGATCTGACACGCTAACGACAAGCAGAAAAGCTCTCTCGTTTGAAAAAACCGGTATCCCCTTTAAGGGAATACCGGTTTTTTATTGTCAAGGATAAAAGTGAGTTGGATAGTCTTTAATGTGAGTTTTCTAACATGCCAGGTAAATATATCAGAGGTGGTTTAGTAAGAAGATATTGACGTGTTTATTAATAAATATGAACTTATCGTATCTACAGCAACATTATTCGACACATTATTTTAAGCAGCCTTTATCTATTCTGATGTGAGATTTACATCACTATCTTGTAATTACATTTGTTTAATATTTATCACCGCAGCGAACCTTCATTCATTGATGGATAAATTATAATTATGGGGAATAAATTCAATGCCTCGGATAAAGAAAATACTATTGGCTAGTCTTGTATTAGCCGCGCCAGCTCTTTTTAGCCAAAATGTACAGGCTCTGGAATATAAAAACTCTTTTGGGTCAATTAACGCTGGTTATGCAGACTGGAATAGCGGTTTTGTGAATGTGCACCGCGGTGAAGTTTGGAAAGCAACGGCTGATTTTGGCGTCAATTTCAGAGAGGCTGAATTCTATTCTTTTATTGAAAGCAACGTATTAAACCATGCAGTGGCGGGCCGTAACCATACTGTCTCTGCTATGACCCATGTGCGTCTTTTTGATTCTGACTATACCTTCTTTGGCAAGATATACGGTCAATGGGACAACTCTTGGGGTGACGATCTGGATATGTTTTATGGACTCGGTTATCTGGGGTGGAGTGGAGATTGGGGTTTCTTTAAACCTTATATCGGCTTGCATAACCAATCAGGTGACTATGTATCACAACGATACGGACAAACCAGCGGCTGGAATGGCTACGTTATTGGCTGGACTGCGGCTTACAATTTTACCTTATTTGGTGAGAAGTTTGTTTTATCTGACTGGAATGAAATTGAGCTTGATAGAAATGATGCTTATGCGGAACAGCAATTTGGTCGGAATGGTTTAAATGGTGGATTAACGCTGGCATGGAAGTTTTATCCACGATGGAAAGCTACGGTAACGTATCGTTATTTTGAAAACAAATTGGGTTATGACGGTTACGGGGATCAGATGATTTATATGATCGGATATTCATTTTAATTAAAATTAAAGGAACTGAAATGAAAAGAACAGTCGTTGCCAGCATGATTGGGTTGGCACTGTGCGCCGGGAGCACATTACATTTAGCGCAGGCTGCTTCAGCGAAACAGCCTAATTTAGTGATTATTTTGGCTGATGATTTGGGTTATGGCGATCTCGCGGCATATGGTCATCAAATTGTTAAAACACCTAATATCGATAAATTAGCTCAGGAAGGGGTGAAATTTACCGACTACTATGCGCCAGCTCCGCTGTGCTCCCCTTCTCGTGCTGGGTTATTAACTGGACGAATGCCGTTCCGCACGGGGATCCGTTCCTGGATCCCGGAAGGGAAAGATGTGGCATTGGGCCGTAATGAGCTGACGATTGCTAATCTGCTGAAAGCGCAAGGCTACGATACGGCGATGATGGGTAAATTACACCTCAATGCCGGTGGTGATCGAACAGACCAACCGCAAGCTAAAGATATGGGGTTTGACTATGGTCTGGTGAATGCAGCCGGGTTTGTGACCGATTCCACTTTAGATAATGCGAAAGAGCGTCCACGCTATGGCACTGTGCATCCGACCGGATTCGTGCGTAATGGCAAACCGATTGGCAGAGCAGAAACATTTAGCGGTGAACTGGTTAGTTCAGAAGTTGTTAACTGGCTGGATAACAAGAAAGACGATAAACCTTTCTTCTTATACGTTGCATTTACTGAGGTCCATAGCCCGCTGGCCTCACCGAAAAAATACCTCGATATGTATTCACAATACATGAGTGCCTACCAGAAACAGCATCCCGATCTGTTCTACGGTGATTGGGCTGATAAACCCTGGCGTGGCACAGGTGAGTATTACGCCAACATCAGTTATATGGATGCTCAGGTCGGTAAAGTAATGGATAAGATAAAGGCAATGGGTGAAGAAGATAACACCATTGTTATCTTTACCAGTGATAACGGACCTGTCACTCGTGAAGCGCGTAAAGTGTATGAGTTAAACCTGGCGGGTGAAACGGATGGTCTTCGCGGTCGTAAAGATAACCTGTGGGAGGGCGGGATCCGCGTTCCGGCAATTATCAAATATGGTAAGCATATTCCGCAGGGAATGGTGACAGATACGCCTGTCTATGGCCTCGACTGGTTGCCGACCCTGGCAAATATGATGAACTTCAAGCTCCCTACCGATCGCACCTATGATGGGCAGTCTTTGATTCCATTACTGGAACAGAAAACCTTAAAACGTGAAAAACCGCTGATTTTCGGTATCGATATGCCATTCCAGGATGATCCTACTGATGAATGGGCTATTCGTGATGGTGACTGGAAAATGATCATCGATCGTGAGAATAAACCCAAGTATCTCTATAACCTGAAAAAAGATCGTTTTGAGACACTGAACCAGATCGGCAAACAGCCTGATATTGAAAAACAACTCTACGGTAAATTCCTGAAATATAAACAGGATATTGATAACGACTCGTTAATGAAAGCACGCGGTGACAAGCCTACGCCGGTCACCTGGGGCTAATCGAATAATTATAAGAAATACCATGTATGCCACTTAGGGCTCTGCCCGCCTGGCTCAGTGCTTTAGCGCTGAGTCAGGTTCTTTTATTTATAGGCTTGAATGATGATGAGCAGGAAAAGTTGTCAGGTCATGATTAAACCGACGGGTTCGGTATGCAATCTGGATTGTAAATACTGTTTTTACCTGGAGAAAGAGAAGCTCTATCCGCAAAGAAAAGCCAATTACAAGATGTCTGAAGATACGCTTGAATTTTTTATCAAACAGCATATCGCCGCGCAGGATGTGGATGAGGTGATTTTTGCCTGGCAAGGAGGGGAACCAACGTTGATGGGGCTGCCATTTTTTCGACGGGCGGTCGAACTTCAGCAGATATACGCGGGTGAAAAGACAATAATCAATACGTTCCAGACCAACGGTATTTTGATTGATAACGAATGGGCGATGTTTTTTAAGCAGCATAACGTCCTGGTTGGGGTTTCCATTGACGGTGATGCAGCTTTGCATGATGAATGGCGCGTTACGCGTTCAGGAAAGCCGACTCACGAAAAGGTTGAGCAAGCCATTAAATGTCTGGTACGTCACGATGTCGAGTTTAATACGCTGACGGTCGTTAACCGTACAAATATGCGTTATCCGCTGCAGGTCTATGAATATCTGAAAAACATTGGCAGCCGTTATATGCAGTTTATTCCGCTGGTTGAGAGAAGTGGTGACACAGGATTGGCACATCCTGTTGATAAACAAACCGCAATGATGCCCTGGTCTGTCGAATCTATCGAGTTTGGCCATTTTCTTAATGCAATCTTTGATGTCTGGATCCGTAACGACATTGGCGATGTAGGTGTACAGGTTTTTGAGCAAACTTTAGCTGCCTGGTGTGGATTACCGCCACAGGTATGTGTATTTGCGCCAACCTGCGGTAGTGCGTTTGCGCTGGAAATGAATGGCGATGTCTATAATTGCGACCATTTTGTTTACCCACAGTACAAACTGGGAAATATCCAGGATATGACGTTGCGCACAATGAACAACAGCCAACAAAATCGACAGTTTGGCGACGATAAGCGCCGAACAATGGCACAGGAATGTCATGCCTGTCAGTGGCAGTTTGCCTGTTATGGTGGTTGCCCTAAGCATCGTTTTTTACCTTCGGTTTCTGGTTCTTCGAATCAAAACTACCTGTGCGCGGGTTACCAGGCTTTTTTTGCCCATACCAGCCCAACGATGAATGCGATGAAAACGCTCTATGAAAATGGAATTTCACCCGCAGAGATAAAATCAATATTTGTGTGATAGCAATATTCGCAGGGAGTGAATATGTTTTCTCGAATCAATGTAGATGTGTGTAAAACACCTGATTGTAAAAACCTTGGGGTCTTTAATAGCCCTGATTACTTGGCACAGGGGAAAAATATCCTGTGCCGGGAATGTGGCTTTTTTTTCCCTATCATTTCTGAGCGCTCTCTTAACCTTTTTCGTCAGTCGGTAAACCAGTCATGGAAGGGGTTAGTTAAGGGTTGTCCAGCCTGCGGCAGTTCGTCATTAAAAAAGTATGGTTTTTCTGCTCAGGGGGAACCGCGAGTTTATTGTCTGCAATGTCATAAAACGTTTATTTCTCCTGTCAGGCATAAAGACGATCCTCGTCTGGAAGATCTTGCCCGGCTTATCCTGGAGGGCGCTTCACTTGTTGATATTCGCACGGCGCTATCTGTCGACAGCACGGGCCTGAACCGCGTTCTACTAAAATTATCCCGTAAGGCAAATCAGGCTGAACGTGAGTTTGTTATTCCGAAATTCGACCTGGTGATGAGTACGCGTGCTTTTCGGATTAAATTTAACAGTAGTGACAACAGTCTGTATGTTCTGGTTACGGTTGAGGAAAATAGCGGTCGAGTTATTGCCGTTTCGACTAATTATTCAACCCAGCCTGTTGAGGGGGAGTACCAGTATGCTTCCTACTACGAAGAACGTTTACCCCCCGGCACGTTAGCGCATCTTGTCCAGCGCAAGGAACTGATGACAATGCGACGAAATACCTTGTTTGATGTGGATTATGGTCCTGCAACGCTGTACAGAAATGATACCGGGATGCTGGTAAAACCCGTCCTGCCGGCTTATCGGCATTTTGAGTTAGTCAAAACACTTACTGATGAACGCTCCCTCAATGTTCAGCATTACATTGATCATGAGTGCTTCATATTAGGCGGTTGCATGATGGCTAATTTACAGCACGTCCAGCAAGGGCGCTGCCATATCTCGTTTGTGAAGGAAAGAGGGGACAGGCCTGCGCAACGTGATATTCCGTACCGCATGTTTCAAAGTGGGGGGATTCGTAATAATGTCTGGCGTACTTACTCTACCCAAGATTATGCGATAGCGGCATGTAGCCTAACGGGTAATAAAAAAACGGGCATGCTGCGTCATGCTACGCTTGCCGGAGCAACGGAATTTATTACGTACATCAATAGTCATCCGTTTTTGACACAACTTAACCATATGTCACCAGGTAATGTCGTCTCAACGCTGGATTATCTCCGCTATGCATTCAATGCCCGCCACATCGAACGACATGACTGCTAAGGTTAAGTACTGATTTTCAGCCGTTCCCTCCTGGATGTATGCTTCGTAAAAACCGATCTATCAATCACAAATAATCTAATTTTAACGAGCTTTTTGAGAGTGTAAGATAGTATTTACGAAGTATTCACCCAATAGAGAGAATAAAAGTGAAACATCTGCATCGTTTTTTTAGTAGTGACGCCTCGGGGGGCATCATTCTGATCATCGCAGCCGTGGTCGCTATGCTGATGGCAAATATCGGGGTTACCAGTGGATGGTACCACGCCTTTTTGGAAACGCCCGTTCAACTGCGGGTTGGCGCGCTTGAGATCAACAAAAATATGCTGCTGTGGATCAACGACGCGTTGATGGCGGTGTTCTTCCTGTTGATTGGTCTGGAAGTAAAGCGCGAGTTAATGCAAGGTTCGCTGGCCAGTCTGCGTCAGGCGGCGTTCCCGATCATTGCTGCTATCGGGGGCATGATTGTCCCGGCGCTGCTGTACCTGGCATTCAACTATGCCGATCCCATCACCCGTGAAGGGTGGGCGATCCCGGCGGCAACGGATATCGCTTTTGCGTTAGGTGTGCTGGCGTTGTTGGGCAGCCGTGTACCTCTGGCGTTGAAAATCTTCCTGATGGCGCTGGCGATTATTGATGACCTCGGCGCTATCGTCATTATCGCACTGTTCTATACCAGCGATCTCTCACTGCTGTCGCTGGGCGTTGCCGCGTGCGCGATCCTTGTTCTGGCAGGATTGAATCTGTGCGGAGTGAGACGCACCGGTATTTATATTCTGGTCGGCGTAGTGCTGTGGACTGCCGTACTGAAGTCTGGCGTGCATGCAACGCTGGCGGGCGTGATCGTGGGCTTCTTCATTCCATTGAAGGAAAAACACGGACGTTCACCGGCGAAGCGACTGGAGCATGTTCTGCATCCATGGGTGGCATATCTTATCCTGCCGCTGTTTGCCTTCGCCAATGCGGGCGTTTCGCTGCAGGGCGTCACTATTGATGGACTGACCTCGATATTACCGCTGGGGATCATTGCGGGTTTGTTGATCGGTAAGCCGTTGGGTATCAGTCTATTTTGCTGGCTGGCGTTACGCCTCAAGGTGGCGCAATTGCCGGAAGGAACGAATTTCCAGCAGATTATGGCGGTCGGTATTCTTTGCGGTATTGGCTTTACGATGTCGATTTTTATTGCCAGCCTGGCGTTTGGCAACGTCGATCCTGAGCTGATTAACTGGGCAAAACTGGGGATCCTGATCGGCTCCTTGTTGTCGGCAGTGATAGGTTACTGCTGGTTACGTGCCCGGTTGAACGCATCAGCCTGACGGGATAACCCTTTCGTGACAATTTTCAGGGAGAGAGTATGTCTCATATAAATTACAACCATCTGTACTACTTTTGGCATGTCTATAAAGAAGGGTCAGTGGTTGGTGCAGCAGAAGCGCTTTATCTGACACCGCAGACCATTACCGGGCAGATTAAAGCGCTTGAGGAACGCTTACAGGGAAAATTGTTTAAGCGGAAGGGGCGTGGGCTGGAGCCCAGTGAGTTAGGCGAATTGGTTTTTCGTTACGCGGATAAGATGTTCACCTTAAGCCAGGAAATGCTGGATATCGTGAACTACCGCAAAGAGTCTAATTTGCTGTTCGATGTCGGCGTGGCGGATGCGCTATCGAAGCAGTTGGTCAGCAGCGTACTGGATGCCGCTGTGGTTGAAGATGAACAAATCCATCTGCGTTGTTTTGAGTCAACGCACGAGATGCTGTTGGATCAACTCAGCCAGCATAAGCTGGATATGATTATCTCCGACTGTCCGATTGATTCTACGCAGCAGGAAGGGTTGTTCTCAGTGCGGATAGGCGAGTGCAGCGTGAGTTTTTGGTGCACCAAACCGCTGCCTGAAAAACCA
Organism: Citrobacter sp. MGH105; assembly: GCF_001037485.2. Lineage (NCBI taxonomy): Bacteria > Pseudomonadati > Pseudomonadota > Gammaproteobacteria > Enterobacterales > Enterobacteriaceae > Citrobacter > Citrobacter sp. MGH105. The sequence goes on along the minus strand of NZ_CP073048.1, from coordinate 4,322,966 downwards.
TTCCCGGCCTGCCTTGAGGAACGTCGGTTGCTGATCCCTGGACGTCGTTCGATGCTCGGACGTAAGCTGCTGAACTGGATCAACTCACAGGGATTGAATGTCGAAATCCTCGGTGAGTTTGATGACGCTGCGCTGATGAAAGCGTTTGGGGCAACGCATAATGCTATTTTTGTTGCACCAACTCTGTATTCGCACAATTTCTATGCTGATGATTCTATTGTTGAAATTGGACGCGTAGAAAATGTGATGGAAGAGTATCACGCCATATTTGCGGAAAGAATGATCCAGCACCCGGCGGTGCAGCGTATTTGCAATGCGGACTACTCGGCATTGTTCAAGCCACAGTAGACATACTTACCGTAATACTTCCGGCTGCGGTACTCACCCGCAGCCGGTTTCATGCTATAGCCTCAATAAGCTACGATACTGCCCACCTTCGCGGATAAATACCGGAATTCTGTTCAATGGCGCGGCATAGTGCAACGTTTGCCCTCCCGAATAACTCTCGCCGGTCGTAAGATCCGTCCATGTTTCCCCTTCCGGTAGCCAGATATCACGTTCGCGCATACCTTCATGCATTACGGGGGCAATCAGCAGGTCAGGACCAAAACAGTACTGGTCAGTGATTGCCCAACTTGTTTCCTGTTCGGGGAAATCAAAAAACAGGGGGCGCATCACTGGCGTATTGTGCTTATGGGTTTCCTCCATCAGCGCTTTGATATAGGGCTTCAGTTTCTCTCGCAACGCCAGGCAACCCGTCAGTACGTCGCACACGTCCTCACCGTAGCTCCAGACTTCGTTCGGTGCACCGGTAGGACACTGGGCGATACCATCCCGGTACGGTTGTTCCGGTAAAATCTGCGGATCGCGGTTGCCGTGCAGACGCATCACCGGGCTAAATACGCCCCACTGGAACCAGCGGATCAGCAGTTCATGGAAACGCGGGTCGTGAATATTACCGCCATGAAAACCACCGATATCCGTCGTCCACCACGGGATCCCCGCGATTCCCATATTGAGTCCGGCGGCAAACTGGTTGCGTAGCGATCTAAACGAGGAGTGAATATCACCTGACCAGACCAGTGCGCCATACTTTTGACTGCCGGCCCAGGCGCAGCGTAGCAGGTTGATAACCTTGTCTTCACCATCGGCTTTCATACCATCAAAAAAGGTTTTGGCGTACATTCGCGGGTAGATATTGCCCACTTCCAGTACCGGCCCGGCATGGTAGCGATAGTTGTCATAGTCATAAACGCTGAACTCAGGTTCGGCTTCGTCTAACCAGAATAGCTTCACGCCTTTATCATAATAGTTGCGTTTGGCTTTGCCCCAGACGTAGTCCCGCGCACCCGGATGGGTAGCATCAAAGAAAGTGGTGTTGCCGAGGAAATCCATATTGATCGGCAAGCCACGTTCCGTTTGTACCAGCCAGCCGTTTTCGCGCATCTCCCGATAGCTTTCGGTGCGGTTATCCACCGTCGGCCAGACGGAGACCATCAGCTCAATTCCCAGCGATTTCAGCTCGGCAATCATGGCATCAGGATCGGGCCAGTCTCGTGCATCGAACATCCAGTCACCCTGATTCGGCCAGTGAAAGAAGTCGATAACGATCACCGAGATAGGCAGATTGCGGCGCTTATATTCGCGGGCAACCTCCAGCAGCTCTTCCTGCGTCCGATAGCGGAGTTTGCACTGCCAGAATCCCATGGCGTAGTCCGGCATCATCGGCGGTGTGCCGGTAGCCAGCGCGTAAGCCCGGCTAATTTCTGCCGGGGTATCGCCAGCCGTGATCCAGTAGTCCAGCTGTTCGCTGACCTGTGCTTCCCATTCGGTAACGTTGTGGGCAAAGGTTACGCGCCCGACTGCCGGGTTGTTCCATAAAAATCCGTAGCCCAGACTGGAGAGCATAAACGGTACTGAGGCCTGGGAGTTACGTTGCGCCAGCTCAAGAACGCATCCTTTGAGATCCAGGTTAGCCTGTTGATACTGCCCCATACCATAAATTTTTTCCCCTTCGGTGGCTTCGAAGCGGGCTTTAAGTGAATATTTCCCACCCTGAATAGGTCGGAATTCGCGCCCTTCAAGGTTGAGTGCGCTGACGTACTGGCCGTGAGAAGATTCATCCTCGCCAATTTCGCCCCGCAAGCGCCAGAACTCCTGCAACAGAGGTTTGTGCGGATGACGGTAAAAGGTCACTTGTCCTTTTTGATTGACGATAGCGATAATTTTGCCGTTGGTCAGCGTCGCCTGGTGTTGCTCATAATCAATGTGGCAGTGGCTTTCTGCGACTGGCTCAGTCAATGCCCAGTCTTCATTTCTCATTACCGGCAGATGACGGCCACTGCGTACGCGCAGGCTGTTCTCGCCCCAGGGTTCAATCCATAAATAGCGATCGTTTTGCTGCCAGACCAGGCGACGCGGGTCATGTTGCATAAATGGCATGGTGGTGCCTCCCATATTTCGAGGGTGAAGGTAAAGATCGTTTTTAGTTGATGGTTTCCAGATCGTGGCGAATCTTCTCTTCCATCGCTTCGTATTTACGAAAGAAAAGTAGTGGGATCGCTGCGAGCGCGAAGAGTAGGGCGGGTGCCCAGATAAAGGCCCAGGTAATTCCCTCCAGACCCGCAGCACTCTGGGCATGGTTGGGGACATAGCCAAAACAGTTCATGATCCAGGCAGCGAAAGCGGTACCGAGGCCACTACCCATCTTGATGCAGAAGGTGCTGCCGAAGGCGATAAGAATGCCGGTAGCCTTAATACCCGTCTTCCATGCGCCGAAGTCGACTGCGAAGCCCAGCATGGCAAACGGCATTGAGCAGGCGATACCGCTGCCGATATTGCCGAGTATCCAGGCGGCGATGAGAAAAGGAATGTTATCTGCTGCCAGCCACATCATGACGCCGCCAAGCGCGGCGACCAGCAGACCGCCTACCCATATCCATGTTTTAGCCAGGTATTTGCTAAAGAAGGGGATAGCGATGATAAACAGGATCTGAATTGTCGCCAGGCTATTAATCAGCGGAACCAGATCTTTGCGGTCGAGATTGTAGGTCAGATAGTAGACAATCGTTGTGGAGCGTTGTTGTAGGGCAATCCAGAAGATCAGGTTTGCCAGCACCATCAGGATCCATGGCCAGTTGCCTTTCATTGCCGCAAAACTCTTTTTCATCGGCAATTTAGGTTCTTGCTGTATTTTATCCGTATCCATTTCACGGATATTTTTAAAGGCGAAAAGCGTTAGCGAACAGGATATTACGGCAAATATAATCGCCGTATAAATAAAACCCGCATGATCATTTCCGTTACCTAAAAAAGCAACTAACGGCAGTGCAGTCGCATTCATTAATAAAACCCCAATCTGCCCACCGGTCATTCGCCAGGAATTTAAAACCAGTCTTTCCTTAGGCGATAAGGTCATCAGAGGTAATATTGCACTGAGTGGTGTATTAAGTCCGGTAAATAGAATGCTAGCAATCATATAAGATATTGCTGCATAGATAGCTTTTCCGGTCATACTGATATCAGGAGACCAAAATGACAGGGCGCTGAATACGGCAAAAGGTAATGGCAACCATAAAAACCAGGGGCGGCATTTACCGTAACGCGAACGCGTTTTATCGATGATGATCCCCCATATGGGGGCGTCTATGCCATCGACAATACGCGCCAGCAGCAGGATGACGCCTGCTACAGCGAGGCTAATACCTGCAACGTCTGTGTAGAAATATAAAATGTAAGTTGAACCGAAACAATACAGCAGATTACCCGCCACATCCAAAGAGCCGTAGCTAATACGCTGTAGTAAAGATAATGATGTTGACCCGCATGACTGGGTATCCTCAATAACAGAACTCATAATAATAACTCCGATACTGGAACGATACGCCCAGAAAAACAGCTTCTACTTTCTAAGCAAGTTTTAAATATTATTTTTATGTCGTTACTGAATTTATCCTCAGATTAAAATGAGTGAGTAAGGTGTACATGAAAAGTAGTTAACCCTACCGCGGCAATCAATTATCAAATCTTACATCAGGATTGCGTTTATTCGTTTTTGAATGAACGATGTTTCTATTTGCTAAGGTGGTCACAGTTTTATTAATAATGAAATAAAAAAAGGAAAACAGTGAAAGAAAATAACTTTCAAGTATTACGCGACGCGACTGAGGATGGGAGAGCTGAAAAAACAGGCTGGTCAGGAAGAGCGTGAACGAGCGAGAACAACATCAGTGGCTAAAGAGAAAAACGTCAGATAGCAGGCATAAAAAAACCCGCTTGCGCGGGTTTTTTCACAAAGCGACAACAAGCAGGCGATTAAGCCAGTTTGTTGATCTGTGCAGTCAGGTTTGCTTTATGACGTGCAGCTTTGTTTTTGTGGATCAGACCTTTAGCAGCCTGACGGTCCACGATTGGTTGCATTTCGTTAAATGCTTTCAGTGCAGTAGCTTTGTCGCCAGCTTCGATAGCTGCGTATACTTTCTTGATGAAAGTACGCATCATAGAGCGACGGCTAGCGTTGTGCTTGCGGGCCTTTTCAGACTGAACGGCGCGCTTCTTAGCTGATTTGATATTAGCCAAGGTCCAACTCCCAAATGTGTTCTATATGGACAATTCAAAGGCCGAGGAATATGCCCTTTTAGCCTTCTTTTGTCAATGGATTTGTGCAAATAAGCGCCGTTTAAATTGCAGCACTCGTTGCGTAGTGATGGCGCAGGATTCTACCAGCTTGCGTGGCGTGAATACAGCTTTTCCACGAGAAAAATTGCATTGGCGTGCCCATGAAGGTCTGCAATTTGTTTCATAACAATGAAAACAATCCTCTTTCTGTTTCGTAGAAACAATCGCCGGTTAACGTTGACCGCGGTACAGGGTATACTTTCACGATTTTCACTGTTTTGAGCCAGACATGAAGCTGATACGAGGCATACATAATCTCAGTCAGGCCCCGCATGGGTGTGTGCTGACTATTGGTAATTTCGACGGCGTGCACCGTGGCCACCGTGCGTTGCTGCAGGGTTTACGGGAAGAAGGGCGCAAACGCAATTTACCGGTGATGGTGATGATTTTCGAGCCGCAGCCGCTAGAGCTGTTTGCGACCGACAAGTCACCTGCGCGCCTCACTCGCCTGCGCGAAAAACTGCGTTATCTGGCGGAATGCGGCGTGGACTACGTGCTGTGCGTGCGTTTTGACAGGCGCTTTGCGGCATTAACGGCGCAGACCTTCATCAGCGATCTGCTGGTTAAGCGCCTTGGTGTACAATTTCTTGCCGTTGGTGATGATTTCCGCTTTGGCGCTAGCCGAGCGGGCGATTTCTTGTTATTACAGGAAGCGGGCGCTGAGTATGGTTTTGATATCACCAGCACCCAAACCTTCTGCGAAGGCGGTGTGCGCATTAGCAGCACCGCGGTACGTCAGGCGCTGGCAGAAGATAACCTGCAACTGGCCGAAAGCCTGCTTGGGCATCCTTTTACTATCTCAGGACGTGTCGTTCACGGTGATGAATTAGGGCGCACCATCGGTTTTCCGACGGCAAACTTACCGCTGCGTCGCCAGGTTTCTCCGGTGAAAGGGGTTTATGCGGTTGAAGTGATGGGACTGGGTGACAAACCGTTGCCCGGCGTCGCCAACATCGGCACCCGCCCGACGGTAGCAGGCGTACGCCAACAGTTGGAAGTGCATCTATTGGACGTTGTAATGGACCTGTATGGTCGCCATATAGATGTAGTACTGCGTAAAAAAATACGCAGTGAACAGCGATTTGCCTCGCTGGATGAGCTAAAAGCGCAGATTGCGCGTGATGAGTTGACTGCCCGTGAATTTTTTGGGCTAACAAAACCGGCTTAATGCCTATACGAGTTTTAAATACGGAACCGAGAATCTGATGAGTGACTATAAATCAACCCTGAATTTGCCGGAAACAGGGTTCCCGATGCGCGGCGATCTCGCCAAGCGCGAACCGGGAATGCTGGCGCGTTGGACTGATGATGACCTGTACGGCATCATTCGTGCGGCCAAAAAAGGCAAAAAAACCTTCATTCTGCATGATGGCCCTCCTTATGCGAATGGCAGCATTCATATTGGTCACTCGGTTAACAAGATTCTGAAAGACATTATCGTGAAGTCCAAAGGACTCACGGGTTATGACTCGCCTTACGTTCCGGGCTGGGACTGCCACGGTCTGCCGATCGAGCTGAAAGTAGAGCAGGAATACGGCAAACCGGGCGAGAAGTTTACCGCCGCTGAGTTCCGTGCCAAGTGCCGCGAATACGCAGCGACCCAGGTTGACGGTCAGCGTAAAGACTTTATCCGTCTTGGCGTACTGGGCGACTGGTCGCATCCGTACCTGACCATGGACTTCAAAACCGAAGCCAACATCATTCGTGCGCTGGGTAAAATCATCGGTAACGGTCACCTGCACAAAGGTGCGAAGCCGGTGCACTGGTGCGTTGACTGCCGTTCCGCGCTGGCGGAAGCGGAAGTTGAGTATTATGACAAAACCTCCCCGTCCATCGACGTGGCGTTCCACGCCGCCGATCAGGACGCGGTGAAAGCGAAATTTGGCGTTTCTGACGTCAACGGCCCGATCTCTCTGGTTATCTGGACCACTACCCCGTGGACGTTACCGGCGAACCGCGCAATCTCTCTGGCACCTGATTTTGACTATGCGCTGGTGCAGATTGACGGCCAGGCTGTGATTCTGGCGAAAGATCTGGTTGAAAGCGTCATGCAGCGTATTGGCGCGGCTGAATACACCATTCTCGGCACCGTTAAAGGCGCTGAGCTGGAACTGCTGCGCTTTACCCATCCGTTTATGGGCTTTGATGTACCAGCTATCCTTGGCGATCACGTTACGCTGGATGCGGGTACCGGTGCGGTTCATACCGCTGGCGGTCACGGTCCGGATGACTACGTCATCAGCCAGAAATACGGTCTGGAAATCGCTAACCCGGTTGGCCCGGACGGCGCATACCTGGCGGGTACTTACCCGGATCTGGACGGCGTGAACGTCTTTAAAGCCAACGACAAAATCGTTGCGCTGCTGAGCGAAAAAGGCGCGCTGCTGCACGTTGAGAAGATGCAGCACAGCTACCCATGCTGCTGGCGTCACAAGTCACCGATCATCTTCCGTGCGACGCCGCAGTGGTTCGTCAGCATGGATCAGAAAGGCCTGCGCGCGCAGTCCCTGAAAGAGATCAAAGGCGTGCAGTGGATCCCGGACTGGGGCCAGGCGCGTATTGAATCGATGGTTGCCAACCGTCCTGACTGGTGTATCTCCCGTCAGCGTACGTGGGGTGTGCCGATGTCTCTGTTTGTTCACAAAGACACCGAAGAGCTGCATCCGCGCGCTATCGAACTGATGGAAGAAGTGGCTAAACGCGTTGAAGTTGACGGCATCCAGGCGTGGTGGGATCTCGATCCGAAAGATATCCTCGGTGACGAAGCTGACCAGTATGTCAAAGTCCCGGATACGCTGGACGTGTGGTTCGACTCTGGTTCAACCCACTCCTCCGTCGTGGACGTACGTCCTGAGTTTGCAGGCCATGCGGCAGATATGTATCTGGAAGGCTCTGACCAGCACCGTGGCTGGTTCATGTCATCTCTGATGATCTCCACCGCCATGAAAGGCAAAGCACCTTATCGCCAGGTACTGACTCACGGTTTCACCGTTGATGGTCAGGGCCGTAAGATGTCCAAGTCTATCGGTAACACCGTTTCTCCGCAGGATGTGATGAACAAACTGGGCGCGGATATTCTGCGTCTGTGGGTGGCTTCAACCGACTATACCGGTGAAATGGCTGTTTCTGACGAAATCCTGAAACGTGCTGCCGACAGCTATCGTCGTATCCGTAACACCGCGCGCTTCCTGCTGGCGAACCTGAATGGGTTCGATCCGGTTAAAGACATGGTGAAACCGGAAGAGATGGTGGTGCTGGACAGGTGGGCGGTAGGTTGTGCGCAAGCGGCGCAGGACGAAATCCTGAAAGCCTATGAAGCCTATGACTTCCACGAAGTGGTACAGCGCCTGATGCGCTTCTGCTCCGTCGAAATGGGTTCGTTCTACCTCGACATCATCAAAGACCGTCAGTACACCGCGAAAGCGGATAGCGTGGCGCGTCGTAGCTGCCAGACAGCGCTGTTCCATATCGCTGAAGCGCTGGTTCGTTGGATGGCGCCGATCATGTCCTTCACCGCCGATGAAATCTGGGGCTACCTGCCGGGCGATCGTGAGAAGTATGTCTTTACCGGTGAATGGTACGAAGGTCTGTTTGGCTTAGGCGAAACCGAAGCGATGAACGATGCCTTCTGGGACGAGCTGTTGAAAGTGCGTGGCGAAGTGAACAAAGTCATCGAACAGGCGCGTGCGGATAAGAAAGTCGGTGGTTCTCTGGAGGCTGCAGTGACCCTGTACGCTGAACCTGAGCTGGCGGCGAAACTGACCGCGCTGGGCGAAGAGTTGCGTTTTGTACTTCTGACCTCTGGTGCGACGGTTGCGGATTATGCAGCGGCTCCTGCTGATGCTCAGCAGAGCGAACTGCTCAAAGGTCTGAAAATCGTACTGAGCAAAGCCGAAGGTGAGAAATGCCCGCGCTGCTGGCATTACACTACCGACGTCGGCCAGGTGGCGGAACATGCAGATATCTGCGGACGCTGTGTCAGCAACATCGCCGGTGATGGCGAACAACGTAAGTTTGCCTGATGAGTAAGCCTCTTTGTTCAACAGGACTACGCTGGCTGTGGCTGGTGGTAGTCGTGCTGATTATCGATTTAGGCAGCAAATACCTGATCCTCCAGAACTTTGCTCTGGGGGATACAGTGTCGCTGTTTCCGTCGCTTAATCTGCACTACGCGCGTAACTATGGTGCGGCGTTTAGCTTCTTAGCCGACAGCGGCGGCTGGCAACGTTGGTTCTTTGCCGGCATCGCCATCGGTATTTGCGTCATCCTGATGGTGATGATGTATCGCTCGAAGGCGACGCAAAAGCTGAACAACATCGCGTATGCGTTAATCATTGGCGGTGCGCTGGGCAACTTGTTCGACCGCCTGTGGCACGGCTTCGTGGTTGATATGATTGACTTTTACGTCGGCGACTGGCATTTCGCGACCTTCAATCTGGCCGATACTGCTATCTGTATCGGCGCGGCATTGATTGTTCTCGAAGGCTTCCTGCCGTCGAAAGAGAAAAAAGCCGCATAAAAAAATGCCGGATGGCGCTATGCTAATCCGGCCTACAATATACTGCGATCCTTGTTTGCCCGGTAAGCGTAGCGCCACCGGGCAAACAAGCGGCAGCAATTTTAAAGAGCAACCTGCATGTCTAAATCAGTACAGAGTAACAGTGCGGTGCTGGTGCACTTCACCCTTAAGCTCGACGATGGCTCCACCGCAGAGTCAACCCGCAATAACGGCAAGCCTGCGCTGTTTCGCCTGGGCGACGGTTCTCTGTCTGAAGGACTGGAACAACACCTGCTGGGGCTAAAAGAAGGTGATAAAACCACTTTTGCTCTGGAACCGGATGCCGCCTTTGGCGTGTCAAGTCCGGACTTAATTCAGTATTTCTCGCGTCGGGAGTTTATGGACGCGGGCGAGCCAGAAATTGGCGCTATCATGCTCTTTACCGCAATGGACGGCAGTGAGATGCCTGGCGTGATCCGCGAAATCAACGGTGATTCGATCACGGTTGATTTCAACCATCCGCTGGCCGGGCATACCGTTCATTTTGATATTGAAGTGCTGGAAGTCGAACCGGCACTGGAGGCGTAAAATGCAGATCCTGTTGGCCAACCCGCGCGGTTTTTGCGCTGGCGTAGACCGCGCTATCAGCATTGTGGAAAACGCGCTGGCTATTTATGGCGCGCCGATTTATGTCCGTCACGAAGTGGTGCATAACCGCTATGTGGTGGATAGCCTGCGCGAGCGCGGCGCTATTTTTATCGAGCAAATCAGCGAAGTGCCGGATGGCGCGATCCTGATTTTCTCCGCTCATGGCGTATCTCAGGCGGTGCGTAACGAAGCCAAAGGCCGTGACCTCACGGTTTTTGATGCGACCTGCCCGCTGGTAACGAAAGTGCATATGGAAGTTGCCCGCGCCAGTCGTCGTGGCGAAGAATCCATTCTGATTGGGCACGCCGGGCACCCGGAAGTCGAAGGCACAATGGGCCAGTACAGCAACCCGCAAGGGGGAATGTATCTGGTTGAATCACCGGATGATGTGCTGAAACTGAATGTGAAAAATGAAGGAAAATTATCCTTCATGACGCAGACAACGCTTTCCGTTGACGACACTTCTGACGTTATTGATGCGCTGCGTCAACGCTTCCCGAAAATTGTCGGGCCGCGCAAAGACGATATCTGTTATGCCACCACCAACCGTCAGGAAGCGGTTCGCGCGCTGGCGGAACAGGCTGATGTTGTGCTGGTGGTCGGCTCGAAGAACTCCTCTAACTCCAACCGTCTGGCTGAACTGGCCCAGCGAATGGGGAAAGCGGCGTATTTGATTGACGATGCGACCGACATTCAGGAAGCGTGGGTGAAAGAAGCGAAGTGTGTGGGCGTGACGGCCGGAGCCTCGGCGCCGGATATCCTGGTGCAAAACGTGATTGCTCGCCTGCAAGAGCTTGGCGGTGGGGAAGCGATCCCACTGGAAGGCCGCGAAGAGAACATCGTTTTCGAAGTGCCGAAAGAGCTGCGTGTGGATGTTCGTGAAGTAGAGTAAGTCTTTCCGGTTACGATTATGAGAAGATGCCAGACTTAACGTCTGGCATTTTTTATGGAGAAACCATGCGCTTACCGATCATTCTTGATACCGATCCCGGCATTGATGATGCCGCGGCCATTGCCGCCGCGCTGTTTGCCCCTGAGCTGGATCTGCAACTGATGACCACGGTAGCAGGCAATGTGTCGGTGGAAAAAACCACCCGTAATGCGTTGCAACTGCTGCACTTCTGGAATGCGGATGTTCCGCTGGCGCAGGGAGCATCAATGCCGCTGGTGCGACCGCTGCGTGATGCCGCTTCCGTGCACGGCGAGTCCGGTATGGAAGGGTATGAATTTGTCGAGCACGACCGGCAGGCGATGGCAAAACCCGCCTTCCAGGCGATTCGCGATGCGCTGATGCATGCCCCGCAGCCCGTGACGCTGGTGGCAATTGGCCCGCTGACCAATATTGCGCTGCTGCTGACCCATTATCCTGAATGCGTATTCAACATTCACCGTCTGGTGATTATGGGCGGCTCTGCCGGACGCGGGAACTTCACACCCAACGCCGAGTTTAATATTGCTATCGATCCCGAGGCCGCCGCGAAAGTCTTCCAGAGCGGGCTGGAGATTGTGATGTGTGGGCTGGATGTCACTAATCAGGCTATGCTCGCCCCGGACTATCTGGCGACGCTCCCCCAACTTAACCAGACGGGGAAAATGCTGCATGCGCTGTTTAGCCATTACCGTAGCGGCAGTATGAATACGGGGCTGCGAATGCACGATCTGTGTGCCATTGCCTGGCTGGTGCGCCCGGAACTGTTTACCCTGCAGCCGTGTTTCGTGGCGGTTGAAACCCAGGGCGAATATACCTCGGGTACGACGGTGGTGGACATCGAAGGACGCTTGGGGCATCCGGCAAATGCGCAGGTTGCGCTGGATCTTGACGTTGAGGGATTCCAGCAGTGGGTGGCAGAGGTGCTGGCACTGGCCCCTTGAGGCTGTGATCCGGCCCGCAATATGCAGACAGAATTAGCAGGTTAATCGATTAATCTGCTAATCTGATCCTGTTGTTCTCCTCGGGCCGGAGACACATATGAACCTTTCTTTTATCCAGCCACCGCAGGTGGCGTGGGCAAGCGGCGCTTTGGCCGATGGCCCGTTATTGCGCAAATCTACCCGTATTCAGGATCTTACTGACGTTTTTGCCGATGAAAACGCCCGTCAGCAGTTGGCTGGCGAGCATGTCGTGTATGACGTTGAGATGCTGGATACGTCTTCCGCTGAAGGTGAACTCTACACCGGCGTTACCCATCTTTATCCTGGCCGGGTCGGCTGCGAGTATTTTATGACCCGCGGGCATTTCCATGCGCGTCGCGAACAGGGGGAAGTCTATTTTGGTCTGCGTGGCACCGGTTTGCTGCTGTTGCAAACCGAACAGGGCGACGCGAGGCTGGAAAAGGTATTCGCCGGATCCGTCCACATTATCCCCGGCTTTACCGCGCACCGGTTAATCAATACCGGGGAAGAGGTGCTGTCGGCGCTCGCCGTATGGCCAGGGATTGCGGGACATGATTATGCGGCGCTCGCCAGGGGTTTCAGAATAAGGGTCATTGAGGAAAATAAGAGGGTTCAGGCGAAGGAGGTACAGAATGGCTGACTTAGCGCATTCGTACGGCCTCGATATGACGGTTCATCATCACCCGCTTGGTTTTAGCTATGGGGATGAGGTTACCGGGCCGATGCCGGAAATTCGGCAACTCGATGACATTCGCACCTCACTGCGCGATCCGCATTGTGAGGGGCCGCAAGAGGTGTATGCCATTGCGATGGATGTGGCGCGAATGCAGGATCGCGAAGAGTTGAAAAAGCGGATGCTGTTATTTGGCGTGGTGACCTATGCGGCGGGACGGTTGGGGGAAGAGCCGGTGCGTAGTCAGGGACATATTCATCGTATCAGCCAGCACAGCGGCTGGTCCCCGCCGGAGCTGTACGAAATCTGGCAGGGAAAAGCGATAATCTATATGCAGGAGTATGTTGAGGACGACCCAGGCCGCTGTTTTGCTGTAATCGCCGGACCCGGTGAGAAAGTGTTGGTACCACCCGGTTGGGGGCATGCGACCATATCCGCAGATCCGGATGTCCCGTTAACCTTTGGCGCGTGGTGCGATCGTGAATATGGTTTTGAGTACGATGCCGTGCGTGCGCATAAAGGGTTGGCGTGGTACCCGTTACTGCAGGGAAACAACGTTATCTGGCAGCATAATCCGCGTTACATTCCCGGACGACTGCAGGCCGTAACGCCCCGACAATATACGGAGTTCTCGATTACTTCCGCACCTGTTTACCAGCAATTCGTTGAGGAACCGGCGCGTTTTCAATTTATCTCGCGCCCGGACAAGCATCCCGAGCTGTGGCAAAACTTTCACCCATAAAGAGCCGGGGCCATAGCCCCGGTACTGATTTTGTCTGGCCTACAAACTGAAAAACGCGGCACAGTACAGTAGGCCGGATAAGCGTACGTGCCATCCGGCAAATGACAGGCACTACCCCGCAAACAGGCCCGTGGCGACGCCGAGGGCGGCCAGTATCAACAGTAAAATCATCGCTTTCACTGGCGACACACCACGCTTGGCCATCAGATACCAGGTGCCAAGTACCACAATCAGCGGCAGTAACTGCGGGAAGATACCGTCCAGCATCTGTTGAACATGGATATTCACCCCATCTTTGGTAATAAATTCCAGCCCGGTGCCAAGCTTAACGTAACTTGCCGCTACGCCCCCCATGACAAACACGCCCAGCAGCGATAACGCTTCACGCAGACGGGCAGACTTGCTGCTCACCAGCATTTCCACCGAGCCGGAACCCATCTTGTAGCCTTTCAGGAACAGGAACCACGAGCCGGGAATGATGATGGCCAACCAGGCAACGGTATAAAACAGCGGCCCCAGAATATTACCGCCGGCCGCCAGGGCCATACCGATGCTGAGCAGGATAGGGATCAGCATGCCAGGGATCATTGAATCGCCGATCCCGGCAATAGGGCCCATCAGACCAACTTTCAGGGTATTGATGGTCTCCCCATCGATCGGCTCACCGTTCGCTTTTTTCTCTTCCAGCCCCAGCACCATGCCATTTACGATCGCGCCTATCTGGGGTTCCGTATTATAAAACGAGGCGTGGCGGCGCAGCATTTCAGTACGTTGGGCTGCGTCGGGATAGAGCTTTTTCGCCACCGGAAGCATGCTCAGACAAAAGCCAAAAGATTCCAGACGTTCAAAGCTCATCGATGACAAGTTGTGCATCATCCATGCGCGCCAACAGCGGCGAAGATCTTTACGCGTAAGTGTACGTTCTTCCATCAGAATTCATCCTCATCATCATCGGCTACCGACTTTGCATTCGCGGCCTGCGGCGGTTCCGGTTTGTAGTTGTAATGGATCAACGCCAGCAGTGAACCGACGATCACCAGCGCGACCATGTTGAGTTTTAAAAAGACGATGCAGACAAAACCGACGAGGAAGTAGATCAGCATGGTGTAGTTTTTGATGATCTGCTTGAGCAAAATCGCGATCCCGACGGCGGGTAAAATGCCGCCCAGTACGTTCATCGTCGACAGAACAATTTTCGGCAAACTGTCCATAAAGCCGCTGATGTATTGCGCCCCGAAGTAGACCGCAATAAAGGTCGGAACAAAACGCAGGACAAAGTTTGTCACCTGTGGCCAGACGGCGCTGTTCAGGTAAATACCGCGTTCATCGCCCCGTTCCAGCGCCACATCTGCCCGGTGGTTCCAGAAAGAGTTCAGTACCATCATCGCGTTAAACAAAATGGTTCCGGCGATACCGATGGTGGCCGCCAGCGCGACCGCGACCTCGGGTCCTTTTCCGGAAAGGATCCCTAAAGCAATTGCCGGGTAAGCGACAAAGTTGAGGTCGGCGGGCATTGAACCGCCGGGCGTGACCATCGCGATATACACCGCCTGAACCGCAACGCCAATCATGATCCCGGTTTTAATGTCGCCGAGAATAATCCCGACCAGCATTCCGGAAATCAGCGGGCGGGTGATCAGGTACCAGCCGCCGGTCAGTCCCAGCAGCCAGGGACTGCTGAGGGCGCCGAGATAGCAAAGTATGCCAATCAACGTAGCTTCGATAATCATCGTGCGCTCCTTATTTCAGCTTCTGACGTGCGTCCTGCCAGCTGTAGCAACTGGCATCAGGCACCAGGCGAAACTCAACCAAGTGCCCATGCTGCGTTAGCCAGTCAAAAGCGGCAATTTCATCCCCGTTGACAGACTGATTCGGGCCGATGGTGGTGGTATCAGCACGAGCACTCATTGGACCCACATTAATCTTGCCGTTGGCATTTTTCAGGCTGATACCCGCTTCTTCAATGCGTTTCAGCGTCACGGGGGATTTACCAATGACAAAATAACGCTTCTCGCTGGCAATGACTTTTGGCAGTTTTTCAATCGCGGTGGCCGTATCAAACAACCAGACTTTGGTGTCCTGTACAGCGCCTTTCATCACCGAAGAGAGCAGAGGGTCGGCCGCGACGGCGTCGTCTATAGCGACAATTCCGTCACAGGGCAGCTCTTTGGCCCAACGTGTCACGAGCTGCCCATGGATTACGCGGTCATCGATACGTACAAAAGAAATACTCATAGTGGTTTCCTTTAAAAATCGTCGGACTGAACGGATAAAACCGGGGCGGCTTTAATCAGCGTGGGTACCGTCAACGCCAGCAGCTCGACGGCTGCGGCATGAACGTCCGTTAAATGGCAGATCTCTTCGCTTTGTAACAACATTGGGAAATTGACTCCCGCCACAACGGCAACGGGAGGAACCGTTTGTGCAGAAAACGCATGATGGCAGGCGACATTCCACGGCGTACCGCTTTGCATGTCACACAACACCAGAACGCCGTCAGCGTCTTTCCCGGCACTTGCGAGAACCTGAGAGAACGTCTGTTTAAACCCTTCGATACCTGCCTGTTCACTCAGCGTGACGGGATAAACATGCGGTAATTCTCCGTAAACCATACGACCGCTGGCGAGAAGCGCTTCCGCCAGGGGACCATGGGTGGCAACAATAACGTTAATCATGCGCTTATCCTCTGACCCAGGCTTTAATCGTGGCGAGCTGTTGACCGATGCCTTTGCCAAACGGCGAAATGCGGTACTCCCCAACGGCGGCTGGAATGATAAAGGTCTCTGCATAGTTGACGACAAACGGGGCAAACGCGCCGCTCGGGCTTTCAACAACGGCCTGAGCTCCTTCGACCAGGTTCAGGACGTTTACGCCGCCATGGGTATGATGAGTGACCGGTGCCGTAAACCAGTGGCGACGCGTTTCGATAAACTCGCGTTCGTGCATTCCGGTTCTTTCTTCTCGCCAACCTTCTCCTTCAGCGATAGGTTCAATACGGTTGACCAGGTTGTCGTGCACCCATTGCGTGTCACGCTGCCAGTCAATAACCTGCTGACCGTGATCCAGATGCACCGGACGCGGTAAGCCGTCTAACCCTAAGCGACCCCAGTCCCACAGTTTGAAGGTGAAAATATACGGCGTTGCGCTGATCTCCAGCACCATGGTGCCAGCTCCCGAACAATGGACGGTTCCGGCGGGGATCAGGAAGTGATCGTGTTTATGCGCAGGGATCTGATTCACGAATCGTTCATCATCAAACGTTTTTTCACCACGCCCTGCGGCCCGGAGATCGTCGAGCATATCCTGCGGCGCGATCCCGGTTTTGGTGCCGAGATACACTACGGCATCCGGCTCGGCTTCGAGAATGTAATAGCTCTCATCCTGGGTATAGTGCATGCCAAACTGCTGCTGAATATATTCGGTGAGCGGATGAACCTGAAAGCTCAAATTCTGGCCGCCAATAGTGTCGAGGAAATCAAAACGGATCGGGAATTCCGCGCCAAAGCGCGCGTGAACTTTTTCGCCCAGCAGGGGGCGGGGACAGGTCAGCACCAGATCCTGAGAGGGGATCTCGATCCGCACGTTGCCAAAACGCAGTAACAGGCTGTTTTCCTCGGGCACGCAATCAAAACACCACGCGTAATTGGGGGCTGAGGGATCGAGATCGAAGTGTTGTTTCATCCATTGCCCGCCCCAGACGCCTGGGTCAAAGAAAGGGGCAACGCGAAACGGTTGTTGGGTGGTTTGTTGCAGACCGGCGCGTAGCGCGTCGCCGCTGACCATCGCGGGACTATTTTCTACCGTGGTATCGAGCAAATAATCGGTGCGTTTGAGTAACGGCGTTTTGTGTTTGTCGAATACCCGCCATTCAATGAAAAAAGCACGTTTGTAACGACGAAGAATATCTTCATCCTGGTTTTCTGCCCCCCAGTTACCCAGCCCGTCATGGCGCATGCGCTGCTGAATTTCCCAGCGCGGAAGGTCAGCATAAACCAGCACGTCACCCGGGTGCGCCAATGCAGCGCCAGAGCCGTATACCACGACCAGCCCTTCACTAACGGCATCAATCTGTTGGCGGAGCAGGCTGAGTTTGTCGCTATCAAAAAATTCATCCAGGTGATGACAGGAAAGCACGCCGAATACGCGATCGTCGGTCAGGTTACGCGCCAGTAAATCATGCAGGGCCTGCTCATCGCGGCGGGCGGATTCAATATTCAACACCAGTGCGGCATCTAATGTCGTCACGAGCTGTTGCTCCAACTCTTCAAGCCGCACGCCCGGATAGCAATCCACGATCAATACGGTTTTGGTTGCGCCAGAAATCCTGGTGTTAATCACTGAATGGATCGACGACCAACCCTGCCAGGCGTGGTTGTCATAGCCCTGAACGTTAACCTCAGGGAATTTATTATAGGTTGTATGCATTTTCTGTCTCCGTGTTGGCTTATTTAAGATTAATCGATTAACCTTATTTTCATAGAGTGGTTAACGCGATTAACCCGCCATAATCAGAATCCCGTGCGGTGAAAAGCGCGTTAGCGTGATGTGAATCACACGTAAAAAGACAAGATTTCGGTTATTCGATTAACCTTCGTAATAAATCAGGAGAAGTCATGACAACAGTCACGTTGGCGCAGGTAGCGGAACGCGCGGGAGTCTCCACGGCAACCGTTTCAATGGTATTGCGTAACCGGGGGCGTATTTCTCAGGCCACGCGTGACCGCGTGCTCAAAGCGCTGGACGATGCCGGCTACGTTTATAATCAAACCGCCGCCAACCTGCGTAACCGGAGCAGTAATCAGGTCGGATTGTTGTTACACGATATCACTAACCCTTTTTACGGTGAGATGACGGCAGGGCTGAGCCATGAGATGGAGCGGCATGACCTGCTGCTGTTTCTGGCAAACAGCGAAGAATCAGGAGAACGGCAGCAAAAATTTGTCGACTCGTTGATGCGCAATAATGCCTGCGGCATGGTGCTCTGCGCGGCGCGCGAAACGCCGACCTCCTTCTTTGAAGCGCTGAAAAGGCGCAATATTCCCGCCATCATGGTGGTTCGTCCCCTTAGCGATCCTGATTTTGATTTTGTGGGCACTGATAACTTTCTCGGTACGCAAATGGCCACTACCCATTTAGTCAAAATGGGGCACAAGAATATTGCGTTTATTGGGGGGAGCCCAAGTTCCGGGAGCCGGGCGCAGCGTATCGGTGGATTCACCAGCACGTTGCTGGAGTACGGAATATCGCCGAATCCGGAATGGATAGTGGCGACGCAGGCCAGCCAAATTGACGGCGCAAAAGTGGCGGAGTCGCTTCTTCTGCGCTTCCCGCAAATTACCGCCGCCGTTTGTTACCAGGATATCGTGGCGCTTGGGGTCATGCAGGCATTACGTAAAATGGGGCGCGAACCTGGGCATGATTTTGCGCTGGTGGGGTTCGACGACATCACTGAAGCGGCGCTAGTTCAACCTGCGCTCACCACCGTGTCGGTGGCGGCAAAAGAGATAGGTCGCAAGGCCGGGGAACTGCTTTATAGTCGCATTCAGGGAAATGACGAACCACCGAAACGTATTATTCTGCCGCCTGCGCTGGTGGTCAGAGAATCATGTGGTTTTAGCTGATCGTCATGCCTTTTACTGATATCTCTGCCTGTTTATCATTAAATTCTAATTATCGACGTTTTCGGCTGGCGGCGCAGCGTTGTGCTGGTTAATCTGAAAACGATTTACGTAAAATTAACAAAAGAGAATAGCTATGCATGATGCACAAATCCGCGTTGCCATCGCGGGAGCCGGAGGACGCATGGGGCGTCAGTTGATTCAGGCCACTCTCGGCATGGAAGGCGTACAGCTTGGTGCGGCGTTAGAGCGCGAAGGCTCGTCCTTACTGGGAAGCGATGCCGGAGAATTAGCGGGGGCCGGAAAAACGGGCGTTACCGTGCAAAGCAGCCTTGACGCGGTGAAAGATGATTTCGATGTTTTCATCGATTTTACCCGCCCGGAAGGCACGCTGGCGCATCTGGCGTTTTGCCGCCAGCACGGTAAAGGGATGGTGATTGGCACCACCGGCTTTGACGATGCCGGTAAACAGGCTATTCGTGATGCCGCGCAGGAGATTGCGATCGTTTTCGCCGCGAACTTTAGCGTCGGCGTGAACGTTATGCTTAAGCTGCTGGAGAAGGCGGCGAAAGTGATGGGCGATTACACCGATATTGAGATTATTGAAGCTCACCACCGCCATAAAGTTGATGCACCGTCAGGCACTGCGCTGGCGATGGGCGAGGCGATTGCCGGGGCGCTGGATAAAGATTTAAAAGAGTGTGCCGTCTATTCGCGTGAAGGTTACACCGGCGAGCGCGTACCGGGCACGATCGGTTTTGCCACGGTGCGGGCGGGGGATATCGTCGGTGAGCATACCGCGATGTTTGCTGATATTGGCGAGCGTATTGAGATCACGCATAAAGCGTCCAGCCGCATGACTTTTGCCAATGGCGCAGTGCGTTCGGCAATTTGGCTAAAATCAAAGTCAAATGGTCTTTTTGATATGAAAGATGTGCTTGATTTACGCAATTTGTAGCTTTAATTACCCTTCGTGATGTGGTTATTGTAATCATAATCATTTGATTACATAGGGCAATATTTTATTGCCCTTTTATTTTTAGCTTCTGAATGTGTTTTTTCTTTTAATTGGTTATTTTTCCGTTTTTTGTTGGGTTATTCTGTTATCTCAATGTAAATTTTGACCAAATGGTCCACTTTTTTCTCTCCCGCATTCTGTTTTTACACTCTTTGCCTGCCGCAAGCGTTTTCCACTCTGAGTTAGCTGATCTTTTTGCCTGTTAAATCGTGTGATTTATCCCAGTGGCGCAAAATAATAATAAAAAAAGCCCTTTTGGGTAGACTTTTGTGTGAGCTATCTCTAGAATGCCGCCGTTTGCCAGAAATCCATAGGTAAGCAAATTTGCATTGATTCATGAGGTGTTAATGAATTAATATGCAAATAAAGTGAGTGAATATTCTCTGGAGGGTGTTTTGATTAAGTCAGCGCTATTGGTTCTGGAAGACGGAACCCAGTTTCACGGTCGGGCCATAGGGGCAACAGGTTCGGCGGTTGGGGAAGTCGTTTTCAATACTTCAATGACCGGTTATCAAGAAATCCTCACTGATCCTTCCTATTCCCGCCAAATCGTCACTCTTACTTATCCTCATATCGGTAATGTCGGCACCAATGAAGCCGATGCAGAATCTTCTCAGGTACATGCGCAAGGCCTGGTCATCCGCGACCTGCCGCTGATTGCCAGCAACTTCCGCGATACTGAAGACCTCTCTTCTTACCTCAAGCGCCATAACATTGTGGCGATTGCTGATATCGATACCCGTAAGCTGACGCGTTTGCTGCGTGAAAAGGGTGCACAGAACGGCTGCATCATCGCGGGCGATAACCCGGATGCGGCGCTGGCACTGGAAAAAGCAAAAGCTTTCCCTGGCCTGAACGGTATGGATCTGGCGAAAGAGGTAACCACCGCGGAGCCTTATAGCTGGACGCAGGGGAGCTGGACACTGGTCGGTGACCTGCCGGAAGCGAAATCTGCCGATGAAATGCCGTTCCACGTTGTGGCTTACGATTTCGGTGCCAAACGTAACATTCTGCGTATGTTAGCGGACCGCGGCTGCCGCCTGACGGTTGTACCGGCGAAAACCTCAGCAGAAGACGTTCTGAAGATGAATCCGGACGGTATCTTCCTGTCCAACGGCCCTGGCGACCCGGCGCCGTGCGACTACGCAATTACCGCGATTCAGAAATTCCTCGAAACCGATATTCCGGTATTTGGCATCTGCCTCGGCCATCAGCTGTTGGCGCTGGCGAGCGGTGCGAAGACCATTAAGATGAAGTTTGGCCACCACGGCGGTAACCATCCGGTAAAAGATATTGATAACAATACCGTGATGATCACCGCACAGAACCACGGTTTTGCTGTAGATGAAGCCTCAATGCCTGCCAACCTGCGCGTGACCCACAAGTCACTGTTCGACGGCACCTTGCAGGGGATTCATCGTACCGACAAACCGGCGTTCAGCTTCCAGGGGCACCCTGAAGCGAGTCCGGGTCCGCACGACGCAGCACCGTTGTTCGACCACTTTATCGAGTTAATTGAGCAATACCGTCAGTCCGCGAAATAATCAGGAGTAAAAGAGCCATGCCAAAACGTACAGACATAAAAAGTATCCTGATTCTGGGCGCGGGTCCGATTGTTATCGGTCAGGCGTGTGAGTTTGACTATTCCGGCGCGCAGGCGTGTAAAGCCCTGCGTGAAGAGGGTTACCGCGTTATTCTGGTGAACTCCAACCCAGCAACCATCATGACCGACCCGGAAATGGCCGATGCCACTTACATCGAGCCGATTCACTGGGAAGTGGTACGCAAAATTATTGAGAAAGAACGCCCGGATGCGGTGCTGCCAACCATGGGCGGTCAGACAGCGCTGAACTGTGCGCTGGAACTGGAACGCCAGGGCGTACTGGCTGAGTTCGGCGTGACTATGATTGGTGCAACGGCGGATGCCATTGATAAAGCAGAAGACCGTCGTCGCTTCGATATCGCGATGAAGAAGATTGGTCTCGACACCGCACGTTCAGGCATCGCTCACACCATGGAAGAAGCGCTGGCGGTTGCCGCTGACGTTGGCTTCCCGTGCATTATCCGCCCTAGCTTCACCATGGGCGGCACCGGTGGCGGTATCGCCTACAACCGCGAAGAGTTCGAAGAAATCTGCGAACGCGGTCTGGATCTTTCCCCAACCAACGAGCTGCTGATTGATGAATCACTGATTGGCTGGAAAGAGTACGAGATGGAAGTGGTGCGTGATAAAAACGACAACTGCATCATCGTCTGCTCCATCGAAAACTTCGACGCGATGGGCATCCATACCGGTGACTCCATCACCGTAGCACCTGCCCAGACGCTGACCGACAAAGAATATCAAATCATGCGTAACGCCTCGATGGCGGTACTGCGTGAAATCGGCGTAGAAACCGGCGGCTCTAACGTCCAGTTTGCGGTAAACCCGAAAAACGGTCGCCTGATTGTCATCGAGATGAACCCGCGCGTGTCCCGCTCCTCGGCGCTGGCGTCCAAAGCTACCGGCTTCCCGATTGCGAAAGTTGCCGCCAAGCTGGCCGTAGGTTACACCCTCGACGAACTGATGAACGACATCACCGGTGGTCGTACTCCGGCCTCGTTTGAACCGTCCATCGACTACGTTGTGACGAAAATACCACGCTTCAACTTCGAGAAATTCGTTGGTGCTAACGACCGCCTGACCACGCAGATGAAATCTGTCGGTGAAGTGATGGCGATTGGTCGTACCCAGCAGGAATCGTTGCAGAAAGCGCTGCGCGGTCTGGAAGTGGGCGCGACCGGCTTCGACCCGAAAGTAAGCCTGGACGACCCGGAAGCACTGACTAAAATCCGTCGCGAGCTGAAAGACGCTGGCGCTGAGCGTATCTGGTACATCGCCGATGCCTTCCGTGCTGGCCTGTCCGTCGATGGCGTGTTCAACCTGACCAACATCGACCGCTGGTTCCTGGTGCAGATCGAAGAGCTGGTACGTCTGGAAGAAAAAGTCACCGACCTTGGCATCAACGGCCTCGACGCTGACTTCCTGCGCGTACTGAAGCGCAAAGGCTTCGCCGATGCGCGTCTGGCGAAACTGGCCGGCGTTCGCGAAGCGGAAATCCGCAAACTGCGCGACCAGTACAATCTGCACCCGGTCTACAAACGCGTGGATACCTGTGCGGCAGAATTTGCCACTGACACCGCTTACATGTACTCCACCTATGAAGATGAGTGCGAAGCGAACCCGTCCGTTGACCGCGATAAAATCATGGTGCTGGGCGGTGGTCCAAACCGTATCGGTCAGGGCATTGAGTTTGACTACTGCTGCGTACACGCCTCGCTGGCGCTGCGCGAAGACGGTTATGAGACCATCATGGTCAACTGTAACCCGGAAACCGTTTCAACTGATTACGACACCTCTGACCGCCTGTACTTCGAGCCGGTCACGCTGGAAGACGTACTGGAAATCGTTCGTATCGAGAAGCCGAAAGGCGTCATCGTACAGTACGGCGGACAGACTCCGCTGAAGCTGGCGCGTGCGCTGGAAGCGGCAGGTGTACCGGTTATCGGTACCAGCCCGGATGCCATCGACCGCGCGGAAGACCGCGAGCGTTTCCAGCAGGCGGTTGACCGTCTGAAGCTGAAACAACCGGCGAATGCTACCGTAACGGCTATCGAACAGGCTATTGAGAAGGCGAAAGAGATTGGCTACCCGCTGGTGGTGCGTCCGTCGTATGTTCTCGGTGGTCGCGCGATGGAAATCGTCTACGACGAAGCCGACCTGCGTCGCTACTTCCAGACCGCGGTCAGCGTTTCTAACGATGCGCCGGTACTGCTGGACCGTTTCCTTGATGACGCGGTTGAAGTGGACGTGGACGCTATCTGCGACGGTGAAATGGTGCTGATTGGCGGCATCATGGAGCATATCGAACAGGCGGGCGTGCACTCCGGTGACTCCGCATGTTCTCTGCCTGCTTACACCCTGAGTCAGGAAATTCAGGATGTGATGCGCCAACAGGTGCAGAAACTGGCTTTCGAACTGCAGGTTCGCGGTCTGATGAACGTCCAGTTTGCAGTGAAGAATAACGAAGTTTACCTGATTGAAGTGAACCCGCGTGCAGCGCGTACCGTTCCGTTCGTCTCCAAGGCAACTGGTGTACCGCTGGCGAAAGTCGCGGCGCGCGTGATGGCCGGGAAAACGCTGGCACAGCAGGGCGTAACCAAAGAAGTTATCCCGCCGTATTACTCGGTAAAAGAAGTGGTGCTGCCGTTCAACAAATTCCCGGGCGTTGACCCGCTGTTAGGGCCAGAAATGCGCTCTACCGGGGAAGTGATGGGCGTGGGCCGTACCTTCGCGGAAGCGTTCGCCAAGGCACAGCTGGGCAGCAGCTCCACCATGAAAAAACAGGGTCGTGCGCTGCTCTCCGTTCGCGAAGGCGATAAAGAGCGCGTGGTTGACCTGGCAGCGAAACTGCTGAAGTTTGGCTTCGAGCTGGATGCGACGCACGGGACCGCGATTGTGCTGGGTGAAGCGGGTATCAATCCACGTCTGGTGAACAAGGTGCATGAAGGTCGTCCGCACATTCAGGACCGTATCAAGAATGGCGAGTACACCTATATCATCAACACCACCGAAGGTCGTCAGGCGATTGAAGACTCCAAGCTGATTCGCCGCAGCGCGCTGCAGTACAAAGTGCATTATGACACAACGCTGAACGGCGGTTTCGCCACTGCGATGGCGTTGAATGCCGATGCCACCGAGAAGGTAACCTCGGTGCAGGAAATGCACGCGCAGATCAAAAAGTAATAAACAAAAGGTCCGGTGAATATTGCTCTAACCGGACCTGTAATATAATTTTGAAAGGGTTTCTGTAAAGAAACCCTTTTTTTGTCTTGCGTAAGGTCATTCCTGGACAAGTCCGTTTCCGTAACCACATTTTCAATGTAATAAGCACGATATTGCTCACACTAATCAACATTCAAGTCGCATACTATCCTTTATATCCACAATTTTAATATGGCTTAGTTTTTATTAATTTGGACAGGCCGTAGCCAGATTTTTAATTTGTGAAAATGGTGTGCTTATGTGTGAAAAATATGTTGAAAGACCGCTTTATTTGTTAATTGCTGACTGGATGATGGCCGAGGATCGTTGGATCACCGCAAAGGAAATTTCCCGCCATTTTGATATCGAGCACTGCAAAGCAATTAATACGCTCTCTTATATTCTGTCGGAAGTGGGGGAAATTGTTTGTGAAGTGAAGATGATCCCTAACCAGATTGCAGGACGAGGCTGTCAGTGCCAGCGTCTGGTAAAAGTCGTGAGTATTGACTCTCATCTCTACAGCCGACTGAATCACAATTTGCAGGAGAAAAAGGTGAGCATGGCGAAAACGCCACGCCTGTCTGCCGTTCCTCCAACAGAGCTCAACCGTGAGCAGAAATGGCAGATGATGCTCTCCAAGAGTATGCGTCGCTAATAATCAGTTTGCCTGATGGCGGCATAAACGGTGATTGACGCGTAGGCCGGATAAGCGTGAGCGCATCCGGCATCAATTATTGTGCTGATTTGGGTTTTACGTCCGTTGTGCCTTTCAGGCGTGGCCGGTTTTCTTCGACCCGCGTTAAGGGCTGCGTTTCGTGTAGACCTGTGTGGCAGCGAGTTGCAAGATCCTGATACTCTTTGGTGTTTAGCCGTTTCCAGTGCAGTTCCTGGTCCGTGACTTCACGCAATACGCGAGCGGGTGAGCCAACCAGCATCTGCCTTGCCTCTCCCTGAAATCCGGCTTTGACAAAGCTCATGGCGGCGACAATGCTCTCTTCGCCAATCACTGCGCCGTCCATAATGACGCTGTTCATGCCGATCAGCGCATCTCTGCCCACCACGCAACCGTGCAGGATTGCGCCATGGCCGATGTGTCCGTTTTCATGCACGATGGTATCGGTGTCACAGTAGCCGTGCATGATGCAGCCATCCTGCAAATTAGAACCTGCCTCCAGGATCAAGCGACCATAGTCACCGCGCAATGACGCATGCGGGCCAATATAAACTCCGGCACCCACTATGACATCGCCAATCAGCACGGCGCTGGGATGGACAAAGGCATCCGGATGTACCACCGGAATCAGGCCCTCAAAGGCGTAGTAGCTCATCGTTTTATCTCGGTTTTATTGCCGGATAAGCGAATCGCTATCCGGCATCGGCACATTAACGACCTTTCCACACTGGGTCGCGTTTTTCGGCAAACGCCTGCGGACCTTCAAGCGCATCTTCCGAATGCAGTACAGATGGATAGTGCTTCAGCACGCCGCTGCGGATGTAGCGGTAGCCTTCTTCCACCGTCATTTCGCTAGTGGTGCGATAGATCTCTTTCAGTGCGGCGATAGCCAGCGGGGCGCTATTGACCAACTGCTGCGCCAGTTCACGCGCGCTATCCATCAGTTCGCCTTGGCTGACAACGCGGTTGACGATGCCCCAACGCAGCGCTTCTTCGGCGCTCATTCGTCTGCCGGTCATCACCATTTCGTTGACGATTGCCGGTGGCAGCAGCTTAGGCAGACGCAGTACGCCGCCGCTGTCAGGCACGATCCCGAGCTTGGCTTCCGGCAGTGCGAAGCTGGCATTTTCTGCGCAGACAATAAAATCCGCTGCCAGCGCCAATTCAAAACCACCGCCAAACGCATAGCCGTTTACCGCAGCGATGACCGGCTTATCGAGATCGAAAATTTCGGTTAAACCGGCGAAGCCGCCTGGGCCAAAATCGGCATCTGGCGCTTCACCTTCAGCTGCCGCTTTTAAGTCCCAGCCTGCAGAAAAGAATTTCTCACCGCCGCCGGTGATAATCGCTACGCGTAATTCCGGGTCGTCACGAAAATTAAGAAACGCTTCACCCATGGCAAAGCTGGTTTTGGCGTCAATGGCATTGGCTTTAGGCCGGTCGAGGGTAATTTCCAGGATCGGGCCGTTACGGGTCAGATGTAATGAATCACTCATAGTTCATCTCCAGATAAATAGATTTCCCGGCAGGAGGAGTTCCTGTCGGAAGGGTTATTTCAGATTTTTTTTGATTATTTTTCCTGAACAATTGCGCGGCAGGTCGGTTCTTATCTCCATAAAAGAGGGAACCTTGAATTTCGCCATATTGTTTTCGCAGAAGCTGAAGAACTCGGCTTCGCTTAATGTTTCACCTTCATTAAGGACGATAAATGCTTTAATGGCTTCATCACGGATCGAATCTTTAATACCGACAACCACAATGTCCTGAATTTTGGGATGCGCAGAAATAATATTTTCCAGCTCGACGCAGGAGACATTTTCTCCGCCGCGTTTAATCATGTTGCAGCGCCTGTCGACGAAATAAAAATAGCCATCCTCATCCTGATAGCCCGAATCACCGGTATGCAACCAGCCCTCAGGTTCCAGCGCTTTGGCGGTAGCCTCCGGCTGCGCGTAGTACTCTTTGAAGATTGTTTTGCCCGGCACGCCTTTAATACAGATTTCGCCAATTTCTCCGGCGGGCAGGGGACGGTTATGATCGTCGCGGATTTCGGCTTCATAGCTAAATCCCACGCGGCCAATGGAGGGCCAGCGTCGTTTGTCACCGGGACGGTCGCCGATAATACCGACGATGGTTTCAGTCATACCGTAGGAGGTCAGCAGCCTGACGCCAAAGCGTTCGGTAAAATCGTCTTTTTCCTGCTCGGATAAATTGAGATAGAACATCACTTCGCGCAGGTGATGCTGTCTGTCGGTTGGTGCAGCGGGCTGCACCATTAGCGTTCTGATCATCATCGGAATGCATTCGGTAACCGTCGCCTTATATCTATGCACCTGATTCCAGAACGCCCTGGCACTGTACTTCTCTAGCAGCACAAAGGTGCTGCCAGCGGAGAATGCGGGCATTGCGGCGGTACACTGACAATCGATATGAAACGCGGGCATCACCGTCATGTAGACGTCATCATCGCGCAGGGCGATTTGCCAGGCAGAGTAGTAGCCTGCAAAACGCAGGTTGTAGTGGGTAATTACCACCCCTTTAGGCCGTGAGGTGGTGCCTGAGGTAAACAGAATTTCCGCCGTATCGTCAGTGGATAACGCGGGCGTATAGCACAGCGTGGTGGACTGGCGGGATTGCAGTTGGGTAAAGTGACTCACACCGTCGTCAGCCGGAAGCTGTTCGCCAATCAGACAGATATGATTAAGCGGGGTGCTATTTTCCAGCCGTATCTGGCGGTACATAGGATAAAACTGGGCGCTGGTGACCAGCAGACTTACCTGGCTGTTTTGCAGGATCCAGGCACTTTCTTCACCCAGCAAGCGGGCATTAATCGGTACCATAATGGCGCCAATTTTTGCCAGCCCAAACCAGCAAAAAATGAATTCCGGACAGTTATCCAGATGCAATGCGACCTTATCGCCCTTGCGGATCCCTAAGGAATGGAACAGGTTTGCCGTGCGGTTAATCTCTTCATTGAGCGAGGCATAGCTAAACTGCCGAACAACTCCTTCGCAGGATTCGAAAATTAACGCCGTTTTATCTCCGTACACCCCGGCCAGGTCGTCCCACATCTGACGTAAGTTTTGTCCGCCAACGATATCCATATTGCTTTATCCACTGAAATCAGGCGTGAGCGCTAACCATCGAGGGGTCAGCGCGTCGCGTTTATTCCTCAACTCTGGCCAGGCCTTTGCCGACCAGCTCATTTATGTCTGCTTCGCTATAACCAATATTTTTCAGAATGGCGGCAGTATCCATGCCATGTGACGGCATGCCTCGCCAGATTTTCCCCGGGTTGTTTTTAAATTTCGGCATGATGTTTGGCCCTTTGCAGGTTCGGCCATCCATTGTTTGCCACTGAGTAATAGATTCACGGGCAACGTACTGCGGGTTGCCTTCCAGTTCAGGAATAGTCAGCACCTTCGCGCAGGCGATGTTCAGCTCAGCAAAGCGCGCCTGGACTTCGGCGATGGTGTGCGTTGCCAGCCAGGCGTCCAGTTTCTCTTCCACAAGCGGGCCGTAAGGGCATTCCACACGATGGATAAGCTGGGTGCCTTCCGGGACTTCCGGTGTGCCAAGAATGTGGGCGAGGCCAATATCCTTGAAGCATTCGTTGATTTGCGTGATGCCGACCAGCTCCATAACGATATAGCCATCGGCGCATTTATACAGGCCGCAGCCAGCGTAATACGGGTCTTTGCCTTTGGTCATGCGTGGACAAATTTCGCCGCCGTTGAAGTAATCCATCATGAAATACTGACCCATGCGCAGCATCACTTCGTACATAGCGATATCGATGCTTTCACCTTTACCCGTTTCGCGCACTTTGTGCAGGGCCGCCAGCGCTGCTGTCGTTGCGGTCATCCCGGAGAAGTAATCGGCGGTGTACGGGAAGGCGGGCATTGGCTGATCCACGTCGCCGTTTTGGATCAGATAGCCGCTGAACGCTTGCGCGATGGTGTTATACGCCGGAAGATTGGTGTACTCCTCGGTACCAAACTGGCCGAAGCCGGAAAGGTGGGCGATAACCAGTTTCGGGTTATGTTCCCACAGCACTTCATCGGTAATACCGCGGCGGGCAAAGGCCGGACCTTTACTGGCTTCAATGAAAATATCGGTGGTTTCCATCAGCTTCAGAAACGCTTCCCGGCCTTCATCTTTGAAAATATTCAGCGACAGGGCGTGCAGGTTACGGCGTGAGAGCTGCGGATAGTTAGGCTGTACGCGGATGGTATCGGCCCATGCGACGTTTTCAATCCAGATAACCTCGGCACCCCATTCGGCGAACATCTGTCCGGCGAACGGACCGGCGATTTCGATCCCTGAAAAAACAACGCGTACCCCGGAAAGCGGGCCGAAGGCTGGCATTGGTAAATGATTCATCATTTTTCTCCTGGCATTTATGGGTGTCCATGTAGGCCGGATAAGGCGCTCGCGCCGCCATCCGGCATTGATTGCCTGATGGCAACGCTAAGGCGTCTTATCAGGCCTACAGGTTGCGTCGTTCTATCGGTATTGCTTGAGTACCGCACGACCCAACGTCAGGATCTGCATTTCGTCAGAACCACCAGAAACACGGTCAACGCGCAAGTCACGCCAGAAACGCGTGATGCGGTGGTTGCCCGCGATACCAACACCTCCCAGTACCTGCATGGCGGTGTCTACCACTTCAAACGCGGCGTTGGCGCAGAAGTATTTGCACATTGCTGCGTCGCCGGAGGTAATGGTGCCGTTATCCGCTTTCCATGCGGCTTCCAACAGCATGTTTTTCATGGAGTTCAGTTTGATCGCCATGTGCGCGAACTTCTCCTGGATCAGCTGGAAACGGCCGATCGTTTCGCCAAACTGTACGCGTTGGTTGGCGTAACGCGCGGCGTCTTCAAAAGCGCACATTGCCGTACCGTAGTTGGTCAGCGCGACGAGGAAGCGTTCATGGTCAAACTCTTCTTTCACACGGTTGAAGCCATTACCTTCCCGACCGAACATGTCTTTCTCGTCCAGTTCAACGTCATCAAAGGTGATTTCACAGCAGCTATCCATGCGCAGACCGAGTTTCTCCAGTTTGTTGACCTTGATACCCGCTTTGCTCATGTCAACAAACCACTCGGTATAAACAGGTTTATCCGGTGATGCACCATCTCTCGCCATCACTACGATGTACGGGGTATAGGCGCTACTGGTGATAAAGCACTTACTGCCATTAAGATAAACCTTACCATTTTTGCGTGTATAAGTGGTTTTCAGACTGCCAACATCCGATCCCGCTCCCGGTTCGGTGATCGCTGAGTTCCACATCTGCTTACCGGTCCCCTGGAACGCCATGATTTTATCAATTTGCTCTTGGGTACCTTCACGCAGAAAAGTGTTAAAACCGCCTGGTAATTGGTACAACACGTAAGTCGGTGCGCCAAGACGTCCGAGTTCCATCCAGACGGCGGCAACGGTGACAAAACCGGCTTCCAGCCCGCCGTGTTCTTCCGGGATCAACAGGCTATCGATGCCCATATCCGCCAGCGCTTTTACAAAACGCTCAGGGTAGACGCTGTCGCGATCGCACTCGGCAAAATAAGCTTCCCAGTTCTCACTGGCCATCAGTTCACGAATACCGGCGACAAACAGTTCCTGCTCGTCATTTAAGTTGAAATCCATCTTTCAGCCTCTTGATCAATTGGGTTAATAAGAATTACTTGTCTTTCCAGTGCACTTTGGCGTCTTTAATAAAGGACAGCGTCACCATGATGTTGACGAAGAACAGCGGACATCCCCCTGCGATAATTGCGGTCTGAATGGGCTTCAGCCCACCCAGCGCCAGCAGAACGATGCCGATGACGCCGACCAGAACTGACCAACCGATACGCACCAACAGCGGCGGTTCTTCACCATCACGAACTTCGCGACAGGTGGACATCGCCAGGGTATAGGAGCAGGCGTTAATCAGCGTGACGGTGGCAATAAAGCAGAGGATAAAGAATCCCCACATGGTGGCGGTGCTGAGCGGTAAAGCAGCCCAGGTTTCGATAATGGCGCGCGCCACGCCGTGTTGTTCAATCAGCTGCGGGATGTTGAGAATGTTTTTATCCATCAGCAGCAGCGTGTTGCTGCCAAGGACGGTCCACAGGATCCAGGTGGAAGCGGTCAGGCCCAGTACCATCCCGAAACACAGTTCACGTACGGTACGACCGCGAGAAATACGTGCCAGGAAGATACTCATCTGGATGGCGTAAATAACCCACCACGCCCAGTAGAAAACAGTCCAGCCCTGCGGGAAGCCGCCTTTGCCGATGGCATCGGTATAGAACAGCATGCGCGGCAGATGCATCAGCAGCATGCCGACCGAGTCGGTGAAGTAGTTCATGATGAAGCTGGCGCCACTGACGATAAACACCCAGCCGAGCATCAGGAAGCTCAGGTAACTACGTACGTCGCTGGCGATCTTGACCCCTTTTTGCAGGCCGCAGGCCACGCAAATGGCGTTCAATATGATCCAGCAGGTAATGATGATGGCGTCGAGTTGCAGCGTATGCGGAATACCGAACAGCCATTGCATACACTCGGTTACCAGCGGGGTAGCGAGACCGAGGCTGGTGCCCATCGCGAAGATCAGCGCCACCAGATAGAAGTTATCGACGATGGTGCCGAACAAGCCCTTAGCATGCTTCTCGCCAACTAACGGTACCAGCGTGGAACTGGGGCGGATAACGTCCATTTTGCGTACAAAGAAGAAGTAGGCGAACGCGACTGAAAGGAAGCTGTAGGTCGCCCACGGCAGCGGTCCCCAGTGGAACAAGCTGTACGCCAGAGCTATCTCTTTTGCGCCAACGGAGTTGGGGGCGAGAGCAAACGGCGGGGTAGAGATATAGTAGTAGATCTCGATGGAACCCCAGAACAGCACCGCGGCGGATGTACAGGAAGCGAACATCATAAAAATCCAGCTGGCGGTACTAAACTCAGGTTTTTCGTCGCCTAATTTCTTTTTCGAATACGGGCCAAAGACCAACCAGAACCAGCCGAAGAGCATGACGACCATATACCATTCGAATGCCCAACCCCAGACGTTGGTGACATAACTGAATACCGCATTAATAACGACGTTAGCGGCATCAAGATCTCTTACTGTTAGCCAACAAAGTATCCCAACAATTATTAATGGCGGAAAAAAAACCTTCGGTTCAATTCCCGACTTTCTCTTTTCATTTTTCATAAGTGAATTCCAGTGTGAAAACGAAATTTATTTAGCGTGCCCGTATGTGATCGTTTGTTTATTTGTTATTAATGATTTGTTGATAACTTTTTAACCTCTGGGGCGCCTCAGTGAGTAACTCATAATGGGTATTCATTTCCGGCTATTCTGTTATCTGTGTCACACTTTTTTATGCTGGTTATTTTGTCTGAAAATCCAAGTAATTCTTTTATTAATCATTGGGTTGATGTTGATTTTTTAACTTTTTTAAGTGACTAGCGTTCAATATTGTTGAACCAGCAAACAATATTGAAAATTTTCGTATTTGACATGTTTCTTTCAATATTGGTGAGGCGCATAACACTATTGAAAGTTACGAATATCAATGTGTGACATTTTCAATATTGGTGATTAATGTTTTATTTCCGAATTAAAGAGCGTGATATCTGTATTTAACACCGCCGATATAAATACGTTTCCTTCATGATTTCTGGAGATGCAATGAAGATAATTACTTGCTACAAATGCGTACCTGATGAGCAGGATATTGCGATTAATAATGCTGATGGAACACTCGATTTCAGCAAAGCAGATGGCAAAATCAGCCAATATGATCTGAATGCGATCGAAGCGGCTTGCCAGTTAAAACAGCAGGTGGGAGAGGCTCAGGTTGTGGCCATGAGCGTCGGCGGCAAAGCGCTGACCAATGCAAAAGGGCGCAAAGATGTGCTCTCCCGTGGCCCTGATGAACTGATTGTTGTCATTGACGATCAATTTGAACAGACGCTGCCGCAACAAACCGCCACTGCGCTGGCTGCCGCCGCACAAAAATCAGGTTTTGATCTGCTTATTTGCGGCGACGGTTCTTCCGATCTTTATGCTCAGCAGGTTGGTCTGCTGGTGGGCGAAATGCTGAACGTGCCGGCGATTAACGGCGTGAGTAAAATCCTCTCTCTTACCGACAGCACGCTGACGGTAGAGCGTGAACTGGAAGATGAA
Organism: Citrobacter sp. MGH105; assembly: GCF_001037485.2. Taxonomy (NCBI): domain Bacteria; kingdom Pseudomonadati; phylum Pseudomonadota; class Gammaproteobacteria; order Enterobacterales; family Enterobacteriaceae; genus Citrobacter; species Citrobacter sp. MGH105. The sequence continues at coordinate 4,289,543 of NZ_CP073048.1, read as the reverse complement.
GTTGAAACCCTGAGTATCCCGCTTCCGGCGGTGATCGCGGTCTCTACCGACATCAACACCCCTCAAATCCCTTCCATGAAAGCCATTCTTGGTGCAGCGAAAAAACCGGTCCAGGTCTGGTCGTCTGCGGACATTGGGCTGAACGGCGCGCAAGCGTATTCCGAACAACAGGTTGCCGCACCGAAGCAGCGCGAGCGTCAGCGCGTTGTGATTGAAGGTGACGGTGAAGAACAGATTGCCGCGTTTGTCGAGAATCTTCGCAAAATCATTTAATTATCAGGGGATGTTATGAACAAATTTTCCAGTGTCTGGGTATTCAGCGATACCCCTTCTCGTCTGCCGGAACTGATGAATGGTGCGCAGGCTTTAGGTGAAAACGTTAACACGTTTGTGCTCAGCGATGAGGACAGCGCGGCGGCATGCCATTTAGGCGCAGATCATGTCTGGCTGCTCAGCGGCAAACCAGAAGACCGTATGGTTGAAGACTACGCCGATGCGATGGCCGAAACCATTCGTCAGCACAGCGAGGGCGGCGCGGTGCTGCTGCCGAATACGCGTCGGGGCAAGCTGTTAGCGGCAAAGCTGGGCTTTCGCTTGTCGGCTGCAGTCTCAAACGACGCCAGCGCAGTCGCGGTGCAGGACGGAAAAGCGGCGGTCAAACATATGGTCTACGGCGGCCTGGCGATGGGAGCAGAAACAATCGCTTCACCGTTTGCCGTGATCACTCTCAGCAGCGGAACGTTTGACGCGCAGCAACCGGATACCGCTCACAGCGGCGAGGTACACACCGTCCAGTGGCAGGCTCCGACTATCGCTGTGACCCGTACGGCAACGCAGGCGCGTCAGAGCAACAGCGTCGATCTCGACAAAGCCCGTCTGGTGGTCAGCGTGGGACGTGGTATTGGTAGCAAAGAAAATATCTCGCTGGCCGAAGCGCTGTGCCAGGCGATTGGCGCTGAGCTGGCCTGTTCACGTCCGGTGGCGGAAAACGAGAAGTGGATGGAGCACGAACGCTACGTCGGTATTTCCAACCTGATGCTCAAGCCAGAACTGTACCTGGCCGTGGGGATCTCCGGGCAGATCCAACATATGGTCGGCGCCAACGGCGCGCAGACGATTTTCGCCATCAACAAAGATAAAAATGCGCCGATCTTCCAGTACGCAGATTTTGGCATCGTTGGCGATGCGCTGAAGATCCTGCCTGCGCTGACGGCTGCTCTGGCGCGTTAAACCATTCGGGCAGGGTGCGAAAGTATCCTGCCACTGACAGGAGTACGTATGTCCGAAGATATCTTTGATGCCATCATCGTGGGTGCAGGTCTGGCCGGTTCGGTTGCGGCGCTGGTGCTGGCTCGGGAAGGTGCACAGGTGCTGGTCATCGAGCGCGGCAATTCTGCTGGCGCGAAGAATGTCACCGGTGGGCGCATGTATGCGCATAGCCTGGAACGCATCATTCCCGGCTTTGCTGAGCAGGCCCCCATTGAACGCATAATCACCCACGAAAAACTCGCCTTTATGACCGACAAAGGGGCGATGACCATCGACTATTGCAATGGTGAAGAGGCCGCATCGTCGCAGGTTTCTTATTCCGTCTTACGCAGCAAATTTGACGCCTGGCTGATGGAGCAGGCCGAGGAGGCGGGAGCCCAGCTTATCACCGGTATTCGGGTGGATAACGTTGTGCAACGCGAAGGCAAAGTCGTGGGTGTGGAAGCCGACGGCGATATTCTGGAAGCCAAAGTGGTGATCCTCGCTGACGGGGTGAATTCTCTGTTGGCAGAAAAACTGGGCATGGCAAAGCGCGTTGAGGCATCGCATGTTGCCGTTGGCGTAAAAGAGCTGATCGAATTGCCAAAATCGGTGATTGAAGATCGTTTCCAGTTACAGGGGAACGAAGGTGCAGCTTGCCTGTTTGCCGGTTCGCCAACCGATGGGTTGATGGGCGGGGGCTTCCTCTATACTAATGAAACGACACTTTCTCTGGGGCTGGTCTGCGGTCTTCATCATCTGAAAGACGCGAAAAAATCGGTCCCACAAATGCTGGAAGATTTCAAACAGCATCCGGCGGTTGCCCCACTGATCGCCGGTGGCAAGCTGGTGGAATATGCCGCGCACGTCGTACCGGAGGCCGGTATGAATATGCAGCCTGAACTGGTGGGTGACGGTGTGCTGATTGCCGGTGATGCTGCCGGAATGTGTATGAACCTCGGCTTTACCATCCGCGGTATGGATCTCGCCATATCTGCAGGCGAAGCGGCCGCGAAAACGGTGCTTTCCGCAATGAAGCGCGACGACTTCAGCAAACAGTCGCTGGGCGAATACCGTCAGCATCTCGATGATGGTCCAATGCGCGATATGCGCATGTATCAGAAGCTTCCCGCTTTCCTTGATAACCCACGCATGTTTACCGCCTATCCCGAAATGGCGGTCAGTATCGCGCGCGACCTGTTCACCGTAGATGGCTCTGCTCCGGTGCCAATGCGCAAAAAAATCCTGCGTCATGCGAAGAAAGTGGGCTTCATCAACCTGATGAAAGATGGCCTGAAAGGAGTGACCGTATTATGACATCTCCCGTCAATGTGGACGTCAAACTGGGCGTCAATAAGTTCAATGTGGATGAAGACAGCCCGCACATCATTCTCAAAACCGATCCTGATAAACAGGCGCTGGAAGTACTGATTAAGGCTTGTCCAGCCGGACTGTATAAAAAGCAGGACGACGGCAGCGTCCGTTTTGATTACGCCGGATGCCTGGAATGCGGAACGTGCCGCATTCTCGGACTTGATACAGCGCTGGAAAAGTGGGAATACCCGCGCGGGACATTTGGCGTGGAGTTTCGCTACGGCTAATAAGTACGAGGTTGTGCACCCGTAGGTCGGATAAGACGTGGTAGCGTCGCCATCCGGCAATCATGTGGCGCCAATGCCGGATGGCGGCCTAAACGCCTTATCCGGCCTACAGATGACGCTTTGCCCGTGTTGAAACAGGAAGTCGCTATGCAGCAGCCCAGGAACTTTGATGACATCAAATTTACCTCTATTCACCGCCGGATAATGCTGTGGGGAAGCGGTGGGCCATTTCTGGATGGTTATGTGCTGGTGATGATTGGCGTGGCGCTGGAACAGCTCACGCCAGCATTGAAACTGGACGCACAGTGGATCGGTCTGCTGGGGGCCGGCACGCTCGCCGGTCTGTTTGTGGGGACGTCGCTGTTTGGCTACATTTCCGATAAGGTCGGGCGGCGCAAAATGTTCATCATCGATATTATCGCCATTGGCGTGATATCGGCGGCAACCATGTTTGTTTCCTCACCCATTGAGCTGTTGGTAATGCGTGTGCTGATCGGCATTGTGATTGGTGCCGATTATCCGATTGCTACCTCGATGATTACTGAGTTCTCCAATACCCGCCAGCGCGCTTTCTCCATCGGTTTTATCGCCGCGATGTGGTATGTCGGCGCCACCTGTGCCGATCTGGTCGGTTACTGGCTGTATGATGTTGAAGGAGGATGGCGCTGGATGCTGGGCAGCGCGGTGATCCCTTGTATTTTGATCCTGATTGGGCGCTTCGATCTTCCTGAATCGCCGCGCTGGCTGCTGCGTAAAGGTCGGGTGAAAGAGTGTGAAGCGATGATGATCAAACTGTTCGGCGAACCGGTGGTGTTCGACGAAGAGGCGCCGCAAGAAACTCGCTTCCTGCAGCTGTTTAACCGCCGTCATTTCCCGTTTGTCCTGTTTGTCGCCGCTATCTGGACCTGTCAGGTGATCCCGATGTTCGCCATTTATACCTTTGGTCCGCAGATTGTTGGACTGTTGGGGCTTGGTGCCGGGAAAAGCGCGGCGTTGGGCAATGTGGTGATAAGCCTGTGCTTTATGCTGGGGTGCATTCCGCCCATGTTCTGGCTCAATAGCGCGGGCCGTCGGCCATTGTTAATTGGCAGCTTTATTATGATGACGCTGGCGCTGGCCGTGCTGGGGTTAATTCCTGATATGGGAGCGTGGCTGGTGGTGCTGGCGTTTGCCGTGTACGCCTTTTTCTCGGGGGGACCGGGAAATCTTCAGTGGCTGTACCCAAATGAACTGTTCCCTACCGACATTCGCGCATCTGCCGTCGGGGTGATTATGTCCTTAAGCCGCATCGGCACCATTGTTTCAACCTGGGCGCTGCCGGTGTTCATTACCAAATACGGGATCAGCAATGTCATGCTGATGGGCGCAGGAATTTCGCTGATTGGCCTGCTTGTGTCCATCGCTTTCGCCCCGGAAACGCGAGGTCTGACGCTGGCGCAAACCAGTCAAATGACGATTCGCAGTAAGCCCGTGACCAGGGCAAGTTATTAGGAGTGTTCTGTATTTTCCCTGCAACTCAGTCAGTTAGCCTACAGTTAACTGGGTATATCACTGAAAACAACTGAAAAGCAGGGAGAACACCATGCAAAAACATATCCTGATCACCTCAATTTTTACCGCAGCAGCACTGTTTACCGTGGCCGGTTGTTCCTCAAACCAGGCGGTTAAAACCACCGATGGCAAAACAATCGTCACTGACGGCAAACCGCAAGTCGATGATGATACTGGCCTGGTGTCGTATAAAAATGCGCAAACGGGTAAGACGGAACAGATTAACCGCGATCAGGTTAAAGATATGAGTGAACTGGATAACTAGTTCAGTTTTCTCCATTCAGCCACTCAATAATATTGACTGTTAGCCTGTGGATTAAGTGACTAAACTCACTGTTATTACAATAATGCAGTGAAACAGGCTAATCATGATCCTCATCATTTATGCGCATCCCTATCCGCAGCATTCGCATGCGAATAAGCGGATGCTTGAACAGGCAAGGACGCTGGAGGGCGTGGAGATCCGCTCGCTCTACCAGCTCTACCCCGACTTCAATATCGATATTGCCGCTGAACAGGATGCGCTGGCACGCGCTGATTTGATCATCTGGCAGCATCCGATGCAGTGGTATAGCACACCTCCATTACTCAAGCTGTGGATGGATAAAGTCCTTTCGCACGGCTGGGCGTATGGTCATGGCGGTACTGCGCTGCACGGTAAACACCTGCTGTGGGCGGTGACGACCGGCGGCGGTGAAAACCACTTCGATATTGGCTCCCATCCAGGATTTGATGTGCTTTCTCAACCCTTACAGGCGACGGCACTTTATTGTGGCCTCAAATGGCTACCGCCGTTTGCGATGCACTGTACGTTTATCTGTGATGATGAAACCCTGCAAGCGCAGGCGCGTCACTACAAACAGCGTCTGATGGAATGGCAGGAGGCACACCATGGATAGCCATACGCTGATACAGGCGCTGATTTATCTAGGATCGGCGGCACTGATTGTCCCCATCGCCGTACGGCTGGGACTCGGGTCGGTACTGGGGTATCTCATCGCTGGGTGCATTATCGGCCCATGGGGCCTGAGGCTGGTGACGGACGCTGAATCCATCCTGCATTTTGCGGAGATCGGTGTGGTGCTGATGCTGTTTGTCATTGGTCTGGAGCTGGATCCGCAACGTTTGTGGAAACTGCGAGCCTCGGTGTTCGGCGGCGGCGCATTGCAAATGGTGGTCTGCGGAGGCCTGATTGGTGTGTTCTGTATGTTCCTCGGCCTGCGCTGGCAGGTAGCGGAGCTGATCGGCATGACGCTGGCGCTTTCCTCTACGGCCATCGCTATGCAGGCAATGAATGAACGCAACCTGATGGTTTCGCAAATGGGCCGCAGCGCGTTTGCCGTGCTGCTGTTCCAGGATATCGCGGCCATTCCACTGGTGGCGATGATTCCGTTACTGGCAGCGAGTGGCGCATCAACAACGCTTGGGGCGTTTGCATTGTCTGCCCTTAAGGTAGCGGGCGCACTGGTGCTGGTGGTGCTGTTAGGTCGTTATGTCACACGTCCTGCCTTGCGTTTTGTCGCCCGTTCGGGGCTGCGGGAAGTATTTAGTGCCGTTGCGCTGTTCCTCGTGTTTGGCTTCGGTCTGCTGTTGGAAGAGGTTGGATTGTCGATGGCGATGGGGGCATTCCTGGCCGGGGTGCTGCTGGCAAGCTCTGAGTATCGCCACGCGTTGGAAAGCGACATTGAGCCATTTAAAGGACTGCTGCTGGGGCTGTTCTTCATCGGTGTGGGGATGTCTATCGACTTTGGTACGCTGATTGATAATCCCTTGCGCATTATCATTTTGCTGGTCGGTTTCCTGGTTATCAAAACCGTCATGCTGTGGTTGATAGCGAAACCGTTGCAGGTGCCGAACAAGCAGCGTCGCTGGTTTGCCGTATTATTAGGGCAGGGCAGTGAGTTTGCCTTTGTGGTGTTTGGCGCGGCGCAAATGGCAAATGTGCTCGATCCTGACTGGGCGAAATCGCTGACGCTGGCGGTGGCGTTGTCGATGGCGGCTACACCGATTTTGCTGGTGATTTTGACGCGTCTGGAAAAATCGGCGACTGAAGAAGAGCGCGAAGCCGATGAAATCGATGAGGAGCAACCGCGGGTGATCATCGCCGGGTTTGGGCGATTTGGCCAGATAACCGGTCGTTTGCTGTTGTCGAGCGGGGTCAAAATGGTGGTTCTTGATCATGACCCGGACCATATCGAAACGCTGCGTAAATTCGGGATGAAGGTTTTCTATGGCGACGCGACCCGGATGGATCTGCTGGAGTCTGCCGGGGCGGCGAAAGCTGAAGTTATTATTAATGCCATTGACGATCCGCAAACCAGCCTGCAATTAACCGAAATGGTGAAAGAGCATTTCCCGCATCTGCAAATTATTGCTCGTGCGCGCGACGTGGATCATTACATCCGCCTGCGCCAGGCGGGCGTGGATATGCCGGAACGTGAAACCTTTGAAGGTGCACTGAAGACCGGACGTCTGGCGCTGGAAGGTCTCGGGCTAGGGCGCTATGAGGCACGTGAGCGGGCTGACGTATTCCGCCGATTCAATACCATGATGGTAGAGGAGATGGTGAAAGGGGAAAATGACGCGACTTCCCGCGCGGCCGTTTATAAACGCACCAGCGCAATGCTGAGTGAAATTATTGCGGAAGATCGTCAGCACTTATCGTTAATTCAACGCCATGGCTGGCAAGGCACGGATGAAGGTAAGCATACGGGCGACGTCGCCGATGAGCCGGAAGTGAAACCGTCAGCATAGGGTAAAAAATGTGATGTTCTGCAAACTTTACTGCTAATTGGCTGTTTTTGAACTACTGTAATGCTGGCGTACCACCTTAAATAGGTCGGTTCGCCAGCAGAACGGAAAATTTTCCTGTTCATCCTCTTTCCGCCAGTCGACGAAAGATTGCGCTTTCCGTATAGTGGCGACAATTTTTTTGTATCCGGGAAATATTCAATGATCAGTCTGATTGCGGCGTTAGCGGTAGATCGCGTCATCGGTATGGAGAACGCCATGCCGTGGAACCTCCCTGCCGATCTCGCCTGGTTTAAACGTAATACCTTAAACAAGCCGGTTGTCATGGGACGCCACACCTGGGAATCCATCGGGCGACCGTTACCTGGGCGTAAAAATATCGTCATCAGCAGTAAGCCTGGCACCGACGATCGCGTGCAGTGGGTGAAGTCTGTGGATGAAGCAATTGCGGCCTGCGGCGATGAACCTGAAATTATGGTAATTGGCGGTGGGCGTGTGTATGAGCAGTTCCTGCCAAAAGCACAGAAACTGTATCTGACGCACATTGATGCGGAAGTGGAAGGGGATACACATTTCCCGGACTACGAACCGGATGACTGGGAATCGGTGTTCAGTGAATTCCACGATGCCGACGCGCAAAACTCTCACAGCTACTGCTTCGAGATTCTGGAACGTCGTTAATACTGTAAGTGCCGGATGGCGGCGAAACGCCTTATCATCCAGCTAATGTAGGCCGGATAAGGTGCGAGCACCGCATCCGGCAAACGACTATCAGGCGTTGACCGCTTCGCCAGGATCCAGATTCAGATGGCGATTTGACGGCTGCACGAAGTACTGTTTGTCTTCCCAGCGCAGACAGGTGAGATCGCCTCCCCAGCAACACCCCGTATCCAGCGCGTAAATACCTTCTGGCGTGCCTTTACCCTCCAGCGATGCCCAGTGCCCGAATGCAATGCTGTATGCTTCACTGACAGGTCCAGGAATGGCAAACCAGGGCTTCAGCGGGGCAGGTGCGTCTTCTGGTGACTCTTTGCTGTACATATCCAACTGACCGTTAGGGAAGCAGTAACGCATGCGGGTAAAGGCGTTGGTAATAAAACGCAGGCGCGCCAGCCCGGTCAGTTCCGGGGTCCAGTTATTGGGCATGTCGCCGTACATCGCATCAAGGAAGAAGGGATACGAGTCGCTCGACAACACGGCTTCAACATCGCGAGCACAGTCTTTTGCCGTCTGCAGGTCCCACTGTGGGGTAATACCGGCATGCGCCATCACCAGCTTCTTCTCTTCGTCTACCTGCAACAGCGGTTGACGGCGGAGCCAGTTAAGTAATTCGTCGGCATCTGGTGCTTCGAGCAGCGATGTGACCCTGTCTTTAGGTTTATTACGACTGATACCAGCAAATACGGCCAGCAGGTGTAAATCGTGATTACCCAATACTAACCGCACGCTGTCGCCCAGTGATTTCACGTAGCGCAAAACGTCCAGCGAGCCAGGTCCACGAGCGACCAGATCGCCGGTGAGCCATAGGGTGTCTTTTTCGGAATTAAAGTCTACCTGATGCAGCAAGGCTACCAGTTCATCGTAACAACCGTGAACGTCGCCAATAAGGTATGTCGCCATAGTTATTGTTTTAATGAATGAGTGTTGGAACGGCGAGTCGGAATACGGGAATATCGATGGTAAAGGCGATGCCTTGTTCATCGATCATTTCGTAATGACCCTGCATGGTGCCCAGCGGTGTTTCAATCACCGCACCGCTGGTGTACTGGTACTCTTCGCCGGGTTCGATGTGGGGCTGGACGCCAACCACGCCTTCACCCTGAACTTCGGTTTCGCGGCCATGACCATTAGTGATCAACCAATAACGCCCCAACAGCTGCACAGGCGCCCGCCCCAAATTGCGGATAGTTACGGTGTAAGCAAAAACGTAACGTTCATCATCAGGTGAGGATTGCGCCTCAATGTAGACGCTTTGTACCTGAATGCACACTCGGGGCGAATTGATCATGTTTAACTCTCCTTCGATGGCGCGTTTTCTGACAGATAGTTAGCCATCCGGCAGTATTGCGCGACAGAGATATTTTCCGCTCGCATCGCCGGATCAATGCCCAGCTCTGTCAGTACTTCAACGCTAAACAGGTTGCCGAGACTGTTACGTACCGTTTTACGGCGCTGATTAAACGCTTCGGTGGTAATACGGCTCAGCACACGAACATCTTTAACCGGGTACGGCATCGTCGTATGAGGGACCAGACGCACAACGGCTGAATCAACTTTAGGCGCTGGCGTAAATGCGGAAGGCGGTACTTCAAGTACCGGGATCACATTGCAGTAATACTGCGCCATGACGCTTAATCGACCATACGCTTTACTGTTTGGCCCTGCAACCAGACGATTGACCACCTCTTTTTGCAACATGAAATGCATGTCGGCAATGGCATCAGTATAGGAAAAAAGATGGAACATGAGCGGCGTGGAGATGTTGTACGGCAGGTTGCCGAATACGCGCAGCGGCTGTCCCATCGTTTGTGCCAGTTCGCCGAAGTTCATGGTCATGGCATCTTGCTGATAAATCGTCAGCTTAGGCCCTAAAAACGGGTGTGTCTGTAGGCGTGCTGCCAGATCGCGGTCGAGTTCAATGACCGTGAGCTTGTCCAGACGTTCGCCTACTGGTTCGGTCAATGCCGCCAGGCCTGGGCCGATTTCGACCATAGCCTGACCTTTCTGCGGGTTGATAGCAGAGACAATACTTTCGATCACAAACTGATCGTTGAGGAAGTTCTGCCCGAAACGTTTACGGGCTAAATGGCCCTGATGGACTCGATTATTCATTGGTATTAACAATCATTTTGATGGCGAGATTAAGCGCCGTAATAAAACTGCCGACATCTGCTTGCCCACGACCCGCGAGTTCAAGTGCGGTGCCGTGATCGACGGATGTGCGAATAAAGGGCAGGCCCAGCGTGATATTCACACCGCGACCAAATCCCTGGTATTTTAGCACGGGGAGACCCTGATCGTGGTACATTGCCAGCACGGCATCCGCGTGGTCGAGATATTTGGGCTGAAACAGCGTATCTGCGGGCAGCGGACCGTTTAATTTCATTCCCTGCGCACGCAGTTCATCGAGTACCGGAATGATGGTGTCTATCTCTTCCGTTCCCATATGTCCGCCTTCACCAGCATGCGGGTTTAGACCGCACACCAGAATATGCGGATCGGCAATGCCGAATTTGGTGCGTAAATCATGATGCAAAATGCCGATCACTTCCTGAAGCAGGGCGGGCGTAATGGCGTCGGCAACGGCTCTGAGCGGCAAATGCGTGGTTGCCAGGGCAACGCGCAGCTCTTCGGTCGCCAGCATCATAACAACTTTCTTTGCCTGTGAGCGCTCTTCAAAAAACTCGGTATGTCCGGTAAACGGGACGCCAGCGTCATTGATAACGCCCTTGTGAACCGGGCCGGTGATCAGCGCCGCAAACTCACTTTGCAGACAGCCATCGCAGGCGCGAGCCAGCGTATCCACCACATATTGCCCGTTTTCTACCGCCAACTGACCCGCGACAACTGGTGCCCGCAGCGCAATAGGTAACAGCGTCAATGTGCCTGCTGATTGCGGTCTGGCTGGGGTATCTGGAGAGTAGGGGAGGAGTGAAAGCGGTAAACCGAGCATCGCTGCCCGGTCACTGAGGAGTGCTGCATCCGCACAGACAACGAGTTCTACAGGCCACGCGCGCTGGGCGAGCTGAACCACCAGGTCCGGGCCAATCCCGGCGGGTTCGCCGGGAGTGATAACAACGCGTTGAGCACGAGTCATTAGTTGCTCAGAACTTTAACGTAAGCGCTGGCGCGCTGTTCCTGCATCCAGGTTGCTGCTTCTTCCGAGAATTTACGGTTCATCAGCATACGGTAAGCTCTGTCTTTCTGCGCTGCGTCAGTTTTATCAACGTTACGCGTATCCAGCAGTTCGATCAGATGCCAACCGAAAGAGGAGTGCACCGGGGCGCTCATCTGGCCTTTGTTAAGTTTGGTCAGCGCATCGCGGAAAGCAGGGTCGAAAATATCCGCTGCAGCCCAGCCCAGATCGCCGCCCTGGTTGGCAGAGCCTGGATCCTGAGAAAACTCTTTAGCGGCTGCCGCGAAGGTCGTTTTACCGCTCTTAATGTCTGCCGCGATTTGTTCCAGCTTCAGACGCGCCTGCTGATCGGTCATGATCGGCGACGGCTTAAGCAGAATGTGGCGAGCATGAACTTCAGTCACGGAGATGCTCTGGCTTTGGCCACGCATATCGTTGACTTTCAGGATGTGGAAGCCGACACCGGAACGAATTGGGCCAATGATATCGCCTTTTTTCGCAGTGCTTAACGCCTGGGCAAAGATACCCGGCAGCTCCTGAATACGTCCCCAGCCCATCTGGCCGCCTTTCAGCGCCTGCTGGTCAGCGGAATAAGTAATAGCCAGTTTGCCGAAATCACTACCGTTACGCGCTTCATCAACAACAGAGCGCGCCTGGCTTTCAGCCGCGTTAACCTGGTCGGACGTTGGGTTTTCCGGTAATGGGATCAGAATGTGGCTCAGGTTCAGCTCGGTGCTGGCATCGTTTTGGTTGCCTACCTGCTGCGCCAGGGCATCCACTTCCTGAGGCAGGATAGTGACGCGACGGCGAACTTCGTTGTTACGCACTTCGGAGATGGTCATCTCTTTGCGGATCTGGCTACGATAGGTTGAATAGCTTAAGCCATCCTGTGCCAGACGGCTGCGCATCTGATCCAGCGTCATGTTGTTCTGCTTGGCGATGTTGGCAATAGCCTGATCCAACTGCTCGTCAGAGATTTTCACCCCCATCTTCTGACCCATTTGCAGGAGGATTTGATCCATGATCAAACGCTCCAGGATCTGATGACGCAGCGTAGCGTCATCCGGTAATTGCTGACCTGCCTGACCTGCATTCAGTTTTACTGACTGCATTAAGCCATCGACGTCGCTTTCCAGAACGACGCCGTTATTGACGACGGCTGCAACTTTATCGACTACCTGTGGGGCAGCGAAACTGGTATTCGCGATCATGGCGATACCGAGAAGCAGCGTTTTCCAGTTCTTCATACTTTTTCCATTATTAATTAACCGCAATGCGGATTACGTAGTATACCCTTCGTCTTTCAAGCCGCATTTTTGTTGGCTGCTGAGTTACTCGTCTCATCCATGAGACTCGCCCTTATGGGCCGTCGCTGTGCGACGTTCAAATCTGTTCCTGACAGATTTGTCACTCACCCCAGTCACTTACTTATGTAAGCTCTTGGGGATTCTCTCAGTTGCCGCCTCAATGCAGCTCGAAATCCATTGGGTATCAATAAATCAGATCATAAAGAGCTTTGATACGGCAAAATGTTCGAACGCAGCATTTGGTTGGTGCCGAGACCGTAGTTGGAGCTCAGACCGCGCAGTTCGATATTAAAGCCGATCGTGTTGTCATAAATCGCGTGTTGCTGTTTGTCATCCCAACCGTTCAGCTTACGCTCGTAGCCGAAGCGAATGGCGTAACAGCAGGAGTTGTACTGTAAGCCCAGCATTGAATCTGCTTCTTTGTTCACGTTGGTATCGAAGTAGTAAGCGCCAACAATCGACCAACGCTCAGCAATTGGGAAGCTTGCCACCGCGCCCACCTGCGAAATCCCGTTTTTATACTGATCTGCCGTAGAGTAGTAAGACGGTAGAGTCGCCTGGATATATTCCGGGCTGGCGTAACGGTAATTCAACTGCAGCATCCGGTTTTCATCGCGACGGTATTCGATACTGCTGCTGCTGTTGGCGATACTATCCAGACGCGTGTCGTACTGGATCCCACTGCGTAAACCCCAGCGATCGGAGATACGCCAGTAGGTGTCGCCCGCCCATACCAGTGAACCCGTTTTGTCGTCATTCTCCCATTTAATGTTGTCATCGCCGGTGCGAGACTCGGTGAAATAGTAGATTTGACCCACAGAAATATTAAAACGTTCAACGGCAGCGTCATCATAAACGCGAGATGTGACCCCGGTCGTCACCTGGTTGGCAGAAGCAATACGGTCCAGACCGCCATAAGTACGGTCACGGAAGAGGCCGCTGTAGTCAGATTGCAGCAAGGATGAGTCATAGTTATAGATATGACTTTGGTCGCGATATGGGACGTACAGGTACTGCGCGCGCGGCTCCAGCGTCTGGGTATAACCCGGTGCCAGCATTTGCATGTCGCGCTCGAATACCATTTTGCCGTCAACTTTAAACTGCGGCATGACGCGGTTGGCTGACTCGTCGAGCTTGTTAACGTTACTCGGGTTGTTGTTGTACCAATCCAGATTGGTCTGCTGATAGTGCGTTGCCAGCAGCTTCGCTTCGGTATTGATACTGCCCCAGTTATTCGACAACGGCAGATTGATCGTTGGTTCCAGGTGAACACGCGTTGCTTCCGGCATGTTGTCATTGGTATTGACGAAATGGACCGCCTGGCCATAAATACGGGTATCAAACGGACCAACGTCGTTTTGGTAGTAGTTGACGTCTAACTGTGGCTGGGCAGAGTAGCTGTTACTGTTTTGTGCGTCGAAAACCTGGAACTGCTTGGTCGATACCGTAGCGTCAAAGTTTTGTACCGCGTAGCCGACGCTGAATTTCTGCGTGGCGTAGCCGTCGGTACTGGAACCGTATTTATTATCGAAATCGTTAAAGTAGCTGGTGTCGCTGACCTTGGTGTAGTCGACGTTGAAACGCCACACCTGGTCCAGTACACCGGCGTGCTGCCAGTAGAACAGCCAGCGACGTGAATTGTCATCCTTTGGATGTTCGTCCTCGTACACTTTATCGGAATTCAGATAGTCGAACTCCATCAAGCCCGCACCCGCCTGGGTGAGGTAGCGGAATTCGTTCTCCCACATGATCCCGCCACGACGGTGCATATAATGTGGCGTGATGGTGGCGTCCATATTGGGCGCAATGTTCCAGTAATACGGGAGGTAGAACTCAAAATAGTTATTGGTGGAATATTTTGCGTTCGGGATCAGGAAACCGGAACGGCGCTTATCGCCGACGGGTAACTGTAAATAAGGACTGTAAAAGACCGGAACCGGACCCAGTTTAAAACGGGCGTTCCAGATCTCCGCGACCTGTTCTTCACGGTCGTGGATAACTTCGCTACCGACGACGCTCCAGGTATCGGAACCTGGCAGACAGGAGGTAAAGCTACCGTTTTCCAGAATAGTATAACGGTTTTCCCCACGCTGTTTCATCAGGTCGGCTTTCCCGCGCCCCTGACGGCCGACCATCTGGTAATCACCTTCCCAGATGTTGGTATCTTTGGTATTCAGATTGGACCAGCCCTTCGGCCCCTTCAGAATAACCTGATTGTCGTCATAATGGACATTGCCCAACGCATCGACGGTACGTATTGGCTCCGGCTGGCCTTCAGCCTGCTTCTGATGAAGCTGTACTTCGTCGGCCTGCAGGCGGCTGTTACCCTGTGCGATATCCACGTTGCCGGTAAACACCGCGTCATCGGGATAATTCCCTTTTGCGTTGTCGGCATTGATGGTGACGGGTAACTCATTAGTCTCGCCCTGTACCAGAGGACGGTCATAGCTCGGCACGCCCAGCATACACTGTGAGGCGAGATCGGCTGCCAGGCCCTGATGGCTATAGAGGGCGCTGGCAATCATGGTGGCCAGAAGAGTGGGAATACGTTTTTTCATACGTTGTATTTATTGTTCCATCATCAGTAGCGTCGCGCGTGACAAACGGTCACAGCCTAACTTATCTCATCTTCACTTCGCTAGTATTAATCCTGCCCATTTTATACCCGCCACCTTTCAAGCTGCATCTTCGTTGTCTTCCTCGTTCACCCCAGTCACTTACATGGGTAAGCTCCAGGGGACTCACTACGTTGCCGCCTTGCTGCAACTCGAAATCCAACGGGTATAGCGTTTGTGGTGTTAGGCACGGCATTGAATGACAGGTATGATAATGCAAATTATAGGCGATGTCCCACAATTGACCGCAGCCGTAAATCGGTAAAAGCACCTTATATTGTGGGACATAGCCTGGCTGAGAGCGGAAAGATTTGGGGAGTCTATGCAGTATTGGGGAAAGATAATTGGTGTAGCCGTGGCCCTAATGATGGGCGGCGGCTTCTGGGGTGTGGTTCTGGGGCTGTTAGTTGGCCACATGTTCGACAAAGCCCGCATGCGCAAAATGGCGTGGTTTGCCAACCAACGTGAACGCCAGGCGCTGTTTTTTGCCACCACTTTTGAGGTGATGGGACATCTGACCAAATCCAAAGGTCGCGTCACGGAAGCCGATATACATATCGCCAGCCAGTTGATGGATCGGATGAATTTGCACGGTGACTCGCGAACGGCAGCACAACATGCCTTCCGGGTAGGAAAATCGGATAATTACCCATTACGTGAAAAGATGCGTCAGTTTCGCAGCGTCTGTTTTGGTCGATTCGATCTGATCCGCATGTTTCTGGAGATTCAGATCCAGGCGGCATTTGCCGATGGGTCGTTGCATCCTAACGAACGTGAAGTGCTGTATGTGATTGCTGAAGAGTTGGGGATCTCACGCACCCAATTTGATCAGTTCCTGCGCATGATGCAGGGCGGCGCACAGTTTGGCGGCGGATATCAGCAGCAGTCTGGCGGCGGTGGCTGGCAGCAGGCGCAACGCGGCCCGACGCTGGAAGACGCCTGTAATGTGCTGGGTGTGAAAACGACCGACGATGCGACCACCATCAAGCGCGCTTACCGTAAGCTGATGAGCGAGCACCATCCGGACAAACTGGTTGCGAAAGGTCTGCCGCCAGAGATGATGGAAATGGCGAAGCAAAAAGCGCAGGAAATCCAAAAAGCTTACGAGCTGATTAAGGATCAAAAAGGATTCAAGTGATTAAATTGCCGGATGCGGCTAGCGCCTTATCCGGCCTACGTTAATGAATGTAGGCCGGGCAAGCGAAGCGCCCCCGGCATAAATTGGCTCAGAATTTAAAAATCTGCCGGGACTTTAAACGTCATACTGTTGCCGTATTCGGGATGCGTGATGGTTAACATCTCTGCATGCAGCAACAGGCGCGGCGCTAACGCCAGAGCTTCCGGCGGAGCATAGAAGCGGTCGCCCAGGATAGGATGCCCTAAAGCCAGCATATGCACACGCAGCTGGTGGGAGCGTCCGGTAATGGGTTTGAGCACGACCCGGGCGGTGTTATCCGCCGCGAACTCCACAACTTCATACTCGGTCTGCGCCGATTTCCCGGTCTCATAACACACTTTTTGCTTTGGCCTGTTTGGCCAGTCGCAAATCAGCGGTAAATCAACCAGACCCTCGGCCGGAGCAGGATGCCCCCAGACGCGTGCGACATACTGTTTTTTCGGTTCGCGCTCGCGAAACTGGCGTTTTAGCTCGCGCTCTGCCGCTTTGGTTAGCGCGACTACAATCACGCCGCTGGTTGCCATATCCAGACGATGCACGGATTCAGCCTGCGGATAATCGCGCTGAATACGCGTCATCACGCTGTCTTTGTGCTCATCCAGACGACCTGGCACAGACAACAAGCCGCTCGGCTTGTTGACCACCATAATGTGGTCATCCTGATACAGAATGACCAGCCAGGGTTCCTGCGGCGGATTGTAGTTTTCCATCCCCATGTATGGCTCCGTTACTGATGCGTCACGACGATCAGGCGCAGGGCATCGAGACGCCAGCCCGCCTGATCCAGGCTTTCCATCACCTGCTGACGGTTGCTTTCAATTGCGCTAAGTTCGTCATCACGGATGTTCGGGTTAACGGCACGCAGCGCTTCGAGACGGGAAAGTTCTGCCGTCAGATTCTCGTCAGCTTCTTTACGCGCTGCGTCGATCAGCGCGCGGGCTGATTTTTCCACCTGCGCTTCACCGAGTTGCAGAATGGCATGAACATCCTGCTGCACGGCGTTGACCAGTTTGCTGCCGGTGTGGCGGTTAACGGCGCTGAGCTGACGGTTAAAGGTTTCGAACTCAACCTGTGCAGCAAGGTTATTGCCGTTTTTATCCAGCAGCATGCGTACCGGCGTTGGTGGCAGGAAGCGGTTTAGCTGCAGTTGTTTCGGCGCTTGCGCTTCAACAACATAGACCAGCTCAACCAGCAGTGTACCAACAGGTAATGCTTTGTTTTTCAACAACGAAATAGTGCTGCTTCCGGTGTCGCCGGAGAGGATCAGATCCAGACCATTGCGGATCAGCGGATGCTCCCAGGTAATAAACTGGGCATCTTCACGCGACAGGGCGACATCGCGCTCGAACGTAATGGTGCAGCCATCTTCCGGCAGCCCAGGGAAATCCGGCACCAGCATATGATCGGACGGCGTCAGTACGATCAAATTGTCGCCACGGTCATCCTGATTAATACCGACGATATCAAACAGATTCATGGCGAAGGCGATCAGGCTGGTATCGTCGTCCTGTTCTTCAATACTCTCAGCCAGCGCCAGTGCTTTTTCGCCGCCGTTAGAGTGGATCTCCAGCAGGCGATCGCGACCTTGCTCCAGCTGTGCTTTCAGCGCGTCATGCTGTTCGCGGCAGGTTTTGATCAGATCGTCAAAGCCCTCGGTATTTTCTGGTTCAGCCAGGTAGCCGATCAGATTGTTATAGACCGTGTCATAGATGGTACGGCCGGTCGGGCAGGTGTGTTCGAACGCGTCCAGACCTTCGTGGTACCAGCGCACCAGCACGGATTGCGCGGTTTTTTCCAGGTACGGAACGTGAATCTGAATATCATGCGCCTGACCAATACGGTCAAGACGGCCAATACGCTGTTCCAGCAGATCCGGGTTGAACGGCAGGTCAAACATCACCAGATTGCTGGCGAACTGGAAGTTACGCCCTTCGGAGCCGATTTCAGAACACAGCATTACCTGGGCGCCGCTATCTTCTTCGCTAAACCAGGCCGCGGCGCGGTCACGTTCAATGATCGACATCCCTTCATGGAATACGGCAGCGCGGATACCTTCGCGCTCGCGCAGAACCTGTTCCAGCTGAAGCGCGGTAGTGGCTTTCGCGCAGATAACCAGCACTTTTTGCGAGCGGTGGCTGGTCAGGTAGCCCATCAGCCATTCCACGCGCGGGTCAAAGTTCCACCAGGTGCCGGTATCGCCTTCGAATTCCTGATAAATCTGTTCCGGGTAGAGCATGTCGCGCGCCCGGTCTTCCGCACTTTTACGCGCGCCCATAATGCCGGAGACTTTAATCGCCGTCTGGTATTGGGTCGGCAGCGGCAGCTTGATGGTATGCAGCTCGCGTTTCGGGAAGCCTTTTACACCGTTACGGGTGTTACGGAACAGCACACGGCTGGTGCCATGGCGGTCCATCAGCATCGAAACCAGCTCCTGACGCGCGCTCTGGGCGTCTTCGCTGTCGCTGTTTGCCGCCTGCAATAGCGGCTCAATGTCCTGCTCGCCAATCATGTCGCCTAACATGTTCAGCTCATTGTTACTCAGCTTGTTGCCTGCCAGCAGCATGGCGACGGCGTCGGCGACCGGACGATAATTTTTTTGCTCTTCAACAAACTGGGCGAAATCGTGGAAACGGCTCGGGTCCAGCAGGCGCAGGCGTGCAAAGTGACTTTCCATGCCCAGCTGCTCCGGTGTAGCGGTTAGCAGCAGGATGCCCGGCACACGTTCAGCCAGTTGTTCAATGGCCATATATTCGCGGCTGGGCGCGTCTTCGCTCCACACCAGGTGATGGGCTTCATCGACAATCAGCAGATCCCACTCGGCGTCACACAGGTGCTCCAGACGTTGTTTATTACGACGGGCAAAGTCCAGCGAGCAGATGACCAGTTGTTCGGTTTCAAACGGGTTGTAGGCGTCGTGCTGCGCTTCTGCATAACGCTCATCATCAAACAGTGCAAAACGCAGGTTGAAGCGGCGCAGCATTTCGACCAGCCACTGGTGCTGTAATGTCTCAGGGACGATGATCAGCACGCGCTCTGCAGCGCCGGACAGCAGTTGCTGATGCAGGATCATCCCGGCTTCAATGGTTTTACCTAAACCCACTTCGTCTGCCAGTAAAACGCGAGGAGCATGACGACGGCCAACATCATGGGCAATGTTCAGCTGGTGAGGAATCAGGCTGGTACGTTGGCCACGCAAACCACTCCACGGCATACGGTATTGTTCGCTCTGAAATTTACGGGCGCGATAGCGCAGAGCAAAGCGATCCATGCGGTCAATCTGGCCGGCAAACAGGCGATCTTGTGGTTTGCTGAATACCAGTTTGCTGTCGAGCAGTACTTCACGCAGCATGACACCGGTTTCTTCGGTATCCAGGCGGGTTCCGATATAGGCAAGCAGGCCGTTTTCTTCTTTTACTTCATCGACATGCAGTTGCCAGCCTTCATGGCTTGTTATCGTATCGCCAGGATTGAACATCACGCGGGTCACGGGGGAATCACTGCGCGCATACAGACGGTTTTCGCCCGTCGATGAGAAAAGTAAAGTGACGGTTCGCGCATCCATGGCGACAACAGTACCAAGTCCCAATTCGCTTTCTGTATCGCTGATCCAGCGTTGACCAAGTGTAAAAGGCATATATGTTCGGCTCTATATCTTTAATTGCAGGCAATACTCGTCATTTTCCGGGCTAATCCCCGTTATTGAGAGCATACGACCCCGCTACCAGGCTAATAAATCAGTGGTAGTGGTGTTAAATGGGTCCAGGAATGGAAAGGGCGCTATGGTACTGGATGGCGGCGGTTTCGTCACGCGTCAAAATAACCCCAGTTGTCCTGTGAGTAGTGTAGCAAAATTATCGTCAATAAAGGGAAGAATTCCCTCGGCAACGGGTTGGATCTGGCGGGTCAGATAATGCTCGTAATCGAGCACAGATAGCTGATAATCAACAGGTTCTGGGCCATTGACCGTCCAGACATATTTTATGGTTCCGCGATTCTGATACTGCGGTGGACGCCCCAGCTTTACATTCTGCTCATCGGCGAGTCGCGCGGCACGAACGTGTGGTGGAACATTTCGCTGGTATTCGCTTAACGGGCGGCGCAGGCGCTTGCGGTACACCAGTTGTTCATCCATTTCACCGGCCATCAGACGGTCAATAGTCTCACGAACAAACTCCTGATAAGGTTCGTTACGAAAAATTCGCAGGTATAGCTCCTGCTGAAACTGTTGGGCCAGCGGCGTCCAGTCGGTTCGTACCGTTTCCAGTCCCTTAAACACCATACGTTGCTCTGCACCGTCCTGAATCATCCCCGCATAGCGTTTTTTACTGCCGGTATCTGCACCGCGAATGGTCGGCATCAGAAAGCGACAAAAATGGGTTTCAAATTCCAGCTCCAGCGCGCTGGTCAGATTTTGTTGCTTCAGCGATTGCGCCCACCAGGTGTTGACATAGCTCACCAGTTCCCGACCAATTCGGGCTGCATCGTCTTCTGAGTGCGCCTTTTTCAGCCAGACAAAGGTGGAATCGGTATCGCCATAAATGACATCGTAACCCTGAGCCTCAATTAACGCTTTGGTCTGGCGCATGATCGCATGGCCGCGCATGGTAATGGACGAGGCCAGTCTCGGGTCGAAAAAGCGACAGGCGGTGGTGCCCAGCACGCCGTAAAATGCGTTCATGATGATTTTCAACGCCTGCGAGAGTGGCTTATTGCCGCGGCGTTTTGCTTCTTCGCGCCCGTGCCAGATCTGAGTAACGATTTCCGGCAGGCAGTGCTTTTCGCGTGAAAACCAGGCGTCAAGGAAACCTTCGGTGCTGTGTTCCGGATCCGGCTGCGCCATCCCTTCGATAAGCCCCACCGGATCGATTAAAAAAGTACGAATTATTGAGGGGTACAGGCTTTTGTAATCCAGCACCAGTACGGAGTCGTATAAGCCTGGGCGCGAGTCCATCACATAGCCGCCGGGACTGGCGTGCGCGGGGACTTCACCGAGATTCGGCGCCACATAACCCGCCCGGTGCATGCGCGGAAGGTAGAGGTGGCCGAAGGCGGCAACCGAACCACCGTGACGGTCGACCGGCAGACCGTTGACCGTCGAGCGCTCCAGCAGAAATGGCATGATCTCGGTTTTATGAAAAATGCGCGTGACCAGCTCACAGTCTTTGAGATTGTAGGTGGCGAGCGCGGGTTTATCCTGGGCAAACCGACGGTCAATTTCGTCCATTCTGTCCCACGGATTATCAATCGACTTCCCTTCGCCCAGCAGCTCCTGTGACACCGTTTCCAGCGAGAATGACGAGAAATTCCAGAAGGCGGATTTGAGCGCTTCAATGCCGTCAATGATCAGACGACCTTTGGCCTGCGCGAAGAACACGCCGTTTTTGAAGCCATGCTCGCGCCACTCCAGTTCGCTATTATCACGACCAAAACGCAGGGGAATGCGGTAACGTTCGGCGTGCTTTTGCAGGACGCGTAAATCGAATTGCACGACGTTCCAGCCGATTATCACATCAGGATCGTGACGGGCAATCCAGTCATTGAGTTTTTCCAGCAACTGCGGGCGGCTTGCTACGTACTCAAGTTCAAAATCAAGCGTAGAGGCGTCGCCGTTTGGCGGGCCGAGCATGTAGACAATACGCTGCCCACAGCCTTCAAGACCGATGCAATAGAGTTCGCCGTGGCGCGTGGTTTCAATATCCAGCGATACCCATTTTAGCGGTGGTCGATAGTCAGGGTTCGGCTTCAGGCGGGCATTCAGCAGCATGTCATTATGTCTGTCGCCTTCGACCCAAACTGGGGAGGTGATAAAGCGCTCCATCAGATACCGCTCAGGTGGGCGTACGTCGCCCTCATAGACGGTGACTGCGTTTTCGCGCAGCAGTTTTTCCAATCGCATGAGCTGGCGATGTGAGCGGCAATACAGTCCGGAAACAGGCTGGCGGTGGAAGTCTTGCAATTGCAGCGATTTCAGGCGATAGCCGTTTTCAGTGCGTAATAATGACATTACGCGAGGAACCTGACTGGTGGGAATAAACGCGACCGACTCCTGAGGCGCGAGCGTGACCTGCAGCGGCCCATCGTCTGTAGCCAGCCAGAATGAGACCTCAGTTCCCTGCGGGGTGTCCCGCCAGTGCCGGGTTAAAATAAAACCTGCTTGCGCCACGCTGCGTATCCGTCAAAAAACCAGGCATTATTATAGCCTGGTTCTGATAGATTAGCTGTGATTTTATACAGTTGTCATGCTCAGAAGAGGTTACTGCCCGTAATACGCTTTCCTGAGTAAAATAATTATTCCTACCTGACAATGTTATCTTCATATGCAATATATGAATAAAATAGCTTTGATAGGCTACAGATAGATATGTTATAGCTGGTATTTGTACATTAGTTTCCATTAATTACGTTGTTTATGTTTTAATTGTTAATTGCAAGTTCGTTTTCATACTTTTTCTATTTTTTAGGAATAGTGCTCATTTGATTTTGCTACATATTTCTCGGATTAGTAAAAAAATTATATTTTTATTTGTTTTTATTAGCTGTTAGTGTAAAACTTTCATTCGAAATGTTTTGGTCATTATCTTAAATATAATATATTTAAATGGGGTTGTTATTGTTCTAACTAAGCAGTTTCAATTCAATTTTGTCGGGAAATTCTCTGTGAATATAATTTTATTTTGTCGATGGCTTGTGCATTTTTTGTCCTTTTAATATTAATTTTGAAAAAATGGAGTTTTTATGAACGTTCTTTCCAAACATCAGCTTGGCATTAAATATCAGAACTATATGTTTGTTAACACAATGATTTCTAATCCAGCGATTAAAACTGTGAGCAAGTATATTTTATATAAAACATGGGACGGTAAGTTGTGGAATGCTGAAATTATTGAAAATGGTAGCGCTTTTTTTCACTGGCAGGGTAATGACAAAAGTAAGGGACACAAAGATACAGTGATTAATTATCTGCTGAACGGGCAGAAGTGGCAGGCGACGATTACAGATTATATCTTTTTCCATTGTCTGGAAGGAAATAAGGCTCATGGACACTATGATAATGTAATTGATTATATCTGTTCAAATGATTGTGTATACCAAGGTTCATTCGCCGAATATTATAGCGAATAACTATAAAGGAGCGCGTAGATTATCTGCGCGCTTATTTCTTTTACTGCCCGTAATACGCTTTTGCACCGTGTTTGCGCAGGTAGTGTTTATCTAGCAGGGTTTGCTGCATATCCGGTAATTGCGGCGCGAGCTGGCGGCAGAAAATCCCCATATAGGCTACTTCTTCCAGCACGATGGCGTTATGCACCGCATCTTCGGCATTTTTTCCCCAGGCAAATGGACCGTGAGAGTGCACCAGCACGCCAGGCATCTGTGCGGCATCAATACCTTGTTTTTCAAAGGTTTCAACGATTACGTTACCGGTTTCCCATTCATATTCGCCATTGATTTCTTCGTCGGTCATTTTGCGTGTGCAGGGAATCGAACCGTAGAAATAGTCCGCATGGGTGGTCCCCGTTGCAGGAATCGACTGACCCGCCTGCGCCCAGATGGTTGCATGACGCGAATGGGTGTGAACAATGCCGCCAATGGTCGGGAATGCCTGATACAGCAAACGGTGTGTTGGGGTATCTGAGGAAGGTTTCTTCGTACCTTCTACAACTTCACCCGTGGCGATACTGACTACCACCATATCGTCGGCGGTCATTACGCTGTAATCGACTCCCGAAGGTTTAATCACAAACACGCCGCGCTCGCGATCGACGGCGCTAACGTTTCCCCAGGTCAGCGTCACCAGGTTGTGCTTTGGCAGCGCCAGATTCGCTTCCAGTACCTGACGTTTAAGATCTTCTAGCATGTTAACTCCTGAATGCCGGATGGCGCTTCGCTTATCCGGCCTACGTAATTTGTAGGCCCGGTAAATGAAATGCCACCGGGCAATCCGTTTCACCAATTAACGTTTGAACCCGTAATACACTTCGTTCCAGCGCAGCGCGTCCTTAAAGGCCGGCAGGCGGGTATCGTTATCGATCACTGCGATCTCGATATCGTGCATTTCAGCGAACTGGCGCATATCGTTCAGATCCAGTGCGTGGCTGAACACGGTGTGGTGCGCGCCACCGGCGAGGATCCAGGCTTCAGAAGCGGTTGGCAGATCCGGTTGAGCTTTCCACAGCGCGTTAGCGACAGGCAGTTTTGGCAGGGAGTGCGGCGTTTGTACCGTGTCGATGCAGTTAACCAGCAGGCGATAGCGATCGCCGAGATCGATCAGGCTGGCAACCACTGCCGGGCCGGTTTTGGTGTTGAAGATCAGACGGGCAGGATCGTCTTTACCACCAATGCCGAGGTGCTGTACGTCGAGGATCGGTTTCTCTTCCACCGCGATGGACGGGCACACTTCCAGCATGTGCGAGCCGAGCACCAGATCGTTGCCTTTCTCGAAGTGGTAGGTGTAATCCTCCATAAATGAGGTGCCGCCCTGCAGACCGGTTGACATCACCTTCATGATGCGAAGCAGAGCGGCGGTTTTCCAGTCGCCTTCGCCCGCAAAGCCGTAGCCTTGCTGCATCAGACGCTGTACGGCCAGACCAGGGAGCTGTTTCAGGCCGTGTAAATCTTCAAATGTGGTGGTGAAGGCGTGGAATCCGCCCTGTTCCAGGAAGCGCTTCATCCCCAGTTCAATACGGGCCGCTTCCAGGACATTCTGACGTTTTTCACCGTGGACTTGCGTCACCGCCGTCATGGTATAGGTGCTTTCGTACTCATCGATTAGCGCGTTGATTTCACCGTCGCTAATTGCGTTCACTACCTGCACCAGATCGCCCACGGCCCAGGTGTTTACCGAGAAGCCGAACTTGATCTGCGCAGCGACTTTATCGCCATCGGTGACCGCAACTTCACGCATGTTGTCGCCAAAACGGCAGACTTTCAGGTGGCGGGTATCTTGTTTGGACACGGCCTGGCGCATCCAGGAGCCAATGCGTTCGTGCGCTTGTTTATCCTGCCAGTGGCCGGTGACCACGGCATGCTGCTGACGCATACGCGCGCCGATGAAGCCGAACTCACGACCGCCGTGCGCAGTCTGGTTCAGGTTCATAAAGTCCATATCAATGCTGTCCCACGGCAGGGCGGCATTGAACTGGGTGTGGAACTGCATTAGCGGCTTGTTGAGAATAGTCAGGCCGTTAATCCACATTTTGGCCGGAGAGAAGGTATGCAGCCAGACCACCATCCCTGCACAGCGATCGTCGTAATTCGCGTCATGACAGATAGCGGTAATCTCATCAGGGGAAGTGCCCAGCGGTTTTAATACCAGCTTGCAGGGCAGTTTGGCTTCAGTATTCAGTGCGTTAACGACGTGCTCGGCATGTTGGGTTACCTGACGCAGGGTTTCAGGGCCATACAGATGCTGGCTACCAATCACAAACCACACTTCATAGTTATCAAAAATCGTCATTATCGTGTCCTTAATGTGTCAGGGTTGCCAGGTCTACCGGGGCTTGTTGCGCCGGAGCGGCAGTCGGAAGGTATTGCTGTTCAGCGCTTACTGCCCACTGCTGATAGCGGCGGTAAAGCTGTTCAAAACGTTGAGCCTGCTCTGGGCGAGGTTGCAGCGTGTTTTCCACGGCGCTTGCCATCTGCTGCTGAGCGGCAGGGATATCGGCGTGTACTTTCGCGGCAACGGCGGCGAAGATAGCTGCACCGAGTGCGCAGCACTGGTCTGAAGCGACAATCTGTAGCGGACGGTTCAGCACGTCACAGCAGGCCTGCATGATGACCGGGTTCTTGCGCGCGATACCGCCAAGCGCCATCACGTTGTTAACCGCAATGCCTTGTTCGGTGAAGCATTCCATGATGGCGCGTGCGCCAAAGGCCGTGGCGGCAATCAGACCACCGAACAGCGCTGGTGCATCGGTTGCCAGATTCAGGTCGGTAATGACGCCTTTCAGACGCTGGTTGGCATTCGGCGTACGACGACCATTGAACCAGTCGAGCACCACCGGCAGGTGATCCAGCGACGGATTTTTCGCCCAGGCTTCGGTGAGCGCAGGCAGCAGCTGTTTTTGACTGGCTTTAATCTGGGTCTGCAGTTCCGGATGCTGTACGGCAAGCTGTTCCAGCGGCCAGCTCAGCACGCGGCTAAACCAGGCATAGATATCGCCGAATGCAGACTGACCAGCTTCGAGACCAATAAAATTAGGTACCACGCTGCCATCAACCTGGCCGCAAATGCCTTTCACCGCACGCTCGCCAACGCTTTGCTTGTCGGCAATCAGAATGTCGCAGGTTGACGTGCCGATGACTTTCACCAGCGTGTTAGGCTGTGCACCTGCGCCGACCGCGCCCATATGGCAGTCAAAAGCACCGCCTGCAATTACCACACTTTCCGGTAGTCCCAGGCGCTGTGCCCACTCGGTGCACAGGGTGCCAACCGGCAGATCTGCGGTGAAGGTATCGGTAAACATTGGGTATTGCAGATGGCGGTTGAGGATGGGGTCGAGTTCGTCAAAGAAACTGGCTGGCGGCAGACCACCCCAGCTTTCATGCCATAGAGATTTATGCCCGGCGCTGCAGCGACCGCGACGAATATCCTGTGGGCGTACGGTGTTGGAGAGCAGGGCCGGAACCCAGTCGCATAGCTCAATCCACGAAACCGCAGCCTCGGCAACTGCGTGGTCCTGACGAGTGACATGCAGGATTTTGGCCCAGAACCATTCGCTGGAATAAATGCCGCCGATATAGCGGGAGTAATCGATCTTGCCCGGTGTATGGCACAGGCGGGTGATTTCTTCGGCTTCTTCTACTGAGGTGTGATCTTTCCACAGGACAAACATCGCATTCGGGTTTTCCGCGAACTCCGGACGCAGCGCCAGTACATTACCGTCTGCATCGATGGGTGCCGGGGTTGAGCCGGTACTGTCAACGCCAATCCCGACCACTTCCGCGCGTTGCTCAGCGCTCAGTTCGGCCAGTACGGTTTTCAGCGCCGCTTCCATGGACTCAATGTAGTCGCGCGGATGATGGCGAAACTGGTTGTTTGGGCCATCGCAATACTGCCCTTCCTGCCAACGTGGGTACCACTCAACGCTGGTGGCGATCTCTTCGCCGGTGGCACATTCCACCGCCAAAGCGCGTACTGAATCACTACCAAAATCGAGGCCAATTGCAATCGCCATCGTCTTACTCCATCCAAAAATACGGGTATGGATAAACAGTAGTGAGTAGCGATAAAAACCGTCAGGCAGGATCCGCTAATCTTATGGACTAAAATGCTGTGACATCACAAAGTGTGACGCTGTGCAAATAATCAATGTGGACATTTCTGCCGTAGTTATAGACACTTTTGTTAGCCGATTTTGACGTTGGCGTAGTACATGTTTTTTACAAAGAGCTTTTCACAAGCGGGGTTGGTGGTCCATTGCCGCAAATACAGCGGCCCGCAGGGGCGACAGCGATGATGTCTGGCGTAATATGGACAAATTGTTTCTTGGCAGGACATAGGGAGTATTGAAATTATGGCTGAAACGCAAAACGATCCCCTGTTGCCAGGTTATTCGTTTAACGCGCATTTGGTGGCCGGATTAACCCCCATTGAGGCGAACGGATACCTGGATTTTTTTATCGACAGGCCGCTGGGTATGAAGGGTTATATCCTCAATCTCACCATCCGTGGCGAAGGGGTTATCAATAATCAGGGCAAGCAGTTTGTCTGCCGGCCTGGCGATATTCTGTTGTTTCCACCCGGAGAAATTCACCACTACGGGCGCCATCCTGATGCCAGCGAGTGGTATCACCAGTGGGTTTACTTTCGCCCGCGCGCCTACTGGCAGGAGTGGCTGACCTGGCCGGCCATTTTTGGCCAGACCGGTTTTTTCCGCCCGGATGAAGCACATCAGCCGCATTTTAACGAGCTGTTTGGGCAAATAATTAACGCCGGGCAGGGAGAAGGTCGTTATTCTGAACTGCTGGCGATTAATTTACTGGAGCAGTTGTTGCTCCGACGTATGGAAGCCATCAATGAATCGCTACACCCGCCCATGGACAACCGCGTTCGCGATGCCTGCCAGTACATTAGCGATCATCTGGCGGACAGCAATTTTGATATTGCCAGCGTCGCACAGCATGTCTGCCTGTCGCCTTCCCGTTTGTCGCATCTGTTCCGTCAGCAGTTGGGTATCAGTGTATTAAGCTGGCGCGAGGACCAGCGCATCAGCCAGGCGAAGCTGCTGCTGAGTACCACACGTATGCCTATCGCCACCGTAGGTCGCAATGTTGGCTTTGACGACCAGCTCTATTTCTCTCGTGTTTTCAAAAAATGTACCGGTGCCAGTCCGAGCGAGTTTCGTGCTGGATGTGAATAAAAAGTGAATGATGTATCCTGAAAGTTGTCATAACTCGCAATCTATTCAGACAATTGATGGCTTGACGAAGTTGAGAGGGGTTATCAAAATCCCTGCTTCGTAAATTTGACGGACACATTATGCAAGCATTGCTGGAACACTTTATTCTCCAGTCCGCCCTGTACTCTCTGATCGCCGTACTTCTGGTGGCTTTTTTGGAGTCGTTGGCGCTGGTTGGTCTGATTCTGCCCGGGACCGTGATGATGGCGGGGTTGGGCGCGCTGATTGGCAGCGGCGAACTGAACTTCTGGCATGCCTGGCTTGCGGGCATTGTCGGCTGCCTGTTGGGGGACTGGATCTCCTTCTGGTTGGGCTGGCGCTTTAAAAAGCCATTGCACCGTTGGTCGTTCATGAAAAAGAACAAAGCGTTGCTGGATAAAACCGAGCACGCCCTGCATCAGCACAGCATGTTTACTATTCTGGTGGGGCGTTTTGTCGGACCGACGCGCCCGCTGGTGCCGATGGTAGCAGGCATGCTGGATCTGCCTGTCGCTAAATTTATCGTCCCGAATATTATTGGCTGCGTGCTGTGGCCACCGTTCTACTTCCTGCCGGGGATCCTGGCGGGAGCGGCAATTGATATCCCTTCTGATATGCAGAGCGGGGATTTTAAATGGTTGCTGCTGGCGACGGCGGTGTTGCTCTGGGTGGGCGGGTGGTTTTGCTGGCGGCTGTGGCGCAGTGGCAAAGCGGCTGTTGATCGCTTAACGGCGTATTTCCCCCGCAGCCGTTTGCTGTATCTGGCGCCGTTGACGCTCGGGATCGGCGTGGTCGCGCTGGTGGCGTTACTGCGCCATCCGCTGATGCCGGTGTATATCGACATTCTGCGCAAAGTGGTGGGTTACTGACGACACCTTTGCCGGATGGCGGCTTTGCCTTATCCGGCCTACAAAATGTGCGACCTACAGGCCGGATAATGCGTTCACGCCGTCATCCGGCAACGCATTATGCTTTAATGCCCAATAGCGCCGAGGCGCTGGCGTTGCCGCTTAACAGATCGTCCGTTTTGCCCTGCCACGCGATGCGCCCATCGGCGACCACAATCGAGCGGGACGCAATTCGCGCGGCATCTTCTACGCTGTGAGAAACCATCAGCAACGTCAGCTGCTTCTCGCGACAGACTTCGGCGACCAGCGTTAGCATCTCCTGGCGCAGCGCGGGATCGAGCGCTGAGAACGGTTCATCAAGCAGTAAAATAGGTTGTTCCCGCACCAGACAACGCGCCAGCGCCACGCGCTGCCGCTGCCCGCCGGAAAGCTCACCGGGGAGGCGTTCCAGCAGAGAGTCGAGTCCCATTTGTTGAGCGATGTGGTGCATTTTCTCCCGCTGCGATGTGTTCAGCTTCAATCCCGGATTCAGGCCCAGGCCGATGTTTTGCTGTACGCTCAGATGGCTGAACAGGTTATTTTCCTGAAACAACATGGAAACAGGACGGCGTGAGGGCGGCGTGGTGGTGTGATCTTCACCGTCAATCATCATGGTACCGCTGGCAGGCGTGAGAAAGCCGGCAATCAGATTCAGCAGCGTACTTTTCCCGGCGCCGCTGGGCCCGAGTACAGCTATTTGCTCACCGCGCGTGACCGATAGCGTAAAGCGCATAGGCAAATGGTGATACAGCCATGTGATATCAATCAGTTTTAACATTTCGACCCGGCAATTTCTCAATAACGGTAAACAGCGTAAAGCACAGGATCAGCAGTAATAACGCCGTAACTGCGCCATCCTGACTGCGATAAGAGCCAATCTGCTGATATAAATAAAACGGCAGGGTACGGAAATCCTCATTACCAAATAATGCCACTACGCCAAAATCGCCAATCGACAGGACGCAGGCAAACGCCATCGCCTGCGCCAGCGGGCGCTTCAGGGCGCGCAGTTCAACCACTTTCAGGCGCGACCATCCCTCAATGCCCAACGACTGGCACAACATACTGTAGCGCGCAGTGACGTCACGCATTGGGTTTTCCAGTACCTTCAGTGCATAAGGGATCGCCATCAGCGCATTGGTAAAAATGACAATGCCGTCGGCAGATTCAGGAAGACCAATGGTGTTATTGAGCAGCAGAAAGAAGCCGGTTGCCAGCACGATGCCCGGCATGGCGAGGATCATCATGCCGCTCAACTCCAGCATCTGACCTGCCAGCAGCTGCTGTCGGGCACGGAGTTCACGACTGCTCCATAACAGCATCATAGTGAGCACGACGCATAACGCTCCTGCTGCTAATGCGATGCGCAGCGAGGTTCCCAACGCCTGCCACAGCACTGGCTGCATCAGTACATCCAGAACATGGCGGTTTAAGCCATCGATAATCACCGCCAGCAACGGCGGCAATAACAGCAACAGGGCAAGAATAATCAGGATTGCGTCAGCCAGTCGGCTGTGCAGGCGATCGTCGGGATCGCGCCAGCCTTGTACCAGGGTAGCACCGGGAGCAATCGCCCGGCTCAGACGTTGACTGAGGAGCACCAGCGCCAAACAACAAACCATCTGGATCAACGCCAGCATGGCTGCGCGGGCAGGATCGTAATCAAAATTCAGCGCCTGGTAGATAGCCAGCTCGATGGTGGTGGCCTGTGGCCCGCCGCCCAGCGACAGAACGGTGGCGAAGCTGGCGAAGCACAGCATAAAGATGAGTGCCGCGACGGGCAGGATCTGACGACGCAGCCACGGCCATTCAACAAAACGGAAGAAATGCCAGCCACGCATACCCAGCTGAGCGGCTAACTGCCGCTGTTCGCCGGGAATATTCTCCAGCGACTGTAACAGCAGGCGGCTGGCCATCGGCAGATTGAAAAAGACATGCGCCAGCAGAATGCCCTGCAAACCATATGGCGAAAACGTCCACTCCAGCCCGAATGTATGCCAGAGCGAGGCCAGCCAACCCTGGCGGCCGTAGACGCTAAGAATACCGAATACCGCGACCAGCACTGGCAGGATTAACGTCATTGCGCACAGACGCAGCAGCGCCAGACGTCCTGGAAAACGACGACGATAGAGCGCTCTGGCAAGGAAAATCGCCGGGACAACCGACAACACTGCGGATAAAAAAGCCTGCCAGAAAGAAAAGCGCACCACGTGCCACAGGTAGTCATCTTGCCACAGCGAGAGCCACTCTCCCTGTGGGGCGTTAAACCACAGTGCCAAAAATGCGGCCAGGGCAACGGCCACCATCAGCGTGGCGGCGGTAAGCCCTGGAACCAGCCAGCCGGGGATTAACGGCTGACGGCGCGTTGCCATTCGCTAATCCATGCCTGACGTTGAGCCGCAACCTGCTGCGGCGTAAATTCCAGCGGGGTGGCCGGTTTATTCAGTTGCTCGAATCCTGGCGGTAGGGCGACTTGCGTCACGGGATACATCCAGTTGCCGGTCGGAATCGCATTCTGGAATGCCGGGGATACCATAAACTTCAGGAATTTCTCGGCCAGTTCCGGCTGCTTGCTGGCTGCGGTACGGGCGGCGACTTCCACCTGTAAATAGTGGCCTTCGCTAAAGTTGGCCGCGGCGTAGTTGTCTTTTTTATCGGCGATGATGTGATAGGCCGGAGAGGTGGTGTAGCTGAGCACCAGATCGCTTTCACCTTTCAGGAACAGGCCGTAGGCTTCGCTCCAGCCCTTGGTGACGGTGACGGTTTTGGCTGCCAGTTTCTGCCATGCCTCTGGCGCTTTATCGCCATAGACTTTCTGCATCCATAGCAACAGACCCAATCCCGGCGTGCTGGTGCGCGGATCCTGATAAATGACGCGCCATTTTTGGTCGCTCTCTACCAGTTCTTTCAGGCTTTTGGGCGGATTTTTCAGCTTGTTTTTATCATAGACAAAAGCGAAGTAGCCGTAATCAAACGGAACAAAGGTGTCATTTTTCCAGCCGCCGGGTACGTTAACGGCGTCACTTGGAACACCGCTTTTGGCAAACAGTTTGGTTTGTGTGGCGGCTTCCAGCAGGTTGTTATCCAGACCCAGCACGACGTCGGCTTTGCTGTTTTTTCCTTCCATGCGCAGGCGGTTAAGCAGCGAGACGCCATCTTCCAGCGCCACCAGCTTTAGCTCGCAGTTGCAGTCAGCTTCAAAAGCTTTTTTGATTGTCGGGCCAGGGCCCCAGTCAGCGGCGAACGAGTCGTAGGTATAGACGGTCAGTACAGGTTTAGCGAAGGCAGGCGCTGCGCACAGCAGTAAAAGCGGAAGACATTTTTTAAACACTTTGCACCTCAAGAGTTGGGTGGCAAAGGACTTGAGGAACTGACTCAAATCCCTTCGCCGGCATTATCCGGATCAGGTTCGACGGGTATCTCTCAGCCAGCATATTGCATAGCACCCCGTTGAGAACGGCGTTAGTGTAATGATTTTGTTGCTCAGCAGCAATTAAGGATCCGGCGGCGCAAACCATGCCGATTTAAAATCAAACCAGCCGAGGGTATTCATGCGCAGCCCGCGCATACTGCGCTGTCCCTGAATGATCAGCCAGTGGTGGATTAATGGCACAATGGCCTTTGTGGCGAGCAACTGTTGGCACCATGCTGCCAGGCTCATTTCGCCCGTTCGCCAGCGAGCCGCATCGTTTTCCCAGTCACGCGAGATACAGTTTTGCAGCAAAGGGACTTCGCACAAATGGGCGAACAGTGAGAAGTCCAGCGGGAGGGTAAAGTTGGCGCTGTTGAGCCAGATATCGCTGACGATTTCACCTGCATGCCACTGATCGTAGTCGATCTCCTGAATATTCAACTGTACCTGATGCTGCGCCAGCAACGTTTTCATGATCTGCGCGATAATCCGGTGTTCGATATGATCGCGATAGTAGGTGATTGTCAGCGTTTCCAGCCCGGCGGGTTTTTCACCATGGCCTGGTTTGGCGTGATGCCAGCGGGGAAGCAAACCGTAGGCGGGAAACCACAACCGCTGGTACTGTTCATCGGCGTGGCAGATTAAATTTGTTGGCGAGAGAACGCGGCTTGCCCACTCGCGAACCTCCTGATTAGCGCCACGGTGGCTACGCGCATCAAACAGCAGGTAGTAGCAGCCTTCTTCGAGGCGGCTTTCGATCGCCTTTTCATCCTCTGTGGGGCCTTTTAGCGTCAACCCGCCGCCCGGTTCTTCTCCGATATCGGGTAATACCCAAACGTTAACTTCGTCGATCAAGGCCCGGTAGCCAAAGTAATCATCAAATGCATGAATTTTCAGTTGGTTATTGGTGTTGCGCATTACCGCATACGGACCGGTACCAATCGGGTGACTGGAGAAGTTGTTTAGCGTTTCCCATTCTCGCGGCAGGATCATGGCGGGGACCTGCCCCAATAGCCAGGGAAGCCAGCGATCTGGCTGGGCCAGATGGATATCCAGCGTCCAGGCCGTGGGAGAGACGATCTGCGTGATGTGTGAGTACAGCGGCAGGGCGTTAATGCGCCTCAGCGAGGCGATAACATCTTCCATTTCCAGCTCGCGGCCATGATGAAAATGGATCCCCGGGCGCAGGAAGAACCGCCAATGCAAAGGTGAAATTTGCTGCCAGTGATGGGCAATGTCCGCTTCCAGTTCCCCATTTTCCTCATTTACCCGAATTAAGGCACTGAAGATTTGGCGGGCGATATGGGTTTCGGAGCGGCGTAATGCCGTACCGGGGAGCAGGTTGTGCATGGGGCGATAATAGAGAACGCGCATGATATGCCGACCCTGGCGAAAGCTGCGGCCCAAGTGGGAGACCAGCATTTGCCGTACGGCCGTTTTGTCACCGACAAGCTGCACCAGTTGATCGATGCGATCCTGTTCCAGTAGGTCTTCCGCGCGCTGCTGCTGGAGCGCCAGCCCGGTATAGAGGAATGTCAGTCGCGAGCGTTTACCTCGTCCAACTTCAGCTTCCCACGTTAACCAGCCACGATCCTGCATGGTATTAAGCAGCGTACGCATATGGCGGCGCGAGCAGCTCAGCAGATCCGCCAGTTCGTTGAGCGTCGTGTCTTGCGTCTTGCCGTCACAGCATTGCCACAGACGGATGAACTGTTGTTGCAAACGACCAGAAGACATAAAAGGGGAACTCCTGCGGAAAACTCAGCAATTTTATAATCCCTATATTAAGCCAATAATAGATTCCGATGAAGCGATGAGACAACGAAGGGGTCATCTATGCGTCAGTTCTGGTTGAAGTACTTTACCGCGACAGAAAAATCGTCCTGGTTGGCTTGCCTGAGTGCCCCGCAGCGCTTAAAGATGCTCGAAGAGCTGATGCAGTGGGAGATGACATCTGACTCCTGAATTGGAAATTGCAGACATCATGTGTGACTGAGTATTGGTGTAAAATCACCCGCCAGCAGATTTTTTCTGCTGGCTTTTTTCGTATCAGCCCAGCCAATAGGGATAACAATGCTCTGGATTATGACCATGGGACGGCGCCTCAACGGCGTTTACGCGGCATTTATGCTGGTCGCTTTTATGATGGGCGTGGCGGGGGCATTGCAGGCACCCACGCTGAGTCTGTTCCTGAGCCGTGAGGTCGGGGCGCAGCCATTTTGGGTCGGGCTGTTTTACACCGTCAATGCGATTGTCGGGATCGTCGTCAGCCTTGGCCTCGCGAAACGATCCGACAGCCAGGGCGATCGACGTAAGTTGATCATGTTCTGCTGCCTGATGGCAATTGGCAATGCGTTGCTGTTTGCCTTTAATCGTCACTATCTTACGCTGATCACCTGCGGTGTGCTGCTGGCCTCGCTGGCGAACACCGCCATGCCGCAGCTGTTTGCGCTGGCGCGGGAATATGCTGATAACTCCGCGCGTGAAGTGGTGATGTTTAGCTCGGTGATGCGTGCGCAGCTTTCACTGGCCTGGGTAGTTGGCCCACCGCTGGCTTTTATGCTGGCGCTGAATTACGGCTTTACGGCGATGTTTTCCATTGCCGCAGGGATTTTTGCCATTAGCCTGGTGCTGATTGCGCTGATATTGCCGTCAGTCGCCCGGGTGGAGCAGCCTGTAGACGTGCCGCTGGAACAGACCGGCGGTTGGCAGGACAAAAATGTGCGCATGTTGTTTATTGCCTCCACGCTGATGTGGACCTGCAACACCATGTACATCATCGATATGCCGCTGTGGATAAGCCTCGAACTGGGCTTGCCAGACAAGCTGGCCGGGATCCTGATGGGGACGGCGGCTGGGCTGGAAATTCCGGCGATGATTCTTGCGGGCTATTACGTGAAGCGCTTTGGCAAACGGCGAATGATGATCGCGGCCGTCGCGGCAGGCGTGCTGTTTTATCTTGGTTTGATCTTCTTTCACAGCCGTACGGCGCTGCTGGTGCTGCAACTGTTTAACGCGGTATTTATCGGTATTATCGCCGGAATAGGCATGCTGTGGTTTCAGGATCTGATGCCCGGACGTGCGGGGTCAGCGACCACATTATTTACCAACAGTATTTCAACGGGAGTCATTCTGGCAGGGGTGATTCAGGGGGCTGTTGCGCAAAGCTACGGTCACTATGCCGTCTATTGGGTAATTGCGGTGATTTCGGTGGTGACGCTATGGATGACCGGGCGGGTGAAGGATGTTTAGTCCGGTGCAGTCCCGGCGTTGCAGTGCTCGACCGGACGACATTTCGTATTCGCTTTTGTCGTTTTTGTAGGCCGGATAAGGCGTTTACGCCGCCATCCGGCAACCTGTCTTTACGGCCTGATCGCGTTACGCTTATCAGGCCAATCCCTCTTTTTTTCATCTTGCACGTAAATGTAATGCTGATCACATAACGATCATTTTCCTCTTCCTGGATCTTCTTTTTTCTACTGTTACGCGTATACAGTTACGCGTAACAGTTATTAAAAAAGGAGTTTTTTATGAAAAACCTATTCGACCTGACCGGCAAACGCGCGCTGATTACCGGTTCCGCTCAGGGCATTGGTAACCTGTTGGCCAACGGTCTGGCGGCGCACGGTGCTGAGATTGTGATTAACGATATTACCCAGCAGCGCGCTCAGGCGGCGGCGGACAAACTGGTTGCCGAAGGCTATCGCGCCGTTGGTTATGGTTTTGATGTCACCAACGGGGAAGAGGTTGCGCGCGCCATCGCGCAAATTGAAAAGGAAGTTGGGGCCATTGATATTTTAATTAACAACGCCGGAATTCAGCGTCGTTATCCCTTCACCGAATTCCCGGAGGCTGAATGGGACAAAGTGATTGATGTAAACCAGAAATCGGTCTTTCTGGTGTCGCAGCAGGTTTCCCGCTACATGGTGCAACGCCGCCGCGGGAAGATTATTAATATCTGCTCAATGCAAAGCGAATTAGGTCGTAAAACCATTACTCCATACGCGGCGTCAAAAGGCGCGGTCAAAATGTTAACCCGTGGCATGTGCGTGGAACTGGCGGAATACAATATTCAGGTCAACGGCATTGCTCCCGGCTATTTCGCTACCGACATGACCACCGCGCTGGTCAACGATGAAGCATTCTCCGCCTGGCTGTTCCAGCGCACGCCCGCCGCTCGCTGGGGTAACCCGGAAGAGCTTATCGGCGCGGCGGTTTATCTTGCCGCGCCCGCCTCTGACTTTGTGAATGGGCATCTTCTGTTTGTGGACGGCGGCATGCTCGCCGCGGTCTGATCAATAATGGGCCGCAACGCGCGGCCTGAGCGAAAACAATAATCCAAGGAGTGAGTATGAATATGCTCGCAAAACTGCCAGCGCGTCGCTGGTGGTATTTAATGCCGATTATTTTTATTACCTACAGCTTAGCTTATCTCGACCGCGCCAATTACGGCTTTGCCGCAGCCGCCGGTATTGAACATGACTTAGGAATTACTCAGGGAACAGCATCGTTAATTGGCGCGTTATTCTTCCTGGGCTATTTCTTTTTCCAGGTGCCGGGCGCGATGTACGCCGTTAAGCGTAGCGTGCGCAAAATGATTTTTTACAGCCTGATCCTTTGGGGGCTTTGTGCCGCGGCGACCGGCTTTGTCAGCAATATCCCAACGCTGATGGCGATCCGCTTTATTCTCGGCATCGTCGAAGCAGCGGTGATGCCCGCGATGCTGATTTATATCAGCAACTGGTTTACCAAAACTGAACGCTCGCGCGCCAACACCTTTTTAATTCTCGGCAACCCGGTCACAGTGCTGTGGATGTCGATAGTCTCCGGCTACCTGATTGAAGCCTGGGGCTGGCGCGAAATGTTTATTATCGAAGGTATCCCGGCGGTGATCTGGGCGTTCTGCTGGGTGATTCTGGTACGGGACAAACCGGCGGATGCGGGCTGGTTGAGCGAGCAGGAGAAACAGGCATTACAGCAGGCGATGGATCGCGAGCAGCGCAACATCAAACCGATGCGTAACTACGGTGAAGCGATGCGTTCACGCAGCGTCATTATGCTTTGCGCGGTGCATGCGCTGTGGAGCATCGGCGTGTATGGCTTCATGATGTGGATGCCGTCAATCCTCAAAAATGCGGC
Organism: Citrobacter sp. MGH105; assembly: GCF_001037485.2. NCBI lineage: Bacteria > Pseudomonadati > Pseudomonadota > Gammaproteobacteria > Enterobacterales > Enterobacteriaceae > Citrobacter > Citrobacter sp. MGH105. The sequence goes on along the minus strand of NZ_CP073048.1, from coordinate 4,251,619 downwards.
TCAGATGGACATTGTGGCGGTAGGCTGGCTGGCAGCGGTGCCGTATCTGGCGGCGATCTGCATGATGCTGACCGTCTCCTGGCTGTCCGATAAGTTCCAGAACCGTAAGCTGTTTATCTGGCCGCTGCTGTTGATTGCCGCCATCGCGTTTTTTGCCTCGTGGCTGTTGGGCAACCAGTCCTTCTGGCTCTCCTACGCGCTGCTGGTTGTGGCCGCCGCCTGTATGTATGCGCCTTACGGGCCGTTCTTTGCGCTGATCCCCGAACTGCTGCCGCGCAACGTCTCCGGCGTGTCGATGGGGATGATCAACAGTTTTGGCGCGTTAGGGGCATTCCTCGGCGCGTGGCTGGTGGGTTACCTCAACGGTGTGACCGGCGGGCCGGGCGTCTCCTACACCTTCATGGCGATTGCTCTGCTGGCGTCGGTGGTGCTGATGTACTGCGTTCGTGCGCAAAATGAAACCACGTCGCCGTCGGCTGAGATGGCTACGCGTTAAGGTTGAGCGAGGAGTGCAGTCGCTAACCGGCTGTGATAAGGTTCTCTGCGAGCATAATGGGCTGTTGGTCGTAGAGAACCTCATGAAAAACAATCGGATGACATTACAGGATATCGCTAATCTGGCCGGGCTGAATAAGATGACGGTCAGCCGTTATCTGCGTGACCCGAATCAGGTGTCGCAACGCAGCCGCGAATTGATTTCGAAAGTGATGGAAGAGAACAACTACATCCCCAACCGTGCCCCGGAAATTCTGCTCAACGCACGTAGCAAAACCATTGGTGTGCTGATCCCCTCGTTTCGTAATCAGATCTTTGCCGACGTGCTGGCGGGGATTGAATCCGTCACCTCGGCCTGCCAGTACCAGACGCTGATCGCCAACTACGAATATGATGCCGAGCGTGAAGAACGCGAGGTGCTGAACCTGCTCTCTTACAATATCGACGGCCTGATCCTCACGGGAAAGCTGCATACCGAGCGAATGATCCAGTACGTGCGCGCCAGCGGCGTACCGGTGGCGGAACTGATGGATATTAGCGGCCAGTATCTTGATATTCAGGTTGGGTTTGATAACGAAAAAGCCGCGTTTGAAATGACGCAGGCTTTTATCGACAGCGGCAAACGCAGCATTGCTTTCTTTGGCTCGATGGATGACCCCCGAGACCTTAGCCGTTTTCGCGGCACCGAGAAAGCGCTGGCGGCGCAGGGACTGGAAGCGTACCACCTTGCGCCAAAAACTATTTCGTCGGTGGCGCTGGGACGCAAGATGTTCCAGCAGGCGATGGCGGAAAAGCCGGATATTGACGCCATTTTCTGTACCAACGATGACCTGGCGGTTGGCGCGCTGCTGGAGTGTCAGGCACAGCAGTACGATGTGCCGGGAAAAATGGCGATTGCCGGTTTCCACGGGCTGGAAATTGGCCGTGCGCGGCTGCAAAAAATCGCCAGCGTGATTACGCCACGCTTTGAGATTGGCAAAACGGCGGCGGATATTCTGATTAAGCGTTTGAACGGGAAAGATGCGCCGGGCAGCGTCAATCTTGGCTACCAAATCTATTACGGCGATACGCTGTAGGCGAAGAGAAGGGGCTGGCCACCGTGTGGTGACCAGCGGAAGAGATTACTGCATAAACGCTGGCTGCTTGTCTTCGTACTCGGTGATGGCCGCTTCATGTTGCAGCGTCAGCCCGATGCTGTCCAGACCGTTCAGCATGCAGTGGCGGCGGAAGTCGTCAATTTTAAAGCTGTAGGACTTATCGCCTGCTTTCACCACCTGCGCTTCCAGATCCACTTCAAATTTAATGCCCGGATTGGCTTTCACCAGCGCGAACATTTCATCTACCTGCGCGTCGCTCAGGGTCACCGGCAACAGTTGGTTATTGAAACTGTTGCCGTAGAAGATGTCGGCGAAGCTTGGTGCGATCACCACTTTAAAGCCGTAATCGGTCAGTGCCCACGGCGCATGTTCGCGTGAAGAGCCGCAGCCAAAGTTTTCCCGTGCGAGCAGAATTGATGCCCCTTTATATTCCGGGAAGTTTAAAACGAACTCAGGATTCGGCTGTTGGCCCTTTTCGTCCAGAAAACGCCAGTCGTTAAACAGATGGGCGCCAAAACCGGTGCGCGTAACCTTCTGCAAAAACTGTTTAGGGATAATTGCGTCGGTATCAACGTTGGCGGCATCCAGTGGGACAACCAGGCCGGTATGCTGGGTAAATTTCTCTGCCATGGTAGTTTCCTTATTTGATGCTGCGAATGTCGGCAAAATGACCGGTTACGGCGGCAGCGGCGGCCATGGCCGGGCTGACTAAATGCGTGCGACCACCGCGGCCCTGACGACCTTCAAAATTACGGTTGCTGGTGGATGCGCAGCGTTCGCCTGGGTTCAGGCGGTCATTGTTCATCGCCAGGCACATGGAACAGCCCGGTAAACGCCATTCAAAACCGGCTTCGATAAAGATCTTATCCAGACCTTCTGCTTCCGCCTGCGCTTTCACCGGACCAGAGCCCGGCACCACCAGTGCCTGCACACCCGGCGCAACTTTGCGCCCTTTGACGATTTCTGCCGCGGCGCGTAAATCTTCAATACGCGAGTTGGTGCAGGAACCGATGAACACTTTATCGATAGCCACTTCCGTTAACGGAATACCCGGTTTCAGCCCCATATACGCCAGCGCTTTTTCAGCTGATGCACGCTCAACGGGATCGGCAAATGACGCCGGGTCGGGAATATTATCGTTCACCGAGATGACCTGACCCGGGTTTGTTCCCCAGGTGACCTGCGGTGCGATCTCTTCTGCCTGCAGGGTAACGACGGTATCAAACGTCGCGTTGTCGTCGGTTTTCAGCGTTTTCCAGTATGTAACCGCGTGGTCAAAATCCTCGCCCTTCGGTGCGTGTAAACGACCCTGCACATAGTTAAAGGTTGTTTCATCCGGTGCAACCAGACCCGCTTTAGCACCCATTTCAATGGCCATGTTGCACAGGGTCATCCGGCCTTCCATGCTCAATGCACGGATGGCTTCACCACAAAACTCAACCACGTGTCCGGTACCGCCTGCGCTACCGGTTTTACCGATAATCGCCAGCACGATATCTTTGGCGGTAATGCCAGGGGCTGCTTTACCGTTGACTTCAATCTTCATGGTTTTGGCGCGCCCCTGTTTCAGGGTCTGCGTCGCCAGAACGTGTTCAACTTCAGAGGTGCCAATGCCAAATGCCAGTGCGCCGAACGCGCCGTGTGTAGCGGTGTGGGAATCGCCGCAGACGATGGTCATACCCGGCAACGTCACACCTTGTTCTGGCCCCATCACGTGAACGATACCCTGATACGGATGGTTCAGATCGTAGAGCTCGACGCCAAATTCGTTACAGTTCTTAATCAGCTCCTGCATCTGGATGCGCGCCATCTCACCCGACGCGTTGATATCTTTGGTCTGGGTAGAGACGTTGTGATCCATGGTGGCAAAGGTTTTACCCGGCTGGCGCACCTGACGGCCATGCGCGCGCAGACCATCAAACGCCTGCGGAGAGGTCACTTCATGCACCAGATGTCTGTCGATGTACAACAGTGGGGTTTCGTTTTGCGCCTCAAAGACGACGTGCGCATCAAACAATTTTTCGTATAACGTTTTGGCCATGATTACACCCCTTCTGCGACGTAACGGGCAATGATGTCGCCCATTTCATCGGTACTGACTGCGGCAGCGCCACGGGCTAAGTCTCCGGTGCGAATGCCTTCTTCTAATGCGCGATTGATGGCGCTCTCAATTGCGGTTGCCGCATCATTGGCATCCAGGCTGTAGCGCAGCAGCAGCGCCAGCGACAGGATCTGGGCGATAGGGTTGGCAATGTTTTTCCCGGCGATGTCCGGAGCGGAGCCGCCAGCAGGTTCGTACAAACCGAAGCCCTGCTCATTCAGGCTGGCGGACGGTAACATGCCCATTGAACCGGTGATCATGGCGCACTCATCAGACAGAATGTCACCAAACAGGTTAGAGCACAGCAACACGTCGAACTGGGATGGATCTTTAATTAACTGCATTGTCGCGTTGTCGATGTACATATGCGCCAGTTCAACGTCTGGATATTCATTAGCAATTTCATTGACGATTTCGCGCCACAGAATAGACGTTTGCAGTACGTTAGCTTTATCAATCGACGTAACTTTACGGCGACGTTTGCGAGCGGATTCAAACGCGATACGCGCAATACGTTCGATCTCGAAACGGTGATAAACCTCGGTATCAAAGGCTTTTTCATGTTGTCCGCTGCCTTCGCGGCCTTTTGGTTGACCGAAGTAAATCCCGCCAGTCAGTTCGCGTACGCACAGGATGTCGAAACCGTTCGCGGCAATATCTGCGCGCAGAGGGCAAAACGCTTCCAGCCCCTGGTAGAGCTTAGCCGGGCGCAGGTTGCTGAATAATTTGAAGTGCTTACGCAATGGCAGCAGTGCGCCACGCTCTGGCTGCTGGTTTGGCGGTAAGTTTTCCCATTTCGGGCCGCCAACGGAGCCAAACAGAATGGCGTCAGCTTGTTCACAGCCTTCAACTGTTGCAGGTGGCAGCGGCTGACCGTGGTTATCGATCGCGGCACCACCCACGTCGTAGTGGCTGGTGGTAATGCGCATGTTAAAACGGTTACGGATTGCGTCCAGTACCTTCAGGGCTTGCGCCATCACTTCCGGGCCAATACCGTCACCCGGCAAAACAGCAATATGATAATTCTTCGACATCACACGGTTTCCTTGTTGTTCTCGTTGTTCTGAGCTTTGCGTTGCAATTCTTTTTCGACTTCTTCGGCGCGCCAGATGTTGTTCAGCACATGCACCATCGCTTTAGCAGAAGATTCGACGATATCTGTCGCCAGACCGACGCCGTGGAAACGACGACCGTTATAGTTGGCAACGATATCCACCTGACCCAGCGCATCTTTACCGTGCCCTTTGGCGGTCAGGCTGTATTTCACCAGTTCGATGTTGTATTCAGTTACACGGTTGATGGCCTGATAAATAGCATCGACCGGACCGTTACCGTTCGCCGCTTCGGCTTTAACTTCTTCACCGCAGGCCAGCTTGACGGAGGCGGTGGCGATGTCATTGGAGCCGGACTGCACGCTGAAGTAATCCAGACGGAAATGCTCCGGTTCTTCCTGCTGTTTATTAATGAAGGCCAGCGCTTCCAGGTCGTAATCAAATACCTGACCTTTTTTGTCCGCCAGTTTCAGGAATGCGTCGTACAGGTTGTCCAGGCTATATTCATTTTCTTTATATCCCATCTCGTCCATACGGTGTTTCACCGCGGCGCGTCCGGAACGGGAGGTCAGGTTCAACTGTACCTGGTTCAGACCAATGGATTCAGGCGTCATGATTTCGTAGTTTTCACGGTTTTTCAGTACGCCGTCCTGATGGATGCCGGAGGAGTGGGCAAAGGCGCCGCTACCGACAATGGCTTTGTTTGCCGGAATAGGCATGTTGCAGATTTGGCTGACTAACTGACTGGTACGCCAGATCTCCTGGTGATTGATGCGGGTCTGTACATTCAGGATATCTTTACGCACTTTGATCGCCATGATCACTTCTTCCAGTGAGCAGTTACCGGCGCGTTCGCCGATACCGTTCATCGCGCCTTCCACCTGACGCGCTCCGGCGTGAACTGCTGCCAGCGCGTTGCCGACGCCCAAACCTAAATCATCATGGGTGTGTACGGAGATGATGGCTTTATCGATATTTGGTACGCGTTCATACAAGCCAGAAATGATTGCCCCAAATTCGAAAGGCATGGTGTAACCGACGGTATCAGGGATGTTAATGGTTTTAGCACCCGCGTTAATGGCTGCTTCAACCACGCGAGCCAGATCGGCGATAGGGGTACGGCCTGCATCTTCGCAGGAGAACTCCACGTCATCGGTATAATTACGCGCACGCTTAACCATGTAGACCGCGCGCTCAATGACCTCATCCAGCGTACTGCGTAATTTCGTCGCGATGTGCATCGGCGAGGTGGCGATAAACGTATGAATACGGAAAGCTTCAGCGACTTTCAGCGATTCTGCAGCGACGTCGATATCTTTTTCTACGCAGCGGGCTAAGGCGCAAACGCGGCTGTTTTTAACCTGACGAGCAATGGTCTGAACTGACTCAAAGTCGCCCGGTGAAGAAACGGGGAAACCTACTTCCATCACGTCAACGCCCATACGCTCAAGGGCCAGCGCAATCTGCAGTTTTTCTTTCACACTCAGGCTTGCCTGTAACGCCTGTTCACCATCGCGTAAGGTGGTATCGAAAATAATGACTTGCTGGCTCATGGTTTAGGTCCTTGGTTTCTTAGGGCGCCTTGCTTCGAGCATAAAAAAACCCGCGCAACGGCGCGGGTTTTTGTCTTAACTGGAGCTGACTTAATGCTGAATGTCGTCCACCAGTCTACCGCGCAATGAAGATGCGTTTAGTAGTAGTAGACCGTTAAAACGAGCAATGTAAGTCATCAATTAAGCTCCAGGCGAATGCGATATGCTTTTAGTGGTACTGGATATGAAGACTGATGTCAACCCTCACCCCAGCAAATGCCTTACTTAAGGGGAGAAGTTTCTGCAAAACTTAAGCGAATTGTGCTGAATTTTTCGGAGTACATAAAATTAATCAGTTGATGGTTGTACATACTTTTCATGGTTTGACATATTTGAGCATAATTATTTGCATTTATTGTAACGGCGAACTGAAGAAAAGGTCGCTCTTGGGATTTCATATCTTTATGATTTATCTGTTTTTATAGTAATCGTGAATGGCTATGGACAGTGTAACACCACATAATTGATAAATTAATGTTAACTTTTAATGCATTAATAATATAAACATTTAATTAAAACTTAAATACGTATTCACGATACGTATGATTGTATATTCGCCATGCTTATGGTTATATTGTTTTTGAAATTTAAACATATGAATCACCGTGCAGTGACACCTGCCACACTGCGCTCGCATTGGTCTTTTGTTCATTTAGGTTTGTGCCTTTATGTTTTCCTAATTTTAATGTTTTTTCTTTTTCTCATCTTATATGTATGGTAAATCATATTAACGGAGATTATTTCTTCACTCCGTCTGGGAAAAGGGAGTTTAGAGTGACAGTGGAGTTAAATATGCCAGAAGTAAAAATAATAGATAAAACAAATATTATAGATATGGGGAAGCCACAGCTTCGCATGGTTGATCTTAATTTATTAACCGTCTTTGATGCGGTGATGCAAGAACAAAACATTACCCGTGCCGCGCATACTTTGGGAATGTCCCAACCCGCTGTCAGTAATGCGGTCGCGCGCCTGAAAGTGATGTTTAATGATGAGCTTTTTGTTCGTTATGGACGCGGTATCCAGCCGACAGCAAGAGCCTTCCAGCTATTTGGTTCTGTTCGCCAGGCATTGCAATTAGTGCAAAATGAACTGCCTGGATCGGGTTTTGAGCCAGCCAGCAGCGAGCGCGTATTCAATCTTTGCGTATGCAGCCCATTGGATAATATCCTGACGTCGTTGATTTATAATCGGGTTGAGCAAGTAGCGCCAAACATTCATGTCGTATTTAAATCTTCACTCAATCAAAATACAGAGCATCAATTACGTTACCAGGAAACAGAATTCGTTATTAGCTATGAAGAATTCCGTCGTCCTGAATTTACCAGTATTCCGTTATTCAATGACGAAATGGTGTTAGTCGCAAGTAAAAAGCATCCGCGCATTAGTGGTCCGTTACTGGAAAGCGATGTCTATAATGAACAGCATGCGGTGGTGTCACTTGATCGCTTCGCATCATTCAGCCAACCATGGTATGACACACCGGATAAACAATCCTGCGTAGCTTATCAGGGCATGGCATTAATTAGCGTTCTTAATATTGTGTCGCAAACGCATTTGGTCTCTATTGCGCCGCGTTGGTTAGCAGAAGAATTTGCCGATTCTTTAGAACTACAGATCTTACCTTTACCGTTAAAATTGAACAGCCGCACATGCTATCTTTCCTGGCATGAAGCCGCGGGCCGAGATAAAGGACATCAATGGATGGAAGAGCTGTTAGTCTCCGTTTGTAAGCAGTAGCACTTGGCAGAGTAAACCGGACAATACATCCTGTTTATTCTGCTTTTGTCTTTATAACTGAAATTTTATGCTGAACTCTATTTTTTACGTCTGTCCAAAAGTGTCAAAAAATAGAGTAATTGCTGTAAGTTCCCATTTTTAAGCGATTATTTATCATACTGATTGCTTATGCTGGTTTAATTCTCCGTTTATTCGCGTCTTTCCTCCTTTTTATTCTTATTTACTCCAGTGACACCCCTTCGGAGTCAATTGCCATGCGTCATCGTCAGCGGTTAATGTGTTGTTAAACCGTAATTCATTATAAGAGTGAGGCAAGCCATGGAGATGTTGTCTGGAGCCGAGATGGTCGTCCGATCGCTCATCGATCAGGGTGTGAAGCAGGTATTCGGTTATCCCGGGGGGGCCGTTCTCGATATTTATGATGCGCTGCATACGGTCGGCGGTATTGATCATGTGCTGGTTCGCCATGAACAAGCGGCGGTACATATGGCTGATGGCCTTGCGCGTGGCACGGGAGAAGTGGGGGTCGTATTAGTTACCTCCGGACCGGGGGCGACCAACGCGATTACCGGAATCGCAACGGCTTACATGGATTCCATTCCGCTGGTGATCCTCTCTGGACAGGTCGCAACGTCGCTGATTGGCTACGATGCCTTCCAGGAGTGCGACATGGTAGGTATATCCCGCCCGGTGGTAAAACACAGCTTCCTGGTCAAACAAACGGAAGATATTCCGCAGGTGCTGAAAAAAGCCTTCTGGCTGGCAGCAAGCGGTCGTCCTGGGCCGGTGGTGGTGGATTTGCCGAAGGATATTCTGAATCCGGCGAAGAAACTGCCTTATAGCTGGCCGGACTCGGTGAGTATGCGCTCGTATAATCCGACGACGACGGGGCATAAAGGACAGATCAAACGGGCGCTACAGACGCTGGTCGCGGCGAAGAAACCGGTTGTCTATGTGGGCGGTGGCGCGGTCAATGCTGCTTGCCATGAGCAGTTAGCTCAGATTGCTGAAGCGCTGAATCTGCCGGTTGTCTCCTCGCTAATGGGGTTGGGCGCGTTTCCGGCCACGCATCGTCAGGCGCTGGGCATGTTAGGGATGCACGGTACCTACGAAGCGAATATGACCATGCATCATTCCGATGTGATCTTTGCTGTCGGCGTTCGCTTTGACGATCGAACAACAAATAACCTGGCAAAATATTGTCCGAATGCGACCGTGCTGCATATCGACATCGATCCGACCTCTATTTCTAAAACCGTTACTGCGGATATTCCGATTGTGGGTGATGCCCGTCTGGTGCTGGATCAAATGCTCGAACTGCTGGAGCAGGAGAAATCACAGCAGCCACTGGATGATAACCGTGACTGGTGGCAACAGATTGAGCACTGGCGCGCCCGTCAGTGTCTGAAATACGACACGCAAAGCGAAAGCATTAAGCCGCAGGCGGTGATTGAAACCATCTGGCGTCTGACGAAAGGGGAGGCGTATGTGACCTCTGACGTTGGCCAGCATCAGATGTTTGCCGCACTTTATTATCCGTTCGATAAACCGCGTCGCTGGATTAACTCAGGCGGCCTCGGCACGATGGGATTCGGTTTACCCGCGGCGTTAGGGGTGAAAATGGCGTTGCCGGATGAAACGGTAGTGTGCGTGACCGGGGATGGCAGCATTCAGATGAATATCCAGGAGCTGTCGACGGCGCTGCAGTATGAACTGCCGGTGCTGGTGCTCAACCTTAACAACCGTTATCTCGGCATGGTCAAACAATGGCAGGACATGATCTACTCCGGGCGTCACTCCCAGTCTTACATGCAGTCGCTGCCCGATTTTGTGCGCCTTGCTGAGGCTTATGGGCATATCGGTATCCAGATTAATCATCCAGATGAACTGGAGAGCAAGCTGGGTGAAGCGCTGGAGCATGTGCGTAACCATCGCCTGGTGTTTGTCGACGTCACCGTCGACGGCAGTGAGCATGTCTACCCGATGCAGATTCGTGGGGGCGGGATGGATGAAATGTGGCTAAGCAAAACGGAGAGGACCTGATTATGCGCCGGATATTATCAGTATTACTGGAAAATGAGTCGGGTGCATTATCGCGGGTGATTGGCCTCTTCGCCCAGCGTGGATACAACATTGAAAGCCTGACCGTCGCGCCGACCGACGACCCGACCTTATCGCGGATGACGATTCAGACGGTAGGGGATGAGAAAGTCCTTGAGCAGATCGAAAAGCAGCTCCACAAACTGGTGGATGTTCTGCGCGTTAGCGAGCTGGGGCAGGGTGCCCACGTTGAACGAGAAATCATGCTGGTGAAAATCCAGGCCAGCGGTTATGGCCGGGAGGAGGTGAAACGCAACACGGAGATTTTCCGTGGGCAAATCATCGACGTGACGCCGTCTATCTACACCGTACAACTGGCGGGCACCAGCGACAAGCTGGATGCGTTTCTGGCAACCCTACGTGAAGTCGCCAAAATTGTGGAAGTTGCTCGTTCCGGTGTGGTGGGACTCTCCCGTGGCGATAAAATTATGCGCTAATCGTCAACCGTAGGCCTGGTAAGCAAAGCGCTATCAGGCCTCATCGTGGAGGTCATGCCGGATAGCGGCATAAACGCCTTATCCTGCCTGCAGGTAACGAACCCGCTTTCGCTGATGCTACCTGCTGCGCTTTTTTTTGCGAAATCAGCAGTAACCAGAGACAAAAGCGGTTGCCGCAGTCATTATTCTGCGCTTAGATGTTAAGAAGTTTAACCCATGCCATCTAAAAGGTTATGGTTTGTACATTTTACGCAAGGGGCAATTGTGAAACTGGATGAAATCGCTCGGTTGGCCGGCGTTTCGCGAACGACTGCAAGCTACGTTATTAATGGCAAAGCAAAGCAATATCGCGTAAGCGACAAAACGGTTGAAAAAGTCATGGCGGTGGTGCGTGAGCATAATTACCACCCGAATGCCGTGGCGGCCGGGCTGCGTGCTGGACGCACACGTTCTATCGGGCTGGTGATCCCGGATCTTGAGAACACAAGCTATACCCGGATCGCAAACTATCTGGAACGCCAGGCGCGTCAGCGTGGGTATCAGCTGTTGATTGCCTGCTCTGAAGATCAGCCGGATAACGAAATGCGCTGTATTGAGCATCTTTTACAGCGCCAGGTCGATGCCATTATTGTGTCGACTTCTTTGCCGCCTGAGCATCCGTTCTACCAACGCTGGGCAAACAGTTCATTCCCGATTGTGGCGCTGGACCGTGCACTGGATCGCGAACATTTTACCAGCGTTGTGGGTGCGGATCAGGATGATGCGGAAATGCTGGCAGAGGAGTTACGCAAATTCCCTGCTGAAACCGTTCTCTATCTGGGCGCGCTTCCTGAATTATCCGTCAGCTTCCTGCGCGAACAGGGTTTTCGTACCGCGTGGAAGGACGATCCGCGTGAAGTCCATTTCCTGTACGCCAACAGCTATGAGCGGGAAGCGGCTGCGCAGCTGTTTGATAAATGGCTGGAAACGCACCCAATGCCTCAGGCGTTGTTTACCACGTCGTTTGCCCTGTTGCAGGGCGTGATGGATGTGACCCTGCGTCGTGACGGGCAACTGCCGTCTGATTTAGCGATTGCGACTTTTGGCGATCACGAACTGCTCGACTTCCTGCAGTGCCCGGTACTGGCAGTGGCACAGCGCCATCGTGATGTCGCAGAACGCGTGCTGGAGATTGTACTGGCAAGTCTGGACGAACCGCGTAAACCAAAACCAGGTTTAACGCGTATACGGCGTAATCTGTACCGTCGCGGTATTCTCAGCCGTAACTAAGTTTCCTCAATTGATGACGTCGGTGGGATAAGCCTCTGACGTCTTCAATTTTTCTATTCTCAGAAATAACCGCATTATATTTAAGAATATTCTTTAGAATTATCTGAAATTCATTCTTGAAATACCCCGAATTAAAAATGCAACTATCCATTTTTGGGTTATTGATACGTAACGACGCGTTACGCTTGTATTATTTTGTTACATGCTTGTATGGATTTGCCGAATTAACAAACACTTTGCTCTCGTATTGCGGCCATCTGGTGCTTACCTCGGCTCTGCGCGGCGTACAGAGCGATTAACTGGTACTGTTAACTCGCTGCATATTGTCCTAAAATGCCGCTCGCGTCGCAAACTGACACTTTATATTTTCTTTGGATGATATTCAGTTGTTTTAAACAATGATGAGTTGTTGGATTTTTTTCTTACAAATATTCATGACGTTAATTTGCTTCGTTTGCTGTACGGAATTTGTTCAACGCTGATATTAGCCGTAAACAATGGGTTTTTTGCTCCGCTAAGCGCCGCGACTTGCTTGACAAGGTTTTCCTCCGCTCCGTAAACTCCTTTAAGTGGGAATTTGTGGGATAAAGTGGTAATTGGGGGTGAGACTGGCATGTTCCGGGGAGCAACGTTAGTTAATCTCGACAGTAAAGGGCGCTTATCCGTGCCTACCCGTTATCGGGATCAACTGCTTGAGAGCGCTACCGGTCAAATGGTTTGCACCATTGACATCCATCACCCGTGCCTGCTGCTGTACCCCCTGCCTGAATGGGAAATAATCGAGCAGAAGCTATCGCGTCTGTCGAACATGAATCCAGTTGAGCGTCGCGTACAGCGCTTATTGTTGGGTCATGCCAGCGAATGTCAGATGGATAACGCTGGTCGATTACTGATAGCACCCATTCTGCGGCAACACGCAGGGCTAACGAAAGAAGTGATGCTGGTTGGGCAGTTCAATAAGTTTGAGCTGTGGGATGAAACGACCTGGTATCAACAGGTCAAGGAAGATATCGACGCTGAGCAGTCTGTTACTGGCGCGTTGTCGGAACGATTGCAGGATTTGTCTCTATAAAATGACGGAAAATTATAAACATACAACGGTGTTGCTGGATGAAGCCGTAAACGGCCTGAATATTCGTCCAGACGGCATCTACATTGACGGGACATTTGGTCGCGGCGGTCACTCACGTCTGATCCTCTCTCAGCTTGGCGAAGAGGGACGTTTACTGGCAATCGATCGCGATCCGCAGGCTATTGCCGTTGCAAAAACGATTACCGATCCCCGTTTCTCCATCGTACACGGACCTTTCTCTGCGCTGGCTGACTATGTCGCCGAGCGTGGACTGACCGGTAAGATCGACGGGATTCTTCTCGATCTCGGCGTTTCTTCACCGCAGCTCGATGACGCAGAGCGCGGTTTCTCGTTTATGCGTGACGGTCCGTTAGACATGCGTATGGACCCAACACGCGGTCAGTCAGCGGCCGAATGGCTGCAAACCGCTGATGAAGCAGACATTGCCTGGGTGATTAAAACCTTTGGCGAAGAGCGCTTCGGCAAACGCATTGCGCGCGCCATCGTGGAGCGCAACCGCATCGAACCGATGACCCGCACCAAAGAGCTGGCGGAAGTTATTGCAGCGGCAATGCCGGTGAAGGACAAATTCAAACATCCCGCGACCCGTACCTTCCAGGCGGTGCGCATTTGGGTGAACAGTGAACTGGAGGAGATAGAGCAGGCGCTAAAAAGCTCGCTCAGCGTGCTGGCTCCAGGTGGTCGCCTTTCGATCATCAGTTTCCATTCGCTTGAAGACCGCATTGTGAAACGCTTTATGCGTGAACAAAGCCGTGGTCCTCAGGTACCGGCTGGAATACCGATGACCGAAGCGCAGATCAAAAAGCTGGGCGGCCGTGAGTTAAGAGCACTAGGCAAGATGATGCCGGGTGAAGAAGAGGTAGCTGAGAATCCTCGTGCCCGTAGTTCAGTTCTGCGTATTGCAGAGAGGACGAACGCATGATCAGCAGAGTGACAGAAGCCCTCAGCAAAGTTAAAGGATCGATAGGAAGCAACGAGCGCCATGCCTTGCCTGGCGTGATCGGTGACGATCTTTTGCGGTATGGGAAGCTGCCACTCTGCCTGTTCATTTGCATTATTTTGACGGCGGTTACCGTCGTGACAACAGCACACCATACGCGGTTACTGACTGCGCAGCGTGAGCAGCTGGTTCTGGAGCGAGATGCGCTGGATATCGAATGGCGCAACTTGATCCTTGAGGAGAACGCGCTCGGCGACCATAGCCGTGTTGAACGGATCGCAACGGAAAAGCTGCAAATGCAGCATGTCGATCCCTCACAAGAAAATATCGTAGTACAAAAATAAGGATAAACGCGACGCATGAAAGCAGCGGCAAAAACGCACAAACCAAAACGCCAGGAAGAACAAGCCAACTTTGTCAGTTGGCGTTTTGCGTTACTGTGCGGCTGTATTTTGCTGGCATTGGGTTTCCTGCTGGGGCGCGTTGCCTGGCTGCAAATCATTGCGCCGGATATGCTGGTGCGTCAGGGTGACATGCGTTCCCTGCGCGTCCAGGAAGTCTCCACATCGCGCGGGATGATTACCGACCGTTCCGGTCGTCCGCTGGCGGTGAGCGTTCCGGTTAAAGCTATATGGGCCGACCCGAAAGAAGTACATGATGCAGGCGGCGTGAGCGTTGGCGAACGCTGGAGAGCGCTGTCAACCGCGCTGAATCTCCCGCTCGACCAGCTGGCTTCCCGCATTAACGCCAACCCGAAAGGGCGCTTCATCTATCTGGCGCGTCAGGTTAACCCTGACATGGCCGACTACATCAAAAAACTGAAGCTGCCAGGTATCCACCTGCGCGAAGAATCCCGCCGTTACTATCCTTCCGGAGAAGTGACTGCTCACCTCATCGGCTTTACTAACGTCGACAGCCAGGGGATTGAAGGCGTTGAGAAGAGCTTCGACAAGTGGCTCACCGGACAACCGGGCGAACGTATTGTACGTAAAGACCGTTATGGCCGCGTCATTGAAGATATCTCCTCTACCGACAGCCAGGCGGCGCATAACCTCGCGTTGAGCATTGATGAGCGTTTACAGGCACTGGTCTACCGTGAACTGAATAACGCCGTGGCGTTCAACAAGGCGGAGTCAGGCAGTGCGGTACTGGTGGATGTAAACACCGGTGAAGTGCTGGCGATGGCCAACAGTCCGTCCTACAACCCGAACAATCTCACCGGTACGCCAAAAGACGCGATGCGTAACCGTACCATCACCGACGTGTTTGAACCGGGTTCTACCGTTAAACCGATGGTGGTGATGACCGCGCTGCAGCGTGGCGTGGTACGCGAAAATACCGTACTTAATACGATTCCTTACCGAATTAATGGCCACGAAATCAAAGACGTGGCGCGTTATAGCGAATTGACCCTTACCGGGGTTTTGCAGAAGTCGAGTAACGTCGGTGTTTCCAAGCTGGCGTTAGCGATGCCGTCCTCAGCGTTAGTAGATACTTACTCACGTTTTGGGCTGGGAAAAGCGACCAATTTGGGGTTGGTCGGAGAACGCAGTGGCTTATATCCTCAAAAACAACGGTGGTCTGACATAGAGAGGGCCACCTTCTCTTTCGGCTACGGGCTAATGGTAACGCCGTTACAGTTAGCGCGAGTCTATGCAACGATCGGCAGCTACGGCGTTTATCGTCCACTGTCGATTACCAAAGTTGACCCTCCTGTTCCGGGTGAGCGTATCTTCCCGGAAGATACCGTGCGTACCGTCGTGCATATGATGGAAAGCGTGGCGCTGCCGGGCGGCGGCGGCGTGAAGGCGGCGATTAAAGGCTATCGCGTCGCTATTAAAACCGGTACAGCGAAAAAAGTAGGGCCGGATGGCCGTTACATCAACAAATACATTGCTTATACCGCAGGCGTTGCGCCTGCGAGTCAGCCGCGCTTCGCGCTGGTTGTTGTTATCAACGATCCGCAGGCGGGTAAATACTACGGTGGCGCCGTTTCCGCGCCGGTCTTTGGTGCCATCATGGGCGGCGTACTGCGCACCATGAACATCGAGCCGGATGCGCTGACAACGGGCGATAAAAATGAATTTGTGAATAATCAAGGCGAGGCAACAGGTGGCAGATCGTAATTTGCGCGACCTTCTTGCTCCATGGGTGCCGGGTGCACCGGAGCGAGCACTGCGGGAGATGACGCTTGACAGCCGTGTGGCTGCATCAGGCGATCTCTTTGTCGCAGTATTGGGTCATCAGGCGGACGGGCGTCGGTATATCCCGCAGGCGATAGCGCAAGGTGTGGCTGCCATTATTGCAGAAGCAAAAGATGAAGCTACTGATGGTGAAATCCGTGAAATGCATGGCGTTCCGGTCATCTATCTCAGTCAGCTTAACGAACGTTTATCTGCACTGGCGGGCCGTTTTTACCACGAGCCTTCTGAGAAAATGCGTCTGGTCGGCGTAACCGGGACTAACGGTAAAACCACCACCACCCAATTGCTGGCCCAGTGGAGCCAATTGCTTGGCGAAACCAGCGCGGTAATGGGAACAGTAGGCAATGGCCTGCTGGGCAAAGTGATCCCAACGGAAAATACCACCGGTTCAGCTGTTGATGTCCAGCATGTGCTGGCGGGGCTGGCTGCGCAGGGCGCAACGGTTGGCGCGATGGAAGTCTCTTCACACGGCCTGGTTCAGCATCGCGTCGCGGCGCTGAAGTTTGCCGCATCAGTATTTACTAACTTAAGCCGCGACCATCTCGACTACCACGGCGACATGGAACATTACGAAGCCGCGAAATGGCTGCTGTATTCCACGCACCATTGCGGTCAGGCCATTGTCAATGCGGATGATGAAGTCGGTCGTCGCTGGCTGGCGAAACTCCCTGATGCGGTTGCCGTTTCGATGGAAGACCACATCAACCCGAACTGTCATGGTCGTTGGTTAAAAGCGGTTGACGTGAAGTATCACGACAGCGGGGCAACGATTCGCTTTACCTCTTCATGGGGTGAGGGCGAAATAGAAAGCCGCCTGATGGGGGCGTTTAACGTCAGCAATCTTTTGCTGGCGCTGGCAACGCTGTTGGCACTGGGCTATCCGTTAGCTGATTTACTGAAAACGGCGACACAATTGCAGCCGGTTTGCGGACGTATGGAAGTGTTCAGCGCGCCGGGTAAAACCACCGTGGTGGTTGATTACGCCCATACGCCAGATGCGCTGGAAAAAGCGCTGCAGGCGGCACGTCTGCACTGTACTGGCAAACTGTGGTGCGTCTTTGGCTGCGGCGGCGATCGCGATAAAGGCAAACGTCCGTTGATGGGCGCAATCGCCGAGCAGTTTGCAGATGTTGTCGTGGTGACTGATGACAACCCGCGTACCGAAGAGCCGCGCGCCATTATTAACGACATTCTGGCGGGTATGCTGGATGCCGGACAGGCGAAGGTGATGGAAGGGCGCGCAGAAGCCGTGACAAACGCCATTATGCAGGCGAAAGAAAACGACGTGGTGCTGGTGGCCGGGAAAGGTCACGAAGATTACCAGATCGTCGGCTCTCAGCGTCTCGACTATTCTGACCGCGTGACCGCAGCGCGTCTGCTGGGGGTTATCGCATGATTAGCGTAACGCTCAGCCAACTGGCGGAGATCCTCCGTGGCGAACTGAAAGGGGCCGATCTGACCCTTGATGCCGTAACAACCGATACGCGTAAAGTGACGCCGGGCTGCCTGTTTGTGGCGCTGAAAGGCGAACGCTTTGACGCCCACGATTTTGCAGACAAAGCGCAAGAGAGCGGGGCGGGTGCGCTGCTGGTCAGCCGCCCGTTGGACACCAACCTGCCGCAGCTGATTGTTAAAGATACGCGTCTGGCGTTTGGTGAACTGGCGGCGTGGGTTCGCGCTCAGGTTCCGGCGCGCGTTGTCGCGCTGACCGGCTCATCCGGTAAAACGTCCGTCAAAGAGATGACGGCTGCCATTCTGAGCCAGTGTGGTAACACCCTATATACCGCGGGCAATCTGAATAACGACATCGGCGTACCGATGACGCTGCTGCGCTTAAACAACGATTACGACTATGCCGTGATTGAGCTCGGCGCCAACCATCAGGGCGAAATCGCCTGGACCGTCGGCCTGACGCGTCCGGAAGCGGCGCTGGTGAACAATCTGGCCGCCGCGCACCTGGAAGGTTTCGGCTCTCTGGCGGGCGTTGCGAAGGCAAAAGGTGAGATTTTTACCGGCCTGTCTGCGAACGGTATCGCCATTATGAATGCCGACAACAACGACTGGTTGAACTGGCAAAGCATCATCGGCGATCGCAAAGTCTGGCGCTTCTCCCCGAATGCGGCCAACAGCGACTTTTCGGCGACCAACGTTCACGTGACCTCACACGGCACGGAGTTTTCATTGCAAACGCCAACCGGAAGCATTGATGTTCTGCTGCCGCTGCCGGGTCGTCACAACATAGCCAACGCCCTGGCGGCGGCTGCGCTCTCTATGGCGGTAGGCGCGACGCCTGAGGCGATCAAAGCGGGCCTGAAGGATCTGCAAGCGGTACCAGGACGTCTGTTCCCGATTCAACTCGCAGAAAATCAGCTGCTGCTTGACGACTCCTATAACGCGAACGTCGGTTCGATGACCGCAGCGGTGCAGGTGCTGTCTGAAATGCCGGGCTATCGCGTACTGGTCGTTGGCGATATGGCAGAGCTTGGCGCAGAAAGTGAAGCATGCCATGTACAGGTAGGTGTTGCTGCGAAAGCAGCAGGTATCGACCGTGTACTGAGTACAGGAAAACTGAGTCAGGCAATTAGCGACGCCAGCGGCGTTGGCGAACATTTTGCGGATAAAAGCGCGCTGGCCGCGCAACTTAAAGCATTGATTGCAGAACATCAGGTCATGACGATTTTAGTGAAGGGTTCACGTAGTGCCGCCATGGAAGAGGTAGTACGCGCATTACAGGAGAATGGGACATGTTAGTTTGGCTGGCCGAACATTTGGTCAAATATTATTCCGGCTTTAACGTCTTTTCCTATCTGACGTTTCGCGCCATCGTCAGCCTGCTGACCGCGCTGTTCATCTCTTTGTGGATGGGCCCGCGCATGATTGCCCGCTTGCAAAAAATGTCCTTTGGACAGGTCGTACGTAACGACGGTCCTGAATCGCACTTTAGTAAACGTGGTACGCCAACCATGGGCGGGATCATGATCCTCACCGCGATTGTTATCTCCGTTCTGTTGTGGGCATATCCGTCGAACCCGTACGTATGGTGCGTGCTGGTGGTATTGATTGGCTACGGCATTATCGGTTTTGTCGATGACTACCGCAAAGTGGTGCGCAAAGATACCAAGGGGTTGATTGCCCGCTGGAAGTACTTCTGGATGTCGGTGATTGCGCTGGGTGTAGCCTTTGCGCTGTACCTCGCCGGTAAAGACACCCCAGCTACCGAGCTGGTGGTGCCGTTCTTTAAAGATGTCATGCCGCAATTGGGGCTGTTCTACGTGCTGCTGGCGTACTTCGTGATTGTGGGCACTGGCAACGCGGTAAACCTCACCGATGGCCTGGATGGTCTGGCGATTATGCCGACCGTGTTCGTGGCTGCAGGTTTTGCGCTGGTGGCGTGGGCGACCGGTAACATGAACTTTGCCAACTACCTGCACATTCCCTATTTACGCCATGCCGGCGAACTGGTGATCGTCTGTACGGCGATTGTTGGTGCGGGGTTAGGCTTCCTGTGGTTTAACACCTATCCGGCGCAGGTCTTTATGGGAGACGTCGGTTCGCTGGCGCTGGGCGGCGCGCTGGGCATTATTGCCGTGCTGCTGCGTCAGGAGTTCCTGCTGGTAATCATGGGCGGCGTATTTGTTGTGGAAACGCTGTCGGTCATTCTGCAGGTTGGCTCCTTTAAGCTGCGCGGGCAGCGCATCTTCCGTATGGCGCCGATTCACCATCACTATGAACTGAAAGGCTGGCCGGAACCGCGCGTAATTGTGCGCTTCTGGATTATTTCGCTGATGCTGGTGCTGATTGGCCTGGCAACGCTGAAGGTACGTTAATCATGGCTGATTACCAGGGTAAAAAAGTCGTCATTATCGGTCTGGGATTGACCGGGCTGTCCTGCGTGGATTTCTTTCTGGCGCGCGGCGTGACGCCGCGTGTGATGGATACCCGCGCAACGCCACCTGGCCTGGATAAATTGCCGGAAGCGGTTGAGCGTCATGTTGGCAGCCTGAATGATGATTGGCTGCTGGCCGCCGATCTTATCGTCGCCAGCCCTGGTATTGCCCTGGCGCATCCTTCGCTGAGCGCCGCTGCTGATGTAGGGATCGAAATTGTCGGTGACATCGAGCTGTTCTGTCGTGAAGCGCAGGCGCCGATCGTCGCGATCACCGGTTCCAACGGGAAAAGCACCGTCACCACGTTGGTGGGAGAAATGGCGAAAGCGGCTGGTGTGAACGTGGGTGTTGGCGGAAATATCGGCCTGCCCGCGCTGATGTTGCTGGATGACGAACGTGAGCTGTATGTACTGGAGTTGTCGAGCTTCCAGCTGGAGACAACCTCCAGCTTACAGGCCGTAGCCGCCACCATTTTGAACGTCACTGAAGATCATATGGACAGGTATCCGTTTGGCTTGCAGCAGTACCGTGCAGCCAAACTGCGCGTCTATGAGAATGCGAAAGTGTGTGTGGTTAATGCCGATGATGCGTTGACCATGCCGATTCGCGGGGCGGATGAGCGCTGCGTGAGCTTTGGCATCAACATGGGTGACTATCATCTCAATCGTCAGCAGGGTGAAACCTGGCTGCGGGTGAAGGGCGAAAAAGTCCTGAACGTGAAAGAGATGACGCTTACCGGCCAGCATAACTATACCAACGCCCTGGCGGCGCTGGCGCTGGCGGATGCTGCGGGTCTGCCGCGGGCATCCAGCCTGAAAGCGCTGACTACCTTTACCGGTCTGGCGCATCGTTTCCAGTTGGTACTGAATCATAACGGTGTGCGTTGGATCAACGATTCAAAAGCTACCAACGTTGGTAGCACCGAAGCGGCGCTGAATGGTCTGCACGTTGACGGTACGTTGCACCTGCTGCTGGGCGGCGATGGGAAATCCGCCGACTTTATGCCGCTGCAACGCTACCTGACTGGCGACAACATTCGTCTGTACTGCTTTGGTCGCGATGGCGCGCAGCTTGCCGCTCTGCGTCCTGAGGTTGCGGAACACACTGAAACCATGGAGCAGGCAATGCGTCTGCTCGCACCGCGTGTGAAGTCGGGCGATATGGTGCTGCTGTCGCCAGCCTGCGCCAGCCTTGACCAGTTCAAGAACTTTGAGCAACGCGGTGACGTCTTTACCCGTTTAGCGAAGGAGTTGGGTTGATGCGATTCTCTCTCCCTCGTCTGAAAATGCCGCGCGTACCGGGACTGGGTGTCCTGGCGTGGATCTTCGCGGCACTTAAAGGCTGGGTGATGGCTTCGCGTGATAAAGACGCGGACAGCCTGATCATGTATGACCGCATGCTGCTGTGGCTGACTTTTGGTCTGGCAGCGATCGGTTTTGTGATGGTGACATCGGCATCGATGCCCGTAGGGCAACGCCTGGCAGGCGATCCTTTCCTGTTTGCTAAGCGTGACGCGCTGTATATCTTCCTCGCGTTCTGTCTGGCGATGGTGACGCTGCGTCTGCCGATGGAGTTCTGGCAAAAGTACAGCACGACGATGCTGATCGCCTCGATCATCATGTTGTTGATCGTGCTGGTGGTGGGGAGCTCAGTTAACGGGGCATCGCGCTGGATCGCGCTGGGTCCACTGCGTATTCAGCCTGCGGAATTCACCAAGCTGTCGCTGTTCTGTTATCTCGCTAACTACCTGGTGCGTAAAGTCGATGAAGTGCGTAATAACCTGCGCGGCTTCTTAAAACCGATGGGTGTGATTCTGGTGCTGGCAGTCTTACTGCTGGCGCAGCCTGACCTTGGTACGGTGGTGGTGCTGTTTGTCACGACGCTGGCGATGCTGTTTCTCGCTGGCGCGAAACTGTGGCAGTTCATTGCCATTATCGGCATGGGGATTTCGGCGGTGGTGCTGCTGATCCTTGCCGAACCGTATCGTATTCGCCGCGTAACCTCCTTCTGGAACCCATGGGAAGATCCGTTTGGCAGCGGCTATCAGTTAACGCAATCGCTGATGGCTTTTGGTCGCGGTGAGGTTTGGGGTCAGGGGTTAGGTAATTCAGTGCAAAAACTGGAGTATTTACCGGAAGCGCACACCGACTTCATCTTCGCCATCATTGGGGAAGAGCTGGGTTATATCGGTGTGGTATTGGCACTTTTAATGGTATTCTTCGTCGCTTTTCGCGCGATGTCGATTGGCCGCAAAGCGCTGGAAATTGACCACCGTTTTTCAGGCTTTTTAGCCTGCTCCATCGGGATTTGGTTTAGCTTCCAGGCGCTGGTAAACGTCGGCGCGGCAGCAGGCATGCTGCCAACCAAAGGTCTGACGTTACCGCTGATCAGTTATGGTGGTTCCAGTTTGTTGATTATGTCGACGGCCATCATGTTTTTGTTACGTATTGATTATGAAACGCGTCTGGAAAAAGCCCAGGCGTTTACACGAGGTGCACGATGAGTGGTCAACCGAAGCGGTTAATGGTGATGGCAGGCGGTACCGGCGGGCATGTGTTCCCGGGGCTGGCGGTCGCGCACCATTTAATGGCCCAGGGCTGGCAGGTTCGTTGGCTGGGCACCGCCGATCGTATGGAAGCGGACTTAGTGCCGAAGCATGGCATCGAAATTGACTTTATTCGCATCTCCGGTTTGCGTGGCAAAGGTGTCAACGCGCTGCTTGCCGCCCCCGTGCGTATTTTTAATGCCTGGCGTCAGGCGCGCGCCATTATGAAGCAGTTTAAGCCTGATGTGGTGCTGGGGATGGGCGGCTATGTGTCCGGCCCTGGCGGTCTGGCTGCCTGGTCATTAGGCATCCCGGTTGTCCTGCATGAGCAGAACGGCATTGCGGGATTAACCAACAAGTGGCTGGCGAAGATTGCAACGAAGGTGATGCAGGCTTTTCCTGGCGCTTTCCCGAATGCGGAAGTGGTGGGGAACCCGGTACGCACCGACGTTCTGGCGCTGCCGTTGCCAGAAGCGCGTCTGACGGGGCGTGAAGGCCCGGTTCGCGTGCTGGTCGTCGGGGGATCTCAGGGCGCACGCGTATTGAACCAGACGATGCCGCAGGTTGCCGCAAAGCTTGGTGACGCGGTGACTATCTGGCATCAGAGTGGCAAAGGCGCGCAGCAAACCGTTGAACAGGCGTATGCCGACGCGGGACAACCGCAGCACAAGGTCACTGAGTTTATTGATGATATGGCAGCCGCCTACGCGTGGGCAGATGTCGTAGTTTGTCGCTCCGGTGCGCTGACGGTAAGCGAAATTGCCGCCGCAGGTTTGCCTGCGCTGTTTGTGCCTTTTCAGCATAAAGACCGACAGCAGTACTGGAATGCGCTGCCGCTGGAGAAAGCGGGCGCCGCCAAAATTCTTGAGCAGCCGCAGTTTACTGTGGATGCCGTCGCTAACACCCTTTCCGGGTGGTCGCGAGAAACTTTATTAACCATGGCAGAACGTGCGCGCGCCGCTTCCATTCCGGATGCTACAGAGCGTGTTGCTAATGAAGTGAGCCGGGCTGCCCGGGCGTAATTGTGGTGATGCCTTTTGCATCGCATGAACTAAGAAGTTAATGGCTAAAGAATGAATACACAACAACTGGCAAAACTGCGTTCCATCGTGCCCGAAATGCGTCGCGTTCGGCACATTCACTTTGTCGGCATCGGTGGTGCTGGTATGGGCGGTATTGCCGAAGTTTTGGCCAACGAAGGTTATCAGATCAGCGGTTCTGACTTAGCGCCGAACCCGGTGACGCAGCAGTTGACGAATCTGGGCGCCACGATTTTCTTCAACCATCGCCCGGAAAACGTGCGCGATGCGAGCGTGGTGGTGGTATCCAGCGCCATTTCTGCGGATAACCCGGAAATTGTTGCGGCGCATGAAGCGCGCATTCCGGTGATCCGTCGTGCTGAAATGCTGGCGGAGTTAATGCGTTTTCGTCACGGTATCGCCATTGCCGGGACGCACGGTAAAACCACGACCACAGCGATGGTCTCCAGTATCTACGCGGAAGCGGGGCTGGATCCGACGTTTGTCAACGGCGGTCTGGTGAAGGCCGCAGGCGTCCATGCGCGTCTGGGTCATAGCCGTTATTTAATTGCGGAGGCGGATGAGAGCGATGCGTCGTTCCTGCATTTGCAGCCGATGGTGGCGATTGTTACCAATATCGAAGCCGATCATATGGATACCTACCATGGCGACTTCGAAAATTTAAAGCAGACGTTTATTAATTTCCTGCATAACTTGCCGTTTTATGGTCGTGCGGTGATGTGCGTTGACGATCCGGTGATCCGCGAGTTGTTGCCGCGAGTTGGTCGTCAAACCACAACCTATGGTTTCAGCGATGATGCTGATGTGCGCGTCGAAGATTACCAGCAGATTGGTCCACAAGGGCACTTCACGCTGCTGCGTCAGGGGATGGCCGATTTACGCGTGACGTTGAACGCACCGGGCCGTCACAATGCGCTGAACGCGGCGGCGGCGGTAGCAGTTGCAACAGAAGAAGGCATTGAAGACGACGCAATTCTGCGCGCGCTGGAAAGTTTCCAGGGCACCGGACGACGTTTTGACTTCCTTGGCGAATTCCCGCTTGAGCCGGTAAACGGTAAAGCCGGGACGGCGATGCTGGTGGATGATTATGGTCATCACCCTACGGAAGTGGATGCCACGATTAAAGCTGCACGCGCGGGCTGGCCGGACAAAAATTTGGTGATGCTGTTCCAGCCGCACCGCTTTACGCGTACTCGCGATCTGTATGACGACTTTGCCAACGTGCTGACTCAGGTCGATGCACTGTTGATGCTGGATGTGTACGCCGCGGGTGAAGCCGCGATTCCAGGAGCCGACAGCCGCTCGCTGTGCCGTACGATCCGTGGTCGCGGTAAGATCGACCCGATTCTGGTTTCCGATCCGGCTCAGGTGGCAGATATGCTGGCGCCGGTATTAACCGGCAACGATCTGATTTTGGTGCAGGGCGCTGGAAATATCGGCAAAATCGCGCGTTCCTTAGCTGAAATCAAACTGAAGCCGCAAAACCCGGAGGAAGAACAACATGGCTGATAAAATCGCGGTCCTGTTAGGGGGAACCTCCGCAGAGCGTGACGTTTCGCTGAATTCCGGCGCGGCCGTACTGGCAGGGTTACGCGAAGGTGGTGTGGATGCTCATCCAATTGACCCAAAAGAGGTTGATGTCACGCTTTTGAAATCGATGGGTTTTCAAAAGGTGTTTATTGCGCTGCACGGTCGTGGTGGTGAAGATGGCACGTTGCAGGGCATGCTGGAGCTGGTTGGTCTGCCGTACACCGGTAGTGGCGTCATGGCTTCTGCGATTTCGATGGACAAACTGCGCAGCAAACTGTTGTGGCAGGGGGCAGGTTTACCGGTCGCGCCTTGGGTCGCATTGACTCGCGCTGAGTTCGAAAAAGGTCTTAGCGATGAGGTGGTTACGGAGATTTCTGCGTTAGGTTTGCCGCTAATTGTGAAGCCAAGCCGTGAAGGCTCAAGCGTAGGGATGTCAAAAGTTGAAGAAGAAAATGCTTTGCATGGTGCATTAGCATTGGCTTTTCAGCATGATGAAGAAGTACTGATCGAAAAATGGCTCAGTGGACCGGAATTTACAGTTGCGATACTTGGTGAAGAAATTTTACCGTCAATACGTATCCAACCCGCGGGAACCTTCTATGATTATGAGGCGAAGTATCTCTCTGATGAGACACAATATTTCTGCCCTGCCGGTCTGGAAGTCGAACAAGAGGCCCGTTTACAGGAATTAGTCCTGAAAGCGTGGACCACATTGGGCTGTAAAGGTTGGGGTCGCATTGACGTCATGCTGGACAGCGATGGCCAGTTTTATCTGCTGGAAGCGAATACCTCTCCGGGTATGACCAGCCACAGTCTGGTGCCGATGGCGGCGCGTCAGGCGGGCCTGAGCTTCTCGCAGTTGGTGGTAAGAATTCTGGAGTTGGCGGACTGATATGTCGCAGGCTGCGCTGAACACGCGAAACGGTGATGAAGAAGAAGTAAACTCCTCACGCCGCAATAATGGAACGCGTCTTGCAGGAATATTGTTCCTGCTGACAGTGCTGTGCACCGTGTTTGTCAGCGGCTGGGTAGTGTTGGGATGGATGGAAGATGCGCAACGTTTGCCTTTATCGAAACTGGTGTTAACCGGCGAACGACATTACACGCGCAATGACGATATTCGTCAGTCCATTTTGGCGCTGGGCGCTCCGGGAACCTTTATGACTCAGGATGTGAACATCATTCAGAGTCAAATTGAACGCCTCCCCTGGATTAAACAGGCGAGCGTCAGAAAGCAATGGCCCGATGAATTGAAGATTCATCTGGTTGAATATGTGCCCATTGCGCGTTGGAATGACCAACATATGGTGGATGCTGAAGGAAATACGTTCAGTGTTCCAACCGGTCGGGCCAATAAGCAGGTATTACCCATGTTGTATGGGCCGGAAGGCAGCGCAAGTGAAGTGTTGCAAGGGTTCCGCGATATGGGGCAGGTGCTGGCTAAGGATAGATTCACCCTGAAGGAAGCGGCGATGACCGCTCGTCGTTCCTGGCAGTTGACGCTGAATAACGATATTAAGCTGAATCTGGGCAGGGGCGATACGATAAAACGTTTGGCTCGCTTTGTGGAACTCTACCCGGTTTTACAGCAGCAGGCGCAAACCGATGGCAAACGGATTAGCTACGTTGATTTGCGTTATGACTCAGGAGCGGCAGTAGGCTGGGTTCCCTTGCCTCCTGAGGAATCTAATCAGCAACAGAATCAGGCACAGGCAGAACAACAATGATCAAGGCGACGGACAGAAAACTGGTAGTTGGACTGGAGATTGGCACCGCGAAGGTAGCCGCTTTAGTAGGGGAAGTTCTGCCCGACGGTATGGTCAATATCATTGGCGTGGGCAGTTGCCCATCGCGAGGTATGGATAAAGGCGGGGTGAATGACCTTGAGTCAGTGGTGAAGTGCGTACAGCGCGCCATTGACCAGGCTGAACTGATGGCAGATTGCCAGATTTCCTCGGTGTATCTGGCACTTTCCGGTAAACATATTAGCTGTCAAAATGAAATTGGTATGGTGCCCATTTCCGAAGAGGAAGTGACGCAGGAAGATGTGGAAAACGTGGTACATACGGCAAAATCCGTACGTGTTCGCGATGAACATCGTGTTCTGCACGTTATTCCGCAGGAATACGCCATCGACTACCAGGAAGGCATTAAAAATCCGGTCGGTCTTTCCGGCGTGCGTATGCAGGCAAAAGTCCATCTTATTACCTGCCACAACGACATGGCAAAGAACATTGTCAAAGCCGTTGAACGTTGTGGTCTGAAAGTTGACCAACTGATTTTTGCCGGGTTGGCAGCCAGTTATTCCGTGTTGACGGAAGATGAACGTGAGCTGGGTGTCTGCGTGGTGGATATTGGTGGTGGTACAATGGACATCGCCGTTTATACTGGCGGGGCGTTGCGCCACACTAAAGTTATCCCTTATGCAGGGAATGTAGTGACCAGCGATATCGCGTATGCCTTTGGTACGCCGCCGAGCGATGCTGAAGCCATCAAAGTGCGCCATGGTTGCGCGCTGGGCTCCATCGTGGGTAAAGACGAAAGCGTTGAAGTGCCAAGCGTAGGTGGTCGTCCACCGCGTAGCCTGCAACGTCAGACCCTGGCAGAGGTCATTGAGCCGCGTTATACCGAGCTGCTCAACCTGGTCAACGAAGAAATTTTGCAATTACAAGAACAGCTTCGCCAGCAGGGTGTGAAACATCATCTGGCGGCGGGGATTGTGTTAACCGGTGGCGCTGCGCAAATTGAAGGTCTTGCGGCCTGCGCACAGCGCGTGTTCCATACGCAAGTACGTATTGGCGCACCGCTGAATATCACTGGTCTGACGGATTATGCCCAGGAGCCGTATTATTCAACGGCAGTGGGGCTGCTTCACTACGGGAAAGAATCCCATTTGAGTGGTGAGGCTGAAGTTGAAAAACGCGTTACGGCATCAGTTGGCTCGTGGATCAAACGACTCAATAGCTGGCTGCGAAAAGAGTTTTAATTTTTAAAGAGACCAACGCACATTAACGGTCTCAGGCGACAGGCACAACGGAGAGAGAAACTATGTTTGAACCTATGGAACTTACCAATGACGCGGTGATTAAAGTCATCGGCGTCGGCGGCGGCGGCGGTAATGCCGTTGAACACATGGTGCGCGAGCGCATCGAAGGTGTTGAATTCTTCGCGGTGAATACCGACGCTCAGGCGTTGCGTAAAACGGCGGTTGGACAGACCATTCAGATTGGTAGCGGCATCACCAAAGGTCTGGGCGCGGGTGCAAACCCGGAAGTAGGCCGTAATGCGGCAGACGAAGATCGTGAAGCTCTGCGTGCAGCGCTTGACGGCGCAGACATGGTGTTTATCGCAGCTGGCATGGGCGGCGGTACCGGTACCGGTGCCGCGCCAGTGGTTGCTGAAGTAGCAAAAGATTTAGGTATTCTGACCGTTGCTGTCGTGACTAAGCCTTTCAACTTTGAAGGTAAGAAGCGTATGGCATTCGCGGAACAGGGTATCACCGAGCTGTCCAAACATGTGGACTCTCTGATCACTATTCCGAATGACAAGCTGCTGAAAGTGCTGGGTCGCGGTATCTCCCTGCTGGATGCGTTTGGCGCAGCGAACGACGTGCTGAAAGGCGCAGTCCAGGGTATCGCTGAACTGATTACTCGTCCGGGCCTGATGAACGTCGACTTTGCAGACGTGCGCACCGTGATGTCCGAAATGGGCTACGCGATGATGGGTTCAGGCGTGGCAAGCGGTGAAGACCGTGCAGAAGAAGCGGCTGAAATGGCTATCTCTTCTCCGCTGCTGGAAGACATCGATCTGTCTGGTGCGCGCGGCGTGCTGGTCAACATTACTGCGGGCTTCGACCTGCGTCTGGATGAGTTCGAAACCGTCGGTAACACGATTCGTGCCTTTGCATCGGATAATGCGACCGTGGTTATCGGTACCTCCCTGGACCCGGATATGAACGACGAACTGCGCGTCACCGTTGTTGCAACTGGAATTGGTATGGACAAACGTCCTGAAATCACTCTGGTGACCAACAAGCAGGTACAGCAGCCGGTAATGGATCGTTACCAGCAGCACGGCATGGCGCCGTTGACGCAAGAGCAGAAACCGGTAGCGAAAGTGGTTAACGACAATACGCCGCAAACCACCAAAGAGCCGGATTATCTGGATATCCCAGCATTCCTGCGTAAGCAAGCTGATTAAGAATTAGCTGGAATTTGGGAATTGTGGCTCTTTGTGCTAAACTGGCCCACCGAATGTATAGTACACTTCGGTTGGATAGGTAATTTGGCGAGATTATACGATGATCAAACAAAGGACTCTTAAACGTATCGTTCAGGCGACTGGCGTCGGTTTGCATACCGGCAAAAAAGTCACCCTGACATTACGCCCTGCGCCGGCCAACACCGGGGTCATCTATCGTCGCACCGACTTGAATCCTCCGGTAGATTTCCCGGCCGATGCCAAATCTGTGCGTGATACCATGCTCTGTACGTGTCTGGTCAATGAGCATGATGTACGGATTTCAACCGTAGAGCACCTTAATGCTGCTCTGGCGGGTTTAGGTATCGATAACATCGTTATTGAAGTTAACGCACCGGAAATCCCGATCATGGATGGCAGTGCCGCTCCGTTCGTTTATCTGCTGCTTGATGCAGGTATTGAAGAACTGAGCAGCGCCAAAAAATTTGTTCGCATCAAAGAGACCGTTCGTGTCGAAGATGGCGATAAGTGGGCTGAGTTTAAGCCGTATAATGGTTTTACGTTGGATTTCACCATCGACTTTAACCATCCGGCGATCGACTCCAGCACGCAGCGCTACGCGATGAACTTCTCTGCGGATGCGTTCATGCGTCAGATCAGCCGTGCGCGTACTTTCGGCTTCATGCGTGATATCGAATATCTGCAGTCCCGCGGCCTGTGCCTGGGCGGCAGCTTCGATTGTGCCATCGTTGTTGACGATTATCGCGTATTGAACGAAGACGGCCTGCGTTTTGAAGATGAATTCGTTCGTCACAAAATGCTCGACGCGATCGGTGACTTGTTCATGTGTGGTCACAACATTATTGGTGCATTTACCGCGTATAAATCCGGTCATGCATTGAATAACAAACTGTTACAGGCGGTCCTGGCAAAACAGGAAGCCTGGGAATATGTGACCTTCCAGGACGATGCAGAACTGCCGTTGGCGTTCAAAGCACCATCGACCGTACTGGCATAACGACATACGCTGTCGCATAAATTCGACTGGTAAATCTGGCACTCTCTCCGGCCAGGTGAACCAGTCGTTTTTTTATCTTCCGAGTGCAAACCACCTTATCTGAAGCGACTTTTTCCCCACAGGTAGATTAAAATACCGTTCGATCGCTGCTTTCTTAAGCATATTTACCCGCGACTTGCTGTCATTACTGCTGTGGTGCGAACGCATTAATGGTAAGATTTGTGCGCAAAAAATGGTTTTGCATTTGTAACCCCAAACGCAGGGTATATCAGGTGGCAATAACGTGAGTGG
This sequence comes from Citrobacter sp. MGH105, assembly GCF_001037485.2. NCBI lineage: Bacteria > Pseudomonadati > Pseudomonadota > Gammaproteobacteria > Enterobacterales > Enterobacteriaceae > Citrobacter > Citrobacter sp. MGH105. The sequence continues at coordinate 4,220,988 of NZ_CP073048.1, read as the reverse complement.
AATACTGACGCGCTGGCGACAGTTAGGCAGACGGTACTTCTGGCCGCATCTCCTGTTGGGGATGGTCGCGGCTAGTTTTGGCCTGCCCGCGCTCGGTAATGCTGCTGAACCTAATACCCCCGCGAAGGCGACCGCCAGCAATCACGATCAAGGCGCTAAAGTTAACTTTAGCCAGCTTGCTTTGCTGGAAGCGACTAATCGCCGCCCAAATTTTACCGTCGATTACTGGCATCAACATGCCATTCGTACGGTTATCCGCCATCTTTCTTTTGCCATGGCACCTCAGGCGTTGCCCGTTGCCGAAGAGCCATTGCCAATTCAGGCGCACCATCTTGCGTTACTGAATACGCTCAGCGCGATGCTGACGCAAGAAGGCACTCCGCCCGCGACAGTAAGTCGCGTGACATACGCACACTTTACCTCTCAGGCCGCGTTTAGCGTTCCGGTCTGGATCAGCCAGCTGCAGGGTATCCGCGCTGGTCCTCAACGCCTCAGCTAAAAAAGAACCTTCCAACTTATAATTTTTGACTCCGCACCGCGGGGCGTTTGAGATTTTATTATGCTAATCAAATTATTAACGAAAGTATTCGGTAGCCGTAACGAGCGTACGCTGCGTCGTATGCGTAAAGTGGTCAATGTCATCAACGCGATGGAACCGGAGATGGAAAAACTCTCCGATGATGAACTGAAAGCGAAGACCGCTGAATTCCGCGCCCGTCTGGAAAAAGGTGCCAGCGTTGAGAGCCTGATCCCGGAAGCGTTCGCAGTAGTGCGTGAAGCGAGTAAACGCGTGTTCGGTATGCGTCACTTCGACGTTCAGCTGCTGGGCGGTATGGTGCTTAACGATCGCTGCATCGCGGAAATGCGTACTGGTGAAGGTAAAACCCTTACCGCGACGCTGCCAGCCTACCTGAACGCATTAAGCGGGAAGGGCGTACACGTGGTTACCGTGAACGACTATCTGGCTCAGCGTGATGCCGAAAATAACCGCCCGCTGTTTGAATTCCTCGGCATGACCGTTGGTATCAACATGTCTGGCCTGCCTGCACCAGCCAAGCGTGAAGCCTACAACGCCGATATTACTTACGGTACCAACAACGAATACGGCTTTGACTACCTGCGTGACAACATGGCGTTTAGTCCGGAAGAGCGTGTTCAACGTAAACTGCACTATGCGCTGGTCGATGAAGTCGACTCCATCCTGATCGATGAAGCGCGTACGCCGCTGATCATTTCCGGCCCGGCTGAAGACAGCTCGGAAATGTACAAAAAAGTTAATAAAATCATCCCGCACCTGATCCGTCAGGAGAAGGAAGATTCCGACACGTTCCAGGGCGAAGGCCACTTCTCAGTTGATGAGAAAGCGCGCCAGGTTAACCTGACCGAACGTGGTCTGGTACTGATTGAAGAGCTGCTGGTTAACGAAGGCATTATGGACGAGGGCGAGTCACTGTACTCTCCAGGCAACATTATGCTGATGCACCACGTGACTGCCGCACTGCGTGCGCACGTGCTGTTTACCCGCGACGTAGACTACATCGTGAAAGACGGCGAAGTTATCATCGTCGATGAACACACCGGTCGTACCATGCAGGGGCGTCGCTGGTCCGATGGTCTGCACCAGGCTGTTGAAGCTAAAGAAGGCGTAGAGATCCAGAACGAGAACCAGACGCTGGCATCTATTACCTTCCAGAACTACTTCCGTTTGTACGAAAAACTGGCCGGTATGACCGGTACAGCCGACACTGAAGCGTTTGAATTTAGCTCCATCTACAAACTGGATACCGTGGTTGTGCCGACCAACCGTCCGATGATCCGTAAGGATTTACCGGATCTGGTGTACATGACCGAAGCGGAAAAAATTCAGGCGATCATTGAAGATATTAAAGAACGTACTGCAAATGGCCAGCCGGTGCTGGTAGGTACTATCTCCATTGAAAAATCGGAAGTAGTGTCTAACGAGCTGAGCAAAGCGGGTATCAAACACAATGTTCTGAACGCCAAGTTCCACGCCAACGAAGCTGCAATCGTCGCCCAGGCGGGTTACCCGTCAGCCGTGACTATCGCGACGAACATGGCCGGTCGTGGTACCGATATCGTACTGGGCGGTAGCTGGCAGGCGGAAGTTGCCGAGCTGGAAAACCCAACTCCGGAACAAATCGCGCAGATTAAAGCCGATTGGCAGGTTCGCCATGACGCGGTATTAGCTGCCGGTGGCTTGCATATTATCGGTACCGAGCGTCACGAATCTCGCCGTATCGATAACCAGCTGCGTGGTCGTTCGGGTCGTCAGGGTGATGCGGGCTCTTCCCGTTTCTATCTGTCGATGGAAGATGCGCTGATGCGTATTTTTGCCTCTGACCGCGTGTCAGGCATGATGCGTAAACTGGGTATGAAGCCTGGCGAAGCCATTGAACACCCATGGGTGACCAAAGCAATTGCTAACGCACAGCGTAAAGTGGAAAGCCGCAACTTCGATATTCGTAAGCAGCTGCTGGAATATGATGACGTTGCCAACGATCAGCGCCGTGCTATCTACACCCAGCGTAATGAACTGCTGGACGTAACTGACGTTAGCGAAACCATCAACAGCATCCGTGAAGATGTCTTCAAAGCAACTATTGATGCCTATATTCCGCCGCAGTCTCTGGAAGAAATGTGGGATATCCCGGGTCTGCAGGAACGTCTGAAAAACGACTTCGATCTTGAGATGCCGATTTCAGAGTGGCTGGATAAAGAGCCTGAGCTGCACGAAGAAACGCTGCGTGAACGTATCCTGGCAAACGCCATCGAAGTTTATCAGCGTAAAGAAGAAGTTGTGGGCGCGGAGATGATGCGTCACTTCGAAAAAGGCGTGATGCTGCAAACTCTCGACTCCCTGTGGAAAGAGCACCTTGCTGCGATGGACTATCTGCGCCAGGGTATCCACCTGCGTGGTTATGCGCAAAAAGATCCGAAGCAGGAATACAAGCGTGAATCCTTCTCTATGTTTGCGTCAATGCTGGAATCACTGAAATATGAAGTGATCAGCACCCTGAGCAAAGTTCAGGTGCGTATGCCTGAAGAAGTCGAAGCCATGGAGCAGCAGCGTCGTGAAGAAGCTGAGCGCTTAGCGCAGATGCAGCAGTTGAGTCATAAAGGCGACGATTCTGCCGCGGCAGAAGAGCTGGCAGCACAAACCGGCGATCGTAAAGTGGGTCGTAACGATCCGTGTCCTTGCGGCTCTGGCAAAAAATACAAACAGTGCCACGGCCGTCTGAGCTAAGAAAATAACTTACTGAAAAGGCGCAGAATTCTGCGCCTTTTTTATGGACGATAAAGATGAAAATACTGCAAATCGCCGTCGGGATTATTCGTAATCAGCAACATGAAATTTTTATCACCCAGCGTGCGGCTGATGCCCACATGGCCAATAAGCTGGAGTTCCCCGGCGGGAAAATTGAAGCGGGCGAAACGCCGGAGCAGGCGCTGATTCGCGAGCTACAGGAAGAAGTGGGGATCACGCCGACTCAAAGCTCATTGTTCGAAAAGCTGGAGTATCAGTTTCCGGACAGGCATATCACTCTGTGGTTCTGGCTGGTTGAAAGCTGGGAAGGCGAGCCGTGGGGAAAAGAGGGGCAACCGGCGCAGTGGATTGCCCAAGATGCTCTGAATGCGCAGGATTTCCCGCCCGCGAATGCACCGGTCATTGAAAAGCTGATAGCTGGCTAATGGTGCTATAGGCCGGATAAGGCAACGCCGCATCCGGCAAATTATGGCGGGGGCGCTACGCTTGCCCGCCCTACGTTTTAGTTCGTAGGCCTGATAAGCGCAGCGCCATCAGGCAAAGCAACATAAAATGTCGGATGCGGCATTGCCTTATCCGACCCACCGTTTTAGCAGAATTACTTCTGCTCTTCACTCCAGTCGTCGCTTTCTGACAGATCACCTGAGCTTGGGATGCGTTTCTCTTCTGCGGCCCACTCTCCCAGATCGATTAACTGGCAGCGCTTGCTGCAGAATGGGCGAAACGGACTGACCTCAGCCCATACTACAGGCTTGCCGCAGGTTGGGCAGTTGACGATGGTTTGTTCAGACATGTTGACTCCTTAACAGCACGCCAGTTCAAAATCGAGGCGCTCAGGCACCTGACCATTCTCGCTATCCAGCGGCATAAAGCGGATGGCAAAACGGCTCTTATGACCAGAAATTTGCGGATAAAGCAGCGAATCAAGCGGCAGCTGTAAGCGCAGCAGATCTGCATCTTCGCCGTTGTCCTGATAAAAACCATTCAGGCTGGTTTGCTTACGAAACGGCGCTGAGTTGCGAATTAAATCCAGTACCAGCGACAGCGCCTGATTGAGCGGATTCAGGCTGGCAAGCCAGGTTTCAACCTGCGCGTCACGATGCGACTGTGCCAGGTGTAACCAGATATGCAGGGTCGGCAGATCGAAACTGCAGCACCCGCCAGGAATACTTAAACGCTGACGTACGAGACCAATCAGACGATCTTCGCGCAGCGTCTGTCCAATACGCGGGGCAGAAATCAGAATGCTACCTGCACTTTTTAGCTGCTGACGCAAAGAGTCTATTCTGCTTTGATCGACGCCGGGAACTTCGACCCAGGCCTGGAGTTTACGCTGCTGTCGCTCCAGTTCTTTGAGGAGTTCGGTACGGACTTCGCCGCGTTCAAATACATCCAGTAAATCACCGATATTGCGGAAAAAATGCAGAGCGCCGGCATGGTCAGCAATGGGCAAATTAACGGAGAGCTGTTGGATTAAAAACTCAATGCGCAGCCATGTACGCATCTTCTCATTGAGAGGGTGTTCAAAAAGGACCTGGGTGTGCATTACGGTTTTTCCTGTGAGACAAACTGCGACGCGCATTGCAAATAGAGCGCGTGCAGGCGGGCGACATCCGAGGCGATGGCTTCCGGTGCGCCATTATTATCAATAACATCGTCTGCCACGGCCAGCCGCGCTTCACGCGTTGCCTGGGCAGCAAGAATTTGTTCAACATGCTCACGCGTGACGTCATCACGCTGCATGGTGCGTCTGAGCTGGGTTTCGGGGGTGACATCCACCACGAGTACGCGGTCGGCTTTTTTATACAGCGAATTTTCCACCAGCAAAGGGACAACCCATATCAGATAAGGAGAGGTTGCTTGCTGAAACTGACGCTGGGTTTCCTGCTGAATAAGCGGATGAAGCAGAGCATTCAGCCAGCTTTTCTCCTCAGGATTGGAAAAAATGCGTTCGCGTAAAATGCGTCGCTGCAACGATCCATCTGCGGCTATAACGTCGGAACCAAAATGTTCTTCGATCGCCTTAAGAGCAGGTGTGCCGGGTTCAACCACCTGGCGCGCAATAATATCTGCATCAATGACGTTTATTCCGAGGTCAGCGAACGCATTTGCAACGGTGCTTTTACCACTGCCAATGCCGCCGGTTAAGGCTACCGTATACCTCATAGATGCCGATCCTGGAGTTTAAGTTTGATTATCAAACAGTTAAAAGTTATGCGTGCGAAGGCGAGGCTGCTGCAGGATTAACCTACTATTCGCCAGGTAAATTTATGGGATTGTAGCGTAAAAAAAGAGAATTTCGCAGTCTTGCGCGGCATTGATTAGTGCGTATGATAGCGTCACTGGAGTTGTGAGTTTCGATTTTTCGCCATTAACCCCAGGAATCCGCACATGCGTATCGAAGAAGATCTGAAGTTAGGTTTCAAAGACGTTCTTATCCGCCCTAAGCGTTCTACTCTCAAAAGCCGTTCCGATGTTGAGCTGGAACGTCAATTTACCTTTAAGCATTCAGGTCAGACCTGGTCCGGCGTACCTATTATTGCCGCGAACATGGACACTGTCGGGACGTTTGCCATGGCAACGGCACTGGCATCCTTCGACATCCTGACCGCCGTGCACAAACACTATTCTGTTGAAGACTGGGCCGCCTTCATCGCAGAGAGCTCTGCCGATGTGCTTAAACACGTAATGGTTTCAACCGGTACGTCTGATGCAGATTTCGAAAAAACTAAACAGATTCTGGCGCTCAACCCCGCGTTGAACTTTATCTGCATTGATGTGGCCAATGGCTACTCAGAGCATTTTGTTCAGTTCGTGTCAAAAGCGCGTGAAGCATGGCCGACAAAAACGATCTGTGCGGGCAATGTGGTCACCGGTGAAATGTGCGAAGAGCTGGTGCTCTCCGGTGCTGATATTGTTAAAGTTGGCATTGGCCCAGGTTCTGTATGTACCACGCGTGTAAAAACCGGCGTTGGCTATCCACAGCTTTCTGCGGTTATTGAATGCGCCGATGCAGCCCACGGTCTGGGTGGCATGATTGTCAGCGACGGCGGCTGCACAATGCCGGGTGATGTGGCAAAAGCGTTCGGTGGCGGCGCAGACTTCGTGATGCTCGGCGGCATGCTGGCTGGTCATGAAGAAAGTGGCGGCAAAATTGTTGAAGAGAACGGTGAGAAATTCATGCTGTTCTACGGTATGAGCTCTGAATCTGCCATGACGCGTCACGTAGGTGGTGTTGCACAGTACCGCGCTGCAGAAGGTAAAACCGTCAAGCTGCCACTGCGCGGCCCGGTTGATAATACCGCTCGCGATATCCTCGGCGGTTTGCGTTCTGCTTGTACCTATGTGGGCGCATCCCGTCTGAAAGAGCTGACCAAACGTACAACGTTTATTCGTGTACAGGAACAAGAAAACCGTGTTTTCAATAGCCTGTAAGAACAGCTAGTTCTGTGAAATGCCTGATGGCGTTACGCCGCCATCCGGCATTTGAATCTATCCCACCCCGCTCATCGCATCTCCCAAATGGAAAATCGGTAAATACATCGCGACGACCAGCGTACCGATGATAAGCCCCGTAATGACCAGCAACGCAGGCTCAAGTAATGCAGCCAAATTCTCAGCCTGAGCCAGGGTTTTCTCGCCATGGTGATGAGCAAGATTGCACAGCATTGCATCCAGCGAGCCGGAAGCTTCACCAGTTCTGACCAGCTGTATACACAATGGGCTGAATTCACAGCTATTTTTAAGCGCTAACCAGATCGGTTTTCCAGAGTTGATGTCCTGCTGAACCAGTGCTAAACGTTGCGACCAGAAAGGGTTAGCCAGCGTATCGGTAACGCTCTCAAGACCCTGCAAAAAGGGAATGCCCGCATTTTGCGTTAACGCCAGAACAGTGAATATCTGCGTGAGTTTTTGCCCTCTCACCATCGGCCCTATGACCGGGAGGCTGAGCAGCAATTTCTGGCGCAGAATGAGCCAGTACGGTTTCTTCTTTATCAAATGATGTGTGGCAACTGCTACCAGGCCAAGCGCTACCGCCAGCCATCCCCATTGGCTGCTAGAGTGTGCGATGGTAATAATCCACTGAGTGAGCGCCGGTAGCGGGGTGTTGAACGTCTGGTAGATAGCGGCAAACTCAGGGAGTACAAACTGCAGCATCGCAAATACGACCATCACCGCCATTGTTATGATGATGATCGGATAGCGCAGGGCTTTTTTAACTTTATCAGAAAGTTGCTGTTGTTTCTTTTGCTGGTAGGCGAGTTCAAAACAGCAGTCGTCCAGCTTACCCGTAAGTTCTCCGGTACGGATCATTGCCTGGTAAAGGGGCGGAAAAACGTGTTGCCATTGTGATAACGAGGCGGAGAGGGTAATGCCCTGTTTCATATCGTCAGCCAGCGTACGCAGTAGCGCCTGCCATTGACTGCTGGGATGCTGTTCAGCAAGCAGAGCTAGACCTGTTGAGAGCGTTAACCCTGCCTTTAGCAATGTCGCCAACTGGTGTATGGTTTCGGCACTTCTTGTACGGCTCCAGTGCGAGATTTTGACACGCATACGTTTAATGCGCAGCGGCGTAATCTGTTGTTCCTCAAGAGCCAGCATCAATGACGGTCGGGTATCGGCCCATAGCGTTCCTTCCAGAGATTTACCTTCGTTGTTAATGCCTTGCCAGCGCCAAAGCTGTTTAGCGGACATGGGGCATGCCCAGTACACGAATCAGCTCTTCAAATGTCGTTAACCCTTGCTCGACGGCCTGACAGCCATTCTCGAAAAGCGTTCTCATTCCTGATTGCTGAGCATCAGATTCCACTTCGTCTACGGATGTGCCACTGGCAATACTCTGACGTAATGCCGGAGTAACCGGGAGGACTTCAAACAATGCCGTACGGCCATAAAATCCGTGATAACAATGTTTGCAGCCAGGGGCCTGCCAATTCGGTAGTGGTGTAGGCCAGACAGTTTTCGGGAGCGTGATAGGCGTACTCTGACGTTGTCGGCAATGGGGGCACAACTTTCTGACCAACCGCTGTGCAATAACGAGCGTCAGCGCGGAGGCGATCATCCAGCGTGCGACACCCATTTGTTGCAGGCGCACCAGCGTTTCACTGGTAGAATTGGTATGCAGCGTAGAAAGAACCAGATGGCCGGTTTGCGCTGCTTTAAGGGCTATTTCGGCCGTTTCGCCATCGCGGATTTCACCCACCATGATAATGTCGGGATCCTGGCGCAGCAGAGCACGTAAGACTCCCTGAAAAGTCAGGCCGGCGCGTGGGTGAATTTGCGTCTGGTTGAGACCTGCGATCGGGATCTCTACCGGATCTTCCACGCTACAAAGATTCACATCCGGGGTGTTTCGGGTTTGCAGCGCACTGTACAGCGTGACCGTTTTGCCGCTTCCGGTAGGTCCGGTAACCAGAATCAGCCCCTGAGGCTGCTGCAAGGCTTGCGAAAATGCGGCCAGCTGCGCGTCTTGCATTCCCAGCGCCGTGATCTCCAGTGACTGATCGACCTGATGAAGTAGCCGTAACACGAATTTTTCGCCGTAGCGACAGGGCAGGGTGGCGATGCGAAACGAGACCGGCTCTCCTGAAATCTCAACGGTAAATTGTCCGTCTTGTGGAAGCCGATGCTCGGCGATATCCAGGCTGCCTAATACTTTTAACCTTGCGGTGATGGCAATGCCCATCTCGGTCGTGACTTCCGGTAAAGCGTGAAGCACGCCATCTACGCGTAATCTGATTCGATAGTGATTTTCCTCGGGTTCAAAATGAATATCAGAAGCCCGTTGCGTCAGAGCGGAATGAAACGTCTGATTCAGCAAGTCTGCTGCGCTGGCGCTGCTTTTCGTGACTACTGCCGGGAGCATTTTCTGTGGTGTATGCGTGTGGCCTTCCATTTGCTGACGTGTCCAGCAGACAATGTCGATGTGTCGGGTGGTGGCAAAATGCAGTGCATCCAGCAGTTCGTGTGATGGGGCGTCTACGACGGCGATATGCACCACTTCATTGTCTGCATCCAGTAATATTGCCTGATAACGTTGGCATAGTGCCGTAAGTTGGGTGGTATTCATCTCTGTTCCTTAGTGGGTATCAAAGCGGAAAACGTCTTCACAGGCCTGCTGCAATGCGCTGTCGTTCTGGATGACGCAGTTTCGGTTCCAGCCGGTAATGCCGTTGGCATTGTCCCAACCTGGCGTCATGGTGATGCTTAGCCCGTTCAGGCTTTCCTGCCCACTAAGACTGACAATTCCCTTTTCAACGCTCATGGCTGAGACGTAACGGGTAGTTGTTGGAGAGGGGATACCATTCGTTCCGGCATCGCAGGTATTTGTTCCGCCATGCTCCAGTGCACAGAGCTCAACCGCCGTGCGATAGGGGACAAAGGTTTGCAGCATGTCCGTCAGCGCGGCTTTGCGCAGATAGTTTTGATATGCCGGAATGCCGATGGCGCTAAGGATGGCAATAATGCCAATCACCACCATGAGTTCGATAAGCGTAAATCCTCGTTGCTTGTTCATCGTTCGCTCCTTGAGTTTGCTGGCGCTACTTTGGCAAACCCACGGGAGGACGGCGAGGGACAAAAAACAAAACGGGAAAGCGGGTTCAGAGGATTTTTACGAAATTACAGAGTCAGACAATGTATTTGCGAAGAGACTCGAAGAAACTGCCGGATGGTGGTGTAAATGCCGTATCAGGATTACAGAATAAACCTGTGTAGTAGGCCCGATACGCGAAGCGTCATCGGGCAATACAATCAGCAATTAGCGAAATCGCATGGAGAGATCGAGTGCGCGAACATGTTTGGTCAGCGCGCCAACGGAGATAAAGTCCACACCGGTTTCGGCAAATTCGCGCAGCGTTTCATGGGTGACGTTGCCCGACACTTCCAGACGCGCCTGGCCGTTGGTGCGTTTTACCGCTTCGCGCATTTGGTCAGTTTCGAAGTTATCGAGCATGATGATGTCGGCCCCGGCTTTCAGCGCGTCGTCCAGCTCATCCAGGCTTTCTACTTCGACTTCAACCGGCACATCCGGGTGCAACCAGAAGGCTTTTTCGACGGCCTGACGTACCGAGCCGGAAGCAATAATGTGGTTTTCTTTAATCAGGAAGGCGTCGGACAGCCCCAAACGATGATTCGCGCCGCCGCCGCACAATACGGCGTATTTTAGCGCAGTACGCAGTCCCGGCAGGGTTTTACGCGTATCCAGCAGTTGGGTCTTGGTTCCCGCTAACAGGTCGACGTATTTACGCACTTCGCTCGCTACACCTGAAAGCGTCTGCACAAAATTCAGCGCAGTACGTTCACCGGTCAGTAAAACGCGGGAAGGGCCGTCCAGTTCAAACAGCGGCTGATTGGCCTTTATGCTGTCGCCATCTTCAACATGCCAGGTGATGTTGACATCATCGCCAGCCAGCTGAATAAAGACCTCTTCCACCCAACGTTTTCCACAAAAAACGCCATCTTCGCGGGTGATTACGGTGGCATGGGAGCGCATGTCTTCGGGTAAAAGCTGTGCGGTGATATCGTTATTGGCATCAACTTCTCCGCCTAAATCTTCACGCAGCGCCTGAGCTACAGCGGCAGGGATATCCAGATTTATGCGTTCCAACAGCGCGTCACGTCGGTAGTCAGGGTTATAGCGGCGAGGCGGCATGATAAAACTCCAAATTGCTAACGAATCATAAGGTGGAAACATGCTACCCTGAACCTGATATGAGTACCACCAATAAGGAGATTCTGCATGTTGTTAGACGAGGGCTGGCTGGCAGAGGCGCGACGCGTCCCCTCTCCGCATTACGATTGCCGCCCGGATGACGAAAACCCTTCTCTGCTGGTGGTGCATAATATCAGCCTGCCGCCCGGCGAGTTTGGCGGCCCGTGGATAGACGCGCTGTTTACAGGCACGATTGATCCCAACGCCCATCCTTATTTTGCTGGGATCGCCCATCTGCGTGTTTCAGCCCATTGTTTGATTCGCCGTGACGGTGAAATCGTGCAATATGTGCCTTTTGATAAACGCGCCTGGCATGCGGGTGTGTCGAGCTATCAAGGGCGAGAACGCTGTAATGATTTTTCAATTGGTATTGAGTTGGAAGGGACGGATACGCTGGCCTATACCGATGCGCAGTATCAGCAACTGGCTGCCGTGACGAATACTCTGATTACGCGTTATCCGGCCATTGCTAACAACATGACAGGACATTGCAATATTGCGCCCGAGCGTAAGACCGATCCCGGGTCGTCCTTTGACTGGGCAAGGTTCCGCGCCCTGGTCACCCCCTCGTCGCACAAGGAGATGACATGACGCTGTTTACAACATTATTGGTGTTGATTGTTGAACGCCTGTTTAAGCTGGGTGAGCACTGGCAGCTTGATCACCGGATTGAAGCTTTTTTCCGCCGGATTAAGCATTTTTCGATGATGCGTACGGTAGGCATGACTCTGATTGCGATGGGAGTGACGTTTCTGCTACTGCGCGCACTTCATGGGCTGTTGTTTAATGTTCCGTTGCTGGTGGCGTGGATCTTAATTGGCTTGCTGTGCATCGGTGCTGGCAAGGCACGCCTTCACTATCACGCTTACCTGAACGCGGCTGCTCGCGATGATGCTCACGCCCGTGATGCTATGGCCAGCGAGCTGACGCTTATCCATGGGGTTCCGCCGGACTGCGATGAGCGTGAATTCTTGCGCGAACTGCAGAACGCGTTGTTATGGAACAACTTCCGCTTTTATCTGGCGCCGTTATTTTGGCTGATTGTCGGTGGTCCATGGGGACCTGTGACGCTGGTTGGTTATGCTTTTTTACGTGCCTGGCAGTCCTGGCTGGCGCGCTATCAGACACCGCACCAGCGTCTGCAATCAGGTATTGATGCGATCCTGCATGTGCTGGATTGGATCCCGGTGCGTCTGGCGGGCGTGGTCTATGCGCTATTGGGACATGGCGAGAAGGCGCTGCCGGCCTGGCTTGCCTCGCTTGCGGATCTGCACACGTCGCAATATCAGGTGCTTACGCGTCTGGCGCAGTTCTCGCTGGCGCGTGAACCGCACACCGATAAAGTCGAAACGCCAAAAGCCGCCGTTTCGCTGGCGAAGAAAACCTCGTTTGTGGTGGTGGTGGTTATTGCGGTGCTCACCATTTATGGGGCATTAGTATAGCGTTGTGCCGGATGGCGCTAATGCTTATCCGGCCTACAATGAAAAAACGTGTAGGCCCGGTAAGCGTTAGCGCCACCGGGCAGTGCAGCGGTTTAGTTCGTATCAGCAGGCGGGATGCCAAAATCTGGCATGCCGTTTTCGTCCCAACGCACGAGCTTCAGACGAGTGTGGCGGTTTGGGTCGTACAGCGGATCGCCCTCGATTTCGGTGTAGTTTCTCGCGTGATACACCAGTACATCTTCACCTTCCGGCGTTTGTGTAAAGCTGTTGTGTCCTGGCCCAAACTGGTGGTTTTCATAACTGGTGGTAAAGACCGGGCGCGGTGATTTGTGCCAGTTCTGCGGGTTGAGCGGATCGGCGTTGAGGTCAATCCACAATAATCCCATACAGTAGTTCTCATCGGTGGCGCTGGCGGAATAGCTGATAAACAGCTTATCGCCGTGAACCATGACGGCAGGACCTTCATTGACCCAAAAACCCCGGCATTCCCAGTCATACTCAGGGTGACTTAGCATGACCGGCTCGCCTTTAATCGTCCATGGATTTTCCAGCTCAGCGAGATAGATATTGGAGTTTCCGGCGATATCGGGCGACTTCTGCGCCCAGAGGTACCACTGTTTTCCCTGATGGTTAAAGGTGGTGGCATCAAGCGCAAAGGCATCAAACTGCGTTTTAATCTGACCTTTCTCCGTCCACTGCCCGGTCAGCGGATCGGCGTCGGCACATTCGAGCGCAAACATGCGATGCTGGAACATCCCCAGCTTGTCGAGCGACTGTGTGTGAGTGGCAGCAAAATAGATGTACCACTTGCCTGCCAGATGATGGATTTCGGGTGCCCAGATGAGTTGGCTCATGGGGCCGCTTTCTGGTTTGTGCCAGACGACAACTGGGGCGGCGGTGCGTAGCCCTTCCAGCGAGTCGGCCCGGCGTATCTCCAGTCGGTCATATTCGGGTACTGAAGCAATGAAATAATAGTGGCTACCGTCACGTAAGATAAACGGATCGGCACGCTGTTCAATAAAGGGATTTGGCCACTGATTCATTAGGCTTTCCTTACGGTTTCAGTCGTTTTTATATCGTGGTATTCATTTAGTTCACGGTAGTTAGCGCGGCGCTTTTCTAAGTCTGTCTGGATTTGCTGCATAAACTCGCGGTCAACTTTCAGCAGACGAACCACGCCTGCGGTAATCAGGTAGCCTACGCCCGGTATGATGGTAAACAGCAGCATAATACCGTTAATGGCAGAGTCGCTTTGCGCTTTCGCCCCTGCGTCGTAGCCGTACCAGGATAGCAGGAAGCCGACCATCGCTCCGGCAATCGCCAGGCCCAGTTTCAGGAAGAACAGGTTACCGGAGAAGCTGATCCCGGTGATGCGTTTACCGGTTTTCCACTCGCCATAGTCATCGACATCCGCCATCAGCGACCAGTGCAGCGGAGAAGGAATTTGATGCAGGATGTTGAGCAGGAAGTAGAGCACCATAATCATCATGGTGGCTTTCGGATCGAAGAAGTAAAACGCGGCAGAGAAAATCGCCAGGATAATATTGGTCCAGAAGAAGACTTTAAGTTTGCACCAGCGATCAGTTAATACCTTCGCCAACATACTGCCGATCATCATGCCGACCACACCAAGACTGATAAACAGCGTTGCGAACTGCGTGCTTTGCTGCATAACCCATGTCACGTAGTACATGGTGGCAGCCATGCGAATAAAGCCAGGGCAGACGTTACACAATGTTAACAGCAGAATTTTTACCCACTGATCGTTCTTCCACACGTCTTTCAGATCGGCTTTTAAATCGTCATTGGTCTGGACAGCAGGGCGTACGCGTTCACGGACCGTAGCGAAGCAAAACAGGAACATACACATGCCGATGAAAGCCAGAACCGCCATCGCCATCTGATACCCTTTGGCTTTGTCTTCCCCGCCGAACCAGTCGGCCATTGGCAGCAAGGTGAGGGACAGCAGCAGGGTTGCAATGCCTACCAACACAAAGCGATATGACTGGCAGGCGACGCGTTCCTTCGGATCGTTGGTGATGACGCTGCCGAGCGAGCAGTAGGGAATGTTGATCGCTGTATAAGTAATAGATAGCAGGAAGTAGGTAACGAACGCATAGATAACTTTGCTGTTATAGGTCCACTCAGGGGTGGTAAACATCAGTACGCTGAATAATGCGTACGGGAAAGCCATCCATAAAAGCCATGGACGAAATCGACCATATTTACTACGAGTGCGGTCGGCCATCGCGCCCATTATAGGGTCGGTAACGGCGTCGATAACGCGTACTGAGAGAAGTAATACGCCGACCAGTGCAGGTGCCAGACCAAAAATGTCTGTGTAAAAATAGTTAACAAACAACATGATGGCGCCAAAGATGATGTTGCATCCGGCGTCGCCCATTCCATAGCCGATCTTTTCTTTCACCGTGAGCTTACTGGTTTCCATCAACTGCACTCCATTAATGAGATATGGAGAGAATTATTGTCCGACACCGGTGTTTTTGCGTTGCAGGATAACGCCGCTGATATGGACTAAACAGTCGTGAGTGGGAAAGTGTGAGACAGGTAACAACCCCCACCTGACGCAGGTGGGGGGAGGGGGGATTAATGCGCTTTAACCGCGCCGGCCGTTTTCTGTTTACACAGGTAGCCGATGCCAAGAATGGCAATCCATACAGGGATTAAGTACACCGAGATCGCCATACCCGGCGTCATCAGCATAATCACCAGTACTGCAGCCATGAAAATCAGGCACACCCAGTTACCCAGCGGATAGAGCAGCGCCGGGAAGCGGGTGGTAACACCCTGCTGCTGTTTGGCTTTGCGGAACTTCATGTGTGCCAGGCTAATCATTGCCCAGTTGATCACCAGTGCGGAAACCACCAGCGCCATCAGCAGGCCAAAGGCGGATTCCGGTGCCAGGTAGTTGATCAGCACACACAGAGCCGTCACCAGTGCGGAAACCAGAATGGTGTTCACCGGTACACCGCGTTTGTCGACGTTCATCAGCGCTTTCGGTGCATTGCCCTGCTGTGCCAGACCGAACAGCATACGGCTGTTGCAGTATACGCAGCTGTTATAGACAGAAAGGGCGGCAGTCAGCACTACGATGTTCAGGGCATTAGCAACAAAGGTGTCTCCCAGCTCGTGGAAAATAAGGACAAACGGGCTGGTATCGGCCGTGACACGCGTCCACGGCATCAGGGAAAGCAGAACCGCCAGCGAACCCACATAGAAAATCAGGATACGGTAGATAACCTGGTTGGTCGCTTTGGGAATGCTTTGCTCCGGGTTATCCGCTTCTGCTGCGGTGATCCCGACCAGCTCCAGCCCACCGAAAGAGAACATAATAATAGCCATCATCATCACCAGTCCGGTGAAGCCGTGCGGCAGGAAGCCACCCTGGCTCCACAGGTTGCTGACGCTGGCCTGCGGGCCGCCGTTACCGCTAAACAGTAACCAGCCGCCGAACAGGATCATCGCTACGACGGCAATGACTTTAATAATGGCGAACCAGAACTCCATCTCACCAAACACTTTCACGTTGGTCAGGTTGATGGCGTTGATCAGCACAAAGAAGGCAGCCGCAGACACCCATGTTGGGATCTCCGGGTACCAGAACTGGATGTATTTACCCACGGCAGTTAGCTCAGCCATGGCAACCAGCACGTACAGCACCCAATAGTTCCAGCCGGAAGAGAACCCCGCGAAACCGCCCCAGTATTTATAAGCAAAGTGACTAAATGAGCCTGCAACGGGCTCTTCAACCACCATTTCACCTAACTGACGCATAATCAAAAAGGCGATAAAGCCGGCAATAGCGTAACCCAGAATAATACCCGGTCCTGCAGACTGGATAACGGATGCGCTACCGAGGAATAACCCGGTACCAATCGCGCCACCCAGCGCGATTAGCTGTATATGGCGGTTCTTAAGGCCGCGCTTGAGCTGATCGCCATGCTGTTGACTTTCCATCATGAAACCTCGTGTGTGGTTTTACTCTTCATATTTCGAGTGCTTATTTTTTGAACTACGCAGCAATGCGTGTGTAAGTTTGCAATTCCGTTTGTTGTATTAATTTGTTTACAGATGCTTTTGATAAAATGTTGCCTTAATGCTTTTGTCTTGAACAGAATAATGATATGCGAACGCGAATGCACCTGCTTTATGCGGGGAAGATGACGACTTGAATAAAAAGAAACCATTTGTAAATGCGAGTTTATATACCACAAAATTTCCATTTTGAATTTCTATTCATTAATAGTGGTTGATATGTCGATAAATAAGCAGGTGAATCGGTTCAGATGAGATAATTTTTCGTTTCAATTCCGTTAAAACTACCACGAGGTGGGTAAATTTAACATTTGTGCATAGTTACATGTTTGAAACGTTATTTCTGTAATGTTGTTAAAATATGCCTCCTTTACTGATTTCAATCAAAACCTGTATGGACAGAAGGTGAATACTTTGTTACTTTAGCGTCAAGAACATGAAATTGGTAAGACCAATTGACTCCGGGCAAATGGCTTAAGACAGGAAATCATGGCCTACAGCAAAATCCGCCAACCAAAACTCTCCGATGTGATTGAGCAGCAGCTGGAGTTTTTAATTCTTGAGGGGACACTTCGCCCCGGAGAAAAACTCCCACCGGAACGCGAGCTGGCAAAACAGTTCGACGTCTCCCGCCCCTCCTTACGCGAGGCGATCCAACGCCTTGAAGCGAAGGGCTTACTGCTTCGTCGTCAGGGCGGTGGCACTTTTGTTCAGAGCAGCCTGTGGCAGAGCTTTAGCGACCCACTGGTAGAGCTGCTCTCCGACCATCCTGAATCCCAGTTTGACCTGCTTGAGACGCGCCATGCGCTGGAAGGTATTGCGGCTTATTACGCTGCACTGCGCAGCACGGATGAAGACAAAACGCGTATCCGTGAACTCCACCATGCGATCGAGCTTGCTCAACAGTCCGGCGATCTTGACGGCGAATCTGATGCGGTACTCCAGTATCAAATTGCTGTCACCGAAGCGGCACACAATGTGGTGCTGCTCCATTTGCTAAGGTGTATGGAGCCGATGCTGGCCCAGAACGTTCGGCAAAACTTCGAATTGCTGTATGCGCGTCGTGAAATGCTGCCACTGGTTAGCAGTCACCGTACCCGTATTTTTGAAGCAATTATTGCCGGGAAGCCGGAAGAGGCGCGTGAAGCGTCCCACCGTCACCTGGCGTTTATCGAAGAGATCCTGCTGGACAGAAGCCGTGAGGAAAGCCGTCGTGAACGCGCCTTACGCCGTCTGGAGCAACGAAAGAATTAGTGATTTTTCTGGTAGAACGTTAACCAGAAGATGTTGTAAATCAAGCGCCATATAAAGTGCGCGGCAACTAAACGCAGAACCTGTCTTATTACGCTCTCTGGCGAGAACGTAATGGGACAGGTTCCAGATAACTCAACGTATTAGATAGATAAGGAATACCCCCATGTCAGAACGTTTCCCAAATGACGTGGATCCGATCGAAACTCGCGACTGGCTACAGGCGATCGAATCGGTCATCCGTGAAGAAGGTGTTGAGCGTGCTCAGTATCTGATCGACCAACTGCTTTCAGAAGCTCGCAAAGGCGGCGTGAAAGTAGCGGCAGGTGCAGGGGCCAGCAATTATGTAAACACTATTGCCGTTGAAGATGAACCGGAATACCCGGGCAATCTGGAGCTGGAACGTCGTATTCGTTCTGCTATCCGCTGGAACGCCATCATGACCGTACTGCGCGCGTCTAAAAAGGACCTCGAGCTGGGTGGCCACATGGCATCCTTCCAGTCCTCCGCAACGGTATATGATGTTTGCTTCAACCACTTCTTCCGCGCACGCAACGAGCAAGATGGCGGCGATCTGGTGTACTTCCAGGGTCACATCTCTCCGGGCATCTACGCACGCGCATTCCTGGAAGGTCGTCTGACTGAAGAGCAGATGAACAACTTCCGTCAGGAAGTACATGGCAAAGGCCTGTCTTCCTACCCGCACCCGAAACTGATGCCAGAATTCTGGCAGTTCCCGACCGTATCTATGGGTCTGGGCCCAATCGGTGCTATCTACCAGGCTAAATTCCTGAAATATCTGGAACACCGTGGCCTGAAAGATACCTCTAAACAGACCGTTTACGCCTTCCTGGGCGACGGCGAGATGGATGAGCCAGAATCTAAAGGTGCGATCACCATCGCGACCCGTGAAAAACTGGACAACCTGGTCTTTGTTATCAACTGTAACCTGCAGCGTCTTGACGGCCCGGTAACCGGTAACGGCAAGATTGTTAACGAACTGGAAGGCATCTTCGCGGGCGCTGGCTGGAACGTTATCAAAGTCATGTGGGGCGGTCGTTGGGATGAGCTGCTGCGTAAAGACACCAGCGGTAAACTGATCCAGCTGATGAACGAAACCGTTGACGGCGACTACCAGACCTTCAAATCCAAAGATGGCGCATACGTACGTGAGCACTTCTTCGGTAAATACCCGGAAACCGCAGCACTGGTTGCTGACTGGACTGACGAGCAGATTTGGGCTCTGAACCGTGGTGGTCACGATCCGAAGAAAGTCTACGCTGCACTGAAAAAAGCGCAGGAAACCAAAGGCAGAGCAACTGTAATCCTGGCCCATACCATCAAAGGTTACGGCATGGGTGACACCGCTGAAGGTAAAAACATCGCTCACCAGGTTAAGAAAATGAACATGGACGGCGTGCGTTATATCCGCGACCGCTTCAACGTTCCTGTGACCGATGAGCAGGTTGAAAACCTGTCTTACATCACCTTCCCGGAAGGTTCTGAAGAGCACACTTATCTGCACGCTCAGCGTCAGAAACTGCATGGCTACCTGCCAGCTCGTCAGCCGAACTTCACCGAGAAGCTGGAACTGCCAGCTCTGGAAGACTTCGGTGCGCTGCTGGAAGAGCAGAACAAAGAAATCTCCACCACTATCGCTTTCGTTCGTGCCCTGAACGTGATGCTGAAGAACAAGTCGATCAAAGATCGTCTGGTTCCGATCATCGCTGACGAAGCGCGTACTTTCGGTATGGAAGGGCTGTTCCGTCAGATTGGTATCTACAGCCCGAACGGTCAGCAGTACACCCCGCAGGACCGTGAGCAGGTTGCTTACTATAAAGAAGACGAGAAAGGTCAGATCCTGCAGGAAGGTATCAACGAACTGGGTGCAGGCGCATCCTGGCTGGCTGCTGCGACTTCTTACAGCACCAACGATCTGCCGATGATCCCGTTCTACATCTACTACTCCATGTTCGGGTTCCAGCGTATTGGTGACCTGTGCTGGCAGGCAGGCGACCAACAGGCTCGTGGCTTCCTGATTGGTGGTACTTCCGGTCGTACGACGCTGAACGGTGAAGGTCTGCAGCACGAAGATGGTCACAGCCATATTCAGTCTCTGACTATCCCGAACTGTATCTCTTACGATCCGTCTTACGCGTACGAAGTTGCGGTCATCATGCACGATGGTCTGGAGCGTATGTACGGTGAGAAACAAGAGAACGTTTACTACTACATCACTACGCTGAACGAAAACTACCACATGCCGGCAATGCCAGCAGGTGCCGAGGAAGGTATCCGTAAAGGTATCTACAAACTCGAAACCCTCGAAGGTAAGAAAGGTAAAGTTCAGCTACTGGGCTCCGGTTCTATCCTGCGTCACGTGCGTGAAGCAGCACAGATCCTGGCGAACGACTACGGTGTAGGTTCTGACGTTTACAGCGTAACCTCCTTCACTGAACTGGCGCGTGATGGCCAGGATTGTGAGCGCTGGAACATGCTGCACCCGATGGAAACTCCGCGCGTTCCGTACATCGCTCAGGTGATGAACGACGCTCCGGCAGTAGCATCTACTGACTATATGAAACTGTTTGCCGAACAGGTTCGTACTTATGTACCGGCTGATGATTATCGCGTACTGGGTACTGACGGTTTCGGTCGCTCTGACAGCCGTGAAAACCTGCGTCACCACTTCGAAGTTGATGCTTCCTACGTGGTTGTAGCGGCCCTGGGCGAACTGGCTAAACGTGGCGAAATCGATAAGAAAGTGGTTGCAGATGCAATCATCAAATTCAACATCGATGCAGATAAAGTTAACCCGCGTCTGGCGTAAGAGGTAAAAGAATAATGGCTATCGAAATCAATGTACCGGACATCGGGGCTGATGAAGTTGAAATCACCGAGATCCTGGTCAAAGTAGGCGACAAAGTTGAAGCTGAACAGTCGCTGATCACCGTAGAAGGCGACAAAGCCTCTATGGAAGTTCCGTCCCCTCAGGCGGGTATCGTTAAAGAGATCAAAGTCTCTGTTGGCGACAAAACTGAGACCGGCAAACTGATCATGATTTTCGATTCCGCCGACGGTGCAGCAGCAGCTGCACCTGCTCAGGCAGAAGAGAAGAAAGAAGCAGCTCCGGCAGCAGCACCTGCTGCCTCTGCGGCGAAAGACGTACACGTACCTGACATCGGCGGCGACGAAGTAGAAGTTACCGAGATCATGGTTAAAGTGGGCGACACCGTTGCGGCTGAACAGTCTCTGATCACCGTTGAAGGTGACAAAGCCTCTATGGAAGTTCCGGCGCCGTTCGCCGGTACCGTTAAAGAGATCAAAATCAACACAGGTGACAAAGTGTCTACCGGTTCCCTGATTATGGTCTTCGAAGTGGCGGGCGCAGCGCCTGCTGCTGCACCGGCTCAGGCTGCTGCTCCAGCAGCAGCGGCGGCTCCGGCTGCTTCCGGCTCTAAAGAAGTTAACGTACCGGATATCGGTGGTGACGAAGTTGAAGTCACTGAAGTGATGGTTAAAGTGGGCGATAAAATTGCCGCTGAGCAGTCACTGATCACCGTTGAAGGCGATAAAGCGTCGATGGAAGTTCCGGCACCGTTCGCGGGTACCGTGAAAGAAATCAAAATCAGCACCGGCGACAAAGTTAAAACCGGTTCTCTGATTATGGTCTTCGAAGTCGAAGGCGCAGCACCTGCAGCCGCTCCTGCACAAGCAGCTGCTCCGGCTCCGGCCGCTGCACCAGCGCCTGCGCAAGCCGCAGCTCCGGCCGCAAAAGCGGAAGGCAAATCTGAGTTTGCTGAAAACGACGCTTACGTTCATGCAACGCCGCTGATTCGTCGCCTGGCGCGCGAATTCGGTGTGAACCTGGCAAAAGTGAAAGGTTCTGGCCGTAAAGGTCGTATCCTGCGTGAAGACGTTCAGGCTTACGTGAAAGATGCTATCAAGCGTGCTGAAGCGGCTCCGGCTGCAGCAGCAGGTGGCGGTATCCCGGGCATGCTGCCTTGGCCGAAAGTGGACTTCAGCAAGTTTGGTGAAATCGAAGAAGTGGAACTGGGCCGTATCCAGAAAATCTCTGGTGCTAACCTGAGCCGTAACTGGGTGATGATCCCGCACGTTACTCACTTCGATAAGACCGATATCACCGATCTGGAAGCGTTCCGTAAACAGCAGAACGCCGAAGCTGAAAAACGTAAACTGGACGTGAAATTCACCCCAGTAGTCTTCATCATGAAAGCCGTTGCCGCAGCTCTGGAACAGATGCCGCGCTTCAACAGCTCCCTGTCTGAAGACGGTCAGCGCCTGACCCTGAAGAAATACATCAACATCGGTGTAGCGGTTGATACTCCGAATGGTCTGGTTGTTCCGGTCTTCAAAGACGTGAACAAGAAGAGCATTACCGAGCTGTCTCGTGAACTGACCGTGATCTCCAAGAAAGCGCGTGATGGCAAGCTGACCGCTGGCGAAATGCAGGGCGGTTGCTTCACCATCTCCAGCATCGGTGGCCTGGGTACTACCCACTTCGCGCCGATTGTGAACGCGCCGGAAGTGGCTATCCTCGGTGTCTCCAAGTCCTCTATGGAGCCAGTGTGGAACGGTAAAGAGTTTATGCCGCGTCTGATGATGCCGATTTCGCTCTCCTTCGACCACCGTGTAATTGACGGTGCGGATGGTGCGCGCTTTATCACCATCATCAACAACATGCTGTCTGACATTCGCCGCCTGGTGATGTAAGCGAAAAAGCCGGCCCGACGGCCGGCTTTTTTCTGGTAATCTCATGAAGTCAGTGAGGTTATTGTGCGAAAGACAAATCGGTTGCCGTTTGTTGTTTCAAAATTGTTAACAATTTTGTAAAATACGGGCGGATAGAACGACCCGCTGGACGACGGGTATAAATTAAGAGGTCATGATGAGCACTGAAATCAAAACTCAGGTCGTGGTACTTGGGGCAGGCCCTGCAGGTTACTCTGCTGCCTTCCGTTGCGCAGATTTAGGTCTGGAGACCGTCATCGTAGAACGTTACAGCACCCTTGGCGGTGTTTGTCTGAACGTCGGCTGTATCCCTTCTAAAGCGCTGCTGCACGTAGCAAAAGTTATCGAAGAAGCCAAAGCGCTGGCTGAACACGGTATCGTTTTTGGCGAGCCGAAAACCGATATCGACAAGATTCGTACCTGGAAAGAAAAAGTTATCACTCAGCTGACCGGCGGTCTGGCGGGTATGGCCAAAGGCCGTAAAGTGAAAGTGGTTAACGGTCTGGGTAAATTTACCGGGGCAAACACCCTGGAAGTTGAAGGCGAAAACGGCAAAACCGTGATCAACTTCGACAACGCAATCATCGCGGCGGGTTCCCGTCCGATCGAACTGCCGTTTATTCCGCATGAAGATCCGCGCGTGTGGGATTCCACCGATGCACTGGAACTCAAAACTGTTCCTAAGCGCCTGCTGGTAATGGGCGGCGGTATCATCGGTCTGGAAATGGGTACCGTGTACCATGCGCTGGGTTCAGAGATCGACGTGGTTGAAATGTTCGACCAGGTTATCCCGGCTGCCGACAAAGACGTGGTTAAAGTCTTCACCAAGCGTATCAGCAAGAAATTCAACCTGATGCTGGAAACCAAAGTGACCGCCGTTGAAGCGAAAGAAGACGGTATCTACGTTTCCATGGAAGGCAAAAAAGCCCCTGCCGAAGCTCAGCGTTACGATGCTGTGCTGGTCGCTATCGGTCGTGTACCGAACGGTAAAAACCTCGACGCGGGCAAAGCTGGCGTGGAAGTTGACGACCGTGGCTTCATCCGCGTTGACAAACAGCTGCGCACCAACGTGCCGCACATCTTTGCTATCGGCGATATCGTCGGTCAGCCGATGCTGGCACACAAAGGTGTTCATGAAGGTCACGTTGCCGCTGAAGTTATCGCCGGTAAGAAACACTACTTCGATCCGAAAGTTATCCCATCCATTGCATACACTGAACCAGAAGTTGCATGGGTTGGTCTGACCGAGAAAGAAGCGAAAGAAAAAGGCATTAGCTACGAAACCGCCACCTTCCCGTGGGCTGCTTCTGGCCGTGCTATCGCTTCCGATTGCGCAGACGGTATGACCAAACTGATTTTCGACAAAGAATCTCACCGTGTTATCGGTGGTGCGATTGTCGGTACCAACGGCGGCGAGCTGCTGGGCGAAATCGGTCTGGCGATCGAAATGGGTTGTGACGCAGAAGATATCGCGCTGACCATCCACGCGCACCCGACTCTGCACGAGTCCGTGGGCCTGGCGGCAGAAATCTTTGAAGGTAGCATTACCGACCTGCCAAACCCGAAAGCGAAGAAAAAGTAATCTTCCCGCTTTTGTGAAAACGCCTCTTCGGAGGCGTTTTTTTTGCCTGAAGCTACCCGTTATTTCGGGCAACATGCCGGGTGGCGCTAGTGCTAACCCGGCCTACGGCTTAACCTCGCTTTACGGTGCTACAGGTTGCCAGTTTTTATCCGGATGGAATGTGGTTAACGCTTGCGCTTTCTGCTGTGATTCAACACCGAGATCGGCCTGGTAGACTTTGTCTTCACCGTTAATGATAAAACTCATCACGCCGGTGTGATCGTAGCTAACGGGCCAGGCTACCATGGCAAAACCGCTGGTTTTATCGGGAAGGATCCGGAAGCGATAGCCGTGATAGCCCATGCCCGGCTCCTGTGGACTGAAGGCTGGGCCAAGAGGGCTTGGCGCTTCGCCCGGCGAAACAGGCCAGTACAGACCATCCTTTTTCCCTTCAGAACTGACAATCTTTTGCGCGTATTTCTGGTTCATCGCAAAATAGCTCTGCTGAGCATCCACGTAGGCGTGCAACGCCTCGATGGCAGCAAGTTCGTTGCGTCCAATCTCACGGGTCAGGATCTCTTCGGCCGCTTCCTTGATATCAAATTGCCAGCCTGAAGCGTTTTTGACGACCGGGATTGGCAGTTGCCAGTCGCTGTCCCCAACCACAAGATGCGCCGTATTGCCGTCGATGACAGTGCTATGGCGTACCTTCCAGTCACGCAGGAAGCGATCAACTGCATCAGGATCGACGCCTTCTGGCGGCAGAAAATCACGCCAGTTTTCCCCGAGCAGGTTGCTCATTGCACTTTCATTTTGCTCACTGATAGCGTTTGCCAGCGCATCTGTTGCCTGGTCTGGTGTGCTGAAGGATTGTTGTGCCATCGCGGTGGCCGAAACCATGAACAACACCATTCCACTGAGTAGTTTATTTTTCATGTCGGTTCCCTTAACGATGACGGAATTCACGGTGTTCAGCACGCCCGCCAGAAGGCTGGCGCGATGGCTGATTACGGGCGACCTGCCGGCTCTGGGCACCTCGCTGTTGCTGTGCCTGCCAGTTGGCGGAGCGACTGTCGTTACCGCTCAGCGCATTGGCGCGTGGCTGGCTGGTTCGCTGTTGAAGATTGCGTTGTTGTACATTGCGTTGCTGCGCCGGTTGCGTGACCCGTTTCTCCTGTCGCTGGGCGACTGCCTGGCGATTCTCCCGCTGCTGAGTGCTCGTCCGCTTCGCGGTTTGCGGTTTGGTATCGTAACCGCGGTAGTTATTACGTTGGGAAATTTGCTTCAGTTGTTGATTCGATGCCTGACGCTGGGCGTCTCTCGTGCCCGTACGCGCCGTTTGCGGGAATGTTTTCCCCGTCGATTTTTCCATCTGGCTCAGGGCTGCCTGACGCTGGCTATCACGGTTGACCGGTCTTTGCTGGGTCGAACTTAACCCGGTTGCCGTGTTAGTGGAGTGGAAGCGGTTATTGAGCTGGCTATTTGGGTAAGGCACACCCTCACGGTAGGCCGGGTTATGCTGCCAGGTACGGTTGGCATCTGTCAGGCGCTGACCACTGATTTTATTGAAGTTATCAACGTTAATGTTGATGTTGTTATCACCGTTGCGGTTATAGCCGCCATGGTTATCCCAGTCATCATTATGATGGTGGTCGTCGTCGTCATCCCAGTCGATGTTGCTGAAGATGGCATAGGTTGTGGCGACACCAAGGCTGAAGCCTAAACCATTGACGAAGCTGTTACCAAATTGCTCACCGGGCGTTGGTGGCAGATAGGTTGGCGGATAGGCGGTATTCGGCCAGGTACCGTAAACCGTGTTCGGGTTATAGGTTGGAACGTACACCACCTGCGGATCGGCGGATTCAATCTTGATGACAGTAGGGCTTGTCGTGGTGGTAGTGCTGGTCGTCGACGTGCTGGTGGCGGTTTTCGCCGGTGCCGCTTTGGTCACGGTGGTGACGGTCTGTTGCGGTGTTGATTGCAGCGCGCCGGTTTGTTGCGCCAGTACACGCAGACGTTGAACGGAATCCATGACGTCCTTCGGCTGTGCGAGGAAAGCATCGCCCAGGCTTTGTACCCACGGCGGATTTTCACCCATCAGTGACATCAACTGAGGAAAAGCGACCAGCGATTTCACGCTGGGATCCCAGGGCTGGCTGGCAACGGCCTGAATGGCGGCATCGCCCTGCATTTTGGGATTGTCTTTTGACCACTGTGCGGCCTGGATGACGTTCGCCGGATAGGTTGAGGCCATCAAAATTTGCGACAGCAGCGAGTCTGGATAGAGCGCGATAGGTGCAACCCACTGATCGATTTGTGCTGCTGAGTAGGTTGGTGCCACGGCGGGTGCAGTTTGCTCTACCGGGGCGGGGGCCGCTACGGGAGCTGGGGCCGGTGTTGACGGTTGCTGCGCAACGGGGGCCGGAGCAGCAGGCTCCGTTGTGCGACTTTTAACAAACATCACGCCAGAGGCGGCAAACAGCCCGGCACTGCACAAAAGGACAAGCAGATGTGGCTTAAGGGGCAACTTCATAAAATGACTCCAACGAGACGAGCGCTGTGCCGTGAGGCGTTCCTGTTGCCGCGAGTATTATTCACCCGTGTTAGACAGTTTTGACTTTTATGGTTGATTCACCAGATACGTCCGGAAAAAGAGTGTGAGTATTTATTACACAATTATATGTGATGGCGGAAAAATCGCTGGAATATTCAGCCGATCGCGCTTGAAAATTAACCGTTTATGGGCGGTTTTAAGCTGACTTAATTTCGCCTCACCTTGTCGCTATACCATTCTTAACGATTCAGCCAATTTTTTATGTTGCTTTTTTGTAAACGGATTAACACTTAATGAAAATCCTGTTATTGTGCCTTATGCGGTACCGGGCATTTACCCTACTAACTACTGTCTCACAGGAGCGTGAAGAGAATCGCCCATCTACAAAAGCGCCGCATTATGACAATGAGAGCGAGGAGATATCGTCGTGCTAGAAGAATACCGTAAGCACGTAGCTGAGCGTGCTGCCCAGGGGATTGTGCCAAAACCTTTAGACGCAACCCAAATGGCTGCACTTGTCGAGCTGCTGAAGACCCCGCCTGTGGGCGAAGAAGAATTCCTGTTAGACCTGTTGATCAACCGTGTTCCTCCTGGCGTAGATGAAGCCGCTTATGTTAAAGCTGGTTTTCTCGCCGCTGTCGCAAAAGGCGACACCACCTCCCCGCTGGTTACCCCAGAAAAAGCCATTGAACTGCTGGGCACCATGCAGGGTGGCTACAACATTCATCCGCTGATCGACGCGCTGGACGATGCAAAACTGGCGCCGATTGCCGCCAAAGCGCTCTCTTCAACGCTGCTGATGTTCGATAACTTCTACGATGTAGAAGAAAAAGCCAAAGCGGGCAACGAATATGCGAAGCAGGTAATGCAATCCTGGGCTGATGCCGAATGGTTCCTGAACCGTCCAGCTCTGGCTGAAAAAATCACCGTTACCGTCTTTAAAGTGACGGGTGAAACCAACACCGATGACCTTTCTCCGGCACCGGATGCATGGTCTCGCCCGGATATCCCTCTGCACGCTCTGGCGATGCTGAAAAACGCCCGTGAAGGTATCGAACCGGATCAGCCTGGCGTGGTTGGCCCGATCAAACAGATCGAAGAATTGCAGAAAAAAGGTTACCCGCTGGCTTATGTGGGTGATGTTGTCGGTACCGGTTCTTCGCGTAAATCCGCAACCAACTCCGTGCTGTGGTTCATGGGTGACGACATTCCTCATGTGCCGAACAAGCGCGGCGGCGGCCTGTGCCTCGGCGGCAAAATTGCACCTATCTTCTTCAACACCATGGAAGATGCGGGCGCACTGCCGATTGAAGTGGACGTGTCGAACATGAACATGGGCGACGTGATTGACGTTTACCCGTTCAAAGGCGAAGTACGCAACCACGTAACCGGCGAACTGCTGGCAAGCTTTGAGCTGAAAACCGAAGTCCTGATCGACGAAGTACGCGCCGGTGGCCGTATCCCGCTGATCATCGGTCGTGGCCTGACTACCAAGGCGCGCGAAGCGCTGGGCCTGCCGCACAGTGACGTATTCCGTCAGGCGAAAGACGTGGCGGAAAGCAGCCGTGGCTTCTCCCTGGCACAAAAAATGGTTGGCCGTGCCTGCGGCGTGAAAGGCATCCGTCCGGGCGCGTACTGCGAACCGAAGATGACCTCCGTCGGTTCTCAGGATACTACTGGCCCTATGACCCGTGACGAACTGAAAGACCTGGCGTGCCTGGGCTTCTCGTCTGACCTGGTGATGCAGTCCTTCTGCCACACTGCGGCGTATCCGAAGCCGGTTGACGTGAACACGCATCACACGCTGCCAGACTTCATCATGAACCGCGGCGGTGTGTCGCTGCGTCCGGGCGACGGCGTTATTCACTCCTGGCTGAACCGCATGCTGCTGCCGGATACCGTAGGTACCGGTGGTGACTCCCATACCCGTTTCCCTATCGGGATTTCCTTCCCGGCAGGTTCTGGTCTGGTGGCGTTTGCTGCTGCGACCGGCGTGATGCCGCTGGATATGCCGGAATCCGTTCTGGTGCGTTTCAAAGGCAAAATGCAGCCGGGTATCACCCTGCGCGATCTGGTACACGCCATCCCGCTGTACGCGATCAAACAGGGTCTGCTGACCGTTGAGAAGAAAGGTAAGAAGAACATCTTCTCTGGTCGCATTCTTGAAATCGAAGGTCTGCCGGATCTCAAAGTGGAGCAGGCGTTCGAATTAACCGACGCCTCCGCTGAACGTTCTGCTGCCGGTTGTACCATTAAGCTGAACAAAGAGCCGATCGTTGAGTATCTGAGCTCTAACATCGTTCTGCTGAAGTGGATGATCGCAGAAGGTTACGGCGATCGCCGTACGCTGGAACGTCGTGTGCAGGGCATGGAAAAATGGCTGGCGGATCCGCAGTTGCTGGAAGCCGACGCTGACGCAGAATACGCGGCAGTGATCGACATCGATCTGGCGGATATCAAAGAGCCAATCCTGTGTGCACCGAACGATCCGGACGATGCGCGTCTGCTGTCTGACGTACAGGGCGAGAAGATCGACGAAGTGTTCATCGGCTCCTGCATGACTAACATCGGCCACTTCCGTGCCGCTGGTAAGCTGCTGGATGCGCACAAAGGCCAACTGCCAACGCGTCTGTGGGTGGCTCCGCCAACCCGTATGGATGCGGCACAGCTGACCGAAGAAGGTTATTACAGCGTGTTCGGTAAGAGCGGTGCGCGTATCGAAATTCCAGGCTGCTCTCTGTGCATGGGTAACCAGGCGCGTGTAGCCGACGGCGCAACGGTGGTGTCGACCTCTACCCGTAACTTCCCGAACCGTTTAGGTACCGGGGCGAACGTCTACCTGGCTTCTGCGGAGCTGGCGGCGGTTGCGGCGCTGATCGGCAAACTGCCGACGGCGGAAGAGTACCAGACCTATGTGGCGCAGGTAGATAAAACGGCCGTAGATACTTACCGTTATCTGAACTTCGACCAGCTGTCTCAGTATACCGAGAAAGCCGATGGTGTGATTTTCCAGACTGCGGTGTAATGCCCTAAAGCATTTTGTGTAAAAACCCATCAATGCCCGGAGAAGTCTGCTTCTCCGGGCATTTTTATTTCTATTCCTTATACCCACTACGCTTTTTTTCTGCCGCGCTGCTGCGATAATTACAGCAAGGCGCAATGCGGTATTGGCGCATTGCCGGGAGTAGAGGAAGACATTATGGATTACGAATTTCTGCGCGATATTACCGGGGGGGTAAAAGTGCGTATGTCCATGGGCCACGAGGTGGTGGGGCACTGGTTTAATGAGGAAGTGAAAGAAAACCTGGCCTTACTTGATGAAGTGGAACAGGCAGCGCGTGCGGTTAAGGGCAGTGAGCGCTCCTGGCAGCGAGCAGGGCATGAATACACGCTCTGGCTGGATGGCGAAGAAGTGATGGTTCGCGCTAATCAGCTGGAGTTCTCTGGCGATGAGATGGAAGAGGGGATGAGCTACTACGACGAAGAAAGTTTTTCGCTCTGTGGTGTAGAGGACTTTCTTCAGGTTGTGGCGGCATACCGCGAATTTGTGCATCAATCCTGAGATATTTCAGATATCAATGAAGCCGGGTGAGACAAACCCGGCTTTTTTTTCATCCGAATGATTATTTGATTTTTATTAATCATTCAAAAACTGTGATCTGCCGCGTTTGTGATCTGATTTTGATTGAATATAATCGTTGTGATTTTATT
Source organism: Citrobacter sp. MGH105 (assembly GCF_001037485.2). Classification (NCBI taxonomy): domain Bacteria; kingdom Pseudomonadati; phylum Pseudomonadota; class Gammaproteobacteria; order Enterobacterales; family Enterobacteriaceae; genus Citrobacter; species Citrobacter sp. MGH105. The sequence continues at coordinate 4,190,661 of NZ_CP073048.1, read as the reverse complement.
TAATCACAACATAACAACAGGCGGGAAGACCATGAACATCAAGAAGGCAATAGAACGCGTACCCGGCGGCATGATGGTTGTGCCGTTGGTTATCGGTGCCATTATCAACACTTTTGCCCCGCAGGCGTTGCAGATCGGTGGATTCACCACTGCTTTATTTAAAAATGGCGCGGCTCCCTTGATTGGCGCGTTCCTGCTCTGTATGGGCGCGGGAATTAGCGTAAAGGCGGCGCCGCAAGCTTTGCTACAAGGCGGCACGATTACGCTGACCAAGTTATTGGTCGCGATTGCAATTGGTCTCGGGGTTGAACACCTGTTTGGCGCGGAAGGCATCTTTGGCTTAAGCGGTGTTGCCATTATTGCGGCAATGAGTAACTCCAATGGCGGGCTTTACGCGGCGCTGGTTGGCGAGTTTGGCAATGAACGCGATGTTGGCGCGATCTCCATTTTGTCTCTGAATGACGGACCTTTCTTTACCATGATCGCGCTGGGCGCGGCGGGTATGGCAAATATTCCTATCATGGCGCTGGTGGCGGTTCTTGTTCCGCTGGTGGTTGGCATGATCCTCGGTAACCTCGACGCTAATATGCGTGACTTCCTGACGAAAGGCGGTCCACTGCTCATTCCTTTCTTTGCGTTTGCACTTGGAGCCGGTATTAACCTGGAAATGCTGCTGCAAGGTGGTCTGGCGGGCATTCTGCTGGGTGTGCTGACCACCTTTGTGGGCGGCTTCTTTAACATTCGTGCCGATCGTCTGGTAGGCGGGAGTGGTATTGCTGGTGCTGCGGCATCCAGTACGGCGGGGAACGCCGTCGCGACGCCACTGGCCATAGCACAGGCCGATCCCTCGCTGGCAGAGGTTGCCGCTGCGGCAGCGCCGCTGATTGCTGCGTCGGTCATTACAACCGCCATTCTGACGCCAATTCTTACGTCGTGGGTCGCGAAAAGGCAGTCTCGTCAGACCGTGCAGGAGAAGAAAGCATGAAAATGATCGTTATCGCCGATGACTTTACGGGCTCTAACGATACCGGCGTACAGTTGGCGAAAAAAGGGGCGCGTACCGAAGTAATGCTGACCCCAGCGCAGAAACCGTCGCGCCGCGCCGATGTTCTGGTCATCAATACGGAAAGCCGGGCGATGCCGGCAACGCAGGCCGCCGCGGCTGTACAACAAGCGTTAGCGCCATGGTGTGAGGGCGAAGCAACACCGCTGGTATACAAAAAAATAGACTCAACATTTCGTGGCAATGTGGGGGCTGAAGTCACTGCCGCCATGCGTACAGCCGGTCGGACGCTGGCCGTGATTGCGGCGGCAATTCCTGCTGCCGGGCGCACTACGCAGGATGGTTTGTGCCTGGTCCATGGTGTGCCGCTGCTGGAAACGGAATTCGCCAGCGATCCAAAAACGCCTATTCACTCTTCGCGTATTGCTGAACTGGTCGCACTGCAAAGCGATGTCCCTGTACATGAGGTGTCGCTGGTGGATGTGCGTCGGGGAAGTTTGAGTGCGCTGCTGGGTGCTTTTGCAAAAGCCGGCGAATGTATGGTGGTGGTGGATGCCATGGAAGAGCGAGATCTCGCGCTCATTGCACAGGCGGTTTGTGAGCAAAAACAGATGCCGCTGCTCGTAGGGGCGGCAGGGCTGGCCAATGCGCTACCGGCCGCAACGTTTATGCAAGAAAAGCAGGAATTACCGGTGTTGGTTGTGGCTGGCTCAATGAGTGAGGCAACGCGACGTCAGGTGGAAAAAGCAGTATGTCAGGGCCGGGCAAAAGTCGTTGATATCGATGCCGCGCGGTTGGTTGCACCGTCATTTGCACAGGAAATGGACTCAGTTATTGAACAGGCTTGCGCTCAACTGAGCCAGCAGCAGCACACGATCTTACGCACCAGTCGATGTGCAGAAGACCGGGACATGATCGACACGCTGTGTTTCAACGTGGGGATGAGCCGCCAGCAGTTGGGAGAACTGCTGAGCCAGCGTCTAGGGGAGATAACGCTGCGCATTATTGAACAAGCACGTATCGGCGGTTTGTTCCTGACCGGAGGCGATATTGCCACGGCGGTCGCCAGTGCGTTGGGTGCTGAAGGGTATCGCATCCACAGTGAGGTCGCCCCCTGTATTCCGTGCGGAACGTTTGTGAATAGCGAGATTGACGACTTGCCGGTTATTACCAAAGCGGGTGGATTCGGTTCTGATACGACCCTTTGCGATGCGCTGTATTTTATTGAGGAGATGTACCGTGGTAACTAAAACAATTGCGATTACGATGGGAGATCCGGCGGGGATTGGTCCGGAAATTATTGTTAAAGCGCTACGCGAAGATGAACTTAATGGTGCACCGCTGGTGGTGGTCGGGTGCCTAAAAACGCTGCAGCGGTTACAGGCTCAGGGGCTGGCTGACGGAGTAACATTTCGCGCTATTGAACAGGTCGCCGATGCCAGATTCACGCCAGATACGATTCATGTGATTGATGAACCGCTGGCGCAGCCTGACGAACTGGTCCCTGGTACAGTGCAGGCACAGGCGGGAGATCTGGCCTATCGCTGTGTGAAGCGGGCGACTGAACTGGCGATGAAGGGGGATGTACATGCCATCGCGACCGCGCCGTTGAACAAAGAAGCGCTGCATCTCGGCGGACACAATTATCCTGGACATACCGAACTGCTGGCAACGCTAACCGAAAGCCGTGACTATGCGATGGTGCTGTACACCGATAAGCTGAAAGTTATCCATGTTTCGACGCATATCGCACTGCGCAAATTCCTTGATACGCTCAATGGGCAACGTGTCGAAACGGTGATTAGTATCGCGGATACCTTCCTGAAGCGCGTAGGCTTTGCACACCCGCGTATTGCCGTTGCGGGGGTGAATCCACATGCCGGAGAGAATGGCCTGTTTGGCGATGAGGAAATTCGTATTGTCGGACCCGCGATTGAGAATATGAAAGCGAAGGGGATGGATGTTTACGGTCCGTGCCCGCCGGATACCGTGTTTTTACAGGCTTATGAAGGTCAGTATGACATGGTGGTGGCGATGTACCACGATCAGGGGCATATCCCGCTGAAATTGCTGGGTTTCTATGATGGTGTAAATATCACAGCAGGTTTACCGTTTATTCGTACCTCTGCCGATCACGGTACGGCATTTGATATCGCCTGGACGGGAAAAGCAAAATCTGAGAGCATGGCCGTATCGATCAAACTGGCAATGCAACTGGCGTAATTTACTGTTATGAAAGGGCAACACCGTCTGGATAAGATTGTGGCGTATTTGAAAAATCATACGCTGGTTACCGTGGAACAGTTGGTTGACGCGGTTGACGCCTCTCCAGCAACGATCAGGCGCGATCTCATCAAGCTGGATGAACAGGGTGTGATCAGCCGCAGCCACGGCGGTGTTGCGTTACGACGCTTTGAAGCGGCGCAGCCAACCACAAACGAAAAGCAACTGCGATCGCCTGCTGAGAAACGGGCGATTGCGCGTTTTGCCGCCTCAATGGTGCGTGCGGGCGATGCCGTGGTGCTTGATGCCGGTACCACAATGCTGGAGCTGGCAAAATGTCTGACGCATTTGCCGCTGCGAGTGATTACCGTTGATCTGCACATTGCCCTGTTTTTGTCAGAATTCCGTCAGATAGAGGTGACGATCGTCGGTGGACGCATCGATGACAGCAGCCAGTCCTGTATTGGTGAGTTTGGCCGGAAAATGTTGCGCAGCGTCTATCCTGATATTGCTTTTATGAGCTGTAACACCTGGAGTATGGAAAAGGGTGTAACCACGCCAACGGAAGACAAAGCGGGATTAAAGCAGGAAATTATTGCGAATGCCCAACGTAAGGTATTGCTGGCGGATAGCAGTAAGTACGGCGCACATTCATTATTTAACGTCGCGCCGCTTAGTTGCTTTACCGATGTTGTTACCGATGTGAATCTACCGCCAAACGCGCAGACTGAATTAAAAGCGCAATCCGTTGCCCTGACGCTGGTACAGCCAGAGTAACGGCACTCTCAACACTTATTGCGCCGGAGGTTATTTAACGTAGGCCAACAGGCTCAGGGAGTCACGCGCCAGCGCTTTGCATTTCTTTGCTGTAGGGATGCCGATACCGCTGAGATCGCGGTAGCTGTCTTCACCCAGCGCTTTCATATTGAAGGTGTCGTAATTACTCAGGTCCCACTGGTTTTGCTGGGCAAAAAAGACCAGTGCGCGACGAATCTGCCCATTAGGCAAATTCTGGTATCCACAGTCATTTTTCAGAAAAACAAAAACTGCCGTTAAATCGGCCATATCTTCGGCTTCGGACTCGCTGAGCGCGTAGCTATTTGCGCATACGGCCATCAGGGTGCCGAACAAAACTGTTCTGAAAAACGTCTTCATTGCTTCTACCACTGCATCACGGAATTTAAACGTTAGCATACTGCGAGCGAAGCGACGACCTTTATTATTAGCCGTTCACTTGACCTTCCCGTAAGGGGAAGGCTTATGCTTAAAAGATAGCCTGCTTAAGCTGCTGAATATAAGGAAGTGATTATGCAACGTCGTGACTTTTTAAAGTACTCCGTGGCGCTGGGCGTCGCGTCAGCGTTACCTCTGTGGAGCCGGAGCGTATTTGCCGCAGACCGCCCTGCATTGCCCATTCCTGACCTGCTAACCGCGGATGCCTCAAACCGTATGCAATTGGTGGTGCAAGCCGGAAAATCGAGCTTTGCTGGTAAAACAGCGACGACCTGGGGATATAACGGCAATTTACTCGGACCTGCGGTCAAGCTGAACAAAGGGCAGTCGGTGACTGTGGATATCCATAACCAGCTTGCCGAAGAGACGACGTTGCACTGGCACGGTCTGGAAATCCCCGGTGAAGTCGACGGTGGGCCGCAAGGCATTATCCCGGCGGGCGGGAAACGTTCAGTGACCTTCACGCCGGATCAGCGCGCGGCAACCTGCTGGTTCCACCCGCATCAGCATGGAAAGACCGGCCGTCAGGTAGCGATGGGACTGGCCGGACTGGTGCTGATTGAAGATGAAGAGATTCGCAAGCTGATGCTGCCTAAGCAGTGGGGCATTGATGATGTGCCGGTGATTATTCAGGACAAACAGTTCTCTGCTGATGGGCAGGTTGATTATCAACTGGACATCATGACCGCCGCAGTCGGCTGGTTTGGCGATACGCTGCTGACCAACGGGGCGATTTATCCTCAGCATGCCGCACCGCGTGGCTGGTTGCGTCTACGCCTGTTGAATGGTTGTAACGCACGCTCATTGAACATTGCGGCCAGCGACAATCGTCCTTTGTACGTCATTGCCAGCGACGGCGGACTGTTGGCGGAGCCGGTAAAAGTGACCGAGCTTCCTATGCTGATGGGCGAGCGCTTTGAAGTGCTGGTGGATGTCAGTGACGGCAAAGCTTTTGATCTGGTCACTCTACCAGTCAGCCAGATGGGGATGGCGATTGCGCCATTCGATAAGCCGCACCCGGTGATGCGCGTTCAACCGTTGCTGATTACCGCTTCCGGCACGCTGCCAGATTCGCTGACATCCATGCCATCGCTGCCATCACTGGAAGGTCTGACGGTGCGCAAGCTGCAGCTGTCGATGGATCCGATGCTCGATATGATGGGCATGCAAATGCTGATGAAGAAATACGGCGGTCAGGCCATGGCGGGTATGGATCATGGGAAGATGATGGGCCATATGAATAATGACAATATGGGCCACGGCAATATGAATCATGGCAATATGAACCACGGTGAGATGGGGAATATGCAGCATGGCGACATGGGCAACATGAAGCATGGATCATTCGACTTCCATAATGCCAACCGGATTAATGGTCAGGCATTTGATATGAATAAACCGATGTTTGCCGCGGCGAAAGGTCAGCACGAACGCTGGGTGATTTCCGGGCAGGGCGACATGATGCTGCACCCGTTCCACATTCACGGCACGCAGTTCCGCATTCTGTCTGAGAATGGCAAAGCGCCTGCCGCACACCGCGCGGGATGGAAGGACACTGTGCGGGTAGAAGGCGGCGTGAGCGAGGTTTTGGTGAAGTTTGACCACGACGCGCCAAAAGAGCATGCCTATATGGCGCACTGCCATCTGTTAGAGCATGAAGATACCGGGATGATGCTCGGCTTCACCGTCTAAAATATTACGCTGAGCTTATCCGGCCTGCAGAAATCTCTCGTAGGCCGGATAAGACACAGTCTCTTTACAGCGTTTCACCGCACGACTCCCTCCTCCTGCAAATTCTTCTATTGCACATAAAGTAATCGCCTTTGAAGCCGATAATCATTGGGTACCCAATGTGAGTTCAATGGATGAAATACTATGATTAAAAATGTGCGTGTTATTACCGGCATTCTTCTGGTTCTCGCCATTTTCTGTTTGCTACAGGTCGTGACAGGAAGCTTTTTTTATTCTGCGGTAAACAATGATCGCCATAATTTCCAGAACTCAGGCACCCTGAATGCCCAACAGGAAAATCTGAGTGATAGCGTCAATACGCTGATTAAAACCCGAGTAACGGTAACCCGCGTAGCAATTCGTTTCTTAAAGAATCAACGCGATCCGGCCTCACTGGCGGCCATTGATACTTTGCTAAAAACGGCGAGTGAGTCGATGAAGAAGGCTGAGGGATACTTCGCGCATTATCAGTCATTGCCGCAGGTGTCGGGGCAGAATCCGCAAATTGCATCTGAAATGGAAAAACAGTATCGGCAGATGCACGACGTGATGGCGTTATCGATAGAGTATCTGCGCGCGAATAACTATCAGGCCTATGGCGATCTTGATGCTCAGAAGGTGCAGGATGAAATGGAAGCCAGCTATGACCAGTGGCGTAACGAAAACAACGCGTTGCTCCAGCACGCGGCGGCGGAAAATCAGCACAGCTTTACCCGCATGCAATGGACGTTAGGGGCAATTGTCATCGCTGTGCTCATCGTTCTGGGCATGATCTGGAGTGGGTTGCAGCATATGCTGCTAAAACCCCTGGCGCAGATCATGGAGCATATCCGTATTATTACCCGTGGTGATCTGACCCATCAACTCGACGTCCAGGGACGTAATGAAATGGGACGTTTGGCGACGGGCTTAGATGAAATGCGACAGTCGCTGATTTCGACAGTCACGTCGGTGCGTAACAGCTCAGAAACGATTCATAGCGGCGCAACGGAAATCTCATCAGGTAACAACGATCTGTCTTCGCGTACTGAGCAGCAGGCTGCTTCACTTGAAGAGACTGCCGCCAGCATGGAACAGCTTACCGCGACCGTGAAGCAAAATACGGACAATGCGAAACAGGCGACTCAACTGGCTAAGAATGCGTCTGATACTGCCGCACGTGGTGGGCGGGTTGTTGATACTGTCGTGCACACGATGAGTGAAATTGCCGGTAGTTCACAGCAAATTGCGCAGATCACCAGCGTCATCGACAGTATTGCTTTCCAGACCAATATCCTGGCGCTCAACGCGGCAGTTGAGGCTGCCAGGGCAGGAGAGCAGGGACGCGGATTTGCTGTTGTGGCGGGGGAGGTCCGTACCCTGGCAAGCCGTAGCGCTCAGGCAGCCAAAGAGATCAAAGCGTTGATTGATAACTCAACCCACAGCGTGGGGATGGGATCTCAGCAGGTGTCGGACGCGGGTAAAACGATGAAAGAGATTGTCGCAGCGGTCACCCGCGTGACGGACATCATGGGGGAAATCGCCTCAGCCTCGGAGGAACAGAGTCGGGGGATTGAGCAGGTGAGCCTCGCGGTCTCGCAGATGGACAGTGTCACACAACAAAACGCCGCGCTGGTAGAAGAGTCTGCTGCCGCCGCCGCTTCGTTGGAACAACAAGCTGAACAGTTACGCCTGGCCGTGGCGGCATTTCGCATCACTCGCGATGCCTCCAACAGTGAGCATCGAAAACCACCTAAGGATACTCCACGATCGACCTCCGCGGGGAGTTCGCCACAAGACCCGCACTGGGAAACGTTTTAGCCACAGGCTGCCGTGCGCTCCTGGTTTTGATTAATAAGCGTACAAAAAACGACGCAAACGGGTTCTCCTGTGAACTATCAGAGGAACCCGCTCTCTTTACTGGTATACTTCATCAACTGAATTGTTTGTATGCTGTCGCAAGTTTTGTGGTTAGAGCGGGTCGCCGTCTGTCAGTCGGTGTATCAACGTAAGCGCTTTCTTTCGATCTGCATGATGTGTCAACTGATAAAAATCAGTGAGTTATAGGGTTTATGAAACATACTGTTGAAGTGATGATCCCGGAAGCGGAGATCAAAGCGCGTATTGCTGAACTGGGGCGCCAGATTAACGAACGTTACAAGGACAGCGGCAGCGATATGGTGCTGGTTGGTCTGTTACGTGGCTCATTTATGTTTATGGCGGATCTGTGCCGTGAAGTGCATGTCTCTCACGAAGTCGATTTCATGACGGCATCCAGCTACGGTAGCGGAATGTCTACCACGCGTGATGTTAAAATCTTGAAAGACCTGGATGAAGACATTCGTGGCAAGGACGTGCTGATTGTCGAAGACATCATCGACTCCGGCAATACGCTGTCCAAAGTGCGTGAAATTCTGAGCCTGCGTGAGCCGAAATCCCTGGCTATTTGTACGCTGCTGGACAAACCTTCTCGTCGTGAAGTGAATGTTCCGGTCGAGTTTATCGGCTTCTCAATTCCTGATGAGTTTGTGGTCGGTTACGGCATTGACTATGCCCAGCGTTATCGCCATCTGCCGTATGTTGGCAAAGTAGTGCTGCTGGACGAGTAATTGGCTGGAGCGCCTGATGGCGCGGGTTTGTAGGCCGGGTAAGGCGTCGCCGCCTCCCGGCAATGTCACATTATTTATGGTTGCTGTGTTTCTGACTCAGGTTAGACAACCCCTGGCGATAGCGCTGTTCCAGCGTTTCGCGGCTGGTGGCGGTGACGTCGAGATCGCGCAGCAGGCCATCATGAATACCGTAAGCCCAGCCGTGAATGGTAACTTTCTGACCGCGCTTCCAGGCTGAACGCATAATGGTTGAGTGGCCCAGGTTATAGACCTGTTCCATGACATTCAGTTCGCACAGGGTGTCCATACGACGTTCCTGCGGCATTTCGCCCAACAGTGAGCTGTGTTTGAACCAGATATCGCGGATGTGCAGTAACCAGTTATCAATCAGCCCCTGTTCTTTATTTTCAATCGCCGCCTGGACGCCGCCGCATCCATAGTGGCCGCATATAATAATATGTTCCACTTCCAGCACATCCACCGCATACTGAACCACTGAGAGACAGTTCAGGTCGGTGTGAATAACCAGATTGGCAACATTGCGGTGAACAAATAATTCGCCCGGTTCAAGACCGGTTAATCGTTCAGCGGGAACGCGGCTATCGGAACATCCAATCCATAGAAAACGCGGATTCTGGGCATGCGTCAGCGTTTCAAAAAATCCGGGATCTTCTTCTACCAGCATCTTTGACCATAGTGCATTGTTGCTGATGAGTGTATCTATGTCTTTCATGGAGTAGCACGACCCGAAGCCAGATAAATTCGATGGGCTAATATAGGGTAACTCCATCATTATTTAAACTATATATAAAATGTCAGAACGTAAGGTAAGTATAAAAACATGACCATTGCTCTGGAACTTCAACAACTTAAAAAAACTTACCCCGGTGGCGTTCAGGCGTTACGCGGGATAGATTTGCAAGTCGAAGCGGGTGATTTTTATGCGCTTTTGGGACCGAATGGCGCAGGAAAATCCACCACCATTGGAATAATCAGCTCGCTGGTGAATAAAACCTCCGGGCGGGTGAGTGTCTTCGGATACGATCTTGAAAAAGATACGGTTAACGCGAAACGCCAGCTTGGACTGGTACCGCAGGAGTTTAACTTTAACCCGTTTGAAACCGTGCAGCAGATCGTGGTCAACCAGGCGGGTTACTACGGTGTTGAGCATAAAGAAGCGGTCAAACGCAGCGAACTATATTTAAAGCAGCTCGATTTATGGGAAAAACGTAACGAGCGCGCGCGCATGCTGTCTGGTGGGATGAAACGTCGTCTGATGATTGCCCGTGCGCTGATGCACGAGCCGAAATTACTCATTCTGGATGAACCAACGGCGGGCGTCGACATTGAGCTGCGTCGTTCAATGTGGGGCTTTTTAAAGGATTTAAACGACAAAGGCACCACCATTATTCTGACCACTCACTATCTCGAAGAAGCGGAAATGCTGTGTCGTAATATCGGCATTATTCAGCACGGCGAGCTGGTGGAAAACACCTCGATGAAGAGTCTGCTCTCCAAGCTGAAATCTGAGACCTTTATCCTCGATCTGGCACCAAAAAGTCCGCTGCCGAAACTGGAAGGTTATCAGTACCGACTGGTCGACACTTCCACGCTGGAAGTGGAGGTTCTGCGTGAACAAGGGGTCAACAGCGTCTTCTCTCAGCTGAGCGCGCAGGGCATTCAGGTATTGAGTATGCGTAACAAAGCCAACCGACTGGAAGAACTGTTTGTTTCTCTGGTGCATGAAAAACAAGGAGATCGCGCATGATGCAGCTTTACTGGGTTGCGCTGAAAAGCATCTGGGCGAAAGAGATCCACCGCTTTATGCGTATCTGGGTCCAGACTTTGGTGCCTCCCGTCATCACCATGACGCTCTATTTTATTATCTTTGGTAACCTGATCGGCTCGCGTATCGGCGAAATGCATGGCTTTAGCTACATGCAGTTTATTGTGCCGGGGCTGATTATGATGGCAGTGATCACCAACTCGTATGCCAACGTGGCCTCGTCGTTCTTTAGCGCCAAGTTTCAACGCAATATTGAAGAGCTGCTGGTCGCCCCGGTGCCGACGCACGTGATTATCGCCGGTTTCGTCGGCGGCGGCGTGGCGCGTGGCCTGTGCGTAGGCATTCTGGTCACGGCTATTTCACTGTTCTTCGTACCGTTCCAGGTGCATTCCTGGGTCTTTGTGGCGCTCACGCTGGTGTTAACGGCGGTACTGTTCTCGCTGGCAGGTTTGCTGAACGCAGTCTTTGCTAAAACCTTTGACGATATCAGCCTGATCCCAACTTTCGTGCTGACGCCGCTGACCTATCTGGGTGGCGTATTTTATTCGTTAACGCTGCTGCCGCCGTTCTGGCAGGGACTTTCGCATCTGAACCCAATTGTCTACATGATTAGCGGCTTCCGCTACGGCTTCCTGGGTATTCATGATGTTCCGCTGGTCACCACGTTTGGCGTGCTGGTGGTGTTCATTGCGGCATTTTACTTGCTGTGCTGGTACCTGATTCAGCGCGGACGCGGCCTACGTAGCTAATTCTTTCTTCCTCTCCTGACTCGGGAGAGGAAGACTTTTGATGCTTATCACCATTACCGATTTATCACCCTGATAAACTACTTGCCTGCTAAGGAGGTAGGCAATGTTAGGTTGGGTAATTACCTGTCATGACGATAAGGCACAGGATATGCTGCATCGTCTGGAGAAAAAGTACGGTCCGTTGGAGCAATGTCAGGCGGTAAGTTTCTGGCGTGGGCTCAGCTCGAATATGTTAAGCCGCATGATGTGCCATGCCCTGCATGCCACAGACTCTGGTGAAGGGGTAGTATTCCTGACGGATATGGCCGGGGCTGCGCCATACCGTGTAGCCTCGTTAATGAGTCATAAACATCCCCAGTGTGAAGTGATTTCAGGTATCAGCTATCCATTGCTTGAACGAATGCTTTCGTCGCGGGAATTACTGAGCAGTTCTGCGTTTCGCGATTGCATCGTCGCGCTTGGCGGCCCCGAAGTCTCCAGCCTCTGGCATCAACAACAAAAAAATCCCCCCTTCGTGTTGAAGCATGATTTGTATGAGTATTAATCATTGGTATTGATGATGCTTTTGCTACAATAGCCGAGGTTTCTCGCCTCGGTTATCTCATATGGTTATGCGCGTTCTGTTTGTTTTGTTGCTCCTGTTCTCTGGTGGCGTAGGTGCGGCCTTGCCCGCTCGCTATATGCAAACCACGGAGGATGCGGTGATCTGGGCGCATGTTGGCAATAAGACGGAGACTGTCGGTAATTTACGCGCCGGACAGATTATTGCCGTTGAACCGGATGCAAAGGATTACTACACCTTCAACTTCGGTTTTGGCAAAGGCTACATCGACAAAGGGCACCTGGAACCTGTGCAGGGGCGTCAGCGTGTGGAAGACGGCCTGGGTGACTTAAATAAACCGTTGAGTAACCAGAACCTGATCACGTGGAAAGATACTCCGGTCTATAACGCACCGGACGTTGGCAGCGCACCGTTTGGTACGCTGGCAGAGAATCTACGTTATCCGGTGCTCAGTCGGTTGAAAGACAGACTGAATCAGACCTGGTATCAGATTCGCATCGGCGAGCGGCTGGCCTATATCAGCGCGCTGGATGCCCAGCAGGATAACGGTATCCCGATTCTGACCTATCATCATATTCTGCGCGATGAAGAGAACACGCGTTTTCGTCATACCTCAACCACCACCTCAGTGCGCGCGTTCAGTAACCAGATGACCTGGCTGCGCGATATGGGCTATACCACGCTGACGATGTATCAGTTGGAAGACTACCTCAATAATCGCGCGAACCTTCCGGCGCGTTCGGTCGTTATTACGTTTGATGATGGTCTGAAGTCCGTTAGCCGCTATGCGCATCCCGTCCTCAAGCAATATGGCTTTAAGGCGACGGCGTTTATCATTAGCTCACGTATCAAGCGTCACCCGCAAAAGTGGGATCCGAAATCGCTGCAGTTTATGAGTATTTCCGAGATGGAAGGGATCAAAGACGTATTCGATTTCCAGTCGCACACCCATTTCCTGCATCGGGTGGATGGCCAAAGGCGGCCAATTTTACTCAGCCGTAACTATCACAATATTCTGTTTGATTTTGAACACTCTCGTCGGGCGCTCGGGCAGTTTAATCCGCATGTGCTCTATCTTTCCTATCCGTTTGGCGGTTATAACGCGACGGCGGTGAAAGCGGCGCATAATGCCGGTTTTCACTTGGCGGTGACGACGGTGAAAGGGAAGGTGAAGCCTGGCGATAACCCGATGTTGCTCAAAAGGCTGTATATTCTGCGCACGGATTCGTTGGAGACCATGTCGCGGCTGATCAGCAACCAGCCGCAGGGGTAATTTACTGGTAGGTCACCTGGAAGGTGATGGTCGTTCCGAAAACGCCAGGCGTTACGGCTTCGGTGTTGGTTTTCACCAGCTTTGCGTTATAAGTGGCGCTAACCTGATAAACAGGCGCACCTATCGGGTTGCCCGCAGCGATAGTCTCTGACTGGTTATTGTGGATCTGTGAATATGCGGGAGTGCGCAGTTTTACACCTACACCTTTTGCCGCGGTAACGCTGGAATTACTGGTAATGGAATTGGTAAATAATGCCCCATCTGACGTGGTGTGTTCCGATACCACTTTCGCATCGACCTCAATGACGTTTGCGCAGGAACCCTCAATTTTAAACGACACCTCTGTTGTGTTATCGTTTTCCAGATCGGAGCGATACCAGTCCCCAAGGTCTACGGTGGTCGGCGCACGAAGCACGCAGGAAGGTGCATGCAGCGGGAGCTGGAACGACATATCATTGATATTGATCGGCACGCGGGGGTGATCGCTCTCGGTTCCGGTATGAGGGTCGCCAATCACCGCATGCCCTAGCATGCCGCCTGCTGCCGTTAAAAACTCCACGTTTGTAGGAAGCCCTTTAAATGTGGGGTCCTGATAAATATCCATCCGGGCGTGCCAGTATCTGGCATTGACGACGCCCTCGTCGTTATTCGCATCGCCTGTTTCATAGTAACTGCCCGCTTGCGGGGGAAACCATGCAGTGACGGTATTGGCGTCCGGGTAAATCGCTAGGGTGTAGTAAATTCCCTCCACGTTGGTACGAAACGTTGCGTGACCGTTTACGTTTCCCCACAGCAATGCGTTATCGGTCATTTGCCAGACACTTTCACCGTCGTTACCAACGTTACAGGAGGACTGCAGAGGCGTGTCAAATTCAAGAAGGATCGTGGGGCTGATCTGTGTGGGGACCGAAATGGTTCCTGGCGGAAGCGGGACGATCATCGTTGACATGCCCGGCATAATTGTCCGGGTGTTGCCGTCATTAAATTTACACTCCATGGCGGCATGCGCTGCGCCCGATGCACCAATTGCGATAAGCGCGAGCCAAAAGTGTTTCAGTCTCATCAATAATTCCTTTTATTCGTAGTTCACATCCACCAGCACGTTACTGGTGACAACGCCGCTGACAACTGCGCCCGTATTCTGATAGCGCGCGTAAAACTGATAATCCGTTAAATACAGAGAACTACTTTTCCCGCTGACGTCGTAAATCACGTTAGAACTGCCATCGCTGTTTAAGACGTTAGTTTTATGGTCCGCAGAGAATATGACGATACCAACGTTTTGTGCAGCACCTGTCGTGGCATCATTTTTGAATACCTGGTTTTGATTGCTCCAAAAACCAGATTGCGGCGTAAAGCTGAATATCAATTGCTTGATGCTACCGTTATCTGCACAGTCTTCGAGACGCACGTTAAAAGGCGTGCCACCCGCCTCGTCGGTAGGCGCATATTTACTGCTGCCGTCGCTATTATAAAACCATGCCCGCGTGACGTTGGGGAGGTAGACTTCCCCCCCATTTTCCAGACTGAGTTTGCAAGTGCTGTTAACAATACTGGCGGTCAGATTGATATCTAAATTGGAACCCGCCTGGCTGATGCCAGACCAAAGCCAGCCCGTCAGACCCATAAGCAACACAAGACCGGGCTGGCGTAAAAGAAACGGTAATAGTTGCATGAGAAAAACACCTGAAAATTAAGGGTATGTCACAACAAAGGTGACCGGAGCCGTGACATTACCGGCGGTGACGTCGCTCAGGGTTTTACCGTTTGCCACGACAATACGTGACGTCATTGGGTAGGTACCGGCACCGTTGGTAATAGTCACCTCTTGTGCAGTTGGTGGCGTTTTACAAGACAGTTGCACACCCGTATCTGCATCACCGCCCCAAATTTCGAAAGCGGTATTAAAGCCAGCCGCATAAGAGTCTCCGTCTAAATTATCACCGGAGCAGGTACCACCTGTGCCCGCTTTAGCTTCTACTTCTGCGATTGTTACGCCGGAGCAGTTGCTGAAGGCAATGCTCAGCGGCATCGCTTTCTTGTTAAGATCCGATTTATATGTCTCACCATAGCCAATAGTGCTGACATTTTGGCCCTCACCATTAACGACGATAGCTTTACAGGTACCGGTTGTAATTGTGGTCCTAAAGGTCATTTGTACACTGTCGGTACCGGTAATAGCGGCTCTGACCATTCCTGAGAATAAGACGGCAGAAACGGATAATGCGATTAAAGCTGATTTAAATTTCATAGTGATGCTCCGTAGTTCCGCGTTAATTACTCGTAGGTAAATACGAATGTCGCAACGGCTGAGAAAGCCCCTGTTGTGGCCGAATTAGCATTGGTCTCTTTCATGATGGCGATCAGCGGAACCTCTTTACTGTTAATTTCTGCCTCACTCCAGACCAGACGTTCTGAATCGACGGTGGAATTAATAACAAAAGGTTCATCAGGTTTGGATGAGCGCGCTACTGACACCCCTGTGTAGTCGGCTGAGCCTTTAGTTCCATTCGTTAATATTTTTGTTGAATACCCGGATGGCGTTCCGTTGATTGATGTCTTTAACGATTGAAGAGACGCAGGGCATTCAACAATCACTAATTTAAAATCTGCCGTTGCCGTCCCCGCCCTTACATCATCAATACGAACTTCACCGCTACTATTACCAATGATTAATTCTTGTATCGTATCGGAGCCTGTACCACCGACCAGTTTCATATCGCAGGTGGTTTCTTTAATTGTGGCCGTGAAGTTAACATCAAGGTTTGTGGAATTAGCGGCAAGCGCGCTTCCAGAGGCTGCCATTGCGACAAATGCCGCAATGGGAAGAGTGAGGCGGTTTCTTTTCATATAAACTCTCATTAGTTTTTCCCTAAACAGGTAATTACATGTGGCAAAGTTGATTGTTCAGTACTGGGGTTAGCCCCGCTTTTGCCGTGGTTTCAGTTATCTGGTAACGCACCGTACAGGTGCTTTCTTTGCCACTGCCCCACACCACGCGAAGTTCTCCCTGTGGTTCCACGCCGCGCACGTAGGCTTGCCCGGCCTGGCCGACGGTACCGACAGTTTCATTTTTCTCGTTAAGGACATCTGCGCCTAAAGGAATGAAGCCTTTATCGCTGCGCTGTAATTCCAGAATCAGTGAGCGGCCTTCATCGGTTTCAAAATTCACCAGCACAACGGCACCGCTGCGCGGTACGGTAACCGTACTGGTGCTTTTGACTTCAACATCGTTCTCCAGCGAGCTGATATCCAGAGAAACCCGGTTTTCGCGGTAGGCTGACATATACGGCAAAATGCCATATCCCGAGCTGCCGATTTCGCTGCTGCTGTAGCCTAGTCCTGCGCCCTGTGCGCCGCTGGCTTTCACCAGCGCGACGGCATCGGTTTCGCCAATGCTGCCCGGCGCGAACGCCACGCCGCCAGAATGCAGCACCATACCTCCGCTGTAGCTGGCGGAATATTGCCGGCTATTGTCGTCACCAAACGAGGCGGAAAGTCCTAATGGGCCATAGCTGCTGTTGAGGGAGCCAAAACCACTCACCTGATTCAGGTTGCCGTAATTACCGCTGCTTGACGCGGCGCTCACGGAGTAGCTGATGTCATTATCTTTGGTATTGCCACTGGCGGTGGAGTTGACGTTAGTTCCGCCCTTCATGTCAGAACGCAGGCCCATATTGATATTGGAGAAGCTGTCCGAACGTTCCCCACTGTGGGAAAACATACTCAACGGAATACTGAAACTGAGATAGATACTGTCGTCTTTACTGCCGTTCTGGTTATAGGCGCGTTGTAATGACACGCTATAGCTGCCGTAGGCAAAACTGTTGTTGTAACCCACGCTATAGTTGGCCGTTGATCCTGCATCATTCCAGTAGTCCTGCCATGTTCCGCTGACATATACAGAACCCCAGGTTGTTTCTCCCTGGTTTAAGGGTTGGTTGATGCTGAGCTGTACCTGATTTTTGGTACGTTGGTAATCAGCATAAAGCTCATCACCTGAGCGATAACTTTGCTGGGCATATTGCTGGTGCTTAACGCTGTCTTGCAGAGACGCGGCGTCATTGAGGCTGAGGTAGTCTTCAGTAGAAAAACGATAAGCGGCGACGTTAAATGAGGTATTGGTCGCCTCGATCATTTTGCTGTAGGTCAGCCGGTAGCTTTGCCCACTGAGCGTGCCGAGATCATCAATACTGGCGTGAGATTGCGTCACATCAAAGGCGAATGCGCCAATGCCGGTGTTCATTGCCAGGCCTAATAACCCAGCATAGAAATCCATATCGGTATATTGCGCGCCGATATAGCCGGTAAAGGTGTTGTTTAGGCCATAGTAAAACTGCGCATAACCCACCTGCGGTTTATCATGCAAAGAATCATCGTTTAGCTCGCCGACGCCGATATCCCAACGTGTCGCGCCAGGGCGCAACATTTGGGTGACAGAAGAAAAGGGGACGGTAAAGCTCCGTTTGCTGCCGTCGGTTTCTTCTACGGTGACCAGCAGATCGTTACCGTAACCCGTGGTGCTGAGGTCGTTAATCTCAAATGCACCCGGTGGTACGGTCGTTTCGTAGATTTTATTGCCACTTTGCATCACCGTGACTTTGGCGTTGCTGTTGGCTACGCCGCGGATGACGGGCGCGTAGTTGCTGGATCCCATCGGTAACATGCGGTCATCGTTATACATGCGCGCCCCGCGCAGGCTGAAGGAGTCAAACGCATCGCCACGGGTGTAGGAATCGCCTATTACCATTTGTGCTTTCAGCGCTGTGATATCTCGCTGTAAATAAACGTCCTGATTGTTGTATTCACTACCAGTATCTTTGTTCCAGTTAAGGCTACCTCGGGAACGCAAACGCCACGGCCCCATATTTAAACCGTAACGCAGACCCATGTAGGCGGTATCGGATGTTGTGCCATTGCCTTCACTGTGCCAGGCGTTCATATCATAAGAGACGATGGCTGCCGGAACTCCATCTTCCCACAGTGATGGGTCAACGTACCCGGCGGGGCGCTTCAGGATATAAATCTGCGGGAAGTTGAGATCCATAGCCTGTTTGCCGGAATCGTAATTCGCCGTTGCTCCGGGGTAGTATTTTTTTATATCCAGACACGTGGTGTTGTCGTCGAGCTCGACGTCATCGCGCATTGCTGCGGGGTCAACGCCTGCCTTGGTGAGTAAAAGCGGTGTCAGACATGCACTGGCGCGTGGCGTACCGTTTTCATTAAAGGTAATTTCAGAGGTGGATTTCAATGCATTGTTAAGATTCACTTTAACACGATAGGTTCCGGCAAGTACCGGGTTGCCATACGCATAGCGACTAATATCGATATTCGCACCGCTATTAAGTAAAAATTGCTCGTTAAATTCTACGGCTTCGTCCGACTCAACAACGGTTTTTTCGGCTTCTGAATTTGCTGCAGAAACAGAAAAAGGGAGTGCTGTGCCAATAGCAAGACATAATAATGAGCGTTGAAATAGCATTGTTTTTCCGAGTAATTAATGCGAGCAATAATTGCCCGCTATATTGGTACGTAATTGTTATAAGTGATTAGTCGATTTTTGCTTCTCGCTTATCTGTGCCACCATTATCATTAATGGTGTTATAGATAACGGTACCGCTAATATTATTCGAAAGACCTTTTACGGGCATGCTGACTCCGCTAAAGGGCAAAACGGATTTGCTGTCGACAGTATATTCTTTACCGCCCATTTTTAATTTTACGTTGGAAACGGAAACGTTGTACGGGCTGTCATTTTGGGCAAACAACGAAAGCGTATTGCCTTCTTTTTTCTGCGACCATTTCAGGTTTGTAGCCGCATCGCCAGGCGTGCCCTTCAGACCATCCGGGCGGAAAAATAGTTTGATCCGGGTGCGAAAGGCGAGTTGAAGTTGATTTAAACTTTCGCCTTCTTTCGCTTTTGATTTTGGCGGGATTTCCAGCACGTTAAACCAAAACAGCGATTCTCGATCCTGAGGTAATGCGCTACCCATATACGTAATACGTAAGGATTGCCCTTTTTGTGGATCGATACGAGATACCGGAGGCGTAATGACAAATGGCAGTTTTAGCTCCTGCGGATTAACACCGTCACGCCCGTCATCCAGCCAGGTTTGCACCAGTAGCGGTTTATTGCCTCGGTTATCCAGATTCACAATCACGTCTTTTGATGACTGCGGGTACACAATACGTGTTCCGGAAATGACGATATCCGCGTTTACCTGGAATGTTGTAAATGCCGCGAAGGCCGCAGCAGCGAAGCAGGTGGCTTTAAATCCCTTTGTAATAACCATATTGACCATTTTACCCTCCCTGTAGGCACACTTTAAAATCCCCCAGCACAGCCGCTGAGGGATTGGCTAATCTTTTTAAATAAAAGGATTAGTTATAAATAACGGTGAAGGCAACTTGCGCCTGTACGGTTCCTGCCGTTACCGGACTGCTGTCTGCATTCCACTTCTGGCCTTGGGTGTAGGCTACGCGGTAGAACAGGTCACCGGTGCCATCAGCGGAAATAGTGGCTTTCTGGGTGTTGTTAGTCTGGTCAACTTTGATCAGATCGGTAGCGCCGTTGCCGTTGTTAGCCAGCACCAGGTTAACGTTTTCTGCGGCACCCTGCAGATTCGCCGGTGGTACTAACAGGCCACCGGAGGTTGAGCTGGAACCGCCCCAGGAATCAAACTGAGCGGAGGCATCTTTTACCGTTGCGTTATCACATTCACTCAGATTCAGAGTGAACTGTTTTTCGCCCAGAGTGCTGTTTTCACCCAGTGCGGTAGCGAAGTTTTTAACAAAAACGGTATCCAGAGTAACGTCAAAATCATTACCATCTTGATCGATTTTATGATCAAGAGAGATTTTACAGGTATTGTTAGAAACCAGACCGTGGAAAGTAATGGTACCTGTATCAGGCTCTGCAGCCATTGCAGAACCCGCACTCAAAGTCATTGCAATAAAAGCTGCTACGCCATATTTTCTAAAAAACATTTCTAATGTCCATATTTAGGTATTAAGCATAAATATAAGATATGTTTTCATATATCTTATTTGTTGAAATATTATATTTCAAACGCATTTTATAGAGGGGGAAGGTGAAAGGGAATAGTGTTATTTATTAGAAATACTTCACGTTCTTTTAAGTAAAATTAAAGTGCCTTATTTAAATGATGGTATAAATAATAAATAATATTATTTATTCGTAATATTAAATTAAAGACAACCCACCCCAAAATATGTTTTCTGGAAGGGTTGTCCTATTATTGAAGTTTAGGCAACCTGTACCGGAATAGCTTTCGCTGTGCGCTTCATTTCGTTGTCGCCTTCAAAATAGGCCACTTTCGGACGCCATGTACGGGCTTCTTCGTCAGACATGGTGACGAAGCTGGCGATAATTACAATATCGCCAACATCAGCGCAATGCGCCGCTGCACCGTTCACTGAAATGATTCTGGAGCCGCGTTCAGCAGCAATCGCATAGGTTGAGAAACGTTTACCGTTGGTCACGTTCCAGATATCAATAGCTTCGTTTTCCAGAATACCTGAGGCATCAAGGAAATCCTGGTCGATGGCGCAGGAGCCTTCGTAGTGCAGGTCCGCCTGCGTGACTTTTACGCGGTGGAGCTTGCCTTGCAGCATGGTGCGAATCATAACGTCTATACCCTGTCGTTTACCTTGGCTAAGCAGGCGTGACTGGCCTGCTTTGAGAAATCTTCAGGCAGTATTGCCCGATTTTTAACCCCTGTCTACTGGGCTAATGTAACGCTTTGATTATCGATCAGACGCGCCTGACCCAGCCAGGCGGCAGCAAGAATTACGGCGCGTTTACTGGTTTCAGTCAACTCCAGCAGCGTGTCGGCATCGCGGATCTGAATATCGTCGGCGCGAAAGCCTTTTTCATTCAGCTCTTGTTCCGCAATGGCAATAATTTCTTGCAGCTCACGATTACCCGCAATCAGCTTTTCAGCGATACCGTTCATCACGTTGTGCAGGCCCGGCGCGATTTTACGCTGTTCTGCCGTCAGATAACCGTTACGTGAGCTGAGGGCCAGACCGTCTTTGGCACGAATAATCGGTACGCCAACGATTTCAATGTCATAACCCATGTCCGCTACCATTTTGCGGATCAGCGCCAGTTGCTGGAAATCTTTTTCACCAAAGCAGGCGATATCGGGTTGGATCAGGTTAAACAACTTGCTGACGATGGTGGCAACGCCACGGAAGTGACCTGGACGACTGGCACCTTCCAGCATGGTAGAGAGGCCGGGAACATCAACGAAAGTCTGACCTTCCAGACCCTGCGGGTAGATTTCCTCAACGGCTGGTGCAAAGACATAATCAACTTTGCGTTTGTTCAGCTTTTCGCAATCTTCCTGCAGTGTGCGCGGATAACGCACCAGATCATCCGGTCGGTCGAACTGCATCGGGTTAACGAAAATGCTCACTACCACCACATCAGCCCGGGCTTTTGCTTCATCGACCAGTTTCATATGGCCGTCGTGCAGGTTGCCCATGGTGGGAACCAGTGCTACGCGTTTGCCTTCCTGACGCAGACGACGAATATGCTGGCGCAGCAGCGGTAGGGTTTCAATGATTAACACGACAAGACTCCTTAATGGAAACTGTGCTCTTCGCCCGGATAAACGCCGGACTCCACTTCAGCCATATACTGCCGCACTGCGGCGCGCATGTCGCCTGCTTCATTGAGGAAATTCTTCGCAAATTTCGGGATGTGGCCGCCGGTAATACCAAACGCATCATGCATGACGAGGATTTGCCCGTCGGTGACGTTACCGGCGCCAATTCCAATCACCGGAATCGTCAGCGCTTCAGTGACGCGCTTCGCCAGCTCAACCGGTACGCACTCCAGCACCAGCAGTTGAGCGCCCGCTGCTTCTAAGGCCAGTGCGTCATCCAGCAGTACCTGTCCGGCATCGCCTCGGCCCTGAATTTTATAGCCGCCGAAGATATTCACTGACTGAGGCGTTAATCCCAGATGACCACAAACCGGTACGGCGCGTTCGGTGAGCATTTTCACCGTATCTACCAACCAGGCACCGCCTTCAATTTTGACCATATTTGCGCCCGCACGCATGGCGACAGCAGCGTTTTCAAATGCCTGTTCCGGGGTGGCGTAAGCCATAAACGGCAGGTCGGAGAGCAGCAGACAGTTGGGCGCGCCGCGACGTACAGCCCGGGTGTGGTAAGCAATGTCTTCAACGGTGACGGGCAGGGTGGAGTCGTGTCCCTGTACCGTCATGCCCAGCGAATCACCGACCAGCATCACATTGATGCCTTCATCGGCGAATAATTTGGCGAAGCTGTAATCGTACGCGGTAATGGTGGCGAAGCGCTTTTTCTCTTGTTTGCATTTCTGCAGCACAGCGATAGTAGTGGGTTTGCTCATAACCTCTCCGGCCATAATATTGATGAATAGAATGGCCGCATTGTAGGGGAATGAATCAGAAAAGCGTTAGCCCTTTGTGGGAAACTTATCGACCACCACTTAAACAGACATTAGGGGTAGTCGATGGTGAATATGCCGTTCGCTTTGAAATTCCCTGACCCGATTTGCTGGGTGCCGTCACGTTTGAGCGTCGCCAAAAAATTGAGGGTTTGCGACTGGACGACACCATTTTCACTGCTACCGTAGATATTGTCATCACTGGAAGTATCGCGCTGATCGTTATAGATCGAGGTGGTATCGTTGGGGATCATCACCATCTGCTGGCTATAGCTATTGGCCGCGCCGCTGATTTCCAGACCCACGCCAGTGGCTTTGTTGCTGGTCAGTATATTACCCAGCAGAGTGGGGGTTTTAGCGACAGTGGTGGAGGTGAGCGTCACGTTGATATTGCGCAGGCCCCTACAACCCGCCAGCTTGATTGAAAACGGCACCGCCGTAGCGCCGTTAATAATGTCGTTCGGGCTGTAGTGGCCAAGATCGACGGTAGTACCGCTAACGCTGCTGCCGCTGGCCACCGGTTGTGTGGTGCAGGTGGGTTCTGCGACGGTTACTGCGCTTATATCAAAGGTAGCATTCAGATAATAACTCTTAATACCGGCCCCTACGTTCTCGTTCCAGAAGCGCACATGATAATCGCCATTTTTGAGCAGCGTGATCGTTGAGTTGCCCGGAGTATAAGTTTGATCGGTGTAAAATGTTACCGCGGCATAGTAACCCAGCCCACCCCAGGTATAGTAATATCCTGGTCCTGATTGAGTCGGGCCCTTACAGCCGCCATTATCGCTGACTGAAATCACGTTGTGCATAATACCGTTCTGTATCTGCAAATTTGGGGCACTGACTTTGAGGGTATATGAACCAAAGCTACGTAACTCCAGCGAGAAATAGAGCCCGGTAATGTTTGTTTTAAAAATATCGACTCCGCCGTAGCTACCCGCAGAAACGAGGCCGGACTCCACTGATAAGGTACCCATAGTGCTCTGACCTTGATCTGAAACGTAGCAATAAAGACTGTTATTTGCCGATGATGAGCCATGGGCACCGTTCCAGTTGATGGTGACGTTCGCGGGTGCCAGCGCATTTGTGCGGCTGAAATAGACGGTGCGCCCGCTCGGATAAATTAACTGGTTAGTACCATCGCTTGATGGGCCACCATACTCATAGTTATGTTCCCCGTTGCCTAATACAAAGGTATCTGTCTGCGCATAACCCGCTGCGGGAAAAGATAACAATATGACCAATAAAGTAGACACAACAACGGAAAGTACCGTCTGCCGTCCTTTAAATTTACGATATTGCGCAGGTGTGTTCCCTCTCATTGCTATCTCCTTGTAATTTTTATTCGTAATACACTGACACCAGCACGCTGGACTTCACCGCGCCGCTGACGATGGCCTGGCCGGACTGTACTTTCTGCATCCGGGCGTAAAACGAATAGCGGCTATCGGCGTAGTCGGCGGCGGTGACGTCATATTGGCTACGCGGTGTACCGTCGGTGTTCATTACGTTATAGATATTGTTGGCATCGTTGACGGAAAAAATCACCACCCCAACATTTTTCGCGCCGTCGCTGGCGTCGTTGGCAAAAATCTGTGCGGAGCCGGGGGCGAAGCTACCGGATAGTGGCGAAAAATGAATGGTGAGTTTCGACGGATCTTTGCCGCTGACCGGCATACAGTCTTTAACGTGGATATAAAAGGTGCTGCCGCCCTGGTAGGGATCTTCCGCAGTTACACCGCTGGCAAAATAGTCGTAGCTTTTTGTACCTAAATCCACCAGACCGTTATCGTCGACTGAGACTTCACAGCTGGTATTAACTACATTGGCTCTAATTTCTACATCGGTGTCGGCCTCGAGCACGGGGGCCAGTAACAAAAAGCCAATGGTGATGGCGCTGCGCAATAGTTTGCTCATCGTGTCTTACTCATAGGTAATGGTGAACAGGCCCTGGGTAGAGAAGGCGCCAGTGTGTAAATCCGCGACGGTGCTGCCAGAGGACAGCACGATGCGGGCGCTGAGCGGTATGGCGACCGTGGTTTCATCGCTGGCCTGGGCCAGATCGACCAGTTGCTGTACCGGGCTGGCGCAACTTAGCTGTTTGCTGCCGCTGCTGGCTGGTGTTGACGTCGTCCAGATTTCCGCGGACACGTTGGCAGCGTCGTCGCTACCGTTTAGCGCGTTGCGAAAGCCGTTGCCACCGCCAGAAGCGCCATCGCAACCGGTTTTCGCCGTTAGGGTGACGGTAGCCTGTTTTTTGGCCAGCCCCACGCAGTTGCTGAATACCAGTGAAAAAGCCTGTGAGTTGGTTTTATTCACGATTTGTGGAATATAGACATCGCCAATATCGACAATGCCATTTACTTTGCCGGTGTTGTCGTGTAGCGCTGCCTGACAGGTTGATGGTGTAATCGTGGTGGAAACCGTCATCTCCAGCGAGTTTGTGCCCGCGTAGCCCGGCAATGCGGGGAGGAGAACCGACAGTGCGCCACATAGCCGAAATAAATATCGCATCAACATAGCCTCCCTGCTATTGATAGGTAAAAGTAAAGGTGACCTTGGCCTGAAAGTCTCCAGCCGTTGGGATTAATGAGGTACTGGCACGACGAAAAAAGGCGCTTAGATCCATACCGTCAGCGATCTGGCTTTGTTTCCAGGTCGTTTTTTCCGTGCCGTCGAGTTTCAGACGGGCCGTGTCATCTTCGCCGTCCGGCTTAAAGCCAAGACCGACGTTTTCGGCATTTCCGCTGGTCAGCGCGTTTTGCAGCATGTAGTTGCTGTTTGAAAGCGTTGTTCCTTTCACGGTCATCGTGATTGAGGCTATGTCGTTATTACACTCTTGTGGCTTGAGCCTGAAGCTACCTTCTGTATTGGCGGTAACGTTAAGCAGCTCAGAAATCCCGATATTCGGGATGGTGAGCGCATACTGAGTGTCGCTGCCGCTGAGAGACGAGTTATTGAGGCTGGTGACTTTCATCACACAGGTGGTCTCTTCAATGACTGCGGTGAAGTTAAGGCTCAGTCCCTGAGTACTGGCAAAGCCTGGCGACGCCAGCAGTGCGTAAGTGAGCGCCAGTACGTTGACTACGTGGTGTTTTCTCATCCTTTATCCTCGTAATCTATT
This sequence comes from Citrobacter sp. MGH105, assembly GCF_001037485.2. Lineage (NCBI taxonomy): Bacteria > Pseudomonadati > Pseudomonadota > Gammaproteobacteria > Enterobacterales > Enterobacteriaceae > Citrobacter > Citrobacter sp. MGH105. Next base: position 4,164,929 of record NZ_CP073048.1, on the reverse strand, counting down.
GCATCTTGCAAGGAACGGCGTTGAGGACGAGGGTCTTACCTGGCGCGTCTTCATTGCCTGAAGCAACCTGATAATGCAAACGGCAGCGCTGTGCCTGGTTCTGTAAGCTCCAGCGCACTTCCAGCTCGCCGCTGTCATCGATACCACGGACAAACGCCTGGCTGCCCTGGCCAACAGTGCCGAGCATATTATTATTCTGGTCGAAGACTTCAGCGGTGAACGGAATCGGCTGACCATCGCTGCGGACCAGGTTAATAATCGCGGAACGCCCCTGATCGGTTGCGAACTGGCTCATTACTACGGCCCCGCGCCGTGGGATCACGGTTGCGCTGGTGCTTTTCATTTCGATATCGTTATCCAGTTCGTTAATATCGAGTGAGACGATATTTTCTCGGTACGGCGTTAATGAATTGCCGATACCGTAGCCGAAGCGGTCGATTGTGCTGTTGCCGTAATCAATACGCGCGCCCTTCGCGCCAGGGGCATCAATAAGCACTAGCGTATCGCCGTCGCTAAAGCTCTGGTTGCTGAAGGTCAGCCCGCCGCTGTGCAGCACAAAGGCGCCATCGGTATTTAATGAATACTGACGCGAGCTGTCATTGCTGGCCGATGCGGACGCGGTGATATTGCCGTAGTTGGAGTCGTAGCTTACGTAGGAACTAATGGTGGAGAGATCTTTGTCCTCTTTTTCCATGTCGTAGGCGGTACTGATGCTGTAGTTCCAGCGGCTATCGGCGCTGTATCCGCTGGCGCTGGTGTTGAATTGATTGCTACCGTCGAAATCGCTGCTGACGCTGCTGTTCAGTGTGCGGAAGCCGCCGCTGTCCCGGTCGGTGCCCAGCAATTTATCCAGTGGGATTGTCACGCTCAGGTAGACCGAGTCATCGCGGTGATTGTCTTCGTCATAGGTGCGTTGCACGTTGATGCTGTAGCTGGCCCAGCCCAGGCTATTGCTGTAGCCTGCAGAGAAACTGCTGCGGGAATCATTGGTTACCCAGTAGTCGGCCCAACTGCCGTTCAGATAGAGCGAACCGTAGTTGATATACCCGTTTTTCAGACTTTGATTCAGGCTGATGGTGAACTGGTTTTTCATCCGCGAATAGTTGTTCATGCCGTGGGCAGTGTCACTGTCGCTGTGTTTGGCATCATCAATAATGCTCAGCGCATCGCTCAGACCCAAATAGTCTTTCGTCGAATAGCGGTAGGCGGCGATGTTCAATGAGGTGTCCGCCGGTGCGAAGAATTTATTCCACGACACGCGGTAGCTCTGACCGCTGTATGTTTTATCGTCAGGAACGTTAGTCTGTGATTGGGTGACGTCAAAGGAGACAGCACCGATTAGGGTGTTCATCCCCAACCCCAATAACCCAGCAAGATAGCCGTTGTCTGTGGCCTGAATACCGCTAAAACCGGTGAATGTGTTGTTAAAACCGTAATAGAACGTGCCCTGTGCCAATCCCGGCTCATCACGTAAGCTATCGTCGTTGACCTGGCCCACACTGAGATCCCATTTGCCAACACCAGGGTGCATCATTTGTACCAGAGATGAAAACGCCTGACTAAAGCTATGCTTCGAGCCGTCGGCTTCGGTAATGGTGACCTCTAAATCGGCGCCATACCCGGATGGCGAGAGGTCATCAATCGCAAACGGCCCTGGCGGGACCGTGGTCTCATAAATTTTGTAGCCGTTCTGTGTAATGGTGACTTTGGCGTTACTGTTGGCCACGCCCCGAATTGTTGGCGCATAGCTGGCAAGCTGCGGTGGCAGCATTTGTGATTCGCTATAAAGGCGAATACCGCGTAGGTTGACGGTGTCGAAAGCCTCACCGCTGGTGCCGGATTCACCAATGATCAACTGGGAGCGTAGCGCGGCGATATCTCGCTGCATATAGCGGTTTTGATAGTCAATATTGCTGCCGCCGTCCTTTTGCCTTGAGTAGTTGCCTTGTGCGCGGAAATGCCATGCGCCCAGGTTTACACCGCCATTAAAGCCAGCATAGACGCTGTCTTCAGTACCGTAGTCGTTCTCATTTTTCCACGCACTGACGTTGTACGACAACATGGCGGCAGGGATGCCGTCATCCCACAGCGAAGGATCAACATAGTTGGCGAAACCTTTTTGCACCCACATTTGTGGTACGCCGATATCCAGACGCTGGTCGCCGCCGTCAAAGTGGTTGGTTGACTGGGGAATAGCGAGCGCGAGATCAAGGCAGTTGTTAATGCTTTCCTCACGTTTCACCAGTACGGCTTTTTCGGGTATATCGTCAGGCAAACGAATATGTAACTGGCTGAGCATCTTGGGCGTAATGCATGCCTGTGTTTTACCGTTATGCGCGATATCGATGAACTCGACCTTCAGCGTGGTGACCAGATCGTTATTAACGTAGCCGCTGGCATCGTAGACGCCAGGGGAGATCGCATTACCGTCGGAATAACGACTAAGATCGACCTGGCTTGATCCCGGTCCCATTAAAAACGAGCTGTCAAACTCCATCGTTTCATTTTCAGCCCATGCGCAAAAGCTGCCGGGTAATAGAGTACAGACAATAAAGCGGGCCAGGAAAGTAACCCTGAAATTTTTCGACAGCAGTTTCATTGGCGCATCCCAAAGAGTAAAGGTAAGCGTTAAATATTCACCTTGCCGTTAATTGCGCCGCCAAAATCACTGATCGCAATATAGTTAATGCTGGTTTTGGTGGGTGTGCCGGTTAAGCCAGAAATGGTGAAATCGGATTCGCCTTTGGGGGCAACCATTGAAGCGGAAACAGCATATTTTCGTCCGCCAACAACGGCTTCAATTTTATTAAACGAGACAAAATAGCCGGTAGGGTTAGTCACATGAATGACGGGTTTCCCTGCTTTTTGCTGGATGCGCCACTGCAATTTCTGCGGGGCTTCTGATGCGATACCTGCCAGTCCGTCCGGGCGGTAAAACATTTTGATACGCGTGCGGAAAGCCAATTGCAGGATATTTTTATCTTTTACCTCTGCATCTTTCATTTTGGGGGGAACTTCCAGCACGTTAAACCAATAGATGCTTTCGCGATCATTAGGTAATGTGCTGTTGCTTGTATAGGTCAATTTTACCGTTTGTCCCCGTCCCGGTTCGATACGGGAAACCGGTGGTGTGGCGTTAAAGGGTACATTGATGGTACTGGGATCAGCGTTTGGATCGCCGTCATCCAGCCAGCTTTGTACTAGCGCTGGTGTCGAGCCTTTATTTTCCAGTCGAATGGTGGTGTCCTTTTGTGCGGCTTTATAAATAATACGCGTGCCGGAAAGGACAATATCTGCAAATGCCGGTTGGACAGCCAATAGTGCAGTAATAGCAAAAGAAAGGGAGCGACACATCCTGGTCATAGTTATTCCTCCATGTTGGTATATAAGGAGGGAAATTGTGATAAAGCACACGATGCCCCTCCTGCCAAATACGAATGATTATTCGTAGGTTACGGTATACGCTGTGTTGGATTTCACGTAGCCCGCGGTTACAGGGACAGCATCAGACTGCTTAACGTAAGAAACGACGAAGTTGAACTTTGCCACACCGTCAGCATTAAAAGATGCATCGTGAATATCGGCAGCGTCGTTTACTTTGACCTGGGTATAGGCCAGCGCGGAGCCAGAATCATCGACCTGGTGGATGGCCAGGTTAACGCCGGTAGCCGGGTTGGAGATAGAGTCATCGTTGTTCAGCGTACCGAGGCTGTTGCTGAAGAACGTTGAAGCCATGCTCAGGTGCGCTTTCGTGTTGGCGTTGCTGGAGCCGCAGTCTACGGTAATGTAGAATGGTTCAGGTTGTACGCCAGGCTCACTGCCCTGTACACCTGGGTCGCTTGCAACATTCGCCGTGACAGCCGTGTTCAACTGAACCTGGCCGTCCTGGCTACCGCCGTTCACGTGCGGCGTGCAGGTGTTATCGCTGACCAGACCGGCAAAGTCTACCTGGCCGCCATCAAGGGCGAATGCAGATGTTGTAGAGGCGGCAGACAGCACCAGTGATAAAGCAATTAACTTTAATTTCATGTTGAAATATCCTTATTAAAAATAAATGTCATTTCAGACCGCCGAGATTATAAAACTCGCGCTGGAAATAGAAAAATACCGAGCAAGGATGTTTCTCATTATGATATTCACGGAATGAATATTTTGTTTATGTATTGGTTTCGCTTTTGTTCTGCCATGACCGACCCTCTAAAAATACCATGATATTTATGCTGCTTATATTATGTTTGCGATAAAAATAACCGTGTTTTATATTTTTGGTTTATTGTTTTCTTTTGGTTTATTGTTATCATGTATATATTTGGTGTATTTGTTTTTATTTGACATTCATCATGTATGATGAAAAAAAATAAAAGCATGTTTAATTAAATCTTAAAATATTCTGCTCAATAGCAATTTAATATCATCGGCTGTATTTGGTTTTCAGGGGTAAATGATGGAGTTATCTTGTTGCTTTCGATAACCCCATGAATATTAACAATTAATTATAGGTTAAAGTATAGGCCGTATTAGACTTCACATAGCCTGCTGTCACCGGAACGGCGCTGGACTGCCTTACATATGAGACGACAAAGTTGAATTTGGCGACGCCGTCAGCATCAAAAGATGCATCGTGAATATCGGCAGCGTCGTTTACTTTGACCTGGGTATAGGCCAGTGCAGATCCGGAAGCATCGATCGCATGGATGGCCAGGTTAACGCCGGTAGCCGGGTTGGAGATAGAGTCATCGTTGTTCAGCGTACCGAGGCTGTTGCTGAAGAACGTTGAAGCCATGCTCAGGTGCGCTTTCGAGTTGGTGTTGCTGGAGCCGCAATCTACGGTGATGTAGAACGGTTCAGGTTGTACGCCAGGCTCACTGCCCTGAACGCCCTTGTCGCTCGCAACATCCGCCGTGACAGCCGTGTTCAACTGAACCTGACCGTCCTGGCTGCCGCCATTCACGTGCGGCGTACAGGTGTTGTCGCTGACCAGACCGGCAAAGTCTACCTGACCACCATCGAGGGCAAAAGCGGAAGAGGAGAGCAGCGCTGTAGAGAATGCTATAGCGAGTAGCGTCTTATTCATTTCGTAATGTCCTTATTAGAACTTAATGTCTTTAAAAATAACTGGTGAATAAATTATTGCGAGTGGATTAAAGCAAATATCAGCATGAAATGTAAAATTCATAAAATCTATTTGTTTTGATGTTATTATTTTTAACGCAAATGATATTTGAATTTCATATTTATTGGAGGTTGATTTTTTCAACTGATTATTGTTTCTGTAAGATTTTTAAGCGTAGATTGTTGAGAGGATGGAGATATTTGCATTTATAGCATTTATCTTGTTGATGTTTGTATTAGACGTATTGATTCTGTGACAGTTTTTATGTAGAGAAAAAAAGAATGCTTGGATATGGTTTATCTTTTATATCACTGTGATTGATGTTTTTTTATTGATTAGAAAAAATACAATATTGTTGTAAAAAAAATAACAAGGGCAATGTTAATTGGTGATTTAAAATATTAACGCTTTGTATGATTGTCGAAAAATATAATATTGAATGTTATATCAAATGGTTATGACCATGTTGTGATTGCGTGGTTAACGTTGAATGGTTATACGGGCATAAATCGTGCCGCGCCTCTTCACGCAGTGTTCCGGAAATCAGTGCTATTACCAGAGAGCAGGACGTTGAGGGTAATTCTGGGCGAGATAAGTACGGAGCGGAGTATTGCCAGGGAAGAGCAGTTCTGGCGCGATTTCAACTAACGGCCACAGCATAAAGCCCCGGTTTTTCATGTCGTAGTGCGGCACGGTCAGACGTTCGGTGTTAATCACTTCATCGCCAAACAGCATAATGTCGAGGTCCAGCGTTCGCGGCCCCCAGCGTTCAGCTTTGCGCACGCGGCCCTGTTGCAGTTCAATACGCTGGGTATGGTCCAGCAACGCTTCGGGGGCGAGGGTGGTTTCCAGCGCCACGGCGGCGTTCAGGTAATCGGGCTGATCCTGTGGGCCTAATGGCGGTGTGCGGTAAAATGAAGAGACGGCCATAATGCGGCTGTCGGGAATTTCACCGATCGCCTGTATGGCAGCATTCACCTGTTCCAGCGGGGAGGCGAGGTTGCTGCCAATAGCGATATATACCCGTCGTCTTTCAGGCTGCATCTGTGTTGGCTTTCCTCGCTCATCCCAGTCACGTACTGATGTACGCTCCCGGGAGTTCGCTGTGTCGCCGCCTTGATGCAACCCGAAATCCATTGGGTATACGCGATTGGTCACGCGGAACCTTCGCGGCGTGGCGCGCGTTTACGCGGGCGACGATGGCGACGGCGTACGTCTGGCTCTTCATCCAGCTCGTTCAGCATGCCTTTTTGTTCCGGCGGCGCTGAAACCTGGAATTCACCCCACCATTTCGCCAGTCGCTGCAATTCCGCGTTGTGTTCGACTTCAGCACGCAGCGCTAACAGGTCGTAAGCTGCGCGGAACTTTGGATGCTCCATCAGCTTCCAGGCGCGTTTGCCCTGGCGACGGGACATACGTAACTGCAACTGCCAGATATCGCGGGTCAGTGAGGTCAGACGTTTCGGGATCGCCAGCGAGCGGCAGGCTTCGTCCAGCACGTCGTTCATTGCCAGCGCGAAAGCGTCGTAATAGGCCAGACCGCTTTCTTGCGCAATTTTCTGTGCGGCTTCCAGTAACGGATACCAGAACATGGCAGCAAACAAGAACGCCGGGTTAACGCGCATATCATTGTGAATGCGGTTATCGGTATTCTTCAGTACCTGGGCAATGATGCGTTCCATCGGGCTGTCACCGTCTTCGGTGAAGTAGCGCGTAATGGTTGGGAACAGCGGTTGGAACAGGCTGTACTCACGCAGTTTTTTATAGGTTTCGTACCCATAGCCTGCCTGTAACAGCTTGAGCGCTTCTTCAAACAGGCGTGCAGGAGGAATATCGTTAAGCAAGGTAGCCAGACGCGGGATAGGCTCCGCGGTTTCCGGGCTGATACGCATGTCGAGCTTGGCGGCAAAGCGCACGGCGCGCAGCATACGTACAGGATCTTCGCGGTAGCGCGTTTCCGGATTACCGATCAGGCGAATGATGCCCTCTTCGAGATCCTGCATTCCCCCGACGTAATCACGTACGGTGAAATCGGCCACGCTGTAATACAGGCTGTTGATCGTGAAGTCGCGACGCTGGGCATCTTCTTCGATGGAGCCGAAGATGTTGTCACGCAGCAGCATACCGTTTTGCCCACGCTGCGATGTTGTGCGATCGGATTCGCTGCCTTCATGATGACCGCGGAAAGTCGCCACTTCGATAATTTCTGGGCCGAACATGACATGGGCCAGACGGAAACGGCGACCGACCAGGCGACAGTTACGAAACAGTTTGCGCACCTGATCCGGCGTTGCGTTAGTGGTGACATCAAAATCTTTCGGTTTTTTGCCCAGCAAAAGATCGCGTACACCACCGCCAACCAGCCATGCCTCGTATCCGGCCTTATTGAGCCTGTACATTACCTTCAGGGCATTTTCACTGATATCTTTGCGGGAGATAGAGTGCTGCTCACGCGGAATTACCGTCATATGTGGACGGGCGACGGCGAGCTCAGCCTCGCGCTCCTCGCGGCTTAGCACCTTGCGGCAAAAATTAGCGACTCGGGTAAAAATAGTGCACCTCGGTAGTGTCAAACTTCAATCAGAACAAGTGTTGCTGTGTAAAAATAGCGGCTAATCATAGCTCAGCATGATGCATTTGAGAATGCCGGATTTAAGATCGCCGAATCAGGCACCGCTGTCAGACGCCAATTCTCAACGGCAAACTCCAGGATCTGATCAACCTGCATATCCTGCCACGGGATATCGGCACGCTGGCCGAGAAAGCGCAGCGCGGCAATAATCACCGGACGCGGATCGCCTTGCGGCAGCGCAGGTGCATGATTTTGTTTTGAAAGTTTAGCGCCTTGTTCGTTGAGCGCCAGCGGAAGATGAATATAGTCAGGCGCTTGCCAGCCAAACTGCTGATACAAAGAGATTTGCCGCACCGTGGGTTCGATAAGATCGGCGCCGCGTACAATCTCCGTTACGCCCTGAAAGTGGTCATCAACCACCACAGCGAGGTTATAGGCAAACAGCCCGTCGCGTCGGTGGATAATAAAATCTTCCCTCGCAAGCTGCGGGTCAGCCTGAATCTCACCGCGCAGTTGGTCAGTAAACTGCATCACCGGATGGCGTTGCTTTATGCGGACAGCCGCCTGCTCTGGTCCGAGGCGTAACTCACGGCAGTGGCCGTCATAAATACCGCCGACGCTTTGAATACGCGCCCGCGTACAGGTGCAGTAATAGCTCAGATCCTGTTGATGTAACCAGGCGAGCGCCTCGCGGTAGGCATCATGACGTTGGGATTGCCATAAAATATCGCCATCCCAGTGCAGTCCGTAATGTTCCAGCTGACGCAGAATCGTATCTGCAGCACCGGGAACTTCACGAGGGGGGTCAATATCTTCAATGCGCACTCGCCAGATTCCGCGCTGTGAGCGGGCCTGCAGGTAACTCCCGAGGGCGGCAATTAGTGAACCGAAATGCAGTTCGCCAGAAGGGGAAGGGGCGAAGCGGCCTATATAGTGTGAATCGCTCATTTTGCGGACTAACAAATAATAAGGCGGGAGAAGCTCCCGCCTGTAGTAAACGTGGTAAAAATGACCGGAATTAACCTGCCATTTGTTTTTCGCGGATTTCTGCCAGCGTTTTACAGTCGATGCACAGATCGGCTGTAGGACGCGCTTCCAGACGGCGAATACCAATTTCTACGCCGCATGATTCGCAGTAGCCGAAATCTTCGTCTTCTACTTTCTTCAGCGTCTTCTCGATCTTTTTGATCAGTTTGCGCTCACGGTCACGGTTACGCAGCTCAAGGCTGAATTCTTCTTCCTGTGCGGCGCGGTCCACCGGATCAGGGAAGTTAGCCGCTTCGTCTTGCATATGAGTTACGGTGCGATCGACTTCATCCCTAAGTTGATTGCGCCATGCCTCAAGAATACGCCTGAAGTGCGACAGCTGGGCTTCGTTCATATACTCTTCGCCCGGTTTCTCCTGGTACGGCTCCACCCCAGCGATGGCGAGAATACTCAGGGACGATGTTTTACGGTTTTGCCCTTCTTGCATGTTGCTTCTCCTTAACACGCACTATCGATCCCCATGTTCGGGGGAAAAATCAGGTCGCTATAAATAGCAGATGCTTTTCCGGATAGCAATTATCTAAACGTAACACTTGACAACCCTGTGAGGAAAAGCGTATTTGCCCACGCGCCCAGAATACTAATTGACCAGATATTTACACCATTACAAGGTAATGGGCAACGGCTCTTTAAGAGTCATACCGTGGGCAGAAAGTTCCGCTTTATAAACCAGAATTTCAACCCCCTTAAGCTGTGCTTCAACTAATAATTGCGCATATTTTGCATCGATATGGCGCGCGGGTGAAAACCGTGTAATGGCTGAATGTAGCACGGCGAAAAATATCACTGCCCGCTTGCCTTCAGCCGCTACGCTCATCAATTCCCGAAGATGCTTCTGACCTCGTTCAGTGATGGCATCGGGAAAATAACCCTGCTCTTTTTCCGCCAACGTGACTGATTTCACTTCAATATAGCAGTCAGGTCGGGAATCTGCCTGTAACAAAAAGTCGATGCGGCTCCCTTCGGCGCCGTATTTTACTTCACTTTTCAAAGTGCTGTAGCCTGAAACTTCTGAAATTAACGCCTGCTGAATCGCCTCTTTCGTTAATCTGTTGGCCCACAGCGTGTTAACACAAATAAATTCACCGGATTGAGTTTGCGTTAATTCCCAGGTATGTGGATATTTGCGTTTAGTATTTTCTGATGTCGAATACCAAACGGTGTCACCTGGCATTGCGCATCCAGTCATCGCACCGGTATTTGGGCAGTGTAACGTTAACTCTGTGCCATCTGGTGTGATCACATCCGCTAAAAAGCGCTTATAGCGCTGGATGAGCGTTGCTGGTTGTAAAGGTGGAGAAAATTGCATAAACAGTCCCTTTGATTATTCAGTCAGCGTCCAGCGTTGCAACTGCGTGTAACGCGTGCGTCCTCGCGCAAATGAGGAGGAATAAAGCGCAAATTCCGTGACTGGAAACGACCAGCCAAAGCCCGGTGGCGGGATTGGCACCGCGTGGCCGGCATCGCGCAGCAGCGTGATATGTGGATGAAACGGCTGCGGGCTTTGGTAGCAACCGCTGCGTGCGGCCTGTGCCCGCAGCATATTCGCCAGTTGCAGCAATCCGCGCGGCGGCTGACGCATTCCCAGCCACACAACCCGGGATCGCAACCATTGCCCGGCATCATCGAGTTTGAGCGTAAAACCCGGCTGGCGAATACGCCCCGCGAGCTGCGACAGCGCCTGTTGCTTCTCAGCGCTGACGTCGCCTAAAAAGGCCAGCGTCAGATGCAGATTATCAGCCGCGACGGGGCGACCCGCTTCAGGGGGGAACTGCGCGGCCCGCCAGTGGATTAGCTGCTCCCGAACCCCGGCTGGCAATTCAATCGCAAAGAACAGCCTTTTTGGCTCAGACATGATGGATACTCGGTTATGAATTAACGCGATGCTACAATGCAGCGCGAAGAATGTTAACCCTCTGGAGCCATTTGTGACGTCGTTGCCCGTTGCCGCCGTAGTGCCTGAACTGCTTACCGCCCTTGATGCCTCGCCGCAGGTTCTGCTGACGGCGCCGACCGGTGCCGGGAAATCGACCTGGCTGCCGTTGCGACTTCTTGAGCATCGCGGTATTACGGGGCGGATTATTTTGCTGGAGCCGCGCCGCCTGGCAGCGCGCAATGTGGCGCAACGATTAGCGGAATTGCTGAACGAAAAGCCGGGTGAAACCGTGGGTTATCGCATGCGCGCACAAAGTTGCGTAGGGCCGCAGACCCGGCTGGAAGTGGTAACAGAGGGCGTCCTGACGCGGATGATCCAACGCGATCCTGAACTGACAGGCGTCGGGCTGGTGATCCTCGACGAATTTCACGAACGGAGTTTACAGGCTGATCTGGCGCTGGCGCTATTGCTGGATGTGCAGCAAGGGCTGCGGGACGATCTGAAACTGTTGATTATGTCCGCCACTTTGGATAACGGGCGTTTGCAGCAGATGTTGCCCGATGCGCCGACGATCGTTTCTGAAGGCCGCGCATTTCCCGTTGAGCGGCGGTATCAGCCGTTGGCGGCGCATTTGCGTTTTGATGAAGCGGTAGCGATAGCGACGGCGGAGCTATTGCGCCATGAAGGTGGGTCACTGCTGCTGTTTTTACCGGGTGTGGGCGAAATCCTGCGTGTACAGGAGCAGCTGGCTACGCGTGTAGGCAGCGATGTTGTGCTGTGTCCACTGTACGGCGCGTTAACGCTTTCCGAGCAGCGTCAGGCGATTGTGCCCGCGCCGCAAGGCAAACGCAAAGTGGTGCTGGCCACCAATATTGCTGAAACCAGCTTAACGATCGAAGGCATCCGACTGGTGGTGGACTGCGCCCAGGAACGCGTGGCGCGCTATGACGTGCGTACCGGTCTGACGCGACTGATTACCCAGCGCATCAGCCAGGCTTCGATGACTCAGCGCGCGGGACGTGCGGGTCGTCTGGAGCCCGGTATTTGCGTGCATCTGCTTGCCAAAGAGCAGGCAGAAAGAGCGGCAGCGCAGGGGGAAGCGGAGATATTGCAGAGCGATCTGTCCGGGCTACTGATGGAGTTGCTGCAATGGGGATGTACCGAACCTGAACAACTGAACTGGCTGGATACGCCGCCCGCCATCAATCTGCAGGCGGCAAAACGGCTGTTGCAGATGCTGGGCGCGCTTGAGGGCGACAGGCTCAGTGCTCGCGGACAGAAAATGGCGGCATTGGGTAACGATCCTCGTTTAGCGGCGATGCTGGTCGGTGCCAAAAATAATACCGAAGCGGCTACGGCGGCAAAACTGGCTGCGATTCTGGAAGAGCCGCCGCGCGGCGGAAGTACCGATCTGACCGTGGCGTTTTCACGAAATCAGCCCGCCTGGCAGCAGCGCAGTCAACAGTTGCTGAAACGGCTTAACGTTAGCAGCGGACAGCCCGACAGCACGTTGCTCCCCTCATTGCTGGCGCGGGCGTTTACCGATCGGATCGCGCGTCGACGCGGGCAGGAAGGGCGCTATCAACTGGCGAATGGCATGGGCGCAATGCTGGATGCTGATGACGCTTCAGGACGCCATGAATGGCTGATAGCGCCACTTTTGTTGCAGGGTAGCGCTGCGCCAGACGCGCGTATTTTGCTGGCTCTGCCGCTGGATATTGAGGCGCTGATGCAGGCATGTCCTGAGCTGCTGCAACAGTCCGACACCATCGAATGGGATGAGACTCAGGGAACGTTAAAGGCATTGCGTCGGTCGCGCATTGGTCAGCTCACGGTAAAAGTACAGCCATTAGCCAAACCCTCGGAAGAGGAGTTGCATCAGGCGATGTTGAATGGCATTCGCGATAAAGGGCTAAGTGTGCTCAACTGGACGTCGGAAGCCGAGCAGTTTCGACTGCGTCTGCAATGTGCGGCAAACTGGTTGCCAGAGTATGACTGGCCCGCGGTAGATGAGGATTCTCTGCTGGCGTCGCTGGAGACCTGGCTGCTGCCGCACATGAGCGGTGTGCACTCGTTACGCGCATTAAAAGCACTCAATGTGGGACAGGCGTTGCGCGGTTTACTGGACTGGTCAATGTTGCAACGTCTGGATAGTGAGCTGCCTGCGCATTACACTGTGCCGACGGGAAGCCGGATTGCCATTCGCTATCATGAGGATAATCCTCCAGTATTGGCGGTTCGGATGCAGGAAATGTTTGGTGAAGCAAAGACCCCAACCATTGCCCAGGGGCGCGTGCCGCTGGTGCTGGAGTTGCTGTCTCCGGCCCAAAGACCGCTACAGGTGACCAGCGATCTGAGCGCGTTCTGGCAGGGATCGTACCGCGAGGTGCAAAAAGAGATGAAAGGGCGTTATCCCAAACATGTCTGGCCGGACGATCCGGCGAATACTGCGCCAACGCGGCGCACCAAAAAGTATTCGTAATGTAACTGTAGGCCGGATAAGGCGTTATGCCGCATCCGGCGAAAGAGCGGTAATAATTGAGAGATTTCTTCTTCTGTCGCAGGACGGAAGAACAGAGAATCGGGCCCTTGCGCCTGAATGTTGCGGAGAAAAAGCATGGCGGGGAATGACCGCGAGCCAATTGGACGTAAAGGGAAACCCTCGCGTCCGGTGAAACAAAAGGTGAGCCGTCGTCAACTCAGAGATGAAGAGTATGACGACGATTATGATGATGATGACTATGAGGATGAAGAACCGATGCCGCGTAAGGGTAAAGGCAAAGGGCGTAAGCCTCGTGGTAAGCGCGGCTGGTTCTGGCTGCTGGTAAAACTGTCGATTGTCTTTTTGGTGCTGATCGCCATTTACGGCGTTTATCTGGACCAAAAAATTCGTAGCCGTATTGATGGCAAAGTCTGGCAGCTTCCTGCGGCAGTTTATGGCCGTATGGTTAACCTTGAGCCAGAAATGCCTATCGGCAAGAACGAGATGGTGAAGCTGCTGGAGGCCACGCAGTACCGTCAGGTGACGAAGATGACGCGTCCGGGCGAATTTACCGTGCAGGCGAAGAGCATTGAGATGATTCGTCGTCCGTTTGACTTCCCGGACAGCAAAGAAGGGCAGGTGCGTGCGCGTCTGACCTTTGACGGCGATCATCTGGACACCATCGAGAATATGGATAACAACCGCCAGTTCGGTTTTTTCCGTCTTGATCCGCGTTTGATCACCATGCTCTCTTCACCTAACGGTGAGCAGCGCCTGTTTGTTCCGCGTAGCGGCTTCCCGGATCTGCTGGTGGATACGCTGCTGGCGACCGAAGACCGTCACTTCTATGAACATGACGGTATCAGCCTCTATTCCATTGGTCGTGCGGTGCTGGCGAACCTGACGGCGGGTCGTACGGTACAGGGGGCCAGTACGCTGACTCAGCAGCTGGTGAAAAACCTGTTCCTGTCCAGCGAACGTTCCTACTGGCGTAAGGCCAACGAAGCCTATATGGCGCTGATCATGGATGCGCGTTACAGCAAAGACCGCATTCTTGAGCTGTACATGAACGAAGTCTATCTCGGCCAAAGCGGTGATAACGAGATTCGCGGCTTCCCGCTGGCGAGCCTCTATTATTTCGGTCGTCCGGTAGAAGAGCTGAGCCTCGACCAGCAGGCGCTGCTGGTGGGGATGGTTAAAGGGGCGTCGATCTACAACCCGTGGCGTAACCCGAAGCTGGCGCTGGAGCGTCGTAACCTGGTTCTGCGTCTTCTGCAGCAGCAGCAGATTATCGACCAGGATCTGTATGACATGCTGAGCGCGCGTCCGCTAGGCGTACAGCCGCGTGGTGGGGTGATCTCCCCGCAGCCTGCCTTTATGCAGATGGTGCGTCAGGAGCTCCAGGCGAAGCTGGGCGATAAAGTTAAAGATCTCTCCGGCGTGAAGATTTTCACCACCTTTGATTCCGTGGCGCAGGACGCCGCAGAAAAAGCGGCGGTGGAAGGCATTCCGGTATTGAAGAAACAGCGTAAGCTGAGCGATCTGGAAACCGCGATTGTGGTCGTTGACCGCTTTAGTGGTGAAGTTCGCGCCATGGTCGGCGGAGCAGAACCGCAGTTTGCGGGCTATAACCGTGCGATGCAGGCGCGTCGTTCGATTGGTTCTCTGGCCAAGCCTGCAACCTATCTGACCGCGCTCAGCCAGCCGAAGTTGTACCGCCTGAATACCTGGATTGCCGATGCGCCGATTGCGCTGCGTCAGCCGAACGGCCAGGTGTGGTCACCGCAGAACGATGACCGTCGCTATAGCGAAAGCGGCAAAGTAATGCTGGTGGATGCGTTAACGCGTTCAATGAACGTGCCAACGGTAAATCTGGGGATGGCGCTGGGCCTGCCTGCTGTAACCGATACCTGGTTGAAGCTGGGTGCGCCGAAAGATCAGCTTAACCCGGTTCCGGCCATGCTGCTGGGTGCGTTAAACCTGACGCCAATCGAAGTGGCGCAGGCGTTCCAGACTATCGCCAGCGGTGGGAACCGCGCGCCGCTGTCGGCGCTGCGTTCGGTGATTGCCGAAGATGGTACCGTGCTGTACCAGAGCTTCCCACAGGCCGAGCGTGCTGTTCCGGCGCAGGCGGCGTATATGACGCTGTGGACTATGCAGCAGGTGGTTCAGCGTGGTACGGGTCGCCAGCTTGGCGCGAAGTATCCGGGTCTGCATCTGGCAGGGAAAACCGGGACCACCAACAACAACGTGGATACCTGGTTTGCCGGGATCGACGGCAGCCAGGTGACCATCACCTGGGTGGGCCGCGATAACAACCAGCCAACCAAGCTGTACGGTGCCAGCGGCGCGATGTCGATTTATCAGCGTTATCTGGCCAACCAGACGCCAACACCGCTGGTGCTGACGCCACCGGAGGATGTGGTGGATATGGGCGTAGACTACGACGGTAACTTCGTTTGTAGCGGGGGTATGCGCACGCTTCCGGTATGGACCACCGATCCGGATTCACTGTGTCAACAAGGTGAGATGTTGCAGCAGTCGGGTAATCCGTTCGATCAATCTTCTCAGCAGCCGCAGCAACAGCAGCCTCAACAGCAGCAACCGCCGCAGCAGGAGAAGAAGGACGGCGATGGCGTAGCCGGTTGGATTAAAGAGATGTTTGGCGGTAACTAATGCCTGCCTCAAAACCCGCTTCGGCGGGTTTTTCATTTTTTGCGCTATATGGTTTTAGTTTGCCTTGCCTGACGGCGCTGCGCTTATCAGGCCTACGGAATTAAGGTAGCCATCCGGTACGTTATCCGTTAAAACATTTCAGCCTAATTTATTAACCCTTTCTTTTCATCTGGTTATTTCTTAACCCCTCAGTTTTAGTAGGGACGCGTATTGCTTGCTATCTCGCCAGAGTTTCGAATATTATGCTGCCGTTATAATAATAATTCTCGTTTACGTTATCATTCACTTTCATCAGAGAAATACCAATGGCGCGTCTTAAAACTGCTCAGCCAAGTTCATCACTGCGTAAAATCGCAGTAGTGGTAGCCACAGCGGTTAGCGGCATGTCTGTCTATGCACAGGCGGCGGTTGACCCGAAAGAAGAAACCATCACCGTAACTGCAGCACCTGCTCCGCAGGAAAGCGCATGGGGGCCTGCGGCAACCATCGCTGCACGACAGTCTGCTACGGCGACCAAAACCGACACTCCGATTCAAAAAGTTCCTCAGTCTATTTCAGTGGTCACCGCCGAAGAGATGGCGTTGCATCAACCAAAATCGGTCAAAGAGGCGCTCAGCTACACCCCGGGCGTTGCCGTGGGTACACGTGGCGCGTCCAATACCTATGACTACCTGATTATTCGCGGATTTGCCGCCGACGGCCAAAGTCAGAATAACTATCTGAATGGCCTGAAGATGCAGGGCAACTTCTACAATGATGCGGTCATCGACCCTTATATGCTGGAGCGCGCCGAAGTGATGCGCGGTCCGGTTTCCGTTCTGTACGGAAAGAGCAACCCGGGTGGGTTGTTGAATATGGTCAGCAAACGTCCGACAACAGAGCCCCTGAAAGAAGTTCAGTTCAAAATGGGCACTGACAGCCTGTTCCAGACCGGTTTTGACTTCAGCGATGCGCTGGATGACGATGGTGTGTACTCATACCGCCTGACTGGCCTGGCGCGTTCCGCGAATGCGCAGCAGCAAGGCGCAGAAGAACAGCGTTATGCCATCGCGCCATCTTTCACATGGCGTCCGGATGATAAGACGAATTTCACCTTCCTCTCCTACTTCCAGAACGAGCCGGAAACCGGTTATTACGGCTGGTTGCCGAAAGAGGGGACCGTGTCTAAGCTGCCAAATGGTTCACGTCTGCCGACCGATTTCAACGAAGGTGCGGACAACAATACCTACTCTCGTAACGAGAAGATGGTGGGCTACAGCTTCGACCACGAATTTAACGACACCTTTACCGTACGTCAGAACCTGCGTTATGCGCAAAACAAAGTGTCGCAGAAAAGCGTGTACGGCTACGGCATGTGCTCCGATCCGCTGTATACAAAAAACCAGGCAGCACTCAACGCTAGTCCATGTAAAAGCATCCCTCAGTCAGATTGGGATCACACGCTGACTCGTCAGTACGTTGACGATAATGAAAAATTGCAGAATTTCTCTGTTGATACCCAGTTGCAGAGCACATTCGCCACCGGTACCCTGGATCACACATTGCTGACCGGCGTTGACTATATGCGTATGCGTAATGATATCAACTCCTGGTTCGGTTGGGCTGGTTCGGTAGCGCCGTCTGATATCTATAACCTTGACCGTAGCGACTTTGATTTTGGGGCGCATAATGGACCAGGCGCACCTTATCGTGTCCTGAATAAACAGGAACAAACTGGCCTGTACGCTCAGGATCAGATGCAGTGGGATAAGGTGCTGGTCACTCTGGGCGGCCGTTACGACTGGGCTAAGCAGGACTCATTGAACCGCGTTTCTGGCGTGCTGGACTCCCGTGATGACAGACAGTTCACCTGGCGTGGCGGTGTTAACTACCTGTTCGATAACGGTGTAACCCCGTATTTCAGCTACAGCGAATCGTTTGAACCTAATTCTCAGGTTGGGGAAAGCGGCAATATCTTTGCGCCATCTAAAGGTAAGCAGTACGAAGCGGGCGTGAAGTACGTACCGAGCGATCGTCCGATCGTGTTGACCGGTGCCGTTTACCAGTTGACCAAAACCAACAACCTGATGGCCGACCCGAATGGATCGATCTGGTCAGTTGAAGGCGGTGAAATTCGCTCACGTGGTGTGGAAATTGAAGCGAAAGCGGCGCTGTCAGCCAGCGTTAACGTGGTTGGTTCTTATACCTACACCAACGCGGAATACACCACCGACACTACCTACAAAGGCAACACGCCTGCTCAGGTGCCAAAACATATGGCATCACTGTGGGGGGATTACACCCTCTATGATGGCGCGCTTTCCGGGCTGACGTTGGGTACGGGTGTTCGTTATACTAGTTCCAGCTATGGCGATCCGGCAAACTCCTTCAAAGTGGGAAGCTACACGCTGGTAGATGCGTTAGTACGTTACGATCTGGCGCGTGTTGGTATGGCTGGCTCCAACGTGGCGCTGCATGTGAACAACCTGTTTGACCGTGAATACGTCGCCAGCTGCTTCAATACTTATGGCTGCTTCTGGGGCGCAGAACGTCAGGTCGTTGCAACTGCAACCTTCCGTTTCTAATTTCTCTTTGGGCACGCTTTGCGTGCCCGTTTTACAAGTTGGCTGCTATGCAGGAAAACAGATCCCATCCCGACACCACTTTTGCGTTGCGTAATGTCTCCTTTCGTGTGCCTGGCCGCACGCTTTTGCATCCTCTCTCATTAACTTTTCCTGTAGGGAAAGTGACGGGTCTTATCGGCCACAACGGTTCCGGTAAATCGACATTATTGAAAATGCTGGGACGTCATCAGCCGCCGTCAGAAGGTGAAATCCTGCTCGACGAACAGCCGCTGGAGAGCTGGAGTAGTAAAGCGTTTGCCCGCAAGGTCGCCTATCTGCCGCAACAGCTGCCGCAGGCAGAAGGGATGACCGTACGCGAACTGGTGGCGATTGGTCGTTATCCGTGGCACGGGGCGCTGGGGCGTTTTGGCGTTGCCGACAGAGAGAAGGTAGAAGAAGCCATTTCGCTGGTAGGTTTAAAGCCGCTGGCGCACCGTCTGGTCGATAGCCTGTCCGGTGGGGAACGCCAACGCGCGTGGATTGCCATGCTGGTGGCACAGGACAGCCGTTGTCTGCTGCTTGATGAACCAACTTCCGCGCTGGATATTGCCCATCAGGTTGACGTGCTGGCGCTGGTGCACCGCTTAAGCCAGCAGCGTGGGCTGACGGTGGTAGCGGTGCTACACGATATCAACATGGCGGCCCGCTATTGCGATTACCTCGTTGCGCTGCGCGGCGGTGAGATGATTTCTCAAGGAACGCCTGCTGAACTGATGCGCAGTGAAACTCTGGAACAAATTTACGGTATCCCGATGGGCATTTTGCCGCATCCGGCCGGTGCCGCACCCGTGAGTTTTGTCTATTAATGATCGGATTACATCATATTACCCGTCGGCGGCTGCTTACGGCGATGGCGCTGTCGCCTCTGCTGTGGCGGATGAATACGGCGCACGCCGCGGCGGTTGATCCACAGCGCATTGTAGCGCTGGAATGGCTGCCGGTAGAGCTGCTGCTGGCGCTGGGTATTACGCCGTACGGCATCGCAGATATCCCTAACTACAAGCTGTGGGTCAGTGAGCCTCCTCTGCCGGACTCGGTAATTGACGTCGGGCTACGTACGGAGCCCAATCTCGAACTGCTGACCGAAATGAAGCCCTCATTTCTGCTCTGGTCGGCAGGCTATGGTCCTTCCCCTGAAAAGCTGGCGCGGATTGCACCAGGCCGGGGATTTAATTTCAGCGATGGCAAAAAGCCGCTGGCCGTTGCGCGACAGTCGCTGCAGGAAATGGCGCAATTGTTCAATCTGCAAGCCTCTGCTGAACGCCATTTGACTGAGTACGATCGTTTTATTGCCAGCCTGAAACCGCGCTTTATGCAACGCGGCGCGCGTCCCGTGCTCCTGACATCCCTGCTTGATTCGCGGCATATGCTGGTGTTTGGTTCAAACAGCCTGTTCCAGGACGTACTGGACGAATATGGGATCCCTAACGCCTGGCAGGGAGAAACAAACTTCTGGGGCAGTACTGCCGTGAGTATTGACCGTCTGGCTGCTTATAAGGATGTCGATGTGCTGTGCTTTGATCACGGCAACGATAAAGAGATGGCTGCGCTGATGTCTACGCCATTATGGCAGGCGATGCCGTTTGTCCGTGGCGGACGTTTTCAACGTGTGCCTGCCGTTTGGTTTTATGGCGCAACGCTATCGGCCATGCATTTTGCCCGCATTCTGGATAATGCATTGGGAGGCAAAGCGTGAACAGGAAACTTGAAATGCCGGATGGCGGCGCGAAAAGCGCCTTATCCGACCTACGGTTTGGGCGCTTTGTAGGCCGGATAAGGCGAAGCCGCCATCCGGCGTTGCTGTTGTTGGTGCTGTTTGTTGCTGCCTGCTGGCTGACATGGGTTAACTTCTCCGTTGCGCTACCGCGCAGTCAGTGGCAACAGGCTATCTGGTCACCGGATATCGACATCATTGAGCAGATGGTTTTTCACTATAGCCTGCTGCCGAGGCTGGCGATATCGCTACTGGTCGGCGCCGGGCTGGGTCTGGTCGGCGTGTTGTTTCAGCAGGTGTTGCGTAACCCGCTGGCGGAGCCAACCACGCTGGGCGTTGCGACCGGTGCGCAGTTGGGCATTACGGTCACCACGCTGTGGGCTATTCCTGGTGCGCTGACCACGCAATTTGCGGCGCTGGCGGGAGCATGTGTCGTTGGGGCGCTGGTGTTTGGCGTTGCCTGGGGCAAGCGTCTTTCTCCGGTGACGTTAATCCTTGCCGGGCTGGTGGTCAGCCTGTACTGCGGGGCGATTAACCAGTTGATGGTTATCTTCCATCACGATCAGCTGCAAAGCATGTTTTTATGGAGCAGCGGCACGTTAACGCAAACCGACTGGAGCGGCGTACAGCGTCTGTGGCCGCAGCTGTTGGGCGGTGTGATGCTGACTCTGTTGTTATTACGCCCAATGACGCTGATGGGACTGGATGACGGCGTGGCGCGCAACCTCGGTCTGGCGCTGTCGCTGGCACGTCTGGCGGCGTTATCGCTGGCCATTGTCATCAGCGCCTTACTGGTTAACGCGGTTGGGATTATCGGCTTTATTGGCCTGTTTGCACCGCTGCTGGCGAAAATGCTCGGTGCGCGTCGTTTGCTGGCACGTCTGGTACTGGCCCCGCTGATTGGTGCGTTGATCCTCTGGCTCTCCGACCAAATCATTCTGTGGCTGACCCGCGTATGGATGGAAGTCTCCACCGGTTCAGTGACGGCGTTGATTGGCGCACCGTTGCTACTGTGGTTGTTGCCGCGCTTGAGGAGTATGAGCGCCCCGGATATGAACGTCAGTAATCGCATCGCCGCTGAGCGTCAGAATGTGCTGATGTTTGCGCTGGCGGGTGGCGTAATCTTGCTGCTAACCCTCGTGGTGGCGCTGTCGTTTGGCCGCGACGCACATGGCTGGACATGGGCTAGCGGCGCGATGCTGGATGAGCTGATGCCCTGGCGCTGGCCTCGCATTCTGGCGGCCCTGATTGCCGGGGTGATGCTGGCGGTAGCGGGCTGTATTATTCAACGTCTGACGGGCAACCCGATGGCCAGCCCGGAAGTGCTGGGCATTAGCTCCGGTGCGGCATTTGGCGTGGTGCTCATGCTGTTTTTGGTCCCCGGAAATGCTTTTGGCTGGCTGCTGCCTGCCGGAAGCCTCGGGGCCGCGGCTACTCTGCTTATCATTATGATAGCTGCCGGGCGCGGTGGTTTTTCACCGCACCGTATGCTGTTGGCCGGTATGGCGCTCAGTACGGCCTTTACTATGCTGCTGATGATGCTGCAAGCCAGCGGCGATCCGCGCATGGCGGGCGTGTTGACCTGGATTTCTGGTTCAACCTATAACGCGAGCGGAGAGCAGGTACTGCGTACCGGGATTGTGATGGTGATTCTGCTGGCGATGACGCCACTGTGCCGCCGTTGGCTAACAATTTTACCGCTAGGCGGCGATACGGCGCGGGCTGTCGGTATGGCTATCACGCCATCACGCGTGGGGTTACTGCTGCTGGCGGCAGGGCTGACGGCGACAGCCACCATGACTATTGGACCGTTGAGCTTTGTCGGGCTGATGGCTCCGCATATTGCCCGTATGATGGGTTTTCGCCGGGCGATGCCGCATATGCTGATTTCGGCGCTGGCGGGTGGCGTGTTGCTGGTCTTTGCTGACTGGTGCGGCAGGATGGTGCTGTTTCCGTATCAGATCCCGGCGGGATTATTGTCGACGTTTATTGGTGCGCCGTACTTTATCTATCTGCTGAGAAAGCAGAGTCGCTGAGGCTGACCCCTTTCATGTAGGCCGGATAAGACACTTTTAGTCGACATCCGGCAATAAAAAAGCCGGGTGGCGGCTTCGCCTTACCCGGCCTACATTTCTGCACGTTCTCTTGTTTACAATTTCGCAAACACCCGGCGCGCGGCGTCGATGGTGTTATTGATATCGTCTTCACTGTGCGCCACGGACATAAAGCCCGCTTCGAAGGCAGACGGCGCCAGATAAATTCCTTCATCCAGCATCATGTGGAAGAAGCGCTTGAAGCGTTCGACGTCGCATGCCATCACATCCTGATAGCAGGTTACGGTTTCTGCATCGGTGAAGAAAATCCCGAACATCCCGCCCACATGGTTAACCACCAGCGGAATATTCGCTTCTTCGGCAGCTTCCAACAGACCTTCCGCCAGACGCGTTGTCAGTTCGTTCAGCGTTTCATGAATACCCGGTTGGGTCACTTCGGTCAGACAAGCAAAGCCCGCCGCCATTGCAATCGGGTTACCGGACAGCGTACCCGCCTGGTAAACCGGACCGGTCGGCGCCAGCGCGTCCATCACATCACGACGGCCACCGAATGCGCCAACGGGCATCCCGCCACCGATGATTTTACCCAGGCAGGTCAGGTCCGGAACAACGCCGTAATAATCCTGCGCACCGGCCAGTGCCACGCGGAAACCGGTCATCACTTCATCGATAATCAACAGCGCGCCAAACTCATCGCACAATGCACGCAGGCCTGGCAGGAATTCTGGCAGCGGCGGGATGCAGTTCATGTTGCCGGCGACCGGCTCAACGATGATACAGGCGATCTCCTGCGGGTACTGTTCAAACGCTGCACGCACTGAAGAGAGATCGTTATAGGTGCAGGTCAGGGTGTGTTTCGCGAAATCAGCTGGAACGCCAGGGGAGTTCGGCTGGCCCAGCGTTAACGCGCCGGAACCGGCTTTGACCAGCAGGCAGTCAGCATGGCCGTGGTAGCAGCCTTCAAATTTGATGATTTTATCACGACCGGTGAAACCGCGCGCCAGACGGATTGCGCTCATTGTCGCTTCCGTACCGGAGTTCACCATGCGCACCATGTCCATGGTCGGCACTAATTCGGTGACCAGCTCCGCCATTTTCACTTCCATCTCGGTCGGTGCACCGAAGCTTAAACCGCGTTCCGCAGCTTCAATCACCGCATTACGGATTGCCGGGTGGTTGTGACCCAGTACCATCGGTCCCCAGGAACCGACGTAATCGACATAGGCTTTACCATCGACATCGTACAGATACGCGCCGTCCGCTTTTTCGATAAACAGCGGAGTACCACCCACGCCAGTAAAGGCGCGAACGGGGGAGTTAACGCCGCCTGGGATAAGTTCGCGTGCTGCGCTGTAGAGATTTTCAGACTTACTCATGGATGGGGTCCTGGTTCGTAGAAAAAGTAAATGCCCGCTATTCTAGTTATTCAGAGAAGGTTATGAAAGTTTTACGCATTTGAAACAATGCGATTTGCAGGGGATTTTCGCGAAATGTGCGAGTAGAATGCCGATTCCGTATTTGTATTACCAATTAATGATCATCTGATGAAGACAGACACTCCCTCTTTTGAAGCACAGCAAATTGTGCGTTTACGCCGCAGGGATCAAATTCGTCGTCTCCTGGAACGAGACAAAACGCCGTTGGCGATCCTGTTGATGGCTGCAGTAGTGGGTACTGTGACAGGGCTTGTTGGCGTGGCATTTGAGAAAGCGGTGACCTGGGTGCAGAATCAGCGCATTGGCGCGCTGGCTCAGGTTGCGGACCATGACATTCTGCTGTGGCCGCTGGCGTTTATTCTCTCGGCGTTGCTGGCGATGGTCGGCTATTTCCTGGTGCGTAAATTTGCGCCGGAAGCCGGTGGTTCGGGGATCCCTGAGATTGAAGGTGCGCTGGAAGAGCTGCGACCTGTGCGTTGGTGGCGTGTCCTGCCGGTGAAATTTATCGGCGGCATGGGCACGCTGGGTGCTGGCATGGTGCTCGGGCGAGAAGGGCCGACCGTGCAGATTGGCGGCAACATTGGACGCATGGTGCTGGATATTTTCCGTATGCGCAGCGCCGAAGCGCGGCATACCCTGCTGGCTACCGGTGCCGCAGCGGGCCTTTCGGCGGCGTTTAACGCTCCGCTGGCGGGGATCCTGTTCATTATTGAAGAGATGCGCCCGCAGTTTCGCTATAACCTAGTGTCGATCAAAGCCGTGTTTACCGGCGTTATTATGTCGAGCATTGTGTTTCGTATTTTCAACGGTGAAGCCCCGATAATTGAAGTCGGGAAACTGTCTAATGCGCCGGTGAATACGCTGTGGCTGTATCTCGTGCTCGGGCTTATTTTTGGCTGTGTCGGGCCATTGTTCAATACCATGGTGTTGCGCACTCAGGATATGTTCCAGCGCTTTCACGGTGGTGAAATTAAAAAATGGGTGCTGATGGGCGGCGCGATCGGCGGTCTGTGTGGGATCCTGGGATTAATTCAACCTGAAGCGGCAGGCGGTGGCTTTAACCTGATCCCGATTGCCGCAGCAGGCAATTTTAGCGTCGGTCTACTGCTGTTTATATTTATCACCCGGGTCGTCACCACACTGCTGTGCTTCTCATCCGGTGCGCCCGGTGGGATCTTCGCCCCGATGCTGGCGTTGGGGACGTTGCTTGGTACGGCGTTCGGTATGGCTGCGGCAGCCTCTTTTCCGCAGTATCACCTGGAGGCCGGAACCTTTGCCATTGCCGGAATGGGGGCTTTGTTGGCTGCTTCGGTGCGTGCGCCGCTAACGGGTATTGTACTGGTGCTGGAGATGACCGATAACTATCAGCTCATTTTGCCAATGATTATTACCTGTCTTGGCGCAACACTATTAGCCCAATTTATGGGCGGAAAGCCGCTATACTCGACTATCCTGGCTCGTACGCTGGCAAAACAGGAAGCGGAGCAGGCGGCAAAAAGCCAGGGGACTGCCGCTGGCGAGAATACTTGAACGAAATACCAGGGTATTAGATAATGGCCCAAAATATTGGGTTGAAATTTACCCAATTGCCGATGTCGTTTGGAGCAAAATATGAGTGATGACGTAGCGCTGCCACTGCAATTTACTGAAGCAGCAGCCAATAAAGTTAAAAGCCTGATCGCTGACGAAGATAACCCGAATCTGAAATTACGCGTGTATATCACTGGCGGTGGTTGCAGCGGTTTCCAGTACGGTTTCACCTTTGATGATCAGGTCAATGAAGGTGATATGACCATCGAGAAACAAGGTGTTGGTCTGGTCGTTGATCCGATGAGTCTGCAATATCTGGTGGGCGGCGCGGTTGACTATACCGAAGGTCTGGAAGGTTCCCGCTTCGTTGTGACTAACCCGAATGCGAAAAGCACCTGCGGGTGTGGTTCTTCTTTCAGCATCTGATTGCTGTCTGTAATACTGATGGTCTGATGTTGTAGGCCCGGTAAGCGTAGCGCCACCGGGCAATGTGCCGGATGGCGGCGTAAACGCCTTATCCGGCCTACATGTTCTGTATCGTCATATCAACGCCCGTTATCATCCAGCGCAAACGTCGGCAATTTCAGATGCCAGCGAATGGCGGCAAGCCGAATCAGCAGCGTGACAATCATCCCCATCATACTGGCGTTTTCCAGTGAAACATCAAAGGTATAAAACGCTGTCGCATGCACGATCCCGCCGATAATACAGGCTGTGGCGTAGATCTCGGTGCGCAAAATCATCGGGACTTCACGAGCTAACACATCGCGAATGATCCCACCACCAACGCCGGTAATCACCCCCATACAAATCGCCACCAGCGGCCCTGTTCCTGCGAGAAATGCCTTGTTGACCCCAATACCCACGAACACCGCCAGACCAACGGCATCCAGCACCGGAAGGATCCATTTCGGTATGCGTCTTGGTTGACGTACCAACAGGATCGTCAGCATGCTGGTGATCATCGCCACCACCAGATCGGTCGGATCCTTAACCCAAAAAACCGGTCCATTATCCAGCGCCATATCGCGGATCGTGCCACCACCAACGGCGGTAACCACGCCGAGTACCAGGACGCCAAACGGATCCATACGTAATTTTCCGGCCAGTAATACGCCAGAGATTGCAAATACTGCGGTGCCGACAATATCAAGCCAATAGACGAGCATTTTTAAATCCTCACAACAGACCTGGTGGGGGCAGGCGCTAATTTATCTGTGAAAGCGCATTACAGAGTTGTTTTGCGGCGAGGATAATACGCGGGCTCGCGCGTTCGAACCAGTCACTATTAAGTGTAATAATGGGTATTTTTAGCTGGTTTCCCCAGTATTGCTCAATTTTCAGAGTTTCGCCCGGACCGCCTGTGGCAACAATAGCCTGGGGGGCTCGTGCCAGGACCTGCTCACGGCTAACCTGCGGCCAGGGAACCCGACTACCGGCAAAGATGTTTTCTCCGCCGCATACCTCAAGAACTTCGTGCTGAATAGAACCTTTTCCACTGGTAAACAGAGGATTGGCACCAAACTGGAGAAACACGCGTTTTTTCGGTTTGTTGGCATACTGAGATTTAAGTAAAGCATAGTCATCAAGCATGGTTTGCGCCGCCTGTTTAGCTTGTTCAGGCTTGGGGCTCCATGCCGCTAATTGGCGTAGCGCATCGGCAACCTGCTCAATGGTAACGGCGTCCACCCAGATGACCTTAATACCCAGAGAGGTTAGTTGATTCACCTGCCGCTCAGCATTTCCCCCGCGCCAGGCGACAACCAAATCAGGTTTCAGCGCCACAATACGTTCAAGATTCATCCCTTGCCAGGTTGAGACTTCCTCAATATTTTTGGCTTCTGGCGGGTAGTTTGAATAGCTGCTGACGCCAACGGGGGTAATGCCAGCGGCAAAAGCGAGTTCAGTATTGGCAGGAGAAAGCGTCACAACACGCGGTGCGGCGTAAAGGAACGCCGGGAGAGTGAAAAGCAGGGCGACCAGCGCCCTGGAGAGTAATTTAGCCATGCGCCAGTTTCTGTACCAGCGTTTCAACCATCAGGCTTGACTGCTTCGCGGCAACCACCAGGAATTCGTCAAAGCTGAGATGGGACTGCTGATCGGCAACGTCAGAGATAGCGCGAACCACGACAAATGGCACGTTAAAGTTGTGGCAAACGTGCGCAATTGCGGTCGCTTCCATCTCAACGGCAATCGCCTGCGGGAAGTTATGCTTAATTTTAGCCAGCCCCACGGAACCATTAATGAAGGCGTCGCCGCTGACGATAAGTCCGCGAACGGCGTTCAGATTGAGTTCGGCGATGCAAGACTCTGCGGCAGCAATCAACGTAGGATCGGCTTTAAAACCAGCCGGGCAGCCCGGTAGCTGACCAAATTCATAACCAAAGGCAGTGACGTCGGCGTCGTGATAGCGCGCTTCGTCAGAAACTACGATATCCCCGACTTTCAGCGTAGAGGCCAGGCCACCCGCAGAACCGGTATTAATGATGGCGTCCGGCTTGCAGCGTTCAAGCAGCAGCGTAGCGCCCAGTGCCGCAGCCACTTTACCGATACCCGATTTCAGCAGCGCAACCTCTGTACCGTTCAGTTGGCCGGTGTAAATTTCACAACCGCCGAGCGCGATGGTCTGACGGTTTTCGATTTTGTCACGCAGCAGCGTAACTTCTTCTTCCATTGCACCAATGATGCCGATTTTCATAGATTTACTCGCGATAAGCCAGATTTGAGGGCATAGTCTATCATGCGCTTAAGGGGTAGCGCATTTCTCAGGCGGGAGAGGACATGGCACAGATCGATTTCCGAAAAAAAATAAACTGGCATCGTCGTTACCGTTCGCCGCAGGGCGTGAAGACTGAGCATGAGATCCTGCGTATTTTCGAAAGCGATCGCGGACGTATTATCAATTCACCGGCAATTCGCCGACTGCAACAAAAGACCCAGGTCTTTCCGCTGGAACGTAATGCGGCGGTGCGCACGCGTTTAACGCACTCAATGGAAGTTCAGCAGGTTGGCCGCTATATCGCGAAAGAGATCCTCAGCCGACTAAAAGAGCAAAAGTTGCTGGAGCAGTATGGCCTGGATGAACTGACGGGGCCGTTTGAAAGTATTGTCGAAATGTCCTGCCTGATGCATGACATTGGCAATCCGCCGTTTGGCCATTTTGGGGAAGCGGCGATTAATGACTGGTTCCGCCAGCGGCTGTATCCCGCAGACGCAGAAAGTCAGCCCCTAAGTGATGACCGCTGCCAGGTGGCGGCATTACGGTTGCGTGAAGGCGAGGAGTCGCTGAATGATATTCGCCGTAAGGTACGCCAGGACCTGTGCCATTTTGAAGGCAATGCGCAGGGTATTCGGCTTGTGCATACGTTGATGCGTATGAACCTTACCTGGGCGCAGGTTGGCGGTATTTTAAAATATACCCGTCCAGCGTGGTGGCGCGGCAGTGCACCCGAAACACACAATTATTTAATGAAGAAGCCGGGTTATTACCTTTCTGAAGAACCGTATATTGAGCGGTTGCGTAAAGAATTATCATTAGCGCCTTACAGTCGCTTTCCATTAACCTGGATTATGGAAGCTGCCGATGATATCTCTTATTGCGTAGCGGATCTGGAAGATGCCGTTGAGAAAAGAATCTTTAGCGTCGAGCAGCTTTATCACCATCTGCATGAGGCGTGGGGGCAACATGAAAAAGGTTCCCTGTTTATCCAGGTTGTTGAGAACGCCTGGGAAAAATCACGTTCAAATACATTAAGCCGGAGTACCGAAGATCAGTTCTTTATGTATTTACGCGTCAATACGCTGAATAAACTGGTGCCGTATGCGGCCCAGCGGTTTATTGATAATTTGCCGCAGATTTATGAAGGCAGCTTTAATCATGCGCTGCTAGAAGATGCCAGTAGCTTCAGCCAGCTACTGGGCGTTTATAAAAATGTGGCAGTAAAACATGTGTTTAGCCATCCGGATGTTGAACAACTGGAATTACAGGGCTATCGGGTGATCAGCGGGTTGCTGGAGATCTATCAGCCGTTATTAAAAATGTCTCAGTCAGATTTTTCTGAACTGGTCGACAATGAAAGAGTAAAACGTTTTCCTATCGAGTCCCGTTTATTTCAGAAGTTGTCTACCCGCCATCGTCTTGCGTATGTTGAGGCGGTTAGTAAAATATCGACGGGGTGCGCTGAGTATTCGGTTCTGGAATATTATTATCGCTGCCGGTTGATCCAGGATTATATCAGCGGGATGACGGATTTGTATGCCTGGGATGAATATCGTCGCTTGATGGCCGTAGAACAATAAATACTCATTTGTAAAGACGGACAATAAAATTTTACTTTTTCCTTAAACTTAATTCTGGAACTTAGCGCTATAAAACGACTCTGACGTATACAGCAATTTTGCGTTACCTGTTAATCGAGAACGAAACACATGAAAAAAACCACATTAGCAATGAGTGCACTGGCTCTGAGTTTAGGTTTGGCGTTGTCCCCCCTGTCTGCTACAGCGGCTGAGACGTCGTCTTCAGCAATGACCGCCCAACAGATGCCAAGCCTGGCCCCGATGCTCGAAAAAGTGATGCCATCGGTGGTAAGTATTAACGTCGAGGGGAGCACGACGGTAAATACGCCGCGCATGCCGCGTAATTTCCAGCAGTTCTTCGGTGATAATTCACCGTTCTGCCAGGACGGTTCTCCGTTCCAGAGTTCGCCGTTCTGCCAGGGCGGCGCACCGGGCGCTGACAATGGCGGCGGCCAGCAGCAGAAATTTATGGCACTCGGTTCCGGCGTAATTATTGATGCCGCGAAAGGGTATGTCGTGACCAATAACCACGTGGTAGATAACGCCACGGTGATTAAAGTTCAGTTGAGCGATGGTCGTAAATTTGACGCGAAGATCGTGGGTAAAGATCCGCGCTCCGATATCGCGCTGATCCAAATTCAGGATCCGAAAAACCTGACGGCGATTAAGCTGGCAGATTCCGATGCGCTGCGCGTGGGTGATTACACCGTGGCAATTGGTAACCCGTTTGGCCTCGGTGAAACGGTGACTTCCGGTATCGTTTCTGCACTGGGCCGTAGCGGCCTGAATGCGGAAAACTACGAGAACTTTATCCAGACGGATGCTGCGATCAACCGGGGTAACTCCGGTGGTGCGCTGGTCAACCTGAACGGTGAGCTGATCGGTATTAACACCGCGATCCTCGCGCCGGACGGCGGTAACATCGGTATCGGTTTTGCGATCCCAAGCAACATGGTGAAAAACCTGACTTCACAGATGGTTGAGTTCGGCCAGGTTAAACGCGGCGAGCTGGGTATTATGGGTACCGAACTGAGCTCTGAGCTGGCGAAAGCGATGAAAGTTGACGCCCAGCGTGGCGCATTCGTCAGCCAGGTGATGCCGAACTCTTCTGCAGCGAAAGCGGGGATTAAAGCTGGGGATGTGATTACCTCCCTGAACGGCAAACCTATTAGCAGCTTCGCCGCCCTGCGTGCGCAGGTCGGTACGATGCCGGTTGGCAGCAAAATCACCCTGGGTCTGCTGCGTGACGGTAAGCCGGTCACCGTGAACCTGGAATTGCAGCAGAGCAGCCAGACTCAGGTTGACTCCAGCTCTATCTTTAAAGGCATTGAAGGTGCCGATATGAGCAATAAAGGACAGGACAAAGGTGTCGTGGTAAGCGACGTGAAACCGAATTCTCCGGCTGCACAGATTGGCCTGAAGAAAGGGGATGTGATTATCGGTGCGAACCAGCAGCCGGTGAAAAACATCGCTGAACTGCGCAAAATCCTCGACAGCAAACCAGCCGTACTGGCGCTGAACATTCAGCGTGGTGACAGCTCCATCTATCTGTTGATGCAGTAATCTCCCTCAACCCCTTCCTGCACAGGAAGGGGTTTCTTTTTGTGATACTTCCCACAACTCCATACTTCTCCCTTCCGCTTTGTGCATTTGCACAATGTCGCCGCTTATTATCTTCCCTATGCTTGAGCTCTGCTCACAGGAGGGGTTTATGGCTGGCTGGCATCTTGATACCAAAATGGCGCAGGATATCGTGGCGCGCACCATGCGCATCATTGATACCAATATCAACGTAATGGATGCCCGTGGGCGGATAATCGGCAGCGGCGATCGCGAACGTATTGGTGAATTGCACGAAGGGGCGCTGCTGGTACTTTCGCAAGGTCGGGTGGTCGATATTGACGATGCGGTGGCCCGGCATTTACACGGTGTGCGTCAGGGGATAAACCTGCCGCTGCGTCTGGAAGGCGAAATCGTTGGCGTTATCGGTCTTACCGGCGAACCGGAGCATCTGCGCAAATACGGCGAGTTAGTGTGCATGACCGCCGAAATGATGCTGGAACAGTCGCGCTTGATGCATCTGTTAGCGCAGGATAGCCGTCTGCGTGAAGAGCTGGTGATGAACCTGATTCAGGCGGAAGAGAATACGCCAGCGCTGATGGAATGGGCCCAGCGCCTGGGCATTGATCTGAACCAGCCGCGCGTGGTGGCGGTAGTGGAGGTCGACAGCGGTCAGCTTGGTGTTGACAGCGCGATGGCTGAACTACAGCAATTACAGAATGCGTTGACCACGCCAGAGCGTAATAATCTGATTGCGATTGTTTCCCTGACTGAGATGGTGGTGCTGAAACCGGCGCTCAATCAGTTTGGCCGCTGGGACGCTGAAGATCATCGCAAGCGCGTTGAGCAGCTTATTGCCCGCATGAAAGAGAACGGACAGCTGCGTTTTCGCGTGTCGCTGGGCAACTATTTTACCGGGCCTGGTAGCATTGCCCGTTCGTATCGTACGGCGCGCACCACCATGATGGTCGGTAAACAGCGGATGCCGGAAAGCCGTAGCTATTTCTATCAGGATTTGATGCTGCCAGTACTGCTGGACAGCCTGCGCGGCGGCTGGCAGGCCAATGAGCTGGCGCGTCCGTTGGTGAGGCTGAAAGCGATGGATAACAATGGGTTGCTGCGTCGGACATTGGCGGCATGGTTTCGTCATAACGTCCAGCCGCTGGCGACCTCAAAGGCACTGTTTATTCATCGTAATACGCTGGAATATCGCCTGAATCGTATTTCAGAACTGACCGGGCTGGATCTGGGGAATTTTGACGACCGACTGCTGCTGTATGTGGCGTTACAGTTAGATGAGCAGCATTGATTAATTGCCTGATGGCGCTACGCTTATCAGGCAAAATGCCGGGTGGCGGCTTCGCCTTACCCGGCCTACGAATACATTCACGTGCGGTTATTTACGCGTCAGTTTTTCCAGATCGGCTTCAATTTCGCTGATCTTGTTGGTCACGACGCTTTCGAGATGGCGTAAATCATCAAGGATCTTGCGTTTAAGATCGACTTCGCTGCGATCGCGCTGGCAGATCTGATCCAGTTCATCGATCACATAGCGCAGGTTGGGACTGATCTCCTGCACTTCTTTGTAACCCTGGCCGATGCCATCAGCTACCACCGTTTTGCGCTGACGGGGATATTTGAACTTCACGCTCTTGGCAAAAAACTCGCCTTTATCCTTTTGGAAATAGATTTTCAGGATATCGTTGTTGGCTTCTTGCCGCAGGCTGTAACGATCGATTTCTTCAGGATTAGTAATGCCCAGACTTTTCAGATTGTCATACATAGCGGTACCCTTAAGCTCACTATAACCATTGAATAATTAACGAAAAGCCTTGTTTATGCCACTCGCAGATGTAAAAAAAGCGGGCTAAGCCCGCTTTTTCAAATCGCTGTTAGTCGATAGTGCGCAACAGTTCGTTGATTCCCACTTTGCCACGCGTTTTGGCATCGACTTTCTTCACAATCACCGCGCAGTACAGGCTGTATTTACCATCTTTCGACGGCAGGTTGCCGGAGACGACCACGGAGCCTGCCGGAACGCGACCATAATGTACTTCGCCAGTTTCGCGATCGTAAATACGGGTGCTCTGACCGATGTACACGCCCATGGAGATAACAGAACCTTCTTCGACGATCACGCCTTCAACCACTTCAGAGCGTGCGCCGATGAAGCAGTTGTCTTCGATGATGGTTGGGTTAGCCTGCAACGGCTCCAGTACACCGCCGATGCCAACGCCGCCGGACAGGTGTACGTTTTTACCGATTTGCGCACAGGAACCGACTGTCGCCCAGGTATCAACCATCGTACCTTCATCAACATAAGCGCCGATGTTTACGTAAGATGGCATCAGCACGGTGTTACGGGCGATAAACGCACCCTGACGCACGGCCGCAGGCGGAACCACGCGGAAACCTTCCTTCTGGAAGCGCGCTTCGTCGTAGTTGGCGAATTTCATCGGTACTTTATCGAAGTAACGGCTTTCCGCACCTTCGATGACCTGATTATCGTTAATACGGAAAGAGAGCAGGACCGCCTTTTTCAGCCACTGATGCGTGACCCACTGACCCTCAATCTTCTCTGCGACGCGCAGTGCACCGGAATCCAGTAAAGAAATAACCTGATTCACCGCTTCGCGGGTTACGGTATCTACATTTGCCGGAGTAATGTCGGCACGGCGCTCGAAAGCGGACTCAATAACGTTCTGTAACTGCTGCATTGTTAAACTCTTTCCATAATAAATAAAAACATCACCCTTTATCGTTTGGATTGAGGGCCTCTGTCAACCGTTGATGCACTTCCTGCTGCAGCTCATTATTAAGGGCGCGCCGGTCGGCGGTGGCGATTATGAATAAATCTTCTACTCGCTCGCCAATGGTTGTAATTCGGGCGCCATGCAGCGAAATTCCCAGATCGGCAAAAATCTGCCCGACCCGCGCCAGCAGGCCGGGCTGGTCGAGAGCGATAAGCTCCAGGAATGATTTTCGGTCGGTATGGGTCGGCAAAAAGGTGACCTCAGTATCGACGGTAAAGTGGCGTAATTTTGCCGGCTGGCGACGCGGTTGCGGTGGCTGCCAACTGCGCTGCGTGATGGCCTGTTCCAGTCCAAAACGGATCGCTTCATGTCGGTCTGAAGACAGCGGGCTGCCGTCCGGTTCCAGCACGATGAACGTATCCATCGCCATCCCATCGCGGGTAGTGAAAATCTGCGCATCGTGGACGCTAAGATTACGCCTGTCCAGTTCGGCGCAGACGGCGGCAAACAGGTAAGGGCGGTCAGGGCTCCAGATGAAAATTTCTGTCCCGCCGCGCGTGGCCTGTGGGCTGAGCAGGATCAGCGGCTTGCTGAGATCGTGTTGCAGCAGATGGCGCGCATGCCAGGCCAGCTGATTTGGGCTGTGACGCACGAAGTAGTTGGCGCGACAGCGTGACCAGATGTGGTGCAACGCTTCTTCATCAATGCTGTCCATTCGCAGTAGCGCCAGCGCCTGAAGCTGATGATGGCGTACACGCTCACGCATATCCGGCGTATTTTGCATGCCACGACGGAGTTGTTTTTCCGTTGCGAAGTACAGCTCGCGTAGCAGGCTTTGCTTCCAGCTATTCCACAGCGTTTCGTTGGTGGCGCAAATATCCGCGACGGTCAGACACACCAAAAAGCGCAGACGGTGTTCCGTTTGTACCTCTTCGGCGAATTGCTTAATTACTTCGGGATCCTGAATATCGCGGCGCTGAGCGGTCACCGACATCAGCAAATGCTGGCGCACCAGCCACACGATCAGCTGCGTTTCGCGGGAATTCAGGCCGTGCAGTTCGGCGAACTTGAGCACATCCTGAGCGCCGAGTACCGAGTGATCGCCGCCGCGACCTTTGGCGATATCGTGGAACAGCGCGGCAATCAGAATCAACTCCGGCTGTCGCAGACGCGGCCATAGATCCACACACAGCGGATGGCGCTGACGGGTCTCTTCGTTAGCAAAACTTTCCAGCTTGAGCATTACGCGGATGGTGTGTTCATCCACCGTATAGGCATGAAACAGGTCAAACTGCATTTGGCCGACAATATGCGACCATTGCGGCATATAGGCCCACAACACGCTGTGGCGATGCATCGGCAGCAGACCGCGGCTCACCGCGCCCGGATGGCGTAACATGCTGAGAAACAGCGATCGCGCTTCCGGGATGTAGCACAGCGGCTGCGTTAAATGACGGCGGGCATGACGCAAATGGCGCAGCGTGGTGGAGTAAATCCCGCTGATCGCGCTGTTACGCACCATGATGTAAAACATCCGCAGTATCGCTTCTGGTTTGCGGATAAACAGATCGTCGTTGCGCAGATCGATCAACGTGCCGCGCAGTTGGAAGTCGTCATCAATCGGGCGCGGTTTTTCATCGGCGGGCATGGCGAGGATCGCCTCGTCGAACAGTTGCAACAGCATGTGATTCAGTTCGCTGACCCGTCGGGTGACGCGGAAATAGTCTTTCATCATCCGCTCGATAGGCTCGTTGCCTTCGCCGCCGTAGTTTAGCCGTTGCGCCACGCTGAGCTGGCGGTCAAACAGCAGGCGGTTGTCGTAACGACTAACGACCAGATGCAGGGCGAAGCGAATCCGCCACAGGATATGCAAACATTCATTCAGCTCGGCGCGTTCAGCCAGTGTCAAAAAGCCGAAGCCGACCATTTCGTCCAGTGAGGTGGCGCCAAAATGGCGGCGGGCCACCCATTGCAGGGTATGGATATCGCGCAGGCCGCCGGGACTGCTTTTGATATCCGGCTCCAGGTTGTAGCTAGTGCCGTGATAGCGCTGATGGCGCTGATTCTGCTCTTCCACTTTAGCGGCGTAAAACTTGTCGGAAGGCCAGAAACCTTCGCTAAAAATATGCTTTTGCAGCTCCAGAAACAGCGCCACATCGCCGATCAGCAGGCGAGTTTCAATCAGGTTGGTGGCGACGGTTAAATCTGACAATCCTTCCAGCAGACACTCTTCCAGCGTACGCACGCTATGCCCAACCTCCAGCCTCACGTCCCATAGCAGCGTTAACAGCTCACCGACTTTCTCGGCCTGCGCATCAGGCAGCTTTTTACGACTCAGGATCAGCAGGTCAATATCGGAAAGCGGGTGCAATTCGCCTCGTCCGTAGCCACCAACGGCAACCAGCGCCAGATCGGCTATTTGCCCGAACCCAGCTTCTATCCACAAACGCTGTAGCAGTTGGTCAATAAATTCGGTGCGGGCCTCAATGAGCTGTTCTGCGGAAATTCCACTGTCAAACGCTTCGCCTAACCAGTTCTGGAAGGTGTCGATATGCGCTTTAATGCCGGAGCAGTTGAGATCTTGCTGTGGCCATGTCCCTGGGTTTTGCGGTTGGCCAGGCAGGGTGGGGAGGGCAGTATTTGCGTGCTGTTCAGGAAGAGTATTCATTATGCGCCACCCATTAAAAAGCCAGATGATGGCGTGAACGCCTTATCCGGCCTACTAAGTAGTACAATTTGTAGGCCTGATAAGATGCGAATGCATCGCCATCAGGCAAAACATTATTCGCCGTGTGTGATGATCGCTGGGATAGTGTCATCCTTGCGTAACGTCAGAATTTCACAGCCGTTTTCCGTCACTACAATAGTATGCTCGTACTGTGCAGACAAGCTCCGGTCTTTGGTTTTCACCGTCCAGCCGTCTTTCATGGTGCGGATGCGGTAATCACCGGCATTCAGCATCGGTTCTATGGTGAACGTCATGCCAGGCTGCAGTACCACACCACCGTCGTCTGCATCGTAGTGCAGAACCTGTGGCTCTTCATGGAAGCCGCGACCGATACCGTGACCGCAGTATTCACGAACAACAGAGAAACCTTCGCCTTCCGCGTATTTCTGAATTGCAGCGCCCAGCGTGCGCAGGCGAATGCCCGGTTTAACCATCCGCAGCGCCAGATACAGGCTTTCCTGCGTTACACGGCACAGACGTTCGCCAAGAATGGTGGGCTTGCCGACGATAAACATTTTAGAGGTATCGCCGTGGAATTCGTCTTTAATCACGGTCACGTCGATGTTAACGATATCACCATCTTTCAGGTGCTTCGCGTCGTCCGGGATCCCGTGACACACCACTTCATTAATAGAGATACATACGGATTTCGGATAGCCGTGATAGCCCAGGCAGGCGGAAATGGCCTGCTGCTCATTCACGATGTAGTCATTACAGAGGCGATCCAGCTCGCCGGTGCTGACGCCCGGTTTAACAAACGGTTCGATCATTTCCAGTACATCAGCGGCCAGGCGGCCAGCGACGCGCATTTTTTCGATTTCTTCAGGGGTCTTGATTGAGATAGCCATAAATTCTGTCCATCAGTGCCGATGATATCGGCAATAATTGTTTAAGTGCTGCCAATGGTATCAGTCCCGCATACATGCTGCCAAATTGAGAATCATTCTGAACTTCGCCTTTCGTGCCACAGATGCGTTGGCTACATTTTTTCACCCCAGTCACTTACTGGTTGTAAGCTCCCGGGGATTCAAAAATTTGCCGCCTTCCTGTAACACGAAATTCATCGTTCATTCAGCACAGACCGCCAACAATTATTGGTGTCGGTGGCGTATTTGTGGTATAAAGCGCGCCGGACTTCCGATCCATTCGAAGACTACACACGATGGACGGGAGCGACAAATCTCACTTTGTGTAACAACACACACGTATCGGCACATATTCCGGGGTGCCCTTTGGGGTCGGTAATATGGGATGCGTGGAGGCTTAACCCCAACTTTTATATATAGAGGTTTTAATCATGGCAACTGTTTCCATGCGCGACATGCTCAAGGCTGGTGTTCACTTCGGTCACCAGACCCGTTACTGGAACCCGAAAATGAAGCCGTTCATCTTCGGTGCGCGTAACAAAGTTCACATCATCAACCTTGAGAAAACTGTACCGATGTTCAACGAAGCTCTGGCTGAACTGAACAAGATCTCTGCTCGTAAAGGTAAAATCCTTTTCGTTGGTACTAAACGCGCTGCAAGCGAAGCGGTGAAAGAAGCTGCTAACAGCTGCGACCAGTTCTTCGTGAACCATCGCTGGCTGGGCGGTATGCTGACTAACTGGAAAACCGTTCGTCAGTCTATCAAACGTCTGAAAGATCTGGAAACTCAGTCTCAGGACGGTACTTTCGAAAAGCTGACCAAGAAAGAAGCGCTGATGCGTACTCGTGAGCTTGAGAAACTGGAAAACAGCCTGGGCGGTATCAAAGACATGGGCGGTCTGCCGGACGCTCTGTTCGTAATCGATGCTGACCACGAGCACATTGCTATCAAAGAAGCAAACAACCTGGGTATCCCAGTATTTGCTATCGTTGATACCAACTCTGATCCGGACGGTGTTGACTTCGTTATCCCGGGTAACGACGACGCAATCCGTGCTGTGACCCTGTACCTGGGCGCTGTAGCTACTACCGTTCGTGAAGGCCGTTCTCAGGATCTGGCTTCCCAGGCGGAAGAAAGCTTCGTAGAAGCTGAATAATAAGGCACGCTCGTTAGAGCCCTTATAGACCAGGTAGTATCACGTTTGGTTAGGGGGCCTGTATATGGCCCCCTTTTTCACTTTTAAATCTGTGCGGTTTCATGCCGGGCAGATCAAATCTTCCGAGGATTTTAGAATGGCTGAAATTACCGCATCCCTGGTAAAAGAGCTGCGTGAGCGTACTGGCGCAGGCATGATGGATTGCAAAAAAGCACTGACTGAAGCTAATGGCGACATCGAGCTGGCAATCGAAAACATGCGTAAGTCCGGTGCAATCAAAGCGGCGAAAAAAGCAGGCAACGTTGCTGCTGACGGCGTAATCAAAACCAAAATCGACGGCAACATCGCTTTCATTCTGGAAGTTAACTGCCAGACTGACTTCGTTGCTAAAGATGCTGGTTTCCAGGCATTTGCTGACAAAGTACTGGACGCTGCCGTTGCTGGCAAAATCACTGATGTTGAAGTTCTGAAAGCACAGTTCGAAGAAGAACGTGTTGCTCTGGTTGCTAAAATCGGTGAGAACATCAACATCCGTCGCGTTGCTTCCCTGGAAGGCGAAGTTCTGGGTAACTACCAGCACGGTGCTCGTATCGGTGTTCTGGTTGCTGCAACTGGCGCTGACGAAGAACTGGTTAAACAGCTGGCAATGCACGTTGCTGCAAGCAAACCAGAATTCGTTAAGCCGGAAGACGTTTCCGCTGAAGTGGTAGAAAAAGAATACCAGGTTCAGCTGGACATCGCTATGCAGTCTGGCAAGCCGAAAGAAATCGCAGAGAAAATGGTTGAAGGCCGCATGAAGAAATTCACCGGCGAAGTTTCTCTGACCGGTCAGCCTTTCGTCATGGAACCGAGCAAATCTGTTGGTCAGCTGCTGAAAGAGCATAACGCTGACGTAACTGGTTTCATCCGCTTTGAAGTGGGTGAAGGCATCGAGAAAGTTGAGACTGACTTTGCAGCAGAAGTTGCTGCGATGTCCAAGCAGTCTTAATTTTTAAAGGAGCCGCCTGAGGGCGGCTTCTTTTTGTGTCTGGCTTGTAAATTCAGCGAACCGCTATAGTGGTCATGCTGAAAAGCGACATACAATGTCGCTGGAATTAACTCATCTCATTCGTTGACAGTCTCAGGAAAGAAACATGGCTACCAATGCAAAACCCGTCTACAAACGTATTCTGCTTAAGTTAAGTGGCGAAGCTCTGCAAGGTTCAGAAGGCTTCGGTATTGATGCAAGCATCCTCGACCGCATGGCTCAGGAAATCAAAGAGCTGGTTGAGCTGGGTATTCAGGTTGGCGTAGTGATTGGTGGTGGTAACCTGTTCCGTGGCGCTGGTCTGGCGAAAGCGGGGATGAACCGCGTTGTGGGCGACCACATGGGCATGTTAGCCACCGTAATGAACGGTCTGGCGATGCGCGATGCGCTTCACCGCGCCTATGTGAACGCTCGCTTGATGTCCGCAATTCCTCTGAACGGCGTGTGTGATAACTACAGCTGGGCCGAAGCTATCAGCCTGCTGCGTAACAACCGCGTTGTTATTTTGTCTGCGGGTACCGGCAATCCGTTCTTCACCACCGATTCTGCAGCCTGCCTGCGCGGTATTGAAATTGAAGCGGATGTGGTTCTGAAAGCCACCAAAGTCGATGGCGTATTTACTGCCGACCCGGCTAAAGATCCAACGGCGACTATGTACGAACAGTTGACCTACACTGAAGTACTGGATAAAGAGCTGAAAGTAATGGATCTTGCCGCGTTCACGCTGGCTCGTGACCACAAATTACCGATTCGTGTCTTTAACATGAACAAACCAGGTGCACTGCGCCGTGTTGTTATGGGTGAAAAAGAAGGCACGTTAATCACGGAATAATTCCCGTTGCGGCTAAATGCAGGTAATATTCCGCTTTAATGTCGCGGGATACGTCCCTCAAAATTAATCAAGACTATACTTGTCACATCTTGCGTGGCGGGTATGGTCTGACTGAAACAAGCTTTCAAGGATTCGTAACGTGATCAACGATATCAGAAAAGATGCTGAAGTACGCATGGACAAATGCGTCGAAGCATTCAAAAACCAAATCAGCAAAATTCGCACGGGTCGTGCTTCTCCTAGCCTGCTGGATGGTATTGTCGTGGAATATTACGGCACGCCGACTCCGCTGCGCCAGCTGGCAAGCGTAACGGTTGAAGATTCCCGTACCCTGAAAATCAACGTATTTGACCGTTCTATGGGTCCAGCCGTTGAGAAAGCAATCATGGCTTCCGACCTCGGTCTGAATCCAAGCTCTGCGGGCTCTGACATCCGCGTTCCGCTGCCGCCGCTGACCGAAGAACGTCGTAAAGATCTGACCAAGATCGTACGTGGTGAAGCTGAAGGCGCGCGTGTTGCGGTACGTAACGTACGCCGCGATGCAAACGACAAAGTGAAAGCGTTGTTGAAAGAAAAAGAGATCAGCGAAGATGACGATCGCCGTTCTCAGGACGACGTACAGAAACTGACTGACGCAGCAATCAAGAAAGTTGATGCGGCGCTGGCAGAGAAAGAAGCAGAACTGATGCAGTTCTGATTCGCCTGTACGCTAAAAACGCCGCTTAGAAGGCCTGAGAAGGCTGGATGGCGGCGTTTTGCTTTTTTCTGTCTACATACTCTAAATAATTCAAGTTGCAGGAAGGCGGTGACGCCAAAGGCCGAGTAAAGCCAACGTACATGCAACTTGAAGTATGACGAGTAAAATTCTTCTGGATGTCCGATGAAGCAATTAACCATCCTGGGATCAACCGGTTCCATTGGTTGCAGTACGCTGGATGTAGTACGCCATAACCCGGAAAAATTTCGTGTTGCTGCGTTGGTGGCGGGTAAAAATGTTGCCCGTATGGTAGAGCAATGCCTGGAGTTTGCACCTCGCTATGCGGTAATGGATGATGAAAAAAGCGCGGCACAGGTAAAAGCTGCTCTTTTGGCACAGGGTAGCCGTACCGAGGTGATGAGCGGGCAGCAGGCTGCCTGTGATATGGCTGCGCTGGATGATGTTGATCAGGTCATGGCGGCGATTGTCGGCGCAGCGGGTTTGCTGCCGACGCTGGCGGCAATTCGTGCGAGCAAAAGCATTTTGCTGGCGAATAAAGAATCGCTGGTGACCTGCGGCCGTCTGTTTATGGACGACGTGAAACGCCACAAAGCGCAGCTTTTGCCGGTAGATAGCGAGCATAACGCGATTTTTCAGAGTTTACCGCAACCAATCCAACACAATCTGGGATACGCTGACCTTGAGCAAAACGGCGTCATGTCAGTTCTGCTTACCGGGTCTGGTGGCCCATTCCGTGAAACGCCATTGCGCGATCTGGTCTCTATGACCCCCGATCAGGCATGCCGTCATCCGAATTGGTCGATGGGACGAAAAATCTCTGTCGATTCCGCCACCATGATGAACAAAGGTCTGGAATACATTGAAGCGCGTTGGTTATTTAATGCCAGTGCAAGCCAGATGGAAGTGCTGATTCACCCGCAGTCGGTTATTCATTCGATGGTCCGTTATCAGGATGGTAGTGTTCTGGCGCAGTTGGGTGAACCTGATATGCGTACACCTATTGCCCATACGATGGCATGGCCAGAACGTGTGACGTCCGGTGTTAAGCCTGTCGACTTTTGCAAACTCAGTGCGTTGACGTTTTCCGCACCTGATTACCAGCGTTATCCGTGCCTGAAACTGGCGATGGACGCGTTTGAGCAAGGTCAGGCGGCGACGACCGCACTCAATGCCGCGAATGAAATTACCGTTGCCGCATTCCTGGCGCAGCAGATCCGATTTACCGATATTGCCGATCTCAATTTATCTGTACTGGATAAGATGGATTTGCAGGAACCGCAGAGCGTTGACGACGTGTTGAAGGTCGATGCCATCGCGCGGGAAGTCGCCAGAAAAGAAGTGATGCGACTCTCAAGCTGATGATAATCCCTCTACGGAGAATCGTGCTATTTGTTAGCGTTGGGCTTCAGTGATATAGTCTGCGCCACCCGATCGCGGGTATTTGCTTTTTTTCGGTCGGGTAAGCCGTGGTTTGACACGGCTTTTTTGTGGATAGGCTTCAGTATTCCTGAGTACCGTAAATCCTTTCAGGGACTAATAACGCGTTATGTTGTCTGCAACTAAACCATTAAGCGAAAATTTGCCAGCACATGGTTGTCGCCATGTCGCAATTATCATGGATGGCAATGGCCGCTGGGCGAAAAAGCAAGGGAAGATTCGCGCCTTTGGGCATAAGGCTGGAGCAAAATCCGTCCGCCGGGCTGTCTCTTTTGCTGCAAATAACGGTATTGATGCGTTAACGCTGTATGCCTTTAGCAGTGAGAACTGGAACCGACCTGCGCAGGAAGTGAGCGCGTTAATGGAACTGTTTGTGTGGGCACTTGATAGCGAAGTGAAAAACCTACATCGCCATAACGTACGCCTGCGTATTATCGGGGATATCAGTCGATTTAACTCACGTTTGCAAGAACGGATTCGCAAATCAGAAGCGATTACCGCCCAGAATACCGGGTTGACGCTGAATATTGCAGCGAATTACGGTGGACGGTGGGATATTGTCCAGGGAGTCAGGCAACTGGCACAACAGGTGCAGGACGGTGCGCTGCATCCTGAGCAAATCGATGAAGAGATGCTTGGGCAGCAAATTTGTATGCATGAGCTGGCTCCTGTGGATTTAGTGATAAGGACTGGGGGAGAGCACCGAATTAGTAATTTTCTGTTGTGGCAAATTGCCTACGCCGAACTTTACTTTACCGATGTTCTCTGGCCCGATTTCGATGAACAAGACTTTGAAGGTGCGCTGCATGCCTTTGCTAATCGTGAGCGTCGTTTCGGCGGCACCGAACCCGGTGATGAAAAAGCCTGATGGGGGTCGCTTTTGCTGAAGTATCGCCTGATTTCTGCTTTTGTTTTAATACCCGTTGTCATCGCGGCGCTGTTTTTGCTGCCGCCGGTGGGGTTCGCCATTGTTACGTTGGTCGTCTGTATGTTGGCCGCCTGGGAGTGGGGACAGTTAAGCGGTTTTACCACGCGTACGCAGCGAGTCTGGCTGGCGGTTTTGTGCGGGCTATTGCTGGCACTGATGCTATTTTTGCTGCCAGAATACCATCGCGATATCCATCAACCGCTGGTTGAAGTATCGCTGTGGGCGTCGCTGGGCTGGTGGGTCGTAGCGCTGTTACTGGTATTGTTTTACCCAGGTTCTGCGTCGGTCTGGCGTAATTCCAAAACATTACGCATAATTTTCGGCGTGTTAACCATTGTCCCGTTCTTTTGGGGAATGCTGGCGCTACGTGCATGGCACTATGATGAGAATCATTATAGTGGCGCGCTATGGCTGCTGTATGTCATGATCCTCGTTTGGGGAGCGGACTCTGGTGCGTATATGTTTGGTAAGCTGTTTGGCAAACATAAGCTGGCACCGAAGGTTTCTCCTGGTAAAACCTGGCAGGGTTTTATTGGCGGACTCGCCACTGCGGCCGTGATCTCATGGGGTTATGGCATGTGGGCGAATCTTGAAGTTGCGCCTGTCACCTTGCTCATTTGCTCCATCGTTGCAGCCCTGGCCTCCGTGCTGGGTGACCTGACCGAGAGTATGTTTAAGCGTGAAGCAGGTATTAAGGACAGTGGTCACTTAATTCCAGGACACGGCGGTATTCTGGATCGTATTGATAGCCTGACGGCTGCGGTACCGGTCTTTGCCTGCCTGTTGTTACTGGTGTTCAGGACGCTCTAACGGATGGTCTTATGCTGAGTATTCTCTGGAATTTGGCTGCATTCATCATCGCACTTGGTGTGCTTATCACCGTGCATGAATTTGGTCATTTCTGGGTTGCGCGGCGCTGCGGAGTCAGCGTCGAACGCTTTTCCATTGGCTTTGGAAAAGCGCTTTGGCGGCGTACCGATAAATCAGGTACGGAATACGTCATCGCCATGATTCCCCTCGGCGGTTACGTCAAAATGCTGGATGAGCGCGCTGAACCGGTCGCACCGGAATTGCGCCATTACGCCTTCAACAATAAAACGGTTGGACAACGTGCTGCTATTATCGCCGCAGGTCCGATTGCAAACTTCCTTTTTGCTATTTTTGCTTATTGGCTGGTGTTTATCATTGGCGTCCCTGGCGTTCGTCCGGTTATTGGTGAAATAACACCCAACTCGATTGCTGCACAGGCGCAAATTCAGCCGGGTACGGAACTAAAAGCGGTTGATGGCATCGAAACCCCTGATTGGGATGCCGTGCGATTGCAACTGGTATCCAAAATTGGCGATGAGCATACGACCCTCAGCGTGGCGCAATTTGGCAGTAACCAGCGACAGGACAAAACGCTGGATTTACGCCATTGGGCATTTGAGCCAGACAAAGAGGATCCTGTCTCTAGTTTGGGCATGCGTCCGCGTGGTCCGCAGATTGAACCGGTACTGTCAGAAGTGCAGGTTAACTCCGCTGCAAGTAAGGCAGGTT
The DNA here is from genome assembly GCF_001037485.2 of Citrobacter sp. MGH105. Lineage (NCBI taxonomy): Bacteria > Pseudomonadati > Pseudomonadota > Gammaproteobacteria > Enterobacterales > Enterobacteriaceae > Citrobacter > Citrobacter sp. MGH105. The sequence goes on along the minus strand of NZ_CP073048.1, from coordinate 4,119,982 downwards.
TGCAAGCTGGCGACAGGATCGTTAAAGTCAATGGTCAGTCGCTGACGCAATGGATGACGTTCGTGACGCTGGTGCGCGATAATCCGGATACGCCGTTAGCGCTAGATATTGAAAGACAAGGAAGTTCCTTGTCTTTAACGTTAACCCCAGATTCAAAACAGGTTAACGGTAAGGCAGAAGGGTTTGCGGGCGTGGTGCCTAAAGTTATTCCTCTGCCTGATGAGTATAAGACTGTACGCCAGTATGGACCATTCAGCGCCATCCTCGAAGCCTCGGATAAAACGTGGCAGTTGATGAAGCTGACGGTCAGTATGCTGGGAAAATTGATTACCGGTGATGTAAAACTGAACAACCTCAGTGGGCCGATTTCTATCGCCCAGGGGGCTGGGATGTCAGCGGAGTTCGGGATTATTTATTACCTGATGTTCCTTGCGCTTATCAGCGTGAACTTAGGGATAATCAACCTGTTTCCGTTGCCCGTTCTTGACGGGGGGCATCTGCTGTTCCTGGCGATTGAAAAGCTGAAGGGCGGTCCGGTATCCGAGCGGGTTCAAGACTTTAGTTATCGCATTGGCTCAATCTTGCTGGTGTTGTTAATGGGGCTTGCACTTTTCAATGATTTCTCTCGGTTGTAAGAGAGTGTTAGGAAGAACGCATAATAACGATGGCGATGAAAAAGTTGCTCATAGCGTCGCTGCTGTTTAGCAGCGCCACCGTATACGGTGCTGAAGGGTTCGTAGTGAAGGACATTCATTTCGAAGGCCTACAGCGAGTCGCCGTTGGTGCGGCTCTCCTCAGTATGCCGGTGCGCACAGGCGACACGGTTAATGATGAAGACATCAGTAATACCATTCGTGCTCTGTTCGCCACCGGAAACTTTGAGGATGTCCGCGTCCTGCGCGATGGTGATACCCTTCTGGTTCAGGTAAAAGAACGCCCGACGATTGCCAGCATCACTTTCTCCGGTAACAAATCGGTGAAAGATGACATGCTGAAGCAAAACCTCGAGGCGTCTGGCGTGCGTGTTGGCGAGTCTCTGGATCGCACAACGCTTGCCGATATCGAAAAGGGCCTGGAAGATTTCTACTATAGCGTCGGTAAGTACAGCGCCAGTGTGAAAGCGGTGGTGACGCCGTTGCCGCGTAACCGCGTTGACCTCAAGCTGGTCTTCCAGGAAGGTGTTTCGGCGAAGATCCAACAGATCAATATCGTCGGCAACCATGCCTTCTCGACTGACGAACTTATCTCTCACTTCCAGTTGCGTGACGAAGTGCCGTGGTGGAACGTGGTGGGCGATCGTAAATACCAGAAACAGAAGCTGGCGGGCGACCTTGAAACCCTGCGTAGCTACTATCTGGATCGCGGTTATGCTCGCTTCAATATTGATTCCACTCAGGTCAGCCTGACGCCGGATAAAAAAGGCATCTACATCACCGTTAACATCACTGAAGGCGAGCAGTACAAGCTTTCTGGGGTTCAGGTGAGCGGTAACCTGGCCGGGCACTCCGCCGAAATTGAGACCCTGACGAAGATCGAGCCAGGTGAACTCTATAACGGCACCAAAGTGACCAAAATGGAAGATGACATCAAGAAGCTTCTGGGTCGCTATGGCTATGCCTATCCGCGCGTACAGTCGCAGCCTGAAATCAACGACGCTGACAAAACCGTTAAATTGCGTGTAAACGTGGATGCGGGTAACCGTTTCTATGTGCGTAAGATCCGTTTTGAAGGTAATGACACTTCTAAAGACTCCGTTCTGCGTCGCGAAATGCGTCAGATGGAAGGCGCATGGTTGGGCAGCGATTTGGTCGACCAGGGTAAAGAGCGTCTGAACCGTCTGGGTTACTTTGAAACCGTTGATACTGATACTCAGCGTGTTCCAGGCCGTCCAGATCAGGTTGATGTTGTCTACAAGGTTAAAGAGCGTAACACCGGTAGCTTTAACTTCGGCGTCGGTTACGGTACCGAGAGCGGCGTGAGCTTCCAGGCTGGTGTTCAGCAGGATAACTGGTTAGGTACCGGTTATTCTGTTGGGATTAACGGCACCAAAAACGACTACCAAACCTATACTGAGTTGTCTGTCACTAACCCGTACTTCACTGTTGATGGTGTGAGCCTTGGTGGCCGAGTCTTCTATAACGACTTTGAAGCGGATGATGCAGACCTGTCCGACTATACCAACAAAAGTTATGGTACAGACGTGACGCTGGGCTTCCCGGTCAACGAATACAACACGTTGCGTGCGGGCCTGGGTTATGTACATAACAAACTGTCCAATATGCAGCCGCAGGTTGCGATGGATCGTTATCTTGAGTCAATGGGTGAGACCAACACCAACAGCTTTGCTGCCGATGACTTCACCTTTAACTATGGTTGGACCTATAACAAGCTTGACCGTGGCTACTTCCCAACGGAAGGTACTCGCGTCAACCTGAACGGCAAAGTGACCATTCCGGGTTCTGATAACGAATACTACAAAGTGTCGATGGATACCGCGACCTATGTGCCGATCGATGACGATCATAAGTGGGTAGTGTTAGGACGTACGAAGGTAGGCTATGGCGACGGTATTGGCAGTAAAGAAATGCCGTTCTACGAGAACTTCTATGCCGGTGGCTCCAGCACCGTGCGTGGCTTCCAGTCGAATACCATCGGTCCAAAAGCAGTCTATAAATCAGGGGCTTATGCAGGGGACCCTGACAACTACGAAGAGTGCACGAACAAGGACAATAAAGACTGTAAATCAGACGATGCGGTCGGTGGTAACGCCATGGCTGTCGCCAGCCTGGAGTTTATTACCCCGACGCCGTTTATCAGCGATAAGTATGCTAACTCGGTCCGTACCTCCTTCTTCTGGGATATGGGTACCGTTTGGGATACTAACTGGCAGGATAGCGCAGAAACACGAGCTGTCGGTGTGCCTGACTACAGCGATCCGAGCAATATCCGTATGTCAGCGGGTATCGCGTTACAATGGATGTCCCCATTGGGGCCGTTGGTTTTCTCCTACGCCCAGCCGTTCAAGAAGTACGATGGAGACAAAGCGGAACAGTTCCAGTTTAACATTGGTAAAACCTGGTAACTGTTCTTCGCAAAGGAATGTAGTGGTAGTGTAGCGATGACTTTAGGCGATCTTGCATGGGATCGCCTGGCCACGCAAAGAACTGCACCTTCGGGTGCAAATGGGATGGTAAGGAGTTAATTGTGAAAAAGTGGTTATTAGCTGCAGGTCTCGGTTTAGCGATGGCAACGTCCGCACAGGCTGCTGACAAAATTGCAATCGTCAATATGGGTAGCCTGTTCCAACAGGTTGCACAGAAGACGGGTGTTTCTGCTACGCTGGAAAACGAGTTCAAAGGCCGAGCCAGCGAACTGCAGCGTATGGAATCCGATCTGCAATCTAAAATGCAGCGTCTGCAATCAATGAAAGCAGGTAGCGATCGTACCAAGCTGGAAAAAGACGTCATGGCTCAGCGCCAGACTTTCTCTCAGAAAGCTCAGGCTTTCGAGCAGGATCGTGCACGTCGTTCCAACGAAGAACGTGGCAAACTGGTTACTCGTATCCAGACAGCTGTGAAATCTGTTGCTAACAGCCAGAGCATCGATCTGGTCGTTGACGCAAACACCGTTGCATACAACAGCAGCGATGTAAAAGACATCACCGCTGACGTACTGAAACAGGTTAAATAAGTAATGCCTTCAATTCGACTGGCTGATTTAGCAGAGCAGTTGGATGCAGAATTACACGGTGATGGCGATATCGTCATCACCGGCGTAGCGTCCATGCAATCTGCGCAAACTGGCAATATCACGTTCATGGTGAATCCTAAATACCGTGAACATTTAGGCGTATGCCAGGCGTCTGCCGTTGTGATGACGCAGGACGATCTTCCTTTTGCTAAGAGTGCGGCGCTGGTAGTGAAGAATCCCTACCTGACCTATGCACGTATGGCGCAAATTTTAGATACCACGCCTCAGCCTGCACAGAACATTGCACCCAGTGCAGTGATCGATGCAACGGCGAAGCTGGGTAATAATGTCTCTGTGGGCGCAAATGCGGTCATTGAGTCTGGCGTAGAACTGGGCGATAACGTGGTTATCGGTGCAGGTTGCTTCGTCGGAAAAAATACCAAAATCGGTGCAGGTTCACGCTTGTGGGCGAATGTGACGATTTACCACGACATCCAGATCGGTGAAAATTGCCTGATCCAGTCCAGCACCGTCGTTGGATCTGATGGATTTGGTTACGCGAACGATCGTGGTAACTGGGTGAAGATCCCCCAGCTTGGTCGCGTGATTATCGGCGATCGCGTCGAGATCGGCGCTTGTACCACCATTGACCGTGGTGCTCTGGACGATACTGTGATCGGTAATGGTGTTATCATTGATAACCAGTGCCAGATTGCGCATAACGTTGTGATTGGCGACAATACGGCGGTAGCCGGTGGCGTCATTATGGCGGGTAGCCTGAAGATTGGCCGTTATTGCATGATTGGCGGTGCCAGCGTGATCAATGGGCATATGGAAATATGCGACAAAGTTACGGTAACTGGCATGGGTATGGTGATGCGTCCTATCACTGAACCTGGCGTCTACTCCTCAGGCATTCCGCTACAACCCAACAAGGTATGGCGTAAAACAGCTGCACTGGTGATGAATATTGATGATATGAGCAAGCGCCTCAAAGCGATTGAGCGCAAGGTTAATCAACAAGACTAAAGCACCGTTTTTGCATGTCTGACTTTTCGGCCTGTCCCATTCATACGATTGCGACAGGCCGTGTTATTATTGCCTTTTAGTATATTTTGACAGGAAGAGTATTTTGACTACTAACACTCATACTCTGCATATTGAAGAGATTTTAGAGCTTCTGCCGCACCGTTTTCCGTTTTTGCTGGTTGACCGCGTGCTGGATTTTGAAGAAGGTCGTTTTCTGCGCGCAGTGAAAAATGTATCCGTTAATGAGCCTTTCTTTCAGGGCCACTTCCCGGGTAAACCTATTTTCCCTGGCGTATTGATTCTGGAAGCGATGGCACAGGCTACCGGTATCCTCGCGTTTAAAAGCGTAGGAAAACTGGAACCAGGCGAACTGTATTATTTCGCGGGTATTGATGAAGCACGCTTTAAGCGTCCTGTCGTGCCTGGCGATCAGATGATCATGGAAGTGACTTTCGAGAAAACGCGCCGTGGCCTGACCCGTTTTAAAGGGGTTGCGCTGGTCGACGGTAAAGTTGTGTGCGAAGCAACGATGATGTGTGCCCGTAGCCGGGAGGCCTGATACGTGATTGATAAATCCGCCTTTATTCACCCGACCGCCATTGTAGAAGAGGGCGCCAGCATTGGTGCCAATGCTCACATTGGCCCATTTTGTATTGTTGGACCCCATGTTGAAATTGGTGAGGGTACCGTACTGAAGTCTCACGTTGTCGTGAATGGCCATACAAAAATTGGTCGCGATAACGAGATCTATCAGTTTGCCTCCATCGGTGAAGTTAACCAGGATCTTAAATATGCTGGTGAACCGACCCGTGTGGAAATTGGCGATCGCAACCGCATCCGCGAAAGCGTCACCATTCATCGTGGCACAGTGCAGGGCGGTGGAGTGACGAAGGTGGGCAGCGATAACTTACTGATGATTAATGCGCACGTCGCGCATGATTGTACGGTAGGCAACCGCTGTATTCTGGCGAATAACGCCACGCTTGCCGGACATGTTTCGCTTGATGATTTTGTTATCATCGGCGGCATGACCGCGGTGCATCAGTTCTGCATCATCGGTGCGCATGTGATGGTTGGTGGCTGTTCTGGTGTGGCCCAGGATGTGCCTCCGTACGTTATCGCCCAGGGCAACCACGCGACGCCGTTTGGCGTCAATATCGAAGGTTTGAAGCGTCGTGGATTCACCCGCGAAGCGATTACCGCGATTCGTAACGCCTACAAAGCGTTGTACCGTAGCGGTAAAACGCTGGAAGAAGTGAAACCCGAAATCGCGGAACTGGCGAAACAGTACCCCGAAGTTCAGGCTTTCAGCGACTTCTTTGAGCGCTCAACGCGTGGCCTGATTCGTTAATGACTGAACAGCGTCCTTTAACGATTGCCCTCGTCGCCGGAGAAACCTCCGGCGATATTCTTGGTGCAGGGTTAATCCGTGCACTCAAGGCTCGCGTTCCCAATGCGCGCTTTGTTGGCGTGGCGGGTCCGCTGATGCAGGCCGAAGGCTGTGAAGCCTGGTACGAAATGGAAGAGCTGGCGGTCATGGGCATTGTTGAAGTGCTCGGACGCCTGCGCCGTTTACTGCATATTCGTGCCGACCTCACTCGCCGATTCACCGACTTAAAGCCGGATGTTTTCGTCGGCATTGATGCGCCTGATTTCAATATTACCCTCGAAGGGAACTTGAAAAAACAGGGCATTAAAACCATTCATTATGTCAGTCCGTCCGTCTGGGCGTGGCGACAGAAACGCGTTTTCAAAATAGGCAGATCCACCAACATGGTGCTGGCCTTTCTGCCTTTCGAAAAAGCGTTTTATGACAAATTTAACGTCCCGTGCCGCTTTATCGGTCATACCATGGCAGATGCCATGCCGTTGGACCCGGATAAAAATGCGGCGCGTGATGTTCTGGGCATTCCCCATGACGCTCACTGCCTGGCACTACTGCCAGGAAGCCGTGGTGCAGAAGTGGAGATGCTCAGCGCCGATTTTCTGAAAACGGCGCAGCTATTACGCCAGCATTATCCGGATCTCGAAGTGGTGGTGCCGTTGGTGAATGCCAAACGCCGCGAGCAGTTTGAGCGAATCAAAGCTGAAGTTGCACCGGAGCTTTCTGTACATCTGCTCAATGGGATGGGACGTGAAGCAATGGTGGCCAGCGATGCCGCACTGCTGGCTTCAGGTACCGCCGCGCTGGAATGTATGCTGGCAAAATGCCCTATGGTGGTTGGCTACCGTATGAAACCCTTCACCTTCTGGCTGGCGAAGCGTCTGGTGAAGACTGATTACGTTTCGCTACCTAACCTGCTGGCGGGAAGAGAACTGGTTAAAGAGCTGTTGCAGGAAGAGTGTGAACCGCAGGCGCTGTCGCAAGCGCTATTGCCGTTGCTGGCGAATGGTAAAACCAGCCATGCGATGCACGACACATTCCGTGAACTGCACCAGCAGATCCGTTGCAATGCTGATGAGCAGGCAGCGGATGCGGTCCTGGAGTTAGCGCAATGATTGAATTTGTGTATCCGCATACGCATTTAGTAGCGGGTGTGGATGAAGTCGGGCGCGGCCCTTTGGTTGGCGCAGTCGTCACAGCTGCCGTCATTCTGGATCCGGCTCGCCCTATTATCGGTCTTAACGATTCAAAGAAACTGTCAGAAAAACGTCGCCTGGCGCTGTTTGATGAAATTAAAGAAAAAGCGTTAAGCTGGAGCCTTGGTCGGGCGGAACCGCATGAAATCGACGAGCTGAACATTTTGCATGCCACCATGCTGGCCATGCAGCGTGCTGTTGCGAGTCTACATATTGCGCCCGAATACGTGCTGATTGACGGCAATCGTTGCCCGGCATTACCGGTACCGTCGATGGCGGTGGTCAAAGGTGATAGCCGCGTGGCGGAGATTAGCGCCGCATCGATTCTGGCAAAAGTGACCCGTGACGCTGAAATGGCGGCGCTGGATACGGTTTTTCCACAGTATGGTTTTGCACAGCACAAAGGCTATCCAACCGCATTTCATCTGGAAAAATTGGCACTGCATGGTGCGACTGAGCACCATCGCCGCAGCTTTGGCCCCGTCAAACGCGCACTGGGACTCTCGTCCTGATTCTTGTGTCGAAGGAATCTGAAGATGTCTGAACCACGTTTCGTCCACCTACGGGTGCACAGCGACTACTCCATGATCGATGGGCTGGCGAAAACCGGACCGCTGGTGAAAAAGGCGGCCGCGTTAGGCATGCCTGCGCTGGCGATCACCGATTTTACCAACCTGTGTGGTCTGGTGAAGTTTTACGGAGCGGGTCACGGTGCGGGTATTAAGCCGATAGTTGGCGCAGATTTTCATGTCCGCAGTGAGCTGTTGGGCGATGAACTCACGCAGCTCACCGTGCTGGCCGCAAATAATACCGGCTATCAGAACCTGACGTTGTTGATTTCGAAAGCCTATCAGCGCGGCTATGGCGCAGAAGGACCGGTTATCGACCGGGACTGGTTGGTTGAGCTAAAAGAAGGTTTGATTTTGCTCTCCGGCGGTCGTATGGGCGATGTCGGACGCAGCCTGCTGCGCGGCAATAGCGCACTGGTTGACGAGTGCGTGGCGTTTTACGAAGAACATTTTCCCAATTGCTATTTCCTCGAACTGATTCGCACCGGCAGGCAAGATGAAGAAAATTATCTGCACGCAGCCGTAGAACTGGCCGAAACGCGTGGTCTACCGGTGGTAGCGACTAACGATGTCCGCTTCCTTGAAACCGGAGATTTCGATGCGCATGAAATCCGCGTGGCAATCCACGACGGGTTTACCCTTGATGACCCGAAACGCCCGCGCAACTATTCGCCGCAGCAGTACATGCGCAGCGAAGATGAGATGTGCGAGCTGTTCTCGGATATTCCGGAAGCGCTGCAAAACACCGTCGAGATAGCCAAACGCTGCAACGTGACGGTGCGTCTGGGCGAATACTTCCTGCCGCAGTTCCCGACCGGCGATATGACCACCGAGGATTTCCTCGTGGCGAAATCACGCGAAGGGCTGGAAGAACGTCTCGAATTTTTGTTCCCTGACCCTGAAGTTCGTGCGCAGAAGCGCCCGCCTTACGATGAACGTCTGGAAGTTGAACTTAAAGTTATCAACCAGATGGGATTCCCAGGCTACTTCCTGATCGTTATGGAATTTATCCAGTGGTCGAAAGATAACGGCGTACCGGTAGGCCCGGGACGTGGTTCCGGCGCTGGCTCACTTGTCGCCTATGCGCTGAAAATTACCGATCTCGATCCGCTGGAGTTTGACCTGCTGTTCGAACGTTTCCTTAACCCGGAACGTGTCTCAATGCCCGACTTCGACGTTGACTTCTGCATGGAGAAACGCGACCAGGTCATCGAGCACGTGGCGGAAATGTACGGTCGTGATGCGGTTTCGCAGATTATTACCTTTGGTACAATGGCTGCAAAAGCGGTTATCCGCGACGTGGGCCGCGTGCTGGGACATCCGTACGGTTTCGTTGACCGTATTTCGAAACTGGTGCCGCCCGATCCGGGCATGACGCTGGCAAAAGCCTTTGAAGCCGAACCCCAACTGCCGGAAATCTATGAGGCAGATGAAGAGGTTAAAGCGCTGATCGATATGGCGCGTAAGCTGGAAGGCGTCACGCGTAACGCCGGTAAGCACGCCGGTGGTGTGGTTATCGCACCGACAAAAATTACTGATTTTGCGCCTCTGTACTGCGATGAGCAGGGGCTGCACCCGGTTACTCAGTTTGATAAGAACGACGTGGAATATGCCGGTCTTGTGAAGTTCGACTTCCTCGGCCTGCGTACGCTCACCATCATCAACTGGGCGCTGGAAATGATCAACGCGCGCCGTGAAAAGAACGGTGAGCCACCGCTGGATATTGCGGCTATCCCGCTGGATGATAAGAAAAGCTTCGATATGCTGCAACGCTCGGAGACCACGGCGGTCTTCCAGCTTGAATCCCGCGGTATGAAAGACCTGATCAAACGTCTGCAGCCTGACTGCTTCGAAGACATGATCGCACTGGTGGCTCTGTTCCGCCCAGGTCCGCTACAGTCGGGGATGGTAGATAACTTTATCGACCGTAAGCATGGTCGCGAAGAGATTTCCTACCCGGACGTACAATGGCAGCATGAGTGTCTGAAACCGGTACTGGAGCCGACCTACGGCATTATCCTGTATCAGGAACAGGTTATGCAGATTGCCCAGGAGTTGTCCGGGTACACCCTTGGCGGCGCGGATATGCTGCGTCGTGCGATGGGTAAGAAAAAGCCGGAAGAGATGGCTAAGCAGCGCGGCACCTTTGAAGAAGGGGCGAAAAAGCGCGGCGTAGACGGCGAACTGGCGATGAAAATCTTTGACCTGGTGGAGAAATTCGCCGGTTACGGATTTAACAAATCGCACTCCGCAGCCTATGCGCTGGTCTCTTACCAGACGCTGTGGCTGAAGGCGCATTATCCTGCTGAGTTTATGGCGGCGGTAATGACCGCCGATATGGATAACACCGAGAAAGTGGTCGGGCTGGTAGATGAATGCTGGCGTATGGGGCTCAAAATCCTGCCGCCGGACATCAACTCCGGTCTTTACCATTTTCACGTGAATGATGATGGCGAGATTGTTTATGGCATCGGCGCGATAAAAGGCGTGGGTGAAGGACCAATTGAAGCTATTATTGAGGCGCGTAACGAAGGTGGTTACTTCCGTGAGTTGTTTGATCTCTGTGCGCGCACGGATATCAAAAAACTTAACCGCCGGGTGCTGGAAAAGCTAATCATGTCCGGGGCGTTTGATCGCCTTGGCCCGCATCGCGCGGCGTTGATGAATTCGCTCAACGATGCGCTAAAAGCCGCCGATCAGCATGCAAAAGCCGAAGCCATCGGTCAGGCCGATATGTTTGGCGTGCTGGCGGAAGAACCGGAGCAAATTGAACAATCCTATGCCAGTTGCCAACCGTGGCCGGAGCAGGTGGTATTAGATGGTGAGCGTGAAACGTTGGGGCTTTACCTGACGGGACACCCCATCAACCAGTATTTAAAAGAAATTGAGCGCTATGTCGGAGGCTACAGGCTGAAAGACATGCATCCGACAGAACGTGGTAAAGTCACCACGGCTGCGGGGCTCGTCATTGCTGCGCGGGTAATGGTCACCAAGCGCGGCAATCGTATCGGCATCTGTACACTGGATGACCGTTCCGGACGTCTGGAAGTTATGTTGTTTACCGATGCTCTGGATAAATACCAGCAATTGCTGGAAAAAGACCGCATACTTATCGTCAGCGGACAGGTCAGCTTTGATGACTTCAGCGGCGGGCTTAAAATGATGGCCCGTGAAGTCATGGATATTGACGAAGCCCGGGAAAAATATGCTCGCGGGCTTGCTATCTCGCTGACGGACAGGCAAATTGATGACCAGCTTTTAAACCGACTCCGTCAGTCTCTGGAACCCCACCGCTCGGGGACAATTCCAGTACATCTCTACTATCAGAGGGCGGATGCACGTGCGCGGTTGCGTTTTGGCGCGACGTGGCGTGTCTCTCCGAGCGATCGTTTGCTAAACGATCTCCGTGGCCTTATTGGTTCGGAGCAGGTGGAACTGGAGTTTGACTAATACAGGAATACTATGAGTCTGAATTTCCTTGATTTTGAACAGCCGATTGCAGAGCTGGAAGCAAAAATCGATTCTTTGACTGCGGTTAGCCGTCAGGATGAGAAACTGGATATTAACATCGATGAAGAAGTGCATCGTCTGCGTGAAAAAAGCGTAGAACTGACGCGTAAAATCTTCGCCGATCTTGGCGCATGGCAGGTAGCCCAACTGGCGCGCCATCCACAGCGTCCGTACACCCTGGATTATGTCCGCCTGGCGTTTGATGAATTTGATGAGCTGGCGGGCGATCGTGCCTATGCGGATGATAAAGCTATTGTTGGCGGTATCGCGCGTCTGGATGGCCGTCCGGTGATGATCATTGGTCATCAGAAAGGCCGTGAGACCAAAGAAAAGATTCGCCGTAATTTCGGCATGCCAGCGCCGGAAGGCTATCGCAAAGCGCTGCGTCTGATGGAAATGGCCGAGCGTTTCAACATGCCGATCATTACCTTCATCGACACCCCAGGGGCTTACCCGGGCGTGGGCGCGGAAGAGCGTGGTCAGTCAGAAGCGATCGCGCGCAACCTGCGTGAAATGTCGCGTCTGAGCGTACCGGTAATCTGCACCGTTATCGGTGAAGGTGGTTCCGGTGGCGCGCTGGCGATCGGTGTAGGCGATAAAGTGAATATGCTGCAATACAGCACCTATTCCGTTATCTCCCCGGAAGGTTGTGCTTCCATTCTGTGGAAAAGCGCCGACAAAGCACCGCTGGCCGCAGAAGCGATGGGAATTGTTGCCCCGCGTCTGAAAGAGCTGAAGCTTATCGACTCTATCATTCCGGAACCGTTAGGCGGTGCACACCGCAATCCAGAAGTGATGGCTGCGTCCCTGAAAGCACAGCTGCTGGCCGATCTCGCCGATCTCGACGTGTTAAGCAAAGACGATCTGAAAAACCGTCGTTACCAGCGTCTGATGAGCTACGGTTACGCGTAAACTGCATTTATTCTGAAAAGGGCCACTACGTTGTGGCCCTTTTTTTTACCTGCGGTTTGACCAGGCTATGATTAACTAAGGTTTTTCCAGGAGGAACGCATGAATATCATTGCCATCATGGGACCGCATGGCGTCTTTTATAAAGATGAGCCCATCAAGGAACTTGAGCGTGCGCTGCAACAGCAGGGATTTCAGATTATCTGGCCGCAGAATAGTGTCGACCTGCTGAAGTTTATCGAACACAACCCGCGAATTTGCGGCGTCATTTTTGACTGGGATGAATATAGCCTTGAGCTGTGCAGTGACATCAACCAGCTCAACGAGTATCTCCCGCTCTATGCCTTTATTAATACCCATTCGACGATGGATGTCAGTGCGCACGACCTGCGCATGGCGCTGTGGTTTTTTGAGTATGCGCTGGGTCAGTCTGAAGACATTGCCACCCGCATTCGCCAGTACACCAGCGAATACCTCGATAACATTACGCCTCCGTTCACCAAGGCGCTGTTTACCTATGTGAAGGAAGGGAAGTATACCTTTTGTACGCCTGGACATATGGCGGGTACGGCGTACCAGAAAAGCCCGGTCGGCTGCCTGTTCTATGATTTCTTTGGCGGCAATACGCTGAAAGCCGACGTGTCCATTTCCGTAACCGAACTGGGCTCATTGCTTGATCATACCGGTCCGCACCTTGAAGCGGAGGAGTACATCGCTCGCACCTTTGGTGCCGAACAGAGCTATATGGTGACTAACGGCACCTCGACATCGAACAAGATTGTCGGTATGTATGCTGCGCCTGCAGGCAGTACGCTACTGATTGACCGCAACTGCCATAAGTCGCTGGCGCATTTGCTGATGATGAGCGATGTGGTGCCAATCTGGTTGAAGCCTACGCGTAACGCGTTGGGGATCCTCGGCGGTATACCCCGTCGGGAATTTACCCATGCAAGTATTGAACGCAAGGTAGAAGAGACGACTCAGGCGCAATGGCCGGTACACGCGGTGATCACCAACTCCACCTATGACGGGCTGCTTTATAACACCAACTGGATCAAGCAAACCTTGGATGTGCCCTCCATCCATTTTGATTCAGCCTGGGTGCCGTATACCCATTTTCATCCGATATATCAGGGGAAAAGCGGGATGAGCGGCGAACGGGTACCGGGAAAGGTGATATTTGAAACCCAGTCCACCCACAAGATGCTGGCGGCGTTGTCACAGGCTTCGCTGATCCACATTAAGGGTGACTATGATGAAGACACGTTCAACGAAGCCTTTATGATGCACACCTCCACGTCTCCGAGCTACCCGATTGTGGCGTCGATAGAAACGGCGGCGGCAATGCTGCGTAGTAATTCCGGCAAGCGGTTAATCAATCGTTCGGTGGAACGGGCGTTGCATTTCCGTAAAGAAGTGCAGCGTCTGCGCGAAGAGTCGGATGGCTGGTTCTTTGATATCTGGCAGCCGGAAAAGGTCGATGAAGCAGAATGTTGGCCGGTAGCGCCAGGTGAAGACTGGCACGGATTTGTTGATGCTGATGCCGACCACATGTTCCTCGACCCGGTGAAGGTCACGATTCTGACGCCGGGAATGGATGAACAGGGAAATATGAGCGAAGAGGGGATCCCCGCGGCGTTGGTGGCGAAATTCCTTGATGAACGCGGCGTCGTCGTCGAAAAAACGGGACCGTATAACCTGTTGTTCCTGTTCAGTATTGGCATAGATAAAACCCGGGCGATGGGGCTGCTACGTGGCCTGACGGAATTTAAGCGCTCGTACGATCTGAATTTACGCGTGAAAAATATGCTGCCGGATCTGTATGCTGAAGATCCCGATTTCTATCGCAATATGCGTATTCAGGATCTGGCACAGGGGATCCATAAGCTGATCCGCCAGCACGATCTCTCCGGACTGATGCTGCGGGCATTTGATACCTTGCCGGAAATGAAAATGACACCGCACCAGGCCTGGCAGCGGCAGATCAAAGGTGAGGTGGAAACCGTGGCACTTGATCAACTGGTAGGACGCGTGTCCGCCAATATGATCCTGCCTTATCCTCCCGGCGTGCCGCTCTTGATGCCCGGGGAAATGATCACTGCCAAAAGCCGGGCTGTCCTCGATTTTCTTCTGATGCTGTGTTCGGTGGGGCAGCGCTACCCGGGATTTGAAACCGATATCCATGGCGCTAAACTGGGCGAGGATGGTGTGTATCGCGTGAGAGTCTTAAAAATGGCATAACGACTTGCCTGACCCTAAGACGTACGAGTAACGTTCTGACAGAAAAATGAAAGAGGCGATGACGCTATGCTGAGATTAAAACAGGTTCACCATATTGCCATTATTGCGACGGACTACGCGGCAAGTAAGGCATTTTACTGCGATGTGCTTGGCTTTACACTGATGAGCGAAGCCTATAGGGAAGAGAGAGACTCGTGGAAAGGCGATCTGGCATTGAACGGCCAGTATGTGATTGAGCTTTTTTCTTTCCCGTTTCCACCTTGCCGTCCGAGCCGACCGGAAGCCTGCGGTTTGCGTCATCTGGCGTTCAGCGTGGAGGATGTGGAAAAGTCGATCGCGCATCTGGAAGCACACCACGTGAAGTGTGAATCCATACGTATCGATCCATTTACCGGTAAACGCTTTACGTTTTTCAACGATCCGGACGGATTGCCCCTCGAACTGTACGAGCTGTAAGGCTTGTCATTGTGGCGTTAGCCCGGTAACGTGCCGGGCAATGCCATTGTAAGTAACCATCATGACGACACTCACGCTGAACACTTCACTGCTGAATTCTCAATCGATTTTGGTCGCCTTTAGCGGCGGGCTGGACTCAACCGTACTCCTGCATCAGCTGGTGCAGTGGCGAGCGCAGCATCCTGAGGTCGCTTTACGCGCAATCCATATTCATCACGGATTAAGCCCACATGCAGACAGTTGGGTGCAGCACTGTGAGTCAGTATGTATGCAGTGGCAGGTGCCGCTAGTGGTTGAGCGGGTACACCTTGAGGACGATGGCCTGGGCATCGAAGCTCAGGCACGACGCGCGCGCTATCAGGCATTTGCGCAGACCTTACTACCGGGCGAGGTGCTGATGACCGCCCAGCATCTCGATGACCAGTGTGAAACCTTTTTGCTGGCGCTTAAGCGCGGCAGCGGCCCTGCCGGACTTTCCGCCATGGGCGAAAACTCACCGTTCGCCGGAACCCAGCTGATTCGACCGCTGCTGGCGCAAACGCGAGAGGCGCTTGAAGCATGGGCGCGGCAGCATGAATTATGCTGGATTGAAGATGAAAGCAATCAGGATGATACCTACGATCGCAATTTCCTCAGATTGTGCGTTACCCCATTGCTGCAACAGCGCTGGCCGCACTTCGCGCAAGCCGTAGCCCGCAGCGCCGCGCTGTGTGCTGAGCAGGAGAGTTTACTGGATGAACTGCTGGCCAGCGATTTAGCCAATTGCATCACAGCCCACGGCACACTGTTACTGGCACCGTTAATGATGATGAGCGACGTGCGTCGTGCCGCGCTGCTTCGTCGCTGGCTGGCGGGGTTAAATGCGCCGATGCCTTCTCGTGATGGACTGGAACGTATCTGGCAGGAAGTGGCGCTGGCGCGGGAAGATGCCTCACCCTGTTTTCGCCTCGGGGAGTACGAGGTCCGCCGTTATCAGTCACAGCTGTGGTGGGTGAAGTCAGTCGATGGGCAAAGCGAAACCGTTATCCCATGGCTAGAGTGGAAAACACCGTTGGCGCTGCCTGCCGGATTGGGTTCGGTTCAGTTAATCTCTGCGGGTGAATTGCGCATGCCGCAAGCGGATGAAGCTGTCAGCATTCGTTTCAAAGCACCAGGGTTATTGCATATTGTCGGGCGTAACGGTGGACGGAAATTAAAGAAAATCTGGCAGGAGCAGGGGATCCCGCCCTGGCGACGAGATACCACACCGCTGCTGTTTTACGGCGAAACGTTGATTGCGGCTGCGGGTGTTTTCGTGACGCGTGAGGGAGCGGCGGATGATGAAGAAGGCGTGAGTCTGATTTGGTGTGGAAAGTAGGCCGGATAAGGTGCTTTGCACCGTTATCCGGCACCAAAATAATCAGGATTCGCTGACCACCACGGTACCGATTTGCGGGTGGCTGAAGCTGGCAATTTTGTCGAGACGAAGCTCCCGGGTTTCACCTGCGACATCTGCGACCAGATACTCCACGTTTTTGCGTGAAACCAGGTCGTTCGCTTTCGCCTGCAAAACTTCGCCATCTTTTAACGCCAGCGTCAGTAACAAATGGTGCTGGCAGGCGAGTTCAAGATTGTCGTAATCATCGCAGTTGATGGGTTGATACGTTTCATTCATTGACATAATCGCTCACCAGTAAGTTCGCGGCAGCATAGGCCGCTTTTTCCCTGACCGACTCTGGAAGGGCGCTGTCTGTCGCCACTTCATTAAGCACCTTCAATACGCAACCCAGCGCATCCGGGATATACCCTAAGTCTCCGCTGGCGATTTCCGCGTACCGCTTGCGTATTAACTCACAATATTTTTCCACATGCCCTCCTGTCAGCACTCTGACTTAACCGTGGATGCAAGTCTAAGCCTACGAAGATAAACTCTGTTTAGCAAGGTGACTATACCATACTCATTCAAGCAATATCAGCGCCTTGATAGGTGAGCAGTTAGCAGCCTTTTGCCGCAGTTTTCGCTACAATGTGCGCCTGATTCGAAAGGAGTTCTCCCATGGCGCTTAAAGCGACAATTTATAAAGCCGTCGTCAACGTAGCGGATCTTGACCGCAACCAGTTTCTTGACGCGGCCTTGACGCTGGCGCGTCACCCCTCTGAAACCCAGGAGCGCATGATGCTGCGCCTGCTGGCCTGGATTAAATATGCCGATGAACGGCTGCAGTTCACGCGTGGCCTGAGCGCGGAAGACGAGCCTGAAGCATGGCTGCGTAACGACCATCTGGGCATCGATCTTTGGATTGAGCTGGGTCTGCCGGATGAGCGCCGTATCAAGAAAGCCTGTACCCAGTCTGGTGAGGTTGCTCTGTTTGCCTACAACAGCCGTGCGGCTCAGATCTGGTGGCAGCAAAACCAGAACAAATGTGCGCAGTTTAAAAATCTCACCGTGTGGTATCTGGATGATGAACAGCTGGCGCAACTGAGTGATTTTGCTGGTCGTACAATGGCGCTGCAGGCGACTATTCAGGACGGCGCTATTTGGCTGTCCGATTCTCAGAACAATCTGGAAATTCATCTGACTGCGTGGCAGCCGCGTTCATGATTGTTCTCTCCCGAAACGTCTCTATCCCTGATAATGAGCTGGAAATCACGGCGATTCGGGCACAAGGCGCGGGTGGTCAGCACGTTAACAAGACCTCGACGGCTATCCATTTGCGCTTTGACATTCGGGCCTCGAGCCTGCCAGAGTATTACAAGGAACGCCTGCTGGCCGCCAGCCATCATCTGATTAGCGGCGATGGCATTATTATCATTAAGGCGCAGGAATACCGTAGCCAGGAGCTCAATCGGGAAGCGGCAATCTCCCGACTGGTGGCGGTGATAAAAGAATTAACCGCGGTGCAAAAAAGCCGACAGGCAACTCGCCCTACGCGCGCCTCGAAAGAGCGCAGGTTGTCATCGAAGGCGCAAAAATCCACAGTGAAAGCACTGCGCGGGAGAGTTCGTCGAACGCAAGACTGACGAGCGGGAATAAAAATTAATAAGGAATTGATAGTGAAAACAGCAATATTGTCCGTGGTCGCTGCATGCACGCTTTTTTCCTTGATCGGCTGTAATAACCGTACTGAAGTTGAAGTACTACAGCCGACGCGGGCGGCAGAATTAAAACCGATGCAGCAAAGCTGGCGTGGCATCTTACCTTGCGCGGACTGCGAAGGGATTGAAACCTCTCTGTTTCTGGAAAAAGACGGCACATGGGTGATGAACGAACGCTATCAGGGCGTGCGGGATGAACCGTCTTCGTTTGCCTCTTATGGCACATGGGCGCGTACAGCCGACAAACTGGTGCTGACCGACAGTAAAGGTGAAAAATCGTACTACCGGGCTAAAGGCGAGGCGCTGGAAATGCTCGATCGTGAAGGTAACCCGATTGAGTCACAGTTTAACTACACGCTCCAGCCGGTTTCCGCCAGCTTACCGGTGACGCCAATGCCGATGCGAGGCATGTATTTCTACATGGCTGACGCGGCAATCTTTACCGACTGCGCAACGGGTAAACGGATGCCGGTGGCGAATAACGCTCAGCTTGAACGCGACTATTTAGCCGCTCGTGCGGAAAACGGACAGTCCGTACTGCTGACGCTTGAGGCGCATTTCACGCTGGAGTCAAACCCGGATACGGGTGAGAAAGTGAAAACGTTGATGGCGGATAAAGACGCGAAATTTATCCCTGGTAAAGCGTGTAATTAATCGATAGAAAAAAGGCCCTGATAATCAGGGCCTTTTTGTTGGTATTAGCCTTTAATGGCTTTGACCAGGAAGTCGACGATGTCGCCGGTTTTAATCAGCTCTTTCTCGCCGTTACGACGGTATTTGTATTCGATATCGTCGTTGTCGAGGTTACGGTCGCCCAGCACGATGGTGTGTGGGATACCGATCAGTTCCATATCGGCAAACATCACGCCCGGACGCTCTTTACGATCGTCCATCAGCACTTCGATACCCTGCGCGCGCAGCTCAGTGTACAGCTTTTCAGCCAACTCCTGCACACGGTAGGATTTGTGCATGTTCATCGGCAGAATGGCGACCTGGAACGGGGCAATGGCATCTGGCCATACGATGCCACGATCGTCAAAGTTCTGTTCAATAGCAGCAGCGACTACGCGAGTGACCCCGATACCGTAGCAGCCCATAGTCAGCGTCTGGTTACGGCCATCTTCGCCCTGAACAGCGGCTTTCATCGCTTCAGAGTACTTGGTACCCAACTGGAAGATGTGGCCGACTTCGATACCGCGTTTGATCATCAGCGTACCTTTGCCGTCCGGGCTAGGGTCGCCGGCGACCACGTTACGGATGTCAGCAACTTCCGGGGTGGCCACGTCGCGATCCCAGTTGATACCGAAATAGTGTTTACCGTCGATGTTGGCACCGGCAGCGAAATCGCTCATTACTGCAACGGTACGGTCGATAACCACCGGAATTGGCATATTCACCGGACCGAGCGAGCCAGGACCTGCTTTTACCAGCGCACGAATTTCTTCTTCGGTGGCAAAGGTCAGCGGGCTGGCAACCTGCGGCAGTTTTTCCGCTTTGACTTCGTTCAGCTCGTGATCGCCACGAACCAGCAGGGCGACCAGCGGGTAGCTGCTGCCTTCAACCGCTTTCACCAGCAGGGTTTTCACGGTTTTTTCGATAGGCAGGTTGAACTGCTCAACCAGTTCGGCGATGGTTTTAGCGTTCGGCGTATCTACCAACGTCATTTCCTGGGTTGCTGCCCCGCGCGGCTCTTTCGGCGCAACGGCTTCGGCAAATTCGATGTTCGCCGCATAGTCAGAGGAGTCGGAGAAGATCACATCGTCTTCGCCGCTCTGCGCCAGCACCTGGAATTCGTGAGAGGCGCTGCCGCCGATAGAACCGGTATCCGCTTGTACTGCACGGAAATCCAGTCCCATACGGCTGAAGATTTTGCTATACGCAGCGTACATCGCGTCGTAGGTTTCCTGCAGGGATTCCTGAGAGGTGTGGAAAGAGTATGCATCTTTCATCAGGAATTCGCGGGAGCGCATCACGCCGAAGCGTGGACGGACTTCGTCACGGAATTTGGTCTGAATCTGATAGAAGTTCAGCGGCAGCTGTTTGTAAGAGCTCAGCTCGTTACGGATCAGGTCGGTGATCACTTCTTCATGCGTTGGGCCGAGGACGAACGAACGATCGCCACGGTCAGCAATTCGCAGCAGTTCCGGGCCGTATTGTTCCCAACGGCCGCTCTCTTCCCACAGTTCAGAAGGCTGAACGACCGGCATCAACACCTCGATCGCACCGGCGTTGTTCATCTCTTCACGCACGATGTTTTCGACTTTTTTCAGGACGCGCACGCCGGTCGGCAGCCAGGTATATAACCCGGAGGCCAGCTTGCGGATCATCCCGGCGCGCAGCATCAGCTGGTGGCTGATGACTTCGGCGTCGGCAGGTGTCTCCTTCAGAGTGGAGAGCAGATATTGGCTAGTACGCATGTTGTTACGGTTCCAGTTGAACGATCGAACAGGCTCAAAACGAGCCTGGCACAAAACAAAAGTGGTTTAGTTTACCAGCGAGAAAGGGATGTCAAAAGAGTACGCGACGCAAATTAGCGGGCTTCCAGAGCAAAGACCTCAAATCCTGACGGCGTGACGCGCCAGCGGACGTTAAAGTCCAGCAGCCAGACGGCGTAGGTTTTGCCTTCTTCCTCGTTTTTACGATAGGCAGGACGCGGATCCTGCGCCAGCACTTCGGCAATAAACTGACGAAGATGCGGGTAACGTTGTTCGAGCTTCGGTAGCTGCTCCGCGAGATCTTCACTGAACGTCACGTCTATGCTGGCCTTGGGGGCATCCTGAGCATAGCTGGCGCGAGCATCGGGTAACGATTCGGCAAACGGCAGATACGGTTTTATATCTACGACTGGCGTGCCATCAACAAGATCCAGCCCACCGAGTTCGAGGATCACGTGCTCTTTATGGCAGCGGATGCCCCGTAGCTCAACCAACGACATGCCAACAGGGTTAGGACGAAACGTTGAACGCGTGGCAAAGACACCCATTCTGGCGTTGCCGCCAAGGCGGGGAGGGCGCACGGTTGGACGCCATCCACCTTCCATTGTCTGGTGAAAAACAAAAATCACCCACAAATGACTGAAGGCTTCCAGGCCGCGAACGGCATCGGCCTGGTTATAAGGTGCGAGCAAATGCAGTTCACCGCTGGCGCTTTTCACCAGACCGGGCTGGCGTGGAACGGCGAACTTTTCTTTATAAGGTGAGCGGATAACGCCTATTTGCTCGAACTGAAAATGGCTCATTTCGCCGAAATGTTCAGTGCAGAACCGATGCAAACCGCCTGACGATAGCAACCCGGCGTTCCGCTGGTCACTTCGCAACTGTGCAGCAATACCGCATTAGCTTTCATTTTTGATGCGTTAATCTGCATGCGTTTGCGTGCGGTTGGAATGCTCGGAGGGGAATCCTGGTTTGAAGCCTGGCAGGATTCACCGCTAACTTCGCCAAGATCGCGGAACGGTTTGCCTACTAAATCTTCAGCGTTAGTAATGATTCTTACCGGCGTAGCGCGCGGTGCTTTCGGTTTTTCCGGCTCCGCTTTCGGCGGGGTTGCGGTGCTTTGAACGGGTTCAACAGGGGATCTGCTTAACATAGAACAGCCGCTCAGCAAGAGTGCTACTAAACAGATCGGTAAAGCACGCATAATATTTCCTCAATGAATGATCTAAACGTCAGATATTGAATCAGGTGCTTGCATAAATGACAAGACGGGCAAGCGCCCGTCCTGATGATATTACAGATTCTGTAAACAGCCTAAAATTACCAGCCCTTAACAGCACCGCCGTTGAAGACTTTGTTTGCTGCTTCGTACACTTCGTCAGACTGGTATGCTTCAACGAATTTCTTCACGTTCTCAGCATCTTTATTGTCTTCACGAGTTACAATCAGGTTTACGTACGGGGAATCTTTATCTTCAACAAAGATACCGTCTTTTGCCGGAGTCAGGCCGATCTGGCTGGCGTAGGTGGTGTTGATGACCGCCAGTGCGATTTGTGCATCGTCCAGGGAACGCGGCAGCTGCGGTGCTTCCAGTTCAACCAGCTTCAGGTTTTTCGGGTTTTCAATCACGTCCAGCGCGGTCGGCAGCAAGCCAACACCGTCTTTCAGTTTGATTAAGCCCACTTTTTGCAGCAGCAGCAAGGAACGACCAAGGTTAGTCGGGTCGTTTGGAATCGCGACCTGGGAACCGTCCTGCAGCTCATCCAGTGATTTGATTTTTTTGGAGTAGCCCGCAATCGGGTAAACAAAAGTATTGCCTACAGCAACCAGCTTATAACCGCGATCTTTGATCTGCTGGTCCAGGTACGGTTTGTGCTGGAAGGCGTTAGCATCGATATCGCCTTTGCTCAGCGCTTCGTTAGGCAGAACGTAATCGTTAAACGTGACCAGCTCAACGTCCAGACCGTATTTTTCTTTTGCCACTTTCTGCGCGACTTCTGCAACCTGCTGCTCTGCGCCAACAATAACGCCCACTTTGATGTGATTAGGATCTTTTTCATCCTGACCGCAACCCACAAGTGCCAGAGAACCGATCAGGGCTCCAACTGCCGCAAAGGTTTTGAATTTGAACGCCATGCTTATTTCCTTTTCTTAATGAGTTTTTAGTGTTGTGTGCAACGTTATTTGTGCGTGACAGCCCGGACGATGCGATCGCCGGATAACTGAATTAAATAAACCAGAACGACGAGCAATACCAGTACTGTATTCATTACGGTAGCGTTGTAACCAATATAGCCGTACTGATAGCCAATCTGTCCAAGACCACCGGCACCGACGGCACCGCCCATCGCGGAGTAACCAACCAGCGTGATAAGGGTGATGGTGGCCGCATTGACCAGTCCTGGCAGTGCTTCTGGCAGTAATACCTTACGTACAATTTGCAGCGGCGTGGCGCCCATCGCACGAGAGGCTTCTATCAGCCCGGTCGGGATTTCGAGCAGCGCGTTTTCCACCATACGGGCGATAAACGGCGCGGCACCGACGGTCAGCGGAACGATAGCTGCCTGCAGTCCGATAGAGGTGCCTACGATCATGCGGGTGAACGGAATCATCCACACCAGTAAGATGATGAACGGGATGGAACGGAAAATGTTCACCAGCGCAGAGAGCGTACGGTAGAGCTTCGCGTTCTCAATAATTTGCCCCGGACGTGTTACGTACAGCAACACGCCAACCGGCAGACCAATCACAAAGCCAAAAAAACCGGACACAAAGGTCATTGCCAGCGTTTCCCATACGCCGCGAACCAGCAGCCACATCATCGGCTCAGACATAACCCAGTACCTCTACTTTTACATGGTGTTCCTGCAACCAACTGATGGCTGCTTGTGTATCTTCCTGTGTGCCGTGCATTTCAGTCAGCATGATGCCGAACTTCACACCGCCGGCGTAATCCATCTGCGCGCTAATAATGTTGTTATTCACATTAAACCGACGGGCCGTCTCAGAAAGTAGCGGTGCATCGACCGAATGGCCGGTGAATTCCATACGCAGCATCGGCACGCTGTCGGCTTCCGGCTCCGCTTTCAAACGTTCCAGATAATCTTCCGGAATATCCAGGTGCAGCGTGGACTGGATAAATTTCTGTGCCAGCGGCGTTTTCGGATGTGAGAACACTTCACTAACGGTGTCTTGCTCAATCAGTTCACCATTGCTGATGACCGCCACGCAGTCACAAATACGTTTTACAACGTCCATTTCGTGGGTAATCAGCAGAATGGTGAGTCCCAGACGACGATTAATATCTTTCAATAATTCCAGAATCGAGCGGGTCGTTGCCGGATCGAGTGCGCTGGTGGCTTCATCGCACAGCAACACTTTGGGATTACTTGCCAGCGCACGGGCGATCGCCACACGCTGTTTTTGTCCACCGGAAAGGTTGGCCGGGTAGCTATCGTGCTTGTCTCCAAGACCAACCAAATCCAACAGTTCTGTTACGCGGCGTTTGATCTCTTCTTTTGGCGTATTATCCAGTTCCAGCGGTAGTGCGACGTTACCGAACACCGTACGGGAAGAGAGCAGGTTAAAGTGCTGAAAAATCATACCGATTTGACGGCGAGCTTTAGTCAACTCCGACTCAGAAAGCGTGGTCAGCTCCTGACCGCCAACCTGAACGCTGCCTTCGGTAGGGCGTTCGAGTAGGTTAACGCAGCGGATGAGCGTACTTTTACCGGCGCCGGAGGCGCCAATAACGCCATAAATCTGCCCGGCAGGAACATGCAGGCTGACATTATTTAGCGCCTGAATGGTGCGAGTCCCCTGCTGGAACACTTTGGTGATATTCGAAAGTTTAATCATTGGTTATTTATTATCGTAATTAAGTTAGCCGTGGCATTTTCGTCTGTCAGGTACGGTCGAAGCCGTCAACAAGATGGATGTTAAGGCATCCAGACGTCTAAATCAATCGGGCTTTGCACGATGAGCACTTTCTTGCCCGCTGAAACATGCGATACTAGAGTCACATGCCTTATTCAGGAGCTATAAAAGGTGGCAAAGTCTGTACCCGCAATTTTTCTCGACCGTGACGGTACCATTAATGTGGACCACGGTTATGTACATGAGATCGACGAGTTTGAGTTTATCGACGGCGTTATTGATGCCATGCGTGAACTTAAAAAGATGGGTTACGCGCTTATTATCGTGACGAACCAGTCTGGTATCGCGCGTGGTAAATTTACTGAGGCGCAGTTTGAAACGTTGACCGAATGGATGGACTGGTCGCTGGCCGATCGCGACGTTGAGCTGGATGGCATCTACTACTGCCCGCATCACCCACAGGGTACTGTAGAAGAGTATCGTCAGGTCTGCGACTGTCGTAAACCACATCCTGGCATGTTTATCTCCGCCCGAGACTTCTTGCACATCGATATGGCCGCTTCTTATATGGTAGGCGACAAAATTGAAGATATGCAGGCGGCGGCAGCTGCGAATGTTGGCACGAAGGTATTGGTGCGCACAGGCAAACCCGTCACGCCAGAAGCTGAAAATGCGGCAGATTTGGTCATAAATAGTCTGGCAGACCTGCCGATGGCGATAAAAAAGCAGCAAAAGTAAGCGTTGTGGATAAAAGGTGAGCGGTTGAAACAAAAATGCATTTTTCCGCTTGTCTTCCTGAGTCGACTCCCTATAATGCGCCTCCATCGACACGGCGGATGTGAATCACTTCACACAAACAGCCGGTTCGGTTGAAGAGAAAAACCTGAAAATGAGGGTTGACTCTGAAAGAGGAAAGCGTAATATACGCCACCTCGCGACAGAGCGCTAAAGCGCGTCGCAACTGCTCTTTAACAATTTATCAGACAATCTGTGTGGGCACTCGAAGATACGGATTCTTAACGTCGCAAGACGAAAAATGAATACCAAGTCTCAACGAGTGAACACGTAATTCATTACGAAGTTTAATTCATTGAGCATCAAACTTTTAAATTGAAGAGTTTGATCATGGCTCAGATTGAACGCTGGCGGCAGGCCTAACACATGCAAGTCGAACGGTAGCACAGAGGAGCTTGCTCCTTGGGTGACGAGTGGCGGACGGGTGAGTAATGTCTGGGAAACTGCCCGATGGAGGGGGATAACTACTGGAAACGGTAGCTAATACCGCATAACGTCGCAAGACCAAAGAGGGGGACCTTCGGGCCTCTTGCCATCGGATGTGCCCAGATGGGATTAGCTAGTAGGTGGGGTAACGGCTCACCTAGGCGACGATCCCTAGCTGGTCTGAGAGGATGACCAGCCACACTGGAACTGAGACACGGTCCAGACTCCTACGGGAGGCAGCAGTGGGGAATATTGCACAATGGGCGCAAGCCTGATGCAGCCATGCCGCGTGTATGAAGAAGGCCTTCGGGTTGTAAAGTACTTTCAGCGAGGAGGAAGGTGTTGTGGTTAATAACCGCAGCAATTGACGTTACTCGCAGAAGAAGCACCGGCTAACTCCGTGCCAGCAGCCGCGGTAATACGGAGGGTGCAAGCGTTAATCGGAATTACTGGGCGTAAAGCGCACGCAGGCGGTCTGTCAAGTCGGATGTGAAATCCCCGGGCTCAACCTGGGAACTGCATCCGAAACTGGCAGGCTAGAGTCTTGTAGAGGGGGGTAGAATTCCAGGTGTAGCGGTGAAATGCGTAGAGATCTGGAGGAATACCGGTGGCGAAGGCGGCCCCCTGGACAAAGACTGACGCTCAGGTGCGAAAGCGTGGGGAGCAAACAGGATTAGATACCCTGGTAGTCCACGCCGTAAACGATGTCGACTTGGAGGTTGTGCCCTTGAGGCGTGGCTTCCGGAGCTAACGCGTTAAGTCGACCGCCTGGGGAGTACGGCCGCAAGGTTAAAACTCAAATGAATTGACGGGGGCCCGCACAAGCGGTGGAGCATGTGGTTTAATTCGATGCAACGCGAAGAACCTTACCTACTCTTGACATCCAGAGAACTTAGCAGAGATGCTTTGGTGCCTTCGGGAACTCTGAGACAGGTGCTGCATGGCTGTCGTCAGCTCGTGTTGTGAAATGTTGGGTTAAGTCCCGCAACGAGCGCAACCCTTATCCTTTGTTGCCAGCGGTTAGGCCGGGAACTCAAAGGAGACTGCCAGTGATAAACTGGAGGAAGGTGGGGATGACGTCAAGTCATCATGGCCCTTACGAGTAGGGCTACACACGTGCTACAATGGCATATACAAAGAGAAGCGACCTCGCGAGAGCAAGCGGACCTCATAAAGTATGTCGTAGTCCGGATTGGAGTCTGCAACTCGACTCCATGAAGTCGGAATCGCTAGTAATCGTGGATCAGAATGCCACGGTGAATACGTTCCCGGGCCTTGTACACACCGCCCGTCACACCATGGGAGTGGGTTGCAAAAGAAGTAGGTAGCTTAACCTTCGGGAGGGCGCTTACCACTTTGTGATTCATGACTGGGGTGAAGTCGTAACAAGGTAACCGTAGGGGAACCTGCGGTTGGATCACCTCCTTACCTTAAAGAACCGACCTTTGCAGTGCTCACACAGATTGTCTGATGAAAAGTAAATAGCAAGGCGTCTTGCGATTGAGACTTCAGTGTCCCCTTCGTCTAGAGGCCCAGGACACCGCCCTTTCACGGCGGTAACAGGGGTTCGAATCCCCTAGGGGACGCCACTTGCTGGTATGTGTGAGTGAAAGTCGCCGACCGAAGTATCTCAAAACTGACTTACGAGTCACGTTTGAGATATTTGCTCTTTAAAAATCTGGATCAAGCTGAAAATTGAAACGACACACTGTTTCATTTCTCCGTAATAAGAAATGAAAAGCGGTGTGTTCGAGTCTCTCAAATTTTTGCAAGCCGATGATGAATCGAAAGAAACATCTTCGGGTTGTGAGGTTAAGCGACTAAGCGTACACGGTGGATGCCCTGGCAGTCAGAGGCGATGAAGGACGTGCTAATCTGCGATAAGCGTCGGTAAGGTGATATGAACCGTTATAACCGGCGATTTCCGAATGGGGAAACCCAGTGTGATTCGTCACACTATCATTATGTGAATACATAGCGTAATGAAGCGAACCGGGGGAACTGAAACATCTAAGTACCCCGAGGAAAAGAAATCAACCGAGATTCCCCCAGTAGCGGCGAGCGAACGGGGAGCAGCCCAGAGTCTGAATCAGCATGTGTGTTAGTGGAAGCGTCTGGAAAGTCGCACGATACAGGGTGAAAGTCCCGTACACAAAAGTGCATGTGTTGTGAACTCGAAGAGTAGGGCGGGACACGTGGTATCCTGTCTGAATATGGGGGGACCATCCTCCAAGGCTAAATACTCCTGACTGACCGATAGTGAACCAGTACCGTGAGGGAAAGGCGAAAAGAACCCCGGCGAGGGGAGTGAAAAAGAACCTGAAACCGTGTACGTACAAGCAGTGGGAGCATCCTTCGGGGTGTGACTGCGTACCTTTTGTATAATGGGTCAGCGACTTATATTCTGTAGCAAGGTTAACCGAATAGGGGAGCCGAAGGGAAACCGAGTCTTAACTGGGCGTTAAGTTGCAGGGTATAGACCCGAAACCCGGTGATCTAGCCATGGGCAGGTTGAAGGTTGGGTAACACTAACTGGAGGACCGAACCGACTAATGTTGAAAAATTAGCGGATGACTTGTGGCTGGGGGTGAAAGGCCAATCAAACCGGGAGATAGCTGGTTCTCCCCGAAAGCTATTTAGGTAGCGCCTCGTGAATTCATCTTCGGGGGTAGAGCACTGTTTCGGCTAGGGGGTCATCCCGACTTACCAACCCGATGCAAACTGCGAATACCGAAGAATGTTATCACGGGAGACACACGGCGGGTGCTAACGTCCGTCGTGAAGAGGGAAACAACCCAGACCGCCAGCTAAGGTCCCAAAGTCATGGTTAAGTGGGAAACGATGTGGGAAGGCACAGACAGCCAGGATGTTGGCTTAGAAGCAGCCATCATTTAAAGAAAGCGTAATAGCTCACTGGTCGAGTCGGCCTGCGCGGAAGATGTAACGGGGCTAAACCATGCACCGAAGCTGCGGCAGCGACACTATGTGTTGTTGGGTAGGGGAGCGTTCTGTAAGCCGTTGAAGGTGTATCGTGAGGTATGCTGGAGGTATCAGAAGTGCGAATGCTGACATAAGTAACGATAATGCGGGTGAAAAACCCGCACGCCGGAAGACCAAGGGTTCCTGTCCAACGTTAATCGGGGCAGGGTGAGTCGACCCCTAAGGCGAGGCCGAAAGGCGTAGTCGATGGGAAACAGGTTAATATTCCTGTACTTGGTGTTACTGCGAAGGGGGGACGGAGAAGGCTATGTTAGCCGGGCGACGGTTGTCCCGGTTTAAGCATGTAGGCGGAGGTTCCAGGTAAATCCGGTATCTTATTAACGCTGAGGTGTGATGACGAGGCACTACGGTGCTGAAGTAACAAATGCCCTGCTTCCAGGAAAAGCCTCTAAGCATCAGGTAACACGAAATCGTACCCCAAACCGACACAGGTGGTCAGGTAGAGAATACCAAGGCGCTTGAGAGAACTCGGGTGAAGGAACTAGGCAAAATGGTGCCGTAACTTCGGGAGAAGGCACGCTGATATGTAGGTGAAGTGATTTACTCATGGAGCTGAAATCAGTCGAAGATACCAGCTGGCTGCAACTGTTTATTAAAAACACAGCACTGTGCAAACACGAAAGTGGACGTATACGGTGTGACGCCTGCCCGGTGCCGGAAGGTTAATTGATGGGGTTATCCGTAAGGAGAAGCTCTTGATCGAAGCCCCGGTAAACGGCGGCCGTAACTATAACGGTCCTAAGGTAGCGAAATTCCTTGTCGGGTAAGTTCCGACCTGCACGAATGGCGTAATGATGGCCAGGCTGTCTCCACCCGAGACTCAGTGAAATTGAACTCGCTGTGAAGATGCAGTGTACCCGCGGCAAGACGGAAAGACCCCGTGAACCTTTACTATAGCTTGACACTGAACACTGGTCCTTGATGTGTAGGATAGGTGGGAGGCTTTGAAGTGTGGACGCCAGTCTGCATGGAGCCATCCTTGAAATACCACCCTTTAATGGCTGGTGTTCTAACGTAGACCCGTAATCCGGGTTGCGGACAGTGTCTGGTGGGTAGTTTGACTGGGGCGGTCTCCTCCTAAAGAGTAACGGAGGAGCACGAAGGTTAGCTAATCCTGGTCGGACATCAGGAGGTTAGTGCAAAGGCATAAGCTAGCTTGACTGCGAGAGTGACGGCTCGAGCAGGTGCGAAAGCAGGTCTTAGTGATCCGGTGGTTCTGAATGGAAGGGCCATCGCTCAACGGATAAAAGGTACTCCGGGGATAACAGGCTGATACCGCCCAAGAGTTCATATCGACGGCGGTGTTTGGCACCTCGATGTCGGCTCATCACATCCTGGGGCTGAAGTAGGTCCCAAGGGTATGGCTGTTCGCCATTTAAAGTGGTACGCGAGCTGGGTTTAGAACGTCGTGAGACAGTTCGGTCCCTATCTGCCGTGGGCGCTGGAGAATTGAGGGGGGCTGCTCCTAGTACGAGAGGACCGGAGTGGACGCATCACTGGTGTTCGGGTTGTCATGCCAATGGCATTGCCCGGTAGCTAAATGCGGAAGAGATAAGTGCTGAAAGCATCTAAGCACGAAACTTGCCCCGAGATGAGTTCTCCCTGACCCTTTAAGGGTCCTGAAGGAACGTTGAAGACGACGACGTTGATAGGTCGGGTGTGTAAGTGTAGCGATACATTGAGCTAACCGATACTAATGAACCGTGAGGCTTAACCTTACAACGCCGAAGGTGTTTTGGCGAAGAGACGTCGAAATTCAGCTTGATTACAGATTACATCGACATGCAAAAGCGTGTTGATAAACAGAATTTGCCTGGCGGCTGTAGCGCGGTGGTCCCACCTGACCCCATGCCGAACTCAGAAGTGAAACGCCGTAGCGCCGATGGTAGTGTGGGGTCTCCCCATGCGAGAGTAGGGAACTGCCAGGCATCAAATTGCAGTAAACCGGGATGAAAATCCGGGTGGTGACAAAGAAATTCGGTGGAGCGGTAGTTCAGTTGGTTAGAATACCTGCCTGTCACGCAGGGGGTCGCGGGTTCGAGTCCCGTCCGTTCCGCCACTTATTAAGAGCCCTGAGCTAACGCTCAGGGCTTTTTCTTTGTTTGCAATTTAATTATTGCTGAATCCGCAAAAATCCTCTGCATTTTTCACTCTTTTTCTATAAAGAGCTTAAGCTCATAATCCTCTCAGTTAACGAACATAGTGATTAAAAAGAGGAATTCTATGACTATCCCTGCATTCGGTTTAGGTACTTTTCGCCTGAAAGACGACGTGGTTATCGCTTCTGTTAAAACGGCGCTTGAGCTAGGCTACCGTGCTGTCGACACTGCACAAATCTATGATAATGAAGCGGCTGTTGGTCAGGCGATTGCCGAAAGTGGCGTACCGCATAACGAGCTGTATATCACCACCAAGATCTGGATTGAAAATCTCAGCAAAGAAAAACTGATCCCAAGCCTGAAAGAAAGCCTGAAGAAGTTGCGTACAGATTATGTCGATCTGACGCTGATCCACTGGCCATCTCCAGGTGATGCGGTATCTGTTGAGGAATTCATGCAGGCGCTGCTCGAAGCAAAACAGCAGGGACTGACTCGTGAAATTGGTATCTCAAACTTCACCATTCCGCTGATGGAAAAAGCCATTGCCGCAGTAGGTGCAGAGAATATCGCGACTAACCAGATTGAGCTTTCTCCGTATCTGCAGAGCCGTAAGGTGGTTGACTGGGCGAAAGCACACGGTATCCACATCACCTCTTACATGACGCTGGCTTACGGTAAAGCGCTGAAAGATGAAGTGATTGCGCACATTGCCGCTAAACATAACGCGACCCCGGCGCAGGTTATTCTGGCATGGGCAATGGGGGAAGGTTACTCCGTAATTCCTTCTTCTACCAAACGTGAAAACCTGGCAAGCAACCTGCTGGCGCTGGAACTGCATCTGGATGCCGAAGATAAAAAAGCGATCGCGGCACTGGACTGCAACGATCGTCTGGTCAGCCCGGAAGGTCTGGCCCCTGATTGGGATTAATTGCCTGACCCTCTGTACCCATTAACCCTCTTTCACAGCTCCTTCGGGAGCTGTTCTTATATATTCACTTAAAAAGTCGATAAATGCCCGGATGCGCGTACTGACGGCACGATCGCTGTAATAAACTGCGCTAAAAGGCATCTCTACCGGCAGACGTTTATCTGCCAATAATTCCACCAGTTCACCCCGCGCGATCTCTTTATCTATCATATAATCTGAAAGACATGCGATGCCGTTGCCATTCAGGCAAAGCTGTTTTAGCGTTTCTCCACTGTTGGAAGAAATTCCGCACTCAACCTCATGCAGCTGTCCGTCGCTACAGGCAATCGGCCAGGTATTGAGTGAAACCGGTTCGGAAAACCCCAGACACAGATGCTGGTTTAACTCCTCGACGCTCTCTGGCTTGCCAAAACGGGCAATGTAGTCCGGTGAGGCAATAATCTTACGATAGCTGGTAAATAGCGGACGCGCACGTAGACTCGAGTCAGTCAGTGTACCCGCTCGTATAGCAACATCCACTTTTCGTTCAATAAGATTGATGAACGTTTCTGAGGAGACGAGAGACAACGTCATCTCGGGATACCGTTCCCGGAACGGCTTGATTAGTGGCATCAGGAAATGCAACATCACCGGTGTTGCTGCGTCGATGCGCAGCAGGCCGCGCGGAGTATTACGCGACTCCATGATTTCAGTTTCTGCTGCAGCCATCTCTTGCAGTATCTGCTGCACCCGCCTGAAGTAGCGCTCTCCTTCTTCGGTCAGGCTTAGCTGTCGGGTCGTGCGATTAAGCAAACTGACGCCCAGTTTCATCTCCAGCTTTTTTACTGCCCGGCTGACCGCAGAATTGGCTTGTCCAAGCTGTTCTGCCGCCCGGCTAAAGCTGCCGCTTTCCACTACCGCCACAAAAATTGCAAGTTCTTCGGAGGTTGCTTTCATTTTTGCACCTGACGCAAAATTATATTGAGATTTTGAATATTTTTGTCATTAAAACATCCAGGCATACTGCGTGTCATCTGATTACTGATGTTACGGAGTTATTTATGCCTCTCGCTTTATTTGCACTAACAATAAGTGCCTTCGCTATAGGCACTACCGAGTTTGTGATTGTTGGTCTGGTGCCGACCATCGCTCAACAGCTGGCGATCTCGTTACCTTCCGCCGGGATGCTGGTTTCAATCTATGCGCTGGGTGTGGCAATTGGCGCGCCGGTACTGACCGCTCTGACCGGACGCCTGCCACGTAAACAGTTACTGGTTGCGCTGATGGTTCTGTTTACGGCGGGGAATATGCTGGCATGGCAGGCACCCGGGTATATGACACTCATTGTTGCTCGTCTGCTGACTGGGCTGGCACATGGCGTATTCTTCTCGATTGGTTCTACCATCGCGACAAGTCTGGTGCCAAAAGAGAAAGCGGCTTCCGCCATTGCCATTATGTTTGGTGGCTTAACGGTGGCGCTAGTCACCGGCGTGCCGCTGGGAACATTTATCGGTCAGCACTTTGGCTGGCGTGAGACTTTCCTCGCGGTATCAATGTTAGGCGTGATTGCACTGATCAGTAGCCAGTTACTGATCCCTGCCAACATTCCCGGTCGTGCTGCCGCCAGCATTCGCGACCAGGTGAAGGTGCTGACTCATCCCCGTCTGTTGCTGATTTACGCCGTTACGGCACTGGGCTACGGCGGTGTATTCACGGCATTCACCTTCCTTGCACCGATGATGCAGGATCTGGCGGGATTCTCTCCCGCAGCAGTAAGCTGGATCTTACTGGGTTACGGTGTTTCAGTGGCTATCGGTAATATCTGGGGCGGTAAGCTGGCGGATAAACATGGTGCGGTTCCGGCGCTGAAATTCATTTTCGCCGCGCTGTTTGTTCTGCTGATGGTCTTCCAACTGACGGCCTCCACGCAATACGCCGCGCTGGCTACCATTCTGGTGATGGGGATCTTTGCCTTTGGTAACGTACCGGGATTGCAGGTCTACGTGGTACAGAAAGCTGAGCAATTTACGCCTAATGCTGTAGATGTGGCGTCAGGGCTAAACATTGCGGCGTTTAACATTGGGATTGCGCTGGGGTCAGTGATTGGCGGGCAAACGGTCGAGCATTATGGTTTAGCACAGACGCCGTGGATTGGCGCCCTCATTGTTCTGGTAGCTTTCCTGCTGATGGGTGTCAGCGGTCGTCTTGATAAACCCGTGCGTGTTGCTCTGGGGTAAATCATTGATGTAAGCGCCCACTTACAAAACAAACTGCAATTGTTCGTTGAAAGTGAGTGCTAAAATCCCTATAACAGAAGAACCAGTCCGGCTGCGGACTGGTTGACGTTACAGAGGTTTGAAAGTCTAAAGTGCGAAAAAACACCTATGCCATGCGTTATGTTGCCGGACAACCCGCCGAGCGGATTTTACCGCCGGGGTCGTTTGCGCATATTGGCCAGGCATTACCCGCAGGCGTTCCGTTAAGTAGTGAAGACCGCATTCGCGTGCTGGTATGGAATATTTTTAAACAGCAGCGCGCAGAATGGCAGTCGGTGCTGAAGAATTTTGGCAAAGATGCGCATCTGGTATTATTACAGGAAGCGCAAACCACGCCAGAACTGGTGCAGTTTGCGACCGCTAACTACCTTGCTGCCGATCAGGTTCCTGCCTTTGTGCTGCCTCAGCATCCCTCTGGCGTCATGACGCTCTCTGCTGCTCATCCTGTTTACTGTTGTCCATTGCGCGAGCGTGAGCCTATTTTACGGCTGGCAAAATCGGCTCTGGTAACGGTGTATCCGCTGCCTGACTCTCGATTATTAATGGTGGTGAATATCCACGCGGTTAACTTTAGCCTCGGCGTCGATGTTTATAGTAAGCAGTTACTTCCCATTGGCGATCAGATTGCTCATCACAGCGGTCCGGTTATTATGGCCGGTGATTTTAATGCCTGGAGTCGTCGACGGATGAATGCGCTGTACCGCTTTGCGCGTGAAATGTCGCTGCGCCAGGTACGTTTTACTGACGATCAGCGCCGACGCGCGTTTGGTCGCCCTCTCGATTTTGTGTTCTATCGTGGTCTGAACGTGAGTGAAGCCTCTGTGCTGGTCACCCGTGCATCCGATCACAACCCGCTACTCGTTGAATTCAGTCCCGGCAAACCTGAACAATAACGGTGTGTCAGGTCTGCCGTAGGGCAGGCCTGTGATGGTTGCCCTTCCTATTTCACAACAACCGAAGGACAACACAATGACAACACGCTCTCACCATGACAACGTTGAAAAACAGTTTGGCTCTCAGGCTAATGCCTATTTAACCAGTACGGTGCACGCCTCTGGCCGTGACTTGCAGCGTCTGGGGGAAAGGTTGTCGGCATTTCCGCAGGCCCGTGTGTTGGATATGGGATGTGGAGCGGGGCATGCCAGCTTTGTAGCCGCGCAACACGTAAAGCAGGTTGTGGCTTATGATTTATCGTCGCAGATGCTTGAGGTGGTCGCTGAGGCGGCAAATGACAGAGGCCTGGAGAATGTCGCCACACGCCAGGGTTATGCCGAAAGTCTGCCATTTGAAGATAGCGAATTTGACGTGGTGATTAGCCGCTATTCTGCGCATCACTGGCATGATGTCGGACGCGCGCTGCGGGAAGTGAACCGCGTTCTGAAGCCCGGTGGTGTATTAATTGTGATGGATGTGATGTCGCCAGGCCACCCAGTACGTGATATCTGGTTGCAAACCGTGGAGGCGTTACGCGATACCTCGCACGTTCGTAACTATTCCAGTGGAGAGTGGCTGTCGTTAATCAACGATGCCAATTTGATTGCCGATACTTTGTTAACCGATCGCCTGCCACTGGAGTTCAGTTCGTGGGTCGCGAGGATGCGTACGCCCGCGGCGTTGAGCGACGCGATTCGTGCATACCAACAAAGTGCTTCTGCAGACGTGAAAGCCTACTTTGCGTTACAGGAAGATGGCTCGTTTACCAGCGACACGATAATGGTTGAGGCACATAAAGCGGGATAAATAAAAAAGGCACTGGGGGGAATCCAGTGCCTTCATTTCTACAATGCTATCAGGAGTCCGGCATACCGTTGTTTTTCACAAACAACGTGAGCTGATCGCCTGGCTGTA
This sequence comes from Citrobacter sp. MGH105, assembly GCF_001037485.2. Taxonomy (NCBI): domain Bacteria; kingdom Pseudomonadati; phylum Pseudomonadota; class Gammaproteobacteria; order Enterobacterales; family Enterobacteriaceae; genus Citrobacter; species Citrobacter sp. MGH105. Next base: position 4,084,261 of record NZ_CP073048.1, on the reverse strand, counting down.
GATTGTCCGTATCGCTGTTCCAGCGCATGACATCTTTGATGTTAACTCCGTGACGTTTGGCAATGCTCGACAGCGAGTCGCCTTTACGCACACGATAGGTGATGCTATCGCTGTTGTTCGCCAGACGCTGTGCGCTGGTACCCGCACCCACCGTCAGGCTTTGACCCACTTTCAGGGATGACCCGCGCAGATTATTCCACTGCTTAAGGTCATTGGTGCTCACGCCAAGGCGTGACGCGACGCCAGAAAGCGTATCGCCAGAGCGAACTTTGTAGCTACGACTGTTCAGCGGCGTGTTATCCGCGACCAGCGTTGACTGCACGGCTGCAATTTCGCCTGAAGCCAGAGACTCACGCAGCTTCTCTGCATGCTTCTTTGGCACCATCACATATTGCGGGCCGCTGGCACCCAACGTGGAGCCTTTCACGCCTGCATTGAAGGTCTTCAGCTTGCTGACGGAAATACCCGCCATATCAGCAACCTGAGCCATCTCAACCGGGCTACTCAGGCGAACACGTGCCAACGCGCGGCTTTCGTCTGTTGTTGGCAGACGCACGCCATAGCGTTTGCTGTTTTTGAGTATATCGCTCAATGCCAGCATTTTGGGCACGTATAGCTTCGTTTCCTGAGGCAATGGCAACGACCAGAAGTCAGTGGGTTTACCACGAGCTTTGTTCGTTTTGATTGCCTTCATGACACGACCTTCACCGCTATTATAAGCAGCAACGGTCAGCAGCCAGTCGCCATCAAACATCTTGTTCAGACGCTGCATCATGTCCAGCGCGGCGGTGGTGGAAGCCACAACGTCGCGACGTGCATCATAACTGCGGGTCTGTTTTAAACCATAATTGCGCCCCGTGCTCGGAATGATCTGCCAAATACCTGCGGCATTGGCGCCAGACGTTGCGTGAGGATCAAAAGCGCTCTCCACTATGGGTAGTAGTACCAGTTCCATAGGCATGTTACGTTTCTTAACCTGCCCGGCTATCCAGTACATATACGGCTCTGCCCGTAAAGTTACATCGTGGAGATAGCTCTTATTGCGTAAATACTTCTGTTTCTGTTCGCGAATCCGGCTGTTTTCCGGAATTCCCATCTTTAGCTCGTCACCAATGAAAGCCCACAAATCTTGATCAGCAGCGATAGATGTTCCGTCGTCCATCCATCGCGCCTGACTTGTAAACTTTCCTGCTTCCCCTTGACCAGCTGCAGAAAGGCTCTGTGCGTGTTGTTGGACGTTACCAGTATTCTGGCACCCAACAAGCAGGACAGAGGCGAGTAATATCGCTTTTGCCTTCATGTGTGTGTCAATAGTTGCTTAAAAGACGACCGATCATAACGGCGAAGTTTTCAAAAGGCAACCCGGAATTGTCAGAACGTATCTTTCTTTGACCTTAACCAGGCAAAACGCTCTTCAGGTTGTTGCAATATTGTTTCTTTGTTGATTTCATTAATTAAATCAATATCTTCCGTTCTCAAAAAAAGATTATTTCGCCGCTCATTTTTCAGAATTACGGGTAGTGTCATTTGTTTTTTTACGCGTAACTCATTAACTTTACGATAATATTCATTTATGAACGAATCGTGCGGGAGAATGCTTAAGGCAAACTTCATGTTTGCTAATGTGTACTCATGTGCGCAACAAATTAATGTATCGTCAGGAAGTTCGTTTATTTTTTTAAGTGATTGATACATTTGAGTTGCTGTACCTTCGAAAAGTCGACCGCAACCGCCAGAAAAGAGCGTGTCACCACAAAATAAGTAAGGGTGGCTAAAGTAACAGATATGTCCTAAAGTGTGACCCGGAGTAGCAATTACCCTAAATTCATGCCCCAAAACGAGTGCAATATCGCCATCTTCAACTACGTGTGTCGTTCCCTTATCTTGCGTTTCAGCCGGTCCGTATACCACTATTTGTGGGAAATGTTGCAGGAGTTCTTTCACTCCACCCACGTGATCCTGATGATGGTGGGTTAGCAGAATGGCTTCCGGCACCCAGTTATGCTCTGCAATGGCTTTCAAAACAGGAGCCGCTTCACCCGGGTCCACAATCAGACAATGCTGGTCATTATTTGACAGGACCCAGATGTAATTGTCCTGAAATGCAGGAATACTGTTAAGATTCATATATTACCTCTCAATGCGTAACGGAAGGTTGTGATGAAACCGGCAAGGATCCCTCAAACTGTCGTAGCGCCCGTTAGCTGGGATGATTTGCCCTGGGGCGAACACTATCGTGAGGCGCTGGAGCATCAGCTTAACCCGTGGTTTGCAAAAATGTACGGTTTTCATCTGCTTAAGGTTGGTAATTTAAGCGCAGAAATCGATTCTGAAGCGTGCGCGGTTTCTCATCAGGTAAATGTTTCTTTGCAGGGATCTCCCATGCAGGTGACGGCCGATCCTTTGCATCTTCCCTTTGCCGATAAGTCCGTGGATGTCTGTTTATTGGCCCATACGTTACCGTGGTGCTCCGATCCGCATCGCCTACTGCGTGAAGCCGATCGCGTGTTGATTGATGACGGCTGGTTGATTCTGAGCGGTTTTAACCCGGTAAGCTTGATGGGATTGCGTAAACTGGTGCCCGTATTGCGCAAGACATCGCCCTATAACAGTCGGATGTTTACCCTCATGCGTCAACTGGACTGGCTATCATTACTGAATTTTGAAGTGCTGCACTATAGTCGTTTTCATGTTCTGCCCTGGAACAAGAAGGGCGGGAAAATGTTAAGTGCCCATATCCCCGCGCTGGGCTGTTTACAGCTGGTGGTTGCGCGCAAGCGAACCATTCCGCTTACGCTCAACCCGATGAAACAAAATAAAAGCAAAACGCCTATCCGTCATGCCGTTGGCGCGACCCGGCAATACCGTAAACCGGACGCTTAAGCCTCAGTCTGATACCCAATATCATCCTGAGTTGGGCTCATGGCCGCGGTGCGCGCAAGCTCATCGCAGCGTTCGTTTTCCGGATGGCCCGCATGGCCTTTAACCCATTCCCATTTGATTTGATGCGGCCCCAGCGCGGCATCGAGACGTTTCCACAGATCGACGTTCTTCACCGGTTTTTTATCTGCTGTTTTCCAGCCGCGCTTCTTCCAGTTGTGGATCCACTGCGTAATGCCTTGACGCACATACTGGCTGTCCGTGCTGAGTATCACTTCACACTGTTCTTTCAGGGCTTCCAGCGCAACGATTGCCGCCATCAGCTCCATGCGATTATTAGTGGTGAGGTTGTAGCCCTCGCTAAAGGTTTTTTCGCGCCCGCGATAGCGTAAAATCGCCCCATAACCACCAGGCCCTGGATTTCCCAGGCAAGAACCATCGGTGAAAATTTCTACCTGTTTAAGCATCTCTGGTAGACTTCCTGTTTTAGCAAATCGAAATCAAACGATAAGTCTGACATAAATGACCGTTATGAGCACTGGAATTACACGACAGATCGTCCTCGATACCGAAACCACCGGTATGAACCAGATTGGCGCCCACTATGAAGGCCACAAGATCATTGAGATCGGTGCGGTTGAAGTGGTGAACCGCCGCCTGACCGGCAATAACTTCCACGTTTACCTGAAGCCGGACCGGCTGGTGGACCCGGAAGCGTTCGGCGTACACGGAATCGCAGACGAATTCCTGCTCGATAAACCTACGTTTGCCGATGTAGCCGACGAGTTTCTCGACTACATTCGCGGCGCGGAGCTGGTCATTCATAACGCATCGTTCGATATCGGCTTTATGGATTACGAATTCGCGAAGCTCAAGCGTGATATTCCGAAGACGAATGAATTTTGCAAAATAACCGATAGCCTGGCGCTGGCGAGGAAAATGTTTCCTGGCAAGCGAAACAGCCTTGATGCGTTATGCTCGCGCTATGAGATAGACAACAGTAAACGAACCCTGCACGGCGCATTGCTCGATGCCCAGATTCTGGCCGACGTTTATCTGATGATGACCGGCGGGCAGACCACGATGGCGTTCTCAATGGAAGGCGACAGCCAGCAGCAGAATGACACGGGGATCCAGCGTATTGTGCGACAGTCCAGTAAACTACGCGTTGTTTTCGCCACTGATGAAGAGTTAGCGGCCCATGAGTCACGCCTTGACCTGGTGCAGAAGAAAGGCGGAAGTTGCCTCTGGCGGGCATAGTTTGTACGTTTACCGTATGAAAATGGCCATTCGGGTGATTTTTGCAGCAAACGATTAAAAACGTGAGAAAAAGCGTTGACGAGGCGCGAGGCAATCCGTAATATTCGCTTCGTTCCCAAGCGGAACACAACGCGGAGTGGTAGTTCAGTTGGTTAGAATACCTGCCTGTCACGCAGGGGGTCGCGGGTTCGAGTCCCGTCCATTCCGCCACTATTCAGAAAGCCTGAATCAGAAATGATTCAGGCTTTCGTCGTTTTAGCCTGCCAAAATAATATTCTCATTACCACGCTTTATCGACCGCGCCCGAGCTTTCGGGTGGGCAACACATCAGGTCATCCTTAACCCGACGGATATCCAGAAGGCGATTAACTCGCGAAGTGATTCATCACGCAGGCGAAGCGGGGTGAAAAGTTATCGCCAATAAGAACCGTTTCCTCATTCAGGTGCTTTAGCATATACAGCTTGTCGGCACGTTCGTAAGCGTCGAAGAAGAGATAGTCGACAGCGTCCGTTGCATCATCATCGGGGGATTTTTCCCGACCATCGGGAGTGAGCATAAAAACGCCTGCGGTATGGCCGAGTGGACGGGCATAGCGAAAAAACAGTTTTCGGTTAACAGCGAACTCGCCGTCGTCACTTTTGAGTTTCCCCTGGACTGACAATGAAAGGTGTCCGGAGTTGTAGCTGGTTATCAGCATTATTCCGTGGAGTTCCTTTTTTGTATTCTGGATGTCGAGTATCGACGTGAATTCCGAGGAGCAGGAAAAACTGATTTCTTGTTTTTTCGCATTCCCGGCGATAATAAAAAAAGCGATAGCCGCTAGCCCAAAAATGGCAATCACGACTGACCATAGTAAAGGAGAGTGATCGCTTTCCTGCTTCATATCATTCCTCATGATGGCGATACTGGCTGATGCAATGGTAATAGCCGAGGTTTAGCCCGCATTCAGCGGCAAACGACCACTCAACCAGATTATGGTTGCTCGCCCAGGTATTGAGATACAGATCTTTTGGGTACGAACAGTTGGGGTTAATACCCACGGACTTGAAAATATCCAGCGCTTTTTTTTCGGTTATGGTGTCGGTGAGGGCGTTTCCTAATATATGCACACGGCATTGCTCGTAGTCGATAGTCCGCAGGATCGCCGCGTCCGTCATCGCGATTTCATTGGGTATCCATGTTAACCACGCTGTCGCCAGCACGGCGATGCTGGTAATTAACGTTGTTATCGTGACAGGCCACAGGTTTCGTTTCTTTTTCCTAGGCGTCAATGCAACATTGACTATTCTGGTGGGCGCTTGCGATTCCTCCAGTTGCTGAATATTGATACTGGCGTCGCTCATCCGAAATCCTATTCGCGGAATGGTGACGATCAGTTCTGCAGGATGGCCCGTAGACGTTATTGCTTTGCGCAGAAATGAAATGTGCTGATTGAGATTAGCATCCGTCGCTCTGGCGCCATTATGCTGGAAAACATTCCGCAGAATTTCATCGCGTGAGGATATCTCTTTACCATTTTGCAACAGATAGAGCAGTAATTGTGTTGCCACATTATTCAATGTGGCCATTTCACCAGATGCCAGGTCTTTTAGGGTATTTTTATGTGGTCTGAAAACTAAGCCTTCACCAATAATTACGGATTTAATTTTGTTTATTGGTATATGAGAAATCACTGATGTCTCCTTTAAAGCAGGATATCTCGCATTCGAGTGGGGGAAGCAATAGCATAACATAATTCATTTATAAAAAATGATTGCACCATAGATCGCTTTATTAATATTTATATAACAATCTCTTAATATATCTAATAGAATCCTCCAATCTCCTTCCTCTCTTTCACTATCTTATTGTCATTACTCGATTTTGATGCCCAATTTCATTTTTACAAAACATTCATAAATACATTTTGCCTGTTCTTCTGGCTAAATAAAAAAATAGTTGATAGATAAAAACTCTATAAAAATTATAAATAATAGACATTAACACTGGTATTGGCGTGTTTTTTGGCTGTTTTTTAGGTAAACGATCGCTCTACAGACAGTGTTACAACACGATTCCCTGAGTTTGATTAATACCGGATTTTTGCATTGTGTCATTTTTTCGTCGACTTAATATAAGCCCCGAAACAGCGTAAACAACTGTGGGCGGTATTTCGGATGGAATACCAATGAAGTTCAAAATACAGGGTGGCTTGAGATGGATTGTTTGCAAGGAAATGCGCTTCCGCCACCAGCAGATCAGGGTTTCCCTTGCATAAATTGTCTGTGGAAATAGATCGTCGGAATAACCAAAAAACAGATATAAGGTTAAGTAGTAATATGAAAATGAAAAACGTGGCTGTGGCTTGTGCGCTGATGGCGGGAATGACTTTTACTGCATCTTCTGCTTTCGCTGCAAAAAATGTTGAACCGACTAACGGTAAAATTCACTTCACTGGTTCTCTGGTTAATTCCGCATGCGGTCTGGCCCCTGAATCCAGCCCGGTGCAGGTTAATTTTGGTGAGATCCCAACTTCTCAGTTAAAAGACAACCAACGTGCTGGTGTTAAGCATGCCAAAATCGTTCTGCAGGGCTGCGATACAACTGTTGCGAAAACCGCCACAGTAACCTACACCCCGGCAACGATTGATACCGACAACAATGCGCTGGCTGCATTTACCTCGGGTACAGCAAAGGGCGCGGGCATCGGTATGATTGACAGTGGTAATCAGGATGTGAAATGGGGCGAAGCCGCATCTCAGGTCAACATTACCGATGGCGAAACCGACATTGATTTCGTTGCTTACCTGCAGGCCAACAACGCATCCGCAGCCGTAACCCCGGGTGACTTCGAATCTACCGTTAATTTCCAGATCGATTATCAGTAACGATCTGCTGCGGGCGCAATTATGCGCCTGCTTAACCCTTCCTGCGAATAACTGAAAGGAAATGCGGTGATGCCTGGATGGCGTATTTTACTGCTTTTTATCTTCATATCGCCTGCATGGGTTTTGGCTGACACCCATCGTCTTGTCAGTACGCCCGGCAAAATGCGCATGCGGGGAAATATTATTGAGGCTGCCTGTTATGTCGATCCACGCGACCGGTCGCTGCTGGTTGAATTTGATGACCTCTCAGCCAGAGATATTTCCGGAAAACCTGAAAAAGTATCTGCGCATGATTTCAGCATTCATTTGCTGGGATGTTCATTAGGGGATTCTCAACACCCTGGGAATCTGTTCCAACGCGCCAATATTACCTTTTCCGGCGCACCGGATAGTGACAATCCTGATTATCTGAGCGTGCAATCGGAAACTGAAAATTTAGCGATAGAAATATATGACGGCAAAGGCAAGCAAATTCATTTAGGTGAGCCATCACCGGATTATGCGCTTAACCCCGGGAAAAACACGCTCAATTTTACGGCTTATTTGATCTCCCGCGACGGAAGAATGACGTCTGGTGAATTTACTGCAGTCACGCATTTTGTTGTGAATTATCTCTGAGCTGCACAGCAATTCGGGTATCTGAAGGTTTGCGAACGAAAATGATCACGCTGAAAACAGATAAAAAACGTCTGGCGCTTTTAATTGCTCTGGTCTGTGCCTCTTCATGGGCTGAAGCGGATGAGTCTATTGAATTTAATACTGACGTCCTGGATGCCAGTGACAGACAAAATGTCGATTTACAGCGTTTTTCCGAAGGCAACTTTGTGACTCCCGGAGAATATCTGTTGGATGTTCGTATTAACAGCCAGGAGATCCCTCAGCAGTCGATCCGTTATATCGTTGATCCTGCCAACTCGCATAAATCCATGGCGTGCCTGACGCCGCAACAGCTCGAATTACTGGCGCTCAAAGAAGAGGCGCTGACCTATATTCATCCGATTAGCGCGACCTGCTATGACATTTCCCGCCTGCCGGGTGTGGTGCTGAATAATAGCGCAGGCGTACTGGACATTACCGTGCCTCAGGCATGGATGAAATATACCGATCCAGACTGGACGCCGCCGGAGCGCTGGGATAACGGCGTCGCGGGACTGATTTTCGACTACAGCGTTTCGGGCCAGGCCACACATTACGAACAAGGTGGCGATCATTACCGCTCACTGTCTGGTTATGGACAGACGGGCTTTAACCTCGGTGCGTGGCGCTTTCGTGGCCAGTATCAGGCCAATTATGCTTCGGATGAAAATCGTGGGCGTATCGACTGGGATCAGATCTATGCCTATCGCCCGTTACCGATGCAGGCTGCAAAACTGACGGTCGGTGAAATATATCTGAATTCCCAGGTGTTTGATTCAGTGCGATTTACCGGGGCTAACCTCGCCAGCGACGAGCGCATGCTACCACCGAATTTGCAGGGCTACGCGCCCGAAGTGCACGGCATCGCCCGCAGTAATGCGAAGGTCACCGTCAGTCAGCAAGGGCGTGTTATCTATCAAACCACCGTTCCTGCGGGGCCATTTAATATTCAGGATCTACACGGCTCGGTACGCGGCACGCTGGATGTTCGCGTCGAAGAGCAGGATGGCAGCGTACAAACCTTTCAGGTCAATACGGCCGATATCCCTTATCTGACGCGCCCGGGCTATGTTCGTTACAACGCCGCCGTCGGTAAGCCATCGCGTTATAACCACGACGTCCAGGGACCTGCATTTTATAGCGGTGATTTTTCATGGGGGGTCAGCAATGCGTGGTCACTATACGGTGGCGCGTTACTCACTGGCGATCGCTATAACGCCTGGTCGATGGGGATTGGGCGGGATTTGAGCTGGCTGGGCGCGCTGTCGGCTGATGCGACGCAATCCGTGAGCCGGGTGAAGCATCAGGCTGAACAAAAAGGGATGTCCTTTAAGCTCAGTTATGCCAAAACCTTTGATGAATACAACAGCGCCATCACCTTTGCCGGTTACCGTTTTTCACAGCGTAACTTCCGCACCTTCTCGCAGTTCCTCGACGAGCAGTATGAAAATAACAACAGCGCCGGCAACGAAAAAGAGATGTACACCATCACCGGTAACAAGACCTTTTTTGCTGACGACCCGCAATTAGCGACCACGCTGTACCTGACCTATACCCACCAGAATTACTGGGATCGTGGCTCTCAGGATCGTTACGGGATGTCGATGGGGCACAGCTTTTCGTTCGCAGGCATTCAGGGGATCAGTGCCAACCTTGCCGCTTACCGCTCTGAGTATCAGGGCAAACGGGACGACAGCCTTTCGCTGTCCATTTCGGTGCCATGGAGCGATGGCCGCTCAATGGATTATGAAGTGCAAAACAGCGGCAGCCAGACCAGTCAGATGGTTTCGTATTCCGATAACCGCGACCGTAACAATCCATGGCGACTGCGCGCAGGGGTTTCCGGTGAAGGGCACACCGCGTTTGATGGCTACTACAAGCATCGCAGCATGATGGCGGAACTGGAATCTAACGTCAGCTGGCAGCAATCACGCTATTTCTCCGTTGGCGGCACGATGCGCGGCGGCTTTACCGCAACGCGTCATGGCGCGGCGCTACACAACAGCCAGGCGTCGATGAATACCGCCAGGGTGATGGTTGATACCGACGGTGTGGCGAATGTACCGCTGAACGGCGAACAGGCGCACTCAAACCGCTTCGGTATTGCCGTCGTACCGGACGTCGTCAGCTATCACAGCTTTGATACCCGTATCGATGTGGACGCAATGGACGAGGACATTTCCGCGACCAAAGCCATCGTCACCAACACCCTGACGGAAGGCGCGATTGGTTATCAGCGCTTCGCTGTGGCGCAGGGGCAAAAAATGATGGCGCTGCTGCGCCTGAAAGATGGTTCGGTACCGCCGTTTGGTGCCGAAGTGTTTAACGCCAACGGTGTCAGCGTCGCCATGGTGATGGAAAACGGCATGGCCTGGATTGCGGGTGTGAATCCAGCCGAGCGTCTTTCTGTTGCCTGGGGCGGTCGCGCGCAGTGTCACTTACAGGTGCCGCAACAAATCAACCCGGAAGGTAACGTGCTGTTGCCTTGTGAATAATATCAATAACCTGAATGAATTTTGTCATGAAAAATCAAGCATTTTACTCCGTGCAGCGTTGGCTCAAACCCGTGGTCTGCGGTCTGCTTTTTATTGCAGAGATCAACGCCTCATGGGCGGGCATTGCACTTGACCGTACCCGTCTGATCATCACTGGTGATGCGCGATCTGTCAGCGCGAACTTAACCAACACCAGTCCGAGCATTCCGTTTCTGGCTCAGTCGTGGGTGGAAGACGCTAATGGAACAAAAATTACCTCGCCGTTGATGGTTTTACCGCCGCTGCAACGGATTAACGGCGGGCAAAAGGGCATTGCGCGTGTGACAAAAACCAGCGGTATTAACGCTCTGCCGCAGGATCGCGAAAGTCTGTTCTACCTGAATGTGCGTGAAATTCCGCCCAAGCCGGATAAGCCGAACGTGCTGCAACTGGCGATGCAGTCGCGCATCAAACTGTTCTACCGTCCGACCGCCATCGTGCCGGAAACACCGGGCGCCGTGTGGCAAAACCAACTGGTCTTTCATAAGCAGGGGCAGCGCTGGAGTGTGGATAACCCAACGCCGTACTTCGTTACCTTAATCGGCTTAAGCCGCAAGTCTGAGGCGCAGGGCGGCGACAGGCTGACTGACTTCCCTGGGATTATGGTTTCACCAAAGTCATCTCTCGATTTCAGCGTGGCCGACGGCAGCGTTAGCCAGTTCAGCATGATGTATGTGAACGATTTTGGCGGTCATCCCGAATTGAAATTCAGCTGCACAGGCAATGTGTGTAAAGCATTGCCGATGGAGCAACAGCCCCGGTAACAGGATTCGTAAATGAAAAAGATGCTTTGCGCTCTGCTGATGGCGGGCATGGCCTGCTCGGTTCAGGCCACAAGCGGTCGCCAGGATATGAGCAACGTGTCCGGCGAGTATGGCAACGTCCGCTTTCATGGTCGGGTGTTCGTTTCGCCGTGCGTGCTGGATATGGCCTCCCGCGATCAGACTATCGATCTTGGTGATATTTCCGCCAGCCGATTTCGCCAGGGCGGCGATCGCAGCGATCCGGTATTGGTCACGCTGTATCTGAATGGCTGTTTAAAGGGCTCCGGTCATACCTTAAGGGATTTCCCTGGGCAGACCAGTGAGATGCCTGAGCTTGCGCACAGCACGGTGGAGCGTGGTGTTTCGATGACGCTAATGGCTGAAGGCGCACCGGAAAACAGCGATTTGGGGCGTATTCGTGGCGATGTTCGCGGCGCGGGCATCCGACTACTGACTGAACGTAATCAGTTAATCCACCTGAACCAACCGCAACGCATGTGGATCCTCAAACCGGGCGATAACGCCATTCATTTTCTTGCCGCGCTGGAATCTTTTGGGCGAGAGGTGACCGCCGGAGAATTTAACGGTCTGGTCAGACTTAAGCTGGAGTATCTATGAGCGTATTACGTAAAACGCTGTTGTGGGTGGTGCTGGCAGGCTGTCCGTTGGCCGGGCAGGCATTTACACAGGGAGAAGGTGAGCCGGAAGGTGGGTCGCCGCATCAGTACGATATTGAACTGAGCTCGCTGGATGTCAGCAAAAACCACGTGGGTGGCAGAACGGAGCCGTTCCCATGGAATCTGGGCGGCTGGTATGTGGTGAATTTCTATTGCGAACAGGCTGACATCTCCCGAGCACCAATTTACTACACCACCACAACCACGATGCCGCCTTCAAATCAGGGGGCGAACCGTTTTCGGCTAAACGAGTATCTGGATGTGGAAGTTCAGGTGTGGGTTGCCGGGGGCTATAAAAAATATGTGCAGGCGCCTTTTACCAACGTTTCAAACCGCAACAGCAACAACAGCTGTAAAAAACGTAAGGGCTACACGCGAGCGACTAACGTTGAAAGTGGTTCAAAAGGGAAAGTGACGTTTATTGTCACTAAACCCATTATCAATGGCATCAATATCACTTCCCAGTCGCTGGTGGAGGTGGCCGGGCGCATGGGAAGCGCGGGACCTACGCCAACCACGGCGATTTCTCGCGTGGTGATTAAATCCGGGCTAATTACTGTCCCGGACAAATGCACCTTCAACCGGGGAGACAAAATCAGCATTGAGTTTGGCGATCTGCCTGGATCCGCTGCCCGGCTCAACGGCACTAACTACAGCAAGTCAGTCCCTATACATGTGGTCTGTGAAGGCGGGAGCTTCGATCAGGGTGCGCTGAACATTAATCTTGGTATACAAACGACCACGGCGTCAGGCACGGCGGGGTTTAACGGTAATCTCCTTGGCACGCTGAGCGGCGGACAAAAGCGCGACGATCTCGGCATTATGCTTAAAGACGAGAGTGGTGGCACCGTCGTGCCCAATCAATTCTACAACGTGAAGGGGTTTTACCAGAATCAGGGCGACTGGAATCTCACCGCCGCACCGGTGGCAAAGCCGGGCGTGGGAAGTGTGAAAGAAGGTGAATTTGAAGCCTCTGCCACCGTTGTCGCGCAGTTTCAGTAGGGGGATGTCATGAGATTCTCGGCGTTATTCGCGACCAGTATGTTACTGCTAGGTGGCATGGCGCAGGCCGACACCAAACTGGTCGGCGGCGATATGTATTTTCACGGCACCATCAGAGCCCTGGCCTGCAGCCTTGCACCGGGAGGCGACAAAATCGAGGTCGATTTCAAGCAAATCGCGACACAGGATCTCTATCTCTCGGGGCGCAGTAAGCCGGAAAAATTCAGCATCCAGTTACGCGACTGCAACCCGGAGGTTTTCCGTGGGATCTCGGTTACCTTCAGCGGTCGTGAGGATGCGGAGCTGACCGATCATCTGGCGCTGGATAGTAGTGAACAAGGCGGTGCGTCAGGGATCGGGATTGGGATGAGCGAAGAGGACGGCACGGCAATCCGCCTTGATGAGAGCACGTCAGTCAAAGAGATAACAGAAGGTTCGATGACGCTGAATTTCTTGGCGTGGGTCGCAGCGGAGCCATCGGCGATAAAAAATCAGTCTCTCGAATACGGTCCGTTCAGCGCCAGCGGGACCTGGACGTTGAACTACCAGTAGCATGATGAACGTACTGAATCGCATTGCGCCGCTGCCTGCGCAGAAATTATTGCTCGGTATTAGTCTGTTTTTCTGGTGTGGGGCCATGCATCTCTACTGGCCGAACAACGGCGGCAGCGGCCTGTCGTTGCCGCTTAATATTACGAGCTGGATCTACGCTGTTGTACTGGCTGCAAGCGTATTGATGCTGGTTCCTCGCCAACGCTGGCGCATCACTGTGCCCGCTGCGTGTTTTACAGTCGGGGCGTTCATCCTGACGTTGCTTTGCCTGCTAACGCCTGATGTCTGGCAGGCCGAGGCACTGCTGGTGGCGGGGACGTTACTGGGAGGTGTGAGCGTCTATCTGGTCACATTACAAATTCCGCTCACGGCAAACACCCTGACGGCGCTGCTGGCTCTGTTATGGGGGGCGTGCGTGATTGAATGTCTGGCGTTTGTCTATCAGTACTGGCATTTGCCGGGCGTTGAGTACTGGGAGTTTGCCTGGCGACGCGGCACGCGGCCCTACGGGATTTTTCAGCAGGTCAATCTGCTGGCCAGCTTCACGGCCTGCGGCGTGCTGCTGTCAGTACTGCTCTTTTTACGGCTACGCGACGGGTATCGAATTGTCATTGGGATGGGCCTGGTGTTGATGGGATTTGTGCTGCATGAATCTCAGTCGCAAACCGGCTACCTGTCTCTGGTCGTCGGTGAAGTGCTGCTGCTGGCGGTTTTCCCGGCGCAACGGCGCACGCTACTGCTGCTTCTACTGCCGCTGGCGTTAGGCGTGGCGACAGGCGCAGCCGCTCGCCATTTTTTGTCAGTGGTCACGGTCGATCATCTGACGACTTCTCAAGTGCGCTGGACGGTGCTGAAAATGTCGCTGGAATTATTTGCCGAACGCCCGTGGATGGGGTGGGGCGTGGGCAGTTTTGCTGCCGTATTTCTCGAATGCGCGGGGCCATTGGGGCTGGGCAGCATTTCGCATCCGCACAACGAACTGGTGCTGTGGCTGGTGGAGGGCGGTCTGGTTGGGCTGGCGGGGGCACTCTGTTTTATAGCGGGAGGTTTATGGCTCTGGCTGCACGGTAATTGCTGGCGTCGTGCCTGCCTGGTGGCGGCACTGCCGGTGGTTATTCATATGTTGACGGAATACCCCGTCAGGCAGTCAACGCCACACTGGCTGCTGTTGATCCTGCTGCTTCGATGTGCAGACAACGCGCGAACGGGAATACGCCTGGCGCTTACGTCGACGTCGCTGATTCGCGCGGCAGGGTTTATCTCGTTACTGACCGTCGCGCCATTGCTGCTTCTCACGCTGCACACGCAACAGCAATTGACGCTGGCGGAGAGGCAGTCAACGCAGTGGCAACTTGCCGAACCGCTCCCTGTCGGAGGCTGGCTTCTTACCAGTCGCTATCGGTTTGATGTCCAGATGGGGTATCTGCAACGGTATCAGCGTTCCCGGGACGCACGTTGGCTGGAGGAGGTTCGCCGCTGGGCGCCTGACTATGTGCGCGTTCACCCAGACCCTAATGTCTCCTTCACGCAAATCTTACTGGCGTTGCAACAGCGCGACCTGGTCGAGGCGCATCGTCTGGCGACGCGCTTTTGCCTGATATACCCAAACGATCGCCGTATCCCGTGGCTGCAGGATGCACGGCGTCCTTTTAATAAAATAATGGAATGATATGAACAGATTCAGTGAACAGGCCCGTTATGTGCCAGAACTTCCCCGCAACGCCGAACTGCTGCGGATCACCGGGATCCGTTTGCAGCGCATTCATTTTTTTGATGACGCATCGCTGGATGTCTGTGAGGTGTTAAGCCAGGTACGCACACCGCTCCCACTGGATTTGTTTTTCAAGCACCTTTCCATTGCGGCAAAACAGCAGCTTTTTCTATGGCAAATGCAGCGGGTGCTGGCTCTCTCTGGAAGCTATTCGCTGAATTTATCCGTCAGGATGCTGACCAGTCTGTCATGGATCACACGTCTCACAAAGCAGGTGCATCAGGGGAGGATTGTTATTGAAATTCAGGATCCGGGCTCCATGATGCGCCTGGATAAGGCAGAGCAGCAGGCCGTATGCATCGCCGTAAAAACGCTGGTGCGTCACGGGTTTCGCGTGTGGCTGGATGATGTTTCGCCTGAGCTATTTTTTGTCTGGCGGCTGTCGGGCATCCGTTTCGATGCCATCAAAATTGAAAGTGGAATGTTTCATCAGTTCAGAACATCGGAGTGGCAGTTGAGGGTTCTGGTCAATCAATTTCGTGGGCTGGGTGAGCGGGTTGTCATTGAGGGAGTAGAAACGCCACAGGATTATGCCATTTGCCGTATGAGCGGCGCAGATGCTGTACAGGGCTTTCTGTTTGAGCAGGAAATTTTACCGAAAAGCCTGAATCATTGCTGACTCAGGCTCTGACAATTACTCGCTCAGCGTCTGTGCGATATCTTTTTGCACCTGCTGGCGCTGTTCTGGGGTCAGCACTTTGTTCAGGTCAAAATAGTATTTTACGCGATAATAACGCGCCTGCTGTTCGATGTTGCTGAACGCAGAAAGCTGTTTCTGAACGGCAGCTTCATCCCATTTCCCGGACTTGATGACGTCAATCAACGCGCCGTCTTTAACATCTTTCACCGAAATCTGGCTTACGTTGGTTTCAAGTTGCTGGTGCAGTTTTTTAATCTGCGCCACCTGGTCGTTGGTCAGCTTAAGATGCTGAACGACCGGGTCCTGAGCTGGAGCAGGAACATTGGATACGTTTGCTGCAAGCGTACTAAAAGAAGCGCCCGCTAAGGTAGCCGCCAGCAAAGTCATGCGTAAGAAGTTCTTCATTATTGAAATCCTGATAAGGAAATTATCGACATTGTCTGCCACCCGCTGGTTACGAGTGATTATCCTTTGCAGAATACGATGCTCACCGCATGTCGCCACGCGAATTTGTTTTGCGGTTGGTTACGGAGTGAAACAATCCCGCCACAAGAAACGTAGCGCAGCGGGAGTGAAGGCGATAGTTATAGCGTAAACGGGTCGGCGTCCTGCCAGGCGGGAAACTTCTCGCGATACTCGCGCAGCGCTGAGAGTGACAGCTCGGCGTCAATGCGTGTGGCCTGATGCGGCTCGGCGGTGGCAATAATCTCACCCTGCGGATTAATCACCCGGCTGTCACCGCGATAATGATGGCCGTTACCGTCTGTGCCCACGCGGTTACATCCTGCTACATAAGCCTGGTTCTCAATCGCCCGTGCGGCAAGCAGAAGCTGCCAGTGCAGCGAACGCGGCGCAGGCCAATTGGCAACATACAACGCCAGGTCGTAATCGTTGCGATTGCGCGACCATACCGGAAAACGCAGGTCATAACAGACCAACGGCAGAATGCGCCAGCCGCGCCATTCAACAATAACGCGCGCGTCACCCGCCTGGTAATGCTGATGCTCATCCGCCATGCGGAACAGATGGCGCTTGTCGTAGAAATGCACATTACCTTCGGGCTCAACCAGAAAAAAGCGGTTTACCGGGCCGCGTTCAGACTGGATAGCAGCGCTGCCAGCGATCAGGGAGTTAGTCTGTTGCGCCTTGGCGCGCATCCAACTGACGACCTCTTCCTGCGGCAACGATTTATTTGCCGCTTCCATGGCAAATCCACTGGTAAACATCTCGGGCAACACGATGACATCACGTCCGGCGACGGTTTCCAGTTGTCGGTCAAAATGGCGCAGGTTGGCCGGGCCATCCATCCAGATCAAGGGTTGTTGCAGCAGAGTAATTTTCAAACCAGGCACGATCGAGGCTCCTCGTTGAACAACATTTTGACACTGTAGCATGAGCATTAATGAAAATGTGGCAATAAAAAGCCCCGCATTAAGCGGGGCTAAACGTTGTGCGTATATCGTTATGCGGCTTCGACTTTACGCACTTTCTCTGGCAGCTTTACCGGCTGAGTCGCCAGCTCCTCGGGTTCAAAGTCATCCACGTTGATACTGCGCAGGCGACTCGCTTCGGCTTTCACCAGAATCGCGGCTTCATCTTTATCAATCAGCCCTTTCGCCAGCGCATTGTGCGCCAGTTCGTCGAGACGGGTAAATGGCAGGTTTTTACCCAACTCTTTACAGATCCGCTGGTGGATAGGGTCGGCTGCAATGACATCCAGCAGCGCCTCTTCCAGCAAACCAACCGGGTTATGCTCGCTTGGCGTCAGATATTGACCGCGACCAATACGAGAACGAGTAGCACTCGGAACCTGCAAAATCTTCGCGACTTTATGGTCCAGCTTGTCAGACGGCGCGTCGTAGTGACGACCGGTCGGGAAGATAACCACGTTCAGCAAGCCCGCGACCAGACGGTTCGGGAAGTTTTTCAGCAGATCGTCCATCGCCTGTTCCGCTTTGTACAACGCATCCTGAACGCCCCAGTGAACCAACGGCAGGTCCGCTTCATTACGGCCTTCATCGTCATAACGTTTCAGTACCGCAGAGGCCAGATACAGCTGGCTTAACACATCGCCCAGACGCGCGGAGATACGTTCACGGCGCTTCAGACTACCGCCCAGTACGGCCATGGACACATCTGAAAGCAGGGCCAGGTTGGCGCTCAAACGGTTCAGGTGCTGGTAGTAACGTTTGGTCGCATCGCCGGTTGGCGTGCTGCTGGTTAAGCCACGTGTCAGGCCAAGCCAGAAGCTGCGCACTTTGTTACTGCCAACGTGACCGATGTGTTTGAACAGCAGCTTGTCGAACGCATTCACATCGTTACTCTGTGCCGCAGCCATCTCTTCCAGAACATACGGATGGCAGCGAATCGCACCCTGACCGAAGATCATCATGCTACGGGTCAGAATGTTGGCACCTTCAACGGTAATGGCGATTGGCGCACCTTGATAAGCGCGGGCGAGGAAGTTGCTTTCGCCAAGCATAATGCCTTTACCGCCAGTGATATCCATCGCATCGATGATTGACTGCTGCCCACGGTGGGTACAGTGATATTTCACGATAGCCGACAGCACCGCCGGTTTTTCACCCAGCATAATGCCGTAGGTAATCAGTGATGCCGCAGCGTCCATCACGTAGGCGTTACCGGCAATACGTGCCAACGGTTCTTCAATACCTTCCATCTTGCCGATGGAGATTTTGAACTGGCGACGAATGTGCGCATATGCGCCGGTGGCCATTGCGACTGATTTCACGCCGCCCGTCGAGTTAGACGGCAGGGTAATACCACGTCCCACAGACAGACATTCCACCAGCATGCGCCAGCCCTGACCGGCCATTTTCGGACCACCGATGATGTAATCAATCGGTACAAACACATCTTTACCGAGGGTCGGACCGTTCTGGAACGGCACGTTCAGCGGGAAGTGACGACGCCCAATTTGTACGCCCGGCGTTGAGGTTGGGATCAGCGCACAGGTAATGCCGAGATCTTCTTCACCACCCAGCAGTTTTTCCGGGTCAGAGAGTTTAAATGCCAGACCCAGTACCGTGGCGATAGGCGCCAGCGTAATATAACGTTTGTTCCAGGTCAGGCGCATACCCAGCACCTGTTGGCCCTGCCAGTCGCCCATACAAACCACGCCGGTATCAGGGATCGCCCCTGCGTCGGAGCCTGCTTCCGGGCTGGTCAGAGCAAAGCATGGGATCTCCTGACCGCGAGCCAGACGCGGCAGGTAATGATTTTTCTGCTCTTCGGTGCCGTAATGTTGCAGCAGTTCGCCTGGGCCTAATGAGTTAGGTACGCCAACGGTGATCGCCAGGATCCCGGAAACGCCGGAGAGTTTCTGCAGAACGCGAGCCTGAGCATATGCTGAGAATTCCAGCCCGCCGTACTCTTTCTTAATGATCATCGCGAAGAAGCGGTGTTCTTTCAGATATGCCCACAGTTCCGGCGGCAGATCCGCGAGTTCGTGAGTGATCTGGAAGTCGTTCGCCATGCGGCACGCTTCTTCCACTGGACCATCAATAAACGCTTGTTCTTCAGCGGTCAGATGCGGTTGAGGATAGTTATGCAGTTTTTTCCAGTCAGGCTTGCCCTGGAACAGGTCACCTTCCCACCAGGTTGTACCCGCATCAATCGCTTCTTTCTCAGTACGCGACATCGGTGGCATGACTTTACGGAAGCCGCGGAACACCGGCGCAGAGATCATGGATTTGCGCATCGGCGTAAAGTTAAACGGCACGAGGATAATGGCCAGAGGAACCAGCAGCCAGACTGACCACAGGCCAGCCACGCCAAGCGCAGCCGTCCAAGCGAGCAAAATTAAACTGCTGAGGAATAAGCTCACGCGGTGATAAAACAGAACGCTGAGCAGAACAACCGTAGCGATAATACTCAAAATCATCATAACGAAAAGCTCCCTTGCTTGTAGGAGGTCTGACCACTTGTGATGATATGTTTGTAGTGGATGTAAATTCTTTTAGCAATGTGTTTACAAAATAATTACAACAAAGCTCACATTGTTGCTGTTTTAACCGGCACAAAAAATCAAAAGCCGCCGCCATTCCTGTGGCTTGTACTTCTCGCTGGTAGCGCTATCCGGTACACTGCATCTTGTCATTTACATTCATGCTGAAGGATATCCTCATGTACCAGGATCTTATTCGTAACGAACTGAGCGAAGCGGCGGAAACGCTGGCTAATTTTCTTAAAGATGACGCCAATATTCACGCCATTCAGCGCGCGGCGGTCCTGTTGGCAGACAGCTTTAAAGCGGGCGGTAAGGTACTTTCTTGCGGTAACGGCGGTTCCCATTGCGACGCGATGCACTTTGCCGAAGAGCTGACCGGACGCTATCGTGAAAACCGTCCTGGTTACCCTGCTATCGCTATCTCTGACGTCAGCCATATCTCCTGCGTCAGCAACGATTTTGGTTACGATTATGTGTTCTCTCGCTACGTAGAAGCCGTGGGTCGTGAAGGTGATGTCCTGCTAGGCATCTCGACTTCGGGTAATTCCGGTAACGTAATTAAAGCGATTGCCGCAGCGCGTGAGAAAGGGATGAAAGTGATCACCCTGACCGGTAAAGATGGCGGAAAAATGGCGGGCAGCGCGGATATCGAAATTCGCGTGCCGCACTTTGGCTACGCTGACCGTATTCAGGAAATTCATATCAAAGTGATCCATATCCTGATCCAGCTGATCGAAAAAGAGATGGTTAAGTAAGCGGGTAATTTATTCTGTGTTTTTGCCGGATGGCGACGTGAAGACGTCTTATCCGGCCTACATGAACTCCACGTAGGCCTGATAAGCGCAGCGCCATCAGGCAGAGCACCGTGTTAAGGTAGGTGATGTATGTGCGAACTGCTCGGGATGAGCGCCAATGTGCCAACCGATATCTGCTTTAGCTTCACCGGGCTGGTTCAGCGCGGCGGAGGGACCGGGCCGCACAAAGACGGCTGGGGTATTACGTTTTATGAAGGTAAGGGCTGCCGTACGTTTAAAGATCCGCAACCCAGCTTTAATTCGCCTATCGCCAAACTGGTACAAGACTACCCCATTAAATCCTGTTCCGTGATTGCCCATATTCGTCAGGCGAACCGTGGCGAAGTGGCGTTGGAAAATACCCATCCCTTTACCCGCGAACTGTGGGGACGCAACTGGACCTATGCTCATAATGGACAGCTCAGTGGCTATAAATCGCTGGAAACCGGAAATTTCCGTCCGGTCGGGGAAACCGACAGCGAAAAAGCGTTCTGCTGGCTGCTCCACAAGCTGACGGAGCGTTATCCGCGCACGCCTGGCAATATGACGGCAGTGTTTAAATATATCGCGATGCTGGCAGGAGAACTGCGGGAGAAGGGCGTCTTCAACATGCTGTTGTCTGACGGGCGCTATGTGATGGCCTTCTGTTCGACCAACCTGTTTTGGATCACGCGTCGTGCGCCGTTTGGCGTGGCGACATTGCTGGATCAGGACGTGGAAATCGATTTTAGCTCAGAGACCACACCCAATGATGTGGTCACCGTGATTGCCACTCAACCGTTAACCGGCAATGAAACCTGGCAAAAGATTATGCCAGGCGAGTGGGCATTATTTTGTCTCGGGGAGCGTGTAGTTTGATGCCAGTTGCGGCTGAACCACTTCGTGACTCAACGGCTTGCTGACGACGTAACGACCATCGACGACGGAAACGGTCGGTGGTTTACGTGTTTGTTCAAAGTAATCGTATCCCGGCTTTAACTGGGCCCAGAAATCTTTGTAATACGAGAACTTATGGCGTTGCATGTTGGCATCGGTCATGCGGAACGGGTAAATGCTAACCTGTACGCTGGACTGCCCGAACACCAGAGCACCTGTCACAAACTGGAAAATCTCATCAATGCCGTTGTCGGTCATTGCGTAGCAGCCGACGGAAACACAGGCACCGTGGATCATCAGGTACTTACCTTCATAACCGTGTGCGCGGTCGTAGGCGTTAGGGAAACCAATGTTAATCGCTTTATAGAAGCGGCTATCCGGTTTCAGCTGTCCACGCTGTACGCTGTAAAATCCTTCCGGACTTTTGAAATCACCCTGACGCTGTTTCGGCCCTAAGCCGCCGGAATAATTGCAGATCTTATAGCTGTCGAGCAATTGATACTGTTCGCCCATCTTGACGTACAGATCCAAGGTTCGCTCTTCTTTGAAGATCTGGATATAAACGGGGGAGCCCATTAATTGCTGCTTATATTCTTTGCTGACAGGCGTAGTCGGGCTGCTGCTGCTCAGCAAACCGGCAAATGAAACGCACGGCAATAAAAGCATCGCAAGAAAAAATGCGATTTTACGCATACTGCTTATTCCTTGATAAAACGATCACACACGCCAGGACGGCAAAAAGAATCCCCAAATCGGATAAATCTGGATCTGGAGCGCTCACATTAGCACCAAGAGAGTTTTTCGCAAGTCTCTCGTGCGGCGTTTACACTTTAGTTTTTCTTTATACGGAAAATTGCGCTTAAAGGCAGTCAGACACTGGCGTATTTTGCTGGTTACTGCGCTTCATTGGGTCTTATTCGTGCTGGATGGATAATGGGTCAGGAACGGCCCAGCATTAGGTACAACCATACTTCTCACAACATAAAAATACTGTATACTTAAACAGTAATGTGGGAGACAAACGATGCGTAAAATCATACATGTCGATATGGACTGCTTTTTCGCGGCGGTGGAAATGCGCGACAACCCCGCCCTGCGTGATATTCCCATTGCTATTGGTGGCAGTCGAGAACGTCGGGGGGTCATCAGCACGGCCAATTACCCGGCGCGCAAATTTGGCGTGCGTAGCGCAATGCCAACGGGAATGGCATTAAAGCTGTGTCCGCATCTCACTTTATTACCTGGTCGTTACGAGGCCTATAAAGAAGCCTCCCGCCAGATTCAGGCTATTTTCTCCCGCTATACCTCGCTGATAGAACCACTTTCGCTGGATGAAGCCTATCTGGATGTGACCGACAGCACCCACTGCCACGGCTCAGCTACGCTGATCGCTCAGGAAATCCGCCAGACAATTTTTAACGAGTTACAGTTAACCGCCTCTGCCGGAATTGCGCCGGTAAAATTTCTGGCAAAAATAGCTTCCGATCTCAACAAACCCAATGGGCAATATGTGATTACCCCTGCCGATGTTCCTGAATTCCTCAGAACATTACCGTTAGGCAAAATTCCCGGCGTTGGCAAAGTCTCCGCCGCTAAGCTGGAATCAATGGGATTACGTACCTGCGAAGATGTTCAAAAATACGACCTGGCAATGCTGCTCAAACGCTTCGGCAAGTTTGGTCGTATGCTGTGGGAGCGCAGTCAGGGGATTGACGAACGGGACGTCAACAACGACAGGCTGCGTAAATCCGTCGGCGTGGAGCGTACGCTGGCGGAAGATATTCACGAGTGGTCGGAGTGTGAGGCGATAATTGAACGGCTCTATCCTGAGCTGGAACGGCGTCTGGCAAAGGTAAAGCCGGATCTGCTGATCGCTCGCCAGGGGATAAAACTCAAGTTTAATGATTTTCAGCAGACTACGCAGGAGCACGTCTGGCCGCGCTTAAATAAAGATGACTTAATTACGACAGCGCGCAAGACCTGGGACGAGCGTAGGGGAGGGCGAGGCGTCAGGCTGGTGGGATTACACGTCACGCTGCTGGATCCACAAATGGAAAGACAGCTACTGTTGGGGCTGTGACTCAGAACAATTGCCGGATGTCGGCGTAAACGCCTTATCCGGTCTACAAACCAGCGTGCAGGCCAGATGGCTGCGTAACAACTTTATCCGGCCTACAAACCAGCATGTAGGCCAGATAAACGTAGCGTCATCCGGCATTTAGCGCAGAATCTTACTTCGCCGGAATAGACTTCAGCAGTTCAGTCAGCAGCGTCCAGTAATGGCCGACGCTTTCGATATGAACCTGCTCATCCGGGGAGTGCGGACCGGTGATAGTTGGCCCGATGGAAACCATGTCCATATCTGGATACGGTTTCTTGAACAGACCACATTCCAGACCAGCGTGGATGATCTGGATATTCGGCGTTTTATTGAACAGACGCTGATAGGTTTCACGAACCAGGTGCATAACCGGAGAGTTAGCATCCGGCTGCCAGCCTGGGTATCCGCCTTTTGCCTGGGTTTTCGCGCCAGCCAGTTTACCCAGTGAATCCAGCATGCTCACCACGTAGTCTTTACCGCTGTCGATCAGGGAACGGATCAGGCAGTGAATTTCAACATTGTCGTCAGTCATTGTGACAACGCCGACGTTCAGAGAGGTCTCAACCACGCCTTTGGCGACGTCAGAGTTGCGGATTACGCCGTTCGGGGTGGCGTTCAGCAGACGCACAAAGCTGTCGCGAGACTGAGCGGTCAGCGCGGCTTTGTCTTGAGTTACGGCATCCAGCAGAAGAGCCAGGTTCTTCTCTTTGGCTTCCAGTTCGTTTTTCAGGATTTCCTGATAGGTGTTGACCAGCGCTTTTAACGCATCAACTTTATCTGCAGCCACGGCGAGGGTGGCAAAGGCTTCACGCGGAATCGCGTTACGCAGCGTACCGCCGTTGAAATCAACCAGACGCAGATCCAGCTCTTCAGCGTGGCCCGCCAGGAAGCGTACCAGCAGTTTGTTCGCGTTACCGAGACCCACGTGGATTTCGCCGCCGGAGTGACCGCCTTTTAGGCCTTTTAACGTCAGCTTAAAGCTCTGGAATCCAGCCGGGATTGCTTCACGGGACAGCGGCAGGTTAGAGGTAAAGTCGATACCGCCTGCGCAACCCATGTAGATCTCACCTTCTTCTTCTGAGTCGGTGTTGATCAGGATATCTGCCTGCAGCCAGTTAGCCTGCAGACCAAACGCGCCATCCATACCCGCTTCTTCGGTCATGGTCAGCAGCACTTCCAGCGGACCGTGTACCACGCTGTCATCAGCCAGAACGGCCAGCGCAGACGCCATACCGATGCCGTTATCCGCACCCAGCGTGGTGCCACGGGCTTTCACCCATTCGCCGTCAATATAAGGCTGGATAGGATCTTTAGTGAAGTCGTGCACGGTGTCGTTGTTTTTCTGCGGGACCATATCCAGGTGCGCCTGCAGAACGACCGGCTTGCGGTTTTCCATACCTGCAGTTGCGGGTTTGCGAATCAGGATATTACCGACTTGATCGCGCTCGACGTGGAAACCTTTCTCTTGGGCCCAGCTCAGAATGTGTTCAGCGAGCTGCTCTTCATGATAGGACGGATGAGGAATAGAACAGATTTTGGCAAAAATATCCCATAGCGGTTGCGGGGATAATTGAGACAGTTCAGACACGTTGAGTCTCCTTGGCGATGTCCTACAAAACTTGCTTGCAGGCCACGGGGTTAGCAGAATTAAAAACACCACAAGCCAGGCTTGCGCGATGCGATTGAGAATACCACTTTCTCCGCTGACGGCTAGCATAAAGCATGCAAAAAGAGGCGCGGATTCCGCGAAACACTGGTTTTTAGTGCGTCAGATCTCTATAATCTCGCGCAACCTATTTCCCCCTCGAACACTTTTTAAGCCGTAGATAAACAGGCTGGGACACTTCACATGAGCGAAAAATACGTCGTCACCTGGGACATGTTGCAGATCCATGCACGTAAACTGGCAAGCCGCCTGATGCCTTCTGAACAATGGAAAGGCATTATTGCCGTTAGCCGTGGTGGTCTGGTGCCGGGCGCATTGCTGGCGCGTGAATTGGGTATTCGTCATGTCGATACCGTATGCATCTCCAGCTACGATCACGACAACCAGCGCGAACTGAAAGTGCTGAAGCGTGCCGAAGGCGACGGTGAAGGTTTCATCGTAATTGATGACCTGGTTGACACCGGTGGTACAGCCGTTGCGATTCGCGAAATGTATCCTAAAGCGCATTTCGTCACTATCTTCGCTAAGCCGGCTGGTCGCCCGCTGGTGAATGATTATGTTGTTGATATCCCTCAGGATACCTGGATTGAGCAGCCGTGGGATATGGGCGTAGTGTTCGTCCCGCCGATCTCTGGTCGCTAATCTAAAAAGTTTTCAACGCCTGGCAACTGCCGGGCGTTGTTCTTTTTGTGCTGTGTCAGGTTACACTATGCCTTAGTGAGTACTCATGGAGGCTGCAATCATGTCACAGGCTAACCTCAGCGAAGTCCTGTTTAAACCCCGCTTCAAACACCCTGAAACGTCAACACTGGTTCGTCGTTTTAATCACGGCGCGCAGCCGTCCGTACAATCTGCCCTGGATGGCAAAACCATTCCGCACTGGTATCGCATGGTGAATCGCCTGATGTGGATCTGGCGCGGCGTCGACCCGCGTGAAATCCTTGAGGTGCAGGCACGTATCGTGATGAGCGAAGCCGAGCGTACAGATAAAGAACTCTACGATACGGTTATCGGCTATCGCGGTGGGAACTGGATCTATGAGTGGGCGAAGCAGGCGATGGACTGGCAACAGAAAGCGTCTATGGAAGAGGATCCGCAGGTGAGCGGACGCCACTGGCTGCATGCGTCTACGTTGTACAACATTGCCGCTTACCCACACCTGAAAGGCGATGAGCTGGCAGAGCAGGCACAGGCTTTGGCGAATCGTGCCTATGAAGAGGCCGCACAGCGATTACCGGGCACGCTGCGTGAGATGGAGTTTCCCGTCGCTGGCGGCGCGCCGATCACCGGCTTCTTACATATGCCAAAAGGTGACGGTCCGTTCCCGACGGTGCTGATGTGTGGTGGCCTCGATTCCATGCAAACGGATTACTACACCCTGTATGAGCGCTATTTTGCCCCACGGGGTATAGCCATGCTGACGCTGGATATGCCGTCGGTTGGTTTCTCGTCAAAATGGAAACTGACTCAGGATTCCAGCCTGCTGCATCAGCATGTATTAAAAGCGCTGCCTAATGTTCCCTGGGTGGATCACACCCGCGTGGCGGCCTTCGGTTTCCGCTTTGGCGCTAACGTAGCGGTACGTCTGGCGTATCTGGAATCATCACGGCTGAAGGCGGTGGCCTGTCTGGGGCCGGTCGTGCATGCGCTGCTGAGCGATCCGCAGCGTCAGGCAAGCGTCCCGGAAATGTACCTTGACGTTCTGGCCAGCCGCCTGGGGATGCACGACGCCTCCGATGAAGCGCTGCGCGTTGAGCTTAATCGCTATTCATTAAAAGTGCAGGGCCTGCTGGGTCGACGCTGCCCGACGCCAATGCTCTCAGGATTCTGGAAGAACGACCCGTTTAGCCCGGAAGAAGAGTCACGTTTAATCACATCTTCATCTTCAGACGGTAAGCTACTGGAGATCCCCTTCAACCCGGTGTATCGCAATTTTGACAAAGGGCTGCAGGAAATAACCGGTTGGATCAATCAGAGATTGTGTTAAAAGTTTGCTAAATTTTAGCGATTTGGTAAAACAGGTGCTTCACCTAAGGAGATCGTAATGACGTTACCGAGTGGGCATCCGAAAAGTAGATTGATCAAGAAATTCACCGCGCTTGGCCCGTATATCCGGGAAGGGCAGTGCGAAGATAATCGATTTTTTTTCGATTGTCTGGCTGTTTGCGTCAACGTGAAACCCGCCCCTGAGAAACGCGAGTTTTGGGGCTGGTGGATGGAACTGGAGGCGCAGGAAAAACGCTTCACGTACAGCTATCAGTTTGGTTTGTTTGATAAAGACGGTAACTGGACGGCGGTGCCGGTGAAAGAGACTGAAGTGGTAGAGCGACTGGAATACACCTTACGTGAATTCCATGAAAAATTACGTGGCTTGTTAACGACGCTGAATCTGGCGCTGGAACCTGCTGACGACTTTAAGGATGAACCGGTTAAGTTAACGGCATAATGAACAGTAAAATGCCGGATGGCGGCGCAACCCCATCCGGCATTTTTTTATGCTATACCCTAAATAATTCGAGTTGCAGGAAGGCGGCGACGCAGCGAATCCCCAGGAGCGTACATAAGTACGTGACTGGGGTGAGCGAGGAAAGCCAACGCACATGCAGCTTGAAATATGACGGGTATAATTAGAACTGGTAGACCATACCGACAGCAACGATGTCATCATCGTTGATGCCCAGTTTATTATCGCTATCCAACTGGTTGATTTTATAATCAACAAACGCGGACATATTTTTGTTGAAATAATACGTTGCGCCCACGTCGATATAATTCACCAGGTCTTCATTGCCGACGCCTTCAATATCTTTCCCTTTAGAAAGCACATAACCCAGTGACGGACGCAGACCAAAGTCAAACTGGTACTGAACAACCGCTTCGAAGTTCTGTGTTTTATTGGCGAAGCCGCCGGAAATTGGCGTCATATTGCGTGTTTCAGAATAGAACGTCGCAATATAAATATCGTTAGCATCATATTTTAAGCCGGTTGCCCAGGCTTCAGCTTTATCACCCGTACCGCGAGTTTGAAGATTCTGCTGGTTGGTTCGATCGGAGTTGGTATAAGCGCCGCTCACCGCGAAATCGCTGCCGCCAAAGTCATAGGTAACAGAAGTACCAAAACCGTCGCCGTTCTGTTTTTTCACATCGCGATCCTGGTTTTTACCCTGGTATTGCAGGGTCAGATCCAGGCCATCCACGACGCCGAAGAAGTCGGTGTTACGGTAAGTTGCCAGACCGCTGGCGCGTTTGGTCATAAAGTTATCGGTCTGTGCGGAGGAGTCGCCACCAAATTCCGGGAACATATCGGTCCAGGCTTCCACGTCATACAGCGCACCCAGGTTACGACCATAATCAAACGAGCCAAAATCTTTTAATTTCACACCGGCGAAGGCCAGACGTGTTTTTTGTTGGTTAGAGTCGCTTTCAGCTTTATTGCCGGCAAACTCTGCTTCCCAACGACCATAACCGGTTAGTTGATCGTTAATTTGCGTTTCACCTTTAAAACCTAAACGGATATAGCTTTGGTCACCATCTTTGCTGTCATAATCCGTCATGTAATGCATGGCTTTTACTTTGCCGTACAAATCCAGCTTATTGCCGTTCTTGTTATACACTTCCGCTGCCTGTACGGATGCCGACGCAACAATTCCCATCACCACTAATGCCAGAGTGCTCTTTTTCATTTTCATTCCTGATTAAAAGTACGCGCTAATATTCACTGGATGTGATCCCCGTTAAAAGACAGGAGGGTTTTTAACGTCTGGCAATGAACGTTTTATGACAAAGTAAGAATATTTTTAAAAAAGGATGTTTTTTTGTTTCTGTAATAAATGCGTCAAAATCTGCCGCTACGCTTGCTGATCCTGCGCAATAAAATTTCATGCTTTGTGCGCTGGTTGTTGGCAACCGGGGCCAGTCCTGCTAAAACGTTCGTTTGATATCATTTTCCCCAATTTTGAATGGCAGAGAATCATGAGTGACAGCCAGACGCTGGTGGTAAAACTTGGCACCAGTGTGTTAACGGGCGGATCCCGCCGCCTGAACCGCGCCCACATCGTAGAACTGGTTCGCCAGTGCGCGCAGCTCCATGCCGCAGGGCATCGTATTGTTATCGTTACCTCTGGTGCGATTGCCGCCGGACGTGAGCATCTTGGTTACCCGGAGCTCCCGGCAACGATAGCTTCGAAACAGCTGTTGGCGGCGGTCGGGCAGAGCCGACTGATTCAACTGTGGGAACAGCTATTCTCGATTTACGGTATTCATATCGGGCAGATGCTGCTGACGCGTGCAGATATGGAAGACAGAGAGCGCTTCCTCAATGCCCGCGATACACTCCGCGCGCTGCTGGATAACAACATTGTTCCTGTCATTAATGAGAATGACGCCGTAGCGACCGCTGAGATTAAAGTCGGCGATAACGACAACCTCTCCGCGCTGGCGGCGATTCTGGCCGGAGCCGATAAGCTGCTGCTGCTGACCGATCAGCAGGGACTGTTCACCGCCGATCCGCGTACCAATCCGCAGGCGGAGCTGATTAAAGACGTTCACGGTATTGACGATGCGTTGCGCGCCATTGCCGGCGACAGCGTCTCGGGTCTGGGAACCGGCGGCATGGGAACAAAACTGCAGGCAGCCGATGTCGCGTGCCGCGCCGGGATCGACACCATTATTGCCGCAGGCAGCAAGCCGGGCGTGATTGGCGACGTGATGGAAGGCGTTTCCGTTGGGACGCGTTTTCATGCTCAGGCCTCTCCGCTGGAGAATCGTAAACGCTGGATCTTTGGCGCGCCGCCTGCCGGGGAGATTACCGTCGATGAGGGCGCGACCGCAGCAATTCTGGAACGCGGCAGCTCATTACTGCCAAAAGGCATTAAAAGCGTGACAGGTAACTTTTCTCGTGGTGAAGTGATCCGCATCTGCAATCTCGAAGGGCGCGATATTGCCCACGGCGTCACCCGCTATAACAGCGATGCGCTGCGCCGTATTGCCGGACATCACTCACAACAGATCGACACTATCCTGGGCTACGAATACGGTCCGGTTGCTGTCCATCGCGACGACATGATCACCCGTTAAGGAACAAGCATATGCTGGAACAAATGGGCATTGCTGCCAAAGCCGCGTCATACAAGCTGGCGCTGCTCTCCAGTCGCGAAAAAAATCGCGTACTGGAAACCATTGCTGATGAGCTGGAAGCGCAAACGGAAAGCATCCTCAGCGCGAACATACAAGATGTTGAGCAGGCGCGAGCCAACGGCCTGAGCGAAGCGATGCTCGACCGCCTGGCGCTGACGCCTACGCGTCTGAAAGCGATTGCTGACGATGTGCGCCAGGTCTGTAATCTTGCCGACCCGGTAGGGCAGGTGATTGACGGCGGCCTGCTGGATAGCGGTCTGCGTCTGGAGCGTCGTCGCGTCCCGCTGGGCGTGATTGGCGTGATTTATGAAGCGCGTCCAAACGTCACCGTTGACGTTGCCTCACTGTGCCTGAAAACCGGCAATGCGGTGATTTTGCGCGGTGGGAAAGAGACCTACCGGACGAACGCCGCCACCGTGGCGGTTATCCAAAAGGCGCTGGAAGCCTGCGGTTTACCCGCGGCTGCCGTACAGTCAATTGATAACCCGGACCGCGCGCTGGTCGCCGAAATGCTGCGAATGGATAAGTACATCGATATGCTGATCCCTCGCGGTGGCGCGGGTCTGCATAAGCTGTGCCGTGAACAGTCGACCATCCCGGTCATCACCGGCGGTATTGGCGTATGCCATATTTATGTTGATGATACCGCGGAGATCGCCCCGGCCCTGAAGATTATCGTTAACGCTAAAACCCAGCGTCCAAGCACCTGTAACACTGTAGAAACTCTGCTGGTGCATCAGGATATTGCTGAGCGTTTCCTGCCTGCGTTAAGCCAAAAGATGGCGGATAGCGGTGTTACGCTGCACGGTGATGAAATCGTGATGCAGGTTCTGCATGGCCCTGCCAAACTGGTGCCACTAAAACCGGAAGAGCTGGATAACGAGTTTCTGTCTCTGGATCTGAACGTTGTGGTGGTCGAAAATATGGATGGTGCTATCGCCCATATTCGCGAACACGGTACCCAGCACTCGGACGCCATACTGACGCGCACGCTCAGCAACGCCAACCGTTTCGTGAATGAAGTGGACTCTTCTGCCGTGTATGTAAACGCCTCTACTCGTTTTACCGATGGCGGCCAGTTCGGACTGGGTGCGGAAGTGGCGGTGAGCACGCAAAAACTGCACGCTCGTGGCCCAATGGGACTGGAAGCACTGACCACATACAAGTGGGTTGGCTTTGGTGACGACACGATTCGTGCGTAATTGAAACTGGGTGATGCAATAATAGCCATCTGATTTAAAAGGCTATTAAGGCATCACCCAGTTAATACTAACCTTCACCCCGCCGCCGCATTTTTTATCCTGCGTTTTTAACATCATCCGCACCAGTCTGGATCTGACCTATGCATTCTCTGACGTCAGAAAGGCGGCGTATCACAGAATTTTCCCTGCCTGCATGAATTTTCCTGGTCTTCGTTTCACGTATTGTTCCCATGGCCCGATCTATTAGAATCAATCTCATTTTTATGAGGAGTTGTTGCGTGAAATCGGATATTCACAAACTAAGCATTCCTGTTGTGCCGCTTGGCAACCCGTTTCCTCCCCGTCATTGTTCGCTGTGCCCAAAGGGAGCGGCGATTGATCGTGATAATCAATACAAATTAATAGACAAAAGAAGGCGGTTTAAAGCTGGGGAGATACTCGCTCGGCAGGATGAAACCGCGGATATGCTTTTTGTTATCCATGAGGGGTACTGCAAGTCCAGCGTGGAATGTGGCGATAACGTTTTTATCAGCCGCTTTTATGTTCCGGGAGATATCATGGCGCTGGATGCTGTCGAAGGGGGGAAGTACCTGACAACTATCCAGGCCGTAACGGCTGCAGAGGTTTGCCACATTGATATTGCGCGGTTGTTCAAGGTAGCAGAGAAGGAGCCTTCGGTAGCTGCCGCAGTCATCAAGTTTCTCTGCAGGGACAATGGATTCATTGTTGAAAAACTGCGGCGCTATGCGAATAAACATGCTGAGGCCAGGATCGCGGCTTTCCTGGTGGAATTTTACGAGATGCATTTACGCATCGGCAGGCCAGAAACGACGCTTCGCTTGCCATTTTCTCGGGAGGAAATTGCCAGTTATCTCGATCTTAAAATTGAAACCGTTAGCCGCTCATTAAAATCACTTGAACAGCAGAATTTGATTACCTTACATAGGGTACGTACCGTAACAATTAATAGTTATCTTGGTTTAAAACGTTTTATCTAATTTTCTATTTAACGATAATTATTATCTCTTCTGATAAGCCAGGAATATTCATTTTATATGGAAAATTCCTGGTTTTAATTTTGTCAAATAATTATCAATTAGAATGTAGTTTCTGTAGGTGAATGATTTATTTATAAGAATATTCCCGTGCAAATGGATATATCATGAGAATTTTCTTGCGGTGTTAAAAATTTAGCATAATTGCAACAAATAATAAGCATTATAGAGAAACTATGGAGGTGTTAATTATCTTTATGTTTTGTAAGGGTTTTACTCTCGTGGTATTTGTATGATCTTTTTGATATTTATCAAAAACATAAAAAAGATGAATTGTTTGATTTGTCTTATTTATTTGGGTGATAGTTCTGAGTCATGGTGTTATTTAAGTAAATTAAACTTAGGAAACTTCTTATATTATCGTTTTAGTGGGAAAATTCTTAGTCTTTTTGTAATTTTTGCGTTTCAGGGTTTGTTGAGATGTTACTTAATTCAAATGATAATTTTTGGGCGCGGCAATTATGGCTCGCAATTAATGGAACCGCTGGAGTGACTTAATAATAAGACTCGGTGGTGAGTTTGTTCTTAGGAGAAGATAAAAATGAAAAAATTATTATTAGTGACCTCTCTGGCGTCTGTATTTGTTGCGGCAAATGCAATGGCAGATGTCACTGCTTCTGCAACGGCCTCGTGGGACGCGACGGCAACAAAAGATACCACCAGCATGTTGGTCGTCACTCCGCTAAACTCTTTGACTTTCCAGTATGCGGAAGGTCTGAATGGCTTCAACTCCCAGGATGGCGCGTTTGATGTGACTATTCAGGGCCAGGAAACGGCAACTGATTTTGAACTGACCGCTCAGATTATTAGCAATACTCTGACCAACGCCAGTGGCGATGCGTCTACCCTGAACGTAGGGGTGGCATGGAATGGCACCGCGTTGACTAATTCATCAGATACTGTCCTGGTAAATTCCAGCTCGACTTCTGGTCTTGAAAGCCTGATGGCTGATGGCGCTTACAACGGTGCTGACCGCGTCAGCGATCAATCCAACTTCAAATTCACCATTGCGTCTGCGACTTCTGATGGTAGCACGCCGGTAACGGATTACTCTGCACTGCCAGACGGCTATTGGACTGGTGATGTAAAAGTACAGTTCAATGCAACCTGGACGACTCCGTCCGCCTAAGAAAAAAAATTTCGGGAGGAGAAATTCTCCCGAATTTATCAGGAATGGTGTCATGAATAAATATTTACCGGCAGCAATGTTGGTAGGGTTGGTAATCTCTTTTTCCAGCTGGGCAATTAACGTTGGTGATATCACGTCGATAATGACTTCTGCTGAGAGTTCATTATCGAAAGAAATTACTAATACGACAGATTCGGCTCGTTATGTCAGCGTATCGGTAAAAAAACTGTCATCACCTTTAGCGGGCGGAGTCGAAATAAAACCCGTTAATTCCGGGGAATTACTCTCTACGCCTGCCAATCTAATTCTGCCTGGTCAGGCAAAGGATGTTTTTCGCTTCTTTTATAAAGGGCCAATTGATGATATCGAGCGTTATTATCGTCTGCAATGGATAGATGAGCCGGTCACCGAGAGCGCGGAAACCAGGGCCAATAAATTGGCTGTTGCGACAGCGTCAGCAGAAATTGGCACGATTTTGGTCGTTGCGCCGCGAAAAGAACGTTTTGAATATAACCGTAATGGTGATGTTATTAGCAATACTGGCAATGTTTCATTTCGAGTAATCGCCTATGGAGCTTGCAAAGATAATGCTCGCGATCAGGGACGGGGCTGTCGTGAACGTTATTACATTATGCCAGGTACAAAAATAAAACTGCAGTTCACCGACATTAGTAATAGCCGCTCACGCATCGGTATCTGGCATGGTAAGCAGTTTATTACAGTGAAGTGATGGTCAATAGCAGCCATCTGTACGGGATAAATAAAAATACCGGATTGTAAGGATGCATATGACAACAACATATATTGTTGGCGGTAGCATTTGTCTTTTTCTTGCGCTGACACCAGGAACTTCACATGCAGCCCCAGTAAAAGTGGGTAATTACGTTATTCCCAGCGCTTTCGCCCGTTCACTGGAGCAGGGAATGACGGTGCCGGTATATATACGTTACAACGAGACTGATGAGAAAAGTCAGCAAAAAATTGCCGATGCGGTGATTTCGCTTGTTGATGGCAATATTACAGTTAAAGCACTGACTCTTGCTGAATTGCCCAATAATGCTGTGTTATCCGAGAAAACCCGCGCGTTAGTGGAAAAAATCCGTGATGTAAAGTTTCACGATAATACGAATATTGAACTGTCAGATGATGCTCGACTGCAACTTAATGTCTCATCATTTCACCTGGAGATGATTGTCAGCAAAGATGCGTTAACTGAAGCGATTGTCGCGCGCAGTAGCTTGCTTGGACCTTCCAGCGTTGAAACTCTGTCTAACGTCCTGAACTACAACTTTGGTACCTACTATAACGATTACCGAAATGGCAGCAGTACCCGCAGCTATCTGACGATGGACAATACAACATCGCTGCGGGAGCACCACATTAATGTTAACGGTTCGTTTTACGGCATCGGTGACAGCAATGGTACCAGTAAACTTTATCGTGCGATGTATGAGCGCGATTATGAAGGGTATCGACTGGCGCTGGGGATGCTTGATACATGGAATGTCCAGTCTATTGCCAGCCTGAATGCGCTGAATGGTGGGAAAATTTACGGTGTGAGCTACGGGAATAAAGGAAGTACGGTTGTTGAGAATACCGCACTTTCACTCACGCCGATTACCGTATTTTTGCCAGCCGCTGGTGAGGTTCATGTCTTCCGCGATGGACGTTTGCTCAGCGTGCAGAACTTTAATATGGGCAGCTATGAAATTGATACCAGTCGCTTTCCGTATGGTGTTTACGACGTCACGGTAGATATCGTGGTCAATGGGCGGACAATTAATAGTCGTGTCAGCCGGGTTAATAAGATCTTTGCTCGCCAACAAACTGCCGGCATTCATCAGCTCTCATGGCAGTTTTTTGGTGGTTCGCTGGACTATGATCGGGTGAGCTATAAGCGTAACCACTATCAGGATTTGGGTAATGAGCAGACCTGGATTGCCGGGGGGGCAGCATCGGTGACGCTGACGATATTGTCGGGGCTGGGCCTGAAATCAACGATCTACGGTTTTGACAACAATGCGGTTAATGAAACGGATGTCACGCTGAATGTGAATGAATACGTCAGTATTGGCAATCAGATGTTGGTAGCGAACGATTCATCATGGCGAAACATCAGTAACATTAATCTCAATGTCCCTGAGGGATATGGTTCCTTTTGGGCATCTCGTGAAGACAGTAAAATTGGCGATCGCTTGCCTATGCAGGAGCGTGATAACTATTCCATTGGCGGAACTCTTAACCTCGGAAAGTTTATTCCTCATGGTGGTTCACTCACCGTTAGTCAGACGGAGAATCGTTACTCAGGCAATAAATACCGTAATCTGGATTACAATACGACTCTCTATTCGGGAAGGTATGCCACGATTGGGTTACGTGCAGGAATTCAGCGTTATTACTACAACAACCGAAATGACGATGGGCGACAGGAACGTTATGTCAGCCTGGACTTATCCTTGCCGTTGGCGACCTGGTTGAGCATGGGCGTCTCCCGAGATCGCTATGGCAGCACCCAGGGTAATCTCAGTGCACGAAAACAGTATGCTGAAGGGCCGATTAAATCGGTCGGATTATCGGCATCAACGCGTCTGAGTGGTGAACAGCATTACGACAATAATTATTCGGTAAACGGCAATCTAAGTTATGACACGAAATATAACGCTGGCACCGTATCGGTAACACGTTCTGCTGACAACTCCACCAATATGAACTTCTCTTCCCAAGGTTCTCTGGCATGGGCAGGTAAAGACTTCGGTCTGAGTAAAGAGAGACAGCGTTCTGGCGTTATCGTAAAAACAGATTTGACCGGCGAGGGGAAACTGGCTGCGAAGATTAATAACCGCAATTATCTTCTCAGCGGTAAATCAAATTTTATTGCGTTGCCGCCTTATGCTCAGTACAAGCTGGAGATCCTTAATGATAAAAATTCTGAAGACAGCTTCGATATTGTTTCAGGGCGCAAACAGGAACTGACGCTTTATCCGGGCAACGTTGGCGTTATCAACCCTGAAGTGAAAAGCATGGTCACCGTATTCGGTCGCATTCGTTATCCCGATGGACAGTTGGCTGCAAATACCGATATTCATAACCACATCGGTAAAACACGTACGGATGCAAAAGGTGAGTTTGCTATCGATATTGATAAAAAGTATCCGGTTATTACGTTAATTTCTGCCAATGGCGGGGTATGTGAAGCCGATCTGGATCTGGAAAAAGCACGCGGCGCGGCGTGGGTTGGCGATGTGAAATGTGCAACGCAAACCACGATGGCACAACGATAAGGTATTAATAATGAATAAATCTCTATCTCTTATTTTTGGGTGTGCCTTTGCCGTGTTATCCCCATCTGCCTGGGCGCTCTCGGCATCCACTCAGGCAGCAGTCAATAACAATTATTTGTTTATAGAAAACAATGTTGATAACGAATACTTTATTACCCCGTCCTCCCTCGATCCTCGAATTAGTGGGTCGAACACCTGGGTAAAATATGGAAACGACCAGGATAGCCTGGGATATATGGGGATCGTTGGTTGGGTAGCCAATACCACATATTACAAGGATATGTGGATTGATAATTCGCCAATCAGTGAACCATTCCGGGGTATTCGTTGCACCACTGGTGCTAATTGCCCAGCATCTGGCTACATTGCTGCCGAGCTAACCGATCAATTTGGTTTTTATCACACTAAAGCAACCGGATCCGGGATCGCCGGTGGATACTATGGTTTTGCATCGCTGACAGACTCGGCGTATGAATACTTCCGCAATATGTCGGTCGGAAGCGCAGAGACATATAACCTTAATTTTTGTCGAACCACGATTGACTATGATTATGCGGCTGGACAGCGTTGTAAAGACCAGAGCAGCGGTAATTGGTACATCAGACCTTATACATTAAATAAAATAGGTCATTTGTCTTTGGTTTCTACCAATGCATTTCAGGAGTTATGGGTTGCCAGTGATGGTACGCCGAGCATCACTAAAGACAGTGGTTATTGTGAGCTGGGTGTGGTCAGTCGTGAAGATGGCGTTATCTGTAAGATGATTTCATACAATTTAAATCAAACCAGCAACCTGACGGCTTCACTACGTATTCGTATGTATGCGGATAGCGGTTTGCTTGGTTTTACACCGGCAGCTGCCACAATTAAATATTCTGGTGATGGTCAATCCTGGACTAATTTTAGCTCGACGTCGATTTATTATAATATTTTTAGTAATGGTGGCGAGTATGTCTATGTCTTTTTGTCGAAAACATTCCTGAAAAATATGGTGGACAGTGGCGTCAGTATCACCAACAGCCAACCATTTACATTTGCTTTTACAAATAGCGTGACGCCAGAGTCGGGGTATTACCAGTTTACTCCTTCGCTACAGCTCAATATTGTGCCAAAGGAATATGGGATCAGTATTATCTCATCGGATAACAGCACCTCGGCAAGCGGCAGCGGCACAATTGGCGAGACCGCTCCGATTGAAATGGATTACACCGTGACGGTCTCGGGGCCTCGTCAGGCTGATAGCATTACCGCACAAGTTATTGGGGAAAGTACGACGATAAACAATGTGCCTTACTGCCTGTTTACGTCTGCGCAAGGCGGGCTGTCCGTCCCAATTCCCGCCTTTCTGCAATACAACAGTGAGTCGGGGGGCGTGGTGCAAAAACGAAATAGCTGCAGTGAAGCGGCAATCAGCATGAGAGATGCGCAATGGCAACAGACGCCCTGGGACGCAAATAATACAGATGATGGAAGCTATTTTGCGACTGATTTGAAATTGCTTTTCCCAATGAATGATTCGCGTTCGATGTTGACCGTTTCTGGGGCGGATTGGGAAGGTGTTGTCAGTGCCAGCGGAGAGATCAAAGTGACGGCGAACTGGGTGGGAGTGACGCCATGAGCCACTGCCGTTTGGCGCTAAGATGGGCATTTGTCTTTCTTTTTGGGCTGACTGCATGCTCCGCACAGGCCGTCTATCTGGAGTCGACTATTTATGAGATGCCATCGGATAAATCATTTATCAGTAAACGAATCTATAACGATAGCCAGAAACAGAACGTGTACAGTATTAGCGCAGTTAAAATAGATAAACCGGGACCGGGAGGTGAAAACAGAAGTGCTATTGCCGAAGGCGAACTTTTGTTTACTCCGCTCCGTTTTTCACTGGCACCGCAGGCAAGTGAGTTTTTTAAGATTTTCTATCGTGGCCCGCAGGATGATAAAGAACGCTATTACCGAATACTGTTTCGTGAAATGCCGATAACGCTGTTTACCGAGCGTAATCAAGGGAAAGGCGGACAGGCTCTCCCGGTGATCGCTATGGATACCATATTGGTCGTTCGTCCGAGGAAAATGAACCTGGGCTACACCATTGATGAGATAAACGGGACGTTGAAAAACACAGGGAATACTTTTTTCAAAATTATCGTACACCAGGGGTGTCACTCAACTGATGATGAAGCCACCATGCGTTATGTGTTACCGGGGGAAACCTGGCATAGTAGTGAGTTGAAAACAAAAAACCGGAAATTTATCGTAGCGTTGCAGAAATACCTACCCGTGGGTCAGGGTTGCTTAAAGCTTAATCATTAAGGGTGTTGGGTCTGAACCAATATGCCCTGATTATATATTGAACCTATACTGTCACTCGCTATAGAAAATGTAGCAATAAATTTAGAGTCGATGAAACAATATGTCGTGCATATTGCCGGAAATGTTTATGAATACAAGATCTACGACATCCTCTCTTAGTTTGTCGGTCAGCATAAACTACGGTAATATGTTATTCTGTTGGTCACTGTAGTTATATGTTTTGTAAATTTTGTATTTATAGCTTTTTGTTTTGTAATGAAGTGAAAGTGAGTAAAGGGATTTGTACTGATTAAGAAATGGAGTTTTTTCTTTTTCAATTTTTAAATGGAACTTACGGTGTGATGAGAATACTCATATGGATAACTGTGATTATAAATTCTGAATTTACGTGATATGGCTTATGGATAAAGTTATATCACGAATCGCCTTATGATTATTGGAGGTCGAAGGTGTTGTATATTCTCTCGTGAATAGAGCGAGGGACCTGCTATGCCATAAATTTAAGTTGGTGATAACTATGAATACGAAAAAAATTTTTCTGCTCAGTTATGATACTTTCCTTTTTTCAGGAATAAAAGCATGGTTACCAAATCTGGTATTGATCGATGCACGGACATTTATTTCTGGCACGCAGTCAGTTATGTCGCAATATCCGTCCTGCTTGCTGGTGATCGATAACCGGTTGCCATTATTATTGGTCAAAAAATGGCTTCAGAGAAACAGTACACAGTTCATCAACATACACTGTATTGTTCTGCGGATGTGCGAAACCCTGCCTGTTAATCGGGGATATGAAGAATATTCCTTTATCAATGGGGGGGAATTGTCGGAGCAGTTGATCGCTCAATTAAAAGAGAGTCTATTGGCACCTAACAAAGTTGTGGAAGTCAATAAAGATTCACCGATGTTTACTTTTAACTTGACTGAATTTGAAGAAGAAATGCTGTATTCATCATTCACAAAAGAAAAACTGCATGATTTCTGTATTGCTAATTCGCTAACAATTAAGTCAGTGTATCGATATCGGGATAAAATTACTGCTCGCCTCGGCTTTTCCAATTTTAATGAAACTGTTATCTTTTTAACCCGAAATAATTTATTAAATGAAAGCTCTATAATCAATAATAATGTGAATGGGGATGCGGTTTACACTGACGCATATGATGTTTCGGATACTAGTAGACTGAGTATGGCAATAAGGAATGAGGAGATCATTCCTTATTTTCAGCCCATCGTGAATATCAGGGGCGACGTTTGTGGTGTTGAGGTATTGGCTCGTTGGCCACAGGGACATAACTATGCTATTTCTCAGCGAGAGTTTATTCCATTGGCTGAAAAAAGTGGCTTAATCAATGAGTTAACTAGCTATTTAATGACCGCTGTTGCGCGCAATCTGGTCTCTGGAGGCGCAAGCATTAATAAAACTCTGTTCGTTTCTTTTAATGTCAGTCCGTCAGGTTTAAATAATCCCGTATTCT
The DNA here is from genome assembly GCF_001037485.2 of Citrobacter sp. MGH105. NCBI lineage: Bacteria > Pseudomonadati > Pseudomonadota > Gammaproteobacteria > Enterobacterales > Enterobacteriaceae > Citrobacter > Citrobacter sp. MGH105. The sequence continues at coordinate 4,043,679 of NZ_CP073048.1, read as the reverse complement.
ATTGGGAATGCCTTAATTTTATGGAGATAACGCAAGGTCTGCCGATAAAATTGATGATAGAGATAACAGAGAACCAAACGTTCACGATCACTCCTGCAATCAAAGAACTTATTCGTTCGTTACGAAATAAAGGTGTGTTGTTTGCTTTGGATGATTTTGGTACTGGATACGCTAATCTCTGCTATCTCAATGAGTTAGACCTGGATGTAATCAAAATTGATAAAAGCTTCATTAAGGAAATTAAAGAGGTTGATCAATATATCCCTATGCTCGAGTCAATTACTCACCTTTCAGGACTTCTGGGGTTACGTACGGTGGCCGAGGGCGTTGAAAATGACTATCAGCAACAATGGCTGGGAAAAAATAATGTTGACTATCTGCAGGGGTATCAGTTTCTACCGCCAGTGACATTTAATGATTTTATCCGGTATTACCAGCAGTCTGTAGATTTGTTTGAATCAGCGTCGGATTCACCTTTATCTACGTAATTCATTTTTGACACGGTTTTTACATATGAAGGGTAAAACCTTTAAACGAGTATGTGCTCTGAGCTGACATGGCCTGCAGCATGATTTTTTCCTGAACACCAGGGGCAGACGCCTCTGGTATTGGCGTCTTTGCATCGCTGCCTGTCTGTCTGGTTAAGTAAAAAGTCCTGCAGTGAAGTATGCACCGTTTGTTTATGTATCTTAAACGGGGTATTTATAGTGATATCAGCGTTAATCAAACAGGTACTGAGGTTAGCCCGTAGCCATGCGTCCTTTCCTGACAAAATTAAGAGTCTGGCTTCCACCACCACTCATCCTATTATTATTCCTCATCGCGGATGCGTTGACGGCGATCCCGCGTTTCACATTTGGCGCGGTGACTATCGTAATAAGTGCATTGTTGGCTAGCGTCAGTCTGGCGATGATACTGCATACCGCGTGGCAGATGCGGAAGAAACGTACGACGCTAAACCCACTGCATGCAGAGAAATCGACCACACTTGTTACTGGCGGATGTTATGCTTGGAGCCGCAATCCAATCTATCTTGGAATGAGTGGACTCCAGTTAGCTTTTGCTCTTTACGTCGGTAGCCTGATTGGAATATTGGCTGCACCGCTGTTTATGCTAGTGGTTGCCAGATTGCATATTGATTTTGAAGAGGAACAACTGCGAAAACATTTCGGGCTGGAATGGAAACGCTATGAGCAGCGTGTTCGCCGCTGGTTATAGAATTCCCTTGCCGCGTACAAGGAAGCCAGTGACGACACGATTCGTGCGTAATTGAATCCGGATGATGCAAAAATAGGCGTTTGATTCGCAAGGCCATTGACGCATCGCCCGGTTAGTTTTAACCTTCTACCCCGTGTTCACATTCGTGGGCATGTCCTTATCAGGGCCGATATAGCTCAGTTGGTAGAGCAGCGCATTCGTAATGCGAAGGTCGTAGGTTCGACTCCTATTATCGGCACCATTTCAAACTCTTCCCAGGTCTACCGAAATCAACGCAAACCCCGTTTACTGCGGTTTTCAGCGCACATCTTATTTTCCGGGTAACCTGCCCCACGTTCTCCGTATCGCCATTCTTGGTTGGTAGTTCAGAGGCCGTTAATCAGGCCTCGTCGAAATGGCTGATAATATCGAGCGGCCCTGTGCCAGGGCCGATTCATTTACTGAGCAGATTCAGCAGGATGTAAATGCAATACGCTTCAACCCCTCTACCGCTTTTTCGAGGTAGGCGCGTGGACATCCCATGTTCAGCCGGATAAAACCATTTCCAGCAGGACCAAAGCCATTTCCCATTGAAGGCGCAATACCGGCAACATCAAGCATTACCCATTTGAGCTGCTCATCATCCAGTCCAAGCGCTTTGCAATCTATCCACAATAGATACGTTGCCTGGGAAGGAACAACCCGAGCCCATGGGAGATATTCATCGATTTGTTGAATAAACCAGCGTCGATTTTCAGCCAGATAGCCAAGTAACTCGTCTAACCATGACGCACCATGTTGCCATGCAGCCGTACTCGCCTCGACGGATAGCGCATTGAATACATCAAGTCCATGCGCATCCAGACGGCGTAAAAAGTGTTCACGCAATGCCGGTGCCGGTATCAGAAAATTAGCAATACGCAATGTCGACAAACCAAACGTTTTACTGGCTGAAGTGGCTGAAATTACACGCGAATGCCAGCGTTCTCCCAGATGCAGAACTGAAGTAAATTGTTCTCCAGGAAGCAATAAATCTGCCCATATCTCATCAGACAGCAACGTCACATCATAGGTCTCGCATAGCGTAAGTAGCTGTTCCAGCTCCTGTGCAGACCAACAACGACCGGTTGGGTTATGCGGATTACATAAAATCATTAATGGTGGACGTTCAGTCCGGAATAACATTTCCAGGTGAGCAAAATCCATTTGATAACCGGTAGCCGGGTCCTCATACAACGGATTTTCCAGCAGCTGTCTGCCGTTCAGAGAGATAATTTTAGCGAATGAACCATAATAAGGCCCCTGAACGACCACGCCTTCACCGGGTTGACTCAGCATTTGTACGAGTAGCGATAATCCCGGGACAACACCTTCAATACTGCAGATCCACTCTTGCTTGATTTCCAGCTGATGCCGGGTTGAGAACCATGAAATTAATGAATCAAAGTAGCTTTGTGGTCGTTCGCTGTAACCAAAAATACCGTGCCCGACGCGATGAGTTAAAGCTTCCTGAACAGCGGGCGGGCAAGTAAAGTCAAAATCAGACACCCACATTGGCAACAGTTGATGTGTATCCTCGCCGAAATATCGCGCCATAAAGTCCCATTTCAGCGAGGCGGTATCGTGACGATCGATAATCTTATTAAAATCCATTACATGCTCTCCCTATTCTGTTGCCGTGATATTTTTTTCTGTTTCTGCCACTGATGGTGCCTTCGCAATACCGATTCCCGTGAAACCGTAAATCAAGGCGAAGAAGATTGCGGCATAGCACTGAATCGCCCATGGCAATAAATCCAGCGTGCTCACTCCTAATGTCGTGGCCATATAAACTCCGGCAGCGGTCCACGGCAACAACGGCTCAATGACGGTGCCAGCGTCTTCAATGGTGCGGGACAGATTTTTGGTATCCAGTCCCATACGACGATATGCGTCTTTAAACAGTTCAGCTGGAACCAGAAGAGCCAGCTTGCCGTCGCTTGTTGCTCCGGTCACCAGAAGGGTGGTACCAATGGTTGCCGCAATTAACTGACCGACACTGTGAATGACCGTCAGTAAGCGGTTAATGATAATGTTGAGCGCGCCGGTTAACGTTAAGGCACCGGCAAAAGAGAATGCGCAAAATACCAGAAGGATAGTGCTCATCATTGAGAACATTCCGCCGCGGTTCAGCAGGCGCGGAACATCAGCAATAATGCCCTCACTCCCTTGCGGGAACATAGTAATGTTAAATCCATCTATAAAGGCATCCAGTCCCTGCTTGATGCTGAGTCCTTGCATGACAACGCCCAGAATCAGGGCTAATACGCATGCACTCAGCATTAAAGGAATGACTGGCTTTTTACGAATCGCGCCCCACAACACAATAACTGGCGGCAAAATCAGAATGATATTGAAGTGGTATAGCGACTCCAGAGCGTTGACAATATCGGTAACCCGTTGCGGCGTGGCGACCTCGCCGAGCATATTGCTGTGGCCGGCAATAAGATAAACCACGGCGGCAAGCAGAAAGCTGGGAATAGTGGTCCACAATAAGTGCTGGATATGCTCGAAAAGGGTGGTATCTGCAACAATGGCCGCAAAGTTGGTGGAGTCTGACAGCGGCGATATCTTGTCACCGAAGTAAGCGCCAGAAACAACGGCACCTGCCGCTGCTGCCATCGAAACATCCAGTCCGGCGGCAACGCCCATCAATGCTACGCCAACCGTTCCGGCGGAACCCCAGGAGGTTCCGGTACACACCGATACGACGCTGGTCAAAAAGAAGGCGGCGATGAGAATGTATTCGGGGCTGATGAGTTTAAGTCCCCAGTACACCATGTAAGGGATGGTGCCGCTGAACATCCATGTACCAATCAGGCCGCCGACACAGATAAGAATCATGATAACCGGCATTGCTTTGGCGAGTTTATCAACCACCGAATTAATGATGTCTTCCCAGCAATACCCTTGCCACCAGGCCATGCCCGCGGCGACTGCAGCAGAACATAGCAATAAAGGCTCAATACGTAGCCCCATGATGCCGTAGCCAATAATTAGCAGCAGTAGCATGGCTAAAATAGGGATCACTGCCAGTCCAAATGAGAGTGTTTTTTTCTGATTTTGAGAGGCATTCATTCATGAATCTCCAGTCTGTAAGGTCGCTCAAGAGTAGAGAACACCCTTTTGCCTGACTGTGATCGCTCATTGGCCCTCATGTAAGCGATTACATGAAGACGTTAAACTTGAAGTCGATCACAATTCAGGGGCTTGACGATTTACGCATTGATTTCAGAGAGAGGGGGGAAGAACAGAATCGCGGATCACTAAATCCGCAGTGAAACTATTCACGCTGGGACGCTGAGTTGCGCCCTTAAAAAGCTGTATCGCCAGCTGCGAAGCGCAGCGAGCCATGCGCTCAACGGGATAATGCATTGTTGTGAGTGCGGGGTAGAGATAGCGGGCCATCACCACATCATCAAATCCAACGATCGAAAGCTGCTGCGGAAGTGTAATTCCCTGCTGATGGAGGATGCGCATAATCCCGGCGGCCATTACATCATTAAACGTCACCGCTGCGGTGAAAGGAATGCCGCAATTAAGCAACTGATGCGCAGCGCGTTCGCCACCCTCTTCATTGAAGGGTACGCTAATCACCCAGTTTTTATCTGGCGTAATGCCATATTCGGCCAGCGCCTGGCGATAGCCTTCCAGCCGCTCACGGCGATCGATAATCGGTAAATCACTTGTCACGCAGGCAATACAACGGTGCCCCTGTTCCAGGAGATGTAGCGTGGCTGTTTTAGCTGCTTGACTATTTTCCAGCCACACGCAGCGATTGGCCATCCCGGCAATATAGCGGTTCACGACCACCATGGCAGGAAAATGAGCGGCATATCGCAACAGTTCCTTTTCAGACAGTCTACTGGCATGGACCACAATAGCTTCACAGCCCTGGTTTATCAGAAAATCGAGTCCTGATTTTTCCATTCCTTCATCGTGGCCACCGCTGCATACCATCAGCCGAAATTGCTGCTGGCGTGATACTTCTTCCACGCCTCGGGCAAGCCTGGCAAAAAAGGGATCGGCAAGGTTGCCGGTCAATAACCCGAGCATGTCACCGCTGCGTTTCGCTAATGCAATAGCGGCGGCATTGCGATGATAGTTCAGTTCGCGCATGGCTTTTTCAACACGCTCACGCGTCACGGGTTCAACCCATGCGGTTTGATTAATAACACGTGAAACTGTTGCGGTGGACACTCCCGCTAACTCTGCAACATCCTTTATCGTTGCCATGCTGGCTCTTTACCTTTTTGATTCTTAAGAATTTGCTTATCGCTGGGCCTTTTCCTTATCTTATTCAGGTTGGGGGGATTTGTCACCGAGACATCCTCTGAGTATATCTACTCAGAGGCTTATTTTTAGTACTGAATAATTAAATACTATCCTGAGTATTATTATCCTTACATACGATATTCGATCATCCCGCTCTTTTGGGCCACCCAGTCATACAGACGTTGTCCACGGAGATTGGTTTCATGCGTATGCCAGTATAATCTTGACGCGTGGTGTTTTTTGGCTTGTTGTTGGACATACTCGATAAGCTGTTTACCGATATGTTGACCACGTACCTCTTCGCTAACAAATAAATCTTCGAGATAGCAATAGTTGGATTCTGCCCATGTTGAACGGTGAAAGAGATAATGCACCAGTCCCACTATTTTTCCATCATATTTGGCAACAGCACAATAAACAGGTTCGCTCGGGGTAAGGAAACGCTCCCACGTTAATTTTGTTACTTCATCTGAAATTTTAGTGCGATAAAAAGTTTGATAGTTTATCCATAAAGGAAGCCAGCTGGCGTAGTCTTTTTGTTCTGCACTTTCAATAGTAACGGTATTCATGTTAGTCATATATATCCTGATATTTTATACGAGTAATGTGTTAGTATGATGATACTAAGAACTTTATAAATTCTCGTAAAGAGACACTTTCGATATATTGATAGGATCCACTTTTAGTATAAAGGTTAATACAATGAAGAAAAACAATGCGCCTTTATTTCAAGGATTTGTTTTAGGAAAAGGCGCGGTTAAGGAGCAGGTTTACCACATCCTCCGCGATCACATCCTCGAAGGGCGATTGCCGCCAGGAACAAAAATGCCGTCAACCAGGGCATTGTCCGAGATGATGTCAATTTCACGAAACTCAGCGATCGCCGGTTATGACAGGCTATTAGATGAAGGGTATATCCAGACCCGTAAAGGGTCTGGAACATATGTCTCACATAATATTCCGGATCGGAGTATCAGCAATAGCTATCCAAAGATAGCGTCGGGGGGCGTCGTCTCGCCTGATGAACAGGTTCACAGCCGAAATAATCCTGTTCGCGATTTGTGGTCAAATGAGTATGAAGGGCGCGGCATGAACCGCCTATTTGCGGTTGGTGTCGGGTGTACGGATCTCTTCCCGCATGCGTTATGGGGAAAGCTACTGCAACGTGTCTGGAGACAATCCCGGCATCAACTGGGCGCTCACACTCATCCTTGCGGGTACCTTCCTTTGAGAAAAGCGGTTTGCCGCTACATTAAAACAACGCGTGGAGTGAACTGTAACGAAGATCAGATAGTCATCGTAAATGGTATTCAACAGGCATTGAACATTACTGCACGAGCATTGCTGTCGGCAGGAAGTGACGTTTGGCTGGACGACCCGGGTTACAAAGGCGCTCGCGGAGCCTTCATGTCAGTTGGCGCGATGGTGAGGCCGGTACCGGTAGATAGCGAGGGAATGAACGTCCGCTATGGTATTGATCATTTTCCTGACGCTAAGCTGGCCTATGTCGTCCCGTCGGATCAATATCCATTAAGTGGAACGTTAAGTTTATCCCGGCGTTTTGAGTTGCTGGAATGGGCGAAGTCGAATCAGGCATGGATATTTGAAGATGACTATAATAGCGAGTTCCGTTATGCCGACCGTTCTTTACAAGCTCTGCAAGGATTAGATCAGAATCAACGCGTAATCTACGCCGGAACATTTTCTAAAATGATGTACCCGGAATTCCGTTTAGGTTTTTTAGTTGTCCCGCCGGGTTTACAAGAACAGATTATGGTGACGAAATATTTTTCCGATCTTGGCACCAGTTATCTTGAACAGGCTGTGATGGCGAATTTTATTGAGGATGGTCACTATGCCAGTCATGTGCGCCGAATTCGTAAGGCATGCTATGAAAGAAGAACTGCGCTGGTCAATGCTATTCAAGAATACCTGGCTGATAAAATGATTGTGCAGCCTTCTGACTCTGGCGTCCATATTGTGTGCTGGCTACAAAACGGATTAACCGGAAATGAAGTTGAGGAGCAAGCCAGATTACTAGGGATGGGAATACTATCACTAAGTCGTTATTACCAGAGCGATGTCTCACGACAGGGGATTTTGATTGGTTTTGCAAATCATCCGGTAGAGGCAATTGTTGATGGGATTCGCCGTTTGGCTCAGGTTATTTAAATTATAATTTATTCAGCTCTTAGCATTAATGCAGTAAATACGTTTCTTTCGCTACGGGCAAAAATATAGAGTTTGTTTTTTGTACAATTAAAGAGTGTGGATCCGTTAAAAACACGCATTGTGGTTCTTTTGGGCCGCTCAGTTTGATCATACCCTGCGCTGGTTTAGTTCTGTTTTGTAAGAGGTACAGATATGCCGGGCGTCTTTAATCAATTCCAACAACCCGTAGGTATGACTTTGTCTGACTGGAAAGGCGCACCCTTTCCACAGGCTCAGCAAATTACAGGTCGCTATTGTAAGCTTGAACGCATTAACACCGAACGCCATGCAAAAGAGTTGTATGAAGCGTACTGCGAAGCAAGCGATTGTCGCGACTGGACATATCTGGCGGTCGGGCCTTTTGAAACTTTTGATGCCTTCCTGGTTTATTTAAAAAACATGGAAGAACAGACAGATCCGATGCATTTTGCCGTGATCGATTTAACCAGTATGAAACCTGTTGGTACGTTTGCACTGATGCGGATTGATCCCGCAAATGGTGTGATTGAGGTAGGGCATGTTTCTTACTCCGTACGCATGAAACGCACACGAATTTCAACGGAAGTCATCTCATTGCTTTTAAAGTACGTTTTTGAGGATCTGGGCTATCGCCGCTTTGAATGGAAATGTGATGCCTTCAATGCGCCTTCCCGTAGGGCGGCAGAGCGCTTTGGCTTCAGTTTTGAAGGTATATTTCGGCAGGCTATCGTTACCCGTGGACGAAATCGTGATACCGCATGGTACTCAATCATCGACGGCGAGTACCCGACACTTCGACCTGCCTACGATCTGTGGCTCGATGAGGGTAATTTCGATAGCCAGGGACGGCAGATTCGGCGCCTTGGCGAACTGATGGAAAGGGGATAAAAAAGCTCCCCGAATAAACCGGAGAGCCAGAAAGCGTAGCGTACGCGCAGAATTATTTCTGCCGCGACTCCAGCCAGACCAGCGCCAGCGTGGAGAGTGCGCACATCAGCAGAATGCCGACAAACCAAAACAGATACCACATCGTACGGTCCTCCCTAGTAAAGTTCGTGATTGTGGCGGCGGATCGTTTCTACATTGATTCGTCCCAGCATTTTGTAATAACTCCACACGGTATAAAGCAGAACGATCGGTAGAAAAATCAGCACAATAACCAGCATGATACTGAGCGTCATCTGGCTGGAGGTACTGTCCCACACCGTCAGGCTGGAGAGCGGATACGCGCTTGAAGGCATCACAAACGGAAACAGGGTGATTCCGGCGGTGAAGATCACGCAGGTCTGGGTCAGTGAAGCGCACAAAAATCCCCATACGGCCCGACGTTGCCCGCAGGCATAGATCGCGAGCATCGGGAAAATCATGCCAAGCAGCGGAATAATTAACAGCAGTGGTGACTGATAAAAGTGCGCCATCCATGCGCCCGGTGAGGTCGTTACCATTTTTAATAGCGGGTTGGAAGGACCATTCGGCTCCTGGCTAAGTAGCACATAGCCGTCGATCCCCGTCCATAGCCAGTAACCGGCTAACAGAAAGCAGAGCACGACCAGCATTGCGCTACGACGGGTAGCAGAGAGCGCGCGTTGGTGAAGAATGCCGTCGGTCTTCAACTGGATCCACATGCCCCCTTGCAGAATAACCAGCATCAGGCTTAATGCGCCGCACAGCAGCGCAAAGGGGGAGAGTAACTGCCAGAAAGTGCCCAGGTATTGCACATGAAGCTGTGGTGTGAAGATAAAAGGCACGCCCAAGAACAGGTTGCCGAACGCGACGCCGAAGATAACAGGAGGGACCAGGCTCCCGATAACCAACCCGGTGTCCCACATAGCACGCCAGCGTGCATTGGCTATTTTGCCGCGATAATCAAAGGCCAACGGGCGGAAGAAAAGGGCACACAGCACCAGGATCATTGCCACATAAAACCCCGAAAATGCGGCGGCATAGACCCGCGGCCAGGCCGCGAATAATGCACCACCCGCCAGAATAAGCCACACCTGGTTACCTTCCCAGTGCGCCCCGACGCTATTGATTAACACCCGTCGCTCGTCATCGTTTCGCGCGATCAGCGGTAACAGGCAGCCGACCCCCATATCAAATCCGTCAGTGACCATAAAGGCCACCAGAATGATGCCAATCAGCAGCCACCAAATGAGCCGCAACGTTTCATAATCCAACATGATTGTCTCCTTTATCCCTGTTGTTGCGCTGGTTGCTGGTTATGCATTGCATCTGGACCAAGGCGCGCGTATTTCTGCATCAGGTAGACCTCAGCAATTAAAAACAGGGTGTAAAGCGTGAGAATTAGCCCCATCGAGAAGGCCAGTTGGCCTGCGCTCAGCGCGGAGTGGGCGTACCATGTCGGCAAAATATCCTGAATCGCCCATGGCTGGCGGCCAAACTCCGTCATAAACCAGCCAGCTTCGATGGCAATCCACGGGAGCGGCAGGCTCCACAGTGTCATGCGCAGTACCCAGCGATGCTGGTCGATACGCCAGCGTAAGGTCTGTATCAACGCAATCGCCATCACCAGTAGCAGCAGCGAACCGCAAGCAATCATGATGCGAAAGCTCCAGAACACGGGGGCCACCTGCGGAATTGCGCCGCGTTGCGCGGCCTGATATTGCGCGGGGGTCACATGATTCATATCAGGCGCGTAGTTCGCCAACAGGATGCCGTAACCCAGATCATTTTCTACGGCGTGGAAAGCCTTCAGCACCTGCGGCGTGCGGTTACCTTTGGCAATTTCCTGCATCAGTAACCACGCCTCCAGGCCCCGCTGCAGGCGTGGCAACGCGTCCGCCATCAGATTTTTGAGTCCTGGAACTGGGGTATCTAAAGAGTGGGTCGCCAGAATACCCAGCAGGGCCGGTATCTTCACGGCAAAGGCGTTACGCTCTTTCTCCTGCTGCGGCCATGCGATGACATGAAAGGGCGCGGGGGCCGGTTCGGTTTGCCATTCGCCCTCCATTGCCGCCAGTTTTACCGGCTGGAGTTGGGCGACCTCATAGGCTGAGCTATCACCCAGTTGTAGCGTGCCGAGGATAGCCAGCGTGCCAAAGACGGAACCCACCGCGAAGGAGCGCCGGGCGAACTCGCGATTGCGACCACGCAGCAAATACCAGGCGCTAATAGACATCACGAACATGGCGCCGGTGACATAACCGGACATCACGGTATGCACAAATTTCACCTGGCTGACGGGGTTAAAGACCAGCTCGCTAAAGCTGCTCATCTCCATGCGCAGGGTATCAATATTAAAGCGAGCGCCTGTCGGATACTGCATCCAGCCGTTGGCGTTGAGGATCCACAGGGCCGAGATGTTAGAGCCAAACGCAACCAGCCAGGTCACCAGTAAATGCTGATACTTGTTTAAGCGCTGCCAGCCAAAGAAGAACAGCCCCACGAAGGTGGATTCAAGAAAGAAAGCCATCAGGGCTTCCATCGCCAGCGGGGCACCGAAAATATCACCCACATAGTTGGAATAGAGCGACCAGTTAGTGCCGAACTGAAACTCCATGGTCAGGCCGGTTGCCACGCCGAGCGCAAAGTTAATACCGAATAGCTTTCCCCAGAAACGCGTCATGTCGCGGTAGACTGTTTTGCCGGTCACCACGAACAGGGTTTCCATGATGGCCAGCAAAAAAATCAGCCCCAGCGTCAGGGGAACAAACAGAAAATGGTACAGCGCGGTCAGCGCAAACTGCCAGCGCGATAAGTCAATGACGTCCCACATGCGAACTCCATCAGGCATTAGAGAGTGAATAGGTAAGGAAGAAAACGCCAGACCCGCAGTAGAAAAGTACGCGGGTCTAAAGAGGGGGATCAGGCAGGCGGGCCGGATGCCAGCCAGCCGCAGACTTCATCCAGGCGCTCGAGCGAGTCGAGCAGATCTTCCGGTGCGGCCAACACCAGTTCCGGCAACGGACAGATCTCATAACTCTCAAGCAGAAGCCCTTTCAGGGTATCCAGACAGCGAACATGCCAGACATGGCGCAGCGCCGTGGCGTCGATTTGGCTCTCGCCGTAGCCGATGGTGCGGATTTGAATGTGTCCTTCGCCGCACTGGCGGGCGAGGAACAGGCGATCCGCGTCGCTAATCGGCAGTTGGGTGAGGTTAATGCTATGGGGTTGCGCTGCCGGATCGCGCACGTGCGCCAGCAGTTCCTGGGCCAGCGTCAGGCCATTCATCAACCCATCTATAGGCGGAGGCAGCAGGCTATCGTCCGGCAGCGTATTGATTGTTGCCGCCTGCCACAGCGCCCGTGGCGCGCTACCTGCTTCCAGATGTTCCTGCCATTGCCCCTTGTCATTCTGACAACGCACCCGCCAGATACCGCAGAAAATCGACTCCTGAATCTCGCTCGCCCTGCCGTCAGCATGCTGAATGCGCACGGAAACTTCGCCTTCGCCGAGTAGCGTATTCAGAAAGGTGAGATCGTCTGCATTGAGCGCGGATAAATCCCATCCCAGCACATCCTGTTTGGCGGGAATTCTCTGGGTGAGCTGGTGGCGCACATCGGCTAACAATGCCATCACCGCCGGGCTGTGCGGACAGTTTTCCAGTGTTGCCATGCTGGGGTCGCTGTTGACCTGGCAGGTGAGGGGCAAGGGATTCATGCTGAAGCTGTCATCACCCGGCTGCGTTCCCGGCCCCAGCAGATGAAAAAAGGAATCGCTCATCATGCAGACTCCGGCGGTATGCGTTGTTCAACGAGGGGACGCATCAGGTTGAGCAGGTCGGCCCACGGGTGGATACCGCTGAGAATGCCGCGCAGCTCACCCTGGGTAAACACCAGGGTAGCCGGAAAACGGAACACGCCAAAGCGATCGCCGATCGCCTCGCTGTGTTCAAGATCCGCCATGGCGATGTGCCAGTCAAACTGGGGAAACTCGCGGAGCAACTCGGCAATCATGACCGGGTTATCGCTGACTTCCGGTGTACGGCGGGGATCGCTACTGAGCAGGACCACGCCATCACCCACGCGGGTTATCCAGTCATCCAATTCAGATGCGCTCAGCGGTTGCCAGCCCTTAGCCAGCATTCGCTGCCATAGCGCAGAAAACGGTTGGTCATTCAACATGTTAATTATCTCTCCAGCGTTACGCGATACTGGCGAATACGCACGCCTTCATAGTTTTCCATCGACAGGCAGTCATAGTTCAGGCAACGCGTTTCATCGCTTATCTGTGGCGCAATGCCCCACGCGGCCAGTTGCGTAAGCGCGGCCTGTTCTGCCGCCGGGAGCTGAGCGCGCGCGATGTCGGTCAGGCTGCCGCCATAGTCGTCCAGCTGTACCGGCTGTAGTCCCACCAGAGCGATGTGCGCGGGGAGATGGCCGCGAATATCCGCCAGAGCCAGCACTTCAGAGAAGCTGTTCTGATGCAGACTCATTTTTTTGGCGCTGAGGTAACTCGGGACTTTGTCTCCGGCGTAAGTTTGCAGGGTGCCTGGTGCGAGCCCGTAGTCGATGGCGTCAAGCAGCAGCAAATGGCTGGCCTGCTCAACGTAGCCCAGCAGATTCAGTCCCTGCGTGCCGCCGTCAACAATCTCTACCGATTCAGGCCAGTGATAATGAGCGTACAGGCGCTCAGCGAGGCGAATACCAAACCCTTCATCTGCCCACAGCAGGTTGCCTAAGCCCATCACGATGACGTTAGGTTCGCTCATGACGCCTCCTTATCGTGCTGACCCTTAGGAAACTTATGACTACGAAAGCCGTTAATCATGGTTGAGATGACGGTCTCGTCAGACATGATGTCCTCACGAATCGCCATATACACATGGCCTACGATGAAGGCGGCGATGAACCACATCCCTAACCGATGCCAGCTGTGGATATCGAGAGAGTTCCCGCCGGTCCAGTAGAAAAACTCCGTCACATAGCGGAAAGGGATAAAAATGGCGTACTGGCTATGTTCGCTGTATAAGGCAAAACCGGTGAGGATCATAAAAACGGAAAGCAGGAAATAACCGCACATCGCCGCCTGCGCGATGGGGTTATGACCGATATCATCTCCCGGTTTTTTTTCCAGAAATAGATACCAACGCACCACAGAATACGCACCCTGCCACCAACTGCGCCGCCAGACCGGCACGATAAACAGTTCGCGTGAATAGCGGTTACCGACGAAGGCCCAGTAAATGCGCATCAACAGTATCACCGTGAACACCATGGCGGCGGCGAAATGCACCAGCCGGATGTCGCCCATGTAGAACAGATAAGTGGCCTCACCGCTGACCGACGGCAGCGGTCGGCCAATGAAGTATCCGGTCACCATCAACACCAACATGCAGCCCACCGTCAGCCAGTGCCACAAGCGTACTGGCGCTTCAAACACATAGTGGCTGGTGGCAGTATCACGCGCCTCCCTGACGCGTAGGGATGTTTTTCCAGTCATCGTTCCGTTCCTTAACGCTTAGCGAACCTGGACGGCGATAAGTTCACTGCCGTCGTCGCCGAGTACGTGGGTTGAACATGCCAGGCAGGGGTCGAAGCTGTGCAAGGTGCGCAGGATCTCCAGCGGTTGATCCGGTATCGCCATTTGGGTGCCCATCAGCGCCGCCTCGTAAGCGCCAATTTGTCCCTTTGGATCGCGCGGGCTGGCATTCCAGGTGGTCGGCACCACGCATTGATACAGGTCGATCTTCTGGTCGCGAATCGATGCCCAGTGGCCTAATGCTCCGCGCGTCGCCTCGGTAAAACCGATCCCGCGGCAGTGCTGCGGCCAGCTTGCTGGCTCCCATTTTTCGGTATTTGCGGTAGCCAGATTGCCGTTTTTCAGGTTGGTCATCAGCTTGTCGAAGAAATATTGCAGCTTGCTCACGGCCCACTGCGCTTCGTGCGCGCGGCACAGAATACGGCCCAGCGTCGACTGCATGCCCGACAGCGGCAGCTTGAGGGCGGACATCATGCGATCCACGGATTCAATCGTGGCGGCATCCCCTTTGTGATAGGCAATCAGCGTACGCGCCAACGGCCCAACTTCCATAGCGTGTCCCCGCCAGCGCGGGGCTTTAATCCACGAATAGCGTTCCTGTTCGTTGAGCTGCTTGATATCGGTATCGCTGCCTTTGACATCGCCCGGGTTGTACCAGGGTTCAGTAATCCCTTCGAACGGGTGGCGACCTAATTGATCGTTCGGATAACGATACCAGGCATGATCGACAAACTCCTGAATTTGCTGCTGATCGTCCAGGTCCACCGGCATGACGTTGTTAAAATCACCATTAATCACCGCGCCGCCAGGCATCAACAGGCTCTTCGCGCTGAAGTCATTGGCGATATCCGGGAACGCGCCGTAGCTTAAGACGCACTTATCAGAAAGCCCGGTGCCAATCTGGCTCCAGGGTTTATTGAACTGGCCGATAGCCAGCGCGTCAGGTACCATGACGTTGTTGATGAAATCAGCGGTGCGGGTAATGATTGACTGCACCAGGTTCAGGCGTTCCATATCGACAGCGCCAACCGCGCCGCTCTGATCGATATTGATAGCGCACGGCATCCCGCCGACAATCCAGTTCGGATGCGGATTCTTACCGCCAAACACCGTATGGATTTTGATGATCTCGCGCTGAAAATCGAGCGCTTCCAGGTAGTGGGCAAAGCCCATCAGGTTGGCCTCTGGCGACAGCTTGTACTGCGGATGTCCCCAATAACCATTGCGGAAAATCCCCAGTTGACCACCTTCGACAAATTTCTTCAGGCGATTTTGAACGTCAAAAAAGTAGCCCGGAGAAGACATCGGCCAGGCTGAAAGGCTTTGTGCCAGCTGCGATGTGGCGCGCGGGTCTGCTTTCAGGGCATTCAGCACGTCAATCCAGTCCATTCCGGCTAGCTGGTAAAAGTGCACCAGATGGTCGTGGCACCACAGCGTCGCCAGCATAATATTGCGAATGATGTTGGCGTTGTCGGGCACCTTTATGCCAATAGCGTCCTCAATGGCATAGACCGAGGCGAGCGCATGTACGCCGGTGCACACTCCGCAAATTCGTTCGACGAATGCCCAGGCATCGCGCGGGTCGCGCCCCTGTAGAATGATCTCCAGCCCGCGGAACATGGTGCCGCAGGAAACCGCGTTGGTGATGATGTTTTGCTCATTAATGTTCACTTCACAACGCATATGGCCTTCAATGCGCGTAATGGGATCCACAACCAGACGGCGACCGGCATTATTGACTGTATATCCCTGAGTTTGATACGAATTGCTCATGCCTGTTTATCCTTATTGTCTGGAGACTGTTGTCCGGCGTCGGCTAGTTGCTGTTTGTGGCGGTTGTGTTGATTGACGGCGCTGGCGACTGCGTGAACACCGACACCGGCCGCCACGACGCCTAGCGCGGTGAGGCCCACGGTATCGGCGGTTGAATGCGTCCCCATTTGTGGAATATCAACCACGCGGCTGTAGAACGAACCGCGATCCCAGAAGCCGTTTTCCGAACATCCCAGACAACCGTGGCCGGACTGGATGGGGAAAGAAACGCCACCATTCCAACGGGTGGTGGAACAGGCGTTATAGGTGGTTGGCCCTTTGCAGCCCATTTTGTACAGGCAATAGCCTTTGCGGGCGGCGTCATCGTCCCAACTCTCAACGAACTCCCCGGCGTCAAAGTGGGCGCGGCGGTAGCATTTATCGTGAATACGCTGACCATAGAACATCAGCGGACGCCCAAGACGGTCGAGTTCAGGCAACCTTCCAAACGTCACCATGTAGGTAATGATGGCGCTCATGACATCCGGAATCGGCGGGCAGCCGGGCACTTTCACGATCGGCTTATCGGTGATCACCTTATCGATCGGCGTAGCCTGGGTGGGGTTAGGCCGGGCAGCCTGTACGCAGCCCCAGGAGGCGCAGGTTCCCCAGGCGATAATCGCGCTGGCTCCTGCTGCGGCTCGTTTTAACTTTTCAATAAAAGGGCGCCCGCTGCTGATGCAAAACATCCCTTGCTCGCCCAGCGGAGGGTTGCCCTCGACTGCCAGAATATATCGGCCGTGGTAGTGGCTCAGAATGTCTTCAAATACCTCTTCGGCCTGCGTTCCGGCGGCGGCCATCAGCGTGTCGTCGTAATCGAGGGAAATCAGAGAGAGGATGACGTCTTTGGCGAGTGGGTGCGAGGAGCGAATAAACGATTCGGTACAGCAGGTGCATTCCAGTCCGTGGATCCAGACGACCGGGATCCGGGGTTTGTTCTCCAGCGCCCAGGCTATTCGGGGCGTCATTCCAGCCCCTAATCCCAGCGATGTTGCGGCGAGGCTACAGTATTTAAGAAAACTGCGTCGGCTCACTCCCTTCCGGCGCATCGCCTGATAAAAGGTCTCCTCATTATTCGTATTCATAACACGCGTTTCTTCCCCCGTTGAGTTCTGGCGCATGCCGCCAGCGATATCTAAAAAAGCGTATCCGATCGGAAGGGAGAAACAATGCAAAGAGTGTGGTTATGTCCTATTGCGATATTTTCGTACCTGTTACCTGTTTTTCGCTTTCCAGGAATAAAAAAACGCACAGGGGGGATCGCCCTGTGCGTCGGGTTTATCGCGGAAGAACTTAAACCCCAAGGCGATCGCGTAAGCTGTAATATGCCGCCCCCATGGCGGTAAACGGAATGCGCAGGCTGCGGCCTCCTGGGAACGGGTAGTGCGGCAGTTTGGCGAACGCGTCAAAGCGCTCGGCATCCCCGCGCAGCAGTTCGGAAATCAGGCGCCCTGCCAGGTGAGTACAGGTCACGCCGTGGCCGCTGTAGCCCTGCATATAGTAAATGTTGGTATCAAGACGGCCGAACTGCGGCATACGAGACAGCGTTAACAGGAAATTACCGGTCCAGCGGTAATCAATTTTTACCCCCTGCAATTGCGGGAAGGTCTTCAGCAGTTTCGGCATCACCAGACGCTCAATATCGTCTGGGTCGCGAGCGCCGTAGACTACGCCACCGCCGTACAGCAGGCGGTTATCGCCGGTCAGACGGTAGTAATCGAGCAGGTAGTTACAATCTTCCACGCAGTAGTTTTTCGGTATCAGCGAGCGCGCCATCTCCGCCGACAGCGGTTCGGTGGTTAATACCTGCGTGCCACACGGCATGCTGCTTTTTGCCAGCGCAGGTTCGAGTTTGTCTCCGAGATAGGCGTTGCCCGCGACGATCACAAAGCGGGCCGTCACCTGGCCTTTTTCAGTGCTGACCACCGCCGGGCTGGTGTGCTGAATACGGGTGACTGGCGACTGCTCAAAGACGCGTCCGCCGTTCAGACGAATGGCGTTAGCTTCGCCAATCGCCAGGTTCAGCGGGTGAATATGACCACCGCTGTGGTCGAGCAGCGCGCCGACATAACGATCGCTGCTGACTTCGCGACGAATTTCACTGCTGTCTAACAGTTCAAGCTGCGTGTTGCCGTAGCGTTCCCAGTTCGACTTCTGCTCTTCCAGAGTTTCCATCTGTTTGTGGTTCAGCGCTACAAACAGCCCGCCGGGACGATAGTCGCATTCGATCTGATAACGCTTGATGCGTTCGCGGATGATATTGCCGCCTTCAAACATCATTCCACCGAGCATTTTAGCGGCGTCCGGGCCGTAGGTACGTTCGATGACGTCGATATCGCGACTGTAGGAGTTCACCAACTGACCGCCGTTACGTCCGCTGGCCCCGAAACCAATACGCGCGGATTCCAGTAGCACCACGTCGTAACCCATTTCCGCTAAATGCAGGGCGGAGGAGAGTCCGGTATAACCACCGCCCACGACGCAAACATCACAGCTAACCGATTCGCTAAGGGTCGGAAACGGTTCGTACTGATTGGCGCTTGCGGCGTAATAACTGCTGGTATGTTCAGTCATGATTAAGACTCCAGGGAGATCCAGATGGTTTTCAGTTCGCTAAATTTTTCCAGCGCATGCAGGGACTTATCTCGCCCGTTGCCGCTTTGCTTATAACCGCCGAACGGCACGGTCATATCACCGTCGTTGTAGTTATTCACGAAGACCGAACCGGCCTTCAGGCGACGACTCATGCGATGGGCGCGCGACAAATCGCGGGTCCAGACCGCGGCACCCAGGCCGTAGTCGCTGTCGTTGGCCAGCGCCAGGGCTTCGGCTTCGCTGCTAAAACGGGTGATGACCAGTACCGGGCCGAAGATCTCATCGTGGCTGACGTGGGCTTGCGGCGCGGTATCGACAAAAATAGTCGGGCCGATAGCGGCCGGATGTACGTGGCTGCGGCCATCCAGCGCCAGCGTGCCTTGCGCTTCACCGTCGCGAATAAAACCGTGCACGGTGTCGGCATGCGCATTGTCGATAAGCGTGCCCATCGTGGTTTCCGGATCCAACGGGTTGCCGGGCTGCCAGTTTTTCGCCTGCTCTTTCAGCAGGGCGATGAACTTGTCGGCAATGCTCTCTTCCAGTAGCAGACGCGTCCCGGCGATACAAACCTGGCCCTGGTTATAGAAGATACCTGCCGCTGCATTAGCGGCGGCTTTCGGCAGATCCGGGCAGTCGGCAAACACGATATTGGCGCTTTTACCTCCGGCCTCCAGCCAGACGCGTTTCATGTTGCTGTCGCCAGCGTCTTTGAGCAGTTGCTTGCCGGTACGGGTCGAGCCGGTAAAGGTGATCACATCAACATCCGGATGTTGTGACAACGCCTGACCCGCTTCGTGACCATACCCGCTAACAACGCTGAGAACGCCATCGGGCAAACCTGCTTTTTTAGCCAGCGCAGCCAGGCGAATGGCGGTCAGCGGTGATTTTTCGGAAGGCTTGAGGATCACGCTGTTACCCGCAGCCAGTGCCGGGCCGAGTTTCCAGCAGGCCAGCAGTAGAGGAAAATTCCACGGTACAATGGCGGCAATCACGCCCACCGGTTCGCGCACAATCAGTGCCAGATCGTTCACCGAGGTAGTGGCAACTTCGCCATAGACTTTATCTATAGCTTCGGCATACCAGCGGATGGCGCGTGCCGCGCCGGGAATATCATCACGCAGGCTATGGCGAATCGGTTTACCGGTATCGAGCGTTTCCAGTAGCGCCAGCTCCTCGTGATGCTGCTCCATTAAATCGGCGAGTTTGTGCAGTACCGCTTTGCGCTCTGCGGGTGATGCTTGCGACCAGTCTCCGCGTTCAAAGACGGTACGGGCTGCGGTGACCGCGCGGTCCACATCCGCTTTTTTACCGCGGGCGACTTTAGCCAGAGGACGTTGTCCTGCCGGATCCAGCGTAATAAAGGTTTCGTTATCAGCGGCGGCACAATATTCGCCGTTAATAAATAAACGGGTCTCTGGTGAATAATGGCTGGCTTTCTCACGCCAATATTTAAGATTCTGAAAGTTCATAGCTACTCCTTTTATATCAATAAGATAAAGTTCGTTGCTGATCTTTTTCAGGCAAAATCAGGCTGCACGATGCCCCAGGGATGTACCCTGTTAATGCGCGTTATTTAAGAAGGCCTGAGAAACTCAGGCCGCTACTTATTAGAAAGTGGTGGGAGTGTGGGCACTGATGATGCGGCAGATCCCTGCCGAGGTGTTGCTGAAGCTGTGTGGTATGCCGGTGTTAATGGCATAGCTTTGCCCTGCAACAAGAGGATACGTTTGACCGTTGATTGTCAGTATCACTTCACCTTCCAGTATTGTGCCAATCTCTTCACCCTGATGTTTAATTCTCTCCCCGGTTGTCGTGCCTGGCTGATAGGTTTCAAACATCATTGCCAGCGTACGATTCGGATTTCCGTTGTGTACCAGCTTCATGGATACTCCCTGACTCCCGATCTCAATCAAATCATCCTGATTGATAACCACCTGCGGTTCGTCAGGCTTTTCCGGTTCCGCGAAGAACTCGGAGAGCGACAGCCCATATACTTTCAATAGCTTTTGCAGCGTACTGATGGCAGGACTGACTTTATCCTGCTCTATGGTGCTGATGGCGCTATGCGTTAACCCAGACAGTTCGGCGGCACGACGCTGCGAAAGACCCAATTGCTGGCGGATCTCTGACAAACGTTTACCCGGCGCCAGGCCGTCATCGCTCATAATTGCATTTCCTTAACTGTAGTGGTCAGAGTCGCTGTTTTTCAGCGAGGTGGTTCTGACAAGCGGTGATAAAACCTTCAAGTAACAAACGCGACAGGGCGTATTCGCTACTGTTCCATTCCGGGTGCCACTGCACGCCGAGCGCGAAAGGATGGTCATGGACGCTGGCAGCTTCCACTAATCCATCCTGCGAGCGTGCTTCCACGCGCAGCTGCGGGCCAAGGGTTTTTGCGCCCTGACCATGCAAGGAGTTAACCCAAAACGTGCTGCAACCTGGTATTAACTGAGATAGCAATCCTCCCTGTTGAACCTGGACTTCATGAGATGGTGCATATTGCTGCTCCACCGGGAGTTCCGCATCTTCACGATGTTCCAGGAACTGTGAGTGATCGCACAGGCGACGATACAGAGTCCCGCCAGTGGCGACAACTAATTCCTGCAAGCCCCGGCAGATGGCGAAAATGGGAATGCGCCTTTCGAGCCCGGCGGTAATTAGCGCCATGCTCAGAAGATCACGCCCGGGATCGGCGTCAGACTCATCGCCATTTTCACCATAGAGGTGCGGCTGCACATTGCTTGGGCTTCCTGGCAGGAAGATACCGTCCAGTTTCGGTAACAGCGCGTTCAACAATTCGGGTTCCGCAAGCGCATGGGGAAGCGCTATCGGTAATCCACCGGCATTTAATACCGCATTCAGGTACTTTTCTTGCAGAGTCTGGGTCTGGTGACCCTTAAGCCTGTTCCTACACATCACTACACCAATAACTGGCTTGTCAAATATATTGCCCATGATCGACCTCACGTTTTGGAATAAATTATTGCCAAACGGTTCCTTGTTGTGCCATTCCGTTCATTATTTTCTCAATCTAGCAGCGGAATAACCTTCTAGCAAACTTAATTTAACATTTGACAAACAATTTGTTTGCATCCAGAGTCGAATGGTGGACATTATATTTAACAGTCAAATCACAGAACAGCTTACCAGGCCAACGGCGGTGAATCATGGAAACCAATATCGTAGAAGTTGAGAATTTTGTTCAGCATTCTGAAGAGAGACGAAGTAGCGCGTTTGCGCGCGAAGTTAAGCAGTATCTGGAACGCTATCCTAATACGCAGTATGTGGATGTGTTGTTAACCGACCTTAATGGCTGTTTTCGCGGTAAGCGCCTTCCCGTTGCGGGATTGCATAAGTTAGAGAAAGGCTGCTATTTCCCGGCATCCGTTTTCGCGATGGATATTCTGGGCAATGTGGTCGAAGAGGCGGGATTAGGCCAGGAGCTTGGCGAACCCGATCGGACCTGTGTACCCGTGGCAGGTACGTTAACCCCTTCGGCTGCCGATCCGGAATTTATTGCGCAGATGATGCTGACGATGCTGGATGAAGATGGCGCTCCCTTTGACGTTGAGCCGCGGAACGTACTAAACCGACTCTGGCAGAAACTTCGCCAGCGCGGTCTGTTCCCCGTCGTAGCGGTAGAGCTGGAGTTCTATTTACTCGATCGTAAGCGTGACCCCGAAGGTTATCTGCAGCCGCCATGCGCGCCGGGAACGGACGATCGAAATACCCAAAGTCAGGTTTATTCGGTTGATAACCTGAACCACTTTGCTGATGTGCTGAACGATATCGATGAACTGGCCCGTTTGCAGCTGATCCCGGCCGACGGCGCGGTGGCTGAAGCCTCCCCAGGGCAGTTTGAAATCAACCTCTACCATACCGACAACGTGCTCGACGCCTGCGATGACGCGCTGGCGCTGAAACGTCTGGTACGGCTGGTGGCGGAGAAACATAAGATGCATGCCACGTTTATGGCAAAACCTTATGAGGAGCATGCCGGTAGCGGGATGCATATCCACATCAGCGTCATGAATAACAAAGGTGAGAACGTGCTGGCTGATGCGAATGGCGATGATTCCGCGTTATTAAAGCGTGCGCTCGCTGGGATGATTGATCTGATGCCCGCATCAATGGCGCTTCTGGCGCCGAATGTGAACTCCTATCGCCGCTTCCAGCCGGGGATGTATGTTCCGACCCAGGCGTCCTGGGGGCACAACAATCGTACGGTAGCGCTGCGGATTCCCTGCGGCGACCGTGATAACCATCGGGTTGAATATCGCGTAGCGGGGGCTGATGCCAACCCGTATCTGGTGATGTCGACCATTCTGGCGGGGATCCTTCACGGTCTGGATAACGAACTGCCGTTACAAGAAGAAGTTGAGGGTAACGGTCTGGAGCAGGAAGGGCTGCCGTTCCCGATTCGCCAGAGCGATGCGCTGTGGGAGTTTATGCAAAATGACAGTCTGCGTGAACTATTGGGTGAGCGGTTTAGCCATGTGTATCACGCCTGTAAAAACGATGAGCTTATCCAGTTTGAACGTCTGATTACCGACACTGAAATTGAGTGGATGCTGAAAAACGCCTGACCGTTGTACAGGTCATTGAAAAAGAAGTCGCATCATGCGGGCTGAGCGGAGCCAGCCCGTAAAAATTGCAGGAATACCTGCCATTTCCCGGATGTCGCGTAATGGAGCGCGGGCGACAACGGGTCTTCAGATAACCGACAGAGTTTGTGACGAGGAAATGTGATGATGCCAATGTTTAAAAACCCGCCCCGCGTGAGTATTCATGGCTCCCGCAGTAAATACGGACCGCATCTGCGCCGTACCACATTGACGCCTTTTTTATGCCATTCCTCCCCGACACGACCCAGGTCTGCTGTACCCACGTTTCGAACGCAGATCTGGACTCGTAGCGGGGAGGAAAATTATGTCGACTAACTCTTCTGCTGATCATTCTGCCCAGCCGGGCAAAGCACAGCTGCGTAAATCCCTGAAGCTGTGGCAGGTGGTGGTGATGGGGTTGGCCTATCTCACCCCAATGACGGTGTTTGACACCTTTGGCATTGTTTCGGGTATCAGCAATGGCCATGTTCCGGCCTCCTACCTGCTGGCCCTGGCGGGAGTACTGTTTACCGCCATCAGTTATGGAAAGCTGGTGCGCCAGTTTCCACAGGCCGGTTCGGCCTATACCTATGCGCAGAAAGCCATCAATCCGCACGTGGGGTTTATGGTCGGCTGGTCGTCACTGCTTGACTACCTTTTCCTGCCGATGATTAACGTCCTGCTGGCGAAAATTTACCTTTCCGCGCTGTTCCCGGGGGTTGCGCCATGGATTTGGGTGGTGATGTTCGTCGCGATCCTCACCGCGGCCAATCTGAAAAGCGTTAATCTGGTAGCCAACTTCAATGCGCTGTTTGTACTGGTGCAGGTGGCGATCATCGTGGTGTTCATTTTCCTCGTGGTGCAGGGGCTGCACAAAGGGGAAGGGGTTGGGACCGTCTGGTCGCTGCAACCGTTTATCAGCCAGAATGCGCATTTGATCCCGATTATCACCGGGGCGACCATCGTCTGCTTCTCGTTTCTCGGCTTTGATGCGGTAACGACACTATCTGAAGAGACGCCGGATGCTGCGCGCACCATCCCGAAAGCTATCTTCCTCACCGCCCTGTACGGTGGGCTGATCTTCATTGCCGCCTCGTTCTTTATGCAACTGTTCTTCCCGGACATTAGCCGCTTTAAAGACCCGGATGCGGCGCTGCCGGAGATTGCGCTGTATGTCGGCGGCAAGCTGTTCCAGTCTATTTTCCTGTGTACCACCTTTGTGAATACGCTGGCTTCAGGTCTGGCGTCGCATGCCAGCGTTTCGCGTCTGCTGTACGTGATGGGCCGCGATAACGTCTTCCCGGAGAAGTACTTTGGTTATGTCCATCCCAAATGGCGTACTCCCGCGTTGAACGTCATCATGGTCGGGATTGTGGCGCTGTCGGCCCTGTTTTTTGACCTGGTGACTGCCACGGCGTTGATTAACTTTGGTGCGCTGGTGGCCTTTACGTTCGTTAATCTCTCCGTGTTTAACCACTTCTGGCATCGTGAAGGACGCAAGCATACCTGGCAGGAGAAGCTGCACTATCTGGTATTGCCTATGGTCGGTGCCGCCACGGTTGCCGTACTGTGGGTGAATCTTGAGGTGACATCGCTGACGCTGGGTCTGGTATGGGCCGGCGTTGGGCTGGTGTATCTTGCCTGGCTGACCGGACGTTTTCGCAAACCGCCGCCGCAGTTTGACGCCGCGAAATCTGAGCGCGCCTGGGAGTGATGGAAGCTGAATTGGCCGTAGCATTCGGCTGAGTTGAGTTAAAAATGAAACACGGTATGTCGCGGCAAACGGCCGCGGCATACCTGCTTTAATTAATATACCGCTTGTTTTAGGGAATAAAAAACCGGCACGGGAGCCGGTAAGTAAAACAATGTAGGAATATAATTATTATTATAATTACTGAATTATAATTCAGCCAACTCAATAGGAACGGGTTTCCCTATATGGTATCCCTGTAACCAACCAATACCCATCGTAATTAGCATCTTTTCAATTTCCTCATTTTCAACAAACTCAGCGACTACTTCCATGTTTTTGAGTTTTGCTACTTCGCAGAAGGATCTGACGGCGCATCGACTAAATTCATCGGTCAATATATTACGGATGAATGAACCATCAATTTTCAGAATGTCTGCGTCTAACGTTCGTAGTCGTGAATAGCTTGATGCTCCTGTGCCAAAATCATCAATAGCAATTTTAGAACCGGCTTTACGTAGCGCTCTCAGAACATCAGTGACATTAGCGTTGTCAATAATATCTGATTCAATGACTTCAAATATTATACGTTCAGGTGCTATTGAGTATTTTCTAAACAATGTAAAAACATTATCAAGAAAATCAATTTTATTAAGCGAGTCAGGCGTCAGATTAATGGAGAAGTGACTGTTTGGGTCAGATTTCTGCCGTGACTGTATAAAACGAAATGTTTGCTCTATAACAGTGATATCCAGCGCAGGAAGTAATCCTGCCTCGCGAGCAACTGGTAGGATGGTGTCTGGAAAGATTAACTTACCATCAACCATTTTTATCCGAATAAGTATCTCGTGATAACGTGTCAGTCCCGTGGTTGAAACGATCGGCTGAACAACCAGCATCGTTGATACGATGGGTTGAGCCATAAGCTCAAACGACTTTCTGTCAATTGCCTTTTGCAACATATGACGAATGACAGCCTGGCTGACAATTTTATCACCTGGCACTTGCGGGCTGAGTAACAACGGTTGCCCCTGCATTAACGAGATGTAGCTTTGGGTATTAAGATGCTTAATTGCTTGTGATAAATTTTTAATCAGGTTTTTCTCGGTGGTATATGCCACACCACAAGATAGCCCTAATTGGTAGTCCTTCCAGATAAAACGAAAAGAGTTTAGGTCCTTGTAGAGATCAGGAATGTCAGGGACAACATTAAGGCGAAGAATTATTCCATGACCTGGTGCGTAATAAATGTCACCTGTACCCTTAATCAATTTACGTACATATGCGCTTAGCGCTTTTACAAATTCAAAACGGAATTCTATTCCGTGAGTTTGCTCCAGCGTATTCAACTCTGTACAACGGATGTAACACAAGCACTCTGTTGCGTGTTTACGGATGTCCATTTGCAGGGCCTGAAAGTTAGGCAGTCCGGTGTTAGGCTCTGATCTAAAAAGTTGTTTGAGGCGGCGGAGATATTTTCGGTTATGAACCACAAGTACACCGGTAACAACAATCGTAATAGAAAAGACAAACACTATCGTGGAGGAAATCACGAGGCTATGTAAATAATTATTATAGTTAGCAGGTGGAATATAACTGTTTATATAATATCCCAACAGGATAAGCATTGTTACCCATACAGGGGATATCAAAGCATGGCCAATACAGATCACTCCCCATAGCATTACTGGAAGTAACCACAGTAATGAATAGTCTGTAAATATAAGAATATCCTCTCTGATGACGATCAAAGCGGACATAATGCACAGTAACAGCACCAGCCATAATACTTGATACAGAATAGGAGGGCCGGATTTTATCAGCGCCTTTACTTGTCTAATGTATAGAATGCACCATGCAGGATTTTGAACGCTTCTAAGCAACAGATAACAAAAAGGGATGCCAGTCAGGCAAGAGTTCATCAGCCACTGTAAGTTAATTAATGTTTGTAGTGTAAAAAGGTTTGCGATCGGTGCAGAGGCTGTGTTCGACTGGAACCAGTGATCAATCGAGATGAATAGTAAGGCGTTGCAACACACGAGCCAGACAATACGCAGGGTAGTAAGCTGGCTACGACCAAAGCTAACCGCGCCTCGTTTGCCTGTCGAGAAAAAGTAGAGTGTCTGGCTAATGAGAGCAGCCAGTAGCTGAGCCGTTAGTGTGAATACCGAAGATAAAGAGTAAGAGTAAAGCGCATACAAGAAAAAGGCAGCCAAAATTGGCAGCGCCTTTTGCCGGTATAAAACCAGCAATGCAGAAATGAGAGGTAAAGTGAGATCGTAAAAATGCAGTGTTATACCCGCAACATCCTCTTGCTTACTGAGATGACCAGCGACCAGCTGTAATGCAAAAAACGCGATACCGACACAAAAATAGTCTCTAAATGTATTAATGAAATTTATATTTTCCGCTTTTCTTAGCAATATCATCATTCGCAATTCTCAGTGAGTTATCACCGTTCTCGATTTAAGTCATCTACTTAAAACAGGTTAGACTAGAGGTTCGAAATGTGTATTTTTGGATGTTTTCGCTAATTGAAAACCATTCTAAAATATGTTATGTGAATTTTTTAAAAGTAACCCTCGATAATTTCACTGTGTTTCACAACGCAGGGGAGAACAATCTTTGTGGCTGTACTGATAATAAAAGTTCTGTCATTAGTCATTATTTAAGACAGAATATACGATCGATAATAACGATCAATATAAATCTTTTGATAGATTTTATCGATAGGTTTAGCAGATCATAAATACCATGAAAGATCGATGAAAGCTATTAAAGTGTTATCTTTTAATGGTATTTATTTCATAAATGTTAATTA
Source organism: Citrobacter sp. MGH105 (assembly GCF_001037485.2). Lineage (NCBI taxonomy): Bacteria > Pseudomonadati > Pseudomonadota > Gammaproteobacteria > Enterobacterales > Enterobacteriaceae > Citrobacter > Citrobacter sp. MGH105. The sequence continues at coordinate 4,016,015 of NZ_CP073048.1, read as the reverse complement.
AGTGCTTTGTTTATTAAAATTTAACCTACGGAGGCATCTTTCTAAGGGAATCATTCTGTTATTGTCAGGAAAGTGAGTTTCCCCACCTTCCCACAACACACTCAATTGTTAATCATTAACGAGGCTGCTGCTGTGTCGCGCAGTGAATACCGCCGCCACCGGCAGCGATACCGTCGATATTCAACTGAATAATTTCACGATCGGCAAACAGCTCCTGCAAAATAGCATGGGTATTACGATCGGTGCGCTTATCGCCAAATTGCGGTGCAATGACGGCATCATTACACAGATAAAAATTGATATACCCCGCGGCGAAATCATCGCTCGCATAAGTCTGGCGGATGGTAGAAGGTCCTTCCAGCGTGACTACCTCCAACCGTCGGCCTTTGGCATCCGTGGCGGCCCGTAATATGTCCAGATGACGTCGGGTGATCGCGTAATCAAAGGATGACGGATCCTGCTCAAGACCCGCCACCACCGTACCCGGATGCGTGAATCGGGCGTAAAAATCTGTATGGCCGTCGGTAATATCCTTGCCGGCAATACCTGGCAACCAGATGATTTTCTCCAGACCTAGCAGTCGCTTAAGTTCTTCTTCGCATTCGGCTTTGCTGACGCCAGGATTACGGTTGGAGTTAAGCACGCAGCTCTCGGTGATGATTGCTGTGCCTTCACCATCTACCTCAATACCGCCACCTTCCAGAGTCAGTACCGAGGGGATAAACTCGGCATGAACGTAATCAGTAATAAATTCAGCCACATCGGCATCTCGTTCGTGCTCTTGCTTATTGCCCCAGCCGTTGAAATTAAATCCCACTCCGCCGAGCGCGCCGCTGGCACTTTTCACAAACACCGGCCCGGTGTCGCGGATCCACAGATCGTCTATTGGGTGAACCAGAAGATTGACTGACGACCCGCACAGACGCGCGGCGAGCTCGCTGTCTTCTTCGCGTACTAACATATTCACGGGTTCAAATGCGGCGATGGTTTTGGCAACTAACGCCAGGTTTTCCTGCACCACCGGTAGCAGATGAGGTTCCCAGATCTCCGCACTGGCACCAAACGCCATCCAGGTTGCCGTATGTGGTGCGCCTTCATCAGGCATTTGCCAGCGGCGGTTCTCTGTTGCGCGGGCAAATTGGCTAAAGCTGAAGCCCGTCATACCGGCGAGTAGCATACTCGTTGAAGTCACCAGGCCTTGTCTGACGAATGAACGTCTTGTCATCATAGGATTAACCTTTGCGTATTTTTACCTGATATCAGGTGAATAAAATAATAATAGATAATAAATATTCTGCGTATTTTAAATATTGAATAATAAATAAAATGATCGCGGGTAAATTTCACGCGAAATATAGCACAAGAGATATGCGTTGCAATCTCTTAGTTTTATATAATGAGTGAAACTGGCGACTATTAAAATTTATCAACTATATATTTATATATAATTTATATTTATCAGCATGAACATATGGCACGCCGTTAGCTCTGAGCCCCGTCTGACGGGCCTTGCCGTGGATTGTGATCTGGCCGATTGTTCTGTTGTATTTATTAATGACATGAACCGTGTGGACTATAGTAAAGATGGCCGTTATTTCTCATCATTAATAACCGTGAGTGGGGGATGTGAATGAAGAAGATACTGATGCTGGTCGGAGATTATGTCGAAGATTATGAAACGATGGTGCCTTTTCAGGCTTTGCAAATACTTGGGCATCGTGTGGATGCCGTCTGTCCGGATAAAAGTCAGGGTGACTACGTTCAAACCGCCATTCACGATTTTGATGGGGCGCAGACATACAGTGAAAAGCCGGGGCATCGTTTTACGTTAAATGCGAATTTTGCCGAGGTGCGGGCCGCCGATTACGACGCACTGTTGATCCCCGGCGGGCGTGCTCCGGAATATCTTCGACTGAATCCGGATGTCATTAAGCTGGTGCAAGATTTCAACACTGCCGGTAAGCCTATCGCCGCAGTTTGTCATGGGCCCCAACTGTTAGCGGCGGCGGGGGTGTTAGAAAACCGGACCTGTAGCGCTTATCCGGCCTGTGCGCCCGAGGTTCGTCTGAGCGGTGGACATTATGCCGATATTGGCATTGATCAGGCCCACGTTGATGGCAATCTGGTGACGGCACCAGCATGGCCCGCGCATCCGCAATGGTTAGCTAAATTTGTTGAAGTATTAATGAAGTAAGCGATGATGCGATGAAAAAGTCGGTATAACCTGCCAGGCTATACCGACTGCATTTATTATCTCTTCATGAGTGCGAATACGCCCCACCCAATATATTCCCGGGTGAATGCAACGTGTCGCACTGGTGAACTTCTCAGTTGCTCTCTGACTTCGGCGGCAAACTCATCGTCCGGATTTGCCTCCAGCCACCGGCGCATCGTCAACCATTTTGCCGCCTCGTATCTGTCCCAACCTTCCTGGTCAGCCAGTACCATTTCCACCACGTCATAACCGAGCAGGTCGAAAGACGAAACGAGTTCTGGCAGAGAAAGAAAATCGGCTACTGAAGCCGCGCCGCAAGCCATAGCGATCTCCTCCGTTGCGGGCATCTGACGCCAGTACGGTTCGCCGATGAGCAGGATCCCGCCTGGTTTGAGACTTTGTTCCAGCTGTTTGATCGTTCCGGCAACGCCGCCGGCAATCCAGGTTGCACCAACGCAGGCGGCAATATCGAATTTTTCTTCGGCGATATAACCTGTTGCATCGGCATGAATAAAACGCACGTGCTCAGTGACGCCTAATTCACTTGCCCGCATGGTGGCTTGCTCACTGAATAACTGGCTCATATCGATACCAACGCCGGAAATTCCATGATCGCGAGCCCAGGTGCACAACATCTCGCCCGAGCCGCTGCCGAGATCCAGGATGCGGGTTCCTGGGGGCATACGTAAAACCTGACCTAACGTCGCATATTTTTGCGCGGTGAACGGATTATGAATGCGATGTGCGCTTTCGCTGATCGTAAAAATCTTCGGGATATCCATCTCTCTCTCCTTAGCGATTATCCAGTTGGGCGCGAACGTTGTTCAGCCCGGTGGTATTGATGCGGTAGGGCTGACCATTAACGGATTTGATCAGTTTTTTCGTTCTGAGCTTTTTGAATACGTCGAGCGTGCAGTCGCAGAGCAGTAACCCTTCGCGGCTATAGCATTCGACGGAAGTGACACGACCAGATGCATCGCGGACGTGAGCAATACGGCCACCTTTGGCGAGAACGTGTAAGGTACGTTGTTCCTGACGGGATAAATTCATACTGGAAAACCTGTTTAATCATCATGTGCAAAACGTGCAAACACACAGCGGTGTCCGCATTCGATTTCGGCGCATTGATAACCAGTCCGGCCTGAAAAGGTCGGTAAGCTGATTATCTGATGATTACATTCTCCAGCATCAAAGCCTCGGGTTGAGTTGATAGGTATTTACCTGCTGAATCATACCAGCCTGGGCGAGTAGGGGAATCGTTCTGTCGGGAAAATGTGATCTATGACGAAAAATTGCGTTTAGCTTATTTTATAATTTTTTAACTCTCGTTAGCTGAGCGGTGTATGGATATATTAAATTTATTGAATATTCAGACATTGTCATTAGCGGTATTGGCCGTAATGATGTGTTGTTAGCCCCACTTGCGTCATACTATAGATTAGTGATATTTAATTTTTCCCTATCCTAATTTTGTTTTATTTGATAAACATGTCTTTATTATAAAAAGGATTTTTAATGGTGTTTACTTTTAATTCTTTTTAGGAATTTTCTTAACGTCGTGAGGTGTGTATACTCAATCCAGCAAGAAGCTCTTCTGTTATCATCAAAACTATAAAAATGTCCTTAACACCCGTATTACCTCTGCCCTGAATCTCTTCTCAGGGGAGAGGTTTTTTTTGCCTGTGTATAATTTTGATAATCGTCATAAATAGATAATTTAATATTATTGTTCTTGTTGTTTTGCATTGGTGATGACGACAGGTTTTGTTCTGTGAACCATACGGTAATGTTGAAATAGTATCGCTATGAATCTATTTCATGGTGAATAGTGTGATTTCATCTTTATTTATATGGGTATTATATAGTTTTTCTTATAACTATCTGTTTTTAAGCGTTATGTTAATTTTCGCTTTTGAAGTAATTGTGATTTTGTTCACGGATTTTAGTGCGTTAAGTGGCTATTTGTAGAGAGGTGCAAACGGTTGCATGTTGCTGTTACAGCATTTGTTCATTAAAAAAATATAGCGATGGTATGTCTTGTGTCGGTATCGGGGGCAAGAATCTAAATGATTTTTATTATCCCTTAGACATACGAATGCCGTTTATGACTTCTGTTAGCTTAACACCATGGAAAATGTAGTAAAAACAGACAGGGAATATGATTTTATCAATCAAAAGGAGTTTTTAATCACTGGTGTAATTACTGGCCTTTTTTATCTTCCTTTATATAAATCGTTGTCGTAACACCCATAAAATCAGCGTTCTGGGATGAGCGCTGATTTTATTTTGTTCTCAGATTATTCAACCCCACGCTGTATGCAGGTCTTCTCTTGCAGTACCTCGTAAATGATACATTAAAGGATCTCCTGGAATGGATATTGTTGAACGCTTTATTAACTACACGAAAATCAATACCACGACCTCAAGGGAAAATGGTGCTAATGGGATAATGCCTTCTTCACCTGGTCAAATGGAACTGGCAAAACTACTTGCAGTAGAACTTGAATCATTAGGAATGGAAAACATTGAGGTTAGGGATACCGCTATTGTGACCGCGACCTTACCTGGAAATACCGATGACACGATCCCTGTCGTTTCCTTTTTTGGCCATCTGGATACCAGCGCGGAACAGACCGCGGACACAAATGCGCAACGTCTTCACTACAGCGGTGGGGATTTGTGTCTGAATCAAGAGCTGAATATTTATCTGCGTGAAAGTGAATTTCCGGAACTGAAAAATTATGTCGGCGATGACCTGCTGGTGACGGATGGTACCAGTCTGCTAGGGGCTGATGATAAAGCCGCCATCGCCGCGATTATGAATGCTCTGGAGTACCTGATCGCGAACCCGGAGATTAAGCATGGGCCGGTGAAGGTCGGTTTTGTTCCTGATGAAGAGCAGGGATTACGGGGAGCAAAAGCGTTTGATGTTGCGGCGTTTGGCGCTGATTTTGGCTATACCCTGGACTGCTGCGGCATTGGAGAGTTTGTCTACGAGAACTGGAACGCGGGTGATGCGGAAATCATCTTTACCGGCCAGTCCGCGCACCCTATGTCGGCCAAAGGTAAGCTGAAGAACTCGCTGCTGATGGCGCATAAGTTTATTGCGATGCTGCCCGGAGGAGAGGCGCCTGAGTATACGGAAGGACGCGAAGGGTATTACTGGGTAAAACAGCTTCAGGGTAACAGCGCCCGTACGGTACTTAAGCTAGATATCCGGGATTTTACCGAAGAAGGGTATAAGGCGCGTATGGCATATATCCGCCAGCTTGCCGTCAGCACCTGCGCGCTGTGGGGAGAAAACAGCGTGGTCTGTCATTTAACCGATCGCTATGCCAATGTGTTCAATAGCTTGCAGGGCGATGCACACTACCCGATTGATATTGCGTTTCGCGCGTATCAGAAGTGTGGCATTACCCCGCAACCTGTCGCCATGCGTGGTGGGTATGATGGCGCAGTGCTATCGCAGAAAGGACTGCCTTGCCCGAATATTTTTACCGGTGCTCATAACTTTCATTCAATTTATGAATATCTACCGGTGCGTTCACTGCGAGCCGCCAGCGATGTGGTGGTAGCGGTCATTGAGGAAACCTTTGCTGAGTTCGCGCAGAGGAGAGCTCAGTCATGATTCAGGTGTTAATTGCCCTACTGGTTATCGTGGTGGTCGCGCGTCTGATACTGAAAGGTTATCGCGCTGAACCGGTGCTGTTCATTGCGGGCCTGGTGTTGATGATTTGTACGGCGTTAACCGGATGGGGTTCTGTATTACCGAAGGGCGTTGCCAGTACGGGGATTTCATTTCTCGATCCTTTCGAGGTGATGCGCGATCTCTTTAGTACGCGTGCTGCCGATCTCGGCCTGATGATTATGGCGCTCATGGGATTTGCGCATTACATGGATCATATCGGGGCAAATGAAGCGGTTGTGCGGGTCGTGACGAAACCTTTGCGCGCGCTGCGTTCGCCCTATGTGCTTCTATTTTTCTCCTATCTGCTCGCCAGCCTCCTGCAGTTGGCCATCCCATCCGCTACCGGGCTTGCCGTGTTGCTGATGGGGACGATGTTCCCCATTATGCTGGGGTTAGGGCTTTCTGCGGCCTCGGCTGCTGGGGTTATTGCCACCTCGCTTGGTGTGGCGTATACCCCGACGGCCATCGATGCTATCAGGGGATCTAAAGCGGTCAATATGGATGTGGTGGAATACGTTGTTTACCACCAGGGACCCGCAGCGCTGGCAACCGTGCTGGTCGTCGGCGTCTGCCATTTCTTCTGGCAGCGGCATTGCGACCGTAAAGCGGGAACGCTACCACGAGAAATCGGTAGCGCTGAGGTGACTGACTCAGGAAAAGCCCCGGCTTTTTATGCGCTGCTCCCGATGCTTCCGATATTGATGGCGGTGGGATCATCGGAAATGTTCGTCAGTGGTATTAACCTGAATATTATCACCATTGTGCTCATTTCGATGGCTGTCTGCATGTTGATTGAGTGGCTGCGGGTGCGTGATTTAAAGTCAGTATGCGAAGGATTCAGCCATTTCCTTAAAGGCATGGGCACCGCCTTTACCGGGGTGGTTGGGCTACTGGTTGCGGCAGGTGTTTTTGCTCACGGAATTAAAGTCATTGGTGCCATTGATCAATTAATCCTGATGGCGGAGCACGTGGGATTACCTCCATTTGCTATGGCGGTGGTGTTTGCGCTGGTGACGCTGGCGGCAGCAATTATTATGGGATCGGGTAATGCGCCATTCCTTGCTTTCGTTGAGCTGATCCCGCAAATCGCGGCAAGTATGGGCGCTAACGCTGTTGCCATGATCCTGCCGATGCAGCAGGCATCACATATGGGGCGGGCAATTTCACCGGTTTCCGGCGTGGTGATTGCCGTTTCCAGTGGGGCGAAAATAACGCCATTTGATGTGGTTAAACGTACCGCCGTACCGTTGATTGTGGGCTTTGTAACGCACACCCTGATCATCGGTATTTTCTATTAACTTCGTCTGTAATAAGCAAACTTCCGGGTTGCTGAATGCCCGGTAGTTTGCTTTTTCTGTTTACAGGTCTCATCACAAAAGGTGATATTGATTACTGGTGATTATTATTAACCTTTATCTTTATCGCATTATTCTTATTAGTCATTGTTGAGCCACCCCAGATTAATGATTAATAAGTATGATGTATTATATTTGCACGTTTATTACATAGGGATAAGTTAATCTGGATCATATTTTGGCGATTTTAGTTGTAGTAATTTTTTAATAGAGTAATACAAGAATGACGTGGAATAACAATGATGATTTATTTGGGCAGGTTTAAGTGGTAAGGGATTCTGGAAGAGTTAGTACGTTACGACATCATTATTAGGATGATCTGGAAGCCTTTACCTGGAGTGCGTTAGTCGCAATTGGTATCGCAATAAAGGATCATAAAATCTACTCTAAAATGTCAGAGCATCTATTCATTATGCATTGGCTGGCTATTGCCAAAAAAAGAAAAATCTTTTCGAAGAGCATTGTCAGTGAGCTTCAGTGGTTAATTGATGAGGGGAAGAAAAAAAGCCTCAATGCACAACTTAAATTTAAAATAGAATATTTGTACGCCACATCGAGTGGTGATGTGACAATGCAAAACGACTATTTTAAATTTACTCACACGATTGAAGTGTTGAGAAATAATGGATGGGAGAGCTTTCTGCTCACTCCGGAGAAGTGGCAAGGCCTTCATGAGAGTATTAAGGTCAGAAAAGGTGACTTTATTTTTATGGATGACACCCGGCTTCAGGAGTGCTTTGGCGTGCAGGGGGAGATAGTCAAACCTTTCTGTATTCGAGTGTACGGCGATATTGAGTTTGCAAAGTTAACGTTCATCAAACATAACCTGCCGGTTGAATTTGTGAAACATATTTCGAATGAGTTTTATTACTTCAATTTTCTTTCTGTTAAGTAATGCTTAACTGATATGGGGGACAAATTTCTGTTTGTTCAAAGAGTGTATTGATCTACCTGTGAAGCTATCGGATATATACCACGCGCAAAGGACAGCGAATGTTTACTCGAAAGTTAGTGATTACAACCGAATGGATAAGGTTGTCGGATACGCCAGACAATGTATCCATTTCTTTTCGGGGCGTTCTTGAGATCGGTGAAAGCACGGTTGTGCCAGATGGCAACACGCCTCTACTTCGCTTAGAAAATGAAATGGCACCTGTCGCCGTTGATGCATTGTCATGGGTGAGGGTGCCAGTTGAACGCCAGGAAAATGTTATCGTCTATATTTTCTGAATCTTGGTTTATAAATCCATTAATAATATTAATGTCGATTTGTTCTTATTTTATTCCTCCCGGTGCAAGATGAGATGTCTGGCTGAACAATTCGTTGGGGATCACATCGCGGGTGAGAGCATTTGTAGCGCGTGTACATTATAAATAATGCCAAACACCGCCACCGCGAGCAGAAACAGGGAGGAGATAAAAACGCTGCGTCTGGCAAACCGCTCTGGCATCCAGCGTTTGAAAACCATGATGTAAAAAGACAGCACCGTAACATCAAAAATAACCCATACCAGCGTTAGCGTCACAATGCTGGTGGTGAAATCTTGCGTAATGGCAATGAACTGGGGAAAAAACGCTACGAAAAACAAAATGTCCTTTGGGTTAGCGACCCCTGTCAGAAATCCATGGATAAGCCCGCTGTTATCGCGTTTTGGCGCACACAGTCCGGGTTTTGAGTCCCTGGCCCGCAGGCCGTTAATCGCCATCACACCGATATACAACGATCCCACAAGACCCAGTACGCCAAGCCATTTCGCAGAGATTGAAACCACGCCAGCTAGCATCAGTGCAGCCAGAGCAATCAATACTAAAGAAGCGCCGTTAGTGCCAATCAGCGTGATAAAGGCCCGGCGATAGCCGTGCTGCGACGCGGTGGTGGTAATCAGCGCCACGACAGGACCCGGAGTTAACAGCAGGGTTACTACGCTGAGGCTATAGGTAGCCAGTAAAGTGAAATTCATACCTGATTATCCTGATGATATTTTCCATCAGTATTCCGCCTGCGTGGCGCATTGAAAAACGAATAAAACTGCGCTCTACTGTGAGTAAAACTCAACATAGAAGCTGAGAATGACGCTACCTCCGTTGTATGCCCTGAGGGCTTTTGAAGCCGCAGCCCGTCTGGGATCGTTCAGTAAAGCCGCTATTCAACTTAACGTGACGCCGGGCGCGGTAAGCCGTCATATTCGCACGCTGGAGGCATGGTTTGGTTGTGAGCTATTTGTCCGCAGCGGCCCGCGTATCGAGATAACGCCTTCTGGCCAAGGGCTGGCGCAGCAGTTGACGGCTGGGTTTCAGAGTCTGGAACACGCGTGTCATGCCTTTCGCAGCAGCAGTCATGAGCTACGGCTGAAAGCGCCGTCTACGTTGACGATGCGCTGGCTTCTGGACGTGCTGCGTCATTTCCGTGAAGCGCATCCGACCCCGGTTGTCGAAATTTCCAGCGTCTGGATGGATACCGATTCGGTATCCTTCGGTCGTGAACCGTATGACTGTGCGATCCTGTTAGGGAATGGCCATTTTGGTGACGATACCGACAGCCGGTTGCTGTTTCAGGAGTGGCTTATCCCGGTGTGCTCAACCGCACTGCTGGTGCAGGCGCAGCGCGATCTTTCTGCCTGTGAACTGATTCATCCCTCAGCGGATCGCCGTGACTGGCGTCGGTGGCTGCAACGCACCGGAAAGTTTCCGGCGTTGAATCTTGCGCGAGGCAAAGTGTTCGACACCCTGGAGCAGGGCAGTCTTGCCGCGATGAGCGGTCATGGCGTGTCCGTTGCCGACCTGCTGTTAAGCCTGGCGGCCATTCAGGCAGGGATGTTGGCGTTACCGTTTAAAGATGCGGTGGCGACTGGCGAGGGGTATTACCTTGTCTGGCCAAAGGCTTCAACACGGCTCAGAAATATTGAGCTGCTGTATCGCTGGTTAAAAGAGGCTGCGCCGTGTGTCTCCTCGGCAGATCTAAACTGGCTGGATTAAGCTGTTTATTCTGCTAATTATCATATTGATAATGGTTCTCATTATTATTGTCGTATTGCGCAGGTAATGGTAATGTTGCTTCAGTTATAAACCGTTAATCCCATTTCCTGTGCAGAAGACAGCATGAACAATACCACCGCCCTGAATGCCTCCGGACGCGTCGCTCGCACTTTCTCCGTCAGCGAGTTTATGGATTTTGGTGAGCGCTACGGGATCGATTACCGCTTTCCCCAGTTGGCACAAAGGCCGGATTTACCGTCTGGCAGCCCTGTTCTGCAAGGTGAAATTGAGGAGATGACTCTCCCATGTGGGATGTGCGTGACGCACTCCGACGTACAGGTATTGCAACCCTACGAAACCACCTCTCGTCACGACAGCCCTCTGTATATGCTGGTGGTACTGGAAGGCTGCGTGATCCTGACGCTTAACGGACAGGAGCATGTGGTGCGCTCCGGCATGGCGTTTAGCTCACGCCTGAGTGAGCACCAGACGATGCGTGCCCGTCATCATGCTGATTGTAAACTGCGGACATTATCGCTCGGTTTGTATCCCGACGGCGCGTGTCGCACGGGGTTGCTCGAATCGTTGATGCGTGAGTGGGAAAGATGCCAGACGCCGACGCTTATCTGGCAGGTGCCGGGGTTTTTACTCAGCGGACTACTGTACGCGCAGCAGAGTACGATTAGCCATATTTCTCGTCAGCTGATGCTGGAAGGGCTGATATTACAACTGTTTGGTCATGGCCTCAGCGTGTGTCAGGTCGAGAGCGGTAAACGTCTTGCGGCGAGCGGTGAGCAGCAGCGGCTGGAGGTCGTTCGCCGACTGCTGGAGCAGAGTCCCGAAAAAGACTACACCCTTAATGAACTGGCCCAACGCGCAGCGATGAGTCCCAGTAGCCTGCGCAGTAAGTTTCGCACAGCCTATGGCTGTTCGGTATTCGACTACCTGCGCGATTGCCGTCTGGAACGTGCGCGCGGCTATCTACTGGAAGGATATAGCGTACAGCAGGCGGCCTGGATGTCGGGTTATCAGCACGCCACCAACTTTTCTACCGCTTTTCGCCGCCGTTACGGCTTTTCACCCGGTGATTTACTCAAACTTTGCTAATCCATATTTGCGTTTTACGCACGTGATTTCCTGACAATTTGGCACTGCGCATAGGCAACCTGGCATCCGGCATAGCTATCTCCGCCAGCAAAAAGGTAATAATTCTCACTTACAATTAGACATGCCTTTGGAGATATTCATGTTCGCGAAGACTCGCTTGGCGCTGCTGGTGGGATGGATTACCGGCAGCGTGGCTTTTCCTCTGCTGGCGCAGGAAACAACAAAAAACGATACGGTGGTTGTCACCTCGCAGATGCAGAGCGGGGCCACGAAGCTTGCCACGCCGGATATTGAAACACCGCAGTCGGTATCGATCGTAACCCGTGAACAGTTTGAAGAGCAGGGCGCAACCAGCGTGCGCCAGGCCGTCAGCTATACGCCGGGGGTGTACAGCAATCAGATTGGCGCTTCCAACCGCTTTGACTACATCGTGCTGCGTGGCTTTTCTGACGGTAGCCTGGATAACGTCTATCTCGATGGTCTGAAGATGATGGGCGACACCAACTCACACAGCTCGCTGGTGGTCGATCCGTGGTTCCTCGAAGATATCGAAGTCGTACGTGGCCCGGCTTCCGTACTGTATGGCCGTTCCTCCCCGGGTGGCATTGTGGCGCTGACCTCACGTAAGCCGTCGTTTGATGCGGGCGGTGAGGTGAAGCTGTTTGCCGGCAACAATAACCAGCGCGGCGCGGCGTTTGACGTCACCGGGGCACTGGATGATAACGATCGCGTGGCGGCGCGACTGAGCGGGATGACGCGTTACGCGGACTCGCAGTTTGGTCCATTGAAGGAAGAGCGTTACGCGCTGATGCCCAGCCTGACCTGGCGTATCACCGACCAGACGCGTCTGGATCTGATGGCCTATCTGCACCGTGACCCGGAAGGCGGTAGCCACTCCGGTCTGCCGTATGACGGCACCGTGGTTCCGCATTACGGGCAAAAGATCTCCAACACCTTTTACGAAGGCGAGGATGATTACGACAAATACGATCGCCGTGAAAATATGGTGGGCTACAACATTGAGCATATGTTTGATAGCGGTTGGTCGGTGCGGCAAAAGCTGCGCTATCTGCATACCGACGTTGAGCTGAATCAGGTGTATGCGGCGGGCTGGCTGAATGAAACCGAGCTTAATCGCGGTTACTCCGGCTCTGATGAAAAAATGTCGGCGATTACGCTGGATAACCAGCTCGACGGCAGCTTTGATACCTGGCAGGTAAACCACCGTCTGCTGGTGGGGATCGACTATCAGGATCGCAGCAACAATACTACCGGTTACTACGGCGCATTCCCGCCGATCGACGCTTTTAACCCGGTGTACGGCGCGAAGCCTGATTACATCGACATGTATGCGCGTGAGAAACACAAGTTGCGCCAGACGGGTTACTATTTGCAGGATCAGATGTCATGGGATCGCTGGCGTATTACGCTCGGTGGTCGCTACGATCAGGTCAGCGTTTCTAACATTGATAAGATCAACGATACCCGCAGCGATCTGGATAAAAACAACTTCAGCACCCGCGCCGCGCTGCTCTATTTATTCGATAACGGCTTTGCGCCGTACGTGAGTTATTCCACTGCCTTTACGCCAACCAGCTTTGCCGATGAGAACGGCAATCTGCTGGATCCGATGAAAGGCAAGCAGTGGGAAGCGGGGCTGAAATATGAGCCGGAAGGACTTAACAGTCAGTTCAGCGCGTCGGTGTTCCGTATCAATCAGACGAATATTGCCACCAAAGAAGAGCCGACCGATCCGTACCGCTCGATTGGGGAAATTGAATCTGAAGGGGTGGAGCTGGAGGCAATTAGCCAACTGACAGATAGCTTCCGTTTGCAGGCGGCGTATACCTATACCGACATTCGCTATAAGAAAAGCAGCCCGGAGGAGCAGGGCAAGCGCGCAGTGTACGCCCCGCGTAACCAGGCCAGTACCTGGCTGAGCTACGATGTGAAAAGCGGTCCGCTGGACGGCCTGACGTTGGGTTCAGGCGTGCGCTACGTTAACGGTATTACCAGCGATCGCCTGAATACTCACACCCTGCCGTCCTACACGCTGGTGGATATGGTGATTGGTTACGACTTAACGAATATCGGCATTAAAGGGTTGAGCGCGCAGTTAAACGTTAACAACCTGACTGACAAGCGCTACGTTGCAGCCTGTAACTCGCTCTCATACTGCTACTTCGGCGCCGAGCGCAGCATTGTCGGCAGTGTGTCCTGGAAATTCTGATGTTTTAGCCGGATGCGGCGCTGGCGCCTTATCCGGCCTACGGCAGCGTGCAAATCGTAGGCCTGATAAGCGCAGCGCATCAGGCATAGTGGATTGCGGTTATTTTGTAAAATCGTTCTGCAGACAAATCTGCACGCTGGCGCCTTATCCGGTCTACGGCAGCGTGTAAATCGTAGGCCTGATAAGCGCAGCGCATCAGGCATAGTGGATTGCGGTTATTTTGTAAAATCGTTCTGCAGACAAATCTGCACGCTGGCGCCTTATCCGGCCTACGGCAGCGTGCAAATCGTATGCCTGATAAGCGCAGCGCATCAGGCATAGTGGATTGCGGTTATTTTGTAAAATCGTTCTGCAGACAAATCTGCACGCTGGCGCCTTATCCGGTCTACGGCAGCGTGTAAATCGTAGGCCTGATAAGCGCAGCGCATCAGGCATAGTGGATTGCGGTTATTTTGTAAAATCGTTCTGCAGACAAATCTGCACGCTGGCGCCTTATCCGGCCTACGGCAGCGTGCAAATCGTATGCCTGATAAGCGCAGCGCATCAGGCATAGTGGATTGCGGTTATTTTGTAAAATCGTTCTGCAGACAAATCTGCACGCTGGCGCCTTATCCGGTCTACGGCAGCGTGTAAATCGTAGGCCTGATAAGCGCAGCGCATCAGGCATAGTGGATTGAGGTTATTGTGTAAAACCGTTCTGCAGACAAATCTGCGCGCTGGCGCCTTATCCGGCCTACGGCAGCGTGCAAATCGTAGGCCTGATAAGCGCAGCGCATCAGGCATAGTGGATTGCGATTATTTTGTAAAACCGTTTTGCATACAAATCTGCGCGCTGGTTCTCAGCGTAAAGGCGACTTTGTCTGGGTACTGGCTGTAATAGTTATGCTCTTCTTCCAGCCCTTTTGCCTGCGCCAGACGTACCGTTTCCAGCGAGCAGGTACGGTAGATCAGGTCTTTATTCATATTGGTCTGCTTTTCGCGTTGTTTATCTGCGGACAGCGCCAGCCAGCTTTCGGACAGTGAGTAATCGTAGACCACCCGATTTCCTTTCGCCTGCACGTTCTCAATGGTAATGAATTCGTCGATTTTCAGTCTTGGCTGCCCACGCATTTTTTTCTTATCTTCCGCGGCGGCATATTGGGCCAGCGCATGAATATCCATACTGGCTATTTTCTGTTTATAAGCATCTACATAAGCGGTAGGTTGCTGATAATGCCGAGCGTAAGCGTTTCTTAATTCCCCGTCATTCATCGTACAACCTGCCAGAAACAGAGGTAATAGCAGTGCCAGTTTTATTTTAGTCATGATGTTATCCCGTTCATTATTTTGATCCCAGTCGCCCATAACAAAATAGAAAAATTATTACAGATGATATTTAAGGTTGTATAAACGAGAGCGCGATGGCACAAGTTCAATTGTCTTAAAATGGCAGGACAGGCGGGAAACCCTGCCAGAATTGGCAGGGTTTTGAACATACTGATAAAAAAATTAATGGCCGATCATCTTTGCCTTCGGGATCAGCTGGAAATACATATGATCAGGCACTGGTGTATCCCAGACATTGGCATAAACGGCATAACCAATGGTGGCAAACAAAATGCCAAGCACCAGTAGCGTCATGGCAACACCTGATAGCGTCTTCTGTCGCCATAACGGTTTACCGTTGTCTTGCGCCCCCGGCGGTGTTTGCAGTGAAAAGCTCAGCGTTGAGGCCACCGGGCAGGATTCAACGCAGGTCATGCAGCCAGTGCATTCCACGGTACGCACCTGAATCAGTCTGTCGACCTGGATATTCGACGGGCAGTTTTTCGCGCATTTTCCGCAGTCGATGCAGCTGTCTGCGTTACGGCGGATTTTAAACGGTGAGAGCAGCGAGAACAGGCCGAGCAGCGCACCATAAGGGCACAGATAGCGGCACCAGGCATTGCGAATAAACAGGCTCAGGACGCTGATAACGACAACAAAGATGAGCGTAGCGGGGCCAATATGGCGAAAGAAATCGAGCATTTTCACGTCGATAATCATGCCATAGGCCGACATTAGAAAATACTGAATCCCCTGCGCAGGCATCGACAGGGCGATATACAAAAAGAAACTCAGCAACAGATACTTCAGACTGAGCAGCGGGATATCCAGCCAGCGCGGCAGCGTGAAGTTGCGGCCAAATACTTTTTTCCCCAGATTGCCGAGCAGTTCGGACAGCGTGCCCACCGGGCATAGCCACGAACAGAAGGCTTTTTTTAACAACAAACTAATCAGGATAAACGCAACTAACAGCAGCATGGAGGCGGCATGGATAGGCGGAAGAAAACCAGTCTCCAGCGTATAGCGGATATTCATCAAACCCGCGATTGGTAGCCATCCCTCAATACCACCAGGCCTTGGAATATAGACGCTGGTGCCGGCGGTTTCGAAATAGCGGACCCAGTAATAGAACGTTACGCCAATATAAATATTAATAGCCAGCAGGAGAAACTGGGTGGCTTTTCGCCAGCTGCTGGCATTGCGCCAGTCATTCCACGGCAGCTTGCCTCCGATCGTGCCAGGACGGCGCTGCCAGCGTGTTCTCTTCTTCCCGTTCATGGTTTTATACTATCCCTCATATTTCCCCTTCTGCATTCAGAAGGCGTCATCACCGGGATATGCTAGCGCTATTCAGATTTGGTGTATTTGATTTGCATCTTATTATGTGGCTGTTATTTTTATCACGCAAATAGACTTGAATAAAAATAACAGCTCGGTATTTATCGCCGATCAGATAAATACCCTGAACGGGGTATTTATTTCTCTGTGGCGGAGAAGGTTATTCCTGATATACCTCTATGCGATCGCGGCCATTACTTTTCGCCAGATAAAGCGCGCGATCGGCTTTATCAACCAACTGTTTATAGTCGGGGTGATAGTCATATTCGGCGATGCCAATGCTGACGGTAATAGAAAATGATTCTGCCGCCGATGCCGCCATGCACATCCCGGCAATCTTCATACGCAGCGTTTCGAGAATGATACTGGCCTGCGACTTGTCTGACTCGACGAGCAGGATCATAAATTCTTCACCACCGTAGCGGAACACGTAATCGCTGCTACGGATATGATCATAAATGACCGCTGCGACGTTTTTGAGTGTCAGATCGCCGGTATTATGCCCGAAGTTATCGTTAATTTGCTTAAAGTAGTCGATATCCAGCATCGCCAGGGTGAAGGGCTTCCGCGCATGTAACGCTAACGAAATCTCACGCCGCATGATGGTTGGAATAAAGCGGCGGTTAAGTAACTGGGTCAGCGAGTCTTTACCATTTTCCTGTTTCACCAGTGCGTCAAACATTGAGGCGAGCAGGAAATGGATTTTTGCCGATAGCTGGCGGACATCCTGCAACAGGCTCATCCTCTCAGGTTCTGTTGGCTGATGCTGATGCGAAAAGGTGGTCGTCATGCGGTTGTCGATCTCTGCTATCAGCGATTCCATTTCTTTCAACAGATTGCTGTTGCCGAGAATGTGTTTTCCTTTATGTGAGAACCACATACCAAAATCAGAATTCGCCAGAAATACCATCTCACCGAAAGGCATACCGATGGCGATGTTATAGATAAACTGATTTTCCCAGTCGGTAAATGAGCGAATTTGTCGTTCGCGTTCGACGTTAACGTCATCGTAAATGGTCTGCAGGCGATACTGCTCCTGCGTATGCAGGGAGTTTTGGTGGCTTGGGGAATAAGAGACGGTCATGGCCTCCAGCCCAGTATCCATTGCCAGACTGCTGAAACAGATAGCATTGCTCAGCAGGGAAGACGAGTCGTCAGCTTTGGTTTTCAATACCCGATACAGCTCATCTTTGAGCTTACGCGCGCCGCGGTTTACCAGATCGATGGGCAGACCGATACGGGCATGCACCACGCCAATTTTGCGTTGTTTGGCCAGCAGCTGCGGTAGATCTTCGTGCGCGCTGCCGAGCACGCTGCGTAACCAGTCAAACATACTACCACTGAGGCGGGTACTGACCTGTTCTGTATTAAGGAACAATGCGCTCTGGGCATGGGAGAGCATATAGTCATAAAAAACGGTCACTAAATGGCGGATCTCTTCATCGCTTAACGATGTGAGGAGCATGTGAACTTCAGGCGATGTTTGTCGTATCAGCGCCTGCCATTCTGTAAGGAGTAATGTGTCGTTTACCGGTTCAACCTGTTCCATCTCACTGCCACTCAACCTGCGATTAAAAATTCAGGCGGTATTACGGACAATTACCTCACAATGGTCAAGTTAAACTCTCTTATCGATGGCTAATACCTTCATAAATAAGTCTTAGCGCGAAAATACCTATTATTGCGCCAATCACCCGGCTGGCAACACGTTGGATACGACCATACGCCCGTCGCACGGCAGGCAAAGAAAATGCCTGGCTGAGAAATATACGCCAGATAACGGAAGACAACACAATGCCTGCCCAGGCCATCAGTCTGGCCCACGTAGGTGTGTCTGCGCTTAAGGTGACCGAGAAGATACTAATGAAAAACAGCACGGTTTGCGGGTTTGATAAATCCGTTAGTAATCCACGGCGGAAAAACACATACCAGGGGGCGGAAAGCGGTTGCTGTAGCGTGGGCATTTGCGGCGTGGCCTGATGGCGGATGCTGTTCCAGGCAAACCACAGCAGATAGGCGCCGCCGACAATCTTAATCAATGAAAATATCTCTTCACACTGGGTGATTAGCGTTGCCATACCAAAAAGCCCAAGGCCGGAGTAAAACGCATCACCCAAGGCAACACCCAGACCGGTCATCACACCTGCGCGTCGTCCGGATGCCAGGCTAGTTTGTACTACCACGAACAGATTTGCGCCGGGGTTAAAAAAGGTTAAAACAAAGAGGCTGATGGTAAGAACGACGGCGTGCAGAGGTTCCATAGACAACATTTCCATTAGTAAGCGCTTAAGTGACAGCTAACACTATAATTTTAGTGTGTTCATCATTCTGCGTATTCACTCACACTGCGCAGTGAAACGCGCTGAGATTTGCAAATGACTTCATAGATTATTTTGTGCAAACCTGGCGCGTCAGATAACGCGGCGGCGCAGATTTTCTGTTATCAACGATTCGCAAAATCTCTTTATATTTCCGCCTGCTCTGGATCTTTTTGCCAGGCTGAACTACTTATTAATCATCCTTGACTCGCATGTCGAATGTTCAGGGGGCGATGATGGCATATATAACAAAATCTGGAGCTTTTATATGAAAACTGGAATTAAAGTACTTATTGGTGCGTTAGCTTTTGTTGTGACCAACGCGTACGCCGCGGAATTTATGACGAAGGTTGAGTTTGAAAAGGTTGAGTCTCAGTATACAAAAATCGGTGATATTTCAACGAGTAATGAAGTCTCTACTTCGGATGCTAAAGAAGACCTTCTGAAGAAAGCTGAAGAGAAAGGTGCTGACGTGGTGGTATTAACCTCCGGCCAAACGGATAACAAAATCCATGACACAGCGAATATTTACAAGAAAAAATAACGCGCTACTGTAAAAGACACGATACCCGCCGGTCATTGTACCGGCGGTTTTTCTTTTAGCCTGCGCCAGAACGTGGTTCTGCTAATTCCGAGATACCGCGCGGCGGCAGTTTTGTCACCATCAAATTGTGCCAACACCTGTTGCGGCGTCAGCAATGACGATGCTTGCGGTGAGTCTGCAACAATGGCCAGTTCCGGTAACAGCTGTTGTAAAAAATCCACATTCAGCTCTGGCTGCGGCTCGACGCTTAAAAATAGCGCCAGGCGCTCCATCATATTACGCAGTTCGCGGATATTCCCCGGCCAGCCATAATTCAGCAACGTCGGCTGACTTAACCCCAGCCCCTTGCGAACAGGCTCAGAAAACGGCACGTCCAGTTCCGCCAGCGACTGTTTTAAAAAGCCTTCCGCCAGTGGCAGGATATCGGGCAACCGCTCGCGTAGCGGCGGCAGCTTGAGGCGTAAAATGCTCAGGCGATAAAACAGATCGGTTCGAAATTCCCCCTGTTTCATCTCCTGCTCCAGATTACAGTGTGTGGCGCTAATCACCCGGACATCGACCGGAATCGGCTGATGTCCACCGACCCGGGTAACCTCTTTTTCTTCCAGCACGCGCAGCAGTCGGGTTTGTAACGGCAGCGGCATCTCGCCTATCTCATCAAGAAACAGGGTTCCGCCGTGGGCGATTTCAAACAGGCCGGCGCGCCCCCCTCGGCGAGAGCCGGTAAAGGCGCCGTCCTCATAGCCGAACAGCTCCGCTTCCAGCAATGACTCGGTGATTGCTCCGCAGTTGACGGCAACAAACGGCGGTGAGGGTTTACCGCGCCGATTCTCCTGACGGGTGAAAAACTCACGGTGAATGGCCTGTGCGGCCAGCTCTTTACCCGTTCCTGTTTCGCCCTGAATGAGGACCGGCGCACGCGAACGGGCGTACAGCATAATGGTGTGCCGTACCTGTTCCATCTGCGCAGAGTGACCGCGCATATCTCCGAGCGCGTAGCGAGTGCGCAACGTATCGCCAGAGGCGTACTGACCGTTTCTGCGTAATGTCAAGCGGGTCATATCCAACGCATCGACAAAGGCCTGGCGCACGGTGGCCGCCGAATAGATAAAGATGCCGGTCATACCTGCTTCTTCTGCCAGATCGGTAATCAATCCCGCACCAACCACTGCCTGCGTACCGCCGGCCTTCAGTTCGTTGATTTGCCCACGGGCATCTTCCTCGGTGATATAGCTGCGCTGTTCAAGCTGCAAATTGAAGGTTTTTTGAAACGCGAGAAGCGCAGGAATGGTTTCCTGATAGGTAATGACGCCAATCGACGAGGTGAGTTTTCCCGCTTTTGCCAGCGCCTGTAGCACGTCGAATCCGCTGGGTTTAATCAGGATCACCGGAATCGATAAACGGCTTTTCAGATATGCCCCGTTGGAGCCCGCCGCAATGATGGCATCGCAACGCTCGGTAGCCAGCTTCTTACGGATATAGGCCACCGCTTTTTCGAAACCAAGCTGAATGGGGGTGATGGTCGCCAGGTGGTCGAACTCCAGACTGATGTCGCGAAACAGTTCAAACAGGCGGGTGACCGAGACTGTCCAGATAACCGGTTTATCGTCGTTCACTCGCGGCGGTAGATGCGTATCTGCCATAACTAACCCCAAAAATTAAGGAACCGAGTAGTAGGGTTTAGTTGTGTTTCATAAATGTTGCAATGAAACGTGAAGGAACGTTTCATGAAACGATAGCTGACACGCTTTTGTGCAACAAAAATAGAAGCATTGGATTTAATCTATTGTTTTAAAAGATAAAAAATTAAATTGAAGAGAAAATAAGCTCCCTGGCATACCCCTTGCTTTAGAAATATCAACGAACGATAACAAGTTGATAACAAGAGGACGGGATATGTCTCTACACTCCCCAGGGCTGGCGTTTCGCGCTGCGCTTACCAAAGAAAACCCATTACAAATCGTTGGCACCATCAATGCCAACCACGCTCTGCTGGCTCAACGCGCCGGGTATCAGGCGATTTATCTCTCCGGCGGTGGCGTCGCTGCGGGCTCGCTGGGGCTGCCGGATCTCGGTATTTCTACCCTTGATGATGTACTGACTGATATTCGTCGCATTACGGATGTTTGCCCGCTGCCATTGCTGGTAGATGCGGATATTGGTTTTGGATCGTCTGCATTCAACGTGGCGCGTACCGTCAAGTCGATTTCCAAAGCGGGTGCTGCTGCGCTGCATATTGAAGATCAGATCGGCGCCAAGCGCTGCGGTCATCGCCCGAACAAGGCGATCGTCTCGAAAGAAGAGATGGTCGACAGGATCCGCGCAGCCGTTGATGCGCGCACCGATCCCAACTTTGTGATTATGGCGCGAACCGATGCACTGGCGGTGGAAGGGTTAGAGGCTGCCATCGATCGTACCCAGGCGTATGTCGAAGCGGGCGCTGACATGCTGTTCCCGGAAGCCATTACCGAACTTGCGATGTACCGCCAGTTTGCCGATGCGGTACAGGTACCAATTCTCGCCAACATTACTGAATTTGGCGCCACACCGCTGTTTACCACCGATGAACTGCGCAGCGCGAACGTTGCGATGGCGCTATACCCGCTGTCAGCTTTCCGCGCCATGAACCGCGCGGCGGAGAAGGTTTACAACGTGCTGCGTCAGGAAGGTACGCAAAAGAACGTTATCGACATTATGCAGACGCGCAACGAGCTGTACGAAAGCATCAATTACTACCAGTTCGAAGAGAAACTCGACGCGTTGTACACAAAAAAGTAACCGTCGTAGGCCGGATAAGGCGTAGCCGCCATCCGGCAATAAATTAGTACCCTACATATTACAATAATGACGAGGACAACATGAGCGACACAACGATCCTGCAAAATAGTACCCATGTCATTAAACCCAAAAAATCGGTTGCGCTGTCAGGCGTCGCTGCCGGAAATACTGCCTTATGTACCGTGGGTAAAAGCGGTAACGATCTACACTATCGTGGCTACGATATTCTTGACCTGGCACAACAGTGCGAATTTGAAGAAGTTGCGCATCTGCTGATTCACGGGAAGTTACCCACCCGCGATGAGCTCACCGCCTATAAAAGCAAACTGAAAGCGCTGCGCGGATTGCCCGCTAACGTGCGCACCGTACTGGAAGCGCTGCCTGCCGCCTCGCATCCGATGGACGTGATGCGCACTGGTGTTTCCGCGCTGGGTTGTACTCTGCCAGAAAAAGAAGGACATACCGTCTCCGGCGCACGCGATATTGCCGACAAACTGCTGGCATCGCTCAGTTCTATCCTCCTGTACTGGTATCACTACAGCCATAACGGCGAGCGCATTCAGCCGGAGACCGATGATGATTCTATTGGCGGTCACTTCTTGCATTTGCTGCATGGTGAAAAGCCATCACAAAGCTGGGAAAAGGCGATGCACATTTCGCTGGTGCTGTACGCCGAACACGAGTTTAACGCTTCTACCTTCACGGGGCGTGTGATTGCGGGAACTGGCTCTGATATGTACTCCGCGGTTATCGGTGCGATTGGCGCACTGCGTGGGCCGAAACACGGCGGAGCGAATGAAGTATCGCTGGAGATCCAGCAACGCTATGAAACGCCGGATGAAGCCGAAGCGGATATCCGTAAACGCGTTGAAAATAAAGAAGTGGTGATTGGCTTTGGTCACCCGGTTTACACCATCGCCGACCCGCGCCACCAGGTGATCAAGAGCGTGGCGAAACAGCTTTCTCAGGAAGGCGGTTCGCTGAAAATGTACAACATCGCCGACCGTCTGGAAGAGGTGATGTGGGAAACGAAAAAGATGTTCCCCAACCTCGACTGGTTCTCGGCAGTCTCTTACAACATGATGGGCGTCCCCACTGAAATGTTCACACCGCTGTTCGTTATCGCCCGCGTCACTGGCTGGGCGGCGCACATCATCGAACAGCGCCAGGACAACAAAATTATCCGTCCTTCCGCCAACTATACCGGCCCGGAAGATCGCGTATTTGTCCCGATTGAAAAACGTTGCTAATGCAAAACCTCTAAAGATAAAAAACAGGAAATGTATCCTATGTCTGCACATATTTCGAACGTCCGCCCTGAATTTGACCGTGAAATCGTTGATATCGTTGATTATGTCATGAACTACGAGATCACCTCGAAGGTGGCGTATGACACCGCGCATTATTGCCTGCTTGATACCCTTGGCTGTGGCCTGGAAGCGCTGGAATATCCGGCCTGTAAAAAACTGCTGGGGCCGGTTGTACCGGGTACCGTCGTCCCGAACGGTGTGCGCGTACCGGGTACCCAGTTCCAGCTCGATCCGGTGCAGGCGGCGTTTAACATCGGTGCGATGATCCGCTGGCTGGACTTTAACGACACGTGGCTGGCCGCAGAATGGGGCCATCCTTCCGATAACCTCGGCGGTATTCTGGCGACGGCTGACTGGCTGTCGCGCAATGCGGTGGCGGTGGGTAAAGCGCCGTTAACCATGAAAAAAGTGTTAACCGGAATGATTAAAGCCCATGAAATTCAGGGCTGTATCGCGCTGGAAAACTCCTTCAACCGCGTCGGTCTGGATCACGTCCTGCTGGTAAAAGTCGCTTCCACGGCGGTGGTTGCCGAGATGCTCGGCCTTAACCGGGATGAAATTCTCAACGCCGTCTCGCTGGCGTGGGTCGACGGTCAGTCGCTGCGTACCTATCGTCATGCGCCGAATACCGGCACGCGTAAATCCTGGGCGGCTGGCGATGCCACCTCACGTGCTGTGCGTCTGGCGCTGATGGCGAAAACCGGTGAAATGGGATATCCATCTGCACTGACGGCGAAAACCTGGGGCTTCTATGATGTCTCTTTCAAAGGCGAATCTTTCCGCTTCCAGCGCCCGTACGGTTCGTACGTGATGGAAAACGTGTTGTTTAAAATTTCCTTCCCGGCAGAGTTCCACTCGCAGACCGCGGTAGAAGCGGCGATGACGCTGTACGAGCAGTTACAGGCTGCAGGTAAGACCGCTGCCGATATCGAAAAAGTGACCATTCGTACGCACGAAGCCTGTATCCGCATCATCGATAAAAAAGGCCCGTTGAATAACCCGGCGGATCGTGACCACTGCATCCAGTACATGGTGGCTATCCCGCTGCTGTTCGGACGCTTAACGGCGGCAGATTACGAAGACGGCGTGGCGCAGGATAAACGCATTGATGCACTGCGTGAAAAGATTAACTGCTTCGAAGATCCGGCCTTTACTGCCGATTACCACGACCCTGAAAAACGCGCCATCGCGAATGCCATCACGCTTGAATTCACCGACGGCTCACGCTTTGAAGAAGTGGTAGTGGAATACCCAATTGGCCACGCGCGCCGTCGTAACGACGGTATGCCGAAGCTGGTCGAGAAGTTCAAAATTAACCTGGCGCGTCAGTTCCCGACCCGTCAGCAGCAGCGCATCCTGGATGTCTCCCTGGACAGAGCCCGCCTGGAGCAGATGCCGGTCAATGAGTATATGGACCTTTATGTAATCTAAACCTGCGTGCGGCAAGGCGTAAGTTCAACAGGAGAGCATTATGTCTTATAGCGAGTTTTATCAACGTTCTATTACGCAGCCGGAGTCGTTTTGGGCCGAACAGGCCCAGCGTATTGACTGGCAGCAGCCGTATACGCAGGTGCTGGATCACAGCAACCCGCCGTTTGCCCGCTGGTTTTGCGGCGGTACGACCAATTTGTGCCACAACGCAATTGACCGCTGGCTGGAGAAACAGCCTGACGCGTTGGCGCTGATTGCCGTTTCTTCAGAAACTGAAGAAGAACGCACGTTTACCTTTCGTCAGCTGTATGACGAAGTGAACGTCGCGGCGGCGATGTTGTTGTCGCTGGGCGTACAGCGTGGCGATCGGGTACTGGTTTATATGCCGATGATCGCCGAGGCGCACATTACGCTGCTGGCCTGCGCACGTATAGGGGCGATCCATTCGGTGGTGTTCGGTGGTTTCGCCTCGCACAGCGTAGCGGCGCGTATCGACGACGCCCGACCGGTGGTTATCGTGTCGGCGGATGCCGGGGCGCGCGGCGGCAAAATCCTGCCGTATAAAAAACTGCTCGATGATGCGATCGATCAGGCGCAGCACCAGCCGCGTCATGTGGTATTGGTCGATCGCGGTCTGGCGAAAATGGCGCGGGTAGAGGGGCGAGACCTCGACTTTGCCGCGCTGCGCCAACAGCATCTCGGCGCGCGGGTGCCGGTTGCCTGGCTGGAGTCGAACGAAACGTCCTGCATTCTGTACACCTCCGGGACAACCGGTAAACCGAAAGGCGTGCAGCGCGACGTTGGCGGCTACGCGGTCGCGCTGGCGACCTCGATGGACACCATTTTCGGCGGTAAAGCGGGCGGTGTGTTCTTCTGCGCGTCGGACATCGGCTGGGTGGTTGGGCATTCGTATATCGTGTATGCCCCACTGCTGGCGGGGATGGCGACGGTGGTGTACGAAGGGCTGCCAACGTACCCGGACTGCGGCGTTTGGTGGAAAATTGTTGAGAAGTATCAGGTCAGCCGGATGTTCTCCGCCCCAACCGCCATCCGCGTGCTGAAGAAATTCCCGACCGCGCAAATCCGCAATCACGATCTCTCCTCGCTGGAGGTGCTGTATCTGGCCGGGGAACCGCTGGACGAACCGACCGCCAGTTGGGTAACGGAAACGCTGGGCGTCCCGGTTATCGACAACTACTGGCAGACTGAATCCGGTTGGCCGATTATGGCGATCGCCCGCGGGCTGGACGACCGCCCGTCGCGGCTGGGTAGCCCGGGCGTGCCGATGTACGGATATAACGTGCAGTTGCTCAATGAGGTAACCGGTGAGCCCTGCGAAGCGAATGAAAAGGGCATGCTGGTGATTGAAGGGCCGCTGCCGCCGGGCTGTATCCAGACTATCTGGGGTGATGACGCGCGGTTTGTGAATACCTACTGGTCGCTGTTTTCTCGTCAGGTGTACGCCACCTTTGACTGGGGTATTCGCGATGCGGACGGCTATTACTTCATCCTTGGCCGTACGGATGATGTCATCAACGTGGCCGGGCATCGGTTGGGGACGCGTGAGATAGAGGAGAGTATTTCCAGCTATCCGAACGTTGCCGAAGTGGCTGTGGTCGGCGTGAAGGACGCGCTGAAGGGGCAGGTCGCGGTCGCGTTTGTCATTCCGAAACAGAGCGACAGCCTTGAAGATCGCGACATCGCACATTCGGAAGAGAAGGCGATTATGGCGCTGGTGGACAGTCAGATTGGTAATTTTGGCCGCCCGGCGCATGTCTGGTTTGTGTCGCAGTTGCCGAAAACGCGCTCTGGCAAAATGCTCAGACGGACGATCCAGGCGATCTGTGAAGGCCGCGATCCTGGCGATCTAACGACCATTGACGATCCCGCGTCGTTGCAGCAAATCCGTCAGGCGATCGAAGAGTAACATCGTGTGATGCCCGGTGGCGCAATGCTTACCGGGCCTTTTAGTATCGTAGGCCGGATAAACCACGCGAGTGGTGCATCCGGCAAAGAGGCTTTTACAGCGCGACGCTTTCGCGACGACGCAGCAGGGAAAACGGCCCCGGACCGCTAAGGGTAAATACGGAAATCAGCGTGAAGCTCAGCGCAATAATCCCCAGCACCAGATAAGCTCCCTGGAAACCAATACTCTCATACATTTTCCCGGCCAGAACTGACATGAAAATCATGGCTAACTGTTTGAAGAAACAGAAACACACCAGATAAATCGTGGCCGAGAAACGTACTTCGAACTGGCTGGTGATGTATTTGAAGCAGCCGACGATCAGGAACGGTATCTCAAACATATGCAGCGTTTTGAGAATAACGACCTCCAGTGCAGTGGTGGCGAATGACGAGCCAATAATCCTTACCGACATAATCGTACCGGCCAGCAGCAGGGCGTTCTTTCCGCCAATGCGGTTCACAATCAGCGGTGCAAAGAACATGATAGAGGCGTTGAGTAATTCTCCCATCGTCGTGACGTAGCCAAACACGCGGGTACCCTGTTCGCCGGTGGCAAAGAATGAGGTAAAGAAGCTGGCGAACTGCTGGTCAAACACATCGTAAGTACAGGAAACGCCGACCACATACAGGGAGAGGAACCAAAGTTTCGGTTGTTTAAATAACTCCAGCGCCAGCTTCAGGCTGAATGCCGAGTTATTGGCGCCTACCGCATCCGCGACTTTTGCAGAAGAGGGGGCATCTGTTTTTGAAAATAACAGCAGCAATGCCAGAATGACCGCACAGCCAGAGCCTAACCAGAAGACGAATTGGTTATTGATGGTGAACATAATTCCGGCAATCGAGGCGCACAGCGCCCAGCCCACGCAGCCAAACATGCGCGCGCGACCAAATTCAAAGTTGCTTCTGCGGCTGGCTTTTTCAATATAGGCTTCAATCGCTGGGGCACCGGCATTGTAAATAAAGCCAAGGTAAATCCCGCCGACAATTGAACCCAGTAAAATATTAACCTGTAATAACGGACCAAATACGTAAATAAAGAACGGGGCAAACATTACCAGCATGCCGGTAATTACCCACAGCAGATGTTTACGCAGGCCAAGCTTATCGGACAGTAGTCCGAAAATTGGTTGGAATAACAAAGAAAACAGTGAGATACAGGCGAAGATGATGCCGGTATCGCCTTTACTGATATGGTTTACATCGTGTAACCAGATAGGGAAGAAGGGGAAATACGCACCCATAATAAAAAAGTAAAAGAAGAAGAAAAAGCCGAACATCCAAAAGTTAGTGTTTTTTAAATAATACATAACAGACTTCCTATAAATGCGGGCAGGTATCAACCTGCCCTGCTTATATTATTTTTTTTGGCCCCAGACGAACTGGAAGTGGTAGCGTCCGGCGCTCAGCTGGAATTCCGGCGATACGGAAGGACTCCACGAATCATCGCCGCCGACGCCCATATGGAAGCCATCAATATTGAGCCAGGTGCCCGCCTCAGGTTGCAGCAGATGGCGGTGGCTGGTTTCCATCAGTTGCTGCTGGCTAAAGCGGCTGATGTTGAACAGGAAGTCTCCGCGCCACTGGTGCGCACCGTAGTACAGTTCGCGCGTGCCGCAGCGCAGACCGTTTTCGCTCGGGAAAACATACGGGGTGTACATCTCATCAAGCGACAGATCCCAGCGATCGAAACAGGCGGCGCCCAGACGGTCCGGGTAGTTCTCATGCGGGCCAAGACCTAACCAGTTCACTCGCTCCGCAACCTGCGCCAGCTGGCAGCTCAGGCCGATGCGGGCCGGATGCGGCGTACCGCTGGCAACGTCGACATCCACCGTTATCTGCATTTCACCATTGCCGTCAATACGATAGCTTTTTCGGCTGACGAACAGCGTTTCGCCCCGATACTGCCACGCATGTTCGGTGGTGATCAGTGCCGCGCTGCTCAGCGTATCGGCAGCACAGTGCAGTAACGTTGCTTCAGCCTGATAGTGACCGGCGGCCTTCCAGCGTTCAACCCAGGCGTTAGGGTCGATGCGGGTTGACTCGCTCACGCCGATGTCGTTGTCCAGCGGCGCGCGGGTGAACTGGTCAGTAAGCGGGCTTACCAACTGGGCTTCATCGCTAATCCAGTATTGTGTTAGCAGGCCGGACTGACGATCGAATTGCCAGCGTGTGTTGTTGGCCACCACGGTAAAATTGCTCTCACTAACATCCAGCTGTGGTGCGCTGCTGACGCGTGATAGACGTACCAGGCTGAGCTTCTCTTCCAGCTTCCACTGTTGCCAGGCGCTGATATGCCCGGCTTCTGACCATGCGGTCGCCTGAGGCTGCTCTACGCGCACCGTCAGCCACAGTTCGCCTGCGGTGTCCGGCATCGGAACGTTCGGCAGGGTAATCACCTGGCGGCCCTGTGGGGCGATATCCAGAACGATTTCTCCGGCGGCCAGCGGGTTGCCGTCAAGGGCAATCGACCAGTGCAGAACTTCGTTATCGCTGCGGCGGAACAGATATTCGCTGGTCACTTCAATCTGGCGTTCAGCGCCCGGCAGTAACGTGAACTGGAAAAACTGCTGTTCATGCTTGGCCTCATATAACGCCGGATGCGGAGTGCGATCGGCGAACACCAGCCCGTTCATGCAAAACTGACGATCGTTAGGCGTGTCGCCAAAATCGCCACCGTAGGCTGACCATGCTTTGCCGTTCTCATCATATTTGGTCAGCGACTGATCCACCCAGTCCCAGACAAATCCGCCCTGCAGGCGCGGATACTGACGGAACGCTTGCCAGTATTTGGCGAAGCCGCCAAAGCTGTTGCCCATAGCGTGGGCGTATTCACAAAGGATCAGCGGACGCTGTTCGCCGGGCATCGACAGCCACTTTTTAATCGACCATTTGGGTACTGCGGGGAAGGGCTGATCCTGATCGACGCGGGCGTACATCGGGCAAATAATGTCGGTGGCGGCAGTATCAGCTCCACCGCCCTCGTACTGCACCGGACGTGACGGGTCTTCTGATTTTATCCAGCGGTAGAGCGCGTCGTGATTGACGCCATGGCCGGATTCATTGCCCAGTGACCAGATAATAATGCTCGGGTGGTTGCGATCGCGCTGCACCATGCGCGTGACGCGCTGGCTCATGGCAGGCAACCATGCGGGATCGTCGGTGAGGCGATTCATCGGCACCATGCCGTGGGTTTCAATGTTGGCTTCGTCGACTACATACAGGCCGTAACGATCGCACAGGGTGTACCACAGCGGATGGTTCGGGTAATGGGAACAGCGCACGGCGTTGAAGTTATTCTGCTTCATCAGGATGATGTCCTGCACCATCGTCGCCTCATCCATCACCTGGCCGTTGACCGGATGGTGCTCATGGCGGTTGGTACCGCGAATCAACAGCGGCTTGCCGTTTAACAGCAACAGGCCGTTTTCGATACAAACCTGACGAAAGCCAACGTCACAGGCTTCCGCTTCAATCAGTACTCCGCCTGCGGTGTGTAACTGCACAACGGCGCGGTACAGATTGGGTGTTTCGGCACTCCACAGAGCCGGTTTTTCGACGTTCAGACGCAGAGTCACCCGGTCATGATAAGCGCCGCGTTCATCAATGATCTCACTGCCGAGCGGCGAGGTCGTTTCGCGGGTGAGCGTTTCACCTTCCCACAATTGCAGGGTGACGCGTAAATCTTCGCTCTCGTTGCCACCCACTCTGACTTCCGCTTCCAGCGTGGCGCGGCTGAAGTCGTCATTAAAACGGGTATTAATGCGCAGGTCGCGGATTTGCGTAGTGGGCTTATGCAGCAGGGAGACATCGCGAAAAATACCGCTCATGCGCCACATGTCCTGGTCTTCCAGATAGCTGCCGTCGCTCCAGCGCAGCACCATCACAGCCAGACGGTTTTCGCCGCGCAGCAGATAATCGCTAAGATCAAACTCAGACGGTAGACGGCTATCCTGACCGTAGCCGACCCAGCGACCGTTGCACCACAGATGAAACGCGGAGTTCACGCCGTCAAAAATAATGCGCGTCTGCCCTTCCTCTAACCACGCGTCTTCGATATTAAATGTGAGCGAGTAACATCCTGTCGGATTCTGTGCCGGAACGTACGGAGGATTCACCGGGATTGGGTAGGTGACGTTGGTATAAATTGGCGCATCATAACCGTCCATCTGCCAGTTAGAGGGGACGTTGACGGTGTCTGTCTGTGGCAGATCGCTTGTCAGCCAGCTTTCTGGCACAGCCTCCGGCGCGGCAAACCAGGCAAATTGCCACTGTCCATTCAGCGAGCGTAACTGACTCGAACGCTGATTGGTACGTGCATCATCCGCTGAGCGCCAGCTACAGAACGGCGGATGTGCTTCCAGCCGGTTGAGCTGCGTGACGCCGGGATTTTCCCAGTCGCGGCGGGCCAGAACAGCGGAGAGTGAATCTGTGTTCAGGTTCATAACGGTATCCTGTTTGAATTTGTTACTCGCTCACAATTTCAATCAAAATACGAACAGGCGCTCCTTGCTGTAAAGGATGGGGCGTTCAATAAGTGAACTGACTCACACAATTGTTATGCGTTCACAATTTGGGGGGGAGCTGAGAAACTTGCCGCGCCAGATGGATCAGTGAATCAGCCAGCGCCTGGGGAGTGGTGGTTTGCGTATCGGGAGGCAGAACCGTTTTGCGCTTGACCAGGGTGACGGGAAGCAGTTGGTTACCCACGCTGGAGCCGCCACGGGGGAGTTGCAATAGCCTGTCGACGCTGGTTTCACCCAGCAACGGAAAATCCTGCCTGATGGTGGTCAGCGGTGGGATGTAACAGGCGCTGTCTTCGGTGTCATCGTAGCCAATTACCGATATATCCACTGCAACCCGCAGACCGAACTCGCTGATTGCCCGCATCGCGCCCAGCGCCATTTGATCGTTAGCGACCAGCATGGCGGTAGGGAGGTTACCGTTATTCAGCATGTGCATCGTTTGCTGAAAACCAGACATCGCGCTCCAGTCGCCTTCCAGCTCCACAACGGGTTGTAGCTGGTAATGTGCCAGATATTTGTGCCAGCCCGCATGCCGAAGCCTTGCCGAAACGGAAGTGTGCGGCCCGCTCAGCAGGGCGATCCGTTGATGTCCGTGCTGCACCAGATGTTCAACGCCAAGGCGCGCGCCGTCGTCATGAGAGAAAATCACGCTGTTAATTGGCGTCAGGTCAGAGACATCGAGAAACAGCACCGGCACCGTACCGCAGGCAGCGGCCACGACAATGGCATCTTCTTCATCCAGCGGATAGTTGATGATAAGCCCGGTTACGCGTTGAGAAAGCAGATTGTGGACCGCGGCTTTACAGGACTCAACGCCGCTGCGCTCGACCATGGCGATCACCACGCTGGCACCGGACTGGTCGGCGCGGGATTTTATGGCAGCAACGATTTGTGAGGGGGCATGCAGAGCTAGGTTTGCCGTCACAACGCCAATCAGTGGCGTCTGTTTGCCAGCCAGCTGCTGTGCAACGCGGTTAGGGATGTAATTGAGTTCCGCCATCGCGGCCTCAACTTTCTGTCGGGTTTTTGCGGAAACGTGGCTGGCCTGGTTCACGACGCGAGAGACGGTCTGGTAAGAGACACCTGCATGGTCTGCCACATCGTATAGCGTTACCGGTTTCACGTTTATCACCCCTGTAATGACGTTATCTGTGCGCTATGATGCCACAGCGGGACGGTTTTGGGGTATTTGCGCATGGGTTCTGCGAGGCGCATTCCAGGGTTTGAGGATAGCGTGCTGAAGGATTTATCGGCGTTATACCTAACAGAAGAAAAAAGTGAGGACATTGTGAGCGATTCTGCGGCAAAAAATATTCTGTCCATCTACCGACGCCATGCGGATGCTTTTGCCAGCCAGCGCTCGCGCACCTTGTTCGAGAAAAGCTGGCTCGATAAATTTATTTCCGTGATGGGCGGGCAGGGCAGCATTGTGGATATTGGCTGCGGCAACGGTCAGCCGATCGCCGGTTATTTTATCCAGCAAGGTTTTCAGCTTACCGGCGTTGATGGTTCCCCGGCGATGCTGACGCGGGCCCGAAACACTTTTCCCGCACAGCGCTGGCTGGAACAGGATATGCGCGAGTTGGCACTCAATGAGACTTTTGATGGACTGATCGCCTGGGACAGCTTTTTCCATTTAACTCAGCAGGACCAGCAAAAGATGTTCCCGATTTTTGACCGCCTCAGCCATCCCGGTAGTGCGCTGATGTTTACCAGCGGTACGGACAACGGCATCGCGATGGGGCAATTTGAAGGTGAGCCGCTGTTTCACGCCAGCCTCGCGCCGGATGAATACCGCGCACTGCTGTCAGCACACGGTTTTGCGGTGGTCGAGATGGTGATGGAAGATCCGCAATGCACCGGGCACACCATCTGGCTGGCGCAAAAAAGAGGCTAATCGCCGCGAAAGGTTTTACGCCATTCAGCCGGGCTAACGCCAAAGTGGGATTTAAAATGCTGGCGCCAGGTGACGGGCGACTGAAAACCAACCTGTTCGGCGATGCGTTCAACGGGTAACTGGCTGGACTCCAGCAACGTCTGGCTACGGCGCAGGCGCTCGGCAATCAACCATTCGGCCACGCTTGACCCTGTGGCCTTCATAAAATGACGGGTGAGGGTGCGACGGCTCATCATCACCCGTTGCGCCAGCTCGTCAAGATTATGCGGTTCATGGAGATGCTGGCGCAAATAGTCGAGCAGGACGTTGATGCGCTGATCTTTGGTATTTTTCGCCACCGGTTGCTCGATAAACTGTGCCTGGCCGCCCTCGCGATGTGGCGGTACAATCATCCGTCGGGCAATCTGATTCGCCACAGTGCTGCCAAAACGCTGGCGGATGACGTACAGGCAGCAATCCAGCGCGGCGGCGGTGCCTGCCGAGGTAATAATACCGTCGTCATCCACGTACAGCGCGTTGATATCCAGATGAGCTGCCGGAAAGCGGGCCTGAAAATCCTGCTCGAACTCCCAGTGCGTAGCCGCCCGTTTGCCATCCAGCAGACCGGCGTAGCCGAGAACAAACGCACCCAGGCATAACCCAACAATCTGCGCGCCGTTTTGTCGCGCACGATTGAGCGCATCAAGCAGGCTTTGTGGTGGCCGATGTGCCGTGGTACCCCACCAGGGGATCACCACGATGTCGGCGGCCTCCACCGCTTCATAGCCGTAGGCTGCGTGAATGGAGAAGCCATCCTGCGAGGAAACGATGCCCGGCTGTTCGGCGCACAGTTGCACCTCAAAACGCTTTTTCGCCGTCACTTTGTCACTGAAAATAATGCACGGCACCGAGAAGTGAAACGGGCTGAAATCTTCCACGGCAACAATGGCGACGTTAAGCGGTTGCATACGAGTCCTCTGTGGAGTTTAAAACGTCAGGGTTTCGCCATCTTCCGGCACGTTAACAAATTGCGCAATCTGGTTGTCGCAGGCGTACTCTTTCAAGGCCGCGCGGGTCAGCAGACAGTGGTTAATCGCCTCCATGTGGGTCGCCACAATTTGTGCTTCGGGCAGCGTGAAGTGGGTTTTTAGCACATCTTCCGCGCCCATGATAATTGGGCCAAACCCGATAACGTGAGCAAAGCCTGCGTTCAGAATGACCACGCTTGGCTGGAAAGTCCGCATGTTGGTTTCCACCTCGTCGCGCCAGATGGTGTCCCCGACCAGATACAGCGTTTTTTCCGCCGGATGCTGGAAGATAACTCCGCAGGCATCACCCAGACGTTCAGCCATTTGCGGGACGGCGTAAGCGCGATCCGAACCGTGCTGGCCGCCGGTTTTACGCAGGGTGATATCACCAAGCGCAGTGTTTTGCGTCAGTACGGTCAGTTGCGTGAAACCTTGTTCCCGCAGTACCTGCGCATCGCGATCGTTTTGCACATAAATCGGTTTGTCTTTCGGCACGACACGAGCCGCGGCTTCATCCCAGTGGTCTTCATGCAGATGGGTCACGATCAGCGCATCAACGTTGAGCAGGGTGTCGATATCGACAGGCAGATCAACGGTCGGGTTGCGGATCTCGGCGCGTGCCGTACCGGCAAAGCCCGGATAAGTACCTTTTGCCGCCAGCATAGGGTCGATCAGAAAGATTTTGCCACCAAAAGTGATGTGCTGCGTAGCGTTACGGATTTGCGTGATGTTCATGGTGTTTGCTCCACGTGTTGGGTCAGTGGTGTCATCGTAGAGTGTTGTCCAGAAGATGAATGCGGGCAAATGGGCGACTAGCGATGGGATTGGGCCAACTGCGGATTACAGATGTCGATAATGTAATTAGAATTAAAGTAATTTAATATTTCCTTGGTGGCTCGTTATTTAATACGCAGTTGTTTTTATCGAGCTGAATAAGAATGCTGTTATTTAAATACGGAAAGGTTGATTAAATGCGAAGTGGTGCCAGAAAACATTATTGATATATGTAATGCATAGTGACCAATAAAACAGATCGCGAACCATGAAATAAGAATGCTATCATTCACACCAGACGCGGCAGGCAACTGCTGGCACATGCATTTACCCCGGAGCAACTGATGAACAACGACATTCCGCTAAAATATTATGATATTGCCGACGAGTACGCGACCGAGGCCGCAAAGCCGGTGAGCGACACAGAACGTGACGCGCTGGCGCACTACTTCCAGCAGCTGATCACCCGTTTGATGAACAACGAAGAGATCAGCGAAGAAGCGCAGCAGGAGATGGCTACCGTGGCAGGAGTCGACGCTCAGCGTATCGATGATATTGCGGAGTTCCTCAATCGTTGGGGTAACGAGTAGCCAAAGACATGGCCTGTGTTTTACACTGCGCGCAAATTGAGTAGGTATACTCTACGAGTAATAGGTTTAATCAGGCGGAAACAGCAATGAACGGAACAATCACAACGTGGTTTAAAGATAAAGGCTTTGGATTTATCAAAGATGAAAACGGCGACAACCGCTATTTTCATGTGATTAAGGTTGCTAATCCTGAGCTGATCAAGAAAGACGCGGCGGTGACTTTTGAGCCCACCACCAACAACAAAGGCTTGTCTGCCTACGCGGTAAAAGTCATACCAGACAGCAAGTACATCTATATCGCAGGCGAGCGTCTGAAGCTCACCTCGATCAAGTCATTCCTGGTCTACAGCGAAGAAGTCCCTGTAGAGACCCGTATCGACAAAGAAAATGCTGTGCTGTCTGTCGGCGTGCTGATGAACAGCATCCGACCGAAATCAGACGTGAAGCCTGGTGAAATGCGCACGCTGAAAAAGCTGGCCATCACTACCTTCCAGGGCACGACGCTGATCTTCTCGGAAGATGAAATCGACATCGACGCGACGGTGAAACTGCTTAAAGTCTGAAACCCTTCGGACTGAATAAAAACCGGAACGCTGCTCTTTTCAGGAGCGGGTTTCGGTTTTTTTTTGATATGTGTAATTTACGTGATTCAGGTATGTAGTGATAAAATTAGTAGGTAGCAATCCGTTTCTGAATAGGTATATATTATCCGTATTAAATAAATATGATCGCCAACTATTTGCAGATTAGTAGCACGGTTAACTAATAGTGATTCACCGATATAACTAATGGGGTAATATAAGTGATTTTTAAAAAAATATGGAAAGCTATATCTTCTGAATATGTACCATCGGCCATTTGCTTTTTTCTCCTTGCAAAAATGGATTATGAAATAATATCTATCTGGCCACAGAATGAATCGGTTGATGACAGAATTAAACTTTCTTTACTATTCATTCATTTGGTGATGATTTTAGTGATGTTTACTCCGCTAATTAATCGGTTTTTGTCACGAGTAGACAATGAGAAACTTGAAAAGTTTATAGCTCTTCCGCAGAAAGATAAAAACATCACATACATAGATTATTATGATTTTCTGAGCGGGCTTGCTTTATCAGCATTTTACTTATCTATCCTTATTTTTACAATGAAGAGTATTTACGAAGAAGCAGGATGGATAATTTCTGGTATTTATATATTTACAATGTTTGTGTCTTCTATTTCTATTGCTGCATTGTCATTATTTAGGTTTATCTGGTTATTTACAAAG
Source organism: Citrobacter sp. MGH105 (assembly GCF_001037485.2). Lineage (NCBI taxonomy): Bacteria > Pseudomonadati > Pseudomonadota > Gammaproteobacteria > Enterobacterales > Enterobacteriaceae > Citrobacter > Citrobacter sp. MGH105. The sequence goes on along the minus strand of NZ_CP073048.1, from coordinate 3,979,391 downwards.
TTTAATAATTATATATATTGGTTTATTGTTTTACTTGCGAGCAGTATGTGTATGGCAGTTATTGGTGCCGCGATGAAAATGGCCTCGTAAAAATGCGCTTAATATCTGAAACAGTAATAATGGAGTATAAACTCTAAATAATAATACAGCTGGAACAGTGATGATTCCGCTTTGTAATCAGTGTGATGCATTGTTGCAAAGCTTAAAGCCTCTTTCGAAGAGGCTTTAAGCCCTCAGCGACCAGTGAAGTAAAAGACTTTCTTTCCAGGTGTTGAGCATCCTGCCAAAAACATAATTAACAGTAATCCCAGTACTTTCTTCATTATCACGAGACAGCCGGATTTACCACGTCATCCATCAGTATGTAACGTGCTTCCTGGCGAGTGTATTGATCGATTAATGGTACAAGTCGCTGGAAATGCTCGCTGGCACAATGTTCATCGAGAGCCGCGTGGTTTGGCCATTCTTCGATAAAAATAAAATGGCCCGGATCTTTTTCATCAATATAGAGGTCGTAAGCAATGCAGTGCGGTTCTTTCTTCGTTGCCGATATTAGCTCCCGATACAACGGGAGAACAGTTTCAATATACTCAGGTTTGATGAAATCCTCAGCAATGACCTTTAACATGCAGCCTCCTGGCAGAAAACGAATGCACACTATGTAATGAAGATATTTTTTGGGCAAGAGGTCACAGAGTTTTATCGGCCGGTTAGTGAGTTATGCCAGCTATCAATCAGATAATCCGCATAACTGTGATCCATCTCACCTCCCGGCAACCAAAATCTCCTGCGATTCGACGCCGTCCTCTATCTGTTTCGCCACCTTTTGTAAGGCCGGAAGATGCTTTTCCGCGGCTTGTTCGATGGTCATGGCGCTGGCCATATACACCAAATTCAGGCAGCCGATCACCCGCTGTTCGCTGCGGATGGGGACGGCGATAGAAGCGATTTTCTCTTCCTGATCCCAACCGCGAAAGTTCTGGCCAAAACCGTCTTTTCGCGCGCGGGTCAAAATGGCATTGAGCTTCAGCGGTTCGCGCGCAAGCTGGAACTCTTCTCCCGGTCGGGAGGCCAGCATTTCAATCAGTTCCTGCCGTTCATTCTCCGGGCAAAATGCCAGCCAGGTCAGGCCGGATGCGGTTTTCAGCAATGGCAAACGACGCCCTACCATCGCCCGGTGAAACGACAGACGGCTGAAACGGTGGGTAGTTTCACGTACCACCATCGCGTCCACATCCAGCGTGGAAACGTCGGTCGGCCAGATGACCTCGCGCAGCAAATCTCCCAGCAGCGGGGCGGCGAGTGCAGAAATCCACTGCTCGTCACGAAACCCCTCGCTGAGCTGGCGGACTTTAATGGTTAAGCGAAAGCTGTCATCGGACAGGCTGCGCCGGACGTAACCCTCATCCTGCAGGGTTTCCAGCAGCCGTCTGACCGTGGTGCGATGCAGGCCGCTTAACTCAGCAAGTAAGCCAACACTGGCCCCACCATCGAGCCGGTTTAACATATTTAATAACATTAATCCGCGCGTTAATCCGCGTACGGTTTTGTACTCAGTGCTCTCGTCATTTTTCATATTCATTGACAAATCTACAGGTAAAACAACGTTGTGCACTTAGTGCACATCCTGGCATGTTTTGATTGTAGCGCAAAAACTCGCTTCTATACTGACCGCACAACAAAAAATTATTCACATATTTTTAACAAAACAGATTGCGCCTCACCAGGGTCCGCAATTGCGTTTTGTCCGAGTCGTGAGGTTCTGAAATGACAACAATAAACCCGGATATCCAACCCGCTGTGCAGCATACCGCGCAGGTGGCGATTGCCGGTGCTGGTCCGGTAGGGCTGATGATGGCCAACTATCTTGGGCAGATGGGCATTGAGGTGTTGGTAGTGGAGAAGCTCGACACGCTGATCGACTATCCTCGCGCCATCGGCATTGACGATGAAGCGCTGCGCACTATGCAGTCTGTGGGGCTGGTCGAGAACGTTTTGCCGCACACCACACCGTGGCACGCAATGCGCTTTCTCACCCCAAAAGGCCGTTGCTTTGCTGATATCCAGCCGATGACCGACGAATTTGGCTGGTCGCGTCGTAATGCGTTTATTCAGCCGCAGGTGGACGCGGTGATGTTGGAAGGGTTGTCGCGTTTTCCCAACGTGCGCTGCCTGTTCTCCCGCGAGCTGGAGGCCTTCAGCCAACAAAACGGCGAAGTGACGCTAAATCTGAAAGCGCCAGACGGTCAACGTGAAACGGTGAAGGCTCAGTGGCTGGTGGCCTGCGACGGCGGCGGCAGCAACGTCAGACGTTCTCTGAACGTGCCGTTTGAAGGTAAAACCGCGCCGAATCAGTGGATTGTGGTGGATATCGCCAACGATCCGCTCAGCATGCCGCATGTGTATTTATGCTGCGATCCGGTGCGCCCGTATGTCTCTGCCGCGCTGCCGCACGCGGTGCGCCGTTTTGAGTTTATGGTTATGCCGGGGGAAACCGAAGCGCAGCTTAGCGAGCCGCAGAATATGCGCCAGTTACTGAGCAAAGTGCTGCCGAACCCGGACAACGTCGAGCTGATCCGCCAGCGCGTGTATACCCATAATGCTCGTCTGGCCGAACGTTTTCGTATTGACCGCGTGCTGCTGGCGGGCGATGCGGCGCACATTATGCCGGTCTGGCAGGGTCAGGGATACAACAGCGGCATGCGCGATGCTTTCAACCTGGCATGGAAACTGGCGCTGGTGATTAACGGTAAAGCCGACGATGCGCTGTTGGATACCTACCAGCAGGAACGCCGCGACCACGCCAAAGCCATGATCGACCTCTCCGTGACCGCTGGCAACGTACTTGCGCCGCCCAAACGCTGGCACGGCGCGGTACGCGATGGGGTTTCCTGGCTGTTGAACTATATTCCGCCGGTCAAACGCTACTTCCTTGAAATGCGGTTTAAGCCGATGCCGCAGTACCACGCCGGGGCGCTGGTGCGTGAAGGCGACGCGAAAACTTCACCGGTCGGCAAGATGTTTATCCAGCCGAAGGTGACGCTGGAATCGGGCGAAGTGACGTTGCTCGACAACGTCATCGGACCGAATTTCGCGGTGATTGGCTGGGGCTGTAACCCACTATGGGGCATGAGCGAGGCGCAGATCCAACAATGGCAGGCGCTGGGGACGCGTTTTATCCAGGTCGTGCCGGATACGCAGATACATACCGATCAGGATAACCACGACGGCGTTACCCGCATAGGCGATACGCAAAACCGCCTGCGCGCGTGGTTTGCCCAGCACAACGCCGCGCTGGTAGTCATGCGCCCGGACCGCTTCGTGGCCGCCATCGCCATTCCGCAAACCCTGGGCAGCACCCTGAATAAACTGGCGTCGGTGATGACGCTCACTCGCGCTACTGCCGACATTCCTGTTGAAAAGGTTGCCTGATATGCACGCTTATCTTCACTGTCTTTCCCACTCGCCGCTGGTGGGCTATGTCGACCCGGCACAGGCTGTGCTCGACGAGGTTAACGGCGTGATCGCCAGCGCTCGGGCACGTATTGCGGCGTTCGAACCTGAACTGGTCGTGCTGTTTGCCCCCGATCACTACAACGGATTTTTCTACGACGTGATGCCGCCGTTCTGTTTAGGCGTTGGAGCTACGGCGATCGGCGATTTTGGTAGCGCGGCGGGGGAACTGCCGGTGCCGACAGATCTGGCTGAAGCCTGCGCCCACGCGGTAATGAAAAGCGGTATCGATCTCGCCGTGTCCTACAACATGCAGGTCGATCATGGCTTCGCGCAGCCGCTGGAGTTTTTGCTCGGCGGCCTGGATAAGGTGCCGGTGCTGCCAGTGTTTATTAACGGCGTCGCCACGCCGCTGCCGGGCTTTCAGCGTACCCGCATGCTCGGTGAAGCGATTGGCCGTTTCGCCAGCTCGCTGAATAAGCGCGTGCTGTTTTTAGGCTCCGGTGGTCTGTCGCATCAGCCGCCGGTACCGGAGCTGGCGAAGGCTGATGCCCATATGCGTGACCGCCTGCTCGGCAGCGGCAAACAGTTACCTGAAAACGAGCGCGAGCTGCGCCAGCAGCGGGTGATCACCGCCGCCGAGAAGTTTGTGGTCGATCAAAACACGCTACACCCGCTTAACCCTGTCTGGGATAACCGTTTTATGACCCTGCTTGAGCAGGGGCGTTTGCAGGAGCTGGACGCGCTCAGTAACGAAGAGCTGTCCGCAATGGCGGGCAAATCAACGCACGAAGTGAAAACCTGGGTTGCTGCCTTTGCCGCTATTTCTGCTTTTGGCAACTGGCGCAGCGAAGGCCGTTATTACCGCCCGATCCCGGAGTGGATCGCCGGATTCGGCTCCCTGAGCGCCACTACGCAGAACTAAAACAGAACTGAATATGCAGGAGAACATCATGACTTACCAACCGCAAACCGAAGCCGCTACCAGTCGTTTTCTGGAGGTGCAGGAAGCAGGCGAAACCCTACGCGTGCATTTCAATGACTGTGGGCAGGGCGATGAGACCGTCGTGCTGCTGCACGGATCCGGTCCAGGTGCAACGGGCTGGGCAAACTTCAGCCGTAATATCGATCCGTTGGTACAGGCCGGATACCGGGTGATCCTGCTGGATTGTCCTGGCTGGGGCAAAAGCGATGGGATCGTTAACCGCGGTTCGCGATCCGATCTCAATGCCCGCATCCTGAAAAGCGTGGTCGATCAATTGGATATTCAAACAGTCCACCTGTTGGGTAACTCGATGGGCGGTCACAGTGCTGTGGCGTTTACCCTGAGCTGGCCGGAGCGCGTGGGTAAACTGGTATTAATGGGCGGCGGAACGGGCGGCATGAGCCTGTTTACCCCGATGCCGACCGAAGGTATCAAGCGCCTGAATCAGCTGTATCGTGAGCCGACCATCGAGAACCTGAAGCTGATGATGGAGATCTTTGTCTTCGACACCAGCGACCTGACCGAGGCGTTGTTTGAGGCGCGCCTGAATAACATGCTGTCGCGCCGCGATCACCTGGAAAACTTTGTCCAGAGTCTGGAGGCCAACCCGAAACAGTTCCCGGATTTCAGCCCGCGTCTGGGTGAAATCAAAGCCCAGACCCTGATTGTCTGGGGACGCAATGACCGCTTTGTGCCGATGGATGCCGGTCTGCGCCTGCTTTCCGGGATTGCCGGTTCTGAACTGCACATCTACCGCGACTGCGGGCACTGGGCGCAGTGGGAACATGCGGATGCCTTTAACCAACTGGTGCTGAATTTCCTCACACGCCCTTAAGGAACGGACATGACGAATCGTAATCTTGAGCAGCTAGCCGCCGATTTACGTCAGGCTGAAGAAAAAGGGGAAGCCATCGCCCCACTGCGTGAATTGATTGGTGTGGATAACGCCGAAGCGGCCTACGCCATTCAGCGCATCAACGTGCAGTACGACGTGGCGCGCGGCCGTCGCGTGGTCGGGCGCAAAGTGGGGCTGACGCACCCGAAAGTGCAGCAACAGCTGGGTGTCGATCAACCGGACTTCGGTACGCTGTTTGCTGATATGTGTTATGGCGATAACGAAACCATCCCGTTTTCCCGTGTGCTGCAACCGCGTATTGAAGCCGAAATTGCGCTGGTGCTGAACCGCGATCTGCCCAATACCGACACCACTTTTGACGAGCTTTACAACGCCATAGAGTGGGTACTTCCCGCGCTGGAAGTGGTCGGCAGCCGTATCCGCGACTGGTCGATCAAATTTGTTGATACCGTGGCGGATAACGCCTCCTGTGGCGTGTATGTGGTCGGCGGTCCGGCACAGCGTCCGGCAGGATTAGATCTGAAAAACTGCGCGATGAAAATGACGCGCAACAACGAAGAGGTCTCCAGCGGGCGCGGCAGCGAATGCCTGGGACATCCGATCAACGCCGCCGTCTGGCTGGCGCGCAAAATGGCCAGCCTCGGCGAGCCGCTGCGTGCCGGAGACATTATTCTCACCGGAGCGTTAGGTCCGATGGTGGCGGTGAATGCGGGCGAGCGTTTCGAAGCCCATATCGACGGTATTGGTTCAGTCGCCGCCACCTTTTCAGCGGCGGTTACAAAAGGAAGTCAGTCATGAGTAAGCGTAAAGTCGCCATTATCGGCTCCGGCAACATCGGTACCGATTTGATGATAAAAATTCTGCGTCACGGCGTGCATCTGGAAATGGCTGTGATGGTCGGTATCGATCCAGAATCTGATGGCCTGGCGCGTGCTCGACGCATGGGCGTTGCCACCACCCATGAAGGGGTGACAGGGCTTATCGCCATGCCGGAATTCGCCGATATCGACATCGTGTTTGACGCCACCAGCGCAGGCGCGCATGTGAAGAACGACGCCGCGCTACGTGCCGTTAAACCTGGCATCCGCCTGATCGACCTGACGCCCGCGGCAATCGGTCCTTACTGCGTGCCGGTGGTGAATCTGGCAGCCAACGTTGATCAGCAGAACGTCAATATGGTGACCTGCGGCGGACAGGCGACCATCCCAATGGTGGCGGCAGTTTCTCGCGTGGCAAAAGTCCATTACGCCGAGATTATCGCCTCGATCGCCAGTAAATCGGCGGGGCCGGGTACCCGCGCCAATATCGACGAGTTTACCGAAACTACCTCGAAGGCGATTGAAGTGGTCGGCGGCGCGGCAAAAGGCAAAGCCATTATTGTCCTTAACCCGGCCGAACCGCCGCTGATGATGCGTGACACGGTGTATGTGCTGAGCGAAGCGGCCTCTGAGGTTGAAGTTGAAGCGTCGATTAATGAGATGGCGGTGGCGGTACAGGCCTACGTGCCGGGCTATCGCCTGAAACAGCGTGTCCAGTTTGAAGTCATCCCGGAAGATAAACCGGTGAATCTGCCGGGTATCGGCCAGTTCTCTGGGCTGAAAACCGCGGTGTATCTGGAAGTGGAAGGCGCGGCGCACTATTTACCCGCCTACGCGGGCAACCTCGACATTATGACCTCCAGCGCGCTGGCGACCGCTGAGAAGATGGCGCAGTCCCTCGCTCGTCAGGCAGGAGAAGCAGCATGAACGGTAAAAAACTCTATATCTCTGACGTGACCCTGCGCGACGGTATGCACGCTATTCGTCATCAATATTCGCTGGAGAATGTGCGCCAGATAGCCAAAGCGCTGGACGACGCACGGGTTGATTCTATTGAAGTGGCCCACGGCGACGGTTTACAAGGTTCCAGCTTTAACTACGGCTTTGGTGCGCACAGCGACCTGGAGTGGATTGAAGCGGCGGCGGACGTGGTGAAGCATGCCAAAATTGCCACGCTGTTGCTGCCGGGTATCGGCACTATTCATGACCTGAAAAATGCATATCAGGCCGGCGCACGGGTAGTGCGCGTGGCGACCCACTGCACTGAAGCGGATGTGTCGGCCCAGCATATTCAGTATGCGCGTGAGCTTGGCATGGATACCGTCGGTTTTCTGATGATGAGCCATATGACCACACCGGAGAACCTGGCACAGCAGGCGAAGCTGATGGAAAACTACGGCGCGACCTGTATTTATGTGGTCGATTCCGGCGGCGCAATGAACATGAGCGATATTCGCGCCCGCTTCCGCGCACTGAAAGCGGTGCTGAAGCCGGAAACAGAAACCGGAATGCATGCGCACCACAACCTGAGTCTTGGGGTGGCGAACTCGATTGCCGCAGTAGAAGAGGGGTGTGACCGTGTAGACGCCAGCCTGGCAGGGATGGGCGCAGGCGCGGGCAACGCACCATTGGAGGTATTTATCGCCGCTGCGGATAAGCTTGGTTGGCAGCACGGAACCGATCTCTACGCACTGATGGACGCCGCCGACGATTTAGTGCGTCCACTACAAGACCGCCCGGTGCGGGTGGATCGTGAAACGCTGGCGCTGGGCTATGCCGGGGTGTACTCCAGTTTTCTGCGTCATTGCGAAGTGGCGGCAGCACGTTATGGCCTGAGCGCAGTAGATATTCTGGTGGAACTGGGCAAACGTCGAATGGTGGGCGGCCAGGAAGATATGATCGTCGACGTAGCGCTGGACCTGCGCAACCGCAAATAAAAAATGATTACGCGGCTGGCAACGTATCAGCCGCGATTCACCTGCATCGTGACCTCAGAGGGACATCTTATGACGACCCGTACCCCCGCATCTTACCGCCTGACGTTGACCGTTGGGCTTTGCTTTTTAGTTGCCCTGATGGAAGGGCTGGATTTACAGGCCGCCGGTATCGCTGCCGTCGGTATCGCCCACGCGTTTGCGCTGGATAAAATGCAGATGGGCTGGATCTTCAGTGCGGGCATTCTCGGGCTGCTGCCCGGCGCGATGGTGGGCGGCATGCTGGCCGACCGCTATGGCCGCAAGCGTATTCTCATTGCCTCTGTGGCGCTGTTCGGCCTGTTCTCGCTGGCGACGGCGATTTCCTGGGATTTCTCATCGCTGGTGTTTGCCCGTCTGATGACCGGCGTCGGGCTGGGCGCGGCGTTGCCGAATCTGATCGCGCTGACTTCCGAGGCGGCGGGCCCGCGTTTTCGCGGTACGGCGGTGAGCCTGATGTACTGCGGTGTGCCGATTGGCGCGGCGCTGGCGGCAGCGCTCGGGTTTAGCGGCCTGGCCTCCGCCTGGCAAACGGTGTTCTGGGTAGGCGGGGTGATCCCGCTGCTGCTGGTGCCGCTGTTGATGCGCTGGCTGCCGGAATCTCAGGTTTATACCCAACAAACGCAGGTGGCCGCCGCACCGTTGCGCGCCCTGTTTGCGCCAGCGACGGCGAGTGCCACGCTGCTGCTGTGGTTGTGCTATTTCTTCACCCTGCTGGTGGTGTATATGCTGATCAACTGGCTGCCGATGCTGCTGGTGGAGCAGGGCTTTCGGCCATCGCAGGCGGCAGGCGTAATGTTTGCTCTGCAAATTGGCGCGGCCAGCGGCACGTTAATTCTCGGGGCGTTAATGGATAAACTGCGCCCGGTGGTGATGTCGCTGCTGATCTACACCGGGATGTTGGCTTCACTGCTGGCGCTGGGTACGGTGTCGTCATTGAGCGGCATGCTAATGGCGGGATTTGTGGCGGGGATGTTCGCCACCGGCGGGCAAAGCGTGTTGTATGCTCTGGCGCCGCTGTTTTACAGCACGCAGATCCGCGCCACAGGCGTGGGAACCGCCGTCGCAGTCGGGCGTCTGGGGGCGATGAGCGGTCCGCTGCTGGCAGGGAAAATGTTAGCGCTCGGTACCGGAACGGTAGGGGTGATGGCGGCTTCTGCGCCGGGCATTTTGCTGGCAGGCCTGGCGGTATTTATTCTGATGAGCCGCAAATCGCAGATGCCGATCCCGGCCAGCGGTGCTTAAGCATTCATCCGGTTGTGGGAGTGGGGAGATTTGATTCCCACTTCCGGGTGAACGCCGTCAGTCAACTGTGTTGCCAAAGTTTAGATAAAACATGGCAACGGAGGCGTTATGAGCTGGCGGCCCTTTTTGTATCTGATTATTAATCCCCACCCGCTATTAAGCGCCCGGCGCGGGCATCTGCGTCTGGTGCAGGGTTGACTTTGCATTCTGTTAACAAACGCGGTATAACAAACCTTCTTTGGATGTTTAGATGTCCATACGTTTAGAAGGTTATATGCAAACAACACAACAAAATGCGCCACTGAAGCGCACAATGAAAACGCGTCACCTGATTATGCTTTCCTTGGGCGGCGTGATTGGCACAGGATTATTCTTCAATACCGGGTACATCATTTCCACCACTGGAGCGGCGGGAACGCTGCTGGCCTATCTGATTGGCGCGCTGGTGGTCTGGCTGGTTATGCAGTGTCTGGGCGAGCTGTCGGTCGCGATGCCGGAGACCGGAGCGTTTCACGTTTATGCCGCGCGCTATCTTGGTCCGGCTACCGGGTATACCGTGGCCTGGCTCTACTGGCTGACCTGGACCGTGGCGCTGGGTTCGAGCTTTACCGCCGCTGGATTCTGTATGCAGTACTGGTTTCCACAGGTGCCGGTATGGGTCTGGTGCGTGGTGTTCTGCGCGATTATTTTTGGTCTGAATGTTATCTCCACGCGCTTTTTTGCCGAAGGGGAGTTCTGGTTCTCGCTGGTCAAAGTGGTCACTATCATCGCCTTTATCATCCTCGGTGGGGCGGCGATTTTCGGCTTTATTCCGATGCAGGATGGCTCGCCCGCGCCGGGGCTGAGTAATATCACGGCAGAAGGCTGGTTCCCGCACGGTGGCTTACCGATTTTGATGACTATGGTGGCAGTGAACTTTGCTTTTTCGGGTACCGAGCTTATCGGCATTGCCGCCGGTGAAACGGAAAACCCGCGCAAAGTTATCCCGGTAGCGATTCGTACTACCATCGCGCGACTGATTATTTTCTTTATCGGCACCGTGTTTGTGCTGGCAGCGCTGATCCCGATGCAGCAGGCGGGCGTGGAGAAAAGCCCGTTTGTGCTGGTATTTGAGAAAGTAGGGATCCCGTACGCCGCTGATATTTTTAACTTCGTGATCCTGACGGCTATTCTTTCTGCAGCGAACTCCGGGTTATATGCCTCCGGGCGCATGCTGTGGTCGTTGTCGAATGAACGTACGCTACCGGCCTGTTTTGCGCGAGTAACGAAAAACGGCGTGCCACTGACGGCGCTGTCGGTCAGTATGCTCGGTGGTGTGCTGGCGCTGTTTTCCAGCGTGGTGGCCCCGGACACGGTATTTGTTGCGCTGTCGGCAATCTCCGGGTTTGCGGTGGTGGCGGTGTGGCTGAGTATCTGCGCCTCGCATTTTGTTTTTCGTCGCCGTCATCTGCAACAAGGTAAGGCATTGAGTGAATTACATTATCGCGCGCCGTGGTATCCGCTGGTGCCAGTATTAGGTTTTATGCTGTGCCTGGTGGCCTGTGTAGGACTGGCATTCGATCCAGCGCAGAGAATTGCGTTGTGGTGCGGGTTACCGTTTGTTGCGTTGTGCTATGGTGCTTATTTCCTTACTCAACCCCGAAACGCAAAACAGGAGCCAGAACATGTCGCAGAATAATCCGTTACGCGCTCTCCTTGATAAACAGGATATCCTGCTGCTGGATGGCGCGATGGCGACGGAGCTGGAAGCGCGAGGGTGTAACTTAGCCGACAGCCTGTGGTCAGCCAAAGTGCTGGTAGAAAACCCGGAGCTTATCCGCGAAGTGCATCTTGATTACTACCGGGCGGGGGCGCAATGCGCGATCACTGCCAGCTATCAGGCGACGCCGGCGGGCTTCGCCGCGCGAGGTCTGGATGAAGCGCAGTCGAAAGCGCTGATTGGCAAAAGCGTGGAGCTGGCGCGTAAAGCCCGTGAAGCGTATCTGGCAGAGAACCCGCAGGCGGGAACGCTTCTGGTGGCGGGATCCGTCGGGCCTTACGGCGCGTATCTGGCGGATGGCTCTGAATACCGTGGCGATTATCATTGTAGCGTTGAGGCATTTCAGGCGTTTCATCGCCCGCGCGTGGAAGCCTTGCTGGATGCCGGGGCCGATCTGCTGGCCTGCGAAACCCTGCCGAATTTTGCCGAGATTGAGGCGTTGGCTGAGCTGTTGACCGCATATCCGCGTGCGCGGGCGTGGTTCTCATTTACCCTGCGCGACAGCGAGCACCTGAGCGACGGTACGCCGCTGCGTGACGTGGTTGCGTTGCTGGCGGGTTATCCGCAGGTGGTGGCGCTAGGCATTAACTGTATTGCGCTGGAAAACACCACCGCTGCGTTGCAGCATTTACAGGGTTTAACGGTGCTGCCGCTTGTGGTGTATCCGAACTCGGGCGAGCATTACGATGCGGTGAGCAAAACCTGGCATCATCACGGTGAACATTGCGCGCAGCTGGCGGATTATCTGCCGCAGTGGCAGGCCGCTGGCGCACGGTTAATTGGCGGGTGCTGTCGCACCACGCCTGCGGATATCGCCGCGTTAAAAGCGCGAAGCTGAGGGTTTATCGGGTCTACATCGTTCATTGTAGGCCTGATAAGCGCAGCGCATCAGGCATTGCCGGATGGCGGCGCAAGCGCCTTATCCGGCCTACAAAACCACAAAACGTTATGCCGCATCCGCCAGAACAAACATGCCGTACGGATGGATTTCAAGATAATACTGCTCGCCGACGTCCGGTTGCAGACGCGTAGCGTTGACCTGCAATAATATCTCCTGCCCGTGCCATTCCACCGTCACTTCATACTGCGGCCCCATATAGGCGACATGGCGGATCACGCAGCGCTGGCTCTCTTGGCCGCGATCGCTGAGCGTGATCGCTTCCGGGCGCACACCGACCATCCCTTCACCCTGTGTACCAAAGTGCAGCGGGCGCGGCAGATGATAGCCGTAGATATCAACGTATCCGTCGCTGAAGGTTGCCGGGAACAGGTTGGCATCGCCCATAAAGCTCGCCATAAAGCGGGAGGCGGGCTGGCGGTAAAGATCCTGCGGTGAGCCGATCTGCATGATGTGTCCCTTGTTCATCACCAGCACAGTATCAGAAACCGCAAAGGCTTCGCTCTGATCGTGGGTAACGTACAGCGAGGTGATATCAAACTGCTTTTGCAACTCGCGGATCTTGTCGCGCATGCTGCGACGCAGGTTGGCGTCGAGGTTACTCAACGGCTCATCAAACAGCAGCACTTTCGGCTTGAGGATCAGCGCGCGGGCCAGCGCCACGCGCTGCTGCTGCCCGCCGGAGATCTGATCGACAAAGCGGTCTTCGAATCCTTCCAGATCCACCATCGCCAACGCCTCTTTGACGCGGGCTTTCAGCTCTGCGCGCGGTACGCCGAGCATTTTCAGGCCATAACCGACATTCTCTCCCAGCGACATATGCGGGAACAGGGCATAGGACTGAAACACCATACAGATATCGCGCTGCTGAATAGAGCGATGGGTGACGTCTTCGCCATCAATGAAAATTTGCCCTTCGCTCGGTTTTTCCAGCCCGGCAACCAGGCGCAAAATAGTGGTTTTGCCGCAGCCGGACGGGCCGAGCAGCGTCACCATTTGCCCCTGCGGGATGGTGAGGTTGATATTGTCGATTACCGTATTACTGCCAAATCGTTTAGTGACGTTGCGCAGTTCAACGAAATTTTTCTGAGTCATAGTGCGCTCCATTACGCCTGGTTTTTGGCTTTTGAACGGGAGGTACGTGATTCACCGATCAGCCAGTCAAAGATGAAAATAATCGCCAGCATCACCACGATCAGAATGGAACCGTAGGCAATCGCTACACCGTATTCGCCATCTTCCACGCGGTTGAGGATGTAAGCCGTCGCTACGCGGGTATCCGGCGTGACGAGGAACACAATGGCGCTGACGGTGGTAATGGCGCGCACAAAGCTGTAAATCAGCGCCGAGAGGATCGCCGGGCGCAGCAGCGGCAGCAGGATGTGCGTAATGGTACGCAGGGAACCGGCGCGCAGGCTGAGTGAGGCTTCATCGAGCGATTTATCGATTTGGCCCAAGCCCGCGATGCCCGCGCGAATGCCGACCGGGACGTTACGCATTACCATCGAGATAATGACAATCGCCGCCGTACCAGTGAGGTACACCGGGGCGCTGTTAAAGGCCAGAATGTACGACACGCCCGCGACGGTGCCCGGAACGGCAAAGCACAGCATGGTGGTGAACTCGATGGTCTTCTTGCCTTTAAACTGCTGGCGCACCACGATCCACGCGATCAGCAGGCCGAAGATCGCGGTGATCGGCGCGGCAATCCCGGCGTAGAGCAGGGTGTCGAGCAGTGAAGGCCACGCGCCATCGCTCATCCCCTGACCGAACAGTTTGGTAAAGTTCGCCAGCGTCAGGGTGTAGTCCACGCCCCAGTTGACGGTGAAGCTACCGTAGAAAATGCTGCCGTAGAGCAGGGCGTTAAAGGCAATCCACACTGCCAGCAGCGCGACCACACTCCATACCAGCGTTACCGGCAGCGGCTGTACGTCGCCCCGGTAGGATTTGCCGGAAACGGTGACGTATGAGCGTTTACCAATCCACATATACTGCACGCAAAACACCAGCAGCGAGAACAGCAGCAGGAAGGCACCCAGCGTACTGGCGGCCTGGTAGTCAAGCTGCGAACCGGTGATGTAGAAGTAGATTTGCGTTGCCAGCACGTCGAAGTTACCGCCGAGCACCAGCGGGTTACTAAAGTCGGCCAGCGACTGCACGACCACAATCAAAAAGGCGTTAGCCAGTGCTGGTTTCAGCAGCGGGACAAACACGCCGTTAAAGGTCTGCCAGCGGCTGGCACGCAGGGTGTATGACGCTTCTTCCAGCGACGGATGAATGGTTTTGATTGCTCCGTCGAGGATCATAAACGCCATCGGCGTAAAGGCCAGAACCTGCGCCAGCCAGATGCCGGTAAAGCCATACAGCCAGTTGGTGTTGGTTAAACCAAACCATTCGACCATAAACTCGGTGATGTAACCGGAGCGTCCCATCATCAGCGTGACGCCTAAACCGACGACAAACGGCGGAGTGACGATCGGCAAAATCGAGAAGATACGTCCGATTATGGCGCTGCGCCTGGCGATACGGGTGGTGTAGATAGCCAGTACCAGACCAAAGAAGGTACAGCCGACGCCGACGGCAATCGACAGCATAATCGAGTTGAGGATCACCTGAATGATATGCGCCTGCGACAGCACATTCATAAACGCCAGCGGGGCAAATTCCCCGGCGTCGTTGGTGAACATCGGAATGAAAATGGCGATGCTTGGCCAAACGATAAAAATACCGATCAGCGCGACAATCGCGGTAAGTGAGCCGATGACGAAACGGTCACCGCCCAGCCATTCGAGGCGGGTGAGTGCCAGGGTCATGATTGCGCCAAGCGCGACAAACAGCACGATGGTGGCATAGCCTAAGCCGCGACCCTCAAGGGTGGCGCTGGCGACAATAAAGGCCATACAGAAAAATGCCCAACCCGCGTCAAGATAATGGCGGCTGCGCTGTTCGCGCCTGGCTTCATGGAATGGGCGCACCAGCAGCAGGCTTGGCAGCAGATACCACAGCCAACTGATATTAAACTGCGACCAGCCGTAGGCGGTGAGTATTTCCTCCCGCGTTGACTCCAGCAGACCGTAGTCCAGGCTCCAGCTCGGCAGCAGGGCAAACGCCAGCCAGCCGAGCAAAACCCAAAGAAATATCGCATCCCGTTTTTTCACGGGATGGAGTGCAAGTGTGTGTGACATAGCGTTTCCGGTAATGTAGGCCGGGTAAGGCGTTTACACCGCACCCGGCAAATGAACGCAACGTGGGCTTATTTACCCATCTTAACTTCGCTAACCCACTTATTGATCAACGCCTTACGTACGTCAGTCGAGCCGTACTTATCCATGTCGTAATTGATAAGCTTCAGGTCGTCGAGCTTCAGCGAGTTAGGAGAGGTCTCGGCGGTGGTGTTGGTCAGGATCTGATAGGATTTGCCTTTCTTCCACGCCAGCTCCTGCGCGTCTTTCGACAGCACCCAGTCAACGAACAGTTTGGCGTTGTCGACGTTGCGCGCGCCTTTCAGGATGCTGACGCCGCCGATTTCATACCCGGTGCCTTCGCAGGGGGAAATCAGCTCCAGCGGTGCGCCCTGTTCTTTTTCCAGCGAGTAGTCGTGCAGGAAGCCAATGCCGATAGCCGTTTCGCCGCGAGCGGCGTTACGCGCCGGGGCAATGCCGGATTTGGTGTATTGAGAGACGTTGGCATTGAGCTGTTTCAGGTAATCAAAGGCCTGATCTTCACCCCACAGTTGAGCAAAGGTCGCCAGCGCGGTGTAGGCGGTACCGGAGCTTTGCGGGTCAGCAATCTGGATTTCGCCTTTGTATTCCGGTTTGGTCAGATCCTTCCAGCATTTTGGCACCGGCAGGTTTTTCTCTTTCAGGCGCTGGGTGTTGACGCCAAAGCCCAGAATACCGACGTAAACCGCCGAAGAGAGGTTACCTTTGACCTTCGCGGGATCGCGGAATTTCTCCATGATCTGTTCGAGGTTTGGTGATTTATACGGCTGCAGCAGACCCATTTCACCGGCCTGGGATTGCGGATCCAGCGTACCGCCGTACCACACATCCGCCTGCGGGTTTTTCTTCTCGGCATCCACTTTCGCCAGCGTACTGCCCGAGCCGTTGCGAATGAATGAGGTTTTCACATCATATTTTTCACCGAAGGCTTTGGTTTCGGTTTCGCACATCTCGTTGGTGGCGCTGCAATACACCACCAGACGGCCCTGCGCCTGGGCTGCGTTGCTGAAGGCCGCCAGCGTCAGAGCGGAAGCAATCAGGGTAGAGGTAAGCGTCAGTTTCATTGTTTTATCCTTTGACTGAGAGAAGGGGTAATGCCCGCAATGAGCAACGGCATCAGCAATAAACCCATAAAGACAGCGGCAACCGAGAGCAAACTGAACATTCCCGACCAGCCGTAATGTTCTATGACCAACGACAGCGGCCAACCCGCCAGCGCGGCCCCCAGATAGGCGAACAGCCCGAGAAAACCGGTAATTGAACCTGCCGCCGCTTTGTGTCCGCATTCAACGGCTGCGAGGCCAATCAACATCTGCGGGCCAAAAACGAAAAAGCCCACGGTAAAGAAACACACTGCCAGTAGCGCGTAGTGGTGCACTGGTGCCAGCCACAGTGCGGCGACGGAAACCATCAGCCCCAGCGTGAACAGCAAAATCATCGGCGCACGCTGACCGCTGAACAGCAGATCCGATCCCCATCCGGCAAACAGCGCCCCCAGCAAGCCGCCAACTTCAAACAGCATCACCGTGGCATTGGCGCTGAGCAGATTCACGCCGTGGCTTTCCGTCAGCCAGATGTTGCCCCAGTCGTTGAGCGCAATGCGGATCAAGTAGACCAATACATACGACACGCCGAGCAGCCAGATCATCGGGTTTTTCAGCATGGTGGTACGTAACATTTGCCACAGCCCCATCGGCGGGCTTTGCTGTTCCTGACGTAGCTCCAGCGGGTCATGCCGCCATTCCCCTACCGTGGGTAACCCTTCTTCCTGGGGCGTACCTTTCAATTGAAGGGTGAGCCAGATTCCCAGTGCCATACTGATTATCCCCGGTGCCAGCATGGCCGCCTGCCAGCCCCACCAGTGGGCGGCAAAAGCGCTAATCAGCGGGATAATGGCGCCACCGATGTTGATCGACATATTCCAGCAGCCCCACCAGAAGCCACGTTCGTTGCGCGAGTACCAGTGGGTCAGTAGTCGGGCACAGGGTGGCCAGCCCCAGCCCTGAAAAAATCCGTTCAGCGTCCAGACCACCAGCAGCAGCGTCAGCGATTCACCAAAGGCAAACAGCACGTTTAAAACGCCGGTGGCAAACAGACCAATCCCCATAAACGCGCGCTGTCCGTGGCTGTCGTGCCACAGCCCGGCGGTGAATTTCGACAGACCATAGGTCAGATAAAACAGTGACCCAAGCAGGCCGATATCGCCTTTATCCAGACCCAGATCCGTTTGCAGCGCCGGGAGGACATAGTTAACGCTTTTGCGCGTCAGATAAAACGCGGCGTAACCAATTACCATACACATCAGCAGCCTGGGGCGTAGCGCCCGGTATTGTTGGTCTGTTTCGCTGGCTGAGCGTGTATGCATGGCAGTCTCCGTTTGTGCTGACTATAGGAAAGTGAAAGCAAAAGGGGATGAGAGAAAGTCCGCAGTGACTAAGACTTTTTCCTGGTTAGCGACTGGTTTGTTGCAAATTTGTGGGCAGGTTAACAATTACTCGCGTGCCGTTGTTTGATTCGAGCGTCAGTTCACCGCCAAGGGCGCTCACCCGCTCACGCATCCCCTGGATACCGAAACCGGGAATTTTTTCTGGCAGAATACCAACGCCGTTGTCAGTGACGTCCAGAAACAAGCAATGTTCCCGCTGGCGCAGCGTAATCGACACATCGCTGGCATCGGCATGTTTACAGACGTTATTGAGTAACTCCTGCAACAGGCGATACAGCGTGAAGCGCACCGTTTCGTTTTCTGGCGTATTTTCTAGCTGATAATCAAAGCGGCAGCGAATACCCCGTTCAGCAAAAGCAAATTCATTCACCAGATGATGTAGTGCATCTTTAAAAGACAGTTCATCGAGCGCGGGGGGGCGCAGTTGGCGCAGCAACTGACGGGTGGAGTGATGAATACGCCGGGCCAGGTCGTTGATTTGATTCGCAGCATCAAGCGTTTGCTCACGACCCGGTGCGCGTTTGACCAGTTGCGACTGAATTTGAATGGCGGTGATGTTCTGACCAATTTCGTCGTGCAGTTCCCGCGCCAGGCTTTTGCGCGTGTTTTCTTCGGTGCGGATCAGCTGTTCGGTCAGCGCGCGACGCGCCGCCAATTCGGTTTCCAGACGCTGGCGATAATGGTGCAGGTTTTGCGCCAAATGCTGCTGGCGGCTGATGGCGATCCCCAGCCCTATACCCAGCAGAGCCTGGGTGGCGAGGAAAATCTCCAGCTCCAGTAAATTACTGAACCCGACACCGATTTGCCGGGCGATGGTGATCATCATACTGCCGAGCAATCCGGACAACACGCCGCCCTGCCAGCCAAATTTCCACGCCATCACCACGTTCGGTAAGAACACCACGATCAGCAACAAGCGCTCGATCTCTGGCGACAGCACCATCTGAGTACCGATGCCAATAATAAAAAACAGGCTACACCAGATGATAAGCGAAGTGCGCAGCGGGGGATTGGTGGTATCCAGCCCGAGCAGATGATAGCGGTGCTGTTGGCGCAGAAATTCATAGATCAGATAGACAAACGGCGTCAGCAACACGCCGCCGGTAAACGACGCCAGGCCAATCAGCGTTGCCGGGCTCTGGATAAACGGTGAAAGCAGGGCAGTATTGAGCAATGAGGTGAGCGTTACGGCGGCCAGCAGCAGCGTTAAGCGTTGCCAGTAAAGGGGAAAGCGGTGCCAGTATGACTGGCCGATGCTCGCTGGAATCAGGCTAATTAACGGCGCAGCCAGCAGGATATAGCCATTCAATAATTGCTCGCTGTGCAGCCAGAACAGCATCAGTACCGGCGGTAGTATCAGCGCGGGCCAGTAACGGCGAGAAAGCAGAATTAACAGCGCGAGATAGACGCCGTGTGGCAGAAATAGCGCCGCCTGCTGGCCGTTGTGGGTCAGGTAAAACCCCAGCGTCCACAGCATCAGCCAGCCCGATCCCCAGGCCAGCAGAATAAACAGAGAAATAACCCAATGCCGAAGGTTACGCGACATTAATGCCCCGTCAATAGCTGGTGGTCGAGGGCAAAATGCACCAGATCGATGGTGCTGTGGCATTGCAGTTTGCCCAGCACGTTCGCTCGATGAACGTGCACCGTCTTGTGGCTGAGGTCGAGCTTGAAGGCGATCTCTTTTACGCTGTCGCCTTTGACCAACAGATCAAACACTTCACGCTCGCGCGGGGTCAGAACTTCCAGAACCTGCGCGGGCTGCTCGCCGCCGCGTAGCGCACGCAGCGCATCGGCACACAGGTAATGTCCGCCCAAGCCCACCGAGCGTACCGCCTGCACCAGTTCTTCCGGGCCGCAGCGTTTGGTCAGGTAACCACTGGCGCCAGCGTCCAGCGCGCTTTGCACAAACGTGGGCGAGTCATAAATGCTGAGAATAATGGCGCGAAAACCGGGCTTTTGTGTCCGCAGTCGTTTTAACAGACTCAGGCCATTTTCATCCGGCATGGCGATATCCATTACCGCGACGCTGACGTCATCATGCAGAAGTGCAGGCCAGGCCTCCGCCGCGCTGCTGTACTGACCGGTAACGTTAAGATCGTCTTCGAGACTGAGTAATTGCGCAAAGCCGGAACGCACCACCACATGGTCATCCACCAGCACAACATGAATCATGATATTGCTCTCTTGCTGACAATGGCCTCTATGATGCCTGCCAGCGCCGCGCTGGCAATCATCGTGGCGCGGATATGTAACGAATGTAACAAAATCGCAATAATTTGCCGGGTGTTGTAGCGAGTGTAGGCCTGATAAGCGCAGCGCATCAGGCATTGATTGCCGGATGGCGGCGCAAGCGCCTTATCCGGCCTACGTTCCGTAATGAGCGAAATAGCTAACTATTGCCGCTTTTTTTCTAAAAACGCTTTGTTCTTAGCCAGAATTTTTAATTCCTTTATCAAAATGTGCCGCAACGAAATACTGCCCTCATAACAAGACAGGGGAGCAGACAATCATGGCTATTTCATCGCGTAACGCACTTCTTGCCGCACTGGCATTCATCGCATTTCAGGCGCAGGCGGTGAACGTCACCGTTGCTTATCAGACCTCCGCCGAACCTGCCAAAGTGGCGCAGGCGGACAACACGTTTGCCAAAGAGAGCGGGGCGACCGTTGACTGGCGCAAATTCGACAGCGGGGCGAGCATCGTTCGTGCGCTGGCATCCGGTGATGTGCAGATCGGTAATCTTGGCTCCAGCCCGCTGGCGGTCGCTGCCAGTCAGCAGGTGCCTATTGAGGTTTTCCTGTTGGCATCAAAGCTCGGCAATTCTGAGGCGCTGGTGGTGAAGAAAAACATCAGTAAACCGGAAGATTTGATTGGCAAACGCATTGCCGTGCCGTTTATTTCCACCACCCATTACAGCCTGCTGGCGGCGTTGAAACATTGGGGGATTAAACCCGGCCAGGTGGAGATTGTGAACCTGCAACCACCGGCGATTATTGCCGCATGGCAGCGCGGAGATATTGATGGTGCGTATGTCTGGGCACCTGCGGTCAACGCGTTGGAAAAAGACGGAAAGGTGTTAACCGACTCCTCGCAGGTTGGCGAGTGGGGGGCACCGACGCTGGACGTGTGGGTGGTGCGCAAAGATTTTGCCGAGAAGCATCCTGAGGTGGTGAAAGCCTTTGCCAAAAGCGCTATCGATGCCCAGCAGCCTTATATCGCTAATCCTGATGAATGGCTGAAGCAGCCGGAGAATATCAGCAAACTGTCGCGTTTGAGCGGCGTACCGGAGGCGGATGTACCGGGGCTGGTGAAAGGTAACACTTACCTGACACCGCAACAGCAAACCGCTGAGCTAACCGGCCCGGTGAACAAAGCGATTATCGACACCGCGCAGTTCCTTAAAGAGCAGGGCAAAGTCCCCGCTGTCGCGACAGATTACAGCCAGTACGTGACCGATCGCTTCGTGCAATAAATATGGAGGCGATGATGCTGCAAATCTCTCATCTTGCCGCCAGCTACGGTGGAAAACCGGCGCTGGAGGATATCAACCTGACGCTCGATAGCGGTGAACTGCTGGTGGTACTCGGGCCTTCCGGTTGTGGGAAAACCACGTTGTTAAATCTGATTGCCGGGTTTGTGCCGTATCAGCATGGCAGCATCACGCTGGCGGGTAACAGGGTTGACGGTCCGGGGGCAGATCGCGGGGTCGTGTTCCAGAACGAAGGTCTGCTGCCCTGGCGTAACGTGCAGGACAACGTGGCTTTTGGTCTGCAACTGGCGGGCGTGGACAAGCAGCTGCGCCAGCGTATTGCACTGGAAATGTTGCAGAAAGTCGGACTGGAGGGCGCGGGCAAACGCTTTATCTGGCAGCTTTCCGGTGGACAACGTCAGCGTGTCGGCATTGCGCGGGCACTGGCGGCCAACCCGCAGCTGTTGCTGCTGGATGAACCTTTTGGCGCGCTCGACGCCTTTACCCGCGAGCAGATGCAAACCCTGCTGCTGAAGCTGTGGTATGAGACCGGGAAACAGGTGTTGTTGATTACCCATGATATCGAAGAAGCGGTGTTTATGGCGACAGAGCTGGTATTGCTGTCCCCAGGTCCTGGTCGGGTGCTGGAACGACTGCCGCTTAATTTTGCCCGTCGTTTTGTGGCCGGAGAGTCGAGCCGCAGCATTAAGTCCGATCCGCAGTTTATCGCCATGCGCGAGTATGTGTTAGGTCGGGTCTTTGAACAACGGGAGGCATTCTCATGAGCGTGGTGATTAATGATAAACCCCGTCGCCAGCGGGTGCTGAACTGGCGCTGGCCGTTCTCGCGGCAGATTACCTTAAGCCTTGGTACGTTGGCCGTCATTCTGGCGGTGTGGTGGACGGTGGCGGCGCTGCAGTTAATCAGTCCGCTGTTTTTACCGCCGCCGGGACAGGTTTTACAAAAGCTGATCGTCATTGCCGGGCCGCAAGGGTTTATGGATGCCACGCTGTGGCAGCATCTGGCGGCGAGTCTGACGCGTATTGTTATCGCGCTGCTGGCGGCAGTGCTGCTGGGCGTTCCGGTTGGGATCGCGATGGGGCTGAGTCCTACGATGCGCGGCATTCTCGATCCGATCATTGAACTGTATCGTCCGGTTCCTCCCCTGGCCTATTTACCGCTGATGGTCATTTGGTTTGGCATCGGTGAAACCTCCAAGATTCTGCTGATCTATCTGGCGATTTTCGCCCCTGTGGCGATGTCGGCGCTGGCGGGGGTAAAAAGTGCGCAGCAGGTGAGAATCCGGGCCGCGCAGTCGCTGGGGGCCAGCCGTGCGCAGGTGCTGTGGTTTGTGATTTTACCGGGTGCCTTGCCGGAAATTCTTACCGGGTTGCGTATTGGACTGGGCGTGGGGTGGTCGACGCTGGTGGCAGCTGAACTGATCGCTGCCACGCGAGGGTTAGGATTTATGGTGCAGTCAGCCGGTGAGTTTCTGGCAACGGATGTGGTGCTGGCAGGGATTGCGGTCATTGCCGTTATCGCATTTATTTTAGAGCTGGGTCTGCGCGCGCTTCAGCGTCGCCTGACGCCCTGGCATGGAGAAGTACAATGAGTGAACGTCTGAGCATTACCCCGCTGGGGCCGTACATTGGCGCACAAATCACTGGTGCGGATTTGACGCGTCCGCTGAGCGATAATCAGTTTGAACAGCTTTATCATGCGGTATTGCGCCACCAGGTGGTGTTTCTGCGACAGCAGGTGATTACGCCACAACAGCAGCGGGCACTGGCGCTGCGTTTCGGCGACCTGCATATTCATCCGGTCTACCCACACGCCGAAGGGGTAGAGGAAATTATCGTACTGGATACCCATAACGATAATCCGCCGGATAACGACAACTGGCACACCGATGTCACCTTTATCGACACGCCGCCTGCCGGGGCGATTCTGGCAGCAAAAGAGCTGCCATCGGCCGGGGGAGACACTCTATGGACCAGCGGAATTGCCGCTTATGAGGCATTGTCTGAGCCGTTTCGTCAGCTGTTGAGTGGCCTGCGGGCAGAGCATGATTTCCGTAAATCATTCCAGGAATATAAATACCGCAAGACACCAGAAGAGCATCAGCGCTGGCTGGAGGCCGTCGCTAAACATCCACCGTTGCTACATCCGGTGGTGCGGACCCATCCGGTAAGCGGTAAACAGGCACTGTTTGTGAATGAGGGATTTACTACGCGAATTGTCGATGTGACGGAAAAAGAGAGCGAGGCGTTACTAAGCTTTTTATTCGCGCATATCACCAAACCGGAGTTTCAGGTGCGCTGGCGCTGGCAGCCCAACGATGTGGCGATTTGGGATAATCGCGTCACGCAACATTATGCCAATGCGGATTATCTGCCGCAGCGGCGTATTATGCACCGGGCGACGATCCTTGGGGATCAGCCTTTTTATCGGGCGGGGTGATTGTTGGTGGGGTTTTACTTATCGGGCCTGGAACTGTCGGCCCGATAAGGTGAAGTCGCCATTCGGCAACAAAGTGGTTAGCGCAGGATTTTTTTCTCAGCCAGATCCAGTGCGAAGTAGCTGAAGATCAGATCCGCGCCAGCGCGTTTGATCGAGCCTAAGCTTTCCAGAACCACTTTCTCTTCATCTATTGCACCTGCCATCGCCGCGAATTTGATCATCGCGTATTCACCGCTGACCTGATAAGCGCCAATCGGCAGCTCGGTGCGCTCGCGGATATCACGCAGAATATCGAGATACGCGCCAGCCGGTTTGACCATCAGGCAGTCTGCGCCCTGGGCTTCATCCAGCAGCGATTCGCGAATCGCTTCACGGCGATTCATCGGGTTCATTTGATACGTTTTACGATCGCCTTTCAGCGCCGTGCCTGCGGCTTCACGGAACGGGCCGTAGAAAGAAGAGGCAAACTTGGTGGAGTAGGACATGATCGCAGTATCGGTGAATCCCGCGGCGTCCAGCGCCTGGCGAATCGCCTGTACCTGGCCGTCCATTGCGGCGGAAGGGGCGATGAAATCTGCGCCCGCTGCGGCGGCAACAACTGCCTGTTTGCCGAGGTTGGCAAGGGTTAAATCGTTATCAACGCCGTGATCGCATAACACGCCGCAGTGACCATGCGAGGTGTATTCACAGAAACAGGTGTCGGACATGACGACCATTTCCGGTACGGTCTGCTTACAGATACGCGACATGCGCGCCACCAGACCGTCTTCTTTCCAGGCATCGCTGCCGGTCTCATCGGTGTGATGAGAAATCCCGAAGGTCATGACCGAGCGGATGCCTGCATTAGCAATACGTTCGATTTCGCGCGCCAGGTGTTTCTCTGGAATGCGCATCACGCCGGGCATGGCGTCGATAGCTTTGTAATCGTCGAGTTCTTCTTCAACAAAGATCGGCAACACCAGGTCATTTAAGCTGAGTGTTGTCTCTTCAAACATAGCGCGCAGCGCAGGGGATTTGCGCAGGCGACGAGGGCGTTGGATTAGGTCTGTCATGGTATGCCTGATGTTTGTGGAATCGAAGGCCGTAGTATACCCGAACCTGAGGGCGAGAGGTTTACGAAAGTTGGCGTTATGCCGAGGTTATGGTGATGTTACCAATGCTTGGTATTATGTGTTATCTCTATTTTTGCAATTATGACTATTTTAAATAGTGATTAGTTTTATGGTGAATTTAGTTTAATTTAATTTTTAATTAAGTGGCGGGATTTAACGGTATTTATTTGCTGACGTTTGATTTTTAAGTTAATCATAAGTTCAATATATTGTTTTGCCAATGGTTTTACATGTAACTGTCTAAAATAAAAATGATTTTTACGTTTATTTTCCGTTTCGAATAATTTGCATATCTATTGTCCGTAATCGGACTTAACCCAAAGAATAATTGAACCTTTCCTTTGTGAAACCGCATAATCTTCCCCGCGAAACATAAAATGTTTTCTTTGCATTGATAATTGATGGATCAACTATATTACGTCCCTGAGGAGGGATGACAAATGCACACTTGGAAAAAGAAACTTGTAGTATCACAATTAGCATTAGCCTGCACTTTGGCAATCACTTCTCAGGCGAATGCTTCAACTGATATCTCTGGGACCACCTACACAACGTTTGCTCATTATAATGACGCATCCTACGCGGATGGCGTCTATTATGATGGATATGTTGGTTGGAACAATTACGACACCGATAGTATTTATAACGGTGATATTTATCCGGTAATCAATAACGCCAATGTCAACGGCGTTATTTCGACTTATTATCTGGATGATGGGCTGTCTACTAACACCAATAACAACAGCCTGACGATTAAAAACAGCACCATTCACGGTATGGTGACATCCGAATGTATGACCACGGATTGTACTAACCGTACGGGTACTGACTATTACTACGATCGCCTGGCGATGAACGTCATCAATTCAACTATCGATGACAACTACGAACATTATACTTACAACGGTACGTATAATGACGCAGCTGACACACACGTTGTCGACGTTTATAACCTGGGTACGGCTATCACGCTGGATCAAGAAGTTGATCTGTCTATCTCCGCCAACTCTCATGTCGCTGGCATAACCCTGACTCAGGGTTACGAGTGGGCAGACATTGACGATAATACCGTCAGCACTGGCGTAAACAGCAGTGAAGTATTTAACAACACTATCGCTGTCAGCGATTCTACCCTGACCTCTGGTTCATGGACTGACGAAGGCACCACCGGTTGGTTTGGTAACACCAGCAATGCAAGCGACTACAGCGGGTCTTATACTGCAGACGATATTGCGTTAGCGGTTATTGCTAATCCAAATGCAGATAACGCGATGCAGACCACCGCAACGTTTAACAATTCCACACTGATGGGTGATGTGCTGTTCTCCAGCAACTTCGATGAGAACTTCTTCCCGAACGGTGCTGACACTTATCGTGATACCGATACTGACCTGGATACCAATGGTTGGGACGGTACTGACCGTCTGGATCTGACCCTGAACAACGGCAGTAAGTGGGTCGGCGCGGCAATGTCCGTGTACCAGGTTGACACCGATGGTGACGGCGTTTATGACAGCTACGCTGCAGGCACTGAAGCCACCGCTACGCTGATCGACATCACCGCTAACAGCCTGTGGCCGGATTCAACCTACGGTATTGATAGCGACACAACTTCTTATGACGAAAATGGTCATGTAGTTGGCAACGCTGTCTACCAGAGCGGCCTGTTCAACGTCACGCTGAACGGTGCTTCACAGTGGGATACCACCAAAACTTCCCTGATTGATACCCTGAGCATCAACAGCGGTTCTGTCGTCAACGTGGGTGATTCTGAGCTGGTTGCTGATTCTATCTCTCTGACCGGTGCTTCTGCACTGAACATCAACGAAGATGGTCACGTTGCGACGGATACGCTGTCTATCGACAACAGTACTGTCACAATCGCCGATGATGTTTCTGCTGGCTGGAATGTGCTTGAAGCTGCGCTGTATGCAAACACCATTAACGTCACTAACAACGGCGTTCTGGATGTGGGTAACAGTACCGGTAATGCACTGCAGGTTGATACCCTGAACCTGACTAGCTACACCGACGCTTATAACCATGTTAACGCGGGTGTTTTCGACATCAACAGCACTGACTATGTGCTGAATGCTGATCTGACCAACGATCGCACTAACGATAAATCTCAGTCTAACTACGGTTATGGCGTGATCGCGATGAACTCTGATGGTCATCTGACTATCAACGGTAACGGCGATTCCGACACCTCAGGCGATCAGTCTGAAGTTGATAACTATGGTGACCACGTAGCGGCGGCAACTGGTAACTATAAAGTCCGTATCGACAACGCGACTGGCGCAGGTTCTGTTGCGGATTACAAGGGTAACGAGCTGGTCTACGTTAACGACGCGAACAGCACTGCGACCTTCTCTGCAGCTAACAAAGCTGACCTGGGTGCTTACACCTATCAGGCACAGCAGCAGGGCAACACCGTTGTTCTGCAGCAGATGGAACTGACAGACTACGCGAACATGGCGCTGAGCATTCCGTCTGCTAACACCAATATCTGGAACCTGGAACAAGATACCGTTGGTACTCGTCTGACTAACGCGCGTCATGGCCTGGTTGATAACGGTGGCGCATGGGTAAGCTACTTCGGTGGTAGCTTCGATGCAGATAACGGCACCATTAACTACGATCAGGATGTTAACGGCATCATGGTCGGTGTTGATTCCAAAATTGATGGTAACAACGCTAAGTGGATTGTCGGTGCTGCAGCAGGCTTCGCGAAAGGTGATATGAGCGACCGTACCGGTCAGGTGGATCAGGATAGCCAGACTGCCTATATCTACTCTTCTGCTCACTTTGCCAACAACATCTTTGTTGACGGTAACTTAAGCTACTCTCACTTCAACAACGATCTGTCTGCCAACATGAGCAACGGTGAGTATGTTGATGGCAGCACCTCATCTGACGCCTGGGGCTTTGGCTTGAAACTGGGTTATGACCTGAAGCTGGGTGACGCAGGTTACGTAACGCCATACGGCAGCGTATCCGGTCTGTTCCAGTCTGGTGATGACTATAAGCTGAGCAACGACATGAAAGTTGATAGCCAGTCTTATGACAGCATGCGTTATGAACTCGGTGTCGATGCAGGTTATACCTTCGCTTATAGCGACGACCAGGCGCTGACTCCGTACTTCAAACTGGCCTACGTTTACGACGACTCTAACAACGATTCTGACGTAAACGGCGACTCTATCGACAACGGTGTAGAAGGTTCTGCGGTACGTGTTGGACTGGGTACTCAGTTCAGCTTTACCAAAAACTTCAGCGCATACACCGATGCTAACTACCTCGGTGGTGGCGATGTTGATCAAGACTGGTCTGCAAATGTTGGTGTTAAATATACCTGGTAAGACATCTCTTGTTGTTAAAGAAAAGATAATCTAACTCAGAAAAATGCCCGTCACGGATTTGACGGGCATTTATTGCAAGGAATGCCCAAATGTTGTCTGCAAATAAACCGCTTGTGGAATTTGGTAAGCTTGATAAATGTTTGTCAAAATATGGCAAACACTTTGAGTGTGATAACGATAAAGAAATAATTTATTCCAGTGATATAAACAGTGACGATACCTTTATCATTTTAAATGGTGTAATTTCTCTGAGGCGAGGGGAGAATGTGCTGGTCGGTATTGCGCAGGCACCGTTTATAATGGGGCTTTCAGATGGTGTGATAAAAACAGATATACAATACAGATTAATCACGGAAAGCGATTGTACGGGATACCATCTACCTGCCTCGCAAACAATTAATATAATTGAAGAGTGCCAGCTTTGGCGTGAAGCTTTTTGTTGGTTGGCATGGCAAAACTCCATGCTTGAATTACGCGATCTGCAGTTGATCGGCAATAACTCCTACGATCAGATCCGCGCGACATTGATCTCTATGACGAAATGGGATGAAGCCCTTCGCTCACGCATCGGCGTTATGAACTATATTCACCAACGCACACGAATTTCACGCTCTGTTGTCGCTGAGGTTCTCGCAGCATTGCGTAAAGGCGGTTACATTGAAATGAATAAAGGCAAACTGGTGTGCATTAACCGTTTGCCTTTTGAGTATTGAATCAGGATGCAGGAATGACCTGTGGCTTGTACCCGCTCAACTCTGCAACCAGTTCGTTGATACCGTCGCTCATATTGGTAAAACGGGTCAGCGGAGAGCGCGTCACTACGACAAATGCCCCAACGTTTTGCTGTGGGATCATCGCCATATAGGTAATGAAGCCACCGCCGCCACCGGTTTTTTGAATAATTCCCGGTCTGCCATTCTTCGGCGCCATGTAGACCCAGCCCAAACCAAGCGCATCGGCTCTGCCTGGAACGTCCATTCCCACCACTTTAGTTAACTGCGTACGCTGGTAAATCAGCGTCTGCATCCGGTCGGCCTGCTGGCTACGATGATAAAAGTCAGAAGAAAGATACTGCTGCATCCAGCGCATCATATCGCCAGGCGTTGAATAGACGCCGCCGCTGCCCATCGCTGCCAGCGTATTGTTACAAGGACTGGCACCTTTTTCCGCGACCATCAGGCGTCGGCACTGATCGGGAGATGGCGTAAAGGTGGTGTCTTTCATCCCCAGCGGACGGGTGATTTTTTCTTCAAACAGCTGCGGATAAGGCTTACCTGACGCGGTACCCAGCGCATCGGCCAGCAGATCAAACGCCAGGTTGGAATAAGAAGCCTGCGATCCTGGTGCGGCTTTAAGCGTAGCCGTTGAGAGATAGCTCCAGCGCTGCTCGCGGGTTGGCCAGACAAACACCGGGCGCTTGGCCGCGCCGCCTGGCTGTTCGCGCGGCAGTGCGCTGGTATGTGTCGCCAGATTCACCAGCGTAATTGGTGTTCCTTGATAAGTGGGTACGCGTGCGCCAGGAGGTGCATATTTACTCAATGGATCGTTGAGTTTGACCGTGCCCTGATCGAGTAATTTCACCAGCATTTCGCTGGTCATTAATTTGGTAATTGAGGCAATGCGGATTACGGAATCCAGTTGCGGGTGAACATTATTGCCGGGGCGTGTTTCACCAAAACTGCGAAATACACGCTGATTACCATCAATCACCACGAGCGCCATCCCCGTAGCACCACTGCCGTAAAATATATGGTCGGCATAACGATCAACGATATCAGAGGCGAAGACCGGATCGGTTATAGGCTGTGCCGCCTGGACAGATGTCAATGACGCCGCACACAGCGCGGCAGAAAAAAGCAGACTACGTTTCAACGGTGGTGTCCATGAGTTAGAGAAAGTGAAAAAGGATGTCGTGCGTATGCGTATTTATACTACTCATCGGCGTATTGCAAAGCGCTTATCAACCAATGATAGTGGGAAAAACGTAACGATGAGTAAACACAGGAGTTTCCTGGATTGCGGATGTTCGCTTTTGTGATCTCACGCTGTGATAATCTGCACATACTGGAACGTTGTCGAGTGTGAAAACCACAGAAACAATTCTTCATAACCGAGGTGCGAACTAAGTGCCTCGGTTTTGGTCACAATTGTCGGTTTCAGCTTGTGTTTTTGGGCGTAAGCCGTCTGGCCGCACTCTACGGTGGCAAATGCACAGCAGTCGTCATAACGATAAGAAGTTAGCAGGAGAGCACTATGTTTAAGTCTTTTTTCCCAAAGCCGGGGCCGTTCTTTATTTCGGCATTTATTTGGGCACTGGTCGCCGTTGTATTCTGGCAAGCAGGTGGGGGAGCCTGGGTTGCACATATTACCGGCGCGTCGGGAGACGTACCTATTAGCGCAGCGCGTTTTTGGTCGTTGGATTACCTGATTTTTTATGCGTACTACATTCTTTGTGTCGGGGTGTTCGCGCTGTTCTGGTTTCTCTACAGTCCACACCGCTGGCAGTACTGGTCTATTCTGGGCACATCGCTGATTATTTTTGTGACCTGGTTTCTGGTTGAAGTCGGCGTCGCCGTCAACGCCTGGTATGCGCCATTTTATGACCTGATTCAAACTGCGCTCAGCGCACCACACAAGGTGAAGATTGAGCAGTTCTATCATGAAGTGGGCATTTTTCTCGGTATTGCGCTGATAGCCGTAGTCATTGGCGTGATGAACAACTTCTTCGTCAGCCACTATGTGTTCCGCTGGCGTACCGCGATGAACGAACACTATATGGCGCATTGGCAGCATTTGCGTCACATCGAAGGTGCAGCACAGCGTGTACAGGAAGACACCATGCGTTTTGCTTCTACGCTGGAAGATATGGGCGTCAGCTTTATCAACGCGATTATGACGCTGATTGCCTTCCTGCCTGTACTGGTAACGCTCTCTGCCCATGTTCCTGACCTGCCGATTGTTGGACATGTGCCTTATGGCCTGGTGATTGCCGCGATTGTCTGGTCGCTGATGGGAACCGGTTTACTGGCCGTGGTCGGGATAAAACTTCCCGGGCTGGAGTTTAAAAACCAGCGCGTGGAAGCGGCCTATCGTAAAGAATTGGTCTATGGCGAAGATGATGGCAACCGTGCGACGCCACCGACGGTGCGTGAACTGTTCCATGCGGTACGGCAAAACTACTTCCGTCTCTATTTTCACTATATGTACTTCAATATTGCCCGTATTCTTTACCTGCAGGTTGATAACGTTTTCGGCTTGTTCCTGCTGTTTCCGTCGATTGTTGCCGGTACGATTACGCTCGGCCTGATGACGCAAATCACTAACGTGTTTGGCCAGGTGCGCGGCTCGTTCCAGTATCTGATTAACTCCTGGACAACGTTAGTAGAACTGATGTCTATTTATAAGCGTCTGCGCAGCTTTGAACGAGAGCTTGATGGTCAGGATATTCAGGAAGTTACCCATACGCTGAGTTAATAATAAGGAGATGTTATGTCGACGGTTTCCCGTCTTTACCCCTTGTCTGGTCTGGCAGCACTGGTGCTGGTGGGATGTAGTAGCCAACCTGCGCAGCCGCTAAAAAAGGGGGAGAAAGCCGTCGATGTGGCGAGCGTGGTGCGCCAGAAAATGCCCGCCAGCGTGAAAGACCGGGACGCGTGGGCGCAGGATTTGGCAAAGACCTTTGAAAGCCAGAAGCTGGCACCGACGGTTGAAAACATCTGTTCGGTGCTGGCGGTAGCGCAGCAGGAGTCAAACTTCCAGGCCGATCCGGCTGTTCCTGGTTTAAGCAAAATCGCCTGGAAAGAGATTGACCGTCGCGCAGAACGCATGCATATCCCGCTGTTTGTCGTGCATACCGCGCTAAAGATTAACTCGCCAACGGGGAAAAGCTACAGCGAGCGTCTGGATACGGTGAAGACGGAAAAACAGCTTAGCGCCATCTTTGATGATTTCATCAACATGGTGCCGATGGGGCAGACATTGTTTGGATCGCTTAATCCGGTACATACCGGTGGTCCAATGCAGGTCAGTATCGCGTTTGCTGAGCAGCACACCAGCGGGTATCCGTGGAAAATGGCGGGGACGGTACGTCAGGAAGTGTTTAGCCGCCGTGGTGGGTTGTGGTTCGGTACGTATCATCTGCTCAACTACCCGGCGAATTACAGTGCGCCAATCTTCCGCTTCGCCGATTTTAATGCCGGATGGTATGCGAGCCGCAATGCAGCTTTCCAGAATGCGGTCAGTAAAGCCAGCGGAGTGAAGCTGGCGATGGACGGGGATCTGATTCTCTATGGCAGCAGTGAGCCGGGCAAAACGGAGCTGGCGGTACGTAAACTGGCCGGGAAGCTAGGGATGAGCGAGAGTGAGATCCGCCGTCAACTGCAAAAAGGTGACAGCCTGGCCTTTGAAAAAACCGCATTGTACGAAAAGGTTTATAAGCTGGCGGAAGCGAAGACCGGGAAAACGTTACCCCGTGAAATGCTGCCGGGCATTCAACTGGAAAGCCCGAAGATCACGCGTAATCTGACTACTGCGTGGTTTGCTAAACGGGTGGACGATCGTCGGGCGAAGTGTATGAATCAGTCATCTTTATGATGACGGTGACGCCAGCGCATGACCGCCGCTATGACGCCAAGAATCAGGCTTCCGGCCAGGAAGGGGATCAGTCCAAAGAGGGTACCGACGCCTAAACCGATTTCAACCCGCGGGCGTCCTGTCTCCTGCATTTGCAGCTGCATCAGTTCTTCATAGATGCCGGGCGCGTGGGCCAACAGATTTAAAATCTGTGCACCCGCCCAGAAGCAAAACAGCACAAATACGGCATACGCAATGTTGCCGGGCAGGGAGGAGGGATCCCGATGCTTGCCCTTAAACAGGGATTTTGAGAGCGTAAAATCAGCCATAAAGACCTCCGGAAATAACCTGCTTTTTTTGACGTAATGCCTGGAACTGAGAGTGAGTCTGACAGGTGATCGGCAATGTCAATATCAGAATGATGGTAATTTCAGGTAGAGATTATTCCTGGATTTCGGTTTTTTGTTGGCGGTCACAATTATGTAACCTTAAGTTAAACTGAGTTACATTTAAGAAATTCCGCACAGGCCACAGACGCCCTCGGGGAAATGTGCGAGGATGCCTTACTGTGTTGTATTTCCACCGGAGCTGTTATGAACCTGCCTGTAAAAATCCGCCGAGATTGGCACTACTATGCTTTCGCTATTGGGCTTATCTTTATTCTGAATGGCGTGGTGGGGTTATTAGGTTTTGAAGCGCAGGGATGGCAAACTTATGCGGTGGGGCTGGTGACCTGGGTGATTAGCTTTTGGCTGGCCGGATTAATCATCCGCCGCCGCGTTGAAGATGATGAAGCAAAGGATGCCCAATAGCTCTATCAGGCATCCTGACGGGTTTACATACTGGTTTTCAGCGCGCTATCCGCAGCATGGCGTTCCAGCGCCAGTTCGATCAGGCGAGTGATCAAATCGGTATAGCCTAAACCGCTCGCTTGCCACAGTTTCGGATACATACTGATGTTGGTAAAGCCTGGCAGCGTGTTGATCTCATTGATCACAACGTCGTTTTCAGCAGTTAAGAAGACGTCCACGCGCGCCATGCCGGCACAGCCCAGAGTCTGGTAGGCCTGAATGGCGATTTCGCGGATCTTATCGTTAATCTCTGGTGCAATTGCTGCCGGAACGACAACTTTGGCACCGTTATCGTCAATGTATTTAGTGTCGTAAGCGTAAAAATCGCTGTTCAGCACGATCTCACCACAGGTACTGGCCTGCGGATGATCGTTGCCCAGTACCGCACATTCGATCTCGCGGCCTTTGATCCCTTGCTCCACAACGACTTTATGATCGAATTCAAATGCCAGCGCGACGGCCTGATCGTATTGGACTTCGCTGGTTACTTTACTGACGCCAACGGACGATCCCTGGTTGGCCGGTTTTACAAACAGCGGCAGACCCAGGCGGGATTCCACTTCGGCAAAGCTGATGCTGTTGCGATTCGCGCGAGTGAGCGTAATAAATGGCGCGATGTTTAACC
Organism: Citrobacter sp. MGH105; assembly: GCF_001037485.2. Taxonomy (NCBI): domain Bacteria; kingdom Pseudomonadati; phylum Pseudomonadota; class Gammaproteobacteria; order Enterobacterales; family Enterobacteriaceae; genus Citrobacter; species Citrobacter sp. MGH105. Next base: position 3,945,283 of record NZ_CP073048.1, on the reverse strand, counting down.
CGGCATCACGCAGCAGACGTTTGGTCACGTCTTTATCCATACAGGCGGCAGAACCCAGCACATCAGAACCGACAAACGGCAGGTTCGCCACGCGCAGCATGCCCTGCAGAGAGCCATCTTCACCCAGAGTACCGTGTACGATCGGGAAAATAACATCGACCGTCGGCAGCGGTTGACCGTTTTGTGCATCGATCAACTGGTGCTCTTGTTTACCCGGTACCTGCGCCAGGCTGGTCTCAGAAGGTCGCAACGCAATATGCGCCGGATCGTCTGAATTGAGCAGATAGTTACTGGCATCGCTGACGTGCCATTGCCCTTGTTTATCAATACCTAACAGCACAACGTCAAAGCGAGTCTTGTCGATGGCATCGACAATATTTTTTGCCGATTGCAATGACACTTCATGTTCCGCTGATTTACCACCAAATACGATTCCTACCCGCAACTTTGCCATCTTAAAAACCCATTCCATGAATGCAAAACACATACATTACCACGACAAAACGCAGGTTTCCTCGGCTTCTGGCAGATTGTTTTGGCGAATGACAGGGGATTAGAAGGGGACAGACACGCAGATCGCGCGGGAAGCACAATCCCCTGTTTATATTATGGGTTTGATGTGAGCTATATCACAAATATGATGAGCGGGAAGATAAAATCCTAAACTGTGATTTATCGCACCTGTAGACCCTTATTCGGCTAAGTAATTTGTTAAGCTGCTCGCAGTTTTCAGCTACTTATCGTTATGAGTCCTTATGGAATCCTGGAGAGTTAACCTTATTTCCGTTTGGTTCGGATGCTTTTTTACCGGACTGGCGATTAGCCAAATCTTGCCTTTTTTACCACTCTATATCTCCCAACTGGGCGTGACCTCGCATGAAGCGCTATCAATGTGGTCCGGATTAACGTTCAGCGTCACCTTCCTGATTTCAGCCATTGTTTCTCCGATGTGGGGCAGTCTGGCCGATCGCAAAGGACGCAAGCTGATGCTGCTGCGGGCCTCACTGGGGATGGCCATTGCGATTTTGCTACAGGCATTTGCCACTAACGTCTGGCAGCTTTTTCTGCTGCGCGGGGTGATGGGGTTAACCTCCGGCTATATTCCTAATGCGATGGCGCTGGTTGCGTCACAGGTTCCACGCGAGCGCAGCGGCTGGGCGCTGAGTACGCTCTCTACGGCGCAAATTAGCGGCGTCATTGGCGGACCGCTGATGGGAGGCTTTATCGCCGATCATGTTGGCTTACGGGCGGTATTCTGTATTACCGCCGCCTTACTGGTGGTGAGTTTTCTGGTCACACTGTTCTTGATCAAAGAGGGCGTTCGCCCGACGATTAAAAAAAGCGAACGTCTGAGTGGGAAGGCCGTGTTTGCCTCGCTTTCGCATCCGGCGTTGGTGATCAGCTTATTTTTTACCACCATGGTGATTCAACTGTGTAACGGCTCAATTGGGCCTATTCTGGCGCTATTTATTAAATCAATGGTCCCGGACAGTTCGAATATTGCTTTTCTCAGTGGGCTGATTGCCTCAGTACCGGGCATTTCTGCTCTGATTTCCGCGCCTCGACTTGGTAAATTAGGCGACCGTATTGGTACTGAGCGGATTTTAATGGCGACGTTAATCTTCGCGGTGGTGCTGTTTTTCGCCATGTCGTGGGTCACCACGCCGTTGCAGTTGGGAATTTTACGTTTTCTGCTCGGCTTTGCTGATGGTGCGATGTTGCCGGCGGTGCAGACGCTGCTGGTGAAATACTCCAGCGACCAGATAACCGGACGCATCTTTGGCTATAACCAGTCATTTATGTACCTTGGCAACGTCGCCGGGCCATTGATGGGTGCAACGGTATCGGCAATGGCGGGATTTCGTTGGGTGTTCATTGCTACAGCAAGCATTGTGCTTATCAATATCTGGCAACTGGCTATCGCGTTGCGACGTCGGCGCGAGGTTCGTTGAGTTCCTGATTAACAACGCTGCCTGTCAGCGTTGTTAATTCATAAGTGTGTATTATATATTTGTGTGATTATTACTTTTCTTACCTTTTTATATTGAATCATTCTGCATCCAGACGCATTTACCCTTATTTTGTGTTGTGATTGTTTTCTCAAATCTTTTTATTCCTTATAAAAATACAACTTTCATCCTCTAGGCAGTCGTGAGCCTTAATGATAACGTGGCCCATATTTTGTTAAGGGAATAGGCAAATGAAAAACCTCGTCACTGAGTTGTTAATTAAGCTCGCGCAAAAAGAAGAAGAATCGCAAGATCTGGCGGCACAGGTCGAAACGTTAGAGCGGGTAATCATCGAAATGCTGCGCAATATGGCGTGGAACGATCGGCAAATATTTATTCGTCAAATTGAGGGGGCGCTGGCTGGCGGAAACCGCATGCCCGCGTTTCTGACGAACATACATAATGCTGGCGAGTGCGTACCAAAAGCGTTGTGATCCATCTGTGTTGGGGTAACCACAAATTATCATAAAAGTGTCACATCAAATACTTATAGTCGCTTTGTTTTAATTTTACCGTATTTATACATGGAGAATATAAAGTGAAACAAAGCGCTCTGGCTATTGCCCTGTTACCTTTGCTGTTTACCCCGGTTATTAATGCAGAAACATCTACTGTAGCGGTTATGGATAATCGTGCTGCTCAGGGAGATATCACCACGCCGGGTGGCGCTCGCCGATTGTCTGCCGATCAAACGGCAGCTCTGCGCGAATCCCTGAACGATAAACCGGCCAAAAATATAATTTTACTGATTGGCGATGGGATGGGCGATTCCGAAATAACGGCAGCGCGAAATTATGCTGAAGGCGCGGGCGGCTTTTTTAAAGGTATTGATGCTTTACCGTTGACCGGACAATACACACATTATGCGTTGGATAAGAAAACGGGCAAGCCCGATTATGTGACAGATTCAGCAGCATCTGCGACAGCATGGACAACCGGCGTGAAGACCTATAACGGGGCGCTGGGTGTGGATATTCATGAAAAAGATCACACCACGATTCTGGAAATGGCCAAAGCGGCAGGTCTGGCGACAGGCAACGTTTCCACGGCTGAATTACAGGATGCCACGCCGGCCGCACTGGTTGCCCATGTCACTTCGCGTAAATGCTATGGCCCGAGCGTGACGGCTGAAAAATGCCCGACGAACGCGCTGGAAAAAGGCGGTAAAGGGTCAATTACCGAACAATTATTGAATGCTCGTGCGGATGTTACGTTAGGCGGCGGGGCAAAGACTTTTACTGAAACCGCTACGGCAGGTGAGTGGCAGGGTAAAACGCTGCGAGAACAAGCCCAGGCCCGTGGTTACCAGATGGTGAGTGATGCCGCGACGCTGGCGGCTGTTAGCGAAGCGAATCAGGATAAACCGCTGTTGGGTCTGTTCTCAGACGGTAATATGCCAGTGCGTTGGGAAGGGCCGAAAGCGTCTTATCACGGCAACCTGGATAAGCCGGTAGTGACCTGTACGCCAAATCCAAAACGTAACGACAGCGTGCCAACGCTGGCGCAGATGACGGATAAAGCGATTGAACTGTTAAGCAAAAATGAGAAAGGTTTCTTCCTGCAAGTAGAAGGCGCGTCAATCGACAAACAAGATCATGCCGCTAACCCGTGTGGACAAATTGGTGAAACGGTCGATCTGGATGAAGCAGTGCAGCGTGCACTTGCCTTTGCGAAGAAAGATGGCAACACCCTGGTTGTGGTAACCGCTGACCACGCGCATGCCAGCCAGATCGTCGCACCGGATACCAAAGCGCCAGGTTTGACGCAGGCGCTGAACACTAAAGATGGCGCGGTGATGGTCATTAGCTATGGCAACTCTGAAGAAGAGTCCCAGGAGCACACCGGCAGCCAACTGCGTATTGCAGCCTATGGCCCTCATGCGGCGAATGTGGTTGGCCTGACCGATCAAACCGATCTGTTTTACACCATGAAAGCGGCGTTAGGACTGAAATAAGCTGATACCCGGCGGCAATACTTTTGCCGTCGGGTGGTTTTTTTATCGTTAGCAGCCAAACTTACCTGTGTGTCGTCGTTCAGAAAAGGATGGTGCTATGAAAATTACATTATTAATGACGTTACTTTTTGGTCTGATTTTTTTAACTACCGTCGGTGCTGCCGAGAAGACGTTAACCCCGCAACAACAGCGTATGACCACCTGCAATCAGCAGGCCACGGCGCAGACCTTAAAAGGGGATGCGCGTAAGACCTATATAAGTGATTGCCTGAAAAACAGTAAATCTGCGCCTGAGGAAAAGAGCCTGACGCCGCAGCAGCAGAAAATGCGTGAATGCAACGTCAAGGCGACGGAGCAGTCTCTGAAAGGCGATGATCGTAATAAGTTTATGAGCGCTTGCCTGAAAAAATCTGCTTAGCACTTCCGGGTGAGCAGGTAAAATCGCTCACCCGAAATATCATACTTCCGCCACCAGACCCCTTCCTATAATTTGGGAAATTTGTTTCAGAATATTCCCAAATACGATGAATGATGAAAACTTTTATCAAAAGAAGGTCGTCCCGAATGAAGCATTTATATTGCTTCATCAAAATGACCACCAACGTTCCGGTCTGCGATTTGCCCGACGAATCAGGCTGCCGCGAGCGGTTGGACTGGGGGGAATGTTTTTCCCTATCGCGTCGGTATTAGTTTCTCAGCCAATAACCGGAGGCTGGTGGCTTTTGCTGGTGGGATGGGCGTTTGTCTGGCCGCATCTGGCATGGCAATTGGCAAGTAAAGCTATCGATCCACTGCATAGCGAATATACCAACTTAAAAGCCGATGCCATCCTCGCCGGGATGTGGATGGGGATTATGGGGATAAACTTGCTGCCATCCACGGCGCTGTTGATGATTATCTGTATCAACCTGATGGGCGCAGGGGGTATGCGTGTCTTCATCGCAGGCGCCGTGTTGATGGTGGTTTCCTGCCTGGTGACGTTACAGTTAACGGATATTCCCGTGGCTTTTAGCAGTACGCAACTGAGTGTGCTGCTGTCGCTGCCGGTGTTAGTGGTTTACCCGTTGCTATTTGCCTGGGTGAGTTACCAGACGCTCATCAGGCTGGCAGAACATAAACGTCGCTTACAGGTTATGAGTACGCGAGATGGGATGACCGGGGTTTATAACCGACGTCATTGGGAACTGTTGCTGCGGAATGAATTTGATAATTGCCGCCGCCATCAGCGTGATGCCACGCTCCTTATCATCGATATCGACCATTTTAAGAGTATCAATGATACCTGGGGCCATGACGTCGGGGATCAGGCCATTGTTGCACTGACCCGCCAGTTACAGATGACCTTACGCGGTAGCGATGTGATTGGTCGCTTTGGCGGTGATGAGTTTGCGGTAATCATGTGTGGCACGTCAGCGAGCAGCGCGATTGCAGCGATGTCTCGTGTTCACGAACGGCTTACCCAACTGCGTTTATCTTGCGCGCCGCAGGTTGACCTACGCATTAGCGTGGGCGTTGCGCCGCTGACGTCTGAAACTGAACACTATCGAGAATGGTTAAAATCAGCAGATATGGCTCTCTACAAAGCAAAGAATTCCGGACGTAACCGCACTGAAGCGGCGGCCTGACGTCCGGCGGTGTTAACTCAGGAGCGGCTGAGTTTTTCCGACTGCTCCATGCACTTAATCATCGCTTCAATCACCGATGAACGGAAACCGCGTTCTTCCAGGACGCGTACCGCCTCAATGGTGGTTCCACCCGGCGAGCACACCATATCCTTCAATTCGCCAGGATGTTTACCCGTTTCCAGAACCATCTTCGCCGAACCCATTACCGCTTGTGCTGCAAATTTATAAGCCTGTGCGCGGGGCATCCCCCCCTGAACGGCGGCATCAGCCATCGCTTCGATAAACATAAATACATAGGCCGGTGCTGAACCGCTGACGCCAACGACCGGATGAATCATTGCCTCCGCAATGACTTCTGCTTCACCAAAGCAGCGGAAGATATTCAGCACGTCGGCTGTTTCTTCCGGTGTGACTAAGGCGTTCGGCGTGACGGAGGTCATTCCGGCGTTCACCAGCGACGGCGTGTTTGGCATCGCGCGAATGATTTTACGGTCGTGACCCAGGGCACGGGCCAGCTGATCGAGAGTGACGCCTGCGGCAATCGAGACGACCAGGGAATCTTTGTTCAGGCTGGAGGTAATTTCACTCAGCACCTTAATCATGATGCCTGGTTTTACGGCCCCAAAAACAATATCAGCGATTTGCGCGACTTCTTGTGCAGACTGCGCCGCATTAATGCCGTACTGGTCGTGTAGCGCGGCGACCTTATCGGGGGAAGGGGTGTAGACCCAGATTTGTCCGGGGAGAACCTGGCCGCTGGCGATCATGCCGCCAAGAATGGCTTTGCCCATATTACCGCAGCCGATAAAACCAATTTTCTTGTCCATCTTGTCACTCCCTATGGATGATATTCATTGTTTTATACCCGTCATACTTCAAGTTGCATGTGCGTTGGCTGCAACCCGAATTATTTAGGGTAAATCTGGGAAAGCTAAGCTTAGCGCGGAATGAATATGTTCAGAAGGAGAAACAGCACTTTGCCTGAAAGTAAAAGCACGCGACAATGTGCGACAGCACACCAGTGGGGAGAAGCTATGACAATATGGGTGGATGCCGATGCGTGTCCGAATGTGATTAAAGACATTTTGTACCGCGCCGCTGAGCGCATGCAAATGCCGCTTGTTTTGGTGGCCAACCAAAGCCTGCGCGTCCCGCCTTCGCGTTTCATCAGCACATTACGTGTGCCTGCGGGCTTTGACGTGGCTGATAACGAGATTGTGCGTCAGTGCAGCGCCGGTGATTTAGTGATAACGGCAGATATTCCGCTGGCGGCTGAAGTGATTGAAAAAGGTGCGGCGGCGCTTAACCCGCGCGGCGAACGTTATACCGAAGCGACGATCCGTGAGCGTCTGATGATGCGTGATTTTATGGATACACTGCGTGCCAGCGGTATCCAGACCGGGGGGCCGGACAGCCTTTCGCCCCGCGACAGACAGCATTTTGCGGCTGAACTGGATAAGTGGTGGCTGGAAGTTCAGCGTAGAAAATAGAATGTGTAATTTATTATTTACACTTTATTCATTGTGAATTCTTGTTATAGTAGGGGTTAACTCATCTTGCCATTCTTTCTGTAATCTTTTCTTTACAGTTTTGGCGATGTACTAGTTTGATGATATGATTATATTTTTAACCGCATCAGATCCCGCTTGTTGGCGGCTCTCTGGGGAAATTCTGTGATGACGCAACCTCTTTTTCTTGTTGGCCCCCGGGGGTGTGGTAAGACGACAACCGGTATGGCGCTGGCAAAGGCTATTGATTTCCAGTTCGTTGATACCGATCGCTGGTTGCAATCGCACGTGCAAATGACCGTGGCGGAAATCGTCGAAAGAGAAGGATGGGAAGGGTTTCGTGCCCAGGAAACGACCGCTCTGCAGGCTGTTACAGCTCCTGCCACGGTTGTTGCGACCGGCGGCGGTATCATTCTTACCGAATTTAATCGTCATTACATGCGCAGCCACGGCGTGGTTATCTATCTAAGCGCACCGGTATCGGTACTGGTTGATCGTCTGGAGGCCACGCCTGAAGAAGGATTGCGACCGACTCTAACCGGCAAACCGTTGACCGAAGAGGTTCAGGAAGTGCTCGCCCAGCGCGATGTTTTGTATCGCGAGGCTGCGCACTATATCGTTGATGCCACCAATCCGCCTTCGCAGGTAGTGGAAGACATTCTTGGGATACTGGCGCAGGCAGCGCCACGGTTGCAGGGCGGTGTCTATACTTAATGTTCATCCAGTGAAAAGGAAGAATTATGCCGACACAACCACCTTACCCACGTCAAGCGACCATTGTTACGGTTGAAAAAGGGACGCCAGGCCAGACGGTAACCTGGTATCAACTTCGTGCCGATCACCCTAAACCGAATTCGTTGATCAGTGAGCATCCTTCAGCTCAGGAAGCGATGGATGCTAAAAAACGCTACGAAGACCCCGATAAAACCTGATATGAAGACCGCTCTGGCACGAGTCTTAAAAGTGCCAGTCCGGGCGCGCATCACATTTTTTTAAATTTCGCCGTATACAGTAAAAATTGAAAATTAAACAATAACAATCCAGTACTGGAATGATCTGGAATCTTTACACAATACACCGCCGATCTACTGCTACGCTTTTGAGCATTTGTAGCACAGGTCAGCGCCCGGCTCTTATCCGGGATTTCACAGCAAAGTAAGAAGACGGTGGAGCAACAAATGAGTACGTCGTTGGCTATCCTCACGATTGGCGTTGTGCCGATGTGTGAGATGTTACCGCTCCTGACGGAATATATTGATGAACAGCACATTACTCACCACAGTCTGCTGGGGCAGATGCAGCGAGAAGATGTGATGGCCGAGTACGGGGCTTCACCCGGTGACGAGCTGTTATTAACGCTGCTTAGCGACCACCAACTTGCTCATGTCTCACGCCAGAAAGTGGAACGCTCGCTGCAAAGCATTGTGGAGGTTCTCGATAATCAGGGATTTGATGTGATCCTGCTGATGAGTACCGCCTCAATCACCCGTCTGACCGCCCGCAATAGTATCTTGTTGGAACCCATACGCATTATTCCCCCGTTAGTGGCTTCAATTGTCGAAGGGCATCAGGTTGGGGTCATTGTACCTGTTGCTGAATTGCTCAAAGCCCAGACACAAAAGTGGCAGGTGTTACAAACTCCGCCAGTGTACGCCGTGGCGAATCCAGTAGAAGGTTCTGAACAACAGCTGATTGATGCCGGGAAATATCTCCTTGAGCAAGGTGCTGATGTTCTTATGCTGGACTGCCTGGGGTTTCATCAACGTCATCGTGATTTACTGCAAAAGTCGCTGGATGTCCCGGTTCTGCTGTCCAATGTGTTGATTGCTCGACTGGCTTCGGAATTGCTGGCGTAATTTTGCGTGACAGGTGGAACATCAGCCCCCTATATTGGTTCCTAACTTAATCACGAGATAGGGCCAGTTGTATGCTTCAAAGTAATGAATACTTTTCCGGCAAAGTAAAATCGATCGGTTTTACCAGCAGCAGTACTGGCCGCGCCAGTGTAGGTGTGATGGCTGAAGGTGAATATACCTTTGGTACTGCGGCGCCTGAAGAGATGACGGTAGTAAGTGGCGCACTGAACGTGCTGCTGCCAGGGGAAACAGAGTGGAAAGTGTATGCCGCAGGAGACGTGTTTAACGTACCGGGCAACAGCGAGTTTCATCTGCAGGTAGCAGAGCCAACATCCTATCTTTGCCGTTACCTGTAAGCGTAAAAATGACGAATGGCGATATTGAGTCGCCATTCGCTAAACACGGCTTAACGTTGCGCTTCGCCGCCTAATCCTTCCACCAGACTTTTAATCAGCGCCGCCAGTTCACCTGTCATCAGGATGAAATCGGCATCAAAACGCTGAGCATAATCTTCGCGGTCGATATCTTCGTTCTGATCGCGCAGCTCGTCGCTAAACTTCAGACGCTTAATGGAGCCGTCGTCACACATAACGAACTGAATGCGCTGCTGCCAGTCGAGGGCCAGCTTAGTAACCAGTTTGCCCGCTTCGATATGCACGGCGATTTCGTCGCAGACCAGATCCTGCTTTTTCGCGCGGATCACACCGCCGTCTTCAAGGATCGCTTTCAGTTCAGCTTCATCCAGCAGTTGGAAGCCCTGCGCCGTGGTGCCGGAGCGAACCCATTCGGTCAGCGTCAGCTCAATAGGGTTTTCCATCGTCAGCGGAACGACCGGCAGCGAACCGAGACTCTTACGCAGCAGCGCCAGCGTATCTTCGGCTTTTTTCGCGCTCGCACAATCAACCATGATCAGATCGTTGACGGTATCGATCCACATCATTGTCTGGCTGAAGCGGCTAAAGGCGCGCGGCAGCAATGAGTGCAGAACTTCATCTTTCAGCGAGTCTTTTTCGGTCTTCTTAAGTTTGCGACCTTGCTCAGCTTCCAGTTTGAATATTTTGGCTTCCAGCGCCTGTTTGATAACCGGCGACGGCAGAATTTTTTCTTCTTTGCGGGCGCAGATAATAATTTGGCCATTGGCGGTATGCGTTAATGCATCGCTGTGCGATCCCATCGGCGGAACCCAGCCCATTTTTGCCATATCCTGGCTACCGCAAGGGGTGAACGTCATTGATGCCAGCTGTTTTTCCATCTCTTCGGCACGCAAAGAAACATCGCGGCTAAGACGGTAAACCATTAAATTTTTGAACCACAGCATGATAATTTCCACGGCCTTGTCGTTAAATCCAGCGGGCATGATAGCGAATTGTCGCTATGCTTGCATTGTTAATCGGGAAGAGGAGCAAACAGTGCGTATAGGTATCGATTTGGGCGGTACGAAAACGGAAGTTATTGCGCTTGGCGAGGCGGGCGAACAGCTTTTTCGCCATCGCCTGCCCACGCCGCGTGATGATTATCGGCAAACGATAGAAACCATCGCCACGCTGGTGGAGATGGCGGAAAACGCCACCGGGCAGACGGGAACCGTGGGAATGGGCATTCCAGGTTCAATCTCGCCTTACACCGGGGTGGTAAAGAATGCCAACTCGACCTGGCTTAACGGACAACCTTTTGACAAAGACCTGAGTTCGCGTCTGAATCGTGAAGTGCGGTTGGCAAATGATGCCAACTGTCTGGCGGTTTCAGAAGCGGTGGATGGTGCGGCGGCCGGGGCGCAAACCGTGTTTGCGGTGATTATCGGCACCGGATGTGGCGCAGGCGTGGCACTGAATGGTCGGGCGCACACGGGTGGTAACGGTACCGCGGGCGAGTGGGGGCATAATCCGCTGCCATGGATGGACGAAGATGAGCTGCTGTTCCGACAGGAAGTCCCCTGTTATTGCGGTAAACAAGGCTGCATTGAAACCTTCATTTCCGGGACCGGCTTTGCCACCGACTACCAGCGTCTGAGCGGTAAGCAGCTCAAAGGCAATGAAATTATCAGCCTTGTTACTGCGCAGGATGCTCTTGCGGAGCAAGCGTTGAGCCGCTATGAGCGTCGTCTGGCGAAATCATTGGCACATGTGGTGAATATTCTCGATCCGGACGTCATTGTGCTGGGTGGCGGAATGAGCAATGTCGACCGACTGTATCAAAACGTTCCGGCGTTGATTAAGCAGTTTGTCTTTGGTGGCGAGTGCGAAACACCTCTACGCAAGGCGCTACACGGGGATTCCAGCGGTGTACGCGGTGCGGCCTGGCTGTGGCCGCAGGAGTAAGGTTCGCGTAGCCGGGTAGCGCAGATGCTATCCGGCAGCGTGTGTCATCTGGGGGACTGCGCGCTTCAGGCGACCGTACAGCAGCAGTGACGACATCGCAGAAAACGACAGCAGTGCCGCCGGCAGCGTCACGTAGTTGTAGGCAAAGCCCAGCGTCAGCATCATGCCACCGCAGTAAGCGCCAATCGCGCTACCGAGATTAAAGGCAATTTGCCCGCCAGCCGCACCCAGCAGCTCCCCTCCTTTCGCATTTTGCAGCAGCAAAATTTGCAGCGGTGCCGACAGGGCAAACAGGCCCGCGCAGCAAATAAAGGCGAAGGTCAGCGACGCGGCTTTGATCCCGCCAAAGGCAAAGAGCAACAGCAGAGCCAGCACAATCACGAAGTCGGTTATCACCGCAATGCGCAGCGGCGTATAGCGACCAGACAGCCGACCGCTCAGCAGATTTCCCAACACCATTCCTAATCCTACCAGCATCATGATGAAGGTCATCAGCGCTTCGGAAAAGCCGGAGATGAACATCATGTATGGTTTGACGTAGCTGAACCAGGCGAAAACCCCGGCGTTACCAAACATGGTGGCGGAGAAAATGAGCCACGGGGCGGGGCTTTTCAAAAAGTGAAATTGTTCGCGCAGGTTTCCTTTTGCTTCATCGCTGATGTTGGGTACCCAAAAAGCGACCGAGACCATCACGGCGATATTAAAGACGGCAATCAGCAGGAACGTATAGCGCCAGCTAAATTCCTGACTCAGCCAGGTGCCGACGGGAATGCCAACCAGATTGGCAACGGTCATCCCCGAAATCATGCCCGCGACAGCGGCGGTGACTTTTCCCGGGCGGGCGAGCTTCGACAGGATAATTGCGCCAACGCCAAAAAACGCGCCGTGCGGGAAGCCTGAAACCAGCCTGCCCACCGCCAGCATAAAATACGAGGAGGAGAGGGTGAAAATGGCGTTGCCAATCACACACAGTGTGACCAGAAACAGCAGAATATGCTTGAGCGAAAAGCGGCTGGAAAAGAGTGCAATAATGGGCGCGCCAAGCACCACGCCAAAGGCGTAAAACGAAATCATATGGCCAGCGGCAGGAATGGAAATTCCCACGTCCCGCGCCAATTCGGTGAGAACGCCCATGATGCCAAACTCGGCCATGCCCAGCCCAAATGTTCCCAGCGCTAAAGAGAAAATGACTTTTTTCATACCACCTGCCAACAAGAAAGACGCAGGATGTGCGTCATAGCGGCGAACGTTCGCCGCCAATAGCGATAGCTTGCGGATAAGCGAAGTGGAATGCCATTTCATATCCGTCCCTGAGTATGCATTATTGTGCTACATAGCGTGCCGGATAGCGATGACGCTTATCCGGCCTGTGACACCACATCCGCTGGCCGATTACTCCACCGCAAACATTTTGTCGAGTTTGCTGTAGCCCAGACCGTTGATTTTTTTCACCTTGATCTGCACCGGAATGCGTTCTTTCATTGCTTCGACGTGGCTGATCACGCCAATGGTTTTACCGCTAGCGTTGAGCGCATCCAGCGCGTCCAGAGCGGTATCCAGCGTTTCGCTGTCCAGCGTGCCGAAGCCTTCGTCGAGGAACAGGGAGTCAATTCGTGTTTTGTGGCTGACCAGATCGGACAATGCCAGCGCCAGCGCCAGACTCACCAGGAAGCTCTCGCCGCCGGAGAGCGTACGCGTGTCACGCACCGCATCGGCTTGCCAGGTATCGACCACCTCCAGCTCCAGCGCTTCGCTGGCCTTGCGCTGCAACAGATAGCGACCGTGTAGACGGGTTAACTGGTTGTTGGCAAGCCAGACCAGGTTATCCAGCGTCAGTCCCTGGGCAAATTTGCGGAACTTATCTCCCTCTTTCGAGCCGATCAGCGCATTCAGATAGCCCCAGTCTTCGACCTGTTGCGCGACGTTATCAATCTCCTGCATCAGCGCCTGCTGTTGCTGGCGGTTTTCAGCATCCTGCCTGAGTTGCTGGCGAATTTCTCCCTGACGAGTGGTGTTATCCCGCAGCAGTTGGGTGAGCTGCGCCAGCGTGTCGCGAAGATGTTGTGCCGTGAGCGTGAGATCCACCCCGGTTGGTTGCTGCTGTTGATGAGTCGCCAGCGCCTGCTGGGCCTGATTAAGCAGCGTTTGTGCCTGTTGTTGCTGGACTTCCAGCGATTGTTTCAACTGCTCAAGACGGTTGAAGGTCTCTTCATCCAGCAGGGCGGCGATAAAGGCGTCACGATTGTCAAAGATGCTGGCCTGCAATGCGGCATCAAATTGTGCCTGAATTTCTGCGGCGTGCTGAACGTCCTGTGCTTCTTGCTGCTGCAAGGTTTGCCACTGTCCCTGTAAAGAGAGGCAATCGTCGTGCACCTGCCGCCAGTTTTCCAGCGACAGATCCTCAATGTTTTCAGAAAGCACCTCAGATTCTGGCAGCGTTTCCAGCAGCGGCGCAAGCTGGGCAATCCGGGCCTGTAACTCAGTCAGTTCATTCTGGCGCTGTTGCCACATTTGCGCTTCGTTCGCCCGTTCGCTTAACCATGAGGAGACTTCATCCTCGGGCGGAAGGGCCAGGCCATGACGGTCCAGCTCTGAGGTTAACGTCGCCTGGCGCTGGTCAATATGCTGTTGGAGTTGAGTAATCTGTTCGGTATGCGCGGCGATTTGCGCCTGCAGGGTATGACGCAAGCTTAACTGGTGAAGCTGTTGTTCGTACTCTTCCTGAGCGGCCAGCCACGGGGCAATGTCATCCTGCGGTTGTAGCGATACGTTGAGGCTGGCGGTAACGGTCAGCCACTCTTGAGTAAGTGCTTGCTCCTCCTGAGAAAGCCTCTGTGCTTCATGTTCATCGCGCTGAAGTTGCTGCGTTATCGCCTCAAGCTGCCCGCGCAGGGTTGAGCCCTCATCGGCCAGCGTTTTGACCTCTTTTTCCAGCGCTTCACGTCGTGCCTGATTTACGCTCAGCTCAAGCGTCTGGTAACGCTCGATAGCCGGATGTGTAGTAGAGCCACAAAGCGGACAAGGTTTGCCGGATTCCAGTAATGCCCGATGGCTTTCCAGATCTTTGATGCGGGCTTCCTGCTCGCAAATGAGTCTCACATCGGTAAGCTGCTGGTTTTTATCTTTATAGCGCTGGCGTTTCTCGGCGAGTACCGCGTTGCGCTGGGTCAGTTCTTGCTGACGTTGTACAAGCGTAGCGCGTAACTGTGCCAGCTGCTTTTGCTTCGGGGCGATTTGCCCGTGCAGATTACTGAGCCGCTGGCGTAGCGGACGAAGCTGCACATGTTGCGCCAGCGCTTCTGTCACTTCCTGCGGCGAAAGGGTCAGTGCAGGAAGCGCCAGTGCATCGAGCTTACGTGTGTCATTCTCCCGCAGCTGCTGCCACTGGAGTAGCTGGGTGCTGGCGTCGGACTGTTGCGCCAGCAGCGCTTTCCAGCCAGCCAGTTCGCTACTCCATAAGCGGAAGCGGTCATGCTCGTTCAGCCAGTCGGTTAACGTCTGTTGTTCGGCCAGCATAGTGGCTGACTGCGTGTGCGCCTGCTGACGGATGCGTCCGCGCAGCGCTAAGCTGCTTTGTAAGCGAGCATTCACTTCCTGAATCTTCTGGCGCGTACGCTCGATAGTAGCCGTTTGTTCCTGGATTCGCTCCCAGTGAGGGCGCAATGCTCTGGCCGGTTGCGCCAGGCTCAGCGCTGCCAGCTGTGGCTGCGCGTCTTCTTGCGCCCGAAGTGCTGCCTGTAATGCCTGCTGGTGGCGGTTTATGTCCGTCTGAAGCTCATTTTGCCGAATAAGCCAGTTGAGATGCTGTTGCTGAGTTTGTTGGCTGGTAAGGTATTGTTTTTCTTCGTCAGTAAGTACCTGCAAACTTTCCGTCAGGGACTGCACCTGCTCTGGTGCTAACAGCGCCACGCCACTGGCCTTGGCCTGCAGTTTTTCCAGCTCCGTACGCGCTGACTTGTGCTTTTCAAACACCATGGCGGAGATTTGGCCGTAGATCTCAGTACCAGTTAACTCTTCCAGAAGCTCGGCGCGCTCTTTCGGTTTGGCATTAAGAAAGGCGGCAAACTGGCCCTGAGACAGCAGCATCGAACGGGTAAAACGCCCGTAATCCAGCCCGGTAAGCTCGGCGGTCATCTCCAGCTTGTCTTTGACTTTATCGGCGAGGATTTTACCGTCCGCGCAGCGGGCCAGCTCTACGCGTGGGACCTGCAGATTGCCCTCAGGTTGGTTGCGTGCCCGGTTCTGGCTCCAGAATGCGCGGTAGGCTTCGCCGCGCACCTCAAACTCGACCTCGGCCAGACACTCCGCGGTGTCGCGGGTCATCAGGTCGTTTTGCGACTGTGACACTGTATTCAGGCGCGGCGTTTCGTGGTACAGGGCGAGGCAAATCGCGTCCAGCAGGGTGGTTTTCCCCGCGCCCGTTGGCCCGGTGATGGCGAACAACCCGTTGCTGGCAAAAGGTTCTGCTGTGAAATCGACTTTCCATTCTCCCTTCAGGGAGTTGAGGTTCTTCAGGCGCAGGCTGAGAATTTTCATGCCTCACTCTCCCCGGCAAGCGTGTGTAAGGTTGCGCTAAACAGCTGATTCAACCGCTTGCGCTGAGGCTCCTCGAGCTCTTCCAGCGCCAGGCGGCGGTCAAAAACTTCCGTTACGCTTAGCTCGCTTAACGTTTCGCGTCGTTCATTGGCCATAATACGTTCACGTTGTTCTCGACTGCGGCGCACCAATAACACCTCGACCGGTAAATCTTCGGTTAAGGCCTGGATCTTACGTTGCATGTCATGCAGATAGTCGTCGGTGGTGATTTCAATATCCAGCCATATCGGCGGCTCTTGTGGCACGTTACGCCACTGCTCAAGCTGGGCGGTAATGGCGGCTAAATCGCCTTTCAGTACCGCAAGCGGCTGGGTGACCGGTACTGTGAGATTTTCAACGGCGCTGAGTCTCCCCGCTTCGAAACTCACCAGATGTACACATTTGCTTTTGCCGCACTCGTCAAAACTGAGGGCAATCGGTGAACCGCAGTAGCGAATATGGTCCGTCCCGCCAATAACCTGCGCCCGGTGAATATGCCCCAGTGCGATGTAGTCTGCGGGTGGAAAGTTTTGCGCCGGAAAGGCGTCCAGCGTACCGATATAAATGTCACGTACGGCGTCACTTTTACTGGCGCCAACGGTGGTCAAATGCCCGGTAGCAATGATGGGCAGGTTTCGATCGCCACGCAGCGTGCAGGCGTCCTGATACTGCTGCTGGTAATAGTTGGTGATCGCCCCCAGCAGATGCTGCTGTTTTTCTTGTCCGGTTAGCCCGGCCTGGCTGGTAATGATGTCACGTGGTCGTAAGAAAGGAACCGGACACAGGATTGCTCCCGGCGTGCCATCACGTTGCGGCAGCACCTGCGGTGCATGGCCGGCGCTGGCAACGACCGTGGTGTTGAGAAACGCCAGAATATCGCGGGATTCATTGAGCGTGGCGACGGAATCGTGGTTGCCTGCCAGCACGACCAGATGACAACCGGTTTGCTGCAGATTGACGACAAAACGGTTATACAGCTCACGGGCGTAGCTTGGCGGTGAGCCGGTATCGAAAATATCGCCCGCCACAATAATGGCATCCACCTGCTGGGATTGTGCCGTCTCCAGCAGCCAGTCGAGAAAGGCCTGATGTTCAGCGGCGCGGCTCTTGCTGTAGAAATTTTGGCCCAGATGCCAGTCAGACGTGTGAAGGATGCGCATAAGAGTTCCATGACGATAAAACAGTGGCGGGGATTATAACCTTTCAAGGACGGTAATATCTTGTCTCCGGGCTGTCATAATTCGTCTGGCTGCGTTAAACCTGGACTATCTTTTCATAAATCTGTCATAAAACTGACGCATAATGGCACCGTATTGATGGCAAACGATTTAATTATAAACAGGGCAAATCATGGCGAGACGTATTCTGGTCGTAGAAGATGAAGCTCCAATTCGTGAAATGGTCTGCTTCGTGCTCGAGCAAAACGGTTTTCAACCCGTAGAAGCCGAAGACTATGACAGTGCTGTGAACCAACTCAATGAACCCTGGCCGGATCTCGTCCTGCTTGACTGGATGCTTCCCGGCGGCTCGGGTCTACAGTTTATTAAGCATCTCAAGCGCGAAGCCATGACGCGGGACATCCCCGTGATGATGCTGACGGCGAGGGGAGAAGAGGAAGATCGCGTCCGGGGTCTGGAAACCGGTGCGGATGATTATATTACCAAGCCGTTTTCTCCCAAGGAGCTGGTGGCGCGTATTAAAGCTGTGCTGCGTCGTATTTCCCCCATGGCGGTGGAAGAGGTTATTGAGATGCAGGGGCTGAGTCTTGATCCCACTTCGCATCGCGTGATGACCGGCGAAGAACCGCTGGATATGGGGCCGACCGAATTCAAACTGTTGCACTTCTTTATGACTCACCCCGAGCGCGTCTACAGCCGTGAACAACTCCTCAATCATGTCTGGGGAACCAATGTCTACGTAGAAGACCGGACAGTGGATGTGCATATCCGCCGCTTACGTAAAGCGCTGGAGCACAGCGGACACGATCGTATGGTGCAAACAGTTCGCGGGACGGGATATCGTTTTTCGACCCGCTTTTGACTGACAAGAATCAGGGCCTGATGGATTAGGCCGTTTATGGAGTAAGACGTTTGCTAGAACGATTGTCATGGAAAAGGTTGGTACTGGAGCTGATCCTGTGCTGCATACCGGCATTTATCCTTAGCGCTTTTTTCGGTTACCTGCCCTGGTTTTTACTGGCGTCGGTAACGGGCCTGCTTATCTGGCATTTCTGGAATTTATTACGTTTATCCTGGTGGTTATGGGTCGACAGAAGTATGACGCCGCCACCGGGGCGAGGCAGTTGGGAGCCGTTGTTATATGGGCTGCATCAAATGCAGCTTCGCAACAAAAAGCGCCGTCGAGAACTGGGTAACCTGATTAAACGTTTTCGCAGCGGGGCGGAATCACTACCCGACGCGGTGGTGTTGACCACCGAAGAAGGCGGTATCTTCTGGTGTAACGGACTGGCTCAGCAGGTTCTGGGACTGCGTTGGCCGGACGATAGCGGGCAAAATATTCTTAACCTGCTGCGCTACCCGGAATTCACACAATATCTGAAAACGCGCGATTTTAGCCGGCCAATCAATCTGGTGCTCAATACCGGACGGCATCTGGAAATTCGCGTGATGCCCTATACCGATAAGCAATTGTTGATGGTGGCGCGCGACGTTACCCAGATGCACCAACTGGAAGGTTCACGGCGTAACTTTTTCGCCAACGCCAGCCATGAGTTGCGCACACCGCTGACGGTGTTGCAAGGCTACCTGGAAATGATGCAGGAGCACCCGCTGGAAGGGACAACGCGCGAAAAAGCACTGCATACCATGCGTGAGCAAACGTACCGTATGGAAGGCCTGGTGAAGCAGCTGCTGACGCTGTCAAAAATTGAAGCTGCGCCGACGTTGCAGCTGAATGAGAAAGTCGATGTGCCCATGATGCTGCGCGTGATCGAGCACGAAGCGCAAACCCTGAGCCAGCATAAACATACCTTTACCTTTGATGTCGATAACAGCCTGAACGTGCGAGGCAACGAGGAGCAGTTGCGTAGTGCTATCTCGAATCTCGTGTACAACGCGGTGAACCACACACCAGCGGGAACGCATATTACCGTACGCTGGCAGCATGTGGCGTCGGGGGCGGAGTTTTGCGTGGAAGACAACGGTCCGGGCATTGCCCCCGAGCATATTCCACGTTTGACCGAACGTTTTTATCGTGTGGATAAGGCGAGATCGCGACAAACGGGCGGTAGCGGGCTGGGTCTGGCTATCGTGAAACATGCGCTGCATCATCACGACAGCCGTTTGAACATCGAAAGCGAACCAGGCAAAGGGACGCGATTTAGTTTCATGATCCCGGAACGTTTCATTGCCAAAAGTAACGGCTAAGACGTATTCGTAAGATAATCTTTCCAAAAGCCAGCGCAAGCTGGTTTTTTTTATGTGGTCAATAGATGCCTCCTGAATTTCACGACGTTTGATTGTTTTTTGTTCGAACTATTACCCATACCTTTTTCCATGAAATGGTGTTTTGTGCTAACCCTATTTTTCATATCGCTATATTGTTCTGGTTTTTGGATCCCACCTTGCTTTAAAACGTTATAAGCGTTTAAATTGCGCTCCAGGTGCTGTCATACCGACTGCATTTACGCGGTAAATCGAAAAACTATTCTTCGCCGCGCCAGGTCGGGAGTGTTTCCCGCTGGAATTGAGCAAAAATGCCGCTGTATTGTCCCCCAGGGAAAGGCAAAAATTTACTATTTTCAACACCACATCCACAGGCAGTAAGACTTTATGACCCATCAGTTAAAATCGCGCGATATTATCGCTTTGGGATTTATGACATTTGCACTGTTCGTTGGTGCAGGTAACATCATCTTCCCCCCAATGGTTGGTTTGCAGGCAGGTGAACACGTCTGGACTGCGGCTTTTGGCTTTTTGATTACGGCCGTTGGCCTGCCGGTACTTACCGTTGTTGCGCTGGCGAAAGTCGGCGGTGGTGTGGACCGACTGAGCACGCCTATCGGTAAAGTTGCCGGTCTGTTGCTGGCGACCGTTTGCTATCTGGCCGTTGGGCCGTTATTTGCTACCCCGCGTACCGCGACGGTCTCTTTCGAAGTCGGGATTGCACCGCTGACTGGTGACTCTGCGCTGCCGCTGTTTATCTATAGCGTTATCTATTTCGCGATTGTCATTCTGGTTTCGCTTTATCCGGGCAAACTGCTGGATACGGTGGGCAATTTCCTGGCACCGCTGAAAATTCTGGCACTGGTGGTCCTGTCTGTCGCTGCAATCGTCTGGCCAGCTGGCCCGATCAGTAATGCGATGGAAGCCTATCAAACTGCGGCGTTTTCTAATGGCTTCGTGAACGGGTATCTGACCATGGATACGCTGGGCGCGATGGTGTTTGGTATTGTTATCGTTAACGCCGCTCGCTCGCGTGGTGTTACTGAAGCGCGTCTGCTGACCCGTTACACCGTTTGGGCGGGTTTAATGGCGGGTGTGGGCTTAACGCTGCTGTATCTCGCGCTGTTCCGTCTGGGTTCAGATAGCGCGATTCTGGTCGATCAGTCTGCTAACGGCGCGGCGATTCTGCATGCGTATGTTCAGCACACCTTTGGCGGTGCAGGAAGCTTCCTGCTGGCGGCGCTGATTTTCATCGCCTGTCTGGTCACCGCGGTTGGCCTGACCTGTGCGTGCGCAGAGTTCTTTGCCCAGTACGTTCCACTGTCTTATCGTACGCTGGTATTTATCCTCGGCGGCTTCTCGATGGTGGTTTCCAACCTGGGTCTGAGCCATCTGATTCAGATCTCTATTCCGGTGCTGACGGCTATCTATCCGCCATGTATCGCACTGGTTGTATTAAGCTTTACCCGCTCATGGTG
Organism: Citrobacter sp. MGH105; assembly: GCF_001037485.2. NCBI lineage: Bacteria > Pseudomonadati > Pseudomonadota > Gammaproteobacteria > Enterobacterales > Enterobacteriaceae > Citrobacter > Citrobacter sp. MGH105. Next base: position 3,924,556 of record NZ_CP073048.1, on the reverse strand, counting down.
GCATAATTCTTCCCGCGTCATTGCACCTGCGATGTTTATCAGCCTGATTTTTGGTATCCTTGATGGCATTAAAGCTTCTGCAATTGGCGACGTGTTACCGGCCTGGACCCAGCGTTTACCGCTGGCGGAGCAGGGGCTGGCGTGGTTGATGCCAACAGTCGTGATGGTGGTCCTGGCAGTTATCTGGGATCGCGCCGCGGGTCGACAAGTGACCTCCAGCGCACACTAATATCACTGACAATAAGTTTTAACCACGGGGCTATTAACATGGCCCCGTGGTTTTTTTATTGTGTTAACAGGTTAGGAATCGATGGAAAGTAATAACAAGCTAAAGCGTGGGCTGAGCACCCGGCACATCCGCTTTATGGCATTAGGTTCAGCAATTGGTACCGGGTTGTTTTACGGCTCGGCCGACGCTATCAAAATGGCGGGGCCAAGCGTATTGCTGGCCTATATTATCGGCGGTGTCGCGGCGTACATTATTATGCGTGCGCTGGGCGAAATGTCTGTTCATAACCCGGCAGCCAGCTCCTTCTCGCGCTACGCGCAGGAAAACCTCGGACCGCTGGCAGGCTACATTACCGGCTGGACCTACTGTTTTGAAATCCTGATTGTCGCCATTGCCGACGTGACAGCCTTCGGCATATACATGGGCGTCTGGTTCCCGGCGGTACCGCACTGGATTTGGGTACTCAGCGTGGTGCTGATTATCTGCGCCATCAACCTGATGAGCGTGAAGGTATTTGGTGAGCTGGAGTTCTGGTTCTCGTTCTTCAAAGTCGCCACCATTATCATCATGATTGTCGCCGGTTTCGGTATCATCATTTGGGGGATTGGCAATGGTGGGCAACCTACCGGTATCCATAACTTATGGAGCAACGGTGGCTTCTTCAGCAACGGCTGGCTCGGCATGGTGATGTCGCTGCAAATGGTGATGTTTGCCTATGGCGGGATTGAGATTATCGGGATTACCGCAGGCGAAGCCAAAGACCCGGAAAAATCTATTCCGCGCGCCATCAATTCCGTACCAATGCGTATCCTGGTGTTTTATGTGGGGACGCTGTTCGTCATTATGTCTATCTACCCATGGAACCAGGTGGGTACCGACGGTAGCCCGTTCGTTATGACGTTCCAGCATATGGGCATTACCTTTGCTGCCGGGATCCTCAACTTTGTGGTTCTGACTGCGTCGCTGTCGGCTATTAACTCTGACGTCTTCGGTGTGGGGCGTATGCTGCACGGCATGGCGGAGCAGGGCAGTGCCCCGAAAATGTTCGCCAAGACGTCGCGTCGTGGCGTGCCGTGGGTGACGGTAATGGTGATGACTATCGCGCTGCTGTTTGCGGTGTATCTTAACTACATCATGCCGGAAAACGTCTTCCTGGTGATCGCCTCTTTGGCGACCTTCGCCACGGTATGGGTGTGGATTATGATCCTGTTGTCGCAGATTGCTTTCCGTCGTCGTCTGCCGCCGGAAGAGGTCAAAGCGCTGAAATTTAAAGTTCCGGGTGGGGTAACGACGACCGTTGTTGGCCTGATTTTCCTGGTCTTTATCATCGCGCTCATCGGCTATCATCCGGATACCCGTATTTCGCTGTACGTCGGCTTTGCGTGGATTGTCCTGCTGCTGGTCGGATGGGGATTCAAGCGCCGTCGCGAGCGCCAACTGGCTGAAGCACAGTAATATTTTTGCCGGGTAGCTTTGCGTTACCCGGCAATTTTCTCCTCCCCCGAACTCCTCCCCCAATAAACGTTAAGATGATGAGTGATCCTGCACTTCGCTATGGCAAGGTGACATCATTATCATCAAAGGGGATACGTGATGTTGAACGCCTGGCACCTTCCGGTTGCCCCATTTGTTAAGCAAAACAAAGATCAACTGACGATTACATTATGGTTGGCGGGGGAAAATCTACCCCAGCGGGTGACGCTACGCGCAGAAAACGATAACGAAGAGATTTCGCTGGCTATGCACAAGCAGCGCAGCCAGCCGCAGCCGGGCGTGACTGCGTGGCGAGCGGCGATTGATCTCTCCAGCGGGCAGCCTCGTCGACGCTATAGCTTTAAATTACTTTGGCTCGATCGTCAGCTGTGGTTCACCCCACAGGGATTCAGCCGTTTTCCGCCTGCGCGTCTGGAGCAGTTTGCCGTCGATGTGCCGGAGAATGGTCCGCAGTGGGTTGCCGATCAGATTTTCTATCAAATTTTCCCGGACCGTTTTGCCCGCAGCCAGTCGCGTGAAGCGGGACAGGATAATGTCTATTACCACCACGCCGCCGGACACGACATCGTGCGGCGCGAATGGGACGAACCGCTTACGGCTCAGGCCGGTGGCTCTACGTTTTATGGCGGCGATTTGGACGGCATCAGCGAAAAGCTACCGTACCTGAAAACGTTAGGGGTCACGGCGCTGTACCTGAATCCTGTTTTTACCGCCCCGAGCGTGCATAAATACGATACCGAAGATTACCGTCATGTTGATCCGCAATTTGGCGGCGACAGGGCACTACTGCGTCTGCGGCACAACACCCAACAGCAGGGCATGCGTCTGATTCTCGACGGCGTCTTTAACCATAGCGGCGATTCGCACGCCTGGTTTGACCGACATAATCGGGGAACAGACGGGGCGTGCCATAACCCAGAATCCCCCTGGCGCGATTGGTATCATTTTTCAGCCGACGGCGTTGCGCTCGACTGGCTGGGATATTCCAGCTTACCTAAGCTGGACTTTTCCTCGGAAAGCCTGGTGAATGAAATTTATCGTGGTGGAGACAGTATCGTCCGCCACTGGCTGAAAGCGCCGTGGAGTATGGACGGCTGGCGTCTTGATGTGGTGCACATGCTGGGAGAGGCCGGAGGCGCACGTAACAACCTACAACATGTGGCCGGAATTACGCAGGCGGCAAAAGAAACCCAGCCAGAGGCGTATGTGGTGGGTGAGCATTTTGGCGATGCGCGCCAGTGGTTGCAGGCTGATGCAGAAGATGCCGCCATGAACTATCGCGGCTTTACCTTCCCCCTCTGGGGATTCCTCGCCAATACCGATATCTCATACGACCCGCAATCCATTGATGCCCAGACCTGTATGGCGTGGATGGATAACTACCGCGCGGGGTTGTCGCATCAGCAACAGCTGCGGATGTTTAATCAGCTCGACAGCCATGATACCGCCCGCTTTAAATCTCTGCTCGGTAAAGACGTCGCACGGTTACCGCTAGCGGTGGTATGGCTGTTTACCTGGCCTGGCGTGCCCTGTATTTACTACGGTGACGAAGTGGGGCTGGACGGGAACAACGATCCGTTTTGTCGCAAACCGTTCCCGTGGCAGCCTGAAAAACAGGACGCTGCTCTGCTGGCGTTGTATCAGCGGTTGGCAAAATTACGCCACCAGAATCAGGCGCTGCGCCACGGTGGTTGCCAGGTGATTTACGCCGAGGATAACGTGGTAGTGTTTGTTCGCGTGCTAAACCGACAGCGCGTACTGGTGGCGATTAACCGTGGCCACGCTTGTGAAGTGGTCCTGCCTGCCTCGCCATTACTGAGCGTGAGTCAATGGCAGCACAAAGAGGGCAACGGCATGCTTGCCGACGATATCCTGACGTTGCCGGCGATTTCCGCCTCAGTATGGATAGGTCATTGATATAAGCGCGCAATTTCCGGGCTTGCCAGCAGCGTTTCCCGCCACCACCGCTGTGCCAGCCCATCGCGGTTATTGCGCCATGCCATATAAGCCACGTCTTTTTGGCGAAATGAGATAACCGTTTTTTCCACCAGCTCGCCCGTGGTAAGCCACGGGCTGGCAATATGGCGGGGGAGAAATCCGCAGCCCATACCGGCTCGTAGTAGCATCACCTTACTGTGGAAGTCATCGACGCGGATTTGCGCCTGTTCCTCCATCAGATTGGTTTGTAACGGATGGCAGAAGCGGGCGCTGTCGCTGATAACAATCGCCCGATGCAGGCATAACTGTTCGTTGGTCAGGCCGTCTGCTGCTGCTGCCAGCGGATGCTCAGGCGCAACGACAAACACATTGTCCAACGTGCCGAGCATTTTATAGGACCAGGCTGCAGACGTTGGCGGTTCATTAATTGCCCCCAGAATAATATCGGCTCCATTATGGGTCAGCTCCTCCCAGGAGCCCGCCAGCGTATGGTGGGTAAAACTGAGGCGAGTTTGTTTATTCAGCGCATGAAATTCATCGATAATGGGCAACAGCGCGGCGAAAGGGAAGGAGTCGTCCAGCGCAATTGCCAGCTCTTTTTCCCAGCCTGAACTCAGCTGTACCGCCTGCTTTTCGAGATCTTTTGCCGCATTCAGCAGCAAACGCCCTTTTTCCAGCATCATCTGTCCGGTATCGGTAAATTTTGCCCGGTGCCCGGAACGGTCAAGCAGCTCGATATTCAAATCGCTTTCCAGCTTCTGAATCATATAGCTGAGTGCGGCAGGGGTTTTAAACAGCGACTCGGCCGCTGCGGCAAATGAACCCTGTTTGTCGAGTGCGTCGAGAATAAGCAAAACATCCAGATTAATGCGCATAAGCAGAAAATATCCTGAAATTTAAACCCTTCTGTTGTACCGAATGAAGAAAAACAATGCCAGTGAATAAATTAGATGAGTCATGCGCATTTTTTTGATGTTGTTTAGGATATATCGCAACACAAAATTAATAGTTTCACAGGATAGTAAGTTTTCTTTAATAACTCGTTAGAAATTTCCCGCTATACTCAACAAGCTTTCTGATTCAGGATCCTGCTGCTGACGGCAGATACAGACCGTTGCCTTTTAACTTATTGATTAAGAAGGTGTGCTATGTCTATTCGGGAACTGATTGACCCTCAAAACTCTACGCTTATTTTTATTGATCATCAGCCGCAAATGTCATTCGGTGTGGCGAATATTGATCGCCAGACTTTAAAAAATAATACCGTGGCATTAGCGAAAGCCGGGAAAATATTCAATGTTCCGGTGATTTATACTTCTGTAGAAACCAAAAGTTTTAGCGGATATATCTGGCCGGAATTGTTAGCGGTTCATCCTGATGTCAAACCCATTGAACGCACCTCAATGAACTCCTGGGAAGATGCGGCGTTTGTGAAAGCGGTGGAAGCGACCGGGCGTAAAAAACTGATTATCTCCGCGCTGTGGACCGAAGTATGCCTGACTTTTCCGGCGCTAATGGCACTGGAGGCAGGCTATGAAGTTTATGTGGTAACTGATACCTCCGGCGGCACGTCCGTAGATGCTCATGAGCGTTCTATCGACCGCATGGTACAGGCAGGTGCCGTACCCGTAACCTGGCAACAGGTTCTTCTCGAGTACCAGCGCGACTGGTCCCGCAAAGAAACCTACGACGCCGTAATGGATCTGGTACGCGAGCACAGCGGCGCCTACGGTATGGGCGTGGATTATGCCTATACCATGGTGCATGGCGCGCCGGAACGTAAAGCTTAAATACATGTCATCCTTCATGTTGCATCTTTGTTGGCTTCGCTTGCGTACCCTGGTCACTTACTTATGTAAGCTCACGGGGATCCACAACCTTGCCGCCTCGATGCACCATGAATGATTTTGTGTATTGCTTTCTTGGCCTAAGTGGCCTATTTCCTCTCAACAAGGAACCCTTCATGGCGCAGAACAAACATGTGACGTTGGTAATTACTCACACTCTGCTACCTGAGCAGGCGCAGAGGTATGAGCAGTGGCTGGGGAAAATCATGCCTGTAGCGGCTGAATTTCCCGGTCATCTCGGGGCGAACGTGATTCGCCCGGCAGATGGCAACAACCTGTGGAACATCATTATCCGCTTCGACACGCTTGAGCATCTGTATAGCTGGACCCAGTCCGATACGCGCCGCGTGTTGGTCGAAGAGATTGCTCCACTGCTGGCTGAAGGTGACAAAACCGAAATTCGCACCGAAGCAGCATTCTGGTTTACGCCGCCCGCGCCCCATGTACGCCAGCCCAAACGCTGGAAACAGTTTCTGATAACCCTGCTAGTGATATTTCCCAGCACCAATCTGGTGCCGTGGTTGACCGGCATTGTGCTGCCTGCAATGAAGGGCTCGTTACTCCTGCATCTCATCAATGATGCCTTTGTGGTTGCGCTGGTGGTCTGGTTCTGGATGCCCATCGTAACCCGTCTGTTTGCCGGATGGCTGAAAAAAGCCTGACCGGTATCTCAGGAGATTGTTATGTCTCAAACTGCCACACTGATTCTGACTCACGGAAAAATTCATACTCTCGACAGGCAAAGTCCGCAGGTCGAGGCGGTAGCGATCGCCAACGGAAAGATCCTGGCGACCGGTAGCCACGATCGGGTAATGAGCTTTGCCGCCGAAGGGACGCAGGTTGTCGATCTGCAAGGACATACGGTGATTCCGGGCCTGAACGATTCGCACCTGCACCTTATTCGTGGTGGACTGAATTACAACCTGGAATTGCGTTGGGAAGGCGTGCCGTCACTGGCGGACGCGCTACGCATGCTCAAAGACCAGGCTGACAGAACGCCGTCGCCACAATGGGTACGCGTGGTGGGCGGCTGGAGTGAATTCCAGTTTGCCGAACGTCGCATGCCAACCCTCGAAGAACTGAATGAAGCCGCTCCGGATACTCCGGTTTTTGTTCTGCATCTCTACGACCGGGCTTTGCTCAACCGCGCCGCGCTGAAAGTGGTTGGCTATACCAAAGCGACGCCGGATCCGGCGGGCGGTGAGATTGTGCGTGATAGCAACGGCAACCCGACCGGAATGCTGATCGCTAAACCGAACGCGATGATCCTTTACTCGACGCTGGCAAAGGGACCAAAACTGCCGCTGGAAATGCAGGTTAATTCGACCCGCCAGTTTATGCGTGAACTGAACCGTCTGGGACTGACCAGCGCCATCGATGCGGGAGGCGGCTTCCAGAACTACCCGGAAGATTACGAGATCATTGAGCAGTTACACGCCAACAAACAGATGACGGTGCGTATTGCCTACAATCTGTTTACCCAGCGTCCAAAGCAGGAACTGGAAGACTTTGAACGCTGGACCGATATGCTCAAGCCAGGGCAGGGAACCGACTTCTATCGTGCCAACGGGGCAGGGGAAATGCTGGTCTTTTCTGCAGCGGATTTTGAAGACTTCCTTCAGCCACGTCCGGATCTGCCGGAGGGTATGGAAGATGAGCTGGAGCGCGTGGTTCGTCACCTGGTGGAGCATCGCTGGCCGTTCCGCCTGCACGCCACCTACGATGAATCTATCAGCCGAATGTTGGACGTATTTGAGAAAGTTAATCGTGATATCCCGTTCAATGGCCTGCACTGGTTCTTCGATCACGCCGAAACAATTACCGAACGGAACATCGAGCGTGTAAAAGCACTGGGCTGCGGGATTGCGGTCCAGCACCGTATGGCGTTCCAGGGAGAGTATTTTGTCGATCGCTACGGCAAAGACGCGGTTAAACATACGCCGCCGGTGGCGAAAATGCTGGCGGCTGACGTTCCGGTCGGGCTGGGGACTGACGCCACCCGCGTGGCCAGCTACAACCCGTGGACCGCGCTGTACTGGCTGGTTTCGGGCCGTACCGTTGGCGGGATGGCAATGTACGATGATAACAACCGTCTGCCGCGTGATGTGGCGCTGGAACTGTGGACGGCCGGTAGCGCCTGGTTTTCCAGCGAACAGGGTAAGAAAGGGCGCATCGAGAAAGATCAACTGGCCGACCTGGTGGTGCTGTCTAAAGATTACTTCAGCGTGCCGGAAGAAGAGATCAAAGGTATTGAGTCGGTGATGACCGTTGTTGATGGCAAAGTGGTTTACGCCGCCGGGCATTTCACCCCGCTGGCACCACCTGCTATTCCGATTGTGCCGGACTGGTCGCCAGTGGTGAAGGTGCCGGGGCACTATCGCTCAGCGCCACCTGCTGCGGCGAAAATTGGCGCAATGGTGCAGATGCACCAGTGCTGCGGTAGCTGCGGTGTACACGGTCACCAGCATGATATTGCGCGGAAATCGGGGATCCCGGTGTCAGATGACCGAGCTTTCTGGGGCGCGCTTGGCTGTTCCTGCTTCGCGTTTTAATCGCTTATCGGATCTGCTAACAATAAAAAAGGCCCGCATTTGCGGGCCTTTTGTCGATTCATGCCAATTACAGGCTGGAAACGTTCTCGGTCAGGTATTTTGCCACGCCGTCCGGAGACGCGTTCATACCTTCTTTACCTTTTTCCCATTGTGCCGGGCAAACGTCGCCGTGCTCTTCGTGGAACTGCAGCGCGTCAACCATGCGCAGCATTTCGTCGATGTTACGACCCAGCGGCAGATCGTTAACCACCTGGTGGCGAACAACGCCGTTAGCGTCGATCAGGAAAGAACCGCGCAGCGCAACGCCCGCTTCCGGGTGCTCGATGCCGTAGGCTTTCTGGATTTCGCGTTTGATGTCAGCAACCATTGCGTATTTCACTGCACCGATGCCGCCTTTGTCGACAGGGGTGTTACGCCATGCGTTGTGGACAAATTCAGAGTCGAAGGAAACACCAACAACTTCAACGCCGCGCTTCTGGAATTCTTCGTAACGTTTGTCGAATGCGATCAATTCTGACGGGCAAACGAAGGTGAAGTCCATCGGCCAGAAGAACAGAACGGTAGTTTTACCGTTGGTATGCTGTTTGAAGTTGAAGTTTTCAACGATCTCACCGCTACCCAGTACCGCAGCTGCTGTGAAATCCGGAGCCTGACGAGTTACCAGTACCATATAATTCTCCTGCAATGTTAAGGGGTTTTTGGAACGCAACGCGGGCCAGTATAGAGAGTGTTCGTGAATAAGACAAAGAGGCGCTGGCAATCAATGAGACAGGTTTTGTCTATCAATCTTTTGCCGGACGGCGGCTACAGCTTATCCGGCGGGGAATGCGGACTGCGATCAAAGGGTTTTACATCGCGCCTGTTCCATCATTTGCGGATAAAACTGCCAGAATCGTTCTTCTAACGCATCGTAATGCGTATCGAGGTCATACCATGAGTCGCGTAGGGCATCGAGCCGTGGACGGCGGCTGGCCATGCCGTTCAGGACGTTCTGGATAAAATCCATATCCCGATAACGCTCAAGCCATTTCTCTGACCATATATAGTTGTTCAGATTGATAAAGCGCGGCGGCGATTCCGGCAAAATAGTGGTTACCTGGGTACGGGCATAGCGCACAAAGTCCGTCAGCGGGAAGTCAGGGGAGATTTCCGACCAATGACGCGACAGAAAATGATCCCACATAACGTCCAGCGTAATCGGCGCGACACGGCGTGTTTCGCTACGAAACCACTCTTTGGCTTCACGCACCTGCGGTAAGTTATCGGTCATCACGTCGATACGACGATGCATGAAGATGCCTGCTACCACATCAGGCGAGTAGTGCGTTTCCGGATTACCCCGGACAAAATCGGCCAGCAGATTGCCGGAAAGCGAGCTATCGGCAAGATGAGCTAAGTGCAGGTGCGCAAGAAAATTCATATCCACTTCATCCTTCAAACTGCCTCTTTGTTGGCTGCCTTCACTCACCCCTGTCACTTACTTGAGTAAGCTCCCGGGGACTCATTCAGTTGCCGCCTCGATGCATCTTGAATGATTTTGTGTATAGATTATGTCTCTTAACTTGAGGGGTAAAGGTTGCAGGGAGAACGCCCCGGCACTAGACTACCCGCCTCTTATTTTAGTCTGAGTCAGTGTCATGCGCGTTACCGATTTCACCTTTGAACTACCCGAATCCCTGATTGCCCACTATCCGCAAGCTGAGCGCAGTAGCTGTCGCTTGCTGTCTTTGGACGGGCCGACGGGCGCGCTGACGCACGGTACTTTCACCGATTTGCTCGATAAGCTCAACCCTGGAGACTTGCTGGTCTTTAACAACACCCGCGTCATTCCTGCGCGTCTGTTTGGTCGTAAAGCCAGCGGCGGCAAGATTGAAGTGCTGGTCGAGCGTATGCTGGATGACAAACGTATTCTGGCGCATATTCGTGCCTCGAAAGCGCCGAAACCGGGTGCCGAGCTGCTGCTGGGCGACGACGAAAGTATTAAAGCGACGATGGTCGCCCGCCATGACGCGCTGTTTGAAGTTGAGTTTAACGACGAACGCAGCGTGCTGGATATCCTCAACGCCATCGGCCATATGCCGTTGCCGCCGTATATCGACCGTCCGGATGAAGACGCCGACCGCGAGCTGTACCAGACCGTATACAGCGAAAAACCGGGTGCCGTCGCTGCGCCGACCGCGGGTCTGCATTTTGACGATCCGCTGCTGGCTAAACTGCGCGATAAAGGCATTGAAATGGCGTTCGTCACCCTGCACGTTGGAGCGGGTACTTTCCAGCCGGTGCGCGTAGACACCATCGAAGACCACATTATGCATTCTGAATATGCGGAAGTGCCGCAGGATGTGGTGGACGCGGTGCTGGCGGCGAAAGCGCGCGGTAATCGCGTGATAGCCGTGGGAACAACGTCCGTTCGCTCACTGGAAAGTGCGGCGCAGGCGGCCAAAAACGATCTCATCGAGCCGTTCTTCGGCGATACACAGATCTTTATTTATCCAGGCTATAAATATCAGGTGATTGATGCTCTGGTCACCAACTTCCACCTGCCGGAATCGACGCTGATTATGCTGGTTTCCGCATTTGCTGGTTATAAAAACACCATGCACGCCTATCATGAAGCGGTAAAAGCGGAATATCGCTTTTTTAGTTACGGGGATGCCATGTTTATCACGTACAATCCGCAGGCTATTTCTGAGCGACCGTGAGAAGGCTATCTCACTTGCCATTTTGATGTCGGGCAGTGCTCGCCATCCTCACGTACTGCGTGTACGCTCCGGTGGCTGTGCGCTGGTCGCCCCCAAACTGGCTGCGCCGATTGCGCCTTCGCCAGTGGGTTAATATATTTTTACTCCGTGGAGTGATTCCGTGGGGAAAGTTTAATCATCAGACTGTCTCTCTGATGCAGGAGAAAAAATGAAATTTGAACTGGATACCACAGACGGTCGCGCGCGCCGCGGCCGCCTGGTTTTTGATCGTGGCGTAGTAGAAACGCCTGCTTTTATGCCGGTCGGTACTTACGGCACAGTAAAAGGCATGACGCCGGAAGAAGTTGAAGCGACCGGCGCACAGATTATCCTCGGCAATACTTTCCACCTGTGGCTGCGCCCGGGTCAGGAAATCATGAAACTGCACGGCGATCTGCACGATTTCATGCAGTGGAAAGGGCCGATCCTCACCGACTCCGGCGGCTTCCAGGTGTTCAGCCTGGGCGATATCCGTAAGATAACCGAGCAGGGCGTGCATTTCCGTAACCCGATCAACGGCGATCCGATTTTCCTCGATCCCGAGAAGTCGATGGAGATTCAATACGATCTCGGTTCCGATATCGTGATGATCTTCGACGAATGTACACCGTATCCGGCCGACTGGGACTATGCTAAACGCTCAATGGAGATGTCTTTGCGTTGGGCGAAGCGCAGCCGTGACCGTTTTGATAGCCTCGGCAACAAAAATGCGCTTTTTGGCATCATTCAGGGCAGTGTTTACGAAGATTTACGTGATATCTCCGTCAAAGGTCTGGTAGATATCGGCTTTGATGGCTACGCTGTCGGCGGTTTGGCTGTCGGTGAGCCGAAGGAAGATATGCACCGCATTCTGGAACATGTTTGCCCGCAGATTCCGGCAGATAAACCGCGTTACCTGATGGGCGTCGGCAAACCAGAAGATCTGGTTGAAGGCGTGCGTCGCGGTATCGATATGTTTGACTGCGTGATGCCAACGCGAAATGCCCGTAATGGTCATTTGTTTGTGACTGACGGCGTGGTAAAAATTCGTAACGCGAAACATAAAAGCGACACCAGTCCGCTCGATGCTGAGTGTGATTGTTACACCTGTCGCAATTATTCGCGCGCTTACTTGCATCATCTCGACCGTTGCAACGAAATATTGGGCGCGCGACTCAACACGATTCATAACCTTCGCTACTACCAGCGTTTGATGGCGGGTTTACGCAAGGCTATTGAAGAGGGTAAATTAGAGAGCTTCGTGACCGATTTTTACCAACGTCAGGGTAGACCAGTTCCACCTGTGAACGTTGATTAATTTTAATAATGAGGGAATTTGAATGAGCTTTTTTATTTCTGATGCGGTAGCGGCAACAGGTGCTCCGGCGCAGGGCAGCCCGATGTCTCTGATTCTGATGCTGGTGGTGTTTGGTCTGATTTTCTATTTCATGATCCTGCGCCCACAGCAAAAGCGTACCAAAGAACACAAGAACCTGATGAACTCCATTGCGAAAGGCGATGAAGTACTGACTAACGGTGGTCTGGTGGGTCGCGTGACTAAAGTAGCAGAATCTGGCTACATCGCTATCGCGCTGAACGACACCACTGAAGTGGTTATCAAACGTGATTTCGTAGCTGCCGTTCTGCCGAAAGGCACCATGAAGGCGCTGTAATTTATTGTTTTCCCAAAGGGAACTGCCGTGTTAAACCGTTATCCTTTGTGGAAGTATGTCATGCTGATCGTCGTTATTGTCGTCGGTCTGCTCTATGCGCTTCCCAACCTGTATGGTGAGGATCCGGCTGTTCAAATCACTGGCGTGCGCGGTGCCGCCGCCAGTGAGCAAACGCTGATCCAGGTCCAGAAAACGTTACAAGAAGATAAAATCACACCTAAGTCTGTGGCTCTGGAAGAGGGTGCTATTCTCGCGCGCTTCGACTCCACTGATACCCAACTGCGCGCACGTGAAGTATTAATGGGCGTACTGGGCGATCAGTACGTCGTGGCGCTTAACCTTGCTCCGGCAACCCCACGCTGGCTGGCTGCCATTCACGCAGAACCGATGAAACTCGGTCTTGACCTGCGTGGCGGCGTTCACTTCCTGATGGAAGTGGATATGGACACCGCGCTGAGTAAGTTGCAGGAACAAAATATCGATAGCCTGCGCAGCGATCTGCGTGAAAAAGGCATTCCTTATACTACCGTTCGCAAAGAAGATAACTACGGTCTGAGCATCACTTTCCGTGATAGCAGCGCCCGTGATGAAGCTATCTCTTACCTGAGCAAACGTCACCAGGATCTGGTTATTTCCAGCCAGGGCAGCAATGCTCTGCGTGCGGTAATGACCGATGCGCGCCTGAGCGAAGCCCGTGAATACGCAGTACAGCAGAACATCAACATTCTGCGTAATCGTGTTAACCAACTGGGTGTTGCTGAGCCCGTGGTACAACGTCAGGGTGCTGACCGCATTGTGGTCGAACTGCCGGGTATTCAGGATACCGCGCGTGCGAAAGAAATTCTGGGCGCAACCGCGACGCTGGAATTCCGTCTGGTAAATACCAACGTTGACCAGTCTGCTGCGGCATCCGGGCGTGTACCGGGTGACTCGGAAGTGAAACAATCTCGTGAAGGTCAGCCGGTTGTGCTGTACAAGCGCGTGATCCTGACCGGTGACCATATCACCGACTCCACTTCCAGCCAGGACGAATACAATCAGCCGCAGGTTAACATCTCGCTGGATAGCGCAGGTGGTAACATCATGTCCAACTTCACCAAGGACAACATCGGTAAGCCGATGGCGACCCTGTTCGTGGAGTACAAAGACAGCGGTAAGAAAGATGCCAACGGTCGTGCAGTACTGGTGAAACAGGAAGAGGTGATTAACATCGCCAATATCCAGTCTCGCCTGGGTAACAGCTTCCGTATCACCGGTATCAACAACCCGAACGAAGCACGCCAGCTTTCCCTGCTGTTACGTGCCGGTGCGTTGATTGCGCCGATTCAGATTGTTGAAGAACGTACCATCGGCCCAACCCTGGGTATGCAGAACATCAAACAGGGTCTGGAAGCATGTCTGGCCGGTCTGGTGGTGTCTATCCTGTTCATGATCTTCTTCTATAAGAAGTTCGGTCTGATTGCGACCAGTGCACTGATTGCTAACCTGGTGCTGATTGTCGGTATTATGTCGTTGCTGCCGGGGGCTACGCTGAGTATGCCGGGGATTGCGGGGATCGTCTTGACCCTTGCCGTCGCGGTCGATGCGAACGTACTGATCAACGAACGTATCAAAGAAGAGTTGAGTAACGGGCGCTCGGTGCAGCAGGCCATCAATGAAGGTTATGCGGGCGCATTTAGCTCCATCTTTGATGCGAACATTACCACGCTGATCAAGGTCATCATCCTGTACGCAGTTGGCACCGGGGCAATTAAAGGGTTCGCGATTACTACCGGTATTGGTGTGGCGACGTCGATGTTTACCGCGATTGTCGGTACACGTGCCATCGTAAACCTGTTGTATGGCGGCAAGCGCGTCAAAAAGCTGTCAATCTGAGGAGTGCGAAGTGGCACAGGAATATACTGTTGAACAATTGAACCACGGCCGTAAAGTCTGGGACTTTATGCGCTGGGACTACTGGGCTTTCGGCATTTCAGGTTTCCTGCTGATTGCGGCCATCGTGGTGATGGGCGTACGCGGGTTTAACTGGGGTCTCGATTTCACCGGTGGTACGGTTATTGAAATCACGCTGGAAAAACCGGCCGATATGGACGTGATGCGCGATGCGCTGGAGAAAGCGGGCTTCGTTGATCCGCTTCTGCAGAACTTCGGCAGCAGCCACGACATTATGGTACGTATGCCGCCAACTGAAGGTGCAGACGGCGGTCAGGTGCTGGGTAGCAAAGTGTTGAGTGTGATTAACGAATCCACCAACCAAAACGCCGCGGTGAAGCGAATTGAATTCGTGGGTCCGAGCGTGGGTGCAGACCTGGCGCAAACCGGTGCGATGGCGCTGATGGCGGCGTTGATCTCCATCCTGGTGTACGTCGGTTTCCGCTTTGAATGGCGACTGGCGGCAGGGGTAGTTATCGCGCTGGCGCACGACGTGATTATCACACTTGGGATCCTGTCGTTGTTCCATATCGAGATTGACCTGACTATCGTCGCATCACTGATGTCGGTAATCGGTTACTCGCTGAACGACAGTATCGTCGTCTCTGACCGTATTCGTGAAAACTTCCGCAAAATTCGTCGCGGTACGCCTTACGAAATCTTTAACGTGTCATTGACTCAGACGCTGCACCGTACGTTGATTACCTCCGGTACGACGTTGATGGTTATTCTGATGCTGTTCTTGTTCGGTGGTCCGGTACTGGAAGGCTTCTCGCTGACCATGCTTATCGGTGTTTCCATCGGTACTGCTTCTTCTATCTACGTAGCATCGGCGCTGGCGCTGAAGCTGGGTATGAAGCGTGAGCACATGCTGCAGCAGAAGGTCGAGAAAGAAGGGGCGGATCAGCCGTCAATTCTGCCTTAACCCATTAAGAGTGAAGATAGTGGAATCCCGATCGCAAGGTCGGGATTTTTTTTGCCTGTGAATTAGCGACAGGTAATTATCTTTTCCTGTCGCCACACTACTGACAGTATGCTGTCAGTAGCCCTGTCATATAGTCCTCCTGAGATTACCCACACAGGCAGGAGGAAGTATGAGCAATGTAATTAATTGGTTTGAAATCCCCGTGGTACAAATGGATCGCGCCATCGCTTTTTATGAGCCAGTAATGCAGGTTTCTTTGCGCCGGGAGAACATGGACTGCGCTGAGCTCGCCGTATTTCCGCATCAGGATCCCGCTCCCGGCGGGGCGCTGGCTAAATTTGACGGTATTACGCCTTCAGCGCAGGGCGCTATTATTTATCTGCATACGGACGATTTGGCTGCAACGCTTGAACGCGTCGCCACTGCTGGCGGTCAGTGTGTGTTTGGCCCACTCGAACTGGGGCAGGACATTGGTACGATTGCGCTATTTACTGACAGCGAAGGCAATCGTGTTGGTTTACATCAACCCGCGTAATATTTTCAGCACTGAGGATTAAAATGAGCAGACGCGCCGACCGCTTGTTTCAGATTGTGCAAATCCTGCGTGGCAGGCGAGTGACAACGGCGGCGCTGCTGGCAGAGCGTCTTGAGGTTTCTGAACGGACGATTTATCGCGATATCCGCGATCTCTCTTTATCCGGTGTGCCTATTGAAGGCGAAGTGGGCAGCGGATACCGCTTAATGGCCGGGTTTGATCTACCGCCGTTGATGTTAACGCATCACGAATCAGAAGCATTGATGGTAGCGATTCGATTGCTGAAAACATGGGGTGGGGATTCACTCTCACAGGCGTTGGAATCCGCGCAGGAAAAAGTGTTGGCGATATTGCCGCCAGAGAGTCGGCGCAGAGCCGAGCAAACGCGGATTTTCGCGCCAGATTTTGGTAATCAGCCGCATTCACGTAGTGCCTTCGATCTCATACATCGCGCGGTTTCAGCACAGCAGGTGCTGGCGCTGCATTATCGTGATGAGCCCGGGAATCTCTCCTGGCGCGACGTTCAGCCGCTGGGATTATTTTTCTGGGGCGAGCACTGGCTGCTGGTTGGCTGGTGCGAGAAGCGTGACGATTATCGTTGCTTTCGCGTTGATCGATGTCTGAAGATTACGCCACTCGACAGGCATTTTCGCGAATCGGCAGATCGCTCGCTAAGTGACTTTTTGCGTAAAGTACGCTGTGAAGACCAGCCATAAAAAAGCCAGCGGTTAAGCTGGCTTGTCTGCGAAACATTGTCTGGATTAGAAGTTGTAACCTACGACCAGGTAACCACCCCAACCGGTAGATTTCGCGCTGAAGTCGCCTTCGCCCCAGTTCAGGGTATCTCCACCTTTCCACTGGCCGCCGTTATGGAAGTAACGCGCTACGACGGAGTAGTGCCAGTGATCGTAGTTCAGCGCCAGGACGTGGCTGGATGCGATAGAGTTGCTGGTGCGGTTCGGATCATCACCCAAATCTGAGCCCCAGTCGAAGTTGGTGAAGCCGATGTAGGTCAACTGGCCGCCCCAAACCTGGGTGATCGGCACAAAGTATTTAACTTTGAAACGGTAGCCATCCCACTCGTTTTCGTTGGATGCGCCATAGTTCTGCCACTGGTATTTAGCATACACGTTCAGGGACAGACCCATCGGCAGACCGGTATCGATATCGGTACCCAGACCCATGTACCAGGTGCTCTGGCGGCTGGCTTTGTTATCACCCATATCGTAGATGTAGTTGTTGGCGAAATACCATTCTTTGAACGGACCAAAGCTCAGGTCAGCACCGGTCAGTTTGTCGATGGAGAAACGCGGTTCGATTTCCATAAACAGCGGGGAACCGTCAGACCAGATACCTTTATCGTTGCCGTTACCCCAGTCGAAGGTTTTCGGAATATCGATGTAGCCATAGAAGTCAAACCAGTCTTTTTTGGCAAACGCTTCGTATTCCAGATACACGTCGTTGTTCAGTTTCGGGGAGAAACGGGTGTGATAGCTACCCACCACGTTGACACTCTGGTGCCACCAGTCGGACAGATATTGCGGTTTGTCATTTTCTGCTGCGTTGGCAGTAAAAGACGAGGAGAGCGCCAGCACTGCACCGGCTGCAAGTAATGTTTTTTTCATATGTATGCCACTGTTTGAAATCCCTTTCGGGAGTGAAAAATGCGCAATTTGCGTTTCTAAATATTTCGTAATTCTTCGGAGCCTATTATAAAAATCATTGTTCACAAAAATATGTCTTGTTTCACAGTTCTATCATTTACGTAATCGATTGCGTTCACGTTTGCGTACTTTAGGCGGCGAATTGTACTGGCTCCCATGAATGTTGCCAAGTTTTACCAGAAATATCGGTTATGTCAGGGGAGTAACAAAAAGAAGCAGAGTGATGTTGCGGAACGCACAAAACGTTCCGCAAAAAAGTTTATTGGCTAACAGGCTGGACATCGTGGATGCGCACAAATCCTAACTGATCTGGAGTGAGGCCATTTATCTGTAACGGAATGTCTACGTCGCTGGGAGCAAGAATACTCGCCGGAGCGTTGACCAATTGGTTATGAACGTTCACTTCCTGATAGTTGTCCGTGGTGCCCTGAATTTGCCCGTATTCGACGGTGGCGCTAAAGGCGGGTAAAGGCGTGTTGGATTCACCCTGAATTCGTAGCGTCAGGCGCGTACCATCGGCGTTCGGCGCAATGTTCACCAGCGACATGCGTAAGGTGCCAATCTGGCTGTCCAGTCGTGCCGGGGTTTTGGAGCCCGGCAGCAGATAGGCGCCGCTGGTTGATTTTGCATTCAACATATTTTGTTGCGTAATTTTTACCGTTTCCTGATTAAGCTGCGTCATCTCTTTATTCAACGTGCTAACGCTTTGATGCATCTGGCGTACTTCGCTTTGCTGTGCGCAGGCACTAAGACTAAAGAGACTTCCCACCAGGAGAATTCTTAGGTAACGTCTTGTCATTGTGATTACTTCCTTCATTGTCGCGATAGCATAATGGTAGTGTGCACTGAGCACGAAGGCATCGATCCTTTGTCTCAAAAGCGCAGCGCCTTTGTTGTCACGGCAGTTCAGGGTAAAATAGATTCTGTTAACCACTGAGGTACAGGACGCCGTATGCATTGCCCATTCTGTTTCGCCGTAGACACTAAGGTAATTGACTCTCGTCTTGTAGGCGAGGGCTCCTCGGTACGCCGCCGTCGGCAGTGTCTGGTCTGTAACGAACGTTTCACCACTTTTGAAGTGGCTGAACTTGTCATGCCGCGCGTTGTGAAAAGCAACGATGTGCGTGAACCCTTTAATGAAGAAAAGCTGCGCAGCGGCATGCTCAGAGCGCTTGAGAAACGGCCTGTCAGCGCAGATGACGTCGAAATGGCGTTAAACCATATCAAATCACAGCTGCGTGCGACGGGTGAGCGTGAGGTGCCGAGCAAGATGATTGGCAACCTGGTGATGGAGCAGTTGAAAAAGCTCGATAAAGTCGCCTACATCCGCTTTGCCTCTGTCTACCGGAGTTTCGAAGATATCAAAGAATTTGGCGAAGAGATTGCTCGCCTACAGGACTAAGCCATGCAGGATGAATTGTACATGGCGCGCGCGCTAAAGCTTGCTGCGCGCGGACGTTTTACCACTCACCCCAACCCCAACGTGGGCTGCGTGATTGTGAAAGATGGGGAGATCGTCGGTGAAGGATATCATCACCGCGCGGGCGAACCGCATGCCGAAGTTCATGCTCTGCGGATGGCTGGAGAAAAAGCGCAGGGGGCAACTGCCTACGTGACGCTTGAACCCTGTAGTCATCATGGTCGCACGCCGCCGTGTTGCGATGCGCTGATTGCGGCGGGGGTGTCGCGTGTGGTTGCGGCGATGCAGGATCCCAATCCGCAGGTCGCAGGACGTGGGCTCTACCGTTTGCAGCAGGCGGGTATCGACGTCAGCCACGGGCTGATGATGAGCGAAGTTGAGCAATTGAATAAAGGCTTCCTCAAGCGCATGCGTACGGGATTCCCATATCTTCAGCTTAAGCTTGGCGCGTCGCTTGATGGCCGTACAGCGATGGCCAGCGGTGAAAGCCAGTGGATTACCTCGCCACAGGCGCGCCGCGATGTGCAACGCTTGCGCGCACAAAGTCATGCCATTTTAACCAGCAGTGCGACGGTGCTGGCAGACGACCCTCAGCTTACCGTGCGTTGGTCGGAGCTTGGGGAGTCAACTCAGGCGAGTTACCCGCAGGAAGAGCTGCGTCAGCCAATCCGCATTGTTCTTGATAGCCAGAATCAGGTCACACCGGCGCACCGAATTGTGCAACAGCCTGGAGAAACCTGGATTGTCCGGACTGAAGACGACCCTCGTAGCTGGCCGGAGACGGTGCGCAGCCTGAAGGTGCCGGAACATAACGGACATCTGGATCTGGTGGTGCTAATGATGCAACTGGGCAAACAG
This sequence comes from Citrobacter sp. MGH105, assembly GCF_001037485.2. Lineage (NCBI taxonomy): Bacteria > Pseudomonadati > Pseudomonadota > Gammaproteobacteria > Enterobacterales > Enterobacteriaceae > Citrobacter > Citrobacter sp. MGH105. The sequence continues at coordinate 3,904,769 of NZ_CP073048.1, read as the reverse complement.
CAAATTAACAGCATTTGGGTTGAAGCTGGCCCAACGCTCGCCGGGGCATTATTACAGGCCGGTTTGGTCGATGAGCTAATCGTGTATGTTGCGCCTAAACTGTTAGGCAGCGATGCGAGAGGATTATGTGTGCTTCCAGGCCTTGAGAAACTGGCTGACGCACCCCATTTCAAATTCAATGAGATACGCCAGGTGGGCCCGGACGTTTGCCTGCATTTAACGACTGCGTGAGGCTTTCTGATTTAGAGGAAGCAGCGCACAGAATATTATGATAAAATCCGCCCCCCTTACGGGGCCATAAATCGAACCCGAAGGAAGAATATGAACATTATTGAAGCTAACGTTGCTACCCCGGACGCTCGCGTCGCCATCACCATTGCGCGTTTCAACAACTTTATCAATGACAGCCTGCTGGAAGGTGCTATCGACGCCCTGAAACGTATTGGCCAGGTTAAAGATGAAAACATTACCGTTGTTTGGGTTCCAGGTGCATATGAGCTGCCACTGGCCGCTGACGCACTGGCAAAAACCGGTAAATACGACGCGGTGATTGCGCTCGGTACGGTGATCCGTGGCGGTACCGCGCACTTCGAATATGTGGCTGGCGGTGCAAGCAATGGCCTGGCGCATGTCGCTCAGGACAGTGGCATTCCGGTAGCCTTCGGTGTTCTGACCACCGAAAGTATTGAACAAGCCATCGAACGTGCTGGCACTAAAGCCGGTAACAAAGGCGCAGAAGCTGCACTGACTGCGCTTGAAATGATTAATGTATTGAAAGCCATCAAGGCCTGATTTTTGTAAGGGGAAATCCGTGAAACCTGCTGCTCGTCGCCGCGCCCGTGAGTGTGCCGTCCAGGCGCTCTACTCCTGGCAGTTGTCCCAGAACGACATCGCTGATGTTGAATACCAGTTCCTGGCGGAACAGGACGTTAAAGATGTCGACGTTCTGTATTTCCGTGAACTGCTGTCCGGGGTGGCGACTAACAGCGCGTACCTGGATGGATTAATGAAGCCTTACCTGTCTCGTCTGTTGGAAGAGCTGGGTCAGGTAGAAAAAGCCGTACTGCGTATTGCGCTGTTTGAATTGTCTAAACGTAGTGATGTGCCGTACAAAGTGGCCATCAACGAAGCGATTGAACTGGCAAAAACCTTCGGCGCTGAAGATAGCCACAAATTCGTGAACGGCGTACTGGATAAAGCAGCACCTGTGATTCGCCCCAACAAAAAGTAATCCCGAGGCCGGCTGGATGGTGGAACCTGTTTCCGCTGTCCCCGGCTTTTTCTTTTTTTTCTGCTGAGGCATAACGTATGGCATGTGGCGAGTTTTCCCTGATTGCCCGTTATTTTGACCGCGTAAGAACTTCTCGTCTTGATGTCGAAACCGGTATTGGTGACGACTGCGCACTTCTGAACATCCCTGAAAAACAAACGCTGGCGATCAGTACCGATACGCTGGTGGCAGGCAACCACTTCCTCCCCGACATTGATCCGACCGATCTCGCCTGGAAAGCGCTGGCGGTGAATTTGAGCGATCTGGCGGCGATGGGGGCGGATCCTGCGTGGCTGACGCTGGCGCTCACGTTACCTGACGTCGATGAAGCCTGGCTGGAAGCCTTCAGCGATGGCCTGTTTGAACTCCTCAATTACTATGATATGCAGCTGATTGGTGGTGACACCACGCGTGGGCCGCTGTCGATGACGCTGGGTATCCATGGCTACGTCCCCGTTGGGCGGGCCTTAAAACGTTCCGGCGCGAAACCGGGTGACTGGATTTATGTTACCGGCACGCCGGGCGACAGTGCGGCCGGGCTGGCGATTTTGCAGAACCGATTGCAGGTTGCAGATGCAACAGACGCGGACTATCTGCTGCAACGCCATCTGCGTCCCACGCCGCGTATTTTGCAGGGACAAGCCCTGCGCGATCTGGCCAGTGCGGCTATCGATCTCTCCGATGGCCTGATTTCCGATTTGGGACACATCGTTAATGCTAGCGGCTGTGGCGCACGGGTTAACGTTGATGTGCTGCCATACTCCACGGCATTGTCACAGCACGTTGAGCCGGAACAGGCCCTGCGCTGGGCGCTCTCGGGAGGTGAAGATTATGAGTTATGCTTTACCGTACCGGAAATTAATCGTGGTGCGCTGGAAGTGGCGCTGGGAAATCTCGGCGCAGCGTTTACCTGCATTGGGCAGATGAGCGCGGACGTGGAAGGCATTCACTTTACGCGCGATGGAAAACCCGTCACGTTTGACTGGAAAGGATATGACCATTTTGCCGCGCCTTAAAAAAGATGTCGCCAAAAGCCGCCTGAGTATGCGCAATCCGTGGCACCTGTTAGCCACCGGTTTTGGCAGCGGGCTGAGCCCAATTGTTCCAGGCACGATGGGATCGCTGGCGGCGATCCCTTTTTGGTATTTAATGACTTTTCTGCCGTGGCAGCTGTATTCGCTGGTGGTGATGTTATCTATCTGTATCGGCGTTTATCTGTGCCATCAAACGGCGAAAGATATGGGCGTGCACGATCACGGTAGTATTGTCTGGGACGAGTTTGTCGGGATGTGGATTACCCTGATGGCGCTGCCGACCAACGACTGGCAGTGGGTTGCCGCCGGATTTGTGATTTTCCGTATTCTGGATATGTGGAAGCCGTGGCCGATTCGTTGGTTTGATCGCAACGTGCATGGCGGGACGGGGATCATGATCGACGATATTGTGGCCGGGATACTCTCTGCCGGAATTTTGTATTTTATCGGTCATCACTGGCCGGTAGGTATCATTTAACCCTTTTCAGCGGCTATTGTAGGCCCGATAAGCGCCGCGACATCGGGCGATCAGTGCCGGATGCGCTATGCTTATCCGGCCTACAATCTACAACCTCACTTATTTAAATCCCACTACCGGATGCTGTTTGTACGGCGTTTCCAGCTCGGCAATCTGCTCCGGCTTCAACGTTAAATCCACCGCGTTGAGCAACTCATCCAGCTGTTCCTCACGCGAAGAGCCAATAATTGGCGCTGCCACGCCGGGTTTGCTCAGCAGCCAGGCCAGCGCAACCTGTGCCCGCGTTACACCCAACTCCTCACTGACACCGGTCAGTCGTGCGGCGATTTGCGCGTCGTTTCCATCGCTCTCGTTGTACAAATTTTTACCGACTTCATCGGAAACCAGACGTGCGGTTGTTTCTCCCCAGGGACGCGTCAGGCGACCACGCGCCAGCGGACTCCACGGGATCACCGCGACACCTTCCTGATAGCAGAGCGGCAGCATTTCGCGTTCTTCTTCGCGGTAGATCAGGTTGTAGTGATCCTGCATGCTGACGAACTGCGCCCAGCCGTGTTGCTTCTGTAAGGCAAGAGCCTGGGCAAACTGCGAAGCGTGCATGGATGAGGCGCCAATATAGCGAGCTTTACCGGCTTTCACGACGTCGTTTAGAGCCTCCAGCGTTTCTTCGATTGGCGTGTTGTAATCCCAGCGGTGAATTTGCAGGATGTCCACATAGTCCATACCCAGGCGTCTGAGGCTATCGTCGATTGAGCGCAGGATTTGTGCGCGGGATAAACCTTCCGCTAAATCATCCACCTGGTGAAAAACCTTGGTAGCGACCACGACATCTTCGCGGCGGGCGAAATCACGCAGCGCGCGGCCGACAATCTCTTCGCTGCTGCCAGCGGAGTAGCTGTTGGCGGTATCGAAAAAGTTAATGCCACCCTCAAGGGCGTGCTTGATTATTGGGCGGCTGCTTTCTTCAGGTAGCGTCCAGGCGTGATTGCCGCGATTGGGTTCGCCAAATGTCATGCAACCCAGGCAAAGGCGGGAGACCCGTAGGTCGGTTTTTCCTAAGATGTTGTATTTCATCAATCCACTCCTGCTTAGCTCGTGATGAATTAAGCATAGCAGGAGCGGAGAGGGGATTATGCCAGCCAGGCCTTGATTTTGGTCTCAATTCCGGCGGCATTCAAACCCAGATCGGCACGGGCTTCATCCTGAGTTCCCTGCGGGATGAAGAAGTCTGGTAGGCCAATGTTCAGCACCGGGACGGGCTTACGATGGGCCATCAGCACTTCGTTTACGCCGCTGCCAGCACCACCCATAATGGCGTTCTCTTCAATGGTAACCAGCACCTCGTGTTGGGCAGCCATTTCAAGGATCAACGTTTCATCCAGTGGTTTTACAAAGCGCATATCGACCAGCGTGGCGTTCAGCGACTCTGCGACCTGAGCGGCTTCCGGCATCAGGGTGCCAAAGTTGAGAATTGCCACTTTTTCCCCGTGACGTTTCACGATGCCTTTACCAATTGGCAGTTGTTCCAGCGGGGTCAGCTCAACGCCTACCGCGTTGCCGCGTGGGTAGCGCACGACCGTTGGACCGTCGTTGTAGTGATAGCCGGTGAACAGCATCTGGCGGCATTCGTTTTCATCACTCGGGGTCATGATGACCATTTCCGGGATGCAGCGCAGGAAGGAGAGATCGAACGCCCCCTGATGGGTTTGTCCATCTGCGCCAACAATCCCTGCCCGGTCAACGGCGAAAAGGACCGGCAGTTTCTGGATGGCTACATCGTGCAGCACCTGATCGTAGGCGCGTTGCAGGAAGGTCGAGTAAATGGCTACCACCGGCTTGTAGCCGCCAATCGCCAGACCGGCAGCAAACGTCACAGCGTGCTGCTCGGCAATCGCCACATCGAAATAGCGGTCCGGGAATTTACGTGAAAACTCCACCATTCCGGAACCTTCGCGCATTGCCGGGGTGATTGCCATCAGCTTATTGTCTTTCGCTGCGGTCTCGCACAGCCAGTCACCGAAAATTTTTGAATAGCTCGGCAGACCGCCGCTGCTTTTCGGCAGGCATCCGCTGGACGGATCGAATTTGGGTACCGCGTGGAAGGTTATCGGATCTTTTTCCGCAGGCTCGTAGCCACGACCCTTTTTGGTCATGATGTGCAGGAACTGCGGGCCTTTCAGATCGCGCATGTTTTTGAGCGTAGTAATAAGCCCCAGCACGTCGTGACCGTCCACCGGACCGATATAGTTAAAGCCCAGTTCTTCAAACAGAGTCCCCGGCACAACCATACCTTTAATGTGTTCTTCGGTACGTTTGAGCAGTTCTTTAATCGGCGGCACGCCGGAGAAGACTTTCTTCCCGCCTTCGCGCAGCGATGAGTAGAGTTTGCCAGAGAGCAGCTGTGCCAGATGATTGTTCAGCGCGCCAACGTTCTCTGAAATCGACATTTCGTTGTCGTTGAGGATAACCAGCATGTCGGGCCTAATATCGCCCGCGTGGTTCATCGCTTCAAACGCCATCCCTGCGGTGATGGCACCATCACCAATCACACACACGGTACGGCGCTCTTTACCTTCTTTCTCGGCGGCAACGGCAATACCGATACCTGCGCTGATGGAGGTTGAAGAGTGCCCAACGCTCAGTACGTCATACTCGCTTTCACCGCGCCATGGGAACGGATGCAGGCCGCCTTTCTGACGAATGGTGCCGATTTTATCGCGGCGACCGGTCAGAATTTTGTGCGGATAAGCCTGATGTCCCACATCCCAGATTAACTGGTCAAACGGGGTGTTGTAGACATAGTGCAGCGCGACGGTGAGTTCCACCGTGCCCAGACCAGAGGCGAAGTGCCCGCTGGAACGGCTTACGCTGTCGAGCAAATAGCGGCGCAGTTCGTCGCAAAGCTTTGGCAGGCTCTCTTTTGGCAGCAGACGTAACTCCTGGGTGGAGTCGACCAGCGCCAGGGTCGGGTATTTGGCTATATCAAAACTCATCGCAAGCTCATGGGATATGTTGGTTTATTTATCACGCTGGATTATGTAGTCCGCTAGCGCTTCCAGTGCCGAGGTATCGAGTGACTGTGCGGCCAGCAGACTTAGCGACTGGCGGGCATCCTCGATTAAATCCCGGGCTTTATCCTGGGCTTGCTCAAGACCCAGAAGTGCAGGATAGGTACTTTTGCCAAGCTGCTGGTCAGCACCCTGACGTTTACCCAATGTTGCAGTATCGCCTACCACATCCAGGATGTCATCCTGAACCTGGAAAGCCAGACCGATGCTTTCTGCGTATTTGTCGAGTATTGGCAGGCATTCTCGCCCTTTATCGCCAGCACTTAATGCCCCCAAACGCACGGCGGCGCGAATCAATGCTCCGGTTTTATGGCGGTGAATCCGCTCCAGCGCATCCAGCTCAACCTGATGACCTTCAGCTTCCAGATCCAGCGCCTGACCGCCGCACATACCGGCGATGCCGCTGGCCTGAGCCAGTTCAGAGATCATCGCGATGCGGTCACGGTCAGTGACTTCCGGCATTGGGGCGTCGCTGATAATGGAGAATGCCAGCGTTTGTAGCGCATCTCCGGCCAGGATCGCATTTGCCTCGCCAAATTTTACGTGGCAAGTCGGCAGACCGCGTCGCAGGTCATCGTCATCCATCGCGGGCAAATCATCGTGCATCAGCGAATAGGCATGAATGCATTCGACGGCGGCAGCGGGAGCATCAAGCGTACTCAGGCTGACCCCAAACATCTGACCGGTCGCATACACCAGGAACGGGCGCAGGCGTTTACCGCCTAATAATGCGCCATATTGCATGGTTTCTACCACGGGAGTGTTCTGAAAGGGCAGTGGCGCGATAAAACGGCTCAGTGCCTGGTTGGCTTGCTCAACGCAAGCCTGTAGCTGCTGCGTAAAATCCATTTACTCATTATCCGGTGTAAAAGGCGTAAGGGCGGCGTCTTCAGTATCTGACAGCAGGATTTGTACGCGCTGTTCAGCCTGTTGCAATTTGACCTGTCCCTGACGCGCCAACTGTACGCCACGTTCGAATTCGTTCAACGCTTCTTCTAACGGCAGGTCGCCGCCTTCCAGACGGGTAACAATTTGTTCCAGCTCGCTCAGCGCGGTTTCAAAACTGGCGGGCGCTTCATTTTTCTTCGGCATAATGAATGTCTGACTCTCTGTATTGGCAGCACAAGACTATGGTAACGGACTCGCACTGATAAGCAAATAACGCGCAATGTGCACAGTAGCCGCGTGATGGTGATATACTTGCGCGCCTGGATGCAGTCGCGGGTATGGGCTGCTGTATTTTTTTCCATTACAAGTCATTCAGACTTGCCTAAGAACCATTGCCGCCATGAAGTTTATCATTAAATTGTTCCCAGAAATCACCATCAAAAGCCAATCTGTGCGTTTGCGCTTTATAAAAATTCTGACAGGGAACATTCGTAACGTTTTAAAGCACTATGATGAAGACCTTGCTGTTGTTCGTCACTGGGATCACGTTGAGGTTCGCGCTAAAGATGAAAGCCAGCGCCTGGATATTCGCGACGCGCTGACCCGTATTCCGGGTATCCACCACATTCTCGAAGTAGAAGACGTGCCGTTTACCGATATGCACGATATTTTCGAGAAAGCACTGGTTCAGTATCGCGATCAACTGGAAGGTAAAACCTTCTGTGTTCGCGTGAAGCGTCGCGGGAAGCATGAGTTTAGCTCCATTGAGGTGGAACGTTATGTTGGCGGTGGACTGAACCAACATATTGAATCTGCACGCGTGAAGCTGACGAAGCCGGATGTGACCGTTAATCTTGAAATCGAAAACGACCGTCTGCTGCTGGTTAAAGGCCGCTATGAAGGTATTGGTGGTTTCCCGATTGGGACGCAGGAAGACGTACTGTCGCTGATTTCCGGCGGTTTCGACTCTGGTGTATCCAGCTACATGCTGATGCGTCGCGGCTGCCGTGTTCACTATTGCTTCTTTAACCTTGGCGGCGCAGCGCATGAAATCGGCGTTCGCCAGGTGGCGCATTACCTGTGGAATCGCTTCGGTAGTTCGCATCGCGTGCGTTTTGTTGCTATCAACTTTGAACCGGTGGTCGGTGAGATCCTGGAGAAAGTTGATGACGGCCAGATGGGCGTGGTTCTCAAACGTATGATGGTTCGCGCGGCGTCGAAAGTCGCTGAGCGCTACGGCGTACAGGCGCTGGTAACCGGTGAAGCACTGGGCCAGGTGTCCAGCCAGACGCTGACCAACCTGCGTCTGATCGATAACGTTTCTGACACCCTGATCCTGCGCCCGCTTATCTCCCATGATAAAGAGCACATCATCAATCTGGCGCGTGAAATTGGCACCGAAGACTTTGCCCGTACCATGCCGGAATACTGCGGTGTAATTTCAAAAAGCCCGACGGTGAAAGCGATCAAAGCGAAGATTGAGGCCGAAGAAGAAAACTTCGATTTCTCTATCCTCGATAAAGTGGTTGAAAAAGCGAACAATATCGATATTCGCGATATCGCCCAGCAGACGCAGCAGACCGTGGTAGAAGTGGAAACCGTGAGCGGTTTCGGCCCGAATGACGTAATCCTTGATATCCGTTCTGTGGATGAACAGGATGATAAACCGCTGAAGGTTGAAGGTGTGGACGTCGTTTCTCTGCCATTCTACAAGCTGAGCACTAAATTCGGCGATCTGGACCAGAGTAAAACCTGGCTGCTGTGGTGTGAACGCGGGGTGATGAGTCGCCTGCAGGCGCTTTATCTGCGCGAGCAGGGCTTTGAAAATGTGAAGGTGTATCGCCCGTAATTGAGTAAACATCGTGTTGTAGGCCGGATAAGGCGGTTACGCCGCCATCCGGCAATATAACGATATTATTCAAAACGAACGGGAAGCGTCTTCCCGTTCGACTCCCAGACCCCCTGATAGACACCGTCTTTTAACTCTAGCGTTATCTTCTCTTGCGTTTGTTCAGCCGCAGATGTCTTCAGTTCATAATGTTGATTGTCGGCTGTGTCGCATTTGCCGGTCAATTCAATCGGTGCGCCAAATTTTTGGTAAAAGTAAGCCCCTTCAAAAAAATCACCGTATTTGCAGTCCACCTTCAACACAATACGCATGCTTTTTCCCAGCGTGCCGTACATGACTTTGCCGTCAATGCCGGGCGCTGGCGAAACTGGTGTTGTACTCTTTGCGGTAGTCAGATATTGGCCGTACGGTGTGAGTCGATTTTGCAGTTCCGCGGTTGGGATTTTCGTTGTGAAATCACCCAACTCGTCGAGCGCACGGCTGGCGTGGTTGCTACAGCGTCCGTTCAGGAAAGCCAGGTGGTCTTTTTGCAGGGAGAATTTGTCGATGTAGTACAAACCGTCGGTGTAGGTTGCGCACGATGCGTAGAATTCGGCATAGTTAAAATCTTCACCTTTATCTTCTTTTATTTGTTCTGGTGTTTGCGAATTATGCGCCGTAACAAAGGTATCGATTTGGCCGCGGATATCTTTTCTGATGCGGGTGTTTAATTCGGCGATTGTAGCCTGGGAAAAGAGATCGTTAAGGGTAATTGCCGCACCGCTGGCTAAATCGAAGCTAATCGGCACATTGTACGACTCGCAATACGCCCCGCAACCTTCGATAAACATGTTGAGCGTCAGGATTTTTGCGTCGCGATACTCAACCGTGTAGTCAAGGTTTGCGGTGGGATTCATGGCTGATTTCGCAAACTGATTTACTGTGGCCTGTGGAGTATTACCCGGTAGCTGATTGATAAAGCTTGCGAAAATATAATCGTTAATGCGTTTTGCAACGTTGGGGTTATCCGTCGAGGAAAACCATGGCACGCGATACTGCATTTCAGTGCTTCCGGGATAGCGATATTCAATACTCTTTATTTCGAGTTGCGTCGCTGTGGCATAACCGGAAAGGAGCAGTAAAGCCACTCCACTCAGATATCCTTTCATTATGATTCCTTATAAGGGAGTGGCTCGAAGATTTACTCGTAGTAGTTATAGATTCCCGCGGCCATCACCAGTTGTGACGCCACCTCGTGAGCTTTTTCGCGACTCACCAGCAGATCAATGATTTTTAAACCGAAATCGATTGAGGTCCCCGGTCCCTGACTGGTTAACAGATTGACGCGCGGATCCCATACGACGCGCTTGTCCTGCCACTGGTCAGCGGGAATTTGGTCTTTCAGCGCCGGAAAACCGGTCATGTTACCGATGGGGAAAATATCGTGTGGGACGAGTACGGTGGCGGCCGCGGCGCAAATTGCCGCGACAATGCGCCCGGAACGATGAAACTGTTTCACGGTTTCGATAAGCAGCGGGCTGTCGCGAAAACACTCGGCGCCTTTAATACCGCCCGGCAGCACGATAATGTCGAAATCGCCGTCAGCAACTTCGACTAATGGCGCATCCGCCAACAGCTTCACTCCGCGTGAGCACACGATCGTCAGGTCGCCATCGCTGGCGACGCTGGCGGTCGTGACCTTAATTCCGCCGCGAACCAGCAGATCGATAGTGGTGACCGCTTCGGTCTCTTCACTACCAGGGGCGAGACATACCAGTGCTTGAGCGCTCATACTCACTTTCCTTTCTCTTTACCATTTCAAACAGTTGGGCGTTTTCCGGGACGGCGATGCCGTGTGCGCGGGCGCGTTTTAACAAATATCCGGTAATGTAGTCGATCTCTGTATGACGCAGGGCACGAATGTCTTGCAGCATTGATGAGATATTTTCCGCCGTACTGTCAATCACTTGCTCGACATAATAGCGTAAATCATCCACAGATGTATGGTGGCCTTCGCGTTCAATGACCGCGGCCACTTCCTCGCAGATGAGTGCTATTTTTTCAGGATGATGGCGTAACTCGCCGTTTGGGCAATCCCATAATGCGGTCAGCGGGTTAATGACGCAGTTGACGGCCAGCTTTCGCCACAGTTCGGCGCGAATAGTGTCGTGCCAGGCGACGTCCGGTAGCACCTCTTGCAGGATTTCAGCCAGATAACTGAAATCACCGTCTTGTTCACGCGCAGGACCAATGCGCGTTGTTCCCTGAGCGACATGAATGATGACGTTGCCGTCACGGCGTGCTGCGTGGGTGGTGGTACCTATCAGCAGAGGTTGCTTAATGTTATGCAGCTCTTCAATTGTCCCCATGCCGTTGTGAATCAGCAGAATGGGAGTAGTTTCAGGCAGAATTGCGGCCAGGCCTTTTACCGCATCAGAAACCTGCCAGGCTTTCAGGGTGACCAGTAGCAGGTCGCTTTTTGCCAAAAAGTCGGGGTCGTTTGCCGTCAGGGATTCATTAAAAACTGACCCATCCGTGTCGATCAGGTTTACGCTGCAATAGGGTTGCGGTACGCGTAGCCACCCTTGCACCTCATGTCCATGTTTGCATAGCGCGGTAAGCCAAAGCTGTCCTAGCGCTCCACATCCCAGTACGGTAATTTTCATTCTTCCTCCTCACCTGCAACAGCACCAGGTGTTAATCCATATCGGCCGTACCCCATTATTGTTCGCAGGTATCAGTACCACGTACAATTAAAGGATACAGCCTAGTATAGCGCTGTCTGTTGGGTAACTTTGCAGGTATTATGCTTCGCATCAAAAATGAAGGGAGAGGAAAAGATGCCATCTTTCGATATTGTCTCTGAAGTTGATCTTCAGGAAGCCCGTAACGCGGTAGATAACGCCAGCCGCGAAGTGGAGTCACGCTTTGATTTTCGTGGCGTTGAAGCGACTTTTGAGCTGAATGAGTCAAATAAGACGATTAAGGTGCTGAGCGAATCTGATTTTCAGGTCAATCAGTTGCTGGATATTCTGCGTGCCAAGCTGCTCAAACGCGGTATTGAAGGCACGTCGCTGGACGTACCAGAAACCTTCGTGCACAGCGGTAAAACCTGGTTTGTTGAAGCTAAGCTGAAACAAGGCATTGAAAGCGCAGTGCAAAAGAAAATCGTTAAGCTGATCAAAGACAGCAAACTGAAGGTGCAGGCGCAGATTCAGGGCGAAGAAATCCGTGTAACCGGCAAGGCGCGTGACGACCTGCAATCCGTTATGGCGCTGGTTCGCGGCGGCGACCTCGGTCAACCGTTCCAGTTCAAGAACTTCCGCGATTAAGTCGTTATGTCAGATGGCGTAAGCCGCCATCTGACAAATCTCATCTTTACGCCTGGCTGATGGCCTGCTCAACCTCAAATCGATTGGTGACTTTGCTGTCGATTTTCACGTAGGCCGAATGTTCTTTCGCGACAATTAACACTTCGCTTATCCCTTCTTTAGCCAGCAGACGCTGCTTCAGGGTGTCATCCGCAGCAATTTCAGGTGGGATTTCCACCCGCAGGCTGCTGACATACGGCGGCTCTTTCATTGTACTCGCCACCAATAACCACACTGCCGCCAGAAGCGCACCGGCCAGGAATACGGCCTGACCATCAAACATTTCAACCACCCAACCGCCGAGCGAACCGCCAATCGCCACGCCAAGAAACTGGCTGGTGGAGTAAACGCCCATTGCCGTGCCTTTATAGCCAGCCGGAGACTCTTTACTGATAAGCGAGGGGAGGAGGGCTTCCATCAGGTTGAAGGCGAGGAAGAATATCTGCACGCCCGCAATCACCCCCCAGAAACGCACGTTAGCGCTCCACAATACAATCTCTGCAATAAGTATCAGTAACACGCAGGCGAGGAACACGCGTTTCATGCGGCGCTTCACTTCGGCGTAAATGATGAACGGCACCACGGAAACAAAAGACAGCAGCATCGTCACCAGATAAATTTTCCAGTGCTCTGCGGCGGGGAAGCCTGCTTTCGCCAGTTGACCTGGTAAGGCGACGAAGGTGGACATCAGCAATATGTGCAGACACATGATGCCAAAGTTGAGCTTCAGCAGTTTGGGCTCTGCCAGCACTTTGCTGAAGCTGCCTTTTACCATGCCCGACTCGCGGTTCAGCACGTGGGTAGTGCTATTGGGAACGACCCAAATGGTCAGCACGATACCTGTGGTAGCAAGGGCTGCAATCATCCAGAACAGCGCGTGTAGCCCCAGCGCATGGGTAACGATTGGTCCCAGCACCATCGCAATGGCGAAGGTGATACCAAAGCTGACACCGATAAACGCCATCGCTTTGGTACGGTTTTGCTCACGGGTTAAGTCGGAAAGTAGCGCCATTACGGCAGCAGCAATCGCGCCAGAGCCTTGCAAGGCCCGGCCAAGAATAATGCCCCAGATTGAATCGGAGAGAGCAGCAATTATGCTGCCGAGAACAAATACCGCCAGCCCGCCGACAATAAGCGGCTTACGACCGATGCGGTCAGAGAGCAGGCCAAAGGGGATCTGGAAGACGGCTTGAGCCAGACCATATATGCCGATGGCAAGGCCTATCAGCGCTTCGCTGGCACCCTGTAGCGCCATACCGTACGTGGTCAGAACTGGCAGGACCATAAACATGCCAAGCATGCGCAACGAGAATACGGTCCCTAAACCCCAGGTGGCGCGCAACTCACCGGGCGTCATTTTGTAATCGTTCATTCCCACCTCTGTATTAATTTCGCGCCTAGTGTAAAGCGGGGAAGGGGTGGGGTAAACCTCTACGATATGTGGAATTGTGTAGTGGGATAATTGAAATAATTACTTCCGCAACTAATTTACTTGCGATAATTACAGGTGTGGTCTTTTTGTGGTTATTACTAATGGAAACAGGGAAAAGGAAAATGGCAATTCCAGGCAATATGTGGATTTATGACGATGGTGGCGCGCTGATAAAGGGCGGGTGTGACGTAAAGGGAAGAGAATACAGTATTGAATTTAAAGGTTTTCATCACAATCTCTCTATTCCCACCGATAATGCAACGGGTAAACCAACAGGCACACGCCAACATTCACCGATGATGATCGTTAAAGAGTTTGACTACTCCAGCCCGTATTTATACAAAGCTGTCGCTTCTGGTCAGAATCTTAAGTCTGCAGAGATTCGTTGGTACAAAATCAATGATGCGGGTCAGGAAGTGGAGTATTTCAACATGCTGCTCGAGGGCGTGCGGATTGTCTCGGTCTCTCCTACGATGGCTGGGCCAGAAGACAAAAACAACAATCACCTTGAAACCATAGAATTACGCTACGAAAAAATCACCTGGAAGCATTGCGACGGGAACATTATCTATACCGACGCATGGAATGACCGGCAGACGGCATAATGGGTGATTGAATGGACACCACTGAAGAAGCGAATGGAACCTATTGGTATCATGGTCACAGCAATCTATCAGCTGGGGAATTGTATGATCTCATCTTTCTGGAACAGTTTTGTGATGAGTTAGGAATTGGCATTGAATCGGGAGCAGCTATTCTGGCTGGTCAGCCTTGGTTGAAGACTAGACAGAAACCTTCTGGGGCTATTGAAGGAACAAGTGTTGTTTCCAAATACGGGAGAATGCTTCTGAGAGATACGCGGGTACCATTTGGTATTAAAGTCCCCACACCAGTAGGTTTCAGGATACAAAGCACTAACAAACTTGCAGCTGTGATTGCTCGGTATATACCTTGGCTTGGGTGGATTGGTCTGGTAAATGCACTTGTGCAAGTATCAAGAAAGACGCAGCTAAAATACAACTTAATTGCTCGACCTAAAGATCGCATTCAGTGGACATCATTCTAATGAGTATTCAAGACGATGTGTTAAAGCTTTTCAGGGAAGAAATACCTGGGTATTTGGATGAAAACTGGAAGGAAGTTTCTTTAGAACTCGACTCAGAATTGTTTGATGTCCCCGGAGATGATCTCCACAGCGCTCTGGATCGATATGAGAAAGAGTTCAAAGTTGATTTATCATGTGTGAACTGGAAACCTTATTATCCATGGCACAATCTGCCACTATTCACGAGATGGTTCAAAGCTAACCGGGAAGAAGTGGAAGCAACACGCATACCGTTAACCGTAAGGATGTTTGCTGAGTCGGCTGAAGCGGGGAAATGGTTGTTTGAGATCTGGCCTGATAAACAAAAAGACGAGACCTGACGCTCTCAAAATAGCGTAGTAAATAAAAAGGGTGCCAAAGCACCCTTTTCTTATCTGCCGATTCTTACCAGACGTAAGTCAGCAGGTTCTGCGAGTTTGGCACCATAAAGTCGACGGACATCATCACGCTGAGCGCGGTAATGGCGATGATGGAGAAGCCGAACAGCTTGCGCGCCCAGACTCTGTCATCTTCCACTTTATAACCGCGCAGCGCCATGCCCAACCACCAGACGCTCACCGCCGCGGCAACAATCAGGTATTTATAACCTGCATAGCCGCCCAGGGTTAGCATCAATGTGGCGATAGCAAACGCCACGATGTACAGCGTAATATGGTTCTTCGCGACTGAAATACCTTTCACCACCGGCAGTACCGGGATGTTGGCAGCCTGATAATCCTTGAAGCGGAAAATCGCAATCGCGTAAGAGTGCGGCATCTGCCACAGGCTGAAAATAGCCAGCAGAATCAACGCACCGCTATCGAACTCACCGGTTACGGCACAGTAGCCAATCACCGGCGGCGCAGCGCCGGAGAGTGAGCCAATCAGCGTGCCATAAACGGAATGGCGCTTCATGTACAGGCTATAAACGCCCACATAGACCACGAAGCCCATTACCCCCAGCCAGCAGGCCAGAGGGTTCGCGCCAAACCACAGCAGCATAAAGCCAGCAATACCCAGCAGGGTGGCGTATACCAGCGAGACCGCAGGGGAAATCAGACCTTTAACCAGCACGCGGTTTTTGGTCCTCTCCATCTTCCTGTCGATATCCCTGTCGATGTAGTTGTTAAATACACAACCCGACGCCACAACCAGTGACACCCCAACCAGCGTGTAGATAAACAGGGGATAATCAATGCTGCCTTTCGAGGCCAGCAGGAATCCCCCAATCACCGAGATCAGGTTGCCAAAGATGATGCCTGGTTTCGTTACTTGCAGGTATTGCTTAAACATCATAATCGCCGCTCTTAGTGCATCATCATGTTGTAGTTAAGGTTCCACATAATCCAGATGGAGCCCACAACCAGGATGGCGATGATTAGCACAGTAAAGACAAAGGCCGTCATGTTCCAACCTTCATCAGATTTGCTATTCATGTGCAGGAAGCACACCAGGTGCACCAGAATCTGTACCACTGCCATTGCCAGAATAGTTCCCAGAATGACGGCCGGTGAGGCAGAACCTGTCATCACCATCCAGAACGGAATGACCGTCAGGATGATCGACAGGATAAAACCTGTCATGTAGGTTTTTACGCTGCCATGGGATGCGCCGCCGCTCTCGTTAGAATGACTCATTACATCGCCCCCATCAGATAAACAACAGTGAACACACAGATCCACACCACATCCAGGAAGTGCCAGAACAGGCTCAGGCACATGATGCGGGTACGGTTAGTACTGGTCAGACCGCGACGAGCAACTTGCACCATCAGCACCGCCATCCAGATAAGACCGGAGGTGACGTGCAGACCGTGCGTACCCACCAGCGCGAAGAACGCAGACAGGAAGCCGCTGCGATCCGGGCCCATACCGTTAACAATCAGGTGATGGAATTCATAGAGTTCCATCCCGATGAATCCGGCACCGAACAAGAAGGTCAACGCCAGCCAGGAGATAACCTGGCTCTTGTTGTTCTTGTACATGGCAATCGCTGCCATGCCGTAAGTAATGGAGCTGAATAACAGCAGGAATGTTTCAACCAGAACGAACGGCAGTTCAAAAATGTCCTTACCTGTCGGGCCACCTGCGGTGCCGTTCACCAGAACGGCATAGGTTGCAAACAGAATAGAGAACAGAATGCAGTCGCTCATCAGGTAGACCCAGAATCCGAAGATCTTGGTCTGGCCTGCATCGTGGTGCCCGTGTTCGTGCGCGTGGGCAGTCGCGTGCGTTAAAGTATCAGTTGCCATTTTTCAGCCCTGCCTTAGTAATCTCATCGAAATGCTGGTTTTCCAGTTTTTCGACTTCCGGGACCGGCACGTAGTAATCCACGTCTTCATCAAAGCTTTTCACAATCCAGCTGATGATCATGCCTGCGAAGCTTGCAATCGCCAGCCACCAGATATGCCAGATCATGGCGAAACCAAACAGTGTTGCGAAGGCGGTAATGACGATACCGGCACCGCTGTTCTTCGGCATATGAATTTCTTCATAGTGCGCAGGCTGCTTGTACGCTTCACCTTTTTCTTTCATTTCCCAGAAGGCATCACGCTCGTGAACGTGCGGCACAACGGCAAAGTTATAGAACGGAGGCGGGGAAGAGGTTGCCCACTCCAGCGTACGACCACCCCATGGGTCACCGGTCAGGTCACGGTTCTGCTCGCGGTCGCGAATAGAAACGAAGATCTGAATCAGCTGGCACAGGATACCCAGTGCAATCAGCGCGGCACCGCAGGCGGCAACGACCAGCATCGGATGGAACTGTGGATCAATCTGCTGGCTGAGGCGACGGGTCATACCCATGAAGCCCAGCACGTACAGTGGCATAAATGCTACGAAGAAGCCGATGATCCAGAACCAGAATGCGCGTTTACCCCAGGTTTCGTTCAGCGTGAAGCCAAACGCTTTTGGCCACCAGTAGGTCATACCAGCGAAGCATCCAAATACAACGCCGCCGATGATAACGTTATGGAAGTGCGCAATCAGGAACAGACTGTTGTGCAGAACGAAGTCCGCACCCGGCACCGCCAGCAGTACACCGGTCATGCCGCCGACTGAGAAGGTGACGATAAAGCCAATCGTCCACAGCATTGCTGAGTGGAATACGATACGGCCCTGATACATGGTGAACAGCCAGTTGAAGATCTTCACCCCGGTCGGGATGGCGATAATCATGGTGGTGATACCGAAGAAGGCGTTTACGTTAGCGCCTGCACCCATGGTGAAGAAGTGGTGCAGCCAAACAACGAACGACAGAACGGTGATACACACGGTTGCCCACACCAGCGAGGTGTAACCAAACAGACGTTTACGTGAGAAGGTTGCCGCGATTTCGGAGAACACACCGAAGACTGGCAGAACCAGAATGTACACTTCCGGATGGCCCCAGGCCCAAATCAGGTTGATGTACATCATCATGTTGCCGCCCATATCGTTGGTAAAGAAATGGGTGCCCAGATAGCGATCCAGGGTCAGCAACGCGACGGTAACCGTCAGGATTGGGAAAGAAGCGATAATCAGGATGTTCGCGCAAAGAGATGCCCAGCTAAACACCGGCATCTTGAACATAGTCATTCCTGGTGCACGCATCTTAATGATGGTCACAAAGAAGTTGATACCGGTTAGGGTTGTACCAATACCGGACAACTGGACTGCCCATATCCAATAGTCGACCCCGACGCTTGGACTGTACTCTATTCCCGAAAGTGGCGGATACGCCAGCCAACCGGTCTGCGCGAATTCACCCACGCCCAGAGAAAGGTTAACCAGGATTACGCCGACAACGGTGAACCAGAAGCTCAGGTTGTTCAGGAACGGGAATGCAACGTCACGTGCGCCGATCTGCAGTGGAACCACCAGGTTCATCAGACCGATAACAAATGGCATTGCCACGAAGAAGATCATAATCACGCCGTGAGCCGTGAAGATCTGGTCGTAGTGGTGAGGAGGCAGGAAGCCCGCTTCACCTGCAGAAGCCAGCGCTTGCTGACTACGCATCATGATGGCGTCGGCAAAGCCACGAATCAACATGACGATTGCGACGATGACATACATGATGCCAAGGCGTTTGTGGTCAACAGAAGTCAGCCACTCTTTCCACAGGTAGGTCCACTTACCGAAGTAAGTGATAAGGCCCAGTAAGGCCGCACCACCGATGATAATGGCAGCAATCGTAACCATGACAATAGGTTCATGGAACGGCACTGCATCCAGCGTCAATTTTCCGAACATCGTATTCTTCCTCGGCCCCTTAGTGAGCGGATTCCGCGTGGCTCATGTCCATGCCTTCCATGCCTTCGTGTGCGCTGTGCTCACCTTCGGGTTGGGTCATGTCCATGCTCTTACCGTGAGCCATAAATTTGTTAATAACGTCTTTAAACAAATCCGGTTTCACGTTGGAGAAGTATTCCACCTGGTTGTATTCGCTTGGCGCAGCCACTTTCTCGAACGCAGCCATGTCGCTCATGGTGTTCGTGGACTGTTTAGCTTTAGCAACCCATTGGTCGAATTCGGCGCGGTCCTTTGTTGCGATAGCCTTGAACTTCATACCGGAGAAGCCTGGTCCGCTATAACTTGCGGAGATACCATCATAAGTACCGACTTCGTTGGCGATCAGATGCAGTCGAGTCTGCATACCGGCCATGGCATAAATCTGGCTACCCAGACGCGGGATAAAGAAGGAGTTCATCACGGAGTTGGAAGTCACTTTGAATTCAACCGGAGTATTCGCCGGGAAGGCGATTTCATTCACGGTAGCGATACCCTGTTCCGGATAGATGAAGAACCATTTCCAGTCCATGGAAACCACTTCGATGGTAATGGGCTTCTCGTCATGCGCCAGCGGTTTGCTTGGCTCAAGAGCGTGAGTGGTTTTCCAGGTCAGAACGGCAAGGAAAATGATGATTAAGATCGGCACCGTCCAGACCACAGCTTCCACTTTATTGGAGTGTGACCAGTTCGGGCTGTACTTCGCATCTTTATTGCTTGCACGATACTTCCAGGCAAAACCAACAGCCATCAAGATGGCGGGAATAACGACAATCAACATCAGGCCAAATGCCGTCAGTATCAATGACCGTTGTTCCAGTCCAATCTGTCCTTTAGGGTCAAGCAGCGCAGAATTACAGCCACTGAGTAATGCAGTGCCTGCAATTAATGACAACCATCCCAAACTTTTATTGTATTTCCTGAGTCTCATTTAACGACCTCAATTCCACGGGACCGGGTGGCGTTTAAAGTGTGAGGGCATTTTACGGGAAGGTTACATTACTGTAAACATCTCTAGATCTGTGTTACTGGGTTCTGCCGTGCATGTCACATATGTTGCAATATATGTCGCTTTGGCTTTAAGAACCTGTTGCAACATCACGTTATAACGAAAGCGGGCAGGTGGGGGGCGTACTGAGGGCAATTGGTATAACCAATACGAAAATAAAACAATTGCTTAACAATTGATTATCAATAAAAGGACAATTGAGGAACAAAAAATAAATCTTTCGTGGCTGAATCGAGTAAGGAAAATAGTATATATAAAAGGCGTCAATAATTTCCAAATTCTTTGGCGCACAAAATAACAAATATTATTTTTAGCAGTTGTTGCTTATTTCGCCGTTATAATTACGTAGGGTGATTACAACGACCAAATATGCTCGTCATACTTCAAGCTACGGGTGTGTTGGCTTTCCTCGCTCACCCCAGTCACTTACTTATGTAAGCTCCTGGGGATTTGCTGCGTCGCCGCCTTCCCGTAACTCGAATTATTTAGAGCATAAATATGCAACATCATGCCAGACGGGTTTTGCGCAATGCCAGATAATCAAGCAATCCACCAAAAACGACCCCGCAGACAGCGACCACCACTGAGACTTCAAGCAGTTCCGGCAGGAAGGAGAAGTTGGTGTAATCCAGCGCGTTCATGGTTAACAGCAGCAGCCAAACCAGCAGCAGGCAGCAGCCCGCAACTAGCGTCATTAATGCCAGACTGTATGCTCCACGAAATTCCGTGCGCGGAATGAAGCTTTCATTTTGCCAGCTATGTTCCAGGGTCTGGCGACATACCAGCAGCAGTATCAGGCCGGGGATCGCGGCAAATACGGAGAACAGATAAAACGTCGGCCAGCCGTGTGCTTCGACAAACCAACCCGCTACCGGGCCAACGTAAACGCGACCAACGGCTGAAAGCGCGGAGAGCAGGGCGAACTGGGTCGCTGAGAAGGACTTATTGCACAGCGTCATTAATAAAGCGACAAATGCCGCCGTGCCCATTCCGCCGCACAGGTTTTCAAAGAAGACGGCCGCCGCCATGCTGAACATGTGTTTGTCAGTGATGGACAGTAGCCAGTAGCCCGCATTCGACGCCCCTTGCAAGATGCCGAAAATAAGCAATGCGCGGAACAGAGAGAGGCGCTGCATCAGGATCCCACCGTACAGCGCGCCAACAATGGTCGCCAGTAGCCCCAGCGTCTTATTCACCACGCCAACTTCACCCGCATCAAACCCAACGCCGCGGATTAAAAAGGTGGTGGTCAGGCTCATGGCGAAAGCATCCCCGAGCTTATACAGCACAATAAGCAGCAGGATCAGCCATGCGTTGTTACGACCAAAGAAGTCTCGCAGCGGAGCCGCAACTGCCTGTTCCAGCGTTTTAGGCACCGGAATGGTGTCAGTCGGTTCAGGTGCTAACAGGGTGGCGATGATACAGGGAATCAATAGCGCAGCCATCAGCCAGTACATCCCTTGCCAGCCCAGCCAGCGATCGGCCATCCATAAGGCCAATCCGCCTGAAACCAGCATCCCTAATCGATAGCCCAGCACGCTGATAGCCGCGCCGGTGCCGCGGTCTTCTGCGGGCAATACGTCGGTTTTCCAGGCATCAAAGACGATATCCTGCGATGCCGAGCAAAAAGCGATCACTACTGCGAGTGCGGCCATCCAGCGTAACTGTGTGCCAGGCTCCAGAAAGCCCATCGCGGCGATAGAAATTAACAACAGCACCTGGGTCGCCAGCAGCCATCCGCGACGTCGACCTAAAAACGGTGGCGTGTAACGGTCCATCAACGGGGACCAGAGAAATTTAAATACGTAGGCCTGACCGACCAGGGAAAAGAAACCGATGGTTTTAAGATCGATATTCTCGACTGTCATCCACGCCTGAAGCGTACCGGAGGTGAGTGCGAGCGGTAAACCGGAGGCGAACCCCAGAATGAGCAGGATAGCTGAACGTGGTTGCTGAAAAATACGTAAGTATTGACTGGACATGGGCTTCTATAGGCCCGACGAACGCCGGGCCATATGGGCAGAAATTAACGAGCGTTCTGCTTGATGAAATCGTGAACGCTGGTGTCCTGAGACATATCAGCGATGGTGTCGGTCAGCACGCTGTTAACGGCATCAGCGATATTTTTGTTAGAGGCTTGCAGTGCACCTTCAACAGAATAGCTTGCGCGGTAGTTTTTGGTCATCTTGTTGCCGTTGGCGGCGGTCGCAATGATGGCGATGTCTGCTTTGGTGGCGATGTTATAGCGCACGCTACCCTGAGACACGTCAGCATACAGCTGGCTAACAATGATTTGCAGGTTGACTGCACCGTTCGGTCCAATCATATAACCGCGTGCGGTCATCTGTTTTTCCAGTACTTCTTGCAGCAGGAAACGCAGGTCGCGGGATGCGGTCAGGGTCACCAACTGGTTGTCGCGGGTGACTTTTGCCAGCGCTTGATCCTGGCGCTGGTCGGCTCCGTTGATGCTAACGGTCACACCCATCAGGCTTGGGTCCTGCTGCGGCAGGGTAATTTTCGGGGAGACTTCAATAGTGGTCGGCGGTGTTGCGCATCCAGCTAACATAAACAGCGCGACAAACGGGACGAGGATTTTTTTAAACATGCCAGGGCTCTCAGCGAATCTAAATTGTATGGTTAGAGAAAATTCCCGCCATCATAACATCGCCAACGATGAGGGGAAGTGGGTAACGCATGTAAATTCATTGTGTTGTCCGTTTTATGACTTTGTGGAGACTATAAACGGACTTTTTGCAATAAATTGGAGTGAGGAATCAGTGAACTTCATCCGTTTGAATGAGAAAATCAGACAAGCGCTAATTTTTTGTTGCTAAGGTGTAATGAAAACGGTAAAAGCGGCTAGTATTTAAAGGGATGGGTGACATCTCAGCGTTGTCGGAGGAAAAATTTCATGATGATTCGTGAGCAAATAGAAGAAAAATTAAGGGCAGCGTTCGAACCCGTGTTCCTCGAAGTTGTGGATGAAAGCTATCGTCACAATGTCCCGGCTGGTTCTGAAAGCCACTTTAAGGTTGTACTGGTTAGCGATCGCTTTACAGGTGAACGTTTTCTTAATCGTCATCGGATGATTTACAGCACGTTAACGGCGGAGCTTTCCACAACCGTTCATGCGCTTGCCCTGCATACCTACACTATTAAGGAGTGGGAAGCGTTGCAGGATACGATTTTTGCATCGCCTCCGTGTCGTGGGGCGGGAAGCATCGCGTAAAAACGGATTTGCAACAACCGACGCTTTTCCAGTATGTTGCTACAGATTATGTGAAAACGGCCTGCGGGCCGTTTTGTTTTGTCTGAATTCTGGGGCAGTCGTACAGTATTCAGACAAAAATTAGCCGGGAATTGTGAAAAAAGCCGCAGCAACGCGCGATAACCGTTCTCGACTCATAAAAGTGATGCCGCTATAATGCGCGTCTTATTTTTCGGAATGTCTTCGGGATGATTCTGACGACAGGGAATGTGATTGCTTATGAGAACATCCCAGTTCCGCGAAGCCAACAACCTGTGCTTGCGGAGAAGAGTTGACCGAGCACTGTGATTTTTTGAGGTAACAAGATGCAAGTTTCAGTTGAAACCACTCAAGGCCTTGGCCGCCGTGTAACGATTACTATCGCTGCTGACAGCATCGAGACCGCTGTGAAAAGCGAGCTGGTCAACGTAGCGAAGAAAGTGCGTATTGACGGTTTCCGCAAAGGAAAAGTACCGATGAATGTTGTTGCTCAGCGTTATGGCGCGTCTGTTCGCCAGGACGTTCTGGGTGACCTGATGAGCCGCAACTTCGTTGACGCGATCATCAAAGAAAAAATCAATCCGGCTGGCGCACCGAACTACGTTCCGGGCGAATACAAACTGGGTGAAGATTTTACTTACGCGGTAGAGTTTGAAGTTTACCCGGAAGTTGAGCTGACTGGCCTGGAAGCAATCGAAGTTGAAAAACCGGTTGTTGAAGTTACCGACGCTGACGTTGACGTAATGCTGGACACCCTGCGCAAGCAGCAGGCTACCTGGAAAGACAAAGACGGCGCTGCTGATGCAGAAGACCGTGTAACCATCGACTTCACCGGTTCTGTAGACGGCGAAGAGTTCGAAGGCGGCAAAGCGTCTGACTTCGTACTGGCGATGGGCCAGGGTCGTATGATCCCGGGCTTTGAAGAAGGCGTTAAAGGCCACAAAGCTGGCGAAGAGTTCACTATCGACGTGACCTTCCCGGAAGAATACCACGCTGAAAACCTGAAAGGTAAAGCTGCGAAGTTCGTTATCAACCTGAAGAAAGTTGAAGAACGCGAACTGCCGGAACTGACTGAAGAATTCATCAAACGTTTCGGCGTTGAAGATGGTTCCGTAGCAGGTCTGCGTGCTGAAGTCCGTAAAAACATGGAACGCGAGCTGAAAGGCGCTGTGCGTAACCGCGTTAAGTCTCAGGCGATCGAAGGTCTGGTAAAAGCTAACGACATCGACGTTCCGGCTGCTCTGATCGACAGCGAAATCGACGTTCTGCGTCGTCAGGCTGCACAACGTTTCGGCGGCAACGAGAAACAAGCTCTGGAACTGCCGCGTGAACTGTTCGAAGAACAGGCTAAGCGTCGCGTAGTTGTTGGTCTGCTGCTGGGCGAAGTGATTCGTACCAACGAACTGAAAGCTGACGAAGATCGTGTTAAAGGCCTGATCGAAGAGATGGCTTCTGCTTACGAAGATCCGAAAGAAGTTGTTGAGTTCTACAGCAAAAACAAAGAGCTGATGGACAACATGCGTAACGTCGCTCTGGAAGAGCAGGCTGTTGAAGCCGTTCTGGCGAAAGCGAAAGTGACTGAAAAAGCCACTTCCTTCAACGAACTGATGAACCAGCAGGCGTAATTCGTCGCTTTTTTAGCTCGAATTTCGTACGCAAGCCCGTCACCTTTTGGTGGCGGGTTTTTTTTTGTCACGCATTTTGCATGGGAAGAGTGCGAAAACAGCGTTTCAGTGTTAGCGTTACAACAAAAGATTGTTATGCTTGAATTATGGCGATGTCGTACCCATTACTGAGGGACTAGCTGATAATCCGTCCATAAGGTTACAATCAGCACAGCAGGTTTTTTCAAATTTTATCCAGGAGACGGAAATGTCATACAGCGGCGAACGAGATAACTTTGCACCCCATATGGCGCTGGTGCCGATGGTCATTGAACAGACCTCACGTGGTGAGCGCTCTTTTGATATCTATTCTCGTCTACTTAAGGAACGCGTCATTTTTCTGACCGGCCAGGTCGAAGACCATATGGCTAACCTGATCGTGGCGCAGATGCTGTTCCTGGAAGCAGAAAACCCAGAAAAAGATATCTACCTGTACATCAACTCCCCTGGTGGAGTGATCACTGCCGGGATGTCTATCTATGACACCATGCAGTTTATTAAGCCGGACGTCAGCACCATTTGTATGGGCCAGGCGGCCTCAATGGGCGCGTTCCTGCTGACCGCCGGGGCGAAAGGCAAACGTTTTTGCCTGCCTAACTCTCGCGTCATGATCCACCAGCCTCTGGGCGGTTACCAGGGCCAGGCAACGGATATTGAAATTCATGCCCGTGAAATCCTGAAGGTAAAAGGGCGCATGAACGAACTTATGGCGCATCATACGGGTCAATCTCTTGAGCAGATTGAACGTGATACCGAGCGCGATCGCTTCCTCTCCGCTTCTGAAGCGGTAGAGTATGGTCTGGTTGACTCGATTTTGACCCATCGTAATTAATGCCCAGTGCGCAGGTGTGCCGCTATAATTACCTGGAGCGGCACAACGCTGACTAGCGTCTTGCGCCTGAGAATGGCATTTGCGTCGTCGTGTGCGGCACAAAGAACAAAGAAGAGGTTTTGACCCATGACAGATAAACGCAAAGATGGCTCGGGCAAATTGTTGTACTGCTCTTTTTGCGGCAAAAGCCAGCATGAAGTGCGTAAGCTGATTGCCGGTCCATCCGTGTATATCTGCGACGAATGTGTTGATTTATGCAACGACATCATTCGCGAAGAGATTAAGGAAGTAGCACCGCACCGTGAACGCAGTGCGCTGCCGACGCCACATGAAATTCGCAACCACCTGGACGATTACGTTATCGGTCAAGAGCAGGCGAAGAAAGTGCTGGCGGTCGCGGTATACAACCATTACAAACGTCTGCGCAACGGCGACACCAGCAATGGCGTCGAGTTGGGCAAAAGTAACATCCTGCTGATTGGCCCGACGGGTTCCGGTAAAACGCTGCTGGCTGAAACGCTGGCGCGCCTGCTGGACGTTCCGTTCACCATGGCTGATGCCACCACGCTGACCGAAGCCGGTTATGTGGGTGAAGATGTTGAAAATATTATTCAGAAGCTGTTGCAG
Organism: Citrobacter sp. MGH105; assembly: GCF_001037485.2. NCBI lineage: Bacteria > Pseudomonadati > Pseudomonadota > Gammaproteobacteria > Enterobacterales > Enterobacteriaceae > Citrobacter > Citrobacter sp. MGH105. The sequence goes on along the minus strand of NZ_CP073048.1, from coordinate 3,878,669 downwards.
AAGTGCGATTACGACGTGCAGAAAGCACAGCGTGGGATCGTCTATATCGATGAGATCGACAAGATTTCTCGTAAGTCTGATAACCCATCTATTACCCGTGACGTTTCCGGCGAAGGTGTACAGCAGGCGCTGTTGAAACTGATCGAAGGGACGGTTGCTGCCGTTCCGCCACAGGGTGGTCGTAAACATCCTCAGCAGGAATTCCTGCAGGTTGATACCTCCAAGATCCTGTTTATCTGCGGTGGTGCCTTTGCCGGTCTGGATAAAGTGATTGCTAACCGTGTTGAAACCGGCTCCGGCATTGGTTTTGGCGCAACGGTAAAAGCACAGTCTGATAAAGCCAGCGAAGGTGAACTGCTGTCGCAGGTTGAACCGGAAGATCTGATCAAATTTGGTCTGATCCCTGAGTTCATCGGTCGTCTGCCGGTTGTGGCAACGCTGAGCGAGCTGAGCGAAGAAGCGTTGATCCAGATCCTCAAAGAGCCGAAAAACGCCCTGACCAAGCAGTACCAGGCGCTGTTCAATCTTGAAGGTGTCGATCTGGAATTCCGTGAGGAAGCGCTGGATGCGATCGCTAAGAAAGCGATGGCGCGTAAAACCGGTGCTCGTGGTCTGCGTTCTATCGTCGAAGCCGCGCTGCTCGACACCATGTACGATCTGCCTTCTATGGAAGACGTCGAAAAAGTGGTGATCGATGAGTCGGTGATTGGCGGTCAGAGCAAGCCATTACTGATTTACGGTAAGCCGGAAGCGCAGCAGGCATCTGGCGAATAATTCATCAATTCATACAGACATTTAATTAAAAAGGGGGGATTTTATCTCCCCTTTTATTTTTCCGTAAACATGGCGTTGAATGTGTGGGAAACATCCCCATATACTGACATACATGTTAAAGGTGGTGTGAAGCACAGTCGTACCACCTGATTACCTGGCGGAAACTAAACTAAGAGAGAGCTCTATGAATCCTGAGCGTTCTGAACGCATTGAAATCCCCGTATTGCCGTTGCGCGATGTGGTGGTTTATCCGCACATGGTCATACCCTTATTTGTAGGGCGGGAAAAATCTATCCGTTGTCTGGAAGCGGCTATGGACCATGATAAAAAAATCATGCTGGTCGCACAGAAAGAAGCGTCAACGGATGAGCCGGGTGTAAACGATCTTTTCACCGTCGGGACCGTGGCCTCTATTTTGCAGATGCTGAAACTGCCTGACGGCACCGTAAAAGTGCTGGTCGAGGGGTTACAGCGTGCGCGTATTTCTGCGCTGTCTGACAACGGCGAGCATTTCTCTGCGAAAGCAGAGTACCTTGACTCGCCTGCTATTGATGAGCGCGAACAGGAAGTGCTGGTGCGTACCGCTATCAGCCAGTTCGAAGGCTATATCAAGCTGAACAAGAAAATCCCACCAGAAGTGCTGACGTCGCTGAACAGCATTGACGATCCTGCACGTCTGGCGGATACCATCGCTGCACACATGCCGCTGAAGCTGGCTGACAAGCAGTCCGTGCTGGAGATGTCCGACGTTAACGAACGTCTGGAATATCTGATGGCGATGATGGAGTCTGAAATCGATCTGCTGCAGGTTGAGAAACGCATTCGCAACCGTGTGAAAAAGCAGATGGAAAAATCTCAGCGTGAGTACTATCTGAACGAGCAGATGAAAGCTATTCAGAAAGAACTCGGTGAGATGGACGATGCACCGGACGAAAACGAAGCGTTGAAGCGTAAAATCGACGCGGCGAAAATGCCGAAAGAGGCAAAAGAGAAAGCGGAAGCAGAACTGCAGAAGCTGAAAATGATGTCTCCTATGTCGGCGGAAGCGACCGTGGTGCGTGGCTACATCGACTGGATGGTACAGGTGCCGTGGAATGCGCGTAGCAAGGTCAAAAAAGACCTACGTCAGGCGCAGGAAATCCTCGATACCGACCATTATGGTCTGGAGCGCGTCAAAGATCGTATCCTTGAGTACCTCGCGGTTCAAAGCCGTGTAAATAAAATCAAGGGGCCGATCCTGTGTCTGGTTGGACCGCCGGGGGTAGGTAAAACCTCTCTGGGGCAGTCCATCGCGAAGGCAACTGGGCGTAAATACATCCGTATGGCGCTGGGCGGCGTGCGTGATGAAGCCGAAATTCGTGGTCACCGCCGGACCTATATCGGTTCTATGCCGGGTAAACTGATCCAGAAAATGGCCAAAGTGGGCGTTAAAAACCCGCTGTTCCTGCTTGATGAGATCGACAAAATGTCTTCCGACATGCGTGGCGATCCGGCTTCCGCACTGCTTGAGGTGCTGGATCCAGAGCAGAACGTGGCGTTCAGCGATCACTACCTGGAAGTGGACTACGATCTCAGCGACGTGATGTTTGTTGCGACCTCTAACTCCATGAATATTCCGGCACCGTTGCTGGATCGTATGGAAGTGATCCGTCTGTCCGGTTATACCGAAGACGAAAAGCTGAACATTGCCAAACGTCACCTGTTACCGAAACAGATTGAGCGTAATGCGCTGAAAAAAGGTGAGCTGACGGTCGACGATAGCGCCATTGTGGGCATTATTCGTTACTACACCCGTGAAGCAGGTGTGCGTAGTCTGGAACGTGAAATCTCTAAACTGTGCCGTAAAGCGGTGAAACAGCTGCTGCTGGATAAATCGCTGAAACATATTGAGATCAATGGCGACAACCTGCACGACTATCTGGGTGTACAGCGCTTTGACTATGGCCGCGCGGACAACGAAAACCGCGTTGGTCAGGTGACGGGGCTGGCGTGGACGGAAGTGGGCGGCGATCTGCTGACCATCGAAACCGCCTGCGTACCGGGTAAAGGTAAGTTGACCTACACCGGTTCTCTGGGTGAAGTCATGCAGGAGTCGATTCAGGCTGCGCTGACCGTGGTGCGTGCGCGTGCGGAAAAACTGGGTATTAACCCGGACTTTTACGAAAAACGCGACATCCATGTTCACGTACCTGAAGGGGCGACGCCGAAAGACGGTCCAAGTGCGGGTATTGCTATGTGTACTGCGCTGGTTTCTTGTCTTACCGGTAACCCAGTTCGCGCCGACGTGGCGATGACGGGTGAGATCACCCTGCGTGGTCAGGTTCTGCCTATCGGTGGTTTGAAAGAAAAACTGCTGGCGGCACACCGTGGCGGCATTAAGACGGTCTTAATTCCCGATGAGAACAAACGTGACCTGGAAGAGATTCCGGACAACGTAATTGCCGATCTTAATATTCACCCGGTGAAACGTATTGAGGAAGTTCTGACTCTTGCGTTGCAAAATGAACCCTCTGGAATGCAGGTTGTGACGGCAAAATAGTGACCTCGCGCAAAGAGCATTAATAAAAACAGGGCTGGCAGGCCATTTCGGGCTTGCCAGCCTTTTTTTGTATAGCTAATTTAGATAACGGATTGGGCTTGCCATCATTAACGGGTGTTGTAAGGGCATGGCAGGCCTGATATAACTGCTGCGCGGTCGCACTTTGAAGGATTCAGGTGCGATATAAATTATAAAGAGGAAGAGAAGAGTGAATAAATCTCAACTGATCGACAAAATTGCTGCAGGGGCTGATATCTCTAAAGCTGCGGCTGGACGTGCGTTAGATGCAATTATTGCTTCTGTTACTGAATCTCTGAAAGAAGGTGATGACGTAGCGCTGGTAGGTTTTGGTACTTTTGCCGTTAAAGAGCGTGCTGCCCGTACTGGTCGCAACCCGCAAACAGGTAAAGAGATCACCATCGCCGCGGCTAAAGTACCGGGCTTCCGTGCAGGTAAAGCACTGAAAGACGCGGTAAACTAAGTGATTTCCCCTTTGGGGATGTGACGAAGTACAAGGGCGCATCGACTGATGTGCCTTTTTTATTTGTAATTCCGGTACTTTCTACGCGTTGTGGGCTGACAATTGCCCCTGTTTCTTGTCACAATAGACCTTTGTGCGCAGCGTTCAGGAAACGCTATGCTGCGTGAAGCATATATACTCAAAATCCTTGTTGCCGTTGTTGTCATCAACGCGGGGGCAGCAGAAAGGATAACGCGTATAGTCATCTACAGCGGAGTGTGGTTACACCATGATGGACAGCTTACGCACGGCTGCTAACAGTCTCGTGCTCAAGATTATTTTCGGTATCATTATCGTGTCGTTCATTTTGACCGGCGTGAGTGGTTACCTGATTGGCGGGGGCAATAACTTCGCCGCCAAAGTGAATGGCCAGGAGATCAGCCGCGGGCAGTTCGAGAATGCGTTCAACAGTGAACGTAACCGCATGCAGCAACAGCTGGGCGATCAATACTCCGAGCTGGCCGCGAACGAAGGTTATATGAAAACGCTGCGTCAGCAGGTGCTGAATCGTCTTGTTGACGAAGCTCTGCTGGATCAGTATTCCCGCGAGCTTAAGCTCAACATCAGCGACGATCAGGTTAAACAGGCCATTTTCGCCACGCCTGCGTTCCAGGTGGACGGCAAGTTTGATAACAACCGCTACAACGCGATTGTCAATCAAATGGGAATGACTGCAGACCAGTACGCTCAGGCATTACGTAATCAGCTTACGACACAGCAGCTGATTAACGGTGTTGCCGGTACGGACTTCATGCTGAAAGGCGAAACGGACGAACTGGCAGCGCTGGTCGCGCAGCAGCGTATCGTGCGCGAGGCGACGATTGACGTTAACGCACTGGCCGCGAAGCAGTCTGTTACCGAGCAGGAAGTTGCCAGCTACTACGAGCAGAATAAAAACAACTTTATGACGCCGGAACAGTTCCGCGTGAGCTACATCAAGCTGGACGCTGCTGCTATGCAGGAGACGGCCAGCGATGCTGATATTCAGTCTTACTATGACCAGCATCAGGATCAGTTCACTCAGCCGCAGCGTAACCGCTACAGTATCATTCAGACCAAAACGGAAGATGAAGCCAAAGCGGTACTGGATGAGCTGAACAAAGGCGGTGATTTTGCTGCGCTGGCGAAAGAAAAATCTGCCGATATCATCTCTGCCCGTAAAGGTGGCGATATGGGATGGCTGGAAGATTCCACCACCCCGGATGAGCTGAAAAATGCTGGTCTGAAAGAAAAAGGCCAACTGTCTGGCGTAATTAAGTCTTCCGTTGGTTTCCTCGTTGCGCGTCTTGACGACGTACAGCCCGCGCAAGTTAAACCGCTGAGCGAAGCCCGTGACGAGATTGCGGCAAAAGTGAAGCAGGAAAAAGCGCTGGATGCGTACTATGCGCTGCAGCAGAAAGTCAGCGACGCGGCCAGCAACGATAACGAATCTCTGGCGGGTGCAGAGCAGGCTGCGGGTATGAAAGCGGTTGAAACGGGCTGGTTTAGCCGTGACAGCCTGCCGGAAGAACTGAATTTCAAACCAGTCGCTGACATCATTTTCAATGGTGGTCTGGTTGGTGAGAACGGTACGCCTGGCAGTAACTCCGATATCATCACCGTGGACGGCGATCGTGCGTTCGTGCTGCGTATTGCAGAGCACAAAGCCGAAGCCGTGAAGCCACTGGCTGAAGTGAAAGAGCAGGTAACTGCGCTCGTTAAGCACAATAAAGCAGAGCAGCAGGCGAAGCTTGATGCCGATAAACTGCTGGCGGATCTGAAAGCCGGTAAAGGCGATGAAGCGATGAAAGCGGCGGGTCTGAGCTTTGGCGAGGCGAAAACGCTGAGCCGTACAGGTCAGGATCCGCTGAGCCAGGCTGCCTTTGGTCTGAGCCTGCCGGCGAAAGACAAACCGAGCTACGGCGTCGCGAACGACATGCAGGGTAACGTTGTTCTGTTGGCGTTGGACGAGGTGAAAGCCGGTTCTATGCCTGAAGCGCAGAAGAAAGCGATGGTTCAGGGGATCACTCAGAACAACGCGCAGATTGTCTTTGAAGCGCTGATGAGCAACCTGCGTAAAGCCGCAAAAATTAAAATCGGTGATGCGCTGGAACAGCAGCAATAACCGAGGCAGTTCGCAAAAAATTGCAAAAAGTTGTATCTACCAAAGGCCGCTTTCGCGGCCTTTTCCATTTCTGATATTTGCCGTTTGTCTGCCGTTCTGCACCTCGCTATCGTGATTCCACTGTTAACAAACAAGGAGAAAACAGTATGAAACATGGAATCAAAGCTCTGCTTATCACTCTTTCATTGACCTGCGCTGGTATGGCCCAAACCGCATTGGCGGCTGAGCCTGTCGCCAAAAGCCAGGCGACTCAAACCAAAGCGGAAAACTCAGGGGCGGCACACAGCAAAGCCACACTGCCCGCTAAAGCAAGCGACGATGAAGGTACCAGGGTAAGCATCAACAGCGCTTCTGCTGAGGATTTAGCGCGAGTCATGAATGGCGTGGGTCTAAAGAAAGCGCAGGCGATTGTGAGCTATCGTGAGGAGTACGGGCCGTTTAAAACGGTGGACGATTTAAAACAGGTGCCGGGCATGGGTAGTTCGCTGGTTGAGCGTAATCTGGCAGTTTTAACACTTTAATAACTTGCAGAGCGCTGAAAGTTTGCCAGACTGTAGAGGTCATACCAGTTATGACCTCTTTACCCTAAAGTCTGTTCCTATAAAAACAACGTAAGGCTCCTGCGCTATGCAAACACAAATCAAAGTTCGTGGTTTTCATCTTGATGTCTATCAGCACGTTAACAATGCCCGCTATCTGGAGTTTCTGGAAGAGGCCCGCTGGGATGGTCTGGAAAACAGCGACAGCTTTCAGTGGATGACCGCACACAACATCGCTTTTGTGGTCGTGAATATTAATATCAACTATCGCCGTCCTGCGGTGCTGAGCGACCTGCTGACTATCACCAGTCAGGTTCAACAGTTAAATGGCAAAAGTGGTGTGTTAAATCAGACCATTACCCTGGAGCCGGAAGGGCAGGTGGTGGCTGATGCGCTGATTACGTTCGTCTGCATTGATTTGAAGACGCAAAAAGCGCTGCCGCTGGAAGGGGAGTTGCGCGAAAAACTGGAGCAGATGGTGCAGTAGTGGCTGCGACTGCCGGAAGGCGACGCTCAAGCGTCTTATCCGGCCTACAAGAGTTGCTGCAACTGCAAGTAGGCCGGATACGCAAAGCGCCATCCGGCAATACAATCACTTTAACCCGGTTTTCTGTTTCATTGCCGCCATCACTGCCGGTTTATCCGCCAGATAATGGTTCAGGCCGTTGGCACGCAGATTACACGCCGCACAGTGACCGCAACCGTCACCTTTGATGCCGTTATAGCAGGTCAGCGTTTCTTCGCGTACCAGGTCCAGCTTGCCCCAGTAATCGGCCAGTGCCCAGGTTTCGGCTTTATCGATCCACATCAGTGGGGTTTCAAAGCGAATATCTTTCGCCATCCCCAGGCTTACAGCATGGTTCAGGGCTTTAACGAACTCATCGCGACAGTCCGGATAGCCGGAGAAATCGGTCTCACAAACGCCGGTAATGACCGCCTCTGCCTGCACCTGGTACGCGTAAATTGCTGCCAGCGTTAAGAACAGAATATTGCGTCCTGGCACAAAGGTATTGGGAATGCCGTTCGCATCCGGTTCGTAATCGGGTACCGGAATGTTATCGCGGGTCAGGCTGCTGACAGCCAGTTCACTGAGCAATGTGACATCAAGTACTTTGTGCGCGCGCGCGCCAAGTTTTAAGGCCAGGTCACGTGCGACATCAATCTCAGCGCGATGGCGCTGACCATAATCAAAGGTCACGCAGTGCACTTCATCATACTGATGCAGCGCTTGCGCCAGACAAGTCGTGGAGTCCTGACCTCCACTGAATACAACAACGGCACGTTTCATGGCTTTTCCTGACAAAATAACGAAGCCCTTATGGTAGCGCCTGGGCGTGCCGTCGACCAGCTTCTTCACGCTGAAGGAGGTGGCAGCCAGGCTTCGGTAAACTCGAACCAGCCACGAGGATTCAGGCGTACGCCGTTCACGCCCGGTGGCGCGCTGATGCGATAGTGATAATTGAACAGTGGCGTCAGGGTAGCGTCATGCATTAGCGTGGCGAAAACTTGCTGTAAAGCCGCGTGGCGATCGTCCTCATCGGCCTGAATTTGTAGGGCATCCAGGGTCGTTTGCAAATGTGTGTATGCGGGCGCATTCAATACATGTGACCAGAGCTGATCGCAGCGCAACCACTGTTCGAGAGTATATTCAGGTGCCTCACCAATCAGCCTGTCGCCCATCATCAGGTCGGCCTGGGCTAAGGGATGATCGCCATCCCAGTTTTTAGCATTATGAAAAATAAGCGTTAATTCACAGCCGAGCAGCGCCAGCGCCTGGCGAAGCTGTTCAGCCATAGCGTGAAGTTCTACCGGCAGGTGATAAGCCAGCGTCAGCTTTTCCGGTAATGCCACCTCATCGAGTTCATCCCATTGCGGGATAGTCCATCCGGGGAGCAGTGCATTGCTTGGCGTGATCAGATTTTCATCCACTTCAAGCGTTTGTAGCAGGGAAGAACGGTGGATGATATTGATCAGTCTACGGGCCTGCTGCGTATTCAGGCGCGCGCTTTTTCTGAGCGTGAGATAGCAAAAACCAAGACTGATCCCGCTGCTTACCTGGCTTAGCATAGGCAACTCTTCGGGTTTACCAATCGCAATTTGCACCGGATGGCGACAGCTGGTGCCCAAATCCTGGGAGAAGAGCTGCGGGGTTATCCAGTATTCAATGGCTTTTAGCAGCGGATGACTCAGATGGTAGTGATCGTGACTCTCGATACGCACCAGCTCAGGAGTAAACAGCGTCAACCGGAACGGGCCGGTACCCACAAACGGGTGCTCAGGATGCGCCAGGTGACTGCTGTAGCTTGCCAGACGGTGCGCCAGCCAGAAGTCGGGACGATGCAGAATAAAGGTCAGACACTGGGGATGCGTCACCTCAATGCGCTTTACGCTGATAAACAGCTTATTCAGCGCGGGGAGTTCTAACAGCTTCAGCAACTGCTGATGTAGCTGTGTGCTGCTGACCGCATCGCCGTTATGCCAGTACAGGGTGGAACGAATATAGAAATCCCAGCGCAGGCCGTCAGCGGAGATATTCCAGTGGTGGGCTAAGTCTCCACAGGGACGTTGCGTAGTGCTGTCAAACCGGGTCAGGCCAGAGAAAACTTGTCCAGCGAGGTGTTGCTCCGCGCGACCGGGGAGAAACCCGGGGTGCAAGGGGTCGAGCGGGCGGTAATAGGGTATACGCAGGGTTGGCGTGTCGTTTTGCCACTGACCGCCCATAAACGGTTGTAACAGTGTTCTTAATTCACCCGGCGCCAGCTGAGCCAGTTCCAGTACGCTAAGCTGCTCGCCCTTTTGCAGCGCCTGTTCCATCATGGTGTTGCGCAGTGAATCTGGCGTCACTAAAAACCGCAGCTGCCCGCGTTTCCCGCGCCCCGACTGGGCATGCCACTCCAGCCAGCCCGCATCCTGCGCTTGCTTTAGCAGGGTACGCACATGGCGTTCGCTACAAAAACAGCGTTCGGCCAGTTCCCCGACGGTCACCGACTGCGGTTCGCCGTTCGAGGGCAGCCACAGGCGTTGGTACTGGTTCAGGCGATTAAGCAGACGCATTGATACTTTTTCCTTCAGGGTGTTCGTTAACGGTTTATGCGTAGAGAAACCCGGAACAATTCATTTTATCTATTCACTATTACTTCCGTATATCTCAGGTGATACTGGATCACAAGTTAACCGCGTCACAGTGTGGAGAAAGAAATGGCTCGTCTGGCTGCATTTGATATGGATGGCACCCTTTTGATGCCGAATCACCATTTAGGTGACGAAACGCTTTCAACGCTGTCGCGCCTGCGTGAACGCGATATTACTCTGACATTTGCTACCGGTCGCCATGTGCTTGAGATGCGCCATATTTTAGGCTCGATCTCACTGGACGCCTTTTTGATCACGGGTAATGGCACGCGCATTCACTCACTTGAGGGCGATGTGTTACACCGTCAGGATCTGGATCCGAATGTCGCGGACATTGTGTTGCATCAGAAGTGGGACACTACCGCAAGCATGCATGTCTTTAATGACAATGGCTGGTTCACCGGACAAGAGATCCCCTCACTGCTGCAGGCGCATGTGTATAGCGGATTTCGCTACCAGATCGTCGATGTGAAACGTATTCCGGCGCATCAGGTCACGAAAGTCTGTTTCTGCGGCGATCATGATTCTCTGATCCAATTGCGCATTCAACTGAATGAAGCGCTGGGTGAACAGGCGAATCTCTGTTTTTCCGCGTTTGATTGCCTTGAGGTGCTGCCGCTGGGCTGTAATAAAGGATCGGCATTGGCGGTGTTGAGCGACTATTTAGGTTATTCAATGGCCGAGTGTATGGCGTTTGGCGATGCCATGAACGATCGCGAAATGTTAGGCAGCGTTGGGCGCGGCCTGATTATGGGTAACGCGATGCCGCAACTGATTGCTGAACTGCCTCATTTATCGGTGATTGGGCATTGCCGTAATCAGGCAGTGTCACACTTTTTGACGCATTGGCTGGACAATCCGCATCTACCTTATTCCCCCGAATGAGAGATCCCTTCCAGCAAGCCAGACTTCGCGTCTGGCTTTTTTTTATCCTATTAATGGGTGTTCAGTAGTCGGGCGAGCTCCGCTTTCCACGGCGTTAAATCACCGATGTGTGCATCGACCCACTGTGGGTTGTAGTAGGTTTCCAGATAGCGTTCGCCGCTGTCACACAACAGCGTCACCAGTGAGCCGCTTTCTCCGGCATCGCGCATACGGGCGGCAAGTTGCAGCGTTCCCCACATATTGGTGCCAGTTGAAGCGCCGACTTTGCGGCCCAACTGCGTTTCCAGCCAGTGCGCGGTGGCCACGCTTGCGGCATCCGGCACGCGCAGCATTTCATCGACCACGTCAGGAATGAAAGAGGGTTCTACGCGCGGACGCCCGATACCTTCAATTTTACTTCCTACCGGGCTGCGTAACGTGGCATCGCGATCCTGCCAGAAGGGCAGAAAGACCGAGTTTTCCGGGTCTACCACCATCAGTTGAGTGTCGTAGCCCTGACAGCGAATATAGCGGCCAATGGTTGCTGAGGTGCCACCGGTTCCGGCGCTCATCACAATATGGCGGGGAACGGGGTTGGGCTCGCACTGCATCTGACGAAAGATGCTGTCGGCGATATTATTATTGCCGCGCCAGTCGGTGGCGCGCTCAGCGTAAGTGAACTGGTCCATGTAATGACCGTTCAGCTCACGCGCCAGTTGCTCAGAGGCCGCATAGATTTCGCAGGCGCTTTCCACGAAATGACAGCGACCGCCGTAAAATTCAATCTGTTCAACTTTACGTTTTGCCGTACAGGAAGGCATGACGGCAATAAATGGCAACCCTAACAGTCGAGCGAAATAAGCTTCAGAGACCGCCGTTGAACCGGACGATGATTCAATGATGGTGGTGCCTTCTTTGATCCAGCCATTGCACAATCCGTACAGAAACAGTGAGCGCGCCAGACGATGCTTCAGACTCCCGGTCGGATGCGTGCTCTCATCTTTTAAATAGAGCTGAATGCCCGGGAACGCCGGTAGCGACAGGCGAATGAGATGCGTATCCGCAGAACGCTGATAATCCGCGTTGATTTCATTGATGGCGTTTTTAACCCAGGAGCTATTCATCATTAATAGATATCCATTTGTCATTTTGTGCCCAGAATAGCGAAAAGCACGGAAAAAATTGTTGCCATTTAGCCTTTAAAATAGAATGTAAGGAGAAAATTCTTCTCTGTGGAGTGGATATGTTAGACAAAATTGACCGCAAGCTACTCGGCTTACTGCAACAGGACTGCACCCTTTCTTTGCAGGCATTAGCAGATGCCGTTAATCTGACTACCACCCCCTGCTGGAAACGTCTCAAACGACTTGAGGATGACGGTATCCTGCTGGGCAGAGTCGCCCTGTTGGATCCAGAAAAACTGGGGCTGGGACTCACCGCGTTTGTGCTGATCAAAACTCAGCATCACAGCAGCGAATGGTATTGCCGCTTTGTCACTGAAGTGACCGGAATGCCCGAGGTTCTGGGGTTCTGGCGTATGGCAGGGGAGTATGACTACCTGATGCGAGTGCAGGTTGCTGATATGAAAAGCTATGATGAATTCTATAAGCGCCTGGTGAACAGCGTACCGGGCCTGTCTGACGTCACCTCCAGCTTTGCCATGGAACAGATTAAATACACAACTGCTCTACCTATTGAATAATTCTCCCGGCGCTTATTGCCGGAAATCTTGTCAGGACATAACGCGTGCGATTATTTGCTCAATTAAGCTGGTACTTCCGCCGGGAGTGGCGTCGCTACCTCGGGGCAGTGGCCCTGCTTATCATCATCGCTATCCTTCAGCTTATTCCGCCGAAAGTGGTCGGGATCATTGTGGATGGCGTGACGACTCAACGCTTCACCACCGAGCGGCTGCTGATGTGGGTGGGGACAATTGCCCTGATTGCCGTGGTGGTTTATTTGCTGCGTTATGTCTGGCGCGTGCTGCTCTTTGGCGCATCCTACCAACTGGCGGTTGAGCTGCGGGAAGATTATTACCGTCAGTTGAGTCGCCAGCATCCAGAATTTTATCTGCGGCACCGTACGGGCGATCTGATGGCGCGGGCAACCAACGATGTCGATCGCGTCGTATTTGCCGCCGGAGAAGGGGTGCTGACGCTGGTAGATTCGCTGGTTATGGGGTGTGCGGTGCTGATCGTGATGTCAACGCAGATAAGTTGGCAACTGACGCTCATTGCGCTGCTGCCGATGCCGGTGATGGCGTTGATGATCAAACGTTACGGCGATCGACTCCATCACCGTTTTAAGCTGGCGCAGGCGGCGTTTTCCAGTCTCAACGATCGTACTCAGGAAAGCCTGACCAGTATTCGTATGATCAAGGCCTTTGGGCTGGAGGATCGGCAGTCGGCATTATTTGCCGCTGATGCTGAAGATACCGGTAAGAAAAACCTGAGTGTGGCGCGCATTGACGCCCGCTTTGATCCTACGATTTATATCGCCATTGGTATGGCTAACCTGCTGGCGATTGCCGGGGGAAGCTGGATGGTGGTTCACGGCTCGCTGACGCTCGGGCAGCTCACCAGCTTTATGATGTATCTCGGTCTGATGATTTGGCCGATGCTGGCGCTGGCCTGGATGTTTAACATCGTCGAACGCGGCAGCGCCGCGTATAGCCGAATTCGCGCCATGCTGGCAGAAGCGCCGGTAGTGGATGACGGTACTGAACCGGTGCCGGAAGGACGCGGGGAGCTGGCGGTGGCGATTCGCGAATTTTGTTACCCGCAAACCACCCACCCGGCGCTGGAAAATGTGAATTTCCAGCTCAAACCTGGACAGATGCTGGGCATCTGTGGTCCGACCGGTGCGGGAAAAAGTACGGTACTGTCGCTGATCCAGCGTCATTTTGATATCACCCAGGGCGATGTGCGCTTTCATGATATCCCATTAACGCGCTTACAGCTGGATAGCTGGCGCAGCCGACTGGCGGTTGTCAGCCAGACGCCATTCCTGTTTTCCGATACCGTCGGTAATAACATCGCCTTAGGACGCCCGCAGGCCACGCAGGAAGAGATCGAGCATGTGGCGCGCCTTGCCAGCGTTCATGAGGATATTTTACGTCTTCCTCAGGGCTACGACACCGAAGTGGGCGAACGCGGGGTGATGCTGTCTGGCGGGCAAAAACAGCGTATTTCTATCGCTCGAGCGTTACTGCTGAACGCTGAAATTCTGATTCTGGATGATGCGCTGTCGGCGGTGGATGGTCGTACCGAACATCAGATCCTACATAACCTGCGCCAGTGGGGCGAAGGCAGAACCGTGATTATCAGCGCACACCGTTTATCGGCTTTGACGGAAGCCAGCGAGATTATCGTGATGCAGCATGGGCATATTGCTCAGCGCGGTGAGCATGAATCTTTAGTGCAACAGCCCGGTTGGTATCGCGACATGTACCGCTATCAGCAACTTGAAGCGGCGCTGTCTGATGCACCAGAGATAAACGAGGAGGCGGCTAATGCGTAGTTTCGGGCAATTATGGCCAACTCTGAAAAGACTGCTGGCGTATGGTTCCCCATGGCGAAAACAGCTGGCGATTGCGGTAGTCATGCTATGGGTGGCTGCGGCGGCGGAAGTCAGCGGTCCGCTGCTGATTAGCTATTTTATCGATAACATGGTGGCGAAGAACAATCTGCCATTGGCGATGGTTGCCGGGCTGGTTGCGGCCTATGTCGGTCTGCAACTGCTGGCGGCAGGTCTGCATTACGCGCAGTCATTGCTGTTTAACCAGGCGGCGGTTGGCGTAGTACAACAGTTACGCACCGACGTAATGGACGCTGCGCTGCGCCAGCCGCTCAGTGCTTTTGATACTCAGCCCGTCGGGCAGCTTATCTCCCGCGTGACCAATGATACTGAAGTTATTCGCGACCTGTACGTGACGGTGGTCGCAACGGTCCTGCGCAGCGCGGCCTTAATCGGCGCGATGTTAGTGGCAATGTTCAGCCTGGAATGGCGCATGGCGCTGGTGGCAATGGCCATTTTCCCAGCCGTGCTGGTGGTGATGGTGATTTACCAACGCTACAGCACCCCGATTGTGCGTCGGGTGCGCGCTTATCTGGCGGATATTAACGATGGCTTTAACGAAGTCATCAACGGCATGAGCGTTATCCAGCAGTTCCGCCAGCAGGCAAGGTTTGGCGAGAGAATGGGCGAGGCCAGCCGCTCGCACTATATGGCGCGTATGCAAACCCTGCGACTGGATGGTTTTTTGCTGCGTCCGCTGCTGAGCCTGTTCTCGGCGCTGATCCTCTGCGGTTTGCTGATGCTGTTCAGTTTTACCTCTGGCACCTCCATCGAGGTTGGCGTGCTGTACGCGTTCATCAGCTACCTCGGCCGTTTGAACGAACCGCTGATCGAGCTGACCACCCAGCAATCAATGCTGCAGCAGGCGGTTGTCGCTGGTGAGCGAGTGTTCGAACTGATGGACGGGCCTCGTCAGCGCTATGGTGAAGACGATCGCCCGCTCAAAAGCGGAGACATTGAGGTGGATAACGTTTCATTTGCCTATCGCGACGACAACCTGGTGCTGCAAAACATCAGTCTGTCCGTGCCTTCGCGCAGCTTTGTGGCTTTGGTCGGACACACAGGCAGCGGCAAAAGCACGCTGGCCAGCCTGCTGATGGGATATTACCCGCTTACGCAGGGGGAAATCCGCCTTGACGGACGTCCGTTGTCTTCTCTGAGCCACGGTGCGTTACGTCAGGGCATCGCGATGGTGCAGCAGGATCCGGTGGTGATGGCGGATACCTTCCTGGCAAACGTCACGCTGGGTCGCGATATCTCAGAAGAGCGGGTCTGGCAGGCGCTGGAGACTGTGCAACTGGCAGAACTGGCTCGGGGTTTGAGCGAGGGGATCCATACCCGGCTGGGCGAGCAGGGCAATAATCTCTCCGTTGGGCAGAAACAGCTGCTGGCGCTGGCGCGGGTATTGGTTGAAACGCCGCAGGTGCTGATCCTCGATGAAGCCACGGCCAGTATTGATTCCGGTACTGAACAGGCCATTCAGCACGCGCTGGCGGCGGTCCGTGAACACACTACGCTGGTGGTGATTGCGCATCGGTTATCGACGATTGTCGATGCGGATACCATTCTGGTGCTGCATCGCGGTCAGGCGGTTGAGCGTGGTACGCACCAGCAATTACTGGCGGCGCAAGGCCGTTACTGGCAGATGTATCAGCTGCAGCTGGCGGGCGAAGAGTTAGCCGCCAGCACGCAAGAGGATTCTGTTATCGCCTGACGGCGCAGTGCTTATCCGGCCACGCGGTATCGTAGGCCGGGTAAGGCGTTTACGCCGCCATCCGGCAATCAACAATCTGGTGCAAAAATGTAACGCACTATGCACCGTTATAGTGCGTTTTTTCTTTTTCTCTCCCGATAGTACCCGGCGAACCTGAATCATTCCGCGTTTTTCATTCCTGGCACACCCCTTGCAATATTCCTCTCGTGTATCTGCAGCCACTACTGAATTCTGACTGGAGGGGATCTATGAAGCTGGTTACCGTGGTAATCAAACCGTTCAAACTGGAAGACGTCCGTGAAGCACTGTCGTCTATTGGTATTCAGGGGCTGACCGTCACCGAAGTGAAGGGGTTTGGCCGACAGAAAGGTCATGCTGAGCTGTACCGTGGGGCTGAATATAGCGTCAATTTTCTGCCAAAGGTGAAGATTGATGTGGCGATTGCCGACGACCAACTGGATGGCGTGATTGATGTCATCAGTAAGGCGGCATACACCGGAAAAATTGGCGACGGCAAAATCTTCGTCGCCGAGCTGCAACGTGTGATTCGTATTCGTACCGGCGAAGCCGACGAAGCCGCACTGTAACTTCTGGCACACAGTGATAGGAAACCAAAAAATGAAGATAGCAACGATGAAAACGGGTATTGCTTCACTGGCACTACTGCCGGGACTGGCGATGGCGGCACCGGCGGTTGCGGATAAAGCAGATAACGCTTTTATGATGATCTGTACCGCGCTGGTGCTGTTTATGACTATCCCTGGCATTGCGTTGTTCTACGGCGGTTTGATTCGCGGTAAGAACGTACTGTCGATGCTGACTCAGGTGACGGTGACATTCGCTCTGGTTTGTATTCTATGGGTGGTTTATGGCTACTCACTGGCCTTTGGCGAAGGGAATAATTTCTTCGGCAACTTCAACTGGGTATTGCTGAAGAACATCGCGCTGACGGCGGTCACGGGGAGCTTCTACCAGTACATTCACGTTGCTTTTCAGGGATCTTTTGCCTGCATCACCGTTGGGCTGATTGTCGGGGCGCTGGCTGAGCGTATTCGTTTCTCTGCGGTGCTGATTTTTGTGGTGGTGTGGTTAACGCTGTCGTACATCCCCATTGCACATATGGTCTGGGGCGGCGGATTGCTGGCTTCTCACGGCGCACTGGATTTTGCCGGCGGGACGGTCGTGCACATCAACGCAGCGATTGCCGGTCTGGTTGGTGCGTATCTGATTGGTAAACGCGTCGGTTTTGGCAAAGAAGCCTTTAAACCGCATAACCTGCCGATGGTCTTCACCGGTACCGCTATTCTCTACATTGGTTGGTTTGGCTTTAACGCCGGTTCAGCGGGAACGGCGAATGAAATTGCCGCACTGGCTTTCGTCAATACCGTGGTCGCCACCGCCGCCGCCATCCTCGGATGGATCTTCGGTGAATGGGCGCTGCGTGGCAAACCGTCTCTGCTGGGCGCCTGTTCTGGCGCTATTGCGGGTCTGGTGGGCGTAACACCTGCATGTGGCTACATCGGTGTCGGCGGGGCGCTGATTATCGGTGTGGTTGCGGGGTTGGCTGGCCTGTGGGGCGTAACCATGCTGAAGCGTTTTCTGCGCGTGGACGATCCGTGTGATGTGTTTGGCGTGCACGGCGTGTGCGGTATTGTTGGCTGCATCCTGACCGGGGTTTTCGCTGCCAGCTCACTGGGCGGCGTGGGCTTTGCTGAGGGAGTGACCATGGGGCATCAGCTGCTGGTGCAACTGGAAAGCGTGGCGATCACCATCGTCTGGTCCGGCGTGGTGGCCTTCATTGGCTATAAGCTGGCGGATATGACGGTGGGTCTGCGCGTACCGGAAGAGCAGGAACGCGAAGGTCTGGATGTGAACAGTCACGGCGAGAACGCTTACAACGCTTGATGTTTCAATCTGCCGGATGGCAACGCTTTTGCGCCACCATCCGGTAATTCTCAATTGCGATTACGCATTACCCCTTCCTGCACGGTAGAGGCGACCAGCACGCCGTCCTGCGTATAAAACTCCCCGCGTACAAAACCTCTGGCACCGGAGGCAGAAGTACTTTCGACGTTATACAACAGCCACTCATTAATATTGAACGGACGGTGGAACCACATTGAATGGTCAATGGTGGCGATCTGAATCCCTTTTTCCAGAAAACCAATCCCGTACGGCTGCAGCGCTACAGGCAGGAAGTTCAGGTCTGAGGCATAACCCAGCAGATATTGATGGACGCGCAGATCGTCCTGCAGCTCGCCGTTTGCACGGATCCATACCTGGCGCGCCGGAGGTGCGACGTGACCTTTTAAGGGGTTATGAAATTCAACCGGGCGCACTTCCAACGGACGATCGTTGATAAATTTTTCTTTCAACAGCGGCGGCAGTAAATGCGCCACTGAGCGGGCAATTTCTGTTTCTGATTTCAGCTCATCGGGACCCGGTGCATCCGGCATGGTTTTCTGATGTTCAAATCCGTCTTCCGGTGCCTGGAAAGAGGCGGTCATGTAAAAAATGGGTTTACCATTCTGAATTGCGGCAACGCGGCGCGCGCTGAAGCTGTTACCATCACGCAAGACTTCAACATCATAGATGATGGGCTTTTGGCTATCGCCGGGGCGTAAAAAGTAGCTGTGGAAGGAGTGCACCAGACGCTCTTCCGGTACGGTTTCTTTGGCGGCATACAGCGCCTGACCGACAACCTGTCCCCCAAAAACCTGACGTAACCCTAAGTCTTCACTTTGGCCCCGAAAGAGTCCTTCTTCAATTTTTTCCAGATTTAACAATGTCAGCAAATTTTTCAGCGCCAGACTCATACGTGCTCTCCAGGTTATATCGATCTCGCAGCGAGGTAGGCAGAGTATAACGCAATTTTGAAAGTGGTCCGATGGGTGCAATTGTCTGAATTAAAGGCCTATTACAGGCAAAAACAGCTGTCTTGTGCCACACTTAGTCACGTTATGTTTTTGTTAACCACTCTTCTGGCGAGGATAGTTCTCGCTGGTGCATAGATGATAAGGAGAATTTAATGAAACTCGTGCACATGGTAAGTGGTTTAGCGGTTGCGGTCGCTCTGGCGGCCTGTGCTGATAAAAGTGCAGATATTCAGACACCTGCGCCAAGCCCTAATACGTCAATTGCTGACACACAGTCTAAAATTCAACAGCCAAACGTTTCTGGTACGGTATGGATCCGCCAGAAAGTGGCCTTGCCACCCGATGCGGTGCTGACCGTCACGCTGTCAGATGCGTCGCTGGCCGATGCACCGTCAAAAGTGCTGTCGCAAAAAGCGGTCCGTACTGAAGGTAAGCAGGCGCCATTCAGCTTTGTATTACCATTTAACCCGGCAGATATTCAGCCTAACGCCCGTATTCTGCTGAGTGCGGCAATTACGGTTAATGACAAACTGGTCTTTATTACTGATACCGTTCAGACGGTCATTAATCAGGGTGGTACGAAAGCTGACCTGACGCTGGTCCCTGTACAGCAAACAGCAGTACCGGTTCAGGCAAGCGGTGGGGCAGCCACCACGGTGCCGTCAACGTCACCAACCCAGGTAAATCCCTCTTCTGCCGTTCCTGCTCCCACGCAGTACTAAGGCAGTCGTAACCCTCTCCGCCTGGAGAGGGTTAGTACACCCAGCGATAGCGCTGTAAATCTATCTGCCCGCTTCCTGAAACCACTATTCCTTCTGCCAGCAACGCCTGACGCTGCCGTTGTAAGTCGGGGCCGGTCAGCGAAATGGCACCATGACGATTAACCACCCGATGCCAGGGCAAAGTGCTGCCTTCGGGGAGACGCTTAAGCACACCGCCGACCTGGCGCGCAGCGCGCGGCGAACCGGCAAGCCTGGCAACATCGCCATACGTGGTGACGAAACCTTCGGGGATTGACGCGACGATTTGCCAGACGCGTTGGGGGAAAGTGTCTTGTATATCCATTATTTATTCCTGCGCTAATCCTCCAGCATAATGCCGAATGGCGAGGGAGTGAAGCCGCATTGCACAAGAAAACAGCATCCGATGCTGGATGGGTTGCAATTACAGGGTGCAGCAGTGATAATGCGCCTGCGCGTTGGTTAACAACGCTCTCAATGGGGGCTCTGTTGGTTCTCCCGCAACACTACTCTGTTTACCAGGTCAGGTCCGGAAGGAAGCAGCCAAGGCAGATGACGTGTGTGCCGGGATGTAGCTGGCAGGGCCCCCACCCAATTCTGCCGTCCGGCAATTTCCCTTCTTCTTATCTTCTTTTCTTTGTCATCGTATTGTCATTTTATTGTCATCAAATGCTGTCAATGTGTTTCGGGGATGTTATTTGTTGCTTTTGCCGCCGCCATCGCGCTGTAACGACAGGGTCTTACATCCGGTGTGTTTTGGCTGACCACAAGGATTTTCTACGATGTCGACCGCTGTATTGAATGTCAAAATTGATGAGGCGCTAAAAGAAAAGCTTCGCCATTACGCTGAAGTGCATAACGAAAATTTAAGTGTTGCGAAGGAAAAACTGCTGCTGATTGCGTTTACCGCCGTTGAAGAGGCGGGAGTCTCCGCTGAGGATATCGATAGCCAGCATACGGAAGAGTCCGTAGTTGAAGCACTGACTCCTAAAGAAATCAAAGCATTGCGCAGACTACTGAAGAAGAAAAAATGAAACAACAACCGCTCTCAACCGCCAGTAATTACGGCGAAGCTTGTGATTTACTACGCTCCGGTTATGTGAAACATGTCCGCCTGAGCTGGAATGTCGGCAGCGATGAGTTCTTCCGTATTGCCTCCGACTGGTGTGATGCTGGGGCAAAAATTAAGAAAGACGGTGAAAATTTCGTGATTTCACTGAAGGGTTTTCCGGTTCCCCCTCAGCGGTAATATCACCGGGACTCTTTCATCCATCCCGGCTTATAAGGGCGAGTCCTTTGACTCGTCGCTTAGATTATTTTGCGTACTTTCCCGCTGCTGGCCTGCAAACGCAGGTTATCCCAAATGGGTTGTAACACCCTGAAGGCGGCACGCGCTGTGTCATCCGGCAACGTGAAAGGCATACGCAAAAAACGATCGAATGCGCCATCAAGCCCAAACCGCGTACCGGTTCCTAATTGAATGCCTACGCTTTCGGCGCGCGTAGCGAATAGCGTTGCCAGCGTATCGGGCAGTTCAACCCAAAAAGAGAGTCCTCCCTGTGGTGGGGTAAACTGCCACTCTGGGAAATGTGCGTTCATCAGGCTCGAGCACAGATCGCGCTGCGATGTGAGTAGCCGTCTTCTGTCAGGAAGAAAGTCGGCGGCGTTATCCAGCAGCCAGCTGGTGGCGAGTTGTTCAAGCACGGGGGAGCCTAAATCGAAGGTGTCGCGGGTTTGTACCAGCGCCGCAATGGTTCGCGCCGACGCCCGGATCCAGCCCAGACGTAATCCCCCCCAAAAGCTTTTCCCGGCCGAACCCAATAGAATGATCGGCGCGTCGCGATTGAATGCGGCAAGCGGCGGTGGCGGCGGGGCGTCATACCACAGGTTCACCATCGTCTCATCGACCACCAGGGTAGTGCGGGTTCGTTCGGCAATATCCGCCACGACCTGGCGAGTTGCAGCGTCCATGCAACGCCCGGTCGGATTGTGAAAGTCCGGCATCAGGTAGGCCATTCTCGGTGCGGTTTGCGCGATGGTGGCGACCAGACCCGCGGTATCCCAACCGTGCTCGGGTAGCGACACGCCGACGGGGCGACAGGATGCGCCTTGAATCGCGGCAATCGCCAGGGGATAAGTGGGGTGATCGACCACTACGCGATCGCCGGGGCCGGTGAGCAAACGCAGGATCAGCGCCAGGCCGCTGACTGCACCATTCACGACCATGATTTCATCGGGCTGCGTCGGGAGCCCGCGATCGCAATAATGCTGAGCGATGGACTCACGCAATACCGACAGCCCCTGCGGCAAATACCCGGAGCTCAGCAAATGCTGTGGCATAGCAAACAGCGCCTGCTGGTAAGCCTGATGAATTTCGGGACCGGCACTTAGTGCCGCCGTGGACAAATCAAGCGCTGTGCCGGTGCTGGTCCGGGTTGGCACATGGCGAATATGTTCCGGCAGGATCACCCGTGAGCCGCTACCATGACGGCTTTCCAGATATCCCTCTTCACGCAGTTGCGCCATAGCGCTGGCGACGGTAGTTCGACTTACTTGCAGGACGACGGCGAGCTCGCGTTCACCCGGTAAGCGGCTATCCAGCGCCAGCCGACCATCGAGAATAAGCAGACGTAACGCTTCTGCCAGCTGTCGCCAGATGGGCGTTCGCGAGGGGCTTTCCAGCCAGTGTCCGAGCAGGCGTTGCAAAGACTGACTTCCATAACGGCGAGATGACATAACAGTCCACTTTTTGAAAACTGGACATTAATCATAGTGCCAATTGCGGTGAAGATGAAAGTTATCCGAGAGTGAGAGGGGAAAAGCATGCTGCGTCGTTTACTTCAGCTATTTATCGGGCTGACGCTGTACGGTGTGTCGACGGCGATGTTTGTCCGTGCCGATTTAGGGGCCGATCCGTGGAACGTGTTTCACCTGGGTGTAGCCAATTTATTGTCAATGAATATCGGCGTGGTGATTATTGCCGTGGGCGTGTTGGTGCTGCTGGCGTGGATACCGTTACGCCAGCGTCCAGGCTTTGGCACGCTGAGCAACGTGATTATGATCGGGCTGGCGGCAGATGCCGCGCTGCTGGTGATTCCTGGATTTGAATCCCTGCTGGCGCGCAGTGGGCTGCTGGTTTCAGCGGTAATATTGAATGCGTTAGCAACCAGCCTGTACATTGGCGCAGGTTTTGGCGCCGGTCCGCGTGATGGTCTGATGACCGGTATCCACGCGCGTACCGGCTGGCCAGTACGACGAATTCGAACCGCAATCGAAGTGTCGGTGCTGCTTATCGGTTGGCTGCTGGGGGGAACCGTGGGGGTTGGTACGGTGCTGTATGCCTTGGCTATCGGACCGTTGATTCAGCTTTGCCTGCCGTGGTTTCGGCATCAGCCGCAGTCACGTACGCGTATCAGGAATGCACCTGGGGCGCGATCGCCTACTGGCGACTAAACTTAACCTCGACTGACGCGGCCGGAATCGGCTTGCCGCGCAGTACACTTCGGAGGTTTTTCTCATGAAGTATGTTGATGGCTTTGTGGTTGCCGTACCCGCTGAAAACAAGGAGGCGTACATTGCGATGGCGGCAAAAGCAGCTCCGCTTTTCAAGGAGTTCGGTGCATTGCGCGTAGTGGAGTGCTGGGCAGATGATGTCCCCGACGGCAAACTGACCGATTTTCGCATGGCTGTGAAAGCACAGGAGCATGAAGAAGTGGTATTCAGCTGGATTGAATACCCTTCCAAAGAGGTCCGCGATGCGGCGAATCAGAAGATGATGTCCGATCCCCGTATGAAGGAGTTCGGTGAATCTATGCCATTTGATGGCAAGCGAATGATCTACGGTGGATTTGCGCCCATTATGGAAGAGTGATGTGACTGGCTGTGCGGCGTGCCGCCAGCCATCTCAACATCAACAGCAATGTTAAAGCCGTTTTTCTGCCCACAGAATAAATTCCGCCTTCGGCAGCGCTTTGCTGTAAAGCCAGCCCTGACCGTACTGCACGCCGTGCTGGCGTAGCCAGGCTTCCTGATTCTCGGTTTCGATACCTTCCGCCACCATCTCCAGCTTCAACGTTTTCGCTATCTCGATAATATGTGGCGTCACGTTGTTGTACTCCAGTGCATCAACGAACGATTTGTCTATCTTCAGGATGTCGACATCCAGATCCTGTAAATAGCTCAGGCTGGAATAGCCGGTGCCAAAATCATCGATATAGATCGAGTGGCCTGCCTGACGGTATTTAGCAATAAACGGCGCGCTGTTTTTCGGGTCGGCAAACTCGCGTTCGGTTAGTTCCAGCGCGATTTGCGTAGGCTTAAGTTGCCAGTGGTTCACTTTCTGACTTAACAGAGCAGGAAGCGTCTCGGAGGCCAGATCGGCTGACTCAAGATTGATGGATATATGCTGCTCCGGATGCTGACGCAGCCATTTACCTAAATCTTCAAATACGCTTTCAATAATCAATCGTGTGAGAGGCTCTGTCAGCCCGGTCTCTTGCGCCAGCGCGACGAAAATTTCTGGCGACAGATAGCTTCCGTCAGCCTGTTGCCAGCGAGCCAGTGCTTCAGCCCCGACGACTTTTCCCGTTTTGAGCGAGATAATCGGTTGGTAGTAGACCTTGATATCCCGATGCTGGATAGCGTCCTGTAACTGGTGATGGGGCGACTGTAAGCGGCGCAAAATGCGCAAAACAAAGGCGGCGGTGAGCAATCCGATAAGAATGCCTGCCGGAAGCCAGATCAGCGCCTGTCGGTGCCAGGTTTTTTGTAACGGCAGGGTAGATGCCCAGGTTACGATCGTGATACCCAGTTCCGGGAAGGGGCGAGCGTTAAAAATATTGCCATCCTTCTGAAAATGGGTAATCGAGCTCTCTTGTTTTACATGCTGTAAAACGTCCGATGGCAGGTTGGCGCTACTGGCAACGACTATGTTGCGCACGGTTCCAATGATAGTGACTTCAATCGGCCATGAGCCAAACGGGATGACGTCAATGAAAGAACCCGGATCGACCATCACAACATAATTTTCACTCCCTAATGCCGCCATAAAACGCTTGATACCTAAATCGTTTTGCGTAGTAAGCCATGCGCGATATCCATCAGGCGTGACTTTCATCGCTGATGGAAACGCGGCGGCCTTACTTCTTTTTTCCAGGGATGAGCATTGTGGAACATTATCTTTGAGGTACAGCACTTCCTGAATATAGCGATAGCTATAGGACAAACGACGCATTTCCAGCAAATGCTCGTCACTGCAAGGCACTCCCTGAAAAGCTTCAATATTGCGTAATGCTTTTTTCG
This sequence comes from Citrobacter sp. MGH105, assembly GCF_001037485.2. Classification (NCBI taxonomy): domain Bacteria; kingdom Pseudomonadati; phylum Pseudomonadota; class Gammaproteobacteria; order Enterobacterales; family Enterobacteriaceae; genus Citrobacter; species Citrobacter sp. MGH105. Next base: position 3,853,990 of record NZ_CP073048.1, on the reverse strand, counting down.
CCTGCTCGCCTACGCGTTCCGTACGTAATGCGACTCGAGTTGAGAACATGTCGAGTTCATCGATAAATTTCGTTTCGACCTGACGATGTGCCAGCCACAGGCTTAAACCTACAGGCGCGAGGATGGAAAGGAACAGTACCCCAGTCACCAGGCTTATCAAATGTCGTGTTGTCACAGTGATATCCTTATTTACACAGCGTAGGGAAAGTATATCCGAAACCCCAAAAAGCTATTCGATTGGCATCATATATTTACGGCCATTTATCATCCCGTTTAAATCTCTGTAGCGTAAATCAGGTTGTGGTTTGTACAAGAGTGGTGTATTTTGATGGTTATGTTATAACGTAACAAATTGAGGTTGCCATGAAACCGGATATTCATCCTTTTTACCGTACCGTAGTGTTTCACGATACCAGTGCCAATGAATTCTTTAAGGTCGGTTCGACCATCAAGACTGAGCGTGAAATTGAGTTTGAGGGGAAAATGTACCCGTACGTGACCCTCGATATCTCTTCTAAATCACATCCGTACTATACCGGGAAACAAAAAACCTTTGATAATGAAGGTAGTGCAGCACGTTTCCAAAAACGTTTTGGTCATTTTATTGGCGTTAAGCGGGGTTAAAATGCAGGTACTCAATTCACTTCGCAGCGCAAAACAGCGCCATCCTGACTGCCAGATAGTAAAACGCAAAGGGCGTTTGTACGTTATCTGCAAAACGAATCCGCGCTTTAAAGCAGTACAGGGGCGTAAAAAAAGACGTTAGTTTCTTTGCCAGCATTTCAGGGATTAAAGTGCGTTACCTTCGCAGGAACGCACTTTTTTTATCTGTGCTGAGATGCCGTTACTGGCTGGTCTGGGCGCGGGTAAGCGTAAAGACATCGTAAAACGAGAGTTCACCTTTGCGCGATATCATCTTTTGCAGCTGTGCTTTATGTTCGCTATCCACGGACGGTGAGTGCAGGATAGTATCGATGAGAGAGGAGGGGACAAAGCGCGTGTTGTACCATTCTCCGTTATAGCAAACTCTAAAATCCAGAACGTCGATATCTTCAAAGCGGTATCGTGGCGCAACGTCGAAAAAGAAAAAGCCGTTGAGTACAACGAACAGTACCACCAGCAGCCATACCGAATCGACTAACGTTTCTGACTGTAGCATCACCGCCAGCGTGGCAAACCACGCAACATACATGCCGATAAACAGCCCTGGGTGTTTGCGAATAAAGCTGATGCTAAAGCGCGGTTTGTTGTCGCGCTTCTCGCGAATATTTAAGTCGTCGATTGTTTCAGTAAGCAGGCGCTGTATTTCTGTCATCTCTTGCCTTCGTGATATCTGCAAAATTCAGGAGGGATCGCCCTATTTTAAAAGGGGATACCCTTTGAAGAAAGTAACAGATTAACCGCAATTTAGCATAACAGTTACATTTAAGATCACAGCGTTTTGATGATCCTTGCGGGATTGCCCCCAACCACGGTGTTTGCCGGAACGCTTTTAGTGACCACTGCGCCTGATGCCACAACCACGTTATCGCCCAGCGTGACGCCGGGATTGATCACTGCACGGCCACCTATCCAGACATTATTGCCGATAGTCACGGGCTTCCCGAACTCCAGGCCACTGTTGCGCTCGGTAGCATCCAGCGGATGGGTCGCGGTATAGATATGAACGCCTGGTGCCAGCATGCAGTTGTCGCCAATATGAATTGGACAGACGTCGAGCATAACGCAGTCGAAATTAGCGTAAAAGTCTTTACCAAGATAGATGTTATAACCGTAATCACAACGGAAAGAGGGTTCAATATAGGCTCCCTCACTCTGACCTAACAGATCGTGCAGGATTGCCTGACGCTCATTTTTTTCATCGGGTGCGGTGAGATTGTAGCGATGGATCAACTGACGAGCGCGTAGTCGGTCACTGCGCAGCGTTTCATCTGCCGGGCGATAGTATTCGCCGGCGATCATTTTTTGCTTTTCATTACGCATTACGAATTCCCTGTGTACTGAAGGTTATTTCAGCACAGTAAAACGTAATGCAGAAAAGGGGAACGTTCCCGCTTCTTTGCTGTGATCATAGTCACGCGATTTTAATTAAATAACCATTGTAAATACGAAAATGGTCAGCCAGACAACTGTACCGCTATACCTGACTTAACCTTGAGTGCAATTAGCGAATGAATTTCCAAACAGAAGTTGGAATCTTGTCGTAAAGCTTATTCATGGTCAATTCAGCAAGGCGATGATCTGCTGCTGAGTAAAATACAGCCAGTTCGTTGTCGGACAATTCATATTTATTTTTTTCAATAACGCGCTCTAGCGTATCAATTGTCTGGCAACGTCGCAGGCGCATCAAATAATCTGTTTTAGTTAATGGTTTATCGGACATAACTCTTACCTATGATTGTAATAATTTTTAACAAGACAAACTTACAGGATTAGCCCTGGTGGCATTGACAAAACAGCGAAACAGTCGATTACCTGACTTCCGCCATTTCTGCAGATCCTGCGTATTAATACCATAACTGCTGAACAACATAAAAGTGTCACCCAGGTATTCATCTATCTGCGCGATCAGCTTATTGTCCTCATTGTACTTAATTTTATAATTAAGTGCGAAGGTTGCAATATGCTCTATCAGTTCATTGAGCTGCAAGCTGGTTGCAGAGGTAGGGTCATTAACCCAGCCATGGTTACTTTGTTCAAGGTTTGCAAGACAGTCATGATACAGAGTTTCGCAGAGAAATTTAAGCTGCGCGATATCATGTCTTTTGGGTGAGTATTCATCCATAACGCATCCCCTTCTTAGTGGCTTAAACTAACCGAACACCTTTCGGGATGGATACAACAACTACCTGGAACTTGCCCGCGACTCCTGATGATTTAACTATAATCTACTCTAAAAAAGATTTCATCGTCATATCACGAAAAATTACAATTATGTAAAATTATGATGCAACGTCATTTTTACATTTTAACAGATAAATGCCGCTATTCGAAATGGGACAATTTCTTTATTCTTCGGGCAATCATCGGGTTATCTTGTTTAGGTTTAGCAACGAAAGGCAACAACCGACAATGTGAACTAGTGGATAGGATTAATCTTAATATTTATTAAAGTAAATAAGAACTCTCGCTGTTTTTTTAAGAATAGCCTTTAAGGCTGCAAGGATTATATCGCTTATTTATCCGATAGAAAATAAACGGAATGGCAATAAGTGATTTTTATGATTTTTCCAGAAAAAAGGCCGCTTGCGCGGCCTTATCTTTAGAGATGTATCAATGATGCTCTACTGAGTGGCTATGCTCAATATCTTCATTTTTGCGGCTAAAGCGGCGGCGTACCACCACAAAGAACACCGGAACAAAGAAGATCGCCAACACGGTTGCCGTCACCATCCCGCCCATTACGCCAGTACCAACGGCGTTCTGTGCACCGGAACCTGCGCCGGAACTGATGACCAGCGGCATTACGCCCAGAATAAAGGCCAGTGACGTCATCAGGATTGGACGTAAACGCATGCGTACTGCGTCCAGCGTCGCCTCTATCAGACCTTTACCCTCTTTATCCATCAAGTCTTTGGCGAATTCGACGATAAGTATCGCGTTCTTCGCCGACAACCCAATGGTTGTGAGCAGGCCTACCTGGAAGTAAACGTCGTTGGTCAGGCCGCGGAACGTTGCTGCCAGCAATGCACCGATAACACCCAGCGGTACAACCAGCATTACGGAGAACGGAATTGACCAGCTCTCGTACAGCGCTGCCAGACACAAGAACACGACGATCAATGAAATGGCATACAGGGCAGGGGCCTGGTTGCCGGACAGTCGTTCCTGGTAGGACATACCGGTCCAGTCATAACCGATACCGGATGGCAGTTTGCTGGCCAGTTGCTCCATCATGGCCATGGCTTCACCGGTACTTTTACCCGGAGCGGCCTGACCTAAGATTTCCATGGACGGCAGACCGTTATAGCGTTCCAGACGCGGTGAACCGTATTCCCAACGTGAGGTAGAGAAGGCGGAGAACGGTACCATCTGTCCATCGCTGCCGCGGACATACCAGTTTCCAATATCTTCCGGCAACATACGGTATTTCGCTTCAGACATGACGTAAACTTTCTTCACACGACCACGGTCGATGAAGTCATTCACGTAGCTTCCGCCCCATGCTGCACCCAGCGTTGTATTAATATCACTAATGGAAACGCCCAGAGCCTGCGCTTTTTCCTGATCGATATCGATCTTGAACTGCGGCGTATCTTCCAGACCGTTAGGACGAACACCGACCAACAGATCAGGATGCTTCGCGACTTCACCAAACAGTTGGTTACGCGCCTGAGTCAGCTTCTCATGGCCCAGACCAGCCTGGTCAATCAACTGGAAGTCGAAACCGGTCGCGGTCCCTAACTCCACAATCGCTGGCAGGTTAAAGGCAAAGACCATCGCGTCTTTGATCTGCGAGAATGCGCCCATTGCACGTTGAGTAATCGCTTCAACTTTGTTCTCTTTACCTGGACGTTCACTCCAGTCTTTCAAAGAGACGAATGCGATACCGGTGTTCTGACCACGACCTGCAAAACCGAAGCCGTTAACGGCAAACACCGATTCAACGTTCGCTTTTTCTTTGGTCAGATAGTAATCCGTCATTTCGTCCAGCACCTTCTGGGTACGCTCTTGCGTTGCACCCGCAGGCAGCTGAGCCATAGACAGGAATACCCCCTGGTCTTCGTCTGGCAGGAACGAACTTGGCAGACGAACGAACAGATAGGCCATGCCCACGACGATGATCAGATACAGCGCCAGATAACGACCGGTGCTACGCAGAATACCGCCTACGCTATCGGTGTAATGGTGCGTACTCTTATCGAACATGCGGTTAAACCAGCCGAAGAAGCCTTTTTTGCCTTCTCCGTGATCGCCTTTAGCAATCGGTTTGAGCATGGTCGCACACAGGGCAGGGGTCAGAATCAACGCCACCAGCACAGACAACGCCATCGCGGAAACAATGGTGATGGAGAACTGACGGTAAATTGCACCGGTAGAACCTCCGAAGAACGCCATTGGGATAAATACCGCTGACAGTACCATCGCGATACCCACCAGTGCGCCCTGAATCTGGCCCATTGATTTACGCGTTGCTTCCTTCGGCGGTAGTCCTTCCTCAGCCATTACACGTTCAACGTTCTCGACCACAACGATGGCGTCATCCACCAACAGGCCGATGGCGAGTACCATCCCGAACATCGTCAGGGTGTTTATCGAGAAGCCGAAAATCGCAAGGACGGCAAACGTACCCAAGAGCACCACCGGCACGGCGATAGTCGGAATCAGCGTCGCGCGGAAGTTCTGCAGGAACAGATACATTACCAGGAACACGAGGATGATTGCTTCCGCCAGCGTTTTCACTACTTCGTGAATAGAGATTTTCACGAACGGTGTGGTGTCATACGGGTAAACGATCTTCAGACCTGACGGGAAGAACGGTTCCATCTTCTTCAGTTCATCGCGGATAGCGTTTGCTGTATCCAGGGCGTTAGCACCTGTCGCCAGCTTGATACCCAGACCGGATGCCGGTTTACCGTTGAACTTCGCAATGATGTCGTAGTTCTCACCGCCCAGTTCCACTTTCGCCACGTCACGCAGACGAACCTGGGAACCATCCTGATTCACTTTCAGCAGAATCTTGCTGAACTCATCAGCAGAGGTCAGACGGGTTTGCGCGATGATTGATGCGTTAAGCTGCTGGCCTTTCACCGGTGGTGTACCACCTAACTGACCGGCTGCAACCTGGGCGTTCTGCGCTTTGATGGCGCTGATTACATCAACCGGCGTCAGCTGGAAGTTGTTCAGTTTGTTCGGATCCATCCAGATACGCATCGCATACTGAGAACCGAACAGCTGAACATCACCCACACCTGAAGTACGGCTGATGGCATCCTTCATGTTGGCGCCAACGTAGTCGGAAATATCCTCCTGCGTCATGGTGCCGTTGGTGTTGATTACACCGACAACCATCAGGAAGCTGCTGGATGACTTCTCAACGCTAACCCCTTGTTGCTGTACTTCCTGAGGCAGCAACGGCATGGCCAGCTGCAGTTTGTTCTGCACCTGTACCTGCGCGATATCCGCATCAGTACCAGACTGGAAGGTTAGGGTGATCTGCACGGTACCCGTGGAGTCACTGTTAGAGGACATGTACATCAGGTTATCGATACCGTTCATGTTCTGTTCGATAACCTGCGTAACAGTATCCTGTACTGTTTTGGCATCAGCGCCAGGGTAGGTCGCGGAGATCGTCACTGCTGGCGGTGCAATAGTTGGATATTGCGCTACCGGCAATTTGAGGATCGCGAGCCCCCCTGCCAACATGATGATAATGGCGATCACCCACGCAAATATTGGGCGATCGATAAAGAAATTAGGCATGTCTTAACGGCTCCTGTTTAAGTTAAGACTTGGACTGTTCAGGCTGGCTACCGCTTTGGCCTTGCTGGTTGTTATCAGCGGTGATTTCCTGCGCTTTTACCTGCGCGCCAGGACGTACTTTCTGCAGCCCAGTGACAATCACGCGGTCGCCCGGCTTAAGTCCATCAGTGACTAACCATTTGTCGCCAATCGCTTGTGCGGCGACAATTTGACGAGTTTCAACTTTATTGTCTGCACCGATAACCAATGCACTGGCATCGCCACGCGGTGTACGGGTAACGCCTTGCTGTGGAACCAGTAATGCCGTTGGGTTAATCCCTTCTTCCAGACGTGCGCGGACGAACATACCCGGCAGTAAGGTGTGATCCGGGTTAGGGAAGATGGCGCGTAACGTAATCGACCCGGTAGTTTGATCAACCGTCACATCAGAAAATTCCAGCGTACCGGACTGCGGGTATTTAATGCCGTCGTTGGTCACCAGTTCGACTTTCGCTTTGCCGTTCTCTTGCTTCAGCGTGCCGTTGGCCAGCTCTTGTTTCAGGCGCAGAAAGTCGTTGCTTGACTGCGTCACATCCACGTAGATCGGGTCCAACTGTTGAACGGTCGCCAGTGCGGTCGCTTGACCGTTTTGCACCAGAGCACCTTCCGTAACGGATGATTTACCAATGCGGCCGCTGATTGGCGACGTCACTTTGGTATAGGCCAGATTGATGCGTGCAGTTTCTACCGCGGCTTTCGCGGCGACAACGGCGGCGTTTGCCTGCTGTGCGTCTGCCTGCGCGCTATCGTAATCCTGTTGACTGATGTACTTAGTACCCAACAGTTTCTGATAACGTTTAACCGTCAGTTGAGCGATATTTGCTGCGGCTTGTGCTTTGGCCAGATCACCTTTTGCGCTTTCATAAGCGGCCTGGTAAGTCGCAGGATCAATCTGATAGAGAGATACACCCGCTTCGATGTCACCACCTTCGGTGAAATTACGCTTCAGGATAATACCGCTAACCTGAGGGCGAACTTCTGCAATGCGAAACGCACTGGTGCGACCCGGAAGCTCAGTTGTTATCTGTAGAGGTTCAGTTTTGAGCGTAACAACTCCAACCTCTGGCATCTGCTGGCCCCCTTGTTGGGCCTGTTTGTCGTCACATCCTGTTAGCGCTAAGCTGCCTGAGAGCATCAGAACGACTGCCAGAGGCGTTAACCCTCTGTTTTTGTTCATATGTAAACCTCGAGTGTCCGATTTCAAATTGATCAATGGCTTAAAGCCCATAAACCCATTGCTGCGTTTATATTATCGTCGTGCTATGGTACATACATTCACAAATGTATGTAAATCTAACGCCTGTAAATTCACTGACATATGGCACGAAAAACCAAACAACAAGCACAGGAAACACGACAGCATATTCTCGATGTTGCTCTGCATTTGTTTTCGCAACAAGGGGTATCATCCACCTCGCTTGCGGAGATCGCAAAAGCCGCTGGTGTCACGCGCGGCGCAATCTATTGGCATTTCAAAAACAAGTCGGATTTATTCAGTGAAATCTGGGAGCTAGCAAAACCTAACATTGATGAGTTAGAGACTGAGTATCAGGCAAAATTCCCCGACGATCCACTATCAGTATTAAGAGAAATTTTAATTTACGTTCTTGAAGCTACCGTGACAGAAGAACGCCGACGTTTGTTGCTGGAAATTATATTCCACAAATGCGAATTTGTCGGGGAAATGGCCTCTGTTCAGTTAGCTCAACGCCATCTTTGTATTGAAAATTACGATCGTATCGAACAAACATTGCGGCACTGTATGGATGCCAATATGCTGCCGGAAAACCTGAACACCCGTCGCGTGGCGGTCCTGTTGCGCAGCTATATTACCGGAATCATAGAAAACTGGTTATTTGCCCCCGAATCGTTTGATCTGAAAAAAGAAGCTCGGGAATACGTCGCAGTGCTGCTGGAGATGTGCCTTATGTGCCCAACTCTGCGGCTTGGCGTGGCGGAAATCCACTAAATGTTTTGGGCCTGTACCAGGAATTCTCCTGGTCGTTTTGCCTGCTGCTATTCTGCCGGTCACAGCCGTGATATTCTTTCCGCTTGACTATTTTCGGTCACTTTTCCGGTTCAGAAACGTTCACTCTCATGACTATGTTGCAGCTCTATAAACGTTCACAGCATCTTATTGCTATTACCATTCTTTTCTTCATTCTCTTGCTATCTTGCCAGTCGTCTGCTTTTGCGCGGGCGCAACAGAGTGGTGAACTGCCGACGAAAGCGGATATTCAGAGCCAACTGGATGCACTGAGTAAACAAAAAGATCTCTCCGCGCAGGATAAGCTGGTCCAACAGGATCTCCTCGATACCATCGCCACGCTGGATAAAATCGATCGCGTGAAAGATGAGACCGTACAGCTTCGTCAGAAAGTTGCCCAGGCGCCGGAGAAAATGCGTCAGGCGACGGATGCGTTAAATTCGCTCAGCGATGTCGATAACGACGATGAAACGCGAAAAACGCTGAGTACACTCTCCTTACGACAGCTTGAGTCGCGCGTGGCACAGGTTTTGGATGATCTGCAAAGCTCGCAAAACGATCTTGCTGCCTACAACAGCCAATTGGTGTCGCTGCAAACGCAGCCAGAGCGTGTGCAGAATGCGATGTACACCGCGTCGCAGCAAATGCAGCAAATCCGCAATCGACTCGATGGCACCAATGTGGGAGAGGCGGCGTTACGCCCCAGCCAGCAGGTGTTGCTGCAGGCGCAGCAGGCGCTGCTGAATGCGCAGATCGACCAACAGCGTAAGAGCCTCGAAGGTAATACTGTTTTGCAGGATACCTTGCAAAAACAACGTGATTACGTAACAGCTAACAGTAACCGGCTTGAACATCAGCTCCAGCTTCTGCAAGAAGCGGTGAACAGCAAACGACTAACGTTAACCGAAAAGACGGCTCAGGAAGCGGTAACGCCGGATGAAGCCGAACGTATTCAGTCAAACCCGTTAGTGAAGCAGGAACTGGACGTTAACCATCAGCTCAGCCAGCGTCTGATTGCCGCGACCGAAAACGGCAACAACCTGATGCAGCAGAATATCAAAGTCAAAAACTGGCTTGACCGCGCGCTGCAATCCGAACGCAATATTAAAGAACAGATCGCCGTCCTGAAAGGCAGTCTGCTGCTGTCGCGTATTCTGTATCAGCAACAACAAACACTGCCGTCGGCGGATGAACTTGCCGATATGACCAACCGGATCGCCGATTTGCGTCTGGAGCAGTTTGAGATTAACCAGCAGCGTGATGCGCTATTCCAGAACGATGCGTTTGTCGCCAAACTGGAAGAAGGGCACAGCAACGAAGTCAATGGTGAAGTCCATGATGCCCTGCTGCAGGTTGTGGATATGCGCCGTGAACTGTTGGATCAGCTGAACAAGCAGCTGGGCAACCAGTTGATGATGGCGATTAACCTGCAAATCAATCAACAGCAGCTAATGAGCGTGTCGAAGAACCTGAAAGGGATCCTCACGCAGCAAATCTTCTGGGTTAATAGTAACCGTCCGATGGACTGGGACTGGATCAAAGCCTTCCCGCAAACGCTAAAAGACCAGTTTAAGTCGATGAAAATCACGGTGAACTGGGAAAAAGCCTGGCCCGCCGTCTTTATTGCGTTCCTGGCGGGGCTACCGTTGCTGCTTATTGCCGGGTTAATCCGCTGGCGTTTGAAATGGTTGAAAGAGTATCAGGCGAAATTAGCCGCCGCAGTAGGGAATCTGCGTAATGACAGTCAGCTCAATACGCCAAAAGCGATTCTGATCGATCTGATCAGAGCGTTGCCGGCGTGCCTGATTATCCTCGCCGTGGGCCTGATTCTGCTTACCATGCAGTTGAATATCAGCGACCTGCTGTGGGCGTTCAGTAAGAAGATGACAGTCTTCTGGCTGGTGTTTGGTCTGTGCTGGAAGGTGCTGGAAAAAGATGGCGTGGCAATTCGTCATTTTGGTATGCCAGCGAAGCAGACCAGCCACTGGCGCCGCCAGATCGTGCGTATTAGCCTGGCGCTGTTACCGCTCAACTTCTGGTCGGTCATTGCTGAGCTGTCACCGCTTAATTTGATGGACGATGTGCTGGGTCAGGTAGTTATTTTCCTCAACCTGCTGCTGATCGCCTTCCTGGTATGGCCAATGTGTCGTGAAAGCTGGCGTGACAAAGAGTCGCATGGCTTGCGTCTGGTTACCATTACTGTCCTCTCAATTATCCCGATTGCATTAATGGTGCTGACGGCGACAGGGTATTTCTACACCACGTTGCGCCTGGCCGGTCGTTGGATTGAAACGGTCTATCTGGTTATCCTCTGGAACCTGCTGTATCAGACGGTACTGCGTGGATTGAGCGTGGCGGCACGGCGTATCGCCTGGCGCCGTGCCTTAGCGCGTCGTCAGAACCTGGTGAAAGAAGGGGCGGAAGGAGCCGAGCCGCAGGAAGAACCGACCATCGCGCTTGAGCAGGTGAACCAGCAAACGCTGCGCATCACCATGCTGGTAATGGTTGCCCTGTTTGGTGTTCTGTTCTGGGCTATTTGGTCTGATTTGATAACTGTATTCAGTTACCTCGATAGCATTACGCTCTGGCATTACAACGGCACCGAAGCGGGAGCTGCGGTGGTGAAAGACGTCACCATGGGCAGCCTGCTGTTTGCGATTATTGCGTCAATGGTCGCGTGGGCGCTGATCCGTAACTTACCCGGCCTGCTGGAAGTGCTGGTGCTGTCGCGACTGAAGATGCGTCAGGGCGCTTCGTATGCGATCACCACGATCCTTAACTACGCGATCATCGCCATCGGCGCGATGACGGTCTTCGGATCGCTCGGTGTTTCATGGGATAAGCTACAGTGGCTGGCAGCAGCCCTGTCGGTTGGTCTTGGTTTTGGCTTGCAGGAAATCTTCGGTAACTTTGTTTCGGGTCTGATTATTCTGTTTGAACGCCCGGTCCGCATCGGCGATACCGTGACTATCGGTACGTTCTCAGGAACGGTCAGCAAGATCCGTATCCGTGCCACCACTATTACCGACTTCGATCGCAAAGAGGTGATCATCCCGAACAAAGCATTTGTGACGGAGCGTTTGATCAACTGGTCGCTTTCCGATACCACCACGCGCCTGGTGATCCGCATCGGCGTGGCCTACGGTTCGGATCTGGATAAAGTGAAGAAAGTGCTGTTGCAGGCGGCGATGGAACACCCGAAAGTGATGCACGATCCAGAGCCTGCGGTGTTCTTTACCGCCTTCGGCGCCAGCACGCTGGATCATGAACTGCGATTATACGTACGTGAACTGCGCGATCGTAGCCACACGGTTGATGAACTGAACCGTGCGGTCGATCGTTTATGCCGTGAAAACGACATTGATATCGCCTTTAACCAGCTCGAAGTGCACCTGCATAACGCGAAAGGTGATACCGTGACCGAGGTTAAGCGTGACATCATTAAAGGTGATGATCCGACGCCTTCAGTAGGTTAAGTTGCAATCAGGGCGGCATATTTGCCGCCCTGATTGCATTTAGTGCGCCAGCGCGACCAGTTCTTCCTGCGTCAGGCCTGTAAGGTGCGTAATCAGCTCCAGTTCCAGGCCGCGGGCGAGCATTTTTTGTGCGATATTACGCGCTTCAACCTGCCGACCTTCTTCTAACCCTTTTTCCAGCCCTTGTTGTATGCCTTCCACTCTGCCTTTTTCTTCCAACCATTCGGCAATCGTCATCAGCTGTTCCTTGTACTGTGGCGCACTCTGCGCCAGATGGCGGACAAGTACGCCGGGTTCCGTGGTATTTCCTGCTTTAAGCATGTAATTAATCAAAACGTCGATTTGATATTCTGTCAGATGCTCTTGTGTTAAGAGTGTGACCAGTTGATCCAATAGCTCACTCAGATCCCGTCGACGAATATGTTTTTGCAGGAGTTCCAGCATCGCTACCCGTTGATGCTGCAAGATCTGATTATCTGGCATTACGGTCAGGTCTACCAGTGTAAATTCATTGCCGTAAAGCGCTTTCGCAAGCTTTGGTTCGCTAAACAGGTGATGCCAGTTAAGGGTATAAGGCCACGGACTTTCCATACCATGGTAAAACAGGATAGGAACGACCAGAGGTAATGTCTTATGCCCGGCGTTAAGATGGTGTTGCATGGCGGCAATTGCGTAGCGCATCAGGCGAAAGGCCATGAATTTATCGGGCTTACTCTGATGTTCAATCAGTGCGTAAACGTAGCTGGGTCCATGTGTTGTTTGCAGGGAATAGAGGATATCTGAATAGCTGGTATGTAAATCGTCCTCAATAAAGCTGCCTGATTCCAGCGTTAATGTATCCATATCGCATATATTGAGAAATGCCTCAGGCAAATGGATCTGCAAAAAATCTCGGGCAACTTCCTTTTGCGTCAGCATTTGCCGAAAGACCGCGTCGTGGGGTGTGGTGGGGAGTCGTTCCATGATCTGTCCGTTATCGTCGTGATGTTGCGACGACTCTGACACCGAAGCCAATGGCAGACCAGAGGGCAATTAATCAGTTTGCGAGGTGCCTTCCGCAGTTTTAAGTTTGTTTTCATAATCACGCATGACGATCTCCAGCGCGCGTAGCACCGTTCGTGCTGGTAGCTGATTTTCCTCAAGTAAAACAATCAAATCGACGGCCAGTTTGACCTCGTCTGGGGCGTTCTCTAATGACATAAATTCTCCGGGGATTAACGGGTTAAACGCGCCAGCACGTTTTCTATTCTTGCCAGAGCATGGCGACAGCGCGCCAGCCGCGCCTCGAATGCTTCTACTTCACGATGCAGTTTTTGCTGTTCTTCAAAGCCGGTAGCTTGAGCCAGACGCTCTTTGCGTTCACGCGTCATTTCAACCAGACGGCGTTCAAATTCCTGATGTTGGACCCGCTTGCGCTGCCAGCGCGCCAGACCTGGAGAAGCGCTGTCCCACTCTCGAAGGGACCAACTGGCGGTTTCACGTGAAATCGCCTCTAACTGTGAGGCAAGGTGTTCCGCAAGCCAGGTGATTTGTGGGAGTTGCTGCTGCTCAACGGCGCGGCGCAGGGCAGTAAGATTATCGTCAGCTTCTTCCAGGCAGGCCTGCAGCAACGTGCTGCGCGTGTGAAACAGATGCCTGTCAAAGCGGGCGCTAAGCGTTGTGTGGTGCGCCAGCGGGGCGCAATGTTGTCGCAAGCGGTTAAGCTGATTTTCGAGCGTCTGTAACAGCATGGCGGTTTTCACAACAACACTCCGATGAAAATGAGAACCGTTATGCTAAAGTAGCGATTCTCTGTGTTAAGTACTCATATTATGCAACGCATTATTCTAATCATCATTGGCTGGATAGCGGTAGTGCTAGGTACGCTGGGCGTTGTATTGCCTCTGTTGCCGACGACGCCGTTTATACTGCTGGCCGCCTGGTGTTTTGCCCGCTCATCGCCGCGTTTTCACGACTGGTTGCTTTACCGTTCGTGGTTCGGCGGGTATTTGCGCCACTGGCAAAAACACCGTGCGATGCCGCCGGGAGCAAAACCGCGCGCTATTTTGTTGATCCTGGTGACGTTTGGCATTTCACTGTGGCTGGTCAATATGATGTGGGTGCGCGGCCTGCTGCTGGTTATTCTCGCCTGTTTACTGATTTTTATGTGGCGGATCCCGGTGATTGATGAAAAACAACAAAAGCAGTAAAGCGCAATAATCGCTGTTGCAATTGTCTCTCACAGCCAGTAAATTCGACCGTTTTCGAGCACAGGCGCAGGTGGTCAAAGGTTAAGCAAGTGTAACCTTGGCTCTTATATAGACACAAAATCATTCAAGATACGTCGAGGATGAAGTGTTTAGTGCGCCGTGAAGTAATACTGTATTAATCAGGCACAAACTTATGACCGCGACAGCACAGCAGCTTGAGTTTCTCAAAAATAGCATCAAAAGCATCCACGACTACCCAAAACCGGGCATTCTCTTTCGTGATGTCACCAGTTTACTGGAAGACCCGAAAGCCTACGCCCTCAGCATTGAATTGCTGGTTGAACGCTACAAAAATGCGGGTATCACTAAAGTGGTTGGCACCGAAGCGCGTGGCTTCCTGTTTGGCGCGCCGGTAGCGTTGGGGCTGGGCGTCGGCTTTGTTCCGGTACGCAAACCCCGTAAGCTTCCGCGTGAAGTTATTGCTGAGACCTATGAGTTGGAGTACGGCACCGATCAGCTGGAAATCCACGTTGATGCCATCAAACCTGGCGATAAAGTGCTGGTTGTGGACGACCTGCTGGCAACTGGCGGCACGATTGAAGCGACCGTAAAGCTGATCCGCCGTCTGGGTGGTGAAGTTACCGATGCTGCTTTTATCATTAACCTGTTTGATCTGGGCGGCGAACAGCGTCTGGAAAAACAGGGGCTTACCTGTTATAGCCTGGTTCCATTCCCGGGCCACTAATTTAGGGCTATCTTTTTTGCCATTTTGGCCCCAGTCAGTGCTCGAAATCCTCACGTACTGCGTGTACGCTCCGGTTTCTGTGCGCTGCCCGAAACCAAACTGACTGCAACGATAACGCCCGAATATAACGTGTCAACCTCGCCGTCGCTGCGAGGTTGTGTTAGCATTATCCCCCTGTGAATCCACCCTCCAGCCTTTCAGAGCCTGCCAATGAGTTATCAGGTCTTAGCCCGAAAATGGCGCCCACAAACCTTTGCTGACGTCGTCGGCCAGGAACATGTGCTGACGGCACTGGCGAACGGCTTGTCGCTAGGGCGTATTCATCATGCTTATTTGTTTTCCGGCACCCGTGGCGTCGGGAAAACCTCTATCGCCCGCTTGCTGGCGAAGGGATTAAACTGTGAAACCGGCATCACCGCCACGCCGTGTGGCGTGTGCGATAACTGCCGGGAAATCGAGCAGGGGCGTTTTGTCGATCTGATTGAAATCGACGCCGCCTCACGCACCAAAGTCGAAGACACCCGTGACCTGCTGGATAACGTCCAGTATGCGCCTGCGCGCGGTCGCTTTAAGGTCTACTTGATCGACGAAGTGCACATGCTGTCGCGCCACAGTTTTAATGCCTTGCTGAAAACGCTCGAAGAGCCGCCCGCGCACGTTAAGTTCCTGCTGGCGACTACCGATCCGCAGAAGCTGCCGGTGACTATCCTGTCGCGCTGTCTGCAATTCCATCTTAAAGCGTTGGATGTCGAACAGATTCGCCATCAGCTTGAGCATATCCTCAAAGAAGAGCATATCGCCCATGAACCGCGTGCAGTGCAACTGCTGGCTCGCGCCGCGGACGGCAGCCTGCGTGATGCGCTGAGCCTGACCGATCAGGCGATCGCCAGCGGCGATGGTCAGGTCTCGACCGAGGCGGTAAGCACCATGCTCGGCACGCTGGACGACGACCAGGCGCTCTCGCTCGTTGAAGCGGTTGTGGCTGCGGACGGCGAACGCGTTATGGCGCTGATAAACGACGCCGCCGCGCGCGGTATCGAATGGGAAGCGCTGCTGGTTGAGATGTCGGCTTTGCTGCATCGTATTGCCATGGTTCAGCTTTCGCCTGCCGCGCTCGGCAGCGATATGGCCGCCATTGAACAGCGTATGCGTGAACTGGCGCGAATCGTTCCGCCAACCGATGTGCAGCTTTACTACCAAACTTTGTTAATCGGGCGCAAAGAACTGCCGTATGCGCCGGACAGGCGAATGGGCGTCGAAATGACGCTGCTGCGTGCGCTGGCTTTTCATCCGCGCATGCCGCTCCCGGAACCTGAAGTTCCACGACAGTCGTTTGCCCCGGTCGCACCCACTGCGGTGATGACCCCGACGCAGGTGCAGCAGCAGCCTGCGCCTGCACAACAGCAACAGAATGTGCCGCTCTCCGATGCCACCAGTCAGGTGTTGGCGGCGCGTAGCCAGTTGCAACGCGCTCAGGGAGCAACCAAAGCAAAAAAGAGTGAACCGGCAGCCGCTTCCCGCGCGCGGCCGGTGAATAATGCTGCGCTGGAAAGACTGGCTTCGGTGTCGGAACGTGTTCAGGCGCGTCCGGCGGTCTCTGCGCTGGAAAAAGCACCGGCGAAGAAAGAAGCGTATCGCTGGAAAGCGACCAATCCTGTTGCAGAGGTTAAAGAAGTCGTTGCCACGCCGAAAGCGCTGAAAAAAGCGCTTGAGCATGAAAAAACGCCGGAACTGGCGGCAAAGCTTGCGGCTGAAGCCATTGAACGCGACCCGTGGGCCGCCCAGGTGAGTCAGCTCTCGCTGCCTAAACTGGTGGAGCAGGTGGCGCTTAATGCCTGGAAAGAAGAGAATGGCAACGTAGTTTGCCTGCACCTGCGTTCCACGCAGCGACACCTAAATTCCAGCGGCGCGCAGCAAAAACTGGCTGAAGCACTGAGTTCCTTAACGGGGTCAACGGTTGAATTGACCATCGTTGAAGATGATAATCCAGCGGTGCGTACGCCGCTGGAGTGGCGTCAGGCCATTTATGAAGAGAAGCTCGCGCAGGCGCGTGAGTCGATTATTGCGGATAATAACATCCAGACACTGCGTCGTTTTTTCGATGCGGAGCTGGACGAAGAGAGTATTCGCCCCATTTGATCGTGAGCCTAATGGTTTGACGGTCGTCATCCCTTAACGTGATTGAGAGAGAAGCCTATGTTTGGTAAAGGCGGTCTGGGTAACCTGATGAAACAGGCCCAGCAGATGCAAGAAAAAATGCAGCAGATGCAGGAAGAAGTCGCCAAGCTGGAAGTGACCGGCGAATCTGGCGCGGGTCTGGTAAAAGTGACCATTAACGGCGCGCACAACTGCCGTCGCGTGGAGATCGATCCAAGCCTGCTGGAAGACGACAAAGAGATGCTGGAAGATCTGGTTGCTGCGGCATTCAACGATGCAGCACGTCGCATTGAAGAGACGCAGAAAGAGAAGATGGCCTCTGTTTCCTCCGGAATGCAGCTGCCGCCTGGCTTTAAGATGCCGTTCTGATGCAAACCAGCCCGCTGTTAACTCAGCTTATGGAAGCACTGCGCTGTCTGCCGGGCGTTGGCCCGAAGTCGGCGCAGCGCATGGCGTTCACGCTACTTCAGCGCGATCGCAGCGGCGGGATGCGTCTGGCACAGGCGTTAACGAAGGCAATGTCGGAAATCGGCCATTGTGCCGATTGCCGCACCTTCACAGAGCAAGACGTCTGCAACATTTGCTCGAACCCGCGTCGCCAGGAAAACGGTCAGATTTGTGTGGTGGAGAGTCCGGCGGACATCTACGCCATTGAGCAAACCGGGCAATTTTCCGGACGTTACTTCGTGCTGATGGGACACCTGTCGCCGCTGGACGGTATTGGCCCTGATGATATCGGGCTGGATCGTCTCGAACAGCGACTGGCGTCTGAGCAAATCAACGAACTGATCCTGGCGACCAATCCCACGGTCGAAGGAGAGGCGACCGCCAACTATATTGCTGAGCTTTGCATGCAATATGGCGTTGAAGCCAGCCGTATCGCCCATGGCGTTCCGGTAGGCGGCGAGCTGGAAATGGTCGATGGCACCACGCTGTCGCACTCTCTGGCTGGGCGACACAAGATTAAATTCTGAACAAACGGAGGCCGCGACGGCGGCTTCCGCTTGAAATCCTTCCCGCTTGTCCCCATTTCACCCTCAACGTGTTTTTACCATTGAAAATGGCATTGTTGAGGTAGATCTACATGAAAGGACAAGAAACTCGTGGTTTTCAGTCAGAAGTAAAACAACTTCTGCACCTGATGATCCATTCTCTGTATTCCAATAAAGAAATCTTCCTGCGTGAGCTTATCTCTAACGCCTCGGATGCGGCAGACAAGCTGCGTTTCCGCGCCCTGTCTAACCCGGACCTGTATGAAGGCGACGGTGAGCTGCGTGTACGTGTTTCCTTCGATAAAGATAAGCGTACGTTGACCATTGCCGATAACGGCGTGGGGATGAACCGTGATGACGTTATCGATCATCTGGGGACCATTGCGAAATCCGGTACTAAATCTTTCCTCGAGTCCATGGGATCCGATCAGGCGAAAGACAGCCAGTTGATCGGCCAGTTCGGGGTGGGTTTCTACTCTGCGTTCATCGTGGCGGACAAAGTCACCGTGCGTACCCGCGCTGCGGGCGATAAGCCGGAAAACGGCGTGTTCTGGGAATCTGCGGGTGAAGGTGAGTACACCGTTGCTGACATCACCAAAGACGATCGCGGCACCGAAATCACCCTGCATCTGCGTGAAGGCGAAGATGAGTTCCTTGATGACTGGCGCGTACGTTCCATCATCAGCAAATATTCCGACCATATCGCGCTGCCGGTAGAGATCGAAAAATCCGAAGAAAAAGACGGCGAGACCGTGGTTTCCTGGGAAAAGATCAACAAAGCGCAGGCGCTGTGGACCCGTAACAAGTCGGAAATCAAAGACGACGAATACAACGAGTTCTACAAGCACATCGCCCACGACTTCACTGACCCGCTGACCTGGAGCCACAACCGTGTGGAAGGTAAGCAGGAGTACACCAGCCTGCTGTACATCCCGTCCCAGGCTCCGTGGGATATGTGGAACCGCGATCACAAGCATGGTCTGAAACTGTACGTCCAGCGTGTGTTTATTATGGACGACGCCGAGCAGTTCATGCCGAACTACCTGCGCTTTGTGCGCGGTCTGATAGATTCCAACGATCTGCCGCTGAACGTTTCCCGTGAGATCCTGCAGGACAGCACCGTCACCCGTAACCTGCGCAGCGCGTTGACCAAACGCGTACTGCAGATGCTGGAAAAACTGGCGAAAGACGACGCGGAAAAATACCAGACCTTCTGGAAACAGTTCGGCCTGGTACTGAAAGAAGGCCCGGCGGAAGATCACGCCAACCAGGAAACGATCGCTAAGCTGATGCGCTTCGCGTCTACGCACACTGACTCCTCCGCACAGACCGTGTCGCTGGAAGACTACGTGTCGCGGATGAAAGAAGGGCAGGAGAAAATCTACTACATCACCGCAGACAGCTATGCGGCAGCGAAGAGCAGCCCGCACCTGGAACTGCTGCGTAAGAAAGGCATCGAAGTGCTGCTGCTTTCTGACCGCATCGATGAGTGGATGATGAACTACCTGACCGAGTTCGACGGTAAGGCATTCCAGTCTGTTGCCAAAGCTGACGAGTCCATCGACAAGCTGGCGGATGAAGTTGATGAATCGGCAAAAGAAGCGGAAAAAGCGCTGACGCCGTTCGTTGAGCGCGTGAAAACCCTGCTGGGCGACCGCGTGAAAGAAGTGCGTCTGACTCACCGTCTGACCGACACGCCAGCCATCGTCACCACCGATGCGGATGAAATGAGTACCCAGATGGCGAAACTGTTTGCCGCTGCGGGCCAGGCCGTACCGGAAGTGAAATATATCTTTGAACTGAACCCGGACCACGTGCTGGTAAAACGCACGGCGGATACCCAGGACGAAGCGCAGTTCAAAGAATGGGTCGAACTGCTGCTGGATCAGGCGCTGTTTGCTGAGCGCGGCACGCTGGAAGACCCGAACCAGTTCATCCGTCGTATGAACCAGTTGCTGGTGTCCTGATACCCGTAATGTAATGCCGGATGGCGTTAACGCTTATCCGGCCTACAGCATCTCGTAATAGTATGCCGGATACGGTGTTTCCACCGCCATCCGGCATTTTCTCGCCTTATTTTTAATTTTCCCACCGTTAACCGTTTCAGCGTCGGGCGTCTTTCTTGAGCCAATTGCGTGATGGTGGTATCGTTTAGCGCTTTTTAAAAAATATCGACAACCTTTAAGGGGATTTTCGTAATGCGTATCATTCTGCTTGGCGCTCCGGGCGCGGGTAAAGGAACTCAGGCTCAGTTCATCATGGAGAAGTATGGTATTCCGCAAATCTCCACCGGTGATATGCTGCGTGCCGCCGTGAAATCTGGCTCCGAGCTGGGCAAACAAGCGAAAGACATCATGGACGCCGGTAAGCTGGTGACTGATGAGCTGGTGATCGCGCTGGTAAAAGAGCGTATTGCTCAGGAAGACTGCCGTAATGGTTTCCTGCTGGATGGCTTCCCGCGTACTATTCCGCAGGCAGACGCCATGAAAGAAGCGGGCATCAACGTGGACTACGTTCTGGAGTTCGATGTTCCTGACGAACTGATCGTTGACCGTATCGTGGGTCGTCGCGTACACGCTGCTTCTGGCCGCGTTTACCACATCAAATTCAACCCGCCTAAGGTTGAAGGTAAAGACGACGTGACCGGCGAAGAGCTGACCACCCGTAAAGACGATCAGGAAGAAACTGTACGTAAGCGCCTGGTGGAATACCATCAGATGACCGCTCCGCTGATCGGCTACTACTCTAAAGAAGCGCAGGCGGGTAACACCAAATATGCGAAAGTTGATGGCACTCAGGCCGTTGCTGACGTGCGCGCAGCGCTGGAAAAAATCCTCGGCTAATTTTTTCGCGTAATAAATCTCTTATCAGGCCTGCCATTATCGCGTAGGCCTGATAAGCGTAGCACCATCAGGCAAATTCTCGTCTTACCTCTCACAGCAATTAGTTCTTCTTTATCGCTTTTCCGCTACAATTATCAACAATTTGAATCGATAAGAGGCGGTAATGCGTCAGACGAAAACCGGTATCCTGCTGGCAAACCTCGGCACTCCCGATGCCCCAACCCCCGAAGCCGTTAAGCGCTACCTGCGCCAGTTTTTAAGCGATCCACGCGTAGTTGATACGTCACCTGCACTGTGGTGGCCGCTTCTGCGCGGGGTGATTTTACCGTTGCGTGCGCCACGCGTAGCCAAGCTGTACCAGTCAATCTGGATGGAAGACGGTTCCCCGCTGATGGTTTATAGCAGGGCACAACAGCGTGCGCTGGCAGAACGCCTACCAAATACCCCTGTTGCGCTGGGAATGAGCTACGGTTCGCCGTCGCTTGAAAGCGCGGTCGATGAACTGTTGGCAAGCGGGGTTGAACACATGGTGGTGTTACCGCTGTACCCGCAATATTCCTGTTCGACGGTGGCGGCAGTCTGGGACGAGCTGGCGCGAATCTTAGCGCGTAAACGCGGTATTCCTGGCGTTTCATTTATTCGTGATTACGCCGATGACAGCAGCTACATCGATGCGCTGGCGAAGAGTGCCCGGGATTCATTTGCTCAACACGGTGAACCTGATTTGCTGCTGCTCTCCTATCACGGCATTCCGCAGCGTTACGCCGATGAAGGCGATGACTACCCGCAGCGCTGTCGCGATACCACCCGAGAGCTGGTTTCAGCGCTTGGCCTGCCGCCAGAAAAAGTAATGATGACCTTCCAGTCTCGCTTTGGTCGCGAACCGTGGCTGACGCCGTATACCGACGAAACGTTAAAAATGCTGGCGGAGAAAGGGACACAACATATCCAGGTTATGTGTCCGGGCTTCTCGGCAGATTGCCTCGAAACGCTGGAAGAGATAGCGGTACAAAACCGGGAGATTTTCCTCGAAGCTGGCGGTAAGCAATATGAGTATATTCCGGCGCTTAATGCCGCACCGGAACATATCGAAATGATGGTTAAACTGACCGACGCTTACCGTTAAAGCTGGGCTCTGAAGTAACGAGCGCCTTCCCGTAATGCATCGTCGGCGGTTTTCATCATTCGCGAATAGTGCAGGAAGGCGTGTAGCGTGCCAGGGTACATTTTGTACTGGCAGGGCTGCTGATGCGCCTGCAACGTCTGGAATAGTAAGCGGCTATCGTCAATCAGCGGATCAAACTCAGCGCCAGCGATAAAACACGGTGGCACGTCACGCGTCAGATCGTTATTAAACAGGCAATAATACGGTGACTCGCGATCGTTAGCGCTACGCAGGTACGCGTTTTCGTACATCTGCAAGTCCTCGCGGGTTAACCCATCCCACGCTCCGCCCATCAGCCGTCGACTCAGTGAATCTTGCAGGCCGTAAAGCCCATACCACAAAAGCACCCCAGCCACCTTGCCGCAGACAATGCGTTTATCCCGCAGCCACAGAGCACTGGCAAGCGCCAGCATGGCTCCGGCGGAATCGCCCGCAAAACCGATATGATTCACATTAAGAGAATAGTCGCCAGCGTGCTGATGAAAATACTGGCAGACGGCGGCAATCTCTTCGATGGCTTGCGGGAAACGGGCTTCTGGCGCAAGCGAATAGTCGATACCAATTACCGTGCACTGCGTATAGCGCGCCAGCAGGCGCATAATACGGTCGTGGGTATCCAGATTACCGAGAATAAAACCGCCGCCGTGCAGATAATACAACGTTGCCAGGCTATGAGGCTGCGGTGAGTAAATACGTGTGGCCACGGGGCCGCATGCGGTAGAAATAACGCATTCGCGGGTATTCATCTCTGGGGCATCGGCATTCCACAGCTGCCGTTCATGAATGTAGTGTTGGCGCTGGGCCACGAAGTCATCTGCAGCGGGCCACGGCGGCAGATCGTCGCGATGAAAATTCACCACGCTTTTCATTTCATCCGAAATTCTGTCGAGTACGGGGATCTTGTTTTCCGGCTTCATAAAACGCTCCTTGTGAAGGTGAGTTATTGTAGAAATTAATCCCGTATAAACTGCGATCTCACCGTCTGATATTGAAACTTAGCGCCGCATCGCATGCGTGGCAGGGAATGTGCTACCATGCATCGCTCAGTTAACCACCCGTAAAATCGACCATGAAATTTCCCGGTAAACGCAAATCCAAACACTATTTTCCCGTCAGCGCGCGCGATCCGTTGCTGCAACAAATTCAGCCAGAAAATGAAACCAGCGCAGCCTGGGTGGTAGGTATCGACCAGACGCTGGTGGATATTGAAGCCAAAGTGGATGATGACTTTGTAAAACGTTATGGATTAAGCGCCGGGCATTCTCTGGTGATTGCCGATGATGTCGCAGAAGCGCTCTACCAGGAACTGGTGCGTGAAAATTTGATCACCCATCAGTTTGCGGGCGGTACTATCGGTAACACGATGCACAACTACTCTGTGCTGGCGGATGACCGCTCGGTGCTGCTGGGCGTGATGTGCAGCAATATCGAGATTGGCAGCTATGCTTACCGCTATTTATGCAATACCTCCAGCCGTACCGACCTGAATTACCTGCAAGGCGTTAACGGACCGATTGGCCGCTGCTTTACGCTGATTGGCGAGTCAGGTGAGCGTACCTTCGCAATCAGCCCTGGGCATATGAATAAGCTACGAGCGGATAGCATCCCTGAATCAGTGATTGCCGGAGCGTCCGCGCTGGTGCTGACGTCTTATCTGGTGCGCTGCGAACCGGGTGAGCCGATGCCGGAAGCGACCATGAAGGCGATTGAATACGCCAAAAAGCACAATGTGCCAGTGGTTCTGACCCTGGGCACCAAATTCGTCATTGCCGATAACCCGCAGTGGTGGCAGGCATTCCTGAAAGAGCATGTCTCTATTCTGGCGATGAATGAAGAAGAGGCTGAAGCGCTGACCGGCGAGAACGACCCGCTGCTGGCGTCTGATAAGGCGCTGGATTGGGTGGATCTGGTGCTGTGCACGGCGGGTCCGGCGGGTCTGTATATGGCGGGCTTTACGGAAGAAGAAGTTAAACGTAAAACCCAGCATCCGCTGCTCCCTGGTGCTATTGCCGAATTTAACCAGTACGAATTCAGCCGTGCCATGCGCCATAAAGACTGTACCAATCCGCTGCGCGTGTATTCGCACATCGCACCGTATATGGGCGGGCCTGAGAAGATAATGAACACCAACGGCGCTGGCGACGGCGCGCTGGCGGCATTGCTGCATGATATTACCGCCAACAGCTATCACCGCAGCAACGTGCCTAACTCCAGCAAGCACAAGTTCACCTGGCTGACCTATTCGTCGTTAGCCCAGGTGTGTAAGTATGCTAATCGCGTGAGTTATCAGGTGCTGAACCAGCATTCACCGCGCCTGACGCGCGGTTTACCGGAACGTGAAGACAGTCTCGAAGAGTCGTACTGGGACCGTTAAATCTTGCATAGGCCGGATAAGCGATAACGCTATCCGGCACGGACATTAACTGGCCGTAGCAACTTCACCTGCAGGCGGCGTTTCAATCAGCTCCAGCATGGTGCGGGCGATTTCACGCTCACCCATGACGACCTGGTTGGCGCCGCGTTCGGTAATATATTCCACCTCATCGTCATAATGCGCGCGGGCGATAATCTCAATCGACGGGCATTTCTCACGTGCAGAAGCGACAATTTCACCCGCTTCATAACCATTGGGAATGGTCAGCAGCAGCCAGCGCGCGCAATCCAGATGCGCCAGATTCATAATCTCTTCGTTGGCGGCATTTCCCAGTACCGCGCGGATCCCACGCTCGCGCAGTTCATCCACCCGGGTACGTGAGGTTTCGATCACCACCAGCGGGATCCCCGCAGCCATCAATTTCTCACCCAGCAGGCTGCCGACGCGACCAAAGCCAACCAGCAAGGCATGATTGCAGATATCCACCGGAATTTGCTTCTCTTCTTCGATGGCCTCTTCCAGCGTCTGCTCTTCCAGCGTTTCTGTTTTGGCGAGGTATTTTTCTAACACCGCAAACAGCACCGGGTTGAGCATGATGGACAGGATTGCCCCGGCCAGCACCAGATTCTGTCCGGCCTGCGGCAGCAGGTTCAACGCCATTCCCAGACCCGCCAGGATAAAGGCAAATTCACCAATCTGCGCCAGGCTGGTGGCAATGGTGAGCGCTGTGCGTTGGGAGTGACCAAACAGGCGCACCAGGAAATAGGCGGCAAGGGATTTACCAAAGATGATAATCGCCAGCGTGCCCAGTACCGCCAACGGCTGCTGGATCAGAACTAACGGATCGAACAGCATCCCGACGGAAACGAAGAACAGCACGGCGAACGCATCGCGCAGCGGCAGAGTATCATGCGCCGCACGGTGGCTTAGTTCAGATTCATTTAGCACCATACCGGCGAAGAACGCGCCCAGCGCAAAGGAGACATCGAACAGCTCTACTGCGCCAAAGGCGATACCTAAGGCGAGGGCGAGGACTGAGAGTGTAAACAGTTCGCGTGAACCGGTTGCGGCGCTGCGGGCCATAATCCACGGTACCAGGCGACGACCCACCAGCATCATGATCGCGATAAACGCCACCACCTTACCGATGGTAATACCCATATCGACGGCCAGCGAGGCAAAGCCGACGTCTTCTTTTTCCAGCATCCCGGCGACGGCTGGCAGGAGAACCAGCGTCAGCACCATCATCAGATCTTCGACAATCAACCAGCCAATGGCGATTTGCCCGCGCTGGCTGTCAATGAGCTGTCGTTCTTCAAGCGCACGCAGTAGCACCACGGTACTGGCGGTTGAAAGACACAGACCAAACACGATCCCCACCATCAGTGACCAGCCCAATATGGCGGAAAGCGCCATACCCAGCAGCGTTGCCACCGCTATCTGGGCAATCGCGCCGGGAATGGCGATAGACTTTACCGCCATCAAATCCTTCAACGAAAAGTGCAGCCCCACGCCAAACATCAGCAGAATAACGCCAAGCTCGGCCAGCTCAGGCGCGAGCTTAGTATCAGCAACAAAACCAGGTGTAAATGGACCGGCCAGAACGCCCGCTAACAGATATCCCACCAGAGGAGAAATACGCAGTTTATTGGCAATCATGCCTAATATAAAAGCGAGCACAAGGCCGCCGACAATGGTGGTGATAAGCGGGGTGGCGTGATGCATTCCGTCTCCTTTGGTTGCTGTGATGATCCTGAAAACCCAAACTACGAGTAATAGTTTATGACAATTTTAATGTTTATGTTTATGAATAATTATTGAATTTTGAAGAAAACGGGATTTTAAGAGTAAAAAAGCACGGATCGGAAAAGTACGGTGATATGTGAGAGGTAAAGGCTGATGGCTACTGCAAGTAATGACGGCCAAAATTTACTTTTGGCCGTCAGAAAATCAGGCTTTGTGTCGGTTATCAGGTAAGAATATGGTCAGTATCCCCAGAAGTGGCAGGAAAGCACATATTTTGTAGACCAAATCGATGCTGGTATGGTCGGCTATTAGCCCTAGCACCGCGGCTCCCAAGCCGCCCATGCCGAAGGCAAACCCGAAAAATAGCCCAGAAACCATGCCGATACGCCCAGGAAGCAGCTCCTGCGCGTAGACCAAAATAGCAGAAAACGCCGATGCGAGGATAAAACCAATGATCACGGTTAAAATCCCGGTCCATTCCAGCGTTGCGTAGGGTAAGACGAGGGTAAATGGCGCAACGCCGAGGATAGAGCCCCAAATAACATATTTTCTGCCAATTTTATCGCCTAATGGTCCGCCAATCACCGTCCCGGCCGCGACGGCAAACAGGAAGGCAAACAGATGAAACTGGGCGTTTTGTACCGATAATCCGAATTTTTGCATCAGATAAAAGGTGTAATAGCTGCTGATGCTCGCCATATAGAAGTATTTGGAGAAAATCAGCACCAGCAGGATGCTTACCGCCAGCACCACTTTATTGCGCGGTAACGGATTTACGATGGCGACTTTCGGTTTTCCTTTACTCATCCGATGCTGCGCGGCATACCAACGGCTGATTTGTGCCAGGACGACAATCGCTAATAACGCAGCCAGAACAAACCAGGCCACATTACCCTTACCATATGGCGCGATGATGACAGCTGCCAGCAAGGGCCCCAGAGAGCTGCCGAAGTTGCCGCCAACCTGGAAAATTGACTGCGCCAGGCCGTGACGACCGCCGGAGGCCATGCGTGCCACGCGGGACGATTCCGGATGAAATACCGAAGAGCCGGTGCCAACCAGCGCCGCGGCGAGCAGCACCATATGGAAGCTGCCAGCCATGGCCAGCAAAACAAGTCCGCTCAGCGTGAAGCACATCCCAATGGGCAGCGACCACGGCATCGGGTATTTGTCCGTCCAGTAACCCACCACCGGTTGCAGCAGCGAGGAAGCAAGCTGGAAGGTTAGGGTGATCATCCCGATCTGCATAAACGTTAGCGAGAACTCTGACTGCAATAGCGGATAAATCGCCAGGATCAGCGACTGAATCATATCGTTTAGCAGATGGGAGAGGCTGATCGCTCCTAAAATGCCAAATGAGGTGCGTGCTTTAGCAACCGACGCTGACGCGCCAGCCACAGGCTGGGTTGGTTCACTTATTGCCATAGAAAGTCACTTCTGTTTGGGTTGCGATTATGAGGGTAATCTATTTTGTTATTATTACCTGACTAACATACC
The DNA here is from genome assembly GCF_001037485.2 of Citrobacter sp. MGH105. Taxonomy (NCBI): domain Bacteria; kingdom Pseudomonadati; phylum Pseudomonadota; class Gammaproteobacteria; order Enterobacterales; family Enterobacteriaceae; genus Citrobacter; species Citrobacter sp. MGH105. The sequence goes on along the minus strand of NZ_CP073048.1, from coordinate 3,826,357 downwards.
TGCGGAAGGTGTTTGAAGGAAGTCTCATTTCTGAAAACATTTTCGACTATTATTTCATATCATTGTAATTTCAGTCGTTGATTTTGGCTCAGGGAGAGAAATATGAAGTTTTTAAAACGGGGCGTGGCGCTGGCGTTATTAGCCGCATTTACGCTGGCAGGTCAGCCTGCACAAGCGTACGAAAAAGATAAAACCTACAAAATTACCATTCTGCATACCAACGATCATCACGGTCACTTCTGGCGCAGCGAATACGGAGAATACGGACTGGCGGCGCAAAAAACGCTGGTGGACAGTATTCGTAAAGAGGTGGCAGAGGAAGGGGGAAGCGTACTGCTGCTTTCCGGTGGCGACATTAATACCGGCGTACCGGAGTCCGATCTGCAGGATGCGGAACCTGATTTTCGTGGGATGAACCTGATTGGCTATGACGCAATGGCGGTCGGAAACCACGAGTTTGATAATCCCATGACCGTACTGCGCCAGCAGGAAAAATGGTCCAAATTCCCGTTTCTCTCGGCCAATATCTATCAGAAAAGCACTGGCGAGCGTTTGTTTAAGCCGTGGGCCATCTTTAAGCGCCAGGATTTAAAAATTGCCGTACTCGGTTTAACCACCGACGATACGGCAAAAATAGGCAACCCCGAGTTCTTTACCGATATTGAGTTCCGTAAACCTGCTGATGAAGCCAAACTGGTTATCCAGGAACTGAATATGGGTGAAAAGCCAGACATCATTATCGCGACCACCCATATGGGACATTATGACAACGGCAACCACGGCTCGAACGCTCCCGGCGATGTCGAAATGGCGCGTAGCCTGCCGGCGGGATCGCTGGCGATGATTGTCGGTGGTCACTCGCAGGATCCGGTGTGTATGGCTTCAGAGAACAAGAAGCAGGTTGATTACGTACCGGGTACGCCGTGTGCGCCAGACAAGCAAAATGGGATCTGGATTGTGCAGGCGCATGAGTGGGGGAAATACGTGGGCCGGGCAGACTTTGAGTTCCGTAACGGCGAAATGAAAATGGTTAACTACCAGCTCATTCCCGTCAACCTGAAGAAAAAAGTGACCTGGGACAACGGTAAAAGTGAGCGCGTACTCTACACCCCGGAAATAGCTGAAAATCAGCAAATGCTTTCGCTGCTGACGCCGTTCCAGAATAAAGGTAAAGCGCAGCTCGACGTGAAAATCGGTAGCGTCAATGCGCGCCTCGAAGGCGACCGAAGCAAAGTCCGTTTCGTGCAGACCAACATGGGACATTTGCTGCTGGCTGCGCAAATGGCGCGAACCAGCGCTGATTTTGGCGTGATGAGCGGCGGTGGCATCCGTGATTCCATCGAAGGCGGTGATATCACCTATAAGAGCGTGCTGAAAGTACAGCCGTTCGGAAACATCGTGGTGTATGCCGACATGAGCGGGAAAGAGGTGATTGACTATCTGACCGCCGTGGCACAAATGAAGCCGGACTCCGGGGCCTATCCGCAGTTTGCCAACGTCAGCTTTGTGGCGAAAGACGGCAAGCTTAACGATTTGAAAATCAAAGGCGAACCCGTTGACCCAGCCAAAACCTATCGCATGGCAACGCTAAGCTTCAACGCAACCGGTGGCGATGGCTATCCGCGCATTGATAACAAACCAGGCTATGTGAATACCGGGTTTATTGATGCGGAAGTGCTGAAAGAGTACGTGCAGAAGAACTCACCGCTGGATGCCAGTGTGTATGAGCCGAGGGGTGAAGTTACCTGGCAGTAACAGGGCGGAGTGCCGGATGGCGGTGCGGGCACCTTATCCGGCCTACAGGTCAGTGCGGTTTGTAGGCCTTAAAGCTGCGCGCCATCAGGCAATCAGTCTATAACCGCTTAATCGCGACGAGCGATGTCGGCGAATTTCGCATCCAGAATTTTCGCCAGATCGCCCGCTGCCAGTTCGATATCCAGCCCGCGTTTGCCGCCGGAAACATAAATGGTGTCAAACGTCTGGGCAGGGGCATCAATGAGCGTTGGCAATCTCTTTTTCTGTCCTAATGGGCTGATCCCCCCCACCAGATAACCGGTGGTTCGTTGCGCAACCATTGGATCGGCCATATCGACCTTTTTAGCCCCCAGCGCCTTAGCGACCTTTTTGAGATCCAATTGACCGGCTACAGGCGTGACCGCAACCGCCAGATGCTTCATATCGCCATTCACGGCAACCAGCAGCGTTTTGTAGACCTGGTCCGCATTCAGACCTAACTTGCGTACCACTTCATCACCAAAGTTCGTCTCGGACGGATCGTGATCGTAGGTGTGAATCTGGAAAGAAATTTTGTTTTTTTCGAGTAATTTAACGGCGGGTGTCATAGCAATTTTCCTGGACCAGACAAAATACGACTCAAGCATACGCCTGATGTCTGTCTAAAAAATAGTACCATCTTGCGCAATAGTATTGGCAGGATGATGACTTTGAGCGACAATCGAACTACACCGATGCTTTAAGCATTGGGATCATAATAATGATGAAATTCCTCTTTGACGGGCCAATAGAAATATTGGCCATTTTTTTTACCGTAACATCTCCGGCAAATTTCCCTCTCCGTACAGATGTAGCGCGCCAACGGCCACGACGTAATGACCAGCAGGCATCGCCCTGAGCCGATCGCGCCAGGCTGTGTTGCGTTGATGCATCAATACGTCATACAACGACTGGCTAAAGGTATTGGGAAGCGTCAGTTCGCTATTGCGTGGCGGTGTTTTAAGCCACCAGCCCATCATTTGTTGCAACAATCTGGCATTGGTATGCCAGTGCGTCAGAGTATCGTCCAACAGGGCCAGTCCGTTATCAGGCAACTGACATAACAGCTCGATTTGGCTGGATGCGCCTTCCAGTTCGATGACGGGTTTATGCGCTTGCTTTGCCGCTTTCAGCAATTGGTAATCAATTCCGTATTCCGCCCGTAGCCCCAACTGCTGTGCCTGTGTCGCCTGTAATACCATGGCGATTTGCCACAACGGCTGAGTAGATAACAGGGAGGGGGAAATGCCCAGTTCATTGGTGACTTTACGCAGGTTTTCTAACTGCTCCGGGCTGATACGTTCTTCGAGTGCGGCAAATGTAGGAAGGTTAGCAAACGGCGCGTCGTCACCGGAAACATCTGCTTCGACAATCAGCGCATCGGCATGGTTGAGTTTTTTGAGTAATTTGGCAGGCAGAGGTGCCATATCGCGACTGCCCATATGAATACTGCCAATCAGATGAAAATGGCGGTTGCCGGGCAATGAAATGTCGATGGCAGGCCAGGTATAGTGGTTGCCGCGTAGCGCGGTGAAAAATGTTTTTACCCGGTATAACAGATCCATACGACCTCCCTAAGTAGACTTTCATGCTAGCGCGTGGTCCAGGAAGGTGCAATGCGAGAATCGCCGGATGGCGACGCGAAATCGTCTTATCCAGCCTACAATGTTACCTGCATTTTGTAGGCCGGATAAGCGTGAGCGCCATGCGGCAGAGGGTTACTCTTTCGGTTTGAAGCGCAGCAGTCGGTTAGCGTTGCTCACCACAGTAATGGAGGAGAGTGCCATCGCCGCCCCTGCAACGACCGGATTCAGCAGTGTTCCGGTGAACGGCCACAGGATCCCAGCGGCAACGGGAATACCGATGCTGTTATAAATAAACGCGCCAACCAGGTTCTGCTTCATATTGCGCAACGTTGCCCGGGAGATAGACAGTGCATCCGCAACGCCCATCAGGCTATGACGCATCAGCGTAATCGCGGCGGTTTCAATCGCCACATCGCTGCCGCCACCCATGGCAATTCCGACATCGGCCTGAGCCAGCGCAGGTGCATCGTTAATACCGTCACCCACCATGGCAACCTGACGTCCCTGGCTTTGCAGACGTTTAATCGCCTCGGCTTTACCGTCCGGCAGAACACCGGCAATCACCTCATCAATACCGGCTTCTTTGGCAATAGCGTTAGCCGTGGTCGGGTTGTCACCAGTAAGCATCACCAGACGATACCCGTTGCGGTGCAGGCGCTGAAGTGCTGCCACGCTGTCGCTACGCAGCGGATCACGCACCGCTAACAGCGCCGCCGCTTTACCATCAATCGCCAACAGGACCGGGGTTGAACCCTGGGATGCCTGAGCGGTGATTTCAGCTTCCATTTCAGTGGTATCAACCTGTTGCTCATTGAGCAGTGCCTGGTTGCCCAGCAGCAGCGTATGACCTTCCGTTTCACCGCTTACGCCTAAACCGCGCAGCGTACGGAAACCATTGACCTGTGGCAGCGTAACATCACCGGCTTTGTCCAGTATCGCTCTGGCCAGCGGGTGGCTGGACCCCTGTTCAAGGGCTGCTGCCAGACGAATTGCCAGTGCTTCATCGGTGTTGCCAAACGTTTTGATGGCGACAACCTGCGGTTTACCTTCAGTCAATGTCCCGGTTTTATCAAATACGACGGTATCAAGCGTACTGGCGCGCTGCAGCGCATCGGCATCACGTACCAGAACCCCAAACTCAGCGGCACGACCTACACCGGAAATAATCGACATCGGCGTCGCCAGGCCCAGCGCACAAGGGCAGGCAATAATCAGTACGGTAGTGGCAATCACCAGCGTATAAACAATTTGTGGTGCCGGCCCGAAGAAATACCAGATTGCCGCACTCACCAGCGCAATGACGACGACGACCGGAACGAACACTGAGGAGATACGGTCGGCTAGTTTACCAATCTCCGGTTTACTGCTTTGCGCCTGGCGCACCATACGAATAATGCGTGACAGCGTGGTGTGGCTGCCAACGGCACTGGCGCGGAACAGCACGCTGCCGTCTTGTACGACCGTACCGGCGTGGACGCTATCGCCTTCGCCTTTTTGTTGCGGAATAGGCTCTCCGGTCAGCATGGCTTCATCCAGCCAGGCTTCGCCCTGAGTGATTTCGCCGTCTACCGGAACGCGGTCACCGGTGGTCAGGCGCAGCAGCATTCCCGCCTGAACGTCTGCCAGAGGCACGTTCTTTTCGCCTTCGTCGGTAACAACACGCGCGGTCGGCGGCGTCAGATCGAGTAATTTTTCCAGTGCTTTGGACGAACGCTGGCGAGCCCGCGCTTCCAGCATGTGCCCGAGGTTAATCAGACCGATAATCATCGCACTGGCTTCATAATAGAGGTGTCGCGCTTCCATCGGGAACCATTGCGGCCAGAGGTTGACACTCATGGAATAAAGCCATGCCACCCCTGTACCCAGCGCCACCAGCGTATCCATGGTCGCGGTGCCGTTCATCAGGCTTTTCCACGCGTTGCGGTAAAAATGACCGCCCGCGAAAACCATCACGGCAAGCGTTGCCAGACCAATCGTCAGCCACAGGCTACGGTTGTCGGCAGTGACCATCATGTTTTCGCCAATCATTCCCCATACCATGACAGGGATACCCAGCAGCAGCGCGACGGCCGCCTGCCAGCGAAAACGTTTCATGGTTGCTACGGCGGTTTCTTGCTGACGCTCGCGGCGCTTAACATCATCTTCAATGGCTTCTGCGCCGTAGCCCGCTTTTTCCACCGCTTTCACTAACTGGTCGGCGGACGCACTGCCCATTACCAGCGCAGTACGTTCCGCCAGGTTTACCCGTGCCTGCGTGACACCCGGTACGCTTTGCAGAGCATCTTGTACGCGGATAACACAGCTGGCGCAGCTCATGCCGTTTAACAGCAACTGTTGGCTGTCATCATCAGCCGTAGCTGCCGGAAGCTCGGAAGGGACCGCTGCCAGTGCTTCCGACGGGATTGATGACTCCGTCAGCGGTTTAGCCTTTGGGTGGCTTAACTCCGCGCCGTAACCGGCTTGTTTGATGGTTTCAATCAGCGCTTCAGCACTGGCGCTCCCGGTGATGTGCGCTTCAGTCACAGTGACATCCGCTTGCTCAACGTCCGGGCGTTGCTCCAGACTCTCTTTAACGCGTTTTACGCAGTGACCACAGGACAAGCCGTCCAGGGTTAGATCGATGGTTTGAGACATAACAAATTTCCTCTATGATTGTTCTGAGATTCATTGACCTTAGCAATCGTTTTGACTAACTGTTATAAAGGTTAAACCTTCCATCAAGGGGAAGGTCAAGGGGGGAGATGTGAATATATCCGATGTTGCTAAAAAAACCGGTTTAACCAGCAAAGCCATTCGCTTTTATGAAGAGAAAGGACTGGTGACGCCGCCGCTGCGTAGTGACAATGGCTATCGCACTTACAACCAACAGCATCTGAATGAACTGACGTTGCTGCGTCAGGCGCGGCAGGTTGGGTTTAACCTGGAAGAGTGCGGCGAGCTGGTAAACCTGTTTAACGATCCGGCGCGTCATAGCGCGGATGTGAAAAAGCGCACCCTGGAAAAGGTGGCTGACATTGAGCGGCATATCAGAGAATTGCAGGCCATGCGCTTGCATTTGCTGGCGCTGGCAGACAGTTGCCCTGGCGATGACAGTGCTGAATGTCCGATCATGGATAATCTCTCCGGTTGCAGTCATCACAAAGCCAAGGCTTAACGGCGAGAGGGATTAAGCATAAACACCACCGTGCCGCGGTACCACGGGGATTTCTCAAGCTGCGCTTCAGCCAGTGGGTCCCGGTTACCGTTTTGCACTAGTCCCAGTTTAAATGGAATGCGCAGGCGGCTCAGCGCGGGTAGATACGCCTGATAATTCGTCACCGTGTGACGCCCCTGATAGCTTTGCACCACCAGTTCATCGACCGCCAACGCGTTCAGCGTAGCGACGTCGCCCGTTTTTGCCCAATCCAGTAGTCCGGTTACGCCTAGCGCAAACTCGGCCGGGAGCTGTTGGCGCAGTTGCTGCAGAAAGCGGGCGTAGTCGGTCAGTTGATGGGTCGCAGCGTCAAAATCAACCTGCAGGCCGACGACGTGATTCCCGGCGATCTGCCAGCGCTGCATCAACCGTATGATACGCGCCGGGATCTCTTCCGGTACGTCGAGGGTTGTAAAGCGTACGGTCAGCCAGATTGAGGGAAAAGACAGACGACTGACCGGCAGTCCGAGGCGCTGGAACACCACGTTACCGGAACGAACCAGTACCTCGCCCTGGTGCAGATAAACCGTTTGCGCGTCTTTCAGCTCGTCACTGGCTTTCACCCCAGACCACAGCCAGAAGGCTGAATGTTCACGGGCGGCGACGATATCCGCCGCCTGTGCCTGGCCGAGAAGCAGTGCGGTTACCAGTAATATTTGAGTTTTTGCGCCCACGGGCTTCCCGGATACTGCGTTTTCAGTTGGGTGAACCAGCCCTTACGCTGCAATTTGTCCACGTCTTCTCCGCCACATTCGTTAGCGCCTGATGGCGCATAGCACATGATGGCGCGATACAGCGCGAAGCTCTTATCTTCGACTTCCGCGGTGGGTGAGGTGATTACCTGCTGGTAGTAGCTCTGTCTGTCGAACAGGCCGAACGGTTTCTTACGCGAAATAGCTGATTCAAGCACGTCGTTGCCAGCGCTGTTTTTCCACAGATCAACATGTGTTTGCGTGGTGCGGAAGAATTCGCCAAGGCAGTTCAGCGCGTGAGCATCATCCGCTTTTTTGCTCAATACCGTTACCGTTTCATTGAGGCTGCGGCACGTATAACCCGCCTGCGCCGTGTCGCCATTCCAGTCGAATATGCTCAGGTTAACGTCAGCAAACGCTTCGCCAATGACCGGTGATGTAATCGCGCTGGCCAGTTTTCTGTCAGTAAGCCAGTCGCCAAAACGATTCTCTGTAAGATCCCGCACCAGCAGCGTATGCAGCGCAATGGTACGCTCTTCGTTATTCGGGCCATGAACGGCCTGCTGGCGCAGCAGTTCTGGCGTGGCCTGCGTTTTCAGCACCTGCGAGCGAAAGCGCAGGTTGGTCACCGCGCTATTCGGTGCGAAAACTGCCGCCACATCGCCGCTATATACCAGCGTGGCGGCAAGCTTAGCCTGCACATATTGCTGCTGTTCGTTATCCTGGCTGAGTTTTAACAACTGCTGCCAAAAATCGCGCGCCTCGGCCCATTTCTTCTGGCCCATCAACGCTTCGCCGTACAGCACCTGTTCGCTGAAGGCGAGGGTATCGTGAGCGGCAAGTTTCTGCGCTGGCGTAACTGTCTGAATAATTGCCGCGTAGTTGCCCGTTGCCAGCCACAGATTCAGTTGCAGATCGCGCCATAGCGGCAGTTTTTGGCTCTGTTCAAACACCGGTTTGCTGGCGTCGAGCTGTGCCTGCGTCAGCGTGGGTTTGCTGTTGTTATCCAGGCGCAGCGCGCGTAGCAGTTCGATATAGCTGACTCGCGGCGCGTCGGGGAAGGCCTCAACGACGGACTGGTCGTAGAACGCCATGCCATAGACATTATCGTATTCGATGACATTTTCGCGCAGTTGCCGTGCGTCAGCCGACTGCTTTAGCGTCTGTTCATACAACCCGGCCAGCTGCGGCCATGACTGTAAATACCAGTTGATGCGACGCAACATGCCTCGTGAAGAGTCAGCGTAGAGTCCTTGGGGAAAACGCTGCAGATAGGCCTGCGCTAACTCTTGAGCCTGAGTGGCATCCTCGCGATTAATTTTCGCAATATCAAAATCGCCGTACTCGCCCACGCTGTTCTGACTGCTCTTGTTCAACGCCGTGCGCATCAGCATGTATTGCGCGGTCTCTGCCAGCCACGGACGGTCGCTTGTAGCAAGCTGAGTGAAATCCCGTTCGGCACTGGCATAATCACCGGCATAGAAACTGGCAGCTGCTGCCAGATAGCTTTTATAGGGCAGAGCTTGAGAATCTGCCGGGAAGGTGGCAAGAGAAGACTCAATTTGCTCGCGGGTTGCTCCGGAAAGCAGTCCTGTACGCGCCTGGGCTAAGGCCTGACGCTGTTCCGCTGTTAATGTGGAATCGGCCAACAGCGCGGCAAAAAAGGCGCTAACGCTCTCGGCGTTATTCGAAACATGACGGTTCTCTAGCTCAGCGTCATTGATGTTTATTTCGTCGGCGCTAATGTTCAGCTCGGCCATCTGTCGGGAGAGAGGGCTGTCCGCGGCGGATGCCTGAGCTGCCGCTGTTTGCGGGGCAGCCTCATCCCATTGCGGGTGATAGGCAAAATAGAAATCGCGGGAGCGAGTGATGTCTGCGGGCATCGACTGCACGGGCAGAGCAAATGATTTTTCCTGGCTCAGCAGCCGCAGCAGGTTGTCGCGGCTGTCGTTTTCAGGGTTAAAGGTCGGCGTTCCCTTCAGCAGGCAGCTGTCGTCGCTCCATTTGCAGTCTTCCATATCGAACGAAGCGAATGCCTGCGGGGCGGCGGTCAGCAATGTGCAAAGGGCAAAGGCAAGGGGTGTCTTCCTGACCATAGTCTTATTTCCTGTCTTTTTAGTGTGATACCGCTTTTATAATCAGGGTGATTCCCTCAACGGCAATGACTTCAACCTGCGTTCCGGCGCTCAAATCGTCACGGGCGCTAACGGGCCAGGAACTGTCGCCGACGCGCATATGTCCGCGACCATTGACCAGGTCAGTTTCCAGAGTAAATCGACGGCCAACTAACTGTTGTCCACGTTGGTTAAGATGGCTATCGGCTGGCTGCTGCTCCTGAACGCGCCTTGCCAGCCACTTCCACCACAGCCAGGCCGCCAGTAGGGTGAGGGCAGCGAACATTGCCCCCTGCCACGCCCAGTCTAGTGGAACGAGCCAGATGACCAGACCGGTAATCACCGCTGCCACGCCGCTCCACAGCAGATAGCCGTTGCCGCCCAGCATCTCGGCGGCCAGTAACAGACCACCGAGGCTGAGCCAGAAGATATGCGGGTGCACCAGAATCATCGCTATCATGATTTTTTCCGCTCGCTGGCGCTGTCCTTAACCAGTTCGGCGATCCCGGCAATGGAACCCATCAGGCTGCTGGCATCCAGCGGCATCATCACCACTTTGCTGTTATTTGACGAGCCGATATGCTGCAGCGCTTCGGTGTATTTCTGAGCCACGAAGTAGTTCACAGCCTGAATATCCCCGGCGGCAATGGCTTCAGACACCATCTGTGTTGCGCGGGCTTCTGCTTCTGCGGAACGTTCACGCGCTTCAGCCTGTAAAAATGCGGACTGACGTTCACCTTCCGCGATGAGGATTTTCGACTGCTTCTCACCTTCGGCCTTAACGATTTCTGCCTGACGGATCCCTTCGGCTTCAAGAATGTAGGCGCGCTTGGTACGTTCGGCTTTCATTTGCGCGTTCATGGCGTCGATAAGTTCTGCCGGAGGACGCACGTCGCGGATCTCAATACGGGTGATTTTGATGCCCCAGGGATTGGTTGCCTCATCAACGATATGCAGCAGGCGCGTGTTGATGTTGTCGCGCTGGGAGAGCATTTCATCGAGCTCCATCGAGCCGAGAACAGTACGAATGTTGGTCATGGTCAGGTTGATGATCGCCAGTTCCAGGTTGCTGACTTCATACGCGGCTTTCGGCGCGTCGATCACCTGAATAAAGCACACAGCATCAATCGAGACGTTGGCGTTATCTTTGGAGATGACTTCCTGAGAGGGGATATCAAGCACCTGTTCCATCATATTGATCTTACGACCAATGCGGTCCATGAACGGTACAACAAGGCTTAAACCCGGCTGCAGGGTTTTGGTGTAACGGCCAAAACGCTCTACCGTCCACTGATATCCCTGCGGGACGATTTTGACGCCTGCGCCGACGATCACCAGCGCGACAAAAATAAGAATAGGAATAAAAATGAGCATTGATGAAACCTCCTGTTGTGCTGTCCTTTACTGCCTCATTAGTCAAATTATACCCGATTTATCAAGGTGGGCTCCCCTATAATAAATTACAGGGATAGACTATCTGCACGAAAGATGTAAAAAGGGATTGGTAATGGAAGAAAGCAGCATTCTGCTTCAGTTAAAAAATGTCGCATGGCAGGCAGGGGCGACGCAGATTCTTAATAACATCTGTTTTGATCTCCGCGCCGGAGAATTTAAGCTGATTACCGGCCAGTCCGGCTGCGGTAAAAGTACGTTACTCAAGATAGTCGCGTCGTTAATTAGCCCGAGTTCCGGTGAAATCCTTTTTGAGGGTAAGGAGATATCAACGCTTAAGCCTGAAGCTTATCGCCAGCAGGTCTCTTATTGCGCGCAAACGCCCGCTTTGTTCGGTGATACCGTCTACGACAACCTCATTTTTCCCTGGCAAATCCGCGATAAACGCCCGGAACCGGATGTGTTTCTGGAAGATCTGGCTCGTTTTCAGTTGCCCGAGACGATCCTGAAAAAAAATATCAATGAGCTATCTGGTGGCGAAAAGCAGCGCGTCTCGTTAATTCGTAATTTGCAGTTTCTGCCGAAAATCCTGCTGCTTGATGAAATCACCAGCGCACTGGATGAGTCCAACAAACGTAACGTGAACGAATTAATTCACCACTATGTTCGCGACAAGAATATTGCCGTGCTGTGGGTGACGCACGATAAAGATGAGATTAATCACGCGGATAATGTCATCACTCTTCAACCGCACGCCGGAGAAATGCAGGAAGTCAGCAATGAACGAGCATAATATTACCAATGAATCCCTGGCGTTAGCGATGATGCTGGTGGTGGTCGCGATACTGATCAGCAACAAAGAAAAGCTGGCGCTGGAAAAAGATATTCTCTGGAGCGTTTGCCGGGCAGTGGTTCAGCTTATTATCGTGGGCTACGTGCTGAAATATATTTTTGGCGTCAACCATAGCATTCTGACCTTATTGATGGTGCTGTTTATCTGCTTTAACGCGGCCTATAACGCGCAAAAGCGCAGTAAATATATTGATAAAGCTTTTCTCTCGTCGTTTATTGCCATTACGGCGGGGGCGGGGCTAACGCTTTCGGTGCTGGTTCTGTCAGGCTCTATCGAGTTCACGCCGATGCAGGTCATCCCGATCTCCGGCATGATTGCAGGTAATGCGATGGTGGCGGTGGGGCTGTGTTACAACAATTTGGGGCAGCGGTTTAACAGCGAGCAGCAGCAAATTCAGGAAAAACTCAGCCTCGGCGCAACGCCGAAGGTGGCTTCTGCGCCGCTGATTCGCGACAGCATTCGCGCCTCGCTGATTCCGACTATCGATTCAGCGAAGACAGTGGGGCTGGTGAGTTTACCGGGGATGATGTCGGGATTGATCTTTGCAGGTATTGACCCGGTAAAAGCGATTAAGTATCAGATTATGGTGACGTTTATGCTGCTATCAACCGCCAGCCTGTCGACCATTATTGCCTGCTATTTAACCTATCGGAAGTTCTATAATTCGCGCCACCAACTGGTGGTGACGCCATTAAAGAAACCGTGATGTGATGCCGTATGGCGGCTACCGCCATATCCGGCCGACGGGAATGAGGTGTTGGTTGTGTTTGTAGGCCCGATAAGCGTAGCGCCATCGGGCATGATGAACCAATTAGTACAACAGCGCGTACAGCTGGCGGCGATACTTCGAGGCCAGCGCATCGCCCGTGCCCAGTGCGGCAAGGATCTCCTGGAAGGTCTTACGTGCCTGACCATCGGCAGCCGTAAGATCTTTCTTCAGGTGGCTGAACAGTAATTCCAGCGATTCCTCGTTGCGCCCGACCTGGTGCAATTGAATAGCCAACTGCGTTGCCAGCGCCGCATCCTGTGGATTGCTGGCGACCTGCTGTTGCAACTGTTGGATTTCCGGCGTATCAGCGGCCTGCTTCAGCAGTTCGAACTGTGCGATAAGCCCTTGATAGCGGGTGTCCTGATCCTGCAACGGAATGGTTTTCAGTACCGCTTCGGCTTCATCAGAACGGTTCAGGGCGATTTGCGTTTCCGCCAGCAGCAGACCGATTTCGCTGCTCTGGTTGGAGATCTGCCAGGCTTCTTTCAGCAGTGGCAGCGCATCCGCGTGATTACCGGCTTCGATGAATTCGATAGCCTGGCGTGCTTTCAGCTCTTCTTCGCTCGGCAGCACTTTCTCCAGCAGTGCGCGAATAACCTCTTCCGGTTGCGGGCCCTGGAATCCATCCACTGGCTGGCCGTTCTGGAACAGATAAACCGTAGGGATCGCGCGCAGACCAAACTGGGAGGCGATCATCTGTTCGGCGTCGCAGTCAAGCTTAGCGAGAATAAATTGACCGTTATACTGGGCGGCAAGGCTCTCCAGTACCGGCGTTAATTGCAGACAATGCTGGCTGCGCTCAGACCAAAAATAGAACAGGACCGGGGTGGTCATCGACTGTTCAAGGGTCTGCTGTAGGTTCGATTCGTTAATGTTAACAATATTCTGTGTGGACATGGAGTTACTCTCTTTTGTCGATTTCTTGTTACATGGGGGCTGACGCGCGAGCTTCAACTCAACCCTGTAAAATTTTGTCCATTATGCGGCCTGGCAGCAGGCGTTTAAGCAGCATCACTGCCCACGTCACCAGCGTAACCGGATAACGTAGCTTTGGTTTATCGCTCTCAAACGCATGACGCACTTTGGCGACAACCGCTTCTGGTCCCAGCGTAAAACGCGCGGCAATGCCGGGATTTTCAACGGGAGCATCGCTCTGGGTCTGGTTGACGTTTTCGGTAAAGCGGGTACGGATGGGGCCGGGTTCAATCAGGCTGACCTTAATCCCGCTGTGGCGCAGTTCCATACGCAGTGCGTCGGACCAGGCTTCCAGTGCATATTTGCTGGCGGCATAGGCGCCGCGTCCCGGCGTTGAGATCAATCCCATCACCGAGGAGGTCATCACAATGCGCCCTTCGCCGTGGGGTAACATGGCAGGTAACAGGCGCATGGTAAGCTGATGTGCGCCAAAGAAGTTGGCGGAAAACTGCTGTTCCATCTGTTCACGGCTGATGGTGGGCAGTGGGCCATAGACACCGTATCCGGCGTTGTTAAAGATCCCATATAAACGATTATCGGTCAGGGCGATCACTTCATCGGCGGCACGATCCACGCTTTCGGGTGAATCCAGATCCAGCAACACGCCAGTGAATCCCATGCTGTTCATACGCGCGACATCGTCAGGTTTGCGACAGCCTGCCAGAATTTGAAAACCCTGGCGCTTTAGCTCAAGCGCGCTTTCCAGGCCGATTCCGCTGGAACATCCTGTTATTAAGACCGATTTTTGCATAACTTTACCTGTCAGGATCTCCGTTGTTTTATGAGTCGTGATTTACTAGAGGTGTGAGATGTTGCGCCATCCAGTCGGCGATAAACGGCTGGGCGTCACGGTTAGGATGAATACCATCATCCTGCATCCACTGGGGTTTCAGATAAACCTCTTCCATAAAAAAGGGCAGCAGAGGGATATCAAACTCTTTGGCGAGCTTTGGATAAATCGCGCTAAAGGTTTCATTATAACGGCGACCGTAGTTTGCCGGCAGACGAATTTGCATTAATAGCGGTTCGGCATTTGCCGCTTTCACGTCCTGCAAAATCGTGCGCAGGGTTTGTTCGGTTTGCGCAGGCGCAAAGCCGCGCAGGCCATCGTTGCCGCCAAGTTCGACCAGTACCCAACGCGGCTGGTGCTGCTTGAGTAATGCAGGCAGACGGGCCAGGCCCTGCTGCGAGGTGTCGCCGCTAATGCTGGCATTCACCACTGGCGTTTTGGTTTGCCATTTATCATTAAGTAGCGCAGGCCACGCGGCGCTGGCGGACATTCGGTATCCGGCGCTCAGGCTGTCACCCAGAATTAATAACGTGTCCGCTGCGGCGGCGCGGAAAGTTAACAGGACCAGGAACAGGAAAGGCCAATGCCAGCGGAAAACATTGTTGAAGTTCATCATCTTAAGAAATCCGTCGGTCAGGGTGATCATGAGCTATCCATCCTTACCGGAGTTGAACTGGTTGTCAAACGCGCCGAGACCATTGCGCTGATTGGCGAGTCGGGATCGGGGAAATCCACGCTGCTGGCGATCCTCGCCGGGCTGGACGATGGCACCAGCGGTGAAGTCAGCCTGGTGGGGCAGGCGCTGCACACCATGGACGAAGAAGCCCGGGCGCAGCTGCGGGCGCGGCACGTGGGTTTTGTCTTCCAGTCATTCATGTTAATTCCGACCCTCAACGCGCTGGAAAACGTCGAACTGCCCGCGCTGTTGCGCGGCGAAAATAGCGGAAAAAGTCGTGACGGGGCAAAAACGCTGTTGGAACAACTGGGACTGGGAAAACGTCTTGATCATCTTCCGGCCCAGCTTTCCGGCGGGGAGCAGCAGCGCGTGGCGCTGGCGCGAGCGTTTAACGGGCGTCCGGATGTGCTGTTTGCCGATGAGCCGACAGGCAACCTCGATCGCCAGACCGGAGACAAAATAGCCGACCTGCTGTTTTCTCTGAACCGGGAACACGGCACCACCCTGATTCTGGTGACGCATGACCCGCAGTTGGCGGCGCGTTGCGACAGGCGCTTACGTCTGGTGAATGGACAGTTGCAGGAGGAGGCATGATTGCACGCTGGTTCTGGCGCGAATGGCGCTCGCCTTCATTACTGATTGTCTGGCTGGCACTAAGCCTGGCGGTAGCCTGTGTGCTGGCGCTGGGCAATATCAGCGACCGTATGGAAAAAGGGCTGAGCCAGCAAAGCCGTGAGTTTATGGCGGGCGATCGGTCGCTACAAAGTTCGCGTACCGTGCCGAAAGCGTGGATTGACGAGGCGCGACAGCGGGGTTTGAAAGTCGGCGAGCAGCTGACTTTTGCGACCATGACTTTTGCCCGGGATACGCCGCAGCTGGCGAATGTCAAAGCGGTGGATGACGTGTATCCGATGTACGGCACGTTACAAACTAATCCACCGGGGTTGAAACCACAGCCGGGCATGGTGTTGCTGGCCCCGCGTCTGATGGCGCTGCTCAATCTAAAAATCGGTGATTCTATTGACGTCGGTGATGCCACGCTGCGCATTGCCGGGGAGGTGGTGCAGGAGCCGGACTCTGGTTTTAATCCGTTCCAGATAGCACCGCGTCTGATGATGAGCATGGCGGATGTCGAAAAAACGGCGGCGGTCCAGCCGGGAAGCCGCGTGACCTGGCGCTATAAATTTGGCGGAACGCCGCAGCAACTGGACGCCTACGAAAAATGGCTGTTGCCGCAGCTAAAGCCTGAACAGCGCTGGTACGGGCTGGAGCAGGATGAAGGCGCGCTGGGGAAATCTCTGGAGCGTTCGCAACAGTTCCTGCTGTTGTCGGCGCTGTTAACGCTGCTGCTGGCGGTCGCCGCGGTTGCTGTGGCGATGAGCCATTATTGCCGCAGCCGTTACGATCTGGTGGCTATACTGAAAACCCTCGGCGCGGGCAGAGCGCAACTGCGCAGGCTGATTGTTGGTCAATGGCTGATGGTGCTGGCGCTGTCTGGCTTGACCGGCGGGCTGTTCGGACTGCTATTTGAGCGCGTGCTGGTGCTACTGCTCAAGCCGGTTCTGCCTGGAGAACTACCGCCTGCCAGCCCCTGGCCGTGGCTATGGGCACTAGGCACCATGACGGTGATTTCGCTGTTGGTCGGGTTACGCCCTTACCGCCTGCTGCTGGCGACGCAGCCGCTGCGGGTGCTGCGCCGTGACGTGGTGGCAAACGTCTGGCCGCTGAAGTTTTATTTGCCGGTGGTAGTGATAGTCGTGATTGCACTGCTTGCTGGACTGATGGGCGGAAGTCCGCTGCTGTGGGCGGTACTGGCTGGTGCGGTGGTACTGGCGCTGTTGTGCGGGGTGCTCGGCTGGATGCTGCTCAACGTGCTGCGTGGTCTGACGCTTTCCTCACTGCCGTTGCGTTTGGCGGTCAGTCGACTGTTGCGCCAGCCGTGGTCAACGCTCAGCCAGCTATCGGCATTTTCGCTTTCCTTTATGCTGCTGGCGTTGTTACTGGTACTGCGCGGCGATCTGCTCGACCGTTGGCAGCAGCAAATGCCGCCGGAAAGTCCCAATTATTTCTTGATCAACATTGCCAGTGAGCAGGTTGTACCGCTGAAGTCATTCTTGTCGGAACATCAGGTGATCCCGGAATCGTTCTATCCGATTGTGCGGGCGCGTCTGACGGCGATCAATGAGAAGCCGACCGAAGGCAATCAGGATGAGGCGCTGAACCGCGAGCTTAACCTGACCTGGCAGGATACCCGACCGGATCATAACCCGATAACCGCCGGAAGCTGGCCGCCAAAAGCGGGCGAAGTGTCGATGGAAGAGGGGTTAGCGAAACGGCTGAACGTCAAACTCGGCGATCGGGTGACTTTTATGGGCGATACCCAGGATTTCAGCGCCACGGTCAGCAGCCTGCGTAAAGTGGACTGGGAAAGCCTGCGGCCTAATTTCTTCTTTATTTTCCCTGCCGGGGCGCTGGACGATCAGCCCCAGAGCTGGTTAACCAGCTTTCGTTGGGAGAACGGCAACGGCATGTTGACGCAGCTTAACCGCGAATTCCCGACCATCAGCCTGCTGGATATTGGCGCCATCCTCAAACAGGTAGGGCAGGTGCTGGAGCAGGTAAGTAGAGCGCTGGAAGTGATGGTGGTACTGGTTACCGCCTGCGGCATGTTGTTGCTGTTGGCGCAGGTTCAGGTGGGGATGCGTCAGCGTCATCAGGAGTTGGTGGTCTGGCGCACGCTGGGAGCAGGTAAGAAGCTGCTGCGTACCACGCTGTGGTGCGAGTTCGCCATGCTCGGGATGGTTGCCGGACTGGTGGCGGCCATCGGTGCGGAAACAGCGTTGGCGGTACTGCAAACCAAAGTGTTTGATTTCCCGTGGGGGCCAGACTGGCGACTGTGGGTAGTATTACCATTTAGTGGAGCATTGCTGCTCTCTTTATGCGGCGGATGGCTCGGTTCACGTCTGCTAAAAGGTAAAGCGCTGTTCCGTCAGTTCAGTAGTTAATTCATATTCGTGATGATTACGCACCGGTTTTAAAATCGGTGCGTCTTTTTTTCTATGTAGCACAAATTGATAACTCCTTGATATTTAACAGAACAGAACAATAAAAACCCAACAACACGAGAGTATTAATAAACGTTAATATTTGTGTGCTGAATAATTGGCAGGCTATCTATCAAGGTATAAATAATGACTATAAAAAAAACAGCGCTGGCGGTATCGATCGGCGCAGCAGTGGCATTAACGACTTTCGCTTCACAGGCGGAAATCACGGTCCTGAAACAAGATCCGCAGGCGGGCAACCCGCTGAGCCGTCTTAACTTCACCGTCGGCGGCAGTATTCGTCCGCAGTTCCAGAATATGGCCGGTGACGATGGTAAGAATGGCTACAAACGTAATGGCTTCGATGGCGGTACACGTTTCCGCTTTGCCGCTGACTACTATCTGTTTGATGATATCAGTTGGGTGAGCTACTACGAGCTGGGCGTCAACTTCCCGGCGATGTTCAACTGGGATAACCACTACGCTGACGGTGCCAACGATACCACGCGTCGTATGTTGTACACCGGTCTGAAGAGTGCAACCTGGGGTACGCTGACCTTCGGTCAACAAAACAGCATTTACTATGATGTAGTCGGTGCGAAAACGGATATCTGGGACTATGACATGATTGGTCAGGCTCCAGGTAACGGTATTAATGGCGACTATGACGGTTCCTATCGTACACGTAAATCTCTGAAGTATAAGAAAACGGTGGGGGATGTTGATCTCTATGCATCTTATTTGTTCAGCGATGATTACAACCCGAACAACGGTCTGCGCTACAAGCGTAAAGGCGGCGGCTCACTGGGTGTGGATTATCACATTACCGATGACCTGACCTGGGGTACGGCGTGGAACTACACTCGCGCGGAAATGCGTGGCAACACCAGCAAAACCTACGATCAAAACATCGTCGGTACCGCGCTGAGCTGGAAACCGGACAACTGGACCTTCTCGATGGGCGGCGGTTGGTATCAAAACTTCATGACCACCAAAAAAGTCTCTGTTAACGACTACTTTGCCGGTGACGCCTGGGGTCTGGAATACTTCGCCGGTTACACCTTCCCGGTGGGTCAATATGCGCTGAAATCCGTTCAGCCGTACTTTATGGGCGACCGTATTGAGTACGTGAATGGCCGTAACTACCTGCGTACCGACAACGGCGTGGGGATCAGCTTCCAGCTGGATTACGGTTTCCGTGTTGACTACGAACACGTCTTTACCTCCAGCACCGACAATCTGGGTGACATGAACCTGGTTCGTCTGCGTTACGACTTCTAATCGAACGCCTGCCGCCCGATACGCTTGCGCTTATCGGGCCTAAGAAAGCTGTTGTAGGCCGGATAAGGCACTTGTGCCGACATCCGGCTTTTTCATACCTTCTTTCATTTAAAAACATACTCTGCAACATCATGAAATAATTTCAAGGACAGCAGGTTGTGATCTGTGTCATGTTAACAATCAGCCTGTTAACGGGCCAACAAGAACAACGTCGCAAGAACGGCGTGAGACATGACACCACAACGTTAAAATGGAGAGAATATGGGATTGCGTCAGAGTTTACGCGTCGCGACCGGGGCGCTGTTACTGGCCTGCGGCTTACAATTTGCTCATGCGAACAGTGACCCGCATACCATCGTGTTTGGCGTCGCGCCTGGGCCATACGGCGATATGGTGAAACAGGCCATTGCCCCCACGCTGAAAGAGAAAGGCTATAAGGTAGTGGTGCGCGAATTCAGCGATTACGTGCAGCCAAACATGGCGCTCTCCAACGGTAGCATTGATGCTAACCTGTTCCAGCATTCGCTCTATTTTGACAAATTCACCGCCGATAAAGGCCTGAAGCTGAGCAAGCTGATTGTGGTCCCGACGGCCGGGATGGGGTTTTACTCACATAAAATCAAAAGCCTGGATGAGTTGAAAAAAGGGGATGTGATCACGTTGTCCAACGATCCGACCAACCTGGCCCGCGGTCTGCGTTTCCTGCAATCCATTGGCCTTATCACCATCAAAGATAATATCGATCCTACGAAAGCCTCCGAGCGCGATATCGCCAGCAACCCGAAAGGACTGGTATTTAAACCACTGGAAGCGGCACAACTGCCGCGCACTTTGGACGGTGTGACCGGCGCGCTGGTCAACGGTAACTTTGCCGTGGCGGCAAAACTGGATCTTTCCAGCGCCATCAAGCAAGAGCACCTGGACGAAAATCTGAAAAATATCATCGCGGTACGCAGTGAAGATGCGGATAAACCGTTCGCGAAAGATATTGTTGAGGCGGTGAAATCTCCGGCGTATCGCGCGGTGATCGACGATCCGCAAAATATCTACAGCGCCTTCCAGAAACCGGAATGGATGTCGACAGCCCAATAATCGCTGCGCACAAGGGTTAACAGGGGCAGCGACGACTGCCCTTTTCGCATTTCTGAGGTGGATATGATTGAGATAGAAAAGGTTTGCGTGGATTTTAGCGCAGGCCGTGGACCATCAACCCGGGCGGTTGATGACGTTAGCTTGCGCATTGGCGCAGGTGAGATATTTGGCATTGTCGGGACCAGCGGCGCGGGGAAAAGTACGCTGCTGCGCACCCTGAACGCCTTAACGCGTCCGAGCCAGGGAAGCGTGAAGGTGAACGGCGTAGAAATTTCCGCGCTGGAAGGGGGGCATCTACGTAAAGCCCGTCAGCGTATCGGGATGATTTTTCAACATTTTAACCTGATGCATACCCGTACCGTGGCGCAAAACGTCGCCTTTAGCCTGAAGGCTGCCGGATGGGAGCGCAGTAAAATTGGCCCGCGCGTGAGCGAAATCCTGGCGCTGGTGGGGCTGTCAGACAAGGCGAACCGCTTTCCGGTTCAGCTCAGCGGTGGGCAAAAGCAGCGTGTGGGTATTGCCCGCGCGATTGCCAATCATCCGGATGTGTTGCTGTGTGATGAACCTACTTCCGCCTTAGATCTCGAAACCTCAGCCACGATTCTGGCATTGCTTAAGCAGATCAACCAACAGTTGGGGATCACGATCGTGCTGATCACTCACGAGATGAACGTGATCAAATCGATTTGCGATCGCGTGGCGGTGATGTCCGGTGGCAAGGTGGTGGAGTCTGGTGAGGTGTTTGACGTTTTTGCTCATCCGCAGCACGCGTTTACGCAGCAGCTGGTGTCGCATACCCTCAATTTGACGCTGCCCGAGCGTCTGCGCCAGCATCTGCCCGGCCAGTTGCTAAAAATTCTGTTCATCGGCGATTCGGCGGAACAGCCGGTGTTGTCAGAAGTCGCGGTTAAATTTGGCGTGGCGGTGAACATTCTGCACGGCAAAATTGAATATATTGGCGAACGTGCGCTGGGGATTCTGGTCGTGCAGCTGACCGCGCCGCATAACCCTTCAGCGGTGGAAGTCGCCGTGGAACATATTCGTCAACGTACTGCACAGGTGGAGGTGATTCGTGGATGATTTATTGCCTGATTTGACGCTGGCGTTTAATGAAACCTTCCAGATGCTGAGCATCTCTACGGTGCTGGCAATTATTGGTGGTCTGCCGCTCGGTTTTCTGATTTTCGTCACCGACCGGCATTTATTCTGGCAAAACCGTTTTGTGTATCTGCTCAGCTCCGTGCTGGTGAATATCATTCGTTCGGTACCGTTTGTGATCCTGCTGGTTCTGCTGCTGCCGCTAACCCAGTTTTTGCTCGGGAATACCATTGGCCCGATTGCGGCGTCGGTCCCGCTCTCAGTGGCGGCAATCGCCTTCTATGCCCGTCTGGTTGATAGCGCGCTACGTGAAGTCGATAAAGGGATTATTGAAGCAGCGGAAGCGTTTGGTGCCAGCCCGATGCGCATCATCTGCACCGTTCTGTTACCTGAAGCGAGCGCGGGTCTGCTGCGTGGGTTGACGATAACGCTGGTGAGTCTGATCGGTTACTCCGCGATGGCCGGGATCGTTGGCGGCGGTGGAGTCGGCGACCTGGCGATTCGCTTTGGTTATTACCGCTACGAAACCCAGGTCATGATCGTCACTGTGGTGGCGCTGATTATTTTGGTGCAGGTCGTTCAGATGCTGGGTGACTGGCTGGCAAAACGCGCAGATAAGCGCGACAGACACTGATCACTGTGCGTTAAGCCAGTCGGCAACGTCCTGCCATGTGCCGCGAAAAACGATTTTCGCGGCTTTCTTTTCCAACTGATAACGATACATCGGGTCGTAATATTCGTTGAGCAACGGTACCAGCCAGCCCATATGGGCGTCGGTGCTGCCCGTTGCCTGCTGTTCGCGCAGAGCCTCGTCGAGCAGGGTGGTCAGCTCGGCAAAACGTTGTAAACCCAGACGACGGCGTATAGCAAACAGGCCGTGGTGCAGATACTCGCTGTACTCCTGCCAGCCCTGGCTCTCGCCATAAGCGTGGGTAAAATCGTGGTGCATCTTCACGAAATACTCTTCGCGTAGTCGCTCCAGACGACGCTCAAAAGGATCGTCCACCACTGCAATTGATGCCTGGGTCATGCGCTCGCGCAGGCATTCGGGCAGATGATTAGCCCCGATCATGCGGCCTTCATCTTCCAGTACCCACAGACGTAAATCCTGACGGCTATCGGTTTTGAGCATTTCAACCGCCAGCAGGTTTTCAAAACTCGCCTGACTCAATTGAGGTTCAACGGTGCGCCCAAACGAGGAGCCGCGATGGTGCGCCAGACCTTCGAGATCCACACCGTTTGGCTGTTGTTGCACCAGTTGGGTTTTGCCGTTCCCGGTACAGCCGCCAATTAAGACGATCGGCTTTTGCACTAATTCTTCAGTCAGCTGTATCACTGCCTGGCGCAGGGCTTTGTAACCGCCTTTAATCAGCGGATAGTCAATGCCGGACTCATGCAGCCACTGCTGCACAATATGCGAACGCTGACCGCCACGCGCGCAGCATAAATAGCCTGCAGGATTTTGACGGCAGGCATCCTGCCAGGCATGCATGCGCTGTTGGCGGGTCTCCCCCGAGACCAGTTGATGGCCGAGCGCGAGGGCGGCTTCGGGCCCCTGGCGTTTGTAACAGGTACCCACGGCGGCACGTTCGTCATCGTTCATTAAGGGAAGGTTGATTGCGCCCGGCATTGCGCCCTGCTGAAATTCCACGGGGGCGCGTACATCGATTAAAGGCGTACCGGCAAGCAAAATTGCGCGGTAGTCCGTTCCATCGTTCATGTTTGATCCTGAAAATACAAAACAGCAATGGAGGGGATTTTACGCGCCAGAGGAGGGGCCGGGGAAGGATAAAATCAACTCCCCGGCATTATTGGCTTATTTCAGCTTTGACTGCGCCCAGATAATACCGCTGGCATATTCCGGCGGCAGCAGGGGGATAAGCGCTTCCAGCGTCGCGCTAAGGCGCGCGGTATCGCTGTCGCTCAGGTTCAGGTGACCCACCTTACGCCCTTCACGCACCTCTTTGTCATACCAGTGCAGATGCACCAGCGGCAGCTTCAGCCAGTCGTAGTTCAGGTCGCTACCAATCAGGTTTACCATCACCGAAGGGTGGTTCACCACCGGCGTCGGTAACGGCAGGTCGGTAATGGCACGTAGATGCAGCTCAAACTGGCTGATGCTGGCGCCGTTTTGCGTCCAGTGCCCGCTGTTGTGCACGCGCGGAGCCAGTTCGTTAATCAGCAGACCTTCCGGGGTGATGAAACACTCCATCGCCATCACGCCGACATAGCCCAGCTCCTGCATGATGGCAGAGAGCATTGCTTCAGCTTGTTCCTGCTGTCTGGCGTTAGCCTGCGGGAACACCACGCTGGTGCGCAGAATGCCGTCCTGATGCAGGTTATGGGTCAGCGGATAGAAAACGGTGCTGCCGTCGTGCGCACGAGCGCCAACCAGTGAGACTTCTCCGGAGAAGTTGATTCCCCGCTCGACGATGCACTCGCCGTAGCAGTCGTCCGGCAGTTGCTCAGTTTCATTTGCGCGCAAGCGCCACTGTCCACGTCCGTCGTAGCCGCCGACGCGACGTTTCACGATCGCCAGCTCGCCAAGTTTGTCGAATACCGCAGACCATTCGCTTTTATCTGCCAGCAGTTGCCACGGCGCGGTCGCCAGACCGAGCTTGTCAAAAAGCTGCTTTTGCGTCAGACGGTCGGCAATAATCGGGAAGACGTCGCGGTTAACAAACGCCGGGTGGCGTGCCAGTTCGCGGGTGAGTGCCGTTTCCGGCCAGCGCTCAATCTCAGCGGTGATCACGCTTTGCTGAAAAGGGACCGCAGCCGGTTCAGCGTCCAGCCCGACGGGCCAGACCGCTATGCCCAGTGGCTCACCGGCCTGGCGCAGCATGCGCCCTAGCTGTCCGTTGCCAAGTACGCAGACCTGCTTCATGCGACACCTCGCGGGTCCGGGTTCTCCAGCACCTCATCGGTTTGCGCTTTGCGCCACTCAGCCAGACGCTGATGCAGTTCTTTGTCGTGTGTTGCCAGAATTTGTGCTGCCAGCAGGGCCGCATTTGCCGCCCCCGCTTTGCCGATCGCCAGCGTGCCGACCGGAATACCGCGCGGCATTTGAACGATAGAGTAGAGGCTATCTACGCCGCTCAGCGCTGCGCTTTGCACCGGAACGCCCAAAACTGGCACCAGCGTTTTCGCCGCAATCATGCCAGGCAAATGCGCTGCGCCACCGGCCCCGGCAATAATCACCTGATAACCGTTCTCTTCAGCGCTTTCGGCGAAGCTAAACAGTTTGTCTGGGGTACGGTGAGCAGAGACGACCTCAACATGGTGTGGAATGTCCAACATTTCGAAGATTTCGGCGGCGAACTGCATGGTAGCCCAGTCGCTTTTGGACCCCATCACGATGGCGACACGCGCCGGATTATTGCGGGAAGACATGCGTCTGAAAACTCCTGTGGTGCACTACACTCGACTTTTGAGGCCACAGAGAATAGCATAATTCACCGCCAAGGAAAACGATTGCGCGCTTTGCACTTCACTCTTCAAGCTGCCTCTTTGTTGGCTGCATCTGCTCACCCCAGTCACTTACTTTTGTAAGCTCCAGAGGACTCACAGATTTGCCGCCTCGATGCAACTCGAATAATTTTGTGTAAAGAGGAACTGAGTATCTGCAGAATTAAAACGGAAAGGCGATCAGTTCAACGTCGTCAGGGGTGACTTTGATCATCGAACCTTCGGTGTGCCATGCGCCTAAAACCACGCGGAAAGCGGGTTGTTCATTGGCCGTAAGTTTGTGGACGGCAGGACGGTGGGTATGGCCGTGAATTAACCACTGAACCTGATGTTTTTCCATCTCGCTAATCACGGCCTGCTGATTCACATCCATGATTTCCAGCGATTTGGTGGTGTTGGCTGCTTTGCTGTTGGCACGCATTTTCGCAGCGATTCGCTGGCGAACGAACAGCGGCAGAGCGAGGAACAGCTTCTGTAACCAGGGTTGATGCACTTTGGCGCGAAATGCCTGATAGCCTGCGTCGTCGGTGCATAAGGTGTCGCCATGCATGATCAGCACCTTGCGGCCATACAGGTCGAGCACTTTTTCTTCGGGAAGCAAGGTCATGCCGCTCGCACGGGCAAAACGTTTACCGAGCAGAAAATCACGGTTGCCGTGAATAAAAAAGCAGGGAACGCCGGAATCAGTCAGTGATTTTATCGCCGCGGCCATTTCACGATGCAGCGGATTAGGATCGTCGTCGCCAATCCAGGCTTCAAACAGGTCGCCAAGAATGTATAGCGCATCGGCCTTTCGCGCATCACCGGCTAAAAAACGCAGAAAACCGGCGGTGATCGCCGGTTCTTCTGTGCAGAGGTGAAGATCTGCAATAAACAGTGTCGCCACGATTACTCGCTGACGGTCACGTTTTCGATGATAACGTCTTCTTTTGGCACATCCTGATGCATACCGCTGCGACCAGTGGAAACGCCTTTGATTTTATCAACCACGTCCATGCCTTCAACAACTTCAGCGAACACGCAGTAACCCCAACCCTGCATGCTTTCGCCGGAGAAGTTCAGGAAGTCGTTGTCTGCAACGTTGATGAAGAACTGTGCGGTTGCGGAGTGCGGAGCCTGAGTACGCGCCATCGCCAGCGTACCACGGGTGTTTTTCAAACCGTTGTTCGCTTCGTTTTTGATCGCTTCTTTCGTGGCTTTTTGCTTCATGCCTGGCTCGAAACCGCCGCCCTGGATCATGAAACCGTTAATAACACGGTGGAAAATGGTGTTGTTGTAAAAACCTTCGCGGCAGTAGTCCAGGAAGTTTTTAACTGTTTCAGGCGCTTTATCATCAAACGTTTTGATTACGATATCGCCGTGATTAGTGTGGAAAGTAACCATTTTTGCATCCTGTTCCGATAGATTGGTGCTTCGACCCCGTCAAGGGTCAGAGTTAGGGGTGTGTTATAGCATAACCGCAAGCTGCGATCACCTCGCAAAGTGTGCTGCTTCCGGTCTAAATTATGGGTATTATACAGACTTTACTATCCACACACGTCTACACGGAATCTTCGATGTTAAAAATCTTTAATACACTGACGCGCCAAAAAGAGGAATTCAAACCTATTCATGCCGGGGAAGTCGGCATGTACGTGTGTGGTATTACCGTTTACGATCTCTGTCATATTGGCCACGGACGTACCTTCGTTTCTTTCGACGTCGTTGCGCGTTATCTGCGCTTCCTCGGCTATAAGCTGAAGTATGTGCGCAACATTACCGATATCGATGACAAAATCATCAAGCGCGCGAATGAAAACGGCGAAAGTTTTGTGGCGTTGGTCGACAGAATGATCGCGGAAATGCACAGCGATTTCGATGCGCTGAATATTCTGCGCCCGGATCTGGAGCCGCGTGCTACGCACCATATCGCTGAAATTATCGAAATCACTGAACAGCTGATTGCCAAAGGTCACGCTTATGTTGCCGATAACGGCGACGTGATGTTCGACGTGCCGACTGACCCGAACTACGGCCAGCTGTCGCGCCAGGATCTGGATCAGCTGCAGGCAGGCGCGCGCGTTGACGTGGTTGATGTGAAGCGCAACCCGATGGACTTCGTGCTGTGGAAAATGTCCAAAGAAGGCGAGCCGAGCTGGCCGTCTCCGTGGGGCGCGGGCCGTCCGGGCTGGCACATCGAATGTTCGGCGATGAACTGCAAACAGTTGGGCAACCATTTCGATATTCACGGCGGCGGTTCGGACCTGATGTTCCCGCACCATGAAAACGAAATTGCTCAGTCCACCTGTGCGCATGACGGTGAGTACGTTAATTACTGGATGCACTCAGGGATGGTGATGGTTGACCGCGAGAAAATGTCCAAATCGCTGGGCAACTTCTTTACCGTTCGCGATGTGCTGAAATACTACGACGCCGAAACCATTCGCTACTTCCTGATGTCTGGTCATTACCGTAGCCAGTTAAACTACAGCGAAGAGAACCTCAAGCAGGCGCGTTCTGCGCTGGAGCGTCTGTATACCGCGCTGCGTGGTACCGACAAATCCGTTGCGCCAGCCGGTGGCGAAGCCTTTGAAGCGCGCTTTATTGAAGCGATGGACGACGACTTCAACACCCCGGAAGCCTACTCCGTATTGTTTGATATGGCACGTGAGGTAAACCGTCTGAAGGGTGAAGATATGGCGGCGGCTAACGGCATGGCTGCGCATCTGCGTAAGCTTTCCAGCGTACTGGGCCTGCTGGAACAGGATCCAGAAGCGTTCCTGCAAAGCGGTGCGCAGGCGGATGACGGTGAAGTCGCTGAAATTGAAGCGTTAATCCAACAGCGTCTGGATGCGCGTAAGGCGAAAGACTGGGCGGCAGCTGACGCCGCGCGTGACCGTCTCAACGAGATGGGCATCGTGCTGGAAGACGGCCCGCAGGGTACCACCTGGCGTCGTAAGTAACTCTGTAATGCCCGGTGGCGCTTACGCTTACCGGGCCGTGTAGGCCGGATAAGACGCAGCGCGTCGCATCCGGCAGATTAATATTTCCGATACCACCACAGCACACCCATCATTACGATTCCCGGCAGCCATACCCACATCAACTCCGACATGATCACCTGGTGCCCGTATGGCGTGGCGTAGCGTGACAGCGCGAACGGCGCGACTTTAATCACCTGCCACGGCGCGAAAAAGCGTTCATCCGACCACGGCCACAGCCAGCCGACGCCTTTGCCGCCGGTGGTGACAGAATCCAGCAGACTGTGCGACAGCAGTGAAACCGTCAGGAATAGCCAGCAGCGAATCAATCCCGCCTTAAACCATCGTCGGCCAATCAAGACGCAGAGCAGCGGTACCACGAAGGCGAACAGCAGTGAGTGGGTAAAACCCCGGTGACCAAACACATTGCCGTAGGCGACGCCGAACTTAAATGACAACACGTCGGCATCTGGCAGCATGGCCAGAACGACGCCAGCAAACAGTAATCGTGGGGGGATGACTTTAAGTCCGAGACCTAACCCTAAACAGAGCGGAACGGCCGCGTGGGTAACGATAGTGGGCATGATGATCGCTTCGTGAGGAAAAACAACATGCTATCAGTTCACTGTGAAGTGGGGATGAAGTCATTATCTGAAAACGAGAAGGGGAAGTGGCCGGATACGGTGTTAACCTCATCCGGCACTTAGGGTCACGCCACGACGTTAATGCTGTGGCCTTCAAAGCTGACGGTCTGTCCGGCAACGATTTTGCAGCGTTTACGCGTTTCAACAACGCCATCGACCTTCACTAACCCTTCGCCAATAGCAATTTTTGCCTGGGCGCCGCTTTCGCTCCAGCCTTCCAGCTTCAGCAAATCGCAGAGTTCAACGTGTGGGTGTTTACCCAGTGAAAATGTGGCCATCTTAAACGTCCTTTACATCATGATATTCAACACACGCCTGCAGCGTGTTTTCGATAAGTGTGGCGACCGTCATTGGGCCTACACCGCCGGGGACCGGCGTGATATATGACGCTCGTGCGGCCGCATCGTCAAAGACCACATCGCCAACAACCTTACCATTCTCCAGACGGTTGATGCCGACATCAATCACAATTGCACCTTCTTTGATCCACTCACCAGGAATAAAGCCCGGTTTACCGACGGCAACAATCAGCAGGTCAGCATTTTCTACGTGGCGGCGCAGATCTTTAGTGAATCGGTGGGTGACGGTGGTGGTGCAGCCAGCCAGCAGTAGCTCCATACTCATTGGGCGACCGACAATATTCGAGGCACCAATGACCACGGCATTCAGACCGTAGGTATCGATGTTGTAACGCTCAAGCAGGGTAACGATACCGCGCGGAGTACATGGGCGCAGACGCGGCGCGCGCTGGCACAGGCGACCGACGTTATACGGGTGGAAACCGTCAACGTCTTTATCCGGTGCAATACGTTCCAGCACTTTCACGTTGTCGATACCCGCCGGCAACGGCAGTTGTACCAGGATACCGTCGATGGTGGTATCTGCATTGAGCGTATCGATCAGCTCAAGAAGCTCCGCCTCGCTGGTGGTTTCAGGCAGGTCATAGGAGCGGGAGACAAACCCCACTTCGTCACAGGCTTTGCGTTTACTCGCAACATAAATCTGCGAAGCCGGGTTGCTACCTACCAGCACAACAGCCAGGCCTGGGGCGCGTAATCCAGCCGCTAAACGCGCCTGAACTTTTTGAGCAACCTCAGAGCGCACCTGCTGCGCAATCGTTTTACCGTCAATAATCTTTGCTGCCATCAGAGAGAGAATTCCGTCTGTTACGTTAAACCGAAGGGGATGTCACTATTTTGTCAGAAGCGGGGCGTGCTGTCAGTTTTCGTTTGCGTTTTTACGTGCGATAACGGGTGCCATGGTCAGAGCATGGGATCAGCACAGAGGCTGAAGTCTCCCAGGTAATTAATGAGCATGCGAATTAAAATTAACGTGAATGAAACAATTCATCACCCTAGTGTTTTCAGGGGTAATGCGCC
The DNA here is from genome assembly GCF_001037485.2 of Citrobacter sp. MGH105. Lineage (NCBI taxonomy): Bacteria > Pseudomonadati > Pseudomonadota > Gammaproteobacteria > Enterobacterales > Enterobacteriaceae > Citrobacter > Citrobacter sp. MGH105. The sequence continues at coordinate 3,796,581 of NZ_CP073048.1, read as the reverse complement.
ATAAACCAGTCTGTTACGTACCTTTATGGGAGCATTTAAGTAATATTCACCCAGATTTTTCTTAGGTCCCAATAAGAATTGACCAGGGTCAATAAAAGGATTTGCAGGTATTTTTCATTAATTGAAATGTTTAATTTAACCCTGTGACGAATAGTCATATTCGCGAAGATTAATTAGTGAATCAAATACTCAGGAGAGTTGGGGTAAAAGGTTAGCTAATTCTCTTGCGATATATATCTTTACAGGATGCAGAGATAATTAGCCTGACATTTAATGTCGATAATGATTCAAACGGATCCCGCAGGACGCCGGAGCCGGATGTGTGTAATTCAAGGGAAATCCATGAAACGTAAATTAATGACCTCTTCTGTTATTGCCAGCCTGATGTTAGTTGCAGGTGCAGCGGTTGCAGCCGATCCGGTAAGCGTTAGCGGCGGTACTGTGCATTTTGAAGGTGAACTGGTCAATGCAGCCTGTGCAGTCAGTACTCAGTCATCCGATCAGGTTGTCACCTTAGGCCAGTATCGTACCGCCAGTTTTACCGCAGTTGGCGATACAACGGCGCAAATTCCGTTCTCAATCGTGCTAAACGACTGTGACCCGAAAGTTGCCGCAACCGCAGCCGTGGCTTTCTCTGGTCAATCCGATATTACCAACAACAACCTGCTGGCTGTCACTTCTGCAGATAACGGTACTACTGCCAGCGGTGTCGGGATTGAAATCCTGGACAATACGTCCACCGCGCTGAAGCCGGATGGAGCCACCTTCTCTACAGCTCAGGCGCTGGTAGAAGGGACCAACACCCTGCGTTTCTCTGCGCGTTACAAAGCCACAGCCACCAGCGCTACGCCGGGTCAGGCAAATGCCGACGCGACGTTCATTATGAAGTACGAATAAGCCGTTCTGATTTGCGCAAGGATGACGTTCGCCTCACTGGATGAGGCAATTTCCGGGGATGATGAAGGATGCGGCAGATGATAGGGAAAGGCGTGGCGCTGGCGGGAATGCTGTGCGTACTGCCTGTGTTTGCACATACGGTAATACTGGAAAGTGGCCGCCTTCACTTACGGGGGCAGCTCGTCAATGGTGCCTGTACGGTCGCTACCGACAGCCAAAATTTGCGGGTGCAAATGGGGCAGTATCGCACCAATGCTTTCTCCGGGACGGGAAGCTTTGCCTCGACCAGCGTGCCGTTTTCACTGCGCTTAACGTCATGCAGCTCCGATGTTTACGACCACGTTGGGATTGCGTTTGCAGGTGTGACACCAGCAGAAGATCCGCAGGTTTTTCTTGCCAGTGGTGATGCGTCTGCGGCTTCGGGGATCGGTCTGGCGTTATTTGATGAGCGCCAACAGCAAATTATTCCGAATGCGCTGCCGCTTCATTATGCGCCGATTATAACGCAAGAGATGACGTTTCATTTCACTGCTCGTTATCGGGCTGTCTCGGAAAATATAACGCCGGGAACGCTTCGTTCAGACGTGTGGTTTACGTTGGTTTATCCCTGATTAATTTCCCAACGATAATCACACCAAGGGTATTTGTAGCTATGTTTAATTATCTAAAATCAGGTTTTATCCTTTTACTGGCCTTATTTTCTGCTGCCAGTGTTCAGGCTGCCGGCGGTATTGCATTAGGCGCTACCCGCGTTATTTATCCAGCTGATGCCAAACAAACGTCCCTGTCTATTAGCAATAGTGATACCAAAGAACGTTACCTGGTCAATTCATGGATCGAGAATAGCGCAGGCGTTAAAGAAAAATCGTTTGTGGTTACGCCTCCGCTGTTCGTCAGCGAACCCAAAAGCGAAAACACGCTGCGTATCATCTATGCAGGTGTTCCGCTGCCCAAAGACCGTGAATCGCTGTTCTGGATGAATGTGAAAGCCATTCCGTCAGTCAATAAAAACAGCCTTGAGGGTAAAAACGTTCTGCAACTGGCGATTCTGTCCCGCATCAAGCTTTTTGTCCGTCCGAATAATCTGCCGCAAATTCCGGAAGATGCGCCCGGGATGCTGAAATTTTCCCGTACCGGCAACCACCTGAAAATCAATAATCCGTCAGCGTATTACGTCACCTTGGTCAATCTCAACGTGGGGAAAACGAAGGTTGATAACGTGATGGTCGCGCCGAAAAGTGATGCGCAGGTACTGCTACCAACGGGCGTTCAGGGCAACGTCACGTTCCAGACGGTCAATGATTATGGCGCCGTGACTCCGGCCCAAACGGTTAGCGTGCGTTGAGATAACGATGAATAAGACAACGTATTTTCCTGGCCTGTTACCGGGGGTTACGCCACCGCTGGCGGGGGTGGCGTTGTCCACGCTGGCGGCGCTCTTTCCCTCTTTAAGCCATGGGGAAAGCTATTTTAATCCGGCCTTTTTATCTGCGGATACGGCGACCGTGGCGGATTTATCACGTTTTGAAAAAGGCAATCATCAGCCTGAAGGCGTTTATCGTGTGGATATCTGGCGCAACGATGAGTTTGTTGCCACTCAGGATATTCGTTTTACGAGCAGTGCGGGAAAAATCGGGGAGAAGTCTGGTGGGCTGATGCCGTGTTTTGGACTCGACTGGGTGAAGCGCCTTGGCGTCAATATCGCTGCATTTCCGGCACTCAGTAAGGATCCGAACGATACCTGCATCAATCTACCGGAGGCGATTCCAGGCAGCGAGATTGCATTTGATTTTTCTACCCTGCGCTTAAACGTCAGCCTGCCGCAGGCGTCAATGTTAAACAGCGCGCGTGGCTATATTCCGCCGGAGGAGTGGGATGAAGGGATCCCGGCTGCGCTGGTCAACTACAGCTTTACCGGCAGCCGCGGCAGTGACACTGACAGCTATTTCTTAAGTATGCTCAGTGGCCTGAATTATGGCCCCTGGCGCTTGAGAAATAACGGCGCATGGAGCTATTCCAAAGGTGACGGATACCACTCACAAAGCTGGAAAAATATCGGTACATGGCTTCAGCGCGCGATTATCCCGCTGAAGGGTGAACTGGTGATGGGCGACAGCAACACCGGCAACGACGTTTTTGACAGCGTCGGATTTCGCGGGGCGCGGCTCTATTCCTCAGACAGTATGTATCCCGACAGCTTACAGGGCTACGCGCCAACCGTTCGCGGCATTGCGCGTACCGCAGCGAAACTGACCATTCGTCAGAATGGCTATGTGATTTATCAAAGCTATGTGTCACCGGGCGCTTTTTCGATAACCGATCTCAACCCGACGTCATCCAGCGGTGACCTTGAGGTGACGGTGGACGAAAAGGACGGCAGCCAGCAGCGCTATACGGTGCCGTACTCCACGGTTCCCTTGTTACAACGAGAAGGGCGTTTCAAATACGACGTGGTTGCCGGGGATTTTCGCAGCGGCAATAGCCAGCAATCTTCACCGTTCTTTTTCCAGGGAACATTAATTGCCGGGTTACCAGAAGGCTACACCGCTTATGGCGGTACGCAGCTGGCCTCACGTTACACCGCGGTAGTTTTAGGCACCGGCCGAAACCTGGGGGACTGGGGGGCGGTTTCTGTGGATTTAACCCATGCGCGCAGTCAACTGGCGGATGACAGTACGCATCAGGGGCAGTCTTTGCGTTTTCTGTATGCAAAATCGCTGAACAACTTTGGTACAAACTTCCAGCTGTTGGGATATCGCTACTCAACGCGCGGCTTCTATACCCTTGATGACGTCGCGTATCGCAGCATGGAAGGGTATGAGTATGAATACGACAGCGAAGGCAATCGCCACGACGTGCCCGATGTGAAGAGTTACCACAACCTGAGTTACAGCAAAAAGGGCCGCTTCCAGATTAACATTTCGCAGAACCTGGGAGACTACGGCTCGCTGTATGTTTCGGGGAGTCAGCAAACGTACTGGAATACCTCAGACACCAATACCTGGTATCAGGTGGGCTATGCCAGCGGTTGGCAGGGAATTAGCTATTCACTCTCCTGGTCGTGGAATGAATCGGTAGGCATCTCCGACACTGACCGTATTCTGGCATTCAATATGTCAGTGCCGTTCAGCCTGCTAAGTGGACGGCGCTACTCGCGTGATAACGCACTCGATCGCACCTACGCCACTTTTAATGCCAACCGCAACAGCAACGGACAAAACAGCTGGCAGAGCGGGATCGGCGGTACATTACTGGATGGACGCAACCTGAGCTACAGCGTGAATCAGGGGCACAGCAGCACCAACGGTTACAGCGGAAACGCCAGCGCCAACTGGCAGGCGGCTTATGGCACGCTGGGCGTGGGATACAACTACGATCGCGATCAACATGACTATAACTGGCAGCTCTCCGGCGGCGTGGTGGGGCATGCGGACGGTATTACCCTCAGTCAGCCGCTGGGGGACACCAATGTGCTGGTTAAAGCACCTGGCGCGCAGGGTGTCCGGATAGAAAACCAGACCGGCGTGCAAACCGACTGGCGCGGATACGCGGTGATGCCGTATGCCACCGTTTATCGCTATAACCGCGTCGCGTTAGATACCAATTCAATGAACAACAATACCGATGTGGAAAATAACGTTAGCAGCGTCGTGCCAACGCAAGGGGCATTGGTGCGAGCAGCGTTTGATACACGTATCGGCGTGCGGGCGCTGATAACCGCGAAATATGCAGGTAAACCTGTGCCATTTGGATCCGTTGTGCGTGAAAACACCAGCGGCGTGACCAGTATGGTGGGCGAAGACGGACAAATCTACCTGAGCGGCTTACCGCTAAAAGGCGAATTGCTGATCCAATGGGGGGAAAGCGCTAACGCTCGCTGCGTGGCGCACTATGCCTTGCCTGAGGAGAGTCTGAAACAGGCGGTGACGCTCACGAACGTGACGTGCGAATCTCCAACGGCACGACAGGAATAATACGATGAAACGACAAACAGGTTTGTTACTGGGAAGCGCTTTACTGCTGATGGCTCATTCGTCCTGGGCGACGGTCTGCCAAAACTCGAATGGCACACCAACGGATGTTTTTTACGATCTGTCGAACGTCTTTAACAGCAGCAATAATCAGCCGGGGCAGGTGGTGACGTTACCGGAAAAATCGGGCTGGGTTGGCGTTAATGCCACCTGTCCGGCTGGGACAACGGTGAATTACACCTATCGAAGCTATGTCACTGAACTTCCGGTTCAAAGTACCGAGGGTGGTTTTCAGTATCTGAAGCTCAATGACTACCTGCTGGGGGCCATGAGCATCACCGACAGCTATGCCGGGTTGTTTTATCCTCCGCGAAATTATATCCGTATGGGCGTTGACTCGAACGTTTCGAAGCAGAAGCCTTTTGGCGTACAGGATTCAAACCTGGTGTTTAAACTCAAAGTGATCCGCTCGTTTATTAACATGGTGCCGATCCCGCGCCAGACCATGTTCAGAGTCTATGTCACGACCAGTACCGGAGATGCGCTAAGCACGCCGGTTTATACCATCAGCTACAGCGGTAAGGTGGAGGTTCCACAAAACTGTGAGGTGAACGCAGGGCAGATTGTCGAGTTTGATTTTGGCGATATTGGCGCATCGTTGTTCAGCAAGGCGGGGGCAGGAAACCGTCCTGAAGGCATTAATCCGCAGACCAAAACGGTGGCGATAAAATGCACCAACGTCGCTGCACAGGCCTACTTAACCATGCGGGTAGAGGCCGAGAAAGCCTCTGGGCAAATGATGGTATCGGACAATCCTGACTTAGGGTTCATTGTCGCCGACAAAACCGGTAGACCGCTGACGCCCAATAATCTGTCCAGCACGATCCCATTTCAACTGGATGATAACGCCGCGGCAAACGTGAGTATTCGGACTTGGCCGGTCAGCGTGACGGGGAATAAACCTACCGAAGGGCCTTTTACTGCCCGTGGCTATCTGCGAGTAGATTATGACTAACAAGCAAACGCCAACTTCATGGGCGCTTCTGGTGATGCTGCCCATACTGACATTCAGCTCGTTGTGCCATGCGGCCTCATCGCTGGGCGAAATCAATATTGAACTGCGCGGAAACGTGGTGGACTTTACCTGCGCGGTGATTGCCAGCGACAGCAATAAGTCGGTTGAATTGGGCACCTGGCCAACAAAGCAGTTACAGACCAGCGGGGATACTACCCAACCAGTCGCGTTTACGCTGAAGCTGGAAGGCTGCCCGCCGGGATCCGCGTCAATAACGTTTTCTGGTACTCCGGCCCCCGGTACGACGTTGCTGGCGCTTGATGACGCGGTGATGGCGCAAAAGGTGGCGATCGAACTGCATGACAGCGACCGTACGAGATTACCGCTCGAGCAGGCCAGCCAAACCGTAGGGATTGATGAGAACGGCAATGCCACGCTGACCTTTTTCGCCAACTATATCGCGTTAGCAGACGGGGTTCGGCCTGGCCTCGCCAGGGCCGATGCCACATTTATGATTAACTATAACTAATCAATGCGCGGATAAAACGCTCCCGAACGAAGTCTCGCCGGGAGTGCTATTACATTAATTCATGCATTTTTGCGTAATCGATCAGCTCAACGATAGTATGTAAGCCGAGTTTGGCGTAGATGTTAGCTTTGTGAGCACTAATCGTTTTATTGCTGAGTAACAGCTGCTCAGCAATTTCCTTATTAGAAAGGCCATTTGCCAGATAACGCAAAACCGTAACTTCGCGATTAGAGAGCGGCATGTCATTCAATACACCTTTTTTCATATTTATATTGTTAATGAAGTTAAGGGTGTCTGAAGGGAAAAAAGAATATCCCGATAAAATCATTTTTACCGCATTGTAGATATCATTCAAATCCTTTCGTTTACTGACAAAACCATTTGCACCGGCCCGGATAGCACGCCCGGCATAAAAAGACTCCGATTTGGAGGAGAGAAACAGCACCCGAGTATTCTCCTGCAGAGACTTTATTCTCTTGAGTAATGTAAATCCATCTGAACCAGGTAGTTCAATATCCAGAATGACAAGATCTACAGGGTAAGTGCGCAGGTGCTCTATTGCCGTACGGCTGTCATCGGTCTTCAACACAACCTGGATATTACTGTTTTTTTCAAGTAGTACTTCTATCGACATTCTGACAATAGGGTGTTCGTCCATAATGATAACGGATGCTGGTTTCATTGTTGTATGCCTCAAACTGTATGCGTATCTTGATAATTTTATAAAACATCAGGCGTTATAATATTGTCAAATAGCCAAGGGTTGTTCTGAGGGAGAGTCGAATAAATATTATTTCATCCTTGTTTATTCGGTTGCTCTTCTACAGAACAATGAATTTGTGGAAAATCCATTTCACACTGGGAAAACTAACAATTAATCAGAAAACTATGGGGATTATACCTGCTCTGTTCTTTCGGAAAAGGCTTACAACATTCAGGTTGTTAATGTCAGTTAGGATGTTCTAAAAGATCCAGATGTGTTAATGACTATTGGCATTATTTTACTGCTGTTTGAATTATGGCAGACTGAAAAAAATTTTTAAATGGTAAAAACAATACAATAAACTAATTGTTTAGGATTTGTTAAGGTGGGAATGACGCTATTTGTGCTGATATGCACAGAATCAGTATGGTTTACTGGGGTGGTGGAAGTTAGCATAATACCAGGAATAGTTGTAAATATTAAATAGTTGTGAAATTTAGATCTTTTATCTCATATAAAAATAAGTAATTTCCTAAAAAATCTTATGGCACATAGGGTTAGGGTGTTAAATTAAATGAGCAGAGGTAACGCTGAGGCGATGTATCAGGTGCAAAAAACGCTGCCGGTTTGCTAAGCCCAGACGCGCAATCAGCTGGTTCAGGCGATAGATGATACGGTGGTAGGGGCGAGCTTGTAACAAAGCAATCTCTTTTAAGGAGTTACCTTGTAAGAGTAATTCCACCATCTCCCAATCAAGCTGGTTTATGTGCCTGGAGTGAATATAGTTAAGGACTGGCGACAATAAAGCGCGGCGCATCTCCGGGAGGCGCAGGCTACGTGACAAGATATAAAATGGACCGGACAGAGAAATAAAAGGGATTAGGTCTTCATCGTGGCGGGAAAGTAATATGAAGATTTGGATGTTATTCCGCGGTTTAATTAGCTGGCGCAGATACTCCAGAACATCAAAATAAGAGATTGTTAAACCTTCCATATCAACCACTAACTGACTAATTACCGACTCTCGCAGGCTGATTTTGGCCGATTCAATGGTCTGGAAGATCGCGGTACGTGCTCCTGAAAATAAATGTCGACCCAGCGCATAGGCCAGATAGTAATCTGTCGTAATAATCGCCTGAGATATAGTGTCACTCGGTAATGTGTATTCGAGTTTTTGCGTCAGATACTCAAGTTGGTCAAATACCTGTGATGTGTAGTGAGGATATTGCCAGGTACAGTTAGTGTTTCGTATACGACGATGTCGATCCCGGCGTTTTGCGCTGTGCATCCTTTTCCATTCCATTTCTGTTGCGGCAGGTCTGGATAAATTGCTGGCTATAAACATCCCTGACCCAAATTTTCTCCAGCGTAAAGGCGAGTTTCCTTGTGCTGTTGGGTTTCAATGCTTCAGCAATCATCAGACTGGCAATTGCGTATCCCATCAGAATAATCTGCCGGAAGTTTTCTGATGTCTTACTCAATGCCCAAAAAGTCGTTTTATCCAGTTCAACCTCTCTATGGGATTAGATAAAATATTACCGGGTGTGTCTTTCTGTTACCCCGGAAATAGTAAGCCAAGATTATTTTGGCAGCATGGAGATAGGTACAGTAGGTGCCGATACTTAATTGGTGATGAGATTTTTCTCAATAAAAAATCAGGCAGAGAGATGCCACCTAATTTTGTAGAAAGTTCAGATGCGCCCGGATGTATCTTAAGAATTGCTGATCGTTTTTCACATGCAGCTTTTTCATAATACTGCGACGGGTGGCTTTAGCCTGAATTTCGCTTACCGAGAGCAAGTGAGCCGTTTCGGCTAAGGTATAGCCGCTGGCGAGAAACATTAAGAACTGACGTTCTTCGATAGAAAAGTTGCGAGTGGTGCAGTAATGGCAGATAGTTGCGGGCACGTTGTTGCGCAGCGCACGTTTTTGCAGGATGAGGACTAATTTTTTAGTCATTTCCTCAACGTCATCTTCCCGATAGATCAGTGGCAACATGTACAGGCAGGGCCGGAACATCAGCTTATCTTTATCGTTTCTGTTGCAGATGACTACCCGATGTTGGCGGCGGGTATGGACCGGAATCTGATAGCAATCGGCGCTGAGCCAATCTTCATCCAGGGAAATAAACGCGATGTCAGCGCGATCAATATCCTCGACAGGCAAAAAGCAAATCTCCTGATGCCACTGATTTGCCAAATGGGAGATGATAATTTTTAGTCCATGTTCGAAGTGACTGTTTTCTTCCTTGATGGCGATACTTAACATTAAAGAGTTCCTGAACCGCTGGAGGGGTAAGGGAATGTTAAGCAAAATCATAAATATTCTAAATACATGTATCCCTAAATCTGGCGTTTCGTGGGCTGAGTTGTTACCAGGCGATTTCCTGGATACCCTTGAACAAGCAGAAAAAATCAACATTCGTTCACTTCGCCAGCAACTGAAACAAAAGGCATTGACTCAGCAGGCGCTGACCGTATAATTCACGCGTTTCATCTGCATGAAGTAATCACTTCGCAATGCGCCCTTAGCTCAGTTGGATAGAGCAACGGCCTTCTAAGCCGTAGGTCGTAGGTTCGAATCCTACAGGGCGTACCATTTAAAGTTAGTCCCTATGCTCAGCTTCAACGTACCGTTACGCGCGGGACGGTTTTTCTTTTTCCAGCCAACGTTCTACCTCATAAAGACTTTGTTGGATCTCCTCTCTGAGTGAAAAATCACCCAACGGCTGCTGTTCAAGTGCTGCACACATCGTGCTGGCTGAGCGCATTCCCATGCTGGCGCAGCTGCTTTTTAGCTGATGCGTCAGACGTTTTATCCGCTCGTCGTCATGTGCTGCGCGGGCAGCGTCAATCTCATCTAATACAGGAAGAGTGTGTTGCTTAAAGAGCACTAACCATTCGTGCACCTTTTGCCACCCCATAACCTGGATATCTCCAGCCAATTGCTGAAAATCTAACCGTTTGTTGTCATTTTCTGATGCAAGCGGGAGAGTCGCACTACCGTGCAGATAATGCGTAATAAGTCGACTGAGTTCATCCCGGGGGACTGGTTTTTGAATAATGCCAAGGAACAGGGTGCTGGTTCTTTGGCTTAGCGTTTCGTCGATGACGTGCGCGCTAAAGCCGATCAGGTTAAGTGCCGGATAGTCGTGGGCTAACTGCTGCGCCAGCGTGATCCCGTCGATATCAGGAAGATCGAAATCAACCAGAGCAGCATCGTAGCGTGTATCTTCCTGCAATATTTTTAGCGCCTCAGCGGCACTGCTGGCAGCAGTAACCTGTGCGCCATTGAGGATGAGCATTTCAGTACTGATACGTTGTGTAAGAGGATTATCCTCGATAAGCAATAAGCGTAAGCCCTGTAACGATATGGAGCGTTGTGCGGGTTTCATGATGGGCATCGTGGTTGCCCGCAATGGCAGACGCAACTGGAAACAACTCCCGACGCCGGGTGTGCTGGTGACGCTCAGCTCTCCCTGCATTGCCTGAGCGAGACTGGCGCTGATGGTTAGTCCGAGTCCGGTTCCACCTCGTTTACTGCTGACCTGAACAAACGGCTGAAAAATATCGTGCTGGCGGGCAGGGTCAATTCCACATCCCGTATCTTCAACCTCGATGTACCAGTTTTTGCCCTCACATCGGCTACGCAGGATGATGTGTCCCCGATCGGTAAAGCGTAGTGCGTTGTTTAATAAATTAGTAATGATTTGCCGGATTCGGCGCGGATCGCCACGCAGGGAAGCGGGAACGTCATTGGCAAAATCCGCAACCAGCACGACCGGGCGACCAGCAACGCGGCTGTTCATGAGTTGAAGCGTACTTTCCAGCAAGGGGTTGGGTTCAAAAGGCTCATCGCCTATCGCCACATTTTTTCCACCGGCTTCGATGGCGGAATAGTCCAGGATATCGTTGAGGATGGTCAGCAGAGACTCGCCCGAATCGGTAATTGCGCGTAGATTTTCCCGATGCTGTGCCAGGGAGGGATTGTCTGAGAGCAACTGCGCAGTGCCGAGGATACCATACAGTGGGGTGCGTATTTCATGGCTCATGGCGGCAAGAAACGCCGATTTTGCCTGGTTAGCTTTTTCAGCTTCTGCACGGGCCTGTCGGTGTTCAGATACCATAGAACGCAGCTCGGCGGTGCGAGCTTTAACCTGTGCGGCCAGATGTTCGCGATGGCTATTGAGGGCGTGAACGCTGCCGCGAAAGGCATCCATCAACCGCCCGATGGTATCCAGTTCACGAACGCCTGCGGTTTCCGGGAATGGGGAGTCAATATCCCCCTCAAGCAGACGCTGTAACGCCTGGGTTTGATGTGCCAGTGGTCGAGTGACTGAGCGATAAACCACACGCCAAAGTATAAGAATCAGCAAACATAATGACACGCCACCTAACAGCAGAAGCAAGTGTTGCCCGCGCTGGCTGGTCTGTTTGAGATGCGCCAGTCCACTTTGATTACGCTGGCCGATGGTTTCCACCAACTGGCTGACTTCGCTACTGAAACGGGTAAATTGCTCGATATTATTCTGCGATAAGATCTGCAATTGGGTCGTGATGTCATTATCCTGGCGATACAGGGACAGCAGCTCAACATAACGGCTAATCGTATTGACGGTGTTGGTCACCTGAATGCGCACCACGGGATCTTCAATACGTAGTTGTCGGCGCTGAAGTACTCTGACGGCGGCATTCAACTGGTTTTCCAGCGCAGCCAGGTTATTCTGCGCCTGGTTATTCCCCAGGTTCATGACCATTTGCTGCACGCGTAGCGCACTCAGGCGCAGTTCATTCATCTGGTTATAATATTCCAGATCGATATCGATGAGCCTGTCCAGCGCGTGTTCAGCGGCCTGCCCCTGATGGCTCTCAATCAAATCATAAATGCTGGCCTGTGTCGCACCCGCCGACGTGGCGGCATTACTTGCCTGTCCGCGTGCCATTTCGGCAACGTCAGCAGTGGCCTCAGTAATTTGCTGGCTGAGTTGTTGCTGTTGAGCGCGTAATTTCAGGCGTTCGCCAACCATCTCCCCCTGGTGGCTTAACGACCGGGCGATTTCTTTCTCCTGCCGTTCAATGGCAGAAGTATCAAAGCCCTGTTCTCGAAGGGTTTTGAGTAATGTGGTTATTTTCAGGCTCTGGGCGGTTAGCATTCTCCCCTGAGCCAGCCACATATTTTCATTGTCTGCGGTGGTCAGATTTTGTGCGGAAAACAGTTCCCAGGCACTGGCCTCGCTGAGCTGGCGCGCCATATCCATGGTTGGAATTAGCGCCTGGGTATTGGCCTGCTCAACCTGGCTGACAAAACGCAGGTTATACCAGCCTGTCAGCGTACTGATGAGAGTCAGTGCCGCCATCAGCGCAAAGCCTATCCACAGTCGTTTGGTCAGAGATAAATTCACTGTCTGGTCGCCACAGATTAAAAAGGTTGAGTCCAAAAGAGGAAAGCAACTAGGATAAAGCCTTATCAATGTTGAGGCTATCATGCGCGTATTGGTTTTCCTGTTAATCACGCTTTTTCCCGGTTTGAGTCATGCGGCTGGGGCCGCATTGCTGCGCTGGCAGGATACGCAGCAGGCAGTCCCGGAACTGCAATCGGACGTTACTGCAAACAAAGTCTGGAAACTGTGCGCACTGTATCCCAGCCTGAAAGACTCCTATTGGCTTTCCGTGAATTACGGCATGCTTGAGGCGGCGAGAAAATACGGGGTAAGTCTGAAGGTGTTAGAGGCGGGAGGGTATCGTCAGTTCTCCACGCAAAAAACGCAAATCGCCCAGTGCCAGCAATGGGGAGCAGATGCCATATTGCTGGGTAGCAGCACGACGACCTTCCCGGATCTTTCCGCGCAGGTAGGCGCGTTGCCGGTCATTGAGGTAGTGAATGCGATACACGATCCGACGGTGAAAGCTCGGGTCGGCGTTCCGTGGTTCCAGATGGGGTATCAGCCGGGCCGCTATCTGGTCAAGTGGAGCGGCGGCAAACCGTTAAAGGTTCTGCTATTGCCAGGACCTGATGACGCCGGAGGCAGCCGCGAAATGGTGGCAGGATTCCGTCAGGCGATTGCCGGTAGTCAGGTGAACATCGTGGATGTGGCGTTGGGGGATAATGATATTGAAGTTCAGCGCAACCTGTTGCAGGAGATGCTTGAGCGTCACCCGGATGTCGATGTGGTTGCCGGTACGGCAATTGCTGCTGAAGCGGCGATGGGAGAGAAGCGGAATCCGGGGACGCCGCTCACCGTGGTCTCTTTTTACCTGTCGCATCAGGTGTATCGCGGACTTAAACGCGAAAGAATCATTATGGCTGCCAGCGATCAGATGGTCTGGCAAGGTGAACTGGCGATTCAACAGGCGATCAGGGTACTACAAGGGCAACCGGTACCGGAAAATATCAGTCCGCCGATCCTGGTGCTCACCCCGAAAAATGCCGACAGCCAGCATGTTCAACGCTCGCTGTCTCCTGGCGGGTTCCGTCCGGTTTATCTGTATCAGTACACGTCGGCCGCTAAAAAATAACCTTCGCCGTGCTGCGTCACCAGTAAATCAGCCCGTAGCTTGTGGCGCAAACGGCGGATCAGTACATCTACGGTGCGTAAGTCTGGATTGTCTACCCGTCGTGCCGAAAGCATACGCAGTAAACGTTCGCGGCTGAGAATTTCCCCCGGATTGGTGACAAAGGCGACCAGCATTTCATACTCGGCGCGGGTGAGTTTGATCGTCTCATCGCCCAGCTCCAGGGTATGCCGGGAGACATTCAGACAGTATCCGGCAAACTGATAGCAGTTATCTTTGGTCTCCGGCTGTGCCTGGCGGGCAAGATCGATACGCCAGAGCAAATTTTTAACCCGAACCACCAGTTCACGTAGCTCCAGCGGCTTGGTGACATAATCATCAGCGCCCATTTCCAGGCCAACGATCCGGTCAATTTGATCGCTACGACCTGTCACCAGAATGATCCCCACCGTTGAGCGTTCGCGCAGGGCGCGGGTCAGCATTAAGCCATTTTCGTCCGGGAGGTTGATATCCAACAGAATGAGATCGACAGGATGTTGTGACATGATTTCACGCAGACCAGCTCCGCTGGCGGTGACAGAGACATGATAACCTTCCTGTTCAAAATATGCCTGTAACCTCGCCTGGGTGACGGGTTCATCTTCAACAATGACAATGTGATGCGGCATCTTGATGGCGTTCTCTTTCTGTTCATATCTGTTCACATTGTGCCGTAAGCCATTCATCCTGACCAGTGTTGCTGTTCACATTTGAGAAATAAGATCCTCTGTAACTAAACCATATGATTACAGGGGCTATTATGCGGAAACTATGGAGGGCGCTGCTCAGACCGAGCGCACGTTGGTCAGTGTTGGCGCTGGTCGTTATCGGGATTGTGGTCGGTATTGCGCTGATCGTCTTGCCGCACGTTGGTATTAAATTAACGAGTTCTACCGAGTTTTGCGTGAGCTGCCACAGTATGCAGCCGGTTTACGAAGAATATAAACAGTCTGCGCATTTTCAGAATGCCTCCGGGGTGCGCGCAGAATGTCATGACTGCCACATTCCATCCGATATTCCAGGCATGGTGAAACGTAAGCTGGAGGCCAGCAACGATATTTACCAAACCTTTGTTGCCCACTCTATTGATACTCCAGAGAAATTCGAAGCCAAACGCGCTGAGCTGGCGGAGCGCGAATGGGCGCGAATGAAGGAGAACAACTCCGCGACCTGTCGTTCTTGTCATGACTATGATGCGATGGACCACGCGAAACAACATCCTGAAGCTGCGCGCCAGATGAAGATTGCGGCCAAGGACAACCAATCCTGTATCGACTGCCATAAAGGTATTGCACACCAGCTTCCCGATATGAGCAGCGGTTTCCGCAAGCAGTTTGATGAGTTACGCGCCAGGGCGAACGACGATGGCGAGACGCTCTACTCTCTGGACATCAAACCTATTTATGCCGCCAAAGGTGATAAAGAACCTGCAGGCTCACTGCTGCCCGCTTCTGAAGTGAAAGTGTTAAAGCGTGATGGTGACTGGCTGCAAATTGAAATTGTGGGCTGGACCGAGAGTAATGGGCGTCAGCGCGTGTTGGCGCAACTGCCGGGCAAGCGCATTTTTGTGGCTTCCATTCGTGGTGACATCCAGCAGCACGTGAAGACGCTGGAGCAAACCACCGTTGCGGAAACGAATACGCCATGGAGTAAATTGCAGGCCACTGCCTGGATGCAGAAGGGCGATATGGTCAACGATATCAAACCTATCTGGGCTTATGCCGACTCGCTCTATAACGGAACCTGTAACCAATGCCACGGTGCACCAGAGAAAGAACACTTTGATGCTAACGGTTGGATTGGCACGTTGAACGGCATGATTGGATTTACCAGTCTGGATAAACGTGAAGAACGTACCTTGCTGAAATATTTGCAGATGAATGCCTCTGACACTACGGATAAGCCGCATGGCGATAAGGGAGAAAGCAATGAAAAATAACGATCTCTTTCAGGCATCGCGCCGACGTTTTTTGCTGCAATTGGGCGGCTTGACCGTAGCTGGTATGTTAGGGCCTTCGCTGCTCACGCCGCGTAGCGCTAATGCTGCAGAGGTGCAGGGGGCAGGCGTCAAAGAGGGGATTCTGACCGGTTCTCACTGGGGGGCGATTCGTGCCACCGTGGTTGACGGTCGTTTCATTGAGGCCAGGCCGTTCGAGCGCGATAAATACCCGTCAAAAATGATTGCCGGACTCCCGGATCACGTACATGGTGGAGCGCGTATTCGCTACCCGATGGTCCGCGTGGACTGGTTGCGTAAACGCCATCAGAGCGATACCTCGCAACGTGGAGATAACCGCTTTGTGCGCGTTTCGTGGGATGAAGCGCTGGATTTCTTCTATCAGGAGCTGGAGCGCATTCAGAAGACTTATGGTCCGAGCGCGCTGCTAACGGCCAGCGGCTGGCAATCGACCGGGATGTTCCACAATGCTTCCGGGATGCTGGCGCGTGCCATTGCGCTGCATGGCAACAGCGTGAGTACGGGGGGCGACTATTCCACCGGTGCCGCTCAGGTCATTCTGCCGCGCGTGGTGGGTTCAATGGAGGTATATGAACAGCAGACCTCCTGGCCACTGGTACTCGAAAACAGCAAAACCATTGTGCTGTGGGGTTCTGACCTCATCAAAAACCAGCAGGCGAACTGGTGGTGCCCGGATCATGATGTCTACGAATACTACGAGCAACTGAAGGATAAAGTGGCGCGGGGCGAGATTTCGGTCATCAGCGTTGACCCGGTCGTCACCTCGACTCATGACTACCTGGGCCGCGACAAGGTTAAGCACATCGCCGTAAACCCGCAGGCTGATGTGCCACTACAGCTGGCGCTGGCACACACGCTGTATACCGAGAAGCTCTACGATAAGCATTTCCTCGAGAACTACTGCGTTGGGTTTGAGCAATTTCTGCCTTATCTGCTGGGAGAAAGTGACGGACAGCCTAAAGATGCTCAGTGGGCGGAAAAAATCTGCGGGATTGATGCTGAGGCAATCCGTGAACTGGCTCGGCAGATGGCGGGGGGCAGAACGCAAATTATTGCTGGCTGGTGCGTGCAGCGTATGCAGCATGGGGAACAGTGGGCGTGGATGATCGTAGTGCTAGCCTCAATGCTTGGGCAAATTGGCTTACCCGGGGGGGGATTTGGCTTTGGCTGGCATTACAACGGCGCGGGCACCCCAGGTCGTAAAGGCGTTATCCTGAGCGGATTTTCTGGTTCTACCACCGTTCCACCGGTACATGACAGCACCGATTATAAGGGCTACAGCAGTACCATTCCGATCGCGCGTTTTATCGATGCGATTCTGGAGCCGGGCAAGAGCATTAACTGGAACGGTAAAACCGTCAAGCTGCCACCGTTGAAGATGTGCGTTTTTGCCGGGACCAATCCGTTCCATCGTCACCAGCAGATCAACCGCATTATTGAGGGCTGGCGTAAGCTGGAAACCGTTATCGCCATCGACAATCAGTGGACTTCGACCTGTCGATTCGCCGATATCGTATTGCCGGCGACGACCCAGTTTGAACGTAACGATCTCGACCAATATGGCAACCACTCCAACCGCGGCATTATCGCTATGAAGCAGCTGGTGCAGCCGCAGTTTGAAGCGCGTAATGATTTCGATATTTTCCGCGATCTTTGCCGCCGCTTTAACCGTGAAGAAGCGTTCACCGAAGGGCTGGATGAGATGGGTTGGTTAAAACGGATCTGGCAGGAAGGTAGCCAGCAGGGGAAAGGGCGCGGTGTCCATCTCCCGGCTTTCGACGTTTTCTGGAATCAGCAGGAGTACGTTGAATTCGAACATCCGCAGATGTTTGTCCGTCATCAGGCCTTCCGCGAAGATCCCGACCTTGAACCTCTGGGGACGCCGAGCGGTTTGATCGAGATCTATTCGAAAACTATTGCCGATATGCAATATGACGATTGCCAGGGGCATCCGATGTGGTTTGAGAAAATCGAACGTTCACACGGTGGGCCTGGATCGCAACGTTGGCCGCTGCATCTGCAATCCGTCCACCCGGATTTCCGTCTGCATTCACAGCTCTGCGAGTCCGAAGCGCTGCGTAAGCATTACGCGGTAGGTGGCAAAGAACCGGTGTTTATTAACCCGCAGGATGCCAGCGCCAGGGGGATCCGCAACGGCGATATAGTTCGTGTATTTAACGCGCGTGGACAAGTGCTGGCCGGCGCGGTTGTCTCCGATCTCTACTCGCCGGGCGTGGCGCGCATCCATGAAGGTGCCTGGTACGATCCTGATAACGGTGGAGAAATCGGATCGCTGTGTAAATACGGCAATCCGAACGTGTTAACCCTAGATATCGGCACGTCTCAGCTGGCGCAGGCGACCAGTGCGCATACTACGCTGGTGGAAATTGAGAAATATACCGGTAAGGTGGATAACGTGACGGCGTTCAGCGGCCCGATAAAAATGGTGGCGCAGTGTGAATATGTCCCGGCACAGAAGGTGACGTCATGATGAAACACACCTCCCTGACGACAGAACAGATGGCCTGTGTTTATGCATGGTTGGCGCAAATGTTTTCCCGGGAGCGTGACGGTGAGGGATTAGCGCAATTGCAGTCCAGCGAAATGATGGAGTGGTTCACCGTGCTCAAAGGTGAACCGTCGCTTGAGGCGGATGTTCTTTTGCTGGAAGCGAAAATTGCCGCGCTCAAGGTACGTGAAGATGCTACCCTGGAACTGGCGGCTGATTTTTGCAGCCTGTTCCTGATGTCGGATAAACACGCCGCGTTACCCTATGCGTCGGCTCATCTTGAAGAAGGGCCAAACTACGGGGTCATTAAACAACTGTTATCTGATGCGGGCATGCAGGTAAGCGATACGTTTAGCGAATCAGCCGATCATCTGGCGATTTTTATCGAACTGCTGAGCCATCTGCATTTTTCTCTTGGTGAGCCAGGGGTTAGCCGTCAGCGTATTGATGCGTTGCGCAGAGAAACGCTGGCGGGGCTGTTACGCTGGTTACCGGAGTTCACCGCTAAATGCCGCCGATATGATGACTTTGGTTTCTACGGTGCGCTGAGCCAGCTGCTGCTGTCATTTGTCAGGCTGGATCATCAGAACTGAGTGATGGCCTGAGCCACAGAAAAACGGGAGCACATTCGCTCCCGTTTTAACCCTATCACCGCACAACCAGCACCGGGCATTTCGCGTGGCGGACTACGGCTGCCGCCGTTGAACCCAGTAAATAAGTGCTAAACCCCGGCTTGTGTGAGGCGATGACGATAAGCTCGGCGTCAACCGCCTCCGCCAGCTTGAGGATTTGATCCTTCGGCGGGCCGTAAACAACGTGGGTCTGAGTCCTGCCGGCAGGAATATTGAACTGCTTAATAATTTCTTCGAGTTTTTCGCTGGCCTTGGCCTGCAGACCACTTCTGTCCGGAAATTCGGTAGAGTAGGCCAGTCCCAGCGAGGCATAGAACGGAACGGTAGGAATAACGGCTAAAAAGTGGACCTTCGCGGTTTTGGCATGCGCCTGGACCTGCGGCACAACATGACGAGTGAGATCGGCTTCAGAGATATCAATGGGCACCAGAATTGAGCGATACATATTCACTACCTCCTGTTTGTTTTACCTCTACCCTGAGTGTAGCGAAAGTTGTTTCTGTATAATAAGTGACCAGATCAAGAATGTGTGCATCAGTGCGGGCCAATGAAATGTGTGTGTGTCGTATGTCTGGCCGTAATGTATATGTGAGCGAAATAGTAAGACAGGTATCTTCATTAATACGTGTAATCGCAAAATAGAAAAGGGTTCTTTTTTATATGCTTTCATTGTATATTTAATTATATAGCAAGTTTTAACGCGGGATTAACTTCAGCGACTTTTACTGTTTATAGAATTTTTATTCTGAAGTTTGTGTGGTTAATGGATAATCAAACCTTGTATGTAGAATAAAACTCTAATTTTAAAAGAAATTTGATATTTACATTTCATTCTCACTAATTATGCGAGCCCCTTCAAACTTACCCATTGGCTGATTCTTATTTCTCTCTTTGCTTGATGAATATCAATAAATAGCTGCTTTAGGATATTTATTGTCTACCTCTAAAAGGGTATTCGTCTGATGGAAATAAAAGATGAGAAAAATAAATAAAACTATCCTATGTACGATGCTGCTGTGCATTGTTCTTGGCGCAGTTATTGTTTTGGCGGGGCAATGGACATTACATAAAACCTCGAGTACAGAATTCTGTTTGTCTTGCCATACGATGCAGGCGCCCTACGAAGAATATACCGGCTCGGTTCACTTCCAGAATCAGAAAGGCATTCGCGCAGAGTGCGCGGACTGTCATATCCCGGAGGGCGGTCTGGATTTTCTGGTGGCTAAGCTGCGGGCCTCAAAAGATGTTTATCATCAGTTCATCACCAAAAAGATCGATACCCCGGAAAAATTTGAAGAACACCGTCTGGAGATGGCGCAAACCGTTTGGGCACAGCTCAAGGCTAATGATTCTGCGACCTGCCGTAGCTGCCACAGTATGGACTCCATGGATCTTGCCGCACAAAGCGCGGATGCTCAGAAGATGCACAAAATGGGCATCGCGGAAAAGCAAACCTGTATTGATTGCCATAAAGGCGTCGCCCATTTCCCACCTGAAATAAAAATGGATGACAGCGCGCTTAAAGGGCTTGAAGCGCAGTCAGCCTCCACCCCAGCTTCAGCAACTGAACTTTATGCTGTAAGCAACACCGCGTTGGGCGATCTGGGAACCGTTTACCCGGCAACTAAAATGAAGGTCCTGAAAACAACGGACAACGCGCGACTGGTCGAGATTCGCGGTAGCCAGATGCAAGGAAGTGAACAGGTTATTTACTACGCAGCAGGGCAGCGTTTGATTCTTGCCAGCCTGAGTGAAAAAGGTCAACAGTCGCTGAAGATCCTCTCCGACTGGAAAAAAGATGACTACGGCAATGCGTGGCGAGATGTCGTGCTACAGGGGGAATGGAGCAGTTCCGCTCTCGCCAGCCGCGAACCAATGTGGGATTACGCGCGCAAACTCGACAATGTGTACTGCGCAGGCTGTCATGCGCCAATTCCGGCGAATCATTTCACGCTCAACGCCTGGCCTTCAGTAGCCAAAGGGATGGGCGCTCGCACCAATATCAGTGAAACCGAACTGGATATCCTGAGCCGTTACTTCCAGTACAACGCTAAAGACATGAATAAATAAGCGATCAATCAGGAGAAATCATGAAACTCACAAGACGTGACTTTATTAAGACGGCTGGCGCGGCAACCGGGACAATGGCGATTTCTTCGGTGATCCCAATGCCAGCCTGGGCCGAAGGCCAGAATGGCGGAGCAATCCTGACGGCAGCACGTTGGGGTGCGGTATACGTGGAAGTAAAAGACGGAAAAGTGGTTTCCTCAAAAGGTGCGTTGCCGAAAACGGTGCCGAACTCATTACAGCAAACTGCGCCAGATCAGGTTCATACCAATATCCGCGTTAAGTATCCGATGGTGCGCAAAAGCTATCTGGAAAACCCGGGTAAAGCTGATGGCAAACGCGGTAACGATCCTTTCGTGCGGGTCAGCTGGGAGCAAGCGCTGAAGCTCATTCATGAACAGCACAGCCGGATCCGCAGCAGCTATGGTCCCGCTTCGATATTTGCCGGTTCTTATGGCTGGCGATCCAGCGGCGTTCTGCATAAGGCGCAAACCTTACTGCAACGTTATATGAGCATGGCCGGTGGCTACGCTGGGCATACCGGAGATTATTCAACCGGTGCCGCGCAGGTGATCATGCCTTATGTTGTGGGATCGGTTGAGGTCTATGAGCAGCAAACCACCTGGCCGATGGTGCTTGAGCACAGTCAGGTCGTGGTGCTGTGGGGGATGAACCCGCTCAACACCCTTAAGATTGCCTGGAGCAGCACGGATGAACAAGGGAGCGAATACTTTAATCTGCTGAAGAAATCAGGGAAAAGCGTCATCGCCATCGATCCGATGCGTTCTGAAACCATTGAGTTCTTTGGTGAGAATGCGACCTGGATTGCGCCACATATGGGGACCGATGTGGCAATGATGTTAGGGATTGCCCATACGCTGGTGAAGAAAAACCTTCACGACAAAGCCTTCCTGGAAAAATACACTACCGGATATCCGCAGTTTGAAGAGTACCTGCTCGGCAAGAGCGATAAAGTAGAGAAAACCGCCGAGTGGGCATCTGGCGTGTGTGGCGTGCCTGCTGAGCAACTGGAAAAGCTGGCGGAAATTTTCTCCAGCAACAAAACCATGCTCATGGCAGGTTGGGGGATTCAGCGCCAGCAATACGGTGAGCAAAAACACTGGATGCTGGTGACACTGGCGGCGATGCTGGGGCAAATTGGTACCGAAGGCGGCGGCTTCGGGTTCTCTTATCACTATTCCAACGGCGGTAATCCAACGCGCATCGGTGGAGTCTTACCGGCGATCTCCGCCAAAATTGAGGGTGGGTCATCGGCAGGTAATGACTGGGCGGTTTCCGATGCGGTGACCAGCCTGCCGGTAGCGAGAATTGTCGAGGCGCTGGAAAACCCAGGCGGCAAATATCAACATAACGGTAAAGAGCAAACCTTCCCGGATATCAAAATGATCTGGTGGGCGGGCGGCGCTAACTTTACCCATCATCAGGATACCAACCGCTTAATCAAAGCCTGGCAGAAGCCTGAACTGGTTGTCATCTCTGAATGCTACTGGACCGCTGCGGCCAAACACGCCGATATCGTTCTGCCAATCACCACCTCGTTTGAGCGTAACGATCTGACCATGACCGGTGATTACAGTAACCAGCATCTGGTACCGATGAAGCAGGTCATTGAGCCGCAGTTTGAAGCGCGTAGTGATTTTGACGTATTTGCCGATCTGGCTGAGATGCTCAAGCCGGGGGGGAAAGCTGTCTACACCGAAGGCAAAGACGAAATGGCGTGGCTGAAGCAGTTCTATGACGTCGCGCAAAAAGCCGCCCGCGCCCAGCGTGTTGCCATGCCTCAGTTCAACGCGTTCTGGCAGCAGAATAAGCTGATCGAAATGCGTGAGAATGAAAAGAATAACAAATATGTGCGCTACGCGGATTTCCGCAGCGATCCGGTGATGAACGCACTCGGAACGCCGAGCGGCAAGATTGAAATCTACTCGAAAACGATTGAAGGCTATCAGTATAAAGACTGTCCGCCGCATGCGTCCTGGATTGAACCGGATGAATGGAAAGGAACTGCGGATAAAGATCAGCTGCAGCTACTGACGGCGCACCCGGCACATCGTCTGCATAGTCAGCTGAACTACGCGTCGCTACGTAAAGAGTACGCGATTGCCAATCGTGAACCGGTGACGATTCATCCGGATGACGCAAAAGCCAGAGGGATTGCCGAGGGCGATCTGGTCCGCGTATGGAATGCTCGTGGACAGGTTCTGGTTGGGGCGCACGTCAGCGACGGCATCAAACCGGGCATCATCTGTATTCATGAAGGCGCATGGCCGGATATTGAAAACGGTATCTGTAAAAATGGCGGCGCGAACGTGCTGACGGCGGATATCCCGACTTCAAGACTGGCGAACGGCTGTGCCGGGAATACCAGCCTGGTATACGCAGAAAAATACACCGGTGAAGCGCCAAAACTCACCGTCTTTGATGAACCAGCAATTGTCACCATGTAGTGATGACTGATAAACGGGGGCCGTAAGGCTCCCGTTTTTTATTGCTGTTTGGGCAACGTTTTACTGTTGTTACTCAGCCAGCACTATCACATCTCCCGTTGCCGGGGCGTCAGTTCCCGGTAGCCACAATCGCCCCCACGAACCGGTGCAATGACAGCCGAGCAGTTTTTCGGGTTGCTGTTGCTGAATAAATTGTCGGGTCCGCCATAGCTTAGCGGGGGAGGCGGCGCGTAAATGAAAGCCACCGACCAGGGCGTGAATTTTGGTAACCCCGGTGATTTTCTGGCAATGGCGTACGATGTTCTCTATTCCCCGATGCCCGCAACCGGTAATGATGACTAACCCGCGTGCAGATTTATAGATCAATACGCCTTCGTCACTGATGTAATCTGGCTGGAGTGTTTTCTCGCTAATCACGCCATAGGACTGTGGCGTGGGGACACTGATTTCCCCGGACCACAAAAAACGATCGCTGATAGCCAGCGGCTCGCGGGTGTATTCCATTATGAATCGAGAGTAGTTGTTATCACGCGAGAGTTTTTTAATTTTTCGTGGTATTCCCGCAACCGTTATCGATGCGTAACGCTCGCAGGCCAGTTGAGGATGGCAAATGATACGGCTGTTATCCGCAAGCCACGGCACGCCGCCGCAGTGATCATAATGACCGTGCGACAGCACTACGGCGGTTAATTGGGTCAGGTCCACGCCCATTTGCGTAGCGTTGTGCATGAAGCTGCCATCCGGCCCGGTATCAAACAATATTGTGGTTGTTTCATCCTGAACTAACAGACTTAATCCAGGCTTGGCCAGTATTGATTTTTCTGCGCCAGCAGCGCGTCGGTTTTCAAGCAGCACCGTGAGGGTTAAAGCCATGCCTGACTCCCGTATTAAAACGGCATACTGTAATGCATCGCTTTTGAGAGCGCTGTGATCTCAGCGCTCTTTAGCGTTATCCGTTATTCACGCACAATTTTGCCTGCGTTTCCTGCATCGCTGTCATTCCAGCTACCGTGACCATTTGTTTTAATCGTATAGGTGGCATAGCCGACACGGAAGGTCATCGTATCCTTATAGGTATTTACGTCACGCACTTCATTACCATTGACGTAAACGCCGGAATCTTCGACGTGAATATCAACACTGCGTTGACCATTGGCAAATTTGGCTACGTAATTTCCGCTGAATTTGCCATCAATACCGGCATTATCGTGGTTATCCGTGTTAGTGGTATTTTGCTGTTTTTCACCATGATGATGACGATTCTGCTGGCCGTTGCTGTTCTCAATAAAGCCATGATCGCGGTTCCACTGATAGGATTTATTCACATCGCAGCCATTGAGTTCACTCATCTGCGTACAACCTGAACGTTCATACTTTTTCTGCATTGCCGGGGTAATTGCACATGCTGTTGTGGCAGTTGTCAGGCCAAGGACCAGGAGGGTTAGCAGACGTTTATTCATTTTTTACTCACTATCATCATTAAATTTATTTATAGGAATACGAACTTTTGGGCTGTCATGTTTACGACGACGGCAGTCTCCCATTAAATATTAATGAAGCATACCAGGGGGAATCCTAATTTATAATTAGGGTGGGGTGATGAATGCTGTAATACGCAACAAAACAAGCCGTTTATTTACTTATTTTATACAATCCGGGTAGAGAGCTAAGATGTATTTACTTTTAGAGGAAGGATTTAATAAATTATTAATATTGACATTAACGATGAAGTGGGACGCGGGCTTGTATATAAACAGGCCCGCGTGGGGAGAGTAGTCCACAATATTCAAACTTCGCGTATTTATGGATGTCGTTGTCAATATAGTTCGTCTTTACCCCTGAGTGGAGATCTGCGCGCGGTGCTGCTCGGCCTGTACCTCATGAGCAAATGAATGGCCGTTGTTTACCGATTGGTGAACAACCATCGCTTTTTCATGTTCATTCATTTGTGAAAATGATTTCGCATTGGTTGATATTGACGATGAATTATTTGCTTGCGCGGCGTGTGCTTGTGCCATTTGTTGATGTGCAGGAGCATCGCTGTTATTCATCATTTCATGAGCCATTGCGGCCTGCTGATGCATTTTGGGTGTTTCTGCCGCATTAACGCCAGCTGAAATAAAAAACGCGATAGCTAAAAAAGAGGACATCTTATTCATCATATTTCTCCTGTTTGGGTTTACGGAAGAAAGTATAATTAATAGGGGCTGTCAGTGGCGTGACAGGATTATGACGGTTGTGTCAGACAACAGGTGATGACGGGTATAAGCGTCATCACCATAAATTAAATCGCGTGCTTGGGCAGCGTCAGAATAAAGCGAGTGGCATGAGGGTCGGAAGTCACCGAGACTTTTCCTTGATGGGCAGTCACAATTGATTTCACAATCGCCAGACCAATGCCGCTGCCTTCGCCCTTACGCTGTCGTGAAGGGTCCACTCGATAAAAGCGGTCAAAGAGTCGCGGAAGATGTTGCGGGGGAATGGGGTTTCCGGGATTCTCAACGACTATCTGCACCTGGCCATCCGCCTCTTTCACCCGTACGGTTACCGACTCGCCTTTTGGCGTATAGCGCATGGCATTTGACAGCAGATTACTCATTGCCCGGCGTAACATTAATGGGTCGCCTGAAACCCAGCATGCGCGTCCTTCAAACCGTAAACCAACCTCACGCTCTTCAGCCCAGGCTTCGAAAAAGTCGAACACTTTACCGACCTCATCAGCCAGATTGAGCGCTTTTTTTTCTGGGATCAGCTGATTGTTATCCGCCTGCGCCAGAAACAGCATATCACTCACCATCTTCGACATACGGCCAAACTCTTCGAGATTAGAATACAGCACATCTTCCAGCTCTTTTTGGCTGCGGGTCTGGCTGAGCGCAATTTCCGTTTGGGTGACGAGGTTAGTTATTGGCGTGCGGATCTCATGGGCAATATCCGCTGAGAAGTTCGACTGGCGTTTAAATACGTCTTCGATGCGTTCGATCATGTGATTAAACGAACTCACCAGTTGTTCCAGTTCAATAGGAACAGCTTGCGGATCGAGGCGTACATCGAGATCTTTCGAGGTGATATTTTGGATGCGACGACTGACGTTACGAATCGGTTCATGACCTTTGTATACGGCGAACAACACGATAAAAACAATCATCATGCTAATCAGCGATGCTGTCATAATCAGCTTGTTTTTCAGATCGTTAATATAGTGCAGATGAAAGTCGATCGATAATGCCAGATACAGCGTATACGCTGGTTTTCCATCGGCGAGTTGTCCTACCGGCAGGCGAATCATTCGCCAGTTAGACGATGTTTTCTGTCCGTGGATATGTTTGGAGGTTTGCAGTGTGGGGCCTGAGATAATAAAAACATCGCTGGCATGAGCATTTTTATCCGGCCTTGCACTGGCGATAAACTGCCGGAGATCCGGCGCATTGGGCGAATGGAAAATGGCCTTCTGGTTGCTATCTTCCAGAGAAATAATGACGTTCGAATAACCCGACACCACATTTTTTAGCGTTTCCAGGCGGCGTGATTCTGGCTCGTTGGGTTGGTTAATAATCCTCTCCAGCGTGGCGCTAATCTCTTGTAAATCGTTGATGTCCTGCTCGACGAAGTGGACTTTCACGGAGTGGATCATTATCCATGCAAAGGCGAAAAATGAAGCAATTGTCGCCAGGCTGATAAAAAAGGTCAGTCGTGTCGCCAGTGAAAAAGGGCGCCGCCATCGTTTACTGGTCATCAGGAACCTCAAGCATATATCCCACACCGCGCACGGTCTGAATCAGTTTCGGCTCAAAATCGTTATCAATTTTGGCGCGCAGACGCTTAACGGCGACGTCGATGGCATTAGTATCGCTGTCAAAATTCATATCCCAGACCTGGGAGGCGATCAGTGAGCGGGGTAAAACTTCCCCCTGATGGCGCAGGAAAAACTCAAGCAGCGTAAACTCTTTGCTGGTCAGGGTGATGCGCGTACCGCTGCGGGTGACTTTCCTGCTGACCAGATCGACCATTAAATCCGCGACCTGAAACTGGCTTTCAACAATCACCGCAGCGCCCCGGCGCAGCAGCGTTCTGACCCGTGCCAGCAGTTCCGCGAAGGCAAACGGTTTAACCAGGTAATCATCAGCACCCAATTCCAGACCTTTAACCCGATGTTCAATGGTACCCAGTGCGGTGAGGAGAAGAATGGGCATTCCTTTGTTGGCGGAACGCAGCATCCGCACGATATCCCAGCCGTTTACATCCGGCAGCATGATGTCGAGTATGAGCAGGTCGTAATCGCCGGTCATCGCCAGGTGATACCCGTTCAGGCCGTTATCCGCTAAATCCACGACAAAACCCGCTTCCGTCAGGCCTTTTGTCAGGTATTCACCGGTTTTTTTCTCATCTTCGACTATCAAAACCTTCATCGCATTCTCCTTCTCGCACTGGTTGTGCGGACTTTCAATTCTAGGGAAGCGGGATCGGATAGCAATCTGTTATTGGGAAAATGACAGTTTTGTCATTTTCCTGTCACCGGTTAAACAGAGTCACTTCGTTAAAGTACAAGACTATAAATTCCTACTTATTTTAGGGACATCAGTCCGGTCAGGACGAGAAGAACTATGAGCAAATTTAAGCTTCTTACTCTCAGCGCTATATTCGTGCTCGCTGGTTGTTCATTGGCGCCGGACTATCAGCGCCCGGCCTTGCCGGTGCCACAGCAATTTTCTTTAAGCCAGAATTCCCTGGTATTGGCTCCTGGTGAATACCAGGACACGGGGTGGCGAACCTTTTTTGTTGACGACCAGGTGAAGGCGTTGATTGGTGAAGCGCTGATCAATAACCGCGATTTACGCATGGCGACGCTGAAGGTTCAGGAAGCGCGAGCGCAGTATGGCGTCACGGACGCTGACCGTTATCCGCAAATCACGGCAGGCTCCAGCGGTACCTACAGCGGTAAATTAAAAGGTGATAGCAGCACCGATCGTCAATTCGAAGCTGGACTCAATCTCAGTTTCGACCTGGATTTCTTTGGGCGGCTTAAAAATATGAGTGAAGCCGAACGGCAGAACTTCTTCGCCAGCGAAGAGGCGCATCGGGCGGTGCATATCTTATTAATTTCCAACGTATCGCAAAGTTATTTCAACCAGCGTCTGGCTTACGCGCAGTTGCAAGTTGCCGAAGAAACGCTGCAAAACTATCAGCGCTCTTATGCTTTTGTAGAGAAGCAACTGATAACCGGTAGCACCAACGTACTGGCGTTGGAACAAGCGCGCGGCGTGATTGAAAGTACGCGTAGCGAAATTGCCAAGCGTAAAGGTGAGTTGGCACAGGCCAATAACGCGCTGCAACTGTTGCTGGGTACATACGGGAAATTACCCGATGACCAGGCGCGCAGCCGTGGGGATATTAAACCGGTAACGCTGCCGCCATCGCTTTCGTCGCAAATACTGTTGCAGCGCCCGGATATTATGGAAGCTGAGCACGGATTATTGGCGGCAAATGCCAATATCGGTGCTGCACGGGCGGCATTTTTTCCGTCGATAACGTTGACCAGTTCCGTGTCCAGTAGCAGTAGCGATCTTTCCAATTTATTTAATGCCTCCAGCGGCATGTGGAATTTTGTCCCCAAAATAGATATTCCAATCTTCAATGCCGGACGTAATCAGTCCAATCTCGACCTGGCAGAAATTCGCCAGCAACAGTCGGTAGTGAATTACGAACAAAAAATTCAGAACGCGTTTAAAGAAGTGGCGGATGCACTGGTGTTACGCCAAAGCATTGCCGATCAAATTAGTGGGCAGCAGCGTTATCTGGATTCATTGCAAATCACACTACAGCGCGCCAGAGCGCTTTATCAGAATGGTGCAGTTAGCTATATCGAAGTATTAGACGCAGAACGTTCTTTATTCGCTACGCGGCAATCGCTGCTCGATCTTAATTACGCCCAACAGGTTAATGAAATTAAACTGTTTGCTGCCTTAGGCGGCGGTTGGGTGGAGTAATCCTTAATATTAACTTTTCAGGAGCATGATGTATGAATACTACCGCCAAAGCCGTACTGTTTAGCCTTTTCTCTGTGGTTATGTTTAACGCCCAGGCCAATGAAAATCAGCATGGCGAGATGATGAATATGCAGCCAGCGGCTCAACAGGAACAACTCATTAGCGCTACCGGGGTGATTGAAGCTGTTGATATGGAGAGTAAAAAAATCACGATCAAACATGACCCTATTCCAGCGGTGAACTGGCCGGCCATGACGATGCGCTTTACGCTGGTTGCTGATACGAAGGCTGATGATATTAAGCCAGGCAATAATGTCGCGTTTACGTTTGTTCAGCAGGGGAATCTCTCTGTGTTACGCGATATTCACATCAGTAAATAACGTTCTCGCTGGTCTCTTTTATTCTTGCCCGGGTTTTTGCGAACGCGGGCGAGACTATCGCGCAATGGAAATCACTATGGCGTCTTTAAATATTAAAAATACCGCGCTTATTCTCGGTAGCATGATTGCCGGCGGGATTATTTCTGTCGGTGTTTATACTTATTATTCATCGGCAAAAATATCGTCTGTAGCCGGACCAGTTCAGCAAAAAGAAGCCAGAAAAGTGTTGTTCTGGTATGACCCCATGTATCCGAACACGCGCTTTGATAAACCGGGTAAATCACCGTTTATGGATATGGATCTGATCCCGAAATATGCCGATGAAGAGACCGCGAACGCATCATCACCAGGCGTGCGCATCGATCCTACACAGACCCAGAACCTGGGGCTGAAAACAGAGCCAGTGCGTCGTGGACCACTGCACTACGCGCAAACTTTCCCGGCCAACGTTAGTTATAACGAATACCAGTTTGTTATTGTCCAGGCACGCTCTGCGGGCTTTATCGAGAAGGTTTACCCGCTGACCGTGGGGGACAAAATTAAGAAGGGTTCGCCGCTGATCGACCTGACTATTCCTGATTGGGTTGAGGCGCAGAGCGAATATTTATTGCTGCGGGAAACGGGCGGCAGCGCGACGCAGGTGGAAGGGATTCTGGAGAGATTACGTCTGGCTGGAATGCCTGAAGCGGATATTCAGCGCTTAAAATCGACGCGTAAAATTCAGACCCGCTTTACTCTGAAAGCGCCTATCGATGGGGTGATCACCGCATTCGATTTGCGTACCGGTATGAACATTTCCAAAGACAATGTGGTCGCGAAAATTCAGGGTATGGACCCGGTATGGGTTAGCGCGTCGGTCCCGGAATCTATCGCCTGGCTGATTAAAGATGCCTCGCAATTTACCATCACCGTGCCCGCCTGGCCGGATAAGCCTTTCACCATCAGCAAGTGGAGTATCTTACCAAGCGTTGATGCTACCACGCGTACGCTCCAGCTCCGTTTACAGGTCGATAACCCCGACGAGGCGCTCAAGCCCGGGATGAATGCTTACCTGCAACTGAAAACACAAAGCGAGCCAATGCTGCTGATCCCGTCTAAGGCACTGATTGATACGGGTACCGAGCAGCGGGTCATCACCGTTGATAACGAAGGCCGATTTGTGCCGAAACAGGTTGCGGTATTCCATGAATCCCAGGGGCTGACGGCTATCCGCTCCGGCCTGACCGAAGGCGAAAAAGTGGTGTCCAGTGGCCTGTTCCTGATTGATTCTGAAGCGAATATCTCTGGCGCACTGGACCGTATGCGCGCCCAGAACAGTAAGGCGCAAGACGCAGCCGCCATGCCAGCCCAGGCGACCCATTCACACTGAGGACATGATAAATGATTGAATGGATTATCCGTCGTTCGGTGGCAAACCGTTTTCTGGTGATGATGGGGGCGCTGTTTCTTAGCGTCTGGGGAACCTGGACCATCATCAATACGCCGGTTGATGCGCTGCCCGATCTCTCTGATGTTCAGGTGATCGTCAAAACCAGCTATCCGGGTCAGGCGCCGCAAATTGTTGAAAATCAGGTGACCTACCCGCTGACCACCACCATGCTGTCGGTACCCGGCGCGAAAACCTGCGCGGTTTCTCGCAGTTTGGTGATTCCTACGTGTACGTCATTTTCGAAGATGGTACCGATCCTTACTGGGCGCGCTCGCGCGTACTGGAGTATCTCAACCAGGTTCAGGGAAAATTACCGGCTGGCGTTAGCGCGGAAATGGGACCGGACGCCACGGGCGTCGGCTGGATATTTGAGTACGCGCTGGTGGATCGCAGTGGGAAACATGATCTGGCGGAATTACGCTCTCTTCAGGACTGGTTTTTAAAGTATGAGTTAAAAACGATTCCTAACGTGGCGGAAGTAGCTTCGGTAGGCGGCGTGGTTAAACAGTATCAGGTCGTTATCGATCCGATGAAGCTGACGCAATATGGCATCAGCCTGGCGGACGTGAAATCGGCGCTGGATACGTCGAATCAGGAAGCGGGCGGCTCATCTGTTGAGATGGCTGAAGCGGAATATATGGTCCGCGCCAGTGGATATCTGCAAACGCTCGATGATTTTAATAACATCGTCCTGAAAACAGGGGCCGACGGTGTACCTGTTTACCTGCGCGATGTGGCGCGCGTACAGATTGGGCCGGAAATGCGCCGTGGGATCGCCGAACTGAATGGCGAAGGCGAAGTCGCGGGCGGGGTGGTTATCCTGCGTTCCGGTAAAAATGCGCGTGAGGTGATCTCTGCCGTTAAAGCCAAACTCGACACGCTGAAAAGCAGTCTGCCGGAAGGCGTAGAGGTAGTTACAACATACGATCGCAGTCAGCTCATCGATCGTGCCATTGATAACCTCAGCTACAAGCTGCTGGAAGAGTTTATCGTCGTGGCGCTGGTGTGCGCACTGTTCCTGTGGCATCTGCGTTCGGCGCTGGTGGCGATTATTTCCTTGCCGCTGGGGCTGTGTATCGCGTTTATCGTGATGCATTTCCAGGGTTTGAACGCCAACATCATGTCGCTAGGGGGAATTGCCATTGCCGTCGGGGCGATGGTTGATGCCGCAATCGTGATGATTGAAAACGCCCATAAGCGGCTCGAAGAGTGGGGGCATCAGCATCCGAATGAAAAGCTCGATAACGCAACGCGCTGGAAGGTTATTACTGACGCCTCGGTAGAAGTCGGCCCGGCATTGTTCATCAGCCTGTTGATCATCACGTTGTCGTTTATCCCCATTTTCACGCTTGAGGGGCAAGAGGGGCGACTGTTCGGCCCGCTGGCGTTCACCAAAACGTATGCGATGGCAGGCGCGGCATTTCTGGCGATTGTGGTTATTCCTATCCTGATGGGGTTCTGGATCCGTGGAAAAATACCGGCCGAAAGTAGCAACCCGCTTAACCGTTTTCTGATCCGTATTTACCATCCGTTGTTGCTGAAGGTGTTGCACTGGCCCAAGACAACCATTCTGGTGGCGGTGCTTTCAATACTGACGGTTGTCTACCCGCTGAATAAAGTCGGTGGTGAATTCCTGCCGCAGATTAACGAAGGCGATCTGCTGTATATGCCTTCGACATTGCCGGGGATCTCAGCGGCGCAGGCAGCGGACATGCTGCAGAAAACCGACAAGCTGATCATGACCGTTCCGGAGGTGGCGCGCGTGTTTGGTAAAACCGGTAAGGCAGAAACCGCAACAGACTCCGCGCCGCTGGAAATGGTTGAAACGACGATCCAACTGAAGCCGCAGGACCAGTGGCGTCCGGGGATGACGATGGACAAAATCATCGCCGAGCTGGACAAAACCGTACGCTTGCCGGGGCTGGCGAATCTGTGGGTTCCGCCGATTCGTAACCGTATCGACATGCTCTCTACGGGGATCAAAAGCCCAATTGGCATTAAGGTGTCGGGTAATGTTCTGGCAGATATCGACGCCACGGCGGAGCAAATTGAAGAGGTGGCCAGAACCGTGCCGGGTGTCTCTTCGGCGCTGGCCGAGCGTCTGGTGGGCGGACGCTATCTCAACGTAGATATTAATCGTGAAAGAGCGGCCCGGTACGGCATGACTGTAGGTGCTGTGCAGCTGTTTGTCACTTCAGCGGTAGGAGGGGCAATGGTGGGCGAAACGGTGGAAGGGATTGCACGCTATCCTATCAACCTGCGCTATGCGCAGAGCTATCGTGATAGCCCGGAAGCATTGCGTAATCTGCCGATTCTGACGCCCATGAAACAGCAAATTACGCTGGCGGATGTCGCCGATGTGACGGTGGTTTCGGGGCCTTCGATGCTGAAAACCGAAGATGCGCGACCAACCAGTTGGATTTACATCGACGCCCGAGATCGTGACATGGTCTCAGTGGTGAACGATCTGAAAAAGGCTATTGCTGAAAAGGTCCAGTTAAAGCCGGGGACCAGTGTGGCGTTTTCGGGGCAATTCGAGCTGCTTGAGCGCGCCAGCCATAAGCTCAAGTTGATGGTACCAATGACGCTGATGATTATCTTCGTATTGCTTTATCTGGCCTTCCGTCGCTTTGGCGAAGCGCTGCTGATTATCACCAGTGTGCCTTTTGCGCTGGTGGGCGGTATCTGGTTCCTTTACTGGATGGGGTTCCATATGTCGGTTGCAACCGGAACCGGATTTATCGCCCTGGCAGGTGTTGCTGCGGAGTTTGGCGTGGTGATGCTGATGTACTTGCGCCACGCTATTGAAGCCGAACCCGCGCTGGAAAATCCGCAAACCTTTACGGCGGACAAGCTGGATGAAGCGTTATATCACGGTGCTGTGCTGCGCGTGCGGCCAAAAGCGATGACTGTGGCGGTGATTATCGCGGGTCTGTTACCTATCTTGTGGGGGACGGGAGCAGGCTCAGAAGTCATGAGCCGCATAGCCGCGCCGATGATTGGCGGCATGATCACCGCACCATTGCTGTCGCTATTCATTATTCCGGCTGCGTATAAGCTGATGTGGCTGCACAGACACCGCGGTCAAAAATAATACTCTAAAGCGCGCGCCTGCATTCGGATTTGTTGCCGAAGCAGGCGCCGCGTTATACCTCCAGTGCCTTCACGCGTTTGCGGTACTCACCCGGCGTGCAGCCAAATTCCCGTAAAAAGACTTTATGGAATGACGATTCGCTGGCGTAGCCTACCGACTCGGCCACCACAACCAATGGCTGCGACCCACGTGACAGCATCTGGGCAGCGAATTGCAGGCGTAAAGTGGTTAATACTGCGAGCGGCGTGGAGTTTGAGACTTCACGAAATAGCTGCGCGAAGCTGGCCCGCGACATATGTGCACGTTTCGCCAATTCTTCGACGGTCCAGGCAAACGCCGGTGACTCCAGCATCATGAAGACGACAGCCCCTAGTTTGGGATGAAGCAGTAGATTCAACACGTTTTGAACGGGGGTCGCCTTGGTTAACCATTCGCGAACGGCTAAGGCGAACAGTGTGGCGCATTGTTGACTGCAGACTACACTGGAACCTGGCAGAGTACTCATGGATTCCTGTTGCATCAACGCAATCATGGCCTTGAGCCAATGGCTGACAGGGCTATTTTCATCAGGTGCCAGAACCAATACTTCCGGTAACGCAGTTAAAAAATAGCGTGAGGAAGCGTGCAATCGAAGGCTGCCACAAACAATGTGTGTTTGTTCATCGCCAGACTGGCAGAGCCGATGTGCGGAGTTTTGCGGCAGGATCACGATAGTACCGGGCCGCAGAGTAAAAGATGTCCCATCGGGCATGTCCAGTTGGGCTGCCCCTTGTGTGACCGTATGCCAGCGGATAATGGACAATTCACCTGCTGCGTGCGGCAGTTGCCAGTCCCTGCTCAGCAGGCAATTTTGATCGATCGAGCCTTGTGGGTCGTTAAGCATCAGTAATCGGCTAAGGGCATCCATGGAGACTCCTGAACATTTTTTGTTGTCGTTTATTGAAACGATATTATCTCTTTATTTTATTATTATATTAATACCTTCAAAGTGTTAGTGTAATAATTCATTCTCGAAATGTTAGTCATCTTTAAGGCTAATTTAGACGATCTGACAGTTATTGGCGAGTTGTGGATACATTGTTCTGGCAGAGTTAGAGCTATATTTCAGTTCATCAAACGAACAGTGACTTGGCGGAGAGACAGCATGAATCAGTATCAGGCGATTATTATTGGATTTGGCAAAGCGGGTAAAACGCTGGCGGCAACACTGGCCAAAACGGGTTGGCGGGTAGCGATTATTGAACAGTCAAACACCATGTATGGCGGGACATGCATCAACATCGGCTGTATCCCAACCAAAACCCTGGTACATGATGCTGAACTTCAGCATGACTTTGCCGAAGCAATGCAACGCAAGGCCTCTGTTGTCAGTTTTCTGCGCGATAAAAATTTCCATAATCTTGCCGATCTGGAAAACGTGGATGTGATTGAAGGTCGTGCTGAATTCGTTGATAACCATACTGTGCGAGTCGTGCAGTCAACAGGCGAGATTGAGCTGAGCGGCGAGAAAATCTTTATTAATACTGGCGCCCAGTCAACGATTCCAAACGTTGAGGGATTAACCACGACACCTGGCGTATTTGACAGCACCGGGCTGTTGAATTTGACGCAACGTCCAGAGCGTCTGGGCATTTTGGGCGGTGGGTATATCGGCGTTGAATTCGCATCGATGTTTGCCAACTTTGGTAGCAAAGTCACTATTTATGAAGCAGCTCCGCAGTTTTTTCCTCGTGAGGACCGGGATATTGCTGACGCTATCGCCAACATTTTACGCGACAAAGGCGTCGAGCTGATCCTCAATGCCAACGTGCAGTCGGTCTCCTCTCATGATGGTGCAGTACAGCTGCACATGCCGGAGGGTGCCCAGACGGTGGATGCGCTGTTGGTAGCATCAGGTCGCAAACCGGCGACAGAAAACCTGCAATTGCAGAAAGCGGGTGTGGATGTAAACGATCGTGGTGCCATTGTTGTGAATAAATATTTGCGTACATCGGCAGATAACATTTGGGCAATGGGCGATGTCACTGGTGGATTACAATTTACCTATATCTCGCTGGATGACTTCCGTATTGTGCGTGACAACCTGCTAGGCGAGGGGTTACGTAACACGGGCGATCGCCAAAACGTACCGTATTCCGTCTTTATGACGCCGCCGCTTTCCCGAGTCGGAATGACTGAAGAACAGGCTCGCGCCAGCGGTGCGGCGGTGCAAGTCGTGACGTTGCCGGTAGCGGCTATCCCGCGAGCGCGGGTGATGAATGATACGCGTGGTGTTCTTAAAGCGGTGGTGGATAGTGAAACGAAACAAATATTAGGCGTGTCGCTGCTGTGCGTGGATTCTCATGAAATGATTAATATCATCAAGACGGTTATGGATGCGGGGTTACCTTATACCACATTGCGTGACCAGATATTTACCCATCCAAGTATGAGCGAATCATTAAACGATCTCTTTTCTCTCATAAAATGATAATAGCGTAGTCTGCATATTTGCCCCACCCGTGTGGGGCTTTTTTTTATTTGTTTTTTATATTTCTGATACTAATTGACAGTTATTCTGGCGTTACGGATGAAATAAAATAAAGTGACATGTTTTATTATATTCCCACTGAAATAACTCGTTAATGGAAATAGAAATGAACATGCTTAAAACTACGTTACTAATGACTGCGTTACTGACTGCTCCGGTGACATTTTCCGCGTTAGCGCAAACCGAGGTTGCCCACGTTAGCGTATCAGCCGTGTCTGGCTCTCCTTCCGTGGTGGAAGATGCCATTGCGAAACTGGCGCAGGAAAAGAATGCGACTTCCTGGAAAATTACCTCAATGCGCATTGATAGCAGCACTCACGCAACGGCAATTTTGTACAAGTGAGGAGAGCCGGGATGGAAAAGTATCTTCGTATATTGGGCAAAGGCGATAGAGTTGGATTAACCTTGATTCGCCTGAGTATCGCGATTGTTTTTATCTGGATTGGTTTATTAAAATTTGTACCTTACGAAGCCGACAGCATTACGCCGTTTGTCGCCAATAGTCCGGTAATGTCATTTTTTTATGAGCATCCAGAAGAATACAAACAACATTTAACCCACGAAGGTGAATTCAAACCGCAGGCTCGTGAATGGCAGACGGCGAATAACACGTATACGTTCTCAAATGGCCTGGGCGTAGTCGAAGTTCTTATCGCTTTGCTGGTGCTGGCTAATCCTGTTAGCCGTTGGTTGGGATTAATTGGCGGCGTTCTGGCATTTGCCACACCAATTGTTACCTTATCATTTTTAATAACCACTCCGGAAGCATGGGTAATGCCGCTGGGTGATTTACACCACGGATTTCCGTACTTGTCAGGCGCCGGACGGTTGGTCTTGAAAGACACGTTAATGTTGGCGGGAGCAGTGATGATCATCGCAGATTCATCCCGATCAATAATTAAGCAACGATATTGAATTTTTAACGTTGTGCCCTCTGTAAGATAGCAAGCCACTATAGTTCGATTCGGTACTTACCGGGCCAGCAGGATGCTGGCTTTTTTTCTGACTTAAGGTAAATTTATTAAGCATATATAAATTGCAATTATTCAATTTAGAAGCATAACGAGTCAGAGCTATATTTTTAGTTAATGATAGAGTGCAGTAAACATCTTCTCTTATCCCCCGCGATAGCACGCCAACCCGCATGTTGCTTAGCCCCTCCATCATGATGGCTTTATTTTTTTTCTGTACAATTCTTGCTATTTGTTATCTCAAAACCTCATTTTAAAAATTTTGTTATTCGCTTTTGTTATAGCCAGTACGCAAGTTCGCGTGGTTTTAGGCCTGGCTTGAGCTAGAATTAATCCTGATTAAATGTTTTTACGTATCAATAACTGACTAAAGATAGTTAAAAACTTAACTTTTAACCAACTGTTTGACATGGAATCCACTATGGTAATTAAGCACCAGGGGTGGATGCTGATCTCGCGTTTTGTGAGTAACCAAAGGCGGGACATATCTTAAATATGGAAATAAGGGTTTTAGAATGAGCTTTGGCTTAGCAAAGGAAGACAAGTTTGAAATCATCGCTATCCTTCGTGAAGAGCTTCATAAGAAAACGAAACTGGAAATCCTGTGTGGAGACAGTAGCGTTATCACGCAGTTAGAGAAAGTTGATTTTGAACGGTTTGTCATCTCCGGACACGGAGACATTGTTCCTGAAAAGGTCCAATACTTTATCCTGCACAGCGAAAGCGGGATTGTAAAATTTACTGCCAGGTTCGAACAAACCTCGTCAGCAGGATTATCCTACTTCATCCCGGATATGATTTTCTTTGCCCAGCAGAGACAAAATCAGCGTTTTTCATTCCTGAAGGGCTATGACTTTTTCTGTTTTGGTCGTTACAAAAATGGAGAAAACTACTCTCTCAAGATTAAAAATATCTCGCAGGGTGGTTGTGCGTTAATCGTTAAAGATGTAAACGCCCGTTTTCTTTATAAAGATGCGGTGATTAAAAATGCATCTCTGGATTTCGATACATTTGGCAGTTTACAACTGGACTTAAAAGTGATCGATGTCGTCCCGATCAATGAATTTGATGAGGATAACCAGTTGTATTCCTGTCATCAGATCTCATGTGAGTTCGACTTTAAAAATCGTCGTGAAGAGACTGAAGTCGAGAAAATCATTATTAAATTTTTAATGAGTAACAAGATTAGAAGCTTATAAGGAACGGTGAACAGGATGTTGATGTGTGGCAGTGATAATTTTGTGGGCAATGGTATGTTTGCCTACCTGACCAGCAAACATGTACCGATACAAACATTCCAGTTTGAGGATATGTTGCATCAGTCATCATTATGCCAGCATCAAACCATGGTTTTTAATATCATTGATAATGAACAAGCGTGTTCAGACATTGTTCAGTTTTTGAATAAAAACCGATTCAAATTTTATAATAACGTCGTGGTGATTGTTGCTGATAGTTTGGTGGCGAAATTATGCGTAGAGTTATTATATGTCGAAAAAACAATAGTTTTGACTGAAAAATCTTCACTGCGTGATTTTGGTCAATTGGCAACATTATCAGTCGGGAAATGGAACCCCCGACTGTATCGTTCGCAGAAGAGATTAACCGAAAGAGAACAGCAGATCCTGAACTTACTGGTAAGTGGTTATACAGCCAAAGAAATTTCTGAGTTAGTTAGCCTGAACTATAAAACGATTCAGGCACATAAGATGAGAGTCGTCGCCAAGCTTGGCCTGACCAATACCTCTGATTTAAATAAGTTAATTGTCAGATTTACCCATCCTATGTCTTTTTTACCCTAACCTGACCATTCTTTTCTGATGTAATACACCTAATAGTAGATACAATTTGGGCGTGATTTTGACTGGTTTTTAATTTTATGATTTGTAGAGGGAGAGGGGAATGTTTAATTCCAATGAGGTGCTAACTGCGCTTGAAAAGGCTTTGAATACCAGTCAACTTTATATGGTTTATCAGCCTATTTTCAATTTGCATGCCCAGCGTATAAGCGGATTTGAAGCATTAATGCGTTGGAATAGTCCTCAGATGGGTATGATCTCTCCCGATGTTTTTATTACCTTACTGGAAGATAGCGGCAATATTATTTCCATTGAAGATATGGTTACTCACTCTCCGTGGGATGTTGCAACTTCCTGGCCTGACCCCATTGTATTATCCGTCAATATTTCCGCGCTTGAATTCTGCGATCCTCTGTTACCCCAACGCGTCAGACAAAATCTTGCCACTTCCGGATTGCCGGTCCATCGATGCCAAATAGAGGTCACGGAAACGTCACCGCTGTGTGACAGCCAGATTGCGGCTAAAAATATGACAGAATTAAAGGCGATAGGGGTCAAGCTTGCACTTGATGATTTTGGAACTGGCCATGCTAATCTTAATTACCTGTTGAAATATCCTTTTGACACCTTAAAGATTGATAAGGAATTTGTCACCGGTATTGAGCCCGACACCCGATCAACAAAGATTGTTGAGGGTATTATTTCACTGGCGCATAATTTTGGCATTGAAGTTCTTGCCGAAGGGGTGGAAACCCAGTCCCAGCTGGAGCGGTTGATGCAGATTGGTTGTGACAAAATTCAAGGCTTTTTCATTTCTCCCCCGGTGCTGGCAGAAGAGATCCCTTCACTCTTAGCACAATATAATCGTTAATCCCTCCTTTTCACGTTTCCCAACCCCTTGGTTGTTCCGCGTTGCTGTTAAGTCTGTAGGCATGATAAGCGTAGCGCATCAGGCGGCTTTGAACGGCAAAAAAAAGCCCCCTGCAGAACAGGGGGGCTGGTGAGTTTATGTCAGCTTAGAACGATTTCTTGAACCCGATAGAGGCATTGACCGGCGCTTCTACCTGCGATTTACTGCCGCCGTTGCTGAATTGCGTACCCAGCTCACCGTAGACCTGCAGGTTTCTGTCGATGGACCATGACAGGCCGGCTGCAACTTCAGTGCTGGAGTACTGCTGTGAAGATTCCAGCGTGGTGGTGGCTACCGCATTGCTAAAGTGCGTTTTGTCTTTTGAACCCAGACCCTGCCAGACGTTTACCCTGCCGTACGGCTGGAATTTGCCATGGTTGGTGTCATAGTCAGCGACCAGACGCACGCCCAGACGCGCGGTAAAGGAATCCGCAGTATCCATTTTCACTTTCGTTGGGGTCACACCATCCAGAGTGCTGTTATCAAAGTCGCTGTACTGGTAGATCAACTGAGCCTGAGGTTCCAGACTCCATACGCTGGCACCTAAACGGAACGATTTACCCACCTCTGTCGACGCCGTCAGCGTGTTGCCTCTGACCGTATACGAGCCGTTGTTCCCGGTCGCCTCCAGGCGGGATTTATGGTTACCGTACTGCAGGACGTTATCAACATACATACCGTCACCCGAGAACCAGGTAGCATAGCCGCCGACGTAAAATGCGTTGTCGTCGATGTTACCGCCTTTGCCATCGCTGCCTGTCTTCGTGCCTTTCACGTTGCTGTCAATATCAAGGATGCTGGTATACATCCCGGCTTTCCAGCTTTCGTTAGCATACATATCAACGCCGACCTGAATGCCCATGGTATGGGAGCTGGTTTGCGTACCGGCCGCATCATCCAGTTTGGTTTTACCGGAGTAGCCAATCATTCTTGCCCAGGCGCGATTGTCTTCATCAATGCCCGGTTTAACCTCGTCACCCATACGTTGGTGCATGTTACCCAACAGGCTAATATCACCCTGACGTACGACGCTGGCGAGGCCAGAATACAGCATAGTTTCTGGA
This sequence comes from Citrobacter sp. MGH105, assembly GCF_001037485.2. Taxonomy (NCBI): domain Bacteria; kingdom Pseudomonadati; phylum Pseudomonadota; class Gammaproteobacteria; order Enterobacterales; family Enterobacteriaceae; genus Citrobacter; species Citrobacter sp. MGH105. Next base: position 3,755,097 of record NZ_CP073048.1, on the reverse strand, counting down.
CGGTATTCACTTCTCAGATACCAGTTTTCACCCTGGCCCTGAGCATTACCCGCATGCAGTTGGTACTCAAACGCACCTGCAGCCATACGATCGGCGGCAAGATGGAAGGCATCCCGCGACGTTTGTGCGGTGGTAGTTGCGCCATTGAGCGCTGTCACCACTTCGATACCATCCCCAATGGTCGGCGCGCCGAGACCAGAACCATCGACATCCAGCAGCGTGCTACCGCTGGCTTTACCGCCATCGATAATCAGACGGTCGGCAATGCCTGCGCCGCTACCATTCTGGATAGCCGCCATGTTGATAGTCCCTTTTTCGCCGGTGTAATCCCCTTTGACGGTTAAGGTTGTGCCAGTCTGCTGACCGATGAGCGAGACATCGCCACCGTTGCTCAGGCCCGCTACCGTTTGGTTGTAACCCTGAGTGTTCAACGTGGTGTCTGCGACCACATAGTGGTGAGATGCGCTACTCAGGGTGTTGGCATTACCCGCTTGCAACACGCCGTTGGCGATCAACGTCGCGCCGCTGTAGCTGTTTTCACCTTGCAGCTCGGTAATGCCGCTACCGGTCTGATGCAACTGGCCTTTACCACTGATATTGCCGGTCAGGGCCAGGGTATCGCCACGATTGACGTTGAGTACGCCGTTATCAACGACATCCCCCTGAATGCTGCCGATATCGCCGCCGTTACCCAACTGTAAAACGCCTTGTTCGATGGTGGTGCCACCGGTGTAGGTGTTATCCAGTGTCAGGGTGAGGGAGCCTTTACCGGTTTTGGTCAGTTGACCATTACCTTCGACTTCCGTTAGCAGAGAAACGTCATGCCCGTTGGTGTCGAATGTCCCGCCGCCGGATTCCAGCGTCACCTGACGGGCAGTATCAAACGCTTCGCCATACTTCAGCGTACCGCCATTAAAGGTAATTCCCGTATCTGCCGCACCCAGGTTGGTATCGCCCGCTACCTGCAGCGTCCCGGAGGTGATGGTCGTTCCGCCGCTGTAGGTGTTGTCGCCCGTGAGGATGAGGGTACCGAGATCGCCTTTATTCAGGCCGCCGGTACCGCGGATCACGCTGTCGATAGTCGCGGTGTAGTTGGCGCCGTCTACTGTGCCATCGCCAACGCGAATCAGGGTGTTGGCCGTATCGGTGGTAATGGCTTCGCCGCCCACGCGATAACCATCGGTGGCGAACTGCGCGCCGCTGATGATGACGTCGCCTTTGCTGTTATCGACGGTCACGTTGCCTGCTTCACCCTGGAAGACGGCAAACGCGGCATCGGTAAACGGTGCGTTCAGCGCGCCTTCCGGCGTTGATTCATCGGTAGTCCAGTTGTCGTTACCCTGGCTGGATTGCCAGATACCGTCGCCGCCGTTGATGACGCCGTTGTTTTTCAGCTCGCCATTTTCACCACCGGTGCCGTCCCAGAAGCGCAGCGTTAGTCCTGCGTGGTTGACCAGGTTGACCTGATTTTTCACCGATGTCTGCACGTACAGGCTGTCAGCCGCTTCCGGCGCGTTAGCAATATCCATCACATTGTTGGTCAATGTGCCGGTGTAGTTGATGACGCGATAGACGCCGACATCAAAGCTGCCGCCCGGTGAGGTTTCAATGTTGAGCTTACCGTCGAGCGTCAGATCGCCATTAACGTCAATCAAGTCGTTGAAAGCACCGCCCGGGGTGTAAGCCTGACCAAACTGATAATCCAGCTGTGCGTTATCACTGAGCGTCAGCGAACCGGTAGTCAGTTTACCCACGCTGTTGATAGCTGCACCCGCGGTAATATGAGCGTCGTCCAGTACATCAACCGCGCCGCCAATAATCCCGTTACCGCCGAGCGTTGCCCCGGATTTCACTGTCACCTGGCCGGTAGCCGCAGACTGATTACCGTTGACCAGCAGTACGCCTTCATTGACGTCCGTGGTGCCAGTGTATGTGTTGTCGCCGGTCAGCGTTAACGTGCCGTCACCGATTTTCACCAGGCTGCCGTCGTTGCCGCTGATAATGCCGCTGATGGTGTCATCAAGATGCAGATTACCCAGCGACAGCTCTTTATTGCCCAGTTCGACATTACCCGCGCCGGACAAGGAGCCGATCGATGTTGCGCTGTCGACTGCGCTGATATCGACCTTACCGCCCGCCAGGTTTTTAACGACGGTATTTTCTGCCATCGCCAGGTCAGCAAAGGTCATCAGCCCGCTGTTGTTCACGGTGGCATTGCCGCCGCTGGCGTCTTCTTCCAGCGCCAGAGTACTGTCTTTTGACACGTTAACCGTCGCGTTGCCCGCGGTGGCGTTGTTGGTTAACACCGCTTTCGCCGTGCCCGTCAGGTTCAGCATTGCGCTCGCTGCGGTGACGTTATCTGCCAGCGTTAACAGGCTGTCGGCGATGTTCATGGTCAGGGATTTCAGGCTGGTATCTGTCCCGCTGACATTGAGCGTCGCGCCCTTATTGACGTTCACTGTGCTGCTTTCGTTACTGCCAAAGGCTCCGGTTTTGCTGACGTTGACCGTCACATTATTGGCGTTTCCGGTACCGGCAATTTCTGTGTCGCCTTTGTAGCTGTTTGCGCGGTCGAGCGACAAGGTGCTGCCCGCATCGCTAGAGCTGCTGGTGACTTTCAGTTTACCGTCGCCGGTAATCTCACCAGTTGGCGTGAAGTGATGCGAATTGAGATCGAACACCGCTGCGTTCTCATTCGCTCCCAGCTCGATGGTGCGATTGCTGGTCAGGTCCGCGCCCAGTTGCAGCGTTGAACCGTTATTGATTGCCAGGTCGGTTCCGCTCTGGCCGAGATTGCTGTCGGAGGAGATCTGCAACGTGCCGCCATCAATGCGCGTGCCGCCGCGATACTCGTTGTCACCGCTGAGAATCAGACGGCCAAGGTCGGTTTTCACCAGCGTCAGCTTATCAGCAGTACTGGCTTCGCGGATAACAGACTCAATGGTCGCGGTATAGTTTTGCCCCGCGCCACCGGCGCCAACGCGCAGCAGCAGTTCGCCAGTTCCCGGCGTCTGGCCTGCGTGGGTCGCGTTTTCCGTGGTGGCATACGCGTTAAGCGCATCGCCTTTAACGACATAGCCATCGGCATCAAACTGTGCCCCGGAGAAGTTAACTTCTCCCGCGGCGTTGTCCACGGTAACTGTACCGCCTTTGGTGGTGAAGACGGCGAAGGACTTCTGTGCCCAAGGGGCGTTACCTTCACCGGTTGCGGTGGTCCAGTTGTTATCACCCTGGCTGCCAATCGCCATCCATTTGCCATCGCCACCGTCAATTTTGCTGTCGCCTTCAATGCCCGACGCACCGTGGCTCTGATTAACGGTTGCGCCGTCCCAGAACTGCAGGGTAACGCCGTTGGCGTTCACCAGGTTGACCTGTTTGTCGATGGAGGTCTGGACAAAAATATTGCTCTTATCCTGGCTATCCGGTATCGCGCCTAACTCCAGCATCTGGTTATCCAGCGTGCCGCCGTAGTTATAGATACGGTACACACCCGGTCCGAAGTTACCGCCCTGTGAAGTGGTGACATCCAGAGTCCCGTCCAGTTGCAGATCGCCTGCGACGTTAATCAGATCGTTTAGCGCGCCGCCTGGCGTATAGGCCTGACCCAGCTCGAAAGCGGAAGTCGTTTTGCTACCAAGCTGCAGATTACCGTTAATGGATAACGTACCCGCACCACCGTCACCGGCGCTGAGGGTCGTGGCATCGTTCATCAGCACGTTGCCGCCGATAGTGCCATTACCGCCAAGTGTGGACGTGCCGCTAACGGTGGTGGCACCGCGCGCCGCGCTTTGATCGCCATTCACCAGCAGTGTGCCGTTGGTAACGGTGGTGTCGCCGGTATAGGTGTTATTGCCGTTCAGACGGGTAATGCCGCCGCCGATTTGCTGCAGCGCGCCAATACCGGAGATCACGCCGTTGAGCAGCACGGTGTTGGCGCGATTAATCGCCAATATGCCGTTGTCGATAATGTCTGACACGGCGCTGACTTCGCCTGTATTTCCGCCGTCACCCAACTGCAGCGTACCGGTTTGAGCGATAGTGGTAGAGCCGGTGTAGGTATTGTTAGCTGTGAAGATCGTGGTACCGCCCGCCGCACGTTCGAACTTCCCGTCACCGCTGATGATACCGCGATAAATTTGCGCCGCTGAAGCATCACCCTGGGTATCGAAGATAACCCGGCTGCCTGTGCCCTGGGTCGTAACATTGTAATCGCCAATGCTTGCTGCAGTACTGGTCGGCTCGACGTGGTCGCCGGTGCTCAGGGTTGCGCCATTGTTTACGGCAATGGTTTTGCTTGCCAGTGTCAGGTTTTCTACGACGCGGACATCCGCGTTTGAGCCGCTGATGGTCAGCGAATCCCAGCCGGTGCCGATGTTGGTGCCAGTGGTCAGATTGTCGCTCGCCAGCGTACCAATCTTCGCACCTTTTGTATCGGTGAAGGTGAGGGCGTTGCCGCTACCAGCTTCAGTAGTGATGTGGCGTGTTTTATCCAGCGTCACATTGCCGATGTTGGCTTTATTGTTACCGCCAGTACCGGCGAAATTCACTTCACCCGCATAGGAGCCACTACGCCAGTTAAAGATGTCCGCACCTTCGCCGGTATTGATTACGCCGCTGGTTACACCGCCGCTGATATCAATGGTGTCATTGCCTTTGCCGGACTGAATGGCCACGGCCGTGTCGTTGATGGCCTGCAGGGTTCCCGTGTTGGTAATGGTTTTACTGCTGTCGCCGCTGGCGTCAATTACCGGTGAGGTGGTGCTGGCAGAGATAATCTTGCCGCTGTTGGTCAAGGCGCTGACGTTTTTCGCGATGATCGCCGAACCGCCTGCGTCGTTATGCACGTTAATGTCGGCATTGGTGGTGACATTACCGTTGGTATTAGCGCGGATACCGCTGCCTTCGCTGTTCAGCACCTCAATGGTGTAGCCTTTTCCGATGGTCAGATCGCCCGTCACCGAGCCGCCGTCGCGTTGTTCAAAAGCGAAGCCGGTACCTTTCCCGTTGACGTTGAGGATATTTCCAGCGCTGTCTTTATCGGTCATGGTCAACGCCACACTGGTGCGGATGCCTGCGCCATCGTTGGAGTTTATGGTGACGTTTCGTAACAGGATATTGTTATTGTTAGCATCGTTTTGAATGCCTGCACCGTCACCCTTTGCACTGATCTCCACATTTTGCGCGGACAGAGCGCCAGCGCCTTCGGCCAGACGAATACCGTCAGCGGTGCCATCGGTAGTAATACTGTCGCCAGAAATACCGTTAATTAGCAGGCTGGCTCCTTGGGTGAGCAGAACCCCGGCAGTACCATTATCAACCTGAACTTTGCCCAGTGTATTGATCTGTGCGCTGGCACCTGAAGCTCTAACACCGATGCCGTTGCTGACATGCAGAGCGCTGGAAGAGTTATTGGTTAAGCTCCCGCCTTGTTGAACATCAACACCGATGCTGTCGACGCTGGCCAGATCAATAAGCGAGTTGGTATCCAGGATCAGGTTGCCCTGATTCCTCGCCACATAGGCGATAACCTCATTGCCGCTAGCTTCAGAGGTAATCTTCGCGTTCGAGGTGAGGGTGGTGCTAGTAGGATCACCCTGCGTGCGGCCATTCAACTGGTGAGCCTGACCATCCACAACCCCGGCAATGGTTCTTTCGCCGGTTAAATTGATGGTGGTTTTATCACTGATGGTCCCTTTCGCGCCGCCTTCGATTACCAGTGCCGCTGAGTCGCTGCCCTTAACGGCAAACGTTGCTTCACCAGTATCTACGCTACTGCCAGCGCCGGTGGCGAGAACGCCCACGGAATTCTTACCGTTGAGGGTAAGATCAAGGTTGGAACTGGACTGATCTTTCGGGTTAGTCGTGTTACCGGCCAGCAATGCGCCATTGGCGATACGGAAAATGGTGGTGCGATCCTGACCATTGTCATTCATCACCGCCTGACCAATATTGGCGGTAGCGCCTTTACCATACAGGTAATAACCAATCTGATCGGTGTTGTTGAATGTCGGGCTACTCAGACTGTCAACGTTAGCGATGGCGTTATCACGTACGTGCACACCGATGTTACCGGATTTATCCAGCGTAATGTTGGAGTAAACGTTGACCACTGCCTGGCCGCTGCTGCCACCTTCAGCCCAAATAGCGTAGTTACGGTTACCGACGCCACCTTCTCCGTCCACCACGATAGAGCCCGCAGCGCTGGTGGTGACTTCGGCATTTTTGTTATTGGCGCTAACGTGGATCCCCACGTTGTTGGTGCCATTTACGTTAATCTTGCCGTCGTTGCGGATTTCCTGATTATTTTCCGCGCCGCTGTCGCGTACGGAGATGCCGTAGTTTTTACTGCTGCCCCCGTCAGAACCTCCATTGATCACGATATTGCCGGTATTGAGAACGTTGCCTGTAGCATTCCCGACCAGAATCCCCGCGGCGTTGCGTATCCCGGTTCCCAGCGTGATCAGACCGTTGTTAATCACCTCTTTGGCACTCTTGGTCATGATCCCGGCGCTCAGACTAGAGCCGCCAGCCATCGTGACATCTTTAGACGGATCGCTTGCGTCGCGACCAAGATAAATTGAGGCATCCTGAGCGTTAGTGAAAGTGGCATTCCCGGCGACTTCTACGCCATAAGCGGTGCCTTTGGCAAAGGATGCACCGTTTTTGCGCCCGTCCACGACGTTGATATCGCCGTTGTTGACGCCTTGCGATTCGTCAGACAGTTGCATGCCAATAGCCAGCGTCAGCGAAGAATCTGGCTCATCCTTACTCCAGGGATCTGCTGCCGACGCGGTACCAAAGTTATCGGTGGTGATCGCCTGGTTAATGGTGCCGTTGTTTGCTATCTGGCTGGCGCCTTGCCCCTGCATGCCAAATGCGCCATAGCTGTTGACGTTTTGATTGCCGTCTTTGTCGATAAACAGCCCGGAGTTGATGATCCCGTTGTTGGTTGCCGTTGCGTCTTTTGCCAGCATGCCAATCGCCAGACTCTGCCCGGTAGACGTGCGTAATGCGTTCAGCTCGCCAAGGTTAGTGATAACCCCGCCATCAAGGGATTTCATGACACCGTTAATACTGCCGTCAACGGCAATAATCGCATCTTTGTTCAGGGTGCCGGAGGTGCCTGCACCGTTGGCGTAAATGGCATGGAGCTCACCGCGGCCAGCAGTCGCGTTATTGCTATGCGACAAGCCGTCGGTCCAGACGTCGTAATCCCAGGTAAGCACGTCTGAAGACTTGCTGGAGTTGATCAAGCCATCAATCAGCTCCGCGTATTTTGTCTGCGCGGCGGCGACGGTTGTGATATCACCGTTTTCAACATCCAGCCACAACTGCAGTTGGCTGACCTTTTGCCCTTCAGGGTTTTCTGCTGCGTCGCTGCTTTTACCCAACAGCCAGTCGTTAAAATCGGCCAGCTCCTGCGTGCTGGTAATGTTAAATGTGCGCGTACCCGTTTCGACTACTTTACCGTCTGCATCATAGCCGTAGGACATGAGTGTTACATCATCGCCAAACACGGAGGTTTGCGCTGAACCGGCGAACGTTTTTTCAGGGACAACTGGGGCGGCGTTAAATTTTATATAGTTATCGGATTGCCAGTTAACCTGGCTACCTGCGTCCTGAGCCTCCAGCAAGGAGGAGTCTTTGGCCAGCAACTCGATAGTATTGGCTTTGTCGCGGACATTGAGCGTGTCGTTGCCAATATCCAGATTGGCTATGGAACCATTTGTCGCCAGCGCGATGCCAAATTGTTTATAGATTTTAGACAACGTTGGATCGTAGGTGTTTAATACCGAATCGCCGATCTGTGATTCGGTAAGAAAGCTACTTAACTCTTGGGTATCAAAGACTTTAATTGATGCTGGCTCACCAGGAAATGCCGGGTCGTTAATAGAGAATTCTGTGCTCTGTGAAGGCGTCGACGACCGGTTGTACGTCAGGTATTCCGCCAGCTCTTCAGCATTAGTAATCGTTTTTACGCTCTGGTCAGGGCTGGTGGCCTTAAGAGTGATTTTGCCGGTTTGCAGCAGCTCTCTGATGGTCGTTGATTCAACAACGCCACTTTGACCCGGACTGATCGTTGGGATCGCGCCGCTGATATTGAGCGCCTGACCAGCAGTGATATCTTTATATAAGAATCCGTAGTCGTGGATACCCGCATAATCCCCAACGGAAATACCTGCCTGGTAGTCGGTGAAAATATTGTGATCACCGGTGTCGATAATCGGATCAGCGGAAACCTGCATTGAAGCAGCGCTTAATGCACCCGCTGCCAATACCGCAACCGTTTTACGCGAGCTGCTTTTTTTCTTTCCTTTGGTTAATTCAGAAACGACCACCCAGATACCGAGCGCCGCGTTCCAAATAATGCTGTAAACTTTGTTCATATATAACCCTCGTCTACATTCCTGTTATGCATGTGTTAATACATTGAGTTGTTGGCTATGGTTGGCACGCGGATGTGCTACCCGGTAATAGATTTTTGGGAATAGGGTTTCCTTCCGTGCGATGCGGAATTAAAAAGCGAGTCGAAAGAAAACCTTTTTAAATAATAACCGTGATAATTGTCCTTAAATAAGTCAGTTACGGCTGGCTATAGTGGGAAATGGTGTACTTGAGCCGGGTGTTATTTTTGCCGAGTTTTCTGGCAATATTGCTTTTGTACGCCCCGATGGTTTTTTCACTTTTTTGTGATGCCCCGGCGATTTGTGTCAGTGACCATCCTCGGGCAAGCATCATCATTACGTTGAATTCGTTTGCTGTGATCTTGTTGTGTAATGCTTTGATATTTTGTTGGTTATTGTTCTTTGTGATACGTGTAACGGCATGGTGTAGCCGATCAAGACTGGCATCTTGATCAAGAAACAGCATGTTCTTCCCACAAACGGTTTGAAAAAGAGTAAAAGTAGCTTCATCTGCCAAAACAATAATTTTGGTGACAGGTCGTAAAGCCATGTTGCGGATAATCCTGGCATATTTTAAAAAATCTGATTTGTCAGGATTAATGATGATGCAATCCGTTTCATAAGGAAGCATTTTGACAGCAGAGAGCGTCTGGGAGGAGTAATACGCGATATCAATATATAATGATGAGCCACGTAGGATTTCTCGCATGCCTAGCCAAGGGTAAATTGAGTCACCCAAAAAAATAGCCTTTGACATAACGATCTCCTTGAAATTTTGGTGCAAGCAGCCGCCTCTTTTTGTAGGTTAAAAAAGAGTTTCTTGCGACGCGTGAAATGTTAATTAAATCTCGTATTACGTTCTGTGTTGTGAACGTATCCTTATTAATTCCAGATTAAACAGATATTCTCTGTATTTATTAGAATCATTAACTATTCTTAAAGTAGATATTACACTTTGTTAAAATTTAAGATAAATCGTTTATTTCAGCTCTGCGTAAATGATTGATAGATTTCGCTTATGAATCGCATGAATAATGATTGAGTGGTTTCTATAAAGACAGGGTATTCCTATCTGTTTTGGAGGGAATTTACATGAAAAACATTATATTTCAGATGGATATACGTTTTTCTTAATGGGCTTACTGGTTGGTAGGAGAATTCTTAATCAAGACCAGGACAAAGAGAAGGGGCGTCGAGGGGAAGAGAGAAATATCGCTAAATTTGCAGTTATCGACCTGAAACTCGAGTATCCAGGTTGATAATTCTTAGCGTTGTGATGTTTTTAGGGAATTATCCTATTTTTAGCTTTTTGTGCTTAATTTAAAAACTCACTTGAAGAGGTTATTTTTTCTGATTGCTATTGCTGATAGGGCTTAGCCCGCCAACAGTTCCTGTTCAACCTGATGTACCTGCTGTTCCAGTGTATTGCGGATTTCCGTAAGCGCCCGTTGTTGATCGGAGAAGTAGGCTTCTTTATCTGTCACGGAGGTGGCAAGCCGCCAGGCGTTTTCGGCTTCCAGTTCGGTAATCTCTTTGAGCAGCGCGTTAATTTGTTCTCTGAGCTGCTGTATTTTGCTGCGTAAATGCTGCAAATCGTTCAATCGGTCACTGGCCATCATCGGTTCGAGGCCGCTTTGCAATTGAGTCAGTAGCGCCCGGACGGTGGCAAGATCGGCATTTTGGCGCGCCTGGTTAAGCTGCACCATCATCTGATGCGCTTTCTCTTTCAGATCATCGGCTACCACGTCCGGGTGGCAAAGACGGCTTGCCTGACGCCACAGGCGTTTTAACTCATTACGTTCATCAGAGGAAAGCCGCTGGTCACGGCTAAAACGATGCTGTGCATCCTGCTGCTGCTCCTGATATTCATCATATTCATGGCTGGCCTCTTCCTGTGCCTGACGGGTTGCACTGTCGTCCTGGCGAGAAAAGTCGTTTTCCAGCTCACGAATCTCCGCCAGCAGGGCGGTAATCAGTTCAGTTTGCTGCTGAATACGTTGGCGTGTTTCCACCGATTCGCGCGAATCTGAATTCTGGTTCATCCAGTGCTGCTTGAGCCTGGCTAGTTGATCAACAGCCTGGGAAATATAGTGCTGACAGGATTGATAGTCTTTTTCCCGGCGTTTTCGCTCCGCTTCCTGTTTGCGCTGGGCACTGGCGGCGAGCTGTTTACGCAGTTCGAGAATGCGGCTCATCAGCGGTCCAAGACGAAGGTGATACAGATCGTTGAAATCATCGAGGATTTGAATGCGCGTGTTACGCTTATCGATCAGGTCACGCAACTGTGTTTCGAGTGCTTTGAGTTCCAGCTTACTGGCAGCAATGGCGGGATCCTGCCACGTAGAGACTGCCCGTTGAGATTGCAGCCAGGCTGAGATTTCCCGCAGGGCATCACCAAAGCGTCGTTCTTCGATCGCCTGCACAATGGTGCCAGGTACGACTGACAAAGGCTCATTTTTAAGATGCGCCACCTGCTGGAAAATAATCTCCTCATCTTCCAGTTCAATAGCGCTTTTGACGATTTCCAGTCGTTTGATGATCTTATTCATGACAGTCATTGCCTGGCTTGGCTAAAAAACGAGTGGCTGAAGTACAACAGGTTCACCCGTTTGAAAATGTTAGAAAAACAGTAAAGCGCATTCTGTGGCCTGCGATGCCTTTTCGTCCAGAATAATTCACTGTAATTATGAAAAACCGGAAGTCGCGCGCACCTGTCTGCATCTTCAAACCTCTGTTTCATGTTTTTTACTCTCGGGTAATTATTCTTGATTCGGTAAAGATAATGCGTATAGTTCTCATTCTCTTTTGTTATTAACTCCCTGTATTACTTCTGGTAAGGATCCCGACAATGAAAAAAACAACATCCGCGCTGGCATTGCTGATTGCTGCGGCGTTAAGCGGTTGTGCGGCGCATACCACGCCAGCCAGCAACGCCAGCGTTACGGAAAAAACAGCGCAACCTGCCGTCAGTGATGTGCAACAACGCGCGCTGGCGGATGGGTTATATGAAATGGCGCTTAGCCCGGCAGGGGATGCGTTGTACGTTGCCAGCGCCGAAGGATTTAAAGATGTGCAGGGCGGCGTGGTTTACAAGCTGGATCCAAAAACGCTTAAAACGCTCGGCTTGAGTCATACCGATATGAAAAACTTTGGTATGGCTATCTCGCCGGACGGTAAAACGGTGTATGTCACCAACTCATTGGATGGTGGCCTGAGCGCGCTGAATACCGCTGACGGCAAAGTGAAAAATCGCGTACTGTTCCCGGAACGTAACCCAGAAGGTTTCCCGTATGGTGCGCGGCAGGTGCTGCTGCATAACGGTTTGCTCTATATTGGTGCCGTGGCGGATCCGGCGGTGATTTGGGTGGTTGACGCTGAAACCCTGAAACAAAAAACCCGCATTAAAAATACGGGTAAATGGATGACCGGACTGCATTATTCAGAAGTGACGCAGCGAATTTATGCAGCTAACGGCGGCGGTGAAATTCTTGTTATCAACCCGCGTAATCAGCGCGTAGAAAAACGCTGGCAACCGCTGGGGGAACAACCTGCGCTGTTGCTGAATATGGCGGAGGACGCACAAACGGGTCGCCTGTTTGTCACCGACAACTCGAAAGCGAAGACTACCTTGGTGCTGGATATCCATACCGGTAAGCTGCTGAAAAAATTGGATGTGGGTGATTCGCTGGCGGTGAAATTTAACGCAAAACGCAACGAAATCTATATTACCCAGCGTGATTCAGGGAAATTGCTCAGCCTGAATGCGACCGATTACAGCGTGAAGAAAAGCTGGGATTTACCACCTAACCCTAACAGCTTGCTGCTCTCGGCAGATGGGCAAACCCTGTTTGTCACCGTGAAACAGAAATTTAATAAAGACCACTCTACGTCTGCGCCAGATAACGTGGTACGTATTGACCTGAATAAACAATAACAGCTCGCCTTCTTTCTATTGTTTTTCTCCCGAGCCTCGGTGCGTTGGGCAAGGAAGCCCGGCGTATCCAATCGATTGCGCCTTGCGACAACCAGGTTGAAATGTTAAAAGAAGCCCCTTCAATAAAAACCACACAGGGGAAGGGCGTGAAAAACGCGTCAACTGCATCTGACACCAGCGTGTCTGATGCCGCGTCGACGAACGAGCCGACGCTTCAACGAGGGTTGCAAAACCGCCATATTCAGTTAATTGCGCTGGGCGGCGCAATTGGTACCGGCCTGTTTTTGGGCATTGGCCCGGCTATTCAGATGGCGGGACCTGCGGTGTTACTGGGTTACGGCGTTGCCGGGATCATCGCTTTTTTGATTATGCGTCAACTGGGCGAAATGGTGGTCGAAGAACCCGTTTCCGGATCGTTTGCCCATTTTGCCTATAAATACTGGGGACCGTTCGCGGGTTTTCTGTCCGGCTGGAACTACTGGGTGATGTTTGTGCTGGTCGGCATGGCTGAACTGACAGCGGCAGGGATCTACATGCAGTACTGGTTGCCCGATGTTCCAACCTGGATTTGGGCCGCGGCATTCTTCGTGATCATCAACGCCGTCAATCTGGTCAACGTACGTCTGTATGGCGAAACGGAATTCTGGTTTGCGCTGATTAAAGTACTGGCCATTATCGGCATGATTGGTTTTGGCGTGTGGATGCTGTTTTCCGGTAACGGCGGGGAACATGCAAGCATCGATAACCTTTGGCGTTACAACGGCTTTTTTGCTACCGGCTGGAACGGATTAATTCTGTCGCTGGCAGTGATTATGTTCTCCTTTGGCGGGCTGGAGCTTATCGGGATTACTGCCGCGGAAGCGCAGGATCCACAGAAAAGCATTCCAAAGGCGGTAAACCAGGTGGTGTACCGTATTCTGCTGTTTTATATCGGTTCTCTGGTGGTGCTGTTGGCGCTGTACCCGTGGGTGGAAGTGAAATCCAACAGCAGCCCGTTCGTAATGATTTTCCATAATCTCGACAGCAACGTAGTGGCTTCTGCGCTGAACTTTGTCATCCTGGTGGCTTCGCTGTCGGTGTATAACAGTGGCGTCTACTCTAACAGCCGTATGCTATTTGGTCTCTCGGTTCAGGGTAACGCGCCGAAGTTCTTAACCCGCGTCAGCCGTCGCGGCGTACCGGTGAACTCACTGATCCTTTCCGGTGCTATTACGTCGCTGGTGGTACTCATCAACTATGTGCTGCCGCAAAAGGCCTTTAGCCTGCTGATGGCGCTGGTGGTGGCGACGCTGCTGCTGAACTGGATTATGATCTGCCTGGCACATTTGCGATTCCGGGCGGCGATGCGTCGTAAGGGACGTGACACGCAGTTTAAAGCGCTGCTGTATCCGGCAGGGAACTACCTGTGTATTGCTTTCCTTGGCATGATTCTGGTGCTGATGTGTACGATGGATGAGATGCGCCTGTCAGCTATCCTGCTGCCAGTGTGGATCCTGTTCCTGTTTGTTGCCTTCAAACTGCTGCGTCGTAAGTCCCGCTAAGTTTCTACCGATCTTGTTATTACCGATCCCATCGTCAGGGTGGGATCGGATCCTCACTCAACGTTTATCGTGACCGTTCTCGCAATTTTGCTGCTGCTGACAGGATCTTTATTTTGTAATCGATTACTTTTTTATTGAATCTAATTTGTAATCGATTACTTTTTAAGGATGGGGCAAAAAATGGTGTCAACAACCGAAAGTAGTGGAAAACAGAGCGTACAGTACCGGCTGCTGGTCCCCCGGCTGTCGCTAATGATGTTCTTACAGTTCTTTATCTGGGGAAGTTGGTCCGTCACGCTGGGGCTGGTGATGAGCCAGCACAACATGTCGCTGTTGATTGGCGATGCGTTCTCAGCCGGGCCCATTGCCTCTATTCTGTCGCCATTCGTCTTAGGGATGCTGGTAGACCGCTTTTTTGCCTCGCAAAAGGTGATGGCGGTGATGCACCTTGCTGGCGCGGCAATCCTGTGGTTTGTTCCGCAGGCATTGGTGGCGCAAAACGGTGCACTGTTGATTGGTCTGCTGTTTGGCTACACGTTGTGCTACATGCCAACGCTGGCGCTTACCAACAATATTGCTTTTCATAGCCTGTCGGATAAGGACAAAACCTTCCCGGTGGTGCGGGTGTTTGGCACCATTGGCTGGATTGTCGCGGGGATCTTTATCGGTGTAACCGGAATTTCGGACACCACCGGCATCTTTACGCTGGCGGCGATTATCTCTGTGATTCTGGCGCTCTACAGCCTGACGCTGCCCAACACGCCTGCACCGGCGAAAGGACTGCCGGTGAAAGTTCGTGATCTGTTTTGTGCGGATGCTTTTGCCTTACTCAAGGTCCGTCACTTTTTTGTCTTCTCACTCTGCGCGACGCTTATCTCTGTACCGTTGGGAACCTATTACGCGTATACCGCGTCGTTTCTTGCTGATGCGGGCGTCGGCGACGTCAGTACGGCGATGTCGTTTGGTCAGATGTCTGAAATATTCTTCATGCTGGTGATCCCGTTCCTGTTCAGACGTTTGGGCGTGAAATACATGCTGTTAATCGGGATGTGCGCCTGGTTCGTGCGCTACGCATTTTTTGCCCTCGGCATCAGCGAAGAGGGGCGATTCCTGCTGTATCTCGGCATTCTGCTGCACGGCGTGTGCTACGACTTCTTCTTCGTGGTCGGCTTTATTTACACCGATCGTATCGCCGGGGAAAAAGTAAAAGGTCAGGCGCAAAGCATGATCGTCATGTTTACCTATGGGATCGGTATGCTGCTGGGCTCGCAAATTTCAGGCGCACTTTACAACCGGCTGGTGGCGGGGCAAACCGTGCCTCAGGCGTGGACCACATTCTGGTGGATCCCGGCAGTCGCTGCCGCAGTGATTGCCCTGATTTTCCTTTTCTCTTTCAAGTATGACGACAAAGAGCAGGCGTAATTTTCAGGAGGGGTTATGAAAACCATCAAGGGGCCAGGCATTTTTCTGGCGCAATTTATTGGGGATCGCCCGCCATTTAACACCCTGGAAGGCGTGGCAAAATGGGCGGCGGAGCTGGGCTATAAGGCATTACAAATCCCGTGTAATCACAAGTCGCTGTTTGATGTCGAACAAGCTGCTGTAAGTCAGGCCTATTGTGATGATATTCGCGGGATGCTGGCCGGATATGGGTTAGTGATTAGCGAATTATCTACCCATCTTGAAGGTCAACTGGTTGCCGTCCATCCGGCTTACGATGACGCTTTTGACGGATTTGCTCCGCCGTCTGTACGCGCTAATCCGCAGGCCAGACAGGCGTGGGCCATCGAAACCTTACACCAGGCCGCTGCGGCTTCGCAAAGACTGGGGCTGACGGCACATGCCACGTTTTCAGGTTCGCTTGCCTGGCCTTTCTTTTATCCGTGGCCACCGCATAATCGTCAGCGCTTTGAAGAGGCTTTTCTGGAGCTGGCGCGCCGCTGGAGACCGATTCTCGATCGCTTTGATCAGCATGGGGTGGATGTTTGCTTTGAGATCCATCCCGGCGAAGATCTGCACGATGGCGTGACGTTCGAGCGTTTTCTTGCGCTGGTTGATAATCATCCTCGCTGCAACATTCTCTATGACCCGAGCCATCTGTTATTGCAGCGGATGGATTATCTTGGGTTTATCGATGTCTATCACTCGCGTATTAAAGCGTTCCACGTCAAGGACGCTGAGTACCATGCCAGTAGCCGCAGCGGTGTCTATGGCGGTTATCAGCCGTGGCTCGATCGCGCCGGGCGCTTCCGTTCTTTGGGGGACGGGCAGGTCGATTTCAAAACGATCTTCAGCAAGCTCACACAATATGATTTCCCTGGCTGGGCGGTGCTGGAATGGGAGTGTTGCCTGAAAGACGCGCAAACCGGGGCGCGTGAGGGGAGTGATTTTATACGGCGCCATATTATTCCGGTTTCTGCACGTGCATTTGATGATTTCGCCGCTGGCGATGAGGTACGCAAATGATACAGGTTGGCATTATTGGCAGCGGATTTATTGGGCCTGCACATATTGAGGCGTTGCGTCGACTCGGCGGTGTGAACGTGGTGGCGCTCTGTGATAGCTCACTGGCGGTTGCCCAGGAACGCGCAGATGCTCTTCATATTCCTCATGCCTACGGCAGCGTTGAAGCGCTGCTGGCGCATCCCGGACTGCAGGTAGTGCATAACTGTACACCGAATCATCTGCATGCCGACATCAATCGGCAGATTTTACGCGCGGGTCTGCACGTGTTTTCAGAAAAGCCGCTGTGTATGACGCCGGATGAGGCTCGTGAACTGGAAACGCTGGCACAGCAGGCTGGAGTGGTGCACGGCGTGAGCTTTGTCTATCGCCAGTTTGCAATGGTGCAGCAGGCGGCCAGTATGGTCAGAAGCGGCAGCGTGGGCAATCTGTTTGCCGTACAGGGGAGCTACCTGCAGGACTGGATGCTGCTGGAGACTGACTACAACTGGCGGGTCGATGCCGCACAGGGCGGCGATTCACGGGCGGTAGCGGATATCGGTTCGCACTGGTGTGATACGGTGCAATTCGTGACTGGAAAACGTATTGTCGAGGTGATGGCCGATTTGGCTATCGTCTGGCCGGTTCGTAAAGCCAGCATTGCCAGTAACGCCACGTTTGGCCAGCAAACGGCTGATGTGCAATTTGAGGATAAAGCGGTTACGACGGAAGATCGTGGGTCAGTGCTGGTACGTTTTGATGATGGCAGCAAAGGCTGCTTTAGCGTTTCGCAAGTGAGTGCCGGGCGCAAGAATCACCTGAGCTTTGAAATTAACGGTAGCCACTGTTCACTGCACTGGGATCAGGAAACGCCGCAACAGCTTTGGGTCGGGCACCGTCAGCAGGCGAACCAGATCCTGACGGACGACCCAGGATTGATGAATGCTGATGTAGCTGCCAGTGCGCACTTTCCGGGTGGGCATATTGAGGGCTGGCCGGATGCGTTCAAGAATATGATGCAGCAGTTTTATCAGGCGGTGTTGGCAGGCAAAATGCCCGCGACGGCGGAGCGTCGATTTGCGTCTTTTTCTGATGGTGCGGATGTGATGTATATTATTGATGCAATTATAAAAAGCCATCAGCAGCAGCGTTGGATATCTGTACAGCGCTAAACACGCATCCGGTTCGCCAGTCGGCGATTTTATGGTAGCCTCAACGCAAAGCGTAAACCGCAGGATGTGTCGTCGTTATGTCTATTCAAAAAATCGCCCAGCTTGCCGGTGTGTCGGTGGCGACGGTATCGCGTGTGCTGAATCACAGTGATACCGTCAAAGCCAAAAATCGCGAGCGCGTGCTACAGGCTATTAAAGAAAGCAATTATCAGCCCAACCTGCTGGCGCGTCAGCTGCGTACGGCACGTAGTTCGATGATTCTGGTGATGGTTTCCAACATTGCCAACCCTTTTTGTGCAGAGGTTGTTAAAGGCATTGAAGAGGAGGCGGAGAAGAATGGCTATCGCATTTTGCTGTGTAACTCCGGCTCGGATACAGCCCGCTCAAAATCGGCGTTGAAGCTCCTGTCGGGGAAAATTGTTGATGGCATTATCACCATGGATGCATTCTCAAAATTACCGGAACTGACTACGCTGATTGGCGATGCGCCCTGGGTTCAGTGCGCGGAATATGCTGACAAAGGCGCGGTTTCCTGCGTGGGGATTAACGATGTTGACGCCGCACAGTCGGTGATATCTCACCTGGTGGATAAGGGCTACCGACGAATTGCCTTAATCAATCATGACCTGAGTTATAAATATGCTCGTTTGCGCGAACGCGGCTATAAAGCGGCGCTGCATGCGCTGTCGCTTGAATATCAGGCTGTGGAATATGCCAGTGAATTAAGTTCCAGTGCAGGAATTGCGGCGATGAAAACACTACTTGCCGCAGAGGTGAAACCCGACGCGGTGTTTGCTGTATCGGACACGCTAGCCGCTGGTGCGATGCGCGCAATTTTCGATGCCGGATTACAGATCCCGCAGGATATCGCCGTTGTTGGTTTCGACGGTACGGAACTGGCAGAAATGGTTTCTCCACAGCTTTCGACCATTGAGCAGCCCTCACGGGATATAGGCCGCAAAGCGGTAGGATTATTGCTGAATAAAATAGAAAATCCTGACGCGCAGACGGAAAGGGTGATGATGGACTGGCGCTATATTTCACGCGCCAGTACCTGAGCTTTATCGCTGAAACGCGCCAGACAGAGCACGAATATCATTTCCGGTAGGCGACTGATGAATGCGCAAGCCAAACTCTTCAACTATGGCAAATATATGGTCGAAGATATCAGCCTGAATACTTTCATATTCCAGCCAGACCACCGTATTGGTAAAGGCATAAATTTCAATCGGTAAACCATGATCGTCTGGCGCAAGTTGGCGCACCATTAACGTCATATCTTTGCGAATACGCGGATGATGACGCAAATACTCGTTCAGATAAGCGCGGAAGGTGCCAATATTGGTCATCCGGCGGTGATTCAATACCGATTCAGGCGCATCTAACTGCTGATTCCACTCGCTGATTTCCTGGTGACGTGTGGTTAAATACGGTTTCAGCAGGTGGGCTTTATGCAGCCGCTGACGCTCATCCTCATCAAGAAAATGGATGCTGGTGGCATCAATGCTGATGCTGCGTTTAATTCTCCGACCGCCTGAAGCCGACATTCCGCTCCAGTTTTTAAAAGAGTCTGATACCAGTGACCAGGTGGGGATAGTGGTGATAGTGTTATCCCAGTTGCGCACTTTGACGGTGGTTAAGCCAATATCGATAACAGCACCATCTGCACCGTATTTCGGCATTTCCAGCCAGTCGCCAAGCTTTAACATATCGTTGGCGGAGAGCTGTATTCCGGCCACCAGACCGAGAATAGGGTCTTTAAACACCAGCATTAACACGGCGGCCATTGCACCCAAACCGCTTATCAGTATTGCCGGTGACTGGCCAATCAGCAGGGAAATCATCAATATTCCGACGAGGATTGCGCTGATTAGCTTGATGCCCTGAAATATGCCTTTTAGCGGCAGTTGCGACGCAGCAGGGAGTTTTTGCGACAGATTGAGAATAACGTCCAGCAGAGAAAACAGTGACAGCAGGGCGTACATCATGATCCACAGCTGTGCGCAGTTCACTAATATTTCTGCGGCTTCGCTGCCTTTCTGTAGCCAGAGTGCGGCCTGTATATTGACAATGATACCCTGCAGGGTGAATGCCAGCCGGTGAAATAACTTGTTCTGCGTGATGATTTGTAGCCACAGGCGGGAGCTGGCGTTGGCGCGCTTTTCAAATGCGCGTAATACCACCCAGTGCAAAATAACGTGAACAATAATGGCGGTGATAAAAATAATGCCAAAAATCATCACCAGCGAGGTGGTGTGATTTATTTCAATGCCGAGTTCTTCTACCTGAGATATCAATTCCTGCATAATGTCTCCTTAATAAACAGCGGTCTATGATGACCGCTGTGCGGAGCTTATGCAAATGCGGAGGATTAGACTTCCGTCAGCGTCGTTTCCAGAGGCAGACGAGATTTCGGCAGCGCGGCGTTGAAATCTTCTACGCTGTGATGACCCACAGGAACCACCACTACGCTGGTGAAACCTTTTTCTTTCAGGCCAAATTCTGCATCCATGACTGCTGAATCAAAGCCTTCGATAGGCACAGCATCCAGGCCCATCGCCGCAACGCCCAGCAGGAAGTTACCGACGTTCAGGTACACCTGTTTTGCCATCCAGTGGTTGTCATCTTTCAGTTCTTTGCGATGCATGTCGGCAAAGAAGGTGCGGCCTTTGTGGTTTGCGGCTTTCGCTTCAGGCGTGGCGAAACGACCATCGCTTTCTTCTTGATCCACCACGCGTTCCAGCCACGCATCGTCCATCGCCGTTTTGGCGCAGAACACCACGACGTGGGAAGCATCCAGCATTTTACGTTCGTTGAATACAAAGCCGCCAGCTGCGGATTTAGCCACACGCGCCTTACCTTCGTCAGTGCTGGCGACAATAAAGTGCCATGGCTGAGAGTTGGTGCTGGACGGGCTATACTGCAGCAGCGTTTTTAATTTTTCGGCCTGCTCAGCGGTCAGTTTTTTATTCGGATCAAATGCCTTAGTGGAGTAACGTTTTAAGGCGACAGAAACAATATCCATAACTACTCCTGGTGATTTTCCATACCCTGCGGGTGCGTTTTGTTTCAGCAGGGTACAGGGTTAGCAGGAAAAAGATAAGACAGGAAAATGCAAAAACACTTATCGGGGTTAGCGATAAATCAACCTGGACGCAGGCATTTTTGATCCCGCTTCGGCAAGCCATCGACGACGCGGTGCCAGGAATCATTCACCAGCTCTGCCAGTAATGACTCGGTAATATCGTCACCAGGATAGACTGAGATCCAGTGCTTTTTATTCATGTGATAACCGGGTTCAATGCTGGGGTAGATCTGTTGATTTAACAGTGATTTTTGCGGATCGGATTTCAGGTTAACCAGCGGGCGTCCGTGATGTTCAAACACCAGCATGAAAATCTTGCCGCCGACCTTGAACACGTCGTATTCCGGGCCAAAAGGCCAGCAGTGCTCGGTGAAAGGCAGTTCTAGCGCAAGGCGCTTTGCGCAGGCATGCAGTGTCTTTCCGTCCATTATTTTTCCTCGCGAGTCAGGGCGCGCCACATGGCTTCAAACCCCAGCGAAATGTATTCAGCCGCGCGGGCAGGATTGCGGGCAGCGAATTCCATGGTTGTTTCTGCAAGTGTTAAAAAAAGCCCGTCGCCAAAGGCGCGATACTCGTCCGACATAAACTCGGGTCGCACGGAGCGATGGCAAAGATCGCGCAGTTCCGGGAACATATCGTCAGCCTTCTGTTCTGTTTCTTTACTGATTTTCTCGCTGACGGCCAACTGGCGAATGGTGCGATGTCCGCAGGTATGATTCAGACCCCAGCTAATGTAGCTATTCCAGATGTAGTGAGTCATGGTTTTGGCATCGGTCACTGAGCGATCCAGATTTGCCATCATCGACTGGCAGAGATCGTGTTTTAAAAAGAGGTAAAGTTCGTTGATCAAATCATCTTTGGTCGCGAAATAGCGAAACAACGTTCCCTCCGCAACCCCTGCATTGCGCGCGATTACGGCGGTAGAGGCCGCAACACCTGATTGTGCAAATGCTGTGGTTGCAGCTTCCAGTAATGCCAATTTTTTGTCTTCACTCTTCGGACGAGCCACTACACTTTACCCTTAAGTCTGTAAAAAACATGATTGAATCACGGCCTTTGCAGCACCGCAACGGCGAATGTCAAAGATTGAAAATCATCTTGACGACGAACTTTCGATTTCTATAATGAGTGCTTACTCACTCATAATCAAGAGTCAGTCGCGCAAACCAGCGGAAAGGGGGCGCGTTTAAGGTCAGGATATGAAGCGTCTCACAGTTTGTGTGGTTGTTATTATGCTTATTGCTGCAGCTGCAAGTTTACCGTTTGTACTCAATGCCGGGTTTGGTCAGGCGCCGCAAGGGGCACAACTGAGTCAGGTTGAACAGTCACCGCACTATCGTGATGGACAGTTTCATAACCAGGTGCAGACACCGGGCTATACCGGCAACAAAGGCATGCTGGCGGCCTGGTGGGAGTTTCTGGTCGCTAAGCGTGAAAATGCACGACCAGCACAACCGTTACCTATGGTCGCGACCGATCTCGCCGGGCTTTCGCCGCAGCAGGATACCCTGGTCTGGCTGGGCCATTCTTCGTGGTATTTACAGCTGGCGGGTCAACGAATCCTGATTGATCCGGTGTTCAGCAATTATGCCGCACCGTTTTCGTTCCTGAACAAGGCCTTTGCCGGTGATTATCCATGGACTGCGCAGACGATGCCGGAGATAGACCTGCTCATCATCTCGCACGATCACTATGACCATCTGGATCTCGCCACTATCAAGGCGCTAATGCCGAAAATTAAGCGGGTGATTACGCCGCTCGGCGTCGGGTCGCATCTGCGTTACTGGGGGATGCGCAGCGAGATAATCGAAGAACGGGACTGGAATCAGTCCGTCAGAGTGACGGATTCGCTGATCGTTCATGTGCTGCCTGCTCGTCATTTCTCGGGACGCGGTATCAAACGCAACCAAACGCTATGGGCGAGCTTCATGTTCGAAACGCCGGAGCAGAACGTTTATTACAGCGGCGATTCCGGCTATGGACCGCATTTTAAAGCCATCGGCGAGCAGTTTGGCTCTGTCGATTTGGCGATTATGGAGAACGGTCAGTATGACCAGGACTGGAAGTTCATTCACATGATGCCGGAAGAGACGGCTCAGGCCGCGGCAGATCTGCATGCGAAAGCCGTGTTGCCAGGGCATGCCGGCCGTTTCGTTCTGGCGAAACATACCTGGGATGATCCTTACAAACGACTGGCGCTTGCCAGCCGTCATCAGGATTACCGACTGCTGACGCCAATGCTGGGTGAACCGGTAATACTGTCCGAACCGGACCAACCGTTTACGGCCTGGTGGCAACAGGTGACACAATGAATACAGGGGAGAGCATGATGACGATTTCTGCTCAGGTAATTGATACGATTGTTGAATGGATTGATGATAATTTGAATCAGCCATTGCGCATTGATGATATTGCACGCCATGCGGGATATTCCAAATGGCACCTGCAGCGTCTTTTTATGCAGTACAAAGGCGAAAGTCTTGGGCGTTACATCCGCGAGCGCAAGCTGCTGCTGGCGGCGCGCGATCTACGCGATACCGACCAGAAAGTGTACGACATCTGTTTGAAATACGGATTCGATTCGCAGCAGACCTTTACGCGTATTTTCACCCGTACGTTCAGCCAGCCGCCGGGAGCTTATCGCAAAGAAAATCATAGCCGAACGCATTAACGGCAACGGGTTCTCGCGGGCCTAATCCGCCAGCGAGAACCAGCGCCGCCAGATAAAACGCAGCAGCAAATATTCAAGCACGCCCAGCAGTAAAAACCACAGACAAAACAGCAAAGTATAAAACTGGTTGAGATCCATCAGATGAAAAATGGCGACGAGTTTTTGTGCCAGCACCAGGCCAAGTGAGGGGGCGGGTAGCAGCAGGCAAGACAAAAAAGCCAGTAGCAGGATCCCTGCGACAGTCATCAGTGATTCAAGCGGGTGTTTCATGACATTGTTAAACTTGAGTTAAAAAGCTATTGTCCGGGATCTCTGCGGACAACGCAAATCCCACGCTTACAACCCCGCCCAAATCTCACAATGCTTTTTCACCAGACCACTCAACGATCCCCCTTCCGCCACGAAATCACGCATATTCTGCGCTTCGTCATGACCATGTTTAACCTGTAGGCGTAAGGCTTCAATCGCGCTGGTCGCACCCACTTTATCCGCAGAGGCGGCAACATTCTCCAGTAGCCGTAGCGTGTCATCCACCAGGCGATGCCCATCGCCCGTATTCACGTCGGTGACGATTCCCGCCATACCAAAGCGACAGGCCTGAAAACGATTGAATTTATACAACAGGTAATCACGCTCCTGGTGTTTGAACGGGCGTTTGGTGAGTAACCAGTGGGCGGTAGCCTGAATAAGTCCTGCCATATTGACCGCATGATCAAGGGTCAGCGGTGTATCCATTACCCGAACCTCTACCGTGCCAAAGTGCGGGCTGGGGCGGATATCCCAGTGTAAATCTTTAATGCTATCAATCATGCTGGTGTAAGCCAGTCGACGGAATAGCCCCTCGAATTCCTGCCAGTTATTCACCCATGGCATCGGGCCATTATCGGGAAATCCGGAGAATATATTCAGTCGCGCGCAGGCAAACCGCGTGTCGGAGGTCTGCATATAAGGTGAGGCGGCCGAGAGCGCAATAAAATGGGGAACAAATCGCGACAGGCCATGTAGCAGGTAAATTGCATCGTCGCCGTTTGCGCAGCCGATATGCACATGCTGGCCAAACACCGTCGCCTGCTGGATAAGATAGCCAAAATTTTCCAGGTTGCGCCGATAGCGTTCGTCATCGCAGACTTCCTGACGCTGCCATTTTTGAAATGGATGTGTGCCACCGCCACAAATGGCGAGGTGATGCTCTGCAGCAACTCGCATAATTATCTGCTGCATAGCGGACAATTCAGCATCAGCCTGGTCGATATTGCGGCAAACTCCGGTCGCCATCTCCAGCATACTTTCGGTGATATCGTGCTTCACTTCTCCGGCGGTGAGCTGCGGTTTTACGGCATCAATCAGCCGGGAGGAGTCCTGACTCAGGTCGTAACCTGGCGGATTGACCACCTGCATTTCCAGTTCAATGCCTAACGTAAAAGGGTCGGAAACATGAAAATCGGGTAGTGGCATAAGGCTCTCTTCCGCGTTGATTTTTAATTAGTATAGAAGGACTGCTGATTTTCTGTTCGTCGTCAAAATCACCCTTGTGACGCTTTGAAGGTGTAATGGCCGGTGTTATAACTATTTTTTACTTCGCTACTGGGGTTGAATCGTGCCGGAAATAAATCTTTATGGGCAGACCGTCGGCGATGTCGTGCCGGACTGGAATGGCGCTGCCGTACTGCCACGGGAAACGCTGATAGGGCAATATTGTCGACTGGTTCCCCTGGATGCCGACAGCCATGCCGCCGATCTGTTTGATGCCTACGCGCAGGCGCCGGACGATCGCGACTGGACCTGGCTTGCAAGCTCTCGCCCCACAAGCGTCGAGGCCGCAGCTTGCTGGGTGCAGGGGAAAGTTACTGATGCATCTCTGGTTCCCTATGCCGTCATTGAACAGCGTTCAGGACGAGCTGTCGGACTGGTGTGCTTTATGGCGATTGAACGAGAGCACGGTTCGGTCGAAATTGGTCATGTGACCTGGTCACCGCGTATGAAAAATACGGTTCTCGGCACCGAAAGCATCTGGCTGCTGTTACGCCAGGCATTTGCGTTGGGCTATCGTCGCGTGGAGTGGAAATGCGATTCTCTGAACACCGCTTCTCGACGGGCAGCGGAACGCCTTGGGTTTATCTTCGAAGGTCGCTTTCGCCAGAAGATTGTGCGCAAGGGGCGTAATCGCGACAGCGACTGGTTATCAATGATTGATAGCGAATGGCCCCAGTGTGACGCCGTGTTACAGCGCTGGTTGGCAGCAGAGAACTTTGATGAAAACGGACGGCAACGCCAGTCGATGGCAGAGTGCTTTTCCTGTGAGACTGCCAACGCTGAGACTGTGCAGACGCAACAGCAATGTTATCAACAGCGCTGGCAACAGGAACACGGCTCGCTGACGCAAACACCTCCCGCGCTTCTGGCTGATTTTCTCGCAGCACAACCTCGCAATCCCAACCTTTGCTACGACACGCTCAGCTCAAGAGCAGGGTTAGCAGCACTGACAAAAGCAAATGTGTCCACCTCAGAACCGATGGCGGCGATTATCAATACGGAAGTGGATACCGGAGAGCGTCGCATCCCGGTACGGATTTATCGCCCGGCACTGACCGGAGAGCCGAAGGTGGTGGTGTTTATCCATGGCGGTGGGCATCTGAGCGGTTCGGTGGAAGTGTATGACCCGGTTGCCCGTCATCTGGCGATGGCGACAGGGAATATCGTTGTGTCGGTTGATTATCGACTTGCGCCAGAAAACCCGTATCCGGCTGGTCTTTCCGATGCTAAAGCCGTAATAGAAAACGTCTGGTCGCTGCTCGAAAGTCAGCATATTCCTTACACTCGCCAACTCACGCTTATCGGCGACAGCGGTGGCGGTGCATTTAGTGCGACGCTGGCGGCCTACTTTTCCCGCGAGCAGCCAGGATTTATTCATCGCCTGGTGCTGATTTATCCGAGCCTGGACTACACGCTGAACTGGCCATCGGTGCAGGAGAATGGTACAGGAAAGCTACTGGATGAAAGCAAAATACGCTGGTATTTTCAGCAATATTTCCGCAATGAAGAAGATCGTAAACAGACGTCTCCGCTTTACCTGCCGTTGAGCCAGGATTTTCCACCCACTCTGGTATTCAGTGGTGGGCTGGATCCGTTGCGGGATGAAGATTTTGCTTTTGTCGCCAGACTGCAAGCTGAGAGGATACCCGTACAGCATGTTCACTTTCCTGGGATGACGCATGCTTATCTAATGCTGGAGGACAAAGTCCCGCAGGAAGCTAAAGCCACCTATCTGGCGATTGGTGAGTTTGTTCGCGATTAGCGCCCGCACTCAGTCGTGGCTGCGGGCGGATTTATCATGATTGCTGACTCGCTAAGGTGTTTGCCAGCGCGTACGCTCAACGGCGCTTTGCCACTCGTGCCAGCGTTTTTGCAATCGACCGTGACGCTCTGCGTTTGGCTGAAATGATATGTGGTCGGGCAAAAAATGGCGTAGCTGAGCGGTTTCTGTACCGAGCAGCGCCTTGCGTGCCAGCAGCCCGGCGCCAATGGCTGAAAGCTCGGGAATGTCGCTGCGCATAACCGGGCAACCCAGCAGATCGGACTGGTACTGCATCAGCCAATCATTTTTTGTCGGCCCGCCATCAACCATCAGCGCGCTGAGGCTGAAACCGCTGTGCTGGTGCATCGCTTGCACCACATCGGCAATTTGATAGGTAATAGACTCCAGCGCGGCGCGCACCAGATGCGCGCGTTTCACGCCGCGGCTGAGGCCATGAATTAACCCCCGGGCGCTTTCATCCCACCAGGGTGCGCCCAGCCCGGTAAGTGCCGGAACAAAATAGACGCCCAGCGTCGAGTCGACCGTGGCGGGCAGAGTATTGAGTTCATGTAACAGTTGCTCCTCCGGCAGTTCGCTTAAGCCGGTACTGTCGGCCATCCAGGCCACAGCATCGCCGGTATGGGGAATATTGCCTTCCAGACCATAGACCCGGGTATCGCCATCATGCCAGGCAATAGTTGTTGCCAGCGCATTCACCGCAGACTGCGTTGAAGATACCGGAGCCATCACCGATGAGCCGGTGCCATAGGTCGCTTTAACACAACCTTCAGCACCTAGCCCGTGGGCAAAGAGCGCGGCATGAGAATCGCCAATCATCGCCAGAATGGGGATCCCATCGGGGATGGTCGCCAGACCTTTCGTCACGCCAAAATGATGACTGGAAGGGCAAACTTCTGGCAGCGCCTGTTGCGGGATACCAAACAGCGCCAGCATCTCGCTATCCCATTGGCCGCTATGTAGATTGAGCAACTGCGTGCGCGAAGCGTTGGAGGCGTCACAACGAAACGCCGCACCGCCGGTAAGATTCCACAGTAACCAGCTATCGATAGTGCCGAGGCAAATTTCGCCTTGCTGCGCGAGCGCCATTCCGTTGGGGACGGACTCCAGAAGCCAGCGCATTTTAGAGGCGGAAAAGAGCGGGGCGACGGGCAATCCGGTGATGGATTTTATTTTCGCCTCATGACCTTGCTCGCGCAACGCCCGGCAAAAGTCAGCCGTGCGCGAGCATTGCCAGGTAATGGCGGGGCCGAGCGGACGCCCGCTTGCGCGATACCAGCCGATTGCCGTTTCTCGCTGATTACTGATCGCCAGCGCCGCCACCCGCTGCGTACCTACGGCGGCAACTGCTTGCGCCATTACAGCCAGAGAGGCCTCCAGCAGCGCGTCGCCGGACTGTTCAACCCAGCCTTCGCGAGGCGTGTGGATCGCCAGCGCGCGGGAGAACTTCGCGACCACATTTCCCCTACCGTCCAGCGCAACGGCTTTGGCATTGGTGGTGCCTTCATCAAGCGCAATAATAATGTCTTTCGTTGCTGACATCGTTTTCTCCAGCCTCTCTGTTTCCCTGAGTATTAGCGATGGAACAACGTATCCACCCCGAGATAGCGGGTGAAGGCTTCATGCAGCACCTCGGCGCTGGCGGAATGGTTCATTGCCACGTGATGTTCAAAACCGTTACGACAGATCCACGCCAGTAAATTCTCCAGATGCGGGACCTGGATTACTGCACGACAGCCAACCGTATCCAGCGGATCGTCTACCGATTGGCCTTCTCCGACGTACGCTTTGATTTCACCGGTTAAATCGTCGGTGCTCAGGCGGAAATAGGTCAGTGTGCCGCTTTTCATGCGTCCATGTACTGCACCGCAGGTGTTCTCTTTCCCAACGGTGGTACCGATGATGTCCGCTGTGCCCATTTTGGGGCTCTCCAGACTGGCTGATGCAAAGTTTCCGCAGTGAAAAAGCACACATTTATCACGATCGTCGCCGAAATTGTTATTCCAGTCGGCAATGGAAGCCGGGCTTAAATTACTGCTGGCGAGGGCGTACATTGACAGCGCACCCATCACATCCACTTCGCATGCGCTGGGCATTAACTGCCCGGACATCACGCTCATGATTGAGCATACGTTGATGCCTAAATTTTCCTGCAGCGAAGTCCAGCACTGGATCGCAGTGGTATCTATATCGTTAGCGATGACCCATTCGCTGATGACGACAAACAGTTTTGCCATTGTGACGAGTTTGTCGGCGGGAATGGCGCTGGCATCGGCGTTATCCAGCAGCAGACGACGTTTTTCATCCACACGGATATCGTCATCGCGCAGACATTTGATGCGGGTAAAGACTTCAGACAGATCCAGCGTTTCAACGGCGATACCCAGTCTTTCGAGTAATTTTTCGCTGTAGCGAACGGTATTGAATCCAGCCGGGCGAGCACCGATAGCGCCGACGCGTACGCCACGCATACTGCTGACAACACGGCAAATCTGTTCGAAACGTTTCAGATCTTGAGCAAAAACCTCACCGGCCAGATCGCAGACATGCTGGGTGGTGAGCGTAAATGGAATGCCGTACTGACGCAGGTTATTGCACAGGGAGATTTTTCCACAGAAGCTGTCACGGCGGGTGGCAAGCCCCATTTTATCAAGGTTATCTTCCTGCGCCTGAACCAGTACCGGGACATTCAGGCCAGACAGGCGCAGCGTTTCCGCTATTGCTTTTTCATCGCCAAAGTTCGGCAACAGCACGACCACGCCGTGAATGTCGTCGCGGTGAGCGCGGAAAAGTTCGGCGCACACTTTCGCATCCTGGCGGGTTTCTACCCCGCCGAGTTCCGTTTGCGTATCGTCGAGCATAATGGTTTTAATACCCAGTCGCGCAAAGAGCACGCTGGCTTGTTCGCGGGCTTCAGCAACCAGATAGCTTGGGAAAAATCCCCGATTGCCAATAATCACCGCCATGGTCAACTGTTGAGGAATTCGTGACATCGCTTTCTCCAGTAAGTGTTCTGTTGTTATTGTTTTATCGTGTGGTGCTGCAATAGCGCGGCGGCGTTTTTCACGACGCCAGCGGCGTCAATTTCGTGGCAGGCACGTGTTGCCGCGCGATCGGCCGCGATAGCATATTGACCATCGCCAATGCCGAGTCGGCGCAGCGGAATGGCACAGCCAGCTTCTGCCAGTACCTCGGCCACCAGGCTTCCCACGCCGCCATTAATGTTATGCTCTTCCACACTGACCACGGCCTTGCAGTGGGCTAAGGCCGCCAACAGTTGTTGGGTATTGCAGGGACGAATTGACGGTACACTGATTACGCTAGCATCAATACCCGCCTGTTCCAGCACTGTGGCAGCCTCGACAATTTCATGGACGGTTGAGCCCATCGCGACCAGCGCGACATCTTTTCCTTTCCGCAGAATATCGATATTACCCGGAGTGAACTGGTAATTTTCGTCGTGCAGTTCCGGTAAGGCTTTTCCGTCGAGGCGAACATAAACCGGGCCGACGTGGCTTAAGGCATAGTCGATAATCTGCCGGCATTCCACTGGGCAGGACGGGGCGTAAATTTCAATATTGCCAAAACCGCGCAGAACGGAAATGTCATCAATACTGTGATGTGTGCTGGCGAGGGGGCCGTAGCTGGCGCCCGCGTTCAGGCCGATCAGCTTCACGTTGGTGTTGTTGTAGCAAATGTCGACTTTGATTTGCTCATTGGCCCGCGAAATAAGGAACGGTGCAGCGTTACAGGTGACGGCGATTTTGCCCCCCAGCGCCAGGCCGGCGGCGGTGCCAACCAGCGTCTGTTCGGCGATACCCACGTTGACCAGACGACCGGGAAATTCCTTCATAAACGGGGCGATTTTCGCCGTAGACGTTGAGTCAGCAACGACGGGTACAACGTCCATTCCGCGCTCGACCGCGGCAATTAAGGTATTCACCATCACGGTGGCGAGGTGTTCACTATTACGCATCTTTCAGTTCCTCCAGCGCCAGTTCAACTTCTTCCCCTTTTGGCACGCGGTGGTGCCATTCCGGGCGGCCTTGAATAAAGGAGATCCCGGCCCCTTTGGTGGTGTGGGCAATGACGACGTGCGGTTTACCTTCCGGGGTTAACCCTTCCAGCGTGCGCACCACATCACTCATATCATTACCGCGGCACTCTGTGACCTGCATACCGAAGGCGCGCCATTTCTCATCCAGTGGATCGGTGTTCATGATCTCTTTGGTTGCGCCGGCAAGTTGGAGGTTATTTTTGTCGTTGATGATAATCAGGTTATCCAGCTTGTAGTGGGCGGCGACCAGTGCGGCTTCCCAGTTGCTTCCTTCTGCCAGTTCACCATCACCGGTAACGACAAACACCCGGCGCTTGCTGTTGTTACGTTTAGCTGCCAGCGCAATGCCCACGGCGACCGGCAGACCGTGACCGAGCGCTCCGGTATTCAGTTCGATCCCTGGCGTTTTGTGTTTCACCGGATGACCCGGCAGGTGTGAATCGGCGTGCTGATAGGTCGCCAGCCAGTCCACGGGAATAAAACCAGCCTCAGCCAGCACGCAGTAGTAACCGCCCACTGCATGACCTTTCGACTGGATGTAGATGTCGCGCTCATCGCTTGCTATAAGCTCTGGTGAGCAATTCAGGATGCGAAAATAGAGTGCTGTCAGCAGTTCGACCTGCGACAGATCAGCGCCGGTATGTCCCCCCGCCGGGCTTTCTGCATTCAACACGATAATGCGACGACGTACCGCACGTGCTTTCTTGACTAGCTCTGGTATTGAGAGCGAAAACGGATTCATAAGACACCTCTTGAATGTTTAATCCTTAGTGAATAAATATTCCATGTGGGTGCAGTAGTGCAACTGTCTCGCTATCCACTGCGTAATATGCAGCTAAAACAGTTGGTCGTTATCGGTTAGAATAAATATTCACTACTGATTTATTATTCATGATTAAAGATATGCCTTGTCTGAGGGTTTGTCTACGCCTTATAGCAGCAAATTTTGGCGAAAAGAGAAAAGGATCACACTAACGCGATAACCGGAAAGGCGCAGACGACTTGTTATCTATTCAGGTATGAATAAAAATAACAGGCAGTTTACCAGGGGGAATGTTATGTCAAAGCAGGATGAACAGCGGTTGCTGGTTAAGATTGCCACACTTTACTACGCCGAAAATAAAAAACAGTCTGAAATCGCCACGCTGCTGCATTTGTCGCAGTCCTTTGTCTCCCGTGCCTTGACGCGTTGTCAGAAAGAAGGGCTGGTGAAAATCACCGTCGTACAGCCGACTAATATCTTTGTCGAGCTGGAAAAAGCCATTGAAGAGCGGTTTGGTCTGCGCCAGGCGATTGTCGTGGATGTTGGCGACAACCCCAGTAGTACGCAAATTAAGCATGCCATTGGCAGTGCGGCGGCACATTACGTTGAAACTCGTCTGCGTGCCGAAGACCTGGTCGGTATTTCCTCCTGGAGTAGTACCATTCGCTGCATGGTTGATGAAATGCACCCGCAAAATATCCGGGCGGCAGGCGTGATCCAATTACTGGGTGGCGTGGGGCCAAACGGCAACGTGCAGGCCACGATTCTGACGCAACAGCTGGCGGCACACCTCGGCTGCCCGGCCTGGCTGTTGCCTTCGCAAAGTATTGAGCATTCGGTGGAAGAACGTTCTCGGCTGGTTAACAGCCCGGACGTGGCGGCGGTCGTCGAAAAATTTGCTGAAGTGGATGTGGCGATTGTCGGCATCGGGGAGCTGGAACCTTCTCAATTGCTGAAAAATTCAGGAAACTATTACAACGAAGAGATGCTGCGACTGCTGGCCGAACGCGGCGCGGTCGGGGATATCTGTCTGCATTATTACGACGCGGCGGGCAATCCGGTACTCAGCCATGAGGAAGACCCGGTTATCGGCATGGAGCTGGCGCAGATCCGCGACTGCAACCATGTGATAGCGTTGGCGGGCGGGGTAGAAAAACAGAATGCGATCCGTGGCGCGCTGCAGGGGAATTATATCGACGTACTGATCACCGACTACCCGACAGCGCGCAATCTGGTCAAAGGGTGACGCCGCGGTGAGTCAAGTTATCGCCAGCCCCTGGGGCTGGCTGTAGTTATCAGAGTTTTATTAAGCGTAGAGCAATCCATGGCTTAGCCGGTAGATCCAGCTTGTCACCGTGTTGAATAACCCCCGCAACCGGCGTTATCGTCATGGCCCAGGTATCAATGATATCGACCTTCCACGTCGTATTCTCCGGCAACATAGTCATCATCTTGTAGGCAGGGCAATGATCGCCAAAATAGAACAGTCCCCAGTTGCCCTCGCAGCTTATCCCCATCGATGTATCCCAGTGGCTGCCCCACGGGAGCGGCGCCAGGCGTTTGGCTTGTCCTTCCTCAAGGATGTTGCGCAAAAAAGCGATGCGCGGGATGCTTGTTCCTTTGAGCGTGCCGCCATGTGACCACCAAATAATCTCATCTTCATTCAGGTATGTTTCGCCGTGAGTGACATAGCCGCCGAGTATTACGCCATGCCAGAACAATGCAGTCATTTTTTCTCCGGTGATATTGCCCCAGCCGAGATCGACATTGCCTTCATAGCAGCATTCGTCAATGACAATGGGTTTGGCAAATGTCTGCCGCCATTCCGGGACAAAGTGCATATCGTGGTGCTGGATGCTGGCGTGGGTGAGCGCGGGATTGTGATGATCGTACCAGTGCGCATTTGAGCGGTAGTGGATCGGCGGGTTGTGCCAGTTATGAATGGAGATCATGTGCGAAGAGGGATCCTCGCGTTTGATTTGCGCTATGGCGGCATCCCAGAATGACATCGGTTTTTCTTTCAGCAGGTCGAACTCATTGGCCAGCGACCACCAAATATTTTTAAACGATGCGAGGCGTGCCACCACGTAGCGGAGATAGCGGCGATCGGTCTCCTGCGACATGGCGGAAAATCCCCAGCGGTCGTACGGATGAAAGAGGATCAAATCCACCTCAATATTCAGTTCATCCAGCTTTTGTATTTGACTCTCCAACTGGGCAAAAAAGGTGGTATCGAAGCGGGTAAAATCAAATCCCTGGTCGAGTGTACCCGGAAAGGGGAAGCGCATCGGTTCCTGCAGATTGTAGCGATAGTGTTTAGGAAATACGCACATGCGGATTTTATTGAACGGACTCGCCGCCAGCGATGCCAGCGTTTGTTGCTGTATATCGTCCGGTTGGTAGTTCCAGACGTAGGCCGTGGTGCCAAAAGGATAAAACGCGTTGCCATTGGCATAGCGGAAGTGCCCGTCGCCATCACGCTGTACCGGGCCGGTTAACTGTGTTTCAGGGACGCAGGTAAACGTTCCTTCGACAGGGGACTGCGAAGGAATATTTGAGCTGATGCGATAGTGCCAGACGCCGGGGATATCCGGCATAAAGCGCAGTATGAACTGACCGTTACCGTTGTAAAAGCCCCAAACCGTGCGGGATTCTTCGCCGCAGGTAAAGGTGGCTGATAGCTCGGTGTCGGTAAAATGGCGAGGATCGTCAACGTCCGTGACTTGATACTCAAACCGCCCCCACAGGGCAATACTTTGTTCGCTCATAGCACCTCTCTTTTGGAATATATATTCCATTGTGATTTTATATTCACGATGAGAGTAAGGGAGGTTACCGTTAACATTCCACTGTCAAGGCGAAAAAATGAGCATGCGATCACAAAAACGCCGCCATTTCTGCTGATTACTGTAAGATTTTTACTGTGAGACTGAAAGGAGTAAGCGTTATCTGAATGACGAGAGAAACGGCCAGCCAGCATAAACGTCTTGTTTATTAATAAGATGACATTTCGCCACTAGATGACGGCGCGCTTAGGAGCAAAAGAATGAGGTTAATTGTGATACTGGTAACAATGTCACGACTAACCACTTGCCAGCGCTAAATTCGTGGGCTTAACCTTTGCGTGAATAGTAATTCGATAATGAATATATATTCATAAAGAGGGTTTCTCATGAAGCAACAGCATAAATTGAGTATCAAAGAGAAGATCTGTTATGGGTTAGGTGATTCGTCAGCGAACATTTTTCTTGGGATGACGATGATGTTTTTGCCCTATTTTTATACCGATGTTTTAGGGATTTCGGCAGCGGCGATGGGGATATTGTTTATTGTTGCCCGTCTGGTTGATGCCTTCTATGATCCATTTATCGGTAATATCTCCGATCGCACGCGGACAAAGCACGGCTCGTATCGTCCTTTTTTGCTCTGGTTGGCGATCCCTTACGGTATTTCCTGTTTTTTAGTCTTTCTGGCGCCGGACTTTTCACCCACTGGAAAGCTAGTCTATGCAGTGATTACCTATCTATTTCTGATCCTGATGTATGCCTCCACGGTGGTGCCGTATGTGGCGTTGTTGACGACACTCACCGCCGATCCCATGGATCGTTTAAGCGCCAACTCTTGGCGTTTCCCACTGGCTAAAATGGCCTTTCTTATCTGCTCAATGGTAGTGCCGATTTTCGTCGCCTGGTATGGAGAAACCGATGAAGCACGCGCCTACATGATGGCGATGAGCTTTATTGCCGTGCTGGCCACGGCGTTTATGCTGCTCTGTTTCTGGGGAACAAAGGAGCGATATCAGGTTAGCGTGGAGACCGATAAAGTCCCGTTTACCAAACAACTGGGAATTATGCTGAAAGCGAAACCGGTTGTTGTTTTCTATCTGTTCAAAATTACCAGCTCCATTGCTTTTGTAATTAAAGGCAGTGTGACTATTTATTTTGTGAAGTATTTCCTGAATCGTGGGGATGGCTTTGTTTCTGGTCTGCTTTCGGCCACAGCGATTGCGGGGATCATTGCGCCGATGATTGCTATTCAACTGATTAAGCGCAACAAGCTCTCGAAATTAGGTACGCTGAAGGTGGCGCAACTGGGCGGTGGCGTGGCGGCATTATGTCTCTATTTCGTTAACCCTGAACAAATCTCACTGGCATGTGTTCTACTGGTGCTGTCGGTATTGATGGCTGAACTTGGCTCGATTACTGCCTGGGCGCTGCCTTCTGATTGTGCCGACTATTGTGAAGACAAATCCGGCGTCAGAATGTCTGGGGCTGTCGCTGCCGGTACGCTCTTTTCGATGAAGGTTGGTCTGGCACTGGCGGGTGGGATGGTTGGGCTAGTGCTCTCCCTTAGCGGTTACAAAGCGGGTGAGGCGGTGTCATCGGAAACGATGACGGCGATTATGTTCTTAATTGCCGGGATTCCTGCCATTTTCCATGCCATTAGTTTGGGGTTGCTGATGATGTTTAAACTGGATGATAAGGTTTCGGCAGGGCAGGCTGAAGCCGTCATGAAATAAAATTTCCCCACTGCCGGATGGCGGTGCATTATCAGGCCCATATGTCATACACGACCTACGCCTGATAAGCGCAGCGCCATCAGGCGTAATTTCAGGGCTACTGACTTTCCATCGCCGCCTTTTGCGCAACCACTGCGGCTTTTTGCTGCATCCGGTTTTGCATCTGGTCGATAATGACCGCGACAATAATCACGATGCCCTTAATCACCATTTGCCAGAATTCGCTGACGCCCATCATCACCAGACCATCGGCCAGAAAACCGATAACGAAAGCGCCAATTAACGTGCCTAAGATGGTGCCACGACCACCGGCCAGCGACGTACCACCTAGTACAACGGCGGCAATGGCGTTCATCTCAAATGCTGTACCGTTGGCCGGATGACTAGCGGAAAGTTGTGCTGAAACAACTATTCCGGCAATTGCAGCACATAGTCCGGACAGGGTGTACACCCAGATTTTTACCTGCCTCACTTTTACCCCGGACAGTTCAGCAGCGCGTTCGTTATCGCCGATGGCGTACACGTGGCGGCCAAAGGGCAGACGGCGGGCAACGTAGGCAATAACCAGCGCCAGCACAATCATCATCCAGATGGCCCACGGAATACCAAACAGAGTTCCCGCGCCAATTTCATCAAAACCGGTGTTACCCAACTGTGGATTGCCGGAAAGCCCGGGGAATGTTTGTCCGTCAGAGGTCAGCATCGCCGCGCCGCGCAATACGTACATGGTGCCCAGCGTACAAATAAAAGGTGCGACGTTATAGCGCGTAATAATCCAGCCATTTGCTGCGCCAATCAATCCGCCAATCAGCAGTACGACAGGTACAATCACCCAGACGCTGGGGAAGATAGCGATGCCAAACATGGGTAATACAATGCCTTTGGTGATCAGCCATCCGGCAATCATGCCGCACAGCCCAAGCGTAGCGCCAATCGAGAGATCAATGCCGGCAGTAATAATGACGAAAGTGATTCCCAACGCCAGAAACGCGTTAATGGCGATGTGCTTGATCATAATGACCATGCTGCCGCCAGAGAGGAAACCGGGGACGGTGAAGGCAAAAAATCCGACGATCAGAAATAGCGCAATAAAGGTACGTAATTTCAGGATCAGCAGCAGGATATTTTCCCGCGAGAAGGTGACGCCGGCTCGCGGTGCGACGACGGCAGATTGTAGTGTTTTCATGTCAGAACCCCTGAGCACTTGCGGTGACCAGCGCCGATTCTTCGGCACGATCGCGAGTAATATCGGCCGTGAGCTTGCCGCCAGACATCACCAGAATGCGGTCAGAGACCGCCATAATTTCTTTTAAATCCGAGGTGGAGAAGACAACGGCAATACCCTGTTGTGAAAGCTGTACCATCATGCGAAACACATCGGCCTTCGCGCCAACGTCAATGCCGCGTGTGGGCTCATCAAGGAACAGAATTTTGGGATTGGTAAGTAGGGAGCGACCAATCACCACTTTCTGCTGGTTACCCCCGCTCAGAGCCTGGATTTCAACATCCGGTGAGGACACTTTGATCGACAGATTACCAATTGTGCTGGCGACGACGGCCTCCTCATCTTTGCGGGCGATGGCAAAACCGCGCTGCAGGCGACGCCACAGGCTGGCAATAGTCAGATTGCTGGCAACCGAAGAAATGGGAAAAATGCCTGTGCGCTTGCGATCTTCCGGTACCAGACTCATTCCCATACGAATGCGGTCGGCGGTGGTTAAGCGCTGTGGAACTGGCTTGCTGTCGAGCCACAGTTTACCGAGGTAGTTGCGCTCAGTACCCAGCAAGCACTCGAACAATTCGGTTCGTCCGGCCCCCATCAGTCCATAGATACCGACAATTTCGCCCGCGTGGACGTTAAAGGTGACGTCGTTGACCACCGCATTGCCAGCGGCATTGACGCAGGTAATATGTTCCGCTTCGAGAACCGGCGCGCCGAACGTGCGGCCTGGCTCAAGAAAATTACTCACCGGGTCGCTGCCCAGCATTTCACGCACAATCCACGGCACATCGATATCGCTAACTCTGGCTTCGGCCTGGAATTTGCCATCGCGTAAAATGGTGATCACATCGCCAATCGCCATCAATTCTTCAAGTCGATGAGAGATGTAGATTATCGAAACGCCCTGGCGAGTCAGTTCGCGAATCACGCGAAACAGGATCTCGACTTCGGTTTTACTCAGCGCCGAGGTGGGTTCGTCGAGGATTAGAATGTCAGCGTCCTCCGCCAACGCTTTGGCGATTTCAACCAGCTGTTGCTGTCCAACTTTGAGATTGCCGACCAGATCGCGGGGTGAAATGGGCTGATCGAGTCGGGTTAGCAGCTCCGCAGTACGCTTCTCCTGCTCGGCCTCATCAATGGGGGTCATGCCTTTTTGGATCTCCCGGCCAAGGAAAATATTTTCCGCGACGGTGAGATTCTCAAACAGGTTAAGTTCCTGATGCACCATACCAATCCCGTGCGCCGCGGCGTCCCGGGTATTGGCGAAGCGAACAGGGTTGCCATTGAGCGTCATCTCGCCGCTGCTGGGCTGCTGAACACCGGCGAGGATCTTCATCAGCGTGGATTTCCCCGCACCGTTTTCGCCAATAATCACGTTGACCTTACCGCGCCACACCTGATAATCCACGCTGTCCAGCGCAATCGTGCCGGGAAATAGCATTGAGATGGCATGTGTGCGCAGGATGATGTCCTCTGCTGAGGAATTATTCATCAGTGTGCCTCCTGTTCCAGCGCTAACGCTGCCGCGTTTTCCGCTTTTCCTGCATTCAGCGTTACGGCGAACAGTACCGTGGCACGCTTCCCTTGCCAGCTTTCGTCCACTGCGGGCAAGTGTTTTACCGCTTCGCGGTTATACGCCCGGGAAAGCTGGGCAAACTGAACCTGGTTAGTGAAGTCTTCAAACTTAAAACCACTCGCATCGCGAATGGCATTGCCGCGCATCACCGGGCCTATTTGGATGGTGACAGGGGCGTCATTGACTCTCATCATAATGCTTTTCTCGCGCGCATTGGTGGTGTCGACGTTCTCAATCTGACTGGTCAGGCGCACAAATACGCTCTCGGCGGTGGGTGAGGGCGTCTTCAGGCGTGCGCTCAGCGCTGACGCATCCAGAGCGTGTTGCTTTGCCGTATCCAGGACGCGGGATTGCCAGGTTTGTTGCGCGATCTGCTCGGGTGTTTGATTGTCGAAACTGGCTTTGGCCTGTGGGTCGGCCGGGATGATGGGGTTGCCGTTTTCGTCGAGGTCAACTACCGTGCAGGCCGTCAGCAACAGGGTGGCGCACCCAACCAGTGCAGCACCCCATTGTGTTAACGACATAGTGCCTCCGCTTAGTGGCTCAGGTTGAATTTACTCAGCTTGCTGGCATTGGTTTCATCAATCAGCACGCAATCCATGAGCTGTTTTTCTTCTTTCTGCGCTTTGCCGTTTTTAAGATAGTAATCAGCCTGCTCAACCGCCATTTGTGCCTGCTGCCAGCCGGGCTGAAGGACGGTCGCTTTAATGTTGCTCTTGTTGATGATGGAATCTCGGGTGTAGTCGCTGCCGTCAAAACCCACCACGATGACATTGTTTTTCCCAGCAGCCTTCAGGGCAGCTTCTGCGCCCAGCGCCATGGTGTCGTTGCCGGAAATGACGCCGACGATATCAGGGTTGGTTTGTAAAATAGCTTCCATACGGGTAAACGCTTCAGTTTGGCTCCAGTTCGCCGTTTGCTGGGCGACCATTTTCATATCCGGATAGTCGTCGAGCACATCGTGATATCCCTGTGAGCGCACATGCGCGTTGGTGTCGGACTGGCGTCCCAGCAGCTCAACGTACTTGCCTTTTCCATCCAGTAGTTTGGCGAATTTCTCTGCGCCGAGCTGCGCGCCTTGGTAGTTGTTCGACACGATTTGCGCGACTGCGATGCCGGTCTTATTAATTTCACGATCGATGAGGAATGCAGGCACGCCCGCCGCTTTGGCTTTTTCCAGTGGACCAACGGTAGCATCGGCGCCCGCGTTATCGAGAATGATGGCTTTCGCTTTTCGGGCTATGGCGGTCTCAATCAGTTGGTTTTGTTTATTGACATCATCATCATGAGAGGCGACCAGCGTGGTATATCCCAGCTCTTTCGCTTTGGCGATCGCGCCGTCGGCTTCGGCTTTAAAGAACGGGTTGTCGTGTGAAGGGGTGATAATCGCAATCAGTCCGTTGTCGGCAGCATACAGCGAACCCGATGCGGTAAGGATCGAGGCCAGTAATACGGATTTAATCAGGGTCTTGTTCATCTCTTTCTCCACTTTGAATATTTATTCAAATATGATTTATTATTCAAGCTAACGATAAGTCGAGATAATCGAACTGTCTACGATTTGCGCAGCTAATTTCTTAAAAGGAGAAAAGGATCACGATCCTGACAGCGTGGGTGCACACAGGGTAATGATGTTTTTATCGCGTTGAAACCAATGCACGTTAATTTCCTGATTGGCGAGGTTAGGCGAAAATGATGGCATGATTTGCAATGTTAATTGCTGATTCGTGAGCGCGGTAATTTTTGCGCTGGTGAAACCTGGTAACCCGGATGCCTGAGTGGAAAAAGCCTTATACAGGCTCTCCTTGGCGCTGAATGCCAGAGTTAAGGCGAGCGGAAAGGGCAGACCAGCATGATGCAAAATCGATCGTTCGCGGTTATCGATAATACCGTCAGTCAGCTCAACTGCGGTTTGTGGCGTAAAAATAGCTTCTATATCCAGCCCGACGGGATGCGTCGATACCACCGCCAGCGCAGTTGACGCACTGTGGCTAATGCTGCCAAACAACGTTTGTGGCCACAGCGGTTGTCGCTGCCCGCCGATGCCAGGTACAGTTTTGATACCGTATTCACGTAATGCATGTACTGCGGCAATACGCCCTGCTAAGTGCTCAGCTTTACGCTTACGTCCACAGGATTGAAGCTGAGAGTGGTGAGGGAGCCAGAGCAGGTCGTGCTCATGGAAGCTGTCGGGATCGAACTCGACCATGTGCAGCATGTGGTCTGCGAAAGTGAGCGGTGTGTGCGTGGTGTGCATGATAGTTATAATTTCCCTCTCCCCGCAGCGAGGAGAGGGAAAGCGTTATCAGAAGTGGGTGTTTACGCTCATGAACCACGTCCGGCCCGGTTCGTTATAGGTATTCGCGCCAGCGCCCGCCATATAGTTCCCGGTTACAATATCGCCCGTGGTCTGGGCATTACCTTCACGCCACAGACGTTTGTCGAAGACGTTATCCACGCCGCCGGTCAGGCTGACGTTTTTCGTCACATCCCAGGTCGCGCTCAGGCCGACGATGCTGTACGGGCTGACTTCACTCGCCGAACTACCGGTTACCGGTTTACCCTGGTAATCGTATTTCTTCGGCTGCTGTTTGCCGTACCAGGTGAAGGTGGACTGCAGCGACAAATCTTCGCGTGCCTGCCAGCTCAGAGTCGAGTTCAGCGTGTACTCAGGAATAATCGACAGGCGCTCGCCGGTCTCTTTATTCTTACTTTGCAGCATGTAGGTAATGTTGTTGGTCCAGTTAACGGTTTCGCTAACCGGCACGTTCAACGTACCTTCCAGACCCTCAACCACCGCTTTAGGAATGTTTTCCCACTGGTAGATATCGGTGTAAGTCGTTTTCCCTTTGTTGGTGATAGATGTTCTATCGAACGGTACCGTACCTGCTTCAATCTTGTTGCGGTAATCGTTGCGGAACCAGGTTACCCCAGCCAGCCAACCGTCACGCTTGAACTCAAGACCAATCTCTTTGTTGATACTGGTTTCAGCCTTCAGGTCATCGTTGCCCATCATGTAGCAACCAATTCCGGTCGCGGAACCGGTAGCGTAGCAACCCTGGCCTTTACTGTACAGAATGTAGTTCGGGTTGAGCTGGTACAGGCTTGGTGCTTTATAGGCGCGCGCAATCCCCATCTTCAGGGTGAAGTCATCGCCCAGCCCCTGGGACAGGTTCAGAGATGGGCTCCAGTTGTCGCCAACGATGCTGTGGTGGTCGAAACGCAGACCCGGCGTCAGCATGGTGCTGTCGGTCAGTTCCATGTTGTTCTCAGCAAACAGAGAGAAAATTTCTGCATCTGAGTACGGGCTACGATTGGTGCTGCTGGAGCCCGGAATATCACCGCCCATAAAGGTCTGCGAATTGGACAACATGTCCTTCATGCGTTGCTGGTTCCATTCGGTACCGAGCGTCAGATTTTGGTTAACTAGCAGATCTAACGGAATGCTGATTTCACTGTGCAGCATGACGTCATTCAGGTCGGCATCGACATATTTTTGTGACGCATTCGGGTCGAAGATCCCTTCCGTACCACCTGCAAGGCCTTCTGGTGTACGGGAGTTACGCGTATGTTCATACTGCACCCAGTTGCTGGTGGTGACGCCGTTATCCCAACCGCCGTTCCAGGTCAAAGAGTAGTTTTGGCGGTAAAGACGGTTGGTCTCTTTCCCGTAGTTATCTTTCACCAGTTGGTTGGTGTTGGTGTTTTGGGTGTCACCCGCATACAGGTTGCCCTGACGGCTATAACCGGCTTCCAGTTCCAGTGACTGGAGCGGGGCGAAATCCCAGCGCACCACGCCGTTAATGTCCTTGTTGATCACCCCTTCACGACCGGCCGGTAAGGTGTTGGCGTAAGTGCCGGTACGTTCTGACTGATGGCCCTGGTTGATGTCCCATGCGTCGGCCTGGGTTTTATCAAGATTACCGTACAGGCGGAAGCTGAAATCCCCGCCCATTGGACCATTCAGGCTAAAGTTGGTGCGTTTGGTCGAACCTTCGTCTTTGTGTTCCGGGGCGTTGAAATAGGTATCCCAGGAGCCGTGCCATTCATTGCTGCCCTTTTTGGTGATGATATTCACCACACCGCCAGCTGCACCGTTGCCATAGCGTGCCGCGGCAGGACCGCGCAGCACTTCAATACGTTCGATCATTTCCGGTGGAACCCAGGCGGTATCGCCACGAGTATCACGCTCGCCGCGCCAGCCCTGACGCACGGAGTTACGGCTGGTAACCGGTTTACCGTCGATCAAAATCAGGGTGTTTTCTGGCCCCATGCCGCGAATATCGATCTGGCGGTTGTTGCCGCGCTGACCGCTGGTTGAGTTACCGGTCAGGTTAACGCCAGGCATGGTACGGATGATTTCCGACACATCGCGAGCGGGAGGGTTCTTACGAATTTCATCAGCGGTAATGGTTGAAACGCCCGGCGCCTGCAGGTTCTGCTGGGCGGCGGTAACGACGATGGTGTCTTCAGGAGAGACAGCGACGCTATCGGTTTGATCTTCTGCCATTGCTGGCAGGGCTACCCCGTAAATCCCTAAATTGACCAATAAGGCCAGTGAATGAATCTTGTTGTTCATTGTATGTCCTGCTGTTCTTTTAGCCACGAGTACCAATGTGCCGTGGTGCGGCATTTGGCCTGATGTCGCCCGCATCTGCGTAAACTATCCATTCCAGAAAAAGTACGCAGCGCCAGGTCGGTTTATAAGTGGTGAAAAACTGTACGCGCTTCCCACAGCGCGACAATACGCTATTGCAAATGCAAATAGTTATCAATAATATTATCAATATATTTCACGCTAGATCATAAAATTTCACAATAAACATGGGGTTATGGCTGTGACGACGTTAAAGATGGGAAGCGAGGCGTGGTGGCAGTCGAAAAAAGGCCCGGAGTGGGAGCGTGAAGACAACGGAAATTATCGGGTAACCTTCTGGTGGCGTGACCCGCAGGGAACGGAAAATGAGTCAGCCATCCATCGCGTTTGGGTTTATATCACCGGCGTCACCGACCACCATCAAAATGCCCCCCCTCAGTCGATGCGACGCATTGATGGAACAAATGTTTGGTGCTGGAGTGTTTCCCTCAGCGCCAACTGGCGTGGCAGCTATTGTTTTATCCCAACAGAGCGCAACGATATCTTTTCCTCGCTTGTGGCAGGCGAAGCGTCTGACCGAAACCTGCTGCGTGAAGGCTGGCGGCAATTGCTGCCACAGGCCATTGCCGATCCCCTTAATTCGCTGAGCTGGCAGGGCGGTCGTGGCCACGCGGTGTCTGCGCTGGAAATGCCGGAGGCACCCGTACAGCCAGGATGGGATCGACCTGAAAACCCAGATTCACCCGCAGTTTGCCTGCAATGGCATAGCGCCAGGCTCGGCAATACGCGTCGCGTATGGGTGTTTACCACCGGTGATGCTCAACCCGAAACGCGTCCGTTGGCTATCCTGCTGGACGGACAGTTTTGGGCACAGAGTATGCCGGTCTGGCCTGCGTTGACTTCACTCACGCATCGCGGACACCTTCCTTCTGCCGTTTATCTCCTGATTGATGCCATTGATACGGCTCACCGCAGCCATGAGCTACCGTGTAATGCGGATTTTTGGTTGGCGGTGCAGGAGGAGCTATTACCACTGGTGAAGACAACGACCGCGTTTAGTGACGATCCGCAGCGCACCGTGGTGGCTGGGCAAAGTTTTGGCGGGTTGTCATCGCTTTATGCCGGGCTGAACTGGCCCGCGCGCTTTGGCTGTGTGCTTAGCCAGTCCGGTTCTTACTGGTGGCCGCATCGCGGTGGTCATCAGGACGGGGCGATCGTC
This sequence comes from Citrobacter sp. MGH105, assembly GCF_001037485.2. NCBI lineage: Bacteria > Pseudomonadati > Pseudomonadota > Gammaproteobacteria > Enterobacterales > Enterobacteriaceae > Citrobacter > Citrobacter sp. MGH105. The sequence continues at coordinate 3,710,581 of NZ_CP073048.1, read as the reverse complement.
GAGCAACTGAAAAGCGGGAAGGTGAGTGCTCAGGGGCTGCGTATTGTCCTGGAAGCGGGGATCCGCGAGCCCATTATTTATCGCGCTAATCAGGCGTTATATGCCCAGTTACCTTCTGCACCACAGTCTATTTTCTGGCGTCAGGTTGATGGCGGACACGATGCGCTTTGCTGGCGCGGCGGTCTGATGCAAGGGCTAATGACGCTCTGGCAACCGCTTACCGACACGATTTAACCGGACGATGTTCCACGACAGGAGTTGAGTATGGAATTCAGTAACCCCTTCGATAATCCGCAGGGCCAGTTTTACATTCTGCAAAATCCCCAGCGTCAGTTTAGCCTTTGGCCGCAGCAGTGCTCGCTTCCTGCTGGCTGGCAAATTGCTTGCGAACCCCAATCCCAGGAAGCCTGCCAGCAATGGCTGGAAGCAAACTGGACCACGCTGACGACCGCGAACTACGTCGATGTGCAGGAGGCTCCATGACTCAGCGTTTACCGTTAGTGGCGGCTCAGCCGGGGATCTGGATGGCCGAAAAACTCTCCACATTGCCCTCGGCATGGAGCGTGGCGCACTACGTAGAGTTAACTGGCGAACTGGACGCGTCGTTGCTGGCGAAAGCCGTTGTGGCGGGCCTGGAGCAGGCCGATACCCTGCGGATGCGGTTTAGCGAAGATAACGGTGAGATCTGGCAATGGGTGGATTCTGCGCTCGCCTTTGCGCAACCTGAAATTATCGACCTGCGCGAAAAATCCAATCCACATGAGGCGGCGCGTGCGTTGATGCAGGCAGACCTGCAGCAGGACATACGTGCTGATGGCAATAAGCCGCTGGTTTTTCACCTGCTTATACAGGTGGGAGAAAAGCGTTGGTATTGGTATCAACGTTACCATCATTTGCTGGTCGATGGCTTCAGTTTTCCGGCCATTACCCGCCAGATAGCCGCAATTTATCGCGCATGGCTACACGGCGAGCCTACGCCAGACTCGCCTTTTACGCCGTTCGCCGAGGTGGTGGAAGAGTATCAACAGTACCGTCAAAGCGATGCCTGGCAACGCGACGGCGCTTTCTGGAGCGAGCAGCGAAAGCAACTCCCGCCTCCTGCCTCGCTGTCGAACAATCCGTTGCCGGGACGATCGGCCAGCGCGGATATTATTCGTATGAAGTTAACCGCGCCTGAAGGGGCGTTTCGTCGGCTTGCGGCACGTATGCCTGACGTTCAGCGTGCGGATCTGGCCCTCGCGCTGGTGGCATTGTGGCTGGGACGTTTATGCAGCCGAATGGATTATGCCGCCGGGTTTATCTTTATGCGGCGCATGGGGTCGGCGGCGTTGACCTCCACTGGACCGGTTTTAAACGTACTGCCATTTGGTGTGAGGCTGGATGCGGCAGAAAGCTTGCCTGTGCTTGCACAACGACTGGCCGGGCAGTTGAAGAAAATGCGTCGGCATCAACGTTATGATGCCGAACAAATCGTTCGCGACAGCGGGCGTGCAGCTGGTGCTGAGCCGCTGTTTGGCCCGGTGCTGAACGTGAAAATATTCGACTATCAGCTGAATATTCCCGGCGTTCAGGCACAAACCCACACGCTGGCGACAGGGCCGGTGAACGATCTTGAGCTGGCGTTATTCCCGGATGAAAACGGTGGGCTGAGTATTGAAATCTTGGCCAATAAACAGCGCTACGATGCAGAAACGCTGGCGCAGCATGCCTCGCGTTTAATCGGGCTTATCGAGCAGTTTGCCGACAATCCGGCGCTATGCTGCGGCGACGCCGGGATGCTGTTGCCAACAGAACATGAGCGGCTGGCGAAGATTAATCACACCACCGTCGAGATCCCGTCCACTACGCTGAGCGCGCTGGTGGTACAGCAGGCCGATAAAACGCCGGATGCCCCGGCGTTGGCCGATGCCCGCTATCAGTTTAGCTATCGCGAAATGCGCCAGCAGGTCGTGGCGCTGGCGAGCCTTTTGCGTGCACGCGGCGTCAAGCCTGGCGACAGCGTCGCCGTGGCATTACCGCGTTCCGTGTTCCTGACGCTGGCGCTGCACGGTATCGTTGAAGCCGGTGCAGCCTGGCTGCCGTTGGATACCGGATACCCGGACGATCGCCTGCGGATGATGCTCGAAGACGCGAAGCCAAAATTGTTGATCGCGACCAATGAGCAACTGGCGCGCTTTAGCGATATTCCTGGGCTGGAAAGTCTGTGCTATGACTCGCCCCTGCCAGCAGAAGATGCTGCTCCGCTGGCGCTATCTCAGCCCAATCATACTGCCTATATCATTTTTACTTCCGGTTCTACCGGTAGACCAAAAGGGGTGATGGTTGGGCAAACCGCCATCGTTAACCGTCTGCTGTGGATGCAAAATCACTATTCGCTGACCGCGGATGATGTGGTGGCGCAGAAAACACCGTGCAGTTTTGACGTCTCGGTATGGGAGTTTTTCTGGCCGTTTATTGCCGGGGCAAAGCTGGTAATGGCAGAGCCTGAGGCGCACCGCGATCCGCTGGCGATGCAGCAGTTCTTTGCCCAATATGGGGTGACGACCACGCACTTTGTTCCCTCTATGTTGGCCGCTTTTGTCGCTTCACTGACGCCGGAAACCGCGCGGGAGAGTTGTGCCTCGCTGAAACGGGTATTTTGCAGCGGCGAAGCCTTGCCTGCAGATTTATGCCGTGAGTGGGAACAGTTAACTCATGCGCCACTGCACAATTTGTACGGACCAACGGAAGCGGCGGTTGATGTGAGCTGGTATCCGGCCTGGGGGGAAGACCTTGCTGCTGTAACCGGCAACAGCGTGCCGATTGGCTATCCGGTATGGAATACCGGTTTACGTATTCTGGATGCCATGATGCGCCCGGTGCCTTTCGGCGTGGCTGGTGACTTATATCTGACAGGGATCCAACTGGCGCAAGGTTATCTGGGCCGTCCGGATCTGACCGCAAGCCGCTTTATCGCCGATCCGTTTAACGCTGGCGAACGCATGTATCGTACCGGAGATGTGGCGCGCTGGCTGGAAAATGGCGCGGTGGAGTACCTTGGACGCAGCGATGACCAGCTTAAAATTCGCGGACAACGCATTGAGCTCGGCGAGATTGACCGGGTGATGCAGCAGTTGCCTGATGTCGAGCATGCCGTTGCCCACGCCTGCGTATTCAACCAGGCGGCGGCGACAGGCGGCGATGCGCGTCAACTGGTGGGGTATCTGGTGTCACAATCGGGTTTTCCGCTGGATACGTCAGCGTTGCGGGAAAAGCTGCGTGAAAAACTGCCTGCGCATATGGTGCCGACGGTATTGTTGCAGCTGGCGGAGCTGCCGCTTAGCGCGAACGGTAAACTGGATCGTAAAGCGCTGCCGATGCCGCAGTTGACGTCGCGTACTTCCGGGCGCGCACCGCGAGCAGGGACTGAAACCACCATCGCGCAGTCTTTTGCGGCTTTGCTGGGTTGCGAGGTTAATGACGTGGCGGCAGACTTCTTTGCGCTTGGCGGACATTCGTTGCTGGCGATGAAGCTGGCGGCACAGTTGAGCCGGGTTTTTGAGCGTCAGGTGACGCCGGGGCAGATTATGGTGGCCTCTACCGTTGAACAACTGAGTGCTCTACTGGAGAGCACTGATGATGAGCAGTCGCAACATATGGGATTTGAGGCACTGCTGCCGCTGCGTGAAAGTCACGGCCCAACGCTGTTCTGTTTCCATCCGGCGTCGGGTTTTGCCTGGCAGTTTAGCGTGCTATCGCGATATCTCAGCCCGCAGTGGTCGATTATAGGTATTCAGTCGCCGCGCCCGGATGGCCCTATGCAGACGGCGGAAAATCTTGATGCGGTATGCGAACATCACCTGGCAACATTGCTCAGTCAACAGCCTCACGGACCTTACTATTTATTAGGTTATTCGCTGGGCGGCACGCTGGCACAAGGGATCGCCGCGCGCTTACATGCCAGAGGAGAGACGGTTGCATTCCTCGGGCTGTTGGATACCTGGCCGCCAGAAACGCAAAACTGGCAAGAAAAAGAGGCTAATGGGTTGGATCCAGCGGTACTGGCGGAGATCGAGCGTGAACGCGAAGCGTTTCTGGCTGCACAGCAGGGGAATGCGTCAGAGGCTTTATTTAACGCAATCGAAGGCAACTATGCCGATGCGGTTCGCCTGCTCACCACGGCACACAGCGTGCCGTTTGCAGGTCACGCTACGCTGTTCGTTGCTGAGCGCACGTTAGTACCGGGTGTCAGTCCTGAACGCAGCTGGTTACCGTGGATATCCAGTCTGGATGTTTACCGCCAGGATTGCGCGCATGTTGATATTATTTCCCCTGCCTCATTTGAGGCGATAGGGCCTGTAATAAATGCACTGATTAATAAATCTGTGTAACAAGACGAATATTGCTATCGCGGTGATCGAACAATTCCATAATGTAAATAATATGTTATGGAATTGTTCTTTTTTATGCAATACAAGGTGATGAAAGGGGTGAATAAATTCCGAATATAATTTTTGGTAGGGCGATAAGCACAAAGATTGTTTCGGATAATTCTGACTAGCTGGTAGACTTCTCCCACAGGAATGTTTTTCTTTTAGGAAAGTTTTCAGGTCACGCAACATGTCATCATTAAATATAAAGCAAGATAACGTTTCGGAATTTACTGGGTATCCTCAGCCAACGGCAAACGCAAATGAAATCGATTTAGTGAATCTAATCGAAATCTTATGGCGTGCAAGAGCGAAAATTATAGCGACCGTTTTCGCCTTTGCTTGTGTGGGTATTCTGGTCTCTTTTCTGCTGCCACAAAAATGGACCAGTCAGGCCATCGTGACGCCGGCAGAAGCGGTTCAATGGCAGGGACTCGAGAATACGTTGACCAAATTGCGCGTGCTGGATATGGATATTAGCGTTAGCAGTGGTGATGTATTTAACCTGTTTATCAAAAAATTCCAGTCGCCTTCATTGTTAGAAGAGTATCTGCGCTCTTCGCCTTACGTAATGGATCAATTGAAAGGTGCTGATATCGACGAAATGGAGTTGCATCAGGCAATTGTCAGGCTCAGTGAGAAAATGAAAGCGGTTGATACTAACCTGGGTAAGAAGAACGAAACTTCGCTGTATACCGCATGGACGTTGAGCTTTACCGCACCTCAGGCCGAAGAAGCCCAGTCAGTGCTGAAGGGATATATCCAGTATATTTCTGCCCTTGTGGTGAAAGAAACGCTGGAAGATATTCGTAATAAGCTGTTCATCAAAACCAGCTATGAGAAAGAAAGACTGGAGATGGATCGCGTCAGGCTCAAAAACCAGTTGGAAGCAAATATCCAGCGACTGAACTATTCGCTGGAGATCGCCAATGCCGCCGGGATTAAAAAGCCGGTCTACAGTAATGGCCAGGCCGTGAAGGATGACCCCGATTTCTCTATTTCACTGGGTGCTGACGGCATCGAACGTAAATTAGAAATAGAAAAATCAGTGACCGATATTGCTGAAATTAACGGTGAATTACGTAATCGCCAGTATCACGTTGAGCAACTGTTAGCGATGAATGTGGGTGACGTAACATTTACGCCGTTTAAGTATCAACTTTCACCTTCGCTGCCGGTGAAAAAAGACGGTCCGGCTAAATCAATGATCGTTATTCTGGCCGCATTACTGGGGGGAATGGTGGCGTGCGGTGGTGTTCTGTTGAACCATGCCATGATGTCGCGTAAGCAAAAAATGACGTTTATTGATCAGCAACTGGTGTGATGAATTGTCGTATGGCGGCAAGCTGGCCGCCATACTGTAACGCGTGTTATTTGTTGCGTCCAAGCGGCACCACTAACGGCGTTCCGGCAACCGGATCGTCGATAATCATACAGCGCAGTCCATAGATTTTTTCAATAAGCTGCGCGGTGACGATCTCCTTCGGTGCACCCTCGGCAATTATTTTTCCGTCACGCAGCGCGATCAGATGTGTTGCATAGCGACAGGCCTGATTCAGGTCGTGCAAAACGGCGGCCAGCGTATAACCTTTTTCCCGATTTAGCTCACTCAACAGTTCCAGCAGATCGATCTGATGACTGATATCCAGCCAGGTGGTGGGTTCATCGAGCAGCATAATCGACGTTTCCTGCGCCAGCACCATCGCAATCCATGCACGCTGACGTTGTCCGCCGGAAAGGGTATCCACACTTTGTGATGCCAGATGGGTGATACCCGTCGCCTGCATGGCGTTTGAGACCGCAGTTTCATCCTCTTTCCGCCAGCGGGTAAACAGCGGCTGGTGCGGGTAGCGTCCGCGGGCAACCAGCTCCTGTACCGTAATATCTCCCGGCGTGGTGGCGTTTTGCGCCAGCAAACCTATTCTGCGGGCGACTTCTTTGCTGGCATAGTGCTGAATATGCTCGCCATCGAGCCAGACCTTGCCGTGCGCGGGCGTCATCAGACGACTCAGCGTGCGCAGTAGCGTTGATTTCCCGCAGCCGTTTGGCCCGATAATCGCGGTGAAATGGCCGTCGGGAATCGATACATTGAGGTTTTCCGCCACGGTAAACTTGCCATAACCCAGCGTTAACTGGTCGCCACGCAAACGGGCTACTGATTCGATCATTTTTTGCGGGACTCCTGAATTAACAAGACGATAAGATAAATACCGCCGAGGCTTACGGTGACAACGCCCACCGGAAGCTGATAAGGCATAAACAGCTGTTGGGCGCATAAATCCGCCATCAGCAACAGCAACGCGCCGCACAGCGCCGACAGGGTTAATCCCCAGCGCGATGTACCGCTTATACGTCGCGCGATATGCGGCGCGACAAGAGCAATAAACGAGATAGGACCGGCCAGCGCGGTGGCGGCAGCGGTCAGTACCACCGCAACCAGCATCATCATCAGACGTGAACGCTCAACGCTGACGCCAAGCGCACAGGCGCTGTCATCACCCATTTCCAGTAAACGCATCCGGCGTACCAGCAGCGCGGCGTACACCAGCATGATGATAATCAGCGGAGCAGAAGGCCAGGTTTTGGCCCAGGTCAGGCCATTGAGCGATCCGGCGTTCCACAGCCCAGCCGTCAGCGCGGTTTCTAATGATGCTTTCAGCAGTAGCCAGGTGTTGAACGCCACCAGCATGGCGCGAATGCCGATACCAATAATAATCAGCCGGAAGGTGTCGATCCCATTGCGCCAGGCGAGCGCCCAGACCACCAGAGAGGTCAGAATCCCACCCAGCATGGCCGCCAGCGCGATAGCGGTGAGATGCTGTCCGAACAGCACCATTGCCACCAGCACACCGCTCCAGGCTCCGGTATTGAAACCCATCACATCCGGGCTACCCAGCGGGTTACGCATCAGCGACTGAAATATTGCGCCGCTCACGCCGAGAGCCGCGCCAATCAATAGCGCCATGAGCGCGCGTGGCAAACGCCATTCGGTCACCACCAGCGTAATACTGCGCGGCGCATCGCCGAGCAGGGCGGCAATAATTTGCTGGGTTTCCAGCGTAACAACGCCGCTACGCAGGCTCCACAAACCAATGACGAGACAACCTGCAATCAGCAGCAGGCTGCTGATTATCAGGCGGCGGGAGAGGTGCATCATGCGCCACCTCCGCGGGATTTACGGCGTACCAGAAAGATAAGCACCGGTGCACCGATAAAAGCACTGACTACCGACACGCGCAGCTCGCCGGGGACAATCAGGCGACCGATTATATCGGCAATCAGTAACAGAGTAGGCGTTGCCAGTAGGGTTACGGGCAGTGACCAGCGGTGATCCGCCCCCACCAGCCAGCGCGCCATGTGCGGCATCATCAGGCCGATAAAGGCGATAGGACCGACAATCGCGGTCGCGCTGCCGCACAGTACGGTAATAACCAGCAGGCCAATAAACTGCGTGCGAGCGACTTTACTACCAAGCGCGGTAGCGGTGTCGCTGCCGAGGCTCAGACTATTCAGAGCGCGACTGAGGAACAGTGCGACAGCCGCGGCAATCAGTATCGGTACCAGCACAACTTTCAGCGTTTGCAGGCTGCGGATATCCAGTGAGCCGGCTTGCCAGAAACGCAGCTGATCGTAAACGTCCGGGTTGAGCAGGGCGATGCCGGTGGATAATCCTTCCAGCACCGCGCCCAGCGCAACGCCCGCCAGCGTCAGACGTACTGGGCTTAACTGCCCGCCGCCCTGACTACCGGTAAAAGCTACGATCAGCGATGCAGCCAGCGCACCGCAAAAGGCCATCAGCAGCTGTTCTTGCGCAGAGGAAAAGCCGAACAGCGCGGCCCCCAGCACAATAGCGAAGCTGGCGCCGGAGTTGACACCCAGAATGCCGGGATCGGCGAGAGGGTTACGCGTGAGCGTTTGCATAAGTGCGCCAGCCAGGCCCAGCGCGCCACCGGCGAGCAGCCCCGCCAGCGTGCGCGGCAGGCGCGCGTCCAGCACGATGGTGCAATCAGCACTTTGACAACTGCCGGTGAGCGCATCCAGCACCACGGAGGCAGGTAACGACTTGGCGCCAATAACCAGACTTAATACCGTGGTGAGAACAAGTAATAACAATAGTCCGGGCACGGCGAAGGCACGTGTCGCGGAAACAGAGCATGACATATCAACTTCCCTGATAATGATAGTAATTATCGTTATCGATCTTATTTGGATATGTTAGCATGTGCAGCCATCGAATGGATATTGAAAAAGTACCTGGTAAGGCTCTGTAATGAATCGACAATCCTGGCTGCTCAATCTCAGCCTGTTAAAGACCCACCCAGCATTTCGCGCTGTCTTCCTCGCCCGTTTTATTTCCATTGTCTCTCTGGGGCTACTCGGCGTGGCGGTTCCGGTACAAATCCAGATGATGACCCAGTCGACCTGGCAGGTGGGTTTGTCGGTGACGTTGACCGGTAGCGCAATGTTTATTGGCCTGATGGTGGGCGGAGTGCTGGCCGACCGCTATGAGCGTAAAAAAGTGATCCTGCTGGCGCGTGGAACCTGTGGTATTGGCTTTATTGGCCTGTGTCTGAATGCGCTGCTGCCTGAACCGTCGTTGCTGGCGATTTATTTGCTTGGCTTATGGGACGGTTTCTTTGCCTCGCTGGGCGTGACCGCTTTGCTGGCAGCGACGCCAGCGCTGGTTGGGCGCGAGAATTTGATGCAGGCCGGGGCGATTACCATGCTGACGGTGCGTCTGGGATCGGTAATTTCGCCGATGCTTGGCGGGGTGCTGCTCGCGACCGGCGGCGTGGCCTGGAACTACGGACTGGCGGCGGCTGGCACATTTATTACTTTGTTACCTCTGCTGAGCCTTCCCGCACTGCCACCTCCACCGCAGCCGCGCGAGCATCCGCTGAAATCGCTGCTGGCAGCATTTCGCTTTCTGCTTGCCAGCCCGCTGATTGGCGGCATTGCGCTGCTCGGTGGTCTGTTAACCATGGCGAGCGCCGTGCGTGTGCTGTATCCGGCGTTGGCGATTAACTGGCACATGTCGAGTGCGCAAATTGGCCTGTTGTATGCGGCTATTCCGCTGGGGGCAGGCGTGGGCGCATTGACCAGCGGACAACTGGCGCACAGCGTTCGCCCGGGACTGATTATGCTGGCATCGACCGTGGCTTCATTTATGGCTATCGGCCTGTTTGGCTTGATGCCCGTCTGGCAGCTTGGTGTGGTTTGTCTGGCGCTGTTTGGCTGGTTGAGCGCGGTCAGCTCTTTGTTGCAGTACACCCTGTTACAGACGCAGACGCCGGAAGCGATGCTCGGGCGAATTAACGGTTTGTGGACGGCGCAAAACGTCACCGGCGATGCGATTGGCGCGGCGTTGTTAGGTGGGCTGGGCGCGATGATGACGCCGGTTGCTTCGGCAAGCGTGAGTGGATTCGGGCTGGTGATTGTCGGTCTGTTACTGCTGCTGTTGTTGCGAGAAGTGCGCCGATTCCGGCAGGTCCCCGTGAATGCCTGATCGCGTTGTGCTCTACGGTTGTAGGCCGGATAAGGCGTGAGCCGCATCCGGCGCTGACCATTAAAACAGAGCCGACAGACGTTGCAGCAGCAGCGTGGCGCTGTAGTAGTCGAGACGGAAGGTTTCCGTACCCAGGGCGTAAACGCGTTTATTCTGCACGGCTGGCAGATGCGCCAGAAGCGGATTGGCGTAAATAGCGTCGGCATCTTTGCTGTCGCCAGCAAACAGGAACAGCGCTTCGCCGTTCAGGCCTGCCGCCAGGTTCTCACCGCCAAGCTGGATGATATCGTGGCGTTTGCCCTGACTCTGGCTGGTGTGCAAGTTGGCAGGCAGCGTTGCCAGCGTGAACCCTAACTGCTCCATCAGCTTGCCTTGCGCTGACTCAGGCGTCCACAGGTTGGCGCTGTGCGCCGCGGCGGTATATACCAGCGCGCTGACCGGCTGTGGTGGCAGGGTAATATGTTGCTTAACCGCCTGAAGTTGCTTATCAAACTCGGCAATTCGCGCTGCTGCCTGTTGCTCCTGACCGGTAATTTCACCTAACTGGGTCAGCAGCGACTGCCAGCTTTTATCGTCGTAATTAATGATGAGCGTTGGCGCAATGGTGGACAGCTGATCGTATAGCGCGAGGGCAGAATCTCCCCCTGTGGCGCTTACCAGAATCAGATCTGGCATTTGAGCTGCGACGGCTTCGGCGCTCGGTTCGCCGATATACAGGCGGCTCAGTTTGCGTTCTTTTGCTACTTCGCTCCACTGACGTAAAAAGCCCTGCGCATCGCCGATGCGATTGTTCGGCGTAGTGGCACCGCTGGCAATGACCGGGGCATCAATCGCCAGCAGCGAGCCGGTGAGGGTCACGCTGGTGGAGACAATTCGCTGCGGCTTATGCTCCAGCGTATGCGTGCCGCGGCTGTCAGTAACCTGACGCGGCCAGTCGGCGGTGTGACCTAAAGAAACTCCTGAAATAAATACACCAGTCAGTAAAAGCACGGTGCGACAAAAAGAGGGGAGACTCACGAATCGGCTTCCTGTTATCAGTATGAGTAATGCTTCTCATTTTCATTGTTAGCGAGCAAGGATGCAAGCCAAAGTCGCACATTGTGCTACCACAAGAGTTGACATACCGCCGCTTTGCTTTTAGGTTAGCGACCGAAAATATAAATGATAATCATTATTAGAGCCTTTATCATTTTTGGAGGATGATATGGATATGTCACTGGCCGAGGAAAAAACGCAGACTATGCCGACGCTCGCTCCCGACAGTTTTTTCTTTATGTCGCCGTACCGTAGTTTTACGACGTCAGGATGCTTCGCCCGCTATGCGGAACCGGCAATTGATGGCGATTCGCCAGACAGCCCTTTCCAACAGAAAATGAACGCACTGTTTGCTGATGCCAAATCGCAGGGCATCGCGAACCCTGTCATGGTCGGGGCGATTCCCTTTGATACCCGCCAGCCATCATCGCTGTTTATTCCCCAATCATGGCTGAGCTTCTCTCGCACGGCGAAGCAGCAATCATCACGTTACTTTACCGCGCATCAGTCGCTGAACGTCGTTGAACGTAAATCGATCCCGGAACAGGACTTTTTTGAAGATATGGTCGCCCGGGCGGCAGCGCTGACGTCCACTCCAGAAGTCGACAAAGTGGTGTTGTCACGCCTGATCGATATCACCGCCGATGCCAACATTGACAGCGGTGCGCTGCTGGAGCGTCTGGTGGCGCAAAATCCAGCGAGCTACAACTTCCATGTACCGATTGAAGACGGCGGCGTATTGATTGGTGCCAGTCCGGAACTGTTACTGCGCAAAGAAGGCGATCGTTTCAGTTCTCTGCCGCTGGCGGGCTCAGCACGTCGTCAGCCTGATGATGTGCTGGATCGCGAAGCAGGGATCCGCCTGCTGGCGTCTGAGAAGGACCGCCATGAGCACGAACTGGTGACGCAGGCGATGAAAACGGTATTGCGCGATCGCAGCCGTGAACTGCAACTGCCTTCTTCTCCACAACTGGTTACCACGCCGACGCTCTGGCACCTCGGTACGCCGTTTGAAGGTAAAGCCAACCCGCAGGAAAACGCCCTGACGCTGGCGTGCCTGCTGCATCCGACGCCTGCGCTAAGCGGCTTCCCACATCAGGTTGCGCGCAAGCTTATCGCCGAGCTGGAGCCGTTCGATCGTGAATTGTTCGGCGGTATTGTCGGCTGGTGTGATGCCGAAGGTAACGGTGAGTGGGTGGTGACGATCCGCTGTGCGAAGCTGCTGCGCAATCAGGTGCGTTTTTTTGCCGGAGCAGGAATTGTTCCAGCCTCTTCCCCGGTTGCGGAATGGCGTGAAACGGGGGCCAAGCTCTCCACGATGTTGAATGTTTTTGGACTGCATTAAGAGCCTTGTGGACTGGCTTTAAGGAGCAATAATGAGTATTCCTTTCACCCGCTGGCCGGAAGAGTTTGCCCGCAGGTATCGTGAAAAAGGTTACTGGCAGGATTTGCCGCTGACCGACATTCTGACCCGTCACGCCGACAGCGACCATACGGCGGTTATTGATGGTGAATGCCATCTGAGCTATCGCCAGTTGAATCAGGCCGCTGACAATCTTGCCTGCAGTTTGCGTCGCCAGGGGATCAAACCTGGCGAAACCGCGCTGGTACAACTGGGCAATGTGGCTGAGCTGTACATCACCTTCTTTGCGCTGCTCAAGCTGGGCGTAGCTCCAGTGCTGGCCCTGTTCAGCCATCAGCGTAACGAACTCAACGCCTATGCCAAACAGATTGAGCCGGCACTGCTGATTGCCGATCGCCAGCATACGCTGTTTAGCGGCGACGATTTTCTTAACGCTTTTGTGGCCGAACACAATTCAGTGCGCGTGGTGCAACTGCGTAATGATGAGGGTGAACACAATCTGCAAACGGCGATAAACCAGCCTGCGACAGATTTTTCCGCCACGCCATCGCCTGCTGATGAGGTGGCGTACTTCCAGCTTTCTGGCGGGACGACCGGGACGCCAAAACTGATTCCTCGCACTCATAACGATTACTACTACAGCGTGCGTCGCAGCAATGAGATTTGCCGCTTCACCGGGGAAACGCGTTATCTGTGCGCGATCCCGGCGGCGCATAACTACGCCATGAGTTCGCCAGGCGCGCTGGGCGTATTCCTGGCCGGCGGCACTGTGGTGCTGGCGGCTGATCCGAGTGCCACTCTGTGTTTCCCGTTGATTGAACAGCATCAGGTTAACGTCACGGCGCTGGTGCCGCCTGCGGTGAGCCTGTGGTTGCAGGCGATTGCTGAGTGGGGCAGTAATGCGCAACTGGCTTCGCTGAAACTGCTTCAGGTCGGTGGCGCGAGACTTTCCGCCACGCTTGCGGCACGTATTCCGGCTGAGATTGGCTGCCAGTTGCAGCAGGTCTTCGGCATGGCGGAAGGGCTGGTGAACTATACCCGTCTGGACGACAGTCCTGAGCGCATCATCAATACCCAAGGTCGCCCGATGTGTCCCGATGATGAAGTCTGGGTAGCAGACGCTGACGGCAACCCTTTAGCCCAGGGAGAGACCGGACGCCTGATGACGCGTGGTCCGTACACCTTCCGCGGTTATTTCAAAAGTCCTGAGCATAATGCCAGCGCCTTTGACGCCGACGGCTTTTACTGTTCCGGCGATCTGATCGCTATCGATCCGGATGGTTACATCACCGTTCAGGGGCGTGAAAAGGATCAGATCAATCGCGGCGGGGAGAAGATCGCTGCTGAAGAGATTGAAAACCTGCTACTGCGCCATCCTATGGTGATCCATGCCGCGCTGGTCAGTATGGAAGACGAACTGATGGGTGAGAAAAGCTGTGCCTGGCTGGTGGTGAAAGAGCCGCTGCGCGCGGTGCAGGTGCGCCGTTTTCTACGCGAACAGGGCATAGCGGAATTCAAATTACCCGATCGTGTTGAGTGCGTTGAGTCATTACCGCTGACTCCAGTGGGGAAGGTAGATAAAAAACAATTACGTCAGTGGCTGGCATCACGTTCACTGGCCTGAAGGAGAAATAGAAATGGCAATTCCTAAACTGCAGGCTTATGCGCTACCAACGGCGCTCGATGTTCCGGTGAACAAAGTCGACTGGGCATTTGACCCTGAACGCGCCGCGCTGCTGATCCACGACATGCAGGATTATTTTATCGGCTTTTGGGGCGATAACTGCCCGATGATGGAGCAGGTCGTCGCGAACATCGCCGCGCTGCGCCAGTACTGCAAAGAGCATAACATTCCGGTGTATTACACCGCTCAGCCGAAAGAACAGAGTGATGAAGACCGCGCTCTGCTCAATGATATGTGGGGACCGGGCCTGACGCGTTCCCCGGAACAACAAAAGATCGTTGAGGCGCTGGCGCCGGCGCCGGATGAAGCGGATACCATTCTGGTGAAATGGCGTTATAGCGCATTTCATCGCTCCCCGCTGGAACAGATGCTCAAGGAAACCGGACGTAATCAACTGATCATTACCGGGGTGTATGCGCATATCGGCTGTATGACCACCGCAACGGACGCCTTCATGCGTGACATCAAGCCGTTTATGGTTGCCGATGCGCTGGCGGACTTTAGCCGTGACGAACACCTGATGTCGCTGAAATACGTGGCGGGACGTTCCGGGCGTGTGGTAATGACCCAGGAATTATTGCCGACACCGGTCCCGACCAGTAAAGATGCGTTGCGCAGCGTTATTCTGCCGTTGCTGGATGAGTCTGAAGAGCCGATGGATGACGAAAACCTGATCGACTACGGGCTGGATTCCGTGCGCATGATGGCGCTGGCGGCGCGCTGGCGTAAGGTTCATGGTGACATTGATTTCGTGATGCTGGCGAAAAAACCGACCATTGACGCATGGTGGGCACTGCTCTCCCGTGAGGTGAAGTAATGGCTGGATTTGATTTTGCCGGGAAAACCGTCTGGGTAACCGGCGCGGGTAAAGGGATTGGCTACACCACGGCGTTGGCATTTGCGAATGCAGGCGCTGAGGTGACAGGATTCGATCGCGAATTTCCTCAGGATAACTACCCGTTTGCGACCGAAGTGCTGGATGTGGCGAATGCCGGACAGGTAGCTGATGTGTGCCAGCGCGTCCTCAAAGCGCGCGAGCGTTTGGATATTTTGGTCAATGCCGCAGGTATTTTGCGTATGGGGGCCACCGATGCGCTGAGCGCTGAGGAGTGGCAGCAGACGTTTGCGGTTAACGTTGGTGGGGCGTTCAATCTGTTTCAGCAGACGATGGCGCAGTTTCGTCGCCAGCAGGGCGGGGCGATCGTGACCGTCGCGTCGGATGCGGCGCACACGCCGCGTATCGGCATGAGTGCTTACGGCGCGTCAAAAGCCGCGTTGAAAAGTCTGGCGCTGACCGTCGGACTTGAACTGGCGGGCAGCGGTGTGCGCTGTAATGTGGTGTCGCCAGGCTCGACCGACACCGATATGCAGCGCACGCTGTGGGTTAGCGATGACGCGGAGCAACAGCGCATTCGTGGATTTGGCGAGCAGTTTAAACTCGGGATTCCGCTGGGGAAAATCGCCCGGCCGCAAGAGATCACCAACACTATTTTATTCCTCGCTTCCGATCTGGCCAGTCACATTACGTTACAGGATATCGTGGTGGACGGCGGTTCCACGCTGGGGGCATGACGATGATCTGGAAGCGTCATTTAACGCTGGATGAACTCAATGCCACCAGTCAGAACACGATGGTGGCGCATTTAGGCATGGTCTACACCCGGCTGGGGGATGATGTGCTGGAAGCCGAAATGCCGGTGGATAGCCGCACGCATCAGCCGTTTGGCCTGCTGCACGGTGGCGCGTCGGCGGCTCTGGCGGAAACGCTGGGTTCGATGGCGGGTTATCTGATGACCCGCGACGGGCAATGCGTGGTGGGGACGGAACTCAACGCCACGCATCATCGGGCGGTATCGCAGGGGAAAGTGCGCGGCGTTTGCCAGCCGCTGCACCTTGGGCGTCAAAATCAAAGCTGGGAAATCGTCATCTTTGATGAGCAGGGACGACGCTGCTGCACCTGCCGTTTAGGCACTGCGGTGATGGGGTGAGGTCACCCGGCAAAGTAAAATGAAATTGCAGAGTTAACAGGTAAATGAAGTGATCTAGTTAACAATGCAATGTAAATACTCAGTGATACTTCGGGTTTGCATGGTTGTCAGGTTGTTAAATTCAGAAAAGATGTTATAGAAACAAAATGTAACATCTCTCTGGATCGGACAACGGATAACAACTATGAACAAATCAGGGAAGTACCTCGTCTGGACAGTGCTCTCCGTTATGGGAGCATTTGCCCTCGGCTATATCGCATTAAATCGTGGTGAACAGATCAACGCGTTGTGGATAGTCGTGGCGTCGGTCTGTGTCTACCTTATCGCTTACCGTTTCTACGGCCTGTACATCGCGAAAAATGTACTGGCGCTTGACCCGACGCGTATGACGCCAGCCGTGCGCCATAACGACGGTCTGGATTATGTTCCCACCGATAAAAAAGTGCTGTTTGGTCACCATTTTGCGGCAATTGCCGGAGCGGGTCCGTTAGTTGGACCGGTGCTGGCGGCGCAAATGGGCTATCTGCCGGGGATGATCTGGCTTCTCGCCGGGGTGGTACTGGCGGGTGCGGTGCAGGACTTCATGGTGCTGTTTGTTTCTACCCGTCGCGATGGTCGTTCCCTTGGCGAACTGGTGAAAGAAGAGATGGGCCCAACGGCGGGCGTTATTGCGCTGGTGGCCTGTTTTATGATCATGGTGATTATTCTCGCGGTACTGGCGATGATCGTCGTGAAAGCGCTGACCCACAGTCCGTGGGGAACCTACACCGTGGCGTTCACCATCCCGCTGGCGATCTTCATGGGGATTTATCTGCGCTATCTGCGCCCGGGCCGCATTGGCGAAGTGTCGGTCATCGGTCTGGTGTTCCTGGTGTTTGCCATTATTTCCGGCGGCTGGGTGGCTGAAAGCCCGACCTGGGCACCGTACTTTGACTTTACCGGCGTACAGCTGACGTGGATGCTGGTGGGCTACGGTTTTGTTGCCGCCGTCCTGCCGGTGTGGCTGCTGCTGGCCCCGCGTGATTACCTCTCTACCTTCCTGAAAATCGGCACCATTGTTGGTCTGGCAGTAGGGATTCTGATCATGCGTCCGACGCTGACCATGCCAGCGCTGACCAAGTTTGTTGACGGTACTGGCCCGGTCTGGACCGGTAACTTGTTCCCGTTCCTGTTTATTACCATTGCCTGTGGTGCGGTTTCTGGCTTCCATGCGCTGATCTCCTCCGGAACCACGCCGAAGATGCTGGCGAATGAAGGGCAGGCCTGCTTTATCGGCTACGGCGGAATGCTGATGGAATCCTTTGTCGCCATTATGGCGCTGGTTTCAGCGTGCATCATCGATCCGGGAGTGTACTTTGCGATGAACAGCCCGATGGCGGTGCTGGCTCCTGCGGGCACGGTTGACGTAGTGGCTTCTGCGGCGCAGGTAGTCAGCAGTTGGGGCTTTGCCATTACGCCAGACACCCTGCATCAAATCGCCAATGAAGTGGGTGAGCAATCCATCATCTCCCGCGCAGGTGGTGCGCCGACGCTGGCCGTCGGGATGGCGTACATTCTGCACGGCGCGCTGGGTGGCATGATGGATGTGGCGTTCTGGTATCACTTCGCCATTCTGTTTGAAGCGTTGTTTATTCTGACGGCGGTAGATGCCGGTACACGCGCCGCGCGCTTTATGCTGCAGGACTTGCTGGGCGTGGTATCACCGAGCCTGAAACGTACCGATTCGCTGCCTGCAAACCTGCTGGCTACAGCGCTGTGCGTGCTGGCCTGGGGTTACTTCTTACACCAGGGCGTGGTGGATCCTCTGGGTGGTATTAATACCCTGTGGCCGCTGTTTGGTATCGCTAACCAGATGCTGGCCGGTATGGCGTTGATGCTCTGTGCTGTGGTGCTGTTCAAGATGAAACGCCAGCGCTACGCGTGGGTGGCGCTGGTGCCAACGGCCTGGTTGCTAATTTGTACCCTGACCGCTGGCTGGCAGAAAGCGTTTAGCCCGGATGCGAAAATCGGCTTCCTGGCTATCGCCAACAAGTTCCAGGCGATGATCGACAGCGGTAACATTCCGGCGCAATACACCCAGTCGCAGCTGACGCAACTGGTGTTTAACAACCGCCTGGATGCGGGTCTCACCATCTTCTTCATGGTAGTCGTTGTGGTGCTGGGTCTGTTCTCCATCAAAACTGCGCTGGCAGCATTGAAAGAGGACAAACCAACGTCGAAAGAGACACCGTACGAGCCAATGCCTGAGAATGTTGAAGAGATCGTGGCGCAGGCGAAAGGCGCGCACTAATATTCTCTTAACCAACGAGCCCTCTCCTGAACGGGGAGGGCGTTTGTACGAAAGGGAAACACTATGTTTGAAACACTCGCCAAAGCCGGGAAGTATTTAGGCCAAACCGCCCGATTAATGATAGGTATGCCGGATTATGACAACTATGTTGAACATATGCGCGTCACGCATCCGGACCAGACGCCAATGACCTACGAAGAATTTTTCCGTGAGCGCCAGGATGCACGATATGGCGGGAAAGGTGGCGCGAAGTGCTGTTGATTTTTTGCCGGATGGCGTTGATGCTTATCCGGCCTACCACAATGCTCTGACCGTAGGCCTGATAAGGCGAAGCCGCCATCAGGCAACCCGCACCATAATCACACCGTAAACGACTCCACCTTTTCGAATGCTGCGCGCAGTGTCTCCGGCGTTAACGTTACCGGCAGGGCGTGAATGGACTCCACCGGGCGCAGAGTGTGCGCAATCACTTTGTCGATTTCGGCGCGGTTATTGATGTCCACTTGCAGTTGAGCTAACCGGGTTGGCAGGTTGAATCGCTGATAAGCAGTAATTAACTGCGCCAGCACATCATCTTGTCCCAGCAGCGCGCTCTGCACCAGGATGCCGTACGCCACTTTGGTGCCGTGTAAAAACTTCTCGGTTTGTGGGAGGACGGTCAGGCCATTGTGAACAGAATGCGCTGCCGCCACGCGTGTGTAGCGCTCGCCCAGACCACCAACCATGCCGCCTCCGGCAATAATCGCATCTACCACATCGCAAAACGTGCGGCTTAGCGTGCCTTGTTGTTTGTCTGCCAGCGCCTGCTCGCTGCTTTCCAGCAGGACGTCGCGGATGGTCTGCGCAGCTTGAATACCCAGACGTACTGTCAATGGCAGTGTTTCCGGCTGAGGTGCGAGCACGACGGCTTCATACCACTTTGCCAGCGTGTCGCCGATCCCCGCCAGTAAGTATTCTTCTGGCGCATTGAGAACGATCCCGGGTTCGACCAGCACGAGGAAGTTCGCGTCAGCGAAAATTTCGAAATGTAGTGCCTGGCCCGAATCGTTATACCAGACGGAGAGCGGCGTCCAGGCAGCGCAGGTCGCCGCGATAGTAGGAATACCGACAAACGGCAGATCCAGACGACGGGCCAACGCTTTAGCGGTGTCGAGCAATGTACCGCCACCCACGCCAATCACCACACTGCGATCCTCTCCCGACTCTTTTGCCAGTTGAGCAACATCGGTTTCGCTGCAATGTCCCGTAAACAGCAGGCGTTTAGCCTCGGCAAGATGAAAAGCCTCTGGCAGGTAAGGGCGGGCCGCATCGATGGCGCGTTCACCATAAACCCACACGGCGCGTGAAAGTTGGTCGGCAGAGAAAAAATCGTTCAGTCTCGACAGGCTGCCAGGATGGGAAAAATAGTTGGCTGGGCCGGTGACGACGCGAATCTCGGTATTACTCATGTTGTGTTGTCCTTTTGGCTGTCCTGTCCAGGCAGGTTATTTTTATATGGACGTCTGAACGTCTTGATTGCCAAATACTAGCATCGTGCTATAGTGGCTTCAACCACAACATCACACGCTGGGATAACAATAATGAGTAATAACCCGCTGATTCCGCAAAGCAAACTGCCTAATCTGGGCACCACTATCTTCACGCAAATGAGTGCGCTGGCGCAGCAGCATCAGGCCATTAACCTCTCGCAGGGATTTCCTGATTTTGACGGTCCACTCTTTTTGCAAGAGCGTCTGGCGTATCACGTCGCGCATGGCGCAAACCAGTATGCGCCGATGACGGGCGTGCAGCCGCTGCGCGAAGCTATCGCGGATAAAACGGCAGACCTGTATGGCTATAAACCTGACGCGAATAATGAAGTGACCATCACGGCGGGGGCCACGGAAGCATTGTATGCCGCGATCACTGCGCTGGTGCGCCCAGGTGATGAGGTGATTTGTTTTGACCCGAGCTACGACAGCTATGCGCCTGCGGTTGAATTATCCGGCGGTGTGGTTAAACGTATTGCCCTGCAACCACCGGCTTTTCGCGTCGACTGGCAGGCGTTTGGTGCCTTACTCAGCGACCGTACCCGATTGGTTATCCTGAACACGCCACATAACCCTTCTGCCACTGTGTGGCATCACGCCGATTTTGACGCGCTGTGGCAGGCGATTAAAGAACGCGAGATCTTTGTCATCAGCGACGAAGTTTATGAGCATATCTGTTTCGCCAAACAGGGGCATGCCAGCGTGCTGGCACATTCAGAGCTGCGGGAACGCGCTGTTGCTGTTTCATCGTTTGGTAAGACCTACCATATGACTGGCTGGAAGGTCGGATACTGCGTTGCGCCAGCCGCCATTAGCGCTGAGCTACGAAAAGTGCACCAGTATCTGACGTTTTCCGTCAACACGCCGGCTCAGCTCGCACTGGCGGATATGCTACGAGAAGATCCGGTACACTATCGCGAACTGCCCGCGTTTTATCAGAAAAAACGCGACGTGTTGGTGAACGCACTGCGTGATAGTCGACTGGAAATTCTGCCGTGTGAAGGCACATACTTTTTACTGGTCGATTACAGCGCCGTTTCCTCGCTTAACGACGTGGAGTTTTGCCAGTGGCTGACCACTGAAGTGGGCGTGGCGGCAATTCCGCTGTCGGTGTTCTGCGCCGATCCTTTCCCGCATAAACTGATTCGCCTCTGTTTTGCCAAGCAAGAATCGACGCTGTTAGCGGCAGCCGAGCGTCTGGTTTCGTTGTAGCTATTTCACGGTCCAGGCTTTGGAGAATCGACGGTCGGCAAACAACGCTTGCAGGCCGTTAATTTGCTTCAGGCGTAACACCTCGTCGCTGTCCATACCAAGATCCTTGCCAATTCTTTCTTCACTCCATCCCAGTTGCGATAGCTCGCGGACAATCTCGGACATGGCGTGGATTTGATGACGCCCGCGAGCGCGGTTGTGGCGAATGGTTGCCGCCATACGCTCATGGCGTTCGCGTTCTAAACAGGCAACCGGCAGATATCCTTTCAGCCTGGGCCTCAGTGAGGCTTTGGCTTTACCTAACTCGTGGCGGTGGAAACCGTCGACAATTTCGTACTCTTCAGCCGTTGAGTGAACCACCACAATGGGCTGTGTAAACCCGTCAGCCTCGAGGGACTTCAGCAGCAGCTTTTTCTCCGGTGGCGCAACGTTATTGGGGTTGTAGTCATTGGGTGAAATATGATCATTTTTAACCCAAAGAACGCAATCTACGGGCTCCTCGCGAAAGGGACTGACGCTGTGTATTGCCTTTCTGAATTCATTTATGGCTTCAATTCTCTCTGGTTCTGATAAACCAGAAAGAAAGCCGAGGAGTTCCTGAGTTAATCGCTGTTGCATAAGAGTCCCCATTCCTGGCGTTTTGTTTTCATACGCTCATTGTAACGTTGATAGTTTTTGGGTTTCGTTGGACTAAATGAGAGAGCCCGGCACCAATAGTCGTTATTCAGCAGGACCTTACAGATACGCCGCCACGACGGAATATCCACTGAACCAATATCTCTTTCCTGGGTTTGTGGGATATTCTCCATGCCTTTTTTCTTATACCACTGTAAATAGACGGCGATTTTGTTGCGATAATGTTCGGCGGTCGTTTCCGGCATACTCTTCAATAACAGCATGGCGTATTCCTGCCAGCTTAAATGTTCGGGTTTTAATATTTTGCGGTGACCGTAAAAATGGTTGTCCTGACCAGCATATATCCCGCCACTTTTTACCCCGCTGACGCGGGAGCACATCATTGCCCAGCGTTCAGGCTCAATAACATGGTAAAGCCACAGCCCCTGGCGTTGTTCTGGTCCAAAGGGTTCGCAGATACGCATGTATCGCGTGGGAACCCCTGCCTGATACATCAGGTTGTACAGGGGATTACACGGGAGCATTGACTTCGCAAACCACGTCCAGATGTCAGCAGTTTTCCAGTCATAAATAGGATAAATATACCAGGTATGCCCACCGGGGGCGCTGGTGGTCCAAGGTTTGTCATCGGCAAAACGCTGTTTTTTCGAGTTCGCAATGGCGACAAAACGATTATATGACTCATCGGCGCGGATCCCGACCATCATGGCGGCCGGTCGTTTCTGCGAAAACCATTCAGCGAACTCACGAACAAATTGCTCGAAAGTCATACCGGGTTGATAGAAAGAGAAAAACTCGGGATCGGTAATGGCATCTGCGGGCGGTTGGCGCACCCATTGAGTACCCGGTTCCCAGCATTGCCATTCAGGCTGAAATTGTGACAGTGAATTTTGCGTCGTCAGTGGCAATGCAACCCAATAAAATTCTTCGATGATATCGGAATAACTCTCGCGTAGCGCCTGGACATAGTCGATAGTGCAGGAAAACTGAGCCTCCCAGTCGATAAATAAGACGTTTATTTTTTTCTGTAACTGGCGGGCAATGGCGGCGGTCAGATGTAACATTAACCCCGAATCTTTACCTCCAGAGAAAGAAACGCAGACACGCGGTAGAGTCTCAAGCGTCCAGGTAATGCGTTCCTGTGCTGCTTGCAGAACATTTTTATCCAACGGTATTTTATAAACAGACATATCAAATCCATATCGAATTT
Source organism: Citrobacter sp. MGH105 (assembly GCF_001037485.2). Taxonomy (NCBI): domain Bacteria; kingdom Pseudomonadati; phylum Pseudomonadota; class Gammaproteobacteria; order Enterobacterales; family Enterobacteriaceae; genus Citrobacter; species Citrobacter sp. MGH105. The sequence goes on along the minus strand of NZ_CP073048.1, from coordinate 3,687,719 downwards.
TTATTATTTGCAGCCATAATAAATGTCCGTAATAAGATAGGCTTTTTCTTGCGACATGCAATATTTAAATATATTCATTATTTGCATGTAATGTCACCGTTATATGTTTTGTATGAATTTAAATGCGTTATCATTAACTATCTAAAGATAGTTTGTTTATGTAATCTGCAAAGGCTTTGTTATTAAGTGATGCGCGGTTATACATGATGAATAGTTTAATTTTTGGCAATTCAAAATCGGTTTTTATTTCTTTAAAGTTCAATGCTGGTTGATAAAGTTCATAAATTTGTTTGGGGAGAAAACCAATAATATCCGTAGTGGCGATAACGTTAGCAATCGAGAGTAAGGAATCGCTACTAAAACCGACGTTATGGAATACCATCGATTCACTGACACGGGAACGATAATCTTTAATACCCTGTTCTTCAGAGGAAAAATATGTAAACTGTTCTTGTTGGATTTGTTCGAGTGTACTCGTTTCATTTATTCTGGGGTGGTTGCCGCTGCATACTAAAACACACTCAATGGTCTTAAAATGAGTGCATACAATAGACCGATTGTGGACCGGTGTTATTGAAATAACCAGATCGGCTTTACGATATGCAAGGATATTTTCAGCCGATTCTGCTGACATCAATATATCATGATGTTCAATTTCAATATCTGAGTTTTCTCTGAGGTTATTAATTAAAGATGTCACATTCAGATTGGTTGTAATTTGTGGGCTGTAGATGACGAATTTATTTTTCAGGCTGGAACCGTGCATGATATTGATGGTTTGTTCCAGATTGTTGAGATTTTTTTCAAGGTGAAGATGAAGATTTACCCCTGTGACCGTAGGCGTAATGCCTTTGCCTGAGCGAATAAACAGGGGATCGTTAAACTGTGTACGCAGTCGCTGTAATGACTGGCTGACGGCTGAAGGGGTGATATACAGTGTTGCCGCAGCTTTACTGATGCTCAAATGTTGATAAATACATTCAAAAATTACCAACAGGTTAAGATCGAATTTTTTGAGGTCATAGAGGTTAGCCATGCATACCTTCCTGTGATGGTAATGTATTGGGTAATTCAATTATTGAATAATTTAAATTCTAATCATTCTTAGAATTTATGTTTATAGCTTAATGAATGATTAACTTAAACTAAAATAACACAGATTGCTTGATAGTTAAGATAAAAATATATTTAAAAGAGTGATTGAAATGAGAACCATAACAATCACTCATTTTGTTACCTTTATTTATTCCCCATAATAATATTTAATTTTTCCTTATCGGGTAATCCCACTTCCTGTTGTAACGTATCGTCTTTGCTCATGTAGTAGATCGCGGGCGTCACATTAGCACCTAAATCATCCATGATTTTTTGGTTGATATTCAGTACCTTCATCTGTTCTGGATGGACTGAAGCCGGGATTTCCAGCTTCATTTTCCCGCCGGATGCTTCATAGTCATGCCAGGTCTTGGCCGGATCTTCGGATGCCAGGATCGCAGCAGCAGTTGCCGGGCTTTCAGGCTTGATCACGCCAACCAGCAGCGTACGCAACTGAACTTTACCGGAATCTACCCATGGGCGCGCCTGCTGCCAGAACTGTTTGCAATAAGGACAGAAGGGATCGGCAAACACGTAAACGATGACCGGGGCCTCTTTTTTCCCGTCCAGAATCCACGACGCTTTTTCCATTCGCTGCCACATCTCACGTCCGGCAGGGGCATAGATCTCTTTTTCTATGAGCGCATTACTGAGGTTTTCGCCTTTTTCATTATACATGTAGCCGGAGATGGCATGTTTACCGTCAGGCGTGACATAGATAGTGACCCCCATGTCCTGGTATTTTCCCAGATAGCCTTTCATTCCACCCGGTGCGTCGAAGGGCTTCAGGATGGTAATTCCCTGTTTCTCAATGGCTTTAACAGGGGCAGGGAGCTCCTCTGCGTGCACGATAGCGGGGAGAAGAGTTAAGAGTAAGATGCGTTTAAACATTGATTTTCCTTATAAAATCAGCAGGAAAGTGGGCTTAATTGCAAAACCTATCACAGCCATAGGTAAGATCGACGGTCTGTCGATTGCCCTTTCTTTAGTTGGGTGATGTAATCCCCATCGCTGTTACGACCTTTGTTAAGGTAATGTAGAGCGCAACACATAGCCAGCTCTGCTGGCACTGACGTTACCTGCGGGTAGCTCGGGTAATGAGGCTCCCTGCAAAGGGGGCCTTTTTTACTTTTATCTTTAGGTTCACAACATGAGTTTGAGTGAGTTGTTAGTTAACGCTTATTGATTTGATAAAGGAAACGCATTAGCCCTGCGAAGAGATTTTCGTTAACTTATCTCTCAACGAAAACACGGAGGAAGTACAGATGTCTTTGATTAATACCAAAATTAAACCTTTCAAAAACCAGGCGTTCAAAAACGGTGAGTTCATCGAAGTAACCGAGAAAGATACCGAAGGTCGCTGGAGCGTCTTCTTCTTCTACCCGGCTGACTTTACTTTCGTATGCCCGACCGAGCTGGGTGACGTTGCAGACCATTACGAAGAACTGCAGAAACTGGGCGTAGATGTGTATTCCGTTTCTACCGACACCCACTTCACCCACAAAGCATGGCACAGCAGCTCTGAAACCATCGCAAAAATCAAATACGCGATGATCGGCGACCCGACTGGCGCCCTGACCCGTAACTTCGACAACATGCGTGAAGATGAAGGTCTGGCTGACCGCGCAACCTTCGTTGTTGACCCGCAGGGTATCATCCAGGCAATCGAAGTTACTGCTGAAGGTATCGGCCGTGATGCGTCTGACCTGCTGCGTAAAATCAAAGCCGCACAGTACGTCGCTTCCCACCCAGGTGAAGTTTGCCCGGCGAAATGGAAAGAAGGTGAAGCAACCTTAGCGCCATCTCTGGACCTGGTTGGTAAAATCTAAGTCGCGTAGTTTGTAGGCCGGATAAACGTAGTGCATCCGGCATTCCACAGGCGCAAATTTGCGCCTGTTTCATTCCAGCACCATGACGCAAGTTGCATTAATGCAGTCCCGCAAAATCGGCTTGCATGATGATGTTTTCAGAGAGGGAAGAAGAATGCTCGACACAAATATGAAAACCCAGCTCAGGGCTTACCTTGAGAAACTGACCAAACCTGTTGAGCTGATTGCGACGCTGGACGACAGCGCTAAATCGGCAGAAATCAAGGAACTGCTGACTGAAATTGCTGAACTGTCAGAAAAAGTCACCTTCAAAGAAGACAATACTCTGGCGGTGCGTAAGCCATCGTTCCTGATTACCAATCCCGGTTCTCACCAGGGACCGCGTTTTGCCGGTTCTCCGCTGGGTCATGAGTTTACCTCTCTGGTGCTGGCGCTGTTGTGGACCGGTGGTCATCCGTCAAAAGAGGCGCAGACGTTGCTGGAGCAGATCCGCGATCTCGACGGTGATTTTGAATTTGAAACCTATTATTCACTTTCCTGCCATAACTGCCCGGACGTGGTGCAGGCGCTGAACTTGATGGCGGTGCTGAACCCACGTATCAAACATACGGCGATTGACGGCGGTACTTTCCAGAACGAAATCACCGATCGTAACGTGATGGGCGTTCCGGCGGTATTTATGAACGGCAAAGAGTTCGGTCAGGGGCGTATGACGCTGACTGAGATCGTGGCGAAAGTGGATACTGGCGCAGAAAAACGTGCGGCTGAAGAGCTGAATAAGCGCGATGCTTATGACGTATTGATTGTCGGTTCTGGTCCTGCAGGTGCGGCGGCAGCGGTGTACTCTGCACGTAAAGGCATTCGCACCGGTCTGATGGGCGAACGTTTTGGCGGTCAGGTCCTTGATACTATTGATATTGAAAACTATATCTCAGTACCGAAAACTGAAGGTCAGAAACTGGCAGGTGCGCTGAAAGCACATGTTGATGATTATGATGTCGATGTGATTGACAGCCAGAGCGCGAGCAAACTCATTCCAGCAGCGCAGGAAGGCGGTTTGCATCAGATTGAAACGGCCTCCGGCGCGGTGCTGAAAGCACGTAGCATTATCATCGCCACCGGCGCGAAATGGCGCAACATGAACGTTCCGGGTGAAGATCAGTATCGCACCAAAGGCGTAACCTACTGCCCTCACTGTGATGGCCCGCTGTTTAAAGGCAAGCGTGTTGCGGTGATTGGCGGCGGTAACTCCGGCGTTGAAGCGGCTATCGACCTGGCAGGTATTGTTGAACATGTGACGCTGCTGGAGTTTGCTCCTGAAATGAAGGCCGACCAGGTGCTGCAGAATAAGCTTCGCAGTCTGAAAAACGTCGACATCATTCTGAATGCGCAAACGACAGAAGTGAAAGGCGATGGCAGCAAAGTTACTGGCCTAGAGTATCGTGACCGTGTGAGCGGCGATGTTCACAATGTGGAACTGGCCGGTATTTTTGTTCAGATTGGGCTGCTACCGAACACCAACTGGCTGGAAGGTGCCGTTGAACGTAACCGTATGGGTGAAATCATCATCGATGCCAAGTGCGAAACCAGCGTGAAAGGCGTTTTCGCTGCCGGTGACTGCACCACCGTACCGTATAAGCAGATTATCATCGCGACAGGTGAAGGCGCGAAGGCCTCGTTAAGTTCGTTTGATTATCTGATTCGCACGACAGTAGCATAAAAAAAGTAAGACTCACCTGCACTATAAAAACCCCTGTCAGGCGTTAACCTGGCAGGGGTTTTCTTTAGCAAATCAGTGGCTGTTAACGAACAACCAGCACTGGCAAAGTCGCGTGTCGAACAACGCTGGAAGCGTTTGAGCCGAGCAGGTGGGTGCTGATTGATGGGTTACGCGACCCAATGACAACGACATCCGCATTCAACTCTTCACCCAACTCGTTGACAACGTCACGGACGCTGCCAAAGCGGACGTGTTGTTTAATACGGGAAGGATCGATGCTGAAGTGACCGACCATCGTTTGCAGACGGGTTTCCGCTTCGTGTTGCAAATGCTCTTCAAAACGACGGACATCGGCCGCAAAGCGATGCAGGCTTAAGCTCGCTGAGCCTGGCAGCACATGCAGCAGATGAATAACCCCTTTATCCTGGGCCAGAAATTCTGCATGGCGAATAGCCTTGTCGCTCAGTTCCATTTCGAATACATCAACAGGCATTATGATTGTGTTGTACATAAACATTCTCCTTGTCATTACATGAACACATAACAGCATAGTATTAAAAATGATTCTGTCAGTCACGACACAGATTTATGTTTTGCGAACAGGAAAGAAAGCGAGGAGCAGGGAGATCTAACCGGAAAGAGGATGCGGATGCATCCCCTGTAAGATAAAGCGAGTGGCTTTGATAAGACAGAGTTAGCGCAGGTAGTCGCCTGCAGCTTCAGGCTGATACTCAAGCTCGATAACTTCGAGGTGCGTTGAGGTCCCGCCTGGCAGTTCCCAATGAATGGTATCACCCACGCGTAGCCCCAGAAGTGCAGCGCCGACAGGTGCCATTACCGAAAGCTGTGTGTTGCTGTCAGTCATAGTGGCCGGATACACCAGGGTACGCACACGGACTTCGCCATCACTCAGATTGCGGAATTTCACGCGGCTGTTCATGGTCACGACGTCGTGCGGCATGGTTTCTGGAGAACACATTTGGGCACGATCCAGCTCGGCGTTCAGGGCGTCGGCAATCGGTAAACCAGCAAACGCAGGTTGCTCCAACAGGCGGTCAATGCGTTCCGCATCGAGGTCGTTAATGATGATAGTTGGTCTGGACATTTATTACTCCATGTCGTCGATACTGCGGGTGCGCAGGTAAATAATCCCAAAAGAAAACCCTCACCGTCAGGCGGCAAGGGTTTAGCTTTTATGATGATACTGAGACTTACCCCATGTTTGAAGTGATTTAGTTCACATTCAGGTAAATCATCAATATTGTCGCATATGGTGTGATTTTAGCCGAAAAACGTGATCGTTCTCCAATTTGCATTATGCTTTTTAAGCGCTCGCTGCGGGCGCGTCAAACAACTCAGTGTTCCGCGACAGGAGATCTCATGAGCCAGTACGACAAACTTACCTTGAAAGACGGCAGCTATTTGCATTTTAAAGACTGGGGAAGTGGACAACCTATTGTGTTTAGTCACGGTTGGCCGCTGACGGCAGACGCGTTTGAAGATCAGATGCTGTTCCTTGGATCGAAAGGATTTCGTGTGATCGCCCATGACAGGCGCGGACATGGGCGTTCGGCCCAACCCTGGGATGGACATCATATGGATCAGTATGCTGACGACCTGGCTGAACTTACCGCGCATCTCAATCTTAAAGATGCCGTACATGTCGGACACTCTACCGGCGGTGGGGAAGTGGCTCGTTATATTGGCCGGCATGGGACGCAGCGGGTGGCAAAAGCGGTGTTAATTGGCGCGGTGACGCCCATCATGATCAAGACTGACTTTAACCCAAATGGCGTGCCGAAAGAGGTATTCGATGGCATCCGTGAGGGGGTTTTGAACGATCGCGCCGCCTTTTTCTATGAACTGACCGCTGCATTCTATGGCTACAACCGTCCGGGCGCAAAAGAGTCGAAAGCCGTCAGGGAAAGTTTTGTTGAACAAGGCTTACAAGGTTCCATCAAAGCGTTGTACGACTGTATACACGCGTTTTCGGAAACAGATCTGCGTGAAGACCTCAAAAAGATGACCATCCCGACGCTGGTGATCCACGGTGATGACGATCAGATTGTCCCGTTTGAAACCTGCGGAAAGGTCGCGGCGGAAATACTGCCGGACTCGCAGTTGAAGGTATATGTCGGCGGCTCGCATGGCATTTGCACCACCCATAAGCAACAGATCAACGGTGACCTGCTCAACTTTATTCAGTCGTAATCGTTGGCAGATTGTTCTACGCTGATCTTCTTTTTCCAGGGGGATGAGCGAAGCATAATTTGTGCTGCGCTGACGTTAACTTCAACAGGGAACGCTATGTATTTCTATCAACCGTCACAGGGACACGGCTTACCGCACGACCCGCTAAATGCCATCATTGGACCGCGCCCGATTGGCTGGATTGCGTCGCGTGACGGCAACGGTCGGCACAATCTGGCACCGTACAGTTTCTTTAACTGTTTTAACTATCATCCGCCGATTATCGGTTTCGCCAGCAGCGGCTGGAAAGACAGCGTGCAGAATATTATCGAAACTGGTGAATTTGTCTGGAACCTGACGACTCTTGAGCTGGCCACTGCGATGAACGAAACGTCAGCCAGCTTGCCGCACGGTGAGGACGAGTTTTTTGCCGCCGGGCTTAGCAAGGCAGATAGCCGGATAGTCAACGTGCCGCGCGTGGCGCAAAGCCCGGTCAATTTTGAGTGCCGCTTATCGCAAAGCCTGCAACTGACTACTGCTGATGGCTCACCGGTTGAAACCTGGCTGGTGTTGGGGGAAGTGGTAGGCATTCACATAGATGAAACGCTCCTGGAAGACGGCATCTATCAGACGGCGAAAGCGAAGCCGGTACTGCGTGCAGGTGGGCCAACGGCGTATTATTCGATCAGTGAAACACATCGTTTTGATTTAGTTCGCCCGGACGCCCGTGCAAAACGCTAAGTTTACGGACCGACGCCAGCTCGCAGCGTCGGTCACAAGTTTCAGTATCCCACTTTGTCGATAATAAACTGTTTACCGCAGCTACCTGGATGCGGTTGCGGTAAGAATGACTGGGCAGATAACGTCTGGTTGATGTTGTCGGCTTTCAGGGATAACTGGATCTCAGTGAGATACGCTGGATTGCCGTGGCAGCTTAGCTTCACAGCTTTGACGTTCTCTTTGCCCCAGCTTTTGGCAACGGCGGCGTCAAATGCGTTACGGCTGACGGTTTTGCCGTAGTTTTCCGCCAGGAATTTGCCCACCTCGCTGTTCTTAACCTCATTATTCAGCCGTACCATCGTGCCGAAGTACGCGTCGGGATCAAAACCGAAACACGCGCCATGTTTGGCATACTCGTAACGTTCCAGACAGGATCTCCCTCCAGCGCCGGGCATTACGGCGCTGAGTTTTGCCGCGCTTTCCAGCGACAGCCCGGTTTCGGGGGCCGCGCATTTACGGCTGGCGCGGGCTTCAGGCAGGTTGGGAATAGGGCGAGTCGCGCAGCCAAAACGCATCCAACGGCGATTGTCTACTCCACGGGCGGCAATGGATTTAGGCAGGCTGGGCCATAAACCGTGAACGGTCAGGAAATCCGCTTTGTCTGCGCTCTCTTTTTGCAAACGACATTCGTCAGGCTCCTGACGATTACGCTCGTGTTGGCTCTGACAAAATCCGGTTTGCCAGGAGAGAGCCAGCACGTAGCTGTCAAAATCAGCGTACTGTTTTGCCTGAAGTTCATCGGCCTGAGCTGCAGAAACTGGCAGCAAGAGTGCTGCCAGCAACGAAGAATAACGCCATGTTGATGTCATGATGATTTCGGACACTTATATAAATTCTGAATATCATCTATTTAATCATAAAAAATGCCAGTCAGGTTTAGCTGACTGGCATCATTTTCATCAGGCGTGAACAGGAATGATTAGCTCCACATTGCCAGAATCGGCCAACCGACCAGCAGAAGCATAGCGATGTAGATAACGCCGAAGATAGCACCCAGACGCCAGTAGTCTTTGGACTTCACATAACCACAGCCGTAGATGATAACGCCTGGGCCTGTTGCATATGGAGTCAGACAGCCCATGATACCGATGGACAGTACCAGCAGGATACACAGGTGTTCCATCGGCACGCCCGGGATACCTTTACCGACGGCCAGAATAACCGGCAGCATGGTGGCGGTGTGAGCGGAAAGGCTGGCAAACAGGTAGTGAGCAAAGTAGAACACCAGCACCAGAACGATCACGGTCGCGTTAGGCGAGAAGCCTTCCAGGTGCGTGCTCATAGTGTTGGCGAACCAGTCGATGAAGCCTGAACGGGTTAAACCATTCGCCATAACGACCAGCGTGGCGAGGTTAACCAGAGTGTTCCATGCGCTGTTATAACGGGTAATGTCTTTCCACGGTACAACGTGCAGCGCCAGCATCAGGGAGACAGCCAGCAGGCCCACTGCGGTTGCATCAATCAGTTTACCACCGAAGACCCACAGGCCCAGGCTGAGCAGTACCAGACCGATCAGCGTTATCTCTTTACGGGTAAGTTTACCCATGCCTTTCAGTTCATCACCGGCCCAAGCGGCAACTTCAGCACTGTGAGTAACTTCTGGTTTGTACAGAACGTATGACAGCCACGGAGCAACGATCAGCAAAATAATACCGACCGGCAGGAAGCTGAGGAACCACTGCAACCAGCTGATTTGAATACCGGCAATTTTGTTGACGAATTCCAGTCCCAGTACGTTTGGCGCAGCGCCGGTCACGAACATCGAGGAGCTCAGGCTGGTGCTGATGACCATCATCCACATCAAATATCCACCGATACGGCGCGCTGAAGGATCGTTCGGGAATGATTTAAACAGCGGCGGCAGGTTTTTGATAACCGGGAATACGGTACCACCGGTACGCGCGGTGTTGGATGGAGTAAACGGTGCCAGCAGAATGTCGATGATAACAATCGCATAGCCCAGCGTCAGGGTACGTTTACCCATGAATTTCACCAGGAACAGCGCGATACGACGACCCAGACCGGTGACTTCATAACCCAGTGCGAAGATAAACGCACCAAACACCAACCACACGGTGGTGCTGGAGAAGCCAGCCAGACCCCATTTCAGCGCTTGCTTACCCGCTTTAAATGCCGGGTCGGCCAGTTCTGAAGCATCAAACAGCAGATAGTTGCTGCCGATAACGCAGATCGTTACGGCGATAAAGCTGATCGCTGTTGCCGGAATTGGCTCCAGGATCATACCGACGATCATCGCCACAAACACGGCAAAGTAGTGCCAGGCCTGTGGAGGCATTCCATCAGGGACGGGGATAAGAAACATGACACCCATGACGACCAGGGGGGCCAATAACTTCCATATTTTATCTTTTGCTAAAGACATGTGTGTGATTCTCCGGAAAGGATCTTTAATTGTGATAATGATGAACTTGTGAAATCTGAGCTAAGAACCAGGTGACGATCAGCAGATCGGCGCAACCTCCGGGACTGAGGTTGCGTTCAATGCACTGTTGGTCGAACTGGTGTAGATATTCGAGATCGGCAGGGGTACGAATCCCCCCTTGCTGCATCAGGGCGGTGGCCTGCTGCTGTAGCCAACGCAGACCTTCTACGCCGCCACGTGAAGCCACGTTGGTGTCGCCGTTGATAGACATCAGCAGCAATAATGTGTCGAGTAACGCCAGTTCAGGGTCGCGGCCCTGAGTCAGCAGTGCGCGGTAGTGCGGCAGGGCATGCTGGATGACTAGCGGATATCCCGCTTCGGCTTCGCCCCGTGCGCCGGTTAATCCCAATTGCTGATAAAGACGTTGGCCAGCCGTGAGTTGTTGATTGTTCTGGCGCAGTTCGCGCTCGGTCAGGCCACGGCAAAATGTTGCTGCCGTAGAGCAAATGGTTTCAGCGGTAACAGTGAGTTGGAGCTGGTGCAGGCGGCCAATGGCGGCGCACAGCAGTCCCAGTGAAAAGATGCTCCCTTTATGGGTGTTCACCCCGGCGGTGGCGCGGAACATATCGGCTTCGCAGGCCATGCCCAGCGGGCGCAGTCCTTTCAATACATCTTCAGGCGACAGCTGTGCGCTAAACGCCCCATATTCAATAAAACGTGGCAGCCACGACTGAATCGCTTCAGCGCTGCGATGAAAATCTTCCAGCGCCATATCTTTATGCGCGCCGTTGTTAATACGATCTACCAGACCGGGTTTGGGCGACAGGTTGACTTCAGTCAACATGGCGCGCCACGCAAGCGTTGCGTAAGCATCAGGCAGATCCAGAGGAAGGACTGCGTTATTGGTTGATGTTGCGGGAATCGGCATCATGCAGCAGTGCCTCCATCTGAGTGAGTAAGTCGGAAAACGCGTGGGTTTTACCCCGCGCACAGTCGGCAGCACTTTGCTCGCACAGCAGACAGCGGCGGGCAGGGAGTGCGAAATGACGCCGGGACAGAATTTCCCCTTCAGGGGTCAGGACATCGATGTCCCATAGCCGTCCCAGCGGGTGTGAATGCTCAAGTTCAATTGTGGCGAGCTTGAGGTCGTGGGCCGGAGCCTCAATAGACAAAAGACCTTCTGGACCGCTGGCAGAAACCAGCGCTGTTTGCTCCCTGACAATCCAGGTGGATTGTTCCGCCAACGCGAGCAAGGCGGTTACGCCGTGATTAAAGATACGACGGGTTAATTCGCTGTCTTTAATCGGTCCCGGTGCGACGACGGTAAACGAGACCAGCGGCGCAGAGTGGCGTGTCAGCCACTCCTGTTGCCTTGCTTGTCTCTCATCGCGGCTGGCGAGCAGCTCCGGAATGGAAACCGCGTGTTGGGTGGCGTATTCAGGGAGCAGGTGCATGGTTTATTCCTTCACCTGATGCACAACGTCAATCACTGAACCATCGCGGTAACGCACAACGGCAATCACGCGGTCAGTGAATTCGATAGCGCGTGGCTGACCGGTGAGCTGCTGTGCACGTTCGCGCAGCCATTCAATGGACACCACTTTCATACCGGCTTCTTTCAGACGTTCTGCCAGTTCCGGACGTGCAGGGTTGACGGCGATACCGTGGTCGGTGACCAGAATGTCAACACTGGAGCCTGGGGTTACGCAGGTCAGCACGTTATCAACCAGGGTCGGGATGCGTCCGCGAACCAGCGGCGCGACGATGATAGACAGCGCAGCGGCAACCGCGGTATCGCAGTGACCACCGGATGCGCCGCGCAGTACGCCGTCAGAACCGGTCAGTACGTTAACGTTGAAGCTGGTATCAACTTCCAGCGCGCTGAGCACCACGACGTCCAGACGATCGACGGATGCGCCTTTTGAGCCCCAGTTGGCATACTGGTTGGCACTGATCTCAATGTGGTTTGGATTGCGGGCCAGCGATTCTGCGGCGTTACGGTCAAAACTCTGAACGTCCAGCAGTTTGCGAATCAGGCCTTTTTCGTGCAGGTCAACGATGGTAGCGGTAATGCCGCCCAGCGCGAAGTCGGCACGGATATCGCGGCTGCGCATTTTGTCTTCCAGGAAACGCGTAACGGCCAGAGAGGCGCCGCCGGTTCCTGTCTGCAGTGAGAAGCCTTCGTTGAAGTAGCCGGAATTAGCAATGACCTCAGCCGCGCTACGGGCGATTAACAGTTCACGCGGGTTGGTGGTCATGCGGGTCGCATCGGCACCAATTTTGTCAGCATCGCCAACCTGATCGATCTGCACGATCAGATCTACCTGGTCCTGCGTAATGCTGGCCGGGTTATGCGGATAGGTCAGCAGCTGTTCAGTCAGCAGGACAACCTGTTTCGCGTTTTCGGCATCTACGCGGGCATAGCCCAGTGAGCCGCAGCACGCTTTACCGGTATAACCGTTGGCGTTGCCAAACTGGTCGCAGGACGGCACGCCGAGGAACGCCACATCAATGCTGAGCTCGCCACTTTGCACCAGGTGCACACGGCCACCGTGGGAGTGAATTTGTACCGGCTCGGCCAACAGGCCACGTGAGATTTCTTCCGCCAGCGGACCACGCAGACCGGAGGTATAAATGCGGCTAACCACACCCTGACGGATGTGCTCAACCAGTGGAGCATGGCAGTCGCTCAGAGAGCTGGAGGCCAGCGTCAGATTTTTAAAGCCCATATTGGCGATGGCGTCCATCACCAGGTTAATCGTCAGATCGCCACCACGAAAAGCGTGGTGGAAAGAGATGGTCATACCATCCTGTAAACCTGAACGACGAATAGCGTCCTCCAGGTTAGCGCACAGCTTTTTGTCGCGCGGTTTTTGCGCCTGCAATTCTACTTTTGCGGTGCTCTGATAAGCGGAAAGCTCACTTTCTGCATGACGGCTCCAGGTCGCCACGCGATCCTGGCGTTGAGACTGTTCGATTTTCTGCGTCATTTTTTTGCCTTATTCTTCGCGAATGCCGGAAAGTTCTGCACGGGAGATAACCAGAAGGGCGCGCTCGATAACCGGGCTGTCGACCATTTTGCCGTTCAGGGAAACTACGCCACGACCTTCGCGAGCAGCGGCTTCAGCGGCTTCCACAACCAGACGGGCGTGAGCCAGCTCTTTGCGCGTTGGGGCGTACAGGTTATGCAGGAGTTCGATCTGGCGCGGGTTGATGAGCGATTTGCCGTCAAAACCCAACTGCTTGATGTGTGCGGCTTCGTGCAGGAAACCCGCTTCGTTGTTGGCATCGGAATACACGGTGTCGAACGCCTGAATACCGGCAGAACGTGCAGCCTGCAAAATAGAGCAGCGGGCAAACAGCAGTTCAGTACCTTCCGGGGAGCGCTCAGTGCGCAGGTTACGTACATAGTCTTCCGCACCCAGGGCAATACCGATCAGACGTTCGGAAGCATGGGCAATTTCTACCGCGCGAGTAATGCCTAACGGCGATTCGATGGCGGCTAACAGACCGGTGCTGCCGGGTTCACGGCCACAGGCGTTTTCGATGCGCAGAATTTCGCTTTCGATGTCGATGACATCCTGCGCGGTATCGGTCTTCGGTAAACGTACGATGTCAGCACCGCCACGTACCACGGCTTCAAGGTCGTTGATGCCCCATTCGGAGTCGAGGGCGTTTACACGCACGATGGTTTCAACGTCGTGATACAGCGGATGCTGCAGCGCGTGGTACACCATGCGGCGAGCGGTATCTTTTTCACGCAACGCGACGGAGTCTTCCAGGTCGAACATCAACGCATCTGCCGGGTAGATGAACGAGTTGCTGACCATGGCGGCATTGGCGCCCGGTACGAACAACATGCTGCGGCGAGTACGGGTTTTACGTTGTTGCAAAGATTCGGAAATCACTGGCAATCCTCCCATGGCAGTGCCGGAATACCGCCAGCGCGGGCCAGTAGTGCTTCCAGTCGCGCACGTAAAATGCAGTCCAGTGCGCCTTTATCATCAACATTCAATTGCACGCCGCGTACGTTGTAGCGGAACAGAACGTCCAGAATGGTGGCCCGGATGGCATCACCGAACTGCTTTTCGACGCTACTGTTAACCTGCAGGTCAATATCCTGCGAATCGAGTGGGGCGATGCGAATCATCACATCACCGGACTCGAGTGTGCCTGCGACGGCTGCCTGGTTTATTTTCATTTTTCACCTGTTGCTAATGCGGGGGTATTTTGGCGGACTGCCGCACCCGATGAGGCTCGTTCAACCATGCTTTGCAGATACTGCAGCGTGGCGTCAGGGACCAGGGATGCGATAGCCGTGAGATCTTTTTTAACCAGCAGCTTGCGCACCCAGGAGGCGGAAATCGGCATCTCCTGGAAGCACAGCCGCTCAATTTCCACCAGTTCAATCGGTGGGGCGGGAAGCATTGGGGTCTCCAGCCAGTAACGCATATCGTTGTTATACTGGGAGGTGACGGTGCAATACGGCTCAGTACCGACGAAGCGGTGCGTGACGCCGAGAGCCGGAGCCAGATACTGGCGGAAGATTTTCAGGTCTATTTCGGTGTAGCAGTGGTTAATAACGCTCTGCTCTTTGATGAAGTAACATGGGAATGTGGCGCGGGAAATGATGTACTCCGAACCGCGATGCACGGTTAAACGCGGAATGTCTTTTGTTCCTTTAAGCACCAGATCCAGGCGGTCTTCATACGGAAAACGTGAGGTATCTTCTTTCACCAAAAACAGATGCAGCCAGTCACATTGCGCGGCCGCCTGTTGGATCAGAAAACGGTGTCCGTTGGTGAAGGGGTTGGCGTTCATGACGATACAGCCAATTTTTTTCCCATCATGACGCTGTTTTGCCAGTGACTCGGCGTAGCGTTTCAGACGTGTGGTGCTGTTTTCCATCAATACCATAATGCCGGGAACGCTGGTGAGCGTAGAAAAACCGCACTGTTTAAACAGCGATTCGTACTCGGTTTTGGTATAGATGAAGAGGTGCGTACAATGGCGTTCATAGGCAAGGTTGATTAACTCAGTCGCCAGCGTTAGCGCTAAGCCCTCGCCACGGACAGATTCACAGATTGCGACACACTTAATAATATTCCCAGCGATACCACCGCAGGCAATCAGACGGTCGTCACGGGTGACGGTGATAAATACTTCGACGGTCGTATCTACGCTCAAATCATTCTCTTTCAGAAATTGCGCGATAGCCGCCATCTTTTTATTTTCTGAGCGTTTAACTTGCGTGAATATATTATTACCGAACATAGTGAATAGAGCCCCGATGCTATATTTGTTACTGGGTTTCTGTTTTTGTTGCTCTGTTTAGCAACCTGATAACGTTTTGTTTGCAATTGAAGGGAATGGTTTTTTATTACGGAGTATTTCTTTTTTTCCCTGATGCATACATCGTAAGGGGTATTTTGGAGGTAATTTTTGATTTATTTCACAATAAGTTAGAAGGTTTTAATGTGTTTTATGGTTTTAAGTTTTTTAATTAATTTAACCCTAAAATAAGGTGTGGTTTTAATTTGTTTAATTGATTTAAGGTGGGGAATCTGCAACGATCTTGTTTTATACCATAACGTGTAAATAGAACATTTTAATTACAACTACAATGAGAAATTAGTTTTAGTTAACGTCGGTGAGGAAAAATGTGATGGCAGAACAGAAAAATAAAACACGGTTTCCTTTTTTCCGCAGTCTGGCGTTTCCTTTACGTATCTTTCTGCTCATTCTGGTCGTTTCTGTTTTTATCATTGCCGCCCTGGCACAATACTTCACCGCCAGCTTTGAAGATTATCTGGCAACGCATGTCCGCGATATGGCAATGAATCAGGCCAAAATCATCGCCTCTAACGACAGTATCATCACGGCGGTTAAGCATCGTGATTACAAGCGATTGGCGACGATTGCCGACAAACTGCAGAGCGGAACTGACTTCGACTACGTGGTTATCGGGGATACCAACTCCATTCGTCTATATCATCCGAACCCGGAAAAGATTGGCTATCCGATGCAGTTCACCAAACCCGGTGCGCTGGAAAAAGGGGAGAGCTACTTTATTACCGGTAAAGGCTCCATTGGGATGGCAATGCGCGCTAAAACGCCCATCTTTGATGACGATGGCAAAATCATTGGCGTGGTCTCAATTGGTTATCTGATCAGCAAAATCGATAGCTGGCGATCGGATTTCTTACTGCCAATGGCTGGGGTATTTATCCTGCTGCTGTTGGTTCTGATGCTGCTCTCCTGGTTTTTCGCTGCCCATATTCGTCGGCAGATGTTGGGTATGGAACCGAAACAAATTGCGCGTGTGGTACGTCAGCAGGAAGCGTTGTTCAGCTCGGTATATGAAGGATTGATTGCCGTGGATCCTGATGGATATATCACCGCAATAAACCGCAGTGCGAGGAAAATGCTGGGGCTGTCTTCACCTGGGAGAAAGTGGCTTGGAAAACCGGTGAGTGAGGTGGTTCAGCCAGCGGACTTTTTCACCCAACAGATTGCGGAAAAACGACAGGACGCGATGGTCAACTTTAATGGACTGAGCGTTATCGCCAACCGTGAGGCGATTCGCTCCGGTGACGAACTGCTTGGGGCAATCATCAGTTTTCGTAGTAAAGATGAAATTGCTACTCTTAATGCGCAGTTAACGCAAATCAAACAGTATGTAGAGAGCCTGAGGACGCTGCGTCATGAGCATCTGAACTGGATGTCGACTATCAATGGTCTGCTGCAAATGAAAGAGTATGACAAGGTTCTGGCCATGGTGCAGGGGGAATCCCAGGCGCAACAGCAACTGATTGACAGCCTGCGCGGCGCGTTTGCCGATCGTCAGGTAGCCGGTCTGTTGTTTGGCAAGGTGCAGCGCGCGCGGGAACTGGGTCTCACCATGACTATTGTTCCGGGCAGCCAACTGCATCAACTCCCCGAGGGGCTGGATAGCACAGAGTTTGCAGCAATTGTTGGCAATCTGCTTGATAATGCATTTGAAGCGAGCTTGCGCACCCAGCAAGGCAACAAGGTCGTCGAACTCTATTTGAGCGATGAAGGGGATGATGTGATCATCGAAGTTGCCGATCAGGGATGCGGTGTGCCGGAAGCATTGCGTGAAAAAATATTTGAACAGGGTGTGAGCACCCGTACCGATGAACCAGGTGAACATGGCATCGGTTTGTATCTTATTGCAAGTTATGTGAGGCGCTGTGACGGGGTGATTACGCTCGAAGATAACTCCCCCTGCGGCACCTTATTTTCTTTATTTCTTCCGAAAGTGAAAAAAAACAATGACGGAACCATTAACGCTATTGATCGTTGAGGATGAAACGCTACTGGCGGAAATGCATGCTGAATATATCCGCCATATACCCGGCTTCAGCCAGATTTGGCTGGCGGGTAATCTTGCGCAGGCGAGGATGATGATTGAGCGTTTTAAGCCCGGTTTGATTCTGCTCGATAACTACTTGCCGGACGGCAAGGGAATTACCTTATTGCATGAGCTAACCCAGGCGCGTTATCCGGGCGGTGTGGTGTTTACCACGGCGGCCAGCGACATGGAAACAGTCTCCGAAGCTGTGCGCAGCGGCGCGTTTGATTACCTGGTCAAACCCATTGCCTACGAGCGACTGGGGCAGACCCTGACGCGTTATCAACAGCGTCGACGCATGTTGGCGGGTAATGATAGCGCCAGTCAAAAGCAGATAGATGAGATGTTTAATGCCTACGCGCGGGGCGAGCCGAAAGGGGATTTACCGACTGGGATTGATGCCTTAACGCTGAATGCAGTGCTGAAATTATTCGCCGATCCGACGGTACACCATACAGCAGAAACGATCGCCCAGGCGCTCACCATCAGCCGAACGACTTCCAGACGCTACCTGGAGTACTGTGCCAGCCGTCATTTGATTATTGCGGAGATTATTCACGGTAAGGTGGGTAGGCCGCAGCGTATCTATCACGGCGGCTAAATGCTGATTTCTGACGTAGGCCGGATAAGATGCTTTAGCATCGACATCCGGCAACGTTGCAGTCGAAATGCCGGATGCGGCGTGAATGCCTTATCCGGCCTACATTTCACTGAGTATCAGCCGCCAACGACGGCTGAAGAAGAACCTGGTACCATCACTTCAGTTGCGATAATCACAACCAACAGCCCAACCAGAACCGGAACCGAAGTACGTTTCACCACTTCGAACGGAGAAATCTTCGCCATACCTGCAACAGCAACCACCACGCCGGAGACCGGGGAGATTGTGCGTCCAAGGTTTGACGCCTGCAGCATCGGGATAACAAGGTAAGCTGGGTTAATGCCGGAGGAATGCGCCAGCTTAGGGATCATCTCAACGAAGGCATAGAACGGAGCGTTACCGGAACCCGTAGTCATTGCCGCCAGCATAGTCAGGATCACCAGCACCATCATCAGAATAATGCTCGCCGAACCAAACGAGGTGGCGATAGATATCAGACTCTGAATAAAGCCGATTGTGCTCAGGCCCTGGGCAAAAACACCCGCAGCGACTAACAACATCACCACGTTAGCAAAGGCATCCGCCATGCCACGGTAAGCGACTTCCAGACCAGAGAAAACCTTTTGGGTGTTGAACCCACGTACGAACTCCAGAATAGCCGCGATGAGCATGCACAGTACCAGAATCGTAATGATATGCAGCTGTGGACCCCATTTACCATCAAAAATCAGGACGCCAACAATCGGGGTAAACGGCAGAATGGCGTAAAATGACGGGGCAGTCGTGGTGATTTCAGCCACATCTAACATTTCATGAGAAATGTTCTCTTTTTTATCCAGAAAACGCTGCCAGAAAAAGTGGGCAATCGCCATAGCAATGATGGCGGCAATGGAAATTGGCAGCGTGGTTTTAAAGGCGAAATCGATCAGCGGCATTTCCGCAGCTTTTGCCGCCAGCACCACATCACCGGATGTTGGTGAAAGAATAATTGCAGCAGGGGAGGCACAAATGGCCGCTGCGGCGCCACGGCTGATTCCAACGTTAACCATGACCGGGAACAGTGTTGCCATCAGCAATACGCCCAGACCGGTTGCTGAAGAAACCGCCAGTGACATCAGGCAGGCGACAAAATAGGCGGCAATCATTAGCAGGTAAGGAGAGTTGATGTATTGCAGAGGCTTGGAGGCCAGCTTAACGACCATATCGTTCGCGCCAATATGGGTCATATAAGCGGCAAAACCACACAGCATCATGATCATCATGCCGAGATCGCCACCACGGCTCATCAGCAAAATTTTAATATATTCAACAATGTCTGTTGCCGTATAGCCCGTCGATGCCGCGCTGGACGGCAAAACTTTATGCCCCATCAGCGCACTGATAATCAGCAAAACCAGACCGCCAACAAACAGTACGCCTGTCGCGGAATAACCTTTAATGATGTAGCGCGCTACACCCACAATAACCACAACTCCAATAAGGAGTTCAATAAATGTCAACATCGTTTCCCCTGTCGCATTGCTGCCCAGAAAGTAAAAAAACTAAAAAAAGTAAAAAGTGGTGACAGAATGTGCCTAATAAACCGATAACTCTTGCTGATTAAAATCAATAAAAATACGGATTCAAGCGATGGTTAAGCCGTTTTTTCAGCATCGTGGTTAAAAAAAGAATCTCACAATAAGAAACTGTGAAGTGCAGCGCTGATGTGTGTGTGTTGTGGCGATGATGAACATCAATTGTTAATTTATTGTGATGCTATTTAACTTTTTTCGCAGGAAAGAACAATTTATTGGCAATAAAGAGAAAATAGTTCCTATTAGATGGCTCAATAAACTCATGGATAATTATCTTAAAAATTATAGGCTGAGGATTATTCTGATTTTTTAGCTGCGCATTTTTGTTAAGCTAACATTAAGGTTGGGTTTGCTACAATTAATAATAAATCCCAGGATGGTAATTAAGTTGTGATTGTCGCTAAACGATATTTTCTCATTTTTTCATTTCTTTTTATTCAGTTAGCTTTCATTCCCCAGGGCGCTGCTGAAGATAAAGGTTGGTTTGCTACTTTTAAAGACAATGTCAGTGAAACCTGGCAGCAGCCAGAACATTATGATCTGTACGTGCCGGCTATTACCTGGCATGCTCGTTTTGCTTATGATAAAGAAAAAACGGATCGCTACAATGAACGCCCATGGGGGGCGGGCTTTGGTCAATCCCGTTGGGATGATAAAGGTAACTGGCACGGGCTTTATATAATGGCCTTTAAGGATTCCTACAATAAATGGGAACCCATTGGTGGTTATGGCTGGGAAAAAACCTGGCGACCGCTGGCAGATGAAAATTTCCACACAGGTCTCGGTTTTACCGCTGGTTTTACCGCGCGCGATAACTGGAACTACATTCCGGTACCCGTGCTGTTACCGCTGGCATCGATAGGGTATGGTCCGGCAACGTTCCAGATGACCTACATTCCGGGAACGTACAACAACGGTAACGTCTACTTTGCATGGATGCGTTTCCAGTTTTGATGGGCTACCTGTATTGTCAGGTGGATTATTAAAAAGTCTTTTAAAAACAGTGCGATATTAACTTTAACTGAAAAATAACGCGACATTTATCACTTTTTGATAAAGTTCGACTGGACAAAGTCCACCACAATTGTTGTACTGATACCCGACACAGCATTTGTGTCTATTTTTCATGTAAAGGTAATTTTGATGTCTAAGATTAAAGGTAACGTTAAGTGGTTTAATGAGTCCAAAGGATTCGGTTTCATTACTCCGGAAGATGGCAGCAAAGACGTGTTCGTACACTTCTCTGCAATCCAGACCAATGGTTTTAAAACTCTGGCTGAAGGTCAGCGTGTAGAGTTCGAAATCACTAACGGTGCCAAAGGCCCTTCTGCTGCAAACGTAATCGCTCTGTAAGCATACGACAGCAAGCATTCAAAACCCGCTTAATTGCGGGTTTTTTTTCGCTTCAGTGCGCGGGAGAGGCCGAAACCAGCCAGAATGCCAGGGCGGTCATCGCAAATGATCCCAACAGATTAACCAGTACATTCACCATAGCCCAACCAAAGCGTCCTTCCTGTAGCAAAAACACCACCTCAGCTGAGAAAGTGGAAAACGTTGTCAGTCCCCCGCAAAAGCCAGTGGTAATCAGTACCTTCCACATTGGATCAATGTTTGTCATGCGATTAAACCATGCCAGACCCATACCAATGATAAATGCGCCAAGTAAGTTTGCAGCCAGCGTGCCGAATGGGATGGCCTGATGTAGCGGGTTAAACCTCATGCTCAACATCCATCTTGCTACACTACCTGTACCACCACCGATAAAAACCGCTAAAAGGAGTTGTAACACTGCATAATCCTGCTATTTGATTGTATATAGGATGAGTGTAACTCTGAATAATCGTGGTTGGCGAGCCTAACAACGTTTTCTGGAGGGAATATGTTCGTTGCAGCAGGGCAATTTGCCGTGGGACCTTCATGGGAAAAAAATGCAGAAACCTGCGTCTTATTGATGTCACAGGCTGCAGGAGAGGGGGCGTCGCTGCTGGTATTACCGGAGGCGCTTCTGGCCCGTGACGATCTGGACCCAGACCTGTCAGTGAAATCAGCTCAACTGCTGGAGGGCGGATTTTTGACGCGCTTGCTGCGAGAAAGCGCGCAAAACGAGATGACGACAATCCTGACGATTCATGTTCCTTCTGTGCCAGGCCGGGCGTTTAACATGCTGGTGGCGCTACGGGCAGGTCAGGTCGTGGCCCATTACGCTAAATTACATCTCTATGATGCCTTTTCGATTCAGGAGTCACGTAATGTTGATGCAGGGGACGCCATAGCGCCGCTGCTGGACGTAGACGGGTTAAAAGTAGGGTTAATGACCTGTTATGATCTGCGCTTTCCTGAGCTGGCGCTGGTGCACGCATTGCAGGGAGCGGAAATTCTTGTCTTACCCGCAGCCTGGGTTCGGGGATCGCTTAAAGAGCATCACTGGGCTACGCTTTTGGCGGCAAGAGCGTTAGATGCGACGTGTTACCTGATTGCGGCGGGAGAGTGCGGTAACAAGAATATAGGCCAAAGCAGGGTCATCGACCCCTTTGGTGTGACCATTGCTGCTGCGGCAGAAACGCCCGCGCTAATTATGGCCGAGGTTTCCGCCGAGCGGGTGAGGCAGGTTAGGGCACAACTCCCGGTGTTAAGTAACCGACGCTTTGCGCCACCGCAATTATTATGACGTTTTTTTAAACAAGGCTTGATTCACCTTGTTACAGATTGCTATTGTGTGCGCGCGTCGAAAGGCCGTTAATATTCTCAGGTTAATATGGCGCTTTATGCAGCCTGGTTTAAGTCAAGAAGGTATCTATGGGTGAGATTAGTATTACCAAACTGCTGGTGGTTGCCGCACTGGTTGTTCTGCTGTTTGGTACCAAGAAGTTACGTACACTGGGTGGAGACCTGGGAACGGCAATCAAGGGCTTCAAGAAAGCAATGAACGACGATAATGCCGATGCTAAGAAAGATGCTGATGGTAGCGTTCAGGCTGAGAAGCTTTCTCATAAAGAGTAATGTCAGGAGCATGATGCTCATACTGCATACTCTGCATGAAAAAAAACCGGCAATTTGCCGGTTTTTTTATTGCTGATATGTAAGTGAGTATTACACGATTACTTCACTTCCAGCCCTTTGGCCTGCATGTCAGCATGGTAAGAAGAGCGAACGAATGGACCGCAGGCTGCATGGGTAAAGCCCATTGCCATAGCTTCGGCTTTCATCTCATCGAACTCATCCGGGCTCACATAGCGTTGAACCGGCAGGTGATGGCGGCTTGGCTGTAAATACTGCCCCAGCGTCAACATGGTTACACCATGACTGCGCAGGTCACGCATGACCTCAATGATTTCCGCATTGGTTTCGCCCAGACCGACCATCAGACCTGATTTAGTCGGAATCTCCGGGTGCGCTTCCTTGAAACGTTCCAGAAGCTTCAGTGACCAGTTGTAGTCAGCCCCGGGGCGTACATTGCGATAAATACGTGGTACGTTTTCGAGGTTGTGGTTAAACACATCCGGCGGAGTGGCGGTGAGAATATCCAGCGCGCGATCCATACGACCACGGAAGTCAGGCACCAGCGTTTCGATTTTAATCGACGGGCTTTTCTCACGAATAGCGGTGATGCAGTCAGCAAAGTGCTGAGCACCGCCGTCACGCAGATCGTCGCGGTCAACGGAGGTAATGACGACATAGCGCAGCGCCATGTCAGCAATCGTCTGAGCAAGTTTTAACGGCTCGTTAGCATCAGGAGCAACCGGACGGCCATGGGCAACGTCACAGAATGGGCAACGGCGGGTACAGATTGCGCCGAGGATCATAAAGGTTGCAGTTCCGTGATTGAAACATTCAGCCAGGTTAGGGCAGGAAGCTTCTTCGCAGACAGAGTGCAGGCCATTTTTGCGCATTGCCGCTTTGATGCCCTGGATGCGAGTGGAGTCCGCTGGCAGTTTTATTTTCATCCATTCCGGTTTACGCAGCAGGGCTTCACGCTCTGTTGCCACATTTTTTACCGGGATAAGAGCCATCTTATCGGCATCGCGGTATTTAACACCGCGTTCCATCACAATGGGTTTACTCATAGCTTGCGTGTTCCAGTTGCGAATTACGAAGGAAAGCGTTTCAATTCAAGGGAATGTTGCATTTATCAACTATTTTTGAATTAGTGATACGCAGTATATCATTGAAACGGGCCAGAAAGCAGCCTGACAGGCTGGCAAAATGTAAAATAGTTGTTGTTTTGTGCCATTTGCCACAACATATGCCGTGGCAAAGTATGCGCGTATTTTCAGTCCGCGATGTACTCGTGCGGTGGGTTACCCAACAGCACCAGAATGTTGGCCAGCAGCCTTGGGCGAATGCTCTCGGCCGTGGCGGTGCTATCCCACTGCGATACCTTCGCCATTTCCATTCCGGCATAACCACAAGGATTGATACGCAGGAAAGGCGACAAGTCCATATCCACATTGAGCGCTAAGCCGTGAAATGAACAACCTTTACGAATACGTAACCCCAAAGAGCAGATTTTCTTCTCTCCAACGTATACGCCAGGCGCATCGGCTCGCGGGTGGGCGTCAATACCGATTTCCGCAAGGGTATTCACAACGGTTTGCTCCAGCAGCGTAACCAGTTCGCGAACGCCAAGTTTACGACGCTTCAGGTTCAACAGCACATACATGACCTGCTGGCCCGGCCCGTGATAAGTCACCTGACCGCCACGATCGCTCTGGATCACCGGAATATCTCCTGGCATCAGTACGTGCTCTGCTTTACCTGCCTGACCCTGGGTAAAAACAGGATAATGCTCTACCAGCCAGATTTCGTCATAACTGTTTTCATCGCGGGTATCGGTGAATTCGTGCATGGCCAGAGAAACTGGCTCGTAAGGTTGAAGACCGAGCTGGCGGACAAGAATTTTATCCTGATACAAAACGGCATCTCCGTAGATACTCACATAGAGTAGAGAATATAAAAGAGGGGGAAAAGTATATCACAGGGGGAGGGGTTACCCGAGCGGGGATGCAGCGGGTAACCAACAGGTTTTTACAGTACCATGCGTACGATATCGATATTGCCTAATTCTTCGTACAGCGTTTCAACCTGCTCAATGTGTGTAGCAGTAATAGTGATTGAGACCGAGTGGTAGTTGCCTTTGCTGCTCGGTTTTACCGTCGGAGAGTAATCACCTGGCGCATGGCGCTGTACCACTTCAACCACCTGATCAACCAGCTCAGGCAACGCCTGCCCCATTACTTTGTAAGTAAATGGAGTAGGGAATTCAAGCAGTTCGTTAAGTTTGGTTTTCATGTCAGCTCCGGCGTTACATCAATAAATAATAACTCCCACAGCGCGTGGGAGTTATCTGGATACCTAGTATATGGGGACGTAAATCACACTTTCAAGTGTTCGATTTTTAGCCAAACCAGTGATGGAACATTAATTTAATGTAATCAATGATTTTCCCAAAGAAGTTGCCTTCAGGGATTTCCTGCAGGACTACCAGCGGGCGCTGCTCAATGGTTTTGCCATCCAGCTGGAAGTTGATGGTGCCGACAACCTGGTTTTTCTGCAGCGGTGCGTGCAGTTCCGTGGTGTTCAGCACATAGCTTGCTTTCAGATCTTTCATGCGGCCGCGCGGAATAGTCAGGTAGACATCTTTATCTACGCCTAACGATGCACGATCGGTGTTACCAAACCAGGCGGGCTCAGAAGCAAACTCTTTACCGACTTTCAGTGGGTTCACGGTTTCAAAGAAACGGAAGCCCCAGGTCAGCAGTTTTTTACTTTCGGTTTCGCGACCTTTATAGGTGCGGCCACCCATGACGGCGGAGATCAGACGCATCTGGCCTTCGGTTGCGGATGCAACGAGGTTATAGCCAGCCTTGTCGGTATGACCGGTTTTGATACCGTCGACATTCAGGCTGTTATCCCACAGCAGGCCGTTACGGTTTAACTGACGGATGCCGTTAAAGGTGAACTCTTTTTCTTTATAGATAGAGTATTCGTTAGGCACGTCGCGAATCAGCGCCTGACCAATCATCGCCATGTCGCGAGCCGAGCTGTACTGACCGTCAGCATCGAGACCATGAACGGTCTGGAAGTGGGTGTTTTTCAGGCCCAGCGCGTTCACATAGCTGTTCATCAGACCGACGAAAGCATCCTGGCTACCGGCTGCGAAGTCCGCCATTGCCACGCACGCGTCATTCCCGGATTGCAGGTTGATACCACGGATAAGCTGAGAAACAGGAACCTGCATTCCTGGCTTCAGGAACATCAACGATGAACCTTTAAAGACCGGGTTACCTGTAGCCCAGGCGTCATTGCCGACGGTGACCAGATCGGTTTCTTTGAATTTCCCGGCTTTCATCGCCTGGCCGATGACGTAGCTGGTCATCATTTTGGTCAGACTGGCGGGGTCGCGGCGAGTGTCAGCGTTCTGTTCTGCCAGAACTTTGCCTGAATTGTAATCAATCAGGATATATGACTCCGCATCGATCTGCGGAACACCCGGGATCATGGTTTTAATATTCAGGTCATCGGCATGGGCAGCAGAGAGAGAAGCTGCGCAGAGAGCCGCGGTGAGCGCCATACGCTGCACGAAACGAGCGGAAAAAGTGGTCTTCATGGTCTGAACTACGACGTCCGTGATGAAATTAAAAAAAGTGCCCTACTATAGCAAATGCAAAACGGGCAGGCATCTGACTTTCCGCGTGACTTTGTTAATGTCATTTACAGAAACTGACAGTTCAGATACCTGATTTACGTTATTACACGCCGGTGATGAAGGACTGTAATTGCGCCTCGGCTTGAAGACGCTGCTGCAATGTGGAAGCTTCAGCTTTGCTGGCGAACGGCCCCATCTGGATACGCCAGACTGCGCCGTTTTGTACCACCCGACCTGGGACGCCAAATTGCTGGCTTAAACGTTTTTGATACTGCTGCGCACGCGACTGCTCGCTGACTGCGCCAACCTGAACCACGTAGCGTCCGTTGGCTACTGCCGCTGGCGCAGGTGCAGCGACGGCGGCTGGTGTTGCTGCTGGCGCGGTTGGCGTTACCGGTGCGGTGGTGGTCGGTTGCGGAGCCGTAGTCGGCTCGCTACCTTCCAGCACGCCTGCAGCGAGCGTGGTCGGCGCACCGAGGAATCCACTGCTGTTCACTGGCGCACCGGTTGTATCATCGCTTTTCAACGTGGAATTGCTGATCGGACGAATATCGCCTTGCGGCTGACCCGCATCCGATGGCGCAGGCATGCTGCCCATATTGCCACCGCCGCTTAAATCAGGACGCGCGGGCAGGGCATAGGTTTGTTTCGCTACCGTGGTACAAGCCATTCCCGGCCCGGACAAGGAACCATCCTGGGCGACGATGATCGGGTCGATACGTACTTTGGTATTGTTGGAGGTATTCAGACGGTCGGCTGCTGCACGTGAAAGTGAAATCACGCGATCGTTGCCATAAGGGCCGCGATCGTTAATGCGCACGACAATCATCCTGCCATTAGCCAGGTTAGTTATTCTGGCATAGCTTGGGACTGGCAGCGTCGGATGCGCTGCGGTTAACTGCATCGGGTCGAACGCTTCACCAGACGCGGTTAAGTTGCTTCCGGGTTCCGCATCATAGATAGCGGCAAGCCCTGCCTGGCTAAAGCGGGAAGGGTCCTGGACGATTTTGTAGCTCTTACCATCACGCTGATAGTCCTGATTCGCCGTTGGGTTCAGGGGTTCAAAGCGCGGATCGGCCCCGCTGATTTCAACAATCGGACCATTACACACCGCAGGCTGCGGCGCGACAGCACCCTGTTGCTGACCATCATCACTCGAACACGCCGCGAGCATTCCTGCTGCGATGCAGATACCAAGCCACTGCTTACGCATTGCGTACCCCTTACACGCTTTTCGACAACATTTTTCTATGGGTATGGATCGACATAACAATCCCGAACCCAGCCATCAGCACGATAAGTGCCGAGCCTCCGTAACTGACCAGTGGGAGAGGAACGCCAACCACGGGCAGAATACCGCTCACCATACCAATATTTACGAAGACATAAACGAATAATATCAACATTAAACCACCCGCCATGACGCGACCAAAGGTGGTTTGCGCGTGGGCAGCGATCCATAATCCGCGCATAATCAGCAAAATGTACAGCGCCAGCAGAATTAAGATCCCTACCAGACCCAGTTCTTCCGCTAATACCGCGAAGATAAAATCTGTATGGCGTTCGGGTAAAAACTCAAGCTGCGACTGCGTACCGTGTAGCCAGCCCTTACCACGTAGACCGCCGGAGCCAATAGCAATTTTAGACTGAATGATGTGATAACCCGCACCCAGCGGATCGGTTTCCGGATCGAGTAACATCATGACGCGCTGACGTTGATAATCATGCATCAGGAAGAACCACAGTATCGGGATAAACGCCGCAACCAGGACCACCGCAACACCGATTAAACGCCAGCTCAAACCAGAAAGGAACAGAACAAACAGACCGGAAAGGGCGACCAGAATTGAAGTTCCGAGGTCTGGCTGGGCGGCCACCAGCAGGGTGGGCATAAATATCAGCACCAACGCAATGGCGGTATTTTTTAGCGATGGCGGGCAAACATCACGGTTGATGAAGCGCGCGACCATCAGCGGCACGGCAATCTTGGCGATTTCGGAAGGCTGAAAACGCACAATCCCCAAATCCAGCCAGCGCTGCGCGCCTTTGGAGATAGCGCCGAAGGCATCTACTGCCACCAACAAAATGATGCAAAAGATGTAGAGATAGGGAGCCCAGCCCTCATAAACCCTGGGCGGGATTTGCGCCATCACCACCATGATGACCAGGCCCATCGCGATCTGACCGACCTTGCGCTCCATCATGCCAATATCCTGGCCGCTGGCGCTCCAGATGACCAGAGAACTGTAAACCAGCAGCGCCAGCAAAATAAGCAACATCGTGGGATCGATGTGGATTTTGTCCCAGAATGTTTTTTTGTTCGGATTATCCGTCACGATTATTGGTCCTCCGCTGCTGCAACCGCGGGGTTTTCTGCAGGCAGATTGGTGTTATTGTCGCCCAACATAATGTGGTCAAGTATCTGGCGCATAATGGTACCCACAGCCGGGCCCGCGCCACCGTTTTCAAGGATTATGGCGACAGCAACCTGGGGCTTATCATAGGGTGCGAAGGCCGTCATCAGCTTGTGGTCACGTAAGCGCTCGGCGATCTTATGTGCGTTATAGGTTTCATTGGCTTTCAGGCCAAAGACCTGTGCAGTACCGGATTTCGCCGCAATTTTGTAAGGTGCGCCAGCGAAATATTTGTGTGCAGTACCGTTAGGACGGTTGGCTACACCGTACATGCCGTCTTTTGCGATTTCCCAATAACCGGAATGAATGTCACCAACGGGTGGTTCGTGTGGCTGGATCCACGGCACTTGCTTGCCGTTTTCTGCTGTGCTCATCAGCAGATGCGGGACTTTTACCAAACCGTCGTTGATAAGGATCATCAGCGCTTTACTCATCTGGATAGGGGTTGCCGTCCAGTAACCCTGACCGATGCCGACCGGAATGGTATCACCCTGGTACCATGGCTTTTTAAACCGTTTTTGCTTCCACTCGCGGGTTGGCATGTTTCCGGCGCGCTCTTCGGCAAGATCGATACCCGTATATTGGCCGTAGCCAAACTTGCTCATCCATTCTGAAAGGCGGTCTATCCCCATATCATAGGCGATTTGATAGAAAAACGTATCCGCCGACTCTTCCAGAGAACGGGTGATGTTCAGATGGCCGTGCCCCCATTTTTTCCAGTCGCGGTAACGTTTTTCAGAGCCCGGTAATTGCCACCAACCCGGATCGAACAGACCAGTATTGCGGGTGATGACGCCTGCACTTAATGCAGAAACCGCGACGTAAGGTTTAACCGTCGAAGCAGGGGGGTAGACACCCTGAGTCGCGCGGTTAACCAATGGGGTATTCGGGTCATTGAGCAACCCGGAGTAATCTTTACTCGAGATACCATCGACAAACAGGTTCGGGTCGTAGCTCGGCATGGACACCAGTGCGAGAACGCCACCGGTACGCGGGTCGGTGACTACCACCGCGGCACGACTGCCCGCCAGCAGCGTTTCGATGTACTGCTGGAGTTTCAGGTCAAGGGTGAGATAGATATCGTGCCCGGCCTGCGGCGCCACTTCTTTCAGTTGGCGAATGACGCGGCCACGGTTGTTCACTTCAACTTCTTCATAACCAGTCTGGCCGTGAAGTACGTCTTCATAATAGCGTTCAATACCCAATTTACCGATGTCGTGCGTCGCCGCGTAGTTGGCCAGCTTGCCGTCTTTGTCCAGGCGGTCCACGTCTTTATCGTTGATCTTCGATACGTAGCCAATGACGTGGGTCAGCGCAGAGCCGTAGGGGTAATAGCGGCGTTTATAGCCTTTAACTTCGACGCCGGGAAAGCGATATTGATTAACGGCGAACCGTGCCACCTGAACTTCACTCAGGTTAGTTTTTACCGGAATGGAGGTGAAGCGGTGTGAACGGGCGCGCTCTTTTTTAAAGGCGGCAATGTCGTCGTCCGTCAGGTCTACGACGTTACGCAGCGCGTCGAGGGTATCCTGAACGTTGTCGACCTTTTCCGGCATCATTTCTATCTGATAAATGGTGCGGTTAAGGGCGAGCGGAATTCCGTTACGGTCATAAATGATGCCGCGACTGGGGGCGATAGGCACCAGTTTGATGCGGTTTTCGTTCGAGCGAGTCTGAT
Source organism: Citrobacter sp. MGH105 (assembly GCF_001037485.2). NCBI lineage: Bacteria > Pseudomonadati > Pseudomonadota > Gammaproteobacteria > Enterobacterales > Enterobacteriaceae > Citrobacter > Citrobacter sp. MGH105. The sequence continues at coordinate 3,657,434 of NZ_CP073048.1, read as the reverse complement.
AATCAGTAAAGCGAACGATTTGCAGATTATAAAGGTTGGCGATCAGCACGCCGGTGAGCAGCAAAATCCCCAAAAAAGCGACCAGCGCCCGGCGCACAAACAGCGCGGACTCAGCCGAATAGTCGCGAAAAGAATTCTGTAGTTTCATCCGCTGCTTAATCTACTCAAGAATCAATGATCACTCACGGTGATAAGGATGGTTGGTGGTGATGCTCCACGCCCTGTACAGACTCTCCGCGACCAGAACCCGAACAAGAGGGTGAGGAAGGGTTAACGCAGAGAGTGACCAGCTTTGTTCCGCTGCCGCTTTACAGGCAGAAGAGAGACCTTCCGGCCCGCCAATCAACAGACTGACGTCACGACCGTCCAGTTTCCAGCGTTCCAGTTCAGTCGCCAGCTGCGGCGTGTCCCAGGGTTTACCAGGGATATCAAGGGTGACGATGCGGTTTTTGCCTGCGGCAGCCAGCATCTGCTCACCCTCTTTGTCGAGAATGCGTTTAATATCCGCGTTCTTGCCGCGTTTTCCTGCCGGGATTTCGATCAGCTCAAAGGGCATATCTTTTGGAAACCGACGGAGATACTCCGTAAACCCGGTTTGCACCCAGTCAGGCATTTTCGTACCCACAGCGACAAGTTGCAGCTTCACGCATTAACTCCAGAGTTTTTCCAGTTCATACAGGCGACGGCTTTCTTCCTGCATCACGTGGACAATCACATCACCGAGGTCAACGACGATCCAGTCTGCAACGTTCTCGCCTTCTACGCCGAGCGGCAGCAGACCAGCAGTGCGGGACTCCTGAACAACGTGGTCTGCGATAGACATTACATGGCGGCTGGACGTGCCGGTGCAGATAATCATGCAATCAGTGATGCTGGATTTGCCCTGAACGTCTAAGGCGATGATGTCTTGACCTTTCAGGTCATCAATTTTGTCGATTACAAAATCCTGAAGTGCTTTACCCTGCAAGTGTTCCCCCTGGGTGAAAAGAGTTAAAAACGTCTGTTAGTATACCTGAACCAGAGGCGATATCGGGACAAATGTCTCCGAAAGCGCTTTTGAAGTGCGCTATCATCCCACCCCACGCCGCAGAATGCATCGCCATTTTTGTAAAACAATTTCTGCAAAGCTCTGAAGGGCGGGAAAAGTCAGGTTGCGGAGAATAACAGCCTGTCATGGGGTGTCAATGGGAGAGAAGCCCTTCGGCAGAAAAAACAGTGCGTTCACTCCCCGTCGTGCCATACAGCCCGGCTGTTGAGCACTTTCAGAACCGCAAAATTGTCGCAAAAATCAATTGCGCTCCAGCAACCTTGTTCGACGCGAAAATGCCACATTGCTGCAGCCGGCATGGACAGCAGACGGGCGATCAACACGCTCAGAACACCCTGATGGCTCACCACCAGCAGGTTTTGGCACGTTTTGTAATCAGCGAGCTGAGCAATAAAGCGTTCCACGCGCTGGGAAAACGCCTGAAAGCCTTCACCATTGGTTGGCGTCGCATTCTGCCAGTCGTTACACCACACGGCGTAGTTTTCGGCGTCTTCTCGCGCCAGATCGCGATGATGGCGCATTTCCCAGTCACCAAAAAACATCTCATTGAGCTCAGGCATGTTGCGCACAGGGACCTCACGATCGCCTAAGATCAACTGCGTTGTATGGCGGGCACGTTCCAACTCGCTGCACAGAACGTTGTCGACAGGCACATGGCGTAACAGCGTACCCAGTGTTTGCGCCTGAGCGATACCCCGTTCCGTTAGCGGTGTGGGGGCATGGCCGCTGTATAAACCAGCGACATTGGCTTCAGTTTCTCCATGACGTACTAACCAGAGTCTCATTTTTTCCTCTTGAGGTTATTCGCACAAAACATGATGTTTGCCCTGATTGCGCAGAGATTTTTCACTAAAATACCTTTTTTTGCGTGGAGCGGCACGATGTCTTTATTGAAGAGCGCGCATGGTGGCAATACCCGAGAAGCCGCCGAACTGTTGGGCATCTCGCCTGAACAATTGTTGGATTTTAGCGCGAATATTAATCCGCTGGGTATGCCGGCAAGTTTAAAACGCGCGATCGTCGACAGCCTGGACTGCGCGGAGCGTTACCCGGATGTTGATTACGCTAAACTGCATGCGGCGCTGGCGGAGCATCATCAGATTCCTGCCTCATGGATACTTGCCGGAAACGGCGAGACTGAGTCGATTTTCACTTTGGTGCAAGGACTTAAACCACGTCATGCGATGATCGTGACGCCCGGGTTTGCTGAATATCGTCGGGCGCTGCAATGGGGAGACTGTACGATCCATGAGTTTGCGCTGTGCGAAGACGATGGCTGGCAGCTTACCGATGCAATCCTCGATGCGTTATCCTCAGAGCTGGGCTGCCTGTTTCTCTGTACGCCCAACAATCCCACTGGCTTGCTGCCCGATAACCGCCTGCTGCGGGAAATAGCCGCGCGTTGTGAGTTGCTTGGGATCAATCTGATCCTTGATGAAGCGTTTATCGATTTTATTGCCGGGGAGCCGGGGTTTATTCCGCTGCTTCGTGATAACCCGCATATTTGGGTGCTGCGCTCTCTCACCAAGTTCTATGCGATACCGGGGCTGCGGTTAGGGTATCTGGTCAACCGTAATGAACAGGCTGTGGCACAGATGCGCCGTCGACAAATGCCGTGGTCAATTAACGCATTTGCTGCACTGGCAGGCGAGATTATTTTACACGACAGCGCATATCAGCAGGCAACGTGGAAGTGGCTGGAGCAAGAGGGCGCGAGGTTTGATCGGCAGTTGAAAGAACTGCCCGGCCTGACGGTGTATCCTGGCAGGGCAAATTATCGCTTATTGCGCTGCGAGCGGGCGGATTTTGATCTGCAACGCGCAATGCTGGAACAACATGTCTTGATTCGCAGTTGTACTAATTATCCGGGGCTGGATGCGCGCTATTATCGGGTAGCCGTTCGCAGCCAGGAAGAGAATAACCGCCTGTTGGCGGCTTTACGCAAGGTGCTTAGCGGTACAACCCCTGCTGATTGATATAGTCAAGCACTGCAGCTGGCATCAGGTCGTCGCACGGCTCGCCTTTTTCCAGACGCTCACGGATGAGCGTGGCGGAGATGTTAAACCACGGCGTTTCAGCCAGATAAATTTTCCCGCAAGGCAAGTTGTGCAGGTCATCTGGCGAATGGGTCAGATGATCCTCCAGCCACTGCTGGTGCTTTTCCTGCGCCATTTCGAGCGGATAGCCCGGACGTCGGCAGACAATGAGGTGGGTGTTACCCAGTATCGTGTGGTAGTCATGCCAGGACGGAAAGGTAAGCAGTGAGTCCTGGCCAATAATAAACGCTAATGGTACGTCCGGTCCTTGCTCCTCGCGCCACTCTTTGAGCGTTTGCGCAGTGTAGGAGGCAGTATCACGTTTCAGTTCGCGTTCATCAAGGGAGAACAGCGGCTTATCGGCAATGGCCAGTTCAACCATGCGTTGACGTTGTTCGCCGGACGCTTCGGGTTGCGCACGATGCGGCGGCACGTTATTGGGCATGATAATGACCCGGGAAAGGCCAATCAGATTCGCCAGAATTTCAACCGGTTTAAGATGACCATAATGCACCGGATCAAAGGTGCCACCGAACAGAGCCTGCAATGATTTCATATCAACCATCAATAAAAACATCGGCCAGCGATTTATGGCAGAGTAACAGGGAAAGCCCCTCAAGTTCCGCCCACACTGACTGACCATAGTCTTGTTTAAGCGTAATTTCCGTACGCGTTAACAGCGTTACCGCCTGACGCAACTGCGCAGGATTCAGCCGGTTTAGCGCGTCTCCCATCATACCCCGGCGATTTTGCCACACCCGGTGTTTATCAAACAACGTGCGTAAAGGCGTATGGGCTGACTGCCGTTTTAAGTTGACCAACAGCAGTAATTCACGCTGTATCGTACGTAGCAAAATAACCGGCTCACTGCCTTCCAGACGTAACTGTTGCAGAATGTGCAGCGCGCGTTTGCTTTTGCCCATCAGCAGCGCATCCACCCAATGGAACGGGGTAAAGTGCGCGGCATCGTTAACGGCTTTCTCCACGCGAGGCAGCGTTAGTTTGCCATCAGGCCAAAGCAATGCTAGCCGTTCCAGCGCTTGCGCCAGTGCTAACAGATTACCTTCATAGCAATAGCACAACAGCTGATTGGCTGCGTCATCCAGTTGTAGATTGTTAAGCTTCGCTCTGGCGGCGACCCAACGAGGAAGCTGTGCTTGCTCCGGCGTCTGGCAGCTTACCTGCACCGCATTATTGGCAAGTCCGGAATACCATGCGGCGTTTTCCTGCGCTTTAGTCAGTTTGTTGCCGCGAACAATCAGCAGCAGGTCGTCATGTAGCAGTGTGACGAGTGAAGCGAGCTGTTCGTTAATGGCGGCATTGGGGCCATTTTCTGGCAACTGCAGGAACAGGGTTTGACGGCTGGCAAACAGGCTCATCGCCTGGCAGAGTGAAAAAATCTCTCCCCAGTCGGTGCTGTTGTCCAGGGTGAAAGCGTGGTGTTCTTCGAATCCTTGCGTTGCTGCTGCCTGACGGATAGCGTCCTGGCTTTCCTGCAATAAGAGAGGATCGTTACCTAAGAGCAAATACGCCGCGCGCAGCCCTTCATTGAGCTGTGCGCGGAGTTGTTCAGGGTACAACTTGAGCATCAGTTACCCAGCGTGGTGGAAACACGCGCCGGAGATGATGCAGGCTCTGCGGCTTTTGTCGCCGCTGGCTTAGCATCATCATCAGCATTGGATGACAGAGTATCGGCCAGATGTACGCTTGGCAGCTTACGAATTAACTGTTCAGCCGCTTTGTCATACATCTCTTTGATGATCATCTCCTGCTCGTTATCCTTCGCCAGTGCAGCCTGTGGGTTGTCAAAGAACGAACGATAAACTTTGGCGCTGATTGGATAAATATCATGACCTGGGATCAGCACGGATGCACTCACGGACATCACCATCTGGTATTCAGCCGTTTGACCGTTCTGGAATACCGACGCCGTATCCTGCGAAATGCTGACCGCGCCAAGACGTAAGGACGTCACATCTTTACGCATTGAGCCGTCTTCAAGCAGCGTAACGCCGTTCAGACGCAGCTGATTACGAACCGCGCGGCTTAATGGGCCGTTCGGATCACCAGAGTTCAGGATCATGGTTTTCATTGAGGGTGGGACCTGCGTAGTATTACGCAGATGCCAGCCACACCCGGCGGTGACAAGCACCGCCAGAGATAACAACAATGTTGTCAGAAGTCGCACGCTTCCTCCCGCGCTTAGCCAACGACCAGATTGAGGAGTTTACCCGGTACATAAATCACTTTACGTACGGTAACGCCATCAAGATATTTTGCCACCAGATGCTCCTGGCCAGCACGTTCACGAACCTGTTCTTCTGTCGCATTTACCGGAACGGTAATTTTGCCACGGACCTTACCGTTCACCTGAACTACAACCAGCGTCGAGTCTTCAACCATTGCGGCTTCGTCCGCCACCGGCCACGGTGCGTTGTCGATATCGCCTTCGCCTTTCAGTGCTTCCCACATCGTGAAACAAACATGTGGGGTGAACGGGTTCAGCATGCGAACGACGGCCAGTAACGCTTCCTGCATCAGGGCTCTGTCTTGTTCGTCTTCCTGCGGTGCTTTCGCCAGCTTGTTCATCAGCTCCATAATCGCCGCAATTGCGGTGTTAAAGGTCTGACGACGACCGATATCATCGGTAACTTTAGCAATGGTTTTATGTACGTCGCGACGCAGCGCTTTTTGGTCTTCGCTCAACGCATCAACGTTCAGGGCAGCTACATCGCCTTTGGAAGTATGTTCGTAAACCAGCTTCCATACACGTTTCAGGAAGCGGTTCGCCCCTTCAACGCCGGATTCCTGCCATTCCAGCGTCATATCAGCCGGAGAAGCGAACATCATGAACAGACGTACCGTGTCAGCACCGTAACGTTCAACCATAACCTGCGGGTCGATACCGTTATTTTTCGACTTGGACATTTTGCTCATGCCGGTATAGACCAGTTCATGGCCTTCTGCGTCCTGAGCTTTGACGATACGACCTTTTTCGTCGCGCTCAACGATGGCATCAACCGGAGAAACCCAGTTACGCTCGCCGTTTGCACCAACGTAATAGAACGCATCAGCCAGTACCATACCCTGGCACAGCAGCTGTTTGGCCGGTTCGTCAGAGTTGACCATGCCCGCATCGCGCATCAGCTTGTGGAAGAAGCGGAAGTAGAGCAGGTGCATGATGGCGTGTTCAATACCACCAATGTAGATATCAACTGGCAGCCAGTAGTTTGCGGCTTCTGGATCCAGCATCCCTTCGTTGTACTGCGGGCAGGTGTAGCGCGCGTAGTACCAGGAGGATTCCATAAAGGTATCGAAAGTGTCGGTTTCGCGCAGCGCAGGCATGCCGTTAACGGTGGTTTTTGCCCACTCCGGATCGGCTTTGATTGGGCTGGTGATGCCGTCCATAACCACGTCTTCCGGCAGAATAACCGGCAACTGATCTTCTGGCGTCGGCAGCACGGTACCGTCTTCCAACGTCACCATCGGAATTGGCGCCCCCCAGTAACGCTGACGGGAAACACCCCAGTCACGCAGACGGTAGTTCACTTTACGCTCACCCACGCCTTTCGCTACCAGCTTGTCAGCAATGGCGTTGAAGGCAGCTTCGAAGTCGAGGCCGTCAAACTCACCGGAGTTAAACAGCACGCCTTTTTCGGTCAGAGCTTGTTCGGACAGATCCGGCTCTGCGCCTTCAGCGGTCAGAATTACTGGCTTGATGGTCAGGCCATATTTTGTCGCAAACTCGTAATCGCGCTGATCGTGGCCCGGAACGGCCATGACTGCGCCCGTACCGTATTCCATCAGGACGAAGTTTGCTGCCCAAACGGGGATTTCTTCGCCAGTCAGCGGGTGAACGGCTTTAAAGCCCGTGTCGACGCCTTTCTTCTCCATGGTTGCCATTTCGGCTTCAGCAACCTTGGTGTTGCGGCATTCGTCAATGAAGGCGGCCAGTTCTGGGTTATTTGCAGCAGCTTTCTGCGCCAGCGGGTGACCTGCGGCAACGGCCAGATAGGTCGCACCCATAAAGGTGTCCGGGCGGGTGGTGTAAACGGTTAGCGTGTTGTCGTAACCGTTCACATCGAAGGTGATTTCCACGCCTTCAGAACGGCCAATCCAGTTGCGCTGCATCGTTTTCACGGTGTCAGGCCAGTGATCCAGGTTATCCAGGTCACGCAGCAGTTCGTCAGCGTAAGCGGTGATTTTGATGAACCACTGTGGGATCTCTTTACGCTCGACTTTGGTATCGCAACGCCAGCAGCAGCCGTCGATAACCTGTTCGTTCGCCAGTACGGTCTGGTCATTCGGGCACCAGTTGACCGCAGACGTTTTCTTATACACCAGGCCTTTTTTGTACAGCTCGGTGAAGAATTTCTGTTCCCAACGGTAGTATTCCGGGGTGCAGGTCGCCAGCTCACGGCTCCAGTCGTAACCGAAACCCAGCATTTTGAGCTGGTTTTTCATGTATGCGATGTTGTCGTACGTCCACGGTGCTGGCGCGGTATTGTTTTTAACCGCAGCACCTTCTGCAGGCAGACCGAACGCATCCCAGCCAATTGGCTGCAGTACGTTTTTGCCCAGCATGCGCTGGTAGCGGGCGATCACGTCACCGATGGTGTAGTTACGTACGTGGCCCATGTGTAGTCGACCAGAAGGATAGGGAAGCATAGACAGGCAGTAATACTTCTCTTTGCTCTCGTCTTCGGTAACTTCAAATGTGCGCTTCTCATCCCAGTGAAGCTGTACTTTGGATTCTATCTCTTCCGGGCGGTATTGCTCTTGCATGGCAGCCAGTGGTCCTGTTTTCAATACAGCTACAAACGTAGCTCTAGATGTGGTGTTTCAGATCCGCATAGCATAGCCCAAACGCCCGCGCCAAAACAGCCTTTCGCGCATTCAGCGTTGAATTCCCGCAAGGATAATTCTTGCACGAATTTACACACTCTGTGGACAGTCTTGCAAAGCGTAGCGTAAATAACGTCTATTATTATAGACAGTTAACGACCCAGGAGGCGAAGCGATGAACAAGGTTGCTCAATATTACCGTGAACTGGTGGCTTCACTGAGCGAACGTCTGCGTAATGGTGAACGCGATATTGATGCGTTGGTGGAGCAGGCGCGTCAACGAGTTATGCAGACCGGGGAGTTAACGCGAACCGAGGTGGAAGAGCTCACCCGGGCCGTCAGACGCGACCTGGAAGAGTTTGCTCTGAGCTATGAAGAAAGTCTCGATGAGGAGACAGACAGCGTCTTTATGCGGGTTATCAAGGAGAGTATCTGGCAGGAACTGGCCGATATTACAGATAAAACCCAGCTCGAATGGCGCGAGGTGTTCCAGGACCTCAGTCATCACGGGGTTTATCACAGCGGCGAGGTGGTCGGATTAGGTAATCTGGTCTGCGAGAAGTGCCACTTCCATTTAGCGGTTTACACCCCGGATGTGCTGCCGCTGTGTCCGAAATGCGGACACGATCAGTTCCAGCGCCGACCGTTTGAGCCGTGATGATTAGGCGTGCCAGAAGTTATTTGTAGGGCTGATAAGATGCGCCAGCATCGCCATCAGGCAATATGCCGGATGGTGGCGCAAGCGCCTTATCCGGCCTACAGTTTTACGCGTAATATCTTAAACGTTCTGCCAGCAAATCGACAAACCCTTCGCGATCCACGTCTACCATTACGGTGGCGTTTGGCTTATTGCCGCTCAGGAAGTAGTAATCCACCACGGTCATTCCCTGGGTATATTTACCCTGAGTTTCCACGCCGACCCAGCGTTCAACGGTGGTAAACAGTTCAGGTTTCAGCAGCCAGGCAATGGTGCATGGATCATGCAGTGGCGCGCCGATGAATCCCCATTTTTCATCTTTGTGATATTCAAAGAAGAAGTCGAGTAGTTCAGCAACGATCGTCGAAACAGGGTTGCCGATAGCGCGGAATCGTTCGGTATCTTCGCGATGTATTTGCGCTTTATGCGTGACGTCCAGACCAGCCATCACCACTGGAATGCCAGACTGGAATACGATTTCAGCGGCTTCAGGATCCACGAAAATATTGAACTCGGCGGCGGGCGTCCAGTTTCCGAGGCCCATCGCACCACCCATGATCACGATACGGGCGATTTTGGCGTGCAGCTCAGGATGGCTATTCAGGAGCAATGCGACGTTAGTTTGCGGCCCGGTGGAGACAATCGTCATCGGTTCCGGGCTTTCACGCAGGGTTTTCGCCATCAGTTCCACGGCGGTACAGTCTTGTGGCGCAAAAGCGGGTTCCGGCAGCGCCGGGCCATCCAGCCCACTCTCGCCGTGAACGTTATCGGCGATAATCAGATCGCGCATCAGTGGTTTCACTGCGCCACCAGCCACTGGGATATCCGTACGGTTGAGCAACGTTAACATGCGCAACACGTTACGCAGCGTTTTGTCAGGTGTCTGGTTACCGGCTGATGAGGTTATCGCTTTCACATCCAGTTCTGGTGAGGCGAGGGCGAGCACAATTGCGATAGCGTCGTCATGACCCGGATCGCAATCAAACAGGATAGGAAGTGCCATTGTTGCTCCTTGTAAGTGGGACTTTGTGACAAGGTTAACGCTGGGCTGTATGTGTTTCGAGAGGCGAAGGGATAAAGCGTGAGGTGGCGCGCACATGGAGATGCGCGCCAGCAAGATTAGTGCAGTATTTTCGCGAGGAAGTCTTTGGCGCGGTCCGATTTCGGATTAGCGAAAAACTCTTCTTTCGGTGAGTCTTCAACAATTTTCCCTTCATCCATGAAGATCACCCGGTTCGCCACTTTACGCGCAAAGCCCATTTCGTGGGTTACCACCATCATGGTCATCCCTTCATTGGCCAGTTCAACCATAACATCCAGTACTTCGTTGATCATTTCAGGATCAAGCGCCGACGTCGGTTCGTCAAACAGCATGGCGATAGGATCCATGCACAGCGCCCGGGCGATAGCGACACGCTGTTGCTGGCCCCCTGAGAGCTGAGCTGGAAACTTCTCCGCATGTGCTGATAGACCAACGCGTTCCAGTAACTTTTGCGCTTTGTCGCGGGCCGGTTTTTTATCGCGCTTGAGCACTTTTACCTGCGCCAGAGTCAGGTTCTCAATGATCGACAGGTGGGGGAACAGTTCAAAGTGCTGGAACACCATACCAACGCGAGAGCGCAGTTTGGCCAGATCGGTTTTTTTGTCGTTCACCACGGTACCATCAACGGTGATGACGCCTTGTTGTACCGGCTCCAGCCCGTTCACCGTTTTGATAAGCGTTGATTTACCTGAACCTGACGGGCCGCAGACCACAACCACTTCCCCTTTTTTCACTTCCGTGGAGCAGTCGGTCAGCACCTGAAAGTGACCATACCATTTAGAAACATTTTTCAGGGTAATCATTAAACTGTCCTTTTCTTCAAATAGCTGACCAACAACGATGCGCTCAGACTGAATACAAAATAAACGGCGCCAGCAAACAGGATCATTTCAACCTGTGTGCCGTCACGCTCGCCAATGGTGGAGGCGGTACGGAAGAAGTCTGCCAGACTTAATACATAGACCAGCGAGGTATCCTGGAAGAGTACGATGCCCTGGGTTAGCAGCAGCGGTACCATCGCGCGGAATGCCTGCGGCAGAATAATGAGCTTCATCGACTGCCAGTGGGTCATCCCTAGCGCCAGCGCGGCGCTGGATTGCCCACGAGAAATACTCTGGATACCGGCACGGATAATCTCGGAATAGTACGCGGCTTCAAACATCGAAAACGCGACCATTGCTGAGATCAGGCGAATATCGGTTTTTGGCGACAGACCCAGTACGTTTTGCAGGAAGCCGGGCACAATCAGGTAGAACCACAGCAGCACCATGACCAGCGGAATAGAACGAAATACGTTGACGTAGCCTTTCGCAAACCAGGCTATCGGCGCGAAGCTGGACAGACGCATGACGGCCAGGATAGTTCCCCATACGATACCAATGACGACCGCCGTAACGGTGATTTTCAGCGTGATCATCAGCCCGTCCAGCAGATACGGCAGGGAAGGGATGATAGAACTCCAGTCAAATTCGTACATTATTTGCCTCCCAAATTGCCAGGCAGGCGGATTTTACGTTCAACGAGATTCATCACCAGCATGATGACGGCGTTAATCAGGACGTAAGCCAGAGTGATAGCGGTAAACGATTCCCATGCGTGGGCGGAGTAATCCAGCAGTTTGCCCGCCTGTGCCGCCATATCGACCAGGCCGATGGTGGAGGCGATCGCGGAGTTCTTCACCAGGTTCATCATCTCTGAGGTCATTGGCGGAACAATCACGCGGTATGCGTTTGGCAGCAGAACATAACGATAAGCCTGAGGCAACGTCAGCCCCATCGCCAGTGCGGCGTTTTTCTGCCCACGAGGCAGAGACTGAATAGCGGCGCGAACCTGTTCGCAGACGCGCGCGGCGGTAAACAGCCCCAGACAAAGCATCGATGAAAGGAAGAACTGGATGTTGGGATCCAACTCAGCCTTGAACCACATCCCAATGTTTTCCGGCAGCAGTTCAGGAATAACCAGATACCAGGTAAAAAACTGGACGATGAGCGGAACGTTACGAAACAGCTCAACGTACAGCGTGCCGATCCCAGAAAGGAAACGATTTGGAACGGTACGTAAGATGCCGAATAAAGAGCCTATGAGGAAAGCGATAATCCATGCGGTGATGGATAACGCGACAGTGACCTGGAAACCACTCCAGAGCCAGCCGAGATAGGTGGTGTTGCCGAACGGGGCTTGTTGTAAAAAAATACCCCAGTTCCAGTCTATAGACATAAATCTACTCCAGAAAAAAAAGGGTAGCAGCGCTACCCTCGAAGATTGTTATTCGGCGTTTTGCGGTTTTCAGGCCTGATGGGGAACGACCATCAGGCTTATAGTCTGTCCGTGCCGAGTAACAATCGAGAGGGAGGGGAAGCCTCCCATTTATTTTAGTTAGTTAAGCGCTTTATCATTCGGTTCTTTGAACAGGGCTTTCATCTCGTCTGACAGTTCGAAATTCATGTTCAGGTTCTTCGGCGGAATTGGATTTTTAAACCACTTATCAAACCATTTCTCAGCTTCGCCTGAGGTTTGCGCCTTGGCGATAATGTCGTCCATCAGCTTTTTGAACTCAGGATCATCTTTGCGCAACATACAGCCGTAGGCTTCCTGAGACTGTGGCTTGCCGACGATCTCCCAGTTGTCTGGTTTCTTCGCTTTCGCGCGCTCACCAGCCAGCAGGGCGTCATCCATCATAAAGGCAACGGCGCGACCGCTTTCCAGAGTACGGAAAGAGTCACCGTGGTCTTTCGCGCTGATGATGCGCATATCCATTTTTTGTTCTTCATTCAGCTTGTGCAGCAGAACTTCGGAGGTGGTACCCGAAGTCACGACTACGGCTTTACCTTTCAGATCGGCGAAATCTTTGACGTCGCCGCCTTTTTTCGCCAGCAGACGGGTGCCGACAACGAAAATGGTGTCAGAGAAAGCGGCTTGTTTTTGGCGCTCGACGTTGTTGGTGGTGGATCCACATTCAAAATCGAAGGTGCCGTTTTGCAGCAGCGGGATACGGTTTTGTGAAGTAATCGGGATCAGTTTCACCTGCAGATCAGGCTTGTTCAGCTTTTTCTTCACGGCGTCAACGATCGCGTTGGAGTAATCCTGTGAATAACCGACCACTTTTTGCTGATTATCGTAGTAAGAAAACGGTACTGATGATTCACGGTGGCCGACAACGATCACGCCATTTTTGGCGATCTTATCCAGCGTGCTGCCTGCCGCTGGTGCTGCGTCTTCTGCGTGCGCCAGACCGGCGGACATTCCCATGACCAGCATGGCAGTGGCGAGCTTACGTAATTGCATATCCAACTCCTTTATCGTCTGCGCCAGGGACGCATTGATACCCATTGTGATGTTGTTATTGTTTGCTACTAAAACGTGCAGTCTTGTATGTGTTTGTTAACATTTAGTTTGGATGAATGTAAAGAATTTGCTGTGTTATTGTTTATTTTTGCGAAGTGCGCCGCACCATTTGGGGGCAAAAATATCTTGTTGCACTTTTCAGGTGCTACCGGCGCTCAACTTTGGTGCGACCAGGTTGCACATTCAGCCAAAACAGCGTTTGCCTTGTAGAACAAAGCAATAGACGTGCCAGAATGGTCTTTTGGAGGGGGGAAGTAGGCCTGATAAGCGTAGCGCCATCAGGCACGATGCTGCACAACTGCCGGATGGCGGCGTACCGCCTTATCCGGCCTGCATTTGATGGGGCGCTGTTTTACTTACGACGTTGGCGCAGACTCATTACCACTGCGCCAAAGCCAAACAGCGCGGTTAGCAGCCAGAGCGGCCAGTTTCCGGTACGGGCATAAGGGGTTAAGCCCGTCGTTGGCGTCACGCTGGTGGTCAGCACCTGACGGGTAAACTGCGGGATCATCGCCTGAACTTCGCCCTGTGGACCAATCACCGCCGTAATACCGTTGTTGGTGCTACGCAGCAGAGGTCGCGCCAGCTCCAGGGAACGCATACGCGCCATCTGGAAGTGCTGCCACGGGCCAATAGATTTACCAAACCATGCATCGTTAGAGATAGTCAGCAGGTAGTCCGTATCCGGGCGGAAGTTATCCCGTACCTGTTCGCCAAGAATGATTTCGTAGCAGATGGCAGCGGTCAGCTTAAAGCCGTGTGCATGCAACTGTGGCTGTACATAAGGACCGCGGCTGAACGAAGACATTGGCAGATCAAAGAATGGCGCTAGCGGGCGCAGGATAGATTCCAGCGGGACAAATTCGCCAAACGGTACCAGATGGTTTTTGTTGTAGCGGTTGCTGGAGTCGTAGCTGTATGGGCTGTCTTTACCCAGTGTGATGATGGTGTTGTAGGTGTCGTAACGATTCTGCTTGTTCAGACGCGCGTCTACAATACCGGTAATCAGCGTGCTGTTTTTCGATTTCAGCAGGTCATCCATCATACTCAGAAAACGCTGCTGGTTAATTTCCAGGTCCGGAATAGCGGATTCTGGCCAGATGATGAGCTGTGATTTGCCCATCTCAGGCTGGGTGGCGTCGAGATAAATCTTCAGGGTGTTGAGTAACTGGCCTTCATCCCATTTGAGCGACTGCGGGATGTCACCCTGCACCATCGAGACCTGGGTGGTTTTTTCCGGCTCCAGCGTGTACCACTGAATATAACGTAGCGGGAAGGGCAGAGCGAAAAGCACCACGGTGGCAGCCAGCGGCTTCCAGTTACGCGTTACCAGTGCAAGTGCCAGCAGGCCGCTAACCATCATCAGCAGGAAGTTTATCGCCTCAACGCCCATTACCGGCGCCAGCCCTTTTAACGGACCGTCGATCTGGCTGTAGCCGAATTGCAACCACGGAAAACCGGTCAGTACCCAGCCGCGTAGAAATTCAGTGATTTGCCAGACTACCGGCGCGGCAATCGCTACACGTATCCAGGTAGTTTTCGGCCACAGACGCGCCAAAACGCCGGCAAACAGGCCAGTGTAGAGGGAAAGGTAAGCAGCAAGCAGAACCACGAGGAATACGTTAACGGGGCCCGGCATACCGCCAAACTGCGCGATACTGACGTAAACCCAGTTGATGCCTGAGCCAAACAGTCCCAGTCCCCAGAAGTAGCCGATAGCGGCAGACTGGAGCGGACGGCGGTTGAAGGTGAGAGCCTGCAGACCCATCAGCGAAACAATCGCAGCGGGCCAGATGTCATACGGTGAGAAAGCCAGTGTCCCGCAGGCACCGAATAATAACGCCAGCAGCAGGCGAATGCGCTGGCGTTCAATTAATGGGGCAAATGCCATGTAGTCTTAGATCCAGTTTCGGGTTTATTCGTCCAGTTTGGGCTGGGGTGAGTCGTCCGGAATTCTGACATGAACCTGAATAATACGACGGCTGTCGGCCATTGCCACTTTGAACTGGTAACCATCAATGTCGATAGTCTCCCCGCGTGCGGGCAGATGACCGAAGGCCTGCATGACCAACCCGCCAATGGTATCCACTTCTTCATCGCTGAAATGCGTGCCGAAAGCTTCGTTGAAGTCTTCAATTGGCGCCAGCGCGCGAATAGTCCAGGTGTGGCGACTGAGTTGACGGAAATCAATATCGTCTTCTTCGTCGTACTCATCTTCAATTTCACCGACAATCAGTTCAAGGATGTCCTCAATGGTCACCAGACCTGAGACACCGCCGAACTCGTCGATGACGATAGCCATATGATAACGCTGGGAGCGGAACTCTTTCAGCATGCGGTCAACCCGCTTGCTTTCAGGGACGACAACCGCCTGGCGTAACACTTTCTCCATGCTGAAGGCTTCGGCATCGCTACGCATAAATGGCAGCAGATCTTTGGCCATCAGAATCCCTTCAATGTGATCCTTGTCTTCGCTAATTACCGGGAAACGCGAGTGGGCAGACTCGATAATGACATCGAGGCATTCGTCCAGAGTTTGGTTGCGTTTCAGGGTAATCATCTGGGAGCGAGGGATCATGATGTCGCGAACGCGTTGGTCCGCAATATCCATTACCCCTTCGAGCATATCGCGCGTATCTTCATCGATAAGGTCGTTTTGCCCGGAATCACGGATCAGCTCCAACAGTTCGTCGCGGTTTTTCGGTTCACCGTGGAAAAGTTGGCTCAGTAACAGGGAAAAAAATCCCTTTTTGCTGTTTAAGGTGTCACTACTGTGTGAATTGTCGTCGCTCATGGCGTCGTATGGGTTCTCATGTTAGTTAATACAAAGCGCGTCATGCGTTTACTCAGCTGTTGACGGCATGTTTTGCCTGATGGCGCTACGCTTATCAGGCCTACGAAAGGCATGAATGTAGGCCGGATTAGGCGCAAGCGCCGCCATCCGGCAAGCTACTATTCTGCAATCTTCTCGGCAATGTACGGATCCTCATAGCCCAGAGCAAGCATAATCTCTGTTTCGAGGGATTCCATCTCTTCCGCTTCATCGTCTTCAATATGGTCGTAGCCGAGTAAATGCAGGCTACCGTGCACCACCATGTGCGCCCAGTGGGCCTCAAGCGGTTTGCCTTGCTCCTGCGCTTCTTTCTCGACCACCTGACGGCAGATGATCAAATCGCCCAGTAGCGGCATTTCAATGCCCGGCGGGGCTTCAAACGGGAAAGAGAGCACGTTGGTGGATTTATCTTTCCCGCGATAGGTCAGGTTCAGGTCGTGGCTTTCCGCGTCATCGACCAGACGAATCGTCACTTCAGACTCTTCCTGAAACTGCGGGATCACCGCATCCAGCCAGCCCTGAAACTGACTTTCTGTTGGCAAACCGGATTCGTCTTCACATGCCAGCTGTAAATCGAGGATAACCTGACTCATTTTTGTTCCTGCTCCTGAGCTTCGCGCTTGCGTTCTGCAGCCTGCTCGGCTTTGCGTTTCTGTTCTGCTTCTTCCCAGGCTTCATACGCCGTGACGATACGGGCGACCACCGGGTGGCGCACCACGTCTTCGCTATGGAAGAAATTAAAACTAATTTCGTCGACTTCAGCCAGCACTTCAATGGCATGACGCAGACCGGATTTGGTGCTACGCGGCAGGTCAATCTGGGTGATATCGCCAGTGATGACCGCTTTGGAGTTAAAGCCGATACGGGTCAGGAACATTTTCATCTGTTCGATGGTGGTGTTCTGGCTTTCATCAAGAATGATGAACGCATCGTTCAACGTACGACCGCGCATGTAGGCCAGGGGCGCAACTTCAATGACGTTACGCTCAATCAGCTTTTCAACCTTTTCAAAGCCGAGCATTTCGAAAAGCGCGTCATACAGCGGTCGTAAATACGGATCGACTTTCTGGCTGAGATCTCCTGGCAGGAATCCCAGTTTTTCGCCCGCTTCCACTGCCGGACGGGTCAGCAGAATGCGACGGATCTCCTGACGCTCAAGCGCATCAACCGCAGCGGCAACCGCGAGATACGTTTTACCTGTACCCGCAGGGCCAACGCCAAATGTGATGTCGTGGTCGAGGATATTCGCAATGTACTGTGCCTGGTTCGGCGTGCGCGGCTTAATTACTCCACGCTTGGTTTTGATGTTCACCGCTTTGCCAAATTCAGGCATGCTGTCTGCGCTTTGCTCAAGCACACGCGCTTCTTTGATCGCCAGATGAATTTGTTCAGGCTCGATGTCCTGCGTCTGACCGCGCATTGGGGCGGTATCGACGTACAGGCTACGTAAAATATCTGCCGCAGCGGTGACGCAAATTGGACGACCGGTCAGTTTAAAGTGGTTATCACGGCGGTTAATTTCGATGCCGAGGCGACGTTCCAGCTGTTTGATGTTGTCATCAAATGGGCCGCAAAGGCTCAACAGGCGGGCGTTGTCTGCTGGTTCAAGGGTGATTTCGCGAGTGTCTATGTTCAAACTGTTCCTCTTATGCATGTCTCGCCGGACGCTGAACATTTACCGGCATCTAAGGAAATTATTCACGCCATGGGGGAAAGGCGCAAGCATTGCAGCAAATATGGGGATGATAGGGCAGATTACAAGACCCGCCGGGACAGCGAGCCCAGGATTGTAGGCCCGATAAGTGTAGCAGTATCGGGCCTTTTTTACGTTTTTCAGCAGGATTAAGGCTGATAAATACCGACGCCCAGATCGTTTTCTTTGCGGGTACGCGCAATGACCGATTCAGGGGATTCTGCGATACGCAGACCCATTTCGTCCTCGGTACGCACCACTTTACCGCGCAGGGAGTTAGTCCAGACATCGGTAATTTCTACGTCTACGAACTTACCGACCATATCCGGGTTGCCTTCAAAGTTCACCACACGGTTATTTTCGGTACGGCCTGACAGTTCCATGATGCTCTTACGCGATGTGCCTTCAACCAGAATGCGCTGGGTCGTGCCGACCATACGGCGGCTCCAGGCCATAGCTTGCTGGTTGATACGCTCCTGTAGAATGTACAGACGCTGTTTCTTCTCTTCTTCCGGTACGTCGTCAACCATATCGGCGGCAGGGGTGCCAGGACGCGCAGAGAAAATAAAGCTGTAGCTCATGTCAAAATTGACGTCAGCAATCAGCTTCATGGTCTGCTCGAAATCCTGCGTGGTTTCACCCGGGAAGCCAACGATGAAGTCGGAGCTAATCTGGATATCCGGACGCGCAGCGCGCAGTTTGCGGATGATCGCTTTGTATTCCAGCGCGGTATGGGTACGCCCCATCAGGTTCAGTACGCGGTCTGAACCGCTCTGTACCGGCAGATGCAGGAAGCTCACCAGCTCTGGCGTATCGCGATAAACTTCAACGATATCATCGGTGAATTCGATCGGATGGCTGGTGGTGAAGCGGATACGATCAATGCCGTCGATCGCTGCGACCAGACGTAACAGATCGGCAAAAGATCCGATCGTGCCGTCGTAGTTCTCCCCACGCCAGGCGTTCACGTTTTGCCCCAGCAGGTTCACTTCACGCACGCCTTGGGCTGCAAGCTGGGCGATTTCAAACAGAATATCATCCGCCGGACGGCTGACTTCCTCACCACGGGTGTAGGGCACCACGCAGTAAGTACAATATTTATTACAACCTTCCATGATGGACACAAACGCGCTTGGACCTTCAGCACGCGGTTCCGGCAGGCGGTCGAACTTTTCGATCTCCGGGAAACTGATATCAACCACCGGGCTACGGGTCGTGCTTCCACGCACTTTGTTGATCATTTCCGGCAGGCGGTGCAGCGTTTGCGGCCCAAAAATAATATCGACGTAATGCGCGCGCTGGCGAATATGATCGCCTTCCTGAGACGCAACACAGCCACCGACCCCAATGATGAGCTTGGGGTTTTTCTCTTTTAACAGTTTCCAGCGGCCCAGTTGATGGAACACTTTTTCCTGAGCCTTCTCACGGATTGAGCAGGTATTCAGCAGCAGCACATCCGCTTCTTCCGCCACGTCAGTCAGTTGATACCCATGAGTGGCATCCAGCAGATCGGCCATCTTCGATGAATCGTATTCGTTCATCTGACAGCCCCAGGTTTTAATATGGAGTTTTTTGGTCATCGACTTGCTCTTGCGAAATTGTGGCTGAAATGCAGGGCGCATAGTGTACTGCTTTGGCGCGGTTGTGACCAGTATGACGGATGTCAGCCTCAAGGGGTAAAAAATCCTGTAAACTTACACAATACATGTAACTGGATAATTGACCATGACAAATCAACCAACGGAAATTGCCATTGTCGGCGGGGGGATGGTCGGCGGCGCGCTGGCGCTTGGACTGGCGCAGCATGGATTTACGGTAACGGTCATCGAGCATGCCGTTCCCGCGCCGTTTGTGGCTGACGGACAGCCTGATGTCAGAATTTCTGCCATTAGTTCCGCGTCGGTGTCGTTGCTAAAAGGGCTGGGCGTCTGGGATACGGTGCAGGGGATGCGCAGCCATCCTTATCGTCGACTGGAAACGTGGGAGTGGGAAAATGCCCATGTGATGTTTGATGCCGCCGAGCTTAAGCTGCCTCTGTTGGGCTATATGGTGGAAAACACGGTCCTGCAACAGGCGCTCTGGCAGGCGCTGCAAGCTCACCCTAAAGTCACGCTGCGCGTACCGGCGTCCCTGATTTCTTTGCATCAACATAACGATCGACATGAGCTTGAGCTGGCAGGTGGCGAAACTATTAGCGCGAAGCTGGTCATCGGCGCCGATGGTGCCAACTCTCAGGTGCGAAAAATGGCCGGGATTGGTATCCATGCCTGGCAGTACGCGCAGTCCTGTATGTTGATAACCGTGCAATGCGAAAATTCACCGGGAGACAGCACCTGGCAGCAATTTACGCCTGACGGCCCGCGCGCGTTTTTACCGCTGTTTGATAACTGGGCCTCGTTGGTGTGGTACGACTCACCGGCTCGCATCCGCCAATTGCAAGCGCTGAATATGCCGCAATTGCAGACGGAGATTGCTAAACATTTTCCATCGCGACTCGGTAAGGTGATGCCAGTGGCTGCGGGGGCGTTCCCGCTTACGCGTCGTCATGCGCTGCAATATGTGCAACCGGGGCTGGCGCTGGTAGGTGATGCCGCGCATACCATTCATCCGCTGGCGGGGCAGGGCGTTAATCTGGGCTTTCGTGATGTCGATGCGTTGATTGATGTGCTGGTGAACGCGCGCAGCTACGGTGAATCCTGGGCCAGTCAGCCGGTGCTCAAGCGCTATCAGAATCGCCGTATGACTGACAATTTCATAATGCAAAGCGGTATGGATCTGTTCTATGCCGGATTCAGCAATAACCTGCAGCCGCTGCGCATCATGCGTAATCTCGGGCTCATGGCCGCAGAGCGCGCTGGCGTACTGAAACGTCAGGCACTGAAGTATGCGTTAGGGTTGTAGCTCGAGTGGTGCCTGATGGCGCTACGTTTATCAGGCCTACAAGTCATGTAGGCCGGTTAAGGCTTGCCGTCACCCAACGTTAGAAAAGCAAAAAGCTCGCCGAGGCGAGCTTTTTTAATATGGCTGGGGTACGAGGATTCGAACCTCGGAATGCTGGTATCAGAAACCAGAGCCTTACCGCTTGGCGATACCCCAACGGGTGCACCCACAGAGTGGACGACTTTTTGAAATTGGCTGGGGTACGAGGATTCGAACCTCGGAATGCTGGTATCAGAAACCAGAGCCTTACCGCTTGGCGATACCCCAACAATTTTTTGGATTTACCGAACGAGTCGATATGTCCTTAATATGGTGGCTACGACGGGATTCGAACCTGTGACCCCATCATTATGAGTGATGTGCTCTAACCAGCTGAGCTACGTAGCCAAATACTAACATTTTCTTCGATGGCTGGGGTACCTGGATTCGAACCAGGGAATGCCGGTATCAAAAACCGGTGCCTTACCGCTTGGCGATACCCCAATGACCGTTGCGGTGAACCGCTATATCGAAGAAAAAATGGCTGGGGTACCTGGATTCGAACCAGGGAATGCCGGTATCAAAAACCGGTGCCTTACCGCTTGGCGATACCCCATCCGTGCAACGCTTACGGGTGAATGGTGCGGGAGGCGAGACTTGAACTCGCACACCTTGCGGCGCCAGAACCTAAATCTGGTGCGTCTACCAATTTCGCCACTCCCGCAAAAAAGATGGTGGCTACGACGGGATTCGAACCTGTGACCCCATCATTATGAGTGATGTGCTCTAACCAGCTGAGCTACGTAGCCATCTTTTTTTCGCGTAACCTTATCGGCGTTGCGGGGCGCATTATGCGTATTGAGCCTTGAAGCGTCAACCCCTTTTTCATTGAAAATAGCTGGAATGTGACTGTTTGGTTAGGTTGCGAACAGCATGACGCAATATTCGGCAATTATTAGTTATTAATTGTTTTTTTGCACAGAAAACAAACATAAAAAAAGAGCCCCGCAGGGCTCTTATCTAAGGATTAACTTATTTATAAGCGGACTGATGTACGCCAACGGCACGGCCAGACGGATCGTTCATGGTTTTAAACGCCTCATCCCATTCGATCGCCTTAGCAGAAGAACAGGCAACCGACGGCCCGCCCGGCACACATTCGGCAGCGCTTGCTACCGGGAACAACTCTTCGAAAATCTCACGGTACAAATACGCTTCTTTTGACGATGGCGTGTTGTACGGGAAACGGAAGCTGGCAGTTTCCAGTTGTTGGTCAGAAACTTGTTCTGCAGCCACCTCTTTCAGAGTGTCAATCCAGCTGTAACCGACACCGTCAGAGAACTGCTCTTTCTGACGCCATGCGACGCTTGCCGGCAGGTAGGACTCAAAACATTCGCGCAGAACGTGTTTTTCCATTTTGCCGTTGCCGCACATTTTGTCCTGTGGGTTGATGCGCATCGCCACATCAAGGAATTTCTTATCCAGGAAGGGCACGCGGGCTTCTACACCCCAGGCCGACATGGCTTTGTTGGCACGGGCGCAGTCGAACATATGCAGCGCTTGCAGCTTGCGCACGGTTTCTTCGTGCAGTTCTTTTGCATCTGGCGCTTTGTGGAAATAGAGATAGCCGCCAAACACTTCGTCCGAACCTTCACCCGACAACACCATTTTAATGCCCATCGCTTTAATTTTACGCGACATTAAGTACATTGGCGTCGAGGCGCGAATCGTCGTGACATCGTAAGTTTCGATGTGGTAAATCACGTCGCGGATCGCATCCAGACCTTCCTGCACGGTGAAGTGGATCTCATGGTGCACGGTCCCCAGATGGTTCGCCACCTCTTGCGCAGCTTTCAGATCCGGAGCGCCTTCCAGGCCGACGGCGAAGGAGTGCAGCTGTGGCCACCAGGCTTCGCTACGTTCCTGATCTTCAACACGGCGTGCCGCGTATTTTTTAGTTATCGCGGAAATTACGGATGAATCCAGACCGCCGGACAGCAGCACTCCATAAGGAACATCTGACATCAGGTGGCTTTTCACCGCATCTTCCAGTGCCTGGCGCAGCTCGTTTTTATCGGTAACGTTGTCTTTGACTGCATCGTATTCAAACCAGTCGCGCTGGTAGTACTGACGAATTTCACCGTCTTTACTCCACAAATAGCTACCGGCCGGGAATTCTTTGATTGTGCGGCAGACGGGAACCAGCGCTTTCATTTCAGACGCAACGTAGAAGTTACCGTGCTCGTCGTAACCCATATACAGCGGGATGATCCCGATATGATCACGACCGATCAGGTAGGCGTCCTGCTCGCTGTCGTACAGGGCAAAAGCGAACATCCCTTGCAGGTCATCGAGGAACGCGGGTCCTTTTTCCTGATACAGGGCGAGGATAACTTCGCAGTCGGAACCGGTCTGGAACTGGTAGCGATCGCCGTATTCAGCACGCAGTGTCTGGTGGTTATAAATTTCACCGTTAACCGCCAGGATATGTGTCTTCTTCACGTTGTACAGCGGCTGAGCACCGGCATTGACGTCGACGATGGACAGACGTTCGTGCGCCAGAATGGCGTTATCACAGGCGTAAATACCTGACCAGTCCGGGCCGCGGTGGCGCATCAGACGAGACAGTTCCAGGGCTTTTTTACGCAGTTCAACTGCGTCAGTTTTAATATCGAATACGCCAAAAATAGAACACATAACCTTCTCCGTTAACCTGTTGCGTGATGCTTTTTATGTTTGCTTGATAAAGAAAATGCCGCAAAGCTGGAGAGGGCGCAAGCGAATTACGGGTCAGAAAATAAAAAACGCAATGGTCATTGCTGATTGATGAAAAAAGATTATGTAATGAACGCTATTATTGATGAATCAACAGTGAAGTGGTGATTTTATTGAATGGATGTATTTTTCAGGCCGGATAACTTGCAGATGTTGTTATCCGGCTAAAGAGATTAAATGACGTCTATTTCAGCAACGGACGGGTAAATCCAGCTTGGTCTGAACGGCATGTTGTCAATATCATCAAGCTTGGATACGCCAGACAGTACCAGGATAGTTTCCAGACCCGCCTGAAAACCTGCCAGAATATCGGTACGCAGGTTGTCACCAACGATAACGGTTTCTTCCGAGTGCGCCTGCATTTTGTTGAGAGCCGCGCGAATAATCCACGGGCTGGGTTTGCCGACATAAAACGGTTTACGACCTGAGATCTTCTCAATACCGGCACAGAGTGCTCCACAGGCGGGATAAAAGCCGCGACCGTGGGTATCCGGGTTAGTGGCGATAAAACGCGCGCCGTTGGCGACAAAATAGGCTGCTTTATGCATCATGTCCCAGTTATAGGAACGTGTCTCGCCAACAATCACAAAATCGGGGTTCACGTCGGTAATGGTAAATCCAGCTTTATACAGTTCGTGAATTAACGCGCCTTCACCCACCACGTAGGCCTTTTTCCCTTCCTGGCGACGAAGAAAATCAGCGGTAGCCATCGCGGAAGTATAAAAGACGCTATCAGGGACATTCACACCCGCGGTGGCGAAGCGGTTTGCCAGATCTTGCCCGGTTTGCGAAGGGTAGTTAGTCAGCAGGACTAACGGCAAACCTTTTTCCAGAATCCCAGTCAAAAATTCTGCCGCACCCGGTACAGCAACATTGTCGTGCATCAGCACGCCGTCGATATCACAAATTACATTCTTAATGGCCATGGACTACCCAGGGAATTCGTTATGAGTCTGATAGTAATCGACTACTATATGAGAGCATTAGCTTTCCAGCAAACGTTGTAGCAATGTCCCGTTGAGCATTGCGCGCTTCACCAGCGCAAAGGCGCCAATGGCGGAGCGGTGATCCAGCGTGGACCGAACCACCGGTAAATTATGGCGAAACGCTTTCAACGCCTGCGTGTTGATACAGCTTTCTATCGCAGGCAGCAGCACCTTATCAGCCTCGGTAATTTCGCCCGCAATGACGATTTTTTGCGGGTTAAACAGGTTGATGGCAATGGCGATAGTTTTACCCAGGTGGCGACCAACGTGCTCAATAACTTCTGCTGCCAGATTATCGCCTTTATTCGCGGCCTTACAGATGGCTTTGATGCTGCAATCATCCAGCGTGAGTCGACTTGGATAACCCTGCTTCAGTAAGTTCTGCACGCGATGTTCAATAGAAGCATTGGCGGCAATGGTTTCCAGGCAGCCGAAATTACCGCAGTGACAGCGCTCACCCAGCGGCTCTACCTGAATATGACCAATCTCGCCGACGTTGCCATTGCGACCGATGAAAATTCTGCCATTGGAGATGATACCCGCGCCGGTTCCGCGGTGCACTCGCACCAAAATGGAGTCTTCGCAATCCTGGCTTGCCCCGAAATAGTGCTCAGCCAGCGCCAGGCTGCGAATATCATGACCAACAAAGCAGGTGACTTTGAAGCGTTTTTCGAGCGCTTCGACCAGTCCCCAGTTTTCGACCTGAATGTGTGGCATATAGCGGATGACGCCGCTTTCAGGATCGACAAGGCCTGGCAGGATGACAGAAATTGCGATCAGCTCACGGATTTTCCGCTGGCAGCTCTCAATAAAGATGGCAATGGTGTTGAGCAGCGCATATTCCAGCGTTTCCTGGGTGCGCTCCGGGAGGGGGTAATGCTCTTCGGCGACAACTTTACTGCTCATATCATAGAGCGTGAGCGTTGTGTCGTGGCGACCCAGTCGTACGCCAATGGCGTGGAAATTGCGAGTTTCTGTGACGATAGAGATAGCGCGGCGGCCCCCGGTGGAGGCCTGCTGATCGACTTCTTTGATCAGCCCGCGTTCGATCAACTGACGCGTAATTTTGGTTACGCTGGCGGGGGCAAGCTGGCTTTGCTCGGCAATTTGAATTCGCGAGATTGGCCCATGCTGGTCAATCAGGCGATAAACCGCCGCGCTGTTAAGCTGTTTTACGAGATCAACATTACCTATTTGAGCTTGTCCGCCTGGTGTCATTCTTTCTCTTACTCAGTAACGACCTCGTTGCCATTAACGATGGTCTTGATAATTTTAAAGTCGTGCGTGAACGCAGTCAGGTTGGCTACTTTGCCTGGCGCGATGCTGCCGAGTTGTTTGTCGACGCCGATGGCGCGAGCAGGGTAGAGCGTTGCCATGCGTAAGACTTCGTCGAGGGCGATATTTGCATGCTCGACCAGATTGCGTACGCCTTCAATCATGGTTAATGATGAACCGCTCAACGTGCCGTTCTCATCAACACACAGTCCATTGCGGTAGTATATTGTTTTACCAGCGAAAATGAACTGTTCAATGTTTGCACCTGCTGGCGCTGTCGCGTCAGTGACCAGGCACAGCTTGTCGCCTTTCAGGCGCTTAGCATTACGAATGTTAACGTAGTCAACGTGCAGGCCATCGGCGATGATACCGCAGTAGATATCGGCTTCATCCAAAATAGCGCCCGCCAGACCGGGTTCGCGGCCGGTAATGTACGGCATCGCGTTGAACAGATGCGTTGCAAAGGTAATACCTGCACGGAATCCGATTTTTGCTTCTTTTACCGTTGCATTGGAGTGACCCGCAGAAACCACGATACCCGCATTCACCAGTTTGGTGATGACCTCTACCGGGACCATTTCTGGTGCCAGTGTGACTTTGGTGATCACATCCGCATTATCGCACAGGAAATCAACCAACGCAGCGTCCGGCTGACGGACAAATCCCGGATTATGTGTACCTTTTTTCACCAGGTTCAGCCACGGGCCTTCAAGATGAAGTCCTAATGCCTGATTGGGGTGTTTCGCCAGGTATTCACGCATCACGCGAACACCTTGTTTCATCAGGTCATCGCTGGTGGTGATAAGCGTTGGCAGATAGTTGGTGCAGCCAGATTTTTCATTGGCTTTCTGCATGATTTCCAGCGTTTCAACGGTTACGGCTTCTGCCGTATCGTTAAACTGCACACCGCCGCAGCCGTTCAGCTGTACATCAATAAAACCGGGGGAAACAATGGCCCCATTCAGTGAGCGCTGTTCAATCCCTGACGGTAATTCAGCCAGTGGGCAAACGCTGTCGATCAGGCCATTGGCGACAATAATCGCATGGTCATCAAGAATTTCGTGACCGGTAAAGATCCGGCCCTGGGTTAAAGCATACATTCCGACCCCCGATTTCAAAAAATGCCGCCCTGCAACTTATCGACAGGGCGGAGACATCAATTACAGACCTTTAATATTTTCCGCTTCTAACTCGTTGAAGTATTTCAGCGTCTTCACTTTCAGTTCCATGGTGGAAGGCTCATCGCAGACCACAACGGCTTTTGGATGCAACTGCAGGCAGCTGATGGTCCACATGTGGTTAACGTTGCCTTCAACGGCAGCTTGCAGCGCCTGTGCTTTCTGGTGGCCCAGAACCAGGATCATCACTTCTTCAGCATCCAGCAGGGTGCCCACGCCAACGGTCAGCGCATATTTAGGCACCTGGCTTACGTCGCCGTCAAAGAAGCGTGAGTTAGCAACACGTGTGTCGTGAGTCAGCGTTTTGATGCGGGTACGGGAAGCCAAAGAGGAAGCTGGTTCGTTGAACGCGATGTGACCATCGTTGCCTACACCGCCCATAAACAGGTGGATTTTACCGTAAGAACGGATTTTTTCTTCATACTGACGGCATTCTGCATCAATATCCGGCGCGTTACCATTGAGGAGGTTGATGTTTTCTGCTGGAATATCAACGTGATCAAAGAAATTGCGGTGCATAAAGCTGTGGTAGCTTTCCGGATGCTCTTTCGGTAGGCCAACATATTCGTCCATGTTGAACGTAACAACATGCTTGAAGCTCACCTGGCCCGCTTTGTGCATTTCAACCAATGCTTTATAAGCTGTCAGTGGAGTACCGCCAGTCGGCAGGCCCAGAACGAACGGACGATCTGCCGTTGGTTTGAACGCGTTAATACGGTTAACGATATGGCGAGCAGCCCATTTGCCGACTTGTTCAGCGGTATTCAGGGGGATCAGTCTCATTCTTCACCTCAAAAGTAAAAGTAAGCAGTTGGCGGATTGAGTCTCTGTGCAGTAATAAGCGTAACCTGGTTTTGCATCGGTAAGGATCAATCCGTTTCGATTTTTTGAATGATAAAATAAGTTTTCGTAGTTAGCCAGTGAAAGGGAGGGTTAATAACGATATTTGGTGACTGGAATCACAAAAAACACGCGTTTAATTTGCGATACGAATTAATTTTTCACACACTCTGAATGTAGATGAATGGTTAATATCGTTGTTCCAGAATCTTGCTGTCAGGAATGGTCGCACAATAAAAATATGGCTTCAAAGAAGCCTAATCGGGGTCTCGTAGGGGGAATAAAATGAATATTTTAGGTTTTTTCCAGCGGCTGGGTAGGGCGTTACAGCTCCCCATCGCTGTGCTGCCAGTCGCGGCACTGCTGCTGCGATTCGGCCAACCAGATTTACTTAACGTACCCTTCATCGCGCAAGCGGGTGGGGCCATCTTTGATAACCTCGCGTTAATTTTTGCGATCGGTGTTGCTTCCAGCTGGTCAAAAGACAGCGCAGGTGCAGCAGCGCTGGCAGGTGCGGTCGGTTATTTCATATTGACCAAAGCAATGGTTACCATTAACCCTGCAATCAATATGGGCGTGCTGGCTGGTATCATCACCGGTCTGGTCGGCGGTGCCGTGTATAACCGCTGGTCTGGTATCAAACTGCCTGACTTCCTGAGCTTCTTTGGCGGCAAACGCTTTGTGCCGATCGCCACTGGCTTCTTCTGTCTGGTGCTGGCTGCTATCTTCGGTTACGTATGGCCGCCGGTACAGAACGCCATCCATGCGGGTGGTGAGTGGATCGTGGGCGCTGGCGCGCTGGGTTCCGGTATCTTTGGTTTCATCAACCGTCTGCTGATCCCAACCGGTCTGCATCAGGTGCTGAACACCATCGCCTGGTTCCAGATTGGCGAATTTACTAACGCTGCAGGTACCGTATTCCACGGTGACATCAACCGCTTCTACGCGGGTGACGGCACTGCGGGTATGTTCATGTCTGGCTTCTTCCCAATCATGATGTTTGGTCTGCCGGGTGCGGCGCTGGCAATGTACTTCGCGGCTCCGAAAGCACGTCGTCCGATGGTGGGCGGTATGCTGCTGTCCGTTGCGATTACCGCGTTCCTGACCGGTGTTACCGAGCCGCTGGAATTCCTGTTCATGTTCCTGGCTCCACTGCTGTATCTCCTGCACGCACTGTTAACGGGTATCAGCCTGTTCGTTGCAACACTGCTGGGGATCCACGCAGGCTTCTCCTTCTCCGCAGGAGCTATCGACTACGTGTTGATGTACAACCTGCCGGCAGCAAGCCAGAACGTCTGGATGCTGGTAGTGATGGGGCTGGTGTTCTTCGTTATCTACTTTGTGCTGTTCAGCGCGGTTATTCGTATGTTTAACCTGAAAACGCCGGGCCGCGAAGATAAAGAAGACGATATCGTTACTGAAGAAGCCAACAGCAACACTGAAGAAGGTTTGGCTCAACTTGCAACCAACTACATTGCAGCGGTTGGTGGTACTGATAACCTGAAAGCGATTGATGCCTGTATCACTCGTCTGCGTCTGACCGTTGCCGACTCCGGTCGCGTTAACGATGCGATGTGTAAGCGTTTAGGCGCATCTGGGGTAGTTAAGCTGAACAAGCAAACTATCCAGGTCATCGTGGGGGCGAAAGCCGAATCCATCGGCGACGAAATGAAGAAAGTTGTCGCGCGTGGCCCGGTGGCAGCAGCATCTGGTGAAAGTGCGCCAGCAGCAGCGGCCCCAGTAGCAAAACCGCAGGCTGTAGCGAATGCAGTCACCGTTGAAGCGCTGGTTTCTCCGATTACTGGTGACGTAGTTGCGCTGGAACAGGTTCCTGATGAAGCCTTCGCCAGCAAAGCAGTAGGCGACGGCGTTGCAGTGAAACCAACGGATAAAATCGTGGTTGCTCCGGCTGCGGGCACCATCGTGAAAATCTTCAACACTAACCATGCGTTCTGCCTGGAAACTGTTAAAGGCGCGGAAATCGTGGTCCATATGGGCATCGACACCGTAGCGCTGGAAGGCAAAGGCTTTAAGCGTCTGGTCGAAGAAGGTGCGGAAGTTACTGCAGGCCAACCGATTCTGGAAATGGATCTGGAGTTCCTGAACGCTAACGCACGTTCCATGATAAGCCCGGTTGTGTGCAGCAACAGCGATGATTTCGGCGCTCTGGTTATTAAAGCCGAAGGTCATGTGGTTGCCGGTCAAACACCACTGTATGAGATTAAAGGTAAATAACTGCTCCTGAGTAAAGTGAGTTAAGTGCCTTAAGCGGCGGGGGATATTCCTCCGCCGCTTTTTTTTGCAGCAAATGCCCTCATATATCCTGTTGAAACACCTTTTTTGTGCAACTAATAGTTGTCTCCTGACGTCGCTTATAAGATCATACTCCGTTATACGTTGTTTACGCTTTGAGGAATCCACGATGAGTGAGGCTGAAGCCCGCCCGAGTAACTTTATTCGTCAGATCATCGATGAAGATCTGGCCAGTGGTAAGCACACCACTATCCATACCCGTTTTCCGCCGGAGCCAAATGGCTATCTGCACATTGGCCACGCGAAATCCATTTGTCTGAACTTTGGCATTGCGCAAGATTACCAGGGCCAGTGCAACCTGCGTTTTGATGATACGAACCCGGTTAAAGAAGATATCGAGTACGTTGAGTCGATTAAAAACGACGTTGAATGGTTAGGTTTCCACTGGACTGGCAACATTCGCTACTCTTCGGATTACTTCGATCAGCTTCACGCCTATGCGGTAGAGCTTATTAATAAAGGCCTGGCGTACGTTGACGAACTGTCAGCGGACGAAATCCGTGAATACCGCGGCACGCTGACTCAGCCTGGCAAAAATAGCCCGTACCGCGATCGTAGCGTCGAAGAGAACCTGGCGCTGTTCGAAAAAATGCGTGCCGGTGGTTTTGAAGAAGGTAAAGCCTGCCTGCGTGCGAAAATCGATATGGCGTCGCCGTTTATCGTGATGCGCGATCCGGTGCTGTACCGTATTAAGTTCGCCGAACACCACCAGACCGGCAACAAGTGGTGCATCTACCCGATGTACGACTTTACCCACTGCATCAGCGATGCGCTGGAAGGCATTACGCATTCCCTGTGTACGCTGGAGTTCCAGGATAACCGTCGTCTGTACGACTGGGTGCTGGACAACATCACCATTCCGGTTCATCCGCGTCAGTACGAATTCTCGCGCCTGAATCTGGAATATACCGTGATGTCCAAGCGCAAGCTGAACCTGCTGGTGACCGACAAGCACGTTGAAGGCTGGGACGATCCGCGTATGCCGACGATTTCTGGCCTGCGTCGTCGCGGTTACACCGCTGCCGCGATCCGTGAGTTCTGCAAACGCATTGGCGTGACCAAACAAGACAACACCATTGAGATCGCTTCTCTGGAATCCTGTATCCGCGAAGATCTGAACGAAAACGCCCCGCGCGCGATGGCGGTTATCGATCCGGTTAAACTGGTTATCGAAAACTATCCGCAGGGCGAAAGCGAATTG
Source organism: Citrobacter sp. MGH105 (assembly GCF_001037485.2). Classification (NCBI taxonomy): domain Bacteria; kingdom Pseudomonadati; phylum Pseudomonadota; class Gammaproteobacteria; order Enterobacterales; family Enterobacteriaceae; genus Citrobacter; species Citrobacter sp. MGH105. The sequence goes on along the minus strand of NZ_CP073048.1, from coordinate 3,626,408 downwards.
GTCACCATGCCTAACCATCCGAACAAACCGGAAATGGGCAGCCGCGAAGTGCCATTTAGCGGTGAAATTTGGATCGATCGCGCAGACTTCCGTGAAGAAGCGAACAAGCAGTACAAGCGTCTGGTGATGGGCAAAGAAGTACGTCTGCGTAATGCTTATGTGATCAAAGCCGAACGTGTTGAGAAAGATGCGGAAGGGAATATCACCACCATTTTCTGCACCTACGATGCCGACACCCTGAGCAAAGACCCGGCCGATGGTCGTAAAGTCAAAGGCGTTATTCACTGGGTGAGCGCATCCCATGCGCTGCCGATTGAAATCCGCTTGTACGATCGTCTGTTTAGCGTGCCAAATCCAGGCGCGGCGGAAGACTTCCTGTCCGTTATTAACCCGGAATCGCTGGTCATTAAGCAGGGTTACGGTGAGCCGTCGCTGAAGGCAGCGGTTGCAGGTAAAGCGTTCCAGTTTGAGCGTGAAGGTTACTTCTGCCTGGACAGTCGTTATGCAACGGCTGACAAGCTGGTGTTTAACCGTACCGTTGGTCTACGTGACACGTGGGCTAAAGCGGGCGAATAAGCCGCAACACATCCTCTCTAAACGCCGCTTCATGCGGCGTTTTTTTTCGCAAAAAAACCGTGTTCCAGGCTCCGTTTGCGGAGCGAATTAATTACATGTCCGTAATAATGGACTGGGCGAATGTTTTTACGTTTAAATAACTTACCTCAATATGAAATGGGCTGAAACCGATTTCATCTCCATGGAAAACAAGCGATTTTTTCATTTTTTCAACGCTTTTTTATCTTCCCATAAAAAATGTAACAGAAAGCAATCAAATATGTGCGGTTGCTCATACTATTACATACTCGTTACAGAAAGAGATTGATAATTCGCGTCGCGAAAAATAGTCTATTCATTGTAGTCACTGAGGTTTTCTTAGCGCTACTTTTTTATTTTTTGTTTTTTCGCTGTCCGCTTTTGTCGGCAGCATTTTATACGTCAAAGAGGATTAACATATGCGTACGTTTAGTGGCAAACGTAGTACGCTGGCGCTGGCTATCGCCGGTATCACAGCAATGTCGGGTTTTGTTGTCGCTCCGCAGGTACACGCCGAAGGATTTATTGATGACTCAACCTTAACCGGTGGCATCTATTACTGGCAGCGTGAGCGTGACCGTAAAGATGTGACCGATCATGACAAATACAAAACCAACCTTTCTCACTCCACCTGGAACGCTAACCTCGACTTCCAGTCCGGTTATGCGGCCGATATGTTTGGTATTGATATCGCAGCATTTACCGCTATTGAAATGAACGAAAGTAGCGAAAGCGGCCATCCAAACGAAATCGCATTCTCTTCCAAAAATAAAGGCTATGACGAGGATTACTCCGGCGATAAGAGCGGGATTAGCCTTTATAAAGCAGCAGCTAAATTTAAATACGGCCCAACCTGGGCGCGCGCCGGTTACATTCAACCAACCGGGCAGACTCTGCTGGCACCGCATTGGAGCTTTATGCCAGGTACCTATCAGGGAGCTGAAGCCGGTGCCAACTTCGATTACGGTGATGCTGGCGCACTGAGCTTCTCCTATATGTGGGCTAACGAATATAAAGCACCGTGGCACACCGAAGTCGATAAATTCTATCAGGCTGATAAAAAGACCAGCGTTGATTACCTGCACTCAATTGGCGCGAAATATGACTTCAAGAATAACCTGTTGCTGGAAGCGGCATTTGGTCAGTCTGAAGGTTACGTCGATCAGTACTTCGCAAAAGCCAGCTACAAATTCGATTTAGGCGGTAACCCATTTACCACCAGCTACCAGTTCTACGGTGCACGCGACAAGGTTGATGATCGTACCGTGAACGATATTTATGATGGCACTGCCTGGTTGCAGGCGTTGACCTTTGGCTACAAAGTGGCAGAAGTCGTTGACCTTCGTCTGGAAGGGACCTGGGTTAAAGCGGACGGCCAGCAGGGTTACTTCCTGCAGCGTATGACCCCAACCTACGCCTCTTCAAACGGTCGTCTGGATGTCTGGTGGGATAACCGTTCTGACTTCAACGCCAACGGTGAAAAGGCAGTCTTCTTCGGCGCAATGTATGACCTGAAGAACTGGAATCTGCCGGGCTGGGCGGTAGGTGCATCCTACGTTTACGCATGGGATGCTAAGCCATCAACCTGGCAGCTCAACCCGGATGCGTACTACGACAAAAACCGGACTATCGAAGAATCTTCTTACAGCCTGGATGCGGTCTACACCCTGCAGGAAGGTCGTGCGAAGGGCACCATGTTTAAGCTGCACTTCACTCAGTACGACAACCATTCAGACATTCCGAGCTGGGGCGGTGGCTACGGCAACATGTTCCAGGATGAGCGCGACGTGAAGTTCATCGTTATTGCTCCGTTCACCATCTTCTAATGCCAACAGCGGCAGGCCGGGTGCCTGCCGCCTCGTTGAGGAAAGTGCTATGAAAAAACTGATACTCATCGCCGTTATGGCATCAGGGCTGGTGGCATGTGCGCAATCTCCTGCGCCGAAAGAGGACAGCCGTCTGAAAGAAGCCTACAGCGCGTGTATTAATACCGCGCAGGGATCGCCGGAGAAAATTGAAGCCTGCCAAAGCGTGTTGAATGTGCTGAAGAAAGAAAAACAGCACCAACAGTTTGCCAATGAAGAAAGCGTACGCGTGCTGGATTATCAGCAGTGTATCCAGGCCACGCGCACGGGTAACGGTCAGTCCGTCAATGCTGATTGTGACAAGGTCTGGCAGGAAATACGCAGTAAGAATACTGCGCAGTAAATCGAAAAATGAAAATACAACGGGCGGAGAATTCTCCGCCCGTTTGCATGTCAGAGTTTCTGTTCGGCCGGTTGATAATGACGACTCAGGCGGACAAACAACATTGCCGTGGCGGCGAGTCCGCAAAGTGCCGCGCACATCAGCCACCATCCCGGCGAGCTTTTATCTCCGGTTAGCTGGACCAGCGCCGTGGATATGACGGGTGTCAGACCGCCAAAAATCGCCGTAGCCAGACTGAAGGCCAGTGAAAAACCCACCGTACGGACATAGACAGGCATCACCTCGGTGAGTGCCGCGACCATTGCCCCATTGTACATGCCAAAAAAGAACGAGAACCAAAGCAGAACCAACGTCATGCGCATAAAATCTGGCGCGGCGGTGAGCCAGTGCATGACCGGCCAGGTGGTGAGCAGTGCGAGTACGGTAATCCCCATCAACACCGGGCGGCGACCAATTCGGTCAGAAATCGCTCCGCCAATCGGCAGCCAGATAAAGTTAGAAATACCGACCAGCATGGTGACGACCAGGCTATCGCGCGCGCTCAGGTGGAGTACAGCCCTGCCATAGGTCGGGGTATAGACGGTAATAAAGTAAAACGTCGTTGTGGTCATCGCCACCAGCAGTGTACCCGCTGAGATCAGACGCCAGTTTTTGATGATAGTGGTGAAAATTTCCCTGGTGTCGGGACGGTGTGTACGTTGTAAAAATGCGTCCGTTTCCTGAAGCGAGCGGCGCAGGACGAAGATCAACGGAATAATCATACAACCAATAAAGAACGGAATGCGCCAGCCCCATTCAGAGATTTCATCGTGCCCCAGCGTGGCATTCAGGCCGTAGCCAATCAGCGCTGCCACCACAATGGCAACCTGTTGGCTGGCAGACTGCCAGCTGGTGTAGAAACCTTTATTGCCAGGCGTGGCGATTTCAGAAAGATAAACCGAAACGCCGCCCAACTCTACGCCCGCAGAGAAGCCCTGCAATAATCGACCGACTAATACCAGCACAGGAGCCAGCAGGCCAATACTTTGATAACCGGGAACCAGAGCAATCAACAGGGTCCCGCAGCCCATGATCGCCAGCGTCACCATCAGTCCTTTGCGGCGACCAATTCTGTCGATATAAGCACCCAGCACGATTGCGCCAACGGGCCGCATTAAAAAACCTGAACCGAAAACCGCAAAGGTCAACATGAGCCCGGCAAACTCACTCTCAGCGGGGAAGAACGTCTTTGCAATATAGGTGGCGTAAAACCCGAACAGAAAAAAGTCGAACTGTTCGAGAAAATTACCGCTGGTTACCCGCAGTATTGCGCCGAAAGTTCCGGCGCGCGATGGTTGTTGTGTCATTGGGTTTGCTCCACTGTCTTATCATAATATTTATAGAGGTAAGAGTTTGCGGGTTAGTCGCCTGTGACCCCCGCCTGTTTGCCGCGCCGTTTCTCAATCGCCCACTTGAGTAAGGCTGCGCAGCGGTAAAATCCGTGGGCAAATTTTCCGTAAGGAATGGTCAGAAAAAGCGCCATGACCACACCGAGATGAATGGCCAGTAAAATAGCCATCCATGAAGTGTCCCTTCCCGCCAGCAGCGCCAGACCGGTCAGACTGGTCAGCAGCAGCAGCAAAATAAAACCGCGATCCATCGGTTTTTGCCGTGCGTCGCCATGTAGCGGTGAGCGCTTAAGATTAAGCCATAGCAAGCCAGCCGGGCCGACAACCAGGCCAATGCCACCCAACGTGCCCAGCATCACCGGAACGCTGAAGAACGGATAGGGAGCTTCTATGCCTGCAAAGTAGTGATAGCCCGTTGCGACCACGGTGGCGGCAAAGCAGAGCATAAAACCGTAGAAGGTAAAGTGGTGGAAACGGCGACGCATCAGGGTGAAAGCATCATCCGCTTCGTTACAACCTTTGCCATGGCCTCCATCGAGATACTTCAGCGTCAGCGCATTGTGCGAGGCTTCAGCAATCTCGGCGGAACGCGGCATGCCCGGAGAAATCTCGCGCCAGAAGCGGATCACTCCTGCCATCAGCAAACCGATCGCCAGAAAAAAGACCGAACCAAACATCCAGGCCAGCAGGTTATGCGGGAAAATTTGATAGAAATCCCAGGCCAGCGGAGGATGGAATAGTGAACCTTTCAAACCTATAGCGAGGAGTAAAAACAGGATCAGACCGAAAACCAGCGCCAGCGTCACGGTGACGCCTGCGCGACGATAAAGCGCGCCAAAGGCGGCGGGTTGCGCGTAGTGCTGATAGGTTTCGAGCCGGACTTCCGCCATCGCTTTCGGTACGTTGATGGCAAATTCATGAGGCGGGGCATACTGACACGCGTGCAGGCAAGCGCCGCAGTTATGGCACAAGTTTGCCAGATAATTGATATCCGCTTTACCGAATTCCAGACGCTGAGTCATGGCCGGGAACACGGCGCAAAAGCCTTCGCAATAGCGGCAGGCGTTACACACCTGCATCACGCGTTCAACTTCCGCTTCCGGTTCGGTGATAATTTGCGCTTCGATGATCAGTTTCTCAAGCTGCTTCATGACGTGTCTCCTTACGTGCGGCCAGCGCAGCTTCTTTTCCGGCAATGCGGCCAAAGGTCGTGCCGATCGACATGCCCACACCTGCGGTGTATCCCTTGCCCAGCACGTTGCCCGCCATCATCTCTCCGGCGACGAACAGGTTACGGCTTGGAAGCCCTGCAAAATGCACAGCGGCGCGTTCGTTCACTTTTAACCCAAGATAAGTGAAGGTGATTCCTGGCCGAAGGGCGTAGCCGTAGTAAGGAGGTTGATCCAGCGGTCGCGCCCAATGCGTTTTCGCGGGTAGCAAATCTTTAGTGGCGCAGTTATCCAGAACGGTATGGTCGAACTGACCTGGCTGGCAGGCGTTGTTGTACTCTGTCACGGTGTGGGTAAAGCGTTCGGCATCCAGTCCTAACTGAAAGGCCAGTTCAGCCAGCGTATTGGCCTGCGTGCCAGGAAAGACCGGAGGCATGAAGTGTCCGATAGCTTTACTGTCGATGATGGAGTAGCCAATCTGTCCTGGCTGTTGAGCGACCAGACGTCCCCAGATGGCGTAGCGTTTGGGCCAGAAATCTTCACCTTCATCATAAAAACGCTCAGCGTCCCGGTTCACCACAATACCGAGCGAAACGCAGTCCACGCGGGTGCAAATCCCGCCGTCATATAATGGCGCTCTGGCATCAATTGCCACACAGTGTGACTGGGAGGGAGCGCCGATAATGTCTGCGCCAGCATCCATCATAAATTTGAGCAGTACGCCCTGATTAAAACGCGTGCCGCGAATCAGGAAGTTATCCGCTGGCCACTCGCCGCGCTCGTTCTCTCCCCAGGCTTCTCGCAGCCACTCCCGGTTAGATTCGAATCCGCCAGCGGCAAGCACGCAGGATTTCGCTGTGATACGCTCGTTGCCTGACAGCGCCGCCACGAACTCGCCGTTGTGCAGTTCAAGCGCCTGAACGGGAGTGTCATAGCGGATTTGCACGCCCAGCTTTTCTGCGCTGCGGTAATAGGCATTCACCAGGGCTTTTCCGCCCCCCATAAAAAAGGCGTTGGTACGCGCCACGTGCAAAGCGCCAGAGAGAGGAGGCTGAAAGTTAACGCCGTGCTGGCGCATCCAGTCGCGGCATTGGGAAGAGGTACGGATCACCAGACGCGCCAGGGCTTCGTTGGTATTTCCTTCCGTGACGCGGCGCAGATCCTGCCAGAACTCCTCTTCCGGATAGCTTTCCACCAGCACATCCTGCGGCGCATCATGCATACAGCGCAGATTACGCGTGTGTTGGGAATTTCCCCCTCGCCATTCCCGGGGAGCCGCTTCGAGCAGAAGTACCGAAGCTCCTTGCTCCCGGGCGGACAAGGCAGCGCATAACGCGGCATTGCCACCACCAATCACCAGAACATCAACCATCGTATACTCCATTACCATTTAATCATTTGTTAAATTTGTAATTGAAATGTATACGCACAGCTTGTGCGGGCGCTATGACGTGGTGCTAAACGGTACTTTAGTTATTGTAAAGGATGGCGCCAGGCCAGCTTCCTGATTCCACCAGTTGATGCATCACTTTCGTCAGCACCACGCGGGCCGCGAGGCCTGCCGGGGTGAGTTCATCGTCTGAGAGACTCACCAGAAAGTTGGGGCGGCTAAGTATTGGATTGTGAACGCCGATCACTCTTAGCGTCTCTTTATCTAGATGGGAAATTGCCGCGCCGGGCTGGAGAGTGGCACCAATGCCACTGCGCACGGCGCGCATGAGTAGCGCCAGACCATCAATTTCCGTGGCGATCTCAATGTTCAGCGCGTGTTCCTGACAAATCGCTTCCAGCCGGCCGCGCAGACCGTGGCCCGGGCTTGGCATTATCAATGGGATACTTGCCAGCTGGGCTGGAGCAATATTGTCATCGGCAATATCAGCCAGTAAGGCATGAGTCCCAATCAAAAACAGCCGCTCTTCGAGAATCGGTATGGCGCTCCAGCGCAGGATCTTTTCTTTCTGAAACACGACAGCCAGATCAATCTGGCGGGTATTAATCATCCGCTCCAGATTGCCAGAGAGGCTTTCCACCACATGCAGACGGACATCACTGTAGCTTTCCCGCATGGCGTTGATAAACGGCATTCCGAGAACGGAAGCGGTACTGGGAGCCATGCCGACGCTGACGTGCCCGGAAAGCCGGGACTCGCGTGCGGCGAGGATCGCGTCGTCTGCGTGACGAAGCGCCAGCTGCGCCTGGGAGTAAAAAGCCAGCCCGGCGCTGGTGGGCGTCACGCCTCGCGAGGTGCGCTGCAGCAGGCGAATAGCGAGTTCGTTTTCCAGACGCGACATTTGCTGGCTGAGTGCCGAAACCCCGATATTGAGATCGAGCGCCGCGCTACCCAAGCTGCCGGTTTCTACAATGCGCACAAAATAGCGTAGCTGGCGAAGTTCCATTTCGACTCTCCGGAAGGGGCAATTGATTTTTACATTAAAGTAACACAGGAGCGGAGGGAAGGGGAAAAGGGCAGGTAATGCCCATAAAAAAAGCCAACCGGAAGGTTGGCTTTTCAAAAAGCATTACATTATTTGCCGTCGTGGGCATGCTCATCTTCGCGGCAATCGCCTTCAGCGCAGTGGCCGTAGAGATAGAGACTATGGTTGGTTAAACGAATACCATGTTTAGCCGCAATCTCACGCTGGCGCGCTTCGATGGAATCATCGCTGAACTCGACCACTTTGCCGCAGTCGAGGCAAATGAGGTGATCGTGGTGATGCTGTTGAGTCAGTTCGAAGACGGATTTACCGCCTTCAAAATTATGGCGGGTCACGATACCGGCATCATCAAACTGGTTCAGCACACGATACACGGTCGCCAGACCAATCTCTTCACCCATATCGATCAGGCGTTTGTATAAATCTTCCGCACTGACGTGATGGTTATCCGGTTCCTGAAGAACTTCCAGAATTTTTAAACGAGGAAGCGTTACTTTCAGGCCAGCCTTCTTTAATGCGGTATTGTTGTCAGTCATGCGGAATCTGTCCTGTAGCTAAACGATTCACTTCATTAACAGAAGTGACAGAAATTGCACTTGAGATAATGCGTATCATTATAGAACTGCCATGGCTAAATGAAAACTGCAAGTCTCTGGCATATATTGTTAATCAAAACGTGGTATCGCCGACAAACACACTGTGCAACACCCGATTGGCATCCAGCCATTGTACAGGGTCAGACGAAAAAGTTACAAATTTGTAGCAATTATTTTGATTGGTTTTATCTATTGATGCGGCGCAGATGGAAATCTACGCCGCACGAAATCAGGCATTAATGATTTCGTCGAGGTGCAGCTCTTCAGAGATCTGCTTAACCCATTTTTCTACGCGTTCTGCTGTCAGTTCTGGCTGGCGATCTTCATCGATAGCCAGACCGACAAAGTGGTCGTCGTCAGCCAGGCCTTTAGACGCTTCAAAGTGATAACCCGCAGTCGGCCAGTGACCAACGATAGTTGCGCCGCGCGGTTCGATGATGTCGCGAATGGTCCCTAACGCATCGCAGAAATATTCTGCGTAATCTTCCTGGTCGCCGCAGCCGAATAATGCAACCAGTTTTCCATTAAAATCAATGTCTTCGAGGGTAGGGAAGAAGTCGTCCCAGTCACACTGAGCTTCACCGTAGTACCAGGTTGGGATGCCGAGCAGCAGAATGTCATAACCTTCGAGGTCTTCTTTGCTGCTTTTTGCAATGTCATGAACATCGGCAACGTCTTTACCAAGCTGTTTTTGAATCATTTTTGCGATGTTTTCGGTATTACCGGTGTCGCTGCCGAAAAAGATGCCAGTGATTGCCATGAGTAAAATAACCTCTTGAAACTTATTGAAATGGTGGTGGCGCATTGCCCACGGATAAGGGCAATCATAGCAGAACAGTCAGGCATGCGGAAACAGCAAACACGCAGGACTGCACTCTGTGCTACACGATTTATGATTTAGAGCAGAAATTCAGACTATGCCTGACCGCGCAATGTGCTGAGTTGGGTCATCAGCATCTCTTCGATGAGTTCACTGCGACTCATGTTGCGCGCCTCAGCCAGCTCGTTCAGAGCGTCAACGGCATCAGCGTTCAGTTTCAGTTCGACACGCTTAAGCCCGCGAACTTTGTCACGCTTAAGCTGATTACGTTTATTAATACGTAACTGTTCATCACGCGAGAGCGGATTAGTTTTGGGTCGTCCCGGGCGACGCTCCTGCGCGAACAGATCTAATGTCGTACGGTCCGTTTGTTCTTTGGCCATGATCTTGGTGACTTCGGGGAAACAATCAGCCAGGCGTCTGCCCGGATGGATAGCGCGCCATAATACATCAGCAGGGGGGACACGCCAACGCCCACGCGCGTAATCGCGCGCAGACGCTGAGTTTTTAATCAGTTAGCCTGTTCGTTCAGATAACGACGGATGGCGCGCAGCACTGCCTCCGGTTTTTCCGCATGCACCCAATGACCGGCTCCAGCAATAACATGCGCCCGAGCCTGTGGGAATTGCGCCAGCAGTTGTTCGCGATACGCTTCGGTAACATACGGTGAGTTGCCGCCAGGGATAAACAGCGCCGGGTGCTCCCACGCAGGAATGGTTTCCCAACCGACGATATGAGGATACTGATCCCACAGCACGGGAACGTTAAAACGCCATTCGCCGTCTACGAAAGATTTCAGCAGAAACTGGATTACGCCTTCCTCATGCAGATGCTGACGCATGACGTTGGCCGCCTGCTGACGCGAAGTGGCCTGGGCATCGGTTACGGCATTAATAGCGGTAAAGATCGCATCGTGACGGCGAACATGATAGTCGACCGGAGCAATATCAATGGCCACCAGTCGATCGATACGATCAGGAGCCAGCGCGGTTAACGCCATGACGGCTTTCCCCCCCATCGAGTGACCAATAAAGGTCGCCTTTTCTATTTGCTGAGCGTCCAGCGTATCCAGCAAATCTTGCGCCATGGCCGGATAATTCATCTCAGGGGAGCGAGGGGAGAGGCCATGATTTCGCATATCAACCTGGATGATATCGTGATCGACCACCAGATCGCGCGCCAGGATCCCCAGGTTATCAAGACTGCCAAACAGGCCGTGAACCAGGACGATGGGAGAATTATTGTGCAGGTTTTGCGCAGATTGCGCTCGGATATTCAATTTCATGGCAAAGTTCTTTTTTTCACACTCACGGGTTAGGGTATCATGTTGACCATTCTGCCACATGGCTGCAACAACTACGGTTACTCTGAGTTTTGCTGGCCACCAGGCTTGACGCTATCCGCTGTTGGGATTTGCCTTTACACTACGTGTGTTTACCCCGACAACTTGTATTCAGCTAAACACTGCACTGGATTAAGATGAAAACGATTGAAGTTGATGATGAACTCTATAGCTATATTGCCAGCCACACCAAGCATATTGGCGAGAGCGCATCCGACATTTTACGGCGTATGTTGAAATTTTCCGCCGCATCACAGCCTGTCACTCCGGTAGTCAAAGAAGTCCGCGCTGTGCAACCTGTCGTGGAAGCTAAGCCGGTTAACCCCGTAAAAGATAAAGTGCGCGCGATGCGTGAACTGCTGCTGTCCGACGAATACGCGGAACAGAAGAAAGCAGTAAATCGCTTTATGCTGGTGCTGTCTACACTCTATTCACTGGATCAAAACGCGTTCGCCGAAGCAACGGAATCGTTGCATGGCCGTACGCGCGTTTATTTTGCAGCGGATGAACAGACGCTGCTGAAAAATGGTAATCAAACCAAACCGAAACACGTGCCAGGCACGCCGTACTGGGTGATCACCAACACCAATACCGGCCGTAAATGCAGCATGGTTGAACACATCATGCAGTCAATGCAATTCCCTGCGGAATTGATTGAAAAGGTTTGCGGAACAATTTAATCCTTGCATTAGAAGGACCAGGCAATGGCAATCCACAACCGTGCAGGTCAACCTGCGCAACAGAGTGATTTGATTAACGTCGCCCAACTGACGGCACAGTACTATGTACTGAAACCAACAGCAGGGAACGCTGAGCACGCCGTTAAGTTCGGTACGTCCGGACATCGTGGCAGTGCAGGTCGTCATAGTTTTAACGAGCCGCATATTCTGGCTATCGCTCAGGCGATTGCTGAAGAACGTGCGAAAAACGGGATTACTGGCCCGTGCTATGTGGGCAAGGATACCCACGCGCTGTCTGAACCGGCTTTTATCTCTGTACTGGAAGTGCTGGCGGCGAACGGCGTTGACGTCATCGTGCAGGAAAATAACGGCTTTACGCCAACCCCTGCTGTGTCGAATGCTATCCTGGTCCACAACAAAAAAGGCGGCCCGCTGGCTGACGGCATTGTGATCACGCCGTCCCACAACCCGCCGGAAGATGGCGGCATTAAATATAACCCGCCAAACGGTGGTCCGGCAGATACCAACGTCACCAAAGTGGTGGAAGACAGAGCCAACGCGCTGCTGGCTGACGGCCTGCAAGGCGTGAAGCGCATGTCGCTGGACGCTGCGCTGGCATCTGGTCATGTAACAGAGCAGGATCTGGTTCAGCCGTTTGTTGAAGGACTGGCTGACATCGTCGACATGGCGGCGATCCAAAAAGCGGGTCTGACGCTGGGTGTCGATCCGCTGGGCGGTTCCGGTATCGAATACTGGAAGCGTATTGCTAAGCACTACAACCTGAACCTGACTATCGTTAACGATCACGTTGATCAGACTTTCCGTTTCATGCATCTCGACAAAGATGGCGCAATCCGCATGGACTGCTCCTCCGAGTGCGCGATGGCGGGCCTGCTGGCGCTGCGCGACAAGTTCGATCTGGCCTTTGCCAACGACCCAGACTACGACCGTCACGGTATCGTCACCCCGGCAGGGCTGATGAATCCGAACCACTATCTGGCGGTGGCGATCAACTACCTGTTCCAGCATCGTCCGCAGTGGGGCAAAGATGTTGCCGTTGGTAAGACGCTGGTGTCCTCGGCAATGATTGACCGCGTGGTGAATGATTTAGGGCGTAAACTGGTCGAAGTGCCGGTTGGCTTTAAATGGTTTGTTGACGGTCTGTTCGACGGCAGCTTTGGCTTTGGTGGTGAAGAGAGCGCGGGGGCATCTTTCCTGCGTTTCGACGGTACACCGTGGTCGACCGACAAAGACGGCATCATCATGTGCCTGTTGGCGGCAGAAATTACCGCAGTGACCGGTAAGAATCCGCAGGAGCACTACAACGAACTGGCTGCCCGCTTTGGTGCGCCGAGCTACAACCGCCTGCAGGCAAGTGCGACCTCCGCACAGAAAGCGGCGCTGTCTAAGCTGTCTCCGGAAATGGTGAGTGCCAGCACGCTGGCGGGCGACCCGATCACCGCTCGTCTGACGGCGGCACCGGGCAACGGTGCTTCTATCGGCGGTCTGAAAGTGATGACTGACAACGGCTGGTTTGCCGCTCGTCCGTCCGGCACCGAAGACGCTTATAAAATCTATTGCGAGAGCTTCCTCGGTGAAGAACACCGCAAGCAGATCGAAAAAGAAGCGGTTGAGATCGTCAGCGAAGTGCTGAAAAACGCGTAAACCGTAGGCCGGATAAGACGCTAGCGTCGCTATCCGGCATGAATTAAAAAGCCGGATAGCTTTGCGCTGATCCGGCTTTTTTTATTCGGCTTAGATTCACGGCATAAACCGATAACCAATCCCGGTTTCGGTCAGAAAATGACGCGGACGCGCCGGGTCCTGTTCCAGCTTCTGGCGCAGGTGTCCCATGTAAATTCGCAGATAGTGACTGTGTTCGACGGCGTTCGGTCCCCAAACCTGATTTAGCAACTGGCGTTGCGTTAGTACCTTTCCGGCATTATTCAGCAGTACCGCTAACAGGCGAAACTCAATCGGCGTCAGATGAATCTCTTCATCACCACGATGTACGAACCGGGCGGCGATATCTACTTTTACGTTGGAAAAATGCACCACCGGCTCGGGAGACGCGCCGCTGGCGTGGCGGCGCAATGCCACGCGTAATCGCGCCTGTAGCTCGCCAATACCAAAGGGTTTACTGAGATAGTCATCGGCACCGGCATCCAGGGCAGCGATTTTATCGCTTTCTTCGCTGCGGGCTGAGAGCACAATTACCGGTATCGCGCTCCATTGTCGCAGGTCACGAATAAAATCAATGCCGTCACCGTCCGGCAGACCGAGATCGAGAATGATGAGATCGGGTTTTCGCGTGGCGGCTTCCAGCAGACCACGTTGCAGCGTTTCCGCTTCATATACACGCAGACCATCGGCTTCCAGCGCGGTGCGCAGAAAGCGACGGATAGCCTGTTCATCTTCAACAATCAGTACGTTCGTCACATATCCTCATGAAAATCTTCAAGTTCAGGGGGGATTTCCTGGGGCAGTGTAACACGGAAACATGCTCCTCCCTGTGCGCGATTGCGGACGGAAATCGTACCGCCGTGCACGTCCACAATGGCCTGACAAATTGCCAGCCCCAGCCCAACGCCCGGTACCGATGACTCTTTGTTTCCCCGGGAAAACTTGTCAAAAACTCGCTGCTCCATACCCGATGGAATGCCGGGACCATTATCCCAGACGTCCAGTTGCAGGTGCTCGCCATCGACGCTGGCATCAATACCGATTTGCGCCGCTGGACCTGCGTATTTAACGGCGTTTTCCAGCAGATTAATCAGCACCCGTTCAAAGAGTGGGCCATCGACGTGGATCAGCGTCAACGGTGCTGGTAGCGACAAATTAATAGGAGCAGAGAGTCCTGGCTCCAGCATCTGCAGGGCGCTGCCGACCACCTCTTCCAGTGTTAACCACTCCTTCTTAAGATTAAAGCCGCCAGACTGAATTCGCGCCATATCCAGCAGGTTATTAACCAGTCGGGTCGTATTCAGGACGTGCTGGCGAATCTCACTGGCCTGGCGCGCGTGCGGCGATCCTTCGCTTGCCAGATCCAACGTTAAGATCTCTGCCTGACCAAACAGCACCGTTAGCGGCGTACGTAAATCGTGGGAAAGGGCGGCGAGCAGCGCGTTGCGAATGCTTTCACGCTCGCTGGCAAACCGGGCTTGCTCTTCGCTGGCAGTCAGCGTCAGACGCTCCAGCGCACTGGCGACCAGTAAAGTGAAAGTTTCCAGCAGGCGTTGCTGTTCGGGGATCATCAGCTGGCGTAAATTTCCCGGTTCCACCACCAGCAGCCCATGCGTTTTGTCGGCACTTTTTAACGGTAAAATTTGATACGGCACACCTGGCAACGTGTCAGTACCTGCGCCAGCCGGTTGCCCTTTATCAAAGCTCCATTGGGCAATGGCATCATCCCACGGCGTCATGCCCTGTTGATGGGTGAGAGGGGCCAGCTTACCGTTCTCACCGGGCAGTAAAACCTGGCTGCGGGCCTGGAACGTTGAGGCAATAAACTGTTCGCTGGTGGCGGCAATATCTTGCTGACTACGCCCAACGGCCAGCGCTTTCGACATCTCATACAAATGGCGCGTACGTTGTTCACGATAACGGGCCACCCGCGCCTGATAACGCACTCCGGCTGTCAGATTACCGATTACCAGCCCTACCGTTAGCATCACGGCGAAGGTGAGCAGGTACTGGACGTCGGAAACGGCCAGCGTGCCACGCGGAGCAATAAAGAAGAGATCGAAGCTGGCGACGTTAATAAAAGTTGCCAGCACCGACGGCCAGCGTCCGTAAAAGAGGGCGATAACCACCACGCCCAATAAATAGATCATCACCAGGTTGGCAGCGTCAAAGGCCATCAACCACTGCATGGCAATCAACGTAATGATGGCGCACAGCGCGACGGCAACCACACAACCCTGAATTTGTACCCGCCATTTATCCTTAAAGGTGCGGTTATCTGCAGTTTGTAGCACAGGGCGCGAAGGTGGCTCATCGAGCGCAACAATCATCAGGTCGAGATCCGGTGCGCGATGGGCCAGTTTGTCAGCAAAGGAATCACTGCGCCACCAGCGTCGTGTAGTCGGACGTCCGAGGACAATTTTTCCCAGATTATGCTCACGGGCATAGCGGATTACCGCCTTGTCCTCAGCGGGATCGGAAAGGGTGGCGGTTTCTGCACCCAGCTCCTGGGCTAACCGCAGAGCGCTTAGGATTGCCCGGCGCTGTTTTTCGGGCAGTCGGTGCAGCGCTGGCGTTTCGACATACACTGCATGCCAGACGCTGCCGAGGCGCGCTGCCAGACGCGCGGCAGCACGCACCAGCTTTTCGCTGCCGGTATTGTGTCCAATGCACAGTAAAATGGCGTCACGGGTATGCCAGACTTTTTCTTCCCCCGGACGCCCTCGCCAGGCACGCATCTGATCGTCAACCCGATCGGCCGTGCGGCGCAGGGCCAGCTCACGTAGCGCGATCAAGTTCCCTTTGCGAAAGAAATGCTCGATGGCTCTTTCTGCCTGACCGGCGATATAGACCTTGCCTTCGTTCAGGCGTTGGCGCAAATCGTCGGGGGGAAGATCGACCAGCACCACATCGTCGGCGGCATCGAAAAAAGGATCGGGGACGGTTTCGCGAACCTGAATGCCTGTGACGCCGCTGACCACATCATTGAGGCTTTCCAGATGCTGCACGTTGACGGTAGTAAAAACGTCAATACCGGCTTCGAGCAGTTCTTCAATATCTTGCCAACGCTTAGGGTGGCGTGAGCCAGGCGCATTACTGTGTGCCAGTTCATCCATCAAAATGAGCGCCGGACGGCGGGCCAGCGCCGCGTCGAGATCGAACTCGCTGATATGACGACCATGGCGCGCCTGTCTCTTTAGCGGCAGGATGCTGAGACCGTCCAGCAGCGCGGCGGTCTCTTTGCGTCCGTGGGTTTCCACCACGCCAATCAGCACATCTAACCCCTGCGCCCGCAGCCGCTGGGCCTCTGCCAGCATGGCCCAGGTTTTACCGACGCCTGCACACGCGCCGAAGAAAATTTTCAGTTTTCCGCGGTGCGGGGCAGCGGTCTGCTCCAGCAGGCGATCGGGGTCGGGGCGTAAGGGGTCGTTATGCATGTCCTTTTTCTCAGTGCTTATCCAGCGCTAAATTAAGTTCTACCAGGTTCACCACCGGCTGGCCGATAAAACTGACCAACGGCTTTTGCGTGTATTGTGCAACCAGGCGCGTGACTTCTTCAACGCTGAGGTTGCGAGCCTGCGCCACCCGGGGGATTTGCCAGGCCACCGCGGCGGGTGTCAGGTTGTTGTCCAGCCCGCTGGCAGAAGCCGTTACCAGCTCTACCGGAACGGCAGGATTTGCCTGCGGGTTGGCGGCACGCAGCGCGGCTATCCGGCTTTGCAGCTGTTTATCCAGTTCCGGGTTGCTGGCTGCCAGATTGCTGCCGCCTGAAGCCATTGGATTATAGGGCATTTCTGCTGTAGCAGACGGGCGTCCCTGAAAATAACCGGCCACGGTAAAATGTTGCCCAATGAGCGCAGAGCCGCGAACGACCTGACCTTCACGCAGAAGCGAGCCGTTAGCCTGGTGGGGAAACCACCACTGCCCCAACGCGGTGGTCAACAACGGGTAAGCCCCGCCGGTGATAAGCATCAGGAAAATCAATGTTGATAATGCAGGACGTAATCCACTCATCTGAAACCTCACACCAGACCCAGCAGGGTCAGCAGTAAATCAATTGCTTTGATACCGATAAACGGCACAACCAGACCACCCAGACCATAGATCCACAAATTACGGCGCAGCATTGCGGATGCGGATAACGGTTTGTAGCTCACGCCTTTAAGCGCCAGCGGGATCAGAAAGACGATAACCAGCGCATTAAAGATAACCGCGCTGAGGATCGCCGAGTCCGGCGAATGCAGACCCATCACGTTAAGCGCATTGAGCTGCGGGTAGGTGGCGGCAAACGCGGCCGGGATAATGGCGAAATACTTCGCCACATCGTTGGCGATACTGAAGGTGGTCAGCGAACCACGCGTCATCAGCATCTGTTTACCAATGTGCACCACTTCAATCAGCTTGGTGGGGTTAGAGTCGAGATCCACCATGTTGCCCGCTTCCTTCGCTGCCTGGGTCCCGGAGTTCATGGCGACCGCCACGTCGGCTTGCGCCAGCGCCGGGGCGTCATTGGTTCCGTCGCCGGTCATCGCCACCAGACGACCTTCCGCCTGATACTGACGAATCAGCGCCAGTTTGGCTTCCGGCGTGGCTTCAGCTAAGAAGTCATCTACCCCGGCTTCTGCCGCAATCGCGGCAGCGGTCAGGCGGTTATCGCCGGTGATCATCACCGTTTTGATGCCCATTTTACGCAGTTGGGCAAAACGTTCTTTGATTCCGCCTTTTACGATATCTTTCAGGGCAATCACGCCCAGTACGTGGGAGCCTTCGGCAACCACCAGCGGTGTAGCGCCTAGGCGTGCGACGTTTTCGACCTTCTGCTCCACGTCGGCAGGGAAGTGGCCGCCGTTGGCCTCGACGTGACGACGAATAGCATCGACCGACCCTTTGCGGATCATGCGGTTGTCGATGTTGATCCCGCTCATCCGACTTTGGGCGGTAAACGGTACAAAGGTGGCGTGCAGCGATTGCACGTCGCGAATACGCAGATTAAAGCGCTGTTTTGCCAGAATCACGATACTGCGGCCTTCAGGGGTTTCATCGGCCAGAGATGAAAGCTGCGCGGCGTCGGCCAGCGTTTTTTCGTCTACGCCCTGGGCGGGCAGGAAATCTGAAGCCTGGCGGTTACCCAGCGTAATGGTGCCGGTTTTGTCCAGCAGCAGTACGTCCACGTCACCCGCAGCTTCTACTGCACGTCCGCTGGTGGCGATGACGTTCGCGCCCAGCATGCGGCTCATCCCGGCGACGCCAATTGCGGAGAGTAGCCCGCCGATGGTGGTGGGGATCAGACACACCAGCAGGGCAACCAGTACCGTGACGCTAACCGCGCTACCACCCCAGGCGGAAAATGGCCACAGCGTAGCGGTCGCCAGCAGAAAAACGATGGTCAGGGCTATCAACAGGATCGTCAGGGCGATTTCATTCGGCGTTTTACGCCGCTGCGCGCCTTCAACCATGGCGATCATCCGGTCGAGGAACGTTTCACCAGGGTTCACGCTACATTCGATCACCAGCCAGTCGGAGAGGATGCGGGTCCCGCCGGTGACGGAGGCGAAATCACCACCGGATTCACGAATGACCGGCGCGGATTCACCGGTAATGGCGCTTTCATCTACCGATGCGCCACCTTCGATGACCTCGCCGTCACACGGGATAATATCGCCCGCTTCTACTAACACGATATCTCCTTTGCGTAAATCCTCCGCCGGAACGTGATCCATGGCGGCACCGTATTTCGGTTCGCGGAGTTTGCGAGCAAAAGCGGTTTTTTTCACTCCTTTCAGACTGTTAGCCTGAGCCTTACTGCGTCCTTCCGCCAGCGCTTCGGCAAAGTTGGCGAACAGAACGGTGACCCACAGCCACAGACTTATCGCGCCGGTAAACCACGGATTGCCTTGCATATGGCCTGTGGCCATTGCCAGCGTTAACAGGGTTGTCAGCAGACTGCCCAGCCAGACGATAAACATCACCGGATTGCGCCACTGGGTATGTGGGCTTAATTTTTTCACGGCGTCCATCAGCGCCTGTGCGACCAGAGAGGGTTCGAACAGCGCCAGTTGCTTACGACTCATAGTCATGTGCTCCGCATCACTCAGTGTAATGACAGGTATTCTGCGACCGGGCCAAGCGCCAGGGCAGGAACAAAGGTGAGGGCGCCAACCAGTAACACCGTACCGATTAACAACCCGACAAACAGTGCACCGTGGGTAGGCAGCGTGCCTGGACTTGCTGGCTGGATCTTTTTACTGACCAGCGATCCGGCAATTGCCATCACGGGGATGATCACGCCGAAACGGCCGAAGAACATGCACAGGGCCAGCAGACAGTTCCAGAACGGGCTGTTGGCGCTTAATCCGGCGAAGGCGCTGCCGTTGTTGTTCGCGGCAGACGATACGGCGTACAACACCTCACTAAAGCCATGTGGACCAGGATTGAGCATGGCGCTGCGTCCGGCATCGCTCATCATCGCTATCGCCGTACCGAGCAGGACCAGCGCAGGGGTGACCAGAATCGCCAGCGCGGTCATTTTCATTTCACGCACGTCTATTTTCTTACCCAGATATTCCGGCGTGCGACCAATCATCAGGCCCGCGATAAACACCGCCAACAACACGAACAGCAGCATGCCGTACAGGCCCGAACCGACACCACCGAAGACCACTTCGCCAATCTGCATTAGCCACATCGGCACCATCCCGCCCAGCGCGGTGAAGGAGTCATGCATCGCATCGACAGCGCCGCAAGATGCCGCTGTCGTCACGACGGAAAAAAGACTCGTAGCCAGCACGCCAAAGCGGCTTTCTTTGCCTTCCATGTTGATATTACTGTCTGCACCGAATGCCATCAGGTGCGGGTTGCCTTGAACTTCGGCCCACATCACCACGGCTACGCAGACTACAAATATCAGCGACATGGCCCACAGCAGGGTCCGCCCCTGGCGACGATCGCCAACCACATCACCAAAGGCAAAACACAGCGCGGTAGGAATTAAGAAAATGGCCAGCATCTGTACCAGATTGGTCAACGCGGTAGGGTTTTCAAACGGATGTGATGAGTTAGCGTTAAAGAAACCGCCCCCGTTAGTGCCAAGCATCTTAATCGCTTCCTGTGAGGCGACGGGCCCCATCGGCAGCAGCTGTTTCACCCCTTCAAGGGTAGTCATGGGCTGATAGGGCAACACGTTTTGCAGCACACCTTGCTGAATGAAGAACAACGCAATGAGCAATGCAATGGGGAGCAGGATCCACAATGTAATGCGAACCAGATCGACCCAGGCATTGCCCAGCGTGTTCATGCTCTGGCGAGTAAAGGCACGGGCCAGGGCAAAAATCACCGCAATCCCGGTTGCCGCTGACAGGAAGTTCTGCACGGTCAGCCCGACCATTTGGCTGAAGTAGCTTAAGGTGGTTTCGCCAGCATAGGATTGCCAGTTGGTATTAGTGACAAAACTCACCGCTGTGTTGAGCGCTAAATCCCACGAAAGCCCAGGTAGCTGTTGCGGATTTAGCGGCAGCAGGTTTTGCGCCATCAGCATTGAAAACAGGACCAGCAAACCCAGCACATTGAGCACGAGGATCGCCAACAGATACTGCCGCCAGTTCATCTCCTGCTGCGAGATGCCCAGACCGCGCCAGAGCAGATGTTCCACGCCAGCCAGACCCGGCAGGGACGTATTATTGATCAGCCGAGCCAAGCCAAAACCCAGCGGTCTGGCGATGATAAACAGTACCAGCAAGAAACTGGCAATGAGTAAAAATCCTTGGGCCGCCATCAGAACGCCTCCGCATTAATCAGGGCATACACCAGATAACCTAATAATAAAAAGACCAGCACAATGCCGGTTATCACGCCTGCACTCACGGTGCACCTCCAGTGGCATAAATGTGATAACCAGAGCGTAGATTTTTGCTTGCAAAGATTTCGCAAAAATCAGTGGGAGGGGTGTAAAAAAAGTATAAAAATGGCAAAGACCATTATTTAACTAATGATTAGTATTAATTTAACTTTTATGTAACTTAATTACGGTTTTTAGCTAAACGGAGCATCAATAGATAAAAATAAGTGGTCGGATGAGTAGCAAAATTACACACAAGGCGGTATTATTTTCATCAGTTAACCAAGTTTATTTTTCCGGTGCGATTCACCGAACAGATATATGGGAGAGGATTATGGACTTTTATAAAGAATATCCAGCACACATTGTTTTCTTGCGCCGTACCTTTGCCGTTGTGGCGGGCGTGCTGGCGCTGCCGGTCATGTTGTTCTGGAAAGACCGCGCCCGTTTTTACAGCTATCTGCACCGCGTCTGGTCCAAAACCAGTGATAAACCGGTGTGGATGGAGCAGGCTGAAAAAGCCACCTGCGACTTCTATTAAGTTGTCGTTATTGTTCAAGAAAACCGCCAACAGCAATGTGGCGGTTTTTTTATACGCCGACGTCTACACTTATCTGAGTAACGGATAAGGAGTGGCGATGAGCACGAGAATTCCTGTTGGTATCCGCACCTGTCTGACCACAGAAGCGAGTGAAGCACCTCAGTTCGACGAAAATACATTAATACGTGTTTACGCTTTGCATGAATTGCACCGCCTGCGTCAGCGAAAATTAACGCGGGGCGCATTAATTGACTATCATACCCGCTACAAACTGGTACTACTGGCGCATTCCCAGCCAGAGTATCGGGAGCTTGGCCCCTTCGTTGCCGCAATCCATGAATGGCAAGATCTCGATGCTTTTTTTACCGAGTATCGCCTACGATTGATCCATCTGTTATTAAATCCTGCTACCCGGCGTAACCATACCAATGTATTGATGCACGTACAGGGCTATTTCCGTAATCAGCTCGATCTGCGTCAACGTCAGGAATTGACCTCGATAATCGATAACTATCGACGCGAGGCGCAGCCGCTACTTGCACCCTTAATGCTCCTCAAACACTATATGGCTGAGCACCCGAACACCTGGTTGTCCGGGCAACGTTATTTTGAACTCTGGCCTGCGATTTGGCGTTTACAGGGCAATGATTAATTTTTATCAGGGAGTTTTATGACCACGCATCTGGTCTGGTTTCGGCGTGATTTACGTCTGCATGACAATCTCGCGCTGGCGGCGGCTTGTCGGGATCGTTCTGCACATGTACTCGCGCTCTATATCTCCACGCCTGAACAGTGGAAGGCGCATGATATGGCCCCACGTCAGGCAGCATTGGTTAATGCGCAGCTGAACGCGTTGCAAACGGCGCTGGCAGAAAAGGGCATCCCGCTTCTGTTTCATGAAGTTGCTGATTTTGCGACCAGTGTGGAAACCGTCAAAAACGTCTGCGTACAGCATGGCGTCAGTCGAATATTTTATAACTATCAATATGAAATAAACGAACGCCAGCGTGATGCTGCCGTCGAAAAGTCATTACCTCAGGTGGTGTGCGAAGGGTTTGACGACAGCGTGATCCTGCCTCCGGGGGCGGTCATGACCGGTAATCACGAGATGTATAAAGTCTTTACGCCGTTTAAAAATGCCTGGCTGAAGCGGATAAAAGACGGGATCCCGGAATGTGTCAGTGCGCCGAAGGTGAGAGAAAGCGGTGCTCTTGACTCTCCATTAACATCCATCGCGCTGAGCTACCCGCAGCAGGATTTTGATACGCAGCAATTTCCGGCAGAAGAAAAATTGGCCATCGCGCAGTTACGCCATTTTTGCCAGCAGGCCGCCGGAGAATATGAACAACTGCGTGACTTTCCGGCGATTGACGGAACCAGTCGATTATCCGCGAGCCTAGCGACAGGAGGACTATCACCGCGCCAGTGCCTGAATCGACTGCTCGTGGAGCAGCCGCAGGCGCTTGAGGATGGGGCAGGCAGCGTTTGGTTGAATGAGCTTATTTGGCGCGAATTTTATCGTAATCTGATGACTTACCATCCGGCGCTATGTCGGTATCAACCTTTTATTCGCTGGACCGAACGCGTGCAATGGCAGAATAATCCGACGCATTTCCAGGCCTGGAAAACAGGGAATACAGGCTACCCCATTGTGGATGCGGCCATGCGTCAGCTCAACGCCACGGGCTGGATGCATAATCGTTTACGCATGATTACCGCCAGTTTTTTAGTGAAAGACCTGCTGATCGACTGGCGTAAAGGCGAACAATATTTCATGTCGCAACTGATTGATGGCGACCTAGCGGCCAATAACGGCGGCTGGCAGTGGGCAGCCTCAACCGGAACCGACGCCGCACCGTATTTCCGTATCTTTAACCCCACGACGCAGGGCGAAAAATTCGACCGTGACGGTGAGTTTATCCGCCAGTGGCTGCCGGAACTGCGCGATGTGCCGGGTAAAGCTATTCATGAACCGTGGTCATGGGCTGAAAAAGCGCAGGTGACGCTTAACTATCCTCGTCAGATTGTCGATCATAAACAGGCAAGGCTGGCGACGCTGGCGGCATATGAGGCGGCGCGTAAGGGATAAGCGCGCAGCGGATTTCTGCGTAAGACCTTCCAGTAGAATGAATATGTTGCAGTGGTGGGGGCATTTAGCGCTGAAGCGTGTACGCAAGGCTGCTAATGCCTTGATGAAGATGTTTTCCGCCAGCAGTAAAGTGCCGTCATCTTCATTCAGGTGACGGAATTTGATGACAACACCAACGACATCTACACCGCACGATGCGGTATTTAAAACGTTTTTACATCATCCAGAAACAGCTCGGGACTTCCTCGAAATTCATCTACCCGCAGATCTGCAAACGCTTTGCGATTTAAATACGCTGAAGCTGGAGTCAGAAAGCTTTATTGAAGCGGATTTACGTACCCGCTACTCCGACGTGCTCTGGTCTGTGCATACGCACGATGGTGAAGGTTATGTATACGTGGTTATAGAACACCAGAGTTCAGCCGATCCGCATATGGCTTTTCGTCTGCTGCGTTACGCAATAGCGGCGATGCAGCGTCATTTGGATGCCGGGCACAAAGAACTGCCGATTGTGATACCCATGCTGTTTTATCATGGCTGTCGAAGTCCGTATCCGTACTCACTGTGCTGGCTTGATGCGTTTACCGATCCTGTAACGGCACGGCAACTTTATGCCAGCGCATTTCCATTGGTGGATATCACAGTGGTGCCCGATGACGAAATCATGGCTCACAGGCGAATGGCACTGCTGGAACTAATGCAAAAACATATCCGTCAGCGGGATTTGATGGGGCTGGTAGATCAACTGGCCACGCTGTTACTTACAGGGTGCGCTAATGACACGCAACTACAGGCGATGTTTAATTACATCCTGCAATCCGGCGATGAATCTCGCTTTAATGAATTTATACAAGAGATGGCGCAACGGATCCCCCAACATAAGGAGAAGCTGATGACGATTGCCGAGCGGTTACGCTTAGATGGATTACAGGAAGGGTTGCAGCGAGGCAAACGAGAAGCCGCATTACGTATAGCGCAAACTATGTTGGAGCAGGGAATAGATCGCAACATGGTGCTTCTGGTTACAGGTCTTTCTGAAGAGGAGTTGACTGCCAGCCATGCGTAATTCCTGAAAAAAAGCCCGAATCAGATTACATCATCGGGCCCCTACACTCAGGATTCTACCGCCAGTGAACGGTTTCTGAACTTAAGCGACTGGTACAGCCAAATCATCAGCACCAGCACCACACAGGCCAGCGCACCCCAGGTAATTTCACTAAAGACATCAATATAGGCATTGATGGAGTAGTTGATAGCGCCTGCAGCATCAAACGAGCCTTGTGAGGTCTGATCGGCGATAACGCCTGCCAGGTAGTTGGCGATGGCACCGGAAAGCAGCATATAAATGCCGGTTAATACGCCGGTAACACCAGGGATCTCAATACGCGTAATTTGTGACATTGCTACCGGATCGATAAACAGTTCGGCAAAGCCCATGACCGCCAACCCAAGTACCATCAGCGGCATGGAAGAGTGGCCGTAAGCAGCGGACCAGCGAGCGCTCAAGGTTAGAATACAGAACCCAGCGCTCATTAAGCCGAGGCCAAGGGCAAATTTACCCCAGATACGTACGGTACGATTGCCACTCACGCTTTCTTTGACTACCCACGCCAGTACGATACCGCACAGCATAACGGCAAAAGCGTTAACCGACTGGAACATCGCGGTAGGGACGGAATACCCCAGAATATCGCGGTTAACGAAGCGGTCGATATACAGGCTGATCGAACTGCCGCCCTGTTGAGCAAAGGCCCAAAACAACAGGCTGAAGAAGGTCAGCGTGACGATAAGCCCCAGCTCTTTGCGTTGTTTCTGCGTCTGTGCCTGGCGATAAATCTTCGCCAGAACTGCCAGACCAATAATGGTGGCAACAATCAGTGCGTAAACGGACCACTCTTTCCAGAACAGCACGGTAATCAGCAGCGGTGCGGCAACCAACAAAACTAACAGCCAGGCCCAATTTGGCAGAATAAAGGTTTTAGCACAGAGAACGGCCTTGTTGACGCCGGTGGTGTGGGCGAAATGGCGATTACCACATAAGAATATCACCAGCCCTGCCAGCATGCCGATGGCAGCCAGCGCAAAGCCCATCGCCCAGCTGTATTCTTCCTGCACGTATCCGCAGGCAATTGGTGCGATGATCGAACCGATGTTACCGGCGGCGTAGAGCAGAGAGAATCCACCGTCGCGACGCGGGTCTTCAGGTTGATACAACTCGCCCAACAGGCAACTGATATTTGATTTAAACAGACCGTAGCCGCAGACAATTATCGCCAGCGACAAATAGAGGAACGCCGGGGCCATTTCGCTGGCACCCAATACCAGATGTCCTACCGCCATTAAAAATGCGCCGATCATCACCGCCATTCGATTGCCGAGCACTTTATCGGCCAGGTATCCCCCGAGAATAGGGGTGACATAGACCAGCGAGCAGTAGGCGCTGAACAGTTCATATGCGTGATTATCGTCGTACTTAAGCTGGTTAGTGAGATACAGGATCAGCAGCGCACGCATGCCGTAAAAACTGAAGTATTCCCAGATTTGTAGCGCGACAACGTAGTATATCGCCCGTGGTTGAGATGCTTGTTTATTCATTATTTTCTCGAAGTAAATGCCTCGCGACTGGCTGAACGTGCTGCGCGAGTGTGTTTCCTTAAAGTTGTAACTTTGATACAGATCTGATTATTTTTGCAATATGCTATCTGATTGCATAAATATACATGAATTAGATCGCGTAGTGGTAAGCAAATCACGTTCAAAGCGGGTGTGATTGTTTCTTTATGTGTCAGTGAAATGGCTATCGACGAACGCAGGCGGGGACGCTATTTTAACCTAAGCTGTGTTGCTGATTGGGCAGGCAGAAATGATGACTACGAGGACGATGATGAAAAACACCGAACTGGAACAACTGATCAACGACAAACTAAACAGCGCCGCCATTAGCGATTATGCGCCGAATGGTTTGCAGGTTGAGGGCAAAGAGACGGTGCATAAAATCGTGACCGGTGTGACTGCAAGCCAGGCATTGCTGGACGAGGCGGTACGCCAGCAAGCGGATGCGGTTATTGTTCACCACGGCTATTTCTGGAAAGGCGAATCTCCGGTTATTCGCGGCATGAAGCGCAATCGTCTGAAAACGCTGTTAGAAAATGATATCAACCTGTATGGCTGGCACTTGCCGCTGGATGCACACCCGGAATTGGGGAATAACGCGCAGTTGGCCGCGCTGTTGGGAATCACCGTTATGGGGGAAATTGAACCGCTGGTGCCATGGGGAGAACTCTCCATGCCTGTTCCGGGGCTGGAGCTGGCATCGTGGATTGAAGCGCGTTTAGGTCGTAAACCGTTATGGTGCGGTGATACCGGGCCGGAGAAAGTTCAGCGCGTTGCCTGGTGTACCGGGGGCGGTCAAAGTTTTATTGATAGCGCAGCCCGATTTGGTGTCGACGCCTTTATTACCGGTGAAGTCTCTGAGCAAACCATTCACTCAGCCCGCGAGCAGGGGCTGCATTTTTATGCTGCCGGTCACCATGCGACCGAACGCGGCGGCATTCGCGCATTAAGCGAATGGCTGAATGAAAATACCGATCTGGACGTAACCTTTATCGATATACCTAACCCAGCGTAATAAAGAGGGATGAAAGTGCAGCGAGCGCGTTGTTATCTGTTAGGTGAAACGGCGGTGGTTCTCGAACTGGAGCCCCCCATCACGCTGGCGACTCAGAAACGCATCTGGCGTCTGGCTCAGCGTTTAGTTGACGCCCCGAATGTGCTTGAAGCTATTCCGGGAATGAACAATATCACGGTTACTCTACGCGACCCGCAAACGCTGGCACTGGATGCGATTGAACGCCTGCAGCGCTGGTGGGAAGAGAGCGAAGCACTGGAGCCGGATTCACGCTTTATTGAAATACCTGTGACCTATGGTGGTGAGTTTGGCCCTGATCTGGCAGAGGTCGCCCGACACAGTGGATTAAGCGACAAGCAGGTCGTCGAACTTCATGCGTCAGTTGACTATGTGGTGTGGTTTATCGGTTTTCAGCCGGGATTTCCCTATCTCGGGAGCTTACCTGAACAGCTGCATACCCCCAGACGTGCGGAACCGCGTTTGCTTGTTCCGGCAGGTTCTGTCGGTATAGGTGGATCTCAAACGGGGATCTACCCGCTTGCCACACCCGGTGGATGGCAATTGATTGGGCGTACCTCCGTTTCGTTATTTGATCCAAAACGGGAGGAGCCGATTCTGTTACGGGCTGGCGATACCGTGCGTTTTGTCCCGCAGAAGGAGGGGATATGTTAAACATCATCCGCGCTGGCATGTACACCTCAGTACAGGACGGGGGACGCCATAGTTTTCGTCAATCCGGAATTAGTCACTGTGGCGCGCTGGATAAACCGGCGCTGAACGTGGCTAACCTGCTGGTGGGTAATGATGCGAATGCCGCAGCGCTGGAAATCACGCTGGGGCAACTGGTGGTGGAGTTTGAAGCCGATGGCTGGTTTGCCCTGACCGGTGCCGGATGCGAAGCGCATCTGGATCGAACTCCCGTATGGAGCGGATGGCGGTTACCAGTAAAAGCCGGGCAGCGCCTGACGCTAAAACGACCTCTTCATGGTATGCGCAGTTATCTGGCTGTAGCGGGCGGTATTGATGTTCCCGAAGTGATGGGTTCGCGTAGTACCGATCTGAAAGTGGGCATTGGTGGGTTTGAAGGACGTCTGCTGCGTGATGGCGATCGACTGGCGATTGGCGTATCGACCCGGCAATTCAGCGGGCCACAAGGTGTAAAACAACTGATGTGGGGTAATCTCATTCGCGCACTGCCCGGCCCTGAATATCAGGAGTTTGATGAGGTATCGCAGGCCTCTTTCTGGCGCTCGCCGTGGCAGCTTAGCCCGCAAAGTAACCGTATGGGGTATCGTCTTCAGGGGCAGCCGCTGACGCGCACGACCGATCGCGAGCTGCTGTCGCATGGTTTGCTCCCCGGCGTGGTGCAGGTTCCGCATAATGGCCAGCCAATCGTGCTGATGAACGATGCTCAGACGACGGGTGGCTATCCGCGCATCGCCTGTATTATCGAAGCAGATATGTATCATCTGGCGCAGATCCCGCTCGGTCAGCCGATTCATTTTGTGCAGTGTTCGCTGGAGGAAGCGCTGAAGGCGCGGTACGACCAGCAGCGTTATCTGGAACAGTTAGCATGGCGACTTAACAATGAAAATTGATCTCAATGCAGACCTCGGTGAGGGATGTGCGAACGATGCAGCGTTGCTGCAATTGGTGTCATCGGCCAACATCGCCTGTGGGTTTCACGCCGGCGATGCGCAAACTATGCTCTCAAGCGTGCGTGATGCGTTAAAAAATGGTGTGGCGGTAGGTGCGCACCCCAGCTTTCCGGATCGGGAAAATTTTGGTCGTAGCGCCATGACCCTGCCTGCACAAACGGTGTATGCACAGACGCTGTATCAAATTGGCGCGCTGGCTGCCATCACGCGGGCAGAAGGCGGCGTGATGCGCCATGTCAAACCGCATGGCATGCTCTATAACCAGGCGGCGAAAGATCCTCAATTGGCTGATGCGATTGCGAAAGCGGTTCATGCCTGCGATCCGTCGCTGGTTCTGGTCGGGCTGGCGGGAAGCGAACTGATTCGCGCTGGAGAACACTATGGCTTGATAACGCGTCAAGAGGTTTTTGCCGATCGGGGTTATCAGGCCGATGGCAGTCTGGTGCCACGTAACCAGCCGGGCGCACTGATTGAGGATGAAGAGCAGGCGCTGGCGCAAACGTTAGAAATGGTGCAATCCGGCAGAGTAAAAAGCCAAAGTGGAACATGGGCAAGCGTGACCGCCCAGACGGTATGCATTCATGGGGATGGCGAGCACGCACTCGCTTTTGCCCGTCGCTTGCGTAGCGCCTTTAATGCATGCAATATTGAAATTGGTGCATAAGATTTACCATACAAAACAACAATATATTACACAACAACATATACGGGAATGAATTATGGGAGAGGTAATTTCTCTCTGGCCATTGACGGGGATCGCCGTCATCGTGGTCGGATTTCTTTTACGTTTTAATCCGGTATTGGTGGTTATTATTGCCGGGATCGTCACGGGACTGGCGGCGCATATGCCGATCGCCACCATCCTCGAGAAGCTGGGTGAAGGTTTTCTTAACACCCGCAACCTGCCGTTTATCCTGCTGATCCCGCTGGCGGTTATTGGCCTGCTGGAACGTCACGGACTCAAAGAGCGTGCTCAGGCGTGGATTGCGAAAATCCGCAGTGCCACCAGTGGCCGTCTGCTTATTGTCTATCTGTTCATTCGCGAAGCGACCGCTGCGTTAGGGTTGACCAGTCTGGGGGGGCATCCGCAGATGGTGCGCCCGCTGCTGGCGCCAATGGCGGAAGGGGCCGCCGAGAAAAATCACGGAGAGATACCCGGCGCGGTTCGCTATCGCCTGCGCGCAATGTCAGCGGCGACCGATAACGTCGGGCTGTTTTTCGGTGAAGATATCTTTGTTGCCTTCGGCGCGATCATATTCATGCACAACTTTATGCTGGAGTCTGGAGGGATCCAGACCGAACCTCTGCATATCGCCTTGTGGGGGATCCCAACGGCAATTTGTGCTTTCCTGATCCACGGCACGCGTTTGTGGCGTCTGGATAGCTATTTGCAACGTGAGGTGGCGAAAGCAAATGCCGCAGCGAAAGGGGAAGCGAAATGAATTTTCAACAAAGCTATCTCTACTGGCTGGCAGGTGCGGTATTACTGATTGTGGCGCTGATGTCCTGGCAGGACAAAGCAAACCCGCGCCGTTTCACCACAGGCCTGTTTTGGGGCATATATGGCGTACTGTTTCTGCTTGGTGACTGGACATACTCGCTGTTTGGCGATAAACGCGCAGTGCATATTGCCGTCGGCGTTGCGGTGGTCGTGCTGGCCCTGATCGCGGGTTTTGGCGGTGTGAAGCTGGGAAGCTACCATCAACGCACGCAGCAACAGCGCGAAGAAAGCGCCAGCCGCCTGGGCAACCGCCTGTTTTTCCCAGCGTTGGCGATCCCGGTGGTAACGGTCATTGGCGTACTGATGTTCAACCATATTCCGGGCTTACAGGATGCGCTGTTCGGGCCGGGTAATCACGCCACTCTGGTGACGCTCTTTTCAATGACAGCGGGTTCGTTGATTGGTCTGGCGATGGCGATAAAAATGACCCATGAGCGGGTGCATCAACCGATTCAGGAGGCACGCCGTCTGCTGGACTCCATTGGCTGGGCGTTCATTTTGCCGCAGATTCTGGCTACGCTTGGGCTGCTGTTTACAGCGGCGGGTGTCGGTAGCGGCATTTCATACCTGACGCAGGAATATCTGGCGGTGGATAGTCGCTTTATCGCGGTGGCGGTGTACACCATCGGCATGGCATTGTTGACCATGGTTATGGGTAATGCGTTTGCTGCTTTCCCGATCGTGACCGCTGGGATTGGCATTCCGATCCTCGTACTGCAACACGGCGGCAACCCAGCGGTAATGGCGGCGATAGGTATGTTCTCCGGCTATTGTGGGACGCTGATGACGCCGATGGCGGCGAACTTTAATATTGTTCCTGCAGCGTTGCTGGAACTACCGGACAAAAATGCGGTGATTAAAGCGCAGGTGCCAACCGGCGTACTGCTGCTACTGGTCAACGTGTTCCTGATGTATTTCCTGATGTTCCTGTAAGGAGGAAGGATGAAAACAGTACTCATCACGGGATTTGAACCCTTTGGCGGCGAGTCAGTTAACCCTTCCTGGGAAGTGGTCTCGAGCCTCGACAATGCTATTATCGACGGATGCCGTGTTATTGCCCGCCAACTACCGTGTGTCTTTGGCGAGTCTCTCGCTGTACTCAACGCCGCGATTGACGCGTTGTCGCCATCACTGGTGCTGGCGGTGGGGCAGGCGGGTGGTCGCACGGATATCACCGTGGAACGCGTGGCGATTAACGTTGACGATGCGCGTATTGCGGATAATCAGGGGCAACAGCCGGTCGATGTGCCGATTGTGGTCGATGGCCCGGCGGCATGGTTTAGTACGTTGCCGATTAAAGCGATGGTTGTCGCCATGCGCAACGCGGGAATTCCGGCCTCGGTTTCCCAGACTGCGGGTACTTTCGTGTGTAACCATGTGATGTATGGCCTGCTGCATAAACTACGCGACGTACCGGCGGTGAAGGGCGGCTTTATTCATATCCCTTATTTGCCGCAACAGGCTGCACAGCATCCCGGGGCGCCAAGTATGGCGACAGAAACGGTGCGCCGTGCGCTGGAGATTGCGATTGCCACCGCCTTGCAGGTAGAAAGCGATATTGCAGTGACGGGCGGCGCAACACATTAACAAAGGACAGTATTATGCCTGAAGGCCCGGAGATCCGCCGCGCGGCGGATAACCTGGAGGCGGCAGTCAAAGGCAAACCCCTGACGGATGTCTGGTTTGCCTTTGAGCAGTTAAAACCGTATCAATCTCAACTGATTGGGCAACGTGTTACCCAGCTTGAAACGCGGGGGAAAGCATTACTGACCCATTTTTCTAATGGCCTGACGCTGTACAGTCACAATCAGCTCTATGGCGTGTGGCGAGTGGTGGATACCGGCAAAATTCCGCAAACTTCACGGGTACTGCGTGTCAGGCTGCAGACACACGACAAAACTATCCTGCTCTATAGCGCGTCTGATATCGAAATGCTAACGCCAGAACAGCTCTCCACCCATCCGTTCCTGCAACGGGTAGGGCCAGATGTACTGGATTTACGTTTAACGCCCGATGAGGTTAAAGCGCGTCTGTTATCTCCGCGTTTTCGCAATCGCCAGTTTTCTGGTCTGCTACTGGACCAGGCATTTCTGGCTGGATTAGGTAACTACCTGCGGGTAGAGATCCTTTGGCAGGTTGGGTTGACCGGGCAGCATAAAGCGTCGCAGCTTAGTGATGAGCAACTGGATAAACTGGCACATGCGCTGCTTGATATTCCGCGGCTGTCTTATACTACCCGCGGCTTGGTCGACGAGAATAAACATCACGGTGCGTTGTTTCGCTTTAAGGTCTTTCATCGGGATGGCGAAACCTGTGAGCGTTGTGGTGGCATAATCGAGAAAACGATGCTCTCTTCGCGCCCCTTTTACTGGTGCCCGGGTTGTCAGCACTAAGCGGGTTGTTTTGGTGCGTGCACCGAAATAAACCGCGCGACTGCGGGGCCAGTTAACAAAATGCTGAACAGTCGCAGGGTTTGCATCGCCATGATGAGCGCCATATCAGCGTGGCTTCCTGCGGCGATCACCGCAACAGAATCCACGCCTCCAGGACTGGTTGCCAGATAGGCAGTGAGAAAGTCGATCTGCATGTAATGCGCCAGTCCCCAGGCCATGGCTGCGCAGATCGCCATCAGTGAAAAAATGGACAACAGGATCTGTGGCAGTGGTCGTAATGCCATCAAAAAGATCTGCTTGTCAAAGCCAAGACCGATTTGCCAGCCAATTGACATGTAGGCTATAGCCAGTAGCCATTCCGGCAGTTCAATCACCATCACTCCGCTTGCATTCAGCATGGCACCCACCAGCATTGGCAATAGCATAACGCCAGAGGGAATACGCAGTAGGCGTCCAGCCGTGCCGGCAACGGCGGCCAGCATCAGAGTGCTGAAAAGATTGCCGCTTAGCGGCGGAAACCAGATGATTTGTTCACTGACCGTTTGGGCCAGGTCGCCCATCACCAGCCGGGTGACCAGCGCTGCCGCGCCGACCACCAACAGTACGCGCAGATACTGCATAAACGCCACCAGCCGGATGTCGGCGCCATAATCCTGGGCCATTGCGACCATTGCAGCTGCACCGCCTGGTGACGAGCCCCACGCACCGGTATTCCCCGGTAGATTACTATAGCGAACCAGCAGCCAGCCGATTATCGCGCTGCTGATAAGGGTTGCCAGCAGGATAACTATCACCATCGGCCAGTGGGCTGCAAGGGTTGTAAAGATTGAACCAGTCAGATTTTGGGCAATCATACAGCCGAGAATCGCCTGTGCGCCAAGAAATGTGCAGCGAGGAGGATGCAGCGAGATGCCGCGCATACTGAAGATGATGCCGACGATCATCGAACCGAGCAGCAAGGGGCCTGGAAGATGGATAAACAGAAAGAGCAGGGAAAGAAGGAGCGATAGCACAAACAACAGGCTCCACTGCAAAACAGGCATCCCATGCTCCCTTGTTTTATACCGCATTCAATGTCTTGATACAGCATAGAGAAAAAGTCCGCTGAAAAAAATATCAGGTATCAATAAAAACGGACTAACCGGCGATCGGGTATTGATGCCTGTTATCTGAAAAAATCGTCGACAGCATCATTCCAGGCATGCCCGAAGATAGACCACTCCTGACTGATTGTAGGTGGAAAACCGCTCCGGCAGTATCCATTTTTTGATTCAAAATCAAAGACACCGTGTGGGTAACCATTTATCAGCAACACACATTTCTTACTGTCTTCTGACCAACCGATCTTCACATCTGATGGGATATGTCTATCTGACACGTCTTCTGCATTGTAAATATGTAGTGCATCTTTGATAGGATTTCCGTCTGCAGATTCATCAAGCGCATAGAAGTACCCGGTTTGGCCATTATCTTCAAATACAGCCGTATAAGAACCTTCTGGAGCCAAACTTTCTATTACCTGCTTTTCACCGACGATGAGTTGAGCTTGAACCGTGACCGTTATTGTCATTTTAATTTCCCTGGATGTATAAAACTACGCTATTCTGAAATTGATATTAATGATTTAAATGCTTGATTTGAAATGTTTAGGTTGATTCTTTAAATGATGAGCGTCCCTGGGACTTACGCCATTTTTTGATTTCATCGATGATGCCTTGTGGGCTATCTTCCCTGTCATCCGGCGGATAAAAAATCAATCCATCACTTTCCGGATGATCCACGATTTTATCGAAATGATCGACTAATGAGTCGATGTAAGATTCACGGTCCATTTCGCCTTGATAGCGCGGATTTGCGGAGAATTCATTCAAGAGTTCTATGAATTCAGCTTCGGCGTAGTCTTCGATCTTTTTAAGATGATTCATATACTCACCTTTATAATAAGTTTCTTTGTATAGCTCATTTAGAATCTTTAAATAACTCTAATTCATGAGATGTTCTCCACTTTTTTATTTCCTTAAATATTCCTAAGGGTGAACATTCAATCTCATCTGGAGTATTAAAAATCAGTCCATTACCAAGTGGATGCTGGGTGACTTTGACTACATGTAGTTGTAGGTTATCGATAAATTTACCAAAATCACTAGCATTTAGTCCATGTTTATTCTCAAAAAAGTTAGATAGCAGATCAATGAACTCTGACTCAGTGTAATCGCTTATTGTTTTTTCATTATCTATTAGCATTTTTATGTATTCCTATATGTAAGCGAGGAGTAGTAATATTTATATTATCCATATTAAACGCTTCTCCGCCATGCTGGATTTCTTCTAAGTGATGAAGTTCAAAAGTGCTTCTGCCACCTACTTGCTCTGAAGGACCAGGATATGGTGCTAACCCCATTCTTATCAGGGTTTGGTTAGAAGGTTTAAAATCCTTCATTAGCTCAGGGCACTCTGACACCGCAAGCCAGAACTCTCTTCTGAAATGGTCAAAG
This sequence comes from Citrobacter sp. MGH105, assembly GCF_001037485.2. NCBI lineage: Bacteria > Pseudomonadati > Pseudomonadota > Gammaproteobacteria > Enterobacterales > Enterobacteriaceae > Citrobacter > Citrobacter sp. MGH105. The sequence continues at coordinate 3,591,354 of NZ_CP073048.1, read as the reverse complement.
TTGCGAAATGTTCTTCCTCGCAGCTTATCTGCGACCTGTGCAGGTATCGGTGCGCCCAGCCCTGAACTGGCGGCCTCAAGCCAGCGACCATTTCCGGATAGAATTTCACCTTGGCCGGTTGCTTTGCCGGGTTCGTCCCGGGCTGTTTTCAGGTATACATATATCGGCTGAATGCCTGAATCGGCCGGAAAGACCAGAATATAATCGTTAAAATCGGCGACATCCGGCACAAGGAACGGTGGCGTGGTGTACTCATTTTTGCCATCCGGGATGGGTGTCACCAGAATTGTTGGCTGATCAAGCGGTGGAATATCGCTTCCAGTATGTTCAGGTACATCACCCGTCGCAGGATTTTCTGGCGTCCATGTGATTAACGGCCCGTCTACGTCGTGGGCAGGCGTAAATTCATAACGATGGTGTCCATCATTCCATAGCATATTCGCGACGCGCACGTTTTCATACGGAGTACCTTCGCCGGTATGCACGCCGTAGACTTGCGACTTACCGTGAATGTCGGTTCCCCAGAAAAAACGAACCCGGGTTGTGGCTGTGCCACCTACCAGCGCCTTTTTCCGCAATTCTTCCTCATACCAGAACTCATCACGTCCGGGAACGCGTGCGCTGCCCGTCCCCGCAGACGGAATATACAGCGCGGAAGCTAACGCTCCGATATAAGGAACGCCGCGTGCGGCGCTGAGAATGCCACTGAGTGACCACTCGCCCCACACCTGCGTCAGCCCACCTAAGATCGGCAGTGCGGCCGAGGCTTCTGCGGGTTGTGCATATCCGCAACAATCATCAACGGAAGATTGTGCGAAAACCGCCATCTGACCGAAGTTTTCAGCCGATTCTTCACGGCTCCCTGCGTCTGTACAGCCTTTCTCTTTCAGACAGGATTTGGCATAGACCGGTGTGACTGCAGGAATGAGTGGTGCTGGGGGGGAAGGTCGGTTCGCAACGGGTATTATCGAACTAGCCGGCTGATTGCGGGGCGGTATAAACAAACGATTGTACTCAGCAGGCAACGCCAGGTAGTCAAACTCCGTATTGGCAATCAGGTGCTTGCAAAGAATATAGTCATACGATACCGCAATTTCTTCGGTATCCAGCTCGTTTAGGGCCACATAGGTTTGTATGCTTTTTACCGAAGCATTTCTTAATTGAATATAATAGTAGCGTTCCCATCTGCCGAATCTGTTTATTCGCCATAAATCAATTTCAATAAACAGACGTTCATTGTTATTGATGGCGTTAATAAATAGCGGTGTGCTTTTATCAATTAATTTTTCAAATCTAAGCGCCCGGGTATTAATACCAGAACCCGTATTAACTAATCCGTTAGAGAGCGAAAAAGCAAAAATCTCATCAGGATGGTTTTCCTGCCAGCGATTTCCTATCGATGCGTCTGTACCACAACCAGAAGAGATATCGCCTTGTCGCTCACCTGTTATCTTCAGATAAATAAGGTCGCCCATGCCATTTAATCCAGTGCTGTGTTTTATGAGGCCGGATTAAATAGTTAATGAATTTAAAAATCAAATAATGCCTTGGCAATTAATGCTATATTAAATCGGGTAGGGGTTGCGCTCAATTAAATATATTAAAGGGCGAGTAAACGAGAGAAAGTAATATTGAAGAGGTGAATGCAATGAACAAGACGGGAACTGAAAAAAGCCACCGGAATTATCCGGTGGCCTGAACAATTAACGCTTAATATCAGACTTAAAATCGCGCTTGTCGTAGCCGGTGTACAGCTGACGAGGACGGGCGATTTTCATGCCGTCGGTGTGCATTTCGTTCCAGTGTGCAATCCAGCCAACGGTACGTGCCATGGCGAAGATAACGGTGAACATGGAGGACGGAATGCCCATCGCTTTCAGGATGATGCCGGAGTAGAAGTCTACGTTCGGGTAGAGTTTCTTCTCGATGAAGTACGGGTCGTTGAGCGCAATGTGCTCAAGTTCCATCGCCACTTCCAGCAGATCATCTTTGGTGCCCAGTTCTTTCAGTACTTCATGGCAGGTTTCACGCATGACGGTAGCGCGCGGGTCATAGTTTTTATAAACACGGTGACCAAAGCCCATCAGGCGGAAGGAATCATTCTTATCTTTCGCGCGGCGAACAAATTCCGGAATGTGTTTAACAGAGCTGATTTCTTCCAGCATTTTCAGCGCAGCTTCGTTTGCGCCGCCGTGTGCCGGTCCCCACAGGGAAGCGATACCAGCCGCGATGCAGGCAAACGGGTTAGCGCCAGAAGAGCCCGCGGTACGTACGGTAGAGGTTGAGGCGTTCTGTTCGTGGTCAGCGTGCAGGATTAAGATACGGTCCATTGCGCGTTCCAGAATCGGATTCACTTCGTATTTTTCGCACGGCGTAGAGAACATCATGTTCAGGAAGTTACCGGCGTAGGAGAGATCGTTACGTGGGTACACGAACGGCTGCCCGATGGAATATTTGTAGCACATCGCTGCCATGGTTGGCATTTTGGACAGCAGGCGGAAGGCGGCGATTTCACGGTGACGTGCGTTGTTTACATCCAGCGAGTCATGATAGAACGCTGCCAGCGCTCCGGTAACACCGCACATAACGGCCATCGGGTGAGAGTCGCGGCGGAAACCGTGGAACAGACGGGTGATCTGCTCGTGGATCATGGTATGGCGAGTGACTGTGGTTTTGAACTCGTCGTACTCTTCCTGCGTCGGTTTTTCGCCGTACAGCAGAATATAACACACTTCCAGATAGTTGGACTCGGTCGCCAGTTGGTCAATCGGGAAGCCGCGATGCAGCAAAACACCTTCGTCACCGTCGATGAAAGTAATTTTGGATTCGCAGGATGCGGTAGAGGTGAAACCTGGGTCAAAAGTAAACATCCCTTTTGAGCCGAGGCTACGAATATCAATAACATCTTGACCGAGCGTACCTTTCAGCACATCCAGTTCAATAGCAGCGTCACCATTTAGAGTGAGTTTTGCTTTAGTATCAGCCATTTACGGTCTCCTTAGCGCCTTATTGCTTAAGACTGCCGGAACTTAAATTTGCCTTCGTGCATCAATAAACCGTTACCAGTTTGTTATTTGGCTCGCCGCTCTGCGAAAGAGGGGATGACCTGGGTACAGAGCTATGGGCGCTTGCAGGTAAAACGGTCTTTTCATGGCGAATAAACTGCAAATCAAGAACTTAGCAATCCGAATTATTTAACCTGTCTATCACTAATAACTGTCCTGAAGGTATTGGTCAATACTTCCACACTGTTACATAACTAAATCTCCGGTGAAAGAGTGACCCCATAACTTTTACGCATTATATGCTTTTTCTGGTGTCGTTTGTAACAACTTTGTTTAATGATTGTCAAATCAGATGATTAAAAATTAAAATAATGTTGTTATCGTGACCTATGTCACTGTTCGGGATAAAACCCGACAAACTATATGTAGGTTAATTGTAATGATTTTGTGAACGTCCTATACTGCCGCCAGGTCTCCGGAATACCCTGCAATCCCGAGCCAACCAGCGTTGTAACGTGTCGTTTTAGCATCTGGAAGCAGTGTTTTATATGACGCGTAGTTATAGTAAGGACGCTGTCTGACCCGCACGCAGACCGGAGGAAGGAAATCCCGTCGTCTTTCAGGCTACAGGTGTCTTCATCTTCTGTACCCGAAGTCTAAAGGGAATAATAAGAACAGCATGTGGGCGTTATTCATGATAAGAAATGTGAAAAAACAAAGACCTGTCAATCTGGATCTGCAAACGATCCGGTTCCCAATCACGGCGATAGCGTCCATTCTCCATCGCGTATCCGGAGTGATCACCTTTGTGGCGGTCGGGATTCTGTTGTGGTTATTGGGTACCAGCCTTTCCTCCCCTGAAGGTTTCCTCACCGCGTCATCCATTATGAATAACTTCTTTGTGGAGTTAATTCTGTGGGGGATCCTGATTGCGCTGGCATATCACGCCGTAATGGGCATTCGCCATCTGTTGATGGATTTTGGCTATATCGAAGAAACCCTCGAAGCAGGGACACGCTCCGCCAAAATTTGTTTCGTTATCATTGTCGTGCTTTCACTTCTCGCAGGAGTCCTCGTATGGTAAGCAACGCCTCCGCATTAGGACGCAACGGCGTACATGACTTCATTCTGGTCCGTGCTACCGCTATCGTTCTGACGTTATACATCATCTATATGGTCGGTTTCTTCGCCACCAGCGGCGAGCTGACGTATGAAGTCTGGACCGGTTTCTTCTCATCGGCATTCACCAAAGTCTTCACCCTGCTGGCACTTTTCTCCATCTTGATTCATGCCTGGATCGGCATGTGGCAGGTGTTGACCGACTACGTTAAACCTCTGGCTGTGCGCCTGATTCTGCAACTGGCTATCGTTGTTGCGCTGGTGGTTTACGTCATTTATGGATTTGTTGTGGTGTGGGGTGTGTAATGAAACTGCCAGTCAGAGAATTTGATGCTGTTGTGATTGGTGCCGGCGGCGCAGGTATGCGCGCGGCGCTGCAAATTTCCCAGAGCGGTCAGACCTGTGCGCTGCTCTCCAAAGTGTTCCCAACCCGTTCCCATACCGTATCCGCGCAGGGTGGCATCACCGTTGCGCTCGGTAATACCCATGAAGATAACTGGGAATGGCACATGTACGACACCGTTAAAGGGTCGGACTACATTGGTGACCAGGACGCTATTGAATATATGTGTAAAACCGGCCCGGAAGCGATTCTGGAGCTGGACCACATGGGGCTGCCGTTCTCTCGCCTCGACAATGGCACAATTTATCAACGTCCGTTTGGCGGCCAGTCGAAGAACTTCGGCGGCGAGCAGGCGGCACGTACTGCGGCAGCGGCCGACCGTACCGGTCATGCACTATTGCACACGCTGTATCAGCAGAACCTGAAAAACCATACCACCATCTTCTCCGAGTGGTATGCGCTGGACCTGGTGAAAAACGCCGATGGCGCAGTTGTCGGTTGCACCGCGCTGTGTATCGAAACCGGTGAAGTGGTTTACTTCAAAGCCCGTGCGACCGTGCTGGCGACCGGTGGTGCTGGCCGTATTTATCAGTCCACCACTAATGCCCACATCAATACCGGTGACGGTGTTGGTATGGCTATCCGCGCTGGCGTGCCGGTGCAGGATATGGAGATGTGGCAGTTCCACCCAACCGGTATCGCCGGTGCAGGCGTTCTGGTAACAGAAGGCTGCCGTGGTGAAGGTGGCTACCTGCTGAACAAACACGGCGAGCGCTTCATGGAGCGTTATGCCCCGAATGCGAAAGACCTGGCGGGTCGTGACGTGGTGGCGCGTTCCATTATGATCGAAATCCGCGAAGGTCGCGGCTGCGACGGCCCGTGGGGTCCGCACGCCAAACTGAAACTCGACCACCTGGGTAAAGAAGTGCTGGAATCCCGTCTGCCGGGTATTCTCGAACTGTCCCGTACCTTTGCTCACGTTGACCCGGTCAAAGAGCCGATTCCGGTTATCCCAACCTGCCACTATATGATGGGCGGTATTCCGACCAAAGTAACCGGTCAGGCGCTGACCGTGAATGAGCAGGGCGAAGATGTGGTGATCCCTGGGCTGTTTGCCGTCGGCGAAATCGCCTGCGTATCGGTTCACGGCGCCAACCGTCTGGGCGGCAACTCGCTGCTGGACCTGGTCGTATTTGGTCGTGCGGTTGGTCTGCATCTGCAGGAATCAATCGCCGAGCAGGGTGACCTGCTGGATGCGACCGAAGATGAAATCGACGCTTCTCTGGCGCGTCTGAACCGCTGGAACGGTAACCGTAACGGTGAAGACCCGGTGGCGATTCGCAAAGCGCTGCAAGAATGTATGCAGCATAACTTCTCGGTATTCCGCGAAGGCGATGCGATGGCGAAAGGTCTGGAAGAGCTGAAAGCGATCCGCGAACGCCTGAAAAATGCCCGTCTGGACGATACCTCCAGCGAGTTCAACACCCAGCGCGTTGAGTGTCTGGAGTTGGATAACCTGATGGAGACCGCGTACGCCACTGCAGTATCTGCAAACTTCCGTACCGAAAGCCGTGGTGCGCATAGCCGCTTCGACTTCCCGGAACGTGATGATGAAAACTGGCTGTGCCATTCCCTGTACCTGCCAGAGTCGGAATCCATGACGCGACGTCAAGTCAATATGGAACCGAAGCTGCGCCCGGCATTCCCGCCGAAGATTCGTACTTATTAATGCGGAGACAGGACAATGAAACTCGAGTTTTCAGTTTATCGCTATAACCCGGATGTTGACGACGCTCCGCGCATGCAGGATTACACCCTGGAGGCGGAAGAAGGGCGCGACATGATGCTGCTGGATGCCTTGATGCAGCTGAAAGAAAAAGATCCGTCGCTGTCGTTTCGTCGCTCCTGCCGTGAAGGGGTTTGTGGCTCCGACGGTCTGAACATGAACGGCAAAAATGGACTGGCCTGTATCACTCCTATTTCTGCGCTGAATCAGCCGGGCAAAAAAATTGTCATTCGCCCGCTACCGGGTTTACCGGTTGTGCGCGATTTGGTGGTAGACATGGGGCAATTCTACGCACAGTATGAGAAGATTAAGCCTTACTTGTTGAATAATGGGAAAAATCCGCCAGCTCGTGAGCATTTACAAATGCCAGAGCAGCGTGAGAAGCTCGATGGGCTGTATGAATGTATTTTGTGTGCATGCTGCTCAACGTCCTGCCCATCATTCTGGTGGAACCCGGACAAGTTTATTGGCCCGGCAGGCCTGCTGGCAGCGTATCGCTTCTTAATTGATAGCCGCGATACCGAGACCGACAGCCGCCTGGAAGGTTTAAGTGACGCTTTCAGCGTATTCCGCTGCCATAGCATCATGAACTGCGTCAGCGTATGTCCGAAAGGACTGAACCCGACGCGCGCCATCGGCCATATTAAGTCGATGCTGCTCAAACGTAGTGCGTAAGTTGTTGTAGTGGTTGCCGGATGGCGACGTAGCGTCTTATCCGGCCTACGGGTTACGTACCTTGTAGGCCTGATTAGCGAAGCGCCATCAGGCAATATAAGTGCAGGAAACCTCTAAAAACTGCCACATTATTAGACAGTTTTTAAAGGTTCCTTAGCGGACGCAGATGACACGACAGTCCGCAACAAGTGAACCCCGGCACGCACATCGGTGTGCGTGGTAGTATCCACGGCGAAGTAAGCATACAAATGCTTAAGGGATCACGATGCAGAACAGCGCTTTGAAAGCCTGGTTGGACTCTTCTTACCTCTCTGGTTCTAACCAGAGCTGGATAGAACAGCTCTATGAAGACTTCTTAACCGACCCTGACTCGGTAGATGCTAACTGGCGTTCGACGTTCCAGCAGTTACCTGGTACCGGAGTCAAACCGGATCAACTTCACTCAAAAACACGTGATTATTTCCGTCGACAGGCGTTGATTACCCCACGTTACTCTTCTTCTATTTCCGACCCTGATGCCAATGTGAAGCAGGTTAAAGTCCTGCAGCTCATTAACGCCTATCGTTTCCGCGGTCATCAGCATGCGAATCTTGATCCGCTGGGACTGTGGCAGCAAGAAAATGTGGCCGATCTGGACCCGTCTTTCCACGATCTGACCGATGCGGATTTCCAGGAAAGCTTTAACGTAGGTTCTTTTGCCGGCGGCAAAGACACGATGAAGCTGAGTGACCTGGTTGTTGCGCTGAAACAAACCTACTGCGGCCCAATTGGCGCCGAGTATATGCACATCACCAGCACCGAAGAAAAACGTTGGCTTCAGCAGCGTATCGAGTCTGGCCGTGCCGCATTCAGTAGCGAAGAGAAAAAACGCTTCCTCAGTGAACTGACCGCAGCAGAAGGTCTGGAACGCTACCTGGGCGCTAAGTTCCCGGGCGCGAAACGCTTCTCGCTTGAAGGCGGCGATGCGTTAATCCCAATGCTCAAAGAGATGATCCGCCACGCCGGTAACAGCGGTACCCGTGAAGTGGTACTGGGCATGGCGCACCGTGGTCGTCTGAACGTTCTGGTTAACGTATTGGGCAAACGCCCGCAGGAACTGTTCGACGAATTTGCGGGCAAACATAAAGAACACCTCGGCACCGGTGACGTGAAGTACCACATGGGCTTCTCATCAGATATCGAAACCGAAGGCGGTCTGGTACACCTGGCGCTGGCGTTTAACCCGTCGCACCTGGAAATCGTTAGCCCGGTGGTTATCGGTTCCGTACGTGCACGTTTGGATCGTCTGGACGAACCGAGCAGCAATAAAGTCCTGCCAATCACCATTCACGGTGATGCGGCAGTTACCGGGCAGGGCGTGGTTCAGGAAACCCTGAATATGTCGAAAGCGCGTGGTTACGAAGTGGGCGGTACCGTTCGCATCGTTATCAACAACCAGGTGGGCTTCACTACGTCTAACCCGCTGGATGCGCGTTCTACACCGTACTGTACCGACATCGGTAAGATGGTTCAGGCGCCGATTTTCCACGTGAACGCGGATGACCCGGAAGCGGTCGCTTTCGTGACGCGTCTGGCGCTGGATTTCCGTAATACCTTTAAACGCGATGTCTTCATCGATCTGGTGTGCTACCGCCGTCACGGCCACAACGAAGCCGACGAGCCGAGCGCAACCCAGCCGCTGATGTATCAGAAAATCAAAAAGCATCCGACCCCGCGCAAAATCTACGCTGATAAGCTGGAAGCGGACAAGGTCGCCACGCTGGAAGATGCGACCGAGATGGTCAATCTGTACCGTGACGCGCTGGATGCTGGCGAATGCGTAGTGAAAGAGTGGCGTCCAATGAACATGCACTCCTTCACCTGGTCGCCGTACCTCAACCACGAATGGGATGAAAACTACCCGAACAAAGTTGAGATGAAGCGTCTGCAGGAGCTGGCAAAACGCATCAGCACCGTACCTGAAGCGGTTGAAATGCAGTCGCGTGTTGCCAAGATTTACGGCGACCGTCAGGCCATGGCCGCAGGCGAGAAGCTGTTTGACTGGGGTGGTGCAGAGAATCTGGCTTACGCCACGCTGGTTGACGAAGGCATTCCGGTCCGTCTGTCGGGTGAAGACTCCGGTCGCGGAACCTTCTTCCACCGTCACGCGGTGATTCATAACCAGGCGAACGGTTCAACCTACACTCCGCTGCAGCATGTGCATAACGGACAGGGCACCTTCCGCGTATGGGACTCCGTGCTGTCTGAAGAAGCCGTGCTGGCGTTCGAGTACGGTTATGCCACAGCAGAACCGCGCACGCTGACCATCTGGGAAGCACAGTTCGGCGACTTCGCTAACGGTGCACAGGTCGTTATCGACCAGTTTATCTCTTCCGGCGAGCAGAAATGGGGCCGTATGTGCGGTCTGGTTATGCTGCTGCCGCACGGCTATGAAGGTCAGGGTCCAGAGCACTCCTCCGCGCGTCTGGAACGTTATCTGCAACTTTGCGCTGAGCAAAACATGCAGGTTTGCGTCCCGTCTACCCCGGCGCAGGTTTACCACATGCTGCGTCGTCAGGCGCTGCGCGGTATGCGTCGTCCGCTGGTGGTGATGTCACCGAAGTCGCTGCTGCGTCATCCGCTGGCGGTGTCTACGCTTGACGAACTGGCAAATGGTACTTTCCTGCCAGCCATTGGCGAAGTAGATGAACTTGATCCTAAAGGCGTGAAGCGTGTCGTGATGTGTTCTGGTAAGGTTTATTACGACCTGCTGGAGCAACGCCGCAAGAACGACCAAAAAGATGTCGCCATTGTGCGCATCGAACAGCTCTATCCGTTCCCGCATAAAGCGGTGCAGGAAGCGCTGAAACCATTTGCTCATGTACATGATTTTGTCTGGTGCCAGGAAGAGCCGCTCAACCAGGGCGCATGGTACTGCAGCCAGCATCATTTCCGTGAAGTAATTCCATTTGGGTCAGCTCTGCGTTATGCAGGTCGCCCGGCCTCTGCCTCTCCGGCAGTAGGGTATATGTCCGTTCACCAGAAGCAGCAACAAGATCTGGTAAATGACGCGCTGAACGTCGATTAAATAAAGGATAAATAATGAGTAGCGTAGATATTCTTGTTCCCGACCTGCCTGAATCCGTAGCGGATGCAACGGTTGCAACCTGGCACAAAAAACCGGGCGATGCAGTACGTCGTGATGAAGTACTGGTAGAAATCGAAACTGACAAAGTGGTACTGGAAGTACCGGCATCAGCGGACGGTATTCTTGATGCGGTTCTGGAAGATGAAGGGACAACCGTCACTTCTCGCCAGATCCTCGGTCGCCTGCGTGAAGGCAACAGCACCGGTAAAGAAACCAGTGCTAAGTCTGAAGAGAAAGATTCTACTCCGGCACAGCGCCAGCAGGCGTCTCTTGCTGAGCAGAACAACGATGCCCTGAGCCCGGCGATCCGTCGCCTGCTGGGTGAGCATAACCTCGAAGCCAGCGCTATCAACGGCACCGGTGTCGGCGGTCGTATCACCCGTGAAGATGTTGAAAAACATCTGGCGAAAGCTCCGGCTGCGAAAGCCGAAGCAAAAGCGCCGGCTGCAGCACCTGCACCGCAGGCTCAACTGGGCGCGCGTGGCGAAAAACGTGTTCCGATGACCCGTCTGCGCAAACGCGTAGCCGAGCGTCTGCTGGAAGCGAAAAATTCCACCGCCATGTTGACCACGTTCAACGAAGTCAACATGAAGCCAATCATGGACCTGCGTAAGCAATACGGTGACGCGTTCGAGAAACGCCACGGTATCCGTCTGGGCTTTATGTCTTTCTACGTGAAAGCGGTTGTTGAAGCGCTGAAACGCTATCCGGAAGTGAACGCGTCCATCGACGGCGATGACGTGGTTTACCACAACTACTTTGATGTCAGCATGGCGGTCTCCACGCCGCGTGGCCTGGTCACGCCGGTCCTGCGTGATGTGGATCTGCTGGGTATGGCTGACATTGAGAAGAATATTAAAGAACTGGCAGTTAAAGGTCGCGACGGCAAGTTGACGGTTGAAGATCTGACGGGTGGTAACTTCACCATCACAAACGGTGGTGTGTTCGGTTCCCTGATGTCCACGCCGATCATCAACCCACCGCAGAGCGCCATCCTGGGTATGCATGCCATCAAAGATCGTCCGATGGCGGTAGACGGCAAGGTTGAAATCCTGCCGATGATGTATCTGGCGCTGTCTTATGACCACCGTCTGATCGATGGTCGTGAGTCAGTAGGCTTCCTGGTAACCATTAAAGAGTTGCTGGAAGATCCAACGCGTCTGCTGCTGGACGTGTAGTTAATAAGAGTATCACCTGCCCCGTAGGTCTGGACGCTTATCAGACCTACGGGTAAAAGATAACGATTACCTGAAGGATGGACAGAACACATGAACTTACATGAATATCAGGCAAAACAACTTTTTGCCCGCTATGGCTTACCGGCACCGGTGGGTTATGCCTGTACTACTCCGCGTGAAGCCGAAGAAGCTGCATCTAAAATCGGCGCTGGCCCGTGGGTAGTGAAATGTCAGGTTCACGCTGGTGGCCGTGGTAAAGCGGGCGGTGTGAAGGTGGTAAACAGCAAAGAAGACATTCGCGCTTTTGCTGAACACTGGCTGGGTAAACGTCTGGTCACTTACCAGACAGACGCTCATGGCCAACCGGTAAATCAGATTCTGGTTGAAGCCGCGACCGACATTGGTAAAGAACTTTACCTCGGCGCAGTTGTTGACCGTAGCTCCCGTCGCGTGGTCTTCATGGCCTCTACCGAAGGCGGCGTGGAAATCGAAAAAGTAGCGGAAGAAACCCCGCACCTGATCCACAAAGTGGCGCTCGATCCGCTGGCAGGCCCGATGCCTTACCAGGGTCGTGAGCTGGCGTTCAAACTGGGTCTGGAAGGTAAACAGGTTCAGCAGTTCACCAAGATCTTCATGGGTCTGGCGACTATCTTCCTGGAGCGCGATCTGGCGCTGATCGAAATCAACCCGCTGGTGGTGACCAAGCAGGGTGACCTGATCTGCCTCGACGGTAAACTGGGCGCTGACGGCAACGCACTGTTCCGCCAGGCTGATCTGCGCGAAATGCGCGACCAGTCTCAGGAAGATCCGCGTGAAGCGCAGGCTGCACAGTGGGAACTGAACTACGTCGCACTGGACGGTAACATCGGTTGTATGGTTAACGGTGCGGGCCTGGCAATGGGCACCATGGACATCGTTAAGCTGCACGGCGGCGAACCGGCTAACTTCCTCGACGTTGGCGGCGGTGCGACCAAAGAGCGTGTAACCGAAGCGTTCAAAATTATCCTCTCTGATGACAATGTTAAAGCCGTACTGGTTAACATCTTCGGCGGTATCGTACGTTGCGATCTGATCGCTGACGGTATCATCGGCGCGGTAGCAGAAGTAGGTGTAAACGTTCCGGTCGTGGTACGTCTGGAAGGTAACAACGCTGAACTCGGCGCGAAAAAACTGGCTGATAGCGGCCTGAATATTATTGCAGCGAAAAGTCTGACGGATGCAGCTCAGCAGGTTGTTGCCGCAGTGGAGGGGAAATAATGTCAGTTTTAATTAATAAAGATACCAAGGTTATCTGCCAAGGCTTCACCGGTAGCCAGGGGACATTCCACTCCGAACAAGCGATCGCTTACGGTACGCAAATGGTCGGTGGCGTTACGCCGGGCAAAGGCGGCACCACGCATCTGGGTCTGCCAGTGTTCAACACCGTACGTGAAGCGGTAGAAGCGACCGGCGCAACTGCCACCGTTATCTACGTTCCGGCGCCGTTCTGCAAAGATTCCATTCTGGAAGCAATCGATGCAGGCATCAAGCTTATCATCACCATCACCGAAGGTATCCCAACACTGGATATGCTGACCGTGAAAGTGAAGCTGGATGAAGCTGGCGTACGCATGATAGGCCCGAACTGCCCAGGCGTTATCACTCCGGGTGAATGTAAAATCGGTATCATGCCGGGCCACATTCACAAGCCGGGTAAAGTGGGTATCGTTTCCCGTTCAGGTACCCTGACCTATGAAGCGGTTAAGCAGACCACCGACTACGGTTTCGGCCAGTCTACCTGTGTGGGTATCGGCGGCGACCCGATCCCAGGCTCTAACTTCATCGACATCCTGAAGCTGTTCCAGGAAGATCCGCAGACTGAAGCGATCGTCATGATCGGTGAGATCGGCGGTAGCGCGGAAGAAGAAGCAGCTGCTTATATTAAAGATCATGTGACCAAGCCGGTTGTGGGTTACATCGCGGGTGTGACTGCGCCGAAAGGTAAGCGTATGGGTCACGCGGGTGCGATCATCGCGGGTGGTAAAGGTACAGCGGATGAGAAATTCGCTGCGCTGGAAGCCGCAGGCGTGAAAACTGTTCGTAGCCTGGCCGATATCGGCGAAGCGCTGAAAACCGTTATTAAGTAAGAAATAAAAAAACAGCCCTGACTCTCTGCATAGTCAAGGGCTGGTCCCGTTTCGACATGGTTGGCCATCTGATGATGGCCTTTTTTTGCCGGGAATTTAGCGTTCAGCCAGCGTTTTCAACCAGCGAATTCCACTTTCCGGTGAGGTCATTACCGGCACCGGCGGGGAAGGGAGCTGTTGTAAAACGCGCGCCATCGAAGCCTGCGCCAGCATCACGACATCCGCCTGGGTAAAGGCGCTCTGTAACCCTTCACTGACGATACGGTCATGGGTATCCATATCTCCCGCCAGCAGCGCGTGGAATGCATCCTCCATTAATACAGGCGTAATGGTTCGTGATTTACCGCTTTGCTGAACTTTACGCTGGACGTAATCCAGCGTTGGCTTCAGCGTGGTTGCCACGGTTGCTAACACGGCGATCCGTTCGCCTTTTTCAATCGCCTCTTCCACCATCGCGCAGTCAATGCGCGCGAGCTGGAGTGGGGTCATAAACTGGCATTGCTCCACCGCAGTACCAATTGAAGAGCAGGCGGTAATAAAGATATCGCAGTCCGCCTTTTCAGCAATATGCACATAGTCGGCGATGCGGGCGGCAATATTTGGCGATACGCCTCCGGCTTTCATCACCTGTTTAATCATAGATTCTTCAACCAGGTGCATCACTTCGACCTCCGGCATGATGTCGGCGATCAGCTGTTGCATTATCGCAAGCGTGGCTGCACTGGTATGCAGCATGGCGACCTTTTTCATTGGGCAATCTCCTTAAGTAACGTTTCCGCGACGGACAGCGCCGCATCATGATCTTCCTGCGCGGATAAACCGCCCACCGCGACGGCTCCAAGGCATTTCCCCTGGTGCAGAATCGGGATCCCGCCCGGCAGCGCCGTAAAACGCGGATCGGCAAAATAGCTAATATCCAGCTGCTCTTTTTGCAGACGCTGTAAAAATGCCTGCGTGGTGCAGCCCAGGCGGCTGCTGGTGCGCGCTTTACGCTGGGTTAACTTGATGGTTAACAGTTTGGCGTTATCCATCCGCGCAAAGCTGAGCAGTTCTCCATTGGCATCGCATACGGCCACGCTTAACGGGCGATTTGCATAACGTGTTTCGGCGAGTTCGAGCGCATAGGTTACGGCGCGCAGGGCGTGTCCCAGAGTGAGAGTTGTCATCGTGATTATCCTTTCGACAGATTTTCGCAAGCAGGTTGAACGGGATCTTTGGCTGCTGCTACCTGCGCCTGTCTGGCGTCTTTTTTGCGCCAGTAGTTAGCGAGCAGCGAGCCGCTAACGTTACCCAGCGGTGTCATCACCGCTGATGCGAGTCCAACCGTTGCCAGTTTGCCCATCGCGGCGGCAAGCCCTGACGCCATACCGCCGTTTTGCAGGCCGACTTCAAAGGCCACGGTACGGGCAGACTGCACGTCCATGCGGAAGATCCAGCGGCTCATCAGATAACCAATCAGGAAGCCGCCGAGGTTATGCATCAACATGGCGAAGCAGAGCAGGAAACCGACCTGCACCAGGTTGTCGCGCCCGGCTGCGGCGGCGGTGGTGGTAAAGAAAATGATCCCCATCATTGAGATGGTTGGCATGACCTTCTTCACGCCCGCCACGCGGCCATACAGCCAGTTGTAGAACAATGCCCAAACGAGGCCGCCTGCTACGAAGTTGAGGACCACCGCGTACATCTGCGCTTCGGCGCTGGCATGACCAAACAGCGCGTCCCAGCCGCCGGCAATCATATACAGCAGCCAAATTGCGCCGATCCCGGCCAGCATCTGGACAACACGGCGTCCGCGCACGCCTGCATAGGTTTTCAGATAGTCATGCAGAATTGCTGCTCCGATGGGAATTAATACGATTTTCACCACGTCCATCACCATCGCGGTGAGCTGGATATCGATCATCGAACCCGCCAGCAGATTAACCCACAGTGGCGTCATTACCGTTGCCGCCAGCGTTGAGACTGCGGCGATTGACACCGCCAGCGCGAGGTTGGCGTTGGCGATGTAAACCATCACCGTCGACGAGAGACCGCTGGGGCAAGCGCCAATCAACAAAATGCCCACCGCCACTTCAGGCGGAAAATCAAAGATCAGGGTAATGCTCAGGCCGAGCAGGGGCATGATCACGAAATGACAGAAGGTACCGATAAAAACTGCCCACGGCATTTTGGCGACATCAATAAAATCCTGGATCGTTAGCTTGGTGCCCATGCTGAACATGGTGGCCTGAATCACAAGGAACACGATCCATTTATGAGTGATATTGAAACCGCCCCAGACGATCAGATCCGTAGACCAGGTCATGGCGGCAACAAAACCAGCGATGATCCACAGCGTAAACTGATAGCTGCGTAAACCAGGCCAGTAGCCTGCACCGGCGGCGAATCCGACGGTGAACATCACCAGCCCCGGCTGCCACAGCGCCGTGGACTGGATGAGCGCGCCGATAATCGCCAGCACCACGCCCGCAACGCTGACGCCGAGTCCGGTTTTGTGAATAACAGTGGTCATAGTCATGTTGAAATGTCCTTGCTGTTGTTATTGCTGCCGGGGTGGAATAGATAACATGCGCCGCGCAATTTCCGGCGTAGCAACTTTTTTATCCATACTGCGAATGAGCGTAGCGAGTTTGGCTACCTGCTGATAATTATGCTGCGCTTTTTCTTCGGCGCTTAAATAATAACTATCTTCATAGCCGATTCGCACTTCACTGGCACCCATAGCGACCGCGGCAGCGATAATATCGAAATTCCTTCTGCCAAAATGAGTAATTCCCCATAAGGCGTCGCGTGGGATCATGCTACGCAGAGCAATTAATGCATCAACGGTTGCAGGCGTACTGCCGCGGTGACCGAGAACAATATTAAAGAGCATAGGTTTTTGAAATTTTATTTTATCTTCAAGGTTCAGGATGTTATTAATCATGCCGATTTCAAAAACTTCAAACTCTGGAATAATATTGCGTTCAGTTATTTGCCGTGAACAATATTCCACGTCCGGACCGGGATTAAAATACACCGCATCACCGAGGTTAACGGAACCGACGTTCAGCGAGGCCATCTCCACGCCGGGGCAGGCCAGTGGCGCGCAGCGCTCGGCGATGGACATCGAAGAGACGCCGCCGGTAGAAGCCTGAATAATCAGGTTTGAATGGCGCATAACGCGGTCAATTGTTGCCTGAAAGTCGGTAGTATCTGGCGTCAGGCGTCCCTGTTTATCGCGAACGTGTAAATGGACGATGGACGCGCCATGTTCTACGCTGGCGAGTATTTCCTGCGCCAGTTCTTCGGGTATAACTCTGGGGCAATCCGCGGCAACGGGTGCCAGCGAAATAATAACAGTATCCGACATTTTTTCCTCCGGTACAGAGATAGAGATATTAAAATTATAGGTAAGGCGTTATCCAGCGTAATGATTCCGGCCCTGATGTTGACGGTTGATATTCACAGCCAATCCAGTCCTGGTAATTCATTTTTCTTATAAAATTAAATAGCCATGCTTCATTTAACTCCCCGGTTCCCGGTTCATGGCGATAAGGAACAGAAGCGATTTGAAAATGTTTAATAAGGGTAAAATAGCGTTCGATATTTTTCGCCACGTTGCCATGAGTTTTCTGACAGTGGTAAATATCAAACTGTAAGCCGATATTCTTCTTACCAACCTCGTGAATGATAGATTCAGCCAGCGGGAAACTGTCAATAAAATAACCGGGCATATCCTGCGAATTTAATGGTTCAATCAGTACATCGATTTCCGCGTCTGCCATCACATCGCAGGCGATGCGCAGTCGATTCGTCAGGAGGTCGCGCTGGGCGTGCAGCGTCAGGTCATTGCAGCGCAAGCCGGACATAACGTGAACCCGGCGACAACCCAGTGTCGTGGCGTAATCTCGCGCCACGTTCAGGCTGTGATGAAATTCCTGGTCTCGACCGGGCAATGCTGCGAGTCCCCGTTCACCCTGTGCCCAGTTGCCAGCCGGGGCGTTCATTAGCACCACCGGCAGAGAAGTTTCCCGCTGAGCGGCCCGCAAATGCTCCAGCGGGTGCTGCCAGAGAAACAGCCCTTCTACGCCGCGAAAACCGGCTGCTTTTGCCGCCTGAAATCGACCTGCTATCGGTAAATCAGTAAATAACCAGTCGAGGTTAGCCGCTAACTTCAGCATGGCGTGCACCCTCCCGGCCATCAACCAGATGCAGCTTAACGCCCTGGCTGACAATAGTCTGATGCGCATTTTCCGGTAACCGGTTATCAGAAATAATGTCGGTTAACTGCTCCAGCCCACAGATGTGGAACATGCCGTATTTGCCAAATTTACTGCTGTCACAGACCAGCACCCGACGCCGGGAGACGGTAAGCACCGCTTCTTTGACCGAGGCTTTCCCTTCACTCGGCGTCGACATGCCGCGCTCGGTATCCCACGACGATGAACTGAGAAACGCCACATCAATATTAATGGTGCGCAGAAAACTGGCGGCGCTTTTGCCAAGACATGAGCGGTTACGCTGATCCACCAGACCGCCGGTGTGATAGAGCGTAATGTGTGGCATATCCATCAGATAGTGGCTGATGGAAAAATCGTTGGTGACTACCGTCAGATTGAAACAGTGGCTGGCGGCTACCGCTTTCGCCACTTCAAACAACGATGTTCCGGCATCCAGATACAGCGTTTGTCCGGGCTCAATGAGCATTGCGGCGAGCTGGCCCATTTTGCGCTTCACATCATGATTCAACTCGGCTTTTTCCCGCCACGGCAGTTCGGATTTCAGCAGGTTATTGAGCTTCACGCCGCCGTTAATGGCGATAACTTTGCCTTCTTCTTCCAGCAACTGAATGTCGCGACGTACGGTCATATGCGACACGCTCATTAGATCTGCCAGTTCATTAAATGAGGCGGCATTTTTTTCGTGCACGTAGCGGTAGATAAAATCACGTCGTTGCTCGGGGATCATCATGTCACCTCACGCTTGCCGGGAATGTTCAAGTTCGGCCACCGCCTCTTCTGAGAGCGGAACATAGCCGAGCGGTTTTAATGTCAGCCAGATGCGGGCGCTGTCTTCCAGTTCCTCGGCGTTAAACACCGCCTCACGCAGCGAGCGACCGCTTACTACCGGCCCGTGATTGGCCAGCAACGCAGCCGTATGATCTGCCGCGATTTCACTCAGTGCGCTGGCAATGCCTTCATGGCCGGGCTTGAAATAAGGCAGCAGCGGTAGCTGTCCGACGCGCATCACATAGTATGGCGTTAGTGGCGGTAGACAGTTTTCTGGTGTGGAGCAAGGCAGACAGGAGAGCGCGGTCAACCATGGAGAATGCAGGTGCACAACCGCGCCGCAGGATGGCCGATGCCGATACCACGCCAAATGCATGGGCACCTCTTTTGACGGTTTGTCGCCGCTAAGATGCACGCCGTTGGCATCCAGCCTACTTAGCGTGGCAGGATCAAGCTCACCCAGGCAGGAGTTGGTCGGGGTCACCAGATAGCCGCCATCCGGCAATTTGACGCTGAGGTTGCCGGAGCCGCCGCTGCTGTAACCACGCATAAACAAGGAACGGCCATAGTGGACGAGTAGTTCGCGTAGTTGGTGTTCACTCACCGGATTCATAATGCGTACTCCTGGGCTGTAAAAAAGAAATCTTCGTCACCAAAGTTGCCTGACTTCAGCGCCAGCGCCAGACCGGAGGAAAATACCCACGGCACGCCAGGCGCAATGGCTTTGCCAACGGACAGACGCTTCACCTGCAGTGCCTCTACCACGGTGCCGGATGTTTCTCCGCCTGCGACGATAAAAGTGTTTACACCTGCAACTTGTAGCTTTGCGCTCAGTCGGGAAAAAGCGTGTTCGATCGCCTGGCTGGCAGTCTGTTCGCCGTACTCTTGTTGAATGCGTTGGAGTACGTCTGGCGGCTGGGTGGCGTATATCATCGGCGCGAATGGGTCGTTGATATGCGTCATCGCCCAGGCACACAGTTCATCAGTGTAGCGTTCTGTATCAGACAGGCAGCGGGCCACGTCGAGTACACGAGAGGCTGCTGCGGCCTTATAGCGATTGACCTGACGATTACTCATTGCAGAACAGCTACCGGAGAACACCACCGTTTTAGCGGGTAGTGGAAAAGCGTCCGGCGGCATGGTTTGCTGAGTTCCGGTGCAGGCGGCCAGTGCGCCACCGAGCCCGGAGCCCCCGGCTAACAGAGGGCTGGCATGGAGTGCCTGCGCCAGCGTGGTGAGATCTGCTTCATCCAGCGTATCGACGATAACGTGACGCATACCTTCAGCCTGAAGTTGGGCCAGAGCGTCAGTGACCGCTTCCACACCTTGACGCAGCGTCGTGAGGTTGATGCAACCAACCTTGCCTGGCGTTTGCGCGCTCAACAGGCGCGGCAGGCTGGCATCGGTCATAGGATTAAGCGGATGCTTTTCCATCCCGGATTCGTTAAGCAGTACGCCGTTTACAAAAAGATGGCCATGCACCACCGTGCGCCCGTTTTGCGGCAGGGCGGGGCAGTGGACGATCACGGGTGTATGCAGGTCGTTCATCAACGCATCGCTGACCGGTCCAATATTGCCTGTTGGCGTGGAGTCGAAAGTCGAACAATATTTAAAATAGATCTGGCGGACACCTGCCTTTTGTTTCAGCCAGCGGGCACAGGACAGAGATTGTGCGATGGCCTGTTCTGCGGGTAATGAGCGGCTTTTCAGCGAGATGACGATAGCGTCAACCTCTTCATTCCAGCATTGAGTGGTATCAGGCATTCCGGGCAGGAGTGCAACGCGCCACCCCTGCTGCGCCATAAAGCTTGCAATGTCCGTTGCGCCGGTGAAATCGTCGGCGATAACGCCTGTGGTGACGGCCATGGATCAACTCCGTTCAGATTGTTTGCTAATTGAACATATTATTCAGGAGGGCCTTTCACATTCACATGATGATTATCACAAATAAGCACATCATTGATTCACAGTAAAAATGAGTAATCTATTGAAAATAATGGATAAAGATGTTTGGTGTTGCGAAAAGAGTCTCACAAGAGAGTGTGAAGATTCGTTAATCTTTGAGAAAGCGAAGTCAGTAGTATGCAGCGGAGTATTATCGAGGTCGCATTAACTCTCTTGCCAATTGATCATAATCATCTGCATAAATGAGATTATTTTTTGCGGTGAGCATCATTCTTTCTCTTGATTAATTTCTGCATATTACCGGCTTTAATTTCATTAATGCCGGAGGATACCGTGTCGTTGAAAATCCATGATGATTATCTACAACGTTTTTTCTCGATAGCAAAAGTATTCTCCAGTGCGACTGGATTAGCCACGGTTGTGGTTGATGTTAACGGAAAAACTCTCTCGGATTGCCATAACTTTAATTCGTTCTGCACATTAATGCGGGCGGATGAACGATATTGTACGAGTTGCCAAAAGTGTGAAAAATATTGTGCTTTTGAAGGGTTAAAACACCTTAAGCCCAGAATACTCAGCTGCCACGCAGGGCTAAGTCTGTTTTCTATGCCATTAATTCGCGATGGGCATCTGTACGGTTTTATGCTCTGTGGGCAGGTGCGGGCAAAATATCAGGAATATAAAACTATCGTTATTGATAATGAATGCTCATGGATGGATGAACCAAAAATAAAAGCTGAATGGAGTCAGGTGGCGGTAGTCGATAATAATACACTGGTGGCATCAGCTAATTTATTAAATTTTATTGTTGATAATTTTGAGACAGAACAGCAACAACCTGATGAGTTTGTTATCCCGCCGACCAGTTACATGCGTCATTATTTTACAGAGCCTTCCCGACACGAGAAAAAGCTTCTGGCAGCGTTGCGTTATATTGATGAGAATTTATATAGTGAATTATCACTGGAATCCGTAGCAGCTCACGTTTGCTTAAGCGCAAACTATTTCAGCCGTTTTTTTAAGAAACGACAGGGCGTTAACTTTAAAACCTGGGTGAATCAGAAAAAAATGCAAAAAGCGGGGGAGTTATTGCACGATCCCGTTCATTCAATAGACAGCATTGCCCGGAAACTCCAATACGCACAAACCAGTTACTTTTGCCGCGTTTTCCGGGCGGCGCATCAAACGTCGCCCCAGTCTTTTCGTCATGCCAGACTGTCGCAGTAAAGGTTTTCTGGCAGCGTAATGGCTTCAGGGATAAAAGAGAGCCGATCACTCAGGGTTACCACATCACCAATCACTATCAGCGCAGGGGGGAGAATGTTAGCTTCTTGCGCCTTGCTCAGTAGTGAACCGAGCGTACAGGTCAGTCGGCGTTGGTTATCCCGGGTGGCGGACATAATTAGCGCTGCAGGCGTATCTGCTGATTTTCCACCCATCAATAATTCCTCACAGATAAACGCCAGATTGGCGATACCCATGACGATAACCAGCGTACCATTCAGTTTGGCCAGCTGACGCCAGTCCTGCTGTTGGTTGCCCTCCCGCGTATGACCGGTTACCACGTGAAATCCCGAGGCGAAATCGCGGTGTGTTACCGGAATCCCGGCATAGGTCAGGCCACCAATGGTTGAGCTGATACCCGGCACCACTTCAAACGGGATGCCCGTCTCGACGAGATCCTCAACTTCTTCAGCCCCACGTCCAAAAACATACGGATCGCCGCCTTTCAGACGCACAATATTATTGTGCGTTTGGGCATACTGGACAAGCAGTGCATTGATTTCATCCTGCGGTACACAATGGAAACCTGGGTTTTTGCCGACATTGATAAGAAGACAATCAGGTAATGCCCATTCCAAAATTTTAGGATTGACCAGCCGATCGTAAATAATGACATCAGCCTGTTTAATGCACATCATTGCTTTGAGGGTAAGTAATGAAATATCACCGGGACCTGCCCCAACGAGCCAGACCTTTCCGAAAGTTTTCACATTGTGTCCTTTATCACATCGATCAAAAAAAGGCAGAAACCACATCAAGGAATGATAAAAAGCAGTCGTTTGCCCGTAAGTTATAACGTGAAATTATCCAAAATTATCGCACTGATAATATTGATTAATCTCGCAAAGTTTTTTCTGCAATAAACAAGATAACTTGAAAAATTATTAAGAACTTATTGGCACCATTTGCTTAGGTTTAACCTTATTTAAATTGTGTTTATTGCTGCTCTTGAGTATTATTGGTTAATATTTATCCGCCATCAGTGTGAGTAAATCATGGATTGGATCAATGACATTAATGGATGAAATAAAATATAACTCTCGGTGCTTATCTGGGTAGCTTGAATTATTTTTTATAAATTAAACTATTTTTGTACGCTGCATATGGAAGAGGTTATGAGAGGAAAAATACCCAAGACGGAGTTGCTGGTAACTTTTGAAGTTGTTGCGCGTCACGAAAGTTATACTCGGGCAGCTGAAGAGCTGGCTTTAACACAAAGTGCTGTTTTCCGCCAGGTAAATGCACTGGAGGATTTTCTCAATACCGCGCTATTTAATCATGCCAAAAAACGCATTTTTTTAAATGCGGCCGGTAAACACTATTTAAGTATCGTTAAAGAAACGTTAAATAAACTTGAACGAGATACGACGACGATAATGACCTGGCAGCCGACGGTACAGGTTATTGAGCTGGCGGTGAATCCGACGTTCAGCACGCACTGGCTGATCCCAAACCTGCGTGAATTTAACAAACTTAATCCTGATATTATCGTGAACATTCATTCCCTGGCGAATATTGGTGATTTTCTCAATCGAGAGTATGACGCGGCAATCATGCGCGAAGACTTTTATTCGCCATGGTCAGGGGTTGAGTACCTGTTTGAAGAGGAAATTCTGCCGGTTTGCAGCCGCTGTTTGCTGGCCGAACCGGAACGAAAACTGGCGGTGAACGAATTACTAAACGAATTTCCGCTCTTGCACCAAAGCACGCGCATCAAAGGGTGGCAGGAGTGGTTTGCGCTGTCAGATGTCAGCAGTCCGCTGGTGAATAAAGGTCCGAGATTTGATTTGTTATCGATGCTGATCGCGGCGGTCCGCTCTAATCTGGGCGTTGCGCTGCTCCCACGTTTTGCCATTCAGCACGATCTGGACAGCGGTGATATGGTCATTCCTTGCGATGTTCCAATGCGTACCGGGAATCGATTTATTATGACGTGGCGTGAAGAGAAATCGGAATCCGAGCATTTACAGATTTTCCGTAACTGGTTGCTCAGTAAGTCCGTGGTATCGGCTGCCTGAGGATGGCTTGCGCCTTATCAGGCCTACAACGATGGGTAGGCCGGATAAGACGCGTTAGCATCGTTATCCGGCAAAAAAACGGCTACCAGTCGATCCCAATCTGTGCCTGAATACCGCGGTCAAACGCGTGTTTGACCGGGCGAATTTCACTGACCGTATCGGCCAGTTCCAGCAACAGTGTGTGGCATCCGCGTCCTGTGACGATAACGCTCTGACCGGCAGGGCGATTTTCGATGGCGCTGATAACCTCCTGGGTATCCAGATAGTGGTAAGCAAGCATGTAGGTGAGTTCATCCAGCACCACTAGATCGTAATGCGCATCAGCCAGCATGCGCTTACTTTCTTGCCAGACAACCGTTGCCGCCTCGATATCCGCTTGCCGGTTTTGGGTTTCCCAGGTAAACCCGGTGCCCATAATATGGAATTCAACGCCGAGTGGTTGCAGGGTGTTGTACTCGCCATTATCCCACTGACCTTTAATAAACTGCGCGATGCCAACGGTTTTTCCGTGACCCACTGCGCGCGTTGCCGTGCCAAAGGCTGCGGTGGATTTCCCTTTACCGTTGCCGGTGAAGACAATCAGGATCCCTTTCTTCTCCGTTGCCGCCGCCACGCGGGTATCAACCTGTTCTTTCAGTTTCTGCTGACGCTGGCGGTGTCTGTCATTATTGGCTCGCGCTTCCATTGAGGCTCCTTAATGTCCTGCCGGACAGGTTGCGCAGCGATGCTGCTGCTCAAACTGACTAAAGAAGTTATTACCTTTGTCGTCGACTAACACGAAGGCCGGCATATTTTTAACTTCCATCATCCATACGGCTTCCATTCCCAGTTCGGGATATTCCAAGCAGTGCAGGCTTTTCACGTACTGTTGTGCAAGCAGGGCCGCGGCGCCGCCGATGCTGCCGAGGCTAAATCCACCGTGTTTGTGACAGGCATCAGTGACCTGCTGGCTGCGGTTACCCTTGGTGAGCATAATGAGGCTGCCGCCTTGTGCCTGGAAAGCATCGACATACCCATCCATGCGCCCGCCGGTGGTGGGCCCCATTGAGCCACAAGCCTGATTTTCCGGGGTTTTGGCGGGACCCGCGTAGTAAACGATATGCTTTTTCATGTATTCCGGCATCGGTTCGCCGTTATCCAGTCGCGCTTTGATATTCGCGTGGGCGATATCGCGAGCGACAACAATCGGGCCGCTTAACGACAGGCGTGTACCAATGGGCAGAGCGGAAAGGTCATGCAGGATGTCACGCAGCGGACGGTTCAGATCCAGTTGTACGGTCTGAGCGCCGTTTTCTATCCGGTGAGAATCAGGAATGAATTTGCTTGGATTATGCTCGAGTTTCTCCAGCCAGATACCGTGTTTATTAATTTTGGCCTTAATGTTACGGTCGGCAGAGCAGGAGAGGGCCATCGCGATTGGGCAGGAGCCGCCGTGGCGCGGTAAGCGAATTACGCGGATATCGTGGGCAAAGTATTTGCCGCCAAACTGCGCCCCGATGCCAAACTCGCGGCTGGCATTGAGCAACTCGGCTTCCAGCGCCGTATCACGGAACGCCTGGCCCAGCTCGTTCCCGCTGGTGGGTAGATTATCGTAATATTTGGTTGAAGCCAGTTTGGCGACTTTCAGCGCCTGGTCGGCGGATAAGCCCCCAACCACAAAAGCGATGTGATACGGCGGACAAGCGGCTGTACCCAGTGATTTCATTTTTTCGATCAAGAACGCAGTGAGTTTTTCCGGCTGTAGAATGGATTTGGTTTCCTGGAACAGCGCCGCTTTGTTAGCTGAGCCGCCACCTTTATTGACGAACAGGAAACGGTATTCGTTACCTGGGGTGGCGCTAATGTCGATTTGTGCGGGCAGGTTGGTCTGGGTATTGACCTCGGTATACATATCCAGCGGGGCATTTTGCGAGTAACGCAGGTTGTTTTCGGTAAAGGTGGAATACACGCCTTTGCTTAATGCTTCTGCGTCATCGCCGCCGGTCCAGACATGTTGTCCTTTGCTGGCCACAATGGTTGCCGTCCCGGTATCCTGGCAGTTGGGCAGTACGCCTTTAGCTGAAACCTCTGCATTGCGCAGCAGCTGCAATGCGACGTACTTATCGTTACTGCTGGCCTGTGGGTCGTGCAAAATGCTGGCAATCTGTTTTAAATGTCCGGCGCGCAGGAAAAATGAAGCCTCATAAAACGCCTGCTGTGCTAACAAGGTTAACGCTTCCGGTGCAACCTTGATCACTTCCTCTCCGTCTAACTCCGTTACCGTAACGTGCTGGTTACTAAGTAATTCATACTCGGTACTATCCTTACTCTGAACAAAGAGTTCCTGCCAGACAAATGGTTTAGACATGTTTACTTCTCACCTCTTCGTGTTGTTTACCGAATGGCGCTTCGCTTATCCGGCCTACGATTAACGCATTGATGTAGGTCGGATAAGCGAAGCGCCATCCGGCGTAAAGTTATTTGGCTAAAAAGACATTGGCTTTTGTCGCTTCGGCGACATATTCGATAGTTTTCTGGGCACGAACGCTGTTTCCGGCTTCATCAAGCGGCGGAGAATAGACCGCAATCGCATATTCGCCTGGGACAACGGCAACCATGCCGCCGCCGACGCCGCTTTTCGCCGGGATGCCAACGGTGTACAGCCATTTACCGCTACCGTCGTAAAGCCCGGCAATTGCCATTTCTGCCAGCACCTGCGGAACATATTTCTCATTCAGCAACTGTTTACCGTTGAACGGAGATTTGCCTTTGTTCGCGAGTACGGCACCCATTTTGGCCAGTTGCTCAACGGTGATATCCACCGAGCACTGGCGGGTATAAATTTCAACGGCTTCGTCAGTGTTGCCATAGAAGCTGTTATAGGATTCCATCAGTTTGGCCAGCGCCTGATTGTGCTGGTTGGTTTCCATTTCAGATTTGAAAACCGGTTCGTTCACGGTGAGAGTGGCATCGGCCCAGACGTTCAGGTTGTCGAGGATTTTGTTCCAACGATCGGTTTTGTCTTTGGCTTCGATCAGGCTAACGGTGCTCATGGCCCCGGCGTTTACCAGAGGGTTTTCAGGCGCGCCTTTGGTCAGTTCAACGGCTAAACCTGAGTTGAATGGCATTCCGGTGGCATTGGCGCCAAGTTTATCCAGCACTACCTGAGGACCGTGCTGCTCCATGGCGAGCGCCATGGTGAACACTTTACTCAGGGATTCCATTGGGAAAGGTTTGTTAACATCGCCAACCTGGTAGATCTTGCCGTCCACCGTCGCAATGGTGATGGCAAAATTTTTCGGGCTATAGGTCGCCAGAGCAGGGATGTAGTCGGCGACTTTTCCATCGTTGTTACTTTTGTACTTCTGATGAGCCTGTTCTATCAGCTTGGCGTAGTCGGGCGTGGTTTGCGCGAATGTGGTTGCGCTAAACAAGACGCTGAAAGAAAAGAGACTCACGCCGAGAATTGTTTTATTCATTATGCATTCCTGTTGGTGTTGTTGGGAAAACTATCCTGTAGGCCGGATAGGGCGTTCACGACGCCATCCGGCCTACGATTAGTTGTTGTTCTATTGTCAGGACAAAGCGATTTCCGTTTCGGTAACCGGACGTTCCTGCTCCGGGGACTTCACTGGTGCAGAGCCACGGCAACCCTGGCCGAAGTGTTCACCTTCCCAACGGCTGACAATGGCTGCTCCCATTGCGTTACTCATAACGTTCGTGGCGGAACGACCCATATCGAGGAACGGATCGACACCCATCAGCAGAATCAGACCTGCTTCTGGAATGTTGAACTGGTTCAGGGTTGCAGCGATAACCACCATTGATGCGCGCGGTACGCCTGCCATTCCTTTCGAGGTGAGCATCAGGATCAACAGCATGGTGATTTGCTCGCCCATGCTCAGTTCGATGTTGCACGCCTGGGCAATAAAGACGGTGGCAAATGAGCAATAAGCCATGGAACCGACCAGGTTAAAGGAATAACCGATAGGCAGAACGAAGCTGGCGATTTTTGACGAAACACCGAATTTTTCCAGCTTGTCCAGCGTACCCGGGAAGGCGGCTTCAGAGCTTGAAGTGGTAAAGGCCAGCAGAGCGGGTTCGAGGATTGATTTAGTTAACCGTGCGATGCAAGGCCCGACGATCATAGTAGACAGGCCAATGAGGATCGCCCACAGCATACCCAGCGTCAGGTAGAACTCACCCATGAAGATCCCGGCGCTAACCATCACACCCAGACCACGTTCGGCAATCAGACCTGAAATAGCGGCAAAAACGGTCAATGGTGCAAACAGCATGACGTAACCCGTCAGCTTCAGCATGACGTGCACCAGTGAATCCAGCACTTTCACGATAGGATCGGCTTTTTCACCAATCGCAGCGAGGCTGCAACCGAGGAAGATTGAGAACACGACGATCTGCAGAATTTCGTTACGCGCCATCGCATCGACAATACTGGTCGGTACCGCGTGTGAGATGAATACTTTCAGCGTGAATGGCTCTGACTTAACGGCGGCAACGGCTCCGACGTCATGTGGCACAAAGTTGATACCTGCGCCTGGCTGGAAGATATTAACGATAACCAGACCCAGTGCAATTGACACCAGAGAGGCGCAAATAAACAGGAAGAAGGTTTTCGAAAATATACGTCCCAGCGTTTTGGCATCGCCCATTTTGGCAATACCTACAACCAGAGTTGAAATAACCAATGGAGCGATAATCATTTTCACCATACGTAAGAATATGGTGGTGAAAATGGAAATATCTGCTGCATAAGATTTTGCTGTTTCAGCCGCGGCCATATTATTTATGGCCACCCCGGCAATCATGCCGAGTATCAGGCCTAATATGATCATCTTCGTTAAACTAATTTTCTTCATGTGTACTCCATCGGATAAAGGCTGGTAATTGGAATTGTGTAGGGTGGCGTGCGCCTGAACCTGGACAGCAGCTCAGACGCACGCCTGTTGTGACCAACCGCATGAATAATTCGAAGCACTGTGATACAGCTGAATTCTGTGCTCCAATGGTTGTTATTGTGTTTTTTTGTTACAAGTCGAACTCAATACTTAATAATGGAGCGTGTTGCTGCGCACCATAAACATCATTGTCACCGACATTGCCGGAAATAATATCTCGTGGCATGACGATTTTTACGGCATTCGCTGGATCGAACCAGACGATATTGTGAATAAATTCAGGCTCAACATTATATAAACCGGCAATAAGCTGTGGCGTTAATTGCTCGCAGGCTTTTACCCGCTGATAGTCTTCCCTTGTTTTAAATAAAATATCTAAAACCAGTTCGTACGGTCCGGCGTTTTTGGAACGAATTACTTGCGCCAGTGAACAAATTGAGTGTTTCATGCCTGAACTCCTTCTGGCGTCACCTGTTCAATGTGGAAATCAAAACGCAGCGCATCGCTCGCTTCAATCAGGTGATAGATCGAGAACTCATACACCGGTCCACTCTGAATATCAGATGGCGAGAACGGGAAGGCGAGGTTGCCCGCAGTCGCAATACGATTTTCATAGCCGTAGTGCAGCAGGGTAGAGCGCACCAGCGAGCAAACGCTGTTGGCGATATCCTGCGTTGGCGCAACGACATCCAGTAGAATTCCCAGTTCATGGCCCGCAGTTTTCATCGGCTCATGGTTGCCCATCACACCGTTCTTACCGTAAAGGTGGAACGTCATGCGGATACTGTCGTCATTCAGCGAGAGGTTACGTGCCACGCTTGCCTGTACCTCTTCAAGAATCGTGTCAATCCCGGCAATCATAATAGGGTCACGTGTTCCGGCGATGGTCAGGCAACGGAAGCCAACCTGGCGTGCACCTTCCAGTTTCAACGCATACGGTGTTTCTTCATGCCGTGAACCGCTGACATACACTTCACCCTCGTTAACCTGGGTGAAAGTGCATGCCTTCAGGTTCAGCACACCGCCTGGCCCTGGCAGGAAGTACGGATCTGACTTCTCGTACAGGGTGTGCGCTGCTGCGGAAGTCTCGGTGAACTTACGCTTGGGATTGAACGCCTTCAGCGTAAAGCCGTTATCGTCAATGATTCCCATCGCACAATCTGAGCCGGAGCCAGGGGTGGCGGCAATGGCTGCACACTCAAGGATCTTACCGCAATGAAGCGCCAGACCTTCATCAAAGCCCTGCATAATCGGCAGAGCGGCGAAGCAGGCCGGATCGTAGGCTCGTCCGCCCAGGACCACCTGCGCACCGGCTTTCAGCGCACGCTGGAAAGGCTCGACGCCCATCTGCGCGACAATGTAGGTGCTCTCTTCAATGGCCTCGTGAGTCAGTTCAGGCACAAAATCGAGCGCGGTGATTTTGCCGTTATCCAGCGCCTGATGAACGATTTCTTTGTCGACATCAGACGGAATCAGCGCCATTGAGAAAGACAGTTTTTCTTCCTGCGCGATCTCATGGATTATCTGACGACACCACTCCAGATGCGGAGCTGCGCCAGAACCGCCGGCTGTGCCGATCACGACAGGGATGTTGTTCTTAACGCCTGCCACAATCATATAGCGCAGATCGCGTTTCACACCGGCCCTGTCAGTAAAGGGTTTACCTGCCCCCAGGTAGTGAGGGCCAGGATCGGAGGAACCTGCGTCAACAGCAATAAGATCCGGTGACTCTTCCATGGCTTTACGAAAACTTTCTTCCGGGAAGCCATAACCCAGGATAGCCGTAGGCGATAAGATCTTAAATGTGCGTGCCATCTCTTAATCCTTAGTTTGCAACAGCGCGATGGTGCGGTTCATTTCGTTAAACACGATGTTGAGACCTTCATCGAAACCCATACCCGGTTTGATCAGCATGCGCATTGGACGCGCGGCCAGCGCGACGTGTACGCAGGTACGAGCACTGATTTCCGTTTCGTTACAGGTACCGCCCTGATAGGCTTCCATTCCGTGTTTGTTGCAATACAGCACTGCATCAACGATGTTGTGAATGCCGCCCAGGTCCGGGGTTTTAATCTGCACCATGTGGCAGCTGCCCGCGTCGGTGAAGTCCACGATGTCCTGATAGGTGTTACACCATTCATCCGCAACGATTTTCACGCCGGAACCCAGACGAGTCAGCTCCTGAGTGATCTCGGTTAACATGCGGATCTGATCCGGCTTGTTACCGGCATCAACCGGACCTTCAATGTACAGCGGCAGGCCTTGCGCTTCGGCTTCCAGGCTGGCGATGTATTCGGCGCAACGCACTGGATCCATATCGAAGATCAGACCGATGGTGCCGTAGACATCAATGTGCAGCGTCGGGTGATAGCTTTCGTTGGTGCGCAGGCTCAGGATGCGGTTAGACAACCAGCGGACGTACTCACGCAGTTTTTCACCTTTAAAGCCCAGCTTCTCTTCAACGTTATTGATCAGCGCATGCGGCAGGACATCCACACCTTTGAGGATCATCTTGTCGACGGCGATATAACGGTCGTCGCCGCTCTGACCAAATAACGGAATGGCTTCCGGGACACATGGCAGTTGCCATTCATCACAAACCACTTCGGCTTTCAGACGACCGGTAGCCAGTGCCGCCGCGTCGAGCAGCGCCTGAGACAGACCATAACGTACGGCGGTATGCAGCAGATGGCCGTCAATACGCAGTTCGTCAAAGAAACGGGCGTTGGTCAGGAACGAATCAACGTCACGACCTTCCAGTAACGGTTTGATGTGGTCGTTGAGGAACGGAATGAAGTTTTCAGCCAGGAACAGTGGGTCACGACCGCCTGCACCTGAATATTGCACCGCTGCGCAATCGCCCACAGCTACCGCGCCGTTTTCCAGAATCAGCTGTACGGAAACACATTCACCCGCCTGACGAACAGACGTAAATCCTGGCGTTACCGGATCGCCGGTATAGATAAACCCGTCATGACCGGCGCCGTTTTTGATGGCCTGCTGATCGTCAAAATAAAATGAGGAGTAGCCAGCTGTGAAAAGGGCCTGTTTAATTTTCATTATGGTCTTCCTATTAATTTACTGTGGGATACGGCGTTGATGTCATCAATGACCATCTGGAAAGAAGGCTTGCGACCTTCGAAATGTGCGCGCTCTGCAACGTAGTCGTGGTGCAGGGCGAGAATATCTTTCGGCAGCGGCACGGCACCGGCTTCCAGAATACGGATTGCGCCTGTGTTATCGCGAACAGGCAGGATCTTACCGGCGTTACAGGCGGCAGGAGCGAAAGGCACATCCAGCACGCCAGCTTCAAAGGCCAGCACCGTACCGCGCGCAATGTCGCCATTGCCCAGTTCGAAGACTTTCTTCAATACCGCGCGGACTTCGCTCTTAATCAGGTCAACTTCCTGCTCCACGGCAGCGCACTGCGGGAATTTCTGA
This sequence comes from Citrobacter sp. MGH105, assembly GCF_001037485.2. Lineage (NCBI taxonomy): Bacteria > Pseudomonadati > Pseudomonadota > Gammaproteobacteria > Enterobacterales > Enterobacteriaceae > Citrobacter > Citrobacter sp. MGH105. The sequence continues at coordinate 3,559,458 of NZ_CP073048.1, read as the reverse complement.
TCGCTGACCATGTTGAGCATCTGGCGTGACGCTTTCAGACCCTGGGCGTTAGCTGCCGCGGTTGGGATACCGAATGCTTCGTGCGGACTTTTGGTAATGACTTTTGTGGCACCAGACATACCGGCAACCGCTGCGCCCCAGGCGATAACGGAGAAGGCTTTGGCTTCATCTTCCGGGAATCCGCCCATCCACTGGTGGAAAACGGTGCTCAGCTCGTAATCGTCGAAGCCATGGTTATGGAAGTATTCGTGGGACAGTTCACGCAGTGCCTGAATAGCAGCGATATCCTGTGTCAGGCTACCGACCTGGCCGTAACCGACGGTAATAGACTTCACGCCCTGCTCCAGCGCCAGCAGACCTTCGATAATCGCGACTGAGTGGGACATGAACGGCGGGATTAGCGTGCCGGTCAGCGGACCAAACGGTTCACGGTTGATGCGAATGCCGTTCTCTTCGTACAGACCCATCAGACGGTCACAGTACTGCCAGTCGCGGATGGATTTTTCCAGGGTGACGCGTTTGGCGTAAGGGATGTTGTAGGAGATACCGCCGCCTTCGTAGCTGGTAAAGCCACTGGCCATGGCGATTTCTGCCAGCAGACGCGCATCCGGTGTACCGTGGCGAACCTGGATCGGTTTATCCAGTGATTCAGTCATACGACGGCAGGCAGCAACCCCGTGATTGACGACCGGTAAACCATTCAGCTTGGAAGTACCTGCTTCGATGGATTTTTGGATCCCGACAGCGGCTTCTTCATAGCGGTTCAGACGGGTATAGGCATCGATAGTACTTGGCAGGAGGTCGCACTCTTCCTGCAATGTTTTGAGCAGCGCAATATGCTCATCCATTAATGCTACGCCTGCGCGCGGCTGGCTCAGAGTTTTACCTTCCTGATCGGCCTTCAGCAGGGCGAGGGAGAAACGCTTTTTCTCTGGAATTGATTGCTGGTACTTCACGCCATCTTCGAAGTTCTCAACGTCTTTGCCGGTTTCCCAGGTTTGTAACACCTGATGCCTTTCGGTCATGAATTCGTCGTGGGTCAATTTTTTATTTCGAAGTTCCATTCGTAGCTGCCTTAAGTTTTATAGGGTTAAACACTGAATGCTGGTGCGAGCAGCGGCTTGCGGGTACAGCCTGGCGACGTTTGCCAGTAGAGGGAGCAGGCCATTTGAATCGCGGTAATACTCAAACTGATTCGGTAACAGAATTCTTTTACCCTGGTCGTCCAGCTCCCTGTATTTGAGCCAGTTATGGATATCGAACTGGCTGGCGCGAGAGAGCCATCCCCCTGAACCGACGACTTTGCGTACGGTGGTGAGATCGCGACCCATCTGTAAATCCACATTACCCACGCAGGTGCAAACCTGCTTTTTAGTGCCCGCGTGGCGCTCAGCGGCATAGCCCACGCACAAACCTGCCAGCAGGGTGTCGAAATATTTCTCTTCCTCGCTGAGTGGCAGGTAATCCGGTTGCCCAACCAGGTGGCGTAGATAGCGGTAAAACGCTTCCTCGCGCTGTGGCTGCTGGGCGAAGATGACTTTCACCATATCCTGCGTGCTTTCTCCCACCACAACGGCGGAAACGCGCATTCCAAGGTCGCCTTCAACGGTACGTTTGACGAACGGTTCAGGAACACCATGCAGGACGGTATCGGGGGAGAGGGTATTCGCGCTGGCCGAATAGACATCCGTGGTGGCTCCGCCCATATCAATCAGCATGAATTCCTTCCATGCGCTGTCGTAATCGCTAATGGCTTTGACTAACTCATATACCGTCCATGGCGTCGGCATAGGCTCTTCGCCTGTTTCGCCGACGATAACGTCCAGACCTTTGCCTTTGACGATGCGTGACAAGAACACATCGCAAATCGCCTGACGCGCGGCAAACGGATTCGGGTGATCGAGGTCCGGCAGAATGTTGTCTACCGTGGTCAGATCCTTATGTCCCAGAATCGTTTGTATTTCGTCCTGAATGTCCCGGTTTCCGGCGTAGATAATGGCGCAATCAAGCTTTGAGCCTGCCAGCGCGTGTGCATTCGCCAGGCCGTAACTTTCTTCGCCACCGTCTGTCCCGCCGGTAAACAACAGAATGTCTGGCGGTGATGATTCCAGCTCCTGGATGTCATGACGGTTCAGCTTGTACGAATAATATTGCGCGATTTTCGCTCCAGCCGAATGGGCGGTAACTTTTGCCGACTCCAGCGTAATGGAAGGCACCAGCCCCATTGCTGCAACGGCGAGCCCACCTTTCGCTGAGGAGGAGTATTTCAACTGCACTTCACCACTTTTCAGTAACGGGCGAGCATCGGCAACATTCAGCACCTGATTCAGGCTGGCAAAAAAACCGTCTGCCAGATGATGTGTGGTGGTTGGGGTCAGGACATGGTTTACCAGGGTTAATTCCTCGCCTTCATGTGCGAAGAGGGCTGCCTTGGTCCATGTCGAGCCGATATCGACAGAAACTGTTTGCATCAGATGGCCTCTTCCAGGCAACGCTGTTCGAGGCCATTGTGTTGGTGAATATCATTAGTGATAAGCGCGCAAACATCTTCCAGATCGTGGCTGGGGGCGAAGACCCGGTTAAAGCCCATCTCTTTAAACTTCACTTCCACGTCGGCGAAGTCATGTTTACCGACGACCAGGTTGCCGCCGACGTACAGCAGAATGTCGCCAAGGCCGCGTTCGATGCAGCGCTCACGTAGTCCGAGGCAGTCAATGTCGCCATGACCGTAGATAGAGGACACCACGATGGCATCGGCGCCTGTTTCAATCGCAGCATCAATATATTCATCCTGGCTCACCATCACCCCGAGGTTGATTACGTGAAAATCATGAGCAGTAAAAACGCGATCCAGAACTTTATTACCTACTGCATGGCAGTCAGCACCGATGACGCCAATAACAAGTGTAGATTTCTTCATGGGTAATCCTCTGTAGGGCTGATGGTCAATAAGTGAAATTATTTTCTAATATTTAGAACATGGATTGTGACAACCTCTTAATAGGGTTGGAGTTTCTGTGGAAGCGAAAAAGGAAGCAATTGATCTATTTTCAAAATATCCTGAGAAAAATGATTGTTATATTTGCCATCTATAAAATACGTTCATAATCAATGTGATGGGTTATCTTTTCTTAGCTTTGTTTAATTTATTAGGGAATTGGGTAATAAATGACTTGCCATGTTTGTGATCGAAATCTTATTTTGTTATGCGCGCCATTTATGACGTGTTTTAAATAATTTCAAAAATCCCAATTACTAATTAACTTGTGAACGACATAACGGTTTTTTATTTTTTAATCTTATATGTCACAATTCATTTTTGTTAAATTTAGGATAAAAATGATAAGGAAATGTTTGTGGCATATTTAATCTTTGCCACATAAGAGAGGAGGGGGTGTTAATGATAACTTTCAGTGATGATTTAAGCGAAACGTCAGCGTTCTCTCGCAGAACGACAAACGCAATGCATCGGTCATTGTGGAACGTTTTCGCTTCCAGTTGAGATAGTTACATCTCGGTGTTAATTATAAGTAAAATTTAAATGAACAATTTGTATGAAATAACAAATCCATGACTTGCTAAACAAAAAACTGTGAGCTACCCAGCATTAGTGATTCTTTATCTGCTATCAATTTTGTCAGCCGGGCTGGTTAAAAGATCGTGTACATTTAAATAAATATCCTATCATTTGTAGTAACGGCAATTACTCATTGAAAAACATGTTGTTAACATCGCGTTTACTAGTAGCGTGAGTGCTAAACACTATTAACATTAAATTTGAAAATTGATTTAAATCAATGTTTAAAACTTGGAAAACAGCACCAAAAGAGGTTAAATTGCTTCAGATCAAATTGGTCTGAAAGTGGTAAATTAGCTATAAATTGATCACTATCGAAAAATGCAAATTTGTCTCGATAAAAACCTGTTTATTGTAAGGATTTTACGGCGTAATATAATTGCGGGATCAATTTGAGTGTTTTATTAACATGTTTGTAACCTTTCATCATTGTCCTTTCTTCAAATGAGAGGAAAGGGTAGCGGCGGAAGGAAGCAGATAAATTTGTATTGGGGCATGCGTGTGACCCTTTCTAACGGGGTTCACTCTCGGAGTCTTCATGCGATGAGCAAGGAGTCATGATGTTAGATATAGTCGAACTGTCGCGCTTACAGTTTGCCTTGACCGCGATGTACCACTTCCTGTTTGTGCCACTGACGCTCGGTATGGCGTTCTTGTTGGCCATCATGGAAACGGTCTACGTCCTTTCCGGCAAACAGATTTATAAAGATATGACCAAGTTCTGGGGCAAGTTGTTTGGTATCAACTTCGCTCTGGGTGTGGCTACCGGTCTGACCATGGAGTTCCAGTTCGGGACTAACTGGTCTTACTACTCCCACTATGTAGGGGATATTTTCGGTGCGCCGCTGGCGATCGAAGGTTTGATGGCCTTCTTCCTCGAATCCACCTTTGTAGGTCTGTTCTTCTTCGGCTGGGACCGTTTGGGTAAAGTCCAGCATATGTGTGTCACTTGGCTGGTGGCTCTGGGTTCTAACCTGTCCGCGTTGTGGATTCTGGTTGCGAACGGCTGGATGCAGAACCCAATCGCAGCGGATTTCAACTTCGAAACCATGCGTATGGAGATGCTGAGCTTCTCTGAACTGGTGCTCAACCCGGTAGCACAGGTGAAATTTGTTCACACTGTGGCATCTGGTTATGTATGTGGCGCGATGTTCGTTCTGGGTATCAGCTCCTACTATATGCTGCGCGGTCGTGACTTCGCGTTTGCTAAACGTTCTTTTGCTATCGCTGCCAGCTTTGGTATGGCTGCTATTCTGTCTGTTATCGTTCTGGGTGATGAATCTGGTTACGAAATGGGCGACGTGCAGAAAACCAAACTCGCTGCGATTGAAGCAGAATGGGAAACTCAGCCTGCACCGGCTTCCTTCACGCTGTTCGGTATTCCGGACCAGGATGCGCAGGAAAACCATTTTGCGATTCAAATTCCTTATGCGCTGGGCATCATTGCCACCCGCTCTGTTGATACACCGGTCATTGGTCTGAAAGATCTGATGGTGCAGCACGAAGAGCGTATCCGTAACGGGATGAAAGCGTATCAGTTGCTGGAAGAACTGCGTGCTGGTACTACCGACCAGGCCGTTCGTGACCAGTTCAACAGCATGAAGAAAGACCTGGGTTATGGTCTGCTGTTGAAACGCTATACGGACAAAGTTACCGACGCGACCGAAGCGCAAATTCAGCAGGCAACGAAAGATTCTATTCCTCGCGTTGCGCCGCTGTACTTCGCTTTCCGTATCATGGTGGCATGCGGCATTCTGATGCTGGCAATTATCGCGGTGTCCTTCTGGACTGTGCTTCGTAACCGTATCGGTGAGAAAAAATGGCTGCTGCGCACCGCGCTGTATGCGATTCCTCTGCCGTGGATTGCTATTGAATCCGGTTGGTTTGTTGCAGAGTACGGTCGTCAACCGTGGGCGATTGGTGAAGTGTTACCAACAGCCGTAGCGAACTCTTCGCTGACTGCTGGCGACCTCATCTTCTCGATGCTGTTGATTTGCGGCCTGTATACCCTGTTCCTGGTGGCTGAACTGTATCTGATGTTCAAGTTCGCACGCCTTGGGCCGAGTAGCCTGAAAACCGGTCGTTATCACTACGAGCAGTCCACTGTGACTTCTCAGCCGGCACGCTAAGACAGGAGTCGTCAAATGATCGATTATGAAGTATTGCGTTTTATCTGGTGGCTGCTGGTTGGCATTCTGCTGATTGGTTTTGCAGTCACTGATGGCTTCGACATGGGGGTGGGCATGCTCACCCGTTTCCTCGGTCGTAATGATACCGAGCGTCGAATTATGATTAACTCCATCGCCCCGCACTGGGACGGTAACCAGGTTTGGCTCATCACCGCGGGTGGCGCACTGTTCGCTGCCTGGCCGATGGTGTATGCCGCTGCGTTCTCCGGTTTCTATGTGGCGATGATTCTGGTACTGGCATCGTTGTTCTTCCGTCCGGTCGGTTTTGACTACCGCTCTAAGATTGAAGACATGCGCTGGCGCAACATGTGGGACTGGGGCATCTTCATTGGTAGCTTCGTGCCACCGCTGGTGATTGGCGTGGCGTTCGGCAACCTGCTGCAAGGGGTTCCGTTCCACGTAGATGACTATATGCGTTTGTACTACACCGGTAACTTCTTCCAGTTGCTGAATCCGTTTGGTCTGCTGGCGGGTGTCGTGAGCGTTGGGATGATCATCACCCAGGGTGCGACCTATCTGCAGATGCGTACGGTAGGTGAACTGCATCTGCGTGCTCGTGCAACTTCACAGGTTGCGGCGCTGGTGACTCTGGTCTGCTTCGCGCTGGCCGGTGTATGGGTGATTTACGGTATTGACGGTTATGTTGTGACCTCCGCACTGGATCACCATGCCGCCTCAAACCCGCTGACCAAAGAAGTGGCTCGTGTGGCTGGCGCATGGATGGTGAACTTTAACAATGCACCTATCCTGTGGTTGGTTCCTGCTCTGGGCGTGGTTCTGCCGCTGTTGACCATCCTGACTTCTCGCATGGAGAAAGGGGCATGGGCGTTCGTCTTCTCCTCACTGACGTTAGCCTGCATCATCCTGACTGCCGGTATCGCAATGTTCCCGTTTGTGATGCCATCCAGCACCATGATGAACGCAAGTTTGACCATGTGGGATGCCACCTCCAGCCAGCGTACATTGAATCTGATGACCTGGGTCGCGGCGGTGTTTGTACCGATTATTCTGCTGTACACCAGCTGGTGTTACTGGAAGATGTTCGGTCGCATCACTAAAGAAGATATTGAAAGCAACACCCACTCTCTGTACTAAGTAAGGAGCTTAAAATGTGGTATTTCGCATGGATTTTGGGAACGCTTCTTGCCTGTGCATTTGGGATAATCACAGCGCTGGCGCTTGAGCACGTTGAATCAGGCAAAGCCGGGCAAGAAGATAGCTAATGACCAACATTATCGCGATGGTATACAACGCGATGGACAAGCGCCCCTTGCGGGCGCTTTCATTTGTGCTGGCAATCGTGTTGGCTGGCTGCATATTCTGGGATCCGTCTCGTTTCGCGGCCAAAACCAGCGAGCTTGAAATCTGGCATGGTTTCCTGCTGATGTGGGCAGTCTGCGCAGGCATTATTCACGGCGTTGGCTTCCGTCCTCGTGCCGTACACTGGCAGGGTATCTTCTGCCCGCTGATCGCGGATATCGTCCTCGTTGTTGGACTGTTTTTCTTCTTCTTTTGAATAAGAAACATCCTTAAATATTTATGGGCTTGCATAAGCCCATAATTTTTTACTCTCCGTTTACTTTCCCCCATTCCAAAGCACCATTCCCGCGCGTATAGTAGCGAAGTTTGAAAGCACTAACCTTTTGTTGCATTACCGGGATGTACAGTGAAGACAGCGCGATATACAACGACATTCTTGATGCATCGCGGCGGCAAGAACGCGAATCACCAGACGCTTACAAAGGTAAGTAACTGGTGTGAGTGGGCGAAGCCAACAAAGAGGCAGTAGGAATGAATAAGTATATGTTTCGATGGCCGGTTCGTGTCTATTATGAAGATACCGATGCCGGTGGGGTGGTTTACCACGCCAGTTACGTCGCTTTTTATGAAAGAGCACGCACAGAAATGCTTCGTCATCATCACTTCAGTCAGCAGGTCCTGTTGGCCGAACGTGTAGCCTTTGTGGTGCGCAAGATGACCCTCGAGTATTTTGCGCCTGCCCGGCTCGACGATATGCTCGAAGTTCAAACCGAAATTACGTCAATGCGTGGCACCTCATTGGTTTTCACGCAACGCATTGTCAACGCAGAGAACACCGTGCTGAATGAGGCCGAAGTTCTGATTGTTTGCGTTGATCCACTCAAAATGAAGCCTCGTGCGCTTCCCAAGTCTATTGTCGCGGAGTTTAAGCAGTGACTGACATGAATATCCTTGATTTGTTCCTGAAGGCAAGCCTTCTGGTTAAACTTATCATGTTGATTTTGATTGGTTTCTCAATCGCATCCTGGGCCATCATCATCCAACGGACCCGTATTCTTAATGCTGCTTCACGTGAAGCCGAAGCATTTGAAGACAAGTTCTGGTCCGGCATTGAATTGTCGCGCCTGTACCAGGAAAGCCAGGGGCGTCGTGATAATTTGGCGGGCTCGGAACAAATTTTCTATAGCGGATTCAAGGAATTTGCGCGTTTGCATCGAGCAAATAGCCACGCGCCGGAAGCGGTCGTTGAGGGGGCTTCCCGTGCGATGCGTATCTCGATGAACCGTGAACTGGAAACGCTGGAAACGCATATTCCATTCCTCGGCACCGTTGGCTCCATCAGCCCGTATATCGGTCTGTTCGGTACCGTTTGGGGGATCATGCACGCATTTATCGCGCTGGGCGCGGTAAAACAGGCGACGCTGCAAATGGTCGCACCGGGTATCGCAGAAGCGTTGATTGCAACGGCTATCGGTCTGTTTGCGGCAATCCCGGCGGTTATGGCCTACAACCGTCTGAACCAGCGCGTGAACAAACTGGAACTGAATTACGACAACTTTATGGAAGAGTTCACCGCGATTCTGCACCGCCAGGCGTTTACCGTTAGCGAGAGCAACAAGGGGTAAGCCATGGCCAGAACGCGTGGACGAGGTCGTCGCGAACTCAAGTCCGAAATCAATATTGTACCGCTGCTCGACGTACTGCTGGTGCTGTTGCTGATCTTTATGGCAACCGCACCGATCATTACGCAGAGTGTGGAAGTCGACCTGCCGGATGCGACCGAGTCGCAAGCCGTCAGCAGTAACGACGAACCCCCGGTCATTATTGAAGTTTCCGGTATTGGGCAATACAGCGTGGTGGTTGAGAAAGATCGTATGGATCAACTACCACCGGAGCAGGTTATTGCGGAAGCGAAAAGCCGCCTGCAGACCAATCCGAAAACGGTCTTTTTAATCGGTGGTGCGAAAGACGTGCCTTATGATGAAATAATTAAAGCGCTGAACTTGTTACACAGTGCAGGCGTAAAATCGGTTGGCTTGATGACGCAGCCAATCTGATGACTGCGTTTTGCTGGCTTGAAAGATAGCACGTAACAGGCGAACAGTTTTTTGGGAACCGAGAGTGTCAAAGGCAACCGAACAAAACGACAAGCTCAAAAGGGCGATAATTATTTCAGCGGTGCTGCATGTCATTTTATTTGCAGCGCTGATCTGGAGTTCGTTCGATGAGCACATTGATGCTTCAGCCGGCGGCGGTGGCGGTTCGTCCATCGACGCCGTTATGGTCGATCCTGGCGCCGTTGTGCAACAGTACGACAGGCAGCAGCAACAGCAGGCAAGTGCGAAACGCGCTGAAGAGCAGCGTGAAAAGCAGGCGCAGCAGCAAGCTGAAGAACTTCGCGAGAAGCAGGCAGCTGAGCAAGAGCGACTGAAGCAGCTGGAAAAAGAACGTTTAGCCGCGCAGGAAAAAGTGCGCGAACAGGCGGAACAGCAGAAGCAAGCTGAAGCCGCCGCAGCGAAAGCGCAAGAGCAACAGAAACAGGCTGAAGAGGCTGCGGCGAAGGCTGCTGCAGACGCGAAGGCTAAAGCTGATGCTCAGGCTAAGCAAGCGGCAGATGCCGCGAAGAAAGCCGCTGCAGACGCACAGAAAAAAGCTGAGGCTGAAGCCGCTAAAGCCGCCGCTGATGCGAAGAAAGCTGCAGAAGCACAGGCTGCTAAGGCAGCTGCGGACGCTGCGAAGAAAGCACAGGCTGAGGCCGCTAAGCAAGCAGCAGCCGAGAAAGCTGCTGCTGAGAAAGCAGAAAAAGCTGCTGCCGCGAAAGCTGCCGCTGCTGAAAAAGCGGCGGCTGATAAGAAAGCCGCTGCAGAAAAAGCAGCGGCAGACAAAAAAGCTGCAGCTGAGAAAGCCGCTGCCGATAAGAAAGCTGCGGCAGATAAAGCAGCTGCTGCTAAAAAGGCTGCGGCCGAAAAAGCCGCTGCAGCCTCTGGCGTTGACGACTTGTTGGGCGACCTGAGCTCTGGTAAGAATGCACCGAAATCGGGCGGTGGAGCGAAAGGAAACGGCCAACCGGCGAAAGATAGTGGTACAAGTGGTGCCAATGGCGGTGCATCTGGCGCTGATATCAGTGCTTACGCATCTCAAATTCGTAATGCGATCCAGAGCCGTCTGTATGGTGCAGATTTGTATGCAGGTAAATCTTGCGTATTACATATCAAGTTAGCACCCGATGGTCTGTTACTGGATGTGACCGAAGAGGGCGGGGATCCGGCATTGTGTCAGGCTGCGCTGACGGCTGCGAAAACCGCCAGAATTCCTAAACCGCCTAGCCAGGCAGTTTATGAAAAAGTAAAAGATGCCAAACTGGACTTCAAACTGTAATAACGACCCCTGAGAAATCAGGGGAAACGGTCTAAGGTTGAGACAGAGTTCTGGTAGTTTTGTGTATTTGAGTTTGTTAACATTCTGCTAAATTATCGTGGGCTTTCCGTCCAGATAAGGGAGATATGATGAAGCAGGCATTACGAGTAGCATTTGGTTTTCTGATGCTGTGGGCAGCGGTGCTGCACGCAGAAGTACGTATCGAGATCACCCAGGGGGTGGACTCGGCGCGCCCGATTGGTGTTGTCCCCTTCCAGTGGGCAGGACCGGGTGCTGCACCCGAAGATATCGGTGGTATCGTAGGTGCTGACCTGCGTAACAGCGGTAAATTTAACCCGTTAGACCGTTCTCGTCTGCCTCAGCAGCCCGGTACCGCGCAGGAAGTTCAACCTGCCGCTTGGTCTGCGCTGGGCATTGATGCCGTAGTCGTCGGCCAGGTTACGCCGAATCCGGATGGTTCTTACAGCGTTGCCTATCAGCTGGTTGACACCGGTGGCGCACCGGGTACCGTACTGGCACAGAACACCTATAAAGTGAACAAGCAGTGGCTGCGTTACGCGGGCCATACTGCAAGTGACGAAGTGTTTGAAAAACTGACCGGCATTAAAGGTGCATTCCGTACCCGTATCGCTTATGTTGTTCAGACCAACGGTGGTCAGTTCCCGTACGAATTACGTGTGTCCGACTACGATGGTTACAACCAGTTCGTGGTACACCGTTCTCCGCAGCCGCTGATGTCTCCGGCGTGGTCCCCGGACGGTTCAAAACTGGCGTACGTTACCTTCGAAAGCGGTCGTTCTGCACTGGTTATTCAGACACTGTCTAACGGCGCGGTTCGTCAGGTAGCCTCGTTCCCACGTCACAACGGTGCGCCTGCGTTTTCTCCGGATGGCAGCAAACTGGCGTTTGCCCTGTCTAAAACCGGTAGCCTGAACCTGTATGTCATGGACATTGGTTCCGGTCAGATCCGTCAGGTGACGGATGGTCGTAGCAACAACACGGAACCTACCTGGTTCCCGGACAGCCAAAACCTGGCCTTTACGTCTGACCAGGCCGGTCGTCCGCAGGTATATAAAGTTAACGTCAACGGCGGTGCTCCGCAGCGCATTACCTGGGAAGGTTCGCAAAACCAGGATGCGGATGTGAGCAGCGACGGTAAATTTATGGTAATGGTAAGCTCGGCCAACGGTCAGCAACACATTGCCAAACAAGATCTGGTAGCGGGTGGCGTACAAGTTCTGTCGTCAACGTTCCTGGACGAAACGCCAAGTCTGGCACCTAACGGCACTATGGTAATCTACAGCTCTTCTCAGGGGATGGGATCCGTGCTGAATTTGGTTTCTACAGATGGGCGTTTCAAAGCGCGTCTTCCGGCAACTGATGGACAGGTTAAATTCCCTGCCTGGTCGCCGTATCTGTGATAATAAATAATTGATTAATAAAGGAATCATTGAAATGCAACTGAACAAAGTGCTGAAAGGGCTGATGATTGCTCTGCCTGTTATGGCTATTGCAGCGTGTTCTTCTAACAAGAACGCCAGCAATGACGGCAGCGAAGGCATGCTGGGTGCCGGCACTGGTATGGATGCAAACGGCAGCGGCAACATGTCTTCTGAAGAGCAAGCGCGTCTTCAGATGCAACAGCTGCAGCAGAACAACATCGTTTACTTCGATCTGGACAAGTACGATATCCGTTCTGACTTCGCTGCAATGCTGGATGCTCACGCTAACTTCCTGCGTAGCAACCCGTCTTACAAAGTCACCGTAGAAGGTCATGCGGACGAACGTGGTACTCCTGAGTACAACATCTCCCTGGGTGAGCGTCGTGCGAACGCCGTTAAGATGTACCTGCAGGGTAAAGGCGTTTCTGCTGACCAGATCTCCATCGTTTCTTACGGTAAAGAAAAACCTGCAGTACTGGGTCATGACGAAGCGGCTTACGCCAAAAACCGTCGCGCCGTACTGGTTTACTAAGAGAATTGCATGAGCAGTAACTTCAGACATCATCTGTTGAGTCTGTCGTTACTGGTTGGCATAGCGGCCCCCTGGGCCGCTTTTGCACAGGCGCCAATCAGTAGTGTCGGCTCTGGCTCGGTCGAAGACCGTGTCACTCAACTCGAGCGTATTTCTAACGCTCACAGTCAGCTTTTAACCCAACTCCAGCAACAACTCTCCGATAATCAGTCCGATATTGATTCCCTGCGCGGTCAAATTCAGGAAAATCAGTATCAACTGAATCAGGTTGTTGAACGCCAGAAGCAGATATTGCTGCAGATGAATAATCTTGGCAGCGGTAGTGCACCTGCGGCGCAATCTGCGGGCGGCGATCAGAGCGGTGCAGCAGCAACCCCTGCACCTGATGCGGGTGCAGCGGCAGCGTCAGGTGCTCCGGTACAAACTGGCGATGCGAATACCGATTACAATGCGGCCATTGCTCTGGTGCAGGATAAATCCCGCCAGGATGACGCGATTGAAGCATTTCAGAACTTCATTAAAAAGTACCCAGACTCAACTTACCTGCCAAATGCGAATTACTGGCTGGGTCAGTTGAATTACAACAAGGGGAAAAAAGATGATGCAGCGTTCTATTTTGCTTCAGTAGTCAAAAACTTCCCGAAATCACCAAAGGCTGCAGACGCGATGTATAAAGTCGGCGTCATCATGCAGGACAAAGGTGATAAAGAGAAAGCGAAAGCCGTTTATCAGCAGGTTATCACTAAATACCCTGGCACTGATGGCGCGAAACAAGCGCAAAAACGCCTTGGCGCGATGTAATGAACACCATGCGACCAGAAATCGTGTTAATTCTGGTCGCGTCGTGTGATTCCTAAGCAGTTGAGTTATTTACATCGAAATTTTTGTTGCGCTAAAATCTGAAATCAGTAATATATGCCGCCGTTGCCAAGGGATATCAAACAGCCCGAAAGCGGCAAAAAAAGTGGGTCGTTAGCTCAGTTGGTAGAGCAGTTGACTTTTAATCAATTGGTCGCAGGTTCGAATCCTGCACGACCCACCAATCGTTCTGGTGGAACGCGATAGTAAAACGTGAAGGATAACGTTGCGTAAGCAACGGCCCGTAGGGCGAGACGAAGTCGAGTCATCCTGCACGACCCACCACTAACTTAGTTAGTAAGTAGTATCCAGCGCAGTATCGGGTGATTAGCTCAGCTGGGAGAGCACCTCCCTTACAAGGAGGGGGTCGGCGGTTCGATCCCGTCATCACCCACCACTCGGGGCGTTAGCTCAGTTGGTAGAGCAGTTGACTTTTAATCAATTGGTCGCAGGTTCGAATCCTGCACGCCCCACCAATTTATTGGTGGCACCGAGTAAAAATTTTCAGGTTATACCCGAGCGGGTCGTTAGCTCAGTTGGTAGAGCAGTTGACTTTTAATCAATTGGTCGCAGGTTCGAATCCTGCACGACCCACCATCCTGAAAGTATAAAGAAGTAAACCCCATACGGGGGCGTTAGCTCAGTTGGTAGAGCAGTTGACTTTTAATCAATTGGTCGCAGGTTCGAATCCTGCACGCCCCACCAGTGTAAAAAGGCGCCCTAAAGGCGCCTTTTTGCTATGCGCAGAATTAACGATTCGAACCTGCTGCAGGTTCGGGTCTCACGTAGTGAGACAACGGAGCCGTTTACGGCGACGGCCCGGAGGGCGAGCAAAGCGAGTCATCCTGCACGCCCCACCAGTGTAAAAAGGCGCCCTAAAGGCGCCTTTTTGCTATCTGCGATTTATAAGATTCGAAGCTGCTGCCTGATGCGCTTCGCTTATCAGTCCTACAGACGACACTATTCACGTAGGCCGGATAAGACGTCAGTCGCCTTCCGGCATTCCTCACACGCAATTATTGTGACTTTCTTACGCCAATCCGCTATCTTGTTTAGCATATAAAACAAAACCAACCGAATATGGCGTGCGTCACGCTTTTAATCGGTTATTTCGTTAAGCCAGTAAAACGAGAAAGCAAGATGAGCGTGATGTTTGATCCAGAAGCAGCAATTTATCCGTTTCCGCCGAAGCCAGCCCCGCTGAGTGTGGATGAAAAGCAATTTTATCGTGAAAAAATCAAGCGCCTGCTGAAAGAGCGTGATGCCGTTATGGTCGCGCACTATTACACCGATCCCGAAATTCAGCAGTTGGCCGAAGAGACCGGTGGTTGTATTTCTGATTCTCTGGAGATGGCGCGTTTCGGCTCAAAACATTCTGCCTCTACGCTGTTGGTTGCAGGCGTGAGGTTTATGGGGGAAACCGCCAAAATCCTCAGTCCGGAAAAGACCATCCTGATGCCGACCCTACAGGCGGAATGCTCATTAGATCTGGGCTGTCCGATTGATGCGTTCAGCGCGTTTTGCGATGCGCACCCGGATCGTACCGTGGTGGTTTACGCCAATACCTCAGCCGCCGTTAAAGCACGTGCGGACTGGGTCGTCACATCCAGTATCGCGGTAGAACTTATTGAGCATCTTGATAGTTTGGGTGAAAAAATCATCTGGGCTCCGGACAGACATCTGGGCAACTACGTCCAAAAACAGACCGGTGCAGACGTTCTTTGTTGGCAGGGGGCCTGTATCGTCCACGACGAATTTAAAACTCAGGCTTTAACACGCATGAAGGGGCTTTACCCTGATGCAGCGGTGTTGGTGCACCCGGAGTCCCCTCAGTCTATCGTTGATATGGCCGATGCGGTTGGCTCAACCAGCCAGTTAATCAATGCCGCTAAATCGTTACCGCATCAACGGCTGATTGTGGCGACTGACCGGGGCATATTTTACAAAATGCAGCAGGCCGTTCCGGATAAAGAATTGCTTGAAGCGCCGACGGCTGGTGAGGGGGCAACCTGCCGCAGCTGTGCGCATTGTCCGTGGATGGCGATGAACGGCCTCAAGGCGATTGCTGAGGGCCTGGAACAAGGCGGAGCGGCTCATGAGATACATGTTGATGCTGCGCTGCGAGAAGGGGCGTTGTTGCCGTTAAACCGCATGTTGGAATTTGCGGCTACACTTCGAGCTTAATTACTATTTTTGCTCTGGGGGAAAAGATGGACTTTTTTAGCACGCAGAACATTCTGGTACATATTCCGATTGGCGCTGGCGGTTACGATCTGTCGTGGATCGAAGCTGTGGGGACGATCGCTGGGTTGCTGTGTATTGGCCTGGCGAGCCTTGAGAAAATCAGCAATTACTTCTTCGGCCTGATAAACGTCACGCTGTTTGCGATTATCTTCTTTCAGATCCAGCTCTATGCAAGCCTGTTGCTGCAAGTTTTCTTCTTTGCCGCCAACATCTACGGCTGGTATGCCTGGTCCAGGCAAACCAACCAGCATGAAGCGGAACTGAAAATTCGCTGGCTGCCGTTACCAAAAGCGATCGGCTGGCTGGCGGCTTGCGTGGTGGCGATCGGCCTGATGTCGGTCTATATCGATCTGGTCTTTGCGTTCCTGACCCGCATTGCGGTGAACATTATGCAGGCATTAGGATTGCAGGTTGTTGTGCCTGAGTTGCAACCCGATGCATTCCCGTTCTGGGACTCCTGCATGATGGTGTTGTCGATTGCGGCGATGATCCTGATGACGCGTAAGTACGTTGAAAACTGGCTGCTGTGGGTGATCATTAACGTAATAAGCGTAGTGATTTTCGCCCTGCAAGGCGTATATGCCATGTCGCTGGAATATGTGATCCTGACGGTTATCGCCCTGAACGGTAGCAGAATGTGGATTAACAGCGCGCGCGAGCGGGGTTCCCACGCGCTGTCCCATTAATGGTGATGGTGTGAATGGCCGGATACCCCCTGATACAGGTGGCAGTCCGGCCCATTACACGGCTGATACTCCATCTGGATCGTGGCGTGTTCAATCTGGTAGTGATGGATAAGGAAATGCTGAATACGCTCCAGCAGCGCGTCGTGATCGTGCGGCGGGACCACCTGCACATGCAGCGTCATTACCGGTTTTTCACCCACCATCCAGACATGGACATGGTGCACATTGCGGACTTCGGGGATATCCCGGCTGAGATGGCGCTGTAGTGCGGCGATATCCAGCGTCAGCGGGGCGCCTTCCAGTAATTCATTAACGCTATCCTTTAACAGTCGCCAGGCGCTACGCAGTACCAGCACGGAAACCAGAATCGAGAGAATCGGGTCCGCAGGCGTCCAGCCCGTCCAGATAATAATCAGCGCAGCGATGATCGCCCCGACCGAGCCGAGTAAATCGCCCATCACATGTAGTGCCGCGGCGCGGACGTTCAGGTTTTTCTCCTCACTGCCGCGGTGTAGAACCCAAAAAGCCAGCACGTTAGCCAGTAAACCCGCGACAGCTATAACCATCATCATGCCGCCAGCCACGGGGCGGGGCGTATGGAAGCGCTCAATGGCTTCCCAGACGATTAAAATGGTGATCACGACCAATGCGATGGCATTAACAAACGCGGCCAGTGTCGTGAGCCTCAGCCAGCCGAAGGTGTGTCGTATTGTGGGCGGGCGATGGGAAAACCGGACGGCCAGTAGCGCAAAAAGGAGCGCTGCGGCATCAGTGAGCATATGCCCGGCATCGGCCAACAAGGCCAGTGAACCTGAAAGTATTCCACCCACCACTTCAACCAACATAAATCCGGCTGTAATGCAGAATGCAAACATCAAGCGGCGGGCATTATTGTCCTTGGGTTGCTCAGAAGAAGTATGAGTATACGAGTGCGCCATTATGCCATCCCTTTGTTATTCTCATCTTTACTGTATGCCATCATACCGTTTTTGGGATGATAAAATTAAAAAGGAGAGCTATTGCTCTCCCATTATTAGCTTTATTTTCAGCGTTACTGCGTAGTGCCATCAGTTTTTGTCTCAGCATCATTGTTAATGCCGTTTCCGGTCTCAACCTTCTTATTCACATCAGGGCAGCGACCGTCCTTACACATGGTGTTTTTGTGCATCTCATCTTTGGTCATCCCTTCATGGTTCATTGATGAACCGTTCGGGTGCAGCATTGTGCCACCCGAATTCACGTTACTGTTGTCGACATTATTTGGTGCCACGTTTTCGCGTGCGTCTGGGGCGACCTGACCGGCATCCGCCGAGGAATTTGCCTGGCCGTTATTGGACTGCGTATTGGTTTCAGCTGCCAGCGCCGCGCCGCTGGCGAGGCTGAGTGTAGCGGTAAGAAAGAGTGAAGCCAGCTTTGTCATATGCATAATATGCTCCTGTTATGGTCGATATGTCGGATAACGTCTTCCAACAGTGCATGTGCCAGTTACATCATCAATATGTGGTTAATAGTTTTGCCAGAGAAATTAAACCCAGCATAGAATCTTGAAATTTATGAAAATTAAAGCTGTTACAGTTATAAATTGTAGGTTGGATCTCGTTTTTCGCTACTTTATTGCGTTTTTTTGGCCAATTCCAGGATTAATCCGCCCAAAGTGTAAAACCCCGTTTACACTTTATGACTGAAGATATAGATTGGAGGGATTGCATTCATTAATATAAGTATGGCAACGCTGGAATAATCATGAATTATCAGAACGACGATTTACGCATTAAAGAGATCAACGAGTTATTACCGCCAGTCGCATTGTTGGAAAAATTTCCCGCTACTGAAAATGCCGCAAACACGGTGGCTCATGCCCGTAAGGCGATTCATAAAATCCTGAAAGGGAGTGACGATCGCCTGCTGGTAGTGATTGGGCCTTGCTCTATTCATGATCCGGCAGCTGCTAAAGAGTATGCCGCTCGCCTGCTGGCGCTGCGTGAAGAGTTAAAAGGCGAGCTTGAAATCGTTATGCGCGTCTATTTTGAAAAACCGCGAACTACCGTAGGCTGGAAAGGGCTTATCAACGATCCGCACATGGACAACAGCTTCCAGATCAACGATGGGCTGCGCATTGCGCGTAAACTGCTGCTGGATATCAATGACAGCGGATTGCCTGCAGCGGGTGAATTCCTCGATATGATTACGCCGCAATACCTCGCCGACCTGATGAGCTGGGGCGCGATTGGGGCACGTACCACAGAATCTCAGGTGCATCGCGAATTGGCGTCTGGTCTGTCCTGCCCGGTTGGCTTTAAAAACGGTACTGATGGCACGATAAAAGTAGCGATCGATGCGATTAACGCCGCAGGAGCGCCGCACTGCTTCCTGTCTGTGACCAAATGGGGTCATTCGGCGATCGTAAATACCAGTGGTAATGGCGATTGCCATATTATTTTGCGTGGCGGCAAAGAGCCGAACTACAGTGCTCAGCACGTTGCCGACGTGAAAGAAGGTCTGATCAAAGCAGGGCTTTCAGCGCAGGTGATGATCGACTTTAGCCATGCCAACTCCAGCAAGCAGTTCAAAAAGCAGATGGATGTCGCGAAAGATGTTTGCGGACAAGTTGCTGGGGGCGAAAAAGCAATTATTGGCGTGATGATCGAAAGCCATCTGGTAGAAGGTAATCAGAACCCGGATAGCGGTGAGCCGCTGACTTACGGTAAGAGCATCACCGACGCCTGCATTGGCTGGGAAGATACCGATGCGGTGTTGCGCCAGCTGGCGGATGCAGTAAAAGCGCGCCGCGGTTAAAAAATTCATCCGGGCTACGCTCGGTAGGCCGGATAAGGCAACGCCGTCATCCGGCAATAAAAAAGCGTGGAGCATTCCACGCTTTTTTCGTTTGACCCAAGATGAAAATTACTTCGCTTTACCCTGGTTCGCAACGGCTGCCGCTTTTGCTGCGATCTCGTCAGCATTACCCAGATAGTAATGTTTGATTGGTTTGAAGTTTTCGTCGAACTCATATACCAGCGGTACGCCGGTCGGGATGTTCAGTTCAAGGATCTCATCTTCGCCCATGTTATCCAGGTATTTAACCAGCGCACGCAGAGAGTTACCGTGAGCGGCGATAATTACGCGCTCACCGCTTTTCATGCGCGGCAGAATGGTTTCGTTCCAGTAGGGGATAACGCGATCGATGGTCAGCGCCAGGCTTTCGGTAACCGGTAACTCTTTGTCGGTCAACTTCGCATAACGCGGATCGTGACCCGGATAACGCTCGTCATCTTTGGTCAGTTCCGGTGGCGTTACCGCAAAGCCGCGACGCCATTGTTTAACCTGCTCGTCACCGTATTTTTCAGCGGTTTCAGCTTTGTTCAGACCCTGCAGCGCGCCGTAATGACGTTCGTTCAGTTTCCAGGATTTTTCAACCGGCAGCCAGGCCTGATCCAGTTCGTCCAGTACGTTCCACAGGGTGTGGATGGCACGTTTCAGCACAGAGGTATAAGCAAAATCGAAGCTGTAGCCTTCTTCTTTCAGCAGTTTACCTGCCGCTTTTGCTTCGCCCACGCCTTTCTCTGACAGATCAACGTCATACCAACCGGTAAAACGGTTTTCGTTGTTCCACTGACTTTCACCGTGACGTACCAGAACCAGCTTAGTTACAGCCATACACTCACTCCTATAAATCATATTGAATGATAATAATTCTCATTATATTGCCGTAAAGCGTCAGCGGCAATGCTTACGCATAACCATAGCGAAAATAGCGCCACAGTGTAAGGTTCTTGTGAATTCAAGGTTGCGATTTTGTCTTTGAGTGGTGGGGATTTGAGCGGTTCTACTGTGATAAACAAATAACAGGCCCGCTACGTTACGTCATCGGGCCTGTGAGGGGAAAGGATCAGACTGGAATAAACTGATATTCCGTCACGCTGGCATACTCTTCACCCGGGCGTAAGAAGCAGTCCGGCTGCTGCCACTCTGGATGGTTTGGGCTGTCCGGGAGAAACTCACTTTCCAGCGCCAGACCTTGCCAGTCTTCGTAGGCGTCTGGCCCACGAGATGGTGTACCGCCGAGGAAGTTGCCGGAGTAAAACTGCAATGCTGGGGCGGAGGTGTATACCACCATCTGCAGTTTTTCATCCTGGGACCACAGTCGGGCGACCGGCGTACGCGCATTGCCCTGTGCCTGAAGCAGGAAGGCGTGATCGTAACCTTTCACCTTGCGCTGATCGTCATCGGCAAGAAATTCACTGCTGATGATTTTAGGCGTGCGGAAATCGAAAGTGCTACCAGCGACGGATTTCAGCCCGTCATGCGGGATGCCCATTTCATCAACCGGCAAGTACTCGTCCGCCATAATTTGCAGCTTATGCTGGCGCACATCCGTTTTGTCACCGTCGAGGTTAAAATAAACGTGATTCGTCAGATTCACCGGACAGGGCTTATCGACCGTGGCGCGGTAGGTTATCGAAATACGATTATCGTCAGTCAGGCGATACTGCGCGGTGGCGCAAAGATTACCAGGGAAACCCTGGTCGCCATCGTCAGACGTTAAGGCAAACAGCACCTGACGGTCATTCTGATTCACTATCTGCCAGCGACGTTTGTCGAAACCGTTCGGTCCGCCGTGCAGTTGGTTGTTGCCCTGACTTGGTTCCAACTCAACGGTTTCGCCGGCAAAGGTATAGCGGCTGTTGGCGATACGGTTAGCGTAGCGACCAATTGAAGCGCCCAGAAACGCAGCCTGCTGCGGGTATTGTTCCGGACTGGCGCACCCGAGTAATGCTTCGCGCACGCTACCATCGCTAAGCGGAATACGTGCAGAGAGCAGTGTCGCGCCCCAGTCCATGAGCGTGACGACCATCCCTGCGTCATTGCGCAGGGTGAGCAGGCGAAACGGCTGACCGTCCGGTGCCTGCACAGGGATTTCGCTTAACATTGTCCTGCTCCTTGTGAAGGTTTGCAGACGTAGAATGTTTCTTTGATACCGGTTTTTGCTTCGTATTGTTGCGCGACGGCCTGCTGTACGGCAGGCACCAAATCTTGCGGGATCAGCGCCACGATGCAGCCGCCGAAGCCGCCGCCGGTCATACGGACACCGCCTTTATCGCCGATGGTCGCTTTGACAATCTCGACCAGCGTATCAATTTGCGGCACGGTAATTTCAAAGTCATCGCGCATTGAGGCGTGAGATTCCGCCATCAGCTGGCCCATGCGCAGCAGGTCGCCTTTTTCCAGCGCCTGAGCGGCTTCAACGGTACGCGCATTTTCCGTGATCACGTGGCGAACGCGTTTGGCGACAATCGGATCCAGTTCGTGGGCGACGGCGTTAAACGCTTCAAGGCTGACATCACGCAGCGCTGGCTGCTGGAAGAAACGCGCGCCGGTTTCGCACTGTTCGCGACGGGTGTTGTATTCGCTACCGACCAATGTGCGTTTAAAGTTACTGTTGATGATCACCACCGCGACGCCCTCAGGCATGGAAACGGCTTTGGTGCCCAGCGTACGGCAGTCGATCAGTAGCGCATGATCTTTCTTGCCAAGTGCCGAGATCAGTTGATCCATAATGCCGCAGTTACAGCCGACAAACTGGTTTTCAGCTTCCTGGCCATTCAGGGCAATCTGCGCGCCGTCGAGCGGCAGATGATAGAGCTGCTGGAATACCGTACCAACAGCGACTTCCAGTGAGGCAGAAGAGCTTAAGCCCGCACCCTGCGGGACGTTACCGCTGATCACCAGATCAGCACCGCCAAAGGCGTTATTGCGCTTTTGCAGATGTTTCACTACGCCACGCACGTAGTTTGACCACTGCTGGCTGTCATGAGCGATAATCGGCGCATCAAGCGAGAACTCATCAACCTGATTATCGTAATCAGCGGCGATCACACGGACTTTTCTATCGTCGCGTGCCGCACAGCTGATAACGGTTTGATAGTCGATAGCGCAGGGCAGAACGAAGCCGTCGTTATAATCGGTATGTTCACCGATCAGGTTCACACGACCCGGTGCCTGAATAGTATGGGTGGCAGGGTAGCCAAATGTTTCAGCAAACAGAGATTGTGTTTTTTCTTTCAGACTCATTATTTAAACTCCGGATTCGCGAAAATGGATGTCGCTGACCGCACGCAGTCGTTCAGCCGCTTGTTCTGCCGTCAGGTCGCGCTGGGTCTCCGCCAGCATTTCGTAACCGACCATAAATTTGCGCACGGTTGCCGAACGCAGCAGCGGCGGATAAAAGTGCGCGTGCAACTGCCAGTGTTGGTTTTCTTCTCCGTTAAACGGCGCGCCGTGCCAGCCCATGGAGTAGGGGAATGAGCACTGGAACAGATTGTCGTAACGACTGGTCAGTTTTTTCAACGCCAGCGCCAGATCAGCGCGCTGTTCGTCGGTCAAATCGGTGATACGCAGAACATGCGCTTTCGGCAGCAGCAGCGTTTCGAACGGCCACGCGGCCCAGTAAGGTACTACCGCCAGCCAGTGCTCGGTTTCTACGACCGTACGGCTGCCGTCCGCCAGCTCACGCTGGACGTAATCAACGAGCATCGGCGCGCCTTGTTCGGCGAAGTATGCTTTCTGCAGGCGATCTTCACGTTCGGCTTCGTTAGGCAAAAAGCTGTTGGCCCAAATTTGTCCGTGTGGGTGCGGGTTCGAGCACCCCATCGCTGCGCCTTTATTCTCAAATACCTGCACCCAGGGATAGGTTTTGCCTAAGTCTTCAGTCTGCTCCTGCCACGTTTTCACTATTTCTGTTAGCGCAGGGACGCTGAGTTCCGGCAGCGTTTTGCTGTGATCGGGCGAGAAGCAAATTACACGGCTGGTACCGCGCGCGCTCTGGCATCGCATCAACGGATCGTGACTGTCCGGCGCGTCCGGGGTATCGGACATCAGCGCTGCAAAGTCATTGGTAAAGACATAGGTCCCGGTGTAATCCGGGTTTTTGTCGCCGGTAACGCGCGTATTGCCAGCGCACAGGAAGCAGTCCGGGTCATGTGCAGGCAGTACCTGCTTAGACGGAGTTTCCTGCGCCCCTTGCCACGGGCGTTTGGCGCGATGTGGTGATACGAGGATCCACTGCCCGGTGAGCGGGTTAAAACGGCGATGTGGATGATCGACAGGATTGAATTGCGTCATGATTGGTCCTTAATCCGAATATCCCTGCGGGTGGCGTGACTGCCAGTGCCAGGTATCTTGTGCCATTTCATCCAGTGTGCGGGTCACGCGCCAGTTGAGCTCGCGATCGGCTTTGCTGGCATCCGCCCAGTAGGCCGGAAGATCGCCATCACGGCGCGGGGCGAAATGGTAATTCACCGGTTTACCGCAAGCTTTGCTGAAGGCGTTGACCACGTCCAGCACGCTGCTGCCGATGCCTGCACCGAGGTTGTAAATATGTACGCCCTGTTTGCCCGCCAGTTTTTCCATGGCAGCAACATGGCCGTCGGCGAGATCCATCACGTGGATGTAGTCGCGTACGCCGGTACCATCTTCAGTAGGGTAGTCATTGCCAAATATGGCAAGAGATTCGCGACGGCCAACGGCAACCTGCGCGATGTAAGGCATCAGGTTGTTTGGAATACCTTGCGGATCTTCCCCCATATCTCCCGATGGATGAGCGCCAACCGGGTTAAAGTAGCGCAGCAGGGCAATGCTCCAGTCGGGCTGTGCTTTTTGCAGATCGGTCAGGATCTGTTCCACCATCAGCTTGCTTTTGCCGTACGGACTTTGCGGCGTGCCGGTGGGGAAGCTTTCAACGTAAGGAATTTGCGGCTGATCGCCATAGACGGTCGCGGAGGAGCTGAAAATGAAGTTTTTCACGTTAGCAGCGCGCATTGCATTCACCAGACGCAGAGTGCCGTTGACGTTGTTGTCATAGTACTCCAGCGGTTTGGCAACGGATTCTCCAACGGCTTTTAAACCGGCAAAATGGATGACCGTATCAATGGCATGATCGTGCAGAATTTCGGTTATCAGCGCTTCGTTACGGATGTCTCCTTCCACGAAGGTCGGATGCTTGCCGCCTAAACGCTCAATGACGGGCAGTACGCTGCGCTTGCTGTTGCAGAGATTGTCCAGGATCACCACTTCGTGACCGTTTTTCAGCAACTGCACGCAAGTGTGGCTTCCAATGTAACCGCTACCACCTGTAACCAATACTCTCATAATTCGCTCCGTTAAGCCTATGGTATGCAATAACCATAGCATAACAAAGATGCGAAAAGTGTGACACGGAATAAATTAGTGGAATCGTTTACACTCCAGTGTTTTCACTCGATACTGCCAGTTACTTTATTATAAATCATTATGTTAGGTTGTTATTTCAGCACTTGTCTGAAAAAAAAACAGAAAAAAGGGCGTGATAAACGCCCTGGCATGAAAATTAACGCAGAGAGGTTTGTCGATAGGCGTAGATATCACCCTCGGGTACAAACTCTAGCCGATGGGTAATGCAGGCAGGGGCATCTTCGGCGTGATGAGAGACAAACAAAAGCTGAGTTTCACCTTCACCGATCAGGACATCCACAAACCGACGGATCAGTTGACGGTTGAGCGGATCTAATCCTTGCAACGGTTCATCGAGGATCAGCAACGTAGGATGTTTCACCAGTGCACGAACAATCAATGCCAGCCGCTGCTGCCCCCAGGAAAGACTATGAAATGGTGCATCCGCGGTATGTTTATCGATGCCCAGAATATCCAGCCACTGTTGTACCAGCTTGTGCTGCCTGTCGGAGACGGCCTGATAAATGCCGATTGAATCGAAATAACCGGAGAGAATAACGTTGCGAACTGTCGTGCTTACCCGGTAATCCAGATGCAGGCTGCTGCTGACATAGCCAATATGTTTTTTGATATCCCAGATAGTTTCACCGCTGCCCCGGCGGCGGCCAAACAGGGTCAGGTCGTTGCTATATCCCTGGGGATGATCGCCGGTGATTAAACTGAGCAGGGTTGATTTCCCCGCACCGTTGGGGCCGATGATTTGCCAGTGTTCCCCCGGATTTACCCGCCAGCTCAGATGATGCAGGATAGGGCGATCGTTATACGAGACGGTGCCGTCGTTAAGCACAATGCGCGGCTCGTTATCTGACAGCGTGTGGCGCACCGAAGGCTCATCCGGTTCGGGTAACTGGATGCCTTCCAGCCGCTCGCTATGGGCAAGCTGAGCGATTAATGCCTGTTGCAGAAGGTCGGGTTTTGCACCGGTTTCCGTCAGCGTGCAGTCGGCAAGTACGCCGGCAAACTGCACGAACTCAGGAATTTCATCAAAGCGATTAAGCACCAGTACCAACGTTAAACCGGCCCGGTGCAACTCAGCGAGCAACTCTGCTAACTGGCGACGGGACGCCACGTCCAGCCCGTCAAAGGGTTCATCAAGGATCAGTAAATCCGGTGTGGACATTAATGCCTGGCAGAGTAGGGTTTTGCGCGTTTCACCGGTGGAAAGGTATTTGAAACGCCTGTTAAGTAGGGATGAAATGCTAAACTGCTGCGCCAGTGCAGCGCAGCGGGCGGGGTCGTGAACTTCGTCCTGAATGATTTCTGCGGTAGTGCGCCCGGTGTCGTCTTCACCGGGACTAAGAAGATCGGTGTTGTTTCGCTGCCACTCGTCGCTGACCAGCTTTTGTAGCTGCTCAAAAGAGAGTCGGGTAATACGTGTGAACTGACAGTGACGTTCGCCTTTCAGAAGCGGTAACTCGCCCGCCAGCGCGCGGGCCAGCGCAGATTTCCCGCTGCCGTTAGAGCCAACAAACGCCCAGCTATCACCCGCGTTTAACGTCAACGCATCTAACTGGAGCGTTTTTGTGTCGCTAAGACGAAACGTGCCTTGCGAAATTTGCAACGATGACATTTTGTATCCCATTATTTGCAGCGATGAATAACAGGGATACGTGTTCTTCAGGCTGATGTCAATTAACTCAGCACAGTGTGGCGATAATCACCCTGTCCGCATTAAAATATGCTGTGACGTTAGCGCCTTCCGTGAATGTGTGGGCCTGCTCTATCGGCAAAGTCGCGCACAGCGTCTGGCCGTCTGGCAAGGTCATCAACACTTCACACTGCTCCGCTCCGCGTTCGATATGGCTAATCGTGCCCTGCAACTGGTTATCGGCGGCCTGAGCGATCGCGTCGTCCTGAGTGATTCCCACCCATGGCGCTTTCAACAGAATCAGTACTTCTTTGCCTTCCTCAAGCCCGAGACGCTCGCCGCTTTGTGCAGTGATTGCCACTTTCAGGCGCGTTTCGCCATCCGCCAGCAGCACGTCGACATGCTGTTGAACCTGATCGTGGTCGCGGGCGGTAATGGTGCCAAACCACTGGTTACGGGCGCTGGTTTGCAGCGAAAAGCGAGAGATCGCCGCCAGCAGGCTATTGAGCGGCAGTGCGTCGTCATCGCTCAAAACATCGAAGGCTTTCTGTTGGATTTGCGCCAATAAATCATACAACTGGATTAAGCGTTGGCCGTAGCGCGTTAATACCGCGCCGCCGCCGCCTTTGCCGCCAGTGGCGCGCTCAACCAGCGTCTGCTCGCTGAGCTGATTCATTTCGTTAATCGCATCCCAGGCGCTTTTATAGCTGATACCTGCATCCTTCGCGCCCTGACTGATGGAGCCGGAAAGCGCAATGTGCTTAAGCAGAGAAATGCGACGGGGATCGGCAAACAGTTTTTGCTGAAGTTTCAGCGTAAGAAGGATTTCGGCCTGCATCACAAGCTCCTGGCAAAAGGGGTATTGTGACGGAAAACCGCGCGCGCGCAAAGCCAACCGCACAAAAGGGGAGTGCTTTTCTGTGTTATGTGGTTAGAATACAACTAAGGACTATATCTGGAGTTGACCATGTTAGAGTTATTGAAAAGTCTGGTATTCGCCGTAATTATGGTTCCTGTGGTGATGGCTGTCATCCTGGGGCTGATTTACGGACTGGGTGAAGTGTTCAACATCTTCTCCTCTATCGGTCAGAAAGACCAGTCCAGACAGAATCATTGATTCCCCAAACGCCCGCTCAGTCGGGCGTTTATATTTTTTGCCTGCCAACTCGTTTTCTCAAGATCTTGCTTTCCCTGCCGATATTTTCTTTGTGTAACCTCTAATTGGTATCAATAACCACTGGGAAAATCCTGGTTTACTCGTTATATTTGCGCCTACATAACGAAACGCAAAGGAGTTACAGATGGCACGTACATGGTTACGCTTGTTTGCAGGGGCAACACTTTCTCTTACCGTTGCCGGGCATGCGCTGGCGGATGAAGGAAAGATTACCGTTTTTGCAGCGGCTTCGCTGACCAACGCGATGCAGGACATTGCAACGCAATATAAAAAAGAGAAGAACGTTGATGTTGTCTCCTCTTTTGCTTCTTCTTCCACGCTGGCGCGTCAGATTGAAGCAGGCGCACCGGCCGATCTGTTTATTTCTGCCGATCAGAAATGGATGGACTACGCGGTAGACAAGAAGTCGATTGATACCGCATCGCGTGAAACGCTGTTGGGTAACAGTCTGGTGGTGGTTGCGCCGAAAGCCAGCGCGCAGAAAGACTTCACCATTGACAGCAAAACCAACTGGGCCAGTCTGTTGAACGGTGGACGCCTGGCTGTCGGCGATCCGGAACATGTTCCGGCAGGCATTTATGCCAAGGAAGCACTGCAAAAATTGGGCGCATGGGATACTCTGGCGCCGAAACTGGCACCTGCGGAAGATGTTCGCGGTGCGCTGGCGCTGGTAGAACGTAACGAAGCGCCGCTGGGGATCGTCTATGGTTCCGATGCTGTCGCCAGTAAGGGCGTAAAAGTTGTTGCGACTTTCCCGGAAGATTCGCACAAAAAAGTGGAATACCCTATCGCGATTGTTGATGGGCACAAAAACGCAACGGTTAGCGCGTTCTATGATTACCTGAAAGGACCGCAGGCTGCTGAAATCTTTAAACGTTATGGATTTACGACCAAGTAATGATACTGACCGATCCTGAATGGCAGGCAGTCATCCTGAGCCTGAAAGTTTCTTCCCTGGCTGTATTGTTTAGTTTGCCGTTTGGGATCTTCTTTGCCTGGCTGCTTGTGCGATGCAAGTTCCCGGGCAAAGCGCTGCTCGACAGCGTTCTGCATTTGCCGCTGGTTCTGCCGCCGGTCGTGGTAGGCTATCTGCTGTTGGTCGCCATGGGGCGGCGCGGATTCATTGGCGAATGGTTGTACGACTGGTTTGGCATTACCTTTGCCTTTAGCTGGCGCGGTGCGGTACTGGCTGCAGCGGTGATGTCTTTTCCTCTGATGGTACGGGCAATTCGTCTGGCGCTGGAAGGTGTCGACGTCAAGCTGGAGCAGGCGGCCCGCACGCTGGGAGCCGGACGCTGGCGTGTATTCATGACCATTACGCTACCGCTGATGCTGCCCGGCATTATTGTCGGTACGGTGCTGGCGTTCGCGCGTTCCCTCGGGGAATTCGGCGCAACCATTACTTTTGTTTCCAACATTCCTGGTGAAACCCGCACCATTCCTTCGGCGATGTATACCCTGATCCAGACTCCCGGCGGCGAAAGCGCGGCGGCGAGATTGTGTATCATTTCTATTGTTTTAGCGCTGATTTCGCTGCTGATTTCTGAATGGCTGGCGCGTATTAGCCGTGAGCGGACGGGGCGATAATTATGCTGGAACTCAATTTCTCCCAGGCGCTGGGGACGCATTGCCTGACGCTCAACGAAACGCTGCCAGCCAGCGGCATCACCGCTATTTTTGGCGTTTCCGGTGCGGGTAAAACCTCACTGATTAACGCCATCAGCGGCCTGACGCAGCCGCAGTCCGGACGCATCGTGCTCAACGGTCGGGTCTTAAACGACGTCGAGAACGGTATCTGTTTAACGCCGGAAAAACGCCGGGTGGGCTATGTTTTCCAGGATGCGCGCCTGTTCCCGCACTATAAAGTGCGCGGCAACCTGCGTTACGGAATGGCGAAAAGCATGGCCGGACAGTTTGATAAGCTGGTGGCGTTGTTGGGCATTGAACCGCTGCTTGACCGTCTGCCTGGCGGTCTTTCTGGCGGTGAAAAGCAGCGTGTCGCCATCGGTCGGGCGCTGCTGACCGCGCCTGAGTTATTGCTGCTTGATGAGCCGTTAGCCTCACTGGATATACCGCGTAAACGCGAACTGCTGCCTTACCTGCAACGCCTTGCACGTGAAATCAATATTCCGATGCTGTATGTCAGCCACTCGCTTGATGAGATTTTGCACCTGGCGGATAAAGTGATGGTGCTGGAGAACGGGCAGGTCAAAGCGTTTGGTTCGCTGGAAGATGTCTGGGGTAGCAGCGTGATGCACCCCTGGCTGCCTAAGGAACAGCAAAGCAGTATTCTGAAAGTCAGCGTGCTGGAACATCATCCACACTATGCGATGACCGCGCTGGCGCTCGGCGATCAGCATCTGTGGGTCAATAAGCTGGAGCAACCGCTGCAAACCGCGCTGCGTATTCGTATTCAGGCCTCTGATGTTTCACTGGTGCTCCAACCCCCCCAGCAGACCAGTATTCGTAACGTTCTCCGGGCAAAAGTCGCGCAATGTTATGACGATAACGGTCAGGTGGAAGTTCAGCTTGAGGTGGGCGGTAAGACGCTGTGGGCAAGGATCAGCCCGTGGGCCAGGGATGAACTGGGTATCAAACCTGGCCTGTGGCTGTACGCGCAAATTAAGAGCGTATCGATTACCGCCTGATTACAGCAGGTGGGAGTAGATAAATTTCGCAATGCTGTCTGTGGTGTTGTCACCAATCACGATGTTGGCGCGGGCTTTGACCGCGTCATCCGCGTTGCCCATCGCCACTCCGGTACCTGCGGCTTCCAGCATGCTGATGTCGTTAAAGTTATCGCCAAAGGCAATCACGTTTTCCATTGACCCGCCCTGTGCTTCAATCCACTGGGTCAGGCGTCGTCCTTTGCTGTTGCCTTTACGGGCAATGTCGACCTGATCGTGCCAGGACCATTCACACTCCAGTCCCAGCTGTTGCTCGACGTGCCGACCAAACTGCTGCAATTTCGGAATATCTTCATCGGTCAGGGCAAATTTCCAGACGGCGTTAACGTCATGCGCGGCCTGCGCCAGCGAAGGAACCTGGGTGAAGGTCGGGCGCTGTTCCGGCGGCAGAGTTTGTGCCCAGTTAGCGGTACGCACCACATGCCCGGTTGGGCGCTCATACAGCATGGCCTCATCCACATACATCAGCCCGTGGATCTGATGTTCATCCAGCATTTCGATCAGCTGTAATGCCTGGTCAACCGGGAGGGGATCGGATTCCAGTACCTTTTTTGCCTGATAATCATACAAGTAGGTACCGTTACAGCAAATTGCAGGTGTATCCAGCGCCAGTGCCTGATAAAAAGGATGAATAGCAACGTGATGGCGACCTGTGACAATGATAAGTTGGTAGCCTGCTTCTCTGGCGCGCGAGAGCGCTTCGAGGGAGGATGGCAGCAAGGTTTTTTTCGGGGTCAACAGGGTACCGTCTAAATCCAGGGCAATCACGCGTGCGGTCATAGTTTTTTCCAGATTAAGGTTGAGAATTTTGTCTGCTGGAATGGTACACCGAGACGGGAGCCGGACAAAATTCTGAGCCTTAATTAAGCATTCACCGTTAAAAGCGTCTACCTTAGGCGTGTGTCAGGCAATTGCAGCCACCTGCCAAAAAGCAAAGGAGTATTCATGAAGCAAACCGTTTATACCGCCAGCCCTGAAAGTCAGCAAATCCACGTCTGGAGCCTGAATCACGATGGTTCTCTGACGCTGACGCAGGTGGTTGATGTACCGGGTCAGGTACAGCCGATGGTCGTCAGCCCGGATAAGCGTTACCTCTATGTTGGTGTGCGCCCGGAGTTTCGCGTGTTGGCTTATCGTATTGCGCCTGATGACGGAGCGCTGACCTTCGCGGCAGAGTCTGCGCTGCCGGGTAGCCCGACGCATATTTCTACCGATCATCAGGGACGTTTCGTGTTCGTAGGCTCTTATAACGCGGGTAGCGTTAGCGTCACGCGTCTGGAAGATGGCCTGCCGGTGGAACTGGTTGACGTGGTAGAAGGTCTGGATGGTTGCCACTCAGCCAACATCTCTCCGGATAACCGTACCCTGTGGGTTCCGGCGTTGAAACAGGATCGTATCTGCCTGTTTGACGTTAGCGATGATGGCCATCTGGTTGCGCAGGAACCAGCTGAAGTGACCACCGTTGAAGGCGCGGGCCCGCGTCATATGGCGTTCCATCCGAATAAGCAATATGCCTACTGCGTGAATGAACTGAACAGCTCTGTTGATGTCTGGGAGCTGAAAGATCCGTACGGCAAGATTGAGTGTGTGCAGACACTGGATATGATGCCTGCTGATTTCGCGGATACCCGTTGGGCAGCAGATATTCACATCACACCGGATGGTCGTCATCTGTATGCCTGTGATCGTACCGCCAGCCTGATTACGGTCTTTAGCGTCTCTGAAGATGGCAGCGTGCTGACCAAAGAAGGTTTCCAGCCTACCGAAACTCAGCCGCGCGGTTTTAATATCGATAACAGAGGTAAATACCTGATTGCAGCCGGGCAAAAATCGCACCATATCGCGGTATACGAGATTGCTGGCGAACAAGGACTGTTGACGGAGAAAGGTCGTTACGCGGTAGGACAAGGCCCGATGTGGGTGGTTGTTAACGCGTACTAAAACGCCAGGCGTTATAAACGATCCGCAATCTTGTGAAGATTGCGGATTTTTTTTGCTTATTTAGCAAACGACATGTTTTCCTGACACTTAGCCACAGATGTCCAAAGGCTATCTGTATCATCTGCCCATAAATTAAGTAGAAGAGAGAAGAAACGTTCAGCGGGAGGGGAGAGGATAGCGTCTTTACGCCGAATAACTCCCAGCGTGCGTCTAATCACAGGCTCAACCAGTGGGATCCCTATCAGCGTTGGATGCGGCGTTTGCGGCATTGCTAACCCTGGTAATGCGGAAACACCTAGTCCAGCTTCAACCAGACCCAGCGAAGTGGACAGATGACGAACCTCGTAAAACCAGTTCAACTTCCACGGTTTGTCGGACAAATGTTGTTCAATCAATAATCGGTTACCGCTTGAGGAACGAACGCCTATCAGTTTGTAATTCAGCAATTCTTGCCACTCAACCAACTGCTTACTCGCGAGCGGATGATCGCGTCGACAAGCCAGAACAAACGGTTCATTAACCAGTGGAGTGAACTCGATAGAGGAATTTGTGATGTTGTTCATGTTTATTCCAAAATCTGCCTCATTACAAAGTACGGATTCCATACAATTATTCGTACCTTGTTCAATAATTCGCACTTTGATATTGGGATATCGTTCATTAAATTTTCCAATTGCCAACGGCAAGAAATAGAAAACCGCGGTAGGAATACAGGCTAATGTCACTATGCCGTGATGATGAACATTCATTTCACTGATGTTAAAAATGGTCTCATCCAACGCTCTAATTAATTCTCTGGCTTCAGGTAAAAGCATTGCCCCCGCTTTTGTTAATGTGACTTTGCGAGTTGTTCTTTCAAATAGCTGGGTGTGTAAATACTCTTCCATTTTTTTAATCCTGCGCGTTAATGCAGGTTGCGTAATATTGAGTAACTTGGCGGCATTGTTAAAAGAATCGGACTCTGCCAACGTAACAAATGCCTTCATGCTCGATAACTCGTGTTTCATTTTGACTCCGGACTCAATCAGGGAAGCCCCTGTCTAAGATGAAAGTGTCCAGTGTATCCGCAATTCATAAATTTTAATTAATAAAAATAAATCACTAATCACACAAACAAAGTCATTAGCCACCCTATTCATGACATGCAACCATGTATGTAGTGGAAATAATATTGAGAGCATTGTTATGAAAAAAATACCTTGCGTTATGATGCGTGGAGGAACCTCCAGGGGTGCATTTTTATTAGCACAAGATTTACCAGAAGAAGAAAAACAGCGGGATGAAATATTGATTGGGATTATGGGTTCTGGCAATGCGTTGGAAATAGATGGCATTGGCGGTGGCAATCCGTTAACCAGTAAAGTCGCGATTATTAGTCTTTCAAACGACCCCAACGCTGATATCGATTATTTATTTGCTCAGGTACTGGTACATGAGCAACGGGTCGATACCACACCCAACTGTGGCAATATGCTTTCCGCCGTTGGTGCGTTTGCTATTGAAAAGGGGTTGATTGCTGCTTCTACGCCGACCACCCGCGTACGCATTCGCAATGTGAACACCAACACGTTTATCGAAGCTGATATACAGACGCCGCATGGTGTTGTTGAGTATGAAGGAACGGTAAGAATTGACGGTGTCCCGGGAACATCGGCCCCTATTGCGTTGACGTTTCTTAATGCCGCAGGTTCTAAAACCGGGCATATTTTTCCGACGGGCCAACACATCGATTATATCAACTCAGTTCCGGTGACCTGTATGGATATGGCGACACCTGTCGTAATTATTCCTGCCGAATACCTTGGGAAAACGGGCTATGAATCAGCGGAAGAACTGGATGCAGACAATGAATTATTGTCGCGCATTGAGTCTATTCGTTTACAGGCCGGTGAAGCTATGGGGCTGGGTGATGTCAGCAATAAGGTTCTCCCAAAACCGATTCTCATCTCTGCACCTCAACACGACGGCGAAATTAATGTTCGTTATTTTATGCCGCACTCTTGCCATAAAGCGCTGGCGATTACCGGGGCGATAGCTATCGCCAGCAGCTGTGTCATTAACGGTACTGTTTCGCGTCAGGTAACGGCGGGGGCGCATTACGGGAATATCACTATCGAACATCCTGGCGGCACTCTTGATATTCATTTAACCAATAAAGGGGATGAACCTGAAACTATCAGAGCTTCGGTTATTCGGACCGCCAGAAAAATATTCGCTGGTGATGTTTTCCTTCCCTGACAGCATTGGCCTCATTTCTCTGCGATCGCAGAAAAACGAAAATACTGTATTGCCTGTACAGATTATTCAGGATTAATAAATGAACGTTAAATCATTATGGAAGCTAATTTTAATATTAGCGATCCCCTGTATTATTGGTTTGATTCCTGCCCCAGCGGGATTAAGTGAACTAGCGTGGGTGCTGTTTGGTATTTATCTTGCGGCCATTGTCGGACTGGTGATCAAACCGTTTCCTGAACCGGTGGTGTTACTGATTGCCGTTGCCGCCTCTATGGTAGTTGTCGGAAATTTAGGCCACGGGGTACTGAAAACCAGCAGTGTGTTGAGCGGTTATGCTTCCGGTACTACGTGGTTGGTTTTCTCGGCATTTACGTTAAGTGCTGCTTTTGTGACGACGGGGCTGGGTAAGCGCATTGCTTATATTCTGATCGGTAAAATTGGTAACACCACGCTTGGTCTTGGCTATGTGACCGTATTCCTTGATCTGGTATTAGCTCCGGCAACACCGTCAAATACCGCGCGAGCGGGAGGAATTGTATTGCCCATTATCAATAGCGTGGCGGTGGCGCTGGGCTCTGAGCCAGATAAGAGCCCGCGCCGTGTCGGTCACTACCTGATGATGACGGTCTATATGGTTACCAAAACGACCAGCTATATGTTTTTTACTGCGATGGCAGGAAACATTCTGGCGTTGAAGATGATCAATGATATCTGTCATTTACAACTGAGCTGGGGGGGATGGGCACTTGCAGCAGCTTTGCCTGGACTGGTTATGCTGTTGGTAACGCCTTTAGTTATCTATTTTATGTATCCCCCTGAAATTAAAAAGGTTGATAACAAAACTATTGCTAAAGCCGGGCTTCAGGATTTAGGGCCAATGAAAGGGCGCGAAAAAATGCTGCTGGGTATCTTCGTCCTTGCGTTATTGGGATGGATTTTCAGTAAAAGCCTTAGCGTTGATGAATCAACGGTAGCGATTGTCGTAATGGGTATGATGCTTTTGTTAGGCGTGGTTACCTGGGATGATGTGGTTAAAAATAAGGGCGGCTGGAATACCTTAATCTGGTATGGCGGTATTATCGGGTTAAGTTCGTTATTATCGAAAGTGAAATTCTTTGACTGGTTAGCCGAACTATTCAAAAACAACCTCGACTTTGGTAATCACGGCAATGTGGCGTTCTTCGTTATTTTGTTCCTGAGCATTATCGTTCGATATTTCTTTGCCTCAGGCAGTGCATATATTGTGGCAATGATGCCGGTATTTGCCATGCTGGCGAATGTCTCCGGCGCACCATTGATGTTAACCGCGCTGGCATTACTCTTCTCTAACTCTTATGGTGGAATGGTCACCCATTATGGCGGCGCCGCGGGTCCGGTTATTTTTGGCGTTGGCTATAACGATATTAAATCGTGGTGGCTGGTGGGGGGCATGCTGACCTTACTGACCTTTATTGTCCATATCACCCTGGGCGTGTGGTGGTGGAGCATGTTGATTAACTGGAACATGCTGTAAACCATAAGCCAGATTCAAATTATTAATTGACTGCGCACTAATATAAGTACGGGATTACGGAGTATCAAATGATTACGTTGTATGAAAAAGGAGTTTATCTCTCCGATAATAATGAAGTTGTAGCTGAGGATTCTTTGCCAGGGCATATCTGCAAAGAGGATGCGAAAAAAGGAACTATAGCGTGGTCGATTCTCTCCGCACATAATACGTCCGGTGATATGAATAAGCTTAAAATTAAGTTTGATTCATTAGCCTCACACGATATTACCTTTGTCGGTATTATTCAGACTGCAAAAGCCTCTGGTATGGAACGTTTTCCGCTGCCGTATGTTCTGACTAACTGCCATAACTCATTATGTGCAGTAGGGGGAACTATTAATGGTGACGATCATATGTTTGGTCTGTCTGCGGCACAGCGTTACGGCGGAATCTTTGTGCCGCCACATATTGCTGTTATCCATCAATACATGCGTGAAATGATGGCGGGCGGCGGCAAAATGATCCTTGGCTCAGACAGCCATACACGTTACGGCGCATTGGGTACGATGGCGGTAGGAGAGGGGGGCGGTGAGCTGGTCAAGCAGCTGCTAAACGACACCTGGGACATTGATTATCCTGACGTCGTTGCCGTTTATCTGACCGGGAAACCCCCAGCAGGTGTTGGTCCACAGGATGTGGCGTTAGCGATCATTGGCGCGGTATTTAAAAATGGCTACGTCAAAAATAAGGTCATGGAGTTTGTCGGCCCTGGTATTCGCCATCTCTCAACGGATTTTCGCAACAGCGTTGATGTTATGACCACCGAAACCACCTGTTTGAGCTCCGTCTGGCAAACAGATGACGAAACTCGCAGTTGGCTGGCATTACACGGTCGCGAACAAGACTATCGCCAGCTCAGTCCGCAGCCTATGGCCTGGTACGACGGTTGTATTCATGTTGATTTGAGTGCGATTAAGCCGATGATTGCGCTGCCATTCCATCCAAGTAATGTCTATGAGATTGATACTCTCAATGAGAATCTGACGGATATTCTCCGGGAGATTGAAGTTGAATCTGCACGTATCGCGCAGGGTAAAGCCAGCCTCTCGTTGTTGGATAAAGTAGAAAATGGCCGCTTAAAAGTACAGCAGGGGATCATTGCTGGATGCTCGGGCGGCAACTATGAAAACGTGATTGCTGCGGCGCAGGCATTACGTGGTCAATCCTGCGGTAATGATGCTTTCTCGCTTGCTGTCTACCCCTCGTCACAACCGGTGTTTATGGATTTAGCACAGAAAGGTGTCGTTACAGATTTACTGGGCGCGGGGGCTGTCATCAGAACCGCATTCTGCGGTCCATGCTTTGGCGCAGGCGATACGCCAATCAACAATGGTCTTAGCATCCGCCATACCACGCGCAACTTCCCTAACCGTGAAGGCTCGAAACCGGGCAATGGTCAAATGTCAGCCGTTGCGCTGATGGATGCGCGATCAATTGCGGCTACGGCAGCCAACGGAGGATTCCTCACTGCTGCGACGGATCTGGACTGCTGGGATACGGTGCCAGACTATGCGTTTAATCCTGCACCTTATAAGAGTCGCGTATACCAGGGATTCGTAAAAGGGGCAACGCAGCAGCCGCTCATTTACGGCCCGAACATTAAAGACTGGCCGGAACTGGGCGCATTAACGGAAAATATTCTGCTGAAAGTGGCCTCGAAGATCCTTGATGATGTGACAACAACGGATGAACTTATCCCGTCCGGTGAAACCTCGTCGTATCGCTCTAATCCACTAGGACTGGCGGAATATACGCTGTCTCGACGAGATCCTGGGTATGTGGGAAGAAGTAAAGCGACGTCGGAGCTGGAAAAAAGGCGCGTGGAGGAGGGCGATGTCAGCGAACTGGCGTCAGTTTTCGAACGCATCCAACAGATTGCCGGTCAGGAAAATGTGCAACCGTTGGATACTGAGATTGGTAGCATGATTTACGCCGTCAAACCTGGCGATGGCTCGGCGCGCGAGCAGGCGGCGAGCTGTCAGAGAGTGATTGGCGGCCTGGCAAATATTGCCCAGGAATATGCCACCAAGCGTTACCGTTCCAACGTTATCAACTGGGGTATGCTACCGCTCCAGATGGCAGAGCAACCTTCATTTGAAGTGGGTGACTATATCTATATTCCCGGTATTCGCCGCGCGTTAGATGAGTGCAGTAAAGAAATCGAAGCGTATGTGCTTCACGATGATGGTGCGGTGAGTGAAATCAGTGTGTATATGGAAAGTCTGACCGCAGAAGAGCGTGAAATTATTAAAGCAGGGAGTTTGATTAACTTTAATAAGTCGCGTTTGGTGTAACACTAATTGTATGCCGGAGAGGGCGATTTTCGTTGCCATCCGGCACATTGCCCGGCAGAGCATGAATCTGCCGGGTTTACATCAGAGAATGACGCTTACTGCTTAGGTTCAGCAACCACTTTGCTACCGATACCGCGGTTGTTGTATTCCCACATACGGTTGAAGTTGGTGTCGTTCAGGTTACGCTGGATTTCACCTTTGTCATCTTCCGCACCGGTATTACCGGCAAACGGGCGTTTTGCGATAACACTGTCAGCCCATGGTTTTGCCATGTTAAAGCCTTCGTTAATCACGCTGTCACGAATCACGACCTGACCGTTAGTGTTGGAATCGACATCCAGCGAGCGGCCTAACTGCGCCACGCCATCGCCACTTGCCGTGAAGCGACTATTAATCGCCAGGAAACCGTAGTAGATGTTTGACAGGGTAGCCGGTGCGAACACATAGGCTTCCTGCTGGGTACGGGAGTTCACTACGCGGAAATCGGTGTTATCGAACACTACGGCACCGCGACCGGAAACGATATCCACATCGCCTTCAATGTAGCTGTTGGTAACCAGCGTACGCGGCTGGCGATCGTTTTCCAGACGGTTTTGTACGCCGCTATTGGTCACGAAGAAGGTATTCTGGCGGCCCAGGATATTGACCTTGTTGATCTGCACTTTATCGCCATCGGTACGCAGTGCAACGGCCGGGTGGTTACCCGCATCAACGCTGTCACCCAGGTTGTTTTCGATGGTCAGGTTCTGCAATTGCAACCCGTTGTTTTGCGACCAGACGACAGCAGAACACATCACGCCAATATTCGTGCCGCGTTTGTTCTGGCAATTATCAAACATATACCACGCAGGTTTACCCGGCATGTATTTACCGGCTGGGTTCACCGTACGACGCCAGTCAGCGGTGCTCATTTCACCGTCAATGGCCTGGCCAATTTTCACATCAAGCGGTTTTTCGCCCATGCCGTACAGCGTCAGGCTCCCTGTTGCTGCCGGGATATATACCGTGCCCTGGTACTCGCCTGGCATAATCGCGATGTACTGACGTTTGTTAGTACGTTTGATGATTGCTGCATCAACAGCGGCCTGAATGCTGGTATGGGTGACGCCCTGAGTCCCTGCCGGGCCAACGACGAAGTCAGGCTGTGCAGGCAGAGAAATAGAAGAAGGGCTCCACGGCGCGGTGTTTGGCGTCAGCGCGGAAAAATAGTGCGCAGTAACGAAGTTTTTCGCTTCATTGGCCGACAAAATTGGGCGCGAAGAGGTTCCTGGCGCGGTTTGATCGGAAGGAATTTGATCGGGCGGCGTAGAGCTACAGGCGGTCAGCGTCACGCCAAAAGCCATTGCCAGCGCCAGACGGGAAACTGATGATATGTTCACAGGTTGCTCCGGGCTTTGAAAGTTATCCATTAAAGCCTGCTTTTTTATACTAAGTTGAGCGAAACGGGAAGGCGAAAAGGTAAAAAGTTGTTTTTTATCGCAGCAATGTCTGGCGCGGAGAGTCTTTATATCACAAATAGATAACAATTATGGTTCTTCAGGTTGACAACATCCCTATAATCAAAAATAAATGTCTATACAACCTATGACAAGTGGTGAGTCGAATGCAGCAATTCTTCCCTGATGATGTTATCTGGCGCAATGTTCGTCTGGCGACTATGGACCCTGAACGTGGCACCCCATATGGGCTGTTGGATGGTCACGCGCTGATCGTCCGCCAGGGCAAGATTCGCGATATCGTCCCGGAGTCATCGTTATATCTCACGCATGACAATACTTTTGATATGCAGGGCAGGCTGATTACGCCAGGCCTGATTGATTGCCATACGCATCTGGTCTTTGGCGGAAACCGCGCAGGTGAGTGGGAGCAGCGACTAAATGGTGTCTCCTACCAGCAGATAAGCGCTCAGGGGGGGGGGATCAATGCCACCGTATCGGCGACCCGCAGCGCCACGGATGAACAACTCTTACACGTAGCCCATCAGCGGATGGAACAGCTGATCAAAGAAGGTGTTACGCTGCTGGAAATAAAATCCGGCTACGGCCTGGATTTGCCGACAGAAGAGAAAATATTGCGCGTGGTGGCAGCGCTGGCGGCAGAGAGTATCGTTGAAATCAGCCCGACGCTGTTGGCCGCGCATGCAACTCCAGCGGAATACCGGGATGATCCTGACGGCTATATTACGCTGGTGTGTGAGACCATTTTGCCGCAATTGTGGGAACAAGGGCTGTTTGAGACCGTCGATCTGTTCTGTGAAAGCGTTGGTTTTTCGTTGGCGCAGAGTGAGCGGGTGTTTCAGGCTGCACAGGCGCTGGGCATCCCGATTAAAGGCCATGTCGAACAACTGTCATTGCTTGGCGGCGCACAGTTGGTAAGCCGCTACCAAGGGCTATCCGCCGATCATATTGAATACCTCGATGAAGCGGGCGTGGCGGCGATGAGTCAAAGCGGTACGGTCGGCGTGCTGCTGCCCGGCGCGTTCTATTTCCTCAAAGAGCAGCAGCGCCCACCGGTAGCGTTGCTGCGTCAATATCAGGTACCGATGGCGGTAGCGACAGATTTTAACCCCGGTACCAGTCCGTTTATCAGCCTGCACTGGGCGATGAATATGGCTTGTGTCCAGTTTGGCCTGACGCCGGAAGAAGCATGGGCGGGTGTAACCCGTCATGCGGCTCGGGCGCTTGGGCGTCATGCCACCCACGGTCAATTGAAGGCCGGGTTTGTGGCCGATTTTGTGGTGT
This sequence comes from Citrobacter sp. MGH105, assembly GCF_001037485.2. Classification (NCBI taxonomy): domain Bacteria; kingdom Pseudomonadati; phylum Pseudomonadota; class Gammaproteobacteria; order Enterobacterales; family Enterobacteriaceae; genus Citrobacter; species Citrobacter sp. MGH105. The sequence goes on along the minus strand of NZ_CP073048.1, from coordinate 3,518,806 downwards.
GGGATGCAACCCTCCCGGTCGAGATCCTGTATGAACCCGGGCGCAATCCGCTCTACCAACGCGTATTCAAAGGACAAATAGCATGACTAACTGGCAACCAGCTTCAGCTGCGCTGTGGCAGGGACGTGATGACCGCGCCGAATCGCCGAATGCGCTGCGCCTGTTTCAGACTATCACCCTGAGCCCGACGTTTAGCCCAGAAATGTACCGCGAGCAGATAGCGTTGCTCGGGTTTGCCTGCGACGAAGGCGTTAAACGTAATCAGGGGCGTACGGGCGCCGCCGGAGCGCCCGATGTGCTGCGCAAGGCGCTGGCGAATTTAGCCAGTCATGATGGGCACAATCGGCTGGTGGATCTGGGAAATATTGTGGCGCAGGCTCCCGATCTTGAGGGCGCGCAGCAGGCGTTACGTAATGCGGTACAGCGCTGTCAGCAGGAGAACATGCGTACCTTTGTTTTGGGCGGGGGACACGAAACTGCCTTTGCGCATGGCGCGGGCGTACTGGATGCGTTCCCGCAGGCGAAAGTGGGGATAGTCAACTTCGATGCGCATCTCGATTTGCGCAAAGCTGAACAAGCTACATCCGGTACGCCATTTCGCCAGCTGGCGCAGCTTTGCGATGAACAGCAGCGTGAATTTCACTATGCCTGTATCGGCGTCAGTCGGGCGGCAAACACCCAGGCGCTTTGGGATGAGGCCCAGCGGCTCGGTGTTACCGTGGTGGAGGATCTGCATTGCGATACGGCGCAGGCGCAGTTAGCGCAGTTCATTGCCAATCTGGATGTCATCTATCTGACAATCGACCTCGACGTGCTGCCGGTGTGGGAAATGCCCGGCGTGTCGGCCCCCGCCGCGCTTGGCGTACCGTTGGCGACGCTGCTGAGACTGATTGAGCCTCTGTGTCGTAGCGGTAAACTCCTGGCGGTGGATATGGTTGAATTTAATCCACGCTTTGACGATGATGGCAGAGCAGCACGCGTGGCGGCGCGATTAGGCTGGCAAATCGCCCACTGGTGGCACTGATATACCTGATGGCGTTGCGCTTATCAGGTTCGGGTAATGCCTGTAAACTCTACCCACTCACATTTTCAGCTTAAGGAAGGCTCACGCATGCTCCCATCCCGTTCTGCTCCGGCTCCTTTTTACGAAAAGGTCAAACAGGAGATCAGCGAAAAAATTGCCAGCGGTATCTGGCAGCCTCACGATCGCATTCCTTCTGAGGCAGAGCTGGTGGCGCAATATGGTTTCAGCCGCATGACTATCAACCGGGCGCTACGTGAGTTAACGGATGAAGGTTTACTGGTGCGTTTGCAGGGCGTCGGGACGTTTGTCGCCGAGCCAAAAGGCCAGTCCGCGCTGTTTGAAATCCGCAGCATCGCGGATGAAATCAACGCCCGTCAGCATCAGCACCGGTGCGAAGTGCTGACGCTGGAAAAAACCCAGGCCAACGCGCAGCAGGCTTTGGTGTTAAACGTCAAAGAAGGCACATCCATTTTTCACTCAGTCATGGTGCACTACGAGAACGATCTGCCGGTACAGATTGAAGATCGCTGCGTGAATGCCGAAATTGTGCCGGAGTATCTGGCGCAGGATTACAGTCAGACCACGCCGCACGCATACCTGTCACTGATCGCCCCGCTGACGGAAGGTGAACATATTGTTGAAGCGGTACGTGCCAGCGCTGAAGAGTGCGCGCTGCTGAATATCAAAGAACACGATCCCTGCCTGCTGATCCGCCGTAAGACCTGGTCTGCGTCGTCCATAGTCTCTCATGCCCGCTTGCTGTTCCCGGGTTCCCGCTATCGCCTGCAAGGACGGTTTATGTCCTGATGTCGGGATATCAAAACCGTGATTGCTGACGCAATATAATAAAAATGTATCTTAATTGTTAAAATCATCCTTGCGATGACTTGTATAGACAAGTATATATTTCTTATCTATCCGACGTTCGCGAGGAGTTTTCTGTCATGTCCCATAGCAAATATCGTCAGCAGGATATTCGTGCCCCACGCGGCACCACCTTAACGGCCAAAAGCTGGCTGACCGAAGCGCCGCTGCGCATGTTAATGAATAATCTGGATCCCGATGTGGCGGAGAATCCGCATGAGCTGGTGGTATACGGTGGGATTGGCCGCGCCGCGCGGGACTGGGAATGTTATGACGCCATCGTCAATGCGCTGACCAAACTGGAGACCGATGAAACTCTGCTGGTCCAGTCTGGTAAACCGGTAGGCGTATTCAAAACTCACGACAACGCACCGCGCGTGCTGATTGCCAACTCCAACCTGGTGCCACATTGGGCTACCTGGGAACACTTCAACGAACTGGACGCCAAAGGGCTGGCGATGTACGGCCAGATGACCGCCGGGAGCTGGATCTACATCGGCAGCCAGGGCATCGTGCAGGGGACTTATGAAACCTTCGTTGAGGCCGGGCGTCAGCATTATCAGGGTAACCTCAGCGGACGCTGGGTGCTGACCGCCGGGCTGGGCGGCATGGGCGGAGCACAACCGCTAGCCGCTACACTTGCGGGTGCGTGTTCGCTGAACATTGAATGCCAGCAAAGCCGAATTGATTTCCGTCTGCGTACCCGTTATGTCGACGAGCAGGCGACATCGCTTGACGATGCGCTGGCGCGTATCGACAAATACACCCGCGAGGGTAAAGCCGTCTCCATTGCGCTGTGTGCTAATGCCGCCGACGTTGTGCCGGAACTGGTGAAGCGCGGTGTGCGCCCGGATATGGTCACCGACCAGACCAGCGCCCACGATCCGCTGCATGGTTATCTGCCGTGCGGCTGGAGTTGGGAAGAGTATCAGGCAAAAGCGGTGTCCGATCCGCAGGGCACGGTGCAGGCGGCGAAACGTTCAATGGCAACGCACGTTGAGGCGATGCTGGCGTTTAGCAAAATGGGCGTGCCGACGTTTGATTACGGCAACAACATTCGCCAGATGGCCAAAGAGATGGGCGTGGAAAACGCCTTTGATTTCCCCGGCTTCGTACCTGCTTATATTCGCCCCCTGTTCTGTCGCGGTATAGGCCCGTTCCGTTGGGTGGCACTGTCGGGCGATCCGCAGGATATTTATAAGACAGATGCCAAAGTGAAAGAGATCGTGGCTGATGATAAGCACCTTCATCACTGGTTGGATATGGCGCGTGAGAGGATCAACTTCCAGGGCTTACCAGCGCGTATCTGCTGGGTCGGCCTGGAGTGGCGACAAAAGCTGGGGCTGGCGTTTAATGAGATGGTGCGCAGCGGTGAAGTATCTGCGCCGATTGTTATTGGCCGTGACCATCTGGACTCCGGTTCTGTTGCCAGCCCAAACCGCGAAACAGAAGCTATGCGCGACGGTTCAGACGCCGTATCCGACTGGCCGCTGCTGAACGCGCTGCTTAACACCGCCAGCGGAGCGACCTGGGTGTCGCTGCATCACGGCGGCGGGGTTGGCATGGGCTTCTCTCAGCATGCCGGGATGGTGATTGTTTGCGATGGCACCGATGAAGCCGCGGCGCGCATCGCCCGAGTCTTACATAACGATCCGGCTACCGGGGTGATGCGTCACGCCGACGCCGGGTATGACATTGCGGTGGAGTGCGCCGTTGAAGAAGGGCTGAATTTGCCAATGATTGCTGCGACGCAGGAGAAACGCTGATATGAACACCATGACACTCACGCCGGGCCAACTGAGTTTTCCCCAGCTACGTGAAATCTGGCAGCAGCCGGTCAAACTGAACCTGGATGCCGGGGCGATTGATGCAATCAACGCCAGCGTCGCCTGCGTCAATAATATTGTCGCTGAAGGCCGTACGGCGTATGGCATTAATACCGGCTTTGGCCTGTTGGCTCAGACCCGTATCGCCACGGAAGATTTGCAGAATTTACAGCGTTCGCTGGTGCTTTCGCATGCGGCAGGCGTTGGCGAGGCGCTGGATGACGCAATGGTTCGCCTGATTATGGTGCTGAAAATCAACAGCCTGGCGCGTGGGTTTTCCGGCATTCGTTTGAGCGTGATTGAAGCGTTGATTGCGCTGGTGAATGCCGAGGTGTATCCACTGATCCCGGCGAAAGGGTCGGTGGGCGCATCGGGCGACCTGGCGCCGCTGGCACATATGTCGTTGACGCTACTGGGCGAAGGTAAAGCGCGCTGGCAGGGGGAATGGCTCCCGGCTACCGACGCGCTGAAAAAGGCCGGACTGGAGCCGATCACGCTGGAGGCGAAAGAGGGACTGGCGCTGCTCAACGGCACTCAGGCTTCCACCGCCTTTGCACTGCGCGGGTTAATTGAAGCTCAGGAGCTGTTCGCGTCTGCGACGGTGTGCGGGGCGTTGACCACTGAAGCCGTGCTGGGCTCCCGTCGTCCGTTTGACGCGCGTATTCATGCCGCGCGAGGGCAGCGTGGACAGATTGATGCCGCAACGCTGTACCGTCATGTGTTGACCGACACCAGCGCGCTTTCCCAGTCGCATCATAACTGTGAAAAAGTGCAGGATCCGTATTCTCTGCGCTGTCAGCCACAGGTGATGGGGGCATGTCTGACACAAATGCGCCAGGTGATGGATGTCCTGCTGGTTGAAGCCAACGCGGTTTCCGACAACCCGCTGGTGTTTGCCGAAGAGGGCGATGTGATCTCCGGTGGGAATTTCCATGCTGAACCGGTGGCGATGGCGGCAGATAATCTGGCGCTGGCGATTGCGGAAATCGGCTCGTTGTCAGAGCGGCGCATTGCGCTGATGATGGATAAACATATGTCGCAGTTGCCGCCGTTCCTGGTGAAAAATGGCGGGGTTAACTCCGGCTTTATGATTGCTCAGGTAACTGCCGCCGCGCTGGCGAGCGAGAACAAAGCGCTGGCGCATCCGCACAGCGTGGACAGCTTGCCGACATCTGCTAACCAGGAAGATCATGTTTCTATGGCTCCGGCGGCGGGGCGCAGACTGTGGGAGATGGCAGCAAATACGCGCGGCGTGATTGCCGTGGAGTGGCTGGCGGCGTGTCAGGGGATTGACCTTCGTGAAGGGTTAACCTCCAGTCCGTTGCTGGAGCAGGCGCGACAGGCGCTGCGCGAGCAGGTTGCCCACTACACGCAGGATCGCTTTTTTGCCCCGGATATTGAGTGCGCGACCGAGTTGTTAGCGCAAGGAACGCTGCTGCAATTGCTGCCTGAATTTCTGTAGAAAATTGCCTGATGTCGACGCTGACGCGTCTTATCAGGCCTACGGTCTGCTTTGTAGGCCGGATGAGGCGAAACCGACATCCGGCACAACACAGCTTAGCTAAACATCGCCGTAATCGAGGCGCTGGCGAGCGAGTGGAAATGGACGTTAAATCCAACCATCGCGCCGCTGGCACCTTCATCGACATCAATACGCTCCACATCCAGGGCGTGAACCGTAAAGATATAGCGGTGGGTTTCCCCCTTCGGCGGCGCAGCGCCACCATAACCAGCTTTACCAAAATCTGTACGGGTCTGAATCACCCCATCCGGTTGTGCAACCAGCCCGGAGCCGAATCCTTGCGGGAGTACGCGGGTATCAGCCGGCAGATTTACCACCACCCAATGCCACCAGCCGGAGCCGGTTGGCGCATCAGGATCAAAGCAGGTCACGACAAAGCTTTTGGTTCCTGCGGGTACGTCATCCCACGCCAGGTGCGGGGAAATATTATCCCCGTCATACCCCATGCCGTTAAAGACGTGGCGATGCCCAAGCTTATCGCCATCGCGCAGATCGTTACTGATTAGTTTCATGCTGACTCCTCTCGTTAGCCAAAAAGTGTAGCCAGAAACCGTAGAGCTTACCGCTGATTAATCGCTAAAAAATGTTGCATTGCGCACAGCCTCGTTCACGGCCTGCGTCAGGCGACGCAACTGATCGGGCTGGATGATGTACGGCGGCATCAGGTAGATGAGCTTGCCAAACGGTCTTATCCACACGCCCTGTTCGACAAAGAACTTCTGTAACGCTGCCATATTCACCGGATGCGTGGTTTCGATGACGCCGATGGCGCCGAGCACGCGTACGTCCGCGACCCAACTGGAGTCCGCCGCCGGGGCGAGTTCTGCCCGCAACTGCGCTTCAATGGCCGCTACCTGCGCGCGCCACTCGCCGGTTTCGAGTAACGACAGGCTGGCGGAGGCGACGGCGCAGGCCAACGGATTGCCCATAAAGGTCGGGCCGTGCATGAAGCATCCGGCTTCACCATTGCTGATGGTTTCTGCAACCTGGCGGGTGGTGAGGGTTGCAGAAAGGGTCATCGTTCCGCCGGTTAACGCTTTGCCCAGGCATAAAATGTCCGGAGTGATGTCGGCATGCTCGCAGGCAAACAGCTTGCCTGTACGACCAAATCCGGTGGCGATTTCATCGGCAATCAGCAGGATCCCTTCACGGTCGCACATCTTACGGATGCGTTTTAACCATTCGGGATGATACATGCGCATACCGCCAGCGCCCTGTACGATTGGCTCTAGGATCACCGCCGCAATTTCGTGGCGATGCGCGGCCATCAGACGGGCAAAAGGCACCATATCCAGTTCGTCCCACTCGCCGTCCATGCGGCTTTGTGGGGCTGGGGCAAACAGGTTCTCCGGCAGGTACCCCTTCCACAGACTGTGCATTGAGTTGTCAGGATCGCAGACCGACATCGCGCCGAAGGTATCACCATGATAACCATTACGAAATGTCAGGAAACGCTGGCGGGATTCGCCTTTAGACTGCCAGTATTGCAGCGCCATTTTCATTGCAACTTCTACTGCGACCGACCCTGAATCCGCGAGAAAAACGCACTCCAGCGCCTCTGGGGTCATCGCCACCAACTGGCGGCACAGCGCAATGGCCGGGGCATGGGTAATGCCGCCAAACATCACATGCGACATGGCATCAATCTGCGTTTTCATCGCGGCGTTCAGCTGCGGGTGATTGTAACCGTGGATTGCCGCCCACCAGGATGACATGCCGTCAATCAGCTTCTCACCGCTGGCTAAGGTCAGTTCGCAACCTTCGGCACGCGCCACCGGATAAACCGGCAACGGGGAGGTCATGGAGGTGTATGGGTGCCAGATATGGCGTTGGTCAAACGCAAGATCGTCCGTTGTCATAATCGACTTGTAAACCAAATTAAAAAGATTTAGGTTTACGAGTCTACACCAAACTAACAACGAAACGTATACCAATATGGCTCATTCTTCTCGCTGGACAATGTCGCAAGTCACCGAATTATTTGAAAAACCGCTGTTGGATCTGCTGTTTGAAGCGCAGCAGGTTCATCGCCAGCATTTCGATCCGCAGCAGGTACAAGTTAGTACGCTGCTGTCGATTAAGACCGGTGCTTGCCCGGAAGATTGCAAATACTGCCCGCAAAGCTCCCGCTATAAAACCGGTCTGGAAACTGAACGGTTGATGGAGGTTGAACAGGTACTGGACTCGGCACGTAAGGCGAAGCAGGCTGGTTCAACGCGGTTTTGCATGGGCGCGGCGTGGAAGAACCCGCATGAGCGCGATATGCCGTACCTGGAACAAATGGTTCAGGGCGTGAAAGAACTAGGGCTGGAAGCCTGTATGACGCTGGGCACGCTGGACGAATCTCAGGCCCAGCGCCTGGCCAATGCGGGTCTGGACTACTACAACCACAACCTCGACACCTCGCCGGAATTTTACGGCAATATCATCACCACCCGCTCGTACCAGGAGCGCCTGGATACGCTGGATAAAGTGCGCGAGGCGGGCATTAAAGTTTGCTCCGGCGGGATTGTTGGGCTAGGTGAAACGGTGACCGACCGCGCGGGTCTGCTGCTACAATTAGCGAATCTGCCGACGCCGCCGGAAAGTGTGCCGATCAACATGCTGGTGAAAGTGAAGGGCACGCCGCTTGCCGATAACGACGACGTAGATGCTTTTGATTTTATTCGTACTATCGCCGTGGCGCGTATCATGATGCCGACCTCATATGTGCGTCTTTCTGCCGGGCGCGAGCAGATGAACGAACAAACCCAGGCGATGTGCTTTATGGCCGGGGCCAACTCGATTTTCTACGGCTGCAAACTGCTGACCACCCCGAACCCGAACGAAGATAAAGATTTGCTGTTATTTCGCAAGCTGGGTCTTAACCCGCAGCAAACTGCGGTACTGGCGGGCGATAACGAACAGCAACAACGTCTGGAGCAGGCGCTGCGTACCCCGGATACCGACGATTACTACAACGCGGCAACCGTATGACCTGGCAGCAAAAAATTGACGATGCGCTAACAGCGCGTCGTAGTGCTGATGCGTTGCGTCAGCGCTATGCGGTGACGCAGGGTGCCGGTCGCTGGCTGCAGGCCGACTGTCGCCAGTATCTGAATTTCTCCAGCAACGACTACCTCGGCTTAAGCCACCATCCGCAGATTATCTGCGCGTGGCAGCAGGGCGCTGAGCGTTTTGGCGTCGGCAGCGGCGGCTCGGGCCATGTCAGCGGTTATTCCGTTGCTCATCAGGCGCTGGAAGAAGAGCTGGCGCAGTGGCTCGGCTATTCCCGGGCGCTGTTGTTCATCTCTGGTTTTGCCGCCAATCAGGCGGTCATTGCCGCACTGATGGGAAAAGATGACAAGATTGTTGCCGACAGGCTCAGCCATGCCTCGCTGCTGGAGGCTGCCAGTCTTAGCCCTGCCGTGTTACGTCGCTTTACCCATAACGACTCGCAACATCTGGATCGTCTGCTGACAGCCCCCTGTCCGGGGCAGCAGTTGGTGGTCACCGAAGGCGTGTTCAGCATGGATGGCGACAGTGCGCCGCTGGCAGAAATCCACGCGGTGGCGAAACGGCAGGGCGCGTGGCTGCTGGTGGATGATGCGCATGGGATTGGCGTAAGCGGTGAGGAAGGGCGTGGTTCGTGCTCCCGACAGCAGGTGAAACCTGAGCTGTTGGTGGTGACATTTGGCAAAGGGTTCGGCGTCAGCGGTGCGGCGATCCTGTGTTCTGATAGTGTGGCCGATTATCTGCTGCAGTTTGCCCGTCATCTGATCTACAGCACCAGCATGCCGCCAGCCCAGGCTCAGGCCTTGCGCGCCGCGCTGGCGGTGATCCGCAGCCGCGAAGGCGATGAGCGCAGAGAAAAGCTGGCGATGCTGATCCAGCGTTTTCGCGCAGGAGTGAATACTACGGATTTGACGCTGGCGCATTCAGACAGCGCGATTCAACCGCTGATCGTTGGCGACAATCATAAAGCCTTGCAACTGGCACAGACGTTACGGCAACAGGGATGCTGGGTGACGGCGATTCGTCCACCGACGGTGCCGGTTGGGACGGCCAGGCTGCGGATTACGCTGACCCAGGCGCATGAAGTCCAGGATATCGACAACTTACTGGAGGTGCTGCATGGCGCAGGTCAATAAGCAGGCGATTGCCGCTGCGTTTGGTCGCGCGGCTATGCACTATGAGCAACATGCGGAGCTTCAGCGTCAGAGCGCCGATGCGTTACTGGCACAACTCGATGGCCGGGCGTTCTCACGGGTTTTGGACGCGGGCTGTGGGCCTGGGAGTATGAGTCGCTACTGGCGGGAGCAGGGGAGCGAGGTCTGTGCGCTGGATCTGTCGGCGCAAATGCTTACGCAAGCGCAGCGTCACGATGTCGCCCATCACTATCTGCTGGCGGATATCGAAGCCATTCCGCAGGCCGCTGCCACTTTCGACCTGGCCTGGAGCAATCTGGCCGTGCAGTGGTGCAACGACCTGCGCGGCGCGTTACGCGAGCTATACCGGGTGGTGCGTCCTGGCGGGACGGTGGCGTTTAGTACGCTGGCGCAAGGGTCGATGCCGGAACTTCGTCAGGCGTGGCGAGCAGTTGATGATCGGGAGCATGCCAACCGTTTTTTACCCGTGGAGCAACTGGAAAACGCTCTGTGCGGCTGGGACGTTGAATACCAGTCTCATGCCGTCACGCTGTGGTTTGACGATGCGCTGAGCGCCATGCGCTCGCTGAAGGGCATTGGCGCGACGCATTTGCATGATGGACGCGAGCAGCGTGTGTTGACCCGCTCGCAGTTGCGCCAGTTACAGCTCGCCTGGCCCTGTCAGCAGGGTAAATATCCGCTGACCTATCATCTTTTTTTGGGAGTAATTCAACGTGACTAACACATATTTTGTCACCGGGACGGACACCGAAGTAGGTAAAACTATCGCCAGCTGTGCGTTGCTTCAGGCGGCGGGACAACTGGGGTTGCGAACGGTCGGCTATAAGCCGGTGGCGTCAGGCAGTGAAATGACGGCTGAAGGTCTGCGAAACAGCGATGCGCTGGCTCTACAGCGCAACAGCGTTGTGGCAGTGGATTATGCGGCCATCAATCCGTATACCTTCGCCGAACCTACCTCACCGCATATCATCAGTGCTGACGAAGGGCGCCCCATTCAGGCCTCAGTGATGTCTGCGGGTTTACGTTTGCTTGAAGAACAGGCTGACTGGGTATTGGTGGAAGGCGCAGGCGGATGGTTTACGCCACTGTCGCCAACGCTGAGTTTTTCTGACTGGGTAAAAGCGGAACAACTGCCGGTGATTCTGGTGGTTGGCGTTAAGCTCGGTTGTATCAATCATGCCATTTTGACCGCCCAGGCAGTGCAGCAGGCCGGGCTGACGCTCGCCGGATGGATTGCCAATGATGTGATGCCACCTGGCAAGCGTCATGCTGAATATATGGCGACGCTAAAGCGTGCGCTTGCGGCTCCGCTACTGGGGGAAATTCCCTGGCTGGCAGAAGAGCCGGAACGAGCATCGACTGGTCGTTATATCGATCTTAGCGTTTTGTCTCTGGCATCCACCAGTCGTTGATTAGCGGGTCGCTGAATTGTGTTATTTGCCCTTGAGCCACGTTGCGTCCACGATGTAACAAGCAATAGCAGTCGGCGACCCGACGAATGAACGGCAGGCTCTGCTCCGCGAGCATAATGGCGATGCCAAGCTCCTGGCTTAGCCTCACAATCAGATTCCCCAGTTTGTGGATATACGCCTGGCCACTTCCTCGCGTCGGCTCATCGAGGATCAGCAGGCGCGGGCGAGTGACCAGTGCACTGGCGAGTGCAAGCTGGTGCTGATTTTCCTCCGACAATGCCACCCCTTTGGCCTGACGCAGTACAAACAGCTGTGGAAACAGGCGGTAAATATCGCTGCTGTTCATCGCTTCGCTTTCCTCAACCGCCTGGCGCGCAATGTGCAGATTTTCCTCTACCGTCAGCTGCGAAAAAATTCGCCGTTCCTGCGATACACAGTTAATACCCAGCGCAATGCGCTTTGCCGCCGGAATCTGAAGCAGATCGCAAGGTGGTGCGCCAGCCTGATGCCAGAACATGGTTCCGCTCTCAATCGGTAAATTGCCTGTGATGCAATTGGCCAGCGTGGTTTTTCCCATCCCTGGAAGACCCAGCACGGCGGTACATTTGCCGGGCAACAGGTCGAGATCGACATCCCAAAGCGAGTGTTGATTACCGTAATAGTGATTCACTGCACGAAGACTCAACATAGATTTCTCCCTCATGATGATATCCGCCTCGCGGGCTGATGGTCGGGAGAAAACTGCAAATCTCTTGCCAGAAGCGGAATTAGGGGAAAATACAGCAGAATAGCGTATTGAGCGGGTTGCGGTATCCGGCTTGTTGTGGATGAGAGCCGCAGTGTGCACATTGTCAGTGCCTGGTGGCGTTGTGATGGTGCAGGCAGGAAAATGATGAAAATGCGAGCAAGATCTCGGCTATCCCAGGTCGCTTCGTTAGCTGATAAATATCAAAAAATAGCGATAATTTTTTTTTATCCCACCAGAAAAGATCATCAGGACGTTTTTGCCAGGCTACAGTCCGTACGGGCTGGAGGCAGTTATCCACTATTCCTGTGGATAACCTTGTGTATTAGAGTTAGAAAACACAAGGTAAGCGAGAGAAGACGCGGCCTGCGACTAAATTGATGCGAAAGACGGCTTGAGATAATAATCATTAAATTACAGTGTGTTAGATAAATGCAATGGCTGTCGCAGAAGTGTCATGTGTTGCCACAAAACTTTCATCGGGTAGCTTGACAAATGTTAAAAAAGTCATTGGTTTGGGGATAACACATTTTTGCTGGTGTTTTATCTTGCCTGCGGACAAATTTTAGCCTGTAGTCACGGCCATTTTGCTGGCGTAACAGAAATATTCTGGCGCGTTACTGTTTTTTCATCCAGTATATTTTACTGGCAAAATATACTGCTGCGAGTAAAATTACACACCTGCCCGCCCATTGCTTCAGGTAGCTGCTCATGAGTAAACCGTTCAAACTAAATTCCGCTTTTAAACCCTCTGGCGATCAGCCTGAGGCGATACGTCGCCTGGAAGAAGGTCTGGAGGATGGTCTGGCGCATCAGACGTTGCTGGGGGTGACGGGGTCGGGGAAAACATTCACCATCGCGAACGTGATTGCGGACCTACAGCGCCCTACCATGGTGCTGGCCCCCAATAAGACGCTTGCCGCGCAGTTGTACGGTGAGATGAAAGAGTTCTTCCCGGATAACGCGGTGGAGTATTTTGTCTCCTACTACGACTATTATCAGCCGGAAGCCTACGTGCCAAGTTCTGACACCTTCATCGAGAAGGATGCTTCGGTTAACGAACACATTGAGCAGATGCGTCTGTCAGCAACCAAAGCGTTGCTTGAGCGACGGGATGTCGTCGTCGTAGCGTCGGTTTCCGCGATTTATGGTCTCGGTGACCCGGATCTGTACCTGAAAATGATGCTGCACCTGACGGTGGGGATGATTATCGACCAGCGCGCGATCCTGCGTCGTCTGGCGGAGCTGCAGTATACTCGCAACGATCAGGCATTCCAGCGCGGGACCTTCCGCGTGCGCGGTGAAGTGATCGACATATTCCCAGCGGAATCTGACGACATCGCGTTGCGCGTGGAACTGTTTGATGAAGAGGTCGAACGTTTGTCGCTGTTTGACCCACTTACCGGACAGGTCGAATCCACTATTTCGCGCTTTACCATCTATCCTAAAACGCACTACGTGACGCCGCGCGAACGTATTGTTCAGGCGATGGAAGAAATTAAGGTTGAGCTGGCAGAGCGGCGAAAAGTCCTGTTGGCAAATAACAAACTGCTGGAAGAACAGCGCTTAAGTCAGCGTACCCAGTTCGATCTGGAAATGATGAACGAGCTGGGTTACTGCTCGGGGATTGAAAACTATTCCCGCTATCTGTCCGGGCGTGGTCCGGGCGAGCCGCCGCCGACGCTGTTTGATTACCTGCCTGCCGATGGCCTGCTAGTGGTGGATGAATCTCACGTGACTATCCCGCAAATTGGCGGCATGTATCGCGGTGACCGGGCGCGTAAAGAAACCCTGGTCGAATACGGATTCCGTCTGCCGTCGGCGCTGGATAACCGTCCGCTTAAATTTGAAGAGTTCGAGGCGCTGGCTCCGCAAACCATCTATGTTTCGGCGACGCCGGGCAACTATGAGCTGGAGAAATCCGGTGATGATGTGGTCGATCAGGTCGTAAGACCGACCGGCCTGCTGGATCCGGTCATTGAGGTGCGCCCGGTGGCGACTCAGGTTGACGATCTGCTATCTGAGATCCGCACCCGTGCGGCGATTAACGAACGTGTGCTGGTCACCACGCTGACCAAACGGATGGCGGAAGACCTCACAGAATACCTAGAAGAACACGGCGAGCGGGTGCGTTATCTGCACTCTGACATCGATACCGTGGAACGTATGGAAATCATTCGTGACCTGCGTCTGGGCGAGTTTGACGTGCTGGTGGGTATCAACCTGTTACGTGAAGGTCTGGACATGCCTGAGGTCTCCCTGGTGGCGATTCTGGACGCAGACAAAGAAGGGTTCCTGCGTTCTGAACGATCACTTATTCAGACCATCGGTCGTGCGGCGCGTAACATCAACGGTAAGGCGATTCTTTACGGTGATAAAATTACCGCCTCTATGGCTAAAGCGATTGGTGAAACCGAACGTCGTCGTGAGAAACAGCAGCTCTATAACGAAGAACACGGTATTACGCCGCAGGGGCTGAACAAGAAAGTGGTCGATATTCTGGCGCTGGGTCAGAATATTGCGAAGACCAAAGCGAAAGGCAAAGGGAAGTCACGCGCAGGCGCGAAGTCTGAGGTTGTCGAACTGGATATGACGCCAAAAGCGCTGCAGCAGAAGATTCACGAGCTGGAAGGGCAGATGATGCAACACGCGCAGAATCTCGAATTTGAAGAGGCCGCGACAATCCGTGACCAGTTGCATCAGTTGCGCGAGTTGTTTATTGCGGCATCGTAAGGCGGTGTCGGATGCGGGGTGGATAGCATTCGTAGGCCGGATGCCGGAGCAAATCGTTTTGTAGGCCTGATAAGCAAAGCGTATCAGGCATTGTTTGATGCCGGAGCAATTCGTTTTGTAGGCCTGATAAGCGAAGCGCATCAGGCAAATCCGTTCAGCCCAGCGCCTGCACCGCTTTCTCCAGCGCACTATGCAATAGCTGGCGGTCATGACGGTAGGGAATATCGCTGGCTTCCAGCACTTCCTGGATCACAACGCGGTCGGTAACGGCGGAAGCATCCACTTTCGGCCCCACAACCACCGCATCAATCACTTTCTTCCCGACGTACTGTTCAATAATGGCCAGCTTATCGCTAAGCGTCAGGCTGGCTGCTGGCAGGCTTAATTCGCGCCCAAGATTGCCTATGTAGACCATTGGAGCCGGTGTGCGACGTAATGCCTGTGACATTTCATCGAGTAAAAGAATCGGCATCAGGCTGGTGTAAAAACTGCCGGGGCCTATCAAAATTAAATCCGCTTCAGCGATAGCCTCAACGGCCTCCCGTGTAGTCGGGACTTTTGGCGAAAGCATCAGTTCCTGAGGTGGGACGGTGAGCTGATCGATATTCACTTCGCCATAAACTTCGTGTCCCTGGTCATCAATGGCCATCAGATCCACCGGCAGCTCCGACATCGGAATTAAATGTGCGTCAACTTTCAGCAGGCTACGAATTAAATTGATAGCTTCCAGAGGCCGCACGCTGAGGTGATCGAGCGCCTTTAACATTAGATTTCCGAGGTTATGCCCGGAAAGTTCGCCATTACCGCCAAAACGATACTCAAACATAGCGGATGCAACGCTGGGTTGGGTAATTAACTGGTTCAGACAGTTACGCATGTCTCCCCAGGCAATCCCTCCTTCAGAGCGACGAATACGACCTGTCGACCCGCCGTTATCGGTGGTGGTGACGATACCCGTCAGGCGGGAACCTAATGGGGAAAGAGAGGAGAGAACGCGTCCTAATCCATGCCCTCCGCCGAGAGCGACAACGCGGTCCAGATCTGCCAGCGTGCGAGTGCGCATATATTTTCCTGATATCAATTGATCGGCGCTACAGTAACGTAAATAGCGTGTTTTCAGCAATTATCCAGTCGGCATCTGCCGTAATTTTTTTCTGCGATCTACTCCTTTCTGACGACACTCACCTGATGGCAAGATGATGTATATCAATGCAAAACTGTGATTTTTGCTTATTCTGTAGCGAAATTGCACGATCATGTCGCTATATACATATTTATACAGCGAAAGTGTACATGGCAAAAGCGCCATTTACACGCTAGTATCGGCATAACCACAAAGTACTCTTAATAATTTGAGTTGTCGGAAGCCAACGCATCTGCAACTCGAAGTATGATGAGTATAAACACTCTAGCCTCTGCACCTGGGTCAAATGATACGGTGCTTTGGCCGTGACAAGACTTGAAAAAGTTTGTCACCAGGGCGCAGGAAGAAATGACTACGTCTCCCGTATTTGGAAAGGTGTACATGGGCTCTCAACTTACCGATGCTTTCGCACGTAAGTTTTACTACTTACGTTTGTCGATTACAGATGTGTGTAACTTTCGTTGCACCTACTGCCTGCCGGATGGCTATAAGCCCGGCGGTGTCACCAATAACGGCTTTTTAACCGTTGATGAAATTCGCCGTGTCACGCGTGCGTTCGCCAGTCTGGGAACGGAAAAAGTGCGTCTGACGGGGGGCGAACCTTCACTGCGTCGCGACTTCACTGACATTATCGCCGCCGTGCGCGAAAACGACGCCATCCGCCAGATTGCGGTAACCACCAATGGTTATCGTCTGGCGCGCGATGCCGCCGCCTGGCGCGATGCCGGACTGACCGCGCTCAACGTCAGCGTCGACAGCCTCGACGCCCGTCAGTTTCACGCCATTACCGGACAGGACAAGTTTCAGCAGGTGATGGCAGGCATTGATGCTGCCTTTGATGCCGGTTTTGAAAAAGTGAAAGTCAACACCGTGCTGATGCGCGACGTAAACCATCATCAACTGGACACCTTCCTGGCGTGGATCCAACCTCGACCAATCCAACTGCGTTTTATTGAACTGATGGAAACGGGCGAGGGCAGTTCTCTCTTCCGTAAACACCATATTTCCGGACAGGTACTGCGCGATGAGTTGCTGCGTCGCGGCTGGATCCACCAGATCCGACAGCGTAGCGACGGCCCGGCTCAGGTTTTCTGTCATCCTGATTATGTTGGCGAAATTGGTCTGATCATGCCTTATGAGAAAGACTTCTGCGCCACCTGTAATCGTCTGCGCGTTTCCTCTGTCGGCAAGCTTCATCTGTGTTTATTTGGTGAAGGCGGCGTAAGCCTGCGTGATTTGCTGGAAGACGATGCTCAGCAACCGGCGCTGGAAGAACGTATTTCAGCCGCGCTGCTGGAGAAAAAGCAGACCCATTTCCTGCATCAGAACAATACCGGTATTACGCAAAACTTATCTTACATTGGCGGCTGATCGCTAAAAGGAGTTTTTCATGAGTCAGGTAAGCGCTGAATTTATCCCGACACGCATTGCTATTCTTACTGTTTCCAACCGTCGCGGCGAAGAAGATGACACCTCCGGCCATTATCTGCGTGACTCGGCGCAAGAAGCGGGTCATCAGATTGTCGATAAGGCGATTGTCAAAGAGAACCGCTACGCCATCCGCGCCCAGGTTTCTGCCTGGATTGCCAGTGACGATGTACAGGTGGTGCTCATTACCGGTGGCACTGGCTTAACCGAAGGGGACCAGGCGCCGGAAGCGCTGCAACCGCTGTTCGACAGAGAAGTCGAAGGGTTTGGCGAAGTATTCCGTATGCTGTCGTTTGAAGAGATTGGCACCGCGACGCTGCAATCCCGCGCGATTGCCGGGGTGGCGAATAAAACGCTGATTTTTGCCATGCCGGGTTCGACCAAAGCGTGTCGTACTGCCTGGGAAAATATCATTGCGCCGCAGCTTGATGCCCGTACGCGTCCGTGTAATTTCCACCCACATTTGAAGAAATAAGTATGTCGCAACTGACTCATATTAACGCCGCTGGCGAAGCGCATATGGTGGATGTCTCCGCCAAAGCGGAAACCGTACGCGAGGCGCGTGCGGAAGCATTCGTAACCATGCGTAGCGAAACGCTGGCGATGATCATCGACGGCAGTCACCATAAGGGTGACGTTTTCGCCACGGCGCGTATTGCCGGTATTCAGGCTGCCAAACGCACCTGGGATCTTATCCCGCTGTGTCACCCACTGATGCTGAGCAAGGTCGAAGTCAATCTTCACGCCGAACCGGAGCACAACCGCGTGCGCATTGAAACGCTGTGTCGCCTGACCGGTAAAACCGGCGTTGAAATGGAAGCGTTAACGGCAGCCTCCGTGGCGGCGTTGACCATCTACGATATGTGCAAAGCGGTGCAAAAGGATATGGTGATTGGTCCGGTGCGTTTGCTGGCAAAAAGCGGCGGCAAATCGGGTGATTTTAAGGTGGATGCACATGATTAAGGTTCTTTTCTTTGCTCAGGTACGGGAACTGGTGAACACCGATGCGTTAGAAGTTGCCGCCGAGTTTGCAACGGTAGAAGCGCTGCGCAAGCATCTGGCGGCGCAAAGCGATCGCTGGGCGCTGGCGCTGGAAGACGGCAAGCTGCTGGCGGCGGTGAATCAGACGCTGGTCAGTTTTGACCATCCTCTTAACGCGGGTGATGAAGTCGCTTTCTTCCCGCCGGTAACCGGAGGCTAAAATGGCTGAAACGCGAATTGTTGTTGGCCATGCGCCGTTCAGCGTCGGGGATGAGTATCCCTGGCTGGCTGAGCGCGATGAAGACGGCGCGGTAGTCACTTTCACCGGTAAAGTGCGCAATCACAATCTCGGTGACAGCGTTAAGGCGTTAACGCTGGAACACTATCCGGGAATGACCGAAAAAGCGCTGGCGGAGATTGTCGACGAAGCGCGTTCGCGCTGGCCGCTGGGTCGGGTGACGGTGATTCATCGCATTGGCGAACTGTGGCCGGGTGACGAAATCGTTTTTGTTGGCGTAACCAGCGCGCATCGCAGCAGCGCGTTTGATGCCGGGCAGTTCATTATGGATTACCTGAAAACCCGCGCGCCGTTCTGGAAGCGCGAGGCTACGCCGGAAGGTGAGCGCTGGGTTGATGCCCGCGACAGCGATAAGCTAGCAGCAAAACGCTGGTAGAGTACAATTGTTGTAGGCTCATACTGATTCAGGAGATTGTCATGGACCGATTCCCACGATCCGATTCTATTGTCCAGGCCCGTTCCGGCCTGCAAACGTATATGGCGCAGGTGTACGGCTGGATGACCTGCGGACTATTGCTGACGGCGTTTATCGCCTGGTATGCGGCAAATACGCCCGCGGTGATGATGTTTGTCTTCTCCAGCAAAATCACCTTCTTTGGCCTGATCATCGCTCAACTGGCGCTGGTGTTTGTCCTGTCCGGCATGGTGCAAAGGCTGAGCGCGGGTATGGCGACCACGCTGTTTATGCTCTATTCGGCATTAACCGGGTTGACGCTATCAAGCATCTTTATTGTCTATACCTACTCGTCTATCGCCAGCACCTTCGTGGTCACTGGTGGGATGTTCGGGATCATGAGTTTGTATGGCTACACCACCAAGCGCGATCTGAGCGGCTTCGGCAATATGCTGTTTATGGCGCTGATCGGTATTGTGCTGGCTTCGCTGGTTAACTTCTGGCTGAAGAGCGAAGCGCTGATGTGGGCGGTGACCTATATCGGGGTGATAGTGTTTGTCGGTCTGACCGCCTATGACACGCAGAAGCTGAAAAATATCGGTGAGCAGATCGACCTGCGCGACAGCTCCAATCTGCGTAAATACGCGATTCTTGGGGCCCTAACGCTGTATCTGGACTTCATCAACCTGTTCCTGATGCTGCTGCGTATTTTCGGCAATCGTCGTTAATTGTCTGTTGCCGGATGGTATAAAAAGTAGGCCGGATAAGGCGTTACGCCGCATCCGGCACTATATACATCCTCATTTCGCCATCGCCTTCTCGTTCTTTGCCCGTAGCTTTTTCGCCCGACTCTCCAACAGCAAATAACACATCAGCGCCAGCAGTAGCGGAATAAAATAGTACAGCACGCGATACGCGAGCAGGGCAGCAATGATCGTGCCCTGAGACGTATCCTCTCCCGCCAGCAGCGCCATAAACACCGCCTCCAGCACGCCGATCCCCGCCGGAATATGCACAATAACCCCGGCAATACTGCTTACCAGCAGCACGCCAAGCACGAAGAAATAGTTAATATTCTGACCCAGCAACAACCAGATAATCGCCCCCATAACCATCCAGTTAGTCCCGGATATCGCCATCTGCGCGAGGGCAAATTTCCAGGAGGGGAGCACCAGCTTTTGGCCCTTGATGGTGATGTGACGATGTTTAGCGAAGGTGCAAAACCACAGATAAACAACAATAATCAGCAGCAGCGCTATGCCTAAAATGCGCAATGTGCCTTCATCGATATACCAGTGAGCGGGCAGTTCGACGACGCCGAAGGTAAATATAAAACCGCCCAGCAGAATATAGCCCAGCCAGTTAGTGGTAATGCTCAGCGAAAAAATCCGCGTTATTGTGCCCCCCGGCAACCCGAGACGCGAGTAGAGCCGATATCGCATCCCAATACCGCCCACCCAGGTGCTTAACGTCAGGTTGAACGCGTAACAGATAAACGACACCAGCATGACCTGGCGTTTTGCCAGCTTGTGCCCACAGTAGTAGCGCCCGAGCAGGTCATAACAGCCGTAAAGTAAATAACTGACGATCACCAACCCCACGGCGCTGAGCAGGGCGATCCGGTTGTAATCGCGAATTACCGTCCACACTTCCTGCCAGTTGACTTTGCTGGCATAAACGACCAGCAACACGATCACCGCAATAAAAAATAACCATGTGAGGATCTTTTTCGCTAACCGCCAGCGTCGGTGATTTTTTGCCATCAGGTTTTCCCTCCTGCATCCTCAGTTTGTATACGGTCCTGAGTTTCCAGAGCGGGCTGCGCGGGCGGCTCTACCTCGGCCAGGTGCGGGGTATGCGCCGGAAGCCAGCCGACCAGCGCCGGGAAGTGGCGTAAAAAGTGGAAGGCCAGCACGCTCTTAGTCAGGTTCCACCAGGTGCGTTTTGGCAGCATGGATTCATCAACCCGCTTGCAGTCCTGCGCAATAATAGGGTTCAGGTTGTCGCGCAGGGTCTGGTTAAACGTGCGGTCATGAATAATCAGATTCGCTTCCAGATTCAGCGACAGGCTCAGCGGATCAAGATTGCTGGAGCCCACCGTCGCCCAGTGATCGTCCATCAGCGCCACTTTGCCATGCAGAGGTTTACGGCGGTATTCGTAGACATGGACGCCACCTTTAACCAGATAGTTGTACAGTAGGCGGGCACCCACTTTCACAATCGGCATATCCGGTTCACCCTGCACAATGAGTTTTACCCGAACGCCGCGTCGTGCTGCTTTACGCAGGGCATGCAGCAGGCGATAACCGGGAAAGAAATAGGCATTGGCAATGATCACTTCCCGTCGGGCCTGGGTCAGCATTTTAAGATAGTGGCGTTCAATATCATCGCGATGCTCTTCGTTATCGCGCCAGACAAACAGCGCCTGCGCTTCGCCGGGGCGATGATTGTCGATTGCCCGGTGATGACGTCGCCACCAGCGCCGTACGGCGCTTTGCCCGGGCAGGTTTTCCAGTACAAAGTTCAGAATGTCAGCAACGACTGGACCTTCAACGCGCACGGCGTAATCTTGCTTAGCCTCCGGGCCGTAATCCGACATATGTTCAGCGGAGTAATTGATGCCGCCGACAAAGGCAACACGGTCATCAATGACCACTATTTTTCGATGCATACGGCGAAAGAGATTGGTGCGCATTCCAAACAGACGCGGACGTGGATCGTAGTAGCGGAAAACAACACCGGCTACGGTCAGCTCTTCAACAAAACTGTCGCTCAGATCCGGCGAGCCGTAGCCATCCAGCAGCACCTCTGCTTTGATTCCTCGTCGGGCGGCTTCGAGCAACGCGGCATGCAGCTGTTTTCCTACCGCATCTTCAAACCAGATAAAAGTCTCAAGGATAATTTTTTGCTGTGCCTGCTCAATGGCGTCAAATACGGCGGGGTAGAATTGATCGCCGTTTTCCAGCAGTTGAATTTGATTGCCTTCACGCCAGCCATATTTCATAAATGAATCTCCGCACTCAGAGGGGCATGATCGGACAAATGTCGCCAGTGACGCAGCGCAAGCGTCGTTGGGGTACTGGCATTCGCGTTTTTCACATAGATCCTGTCCAGGCGCAGCAGGGGAAACTGCACCGGAAACGTTCGCGCCGGGCGACCGTGGGCGCGGGTAAAAATCTCGTCAAGGCCAGCTTTGGCTTTCAACGGGCGATTGGCCGTTTGCCGCCAGTCGTTAAAATCTCCTGCGATGACCACGGGTTCCGCGTCGGGCAGGGCGTTGACCCAGTCTGCCAGCATAGCGAGCTGGGCCTGGCGGTGAGCTTCACGTAGGCCGAGATGCACACACATCACATGAATGGGGTGGGAGAGCATTGGCGGTACAATGCGGCAGTAAAGGACTCCGCGCTTTTCACTCGCGCCGACTGACACATCACGATTCTCATAATGCTCAATGGGATACCGCGACAACACCGCATTACCGTGATGTCCTTGCGGGTACACGGCGTTACGCCCGTAGGCGAAGTCGCTCCACATAGTGTCCGCCAGAAATTCGTAGTGCGTGGTGTCCGGCCAGTTTTCCACATGCAGTGGATGCACCTCGTGTGCGCCCATTACCTCTTGTAGGCACACAATGTCCGCACCGACCGTTCTGACGGCTTCTCGCAGCTCAGGCAAAATAAAACGCCGATTGAAGGCGGTAAACCCTTTATGAGTATTAATGGTGAGCACATTGAATGAAAACCGTTCTGTTTGTCTGGCCATGATTCTCCCGTTGGCGTCACTTTCCTGATTAAAATAGTGTAGTCGTCGTCACAAAAAGATGCGGTGTTGCGGAATTTTCCGTAAAGTCCGGTACTCTGAACAATTAGTCGAAAATCCTTCAGGAGAATAGCCATGAGGTGGCAACAACGTGTTCGTGTCGCAACGGGTCTAAGTTGCTGGCAGATAGTGTTGCATTTACTGGTAGTGGCGTTGCTGGTAATGGGCTGGATGAGCGGCAGACTGGTGCATGTCGGCCTGGGATTGTGCGTCGTGTACGGCGTTACGGTTTTATTGATGCTTGCATTGCAACGTCACCACGAACAGCGCTGGCGCGACGTGGCTGATGTGCTGGAAGAGTTGACCACGACGTGGTATTTCGGTGCCGCCATGATCGTGCTGTGGCTGCTGTCACGCGTGCTGCAAAACAACGTCTTGCTGGCACTGGCGGGGCTGGTCATCCTTGCCGGACCCGCCGTGGTCTCGCTGCTGGCGAAGGACAAAAAGCTACATCACCTTGCGTCTAAACATCGCATACGCCGCTGATCCGGTCGTGGCCGCTATCACTAATAGCGGCCACAAGCTTCCCCAGACAATCTGCAGACTCGCATCTTTCAGGTAAATCTGTTTCGTGATGTCCGTAAAATGGCGGATCGGGTTTATCCACGTCAGATTCTGCAACCAGACCGGCATGTTTTCGACCGGTGAGACATAGCCCGAGAGTAAAATCGCCGGCATCATAAACACAAATACCCCGATAAACGCCTGCTGCTGGGTGGCGCACAGTGACGAAATCAGCAGACCAAAGCCAACCAGCGACAGCCCGTAAATCACCATTGTGAAATAGAACAGCCCCAATGAACCGGCAAACGGAATGTGATAAGCCCAGATGCCGATCGCCAGCACAATGGTGGCCTGAAAAGTAGCCACAATTAGCGCGGGCACAGCTTTGCCGATGAAAATCTGCCAGGTGGTAAGCGGGGAAACCAGCAGTTGATCCAGCGTGCCTTGCTCGCGCTCGCGGGCAACCGAGAGTGAAGTAACGATCATTACGCCGATGGTGGTGATCATGGCGATCAGCGACGGAACCACAAACCATTTGTAATCCAGATTCGGGTTATACCAGTTACGCACTACCAGCTCGCTGTTGTTCGGTTTCGGCTTGCCGTCCATCAGCTCCTGCTGATACTCCTTAACGATTTGCTGCAGGTAATTCGCGGCAATTTGCGCGCTGTTGGAGTTACGTCCGTCGAGGATAATCTGCATGGGAGCCTGCTGGAAGGTATCCAGATTACGCGAAAAGTTGGCCGGGAAACGCACCAGTAGCAGGGCTTTTTGCGTGTCGATGGTGGGCTGGATCTCCTGCGGGCTTTTCAACAGCAGAACATGCGTAAAGGCGCTGGCGCGGGCGAAGCGCTGGGTTAGCTCTACCGAATGTTTACCGTTGTCTTCGTTATAGATAGCGATAGTGGCGTTGGTGACTTCCAGCGTTGCCGCGAACGGGAACAGGATAACCTGAATCAGCACCGGTAAAATCAGAATGGCTCGCGTCTGCGGTTCGCGTAACAGCGATTGCAGCTCTTTGCGAATTAATGTCCATAAGCGATGAAACATGCCAGTCCCCTTAATCCAGCCGACGTTTGGTTTTAAGCCACGTCAGGCCGATAAACATCACCGCCGAAGCGATTAAAAACAGCACGTTGATAATCAGCACCACCGGAATATTTCCCGCCAGAAACAGGCTTTGCAGGGTGCTGACGAAATAACGCGCCGGAATAATGTAGGTTACCGCCCGGATAATCGCGGGCATGCTGTCTATCTGGAAGATAAAACCCGACAGCATAATCGAGGGCAGGAAGGCGGCGTTCAGCGCAACCTGCGCGGCGTTAAACTGGTTGCGGGTGATGGTGGAAATAAGCAACCCCATACCGAGCGTACTGAGCAGAAACAGGCTGGTAATGAAAAACAGGATCAGCAACGAGCCGCGGTAGGGCACGCCAAGAATAAACACCGACACCAGCATACACAGCAGCATCGCCAGCATGCCCAGAAAGTAATACGGGATCAGTTTGCACAACAGCAACTCGACGCGGGTGACTTCGGTAGACAGCAGCGCTTCCATGGTGCCGCGCTCCCATTCGCGCGCTACCACTAATGAGGTGAGGATGGCGCCAATCACCGTCATGATGATGGTGACCGCCCCGGGAATGATAAAGTGCTGGCTGATGGCCGCCGGGTTAAACCAGTAGCGAGTTTGCACGTCGATCAAAGGTTTGAACGATTCCCCACGATCTTCTGCCCGCTGTTGCTGCCAGATTTGCCAGATGCCTTCGACATAACCCTGCACAAAGTTGGCGGTATTCGGTTCGCTGCCGTCGGTGATCACCTGGATCGGTGCCACGTCATTGGGGCGTGCCATCTGCTGGGCAAAATCCACCGGGATCACCACCAGACCGCGAATGCGCCCGGCCTGCATTTTCTCAATCAGTTCCTGACGGTTATCGCTGATGGTGGCGTCAATATACGGCGAGCCGGTCATGGTATGGGTAAAATCCAGCGCCTCTTCACTCTGCTGTTCGAGCAAAATCCCTACCCGCAGCTTGCTGGAGTCGAGGTTGATCCCGTAGCCGAAGATAAACAGCAGCAGCAGTGGGATCACCACCGCAATCAGCCAACTGCTGGGATCGCGGACGATCTGGCGCGTCTCTTTCACGCACAGCGCACGGACGCGACGCCAGGAGAGAGCGGAGTTACTCATGCGTATGCTCCTTATCCCAGTCATTGATTAGCGTGATGAACGCCTGTTCCATGGTCGGGTCCGGCGTGTCGCTGTCGGCAGCCTGAGCCTTCAGGTCGTCTGGCGTACCGCTGGCTATCAGTTTGCCGCGATACACCAGCCCGATGCGATCGCAGTATTCTGCCTCATCCATAAAGTGGGTGGTCACCATCACCGTAACGCCTTTTTCCACCATGCTATTGATATGCAACCAGAACTCACGACGGGTGAGGGGATCGACTCCGGAAGTGGGTTCATCAAGGAACAGAATGTCGGGTTCATGCATCAGTGAGCAGGCCAGCGCCAGACGCTGCTTAAACCCCAGCGGCAGTTCGTCGGTGGCATGGGAAGCGATACTCTTCAGGCCGAATGCCTCGCTCATACGATCGATTTTCTCTTTCTGCGCCCGACCGCGCAGGCCGTAGACACCAGAGAAAAAGCGCAGATTCTGTTCAACCGTCAGGTTACCGTACAGGGAGAATTTCTGTGCCATATAGCCCAGATGCTGACGCGCTTTGCCGGAGCTGACTTTCAGGTCCATATCCAGCACCAGCGCTTTGCCGGAAGTGGGGACCAGCAGGCCGCACATCATTTTAAAGGTGGTGGATTTGCCAGCGCCGTTGGGTCCTAACAGACCAAAAATCTCACCGCGCTGCACAGCAAAGTCTACGTGGTCGGTAGCGGCAAAATCGCCAAATTTCTTGGTCAACGCTTTGGCTTCGATTACCGTTTCGCCTGGAGTGCCTTCCACGGTATGCAGGATAGCGCCCAGCGGGGATTCCGATGTTCCGGCTCCGCCGAGTAAATCGATAAAGGCATCTTCGAAGCGGGGGGCTGTTTCGTTGATGGTTATCTCCGGCATGCCGTCAGCGTTTTGGATCTGCTGAGCAGTAGCCTCTTTTTTCAGGATTAAACGGACGGATTTCCCCTGAATCATTCCGTCGCTGACCAGCGGCAGCTTTAACGCGCGTTGCAGCAGTCGGCGGTTGTTTTCCTGTGGACTGCTCATCAGGAAGCTGCGACCCGCCATGGTTTGCGTAAGCTGAGTAGGATCGCCCTGGTATAACAGCTCACCTTCGTTCATCAGCAGCACATCACGGCATTGCTCTGCTTCATCCAGATACGACGTACTCCAGAGGATCAGCATGCCGTCCCCGGCCAGCTCGTGGACCATTTGCCACAGTTCGCGACGGGAAATAGGGTCGACACCCACGCCTGGCTCATCCAGCAGCAACACTTTGGGTTCGCCAACCAGCGTACAGGCAAGCCCGAGCTTCTGCTTCATGCCGCCAGAAAGCTTGCCAGCCAGTCGTCCGGTAAATGGTCCCAGAGAGGTGAATTCCAGGAGTCGGGCAAAGGTTTTTTCTCGCGCTTCACCGGTGACGCTGCGTAAGTCGGCATAGAGATTGAGGTTCTCCATGACGGTTAAATCTTCGTACAGACCAAATTTCTGCGGCATATAGCCCAGCACCGCATGTAGTGCGCTGTCGTCTTTGATGGGGTCAAAACCAATCACCGCAGCACTTCCGGCATCAGGTTTTAATAATCCCGCCAGCATTCGCATCAACGTAGTTTTGCCCGCGCCGTCCGGCCCGACAAGCCCGGTCACGTAGCCCGCATGGACGGTACAGTCGAGCGGGGCGACGGCCGGTTTTTCCATTCCGGCAAAGTTTTTCGTCAGCCCTTTAAGCGTAATGACGGCGTCATTCATGCCGTGCCTCATCGCCAAACTTTATCGTTACCGGCATTCCCTGGCGCAGCGAATCGTCCGCGTCGGTGACGACAATTCGCAGGCGATAAACCAGGTCGGTACGCAGGTCAGGAGTCTCGACCGTTTTCGGGGTAAATTCGGCGGTAGGAGAAACGAAGCCGATTTTGCCGTGATACGGTTTGTCCGGGCGGCCATCGGTATAGAGCAGGATCTCACGTCCTGGCTGCGCCTGGCTCAGATTTCGTTCGTCAACGTAAGCACGAACCCAAACCGGACGCGTGAGCGACAGCGTCAGTACCGTGCCCCCTTCGTTCAGCATGCTGCCGGGTTCAACTGCACGGGTGAGAAGCGTGCCGTCAGACGGCGAGGTCAGCGTGGTGTCATGCAAATTAAGCTCTGCCTGTGCCAGCTCGGCCTGAGCTTGTTCGAGCGTGGCTTTTGCCTGCTCGATGTCCTGCACACGATTACCGCTGCGATATTGCGTGAGTTTATCCTGCGCGGATTTCAGCGAAGCTAACGCCTGATCGCGAGATGAACGGGCGTTTTCCAGATCGTTGGCTGAAATGGTGCGGCTTTTCCACAATCCGACCTGCCGATTGTAAAAGTTCTGCGCGTAATCATAGGCGGCCTGCGCCTGTTTGACTGCCGCCGCGGTTTGCGCGATCTCTTCTTCGCGATACCCTGCCAGCATCAGATCGTATTGCGCCTGTGCGGCAGCTACATTGGCTTTTGCCTGCATCAATGCGTTTTCATACGGTGCGCGGTCCAGTTCACCCAGCACCTGGCCGGCGGTAATCGCATCGCCTTCGTCAACCGCCAGCGAGACCAGCCTGCCGCCGACACGAAAACTCAGGTTGACGCTACGGATATCGACATTGCCGTATAGCGTCAGGCCGTTATCTTGCCGACTCTGATACCACCACGTTCCACCGGCAATCACGGCAACGAGGGCCGCGATAACCAGCCCGAGAACGACAGGTTTTTTCATGACTCCAGACTCCTTTGCGTTAAACCTTGCAGAATAAGATCGATGTGACAGGTGATCGTTTGGTCAATCAGCGCGGTTTTATCCTCATCAAATTGTGACCAGCCTGTACGCAACAGAATGGTTTCTTTCCCCAGACGAAAAGCCAGCACCTCGCCGAGTATGGCGTGGGTATGCAGAATCATTTGGGTATCATTGGCATCGCCGCCCGTATAGGCGGCAATCAGGCGCGTCAGATGTGTATGCAGCGGATTGATAACCTGGTCGTGCACCAGTTGATAAGCCGCGGTGGGGGAAAGCTGTTCGCGCGAGATAAATTTGCTCAGGTTAACGGTGTCGTCCTGAGTTAACAGCATGATCATATTTTTGCAGGCGCGCAGGATCAGTTCGCGCATCGCGCCACGGTCCGGCTCTGGTTGGGCGAATAAACGCTCGGCCTCTTCAGCGTGCGGGCGAAACTGTGCACCGATAAAATCCGCAATCCACTGGGCGCAGGCGAGATATAAATCCTCTTTTGAGCCAAAATAGTAGGTGATAGCCGCAATGTTTTGCCCGGCCTGTGCAGCGATATCGCGCGTCGTGGCGTGCAGACCATACTCGCCGAATTGCGCCAATGCGGCGGCAATGAGCTGGTTCTTCGCCTGTTCACCTTTGGTTGTCATGGTGGGTGTATTCATGGCACGACTCTGATCTTAATCAATCGATTGATTAAGATTATGACTGATGTGCAGCCTTGTCCAGTCCGAAGCATTATTTTCCAGTGAAGGGATAATTTATGCGGCACATCACAAAAACTGCTACACTCCGCCCCTTCATGACATTGTGGTTTTTGTCATCTCTATTGTATGTATCTCCCTGAAAACGACACCGGTAACGGTCAGGGCGGTTCGGAGTTGTTATGTCTTTTGATTCCCTTGGTTTAAACCCTGAAATTTTACGTGCCGTTGCCGAGCAGGGTTACCGTGAACCTACCCCTATTCAGCAGCAGGCTATTCCTGCCGTGCTGGAAGGCCGCGATCTGATGGCCAGCGCCCAGACCGGTACGGGGAAAACGGCAGGTTTTACCCTGCCGCTGTTACAGCACCTGATCACCAATCAGCCGCATGGTAAAAGCCGTCGTCCGGTTCGTGCGCTGATCCTCACGCCAACCCGCGAACTGGCGGCCCAGATTGGCGAAAACGTCCGTGATTACAGTAAGTATCTGAATATTCGCTCGCTGGTGGTCTTCGGCGGCGTCAGCATTAACCCGCAGATGATGAAGCTGCGTGGCGGCGTAGATGTGCTGATCGCCACTCCGGGTCGTTTGCTCGATCTGGAACACCAGAATGCGGTGAAACTGGATCAGGTTGAGATCCTGGTACTGGATGAAGCTGACCGCATGCTGGATATGGGCTTTATTCACGATATTCGTCGCGTTCTGGCAAAACTGCCGGCAAAACGTCAGAACCTGCTGTTCTCGGCAACGTTCTCTGATGACATTAAATCGCTAGCCGAAAAACTGTTGCACAACCCGCTGGAAATTGAAGTGGCGCGTCGTAATACCGCGTCAGAGCAGGTTACTCAGCACGTTCATTTCGTTGATAAAAAACGTAAACGCGAACTGCTATCTCAGATGATTGGTCAGGGCAACTGGCAGCAGGTGCTGGTGTTTACCCGTACCAAACATGGCGCGAACCATCTGGCAGAGCAGCTGAATAAAGACGGCATCCGCAGTGCGGCTATCCACGGTAATAAATCTCAGGGTGCGCGTACGCGTGCGCTGGCTGATTTTAAATCCGGTGATATTCGCGTGCTGGTAGCGACCGACATTGCCGCGCGTGGTCTCGACATTGAAGAGTTACCGCACGTGGTGAACTACGAGCTGCCAAACGTCCCGGAAGACTACGTGCACCGCATTGGTCGTACCGGTCGTGCGGCCGCTACTGGCGAAGCGTTGTCTCTGGTGTGCGTCGATGAACACAAGCTGTTGCGTGACATCGAGAAGTTGCTGAAAAAAGAGATCCCGCGTATTGCGACGCCAGGCTACGAGCCAGACCCGTCCATTAAAGCTGAGCCGATCCAGAACGGTCGTCAGCAGCGTGGCGGCGGCGGTGGTCGAGGGCAGGGCGGAGCAGGGCGTGGACAGCAGCCGCGTCGTTCGGATGGCGGAGCGCCAAAAGCGAAGCCGCGTAATGGCGAAGGCAAACCGGCAGGTGATAAACCTCGTCCACCGCGCCGTCCGCGCAAACCGTCTGCAGCGCAGTAATTCACCTTGCTGTATGGCAGTATAAACATGCTATCCGGTCTACACACTGTGTAGGCCGGATAGGTCAATCACTCCCCCGAACTTTGCGATTTCAGCACGATTGAGCAGGTATATCGTCCTGCCGGGTGAATCGAAATCGTCGTCTCAAATACTTTCCCGTCCCTGTCCAGATAACGACGCACGATTCTCATTGCTGGTGAATCAGGTGCTACATTGAGAATCTTTGCCACCTTTTTGGGCACGCCGACAGCCGTAATGGTCTGATGCACCTCATGGCTTTTAATACCGTAATGGGTTTCGATCAAATCGCTGATTAACGAGTGTGGGTCGTCACGGATGTACGTACGCAGTTTGGCGTAATCCGTGCTGGCATAGCTGTCCGTCCAGCAGATTGGCGCGTCGGGGTTTTGCGCATCTTCGCGAGTGCTGGCAATGTGCAGCCAACGGGAACCTGGCGGGCAGCCAATCATCTGGGACAACTCTATGTCCGCCACAATCTCATCGATTTTCTTGATGACGCGCAGATTGTTTTTGGCCAGCAGCAACAGATCCTCAAGATGCGATAGCGGGTGATTGACGCCGTTAGCCTTAGGTTCGCAAACGCGAGTTCCCGCGCCTTTACGCCGTGATATCAGACCTTGCTCTGTTAATTCCCTTAACGCCTCACGCATGGTGTGGCGGCTGACCTGCCATGTTTCACACAGTTCCATTTCCGTAGGAAACAGCGAACCGGGGGCAAAGGTTCCCACCGCAATTTGCTGCGCCAGTTCACGTGCTATTCGCTTGTACAGAGATTCTTTCATCGCAGTTTCATCAAAATATTAGTGATCTTTATCACGAAAATTTGTACGGACTCTTCCCTACATTTCTTATGAATACTATAAATGTCCGTACATTTAAATGTACGGACATTTGTTTATGTCTGGACATTGTGGCGGCATTTGAATATCCAACAAACTGCCGTAAACACGCATCTTATCATTATCAGATTTTCCAGGGGGATTTATGGCTTCGAATGTACTTGATTCTGTTCTGTTCAGGGACTCTTTCGGCACACCGGCGATGCGCGCTGTGTTTGACGATCGCGAGCTGGTGCGCAAATACGTGGAAGTGGAAGTGGCATTAGCCAAAGCCCAGGCACGCTGCGGTGTGATACCCGAGGCTGCGGCGCAGGAAATTGCAGAAAAATGTAATGCTGACACGCTCGATTTTGATTTATTGCGCCATGAAACCGAAATTGTGGGTTATCCGATCCTACCGCTGGTGCACCAGATTTCTAAACAGGCAGGCGAGTCCGGCGGTTATGTGCACTGGGGGGCCACCACTCAGGACATTATGGACACCGCAGTGGTTCTGCAAATTCGTGATGCTTTTGCGCTCATTGAGTCCGATATGGACAAACTCCGCGCCACGCTGGCCGATCTTTCACGCCGCTACCGTGATACGCCGATGGCCGGGAGAACCCATTTACAACAGGCTTTGCCCGTGACATTCGGTTACAAAGCGGCCATCTGGCTGGATATGTTTGAACGCCACGCGGAACGTCTTTCCCAGGCGCGTCCTCGTGTATTGGTCGGCGAATTTGCGGGAGCGGCCGGTACGCTGGCATCGCTGGGGGATAAAGGGCTGGCGGTACAAAAAGCGATGATGGAAGAGCTTGGGCTAAATGTCCCAACATCCACCTGGCACGTCGCGCGTGATGGTTTTGCCGAAGCGGTGAACCTGTTAGCGGTGATTACCGGGTCGCTGGGCAAGATTGCCTACGACGTAATGCTGCTGGCAGCAAATGAGTTTGGCGAACTGTATGAGCCGTTTGTTAAAGGGCGTGGCGCCAGCAGTACCATGCCGCAGAAACGCAACCCTATTTCCAGCGAGCTGATGCTGGCCTGTGCCAAAGGCGTTCGCCAACAGGCAGGGTTGATGCTTGATGCGATGGTGCAAGATCTGGAGCGTGCAACCGGGCCGTGGCATGCCGAATGGATTGCTATCCCAGAAAGTTTCGTGCTCAGCGCGGGGGCATTGCATCAGGCCAATTTTATGCTGGCGGGGCTGGTGGTCGATGAAGAGGCGATGAAACGTAACCTCGGCATGACTAATGGATTGATTGTGGCTGAAGCGGTCATGATGGGGTTGGCTCCGTATATTGGTCGTCAGGATGCACATGACGTGGTGTATGACGCCTGTCGTATCGTCAACGAACAAGGTGGACGATTGGCTGATGTGCTGAATGCGATGCCATCTGTCTCTGAACGACTGGACCCACAGTTGATTGAAAAACTGACCGACCCGGCAAATTACCTTGGAATGGCACCGGCGATGGTGGATCAGGTATTAGCAAGATACATGTCGCGGAAATGAATGCTCTCGGGCTAACGGAATAAGGATCTTTTTATGTCAACGAATTCTGTCACGGGAAAATCCATTCTGTCGTTCCTGATACCGCTGGCGATAGGCGCGATCATTTGGTTTTATCCTGTTCCTGATGGTCTAACGCCTCAGGCCTGGCATATGTTCGCGATATTTGCCGCGACCATTGCCGCCATTCTCACTCAGCCGCTCCCTTCGGGGGCGGTGATGTTGATTGCGCTTTGCGTGGTTATTTTCACCAAAACGTTGCCAGAGGCAAAGGCGCTGTCAGGGTTTGCGTCCGGTACGGTATGGCTCATTTTCTGCGCCTACGTCTTGTCTCTGGGGTTTGTGACGTCAGGACTGGGGAAACGTATTGCGTATAAAATGTTATCGCTCTTTGGCGGCAGCAGCCTGGGTATTGCTTACTCACTGGGGGTTTCCGATCTGATTATGGCCCCGGCAATGCCGTCAGTAACTGCGCGGTCCGGGGGCATAATTTTTCCCATCACGCGTTCCATCAATGATGTGTTGGGCTCCGCTCCAGGGGTAACGGGCAAACGTATTGGCGATTTCTTAACCATGGTGTGCTTCCAGTTTACGCCGATTACCGGGGCGATATTTCTCACCGGGATGGCGGCGAATCCGCTGGTAGCGAGCCTGGCGAAATCGTCATTGGGTATGGAGATAACCTGGGGCGGATGGTTTATTTCTGCAGTGGTCCCTGCGATGGTTTGTTTCTGTCTGATGCCGCTACTGGTCTATAAATTATTGGATCCTGAGCTTAAGCGTACGCCAGAGGCAAAAGCGATGGGTAAACAGGCGCTCGGTGAGCTCGGTTCGATGAGCAGCAACGAGAAAAAGGTCGCGTTTGGTTTTGTGCTGGCGCTGGTTGGCTGGGGCACCAGTTTGATTACTGGATTGTCTGCCACATCTGTCGGGCTGGGGCTGGCTGCTTATCTGTTTGCTTCGGGTGCTGTTAGCTGGAAAAGTTTGCTTAATGACCATGCAGCCTGGGATACGGTTATCTGGTTTAGCGTCATTATTAGCCTGGCGACCGGACTTGCCGATCTGGGTTTCATTAAATGGATGACAGTAAAGTTAGGCAGCGGTATTCAAGGGTTTGGTGCGATTGAGTCCTTTATTGTGCTGGGGATCCTTTACATTTATGTCCACTATCTCTTTGCTACGGCTACCGGGCACGTAGCTGCGCTGTATGCTCCTTTCGCGGCCACGGCGATCGCTGCGGGTGCACCGCCGATGATGGTCGCTATTTGCTTCGGCATCTTTAGTAATCTGATGTGGGGGAATACCGAGTATGGTGGCGGACCTGGTCCTATTTATTTTGCCCAGGGCTATTTTGAACGACCGCGTTTTTACAAAATTAACCTCTGTGTGGTAACGGCAAATGTGATTATCATTTTTGCAGTGGGCATGCTGTGGTGGAAGCTGCTGGGATACTATTAACCGACACGTTTATTCGGCCTGCAATATACCTGACTGTAGGCCGGATAAGGAGTAAGCCGCCATCCGGTAATTTAAGCCAGAGCTGCGAAGCGCTTTCCAGAATGGGGGAAAAAGGTACATCCAACGCCTGAAATGTGCCACAATAGTGGCTGTTTATACAGTATTTCAGGTTTTCTCATGGCACTTACGGCTGCGCTAAAAGCGCAAATCGCCGCCTGGTACAAGGCGCTTCAGGAACAGATCCCCGACTTTATTCCCCGTGCGCCGCAGCGGCAGATGATTGCTGACGTCGCGAAAACGCTCTCCGGGGAAGAAGGGCGGCATCTGGCGATTGAAGCACCGACCGGGGTGGGGAAAACCCTGTCGTATCTGATTCCCGGTATTGCCATCGCGCGTGAAGAACAAAAAACGCTGGTGGTCAGTACCGCCAACGTCGCTTTGCAGGACCAGATCTACAGCAAAGATTTACCGCTGCTGCGCAAAATTATCCCCGACCTGCGTTTTACCGCTGCGTTTGGTCGCGGACGCTATGTCTGCCCGCGTAACTTAGCGGCGCTGGCCAGCACTGAACCCAATCAACAGGATCTGCTGGCTTTTCTCGACGATGACCTGACGCCCAACAACCAGGAAGAACAAAAGCGCTGTGCCAGGCTAAAAGGCGATCTCGACAGCTACAAGTGGGACGGGCTGCGCGACCACACCGATATTGCTATCGACGATGGACTCTGGCAGCGTCTGAGCACCGATAAAGCCAGCTGTCTGAATCGCAACTGTCACTACTATCGTGAATGCCCTTTTTTTGTCGCCCGCCGGGAGATTCAGGAAGCTGAAGTGGTCGTGGCTAATCATGCGCTGGTAATGGCTGCCATGGAAAGCGAAGCCGTTTTGCCGGAGCCGAAAAACCTACTGCTGGTACTTGATGAAGGCCACCATTTGCCGGATGTCGCGCGCGATGCGCTGGAGATGAGCGCAGAAATCAGCGCCCCCTGGTATCGACTTCAGTTGGATCTATTTTGCAAATTAGTGGCTACCTGCCTGGAGCAGTTTCGCCCGAAGACCACGCCGCCACTGGCAAATGCCGAGCGTCTGAACGGTCACTGTGAGGAGCTGTATGAGCTGATTTCATCGCTCAATAACATTCTTAATCTGTATATGCCCGCAACCCAGGAGGCAGAACACCGCTTCGCGATGGGCGAATTGCCTACGGAAGTGATGGAGATTTGTCAGCGTCTGGCAAAGCTAACAGAAATGCTGCGCGGTCTGGCGGAACTGTTCCTCAACGATCTCAGCGAAAAAACCGGCACTCACGATATCGTGCGCCTGCATCGGGTTATTTTGCAGATAAACCGGGCGCTGGGCATGTTTGAGGCGCAAAGCAAACTGTGGCGGCTGGCATCGCTCGCGCAGTCGTCAGGCGCGCCGGTGAGTAAATGGGCGACGCGCGAGGTGCGTGACGGGCAGATCCACGTCTGGTTCCACTGCGTGGGGATCCGTGTGAGCGATCAGCTCGAACGACTGCTGTGGCGTAGCGTCCCGCATATTATTGTCACTTCCGCAACGCTGCGCTCGCTCAATAGCTTCTCGCGTTTGCAGGAGATGAGCGGTCTGAAGGAAAAAGCAGGGGACCGGTTTGTCGCGCTGGATTCACCGTTTAATCACGTTGAACAGGGCAAAATAGTCATTCCGCAGATGCGCTACGAACCGTTAATTGATAACGAAGAGCAGCATATCGCGGAAATGGCCGCCTATTTTCGCGAACAGCTGGAGAGTAAAAAGCATCAGGGCATGCTGGTACTCTTTGCCAGCGGTCGCGCGATGCAGAGTTTTCTTGAGCACGTTACCGATCTGCGCCTGCTGTTGTTGGTGCAGGGCGATCAGCCGCGCTATCGTCTGGTGGAGTTGCACCGCAAACGGGTGGCCAACGGCGAGCGCAGTGTACTGGTTGGGCTGCAATCTTTTGCTGAAGGTCTGGATTTGAAAGGCGACCTGCTGACTCAGGTGCATATTCATAAAATCGCCTTTCCGCCAATCGACAGCCCGGTAGTGATCACCGAGGGTGAGTGGTTGAAAAGTCTGAACCGCTACCCCTTCGAGGTGCAGAGCCTGCCTGCGGCGTCGTTCAATTTGATCCAGCAGGTTGGGCGACTCATCCGTAGCCATGGCTGCTGGGGAGAAGTGGTTATTTATGACAAGCGTTTATTGACCAAAAGCTATGGCAAGCGTTTACTGAACGCGTTACCCATATTTCCGATAGAGCAACCTGCTGTGCCAGACGTTATAGTAAAACCAAAAGAAAAAGCGAAACCCACGCGCCGCCGTCGGCGTTAACGATGCGAGCAACAGGCAAGGAGTTATCGATGGATTACCGCAAAATCATTAAAGAGATTGGGCGAGGAAAAAATCACGCGCGTGACCTGGATAAGGATACTGCTCGCGGACTGTATACCCATATGATGAACGGCGACGTACCTGACCTTGAGATGGGCGGGGTACTGATTGCGCTACGTATCAAGGGCGAAGGTGAAGCGGAGATGCTGGGCTTTTACGAAGCGATGCAAAACCACACCATTCGCCTGACTCCGCCGGTAACCAAACCCATGCCGATTGTCATTCCCAGCTATAATGGCGCACGCAAGCAGGCGAATCTGACTCCGTTGCTGGCAATTTTACTGCACAAGCTGGGTTTTCCAGTAGTGGTGCACGGCGTCAGTGAAGATCCAACCCGCGTGCTGACAGAAACCATTTTCGAACTGATGGGCATTACGCCAACGCTGCATGCGGGACAGGCACAGGCAAAGCTGGATGGTCATGAGCCGGTGTTTATCCCGGTGAGCGCGCTGTGTCCTCCGCTGGAGAAACAGCTGGCGATGCGCTGGCGCATGGGTGTGCGTAACAGTGCACATACGCTGGCTAAATTAGCCACGCCGTTTGCTGAAGATGCCGCGCTGCGTCTTTCCAGCGTGTCCCACCCGGAATATGTTTCGCGCGTGGCGAAGTTCTTCGGCGATATCGGTGGGCGCGGCCTGTTGATGCATGGTACCGAGGGCGAAGTGTATGCCAACCCGCAGCGCTGCCCGCAGATAAGCCTGATAGATTCATCCGGTGTGCGAGTGCTACAAGACCGACAGAGCGAGATGCCTGACGAGCCGGTACCGCTACCGGTAGCAAAAGACCCGGAAACCACCGCGCGCTGGATTGAGCGTTGTCTGGCTGGCAGTGAGCCTGTTCCGGCATCGTTGAAAATCCAGATGGCCTGCTGCCTGGTGGCAACCGGTGAGTCCGCCTCACTGGCTGAAGGACTTGCCCGCGTCGAGCAAAGTTTCTAAACCATTTGTTATCCCGACGGGCCTGTTGCCTGGCCTGTCGGTTCTCTCTTTTCGGCAATGTGAAATTTCTGCACGTTTATTGACCTCCAGCGCACTGTGGCGCAGCATAGTTTGTTGAAAAATAAGAAACACAACAAACACGCGACACAAAGGAGATAACAATGAACAGTGGACATCGCTTCCATGTGCCAA
This sequence comes from Citrobacter sp. MGH105, assembly GCF_001037485.2. NCBI lineage: Bacteria > Pseudomonadati > Pseudomonadota > Gammaproteobacteria > Enterobacterales > Enterobacteriaceae > Citrobacter > Citrobacter sp. MGH105. Next base: position 3,481,480 of record NZ_CP073048.1, on the reverse strand, counting down.
CGCTGCACGCCTTTATCCAGGCCGTTTTTCATCAGATGGGAAGCAATGATCAGGAGGCGCGGCTGGTGGCCGACCATCTGATAGCCTCTAACCTCGCCGGTCACGACTCCCATGGCATCGGTATGATCCCAAGCTATATTCGTTCATTCTCGCAGGGGCATCTGCAGATCAACCGTCATGCCAAAGTGGTAAAAGATGCGGGGGCGGTGATTACGCTTGACGGCGACTGTGCGTTTGGTCAGGTGGCAGCGCACGAGGCAATCACGCTTGGAATCGAAAAAGCGCGTCAGTACGGAATCGCTGCCGTGGCATTACATAATTCGCACCATATCGGCCGTATTGGCTACTGGGCGGAGCAATGTGCGGCGGCAGGTTTTGTCTCGGTACACTTTGTGAATGTGGTGGGGATCCCGATGGTCGCACCGTTTCATGGCCGCGATAGCCGTTTTGGCACCAATCCTTTCTGCGTCGTGTTTCCACGTAAAAATACTTTCCCACTGTTGCTGGACTATGCAACCAGCGCCATCGCGTTTGGCAAAACACGTGTGGCATGGCATAAGGGCGAGCCGGTGGCTCCAGGATGCCTGATTGATGTGGAGGGTGTTCCCACTACCGATCCTGCGGTAATGCAGGTTTCTCCGCTGGGGTCGTTGCTGACCTTTGCCGAGCACAAGGGGTATGCGCTGGCGGCGATGTGCGAAATTATGGGCGGTGCGCTTTCTGGCGGTAAAACCACACATGAAGAGAGCCTGCAGACCAGCGCGGACGCCATCATTAACTGTATGACCACCATCATTATGAATCCACAACTGTTCGGCGCGTCGGACTGCGACAACCAGGTCGCGGCATTTGCTGAGTGGGTGAAAGCGTCGCCGCATGCTGAAGATGCCCCGATCCTGTTGCCTGGGGAGTGGGAGGTGAATACTCGCGAGGAACGGCTGGAACACGGTATTCCGCTGGATGCCGGAAGCTGGCAAGCGATTTGTGAGGCGGCACTGCAAATTGGGATGCCAGAGGCCGTGTTGCGGGAATTTTGCCAGCGGCTGAAACAATAGGCAAAAAAAAGCCCGTCCAGTGGCGGACGGGCAAACAAAGGGTAACAAACAGGGTCAATGAGGGTTGGAGCATTGGGTCGTACAGGTAATCTTTCGGTTATTTATAGATAACCGCGGTGCCGCTCATTTTGTCTTTGCCGATAGCGGAAGTGATGCTGTACCCAGTTGCGCCAGCAGCATTCGCTTTCTCAGCCAGTTTGGCTTCCAGGCCGTCCAGCGTAGTGGCACCGTCAGCAGATACCACACCAATTTTGTTCATGTTTTGCGCCTGAGTAGAGGAAACCGGCTCGGCAGCGAAAACGCCAAATGACAGGGTAGACAGGGCGATGGCAGCAACAGCAAATTTGATATTTTTCATGATTAATCTCTCGCAGGGTTGTTCTGTTAGTCAGTGTTCTTTAAGAAGACGTTGTTCCGTCGATGTGATAAGTATCACGTTTTTTTTGGTGAGAGAAAATCGAATAGAATTGACTACATCAATCAAAAAAATTGAATGACAAATAACTTATTGAATATTAATAAATTCGAGTGAGGGATTTACAGTTCTTGTCATTGCGCTTTACAGAGAAGGCGACAACGGCACATTTTGCTACACAGGGTGCAAAAAAGCGTGCTCGTAAAGGAAATCGTATGCGCTGAAACTTTTGGTAAAGATAAGTCAACGTAGCTGGCTGTCTTTCGAATCTCTGCGATTATATCCTGAAAATGATGCGCTATGTGAATCTTTATCCTGTTGGCAGGTGATGCACAAGCGTACCCCTGGCACGGCCTCACGTCTGGCCTGAGGGATAGGATTGCCGCATTCTTCGCATTCATACAGACTTTCCCCCGTCGGTAACTCACCGCGAGCGCGGGCAACAGCATCTTCAATAGTATTGTTGATCTGTTCGTTAACCGCGTCGTCATTTGCCCATCCGGATGCCATGTGTATCTCCTGCTGATGTCTACAGACTAAGTATAGCGAAGGTGATGGCTGAAAAACGACCACGCGCCAGCAGTATCAGATTTCAGACCATTCGCGCAGCAGGTTATGGTAGAGATTGAGTAATGACAGGATCTCGCTGCTCTCCCCATGGCGAGCCTTCAGGGATTGAATGTTTTTATCCAGTTCAAAAAGCATGGCGCGATTTTTGTCGTCACGGACCATCGACTGTATCCACATAAAAGACGCTACACGAACGCCATGGGTCACTGGCGTGACGCAATGTAGGCTGCTGGAAGGGTAAAGCACCAGATCGCCTGCCGGAAGCTTCACCGCATGCTGGCCGTAAGTATCATTGACCAGCAGTTCTCCCCCTTCATAATCATTCGGGTTACTCAGGAATAAAGTTGCGGAAAGGTCCGTGCGCATCCAGCCGTTTTGCGGATGGCTACGCACCGCACCGTCAACGTGAAAACCGTAGGTCTCGTTGTCCTGGTAGCGATTAAACAGCGGTGTGGAGAGCGTTTTCGGTAGTGCTGCGGCGAAGAAAAGCGCGCTGTTATTTACCGCAGTCTGTACCGCCTGTTGTAAAACGCCGTAGCGTTCACTTTGCGTATTCACCTGCTGGTTGTTTTTAACCTGCGCCCCCTGAGCGCCGGTGGTTGCGCGGCCATCAACCCAGTCGGCAGCGTCCAGTTGTTCGCGAAACCAGGCTACATCCTGCGCCGACAGAACGCCGGGAATGTGGTACATCATCAGTGTTTCTCCTGAAAGTGGGGCTTACGCCCCACGCGATGGATTAGAAATGCATATTGGCGGTGAGCAGGAAAGTTCTTGGCTCGCCCGGATGATAGCGGTATCCACTCTTGTTTATGGAAGATACATAATCGGTGTCGAACAGGTTATAGACGTTTAGCTGGAAATCGAGATTGCGATTCACGCGATAGCCCAGTTTGGCGTCAGCGACCCAGTAACCTTCAGTGTAGGATGGCGTACCCACCGCACCGTCGGAACCGCGATGCATACTGCCCACGTAGCGAGCGCCTGCGCCAACGGAGATATCATCGGTAGCCTGATACTGGTTCCACAGCGTGAATGCATGTTCCGGTGTATATGGCAGGGAAGAGGATCCATCTTGAGCAACGTTTTTACCGCTGTGGATGGTCGCGCGTTGCTGGGTGTAACCCCCAATAATCTGCCATGCGGGAGTGATGTTACCTGCTACCGAGAGCTCGTAGCCTTCAACGCGTTTCTCTCCGTACTGGGAATAGGTACCGTCGTCGTTCTGCTCAACTTCATTCTCAATATCTGTGCGGAAAATCGCGGCGGTTAACAGCAGGCGCTTATCCAGCACCTCCCATTTGGTGCCGATCTCGCTGGTTTTCGCTTTCTGCGGTTTGAAATCGGTACGGTTAGCACTGTTACCGCTGCCGCCCTGAGCAAGAGCAAAGTTGCTGCCGCCCGGCGGTTGCTGAGAAACGGCATAGTTGATGTACACGTTACCGTTATCGGTCAGGTGATACAGCGCGCCAGCTTTCCAGTTCACCAGATTGCCTGATTTGGCTGTATCCACAGTGGTGACCGGGGAACCTTTGGCCACGCCTGTCGGGCACGCGACTGCGCCGCGACCGGAAGCGCCACAAGCGGTGGCGCTGTCATATTCCGTGCGGTAATTGTCGAGGCGAATACCACCGTTCAGCTCGAATTCACGGGTAATTTGTAGCGTATCAAAAGCGTATACACCGAAGGTGTCTGTTTGCCCGTTAGCGTTGGCGCCGTTACGAGACAATCCGCCGATATTCACGTTGCTGTCGGGGTGATAGATATTAACCTGTGGTGGGGTGATCGGGGCTACACCGTAGTTGGTTTGTGTTTCGCGCGTCAGCTCCACGCCGGTGCTGATGTCGTGACCGATGGATCCCGTGTAAAACTTTGAGGTCAGGTTGGTCTGGTTGGTCAGGATTTTATTGCTGACATCTTTGGTATTTGCCAGGCGTGACCAGGTCCAGGTGTCGACGCTGCTGGTGGGTTGGGTGATGTTAGACGCGCCGCCCATCACCGCCGTCATCAGATAATCCTGTTTAATGCGCGACCAGCGGGTGGTGTTGCGAATAGTAGTGCTGTCGTTCAGGTCATGTTCAAAACGCATCGTCGCGGTATCGGTCGTCGAATCGTCGTAATCCGAGTTGGTACCGTAGAAATTATGCGTATCCACTTTTCCTGAATGATTTAGCGCAGAAGTCCCCGCAGAAGGCGCGGAATATCCCGGCAGACCGATGGTGGGGATACCGCCATCCGGCGTGTTATGCTGGGTAACGTGCAGATAGTTCAGGTACAGTCGGTTCTCTGTCCCTAAGCCAAAAGCGAGAGAGGGGGCCACACCGTAACGTTCATTCTTAACATTATCGCGACCAGCATCATGCGTTTTTTCACCCATCAGGTTTAAACGTGCGGCGGTGGTCTCGCCGATGACCTGGTTAATGTCCAGCGTACCCCGGCGGAACCAGGCGCTACCGACGCTGGCCGAAGCATCGATTCCTGAGTCGGTGCGCGGCTGTTTGCTGATCATATTGATAGAGCCAGTCGGTGCGCTACGTCCATAGTCAGTGCCGGAAGGACCTTTGATCACTTCCACCTGTTCGGTATTGAAGGTGTCGCGCGTGACGCTGCCAATATCACGTACACCGTCGATATAAATACTGTTCGAGGTATCCGCACCACGCATATAAACCGCGTCACCGGTGGTGGAGTTACCGTTCTCACCGGCGAAAAATGCGCCAACGCCCGGGACGTTTTTCAGCGCATCGGTCAGATTTGTTGCGCCTTGATCCTTAATCACCTGCTCAGAAATCACCGTCATGGTGCGGGTTGTATCCGCCACCGGGCGGGAGAATTTAGGGTCGGCAGACTGTGTTGGGGCGTACAGCGAAGGTTTGGCCGCTTCAACGACCAGAGTGTCTTCTTGTTTTTTATCCTGGTCGCCCGCAGCGACAGCCTGAGCTATCGGGGACAGACTAATGCACAGACCCGCAAAAAAAGTCAGTGAGTGGAAGCTACTGGACGGCAAGTTGCGATTTTTATCCATATTAATGAGTGACTTATTATTTTTTGAGTGGACGGTTTCACTCGCGCGAAGGGACATCTCTATGGATGTTATACCCTGCAGGCCTCGCGAAAATGAATGTGTAATTGATAATGATTTTGATAAGCATTACTAATCAGTGCGACGTTTTAGCATTCATTAATTCAAAAATAAATACATTTATTTACATTGGATTCAAAATACCAACACATTGATTACAACTTGAGCGGCAAATGAAGTGAACAGCGCACAGAAAACTGCATTCGGGATGAATGCAGTTGGGCTAGGGAAGGGGGGGGTTATTTATAGATGGTTGCGGTGCCGTACATCTGATTTTTACCGCCCGCAGAATTAACGACAAAGCCTTTTGCCCCTTGCTCTTTCGCTTTCTCTGCCAGCTTGTCTTCCAAGTCACTCAGGTTAGAGGCGCCGGTAGCGGATACTGTTCCGGAAGCTTGTAACTGACCGGTAGCTGGGCTGGTGTATGGCTGTGCTGCAAAGGAGGCAAATGTCATGCCGGTAAGTACGGTAGCGGCAAGTAATGTGAGGCATTTCTTCATGGTGATATCCTCTGAAAAACAACAGGTGTGCCTGATAAGTTTAGTCGTCAGCGGATGACATTTACCGCAAAAAACTGGTGATGAACTGTCTGTTTTTTGAACAATCCGCAAAGCATCAAACAGGCGTAAAAAATCAAATTTCCTTGTTGTGTGTGTTTACCGCGTGGCGTTATGCGGGTATCTTACGCCGCTGTTAAAAGGAGAATGCTATGTCCGCCCAGAAACCGGGATTACACCCACGCAACCGCCACAATGGCCGTTATGATCTTGCGACTTTATGCCAGGTTACACCCGAGCTGACGCAATTTCTCACCCTCACGCCCGGCGGCGAGCAGAGTGTTGATTTCGCGAATCCGCAGGCAGTAAAGGCGCTCAATAAAGCACTGCTGGCGCATTTTTATGCGGTGAAAAACTGGGATATTCCAGATGGTTTTTTGTGTCCGCCGGTGCCTGGTCGTGCTGACTACATACACCATTTGGCCGATCTGTTGGGTGAAACAAGCGGAACCATTCCGGCAAATGCGAACGTGCTGGACGTGGGAGTGGGGGCAAACTGTATTTATCCACTGATCGGCGTGCATGAATATGGCTGGCGATTCACGGGTAGTGAAACCAGTAGCGAAGCGTTTAACAGCGCTCAGGCGATCGTCAACGCCAATCCGGGATTAACCCGTGCTATTCGTCTGCGTCGCCAGAAAGATGCAACGGCAATCTTCAACGGCATCATTCACAAAAATGAGCAGTATGAAGCCACATTGTGTAACCCGCCATTCCATGATTCTGCGGCCTCAGCCCGTGCCGGAAGCGAGCGCAAACGCCGTAATCTGGGACAGGACAAAGACGATGCGCTGAACTTTGGCGGACAGCAGCAGGAGCTGTGGTGTGAAGGCGGTGAAGTGGCGTTCATCAAGAAAATGATTGCTGAAAGCCAGGCCTTTGGTCGCCAGGTGATGTGGTTCACCACGCTGGTGTCGCGCGGTGAGAACTTGCCTCCGCTGTACCACGCATTAACGGATGCGGGTGCGGTGAAAGTGGTCAAGAAAGAGATGGCCCAGGGACAAAAGCAAAGTCGCTTTATTGCCTGGACCTTTATGGATAACGATCAGCGTCGTCGTTTTATGGCGCGTAAACGCTAAAGCGTTGGCTCGGTTGGCGGTAGTGGTTCGCTTGCCGCCGACGCAGGACCATTCCCTGGTGCAGGTAACACTTGATACGTCTGTACCGGGGCGCGTATGTTGGCTAGATCGAAGTATTTCTTCACCTGGCTGTCGAGCGCAAAACGTACCGTCCACTGCTTCAGCGGCAAGGTGGTAAACGAGACCCGTAGCGTGAATGCCGTATTGGTTAATCCTACAATCCCGGCAAACGACGGCTCGCCGATGATCAGCCCGCGAATATCATCTTTTTCCATCACCGCAGCAACCGCGTCTTTCAACGCCTGATTCGCTTTATCCGCATCCTCATGGCGGTCTACGTCGTAATTGGCGACGACCGATCCAATTCCACGCACAAAGTTGGCGAAGGTCGTTATCGATGACCAGGGAATAATATGGTACGCCCCGGTGTCCTGACGCACGCCCACAGAACGAATGGACATTCGTTCAACCGTACCGGTGAGTGGACCGATGGTCACCAGGTCGCCGGTGTTCATGCCATTTTCAAACTGAATAAAAATCCCGGTAATAATATCTTTTACCAGCGTTTGCGAGCCGAAAGAGATTGCCAGCCCCAGCGCCCCGGCCCCGGCCAGCAATGGGGCGATATTAACGCCAATTTCCGACAGCACAATCATGATGGTGATCGTGCTGATGATCACCGCCAGCGCGTTGCGAAACAGCGTCAACAGGGTTCGGGTACGAGCGCTGGGTAGCGGGCGGCCATGAATATCGGAAGCCAGGCGATTTTCAATCAGGCTGGCGAGGATCGTCCAGCCGATGGCGGAGAAGAATAAAATCAGCGCGATACGGATCAGAATATCCACCGTTTTTTCTCCTGCGCCGTAATGCAGCCAGTTCCAGAAGTCGAACAGTCCCCAGGCATTCAATAGCAGCATCACCGCAACGCACACTGTCAGGATCCTGGCCACGCTTAACGCCGTCGACAGCCAGCCATTCAGCCGCTTTTGGAGTTCCGGATAGCTGCGCTGGGTGTGTGGCGAAAGGGTAATAGTTTTGGCTATCCAGCGGGAAAACATGCCGGAAACAAAGGCGGCAATTCCAATGATTACCAGGCTGCGCAGCGTAGCGCCCATCATGAATTTCAGGCTGTTGCCCGGATCAAACAGCGAAAAGAAAAACAGCACAATGAAGTAGGCGCTGGCCAGCCAGTGCCATACCAACGCAAAGGCGCGGATAAACAGGCTGAAAAAAGCTAACGATCTTTCTGCCAGATTCTGTAAATGCAGCGTTATCTCTTTTTTGTTTCTGAAAATCAGGTACAGCGCCCATAGCGTGATACACAGCATGATGATGACGTTGGCCATCGCGCCGACCTGCACATTGACCTGATTGGAGATAATGGGAACGGCAACTATAAGCCCGTAACCAATCAAACTGCTTAATGAACTCAAACGCCGATTCCAGTAGCGCGCACCGGTATCCTGAATGTTAAACGGACGCAGTTCGGCCACTGTTGGGCAAAATATCAGACGCAGAATGGCTTTGAAGAACTCAATCAGGGCAAAGGCATTGAGAAACAGGCTTTGCTGAAAGGCGATGGTGCGACTGCCGGCGTTCATTCTGTCGCTCAGTATCTGCCCGACAAACAATGTCAGCGCCAGCAGAAGCAAATCAATAATGAATGCGCCAACGATCATTGCTGGAAGCTGCAGCCAGTTGCTGCGTTCGCGGTTTTTCCGCCGCGCCCATTGCCCCATTTTGCGATACAGCGGCAGCGCGCACAGGCGGATCAGCCAGTAAAACCCGAACACTGACGCCGCCAGCATTAAAAAATGAGTCAGGGCATTGGTGAACGTTTGCGGGTTAAAGGTCTTGTGCGGTGCATCGGTAATATTGCGATAAAGTTGGGCAAAGCGGCTGGAGAGCGCCTCACCGTAGTGCCGTGTGACATCCGTGACGTTTTCCAGCACCGTTTTTTCTTCTGTTAATGTGGGTGGAACAATGGTTGGCACCGGCTCGGCAGGTGGGGCAGTTGCCACTTTGCGTAACTGATCGATCAGTTCCTGACGTGAGGCGTCATTTTCCAGCACATCCGCCAGTGCGCCGTAGGCCGCTTTCTTCTGTTCAACATCCGGCTCTTTCGTTGGCGCGGCTTGTGCGTTGGTTGACGTTGGCGTGGTGACGCCTGGTATCGTCACTGCCTGAGTCGGAAGACTCAACAGACAAACAAAGATGAACAGGATCCAGCGCATGACTCCTCCCATGAGAAAATAAATTCAAAAGGATAAGTATAGATGTCAGAGCGGGAGGGAATTGAAATGAGAGGATTCTGGTGAAAAACCTCCCTTCGGGCGAAGGGAGGTTGAGCTATCAGGAAACGTGCTGCAAGAATTCCTGTAAGCGTTGGCTGGGGGGATTTTCAATCAGGGCCTGCGGATTACCGTCTTCGGCAATTCGTCCCTTATCAATGAAAATCAGGCGTGAAGCCACTTTTTCGGCAAAGCCGATTTCGTGGGTTACAATCACCATGGTCATCCCTTCTTCCGCCAGATCCTGCATAACTTTCAGAACTTCATGACGCAGTTCCGGGTCCAGCGCTGAGGTTGGCTCATCAAACAGCATCATTTTCGGCTTCACCGCCAGCGCACGGGCGATAGCCACACGCTGTTGTTGACCACCGGACAGTTCAGAAGGGTAGTGATGCGCACGCTCAGCCAGACCCACTTTTGCCAGCAGCTCTTTAGCCAGTTTCTCAGCCTGCTCTTTATTCGCCCCGCGTACGCGCTGCGGTCCGAACATGACGTTTTCCAGCGCCGTCAGATGCGGGAACAGATAGAACTGCTGAAACACCATCCCGGCTTCCTGGCGGATTAACCGCTCGTCTACCTTCGGATCGTTTACTTTCAGACCATCGACGATCAAATCGCCGGAGGTGATTTCTTCCAGTTTGTTAATACAGCGCAGCAGGGTAGATTTACCGGACCCGGACGGACCGATAATCACCACCACTTCGCCCTGCTGAATGTTCAGGTCAATATTGTGCAGCACCTGGGTTGGACCAAAGTGCTTAGAAACGTTTTTAAATTCAATCACAGGATTTTCATCCTTCTTTCCAGACGACGCAGAATGAAGCTCAGCACCAGCGTAATGATCAGATAGAACACCGCAACGGCGCTCCAGATTTCCAGTGCGCGGAAGTTACCGGCAATGATTTCCTGGCCCTGACGGGTCAGTTCAGCGACGCCAATGACAATAAACAGCGAGGTATCTTTAATGCTGATGATCCACTGGTTGCCCAGCGGTGGCAGCATACGACGCAGTGCGAGGGGTAAAATAACGTGGCGGATAGTCTCTGTGCGTGAAAGTCCAAGCGCCAAACCGGCTTCGCTGAACCCTTTATGGATTGAGAGCACCGCACCGCGGGTGATTTCCGCAATATAGGCCCCGGAGTTGATCATGATGGTGACAACGGCGGCGCTAAAGGGGTCAATGCGTAAATCGTTAAATGCCATTGGCAGAGCGAAGTAAATAAACATTACCTGCACAACGATTGGCGTACCGCGAATGACTTCGATAAACACCAGCGCTACGTGGTTGGCGATCCAACCGCCGAAAGTGCGCGCAAACCCTGCTGCAAGTCCGATTATCAGACCGCCAGCCAGACCGAGGACCGAGATCCACAGGGTCATTTTGGCGCCTTCAATCAAAAGCGGGATGGCGGGCCAGATGGCACTCCAGTCAAACTGCATATGTCGTTCCTGTTACCGTGGTGTAAATATTCAAATGCCCGTTTTGCCGGATGCGCTGTGCTTATCCGGCCTACAGGTCTCAAAAATCCAGGCGTAGGCCCGGTAAGCATCACGCCACCGGGCAACGCTGCCGGTTATTATTTAGGTTCAGTACCGAACCATTTTTTGTAGATTTCGTTGTAAGTACCGTTCTCTTTCAGCGTTTTCAGCGCGCCGTTCACTTTTTCACGCAGGTCATCGCTGCCTTTCGGGAAGGCGATACCGTACTGCTGGGCTTCCAGCGATTCGCCTACAGCTTTGAACTGACCATTGCCAGCTGTTTTGATGAAGTAAAGAATGTTTGGTGTGTCGTGCAGTACAGCGTCTGCGCGGTTGGTGCCCAGTTCCATATATGCGTTATCGATATTCGGGAACTGACGCAGGTCTTTGGTTTTGATATTCGCTTTCGCGTAATCAACGGAACCGGTGCCGCTCTTAACTGCAACGACTTTACCGTCCAGATCTTTTACGCTTTTGACGTCGTTGTTATTCGCTTTGACCATCACTAACAGACCGCTTTTGTAGTAGCCGTCGGAGAAGTCGATCGCTTTTTTACGCTCATCGGTGATGGTGATACCTGCCAGTGCCAGGTCGATATTTTTGGTTTGCAGAGCCGGGATGATGCCGCTGAAATCCATCGGTTTCAGTTCATAATCCAGTTTCAGTTCTTTGGCCACAGCAGCCCACAGATCCACATCAAAACCAACGTATTTGTCACCCTGTTTGAATTCAAACGGTACAAACGCGGTGTCGGTTGCGACAACCAGTTTCTTATCTGCGGCATGGGAGGACACCGCAAAAGCCAGGGTAAGTGCAGCCAGTGAAACTTTTAATACAGACTTCATAGGATTTCCTTTTATATCCACGGGGCGATCCCCTGCGAGAACATATGGCTTAATGAAAAAATCGTGCCAATTTTGCAACTCATTGTTTTAACAAGAGGGTGTCTCGTTTCTCTGCACAATAAGTAGGGCATAGCGAATAATCTGCACTGTTTTGGGGCACTCATTTGGTGCGAACCAGTCACGGTGCAAACGGTATGACTATTTAGCGTAAAAATTGTTGATAAAACAATCTTTCGTTAACGATTGTGTGAGGTGATTATTACAAATAATTTACTTTGGAGTGACGAATGATCAATGTTATGCACCATAGATGTGCAAAACCCCCGCCGAAGCGAGGGTTATATAGGTAATTCTTATGTCTGCTGTTACTCAATGTTGGCTTCGATAAACCACAGGAATTTATCGAGGTCGCGAGAAGCTGCGGTAAAGATATCCGCGGTATCTTCGTCTTTTGCTTCGCTGATAGCTTTACGTACGCTGTTTGCAACTACGGCATAACGTTCGGCCAGCTCTTTTAAGTGGTCCTGTACGCTATGGATATCCAGCGGGTAACTTTTCAGAGGCGTTTTGCTGTTAATAACCTGAGTTGTGCCCAGTGCCACACCGCCCAACTGTACGGCGCGTTCAGCCATGGTGTCGAGGTGATCGGTAAGGGCTGTACGGAAGCCATCCAGCATTTCATGTACTGCAATGAAGTTTGCACCGCGCATGTTCCAGTGAGCCTGTTTAGTGATCAATGACAGGTCAATGAACTGGATTACTTGCTGATTCAGCAGTTCTACGGTCGCTTTCTTTTCGCTATCAGACACATCGTTGCGGGTATAAAGGAGGGCGGATGCTTTTGTTTTTACCAGTTTCGCGGTACTCATATTTTCATATCCTCTTGATATTTATGTCCCAACTCTTCAACGGAATTAAGTATAGCGCTAAATTTGGATTTTTGTTTCCGGTGTTGCCTATCACTTTAATAGCGAAGAAGAGGGTAAATATAAAATATCAAATAAAATCAATGTAATGAGTGTTTTGTTACTTGCGTGGTGTTATTTTTATGTTAATTTTAAGATTAAATGAAATATGCGGATGAGAAAATTATATTTATTAGAATTATTATCACGCAGATTTACAATTGGATATTCTGCATGATTATGCAAACCATGCAGAATAATACGTGGTTAATTCACGTCGACTTGTTTTATTTGTGGCTCTTTACGAATAGTAAGCGTAGAGCCCATTGATGCGACAATAATGGCGCCCAGAGCAAGCGTCTGGATAAGCGTCAGTGTTTCACCGAGGAAGATCATTCCGGAAACCGCTGCCAGCGCGGGTTCCATGCTCATCAATGTACCGAAAGTACGTGTAGGCAGGCGCGTCAAAGCAATCATCTCCAGCGAATAGGGAAGCGCAGTAGAGAGGACTGCAATGGCCAGACCTAACGGCAGAATGGACCAGTGCCACAGGGCATCTCCGGCCTGGAGTGCGCCGATTGGAACAAATACCAGTGCTGCAATGAATGACCCTACCGCGACGGTTGCCGGACCGTGTTCCGCCCCGGCTCGCTGCCCGGTAAGAATATAGATGGCCCAGCAGGCGCCAGCCCCCAGCGCCAGCGCTGCGCCGGTTAAATCTACATGAGAAACGTCCTGACCCAGAGGCAGCAGGAACCAAAGCCCGAGCACTGCCAACGCAACCCAAATGAAATCCACCGGGCGTCGGGATGAAAACAGCGCTACCGCGAGCGGGCCGGTAAATTCCAGCGCCACGGCGATTCCCAGTGGGACGGTTTGGATTGACAGGTAGAAAAGGTAGTTCATCCCGCCCAGAGACAGGCCATAAAACAGTAGCGGCAGGCGTTGTTCTTTGGCGAATCGTAAACGCCAGGGCTTAAAGAAAGCGATAAGGATGATCGTACCCAGCGCAAGGCGCAGCGCGGTAACGCCCGGCGCACCGACGAGTGGGAACAACGATTTTGCCAGTGATGCTCCGCTTTGAATGGAGGACATAGCAATAAGCAAAACCAAAATAGGCAACCAGACTGGCGCTTTACGTGACAACCCCGGCATCCTTTCTCCTGTCAAATGATGATTACACGTCTCCATCTGTGCCACGCTTCAGCATTGTTACGACGCAGATGACTTTATGTATAGAAAAGTAAAACAGCGAGTGTAATGGAATTACGCTCAACTGGTTGAGTATTCGTTGAAAAAAAAATTGCTCAGTTCCGTACAATGGCATGAAAATGATGGATTAATAATCTGTGTGATTAGGAATGTTCTGGATGAATGTGCCATATTGTGCGCGCAATAATGGTATTTTCAGTTGAAAAAGTGATGTTAATTGAAAGAGATAGCGGGTTTTTGAAATGTTCTGTTACATGAAAGACCCCGTTAGACATCGCGAATCGCAAAGAGTTTCCCATCAATTTTTGGTATATTTAAAACTTAAGATTTACTTGAAGCACATTTGAGGTGGTTATGAAAAAAATTGCATGTCTTTCAGCACTGGCCGCTGTTCTGGCTTTCTCCGCAGGTACTGCTGTAGCTGCTACTTCTACCGTTACCGGTGGTTACGCTCAGAGCGATGCTCAGGGCGCAGCGAACAAAATGAACGGTTTCAACCTGAAGTATCGCTACGAGCAGGACAACAACCCGCTGGGTGTTATCGGTTCCTTCACTTACACTGAAAAAGATCGTACCGATGCTTCTGGCGACTACAACAAAACCCAATACTACGGCATCACTGCTGGTCCGGCTTACCGTCTGAACGACTGGGCAAGCATCTACGGTGTAGTGGGTGTTGGTTACGGTAAATTCCAGAACGCAGCATCTCCGGCTGACAACCACAGCACCAGCGACTACGGTTTCTCTTACGGTGCTGGTCTGCAGTTCAACCCGATCGAAAACGTTGCTCTGGACTTCTCCTACGAGCAGAGCCGTATTCGTAGCGTTGACGTTGGCACCTGGATTGCTGGCGTGGGTTACCGCTTCTAATCACTTCGGTGATATGAAAAATCCGCCTCTTGGGGCGGATTTTTTTTGCGTGTAATGCAGGAAGGAATGTCGTTGTAGGCCTGATAAGCGCAGCGCATCAGGCATCGGTAGCAAAATGCCTTATCCGGCCGACAACGTATTATTTGGTTGAGAAAATATCGGTACCCAGATGGTTGTAGTCCACCTTCTGCAGTTTGAAGTTGGTGATGTACACCGGCCCGGCTTTTTTCTCTGAGATAAAGCGGTAGCTGTTGGTGATTTCTTTTGCGCTTATCCCCGTCCACTGCGAGAAAAAGCTGAGGAAATCATTGGCGGAGCGACGGGCTTTAATCACCCGATGCGCTTTATCATCGCTCGACAGCACCATAAAAGGCACCTGGAAATTCTGCTGGAACTGATCGTCATGCGCCAGGTACTGCACCTCTTTTCCCCGCTCTTTAAACGCGAGGCCATGATCGGAGAAATAGACCATCGAGAAGCTATTACCGCTGTTACGTAACTGCTCGTAAAGCTGGCGCAGTAGGTCATCCGTCTGCGTCATGGTGTACAGATAACAAGATGTCTCTTTTGACTGGACGAAAGTCTCGTATTTACCCTGCGTTCGGTCACAGGCCTGCGGATGCGAACCCATTAAATGCAGCACGATGAGCTGTGGCTGGGTGCGCTCGGTTGCCAGCACCTGGGCAGTCATCTTCAACAGCGCTTCGTCACGGGTGTTTTTATCCGCTTCGAAGTCACCGCTTTTGAGGAACTGAACCTCATCTGCGCGCTTCGCAATGCTGGCGATGGCCGTATCGTATTCACCAATCTGTCCCTGATTGGAAAACCACCATGTCTGAAAGCCCGCGCGGTTAGCCAGGGTGACAAAGTTATCCTGGAACTGGGGTTTATTATCCACTACCCGATTAAGCGTTAAGCCGAGCGATTTTTGCGTTGAACCGCTGGCCGCAATGTAATCCGCGAAGATATAGCCGTTAACGGAGCTGGCAAACGGGGTGTTATCCCAGTGGCCGCCAAACGCCCCTAACGCATCGCGGCGGGCGCTTTCGCCGATCACCACGACGTAGGTGTGATACTTCGGTTTAACGGCTGTTACTGTCCAGCTGTCTTTTACGCTCGACAGTTTCGCCATACGCTCTTGTTCGTCGAGCACTTCGTTGTTATTGACGATAACGTCCTTGGCGAAACGGAAAACCGGATAGCCAGTGTCTTTCAGCTTGAACACGCCGCCCCAGGCCAGGTTTTGTACCGGGGTAACAAAGAATGCGACAACGCTAAACAGCAAACAAATGCTGTCGAACTTATTCCAGCTGCGCTGCTGCACATCTTTTTTACGGCGTACGGCGATAACGCCAAGGGCAAAAATAAACACTCCAACCAGATAACTGTACCAGGGGAAGATGGTCAGGATCTCGGTTGACTCTTCCATATTGGTTGAGTGCAGCGCCAGCAAGGTATTGAAGTTCGGTGAACCATAAGCCTGGCCGAACGGAAAGTACATTGCTGCAATGAGTGAGCAAATGCCAATCAGTGCTTTCTGCGCGCGCGGCGCGCTACGCCACAGCAGCATCAATATGCAGGTGAAAGCAACGCTATAGAGCAGGCTAAGCGGATAGCCCAGTGCAAGGTTGATCAGCAAAGACTGTAAGAAATAGAGGCCAGTCCACGGACTAATCGCTCGGCTACGAGCAATGATTGAATCTTTGAGGGTTAAATTCATATGCCACTGTTACAAAAACGCCATGTGCTTACCCTGGCGCTAAGGGTCATTGCCTGCCTGAGAGAGCGAGAAGAGGGATAGGGTCCGCATCCGCGAGCCGCAATATACGCAGGGCTGCGAAAAGATAGAGTGTGCGCAAGAGAAGGTCAACTACTACAAAGAAATTGTTTTGCGAGGGACGTGGCAAAACTGACAAAAAGAAGGGTTATTGAGACGAAAACCACCACCGTACCCGAATGACGGCAGGAAAATGAAGCGGCGTACCGCGACGCCGCATTATTTTTCTGAAGGTTTATCCTGCTCTGGTTTGCTGTTAATCATGTCACACAGCATAGAGATCAGCATCAACCGTACTTTAAAGGGAGAGTGACTAAACACGCGTATACACCTCTTAAATTCATTCATGTAAACCTCCTGACTTCACGATCCCATCAGTCCTTGAGGGATGTCTTTATTATATACAGATATAGCACAGGCTATATTATATAGCTATTGCTAAAACGTTAATTTTTTGTGCCCACGCAACTCTGGTTTACAATGAGCGCTCTCTAATCAGATGCCGTTAACGCGTCACAGTAACGAGGAAGCAGAATGAGTCGTCGCGCAGGTATGCCAACAACAAAAAAAGTGACGCAATTGGTGAATGTCGAAGAACACGTTGAAGGATTTCGTCAGGTCCGGGAGGCGCATCGCCGCGAACTGATTGATGACTACGTAGAGCTGATTTCCGATCTCATTATTGAGGTAGGTGAAGCGCGCCAGGTGGATATGGCAGCGCGACTTGGGGTTTCCCAGCCGACGGTTGCTAAAATGCTTAAGCGCCTAGCTTCAGTCGGATTGATTGAAATGATCCCGTGGCGTGGGGTGTTTTTAACCGCAGAAGGTGAACGACTAGCCCAGGAGAGCCGGGAACGTCATCAGATTGTGGAAAATTTCCTGTTGATGTTAGGCATCAGCCCGGAAATTGCCCGTCGCGACGCGGAGGGGATGGAGCATCACGTCAGTAAGGAAACGCTGGAGGCTTTTAGCCGGTTTACGCAACAGCAAGGAACTGGCTCTGAATGAGTTTTCCTTTATTACGTGCTTTACAGCGCGATCGTTTTTTCCAGCTGTTAATCATCGTTGGGGTTGTACTGAGTCTGTTTACGCCATTTACGCCCCGGTCCTGGCCAGGGGCGATTGACTGGCACACGATAATCACGCTTAGCGGCCTGATGTTACTGACCAAAGGCGTGGAGCTAAGCGGTTATTTCGATGTGTTAGGTCGCAAGATGACCCGCCGCTTCAAAACAGAGCGCCAGCTGGCGATATTTATGGTGCTGGCGGCGGCGTTGTTGTCGACGTTTCTGACCAACGACGTTGCATTGTTTATTGTTGTTCCGCTGACCATCACCCTGAAAAAATTATGTGCCATTCCGGTGAATCGCCTGATTATCTTTGAGGCGCTGGCGGTAAACGCCGGATCGTTGCTCGCGCCAATAGGTAATCCGCAAAACATTCTGATGTGGGGACGCTCAGGCTTATCGTTTACCGCGTTTACCTGGCAAATGGCGCCGCTTGCGGGGGCCATGATGCTGACGCTGGTGGTGCTGTGCTGGTTCAGTTTCCCGCATAAAGCGTTGCACTATCATACCGGTACGCGCGCGCCTGACTGGCAACCACGCCTGGTATGGAGTTGTCTGGCGCTGTATATCATCTTCCTGGCGGCGCTGGAGTTAAAGCAAGAGCTGTGGGGTCTGGCTATTGTGGCGGCAGGGTTCATGGTACTGGCGCGTCGCGTGATCCTCAGCGTGGACTGGACGTTGCTGTTAGTATTTATGGCGATGTTCATTGATGTGCATTTGCTGACGCAGCTCCCGGCCTTGCAGGGGATTTCCCACCAGATTGGCACGCTCTCAGCACCGGGACTTTGGTTAACGGCTATTGGCCTGTCGCAGTTTATCAGTAATGTGCCCAGTACGATTTTGCTGCTGAACTATGTCCCGCCGACGCTGCTGCTGGCCTGGGCGGTTAATGTGGGCGGCTTTGGTCTGTTGCCGGGATCGCTGGCGAATCTCATTGCGTTACGGATGGCAAACGACCGACGGATCTGGTGGCGTTTTCATTGGTATTCGGTACCGATGCTGATATGGGCGGCGCTGGTGGGGTATGGTTTGCTGCTGTTGATGTAATTGATGTGATGTGCCGGATGGCGGCTGGCGCCTAATCCGGCCTACTGCGTTGGTAGGCCCGATAAGCGTAGCGCCATCGGGCATATATAGCAGATTAGTTCAAACGAACCGGCATACCTGAACGGTTCTGTACCGCCTGCTCAACGACGGCTTGATCGACGTCAGACTGGCCGGTGATGCTGGTAATGCTCTTGGTCAGGGTAATCGGTACGATTTCTCCGCCTTCGAACTGTGCTTCAGTCGTAGACAGTGGGTTATGTACTTCGATGTAACGGCTGCCGTCTGGTTCGGTAGTGGCTTTTACCGGCTCATCAATAAACTGTACACGGGTGCCGACTGGCACATTTTCAAACAGGAATTTGATGTCGTCGTTACGCAGACGCACGCAACCGTGGCTGACGCGTAAGCCTACGCCGAAGTTAGCATTGGTGCCGTGGATGGCATACAGGCGACCGATATACAGCGCGTACAGTCCCATCGGGTTATCCGGACCTGCCGGAACAACGGCTGGCAGCGGCTCGCCCGCAGCGCGGTATTCCGCATGCATTTTCGCCGTTGGCGTCCAGGTTGGACCCGCTTTTTTACGTTCTACTTTGGTTGTCCAGTTGATTGGCGTGTCTTTGCCCAGCTGGCCGATACCGATCGGCAGAACAATTACGGTGTTGGTGCCTTTCGGGTAGTAGTACAGACGCATTTCAGCGCTGTTGATAACAATACCTTCATGCACGGTATCCGGCAGGATCAACTGCTGAGGAATGTTCAGCACGGTGCCGCCTTTCGGCAGGAAGGTATCCACGCCCGGGTTGGCTTCCAGCATGTTAGACAGACCCATCTGATACTCTGCCGCAAAATACTCCAGCGGTTGGGTGTTGCCTTCAGGAATAGTAATGACCTGGTTTTGGCCAATCAAACGGCTACCATCAGTCGGCAGCGGGTACGTGACGGCTGAAGCGGTATTACAAAAACCAACTATTGCGAGTGCCGCCGCGAAAAGCGTTGTTAATTTCATATTCATATTCATGTATGCGAGATTCAGTGCCAGGCAGGCTAGTGGGTTGAGATTTATGTAGTGTTGGGCACGCATTATATGTGCAATCTGAGCAACAAGGAATTCGGATGTGTACTAAATCACATTTTTTTCCTTTTGGTTTCACTTTTTCCCTTCCGCATGAAGACGCGATCTTCTTGCAGACTTATGGCATAATAAGCGGTTTGTCACATATTTCTTTCTCTTTCAGGATACGCCAGTGTTAGTTTCCAGCAACGTCACAATATAGTTTCAAAGGGGGAAATTAAGTAATGGAGAGAGGTTTCTGTCTTCCTGAGAGCATTGGTTAGTCTTCGTTGTTCAAACATTCTGGTTTCATTGGGCCAATAACCTCATACTGGTCCGGTGGTTTTAGCCATCCCCACCCCAAGAATTCGGAAGGACAACGAGCAAAGTCTGATACGCTGCCTGGTCCAAATAAAAATTTGTATTGCGCAATTTGTTCTCATTCTGATAAAATTAAAGGTTGGATAAATATTTTTGTAAACTTTGTTCCGTAGTATTTCCCCCCTCGAAAACATCCCCAACGTCAGATACAAGGCGGCTTTGCGGTATCGCAAATGCTCTCGTTTTACCGTGGTTTTTGGTAATAACTGTTTAGGAGGTGTGATCTCTTTCTGAGTACAAAAAAAGGTTGATTTAACAATGATGCAACAATCTCAAACCCTGTTCCAATCGTCGATTTTTTCGACAACTTGCTTTCGTACTGTCTACCATGAACACGGTCGTTACAAAGCAATTGATGGCAAGTCTTTTGTTCATGATGATCACCAATATCCGATTAACACAAGAACCGGATCTGGTGTTCGCCAAGATATACTTATGGCGATGATCACCGAATTAAAAGCAATGCAGAGGCGATACAGTCGAGTGTTTCTTACCCGCTTTGATCTTCATCTGCCAGAATTCACTTCTGCTGACGTTGGTAACGAATACATACGTCAACTGTTCAAACGGTTACGTTCATGTCTGGCATCCAATAACAACGGCTTATCGGAACCTATCATCGATTTTGCTTACGGTTGGGTTTGCGAACAGGAAAAGGCTTCACAGCCACATTACCATTGCTGGATTGCACTTCCACATCGTTCGGTAAGGTGGTTTGGAACGCCAGAAAGAGGGATCGCAGGTATTATTACGGAAATCTGGATGAAACTGACAGGTGGTAATGCAACGCTGGTAAACTTGTCTAAGTCCACTAAAGCTTATCCCGATCACTACGTCATTCATCGAGATGCTCCTGAATCACTTAATGACCCGGTATTCTGGCTTTCTTACCTAGCCAAAGAACGCGGGAAGTCGCAAACAGGGAAGGGAACGCGCTTGTATTCAACATCAAAATTGAATAGTAAAGCACTGAACTCGTAAATATCGCACAGGAAGCCCGTAGAGCGGTTTTCTTTGCAAGGTATATCATCGCATTACCCATATTATGGAAATCGCTTACAGCAGCGCTCAGGGCGTTTTAAGGCATGAATAAGACCTGATTAACTTTATGCTTCGGTCAGTTGCATGATAGTTCAACGATAATAGCATTGTTTTTAGATTCATACATTACTTCAAAATTCCGAGCGAAGCGAGGGACACGAACGAAGTGAGTGTCTAACCTACATAACTACACTTTTAAATTTTTATATTTTATATATAGAGAAAAATGTAGTTTTTTGACTGTTTCTTAACCAATGTTAACTGTCCGTCTTCGCTTCGCTTGACGGAACTCGCTTCGCTCGTAATTCAGAATCTCGCTTCGCTCGTAATTCAGAATCTCGCTAACGATGACATTTTCTGTAAGTCGTTTTACTATAAATGTTCCATCTGTTTCTAATATAAGGAAATACTATGCGCCACCCAATACCCGCACAGCTAGATGCGCCTGAAACCCTGAATTTTTGTCTGCAAGTTGTTCCTGATGCTCACGCTGTATTGATTAACAATGAACCTTTCCCGGGAGCTGAAGTGATGGACTGCTTTCCGAATGTTGAAATGGTGATCGAAAAGAATGGGGGTAAGGCTGTTTACGGTTGGGCTATCTGGTGGGTTCCTGGAGTTTATATTGAAGCTGAGTTCCACTGTATTTGGGAGAATGATGCTGGAGAAATGCTGGATATCACCCCATATCCTTATCATACGGACAACATTCTGTTTCTCCCAGATAGCAAGCGGATTTATAAGGGTCAACAGGTAGATAATATCCGTCAGGCTCTGGTAAATGATCCTGATGTGATCAGATGGTTGTACCTTGCTAGAAAACGTTTTGAAATCTTAAATACCGGTGATCTAGCGAACCAACATGGGCGTATTGAATTGCCACCGAAATTAGCCAAAGAGTACATCAAAGTCATGGATGAAACAGAAAGGCTGGACTCCCGACTAAAACGCCGGTATTCATGACGAGAGACAATGCTATTAACAGTGACCATCGGAAAATAACGCATATGGCGGGCTGTACGAGTTAGATGGGTTATGGCGACATATGCCGCCTGAACTGCTACCCGTTGATTAACACGTTGTGATGCCAGCAATGCCCGCTTGGCACACATCAGACATTCACCAAGATAAAAAGCAAATGGGTAGTCAAATCTGGTTCAATTACACAGTCTGGTCAGAATCGAATGAAATTAGTTTATTAATTCCTTCTTGATTCGGTAAAATGTGGCACGGCTGATATCTGCTGCTTTCATTATGTGGGCTGGTTTAACGTTCTGTTCCAGCATTTCGCGAACAGTCTCACGGGCTTCCATATCTTTTTCTTTCCCCGTGTACAAACCTGCCTGTTTTGCTCTCTCAATCCCCTGTGCCTGGCGTTTACGGCGGGTTTCATAATCTTGTCGTGCCATTGTCGCAAGGATATCGATCAGCATAGCATTGACTGCCCGAAGAATGCCGCTGGTTAGGTCATTACCGGACATTTCAACCATCTGCCAGCTTGTTGGCAAATCCATTGATACAATAACCAGTCCTTTACTGTTCAGCGTGGCTTTGAGTTCAGCCCATTCTTCATGCTGAAGACGACTGAGACGGTCAATTGCTTCAATAAGAAGCAGATCGCCGGGTTGTGCTTCTTCGAGGAGAAGCATTAGTTCCACACGCTCCAGCTTCGCACCACTTGCATTCTCAATGTATTCTCCGGCAACCGACCAGTTTTTGCTTTGCGCAAATTCGCGCAAGCTAGCTAATGCACGATCAGCATGTTGGCCTTCAGTAGATGCACGGCAGTAGATACGGACATTCATTATGGATTCTCTTTTAAATATCAATTCAACACCCATATGATACATTACGTCGTTTTGCTGTCAATAGAATTAAATATAACCCTATTGAGACTTTGTGTCATGGTCTTTATCAGGTATACCTAAAAGAGATGTTGTACTGAATGTTCTCAGATCTTGCTTGGGTTATACGATGTAGTCAGTTCCTGTAACTGAACCACTCAGTTTGCATTTCAGTAGGTCTTTATCAATTACAGCGAGCCACTACTGGGGACCTGAATAGTCTAGCATCTACATAACCAGTTTTTATCATCTGCCATAATAACCTGTAAAATAATTTTAGTTTGCCGAATACGTATACACTGAACGTAAGCGTATAGTTGTGGTAACTGTCAATTTTTTCATATTCTGTTAAGAATAAATTAATGTTTAAAAATTATGATAAATGAATGTCATCGCAAACATGGCACGTCCTTTACAGGAATAAATCTCACCAATTATTATATTTTCACCACAGAACCTGTCCGGGAAGGATAGTCTGTTTAGTATTAACTGTTGATGCTGTTATAAGGAGTTTCTGGTGCAGGTAAACAAATTTACGGATGATATTGATATTAGTTCTCATGAGCGTTTCATCGCGGCCCGTAAAAGTACTTGGGTTAGTGTGCTTGTTAATTGTTTTCTGACATCCGGGCAAGTGATTACTGGTGTATTTTCCGGATCTCAGGGGCTTATCGCGGATGGTATCCATTCTCTGTCTGATTTAGTTTCAGACTTTGTGGTGCTTATTGCTAATCATAAAAGTAAAAAAAATCCCGATGATGACCATCACTACGGACATCATCGTTATGAAAATGGTGCATCATTAATTCTGGGGACAATTTTATTCATTGTTGGCATCGGGATGTTATGGTCAGCAGCAAATAAAATGCAACAGCCAGATGATATTCCTCAGGTACATATTGTTGCTCTGTGGGTAGCCTTAGCTGCACTGGTTATCAAAGAGCTTCTTTTTCGCTATATGCTGGCAGTAGCAACCCGAGTAAAATCCACTATGCTGGTTGCAAATGCTTGGCATGCCCGCTCTGATGCTGCCTCATCTTTGGTGGTGGCTATTGGTATTATTGGTAGTTTATCAGGTTTTAAATTGCTTGATCCGGTAGCTGCACTGGTTGTGGGACTTATTGTGACCAGAATGGGATATTCATTTATGTCAGATTCGCTTCATGACTTGATGGACAGGGCCGTAGATATTGAAACTGAAAATAGTATAAAAACAACATTACTATCCACTCCTGGGGTCGAAGGCATCCATGACCTCAAGACCAGAAAAATGGGGGACCTTGTTGTTGTTGATGTTCATCTGGAAATTGATGGTAATTTATCAGTGAAAGTAGGGCATGACATTGCTGTTTTGGCCAGGAAATCAGTTTTAGATAATCATCATGTATTAAATGTTATGACACATGTTGACCCTTATTTTAAGGAGGGAAGTGACCTTGATTACGGAAGTGTAAATAATCATAAATAATAATTTTAATGCTTATTTTCTTCGGGGAAATTGGCAGGTAATTATTTTCTTTGTTCAATGTTGCAACTTCGGGTTGTGATGTTTTTTAAATGATAGTAAACAATATGGAGTTATTATGAGAAAAATTATGCATACTGTTATAATAGGAACAGCCCTTCTTTTATCTACCAGTGTAATGGCTGGTTCTGACGGTGTTGAACATGCCATGAAGATGATGAATAAAAGCTACCGTGCAGCACTTAAGGAGGAGGATGTTACATCTTTCAGGAAAGATATGCAGGATCTGAAATCAACAGCAGAGTCCATCTTGAACGGCCCGATAGAGGGGTATGACAGGGAAACGTATGTTGCAGGTATGTCTCTTCTGATTGATGAGGTAACTGCTGTTGAAAGTACCGCTGAAAAGGAAGGTCTTGACGCTGGGAAAATTGCAGCACAGAAACTGGGCAGTATGATGAGAAAATACCATAATAAACTTGGCGTTGACTGAACCGGGAACTATCAGGAGAAAGTAGATATGCTGGAAAGATATCCCGGAACTGCCATGATATACCTGCTTGTATTAAAATGGATAGTTATGCCCTGGTGAAGAAATTCTAATACGTTATCTTATCTGCTCAGTACATATAAAAATGTAGGGGTCGCAAACATGCTTACCGATGCTACATATTGCCTCAACATAAGCTAAGTCCTATTGATGTTGCACGGGGCAGATATACCCGCTTCGTGCTTCACGGAAGCATACTGATGATCTCTTGGCTGGAAAAACACTTCTTCATGGTAATGTCTTCATATTACAGATGTGATGTACTATAGGTTTAGATACCATTTTCTGATTAAAGAGTATTGTTTAGTTCCGATAAGTTAAGGTTTCGTTAATAAAAAGCATATTGATTTGGTCAACCACCCCTAACAAAGTGGCTAAATTATGAATGAAAATTTACGTAATGCTCTCCCTCACAAAGACACACCATTTCTACGTGTGCTTCATATCATCGTAGCTGTATTGATTTTATTGCAGATTGTTAGTTCAAATCTTACCGAAAGCGATGCTCTCAGTGACTATACTCTCACAGGGTTCGTTACATGGTTCCATGTTATCACTGGATTATCACTGATTGTTCTTGGGTTAATCATGCTTGCATGGATGCTGACACAACGAGGATTTCATTACTATTTTGCTTGGCTGACCCTTGATTTTCGAGGTGTGGTTGAAGATATCAAAATGCTGATGTCATTCCGTCTCCCTGAAGCTCATGCTGGTGGGATTGCTGCCTTGATCCAGGGGCTTGGTGTACTTGCGCTATTGGGCGTTGCATCATGTGGTGGTTTCTGGTTTGCACTCAATACAATTCCTGGAATGTCGCCAGTGCTGACAGAAAGTGTCCTGAATTTGCATAAGTTTCTGACTGTATTTATTGAAACCTATTTCTGGGCGCATGGTTCGATGGGGTTGCTGCATATATTTCTCACCATCCGTAGCCAAAGGAAAAATTCCGTTACGGAATAGTGTGATAGATTGATGATTAATAAAGTGTGCTGTAATGGCTGGATAACATTGACTACAATAGTTTAATTATCTGTCAAGGCATTCTTATATGTCCGTAATTCCGATTAGTGTGCGTAGTTGAAGGAAAGCAAAGATATGCATCTTGAACGACACAGCATCGAAAAAGTGGGATGGCTTAGGGCGGCTGTATTGGGGGCAAATGACGGAATTGTTTCGACAGCAAGCCTTGTCCTTGGTGTTGCGTCAGCAAACACCAGTTCTTCGGGAGTTTTACTTGCTGGTGTTGCCGGACTGGTTTCTGGTGCTATGTCGATGGCAACGGGAGAATATGTTTCAGTCTCATCTCAGGCTGATACCGAAAACGCTGCACTTGCTCAGGAAAAAAGGGAGTTGGAAACCGATTATGAAGGTGAAATGCAGGAACTGACTTCACTTTATATACAACGTGGACTGGATCCTGTGCTTGCCTATAAGGTTGCAGAGCAGCTCATGGCGAGAGATGCTCTGGATGCTCATGCCCGTGAAGAACTTGGGCTGACGGATACAAACTCTGCACAGCCCCTTCAGGCTGCTGTCTTTTCTGCTCTGAGTTTTTCTGCTGGTGCTGTGTTACCTTTAATAGTTGCATGGTTATCTCCTCCAAAGCAGGTTTTTTTGTTTATTATCCTTTCCACCCTTTTTTCACTGGTGGTCCTTGGTTATATATCCTCTGTTGTAGGTAAAGCACCTCCTGTCAGGGCGATCATAAGAATTATGTTCTGGAGTACACTGGCTATGTTTTTGTCGATGGGGATTGGCCATTTCGCAGGGCAGGTCCTGCTTTAATGTTCTGTCGCGATATTTCGAGTCGTATGTCATCAAAAAAAAATCGCCAATGTAGCTCCTTACAGGTTTTATTCCGCTTGGTACAGTGTCCATTGATGAAAGATGCAGGGGGCTTGGCCCCTGCATTTGAAGAGTATAAATAATGTTACTTATGACAAATCTCCCTATCATAGACTCCACCATTCACAGCCAACATTTGCCTTTTCTTTTTTGAAATCATACCAGTCATGATTTGCGAATTATCTAAAAAAATACCTTCAAATGTACCCGGTCGTGCATTCAATCCGGCAATAATTATTGTATCTCCCACGTTTAACGCTGCTACCTTATCGTTATCATAATCTGTATTTTCAAAAATAAACTTTAGTCCTTCATTCGAACCAGAAATATCCAATGTAACTAATGGTTTTTTACTGAATGTAACAGTACTGATGTTTTCTATTTTACCAGTAACCATCAATCGGCATTTTTTGAAATCGTTCGTTGCCCGGAACTCATGTTCTTTAAATCGCGCATAAACCTCTTCAGTCGTATACAGTCTCGGTAGGATATCAATCACAGAAGGTCTGGGGGATTTTGTTGCTTGTTGTAAAGACACTGCATCCGCATCTGATGTGGGTATTATTTGAGGGGTTTTAGCCTGGCATGGTGTGATTGCTATCCCATTCAACATGAAAAATCCGAAGGAGATAGCAGCCGTTAAGACTGATTTTTTAATATAACGTTCATAAGATGATTTCATTTCGTTCTTCCATGATTTCTATTTTGGTAACATGTTCGCCAGTACGGTATATTTTTACGTTGTCAGGTGGAGACTTCACGGAACTACGGATTTCATTCATAATATGTTTCGATAAAATGTCGCAGCCTTCCATATACATAACCTTACGGGTATCGGTATCTGATATGTTTGTGAAGCAGCTACTGATCCATGAGTCAGGTATTTCGATTCCATGTATCAGCTTCATATATCCAACGATGAACGAATCTGTCAGATGAAATCGCCCTACTGTGTATTTTCCTTGGTAGGTATTGCCCGGTGATTGTGCTAAATGGTCATGGACCAATACTACGGTTAAATCATTAATTAGCATTTTCAGCCTCCAGTTCAGTGATGCGCTTATTGGTCATGTCAATTAAGCATTGAACATCCTGATTGCAGGTAGCCTGTTGTTTGATCCATTTTCGTTGCGATGGTAGCAAAGATTTACGTGTTTCAGTTGGTAGTTCTTTCCATGTATCGTTAAGCTTTTTATCCGCAATACGATAATCTTCTTCCGGGGAATGCGGTGTTGTTAGCTTGTCATGAGCGGTTGTGATGTTCTTTGCTTTATTCTGAAAATATGATTTATCAGCACACGCTTTTTCCCAACTTTTTGAGATCTTCGTAGCTATATCCTCAATAAACATTTCACGAAGTGTATACCCATTTAATTTCGCACCTTCTTCCAATATGAGGCGATATTCATAAGGAATGGCTTGCAATTGTTTATCAATATTCAATTCAGGGTCGTCCGACTCGTTAATGAATACTTTAGCTTCTTCTATCGTCGGCGCTCCACGTTTGCACACATCGTCTCCGTTCTTAAACATTCCTTTCGTTAACTTACGCACGGGCTTATCTGGATTTGAGCACTTTTCTTTGATTCTGGTTTTAATGTTTGCGGATTGTTCATTAATGACCATCCGTGCTGCCGTAGGGTCATTTTGATACATAGAACGTGCCAAGGGGCCATTTAGCAATATGAGTTCTATGTCATCTGACGTAGGTCCACCATTCAGGCAAAGTTCACTTGCTGGGAGCGCCATAAGGTCATCCACGGTATCAATATTCTGGAAACTGATGCGGTTATCTGAGGCTGCTGTAGCGCTGCTTGAAATCAAAAAAGCATTCAACGTGATGATTATAAAGAGTTTTCTTGGCTTCATGCGTATGTCTTTCCTTGTGCTATCGAAAAACTGCGACTCTTCAGTAAACGTAAATTGGTTGATTTCGAACCGAAATCAGTCTGAGAGACTTGATTTTACATTGATCTGTAAAATCTATCAATAATTGTATATTGATCTATAAAATCGATCGATTGATGTGGGTAGAAGAGGTGGCATGGCTACGAAGATTATTGTATTTAATGGTTTTTCAAGGAATGATATGCGTAATGTTAAGGTGGGGAGGGGCGGGTTAGTATCGAGTATTCCCAAAGAAGGGGATTACATTCAACTTACCTGGGGAGTTACAGCAACTATAGAGGTGTTTCGATAAGAAGCGGAACAATGGGATCAGTATGTAGACGTAATGGATAATGTAATTTAGCCCCCTTGCTCTAAAACGCACTGTATCGAGTTTTACGGGGTTTTTGTATTAAATAATGCCCACGCCTGCTTTAATCGCTCTGACAAGATACAGAGCGATTCATGGCGTTATAGCGATGGATAGACATTCATTTTAGACCCAAGAATTAACGAGATCTAATATTTCTTTAGTATCAGTAATAAAACTAATTTTTTCACCATCCCAAAGGAAGCTCTGAACGTGTTTGTTTCTGTACAGAACTTTTATTCTCCATTTTTTACCTATATTATAAACGGTTATCTGTTCGATAACTCGCTTAAGCATCATGTTCAGTTCTTGTGGGTCTTTAATCTCCTGCAATAGATTCAAATCAAATGCCCGTTCTGAGATAATCATACTATTCTGTTTCTTGATTTTTTCTTCAAGTTCGTGCAATTTATCCTCAAGGTTATTTATCGTTTGGATTACACTTGTCGGGATCTTGGATTCAGTGAGAAGCATATTATTTAGCTCCTGAATCTTTAATTTTATTGTGTCTCGCTCTATCAATAATGCCCCATCAAGATTGGTACTTTTCTCAAGTTTCAGTTTTCTCATTATCCGATAAAGTGCTATTTCTATATTTTTAAAATTTTTCGTTATGTTACACTTTCCATCTCTTGCATTAGCACAAACATGGTATTGATATGTTTTTCCAGAAGCAACGTGGAATTTTCTGACAAGAGAACCCCCGCATTCGTGTTTTAATATTCCAGCGAAGGCATTGTGTTCCGACTTATATCCAGGCTTGTTTTGTTTCTGATCAGACTGTAAAAGCATGAATTCTTCTTTGCTGATAACTGCAGGATAATAATTCTCTATGATATCAAGCAGAATGACTTTCCGATCTTTAGTCGTCTCAGATGTTTGATATGCACCGTAAAGTGCAACCGAGTTTATTGTTTTTCCAACCGTTGTATGATTCCAGCCAGTAGAACGTAATGGTCGATGACCTTCGTCGTTTAGCGCTTTAGCGATTTTATTTGTTCCAAATCCTTCTCGTCGTAACTGAATGATTCTTATGACCGAATCCACTCTGTCACTAAAATAAAATTTATCTTCTTTCCGTTCTAACCAGAAAGGCAGAATTTTGTTGATAACTTCACCGTTTAGTGCTCGTTGTCGTTGTTGTCTTTTCGTTTCACGTAGGCGCTGCGATTTTTTCTCGGACTCTTTATAGGCAAGGTCCGCTGCCAAGGCTATCCTGATGACACTTACGAGGTCGTTGACAGATTCTTGGTTCAATAATAGACCATCAACCAGTGAAGCGATAAAGATGTTGTGTTGCAGGATCGACTTAATTATCTGTTGAGTCACGTCGATGCCTCGGCGACTCAGGCGGTCTAACGATTCAATGATGATAGTCGAACCCTGTTCAATCTGACCTTTCTCGATTGCTTCAAGCATGTCACCGAGTGAAGGTCTGTTTCCCTCTTTGAATGCTGAGATTCCGAGGTCTTGAAAGTTCTTATCTGATAGAATCAAACTATTCGCATGTGCGTACTGTTCAGCAAGCTCAGTTTGACGTCTTACGGAGTCGCCTTGTTCTTGCTTCTTTGATGAGAATCTTATGTAAGAGTATGCTTGCCCGTTTTGTTTCATAACCACCTCAGTAACCTACGAGAGAGTATCAATTTTGCTTCTTTGCAACAATATCACCATGCAGTTCGGCAGTAAGCCGCTGTTTGAAAATATTTCCGTCAAATTTGGCGGCGGCAACCGTTACGGCCTGATTGGCGCGAACGGTAGCGGTAAATCCACTTTTATGAAAATTCTCGGCGGCGATCTCGAACCGACGCTGGGCAACGTTTCCCTCGATCCTAACGAGCGTATTGGTAAGCTGCGCCAGGATCAGTTCGCCTTTGAAGAGTTCACCGTGCTTGACACCGTGATCATGGGTCACGCTGAACTGTGGGAAGTGAAGCAGGAGCGCGATCGCATTTACGCTCTGGCCGAGATGAGCGAAGAAGACGGCTATAAAGTTGCTGACCTCGAAGTTCAGTATGGCGAAATGGACGGCTACTCTGCGGAAGCGCGTGCGGGTGAACTGCTGCTGGGCGTAGGTATTCCGGTAGAACAGCATTACGGCCCGATGAGCGAAGTCGCACCCGGCTGGAAGCTGCGTGTGCTTCTGGCGCAGGCGCTGTTCTCTAACCCGGACATTCTCCTGCTCGACGAACCAACGAACAACCTGGATATCGACACCATCCGTTGGCTGGAGCAGACGCTGAACGAGCGTGACAGCACCATGATCATCATTTCACACGACCGTCACTTCCTGAACATGGTCTGTACGCACATGGCGGATCTGGACTACGGCGAACTGCGTGTTTATCCGGGTAACTACGACGAATACATGACGGCGGCAACCCAGGCGCGTGAACGTCTGCTGGCCGATAACGCCAAGAAGAAAGCACAGATTGCCGATCTGCAATCCTTCGTCAGCCGCTTTAGCGCCAACGCGTCTAAATCTCGACAGGCGACTTCTCGTGCGCGTCAGATTGATAAGATTAAGCTCGACGAAGTGAAAGCGTCCAGCCGTCAGAACCCGTTCATCCGCTTCGAACAGGATAAGAAACTGTTCCGTAACGCGCTGGAAGTGGAAGCGCTGGCGAAAGGTTTTGATGAAGGCCCGCTGTTTAAAAACTTCAACCTGCTGCTGGAAGTAGGGGAGAAGGTTGCCATCATTGGTGCCAACGGCGTGGGTAAATCCACCATGCTGAAAACGTTGGTTGGCGACTTACAGCCGGACAACGGTACCGTTAAGTGGTCTGAAAACGCCCAGGTCGGTTACTACGCGCAGGATCATGAATACGAGTTCGAAAACGATCTGACTGTTTTCGAATGGATGAGTCAGTGGAAGCAGGAAGGCGATGATGAGCAGGTAGTACGCAGCTTCCTTGGTCGTCTGCTGTTCAGCCAGGACGATATCAAGAAACCTGCAAAAGTGCTCTCCGGTGGTGAAAAAGGACGCATGCTGTTCGGTAAGCTGATGATGCAGAAACCGAATATCCTGGTTATGGATGAACCGACCAACCACCTGGATATGGAATCTATCGAGTCGCTGAACATGGCGCTGGAAATGTACCAGGGCACGCTGATCTTCGTTTCTCATGACCGTGAGTTCGTCAGCTCGCTGGCAACCCGCGTGATTGAAATTACGCCGGAACGCGTAATCGACTTCACCGGTAACTACGAAGATTACCTGCGTAGTAAAGGCGTCGAATAAGTCTCCCGTCGTTCTCGTGTTACAGGTGTGATGGTTGCACCTGTAACACGAGATACTTAGGGATAAGGGGATATAAAATTAAACAATCCCCAGCGCGCGTTTACCGTGGATATTCAAATCCTCCAGC
The DNA here is from genome assembly GCF_001037485.2 of Citrobacter sp. MGH105. Lineage (NCBI taxonomy): Bacteria > Pseudomonadati > Pseudomonadota > Gammaproteobacteria > Enterobacterales > Enterobacteriaceae > Citrobacter > Citrobacter sp. MGH105. The sequence goes on along the minus strand of NZ_CP073048.1, from coordinate 3,449,424 downwards.
GTGAAGCGTCCTTCCCAGTTAGTTTCATAATCCTCCCGTGGAAAATCACCCGGTGATGCACCTTTTTCCAGCGCGGCCTTCACTTTGTGGGCGTAGGCCAGATTCTTTTCGCACATCGGTGCGGCAGGAATGTACATCACGTTACCCCAACCCTGCTGATTTTCCACCGGTGCGACGGAGTGAATCACATCACAATGCCACCAGACGGAGTCTCCGGCGTCCAGTTGTGGAATGCTGGTTAACGCTTCAATCAGCAGAGGATGCCATTGCGTGGAAATCGGCAGCACCCGGCCGGGCGCGACGCCGCAAAGTTCATCTTCCGGCACATCGTCAAGCAATGGGCGTAACAGCACATACGCCATCGCTTCAGGGATCGGGACCACATGCAACAATCCCTGACCTGGCAGCATATCGGACAGTGCAGTCCAGCCCTGGAAGGTACGGAATACCGAACATTTGGTGGTGTTATCCACCGTGTACTCTTCTACCTCAGTGCGATGCGCCGCCTGCCACGGATCGTAATCTTCCAGCTTGCCATTGAAAACATGAGCAAAGACCTGCTGATATGCCGGAAGAAGCCAGCGTTCCAGCGCGCCGGAATCCGTATGCGCGCCCAGCCCTTTGGACGTGGTTCCCGGGGGTCGACGGCGAATACGGTCAGGGTAAATAACGCTGATATCCGGGTTAAACCATTGTTTACATTCGCTTGTAAAGGTCCACAAACGATTGAGGAACGACTGTGCATTGGCCATTTCTTCACTCTGGCGGGCCTGCATCTGCGCCTGGGACCAGTAGATGGGGTAGATTTCAGGCCGTGATGCGCTCAGAGTACCGAAGAAATTATCGCCGGGTCCTTTATAGACGTCGTCAAAGTGGTTGCGGTCCAGATAGTCCAGCATTGAGCTGTCCCATCCGAGAGCCTGTTCGCGAGGGAAATGACCTTTAATGACTGCGCATCCGCGACGCTTAATTTCTTCACGCTGCTCTGCACTTACGTGGCCTGCTTTGATATCTGCATAAGATATCACTGGCCACACCGGGGCACCTTGCGCTTTGAGGGCGTTGATTTCCGCCACCCGGGTGGCGATAGCATCGCTCAACTGATTGAAGATTAACTGAACATCCCCAAGCTGTGCCCGCAGTTGCTGTTTCATCTGCCGGATTGCCGCTTTGTGATCGGCAGGCAGCGTGTCGCTGGTAAAAGTAAAAGCCATATCCACCTCGCATTAACTTTCATTCGAAACTTAACTAACTTACAGATGATAATATAAGTTAAAATTTAGTTAACGCAAGTTTAAAACTTGATGGAGTGAGCAAAATAGAAAAAGAGTGAAAACCGGGATGAGGGATACCCCGGTTGGCAGGATTAGACGTTAAAAGGGGAGGTGTTATCCAGCACAGCCTGAATTACGTTCAGCGCGCCCTGATGGTTATTGTCGTCGGTCTGATAGCGAGCAATCGCTTTGATATTCTCTGCCGCGTTGGCCATGGCGAAAGAGTAGTGCGCCATTTTCAGCATTTCCGCGTCGTTTCCGCTATCGCCAATGGCGACTACGTTTTGCGGTGACAGGTTCCAGCGTTTAAGCAGGCGGCTGATCCCGTTGGCTTTATGTAGGCCCGGAATGATCAGATCGATAAACCCGAAGCCGCTGGTGACGGGCTTCATAATGCCGTCCAGCGCAGCATGCAGGTGATCGATAACCAATGGGATTTGTTGGTCCGGTAAATTTAGCGAGAACTTGAACAGCACATCATCGATATCCTGATAATCCTTTACGGGTTTCAGGCGATGGTAGTGTTTTGACATCAATGCGACAAAGGACTCCGGCGCATTTTCGCTAACGTAAGCGCTTTGCAGCCCACAAGCCACAAAGTTGAGCTGCTTATCTTTTAGCAGTTCACCAATGACAATACGGGATTCGTGGCGGGTAAGCTCGCCGTGAAACAGCTGTTTGCCATGTTCAAAGACCAAAGCCCCGTTCTCAGCGACAAAAGAAATTTCCTCTTTGAGCTCCGGGAAAAAGGAGATCAGCTGGTAATACTGGTTACCGCTGGCCACGACAAATTCGATATTTCGTTTTTTCAGTTCCAGATACTGCGCCATAAAACGTGCACGATCGTATTTCTTGGCGTCGTCGAGAAAAGTTCCGTCCATATCGGTGACGATAACTTTGATGGTCATAAAGATAGGCTCCTGGCGATTACTGCAACCAGAAACATTCTAATAACAATGTGACCTGTAGCACAAATTTAATTTCGAATGAAAGTAAAAAGCCGGATGGTAGCTTTGCCTTACCCGGCTACGGGAAGAATCGTTGTAGGCCGGATAAGCATCAGCGCATCCGGCAATGGGGAGGGTAGCGTGCCGGATGGCGGTGTGGAATCTCATCCGGCCGACAATATTGTTTACAGCATATGTTCAGTACGCGCGATGATGTCGTCTTGCGCATCCGGAGAAAGCGCAGTGAAAAAGGCGGAATAACCTGCTACACGGACCACCAGGTCACGATATTGATCCGGGTGTTTTTTGGCTTCCAGCAGCGTTTCACGGGAGACAATGTTGTACTGAATATGCCAGCCTTTGTGCTCTTCGAAGAAGGTACGCAGCAGGATCATCAGCTTTTGCTTATCGGATTCATTTTCCAGCGTGGCCGGGTTGAGCTTCTGATTTAACAGCACGCCGCCGAGAATCGAACCGGTCGGCAGTTTACCCACCGAGCCAATTACCGCCGTTGGGCCGAGATGGTCCGTCCCGGAAGCCGGGCTTGCGCCTTCTGCCAGCGGAGTGTGTGCTTTACGGCCATCCGGCGTTGCCATCGTTGCTGCGCCGAACGGCACGTTTGCCGAAATAGATGAGGTCCCGGCGTAGTAATTGCCGCCAACCGGGCCACGTCCGTAACGCGGATTATGATACTGTTTCAGTTCATCGATATAGGTCTGATAAGCGCGGGCCAGCAGCGTATCAACGCTATCGTCATCGTTGCCATATTTCGGCGCGCCGTTGATCAGTCGTTGGCGTAACTGCTCATGGGTCAGACCGTCAAAATCATCGGCCAGCGCGGCGGCCAGCTGTTGTTGACCAATAGCGCCCTGTTCAAAGACCAGTTTCTTCACTGCTGCCAGGCTATTACCGAGGTTGGCAATACCCACCTGCAAACCCGATACCCAGTCATACTTCGCGCCGCCTTGCTTAATGCTTTTCGCCCGTTCAATGCAGTCGTCTACCAGCGCGGAACACAGAATATCGTGCACGTTCTCTTCCAGCATGGTGTCGACGACATACTCAATTTCTATGGATTTACGCGTGTAGTAGCGGATTTGCGTATCCCAGGCATCCATCACTTCGTCGAAATTGTTGAAGTTACCAGCCGAGAGCGCTTTTTCCTGTGGCAGAAAGACTTTGCCACTGGTGGCATCACGCCCACCTTCCAGTGCCGCCAGCATCACGCGGGCAAAGTTAATAAAGCTCATGCCGGTGCAACGGTAGCCCCATTTCCCGCCGACTGCGGTTTCGATACACCCAATGGCCGCATAGTCATAGGCATCCTGCGGTTCAATGCCCAACTTAATGAATTCCGGTATGACGATTTCATCGTTGTTAAAGGCTGGCATCCCGAAACCGCAGCGGATCACCTGCACGCAGGCATCAAGGAAGTCATTACTCATCCCCGCGTGATAACGCACGCTCAGGTTTGGCTGCGTAGAACGCAGACGGCCACAGGACTCCAGAATCGCGTAGGAGAGCGGGTTGACGGCATCCATCGGCTGGCCGTTGACCAGGTTTTGACCACCAATGGTCACGTTCTGATACAGCGGACTGCCCGCCGAGGCTTTCGAATGGGAGCCGGAACGGATTTTGTTCACTTCCAGCAGTTTCAGCCAGCAGCTGTGCAACAGTTCAATGGCGTGCTCACGATCCAGACTCTGGTTCAACTCGACGTCGCGACGATAGAACGGGTAGAGGTATTGATCCATACGACCAAACGACACCGAGTGACCGTTTGATTCAATTTGCAGGATCAACTGGATGAAATAGCACAACTGCAATGCCTGCCAGAACGTTTTTGGCGGCTCATGGGCGATCACATCGCAGTTTTCCGCCATGGTCAGCAGTTCATCTCGACGGCTGGTGCGGGTTTCCGTGGATGCCATTTTACGCGCCAGCGCAGCAAAGCGCGCAATGTGCAGGCTGACGGCTTCCAGCACGATATCAATCGCTTTCAGGAACTGATCGCCATGGAGGTCTTCCAGACATGTCAAATTGATGCGGGAGCGACGTTCATCGACTTTGTGACGCAGGCCGTCGAGACCTTTTTCCAGCAGCAGCGGGAAGTTTACCGCCAGGTGTGCGTCGCCGGAGGTCATGTTACCTTCGGCTTTGATAATGCCGGTTTCCAGCAGCCCTTTCTGCTCATCAGTGAACATCCCGTAGCAGCGATCCTGCACGGTCTGACCACGCCACCATGGGCACACCTCATGCAATACACGTTTGTTCTCTTCGCTTACCGCAAAGCCTGCGCCCGGTCTGTCGGCGAGGTCGTCGATCTCTTTTTCAATCCAGGAGACGGTGTATTCCGGGAAAATAGGCGCAGCACGCACTTCGCTTGCCTGGTTACCAATGATCAGTTCGTCATGTTTGATCCAGATGGTACGTTCCGCCAGATGATGAGCTAGTGCCAGTGCACGACGTACCGGGATAGGCTTATCCAGGTGTTGCTGATACATCTCGGTATAGTGCTGGGCGCGCTCGGTACAAACCGGTGGTTTCACGATGTGGATCAGGGCCGTTTTATGCGCTTTGATACGGTCGCTGAGTGTGTCCAGTTTCAGAGTGGTCATGGCGATTATCCTCGTAGGGTCGCGGTTAAACCTTTAAGGCTGGCGTACTGCTGGGCAAATTCGAGCAGTGCTGGCGCATCAAGCGGTTTATCCGGTGCGTTGTAGGGTTGACTGAGTAAGTGGTATTTGTTGATGCCAAGGGTGTGGTAGGGCAAAAAATGGATCTCACCGACGTGAAGCTCATCGGCGGCAAAATCGGTAATGGCCTGAATAGCGGCTTCGTCTGCGTTGAATCCCTGAATCAGCGGTACGCGGATAATCATTTTTTTACCGGCGGCAGCCAGTTTTTTTAGATTTTCCAGTACGCGAGAGGCACTGCCATCGGTCCATTGTTTAAACGGCGCATCCGCCACGTGTTTTAGATCGGCCAGAAACAGATCGACGTCAGGTAATGATGGTTCAATATACTTCCACGGGACATGCAGACAGGTTTCGACCGCCGTATGAATGCCCGCGTCGTGGCTGGCTTTGAATAATTCTGCCGCCAGTTCTGGCTGCATAAACGGTTCGCCGCCCGAGAGGGTGAGCCCGCCACCGCTACGATCGTAAAACGGTTTATCTCGCAATACGGTCGCCATGATATCGTCCACGCTTTTTACCTCTCCGCAGACGGTTAACGCCTGAGTCGGACAGCAGTCGGTCAGTAGGGTGAGAGCGTCATCGGTCAGTTTTTCGCGATGAATAAGTAATCCGCCCAGCGCCCGTTCAATCACCGCGGGTGCAGCCTGAGCACAGAGATCGCAACCGTCGAGGCACAAACGCGCGTCATAAAGCAGGTCCTGCGTGCGGGCGCGGCTTTCCGGATTCTGGCACCACCGACAGCCCAGGGAGCATCCCTTAAGGAACACCACGGTACGAATACCGGGGCCATCATGCGTGGAGTAGCGCTGGATATTGAAAATCATAAGCGACCTCTTTTCTTTCGTATAAAGATTAAATTACTTTCGAATGAAAGTTATATTGACATGCGTCAACTAACCGTGAGGTTTCGCCGTGCTACCTTTTATTCATGCTAATTATTCGTTTGAGGAAAGGTTATGGAACTCTATTTAGATACGTCTGATGTTGATGCGGTAAAAGCTCTGGCGCGCATTTTCCCGCTGGCAGGGGTGACCACTAACCCGAGCATTGTGGCGGCAGGGAACCAGACGCTGGAAGTACTACTGCCGCAACTGCAGGAAGCGATGGGAGGGCAAGGGCGTCTGTTTGCTCAGGTGATGGCGACCACCGCCGAAGGGATGGTCAGCGATGCGCGTAAGCTGCGGGCAATCATTGCTGATATCGTGGTCAAAGTGCCGGTGACAGCAGAAGGTCTGGCGGCTATAAAATTGCTGAAAGAAGAAGGGATCCCGACGTTGGGTACTGCGGTATACGGTGCAGCTCAAGGGTTATTGGCTGCTCTGGCGGGTGCGGAATACGTTGCGCCATACGTTAACCGCGTGGATGCGCAAGGAGGGGATGGCATTCAGACGGTGACCGACCTGCAGACGTTACTGAAAATGCATGCCCCGCACGCCAAAGTACTGGCAGCCAGCTTCAAAACGCCGCGTCAGGCGCTGGATTGTCTGCTGGCGGGCTGCGAGTCCATCACGCTACCGCTGGACGTTGCTCAGCAGATGATTAGCTCTCCGGCGGTTGATGCTGCCGTCGCGAAGTTTGAGCACGACTGGCAGAGCGCATTCGGTCGCACGTCGATCTGATGCTGTTGCCGGGTGGTGCTAACGCTTACCCGGCCTACGTTCGAGCCGTTGTAGGTCGGGTAAGGCGAAGCCGTCACCCGACTTTTTTACTGCCCGCAAACCTCACACCCCGGGTTGCGCATCAGCTTCATTTCGCGAAACTGGCAGGTCATGGCATCGTACATGACGATTTTTCCGGATGCCGGTTTACCATAGTTTGCCAGTAGCTTAATGGCTTCCATCGCCTGTAACGATCCGATCACGCCGATCAGCGGGGCCATCACTCCGGCTTCTACGCAGGTCAGGGCATTTTCACCGAACAGACGACTCAGGCAACGGTAGCAGGGCTCACCGTCCTGGTATGTAAATACGGTAATTTGTCCTTCCATGCGAATAGCTGCACCGGAAACCAGCGGGACTCTGGCGGCAAAACATCCGGCATTCAGCTGATTGCGGATGCTGACGTTATCCGTACAGTCCAGCACCAAATCGTGTTCGGTAATAAGCGCGTGAATCTCGCTATCGTCAAGCAGCGCATTCACCGGCGTAATGGCGATATAAGGGTTAATCCGCGCTAGCGCGTCACGGGCGGATAGCACTTTGGGTTGCCCGACTGTTGCATCGCTGTGCAGCGTCTGGCGTTGGAGGTTTGACACGGAGACCGTGTCAAAGTCGAGCAGGGTTAAATGCCCGATGCCAGCGCCCGCAAGGTACTGGGTTGCTGCGCATCCCAGTCCCCCCAGACCAACGACCAGTACCCGCGCATCTTTGAGCGCTTCCTGACCTTCGAAATCGAAGCCGCGCAGAATGATTTGCCGGTTATAGCGCATCATCTCCTGGTCGCTGAGTTCTGCCATTACAGGCCTCCAAACAGTGCGTTAAACGGCTCGACCTCAACCCATTCTCCGGCCTCAACGTTACCGCGATCGCGCTCCAGCACGATAAAGCAGTTGCCCTGGCTAAAGGAGCTAAAAATATGCGAGCCCTGGTGTCCGGTGGTGGTGACTTCCAGTTCGCCTTCCGCGGTACGCTGCAATACACCACGTTGAAAATCCAGACGCCCTGGCGTTTTCTTCAGGCGTGAGGCGGTGCGCACGCGCTGGCGCGCAGGCAACCCACAGGCGGTGTTGCCGCTGAGTTTCGCCAGCATCGGTTGCACCAGCTGATAAAAGGTGAGGGCCGCAGAAACCGGATTACCCGGCAGGCCGCAAAACCAGCTGTTGCTCAGTTTACCAAACGCGAACGGTTTACCGGGTTTGATGGCCAGCTTCCAGAAGGCAATTTCTCCCAGCTCTTCCAGAATGGTTTTGGTGTAATCCGCTTCGCCTACCGAAACGCCACCAGAGCTGATGACGACGTCGGCCTGGCTGTCGGCTTCGATAAACGCGGCCCGCAGCGCGTTGGGATCGTCGCGAATAATTCCTAAGTTGATCACTTCGCAGCCCAGCTGCTGCAGCATCAGGTGAACGGTCAGACGGTTTGTGTCATAAATCTGCCCGTCGCCCAGCGGTTGACCCGGCAGTTGCAGCTCATCACCGGTGGAGAACAACGCCACGCGAACTTTGCGAACGACCGGTACTTCGGCAATGCCGAGCGAGGCCAGAACAGGAAGCTCGGCGGTTGTCAGACGAGTTCCGGTAGGGAATACCACCGCGCCGTTTGCTATATCTTCACCGCGCAGACGAATATTTTGTCCGCTGCGGACCTCGGCGGTAAAACGCACACCGTCGTCAGTTTGTTCCGTTTGCTCCTGCATCACCACCGCTTCACAACCGGCAGGCACCGGGGCACCGGTCATAATGCGGATGCAGGTTCCCGCAGGCCACTCGCCGTGGAATGGTTGACCAGCAAAGGCTTTGCCAGCCACCGCAAGAGGCTGGTCTGATTGTAAATCGGCTAATCGCACCGCATAGCCATCCATTGCCGAGTTATCGAATCCCGGCACATCAATCGGGGAGATGACGTCGGTGGCCAGAATGCGGCCAAAGCATTGAACCAGCGGCAGCGTTTCGACGGCGGTGAGTGGGGTAATACGCGAAAGCATCTGAGAGAGAGCCGTTTCAAGCGGCATCAGTCCGGCGGTAAATTCCATGAGAAGACTCCTGCGGGGCAAAATCGAATCCGCTCATTATGTCAGAAAATGGATGCGGACAGTATGCTACCTCAGGCTTAGGATCCGATCTGAGACAGGTTTTCTGCCAGAGAATAGCGCTACACGAAAAATGCAGTATAGACTCATTATTTCTGCTTTTTTCCAGGAGGCTAAATGGCTGCGACTATCCCGAATTCAATTCGACAACAGGTGAATGCCGCCAGTGCACTGATTGCGCGGATAATAGAGGGCGACCTGGTTGCTGTTCATTTGTATGGCTCTGCTGTTGAAGGTGGCTTAAAGCCCCAAAGCGATATCGATTTACTGGTTACCATTAGGCAGCCACTGAATACCCGGCAAAGAAAAGATCTGATGCAGGGTTTTCTGGAAATATCAGCACCGCCTGGCAGCGTTGATAGCTATCGGGCGCTGGAAGTGACCATCGTGGTCTATTCACAACTTGTGCCGTGGCGATTCCCACCGTCAAGAGAAATGCAATTTGGCGAATGGTTGCGTGACGATATTCGCGCGGGAATTGTTGAACCGAGACAGGTGGATCCTGATCTTTCCATCCTGCTGACCCAGGCCCGGCGCGTCAGCGTAGCGTTGTTCGGTGAACCCGCTGAGACGTTATTCAACGTCATCCCTTTTAGCGATGTCTTGCAAACGTTTCGGCATATCCTTGATATGTGGCAGAAACCGGGCGATTTAGAGGGTGACGAGCGAAATATCATCCTTACTCTGGCGCGTATTTGGTACAGCGTAGTTACGGGCAATATTGTCGCTAAAGATGAAGCCGCTTCCTGGCTTATACCGCAATTACCCGATGAGTATGCTGATACGCTGCAAGCCGCACGTGCGGAATACCTGGGGTTAACCAAAAAGAACTGGGCTGCGTCTATGCCATCTGTTGAACGCTTTGTGTTTTATGCAAAAAAACAGATTGCCGATCGGCTTGAATAATATATTCAACGATGTTGGAAGATACTCTTTCTGTTTAACTCATCTAAATAACCTGATGGGATGGGGCGTGAGGTACGGGCCTTTACCTTTACATGACGTCTGCATCTTTCTATATTCAAAAATCGAATCAATAAGTCACAGAAATTCTGATATTTATAACCCCGGTACCTGCCACCTAATGGACGAAAAAAATGGGTAAAGCAGTCATTGCAATTCACGGCGGCGCAGGGGCTATCACCCGTTCGCAGCTGAGTCAGGAGCAAGAGTTGCGTTATATTCAGGCGCTGTCGGATATCGTTGAAACCGGTCAGCGGATGCTTGAGGACGGTCGTAACGCACTGGATGTCGTTACCGAAGCCGTGCGCCTGCTGGAAGAGTGTCCGTTGTTTAATGCCGGAATTGGCGCGGTGTATACCCGTGATGAAACCCATGAACTGGATGCCTGCGTGATGGACGGTAACACGCTGAATGCGGGAGCCGTCGCCGGAGTCAGCCATTTACGCAATCCGATTCTCGCGGCGCGCCTGGTAATGGAACACAGCCCACACGTCATGATGATAGGTGAAGGGGCTGAAAACTTTGCCATTGCGCAGGGTATGGAGCGCGTATCAGCGGATATTTTCTCGACGCCAGAACGCTACGCTCAACTACTGGCGGCGCGAACAGTGGGTGAAACGGTGCTGGACCATAGCGCGAGTCCGCTGGATGAAAACAACAAAATGGGTACCGTGGGGGCGGTCGCGTTAGATATGTTTGGCAATCTGGCGGCCGCAACATCGACCGGTGGAATGACCAACAAATTACCGGGGCGGGTGGGTGACAGTCCGTTGGTCGGCGCAGGCTGTTATGCCAATAACGCAAGTGTGGCAGTCTCCTGCACCGGAACCGGGGAAGTCTTTATTCGTGCGCTGGCGGCCTATGACATTGCGGCGTTGATGGACTATGGCGGCCTGAGTTTATCCGAAGCGTGTGAACGCGTAGTGATGGAAAAATTACCGGCGCTTGGCGGCAGTGGCGGTTTAATTGCTATCGATCATGAGGGCAACGTGGCCTTGCCGTTTAATAGCGAAGGCATGTACCGCGCCTGGGGATACGCAGGCGATACGCCAACCACCGGTATTTATCGGGAAAAAGGAGATAGCGTTGCCACACAGTGATGAGCTTGATGCCAGCGACGTGCTGGCAGTCAGCAATCTGAATATTGCCTTTGAACAGGAGCAGCAGCGTGTCAGCGCAGTGCGTAATCTGTCATTTCGCCTGAAGCGTGGCGAAACGCTGGCGATTGTTGGTGAGTCCGGTTCAGGAAAGTCGGTGACAGCCTTGTCGCTGATGCGTCTGATTGAACAAGCAGGCGGCGAGGTAAGCTGCGATGAAATGCTGCTGCGACGCCGCAACCGGCAGGTTATTGAGCTGGGTGAACAGAGCGCATCACAAATGCGTCACGTGCGCGGTGCGGATATCGCGATGATCTTCCAGGAGCCTATGACATCGCTCAATCCGGTGTTTACCGTGGGCGAGCAAATTGCCGAGTCTATTCGCTTGCACCAGGGTGCCAGCCACGAAGAGGCGATGGTAGAAGCGAAGCGGATGCTCGATCAGGTGCGTATCCCCGAGGCGAAGGCGATTTTATCGCGTTATCCACACCAGCTTTCCGGCGGTATGCGCCAGCGGGTGATGATCGCCATGGCACTGTCGTGTCGCCCTGCGGTTTTAATTGCCGATGAGCCGACGACCGCGCTGGATGTCACCATTCAGGCGCAGATCCTGCAACTGATAAAAGTGTTGCAGCAGGATATGTCGATGGGAGTGATCTTCATTACCCACGATATGGGCGTTGTGGCGGATATTGCTGACCGCGTGCTGGTGATGTATCAGGGCGAGGCGGTAGAAACCGGCAGCGTTGAACAAATTTTTCACGCTCCCCAGCATCCCTATACCAAAGCGCTGTTGGCAGCCGTGCCGCAGCTTGGGGCGATGAACGGGCATGAGCTTCCGCGCCGTTTCCCGCTCATTTCATTGCACGATCCCAGTCATGTAGAACCGCAGACCGAGCAGGACACCGTGGTTGAAGGCGAGCCTATTCTGCGGGTACGTAATTTGGTGACGCGTTTTCCTCTGCGCAGCGGCATTCTAAATCGCGTGACTCGCGAGGTGCATGCAGTGGAAAACGTCAGCTTTGACCTGTGGCCTGGAGAAACGCTCTCACTGGTGGGGGAGTCGGGCTGCGGGAAATCCACCACCGGGCGGGCGCTGCTGCGCCTGGTTGAGTCTCAGCGTGGGGAAATCATTTTCAACGGACAGCGTATTGATACCCTTGCTGCCAGCAAGTTGCAGCCGCTGCGTCGGGATATTCAGTTTATCTTCCAGGATCCGTATGCCTCGCTCGATCCGCGCCAGACCGTGGGATATTCCATTCTGGAGCCGCTACGGGTACATGGGTTATTGCAGGGCGATGCGGGATCAAAACGGGTTGCATGGTTGTTGGAACGTGTAGGCTTGCTACCTGAGCATGCCTGGCGCTATCCGCACGAGTTTTCCGGCGGTCAGCGTCAACGTATCTGTATTGCACGGGCATTGGCGCTCAATCCCAAAGTGATTATTGCCGATGAATCTGTCTCGGCGCTGGATGTTTCAATTCGCGGGCAAATCATCAATCTGATGCTCGATCTGCAGCGAGAATTGGGTATCGCATACCTGTTTATTTCCCACGATATGGCGGTAGTGGAACGGATCAGTCATCGTGTGGCGGTAATGTATCTGGGGCAGATCGTTGAGATAGGCACCCGACGGGCGGTGTTTGAAAATCCGCAACATCCGTACACTCGCAAGCTGATGGCAGCAGTTCCGGTCGCCGATCCATCCCATCACCGTCCCCAGCGCGTGCTGTTGTCGGACGATATCCCCAGCAATATTCGTAAACGTGGCGAAGAGATTTCCCCCGTATCACTCCAGTTAGTTGGTCCGGGGCATTATGTTGCGCGTCCGCTACCAGAAAATGCGCTTTCGCGTTTATAACAGGCAGGCAGGGTTTAAGGAGAATAACATGACAAAAATTGTTGCTCGAAAATGGCTGGTTGCTGTGGGAGTGGCCTCTGCACTGGCCGCATCGCCTGGCTGGGCCGCCAAAGATGTAGTGGTGGCCGTGGGATCCAATTTCACGACGCTCGACCCCTATGACGCGAATGACACGTTGTCACAGGCGGTAGCGAAGTCGTTTTATCAGGGGCTGTTTGGTCTTGATAAAGAGATGAAACTGAAAAATGTGCTCGCGGAGAGTTATACGGTTTCTGATGATGGGCTGACCTATACCCTTAAGCTGCGCCAGGGCGTGAAGTTTCAGGATGGAACTGACTTCAATGCCGATGCGGTAAAAGCTAACCTCGATCGGGCCAGTAACCCGGAAAACCATCTGAAACGTTACAACCTGTATAAGAATATCGATAAAACCGAAGTCGTCGATCCGTCGACGGTGAAGATTACGCTGAAACAGCCGTTCTCTGCCTTTATCAATATTCTGGCGCACCCGGCAACGGCGATGATTTCTCCCGCCGCGCTGGAAAAATACGGTAAGGAGATCGGTTTCCATCCTGTAGGGACCGGGCCGTACCAGCTTGATACCTGGAATCAGACGGATTTTGTGAAGGTTAAGAAGTTCGCGGGCTACTGGCAGCAAGGGCTGCCAAAGCTGGATACGATTACCTGGCGTCCGGTGACCGACAACAACACGCGTGCGGCCATGCTGCAAACTGGGGAAGCGCAGTTTGCCTTCCCGATCCCATACGAGCAGGCGTCGCTGTTGGCGAAGAACAAAAACCTGGAACTGGTGGCCAGTCCGTCTATTATGCAGCGTTACATCAGCATGAACGTCACGCAAAAACCGTTCGACAACCCGAAGGTGCGTGAAGCGCTGAATTATGCCATCAACCGCCAGGCGCTGGTGAAAGTGGCTTTTGCTGGTTACGCGACGCCGGCAACCGGCGTTCTCCCCCCGTCGATAGCCTATGCGCAAAGCTATACGCCGTGGCCCTACGACCCGGCGAAAGCGCGCGAACTGCTGAAAGAAGCAGGTTATCCGAACGGTTTTACCACTACGCTATGGTCTTCGCATAACCACAGTACCGCGCAGAAAGTGCTGCAATTTACCCAGCAGCAGCTGGCGCAGGTGGGCATTAAGGCTCAGGTAACAGCGATGGATGCCGGCCAGCGCGCGGCGGAAGTTGAAGGCAAAGCGCAGAAAGAGAGCGGAGTACGGATGTTCTACACCGGCTGGTCGGCGTCTACGGGGGAAGCTGACTGGGCGCTGTCACCGCTGTTTGCATCACAAAACTGGCCGCCAACTTTGTTTAATACGGCGTTCTACAGCAATAAGCAGGTGGACAGTGATTTAGCGGCAGCGTTGCAAACTAACGATCCGGCGCAGAAAGCGAAGCTGTACAAAGACGCGCAGGATATTATCTGGAAAGAGTCGCCGTGGATCCCGCTGGTGGTGGAAAAACTGATTTCGGCGCACAGTACACGGTTGGCCGGGTTCTGGATTATGCCGGATACCGGATTTAGCTTTGATGATGCGGATTTAAAATAAGCTATTCATTCGGCCCCTTAGCACAGGGGCCGACGAAGGGAGCCTGATGCTTAACTATGTTTTCAAGCGCCTGCTGGGGTTGATTCCAACTCTGTTGATTGTTGCGGTGCTGGTATTTTTATTTGTTCACCTGCTACCCGGCGATCCGGCCCGGCTGATTGCCGGACCGGAAGCTGACGCCGAGGTGATTGAACTGGTGCGCAAGCAGCTGGGTCTGGATCAGCCGCTGCACGTTCAGTTCTGGCATTACATGACCAACGTATTGCAAGGCGATTTTGGCACCTCGATGGTGTCTCGTCGCCCGGTTTCAGAAGAGATAGCCAGTCGTTTTATGCCATCACTATGGCTGACTATTGCCAGTATGGTGTGGGCGGTATTGTTTGGTATGACGGCGGGGATCATTGCTGCCGTATGGCGCAATCGTTGGCCGGACAGATTAAGCATGACGCTGGCGGTCACCGGGATCTCGTTCCCGGCGTTTGCGCTTGGCATGCTGCTGATGCAGATATTCTCTGTTGAACTTGGTTGGTTGCCTACCGTGGGCGCAGACACCTGGCTGCACTACGTCCTCCCGTCTATTACGCTGGGCGCGGCGGTGGCTGCGGTGTTAGCTCGATTTACTCGCGCCTCGTTTGTTGATGTGCTCAGCGAAGATTATATGCGCACTGCGCGGGCTAAAGGGGTGAGTGAAACTTGGGTGGTGTTAAAACATGGTCTGCGTAATGCGATGATCCCGGTGGTCACCATGATGGGACTACAGTTTGGCTTTTTGCTTGGTGGTTCAATCGTGGTTGAGAAGGTGTTCAATTGGCCCGGGCTTGGGCGGCTGTTGGTGGACTCCGTCGAAATGCGCGACTACCCGGTGATTCAGGCCGAGGTGCTGTTGTTTTCTCTGGAATTTATTCTTATTAACTTAGTGGTGGATGTGCTCTACGCTGCCATTAATCCGGCTATCAGGTACAAGTAAGGATGCGATTTTTTAACTGGCGCCGACAGGCGATTTTAAATGCGATGCCCCTTGTTAAGCCAGAGCAGATACGCACACCGTGGCATGAGTTCTGGCGTCGGTTCCGTCGACAGCACATGGCGATGGTCGCTGGGCTGTTTGTATTGCTCCTGATCGTGGTAGCGATTTTTGCCCGCTGGCTGACGCCATTTGATGCCGAGAATTACTTCGATTATGACCGTCTGAATGACGGGCCATCGATGCTGCACTGGTTTGGCGTTGACTCACTGGGACGGGATATCTTTAGCCGCGTGCTGGTTGGGGCGCAAATCTCGCTGGCGGCAGGGGTCTTTGCCGTATTTATTGGCGCGGCGATTGGTATGGTTCTGGGTCTGCTGGCGGGGTACTACGAAGGCTGGTGGGATCGACTGATCATGCGAATCTGCGATGTGCTGTTCGCCTTTCCGGGGATATTGCTGGCGATAGCCGTGGTCGCTGTGCTGGGCAGCGGTATTGCTAACGTGATCATTGCCGTGGCCATTTTCTCCATTCCAGCCTTCGCGCGCCTGGTGCGTGGGAATACGCTGGTGCTGAAGCAACAGACGTTTATTGAGTCTGCGCGTAGTATTGGTGCCAGCGATGCGACCATCATCTTCAACCATATTCTGCCTGGAACGGTCTCATCGATCGTGGTCTTTTTTACCATGCGAATTGGCACGTCGATCATCTCTGCCGCGAGCCTGTCATTTCTGGGATTAGGCGCACAGCCGCCGACGCCGGAGTGGGGGGCAATGCTTAATGAAGCGCGAGCTGATATGGTGATCGCACCGCACGTGGCGATTTTCCCGGCGGTAGCGATATTCCTGACGGTGCTGGCGTTTAACTTACTGGGAGATGGTCTGCGTGACGCGCTGGACCCGAAGATAAAAGGGTAAACCGTAGGCCTGATAAGACGCTTCAGCGTCGCCATCAGGCATTGCCGGATGCGGCATAAATGCCTTATCCGGCCTACGTTGGGTTACGCTAATTAAACGCGGGTGCCCCACAGATCGTATTCATCTGCGTTTTCGACCTTCACGCGGATGATATCGCCAGGTTTCACCTTGGTTTCACCATTCAGGTATACCGCGCCGTCGATTTCTGGAGCATCAGCCATGCTACGACCAATTGCGCCTTCTTCGTCAACTTCATCAACGATAACCAGAATCTCGCGGCCCACTTTCTCTTGCAAACGTTCAGCAGAGATCTGCTGCTGCAATTGCATAAAGCGGTTCCAGCGTTCTTCTTTCACCTCTTCCGGGATTTGATCCGGCAGGTCATTAGCGCCAGCGCCTTCTACCGGGCTGTATTTAAAGCAGCCCACGCGATCCAGACGCGCTTCCTTCAGGAAGTCGAGCAACATCTGGAAGTCTTCTTCCGTTTCACCCGGGAAACCAACAATGAAAGTGGATCGCAACGTCAGTTCAGGGCAGATTTCACGCCACTGCTTGATGCGCGCCAGCTGTCTGTCCACGGAGCCCGGGCGTTTCATCAGTTTAAGAATACGCGGGCTGGCATGCTGTAACGGGATGTCCAGATACGGCAGGATTTTGCCTTCCGCCATCAGCGGGATCACATCATCAACGTGCGGGTAAGGGTAGACGTAATGCAGGCGCGTCCAGATCCCCAGTTTTGATAACTGTTCGCACAGATCAACCATGCTGGTTTTGACCGGCTCGCCGTTATGGAAACCGGTACGATGCTTCACATCTACACCGTACGCAGAGGTATCCTGAGAGATTACCAGAATCTCTTTCACGCCCGCATCGACCAGACGCTTGGCTTCGCTGAGGACGTCGCCAATCGGACGGCTCACCAGATCGCCGCGCATGGAGGGAATAATGCAGAACGTGCAGCGGTGGTTACAGCCCTCGGAAATCTTCAGATAGGCGTAATGGCGAGGAGTCAGCTTGACGCCCTGCTCAGGAACCAGACTCTGGAACGGGTTGTGTTTTGGTTTTGGCACATAGTGGTGAACGTGCTCCAGAACCTGTTCATAGCTATGCGGCCCGGTGATTTCCAGCACCTTCGGGTGGACTTCACGGATCTGATCGACTTTCGCGCCCAGACAGCCGGTGACGATCACCTTACCGTTCTCGTTCAGCGCTTCGCCAATTGCTTCCAGGGACTCCTGAACCGCACTGTCGATAAAGCCGCAGGTATTAACGATAACCATATCCGCGTCGTCGTAGCTTGGCACAACATCATAGCCTTCGGTACGAAGTTCGGTCAGGATGCGCTCAGAATCGACGAGGTTTTTCGGACAACCTAGTGATATAAAACCAATTTTTGCCATTTTCTTATACTGTACATTGCTCGTAATCGGGGGATTATACAGATGCCTTCACGGTACATCTATATCTGATCAGCATAAGACGGAGAGAATAAAGAGCGATACCTATAAAGAGTAGATCGGTCAGTGAAAGGTGTTTAGTGAGTCTAATTCCGGCTTTAAGTGCCGCTTCTTGGCTATAGGCACTCATTATCGTAAATTTTATCTCGTCGAGCGTTACTAATGAGGTTAAATTTGAAAGATATTGTTTTGAAGTCGAAACTTGAAATGGCTAAAACTCTTTATGCTAATGGTGTGAGTTTATATTATATCTCGCTTGCCACAGGCTTAAGTTGGCGTGTATTAATGACAGAATTAACGTTTATCGCCAGTCATGAAAATATTCGACAAAAAGCTAACGCTCACGTACCCAAACTTTAAATAATTCACCTGTCTATTACCATCCTGCAAAATTTGAAAGGTAACGTTAATATGTATATTTCGCCACTTCCGGTCGTCACGGACTCTGATGTTGATAAACTTAGAGATGATATTGCTAATAAACTTTTATTCATAATTGGCAAAGATCCCGCAATCGCCACGAAACGGGAGTGGCTTAATGCGACATTATATGCGGTACGCGATCGGATGGTCGAGCGCTGGCACCGTTCTAATCGGGCGCAATTCTCTCAGGATGCGCGCCAGGTATATTATCTGTCGATGGAATTTTTAATTGGTCGTACGCTATCCAATGCATTGCTCTCTTTAGGTATTTATGACGAAGTCAGAAGCGCGCTGGAGGCAATGGGGCTTGAACTGGAAGAACTGATTGACGAAGAAAACGATCCCGGATTAGGTAATGGTGGTCTCGGTCGTCTGGCGGCCTGCTTCCTTGATTCACTGGCGACGCTTGGGTTGCCGGGATGTGGATACGGTATTCGTTATAACTACGGTATGTTCAAACAAAATATCGTTAACGGTGTACAAAAAGAGTCGCTCGATTATTGGCTGGAATACGGTAATCCCTGGGAGTTTAAACGTCATAATACGCATTATAAAGTACGTTTTGGCGGGCGTGTTCAACAGGAGGGAAATAAAACCTGCTGGCTTGAAACCGAGGATATTCTGGCCGTGGCGCATGATCAAATTATTCCAGGTTATGCGACGGACACGACTAATACGTTGCGCTTGTGGAACGTGCAGGTGAATAGCGAAGTTAATGCGGGAAAACTGAATCAGCAGGACGACTTTGCTACTGAAGTGGAAAACAAATACCACTTCGATCGTATCTCGCGGGTTTTGTACCCGGATGATTCCACCGATGCGGGGCGTGAATTGCGTTTACGCCAGGCCTATTTCCTGGCCTCGGCGACGATTCAGGATATTCTGAGTCGTCATTATCAGTTGCACAAAACTTACGACAATCTGGCCGATAAAATTGCGATTCACCTTAATGATACGCATCCGGTACTGGCGATCCCTGAGTTGATGCGTTTATTGATTGATCATCATCAGTTTAGTTGGGATAACGCGTTTGACGTGACTTGTCAGATTTTTTCTTATACCAACCATACGTTGATGAGTGAGGCGCTGGAGACCTGGCCAGTAGAAATGCTAAGTCGAATTTTGCCGCGCCATTTGCAGATTATTTTTGAGATTAACGATCGTTTTCTGAAGACCTTACAGGAACGTTATCGTAATGACAGCGATCTGCTAAAACGTGTGTCGTTAATTGATGAGTCCAATGGTCGTGTGGTGCGTATGGCCTGGCTGGCGGTAGTTGTCAGTCATAAGGTAAACGGCGTGTCGGCATTGCATTCAAAACTGATGACCGAATCACTGTTTGCAGATTTTGCGAATATTTTTCCCCTGCGTTTCACCAACGTAACCAATGGTGTGACTGCGCGTCGTTGGCTGGCGCTGGCGAATCCACCGCTTTCCAAAGTGCTGGACGAAAATATCGGTGACAGCTGGCGGACTAAATTAATGCAGTTGGGCGAGCTGAAGCAGTTTATAGATTATCCGTCGGTGAATGAGGCTGTGCATCGTGCGAAACGTAAAAATAAGCAGCGACTGGCGCACCATATTGCCACCCACTATGGCGTGGTGGTGAATCCTGATGCGCTATTTGATGTGCAGGTGAAACGCATCCACGAGTACAAGCGGCAACTCATGAATGTGCTCCACGTTATTACACGCTATAACCGAATTAAAGCCGCGCCGGATGCCAACTGGGTACCGCGAGTGAATATCTTTGCCGGAAAAGCAGCCTCCTCTTATCACATGGCAAAACAAATTATTCGCTTGATTAACGATGTGGCGCAGTTAGTCAATAACGATCCGCAGATTGGCGGCATACTGAAAGTAGTGTTTATCCCGGATTACAGCGTCAGTCTCGCTCAGCTAATTATTCCGGCAGCCGATCTGTCAGAGCAAATTTCCCTGGCCGGGACGGAAGCCTCCGGGACCAGCAATATGAAATTCGGTATGAATGGTGCGCTCACTATCGGTACGCTCGACGGTGCGAATATCGAAATGCGCGAATACGTTGGGGAAGATAACATCTTTATCTTTGGCAATACGGCGAATCAGGTTGAAACTCTGCGACGTGATGGCTATGACCCGAGGCACATCTTTGAAAAGGATGAGGAACTTCATCAGGTGCTGACGCAAATCGGTACGGGGATGTTTAGTCCGCAGGAGCCAGGGCGTTATAGGGAGGTGTTGGATTCATTGATTAACTTCGGCGACTACTATCAGGTGTTGGCAGATTACCGCAGCTATGTAGATTGTCAGGATGCGGTGGACGAGTTGTATCGTACTCCCCGGGAGTGGACGACAAAAACCATGCATAATATTGCTAACATGGGGTATTTCTCGTCGGACAGAACGGTTCAGGAATATGCCGACCATATCTGGCGCATAGCAAAAATTCGCGTGTAGCCAGTATTTCTAACGCTCAGCCTCTCTGGTTTTCATAACAGGGAGGCTGTTTGCAAATCAGCCAGAATAGGTGAGAGGATTTTGTGGGTATTACTTTCTTTGCGCGATGAGGCAAACACGCTAAATTGTGGCAAGGGAAACGGAGTGTTTATTTTTTTTAGTCCATACAGGTGAGCGTGTGTTTCAAATACCTTTTCCGGGATTACCCCTAAACAATGTGTATTGGACACAATCGTCAGAATCGCCGTAAACGATGAGGTAAGCAGGCAGCGTTCTCCGGTTCTAAATTTTTTATCCACAATACTGCGATGATAAATGATTTTCTCATTCTTAGTATTGTAACCGACCAGGTTAGCGTTTCTGAATTGCGCTTCACTGATGGTGTTACCATATAAAGAATTATTCTGCGAGGCCGCCAGCACCAGGCGCATATCGCATATTTTCTGGCATGAAAGACTTGCTGACTCTACAGAAAAGGTAGAAAAAACGGCATCTGCCTGACGCATATTCAGCAGTTCAATAATACTCTGTTCATTCAGGTCGGCGGTAAGGTGCAGGAGGCTGATATCGGCGTCAGTCTCGATTATTCTGGCGGTGACATCTGGAATAACGATAGGGGAAATAAAAGATTCCGTATAAAGCGTTAACCTTTTTTTGGTGGCAGGCGTGGAAAGCGGCATCAGCGTTGACAGCTTATCGATAATTGGGATTGTATTATCATACAGTTCATCAGAATAGACCGTCGGTAACAGTGCATTCCCGCTACGGACAAACAGATTATCCCCCATCATTTCGCGCAGTTTTCTTAATGACTGGCTGACGGCGGAAGGTGAGATGTTCAGCATGTCAGCGACTCTGGAAATGCTACCCACGCTATAGATCAAACAGAAAATGGTCAGCAGATTGAGATCTATTTTTGATAGTGTGCGTATCTTTTCTGCATCATTTGCTTTCGACATAGACCCCTCATCATCAACACCATGGCAGTAACCACATCAGGTATAGCAAAAAAAGTCAGGCGAGTCAGACACTGGGCGCTTTCGATAAGCGTACCGGATGAAGTTGTAACATTGTAAATTATGTTAATCAATTGGGCTTTATTGATGTAGGACATCTATTTGTTCAAAAAACAACCATACTATTAAGTTGCACCATAGTTGGAAAGAGGAGGAACAAAGTATGGTTGTTGACAGACTGAGAACCGATCTTCTCAACAAATTGATAAACGCCCGTATCGAACTTGCCGCTTATCTGCAGTTGAGAAAAGCGAAAGGCTACATGTCAGTTAGCGAGAGCGATCGCCTGCGTGATGTTTTTTTTGCACTGAATCGCGAATTGCACGAGCAATCACAGCTTCACGGTATGCATCTTGATCAGGAAGAGTGGAATGCCCTTCATCGTGCTGAAGGGGCGTTAGCCGCCGCCGCTGTTTGTCTTATGAGTGGACATCACGATTGTCCAACGTTTATCGCCGTTAACGCAGAGAAACTGGAAAACTGCCTGACAACGCTGACGCTAAGTATCCAGAGTTTGCAATCTTACCCAACGCTGGAACACGTCTGAATCAGGGGGAGGGCGCTCCCCCTTTTCGTCAAGATTATGTAAATGTAGCGGGATAATTCCCCTTGCTGGCTACGCTTTATGCAGAGCCATTAAGGAGGTGTTATGCGTCGACTCTTTCTCTGTGCTATTCCACTTGCGCTATTTTCCACTTATGCCGCCGCGGTAAAAGTGGAAGTGCTGCAAACTAAACTCGATCACCCATGGTCACTGGCTTTTTTACCCGATAACCGCGGTATGCTCATTACGCTCAAAGGTGGACAGCTTCGACTCTGGCAGCCTGATAAAGGGCTTTCCGACCCGCTGACCGGCGTACCCAAAGTTTGGGCAAATGGTCAGGGAGGACTGCTTGATGTGGCGTTAGCACCGGATTTTGCACAATCTCGCCGGGTATGGCTAAGCTTCGCTGAAGCCGACCGCGAAGGCAAAGCGGGCACTGCGGTAGGCTACGGGCGATTGAGTGACGATCTCAAACATCTGCAAGGATTTCAGACCGTTTTTCGCCAACAGCCAAAGCTTTCCACCGGAAACCATTTTGGTGGACGTCTGGTATTTGATGGTAACGGTTATCTGTTTATTGGCCTGGGGGAGAATAATCAACGCGCTACCGCCCAGGACCTGGATAAATTGCAGGGTAAATTAGTCCGACTGACCGACGAGGGAAAAATTCCGCCGGATAATCCGTTTGTGAACATGGCAGGAGCGCGGGCAGAGATTTGGTCGTATGGCATCCGCAACCCGCAGGGTATGGCGATGAATCCGTGGAGTGATGTGTTGTGGCTCAATGAGCATGGTCCACGCGGAGGCGATGAAATCAATATCCCCGAGAAAGGGAAAAACTACGGCTGGCCTATCGCGACCTGGGGTGTTAACTACAGTGGTTTGAAAATTCCCGAAGCAAAAGGTCAAATTGTTGCTGGCACGGAACAACCCATCTTTTACTGGGAAAAGTCGCCGGCGGTTAGTGGAATGGCTTTTTACAATAGCGATACCTTCCCGCAGTGGCGGCAGAAGTTGTTCATCGGCGCGTTGAAAGATAAAGAAGTGATCGTGCTGAGCGTTAAAGGGAATACGGTCACTGAGGATGGTCGTCTGTTGCAGGAAAGGGGGCAGCGGATCCGTGATGTGCGCGTCGGACCAGACGGTTATTTGTACGTGTTAACCGACGAGTCCGACGGGGAATTACTGAAAGTGAGTCCCTGATTTGGTTAGCTGACCGGGATCATCACGATTTTTTGAAACGCCGGGCGCTCGGTCAGTTGTTGATACCAGCGTTCCAGATGCGGGCGCGGGGTCCAGCTCAGACCAACGTTGAACAGGTTATAGATGAACGGTGCAACAGCGATATCCGCCGTGCCAAATTCAGCCCCGGAGAACCATGGCTGGTCTGCCAGCGCGTTATCCAGAATGGCAAACAGGTTATCGCAAACTTGCTTACTTGCCTCAATGGCCGCCATATCGCGCTGATCGGCAGGTGTTCTGACTAAACCAAATAAGATAACCCGATGCGCAGGGCTTAGCGTCTGATTTGCCCAGTCCATCCATTTTTCACCGACGGCGCGCGCGGCCGGGGCGTCAATCCACAAACGTTTTTGTCCGTACTGAGCGGCCAGATAACGGACAATGGTATTGGATTCCCACAGGACAACGTCTGTTTCATCATCGCGTAGCAGCGGGACCAGTCCGTTCGGGTTCAGTGCCAGATAGTCGGCATCGCGGTTACCGCCATGCTGCCCGCCCGCCAGAATTTGGTTATACGGCAGTTCCAGTTCCTCGAGCGTCCACAATACTTTTTTTACGTTGGTCGAGTTATTGCGACCCCACAGTGTAATCATAGTAACCCCGCAAATTAATTGAGCAGCTTTATGGCTGCAGATGCCATCTGACTAGCTCACATGGTGGGGTAAACCTAATATTTACGCAACAAAGTCTAAAAAAATCGTGCCAGGAGCAGCGCAGCGCGGCGTTATTGCATAAACTTTAAAAACTTTACCAACTTACGGTTTCTTTAAGCTCGTTAGTGCGTTATTACTCACCGCACTTATTTTACACGTCATCCATCAGACTTTTTCTGCATGGGTTGGTCGAGGTCGCTTGGCCGGTTTTGTGTAAACACGGTGTGGTATGACGTGGTTTTTTGGAATGGATACTCGGGTGGCATTTATGACGCAATACTTCTCTTCACTTCGCAGCTTTGCTGCAGGTTCTGCACTCTTAATCCTTTTGGCGCCGACCGTACAGGCGGCGGAGCAACCGACGGCCCCGCCGAGCGTGGACGCGCGCGGGTGGATTCTGATGGATTACGCCAGTGGTAAGGTGCTGGCGGAAGGTAATGCTGATGAGAAACTGGATCCTGCCAGTCTGACCAAAATCATGACCAGCTATGTGGTTGGGCAGGCGCTGAAGGCCGGGAAAATTAACCTCAACGACATGGTCACCGTGGGCAAAGACGCCTGGGCGACCGGTAATCCAGCCCTGCGCGGTTCGTCGGTCATGTTCCTCAAGCCCGGCGATCAGGTTGCGGTGTCCGATCTGAATAAAGGCGTTATCATTCAGTCAGGTAACGATGCCTGTATTGCACTCGCTGATTACGTTGCCGGCAGTCAGGAATCCTTTATTGGCCTGATGAACGGCTATGCGAAAAAACTGGGGCTGACCAACACGACTTTCCAGACGGTACACGGCCTGGATGCGGCAGGACAGTTCAGTACCGCACGTGATATGGCGTTGCTCGGGAAGGCGTTAATCCACGATGTGCCGGAAGAGTACGCTATTCACAAAGAGAAAGAATTTACCTTCAATAAAATCCGCCAGCCGAACCGCAACCGTCTGTTGTGGAGCACCAACCTGAACGTGGACGGTATGAAAACCGGGACCACTGCCGGGGCGGGATACAACCTGGTGGCCTCTGCGACCCAAGGCGATATGCGCCTGATCTCCGTGGTGCTGGGAGCAAAAACCGACCGCATTCGTTTCAATGAGTCAGAAAAACTGCTGACCTGGGGCTTCCGTTTCTTTGAAACCGTTACGCCGATCAAGCCGGATGCGACTTTCGTCACCCAGCGCGTCTGGTTTGGCGATAAGAGTGAAGTGAATTTGGGCGCCGGAGAAGGGGGGGCTGTGACCATTCCGCGTGGCCAGCTCAAAAACCTGAAGGCCAGCTTTACCCTGACTGAACCACAGCTAACTGCACCGCTGAAGAAAGGTCAGGTTGTGGGCACTATCGACTTCCAGTTGAACGGAAAATCCATTGAGCAGCGTCCGTTGATGGTGATGGAAGATGTGGAAGAGGGTGGTTTCTTTAGCCGCATGTGGGACTTTGTGATGATGAAATTCCACCAGTGGTTTGGTGGTTGGTTCTCTTAATCTTATTTATTGCCGGATGGCGCAATCGCCGTCCGGCAGTATCTGTTAGTACTTCAGCGTGATACGTTGTGCTTTAGCGTACTCAACAAACTCATCGTCAGGGCGGTTATCACTGATGATGGTATCAAAGCGTTTCAATTCCCCCATCCTCGCAGGTCGCACCTTGCCAAACTTGCTGTGATCGACCACCAAAACATGATGCTGCGCCATCGACATCGCCCAGTGCTTCACCGGCAGTTCTTCCAGATTAAAACAGGTCGCGCCTTTTTCGATGTGAACACCTGCCGCAGAATAAAAGGCGATATCCGGACAGAGGTTGTTCAGCGTTTCCTGGAAATCGAGTGGTTTAAAAATCGCGTTACTGGCATGGAATTCACCACCACACAGAATGACGCGGCACTGCGGTTTTTCCTGCAGCACCAGAAACGTATTCAACGAGTAGCAGATTGCAGTGAAGGGCAGTTCATTGTCGATCGCTTCAATGATCCACGGCGTGGTCGTACCGCAATCGAAAAAGATGGTCTGATGCGCCTGCACGAGACTCGCCGCCTGCTGGGCAGCACGACGCTTTTCATCAACCAGACGGGATTTTTGATCGCTGATTAAATAGTGGTTAGCGCTGCGGGGTTCCAGAACAATATAGCCCCCGAGCAGCACGACGGGAGCATCATGATTATTCAGGTCGCGACGAATGGTCATCTCAGATACGCCCAGCAACGTCGCGGCTTCTTTGAGGTGTAATTTATCGCTGCGTTTCAGCGCCTGCAGTAATTGACCAATACGCTCGTCGCGTCGAGTTTCCATAGTTCCCCTGGAGAATAGAATAAGTGCTCAGTTTCGCGCTTAATACTACTCTTTTTACCGCGGGTTAGTCACGTACCCAACCTTTACGGATGGGGAGAGCGAAGCAGGTGCGATAGCACGTCTGCAAGCCGAGGTACAAGCTTGTGCCGAACCGTTGCCAGATCATCTGGGCGCTCAGGCAACCGATCAACCCGGCCAGTAATCCGCCCAGCATATCCAGCGGCCAGTGAACGCCAAGGTAAACACGTGACCAGGCAATCGCCACGGCGACAACCATCAGCAGAGCACCCGTCCACAAGCGATGCCAGAACAGGAAGGCCAGAGCAAAGGTAAAGATAACCGTACCGTGGTCGCTCGGGAAAGAGTCATCTGCCGCATGGTGCAGGAAGTTATAGCCGATGTGGTTAACGAACGGACGATCGTGGGGGAAAAGATGCCCCATCAGCCAAGAAATTGTCAGACCGACTACCAACGCAATGGCCATTTTGATGACCAACTGGCGCTGGAGCGTAACCTGACCACGAGGTCCCCAAAGCCAGAGCACAACGGCTAACAGCGGCACAATGCTGATCAGATCTTTGGCAATGAAAATGGCGAGCGAAATTGCCCATTGCGCAGAGTCGGGTGTTGCATTGATCAAGTAAAAAAGCGAATTGTTCAGATTTTCCAGCATAACGTCCAGACTCAGTGTAATCGTTAAATAGACCCATTTGGGGAGAGCATAAAATTGCTTCCACGGGATAAAAAGCGGTCTTGTCTTATTTGCCTGTTAAATGACGATTTTTAAGACAATTAATGAGACTTATTGAGCATGATAGCGGTCTCAACTTAAATTAACCTTAAAGCAAAATGTTCTTGAGCAAATGAGTGTAAAAATGTGCGCATTTTGCTTTCAAATCACATAATTCACTATCACCAGTACGGCGCATTTATTACACTTTGCGCGATTTTTCTATAGTTAAGAGATTGCATGCAGAACCGTTTATCTTCAGGCGTCCGTTTGGGGCGTCAGGCATTACTTTTCCCGCTCTGTCTGGTGCTTTACGAATTCTCCACTTATATCGGCAACGATATGATCCAGCCCGGAATGTTGGCGGTGGTGGCGCAATATAACGCCGGATTAGATTGGGTACCTACGTCCATGACCGCCTATCTGGCAGGCGGCATGTTTTTGCAGTGGTTGTTAGGACCGCTGTCGGACCGTATTGGTCGTCGCCCGGTAATGTTAACCGGCGTGATCTGGTTCATCGTTACCTGCCTTGCAACCCTGCTTGCACAGAATATTGAGCAATTTACCTTCCTGCGTTTTTTGCAGGGGATAAGCCTGTGCTTTATTGGTGCGGTGGGTTACGCCGCCATTCAGGAATCCTTTGAAGAAGCGGTCTGCATAAAAATTACTGCGCTGATGGCAAACGTGGCGCTGATTGCGCCACTGCTGGGTCCGTTGGTAGGCGCAGCCTGGGTACATGTTCTGCCGTGGGAAGGGATGTTTATCCTGTTTGCTGCTCTGGCGGCCATCTCCTTTTTTGGTCTGCAACGCGCGATGCCGGAAACGGCAACCCGGCTTGGTGAAAAGCTGTCCATTAAAGAGCTGGGCAAGGATTATAAGCTGGTGCTGAGGAACGTACGTTTCGTTGCAGGCGCACTGGCGTTGGGTTTTGTCAGCCTGCCGTTACTGGCGTGGATTGCGCAGTCCCCGATTATTATCATCAGTGCTGAACATCTCAGCAGCTACGAATATGGTCTGTTGCAGGTGCCGATTTTTGGCGCGTTGATTGCCGGTAACCTGGTGCTGGCGCGTCTGACTTCGCGAAAAACCGTGCGTTCGCTAATTATCATGGGCGGCTGGCCAATCGCCGTTGGCCTGATTATTGCTGCTGCGGCCACGGTAGTGTCATCTCATGCATATCTATGGATGACGGCAGGTTTGAGTATCTATGCGTTTGGCATTGGCGTGGCGAATGCGGGGCTGGTGCGCCTGACGCTGTTTGCCAGCGAAATGAGTAAGGGGACCGTTTCTGCCGCAATGGGTATGTTGCAGATGCTGATTTTTACCGTCGGTATTGAGTTGAGCAAACACGCGTATCTGCTGGGAGGGAACGGCTTGTTCAGTCTGTTCAATCTGGCAAGCGGCGTACTGTGGCTGATTTTGATGGTTATCTTCCTGAAAGATAAACGGGTAGGGAATTCCCGGGAAGGTTAAGGCCCGGTTGTCCGCAATCCAGCGCAGATAAGCATAATGACGCCGATAAATTCATCATTATGTTGATAATAGAATCACGCGGTAGGCCGGATAAGCGAAGCGCCATCCGGCGGCCTGTAGCAAATTGCCGGATGGCGGCGTAAACGCCTTATCCGGCCTACCGCTCACCAAAGATCTTAACTGACCAGTATTACGGTTGTCTGGGCCTGGCGACAACTTAGTGGTGGTCGTCAATCTGATGTTCGATAACCATCCCTTCACCGACGCTTGCCACATGTCGCGCATAAGGATGTGCGCGATAGACAGGGGCCGGAGCAGGCGCTGGAGCAACATATACCGTTTGTGGTGCGGTCGTTACGCTGACCGCCTGCGGGACGCTGACGGAAGAGGGCACTACCACCACTTTATAACCGCTGGGGACATCAACGGTAACGCTCTGTGCAAATGTTGTCCCCGCAAAGCCCAGCAACAATGTCGCCATCAGTACACTTTTCTTCATGATCCGCTCGCCTGAAATATTCACTGGAAGTAATAATCCAGCGGGTTAATTTGAGGCGGATTATGAATAGATCATGCCATCATTTTGTTGCCGTCTGTGCTGAGCCGTTAATACGTAAACGGTGCTTCATTCTTTAACACGCGGTCGATAACATCCAGCACGCCCTCTTCGTTGTTCGAGCCTGCACGATATTTTGCCGCCTGGACAACCGGTTCGTGAGCGTTGGCCATTGCGAAACTAAATCCCGCCTGACGCAGCATCTCAATATCATTTCCGCCATCGCCAAACACAACAACCTCGTCGTCGCTAATATTCCAGCGTTGTTGCAGCAGGCGCAGACCGTTAGCCTTATGCACGCCGGGAATTATTAAGTCGATGCTGCCGTAGCCGGTATGCACCGGTACCATAATATCGCCAATCGCCTCGTGGAGATCGGCCTGTACCTGTGGAATTCGGTCGTCGGAAATATTCAGCCCGAACTTGAAGAAAACGTCGTTAAGATTGTCAAAATTATCTACAAATTCGAGACGATGATAGTACATGGCGGAAACGTTCTTATGCTCATCGCTGTACTGTTTCAACGTATAGGCGCTGTTTTTACCACAGGCAATAATGTCGATATCGGCGCGGGTCAGCAGATGATCTACGATGGCATGGAAATCGTCTTTAGCCAGTTCGCCGTTAAAGACATCTTCTCCTTCACTGACCACCCAACCGCCGTTTTCGGCGACAAATGAGATCTCATTGGCCAGTTCGGGGAAAAAGGAAATCAACTGATAATATTGGTTGCCGCTGGCGACCACAAAGCGGATCCCTTGTTCTTTCATCTGGCTGTATTGCGCCATAAAGCGCTCACGGTTATAGGTTTTTTGGTCGCTTAAAAATGTGCCGTCCATGTCGATCGCAATTAATTTGATACTCATTAGCTGTTCTCCATCACAGTAGTATTTTTGAGATCCGGTTTCGCTACCGCTTTCGCGACGACGGCGGCGACAAGCACCAGCGCCAGCACCACTAACATAGCGCTGCGCAGGCCATAGTGTTCACCCAGATAGCCCAGCAGCGGCGGTCCAACAAGGAACGCCAGGTAACCGGTGGTCGCCACGACGCTGACGCGGGTCGGTGCATCGGGGCTGGTGTCGCTGGCAGCTGAAATGGTCAGCGGGAAACCGAGCGATGCGCCGAGTCCCCACAGAATAACGGACACACCGGCCACCCAGGAGCTGTCGACAAAAATAATCAGGCTAATCCCGAGAGCGCCCATCAGCGCACTGGCGCGCACCACCGCAACGCGGCTGTAACGGTCGATGAACCAGCCACCGGTAAATCGCCCAACGGTCATACCCAGCGTAAAACCGGCATAAATCAGCGAGCCTGATGTCGGGCTAAATCCATGTCCGTCCACCATTAACAGTGGAAGCCAGTCGTTGGCGGAACCTTCAGCAAATGCCATCGCCAGCACTACAACGCCGATCAGCAATAGCTGGATATCACGATAAAAAGGCAGTCCTTTTTCACCGGAGTGAGAACCGTCAGCGGCATTTTTGCCCGTGCCGTCAGGAATAGCTTTGATGGCGATGAAAATAGGTGTGATAGCAACCATTGCAGCCAAAATAATATGCGCGGTAGCCGGGACGCTGAAGGCGGTAAGCATCATTCCAACTCCAGCCCCTGCCAAAGTTCCCAGGCTGTAAAAACCGTGCATCATCGGCAGCACGGTTTTGTTCATTTCGCGCTCAACTGCCGCACCTTCGACGTTGATGGCAACTTCTGCCGCACCAAAGCTGGCGCCAAATACGCCCAGGCCAAACGCGAAAAGCCATGCGGAATGCAGCCAGAGCGCTACGCTGAGGATCGCCATTCCGAGGACTGCACAAGACATGGTGGTGCGAATCACCTTACGCGTGCCAAATCGTTTCACCAGCCAGGCCGAACAAAGTATGCCACTCATCGAACCAATAGAGAGCCCAAACAACACCGCGCCCATTTCGGCAGTGGAGATGGAGAGGATATCTCTGATGGCAGGGGTACGCGTTGCCCAGGAGGCCATTAATAATCCTGGTAAAAAGAAGAACGTGAACAGCGCCCAGGTGCGACGTCTTAAGGCTTTGCGTGATGAGATGCCAGTCATGAACTCGAGCCAAAGAAAAGAGGGAAGGAGACAACATTAGCAAGACTGTGTACATTTGTACACAAATGCAAGAAGAGGAAATGTAGTGCGACGTGCAAACGATCCGCTGCGGCGGGAAAAAATAGTTCAGGCGACTCTGGATGCAGTAATAGCCCATGGTATTCATGGGGTTACACATCGTAAAATCGCTATGATTGCCGAGGTGCCACTGGGTTCTATGACCTATTACTTTTCGGGAATTGATGAGCTTTTGATGGAGGCATTTGGCCGTTTTACTGACAGGATGCTGTTGCAGTATCAGGACTTTTTTGCCGACGTTAAGGATGCGTCGCAGGCTTGCCATGCCATTACCGATATGATTTACGGCTCTCAGGTCACAACGCCTGATAATATGGAGCTCATGTATCAGCTGTATGCTTTCGCCAGCCGTAAGCCAGCATTGAAAACGGTGATGCAGAACTGGATGTTACGCAGCCAACAAACGTTAGAGCAGTGGTTTGATCCGGTTACGGCACGGGCGCTGGATGCGTTTATTGAAGGAATGACGCTGCATTTTGTCACGGACAAAAAACCGCTGCAGCGAGAAGATATCTTGCTGATGGTGGAGCGTATTGCAGGGATACCTGCGACAGTCAGCTGTGCGTAGCGCCTCCGGTAATATTCACCACCGTCGCGGTCATGGCGCTGGCATGGTCTGAAGCAAGAAAGGTCATGACCTCAGCGATTTGTGCAAGCGTAGGCAGGCGCGCGAGCATGGTACTTTGCGCCGCACCCCCTAACCATTGATCGACGGTTAAACCCATTGACTGTGCTTTGGCGGAGAAAATTTCTCCGGTATAGGAGCCAGCTGCAACAGCATCCACAATCGCATGCGAGCGCACGCCGACGACCCGGATATTTGCCGGTCCTACCTCGCTGGCGAACGCTTTAATAAAAGCCTCTGTTCCTGCACAACCAACAATATGACCCAGATGACCAGGCATCGCCATCGGGGCCGCGGGGGCAACAACGCTGAGAATGACGCCCGCACGATTGCCGCCCATGTGCGGCGTTACGGCTTTAGCGATATTGAACTGCGCCGAGAGGAAAGGGGTGATGCCGCTCATAAACTCAGAGAGGGATAATGCGTCAATGCGTTTGCCCTGTTCGTGCATAAATCCCGTTGTGTTAACCACCACATCTATTCCACCGGTTTGCTCTACAAGGCGGGTAACTTCCTTCGATGCGTTGTGCTCGTCAAGTACATCGGTGATAAAGGTTTCGACTGTACCACCTGCCGTTCGGATAATACTGGCCGTCCGATCAAGTTTTTCCTGGCTGCGAGCACCCAGACACACATGGGCTCCTTCGCGCGCCATGGCCTGCGCAACCGCGCTACCAATAGCCCCGCTGCCACCAAAAATTACTGCGACTTTGCCAGTAAGCAACATGACTAACCTCCATCCCCGAAAAAGCATCGTTTTAAAGTATGTGCCATAACCGGCATGCTGCAAATTTGGGAGGAGTTTCAGAGGTGGAAGGCGATGAACGCAAATTTCAGGCAACAAAAAACCCATCAACCTTGAACCAAAATGGCGGGGTTGATGGGCTCCACAAATTGGGGACATCAAAGAAAAGCAGTGGCAATAGTTATGACTGACGCCTTGAAGAAAAGTTCTGCTTACCTGCAAAAATTTTTCAATTAAGGGAAAATTTCAGCGCTAACCAAGGCCAGGCCAGACAATGACGATGAGTGTCCCCGCTAATGTCAGAAGAACGTTAGCAATCGCGTAAGTCCCGGCATAGCCTAACGCAGGGATGTTGCTGCGTGCGGTGTCGCTGATGATTTCCATTGCTGGAGCACAGGTACGTGCGCCCATCATGGCACCAAACAGCAGGGCACGGTTCATGCGCAATACGTAAGCACCAAACAAGAAACAGATGACAACCGGAACCAGGCTGACTACCAGACCGGCAATCAACATTTGACCACCGACGGCACCCAGGCCATTACCAATGCCACTGCCTGCGCTTAAACCGACGCCTGCCATGAATACCATCAGGCCAAACTCTTTCACCATATTCAGCGCACCCTGTGGGATATAGCCAAATGTGGGGTGGTTGGCTCGCAGGAAGCCCAGCATGATCCCAGCGAACAGCAGTCCAGCCGCATTCCCGATGCCGAAGCTGAAATTACTGAACTGGAAGGTGATCATCCCGATCATCAGACCGATGATAAAGAAGGCGCAGAAGGCCAGCAGATCGGTCACCTGACTGTGAATGGAAATGAAGCCGATACGATCGGCAATGGTTTTCACGCGACGAGCATCACCGCTGACCTGCAACACGTCGCCTTTATTGAGTACGACGTTGTCATCAATAGGCATTTCAATCTGGCTACGGATCACGCGGTTCAGGAAACAACCATGGTCGGTCAGTTTCAACTGGGCCAGGCGACGACCAACGGCATTGTGGTTTTTCACCACAATTTCTTCAGTGACGATGCGCATATCGAGCAGATCGCGATCGAACACCTCTTTACCGTTACGGAAGCTGGGATCGAGGCGAGCATGGGCGTCCGGATAACCCACCAGGGCTATCTCATCGCCCATTTGCAACACCGCATCACCATCCGGGTTGGCCAGAATGCCGTTGCGACGGATGCGTTCAATGTAACAACCGGTCTGGCGATAAATACCCAGTTCGCGCAGATTTTTGCCATCGGCCCATGCCACTAGCTCAGGGCCAACGCGATAGGCGCGGATCACCGGGAGGTACACTTTACGATTGGCGTCGGTGTCCAGACCTCGTTCACGCGCGATTTGTTGGGCGCTGGTTTGCAGATCCTGATGCTGCAGTTTCGGCAAATAGCGCGCACCAACAATCAGGCTGACCAGACCAATCAAATAGGTGAGGGCGTAACCCAGGCTCAGGTTATCGAGAGCGCTTGAAAGTTGTGTCCCTGTCATTCCTGAATGGCGCAAGGTATCACCCGCGCCGACCAGCACCGGCGTTGAGGTCATCGAGCCAGCCAGCATACCCGCCGTCAGGCCGATATCCCAGCCAAATAGCTTACCCAGCCCCAGCGCGATCAGCATTGCGCTACCGACCATCACCAGGGCAAGCATTAGATAATTTTTCCCATCGCGAAAAAAAATCGAAAAAAAGTTGGGACCGGCTTCGACGCCGACGCAAAAAATAAACAGCATAAAGCCGAGATTTAATGCATCGGTGTTAATACTAAAGTGCTGCTGACCTAATAATAGGGAGACCACTAAAACGCCAATGGAATTACCGAGTTGGACTGAACCCAGACGTAATTTGCCCAGACACAGGCCCAGAGCCAGGACCACAAATAATAACAGGATGTAATTCCCATTTAACAAATCTGCGACGTTTATATTCACGGAGACTAACTTCTTGTTTACTAGTAAGCTATTGAAAGAAATGGCAATTTACGCTAATGTTTTTGCCAGAAATTAAGGGGCGATAGCATCGTACACAGCCCCGAATAATGCAGCATAACAATATATGCGGTTAGTTTAATCTCATTACGTATCAACGGCTATAAGAATCGTGTGGGTGTGTTTTTGGCATGGAATGCCGAGTTACTTTATCTGACTGGACGCCTGCGGGCGAAAAGAGTGTTCGATAGAGAATGTGTCAGGAGGAACGATTGAAACATAAGCAAAGTTGGGCGAGTGCGGTCTGCTGCTTTGTGCTCTTTATTGTGGTGTGTCTTTCATTAACGCTGAACGTGAAAGGGGCATTCAGAGCGGCAGGGCATCCTGAGGTCGGATTGTTGTTTTTTATCTTACCTGGTGCTGCAGCAAGCTTTTTTTCCCATCGTCGGGAAGTGCTCAAACCCCTGCTTGGTGCAATATTGGCGGCGCCGTGCTGCCTGTTACTGATGCGGTTCGTTTTTATGCCGACGCGTTCATTGTGGCAAGAGCTGGCGTGGTTGTTTAGTGCGGTGTTTTGGTGCGCACTTGGCGCATTATGTTTTTTATTTATCAGTAGCTTATTCAATCAGCATCAACGGCGGAAAAAGAACTGATGACGCCCTCAAGGTGAGGGCGTAGAAACCGCTATCAGGCGAACAGATTCATGTTCTCTTTTGCCCAAGCTTCAAAATCCGTGCAGCCGCCGATGTGTTTTTGATCGACAAAAATCTGCGGAACGGTTTCAACTGGCTTACCTACCGTCTTTTCCAGATCTGCTTTGGTAATTCCTTCAGCATGGATATCAATGTAGCGGAAGTTAAAATCTTCATGCTCACTGCTTAATTTTTCTGCTAATTCTTTTGCGCGCACGCAATACGGGCACCCTGGGCGACCAAAAATAACGGCAAACATCTCTTTCTCCTCGAACTTATCAGGCCGGATGGCAATACTTGTTATGATGCCGCGATTTGTGACGGATGGAAAGCAGGTTCAGCCTGTTGCTTTGATATCCTCAAGCTATATCTGTTAAACACGGCAAGCCGGAACGTTTTATAATGGAAGCCATTTCACCGGGAGGCCGCGTATGCGCACAATTGGTGTATTACCCAAAAGCGTATTGATGCTGGAAATAATTGGGATGGTTTTGTTATCGCTGGCGCTGCTATCGCTTAACGATTACCTCACCTTGCCCGCACCGCTTAACAGCCCGTTAGCCTGCGTGGTGATGATATTTCTGGGCATACTGCTGATGCTCCCTGCTGCGGTGGCGTTGATGTGGCGTGTTGCTCAATTGCTGGCGCCGCAACTGATGTCTCGCGCACCCGGTGATTCAACTGATTCAGACAGAGACAAAAGAGATGACTCCAACCATTGATTTACTTCGCAGCCACCGTTCCATTCGCCATTTTACTGATGATGCCATTTCGGATGCACAGCGTGAGGCGATTATTGCCGCCGCTCAGGGAACGTCAAGCTCCAGTTTTCTACAGTGCACGACGATCGT
This sequence comes from Citrobacter sp. MGH105, assembly GCF_001037485.2. NCBI lineage: Bacteria > Pseudomonadati > Pseudomonadota > Gammaproteobacteria > Enterobacterales > Enterobacteriaceae > Citrobacter > Citrobacter sp. MGH105. Next base: position 3,413,580 of record NZ_CP073048.1, on the reverse strand, counting down.
TCGCATAACGGATAAATCCCTGCGTGAATCACTGGCTACCTTATCTGGCGGCCAAAAGCATGTGGCTCAGGCCGCTGAGTTCTGGGTGTTTTGCGCTGATTTTAACCGTCATTTGCAGATTTGCCCTGACGCGCAACTTGGGCTGGCGGAACAGCTGCTGCTGGGCGTGGTTGATACTGCAATGATGGCGCAAAATGCATTGACGGCGGCAGAGTCGCTGGGACTTGGCGGCGTGTTTATTGGCGGTTTGCGTAACAATATTGAGCCGGTCACCGAACTGCTGAAGCTTCCGCAACATGTTCTGCCGCTCTTTGGATTGTGCCTCGGCTGGCCTGCGGATAACCCGGATATCAAGCCGCGGCTGCCCGCGTCGCTTGTGGTGCATGAAAACCAATACCAGCCACTCAACAGCGATGTTTTGGCGCAATATGATGAGCAGCTCGCGCAGTACTATCTGACCCGAGGAAGCAATACCCGTCGCGACACCTGGAGCGATCATATTCGCCGTACCATCATTAAAGAAAGTCGCCCCTTTATCCTGGAATATTTGCATAAACAGGGATGGGCCACGCGCTAAAGATTTTAACCCAGTGTATGATACGCCAGCTTTTACCAGGTCATTCAGAGAGGTGCAGGGTGAAAATTGCCATTTTGTCCCGGGACGGAACGCTCTATTCTTGTAAACGCCTGCGTGAAGCGGCGATGCAGCGCGGTCACCTGGTTGAAGTTATCGATCCCCTTTCTTGCTATATGAACATCAGCCCGGCGGCATCCTCTATTCATTACAAGGGCCGTCAGCTTCCCCATTTCGACGCGGTGATCCCGCGGATTGGTTCCGCGATTACCTTTTATGGGACGGCGGCGCTGCGCCAGTTTGAGATGCTGGGTAGCTATCCGTTGAATGAATCGGTAGCGATTACGCGAGCGCGCGATAAGCTGCGTTCGCTACAACTGCTGGCGCGTCAGGGAATTGATTTACCCATCACCGGAATTGCTCACTCTCCGGACGATACCAGCGACATGATTGACATGGTTGGCGGTGCGCCGTTGGTGGTGAAACTGGTTGAAGGCACCCAGGGGATCGGCGTGGTGCTGGCGGAAACGCGGCAGGCTGCAGAAAGCGTGGTAGATGCCTTTCGTGGGGTGAATGCCCATATCCTGGTTCAGGAATATATTAAAGAAGCGCAAGGGCGGGATATCCGCTGTTTCGTGGTGGGCGATGAAGTAGTGGCCGCCATTGAACGACGGGCTAAAGAGGGCGATTTTCGATCTAATCTCCATCGCGGCGGGGTGGCGACTATTGCGAATATCACGCCGCGCGAAAGAAAAATTGCGCTCAAAGCCGCTCAGACCATGGGGCTGGATGTTGCAGGTGTTGATATTCTGCGTGCAGAACGTGGGCCGCTGGTCATGGAGGTTAACGCTTCTCCGGGTCTGGAAGGGGTCGAGAAAACCACCGGGATAGACATTGCCGGCAAGATGATCCAGTGGATCGAGCGCCATGCTACGCCTGAATTTTGTCTTAAAATCGGCGGCTAAACACAATATCGATTGCGATCGTGGTATGACACGCTCTTTTTGCGTAAGCTGTGCCGGTATTTTTTTCATCAATAGAGGTCGCACATTATTATGACATCACTGGTCGTTCCCACTCTGGATACGTTGCGTCAATGGCTCGACGACCTGGGCATGAGTTTTTTTGAATGCGATACCTGTCAGGCGCTGCACTTGCCACACATGCAGAATTTTGACGGCATCTTTGATGCAAAAGTTGATTTGGTCGATAACGTCATTCTGTTTTCTGCGATGGCGGAAGTCAGACCTTCTGCATTGCTGCCACTGGCAGCCGATCTGTCTGCGATCAATGCCAGTTCACTGACTGTGAAAGCTTTTCTGGATATGCAGGATGATAATCTGCCAAAGCTGGTGGTTTGCCAGTCTTTATCCGTTACGCCGGGCGTAACGTTTGAGCAGTTTGAATGTTTTGTTCGCCAGAGCGAAGAGCAAATATCGATGGTGATCCTCGAAGCCGGAGCGCATCAGCTGTTATTTAATGCTGAAGAAGATGCGCAAAACAGCACCGCTGAAATTCATTTCCTCCATTAATTCTTCCTGAATCTGGACATATATTGCGCAGCCGCTGCCAGAGCGGTTGCGTATTGCCTGTTTTTATTCTGCATTTAACCTTTCATTAAAGAATTATTCACCTCGATTCAGCGCCTTCCGCTTTATGTCATAGACAATTCCTGCATAAAAAATTGATAAAAGACGTTTTTTAATCTGGGCTATATCCACAATTCCTGGCTAAAGTTATTCTTGCGAAGCTTACCAACGCCATCATTTAAACAGCCCTTGTGACCTGATCTGTGGCCGCAATGTGCGTTGAATGCATAGGCGGATGCCAGCGAGCAACAGCGGCGTGAAGAGAGGTCTCTCTTTTCATCGGTGCTGCATGAAAGAATATGCACGTTTCTTGCATATCATTAGAGTGTGACATTTTTGTTCGTTTGTTAACGAACTTTCAGAAGGAAAGAGATTATGACCGCCTTAAATAAAAAATGGTTATCAGGCCTGGTTGCGGGTGCTCTGATGGCCATCTCTGCCGGCACGCTCGCTGCTGAACAAAAAACGCTGCATATATATAACTGGTCTGATTATATCGCCCCGGACACGGTGGCTAATTTTGAAAAAGAGACCGGAATTAAAGTTATCTATGACGTATTTGATTCCAATGAAGTACTGGAAGGTAAGCTCATGGCTGGCAGCACCGGCTTTGATCTTGTCGTTCCTTCTGCCAGCTTCCTTGAGCGTCAACTGACTGCGGGCGTATTCCAGCCGCTGGATAAGAGCAAATTGCCGGGCTGGAAAAATCTTGATCCTGAACTGCTGAAGCTGGTGGGTAAACACGATCCGGACAACAAGTTCGCGATGCCGTATATGTGGGCTACGACCGGTATTGGCTATAACGTGGATAAAGTCAAAGCGGTGCTGGGGCCGGATGCGCCGGTTAACAGCTGGGATTTGATCCTCAAACCGGAAAATCTGGAAAAACTCAAAAGCTGCGGCGTCTCTTTCCTCGATGCGCCCGAAGAGGTGTTTGCCACGGTGCTGAACTATTTGGGTAAAGACCCAAACAGTACCAAAGCGGATGATTACACCGGACCGGCAACTGACCTGCTGTTGAAGCTGCGCCCAAATATTCGCTACTTCCACTCCTCGCAATATATTAACGACCTGGCAAACGGTGATACCTGCGTCGCGATTGGCTGGGCAGGGGACGTATGGCAAGCGGCAAACCGTGCGAAAGAAGCGAAAAATGGCGTCAATATCTCCTTCTCAATTCCTAAAGAAGGTGCAATGGCGTTCTTTGACGTATTCGCGATGCCTGCCGATGCGAAAAACAAAGATGAAGCCTATCAGTTCCTCAACTACCTGCTGCGCCCTGATGTGATTGCGCATATCTCCGACCACGTGTTTTATGCCAATGCCAACAAAGAAGCGACGGCTCTGGTCAGCCCTGAAGTTCGTGACAACCCGGGTATCTACCCGCCTGCAGATGTTCGCGCCAAGCTGTTCACACTGAAAGTACAGGATCCGAAGATCGATCGTGTACGTACCCGCGCATGGACGAAGGTAAAAAGCGGGAAATAAACCGATGTTTGGGACATGACCCGGCAGGATTTTTGCCTGCCGGGCAGCGTTGAACCCGGACACATATAACCCGGCAATACGCACCGTTATGGTGCGTTATTTGCACCGTTTCTTTGTTTTATGCCGGAGAGCACCTGAGTGAATGATGCAACCCCACGCCCACAAGCGAAAATCCGCAAGGCGCTGACCCCGCTGCTTGAAATTCGCAATCTGACCAAGTCATTTGACGGTCAGCACGCCGTTGATGACGTCAATCTTACTATCTACAAAGGTGAAATATTTGCTCTGCTCGGCGCGTCCGGCTGTGGCAAATCGACTTTGCTACGGATGCTGGCGGGATTTGAACTGCCGACTACCGGGCAAATCATGCTGGATGGCGTCGATTTAGCGCATGTCCCGCCTTATCTGCGTCCGATTAATATGATGTTTCAGTCCTATGCCCTGTTTCCGCACATGACGGTGGAGCAGAACATTGCCTTTGGCCTCAAGCAGGACAAGCTGCCGAAGGCTGAAATCGCCAGTCGGGTGAATGAGATGCTGGGGCTCGTGCATATGCAGGAGTTCGCCAAACGCAAACCGCACCAGCTTTCCGGCGGTCAGCGTCAGCGTGTGGCACTGGCGCGTAGTCTGGCGAAACGGCCAAAACTGCTGCTGCTGGATGAGCCGATGGGAGCGCTGGATAAAAAACTCCGAGACCGCATGCAACTGGAAGTGGTGGATATCCTTGAACGCGTCGGGGTTACCTGCGTGATGGTGACACACGATCAGGAAGAAGCCATGACGATGGCGGGCCGTATCGCGATCATGAACCGTGGCAAATTTGTCCAGATCGGCGAGCCGGAAGAGATCTACGAGCATCCGACTACGCGCTACAGCGCAGAGTTTATCGGTTCAGTAAACGTTTTTGAGGGACTGCTAAAAGAACGCCAGGAAGATGGTCTGGTGATTGAGTCTCCTGGACTGGTGCATCCGCTGAAAGTGGACGCCGATGCGTCTATTGTCGATAACGTCCCGGTATACGTTGCGCTGCGCCCGGAGAAAATCATGCTCTGCGAAGCCCCTCCGCCAGAGGGTTATAACTTCGCGGTAGGCGAAGTGGTACACATTGCCTATTTGGGCGATTTGTCGGTGTACCACGTACGTTTGAAAAGCGGCCAGATGTTGAGCGCCCAGCTACAAAATGAGCATCGTTATCGCAAGGGATTACCAACCTGGGGTGACGAAGTCCGTTTATGTTGGGATGCGGACAGCTGTGTGGTGTTGACGGTTTAAGGAGCGAAGATGAGTACACTTGAACCTCCGGCACGCGTGGATAAAGCAGGGCGATTCACGCTGTTTATGTCGCGGCTGCAAATGAAGCACGGGCGCAAGCTGGTGATCGCGCTGCCGTATGTGTGGCTGCTGCTCCTGTTTCTGCTGCCTTTTCTGATCGTCTTCAAAATCAGTTTGGCTGAAATGGCGCGCGCTATTCCTCCCTATACGGACCTCGTTTCATGGGCTGACGATCAGCTATCCATCACGCTCAACTTAGCCAACTTCCTGCAGTTAACGGACGATCCGCTCTATTTCGATGCCTACCTGCAATCGTTACAGGTGGCGGGAATTTCGACAATCTGTTGCCTGCTGCTGGGATACCCGCTGGCATGGGCCGTCGCGCACAGTAAACCCTCAACGCGTAATATTCTGCTGTTGCTGGTGATCCTGCCGTCCTGGACCTCGTTTTTAATTCGCGTATATGCCTGGATGGGGATCCTAAAAAACAACGGCGTGCTGAACAACTTCCTGATGTGGTTGGGCGTCATCGACCAACCGTTGACGATTTTGCACACCAATCTGGCGGTCTACATCGGTATTGTTTACGCCTATTTGCCCTTTATGGTGCTACCGATTTATACCGCGCTGACCCGTATCGATTACTCGCTGGTGGAAGCGGCGCTGGATTTAGGTGCCCGGCCGCTTAAGACCTTCTTTAGCGTGATTGTGCCGTTGACCAAGGGTGGGATTATCGCCGGGTCAATGCTGGTATTTATTCCGGCTGTTGGCGAGTTTGTGATCCCGGAACTGTTGGGTGGCCCGGATAGCATCATGATTGGTCGCGTGCTGTGGCAGGAATTTTTCAATAACCGCGACTGGCCGGTGGCTTCTGCTGTCGCCATTATTATGCTGCTGCTACTGATTGTGCCGATCATGTGGTTCCACAAATATCAGCAAAAAAGCGTGGGGGAACACGGATGAATAACTTACCGGTCGTTCGCTCGCCGTGGCGTATTTTTATCCTGGTAGTGGGCTTTACCTTCCTGTACGCGCCGATGCTGATGTTGGTTATCTATTCGTTTAACAGCTCGAAGCTGGTGACTGTCTGGGCGGGGTGGTCAACACGTTGGTATGGCGAGCTTTTTCACGATAGCGCGATGATAAGCGCCGTCGGCATGAGTTTAACGATTGCTGCGGGTGCTGCGACGATGGCGGCAATCCTTGGCACCATCGCCGCCGTGGTAATGGTGCGCTTTGATCGTTTTCGTGGTTCGAATGGTTTCGCTTTTATGATCACCGCGCCGCTGGTTATGCCAGATGTCATTACCGGTTTGTCGCTGCTGCTGCTGTTTGTAGCGTTGGCTCACGCCATCGGCTGGCCAGCGGATCGCGGTATGTTGACCATATGGCTGGCGCACGTCACTTTCTGTACGGCATATGTGGCGGTGGTGATTTCTTCACGTTTGCGCGAACTGGATCACTCCATTGAGGAAGCGGCGATGGATCTCGGCGCCACGCCGCTGAAGGTCTTTTTCGTCATCACCCTGCCGATGATTATGCCGGCCGTGATTTCCGGTTGGTTATTAGCCTTCACGCTGTCACTCGATGATCTGGTTATTGCCAGCTTTGTCTCTGGTCCTGGCGCCACAACGTTACCGATGCTGGTGTTCTCCAGCGTACGTATGGGGGTGAACCCGGAGATCAATGCCCTGGCGACGCTGATCCTTGGTGTGGTAGGAATTATCGGATTTATCGCGTGGTATCTGATGGCGCGAACAGAAAAACAACGGATCCGCGATATCCAACGTGCAAGACGCGGCTGAAAAAACTAAAATCTGCCAACCTGTCTATACGGCGCAGCTGTGGTGGCTGCGCCGTTTTCATGGAAGACGACGCGTTGGGATTTTTTAAGAAATCATCCACATCACATGCTCGCTTAAACGTCCCTGCTTTGGTGCAGGTGGCGGCGCTGGCTATTATCATGATCCGCTGTCTCGATCTGTTGATGATTTTTAATACGCTTGGGTTTCGTGGAACCAGTGAGTTTATTCATCGCAGTGTGCAGACCTGGAATTTGACGCTGGTGTTTCTGGGCAGTCTGGTGCTGCTATTTATCGAAATTTACTGCGCATTTTCGCTGGTAAAAGGACGGAACTGGGCACGCTGGATCTATCTGTTGACCCAGATTATCGCCAGCGTCTATCTGTGGGCTGCTTCGTTGGGCTACGGATATCCAGAATTGTTCAGCATTGCGGGGGAGTCCAGACGCGAAATCCTGCATACGCTGGTGATGCAAAAACTGCCGGATATGCTGGTATTGCTGCTGCTGTTTGTGCCTGCGTCCAGCAGGCGGTTCTTCCGTTTGCAATAACGTGTATAATCTTGGCCCCCGGTTAATTTGTAGGTCTTTGTATGCAGTGCGCACTATATGACGCCGAACGCTGTCGCTCCTGTCAGTGGATAACACAGCCTGTCGCCGATCAACTCTTCGAAAAAACAGCCGATCTGCAGAATCTGCTGGCCGAGTATCCGGTCGGAGAATGGTGCGCGCCGGTCAGTGGTCCGGAAAGCGCGTTTCGTAATAAAGCCAAAATGGTAGTCAGCGGCAGCGTGGAAAAACCGCTGCTGGGAATGCTGCATCGTGACGGTACGCCTGAGGACTTGTGCGACTGCCCGCTCTATCCTGAGTCTTTTGCGCCCGTATTTGCCGCGCTTAAGCCGTTTATCGCTCGGGCGGGGCTGACGCCCTATAACGTGGCGCGCAAACGCGGGGAGCTGAAATATCTGCTGTTAACGGAAAGCCGATACGACGGCGGTATGATGCTGCGTTTTGTCCTGCGTTCTGACGCAAAACTGGCACAGCTGCGAGCGGCGCTACCCTGGTTGCAGGCACAACTCCCACAGTTAAAAGTGATCACTGCCAATATTCAGCCGGTGCATATGGCGATTATGGAAGGGGAGACAGAAATCTTCCTGACGGAACAACAGGCGCTGGCGGAACGCTTTAACGATGTGCCGTTGTGGATCCGCCCGCAGAGCTTCTTCCAGACCAATCCGGTAGTGGCGGGGCAGTTATATGCCACGGCGCGTGACTGGGTGCGTCAGCTTCCGGTTAATCATATGTGGGATCTGTTTTGCGGCGTAGGGGGTTTTGGTCTGCACTGTGCTACACCGCAAATGAAACTGACAGGGATTGAAATCGCGCCAGAGGCGATTACCTGCGCGAAGCAGTCAGCGCAGGAGCTTGGGTTGCAGAATCTGCATTTTCAGGCGCTGGATTCAACCCAGTTTGCTACCGCTCAGGGCGAAGTACCTGACCTGGTGCTGGTGAATCCGCCGCGTCGCGGGATTGGAAAGCCGCTGTGCGATTTTCTCTCCCGCATGGCACCGCGTTATATCGTTTATTCCAGCTGTAATGCGCAAACCATGGCGAAGGATATTCGTGAGTTGCCCGGGTATCGCATTGAACGCGTCCAACTTTTCGATATGTTCCCACACACCGCGCACTATGAAGTGCTAACGCTGCTCAGCCGACAATAACTGCCATGCCTGATGGCGCTTCGCTTATCAGGCCTACGGAGATATGCAGGGCTGTAGCAATGTAGGCTGGATAAGGCGCTTGCGCCGCATCCGGCAAATGCAACATGCGAAAAAAAAGCCCGTACTTTCGTACGAGCTCTTCTTAAAATATGGCGGTGAGGGGGGGATTGACTCGCTTTGCTCGCCCCTACGGGGTAGCCCGTTCGCGATGCTCCCGGTCTGTCCAACTGGCTGCGCCAGTAGTCGAACCCCGGTCGGGGATTCTCATCCCCCCGCAGATGTGCAACATGCGAAAAAAAAGCCCGTACTTTCGTACGAGCTCTTCTTAAAATATGGCGGTGAGGCGGGGATTCGAACCCCGGATACGTTGCCGTATACACACTTTCCAGGCGTGCTCCTTCAGCCACTCGGACACCTCACCATATTGTATTGCTGCCTGACCGCTTGGGGGGCAACGGGGCGCTACTATAGGGAGTTGCGCTAAAACGGTCAAGCAGAATTTACGTGTTAACTCTCGTTTGGTTACGCAATATACATATTCCTCCGCCCAGGCAGGCGCGGAGGAAAGGATTAGCGCTGAGAGTCCAGTTTTTCGCCGCTGGTCACGACTTCCTGAGCTTTGCTGTAGCTTTCGATCAGCAACTGATAAGCCGGGAAGACTTTGGTATACACTTCCGCCCATTCGGCGGCGTCTTCACGGTTCCATGTACCCTGAATTTCAGAAGCGACGGCGGCGGTATCCATCGGCACGACGCCAGCCTGAACAACACGAGCCAGGGTGATTTCCTGCGCCATTTTGCTGTAAGTACCGGAAGCGTCGATCACTGCGAAGACCTTATAGCCTTCCGCAACCGCGCTGATAGCCGGGAAAGCCATGCACACGCTGGTAATCGTACCGGCGATAATCAGCGTTTTACGACCCGTTGCTTTGACCGCTTTCACGAAATCTTCGTTATCCCAGGCGTTGATTTCGCCTTTACGCGCCACGTATTGGGCATGCGGCGCATTGGCGTGGATCTCAGGGATCAGCGGGCCGTTAGGTCCCTGCGGTACGGATGCCGTGGTAATCACCGGCATCTTCGCCAGAGTCGCCATTTTAGCCAGCGCGGCGGCACGCGCACGCAGTTCTGGCATTGGCATGTCGCCGACGGTCTGGAACAGCCCGCTCTGATGATCGATAAGCAGCATGACGGAATCATTCACATCGATGACCGGACGTGAACCATTAAAGTTTGCAGGACTGGACATATTCTTCTCCTTCGATTCAGATTTGGCCAAAGCGGCCGGAGTTAAAATCGCGTACGGCTTCAGCGATTTCTTGTTTCGTGTTCATTACAAACGGACCGTAACCTACAATCGGCTCGTTCAACGGTTCTCCTGAAAGCAGCAGCACGCTGGCGTCGCTGGAGGCTTCAATATGCAGCGTTTTCCCCTGCTGGCTCAGCACCACCAGTTGCGCTTCGCTGGCAGACGTAGTGCCGTTTACGGTGATATTCCCTTTCAATACCACCAGGGCAGTGCTCCATCCTTCCGGCTGTGACAACGTGAGCTGATGATTACGTTGCAAACGCATATCCCAGACATTCAGCGGCGAGAAGGTATGTGCCGGGCCTTTTGTATCCTGATAGCTGCCCGCAATCACACGAACGCTCCCTGCTTCATCAGGCAGGGCGACAGTGGGGATCACATCGCTGCTGATGCCCTGGTAACCCGGAACGGCCATTTTGTCTTTTGCTGGCAGATTGACCCACAGCTGTACCATTTCCAGTTCGCCACCCTGACGGGTAAATTCAGGTGAATGGAACTCTTCGTGTAATATTCCTGCTCCTGCGGTCATCCACTGCACGTCGCCGGGGCCGATAATGCCGCCGCGACCGGTTGAATCACGGTGTTCAACTTCGCCGCTGTAAACGATGGTCACCGTCTCAAAACCACGGTGAGGGTGTTCGCCTACGCCGCGTTTTTCGTTACCCGGCGTAAACGTATGTGGGCCGGCGTAATCCAGCAGCAGGAACGGACTTAGTTGCTCAGCATGAGACTGGTAAGAAAACATCGAGCGAACCGGAAATCCATCGCCAACCCAGTGTGGGCGAGGTGCGGTGTAGACGCCTGTTACTTGTTTCATATGTGTCTCCTCTGTGGCGTTATCTTGATGTGAATAAGCTTATATTCATGACAGCGAGCTGAGTAGTAGCTAAAATAGTCCTCACTGTCTCATAAATAGGACAATTAGATGACAAAGCCGGATCTCAATGATTTTGCATGGTTTGTGCATGTTGTAGAGGAAGGGGGATTCGCGGCGGCGGGTCGGGCGCTTGATGAACCGAAATCAAAACTAAGCCGACGGATAGCGCAACTGGAAGAGACGCTGGGAGTTCGACTGATTCAGCGAACCACCCGCCAGTTTAACGTGACGGAAGTTGGGCAAACCTTTTACGAGCACTGTAAGGCGATGCTGGTGGAAGCGCAGGCAGCGCAGGATGCGATTGCCGCGTTACAGGTTGAACCGCGTGGCGTGGTGAAGTTGACGTGTCCGGTCACGCTGCTGCATGTGCATATCGGGCCAATGCTTGCCCGTTTTATGGCGCGTTATCCTGACGTATCAGTGCAACTGGAGGCCACTAACCGCCGCGTGGACGTGGTTGGAGAGGGTTTGGACGTGGCGATTCGCGTCAGGCCCCGACCATTTGAGGATAGCGACCTGGTGATGCGTGTGCTGGCGGACAGGGGACATCGTTTGTATGCCAGCCCGCAGTTAATCGAGCAAATGGGAACGCTACATTCTCCGGCGGAGCTGACGCGTTGGCCGGGCCTGAGTCTGGCGACGGGTAAACATGTGCATCGTTGGGAGTTATTCGGGCCGCAGGGCGCACGTGCGGAGGTGCATTTCACGCCGCGTATGATCACCACCGATATGCTGGCGTTACGTGAAGCCGCAGTTGCCGGTGTTGGGGTAGTTCAACTTCCACAGCTGATGGTAAAAGATCAAGTAGCCGCGGGTGAACTGGTGGCATTGCTCGACGGCTGGGAACCGAAGCGAGAAATAATTCACGCAGTCTTTCCATCACGCAGGGGATTATTGCCGTCAGTACGCACATTAGTGGATTTCTTAACGGAAGAATATGCGCGGATGATTGAGGATTAAATACCTGACCTTGGCCCACAAAAAAGGCCGGTTAAACCGACCTTTTATTATCTGGACGCCATTCGGGCGTTAAAAACAATCAGCGACTACGGAAGACAATGCGGCCTTTGCTCAGGTCGTACGGGGTCAGCTCAACAGTCACTTTGTCGCCCGTCAGGATGCGGATATAGTTTTTACGCATTTTACCGGAGATGTGTGCAGTAACCACGTGACCGTTTTCTAACTCTACGCGGAACATGGTATTAGGTAACGTATCGAGAACGGTACCCTGCATTTCAATATTGTCTTCTTTGGCCATCTAATCCTCTGGGGTATCACTACCGTAATTTGAACCGGCAAGATAATGCCGAAGTTCTTTTAATAAGTAAAGATTTGTGCGTTTAAAACACAGCAAATCGGGTTTGGCGCATTACTCTAACCACACACGGCAAAGCCGCACTTAAAGCGCAACGTGTAAGGGAACGAGGAGATAAACGATAGGCGTTGCCTGACGCGAACTGTTCCTTAACGGCGGCGGGGTAATGGGCTAAACCAACTCTGCGCGACAATTATAACACCCCGACAAAAAATGTGCCGAAAACATTCACCCCTGAGGCGAAAATAACGTCCTGGGAACCCAGAAATGGCTCGGTAGCCGCTGCTGGCGCAGTCTGCTCAGGTGTTCAAGGTACTCCCGACGTGGGGTTTCGACGGCGCCCAGCGAAGCTGTGTGGCTATTTAATACCTGGCAATCGATTAATTTTCCGCCCTGACGGATAAATTCAGCGCAAAAAACAAGCAGTGCGGTTTTGGACGCATTTTCCTGACGGCTGAACATTGATTCGCCACAAAATAGCGTACCTTGCGCCACGCCATACATACCGCCCACTAATTCATTTTGTCGCCATACTTCAATGGAGTGCGCATGGCCCAGCTCGTGCAGGCGATGGTAGGCGTCCACTACATCATGCGTTATCCAGGTGCCTTCTTCCCGGTCATTGGCGCAGCCTTCAATCACCTGACCGAACGCGTAATTGAGCGTCACGCGATAAGGCGAGGTTTTATGAAAACGTTTCATGCTGCGGCTGAGATGAAATTTCTCGGGCCAAAGAATGGCGCGTGGATCGGGCGACCACCAAAGGATGGGGTCGCCAGGTGAAAACCACGGGAAAATTCCGCGCTGGTAGGCCATTAACAGTCGGGCTGGACTGAGATCGCCGCCAAGCGCCAACAAACCGTTAGGCTCGCGTAAAGCGCCTTCCGGTGAAGGGAAGGCTATAGAATGGCGGGACAATTGCACCAGGCGCATGACAGCGAAACTCCACTACGCGAGTTTGATCGTTCAATAATAGCTTACAGACGTTGCTTAAACTGGTAATAACGCCCCTGCCGGGCTAACAAATCTGCGTGATTACCTTGCTCAATAATGTGTCCGTTGTCCATCACTATTATTTGATCAAAACGTGACAAGCCGCGCAGACGATGTGTCACCATCAGTACGGTTTTATCGCGCATGACATCGCCAATTAATTCAAGCATTTGGCTTTCTGTTGTGGCATCAAGCCCTTCGGTCGGTTCATCCAGCAGCATCAGTGGGGCATCGTGCAATAAGGCGCGAGCGATAGCCAGACGACGGAGTTCGCCGCCAGAAAGCTGACGACCGCCTTCGCCTAACCAGGCATTGAGTCCATCACCCTCTAGCAGTTTGTCCAGACCGACGCGGCACAGCATTGCGGATAATGTGTCATCACTGGTGTGCGGTGCTGCCAGCAGCAGGTTATCGCGAAGCGTCGCGCTGAACAGGTGCACGCGCTGTGGCACGACGCTGATGCTCTGGCGCAGCGCGGCTTCACTGAGGGCTGAAATCGGCTGCTCATTAATCAGAATTTCGCCATGCTGCGGATCCCATGCGCGGGTCAGCAATTGTAGTAACGTTGACTTACCGCAGCCAGTGCGACCGAGAATCGCAATGTGTTCACCGGGCTGAGCCTGCAGCGAAAGGGTGTCGAGCGCTTTTTGTGTTTGCCCCGGATAGCTGAATGAAACATCGCGTAGCGTGAGAGTGACCTGCTCAGAAACTGGAGAACCGGCATCCGGGAAGGTGACTTCTGGCTGCTGTTCGGTCAGTTCGGTGATGCGCAGCGCAGAGGCAATAACCTGTCCGAGATGCTGAAATGCCCCGGTGACGGGGGCCAAAGCTTCAAACGCGGCCAGCGCACAGAAGACAAACAGCGCGATCAGCGCGCCAGGCTGGGTATTGCCACCCACGCCGCCGGAGGCCATCCATAACATCACAACCACTGCCAGTGCGCCGACTAACAGCATGACCGCCTGTGATAGCGCCGTTAATTCAGACTGACGTCGTTGGGCTTCATGCCACTGCAACTCGGTGGCTTCCATTTGGGCGCGGTAACGTTCACTGGCGCCAAAGATGGTCAGTTCAGCCTGGCCCTGCAGCCAGGATGTTAACTGCTGACGATACTGCCCACGTAAATGCGTCAAACTTTGCCCGGTGCTTTTACCTGCCTGATAAAAGAGTGGGGGCAGGATAAATAAGGTCAGCAGCATAATACCGCCGAGAGTGATAGCCAGCGTGAAATCGAGAACGCTTAGCCCCAGCGTGACCACCATGATGACGACAAAAGCGCCCACAAGCGGGGAGAGCACGCGCAAATAGAGATGATCGAGCGTGTCGACATCCGCCACCACGCGGTTAAGCAATTCACCTTGTCCATAACGGGACAGGCCAGCAGGGGAGAGCGGCAGCAGTTTGCTGAAGGTATAAATACGCAAATGTTGCAGCACGCGGAACGTCGCGTCGTGGCTGACCAATCGCTCGAAATAGCGGCCCGCGGTTCGGGTGATTGCCGCACTGCGCACCCCGGCAGCAGGGAGCATATAGTTAAAACTGTAAATCCCGGTGACACCCACCACAGCAGAAGCCGACAGGAACCAGCCGGAAAGCGTCAGCAAACCAATACTTGCCAGCAGTGTGACGATCGCCAGAACGATCCCCAGGGTTAACATCCATTTGTGACGTTTATACAGCGTCAGATAAGGTAGCAAAGCGCGCATTTAAATGTCCTCCTGACGATGAGCCAGTAATGTCGCAAACGCCCCGTTGGCTGCGCTAAGTTCGGCATAAGTGCCTTGTTCAACGATCTGTCCGTCCTGCATCACCCAGATAACGTCCCAGTCGGCAAGATCTTCAAGTTGGTGTGTCACCATCAGCGTGGTCTGGCGGCGTGACGCTGCTTTCAACGCCTGCATCACGCGTTGTTCGCTGTGTGCATCAAGGCTGGCGGCGGGCTCGTCAAGCAACAACAACTGACATGGATTGAGTAAGGCGCGAGCCACGGCAACGCGCTGCGCTTGTCCGACAGAAAGTCGAGCAGCCTGATCGCCTACTGGTGTATCCACACCCTGTGGCAGAAGTGGTAAAAACTCACTGACCCAGGCGCTGTCGAGTGCGGCTTGCAGCTGTTCTTCGCTGGCATCGGGGCGAGCGAGCAGCACGTTATCGCGTAACGTGGCGGCAGGGAGCTGCGGGTTTTGTCCAACCCAGGACAGCTGTTTGCGCCAGCAATCAGGCGACAGGTCGCGCAGCTCAAAGCCGTTAATCCGCAGCGAACCCTGATAAGAGAGAAAACCGGACAGGACATTGAGCAACGAACTTTTGCCGGAGCCGCTGCGGCCAACCAGCACTGCGCGTTGGCCCGCTGGCAGGGTAAAGTTGAGCGGACCTGCAAGCACTTTACCTTCCGGCGAGGTGATGACCAGATCTTCTGCTTCAATTGAAACTGCGTCTTTTGTAGTCAGCTCAATATCGCCACGCTCAGGATGTGCAAGCGGGGTTTCCATGAAGGTTTTCAGACTGTCTGCTGCACCAACGGCTTGTGCTTTGGCGTGATAAAACGTGCCCAGATCGCGCAGGGGTTGGAAAAATTCCGGCGCCAGAATGAGCGCCAGGAAGCCAGCTGCCAATGTGACGCCAGTCCCGTAGTGGCCAAAATCGAGTTCACCGAGGTAGGAAAAACCGAAGTAAACCGCGACCAGTGCGATGGACAGGGAGGTAAAGAACTCAAGGACACCGGATGACAGAAACGCCAGGCGCAGGACTTCCATGGTGCGCTGGCGGAAATCCTGTGACGCTGCGCGGATGCTTTCTGTTTCAGCTTCACCGCGGCCAAAGATTCTTAGCGTTTCCATGCCCCGCAGGCGATCGAGGAAATGGCCACTGAGGCGGGCAAGAGCCTGAAAGTTGCGGCGGTTAGCATCGGCTGCACCCATACCAACCATCGCCATAAATAACGGGATCAACGGGGCAGTTCCAAGCAGAATAAGGGCGGCTACCCAGTTTGACGGGAATACCGCCGCCACGATCAATAAAGGGACGCATACAGCCAGCGCCATTTGCGGCAGATAACGTGCATAGTAATCATGCATGTCATCAATCTGTTCCAGGATTAGCGTAGCCCAGCTCCCGGCTGGTTTGCCTTGTATCCAGGCGGGACCTGCTTGTTGCAGACGGTCAAGCACCTGTCGGCGAATCTCAAAGCGGATATGTTGGCCAGCATGAAACCCGACGCGTTCGCGTAACCAGACGACCCATGCCCGCAGGATGAAAATCAATACCAGCACAATGAAAGGGAGCAGAAGCGCCTCTCTGGGGATATTGTCCATGATCATATGGTCGAGAATTCGGGCCATGAGCCAGGCCTGAGCGACAATTAACAGGCCGCTCACGAACCCCAACAGGCGTGAAATGTTCAGCCATCGTTGGGAAATTACACTTTGCTGTTTTAACCAGCGGGTCAGCTCTTTTTGACGGGTTTTATTCATTGCACGCTTAGCAGGTGAGTTATTGGAATTTTTGGGCAGGACAATGTTACAACGAGGCAAAAATAAAGGCGACTTATAGTCGCCTTTTTTACTTTTGTTACTGATTTGTAAAACTTATTTGCAAGCGTCTGCCAGACCGTCGAGATAACGCTCTGCGTCAAGCGCAGCCATACAACCGGTGCCTGCTGAAGTGATCGCCTGGCGATAAATATGGTCCATCACGTCACCGGCGGCGAATACACCCGGAATGCTGGTTTGGGTGGCGTTACCATGAATACCGGACTGAACTTTTATGTAGCCATTTTCCAGTTCAAGCTGACCGTCAAAAATGGCGGTATTCGGGCTGTGGCCGATAGCGACAAACAACCCTGCAACGTCAAGTGACTCGACGTTGTCAGTGTTTTGCGTATCGCGCAGGCGCAGTCCGGTTACGCCCATTTGATCGCCGGTCACTTCTTCCAGTGTGCGGTGGGTATGCAGCACGATGTTGCCGTTTTCGACTTTATCCATCAAACGCTTGATCAGGATTTTCTCGGCGCGGAAGCTGTCGCGACGGTGAATCAAATGCACTTCAGATGCGATATTCGCCAGGTACAGCGCTTCTTCAACAGCAGTGTTGCCGCCGCCGATCACCGCAACTTTTTGGTTACGGTAGAAGAAACCGTCGCAGGTCGCGCAGGCGGAAACGCCACGGCCTTTGAAGGCTTCTTCTGAAGGCAGACCCAGGTAGCGTGCTGACGCACCGGTGGCGATGATCAGTGCGTCACAGGTGTATTCACCGCTGTCGCCGGTCAGACGGAAAGGGCGGTTTTGCAGATCAACTTTGCTGATATGATCAAAAATAATTTCAGTTTCAAATTTGGTCGCATGTTCGTGCATGCGTTCCATCAGCAATGGGCCTGTGAGATCGTGCGGATCGCCAGGCCAGTTCTCCACTTCTGTTGTTGTGGTCAACTGACCACCTTTTTCCATACCGGTAATCAGTACCGGTTGCAGGTTCGCGCGTGCAGCGTAGACCGCAGCGGTATACCCCGCAGGGCCAGAGCCCAGAATAAGAAGTTTACTGTGTTTGGTTGCGCCCATGAGATCCCCATAGTTGTTAGCAGGCAATGAGCAGGATTGTAGGGAATTTACAGGCGTAAAAAAAGAGTATGGCGATTTTGTTAACAATATGTGTAATAGCGGGAACCGATGAACGGCAGAATTAGTCGTAATACTATAACGATTTCTACTTAAAATCGGTCAGTTATAAGGTGATAAAATGACGATTTTCCATCACTGCGAATGAATAACTGGCATGTTGTACTAAAAATCGATGTTTTGCTTTGACAATCCCCTGCTGTTTTGCGAAAACATTCAAGGAAGAAAAAAACTGTGTCATGTATGTGCTGCATAATCATGCATGTAGATACCATGTTTACCGTGTTAGCGAAATCTACGCATGGTGTGGACAGATGCCATTCGTGATGTCGATAGCCGCCGACAGGCAACGGTCTTCTCACCATAAACCCAGACATTGCGAACCGAAAATCCCTCTGGGTTGCGGTTTATTTTGATGGGTAGCGACTCTGAACAGTGATGTTGGTAGAGTCAGGCAGGAGTAGGGAAGGAATACAGAGAGACAATAATAATGGTAGATAGTAAGAAGCGCCCTGGCAAAGATCTCGACCGTATCGATCGTAACATTCTTAATGAGCTGCAAAAGGATGGGCGTATTTCTAACGTCGAGCTTTCTAAACGTGTGGGACTTTCACCAACGCCCTGCCTTGAGCGTGTGCGTCGGTTGGAAAGACAGGGTTTTATTCAGGGCTATACAGCGCTGTTAAACCCGCATTATCTGGATGCATCACTTCTGGTTTTTGTTGAGATTACTCTGAATCGTGGCGCCCCGGATGTGTTTGAACAATTTAACTCTGCAGTACAAAAACTTGAAGAAATTCAAGAGTGTCATTTGGTTTCCGGTGATTTCGACTATTTGCTGAAAACACGCGTACCGGATATGTCGGCATACCGTAAGCTGTTGGGGGAAACCCTGCTGCGTCTGCCTGGCGTGAATGACACACGTACTTATGTAGTAATGGAAGAAGTCAAACAGAGCAATCGTCTGGTAATTAAGACGCGCTAACACGGAACAGGTGCAAAATCGACGCAGTTTGATTACACTCCTGTTAATCCATACAGCAACAGTGCCGGGGCAACCCGGTGCTGTTGTCCGTTTTAGCATCGGGCAGGAAAAGCCCGAAACCTGGAGAGCCGTTTTTGAGCCAGGAATACACTGAAGACAAAGACGTCACATTGACGAAGTTAAGCAGCGGGCGCCGACTTCTGGAAGCGCTACTGATCCTTATTGCCCTTTTTGCCGTCTGGTTGATGGCTGCCTTACTCAGCTTTAACCCTTCGGATCCCAGTTGGTCGCAAACCGCGTGGCATGAGCCTATCCATAATCTGGGTGGAATACCTGGAGCATGGCTGGCGGACACGCTGTTCTTTATTTTTGGCGTCATGGCCTACACCATCCCCGTCATCATTGTCGGTGGCTGCTGGTTTGCCTGGCGACATCAGGCCAGCGACGAATATGTCGATTATTTTGCCGTCTCGCTACGCATTATTGGCGTTCTGGCGCTGATTCTCACTTCCTGCGGGCTGGCCGCAATTAACGCCGATGACATCTGGTATTTCGCCTCTGGCGGCGTGATCGGCAGTCTGCTCAGCACCACGCTACAACCATTGCTGCACAGCAGCGGCGGCACGCTGACGTTGTTGTGCATTTGGGCAGCGGGATTAACGCTGTTCACCGGTTGGTCATGGGTGAGCATTGCGGAAAAACTGGGCGGCTGGTTACTCAATATCCTGACGTTTGCCAGCAACCGTACCCGCCGCGACGATACCTGGGTCGATGACGAAGAGTATGAAGACGAAGAAGAGTCTGTCGACGCCGCTGATGGCAAACCCCATGAATCGCGCCGAGCTCGTATCCTGCGCGGTGCGTTAGCGCGCCGTAAACGTCTGGCGGAGAAATTTACCAACCCGCTTGGTCGTCATACCGATGCGGCGCTGTTCTCCGGCAAACGCATGGATGATGAAGACGAAATTGAATACAGCGCCCGTGGCGTGGTTGCCGATCCTAATGATGTGCTGTTTTCCGGTAATCGCGCGACGCTGCCGGAATATGACGAACTTGATCCACTGCTTAACGGCCACTCGGTGACCGAGCCTGTAGCTGCAGCAGCTGCAGCTACAACAGCCGCTCAGGCCTGGAGCGCACCGGTCGATCCGTTACTGCAAACGTCACCCGTGACCAACACTGTTATGGAGCAACCGGTCCCAACCGTGGCCTGGCAACCCGTGCCTGGCCCGCAAACCGGTGATGCCGCGATTGCACCAGCGCCTGAAGGTTATCCGCAGCCAGCCCAGTACGCGCAACCTCCGGTGCAGCAGCCTTATGAGCCATGGCAACAACCGGTTGTGGAGCAGAGTCCGCAGCCGCAATATTACGCACAGCAGCCCGTTGAACCTGTTTATACGCAGCCTGTCGCGCCGCAGCCGGAACCTGTTTATCAGCCGGAGCCCGTGCTGCAACCTGTCTATCAACAGGATCCGACCTCTCAACAGAACACCGCATTCCAGCAGCCTGGTTATCAGCCGGAGCCTGTGCAGCAACCTGTTTATCAGCAGGATCCAACTTTTCAGCAGAGCACTACGTTCCAGCAGCCTGTGGTTGAACAACCAACAGTGGTGGAACCTGAGCCGGTGGTTGAAGAAGTTAAACCGACTCGTCCGCCGCTCTATTACTTTGAAGAAGTCGAAGAGAAACGTGCGCGTGAGCGTGAGCAACTGGCCGCATGGTATCAACCGATCCCAGAACCTGCTCAGGAGCCTGAGCGTGTTAAGCCGTCTACGCCGTCTATGCCGACGACTGCATCCATACCGCCCGTTGAGTCTGTTGCTGCCGTTGCACCGCTGGCCGCTGGCGTAAAAAGCGCCGCGTTAGGGGTGAGTGCCGCTGCCGCAGCACCTGTCTTTAGCCTTGCAGGCAGCGGTACGCCGCGTCCGCAGGTGAAAGAGGGCATTGGCCCGCAGTTGCCGCGTCCGAATCGTGTGCGCGTGCCTACTCGTCGTGAGCTGGCTTCATATGGCATAAAACTGCCGTCACAGCGTATGGCTGAAGAGAAAGCGCGCGAAGAGCAGCTTGATACAGATGCGTACAGTGACGATGAAATGGATGCAATGCAGCAGGACGAGCTGGCACGTCAGTTCGCTCAGTCGCAGCAGCATCGTTATGGCGAAGAGTATCAGGACGATACCCACCAGACTGATGACGAAGATTCAGCCGCAGAAGCGGAACTGGCCCGCCAGTTTGCTTCTTCTCAGCAGCAGCGTTATTCCGGTGAACAGCCTGCCGGAGCGAATCCATTCTCCCTCGATGACTTTGAATTTTCGCCAATGAAAACGCTGGTGGATGAGGGGCCGCATGAGCCGCTGTTTACGCCTGGCGTAATGCCGGAGCCCGCGCCGCAGTACCAGGAACCAGTTGCGCCGCAGCAGCATTATCAGCAACCGGCGCAGCCAGTTGCACCGCAGCAGCACTATCAGCAACCGACACAGCCAGTTGCACCACAGCAGCATTATCAGCAACCAGCGCAGCCAGTTGCATCGCAGCAGCATTATCAGCAGCCAACGCAGCCTGTTACACCGCCGCCGCAGGATAGTCTGATCCATCCGCTGCTAATGCGTAATGGGGATAGTCGTCCGGCGCACCGTCCAAGCACGCCGCTGCCATCGTTAGATCTGCTCACGCCGCCGCCGAGCGAAGTTGAGCCGATAGATACGTTCGCACTGGAACAAATGGCACGTCTGGTGGAAGCGCGTCTGGCGGATTTCCGCATTAAAGCCGATGTGGTGAACTACTCTCCTGGCCCGGTGATTACCCGCTTTGAGCTTAATCTGGCTCCAGGGGTTAAAGCGGCGCGTATTTCTAACCTGTCACGAGATCTGGCGCGTTCATTGTCGACCGCGGCGGTACGTGTGGTCGAGGTTATTCCAGGCAAACCGTATGTCGGACTGGAGTTACCGAACAAAAAACGTCAAACCGTTTATCTGCGTGAAGTGCTGGATAACGCTAAATTCCGTGATAACTCATCTCCGCTGACTGTGGTGCTGGGCAAAGATATTGCGGGCGAACCGGTGGTGGCCGATCTGGCTAAAATGCCGCACCTGCTGGTGGCGGGGACAACCGGTTCCGGTAAGTCTGTTGGGGTGAACGCCATGATCCTCAGTATGCTCTACAAAGCGCAGCCGGAAGACGTTCGCTTTATCATGATTGACCCGAAAATGCTGGAACTTTCTGTTTATGAAGGTATTCCACATCTGCTGACTGAAGTTGTGACCGACATGAAAGATGCCGCCAATGCCTTGCGTTGGAGCGTCAATGAAATGGAACGTCGCTACAAACTGATGTCGGCGCTTGGCGTGCGTAACCTTGCTGGTTATAACGATAAGATTGCTGAAGCCGCCCGTATGGGACGTCCGATTCCAGACCCATACTGGAAGCCGGGCGACAGCATGGATGTTCAGCATCCGGTGCTGGAAAAACTGCCGTATATCGTGGTGTTGGTGGATGAATTCGCTGACCTGATGATGACCGTTGGCAAAAAGGTGGAAGAACTGATCGCTCGTCTGGCGCAAAAAGCGCGTGCGGCGGGTATCCACCTGGTGCTGGCAACCCAGCGACCGTCAGTTGACGTTATCACCGGTCTGATTAAAGCGAACATCCCGACGCGTATCGCCTTTACAGTGTCCAGTAAAATTGACTCGCGTACCATCCTTGACCAGGGCGGTGCGGAATCGCTGTTGGGTATGGGTGACATGCTTTATTCTGCACCAAACTCGACGATCCCTGTGCGTGTACACGGCGCCTTTGTACGCGATGAAGAAGTTCACGCGGTAGTTCAGGACTGGAAAGCGCGCGGCCGTCCACAATACGTTGATGGCATTACCTCTGACAGCGAAAGCGAAGGCGGCGGTGGCGGCTTTGATGGTGGTGAAGAACTGGATCCGCTGTTCGATCAGGCGGTGAACTTTGTTACTCAGAAACGCAAAGCCTCAATCTCCGGCGTCCAACGTCAGTTCCGTATCGGTTACAACCGAGCGGCGCGCATCATCGAACAGATGGAAGCGCAGGGAATAGTCAGCGAACAAGGGCATAATGGTAATCGTGAAGTGCTGGCTCCGGCGCCCTTCGAATGATTGCAAAGTTAAGTAATTCAGTATTTTCTACTTTCCTCATGCTGATTTTTGGCCTGAAATGGATAGCAGAGGGATCTCCCCGTTGGGAGTGACGTATTTTGAGGAATAACGATGAAAAGAATCGCAATCACCTGTGCATTACTGTCTAGCTTTGTGGTGAGCAGCGTCTGGGCTGACGCTGCCAGCGACCTGAAAAGCCGTCTGGATAAAGTCAGCAGCTTCCATGCCAGCTTTACTCAGAAGGTCACGGACGGTAGCGGCGCTGCGGTGCAGGAGGGTCAGGGCGACTTATGGGTTAAACGCCCTAATCTTTTTAACTGGCATATGACGCAGCCTGACGAGAGCATCCTGGTTTCCGATGGTAAAACGCTGTGGTTCTTTAACCCGTTTGTTGAGCAGGCGACTGCGACCTGGTTGAAAGACGCCACGGGCAACACGCCGTTCATGCTGATTGCGCGTAACCAGGCCAGCGACTGGCAACAGTACAACATTAAGCAAAACGGCGACGATTTCGTGCTGACGCCAAAAACCAGCAGCGGTAATCTGAAGCAGTTTACTATCAATGTTGGGCGGGACGGGACGATCCATCAGTTCAGTGCCGTTGAGCAAGACGATCAGCGCAGCAGCTATCAGCTGAAATCTCAGCAGAATGGTGCGATTGAACCTTCGAAATTCACCTTTACCCCGCCGCAAGGTGTAACGGTTGACGATCAACGTAAGTAGAGGCGTGTGAGTGAGCAATCTGTCGCTCGACTTTTCTGATAATACCTTTCAGCCACTGGCTGCACGTATGCGGCCAGAAAATTTAGCGCAGTACATCGGCCAGCAGCATCTGCTGGCTGCGGGTAAACCCTTGCCGCGCGCCATCGAGGCCGGGCACCTGCACTCTATGATTTTATGGGGTCCGCCGGGGACGGGGAAAACCACGCTAGCCGAAGTTATTGCCCGTTACGCTAACGCCGATGTTGAACGAATTTCGGCGGTCACGTCTGGTGTAAAAGAAATTCGTGAAGCGATTGAGCGGGCGCGTCAGAATCGTAACGCGGGTCGACGTACGATCCTGTTCGTGGACGAAGTTCACCGTTTTAATAAAAGCCAACAGGATGCGTTTTTACCGCATATTGAAGACGGTACCATCACGTTTATTGGCGCCACCACTGAAAATCCCTCGTTTGAACTGAACTCGGCACTGTTGTCGCGGGCGCGTGTTTATTTACTGAAATCGTTAACCACCGACGATATTGAACAGGTGCTGGACCAGGCGATGTCAGATAATGCCCGTGGTTACGGTGGTCAGGATATCGTACTGCCACCAGAGACGCGTCGGGCGATTGCCGAACTGGTGAATGGCGACGCGCGGCGAGCGCTGAATACGCTGGAAATGATGGCCGATATGGCCGAAGTTGATGATTCTGGCAAGCGCGTATTGAAACCAGAATTGCTCACTGAAATTGCCGGTGAACGCAGCGCACGCTTCGATAATAAAGGCGATCGTTTTTACGATCTCATCTCCGCATTACACAAATCGGTTCGCGGCAGCGCCCCGGATGCGGCACTTTATTGGTATGCGCGCATCATTAGTGCAGGCGGTGACCCGCTGTATGTTGCCCGTCGCTGTCTGGCCATTGCCTCTGAAGATGTGGGCAATGCCGATCCTCGCGCCATGCAGGTGGCAATTTCCGCATGGGACTGCTTTACCCGCGTGGGACCCGCGGAAGGTGAACGAGCAATTGCTCAGGCGATTGTTTATCTGGCCTGCGCGCCGAAAAGTAATGCGGTTTACACCGCCTTCAAAGCAGCGCTGGCTGATGCCCGTGAACGTCCGGATTACGACGTGCCGGTCCACCTGCGCAATGCGCCAACTAAGCTGATGAAAGAAATGGGCTATGGTCAGGAGTATCGTTACGCCCATGATGAACCAAATGCCTATGCCGCCGGAGAAGAGTACTTCCCGCAGGAAATGGCACAAACGCGCTATTATCACCCCACAAACAGAGGTCTTGAAGGCAAGATTGGCGAAAAGCTCGCCTGGCTCGCCGGACAGGATCAAAATAGCCCTATAAAACGCTACCGTTAGTGTTATCGTTGCGGTAATGTTGTCTCTGTATCCCTGTGACCGCAGGCTGTGGTCACTTTCTCCTATTTTAATTCGATAAGCACAGGATAAGCATGCTCGATCCCAATCTGCTGCGTAATGAGCCAGACGCAGTCGCAGAAAAACTGGCAAGCCGGGGCTTTAAGCTGGATGTAGATAAGCTGCGCGCTCTTGAAGAGCGTCGTAAAGTTCTGCAGGTACAAACTGAAAACCTGCAGGCAGAGCGTAACTCTCGATCGAAATCCATCGGCCAGGCAAAAGCGCGCGGGGAAGATATCGAGTCTTTACGTCTGGAAGTGAACAAACTGGGCGAAGAGCTGGATGCCGCGAAAGCTGAACTTGATACCTTACAGGCCGAGATCCGCGACATTGCGCTGACCATTCCTAACCTGCCAGCGGACGACGTTCCGGTGGGTAAAGATGAAAATGACAACGTTGAAGTCAGCCGTTGGGGTACGCCGCGTGAGTTTGATTTCGAAGTGCGCGATCACGTTACCCTGGGTGAAATGCACACGGGTCTTGATTTTGCCGCTGCGGTTAAGCTGACCGGCTCTCGTTTCGTCGTGATGAAAGGGCAGATCGCGCGCATGCACCGTGCGCTGTCTCAGTTCATGCTGGATCTGCATACTGAACAGCATGGTTACAGCGAAAACTACGTTCCGTATCTGGTTAACCATGACACGCTGTACGGAACAGGGCAACTGCCGAAATTTGCTGGCGATCTGTTCCACACCCGTCCGCTGGATGAAGAAGCTGACAGCAGCAACTATGCGCTGATCCCAACGGCAGAAGTTCCGCTGACCAACCTGGTTCGCGACGAAATCATTGACGAAGATGCGCTGCCGATCAAAATGACCGCGCATACGCCGTGCTTCCGTTCTGAAGCAGGTTCTTACGGTCGTGATACCCGTGGTCTGATCCGTATGCACCAGTTCGATAAAGTTGAAATGGTGCAGATCGTTCGCCCAGAAGACTCTATGGACGCGCTGGAAGAGATGACCGGCCATGCCGAGAAGGTTCTTCAGCTGCTGGGCCTGCCGTACCGTAAGATCGTCCTGTGCACAGGCGACATGGGCTTCGGCGCATGCAAAACGTACGATCTGGAAGTGTGGATCCCGGCGCAGAACACCTATCGCGAAATCTCCTCTTGCTCCAACGTGTGGGATTTCCAGGCTCGTCGTATGCAGGCGCGTTGCCGCAGCAAATCCGACAAAAAGACCCGTTTAGTACATACGCTGAACGGTTCTGGTCTGGCGGTTGGACGTACGCTGGTTGCGGTGATGGAAAACTATCAGCAGGCTGATGGCCGTATTCAGGTTCCGGAAGTGTTACGTCCGTATATGAATGGCTTGGAATTTATCGGCTAAGCTACCTTTCTTTGCTAAAAAAGCGCCTCAGGGCGCTTTTTTTATGCCCGTTTGACGTCGGACAATAACGCCTACCTCCATAGGAGTAATACTGCCTTCGAATGAAAGTCAGTATTTATCTCTGTCTTTTCGCAAATTCGGTATCTACCAGTCTGTATATCGATATTAGAGATATATAAAAACCTATATAACGAGTATTTCTCTTTTGTTTATTGTGAGCAGCAGAGTGAGCCACTATGAAAACTAAGATCCCCGATGCCATGCTGGCAGCTGAGGTTAGTCGCCGAGGTTTGGTGAAAACGACGGCGATAGGCGGACTGGCGGTGGCCAGTAGCGCGTTTACCCTGCCATTTACCCGTATTGCAAATGCTGCAGAAGCCCTTAATCCGACACAGGCCAATGAGAAAGTCATCTGGAGCGCGTGTACGGTGAACTGTGGTAGCCGCTGTCCTCTGCGTATGCACGTGGTAGACGGTGAAATAAAGTATGTTGAAACCGACAACACCGGTGATGACAACTATGACGGCTTGCACCAGGTACGCGCCTGTCTGCGTGGTCGCTCCATGCGTCGTCGCGTTTATAATCCCGACCGTCTGAAATACCCGATGAAACGTGTCGGTAAACGTGGCGAAGGGAAATTTGAGCGTATCAGCTGGGATGAAGCCTACGACATCATTGCCAGCAATATGCAGCGTCTTATCAAAGACTACGGCAACGAGTCTATCTACCTGAACTACGGCACAGGTACGCTGGGCGGCACCCTGACACGCTCCTGGCCGCCAGGCAAAACGCTGGTAGCACGTCTGATGAACTGCTGTGGCGGCTACCTGAACCACTACGGTGACTACTCTTCAGCACAAATCGCTGCCGGGTTGAACTACACCTACGGCGGCTGGGCAGACGGTAACAGCCCGTCCGACATTGAAAACAGCAAGCTGGTGGTTCTGTTCGGGAATAACCCAGGTGAAACCCGTATGAGCGGGGGTGGGGTAACCTATTACCTTGAACAGGCGCGACAGAAATCCAATGCCCGCATGATTATTATCGATCCTCGCTACACGGATACCGGCGCGGGTCGTGAAGATGAATGGATCCCGATCCGCCCAGGTACCGATGCGGCATTGGTGAATGGTCTGGCGTATGTGCTGATCACCGAAAACATGGTTGATCAACCGTTCCTTGATAAATACTGCGTGGGTTACGACGAGAAAACCTTACCGGCCGACGCACCGAAAAACGGTCACTATAAGGCGTATATTCTTGGGCAGGGCAAAGACGGTATCGCCAAGACCCCTGAATGGGCAGCGCAAATTACCGGTATTCCTGCTGATCGAATCGTCAAACTGGCACGTGAAATCGGTAGCGCTAAACCGGCATATATCAGTCAGGGGTGGGGACCGCAGCGCCATGCTAACGGTGAAATAGCGACTCGTGCCATTTCTATGCTGGCAATCCTTACCGGTAACGTTGGGATTAACGGCGGCAACAGCGGGGCGCGTGAGGGCTCATACAGTTTGCCGTTTGAACGTATGCCTACGCTGGAAAACCCAGTCGAAACCAGCATCTCTATGTTTATGTGGACGGACGCCATTGAGCGAGGTCCGGAGATGACGGCGCTGCGTGACGGTGTTCGTGGCAAAGATAAGCTCGATGTTCCGATTAAGATGATCTGGAACTATGCCGGTAACTGTCTGATTAACCAGCACTCTGATATCAATCGCACACATGAAATCCTACAGGATGATAAGAAGTGCGAGATGATCGTTGTCATCGACTGCCATATGACCTCCTCGGCGAAATACGCGGATATTTTGCTGCCGGACTGCACCGCTTCGGAGCAGATGGACTTCGCACTGGATGCCTCCTGCGGAAATATGTCGTATGTGATTTTCACCGATCAGGCGATCAAACCACGCTTCGAATGCAAGACTATCTACCAGATGACCAGTGAACTAGCGAAACGCCTTGGTGTTGAGCAGCAGTTTACAGAAGGTCGTACTCAGGAAGAGTGGATGCGTCATCTGTACGAGCAGTCGCGCAAAGCCATTCCTGAACTGCCAACGTTTGAAGAATTCCGCAAGCAGGGGATCTTTAAACAGCGCGACCCGCAGGGACATCACGTGGCCTACAAGGCGTTCCGTGAGGATCCTAACGCCAATCCGCTGACCACGCCGTCAGGTAAGATCGAAATTTATTCGCAGCAGCTTGCCGAGATCGCGTCAACCTGGGAACTGCCGGAAGGTGATGTGATTGATCCACTGCCGATTTATACCCCAGGTTTTGAGAGCTTAAACGACCCGCTGGTGGAGAAATTCCCTCTGCAGTTGACCGGCTTCCACTATAAGTCTCGCGTCCACTCGACCTATGGCAACGTGGATGTTCTGAAAGCATCCTGCCGTCAGGAAATGTGGATCAACCCGATGGATGCACAGCGACGCGGCATTAACAACGGCGACAAGGTGCGCATCTTTAACGATCGTGGTGAAGTGCACATTGAGGCGAAAGTAACGCCGCGTATGATGCCTGGCGTGGTGGCATTGGGCGAAGGGGCGTGGTATGACCCGGACGCAAAACGCGTGGACCAGGGTGGTTGCATTAACGTCCTGACGACCCAGCGTCCGTCTCCTCTCGCGAAGGGGAACCCATCACACACGAACCTTGTTCAGGTTGAAAAGGTGTAAGGAGTAACCGATGACAACCCAGTATGGATTTTTTATTGATTCCAGCCGTTGCACCGGTTGCAAAACCTGCGAACTGGCGTGCAAAGATTTCAAAAATTTAACCCCTGAAGTCAGCTTCCGCCGCATTTATGAGTACGCGGGCGGTGACTGGCAGGAAGACAACGGCGTCTGGCATCAGAACGTCTTTGCCTATTACCTCTCCATTGCGTGTAACCACTGTGAAGACCCGGCCTGTACCAAGGTGTGTCCGAGTGGTGCGATGCACAAACGTGAAGATGGCTTTGTCGTTGTCGATGAAGATGTGTGCATCGGCTGCCGCTATTGCCACATGGCCTGTCCTTACGGTGCACCACAGTACAATGCTGACAAAGGGCACATGACCAAATGCGATGGTTGCCATGAGCGCGTCGCTGAAGGTAAGAAACCTATTTGCGTCGAGTCCTGTCCACTGCGTGCGCTGGATTTTGGACCAATTGATGAACTGCGCAAAAAACACGGTACTTTGGCTGCGGTTGCGCCACTGCCGGGCGCGCACTTTACCAAACCGAGCATTGTCATCAAACCTAACGCCAATAGCCGCCCGACCGGGGATACTACAGGTTATCTGGCTAATCCGAAGGAGGTGTAAGATGGGAAGTGGATGGCATGAATGGCCGCTGATGATCTTCACGGTCTTTGGACAGTGTGTGGTTGGCGGTTTTATTGTTCTGGCGCTGGCGTTGATGAAAGGGGGCTTACGCCCAGAATCGCAGCAACGCGTAATTACCTGCATGTTTGGGCTTTGGGTATTAATGGGCATTGGTTTTATTGCCTCTATGCTCCACCTGGGCTCACCGATGCGCGCCTTTAACTCACTCAATCGCGTTGGGTCATCTGCGTTGAGTAACGAAATTGCCAGCGGCTCACTCTTCTTTGCCGTTGGCGGTATCGGCTGGCTGCTGGCTATGTTGAAGAAAATGTCGCCCGCATTACGCAATCTGTGGTTAGTTGTCACCATGGTGCTGGGTGTGGTTTTTGTCTGGATGATGGTGCGCGTGTATAACACCATCGATACCGTACCGACCTGGTACAGCATCTGGACACCGCTGGGATTCTTCCTGACGATGTTTATGGGCGGTCCGCTGCTGGGATATCTGTTACTGAGAATTGCTGGCGTGGATGGTTGGGCGATGCGCCTGCTGCCGGCTATATCAGTGCTTGCTCTGGTCGTGAGCGCCATCATGTCGGTAATGCAGGGGACTGAACTGGCGACGATCCACAGTTCGATTCAACAGGCCTCTGCGCTGGTTCCGGATTACGGTTCGCTGATGGCGTGGCGGATTGTGGCACTGGCGTTAGCGCTGTGCTGCTGGATAGTACCGCAAGTGAAGGGTTACCAGCCTGCCGTTCCGTTGCTTTCCGTCGCGTTTATTCTGCTGTTAGTCGGCGAGCTGATTGGTCGTGGCGTGTTCTACGGGCTGCATATGACCGTCGGTATGGCGGTGGCGAGTTAATTCATAATATGCCGGATGGCGGCTCGTGCTTTATCAAACCTACAATATCCGTAGGCCTTAAAGCTGCGCGCTATCCGGCTACATGTCAGGCCAGGGTTTTGCCCCAGTCTTTACTTCTGCTTAGTTAACGTGTCATAGCTGGTCATCAGATTGCGATAATCCGGAATGTGATTAGAGAACAACGTCGCCAGACCTTCGATATCGTTGCGCCAGTCGCGGTGCAGTTCGCATGCTACTCCGAACCATGTCATCAATTGAGCGCCTGCTTGAGACATCCGATCCCATGCTGAATGGCGGGTAATTTCATTAAACGTGCCTGAAGCATCGGTGACAACAAAGACGTCAAAACCTTCTTCAATAGCCGAGAGCGCTGGGAAAGCGACGCAAACCTCCGTCACGACACCAGCGATAATCAGCTGCTTTTTGCCGGTCGCTTTTACTGCTTTCACGAAATCTTCGTTATCCCATGCGTTAATGTTTCCTGGGCGAGCAATGTAGGGCGCATCGGGAAATTGAGCTTTCAGTTCCGGTACCAGCGGTCCGTTTGGTCCTGTCTCAAAACTGGTTGTCAGAATGGTTGGGAGGTTGAAGTATTTTGCTAAGTCACCGAGCGCAAGCACGTTGTTTTTAAATTTATCGGGATCGATATCCCGAACCAGAGAGAGCAGGCCAGCCTGATGGTCGACCAGCAGTACTGCCGCATTGTCTTTATCAAGTCTTACGTAAGGTTTAGTCATGGTATTTCTCCTGTTCAGTATCAGTGGGGGAAATTTGATGAGTTTAAGTCTACGAAAAGAACGATATTTGGATTAGATAGATAAATAAGAACTCACTGTTCTATTTTGAAGACAATGCAGCTCAGCATCCCGAATACAGTTTAGTAAGAAATAAAAGTAAGGGGAGTCCATGAAATTTTTCGACTGAACGTAACGCGAGATTTTTGTTTTAGATCAATAAAAACAAGCAGATGTGTTTTTGTGTTTTTTATCTATTCACATTAAGAATCAGTAATGCAAATCGATCGACCAGAAAGCGCCTCAGCCCTCTGATTCCGCCGATTGACAATGTTTTTAGCAGTGGCATGATGCGCATGAAATTTGAACTTCCTCACGGTTTTTATTCATGTCCACCTATACCCGTCCCGTCATGCTATTGCTGTGCGGGCTACTTCTGTTGACCCTGGCGATCGCCGTGTTAAACACGCTCGTCCCGCTTTGGCTCGCCCATGAAAATCTGCCTACCTGGCAGGTAGGCGTGGTGAGCTCGTCTTACTTTACCGGTAATCTGGTAGGGACGTTGCTGACAGGGTATTTAATAAAACACCTTGGTTTTAACCGCAGCTATTACATCGCCTCGCTTATTTTTGCCGCGGGCTGTGTCGGGTTGGGGATTATGGTGGGATTCTGGAGCTGGATGACATGGCGTTTTATCGCCGGTGTTGGCTGCGCCATGATCTGGGTGGTCGTGGAAAGCGCGCTGATGTGCAGCGGGACGTCCCGTAATCGCGGACGGTTACTTGCCGCCTATATGATGATCTATTATGTGGGAACGTTTTTAGGCCAACTGCTGGTTAGTAAAGTATCAACAGAATTGATGAACATCCTGCCGTGGGTGACGGGTACTATCCTGGCGGGTGTTTTGCCACTGCTCTTTACGCGCATTGCTAATCAGCAGGGCGATGAACAGCAGTCTACGCCTATTGTCTCCATGCTGAGGTTGCGTCAGGCACGCCTGGGCGTTAATGGCTGCATTATTTCCGGGATCGTGCTGGGGTCTTTGTATGGCCTGATGCCGCTGTATCTCAACCATCAGGGGGTGAGCAACGCCAGCATTGGTTTCTGGATGGCGGTTCTGGTAAGTGCCGGTATTCTGGGGCAATGGCCGATTGGCCGTCTGGCGGATAAGCTGGGACGTCTGCTGGTTTTACGCGTCCAGGTCTTCGTGGTGATCGTTGGGAGTATCGCCATGCTGAATCAGGCGGCGATGGCGCCCGCGTTGTTTATGTTGGGTGCGGCAGGCTTTACCCTCTATCCGGTCGCGATGGCCTGGGCCTGTGAAAAGGTGGAACATCATCAGCTGGTCGCCATGAATCAGGCATTGCTATTGAGCTATACCGTGGGCAGTCTGCTGGGACCTTCGTTTACTGCGATGCTGATGCAGAATTATTCAGACAGCTTGCTGTTTATCATGATCGCCAGCGTATCGTTTATTTATTTACTGATGCTGTTGCGTAAGACTGGCCATACGCCCAATTCTATTGCGCACATTTGACCTGATTTAACAGAATATGAACAGGTTCCCATACATACTGTTTATGTATGCTTTATGGGAACCTGCATTATTTAATCGCACACGTCTGTCCTGAAAATAAAGTGTGCAGAAGGTTATAGTTTTACATCCTGCCGTTTCCGCTCGCTCATTTTACCGCGCATAATCCCACGCCTCATATATTGATAATCAAAAAGCTTCCACAAAGGATTGCGTATGGCTGGTGTGCAGGAAAAACAATTGCGATGGTACAACATTGCATTGATGTCATTTATTACCGTCTGGGGTTTTGGTAACGTCGTTAACAACTATGCTAATCAGGGATTGGTTGTTGTCTCCTCCTGGATATTTATTTTCGCGCTCTATTTTATTCCTTATGCGTTGATCGTCGGGCAGCTTGGCTCAACCTTTAAAGAGGGTAAAGGCGGAGTCAGTACCTGGATTAAACATACCATGGGGCCAGGGTTGGCCTATCTTGCTGCCTGGACCTATTGGGTTGTGCATATACCTTATCTGGCGCAAAAACCGCAGGCTATTCCGATTGCGCTGGGATGGGCGCTGAAGGGTGATGGTTCGTTGATTAAAGAGTACACCGTCGTGGCGTTGCAGGGGCTGACGCTGGCGCTGTTTGTCTTTTTCATGTGGGTTGCGTCCCGTGGCATGAAGTCATTGAAAATTGTTGGGTCAGTTGCTGGCATCGCGATGTTTGTGATGTCCATTTTGTATGTCGTGATGGCGGTAACCGCGCCTGCAATTACGGATGTGCAAATAGCGACAACCAATATCACCTGGGAATCGTTTATCCCACACATCGATTTTACCTACATTACCACGATCTCCATGCTGGTCTTTGCCGTGGGCGGTGCGGAGAAAATTTCGCCATATGTTAATCAGACCCGTAATCCGGGCAAAGAATTTCCAAAAGGGATGCTCGTTCTGGCTGTTATGGTAGCGGTATGCGCGATTCTCGGGTCGCTGGCTATGGGAATGATGTTTGACTCCCGGCATATTCCAGATGACCTGATGACGAATGGTCAATATTACGCCTTCCAGAAATTGGGTGAGTATTATGGTATGGGTAATTGGCTGATGGTTATTTACGCGATTGCCAATACGCTGGGACAGATTGCGGCATTGGTATTTTCTATTGATGCACCGCTTAAAGTTCTGCTGGGTGATGCTGATCGTAAATATATTCCCGAGAGCCTGTGTAAAACCAACGCTTCCGGTACGCCGGTAAATGGTTATATTCTGACGCTGGTGCTGGTGGCGATTCTGATTATGTTGCCAACACTGGGAATTGGCGACATGAACAACCTGTATAAATGGCTATTGAATCTTAACTCTGTCGTGATGCCATTGCGTTATTTATGGGTGTTTGTGGCGTTCATTGCCGTTATTCGCCTGGCGCAAAAATATAAATCGGAATATGTCTTTATTCGCAACCGCTCGCTTGCGATGACCGTGGGGATCTGGTGCTTTGCCTTTACCGCATTTGCCTGTCTGACCGGGATTTTCCCGAAAATGGAAGCCTTTACCCCTGAGTGGACATTCCAGCTCACGCTGAATATCGTGACGCCATTTGTGCTGGTTGGACTGGGATTGATTTTCCCGCTACTGGCGAGAAGAGGACGCTAAAGACAAGTGTGGCAGAAGAGCAGGAGATAGTGATGCTATCTCCTGCTTTGCCTCTCAAAACAACGGGGACAGTTCTTTTGGGATGGCATACTGTTTGCCATCATAACGCAGTACCCAACTGGCTTTCCCCGGTTTATCCTTTGATGCACACTGCTCGTTGGCGTCTGTATAGGCCGTTGATTCCACGTTTTTCTCGTTTACCCGAATATCGAAGTATCCATTATGTGAATCAGGCGCAAGGGCAAGGGTGCGTTTAATATCGTGGAATGTTCCCACACAGTTCCCGTCCCATTCACCGGTGCTATTCTCAAGTACGATTCCGTTTAATACCGCCCGTAGTTGATTATTTTCAATAACAAACAGCGATAGCGCATCTTCACTAAAAGGATTTACACGGGAACTGCCGGTGCGGGTGACTCGCAACCCAAATGCGGTCTGATCTGGGGTAACTTTCCAGCGCGCAGTATCCAACGCCAGACCGGTAATTTGAATGGCGTCGTCATTCATACGTTCGGGCAGGTGTAGCCGCTGTTTTACGTCGAGGCTTGTGGAATCCAGTACCAGAAGCTCCAGATCGCCAATGCGATCGTAATCGCTATATTGTTGTGCCATCAGCGGGATCGCCGCTAAGGTCAGTTCCGGGTGGGCTGGCCAGACACGGCAAATTGCGCTTTGCGGTGAGTTACCTGTGATATCGATAACCTGATTATGCTTTGTGAGTAGCTTGCCTTCCGCTGTCGGTTTTGCATCCGGCCACGCATGTTGCACAATGGCGTTGATATCACAGTTGCTGGCGGCATTTACGTATTGGGCAGATAACAGCAACATGCCAGAAATGAATAACCGCATGGCGTCCTTTCCTTTAATTCGAGTGGTTGTCGCTTAGATAGCAAAACGGCTGCCGTTCAGGGCAGCCGTTTCGTGGTGGCTAAAACTCAATACATCACTTTATGTCCATATTGCTCGAGAATGCCCTTCACGCGCTCCATGGTCTCTTTCTTCGGTGGTTTGACACCATCCAGTTTGTACTCTTCGCCCATTGCTACCCATTTGTGTTTGCCCAGCTCGTGGTAAGGCAGCAGCTCGATTTTTTCAACGTTACCCATATCGCGGGTAAATTCGCCGAGGCGGTGTGCGGAGTCATCGTCATCAGACCAGCCAGGTACGACAACATAGCGGATCCACACTTTGATGTCTTTGTTTGACAGGTAACGCGCGAACTCCAGCGTACGATGGTTAGA
Organism: Citrobacter sp. MGH105; assembly: GCF_001037485.2. Lineage (NCBI taxonomy): Bacteria > Pseudomonadati > Pseudomonadota > Gammaproteobacteria > Enterobacterales > Enterobacteriaceae > Citrobacter > Citrobacter sp. MGH105. Next base: position 3,378,140 of record NZ_CP073048.1, on the reverse strand, counting down.
TACGCCGACCAGATTCTGATGGATTTCATCGTTCATCTGTTTGAGATCGAGCATGACCAGGTCGGTGACTTCCAGCAGCTCATCGATCACCGGATCGTAGCGGCGAACAAAACCGTTGGTATCCAGACAGGTATGAATACCTTCTTTTTTACAGGCGCGGAACCAGTCACGTACGAATTCAGCTTGCAGGATAGCTTCGCCGCCAGACGCCGTCACGCCGCCGCCGGATGCGTTCATAAAGTGGCGATAGGTCACCACCTCTTTCATTAATTCGTCGACGGTGACTTCTTTACCGCCGTGTGTATCCCACGTGTCGCGGTTATGGCAATACAGGCAGCGCATCAGGCAGCCCTGAAAGAAGGTAATAAAGCGGATGCCCGGGCCATCAACAGTGCCACAGGATTCAAAGGAGTGAATGCGACCAATAACTGACATTGCGGTGTTTCTCCAGGTGTGGCCCATCCGGGGCCAGTGTTAGTGCACAGTTATTAACTGTGTCGAGTCTGTTTTGGCTGCTATCCATACTTTTCGTCTTTCAAGCTGCATCTTTGTTAGCTTCCTTCGCTCACCCCAGTCACGTACTTCTGTACGCTCCAGGGGATTCACTCCGTTACCGCCTCAATGCAACTCGAAATCCATCGAGTATATAAGTATAGATAGCTGACAAAGCAGGCTATTAAAAAGGCCCCACTTACGTGGAGCCTTTATTGTACGCTTTTTAAAGTACGATTTCAGTCAAAACCAATTACATGGTCTGAGTGAAGGTACGAGTAATAACGTCCTGCTGCTGTTCTTTAGTCAGGGAGTTAAAACGTACTGCGTAGCCAGAAACGCGGATGGTCAGCTGCGGATATTTTTCCGGATGTTCCATCGCATCCAGCAGCATTTCGCGGTTCATGACGTTCACGTTCAGGTGCTGACCACCTTCGATGGACGCTTCGTGGTGGAAGTAACCATCCATCAGACCAGCCAGGTTGGTCTTACGAACTTCGTCGTCTTTACCCAGTGCGTTCGGAACGATAGAGAAGGTGTAAGAAATACCATCTTTAGCGTAAGCAAACGGCAGTTTAGCAACGGAGGTCAGAGAGGCAACAGCGCCTTTCTGGTCACGACCGTGCATTGGGTTAGCACCCGGTCCGAACGGCGCGCCAGCACGACGACCATCTGGGGTATTACCAGTTTTCTTACCATAAACCACGTTAGAGGTGATGGTCAGAACAGACTGAGTCGGGATAGCGTTACGATAAGTAGTCAGTTTCTGAATTTTCTTCATGAAACGTTCTACCAGGTCAACCGCCATGTCATCAACGCGAGAGTCGTTGTTACCAAACTGCGGGTATTCGCCTTCGATTTCGAAGTCGATAGCCAGACCGTCTTCGTCACGAATCGGTTTAACTTTCGCATATTTGATTGCAGACAGGGAGTCAGCAGCAACGGACAGACCAGCGATACCACACGCCATGGTGCGGATAACGTCACGGTCGTGCAGCGCCATCAGAGAGGCTTCGTAGCTGTACTTGTCGTGCATGTAGTGGATAACGTTCAGCGCGGTGACGTACTGTTTAGCCAGCCAATCCATGAAGTGATCCATGCGGTCCATAACTTCGTCGAAGTTCAGAACGTCGCCTTTGATCGGTTCAGATTTAGGACCAACCTGCATTTTCAGTTTTTCATCAACGCCACCGTTGATTGCGTACAGCATGGTTTTCGCCAGGTTTGCACGCGCACCGAAGAACTGCATTTGTTTACCAACAACCATCGGGCTTACGCAGCAAGCGATAGCGTAGTCGTCGTTGTTGAAGTCCGGACGCATCAGGTCATCGTTCTCGTACTGCAGAGAAGAGGTGTCGATGGACACTTTAGCAGCGAATTTCTTGAAGTTCAGAGGCAGTTTTTCAGACCACAGAACAGTGATGTTCGGCTCCGGAGAAGGACCCATAGTGTACAGGGTGTTCAGGAAGCGGAAGCTGTTTTTGGTAACCAGAGTACGGCCATCAACGCCCATACCACCGATTGATTCAGTTGCCCAAATCGGGTCACCGGAGAACAGTTCATCATATTCAGGAGTACGCAGGAAACGAACCATACGCAGTTTCATGACCAAGTGGTCGATCATTTCCTGTGCGTCTTGCTCGGTGATTTTGCCTGCTTTCAGGTCACGTTCGATGTAAGCATCCAGGAAGGTGGATACGCGACCGAAGGACATTGCTGCACCGTTCTGAGATTTAACTGCGGCCAGGTAGCCGAAGTAAGTCCACTGGATAGCTTCCTGAGCGTTGGTAGCCGGACCAGAGATATCGCAGCCATATTTAGCAGCCATTTCTTTGATCTGACCCAGAGCGCGGTGCTGTTCAGCGATTTCTTCACGCAGACGGATTGTTGCTTCCAGGTTTACGCCGTTTTCCAGATCGGACTGCAGAGAGACGAACTGAGCGTATTTGTCTTTCATCAGGTAGTCGATACCGTACAGCGCAACGCGACGGTAGTCACCGATGATACGGCCACGGCCATACGCATCTGGCAGACCAGTCAGAACACCGGATTTACGGCAGTTCAGAATGTCTTTGGTGTAAACATCGAATACGCCCTGGTTGTGGGTTTTGCGGTATTCGGTGAAGATTTTTTTCAGCATCGGGTCCAGTTCGCGATTGTACGCTTTGCAGGAACCTTCAACCATTTTGATGCCGCCAAACGGAATGATCGCACGTTTCAGCGGAGCTTCAGTCTGCAGACCAACAATCTTCTCGAGCGCTTTGTTGATGTAGCCAGCGTCGTGAGAAGTGATGGTAGAAGCAACGGAGGTGTCAAAGTCAACAGGCGCGTGAGTGCGGTTTTCCTGTTTAACGCCTTCCATAACGCTGTCCCACAGTGCAGTGGTCGCATCAGTTGCGCCAGCCAGGAAGGACTCGTCACCCTCATACGGAGTGTAGTTTTTCTGAATGAAGTCACGTACGTTTACTTCATTCTGCCAATCACCTTTGGTAAAACCTTCCCAGGCTGTGGCTAACTTTTCATTAAGCTCGGACATGTAACACCTACCTTCTTAAGTGGATTTTTTATTTACTGCGTGTAATGGGCATCAACAGATTAATGATGATCGTTACCACGCAGATAAATGACCCAGTATGTCAACCCGACCAACAAACCGCCGCCGATAATGTTACCGATCGTAACCGGAATCAGGTTATCGGTGATGAAATTCATCACGGTCAGGTGAGAAAAATTCTCCGGAGAAGACCCAACTGCGGTCCAGAATTCCGGGGTGGCGAAATCGCGTATTACAATACCCATAGGGATCATAAACATGTTTGCGATACTGTGCTCAAAACCGCTGGCAACAAACATTGCGACCGGTAATACCATGATAAACGCTTTGTCCATCAGGCTGCGGCCTGAGTAGCTCATCCATACGGCCAGACACACCATCAGGTTAGCCAGGATACCAAGGCTCACTGCCTCAACAAAAGTATGGTGCACTTTGTGGTCGGCTGTTTGCAGAACGTTGAGCCCCCATGCGCCGTTGGCGGTCATATACTCGCCAGAAAGCCACATGAGTAACACAAAGATCAGGGCGCCAATCAGGTTGCCGACATAAACGTTAAGCCAGTTTTTCGCTAACTGACCCCAGGTAATACGACCACTGGCTTTAGCAACGACGATCAGTACGGTTGAAGTGAAGAGGTCTGCACCGCAGACAACACAAAGGATCAGCCCCAGGGAAAAGCAGATACCACCTACTAATTTCGCCATGCCGAAAGGCATAGTACCAGTGCCGGTTGTGGCGGTGATATAGAAAACAAAGGCAATTGAAATGAATACACCGGCAGTAATTGCCAGATAGAACGTCTTAAGCGGATGTTTCGTTGCTTTATAGACGCCTGCTTCTTCGGCAACTTTGGCCATTGCAGCAGGTAGAATAAGATCAAAAGGGTTGTCAGCTTTCACACTAACTCTCTCTTTATTAAGTCGGCGACGAGATACTAACAAAGCATTATAGATGAGAATTTGATATAGATCATATCTCGCCTGGCTTATAGGCCCGTAAGACGCATGGTTTTTATGCGATTACGGTGTAACATGTTGATTATCCATATAAAAATAAATTTTAAAAATTATAAAGTGAGTTGAATTTTTTCTTTCAGCCTCCTATGGAACGGTTAATTAAAATGGAGTAATTGAGATAAAAAACCACATTAATAAGCTAATTTTTTTAATATCAACTACTAATATTTAACCTTGCTTTTACATTTATTTTTTGGTTTGACCAAAATAAAAAACGGGGCGCTTTAAGCGCCCCGTAATATAGCTCAGACAATACATTTAGCCTACTCGAGGCAAGTTGTTTGTCACTATTTTGACCAGTGTGCCGCTTTCGCGCGTTGCAATTTCTCATAGGCTTTCAGCAGAGACTGATGTGCCGGGAATGCGTGCAGATCGCTGTCTACTGGCTGAAGTCCATAAAACGGCGCTTCACCACTCAGTGCCGCACTTGCCGCTTCAACCGCCTCAGCGCCGTACATGCGGACGAATGCGTTCAGATACTGCAGCGGCTGACGGTCTTCTTCCTGAGACAGTAGCAACAATGTTTGCAGGCAGCGATAGTAGTTTGCACGTTCCGCGCTAAAGACGGAGGCGTTAAATTCCATCGTCCATTCGGTCCACACCAGGGCCTGCTCCAGATCGCCACCGGCCAGCGCCAGCATCACTTTAAGCTCGCCAATACGCAGGGTGTACCAACCGTTTTCCGCACCGGTCGCCAGACCGAGCAGCTCACGCACGCGGGTGAAGTCGTCAAAACCTTCTTCATCCAACTGTTCAATCAGATTGAGGTAGTCTTCTTTATCCCACTCACTGCCTGGCAGAGAGAGAATGGTGTCACGCAGATGGGTGCCCATAGCGTTGTTGGCTAACCACAGATCTTCTGCCGGATAGATGTCAGACATTCCCGGAACAATAATGCGGCATGCGTAAACGCCCAGGTGCTCATAGTCAGCGATATACACTTCTTTATCTTCAGCATTGAAGATGGCCATCAGGGTGGCGAACTCTTCTTCCGTGGTGCCGGAGAAATTCCAATCAACGAACGGATAGTCGGCATCCTGCTTGAACAGATCCCAGGAGATCAGACCGCTGGAATCGATGAAGTGAGTTTCAAGGTTGGTATGTTCTGCCACTTCCTCATCGTCGAAGGTCGGTGGGGTGAAGACATCAAGATCCTTCAGACCACGGCCCTGCAGCAGTTCAGTCACGGTACGCTCCAGCGCAACGCCGAAATCCGGGTGTGCGCCGAAGGAGGCAAAGCAGGTACCGTTGGCCGGGTTGAACAGGACAACGCAAATCACCGGATACTTGCCGCCCAGCGAGCCATCGTAGGCAAAAATCGGGAAACCTTCCGCTTCCAGTGTGGCGATGGACTCCACCACTGCCGGATAGCGCGCCATCACCTCGGCCGGGATTTCCGGCAGGCTGATGCTTTCGGCGATAATACGGTTCTTCACATGGCGCTCAAAGACTTCAGACAGGCCCTGAACGCGAGCTTCGTTAGGTGTGTTACCCGCAGACATGCCGTTAGAAACATACAGGTTGCCGATAATATTCATCGGAATGTAGACGGTCTGGTTATCAGACTGGCGGGTAAACGGCAGGCCACAGACGCCACGCTCTTCATTACCAGACTGTAGATCGATAAGCATGCTGCCGGTCAGTTCGTTATCTGGATCGTAAAATGCACGCAGACGCGCATCCAGTAAACCTTCTGGAACATCGTCTTCTTCAGTCAGCGGGAACCATTTTTCGTTCGGGTAATGTACGAAGGGGCCATTGGCGATAGTTTCTCCCAGCCAGAAATCTGCAAAGAAGTAGTTAGTCGACAGACGCTCAAAGTATTCGCCCAGCGCAGAAGCCAGCGCCGCTTTTTTTGTCGCGCCTTTACCGTTGGTGAAGCACAGCGCGCATTCTTTGTCGCGAATATGTACAGACCAGACGTTAGGGACGGGATTCAACCACGAAGCTTCTTCAATTTGAAAACCGAGGTCGAGCAATTTTTGCTGGAAGCGAGCGATGGAGTCTTCCAGAGCGGCATCTTTGCCGGGGATAAATGTTTGCGTCATGAAAATCACTTTTGTCGTACGGAAAGCGCGCAATGATACGGGTTTTCAATGAACGGCGCTATCGTCGCCGGAGCCCATGCGTAAATAAAAGCATTGGCTATGCTTTCTTACAGCCAATCACGTTTAGAGCATATTAATGAAAGCTTTCGATTTACACCGTATGGCGCTTGATAAGATGCCCATGGATTTTCTGGGGGAAGTTGCGCTACGCAGCCTTTACACCTTTATATTGGTTTTTCTGTTTTTAAAAATCACCGGACGTCGTGGCGTACGCCAGATGTCGCTTTTTGAAGTCCTTATCATCCTTACGCTGGGTTCCGCCGCGGGAGACGTGGCGTTTTATGACGATGTTCCGATGCTGCCGGTGCTGGTGGTCTTTATTACTCTTGCTGTGCTGTATCGGTTGGTAATGTGGCTAATGGCGCATAGTGAAAAAATGGAGGACCTTCTGGAGGGCAAACCCGTCGTGATCATTGAAGACGGCGAGCTGGCATGGTCAAAGCTCAATAGCGCCAATATGACGGAATTTGAATTCTTTATGGAACTGCGTTTGAACGGCGTGGAGCAATTGGGACAAGTGAAACTGGCTATTCTGGAGACGAATGGGCAAATCAGCGTCTACTTCTTTGCCGATGAAGACGTAAAGCCGGGGCTCAGTATTTTGCCTAAACGTTGTACGCAACGATTTAAAGTAATACCTGAAGCAGGGGACTATGCCTGCATACGTTGTAGCGAAGTGGTGCAAATGAAGGCCGGAGATCATCAATTATGTCCGCGCTGTGCAAATCCAGAATGGTCGAAGGCCAGTCGGGCAAAACGGGTTACCTGACAGCAAAAATCTCGGTTTTTACCCGTCAATCCGATAGATTCTGTTGTGTGACCGATGACACATTTTTACCCTTGCCAGTTTTACCCATTGCGGCGCGTGTCACTGAATGATAAAACCGATATCCACAGGAATAACTTATACCAATGTCTGTCACCGGATTATCGTCAATGACAGGATGTTGATTGGACAACAACACAACGTGGTGAGGGGAAATGGCTCAGGTCTTCAATTTTAGTTCAGGTCCGGCAATGTTACCGGCAGAAGTACTTAAACTGGCTCAACAGGATCTTTGTGACTGGAACGGTCTTGGCACGTCAGTGATGGAAATTAGCCACCGTGGCAAAGAATTCATCCAGGTCGCAGAGGAAGCGGAGCAGGATTTTCGCGATCTTCTCAGCATCCCCTCCAACTATAAAGTGTTGTTCTGCCATGGCGGTGGTCGCGGGCAGTTCGCGGGTATCCCGTTAAATATTCTGGGCGATAAAACCACCGCGGATTACGTCGATGCCGGTTATTGGGCCGCCAGCGCAATTAAAGAAGCGAAAAAATACTGCACGCCAAACGTTATTGATGCCAAAGTCACCGTGGACGGCCTGCGTGCTGTTAAGCCGATGAGTGAATGGCAGCTTTCTGATAACGCGGCATACCTGCACTATTGCCCGAACGAAACCATCGATGGCATTGCGATCGATGAAACGCCGAATTTTGCCAGCAACGTTGTGGTCACGGCGGATCTGTCCTCCACCATTCTTTCCGCACCGCTTGACGTTAGCCGTTATGGCGTAATTTATGCCGGGGCACAGAAAAATATCGGCCCGGCCGGTCTGACGATTGTCATCGTCCGTGAAGATTTACTGGGTAAAGCGCATGTCTCATGCCCGTCAATCCTCGACTATACCGTGCTGAATGACAACGATTCCATGTTCAATACGCCGCCAACCTTTGCCTGGTATCTGTCTGGCCTGGTCTTTAAATGGCTGAAAAAGCAGGGCGGTGTTAATGCGATGGATAAAATTAACCAGCAAAAAGCGGAATTGCTCTACGGCGTAATCGATAACAGCGATTTCTACCGTAACGATGTGGCGAAATCCAACCGTTCACGCATGAACGTCCCGTTCCAGCTGGCTGACAGCGCATTGGATAAACTGTTCCTTGAAGAGTCTTTTGCTGCGGGCCTGCACGCGCTGAAAGGGCACCGGGTGGTCGGCGGTATGCGTGCGTCCATCTACAATGCCATGCCGCTTGAAGGTGTTAAAGCACTGACCGATTTCATGGTCGATTTCGAACGCCGCCGCGGCTAATCTGCTGTACTTTTCATCCCCACAGCCCGTCTGTGGGGTTTTTATGTCTGTTTTTTGAGAGTCGAGTTTCATGGAATCCCTGACGTTACAACCCATTGCGCGGGTGGATGGCACCATCAATCTGCCTGGATCCAAAAGTGTTTCTAACCGCGCTTTGCTGCTGGCTGCATTAGCCAATGGCACCACTGTCCTGACCAATCTGCTGGACAGCGATGATGTTCGCCATATGCTCAATGCTCTGAATGCGTTAGGGATTAGCTATACCCTTTCTGCCGATCGTACCCGCTGCGAGATAGTTGGCAATGGTGGTGCATTGCACGCAGAAGGTGCAGTTGAGCTGTTCCTTGGCAACGCCGGAACCGCAATGCGCCCGCTGGCCGCAGCGCTATGTCTGGGCAGCAATGACATCGTGCTGACGGGCGAACCGCGCATGAAAGAGCGCCCGATTGGCCATCTGGTTGATGCGCTGCGCCAGGGCGGAGCCAAAATTGACTATCTGGAGCAGGAAAACTATCCACCTTTACGTCTGCGCGGTGGCTTTACCGGAGGCCAGGTTGAGGTAGACGGTAGCGTTTCCAGCCAGTTCCTCACTGCGTTGCTGATGACTGCGCCGCTGGCGCCGCAGGATACGACGATCGCAATTAAAGGTGACCTGGTATCCAAACCTTACATTGATATCACACTGAACCTGATGAAAACGTTTGGTGTTGAAATTGAAAATCAAAACTACCAGCGCTTTGTCGTGAAAGGGCAGCAGCAGTATCAGTCACCGGGTGCATACCTGGTTGAAGGTGATGCTTCTTCCGCTTCCTATTTCCTCGCGGCAGGTGCTATTAAAGGCGGTACGGTAAAAGTTACCGGGATTGGCCGCAAAAGCATGCAGGGTGATATTCGTTTTGCCGATGTACTGGAGAAAATGGGCGCAACCATTACATGGGGCGACGATTTTATTGCCTGTACTCACGGCGAGTTGAACGCAGTGGATATGGATATGAACCATATTCCTGATGCGGCGATGACCATTGCAACGGCGGCGCTGTTCGCTAAAGGCACCACGACATTACGTAATATCTACAACTGGCGCGTCAAAGAGACCGATCGTCTGTTCGCGATGGCGACGGAGTTACGCAAAGTGGGCGCGGAAGTGGAAGAGGGGCATGACTTTATCCGCATCACCCCGCCTGCAACATTGCAATTTGCGGACATCGCGACCTACAACGATCACCGCATGGCGATGTGTTTCTCGCTGGTGGCGCTGTCTGACACGCCGGTGACCATTCTTGACCCAAAATGTACCGCCAAAACCTTCCCGGATTATTTCGAACAGTTGGCTCGTATTAGTACATCTGCCTGATTTTATTGCCGCACTTTCGGGTGCGGCACATTCTGACATCTTCGATTGCCTATTTATTCTACACTCAGCTTCAATGATTCTGCATTTTTCACACAAAGATAACGATCGTTGGCGTTGGCGCGTATAATGCGCGGCGTTCACGTTAATGTACGCCCGTTTAAGGAGAAAAAGATGACGGCAATTGCCCCGGTTATTACCATTGATGGCCCAAGTGGTGCAGGTAAAGGCACCTTGTGCAAGGCAATGGCGGAAGCATTGCAGTGGCATCTGTTAGATTCAGGCGCGATCTACCGCGTACTGGCGCTCGCAGCGTTACATCACCATGTTGATGTCACATCTGAAGATGCTCTGGTACCGCTTGCCTCACACCTGGATGTGCGTTTTATCTCAACAGACGGCAACCTGGAAGTCATTCTTGAAGGTGAAGATGTCAGCGGTGAAATCCGCACTCAGGAAGTAGCTAATGCCGCCTCTCAGGTTGCGGCGTTTCCCCGCGTGCGTGAAGCGTTATTACGTCGTCAACGCGCATTTCGCGAATCCCCAGGTCTGATTGCTGATGGACGTGATATGGGCACCGTGGTATTCCCGGATGCGCCGGTGAAAATTTTTCTGGACGCCTCCTCGCAAGAACGTGCGCATAGACGTATGCTACAGTTGCAGGAGAAGGGCTTTAGTGTTAACTTTGAACGCCTTTTGGCCGAGATCGAAGAACGCGATTATCGCGATCGTAATCGTGCTGTAGCGCCGCTGGTTCCCGCTGCTGATGCTTTAGTTTTGGATTCAACCCGATTAAGCATTGAGCAAGTGATTGAAAAAGCGTTACAATACGCGCGCCAAAAACTGGCTCTCGCTTAAGTGCGACCGAATTTGCAGTACCCCCGTTGCAATGGATTGACAGCGGGTATGTTAAACAACCCCATCCGGCATGGAGCCAGGTGGACGTTAAATATGAAACCTGAAGATTAAACATGACTGAATCTTTTGCTCAACTGTTTGAAGAATCCTTAAAAGAAATCGAAACCCGTCCGGGTTCCATCGTTCGTGGTGTTGTTGTTGCTATCGACAAAGACGTAGTACTGGTTGACGCTGGTCTGAAATCTGAGTCCGCCATTCCGGCAGAGCAGTTCAAAAACGCCCAGGGCGAGCTGGAAATCCAGGTTGGTGACGAAGTTGACGTTGCTCTGGATGCAGTAGAAGACGGCTTCGGTGAAACCCTGCTGTCCCGTGAAAAAGCTAAACGTCACGAAGCTTGGATCACGCTGGAAAAAGCTTACGAAGAAGCTGCAACCGTTACTGGTGTTATCAATGGCAAAGTCAAGGGTGGCTTCACTGTTGAGCTGAATGGTATTCGCGCGTTCCTGCCGGGTTCCCTGGTAGACGTTCGTCCGGTCCGCGACACGCTGCACCTGGAAGGCAAAGAGCTTGAATTCAAAGTAATCAAGCTGGATCAGAAGCGTAACAACGTTGTTGTTTCCCGTCGTGCCGTTATCGAATCCGAAAACAGCGCAGAACGCGATCAGCTGCTGGAAAACCTGCAGGAAGGCATGGAAGTTAAAGGTATCGTTAAGAACCTCACTGACTACGGTGCATTCGTTGATCTGGGTGGCGTTGACGGCCTGCTGCACATCACCGACATGGCATGGAAACGCGTTAAGCATCCGAGCGAAATCGTAAACGTTGGCGACGAAATCACTGTTAAAGTGCTGAAGTTCGACCGCGAGCGTACTCGTGTATCTCTGGGCCTGAAACAGCTGGGCGAAGATCCATGGGTAGCTATCGCTAAGCGTTATCCGGAAGGTACCAAACTGACTGGTCGCGTGACCAACCTGACCGACTACGGCTGCTTCGTTGAAATCGAAGAAGGCGTTGAAGGCCTGGTTCACGTTTCCGAAATGGATTGGACCAACAAAAACATCCACCCGTCCAAAGTTGTTAACGTTGGCGATGTAGTGGAAGTTATGGTTCTGGATATCGACGAAGAACGTCGTCGTATCTCCCTGGGTCTGAAGCAGTGCAAAAACAACCCATGGCAGCAGTTCGCGGAAACCCACAACAAGGGTGACCGTGTTGAAGGTAAAATCAAGTCTATCACTGACTTCGGTATCTTCATCGGCCTGGACGGCGGCATCGACGGCCTGGTTCACCTGTCTGACATCTCCTGGAACGTTGCAGGCGAAGAAGCAGTTCGTGAATACAAAAAAGGCGACGAAATCGCAGCAGTTGTTCTGCAGGTTGACGCAGAGCGTGAGCGTATCTCTCTGGGCGTTAAACAGCTCGCAGAAGATCCGTTCAACAACTGGGTTGCACTGAACAAGAAAGGCGCAATCGTAAACGGTAAAGTCACTGCAGTTGACGCTAAAGGCGCAACCGTAGAACTGGCTGACGGCGTTGAAGGTTACCTGCGCGCTTCTGAAGCTTCACGTGACCGCGTTGAAGATGCAACTCTGGTTCTGAGCGTAGGCGACGACGTTGAAGCTAAATTCACCGGCGTTGATCGTAAGAACCGTGCAATCAGCCTGTCTGTTCGTGCTAAAGACGAAGCTGATGAGAAAGATGCAATCGCAACTGTTAACAAACAGGAAGATGCTAACTTCTCTAACAACGCAATGGCTGAAGCTTTCAAAGCAGCTAAAGGCGAGTAATATCGAGTGCTCTAAATCCTTTGTGCTGTTAACGGCACAAAGGGTGACGAGTAGCTTGACAGATTACAGGATTAGTCCTGTAATCAATGACAAAGGGCGGCTACGGCCGCCCTTAATCAATGCAGCAGCTAATTATGCCTTTAAGGAACCGGAGGAATCATGACCAAGTCAGAATTGATTGAAAGACTTGCAACCCAGCAACCTCATATTCCCGCGAAAGCGGTTGAAGATGCAGTTAAAGAGATGCTGGAACATATGGCCTCGACTCTTGCGCAGGGCGAGCGTATTGAAATCCGCGGTTTCGGCAGCTTCTCTTTGCATTACCGCGCACCACGCACCGGACGTAATCCGAAGACCGGCGATAAAGTGGATCTGGAAGGGAAATACGTTCCGCACTTTAAACCAGGTAAAGAACTGCGCGATCGCGCCAATATTTACGGTTAAGTTTTTAGCGAGACTTAACGCCGAGAAAAGCACCCAAATGGGTGCTTTTTTCATTTCTGTCCACCTATCCTGGAATCCTCATCCCAGTTAATTTGTACGTTACAACCATCACTAAATGTCTGCGGAACTCAGGTCGTATAACGATAAATTGATGCCAGACAACCGTCGAAGAGTACTGCACACTCCCTGTAACAGGGAGGTGATTGATGAAAATAACAACGGTGAGTACCTGCGCATTACTCGGCATTCTCCCACTCATGCTATTACCTATGCTGCCAGGCATGTTGTGTATCGGCATTGTATTTTGTCTGGCATGTCTGCTCTGTTTTCTCCCCTACAAATATATGCGTTCCGCCGGACTAACCCTGCTGTTTTTTCTTTGGGGAATCCTGGCCGCGAAAGAGGCTATGTGGGCCGGTAATACGCTGCCTGCGAAAACCCAGCAAGCCATTGTGCGGATAACCGGAACTGACAATATGACAACACACTACGGCCAGATCACTCACCTTCAGGGGAAACGAATCTTTCCTGCGCAAGGAATCGTCTTGTACGGGCAGTATTTACCCGGTGATGTTTGTGCGGGTCAGACATGGGCGATGACGTTGAAAGTCCGCGCTGTACATGGTCAATTAAACGAAGGCGGATTTGATAGCCAGCGTTACGCATTGGCACAGCATCAACCGCTGACGGGACGATTCTTGCAGGCTTCGGTAATCACACCACAATGCAGTTTGCGTTCGCGGTATCTCTCCTCGCTGAAAACGGCACTCACCGACTATCCCTGGCAGCAGGTCATACTGGGTCTGGGAATGGGGGAGCGCTTGTCTGTGTCACATGAGGTGAAAACGATTATGCGTGATACCGGCACGGCTCATTTGATGGCTATCTCCGGGCTGCATATTGCGTTTGCTGCATTACTGACCGCAGGATTGATTCGTGCTGGACAGTTTTTTATGCCAACAAGGTGGATTTGCTGGCAGATGCCATTAGTGGGTGGGATTGTCTGCACCACATTTTATGCCTGGCTGACGGGGCTGCAACCCCCGGCATTACGAACGGTTGTTGCGCTGCTAGTCTGGGGGGCGCTGAGACTTAGCGGCAGGCAGTGGAGTGGATGGTCGGTCTGGATCTGCTGTCTGGCAGCCATCGTGGTGGTGGATCCTGTTGCTGTTCTTTCGCAAAGCCTATGGTTGTCTGCATCCGCCGTTGCGGCACTGCTGTTCTGGTACCAATGGGTACCGCTCCCGGACTGGCCGCTGTCGCGTGCTGGACGTCAATTTCTGGCGCTGGCTCATCTGCAATTGGGTATTACGCTTATGCTTCTTCCCGTACAAATCGCAATGTTTCACGGTTTTAGTCTGACCTCGTTTCTGGCTAATTTGTTTGCCGTCCCTTTGGTCACGTTTGTTTCCGTACCCTTGATATTAGCAGGCATGATCGTGCATTTAGCCGGGACGGTGATGGTTGAATCAAGCCTGTGGTATCTAGCGGATCGTTCTCTGGCGCTGCTATTTTGGGGGCTCAGGAGCCTGCCTGAAGGGTGGATCAATATTGATGCACGCTGGCAATGGCTCGCATTTTTACCCGGAATGATGATTATCGCATGGCGACTAAATATTTTGCGTACGCTACCGGTGGTCTGTTTCTCTGTGCTCCTTTTGCTGAGTGGGCCGCTTTGGCGTGCACCGCGTACTGATGTGTGGCAAGTGCATATGCTGGATGTCGGGCAGGGGCTGGCGATGGTGATCGCGCGAAATGGGAAAGCGCTGCTTTACGATACCGGTCTGGCATGGCCTGAAGGCGATAGCGCACAACAGCTGATTATTCCCTGGTTGCGTTGGCATAATCTGGAGCCGGAAGGAATTATTTTAAGCCATGAGCACATGGATCACCGCGGCGGGTTGCACTCCTTACAACAAGCCTGGCCGTCGCTATGGGTAAGAAGTCCGCTGAGCTGGAAAGGTCATCTCCCGTGTTTTCGCGGAGAGCATTGGCAATGGCAAGGGTTAACCTTCAGTGCGCACTGGCCTGTGCGTGGAAATACAGACCAGGGGAATAACCACTCCTGCGTGGTTAAGGTCGATGACGGATATCAGAGTATTCTGCTGACCGGTGATATCGAATCTCCTGCTGAACAAAAAATGCTAAGTCACTATTGGCAGCACCTTCAGTCGACGGTGATGCAGGTTCCACATCATGGCAGCAATACTTCATCATCACTGGCACTCATTCAGCGGGTTGACGGGCAGGTCGCACTCGCCTCTGCATCCCGTTACAACGCCTGGCGTCTGCCGTCCTGGAAAGTGAAGCAACGTTATCGGCAACAAAATTATCAATGGCTGGATACCCCTCATCAGGGACAGATTACGCTGGATTTTTATCAAAAAAACTGGCGCATACGCAGCATGCGGGATCAGATTTTACCTCGTTGGTATCATCAGTGGTTTGGCGTGTCGGAGGATAACGGGTAGAATATGCGGCTATTCTAACAAATGCTGGTTTTTTGAATGCATAACGATAAAGATCTCTCTACGTGGCAGACGTTTCGCCGACTATGGCCAACCATAGCGCCTTTTAAATCGGGTCTGATCGTGGCGGGTATAGCGTTAGTCCTTAACGCGGCCAGCGATACCTTCATGTTATCGCTCCTTAAACCATTACTGGATGATGGTTTTGGTAAAACTGATCGCTCGGTGCTGCTGTGGATGCCGCTGGTGGTCATTGGGCTGATGATAGTTCGTGGCTTAACCAGCTATGTCTCCAGCTACTGTATCTCATGGGTGTCAGGCAAAGTGGTCATGACCATGCGCCGCCGCCTGTTTGGCCATATGATGGGCATGCCCGTCTCCTTTTTTGATAAACAGTCTACAGGGACATTGTTATCGCGTATTACCTATGATTCAGAACAGGTTGCGTCATCGTCTTCCGGTGCGCTGATCACCGTGGTACGTGAAGGGGCCTCAATCATTGGCCTGTTTATCATGATGTTCTATTACAGCTGGCAGCTGTCACTGATCCTGATTGTACTGGCGCCAATTGTGTCAGTGGCAATCCGTGTGGTTTCCAAGCGCTTTCGTAGCATCAGTAAAAACATGCAAAACACCATGGGTCAGGTTACGACCAGTGCGGAGCAGATGCTGAAAGGCCACAAAGAAGTTCTGATTTTTGGTGGTCAGGAAGTCGAAACCAAGCGCTTTGATAAGGTCAGCAACAAGATGCGTTTGCAGGGTATGAAGATGGTTTCCGCTTCTTCTATCTCCGACCCTATCATCCAGCTGATTGCGTCTTTGGCACTGGCCTTCGTGTTATATGCGGCTAGCTTCCCAAGCGTAATGGAAAATCTGACAGCAGGGACAATTACGGTTGTCTTCTCCTCAATGATCGCATTAATGCGTCCGTTGAAATCGCTGACCAACGTCAACGCGCAGTTCCAGCGCGGTATGGCGGCATGCCAGACCTTATTTACGATTCTGGATAGCGAACAGGAGAAAGATGAAGGTAAACGTGTGATCGAGCGTGCTACCGGCGATCTCGAGTTCCGCAACGTGACGTTCACTTATCCGGGACGTGAAGTACCGGCTCTGCGTAACATCAACCTGAATATTCCCGCGGGTAAAACCGTTGCTCTGGTTGGCCGTTCGGGCTCAGGGAAATCCACCATCGCCAGCCTGATTACGCGCTTCTACGATATTGATGAAGGGCAGATTCTGATGGACGGACACGATCTGCGCGAATATACCCTGGCATCACTGCGCGATCAGGTTGCGTTGGTTTCGCAGAATGTGCACTTGTTTAACGATACGGTTGCCAACAACATCGCCTACGCGCGTACCGATATGTACAGCCGTGAGCAGATCGAAAAAGCGGCACAGATGGCCTACGCCATGGATTTCATCAACAAGATGGATAATGGCCTGGATACGGTGATTGGTGAAAACGGCGTCCTGCTTTCCGGCGGACAACGTCAGCGTATCGCTATCGCCCGTGCCTTGTTGCGTGACAGCCCAATTCTGATCCTTGATGAAGCAACATCGGCTCTTGATACTGAATCTGAACGCGCGATTCAGTCTGCGCTGGATGAGCTACAGAAAAACCGTACTTCTCTGGTCATTGCTCACCGTCTTTCAACCATTGAACAAGCCGACGAAATCATCGTGGTGGAGGATGGTCTGATTGTCGAACGCGGAACCCATAGCGAGCTGATTGAGCAGCGCGGGGTGTATGCGCAATTACACAAAATGCAATTTGGTCAATGATCGCACGTATCTGGTCTGGTGAATCGCCGCTGTGGCGATTGTTACTTCCACTCTCCTGGCTGTATGGCCTGGTGAGTGGTGCTATCCGCTTATGCTACAAGTTGGGGCTTAAACACGCATGGCGCGCGCCAGTCCCGGTAGTGGTGGTCGGAAACCTTACCGCGGGCGGAAACGGTAAAACGCCGGTGGTGATTTGGTTGGTTGAACAACTGCGACAACGCGGGATTCGCGTGGGTGTGGTATCGCGTGGATATGGCGGGAAAGCGACTGCTTACCCGCTGTTGCTAACAGCTGATACTACTACCGCAGAAGCGGGCGATGAACCTGTGCTGATCGCCCAACGTACCGGCGTGCCGGTAGCGGTATCCCCGGTAAGATCGGATGCGGTAAAAGCCATTTTGGCCCAACACGACGTGCAGATTATTTTGACGGACGATGGACTACAGCACTATCGTCTGGCGCGAGATGTTGAAATCGTAGTCATTGACGGCGAACGTCGGTTTGGCAACGGCTGGTGGCTTCCCGCTGGTCCAATGCGGGAACGCGCAGGTCGCCTTAAATCGGTGGATGCGACTATTGTTAACGGTGGCGTTGCGCAACCAGGGGAAATCCCTATGCGACTTGAACCGGGACTGGCCGTTAATTTACGTACAGGTGAACGCCGTGATGTGGCGCAATTGTCCAATATTGTCGCCATGGCGGGCATTGGTCATCCACCGCGTTTTTTTGCCACGCTGAAAGCATGTGGTGCTAGCGTGCAAAAAAGCATTGCGCTGGCAGACCATCAGTCTCTGACCTACAGTGACGTCAGTGCGTTTGTAGACGCCGGGCAAACGCTGGTCATGACGGAAAAAGATGCGGTTAAGTGCCGGGAATTTGCCGATGAAAACTGGTGGTATTTACCTGTTGATGCACATTTGTCAGGTGATCGGCCTGATGTATTGCTGAATAGCTTAATCTCGCTGACTCGCTAACTGATTCACGCTGCGGCAGCGAATCATTTATGAGGCCATAAATGTCGTTGCCGCGCCTTTCTCTGACGGATGCCCGTCATCTTCACCTTGCTGCTCAAGGTCTGCTGAAAAAAACACGCCGCCGGGCAACCCCGGCAGATATTCTCGCGACCATTTCGCGCATGTCGTTACTGCAAATCGACACCATCAATATTGTGGCGCGCAGTCCTTACCTGGTGCTGTTTAGTCGTTTAGGCGATTATTCCCCCCAATGGCTGGACGACTCGTTACAGCAGGGCGAACTGATGGAATACTGGGCGCACGAGGCCTGTTTTTTGCCGCGCAGCGATTTTATGCTGATACGTCACCGCATGCTGGCCCCGGAGAATATGGGCTGGAAATATAAAGCGGCGTGGATGAAAGAACATGCGCATGAGATTGAGCAACTGCTCCAGCACATCCAACATAACGGGCCGGTACGCTCAGCTGATTTTGAGCATCCACGCAAAGGGACCAGCGGCTGGTGGGAATGGAAACCGCAGAAGCGTCATCTTGAAGGGTTGTTCACTGCCGGGAAAGTGATGGTCGTGGAACGGCGTAATTTCCAGCGAGTGTATGATTTAACTCATCGCGTCATGCCGCACTGGGACGATGAACGCGACCTACTTTCGCAAGAAGATGCTGAAAGTGTCATGCTGGATAACAGCGCCCGCAGTCTGGGGATTTTCCGCGAACAATGGCTGGCAGACTACTACCGCCTGAAGCGCCCGGCGCTAAAAAACTGGTGCAACGAACGGGCGGAACAGCGGCAGATTATTCCTGTCGACGTTGAGGGGCTAGGAGACTTGTGGCTGCATAGCCACCTTCAGCCGCTGCTTGAACAGGCGCTGGTGGGCAAATTAACGGCGACTCACAGTGCAGTATTATCACCTTTTGATCCGGTGGTCTGGGATCGTAAACGGGCAGAGCAGCTATTCGATTTTAGCTATCGGCTGGAGTGTTACACGCCAGCACCGAAACGTCAGTATGGTTATTTTGTCTTGCCGTTGCTGCATCGTGGACAGTTGGTTGGGCGGATGGATGCCAAAATGCACCGCAAAACAGGTGTGCTGGACGTTATTTCGCTGTGGTTACAGGATGGGGTTAAGCCTGGAGTGACGTTGCAAAAAGGATTGTTTCAGGCGATTGACGATTTTGCCCGCTGGCAACAGGCAACACGCGTGACGCTGGGACGTTATCCTGAAGGTTTATTTGCTGATGCACGCCATGGTTGGGAAATAGACCCAGCCCTTTAAGCGATTATGTTAATATTTACGGATTCACAATCCGGTCCATCTGGAGGAACTATGGATCATCGTCTGCTTGAAATCATTGCCTGCCCGGTATGCAATGGCAAACTCTGGTTTAACCAGGAAAAACAGGAACTGATTTGTAAACTGGATAACCTTGCTTTCCCACTGCGTGATGGCATTCCCGTGTTACTGGAAACCGAGGCCCGCGTTCTGACTGCTGATGAGAGTAAATCATGAGTTTTGTGGTCATTATTCCTGCGCGTTATGCGTCCACACGTCTGCCGGGTAAGCCGTTGCTGGATATCAACGGTAAACCGATGATCGTGCATGTACTGGAGCGTGCGCGTGAATCTGGCGCTGAACGTATCATCGTTGCCACCGATCACGAGGATGTCGCTCGCGCGGTAGAAGCGGTGGGTGGCGAAGTGTGCATGACTCGCGCCGATCACCAGTCTGGTACGGAGCGCCTGGCGGAAGTCGTCGAGAAATGTGGTTTTATCGATGATACCGTTATTGTGAACGTACAGGGTGATGAGCCGATGATTCCTGCGGTCATTATTCGCCAGGTGGCTGAGAATCTGGCGCAACGTCAGGTCGGTATGGCGACTCTTGCGGCTCCGATTCACAGTGCGGAAGAGGCATTTAATCCGAATGCGGTAAAAGTCGTGTTGGACGCTGAAGGATATGCTCTCTATTTTTCACGCGCGACCATCCCATGGGATCGCGATCGTTTCGCCAAAAGTCTGGAAACGGTGGGGGACACCTTCCTGCGCCATCTGGGCATTTACGGCTATCGCGCCGGTTTTATTCGCCGCTATGTTAACTGGCAGCCTAGCCCGCTTGAGCATATCGAAATGCTGGAGCAGCTGCGAGTGCTGTGGTACGGCGAAAAAATTCACGTTGCCGTCGCAAAAGAAGTCCCGGGTACCGGCGTAGACACTGCCGAAGATCTTGAGCGCGTTCGCGCCGAAATGCATTAGTTTTTCTCACGACACTCCCCCATATTGAGGCGTATTTTTGGGAGGAGTGTCGTATCGTTGCGCTTTCCCTCCACTTTTCTTTTCATCAATTGATCTCATCCGGGTGACATCTGTCTGCACGACGCTCATTATGAAAGCAGTAGCATTTATGAGGGCAATCTGAAATGGAACAGTTGCGTGCCGAACTCAGCCACCTGCTGGGCGAAAAACTCAGTCGCATAGAATGCGTGAATGAAAAAGTGGATACGGCCCTGTGGTCACTGTACGACAGCCAGGGAAATCCGATGCCGCTGATGGCGAGAAGTTTCACCACGCCAGGTATGGCGCAGCAGCTGGCATGGAAAACCTCCATGTTGGCGCGCAGTGGTACGGTGCGAATGCCCGTCATTTACGGGGTCTTAACCCACGAAGAGCATCCCGGTCCCGATGTGCTATTGCTTGAGCGTTTACGCGGTGTGCCGGTGGAAGCGCCAGCCCGAACGCCCGAACGCTGGGAACATTTAAAAGATCAGATCGTAGAAGGTCTGCTGTCATGGCATCGGCAGGATAGCCGTGGCTGCGTGGGAATGGTGGATAACACGCAAGAGAATATCTGGCCATCCTGGTATCGTCAGCGTGTTGAAGTGTTGTGGACCACGTTAAATCAGTTCAACAATACCGGGCTGACGATGCAGGATAAGCGGATCCTGTTTCGTACCCGTGAGTGTTTGCCCGCTTTATTTGAAGGATTCAATGATAACTGCGTGCTGATCCACGGTAATTTTAGTTTACGTAGCATGCTCAAAGACGCCCGTAGCGATCAGCTTCTGGCGATGGTCGGACCGGGATTGATGCTGTGGGCACCCAGAGAGTATGAATTGTTCCGTTTAATGGATAATGCGCTGGCGGAAAGTCTGCTTTGGCAATACCTGCAACGCGCGCCCGTGGCGGAATCCTTCATCTGGCGGCGCTGGCTGTATGTGTTATGGGATGAGGTGGCGCAACTGGTCAACACCGGACGTTTTAACCGCTCCAACTTTGACCTTGCCACGAAATCACTGCTGCCGTGGCTCGCCTGATGAACATGTGAACGCCTTATCCGGCCTACAATTCTGCGCTGAACACGTAGGCCTGATAAGACGCGTTAGTGTCGCCATCAGGCAACATTCCTGTCAATGTTCCGATCCCTTTAGCCACTGCCAGATTCGCCCCAACGTTTCGTAACCAACACGATCGCTATGCATCAACCAGACGGGAGAGGGGATCGCGCGCTCCCACGGATTAAGCGGTGAATCAATTGCTAACTGGTTGGCTGGCGCGGGCAACGGATGTAGTCCGGCCTGTTGGAAGAAAATCATTGCTCGTGGTAAGTGCGATGCGGAGGTCACCAGCAGGAACGGCGCGCTGCCGATGGCCTGCTTAACCGCTGCGGCTTCTTCTTCGGTGTCTTTAGGTTTATCCAGCGTGATGATATCACCGGGCGGCACCCCCAGTGACTGCGCTACGCGGGCGCCCGCTTCTGCAGTACTGACGTTATTGCTCTTTGCCGCAGCACCGGTAAAGATAAGCTTCGATCCCGGGTTAGCACGCCAGAGGCGAATACCTTCATTCAGACGCGGAAGACTGTTGCTTATCAGGTTTGAACTCGGCGCCCACTGTGGATTCCAGGTATACCCACCGCCCAGCACCACAATGTATTCCACTTTTTGTGTATCCTGCCAGGTTGGATAGCTGTCCTCAATCGGTTTCAGCAGACTGTCGGCGACGGGCTGCAAGCTTAGAAGTAACAGTGCCAGCCAACTCAGGCTAATGCACACTTTCCCTGTTTTTTGAAAGCGGCTAAACCAGAGCAGCGCCAGGCCTATGCCCATGATAATGAGCATTAGCGGAAGTGGCAGCATCATACCGCCAATCACTTTCTTCAGCGTAAAAAGCATCCTTTTTGGTTCCTTTTTTAACCATACAGCAGGGGATCAGCAGGGATATTACACCAGGAAGGTTCATTCTCGGCGTGGGTGTGACAAAATAGCGGTTTTACTTAGTCACCCTAAAGCCAGCATGTGGAGAGCCCGATGCGGGATCGCAATTTTGATGACATTGCAGAGAAGTTTTCCCGTAACATTTACGGCACCACCAAAGGTCAGCTTCGTCAGACGATCCTCTGGCAGGATCTGGACAAACTTCTTGCCGACTACGCGGGCCAAACGTTGCGTGTGCTTGATGCGGGTGGCGGAGAAGGGCAGACAGCAATTCTGATGGCGCAGCGGGGCCATCACGTCACCTTGTGCGATCTTTCTGCTGAGATGGTGGCGCGAGCGCAACGGGCGGCAGAAGAGCAAGGTGTGAGCGACAACATGCATTTTATACATTGTGCCGCTCAGGACATCCCACAGCATTTGGATTCTCAGGTTGATCTGATATTGTTTCATGCTGTGCTGGAATGGGTGGCCGATCCGCAAGCCGTCTTAAAAACATTGTGGTCGATGTTACGCCCGGGCGGTGCTTTATCGCTGATGTTCTACAATGCAAACGGTCTGTTGATGCGTAATGTGTTGGTCGGTAATTTCGGCTATGTGCAGCAGGGAATGTATAAAAAGAAACGGCGCACGTTGTCTCCCGATTTTCCGCGCGACCCTCAGCAGGTCTATGGCTGGCTGGAGGAGATTGGCTGGGAGATAACCGGTAAAACGGGCGTGAGGGTGTTTCATGATTATCTGCGTGATAAACAAAAACAGCATGACTGTTTTGATGCTTTAACAGAAATAGAAACACGTTATTGCCGCCAGGAACCGTATATCAGCCTTGGGCGCTATATTCATGTCACCGCGATTAAACGTCCGGCCCGAGCCGCAGATGCAAGGATAACCTATGAGTGAATTTTCCCAGACAGTCCCCGAACTGGTTGCCTGGGCCAGAAAAAATGACTTCTCCATCTCTCTGCCGGTAGACAGACTTTCGTTCCTGCTGGCTGTTGCCACACTAAACGGTGAGCGACTTGACGGTGAGATGAGTGAAGGTGAACTGGTGGATGCGTTCCGCCATGTGAGTGATGCGTTTGAGCAAACCAGCGAAACCATCGGCGTCCGCGCCAACAACGCGATCAACGATATGGTGCGTCAACGTCTGCTGAACCGCTTTACCAGCGAGCAGGCTGAAGGCAACGCCATTTACCGTTTAACGCCGCTCGGGATTGGCATCACAGATTACTATATTCGTCAGCGCGAATTCTCTACGCTGCGTCTTTCTATGCAGCTGTCAATTGTGGCAGGCGAACTGAAGCGCGCGGCGGATGCGGCAGCGGAAGGTGGTGATGAGTTCCACTGGCATCGCAACGTCTATGCGCCATTGAAATACTCGGTGGCGGAGATTTTCGACAGTATCGATCTGACCCAGCGCATCATGGATGAACAGCAGCAGCAGGTAAAAGACGACATCGCACAGTTGCTAAACAAAGACTGGCGGGCGGCGATTTCCAGCTGTGAAATGCTGCTGTCAGAAACATCTGGTACGCTGCGTGAGCTGCAAGATACGCTGGAAGCGGCAGGGGATAAGCTACAGGCTAACCTGTTACGCATCCAGGACGCCACGATGACGCATGACGATTTGCATTTTGTCGATCGGCTGGTGTTTGATTTACAAAGCAAGCTCGACCGCATTATTAGCTGGGGTCAGCAGTCCATTGACTTGTGGATCGGCTACGATCGTCACGTGCATAAATTTATCCGTACCGCGATCGATATGGATAAAAACCGCGTCTTCGCCCAGCGTCTGCGTCAGTCCGTGCAGACCTACTTTGACGACCCATGGGCGCTGACCTATGCCAACGCCGATCGTCTGCTGGATATGCGTGACGAGGAGATGGTGCTGCGTGACGAAGAGGTCACCGGTGAACTTCCGGAAGATCTGGAATATGAAGAATTTAACGAGATCCGTGAGCAGCTGGCGGCGATCATCGAAGAACAGCTGGCTATCTACAAATCCAGACAAACACCACTGGATCTCGGTTTGGTAGTGCGCGAGTATCTGGCGCAATACCCACGTGCGCGTCATTTCGACGTCGCGCGCATTGTTATCGATCAGGCGGTACGCCTTGGCGTAGCGCAAGCAGACTTCACCGGACTGCCAGCAAAATGGCAGCCGATTAATGATTACGGAGCCAAGGTACAGGCGCATGTCATTGACAAATATTGAACAAGTGATGCCGGTAAAGCTGGCGCAGGCGCTGGCGAATCCGTTATTTCCGGCGCTGGATAGCGCCTTACGTTCGGGCCGACATATCGGCCTGGATGAACTGGATAATCATGCCTTCCTGATGGATTTTCAGGAATATTTTGAAGAGTTTTACAGCCGATATAACGTGGAATTAATCCGTGCGCCGGAAGGGTTCTTCTACCTTCGCCCGCGTTCCACGACGCTCATTCCGCGTTCGGTCCTGTCTGAACTGGACATGATGGTCGGTAAAATTCTTTGCTATCTCTATCTCAGCCCGGAACGCCTGGCGAACGAAGGGATTTTTACCCAGCAAGAGCTGTACGACGAGCTGCTAACGCTGGCAGATGAAGCGAAGTTACTGAAGCTGGTGAACAACCGTTCAACCGGTTCTGACGTTGACCGCCAGAAGCTACAGGAAAAAGTGCGTTCTTCGCTCAACCGCTTGCGCCGCTTAGGCATGGTGTGGTTTCTGGGCCACGACAGCAGCAAATTCCGTATTACGGAATCTGTCTTCCGCTTTGGCGCGGATGTGCGTAGCGGTGACGATCCGCGCGAAGCACAGCGTCGCTTAATTCGTGATGGTGAAGCGATGGCGGTCGAGAACCGTCTGCAGCTCAACGATGAGCCCGAAGAGAATCAGCCGGACAGTGGAGAAGAAGAATAATGATTGAACGCGGTAAATTTCGCTCACTTACGCTGATTAACTGGAATGGTTTTTTTGCCCGTACGTTTGATCTCGATGAGCTGGTCACCACGCTGTCCGGTGGTAACGGTGCGGGTAAATCCACCACCATGGCGGCATTTGTTACGGCGCTCATTCCGGACTTAACCCTGCTGCATTTCCGTAACACCACCGAAGCCGGTGCAACCAGCGGTTCACGTGATAAAGGCCTGCACGGTAAGCTGAAAGCAGGGGTTTGTTATTCAATGCTCGACGTCCTTAATTCGCGTCATCAGCGCGTGGTCGTGGGTGTGCGTCTGCAACAGGTTGCTGGTCGCGATCGCAAAGTGGATATCAAACCGTTTGCCATTCAGGGGCTGCCGATGTCGGTACAGCCAACCCAACTGGTGACGGAAACGCTGAACGAACGCCAGGCGCGCGTACTGTCTCTACCTGAGCTGAAAGAGAAGCTTGATGAGATGGAAGGCGTGCAGTTTAAGCAGTTCAACTCAATAACCGATTATCACTCATTGATGTTCGATCTGGGCATCATTGCCCGTCGTCTGCGCTCTGCGTCCGATCGTAGTAAATTCTACCGTCTGATTGAAGCCTCGCTGTACGGCGGGATCTCCAGCGCCATTACCCGTTCACTGCGTGACTACCTGCTGCCGGAAAACAGCGGTGTACGTAAAGCGTTCCAGGATATGGAAGCCGCGCTGCGTGAAAACCGTATGACGCTGGAAGCGATTCGCGTAACCCAGTCTGACCGCGACCTGTTTAAGCATTTAATCAGTGAAGCGACCAACTATGTGGCCGCAGATTATATGCGCCACGCCAATGAACGTCGTATCCATCTGGATAAAGCACTGGAATATCGTCGTGAACTGTATACCTCTCGCAAGCAGCTGGCGGCAGAGCAGTACAAACACGTGGATATGGCGCGTGAACTGGGTGAGCACAACGGTGCGGAAGGCGATCTGGAAGCTGATTACCAGGCCGCGAGCGATCACCTGAATCTGGTACAAACCGCGCTGCGTCAGCAGGAAAAAATTGAACGCTACGAGGCGGATCTCGAAGAATTGCAGGTCCGTCTTGAAGAACAAAACGAGGTGGTCGCGGAAGCCGTTGACCGCCAGGATGAAAACGAAGCCCGCGCAGAAGCCGCTGAGCTGGAAGTGGATGAGCTGAAAAGCCAGCTTGCCGATTACCAGCAAGCGCTGGACGTCCAGCAAACGCGAGCCATCCAGTATACTCAGGCGATCCAGGCCCTAAACCGGGCGAAAGAGCTCTGCCACTTACCGGACCTGACAGCCGACAGCGCCGCCGAATGGCTGGAGACTTTCCAGGCCAAAGAGCAGGAAGCCACTGAAAAACTGCTGACGCTTGAACAAAAAATGAGCGTGGCGCAAACCGCGCATAGCCAGTTCGAACAGGCTTATCAGCTGGTGGCGGCTATCAACGGCCCGCTGGCGCGCGGTGAAGCCTGGAGCGTGGCGCGTGAACTGCTGCGCGAAGGCGTGGAGCAGCGCCATCTGGCGGAACAGGTTCAGCCGTTGCGTATGCGACTGAGCGAACTGGAGCAGCGTCTGCGCGAACAGCAGGATGCCGAGCGTCTACTGGCCGAATTCTGCAAGCGTCAGGGTAAACAGTTCGATATCGATGAGCTGGAAGCGCTGCACCAGGAGCTGGAAGCGCGCATCGCCGCCTTGTCGGACAGCGTCTCGTCTGCCAGCGAACAGCGTATGACACTGCGTCAGGAGCAGGAACAACTACAATCCCGTATTCAGCATTTGATGAAGCGGGCACCTGTCTGGCTGGCTGCGCAAAATAGCCTGAATCAGCTTAGCGAGCAGTGTGGCGAAGAGTTTACCTCCAGCCAGGACGTGACCGAGTATCTGCAACAATTGCTGGAGCGCGAGCGTGAGGCCATTGTTGAGCGTGATGAAGTCGGTGCACGTAAAAATGCAGTTGATGAAGAGATTGAACGTTTAAGTCAACCGGGCGGGGCGGAAGATCAGCGTCTGAACGCGCTGGCGGAACGCTTTGGCGGCGTACTGCTGTCAGAAATTTATGATGACGTTAGCCTTGAAGATGCACCGTACTTCTCTGCGCTATACGGTCCTTCGCGTCATGCCATTGTGGTACCGGATCTGTCGCTGATTACCGAACAGCTTGAAGGGCTGACGGATTGCCCGGAAGATCTCTATTTCATCGAAGGGGATCCGCAGTCGTTTGATGACAGCGTCTTCAGCGTTGATGAACTGGAAAATGCGGTGGTGGTGAAAACTGCCGAGCGTCAGTGGCGTTATTCTCGCTTCCCGACGGTGCCTATTTTTGGGCGTGCAGCACGTGAAAGCCGTATCGAAACCCTGCATGCCGAGCGTGAAGGGCTGTCTGAACGTTTCGCCACGCTCTCCTTTGACGTCCAGAAAACCCAACGTCTGCATCAGGCGTTCAGTCGCTTTATCGGCAGCCATCTGTCGGTGGCGTTTGAGGCCGATCCAGAAGCGGAAATTCGCCAACTGAATAGCCGTCGCGTTGAACTGGAACGTGCGCTGACCAATCATGAAAATGATAACCAGCAAAGCCGTATGCAGTTTGAACAGGCGAAAGAGGGCGTCTCTGCGCTGAACCGCCTGCTGCCGCGCTTGAATCTGCTGGCAGATGATACGCTAGCCGATCGCGTAGACGAAATTCGCGAGCGTCTGGATGAAGCTCAGGAAGCCGCGCGTTTTGTACAGCAACATGGCAATCAGTTGGCGAAACTGGAACCTATCGTTTCGGTTCTGCAAAATGACCCTGAGCAGTTTGAACAGCTGAAGGAAGACTATGCGTACTCCCAGCAGATGCAGCGCGATGCGCGTCAGCAGGCTTTTGCGCTGACCGAAGTCGTACAGCGCCGGGCGCACTTTAGTTATTCCGACTCAGCCGAAATGCTGAGCGGCAATAGCGATCTGAACGAAAAATTGCGTGAACGCCTGGAACAGGCGGAAGCCGAACGTACCCGCGCTCGTGAAGCGCTGCGCAGCCACGCCGCACAGTTAAGCCAGTACAACCAGGTCATGGCATCGCTGAAAAGCTCTTTTGACACCAAAAAAGAGCTGCTTAACGATTTACAACGTGAACTGCAGGATATCGGCGTTCGTGCGGACAGCGGTGCCGAAGAGCACGCGCGTATCCGCCGTGACGAACTGCATGCGCAGCTCAGCAACAACCGTGCACGCCGCAACCAACTTGAGAAAGCACTGACTTTCTGCGAAGCGGAGATGGAAAACCTGACCCGCAGACTGCGCAAGCTGGAACGTGATTATCATGAAATGCGCGAGCAGGTAGTCACCGCCAAAGCCGGCTGGTGTGCAGTCATGCGGATGGTGAAAGATAACGGTGTGGAACGTCGTCTTCACCGCCGCGAGTTGGCCTATCTTTCCGGTGACGAACTGCGTTCGATGTCGGATAAGGCGCTCGGTGCGCTACGTCTGGCGGTTGCGGATAACGAGCACCTGCGCGATGTGTTGCGTCTGTCTGAAGATCCAAAACGTCCAGAGCGCAAAATTCAGTTCTTCGTCGCGGTTTACCAGCATCTGCGTGAACGTATTCGCCAGGATATTATTCGTACCGATGATCCGGTGGAAGCCATTGAACAGATGGAGATTGAGCTGAGCCGTCTGACGGAAGAGTTAACCTCACGTGAACAGAAGCTGGCGATCAGCTCACGCAGCGTGGCGAATATTATTCGTAAGACCATTCAGCGTGAACAGAACCGTATTCGCATGCTGAACCAGGGGCTGCAAAGCGTGTCGTTTGGCCAGGTCAACAGCGTTCGCCTGAACGTCAATGTGCGTGAAACACATGCTACCTTGCTGGACGTACTTTCAGAGCAGCATGAACAGCATCAGGATCTGTTTAACAGCAATCGCCTGACCTTCTCAGAAGCGCTGGCGAAGCTGTATCAGCGTCTGAATCCGCAGATAGACATGGGGCAACGCACGCCGCAAACCATTGGTGAAGAGCTGCTGGATTATCGTAACTATCTGGAAATGGAAGTTGAGGTTAACCGTGGCTCTGACGGCTGGCTGCGTGCTGAGTCTGGTGCGTTGTCAACGGGTGAAGCGATCGGGACCGGGATGTCTATTCTGGTGATGGTGGTGCAAAGCTGGGAAGATGAAGGCCGCAGATTGCGCGGGAAAGATATCTCTCCTTGCCGCCTGCTGTTCCTTGATGAAGCTGCACGACTCGATGCGCGTTCTATTGCGACCTTGTTTGAGCTGTGTGAACGTTTGCAGATGCAGCTGATTATCGCTGCGCCGGAAAACATCAGCCCAGAGAAAGGCACCACCTACAAACTGGTGCGTAAAGTCTTCCAGAACACCGAACACGTTCACGTGGTGGGGCTGCGCGGATTTGCGCCTCAGTTACCGGAACCACTGCCGGGGACTGAAGATGCCTCCTCGCAGGCAAGCTAAGTAATAAGTAAAAAGGCGGCTACATGGCCGCCTTATTTTTTTCCGAAAAGACTTCATGCCTGGTGTGATTTCTTTAGACTTCTTTACATTAGGTTAGGCAAAAAGTTTTTGATGTTTATATACTAAAGGTGAGCCTAACGCGTCACAGGCTTGCTCGTCATACTTCAGTTTGTATTGGCGTTTTACAGGTCCGACCCTCGTCAGAATAAAGGGGAATACAGACGGCCTGGCTATTCAGAGTATGATAAAGAAAACAGGGGGCAAGGGATGTTGCTTAATAAAATGTGTGGTCGTCGGCTGTCGGCAATCAGTTTGTGCCTGGCCGTAACATTCGCTCCACTGTTCAATGCTCAGGCCGATGAGCCTGAAATGATCCCTGGCGATAGCTCTGCGACCGTCAGTGAACAGCCAACAGCGTTATCGCAGCCGCAGGTTCAATCTTCTGCGACGGCTATCATGGCGGGTATTCAACCGCTGCCAGAAGGCGTGTCTGTCGATAAAGCCCGCGCCGAAATACACTCTCAACTGCCAGCAGGTTATACGCCGGTTTACATGAGCCAGCTGGAACTGCTGTATGCCGCACGCGAAATGAAGCTGATGTGGGAAAATCGTGATGCGGTAAAGGCATTTCAGCAACAGTTAGCCGAGGTCGCAATTGCCGGCTTTCAGCCGCAGTTCACTACCTGGGTTGCACTTCTGACTGACCCGGCAGTAACCGGTCAGGCGAGAGACATCGTGCTCTCTGATGCGATGATGGGGTATCTGCACTTTATCGCTAACATCCCTGTCAAAGGTAATCGCTGGCTTTACAGCGATAAGCCCTATGCGCTAACGACGCCGCCGATTTCCGTCATCAACCAGTGGCAGGTCGCACTGGATAACGGTCAACTGACTTCATTTGTGGCCAGCCTTGCGCCTCAACATCCGCAGTATGCAGCCATGCATGAATCACTGCTCAAGCTGGTGGGCGATACACGTCCCTGGCCGCAGCTCACCAGTACAGTAACGCTGCGTCCGGGGGATTGGAGTAATGACATTCCCGCGCTGCGTGAAATTTTGCGGCGAACCGGGATGCTGGAGCCTGCCGTCAGTACGTCTGGCAAAGAAGGGCGTGGCACCTACGATCGTGAATTGGTTGATGCGGTAAAGCGTTTTCAGACGTGGCAGGGACTTGGCGCAGATGGCGCGATTGGTCCAGCCACACGTGACTGGCTGAACGTGACGCCTGCTCAGCGTGCGGGCGTGCTGGCGTTAAATATTCAGCGCTTACGCCTGCTGCCGAGTGAGCTGTCTACCGGTATCATGGTGAACATTCCTGCCTATTCGCTGGTTTATTATCAGAATGGCAATCAGGTGCTGGCCTCGCGCGTTATTGTCGGGCGTCCCGATCGTAAAACGCCGATGATGAGCAGTGCGCTAAATAACGTGGTCGTTAACCCACCGTGGAACGTTCCGCCGACGCTGGCACGTAAAGATATTCTGCCTAAGTTATGGAATGATCCGGGATATCTTGAACGTCATGGCTATACCGTAATGCGCGGCTGGAACAGTAAAGAGACGATAGATCCGTGGCAGGTTGATTGGGCGACCATCACTGCGTCCAATCTGCCGTTCCGCTTTCAGCAGGCTCCGGGTGCACGTAACTCGCTCGGACGCTATAAATTCAATATGCCGAGTTCGGACGCTATTTATCTGCACGATACGCCGAACCACAATCTGTTCCAGAAAGATACGCGGGCGTTAAGCTCCGGATGCGTGCGTGTGAACAAGGCATCTGAGCTGGCGAATATGCTGCTACAGGACGCGGGTTGGAATGATTCACGCATCTCGGATGCCCTGAAGCAAGGGGATACGCGGTATGTGAATATTCGCCAGAATATTCCGGTCAACCTCTACTATCTGACCGCATTTGTCGGCCCTGATGGGCGCACGCAGTATCGTACAGATATTTACAATTACGATCTGACAGCGCGATCCAGCGCACAAATTGTGTCAAAAGCCGAGCAATTAATCAGATAAATGAAGCAGTTCGAGGAAAATGATTGTCGTAAGTTATGCTGGAAACGGGGCAAAATGGCTGTGAGCCCCGTATTTCCTGGGGTTGGGAGCCTTGACGTGGACTACTTAGCCAGATAAGGTTTCCCGCGTGCGCTAGAGCATACATACGATAACATTGACCTTGTAGACCTTAATACCATGGACAAATTTGACGCTAATCGCCGCAAACTGCTGGCGCTTGGTGGTATTGCCCTCGGCGCTGCCATCTTGCCTACGCCTGCGTTTGCAACACTCTCTACCCCACGTCCGCGTATATTGACTCTGAATAACCTGCATACCGGTGAGTCAATAAAAGCAGAGTTTTTTGATGGCAGGGGCTATATTCAGGACGAATTAGCAAAACTTAACCACTTTTTCCGTGACTTTCGGGCCAATAAAGTGAAATCCATTGACCCGGGATTGTTTGATCAACTCTTCCGTCTGCAGGGCCTGCTTGGCACGCGTAAACCCGTACAGCTGATCTCAGGCTATCGCTCTATCGATACCAATAATGAACTCCGTGCACGTAGCCGTGGTGTGGCCAAGAAAAGCTACCACACTAAAGGTCAGGCCATGGATTTTCATATTGAAGGCATTGCATTAAGTAATATTCGCAAAGCTGCGTTATCTATGCGCGCAGGTGGTGTAGGATACTACCCCAGCAGTAACTTTGTGCATATTGACACCGGCCCTGCACGGCACTGGTGATCCATAAGCTTAATGAAACAGGAGCTGTATGAACTATCGTATTATTCCGGTCACTGCCTTCGCCCAGAACTGCTCGCTAATCTGGTGTGAGCAAACTCGTCTGGCCGCGCTGGTCGATCCCGGCGGCGATGCCGAGAAAATCAAACAGGAAGTGGATGCCAGCGGTCTGACGCTAATGCAGATCCTGCTTACTCACGGTCATCTTGACCATGTTGGAGCGGCGGCTGAACTGGCACAGCATTATGGTGTACCGGTTATTGGCCCGGAAAAAGAAGATGAGTTCTGGTTACAGGGACTCCCTGCTCAGAGCCGCATGTTTGGCCTGGGAGATTGTGAGCCGCTGACGCCCGATCGCTGGTTGAATGAAGGTGACCGGATAAGCGTTGGCAACGTGACGTTACAGGTTCTGCATTGTCCGGGTCATACACCGGGACATGTGGTCTTCTTTGATGAGCAATCAAAATTACTGATTTCTGGTGATGTGATTTTCAACGGTGGCGTAGGGCGCAGCGATTTCCCGCGCGGTGATCACAGCCAACTGATCGATTCGATTAAACGTAAACTATTGCCGTTAGGCGATGACGTGACGTTTATTCCGGGTCACGGCCCACTCTCTACGCTGGGTAATGAACGGCTACATAACCCGTTCCTGCAGGATGAAATGCCTGTCTGGTAATTCGTTTAATAAATAAAAAGGCCGCGTTTGCGGCCTTTTTTGTGTGCGATAGATTACAGTACTGCGACAATCGCTTCGCACAGCGGCGCCATATTATCTGGCGTCATTCCTGCCACGTTTACGCGTCCGGAAGCGACGGCATAGACGCCAAATTCTTCACGCAGACGCAGAACCTGCTCTTTGGTCAGGCCGCTAAATGAGAACATGCCGTTCTGTTTGATGATAAAGCTGAAGTCGCGGTTTGCACCTTTCTCCTGCAGCGTATTCACGAACAGTAGACGCATGCGCTGTATGCGTTGGCGCATATCAGTCAGTTCCTGTTCCCAGATAGCACGCAGCGCGTCGTTGCTCAGAATAGTGGCAACGACGGAAGCGCCGTGTGCTGGCGGGTTGGAGTAGTTAGCGCGAATGGCGGATTTCATCTGGCTAAACGCACGGTCAACGGTTTCAGCATCGGCTGCAACCAGCGTACAGGCGCCTACGCGCTCATTGTACAGACCAAAGTTCTTGGAGTAGGAGCTAGCGACGATCAGCTCTTTGTGCAGCGCTGCGAATGCGCGCAGACCTTCTGCATCTTCTTCCAGGCCACGGGCAAAGCCCTGGTATGCGAAGTCGAACAGCGGTAACCAACCTTTTTCGACAGACATCTGAGCCAGCGTTTGCCACTGTTCCAGCGTAGGATCGATGCCGGTAGGGTTATGGCAGCAGCCGTGGAATAGCACCACGTCGCCAGCCTGCGCTTCGCTGAGGCTTGCCAGCAGCGCATCAAAATCTAACGAGTGGTTTGCTGCATCGTAATAGTTGTATTCACAAACTTCCAGGCCTGCAGAGTTAAAGACGCTCTTATGGTTCGGCCAGCTTGGATTGCTCACCCATACGCGTTTAGCCGACGTATTTTTTGCCAGGAAATCAGCTGCCACACGCAGTGCACCAGTGCCGCCAGGGGTCTGTGCTGTACGTGCGCGTTTGTCGTTGATAAGCGAACTCTCTTTACCAAACAGTAATTCCTGAGTGCAGCGACCAAACTCTGGAATACCGTCAATGCCAAGGTAATTTTTGGTGGTTTCATTTTCCAGTATATATTGCTCGGCTTTTTTAACGCTGGTCAGCACCGGCGTTTTGCCTGTCTCATCTTTATATACACCGATCCCGAGGTTTATTTTTCCAGGGCGGTCATCGGTACGAAACAAATCAGCCAGACCCAAAATGGGGTCGGCAGGAGCGGCGGTAATGTTCTCAAACATGACGAGGTTCCATAGTGATTACAGAAGGGAAGTCCGCTATCAGGTTAACGGTAGATTTACAAAATGCCAACCGTTACTGACGAAAAGCTGAGGTGTTTTTTTAAGACGCAAGAATCCGCTAGCAGAGATAAAAAAACAGGACCGAAGTCCTGTTTTTTAGGCATTTAACAAAGAGGTCTGCTATTAGAACTGGTAAACGATACCGACTGCTACGGTGTCGTCAGAGTTCACACCCAGTTTGTTGTCAGAATCGATCTGGTTGATCTGGTAGTCAACATAGGTGGACATGTTTTTGTTGAAGTAGTAGGTTGCGCCCACTTCAATGTAGTTCACCAGATCTTCGTTGCCTACACCTTCTACGTCTTTCGCTTTAGATTTGTTGTAGGAAATGGACGGGCGCAGACCGAAATCGAACTGGTACTGAGCGACAACAAAGAAATCTTGCGTTTTGTTGGCGAAGCCGCTGGTGGTCACGCCATTCTGGGTAGTAGAGAGGCGGGTTGCGTTACGGGTTTCACCGTAGTTCGCTGCCAGGTAGATGTTGTTAGCATCATACTTCAGGCCGGTTGCCCACTGCTCAGCTTTTTTGCCGCCGTTAGCGTAGAAAGAGTTTTCCTGCGCATTGGTACGGTCAGCTGCACCGTAAGCACCAACGATACCGAAGCCATCCATTTCGTAGCTTACAGAACCGCCAACGCCGTCGCCGTTAGAACGACCGGTATTGCCATCACGCTCGTTTTTACCCAGATACTGGATACCGAAGTTCAGGCCGTCAACCAGACCGAAGAAGTTAGAGTTACGGTAGGTCGCAACACCACCCACACGGCCAACGAAGAAGTTGTCGCTGTACGCGGTATCACCACCAAATTCTGGCAGCATATCGGTGTAACCCAGGGCATCGTAAACGATACCGTAGTTACGACCGTAGTCGAAAGAGCCCAGATCGGCATATTTCAGACCGGCAAATGCCAGACGGGTTTTGTTACCGTTCTGAGCGTCGCTGCCGCCTTCAGAGTTGTTACCGGCAAAGTTGTATTCCCACTGACCGTAACCGGACAGATCGGAATTAATCTGAGTTTCCCCTTTGAAACCAAGACGGGCATAAGTCTGATCGCCATCGTTGCCAGCGTTATCAGAAAAATAGTGCAGACCTACGGTTTTACCGTATACATCCAGCTTGTTACCATCTTTGTTATAAACTTCTGCAGCGTTAGCTGCCCCGGCTACCAGCAGAGCAGGGATAACCACTGCCAGAATATTGCGCTTCATCATTATTTATTACCCTCATCGGTTTTTATATGACACCTGCCACTGCCGCCAATAAATTCCGTCAATGAAAATTTACGGAACTATTGATGAGAGTTTGGTGTCTTTATGTGTCTGACAGGCATCTTTCCATTCAAACTACCGTTTCGCTACCGTCAAAGTGCTACAAATATAAAGATTTGGTTTCAAAAAGAAAAAATGTGTAACAAGATGTTATTTTTGTGCAACTTTGTGAACAGCGTCAAACTTCGGATACCCCTGCGCTGAAAATTCTCGTTTTTATTTCTATTTATATGATTTTCTTATGTTTAATTTTGCTAAGGTTATTTTTTATCCGTTATACCGGAAAGTTCGGCTTTTACAGGTAACGATTTTTGGACGTCTGGAGTGCCGTGCGAAAGGCTAAAAAATGTACTATTTAATCAGAAAATGCTAATCCACAATAAAATTGATGATTATTTTTTGTGCAAATGTATTGCGATGAAATATTACGTAACAGGTGGAGGGGGTTGAAAGGTTGTGTTTAACGTGAGATGGGTATCCAGATAACACGAAAAGGGTATAAAAAAGGCCAGCAATGCTGGCCTTTGAAACAATAACGCACGTTTAGAAGGTGGCGTTACGTGGAGTACGCGGGAACGGAATAACGTCACGGACGTTCTGTACGCCGGTGACGTAAGCGATCAGACGCTCGAAGCCCAATCCGAAGCCGGAATGCGGAACGGTACCGTAGCGACGCAGGTCGCGATACCACCAGTAATCCTCTTTGTTCAGACCCATTTCCAGCATACGGGCATCCAGCACGTCCAGGCGCTCTTCACGCTGAGAACCACCGATGATTTCACCGATTCCCGGGGCCAGTACGTCCATTGCAGCAACGGTTTTACCGTCTTCGTTAAGGCGCATATAAAACGCTTTGATATCTTTCGGGTAGTTTTTCACTACCACCGGCGCTTTAAAGTGCTCTTCAGCAAGGTAACGTTCATGCTCAGAAGACAGATCCACACCCCAGTAAACTGGGTTTTCGAACTGTTTATCGCATTTTTCCAGAATGCTTACCGCGTCGGTGTAGTCCACCTGCGCGAAGTCAGCGTCAATGAAACGTTCCAGGCGTGAAATCGCGTCCTTGTCGACACGTTCAGCGAAGAATTTCATATCATCCGCACGCTCTGCCAGTACGGCTTTAAACGCGTACTTCAGCATCGCTTCAGCCAGGCCTGCAACATCATTCAGGTCAGCAAAAGCCACTTCTGGTTCCAGCATCCAGAACTCTGCCAGGTGACGACTGGTGTTAGAGTTTTCTGCACGGAACGTCGGGCCAAAAGTATAAATTTTAGACAGAGCGCAGGCGTAGGTTTCACCGTTCAGCTGACCGGAAACGGTCAGGAAGGCTTCTTTACCAAAGAAGTCTTTGTCGAAATCGACTTTGCCCTGATCGTTACGCGGCAGGTTTTCCAGATCCAGCGTAGAAACACGGAACATTTCACCGGCACCTTCCGTATCGGAAGCGGTGATCAACGGAGTCGATACCCAAAAGAAACCCTGCTCGTGGAAGAAACGATGCAGAGCTTGCGCCAGCGTATGACGTACACGCGCTACCGCACCAATCATGTTGGTACGCGGACGCATGTGCGCCACTTCACGCAGATACTCAATGCTGTGACGCTTGGCTGCCATTGGGTAAGTGTCAGGATCTTCAACCCAGCCGGTGACTTCAACCTCAGTGGCCTGAATTTCAAAGCTCTGTCCTTGTCCAGGAGATGCAACGACTTTACCCGTTACGATAACTGAACAACCCGTCGTCAGGCGCAGTACGTCCTGATTGTAATTGGGCAGAGAATTATTGATGACGGCCTGTACAGGATCAAAGCAGGAACCGTCATAAACGGCGAGGAAGGAGATGCCAGCTTTTGAATCTCGGCGGGTACGCACCCATCCGCGCACGGTGACTTCGCTGTCAACGGCTACGCGGCCCTGGAGTACGTCGGCTACAGGCACAACGCTCATAATATTCTCTCTGTTAATAGTCGGATATATAAACACATGTCCACCCGTAATGGGGGGATACCTATGTTACCTGGCATCTGCAATCAGACAAGCAGAATTCGTAGCTGGAGTGAAAGATTTCGGAAATAAACGCGAAAAAGGGAGCCAAAATGGCTCCCTGGAAGGCTTAACTGGCTTTTTTGATATGCGGGAGATCGAAGGCTTTGCGCAGTGCACGAACAAATGCTTTATCGTGGCAGATGGTTTTACCCGGGCTGTCAGATAACTTCGCCACCGGTTTGCCGTTACATTCCACCAGCTTGATCACAATATTGAGTGGCTTAACCTGCGGAATGTCGCATGTTAGCCGTGTCCCAATACCAAAACTCAACTGTACGCGGGAAGAGAAGTGGCGGTAGAGTTCAATCGCTTTTTTCAGATCGAGATTATCTGAGAAGACCAGCGTTTTGCTCAGCGGATCAATACCCAGTTTTTCATAATGAGCGATGGCTTTTTCACCCCATTCCACCGGATCGCCTGAGTCATGGCGTAACCCTTGGTAGCGGGTAGCGAACTCAACGCCAAAGTCGCGTAAAAATGCGTCCATGGTGATGCAATCGGTCAATGCAATGCCGAGTTGATCAGGGTATTCATTTAACCAGGCTGCCAGGGCTACGCGCTGGCTGGTGGCAAGTTCTGGACTGATTTGCTGATGAGCCTGGAACCACTCATGCGCCTGCGTACCCATTGGGGTTAATGACAGGCGGCGGGCCAGATCGTAGTTACTGGTGCCGACAAACCAGGGCTCTTGCTGCAGGCGTTTAACGATAGCCTGCTGTACTTCGCGCGAAAAACGACGACGCGTACCGAAATCCATCAAATGGAAGCGGGACATATCGACATCTTTCGTTAAAGCAGAGAATTCTACTAGTTTGCTTTCCAGCTCATCGAGTGCCTGCGGGACGCCTGATTCGGGCGAACGGTAACGGTGCACCAGTTCACTGATAACCGCCAACAGCGGAACTTCCCACATGATCACTTCACGCCACGGCCCGGTTAAGCGGATGTTCAGCTTGCCGTTATCATTAGTGACGTGAACCTGTTCCGGGTTATAGCGGAAATCACGTAGCCAGGTGAGGTAATCAGCTTTAAAGAATGGCAGGCCGGAGAGCCACTGGTACTCATCCTCCTGCAGTCGCAGGTGCTGCATAGCATTCACCTGCTCACGAATAGAATCGGCATAAATACCGAGCAGGTCATCGCCACGGCAACGAAATTCAGCCGCTACTTGTACATCATAGTAGTGGTGAAAAACGGCTTGCTGCATATGCAACTTATAAGCGTCTGTATCCAGCAGCGAGTGCAGAACAGGAGAAGCGAATTGTGTCATAGGTGCGCAGTAGCATCCTCTCACGGGAGCGTTTAGTACAATAAACAACTAAGAAAACCGCTGGAGTATACCCTGTTTAGCGATTTATTGAACCCCGATCACACCATAAGCTCTCTTTCTGGTCGAGGGCAATTCGTGCCACGTGTTATGAAAATGTAGCGTTATTGCTACTAACTATTTGTATATAAAGATTTTTACTATGCTGAAACCATGCTTTGGGGCAGTGATGGGGCAAAGTGTGAAAGCGCTTGGTTGAGCAGAGAAACCTGTTCGGCGCTCTTCTCTGACATCCACTTTCCATACACCTTGTAAACCATCTGTGCATCTGCATGTCCCATTTGAGTTGCTATAAAGTTTGGGTTCGCACCCGCTGACAATGACCAGCACGCATAGGTATGCCGTGACTGGTACGCGTTGCGGTAACGAATACCGGCGCGCTTGATTATCGGAGCCCAAATTTTATTAATCGAATTAACCGCGTAGTGATATCCTCTTCGTGGCCCACGTTTTACGCATTGAGGGCTGAAAACGAAAGTGCATGGATGTATGACTGACTGGCCATATTCCCGCAATTTCACTTCAACCTCATACTGCCGGCCAAGGCGCGTAAGCTGGGCCTGATTCCTCAGGGCATCAATAGCTGGTTGAATGAGATAAATCACCCTGTCAGTGCCTGCGTCTGTTTTTGGCAGGGTGAACTCATCCGTCTGGGTAAGGTTGCGCTTCACAGTAATGGTCCCGGCATGCAGATCGATATCTTCCCAGGCCAAACCGCACAACTCCCCATGCCTCATTCCTGTATAGACTGCAAGCGACCAGAGATTTCGCATCTGCTGATGGCCGCATGCCTGGATAAACCTGATGAACTCATCTGTCGTGAGTGGATCGGGCTCACCCTTCGCTTTCTTGAGGCGGTTAATTCCGCTAAACGGGTTTTCCTTTGCATAACCGTTATCTGCTCCAAA
Source organism: Citrobacter sp. MGH105 (assembly GCF_001037485.2). Classification (NCBI taxonomy): domain Bacteria; kingdom Pseudomonadati; phylum Pseudomonadota; class Gammaproteobacteria; order Enterobacterales; family Enterobacteriaceae; genus Citrobacter; species Citrobacter sp. MGH105. The sequence goes on along the minus strand of NZ_CP073048.1, from coordinate 3,338,392 downwards.
CTGGAAGATTTCGGCCATTAACATCATGTAATTGTTCACGGTGGAGGACTTCCGGCCTTTTACCTGCGTCCGGTGGTCCTTCTTCATTACGTGAAAACCTGTCAGCAACTCCTTCCTTACATACAGCAAATCCTCAGTGGTCACAGCAGAAACCAACTTGTTTTCGCCAATGCGCGGAAGCATGTTTTTTATGATGGACTCATACCGACTCATGGTGTTAGTGCTGATCTCCATTCGTTTCAGATCAGACCATTTTTCGGTAAGTTCCAGCACAGTAATTTCCTTTCTATCCTGGCCGAACCGGGCAAGGTTCGGCGAGTTTGGGAATTTTTCCGCATAGTTAAAATTCCCCATCCTTATTGCAAAACAAACCGATGAACGAAGCTCACCGGCTATCTTGCGATTTTTGGCTGTGTCAGGGACACCGAGGTTTTCCCTGACACGTTTGCCTTTGTACAGAAACCAGATGCGGAGTGAACCGCCGTGGTTTTCGACGCCTGTCGGGTATGATGCATTAGCCATTAATCCCTCCTGACGTCCAGGAGCATGGATGAGTGTACTGCTTTTCATGCTTTCTGCGCACCTGGTTGATTTTTTTTCTGTGCCTCGATCCAAATGTCGATCGCTTTCCTGTTGTACATACATTCGCTCGAAGGTTTGGGATTACCGTCTGGTGAGACGTGCAGGTATTCGCGACCCAGCATCCAGGATTCTTTTCTGGCACGGGTGATGGTCCCGGGTTTAAGTCCGGTAACTGCAATCAAAACTCTCTCGCTAACCCAGTCATTCGGCACCAGAAGAACGACATCAGCACTGGTCTGCATGGATTTTCTCCATTTTATCGTTAGCCTGGCGAACGCATCGATCAAAGGTGGAAGAGGGTACTACTGTCCTAAGCTCATTAATGAGGAAATCGTTGTGCTGCTGGTGCAGTTGCATATTGCGGTCTTTTTCAAGTTGGCGAAGAACTGCCAGTCGAGCTGTGATGATACGACGCTTACCTTTTACGATCTTTAGTGCGTATTCTGCTTTTTTACGCCAAACACTCCACTCACTGCTGCTATTTGATTTAGCCAACTGATCTTCAATGCTGAGCTGAGTTTCTTCAACGATCACAAGCTGGGATAGACAGTCGTGAATTGTGTTTAGGTTTTCAGTATTGATATGCGATTTTTCCACTGTTAACCTCCGAAATTCGTCAAAAATTTGTACTCAATCAACGCCCCGAAAATAGCGGCCACTAATAACAGGCCAAACAGCATAGACAGGAGGAAAGATTTCATCGTGTCGCCTCCCGCTGAACAGTTTTGTACGCACGCAGCATGTCGCGAGATTTACCTGATAAAGCCGTCTTCATGAAGAACATCCCAGTACGGGTTGCAATGATGTCTGGTGTGCAGATCAGCGTGGCATCGACTACCCGGTTATGTTTACGGAACTCAAACACCGTACTGGTGATAACGATGTTCGCTACGGCGCCATAGTCCTGGTATTGGATTTTCATTTTCTGTCCTTCCGTTTGCTGTATCGTTCATGGCTCATAACCTCCCAGTTATGGCCGCCGTCTCGGGACAGCAGCCGCCAGCGGCGATTAACCCGCAGGCTCAGGTTCCCGGAGCCGTGCATACGGCATGGATGAATCCGCCTGGCTCTGAACTGGCGGAGTACATGTACCGCCTGCAGGTGTACCCACTCAGGAATTCGTATCGCTGTCAGGGCCATTGTCATTGCCTCCTGCTGGTGGGGTTACCGAGTAACCGGCGCGTTCAGCCATCCACAAAAAAGTCTCCAGCGATGCTGTAACCTCGCCGTTCTGAACTGGGCGCGCGTGGATAACCTTTCCGTTCTCGATCGTCAGCACGATATTTACTGGTTCGTGCGTGATAATTGGTGTCTGATCACTCATGGCTTGTCTCCGCTGTGACTGATTTTTTCTTGGCAAACTCAACCAGCTCAGAAATGAGCTCGTCGATTAATGCCTTTCCGCTTTCTGTCAGGAACTCACCGCTGCCATTCACATCTACGGCGTTGCTGTAAATTCCTCGGATGGCTTTTACACCTTCAATATTTCCGTACTCACTGAGGATCATTTTTTCGAATCGCCTCAACAGGCCGTCAATTAGTATTTCTGTTAATTCGATAGTGTTAATTCCACCCTTAGGCATATTAATGATGAGGCAGGTGCTTCCTGTTTTTCGCTGATGGCGTAATAGCGCAGATTTAAGAATTCTGTGGCGATACGTATTGATTAAATTATTCACGTCGCTTTTCCTCTGCTTCACACCAGTACAATAAATTCGCCGAAGCATTAAGAGCCATACCTAGCAAAGAATTTTTTTGATTTGTGTTTAACTCATTATTGCTTATTACTATTTCCAGAATGGTGTTGAGGTTCTCTGCCTCCAAATGAATTTCATCTATCCCAGCCGTCTTTGGGTTCCACATTTTCTATCTCCCATATGCTTTTTTTAGGTAAAGCCGCGCGATTACCTCGTAACCGCAGGACGCATAAAGGCATGCTGTTCTATATGCCGATTTATCTATAATGAAAGTCATATGAAGTGCCTCACAGCCAAAGAATCGACAACCCTTCCGTGGATACGCATGTCTTTTTGATCACCAGCATTAAGCGTGAAAGTTTGGTAATGGAGATTGTCAGAAATAATCTTTAATGCGCCGTTCGGCAATGGCTCTATTCGCTTAATGAACAGGCAGCTACGGCCGAAAACATCGCCCGTAAAAACATATATACCGGGTGTAAGAACGCGGCCTCCACAATCAACAAAAGCCACTACCTCACAGGGTTCGATAGTCGGCTGCATTGAGTCACCTTCCATCCTGCAGCTCTTAACTCTGTTTCCAAAATCATTAATATTGTCAGAGCCAAATAACATTTGAGGCGTTTTAGTTGGCTTATTAAAAGAAAGTGAAGTTTGCATTTCATTTCCTCAAGGTGAGTTTGGTCACACCATTTAAGGTGTTTTATTAATTATTGGTGTTTATAGTTGTTTAATTTCGAAGTTATTTATTTGTTCGTTTACTTCTTCTAGTGTTTTTACAACCAAAGTAATTAACGCGTGTTCTCTTATTTCTTCCTCAGAGGTCATTCTTTCAAGAAGTAGCCATAATGAAGATGAACAACAAGTTATATCGTGAGCCCAACTCATGAGCATCGAACTTGTTTCATCTTTATTGAGAACTACAGTATCAGTCATCATTGTTTGTTCTCCGGCCAGTCATGCCCGATTTCGCGATTTATAACTGAAAGATTTTTCTTTAATTGGTTAATGCAAATTTGAATGAGGGCTGCTGGCTTATAGCCAGTATCTGGATCAGATTCGGCATATTCAAGCACGTTTACCACGCGATCAATATCCATAGCTAGCTTGTGGATGGGACCATTTTCAGACACCAATTGTTGAGTGCTCATCTTCTTGCTCCGTTTGCTTGTTGATGATTAAACAATACATAACGTATTAACTATCGTCAATACAAAACGGATTAATCTGATGTATTAATTTTTATCTCTATGTTTGTTAAGGTTTTTTTTGTTTGATTCGTGACGGAGGGAATAAAAAAGCCGCTTTCGCGGCTTGTGCACTATGGCAGGTTGGTTATTTTTGCATCGACCACGACGCCGATAATACGGCAATTACCGTTTATGGGAATGATCGGATATTGAGGGTTCAACGGCTTGAGGAATCGTTGGCCAGCATCGATAACCAGTTTTTTGAAAGTGGCTTCGTTGTCTCCATCAAGCTTTGCTACAACTAATTTCCCGTTGATAGGCTCCACTTGAGGATCGACCAGTATAACCATACCTTCCGGAATGCTTAGGCCGACTGGTGATGTCATTGAATCACCTCGCACGTCCAACCAAAATGAATCCTCTGAACATTCCACAGTTGTATCGTACCAACGGTCTATAGCCCGCTTATGATATGGCTCTACAGCTTCCATCCAATCCCCTGCACTTACCCAGCTAATTACAGGGTAGCTTCCTTTCGACTCGTTAATTCCGATGAATGTCACATTGTGATCGGCTCTGGAGTCACTGACCGTTCCATCAGCATTCACCACGAAACCTGGCATTTTAAGTATGTTAAAAATCTTTGCTATGACCTCCAGGTTGGGTTCGCGTCTACCGTTCAACCAATGACCTAGCCCACCCTGGGTTATTCCTAGAGCTTCTGCTAGTTGTTCTTGAGTCATTCCGACTTCTTTCATCCTGGATTTAGCCAGGTCCTGCCATCTCTGTTTCATGTTCATGATTATTACAATCCGTATTTTTTGAACAAGTTCCATTTTGTATTATTGTTTGAAGTGTGTATAGTACGTTATGTATTATTTAGATAGGAACTATCCGAATGAGCGGAATCAAGAGCCTAAGGCTGAAAGCAAAGGTTACGCAGGGAGAATTGGCCGCATTGATTGCCAGTTCTCAGGGGGCAGTTAGCCATTACGAAACTGGTCGTCGAATCCCTGACATTGAGGTGGGTAAACGAATCGTGAGCGCTTTTAAGCAGCTCGGATATGAAACCAGTCTGGATGAGGTTTTTTCCGATGAACATACCGGAGAGCAGCTTCGATAACTCAATACTGCCGGAAACCTACTCACAAGCGGATGCCGAGTGGATTAAGCAGCAGTTATTCAGCCTGACACCCACTGCACGACAAAAAGCGCTCCAGCGTTATGCAGCTGTGTATCAAGAGACGTTCGAGGCCGAACCCGTTTCGTACCGCAAGGAGAACCGGGCAAGGCATGAAGCAAACACAAGGCTTCGCCTGTTTGTGAGAAATCAGGGCAGAGCTTTACAGGGGTATACCGCCGAACCTCCCCTGGCTGGAACGCGACAGCGCTCCTGATTGTTTCGGGTTTAAAGGTACCCGAACAAAAGCAGGCTTAAAGGTGCCTGTTCAGGTTGGCAACCAACTGACCCAACTCCTCATACGTACTAGTGAAGTGGTACGTTTTTATGGGGAAGAGGGAAAGGGGGGTAAGGGGGGGATTGGGTGCAGGGGGAGGAATAGGGTCTTTTCCAACAGGAGAGATCCATTGGTTAAGTAGATCCCTGTCTTAAGGGCGCAATTAAAAAAACGCCCGTATCAGCAAGATAGTACAAGGCGTTCAGGCGCTGAGAAACGAAAAGGGTTCTTCCTGGAAGAGTGATTTTTCAGAGGAGCTGAATCAGAAGGGAGGCTGGCAGCCTTTGGGGAGTCCACCAGCCATGTGAGGGGGAATCCATGAAAACCACATCACAAAATTATTATCTCATCAGCACGGGGGCAGCACAATGGAGCTGACGATCACGCCGAATTTTGCACAGGAACGAGCGCTAAACATGTTGCGCCGTGACTGGAAGGAAAACGACACCTTCATGGTGTACTCACCAACTGGTAGCGGTAAAACTGGTCTTGCCGCTTTCATCGTTGCCGGGTTCGTCAGCCGTGGTATGCGCGTTCTGTTTTGTGCACCGTACACCATCCTGATTGGTCAAACGGCCAATCGCTTTGTGGAGTACGGGTTACCGGGGGATGAAATCGGTTATATCTGGGCGGATCACCCGAACTACGATCCAGCCCGTAAAATTCAGATTGCCAGCGCCGACACGCTTATTCGTCGTGTTTTTCCTGAAAATATCGATCTGCTGATTATCGACGAAGCACACCTGCGTAAAAAACGCATCCTGAAGGATATCGAACGGCTGCGCGGCAAAGGCGTAAAGGTGATTGGTCTGTCGGGTACGCCTTTTTCCCCATTCTTGGGCAAATACTATGACCGACTGATTAAGCCGACCACCATCGGCGAGTTAATCCAGCGTGGCGATCTGAGTAAATACGAATTTTACGCGCCAACAAAGCCGGATCTGAAAGGCGTAAAAACCAAGTCCTCGCTTGAGTACGGCAGCGATTACAACGAAACGCAGTTGGCTGAAATCATGTGTGGCTCTACGCTGGTGGGCGATATCGTACAGAACTGGCTGGAGAATGGGCGGGATCTGCCTACTATCGCTTTCTGCGTCAATGTAGCCCACGCCAATTTCCTGACAATCCAGTTTAACCAAGCGGATGTTAACGCTGAGGTCATGACCGCCGACACTCCAGTGGATGAGCGCCAGACCATCATTCACCGCTTTGAAACCGGCGCAACGAAAATCATCGTTAGTGTGGGCGTTCTGGTGGCCGGCTTCGATAGTGATGTTCGCTGCATCATCTACGCCAGGCCAACAAAAAGCGAAATTCGCTGGCTGCAGGCACTCGGGCGTGGCCTGCGCACCGCACCGGGTAAAGAATCTTGCCTCATCTTTGATCACAGTGGCACCGTGCACCGCCTCGGTTATCCGGATTCTATTGAATATGACGATCTCCCCGGTAAGTCTGACGGCATGGATGAAAGCGCGCGCCGTGCAGCTGAGGAACGGGCCGAAAAACTCCCCCATGAATGTTCTCAATGCCACTACATGAAACCCGCTGGTGTGTACGTATGCCCGAAATGCGGACATAAGCCGCTGGGCGGTGAGGACGTCGATACTGATACCGGCCGCAAACTCAAAAAGCTGGGTAAAGACCAGCATCTGCCCACGAAGGCAGAGAAACAGGCCTGGTGGAGTCAGATCAAATTCTATCAGCGCCAGCGAGTATCGCAGGGGAAAAAGCCCGTTAGTGATGGCTGGTGCGCAAACACTTTTCGCGATCGTTTTGACGAGTGGCCTAACGGGCTGAGCGATTTCCCGATGGAGATCACACCGACCGTTTCGAATTTCATCCGGCACAAATTGATCGCTTATGCGAAAGGTCAGGAGAAGGCCAAACGTATGCAGGCGGCATCTGGTGCACCTGCGCCATCCTCCATTCGGCAAGCACAGAAAGTGATTAGCGATATCAAACAGCAGTTAGGAAAACGAGCATGAAGACGGCAGAAGCAGCAATTGGGCATTGGCCTACCATCTTTGAGCACTTCGGCCTTCCGCCGATCACTGGTAAAAACCACTTTAAAGGCGAATGTCCGGTATGTGGAGCGCGCGGCAAGCTACGTATTGACGACCGCGACGGTCGGGGGACGTGGATTTGTACCTGCGGCAGCGGTGACGGTATGAAGCTTGTCACACTGACACAGGGGAAGCCATTTAATGAGGTTTGCAGGGAAATAGACCACCTGATCGGTAATGATTTTCAGCGTGTAAAAATCCCGGTCAGCAGCAGTGCTACCAGCCTGCGTACAAAGGTTCTGAATAAGTTCGCGAAGCTGCAGCCGTTGCGTGGCACTTCTGGTGCTGCGTATCTCAACGCGCGCGGCATTTTCAGTCTGCCGCTTGAAGCGATCCGCTTCAACGATAAGCAGCGCCATGCAGGGAGGGTGTATCAGTCGCTTTATTCCCTCGCCACCGACGATAAAGGAGAACTGTGCTATCTGCACCAGACATTACTCGATGGCGCAAAAAAGGCAGATATCGGCACCAGTGCAAAGCGACAAAAATCCCTGCAGGAAGATAACTATCTTGATCACGCCCGTTCAGTGGCGATCAGGATGTTCCCGGTGGCCAGCACACTTGGTATCGCCGAAGGCATCGAAACGGCTCTGTCTGCGCACCAGATTTATAACGTAAATACCTGGGCAACCATGACGGCCAACTTCATGAAGAAATTCCGCGTTCCGGCTGGCGTTAAGCACCTCATTATTTTTGCTGACCGTGACGAGAACAGCGCTACCGGGTTGGCTGCGGCCTATGAATGCGCTCATGCCAATCTGCTGGCAAAGAATGACCTACAGCGAGTGAGCGTGTACTGGCCCGATCACGATGATTTCAACAATATGCTCATGAACGGCGATCAGGTTCGTGAGCTGGTTTTCCACAAGAAAAAGGCGGCTGCGTAATGCGTACAGATAACAACGAACATAAAGCACTATTCACCATCCCGACGGCAGCGCACAGCTCAGCCCTGGCAAACATCAAACCTCTACCTGAGCAACGGAGAATCACCGGGCATAAACAGACTGATGCCTATCTGTGGGTACTGGAGGTTATCCGCCTGAATGAACCGGCACATCTGGACGCAGCAGAAGCCGCGCTGGAGAAAATTAAAATCTCTCCAAAAGAGGCCGAGGAACGGTATTCCCGTTATCTTCTGGCGAATGGCGGCGATCCTTTCCAGGTAGCTTTCGGTACCATCGGCATGGATAACCCGGTGCGTGCTATTCAGAATGCACGGGAAAACATCAAGAAAGCTGCTGATGTGCGCGCTACGTTCGGCAGCTATGAAGCAGCGATGGAGGACGTAGAGGCCGAGCGAGTGATCAGGTCTTCCCCAAAATTTACTGATGATTACCAGTGGGGATGGACAGTAGACGAAAAGAGAGATGGAAGCATTGACGGCAGTCGTATGAATGAAATTGATGATCAGCGTCGCGCATATGTTGATGGCTATCGTGACGTTCTGCCAGAGCCTCATACACTGTCAGATGTTGTTCGTGAGTTTGTTTACTGGGACTGGCTCTACAGCGTTCGCCACACTTCAGGTCAGGAACTCGGTTACGAATTTGGTTATTCCGAGCACCATGAATCTGTGTACGACCGTGAGCGATACCTGGAAAAATTGCTGGCGACCATCAAACCTGTGACACGTGCTGAAGCTGTAGAGGTTTGCAGCTGGTTTCTGGCAAGTGGAAAGGACGAATACATGGAAGACAACGGCGCTGCGGTCATTCTTAATCTGGTTGGGGAGTGTGAACAATGAAGCTTGAGGCATCGCTAAAACACTTCAGCCCTCAGGGAATGCATATCAGCGACGACGTGAAAGGAACCTCTCCGGATCGCATCACCGGCACTGATGTTATGGCGGCCATTGGTACCACCAGCAGCCGCGCGCGGTTTGGTCTGGCTGCCTTCTTTGGTAAGACCGGGATCAGCAAAAGCGATGAGCAGCTCGCAGTTCAGGCGCTGGCGCGTCATGCGATGGAGTCGGCGCCCAGGAATGTACGTAAAGCAGCTGTAGGCGAGTTTGGCTGGTGTATGCTGGTGCTCGCACAATTCGCCTTTGCCGAATACTCCCGTTCAGCGGAAACCAGCGTGGCGTGCCACAGCTGCAGCGGCAGCGGATTAACCTCTCAGTATGAGGATGTGATCAAACATCCTGGAGTCTTCAACTCTGACGGAATGGAAATCGTACCGCCGAAAATCAAGCACGAACTGGTCAAGCGTATATGCGCGGCATGTAACGGTAAAGGTGAGTTGTTGGCCCGATGCCGTTGCGGCGGCAAAGGTGAGGTGCTCGACCGCAAAGCCACAAGCGAGCGCGGCGCGCCAGTGTTTAAAACCTGCGAGCGCTGCAGCGGAAACGGATTTTCTGGGGTGCCGTCTACTGCAGCCTATAAAGCGATACTGAAGCGAGTCCCGGATCTGCACGTCAGAACGTGGACCCGTAACTGGAAACCGTTTCTGGAGGGGCTTGTCGACGTCTGCTACAGAGAAGAACAAAAAGCAGACTCGGCGTTTCAGGACGCAACGAGCTTTCGTGATGATGTGAACAAAATTTAGCATATTAGCCACATTAAGCTTGATTTTGTCCGAACTTGTCGTGTATGCTTCAAATCGTAGGTTATTGCGCCTACACGAAATCAAACCCGCCTCCGAGCGGGTTTTTTTATGCCTAAATTTGGTCGCCGCGAATGAATACATTCATCATTTGTGCATCCGGCCCGTCTCTCGATAAATCAGATTGCGAACTGATCTCCGGATCGGGGCTACCGGTTATTGCTGTTAACTCCACCTGGCGATCCGTGCCTGATTGTGAATACATTTACGCGGGTGATCTGCGCTGGTGGGATGCAAACATCGATGTTCTGCCGTCCTCAGCCTCTCGCTGGACCTGTAATTACCGGGCTCATAAACGCTATGGGCTAAATTTGTTTGATACAGATACCCGGTGGGCCTTCAACTCCGGGCAGCGCTCTATTCTGTTTGCGGCCAGCCAGGGTGCGAAAAACATCATTCTTTTAGGTTTTGACTGCTCCATTACTGGGGGCAGTCACTGGCATGGCGATCATATCGGTCTTGATAACCCCACAGCAGAGAGCGTTACCCGATGGCGTGGGGAGTTTGCCAATACCGCCAGAGCACTGACCGGAAAGGTCAATATCATCAACAGTAGCCGCCAGACAGCGCTTAATTGCTTCCGGCGTCTTAGCCTCAATGAGGCTTTACGCGAGGTAGCATGCTAAACGTTCCTCTGTTCATTGATGGCATGCTGGGCATGGGTGACAACATCTACCAGCGTGCTTTCGTTAAACAGTTACCTGCTGGTAGTTATATCAAGACCGCCTGGCCTGAACTGTATGAAGATTTGCCTGTTCTGCCCGTACGCAGCTTTACAACGCTTCGGACGCAGCGCAAAAACGAGTTCCGGACGCAGGCCGCTTTTCACCTGCCGCCAGATATGCGCCAGACAAAGCGGATTTTCTACGGCCCGGATCATCTTCGTCGCGGTTCAATTTTTGACGCGATGCGCCAGCAATTTGGCACTGAGCCGTCGGAACTTGATTTGCCGTCTTACGGACCCGCTGAATTTACGTCTGAAAAGCCGATCGCGGTAATTCGCCCGGCAACTGTTCGCAGTGAATGGCGCAGTGATTCCCGTAATCCTGATCCGGATTACCTGCTGCAGGCTTCCAGGTTACTGAGAAAGCATTTTTGCGTAATCAGTGTGGCGGACCTGCAGGAGGGGGAGGAGTGGGCCGTTGGAGAACTTCCCGAAGCGGATCTGCGCATGCACTCCGGTCAGCTCAACTTCAAATCGCTGATGCGCCTGATTGAGCATGCCGCCGTAGTGGTTACGCCAGTGGGCTGGGCGCTTCCTGCTGCTATTGCCTATAAAACGCCGGTGTACGTTGTCGCTGGTGGGCGAGGTGGTCACAACGCCCCGGAAATCGTAACCGATCCGGCGATGGACCTTTCTCGTGTTGGCTGGGCAATTCCCGACAATTACTGCCGCTGTGAAGCATGGGATCACCACTGCGACAAGCGGATTTCAAATTTCTCCGATAAATTCGAGGCCTGGCTCCATGAAGTCGTTTTATCAGGAACTGGAAAGCGGGCTGGTATTTTTACCGGAGCTGGGGATCGGACGTTACCCCGTTCCGGCATCACGCCCGTATGACGAGCAGTATTTCGCGAAGTATCAGCAACTGGCTGACACCGAAACGGGCAGAGCTTTAACGCAATCCCGTATTGAGCTGGTGGAGCGCAATTTTCACGGCCCTGTTCTTGACGTTGGTATCGGTGCTGGTCAGTTCGTCTCTACTCGACCGGGAACGCTTGGCTATGACGTTAATCAGGCTGGTATTGCCTGGCTGAACGAGCGGGGCGCATTCGCTGACCTCTACGCCAATAAGTGGCGAGCGCTGACGATGTGGGATGTGCTGGAGCACATCGACGAGCCGGAGCTGGCGGTACAGCAGGCCAGTGAATACGTGTTCGTGTCGATCCCAATTTTCACTGATGCCGGAGACATTCTCCGCTCCCATCATTTCAGAAAGAACGAGCACATCTGGTATTTCACTGATGAAGGTATCAGGCGCTGGTTTGCAGAGCAGGGCTTCACCTGCGCAGAGCAAAACACAATCGAATGTCAGTTAGGGCGTAAAGGCGTCGCTTCGTACGCTTTCCGTCGTGTTTAGTCCCCTCTTAGCCCATTGCATTTGGGTTTATTCCAGTTTCGCACACAGCACCCGCAAACAGGCGAGGTGAACCTATGAATAGCTCTCACGGGATTTTTGAACAAACAATGAAATGGATCGCGCTATATCTGCCGTCAGTTTACGCCGGGTTATGCGCTCTGGGCATCTCCGCGCTTATCGACATACGCGCAGGGAAGCCGAAACTCTACACCGCCACTGGCGCGCTAATCTGCGGCATATTCGCGCTGGCTGTTTCCGCATTGCTGGAATACCTGGGGCTGCCTGCTAATTCAGGGGCATTCGTTGGTGCGCTCGTTGGGTTTGTTGGAGCGGACAGACTGCGTGACATGGCGCTCGCTATCGTTGCCAGACGCGCCGGAGTCGGCAGCACTGAGGAAAATAAATGAATCAATCTCAATTTCAAATGGCGGCTGGTATCAGCGCCGGGGTGGCTGCGCGCTGGTTTCAGCCAGTAGATGCGGCGATGAAAGAATTTGGCATTACAGCACCTGCGGATCAGGCCATGTTCATCGCTCAGGTAGGTCATGAGTCAGGTGGCTTTAGCGCTGTAGTTGAAAATTTAAACTACACACCATCTGCGCTGGTGGCGACCTTCGGAAAGAGGATCACACAGCAGCAAGCTGATGCGCTTGGCAGAACAACCGAACACGTAGCCCGTCAGGATGCTATCGCCAATCTGGTGTATAGCAACCGCCTGGGTAACAAAGCGCCCGGTGACGGCTGGAAATATCGCGGCAGAGGGTTAATTCAAATCACTGGCCTCGACAATTATCGCACCTGCGGGGCAGCGCTGAAGTTAGACCTCGTTACTTCACCTGAACAGCTCGAACAGGAACTTCAGGCAGCACGATCTGCCGCCTGGTTCTACACATCCAAAGGGTGCATGGCCTACGGTGCCGATATTACTCGCGTTACGCGCATCATCAACGGCGGCCTGAATGGCATTGATGACCGCAAGATCCGCTACAACAAAGCGCGGGCGGCGCTGCTGGTATGAAAATGAGTTATTGGGTGCTCATAGTGACGTTTATCGCCTGTATTGCAGGCGGTCTTGTCTGGTCAGCGGATCACTACCATGGAAAATTTCTGGAGGAACAGCGTCGCGCTGACGATGCAGAACAGCGTGCTGATTCCTCTGAGACCATCACCGCGAATGTCCTGCGCACCGTAGCAATAACGAACATCATTCTGGAGACAAACCAACATGCCAAGCAGCAGATCGCACTGGAGTCACAGAGAGCCGAGAACGATATCAAAGCTGCTGTTGCGGATGATGATTGTGCTGTTCGTGTTGTGCCTGCTGGCGCAGTTAAGCGGATGCACGAATACGCGAACGGTCTACGTACCGGTTCCGGTAGTTCCGTTACCAGCCAGCCTGACGGCTGAAACACCCCAGCCAGATTTACCCGACCCGTTTACGTGGGGAGCAAGTCTTAACCTGAATGTCGCGTTGATGTCAGCGCTGGCGCAGTGCAACAGGGATAAGGCTGATATCAGGACTTTCGAGAACAACAGGGCAGGACAAACCGATGGCACGATTAAACGTTGAAGTTATCCCACCAGACGGCGAGGCGCTGAACGGGATTTTTGCAGAGATTGAGCGCAAATATGCGCGTCAGCCGCTGACGCCAAAAGTAATTGATGAAATGCAACGCGAAGCGACGCGCCTTGTACGGCGAATGATAACCACAAAGGTTACGTTCGTCCGGGACTGACATTACAGAAGCCCTTCAATGAGGGGCTTCGATAATGTTTTTTGAGTGAGGATTGTTCAATATGGCTTCGATAAAAGAATCCACTGATGCCAATGGACAATCAAAATATTACGTCCACTGGAAGGATGAAAAATCCGGTCATGGACGCCGCCGTATCTTTAAGAATATTGATGATGCCGCACATCTTTTCTGGCAAAAACAGAATATCGAGCTGGATTGTCGAACTGCCAGCTGGACAGGAATAGACCATTCCTGGACTTTCCGAAAGTTAATTCTGTTTTATCTGGGGTATCAGGCCGGCAAGCTGGAAAAAAATATCATACGGCTGTCGTCATATACAAAATGCCGTCACGATCTTCTCGCTGTAGACGGGCCCATACTGGAAAAAAATATACTCCATATCAGCCATCGCGATATCGTTGATTCGGTTCGCACCGGCTGCCATCGCTGGATTCGTTCGGCGTTCTTCCTGCTGGTGGAAAAACGGCTCATCACTTTTAACCCTGTTGACCGTCCCGCGCGCCGGAAGCGTCGACCCATCACCATACCGCCATCATCATCGGTCAGGGAGCTACTGAATAACGCGCCAGTTCGTGAGCGTATCGCGTGCTGGCTCGGGATTTGTGGCCTGCGCATCGGTGAGGCTCTAGCGGTTACTTATAACGACGTGTCAGCCGACTGGATCGACATCCGAGGGCATGTTGTTGACGGCGTTATACATGAGGGGCTGAAAAGAGGCGTGGAGCGCCGGGTACGGATGCCGCGTGAGCTTTTCGCGTTGCTGGATAAAAATAAGCTTGGTTCCTCTGAGCCTCTTATCTGCAATCAGTTTACCGGCGCATGCCTCGCTACCAGCTACGGCACTCAGGGAGTTCTCGTCAGAACCCTGAACGACTATGGCATTAAGCGATTCCATCATCTTCGCCACTTTGCTGTATCTCGCCTGGCAAACAAAGGCGTCGATATTCTGAAGGTTTCCCGACTTATTGGGCATTCGAACATCAAAACCACAATGGACGTTTACGGTCACCTTTTCGGTGAAGTGGTGGAGATGGATTTGGACTGAGTTATCCACATAGTGGAAATATTAGGGCGATCCACTATCTCCCCATTCTGCGCGGCCTCCGGGCATCAAATCGCAGTTTTCCCGAAAAAAAGGATATGCCGCATTTTTACCCCCTCTGATATGCCGCACTTGGCACCAGAGAGGACGCGGTCTGCAAGCCAGAATTTGCCGCGTGATACGCCGCACCCGGATCGGCAAAATTGGATTTTGAACAAAAAATAATCACATTGACTTAGGCGGAAGTATGGCTCCTAAAAAAAGCTTCAGAAAAGCCTACGTCGGTATCGTTATGGACATGGCATTAGCCCGTAGCAAAATCAGCAATCGGATGGTTGCTCAGCGCTTAGGTGTGGACGAGACGACGATCCGTCGCTGGCGTAAAGAGAATATCGAGTTTGAGCGCGCTTTCACTGAGGCTCGCGAAGCTCTCAGAGAGAAAATAAACCGCGTCGCCGGTAAGAGCCTGGACGTTCGTAAACGGAAGGTTGTCACCACATCGCCGGATGGTGTGAAAACCACGATTGAAGATGTGCTGCCCACGCACAACGATATTGCTGTTTTTTCAAAAGTGCTCGGTCTTGGTACCAGCGTCTATAGCGAGGAAGAACGTCAGCGTGATGTGCTTCGCGAGGTGATGAAACACAAGGTGGCCGGGAAATACTCCGCGCTGGAGGCGGCGCAGCTACTTGAGGCTGAGGGGATTAAGGTTCCGCCTACTCTGCTTATGGAGCTGGGAGCACCGAAAATTTTCGAATCGTTCACCAATATGGACGAGGCTGCCAAAGCCGAAGCGGCGAACCTGACCCCGCAGGAAGCGGCAGATATCTACAAAAAATACATGGGCTGAAAAATGCAAAAACAGGCGTTTCGAACTAAAAAAACGCTATGCACTTTTTGACCCGTTTTATGCACGTTTTATTCATCCCAATTTGACCACTTTTCTGTTCAAAACAGAGGCTTCACGCCGTTTGCGTGATGGGTGCTGTTGCGCCAGTGCGGGTAACGACCATTATGTTAAATCGGGGCGTTTTTGAGGAATTTTTCTGTGCCGATCCCGTTCCCCTTTGACTTCCGCAAACCGGACTATACCGCCGTGTTTGAGTGGAGAATGGAGAGGCTGGAGCGGATCAGGAAAGCGCCTGAAATGCTTCCGGCACTCCGTGAGTTTTATCGCACTAACCCAGCCCAGTTCATCATCGACTGGGGCATGACGACGGACCCGCGTAACCTCGATTATGGCCTGCCTGCCACCATCCCGTTTTTGCTGTTCCCCCGCCAGGAGGAATGGATTAACTGGATCATGGACAGGCGCGCCAGTCTTGAGCATGGACTGACAGAAAAAAGCCGCGAAATGGGGCTGAGCTGGACCTCTATCGGTCTGGCCTGTTCGCTTTGCCTGTTCAACAAAGAAATGGTGATCGGGTTCGGTTCCCGTAAAGAGGAATATGTCGACAGTACCGGCGACCCGAAAGCACTGTTCTGGAAAGCGCGTAAGTTTGTCGAGCTGCTGCCGGTAGAGTTTCGCGGTTCATGGAGTGACAAAAAACATGCGCCTTACATGCGCGTGGAGTTCCCGGAAACGGGAGCGGTCATTAAGGGCGAGGCTGGCGATAACATTGGCCGTGGTGACCGTACCACGCTTTATTTCGTGGATGAGTCGGCATTCCTCAAACGGCCATTACTCATCGATGCTGCGCTCTCTCAGACGACCCGCTGCCGTATAGACCTCTCATCCGTCAACGGCATGAATAACCCGTTTGCCCGTAAGCGGCACAGCGGAAATATCCCGGTGTTTACGTTCCACTGGCGCAGCGACCCGCGCAAGGATGATGAGTGGTACCGCAACGAATGTCTGAAAATTGATGATCCGATTATCGTTGCTCAGGAACTGGACCTGAACTACAGCGCATCCACAGAGGGGATTCTAATTCCTTCTGAATGGGTACAGGCTGCCGTCGACGCGCATATCAAACTGGGTATTCAGCCCAGCGGCCAGCGCCTCGGCGCAATGGATATTGCAGACGAAGGGAAAGACAAAAACGGCTTTTCTTGCCGCTATGGCTTCCTTCTGCAGAACGTTCACGAATGGTCTGGCATTGGCAGCGACATCTACGCTTCTGTCGTTAAATCGTTTGGGTACTGTGACGATTACGGTCTGGATGAGTTCCGTTTCGATGAGGACGGTCTGGGCGCCGGTGCGCGTGGAGATGCTCGCGTGATAAACGAGCTCAGGCAGGCTGAAGGCCGGGGAACAATCACAGCTACGCCATTCCGTGGTAGCGGTAGCGTATTCGATCCGGAAGATGAAGCCGTTCCAGGCGATAACGGTAAAGCGGCACGCCTGAATAAAGACTTCTTCGCGAACGCGAAAGCACAGAGCTGGTGGCATCTTCGCAAGCTGTTTCGTAACACCTTCCGTGCGCTGAACGGGATGGAATACAACCCCGACGAAATCATTTCGATAAGCAGCGAGATAGAAAATATTGACCGCCTGCTGATGGAGCTTTCACAGCCTACGTGGTCGAAAAACGCCGTGGGTAAAATCATCGTGGATAAACAGCCGGAAGGTACAAAATCTCCGAACCTCGCCGACGCCGTGATGATTAACTACGCGCCGATGGATTCCTCTCTTGATAATTGGGCCAAACTGGCCGGAGCGTGACATGTCCCGTAAGAAACGCCAGAACGGCGCACAAAAGCCCGTTGCGACAGCTGACGGGTACAACAATTTCACGGCCAAACTTGGTAGCGACACCAGAAACATACAGACGGGCGGAATGTACATGCCCGGGTACATCAGCCGTAACAGGGTGATGCTGGAGTTTGCGTATCGTTCATCGTTCCTCGTGGGGTCCGGTGTGGATGCTATGGCCGATGATATGACCCGCAAGGGCATTAACATCAGCTCAAAGCTGAAACCCGGCCAAAAGGGCAAGCTCGAAACCTTCTGGGATGAGCTCGCTATATGGGATGGGCTTAACGATAACCTCAAATGGTCACGATTGTACGGTGGCGCGGTGCTGGTGGTTCTGCTTGAAGGGCAGGATATGTCCTCCCCGCTAAAACTGGATCGTATCAAAGAGGGGCAGTTTAAGGGCGTGATGAGCCTTGACCGCTGGATGGTTAACCCGAGTTATTACGATCTCGTTACCGATTACGGTCCC
Organism: Citrobacter sp. MGH105; assembly: GCF_001037485.2. Classification (NCBI taxonomy): domain Bacteria; kingdom Pseudomonadati; phylum Pseudomonadota; class Gammaproteobacteria; order Enterobacterales; family Enterobacteriaceae; genus Citrobacter; species Citrobacter sp. MGH105. Next base: position 3,320,752 of record NZ_CP073048.1, on the reverse strand, counting down.
GATTTTGGGAAACCGAAATATTACAAGGTAATCACTAACCAGCAGGGGATTCCCCCCTGGAAGATCCACCATAGCCGCGTTATCCGCATGGAGGGCGATACGCTTCCTTTCCAGCAGGCCCAGACGGAAAACGGCTGGGGGATGTCTGTTGTGGAGCGTATTTTCGAGCGTATCGAGGCGTTTGATACTGCGACGGTCGGCACCACACAGCTGATCCACAAAGCGCACCTGCGGACCTATAGCATTGAAGACCTGCGCAAGATTCTTGCTACCGGAGGCGACCTTGAAAAGGCGCTGATGAAGCACCTGGACATGATACGTCAGTTCCAGACCATCGAAGGCATGACCATCATGGATGGTAAGGATAAGTTCGAAACCCACAGCTATACGTTTGCGGGTATCGCTGATGTCCTTCTGCGCTTTGCTGAGCAGGTTTCCGGCGCGACGGGAATTCCTCTCGTCCGTCTGTTCGGGCAGTCCCCTGCAGGGTTCAACACCGGCGACGGCGATCTGGAAAACTACTACAGCCGGGTTAACTCGCTGCAGGAGAGACGCTTACGCCGCCATATCCGTTGGCTGCTCGATATCTCCTGGCGTTCTCTGTTCGGTGAACCACTACCTGACGATTTTACTTTTGAGTTTAACAAGCTCTGGGAGATGTCAGACGTGGACCGCGCAACGATGGCGAACAATGTGGTTACTGCACTCGGTACCGCCGTTCGTGACCTTGGGATGCCACCTGCAGCAGCGCTTAACGACCTCAGGAACATTTCTGATGTGATTGGCATCGGTGGTTCTATCACTGACGAGGACATAGAAGATGCGAAGGCCCAGTGGGAGGAGGATGAACCTGAAACCATCCCTCCGCCGCCGTTCGGAGATCCAGTATCGAAAAAGCCTGTTGGCGATAGCAAACCAGATAGGGCAGATCGTCGATGGTACCTACGATGGTTCACAGGCCAGCGCTGACAGCATTTCGAAAACGCTGGTGGACTATTCCGAGGTAATCAGCGACTGGGCAGAGCAGGTCGGGCGAAGGATGTTTGCCCAGGTCGAGCAGGAGGAATGGAATCAGTGGAAATCGGTATCAGAGGAAATCGGCGCTGGCCTGCGCGATGTGGTGGGTAATACCCCCGTCGGGCAGGTGGCGCAGGATATCGTGTACCGCCAGATTCAGCTGATGAAGTCCCTGCCGCTGGAAGCAGCCGATCGCGTGATGGACATACAACAGCGCGCGATGCAGGCGGTTATCACTGGTGAACGTCCGGACGAGCTCTACGAGATGATCATGGCCTCCGGTGACGTGGCCGCCAGCAGGGCGCAGCTGATTGCCCGTACAGAGATTGGACGAGCTACCGGCGCGCTGACACAGGCCAGAGCCCTTTCGGTTGGATCAGAGGGCTACTGGTGGCGTATCGAGGGGGCCGGAACGCGCAATTCTCACCGCAAGATGAAAGATAAATTTGTGCGCTGGGATAACCCGCCGACGCTGGACGGTATGACCGGACACGCCGGATGTTTGCCGAACTGCAAATGCTGGCCTGAAGTACAGATTCCTGCACCGAGAAAATGAAAAATACGGCTTTGAGCATTCATTTCATGCGAACTGCAATACCCGCGAAATGTTATGAAAATGTTGTATTCGAAAAGACCGATTTTCAGCCCAGTTAATCGCTACTTTTACGGCTTTAAGGGGACATTTTAATCGAGTCCATTTTCGTCGGTGCGGGTAAGAACCCTTATGTTAAATAGCCCGTTATTTTGAACATTTTTCCCATCTCACAAGGTCGCCACTGAGCGGCCTTTTTGTTGCCCGTAATCGAGCAGGTAACCCATGAAATATTTCTTCACTACACGCCTGGGCGAAACGCGTTATCTGCAGGCGGATGGCTCACTGCTGTGTAAAGACGTACCGATCGCACGTACAGGAACGCAGGTCTACTTACCCGAAGAAATCGACCTCGAGCCTGACGCCAGCGGCACAGTGACGGTCTGGCGAACGGAAGATGAAGTGTTTTCCCCGGAAACGATGGCGAGCTTTGAGGGCGTGGCCGTCACGCTGGGGCATCCAGAGGATAGTCTGGGCAACATCGTATTCGTTAACCCATCTAACTTTGCTGAGCTGGCGCACGGACATATTCAGAACGTCCGACGCGGCACCGGCGATAAATCGGATCTGCTCATTGCTGACGTGCTGATTAAACGGCAGGAAGCAATCGACGCGGTGAATTCTGGCCTGACCGATGTCAGTTGCGGCTATGACGCGCAGTACAAGCAACTGGCACCCGGCAAGGGCAAGCAATACCAAATCACAGGTAACCACCTCGCTGTCGGTATTGACCGGGGGCGTGCTGGTGGCCGCTGTGCAATCGGGGATTCCATCCCATCAACAACAAAGGAGAAGCCTGTAATGTCATGGCTTAAAAAACTGGCTCAGGCCATTAAGACGAAAGATGAGGATGCACTGGCAAAACTCATCGATGAAGCGCCGGATATGCCGTCTGATGGCATGGCTTCAATCCCCGGTGTAACTATCAACATGAATGCTCCAGCGCAGTCTACCGCGCTCCCTGAGGCGAATCGCTCCACTACGGACGAAGGCGATCCGAATAAAGAGAAAACTGGTGATGAAGAAATTCCTGACTGGGCGAAAGCGTTGCTGGTTCGTCTGGAAAAGCTGGAGGGTAAAACCACCGATGGCGATCCGGACCTGGGCAACATGACCACCGACGAAGACGAAGAAGAAAACCGCAAAGTGACGGGTGATGCAGCCTTTAAGCGAAACCTGATCGCCGATGCGGAAATTATCTGTCCTGGCTTCCAGCCTGCCAGCGATAAGAGCCTTAAACGTCAGGTGCTGAATCACGCAATGCGCACCGGCGACAGCCTGAAATCGTTCGGCGTGGATGATTTCTACAAAGCGCCAAAGGCCACGGTCGACGCGGTGTTTACTGCCGCTGTGGCGCTGCATAAGGCGAAAAATCAGCTGACCCCGCTGAACAACATTACCCGCACCACGGACAGCGGAATCAGCACTAAGCACCTTTCCCCGGCAGAACTGAACAAGGTCAACGCCGAATTCTGGGCAAAAAACAAATAAGGTAAATCATCATGGCAGGTACTGCATATTTAACGCGCATGCCCCTGGGCATTGCCGGGGGCGTTACCCGTCCTCGTGATCTCACCATCGAGCCGGTTAGCCTGGACCACACGAAGCAGTTCGCGTCCTACGGGCTGGTTGGTAAATACGTGAACGATAAATTCGTTCCGCTGGAATCTGGCGACACCATCAGCAAAGTGAAAGGGATTCTGGTTCGACCGTTCCCGATTACCTCTGCTCTGGACCTTGCTTACATCGGTGTGACGGCTAATCAGGTTGGTGACAACCTGAAACGTGGTTACATCTGCGTAACTGCTACCGCAGGCAACGCGGCGACCGCGAAAAAAGGCGATCCGGTTTACGTTCGCGTGGCTGGTGGCACCACTCAAAGCCCGGTTGGCTCCTTTGTGCTGTCTCCAGACTCTACCGCATCAAATACACCTCAGCTGCCAAATGCAGAGGTCATGGGGCCAGGTGAAGCCGACGGCCGTATTGAAATCGCTTATAACATCTGAGGGAATAATTAATGTTTACAATTGACAGAGCGACCATCGACTCCACCGGCGCGTTTCTCGTCGGCGAACTGGAGCGCATGGATCAGACGCTGAACATGCCTTTAGTGTCCTACAAATGGTCACGCGACATGCCGCTGCGCAGCGACATTTCTATCGCTGATGAAGTGTCATCCTTCACTAATACCGATTTCGTGGGTGTTGGTGGTCCAAACCCTAACGGTAAAAACTGGATCGGCAAAAAAGCTACTGCCATTCCTGGTATCGAACTCGATATTCAGCCTACCCGTAACAACCTCACCTTGTGGGGGCAGGAAATCAGCTGGACGGTGCCGGAACTGGCTTCTGCCCAGAAACTGGGCCGTCCGGTTGATGTCCAGAAATACGAAGGCATGAAACTGAAGTGGAACATGGACACCGACGAACAGGTTTATATCGGTGATAACGAGCTCGGCGTTGCTGGCCTGCTGAACCTGCCGGATGTTACTCCTGTTGCTGCAGCTGCAGCGTGGACCGCAACCACCGATCCGGATGTGATTGTTCAGGATATCAACCTGGTACTGTCTGATGGCTGGGTTCGTTCTGGTTATGCGGTCTGCCCGGCGAAAATCGGTCTGGCGCCGGAGCTGTTCGGCCTGCTGGCGAGCAAAAAGGTTTCCTCTGCAGGGAATATCTCTGTGCTGGAATACGTGAAGATTAACACCATCGCGTTCCAGGAAAACGGTACACCACTGGAGATCGTCTCCATGAAGTGGGCCTCCAAGCGTGGCGCTGGTGGCGCGCATCGTATCGTTGCTTACACCCAGGACGAAAAATATGTTCGCTTCCCAATGGTTCCTCTGCTGAACACTCCGCTGGAGTATCGCGGCCTGCAGCAGTTGACTACTTACTACGGCAAGCTGGGCCAGGTGGAAACCCCGTATTCCAATACGATCTCTTACCTGGACGTTCCGGCGTCTTAACCTGAAACAGGCGGGGAAACCCGCCTTTTTTTATGGAGCAAAAACATGAAATACGTTGTTTCCGGTGGCGCGACTCTCAGCTTTTCCGACGGTTCTAAATTTGAGCTGTCTCCGGGCATTCACGACAGTTCCTCTTTCCCGAAAGAAGTTAAGGACCACTGGGCCTTTAAAGCCTATGCGCGCCCGATTGACGAAGCCGACCTGGCGAACGAGCAGAGCAATGAAGACCTTTCCGCGAGCCTTGTTCTCCTGGCAGAAGAAAATAATACCCTGAAAGCGCAGCTGGCTGAACATGAAAAAACCATCACCGCGCTGGGGAATGAAAACACAGACCTGAAAGGGCAACTGGCAGCCGCTCAGGCACCAGCAGGCGGTAAACCTGCCGACAGCACGGACAAAACCGATAACACCGGCGGGGACGCGAAAAATGCCAAAAAACAGCAGGCTTCCGACTAACGATCAGTTCCGCACAGACTTTCCCGAGTTCGCCGATAAAACCCGCTACCCTGACCCCTCAGTGAATTTCTATCTGGGGCAGGCTGATTCACTCCTGAATCAGGACGTGCAGGGCGATCAGTTCGTCTACCTTGCTGAACTATTCACGGCTCACTATACGGAGCTGCGCGGCCGCACGCTGGCCGCCGCTGCCGCTGGTGGTGTGAACAGCAACGGCGCAGCAGGTGTCGTGTCCTCTAAGTCCGTGGATAAGGTTTCAGTGGGTTATGACGTGTCCGGGGTAATCAATCCGGATGCTGGTTTCTGGAACAGCACCGCCTACGGGCGCGAGTTCTACTGGTGGTGGTCGATGTTCGGCGCTGGTGGCAGGCAACTGCTATGAAAAGCGGGTTAACGGTTCGTGCTGATAACGCCGTGGCTGTTCTGGAATCCCTCCGCCAGTTATCCGGAATGGATGTGCTGGTGGGAATACCTGAGGACAAGGCAGGGCGTGAGGATGGCTCTCCGATTAATAACGCGGAACTGGGCTACCTCCACTCGACGGGCGCAACGGTGGAAATCGACGGTACAACGGTCACGCTTCCCCCGCGTCCTTTTCTGGATATGGGGATCGAGGATTCAAAACCTCGAACAACTGCGCACCTCAAAGCAGCGGCAACCGCCGCGCTGGAGGGGCAGACTGAAGCAGCAGTGCGTGAGCTGGAGAGCGCCGGACAGATTGCTCGTGACGCTGCAAAAGCCGTTATCGGTGCTGGTGACCGGTTGCACCCACTTTCTGAGAAAACCCTCGAACGCAGAAGGGCCGAGGGCATTCCCGGCGAAAAGCCGCTGTATGCCCACGGATACCTGTTGCGCTCAATTAACTACGTCGTGAGGAAAAAATAATGCCTCTTCTCGATGTGAGCGATGTTCTCCTCGATCCCGACTTCATGGACACCAGTCTGGTGTGTCACCGGCAAATTCAGACGGTGGATGAGGACAATTTCACGAAAAACACAGCTCAGGATATCCCATTCTCTGGCGTGGTAACGGTTGATCGTTCTCTGGAAGCCAGGCGAATGGAGGCAGGCCAGAACATCAGCGGTGCGATCCTCATCGTGACGCAGTTCAGGTTAACTCAGGGCCAGCCCGGTACAGACAGCACCCCGCGACTTGATGCCGATATCGTGACCTATAACGGACGCGACTATCGCGTGACGTTCGTCGACCCGTACACCAGTTACGGCGCCGGATTCGTCCAGGCACATTGTGAGTTGGTGGATTTTAACGGAGGGACGCCAGTTGAGTAACGACAGCACCGTGCGCGGGTATCTGACGCCTGTCGGGGATAGCCCACAGTATGACGAGGCGCTGGAGCGAGAAATTAGCCGGTGGATTCGTGGTGTTTCTGGCCTGCAGGCCTCTCTGGTTTTCCCCCGATGGACTGACCCGCAGCCGCAGATCCCAAACAACGGGGTGACGTGGTGCGCCTTCGGTATCACTACCGTTCCCCAGCCGTTAAGCCAGTCTGATGTTCAGGTTTCAGAAGAACAGTCCGAGCAATGGACATGGGAACAGGTAACGGTGATTTGCTGCTTCTATGGCCCTCTGGGGGCCAACACTGCATCAACTTTCCGCGCGGGGATATTCGTCGAGCAAAACAACGCCGAACTGAATCGCTCGGGACTTTCGCTGGTGGAGGCCGGGACTATCTACAACCTGCCAGAGCTCATTAATAACCAGTGGGTGAGGCGCTACGACCTCACCATCACGTTGTCCCGCAAAAACATTCGTACCTACAACGTCCGGACGCTGCAAGATGCGCCCGTCTCATTTTTCGGAGACTAAATTATGCCGCAGGGATTACCTGTATCTAACGTCGTTAATGTCGACGTGATCATTGGGCCGCGTGCGGCTACTGGTCGAAACTTTGGTTCACTGCTCATTCTCGGGAGTTCAACGGTTATCCCGGTTTCTGAGCGTATTCGCCTCTACTCATCCCCGGAAGACATCGGCACTGATTTCGGCGTTGATAGCCCGGAATATGAAGCCGCTACGGTGTATTTCTCGCAATCACCGAAACCTCAGCAAGTGTATGTCGGTCGCTGGGCTAAAACGCTGGTATCAGCTGAAAGTGGTTCGGCGGAAACGTTGCTGCAGGCGGTGAACGCCGTTCTGAATTACACGAACTGGTACGGTCTGGCCGTGGCTGACGATGAAGATATCGACGATGCCGACTGGCTGAGCGTGGCCGCCGCGATCGAGGCCTCCAGTCTCAGCCGAATTCTGGCAATTACAACGGCAGATCCTGAGACGGTAAACGCGACCTCCACTACCGACCTGGCTTATAAGCTGAAGGCGGCAAAATACGCTCGCACGTTTGTGCAGTATTCCACCAGCAGCAAGTACGCCGCACTGTCTGCATTTGGTCGCGCGTTCACGGTGAATTTCAATGGCAGCAACACCACCATTACCCTGAAATTCAAGCAGGAGCCGGGGATCACCTATGAAACCCTGACCACCAATCAGGCGGCGGCGCTGGATGCCAAAAACTGCAACGTATTTGTGTACTACCAGAACGATACGGCCATCCTGCAGCAGGGCGTAATGTCCAGCGGTGATTTCTTCGATGAGCGCCACGGGCTCGACTGGTTGCAGAACTACGTTCAGACCAACCTGTATAACCTGCTCTACACCAGCGCAACCAAAGTCCCACAGACTGATGCGGGTGTTACGCGCCTCCTTTCTAACGTTGAGAAATCAATGGATCAGTCTGTCAAGAACGGGCTGGTGGCTGCTGGCGTATGGAACGGTGGCCCGATTGGGCAGCTGGATTCCGGCGATACGCTGACAAAAGGGTATTACGTCTACGCGCAGCCGATTTCCGAGCAGGCGCAGGCAGACCGTGAAGCACGTAAGGCACCGGTTATTCAGGTGGCCTGTAAGCTGGCGGGGGCGGTTCATTTCGCTGATGTGCAGATCAACGTCGTTCGCTAAGGAGAACATGAATGGCTACTTATTCTTTTATGGACGTCACGGCGTCCCTCTCCGGCCCGACCGGCGAGATTGATCTGGGCTACGGTTCCGCCAGTTCAGAGGAGGGGATCACCGTTGCAATGGGCGGACCCAAAAACACCATGACCATCGGTGCTGACGGCGAAGTGATGCACAGCCTGCACGCAGATAAAAGCGGCACGGTAACCGTCAACCTTCTTAAGACCTCGCCGACAAACAAAAAACTGTCGCTGGCGTACAACGCGCAGAGTCAGTCCTCAGGAACCTGGGGAAACAACGTCATTGTGATCCGAAACAAGGTGAGCGGAGACATCATCACGGCGCGCAGCGTGGCGTTCCAGAAACAGCCGGATAACGCCAACGCTAAGGCCGGAAATACGATGCCCTGGGTGTTTGACTGCGGCAAAATCGACCAGGTACTCGGAGAGTTTTAACAGATGGAATGCTCAATCAAAGGCCACGATTACCGCGTGGCAAAACTCAGCGTTTTTGACCAGCTGAAAGTGACCCGTAAGTTGCTGCCTGTGCTGGCGGGCATGATGTCAGATTTCGGGAGCATTCGCTCCCTGCTGCCTGCCGACGGCAAAATCGACACCGTAAAATTCGATCAGTTGAAACCGGTGTTTGAAACCATGCTTCCGCGTATCGCTGAGGAACTGTCTTCCCTGACTGAAGAAGACACCAACGCGATTATTCATCCTTGCCTTGCTGTTGTGTCACGTAAGCACATGGACGGATGGACGCCAGTATTTAACAGCGGGCAGTTGATGTTCGACGATATCGACCTGTTGACCATGCTCCAGCTGGTGGCGCGGGTGGTCGCCGATTCGCTGGGAAATTTTTTGCCCGTGAACCCTACCAGCGCGACGCCGGACCAGCCTCAGGGCTAACCCTCAACAGTCTGCCTGACGGGTTGTCCTATCTCCTTGACCCGGTTGATGCCGGGTTAATCCCTTATTACGCGCTGAAGGATGGATCAGTCGATCTGTGCGATATCGCGCTGATGAATGACCATCTGGCCGTTAAGGCTGACAACCAGCGCCGTATTGAGAAATGGAGAGAGGATAATGAACGCTGAGACTATTAAAGATTTCCTCGTATCGCTCGGCTTCGATATCGACGAGGCAGGCGCGGCTAAATTTGATTCAGTCCTTGCAGGTACGACCGCAAATGCCATCAAAATGGGGCTGGCCGTCGAGGGGGCCGCGCTTTCTGTGGTGGCCTACACGGCGAAAATTGCCTCCGGTCTGGATAACCTCTACTGGGCGTCACAACGTACTGGTGCGACCGTTCAGGGTATTCAGTCGATTGGTTACGCTGTTTCTCAGATGGGCGGCAGCGTGGACGCAGCACGCGGCTCACTGGAAAGCCTCTCCCGATTTGTACGTAACAATCCCGGTGCGGAAGGTTTTCTGAACCGTCTTGGCGTACAGACGAGAGACGCCAGCGGGAACATGCGCGATATGGCCGCCATTTTTACGGGTGTCGGTCAGAAGCTCAGCAGCATGCCGTATTACCGGGCTAACCAGTATGCGCAGATGCTGGGTATTGATGAAAATACCCTCATGGCGATGCGCCGTGGTGTGGGCGGTTTCTCCGGACAATACAGCGCGATGGCGAAGGCTATCGGTTTCAATGCTGATGAGGCGGCCAGAAGCTCCAACAAATTCATGACCTCCCTGCGCGAGTTCGGCGCGATGGCTGGCATGGCCCGCGACAAAATCGGCTCTAACCTTGCTGGTGGTCTGGCGGGTTCGCTGGATACCCTGCGCCGTCACATACTGGATAACTTCCCGCGTATTGAGCAAACGCTGACGAAAGCCATAAAAGGCATTCTGGCGCTCGGGGATATTATCGGGCGGCTGTTCTTCCGACTTATCGAAGGTGCATCAGACCTTATCACCTGGTGGCAATCGTTGGACAAGCAGACGCGTAAGCTGATCTCGTTGTTTGGCGCGTTGACGATAGCGCTGCGTATTCTGAACAGTACGTTCTGGATGTCGCCGATTGGCCTGATTACCGCGCTGGCGGCGGGTATTGCTCTCCTGTGGGAGGATTACAAGACCTGGAAGGAAGGCGGTCAGAGCCTGATTGACTGGGGGAAATGGAAACCTGAAGTTGACGCCGCGCTGAAGATGGTTCGTGACCTGAAAGCGACCGTTAACGACCTGGCGAAAGCACTGGCGAAGTTGCTCAATATTGACCCCAAATCATGGTCCCTGAAGTGGGATTTCAGTAACTTCATCGACCAGATGGGCGAGTTCAGCAAAATGCTGAATATGATCGCCGACCTGCTTAACGCCATCAAAGATGGTCGCTGGGCTGATGCCGCCAGCATCGGCAAACAGTTGCTTAATCAGGGAAGTGATAAGGCGTCAGCAATGCCAATGGTGACCGACAGCGCCAACGGTACCGCCGACTGGATTAAAGAGCACTGGGGATTCGATCCTCGCAGCGTGGGCCGAACGGTGCGCGGCTGGTTTGGAGATAATGAACCAGATCAGATAGGACAGGCTGCAAAGCGGGGCGAGCGCAATAATAACCCCGGAAACCTGAATTTTGCAGGTCAGGCAGGGGCTGAACTTGAGCGCCCCGGTGGCAGGTTTGCCCGATTCGAAACCGCCTTTGATGGTTTGCGCGCGCTTTCGCGCCAGCTGATGCTGTATGCCGGGAGAGGGATTAACAGTGTGGAGAAAATTATATCTACATGGGCTCCCGCATCAGATAACAACAATACCGCTGCCTATATTCAGGCGGTTTCTCAGCGGCTGGGGGTAGATCCTCGCGTTGCCCTGAATATGAAAGATCCACAAACTATGTCTGCATTAATGAGCAGCATTATTCATCATGAAAATGGGCGAAACATCTATTCGAGGGAATTAATCGGGAAGGCTGCCGTCGCAGGAATTGGCGGTGCTCAGGTTAGCCAGAAGAACACTTATCACATCTACGGTGGTGGTGATCCGCGTTCTGTTGGTACTGAGGTCGAGCGTCGGCAGCAGTCGGCAAATGCCCAGGTTATGCGCGGCAATCAAACGAAGGTGGGCTAATGGATATTCTCTCTACGCTCTTTCAGCAGCAGAGTCGGAAAATAGGGATGATTGTCCCCAGTGTGGTTGTTTCTGAGAAGCATACCGACACGCTGGAGATAACAGAGCACCCTGTCGAGGTCGGGGCCGCCATCGCTGACCATGCCTACAAAAAACCGTCTGAAGTGGTGATGGAGGTCGGTTTCGCTGGTGGCGGAGCGTTGCTGGATTTTGCCAGTAATCTGACGGCTACCAGCCTGCTCGGGCTGAGTCCCCAGCAGACGTATCAGGAGATACTCGACCTGCAGGCTAGCCGTATTCCTTTCGATGTGGTGACCGGCAAACGGCTGTATAGCAACATGCTGATCCGCGCGCTGGAAGTGACGACAGACAAGACGACGGAAAATGTTCTGTCTGCTGTCCTCACTCTGAGGGAAGTCATTATCTCGCAGACTCAGCAAATCACCGTTGCGGATAAAACCAACATGAAAGACGGGGCCAGCACGTCGGCGGTGCTGAATACCGGCAACAAAACCACAAAGCCGCCAAATACCTCTTTATTGCAAAGTGGTGCGGCATTACTAGGGCTCGGCTAATGGCAATTCAGGAAATACCACTTACAGCGGACAACCAGCAGTTCAGCATCGTCCTGGGCGGTGTCACCTGGCGGATTAGCATCATATGGCGCGATCTGTACTGGATTATGGACCTGAAGAACGACAGAGGGGAGCCGGTAATCTCCGGTATTCCTCTCGTCACGGGTGCTGACCTGCTGGCGCAGTACGGCTATATGGGGCTAGGCTTTAAGCTGGTGGTGGTCTGCGATGACAGCACACAGGATTATCCGACGAAAACCGACCTGGGCGGCCGCAGTCATTTACTGGTATCAACGGAGTAAATATGTCACAGAACTGGATGAGACATTTCGAGCTGCAGCTCGTGGACGAGAACGGGCAGGGGATTGAGCTCAGCGATTTTAAAGTGACCTTTACTATCGACTGGTTCAACATCAGCAGCGCGTCACGCGTGGGAACGTTCAAAATCTACAACCTCTCGGCAGATACAGTGAACCGCATCACCGGGCAGGAGTTTTCGAAAGTGCGGCTGATTGCCGGTTACGACGGTATCGCGCCGGAGGTATCGGCCAGCGACGTCGGTACCGTGTGGGAAGTCGACGCGGCGGACGTGGGCCAGAGTGATGGCCGGAACTACGGACTGATTTTCAGCGGTGAAATTCGCTACTCGGTCACCGGTAAAGACAGTCCTATTGATTCCTACGTACTGATTCAGGCAGCCGATACGGATCTGGCTTTTGCCACCAGCATAACATCGCAGACGCTGGCTGCCGGTTACACGGTCGCAGACGTGAACCGCGCGCTGATGAAAGACTTCGAGGCAAAAGGCGCGACCGAAGGCCTGACGCCTGAAATGCCAGCTACCGTATTCCCCCGGGGCCGGGTGCTGTTCGGCATGACACGGCATCTTATGGATAACGTGGCCGGACAATGTGGCGCAACATGGCAGTTCGTGGACGGTCAGCGCCAGATGGTGGCGAATAACGAATATGTTCACGACGCGATTGTGCTCAACAGCGCCACCGGGCTTATCGGCATGCCGCAGCAGACTATCGGCAACGGTGTAAACGTCCGTGCGCTGATTAATCCGAACATACGGGTTAACGGGCTTATTCAGCTGGATCAGGCTTCCGTGTACCGCACCGCGCTGTCGAACAATGATATCGCTATGGCTGGTGGGCAGATCACCGATCAGAACACGGACGGAAATATCACGCTCAGCGGCACCACGGCGCAGCCTGCCAGTATCGCAACGGATGGCGTTTATATTGTGCGCGGGATTATGTACACTGGCGATACAAGGGGCCAGGCGTGGTACATGGATATGATGTGCGAAGCGCGTGGCGCGGCGGACCTCCGTTCGTCGTCGTCTTTACAGCGGGAAGGATAAGAATGAAAAAGTTGATTGTTATCGGACTCTGTTTCCTGCCTGGGTTAGCTTTTGCTGCAAATCCCGGCGGCATCACATTGCAATGTGGTGGTTACAAATTGGAGTTGGTTCCTGACTCATTGTTCAGGATTAATGGTGAGACTGTTACCTCCCAGAAAATCAAAACTCTCGGTAATGGAAACGGTATGAAGGCAGACATGGGGCTTATGCCTGCCAAAGACGGTAACAACTACGGCTTTGAATATATTCGCCGACCGGGTACCGAAACGCGCTTCCTGAACGTCCAGCTGCTGCAGAACAGTATGGACGCGCCGAAAATCATCGGTTCTTTCCCGTGTAAAAAAGTCGCTGGGTGAAGAGAACCTGAACGCTGTCTCATCTGAAAAACAACAAAACGTGCTCTAAAAACTGTCGTTTTTTGAGACTAGCGATTACACTGCTCTAACTTTTTGATGGTGAATTGCCATCGATATGCTCCCCCATAAAAGCCAGGAATAACTAAAACATGAGCTTAGCGCAGCCAAAATCAGGAGAACTGTTAGATCTTCTGACTCCTTCATTAACTAAGGGTGAAAACCTTCTGAGTGAGTTTGAAGTCCATCGAATCATTCGTGAAGCGAAGAAAATCCCTGAACGTTATCAGGGGCTATCAATTGAGGGCTTAGCTAAGCTTGTTCTTGGTGAAATAGAAGAGGGATGTTCACTCTGTGAGCAGGGTTTGAGAATTGTGCCTAACGATCCAGTTTCTTTCTGTAACTATACGATAGCGCTGCGTAACTTGGGTTTGCACGCTCGTCAGTACGCGATGATTCAGAATGCGGCCAACTCACTTAACCCAACGATATTGGCTGAAGTTGCTACAATTTCTGCATATTGGGCTGATATCGATTTGCTTGAAAAGGTGATGCCGATGCTGACTGCTATGGAAGTGCCTCGCCCTGAAGATATGACAAAGTGGTATGACACACTTGATTACCTGCATACCCATCAGGAGCATGCTCAGGATCTTAAAAAAATAGGGCAGCTTATGCTGAACGTATCTGATAAGTATCGTGTTCGCTTGGCTGGCGCCCATGCTTTTTATGTAATGTCTGAGCTTGATACATTGTTTGTTGAAGTCAAAACAGACGATCCAGCGCTCCTATCGCAGATGAACAATGACCTTGCTGATGAGATTATCATGGCTGGTCTTGCGGATTCTGAATGTGTCGGATGTTTTGAGGCGGGGGAACTTTAATGTCGGTTGAGCATACTTGTTTCCTTGAACTGGCGAAGCATTCCCTGACTCTAAACGGTGAAATGTGGACAAGAAACGCTATTAGCCGAGCATATTATGGCATGTACCATTCCGCCTTAAGGATCACCAATAATCTTGTACCGACTGCTACAGAAGATGGTGAAAAATTAAAAGGTGGAGTTCACATGCGAGTCTATACCGTCTTTTGTAGCGGTGAGGCAGCAGCACTGAACGACGTTGATGTTAACGCAGTAAAAAAAATCGGTGTCAAACTGAAAATGACGCATGCGCAACGTGTTAATTCTGATTACAAGCTTGAACGAAAGGTTAATCGAATTACAGCGATAAGCGCGATTCAGGACGCAGAAGAAGTAGATACAATCGTTAATCAACTTTTGAAGGTCGGCGGCGATTCGTTAATCGCATAAGCTGCAATTCCTCATAAATCAAACCCGCCACCCGGCGGGTTTTTTGCTTTCTGGAGCCAATCAAATGGCAGTATCTGACCAGACCCGCAGCGGCGATCTTGCCGAAACATTCAAATCTGAGCGGGAAACCACAAAGAACCAGATCCGAGTTGCTTTGCCTGGCATTATTCAGTCATTCGACCCTGACGCGGTGACGGCGGTTGTGCAGCCTGCTATCCGTTACGTTGAAATTGATAACGACGGAAACAGGGTTACCAGACCTTATCCGTTGCTGGTGGATGTTCCTGTGGTTTTCCCTACAGCTGGTGGTGTCACTTTAACGCTGCCAGTAAAAGCCGGCGATGAGTGCGAACTTAAGTTTCAGGACCGCTGTATTGATTTCTTCTGGCAAAACGGCGGAGTGCAGGAACCTGTCGATGACCGCATACATGACTTGTCCGATGCCACTTGCTCAGTGGGCCAAATATCTCAACCCAACAAAATTAAGAATGTCAGCACCACGTCGGCGCAACTTCGAAGTGTTGATGGCAGTACGTACATAGACCTTAATCCGGATACGCAGAAAATTAAGATTGTGGCGCCTGGCGGTCTGGAGGTGGTTACCCCGCTGGCTGACTTCTCGGAGAAAGTCACTATTCACGGGCTCCTGTCATGGATGGGCGGCATGGTGGGCTCTGTTGTCTCAGGCGTCGCATCCAAAATTACTGGCGCGGTCGAGTTTATCGGTACCGTCAAAGCAAACGGTAAATCTATCGACGATAAACACACTCACGGTGGTGTACAGCACGGCAACGATGATACGGATGAGGTGAACTGATGCGATACCGACGCGAAGATGCCGATGGTGATTACACCTTTGGTAGTGGCGATGATACCTGGCTGATTAACTCACCTGAGGCCGTGGCGCAGGCTGTGAAAACGCGATTCGAATTGTGGTATGGGCAATGGTTTCTCGATACCACAGAGGGGACGCCGTGGATTCAGTCTGTGCTAGGTAAACAGAAACCCGAAACCTACAACCTGGCGATCCGTAAGCGCATCCTCGAAACGCGGGGCGTTAAATCAATCCTCTCTTTCAATACGACAGTGAACACGACGACGCGCCGCGTCCAGTTCTTCGCTGAAATCGACACTCTCTACGGAACAACGACAGTAACCAGCGAGGCATAAATGGCCCTCAATTTGGACACACTCGGCTTATCGGCAACGGTAACCGCTGAGGGGATCAGTGCGCCTGATTACCAGACGATACTCGATACCCTGACGAGCTATTTCCAGCAAATTTATGGCAGTGACGCTTATCTGGAGCCGGACAGCAAAGACGGTCAGATGGTGGCGCTGGTGGCGCTGGCTATTCACGATGCCAATAACACGGCCATTTCCGTCTATAACTGCTTTTCACCTGCTACCGGGTACGGCGCAGCGCTGACCAGTAACGTGAAAATTAATGGCATCGCGCGTAAAGGGGCGACGAACTCTACTGTGGATCTGGTGCTGACCGGCACTGCAGGGACAACTATCACGAACGGTACCGTAAAAGACACCAATAACGTGATCTGGCGTCTTCCTGCCTCGGTGGTGATTGGTGTCGACGGTACGGTGATGGTAACGGCCACCTGTTCCAACAGCGGGGCAGTTGCCGCGCTGGCCGGAACTATCACCACTATCAACACCCCGACCCGAGGCTGGACATCTGTGACCAATCCAGCGGCGGCCACCGTCGGAGCGCCGGCAGAAACCGACGCAGAGCTGCGCATCCGGCAGGGGCAGAGTGTCGCGCTACCCTCTGTAACACCGTTTGAAGGTGTCGACGGTGCGATCGCTAACGTTGCTGGTGTGACACGTCACAAGCTCTACGAGAATGACACGGGCGCTACCGACAGTAATGGGCTTCCGCCACATTCTATCTCTGCCATCGTTGACGGTGGCGACGTAACGGACATTGCTCAGACAATCCGGGGCAACAAGGGGCAGGGAACGGCGACCTATGGGACGACCTCTGTCACGGTACCTGACACTTACGGCAATCCGCACGTGATCAGTTTTTCGCGCTCGACTGATGTCCCGATTTTCGGGCATATCACCCTGAAAGCCTTTACGGGCTACACGTCGCAAATTGGCGTACAGATTCAGCAGGCCGTCGCGGATTACATCAACGGGCTGACGATCGGTGATTCAGTTCTGCTGAGTCGCATTTACTCCCCGGCAAATCTGGGCGTGGTCAGTGGTGGCAGTGCTCGTTATTACGACATTCAGGAACTGCTAATTGGCAAATCAGCCGGAACTGTAGCGGCGGCAAATATCAACATTGCATACAACGAGTCAGCATCCTGTAAGCCTGAAAATATTGTTCTAACGGTGACGTCATGAGCAAGTACACGGACTTAATCACCAACTATCACGCCACTAAGCCCAGGTTCTTTGATCACGTAGACCTGAGCACACGTCCATTGATTGATATCACTGCGGCCACCAGGGGACTGGTGAGCGCTTTTGATATCGATACGGCCGTCGGTATACAGCTCGATATCCTCGGTCTGTGGATCGGTCGTAGTCGTATAGTCAGCCAGCCAATTAGCGGCGTTTATTTCAGTTGGGACACTGACGGGCTTGGATATGACCAGGGCATCTGGCAAGGGCCATATGATCCTGATTCTGGCTATACGACGCTGAGTGATGAGACGTACCGCATCATTCTGAAAGCGAAAATCGCTATCAACAACTGGGATGGCCGCAATGATTCACTGCCTCCCATCCTTGACGCTGCTACCGCAGGCTCTGGACTGAAGATGCAGATCGTCGACAACCAGGACATGACGATATCAGTCTGGGTATTCCCCGAGACTGATATTTCTGATGTGTCACTCGAACTGATAGCTGCTATCAAACAGGGCTATCTCACCGTTAAAGCTGCTGGCGTATGGGCCGGTGATGTTGAAACGCCTTCGGTAGAAGCACCATCCGAGGGTTCTAAATTCTTTGGGTTTGATATGGATAACGAATACATCGGCGGGTTCGATGTTGGAGCATGGGGGACAATACTCTAATGGCAATAAACAACTTTAAACCGTTCGCGACAGCAGCAAATGCTAACGTGACGGCCCAGGCTGACTGGGAAACGCTTCCTGCTCTACTCTCTGGCTTTATGGCAGGAAAGGCATCCAGTGCGCAGGTAAACAAAGCCATTCGACAGGCCAGCTTTATAGCGGCAGCGCTGGCGCAGTACACCGCTAACAAAAGCGGGCTGGACGTGCTTGATGATGGTGACCTGAACGGGTTTGTCTCCAAAATGGGGACCGCTTTTGGGAAGGATTTCCAGGCGCTTGATGCCACTCTGACGGCATTGGCTGGGCTCGCAACCGGTGCAGATAAACTCCCGTATTTCACTGGGAAGGATACAGCAGCGCAGACTGATTTAACTTCTGTTGGTCGTGACATTATCGGGAAAAGCACTATTGCTGACATTCTCACATACCTTCGTTTGGAAAGATTTGTTCAGCTATCAAACGCAACAAGGATTAATTCGCCAAACGGTAAACTTTATCTATGGATTAACAATGCCGCGTGGGGCGTTTACGATGATGAATCAGCAAAAAATATTCCACTGGGTGTGGATTGTGGCGGTACGGGTTCGACTACCGCTTCGGGGGCGCAGGATAATTTGGGCATTTCAAGTGGTATTTTTCCGATTGGAATGCCATTTTTCTGGCCATCTTCAATCTCTCCCGCGGAAATATTCCCGGAGTTTTCAGGGCAGGTTTTTCTTAAATGGAATGGTGCATCATTTAGCGCAACTGAATACCCTAAACTGGCAAAAGTCATTCCAGGATTGAGATTGACAGAAGCGCGCGGAGAATTCCCAAGAATCTGGGATGATGGAAGAGGTGTGGATTCTGGAAGAACACTATTGTCTGCTCAGGGGGATGCGATCAGAAATATAACCGGCGTTCTACGAGG
Organism: Citrobacter sp. MGH105; assembly: GCF_001037485.2. NCBI lineage: Bacteria > Pseudomonadati > Pseudomonadota > Gammaproteobacteria > Enterobacterales > Enterobacteriaceae > Citrobacter > Citrobacter sp. MGH105. Next base: position 3,302,112 of record NZ_CP073048.1, on the reverse strand, counting down.
TGGTTCTTATAAAACTGACAGTATATCAGATGGAGACACGGGGCCATTTTCGGTTCAGTCACGAGGGGTCATAACTGGTTTATACGATTCCGGTGGTGCGAATGGTTATACGTATATCGACCATAAGTTTGAAGCAGGCTCTGTTGTTCCAACAGCGTCAGAAAACAGACCGCGCAACATAGCATTTAACTTTCTGGTAAGGGCAAAATAATGAAACCTGTTTTTGATGAGAGTGGACTGGCAACTGAGGCAGGTCTAATCCGCTGTTTTTATTATGATGCCATAACTATGGAGTATTCGGGCTGGTCGGATGAATTTATTCATACTGGCGTAAGTATGCCAGGTAATACTACCGATATTGATCCAGGTGATGAGATAGCTGGCAAAGTTGCCGTATTTACAGATGGGGTATGGAAGCTGGAGGAAGACCATCGTGGAGAATCCGTATGGTCAACGAATGATGGTCGTGCTGCAATCGTCGATTATATCGGCGAAATTAAGCCAGATTTTACAACTATGTCACCATCAACACCGTTTGATATATGGGACGGTGGGAAGTGGGTAACAGATGCAGAAGCGCAGCATGAGTCGGCTATTACGCAGGCAGAGAATGAGCGTCAGCGACTACTAAAATACGCCGATGATGTAATGTTCGACTGGCGTACAGAATTGATGTTGGGTGAAATCAGCGACGCCAACAAAGCTAAATTGTCGGCGTGGCTGGCCTATAAAAATGAGGTTAAGTCGACTGATGTGACAGCCGACCCAGAGAATGTTAACTGGCCTTCTCCCCCGGAGGAGTAGGCCATTTGATATCTGGCGCGCTGGAGGTCTCCACCGCCTCCAGCGCGTCAAGATAATCAAGCCACATGTTGTACTGAGCTTTTTCTGCATCCTTCAGCCGCCCCATCGCCGCCTTACCAGGCCATTGCTTGCTGTTCATGTATTCGTTGGCCTGATTAGTCAATCGCTGCTTTTGCAATTCAGCGGCGGCAATCTGTTCTTCATGCGTTGGAGGTGGTAGTTTTTCCCATGAAGGCAACCCATCATCTCCAGCAACTCGCATAAACCCTTCTTCGTTGCGATCTCGAGTGAACTCTAAAAACAAATCATAAGATACATCAATAACGTCTGATAAATCCCATCCCGCATTTTCATATAAATTGAGTTCTGTTTTATAGAAAAAAGCATTATTTTTTGCGCTATAAACATAAGACATTATTAGTTACCTATCGCTATATAAAACACTTTTTCGGTGGCGTTGAATAAGTAATCCCCAGTATTTCCAGACCATGACTGATCTATGAAAGCAAAACCATTTTTTGTCAGGCTGTTTTCTCGAAACATTGGTCCAAAAAGCCAGAAGTTTCCAACGTAAGTTTGACCAAATACAATACCAAAACACTGATTTGGAAATGGTGTAGAAAACGTTTTATCTCCAGTAGAAGATACATAACCATAACGGAAATTGATTCCGTTAGGCATGCCTACACCTCCATTTGGTAAACTCCATGCGCTCATGTCTGGAATTTGGCCAGCCCCTGTCCCTACATCCCTTTTGGCTGCTTCTCCCAATTGAACGTTTTTAATAATGATCATTTATCGCTCAGGTGGCATGATTCCGGCCTTTTGGAGGTAGGAAATTCATGCTTATTGGCTACGTGAGGGTGTCAACAAATGACCAGAACACGGCACTACAACGAAATGCTCTCGAGTGTGCAGGATGTGAACTGATTTTCGAAGACAAGATCAGCGGTAAGGTGTCCGACAGACCAGGATTAAAAAAGGTGCTCCGGACGCTATCTGAAGGCGATACGCTGGTGGTGTGGAAACTGGATCGGCTCGGGCGAAGCATGCGACATCTTGTTGGGTTAGTGGAGGAACTGCGGGAGAAAGGTGTTAACTTCCGGAGCCTGACGGATAGCATCGATACGAGTACGCCTATGGGGCGCTTCTTCTTTCATGTAATGGGCGCGCTGGCCGAAATGGAAAGGGAGCTTATTGTCGAACGCACCCGGGCAGGTTTAGAAGCTGCACGCGCGGAAGGTCGCATTGGTGGGCGTAGACCAAAACTAACGGATGAGCAGTGGGCGCAGGCAGGGAGACTGATCGCGGCAGGTGAAACGCGCCAACGTGTGGCAATAATTTACGATGTAGGAGTTTCAACACTCTACCGAAAATTTCCTGCGAGATGTTGAAAAGGTGCCACCGCGTCGTCGTATGCAAGAACGGGCGGCGGCCGACTGGCTAACACTCGATAGTGCGAGTATTGAATGATTGCCAGTCGCGGCGGATTGTACCAGTCTAAAGCCAGACGACAATAAACTATTACACAACGTTACGAACAATTTTCGTTGCTGCCGCTATAGCATGCCCAGGTTCTTTATAAAATGCAGATGAAGCTAGCTCCCACCGTCCATTGCGGTGAATTAATAACAGATATTCTTTAATCGTATCGGCGTCACGCACTACGGCGAACGTAAGCATATCTGAAGATGGCGAGGGTAATTGGTTATCCGGAGGAAAGTAAATCCGGGCACCAGAAATGATAATGTTATCCATGCTCATCATTCGTTCACCAACCACATATCGGCCTCTTCAAACATATCCTCCAGCATGCGGTTCAGCTTTTCCCGATCGTTTTTGCTGGCATCGCTATTCAAGCCGTTCGCCTGCATCGGCTTCACCCTCACTTCGGCATCAGGGAAGATCTGATGCACTCGCTTCGTCAGCTCAGCCAGAATGATCTCTCTGGCCCCTTCAAGTCCCTCTACATTTCGCTTGTCATAAACCAGTTCTACGAACATACGTGCTCCACTAATTACTGTTTGGATATACAGTATTTTTGCTTTGGCGGTTTTGTCTGTCAAGGCATGAACCACTTGTTTTTAAATTTTGGGGAACATACTGCTGGCGTGTTTGTTATCGATTTGCCCTGCAGGGCTGATGGGGGCTGGCGTTGACTAAAATTATGTGTGGGGCATGGATGGGGCAAAAGTGGTCTATGAAGTTCGTTAAAGTTCGTTAATCAAGCTTTATCTCGATCTCGCTCATCCCTTGTTTCATGCGCTCCTGGACGATCTTTATCGATATTAAAAATTATGAGTTCATATTATGAAAATGTAGCAAAAAGGGTGTTTGTGCCTGAAAAGATGAACATTCTGCGTAGCGCGATTTACGCAACAGGAATAGACTGAAGCCGAGACTCTATTAAAGATGCTAAAGGTTTTTTTATGACACAACAGCCACAAGCCAAATACCGTCACGACTATCGTGCGCCGGATTACCAGATTACTGATATTGACTTGACCTTTGACCTGGATGCTGAAAAAACCGTGGTCACCGCAGTGAGCCAGGCTGTCCGTCATGGCGCGTCTGATGTGCCCCTGCGCCTGAATGGCGAAGATCTGACCCTGGTGTCGATCCACGTGAACGACGAGCCGTGGACAGAGTATAAAGAAGAAGAGGGCACTCTGGTCATTAGTCAGTTGCCGGAGCGTTTTACGCTGCGTATCGTGAATGAAATTAGCCCGGCGGCCAATACTGCGCTGGAAGGGCTGTACCAGTCTGGCGAAGCGCTGTGCACCCAGTGTGAAGCAGAAGGGTTCCGCCATATTACCTGGTATCTCGACAGACCCGATGTTCTGGCGCGTTTTACCACCAAAATTATCGCCGATAAAACCCAATATCCGTTCCTGCTCTCCAACGGTAACCGTGTGGCGCAGGGCGAACTGGAAAATGGTCGTCACTGGGTACAGTGGCAGGACCCGTTCCCGAAACCGTGCTATCTGTTTGCGTTGGTAGCCGGTGATTTCGACGTTCTGCGCGATACCTTTACCACCCGTTCCGGGCGTGAGGTGGCGCTGGAACTGTACGTCGATCGCGGCAACCTTGACCGCGCGCCGTGGGCGATGACCTCGCTGAAAAACTCCATGAAATGGGATGAAGAGCGCTTTGGCCTCGAGTATGACCTCGACATCTATATGATTGTCGCCGTGGATTTCTTCAACATGGGCGCGATGGAGAATAAAGGTCTGAACGTCTTTAACTCCAAATATGTGCTGGCACGTACCGATACCGCCACCGACAAAGACTACCTCGATATTGAGCGCGTTATCGGTCATGAGTATTTTCACAACTGGACCGGCAACCGTGTGACCTGCCGTGACTGGTTCCAGTTGAGCCTGAAAGAAGGCTTAACTGTGTTCCGCGATCAAGAGTTCAGTTCCGATCTCGGCTCACGCGCGGTAAACCGCATCAGCAATGTGCGCACCATGCGTGGTCTGCAGTTTGCTGAAGATGCCAGCCCGATGGCGCATCCTATCCGTCCGGATATGGTCATTGAAATGAACAACTTCTATACCCTGACCGTGTACGAAAAGGGCGCTGAAGTCATTCGTATGATCCACACCCTGCTCGGTGAGGCTAACTTCCAGAAAGGGATGCAACTGTACTTTGAGCGTCATGACGGAAGTGCTGCAACTTGTGATGATTTCGTGCAGGCGATGGAAGATGCTTCTAACGTTGATCTCTCCCATTTCCGCCGCTGGTACAGTCAGTCCGGTACGCCGATTCTGACCGTGCGTGATGACTACAATCCGTCAACTGAGCAGTACACGCTGACGATCAGCCAGCGCACGCCGGCCACGCCGGATCAGGCCGAAAAACAGCCGCTGCATATTCCTTTCGCCCTCGAGTTGTATGACAACGAAGGGAAAGTGATCCCGCTACAAAAAGGCGGGCACCCGGTGAATTCTGTACTCAACGTCACCCAGGCAGAGCAGACGTTTGTCTTTGATAACGTCTACTTCCAGCCGGTTCCGGCGCTGCTGTGCGAATTCTCCGCGCCGGTAAAACTGGAATACAAATGGAGCGATCAGCAGCTGACCTTCCTGATGCGTCATGCGCGTAACGATTTCTCTCGTTGGGACGCGGCGCAAAGCCTGCTGGCGACCTATATTAAGCTTAACGTTGCCCGTCATCAGCAGGGACAACCGCTGTCGCTGCCGGTACACGTGGCTGATGCATTCCGCGCAATTTTACTGGATGAGAAAATCGATCCGGCGCTGGCGGCAGAGATCCTGACGCTGCCTTCAGTAAATGAAATAGCCGAACTGTTCGACATCATCGATCCGGTGGCGATAACCGAAGTACGCGAAGCGTTAACCCGCACGCTGGCGGCCGAGCTGGCAGATGAATTCCTCGCCATCTATAACGCTAATCATCTTGATGAGTACCGCGTTGAGCATGCCGATATTGGCAAGCGTACGCTGCGTAACGCCTGCCTGCGTTTCCTGGCCTTTGGCGAAACCCATCTGGCTGACACGCTGGTAAGCAAGCAGTATCGTGAAGCGAACAATATGACCGATGCGCTGGCGGCGCTATCCGCGGCAGTGGCGGCGCAGCTGCCTTGTCGCGACGCGCTAATGCAGGAGTATGACGATAAGTGGCACCATGACGGTCTGGTGATGGACAAATGGTTTATCCTGCAATCCACCAGCCCGGCGAAAAACGTGCTGGAAACGGTACGCGGCCTGCTGAAGCATCGCTCTTTCAGTATGAGTAACCCGAACCGAATTCGTTCGCTGATCGGTGCCTTTGCGGGTAGCAACCCGGCGGCATTCCATGCGGAAGATGGTAGTGGATATCAGTTCCTGGTCGACATGTTGACTGAGCTTAATAGTCGTAACCCGCAGGTGGCGTCACGTCTGATTGAGCCGCTAATTCGCTTAAAACGTTATGATGCAAAACGTCAGGCGAAAATGCGTGCGGCCCTGGAACAGCTGAAAGGTCTGGAGAATCTCTCAGGCGATCTGTTCGAGAAGATTGACAAAGCGTTAGCCTGAAACGTTGACCTGTAGTTTAGTAGGCCGGATAAGGCGGTAACGCCGCCATCCGGCAAAAGGCCCGGTAAGCGCTACCGGGCCTGGTTTTCTGAGCGGTTATCCATGTCGAAGGATCGGTTGTTCCGTCTCGCCGCGTTTCATAACCCGGTTCAACACTTCCGCTTCCAGATCGGCTAACCGTACCGATCCCAAACGGCGGGGGCGCTGAATATCCACCGTAAGATCCAGTCCGATTTTTCCGTCCTCAATCAGCAACACGCGATCGGCCATAGCCACCGCTTCACTGACGTCATGAGTGACCAGCAGTACGGTAAAGCCGTGCTCTTGCCATAAAGAGACGATCAGATCCTGCATTTCAAGGCGGGTTAGGGCATCCAGAGCGCCGAGGGGTTCATCCAGCAGCAGCAAACCAGGGCGATGAATTAATGCCCGTGCCAGGGCTACACGCTGTTTTTGTCCACCGGACAGCGCAGCCGGCCATTCGTGAGCACGACTCTCCAGCCCAACGGCGGCCAACGCATCTCGGGCCGCATCGCGCCACTGACCTTTCAGACCCAGGCCCACATTATCGATAACCGTCTTCCATGGCAGCAGACGCGCATCCTGGAACATCATACGTGTATCATCCTGAATTTCCGCCAGTGGGGTGGTTCCGGCAAGTAATGCGCCTGAGGTGGGCGATTCCAGCCCTGCCAGCAGACGCAGCAATGTACTTTTACCACCGCCGCTGCGGCCAACCACGGCAACAAACTGTCCGGCCGGAATATGCAAATCTAATTGATTGAGCACTGTATTGGCGGCGTATTGTTTTGTCACGGCGCTCAGCAACAGCGGTGTACCCTGGTTCAGGCGAGCGGTATTCATACGGTAGCCTCCTTTACATGGTAAGCCGGATGCCAGCGTAGCCAGACTCGCTCCAGCAGTTGGGCGCTGACGTCGGCAAGTTTGCCGAGCAGGGCGTAGAGAATAATGGCCACCACGACCACATCGGTTTGCAGAAATTCGCGGGCGTTCATCGCCAGGTAACCAATACCTGCATTGGCAGAAATGGTTTCCGCCACAATCAGCGTCAGCCACATCAGCCCGAGAGCAAAACGCACGCCGACCATAATCGAGGGCAGGGCGCCGGGGAGGATCACATGAACAAACAGTGAAAGGCCGGATAATCCATAGCTGCGCGCCATTTCTACCAGCCCACGATCGATACTACGGATCCCATGCCAGGTGTTGATGTAAATTGGGAACAGCGTGCCCAACGCCACGAGAAAGATCTTGGCGGATTCATCAATGCCGAACCACAAAATCACCAGCGGGATCAGCGCCAGATGCGGTACGTTACGCAGCATCTGCACCGAGGTATCCAGCAGGCGTTCTCCCCAACGCGAAAGACCGCTGATAAGTCCCAGTGTCAGGCCAATCGATCCACCGATGGAGAATCCGATCAGCGCGCGCCAGGAACTGATGGCCAGATGCTGCCAAAGCTCGCCACTGGCGGAAAGCGTCCAGAAAGCTTCGATAACACCTTCCGGAGAGGGCAGAATGCGAGTGGACAGCCAGCCCATTGAAGATGCGAGCTGCCAGAGCGCCACCAAACCTACCGGTAAAAACCAGGGCGCGAGGCGTAATAACCATCTGTTTTTCGGCGTTGCCATTAGCCGCTCCTTAACTTTGCGCGACTTTGCGCGGGATAAATTCGTTTGCCACCGCTTCACCTTGTTGTTGCAGGTATTGCGGCTGCGGAATTTCCGGTATAGCAACATCCAGATGCGGGAACAGCAGCTCGCCAACCTTGTATGCCTCTTCCAGATGTGGGTATCCGGACAACACAAAGCTGTCGATTCCCAGCGCGGCATACTCATTGATACGCGCCGCGACAGTCGGACCATCTCCGACCAGCGCGGTACCCGCACCACCGCGTACCAGTCCAACGCCTGCCCACAGGTTCGGACTAATTTCCAGTTTGTCGCGTTTACCATTGTGCAGTGCAGCCATTCGCTGCTGACCAACCGAATCCGTTCTTGAGAAGGCGGCCTGGGCTTTGGCAATGGTGTCGTCATCAAGGTGGGCTATCAGACGATCCGCTGCCTGCCACGCCTCGTGGGTTGTCTCCCGTACGATCACATGCAGACGAATACCAAAGCGGATCTTGCGCCCGAGCGCCGCTGCTTTGGCCCGCACCTGTTCAATCTTAGCTTTCACCTGTTCCGGCGGCTCGCCCCAGGTCAGATAGAGATCAACCTGCTCGGCAGCAAGGTCTTGTGCGACATCAGACGAGCCGCCGAAATAAAGTGGTGGCCGGGGTTGTTGAACGGGAGGGAAAAGAAGCTTCGCGCCGCGGACATGAATATGTTTGCCGTTGAAATCCACCGTTTCACCTTGCAGCAAGCGCCGCCAGACCTGAGTAAATTCAGCAGAGGCTTCATATCGTTCTGTGTGATCGAGGAACACGCCGTCACCTGCCAGCTCCTGCGGATCGCTGCCGGTCACCAGGTTAAATAACGCCCGGCCATTTGAGAGTCTGTCGAGCGTCGCAGCCTGACGTGCCGCAACCGTGGGCGAGGTGACGCTTGGGCGCAGCGCGACCAGAAACTTTAATCTCTGGGTGACCGGGATCATCGAAGCGGCGACCAGCCAGGCATCTTCGCAAGAGCGACCGGTTGGGATCAGGACGCCGGTAAATCCAAGACGATCGGCCGTTTGCGCGATTTGTTGCAGATAACTGTGATCGACCGGGCGCGAACCTTCTTCCGTTCCAAGATAATGACCGTCACCGTGGGTGGGTAAAAACCAGAACATATTCAGACTCATAATTTTTCTCCTGCCTGCTGAGTGGGTTGCCAGATACGCTGGCGAATATCGATTTTTTTCGGCACCAAACGGTTGTCATAAAACAGATCGGCGGTTTGTTGTTGCAGGGCAGCAACAGAGGCGTTGACTGGCACAATGGTGGTTGGCGGACGGTGATCCAGATAAGACGCAATCACCGGTTCAGGCAGCCCCATGGTTTTGGCCAGCAGGGTAATGCTTTGCTGGCGCTGGTTGAGCGTTAACGCATCGGCCTGGCTAAAGGTATCCAGTACGCCAAGTACAAAAGCGCCGTTTTTCTCGGCATAAGGACGGGCGGCGAGATAAAACGAACCGGTTTGCTTGAGGTCTGAGCCGTCCTTCAGTACGCGTACATCACCTTGCAGTAACGCGGCGGAATAATAGGGATCCCAGATAGCCCACGCATCCACGTTTCCTTGCTGAAAGGCCGCTCGCGCATCGGCGGGAGTCAGATACGTTGGTTGAATATCGGTAAATTTCAGTCCGGCCTGTTGCAGCGCCCGGAGCAGTAAATTGTGGGCGCTGGAGCCTTTCTGGAAGGCGACTTTATGTCCTTTAAGCTGCGCGACGCTCTGGATCGGGCTATTTTTTGGCACCAGAATCACTTCGGCTTTCGGTTTGGGCGGCTCGACGCCCACGTAAACCAGATCGGCCCCGGCTGCCTGGGCGAAAATCGGCGGAATGTCACCGGTACTGCCGAGATCGATACTGCCGATATTGAGTGCTTCCAGCATTTGCGGTCCAGCCGGGAATTCGACCCACGAGATTTTAGTCTGCGGATAGCGTTTCTCGAGTAGCTGATGGCTTTTGGCCAGCACCATACTGACGCTTCCTTTCTGGTAACCAATACGCAGAGCATCGGGGGCCGATTCTGCGGCATGCCCCAGCGTTGACAGCGACAACAACCCGGTTAGTGCCAGCCATGACGTGTGACGCCTGAGAAAATCAAGCATGAGCGGCACCTCGCAGGGTGTTCAGTTGAGGAAGTTGGACATCGCGACGATGCAACGCCAGCCAGAAGGTATCGAGCGCACTGTCCAGACGCTGCTGAAGGTTGGGCGTAAACTGAGGTTTATGCTGATAATCAATCACCTGTGAATCATCGGCAAACACACCGTGCAGGATCTCCTGGGCCTTTAATGCGCTCAGTACCGGTTTCAGCGCGTAATCGACGGCAAGTAAATGCGCCACGCTGCCGCCGGTCGCCAACGGCAAAACCACTTTCCCTTCCAGCGCCCGCTCGGGGAGTAGGTCGAGCAGGGTTTTCAGGGCGCCAGAGTAAGCGGCTTTATAGACTGGGGTTGCGACAATCAGCCCGTCTGCATCCTGCAATTGTTCGATAAATGTGTTCAACGCCGGACTGTCGAAACGAGCATAGATTAGGTCTTCCGGGGCAAAATTGTGCAGGTTCCAGTGAAAGATTTCGACATCCTGACCGTGAAGTTTTTCTCGGGCATATTCCAGTAACGCACTGGATCGAGAGGGAAAGCGAGGGCTCCCCGCCAGAGTGATGACGCGCATAATTTCATTCTCCCCTTATAACTAATTGTTTGCTTTTGGTTAACATTGATAACAATTTGAGCAGTCTGGCAGAGAGATTTTGTTTATCGAAATGATTTATACGGGATAGAAAAGTTGGAAATTGAATAAAAAGGCAGAGGCGAGGAAAACGATTGCTATTTATTGCCGCAGGTCAATTCCCTTTTTGCTCGCGATCGCACATAATACGCCCCCGGTTTGCACACCGGGAATCCAGGAGAGTTCATGTACTACCCCTTCGTTCGTAAAGCCCTTTTTCAGCTCGATCCAGAGCGCGCTCATGAATTGACATTCCAGCAATTACGTCGCATTACCGGCACACCGCTTGAAGCGCTTGTACGCCAGAAAGTACCGGCAAAACCGGTTACCTGTATGGGGTTGACGTTTAAAAATCCGCTCGGGCTTGCTGCCGGACTGGATAAAGACGGGGAGTGCATTGATGCGCTCGGCGCGATGGGATTTGGTTCCATTGAGATTGGTACCGTGACGCCACGCCCTCAGCCGGGTAACGATAAACCGCGTCTATTCCGTCTGGTCGATGCAGAAGGTTTGATCAACCGCATGGGGTTTAATAACCACGGGGTTGATAACCTGGTTGAGAACGTTAAAAAATCGCATTTCGACGGTATTCTGGGGATTAATATTGGTAAGAACAAAGATACCCCAGTAGAGAACGGCAAAGATGACTATCTGATTTGTATGGAAAAAGTCTATGCTTATGCTGGTTATATCGCGATTAATATCTCTTCGCCGAATACGCCGGGATTACGTACGCTACAATACGGCGAGGCGCTGGACGATCTCCTGACGGCAATTAAAAATAAGCAAAACGATCTGCAGGCGATCCACCATAAATATGTTCCGGTGGCGGTAAAGATCGCGCCGGATCTTTCTGTGGAAGAACTGATCCAGGTCGCCGATAGTTTAGTTCGTCATAATATTGATGGCGTAATTGCGACTAACACCACCCTCGATCGTTCTCTTGTTCAGGGAATGAAAAATTGCGATCAAATGGGTGGTCTGAGCGGTCGACCGTTGCAATTAAAAAGTACAGAAATTATTCGCCAGTTGTCTCAGGAATTAAAAGGTCAGCTGCCGATTATTGGTGTTGGTGGTATCGACTCGGTGATTGCTGCACGTGAGAAAATAGCTGCTGGTGCAACCCTCGTACAGATTTATTCGGGCTTTATTTTTAAAGGTCCGCCGTTGATAAAAGAAATCGTCAGCAATATCTGAATGCTACCTTAATCACAAACCAGGGCTTTATTTCTAGCCCTGGTTGTTTTATATTCCTTTACTGTTGCTTATTTAAACATTCTGAGCTTTTATTATTAGGGCAATAAACGAAGCGGCAAAAGGATACTGTCGTAACGGTGATGATTAAGGAAAGGAGAGAAACTGATGCGAATTAAACCCGACGATAACTGGCGCTGGTATTATGATGAAGAGCACGATCGTATGATGCTCGATTTAGCCAATGGCATGTTATTCCGTTCGCGTTTTGCTCGTAAAATGCTCACTCCTGATGCATTTTCTCCGTCAGGTTTTTGTGTTGATGACGCCGCGCTTTATTTTTCCTTTGAAGAAAAATGTCGCTACTTGGATTTAGCCAAAGAACAAAAAGCGGAACTGGTGCTTAATGCGCTGGTGGCGATTCGTTATCTCAAACCGCAAATGCCAAAAAGCTGGCACTTTGTCGCACATGGTATTAACTGGTCGCCGGTCGTGGGTGACGCAGCCTGTGTTGATTTAAGCGATACCGATGAACAGGTAAACCTGTTAGTGGTTGAGCCGGGTGAAAACGCCGCGCTTTGCCTGCTTGCGCAACCTGGCGTGGTTATCGCCGGGCGTACGATGCAGCTTGGCGATGCGATTAAAATAATGAATGACAGACTGAAACCGCAGGCCGTTGTTGACAGTTTCAGCCTTGAGCAGGCGGTTTAGCTCTCCAGCCTGATTGCCGTTTTGGGAACACAGCTGCAGCAAAGAATTGTTCCGTCGTCCCCCATCGCTGATTTCTTCAACGGGCTAACTTCGCCTTCTACCAGTCGAATTCGACAGCATCCGCAAATGCCTGCCCGGCATGAATAGGGAACCCGGATACCCTGGTTTTCCAACTGCTCAAGCAATACCTGTTGATTATTTCCGCGAAAGGTCTGTCCCTGCCAGTCAATAAGCACCGTGGCATCAGGTTGTTGTTCGGGTGTAGTTTCGTCTGATTCAGCCGCGCCGTACGCTCTGGCGGGGCCGGTTGCCAAAATTTCTACCTCATCGCCGACGCGAATAACGCCACTGTTACGCGCGATAAGATTCTGACCGAAATCGACATCGCCGTTATCTATCGCAGTACGGAAGGTTTGCAATGTGGCAAGCGGTTCACCGGATGGATGTTTCTGGCCTTTTTCCGGGCTAACTGTCGTGAAAATACAGCGGCTACAGGGTTTTGCTACATCAAAAATAACCTCGCCAATGCGAATCACTTTCCAGGTATCTTCTTCCCAGGCACCAGCTCCCGAAACCACTATATTGGGGCGAAACTGTTCCATTTTGACGCTTGCCGGACAGCGCTGTTGCACATCGCGCAGGGATGCTTCGTTGGCCAGCAGATAAGGATAACCATCAGCGAAGGATAAAGGAACATCAACATGGCGTTTTACACGGCGCGTCAGCTGCGGGCCGACCCAGCGTAACTGCACGTCACGGGAGAAAAAGCCGCTAAGCCACTGGTTGATAGCCGCTGGCGCAATACGCGCGGTAAAATGGTTTCCCCATACTTCTGTTGGCGCATCCTGGGGAGCGAAGTCGGCAAATCGCACGAGCGCGCTGCTGCCATCTGGAGCTGTAAGATGCAGTCCATCGTGGAATGGGGAAGGCGTAAAACGGACCATTTGTGGGAACTGGCGGGCGGTTATGAATGTTCCGTCAGGTTCAGTGATCATAAATATGCGATCAAAGGCGAGACCGCTAATATCTGCCAGGGCATGCGTAAGCCCAATGCCGCGCATTGATTTAACCGGATGAATAAAAAGTCGGGTTAACGTGACCACTGTACAGCCCCTCGAATGAAAATAAGCCTTCAACTTTATGACATACAGCCCATATTAGCTATAATGCGCAGCAATTTTCTTGGAGTAAAAGTGACATTATGAATTCTCTGTTTGCCAGTACGGCCCGCGGGCTGGAAGAGCTGTTAAAAACTGAACTGGAAAACCTCGGCGCGCTGGAGTGTCAGGTCGTTCAGGGTGGGGTCCATTTTAAGGGCGACACGCGGCTTGTTTACCAGAGCCTGATGTGGAGCCGCCTGGCCTCGCGCATTATCCTGCCGATGGGAGAGTGCAAGGTCTACAGCGATCTTGATCTGTACCTCGGCGTTCAGGCAATCGACTGGACAGAGATATTTAACCCTGGTGCTACGTTTGCCGTCCATTTTAGCGGACTGAACGAGACCATTCGTAACAGCCAGTACGGCGCGCTGAAGGTCAAGGATGCGATTGTCGATGCCTTTACCCGCAAAAATATGCCGCGTCCGAATGTGGATCGTGAATCCCCGGATCTGCGCATCAACGTCTGGTTGAACAAAGATACTGCCAGCATTGCGCTCGATCTGAGCGGTGACGGTTTGCATCAGCGTGGTTATCGCGATCGCACGGGTCAGGCACCGATTAAAGAGACGCTGGCCGCCGCTATTGTTATGCGTTCTGGCTGGCAGCCGGGAACCCCGTTACTCGATCCGATGTGTGGTTCCGGCACGCTGCTGATTGAAGCGGCAATGTGGGCGACCGATCGCGCGCCGGGTCTGCACCGTGGATACTGGGGCTTCAGCGGTTGGGCGCAACACGACGAAGCCGTCTGGCAAGAAGTTAAAGCCGAAGCGCAGGTGCGTGCTCGTAAGGGACTGGCTGACTATACCTCGCATTTTTATGGATCCGATAGCGATGCGCGCGTGATTGAAAAAGCGCGTAGTAATGCTCGCCGCGCCGGTATCGCCGATCTGATGACGTTTGACGTGAAAGATGTCGCCAAACTGAGCAATCCGCTGCCGAAAGGACCGTATGGGACAGTTATCAGTAACCCGCCTTACGGCGAACGTCTGGATAGCGAACCGGCGCTGATTGCCCTGCACAGCCTGCTGGGCCGTACGATGAAAAACCAGTTTGGCGGCTGGAATTTGTCGCTGTTCAGCGCCTCGCCGGATCTGCTCAGCAGCCTGCAATTACGTGCCGACAAGCAGTTCAAAGCGAAAAACGGCCCGCTGGATTGTGTGCAGAAGAATTATCACGTTGCAGAGACCACTGCGGACAGCAAGCCTGCCACGGTAGCGGAAGATTATGCCAACCGCCTGCGCAAGAATATTAAGAAGCTGGAAAAATGGGCGCGTCAGGAAGGCATTGAATGCTATCGCCTGTATGACGCTGACCTGCCGGAATACAACGTTGCAGTAGATCGTTACGGTGATTGGGTCGTGGTTCAGGAATACGCACCGCCGAAGACGGTCGATGCGCAAAAAGCACGTCAACGCTTGTTCGACATCATTGCCGCCACGCTGTCAGTATTGGAAATCGCGCCAAACAAACTGGTGCTGAAAACCCGTGAGCGTCAGAAAGGCAAGAATCAGTATCAGAAGATGAATGAGAAGGGGGAATTCATTGAGGTAAGCGAGTACAACGCGCGCCTGTGGGTTAACCTGACTGACTACCTTGATACGGGTTTATTCCTCGATCACCGTATTGCGCGCCGTATGTTGGGGCAGATGAGTAAAGGTAAGGACTTCCTCAACCTGTTTTCCTACACCGGTAGCGCCAGCGTACATGCAGGATTGGGCGGTGCGCGTAGCACCACGACGGTCGATATGTCGCGTACCTATCTGGAATGGGCGGAACGTAACCTGCGCCTGAATGGCCTGAGCGGTCGCGCTCACCGTTTAATTCAGGCCGATTGCCTGGGCTGGCTGCGTGATGCGAATGAACAGTTTGATCTGATTTTCATCGATCCGCCGACGTTCTCTAACTCAAAACGTATGGAAGATTCGTTTGATGTGCAGCGCGATCATCTGGCGCTGATGAAAGATCTGAAACGTCTGCTGCGTAAAGACGGCACGATCATGTTCTCCAACAACAAACGTGGGTTCCGTATGGATCTCGACGGTTTGGCTGAACTGGGATTGAAAGCACAAGAAATTACCCAAAAAACGCTTTCCCAGGATTTTGCCCGTAACCGTCAGATCCACAATTGCTGGCTGATTACCACAGCCTGAAAGGATAAATAAATGTCATTGATCAGTATGCATGGTGCATGGCTGTCGTTCAGCGATGCGCCGCTTCTTGATAATGCAGAACTGCATATCGAAGATAACGAACGCGTCTGTCTGGTTGGCCGTAATGGCGCAGGTAAATCGACGCTGATGAAGATCCTGAACCGTGAGCAGGGGCTTGACGACGGGCGTATCATTTATGAGCAGGATCTGGTTGTGGCGCGTCTGCAACAGGATCCGCCGCGTAATGTTGAGGGCAGCGTGTATGATTTCGTTGCCGAGGGTATCGAAGAGCAGGCCGAGTATCTGAAGCGTTATCACGATATTTCGCGTCTGGTGATGACTGATCCGAGCGACAGAAATCTGAATGAGATGGCGCGGGTTCAGGAAATGCTCGATCATCACAATCTGTGGCAGCTCGAAAGCCGTATTAATGAAGTGCTGGAGCAGTTGGGGCTGGATCCAAACGCCGCACTTTCTTCGCTTTCTGGCGGTTGGCTGCGTAAAGCGGCGCTGGGCCGCGCGTTAGTGAGCAATCCGCGTGTATTGCTGCTGGATGAGCCAACGAACCACCTGGATATTGAAACTATCGACTGGCTGGAAGGGTTCCTGAAATCTTTCAATGGGACAATCATCTTCATTTCCCACGACCGTTCATTTATACGCAATATGGCGACGCGTATCGTCGACCTCGATCGTGGCAAGCTGGTGACTTATCCGGGGAATTACGATCAGTATCTGCTGGAAAAAGAAGAAGCGCTGCGCGTAGAAGAGTTACAAAATGCAGAGTTTGACCGCAAGCTGGCGCAGGAAGAGGTCTGGATCCGTCAGGGGATCAAAGCGCGTCGTACCCGTAATGAAGGCCGCGTGCGCGCACTGAAAGCCATGCGTCGCGAGCGTGGCGAACGCCGCGAAGTGATGGGCACGGCGAAGATGCAGGTCGAAGAGGCGAGCCGTTCAGGCAAGATTGTTTTCGAAATGGAGAACGTGGATTACCAGGTTGATGGAAAGCAGCTGGTAAAAGATTTCTCCGCACAGGTACAACGTAGCGACAAAATTGCGCTAATCGGACCGAACGGCTGCGGCAAAACAACGCTGCTGAAGCTGATGTTAGGCCAGCTTCAGGCTGACAGTGGACGCATTCACGTCGGCACCAAGCTGGAAGTGGCCTATTTCGATCAGCACCGCGCCGAACTGGATCCAGATAAAACCGTGATGGACAACCTGGCTGAAGGTAAGCAAGAGGTGATGGTTAACGGTAAACCTCGCCATGTGCTGGGTTATCTGCAGGACTTCCTGTTCCATCCGAAACGCGCGATGACGCCAGTGCGAGCGCTCTCTGGTGGGGAACGAAATCGCCTGCTGTTGGCGCGTCTTTTTCTGAAACCCAGCAATCTTTTGATTCTCGATGAACCAACGAACGATCTTGACGTCGAAACGCTGGAACTGCTTGAAGAACTAATTGATAGCTATCAGGGGACTGTACTGCTGGTAAGCCACGACCGTCAGTTTGTGGATAATACTGTAACTGAATGCTGGATCTTCGAAGGCGGCGGTAAAATTGGTCGTTATGTCGGTGGTTATCATGACGCGCGCAGCCAGCAATCTCAGTATGTGGCGTTTAAACAACCGGTCGCGAAAAAAACAGAGGAAGCTGTTGCTCCTAAAGCAGAAATTGTCAAACGTGTCACGAGCAAACTAAGCTATAAACTGCAGCGCGAACTGGAGCAGCTCCCCGCTCAGCTTGAAGAACTGGAAGCTAAACTGGAAAGACTACAAGCTCAGGTTGCTGACGCCGCTTTTTTCAGTCAGCCACATGAGCAAACACAGCAGGTATTAGCTAATCTGAACGAAGCGGAACAAGAACTTGAGCAAGCCTTTGAGCGCTGGGAGTATCTTGAGTCTTTGAAGAACGGCGCATAATTTAAAGGAGCACATATGTGCGAACATCACCATGCCGCGAAGCATATTTTGTGCTCGCAGTGTGACATGCTGGTGGCGTTACCTCGCCTTGAGCATGGTCAGAAAGCGGCATGTCCACGATGTGGCACTACGTTAACGGTTGAGTGGGACGCGCCGCGGCAGCGTCCTACCGCCTATGTTTTAGCAGCATTGTTCATGCTGCTTCTGTCAAATCTCTTCCCCTTTGTGAATATGAACGTTGCAGGGGTGAGCAGCGAAGTGACGTTGCTGGAGATCCCCAGCGTTCTCTTTTCTGAAGACTACGCCAGTCTCGGCACCTTCTTTTTATTATTCGTGCAGTTGGTTCCCGCGTTTTGCCTGCTGACTATCCTGCTACTGGTGAATCGGGTGCAGATGCCCGCCAGACTTAAGGCGGGTCTTGCACGCGTCCTGTTCCAGTTAAAAAGCTGGGGGATGGCGGAAATCTTCCTTGCCGGCGTGCTGGTCAGCTTCGTTAAGCTTATGGCTTACGGCGATATCGGCGTGGGCAGCAGCTTTATTCCGTGGTGCTTCTTTTGCGTTTTGCAACTGCGCGCATTCCAGTGCGTTGACCGTCGCTGGCTGTGGGATGATATTGCGCCAATGCCAGTGATTAAGCAGGAGTTAAAACCTGGCGTGCCCGGCATTCGACAGGGACTGCGTTCCTGCTCTTGCTGCACCGCGATTCTTCCCGCTGATGAACGGGTGTGTCCGCGCTGCCAGACGAAAGGCTATGTGCGGCGTAAAAACAGTCTGCAATGGACGTTGGCATTACTGTTCACGTCGATCATGCTTTATCTTCCTGCCAATATTTTGCCGATTATGATTACCGATCTGCTCGGGTCAAAGCTGCCATCAACGATACTTGAGGGGGTGGTTTTAATCTGGAGCGAAGGCTCTTATCCGGTGGCTGCGGTTATTTTTATCGCCAGTATTATGGTGCCGACGTTGAAAATGATCGCCATTGCCTGGCTATGTTGGGATGCCAAAGGGCACGGCAAACGCGACAGCGAACGTATGCACCTGATTTATGAAGTTGTGGAATTTGTCGGTCGCTGGTCAATGATCGACGTCTTTGTGATTGCGGTACTCTCTGCGCTGGTACGCATGGGAGGGTTAATGAACATTTATCCTGCAATGGGTGCTTTGATGTTTGCTTTAGTCGTCATTATGACAATGTTTTCTGCGATGACATTTGATCCGCGTCTGTCGTGGGACCGTGAACCAGAACCAGGCCATGAGGAGTCCTGACAGCATGGAATCTAAAAGTGGGGAAGCCAAAGTGCAAAAGGTAAAAAACTGGTCGCCCGTGTGGATATTCCCTATCGTCACTGCACTCATTGGCGCGTGGGTACTGTTTTATCACTACAGTCATCAGGGGCCACAGGTCACGCTGATTACCACCAATGCCGAAGGTATTGAAGGGGGCAAAACGACGATTAAGAGCCGCAGCGTGGATGTCGGTATCGTCGAGAGCGCAACCCTGACTGATGATTTGACCCATGTGGAGATTAAAGCGCGTCTTAACTCCGGAATGGAAAAGCTGCTGCATAAAGATTCTGTCTTTTGGGTGGTGAAGCCGCAGGTTGGACGTGAAGGTATCAGTGGGCTCGGCACGTTATTGTCCGGGGCTTATATTGAACTGCAGCCCGGCAATAAAGGCAGTAAGCTGGAAAATTACCAACTGCTGGATTCACCGCCGCTGGCTCCGCCAGATGCAAAAGGGATCCGTGTGATTCTGGACAGTAAAAAAGCCGGTCAGTTGAGCCCAGGCGATCCGGTGCTTTTCCGCGGCTATCGTGTGGGCTCGGTTGAAACCAGCACGTTTGATGCGCAAAAGCGTACGATCAGCTATCAGCTTTTCATCAATGCGCCTAACGATCGTCTGGTGACCAGCAATGTACGTTTCTGGAAAGACAGCGGGATCGCCGTAGATCTTACCTCAGCAGGTATGCGCGTAGAAATGGGATCGCTCTCCACGCTGTTTGGCGGTGGTGTAAGTTTTGATGTGCCCGAAGGACTGGAACAAGGTCAACCGGTTGAGCAGCAGGCCTCATTTAACCTCTATGACGATCAAAAAAGTATTCAGGATTCCCTGTATACCGATCATATTGATTACCTGATGTTCTTTAAAGATTCGATTCGTGGCCTACAGCCTGGTGCACCGCTGGAATTCCGTGGCATCCGCTTGGGTACGGTGAGTAAAGTACCTTTCTTCTCACCGAATATGCGTCAGGTATTTAACAATGATTACCGTATTCCGGTGCTGGTGCGTATTGAACCAGAACGTCTGAAGGCACAGCTGGGAGAAGATACCGATGTTGGCGCTCATTTGGAGCAACTGCTTAAACGCGGATTACGAGGATCGCTCAAAACCGGGAACCTGGTGACCGGCGCGCTGTATGTCGATCTCGACTTCTACCCGAAAGAGCCGCCGATTACCGGTGTACGCGAATTCAATGGTTATCAAATTATTCCGACCGTGAGCGGTGGTCTGGCGCAGATCCAACAGCGTCTGATGGAAGCGTTGGATAAGATTAACAATCTGCCGCTGAACCCGATGATTGAGCAGGCAACCAATACGCTGTCGGAAAGCCAACGCACGATGAAACATCTGCAAACCACGCTAGATAACATGAACAAGATCACGTCCAGCCAGTCGATGCAGGATCTGCCGGCGGATATGCAGAACACGCTACGTGAACTGAATCGTAGTATGCAGGGCTTCCAGCCTGGTTCCGCGGCCTACAACAAGATGGTGGCGGATATGCAGCGTCTTGATCAGGTACTGCGTGAACTGCAACCGGTACTGAAAACGTTGAACGATAAGAGTAATGCGCTGGTATTTGAAGCGAAGGACAAAAAAGATCCAGAGCCGAAGAGGGCGAAACAATGAAAAAGTGGCTAGTGGTGATGATGGCGGTCTGGCTGACGTCATGCAGCTCCAGCGGAGAAAATAAAAGCTATTATCAGCTCCCTATCGCACAAGGCGGAGTGCAGAGCTCCGCCAATCAGGGAAACCGTCTGCTGTGGGTTGAACAGATTGCGGTACCTGATTATCTGGCCGGTAATGGGGTGGTTTACCAGACCAGCGATGTGCAATATGTGATAGCCAATAATAATCTCTGGGCCAGCCCATTAGATCAGCAATTGCGTAATACTCTGGTTGCGAACCTCAGTATGCAGTTGCCTGGCTGGGTTGTCGCTTCACAGCCGCTGGGAAGCACTCAGGATACGCTGAACGTGACCGTAACCGGCTTCCACGGTCGGTACGATGGTAAGGTTATTGTGAGCGGTGAATGGTTGCTGAATCATCAGGGACAATTGATCAAACGCCCGTTCCACATCGAAGTTGTGCAGACGAAAGACGGCTACGATGAGATGGTGAAGGTTCTTGCCAACGCCTGGAGTCAGGAAGCAACGGCCATTGCTCAAGAGCTGAAACGCATCCCTTAAGCTTAAATAATTGTAAATTATGCCGCCCCTGGTTCATTGCCCGGGGCGGTTTTTTTTATTTTTTTAGCCGTGGAGATAGCTGTTCTGACTGACTATTTTTGTACAAATGATTTAGCGAGTAGCTCACAAATATGACACTGGCGTGAATTTTGCGCATTGACGAGCCTGATGTTTAGGGGTATTCGTTTAGTGTGATTGCACACTTAGTAATCACTGTTTTCTTTTCCACCAGACCCAAAAATGAGGGAAACGAGGCATGAAGAGACAAAAACGAGATCGCCTGGAACGGGCACATCAACGTGGATATCAGGCCGGCATTGCCGGACGCTCAAAAGAAATGTGTCCCTATCAGACGCTGAATCAGAGGTCATACTGGCTGGGAGGCTGGCGAGAAGCCATGGGGGATAGGGTTTTAATGGCCTGATTCTGTCTCTTTAGATAAAAGAAACCTCCGCAGAGCGGAGGTTTCGCCTTTTTGCATGCCAGATAAGACGTAGGAACGTTTATGTCTGGCTGCTACGCAGTCCTGGATTAGAACGCGGAAGTGTCCTGGAACAGACCCACTTTCAGATCGTTTGCAGTGTAGATCAGACGACCATCAACCAGCACTTCACCATCAGCCAGGCCCATGATCAGGCGGCGGTTAACGATACGTTTGAAGTGAATGCGGTAAGTGACTTTCTTCGCGGTCGGCAGAACCTGGCCGGTGAATTTAACTTCGCCTACGCCCAGCGCACGGCCTTTACCTTCGCCGCCCAGCCAGCCGAGATAGAATCCAACCAGTTGCCACATGGCGTCGAGACCCAGGCAGCCCGGCATCACCGGATCGCCGATAAAGTGACAACCGAAGAACCACAGGTCCGGGTTGATATCCAGTTCAGCTTCAACATAACCTTTATCAAAGTTGCCGCCGTTTTCGGTCATCTTGATGACACGGTCCATCATCAGCATGCTTGGTGCTGGCAGTTGTGGCCCTTTAGCGCCAAACAGCTCACCGCGACCAGAGGCAAGAAGGTCTTCTTTCGTATAGGATTCGCGTTTATCTACCATGTTCTCTGTAAGCCTTATTTTATTGAAGCACGCAGGATAGCTAACACGTGTACGCTGAACAAGTCCGATCAGTTCGGAATAATCCAGTTCAGCCAACGTAGCGGCCATGGGAAACGGTGACGACCTTCCTGTTGCGTTGCCGTGGCAATACGTTCCTGAATGGTTTGCATCAGCGTTGTCTGGCCTTCGCCATCCCACACCAGATTTAACAACAGTGGCAGCGCATCGGTCACGTCGTCCACCGCCCAGATAGTGAATTTTTCTTCTTCTATGGCCTGTAGCAGCGCAGGCTGCAGGCTGAGGTGTCTGACGTTAGCCGAAGGAATGATGACGCCCTGTGTGCCTGTCAGCTCGCGCTGCTGGCAGATGGCGAAGAAACCTTCAATTTTCTCATTCAGACCACCGACAGGTTGTGCCCGACCAAACTGATCGACAGAACCTGTAATGGCGATACTTTGATTAACAGGAACGTCGGCGAGGGCGCTAATCAATGCGCACAGTTCTGCCATAGACGCGCTGTCACCGTCCACTTCACTGTAAGATTGCTCAAAGGTCAGCGAGGCAGAGAAGGGGATTTGTTGCTCCAACTGGAGTTCCGACATCAGGAACGCCTGCATAATCATCATACCCTTGGCATGAATATTTCCGCCAAGCTCGGCTTTGCGCTCAATATCCGTAAACTCGCCGTCGCCAATATGCACGACGCAACTGATACGAGAAGGCTCGCCAAATGCGCGTGGGTGGCCTGGAAACTCAATCACCGACAAGGCGTTGATCTGGCCAATACGCTCGCCTTCTGTCTCGATAAGGATCTGCTCTTGCAGAATTTCATCCTGCATGCGTTCAGCCAGGAATCCCTCACGCCATTCGCGCTGAGCGAGCATCAGGCTGAACTGTTCAGCATTACAGGTTTCGCCCTCGCATAACGGAGCCACCTCTTTGAACTGTCGGGTGATCCACAGCGGGTTAAGCGGCAATGTATCCTGTTCACCGGTATAGCGAACGGCTTCACGGATCAGAACCTGCCAGGCATCGGGAGCGGGGTAAGGCAAATTATTGCGCATGGCAGTATGCGTGACCCATTGACACCACTGCGTCATGGCTTCAGCATCCACTATCTGCAGATTATCTTCAAACTCGCTGTAAATGGCCTGCTCAGCCAGCTCTGGTTCCATGTCCTGGAAATCCGCCAGCGATTCACGCTCACCCACTAAAATCACTTTCAGTTTAAGCGGCATAGGCGGAACGGAGACAGGCAGCGGGCGAGACTCATCAAAAGCTACCCAGTCAAAACGCTCGTGGCTGACAATGGCTTTCAGGCGCATCCACAACAGGGGTTGGGCCAACAGCGTGCGCAATGAGATAACCAGCACACCCCCATTGGCCAGATGTACCAGACCTGGCTGCAGCGTAATTTCGCCATTGAACTGACGCAGACAGCCAAACAGTTGTTCGGCTTCGGCCCAGTCAGCGCTGACCACCTGCGTCAACGTCGCAAAATTGTCTTCCGCTTTCTCAGCTGTACGATAACGAATAGTGTGACCGGAGATGTCGTAATGACCGCCAGTCAGGCTTCCTGCATCCGTGTGCAAGGGACGTGCAGCCTTTGCAATAAGGTTGAGATACTCAAGCTCTTCCGGTGCTTTTACCAACATGAACGAGGATGTTGTCCAGTGCTGAAGAAGCTGCTCTAGCGCGAATTGTAAACGTGGCTGAGTATCACTAAGTAAGGTGTCGGTGTCGTCAGTGACGTGCGGCTGTGCAAATACTTCCTGATAACTGTCGGTATCAGGAACCAGATCACGCCATGCAAGTTTCGTAATGGTCAAAGTTGATGTTTTTTAGTCTGTTGTAAAAAACGAGATTATACCGTAACCCTCACCACTAAACACCTGGAAAGCACCGTGAAACGGTTGTGATGACACGCGACAGTTCACAGGCTGGATATTCTTTTCTTCAGATGCCGAAAAAGCTGATATTCTGATAAGAGTTACACGGTAACATTGAGATCGCAATGAAATATCAACAACTTGAAAACCTTGAAAGCGGCTGGAAATGGAAGTATCTGGTGAAGAAGCATCGTGAGGGGGAATTAATCACCCGTTACGTCGAGGCCAGCGCTGCCAAAGAAGCCGTTGATTTATTGCTAACCCTCGAAAATGAACCGGTGCGGGTCAATAGCTGGATTGAAGAACACATGAATCCGGCGCTGCTTAATCGTATGAAACAAACCATACGTGCCAGGCGCAAGCGGCACTTTAATGCTGAGCATCAGCATACCCGGAAGAAATCCATCGATCTGGAATTTATGGTCTGGCAGCGTCTGGCTGGTCTTGCGCAGCGGCGCGGAAAAACGCTTTCTGAAACTATTGTGCAGCTAATTGAAGACGCAGAGCATAAAGAGAAGTACGCGAACAAAATGTCGACATTGAAACAGGATTTACAGGCGTTGCTGGGGAAAGAGTAGCGGTCGGCTGGTTTAATGCGTGGCTTACTTTGGATGAAAACAGATGAAAAAAAACCCCGCATAGCGGGGTTTTTTATAAGACGATAACTTAAGCCTGAGGCTGAGTTACAACGTCTTTGATGCCTTTAACTTCGATCTCAACACGACGATCCGGAGCCAGGCAGTCGATCAGTGCAGCGCGAGCTTTCACGTTGTCACAGGTGTTGCCAGTAACTGGGTTGGATTCACCCATGCCACGTGCAGAGATTTTGTCAGAAGGAATACCTTTAGAGATCAGGTAATCAACAACGGACTGAGCACGTTTCTCGGACAGACCCTGGTTGTAAGCGTCAGAACCGATACGGTCAGTGAAGCCCAGAACTACTACGGAACCGTCTTTCGGATCCAGGTTGCTCAGCTGGCTGTACATCTGATCCAGAGCCTGCTGGCCTTCTGGTTTCAGAGTTGCTTTGTTGAAGTTGAACAGAACGTCAGACTTCAGAGTGAAGTGCTTGGTCTGTACTTCTGGAGCCGGAGCCGGAGCAACAACTACTGGAGCTGCTTCTTCCTGCTGGCCGAAACGGTAAGAAACACCAACGCTCAACAGACCGTTATCCGGACGACCGCCAACGGTGTTCGCGTCACCGATGTTGTTGGTCCACTGGTATTCCAGACGGGTAGCGATTTCAGGAGTAATTGCATACTCTACGCCACCAGCGAATACTGGGGATACACCAGTGTCGTGGTCTTTGAAGTTAGTGTTGTTTTTAGCGTCTGCACGCCAAACCATACCACCCAGACGGGTATAAACGTCCAGATCGTCAGTGATTGGGTAACCCAGTTTAGCGGTCAGCTGAACGCCCTGAGCTTTGAAAGCGCCGTTGTTGTGAGTCGAGTCGTTGTAGCCTTTGTACGGCATACGGCCCAACCAGTCGTAACCCATTTCAAAACCAACGTACGGGTTAACCTGATAACCACCGAACGCACCGGCACCCAGTTGGCTTTCGTGGGTAGGACCGGCGTTGTTGATCTGGTTGTTGCCAATATCATGGTACTGAGACCAGCCCATTTTAGCACCAGCGTACCAGGTGTTATCTTTCGGAGCGGCCTGCGCCACGGTAGCGAAACCAGCCAGTGCCACTGCAATTGCGATAGCTGTCTTTTTCATTTTTTGCGCCTCGTTATCATCCAAAATTCGCCATGAATATCTCCGAAGAGAGATAACACGGTTAAATCCTTCACCCGGGGACCAGTTCAATAGTTACTCTACCGATATCTGCGGCTTACGCCGAGCACCCCTGGCGATGTAAAGTCTACAACGTAGTTGAAAACTTACAAGTGTGAAGTCCGTCAGGCATATGAAAAAAAAAGGCTTGTATACACAATATTTAACATTTATAGCTGAATAAATGTACTGAGGATATCCTGAAAACCGCTTCTGACAGGCGTTCAGACGAAAAACACATTACTGCTCAAAGGCAAATTGAGAGATGAAAAAAAATTCCAGGATAAATCCTAATTTTACTCAATGATACAAATTCGAGTGAATTTTTAGCCCAGAATGCTGTCTCCCCGCAAGTGTCTGAGCGCGAACCGGACGCATGATAAATCCCATCGCATTACCTTCATCAGCCGCTTTGACAAGTTCGGCATGTTCATCTTCCGTTAATTCTTCCGCCAGCCAGCCAATAACGACGCTGTAATTACCCGTGCGCAGCGCACGAATCATCGATTCCAGCGTATTGCAGGGGGAGAGCTGACTAATTTGCATGACTTTCGTCAATGGAAGTCCAGCTGACTGCACCCACTCCCGGCTTAATTTTTGCTGAGGCGTCAGCCACAGCTGCCAGCGAGATTGTTGCCCCAACTGTTGCAGCAGGGGAAGCAGCAGCAGTTGTGTCATCATGGGCTGGTCCTCGCGATAGACCACTTCACTGATAAGCCCAGCGGTTGCGTTCTCTGATGAAACGCGCGCAATGTTGCTTGATGTGGAAGAGAACGACGAAGAACGATTTGCATAGCCTGAAGTGTACATAATCAATCCAGCCCTGTGAGTTACTGTATGAATATACAGTAACTCTGCCTTCAACAAAGATCAACCTTATTTTCGGAAACAGGTTCGCAATTTTTAGTCGTCGTCATGGGAAAAATAAAATTCATCTTGCCCCATACGCATAAGTTGCCTATTTTCGTCATTAACGGATCCGCTACTGAAAAATCATTTGCTTACGTTATGATTTAAAAAGGATTTTTATGAAAGAGCTTTCTTATGCAAGGATCTATAAATCGCAGGAATATCTGGCTTCTCTGGGGACAATTCACTATCGCTCACTGTTTGGTGGCTACAGTCTGACGGTTGGCGATACGGTCTTTGCCATGGTCGCCAATGGTGAGCTGTATCTTCGCGCCTGTGAGCAGAGCGCCCAGTATTGTGTACAAAATTCTCCTGTCTGGCTGACATTTATTAAGCGCGGACGTCCTCTTGTACTTAATTATTACCAGGTGAACGATGCCCTGTGGCAAAACCAGCAGCAGCTGGTGTCGTTATCGCGATATTCATTGGATGCAGCGGTTAAGGAAAAACAGAGTCGCTTTGCCCAGCATCGTCTGCGGGAATTGCCGAATATGACGTTTCATCTGGAGACTCTGTTGAATGAAGCTGGAATTAAAGATGAGGGGACTATGCGGTCGTTAGGAGCACAAATGTGCTGGCTGAAACTTAGGCAAAATAATCCGGCTCTGACGGTAAAAGTACTCTATGCCCTTGAAGGCGCGGTAGGGGGGATACATGAAGCCGCGCTCCCGGCGACGCGTCGCCAGGAGCTGGTTGAGTGGGTAAGTTCTCTTACGCCGGAACCGGGGTATTAGACGGCAGCACGTCAATTTGCTGCTGTAATCGCCGGATTTCCGGGAGCAGAGCAATCAATAACCCAACTTGCTGAACGACCAGAGGCTCTTTACTGTCCGGGCGTGGTTCCAGGTGCTGAATTCGCTGCTTCAGCCCTTCTAACGCCTGGTATACGCGTTGCTCGTCAGCGGGTTGATGGTGAAGGGCATCATCAACATAGCAAACAGCGTCATCCAGCAATGCCAAAACGTCTGGATTGGTCAACTGTTCGCGATGTGCGCCCAGCGCAGAAATATAGCTGGTAAACGTATGGTTGAGACACAGTAAACGGAACGCCGTTTCGCGGGTTTGGGCCGTGACATCAGGCTCGCTCGACATGTTTGACACCACGGAGGCGAGTTCAGCATCACGGTTATGCGCGTCACGGCGAGCGATACGGTAGGCCAGACGATTATCACGACCCTGATGATATTGTTCGAGAATTGCATCAAGGTAGCGGCAGTTAGCGTCAGTCGCCCGTTCAATTACCCGTGGTAGGTTACGAAAACGCCAGTCTGGCCAGATGAAACTGACAGCAGCCCAGGCGATAGCACAGCCAATTAGCGTATCGATGACACGCGGCAGCGCAACCTCAAAACCTTCGCCGAGCAGGTTAAAGCACAGTAACACCAGCAGCGTGATAAACATGGTGGCGTGTGCATACTGGACGTTGCGAAAGGCAAAAAACAGTACACCAGTGATCACCAGGAGTATCAGCTGCCCTTCGAGAGAGGGCACAAACCACAGGATCGGTAAACCAATGGCAATCCCAACCAACGTGCCGATAATCCTGAGCGCCAGGCGATGTCGGGTGGCGTTGTAGTTTGGCTGACAGACAAACAGGCTGGTCAGCAAGATCCAGTATCCGTGATTCATGCCGGTTATCTGGATAATGGCATAACCAACACAGAGCACTAACGACATGCGAACGGCATGGCGAAATAGAGCAGACTCAGGGGTGAAATTACGGCTCAGACGTAACCAGATATCACTGAATCCATGGGGACTGTCATCGGCAAGCTGATTTTCAGACTCATTGCGCGAGAGTACCTGAGCCTGTTCAGACTCTATGGTAGCAAGCTGCGCGTCGATTGCCCGTAGGTTTGACAGTAAAAAACCCAGCGTATTGAGCAGGTCGGCAGGTTCACCACTGGCACGCATGCGCTCAAGTGCGGCATCTATATGGGTGAAGGCGCGCTCAAAGTGCGGATCGTGCTGGTAAGGCGTGCGCAATAAAATACAGCGAGATAATTGTGAACAGGCTTGCCCTTGCATCGACATCAACCGCTGGAAACGGAACATCACATCGCTGTGACGGAAATGATCGCGTAGCGTTTGATACTGAATGTGTGAAGAGCTTGCGCGTTCATGAATATCCTGCGCCACAAAATAGTAATGTAGCGTGCGACGTGTTCCCCGTTGTCCACGGTCACCGCGCAGGCGGGTCAGCAGCGATACTTTAGTCTGATTCAGCGTTGCCATCAGTTGGCCATTCGCGAGAGCTAAATCATACAACGGTGCCTGGCTTTCATCTTCTATGTCGGGGTCAAAAAGACGCGATTTCAGTTCCAGGTAGTGCGCTAACTGTTCGTAGCTGCGTGCCAGATTGTCCTGTAAGGGGCGGATGGGGAACAGAAGATGTCCGGTGAGCGTCAGCAGGTTATACCAGATAGCGCCAGCGAGCAGCAGGATGGGTTGTTGATACCACTGATCGTAAAGCGAGGTGCCCAGCATCGTGTAAATGGCGATCAGCAATGCACCAAAAGCAATAGTTGCATAGCGCTGACCTAATCCCCCCAGCAGAATAAAGCCGCTGGTGGAAAGCGTTAAACCAATAGCAAACAGCCATGGCCATGGGAAGAGCAGTTCAACGGAGGCTGAGGCAATAAAAAAGCACACCAGTGTGATGATTAAATTGCGCAATCGGCCTGCGAGACGATCGTCCAGATCGGTAAGTGCGGCAGCGACCATACCTAGCGTGAGTGGGATAGTCAGCTTGACGTCACCCAGCCACCAGGGTAGCGCCGTTGTGCCGCATAGCGCGATAAAAATCCGCACGTAGTACAGCCATGTGCTGTTCCAGGTATAGCGTTTGAGCAGAGGACTTAACATAAAGGCCATCGGTCCTGATTATTCAAAACGACGACGTGCATTGGCTTCCCGCGCTGCACGGGCAACTTCTACTGAAACCACCCGGCGACCCACCGGCCAGAGCGCAATGGCAGCGATTTTAAAGTTCGCAATGCCAACCGGAATACCAATAATCGTTATGCACTGGGCAATACCAGAGATAATGTGCATCAGGCACAACCACCAGCCGAAGAAAATCAGCCAGAAAATATTGAGCACGGTGCCGCCGGTATTTAACAGGACGCTTTTACCGGCCGGATTCAGTTCATCGACATGAATCGCTTCGTTACCATAGGGAAACAGCGAAAGTCGGGTTATCTCCCAGCATGAACGGGTCAAGGGTAAAGTAAAAATAAGCACGACACTGACCAGCGTTGCCAGTAACCAGGCCAGGGTGGTGGCGAACCCCCCAAGCACAAAATTTAAAATATTCAGAACAGTACGCATAAACCCTCGGTTAACTCTGGTTTTCTGTGAATTCGGCAATTGTAACGTTTTTTTGGGCTGGAGCACGTTTTCTCTGGCGGTTACACTGATAAGCAAACCTCTTCGTGTGGATCCGCTTGAGTCTTATGGAACTGAAAGCAACTTCTCTTGGAAAACGTCTGGCACAACACCCTTACGATCGGGCCGTTATTCTCAATGCCGGGATTAAAGTTTCCGGCGATCGTCACGAGTATCTTATTCCCTTCAATCAGTTACTGGCTATTCATTGCAAACGCGGCCTGGTATGGGGCGAGCTGGAGTTTGTACTCCCGGATGAGAAGGTGGTTCGTCTTCACGGTACAGAGTGGGCGGAAACCCAGCGCTTCCATCATCATTTGAATGCGCTCTGGCAACAGTGGAGCCAGGAAATGAGTGACGTTGCTGCGGGGGTTTTACAGCAGCAATTGGATGCGATAGAAGCGCGTACTAGTGAAAGTAAATGGCTGACGCGCGAACAAACGTCAGGGCTGCAGCAGCAGATTCGCCGTGCCTATGCCGCGTTACCGCTCCCGGTTAATCGGCTGGAGGAATTTGAAAATTGCCGGGGGGCGTTACGTCAATGCCAGGCATGGTTGAAAGACATTGAAGCCTGCCGCTTACAGCACAATCAGGCGTACACCGATGCAATGCTGGAAGAGTATGCCGAGTTTTTCCAGCATATTGAATCTTCGCCGTTGAACCCTGCTCAGGCGCGCGCGGTGGTGAATGGTGAGCAATCATTGTTGGTACTTGCAGGTGCTGGAAGCGGTAAAACATCTGTGTTGGTTGCTCGGGCTGGTTGGTTGCTTGCACGAGGAGAAGCTGCACCAGAACAAATCCTGTTGCTGGCGTTTGGACGCAAAGCAGCCCAGGAGATGGATGACCGCATCCGTGAGCGTCTGCATACGGATGAGGTCACCGCACGGACGTTCCATTCACTCGCGTTGCACATTATTTCGCAAGGTAGCAAAAAAGTTCCAACGGTGAGCAAGCTTGAAAATGATGCTATCGCGCGCAACAAACTCTTTATAACAACCTGGCGTCAGCAGTGCAGTGAGAAAAAGGCTCAGGCTAAAGGTTGGCGACAATGGTTAGAAGAAGAAATGCAGTGGTCTGTACCCGAAGGTAACTTCTGGGATGACGAAAAATTACAGCGCCGTCTGGCTTCCCGGTTGGATCGCTGGGTTAGTTTGATGCGTATGCATGGCGGAGCACAGGCGGAGATGATTGCTAATGCTCCGGAGGAGATCCGTGATCTGTTCAGTAAACGCATAAAGCTAATGGCGCCGCTGCTCAAGGCCTGGAAGAGTGCCCTGAAGGATGAGAATGCCGTCGATTTCTCCGGGTTGATCCATCAGGCTATTGTCATTCTGGAGAAGGGGCGGTTTATCAGTCCGTGGAAACATATTCTGGTCGATGAATTTCAGGATATTTCCCCTCAGCGCGCCGCCCTGTTAGCCGCCTTGCGTAAGCAAAACTCGCAGACCACGCTGTTTGCCGTGGGAGATGACTGGCAGGCCATTTACCGGTTCAGCGGAGCACAGCTTTCTCTGACAACCGCATTCCAGCAAAATTTTGGTGAGGGCGATAGCTGTAATCTGGATACGACTTACCGTTTTAATAGCCGTATTGGCGAAGTCGCAAACCAGTTTATCCAACAAAACCCACACCAGCTCACAAAACCGCTGAACAGTCTGGCGACCGGTGATAAAAAAGCCGTCACGTTGCTCGACGAAAGCCAGTTAGATCTGTTGCTGGATAAGCTGTCGGGTTTTGTAAAAGCCGAAGAGAGAATTCTGGTGCTGGCGCGATACCATCATCTCAAACCTGCCAGCCTGGACAAAGCGGCCACCCGCTGGCCCAAGCTGCAGTTGGATTTTATGACTATTCATGCCAGCAAAGGGCAGCAGGCGGATTACGTCATTGTTATGGGGCTTCATGAAGGGAATGACGGTTTCCCGGCTCCGGCCCGCGAGTCGATTATGGAGGAGGCGTTACTCCCGGCTGTTGAAGATTTTCCTGATGCAGAAGAGAGACGGTTGCTGTATGTGGCGCTAACGCGTGCGCGGCATCGGGTATGGCTACTGTTTAGCAAAGACGCGCCATCATGCTTTGTTGATGAGCTTAAGCAATTAGACGTTCCGGTGACCCGGAAACCCTGAAAAGCAGGCGGCAGTTGCCGCCTGCTTAGCGTTTATTTGAGGCGTTCTGCAAGATAACGGGCGTAATCCGGGATCAGGATATCTGTTGCGTCGTTGAAGTTTGGCGACTGGATAATAAAATCAGCCGTTGACACGTTGGTGGCGACTGGAATGTTCCAGACCGTGGCCAGGCGTAGCAGGGCTTTGACATCAGGATCGTGGGGAACGGCGTTGAGCGGATCCCAGAAGAAAATCAGCACATCAATTTTCCCTTCTGAAATCAGCGCACCCACCTGCTGGTCACCCCCCATTGGGCCGCTCAGCATGGCGTTGACGTCCATTCCTGTCGCGCGTTGAATTAAGTTTCCTGTTGTTCCTGTTGCATACAGAACGTGTTTTT
The DNA here is from genome assembly GCF_001037485.2 of Citrobacter sp. MGH105. Taxonomy (NCBI): domain Bacteria; kingdom Pseudomonadati; phylum Pseudomonadota; class Gammaproteobacteria; order Enterobacterales; family Enterobacteriaceae; genus Citrobacter; species Citrobacter sp. MGH105. Next base: position 3,269,734 of record NZ_CP073048.1, on the reverse strand, counting down.
CCAGTAATGGCTGGTGGCGTTCAACCCAGCTCATCAACATCTTTTTGCAGTGATCGTGTGCGACCAACGCAATATGTTTCTGCGCTGGCAATGTGCGAGTCGTTAATTCCATAGTACAGCTCCCAAGTTAACCTTGTTACAGAGTACTGGAAGCACTTGACGCTGCAAGAGAAAGACAAAAAAAATGCGTATACGAACATAAATGTCACGATGGGGGTTGTTTCTCCGCCCATTGTAAGAAGTTACTTCGCGTTTGTGCGTCAGCCTGTTGAAACCAATATTTTAAGCGCTGCTCGGTCAGTGTTTGCGACTGAGGCGGCACGCGATCCAGTTCAGACACTCCGGAAAGCAGCGAACTGTCATCGGCCATCATCGTGGCAAATTGTGGTAAAGAAGCATGCTTAGCCGCTTTGTTATAGCGCTCTGTTTCCATTTCATAATCTACGATTTTTGCGGTGGACGTGATTGACAGAATATCCAGCTTAACCGGTATAGGCATGGAGTCCCCATCCAGCAGTTCTACGCGCGGGGCATCATCAAAATGCGTTGCATCCCGCTCGTTGCTCAGGCGTGGGAGGTGGAAATTAACCTGACTGACGAGTTGGGTATCAAAGCTGATGACCAACGGAGGCGAAATATACAGACGTTCTTCGTGGCTGGACAGGCGAATGGTTTTTTCTACGCGAAACACGAGCTGGTGCCGACCATTTTCCAGCTCAATACTGTCGGCACCACGCAGTAATGAGCTGGAGACTTTTTTTCCGTCCAGTACCAGAAGGTCAATATCATTGGACAGACGTAAAGAGGTAGCAAAAACGGTTGCCGGCAAACATAGGGCAATCAAGGCTGTCACAATGCCGGCTTTCATAGGTTTCTCCTGTCCAGAAAATATCTCTATAAGATGTATCTAAATTTTTCGATAATCATGTTTACTAACATATAGACATATTTTTGAGTTTAGCTCTCATGCGCCAGTATGGGATGAATGGTTGCAAAGTCAGGTTTGTCGTACACTTTGCTAAACAGCCTGGAGGAAAACGATGAAAGAGACCGATATTGCTGGCATTTTGACAACGACCCGTACGATTGCGCTGGTGGGGGCAAGCGATAAACCCGATCGTCCAAGCTATCGGGTGATGAAATATTTACTCGATCAGGGCTATCACGTTATTCCTGTTTCACCGAAGGTTGCCGGAAAAACGCTGCTGGGGCAGCAGGGTTATGCGACGCTGGCAGATGTACCAGAGAAAGTGGATATGGTAGATGTCTTCCGTAATTCTGAAGCGGCGTGGGGTGTTGCTCAGGAGGCAATTGCCATCGGAGCGAAGACGCTATGGATGCAGCTCGGCGTGATTAACGAGCATGCAGCCGTGCTGGCTCGCGATGCAGGGATGACGGTGGTGATGGATCGCTGCCCGGCGATTGAGATCCCGCGGTTGGGACTGGCGAAGTAAGGCTGATCTGTAGCCGAACAAAACGCACAGGCCCGATTAGCGAATCGCCATCGGGCCTGTGTTAGCATCAATTGCGCAGGCGCGGGGCCTGAAGCTGTTTTCGAATTGTTCGCGCCAGTTCATCCATCGACGGTTGTTCCGGATGTTCTTCCTGTAGCTCACTACTCAGCTGTGCTTCGGCCAGATACGTATGCACTGGCAGACCATTATCGTCTTCCATCACCACGTGATACCAGGGAGCGGCGCGAAGTTCGTCGTTAACCGCCAACTCATCGGCTGACGGTTGATCAAGCGAATATTCCGGGTCGATATCCACGACCACTCCGAGGTAACCTAACAGGGAATGGCGGACCTGCTGGCCGATACCGAATTTGCTGGCAATCATAGTCACCTCCCGGGAAATAGATACCCTTTATGTAAGGGTAATATTCCACTTTTCAAGTTACATGATGCGACAGGCAAACCCTTTCAGATACAGCCCTTCCGGGTAGGTAGCGATCACCGGGTGATCGGCGGCCTGACGGAACTGCTCTATAAATTGTACATCACGACCAGCATCTATTGCGGCATCAGCGATGATTTTCTGAAATAAATCGGTGGTCATTAGCCCAGAGCAGGAGAAAGTCAGCAGCACACCGCCCGGATTGAGCAACTGAATAGCCAGCATATTGATGTCCTTATAGCCGCGGCAGGCTCCCATCAACTGGCTTTTGTTTTCGACAAATTTCGGCGGATCCATCACGATGACGTCGAATTTCTCACCACGATCGCGATAAGCACGCAGAAGTTTGAACACATCATCACGCACGAACTCAGCTTTGCTCGGATCCAGCTTGTTCAGTTCCACGTTCTGGCGGGCAATATCGAGCGCTTCCTGAGAAGTGTCAACGCTGACGACCTGACGGCATCCGCCCATTAATGCTGAGACCGCAAAGCCGCCGGTATAAGAGAAACAGTTCAGCACACGCTGATTTTCCACATAACGACGCGTGGCCAGGCGGCTGTCGCGTTGATCGAGGTAATAGCCGGTTTTGTGACCATGCTGAATATCAACCAGCAGCTTCATTCCGTGCTCTTCAATCGGCAGCAGGGCTGGCGGAAGCTCACCCGTTACTGGCCCTTGAGTCAGCTCCATACCTTCTTTTTTACGTACGGCCACATCGCTACGGTCATAAATGGCGCAGCCCGGGAAAACAATTTGCAGAGCGCTAATCAGCGCGGCGCGTTGGTATTCAGCCCCCGCACTGAGCAACTGCAACACCAGGAAGTTGCCGAAGCGGTCAATGGTGATGCCCGGCAGGCCATCGGATTCTCCGGCGATCAGACGGTAACTGTCCAGACCGTCTTTTTTCGCCAGCCAGTCACGCCATGTTTGCGCTTGTTGTAGACGACGGGTGAAGAAATCAATATCGATGGACTCAGACTTGTCGAATGTCCAGACGCGTGCACGGATCTGCGACGCGGGTGAGTACGCGCCGCGTGCTAACCATTTACCCTGATGGTCAACAATATCGATGGTCTCACCGAGGTTGGCTTTACCTTCCATACGTGCGACAGCACCGGAAAATACCCACGGATGGCGGCGCAGTAATGATTTTTCGCGCCCTTTGGCTAACACTAAACGAGGATAATGTGGAATTGTAGATTCAGTCATGCGGAGCAACCTCTCACAAACAGTGACGCGGGCTGGAGTAAAGTACCAACCTGAAACCATTAAAATAAAATGGCGCGTAGAGTAGCACAGATGGTGAGGTCAATCATCAGGGTATGGCGTTGAGCGTTTCGGCACAAAACTCAATCACAGAGGCACAGTTTCTTTTATGCCCACCGTTTACATTGCTATTTCTTAATCAGAAAAAGGAAATGCAATGAAAGCTGTCTACTTTCTGGCTACCGCCGCCATTGTTGCGTTGAGTTTTAATACCTCTGCCGCCTCGACGTTTCGCCTCAACAGCACCGACATACCCGCTAACCTGAAGTTAACGCAAAAACAGGTGTTTAAGGGATTTGGCTGCAGTGGCGACAATATCTCCCCGCAACTGAGCTGGCAAAATCCGCCAGTTGATGCCAAAAGTTTTGCCATTACGCTGTTTGATCCTGATGCGCCAACGGGAAGCGGCTGGTGGCACTGGACCGTCGTAAATATTCCTGCTCAGATCCACATTCTTCCTGGCGGGGCCAGCATGGATAAGTTACCCGCTGGAGCAGTTCAGGGACGCAATGATTTCGGTTATGCTGGATTCGGTGGCGCCTGTCCACCGCCGGGCGATAAACCTCATCGCTATCAGTTTACCGTGTGGGCGTTAAATACAGACGAGTTGCCAATTGACAGTAACGCCAGCGGTGCCCTAGTCGGTTTTATGCTGAACAGCCACGTGATTGCTAAAGCTGAATTAACCGCCACTTACGCAAGAAAATAAAGAGGATACTCTGGTGCAGGATGTACATTTTCGCCATAACAACCTTACCACCGCTGAGGTGCGTTCCGGCCATCTGCACCACTTGCATCGGGTTAAACTGTTTTCTGCTGCTATTTGCCATATTACGCAGGGAAGTAAGGTCATTATTCAGGATGAAAATCGTCTGGTTGCAGGACTGGGTGAGCTGATTATCATCCCGGCGAATACGCCTCTGGAGATTATTAATCAGCCGGAACAGGGAGCATTTCGCTCGGATTTGTTGTTGCTATCGACGAGCATCATTACCGCGTTTAAAAATAACTGGGTCGAGGATTTCCCTCCGGCAAAATTGACGTCGCTATGTACGCCAATGAGCAACGGACTGGCTTTTATGTGGGAAAGCCTGCTGGATGCAGTACGCCAGGACTTACCTGCAAAATTGCAGGAGCATCAGGCGATGGGATTATTGCTGGCGCTACTGCATGATGGCGTGGCAGGGCCTCTGCTTATCGAGCGACGGTTTAATCTTACTGAACAGGTGCGACAACTAATTATGTTATCCCCTGCTAAGCTATGGACAGCTCAGGAGATTGCTGGTCGCCTGTCTATCGGTACCTCGACGTTACGCAGACGATTACAGATGGAATCGCAGAGTTACCGGCAGATAGTCGAGGAGGTGCGAATGTCCTGTGCGCTCTCTCAACTACAGTCGACCACGCTGCCGATTGGCGAAATTGCGTTACGCTGTGGCTATCTGTCAGGTTCACGATTTACTGCAAGATTTCGCCAGCATTACGGATGTCTGCCGAAACAGGTGCGATGAGGCCTCGGTACCTGTTCCTTCATTTACGTTAATAAGGAGAACCGCAATGTCGAAAGTCTGCATAATCGCCTGGGTCTATGGCCGGGTTCAGGGGGTAGGATTTCGCTACACCACCCAGCATGAAGCACAACGGCTGGGGTTAACCGGCTACGCGAAGAATATGGATGACGGCAGCGTAGAGGTTGTCGCCTGCGGTGAAAGCGACCAGGTTGAACAACTGATGAAGTGGTTGAAAGCCGGGGGGCCGAGCAGCGCCAGGGTTGACCGGGTTCTTAGTGAACCACATCGTCCTGGCGACGAGCTAAAGGGATTTAGTATCCGCTATTAAATACATTTCACCGGTTTCGGCAGGCCGGCAATTTTAGTTGCCTGCTTGGCCGGACCTTTCGGGAACAGGCGGTAGAGATAACGGCTGTTGCCTTTCTCTTCGCCAAACTTGTTGGCCATCGCTTTTACCAGCATGCGGATAGCGGGGGAGGTATTAAACTCCAGATAAAACTCGCGGACAAAACGCACCACTTCCCAGTGTTCCGCGGAGAGCGTAATGCCTTCGTTTTCGGCGATTCTCTCCGCCAGCGCCTCGCTCCACAGCGTGGTATCTTTCAGATAGCCTTCGCTATCGGTACTGATTTCTTTACCTTCAAAGATCAACATAATTCGTCACTGCGTTAGTCAAACTGGCGGCAGTTTACCAAAAAAGAAAGCCCCGCATAAGCGGGGCTGGATAATGCGTGTGGACATCTTAATCGCGGCTGGCGAAGCCCAGAATACTCAGCAGGCTGACGAAGATGTTGTACAGCGAAACATACAGGCTAACGGTGGCACGAATATAGTTGGTTTCACCGCCGCGGATGATATTGCTGGTTTCAAACAGGATTGCGCCTGAAGAAATCAGAATGAACACCGCGCTGATTGCCAGATGTAATGCTGGCAGTTGCAGGAAGATATTGGCAACCATACCAATCAACACCACTACAACACCCGCCATCAGCATACCGCCGAGGAAGGACATATCTTTACGCGTGGTCAGCACATAGGCCGAGCAGCTGAAGAAGACCAGCGCCGTACCGCCCAGCGCCATGGCGATAACATCACCCATGCCTGCGGACAGGTATGTATTCAGCATCGGTCCCAAGATGTAGCCCAGGAAGCCAGTGAAAGCGAACGCTGACAAAATACCAACCGGTTTATCTGCCGTTTTGTAAGTCAGGAACATCAGGCCATACATACCCACCAGCGTCAGGATAAGTCCCGGAGAAGGTAACATCAGTACGGTACTGGCGGTCGCAGTGATCGCTGAAAACGCCAGCGTCAGGCTGAGCAGGAAATAGGTATTGCGCAGCACCTTATGCGTGCTGAGTAGCGATGTACGCTCGCGCGAAGAACTAATAATACGATCCATGAGTCACTCTCTTATGACAGATGTAATTAATGATGGAGGATAATGAAATCAAGGGGAATGACACAGCGGTTTTACCCATCTTTACGCATTTTAGCCCGCCAGACTTAAGCATATTATTTCAACAAAAGTTCCCGAATTAGATGTTAGCACTGTATGTGCAAAAATGTCAGATCGCTATCTACCAGGTAACTGAAAAATATTGCGTTATTCCTGAATCTCTTTGACAGTGACAGCGGTGTCTACATAAAACAGAGCAATAAGGTAAAGGGAATGATTCAACATAAATCGAAGATATTGACGTTTACGCTGTTGGCTGTCTGTTTGATGTCTATAAACGGCGCGGCGAAGGCGGCAAATGTTCCCGCAGGAACACTACTGGCAGAAAAACAGGAACTGGTCAGAAACAACGGCAGTGAGCCGGCATCTCTGGATCCGCATAAAGTTGAAAGCAACGTTGAGTTTAATTTAATCAGCGATATGTTCGACGGTCTGGTTGCTGTCAAGCAGGATGGGTCTATCGAACCCCGTCTAGCCGCGTCCTGGGAGAATAAAGGCAACACTGTCTGGACCTTCCATTTACGCCCGGGCATAACCTGGTCAGATGGATCTGCTATTACCGCACAGGATGTCGTCTGGAGCTGGCAGCGTCTGGTCTCGCCGCAAACGGCTTCACCTTATGCTTCGTATCTGGGCAACATGCACGTTGCGAACGCGGTTGATATTGCCCAGGGGAAAAAAGATCCCGCCACGCTGGGAGTCAAAGCCCTGGATGATACCACGCTGGAAATTACCCTGACGCAACCGACGGCGGCGTTTCTGGCGATGCTGGCGCATCCATCTCTGGTCCCGCTGGATAAAGTGTTGATAGGTCGTTTTGGCGATAAGTGGACCCGGCCAGAGCATTTTGTCAGCAGCGGGCCGTACAAATTATCGCAGTGGGTGGTTAATGAGCGCATCGTTGCCGAGCGTAACCCACATTACTGGGACGATCGGCATACGGTTATTAATAAAGTTACTTATTTGCCTATTAGCTCAGAGTCGGCTGACGTAAATCGCTATAAGGCCGGTGAAATCGACATTGTGTATAGCGTACCGGTTAACCAGTTCGCGCAACTGAAAGAAACAATGGGGGATGAACTGCATGTCTCGCCTCAGCTTTCAACGTATTACTATCAGTTCAATACAACCCGCGCGCCGTTTAATGATCCGCGCGTGCGCCGGGCGCTGAATATGGCGTTGGATAAAGACATCATTGCGCAAAAGGTGATGGGGCAGGGGCAGCGAGCAGCGTGGGTTATCAGCCAGCCGGAAATAGGTGGGGTGAAACTGCATGCGCCGGAGTATGCGTCATGGCCGCTCGAAAAACGTATTGCTGAAGCCAAAAAACTGCTGGCTGAAGCCGGTTTTGGTCCTGAGCATCCGCTTAGCTTAAATCTGCTCTACAACACCTTCGAAACGCACCAGCGTATTGCGATTGCCGCATCGTCGATGTGGAAGAAAAACCTTGGCGTCGAGGCGAAGCTGCAAAATCAGGAATGGAAAACCATGCTGGACACTATGCACACCGGTAATTTTGACGTCGTGCGCTATGCGTGGATAGCCGACTATGATGATGCCTCAAGTTTCCTCAATATCTTCCGGACCGGTGATAGCGAGAACACCACCAAGTACAGTAACCCCGCCTTTGATGAAGCGATGCGTAATGCGGCGAAATCAAGTTCACTGGAAGAACGCGGCAAATACTATCAGCAGGCTGAAGACCTTTTAGGTGAGGATGTGCCCGCGATTCCGGTTTACCACTATGTCCGCACGCATCTGGTGAAGCCGTGGGTGGGGGGATTTGCGCCGGATAACCGGGGAAATTACTACACCAAAGATATGTACATCAAAAAACATTAAGTGCTATAGCTGGTATTCGTGCTGAATAAATGGTCAATCTGTTGTTATTTCAGTCGATTAACAACATTTTGGCTATTTTTCAGGCAAACGAACACATTGGTGCTTTACAGGTCCGTTCGGGATGTTTATAGTGCGCCTCATTGGAAGCGTGGCCGAGCGGTTGAAGGCACCGGTCTTGAAAACCGGCGACCCGAAAGGGTTCTAGAGTTCGAATCTCTACGCTTCCGCCAAACATGAAAAGGGGTTACCGAAAGGTAACCCCTTTTTGCTTTTGAGAAAGATTTAAAACAGGGTGTCGTGAATGTCGGTGGTGCTGAAGCGCATTACATGCTCTATATTTGGCAAGTAAACTGAATAACGTAAGCAGCTATCATATACTCCAACGCAGCCTGAGTGAGCTATGGTAATCCCTGATATCACTTGAAATGACTGGTGTAGAAACTTCTTCAAAAACAAAGCCCTCCACATTTAGGTGTGAGGGCTTGTAATCGTTAATTGTTAAATTTACCTAAGTAGACGATAGCGGTGTTATCTGAGATGAATAATGAATAATATTCATTAGATGATACAGGTTTAATTCCTTTGTTAATCATATCTGCAAATTGATTTTTGCTTTCATTCACATCAGTATAACCATGTCGTGTTTGTGTTAATCCTTTATTGATCAATTGAAAGGACGCTAAGAATTCAGTGGCTGGGAAAACGAAGTAACCTATGAGCGGTTTGCTCTCTACTATTAGCTTTGCTCTTTCATTTATATTTAATTGACCTACAGTACCAATAGATACGATGTTTTTATGATTGGCAATATCTTGCGCAATCATGTTAAAAACAAAATCTTCGTATTCTTGTTGTGATTTCATTGTGTTGCTTAGTTGAGCACTAAAAGCAAGTGAAGCAATAACCGGTATCAATGCTGCATATTTAAAGCGTGGAGCAAAATGCATAATGGGTATAGCAATTATAACCAATATGACTGAAAATGATACTAAGGTACGGGGGAGTACCGGTGCATCCTGAAGTAATATAGTTGGCCCCATAAGAGATATAATGAATATTAAAAAAGACAATCCACTATACAAAATAAAGGATACTATACTCCCTATGTTTGTGCGATAAGAAATGAGCATAAACACCAGGCTAATTAGTATCGGAATAGCAAAGTAAATGTAAACAGGGTGGTAAAAATATGAAAGGGTTATTGCTTTTAAAGAGGTTAATGTTCCGATTAGGTGCTCAAATCCTCCCTTATCCAAAGATATTAACTCTGAGCGCGAGTTGTGTTTTGGAGAGAAGAAAATCATGTAGATAAGATAAAATGAGATAAATAAAATTGTTTTTTTAAATAAAAATATTACCGATTCTTTGATATGTGTCTGTTTTTTTATTGCGATAATTATTACGTCAACAGCCAGCAAACCGATGAAAATATTTGCACACGGTTGATACAATGTTAAGGATAATACACCCGCTATCAACTTTATTGCTATCTCTAGCGTCAAGTTTTTATTTTGGTATGTATATGCCACTACAGCCACGAAAAAGGAAATAGACATTCCCAGGCTATCGTATCTATAAGCGATATTTTGCAGGATAAATGGGTTGAATATTAAAAGTGCGGCAACTATTTTAGCGTTAGGTACATCTGATTTAATCAAATGTTTACTAAGTGCAAGTGAAGATGCTCCTAAGAGAATGCAGGACGAGATCATGGTATAAGGAAATAAATCTAGATTGTAGTGGCCACTTGCAGAAAAAATTCTTGCTATAACATCCGCAAAAGGTCGACCTAAACCTCGCCAGCCGTAGTTTCCAGTGATCGATCTGTCTAAATCATCTCTATAATATATTCCAGCTTGAATTAGAGGGTAAATAAATAGGAGAGCCAGTCCTGAATAAATAAAAAATAATTTTTTATCGAATTTAGAAAACATGTTAAATCCCATCTTGTTTTTTAACTATGTAGCGCGGTCTTTGTTTGGTTTCAATATATATTCTACCTATGTACTCCCCGAGTACACCGATTCCAATTAACTGAATACCGCCCAGGAAAAGAATTGAAACAATAATAGATGGATATCCCGCTACCGGATTGCCCCAAAATATTTTGTCTATAATCATCCATGCGCCGAATAAGAAGGATAAAGTGGCGACAAAAAAACCAATGTAAGTCCAAATTCGGAGTGGGAACGTTGAAAAACTGGTAATACCTTCGAGTGCGAGATTCCACAATTTCCAGCCATTAAACTTTGATTTACCGGCTATGCGGCCTGCTCGAGTGTACTCCACTACGTCAGTACGACCTCCCACCCAGCTAAGAACACCCTTCATAAAGAGATTACGTTCCGGCATGAGTTTGATATTTTCTACGACATCGCGGGACATGAGTCTGAAGTCACCAACGTTCTCTTCGATCTTCGGGTCGCTTATTTTATTGTGCAATTTATAGAACCATTCAGCGGTTTTTCGCTTAAGTTTGCCATCTGTAGAACGGTCCGCACGCTTTGCCAGTACAATATCTGCACCCGATAACCATTTATTTATCATCAAAGGAATTGTTTCAATTGGATCCTGTAGGTCGACATCGATTGGGATAACGGCTTCTCCAGTGGAACATTCCAGGCCTGCAAATATGGCGGCTTCTTTTCCAAAATTACGTGTGAATGAAACGGGAACAACGAGCGAATCAGATAAGGCAAGGGCATTAATAATTGATTCTGTAGCATCTTTGCTACCGTCGTTGATAAACACAATTTCAACATCGTACTTTTTTAGTTCTTCGTATCCTCGCACCGTCTTGTAGAAAATAGGTATTGTATCTTCTTCATTGAAGACTGGCACTATCAGAGAAATTTTCATTTCGGATCCCTAAAAACAACAAATTTAGAGTATACAAACCCACATACTAAGCTGATTGAGGAGAACTCAATCAGCGTTATGAGTGGGGAAATATTAAAGCGATCGGAAATCTGACCGGAGATGAAACTCAACAACCCCATAAAACCAACAAACAGTATGTATCCTCTGCTGGTGGCTTTTGCATTGAAGGTGAATTTTGCATTAGCAAAAAATGAAAATGTTACTGCGCATAAGAATGCCACTACATTGCTCACAGCTTGGTCATTTTTCATGATGTACACCATGATGCCGAACACGGCCCAATGCAATGCCGTGTTTACGATTCCGACGGAAATGTAGCGAGAAAGTAGTTTTATCATGATTAAAAACGCTTAACAGGAAGAAAGGGAGTTTAACATTGATGTAAAACCAGATCGACATGTTGACGCCAGTCAGCGCAGTAAGCAGATGATTAAGGGGCTGTGAATGCCACAGCCACGTCATCTGTAAGAATAGGTTGCCGAAAGCCCCCGCTTTTTGCTTTATACTTTTGGCGCAAGTCAGCTGATATAAGGAGATTATGATGATAAAAGTTGGCACCTTGCTGGCGCTAAGCATTCTGTCATTGTCGGCGTACGCAGCAACGACTGGGCTAAACAGTCCAGCGCCGGGCGTATTGTGCGATAAAACCATCTGTGCCGATGAACACGGTTTGTCGGTGGCGTTGACCACGAAATATCTTGGCAAGCAGCAGGGCGAAAAACTGGCAGCTGCCGGACAGTTCGATACCTCGGCTTTTACATTCCGCGGTGGCCTGTTTTGTGACACCAACGAACGTTTGTGTCGGGATGACCGCTATTTCGGCACCGACGGTAAGCGCAGCGGTAAAATAAACACCCATTACACCGCGTTACTGTTCGGAAAGGTCGACAAGCCCTGACAATCTCTGACGTGTCCCCAGCCTGTATTGCGGGGGCACTACAACACTAACTCTCAAAAATGAGAGGCCGATCCTCTGAGCAGGACTTTTGTCCTCAATCACCTCACAAACGTCTGGTTACAATCCCTGCATATCTTCAATACCCATAATTCAGGAATTGTTATGACTGCACATATTAATGCCAGGCCAGGTGATTTCGCGCCAACCGTTATTATGCCGGGCGATCCGCTCCGCGCTAAATTTATTGCCGAAAATTATCTAATGGATTACCGCGAAGTCACCAATGTACGTAATATGCTGGGTTATACCGGTTTATATTTTGGGCAACCTGTTTCGGTGATGGGACATGGAATGGGCATTCCTTCAATGACGCTTTATGCCCATGAACTGGTACATGATTTTGGTGTGCAAAGAATTATTCGCGTCGGCAGTTTAGGGGCAACACAACATCATGTCAAAATGCGCGATATTATCCTGGCCGTCGCCGCCGGAACGGATTCAGTCACAAATTTAAAACGTAGCGCAGGCTATGCGATGGCAACATCCGCCTATTTCCCATTATTGCAGCAGGCGTGGACGCTGGCACAGAAGGCCGGTATCGATATTAAAGTCGGCAATGTGTTCAGCGGCGATCTTTATTACGATCCTGACGAAAATTTAATACCGGCATTGGAAAAGTTCGGTGTGCTGGGTGTAGATATGGAAGTAGCAGGCTTATACGCTTTAGCGCATCAGTTTAATATTGAAGCGCTGGCTATTTTAACTGTCTCCGATCATTGCCTGACCGGTGAAGAAACAACCGCAGAAGAACGACAATTGACCTTTAACAACATGATTGAGCTGGCACTAAATACGGCTGTTACCGCTTAGTTCCGGCTTTTAATTGAACCAATCAGAGATGGCATTATATGAAGAATAAAATAGCACTTACGCTGATTAGTTTTCTGGCAAATTTTATTATGGCAGGGTTTGCCAGTCAGTTCGGTATGCTAATCGAACCGATTGCAGTACGCTACGGTGCCGATGTGAATACCGTTGCTTCGATATTTTCGTTGCTCAATGGTGGAGCATTAGCCGGCACCATCGCCGCCTTTTTCCTGATTGAGAAAATCGGTGTGAAGCGTATGACGCTCATTATCTATTCGATAGTGTTCCTTTGCGCTCTGGCAATGCATTTAAGCCCTGGTTTATGGCCTGTGATGGTCGCCATGACCCTGGTGGGTTTTTGCGGTGGGATCGGTCTGTGCGTGGCGGGAACGATTGTGGTATCGGTCTGGCAGGATCGTATTCAAAGTACGATGCTGGTGGTGCAGGACGCCACTTTCAACGTTGCGGGCGTGGTTTTTCCGCTGATCACGACCTTCGCCCTGACGCACAATATGTCGTGGAGTTACAGCTATCTGAGCGTAGGTATGGTGGCCTTACTCACGCTGGGCGTTGTAGCACTCACCCGCTTTACTGCCTGCGAGGCGGCTCCCACGGCAGATCGGACAGACAAGGTAAAATCGGAGTGGAATCCAGGGATCATCAGCGGAGGCATTGGCCTGTTCTTAGGTATGCTGGCGCTGTACACCTTCCTGACCTGGGCACCATTATTTGTGAAGAACAAATTTGGCATTCCCTTTGAAGAAGCAGGAAATATTATTACGCAATACTGGGGCGCTGCACTGGTCGGGGCATTAGTATCAACCGTCATTGTTTCTCGGGTGAAGATACATTATTTTCTGCTAAGTATTATTTTGCTGGCTAGCATTATTACCACAATTATCGTCACGAAGGATAATATCTCCGGGCTTGATTATCTGGCCTACAGTTACGGGTTTGTCTGTGCTGCACTGTATAACTCATTTATTGCCTACGGTGTTTCTTTCGTGAAGCGCGCGAGCAGTCAGAACGTTTCTTATATTTTAATTAGCGGCAGTGCCGGGGCCATGTTTAGTCCGGCGATTAGCGCGCTCATGGAAAAAACAATGGGATTGCAGAAAATTATGTACGCAATACCGGTGTTGTATTTAATTATCTTTGTCATGTTGATGGTGACATTAAAACTCAAGCGTAATTAAAAGCACTAATAACACTTACCTCTTTAATTAAATAGCCAGTCGCCACACTATTTATATGGTGGGGCGATACTCAACCTTACTCAAAGGAATTGAAAAATGCTGAAGAACAATAAGTTAATGATTAAAAAAACAATCCTGGGTGCAGTAGTGACAATGAGCTGTATGCAAGCATTCGCAGCTGACTATACTGATGGCAACATCCGTAAAAATGATTTTAACTGGATGCAGATGAACTTAATGCAAAGTGTGGACGCGAAAGTGCCATATGGTATTCGCAATGACACCTATCTGGAACTGGAGTTTGGTGCACGCTCTGGCATTATCGATCTGTACGGTTATGTGGATTTCTTTGATATTTTGGATCGCGAGCAGGACGATCGTCATGGGGGGGATAACTTCTTTGCCAAGATATCTCCGCGTTTTTCCCTGGACGCTATTTTTAATAAAGATTTATCCGTTGGGCCGTTTAACGAATTCTATATTGCAACGGTAAATAACATTGGCGACCGGGAATTATTTGAACATTACGTTGGCCTGGGTACAGATGTGAAGGTCCCGTGGTTTGGTCTGGTGGGAATGAACATCTATGCGCACTATGTTCGTGAAAACTACGGTGCGGATAACGAAGGAAAGTGGGATGGCTATATGTTCTCGACTAACTGGTCGACGCCATTCTATACCTTTGCCAACGGCAGTTATCTGAACTATCAGGGGTACTTTGACTACCAGTTCGCCGCGAATAAGATTGCTAATCAACCGTTATACAGCAATAACGCAATTGAATGGTATAACGGTATCTACTGGCATTCAGAGCATTATGCAGTCGGTTATGGCCTGAAGTATTTCCGTAACATGGCATTGATGGAAAACCACGGCGGAGCAGGGCGTACCACCGGGCTCGGTCACTATTTCAGCCTCACCTATAAGTTCTGATTGCGCCGAAATGACACACCAATATTCTGTTAACGAGAGTTGGTGTGTCAGTCAATGATGTCATTGCCGAGAAATTTACGCAGCCCATCCAGATCCTTAATTTCCAGTCCTTGCTTCGTTCGCGTTACCAGCCCGGCATCCGTCAGCGCTTTAACCGCCCGCCGATAGACCCGGTCGGTTGTGCCGAATCGCTCAGCTTCCTGGTATTTTTTATGGAAACCATCCATCGGCTGCTTGTTCTGATGCTGGCGATACAGGTCATACGCCACGTTATGTACGATAGGGTAGAGCATCCGGTGCAGGAAGATTTCCAGCATATCCTGATAATCAATCGCCATTGCACTGGCAAAAAATATCGCCAGTCTGGGGTGCTGATTCAGCGCTTCTTCCAGACGGTCACAGCTGCACACCGCTACGGTCAATGGTTCTTCCGCGACGATATCTAGCTGGCAGTGATACCCGGTAAAAAACTCCATTTCACCAAAAAGCTGCTCGTCGCATTCCATGGCGCCCAACTGGAATCGGCGGCCATTCTCCGCGCTGTAACGCAGCGAAATTCTTCCGGATTGCACCATGATCAGTCGATCGACAACCTGTCCCTGGCGGTATAGATACTCATCTTCCTGGATAATCTGCGTTTCAGAGAGCAGTTCCTGAAATATCTTCTCAATCAAGGCATCATCCTGCTGCCAGATGTTGTGAAAACGACCTTTCGTGAGGGGTTTAAGCTGCATGACTCAACGTCTTATTGTTTAAGATAATTCTTATCTCAGACTGTATGCCATCTGCTGGGCAATGTCATTAAGAGCGCGGGGCGGATAATAAAAGGACCAGCACTATGCTGGTCCTGACACACTACGGATGGCTGATAAAGCGAGACAGGCGCTGGCGCAGCAGGCGGTTTTCCTGGCGTAACTGAGCGTTCTCCTCCAGCAACGTCAGCGCAACGGCAATCCCTGGCCAGTCAAGTTCCAGCTCCTGACGCAGACGCACCGCGCGACGCATTACTGTCAGCGCATGATCATCAAACGTCTCGTCTTCATGGGGTTCTATCACCCCTAAGCCGACAATCTCATGCAGTTCTTCTTCTGATACACCGGTGTACAGACAAAATTCGGTAATGGTAAAAGTGACGGTAACGTTAGCCATTATGCTTTCCCCCACTCTTTGCGCGGATCAAAGGTCTTTTGTGCATCCGCCAGTTGTTGCCACAGGGCGGCACTGGCGTCGTCAGGTTTCGGTGGCATGACGATCTTGATCACCGCATACAAATCGCCGGTATGTTTTTTACTTACCAGACCCTTGCCCTTAATGCGGAGTCGCTGGCCGGCCTGACTGCCTGCAGGAATGGTCAGCAGGATGCTCTCTTTCAGCGTCGGAACGGTTACTTTCGCACCCAGCGCAGCTTCCCACGGCGCGAGGGGAACGACAACTTCCAGATCCTGATTAACAATATCGAACAGCGGATGCGGCGCAATATGAATCACCAGCCACAAATCACCGTTCGGTCCACCGTTTTCGCCGGGGGTACCCTGGCCTTTCAGACGGATACGCTGACCGTTACCGACGCCAGCCGGAATTTTCACATTCAGCGTTTTAGGAATTTCTCGTTCTACCATGCCAAACGCATTATAGACTGGCAGGTTGTAACTGATAGTGCGGCTATGCTCAGTAAGCGTTTCTTCGAGGAATACGGCAACTTCAATTTCAATGTCGTGCCCGCGGCTGGCAGGGCGCTGGCGCGACTGGTGCGCACGCTGGCCAAAAATGGAGGAGAAGATATCGTCGAAATCTTCGGCGCTGTAGCTTTGATTCTCTCCTTGCTGGAATTGACGGCTGAACTGTGGGTCGTTGCGGTGCTGCCACAGCTGGTCGTACTCGGCGCGTCGCTGCTCATCACTCAATACTTCCCAGGCTTCTGCAACCTCTTTAAACCGGGCCTCCGCATCAGTCTCTTTGCTGACATCTGGATGATATTTACGGGCGAGTCGACGATAGGCGGTCTTGATTGTCTTGAGATCGTCTGTCGGTTTCACGCCCATAATGGCGTAATAATCCTTTAATTCCATAGCGTTCTCTCGTGTAAATCAACACTTGCAGAAGGTGAAACCTGACAACAGGTATCACCGCTACTTTTAGGGTAATCCTGATAACGGCGTATGCCAACCGGGAAGGGAGGATATTGCGATAAACGATGCAGGCATTGCACCACCAACAGCGCAGTTGAGGTTACGTCATCTGTTGTGTGGTGCGAAAAATGAGATTAGCTAAACATCAGGATTTGCTTATCAGGAAGCGGACCGTATCAGCATAGTTTTGCACGAATGCATTAAGGTCATCTGACTTCAGTCCTTTTGGATTGATCATATATTTTCCGTTGATAAAAATGGCGGGCACACCGGTTAAATCAACTGCCTTCGCCATTTCTTGCTGCTTAGCGGTCAGTGATTTCACGGCAAAGCTATTCCATGCCGCATCATAATCACTGGCGCTGACGCCCGCGCTGATAAATACGTTACGAATATCCTCCGCTGTTTTAACGGTTTGTTTTTTCTGAACGGCATCAAAAAGCAACGGCTTAACTTTATCTTGTACGTTCAACAGCATGGCGACGGACCAGGCGTGGGTCATGTCTTGCCCCAGCGGACCTAAAAAGTCGACGTGGTATTCGGTGAGTTTGACATCTGCAGGCAATACTTTTTTCACGTTATCAGTGATTTCAAAAACTTCATCGTACTGATAACAGGAAGGGCAATAGAATGAGAAAAACTTCAGTGCGGCTGGAGCGGAAGCGACAGGTTTTTCCAGTGAGATATACTCTTTGCCGTCGGTAAATGATGCTGCCTGAGCGCTAACTGTAAAAAGTAACCCAATCAGGGGTAATAAATATTTTTTCATTTCCATATACTCTAAATAACATTTAATAAACAAATTATCTGCTAATGAATACGTTATTCATTGCGTCTGAATATAATAAGGAAATTCTCTGGAAATGCGCTGACCCTTACTTTCATTTACGCATCAGTACGTGGTGGGCATTATCTGTGTGCTGTCATGGAAATATCTTTTGGCATTCTTCGTAAATAGTGAATGATAACTTGCGTGATATTTTCAGGGGTGTTTTTAGCAATGTTATAGTGTAATAAATAAAGGCGGGAATATGATTAATTATCATTTCGTTTTTAAAGCGTGAATTACAGGTTGTTGCGTTAAGTTCTGCAAATAACTCCGTAGATTTTCTTTTTCTTGTCGCGCGTGAATGAATAGGGTAAGTGTCAGAGATGAGCAACCCAAATGGATATCGCTATGATCGACCACCTGGATCACCTGGTACTAACCACCAATCATGAAGAGGCTTGCGTTCGTTTCTATGTCGAGCTTTTAGGCATGAGGCTGGAAACCTTCGCGCAAGGTCGGAAAGCCTTCGTCTTTGGCAATCAGAAAATCAATCTCCACATTCGGGGAAAAGAGTTTGAACCCAAAGCCTACGCGCCAACGCCGGGGGCGCTGGATTTATGTTTTATCACCACGCGTACGCTGGAAGAGGTGATGGAGACGTTTCAAACCCACGGGGTCGAGATTATTGAAGGGCCCGTTGCACGTACCGGAGCGACAGGACCTATTCGCTCGGTGTATGTCAGGGATCCCGATCTCAATCTGATTGAAATCGCGGTATATCCAGCAGATGGCAGGACATAACTTTACAGCGTAAAGGTTGCCAAAACCTGGCGAGTGGTTAAGATAACTCGCATCAATGAGTGAGGGTATAATGGCGAAACGTCAACGGATGGGATGGTGGTTCCTCTGTCTGGCATGTGTTGTGGTGATGGTTTGCACCGCACAACGCATGGCGGGCCTGCACGCGTTGCAGATGGACACCGCCGTTACAAGCGTTGTCGCCAGCGCACAAGTGCAGACCGATGAGGCCTCACCCGTTACCCCTTGTGAACTGAGTGCGAAATCATTACTGGCTGCGCCACCAGTACTGTTTGAAGGTGCTATTCTGGTGCTGTGCCTGCTGCTGTCGTTGCTGGCGCCAGTGCGGGCGTTTCGTCTACCTTTTTTCCCACCGCGAGCCATCTCGCCGCCCACTCTCCGGGTGCATCTCCGATTTTGCGTCTTCCGTGAATGACAGAACAGCCGTTGCTGACTGTTAGATAATTATTCACGGAGAAAAACTATGATGACTGTTTTCAGGCAGGCACTGCTCTGTCTGTTATTGCTATGGCTGCCCGTATCCTGGGCGGCTGAACCCGGCTGGCTGCGTTCACCCGATAACGATCACGCCAGCGTGCGGTTACGCGCTGATACGTCCGCTGGCGGTGAAACCCGTCTGCTGCTGGATGTCAAACTGGAGGACGGCTGGAAAACCTACTGGCGTTCTCCGGGCGAGGGGGGCGTTGCGCCTGCTATCGCCTGGAAAGGGGAAATGCCCGCGGTCGACTGGTTCTGGCCAACCCCTGCTCGTTTTGAGGTCGCCAATATCACTACCCAAGGGTATCACGATAAGGTGACGTTCCCGATGGTGGTGCGCGGCAGATCGCCCGCCACGCTTAGCGGCGTTTTGACGCTATCCACCTGTAGCAACGTTTGCCTGTTGACGGATTTTCCTTTTTCCGTGATGCCCACAGCCCAGGACCCGACTTTTGCACATGACTATGCTCAGGCGATGGGACAGATCCCACTTGCCAGCGGCCTGACCGATGCTCTGAGCGCTGGCGCACGGGCGGGAGAGTTAGTCGTCGAGGCTCGCCGTGCGGGAGGCTGGACTGAACCAGGGCTGTATCTGGATGCTGTTGATGATGCGGATTTTGGCATGCCGCAAATTCATGTTGAGGGGGAGACGTTACGCGCTACGGTACCTGTACATGACGGTTGGGGAGAAGGCGCGCCGGATCTGCGTGGTAAGTCAGTCACGCTGGTGCTGGCAGATAACGGTGTTGCCCAGGAGAGTCGTCTTGCGATTGGCGAAGCCCCGGTTGTTGAGAACGCCTCACTCCCACTGTGGCAAGTGGTGCTCATGGCACTGCTGGGTGGTTTGATCCTCAATCTGATGCCCTGTGTGTTACCGGTTCTGGGCATGAAGCTGGGCTCTATTTTGCTGGTCGAGGAAAAAAGTCGTCGCCAGATCCGTCGTCAGTTCCTCGCATCGGTAGCCGGAATACTGGTCTCGTTTATGGCACTGGCGCTATTGATGACGGTGCTGCGTTTAACCAATCAGGCCCTTGGCTGGGGGATCCAGTTTCAGAATCCGTGGTTCATTGGCGTCATGGTGCTAGTGATGCTGACGTTCAGCGCCAGCCTGTTCGGGTGGTTTGAATTCCGACTCCCTTCTGCGATGACCACCACGCTGGCGACTCACGGCGGCAACGGACTGTCGGGACATTTCTGGCAAGGTGCATTTGCGACACTGCTTGCCACGCCGTGCAGTGCCCCGTTTCTGGGAACGGCGGTGGCGGTAGCATTGACCGCTTCGCTGCCGACGTTGTGGGGATTGTTTATCGCACTTGGGCTGGGGATGAGCTTACCGTGGCTGCTGGTGGCCCTGCGTCCCGGTCTGGCGCTGCGTTTGCCGCGGCCAGGGCGGTGGATGAATATTTTGCGGCGTCTGCTTGGCGTGATGATGCTGGGTTCGGCTATCTGGCTTGCGACGTTGCTGCTCCCACACTTAGGGTTTAGCGGACAAAGTAGCGCTAAAGAAAGCGTGAACTGGCAACCGCTAAGCGAGCAGGCGATTGAGGATGCGCTGGCGCAACATAAGCGCGTGTTCATTGACGTCACAGCCGACTGGTGCATCACCTGTAAGGTAAACAAATACAACGTGTTGCATAAAGAAGACGTACAGGCCGCATTGCAACAGCCGGATGTGGTGGCGCTGCGCGGCGACTGGACACTCCCTTCTGAAGCTATTACCGAATTTCTAAAAAAACGCGGCCAGGTTGCTGTGCCGTATAACCAAATTTATGGCCCCGGTCTGCCGGATGGCCAGGCGTTACCCACGTTGTTAACCCGCGATGCGGTACTGCAAACGTTGAATGATGCCAAAGGAGTAACCCCATGAAAATGATGATTGTTCTGTTGTTAACCCTGTTTTCTGCCGTCAGTATCGCGAAAGAGCCTGCGCCGTTTACCCCGGAACAGGAAAAGCAAATTGAAGCATTAATTCAGGAAGCCTTGTTTAACGATCCCAACAGCCCGCGGATTGGCGCGAAGCAGGCGAAACTGACCCTGATAAACTTCACCGATTACAACTGCCCATACTGCAAGCAGTTGGATCCAATGCTGGAAAAAATTGTGCAGAAATACCCTGACGTGGCGGTAGTGATTAAACCGCTGCCGTTTAAAGGTGAAAGTTCGGAACTGGCGGCGCGGACCGTGCTGACGACATGGCATGAGCATCCGCAACAGTCCCTGGCATTACATGAAAAATTGATGCAGAAGAAGGGCTATCATACCGACGTCAGTATCAAACAGGCGCAGGAAAAAGCGGGGGCCAGTCCGGTGACGTTGGACGCCCAAAGTGCTGAAACGCTGAGCACTAACCTGCAACTGGCGCGACTGGTGGGGGTGCAGGGAACCCCCGCAACGATTATTGGTGATGAACTTATTCCCGGCGCGGTACCGTGGGAAACCCTTGAGGAAGTGGTAAAAGAAAAACTGGCGGCGGCCAATGCTCAGTAAACTGCGCCGCTGGTTGCGCGAAGGGCTGATCTTACTGGCGCTGTTGGCGGGGGCAATGCTGCTGATGGATGCCTGGCGCGCGCCGCAGCTCCCTGCCTCCTTTGACAGCACGCCTTTACAAACACTGGATGGTGAAACCGTCACGCTGGCGGCGCTCAGCAAAGACGAGCCGGTGTTGCTTTATTTCTGGGCGAGCTGGTGCGGCGTATGCCGCTTCACGACGCCGGAAGTCGCCAGGCTGCGTTCAGAAGGGGAAAATGTGATGACCATTGCGTTACGTTCCGGAAATGAAGCTGAGGTATCTCGCTGGCTGTCGCGTAAAGGCGTGGACTTTCCGGTCATCAATGATGCGAACGGGGCCATTTCCCGCAGTTGGGCAATCAGCGTCACGCCAACGCTGGTGGTGATGTCACAAGGTCGGGTAGTATCAACCACCAGCGGCTGGACCAGCTACTGGGGCATGAAACTTCGGTTGTGGTGGGCGAAAACGTTCTGATAAATGTGCCGGGGAAACCCGGCATTTTTTATGGCGTCGCCCTCCCCAGGAAGGCATATTTCGTTGCCTGACGAAGCAAACACGGTGATTAACGTCCAGAATCAGTCATCTTCTCTTTTCCAGGAAAGTGCAACATGACGAGTTCTTTAGCGTTTGGACCCGCCCTGGTGGTGATGATTGCCGCCACATTTGTCCTCGCCGGGATGGTGAAAGGCGTTACGGGTATGGGATTACCCACCGTGGCAATGGGGATCCTCGGATCGCTTATTTCGCCAGTTGCCGCGGCGGCCATGCTGTTATTGCCTTCGCTGATAAGCAATTTGTTCCAGTTTGGCGGCGGTGGAAATACACGCCAATTACTCAAACGACTGTGGCCAATGCTGCTGACAGTAGTGGTGGCGACACTGCTTGCCAGCGCCTGGATTACCGGTGGTGACACCACCCGAACTCAGTTTGCACTCGGCGTAGCGCTGGTGGCCTACGCTATCTGGACGCTGGCGGGAAAGAAAATCGCGGTGGCCCCGCAGCGTGAAAAACCGTACTCCCTCGTTATTGGATTTGTGACCGGCTTATTGACCGGCGGAACCGGGGTGTTTGTGATGCCCGCCGTGCCCTGGATCCAGTCCCTCGGCTTTGAGAAAGATGAACTGGTGCAGGCGCTCGGGATCTCTTTTACCTTTTCGACTCTGGCATTGGCGCTGGGTCTGTGGTGGCACAACGCGCTGCCCATACAATCGTTAAGTTTGTCGGCTTTGGCCATTGTTCCTGCGCTGATTGGCCAATGGATAGGTACCCGTGTGCGAAGGGTTATTTCTCCGCTCGTGTTTAAACGCTGTTTTCTGTTTTGTCTGGTCGGGTTGGGTACAGAGATGATGCTGCGTGCTGTGTGACCGGTGCGGTGACTTTGCGCGACTTTCATGGCATCGTTAATTCAGAGATTCAGGGCCAATGAGGTCGTTATGGCATCCGTGATGTTACATGAAGAAGAGGGCGATCTGGAGTCGAAAATGGCACTCACTGCGGCAGTGATGGCCGATAAATCGCGCTCACGTATGTTGTGCGCCCTAATGGATGGCTGCGCCTGGACTGCAACTGAGCTCAGCGCGGTGGCGGATATATCCGCGTCGACCGCCAGCGCGCATCTGGCGCGTCTGTGCGAACAACGTTTTGTTGTCGCGTTGGCGCAGGGCAGACATCGTTATTTTCGCCTTGCAGGTTCCGATATCGCTGAACTGCTGGAACGCCTGATGGGCGTTGCGTGGGCGACATCAACGCCCCGCAGAATCACTACACCGCCAGATTTGCGGCATGCCCGCACCTGCTACGACCATCTCGCCGGAGAGGTTGCGGTGAGGTTGTTCGATACGCTGGTTTTCCGTCAGTGGTTAACGCCGGATGGTGAAACGCTGACTCCTCTTGGCCTGGAAAAGCTGGCACAGATGGGGATTGTCCTGGCGGCGGGCTCATCCCGGCGGAAGTTAACCTGCGGTTGTCTGGACTGGAGCGAACGACGTTATCATCCTGGTGGGGTGCTTGGCGCAACGCTGCTGCGCTGGTTCAGTGAACAGCGATGGATAAAAACCGAACAGGGCAGCCGCCATGTCATCTTCACACCTCTTGGCATTCGTAAACTCGAAACCGAGTTTGGTGTTAAAACGACAGGCTAGATGGTCTGTTTTGCGAAAGCGTTCCCGGAAATATGTCATATTTCTGTCACACTCTGTTGTGATTGATAACAACAAGAGGTCGTAGGGATGAATAAATCGTTAATCGCCACAGCCGTGGCAGGGGCTGTCTTATTGTCAACCGCCGCGCAGGCGCAGACCGCGCCGGAAGGCTATCAGCTTCAGCAAGTATTGATGATGAGTCGGCATAACTTACGCGCACCTTTAGCCAATAATGGCAGCGTTCTTGAACAGTCCACCCCCAAACAATGGCCAGAATGGGATGTCCCCGGTGGGCAACTCACTACCAAGGGCGGTGTGCTGGAAATCTATATGGGCCACTACATGCGAGAGTGGCTGGCAGAGCAGGGGATGGTGAAATCGGGCGAATGCCCGGCACCGAACACGGTCTATACCTATGCTAACAGCCTGCAGCGTACGGTCGCCACGGCGCAGTTCTTTGTTACCGGTGCTTTCCCTGGTTGCGATGTTCCGGTCCATCATCAGGAAAAAATGGGCACCATGGATCCCACCTTTAACCCGGTGATCACCGATGATTCCGCCGCCTTCAGCCAGCAGGCCGTTCAGGCCATGGAGAAAGAGCGCAGCAAAATGCAGCTCAACGATAGCTATCAGTTGCTTGAGCAAATGACCGACTACAAAGACTCTCCGTCCTGCAAAGAAAAACAGCAGTGTTCCCTGACCGATGCCAAAGATACGTTTAGCGCGAAGTACCAGCAGGAGCCAGGCGTTTCGGGGCCGCTGAAGGTGGGAAATTCGTTGGTTGATGCCTTCACGCTGCAATTTTACGAAGGCTTCCCGATGGACAAGGTTGCCTGGGACGAGATTAAATCGGATCAGCAGTGGAAGGTTCTGTCGAAGCTGAAAAACGGCTATCAGGATAGCCTGTTCACCTCCCCGGAAGTGGCGCAGAACGTCGCCAAACCACTGGTGAAATATATTGATAATGCGCTGGTTACTGAACGCGCGAAAGCACCGAAAATAACCGTGCTGGTGGGGCATGATTCAAATATCGCTTCGCTGCTCACCGCGCTGGATTTTAAACCGTACCAGCTTCACGATCAGAACGAGCGTACGCCGATTGGCGGGAAGATTGTCTTCCAGCGCTGGCATGACAGCAATGCAAATCGTGATCTGATGAAAATCGAGTATGTGTATCAGAGCTCGCAGCAGTTGCGTAATGCAGACGTTCTGACGCTGAAATCTCCGGCGCAGCGCGTAACGCTGGAGCTGAAAGGATGTCCGATAGATGCAGATGGTTTTTGCCCGATAGATAAGTTTGATAGCGTGCTGAATGAGGCGGCTAAGTAAAAGAAAACTCCCCCGTGTTCGCGGGGGAGTCAGCGCGCTAGACGTTTTTGCGTTCGATAGTCTGTTCACCCCAAAAGAGCGAATCTTTGTCTGTTTTTTCAAAGGCTTTGATGAGTACCTCATCGCTACCTTCTTCCCAAATTTTTTCCGCCAGTTTCTCGTCATAATGTGCGACTTCAAAAATGGCTTCGGCTATTTCCGGCGATGTATTGCGCAGACTTGCCCATTCGCCGACGCGATGGGCTTTCGCTTCTTGAGTTGGCATTCGAATCCTCCTGTTGAAGATTAGCCGTTGAGTTTTACTGCCAGACCTGCGACATATTCACCCTGATAGCGGGCGATAGATAATTCTTCCTGACTTGGCTGGCGGGAGCCGTCGCCTCCGGCAATGGTGGTTGCACCGTAAGGGGTACCGCCGCGAACTTGAGAGACATCAAACAGCTCTTGCGCCGCGTAACCGATAGGTACAATCACCATCCCATGGTGGGCAAGCGTAGTCCAGGTTGATGTAATGGTTTGTTCCTGACCGCCGCCGGTTCCCGTTGAGCTGAATACGCTGGCAAGTTTGCCGTACAGGCCGCCAGAGGCCCACAGCCCGCCAGTCTGGTCGAGGAAGGTACGCATCTGACCGGACATATTACCAAAGCGCGTGGGGGTACCAAAAATGATGGCGTCGTAATCAGCCAGTTCTTGCGGGGTTGCGACTGGTGCGTTTTGTGTTTTGCCGCCAGCCTTAAGGAAAATCTCGGGCTGCATGGTCTCTGGTACACGCTTAATAATCACTTCCGCGCCATCTACCTTATTTGCGCCTTCTGCGACTGCGTGGGCCATAGTTTCAATGTGTCCGTACATAGAATAATAAAGCACCAGAACTTTTGCCATTTTACACTACTCCTCGAGTTAACCGTGTCCGTAGCGATTCGCTACCTACCTTTAAAGATATGACGTACTGTCAGGAGTGCAAATTTCACAATCACTTCTTTGATTTATAACAATTTTTATAACAACCTGCTTTGTAGCAAAATGATACATATTTAACCAGGTAGAATTCGGTAGTCATAAGAAAGACTTATTGATTTCTTATGGTGATTATTTCTTTGTCACTCCTGATCCTGTTGCAGGATATTACAGTTAGCGTCTGCCCAGGCCACACTTCACTATGCTTATTCCCACGCAGTTATTTCAGGGCCTCGCCCGTAACGCTGCGTGAGGTATCACTCCTCAGTACCTATGCAATATGATGTCTAATCAATGACGGAGGTCAGTAATGGCAAACCATCGGGGCGGTTCCGGCAACTTTGCGGAAGACCGCGAAAGAGCATCAGAAGCAGGTCGAAAAGGTGGCCAGCACAGCGGGGGCAACTTCAAGAATGACCCGCAACGCGCTTCAGAGGCAGGTAAAAAAGGGGGCAAAAATAGTCACGGCAACAACAAATCGTAATTGTCGGGCTATCTGTCAGATATGTCGTGACGACTGAGAGTCAGAGACAGACGTTACGTAGCCACCGCCGCCGGGTCTTTCCGGCGGTTTTTTTTGTCTGCAAGGTTGAACTGTAACAAAACGCAACGCAGACTAATGACATTCAGTTAATCGGGTGTCTCATGTCATTACTTTCTCGTTATTCCTTCTCTGTTAAACCTCAGGAAGCGATCCTCATTGTGATCACCATGTTCTGGGGTGGCACGTTTTTGGCGGTGCAATATGCCGTTACCCTGAGCGGCCCTTTTTTCTTTGTCGGTGTGCGTTTTGCCACTGCCGCTCTGGCGGTCGCGCTTTTGTCGTTACACACACTGCATAAGCTGACGTGGCTGGAAGTTAAAGCAGGGGTTGCAATCGGTATCGCAATTGCACTGGGCTATAGTCTGCAAACCTGGGGGTTACAGTTTATTCCCAGCAGTAAATCGGCGTTTATTACCGCGATGTACGTACCGTTGGTGCCGCTTTTACAATGGTTGTGTCTGGGACGCATACCAGGTCTGATGCCGTGCGTCGGCATTGTGCTGGCCTTTATCGGATTGATTTTTCTTGCCGGACCGGGAGGCAATTTACTGGCTTTAGGCGAAGGCGAGTGGATCACGCTCGCCGGTGCGGTGGCGATTGCGGCAGAAATTATCCTGATTAGCGCGTGGGCGGGAAAAGTGGATGTACGTCGGGTAACGGTAGTGCAACTGGCAACCGCTTCGATAGTGGCCTTTATGGCGATGGGACCGGCCGGAGAGACCGTACCACCAATGTCTACCGGATTGCTGGTGGTGGCGCTGGGGCTGGGGATTTTTAGCGCGATTATTCAGGTCACCATGAACTGGGCGCAGCGCAGCGTTTCGCCGACGCGCGCGACGGTTATTTATACCGGTGAACCGGTGTGGGCGGGGATCTTTGGCCGTCTGGCGGGTGAACGCTTACCGCTACTTGCATTGCTTGGTGCGGCATTCATTATTGTTGGCGTACTGGTCAGCGAGCTGAAGTTCAAAAAGAAAAAATCGCTTGGACAAGAGGCGCCGCCGGAATCGCTTTAATTTAACCATTCACCGCGTGATTTGGTATGCTGACGCCCTCACAAGAAGGAGAGGGCGCATGGTCCAACGCGCAGAGAAAAAAACAGGTAAGCGCTCGCAGGCCGTCAGTGCAAAACGCCAGGCCATCTTAACCGCGGCATTAAATATCTTCTCCCAATATGGGATCCACGGCACGCGCCTGGAGCAGGTGGCAGAGCAGGCGGGCGTGTCAAAAACCAATCTACTTTATTACTACCCGTCAAAAGAGGTGCTTTATATCGCCGTTTTACGGCAGATCCTCGACATCTGGCTGGCTCCATTGAAAGCTTTTCGCGAAGACTTTGCGCCGCTGGTGGCCATTAAAGAATACATTCGCCTTAAGCTGGAAGTGTCGCGCGATTACCCTCAGGCCTCACGGCTGTTTTGTATGGAGATGCTGGCCGGAGCTCCTTTATTGATGGCAGAACTGGAGGGGGATCTCAAAACGCTAATTGATGAGAAATCCGCGCTGATTGCCGGTTGGATCAAAAGTGGAAAACTGGCTCCGGTCGATCCGCATCATCTGATTTTTATGATTTGGGCTTCAACTCAGCACTACGCCGATTTTGCCCCACAGGTAGAGGCGGTGACGGGCGCAACGCTGCGTGATGAAGCCTTTTTTAACCAAACGGTGGAGAGCGTACAGCGGATGATTATTGAAGGGATCCGCGTGCGTTAACTGGCCGGCGGTAACGGGCAGCTTAAATCGCCTTCTTCACACTGCAAAAGTGAGGCGAGAAACGCTTCGCGCTCGTTGGTCTTATCCGTCAGGCACTGGCTGGAAATCATCGCCTGAACGCTACCGCCTTCAGTGCCAGAACTGATTAACGCACAGTCCGCATCGCGCAAAGTTATCCAGGATACTTGCGCTTTTTTCAGTAAATCGCGCTGGGTTGGGGCGGCGCGCTTCAGCGCATTCTGATAAGTTTCATTAAGTTTGGCGTCGGCCGCTTTATACTGCTCTGCCGCACAGGTGTTCATCTCAATCTGCGTGTTCGCGTTGGCGCAGTCATCCGCCAGCGCCTGGCCGCTCAGCAGCAGCGCTGCACATGTCAGTACGATTCGTTTCATGCTTCCCTCTGGCTTCATAAAAAAAGGCCCCGTTACCGGAGCCTTAATTAACCACAACCTTAGCCGATTGTCATCAGGCTGGCGTTCCCCCCAGCTGCGGCGGTATTGACGCTCAGGGAGCGCTCAATATACAACCTTTCCAGCAGGATATTGCTTTCGCCGCGGGCAAAGCCCTGGACCGACACAATCGCCCCTTCGCGGGCCGCCACCGCTTCACACAGTGCGCGAAGCTGATCGGAATCACCGTGGAATATAACCGCATCAAACGGCTGTGTAGTGATGTTGTCCGCTTTGGCAAACTGGATGCGCCCGGAAACTACTGCTGGCAGGCGTTTTGCCAGGTCGCGATGGAATGTATCATCTGGCCACAGGATTAAGCTACCAACGGAAGTTACAGCGGCAACCTGTACCAGCGCATCCTGTTCATCATCGGCGATACACAGCACGCGTTCGCGCGGCAACAGCGTCCAGGTATTGCGCTCGCCGGTGGGTCCTGGCAGCAGGCGTTGCGTTCCGGCCTGCGCCAGTTCACCAAACTGCTGGCAGAGCGCACGCAGTGCTGGACGATCGGTTGCCCATTCGCTAAGCGCTTGCAGCGGCTGAACGAGCGCCGTTTTAAGCTGTGCATCGACAGGGTATTCGGCATCCTGACGGGCAAGCGTAATGCCTAACGCATTTTCCGGACGGTTTGCCAGCAGGCGGTACAGATACAGCGGTCCACCCGCTTTTGGCCCGGTTCCTGACAAGCCTTCACCACCGAATGGCTGCACTCCGACGACGGCGCCGACCATATTGCGGTTAACATACAGGTTCCCCACATGTGCCGAACCCGTGACCTGGGCGATGGTTTCATCGATACGGGTGTGCACGCCCAGCGTCAGGCCATAGCCGGAGGCATTAATTTGCTCAATCAGACTGCCCAGATTGTTGCGGGTGTAACGCACAACGTGCAGTACCGGACCGAACACCTCTTTTTGCAATTCGTCGAAGCTTTCCAGCTCGATAAGCGTCGGCGCGATAAAGGTACCGGTTTGCCATTCACGCGCATCGTCGCTGTTTTCGCGCACGGCCTGGAACACCGGACGCCCTTTGGCGCGCATGGCCTGAATATGGCGCTCAATATTGGCTTTGGCTTCTTCATCGATTACCGGTCCAATATCGGTGGTCAGGCGGCCCGGGTTACCCATGCGGCATTCCGCCATCGCGCCACGCAGCATTTTCAGCGTATGGTCGGCGACATCGTCCTGCAGACACAGGACGCGAAGCGCGGAGCAGCGCTGTCCGGCGCTGTCAAAGGCAGAAGCCAGAACGTCGACCACGACCTGTTCCGTTAACGCAGAAGAGTCGACGATCATGGCGTTCATCCCGCCGGTTTCGGCGATAAGCGGGATTGGACGCCCCTGAGCATCCAGGCGGGTCGCGATATTACGTTGCAACAGCGTGGCGACTTCCGTTGAGCCGGTAAACATGACGCCGCGTACGCGCTCATCGGAAGTGAGCTGTGCCCCGACCGTTTCACCTTGACCAGGCAACAGTTGCACCACGCCTGGCGGCACACCTGCTTCGAGTAAAATGGCAATACCCTGGGCGGCAATCAGCGGAGTTTGTTCCGCGGGTTTTGCCAACACGCTGTTGCCCGCCGCCAGCGCAGCGGCAATCTGCCCGGTGAAAATGGCCAGCGGGAAGTTCCAGGGGCTGATACAGACCACCGGCCCTAACGGACGATGGGTTTCATTATCGAAGTCATCGCGGACCTGACCGGCATAATAGTGCAGGAAGTCTACCGCTTCGCGCACTTCCGCAATGGCGTTGCTGAAGGTTTTGCCCGCTTCGCGCACCAGAATGCCAATTAACTGCTGCATCTGACCTTCCATCACAACGGCGGCGCGATGCAAAATAGCGGCGCGCTCTTGTGGCGGTGTGGCGAACCAGATCGGCGCGTTATTTACCGCGTTCTGCAGTGCCTGTTCCACTTCGCTGTGGGTTGCTTCACGCACGTAACCGACAATGTCTTTCGGTTCGGCCGGGTTGACGACTGGGGTCATTTCACCGTCAGCAACCGGATGTTCGAGCATCGGTTTAGCGTGCCATTTTTGCAGCGCGCTGTTGAGCAGGGCGGAGGACAGTGAGGCCAGACGATGTTCGTTCGCTAAATCCAGTCCGCCTGAGTTTTCGCGGCCTTTACCGTACAGGTCACGCGGCAGGGCAATCTTCGGATGTGGCAGACCAGCCTGGCCTTCCTGCTGCGCCAGTTTTTCAACGGCTTCGACCGGATCGGCTACCAGTTCATCCAGCGGCAGGGTAGTGTCTGCAATGCGGTTGACGAACGAAGTGTTGGCGCCGTTTTCCAGCAGACGACGCACCAGATACGCAAGCAGCGTTTCATGCGTGCCGACTGGCGCATAAATACGGCATGGACGGTTCAGCTTACCATCCGCTACTTTGCCGGTGACCTGTTCATACAGCGGTTCGCCCATACCGTGCAGGCACTGGAACTCGTACTGGCCTGGATAATAGTTTTGCCCCGCTAACTGATAAATCGCCGCCAGCGTGTGGGCGTTATGGGTGGCGAACTGCGGGTAGATCAGATTCGGTACGGCCAGTAGTTTTTTCGCACAGGCCAGATAGGAAACGTCGGTATACACCTTACGGGTATAAACCGGATAGCCTTCCAGACCGTCCATTTGCGCACGTTTGATTTCGCTATCCCAGTATGCGCCTTTAACCAGACGGATCATCAGGCGGCGGCGACTGCGGGTAGCGAGATCGATCAGATAGTCGATAACAAATGGGCAGCGCTTCTGGTAGGCCTGGATAACAAAGCCGATACCGTTCCAGCCCGCCAGTTCGGGTTCGAAGCACAGTTTTTCCAGCAGATCGAGGGAGATCTCCAGTCGGTCGGCCTCTTCAGCATCGATATTGATACCGATGTCGTACTGGCGGGCCAGCAGAGTAAGCGACTTCAGACGCGGATAGAGTTCATCCATCACGCGGTCATACTGCGCGCGGCTATAACGCGGATGCAGCGCCGACAGCTTGATAGAAATGCCCGGCCCTTCATAGATGCCGCGACCATTTGAGGCTTTACCAATGGCGTGGATTGCCTGTTGGTACGAAACCATGTAAGCCTGGGCATCGGCGGCAGTCAGAGCTGCTTCGCCCAGCATGTCGTAAGAGTAGCGGAAACCTTTTTCTTCCAGTTTACGGGCGTTAGCCAGCGCTTCGGCGATAGTCTCTCCGGTGACGAACTGTTCGCCCATCAGGCGCATCGCCATGTCGACGCCTTTACGCACCAGTGGTTCACCGCTCTTGCCGATAATACGGTTGAGTGAGCGTGAGAGGCTGGCTTCATTATGCGTAGAAACCAGACGACCGGTAAACAACAACCCCCAGGTCGCCGCGTTGACGAACAGGGACGGGCTGCGTCCAATGTGTGACTGCCAGTTGCCGTTGCTGATTTTGTCGCGGATCAACGCATCGCGGGTTGCCTTATCTGGAATACGCAGCAGGGCTTCGGCCAGGCACATCAGCGCGACCCCTTCCTGCGAAGAAAGTGAGAATTCCTGCAATAAACCCTGTACCATCCCGGCGCGGCCGCTGGCGGTCTTTTGGTTACGCAGTTTGTCAGCCAGATCGTACGCCAGCTTGTGCGCTTGCTCCGCGATGGGTTGCGGCAGACGAGCCTGCTCCATCAGCATCGGCACAGCATCGGTTTCGGCTCGGCGGTACGCGGCGGTGATTGCTGCGCGGGAAACTGACTGCGGCAGGATTTGTTCGGCAAATTCCAGGAAAGGTTGATGCGCTTCATTCTGCGGCGTGGTTGACTCCTCACCCTCATTCGCGGCACCCGCCAGCAGGGCCGGCAGTTCAGGAAGCGCGTCGTCATTTTCCAGTCTTTCGAGATAATTAAAGATGGCTTGCTTGATCAGCCAATGTGGCGTGCGATCGATTCGTGATGCTGCTGTTTTAATACGCTCGCGAGTGGCGTCATCCAGTTTAACCCCCATCGTGGTGGTTCCCATGCCGTTTACTCCTGTTGTACTGAAATACGGGTCTGATAGTTACCGAGAAATATCCACTATGTTGCAACTTTGTGCAACCGTGTTAAATGTGACTTGGTTTGCAAGCTTGGAAATGAATGAGATGTTAATAAATATGAGTCTTATGATGTGAGCTGTAAAAATTACAGAATCTTTTTCTCTGCGGTAGTTAACACTTTTAAAAGGTGCAACCGAAAAAAATGTGAGAGAGTGCAACCTACAGAAAAATGCTATCTACTCTGGATCAAATTTGATGTAAATGGTGTGTTAAATCGATTGTGAATAACCATCGCTTCCGGCAGGATACGGTCGCCCTGGTCAACATAGATATCTTTGCCACGTTCCGGCAGGGTAATAAAACGGCAAGCCACGGCATTGCTGATACATAATTTTGGAGAGTTTTGATGGCTATTAGCACACCGATGTTAGTGACATTCTGTGTCTATATTTTCGGCATGATATTGATAGGGTTTATTGCATGGCGTTCAACCAAAAACTTTGACGATTACATTCTGGGGGGACGCAGTCTGGGTCCATTCGTGACCGCGTTATCCGCCGGGGCATCTGACATGAGCGGCTGGTTGCTGATGGGTCTGCCTGGCGCGATTTTC
Organism: Citrobacter sp. MGH105; assembly: GCF_001037485.2. Lineage (NCBI taxonomy): Bacteria > Pseudomonadati > Pseudomonadota > Gammaproteobacteria > Enterobacterales > Enterobacteriaceae > Citrobacter > Citrobacter sp. MGH105. The sequence goes on along the minus strand of NZ_CP073048.1, from coordinate 3,236,553 downwards.
CTGTCGGGGATTTCAGAAAGCTGGATCGCCATCGGCCTTATTTTGGGCGCCTGGATCAACTGGAAACTGGTGGCCGGACGTTTACGCGTACACACTGAATACAATAACAATGCGCTGACGTTACCGGATTACTTTACCGGTCGCTTTGAAGATAAAAGCCGAATTCTGCGTATTATCTCCGCGCTGGTTATTCTGCTGTTTTTCACCATCTATTGTGCTTCCGGTATTGTGGCAGGGGCACGTCTGTTTGAAAGCACCTTTGGCATGAGCTACGAAACAGCACTGTGGGCGGGCGCGGCCGCGACGATCATTTATACCTTTATTGGTGGTTTCCTGGCGGTTAGCTGGACCGATACCGTCCAGGCCAGCCTGATGATCTTTGCTCTGATCCTGACGCCGGTGATGGTAGTCATTGGCGTGGGTGGATTCGACGATTCGCTGGAAGTGATTAAACAAAAGAGCATTGAGAACGTGGACATGTTCAAAGGGCTGAATTTTGTTGCCATCATTTCCCTGATGGGCTGGGGTCTGGGCTACTTTGGTCAGCCGCATATTCTGGCGCGCTTTATGGCTGCAGATTCCCACCATAGCATCGTTCATGCTCGCCGCATTAGCATGGCCTGGATGATTCTGTGTCTGGCAGGTGCTGTGGCCGTGGGCTTCTTTGGTATTGCTTACTTTAACAATAACCCACAGCTTGCCGGCGCCGTTAACCAGAACGCCGAGCGCGTGTTTATTGAACTGGCGCAAATCCTGTTCAACCCGTGGATTGCCGGTATCCTGCTGTCTGCGATCCTCGCTGCGGTTATGTCGACCCTGAGCTGCCAGCTGCTGGTGTGCTCCAGCGCAATCACCGAAGATTTGTACAAAGCGTTCCTGCGTAAAAATGCCAGCCAGAAAGAGCTGGTGTGGATTGGCCGAATCATGGTGTTGGTCGTGGCGCTGGTGTCTATCGCGCTGGCGGCGAACCCGGAGAACCGTGTACTTGGTCTGGTAAGCTACGCCTGGGCGGGCTTCGGCGCTGCGTTTGGTCCGGTAGTCCTGTTCTCCGTAATGTGGTCGCGTATGACCCGCAACGGTGCGCTGGCAGGGATGATCATTGGTGCGGTGACGGTGATCGTCTGGAAGCAGTTTGCCTGGCTGGGTCTGTATGAAATCATCCCGGGCTTTGTTTTCGGCAGCATCGGTATTGTGGTCTTCAGCCTGTTGGGTAAAGCGCCTTCAACTGCTATGCAGCAACGTTTTGCCGAGGCTGATGCGCATTATCACTCAGCTCCGCCATCGCGTTTACAGGCAGAATAATCTGCCTCTGTCTTCAAGCCCGCCGCGAGCGGGCTTTTTTATTGCTTCCGTTGTAAACCTGCTTTAACCATTACCCGCTTAGCCTTTTACATTCATTCATCATTCTCAAAACATTCTGCTTGAGTTTTTCTTTGCTGTAATGATAATCACTATCACTGTAATTTACTTTTCTTTTCATCAATTGACTGAGAATAACGTTTAAGGGTTCTTCGCATGTTTGTTCCATTTCTAATTATGTTGCGCGAAGGGTTAGAGGCCGCGCTGATTGTCAGCCTGATTGCCAGCTACCTGAAACGGACTCAGCGTGGTCGATGGATTGGTGTGATGTGGATTGGTGTTCTGCTGGCGGCGGCGTTATGCCTGGCGTTAGGGATTTTCATCAACGAAACCACCGGTGAATTTCCGCAAAAAGAACAGGAGCTGTTTGAAGGCATCGTGGCGGTCATTGCCGTGGTGATCCTCACCTGGATGGTGTTCTGGATGCGTAAAGTTTCGCGCAACGTCAAAGTCCAGCTTGAACAGGCTGTCGATAACGCGTTGCAACGCGGCAACCATCACGGCTGGGCGCTGGTGATGATGGTCTTTTTTGCTGTTGCCCGTGAAGGGCTGGAGTCGGTGTTCTTCCTGCTGGCAGCATTCCAGCAGGATGTAGGTATCTGGCCGCCGTTAGGCGCGATGCTGGGACTGGCTACCGCGGTGGTACTGGGTTACCTGATTTACCTCGGCGGCATTCGCCTCAACCTCGGGGCATTCTTTAAATGGACCAGCCTGTTCATTTTGCTGGTGGCTGCCGGTCTTGCCGCTGGGGCAATCCGCGCTTTCCACGAAGCCGGGTTGTGGAATCATTTTCAGGATGTGGCGTTTGACCTGAGCAGTGTGCTGTCGACGCATTCACTGTTTGGCACATTGATGGAAGGCATTTTCGGCTATCAGGAAGCGCCAAGCGTTAGTGAAGTCGCTGTCTGGTTTATCTACCTGATTCCGGCGTTGGTTATGTTTGCGTTACCGCCGCGTTCAGGCACTACGGCATCGCGTACCGCACCTTGATAAAAACGCGATGCAGAATACTTTTTAGTTACAACATACTTATTTATAGGGATAGGTTATGACGTTTAATTTTCGCCGTAGTGCGCTGCAGCTAGGTATCGCCGCGCTGTTTGCCTCCGCTTTTAATGCACAAGCTGCCGATATTCCGCAGGTGAAAGTCACGGTTAACGACAAACAATGTGAACCGATGACTATCACGGTTAATGCCGGGAAAACGCAGTTCATCATCCAGAACCATAGCCAGAAAGCGCTGGAGTGGGAGATCCTCAAAGGCGTTATGGTGGTTGAAGAGCGCGAAAACATTGCACCAGGCTTTAGCCAGAAAATGACCGCTAACCTCCAGCCTGGCGAATATGATATGACCTGCGGTCTGTTGACTAACCCGAAAGGCAAACTGATCGTAAAAGGTAGCGCAACGGCGGATGCCGCGCAAAGCGATGCTCTGCTGAGTCTGAGCAGCGCGATTACCGAATACAAAACCTATGTGACAGCCGAAACCGCGCAGTTGGTTGCGGGCACTAAAGCCTTTACCGATGCGATTAAAGCAGGCGATCTGGAAAAAGCAAAATCCCTGTATGCGCCAACGCGTCAGCACTACGAGCGTATTGAACCGATTGCTGAACTGTTCTCCGATCTCGACGGCAGCATTGATGCGCGGGAAGATGATTACGAACAAAAAGCCGCCGATCCGAAATTTACCGGCTTCCATCGTCTGGAAAAGGCGCTGTTTGGTGACAATTCCACCAAAGGTATGGATAAGTACGCCGACCAATTAAACAGCGATGTTCTTGACCTGCAAACGCGTATTAGCGAGCTGGCTTTCCCACCGTCTAAAGTTGTTGGCGGGGCAGCAGGACTGATTGAAGAAGTTGCTGCCAGCAAAATCAGTGGGGAAGAAGATCGCTATAGCCATACCGATCTGTGGGATTTCCAGGCCAACGTCGATGGTGCGCAGAAAATTGTCGATCTCTTGCGTCCTCAGTTGCAAAAATCCAATGCTGAACTGCTTGCGAAGGTGGATGCGAACTTCAAAAAGGTCGATACCATTCTGAGCAAGTACCGTACCAAAGACGGCTTTGAAACCTATGACAAACTGACTGACGCCGATCGTAATGCACTGAAAGGGCCAATCACGACGCTGGCAGAAGATTTGTCGCAATTACGCGGTGTTCTGGGTCTGGATTAAGCACTATGCAGCAAGATAATGAAAACGGCGTGAGCGAACCGTCACGCCGACGTTTACTGAAAGGGATGGGCGCCCTGGGTGGGGCGCTGGCGCTGGCGGGTGGGTGTCCGGTTGCCCACGCGCAAAAACCACAAAGCGCGCCGGGCACGTTGTCTCCGGATGCACGTAGTGAAGCGCAGCCGTTTTATGGTCAGCATCAGGCGGGGATCCTGACGCCGCAGCAGGCATCAATGATGCTGGTGGCGTTCGATGTTCTCGCCAGCGATAAGGCCGATCTTGAGCGTTTATTCCGGTTGCTGACCAGCCGATTTGCGTTTCTGACCACCGGTGGACCGGCGCCGGATACGCCGAATCCGCGTCTCCCCCCTATGGATTCAGGTATCCTCGGCGCATACATTGCGCCAGACAACCTGACGATGACGTTGTCAGTCGGCTCCTCGCTGTTTGATGAACGCTATGGACTGAAATCGCAGATGCCGAAAAAGCTGCAAAAAATGACCCGTTTCCCGAATGATTCGCTGGATGCGGCGCTGTGCCATGGCGATGTGCTGCTGCAGATTTGTGCCAACACCCAGGACACCGTCATCCACGCGTTGCGCGATATCATTAAACATACGCCCGATCTCCTTAGCGTGCGCTGGAAACGTGAAGGTTTTATTTCCGACCACGCCGCACGCAGTAAAGGCAAAGAGACCCCGGTCAATTTGCTTGGCTTTAAAGACGGCACCGCGAATCCGGACGCTACGGATGCGAAGTTGATGCAAGACGTGGTGTGGGTTACGGACGGGCAGGGCGAGCCTGCCTGGGCACAAGGCGGAAGCTATCAGGCCGTCAGGCTCATTCAGTTTCGCGTTGAGTTCTGGGATCGTACGCCGCTGAAAGAGCAGCAAACGATTTTTGGTCGCGATAAACACACCGGCGCACCGCTGGGTATGCAGCATGAGCATGATGTGCCTGACTATGCCAGGGATCCTGAAGGCGAGGTGATTGCGCTCGACAGCCATATCCGTCTCGCAAATCCGCGTACGAAAGAGACCGACTCCAGCCTGATGATGCGTCGTGGCTACAGTTATTCGCTCGGTGTGACTAATTCCGGTCAACTGGATATGGGGCTGTTGTTTGTCTGCTATCAACACGATCTGGAAAAAGGTTTTTTGACAGTGCAGAAACGTCTGAACGGTGAAGCGCTGGAAGAATATGTCAAACCGATTGGTGGGGGATATTTCTTTGCTTTGCCGGGTGTTAAAACTGCAGATAATTATCTGGGACAGTCTCTGCTTGAAGCCTGATGATTATGCCCCGCAGTACAGCGGGGTTTTTCCTGACATCTTGATGAAGGAACAAACTATTTTTTATGATCGGTATGCGACTGAAATAATTCTGTCATCTTTCTGCAAGAGACTGTCTCTGGTGATAAGATAGAATTTAAGTTAACAACAAGTAAAAATATTGTTGCATTAGCGAAAGGTTATGATGTACTTATAAGTAATAGCGGTAGTTCCCGGCGGTGATTGTCATTCACTATGGAGATCGCGAATGGAAAAGTCCTGTATTGGACACGTTTTTCACAGTAACAGCAGTACCTTACGCGGACGTTTCTCTTCCGGTAGCCTCCTCGTCACCGCTAAATCTCTCTCTCATTCACTTCTTATCTTCGCAACTGACGCCCTGTACGGTGCGCGTAGCTGTGCGTGGCGTCTTATCCGAAAGCAAGCAATGGCTTACAAGGAAGCCAACCCTCAGATGTTCGTGCGCATAATCGTGCCGCCAACGGCGCGTGTGATGTATACCTACAACTCAAGGTGCTATCCATGGGAAGACAAAAAGCAGTGATCAAAGCTCGTCGTGAAGCAAAACGTGTGCTGAGGCGGGATTCGCGTAGCCATAAGCAACGTGAAGATGAATCGGTCACCTCGCTTGTACAGATGGGCGGCGTAGAAACGATTGGTATGGCGCGTGATAGTCGCGACGCCTCGCCAATCACGGCGCGGAATGAAGCTCAGGCGCACTACCTGAATGCTATCGAGAGTAAACAGCTGATCTTCGCCACCGGTGAAGCCGGGTGTGGTAAAACCTGGATCAGCGCGGCAAAAGCAGCAGAGGCCCTGATCCATAAAGATGTGGACAGGATCATTGTAACCCGTCCAGTTCTGCAAGCTGATGAAGACCTCGGCTTCTTACCTGGAGATGTTTCCGAGAAGTTTGCTCCCTATTTTCGCCCCGTGTATGACGTGCTTGTCAAACGGCTGGGAGCCTCCTTCATGCAATATTGCCTGCGACCTGAGATTGGTAAGGTGGAAATCGCGCCGTTCGCCTATATGCGTGGACGTACCTTTGAAAATGCAGTGGTCATTCTTGACGAGGCTCAGAACGTCACTGCTGCGCAAATGAAGATGTTTTTGACCCGCCTCGGGGAGAATGTGACGGTGATTGTGAATGGGGATGTGACCCAGTGCGATCTACCAGCCCACGTTCGCTCAGGGCTTAGCGATGCGCTGGCCCGTTTCGAAGAAGATGAGATGGTTGGGATTGTTCGTTTCAATAAAGACGATTGCGTCCGCTCTGCGCTCTGTCAGCGGACGCTCAACGCTTACAACTGATAAGTACTCCGTCTTCAAGGCCCGGGAAACCGGGCTTTGTTGTTTGACGCCAGTACATGACCGGTCGGGGCTTCTCATCCCCCCCGTAGATGTGCAACATGCGAAAAAAAGCCCGTACTTTCGTACGAGCTCTTCTTAAAATATGGGGGTGAGGGGGGGATTGACTCGCTTCGCTCGCCCTTCGGGCAGCCCACTCACTCCGTTCGCGGTCTGTCCAGCTGGCTGCGCCAGCAGTCGAACCCCGGTCGGGGCTTCTCATCCCCCCGTAGATGTGCAACATGCGAAAAAAAAGCCCGTACTTTCGTACGAGCTCTTCTTAAAATATGGCGGTGAGGGGGGGATTGACTCGCTTCGCTCGCCCTTCGGGCAGCCCACTCACTCCGTTCGCGGTCTGTCCAGCTGGCTGCGCCAGCAGTCGAACCCCGGTCGGGGCTTCTCATCTCCCCGCAGATGTGCAACATGCGAAAAAAAAGCCCGTACTTGCGTACGAGCTCTTCTTAAAATATGGCGGTGAGGGGGGGATTGACTCGCTTTGCTCGCCCCTGCGGGGCAGCCCGTTCGCTGCGCTCCCGGTCTGTCCAACTGGCTGCGCCAGTAGTCGAACCCCGGTCGGGGCTTCTCATCCCCCCGTAGATGTGCAACATGCGAAAAAAAAGCCCGTACTTTCGTACGAGCTCTTCTTAAAATATGGCGGTGAGGGGGGGATTCGAACCCCCGATACGTTGCCGTATACACACTTTCCAGGCGTGCTCCTTCAGCCACTCGGACACCTCACCATATTGTTGTTCCTGTGCTACCGGAACGGGCGCTAATGTAGGGGAAACACCGCCCCGCCGTCAATCAACTTTTTGAAAAAAATGTGCATTTACACAAACTTCAAGCAACATGGAGCATAAATAAGCGGGAATTGTTTTTTTTGCCAGCACCCTAAAATTTGCTACTCTGATGTTCCCTCGAAAAATGATGATAATAAGTGCGAGAAAGTTCCGCACAACAATGTTCAGGAGACAATATGGATATAATTTTCTATCACCCAACATTCGATACGACCTGGTGGATTAATGCGTTGGCAAAGGCAATACCTGGTGCGAACGTACGTGAGTGGAAAGCGGGTGATAATGCACATGCTGACTATGCGCTGGTCTGGCATCCGCCGGTTGAAATGCTCGCAGGACGAAAATTAAAAGCCGTATTTGCGCTGGGCGCGGGCGTCGATTCTATTCTCAGTAAACTCAATGCTCATCCGGAAATGTTGGATGCGTCGATCCCGCTTTTCCGTCTGGAAGATACGGGTATGGGCCTGCAAATGCAGGAATATGCTGTCAGTCAGGTGCTGCACTGGTTTCGTCGCTTTGATGATTATCAGGCATTGAAAAATCAGGCGAAATGGCAGCCGTTGTCAGAATATACTCGCGAGGAGTTTACCGTCGGGATCATGGGGGCTGGGGTATTGGGCGCAAAAGTAGCCGAAAGCCTGCAAGCATGGGGATTCCCACTGCGCAGCTGGAGTCGTACGCGTAAATCCTGGTCTGGCGTGGAAAGCTTCGCCGGTACTGAGGAACTGGGCGCATTTTTGAGTCAAACTCGCGTGCTGATCAACCTTCTGCCTAATACGGCAGAAACCGTAGGCATTATTAACGCTGATTTACTTAGCCAATTGCAGGATGGCGCCTACGTGCTGAACCTTGCACGCGGTGTTCATCTTAATGAAGACGATCTTCTGGCATCGCTGGAAAGCGGCAAGGTGAAGGGGGCCATGCTGGATGTTTATAGCCGTGAACCGCTGCCAGAAAACAGCCCATTATGGAAACATCCGCGTGTGGCGATGACGCCACATATTGCCGCAGTTACCCGTCCGGCAGAAGCGGTGGACTATATCTCCCGCACGATTATGAACCTGGAGAGCGGGCAAGTCGTAACAGGTCAGGTCAATCGCGTTCGGGGATATTGATGGTAACCCGGCAAGTGCCGGGTTTCAGCTAAAATACCCGTCATACTTCAAGATGCATGTGCGTTGGCTACGGTTGCTCACCCGAATCACATACTTAAGGGAGTGATTCGGGTATCACTCCCTTGCCACCTGCCTGCGACTCGAATTTTTAGGGTATTAATGGCGGAGATACCTGCTATCCTTGACGAAAAATGACTACAGGAGAGAGTTATGTATCCCGTTGACCTGCATATGCATACCGTCGCCAGCACCCACGCCTACAGCACCTTAAGTGATTACATCGCGGAAGCTCGTCGCAAAGGCATCAAGCTATTTGCCATTACCGATCATGGACCGGACATGGCGGATGCACCTCACCACTGGCACTTTATCAATATGCGTATTTGGCCGCGTGTCGTGGATGGCGTGGGGATCCTGCGTGGAATAGAAGCCAATATTAAGAATATTGAAGGTGAAATTGACTGTTCAGGTCCGATGTTTACCTCCCTGGACCTCATTATTGCGGGCTTCCATGAGCCGGTTTTTGCACCTCACGATAAAGACACCAATACCCAGGCAATGATAGCTACGATGGCCAGCGGTAATGTGCACATCATCAGTCATCCGGGAAATCCAAAGTATCCCGTTGATATTAAAGTAATTGCGCAGGCAGCGGCAAAGTACCAGGTTGCACTGGAAATCAATAATTCTTCGTTTTTGCATTCGCGTAAGGGCAGTGAGGATAATTGTCGTGCGGTTGCTGCGGCTGTGCGTGATGCTGGTGGCTGGGTGGCGTTAGGGTCGGATTCACATACTGCTTTCACGCTGGGAGAATTTGGCGAATGCCGTAAAATCCTGGATGATGTTAATTTCCCTGAAGACAGAATTTTAAACGTCACACCTAAACGTCTATTGGCGTTTCTGGAATCGCGAGGCATGGAGCCGATCGCGGAATTTGCTGAACTGTAATTGTTACTAACTGGAATATATCAATGAACGAGTTTTCTATCCTGTGTCGTGTACTGGGCTCGCTGTTTTACCGCCAACCGCAGGACCCTTTACTGGTTCCCCTGTTTACCCTGATTAGTGAAGGTAAACTGTCCGCCAACTGGCCGCTGGAACAGGACGAACTGCTCACCCGTTTACAGAAGAGCTGCGATATGCCCCAGTTGGCTGCAGATTACAACGCGCTGTTTGTCGGTGACGAGTGTGCAGTGCCGCCTTATCGTAGTGCCTGGGTAGAAGGGGCGAAAGAATCCGATGTTCGTGCATTTCTTTCAGCCCGGGGCATGCCGCTTGCTGATACACCGGCAGATCACATTGGTACGCTGTTGCTGGCGGCTTCATGGCTTGAAGACCAGTCTGCGGAAGATGAAAGTGAGGCGCTTGAAACCTTGTTTGTAGACTACTTGCTGCCCTGGTGCGGTACGTTCCTTGGTAAAGTTGAAGCGCACGCGAACACGCCTTTCTGGCGTACGATAGCACCGCTGACGCGTGATGCCATTGGTGCGATGTGGGACGAATTGCAGGAAGATACAGACGAATAAATGTGACCTACGTCACTTAAAAGTGCAACTCAATTTATAAGCTTGCATAAATTGTGTGCGCGATCTCATTACCATGCCGTTTTTCTGCTAAGATGCGCGGCATGAACATACTTCTCTCAATTGCAATCACAACGGGCATTCTCTCCGGGATCTGGGGATGGGTGGCCGTTTCTCTTGGTTTACTCAGTTGGGCTGGCTTTCTGGGTTGCACGGCTTATTTCGCCTGCCCGCAAGGTGGGTTAAAAGGACTGTGGATCTCGGCGTGTACGCTGCTAAGCGGTGTGGTGTGGGCGTTGGTGATTATTAACGGTAGTGCGCTTGCTCCGCATATGGACATTATTGGTTATGTCATGACAGGAATTGTCGCGTTTCTGATGTGTATCCAGGCAAAGCAATGGCTGCTTTCATTTGTACCGGGCACGTTCATTGGCGCATGTGCAACATTTGCAGGGCAGGGCGACTGGCGACTGGTTGTACCGTCACTGGCACTGGGCCTCGTATTCGGCTATGCAATGAAAAACAGTGGTCTGTGGCTGGCATCTCGCCGTGAAAATAGAATATCGTCGACGCTGACCAGTAAATAAAAAAGCGTGAGGGTTTTCCTCACGCTTTTTATGCTGTATAGACCCATCAGGATTCTGGCGGTACCGACATATGACGGTATTTAACCAGGATGTCATTATCAACTTGTTTCTTATCCTGCAAATCCCACAATCCGCGATCGATGCCGTCATTAATCAGGAAGATAACGCCCGTTTCAATCGCTGACATCAGACAAAGCATAACCGGTTCGTTAGAGGTGTAGCCAATTTCACCTTCCAACAGACGCTGGTAGTCAATAAAGCGGAACACCCCAGCCTGTACTTCATAAGACAGAATGGTTTTACTGGTATTCACTGACGACAGGATCTCACCGGTGCTGACGTTAACTACGCGCAGGTTTACCGCTATCTGGTCGAGCTGGTATTGCGTATCGGCGCCAATACCAAAATAACGTGCACCGACACCACCCGATTTAACGTTGCTTTCATAACCGATAATTGATCCTTCCACCATGACGTTTGCCGCGGTCAGGGACTGTAGCGGGATCCGGTTATTAATCGCAACCGTACCGTTTTCCTGAGCTGCACGAATGATTTTGCGTTCGTTAAGCAAGTTCTGTAACCCCTGACGTTCCAGTGGGATGAACCAACGAGAATCTTTCAATGCGGTGACAAGCATAGCCGTGGCGCTTTGCGGGACGGCGGTTGAGAAGTTACTTGCCGGGTAAGGTTTAAATTGGCCAGTCTCATCCTGAATGTTGTATACCGACACAAAGATCTTACCTGTAGGCATAGGCAGATGCGTCAAGTCTTTATAGCTTTGGGCTCGGGGCATTAATGTCGGCTTAGCGGCTTCTTGAGGCGGAGCTGTTAAACATCCGCTGAGTAAAATTACTGCCACCATGATAAGTAAACGCTGCATGATTATTTCCTTTCGTGGCTATAACTTAGAAGTCGGTCGACTGTGTTTGTAAACCCGACACTTCAATTGTCGAAGTTTTCCCCGATTTCCTGTCGGTGACATTCAATTGCAGTTGTCCGTCCCGGTTGGCGATATCAATGATAAAATCATTGGTCACCATTCTTCCTGGTTTACCGGTATTAATGTTGGTGAGTAGGCCACCGAGAATTTGTGACTGAATCGCCTGAGTAAAGTTATCCAGAGCTGACGGGGTTTCAATACCGTAATCGTCATAGCTTGGATCTTTATATGAGTTCTGGGCCTGGGCGCTGTTCAACAGAAAAGCACCATTATTCGGGTTGCCACCAAAGTTTGGGTTGCGAAACTGGAACGTCATGTTTCCGGCCCAACTTAATGGTGAAATTAGCATGAGCAAAACCACTGCATGTTTAACACGCATGAAAGCCTCCGGACAAAATCATGTTTTAGAATTCATCACGCGCTAAATCGCTAGTGCTTAATAGTGTTTGATCTATTTGCCGGCGATTTAATGCTTCCTCAGTTTGTGCCAATGCGAAGACTACAATTTTGTCGAAGTCTTTTTTCGTCGGAAATAAAAAAGTCTGGAAGATAACGTCCTGATTGACCGTTATGGTGATCCAACTTCCCCAACGCGCACTGGGTCTTTCATTAATGGTTAAGTTTCCTGTGTACTCGCTTTCCCACTTATCACTAAAGGCCCGATAAAAATCATGCCCGATTGAAGAGACAGTGTGGTCAGTTAACAGCCCGGGAACCTCCACCTCTACGGTTGTCGCTGCGTGCAGACTCCCGGCAGCAAAGAATAAATTTGCTGCCACAATCCAGGTCAAATACCGTTTCATGGCTTTATCGCCTGAGGTTATCATTGGCCCATGAGACCGCCTGCGTACGGTTTTTGACAGCTATCTTTTTGAAAAGATTATAAAGATGTGTTTTTACCGTATTTTCACTGATAAACAGTGAGCGAGCGATTTCAATATTTGAGGCGCCGATACGCAATTTATTAAGGATCTCTTTTTCACGGTGCGTCAGCAGTGCCGACTCCGTGCTGTTATAACGATAATTTCCAGAGTGCGTGATCAGATAACTGGCAAGTTTTTGCGTGAAGTAACATTCACCGCGCAAGATACCCTGCAAGCCGCTTACGACACGCTGCTCGTCTTCAGTTGCGTAAAAAACACCATTGATATGCGGCCAGTTTTCGATATCCCGATAAGGGTAATCATCAGGAGTATTCAACAATAACGTCTTTATATTGTTGTTTTTTCTACTCAAATTATCTTGCCAGTAATGGATCAGTTTTTTATCTGCCTCCATCATATCCAGTAAAACAATGCAGCTGGAGGATATATCATCCAGAGAACGTTGAATATTATGTAGTTTTCCGGTGAGTGCCAGTGATTGTTTTAAATGCTGTAATAATGCAGTTGCCTGCAAAGAAGGTTTTGTGATCAACAATAATGTATGACCATGAATACTATGGACTTCATTAAACATGATGAAACTCCACTTTTTAGTCGCACACCTGACAGCTGTCTCTACTAAAATAGAGGCACCAGAAGTACTGACAGATGTTGCACTGCTGTGTAGATATAAAATATCGACCCAAAGGGGTGAAAATATTAAAACAAATGGACTTCAACTGATTTCAATCTAGCTATTACAAATCTTAAAGCAAGTGTTAAACATGTAACAACTTGTAAAATTATATATTAAAATGTGATTTTATGGTTTTATTAGAGTTTAGATTTGATAGGAAAGTTGTACATTTTACCTTTGCTGCATAGATTTAAAAAATCATACAAATTATACTAACGCATTGATTTTAAATTAGTTAATTAATGGTTGTTGAGTTTTAGATTTCTAATGAATTCTAAAATCCTTGTCTCAATTTACGTTGGTCAATTTTAGATGGAAAAAAATGACTTTTGTCACGACTTGTACCGATGTCTATCTCGACGTTGTACTGAGAGGCCCTGATATCGTGCAAAATGCACTTTCTCAGTGACTGCATAGAAATTCATTACTGATAGCAAAATAAAAATAAAAGCCAGACCTGAAGCGGTGTTATTCACTGTTAATTAGTACTTTGGTGTGAATCCGGATATAAAAATACCACTCGCGGGTGAGTTATTTAAAATGTTTCCACAGACATACTCTTCATCGTAACGTGGCGTTAACAAATGTAAGTCATGTTAACAACAATTTGAGTGGTAATTAATTTAACTTCATGTACGACCAGGTCCAGGGTGACAACATGAAAAACAAGTTGTTATTTATGATGTTTACAATACTGGGTGTGCCTGGGATTGCATCCGCAACCAGTTATGATTTAGCTAATTCAGAATATAACTTTGCGGTAAATGAATTAAGTAAGTCTTCATTTAATCAGGCAGCCATTATTGGTCAGGTTGGTACTGCTAATAGTGCAAATACTCGCCAGGAGGGCACCAAGTTATTGTCGGTCATTTCGCAAGAAGGTTCAGGTAACCGGGCGAAAACAGATCAGACGGGATCAAATAACTTTGCATATATTGATCAAACGGGTAGCTCTAATGATGCGAGTATTAAACAAAGCTCTTACGGTAATACGGCGATGATTATCCAGAAAGGCTCTGGTAATAAAGCCAATATTACCCAGTACGGTACACAAAAAACAGCAGTTGTGGTGCAGAGACAGTCGCAAATGGCAATTCGCGTTACTCAACGCTAATCCATAAACGACGTTTAAATCAATCCGATGGGGGTTTACCATGAAACTTTTAAAAGTGGCAGCATTCGCAGCAATCGTAGTTTCTGGCAGTGCTCTGGCAGGTGTTGTTCCGCAATGGGGCGGTAATCATCATGGTGGCGGTAGCAACTATGGCCCAGACTCTTCAATGAGTATTTACCAATTTGGCTCTAGTAACGTTGCGAATGCGTTGCAAAGTGATGCACGTAAATCAGACGTGACTATCACACAACACGGACATGGTAACGGTGCGACCGTCGGCCAAGGTGCTGATGACAGTACCATTAGCCTGAAACAGACCGGCTTCCAGAACAGTGCTGATATCAATCAGTGGAATGCAAAAAATGCTGATATCAGCGTAACTCAGTTCGGTGGTCGTAACGGTGCTGTGGTTAATCAGACAGCGTCTGACTCCAATGTGCTGATTCAGCAGGTTGGTTATGGCAACAATGCTACAGCTAACCAGCACTAATTCAGTTTTCTGACTGATAATAAACAGGGCGAAAGCCCTGTTTTTTTTCGGGAGAATATTATGCACACGCTATTACTCATTGCCGCGTTGGCAAATCAAATAACATTCAATACAACTCAGCAAGGTGACATGTACACCATTATTCCTCAGGTGACATTAGCTCAACCGTGCGTATGTGAAGTGCAAGTCCTTGCCGTACGTAAAGGAAAGGGCGGACAAAGTCAGTCACAGCAGAAAACAAGCCTTTCGGTCCCTGCTAATCGGCCAATTGAATTAACAAAAATGAGCTTTAATATTTCACCGGAGGATTCGGTCAAAATTATCGTTACCGTTTCTGACGGGCAGTCTCTGCATCTGTCGCAACAATGGCCTGACTCAAACAGTCACCCATAATTTTTTGCCGGATTTGCATTAAGGGTGTGGCTGGGAGTGCAGTGCTGTTCTATGAATATAGAAACGAACAAACGTTTTATTTGATCGTAACTCGCAGCGGTGAAGGATCATTGCGATCCCTCAAGGATGATTAATCATTGAGGAACCCTTATGTGTACATTATTAAAGCGTATTTTAAATACCGGTTTGTGGGCTTTTTCTCTTTTCACCCTCCCCGCAATGGCGACGCAAATCTTACCCGGCGGGGTTATTCATTTTCGTGGTGCAATAGTTGAAGCACCTTGCGACGTTAACACTCGACAACAACAGATTGAATTGTCATGTATGCGTGATGGCACGATGAGTAATAGTCTCTACGACCTGCAACAGGTCACGACAGTGCCTCAGAGTGTGCAACAAATTGCCACGGTGAAAATGCATTACCTCAATGAACAGAAAAGCATGGCTATTCTGAATATTGAATATAAATGAATCATTCTGGCGTAGGTATGCACGCTTATGGCTAAAAAGTGAGATTTCAAGGAAAACCCTGCTGTACACTTAACGCAGAGTGTTTTGTCAGGGGGAACTTATGCAATCGCGTGTTCATGTGTTACAGGGCGACATTACGACGATCGCGGTAGATGTGATCGTCAATGCGGCCAACTCCTCGTTACTGGGAGGAGGTGGAGTCGATGGCGCGATTCATCGTGCTGCCGGGCCTGCGTTGTTGGAGGCCTGCAAACAGGTTATACAACAACAGGGAGAATGCCCGACCGGGCATGCCGTTATCACGTTGGCTGGAGCGCTTCCGGCAAAAGCAGTTATTCACACCGTAGGACCTGTCTGGCAAGGCGGTGATCACCACGAGGCTGAACGACTTGAAGAGGCCTATCTAAATACATTGCAACTGGCCTTAGCCAATGGTTATCAATCCATTGCTTTTCCAGCTATAAGCACCGGAGTTTATGGTTATCCACGTGCTGCAGCGGCAGAGATCGCGGTGAAAACGGTGTTGAAATTTATCACCCGACGTACGCTACCCGATCAAATATACTTCGTGTGCTTTGATGAAGAAAACGCTCGACTATACAAGAGATTACTTACCCAACAAGGCGATGAACGCACGGACTGATATGACGCGACTTGAGCGTGCCATCACGCCGCTATGCGTAAACCACCCGGGAGAATGCGGCATTCTGACGTTGGATGACAGCCTGGATGCGTTTGCTGCTCGCTATCGGTTGACGGAAATGGCGGAACGTACCCTGGATGTTCAGTATTACATCTGGGAAAGCGACATGTCCGGGCTATTGTTATTTTCCGTTTTGCTGGCCGCAGCGAAGCGGGGCGTCCGGGTGCGTTTGTTGCTGGATGATAACAACACACCAGGTCTGGATGACACGCTGCGTTTGCTGGACAATCACCCTAATATTGAAGTTCGCCTGTTTAATCCCTTCTCCTTTCGCATCCTGCGTGCCCTGGGCTATTTAACCGATTTTGCGCGGTTGAATCGACGTATGCACAACAAAAGTTATACCGCTGATGGCGTCGTAACTCTTGTGGGGGGGCGAAATATAGGCGATGCCTATTTTGGCGCAGGCGAACAACCACTGTTTTCCGATCTGGACGTTATGGCTATTGGACCGGTTGTCAAGGATGTTGCAGACGACTTTGAGCGTTACTGGCACTGCCGCTCGGTTTCAACATTGCAAAACGTACTTGAGGTGGCTGAACCAGCTTCTACGCAAAAAATCGAACTTCCTGAATCCTGGTATAATGATGACATCACGCGTCGCTATCTACATAAGCTGGAAACCAGCCAGTTTATGACCCATCTCGATCAGAGGTCGCTGCCGCTAATTTGGGCGAAAACGCGCTTGCTGAGTGATGATCCTGCAAAAGGAGAGGGGAAAGCGCCGCGCCACTCACTATTACCGCAGCGTTTGTTTGACGTGATGGGATCTCCGACCGAGCGTATTGATATTATTTCCGCCTACTTTGTACCAACTCGCGCCGGTGTGGCGCAGCTCCTGAGACTGGTGAGAAAAGGCGTTAAGATCGCAATTTTAACTAATTCTCTGGCGGCGAATGATGTCGCGGTTGTTCACGCGGGCTATGCGCGTTGGCGAAAAAAACTCCTGCGCTACGGCGTGGAGTTATACGAGCTCAAACCAACCCGCGATAGCGTTTCAGCAGTACACGACCGGGGATTAACCGGTAATTCAGGCTCCAGCCTGCATGCGAAAACCTTCAGTATTGACGGTCGTAAAGTGTTTATCGGTTCGCTTAATTTTGATCCCCGTTCAACGCTGCTCAATACGGAAATGGGGTTTGTGATTGAGAGTGACGTACTGGCTGAGTTGATTCATAAACGTTTTATGCAAAGTCAGCGTGATATGGCCTGGCAACTACGTCTTGACCGTTGGGGCAGAATCAACTGGGTTGATCGGCTTTCTGGCAGCGAACAGGTACTGAAAAAAGAACCCGCTACAGGATTCTGGAAGCGGGTTCTGGTGAGGCTTGCATCTGTGCTGCCCATTGAATGGCTGCTCTGAACCATTCAATACAAGAAAACTAACCGGCAACCGCCTTGTTTTTATCCTGCTTAATGGGCGGTTTACCCGAAAAGAGAAACTTCAGCACCGGGATCCGTAAATGGATTTCGTACAGTATGACCGCAATTCCAACCACAAAAAGCAGACCGCAGAGAAAACCCAGCAGGTTCGACTTGATGTGCGGTGTGATATACGCGCCAAAAAACAGCGTTAGCGGGTGGTGCACCAAATAGATGAACAGCGACGCGTTGACAAAATAGGTCACGCGAGCCGACTGGAAATTCAGTAAACGGTGGCCAAGCGAGAAGACAACGTTCACCATCCATAGCCCCATGACCATGGTAATGACATATTCGGTTTCATACATCCAGGCATCGCCGTTGCCGTAACGTTGATTGAGCAGGTATGCGACAAATGCGAATGCGGCGCCTAGCGTGCAGCCGCGCGATGGCGTGGTAAACAGTGCTTTCAGATTCGGATTGATAAACGCCAGCGCACCGAGCATAAAGAAAGGCACATAGAACAGCGTTTGCATAACGATAAAATTAAACATGCCATCGCTGAGAATCGAAGGGTAGAGGATGAAAATCGTTCTTCTGACGGCGGCATAGCCGACACCCAACAATATAAAAATCAGCGTTAATTTGGTCATTGACACCCCCGATGCAGGGGTACCGTCTCCACGCGATAGTCTGTTTTTCATCTGGGTAAACACCCACATGCTCAGGGTCGTTAACACCACCAGAACCAGTAAAAACCACAGATGGGAAATCAGCTCCCAGGCCAGCGCATTGTATTTGTCATAGCCGCTGAGGGTATGCCAGCTGTCTGCTTTCCCTTTCACGTATTGCAGCATGATAAATTGCGGCAGCGTAAGCAGCGGAATCGCGGTCAGCATAGGGATCCCCACGCGTTCTACACGCACCTTCCACCAGCGTTTTAACGGATAGCGCAAAAAAAGCATGTAGGAAAAATAACCTGAAATGACAAAGAAGACCTGCATGCGAAATGCATGGATAAAGTCGTTAAAAAGGGTTAACCACCATGACGGTTCTGCGCTGTTCACGTGCCAGGTGTGGGTGGAGTAGATCAATGAAATATGGAATGGGATCCCTAACAACATTAGCCAGGCACGGATGGAGTCAAGAAAATATTCACGTGGTGGTGATACAGAGCTCATAGACAGTTACGTATTCTCAGACTTTTCGTCTTATCCCTAAGACGAATAATGGTTACATTCGAGGGCAACCCTACACGAAGTCCAACAACCTGTCTCCAGGATAAGCACGCAAAGTGAAAACAGGCAGATGAACCTGCTTAAACCATGAGCCAGCGCGCGAACAATACAGGGATTCAGTTGTCGGAGTACTCGATTATCCATTAAAATGGATCGGATCAATATAAGCACACAAAGGGGGAAGTGCTTACTAATTATGAAACATAAACTACAAATGATGAAAATGCGTTGGTTGGGTGCAGCAGTAATGTTAACGCTGTATACATCATCGAGCTGGGCGTTCAGTATTGATGATGTTGCAAAACAAGCTCAATCCTTAGCCGGGAAAGGCTATGAGGCGCCAAAAAGTAACTTGCCCTCCGTTTTCCGCGACATGAAATATGCGGACTATCAACAGATCCAGTTCAATCGCGATAAAGCGTACTGGAGCAATCTCAAGACCCCATTTAAGCTCGAGTTCTACCACCAGGGTATGTACTTCGACACGCCGGTCAAAATCAACGAAGTTACCGCCACGGCGGTGAAAAGAATCAAATACAGCCCGGATTATTTTAATTTTGGCGATGTTCAGCATGATAAAGACACGGTAAAAGATCTCGGCTTCGCCGGGTTCAAAGTGCTGTATCCGATCAACAGCAAAGATAAAAACGATGAAATCGTCAGCATGCTCGGTGCCAGCTATTTTCGCGTTCTGGGTGCAGGTCAGGTCTACGGCCTGTCAGCGCGTGGCCTCGCGATTGATACCGCTCTGCCTTCTGGTGAAGAATTTCCCCGCTTCCGTGAGTTTTGGATCGAGCGTCCGAAACCGACTGATAAACGTTTAACCATTTATGCTTTGTTGGATTCTCCGCGTGCAACCGGAGCGTATCGTTTTGTCATTATTCCAGGCCGTGACACGGTCGTGGATGTTCAGTCCAAAGTTTACCTGCGCGACAAAGTGGGCAAACTGGGTGTGGCACCGTTAACCAGTATGTTCCTGTTTGGACCGAACCAGCCGTCTCCGGCGACAAACTATCGTCCGGAACTGCATGATTCTAACGGTTTGTCTATCCACGCGGGCAATGGGGAGTGGATTTGGCGTCCGCTGAATAACCCGAAACATCTCGCGGTGAGCAGCTTCGCTATGGAAAACCCGCAAGGATTCGGACTGTTGCAGCGTGGCCGTCAGTTCTCGCGTTTTGAAGATATCGACGATCGTTACGATCTGCGCCCAAGCGCCTGGATCACGCCAAAAGGTGACTGGGGTAAAGGTAAGATTGAGTTAGTTGAAATCCCAACTAACGATGAAACGAACGATAACATCGTTGCGTACTGGACGCCGGATCAACTGCCTGAAGCGGGCAAAGAGATGAACTTCAAGTACACTTTGACGTTCACGCGTGATGAGGACAAGCTTCATGCGCCGGAAAGCGCCTGGGTACAGCAGACTCGTCGTTCTACCGGTGATGTAAAACAGTCCAACCTGATTCGTCAGCCTGACGGTACCATCGCGTTTGTGGTGGACTTTACCGGCACAGATATGAAAAAGCTGCCGCAGGATACCCCGGTTACCGCACAAACCAGTATTGGCGACAACGGTGAAATCGTTGAAAGCACTGTGCGCTATAACCCGGTATCTAAGGGTTGGCGTTTGATGCTGCGCGTGAAAGTGAAAGACGTGAAGAAAACCACTGAAATGCGTGCTGCCTTGGTCAATGCCGATCAGACGCTGAGTGAAACCTGGAGCTACCAGTTACCTGCCAATGAATAAGACAACTGAGTATATTGACGCAATGCCGCTTTCGGATATCGAGAAAGCGGCACTGCCGAAAACTGACATCCGCGCCGTTCATCAGGCGTTGGATGCCGAGCATCGTACTTACTCGCGCGAAGATGATTCACCGCAGGGTTCTGTGAAAGCTCGCCTTGAGCAAGCATGGCCGGATTCTTTGGCTAAAGAGCAGTTGGTTAAGGACGATGAGGGCCGCGATCAGCTGCAGGCGATGCCAAAAGCAACGCGTACCTCTATGTTCCCCGATCCCTGGCGTACCAACCCGGTTGGTCGTTTTTGGGATCGCTTGCGTGGGCGCGATGTGACGCCGCGTTATCTTTCGCGTTTGACGAAAGAAGAACAGGAGAGCGAGCAAAAATGGCGTACCGTAGGCACCATCCGCCGCTATACGCTGTTGATTCTAACGCTGGCGCAAACGGTCGTAGCAACCTGGTATATGAAGACGATCCTCCCGTATCAGGGGTGGGCATTTATTAATCCGGTAGACATGATGGGGCAGGATTTATGGGTCTCCTTTATGCAATTGCTGCCCTACATGCTCCAGACCGGCATTCTTATTTTGTTTGCTGTGCTTTTCTGTTGGGTGTCTGCGGGATTCTGGACTGCGCTGATGGGCTTCTTGCAACTGTTGATTGGACGAGATAAGTACAGTATCTCGGCCTCAACGGTTGGGGACGAACCGCTGAATCCTGAACACCGTACCGCGCTGATTATGCCTATTTGTAACGAAGACGTTGATCGCGTATTTGCGGGACTGCGCGCTACGTGGGAATCGGTCAAAGCAACGGGCAACGCCGAACATTTCGATGTTTATATCCTGAGCGACAGCTACAACCCTGATATCTGCGTAGCAGAACAAAAAGCGTGGATGGAGCTGATTGCCGAAGTGCAGGGCGAAGGGCAGATTTTCTACCGCCGTCGTCGTCGTCGCGTGAAGCGTAAAAGCGGCAACATTGATGACTTCTGTCGCCGCTGGGGAAATCAGTACAGCTACATGGTGGTGCTGGACGCTGACTCAGTGATGAGTGGTGACTGTCTGAGCGGCCTGGTGCGTCTGATGGAAGCGAATCCGAATGCCGGGATTATCCAGTCTTCACCGAAGGCTTCCGGTATGGATACGCTGTATGCGCGCTGCCAGCAGTTTGCGACCCGTGTTTATGGACCGCTGTTTACCGCCGGGCTTCACTTCTGGCAGTTAGGGGAATCACACTACTGGGGCCACAACGCAATTATCCGCGTGAAGCCATTTATCGAGCACTGTGCGCTCGCGCCGTTACCGGGCGAAGGCTCGTTTGCGGGATCGATCCTCTCCCATGACTTCGTGGAAGCGGCATTGATGCGTCGTGCTGGCTGGGGCGTGTGGATTGCCTACGATCTGCCGGGCTCTTATGAAGAGCTGCCGCCGAACCTGCTGGATGAACTCAAGCGTGACCGCCGCTGGTGCCACGGCAACCTGATGAACTTCCGTTTGTTCCTGGTGAAAGGGATGCACCCGGTTCACCGTGCGGTATTCCTGACCGGTGTAATGTCCTATCTGTCTGCGCCGCTTTGGTTTATGTTCCTCGCGCTCTCTACCGCATTGCAGGTGGTGCATGCGTTGACGGAGCCGCAGTACTTCCTGCAACCGCGTCAGCTGTTCCCGGTATGGCCGCAATGGCGACCTGAACTGGCGATCGCGCTGTTTGCTTCAACGATGGTGCTGCTGTTCCTGCCGAAGCTGCTGAGTATCTTGCTCATCTGGTGTAAAGGGACGAAAGAGTACGGCGGGTTTATCCGCGTTACGCTGTCGCTGCTGCTGGAGGTTCTGTTCTCCGTGCTGCTGGCGCCGGTGCGTATGCTGTTCCACACCGTCTTCGTTGTAAGCGCTTTCCTCGGTTGGGAAGTTGTGTGGAATTCACCGCAGCGTGATGACGATTCGACCCCGTGGGGTGAAGCGTTTATGCGTCACGGTTCTCAGTTACTGCTGGGGCTGGTGTGGGCTGTGGGTATGGCCTGGCTGGATCTGCGTTTCCTGTTCTGGCTGGCACCGATTGTCTTCTCGCTGATCCTGTCACCGTTTGTTTCCGTGATTTCCAGCCGTTCCACGGTGGGGTTACGTACCAAGCGCTGGAAGCTGTTCCTGATCCCGGAAGAGTATTCTCCGCCGCAGGTGCTGGTGGATACCGATACCTATCTGGTGATGAACCGTAAACGTACGCTGGACGATGGCTTTATGCATGCGGTGTTTAATCCGTCGTTTAACGCACTGGCCACGGCCATGGCGACTGCACGCCACCGCGCCAGCAACGTGCTGGAGATTGCACGCGATCGTCATGTGGAACAGGCACTGAACGAAACGCCGGAGAAACTGAATCGCGATCGCCGCCTGGTGTTGTTGAGCGATCCGGTGACCATGGCGCGTTTACATTACCGTGTCTGGAATTCACCTGATAAGTATTCTTCGTGGGTGAACTACTATCAGGGACTGACACTGAACCCGCTGGCGCTCAGGAAAAAATAAGCGTTCTGTAACGTGAAAATACCGGCCTGGTGCCGGTATTTTTTTATATTGAATAGAATGAGTCGTGAGGTAGCAGGTGCGAATATTGGCTGTAGGAATAATGATCTTCTTCCTGAGCGGATGCGGCAGCATTATTAGTCGTACCATCCCAGGGCAAGGACACGGAAACCAATACTATCCTGGCGTGCAATGGGATGTTAGGGACTCCGCATGGCGCTACGTCACTATCCTCGATCTGCCATTTTCGCTGGTGTTTGATACGTTGCTGCTGCCGCTCGACATACATCATGGACCTTACGAGTAATTATCGCTCGTCCCATTCATCGGCTGCGGTCTGCCCCTCTTCAGTATCAAGGGGAGGTTCCAACTGGAATTCACCTTCATCCCATTCGTGAAGCGTATTTTCTTCCTGCCACTCCTGGCGGATTTCAATTTCATCATAGTCGCCATCAAAAACGCTCTGGGCCGCTTCTCCGCTCAGGATTGGAAGACATTCACCATCTACATCATCCTCGTCAGCAAAGAATTCCGCCTGCCACATAATGTCGCCATCCTGTAGCACGTATTTTTGGATGCTTAGCTGTTGAACGCTGGCGTCGTCTGACTCAAGGTCAGGGTTATCAGCCAGAAACACTTCACGAGCTGCATCAATAGCCTCTTCCAACGTGGCATAAAAATTCATGTCATTCTTTGCCATATTTCTTCTCCTAAGGCGAACAATAAAGGGGGATAGATTCAATCTATAGACGGCGATCCGCAGAGCGTCAAACCCGTTAGCTGCATGGCTCACTCAATCAGATGATGACTGCCTGCAATGCCTACGAGACTGGGGAAAGTAACTTCGGTTGTGTATGAAAAATTTACATTGGCAGATACTGAAGCCGACGTAATATCAGGAAAAAAATTCAAGAAAAAATAGTAATGTATGTGGTTCTCAATGTAGTAATGAAAATCGAAAAATTAAAAGATGACGATATATAAGGAAATCTTCAGTGTTAAACGTTATTTTTTATATATTTTAGAGGGGGAATCCGATCGCTTATGACGTAATATTTCATAACTTAATAAAAATAAAGAAGAAAATTAATGCCCAATACGGAAGTGTTGCAGGGGTAATCAATGAAAGTGGCTAAACTTAGTGGTGTCTCTGGTAGTGATAAAGTATCTTTTGTGTATGGGGGCTGTGAATGGTGTGAATGATACTTAAAAAGTATACATAATTAAATATTATTAATGACAAAGGTTATAAATCTATAAGAAACCATTAAATAAGAAATGAATTAGTGTCATTGAATCTGTGCAGATATAATAGTTTGCAAAATCTTATGCTTTATTATATAAAATGCAAAATTAAGAAAGCCCTTAAGGTTGTTATGGATAACGGCAATTCAAATAATAGAAGGTTAATGGCTTTCTATATAATCTGTTTGGCTAGCTATGTTCTTGGTGGAGTGTGTCTTACACAATTTAAATCAACGATACAAAGTGTCCCGCAAACAGTATATCTGATTATAATTGTAGGGTTGTTCTTTTTATATGGGATAATTTTCCTGTTTATGTTATTCCAGTATCTTTGTAGAAAAGATCTCACCTGCCTTATGATATTAGGTATGGCGTTTCTTGGGAATAACATATTTTTCATCGAGACTATCTACATCGTTCAGGACTTGATTAATGATTATGCCTCAATCGAAAAAAGAACTAACGATATAGCCATATTCTATTACTTTCGGCAGATTAGTTTCATTGCTCTGCTATTTGTTTCATTAAAATCTTATAAAGTATCCTCGACAGTTATTGAAACCAAAGAAAGAGAACCTTGCTATATCGTTCTGTCTTTTTTAATCATGCTTGTTATCGCGGTGGTGGCGCACGCTCTGGCAAGTTACAACCCTAATTTTACACTCGAGATCACAAGCCTGAAGCCTGATAATGTCACCGTGCACTGGCATATTGGGTACATTTATTCGCTTATTGTATCCTGGGGACTGGTCCTGTTGTATTTAATCATTAAAACCAGAACGCATAACATCTTGTGGAAAAGTATAGGGCTACTGTGTTGCTCAGCAATATTGACCAATGTACTACTTCTGAGCCTGGATGAATATAGCATGTATATTTGGTATGTAAGCCGGGGGATTGAGGTGATAAGTGCCCTGTGTATAATCTCAATACTGATGTACAACACCTTCATCATCTTAAAAAAAGAAACGGATTCAGCTATTAAAGACGCAATGACTAAAATATATAATCGTAAACTATTCTATAAGTCATTAAAATCATCATTAGCAAAAGGCACAGTATGTGTAATGGTTCTGGATATTGATAAATTCAAACGGATTAATGATACTTACGGTCATCAGGAAGGTGACAGAGTGATAATCAGCATTGTCGATATTGTCAATAAATCAATCAGAGATACGGATATTTTTGCCAGAGTAGGCGGTGAAGAATTTGCGATCCTTCTTAAGTGTAACGATAAAGATGAGGCAATTGTTGTTGCAGAGCGAATTAGGCGAAATGTAGAGAATGGTACGACAATACCAAATTCATATGAGTTAAAAGAAAAAATGACGATAAGTATCGGTGTATATTGCAGCAAAATTGATGATGAATCAGCGGATAAAGTTGTTTCATACGCCGATGCCGCATTGTATGAAGCCAAAAATTCTGGCAGAAATAAGGTGTGTTACTATTATCATTAAGGTTGAAATATACGCCGTGTAAGATAAGTTTATTATTCCGAACCGGCGAATACAAATACACAAATCATCCCACGACCTCTGTACTCCGACGACGGCGCAGGCTATTCCACGAGTACAGGGCGTTAAACAGTACGACGCCCGCGGTCACACAGAAAACGGCACGAAAACCGTAGTTGGCGGATATCGCTGCCCCCATTAGAGGTCCTGTTACGTTACCGATATCGCGAAATGACTGGTTATAACTGAAAATACGTCCAGCTATTTGATTGGTCGAGTTGTAAACCAGCAGCGTTTGTACCGCCGGGAGCAGAGCGCCGTCGGCCGCACCCAATAAAAAGCGCAGAACACCAAGCTGCCAGGGCGTATGTACAAATGACATTGGAATAAGCAGTAACACAGAAACGATCAGCGCGACGATCAGGATCTTCTCCGGGCCAATTCGATCGCCTAATTTGCCAAGTTTCGGGGCGCTGATTAATGCCGCAACGCCGGGGACAGAGGCTATCATCCCACTGATAAATGCAATATTGCTGACGTTGCCAGCCAACTCTCGAACGTACAGGGTCAGTATTGGTGCGATAGAACCGGTGGCTACCTGAATGATCAAAGTTGTGATAAACAGGCTCAGCACCAGTTTGGGGTTCTTTAAAGAGGCCACGACTTCACGAATGTGCAGCATCTCTTTCTTGCTCACTGGCTGGAAACGCTCGCGGATAAAAAATAGCGTCAGGATGAAGCAGACCAGCAGCACGCTGGCGGTGATGAAAAATACAGGGCGTAATCCGTACTGATCCGCGAGGAGGCCGCCAGTTAGCGGCCCGAGCAGTGCGCCACTTACGCCACCGGTTGAAAGCGTTCCCAGTGCCCAGCCGCTTTTATTGCGTGGAACCTGGGTGGCGATCAGTGCATTCGCATTGGGGATGAATCCACCAAGCAGCCCTAACAAGGCGCGCAGGATTAAGAACTGCCAGATATTTTGCGCCAGTCCCATCAGCAGCATCACAATTGCCATGCCCAACGCGGAACGCAGCAGCATGATTTTTCGTCCTTTGCGATCGGCAAGGCCACCCCAGAAAGGAGAGGCAATGGCTGAAAAGAGAAAGGTGATGCTGAAGACCAGGCCTGACCACATATTCAGGGCGCTATGACCCGTGACGCCGAGACTCTCGACGTAAAGAGGCAAAAAGGGCATGACCAGGCTAAATGCTGCTCCGGTTAAAAAACAACCTAACCAGGCAACGGTGAGGTTGCGTTTCCAGTTTATGGGGGCATCTGAGGGTGACATAGCGATCCGCAGTGTGATGCGCTGTTTGCGCTATCGATTGAATATAAGTAAGCAGGCTAATTATGCGCCTGGTTGATAGTTGCTGCAATGCGGATAGCAGTTAAACCTAAAACGGGTAGGGAGCGGGTTGCAGCCCGCTGGGCTGCAACTCTGCGTCAGTACAGAGAAGGGGAGCCTTCAGGACGCGTCTTGAAGCGACGATGCAACCACATATACTGCTCTGGCGCCATCATGATGCATTGCTCAACAATTTTGTTCATCCACGCGGCAGTGGTTTCTGCGTCGTCCAACGGTGGTGAACATTCTGGAGGCAACATAATCAATTGATACCCTTTACCGTCAGGTTTGCGGCGGGGAACAAACGGTACCAGGCAGGCATTGGACATGCGCGAAAGCATCCAGGTCCCTGAGGTTGTTGCGGCTTGTTTAACTGCAAAAAGTGGTACAAACACGCTGGCGCGAGGACCGTAGTCATGATCCGGCGCGTACCAGACCACTTCGCCTTTTTTCAACGCTTTAATCATTCCTTTCAAGTCCTTACGATCAAGCATTGATTTATTCGAGCGCATGCGGCCCCAGGTTTGTAGCCAGTCCAGCAGCGGATTGTCGTTAGGGCGATACACACCAATACCCGGCTCCTGCAAGCCAAACTGGCGCGCACCCAGTTCCAGAGTCAGAAAGTGCAGACCCACTAACAGAATCCCGCGTTTTTGCGCCTGAACGTCACGGATATGTTCCATTCCGATCACTTCCGTCCAGCGCGAAATACGCTTATCGGACCAAAACCAGGCCATCCCGGTTTCCATTACGCCCATGCCTACGGATTCGAAGTTCTTGACGACCATCTGCTGGCGTTCCTGCTCACTCATCTGCGGGAAGCACAGTTCCAGATTTCGGGAAACAATTTTTGCCCGACGTTTCATCAAACGTAGCGCCAGTCGACCTAACGCACAGCCCAACTTAAAGAGGATGGGGTACGGTAACTGCACGATTAACCAAAGGATGCCAATACCCAGCCAGGTTAACCAATAACGTGGATGCAGTAACGCAGCCGAAAACTTGGGTAAATTCGTCATGTCTATCCTGTCTTCAAACGACCAATTCCCTGTATTGTCGCATTTTTTCGCGCGTATCAAAAATTTGTGACGGGAGAACGGTGATTAATTCCGCAATTGTTGTTGCGATTTTATCGTGAAGTATGAAATGTAGCGTAAAATGTGTGGATGTAAATTGGCGATGTTTGCTTTATTATGCCGCCGATTTTCATTTATTCCTTATTTGCAGGATACGTACACCATGCCAGTGTTACACAACCGCATTTCGAACGACGCCCTCAAAGCCAAAATGCTGGCCGAGACCGAGCCGCGCACGACGATCTCATTCTATAAATATTTCACCATTGCCAATCCTCAGCACACGCGTGATGCGCTGTACCAGATGTTCACCGCATTGAACGTCTTTGGGCGAGTATATCTTGCCCATGAAGGAATTAACGCGCAAATCAGCGTACCGCAAAGCAACGTCGAGGCATTTCGCCAGCAGCTCTATGCGTTTGATGCTGCATTGAAGGATTTACGTCTGAATATAGCGCTGGATGATGACGGTAAATCGTTCTGGGTACTGCGTATGAAAGTCCGCGAACGTATCGTGGCGGATGGTATTGACGATCCAGACTTTGACGCCAGCAACGTGGGTGACTACCTGAAGGCGGCTGAAGTGAACGCCATGTTGGACGATCCTGACGCGGTATTCATTGATATGCGCAACCACTATGAATATGAGGTGGGTCATTTCGAGAATGCGCTGGAGATACCGGCAGACACGTTCCGCGACCAGTTGCCGAAAGCGGTTGAAATGATGCAGGCGCATAAAGATAAAAAAATCGTGATGTACTGCACGGGTGGGATCCGCTGTGAGAAAGCCAGCGCCTGGATGAAACACAATGGATTTAGCAAAGTCTGGCACATTGAGGGCGGTATTATTGAATATGCCCGCAAGGCGCGTGAACAGGGGCTTCCGGTACGTTTTGTCGGTAAAAACTTTGTCTTTGATGAGCGTATGGGCGAAAGGATCTCTGAAGATGTTATCGCACATTGCCATCAGTGCGGCACGGCGTGCGATAGCCATACTAATTGCAAAAATGATGGCTGCCATCTGTTGTTTATTCAGTGCCCGGCTTGTGCGCAGAAATATAAAGGCTGCTGTAGCGAGCTGTGTAGCGAAGAGAGTGAGTTGCCGGAAGAGGAACAACGGCGTCGTCGTGCGGGGCGTGAAAATGGCAATAAAATCTTCAATAAATCACGCGGTCAACTGAATACCAAACTGGGTATTCCAGACCCTGCGCAATAACATGATGCCGGATGAGGGGCAGAACCTCATCCGGTAATTCATGCGTTACTTCTGCTGAACACCTTCCACTGAGATGATCAAATCGACTTCCTGCGATGCAGGGCCGAGATCGGTGGTGATGTTGAAATCCTTAAGCTTAATCTTACCTTGTGCTTCAAAACCAGCGCGCGTACCGCCCCAGGGATCACCACCCAGACCGATGAGCTTCGCGTCAAGCGTAACCGGTTTGGTAACGCCGTTCAGGGTCAAATTACCGGTGATATCCAGGTCATTCCCCTCTTTTTTCACGCTGGTGGAGCTGAAGGTCGCCTGCGGGAATTTTGCCACGTTAAGGAAATCTGCACTGCGCAGATGCTTGTCGCGTTCGGCGTGATTAGTGTCAACGCTGTTGGTGTTGATGGTTACGTTAACCTTATCGGCTGCGGGATTTTTCTCATCAAAGGTAAACGTACCGTCGAAATCTTTGAAAGTGCCGTACAGCCAGCTGTAACCCAGATGCTGAATACGGAAATTAACAAAGGCATGCTGTCCTTCCTTGTCAATTTTGTAATCTGCCGCCACGGCCGACCCGGTGGTGAATAACAGAGAAGCGAGTGTAAGTCCCAGCAGGTTTTTTTTCATTTTAAGCTCCATAGTCAGATGACGATTTTCCCAACATGCGATTGAGGGTATCGTCGTTATCAATAAAGTGATGTTTCAGGGCCATCAGTCCGTGTAGTAGGGATAAAATCACCACGGTCCACGCAAGCCACAGGTGCAAGCTACCGGCGAGGTCGGCCTGGGTACCCGCATTGGCCAGGGTGGCAGGAATGTCAAACCAGCCAAAGACGCTTATCGCTTTGCCATCTGCGGTGGAAATCAGATATCCACTGATGACAATCGAAAAGAGCAGCAAATAAAGTGCGAGGTGACCCAGTGCCGCTGCGATACGGGTCAAACGGGAGTAGCTTGCCAACGCAGCAGGCGGAGGGGAGAACAACCGCCAGACAACGCGGATAACCAGTCCCATCATGAGTAGGATGCCGATGCTTTTATGCAGTTCGGGGGCCTGGTGATACCAGCCGTCGTAATAGCTGAGCGTGACCATCCATAACCCCAACGCAAACATGCCATATACAGCAATCGCAATCAGCCAATGTAATGTGGCTGACACTACGCCATAGCGCTGTGGAGTATTATTGAATTGCATAAGCACACCGATTGATATTTCAGAAGTGAATGAAAATGGCGTGTAAAAGACATTAATGCAACTAATAAATAACAATAGTGATGATATTTATTTTTTGTTCAATAAAGTTGACTGATTGTTGAGGTAATCATCAAGGGATTAGTGCGAAAATATGTGGCGGAGCTTAGTCTATGGGATGTTATGGTTTTTGTTATTGTTCAGTTTATTGCAATGAAATTAAGCTAATCTCAATTTTTGTCAATTATTGTCAGCGTGCAGGAATCAGAAAAACATAATATATATTACATCCATAATGGCCAGCAGTGACCATAAAATAATGTAGAGCATAAGATGCTCGCGAATATTATTAACCAGATAGTGAAAGATACGGCGCATTGACGTTATTCCTGTCATTAAAAATGGCCTCACCAACGAGGCCATTCATTTATTATCACTTAAAACGGCTTAGCCTGAAGGGGGGCAGGTCAAAGTCAGACGGTTTGTCCTGAGCGAAGTCTGCCGCAATCTCTCCCAGTACAGAGGCAAACTTAAAGCCATGTCCGCTCAGTCCGGTAATGATCAGCGTGTTGTCATGTTCCGGCAGAGTATCAATTATAAAGTCTTCATCTGGTGAATTATCGTAAGTGCAGGATGCGCCGTGCAGGCAACAGCCAACGCCAGGCAGAATTGTGCGCAGGAATGGGAAGGCTTCAGAACCGTCGCTGGCTACAGCGGCAAATGGCTTACGCTCTTCTGCAGAATGGATTACCTGTCCGCCATTGTGCTTACCAATTTTCAGCTCGTCGTTTTCAGCCGGGAAACCGTAGTATTGATCGCCATTTGGCAGCTCGCCGGTGAAAGCCGGGAAGTTATTCTTAACGCTGTAGCGCCCATCGGCCTGATACCAGGCGAACACTTTGCGCACCGGTTGTATCGGTAGTTCAGGGACTAAAGCCTGCACCCAGGTACCGGCGCTGATCACTGCTTTTTTCGCATGGTAGTCACCGTCAGCCGTTTCTACCGTGATGCCATCATCACCGTGATGAATTGCGCTGACCGGGCATTTAAACAGTTGCGCACAGCCTGCTTCTTCCGCCAGACGGATCCAGGTTTTAATTGCTAACTCACTGCGTAAAAAACCGGACTCCGCTTCAAACAGACCGATATAGTTGTCAGGAACGCGAATTTCCGGCCAGCGAGCCATGATGGCCGCTGCATCTAATTGTTCAACGTTAAGTTGCCACTGTTTTGCGCTTTGCGCTGCAGTTGCTATGAAGGTTGACTTTGCCGGACCGAGGTTGATAACTCCGGAGCGAACAAAAATCGGTTCTTCATTATGGGTGGACAGTTCATCCCACAATGTTTGCGCACGTAGCACCAGCGGAACGTATTTTTCGCCTTCGCCATAAGCATGACGAATTAATCGAGTATCGCCGTGGTGGCTGCCCTGTTGATGTGGTGGCATATGCGCATCGATCATCAGAACCTTCAGACCGGCACGAGTGGCATAGTATCCAGCTGCGGCGCCTACCGAACCGCTGCCAATAATGATTAAGTCGTATTTCATCCGCTTCTCTCTGCAATCGCGATAGTAGAAGGGTAAATAACTGACCTGGAATATTCAACCTGGAAATAAGAAAGGCACCGCTAAGGTGCCTTTGATGGTTGGATGTATCAGGTTTAATGTCGCTGATACTCATTTACCTGGTAATCGCCAGATTCAATTTTGGCGATTCCTGCTTCTAATATCGAAATAAATTGCCTGGCAACATCAGTGGTTAACCAGAGCGTTTGACCAACTTCAGTCCCATCCGGGTCAGGGCGGTTCGGGGTTTGGTAGTGCAAACGCAGCATCAGCGCATCGTAGCTATCAACAGTGCTGATGTCCCACCCTACAAGCGGATGAGTCTGAATGACTTCATTATTCTTTTCCATCATGCCCCCTAATTCGTGTTACTAGACAACGGTTTTCGAGGTTCAATGCGTTTTTTTCTGAAGCAACTTCAGTATATCAATAAATAAGGGTATTCATTGAAAATTTAAAGAGGGAAGGGCATAAAATTTTTGTTTTCAGCGTTATCTGACTAAGAAACCGACATGTTATTCATTTTTTTTTAGTATGTTGCACAATTATTTTGTTGTTTTGGTTAAAAGATAATCGGTGGGTTAATATTAAATTAAATGCTCGTCAGAAGAAATACGCGATTGATTACAAGATAGCGTGTATAAAAAAGCCGGGGCGACCCGGCAAACAAACATCACTGCATATCGTTATTTATTCGTTGATGAACCAGTCATCCGCGCTTTCCCAGGTTTCCTGTAGGATCTCGCTGATGCGTTCTTTGTCCTCTTTGGTCGCGCCAATAACCGACAGATTGTTTGCGCCGGCATAACGGACGGTAACGTTACCTTCGTTATCCGGAAAATGGTGCTGAATACGGCGGGAGAGTTCACCTGCCAGTGCGTCAATTGCACCGGCAGGTAAAGGTGAAGTTTTGGCAATAGTGACTTCAATACGCATAGTAGCCCCCTGTTGAATATACTGTTTATTTATACAGTTATTCGAATCAGTTGGCTACACTTTTTTTAGCTTTTTACTGACCAGCGTACCGTTTCGCCACCCAGGAAAGGCACCAGCGTATCGTCTTCCAACGCTATGCTCTCAGGAACAAGGTGCTCCATGCGTTCCAGCTCAATAAAGGTCTCATTTACCGGCAAACCATAGAACTGTGGGCCGTTGAGTGAGCAGAAGGCTTCGAAATGGTCCCGCGCATTCATCTCTTCAAACACGGTGGCATAGCTGCCTAGTGCGGTCGGTGCATTAAAGCATCCAGCACAGCCACAGCTTGACTCTTTGCGATGACGTGCGTGCGGCGCTGAGTCGGTACCGAGGAAGGCGCGCGTAAACCCGCTGGCAACCAGTTCACGCAGCGCCTGTTGGTGGACGTTACGTTTGAGGATCGGCAGGCAGTACAGGTGAGGACGAATCCCGCCAACCAGCATGTGGTTGCGGTTAAACATCAGGTGCTGTGGCGTAATAGTCGCTGCCAGAAGCTCGTTACCGTCGCGCACGTATTCGGCAGCATCTTTGGTTGTGATATGCTCGAACACTACTTTCAGCGAGGTCAAACGCTGGCGCAGCGGTTCCATCACCGTTTCAATAAAGCGCGCTTCGCGATCGAAAATATCGATATCTGCATGCGTCACTTCGCCGTGCACCAGCAGCGGCATACCCAATTTTTCCATCCTCTCCAGCACCGGCATGATGGCGTCAATAGAGGTTACGCCATGCGTCGAGTTGGTGGTGGCATTGGCCGGATAGAGTTTTGCTGCGGTGAATACGCCTTCGTTAAATCCACGTTCCAGCTCGTTGGGATCCAGCGTATCCGTTAAGTAGCAGGTCATTAATGGTGTGAAGTCGTGTCCGGCAGGTACCGCGTCAAGAATGCGCTGGCGATAAGCAATAGCCGCGTCAACCGTGGTGACGGGCGGTGCCAGGTTCGGCATGACAATGGCGCGACCATAAATTTCACTGGTGTAGGGCACGACAGTTTTTAACATGTCGCCATCGCGAAAGTGAAGATGCCAGTCGTCTGGGCGGCGGATCTTTAAAACCTGGGATGGTGCAGTCATCAATATGCTCCGGCTGAGGATAGTCTTTTTGCCGGAAACAAAGGATAAGCGGAAACGTTTTCGTTTGCACGAAAAAAAAGGGCGCATCGGCGCCCTCAGTTTTATTAGTCGGTGAACGGGATGATGATTTCCCCCGGTTTCACCTCAATTCCCTTCGCCAGTTTTTTCGCCAGAGCTTCACCCTGGCTACTGTCATCCTGCAGAATGTAGGCTGGCTGCTGGTTGAAATAGTTACGCAGCGACTGGTTTAAATAAGGCATCAGCGTTTGCAGTACCGACTGCATTTTTTCTGGTGTCACGGTCGCATCCACGACTTCCATCTCTTGCAGATAAATTGCGCCTTTCTCTTTGTTAAATACCGGTAAGGCTTTTAACTTCAGCTTCATGGTCGCTTTCTGGCTGCCAAACAGGGAATTCATGTCCAGGTTGGCGTCACCGGTCAGGGTCACTTTATTGGGTTCTTCACGGCCAATCTGACTGGCGAGATTATTTAGTACGATGTGTGCTTCAGCAACGCCGGGCAAGCCGATATCTTTAGAAAAGTTATTATGCTTTGCCAGGGCCTGATTAATTTCTTGCTCGCTAACCGTGTATTGCGTGAGTTGATTACAACCAACCAACAGGCCGCTGACAATCAGCGCAGCGGCAAAAAAAAACTTTTTCATGGGGTTCCTCAACATGATGCATGTGGCGTAATCGTGACACAAAGCATCATCGAGTACCAGCGCCCCGGGCGCCAGCAGAAAAAACTGAAAAGCGCCCGGAAGCAGGTTCGGCTATCAGGCGTCTGGCTCCAGCATGCCTCTCGTTGGGCGTTTGAGACTGAATTGCCAGCCCAGCGCCAGGAAGGTGATGAGGCCGATAATACCGAGCATCATCCAGGGCAACTCAGGCTGTGCCAGGGCCTTGCCCATGTCAAACAGCCAGCCGCCGCCGATATATCCAATTGCGCCACCGATAGCGAGCCCCAGTCGACTGAAGCCCATATAGCTTCCTCGGGCACGTGCATTCGCCAGTGAGGCGCTAAGGGTTTCACGCGCTGGTTCGGCGATGATCGAGCCAATATAGAACGTACAGATCAGGGTGAACAACTGCTGCAAATTCCCCACCAGACCGATCGGCATCATGCTCAGAGACATCACCAGCAGACCGGCCATCAGACGATGTTCAAGGCGAAAACGTTTTTCACTCCAGCGGGCAATTGGGTAGAGCAGCGTCAATGAGAGGCACGCCTCGATGGCATACATCCATTTCACAGCGGCCGGTGAACCTGCGATGTCGTTCACCATGATTGGCAGCATCAGCATCACCTGTACCGCCAGCATGTAATAGCCCGCCAGCGTCAGCACATAGGTGACAAAGCGCTTGTCATGCATCACGTGGCTCATCCCTTCGCGCACTGGAATTTTCACCGTCGACAGCTTCCATGCCGGGAGCAGCCAGGCGTTAAACGCCGCGCACAGAACGAACAAAATTGCGCCGGTGGCACAGACGAGACGAAAATCGTATTGCAATAACCAACTGCCAAGCAACGCGCCAACCACGGCCCCGGCGCTATCCTGCATCATCAGAATAGAGAAAAAGCGCCCGCGCTTTTCCGGGCGGATCAGTTTAACCACCAGCGCCGAGCGGGGTGGGTCGAATAGTGTACCGCCCAGTCCGGAGAGAAAGCAGGAAAACCACAGCAGCCACGGCTCATGGGCAATGCCCATGGTGGCGAACCCGGCAGCGCGCATCAGCATGCCGGTGACGATCATCGGTTTTGCACCGAAACGGTCCGCAATAGCACCGCCGAAAATACCCAACCCCTGCTGGATAAATTGACGTAATCCTAGTGCAATACCGACCATCACGGCGGCCCAGCCCATTTGGTCGACGAAACGAATTGAGATCAGCGGGAAAACGACGAAGAAACCCAGCACGATCAGCATATTATCGATGAGAAGGAAGTATTTACCCAGGTTCCTTGCCTGCGAGACTTGCGACATTTCCCCTCCAGGGAAAAACTCGTCACTCTGGATAGAGTTTAAAAGATAAGCACCTCCTATTCTGCGGTGTCGTCATCGCTTTTCCCACCCTTCGCGGGACAATATTTTTTTATCAAAAGTCCGTCTTGATAGAGAGTTTTCATCAAAATGTGTGAATAATTCAAAAAATGGCATTTTGCTCTTTTCACAGGGCGTATTCGCACAGGTATAGTAATGCGAATAGCGTATTGATGAAGACGTTACGGGAAGGAGTAGGTATAGAATGTTTGGCTATCGCAGTAACGTGCCAAAAGTGCGCTTAACCACCGACCGCCTGGTCGTGCGTTTAGTGCATGAGCGTGATGCCTGGCGTCTGGCAGATTATTACGCAGAAAATCGTCATTTCTTAAAACCCTGGGAACCTATTCGCGATGAAAGCCACTGCTATCCGTCCGGCTGGCAGGCGCGTCTGAGCATGATCTCTGAGTTTCATAAACAGGGCACCGCCTATTATTTTGCGCTGCTCGATCCGGACGAAAAAGAGATTATCGGCGTTGCGAACTTCTCAAACGTGGTGCGGGGATCCTTCCATGCCTGTTATCTCGGCTACTCCATTGCGCAGAAATGGCAGGGGCAGGGGCTAATGTATGAAGCCTTAACCTCGGCCATCCGTTATATGCAGCGCACGCAGCATATTCACCGCATTATGGCTAACTACATGCCACATAATAAGCGCAGCGGTGACCTGCTGGCGCGACTGGGTTTTGAAAAAGAAGGGTATGCCAAAGACTACCTGCTGATTGACGGGCAGTGGCGCGATCACGTGCTGACGGCGTTGACCACATCAGAATGGACCCCCGGCCGCTAAGTTTCAGATGCAGCCATGATTAATGGAGAAGACGATGAAATACGAATTAACCGCCACCGAAGCACGAGTGATTGGCTGTTTATTAGAAAAACAAGTGACCACGCCGGAACAGTACCCACTCTCCGTTAATGGAGTCGTAACAGCCTGCAATCAAAAAACGAATCGTGAACCGGTGATGAACCTGTCGGAATCGGACGTGCAGGAGCAGTTGGATAACCTGGTTAAGCGACATTTTCTGCGCACGGTGAGCGGTTTTGGCAATCGCGTCACGAAATATGAGCAGCGTTTCTGCAACTCTGAATTTGGCAATCTGAAGCTTAGTGCCGCAGAGGTGGCCATAATCACCACGCTGCTGCTGCGGGGCGCTCAGACGCCTGGTGAACTGCGTAGCCGCGCATCCCGTATGTACGAATTCAGCGATATGGCCGAAGTGGAGTCGACGCTGGAAAATCTGGCGAACCGGGAAGATGGGCCTTATGTGATCCGCCTGGCGCGTGAGCCGGGCAAACGTGAAAGTCGCTATATGCACCTGTTTTGTGGTGAGGTTGATGAAGCCATTGCCGCGGCAGATGAACCCCCTGTAGCCTCCGGTGATCTGCAGGCGCGCGTGGAAGCGCTGGAAACGGAAGTCGCAGAGCTTAAGCAGCGACTTGATTCCTTGCTGGCGCACCTGGGAGACTAACGTGAAAAAATTACGTATCGGCGTAGTCGGCCTGGGCGGTATTGCACAAAAGGCCTGGCTACCCGTGCTAGGCACCTCCGCGGACTGGACGCTGCAAGGCGCATTTTCACCTTCACGCGATAAAGCACAGCGTATCTGTGACACCTGGCGAATACCCTACGTGGATTCATTGAAGAATCTGGCGCAAACCTGCGACGCGGTTTTCGTCCATTCCAGTACCGCGACGCACTATGCGGTAGTTAGTGAATTGCTGAATGCCGGAGTTCACGTGTGTGTGGATAAACCGCTGGCGGAAAACCTGCACGAGGCTGAGCAACTGGTCGAGCTGGCCGCGCGGAAAAAACTCACGCTGATGGTCGGGTTTAACCGTCGATTTGCACCGCTGTACCAGGATCTCAAAACCCAGTTGGGCACCGCAGCGTCTGTACGTATGGATAAGCACCGTACGGATAGCGTTGGGCCGCACGATCTGCGCTTCACTCTGCTGGACGACTATCTGCACGTGGTCGATACCGCTTTGTGGCTGGCGGGAGGGCAGGCGCAGTTAAATAACGGCACGCTGCTGACCAATGAATCTGGTGCGATGCTCTACGCCGAGCATCATTTTTCTGTCGGTCAAATGCAGATAACGACCAGTATGCATCGCCGTGCCGGTAGCCAGCGCGAGAGCGTGCAGGCGGTGACGGACGGCGGCCTGATTGACGTAACTGATATGCGGGAATGGCGGGAAGAGCGTGGGCAAGGTGTTGTTCATAAGCCGATAGCGGGCTGGCAAACGACCTTAGAACAGCGTGGTTTTGCCGGATGTGCTCGTCATTTCATTGAGTGCGTGCAAAATCAGACGGTTCCCCAGACGGCAGGCGAGCAGGCGCTACTGGCCCAGCGTGTTGTTGAAAAGCTGTGGCGGGAGGCGATGGCTGAATAACCCCCTGTAACATCTGGCGGTAGTAATTCATTGTAATCCAGGTACTATATACCCACTCAAAATAACACCTCTTTTCAACCATAGGCTGGTTTGTCGGCCTGATAAGGTGCCAGGGTGTCGCCATCAGGCACAGCAAAAGTGTCGGATGGCGGCGAGAATGCCTTATCCGACCTACGGGCAGGTTTGTCGGGGTTTTGCCTCAGAGTCTGGAATACAACATAGATGAATTTATTAAAGTCGCTGGCAGCCGTCAGCTCGATGACGATGTTTTCACGTGTGCTGGGTTTTGCGCGTGATGCGATTGTCGCCAGAATCTTTGGTGCAGGGATGGCGACAGATGCCTTTTTTGTGGCATTCAAACTTCCTAACCTGTTGCGCCGAATTTTTGCCGAAGGCGCATTTTCGCAGGCATTTGTGCCGATTCTTGCTGAGTACAAAAGCAAGCAGGGGGAAGATGCTACCCGCGTGTTTGTTGCCTACGTTTCCGGACTGTTGACGCTGGCGCTGGCCGTGGTGACGGTAGCCGGGATGTTGGCTGCGCCATGGGTGATATTAGTCACCGCGCCGGGATTTGCCGACACAGCGGATAAATTTGCGCTGACCACTCAACTGCTGCGGATCACTTTTCCCTATATTCTACTGATTTCATTGGCCTCACTGGTTGGTGCGATCCTTAATACCTGGAACCGCTTTTCCATTCCTGCGTTTGCCCCGACCTTTCTGAATATCAGCATGATCGGCTTCGCGCTATTTGCGGCGCCCTATTTTAACCCGCCGGTGCTGGCTCTGGCGTGGGCCGTTACGGTTGGCGGCGTGCTACAGCTGATTTATCAGCTTCCGCACTTGAAGAAAATTGGCATGCTGGTACTGCCGCGCGTGAACTTCCGTGATGCAGGGGCGATGCGTGTCGTCAAGCAAATGGGGCCAGCGATCCTTGGGGTATCTGTCAGCCAGATTTCACTGATCATCAATACGATTTTCGCCTCGTTTCTGGCCTCTGGCTCAGTTTCATGGATGTATTATGCCGACCGTCTGATGGAGTTTCCGTCCGGTGTTCTGGGCGTGGCGCTGGGGACTATCCTGCTGCCATCGCTGTCCAAAAGCTTTTCCAGCGGTAATCATGATGAATATTGTCGTCTGATGGACTGGGGCCTGCGCTTGTGTTTCCTGTTGGCATTACCGAGTGCCGTAGCGTTGGGTATTCTGGCCAAACCGCTGACGGTGTCTCTGTTCCAGTACGGTAAATTTACCGCCTTTGATGCCGCGATGACCCAGCGTGCGCTGGTGGCGTACTCGGTAGGTTTGATTGGCTTGATCGTGGTGAAAGTGTTGGCTCCGGGCTTTTACTCGCGCCAGGATATTAAAACGCCAGTGAAGATTGCCATTGTGACGCTGATTATGACCCAGGTGATGAACCTTGCGTTTATCGGGCCGTTAAAGCATGCCGGATTGTCGCTGTCGATTGGTCTGGCGGCATGTCTGAACGCTTCACTGCTTTACTGGCAACTGCGGAAACAGAAAATCTTTACCCCACAACCGGGCTGGAGCTGGTTCCTGGCGCGTCTGGTGATTTCCGTGCTGGTGATGTCTGCGGTGCTGGTTGGGATGCTCTACATCATGCCGGATTGGTCGCAGGGAACGATGTTGTGGCGTCTGCTGCGTCTGATGGCGGTCGTGGTGGCAGGCATTGCCGCTTACTTCGCAGCACTCGCCGTACTGGGCTTTAAAGTAAAAGAGTTTGTGCGCCGGACGGCGTAATGGATCAATGCCGGATGGCGGCATAACGCCGTATCCGGCCTACAAAAGGCGTAGGCCTGATAAGCAAAATGTTATCAGGCTGACATCAAATAGAGAATTTTTTCCCGCTGCGG
Organism: Citrobacter sp. MGH105; assembly: GCF_001037485.2. NCBI lineage: Bacteria > Pseudomonadati > Pseudomonadota > Gammaproteobacteria > Enterobacterales > Enterobacteriaceae > Citrobacter > Citrobacter sp. MGH105. The sequence goes on along the minus strand of NZ_CP073048.1, from coordinate 3,196,362 downwards.
TGCGCAGCAGAGGTTTGACCGTTTGCGCCATACAACGCCGGTTCCTGGTGCGGTTTCAGCACTTGTATTGCTTGTTGATTACGCTCGATCTGCCCTTCCAGCAGCCAACCGTTGTGCTGGTTGAGGTCGCGTAAATGCTGTGTTTTCTTGGTGATAGTTTGCCAGCGTTCAGCAATCTCATCATTGGCGCTGCGCGTGGCGTCATGCTCCAGGCGGCGCTGCTGCTCAAGATAATCAAGGGTTGCCAGCAAGGAGCTTTTTTCTTCTGTAATACGCTGTAGCTGGCTGCCGTTGATATGCCCTGCGGAAAGCTGCTGCTGTTCAGCATCCATTACCGTTTTCAGGTCATTGAGGACGGTCGTCATCTGGTCAAGTATTTCTGACAAACGAGTCATACTTTATTTACTCTGTAGGTAGCTCTGCGCCTCGCGAATCAGCGAGTCGGCAATTTTTCCGGTATCCATTTTCAATTCACCGTTACGGATTGCGGTTTTCAGTGCTTCCACGCGTTCCATATTGATGTCATTGCTGCCGGGCTGCATCAGTTTGGCCTGGGCGTCGCTCAGCATGACGCTGGTGCTGGTGGTCGCGGTGGTTTTTTCTTTCAGCGCTTTTTGTACCGGCGCATCGCTGGTTTCACGCGGCTGAACGGTGCTTACTGGCTTCAATGGTGAGGTACGATCAATGCTCATTTTATTTTTCCTCATCGAGGGGTTACGCTATAGCGGCCCGCTGTAATCATTGGTTGTTTATCTATCGGCACACGCTAAAAAATCTTTAACCTATTATAGGTTAATAAGAATATTCCCATCAGAATCGACGACGCCGCTCACCACCTGGCCTGAAATCATCCGCACTCGCGCATTCTGTGCGACAGCGGCGTTGTTCAGCGCTTTACCTTCGGCATTGACCCGAAAGCCATCTCCGTTAGCAATTACCAGCACGCGCTGACCGGCCTTGATCCGCCATGCCTGGCGCAACATCGAAAGCTGTATCGGTTGGCCCGGCACCAGATCGCGCAGGCTCACTGCATCCTGCACCTGACTCATATCCAGCACCGCGCGCGGCGGTAGTTGGTCCAGTCGACCACGTTTCAGCGTTACGCTGGCTGGGGTCAAGGTGCTACCTCGCGCTACGGATGCAGCGGCAACAACGTAGTTTCCCGTCGCCTGCACGTTCACCTGCAGATAACGTTTTTCGTTGGCACAGCGGGCCAGCACATTCACATTGCCCCACAGTTTCGCGCTACCTGACACGCTTAATGCTGGTTGTTCGCAGTTGGGCAATAAGTTTGGTGACGTTCGGATAGTGACCACCACCTCATCGCTAAATCCGGCCAGGCGCTGGGAAAACCATGCCGTTAGCTGCGAATTCAGGTCTTGCGCCAGCGTCATAGGGCTGAACAGCAGTGCTGCCACGACTATTCCACGTTTAAACGTTTGCATCAAAACCTCGCGCTTTTTCAGGTAGTGGCAGGATTTTACCTGTGTGACGCAGTCATCAACGCAACAAATAGCGACGCATTTTGCGTTTATTCCGGCGATAACGCGCGCGTAATGGGATTTAAGCTGTCGGCTGAATTTTGTCATTTGCGGAGGAGATATGCTCGATAAGCTCGACGCCGCCTTACGTTTTCAACAGGAAGCGCTGAATTTGCGCGCCCAACGCCAGGAAATATTGGCGGCCAACATTGCCAATGCCGACACGCCGGGGTACCAGGCGCGCGATCTGGATTTCGCCAGTGAATTAAAAAAAGTCATGGTGCGAGGACGGGAAGAAACCGGCGGCGTTTCGTTGACGCTGACCTCTGCACAACACATCCCAGCCCAGGCCGTTTCTGCGCCGTCTACGGAGCTGCTCTACCGTATTCCTGACCAGCCGTCTCTTGATGGCAACACGGTAGATATGGACCGGGAGCGCACGCAATTTGCAGACAACAGCCTCAAATATCAAATGGGGCTGACGGCGCTGGGTGGACAAATCAAAGGCATGATGAACGTGCTGCAAGGAGGGAACTAATTCGTGGCGCTGTTAAATATTTTTGATATCGCAGGTTCTGCGCTGACGGCTCAGTCTAAACGCCTGAACGTCGCGGCCAGCAACATGGCGAATGCGGATAGCGTCAGCGGACCCGACGGTCAGCCGTATCGCGCGAAGCAGGTTGTTTTTCAGGTAGATGCTGCGCCAGGTGCGGCAACCGGTGGCGTAAAAGTTGCTGACGTCATTGAAAGTCAGGCGCCGGATAAGCTGGTTTATGAACCCGGTAACCCGCTGGCCGATGCGAACGGCTACGTAAAAATGCCGAATGTGGACGTTGTTGGCGAGATGGTCAACACCATGTCTGCCTCACGTAGCTACCAGGCAAACGTCGAAGTGCTCAACACCGTGAAAAGCTTGATGCTTAAAACGCTGACGCTAGGCCAGTAAAGGAGGCGCACATGTCTATTGCTGTAAAAATGAATGACCCGAGCACGACGGGGGTTAATGCCGCTACGGGGAACAGCTCCCTGACGGGCAGCAACGCCGCTGACCTGCAAAGCAGCTTTCTTACGCTGCTGGTTGCACAACTGAAAAACCAGGACCCTACCAACCCGTTGCAAAACAACGAACTGACTACCCAGTTGGCGCAAATCAGTACCGTGAGCGGGATTGAGAAACTGAACACTACGCTGGGATCGATCTCTGGGCAGATCGACAACAGTCAGTCGCTGCAGGCCAGTACGCTGATTGGCCACGGTGTCATGATCCCGGGTACGACCATTCTGACCGGTAAAGGGACAGAAGAAGGTGCCAAAACTACGACAACACCATTTGGCGTTGAGCTGCAGCAACCGGCAGATAAGGTTACCGCAACCATTACCGATAAAGACGGCAAAGTGGTACGCACCATTGACATTGGTGGATTGAAAGCGGGCGTTCATACCTTTACCTGGGACGGCACCATGACCGATGGCACGGATGCACCAAGCGGTTCTTACAACGTGTCAATTGCTGCCAGTAATGGCGGAACGCAACTGGTGGCACAGCCGCTTCAGTTTGCGCTGGTGCAGGGCGTTATTCGCAGTAACGGCGGTAATACGCTGGATCTGGGCACTTATGGAACCACCACCCTCGACGAAGTACGGCAGATAATTTAAGCCTTCACACTTATCAGGAGTAAGTCATGGCCTTTTCTCAAGCGGTCAGCGGTCTGAACGCTGCAGCGACCAACCTCGATGTCATTGGTAACAACATCGCCAACTCCGCCACCTACGGTTTTAAATCTGGCACGGCATCTTTTGCCGATATGTTTGCCGGTTCGAAAGTCGGTTTGGGCGTTAAAGTTGCGGGTATTACTCAGGACTTTACCGACGGTACTACCACAAACACCGGACGTGGGCTGGATGTTGCTATCAGCCAGAACGGTTTTTTCCGTATGGTAGACAGCAACGGTTCCGTTTTCTATAGCCGTAACGGTCAGTTCAAGCTCGATGAAAACCGCAATATCGTTAACATGCAGGGGCTGCAGCTGACGGGCTATCCGGCTACCGGTACACCACCGACGGTTCAGCAGGGTGCGAACCCGGCACCGATCACTATCCCGAATACGCTGATGGCGGCTAAATCCACCACCACTGCGTCAATGCAGGTCAACCTGAACTCCACTGACAAGGTTCCTACCAAGACCCCGTTTAACCCAAGCGATGCGGACTCCTACAACAAAAAAGGCAGTGTTACCGTTTTCGATAGCCAGGGTAACGCTCATGACATGAACATTTTTTATGTCAAAAACGCGCAGAGCAACACCTGGGAAGTCTTCACTCAAGATGCTTCTACTGGGGATGCTGAGAAATCAGCCGGGTTTATGCGTTTTGATAATAATGGTTTGTTTTTAGGTATTAGCGCCACGGCAGCAGAAGTACCACCGACGGCTCCAGCCGTCTGGCCAAAGGATATCAAAATTACAACCGGTCCGATCAATGGCGCAGTTCCGGCGAACTTCTCCCTGAGCTTCCTGAACTCCATGCAGCAGAACACCGGTGCCAACAACATCGTTGCCACGAATCAGAACGGCTACAAGCCGGGCGATCTGGTGAGCTACCAGATTAACAATGACGGTACGGTGGTCGGTAACTACTCCAATGAACAGCAACAGGTTCTGGGGCAGATCGTGCTGGCAAACTTTGCCAACAACGAAGGTCTGGCGTCTCAGGGCGATAACGTTTGGGCGGCGACTCAGTCTTCCGGCGTGGCGCTGCTGGGTACCGCAGGCGAAGGCAACTTCGGCAAGCTGACCAACGGTGCGCTGGAAGCGTCAAACGTGGATTTGAGTAAAGAACTGGTGAATATGATTGTCGCCCAGCGTAACTATCAGTCGAACGCGCAGACCATCAAAACCCAGGATCAGATCCTCAATACGCTGGTCAACCTGCGCTAAGCGCCTGACGGGATGGCTTAATGGATCACGCAATTTATACCGCCATGGGCGCGGCCAGTCAGACGCTGAATCAACAGGCGGTGACGGCCAGCAACCTGGCAAACGCCTCCACGCCAGGATTTCGTGCGCAGCTCAATGCACTGCGCGCGGTTCCTGTAGAAGGATTGTCTTTACCGACGCGTACGCTGGTGGTGGCCTCCACGCCGGGGGCCGATATGACGCCCGGTCAGATGGACTATACCTCCCGCCCGCTGGATGTGGCGCTGCAACAGGATGGCTGGTTGGCTGTGCAGACCGCGGACGGTAGCGAAGGATATACCCGTAACGGTGCTATTCAGGTGAGCCCAACGGGTGAACTGACTATTCAGGGACACCCGGTAATTGGCGAAGCCGGACCGATCGCCGTACCAGAAGGCTCGGAAGTCACCATTGCGGCGGACGGGACCATTTCTGCACTTAACCCTGGCGATCCGGCTAATACGGTCGCGCCAGTGGGGCGGTTGAAGCTGGTGAAGGCTACAGGGCTTGAAGTGCAACGTGGCGATGACGGTATGTTCCGTCTGACCCAGGCCGCACAGGCAACCCGTGGTGCGACGTTACAGGCTGACCCCAGCATCCGTGTGATGTCTGGCGTGCTGGAAGGCAGTAACGTTAAACCGGTTGCTGCGATGAGCGACATGATCGCCAACGCCCGCCGCTTTGAAATGCAGATGAAAATTATCAGTAGCGTGGATGATAACGCGGGCCGCGCCAACCAACTGCTGTCGATGAGTTAATACAGGACATTTTATGATCAGTTCATTATGGATCGCCAAAACCGGCCTGGATGCGCAGCAAACAAACATGGATGTGATTGCCAACAACCTGGCAAACGTCAGCACCAACGGATTTAAGCGCCAACGTGCCGTATTTGAAGATCTGTTGTACCAGACGATTCGTCAGCCTGGCGCACAGTCTTCTGAACAGACCACACTGCCGTCTGGTTTGCAGATTGGTACCGGCGTACGTCCGGTTGCGACCGAGCGTTTACACAGTCAGGGTAACCTGTCGCAGACTAACAACAGTAAAGATGTGGCGATTAAAGGCCAGGGCTTTTTCCAGGTCATGTTGCCCGATGGTACGTCCGCTTATACCCGCGACGGTTCTTTCCAGGTGGATCAGAACGGTCAGTTGGTGACGGCGGGTGGTTTTCAGGTTCAGCCAGCCATCACCATTCCGGCTAACTCGCTCAGTATCACCATTGGACGCGACGGTATTGTCAGCGTGACCCAACAGGGGCAGGCGGCGCCTGTTCAGGTAGGGCAGCTTAACCTGACAACCTTCATGAACGATACCGGTCTGGAAAGCATTGGTGAGAATCTGTACACCGAAACGCAGTCATCCGGTGCGCCGAATGAGAGCACGCCAGGGCTGAACGGCGCGGGTCTGCTGTATCAGGGCTATGTTGAAACCTCTAACGTCAACGTGGCGGAAGAGCTGGTAAACATGATCCAGGTTCAGCGCGCTTACGAAATCAACAGTAAAGCGGTATCGACCACCGATCAGATGCTGCAAAAACTGACGCAACTCTAAAGTGGAGTCCGGTGGGGTGAAAACCTCACCGGCACACTGATTTTGAAGATGACCGCAATGCGAAAATACGCGCTTCACCCATACCCAATTTTAGCCCTGCTGGTGGTTTCACTAACAGGATGTGCCTGGATCCCGGCCACGCCGCTCGTGCAGGGCGCAACGTCTGCCCAGCCTGTTCCAGGTCCAACGCCGGTGGCGAATGGCTCAATCTTCCAGTCGGCACAACCGATTAACTATGGTTATCAGCCACTCTTTGAAGATCGTCGTCCACGCAATATTGGCGATACGCTGACCATCGTATTGCAAGAAAACGTCAGCGCGAGCAAAAGCTCTTCGGCGAACGCCAGCCGCGACGGCAAGACAAACTTTGGCTTTGATACCGTACCGCGCTATTTGGAAGGATTGTTCGGTAACGAACGTGCCGACGTAGAAGCCTCCGGCGGTAACTCCTTTAACGGTAAAGGCGGCGCGAACGCCAGAAATACCTTTAGCGGTACGCTGACCGTAACGGTCGACCAGGTACTGGTGAATGGCAACTTACATGTCGTGGGTGAAAAACAGATCGCTATAAATCAGGGCACTGAATTCATCCGCTTCTCCGGGGTTGTTAACCCGCGCACCATCAGTGGCAGCAACTCCGTACCGTCAACCCAGGTTGCGGACGCGCGTATTGAGTACGTCGGTAACGGCTACATCAATGAAGCGCAGAATATGGGCTGGTTGCAGCGTTTCTTCCTTAACTTGTCGCCGATGTAAGCGAGGTACCCAGTGTTTAAATCTTTTGTTGGAATGGTACTGGTGCTGATAACCACCTTTGCGCATGCTGACCGTATTCGTGACCTGACAAGCGTGCAGGGCGTGCGGGAAAACTCGTTGATAGGTTACGGGCTGGTGGTGGGTCTGGATGGAACGGGTGACCAGACCACACAGACGCCGTTTACGACGCAAACGCTCAATAACATGCTTTCGCAGTTGGGGATAACCGTGCCAACTGGCACCAATATGCAGCTGAAAAACGTGGCGGCGGTGATGGTTACCGCGTCGTTTCCTGCATTCGGTCGTCAGGGACAAACCATCGACGTAGTGGTCTCCTCTATGGGGAATGCCAAAAGCCTGCGCGGCGGTACGCTGCTGATGACCCCGTTAAAAGGGGTCGATAGTCAGGTGTATGCCTTGGCTCAGGGGAATATTTTGGTGGGCGGTGCGGGCGCGGCTGCAGGTGGCAGTAGCGTACAGGTTAACCAGCTCAATGGTGGACGCATTACCAATGGCGCGATTATCGAACGTGAATTACCCAGCCAGTTCGGCGGTGGTAACACCATTAATCTGCAGCTTAATAATGAAGATTTCACGATGGCGCAGCAGATTACCGACACCATCAACCGCGCGCGTGGCTTTGGTAGCGCAACAGCATTGGATGCCCGAACCATTCAGGTGCGCGTGCCAAGCGGTAACAGCTCGCAGGTGCGTTTCCTCGCTGATATCCAGAATATTGAGGTGAATGTCACGCCGCAGGATGCGAAAGTGATTATCAACTCGCGCACCGGATCTGTCGTCATGAACCGCGAAGTGACGCTGGATAGCTGTGCCGTGGCACAAGGCAACTTGTCGATTACGGTAAACCGCCAGACGAACGTCAGCCAGCCGGACACACCATTTGGCGGTGGACAAACCGTGGTGACGCCTCAAACCCAGATTGACCTGCGCCAGAGCGGTGGTTCGTTGCAAAGCGTGCGTTCCAGCGCCAACCTGAACAATGTGGTACGTGCGCTGAATGCGCTGGGGGCAACGCCGATGGATCTGATGTCCATTCTGCAATCGATGCAGAGCGCGGGTTGCTTACGCGCCAAACTGGAAATCATCTAATGATTGGTGACAGCAAACTGCTGACCAGCGCTGCCTGGGATGCGCAATCACTGAACGAACTGAAAGCGAAAGCGGGTCAGGACCCGGCGGCGAATATACGTCCGGTCGCCCGTCAGGTTGAAGGGATGTTCGTGCAGATGATGCTGAAAAGCATGCGTGAAGCGTTGCCGAAAGATGGCGTGTTTAGCAGCGATTCAACGCGCTTGTATACCAGTATGTATGACCAACAAATTGCGCAGCAAATGACCGCAGGCAAAGGTCTGGGGCTGGCTGAAATGATGGTCAAGCAGATGACTGAAGGGCAAGCGCAACCTGCGGATGACGCGCCGCAGGTGCCGATGAAGTTTTCACTGGAAACGGTGACCAGCTATCAAAATCAGGCACTGACGCAACTGGTCCGCAAAGCCATCCCCCGGGCGACAGAAAGCAATGATGAGCCGCTGTCAGGTGACAGTAAAGACTTCCTCGCCCAGCTATCGCTGCCAGCTAAGCTGGCCAGCCAGCAAAGCGGGGTCCCGCATCATCTGATTCTGGCACAGGCGGCGCTGGAATCCGGATGGGGGCAGCGACAAATTCGCCGTGAGAACGGTGAACCGAGCTTCAACATTTTTGGCGTGAAGGCTTCGGGAAGCTGGAAAGGTCCAACCACTGAAATCACCACGACTGAATATGAGAACGGTGAGGCGAAAAAGGTGAAAGCCAGATTCCGCGTCTATAGCTCTTACCTTGAGGCGTTGTCGGATTATGTCGGTCTGATATCGCGTAACCCGCGCTATGCGGCAGTGAGCGCTGCCGCGACAGCCGAGCAAGGGGCGCAGGCATTGCAAAATGCGGGTTACGCCACGGACCCTAACTATGCGCGAAAATTAACCAGCATGATCCAGCAGTTGAAATCGATGAGTGAAAAAGTGAGCAAAACCTACAGCACGAACATCGATAATCTCTTTTAAATAGCTCAAGTCTACCGACCTGCTGCCGATAATAACGAGTATTGAAGGATTACAAGGAACCTCCATGTCCAGCTTGATTAATAACGCGATGAGTGGACTCAGCGCAGCGCAGGCCGCGTTGAATACTGCCAGTAACAACATCTCCAGCTATAACGTTGCCGGATATACCCGACAGACGACAATTATGGCGCAAGCGAACAGCACGCTGGGTGCGGGGGGCTGGGTAGGCAATGGTGTCTATGTTTCTGGTGTACAACGAGAATATGACTCCTTTATCACTAACCAGTTGCGAGCAGCGCAGAACCAGAGCAGCGGTCTGACGACACGTTATGAGCAAATGTCAAAAATCGACAATCTGCTCTCCAGCAAAACCAGTTCTATTTCGACCTCCATGCAGGACTTTTTTACCAGCCTGCAAACGCTGGTCAGCAACGCCGAAGATCCGGCGGCACGCCAGGCGCTAATCGGTAAAGCTGATGGATTGGTAAATCAGTTTAAAACGACCGACCAGTATCTGCGCGATCAGGATAAGCAGGTCAATACCGCGATTAAAGCCAGCGTTGATCAGATCAACAACTATTCGAAACAAATTGCCAGCCTCAACGACCAGATTTCTCGTATGACAGGCGTCGGCGCAGGTGCGTCTCCTAACGACCTGCTTGACCAGCGCGATCAGCTGGTCAGTGAATTGAATCAGATTGTCGGTGTTGAAGTCAGCATTCAGGATGGAGGCACTTACAACCTGACCATGGCCAACGGCTATTCGCTGGTGCAGGGCAGCAATGCACGTCAACTGGCGGCAGTGCCTTCCAGCGATGATCCTAATCGTACAACCGTGGCCTACGTTGATGGCGTTGCCGGAGCTGTTGAAATTCCGGAGAAACTGCTGAATACCGGTTCACTGGGTGGGCTGCTCACCTTCCGTTCTCAGGAGCTGGATCAGACGCGTAATACCCTCGGCCAACTGGCGCTTGCATTTGCCAGCGCATTTAACGCCCAGCATAAAGAAGGTTTTGATGCCAACGGCGATCAGGGTAAGGATTTCTTTGCTATCGGTAGCCCAGAAGTCTTCAACAACGCGAAAAATACGGGTACAGGATCGTTAAGCGCTAAGATCACTGACAGCTCCGCTGTACAGGCGACAGATTATAAAATCGTTTTTGATGGGAAGGACTGGCAGGTTACTCGCCTGGCGGATAATACCAGCTTCAAAGCCACCGTTACCGGTGGAAAAATGTCCTTTGACGGGATGGAAATCACCGTTAATGCTGGCGCGAAAGCTAATGACAGTTTTACTGTAAAACCCGTGAGTAACGCTATCGTTGATATGAAAGTTATGGTGACCGATGAGTCGAAAATCGCCATGGCTCAAGTGTCTAAAAATGATACGGACCCCACGATCGATAAAGGCAAGAGCGACAACCGTAACGGTCAGAAACTGTTAGATCTGCAAACCAAAGCGACTGTCGGCAATAAGACCTTCAACGATGCATATGCCACGCTGGTAAGCGATGTCGGGAACAAAACCGCTACGCTGAAAACCAGTGCCACCACCCAGAACAACGTGGTGACACAGCTTTACCGGCAGCAACAGTCTATTTCCGGCGTTAACCTCGACGAAGAGTACGGTAATTTACAGCGTTTTCAGCAGTATTACCTGGCTAACGCGCAAGTGCTGCAGACCGCGAATGCGTTGTTTGATGCACTGATTAATATCCGCTAAGGGAGAGGGACACAATGCGTATCAGCACCCAGATGATGTACCAGCAGAATATGCGTGGCATCACTAACTCTCAGGCTGAATGGATGAAGTTCGGCGAGCAGATGTCAACGGGCAAACGCGTGATCAACCCATCAGACGATCCGATTGCCGCCTCGCAGGCCGTGGTACTTTCTCAGGCTCAGGCGCAGAACAGCCAATATACGCTGGCACGCTCATTCGCGACGCAAAAGGTGTCGCTGGAAGAGAATGTTCTGAGCCAGGTGACGACGGCAATTCAGGCTGCACAGGAAAAAATCGTTTATGCCGGGAACGGAACGTTAAGTGATGACGACCGTGCATCGCTGGCCACCGACCTACAGGGGATCCGCGATCAGCTGATGAACCTGGCAAACAGTACCGACGGTAATGGTCGCTATATTTTCGGTGGATATAAAACAGAATCCGCACCGTTTGCCCAGGCAGATGGCGCTTACAGCGGCGGTACAACAAACGTTACCCAACAAGTCGATGCCTCCCGAACCATGGTGATTGGTCATACTGGCGATAAAGTATTCGCCAACCTGACAAGCAACGCGGTACCGGAACCTGGTGGCGGTACTCAGGAAAAGAACCTGTTTAAAATGCTGGATACCGCTATTGATGCGCTCAAAACCCCTATTGAGGGTAATGACGTTGCAAAAGCTACCGCCGCTGCTGCCATTGATAAAACCAACCGTGGTTTAAAGAATTCACTCAATAATGTTTTGAGCGTCCGTGCAGAATTAGGTACGCAACTGAGTGAATTAAGCTCGCTGGATTCACTGGGCGCCGATCGTGCATTAGGCCAAACTCAGCAGATGAGTAATCTGGTGGATGTTGACTGGAACGCCGCGATCTCGTCTTATGTCATGCAGCAGGCTGCGCTACAGGCATCCTATAAAGCATTTACCGATATGCAGGGAATGTCGTTGTTCCAGCTTAATCGGTAATAACTCTTTTTGAACATATCTTGAAACTGGGTATGTTTGTCTGCCCGCTCCTTTAACACCCCGGAGCGGGCATTTTTTTAGGCAACCGACGTCTTACTAAGCGACGGGTTCCCCGTCAGTCTTATGACCAATGCAATTGCACTGCTGAAGGTAGCCAACGCAACGACACCTTCCCAATTGGCCAGGGCGTAGACCTGACTTCCGAGAACCGAACCCAGCGCCATACCGATAAACACCATCGTAAACAGCAGAGCGTTCAATCGTCCTCGTGCCAGAGGCTCCAGGCTATAGACCAGATTCTGGTGGGCAACCAGGCTGGATTGCAATCCGAGATCAAAACCTACCGCCGAAAGGGCGATGAGCAGCCACTGCCCCTGAACGGGCAGGGCGGGTAACAAAAACATCAGAGCGAAAGATGCCGTTACCAGCAAAGCACCCAATTGCGTTACTTTTGCCGCACCCACTTTATCGGCAAGATGACCCGCCAACGGTGCGGCAAGCGCTCCGGCTGCTCCCGCGATACCAAAAGCACCCGCTATAGCGCTACCCATGTGGTAATGCTCAGATAACATTACCGCCAGCGTAGACCAGAAGGCGCTAAAAGCAATGGACAGAAAGCCTTGTGCCAGTGCTGCGCGGCGCAAGGTGGAATATCGTTGCCAAAGTTGCGCCATTGAGAACATTAATGATGGATAGCTCAACGTGGAATGGACCGTAAAGCGAGGCAGTACTTTCCACATAATCGCGGTAATTATGGCAATGCTGACGGCAGCGAGTTGATACATCTCGCGCCAGCCAAACGCTTCGCCCACCACTCCACTGACGGTACGTGAGAGTAAAATCCCCAGCAGAAGGCCTGTCATCACAGTGCCCACCGTTTTTCCCTGTTTGCCTTCCGGCGCCAGAATAGCCGCCGCGGGAACGATATCTTGTGCCATGGTTGCCGCCATTCCCATCAGCAGACTCACCAGTAATAGCGAATGCAACTGACCGGTAAAGCTACAGGCCAGCAGCAGCGCGGCAAGAGAGATGCTTTTCAGCAGGATTAATGTCCGGCGGTCATAACGATCGCCTAATGGCAATAAAAACAATATACCTAACGCATATCCCGCCTGGGTCAGCGTCGGGACCAACCCCATACCGGTGAGACTTAAGGCCAGATCCTGACCCATTAAAGGCAGAAGAGGCTGGGCGTAGTAGATAGCGGCCACGCTGAATCCGGCGCCCATTGCCAGAACAAAAATGACCCAACGGGAAAGTGCGGTATGTGTGTTCACAAATGATTCCTCAATCACAGGATGTGCGGCTATTTTTATCCTTCTGCGGGTGGTGCGGTAGCGAGCGCAGTGGTAAAACAGTTATACGCCAGACGTATGAAGAAACTGATAATGATAAAAACTGAACGTATAGATAGGGTGGAGCTGATGCGCACGTTTGTGCGTATCGTAGAAGCAGGATCGCTTTCGGCAGCGGCAAAACAGATAGGGACGACGCAAGCGACCGTAAGCCGACGGCTGCAATCGCTGGAGACGCTGCTGGGTGTGAAACTGCTTATGCGTACCACGCATGCGATGAAATTGACCGACGACGGCGAAAGAGGCTATCAGCATGCTAAGAAGATTATTGATGCCTGGCTGGCGCTGGAAGATGGACTTAATGTCACAGAAGATGAACCGGTGGGGACGTTGCGAGTCCGCGCACCGCATGCCTTCGGGCAACAACAACTACTTGAGCCGCTTTTGCAGTTTCTTTCACGCTATCCCCAGTTGGCAGTAGAGTGGATGCTCAACGATAAAACCGTTGATTTTCTGAGCGATAATATTGATTGCGCTATTCGGGTTGGCGCGGAAGTCGATCCGGCCACGGTTTCCGTCTTACTGGCTGAAGTTCCCCGTAGTATGGTGGTGAGTCCAGGACTGCTGGAGCAATATGGCGAGCTTTCTCATCCTGAGCAGTTACCAGCGCTGCCCTGGATTGCAGTGAACACGTTTTATCAGCATAGCGTTTCGTTGTTGCACCAATTGCGTAATGAGCCAGTCACGCTGAATATTTCACCCAGATTAAGCACAGACAGTATTTATGTCGCAAGAAATGCCGCGCTGGCAGGGTTGGGAGTGACTATTGTTTCAAGCTGGATGGTGGCTGAGGACATTGCCGACGGACGTCTGGTTGCGTTGCTACCTGAGTGGCATGCGGCGCCGTTGCCTGTACATTTGGTTTATCCGTGGGCGCGTTACTATCCGACCCGCTTACGCAAGTTTCTGGCCCTAATGAAGGATGTTATGCCGCAGCTGACGGGGATGAAAGGCGTAGATCAGATATAAAAAAGCCGACCCGAAGGCCGGCTTTGATATTGATTATGGCTTACTCAACAGGCTGTGGACGTGTTGCTGGCGCAGTCGCTTGATGCGTTGCGCTATGTCCACCTGCGGCACCTTTGCCTTCAAAGGCGAATGCCGGACGCTGCCAGTCGCTATGACGCGGCGCTTCTGGCACATATTCCGGTGCCGGAGCGCGGGTCATTGGCGCGGTTGCATGGCTGTGCAGGTGTTCAGCATCAGCGCTTGCTGCGACAACTTCAGCCTTAACGACTTCAGTTTCGACGACAGGCGCGGCAACAACGACTTTCGGCGCTGCAACCTCTTCAACAACTGGCGCTGTTTCCACAACTTCAGCAATCTCTTCAACCACTTCTGGCTGGGGAATAACCACCTCTGCAGGCTCTTCGGCAACCGGTGCAGTCACAACGTCAGCCACAGGTTCGGCTTCAGCGGCGATTTCTTCTGCTACGGGCGCATCAGATGCAGCGATAATTTGCGGTTGTTCCTCGACAGGGGTCGCAATCACTTCCGGATGCGCGGTTTCAACCTGTGTGGTTTCAACAACGGCGGCCTGAGGCTCAGCTACGACAACCTCTGGTTGCACGGCTTCAACCGGCGCAGGGGTATCCACAATGTGTTCAACGGCAGCGGCAGCAACCTGAGGCTCTACGGCGACAGGTGCAGCTTGCTGCTGGACCATTTCCTGTTCGCGCTGTTCTTCAAACTGCTGATCCTGAGGACGTGCAACAGGGTAGCGGATCCAAACCTTACCGGACGCTAATTCAGGAGATGCGCAGGCGACCGTTAACGGCATCGGAGACTGAACCGGATAACGCTCGTCACGGTAACGACGACGACGCTGTCCACTGACGCGCAGATGGCGAGGAGAGCGGCGAGAACGACGCGGCATACCGTTGGAGTCACGAGCTTCGCTGTTGTCTTCCTGCTCAGTCGCAACGACGGCTGGCAGATCAACTTTCGCCAGTTCGGTGCGCTGTGCCGGTACCGGCTGTTCTGTTGGTTGAGCAACAGCAGTTTCAGCGATTGCAGCAACAGTAGCCACTTCGGCTTCAACCGCCGGGCTGTCTGTGAAACGAACTTTCTGAGTCAACTGACGCTGTTTGCGGCGGGTTTGAGGCTGACGTACGCGCTCTTCCTGCTCAGTATCCTGCACAGGTTGTTCAGCCTGGTTCAGCTCTTTAACTTCCTGCTGAGCCTGACGCTTGTCATCGTTACGACGGCGGTTGCGTTCGCGACGCGGCACCTGCTGTTCATCAACGGATTTCGCTTTGTCTGCAACATCAGTGGCTTGCTGGCGGTTATCGCGAGCTTCCGCATTTTGCTGCTGGGACTGACGACGGTTACGGCGGTTATCTTCACGGTTTTCGCCGTTTTCTGAACGTTCGCTACGGTTGTCGCGGTCACCGCGATTATCACGGTTATCACGACGATCGTTACGGTCGCGACGATTGTTCTGACGCGGTTTACGACGATCCTGCTGGCGTTCGGTTTTCTCTTCAGCTTTCGGCGCAGGTTGTTCAACCGGTTTCACTTCTTCGCTACCACCGAAGATGGACTTCAGTGCGCCAAAGAAACGGCTAATCAAACCGGGTTGTGCGGCAACGGCTGCGGTTGCTGCTGCAGCTTTAGGCGCGGTGGCTTTCGCGGCAGGTTCCTGCAGAGCAGGGGCTGGCGGAACGTCTGGCATGGCGAAGGTGGCCAGCGCCGGTTGCTCAGGCTGTTTACGCTCGACGTACTCTTCTTCCGTCGGCAATGCCATTGCCTCTTCATGCAGTTTCGGCAGCAGGTAGCTTAGGGTCGGTGTTTCTTCCCCTTTACGTACGCGCAGCACAGAATAGTGCGGGGTTTCCATCTGATCGTTTGGCACGATCACACAGCGCACGCCATTCTGACGCGTTTCGATAGCATTAACCGCGGTACGTTTTTCGTTAAGCAGGTAAGAGGCGATTGGCACAGGAACAATAGCATGAACTTCTTGCGTATTTTCTTTCAGTGCTTCTTCTTCGATCAGACGCAGAATAGACAGCGACAGTGATTCGTTATCACGTACGGTACCGGTGCCGGAACAGCGCGGGCACACGTGATGGCTGGATTCACCCAGAGACGGGCTCAGACGCTGACGAGACATCTCCAGCAGACCGAAGCGAGAAATATGGCTGATCTGAATACGCGCTCTGTCCTGGCGTACGGCCTCGCGCAGACGGTTTTCAACCGCGCGCTGGTGGCGAACCGGCGTCATATCAATGAAGTCGATTACAATCAGACCGCCGAGGTCGCGCAGACGTAGCTGACGGGCAATTTCATCGGCTGCTTCAAGGTTAGTGTTGAACGCAGTTTCTTCGATGTCGCCGCCGCGAGTTGCACGCGCGGAGTTGATATCGATAGCGGTCAGGGCCTCTGTGCTGTCAATAACGATTGAGCCGCCGGACGGCAGGCGCACTTCGCGCTGGAACGCGGATTCAATCTGAGACTCGATCTGATAGTGGCTGAACAGCGGGATTTCGCCGGTGTACAGTTTGATTTTGCTGCTGAAATCCGGACGACCCAATGCGGCGATGTGCTGACGTGCCATCTCCATCACTTTCGGATTATCGATAAGGATTT
The DNA here is from genome assembly GCF_001037485.2 of Citrobacter sp. MGH105. Taxonomy (NCBI): domain Bacteria; kingdom Pseudomonadati; phylum Pseudomonadota; class Gammaproteobacteria; order Enterobacterales; family Enterobacteriaceae; genus Citrobacter; species Citrobacter sp. MGH105. Next base: position 3,179,920 of record NZ_CP073048.1, on the reverse strand, counting down.
CGCCGATGTCCTGACGTAAGTAGTCACGGAAAGCGCGAACGATGACGTTGCTTTCCTGGTGGATCAGGAACGGAGCAGGGCGGCTGTCAGCGGCTTTTTGAATCGCTTCCCAGTGCTTCAGGCGGAAGCTCAGGTCCCACTGCAGCGCTTCGGCGGATTTGCCGACCCCTGCGGTACGCACGATAAGGCCCATGCCATCAGGCAGTTCCAGGCTTGCCAGCGCTTCTTTTAATTCGGTACGGTCGTCGCCTTCAATGCGACGGGAGATACCGCCCGCGCGCGGGTTGTTCGGCATCAGAACCAGATAACTACCCGCCAGGCTGATAAAGGTAGTCAGCGCAGCGCCTTTATTGCCGCGTTCTTCTTTATCGATCTGAACGATGACTTCCTGACCTTCGCGCAACACGTCTTTAATGTTGGGACGACCATGGGAGTTGTAGTTAGCGGGGAAGTATTCGCGGGCAATTTCTTTTAACGGGAGGAAACCGTGACGTTCAGCGCCGTAATCAACAAAAGCAGCTTCCAGACTCGGTTCAATACGGGTAATTTTGCCTTTATAGATGTTGGCTTTTTTCTGTTCGTGTCCAGGACTTTCGATATCCAGATCGTACAGACGTTGCCCATCTACAAGGGCGACACGCAACTCTTCCTGCTGAGTTGCGTTAATTAACATTCTTTTCATCGTAACTTACTCATTATTCTTACATTGACGACTAAGCTGCGGGCAGAGTAATGCCTTTCCGGGTGTGAACCGATGGCCTCGTGTCTATTCGCGTCGCCAACCTCACGGTTATCGTCAGCTCAAAGAGGCGCAGAGTGTCGGTTGCCTGCATTTCATACGGAAACACAGCGCAATTATCAGGGGAACAGTCTGGGTGTTACTCTCCAGAAAAGCTTCCATATTACCGGTAAGGACTGCAACCCGCAGCCCGCTAACTGCCTGAAAGATCAATACGTCTTACGCCATTGCTGCGTTGATGATCGGTCGGGCAAAATTGGGTCATTCCGGAAAAGTTCTTGTTTTAACAAGATTCAACACGGAAACAACCTCATTATTCCACTGCTAACCTTGTTATAGCAAGATGACTTTTGCCATTTATCACCCGGTTACTCACAGTTTTTTCACTTCCGCGTAGTGATTGCTTTAATAACCACCAAATCGGCTATGTCAAACTTAAGTAATAGGGTATAGCAGTTAATATAAGCATAGAAAAATGTGTGGCGCGAATCTTGATGGCTATTTAAAATCGGCCCCCATGAAAACAGAGACTCCAGCCGTAAAAACAGTTGCCATTACTGCCGACGAAGCAGGGCAACGCATCGATAACTTTTTGCGCACCCAGCTTAAGGGCGTGCCGAAAAGTATGATTTATCGCATTTTGCGTAAAGGCGAAGTGCGGGTGAATAAAAAACGCATTAAACCCGAGTACAAACTCGAAGACGGGGATATTGTGCGTATTCCACCTGTGCGTGTCGCTGAACGTGAAGAAGAGGCCATTTCACCGAACCTGCAAAAGGTCGCGGCGCTGACCGACGTCATTTTATATGAAGATGACCACATTCTGGTGCTTAACAAACCTTCAGGTACGGCCGTACATGGCGGAAGCGGGTTAAGCTTTGGCGTCATTGAAGGATTACGAGCACTGCGCCCGGAAGCGCGTTTCCTTGAACTGGTGCATCGCCTCGACCGGGATACCTCCGGCGTGCTGTTGGTTGCCAAAAAACGCTCAGCCTTGCGTTCATTGCATGAACAACTGCGTGAAAAAGGCATGCAGAAAGACTATCTCGCGCTGGTTCGAGGCCAATGGCAGTCGCATGTCAAAACCGTGCAGGCGCCGCTGTTAAAGAACATTCTGCAAAGTGGCGAGCGTATCGTGCGGGTGAACCAGGAAGGCAAACCGTCAGAAACACGTTTTAAAGTGGAAGAGCGCTATGCGTTTGCCACGCTTGTGCGCTGTAGCCCGGTGACCGGACGTACGCACCAGATTCGTGTGCATACCCAGTATGCCGGTCATCCAATTGCTTTTGACGATCGCTACGGTGACCGTGAGTTCGATAAGCAACTGGCGGATACGGGGTTGAATCGACTTTTCCTGCACGCCGCAGCGTTGAAATTTACCCATCCGGGAACGGGTGAAGTGATGCGTATTGAGGCGCCGATGGATAAGCAATTGAAGCGCTGCCTCGAGGTTTTACGCAGTAAAGCCTGATGCGCGTTGCTTATCAGGCCTACAATCGTGTGATGCATCGTAGGCCTGATAAGACGCATCGCGTCGCCATCAGGCAGATCAATCAGGCATTCAACGGGTTCATCTCTTCCCGCCGCAGCATTTGACACAACGCGATAAGCGGCAAACCGATCAGGGTATTTGGGTCACGACCCTCCAGGCGTTCAAAGAGTGCAATACCTAACCCTTCACTTTTGAAGCTACCTGCACAATGGAGCGGGCGCTCTTTGCGCAGATAATCATCAATTTCCGCCTCGCTTAAATGACGGAAATGCACGTCAAAAGGTTCTACTTCGGTTTGTAAATGTCCGGTCGCAGAATTATACAGAGCCAGTCCGGTGTAAAACGTCACAATATTGCCACGGGCTTTGAGTAATTGTTGGCGCGCATTTTCTTCAGTTAATGGTTTGCCGGTTATTTCACCATCAAGAACACAAATTTGATCGGAGCCAATAATCAGATGCGATGGGTAACGGTGGGCGATAGATTGCGCTTTTTTCTGCGCCAGTCGCAAGACTAAATGGCGTGGTGCTTCGCCGGGCAACGGCGTTTCATCAACCTCTGGCGCAGCGCATTCAAACGGGATTGCCAGTTTTTCGAGTAAAGCGCGACGCCAGGGGGAGGTAGAAGCAAGAATAAGTTGAGGCATATTTTTTCCCTCGCATATAGCGTATTGATGAGAGCCATTTTAAACTATGGACTTCGACCTACAAGCTGGCTGTAGTGGCTTGTCTTGAGTGATTTTAAGTCGATGACCCGCAATGTGTGCGAATTATTGGCAAAAGGCAACCACAGGCTGCCTTTTTCTTTGACTATATGACGTTACAAAGTTAATATGCGCGCCCTATGCAAAAGGTAAAATTACCCCTGACTCTTGATCCGGTTCGTACGGCTCAAAAACGCCTCGATTATGAAGGTATCTATACTTCTGATCTGGTTGAGCGCGTCGCCGATTCTGTAGTCAGTGTGGACAGTGATGTGGAATGCTCCATGTCGTTCGCTATCGATAACCAGCGTCTCGCCGTTATAACCGGTGATGCGAAGGTATCGGTTACGCTCGAATGTCAGCGTTGCGGGAAACCGTTCCCACTTCATGTTCACACAACATATTGTTTTAGTCCTGTCCGTTCTGACGAGCAGGCTGAAGCACTCCCGGAAGCGTATGAGCCGATTGAGGTTAACGAATTCGGTGAAATCGATCTGCTTGCAATGGTTGAAGATGAGATTATCCTCTCCTTGCCGGTAGTTCCGGTGCATGATTCTGAACACTGTGAAGTGTCCGAGGCGGACATGGTCTTTGGCGAATTGCCTGATGAAGCGCAAAAACCAAACCCATTTGCCGTATTAGCCAGCTTAAAGCGTAAGTAATTGAGGAGTAAGGTCCATGGCCGTACAACAGAATAAACCAACCCGTTCCAAACGTGGCATGCGTCGTTCTCATGACGCTCTGACCGCAGTCACCAGCCTGTCTGTAGACAAAACTTCTGGTGAACAACACCTGCGTCACCACATCACTGCCGACGGTTTCTACCGTGGCCGTAAGGTAATCGCTAAGTAATCACGCATGACTCAATGGCTTTCCCACTTCTGGTGAGAAAGACAAAGAGTGAACGCGTGATGAAGCTTAGTGAGGCTTTCCCCGGGTAACTGGGGAAACACCTAACCGGGCAGCGACGATACCTTGACACGTCTAACCCTGGCGTTAGATGTCATGGGGGGAGATTTTGGCCCTACCGTGACAGTGCCTGCAGCATTGCAGGCACTGAATTCTAATTCGCAACTCACACTTCTTTTAGTCGGGGATCCCGATACAATCACGCCATTACTTGCCAAAGCTGACTTCGAACAACGTTCGCGTCTGCAGATTATCCCTGCTCAGTCAGTTATTGCCAGTGATGCCCGGCCCTCGCAAGCTATTCGCGCCAGTCGTGGAAGCTCAATGCGTGTTGCCCTGGAGCTCGTGAAAGAAGGTCAGGCACAAGCTTGTGTCAGCGCCGGTAATACGGGCGCACTCATGGGACTTGCGAAGTTATTGCTCAAACCTCTTGAGGGGATTGAGCGTCCTGCGTTGGTGACGGTGTTACCCCATCAGCAAAAGGGCAAAACGGTGGTGCTGGATTTGGGCGCCAACGTAGATTGTGATAGCACGATGTTGGTGCAATTTGCCGTCATGGGTTCCGTGCTGGCAGAAGAGGTTGTTGGCATTGCCAATCCTCGCGTAGCGTTACTCAACATCGGCGAAGAAGAAACGAAAGGTCTCGACAGTATTCGAGATGCTTCAGCTGTGCTAAAAACAATCCCTTCCATTAATTATATCGGCTATCTTGAAGCCAATGAGTTACTGACTGGCAAAACCGATGTGTTGGTCTGTGACGGTTTTACAGGTAATGTCACATTAAAGACGATGGAAGGTGTTGTCAGAATGTTCCTTTCACTGCTGAAATCTCAGGGTGAGGGCAAAAAACGGTCGTGGTGGCTTCTGTTATTAAAACGTTGGTTACAAAAAAGCCTGACAAGGCGATTTAGTCACCTCAACCCCGACCAGTATAATGGCGCCTGTCTGTTAGGATTGCGCGGCACGGTGATTAAGAGTCATGGTGCGGCCAATCAGCGAGCATTTGAAGTCGCGATTGAACAGGCAGTGCAGGCGGTGCAGCGACAAGTTCCTCAGCGAATTGCCGCTCGCCTGGAATCTGTATACCCAGCTGGATTCGAACTGCTGGACGGTGGCGAAAGCGCAAAATCACGAGCACACAGATAACGGTGCGTTTGTGAATGTGGCCAACGTATCAGCGATTTGCTCGTAGCGGTATATAACCAAAAAGTGACTGAGCGTACATGTATACGAAGATTATTGGTACTGGCAGCTATCTGCCTGAACAAGTGCGTACTAACGCCGATTTGGAAAAAATGGTTGAGACGTCTGATGAGTGGATCGTCACTCGTACAGGTATCCGTGAACGCCATATTGCAGCGCCAAATGAAACAGTTGCGACGATGGGCTTTGCCGCCGCAAACCGTGCGATTGAAATGGCGGGCATCGACAAAGAACAAATTGGTCTGATTGTGGTTGCTACCACATCATCCACTCACGCATTTCCAAGCGCGGCGTGCCAGATCCAAAGTATGCTGGGGATCAAAGGCTGTCCAGCGTTTGACGTTGCAGCCGCTTGTGCTGGCTTCACTTACGCCCTGAGCGTTGCCGACCAGTACGTTAAATCTGGCGCAGTTAAGCATGCTCTGGTCGTTGGCTCCGATGTCCTGGCCCGTACCTGCGATCCAACCGATCGCGGAACGATCATTATTTTCGGTGATGGGGCTGGTGCGGTTGTACTGAGCGCATCAGAAGAGCCAGGCATTCTCTCCACGCATCTGCACGCTGACGGTCGCTACGGCGAACTGTTGACGCTGCCTAACGCCGATCGCGTGAACCCGGAAAACCCGATCCACCTGACGATGGCGGGTAACGAAGTATTTAAAGTCGCGGTGACCGAGCTTGCGCACATCGTTGATGAAACGCTGGAAGCCAATAATCTTGACCGTTCTGCGCTGGACTGGCTGGTGCCGCATCAGGCTAACCTGCGCATTATCAGCGCGACAGCTAAAAAGCTGGGTATGTCGATGGATAATGTTGTCGTGACGCTCGACAGACATGGTAATACCTCTGCTGCCTCCGTACCGTGCGCGCTGGACGAAGCCGTCCGCGACGGGCGTATTAAAGCTGGGCAGTTGATATTGCTTGAAGCCTTCGGGGGTGGATTCACCTGGGGCTCCGCGCTGGTTCGTTTCTAGTATAAGGATTTAAACATGACGCAATTTGCATTTGTGTTTCCGGGGCAGGGTTCCCAGACCGTTGGGATGTTGTCTGAAATGGCAGCAAACTACCCAATTGTTGAAGAAACATTTGCTGAAGCATCAGCTGCACTGGGCTATGATCTGTGGGCGTTGACTCAGCAAGGTCCGGCTGAAGAACTGAATAAAACCTGGCAGACGCAGCCCGCGCTGTTGACCGCATCCGTTGCGCTTTATCGCGTATGGCAGCAGCAGGGGGGTAAAACACCTGCGCTGATGGCGGGTCACAGCCTGGGCGAATATTCTGCGCTGGTATGTGCGGGTGTTATCAGTTTTGCCGATGCCGTACGTCTGGTTGAACTGCGTGGCAAATACATGCAGGAAGCGGTTCCGGAAGGCACTGGCGGCATGTCTGCTATTATCGGTCTGGACGATGCCGCTATCGCTAAAGCGTGCGAAGAGTCTGCCGAAGGCCAGGTGGTTTCACCGGTAAACTTTAACTCACCGGGTCAGGTGGTTATTGCCGGGCATAAAGAAGCCGTAGAACGTGCTGGTGCTGCCTGTAAAGCCGCGGGCGCTAAGCGTGCGCTGCCGCTGCCGGTCAGCGTTCCTTCTCACTGCGCGCTGATGAAGCCTGCCGCTGAGAAACTGGCCGTTGAGCTGCAGAAAATCACCTTTAACGCGCCGACTGTTCCGGTTGTGAACAACGTCGACGTGAAGTGCGAGACCACGGCAGACGCAATTCGCGATGCGCTGGTTCGTCAGCTGTATAGCCCGGTTCAGTGGACTAAAACCGTTGAATTTATGGCATCCCAGGGCGTAGAGCACCTGTATGAAGTCGGTCCGGGTAAAGTTCTGACCGGCCTGACGAAACGTATTGTTGACACCCTGACTGCTTCGGCACTGAATGAGCCGGCGGCATTGTCTGCGGCGCTAGAGCAATAAAAGAGGAAGACCATGAGTTTTGAAGGAAAAATCGCGCTGGTTACCGGTGCAAGCCGTGGCATTGGCCGCGCAATTGCTGAGACACTTGTTGCCCGTGGCGCGAAAGTTATCGGTACTGCTACCAGCGAAAGCGGCGCGCAGGCCATTAGCGATTACTTAGGTGCAAATGGTAAAGGTCTGATGTTGAATGTGACCGATCCGGCATCTATCGAATCTGTTCTGGAAAATATTCGCGCAGAATTTGGTGAAGTCGATATCCTGGTCAATAATGCCGGGATTACTCGTGATAACCTGTTAATGCGCATGAAAGATGACGAGTGGAACGATATCATCGAAACCAACCTGTCATCTGTTTTCCGTCTGTCAAAAGCGGTAATGCGAGCTATGATGAAAAAGCGTCATGGGCGTATTATCACTATCGGTTCTGTGGTTGGTACCATGGGAAATGCGGGTCAGGCTAACTACGCTGCGGCGAAAGCGGGTCTGATCGGCTTCAGTAAATCACTGGCGCGCGAAGTTGCGTCTCGTGGCATTACTGTAAACGTTGTTGCTCCGGGCTTTATTGAAACGGACATGACGCGTGCGCTGTCTGATGATCAGCGTGCGGGTATTCTGGCGCAGGTTCCTGCGGGTCGCCTCGGTGGCGCTCAGGAAATCGCCAGTGCGGTTGCATTTTTAGCTTCTGACGAAGCAAGTTACATCACAGGTGAGACTTTGCACGTCAACGGCGGGATGTACATGGTTTAACCACGATGAAAAATATTTGCGTTATTGTAGGTCTTGGCCTCAAAATAACGTAAAATCGTGGTAAGACCTGCCGGGATTTAGTTGCAAATTTTTCAACATTTTATACACTACGAAAACCATCGCGAAAGCGAGTTTTGATAGGAAATTTAAGAGTATGAGCACTATCGAAGAACGCGTTAAGAAAATTATCGGCGAACAGCTGGGCGTTAAGCAGGAAGAAGTAACCAACAATGCTTCCTTCGTTGAAGACCTGGGCGCAGATTCTCTTGACACCGTTGAGCTGGTAATGGCTCTGGAAGAAGAGTTTGATACTGAGATTCCGGACGAAGAAGCTGAGAAAATCACTACCGTTCAGGCTGCCATTGATTACATCAACGGCCACCAGGCGTAAGTGAACATCTCCAGGCGGTCATTCGACCGCCTGAGTTTTATCTTTTTATCCCACTTGAATTATTTTCCCTCCCTGGAGGACAACCGTGTCTAAGCGTCGTGTAGTTGTGACCGGACTGGGCATGTTGTCTCCTGTCGGCAATACCGTAGAGTCTACCTGGAAAGCTCTCCTTGCCGGTCAGAGTGGCATCAGCCTGATCGACCATTTCGATACTAGCGCCTATGCAACGAAATTTGCTGGCTTAGTAAAGGATTTTAACTGTGAAGACATTATCTCGCGCAAAGAACAGCGCAAGATGGATGCCTTCATTCAATATGGAATTGTCGCTGGCGTTCAGGCCATGCAGGATTCTGGCCTCGAAATTACGGAAGAGAACGCTCATCGTATTGGCGCCGCTATCGGCTCTGGTATTGGCGGTCTCGGTCTTATCGAAGAAAACCATACCTCACTGGTAAACGGTGGACCGCGTAAGATCAGCCCGTTCTTCGTTCCGTCGACGATTGTTAACATGGTGGCTGGTCACCTGACCATCATGTACGGCCTGCAAGGGCCAAGCATCTCCATCGCGACAGCCTGTACTTCAGGCGTGCATAACATCGGTCATGCCGCACGTATCATTGCATACGGCGACGCAGACGCGATGGTTGCGGGTGGTGCTGAAAAAGCCAGTACGCCGTTGGGTGTGGGTGGCTTTGGCGCGGCACGTGCACTGTCTACGCGTAATGATAATCCGCAAGCGGCAAGCCGCCCATGGGACAAAGAGCGTGACGGCTTTGTGCTGGGCGACGGTGCTGGCATGGTGGTACTGGAAGAGTACGAGCATGCGAAAGCGCGCGGTGCAAAAATCTATGCTGAAGTCGTTGGTTTCGGTATGAGCAGCGATGCTTACCACATGACGTCGCCACCGGAAAACGGTGCAGGCGCTGCGCTGGCAATGGTCAACGCACTGCGCGATGCGGCTATCGAAGCGGGTCAGATTGGCTATGTCAACGCACATGGTACGTCCACCCCAGCGGGCGATAAAGCGGAAACCCAGGCAGTGAAATCTGTCTTTGGCGATGCGGCAAGCCGTGTAATGGTAAGCTCCACTAAATCCATGACCGGACACCTGTTGGGTGCGGCGGGCGCGGTAGAGTCAATTTTCTCTATCCTGGCGTTGCGCGATCAGGCTATTCCGCCAACCATCAACCTGGATAACCCGGATGAAGGTTGTGACCTGGACTTCGTACCTCACGAAGCGCGTCAGGTTAGTGGTCTGGAGTATGCGCTGTGTAACTCCTTTGGCTTCGGTGGTACCAACGGCTCTTTGATCTTTAAAAAGATTTAAGTCCGTCAGGTGATGCGCTAGCATCGATAGCAAATTGAAAAGGTCCGCTTGTCGGGCCTTTTTTTATTCGGTTTTCCGCCCTTGTCCTGTGTTACTCATCCTGCCAAACTAGCGGACCAGAAATAAGGAGCCACCATGTTCTTAATTAATGGCTGCGAGCAAGATATGCTGGCCGCAAGCGATCGAGCGACCCAGTTTGGTGATGGCTGTTTTACCACTGCCTGTATTATCGACGGTGAAATCCCTCTCTTTGCAGCGCATCTTGAGCGTTTACAAGACGCTTGCCAAAAACTGCTGATCTCTTTTGAAGATTGGTCCGAGCTGCAAAATGAAATGAAAATGCTGGCGAAAGGGCACGTACGCGGTGTGTTGAAGGTGATTATCAGCCGTGGCAGTGGAGGCCGGGGTTACAGTGGCAAAAATTGTCATAGTGCCACACGCATCCTCTCCGTTTCAGCCTGGCCCGATCATTACGATCGTTGGCGGCAAGAAGGCATTACGCTGGCGCTAAGCCCAGTGCGGCTGGGACGTAATCCACTGCTTGCCGGGCTTAAACACCTGAATCGACTGGAGCAGGTGTTGATTCGCTCTCATCTTGAACAGACGGACGCCGATGAAGCGCTGGTTCTTGACAGCGAGGGATGGGTTACGGAATGCTGTGCGGCTAATTTGTTCTGGCGTAAAGGCGATGTGGTTTACACGCCCCGGCTGGACCAGGCCGGAGTGAACGGTATTATGCGACAATTCTGTATCCGGATGCTGGCACAATCGCCATTCAGTATTGTCGAAGTGTATGCCGGGTTGGAGGAGATAATGCAGGCTGATGAAATCGTCGTCTGTAACGCGTTAATGCCCATTATTCCCGTGCGTGCCTGTGGCGACACGTTGTTGTCTTCACGTTTGTTATTCGATTATTTAGCCCCACTTTGTGAGCACCCGAATTAGCCATGAAAAAACTGTTACTTGTTGTCCTGTTATTGCTGGTTGTGCTGGGCATTGCCGCTGGAGTGGGAATGTGGAAAGTTCGCCATCTGGCGGACAGCAAATTATTGATTAAAGAAGAAACGATTTTTACGCTGAAAGCGGGGACGGGCCGTCTGGCTCTCGGCGAACAGCTGTATGCAGACAAAGTTATCAATCGTCCGCGCGTGTTCCAGTGGCTGCTGCGTGTGGAGCCCGAGCTGTCGCATTTTAAGGCCGGAACATATCGCTTCACGCCTGACATGACGGTGCGGGACATGCTGCAACTGCTGGAAAGCGGCAAAGAGGCGCAGTTCCCGTTACGTCTGGTTGAAGGGATGCGCCTGAGCGATTACCTCAAACAGCTGCGTGATGCCCCGTATATCAAACATACGTTAAGCGACGATAGCTATGAGACCGTGGCCGAGGCACTTAAGCTGGAAAACCCGCAACGGGTAGAAGGCTGGTTCTGGCCAGATACCTGGATGTATACCGCCAATACTACTGACGTAGCGTTGCTAAAACGCGCGCATCAGAAAATGGTTAAAGCGGTGGATACTGTCTGGGAGGGGCGCGCTAATGGCCTGCCTTATCAGGACAAAAATCAGCTGGTAACCATGGCTTCTATTATTGAAAAAGAAACTGCGGTTGCCAGCGAGCGCGACCAGGTGGCTTCGGTCTTTATTAACCGCTTACGTATCGGTATGCGTTTACAAACCGATCCGACCGTGATTTACGGGATGGGTACACGGTATAATGGCAAATTGTCGCGTGTGGATTTAGACACCCCGACCGCCTATAACACCTATACCATTACGGGACTGCCGCCTGGCCCGATTGCCATGCCGGGAGAGGCTTCATTGCAGGCCGCGGCGCATCCGGCAAAAACGCCGTATCTCTATTTTGTGGCTGACGGTAAAGGCGGCCACACGTTTAACACCAATCTTGCCAGCCATAACCGGTCCGTGCAGGATTACCTGAAAGTGCTTAAGGAAAAAAATGGGCAGTAACTATATCGTCATTGAAGGCCTGGAAGGCGCCGGAAAAACCACCGCGCGTAACGTGGTGGTGGAGACACTTGAGCAACTCGGTATTCGTGACATGGTTTTCACCCGCGAACCTGGTGGAACGCAGCTGGCTGAGAAACTAAGAAGTCTGGTGCTGGATATTAAATCGGTCGGTGACGAGGTCATTACCGACAAAGCCGAAGTTCTGATGTTTTACGCGGCGCGTGTACAGTTGGTCGAAACCGTTATTAAACCTGCACTGGCGAAAGGCGCGTGGGTAATTGGCGATCGTCACGATCTGTCGACCCAGGCGTATCAGGGCGGCGGACGCGGTATCGATCAAAATATGCTGGCAACCCTGCGCGATGCGGTGCTTGGTGATTTTCGCCCGGACCTGACGATTTATCTGGATGTGACGCCAGAAGTCGGGTTGAAGCGTGCCCGTGCCCGCGGCGAGCTGGATCGTATTGAGCAGGAATCTTTCGACTTCTTTAATCGTACTCGCGCGCGCTATCTTGAGCTGGCTGCCAAAGACGCCAGCATTCGTACTATAGACGCTACGCAGCCGTTGGAGGCTGTGATGGCTGATATCCGTCATACCATCACCCAATGGGTGAAGGAGCAGGGCGCATGAAATGGTACCCATGGTTACGACCGGATTTTGAAAAACTGGTAGCCAGCTACCAGACGGGTCGTGGTCACCATGCGTTACTGATTCAGGCGTTACCCGGAATGGGCGACGACGCGCTGATTTACGCCCTCAGCCGCTATTTAATGTGCCAGCAGCCGGAAGGGCATAAAAGCTGCGGACAGTGCCGCGGCTGTCAGCTAATGCAGGCGGGGACGCACCCTGACTACTATTCGTTGCTGCCGGAAAAAGGCAAAAGCACGCTGGGGGTTGATGCGGTACGCGAAGTCAGTGAAAAGCTGTACGAGCATTCGCGTCTCGGCGGTGCGAAGGTCGTGTGGATCCCGGATGCTGCCCAGTTAACCGATGCCGCCGCCAACGCCTTGCTGAAAACGCTGGAAGAACCCCCGGCACAAACCTGGTTTTTCCTCGCCAGCACAGAGCCAGCTCGCTTGCTGGCGACATTACGCAGTCGTTGCCGGTTACATCATCTTGCGCCACCGGCTGAGTCGTATGCGATCTCCTGGCTTGCTCGTGAGGTGACTGCGTCGTCAGAAGCGCTGCTTAGCGCGTTGCGCCTGAGCGCAGGTTCGCCTGGCGCGGCACTTACGTTGTTACAGGCTGAAAGCTGGGCGCACCGCACAGATTTTTGTGCGGCACTGGGGAACACATTAAATGCAGGCGACTGGTATATCTTGCTCGCGGCGTTAAACCACGATCAGGCTGCCGCCCGTTTACACTGGCTGGCAACGTTGTTGACGGATGCGTTGAAACGTCCGTATGGGGTTTCCCATTTAACGAATCCTGATGCGCTGGACCTGATATCTTTTATCGCAGAACGGTTATCCGTTGCCCAGATACAGGCGATACTCGGTGACGTTTGTCATTGTCGTCAGCAACTGCTGAACGTAACAGGCGTAAACCGTGAGCTGGTGTTAACCGATCTTATTCTTCGTATTGAGCATTACCTGCAACCAGGCACCGTACTGCCTGTTCCCCATCTTTGAGAGAGACATTATGTTTTTAGTCGACTCACACTGCCATCTTGATGGCCTGGATTATCAATCTCTGCATAAGGACGTGGATGACGTGCTGGCGAAAGCGGCCGCACGTGATGTGAAGTTCTGTCTTGCCGTCGCGACCACCCTGCCAGGATATCGCAGTATGCGCGAACTGGTCGGTGAGCGTGACAATGTGGTTTTCTCCTGCGGCGTGCATCCGTTAAATCAGGATGAAACCTATGATGTTGAGGACCTGCGTCGTTTTGCCGCTGAAGAGGGGGTTGTGGCGATGGGAGAAACCGGGCTGGACTATTTTTACACGCCGGAAACAAAGGTGCGCCAGCAGGAATCTTTTATCCACCATATTCAGATCGGCCGTGAGTTACAGAAGCCGGTTATCGTGCATACCCGCGATGCGCGAGCCGATACGCTGTCTATTCTGCGCGAAGAAAAAGTGACGGATTGTGGCGGCGTACTACACTGTTTTACAGAGGACAGAGAAACGGCGGGCAAATTACTGGACCTTGGATTCTATATCTCGTTTTCCGGCATCGTCACGTTCCGAAATGCAGAGCAGCTCCGTGATGCCGCCCGCTATGTTCCTCTGGACCGGTTATTGGTCGAGACGGATTCTCCCTACCTTGCGCCTGTACCGCATCGTGGAAAAGAGAACCAGCCCGCCATGACTCGTGACGTTGCAGAGTACTTGGCCGTAGTGAAAGGTGTTGCCGTTGAAGAACTGGCGCAGGCAACCACTGATAACTTTGCCCGCCTGTTTCACATCGACGCTTCTCGCCTGCAATCTGTTCGTTAACTGACTTTTTTTAAAGCTCGTAATTAATCACTAATGCGAGTAAAGTTCACCGCCACAAAATGGGCGGTGAATAATCAGTTTGACACATTCAGAAACTCATTTTATCGGAATGTGCGGATTTTGCGGCCATTCACGACTGAACTGTGATAGCCGTCAAACAAAAACAAACTGAATTATTTTACTCTGTGTAATAAATAAAGGGTACTTAGATGCCCTGTACACGGCGAGGTTCTCCCCCCTCGCCAATGCGTGAGAACGTAGAATACACAAAGTCAATCAAGCTGCATCAAGGCGGCAAGTGAGTGAATTGCAGGAGCTTACTAGAGTAAGTGTCTGGGATGAACGAGCGCAGCCCGCGCTGAGGCGGTTTGAAGGATGAAGTGTATAAGCACAAATACTCAGGAGCACTCCTAATTATGTTTAAGAATGCATTTGCTAACCTGCAAAAGGTCGGTAAATCGCTGATGCTGCCGGTATCCGTACTCCCGATTGCAGGTATCCTGCTGGGCGTCGGTTCCGCTAACTTCAGCTGGCTGCCAGCCGTTGTATCGCACGTAATGGCAGAAGCAGGCGGTTCTGTTTTTGCGAACATGCCGCTGATTTTTGCTATCGGTGTTGCGTTAGGCTTCACTAATAATGACGGTGTATCTGCACTGGCATCCGTTGTTGCTTACGGCATCATGGTTAAGACCATGGCTGTTGTTGCGCCGCTGGTTCTGCATTTACCTGCTGAAGAGATCGCCGCTAAACACCTTGCTGATACGGGTGTTCTCGGGGGGATTATCTCCGGTGCGATTGCAGCGTATATGTTCAACCGTTTCTACCGTATCAAATTGCCTGAGTATCTTGGCTTCTTTGCGGGTAAGCGCTTCGTTCCTATCATTTCTGGTCTGGCTGCCATCTTCACAGGTGTGGTTCTGTCCTTCATTTGGCCGCCGATTGGTACTGCTATTCAGACGTTCTCTCAGTGGGCTGCATACCAGAACCCGGTCGTGGCGTTCGGTATCTATGGCTTCATTGAGCGCTGCCTGGTACCGTTTGGTCTGCACCATATCTGGAACGTTCCATTCCAGATGCAGATCGGTGAATACACCAACGCTGCGGGCCAGGTGTTCCACGGTGATATTCCTCGCTATATGGCGGGTGACCCGACTGCGGGCAAACTGTCCGGTGGCTTCCTGTTCAAAATGTACGGTCTGCCGGCTGCTGCTATCGCTATCTGGCACTCTGCTAAACCAGAAAACCGCGCGAAAGTGGGCGGTATCATGATCTCCGCGGCGCTGACCTCGTTCCTGACCGGTATTACCGAGCCGATCGAGTTCTCCTTCATGTTCGTGGCGCCGATCCTGTACATCATCCACGCGATTCTGGCTGGTCTGGCATTCCCGATCTGTATCCTGCTGGGTATGCGCGACGGTACGTCGTTCTCCCACGGTCTGATCGACTTTATCGTTCTGTCCGGTAACAGCAGCAAGCTGTGGCTGTTCCCGATTGTCGGTATCGGTTATGCGATTGTTTACTACACCATCTTCCGTGTGCTGATCAAAGCGCTGGACCTGAAAACGCCAGGTCGTGAAGATGCTACCGAAGACAGCAAAGCAGGTGCGACCGGTGAAATGGCTCCGGCTCTGGTTGCGGCATTCGGCGGTAAAGAAAACATCACTAACCTCGATGCGTGCATCACTCGTCTGCGTGTCAGCGTGGCTGACGTTGCTAAAGTGGATCAGGCTGGCCTGAAGAAACTGGGTGCGGCAGGCGTTGTGGTAGCTGGTTCCGGTGTTCAGGCTATCTTCGGGACTAAGTCCGATAACCTGAAAACTGAAATGGATGAGTACATCCGTAACAGCTAAGCAGTAAGAAGTTGGGGAGAACTAAGGCAGCCTGTGGGCTGCCTTTTTTATTGCATTAATTAGCCTGAACGCGAATCGGTGCGGTGGCAGCGAACAGCCAGGGACGAGCCTCTGCGTTCACGCGCGGGGATAGCGTCTCTCTGACCTGCTGGTGGTAATCATCAATCCACTGTTTCTCAGCATCACTCAGCAGATGCAGTTCGACCAGATTCAAATCAATCGGTACCAGCGTCAGCGTTGAGAAACGACAGAAACCAGGACGACTGTTGATAATCTCCACTTGATTTTCAATGCGGATCCCATATTGTCCAGCCAGATAATAACCTGGCTCGATGGTGATGATGTTGCCTGCGACCAGTGGCCACGGGTTTACTTTTTTGGCAATGCGATGTGGCTGCTCATGAATAAGCAACTGGTGACCCACGCCGTGTCCCGTGCCATGATCAAAATCCAGTCCCAGCTCCCACAACGCCCGGCGGCTAAAAGCATCCAGTTGATGGCCCTGAGTCCCGCTGGGAAACTGCAGCGAAATAAGCGACAAAAAGCCTTTCAACACAGCGGTGTAATGCAGGCGGCGTTGCGGATCCTGTGGGCCAAATGCGAGGGTACGCGTCGTATCCGTCGTACCATTGTGGTACTGGCCACCGGAATCATTCAGATACATGGCCTGCGAGGTAATTGGCGTATTGGTCTTTTCACTGGAGTGGTAATGACACATTGCGGCATTGCTGGCAGATGCCGAAATCGTGCTGAAACTTTGCTCGATAAATCCCGGCTGCTGCTGGCGAAATTCCAGTTGCTTGGCCTGCGCTTCCAGCTCGGTGACCGGATTGCCTGCCGCTTCGCGCAAAGGAACTTCATGGGTCAGCCAGGCAAGGAAGTTTACCCAGGCTGCGCCATCTTGTTCATGGCATTCACGATAGCCTGCCAGTTCAACGTCATTTTTGTGGGATTTCATCAGAGTGATGGGATCGGGCGCCCAAAGAACGTTGCCGCCGTGTTCTTCAATGGCAAAGCGCAATGCGACGGGGGCGTAGTCTTTATCGACCAGGAAACACTTCCCATTAGCTAACTGCTGGCAGCGAGTCAGAAAATTCTCTTGCGGGGCCAGAGTAAGCGTATTCAGCAGTGATGCGGGGAGCTGTTGCGTTTTATTGCTATCCACAAACCATTCCAGCTCACCGCTGCGATGGAGCAGGGCAAACGAAAACGGCACTGGCACCATGGCCAGATCCGAACCACGCACATTCAATAACCAGGCAATGTTATCCGGCAGGGTAATTGCCAGCACGTCAGCCTGGTGTTGAGCGAGTTGTTCCACGATGCGGGCACGCTTTTGCGTGCTGCTTTCCCCGCTGATTTCAATGGGCATTTCACGAATGATGCCGCAGGGGGCTGCCGGTCGGTCTAGCCATACCTGGTCAAAAGGATCTTGCTCAAGAGGCACCAGCTCGCAGTGGGTTGCCGACAGTGCTTCAAACTGACTATTGACCATCAGCATTGGTTCAAAGCCGATACGTGTGCCTGCTGCAACATGAGACTGCAAATAGTCGGCCAGCGGCTCATCGTGTAAATGATGAATCTCAAAATCATCCAGCGAGACTTCATTACGTACCTGGACCTGATAGCGTCCATCGACAAACATTAACGCGCGATCCCGAAGGACCAACGCGAGGCCAGCAGAGCCGCTAAAACCGGTCAGCCAGGCCAGTTTATTGTCATGCGGCGTACAATCTTCGCTTTGATGAGCATCGGCGCGCGGAACAATCATGCCATCCAGCCCCTGCGCTATCAGCAGGTTGCGCAGGGCGGAAAGAGGAGTTGAGTTGTGCATAGTTACCTTCAGGTCTTAACGGAACGGCGGTTCGTTGAATGTACGTAATTTACGGGAGTGCAGTCGGTCGCCTTCAGCACGCAAACGATCGATAGCCCGGATACCTATTTGCAGATGCTCAGAAATGGCACCTTCATAAAAACGGTTGGCCTGCCCAGGCAGTTTGATCTCACCGTGCAGCGGCTTGTCGGAAACGCACAGCAGCGTGCCGTACGGAACGCGGAAACGGTATCCCTGGGCGGCGATGGTGGCGCTTTCCATATCGATAGCCACCGCGCGGCTGAGGTTAAAGCGTAGCGCAGAAGCGGAATAGCGTAGCTCCCAGTTGCGATCGTCAGTGGTGACGACGGTACCGGTACGCAGGCGCTGTTTAACCTCTTCGCCGGGCATACCGCTGACTTCTTTGGTGGCGTCATACAGTGCGCGCTGCACTTCCGCGATGCTCGGAATCGGGATATCCGGTGGGAGA
Source organism: Citrobacter sp. MGH105 (assembly GCF_001037485.2). Taxonomy (NCBI): domain Bacteria; kingdom Pseudomonadati; phylum Pseudomonadota; class Gammaproteobacteria; order Enterobacterales; family Enterobacteriaceae; genus Citrobacter; species Citrobacter sp. MGH105. The sequence goes on along the minus strand of NZ_CP073048.1, from coordinate 3,161,927 downwards.
ACGGCATCCAGTACGTGGTCATCACGCAGATAAGCGTGGGCCAGAACATAGTCGCCAATCGCCTGGCTTTCACGCAGCCCGCCACAGTGCCCAATCATCAGCCAGACGTCAGGACGCAGTACGGCCAGATGATCGCAAATGGTTTTGGCGTTGGACGGGCCAACGCCGATATTGACCAGCGTGATCCCCTGACCGTCGGCGGTGATTAAATGCCAGGCGGGCATCTGGTGTTTCTTCCAGGCGAGATCGGAGATGGCTTCTTCAGGCGCTTCAGTTTCAGCGGTGATCCAGATCCCGCCCGCACAAGAAAGCGCGATATACGGGCTGTCCGGGTCGAGGATCTGGCTGCAACCCCAACGCACAAACTCATCGACGTAGCGGGTGTAGTTGGTGAACAGCACAAACGGCTGAAAATGTTCAACCGGTGTTCCCGTGTAGTGGCGCAGTCGCGCCAGCGAAAAATCTACTCGTCGGGCGTCGAAGTGCGACAACGGGGAGAATTCCGCCGGATGATAGATACCGTCGGCTGTTTCATCGCCAATCTGTGATAGCTCGGTAGTGGGGAAATGGCGCGTTAGGCCGGCGCTCATCGAGCGGTCGAGTGTCAGTTCAGAACCGTCAATGACATACGGATAGGGAATTTCATGCTGCGACGGCTCAACGGAGATATGCGCATCATAATCCTGATACAGCAGCGTGAGTTGTTCTTCAAGATACGGACGAAAAAGCGACGGACGGGTAATCGTAGTGGTGTAGCAGCCCGCATGGGTAAAACGACCATAGGCGCGGGTTTTCGGGGGATTGGTGGCGCTGCCATCCCAGGTGACACACAGTGATGGGTAAACAAAAAGACCGTTATGGCGGGCGATTACGTCAGGGAGCGTCCCTGTTTCAATATACTTACCAATGGCGCTACGCAGTGCTTTAACCGACTGCTCGTACAGCGCGTCCAGTTTATCCAGTGCCTGAGCCGGGGTCAGGCTGGAGCCCTTATTGTTCATGTCTGTCTCCTTGTTCCACAGATGTACTGCTCTCCCGATAGTATGTCACAGGAATGTGAAACAAAAGTCAGACGTTGAGGAAGATTGTGCGAAGACCGGACGGCCTCCGCACCCGGGCTTAACCGTGCTGCTTATCCCGCATCAGCAATGCTGTAGTGGCGGAAATAAGACAACCCGCCATCAGATAAATGGCCACACTGTGCCAGTCTCCGCCGGAGAATGTTACCAGCGCAGCAGCAATGAAGGGGGTAAAACCGCCGCCAACCACACTTGCTACCTGATAACCAACGCCAGCGCCGCTGTAGCGGTAGCTTGCGCCAAACAAACCGGTAAACATTGGTTGCTGCACGCAGACCACCATATCGTGTGCAATGTTGGCTAACATAATTGCGAAAAACACGATCCAGAAAATGGATTGCGCTTCTAACGCCATAAAGAACGGGAATGCGCTGAGCGTCCCCACCAGTGCGCCGGTAATGTAAACGCGCCGGCGACCAAAGCGGTCGGCGAGCCAGGCAAAGCAGGGAATGGTCAGACAGCTCAGTCCACCTACCAATAAGCCGATATTCAGAAACAGTTCGCGAGGTAAGCCCAGATTCTGCGTGGAGTAATTTAGGGCAAACGCGGTGACGATATACATCGTCAGCAGTTCACACAGGCGCAGAGCGATAATTTTCAAAAAGGCACCTGGATGACGGATTAACGCCTCGACTACCGGTAGTCTCTTTTTCTCTGGTTGCGCTGCCTGCTGCTGCTGTTCGAATTCGGCTGATTCATCCATTCGGTTACGCATCCACAACGCGCCCAATACCAGCACGATGCTGAACAGGAATGGAATACGCCAGCCCCAACTCAGGAACTGCTCATCGGTGGTTTGCGAGCTAATCAGCGAGACCAGACCGGTAGAAAGCAGTAGCCCGACGCCATAACCGACTTGAACACCGCTGCTGTAGAAGGCTTTTTTATTTTTCGGCGCGCTTTCGACGGAGAGCAACGCCGCGCCGCCCCATTCACCGCCAACGGCGAATCCCTGAATAGCACGCAGCATCACCAGCAGAACGGGAGCCCACCAACCAATGGTGTCAAAGGAAGGAATAATCCCTATCAGTGCAGTGGCGATCCCCATCATCCAGACTGTGAGCATCAGCATACGTTTACGCCCCAGGCGATCGCCGAAGTGGCCGAAGATCACCCCGCCTAACGGGCGGAACAAAAATCCGACGCCAAAGGTAGCAAATGCGGCAAGTGTTCCCATTGCCGGGCTGACTTGCGGGAAGAACTCGCGGTTAAAGACCAGTGCGGCAGTGATGCCGTAAAGCAGAAAATCATACCAGTCGACCACGGCACCCGCGAAGCTACCAAGCGCAGCGCGTCGGGCGCGGTTAAGTGAAGAGGCGTCCTGTTGGGGACCCGTGGAGGTGAGGGAGGAATCCATAGTTATCCTGTCTGTACTGTTTTTTAGTTATTAGTATTTGAGTTGGGTTACACACATTGCAGTCGCAATATTAACGACCGTTATGAGATTACCGCGACAGACGGGAAGTGAAAACGATTATCTCCCTCATCTGAGGGCAACATGAAAAATAAGATGAATGAGAAATCTGAACCTGGTGGAATCGTGGCCTGTCAGGAGTGTTCTGATTTCAGGTGGAGCATTAGGAGCGCTGTATTTGGGGAAGTTATAAACCCACTTTCATAATGGTATACGGAGATTAGGTGAAACCACATCGCTCATAAGCACGAATCGCACGCCCGTTATCTCCGTGGACATATAAGCGAAGCTCCAGTGCCTTTTCTGATTTAGCTTCTTTTGTAAGATGTTTGATGAGCTCATCAGCTAATCCCATCCCACGATGCTCCGGGGCGATATAAAAGCTTTGGATCCACCCGTAGTCATTTCCATGAAAATCACTCCATTCTTTTACGACAGAGGTATTGGCGATCACTGTTGCTGAAGAATCTTCCATGACCCAATATTTTGAACGTGGGTTTTCACAAAACGCCGACGAAACGCCACGCTCCACAGCAACAAGGTTAATCACTGAACCTTCAGATTCTTGTGCTTCCTGAGTGGTGAATTCGATGATTTTATTGATATCGTCAGGCGTAGCTGGTCGAATAAAGTAGTTCATAAGTCTGGCTCTCATTAGCGTTGCGGCTATACGAATCGCGCAATACCCTACATCAAATCTTGTTCAATGTCCGCTTTTGGCACGAAGCGGCCGGTCACCCGCTAGACAGCAATCCCCATGATCCTGATGACGCTCTGCTGTGAAGCTGTTTTGAAATAGTCTCTTTTAATTAAGGTCATGCCCTGTTTGCGGTAGAAATTACAGGCGCGTTCGTTCTGTTCAAGAACCTCCAGCCATACAAAGTCTTTCCCCCTGGCCCGGGCTAGCTCTTTGACGGTGTCAAACATGACCTGGCCGTAACCTTTACGGGTGTCTGCAGGATCAAGATAGAGTTTGTTAAGCAGCATCCCTGACATATTCGTATCAGGGATTCTGCTTTCATAGGTCACTTTCGCAAAACCAATTGGCCTATCGGTCTCTGCTACATACCAACAGACCGCTTGCTCTTTCAGGCTCTGTTCCAGCTCGTCCAGAGAATATTCGCTTGCTAAAAAAGCTTCCAGTTCAGACTTTGACTCCCACAGATGTTCAAAGTGTGCGCGGTAGATGCGGTAGCCCAGCGCATTAAGCAACATCGCGTCGGCAGGTGTGGCTTCACGGATTTGTAATGTCATGAATGATTCCTGTCCTGGTAATAAATTAACGATTACTGAACTATATCAAAACTGTCAGTGATACAGTGGTATGCGAATATTTCAGAGGCTTATCAGTATGAAGATTGTTTTTATCCCTGCGCTGATCGTCGTCCTGATTGATAAAGAACAGGACATGGGACGGGAATTGACCCGCGATGAGGTTGAGTCCATCCGCGATGGCGCTACAGCCATCCGCCTGCCGACCGAAGCAGCCGAGGATATAATCAGAGAGCGCGGCTACCGCGATATTGATCCTGAGAATGTCTGGCGCGAGTGGCAGGCGTATAAAGCTGACTGAATGTCGATGGGAGCACGCTGCTTAAGTAGCGCATGAAAATTGTGCACTTACACGGATGCGTTTATTCCGCATCTGGCGTGGAGCTGAGGGGCAGCTTTGAGCGAGGAGCGGAAGTTCGCAATCCAATCTCCAACGAATATTTCAAGCATTGCCGTGTGTCGATCCATGCGGAGTAGATCCATCTACTATGCCTCTTTATGATTGAGGGCGTGCTTTTAAGATAGACGCCCATACTAATAAATTAATTTTCTATTGAATAATTGGCTGATATAACCGCATCAACATATATAGTTTCATACCAAGCGACAATCCACCACTTGATGTTTTTTCACTATTTCTCGGGGGTATCATTAAATAGTTTGAAATTGAAACTTAGAAAGTTTTGAAGGTATCTTCATGGCATTGTCATATTCTGGATGTGCGGAAATCATGTCACAAAAATAATTATGATATGAGGCGAGCCAGGCAAATTTAGAAAAAACGGTTGGAATAGAAGCATAATCTTTTAATGCTTTCTCAATCTGCTGCTTGTGAAGGATTAAAGAATTCGTATCTAGATGTTGCTCATACTCACCATCAATAATACACTCCATGAGATAATTTATAAAATAACGACCATCTGGTCCTTTCAACACATCTCTCAGTTGTGGAGCTGCACCTTTAGCATAGTATTTGAGATGTTCGTCTACCATCTTCATGGTGTTATCGCACAACACTACAATAGGGTTAACAGCCACATTACTTTCTAGGCGATATGACTCCAGCAATGCAGCACCATAGACACTATTTTTATCCATGAACAGTTGTCCTACGGCAAGTCCACCACGAATAAAGAACCCTTTAAGCGCCATTTTGAACTGATATTCTCGGATCGGATAGAGAATGAGTCCAAATTCTGATTCCATTTCACTGCTAAAATCAGGATGCGCAAGAACCACATTGTCTGTAAATGATTTAAAGTAAAGCATTGACTCCTCGGTATCTTCCTCAAGCAAGGAAAGACTTTCGGTGAGGATTTGGTGAAATTCAGCTAGTAAAATATCTTCGGTGCCATTTGTATAACTGGCACTTGTTCTCGCTGAAAATCCAAGAACATCCAAAAAGGCACAATAGGATCTCCGATGAATTGGCTTCCCATTGTGGAAGTAATCATCTTTTTTAATATATTTATTTGTTTTTTTTGCTTTCATTATGTGATTTATTCCTTAAGGTAATATTTATTTTATAAGGCTCTTCAGCGTTACAGTTAAATAATGGTCTTGAGTTATCAATATAGGTTACCATTCAAATGCCTCTGCCTAGTATCTTATATTTCTCATAAACATTCCACAATGTTGAAATCAAAACTTCTGGAAGCCCACAAAAAATTGTACTAATACACTATCTGTAGTCTTGACCTACACCCTACTGATTAGCAAATTCCCAGGCTGTACTTGCCACAAAGTTACTGTATGTATCTCGTATAACTAGACCAATTAATATTGGTATCACCATCAATTGAACTCACAATACGAATTAGTTTACAAGCCGAAACTGAAAATCGGCTGACCTTCTCCCTAGTTATTAATGGATGCTACCTTTAGTTCTTCCGCTCTTGGCACACTGCGGACGTCGGTATGAAGCAACCCAGCGCCCGTTAATATTAAGCGGAAAGATGAATTAACGTGTCTCCCCCGTTTCGTCATCCTCTTCGCATTTTACTTAATCCTGCCTTTGTTGCTGTGCATACAGCGACGTGTTATCACTCGGTAAACTGCATTTCACGGGTTGCTATGGTGCAGAGAGTAATCCCTGAACACCGTTGTCTGCGGTTTATGAACCGATGATTAATATGGTTTTGACTGGTCCTAAACGCATGATGGTTGATGACAGAACGCTGCAATATGATCCAGCTCAGAACCGTTGAAATGTTACCTGGGCAGAGTGAAGTCATCGCAGCGTGAGTGATATGACAGGCGACCTGTTGAGGCCATGGTACCATTACAGACTGTGTCATCTACCTCACTACACACATCGGCCTGCCAGATACTGGTTCGGGGTGTATCTCCGTATCCACGCTGAATACGGTTCTCAGCAATCCAGGGTTCATCACCTCTTCTGGTGTGCCTTGCGCCATAATATGTCCGTTCGCCATTACCACCAGATGGTCGCAGTACCGGCTGGCTTGATTAAGGTCGTGCAGCACGGCGACCACCGTTTTCCCCTGAGCCCGGAGTTCGCCCATCAGCCGCATCAGTTCCACCTGGTGATTGATATCGAGATAGGTGGTTGGCTCATCGAGTAGTACAACGGGCGTATCCTGCGCCAGGACCATCGCCAGAAATGCGCGCTGTCGCTGACCGCCAGAAAGATCGGTTAACCGTCGGTCAGCAAGATGTTGGATCTGCGTCTGGCTCATAGCATCATGGACCCGCGTATTGTCTTCAACGGAGAGACGCCCCCAGAGTGACAACCACGGGTTGCGACCGTACGAAACAAGCTCCTGGACGGTGATCCCCTCGGGAGTTAGATGGTGCTGGGGCAGCAGCGCCAGCCTGCGGGCTAGCTGGCGTGATGAGAGCGTATTGATGGCACTATCGCCGAGAAATACGCCGCCGGACTGCGGTGTTAACAGTCGTGAAAAACAGTTTAACAACGTTGACTTCCCGCAGCCGTTAGGGCCGAGCAGGGCGGTTGTCTTCCCCGCTGGTAGGGTGAGTGAAACGCCATCAAGCACCTTGTTTGTACCGTAACAGACCGTCAGATTTTCAGTTCGTAATGTCATTTATCGCATTCTCACAAGCAGCCAGACAAACCATGGTGCACCGATAATGGCGGTCAGCACGCCAGCCGGAAGTTCCAGAGGAGGATGAATAATTCGCGCCAGCAGGTCGGCAACCACCAGCAGCAACGCACCTGTCATGGCTGAAACGGGCAGCAGCCAGCGGTGGCGTCCACCGGTAATGCTGCGCACCATATGCGGTACCACAAGACCAATAAAGCTAATTGGGCCGCAGACGGCCACGCCGGTCGATGTCATGGCGACGGCCAGCAGTAAAGCCTGGAGCCGAATACGCGGCACCGACACACCGAGCGTGGTGGCGCGCGCATCGCCCAATGCCAGGAGGTCGAGATCGCGGCAAAAACGCAGACTCAGCGGCAGAAACAAAATCAGCAGTGGGGCGGCTATTTTCACAAAGCTCCAGTCACGGCCCCATAAGCTGCCGGTCAGCCACAGCAGGGCGCTGTTCACATCCTGCGGGTGCGAAAGCATCAGATAATCCGTCAGGCTGGCCCAGCAGGCAGAGAGCGCAACACCCGTGAGCGCCAGCTTCATCGGCTGGCTGGTGTTCGCCAGTATTCTCAGCAGGATCAGGCCCGCCATGCCACCGGCAAAGGCTAGCAGCGGCAGAGCAATCACCGGTAGTGACGGTAAAAGAAGCAGTGCGCCCACAGAGGCCAGGCTGGCGGCATGGTTTACGCCGAGGATATCCGGTGATGCCAGAGGGTTACGCACGATTCCTTGCACCAGCGCGCCTGCCACCGCGAGGGCTGCACCGACAAGCAGCGCCAGCAGCAGTCGCGGCAGGCGGTACGCCGTTAATACGTAATGATATTCGCGCCCGGTCTGCCAGTCGCTCAGCAGAGCACGCCAGGGAACGGCGATCACCCCCATTTGTAGTGACAAAGCCGAAAGTCCTGCCAGCGCGAGGGCGATGAAAATGACGAACGCAATTTTCATCCACGCCTCCTGACCAGCCAGACAAAACAGGGTGCACCAATCAGCGCCACTACTGCCCCCGCGGGCAATTCGCCAGGGAAGGCCAGCGCTCGGGCCAGAACATCAGCCAGCAGCAGCAGCGTGGCGCCCATAAGCATGCTCATCGGCAGGACCTTGCGCTGATCGAATCCCACCCAGAAGCGAGCCAGATGCGGCATCAGCAGGCCGATAAAGGCTACCGGACCCGCCACGCTAACGCAGGCGCCCACCAAAATGAGCACCAGAAGATTGAGCGCCAGGCGCAGCCGGGTCAAATTCACCCCCAGCGTTTGCGCAGTGCTGTCGCTCACGTTAAGCAGGTTCAGTTGATTAGCCAGCAGCAATATCACCGGTACAGCAACCGCTACCATTGGGAAAAGCTGCCAGAACTCCTGCCAACGTGCGTGGGATACGCCTCCCGCAAGCCAGTAAAAAATGCCGTAGGCGTGATCTTCCGTCAGCAGCAGAGTGATGCGGGTAAGGGCCATGCAGAAAGCCGAGAACGCGATGCCCGCGAGGATCAATTTGTTTCTGTCCTGGGTGTGGCGAAATCCACCACTTGCGGTCATCACCATCAGCCAGCTTACGCCACCGCCGCAGGCGGCGATAAAGGCAATGGAGTAACCCGTAACGGGCGCAGGGCTGATAGCGCTGGTAAGCGCCATCGCCAGCGCTGCGCCACTGTTAATACCGAGTAGTGAAGGGGAGGCCATTGCATTATGCGTCAGGGTCTGCAGCAGCGTTCCCGCCAGAGCCAGGCTTGCGCCGATCAAAATGGCGACCAGGCTTCTCGGCAAACGAAGGTTTTGCACCAGTGCTTGTGGAAGCGTCGGCGTATGGCCTGGCAGCAGGGCGTGAATGGCATCAACGCCAGAAACAGGAATGGCCGAGTAGCAAAACAGACTCAGCCAGAAGATAGCGATAAGCGCGACAAGGGGAAGCCCCCACTGTAGCGCTGGATGTTTGAAAATTGTCATTTCACATCGGATAAAGGCTGGTGGTGAAAGATTTTTACCGTGTCGCTGGCAATGCGTTCGGCTGCGAAAATGCCACGCATCCGCGCCCAGGCGTTACTGTCGACCGACGCCGTCTGCTGTTTTTGCGCCGCAGTTAACATCTGCCACAGCGGGTCTTGTTGCCAGCGTTTCACGATACTCTCTTCACGATAGTGCGCGACCAGCAGCCATGCCGGATTGAGCGCCAGCAGCTGTTCCAGACCGATGGACGGCATAGACGCACCCGCCATAGCCGCAGGCACTGTCAGGCCCAGAGAGGTCAGGACGCCCCCGGTCCAGGTCTCCTGCGTGTGCAGGTTGAACTGCTGCTCCCGGGACGTACCAAACACCACCATCGTGTCTTTTGGCAGTTGGCTGGCCCACGCTGACATCTGTTGTTGGTGTTGCGTCAGGCGTGACTGCATCTGTGCCTTTTTACCCACAATTTCACCGATGATGGCCGCAGATTGCAGATTTTCAGCGTAAGTTTCATTGCGGGACTTGAGCAGCAGCACAGGTGCGATTTGCTGTAAGGCGCTGTAAATACCCGCATGGCGGTTGCTGTCGGCAATGATCAGATCCGGTTTCAGCGCGCTGATGGCTTCTAAACTCGGCTGCGCACGCGTGCCGACAGACTGCCAGGGTTTCAGATGGGCACGAACCTCTGGAAGAATGCGCATGGCATCGTTATCGTCGGCAATGCCGACCGGACTGACATCGACAGCAGCCAGTGCGTCCGCGAACGACAGTTCCAGCACCACTATCCGTTGTGGCGTTTTATCAAGCGTAAAGGTGCCATGTTCGTCATGAACCGTGGCGGCAAAAGCATGGCCGGTGAACAGCAGAGCGGCGAATAGCGTACGTAATAGTGTGAACATGTAAATTGCCTGCGTCGGGTGGCGTTTCGTTTGCCCGACCTACAAAAGCATCATGCAGGCCGGTCAACCGGGATTTAGAACTTCAACGAACCCTGCATATACAGCGTGCGCGGCTGGCCTGCGTAGATGCCTTTGTTGTTGTCGTCGTAAGAGCGGGTGAAATACTCTTGGTCGAAGATATTTTTCACGCCAAACGCCAGGTTCAGGTCTGCCATCTGCGGACCAAAGTCATAGGCCATGCGTGCGCCCCAGAGCATAAAGCCAGGGATGCGACCGGTACTGCCGTCAGCGCTCTCTTTAACGGTGTTGGCGTTATCCGCAAACTGGCTGGACTGGAAATCACTATTCAGATTGAAGGTCCAGTTGCCCGGCTTATAGTCCACGCCCAACGTGCCTTTGTGTTTTGGTGAGAAGGGCACCTGATTGCCATAGGTATCGCCTTTCTCGCGGATCTCAGCGTTCACATACGCATAGCTTGCGTAGACTGAAACGTTGTCGAGCGTTGGCGTCAATGTGCCGAGATCATAGCGAGTCTGAGTTTCCAGTCCGGTATGGCGCGTTTTACCGCGTGCGGTAACGGTGTCGTTGGTTTGGTTGGAATCGTACTGATTATTAAAGTTAATCAGGAACAGCCCCATTTCCGCCGTCAGCGCGCCATCGTCGTATCGGGTTCCGAGCTCCCAGGTTCGCGCTTTTTCCGGTTCCACATTGCCGCTTTGCACAGCCTTGCCAATTTGGCTGTACTGTACGGTGCCGAATGAGCCTTCAGTGTTTGCATAAAGATTCCAGCTATCAGTCAGGTGATAAAGTACGTTTAGCGCCGGAAGTGGGGCGTTGTAGCTTACTTCCTCATGTGTGCCTTTGATGGCGTTGTTCTGGTATGACTCGATATGTTCAAAGCGCATACCCGGTGTGATAGTCCAGTTGCCAATGTCTATTTTGTCATCCAGATACCAGGCGTGCGCTTCGGTGCCGGAACGAGTGTCGCGATCGTAAGGGCTGGCGCTGGACGGCAGTTGTCCACTGCTGGTGGCCGTGTAGTAACGCATTTCATGCGTCGACTCGCTCACATAGCGGTATCCCACGCCCACTTCGTGCGCGGAAGGACCCACCATAAAGCTCTGACTGTAGCGTGGTTCAATGCCGCGTACCCAGTAGTTACGCGGTGAAAGGGTGAGGCGTTTTCCCTGTTCCAGGTAGCCGCTGCGCAGGGTTTCAGTGTAGAAGCCCTGAATATTGAATTTATGCTGGCTGTCCGGCTGGAACTGATAGCCGAGGCTTGCCAGCTTGCGGCGCCCCCAGAAGCGATCGTAAGGGCGCGTGGATTGCCAGCGGTCGGCGTCGTAATCCGCGCGAGACAGGCCGCCGGGCATGTCAGCATCACCGTCGTAGTATTGCAACAGACTGTTGAAGGTATGCACTTCGTTTGGCGCATATTTGCTTTTCAGCATCAGATCGTCGATGCGGGTCGCGCTGTGTTCGCGCCAGTCGCTTCCACGTGTACCGGAGTAAAGCAGGGCGGTACCAAAACCGTTATCCGCCGTGCCACCCACCATCAGGTTGTGCGTTTCTTTTGGGTTATTTTGTGAAGATGTTGGGCTGAGCTGGCCTTCCACGCCGGCTTCCATGCCGAAGTCTTGCGGAATAGCGCGGGTAACAAAGTTTACCACCCCGCCCACGCTCTGTGGCCCGTAACGCACTGCGCCACCGCCGCGAACCACGTCGATGGCGTCCATATTTCCGAGTGAGACAGGCGCCAGTGAAAGCTGCGGCTGGCCGTAAGGGGCAAACGGCACGGGAATACCGTCCATCAGCACCGTTGAACGGCTGGCCAGGCGCGGATTCAGGCCGCGAATACCAAAGTTCATTGCCAGATCGTGGCTACCGGTGCCGTTGTTTTCTGGGGCGGTAACGCCAGGAATGCGGTTCAGTACCTCGCGCATGGATGTTGCGCCGGTTTTGGCGAAATCCTCACGGCGGATAACGTCACGTGCGCCAGCATGTTCGAAAACGTCGTTTTCGCGCGCATCCCCCAGCCAGTCGCCCACCACGGTCAGGGCATCTTCTTGCGGTGTTGGTGCGGGCTCCAGCGTCCAGCTATTATTACCCAGCGATTTCACCTGCAGGCCACTACCGTTCAGCAGGTGTTGCAGGCCGGTTTCGACGTCGTAGTCACCGTGAAGACCGTTACTCTGTTTGCCGCGAGTCAGGCTGGCGTCAACCGACAGGGTAATTCCGCTGAGCGCGGCATACTGATTAAGGGCTTTGTCGAGCGAACCCGGTGCAATATCAACCTGCGCTGCGAAGGCGGATAACGACAGCCCGGCCAGCGGCAGCAGGCTCAGGCGAACGGCGTTAACCAAAGGTGTTGTTTTGCGAAAAACGCGTAAAGGCGTCATACCTTCTCCATCATCATTTTTGTTGTGTTCATCTATGAGTCGAATGAGAAGGGGAAAAAGGACAATCGAAATGAGAATTATTTTTCTTACAATGCAGAAATATTTACCCAGTATCGCGTAACTGACTGAATTTTCACTGGAAGAGTCTTGGCAATAACATCCAGGATTGCATCAGTATTTTTCAGCGGGAAAGTGCCACTCAGGCGTAATCCGGCCACAGCCGGATCGCAGCGCAGCACGCCGTTGCGATAACGGCTCAGCGTGGCAATCACTTCACCCAAAGGTTTATCGCTGAAGCTCAGAATGCCCTGCGTCCAGGTGGCGCTTTCATCATCCGCTGAGGCTATTGCACCAAATTCAGACGCGCTAAACTGCAGGCTCTCGCCAGCGCTGACGATGCGTTTTTCCTGCGGACGATTTGCCAGTAAGACTTCTACAGCATGTTGTTGAACGACAACGCGTGTGACGTTGTCCTGCTGGTAGACGGTAAATTCTGTGCCTAATGCGGTGAGCTGGCCCTGGCGGGCCACAACGCGGAAAGGTCTCTGCTGCGCGTCTTTTGCGGTGGTAATAGCAATTTCGCCGTACCAGAGATGGACAGCGCGTTGACGCGTATCAAAACGAACATCCGCGGCGCTTTGTGTGTTGAGCGTCAGCAGAGAACCATCTTCCAGCCGCTGATGGCTCACCGCGCCTTTGGCGGTGCGGTAATCCGCGCGCAGACCTTCACCGGCTTCAGACTGCCAGAGCTGCCAGCCGCCGCCCACGCCGAGCAGCAGCAGTAGCCCTTTCATGACATGACGACGGGTAAGGCGCGTATCGTGCAGCGCCCGGCTGGCAACATTGCCCGGTACGCGGCTGAGCTGGCTGCGCAGGTTTTCAACCTGTTGCCAGGCCCACTGATGATCTTTGTCCTCATCGTACCATTGTTGCCAGCGCGCTTCTTGCCGTGGGCTGACACGCTCGCCGCTCAATACAGCATACCAGTGCGATGCCGAGCGCAATGCCTGGCGGCGAGAATCGGTGATAGAAGCATTCACAGGCCGTGCTCCAGACGAAACAGCAGACAATGTTCGATAGCCTTTGCCATATACTTTTTCACCGAGCTGACGGAGATACCGAGCTTCAGCGCGATCTCGCTGTATGTCAGACCATCCAGTTGCGAAAGCAGAAACGCTTCTCGTGTTTTCCCGTTCAGCCCGTCAAGCATGCTGTCGATGAGTTGCAGGGTTTCGAGCTGGCTCTCGCGTTCCTCGGGGGAAGGCGCGAGCGCCTCCGGCATAAGCGCCAGCATCTCCAGATAGGCTTTTTCCAGCGCGTTTCGGCGAAACAGGTCGACCATCACCCGTTTGGCGAGAGTGCACAGAAAGGAGCGCGGATCGCGGATCGTCGAGAGCGAGTCGCTGCCCATTACCCGTAGAAAAGTGTCCTGGGCAATGTCATCTGCATCAAAGGCGGACTGGAGTTTGCGCGTCAGCCAGCTTTTCAACCAGCCGTGATGTGCGCCATAAAGCGACTCGAGCGTAAAGGAAGCAGTGGTAGTGGCGTGGTCAGACATGTGGAATGTATCAAAAGTTAATTATCACGCGATTATAGTAATATGAGAATGGTTATCATTACAATTAGAAATATAATTGTATTACGTTGAACTTCTTAATGCGTTGTTATTTATAAAAATGTTATGAGGTGGATATCGGATGGGGAAGGGGAGTCTGCTTCTGGCATGTGACGGTTGGAATGACATCTGACCATGTCTGCTGTGAGCATGGAGCAGACGAATGCTTTAAAGCATGCTGAACTCTTTAAAAGTAAACCGTATTGGGAGGACACCGAGAGCAGAGCAGCTGTTACTTTTCGGGAAAAGGTGAGTTGCGGATCAGGAAATGCTCAATCGAGTCGATTAAACCGGGAGCTAAGGGGAGCGCGGGTTCAGCGTATGTCGCGATATTCGCTTTGCGATCGTCCGAAGTCACCTCTTTCATAACATGGTTCATATTGGGCAGTATAACCAGGGACGCTTGAGGATTCGCGGCCTTAAGCAGTCTTGCATCCGTTTCTTCCACCTGGAGATCGCGTTGCCCTTGTAGCACTAACACGGGTTTGGAAATACTCGAAATGAGATGACCCGGATTATATGAAAACGCATTGATCAAAAACCCCTGAACAGCAGGATTAAAGATACTTTGCAGTGCTGGGTGAATATTCATAATATCGACTCGCTGCTGATGCTCCAGAGCATCAATTATCGGCAGCGCCTGCTTTAATAGAATTTCATTTTCCGGATTAGCGTTAAATTGCCCCCTCAATACCTCGCCCATCGGCCTCCCGGGCGTTGCGATAAGAACCACACCGCACACATTCTCTTCTTGAGCCGAGGCAAGTGCGACTACGCCCCCTTCGCTGTGCCCTAAAACCCAAATACAGGGGGTGTGCATGTGACGTCGAAGCACGTCTACCCAGGATCGAATGTCGTCAACATAGTCAGCAATCGTCACCGCATTGGCATCCTCTACAGCCATTGCGCTAGCGAACATTCCACGTTTGTCGATACGAAGCGTCGCAAAGCCTTTGGCAGCAAGGCCTTCAGCAAGAAGTCGGTAAGGCGATGCATTCACACCAAGCGGGTTGTTTCCATCCCGATCGGTTGGCCCGGAGCCAGGAACGATAAGAACAACGGCTGTTGGTTTTGAATTCGGGGTGAGTAACGTGCCTTTCAAAGGGCCTTTTGGCCCTGCGGCATCCAGGACAGTTTCGGAAAAGGTCACCGGTACTGCCGCCAGACTCACAAATGGGCAAGCGCCCAAAAGGGCAATTGAGGCGGCAATATTCATTGGAGATGTTCCTGTAAAATTCAGCGTATCCGTCAATTTATATTATAAATATGGCCTGCTCTCCATTGATTAATATATCAGCGGCGATAGAAAACGCCGCTGCTGGCACAGAACGGAGGTACTGGGTGAGTTTAAAGTCTGCAGTGAGCGAAGAGCGGACATCTCAACTCATTGTTGGTCCTGTCTATTGATATGGAAGCCCGGAACGGCAAGCGTCTGGAACAAATACCTGCGGCTATTATGAATGAAGTGTTGGCCAAACTAAGTTGAGGTTTTGATATGTGCAATGAGCAATGGCATAAAAGCAAAAAGCCTGCTTAGTTTCCTAAGCAGGCTTCTTAAATATGGCTCCTCTGACTGGACTCGAACCAGTGACATACGGATTAACAGTCCGCCGTTCTACCGACTGAACTACAGAGGAATCGTTTGAACGAGGCGCATATTAGCGAGGGTGGTGAGGCTTGTCAAAGGGGTAAATACATTTGTGTGTTCGTTTGCTGACAAAATCAGCAAAGAGGCGATCTTTCCGTCTTTTTATGCTTTTGCCCCATTCTGGTGCGTGTCTACCTCTTCCAGGGCAGACTGAATGAGATACTTAGGTGTGCAGAATGATCTTCCTTCGCTTTTACTCCTGACTTTACGCGGCTTTAACCGTAAAACACCGTTTTAGAAGAAAGTGGCAAGCATCTTGCAATCCTGAATTCAATGACTGCCAGCACGGGTTCTGGTATTCCGACAGGAGGCAAAATGAACTTCAGACGACTGAAATATTTCGTGAAAATCGTCGATATTGGTAGCCTGACCCAGGCAGCGGAAGTGTTGCACATTGCGCAACCCGCGCTGAGCCAGCAGGTCGCTACGCTGGAAGGTGAGCTGGATCAGCAATTGCTGATTCGTACCAAGCGTGGCGTCACGCCGACGGAAGCAGGAAAAGTGCTATATACCCACGCCCGGACGATTTTACGTCAGTGCGAACAGGCGCAACTTGCGGTTAATAACGTGGGCCAGACTTTGAGTGGACAGGTCTCTATCGGCCTTGCGCCGGGGACAGTCGCGTCATCCATTACCATGCCGTTATTACAGACGCTACGTGCCGAACTGCCTGATGTGCTGGTCTATTTGCATGAAAACAGTGGGGCAGTGCTGAATGACAAGCTGCTCAGCGGGCAGTTAGATATGGCAGTGCTCTATGAGCGTTCACCCGTGGCGGGCATCAGCAGTCAACCGTTGCTTAAAGAGGATCTGTACCTGGTTGGCACGCGTGAGTGTCCGGGGCAAAGCGTCGATTTAGCCGCAGTGGCGCAGATGAATTTGTTCTTGCCACGGGATTACAGCGCGGTTCGCCTGCGCGTGGATGAAGCTTTTTCGCTACGTCGCTTAACGGCTAAAGTGATTGGCGAAATTGAGTCTATCTCCACCCTAACGGCCGCCATTGCCAGTGGTATGGGTGTCACAGTGTTGCCTGAGTCGGCCGCCCGTTCATTATGCAATGCGGCTAACGGCTGGATGGCGCGCATTACAACACCGTCGATGAATCTGCCATTATCGTTGAACGTATCCGCCAGAGGGAGCTTATCGCCCCAGGCGCAGGCCGTGAAGGAGATCCTGTTGTCGCTGGTCAGCCGTCCGGCGCTGGAAAATCGCGAGCTGCAGCTGGTCAGCTAAACCTTATTCCCGCAAGGAATAAGATGCAGGTTTTTATTATTTGTTATGCCGGGCATCAGACTTTAACAATAGCGTAATGTCTGATGTGCCCGGAGCGAAACGTGAATTTCCAGCAACTTAAAATAATCCGCGAGGCGGCTCGTCAGGATTACAACCTGACAGAGGTCGCGAATATACTGTACACCTCGCAGTCGGGCGTCAGCCGACACATTCGTGAACTTGAAGATGAACTTGGTATCGAGATTTTTATCCGTCGCGGTAAACGCCTGTTGGGCATGACCGAACCGGGTAAAGCCTTGCTGGTTATTGCCGAGCGTATTCTGAATGAGGCCAGCAATGTTCGTCGACTGGCGGATCTGTTTACCAATGACACGTCCGGCGTTCTGACGATTGCCACCACGCATACCCAGGCACGCTATAGCTTGCCTGCGGTGATAAAAGCTTTTCGTGAGCTGTTCCCTGAGGTGCGTCTGGAACTTATTCAGGGTACGCCACAGGAGATTGATGTCCTGCTACAAAATGGCGGGGCAGATATCGGAATTGCCAGTGAGCGGCTGAGCAGCGATCCATTGTTGGTGGCTTTTCCCTGGTTTCGTTGGCACCACAGCCTGCTTGTTCCTCACGACCATCCATTAGTGAAAGCCTCTCCGCTCACGCTGGAGTCTATTGCTCACTGGCCGTTAATTACCTATCGTCAGGGGATTACAGGGCGTTCCCGCATCGATGAAGCATTTGCTCGCAAAGGGCTGATACCGGATATTATTCTCAGCGCCCAGGACTCGGATGTGATTAAAACTTACGTGTCGCTGGGGTTGGGGATTGGGCTGGTGGCAGAGCAATCCAGCGGCGAGCAGGAAGAGGGGACCTTAACCCGTCTGGATACCCGGCATTTGTTTGATGCAAATACCGTTTGGCTGGGGCTTAAACGCGGACAGCTGCAGCGCAACTACGTCTGGCGATTCATCGAGCTATGCAATGCAGGGTTATCCGTCGATGAAATTAAGCGTCAGGCGATGGAGCCAGATGAGGCGGTGATTGATTATCAGATTTAACTACAAAAGCCCGTGAGTAAACGGGCTTCCCTGACGTCGCTGAATAGCGGGTAGAAAGCTGCGTTACCTCAAGGTCTCCAGCCTCAGATCCTGCGTCGGCACCCGCGACAATATCGAACAAGACACCGCCCGTCCCGAATCCGCATAAATAAACTGAAATCCATTCTTCACCGAAAGAACATCTCGATTGGTAAACGTATAGAATTTATTACTCTGACTACGCCGGGCATCGGAAACATAAAAACTATTGTTTTCCCACAGCACGCTAACGTGCTGGAACAGATGAAATGTCACCTCCGCCCAGCCTCTGTCCGGGCAACGTAGCGTGACTTTCTCACCGGCTATTGTACTCAATGGAATTACTAATAAAGCGGTTAGCGCTGCTTTCAGCAGTATCGGCATGGGCTAGTATGGGTCTCATTCTGATGTCGTTGCACGATAAGATACTTAACCATGACGTTAACGAATTGGATCATAGAGACATTTTGCATAAGCAGACGGACATTCTCCCATCGGCAGTATGGAAAAACCTGGTGTGGAGTGAAGCGCTCTACCTGGCTAATGGGATCGCAGAAAAGCAAAAAGCCTGCTTAGTTTCCTAAGCAGGCTTCTTAAATATGGCTCCTCTGACTGGACTCGAACCAGTGACATACGGATTAACAGTCCGCCGTTCTACCGACTGAACTACAGAGGAATCGTTTGAACGAGGCGAATATTAGCGATGCCGCTCAGCGTTGTCAAAGCCTGAATGGATAAATGCGATCGTTTGCTGAAATATTCCCCATTTCGCCGCTTATTCAGACGCAACCGGTTGTTTTATGCACTTTTCGCGTTCGGGGCGTGGGTATTTCCACAGCCAGCGGCCGGTGACCATACGCCAGTAAAATAACGCGGCGCGTACGGCCCAGTCGAAGAACATGCCTAACCAAACGCCGACAACTCCCCATCCTAATACGATACCCAGGGTGTAACCCGCGACTACGCGGCAGCCCCACATGCCCAGCATCGATACCCACATAGCAAAACGTGCATCTCGCGCACCTTTAAAGCCTGCTGGTAACACCCAGGAGGCTGCCCATATCGGCATAAATGCTGCGTTGAGCCAAATCAGGATGACTATGACCTCTTTTACATCCTGATCGTGGGTATAAAATGAGGCCATTACCCCGGCGAAAGGAGCGGTTAACCAGGCAATTGCCGTCAGGCCGATCGTCGACAGCCAGAATACATGCCGTAGCTGGATTTCAGCTTGGGCAATCTGGCCATTTCCCAGACGCCTGCCGGTAATGATTGTCGACGCGGAACCTAAAGCATTCCCCGGTAAGTTGATAAGCGCGGCGATAGAAAATGCAATAAAGTTCCCGGCGATAACGCTGGTTCCCATGCCTGAAACAAACATCTGCGTCAAAAGTTTACCGCCATTGAACAGCACTGACTCGATACTTGCCGGAATGCCGATCCCCATCACCTCCCAGATAATGGCGAGATTGAGTGGCTTAAAATAGCTTTTGAAGGGAATTCGCAGCGCGGGGTTAAAACCAATCATCAGTACCCAGATGATGGCAATCGCCCCGATGTAGCGCGAAATGGTCAGTCCCAGGCCTGCTCCCACAAATCCCAGACCTTGCCAGGAAAAGATCCCGTAAATCAGGATGCTACTGATGATGATATTCAGGATGTTCATGCCGCCGTTAATCAACAACGGTATTTTTGTATTTCCGGCTCCACGTAGTGCGCCACTGCCGATCAGCGCAATGGCTGCCGCCGGGTAGCTGAGCACCGTCAGCTCCAGATAGGTGAGTGCCAAAGCTTTAACGTCTGGCGTTGCTTCACCTGCGACAACGTCAATAATCTGTTGACCAAAATAGTGAATGACTGCTGCCAGCACGGTAGCAAAAATTGTCATGATCACCAGTGATTGTCTGGCCGCGGCTCTGGCCCGTCGACGATCTCGTTTCCCGAGGCTAAATGCTACAACCACGGTGGTGCCCAGATCGATGGCGGCGAAAAATGCCATGATGACCATATTAAAGCTGTCGGCGAGTCCAACCCCGGCCATCGCTTCTTTTCCCAACCAGCTGACCAGGAAAGTACTCAGAACACCCATCAATAGCACACAGGTGTTTTCCAGAAAAATGGGGACAGCCAGCGGAGTGATTTCGCGCCAAAAGAGAACCTTATAACTCTTGCGTTTGGCATACCAGGGCGTGCGGGAAGCGACCTGGCGTAAGGCAGCGGAGACGTTCAAAGTGGACCTTAACGAAGAAAGTTGAAACCTCATTTCAAATGATGAGGGAGAATCGAAAAAGCTGCAAAGTTTTTTCTATTTAAAATGTCTGTAAATGCAACAAACTGTCGAGAGAAGCATCAATTGATTCGCATTCGAGGAAATGGGGTTTGACAAAATTTTTTTCGCCGCTAAGATAAGCCTCCACAACGATTCCTCTGTAGTTCAGTCGGTAGAACGGCGGACTGTTAATCCGTATGTCACTGGTTCGAGTCCAGTCAGAGGAGCCATATTTAAAAAGCCTGCTTAGGAAACTAAGCAGGCTTTTTGCTTTTTGTTTCAAGCCTGATCGAGCGAAGCTATACCGGAATCTTACGCCGGGAAATCCCCATGCTGACGCGCAACCAACGTCAGAATGGAATACAGCGCCACCGCCTGCTGGTGCTGATTAAAGATCTCCACCGACCACTCCACCACGCCGGTCGCTTTTTCTTCGGCATTTCGCTGACGTTTCACCGTTTTGCGTTTGCAGGTTAAACGCACCTGGATAGTGTCGCCCGGCTTAACTGGCTCGATAAAGCGCAGGTTTTCCATGCCATAGTTGGCAATCACTGGACCGACACCCGCGTCGACAAACAGACCGGCTGCGGCGGAAATCAGGAAGTAACCGTGCACCACGCGCTCGCCGAAAATGGAATCGGCTGCTGCAATCTTGTCCATATGGGCGTAGAAGTGGTCACCGCTGAGGCAGGCAAAGTTAACGATATCCGCTTCGGTCAGTGTACGACGTGGCGTCAGCAGGCTGTTGCCCGGCTGGATCTCTTCGAAGTATTTACGGAACGGGTGAATACGATCTTCCTCCACCCGAGCGCCACGCACCCACTGTTGGCTTACCGCCGCGAGCATGGTTGGGCTGCCCTGAATGGCGGTGCGTTGCATGTAGTGTTTCACCGCGCGCAGACCACCCAGCTCTTCACCGCCGCCTGCACGTCCAGGCCCGCCGTGGACCAGCTGTGGCAGCGGAGAGCCGTGACCGGTCGATTCCGCCGAGGACTCTTCGTTCAGCACCTGAATACGCCCGTGGGCGCGGGCCGCACCGAGGATAAACTCCCGCGCCAGTTCGCCGCTCGCCGTCACCAACGTTCCTGCCAGACTGCCTTCACCGGCGCGTGCCAGCGTCATGGCATGCTCGGTATTTTGATACGGCATCAGCGTGGCGACCGGGCCAAAGGCTTCAATTGCATGTACCGCGGCAATTTCATCCGGCTGCGGACAAAACAGCAGCGTTGGCGGGAAGAAAGCCCCAGCCGTGCTCAGATCTGCTTTTCCACCCAGCAGCACCTCACACCCGGCTTCAACCAGACGATTCACATTATCCTGCACGTCCTGACGCTGATCGTTATTCACCAGCGACCCCATCTTCACGCCTTCCTGCGCCGGATCGCCCACTACCACTTTTTGCAGACGGGTAATCAGCGCCTCGCTGACCGCTTTCACCTGCGCCTGTGGCACGATAATGCGGCGGATAGCGGTACATTTCTGCCCGGCTTTGGTCGTCATCTCGCGCACTACTTCACGTACAAACAATGCAAACTCAGGCTGTTCTGGGGTGACGTCATCACCCAGCACACAGCAGTTGAGTGAATCCGCTTCCATGGTGAATGGAACCGATTTAGCCACCAGATTGGGGTGCACGCGCAACTGCTGCCCGGTATGAGCAGAACCGGTAAAGGTCACCACATCCTGGCTGTCGAGGTGATCGAGCAGGTCACCCGCACCGCCGCAGATAAGGCTAATTGCGCCGTTCGGTACCAGGCCACTGTCGATAATCGCTTTCACCATTGCCTGAGTGAGCTGCGCGGTGGCGGTTGCAGGTTTGATAATGGCTGGCATCCCGGCAAGCCAGGTTGGTGCCAGCTTCTCTAACATACCCCAGCAGGGGAAGTTAAAGGCGTTGATATGCACCGCAACACCGGATTTGGAGGTCAGCACGTGGCGTGCGGCAAAACCGCCCTGTTTGGACAGCGGGATCAGTTCGTCTTCCGGCCACAGCGTATCGTCCGGCAGCTCGCGGCCACCGAGACTGGCATAAGTGAAAAGCGTGCCAATGCCGCCTTCGATATCGACCCAGCTGTCACCGCGCGTTGCTCCGGTTTGCGCGGATATGGCATAGAAATCGGCTTTCAGTTCCATTAAATGCTTCGCCACCGCTTTTAGCATCGCGCTGCGCTCAATAAAACTCATTGCCTGTAACGCTTTGCCGCCGTGCTCAATAGCAAAGCGGCGCGCTTGCGCCATATCCAGTCCAACGCTTGTCACTTCCCAAAGCGCTTCACCGGTAAGGGCGTGGTGGATGGTGCGGGTGCGGCCCCGGCCTGTCTGCCAGGCACCGGATAAATAACTGGCTAACTGCTGCATCGTTAATCTCCAGATGTGTTCCGTAATATCTCTTTAAATAGTTCTTTTATGAATCACAAAATGCAAGCGAGATTTTAATAATTTATTAACAATGAGATCGCGAACACCTTACCTTTATTGGTTATCTATCTGTTATTAATGGATAAACAAAAACCATTTGCGACAAGCATCGCAAAACCAGCAAACAAAATTTGTGGTTTTATTTAACCGAGATGTAACTTTTATAAAACAAAGTGATTCACAAATATTGATTTGTTGAAATTATCGGAATCATAAGGTGATGACGTGACAGAAGAACAACGCTTTGACCAGCGCATCGCGCAGGAAACGGCCATCGAGCCGCAGGACTGGATGCCGGACGCATACCGTAAGACGCTGATCCGCCAGATTGGCCAGCATGCGCACTCGGAAATTGTCGGCATGTTGCCGGAAGGCAACTGGATAACCCGCGCACCCACGCTGAGGCGTAAGGCCATTCTGCTCGCAAAAGTACAGGACGAGGCCGGACACGGTCTGTACCTCTACAGCGCGGCGGAAACACTGGGCTGCGCGCGTGAAGATCTGTACCAGAAGATGCTCGACGGCCAGATGAAATACTCCTCCATCTTCAACTACCCAACCCTGAGCTGGGCGGATATCGGTGTGATCGGCTGGCTGGTCGATGGCGCGGCGATTGTTAACCAGGTGGCGCTGTGTCGTACCTCCTACGGCCCGTATGCCAGGGCGATGGTCAAAATCTGCAAAGAAGAGAGCTTCCATCAGCGTCAGGGCTTCGAAGCGTGTATGGCGCTGGCTACTGGTAGCGAGGAACAGCGTCAGATGCTGCAGGATGCCATCAACCGTTTCTGGTGGCCTGCGTTGATGATGTTTGGCCCGAACGACGACAACTCACCGAACAGTGCCCGCAGCATGGCGTGGAAAATCAAACTGCACTCCAACGACGAACTGCGTCAGCGCTTTGTTGATAACACGGTCCCGCAGGTAGAAATCCTCGGTATGACCGTGCCGGACGCCGACCTAAAGCTTGATGAAGCGACGGGGAAATATCGATTCGGTGAGATCGACTGGCAGGAATTTAATGAGGTCATCAACGGTCGTGGTGTCTGCAACCACGAACGTCTGGGCGCAAAGCGTAAGGCCTGGGAAGAAGGGGCATGGGTGCGCGAGGCCGCACTGGCGCACGCCGAAAAGCAACAGGCCCGCGACGCGGCGTAAGGAGAGAGTCATGAGCAAAACATACTGGCCGTTATACGAAGTTTTTGTCCGCAGCAAACAGGGGTTATCACACCGTCACGTTGGCAGTCTGCATGCCGCCGATGACCAGATGGCGCTGGAAAATGCACGCGATGCCTATACACGCCGCAGCGAAGGCTGCTCCATCTGGGTGGTGAAAGCCAGCGAAATTGTTGCGTCACAGCCGGAAGAACGCGGTGAATTTTTTGACCCGGCGGAGAGCAAAGTCTATCGCCATCCCACGTTCTACACCGTGCCGGACGGCATGGAACATATGTGAGGCAACGATGAATAACCTGAATCCCGTTGCAACCTATGCCCTGCGTCTGGGCGATAACGGCCTGGTGCTGGCTCAGCGTCTGGGTGCCTGGTGCGGTCATGCGCCGGAGCTGGAGATTGATCTGGCGCTGGCTAATATCGGCCTCGACCTGCTGGGGCAGGCGCGCAACTTCCTCAGCTACGCCGCCGAACTGGCGGGTAACGGCGACGAAGACACGCTGGCTTTTGGTCGTGACGAGCGTCAGTTCCGCAATCTGTTGCTGGTGGAACAGCCTAACGGCAACTTTGCCGACACGATCGCTCGCCAGTTCTTTATCGACGTCTGGCATGTGGCGCTGTTCACTCGTTTGGTTAACAGCCGCGATAAGCAGATTGCGGCTATCGCTGCCAAAGGACTGAAAGAAGTGCGTTATCACCTGCGCTTCAGCCGCGGCTGGCTGGAGCGACTGGGGAATGGTACTGACTACTCCGCGCAACTGATGCAGAAGGCGGTGGACAATCTGTGGCGTTACACCGGCGAATTGTTCCTTGCCGACGAACTGGAGATCGCTCTGGCCAGGCAGGGCATTGCTGTCGATCCGCGCGAACTGCAAACCGAATGGCAGACGACGGTACACACTGCGCTGATTGATTCTGGTTTACACGTTCCGCAAGAGGCGGCGTTTCGCAACGGCGGTAAGCAGGGGCTACACAGCGAACATCTTGGGCCGATGTTGGCCGAGATGCAGTACTTGCAGCGTGCGTATCCTGGTCAGCAGTGGTAGCAGGGGGTGGCTATGCAACGTCTTACCGCGGTCGCACCGCCAGAGGTGCACACCGTTTGGGGGCTGTTAAGTGCGATTTCCGATCCGGAAGTGCCGGTGCTGACCATCACCGATCTCGGCATGGTACGCAGCGTTGAGCGCTGCGGCGACGGCTGGGTAATCGGCTTTACGCCGACATACTCCGGCTGCCCGGCCACAGAGCATCTACTGGGTGAAATTCGCATGATGATGGCGGAGCACGGCTATACGCCAGTACATATCGTCTTGCAGCTTGACCCACCGTGGACCACTGACTGGATGAGCCCGGACGCCCGTGAACGCCTGCGCCAGTATGGTATCAGCCCGCCGCAGGCCCACGCCTGTCATGCCGAAATGCCAACTGACGTACAGTGCCCGCGCTGCGCCAGCACCCATACCTCGCTGATTAGCGAATTCGGATCCACGGCCTGTAAAGCGTTATATCGCTGCGACAGCTGCCGTGAACCCTTTGATTACTTTAAATGTATTTGAGGTTGCGATGACAACATTTCATTCGCTTACCGTGGCCAACGTCGAAGCGGAAACGCGCGATGCGGTGACCATCACTTTCACCATTCCCGACGCGCTGCGTAATGCCTACGCCTTCCGACCGGGCCAGCATTTGACGCTGAAAGCTCACCTCGGTGGAGAAGAGCTGCGTCGGTGTTACTCCATTTGTCGCAGCCGCTCGCCGTCGGAAATTAGCGTCGCGGTTAAAGCTATCGACGGTGGGCGTTTCTCCCGCTATGCCCAGCAGGATATCCAGCAGGGTATGGCGCTGGAAGTGATGGTGCCGCAAGGGCACTTCGGCTACCAGCCGCAGGCCGAGCGCGAAGCCGAATATCTGGCGATTGCCGCCGGGTCCGGCATTACGCCGATGATGGCGATTATTGAAGCGACGCTGACGACCGAACCGGCCAGCCAGCTCACGCTGATCTACGGCAACCGCAGCAGCCACAGCATGATGTTCCGTCAGGCGCTGGCCGATCTGAAAGACCGCTATCCGCAGCGTTTACAGGTGGTGCACTTGTTCAGTCAGGAGGCGATGGACAGCGATCTGCTACAGGGTCGTATTGACGGCGACAAACTGCGTGCGCTGGGCAAAAACCTGCTCGATTTCAGCCGCTTCGACGACGCCTTTATCTGTGGCCCATCGGCAATGATGGATGAAGCCGAAGTGGCACTGCGCGAACTGGGCATAGCGGAAAAATCCATTCACCTTGAGCGTTTCAATACGCCGGGGACCAGCGTGAAACGCGCCACCGGCGTGCAGGCGGAAGGCCGCACGGTCACCCTTCGTCAGGATGGGCGCGATCGCCTGATTTCACTGAATGCGGAAGATGACAGCATTCTCGACGCCGCGTTGCGCCAGGGCGCTGACCTGCCGTTCGCCTGTAAAGGCGGCGTGTGCGCCACCTGCAAATGCAAGGTGGTCAGCGGCGAGGTGGCTATGGCCGCCAACTACAGCCTTGAAGCCGATGAACTGGCGGCGGGCTATGTGCTGAGCTGCCAGGCGCTGCCAACCAGCGGTGACGTAGTGGTCGACTTCGATGCGCGGGGGATGGCATGAGCGAACTGCTGATTTCCCGTCACGACCGTGTACTGCAACTGACCCTGAACCGCCCACAGGCGCGTAACGCCCTGAACAATGCGCTGCTAACGCAGATTGCTGACGCGCTGGAAAGCGCGGCGGCGGACGCCAGCATCAGCGTTTGCGTGATTAGCGGCAACCCGCGCTACTTCGCTGCCGGAGCCGATCTCAACGAAATGGCGGAAAAAGATCTGCCCGCCACTTTCGACGATATTCGCCCACATCTGTGGGCACGTATTGATGCCTTCAACAAGCCGTTGATCGCGGTGGTTAACGGTTACGCGCTGGGAGCCGGGTGCGAGCTGACTCTGCTGTGCGACCTGGTGATTGCCGGGGATAACGCCCGCTTTGGTCTGCCGGAGATTACTCTCGGCACCATGCCAGGGGCGGGCGGTACGCAGCGGCTTATCCGTAGTGTTGGTAAAGCGCTGGCCAGCCGAATGGTGCTGAGCGGTGAAAGCATTGATGCCGAACGAGCGCAACAGGCCGGGCTGGTGAGTGACATTCACCCGGCGAACCTCTCCGATGAATACGCGCTCAAGCTGGCGGCGACCATCGCCCGTCACTCACCGCTGGCGCTGCGGGCGGCAAAACAGTCTCTACGCGCTGCGCAAGAAGTGGGTCTCCAGGCCGGTCTGGTGCAGGAACGTCAGCTGTTTACGCTGCTGAGCGGCACCGAAGATCGTCGTGAAGGCGTCAGCGCCTTTTTAGAAAAACGCACACCGGAATTTAAAGGACGCTAATCGTGGACGTATTTATTCTCAGCGAAGTGGAGCAGGGCGTGATGACTATCACCCTGAACCGCCCGGACCGACTCAACAGCTTTAACGACGTGATGCACCAGCAGCTCGCCGACTGCCTGAAACAGGCCGAGCGCGACGACACCATTCGTTGTCTGCTGATCACCGGCGCCGGACGCGGATTTTGCGCCGGACAGGATCTGAACGACCGTAACGTTGACCCGAGCGGTCCCGCGCCGGATCTGGGCATGTCGGTGGAACGCTTCTACAACCCGCTGGTGCGCCGCTTAGCCGCGCTGCCGAAGCCGGTTATCTGTGCCGTCAACGGCGTTGCCGCTGGTGCCGGTGCCACACTGGCCTTGGGCTGCGACATCGTCCTCGCCGCGCGCTCGGCGAAGTTTGTTATGGCCTTCAGCAAACTCGGCCTGGTGCCGGACTGCGGCGGAAGCTGGGTGCTGCCGCGCGTAGCCGGTCGCGCTCGCGCCGTGGGTTTGCTGATGCTTGGCGATAACCTCAGCGCCGAACAGGCCGCGCAGTGGGGCATGATCTGGCAAGTGGTCGACGATGCCGAGTTGAAAGATACCGCGTTGACCATGGCGCGCCATTTCGCGACGCAGCCGACCTATGGCCTGGGGCTGATTAAGAAAGCCTTGCAGCTTTCCGAAACCAACACGCTGGATCAGCAGCTTGAGCTTGAGCGCGACTACCAGCGCATGGCCGGTCGCAGCGACGACTATCGCGAAGGGGTCAGCGCCTTTCTCGGCAAACGCCCACCACAGTTCAGCGGGAAATAAGCCATGACGCAAACTCTTCATCGCGTTGCCGTGATCGGCGGCGGAACAATGGGGGCAGGCATTGCCGAAGTGGCTGCCAGCGCCGGACATTCGGTCCTGCTGTATGACATTTCCACTGAGGCGATTACTCGCGCCATTGAGGGTATTCGCCAGCGACTCGACGTTCGTGTTGGTCGTGGAAAAATCAGTGCGGAACAGGCCAGTGAATTACTGGCACGGATCGCCCCCGCGACTGAACTGAATCAGCTTGCCGATGCACAACTGGTGATTGAAGCCGCTTCCGAGCAACTGGAAATTAAAAAAGCGCTGTTCAGTCAGTTGGCGGAGATCTGTTTGCCGTCAACGCTGCTGACCAGTAATACCTCGTCGATCTCAATTACCGCAATTGCGGCGGGAGTGAAGCATCCGGAACGTGTGGCGGGGCTGCATTTCTTTAACCCTGCACCGGTGATGAAACTGGTGGAAGTGGTGAGCGGCCTTGCCACCTCAACTGAGGTAGTTGAGCTGCTTAGCCAGTGCGTAATCGCCTGGGGCAAGCAGCCGGTGCGCTGCCGCTCAACGCCGGGTTTTATCGTCAACCGTGTGGCGCGTCCGTACTACGCTGAAGCCTGGCGCGCGCTGGAAGAACAGGTTGCGTCAGCGGAAGTGATTGATGCGGCGCTGCGTGATGGCGGCGGCTTCCCGATGGGACCGCTGGCGCTGACCGACTTGATTGGTCAGGACGTCAACTTTGCCGTGACCTGTTCGGTGTTTAACGCCTTCTGGCAGGACCGCCGTTTTCTACCGTCTTTGCTGCAACAGGAGCTCGCTCTGGCGGGGCGTCTGGGAAAGAAGAGCGGCCACGGCGTCTATCGCTGGCCTGCTGAAGTATCGCCTGAACTGGCTGTTGCAGCGGTAGCGCCTGAAAATGCAGCAAAAAATATCAAGCGTGACGTTGTCACTGAACTGGATGATGTGCTGCTCCTTGAAACTACCGGTGAAACCGCGCTGGCCTTAAGCGTGCGGCACCAGCGCCCGGTGGTGGTGTATGACCATGCTGCGGGCGACACCGTCGTGCTGGCAAGCGCACCAACCAACCCGGCTTCAGCCACCGACAAAGCGGTGTACTACTTCCAGCAGCAGGGCAAAAAAGTGCTGCGTATTGCCGACTACCCAGGGCTGCTGGTATGGCGCACGGTAGCGATGCTGGCGAACGAAGCGCTGGATACGCTGCAAAAAGGAGTCGCCAGCGCCGAGGATATCGATGCCGCCATGCGCTTGGGGGTCAACTACCCGCACGGGCCGCTGGCCTGGGGCGAATCGCTCGGCTGGGGACGTGTGCTTCGTCTGCTGGAAAATCTACAACAGCACTACGGCGAAGAACGCTATCGCCCGAGTGCGCTGCTGCGCCAGAAAGCGCTGATGGAGATGCGTCATGAGTAACGAAGCCTGGCGCAACGCCCGCGCCATGTATGTGAAAGACACCTGCGCGCAGGCGCTGGGGATTGAAATTATTGAGATGGACGACGGTTATTCGCAGATGACTATGACCGTGTCGCCGTCGCAGCTGAATGGCCATCAGACCTGTCACGGCGGGCAACTGTTTTCACTGGCGGATACTGCCTTTGCTTACGCCTGCAACAGTCAGGGACTGGCGGCAGTAGCCTCAGCGGCCAGTATCGACTTTCTGCGTCCGGCCTTTGCAGGTGACAAACTGACCGCCACCGCGCGGGTCAAGCAGCAAGGCAAACTCACTGGCGTTTACGACATTGAAATTGTCAATCAGCAACACAAAACCGTGGCTCTGTTTCGCGGCAAATCCCACCGCATCGGTGGCACGATTACAGGAGAAGTCTAATGCGTGACGCATTTATTTGTGACGGTATTCGTACCCCGATTGGTCGCTACGGCGGGGCGCTGGCAGGCGTGCGTGCCGACGATCTGGCGGCCATCCCGTTGCGTGAATTACTCAACCGCAACCCACGCCTGGATCCCAGCGCTATTGACGATGTGATCTTCGGTTGCGCCAACCAGGCGGGCGAGGATAACCGCAACGTGGCGCATATGGCGACCCTGCTGGCGGGTTATCCGCACAGCGTTGCCGGCACGACCATCAACCGTCTGTGCGGCTCCGGGCTTGATGCAATCGGCTTCGCTGCTCGCACGATCAAAGCCGGTGATGCCGACCTGCTGATCGCTGGTGGTGTTGAGTCAATGTCACGCGCGCCGTTTGTAATGGGCAAAGCCACCGCGCCGTTTCAGCGTCAGGCCGAGATGTTTGATACCACCATTGGCTGGCGTTTTGTGAACCCGCTCATGCAGCAACAATTCGGAACTGACAGCATGCCGGAAACGGCGGAGAATGTAGCTGAATTGTTAAATATAAGCCGAGAGGACCAGGACGCCTTTGCGTATCGCAGCCAGCAGCGCACGGCGAAAGCCCAGCGTGACGGCATTCTGGCGCAGGAAATTGTGCCGGTACAAATCATTGGCAAGAAAGGGGCAGTTAGCGCAGTACGTGAAGATGAACATCCGCGTGCAGAAACCACGCTGGAGCAACTCGCACAACTGAAAACACCGTTTCGTAAGAACGGCGTGGTTACCGCAGGCAATGCCTCTGGGGTGAACGACGGCGCGGCAGCAATGATCGTAGCCAGCGAGCAACACATAAAGGCCCAGGGACTAACGCCGCGTGCACGCATTGTCGCGATGGCGACGGCGGGCGTGGAGCCGAAGTTTATGGGGCTTGGGCCAGTTCCTGCGGTACGAAAAGTGCTGGAGCGCGCCGGGCTGAATATCAACGATATGGATGTGATTGAGCTGAATGAAGCCTTTGCCGCCCAGGCGTTGGGTGTGATGAGACAGCTTGGACTGGCAGATGACGCAGAACACGTGAATCCCAATGGGGGGGCTATCGCTTTAGGTCACCCGCTGGGGATGAGCGGTGTGCGGTTAGCGCTGGCCGCAACGCTGGAGCTGGAACGACGCAATGGACGTTATGCGCTGTGTACGATGTGTATTGGCGTGGGTCAGGGCATTGCCATGATCCTTGAGCGAGTGTGAGCTAATTGACCTGCGAGTGCCCTACAAAATGACAACGACAACAACAAAATTAGATCCGATTGAAACCGCATCGCGTGACGAATTACAGGCTTTGCAAACCAAGCGCCTGAAATGGACGTTAAAACACGCCTATGAAAATGTCCCGATGTACCGCCGTAAGTTCGACGCGGCGGGGGTTCACCCGGATGATTTCCGTGAGCTGAGCGATCTGAGCAAGTTTCCCTGCACCACCAAGCAGGACCTCCGTGACAACTATCCCTTCGACACCTTCGCGGTACCGATGGAGCAGGTGGTGCGTATCCATGCATCATCCGGCACCACGGGTAAACCGACGGTGGTGGGCTATACGCAAAATGATATCGATACCTGGGCTAACATCGTCGCCCGCTCGCTGCGTGCCGCAGGCGGTACCGCGAAAGATAAAATCCACGTCGCTTATGGCTATGGCCTTTTCACCGGCGGACTGGGCGCGCACTACGGCGCGGAACGCCTGGGGGCAACGGTCATCCCGATGTCCGGCGGTCAAACCGAGAAACAGGCGCAGCTGATTCGCGATTTCAAACCTGACATGATTATGGTCACGCCATCCTACTGTCTGAACCTGATTGAAGAGCTGGAGCGCCAGATGGGCGGTGACGCGCGGGGTTGTTCGCTGCGTACCGGTGTCTTTGGCGCAGAGCCGTGGACAACGGGGATGCGCGCGGAGATCGAACGTCGCCTGGGTATTACGGCGCTGGATATTTATGGCCTCTCGGAAGTGATGGGGCCGGGCGTGGCGATGGAGTGCATCGAAACGGGTGATGGTCCGACAATATGGGAGGATCATTTCTTCCCGGAAGTGGTCAATCCGGATGACGGTACGCCACTGGCCGACGGCGAGCACGGCGAACTGCTGTTCACCACGCTGACGAAAGAAGCGCTACCGGTCATTCGTTATCGTACCCGCGACCTGACGCGCCTGCTGCCGGGTACCGCGCGCACGATGCGTCGTATGGATCGCATTAGCGGTCGCAGCGACGATATGCTGATTATTCGCGGCGTCAACGTCTTCCCATCGCAGGTGGAAGAAGAGATCCTCAAGATTGAACATCTGGCTCCGCATTACCAGTTGGAAGTGGATCGCCGAGGACATCTTGATTCGCTTTCGGTACGCGTGGAGCTTAAAGAGAGTAGCCTGGTGCTAAGCCATGAGCAGCGCTGCCAGATTTGCCATCATTTGCGTCATCGTATTAAGTCGATGGTCGGTATTTCAACGGACGTAAGCATTGTTAACTGCGGCAGCATCCCGCGCTCAGAAGGAAAGGCGTGTCGGGTGTTCGACCTGCGCAAAGTTGCCGCCAACGGCTAAGCCTCGTAGGCCTGATAAGCGCAGCGCCATCAGGCGAGAGCGCACAAGTTGCCGGATGGCGGCGTTGCCTTATCCGGCCTACAAATTCCTGCCATATCGCGGAAATTTTCCTGTGCTATGATTCAAAAAGGACAAAAAAGACAACAGTATGAATCATATGGAAAAACTCGATAGTTTTATTCAGCAGGCGGTAACCGCAATGCCGGTCAGCGGCACCTCGCTTATCGCCTCGCTTTACGGGGACTGTTTATCGCAACGCGGTGGAGAAGTCTGGCTCGGTAGCGTTGCCGCGCTGCTGGAAGGGCTTGGCTTCGGTGAACGTTTTGTACGTACCGCGCTGTTTCGCCTTAATAAAGAAGAATGGCTGGACGTAGTACGTATCGGCCGTCGCAGTTTCTACCGCCTGAGTGATAAAGGGCTACGCTTGACGCGCCGCGCCGAGAGCAAAATCTACCGTGCCAACGCCCCTGAGTGGGACGGTACCTGGCTGCTGCTGCTGTCGGAGGGGCTGGAGAAAAATACCCTGGCCGAAGTTAAAAAGCAGCTGTTATGGCAAGGTTTTGGCGTACTGGCGCCGAGTCTGCTGGCGTCGCCATCGCAAAAGCTGGCGGACGTACAGTCGCTGCTCCATGAAGCTGGGGTGGCGGAAAACGTCATCGTTTTTGAGGCGCATTCGCCGTTGGCACTCTCCCGCGCTGCGCTGCGTGAGCGGGTAGAAGGGTGCTGGCACTTAACCGAACAAAATGCCATGTACGAGGCGTTTATCACGCTGTTCCGTCCGTTGTTACCGCTACTGCGTGACGCCGGGCCGGACGAACTTACGCCAGAGCGCTGCTTCCAGATCCGCCTGTTGCTCATTCACTTCTATCGTCGGGTTGTGCTCAAAGATCCGCTGCTGCCGGAAGAATTGTTGCCTGCTCACTGGCTGGGTCAGACGGCGCGTCAGCTGTGCATTAATATTTATCAACGTGTTGCGCCCGGCGCCCAGGTTTTCGTCAGCGAAAAAGGCGAGAGCTCGGTGGGGGAACTGCCCGCGCCGGGGCCGCTCTATTATCAACGCTTCGGCGGATTAGCCGAGGTGTAATAGGAGAAGCCATGCCGATTTACCAGATTGACGGGATGATCCCGGTAGTTCCTGCAGAAAGCTATGTTCACCCAACCGCAGTGCTGATTGGCGATGTCATTCTCGGCAAAGGTGTTTATGTTGGTCCCAACGCCAGCCTGCGCGGAGATTTTGGGCGTATCGTGGTTAAAGATGGGGCGAATATCCAGGATAACTGCGTAATGCACGGATTTCCCGGCCAGGATACGGTGGTGGAAGAGGACGGACATATCGGCCACGGCGCGATTCTGCATGGCTGTGTGATTGGGCGTAACGCGCTGGTCGGCATGAGCGCGGTGATTATCGATGGCGCGACCATCGGTGAAAACAGTATCGTTGGTGCTTCGGCGTTTGTGAAAGCGTGCGCTGAGATGCCTGCCAACCATCTGATTGTCGGCAGCCCGGCGAAAGCGATTCGCATGTTAACTGAGCAGGAAATGGTGTGGAAAAAACAGGGCACTCGCGAGTATCAGGTGCTGGTGGGGCGCTGTCAGCAGACGCTTGCAGAAGTGGAGCCGCTGACTGCGGTAGAACCCGACAGAAAGCGGCTGGAGTTTGATGAGAATTTGCAACCTAAGTCAGCGAGTTAGCGATTCTACGCAATACCCGGTGTCAGAACTGGTAGCTGGCGGTAACGCTGACGTTGCGCGGCTCACCATAAACGATAGAACTGTCGATATTCGTGTCGTAGGTTTTATCGAATAGGTTATTAAGGTTACCCTGTACTGAGAAGTTTTTTGTTACCTGGTAGCGGGTAAACAAATCTACCAGGGCGTAGCTTCCCTGTTCCGCGCGGAATGTGCCATAAGGCGTGACCGTATCGCTGTAAACACGATTCTGCCAGTTAACTCCACCGCCAACGGTCAGTTCCGGCATGGCTGGCAGGCGATAACGGGTAAACAGTTTGACCGTGGTCCGCGGCAGGTTTGGGTTTACTGCATTGCCTTCGTTGTCTTCTGCAACATAGCGTGTCGCACCAAACGTCATCTGCCAGTTATCGGTGATCGCACCGTTAATCTCGAATTCGACCCCTTTACTGACCGTACCATCCATCGCTTTAAAGGCCGTGTCGCCATTGCTACCGGCGATTGGCACGCCGGTTGATTGCGCTACGTTATCCTGTTCGATGCGGAACACCGCGAGCGTGGTGGTTAAACGGCTGTTCATCCAGTCGGACTTCAGACCAAGCTCATAGTTGTTGCCGGTG
This sequence comes from Citrobacter sp. MGH105, assembly GCF_001037485.2. Lineage (NCBI taxonomy): Bacteria > Pseudomonadati > Pseudomonadota > Gammaproteobacteria > Enterobacterales > Enterobacteriaceae > Citrobacter > Citrobacter sp. MGH105. The sequence goes on along the minus strand of NZ_CP073048.1, from coordinate 3,127,539 downwards.
ATCGGAGAGAGATATTTACCGGAACTGTCGCGCTTGTTCTGCGGCTGGAAGATTGAGGTATAGCTGGCGTAGGTAGACCAGTTATCGTCAATGTCATATACCAAACCCGCATACGGCGTGGTGTGGTTTTGCTCCATGCTGTAGGTCAGGGTGTCGATACGCCAGTTGGTGTAACGTGCGCCAACAATCAAATGCAGTGGGTCGGCCAGCGAAATACGCGTTGCGGCGTACAGCGATTTCATGTGCGTGGTATCGTCCTGAGCCAATGACTGCGGGTTCCAGTTGGTTTCAGGGAAGTTACCATCATAGGTATAGAAGCTGCCGATTTCGTTGGGGAAAACGTTCGCCCACGAGCTTTCATAACGGTTATTCTGTTTACTGTAGCTGCCGCCCAGCATCAGATTATGCTGACGACCAAACAGATCGTAACCGCCGTCGGCAAATAGATCGACAGCATCCACTTTACGTTTGCCGCTGTTCCAGCCGGTTCCTCCGACGTAGTCATATCCCGGACCATAGTTGCCATATGGGCCAATCAGCGTGCCGTCGGCCTTATTAACATAGGCATCGACGTACATCATTTTACTGTCGAACTTGACCTCGGAGTGGGTGGCGTTCATGGTCGTCTGCCAGGTATCGGCAAAACGCTGTTTGATGGTGACAAACACTTTGTTGAAGTCTTTATCGTTGTAAGCCCAGTCCGGCGCAGTGCTGCGCGAACGGTCGTAGCTGTTTTTACTGCCATCGGTATTCCAGCGCGGCAATCCACCCCAGGTTGGGCTGTTGATATCAATGCGCTGATATTCATAGCCCGCAGACAGGCTGGTGGTGTCACCCAAATCGGCATCGACAATCCCGGAGAAGAACATTTTTTCGCTATTGTAGCGATCAAGCCAGGAGTCGTTATTCTGGTAACCCGCCACGATACGACCGCGCACGTTGCCGTCTGCCGTAAGCGGGCTTTGCAGATCGGTCACATAGCGTTGTTTGTTCCAACTGCCATATTCCGCTGAAACATTACCGGTGAACTCGCGGCTGGTGGCATGCTTACGGATCATGTTAATGGAGGCTGAAGGGTTACCCGTCCCGGTCATTAGCCCGTTTGCGCCACGGACCACTTCGACACGCTCAAAAAGGGCGGTGTCAGAAAGGGCGTCACCGAGATTCCAGCGGGATTCAAAATAGGTCGGGATCCCATCGACCATATAGTTATCAATCTGAAATCCGCGCGAGTAATAGCTGCTGCGATCTGAATCCGCCTGGCTTTTGCTTATCCCCAACGTGTTGTCCATCACATCGCCCAGCGTTTGCAATTGCTGATCTTCCATGCGTTGCTGGCTGACAATGCTGACCGATTGCGGAATATCGCGCTGTGTCATTTGCATTTTTGTGCCAGCGGTCGTTGATTTAACGCTGTAATCTTGCTCCTCACTGGATGCCGAAGGAGCAGAACCTTCCACGATCACTGTCTCTTCTGCAGGGGCTGCGAGGCTGGTGGAAGGTAAAAGGGCTAGCGTGATGCATGCTGCCAGCAAAGAAGGGGCAAGCCCCGGTTGGCGTTGAACATTCCCGTTGAGTGTTGTGAAAGACATCGAAAAGTCCTTGATAATTATTAATATTAAGTTCAAATCACCGGTAGTTGTGATGAACCCTTTGGTTGTAAACTATTAAATGCGCATGTAAATACAAATGCGAAATATACGCATTAGCAATTAATGTGTAAACAGATGCTACGACATAAATGAAATATTGTTTCAGTACTATGCTTGAGCAATAGCGCAGGAAAATGGTTATAAGAGCAGCACTGACTGAGGTTTTCGCTTAAAAAATCGAGGGTTAAAGTTGAAAGAGCGTGAGGAACTCGCTCATACTCTATACTCGCAGAGTTACCCGGCGTAGCATGGCAAAACGCTTGGGCTGTTAATGAAAAAGGAAAACGTCGTGGCAGAAGAAACTATATTCAGCAAAATTATTCGTCGTGAGATTCCGTCGGATATCGTATACCAGGATGAACTGGTCACTGCGTTTCGTGATATTTCCCCTCAGGCACCAACGCATATCCTGATCATTCCTAACATTCTGATCCCAACTGTCAACGATGTGACGGCGGAACATGAACAGGCATTGGGCCGCATGATCACCGTTGCGGCGAAAATTGCTGAGCAGGAAGGCATTGCTGCAGATGGGTACCGCTTAATCATGAACACCAACCGCCACGGGGGGCAGGAGGTGTATCACATTCATATGCACCTGCTGGGTGGACGTGCGCTTGGCCCAATGCTTGCGCATAAAGGTCTGTAAGCATGACCAGAGGATGCATTGCGCTTTCACTGGGCTTGTTGTTGCTGGCGGGTTGTCGTTCACACCCTGAAATCCCAGTAAGTGATGAACAGTCGCTGGTGATGGAATCAACAATTCTGGCGGCGGGTATTACAGCAGAGCAGCCCACGTTAACAACGTCTGATATTCAGGCTTCGGCATCCTCGCGACTCTATAACGAAAGACAAGAACCCGTTACCGTTCATTATCGGTTTTACTGGTATGACGCCAGAGGGCTGGAAATGCACCCTCTGGAAGCGCCACGCAGTGTGACTATTCCGGCTCATTCGTCGGTGACGCTGTACGGCAGCGCCAATTTTCTGGGGGCGCACAAGGTTAGACTTTATCTTTATTTGTAAGGGGTGAATCTTGATGAACAAAATGAATCGCTACGCACTGATTGCCGCGCTGGCGATGTTTCTCTCTGGCTGTGTGGCGCAACGTGAGCCCGCGCCGGTAGAGGAAGTGAAGCCGGTACCGGAACAGCCTGCGCAGCCGCAACAGCCGGTGCCGGTTGTGCCAACGGTGCCAAGCATACCGCAGCAACCGGGTCCAATTGAGCATGAGGACCAAACGGCGCAGCCGACGCCACGTCAACGTCACTATGACTGGAACGGGGCTATGCAGCCGATGGTCGGCAAAATGCTGCAGGCAGACGGCGTCAAAGCGGGCGGCGTTCTGCTGGTTGATAGCGTGAATAACCGCACCAACGGCTCGTTGAACGCGGGTGAAGCCACCGAAACCTTACGTAACGCGCTGGCGAATAACGGTAAGTTTACGCTGATTTCTGCCCAACAGCTGGCTGTCGCCAAACAGCAGTTAGGTCTGTCTCCGAATGACAGTCTGGGAACGCGCAGTAAAGCGATTGGTATCGCCCGTAACGTTGGCGCGCAGTATGTGCTTTATTCCAGCGCATCCGGCAACGTCAATTCGCCTGCGCTGCAAATGCAATTAATGCTGGTACAAACTGGCGAGATAATCTGGTCAGGTAAAGGTGCCGTTCAGCAACAATAGCAGACTCACGCGCGGCGAAGTGTTGTCGCGCTATTTCCCGCAGTATCATCCCGTCGCAACCAGCCAAACCGGCCTGAGCGGCGGGAGCTGCATCATTGAACACCGTTCCCACCGGCTGGTACTGCGCTGCCATCACGATCCTGACGCGCCGGAATCTCATTTCTTACGCCAATATCATGCGTTAAAACACCTGCCAGAAAGCCTTGCGCCACGTCCTCATTTTTATACGCGTGGGTGGATGGCAGTCGAGTTTTTTCACGGTAAGGTAGAATCCAGATTACCGGACGCCGACGAACTCGCAGGCTTATTGTATCATCTGCACCAGCAACCCCGATTGGGCTGGCGAATCAGCCTGCTGCCGCTAATTGAACAGTACTGGCAGTGTGGCGATCCGGCGCGTCGTACACCATGCTGGCTGCGCGCGCTGAAGCGGCTAAGGAAACGAGGTGAGCCTCGACCTTTGCGCCTGGGGCCGCTGCATATGGATGTTCACGGTGACAACATCGTACGTACGGCATCAGGGCTGCGGCTGATTGACTGGGAATACGCTGGAGACGGTGATATTGCCCTGGAGCTGGCGGCAGTATGGGTTAGCGATGAATCCCAGCACCAACAGTTGGTTAGCACCTACGCCCAACGAGCGCACATTAAGCCAGACGTTTTGTGGCGACAGGTCAGACAATGGCAACCCTGGATAATGATGCTGAAGGCGGGGTGGTTTGAGTATCGCTGGCGGCAAACCGGCGATCGACAATTTATCAGGCTGGCCGATGAAACCTGGCGGCAGCTAACAATTAAAGGATAAGGAGAGCAGTGTGGGCCCAGTAATGTTGGATGTCGAAGGGTATGAGCTGGACGCTGAAGAGCGTGAGATTCTGGCACATCCGCTGGTAGGTGGGTTGATCCTCTTTACCCGAAATTATCATGACCCGGAACAGCTGCGTGAATTAGTGCGTCAGATCCGGGCTGCGTCACGTAACCATCTGGTGGTGGCGGTAGATCAGGAAGGCGGACGCGTACAGCGTTTTCGTGAGGGCTTTACCCGCCTGCCTGCAGCTCAATCCTTTGCTGCGTTGCACGGTCTGGAAGAAGGCGGCAAACTGGCTCAGGACGCAGGGTGGTTGATGGCCAGCGAAATGATCGCGATGGACATTGATATCAGCTTTGCACCCGTGCTGGATGTGGGCCATATCAGCGCGGCAATCGGCGAGCGTTCTTACCATGCCGATCCGCTAAAAGCGCTGGCGATGGCGACCCGCTTCATTGACGGGATGCATGCTGCTGGCATGAAAACGACCGGTAAACATTTCCCAGGACATGGGGCGGTGACGGCGGATTCACACAAAGAAACCCCAACCGATCCACGCCCAGAAGCCGAGATTCGTGCGAAAGATATGTCCGTGTTCCAGACGTTGATTACGGAAAACAAACTGGATGCCATTATGCCTGCGCATGTCATCTACAGTGATGTCGATCCGCGTCCGGCGAGTGGTTCACCTCACTGGTTGAAAACGGTGCTACGCCAGGAGCTTGGCTTCGATGGTGTCATTTTCTCCGACGATTTGTCGATGGAAGGGGCGGCGATTATGGGAAGCTATGCGGAGCGTGGACAGGCCTCGCTGGATGCAGGTTGCGATATGATCCTGGTCTGCAATAATCGTAAGGGAGCGGTCAGTGTGTTAGATAATCTGTCGCCGATCAATGCAGAACGTGTTACACGTTTGTATCATAAAGGTTCATTTTCACGTCAGGAACTGATGGACTCGTCACGCTGGAAGACGGTAAGCGCTCAGCTTAACCAACTTCATGAGCGCTGGCAGGAAGAGAAAGCAGGTCATTAACGCAAGTTTGGCGAGGATGCGATGATTATCTATTTACACGGTTTTGACTCTAACAGCCCGGGCAACCATGAGAAGGTGTTGCAGCTACAATTCATCGACCCGGATGTCAGGCTGATTAGCTACAGTACGCGGCATCCTAAACATGATATGCAGCATCTGCTGAAAGAAGTGGACAAAATGCTGCAGCTGAATGTGGATGACCGTCCGCTGATTTGTGGTGTGGGGCTCGGGGGATATTGGGCTGAACGGATTGGTTTCCTGTGTGATATTCGTCAGGTAGTGTTTAATCCCAACCTGTTCCCGTATGAGAACATGGAAGGCAAAATCGACAGACCTGAGGAGTATGCAGACATCGCAACAAAATGCGTGACCAATTTCCGTGAGAAGAATCGCGATCGCTGCCTGGTGATCCTGTCACGTCATGATGAAGCGCTTAACAGTCAGCGTTCGTCGGAAGAGCTGCATCATTTTTACGAGATAGTCTGGGACGAAGAGCAGACGCATAAGTTTAAGAATATCTCTCCGCATTTGCAGCGCATCAAAGCGTTCAAGACGTTAGGTTAATTCTTATTGAGTGTGTAAAAAACCAGCCATCGGGCTAATGCTCGTCAGTTACGAACGTATGGTGAACATGTGATTCCGGCTCAGGGTTCCGTTCACCTCAGTGGTGTCATTTCTCTGAAGCGCAGATACCTGTGAACGTGCAAGGGAGGCTCACCGCCGCCTCCCTTGCAACCCAGGCTCCCGGCGGGAAAATCGTCGCTACGCGAGTTATTCGTCTTATGCCGTCTGCCTGTCGGGTCGGGGTCGAGCCTGCGTCCGTGCAGGCCGTCCCCTCTGCCCGCATCCCTGCGGGCAGACCCGGTCAGTCGTCAACGCCTCATCGATTTTCAGCCGGACCGGGGTCATCGCTTCAACGCACTGACTTCCAGTTAAATCTTTTTTGCTGTTTAAACAAAAAAACGCAGATGGTCAGGTGTGGGCTGGTCCGGCTGAAAATTGCCGACGTGATTCCGTAAGGCCGGGAGAGCCAGCATGGATGCTGGCTCAGGGCGCGCTTTGCATGGATGCTACCTCGCGCCCGGCCCGGTAGCCTGGAGGAATAAGCGGAGGGTATTGCGCAGCAACAATTTTCCCGCCGGGAGCCGGGATTGTAAAGGGCGTGGCGGAGAACGCCCTTTACACGTTCACAGGAATCGGTGCTTAAGAGAAATGACACCACTGAGGTGAACGGAACTCTTTCTCCGAGATAGCATGTTCTTTACCTCGGGCAGCACAGGTTGAAGCTTTCTGAAACTGAGGCGCTAACTGACTGGCATTACAGCCGCCGGGCTGGTTTTTTTGTTCTTAAAGTTCCGGTTGTCTATCTTTTCAGCATCAAAACTTGATACACATCAATTTTGGTATGACCAATGCACCGTTCGTGTTATTCTCACTCTCGAAGAACATTTTCATTACCGTAACTTGTTGTTAATTAAAGGCTATGTTAATAACTTTTAATTAACAATTGGTTAATAAATTTGAGGGGGTCACGTTGACTACACCATTGAAAAGGATCGTGATTGTCGGCGGCGGTGCTGGCGGACTGGAAATGGCGACGCAGCTGGGTAAAAAACTCGGGCGTAAGAAAAAGGCCAAAATCACACTGGTAGACAGAAACCACAGTCACTTGTGGAAACCGTTACTGCATGAAGTGGCGACGGGTTCACTGGACGAAGGTGTGGATGCGCTGAGTTATTTGGCTCATGCCCGTAACCATGGCTTCCAGTTCCAGTTAGGCTCGGTGGTGGATATCGATCGTGAAGCGAAGACCATTACTCTCGCTGAGCTGCGCGATGAGAAGGGTGAGCTACTGGTTCCTGAGCGTAAAGTGCCGTATGACACGCTGGTGATGGCGCTGGGCAGTACGTCCAACGATTTCAACACCCCTGGCGTGAAAGAAAACTGCATTTTCCTCGATAACCCGCATCAGGCGCGTCGTTTCCACCAGGAGATGCTGAATCTGTTCCTGAAGTATTCCGCGAATCTGGGCGCTAACGGAAAAGTGAATATCGCCATTGTGGGCGGCGGTGCGACGGGTGTTGAACTCTCCGCTGAGCTGCACAATGCGGTAAAACAACTGCACAGCTATGGTTACAAAGGGCTGACCAATGACGCGCTGAACGTTACGCTGGTCGAAGCCGGTGAGCGTATTCTGCCTGCGTTGCCGCCGCGTATTTCCGGTGCTGCGCATAATGAGTTAACCAAACTGGGCGTACGCGTACTGACCCAGACGATGGTAACCAGCGCTGATGAAGGCGGACTGCACACCAAAGATGGCGAATACATTAAAGCCGATCTGATGGTGTGGGCGGCGGGTATCAAAGCGCCAGACTTTATGAAAGACATTGGCGGTCTGGAAACGAACCGTATTAACCAACTGGTGGTTGAGCCAACTCTGCAGAGCACGCGCGATCCTGACGTGTACGCGATTGGCGACTGCGCTTCCTGCGCTCGCCCGGAAGGCGGTTTTGTGCCTCCGCGCGCTCAGGCAGCACACCAGATGGCGACCTGCGCGATGAACAATATTCTGGCACAGATGAATGGCAAGCCGCTGAAAGCGTATCAGTACAAAGATCACGGCTCTCTGGTCTCGCTCTCTAACTTCTCTACCGTGGGTAGCCTGATGGGCAACCTGACCCGTGGTTCGATGATGGTGGAAGGACGTATTGCGCGCTTTGTGTATATCTCGCTGTACCGCATGCACCAGATTGCGCTGCACGGTTACTTCAAAACCGGCCTGATGATGCTGGTCGGCAGTATCAACCGGGTGATTCGCCCGCGTCTGAAACTGCATTAATATCGACTTGTGGTGCCGGATGATTTTACGCATCCGGCGCCTTCCTTCAGAGTTGTCTGAATCATTCCGCTTTCGCTCCACCTCCGGCTATTTTCATCCGTAATCTGATTGGCATTCCTTACCTTCTGTTGCAAAGTTGTTGCTAATAGCAAAAAAGGAGGTAGTCCCGTGAATAAATCAATGTTGGCGGGTATAGGGATTGGCGTAGCTGCTGCGCTGGGTGTTGCAGCGGTGGCCAGTCTGAACGTTTTCGAGCGTGGCCCACAGTATGCGCAAGTTGTCTCTGCAACACCGATTAAAGAGTCGGTAAAAACACCGCGTCAGGAGTGCCGGAACGTAACGGTCACCCACCGCAAGCCGGTACAAGATGAAAACCGTATCGCGGGTTCCGTACTGGGCGCGGTTGCGGGTGGTGTTATTGGGCATCAGTTTGGCGGTGGACGTGGTAAAGATATTGCCACCGTGGCCGGTGCTTTAGGCGGCGGCTATGCAGGTAACCAGATTCAGGGTTCGATGCAGGAAAACGATACTTACACCACCACGCAGCAGCGTTGTAAAACGGTGTATGACAAATCTGAAAAGATGCTGGGCTACGACGTGACGTACAAAATTGGCGATCAGCAGGGGAAAATCCGTATGGATAAGGATCCCGGCGCGCAAATTCCGTTGGATAACAACGGACAGTTGGTACTGAATAACAAAGCGTAAAATAGCATTATCCTGAACATTAGCCCCCCATTCGCTCAGGCTGGGGGGCTTTTTTTATCAGAAGGTTAAGGCGTAGTTCAGACCAAATGTACGACCCCGGCCCTTGTATTCATACAGTGACGGGCTGCCGTAGGTTGGGCTGTACAGCAGTGGCGCACGTTGTCCCCACAGTGTGGTGTACTCTTCATTCAGCAGGTTTTCCACGCTGAAGGTCAGCTTACCCAATGGGAGCTGATAGCTGCCGATAAAGTCCATCGTGTTATAGCCATCCAGCTTGTTACCGCTGGCGTCGGTCAGATCAAATGTTTGCTGGCTCTGTACGCGCAAGGTCCACGGTTCTGGTGCCCAGCCGACCCACGCGGTTGCTTTGGACGGTGAGGCCAGCGTGACATCCCATTTTTGCCATTTACCGTTCTGTTTCACTTCCGATTTAATGACGTTGAAATTGCCGCCCAGGCTCCAGTCCGTGTCCGCAATGAAATAATCCACCGCACCTTCAAGGCCATAAATGCGGCGATCGTCGGGCTGAACGTTAATGGTCATATCACTGCGGTTGATAACGATCGATTTATCTGAAGTCGAGTAGTAAGCGGCCAGTTGCGTGCGCAGACTATCGCCGGTATAGCGCCACCCCAGTTCGTACGAGTTAACTTTAATCCCTTCCAGACGTGAATCCGCCACGTTGACGCTGCGCTGGAGCTGGTAATGATCGCCAACCAGCGAATAGGTACCGTTACCGTAATATTTCCCTGGGTCCGGAAGCTCCACGCCCTGAGAAAAGTTAAACCACGTTTGCTGACGGTCGGTCAGGTGGGCAAGGATACCGGCGTTGAACAGGAAATTATCGTAATCGGTTTTGCCGCCCGGAATAGTATCGGCAGAGTTCGCAAGCCCGGTCGCGATTCCCTGCTGTTGAGCATAGCCAACGAAATCATCAACCCTGTTTTCGGTCCACTGATAGCGCACGCCGCCGCTGAGGGTAAAAATGTCGTTAATGTCATAGCTGTTTTGCAGGAAAGGCGCGAAGTTGGTGATGCTGTAACCGGGGTAACGCCCGGTGGTATAAGCGGTACGGTTGTCCATGCCGCCGGAGGGCAGGGACCAGGCCAGATCGAAGAATTTCTGATTGGAGTCGAAGGTTTCGTGATCGGCATCGACACCCCACGTCAGCTCCCAGTTATCCATCAACTGGCTGTTGAGGGTAATTTTGGCACCAAACTGGTCGGTGTCCTGCTGTGATGCGGAGAAACTGGTGACTTTGCCTTTGCTGAGCGTAGGGAAGGGGTAGAATTTCAGCGATTCGTCACGATAATAGATTTGGCTGACCAGGTTCTGGCCAAAAAAATCCGCATCTGAATATTGCAGGCTAATAAGATGACGTTCGGTGCCGGGAATACGATCGGAATTCAGTCCGCTGCTGGTGTATGCTTTGCCGTTTCCGGTCACGGCGGACATGTTCTCGCCGAGATCCAGCCCGTAATCGTCATCCCCCTGACTTTTATAGTACTGCGTAACCAGTTGCAACTGACGGTTGTCGTCAAGTTCAATCGTCCCTGTGCCCATGACGTCCAGGCGATCGGAGTGCTGTAGCCCGGTTTGGGTGTTATCGAGCAGCAGGGCATCGTGATTACCGTCATACCAGCCGCCAAATCGTTGATACGCGACGGACATACGCCCGGAAGCGCGATCGGTTCCGCCACTCACCGCCGCGGCAACGCGTTCATCATGATCGTTGCTATTGTTGAAGCCGCTTTTGCTCCCCAGTTCGAGTTCTACTTCACGCTCCGGCTGGCCTTTTTTGGTGACAATGTTGATTAATCCGCCGGTACTGCCACCGCCATAAAGTGAGGTTGCGCCTGAAATGACTTCAATGTGCGCAATGTTAAATGGGTCAATGGAGTCAAGCTGACGGCTGTCGGTTCGCGAGGAATTCAGACGGACGCCGTCAATTAGCACGACAATGGCGCGACCACGCATGTTCATGCCGTAGTTGGTTCGTCCCTGACTGCTGACATCAATTCCGGGGATTAACTGAGCAAGAACATCCTTGAACTCTTTACCACCCTGAACTTGCTGTTCAATTTCGCTTCCTTCAATAACCCAGGTCGTTTGCGCCATTTCTGCCACTGTGCGCTGGCTACGGTTGGCGCTGACGATGAGGTTCTCTTCCTCAGCCGCAACGGCGGGTAGAGTTAAAGATAACAGAAGAGGATTGAGCACCCAGAGACGCTTATGCATTTGTATTCCTTTTAAAAAAGTCGGTCTGTTTTTGTTATAGCGGTAGAGAAACCGATGGTTACATTGTGAAACAGGCATTAAAACAAATGCGAATATTGCTGATAATAATTGTCGTTATCAATACTTTTTACAAAAAATGATCGGGTAACACGATGAAAACAATGAGAAATGTAGGGTCAATAGAACGGGAATCTAACCGGGGGCTTTATCAGCTCCCGGTGGTGTGAGTACAGCGGGGGAATTGTGGGAAAGGGTTAAGCTTTGACGAGTTCGGGCCACAGTCGCAGGGTTGTGTGTGCGATCTGCATCAGTTTTTCAAACGTTGCGCCTTCACGGGCGCTGATCGACATACCTTGTAAAATACAGTTCAGGTATTCGGCCAGTTTTTGCACGTCGCAATGGGCCGGAATTTCGCCTCGTTGCTGGCGCTGGTGAAGGAACTGGGTAAGCGTCTGTTCCTGCATTGCATGGCGGGATTTCACCGTGTGTGCAATATCGCGGGAAGAGGCTGCCAGCGTCGCAGAAGTATTAATCATGAAACATCCCGCCGGGGTGTCCTTGCTGGTAAAGCAGGTCGCTATAGCAGTGAAATAGTCTTCCAGTGCGGACTCAAGGCTTTTTTCTTCACAAAACAGCTGGGCTTCGTGTTTCGCCGCAAAGCGGGTGATGTAGCGGTCCAGTACGGCACGGAACAACCCTTCTTTATTGGTGAACTCCGCATACAGCGTAGGCGCTTTTGCGCCGGTGGCTTCCACGAGATCGGCGAGTGAGGTCGCTTCATATCCGTGCTGCCAGAAGAGTGTCATGGCCTTATCAAGCGCGGCTTCCCTGTCGAACACTTTTGGTCGGCCACGGCTTTTTTTTGCACAACCTGTCGTTTCAGTTGTCATGGCGCCGATGTACCTTTGTTGGGTTTATTGAATAACCATTATAAAAATATTCGACTGCACACTCCAGCGGATTCACGATAAAAATAATTTATAGCTATTAGCATGAAAAATAAGACCTTTATATTTTATATAACGATCATTATAAAAAAATGTTGACGTGTGACCTGGATCACATCTATGATTTACCTATCGATCGTTAAGTTAATCTTCTCGACACCCATTCATCTGCTAAAGGTCACTATCATGAAAAACGTAAAAACACTGTTTGTCGCTGCTGTTCTTAGCTCACTGTCATTTGCAAGCTTTGCCGCTGTTGAAGTTCAGTCCACCCCTGCGGGTCAAGAGAAAGTCGGTACTATTTCTGCGAATGCGGGGACTAACTTAGGTTCTCTGGAAGATCAACTGGCGCAGAAAGCCGATGAGATGGGTGCGAAGTCTTTCCGTATTACTTCCGTTACCGGTCCTAACACTCTTCACGGAACTGCTGTTATCTACAAATAAGATTTAACCCATCGCAATGCCACTGCGAGTTAATTAAAAAAACCCCGCGGAATAAAATCCAGCGGGGGTTTTTTTATACGCTACGTTTACAGCGGTTGTTGAGCAACGTCATGATGACGGGTCACATCGACCGGCATGCCTGAGCGAATCTCCATCGCATGATCCATGACGGCGGTATCTGTTTGCGCCGCATTTTTAAATGTCTGCATGGACGCGTTCAGCACGATCGGCAGCAGTTGCGGGTCGTCATTGATTTTTTCGGACAGCGGTTGGTGTACTTCCACCAGGCGCACGCCGTTAGGCTCAACGGATGCTTTGATCGGCGTATTGATAATATTGACCTTAGTTCCGGGCGTTACCTGACGGAACAGGGTTTCGATATCACCGTCGCGCAGACGAATACAGCCGGAACTGACGCGCATTCCGATGCCAAAATCAGCATTTGTACCGTGCAACAGGTACACGCCGCCGTATGCCGCTAAGCGAATTGCATGATGGCCCATCGGGTTATCCGGACCGGCAGGCACAACGGCAGGCAGGTCAATCCCGTTTGCTTTGTATCGCGCGCGGATATTTGCCGTCGGCGTCCAGGTGGGGTTGGCGCGTTTATCAGAGATGGTGGTTACCATCGTGGGCGTCAGCGTGTCACCACCTAACTGGCCAATACCAATAGGATACACGGTCACCGAATTGGTCCCCGGCTGGTAATAATAAAGACGCAGTTCGGCGAGGTTGATAACAATACCTTCGCGCGGGGCGTCAGGTAGCAGAGTTTGTAACGGGATCGTCAAAACGCTGCCCGGACGTGGTACGTAAGGGTCAACGCCAGGGTTGGCCTGCAGCAGCGCGAGAAAGCCGACATTGTACTTTTTCGCAATCGCTTCCAGAGAACCGCCATTGTCTTCAACAACGTGAACGGCATTCTGACCCACCAGACGGCTTCCCGGTGGCGGCAGCGGCCAGGTGTTTGCCTGAGCCGGAAGTGCTAACGCGAATGTCGCTGCAAGCGTAAAAAACGCGAGCCAGCGAGAGAGTCGTTTATTGTTTAACATCACCATAAATCCATTGTTTTTACGTGGTTTTTATTATGTAAAAGTAAACGAGAATTATGGCTGTTTGCTGTGTCGGGAAGTGCAGGGAAGTGCAAAGAGTTTGTAAATTCATCAGGCCGGGTGAGTGGTGTGCTCACCCGGCCTGTTCACTATGCTTATGCTACGGCGTTTTCTTCAAGCTGACGCATAAACTGGCGGACCCAGTCGATCCGCGTTTTACGCTCGCTCAACTCCTGCATGAATTTCAGCCGGGTTGGACCGTCCAGACGGAAGTGCTGCGGCTGCTTTTGCAGTAAACCAATCAGCCAGACCGGGTTGACGTGGTTTTTCTCGGCAAATTCAATGGTACCGCCTTTTTCATTGCCTTCGAGCTTTCTGATCCCCAGTTTCTGCGCCTGCTGGCGTAAACGGGCGATATCCAGCAGCGTACGGGCCGGATCGGGCAGCAGACCAAAACGGTCTATCAGCTCGACCTTAATTTCTTCCAGCTCGTTTTCGCCTTTCGCACTGGCAATACGCTTGTAGAACGACAGTCGCGTGTTGACATCCGGGATATAGTCATCCGGCAGCAGAGACGGCATGCGCAGTTCAACTTCGGTTTGCTGGCTGGTGAGATCTTCCAGTGACGGTTCACGCCCTTCTTTGAGCGCATCGACCGCGTTTTCCAGCAGTTCCATATACAGTGAGAAGCCGATGCTTTCCATGGAACCACTCTGATCTTCACCCAGTAATTCCCCGGCGCCGCGAATTTCGAGGTCGTGGGTCGCCAGCGCAAAACCTGCGCCCAAATCTTCCAGCGAGGCGATGGCTTCCAGACGTTTTTGCGCGTCGGTGGTCATTGCTTTCGGATGCGGCGTCAGCAGCCAGGCGTAAGCCTGGTGGTGAGAACGTCCCACACGACCGCGCAGCTGGTGTAATTGCGCTAAACCGAAGTGATCCGCTCGTTCGATGATGATGGTGTTAGCGGTGGGGATGTCGATCCCGGTTTCGATAATGGTGGTACACACCAGCACGTTAAAACGCTGATGGTGGAAATCGTTCATCACGCGTTCCAGTTCGCGCTCGCGCATTTGTCCGTGACCGATACCAATACGCGCTTCCGGCACCAGTTCTGCTAATCTGTCAGCGGTTTTCTGGATGTTTTCGACGTCGTTAAACAGATAATAAACTTGTCCCCCGCGCAGAACTTCACGCAGGATCGCCTCGCGTACCACCAGGTTGTCGTATTCGCGCACGAAGGTTTTGACCGCCAGACGACGAGCGGGTGGCGTGGCGATAATCGACAGATCGCGCATGCCGCTCATTGCCATATTGAGCGTACGCGGAATAGGCGTTGCCGTCAGCGTCAGGATATCGACATCTGCGCGCATCGCTTTGATGCGCTCTTTATGGCGAACGCCAAAACGGTGCTCTTCATCGACAATCAACAGACCCAGATCTTTTAGCTTCACATCCGCTTGCAGCAGCTTGTGGGTGCCGATAAGAATATCAATTTTTCCCTCGGCAACCTGCTCCAGAATCTGCGCTTGCTCTTTGGCGCTACGGAAACGGGACAACATCTCAATGCGTACCGGCCAGTTGGCAAAGCGGTCGCGGAAGTTGTCGAAGTGCTGCTGTGCGAGCAGGGTGGTCGGCACCAGCACGGCAACCTGCTTGTGGTTCTCTACGGCGAGAAAGGCCGCGCGCATCGCGACTTCGGTTTTACCAAAGCCGACGTCGCCGCACACCAGGCGGTCCATGGCCAGCGGTTGACACATATCGCTGAGTACCGCGTTAATCGCCTGCGCCTGGTCAGGCGTGGTTTCAAACGGGAAGCTGTCGCAAAACAGCTGGTACTGTTCACGGTCATGCTTAAAGGCAAAGCCTTCTTTCGCCGCGCGCTGGGCATAAATATCCAGCAGCTCTGCCGCAACATCGCGCACCTTCTCAGCGGCTTTCTGTCGGGCACGTGACCAGGCATCGCCACCAAGTTTATGCAGCGGCGCATTCTCTTCCGCGCCGCCGGCATAGCGGCTGATCAGATGCAGTGACGACACCGGCACGTACAGTTTGGCGTCATTGGCATAGGTGAGCATCAGGTATTCACCAGTGATGCCGCCCGCTTCCAGCGTGGTCATACCGGCATAACGACCCACGCCGTGCTCCAGATGCACCACCGGTTGACCGGGATGCAGCTCTGCGAGGTTACGAATTAAGGTATCCGGGTTGATGGTGCGACGAGAATCCTGGCGGCGGCGCGCCACGCGTTCCCCAAGCAGATCGCTTTCACAAATCAGCGCCAGATTGCGTTTGCTATCGATGAAGCCGTGCTCAGCTGCGCCAATCATCAGATAACGACCGTTATCTACGGCTTCATCGAGTCGCAATATCCGCTTCGGCGCCACTTTGATACGGGCGAGCAGTTCGCCAAGTGCTTCACGGCGGCCTTCACTTTCCACCGAGAAAATCACCGGACCGGCGAAGCCTTCAAGGAATTTACGTAACGCATCTAACGGCGCTTTTTGCTGTGCCTGAACGGCGATATCCGGCAGCTTCTGGAACCCGAGGTTAGTATTCGCTGCTTTGTTCGCCAGACTCTCGGTTTTCAGTTGAACGCGCGGCCAGCGTTTAAGTTCAGAAAACAGCTCATCAACCCGCAGCCACAGCGATTCCGGCGGCAGAAGCGGGCGCATCGGATCAACACCGCGATTCTCAAAGCGTGACAGGGTATCGGCCTGGAAGCGTTCTGCGCTGGTCTCGATATCACCGGTATTCACCAATAACGTATTGGCGGGGAAGTAGCTGAACAGCGGCGGCAGCGGCTCGCTGAAAAACAGCGGTTGCCAGTATTCAATACCCGCAGGTAACGTGCCTTTGCTGACCTGCTGGTAAATATGTTCGGCGTCGCGTTTCACCTCAAAGGTATCTCGCCACTGGCTACGGAACAGCTCAATGGCCGTTTTGTCAGTCGGGAATTCGTGTGCGGGTAGCAAATTAATGGCATCGACTTCTTCCAGCGTGCGCTGGGTGTCGGTATCAAACAGACGCAGGCTGTCGATTTCGTCATCAAAGAAATCCAGACGATAAGGCAACTCGCTGCCCATCGGGAACAAATCCAACAACGCGCCGCGCGTGGCGTATTCGCCGTGTTCCATGACCTGATCAACATGGCGATAGCCAGCGCTGTCCAGCTGTTCACGCAAAGCGTCACGTGAAAGTCGCTGACCTTTTTTCATGACCAGCGCATGGCCGTGCAGATAGCTGTGCGGACAAACGCGCTGCATCAGTGTATTTACCGGAACGATCAGCACGCCGCGCTGCATGGCAGGCAGCTGATACATCGTGGAGAGACGCGAGGAGATAATCTCCTGATGAGGAGAAAAGCTGTCGTAGGGAAGCGTTTCCCAGTCGGCCAGGTTCATTACCATCTGGTCGGTAAACTGACGAATTTCATCATGCAAACGCAGCGCATTTTGCATGTCCGGCGCGATCAGGACCACTGGACCGGCATGATGTTCGGCGATTTCGGCAACCAGCGTTGCGCAGGCCGCGCCGGTAAGCTCACCCAACTGGCGCTGATCGCCTGCTTTCGCTGGGAGCGTGTAACGATGTTGTTCAGGCATTCGGTTGTCAGGATCTCGTTTAGATATACATCTGATAAGCAATGTTCTTTATTATCCGTGATCGTTTCTCATAAGCAAATTGATTCGCCCCCTGATGGGGGCAAAAAGCGCGTAGGGGTTAGCGCGAGACAGCCGATAAAGAAGGCGGGGAAAAGAGCAGGTCGGCCACTGTTTTTTGTGAAATTTTACGTACCAACAGGCCAAACAAGGTGCACAGTAGCAGGCAGGCGAACGGATACACCAGCAGCAGGGCCAGCTCCGCATATGCAGGCCAGGCGGTATGATTGATTTTAGGGATTAGCGTTAAGCTGAACAGCTCAACCAGAATACGGTGGGTGGTGTAGATGGCGATGGTATTGGCACCAATCACGCTTAACGGGCCGGACTCACGCATACCAAAGCGCAACTCAAATTGATAAAACAGCTTCATGATCAGCACAATGGAAAGCAGAGAAAGTAATAGTGAGACATTTGCCAACCACGCGACGACGGCGGCGATTGCGCTAACCAGAACAATGACCGCATGGCGGCGCAGGGGCACCTCCTTGATCCATACCATTAGCGTTGCGCCAAACCATGCACCGAGGCTGTACCAGGGCAGATTGCGAATCACGCTGTTCATTCCCCACCACGGCGTCGGGACAAAATTGATCGCCACGCTTAGCACCACAAATAACGCTAACAGTGGCACCGCCCAGCGGCTGAAAATCTTACACAGAACAAAATAGACAATCAGCGCGTACAGATACCACAAGCTGGTGCTGGCGGTCAGCATTCCGTGGGTAAAACCTGTGATCGAATCGGCATAAGCGGCGTTGGCAGCATGGCTCAGATCGCGCTGTGGGGCCAGCCAGTTATTGAGCGCGACTAACGCCAGCCATTGCACCACTCCCCAAAGCACCAGCACCCAGGCAATGCTCCAGATCCGCTTATCCACGCAGGTTGTCCACGGGACGCTATCAATGTAGCGACGGATCAGATACCCCGAAATAAAGAAAAAGACCGGCATGCGAAACGGCGCCAGGTACAAATTTAGGTAAATCCAGCATTTGCTCAGCAGCTCTGAAAGCGGATGCTGAAAAGTAGTGAGGTGCGGGTAAAACGTGATTACCGAGTGGTAAATTACCACCAGACAAATACATAACCCTTTGATTTGATTAATCCATAGTTCTTTTTTCTTCATCGAGACGGCGTATCCATATTGTTGGCTATAGCCTGCCATCCTGCGCAACCCGCTGTGCGCTGTAATGCGTAACTGTCTGCATTTTGTTTTTTTAAGATAAAGATCAGGGGCCCGGGCTGAAGGGAAGAGGGACAACTTTAGCGAATTGATTTATTTATACTTTTAGGAATAGTGCTGACGAACACTTACGGTTCAGTCATTTACCCATTCCGCTTTCGCTTATATACTCGTGACTTTGCTAACAGCAACCAGACGGATTTCATGTACCAACCTGTCGCTCTATTCATCGGCCTGCGTTATATGCGTGGGCGTGCAGCAGATCGCTTCGGTCGCTTCGTTTCCTGGCTCTCCACCATAGGCATTACTCTCGGGGTAATGGCGCTGGTCACGGTGTTGTCGGTGATGAACGGTTTCGAGCGCGAGCTGCAAAACAATATTCTTGGCCTGATGCCTCAGGCCGTACTCTCGTCTGAACAGGGTTCCCTCAACCCGCAACAACTGCCGGAAAAAGCGGTGGTGTTGAACGGCGTCAACCGCGTTGCGCCTATAACTACGGGAGATGTGGTGCTGCAAAGTGCGCGTAGCGTGGCGGTCGGCGTGATGCTCGGTATCGATCCGGCGCAAAAAGATCCGTTAACGCCGTATCTGGTCAATGTGAAGCAAACAGATCTGCAACCGGGTAAGTATAATGTCATCCTCGGCGAGCAGCTTGCCGGGCAGTTGGGCGTGAACCGTGGCGATCAAATCCGTGTGATGGTGCCCTCGGCCAGTCAGTTTACGCCGATGGGGCGTTTGCCGAGCCAGCGTTTGTTTACGGTGATTGGCACTTTCGCCGCCAACAGCGAAGTCGATGGCTACCAGATGCTGACCAACATTCAGGATGCCTCGCGTCTGATGCGTTATCCGGTGGGTAATATCACTGGCTGGCGTCTGTGGCTGAACGAACCGTTAAAAGTTGACACGCTGAGCCAGCAAACGCTGCCGCAAGGCACCAAATGGCAGGACTGGCGCGAGCGCAAAGGGGAACTGTTCCAGGCCGTGCGCATGGAAAAGAACATGATGGGGCTGCTGCTTAGCCTGATCGTGGCGGTGGCGGCTTTTAATATTATTACCTCGCTGGGTCTGATGGTAATGGAGAAGCAAGGGGAAGTGGCGATTTTACAAACGCAGGGGCTAACGCCGCGGCAGATAATGATGGTGTTTATGGTTCAGGGGGCCAGTGCCGGGGTGATTGGCGCGCTGCTGGGCGCTGTGCTGGGGGCATTGCTCGCCAGCCAACTGAACAATCTGATGCCAATTATTGGTGTGCTGTTGGATGGCGCTGCGCTGCCGGTCGCCATTGAGCCGCTGCAGGTTATCGTCATTGCGCTGGTGGCGATGGCCATCGCGCTGCTGTCTACGCTTTATCCTTCCTGGCGCGCTGCCGCCACTCAACCCGCTGAGGCTTTACGTTATGAATAAGATCCTGTTGCAATGCGACAACCTGTGCAAACGCTATCAGGAAGGCACTGTGCAGACCGATGTACTGCACGATGTCAGTTTTTGCGTCGGCGAAGGTGAGATGATGGCGATTGTCGGCAGCTCCGGCTCCGGCAAGAGTACGCTGCTGCATCTGTTAGGCGGGCTGGATACCCCGACTTCCGGCGACGTCATTTTTAGCGGTCAGCCAATGAGCAAGCTCTCGTCGGCGGCGAAAGCGGAACTGCGTAATCAGAAGCTGGGCTTTATTTACCAGTTCCACCATTTGCTGCCGGATTTTACCGCACTGGAAAACGTAGCGATGCCGCTGCTGATCGGCAAGAAAAAACCGGCTGAAATCACCGAGCGCGCACGGGATATGCTGAAAGCGGTAGGGCTGGATCATCGTGCCAGTCATCGCCCGTCTGAACTGTCTGGCGGCGAACGTCAGCGTGTGGCCATCGCGCGTGCGCTGGTGAATAACCCGCGCCTGGTCCTGGCAGATGAGCCAACGGGTAACCTGGATGCGCGTAACGCGGACAGCATTTTCGAGCTTCTGGGCGAGCTGAACCGCTCTCAGGGCACGGCATTTCTGGTGGTGACGCACGATCTGCAACTGGCGAAGCGGATGAGTCGCCAGCTTGAAATGCGCGATGGTCGCCTGACGGCTGAACTGAGCCTGATGGGAGCTGAGTAATGGCTTCGCCTTTATCGTTATTGATTGGTCTGCGCTTTAGCCGTGGTCGGCGGCGCGGCGGTATGGTTTCGTTGATTTCGGTGATATCTACCGTTGGCATCGCGTTGGGTGTGGCGGTGTTGATCGTCGGTTTAAGTGCCATGAACGGATTTGAGCGTGAGCTGAACAACCGTATTCTGGCCGTAGTCCCACACGGAGAGATTGAAGCTGTAAATCAGCCGTGGAATAACTGGCAGGAAGCGCTCGACAAGGTACAAAAAGTGCCGGGTATTGTCGCCGCGGCGCCTTATATCAACTTTACCGGACTGGTGGAGAGCGGGGCGAACTTACGCGCGGTGCAGGTGAAGGGCGTTGACCCGAAACAGGAACAGCGTTTAAGCGCTCTGCCATCCTTCGTGCAAAACCACGCCTGGGATAATTTTAAAGCCGGTGAACAACAAATCATCATTGGTAAGGGTATTGCCGATGCGCTGAAGGTGAAGCAGGGCGACTGGGTGTCGATTATGATCCCTAACGCCAGCGCGGATCATAAGCTACAGCAGCCTAAACGCGTGCGTTTGCACGTGACGGGAATCCTGCAACTGAGCGGTCAGCTCGATCACAGCTTTGCCATGATCCCAATGGAAGATGCGCAGCAATATCTCGATATGGGAACCAGCGTTTCCGGGATCGCGCTGAAGGTTAACGACGTGTTTAACGCCAATAAGCTGGTGCGAGACGCGGGTGAAGTCACCAATAACTATGTTTACATCAAGAGCTGGATCGGCACCTACGGCTATATGTACCGCGATATTCAGATGATCCGCGCCATTATGTATCTGGCTATGGTGCTGGTGATTGGCGTGGCCTGTTTTAATATCGTTTCCACGTTAGTGATGGCGGTAAAAGACAAAAGCGGCGATATTGCGGTATTAAGAACACTCGGGGCGAAAGATGGGTTGATCCGTGCCATTTTTGTCTGGTACGGCCTGCTGGCGGGTCTGTTCGGTAGCCTGATAGGCGTCGTCATCGGGGTGGTTGTGTCGTTGCAACTGACGCCGATCATAAACGGGATTGAGGCGCTTATCGGCCATCAGTTCCTGTCCGGCGATATCTATTTCATTGACTTCCTGCCATCGGAATTACACTGGCTGGATGTGATTTACGTGCTGGTGACAGCACTCGTGCTGAGTCTTTTGGCAAGTTGGTATCCGGCGCGTCGCGCCAGCAATATTGATCCTGCGAGAGTACTTAGCGGCCAATAACAACAATAATACACGACAGCATTCATGCTGCATCAAGGCGTAGCCAACGCAGAGGCATCTTGAAGGATGACGTGTATCAAGGAGCGGTGATGTATTACGGATTTGACATCGGCGGGACCAAAATTGCGCTGGGCGTGTTTGATAAGCAACGTCGTCTGCAATGGGAAACTCGCGTTCCTACGCCTCGCGACAGCTACGACGCTTTCCTTGATGCGGTCTGCAATCTGGTGACGGAAGCGGATCAGCGGTTCGGCATCAAAGGTTCGGTAGGCATCGGCATTCCGGGCATGCCGGAAACCGAAGACGGCACGCTGTACGCGGCCAATGTTCCTGCCGCCAGTGGCAAACCGCTCCGCGCCGATCTCAGCGCTCGCCTTGACCGCGATGTGCGTCTGGATAACGATGCGAACTGTTTTGCTCTCTCCGAAGCCTGGGATGACGAGTTCACCCAATATCCGCTGGTAATGGGGTTGATCCTCGGTACGGGCGTCGGCGGCGGCCTGGTGCTTAACGGAAAATCCATCACCGGACGCAGCTATATCACCGGTGAGTTTGGTCATATTCGTTTGCCGGTCGATGCGCTGACGCTGATGGGCTTTGATTTCCCGCTGCGCCGCTGCGGATGCGGTCAACTGGGATGCATCGAAAGCTATCTTTCCGGCGGTGGATTTGCGTGGTTGTATCAGCATTACTACCATCAACCGCTGGATGCCCGCGAAATTATTGCGCTGTGGGAGCAGGGTGATGAACACGCGCGTGCCCACGTTGAACGCTATCTGGATTTGCTGGCGGTGTGTCTTGGGAATATCCTGACTATCGTCGATCCTGATTTGGTAGTGATTGGCGGAGGCTTGTCGAATTTTACCGCTATTACGACGCAACTGGCGGATCGACTGCCACGTCATCTGCTGCCGGTTGCTCGGGTGCCGCGTATTGAGCAGGCACGGCACGGTGATGCCGGCGGGATGCGCGGGGCCGCTTTCCTACATCTTACCGATTAATACAAAGAGGTTGTTATGCTGTCGCGTCGGGGTCATCGGTTAAGCCGCTTTCGTAAAAATAAACGCCATTTGCGCGATCGCCTGCGTCAACGAATCTTTTTCAGAGATAGAGTGGTGCCTGAATTGATGGAAAAACCAAGAGTGCTGGTACTGACTGGAGCGGGAATCTCCGCTGAGTCAGGAATTCGAACATTCCGCGCGGCGGATGGTCTCTGGGAAGAACATCGGGTAGAGGACGTTGCGACTCCGGAAGGATTTAGTCGAAATCCGGAACTGGTTCAGTCGTTTTATAACGCCCGTCGCCATCAGTTGCAGCAGCCTGAAATCCAACCCAACGCGGCGCATATCGCACTGGCAAAACTCGAAGCCGAGCTGGGCGATCGTTTTTTACTGGTGACGCAGAACATTGATAATCTGCATGAGCGTGCGGGCAGCCAGAACGTTATCCATATGCACGGCGAGTTGCTCAAAGTTCGCTGTTCGCAAAGCGGGCAGATTCTGGAGTGGACGGGCGATGTGACCCCGGAAGATAAATGTCATTGCTGCCAGTTTCCGGCACCGCTGCGACCACACGTAGTGTGGTTTGGTGAAATGCCGCTGGGTATGGATGAAATTTATATGGCGCTGGCAATGGCAGATGTGTTCATTGCGATTGGCACATCGGGACATGTTTATCCGGCAGCGGGTTTTGTGCATGAGGCGCGGCTGCATGGGGCACATACGGTAGAACTCAATCTCGAACCGAGCCAGGTAGGCAGCGAGTTTGAAGAGAAGTATTACGGTCCGGCAAGCCAGGTGGTGCCTGAGTTCGTTGAGAAGTTATTGAAAGGGCTGTAACGGCTATCCGGATAATACTGTTTAAGCCTGTACAAACTGGCGGTCCTCACGCAGGGCCGCCACAATCAAAAACCCTACGATGTAAAAACAACAGATCAGCCCCAGTGCGCTTAGCCATATGGGTAGTCGGGTAATGTAAACCAGGCTGCACGAGATAATCACCAGAATAATTCCGGTATACATGGGGTGCGCAATCCAGGCAAAAATGCCGCGCGTGACCCTTTTTGCACGGGGTAAATAGTAGCCTGTCCATGTATGGCTCTCCCCCAAATCCCATTTTCCTTTGATGACCAGCGCGTTACCTACGATCGCCAAAATCAGACATCCCCACTCCACCGGGCCAATCTGATGACTGAAAAACAGGCTATAACCAAAAACCAGGATCGGTATTAAAAAGGTGAGCCGTAGCAGGTGGGTTGCGATGACAGGTAGCAAAGGACGAGCGTTTACCGGCTGCTTACGCGGGAGAATCACCAGCGTAAATACGATCAGATTAGCCAACTCAAGCAGCAGCCAGAGCGTTGTCATTGGAAGCCTCAGAAGCCGGCCTGGAATACTGTAAGCATAGCCAGAAACTGGGGAGAGGGAATCAGTCGAAAGGCGTAAAAAGTAGGGATTGGCAGGTAGCAACCCGGCGCAGCGACGCCTGCCGGGTTGCACGAGTATTAGCGTCCTGCTTTTAGCTTCTGATAATACTCTTCATAGATAGCGCTGGCGGAACCGACATCGTTTTGCCATTCCCCTTTGTTGATGGTTTCCGCGTCAGGGTAGAGCGTTTTGTCGTTCGCGACCTCAGGACTTAACAGCTTGCGTGCTGCCAGGTTTGGCGTCGGGTAACCGATAGTTTCTGCGACTTCTTTCGCGACGTCCGGGCGCAGCAGGAAGTTAATCAGCTTCAGCGCACCTTCTTTGTTTTTCGCGTTAGCCGGAATAGACAGGCTGTCCATCCAGAAAATGCCACCTTCTTTCGGCCATACCACTTCCAACGGTGTGCCCGCCTGACGCGCAACATACGCGGAGCCGTTCCACACCATTCCCAGATTGACTTCGCCTTCCATATACGGATTGGCCGGGTTGTCAGAGTTAAATGCCGCAACGTTAGGCATCAGCTTCTTCAACTCGTTATAGGCGGCTTCAATCTCTTTGGGATCGGTGGTATTGCCGGAATATCCCAGCTTGCGCAGCGCCATCTGGAACACTTCTCGCGCATCATCCGTTAACAGCAGACTGCCTTTGTACTCCGGCTTCCACAGATCGGCCCAACTGGTGACGGTTTTCGGATCGATAGCATCGCTGTTGACGCCAATGGCCGTCGCACCCCAGATATACGGGATGGAGTAGTCATTGTTCGGGTCAAACGGCTTGTTGAGCATTTCCGGATCGAGGTTGTGGAAGTTGGTCAACGTCGACTTGTCGATCTTCTGGATCATGCCTTCTTTACGCATTTTATCGACGTAATAGGTGGACGGAACCACCAAATCGTATGCGCCGTCTTTATAGGTTTTGAGCTTGGCGTACATGGTTTCATTCGACTCGTAGGTCGAATAGATAACCTTAATGCCGGTTTCTTTGGTGAACTGTTCCAGCAGCCCTGGCGGGACATACTCGGTCCAGTTATAGAAATAGAGCGTGTTGTTGTCATTCGCGTGAGCGGCGCTCATGCCCAGTGCCAGAGCACCCGCCGCGAGCAGGTGGCGTGACCATTTTTTCATCATTTAACGTCCCCTGAATAAAGGGCCTCAGCGGCCCTTGGTTTTATCACGTGCAATAAGCTGGCTGGCAATCACCATAACCAGCGACAGAACCAACAAAATGGTCGCCAGCGCGTTCACCTCAGGTGATACGCCGACTTTAACCATTGAGTAGATTTTTAATGGCAAAATTTCATAACCCGGTCCGGTGACGAAAGATGAAACAACAACATCATCCATCGACAGCGTAAAGCTCAGCAACCAACCCGCAGCCACCGCAGGCATAGCCAGTGGCAGTATTATCTTGCGCAGAATAGTTACTTCGCTGGCACCCAAATCTTTAGCCGCCTCAAGCATGCGGACATCAAAACCTTTCAGGCGAGAGTAAACCGTCACCACCACAAAAGGCAGACAAAAAGTGATATGCGAGAACAGCAGCGACCAGAAGCCCAGTTGAATGCCGATCAGCATAAACAGCACCAGCAGAGATATTGCCATCACAATATCCGGCGACATCATCACCACGAAGAGCATGCCACTGACGAACGGCTTACCGCGAAAACGGTAACGATAAAGCGCGACCGCAGTAAGTGAACCGATCAGCGTGGCGAACGTGGCGGAGAGCACCGCCATGGTCAGCGAGTGCTGCGCCGCCTGCAGCAGGCTGTCGTTGTTCACCAGCAGACCGTACCACTTGGTCGTAAAACCTTGCCAGTTGATGCCAAAGCGCGAGCTGTTAAAGGAGTTCACAATCAAAATAATGATTGGAATGTACAGATACGCGTAGATAGCGGTCATAAAACCGCCGCGAAGCAGTCGACCGATCATTCGAGTTCTACCCTCTTATTCAGCAGGCGGGAGGCGCGCCAGTAGACCAGCAGCATCAGCCCCATCACGATAGTCAGCGTTATGCTGGTGGCGGCGCCAAACGGCCAGTCGCGAATGTTCAGGAACTGAACTTTAATTACGTTACCAATCAGCAGGTTTTTCGCGCCGCCCATTAAGTCGGAAACGTAAAACAGCCCCATTGCGGGCAGCATGACCAGCAGGCATCCGGCGATAATCCCCGGCATCGTCAACGGAATAATGATGCGGGTGAAGGTCTGAAGCTTACTGGCGCCTAAATCGCGTGCGGCTTCCAGCAGCGGTTTATCGAGCTTTTCAATGCTGGAATAGAGCGGCATCACCATAAACGGCAGCAGGATGTATACCAGCCCGATAATCACCGCGCTGGGGGTAAACATAATGCGAATGGGTGTATCGATAACGCCGAGCCATAACAGAAACTCGTTGAGATAGCCTTTGGTACTGAGGAAAATTTTGAGTCCGTAGATGCGAATCAGAGAATTGGTCCAGAACGGAACAATCAGCAGGAACAGCAGCAGCGGGCGTACTTTTTCCGGCAGTTTCACCAAAAACCAGGCAAACGGGTAGCCGAGTACCAGACAGGCGAGCGTGGCAATCAGCGCCATATTGAGGGAGTGAACCAGCACCTCAAAATAGAGCGGATCGAGCAGACGCGTATAGTTCTCCAGCGTAAAGACCATTTTGACGAAATTGGCGTCGTCACGGGTCAAAAAGCTGGTGCCGATGATCATCAGGTTGGGCAGAAAGACAAATAACACAAGCCAACCGACAATGGTGAAGATCACCACACTCTGGAATTTACTTGTGCTCTTCATCAGCCAGTACGACCTCCCAGCTTTCTACCCAGTTAATTGCCATTTTCTGGTCGAGCGAGTGGTCAAAGTCAGGATCATCTTCGTTGAAGAATTCGCTGACCATCACCATTTTGCCATTTTCCAGTTCCACAACCGATTCCAGCGTCATGCCTTTGTAGTTGCGTTCACGCACGTAGCCGATCAGGCCTTCAATATGATTATCATCATTGATTTCATCAACGCGCAAATCTTCAGGGCGTAACAGGACGTGCAGCTTTTGTCCGGGAACTACCGCGAAGTTGACATAAATATTGCACTCGCGGCCTTCAACGTTAGCACGAACACGCTGTTCATCCAGACGTTCAATCACCGTGGCGTTAAACATATTGATCTCGCCGATAAACCCGGCGACAAACAGATTCTTTGGCTCTTCGTAGATTTCGCGCGGCGTACCGTCCTGCTCAATCTTACCATCGCGCATCACCACGATGCGGTCGGACATGGTTAGCGCTTCTTCCTGATCGTGTGTGACAAAGACAAAAGTGATACCAAGCTTACGCTGCAGTGCTTTCAGTTCATTCTGCATCTGCTTACGCAGTTTGTAGTCCAGCGCAGAGAGGGATTCATCTAACAAGAGTAAGCGGGGTTTGTTGACCACTGCTCGGGCAATCGCTACGCGCTGCTGCTGTCCGCCGGAAAGTTGATGCGGTTTTCTCTGGGCGAACTCTTCCAGTTGCACCATGCGCAGGGCTTCGGTAACGCGGGGAGAAATGTCGGCTGCGGGCGTTTTTTGCATGCGCAAACCAAAGGCCACATTTTCAAATACGGTCATGTGGGGGAATAACGCATAGCTTTGGAAGACGGTATTCACGTAGCGGTTTTCCGCTGGAACGTGAGTAATGTCCTCGTTGTCCAACATAATATGACCGGAATCAACCGTTTCCAGACCGGCAATCAGGCGAAGAACGGTTGTTTTACCGCAGCCAGAGGGGCCAAGCAGCGTAAGAAACTCGCCATTATTGATGGTCAAATCCAGGCTGGAAATCACCTCTTTGCCATCGAAACTTTTGCGAATTCCCGCTAATTGCACCAGTGGAGAAAGCGAACGCGGTTGTTTATTCAATTTTTTACTCTGTCCCATGTAAACGCAACGGATGGCTGACCGATGCGGGGTTTGTGGTTAACCACCTTGATGACTCTTAATGAGGGCCGTTATTCTACGGCAAACCATTGTAATCGCCAATCCTTGTTGCGAATTACTGACTTAGCCCTATAGTCAGAGGGGATGTCAGGGCGAAATATTCTCACTTGCGGGGATAAAAGTGACCTGACGCAATATTTGTCTTTTGTTGCTTATTGATAATGTTGTCACAAAAAGTGAGGGTGACTGCATGGATAAACTACTTGAGCGTTTTTTACACTACGTGTCGCTGGACACCCAATCAAAATCGGGCGTGCGGCAGGTACCCAGCACCGAAGGACAGTGGAAATTATTACAACTGCTCAAACAACAGCTCGAAGAGATGGGGCTGGTTAATATTTCACTGAGCGAAAAAGGCACGCTGATGGCAACGTTACCCGCGAACGTTGCTGGCAATATTCCTGCGATCGGCTTTATTTCCCATGTGGATACCTCACCGGATTTCAGCGGTAAAAATGTCAATCCGCAAATCGTTGAAAACTATCGCGGTGGCGATATTGCGTTAGGCATTGGTGATGAAGTTTTATCGCCGGTGATGTTCCCGGTGCTGCATCAACTTCTGGGTCAGACGCTGATCACCACAGACGGTAAAACGTTGCTGGGCGCGGATGATAAAGCAGGCGTGGCGGAAATCATGACCGCACTGGCAGTGCTTATCCAAAAAAATATTCCGCACGGTGATATCCGCGTGGCCTTTACGCCGGACGAAGAAGTGGGTAAAGGGGCGAAGCATTTTGATGTTGCGGCATTCGATGCGCAGTGGGCCTATACCGTTGACGGTGGTGGCGTAGGTGAGTTGGAGTTTGAGAACTTCAACGCCGCGTCGGTTAATATCAAAATTGTTGGCAACAATGTGCATCCCGGTACCGCAAAAGGGGTGATGGTGAATGCGCTGTCGCTGGCGGCGCGTATTCACGCTGAGGTCCCGGCAGATGAAAGCCCGGAAAAGACGGAAGGCTACGAAGGCTTTTATCATCTGGCGAGCATGAAAGGGACGGTTGATCGGGCGGATATGCACTACATTATTCGTGATTTTGACCGTAAGCAGTTTGAAGCGCGTAAACGTAAGATCATGGATATCGCCAAGAAGGTCGGCAAAGGGTTACACCCGGACTGTTATATCGAATTGGTGATTGAAGACAGTTACTACAATATGCGCGAAAAAGTGATTGAGCATCCGCACGTGCTGGATATCGCCCAGCAGGCGATGCGCGATTGTGATATTGAGCCTGTGCTGAAACCGATCCGTGGCGGCACTGACGGCGCACAGCTGTCATTTATGGGATTACCGTGTCCGAATCTGTTCACCGGCGGCTACAACTATCATGGCAAGCATGAGTTTGTAACCCTGGAAGGAATGGAAAAAGCGGTGCAGGTGATTGTGCGTATTGCTGAATTGGCCGCGAAACAAAAATAAAGCATGTGTAGTTGCCGGATGGCGCTTTGCTTATCCGGCCTACAATATTTCACTCCAGTAGGCCTGATAAGACGCATTGCGTCGCATCAGGCACAGTCCGCATTACCCTTCGAAGAACCAGTACCCGCTGTTGACCAGCGCGGCAAGCATGGCAAGGAAAGAAGGATCTTCCAGCGCATCCTCAAAGTTCTCAGCCGTCAGCACAATATGACTGGCCAGCGCTTCCAGCGCAGGACGATGCGGCGAATCAATTTTCTCACCGTTAGCGTAGACGTCATCGCCAATGCGCAATACGCGCAACCCGCCCAGACGCACTAACACATCACCTTGTTTCAGGGCATCATAAATTTCGTCTGGCTGATACGGTGGCTCCGGCGGGGCAATATCCAGCTCATGACGAGACTGAGAGATAAATTCGCCAAACCACTGCTGGAAATGTTCTGGCTGATTAATCAGGCCCAGCATCATTTCGCGCAGCTTATCCATCTCCTGCGGCAGAATATCTGCCGGATGATCGCGCGGTGGCAGGTCCGGATCGCTGTAATAGGTGCTGCCCAGTTCGCGTTGTAAAACGTAATCGGCGAACCCGCTGATCAGCTCGCGAGTGTTTGGCGCGCGGAAACCAACCGAATAGTTCATCGCGTTTTCTAACGCATAGCCTTCGTGCGGGAATCCCGGTGGAATGTACAGGATATCGCCGGGTTCCAGCTCTTCATCAATGATGGCTTCGAACGGGTCGACCTGAAGAAGATCCGGGTGAGGGCAGTGCTGCTTCAACTGCAGCTTTTCGCCTACGCGCCAGCGACGACGACCGGTTCCCTGAATGATAAATACATCGTACTGATCCAGGTGCGGGCCAACGCCGCCGCCGGGTACAGAGAAAGAAATCATCAGATCGTCGATACGCCAGTCCGGTAATTCACGGAACGGGCGCATCAGCGCGGCGGTAGGTTCGTGCCAGTGGTTGACCGCCTGCACCAGCAGAGACCAGTTGTTCTCGCCAAGATGGTCGTAGCTTTCGAATGGACCGTGGCTAACCTGCCATTTACCATCCTGATGGCTGACGAGTCGGCTGTCGACTTCGCTTTCCATTGCCAGTCCAGCCAGTTCGTCAGGAGAAAGAGGATCAATAAAGTTATTAAACCCGCGTTTTAAGACCACCGGGCGTTTCTGCCAGTGGCGTTCAAGAAAATCGGGCCAATTAAGTGTGAGTTGGTATTCCATAGTGAGCATCCCGCAGGCTGGTATCTGCAACCGATTATAACGGATACTTAACCTCAAGCGTGAAGTCAGTACATATTTATTACATGCGACGATTACTCGTCTTTCTGGCCCGGCTGCTGGCGACCAAAAATAACTTCCATGCGCGCACCACCCAGCAGGCTATCACCAGCAATAATCTGCCCGTCATACTGTTCGGTGATTTCTCTCGCCACCGCCAGACCGACGCCTTGTCCGGGACGTAGTGTATCTACGCGCTGTCCGCGGTCAAACACCACTTCCCGTTTGCTTTGCGGAATACCAGGACCATCGTCTTCGACCAGAATATGCAGCTGATCCTCAGACAGTTGCGCCGAAATCTCGACAAACTCCAGACAATATTTACAGGCGTTATCCAAGACGTTGCCCAATACCTCGACAAAATCATTCTGTTCGCCCACAAAGCTGATCTCAGGTGAGATATCGAGATTAATGTTGACCCCTTTGCGCTGATATACCTTATTCAGCGCCGAGGTGAGCTTATCCAGCAACGGCGCGACCGGGTGCAGCTCGCGGCTGAGTAGGGCACTGCTGCCACGCATACTGGCGCGATGCAGGTAATAGCCTATCTGTTGGGAAATACGGCTGATTTGTTCCAGCATGATAGGCTCTGCGTCGCTGACGTTCATCTTTTCATTACGCATTGAGCGCAACGTACTTTGCAGTACCGCCAGTGGCGTTTTCAGGCTATGAGTGAGATCGGTTAACGTGGTGCGGTATTTATCGTAGCGCTCACGTTCACTTTTTAAAAGTCGATTGAGATTACGAACCAGGCTGGTCAATTCGCGTGTGGTAGCGGGGTTTAGCATCTCACGATGATGTTCCTCAAGCTCACGGACTTCGCGGGCCAGCGATTCAATCGGCCGCAGGCTCCACCAGGCGGCTACCCATAACAACGGAATGACCAGCAACAGATTGGCGACCAGCACATAAATAAACCAGCTCCAGACCATATACGAGCGCTTTAGCTCTATAGGAATAGTATCGACAACCACAATGGTCAGTTGCGGCATTCTGGCTGTGGCGGGGTAGACGTTCACCGCCACGGAGTGGGTCATTTCGGCGTCGTCATCATCTTCTCTGACTTCTTTTAACTGCTGCTGAGCGGAGTGATCTTCGCCCAGTAAAGTGCTGGTGGCGTCTACATTGGCTTCAATTTCATGAAAACCGTTCGTTTTTAGCCAGTCCGGTTGGATACTTTTCGTCAGCCAGGGAACATTGCGCTGCGCCCACAACAACTCACCGCTTTCGTTATAGATCAGCGACATTGTTGGGCTTTGCATATCGAGATTTTCAGGCAACTCGACGTTTATCTTGCCGTTTTCCCACTTTGCCAGGGTATAAAACAGATTACTTTCACCCCGCAGCAGGCGAAACGTTGTCTTATCAAAGCTGACGCTGTAGCCCACCAGAGCAACCATGCCGTAGGCCAGCGAGAGCACCAACACCACGCCCGCAGTTGCCAGTAAAAAGCGCAACCGTAGCGATAGCGGGAAAAAATGACGCAATAGTTTATTCATTAGCGCAGTTCAAAAAGATATCCCTGACCACGCACGGTGGTGATGACGTCGTCCGGATATTGCGCCTGAATTTTCTTACGCAGACGTCCCATTAGAACATCAATGGTGTGACTTTCGCGCAGCTCGGCATCCGGGTAAAGCTGCAGCATGAGCGAATCTTTACTGACCACTTTGCCATTATTACGGATGAGCGTTTCCATAATGGTGTATTCAAACGCAGTGAGCTTGATAACTTCATCATTGACGGATAACTCGCGTCGAGAGAGGTCCACCTGAAAAGGCGGAAGGGAGATAATTTGCGATGCCAGACCGCTGTTGCGGCGCATCAGTGCCTGCATGCGCGCAGCCACTTCTTCGATGTGAAACGGTTTGGTGACGTAATCGTCAGCACCGGCGCTGAGGACTTCCACTTTATCCTGCCAGCCTTCGCGTGCGGTTAATACCAGAATCGGCAGCGAAACCTCATTACTGCGCCAGCGGCGGATCAGCGACAAACCATCTTCATCGGGGAGTCCTAAATCAACGATCGCGATATCCGGCAGATGTTCATTCAGATAATAGTCCGCTTCCTTCGCATCTTCTGCATCATCCACCTGATGCCCTAAATCCTGCAACTGAACCTTGAGGTGGTGGCGTAATAAAGCATTATCCTCGACAACCAGTACGCGCATCATCGTTTCTCCCTAAAATAATGGTATGAATAGTTTAACGCTGATTATGTGGATTGAAAGCAGCGCTATGAAATTAAATAACTTTTCTCATGCTCCCCTGCCCGTGGGGGCGCCCTGGGGGCAGTGCCGTTGGCATCTGATTGTTCAGCATGTTGACCTGATCCTGGTTCATGTCGCCAATCCACTTGGAGTAAACCTCGTACACCATGCGCGCATCTTCATGTCCCATCTGACTCGCTATGAATGACGGGTTCGCTCCGGCCATCAACGTCCAGCATGCGTAGGTATGCCGTGACTGATAAGGATTCCTTTCGCGGATATTGGCAAGTTTAGTGCCTCGCTTCCAGCCATAGGCAATCGAGTTCTTGGAGAAGTAACTGCCTTTTTTTGACGAATATGCTGTTGGTGAAAAAACGAAGCGAAGAGATTGCTGCTCAGTTTTTCCGATCTCCCGATGGTGAAATCGAATTTCTTGCTTCGGATTAGCGCCGGTGACTTCGTATTGTTCCTTCAGTGCATCCAGAGCAGGTTTAAGCAACGTTATCGTCCTTATTCCGGCATCTGTCTTAGGGGGTACAAATACTCGCTTATTCGTCAAACTTCTGGATACGTGGATTTCACCTTTTACCAAATCAATGTCTTCCCATGCCAGGGCGCATATCTCGCCCGGTCTCATCCCCGTATGAACGGCAACAATGATGATTAATGCCTGGCTACGGGGAAGGGCGGCTATCAGAGCCTGGTACTCATGAAGTAAAAGTGGGTCGGGATCATTTTTAGATAACTTGAGTCGCGACACTCCTTCATAAGGAGCATGCAATATAAACTGGCTTCGGTTTGCGAGCTTAAGCATTTCTGATAAAACTGCCATCTGTTTATTGACTGTTGAGGGCGCGCGGCCCTGCCTGGCCAGATTCGGCATTGCCGGGTTAATAATTGTCCCGGTCAATAACTCCTTTCGGTAATGCAAAATATCGGCATGCTCAATATCTACCAGACGGGTATTTTCTCCGATTACACGCAGTAACGTATTTACGACCGAAGTAAGCGATAGCAGGGTTGCACCAGATACCTCTAAGGCTTTGGTGTCTGTAAAAAAATCACTCAGTTCTTTAAAGGTGGTGATTTTTTTGGTTGTGATGAACTTCTTAAGCGCTTTAGATTCCGGGAAACGTTCCGCATAGTCGAACTTACCGAGCTGTATTTCACTTGTTATGAGCGCGCGAAGATTTCCAGCTTTTTTGATGTTGCTTCTATTCACCGTCCAGCCCCGAAGGACTTCGCGGCAACGTTTGCCGCGATAGGTAAATGTGATCCGTATTTTTCCATTATGCAGCTCAACGCCGGTTGGAAAGTCCATCATGCTTCCTGTACTAATTGGTTAATCTTTGGATAGTTGTACCAAAGCAGACCTTTAGAATTGTCAGTTTCCCCGAGAGCTGTCAGATGTTTGAAATGCACGCCTTCGATCCACAAATTCAACCGATAACTTTTAATTTGTCTTTCCGACAAGCCGGTCTTTTCTGTTAGTCGCGCTTCAACCATCCACTCTTCGCTGAAAATGAGTTGCGACATACATAACTCCGATGCCGCCAGCCACAACAGTACATGCTGCAACTGGCGAATATTGATAATCAAAAATCAGTAGTTGGTTTTGCCTTTCGTTTTTGGCACTGTTTTTTCTTGGGTTTCATGCTCGGCTGTATAGCGCACTGACGAACTGGTAGCCGCGTGAAAACATGTTCACTTATGCGCCTGCGTTCTCCCATTCGCCATAAATGCCAGGACGTCCAGTCACATCCATCATCACAGATGTGCAGAGAACGGATCAGGGCTTTATCGCCGGTTAAATTCTCTGTCACTGTTCCGCCTCCGCACTTATAACCCCTGCGGCCAACGCTGCGGCCATGTGCGGCAATTCGTCAAAATCGCCGCGGTATGCCGGGTTTGCACACATCCCTTGCAGCGCTGCGAGCGTCAGTTGCTGGCGATAGGTGAGGGTGGTAAACGGTTCGCCATTTGTGAAATTGCTACCCGGTGCGGAAACAGTCAGTTCTGGTTCTTTCTTCGGTTTGGCGGTGACAGCTGGTGGATCCATCACTATGGGTTTTGGTGGCTCTGGTCGGCGATATTCTACTATCGCATCGAGGGCGATCTTCTGACGCGAGGCAGCATCATCAGACCAGCTATCAAGAATTGTCGTTGCGACATCGTGAACTTCTTCGTCGCTGAAATTGGGCGACAGACAAAATTCAGTGGTGGCAATATCGATGATCAGCAGAGGAAGAATGTCAGCGATAATATGACCGGTACATGCCACAACGCCTTCCGCTTCTTCCTTGCCCATAATGTCAGTACGTCCCGAAAGCAGGTCGTTCAGCGCGTGGGCTATCTCAATTTCATGATCATCCAGAAGTGGGCGATCGTCTTCCTGTTCGGTAACTTCCGTTTTTTCACTCTCATTTGAGGCGCTATTGGCAAATGCTGCATCCAGCTCCCTGTCGAGTTCTGCAGCGTGAGCCGGGCAGACTGCTGGTGGTAAATTTTCGTCCTGTAACGTCTGTTCGGTTTTACTATCAGATTTTGCTCCATCATTTTTTTGTGGCAGCGGGGCAGACGTACGGCCGCAGGCAATATCAATGACCAGTTGTGGTGGATTAACGCAGTCAAAACCCGCAATGCAGCTATCGATGTATTGGCGAAGTTCGCCAGGGTAAATATGAAGTTTTTCATCAGCGGTTTTGATGATGGCCACGATGGCCGCCGGGTGATAATCATGAATACCCGGTGTACGTGAAAATGGCGCACACCAGTCATCAATCTCTACATCTTTACTGCACAGCATGGTATTGATCCGCATTTCAATGCCAACAGGAGGGGTGCACACGTCGAAATCCATGGATCGGGATAATTTTCCCATGGCTGTGCGATAGCGCAGTCTGGTAGCAAGTTCGTTCATGGTCGGCTTGTCACTGCTCGTGGTGCCAGTCTGAACACACTTTACTGGCTCGCGTTTATCGGGCGGGGTATCAGCCCATTGGGTAAACAGGTTTTTATAGTCTGGCCATTTAGCATTGTCGCGCGCCTTCTGACGCACCCAGGCCAGGCATTCGGTCTGTTTTTCAGGAAGCATGGCAAGAATGCGGGGTTCTTTGGCAAGACCCTCTGCCTGTTCGCGTAAAGGGCTAAATTCATCATCATTCAGCATGTCGATTAACTGGCCATACTGAGAAGGTGTGATTTCCTCAATGGCACCAAACACCGCAAGGCAGTATGCGCGGGCCAGCACATCCAGCTCTTTCACCGGTTTCATTTTTTCTTCTGTCGCGTCAGCATTAAGTTGTTCATTTCCGCCAGCAAGCTCTGGCTCAACTATGATGCGCTCTGGTTCGCCTTTCTCAGCATTCCAGACAATTTCACCAGTGAAAAGGTCGGTATAGAACTGCCCTTCAACAGTGCAGAACATTCCTTCCTCTACTTCCCATACCTTGGGAGCAAAATAATCATCAGCATAATCTGGCGCGAACTGTATAAAATCCGCATGCAGTAATGTTTTTGCTATTGTTTTATTCTTGGCTTGTTTAAAAGCAACATAAACCGGAAGCGTACTATCTTTTTCAAGTGCGCTTTTTTTCGGTTCGAATCTCCCGCCAAAGTTTTTTAATCCAATTGTCATAATAACCTCAATAATATTTATGTGAATGGCGTGCATTGCTTCTGCTTAAATTACAGCGCCGTGGTTCATGAATTTGTTTGTAGGAGATAGCATGCTCAAGGCTACAGAAATAAGCCGTGACTACTCTCTTATTCATTCTTTTTGTTGATTTATACATGGAGTCAACAGAACTCCATTTTTTGCAATACGGACAGCACTCAAGTGTCACTTACCCTCCTTGCATGGCTGACTATGACAGGGCCATCATTGATGGATGTAGTAAGACCTGCCATTTAAGGCATAAATAAAAACTCTCTTAATTGCTTGAGGTTATCGAAGGGGGTAAATAAAAGGTCAGCGTAGAAACTCGCTAATATTAACCCTCTGATCGTTAACTATTTTGGTCATTACTTTAATGAAGCACATATCCAGTACCGCTTCATTTTTGTATTTCTGAACTCCAGTTATATCAGCCACAGCCTTTTTATATTCAGCTTCAGCTGTACGTTGGGCAATATCTTCGCTGGTAAATTTAACCATTGGCACGCACCATCCTGAGTAAAGATTCTGTGTGATCGAGAGCTTCCTTCTGTTGTTCGTACAGTGCCTCGAGTTCAGCTGTAAGGCGGTCGCGAAAAGCAGGAACGCTTAACTGGTAAATAAAATTATTAACTGAGCTTTCCACATCAGGATCCCCGTCCGGTATAACTGGCTGTGAATTTTTCATAAACCCTCCGGTAAAAAAGGTGCCCATCGTGGAAGATGGGCAAAGACCACGCGGCACATACAGCAATTAATCACATCTGCAAGCGCACTCCGCCTGTTTCACACCTGTCACCCATAACTGGTAAGTGAAGGAGTGCGCTTGCATGTTGTTCCCTGAAAAAGCTGGCGGTGACCGGATACAAACGGGAAAACACCGGGCCGCCAGAACAGGGTTCTACTTCTTATTGCTTTGGCCTGCTTTTAACCACATCAGGCGCGGTGGATCCTGCTATTCCCCAACAACAAGGATTCAGTTAATCTGGATATCCCCAACAATAAGCAGAGTATTCAAAGTGATTGCGGAACTATCGGCGGCTATGTCCGCTATAAAGGAGACTGCAGGTCTCGCTAAAGTTATCAATGACGCGAAAACGGATGCTGAAGTAAAAGCTGCAACTATTGAACTGCAGAGCAAATTAATTACGCTTCAGGCGGAGTGCTTCGCTCTTGGCGATGTGATCCGCCTTCGTGATGAAGATGCAGTACTTCTCAAAGCAAAAATTGCAGAGTTTGAAGATTTTAAAAGCCAAACTGAAGGTTATGCCCTTAAAAAGCTTGATTCTGGTTCGCTTGTTTACTCCAAGCAGCAGCTCGTGGGTGAAGCGGAAATAACAGTGCATCTTTGCCCACATTGTTTTATTAAAAAGCAAGTATCTATGCTTCAGCCTCAGGTTGTGGGGTTGTATGATGTCTTTCAAAAAAGTCATTGTCCCTCCTGTAAAAACGTTTTTGATACAGATAGATCGCCACCAATTAATTGGTGATGTTAGGGATATCCAGATTGTTAAAGAGCTAAGCGTCCAGTAGGGCGCTTTTTTTGTTTCTGGCCCTGTATCGCCAGGGTAAGCGGAACATTTTGATTCTGAGTAATCACTGCGTGTGGTTACTTGATGGGATTTAGATTAGATATGTCTAACGGAATAGGCAAGATATTTTGTTAGGTAAAACTAACAAAATGAGCGAATTTAAATTAACTTACTGATAAATAGTAAATTATTTTTTGGTTTGGCGTTGTCTGGCTTGGAGAAGCTCTTCGAACAATTTATTAAAGTTCTGCACTCTCGCTCGCATTTCCTGAAGCTGGGCTTCTTGCTCTGATTCAGGCAAAGAATCAAAGAGATCTATCAACTCTCGATGCTTGTCAGTCAACTGAGTGGTGGATGGTAATTCATTGGCAGGGACAGGATTTTGCTGTTCATCTCCAAACAACAGCCAAGTCGGTGTACATGATAGGGCTTTTGCGAGCGAAAACAGACGAGTGCCGACAGGTTGCGTTTCATCACGCTCCCATTGCGAAATGGTCACGTGCGCAACACCAGCAAGTTTGGCTGCCTCACGCTGAGTCAGCTTGAGCTCTTTACGTCTGGCAAGAGCTCTTTGTCCAAGGCTGTTTAAATTTTTCATAGTTAGACAATTCTAAATTTTATTGACTTAGATATCCCGCGCAAGCTAGTGTTAGATATACCTAACAAAATGGAGGTCACATGCTCACATGTGAAGCACTTGCTTTTTTTGACACCAAAACAAAACTCGCGAAAGCCGCCGGTGTTGAACTTCAGTCTCTTTACAAATGGGGAACTCTTGTTCCCGAAGGTCGGGCCCGCCGCCTGGAGGAAGCCTCGGGTGGCGTACTCATCTACGACAAAGACGTTTATGACCGTTACCGCCAGGCCAAACGCCTTGGAAAACAGAATACCTGCACAACCAAGAAGGAATCTGATTGATGAAAATCAACGAGATTAAATTGCTGGCTATCGAGCTGGAAGAGTGGGCGATGAAGGATGGCAGGAAAGGGGGCTGGAAAAAGATAGTCCCGCTGATTACAGCGCATCACTACGGTGATTTGCTGGACAGCCTAGCGGATATCG
Source organism: Citrobacter sp. MGH105 (assembly GCF_001037485.2). NCBI lineage: Bacteria > Pseudomonadati > Pseudomonadota > Gammaproteobacteria > Enterobacterales > Enterobacteriaceae > Citrobacter > Citrobacter sp. MGH105. The sequence continues at coordinate 3,088,406 of NZ_CP073048.1, read as the reverse complement.
TTGACCCGTCAGAGTATGCGCGATGCCTGCATAACAACACGCAGATCATCCAACGGGCATTTCGAAATGACACGCCGAATTATCGTGGTCAGGCAGCTGCGCTGGCGCCAGCAATCAGAGCTGCGATGGATGCAGAACTGGCTGGTCAGCATGACTTACATAACCTGGTGGCCATTGCGAACCGCGAGTGCATCGAGGCGACCAGCGCGGTGCTGACTGGTAAGCCAATGCAGATAATCCGCAAAGAAACGGCAGAGGCAATTCAGGCGCTGGCAGATCTCATTCCCGGCGTCAGCATCCAGTTTAACCAAATTGGTCCCCGCGCGGTGTAACAGGAGGCTCCCATGCTTGCCCAGGAATTAGTAGACCGCATGAAAAATGCGATGAAGCACAAAGTACTGGCGGAAACAGTCGATCGCAGAGCTGAACTGATTCCGGGGATGAAATACCGCAACGAACGCGGACGCATGGTGACGGTAATGAGAGTTTCTCATCTTCGGGTTATGTACCGATATGAAGGTTATCAGGACATCTGCGAGACAGGCCGGAGAGAGTTTGAACTCAAGTTCAGGAAGGTGCAGTCATGACAGAGCGCACAGCAGGTACGGAGTTTTGTGTGAGTAGAATTTTTGAGATTGTCCAGTCGATGTCCGGTCAGGGGAACAGCATCACGATCCCTTGTCCCTACCTGGATTTTTTCGCGGGTGACCGCCAGCAGCATTTACTCGCGGCGATCCTGAATCAACTGGTGTTCTGGTCAGGTAAATCCCACCTCGAAAATGGCTGGTTTTACAAAGAGCATGCGGTAATTGCTGCGGAAGTTCGAGCCTCCAGCGAGGACGTGATTCGCAAGGCAATGAGCAAAATAATCAGCCAGTATTTGCCCGGTGTTATTGAAGAGAAGAAACGCAAGGTAAACGGTACGCCGAAGATGCATTATCGCATCAACGAAGAGGCATTAATTGCCCTTATATTCCCGCCAGCTCTGGAATCGGCTTTTAAGCCGAATGGAAACGGCTCTCAAGCCGAACCCAAACGGCTCTTAAGCCGAATGGAAACGGCTCATAAGCCGAATCCTGGAAACGGCTCTCAAGCCGAATCTATTCTCTATACAGATCTTAAAACAGATAAATACATACAGATCTCTTCTTGTCCGGGAACTGCGTCCCCGGAAGCCGATTTATCCACAGGCGAAGAAAAAAAATCATCCTCTGAACTGCAAAGGGGCAAATGGGGCACACCAGAAGATCACCAGTGCGCTGAGTGGATTTTTTCCCGCATCAAAAAACTCTACGAGAAGGCCGCCGAGACAGACGGCGAACTGTCACGCCCAAAAGACCCTAACTGGAATGTCTGGGCAAACGAAATACGCCTGATGCGCTGCATAGACGGGCGCACACATCGCCAGATTTGCGATTTATTCAAACGCGTACAACGCGATCCGTTCTGGTGTCGCAACATCCTGAGCCCTTCAAAGCTACGGGAAAAGTGGGATGAATTAATTATCCGCCTTGGTGGTAGCACACAACAACGGGATGTTAACGCCATTTCAGCCCCGGATAACACCATCCCTGAAGGTTTCAGGGGCTAAAAAATTAACTTGGAGAATTTTATGGAAACCATTTTAGACGTACTGAAAGCGATGGAAAAAGCGACTGCCCGTGAAATTGCGGCGCGCATGAAAATTGAGCCTGCGGCGGTGATCGGGATGCTGCGTGAGCATGAAGAACGTAACGAAGTTGCACAGACTAACGGGTATTGGAAAGTTGCTACTGGGAAAGTTAAATCACAGCCAAAAGCGATCAGTTCAGTCAGCAAAGCGCCAGCAACTGTATCAGTCAGCGACGTCATCGCATTACTGGCGGAACATGGGCCACAGACATCTCTGGAGCTGGCAACACTGGCAGGTATTGAGTCAAAACGTGTGGCGCCAATGCTGACTCACCACATGACAAAAGGGCGGATCATCCGCGAAAAAGTTGGCAGCAAGTTTGTTTATTCGGTGTCGGCCACTGCGTCAGTGAAAAACAAAAGCTCTGCACCACGGGAACCGGAGACATCAACTCCACCAGTACCGGAAAAATCTGTCACTGAAATTGTCGAGGAAATTCCCGCTTTCGTCAGCCGTCCTGATGATCTGCTGATCCCAACGGTACGCGGTATCTCAAGTGAAATTCGCCGCACGAAAGCGAAGCTGGCCAACCTGGAAAAACTTCGTGAAGCCGTTCGCAGCATTCGCAAACATGGCGCGCTGATGCAGGAGCTGGCGCAATGAAACAGTCTGAATTACCACGCTGCCCGACCTGTGGAAACGCGCCGGAATACGCATTTAAAAAAGACCAGTTCGGCTGGCACCGCGGCGGACTGAAATGCCCTTACAACTGCCACCGCGTACAGCAGGATTGTCCAGCTGGTAGCCGGGAGCGTGCCGAAGAACGTCTGGCGCCGCAATGGATTGAACTTGTCGAAAAAATTAACCAGGGGAAAAAATCATGAAACCAACCTACGAAGAACTGGCTTCACGGCTCGCTAACGCCGAGAGCAAGTGCAGGGAGATACAGCGCGATAAAGATTCCCTTGAAGCAGTTGCGATTGCTATGCGTGACGACATGCGGGATGCGCGTGAAAAGCTGGAAGCCGCAGAGAAGCGCATAGCAGAACTGAAAACCCAAAAAGCGGACCTGATGGAGCATGTGCTTAATGGATACGAGGCTACGACACTGACGATGACGCTACGTAAAAATGGTGTCTACTTACCTGATTATTTACGCTTCTGTGGCATTTATGGTGTGGCCCATGACGCGATAATTGACAAACTGGACCATCAGTCCTTCGTGCTGGCGCGTGTGAACAATAAGGACCTTAAACAAGATATCGAGGCAGCCCAATGACAGCACTCAACAAACAGGCGCTGCGCATGCGCAACTATCTCGATACGGCGCTTGAATCCGGGGTTAAGCTTTTGCACCTTTCGACTGATGAGCTTGAAGGCCTGCTGGGTGAACTGGAGAAAGAGAAAGGCTACGTCAGCGCATACGAAGGTGAAAAGTGGCATTACCACCAGTTAGCAGAATCTGAGGGCGAGCGTGCAAACCGCGCAGAGGTCAAGCTGGCAGCAGCAGAGAAGCGTATAGCAGAACTGGAGGCAAAGTTAGCTAATCCCGTTTTGCTGCCAAAAACAAACGGCTACTGGAATGAGCAAGAAAAAGCATATGAAGAGGCTATGACGCTCGCCAAGCGGCAGATTCGCCTGGCAGGATTCCGGTGTGAGGGGGATGAATGATGGCTAAATCAATGATGGGTTATATGGTCAGGGCGTGGAATAACGAACTCAAAGGCCGTGAGTGGAATATGGGAAACAAGAAGCGCCGGAAGGCATTTGCGCGTGAACTGGCGGCAGCGAGTCTTGAGATGGATAACGATGTGGCTGATGCGGTAGAGGCTGAGTTCCGCGTGCAGGAAGAAGTTTCTGATTGGGGGCGATAATACATGACAACTAACAACCACCCGGCGCACGGTCCTGTATCACTAGAGCGCCTGCACCAGATGCGCGAAATACTCAGCAAAGCGGCAGCTCAAAGTGATGGTGGCAATCTTGGCTACGCAATGGCTGATGCAGTGAAAGTGTTTAGTGGGGTTCTGGAGTCGATGGCCCGTGAGCAAGTACGCCGTGAACATGCAGCATGGTCACAGGCTACTTTCGGCGATGTCGGTCCAGTTGGCCCTCTGAAGCACCTTTCCAAAGAAGCGCTCGAGGCTGCTGCAGACCCATCTGATCCGTTTGAGTGGGCTGACATGCAGTTTTTGTTGTGGGATGCCCAAAGGCGCATGGGGATTTCTGACGAGTTCATTACGAGGGCCATGATTGAGAAGTTGGCGATTAACAAATCCAGACAGTGGCCTGAACCTAAAGACGGTGAGCCACGACTACACATCAAAGTGCAGCTAGTTTCGGTAGAATACGAAGATTAGAATTGAAGTAGCGATATCGAGAAAAAAATTAACCAAAATGGTTTACAAAATTATGTTGTGTGGTAAATTCATCATCATAACATTTGGTATTTAACAGGTTAGGGTATTACCAAACCTGTACACATAAGCAAACTGAGGATTGGACTATGGCACTCACTGAATTCGGTAAGGCCGTCAGAAAAGCGAGGATAGATACTGGGTACACCTTACTCACTATGGCTAAGGCTTTGGGAACAACCTCTGCATTTTTAAGTGGTTTAGAGACTGGCTCAAAAAAAATTCCTGCTAAGTGGGTATCGGCAATCAATGAGCTTTTCGCTGAGCAAGGTTATTATATTGAGGACTTAGATGTATTGGCTAACATTTCAAACGAGTCTGTACCAATTGAAGGCCTCTCAAAGCAACAACAAATGCTAGTGGCAGGATTTGCCAAATCGGAGTTTACTCATGAAGAATTAAAAAAATTCGCTGAGTTGCTCGCAGAAATTAATAAGAAATAATTATGTAGGTAATCTTTATGCATCAAATGCGTGGTACACGTGTTCGTCCTTTAGGCGAACTTGATATTAAATTAAGAGCAGTAAATGCCTGTTTTGCATTAGGTTTTACAAGCAAATATAAATATAAACGTAGACCACGCAGATTTGATATTGCGCTGGAACAGCTTTCTGAATGGAATATTGTTCTCGATCCAATGGATGATGATGAATGGTTCCAGGAGACGCTGGGATTGACTATCGGACACTGTGAGCCAGAAAATTTAACCATCAGGGTACCAAACCACATTTATGAAATGGCATGTGCAGGAGAACAGTCGGCTTTGTTCGTTATTTTTCACGAGTTAGGTCATTTGCTTCTTCAGCATAAGCCTGTTTTACACTTTGCTAATAAACAACCAGAGATAAATGAAGACTCTGAATGGCAGGCGGATTTGTTTGCAGAAACAATGCTGGATAAGCTTGGTTATCAAACAAGACAACTTTGCTTTGAGTTTTATTGAAAAAGCCCTGCGCTAACAGGGCTTCCGGGGGCGGAGTGTGCGCTAACACATTCCACAGAGTATGGAGGCAATCCAGCCACGACACTCTTCTTAGACAGCTGAAGTTTAGTGGTTCTCCTAACAAAGCGCAACCTGTGTGGATTTACAGGTATGCAGGGAAACTCAGGCTATGGCAATGGGAACCTGTAGTAAATGCGGGAAGACGTGCGAAATTATTTTTCGCTACTCCGTTTGTGTCAATGGAGTAATGCGTTATGCGAGAAAGGGGCATCCTTTCCCGATTCCTGTATGTGATTGCTCTGAACAGAGCGCTGCGTAATATTTAAGAAAACCCGCTTCGGCGGGTTTTTTCTTGCTCATTCCGCTTCAACCTTCTTAATTAATAAGTTCCGAATATTCGGAAAAACTTAGTGTATACAACGGTATGGCTTTGGCGAAAAGTGCTATTAACCACTTGAATATGAGGTTCAATAGGTATACTGTATAAATGTACAGTATATTGGTGTAGAGGGAATTATGAAGATAGAACTTACCATCAACAAATCAAAAGACCTTCCGAGCGGCGCCATACCCGCACTCGAAAAAGAGTTGCTTAAACGGCTTCAGAATCAATATGAAAATTGTTCTCTGGTTATCCGCAGAGCTAGCGGCGATAGCCTGACTGTTTTCGGTGGTGATAAGGGCGATAAAACGAAGGTGGAGGAAATCCTGCAGGAAACATGGGAAAGCGCCGACGACTGGTTTTTCAACTGATCGCCCCTTATTGGCGGTCTATGCCACCATTTATTACACCTGATTGCTAACTTTTTCGTTGTGCGCCGCGCTACTGCTAAGAAGCAATTTCCGTTGGCTTAACGGTGTGGATATCACCGCAAGGGGCATCTCATGCAAATTCCGGATGATTTAATTCCCGGACTGCCGGAGCATACTGGCCCGGTTCTGATTTATATCGTAAAGGGCAGGGCAGAAAGGGGATTCGCGCTGCGCAAAGATGAATTTGTTACGTCGTTGCGGGCGCTGGATGAAGCAAGAAAGAAAGCTGGTCTTCCTGTTTCAGATGCCTGATAAGTTGGGTTATACTCAAACACGGGTCTGAACAGCCCACTGAGTAACACTGCGCCAACCGGAAAATAGCGATGGCGTATAAAGCTGAAATATCCCAATCACACCGTTTCTTCGTGAGCGGTGTCTTTGTTCGTGCTGGTGGCGCAGCATGAGCAGATCAAAAAATAAATCTGAAAAACTCCACCTTTCCCGAGTAGCCGGGCTGGGCTGTATTGTCTGCAAAAACCTGAAGCAGGGTGAAACTCCAGCAGAAATACATCACATCCGAACTGGTCAGGGAGTTGGCCAGCGCGCTGACAATTTCGAAGTTATTCCTCTTTGCCCAATCCATCACCGCCAGGGCGGATACGGCATAGCCATTCATGCTGGCCGCCAATCCTGGGAAAACAATTTCGGTACTGAAACAGAGTTGCTGGTGCAGGTTCTCTACGAACTGGGGGAATCAGCGTGAGTATTACTTATGGTTCAGTATGTAGTGGAATTGAGGCAGCAAGTATAGCGTGGGAGGTTTTGGGCTGGCGACCGTCATGGTTCTCTCAGTTCGATCCTGAACACAATTATAAAAACGGTCCAGATTTCCCATCTGCTGTTCTGGCGTATCGCTGGCCGCACGTAACAAACCTCGGTGATATGACAAAAATCGCCGCAGCAATACGGCGCGGAGAAATCCAGGCACCAGATGTTCTGGTAGGTGGCACACCGTGCCAGGCATTCAGCATCGCTGGTCTGCGTATTGGTCTGACTGATTCCCGCGGTCAATTAACTCTCGCCTTTGTTGAACTGGTAAACGCAATAGATGAAAAACGAAGAGAACAGGGAAAACCTCCCGTCATTGTCGTCTGGGAAAACGTACCCGGAGTATTCAGCAGCAGAGATAACGCTTTCGGATGTTTTCTTGCAGGGCTTGCCGGTGAAAGCTGTGAACTGGAATCACCAGGGAAAAAATGGACAAACGCTGGTTATGTGCTGGGACCAGAAAGGGCTATCTGCTGGCGAGTGCTCGACGCTCAATTTTTCGGAGTGGCCCAACGACGCCGCCGTGTGTTTGTTATCGCAAGCGCTCGAGGGGATATCGATCCCGCAAAAATACTTTTTGAGTCCGAAGGCATGCGCCGGGATACTCCGCCGCGCCGAAAAGCGGGGAAGGGCATTACCGCAAATACTGGGCGTCGCATTGCTAACGGTAGCCACTGGGATGGGGAATATAATCCACATCCAACCCTCAACCAGTCACACAACATCGGAGGCATAGGTCAAAGCAACCAGGAATTATTCAGCCAGCGCGGAGGTGGAATCGTTGGTGTCTTTCGCATGCGGGCATTTGGTGATTATGTTAATGATGAAACCGCATCCACTGTTAAAGCGCGCGACCATAAAGATGCAACCGATCTCACTGTGACTTATTCAGACGTCAGTAGAACGTTGCTTGCCAAATCAAATGACAGCATGGCTGAAGATTTGGATACCTATGCCATTCACGGCACACAAGACCCAGACACAAACATTAATTTTGCTCATACGCTGGGACGAAATCACGGGCAGGAAAATGCAGTTGCTTATGCCTTCAAGGCTGGTCAAGGCGCAAAAGCGGGTGGCATTGGCTGGGCAGAAGAACAATCCCCAACTCTGACCGCCGCCAGTAGCGGATCGAATTTATCCCCTTCAGTAATGAAAGACATGGCCGTTCGTCGCCTGACACCAGTTGAGTGCGAGCGTCTGCAAGGCTTCCCCGATAACCACACTTTAATCCCCCGTGATAAGCGTAAGCAGATCACTGCTGATGAATATGCTTACGTGCGCCATCACAACCCAAAAATAACTGCAGAAGAAGCCTACCGACTGGCGAAAGATGGTCCGCGCTACAAAGCGATCGGCAACAGTATGGCTGTACCGGTTATGCGCTGGATCGGTAAAAGAATCAAGGAGGCTCTTGATGCCTGAATATCCAATTACACCCGTCGGTAAGCCCAGAATGACGCGCGCTGACAAATGGAAAAAGCGCCCCGAGGTTCTGCGTTACCGGGCTTTCTGTGATGAAGTTCGTCTGCAGGGTGTTGAGCTGCCGGAAAGCGGTTCGCATGTCACCTTCATTCTTCCGATGCCAGCGAGCTGGAGCAAAAAGAAACGGGCCGAACTCAACGGTAAACCACACAAGGCTAAACCTGATTTCGACAACATGATGAAAGCCCTGATGGATGCTATTTACGAAGATGACGCTCACATATGGGATGCACGGGTATCAAAATTATGGGGAGAAACCGGGAGAATAATTATTGAGGAGCTAAAAGCATGACGCCACGCCAACGCAGACTAAAACAGTCAGCATTTGAAAAAGCAGCAGCTGCGCCGCGTAAAAGCTGGCTGGGTAAATGTATTCTCCTTACGGGGATTCAGTCCGGATGGATTAAATCCTTGCTCACTACCTGGGGGGAAGGGGTGGGAGGAAAAACAGCACCACGTATGCCGCGAGGACACGCGTGCTGGAATGTGCTTAAGGGACGGAACTGGTCAGATAAGGCGTTAGAACGCTTCACCGCAGCGTTGAACCAGGCTCGTGAAGAGGGATTCCGTGGACAGCAGGCGATGAACAGGGCACATAGCATTCTCTGGCCACAGTCAACAGCCAGTGTGATTGATGAAGCTTTGCATAATGATGATGTCGATTTTGTTGAACAATGCGTACTGCAGGCACTGGATATAAACGATCCGGTTTATGTCGTTGGTCTTCAGTATTACACCACCCGAAAAAAAATCTCAGACATAACCCGCGAACTGCAGGCGATTGCGCCATGGTTAACCGACGGGGAGGCGAGAAAACGCGTGCGATGGTGCCTGGAAATATTCAGAGCAAAAACATTCCTTGCGGTTCGTAACCAGATGAGAGCCGGATTAGAGGATGGTTGGTCATACCAAAAGAGGAACTGACCGGGAGGCTGATGAGTCTGTAATTCGAAACCAAAAACCCGGTTAGTAGCCGGGATAAAAGGTTATTAGTGACGATTCTGTCTAAACCGCTCATAAATCTTAATACAGATAATAGCCACAGAGTAGAAGGGCCACAGAAAGGAGGTTATCAACGTATCAGCCAGGTCAAACTCGAGGCCGTGTACTCGATCCCCACGAACTAACAAAGCAAACATTGCGATGAAACCCGCGATATATATGGCCAAGTAGTGATAAAGGCTCATGATAATTCCATTTATTAGGTTTTGCCCTGAGTCTACGTGCGATAACCACACAATTAAAATTGGTATTACAGATCAATTTTCATTTATCGATCGTTCAAAACGATCGTTTTGCAACAAGTAGCTCATTGATTGAACGATATTTGTACAAAATGGCAGCGGGAATTAGCTATAAGTGCTTTATGACGTAAAAACGTTTGAAAACGGGCCAACAAAGTGAATAATTAATTCATGCTTGGCAGAGCTGCGCCACGATGGCAGCGACGAAAAGCGAACAATTTGAATATAACGAGAACCCCGCCAGCGCGGGGTTTTTGCTTTCCGGCGATACGACAGGGGTATTCGCGAGGTGTATTACACCAGTACCCCTGTCATATCGCCGAGCTGAAATCGTTAACTTGAAAACAAGTTCTCACAATGCTCAATGCTTTGTCGTTTCTAGCTCAGAGGAAAAATGAGAGGGGGCAACTGCTAAACGTAGACATCAATATTTTTAGTATTATTCCCTGCAACGTTCGAACTTGATTTGTCACTTACCGTAGGTAATGCTTCCGATACCATTTGGTTTTTTTCTGCTTCTTGTTTTTGTAATTGAGCAATTTTTGCGTATATAGACTCGATTTGCCTTTGAATCATCTCCATCTGCTGTTTAAGCAGTTTTGCCTCATCTTCGGAGGTTACTTCATTTATTTTTGAACCCATGGCGCTGAGTTCTTTTGTCAACTCTCCAATTTGTTTTTTCAGGTTTTGAATTTGTTGTGAAACAGAGTTGCCAGTACTTGAAGATGTTTGTTTTACTGTGCTTTGCAGTATGTCCTGACCCAAAGTGCTAACGGTCATGCTCATGGTGGTTCCTCCGGCCTTACATTTATTACCCATTATCGTCATCTTTCGAAATTACTTTATTAGCAAAGGTTAAGTTGTGGTTTCCTGCACCACAGCATTATTTGTGCCGCTCTATACTATCTGCTGAGTATCGCGGAGGAGCTTATGAAAGAGGGCTATTACTGGATTCAGCATGTTGGCATTGTACAGGTGGCGTACTACACGAATGACACTGTTGATGATCTGGAGACGGGTAAAACAATCACAGGTGTCTGGCATCTGACCAGAGGCGATGACATTTGCCATAACGGTGAAGCAGAGGTGTTAGAAGGTCCTCTCTCTCCACCATTGTAAACAACTGTACTTACTTCGAGGCTGCCGCATGGCGGCCTTTTTCATTTCAGGCTCACGGGAATCATCCGCTACGTGCTTTGTTGATAAATCCAGCCCGTGAAGCCTGACCCTTTAATCACACACAGCGCCATCCGAAGAATCGGAGGTGAGGCTATGACCAGAATGAGCGCCATTTACAGCAGACTTTCATATGGAACAGGAACCACGCTGACCGGTTGCGGTGTATCAGCGAAGGCATATGCCGAAACAGCTAAAACAGCAAAAGAGGTGTCCTGGATGTTGGCCGACAGAATTGCAGGGTTAAGCCTGAGTGACTGGGCAATTATTGTCGGTATTGCATGCACCGTTATCACCTGTGCTGTGAACTGGTATTACAGGAAAAAGGAAAGGGAGGACCGGCTTAATGGCAATGTCACCAAAGCTGAAGAATAAACTGAGCGCAGCGGTCGTTGGTCTGATTCTTGCGGGAGCCTCCGCGCCAGTTATTCTCGATCAGTTTCTGGATGAGAAAGAGGGTAATAGTCTGACGGCGTATCGCGACGGCGGAGGGCTCTGGACGATTTGCCGTGGCGCCACGATGGTTGATGGTAAGCCAGTAGTTCAGGACATGAGGCTTTCTGCTGAGAAATGTGCCCAGGTAAACGCCATAGAACGCGACAAGGCGCTGGCATGGGTTGAACGAAATATAAAAGTTCCGTTGAGTGAGCAGCAGAAGGCAGGTATCGCTTCTTTCTGTCCTTACAACATTGGTCCAGGCAAATGCTTCCCGTCAACGTTCTACCAGCGTATCAACGCCGGAGATACAAAAGGGGCATGTGAGGCGATCCGCTGGTGGATTAAAGACGGTGGCCGCGATTGTCGTCTGACCAAAGGCCAGAAGAATGGTTGCTATGGACAGGTTGAACGACGAGACCAGGAAAGTGCACTGGCGTGCTGGGGGATAGACCAGTGAGCCTGCGCTATCAGTTTATTGCCATTTCTCTGCTGGTGGCCATCGCATTCATCGCGGGTAGTGTATGGAGCGGCCGCGGCTGGGAAAAAAAGTGGGCGGAACGTGACAGCGCGGAATCATCGCGAACAGCGAACGCGCAGACCGCCGCCCGCATGATTGAGCAAGGGCGCATAATTGCCCGTGATGAGGCTGTAAAAGATGCACAAGCACAAGCCGCTAAATCTGCTGCCACTGCTGCTGGCCTGTCTGCCACTGTTAACCAGCTGCGTACCGAAGCAACAAAGCTTGCCACCCGCCTGGACGCCGCAAAGCACACCGCAGATCTTGCCACTGCCGTCAGAAGCAAAACAGCCGGAGCCGACGCCGCAGTGCTCGCCGACATGCTCGGACGCCTTGCAGAAGAAGCTCGATATTATGCTGAGCGATCTGACGAAAGCTACCGGGCAGGAATGACGTGTGAGCGCATTTACGACTCAGTGAGGCAGTCAAACAACAACAGGGTTAGAAGATGAACGCAGAAAACCTAAGTGAAGCGTATTACCTCAATAACGATATAAAAGAACTACAACTTCAGAAAAGCATACTGGAAAGTGGTGCCGGACTTGGTGTGACAATCCAGTCTACCTATCAGGATAACGCCTTTCTTGATGCCATACGCCCGCATGCAGTGGCTGAACTTGATCGCCGTATTGTGGAGAAGAAAAAAAACCTCTCCACTCTGGGTGTTACATTCTCTTAAATGAGAACAACAATAAAAGGTTATGTCTGCTTTGCCACATTCTGAGAGTATGAGTTTTATTTGGTAGTCAATCAGTTACTTTATTGGTTTGCTTTCCGATGGAAGATAGATGTTTCCACAGAAGGGGCAAATTAACGTTATATTGTTTTTTATTCTCGACAGACTGTGCTTTGACTGGCGGGAGCAATGAGGACAAGTACTTTTCACATGGCGTAAAGTACGCATCTTGATATCTTTGAGTATCGACATGTTTATTGTCCTGGTGGGCGGTTAACAACCATACTGACCTGCTCCCCGTTGATTAGTACACCCCGATGTTAGTAATGTCTTCATAAGCCACATGAGGACATCCCCATGAAGAAGCGTTTTTCCGACGAACAGATCATCAGTATTCTCCGCGAAGCCGAAGCTGGGGTACCCGCCCGTGAACTCTGCCGCAAGCATGCCATTTCCGATGCCACGTTTTACACCTGGCGTAAGAAGTATGGCGGTATGGAGGTGCCTGAAGTTAAGCGCCTGAAGTCGCTTGAGGAAGAGAACACCAGACTCAAGAAGCTGCTTGCCGAAGCCATGCTGGATAAAGAGGCGCTTCAGGTGGCTCTTGGGCGAAAGTACTGACGACAGACCAGAAGCGGGAAGCCGTGATGTTGATGTGTGATGCGACCGGTCTGTCGCAACGTCGTGCCTGCAGGCTTACAGGTTTATCCCTGTCGACCTGCCGCTATGAGGCTCACCGTCCGGCTGCTGATGCGCATTTATCAGGGCGCATCACTGAGCTGGCACTGGAGCGCAGGCGTTTTGGCTACCGTCGTATTTGGCAGTTGCTGCGCCGTGAAGGGCTTCATGTTAATCATAAGCGCGTGTACCGGCTTTATCACCTCAGTGGCCTGGGCGTAAAACGCAGAAGACGTCGTAAAGGGCTGGCAACAGAACGTCTGCCGCTGCTCCGTCCGGCGGCGCCCAATCTGACCTGGTCGATGGATTTCGTCATGGACGCACTTTCCACCGGTCGCAGGATCAAGTGTCTTACCTGCGTCGATGATTTCACAAAGGAATGCCTGACGGTCACTGTTGCCTTTGGGATTTCAGGCGTTCAGGTCACGCGTATTCTGGACAGCATTGCACTGTTTCGAGGCTATCCGGCGACGATAAGAACTGACCAGGGGCCGGAGTTCACTTGCCGTGCACTGGATCAATGGGCCTTTGAGCATGGTGTTGAGTTGCGCTTAATCCAGCCGGGCAAGCCAACGCAGAACGGATTTATTGAGAGCTTTAACGGACGATTTCGCGATGAATGTTTGAATGAGCACTGGTTCAGCGATATCGTTCATGCCAGGAAAATTATTAATGACTGGCGGCAGGATTATAACGAATGCCGCCCGCACTCCACGCTGAATTATCAGACACCGTCTGAATTTGCAGCGGGCTGGAGAAAGGGTCATTCTGAGAATGAAGATTCCGACGTTACTAACTGAGTGTTGTATCTAATCGTGGGGGCAGGTCAATACACCACATGTTGGCTAATAGCTTCTTTTATAACCGTTACGATGTAGTCGTTAGCCATAATCAATCAAGCCTCGCAATAGCGGGGCTTTTTAACAACTGAGGAATGAGCATTACAGTAGTTCTTACAGCTAAGCAGATTGAAGACCTGGCTGCCTTCGCAAAAGAAGATGGCCAGCCACAATACACCATCACTACCGGAACAATCCCTGAGTACACCGGGCTGATTGCCTATTCCAAGTCGCTAGAGCATAGCGTTCTACAGCTCGATAACTAACGAATCAACAAAACTTTCCATCCGCCATGACACCACAATGCTCGTAGACATGCCAGGAAGCCTGACAGAAGAAGCTCGATACCATGCTGAACGCGCTGATGAAAACTACCGGGCAGGAATGACATGTGAGCGGATTTATGAGTCCGTAAAAATACTAACAATGAACCGTAGAGGAAAAATAATAGCTCTATAAATTAAGATGTTGACGGTTTTCGTGGATAAAATTGTGAATTTTTACTATGAAGGAAATACGACTCTTCCTTGAGTCAAAATCCCTGACAACTTAGGGTGATAGATAAAGGTCTTACGCAGCATGACATAATTTTCGATTTAAGCTATTTAAATTAATTTTTATGATCAAAACCCACTGAGATTTACTTACAAAACTAAACCTTGCTATGTTTGGTTAATCATGCGTTAATGAATGTCTGGTTTGTAACGAATTTATCTGAAGCAGTCGCTGTAATAATTTTATTCCTTGTTCCTGTTGAGATTTCCTTGTTAGCTTTTCTCTCTGATAATTTTTTTCGGACCATTCTGCCCAAGGGCTTACTCAATAAAGGTAATGTTTATGTCTAATAAAATGACTGGTTTAGTTAAATGGTTTAATCCTGAAAAAGGTTTTGGTTTTATCACTCCAAAAGATGGTAGTAAAGATGTGTTTGTTCACTTCTCTGCTATCCAGAGTAATGATTTCAAGACGCTGAATGAGAATCAGGAAGTTGAATTTAGTGTTGAACAGGGACCTAAAGGCCCCACGGCAGTTAATGTCGTGGCTGTATAAGGTAACTGTTATTACTAATAATATTCACTTCAGATGTCCGTGTTGCCACGGATCTCAGTACCGAACGTCAAACTTTGATGTTACTGAAAAAAATCCTTTCGGAGCAAAATGTATTTTTTGCAAATCAACAATGATTACATTTGATAATATTGCACTGTACATTCGTTCTGGTCAGTCTTCGTTAGAATTCAGAAAATAAATTTCAGGCTCCTTATGGAGCCTTTTTTGTATGCTGAACCGACAATCTCTGTAAGAGACATCACGGTAAAATTATGAAAAAAGTCATCGTTTTTTTTAATGCAGAACCTGCAGTTGTTGTAACCGTAATGAAAGGTATTACTACGATAATGCGTGAGTTTCCCAATGGGGAAAAAGCACACCTACCCGTGATGTCAGCGGGATTTCCATCTCTGACAGGAGACCATAAAATAGTTTATGTAGCCTCTGATCGTGATGTCAGTTCAGAAGAGATCCTCGAGGCAGCATCGAAGCTTTTGAAATGAGATCTGGTTGTTTCGTGACCGACCCGGATTTTAGTACAGTGGTTTGTGTGGTCGCGAGCTCTTTTGTATGAAGATTGTACTGCAAACTATTGATAATTGAGTCTTTCTATTCTATCTTTTAAACATATCAGCGCTTATACAAGTGCTCTACGGGGAATGTAACATGCTTGGCGTTGATACGTTAGAGATCAAGAGAGGTAAACAATGAACGTCGAAGATTTAAAAAGAAAAACTGAAGCGGATATTTCTGAATTCATCACAAAAAAAATTATTGAACTCAAAAAAAAGACAGGAAAAGAAGTTTCCGATATCCAGTTTAATGCTCGTGAAAAAATGACTGGGCTTGAAAGCTATGATATTAAAATCACATTAATCTAATTGTTATAAGATTCAGTTCGAGTGAAAAAGCATTATCTTGAAAGGTAATGCTTTTTTATTTCTGTCATAAAATTTAGAACGTTGTCAAAGCCTTCACTTCTAACCACAGATTTTCTGCTTACCTTTTAACGGGTCCTCCTTGACGATTCTGACCATCGAGGGGCAGCAGCGGCGCGGGATTTGGAGCATTTTTGATTCTTCACGCAACCATTTCAGCATTTGATGCTGATGACGGAACACTATCCCCGAATACACTGGGTTTGTTGCATTCTCTGATTCAAAAGAACACGGTGTGCTTCAACTTGGCTGAGCAGGCATTACAGCAGACATTCACTGAGTGCCTGCTGTAATGTTAAACATTAAAATTTGTATTTATTTCTTATCGTTACAATCAGGGATCATCCTCAAAAGAGTGTTATCTTTCTGGACGTAGTGATGGAATAACGCTGCACCAGCATGCGCTGCGATTAAAAAATATCCGATGTTTGCCAGTGTTTCGTGAGTATCTTTGATAAGTGATTTTGTTTCCCCGTCAGGAGTAACGAACGATGCAACGTTAAAACCTAATAAACTCCAGTCCTTTCCACCGTAAGCCATAATTGCAATACCTAATAATGGTAGAGCCAAAAAAGAAATGTACAGCAGGATATGCATTATTTTAGCAGCCATCATCTGCCAGGCTGGTGGGGGGGGAGTGATAGCTGGATCATGATACTTATGTTTAATAATTAATCGTATTATCATTAAAAACCAGACAAACACCCCAACATTGTAATGTGTTTCTTTCATGAGAAGGTAGGTGTTACTGCCTTTGGGAAACCAGCCACGAAGCTCCATAGCTGCATAGGTTATCGCTATTAATATCAGGGTTAGCCAGTGTAAGCGAATCTGAAGTTTTGAGAATTTGACCATTATTCTTGCCTCAAACGGTGTATTACATCGACCATAAATCATGAAGCTTAACAAATCCTTATTTTTGTTGAGAGATTAAGAGTTTGTTATTCCAGCGATCTCACTTGAATGTTTTGATAATAATTCTCATTTTTATTTCTTTCTGATAATCCTTGATGTTACGGGGCAAGAACCACGCTGATTCTCGCTATTTATGAGAACTTTCAATCAACTACTGGTTCATTTTTACTTTCCGCCTATTACACAATTTGTATCCAACAAACAGGACTATGCCGATGCCAGCACGTGCTAAACGCCCATGCCGACACAAAGGGTGTGCGGCAATCACCAACGATGTCAGCGGATATTGTGACCAACACCGAAAGCAGCATGCTGGTGACGGCTGGCGGAATTATCAGTCAGGAAAGAGCAGACAAGAACGTGGATATGGGCGGCTCTGGGAAATTAAACGAGCGCGTATCCTTCAGCGTGATAAATACCTGTGTCAGAACCATCGCCGGCAGAAGATAGCGAAGAAAGCGGAAAGCGTTGACCACATCATTCCAAAAGCTCATGGCGGTACTGATGACGATTCCAACCTTGAGTCGTTGTGCTGGGAATGCCACAGAGCAAAGACAGCAAGAGATCGTATTCGATGAGTTATGCCCATTACATATACTGTGGGCTGAGTGGCTATTTTTCGAATTCCTGTTCGCACAATGCGAGCAGTTGTAGTCGCCGCAATCTGAATTACGATTTTCATCTCGATTAAATCAGACGGATGTCTGGGGAAGGGGGGATCAAATCCCTGACTCCTTTCGCACTTCAGGACTGCCCGCTTCCTCGCATTTTTATACCCGCGAAAAATGAAATTTAACCAGGAGTGTCGCTTATGGCTGGAACGGCGGGGCGTTCCGGGCGTCGCCCCAAGCCAACGGCGCGCAAGGAGCTGGCAGGGAACCCCGGCAAACGAGCCCTGAATAAAGAGGAACCTGTATTCACACCGATTAAAGGTGTGGCACCACCTGACTGGTTTTCTGAGGATGATGGTCTGCCAATGGCGGCCGTCATGTGGGAACTGACCACGAAAGAATTATGTGGACAGGGATTACTGTGTGTTACCGATCTTGCCGTACTTGAGCGCTGGTGTGTTGCATATGAGTTCTGGCGCAGGGCGGTTAAAAATATCGCCAGAGAAGGGCTGACTATTACTGGTGCTATGGGGGGGAAGATAAAAAACCCTGAGCTAACCGCAAAGAAAGAGCAGGAATCGGAGATGAGCTCTACCGGCTCCATGCTTGGCCTTGATCCCAGCAGTCGACAACGCCTAATCGGCCTTGCCGGACAGAAGAAAACCTCTAACCCATTCCTGAAGATGATCAACTCATGAGCCGGAAATCGTACCCCAACGTAAACGCCGCGAATCAATACGCCCGCAACGTTGTGCGGGGGAAAATTCCGGCGTGCCAGTTTGTCATTCAGGCCTGCCAGCGTCATATCGATGACATGGCGGCTGAAAAGAGTAAGAAATTTCGTTACCGCTTCGATAAAGACATGGCAGAAAAGGCCGCGAAATTTATCCAGTTGTTGCCACATACAAAAGGAGAGTGGGCATTCAAGCGGATGCCGATCACTCTGGAGGCATGGCAACTGTTTATTGTGTGCTGCGCCTTTGGCTGGGTCCAGAAAGGGTCGAAGCTTCGACGATTTCGCGAGGTTTACACGGAGATACCGCGTAAAAATGGGAAATCAGCTATTTCGGCAGGTGTGGCGCTGTACTGTTTTACCTGTGATAACGAGTTTGGCGCTGAAGTATATTCCGGGGCCACAACTGAAAAACAGGCGTGGGAAGTATTCAGACCAGCTCGTCTGATGTGTAAGCGCACCCCGCTGCTGGTGGAAGCGTTCGGGATTGAAGTTAATGCGTCCAACCTGAACCGGCCAGAAGATGGCGCGCGTTTTGAGCCGCTGATTGGTAACCCTGGGGACGGCGCTTCACCGCACTGTGCAATTGTTGACGAGTATCACGAACATCCCACAGATTCGCTCTACACCACTATGCTGACGGGTATGGGGGCGCGGCGACAACCACTAATGTGGGCGATCACGACGGCGGGTTACAACATTGAGGGTCCATGCTACGACAAACGGCGTGAAGTGATTGAGATGCTGAACGGCACAGTACCGAATGAGGAATTGTTCGGCGTGATATACACCGTCGACGAGGGGGATGACTGGACCGATCCTAAAGTGCTGGAAAAAGCTAACCCGAATATGGGCGTGTCGGTCTATCGTGACTTTCTCCTCAGCCAGCAACAGAGAGCTATTAATAACGCCCGTCAGGCTGGTGTATTTAAAACTAAACACCTCAACATCTGGGTTGCAGCCCGTGCCGCTTTCTACAACCTGGTTTCCTGGCAGAACTGTGAGGATAAGACACTTACGCTGGAGCAATTCGAAGGACAGCCATGTGTTCTGTCTTTCGACCTGGCGCGCAAGCTGGATATGAACAGTATGGCGCGGTTGTTCACCAGGGAAATTGACGGCAAGACACATTACTACAGCGTTGCTCCCCGCTTCTGGGTTCCCTACGACGCAGTATTCAGCGTTGAAAAGAACGAAGATCGTCGTACTGCGGAGCGATTTCAGAAATGGGTTGAAATGGGACTGCTTACAGTTACTGATGGCGCTGAAGTTGATTACCGCTACATCCTTGAAGAGGCCAAGGCGGCAAACAAGCTCAACCCAGTCAGTGAGTCACCGATTGACCCTTTCGGCGCGACGGGGCTTTCACATGATCTGGCTGATGAAAGCCTTAATCCGATCACTATTGTTCAGAACTACACCAATATGTCTGATCCGACGAAGGAGCTGGAAGCCGCCATTGAGTCAGGCCGCTTTCATCACGACGGGAACCCGATTATGAGCTGGTGTATCAGCAACGTCGTCGGGAAGTATTTGCCCGGTAATGACGATGTGGTTAAACCCATCAAAGAGCAGAACGAAAACAAAATCGATGGCGCGGTTTCGCTGATTATGGCAATCGGACGGGCAATGTTGAATAGCCGGGCGAGTAATTCATCCGTTTACGACGAGGAAGATGTAGCATGCTAATGACATTTTTAAGTTTTTTTATCGGCCTCGCCGGAGCCGCGTTACTGTCTGCCGGTGCCTGGCTTATTTCACCTGCAGCCGGGCTTATTACTGGCGGTTCAATCTGCCTGCTGTGGTCATTTTTAATCGCGAAATCAATGTCTGCCAGCGTAATTAAATCAGGGGGTGAATAATGTTCATTCCCCTGATGTTTCGGGGTAAATCTCAGTCTGGTGGTAGTTTCTGGCAGGCGATGCTGGGTGGTGTGAGTTCCAGCCAGAGTAAGGCGGGGATCATTATCACTTCTGAAACCGCAATGGCGTTATCGGCGGTCCGGGCATGTGTAACGCTTCTGGCAGAATCGGTGGCGCAGCTGCCGTGTGAACTTTACAGGCGAGGCGCTAACGGAGGCCGTGAACGGGCGACTGACCACCCTGTTTATGATCTGATTCATTCCCAGCCCAACAAAAAAGACACTTCATTTGAATACTTTGAACAGCAGCAGGGCCTGCTTGGTCTGGAGGGGAATTGCTACTCGATCATCGACAGGGACGGGAAAGGTTTCCCGAGGGAATTAATCCCGGTTAATCCCAAAAAAGTCATCGTCCTGAAAGGGCCTGACGGGATGCCCTATTATGAACTCCCCGAAATTGGCGAAACGTTGCCAATGCGCATGATGCATCATGTGAAAGTTTTCTCGTTGGATGGTTATATCGGTAGCTCTCCAATCCAGACGAACGCAGACGTTCTTGGGTTAAGTCTGGCGGTGGAAGAGCACGCTTCTCAGGTTTTTCGCCGTGGCTGTACGATGAGCGGCGTTATTGAGCGACCAAAAGACGCCCCGACGATCAAAAGCCAGGATGCTATCGACCGCCTGCTGGCAAAGTGGACGGACAGATATTCCGGTGTCAGAAACGCCTTCTCTGTTGCATTGCTTCAGGAAGGGATGAGCTACAAGCAGTTATCTCAGGACAATGAGAAAGCGCAGCTGTTGCAGTCCCGTCAGTGGGGCGTGGAGGAAGTGTGCCGACTCTATAAAATCCCGCCTCATATGGTGCAGATGCTGGCGAAAGCCACGAATAACAACATTGAGCACCAGGGGCTGCAGTTTGTGATGTACACGCTGTTGGCCTGGCTGAAGCGTCATGAAGGCGCATTAATGCGCGATCTGCTTTTACCCAGCGAGCGCAGTGATCTGTACATAGAATTCAATGTCTCTGGCCTGTTGCGCGGGGATCAGAAGTCGCGTTATGAATCTTATGCATTAGGCCGCCAGTGGGGGTGGTTATCGGTTAATGATATTCGCCGCATGGAGAACCTTCCACCCATCGCCGGAGGGGACAAATACCTGACGCCTCTGAATATGGTCGACAGTAAACAAATCTTACCTGGCAATAACACGCCAACAACTAAACAACTGGCAGAAATCAACTCTATTCTGTCCAGAAACTGAATATCACCCGCAGTGCGGGCTGACCCGGTAAACATCATGACAAAAAATTTAATTAATCTGCCGCATCTGGCGGCTATGGTCTTTGGTGTACCACATTACGTGACACGACAGACAATGGATTCTGTAAAAGCTGTGCTGGTTCCCCGTATTCAGGGATTATCAGAAGAGGCTGGAATTCACATGACGCAGGAGCCTGATAACAATCAGGCGCCAGATTTGGTTCAACCAGCTGGTGGAATGGCAGTTATTCCTGTTCACGGCATTCTGGTTCCGCGTCGTGGGCAAATTACTGCAATGTGTTCTGAACTTACCAGCTATGAGCGCATACGTAGCCAGGTGCATGCTGCATTAAATGACCCTTCCATCAGTGAAATTGTGCTGGATATAAATTCTGGTGGTGGTGCGGCGGTTGGATGCAAGGAACTGGCCGATTATATTTTCCAGTCACGTCAAACTAAGCCTATTACTGCAATTGTGAACTACAGCGCCTATTCTGCGGCTTACTTTATCGCTTCGGCCTGCAGCAAAATTGTAGTCAGCCAGACCAGTGGAGTCGGCTCGATTGGAGTGATTATGGAACACCTGGATACTTCCAGGATGGAAGAGCAAATGGGGTTAACATTCACCACGATTTTTCGGGGAGATAACAAAAATAACGGTACACAACATGAGCCACTGAGTGAAGACGCTCGGGGAATGTTCCAGAGGATGATTGACGATATGTACGAGACGTTTATTACCTCTGTAGCGGAATACCGGAATCTTGCCCCTCAGACGGTGATTAACACGCAGGCCGGAATCTATTTCGGCGCTGATTCCATTTCTGCTGGTCTTGCCGATGAAGTTTCGGATCCTCAGTCTGCGATTAATGCCATTGCAGCAAAGTACAAACAACCTCAACGAACCACTTCCATAAAGTTGCAGGCCGCCGCGATGGACCTGCAAACCAGAATGTGACCCGGCGCTAACGCGTCATTACCAGAAAGCAGCCTGTTGGCTGCTTTTTTTATGCAAAAAAGAGAGAAAACTATGCCACAGATTGAAGAATTGCGTCGTGAACGTGCGGGTATTAATCAGAAGGTTCAGGTACTGGCGGCAGTAGAAACTGGTGGCGGTACGCTGACAGCGGAGCAGTTAACCGAATTTGCCAGCCTGCAGCAGCAGTTCACGGATATCAGCGCCAAGATTGAGCGTCTGGAAGCGGCTGAACATGCTGCAGCGCTTGTCGCCAAACCGGTTAAAGCCACACAGCAGGCTCCTGGTATCAGCATTAAGGCAGAGCCAAAGCAATATACCGGCGCAGGCATGACCCGTCTGGTGATGTCGATTGCGGCAGCACAGGGTAACGTCCAGGGCGCTGCAAAATTTGCAGCTGAAGAACTGAATGACCAGTCTGTCTCGATGGCCATCAATACTGCCGCCGCGTCAGGTGGCGTTCTTATTCCACAAAACCTCCACAGCGAGGTGATCGAGCTGCTGCGCGATCGCACTATCGTTCGTAAGCTGGGCGCGCGCTCAATTCCGCTGCCGAACGGCAATATGGCGCTGCCGCGTCTGGCCGGTGGTGCGACGGCGAGCTACACCGGGGAAGGCAAGGATGCGAAAGTATCAGAAGCCCGCTTTGATGATGTGAAACTCACTGCGAAAACCATGATTGCGATGGTGCCAATCTCCAACCAGTTGATTGGTCGTGCTGGCTACAACGTGGAGCAGCTGGTCCTGCAGGATATTCTGACCGCGATTTCTGTTCGTGAAGATAAAGCCTTTATGCGCGATGACGGTACCGGTGATACGCCTGTCGGTATGAAAGCGCGGGCAACTGAGTGGAACCGCCTGCTGCCGTGGGAAGCTGCTGCAGAGGTTAATCTGCAGACGATTGATACCTATCTCGACAGCATCATCCTGATGGCTATGGACGGCAACAGCAACATGATCAGCTGCGGCTGGGGTATGTCGAACCGTACCTACATGAAACTGTTCGGTCTGCGCGACGGTAACGGTAACAAGGTCTACCCGGAAATGGCCCAGGGGATCCTGAAGGGATTTCAGATTCAGCGTACCAGCGCTATCCCGGCAAACCTCGGTGACGCAGGCAAAGAGTCGGAAATTTACTTCGCTGACTTTAATGATGTGGTTATCGGTGAAGACGGCAACATGAAGGTGTCGTTCTCGCAGGAAGCCTCCTACCAGGACGGGGATGGCAATCTGGTTTCCGCGTTCTCCCGTAACCAGTCGTTGATCCGCGTGGTGACGGAGCACGATATCGGCTTCCGTCATCCGGAAGGTCTTGTTCTCGGGACAAAAGTGCTGTTTTAACCGGTCCTGCACTCTGTGCGACCACGGTCGCAAAGCGTAAAAGCACGTAATTCCCCAGGCCCGCAGCAGCGGGTTTTTTCTTTTCAGGAGCAAAACGATGACGACGAAAGCGGCAAAAGCAGCGGCAGCGGCGGCTGCAGCCGGTGATGTGAAAAAGCCGGATGAACTGACGCCGGAAAATACAGTGGACGGGGATGGCGGTCAGAATACTGCAGCGGGTTCAGGTGATACAGGTGTTGATCTGACCGGAAGTGAAACAAACGGGGCCACGGGCCTGACGGGAGCAGAAGTGGCGCGGAAAGCGGTTTTTTTCCTGGGACCCTATCATCGTTATTCACGCGGTGATACGGCCTGTTTTGATGCTGAGTATGCAGAGAAACTGGTTGAACGCCATATTGCGGTATGGCCAGAAGATGCGGAAAAGGCGCTGAGTCCCCGCAAGGGAGCCGATGACCATGATACTGACATTGGATGATGTGAAAACCCAGCTCCGTCTGGAGCCGGATTTCACGGAGCATGACGACATGCTCACTAAAATGGTGGCGGCTGCGCAAAAGAGTATTGAGCGTGACTACTACTGCAAACTGGTGGGAAGCGATGACGAACTGCAGGCGCTGCCGGAAGGGGTACGCGGTTTTGTGGCGGATGAAGATATCCAGCTGGCCATGCAGTATCTGGTCGGGGATGCGTATCTGAATGGTTTCACCGGTCAGTGGCTGGAGACGGCTGCGGTCCGGCACCTTCTTTTCCCGTTGCAGGAGAACACCGTATGAGCCTGAAGCCGGAAGAGATGACCTGCCGTCTTTCGATTGGGTATATGCAATCCGGCCGGGGGCCGCTGGGTGAACATCTGCCGGAACAACTGGTCGCGACCGGGAAAGCCTGGGCGAAGCGCGAACTGGTGTCGGGCAGAAAGGTCCGCACACTGGATCAACTGCAGGTTGTTGAAACGTGTCTTTTTACCACTCATCCGAACCTGAATATTGATATCGACTGGAAAATAACAACGTCTGACCGGATTTATACCGTTCGTAACGTCGAACGTCTTGCGGACCGCATCATCATCACAGGGGAGGCAGACGCACGTCATGATCGAGCTGGCATTAAAGACAGCACTTGAACGCCTGACCGGGCTGAATGTTTACCCTCTGCTCCTGCCTGATGAGTTGCAGGAGGGGATTACTTACCAGTGTATCTCGGATCCGGAACTGTACGCCGGACTGTTGCGCACAGGCCTGATTGCGGGGCGCTTCCAGATAGCGATTCATCTGCTTAATGACTACACCCGCCTGTTACAGCTGGATAAGAAAATCAGCGCGGAATGGACCGCTATCGTGCATGGCCATCTGGAGGGTTTTCCCGTGCAGAATGTGGTCCGGGGTGGAATACAGCAGAGTAAAACGGTACTGACCAGCGGCAATATTCAGTACCGGCTCGTGCGGGATTTCACCTTTCACTACCGGGACGCCTCACCATGATCACTATGGACGTAAAAGGGCTGGACGAGCTGGAGCGGCAGCTTACTGCGCTCGGTGAAAAGGTCGGCATGAAGGTGTTACGTGATGCAGGGCGTGAGGCGCTGAAAGTGGTTGAAGAAGACATGAAACAACATGCCGGCTTCGACGATGCGTCCTCTGCAGAGCATATGCGTGATTCCATCAAAATTCGTTCATCCACCCGGAAAGGTAGCGGAAATACGGTGGTCATCCTTCGGGTTGGCCCCAGCAAAAAGCATTACATGAAAGCGCTGGCCCAGGAGTTCGGTACGGTGAAACAGGTTGCCAATCCGTTCATCCGTCCGGCACTGGATTACAACGTCCAGCAGATTCTGCGCATTCTGACCGTAGAAATCCGCAATGGCATTCAGAACAGGTAGCAACCGCTGCCCACTATTTAAGAGAGAATCATTATGGCTGATGAAAATAACACGCCAAAATCATCCCCTGAGTATGCAATGCTTCCTGCCGGGACGGTGGTGAAGTTTGGCGAAGTAGGGGCCGCAGTGGCGGCGCTGAAACCTCTGATTAACTGTAAGGCGCTGGGCGCGACAGGTCAGACGGGAGGATTTGTCGACTGTACCACCCTGCTGGACAAGAGTAAGCAGTCGGTGTCAGACCTGCCGGAAGGGCCGGAGAAATCGCTGGGATTCATTGACGACCCGGAAAACGAAGATTTCACCGCGTTCCTCAATGCTGCAGAACAGCGTAAGACCGTTCAGTTTTATGTTGAGTTGCCGAACAAACGAACGGCTTCAATGATCCTTGCGCTTTCAGGCTGGCAGATGAACGAAATCACAGCGCCTGCCAGTGAAGTTATCCAGATTACGGTGCAGGGTAAGCAAAACAACATTAAATGGGGAATTGCCGCCCCGGCGCCAGATGCCGGCGCGTAATCCGTTTCCCGTTACACACCGCCTCCGGGCGTTTTTTTTTCGTTTGAAAAACAGGATACATCATGTCTGAATTTAGCCTCTCCGAACTGAAAAAGGCCCTGCTCAGCGCAAAACCCTCTCCAATTAAAACCGAAATCTTCGGTACAAAGGTTTACCTTCGCCGGCTGACGGCGGCTGAGCTTATTGATCATGAAGATGCGCTCATCGAGGCACAGACCTCTGGCAACGCCCGCATGGCGTCAGAGCTGAGCGTACAGATTGTTATCGACAGTCTGGTTCAGCCTGACGGCTCCCCGATTAAAGCCAAAGACAAACCCACGGCGAAGGAGCTGCTGGCGGCACACGATAACGTTGCGCTTCTGGATGCCATCGACAAAGTGAAAAAGCACGGCATCGGTAAGCTGGAAACCGCCGAAAAAAACTGAGTGACTCGCCCTGGCTGGAGCTAATTTTCTGGCTGGCCGACCGCTGGGGCGAGCCTGACCCGTCAAAAATTGCGGCGCTTCCGGCTGACACGCTTTTTCACTGGCGTGCTTTCTTCCTCAAACAGGGCATTTTCAAAAAGCCTTCGCCAGAAGGTTCTGACAATAACCCGCCCCCTGTTAAATCACCCGCAGCAGCGAACCAGAGTCTGGATGCGCAGTGTGCGGCAGTCATGAAGGTATTAATGTAATGGGTGACGTTGCCTCTCTTGCCGTTGGGCTGCATCTGAATGCAGCGAACTTTAAATCGCAGCTGATGAGCGCCTACGGCAGCGCTGAGAGTCAGTCACGCCAGTTTAACCGCAATGCCCAGGCTGATGCGAAAAAGACGGAGGATGCCTATAAGCGTGTTTCTGCTTCGGTATCGGGGCTGGCAGGCAGGCTGGCAGGTTTTGCCGGGGCGGGTTTATCGCTGGGTACCATTATCAGCACCACGCGGCAGTACAGCCAGTCGTTGTCGGATTTGCAGGCTATCACCGGTGCCACCAGTGCGCAGATGAAACTGTACGATCAGGCGGCGCAGGAAATGGGCCGCACAACGGAATACAGCGCATCACAGGCCGCTGAGGCGATTAAGCTGATGGCTTCGGCAAAGCCTGAACTGCTGAGCACCTCTGCGGGGCTGACGGCGGCGACCAAAAGCGCGTTAACGCTGGCCCAGGCCGCTGGGACCACGCTTCCGGATGCCACCCGAACGCTGGCCCTGTCATTAAACCAGTTTGGGGCGGGAGCCAGTGAAGCCGACCGGTATATCAACGTGCTGGCTGCTGGCGCGAAATTTGGCTCGTCGGAGATAGCCGATACTGCTGCCGCGATTAAAAATGGCGGGGTGGCAGCGGCACAGGCTGGCGTTGGTTTTGAAACCCTCAATGCCGCCATACAGGTACTGGCGGAGCGCGAAGTGAAAGGCGGCGAAGCCGGGACCGCACTGCGCAACGTGATCCTGAATCTGGAGAAAGGAACGGATAAGACCCTGAAGCCTTCTGTTGTCGGGCTGAGCCAGGCGCTGGAGAATCTGGCGGGAAAAAACCTGTCAACAAAACAGGCCGTAAAGCTGTTCGGGGTGGAAAACCTCAGCGCAGCATCCATCCTGGTGCAGAACCGCGAGAAGGTGGAGTCGCTGACCGCCGCCCTGACCGGTACGCAGACCGCGCATGAGCAGGCCGAAATCAGGGTAAATAACCTGAACGGCGATCTTCTCAGCCTGACTTCGGCTTTTGAAGGTCTGATTATTAAGGTAGGACAGAGCGGAAACGGCCCGCTGCGCAGTGGTGTTCAGACCGTTACCGATGCCATTAATGGCCTGACGGATAATTTTAATACGGTCGCCAACGTTGCGCTGTATACACTGATTCCTGTTCTGGCGACAAAACTGACGGCAGGTATCAGGGGGAACATCGGTGCCTGGGTTGAGCAGCAGCAGGCAGTCAGGGCCAGCGCGATGGCGCAGGCCGATATGGCGCGAAAAACGCTGGAAAGTACCGCCGCTACGCTGGCACAGAATAACGCAGAATTCGGGCGTTATCGGGAAATGGAGAAAAGCGCCAGACAATTTGGCCTTAACGTGAGTTACCAGAGCGAGTTTAACCGCTTAATCCGCCAGGAAACCGAGCAGACACTGCTTTCCACCCAGGCAAAGAGCCAGCTGAATGCTGCCAATAAACAGCTTTCAATTTCAGCCCGCGCGGCCTCTGCAGCAGTAGGTATGGCCAGAGGGGCGCTGGCACTGGTGGGCGGTCCAGTGGGGGCGGCGATGCTTGCCGGTTCGGCGTTGCTCTATTTCCATAATCAGGCGAAGAATGCCCGTCAGTCAGCGATTGACCTGAAAAATGCTGTTGTTGAAACGAATGAAGAGCTAAAAAAACTGTCGCTTAACCAGCTCAACGTGAAGCAGCTGGACATTGATGAACAGTTTGAGAATCAGGTTATTCAGCGAAATAAACTGATTAAAGAAATTCAGGATGCGGAAAGCCGTATTGATGGATTGAGTGGCTTCGATCCGTTCGGACAACTTAAAGGCGTACAGAACGATAAAACCCGCTACAAAGGGGATCTGGATGCCGTTGAGCAGGGGTTAAAACTCCTCAAAGAACGGCAAAAAATTGTCAAAGAGGCCATAGAACACGCTAAATCAGGGAAAACCGATCCCACACCGAAGCCGGATAAACCAGGGAATGAAACAGGGAGTGATAAACCTGATACCCCCTGGACCGGGGAAGGCGGGGATACTGGTAAGGGGCAAAAGTCGAAGGTTAACCAGTATGAGCAACTGCGGCGTGAAATCGAAGCGGCGCATGCCTCCAGTCTCGGACGTATCAACCTGCAGGAGCAGGAAAGCGCCAGAAAACTTCTTGAAGCCGCCCGCGCTGACGGAGCCAGCGAGGCTGATATTCAGAAGACTTTGCTGCTGAATGCTGAAAACTATCAGAAACAGCGCCTCGAACTGGCAGAACAGTATGCGCCAGCCAGAGCAACTCTTACGAAAGAGCGTGAAGCGAGCCAGGAGCTGAAGTCGCTCCTGAATGCCCGTATTCTGGATGAAAAGGAATACCAGACGGCCAGAATCACGCTGGCACAAAGTACGGCCCGCGAACTGTTACAGGCACAGGCAGCGGCAATGTCTGCCCCTCTGATTGATATCGCCGGGACGGTTGATCCGCTGGCAGAACTGCGCAATCAACTGGCCGAGCGTCAGTCACTGCTGCAGGCGTTTTACCAGAACGATGCGATCAACAAAGAGCAGTACGAACTGTTGAAGCAAAAGGCGGATAAAGATTCCGCTGATGCGCAGTACCAGACGGCGGTGGAGCTTTATAAGTCGCAGGGAAACCTGAACAGCCTCGCCATTGGCCTGATGGAAACCACCCAGGAGCGAACCTCCAACATGCTGACCGGCATGCTGAATGGTACACAGACACTCCGGGACGGGATGATTGGGTTATTTTCCTCCCTGACACAGTCGGTGATTAAAAACCTTGTCGATATGGCAGCGCAGGCGCTGATTACCAACACCATCCTGAAATCCATTATGGGTATCGGCGGCAGTCTTTTTGGCGGCGCAGCCACCGCGAGCACCGGCACGGCCATCAGCAGTTTTAGTTTTAATGCGAAGGGCGGTGTTTATGACTCACCTTCATTAAGTGCCTACAGCAACGGCATCTATGACAGCCCGACCCTGTTTGCTTTTGCAAAGGGGGCTGGCGTGTTTGGTGAGGCTGGTCCGGAAGCCATTATGCCTCTGGCGAAAACGACTGACGGTAAGCTGGGTGTCAGGGCGCTGGGTGACCCGGGTTCCTCTGGTGGTGGTATGAATGGGGGGATTGCTTATTCACCTGTGTATCACATTGCCATTCAGAATGACGGGCAAAACGGGCAGATAGGGCCGCAGGCATCGCAGATGCTGGTCAAAATGATCGATACGCGTGTCATGAGTATCCTGAGAACTCAGGGACGTGATGGTGGCATGCTGGCGGGAGGATAAGTGAAAACCTTTCATTGGGCACCCAGGGAGGGGATGCCGTCTTCTGTTTCCCCTTCGGTGACAACCATAAAATTTGGGGATGGCTATGAGCAACGTCGCCCGACCGGACTCAACCATCAGTTAATTAACTTCCAGCCTGTTTTCCGTATCACGTCGGACAATTCCCGCACCGCACTTGAAGCGTTTCTGGTCGAGCATGGAGGATATAAAGCCTTTTTGTGGCGACCGCCAAAATACAACCGCACGATTAAAGTTGTCTGCCGGGAATGGTCTGTTACGGACAACGTCACGTATTCTGATTTCAGCTGTAAATTTGAGCAGGTCATTGCTTAAGGATCCTTATGCAGGATATACCTCAGAACACCCTCAACGAAACCACGAAAACCGAGCAGTCGGCCCGCATTGATTTGTGGGAAATCGACCTGACGGCCTTTGGTGGCCAGCGTTACTATTTTTCAAATGAAGCGAATGAGAAGGGCGAGCCGGTCACCTGGCAGGGGCGGAAGTATGACGTTTACCCTATACAGGGAACCGGGTTCGACCTGGTAGGGAAAGGGACTACCGCCCGCCCGACGCTGGCGGTGTCGAACCTGTTTGGCATGGTTACGGGACTTGCGGCAGATATGCAGAGCCTCGTCGGGGCCACGGTGGTAAGGCATGTTGTGTACGCCCGTTTTCTCGATGCGGTGAACTTTACAGGCGGCAACCCGGAGGCCGATCCGGAACAGGAAGTAGTCAGCCGCTGGGTGATTGAACAACTGTCAGAGCTGAAAGCCACCACGGCGACCTTTGTGCTGGCCACGCCGACCGAAACGGACGGCAGCGTGTTTCCGGCGCGGATCATGCTGGCTGATGTCTGCAACTGGACCTACCGTTCTGAGGAGTGTGGGTATGCCGGGCCGCCTGTGGCGGATGAATTTGACAAACCCACGGCAGACCCGGCAAAAGATGCCTGCAGCAAATGCCGTACTGGCTGCGAGCTGCGTGATAACCTGCCGCGCATCGGCTGCTTCCTCTCGATTAACCGTCTCTCCTGATGGATACACCCATGAACAAAAATATCCTGGCGCATGCCGCTGCGTGTGCGCCGGCTGAATCGTGCGGCTATGTGGTGAAGACGTCTGCCGGGGAGCGGTATTTTCCCTGCCAGAATCTTTCCGCTGAACCGACAATGTATTTCCGCATGGATCCGGCAGATTACCTTCAGGCGCAGGTGGCGGGCGATGTGGTGGCCCTGGTCCACAGCCATCCCGATGGCCTGCCGAATCTCAGCGATGTTGATCGCCGCCTGCAGGTGCAGAGTGGCCTGCCGTGGTGGCTGGTCTGCGATGACCGGATATACAAATTTCGCTGCATGCCGTTCCTCACCGGGCGGGCATTTGAGCATGGCGTGACGGACTGTTACACCCTGTTCCGTGATGCGTACCATCTGGCGGGGATTGAGATGCCGGATTTTGCGCGGAGGGAGGACTGGTGGAAGCAGGGGGATAATCTGTATCTGGATAACCTGGAGGCGACAGGCTTTTACCGGGTGAATGCCGCAGAGGCACAGCCCGGAGACATTCTGATTTGTTGTTTTGGTTCATCGGTTGCCAACCATGCCGCGATTTACTGCGGCGACGGGGAACTGTTGCACCATATTCCTGACCAGCTCAGTAAACGCGAGAGGTATACCGACAAATGGCAACGCCGCACACACTCCATATGGCGACACCGGGCATGGCACGAGTCTGCCTTCACGGGGATTTACAACGATTTGGCCGCCGCTTCAGCCTCAGTATAAAAACGGGGGCCGAGGCCATTTACGCGCTGGCCATGCAGATACCGGGCTTCCGGCAGAAAATGAATGATGGCTGGTATCAGATACGCATTGCAGGCCTGGATGTGAATGAAACCAGCCTGTCAGCCCGTCTGCACGAGCCGCTGCCAGACGGTGCCATTATTCATATTGTCCCACGCATGGCTGGGGCTAAATCCGGTGGTCTGTTCCAGGTGGTGCTGGGAGCAGTGGCAATAGCCGCGTCCTTTTTTACAGCAGGAGCTTCACTGGCAGCCTGGGGAGCAGCGTTATCTGCCGGTGCTATTTCAGCATCTTCAGTCCTGTTTTCTATGGGAGCGGCCATGATGCTGGGGGGGGTAGCGCAGATGCTGACACCCCAGGCAAAAATCCCCTCATCCCGGCAGACCGACAACGGCAAACAGAACACTTATTTTTCGTCGCTGGACAATCTGGTGGCGCAGGGTAATGCCCTGCCGGTGTTGTACGGTGAAATGCTGGTCGGCTCCCGCACAATTTCCCAGGAAATCAGCACACGGGATGAAGGTGGTGGGGGGCAGGTGGTGATCATCGGTCGCTGACATTCTTGCAGCATATTTGTATTTGCAAAGAACCGCCTCCGGGCGGTTTTGTCGTTTCAGAGGGAACAGATTATGGGTAAGGGGGGTGGCAGCAGTAAAACGCCGCATGAGGCTCCTGACGACCTGAAATCCAGCCAGATGCTGACGGTTGTTGATGCCATCTGCGAGGGGCCGATTGAAGGTCCTGTGGACGGGCTGAAAAGTGTCAGAATTAACAAAACGCCGGTCCTCGACAGCGACGGTAACGCGATGGTTCACGGTGTCACTGTGGTTTATCGCGTGGGGGAGGATGAGCAGACCGCGATGGAGGGGTTCGAAGACTCCGGCGCTGAAACCCTGCTGGGTGTGGAGGTGAAGAAGTCAGAGCCAGTGACCCGCACCATTACCACCAAAACGCTGGACCGTCTGCGCTTTACCTTTGGTGTTCAGTCGCTGGTCAGCACCAGTACCAAAGGTGACCGCAACCCGACCAGCGTACAGATGCTGATCCAGTTTCGGCGGGATGGGCTGTGGCGAACGGAACGGGATATCACCATTACGGGGAAAACGACCACGCAGTTTCTGGCATCCGTGGTGATTGATGATTTACCGCCCCGGCCTTTTGAAGTCCGCATGCTGCGCCTCACTGATGACAGTACGACAGACCTGCTGCAGAACAAAACGGTGTGGTCAGGCTTTACCGAAATCATCGATGTGAAACAGTGCTACCCGAACACCGCCGTTATCGGGGTAAAAGTGGATGCGGAGCAGTTTGGCAGCCAGCAGGTCACGCGAAACTATCACCTGCGCGGGCGTATTGTGCCGGTACCATCGAATTACGATCCGTTAAAACAGACCTGTACGGGAATATGGGACGGGACGTTTAAACCCGCCTGGACAGATAATCCGGCCTGGTGTGTGCTGGATATGCTGACTCACCCGCGCTATGGCATGGGAAGCCGCATTGGTGTTGCCGATGTGGACAAGTGGGCGCTGTATGCCATTGCACAGTACTGTGATCAGCCTGTTCCTGACGGTTTTGGCGGGACAGAGCCGCGTATCACCTGCAATGCGTATCTGACGGACCAGCGTAAAGCATGGGATGTGCTGGGGGACTTCTGTTCCCTGATGCGCTGCATGCCGGTCTGGAACGGCAGCACCCTGACGTTTGTGCAGGACCGGCCCGCCGATAAAGTCTGGACCTATACACAAAGTAATGTGGTCATGCCCGCTGACGGTGCGCCATTCATCTACAGCTTCAGCGCACTGAAAGAGCGACACAATGCTGCCGAGGTCCGTTACACCGACCCGAACAACGGCTGGGAAACGTCCACCGAACTGGTGGAAAACGACGCTGCCATCCGGCGCTACGGTCGCAACGTTCTGAAGATGGATGCATTCGCCTGTACCAGCCGTGGGCAGGCGCACCGCGCCGGACTGTGGGCCATCACCACTGAATTGCTGGAAACGCAGACGGTGGATTTTTCCGTAGGGGCTGAGGGGCTGCGACATGTTCCCGGAGATATCATTGAGATCTGCGACAGTGATTATGCCGGTGTGACCGTGGGCGGACGAATCCTGTCGGTCGACAGCCTTACGCGCACGCTCACGCTGGACCGTGAGGTGGAGATACCGCCAGGCGGCAATGTGGTGCTGAACCTGGTGGGCAGCGATGGTCAGCCTGTTACCGTCGCAGTTACCGCGCACCCCGCCCCGGACTCCGTGACCGTCAGCCAGTTACCCGATGGCGTGGCGGAGTACAGCGTGTGGGGGCTGAAACTGCCGGACCTGCGCCAGCGCCTGTTTCGCTGTGTGGCCATACGGGAAAACGATGACGGCACGTATGCCATTACCGCCGTACAGCATGTCCCGGAGAAAGCGAGCATCGTGGACAACGGGGCGACGTTTGATCCGTTACCGGACACCGGTATCACGAATACGCTGCCTGCCGTGCAGCACCTGACCACAGAGATTCTGGCAGAGGAGGGGCAGTATCAGGCGCGGGCGCGATGGGATACCCCGCGTGTGGTTAAGGGGGTTAACTTCTCCCTGCGCCTGACGGTGAAAGCGGAAGATAACAGCGACCGGCTGGCCAGCAGCCTGATCCTGACAAAAACGGAGCATACTTTCCGTAACCTGACGCCGGGACGTTACACCCTGACGGTGCGGGCGGTGAACAGCCAGGGCCAGCAGGGCGATCCGGCCAGCACGGATTTCAGCATCGCCGCGCCGGCAGTACCGTCTTATGTTGAGCTGACTCCCGGCTATTTTCAGATAACCGCCACCCCGCGCCAGGCGGTATATGACCCCACGGTGCAGTATGAATTCTGGTTTACAGATACGCAGATTGCCGATACCCGCCAGGTGGAAACCGATGCGCGTTATCTCGGCACCGCGCTGTACTGGATTGCGGCCAGCAGCAGTATCAAACCCGGCAAGGATTATTACTTCTATATCCGGGCCGTGAACCAGGTCGGGAAATCGGCGTTCGTGGAGGCTAAAGGGCAGGCCAGCAACGATGCGGCGGGCTACCTGGATTTCTTCAAAGGGAAAATCACCGAAAGCCACCTGGGGAAAGAGCTGCTGGAGAAGGTGGAGCTGACGGAAGACAACGCCAGCAGGCTGGATCAGTTTTCGGAAGAATGGCAGGACGCGAACGGCAAATGGAATGCCATGTGGGGTGTGAAGATAGAGCAGACCAAAGACGGGAAGCACTATGTGGCTGGTCTGGGCCTGAGCATGGAAGACACGGAAGAAGGGAAGGTAAGCCAGTTCCTGGTGGCAGCAAACCGTATCGCGTTTATCGACCCGGCAAACGGCAATGAGACCCCGATGTTTGTGGCTCAGGGTAATCAGATATTTATGAACGAGGTGTTCCTCAAATATCTGACGGCTCCCACTATCACCAGTGGCGGGAACCCGCCGACCTTTATGCTGACACCTGACGGAAAACTGACTGCCCGTAATGCGGATATCAGCGGCCATATTAGTGCGAATTCTGGTGCTCTCAACAATGTGACGATTGAGGAAAACTGCACCATAAAGGGGACGCTCCGGGCCGAGCGTATTCTTGGGGATATTGTTAAGGCAGCGGGCAGGGAGTTCCCTTACTTCATAACCAGTAACGGTGAAAAACGGTACGCCAACGGGACACTGACAGTCGTGATTGAAGATGACCAGTCTTTTGACCGACAGGTTTCCATTCCTGGGATTACCTTTCAGGGTGCAGCGTATGACAGCCAGACCAGTAATGACGTATGGGATGACTGTACGCTGACTGTCAGGAAAAACGGGGTGGAGATATACAACCAGACAAGCAGAGGTGTACCGGCCGTTTTTACGCGGACACTGGATATGCCTGCCGGGAGCGGACGGATGACGCTGAGTTTCAGTGTCAATACACATGGTAACAGCAGCGGCTGGCCATATTCCCGAATCAGTGACCTGCTGGTTATTGTGACGAAAAAGTCATCAGCCGGGATAACAATCAGTTAATGACAGAAACCGCCTTCGGGCGGTTTTTTTATGGAGGAATTATGGCAGTACTTATCTCTGGAGTGCTCAGAGACGGGGCCGGCAAACCGGTTCAGAGCTGCACTATTCAGCTGAGTGCCAGGAAAACCAGCCCGACCGTTGTGGTTGAGGTGACTTCATACTCTATTACAGGAGCGGACGGTCACTACAGCATTGAGGCTGAGCCGGGTTATTACAGTGTGTCACTGTTGCGGGAAGGTTTTCCTCCCTCAGTGGCCGGCGATATTTATGTGGCCCCGACCGATGCGCCGGATACCCTGAATGCGTTTCTCGATGCGCCAAAGGATGCAGACCTGCGTCCGGAGGTGATGAAACGTTTTGAGGAAATGGTAAACCGCGTTGTGGATTTGAGCGGTGCAACAGAGAAGGATCGGAAACTCGCTGAACAGGCCGCACAGTCAGCAGCGCAGAGCAATGATGCGGCAGCATTGTCTGCAATGGCTGCAACAGAGTCACAGCGCCAGGCGGCACTCTCTGCGGATGCTGCTGATGATTCTGCCCGGTCTGCTGCAGATAATGCCCGACAGACAGCGCAGAACGTTCTGGCCAGCAGTGTAGATGCTGACAGTGCGGCAAAGTCGGCACAGACAGCGACGGAACAGACCGGAAAGGCAAAGATCGCCGCTGATGCGGCACAGAAAGCGCAGCAGGAGGCAGGCGCTTCGGCACAGTCTGCAGCGGGGAGTGCCGGAAGTGCATCTGCGTCAGCACAAACAGCGGGTGAGCATGCCGGTAATGCAGCCGCATCTGAAACCTCAGTGCGTGAAAACGTCCTCACGGCTATACAGGCTGCAGAACAGGGGGATAACAGCGCTGCAGCTGCAGCGCTAAGTGAACAGCATGCCAGGGAGTTCTGTGAAAAGGCTGCTAAATCAGAGACTGAGGCAGCAGGCAGTGCACAATCGGCTTCCTTAAGTGAAGCATCAGCATTGCAGGCTGCGAAAACTGCTGAGAATCAACAAAATGCAGCCACTGAGAGTGCCACTCGCGCAGAGCAGGCCAGAGATGAGGCCCTGACGCTGCGCGATGAAGCTCAGGAAGACGCCCTGAATGCCCGGAACAGCGCACAGGCTGCTGCTGCCAGTGAGAAAGAAAGTGGACAGGCAAGGGATGAAGCACAGCTCCTTGCTGAACAGGCAAGGAGTGCAGCCTCAAAAGCCGCCGCTGAGACCATTAAAGAGATACAGGAAAGTGAAGACCTCAGTGGTCCGCCAGGCCCGCAGGGGCCAGAAGGTGCAAAAGGTGAAAAGGGTGATACCGGATTAACGGGGGCAACAGGACCAACTGGCCCTGTGGGTCCGCAGGGACCGGCAGGCGCAAAAGGCGAAAAAGGGGACAAGGGTGATTCCGGGTTAACGGGGGCAACAGGACCAACTGGCCCTGTAGGTCCGCAGGGGCCGGCAGGGGCAAAAGGTGACAAGGGTGATACCGGATTAACGGGACCCACAGGACCAACTGGCCCTGTGGGTCCGCAGGGACTGGCAGGCGCAAAAGGCGAAAAAGGGGACAAGGGAGATATCGGATTAACGGGGGCAACAGGACCAACTGGACCTGTAGGTCCACAGGGGCCGGCGGGTGCAAAAGGTGACAAGGGTGATATCGGGTTAACGGGAGCAACAGGACCAACTGGCCCTGTAGGGCCTCAGGGACCAGCAGGCGTACCAGCAGGTGCTCTTCATGCTGTAGGTACGTTTGCGCTGGCATATATGCCAGCGCCTGGAGGGAGAGGTACTAATCCAGGTACAAGTTATTCGGGGGGAAGTTTAATAGCGTGTGGAATTATCAGCAACAGCGACGCTAAAGCGTCGTTTTGTATTACGGGTAGTAGTGGCAAATATACTTTGCCGGGTACATGGCGTTCGTGTGGAATTGCATCGAGTTCTTCTGAAGGTCTGGCTGGGACTAATTTGGGTTACTATGCAGGCATTTTTCAGCGAATCTCATAAAAGGAGATTGTATGAACATTGAGGTCATTCAGGCTCCTGAGTGGGCGAATAAAGAACATACAGCGATTAATTGTAGTGTTAAATTTGCAGAGTTTGATGAGTTCCTGCCGTTCACTGCATGCCCGAATGATTTTGAGGAGCATGGGCGCCGTATCTACAGCGAGCTTGAATCAGGAAAGTATGGACCTGTCGCCCCTTTTATTGTGACTGACAAGATGGTGGAGGATTTACGAAATCAGAAACTGGCTGAAATCAGCAACTGGCGGGATGTTCAGGAAAACGCCAACATTATTTTTGAACTGGACAATCGCCGGTGGGATGGAGGCAAAGTATCGCAGGAGCGTCTTGCACCCGTGGTTATGGCTGGTAGAACAGGAAAGTTACCTGAGGGATTTTTCTGGACCGATGCGGATAACCACGACGTTCCCGTAAATTTTGCGTTCCTGCAACAACTGGAGGCAGCGATGATGCAGGCAATGGTAGTGCACGGCTTCAGTATTCACGAACGGCAGAGGCAGATGAAATCGGAGGTAGCGTTACTTACAGATGTTAATGCCATTGCTGAATATCCAGTTGGCTGGAGTGAGAGGAAGTAATGTGCTGGTTCACCTTTCTAAATGTCTAAATTGTATTAACTTAGATCTGACATGACACAGCTATGGCACAGACCTGAACCTAGTCTGATAGGCAGGTCTGTGCCAGAAGCGGACCTGTCGTGGTTTGAAAAGCCTCCTCGTGAAGTGGCCAGCTTTTATCGACCATTTCAGTTAGAGTTTATTCCGGCGTAGTTCGTAGTATATTGAGAGTATTCTTTGTTATCAGGTGTTCTGTATGTCCTATTCCATCGGTGAATTTGCGCGGGTTTGCGGAATAACCCCCACGACGCTGCGTGCCTGGCAACGTCGTTATGGACTTCTCAAACCACAGCGTACAGATGGTGGGCACCGGCTGTATAGCGATGACGATATCCAGCTGGCGCTTAAAATTCTCGACTGGGTGAAAAAAGGTGTACCGATAAGCCAGGTAAAACCGCTGCTGGCCCGCCCTGATGCGCGGCGAACGAATAACTGGCTATCTCTGCAAGAGAGTATGCTGCAGCGCCTGAACGAAGGGAAAATTGAATCTCTGCGCCAGCTTATTTATGACGCTGGCCGCGAGTATCCTCGCCCTGAACTGGTGAGTGAGGTATTGCGCCCTCTGCGAAGCCAGGTCTCGGCCAACGTGCCGGCTATCATGACGCTGCGTGAAATCCTCGATGGTATTATCATCTCTTACACCTCGTTTTGCCTGGAAAGGGATAAGCGTGCGCCGGGTGATAACTACCTGATTACAGGCTGGCATCTTACCGACCCCTGCGAGATCTGGCTTGAAGCGCTTGGTCGCACTGGACAAGGACATCGCATTGATGTGCTTCCTGTAGCGCCCGCGATGCTCGCGCCTGAAATTTTCCCCGAGCGAAAATGGCTGTTGGTTACGTCCGGCAAACTCACCGCAGCACGTAAAAAACAGATAGACCTCTGGCAACAACAGGTCAACTTCCTCGAAGTGATCCCGCTTTAATCTTCAGTCATTACCGTTCCTGTGAGTCGATTAGCCACTGCCTTAGTGGATCCCAGATAATCTCGCTCAAAAAAATAAAACTTAATTCATTGAATTAAATGTGTTTATAAAAATTACCCAGCCAAAACTTGGACAAAACAAAGTGTTTGTGTAAGTTTTAATTATGCCACATACGTGTTGTGGTCCACATAAGGGTAAGAGCTATGCGCGCGCAGCCATCCGTTATTAACAGGTTTGTGGATTACTACGCCAGTCTGGATCGCCAGCCCGCCGCCGCACTTGCCGGGTTGTACGACGAGCACGCGGTACTTGTCGATCCCTTCGGGGAACATAACGGGCTGTTTGCCATCCAGCGCTATTTCTCGCATCTGCTGGGGAATGTGAACACCTGCCGTTTTGCCATTGGTCCTCCGCTGTGTGAGAGCGGACGGTTTGCCGTGACGTGGACCATGTACTGGTCGCATCCGCGTATTGCTGGCGGAGAATTACGATCCTTGCCGGGATGTTCAATGGTCGGGACGCATAACGAGAAGATTGTTCGCCAGCGTGATTATTACGATGCCGGAGAGATGCTTTATGAGCATCTGCCGCTGTTGGGCTGGGCCGTCCGCGGCGATAAAAGGAGGGTGCGCGCATGATGACAGTCCTCATTACTGGCGCAAGTTCCGGGATTGGTGCCGGGCTCGCAAAGTCATGGGCCGATGACGGCTGTCACGTGATTGCCTGTGGCCGCAATCCAGAAAGGCTGGAACAGCTGCGCCAATCCCACGCCAATGTCACAGTACGCCTGTTCGATATGACAGACAAAGACGCCTGTCGCCAGGAGCTGGCGGACTGCAAACCCGAACTGGTTATTCTCTGCGCCGGAACCTGCGAATATCTCGACCACGGCTGGATAGATGCCGAGAAGGTTGAACGGGTGATGGCGACGAATTATCTGGGCCCCATCAACTGCCTGGAAGCGCTTCAGACGCAGCTAACCTCCGGTAGCCGCGTGGTGCTGGTCAGTTCGATGGCCCACTGGATGCCGTTTCCTCGGGCTGAAGCCTATGGCGCGTCTAAAGCGGCGCTAACCTGGTTTGCTAACAGTTTGCGTCTGGACTGGGAGCCGAAAGGTGTCGCCGTGACTGTCGTTTCGCCAGGATTTGTCGATACCCCGCTTACCCGTAAAAACGATTTTCCTATGCCCGGTCAGGTAAGTGTAGAGCAGGCGGTGAAGGCGATTCGTCATGGCCTGGCGAAAGGGAAAAACCATATTGCCTTTCCGTCGGGTTTTGGCGTGTTGCTGCGTGTGTTGGGCGGGCTACCTGAGCGTCTCCAGCGCGCGTTACTGCGCAGGATGGTGCGTTCATGAAAATAGCTATCATTGGCAGTGGGATTGCCGGATTAACCTGCGCCTGGCGTCTGGCCGGACACCATCAGGTGACGCTTTTTGAAGCGGCGTCGACCCCTGGCGGCCATACTGCGACAGTGGATGTGGCGACTCCGCACGGGAGTTTCGCGATTGATAGCGGCTTTATCGTCTATAACGACCGAACCTATCCGCGTTTTATGGGCTTGCTGAGCGAACTCGGCATTCAGGGGCAAAAAACGCAGATGAGCTTCTCGGTGCATAATCCGCAAAGCGGTATGGAGTATAGCGGTCATACGCTGACTTCATTGTTTGCCCAACGTCGAAACCTGGTCAACCCCGCATATTGGGGAATGCTGAAAGAGATTGTCCGTTTTAATCGTCTGGCGAAACAGGCATTAAATGAGACCGATGTGAACGCGACGCTTCAGACTTTCCTCGACCAGCACCACTTCAGTGTGTTCTTTGCGCGGCATTATATTTTGCCGATGGGCGCGGCCATATGGTCATCTTCACTTCAGGAGATGCGCCGTTTTCCACTGGCGCTGTTCTTACGGTTCTTTGAGCACCATGGCTTGTTGGATATCTGGCATCGACCGCAATGGTATGTGGTGCCGGGCGGATCGCGCGAATACATTCGTGTCATGCTGGCGAAGCTGGGCGATCGTCTGAAATTGCACCTCAATTCACCTGTTCAGCAGGTTATTCGCTACGACAGCGGCGTGAAAATACAATTGGCAGGATCAATACAGACATTTGATCAGGTGATCTTCGCCTGCCATTCCTCGCAGGCTCTGGCTGTACTTGAGGATGCGACCCCTGCAGAACGCGACGTGCTGGGCGCAATTGACTGGCAACGTAACGAGGTTGTGTTGCACTGCGATCGCCGCTGGTTACCGGTATGCGAACGCGCTTGGGCAAGCTGGAATTACCGCCTGAGTGAGCAAGATAGGGCCCGCGCTTGCGTCACCTATAACATGAATATTCTCCAGGGATTACCTGAAGGAAGCCCGCTATTTTGCGTGACCCTCAATCCGGACATCCCCATCGACGACCGCTTCGTCTGGCGACGCTTTGTTTACGAGCATCCGTTGTTTAACCCTGAAAGCTGGCGGGCGCAGGCGCGTCGCGCTGAGATCAACGGTCAGCATCGGAGCTGGTTCTGCGGTGCTTACTGGTACAACGGTTTTCACGAAGATGGCGTACGCAGTGCGCTGGATGTGGTACACGGCATTGCTGCAGGAGAGGGGAGCTAAGATGAACAGCTGCCTGTACCACGGCGTATTACGCCACCGACGCCTTCAGCCGACCACGCACCAGTTTACTTATCAGGTGTTTATGGCTTGGCTCGATCTGGACGAGCTCGCTCAGCTTCCGGGCGTGGGCGTGAAACGTAATCGCTTCGCTGCAACTACTTTTCATGATGCCGATTACCCGCTGGGAACCCCGTTAAAAGAGAACGTACTGAATCAGCTTGCCAGCCTGACAGGCGAGCGTCCTGAAGGTCGCGTGATGCTCCTGACGCAGTTGCGCTATTTCGGTTTTCATTTTAATCCGGTCAATTTTTACTACTGCTATGACCGCGCGCAGATCCTGCGCTGGGTGCTGGCGGAGGTCCGCAATACGCCGTGGAATGAGCGTCATTACTACGCCGTAGATGCGCAGGAAAAGCGACCACTGGAAAAAGCGTTCCATGTATCGCCGTTTAATCCGATGGATATGGTCTATCACTGGCGATTTAACTCGCCGGGTAAAACGCTGCATATGCATATCGAAAACCATCAGGCAGAGAAAATTTCTGATGCCACCCTGATGCTCAAACGCGAGCCGTTGACGCCGGCAAGTTTACGCACGTTGCTGCGACGACTGCCGATGATGACGCTGAAAACGGTGTCAGCGATTTATTGGCAGGCGCTACGACTGTGGCTCAAGCGAGTCCCTCTCTACAATCATCCCGTGAGCAGGAGTGAACGATCATGATCGATCCCACCTTTGCGCTTGAACCCGATATTCCGCGCAACCTGCGTGTTGCGCGTTGGTTCCTTTTTCGTATGCTGAGCGGCCTTCGTCAGGGTTCAGTCACGGTGCGGGAAGGGGCCCAGGTCTTTCATTTTGGTGATGTTTCGGCTGAATTACGCGCCGACGTACATATTGTTTCGCCCACGGTGTATTGGCGGGTGTTGACGGGGGGAAGTCTTGCAGCGGCAGAGTCCTGGATGGATGGAGAGTGGGAAACGC
Source organism: Citrobacter sp. MGH105 (assembly GCF_001037485.2). Taxonomy (NCBI): domain Bacteria; kingdom Pseudomonadati; phylum Pseudomonadota; class Gammaproteobacteria; order Enterobacterales; family Enterobacteriaceae; genus Citrobacter; species Citrobacter sp. MGH105. The sequence goes on along the minus strand of NZ_CP073048.1, from coordinate 3,045,795 downwards.
AGCAGCTCACTACGTTATTGCAAATATTTGCGCTCAACAGCACCCTGCTGGGGCGGCTGGAAAGTGGATTTCGCCTGCTTGGCCGACCCGTTGAGCGTTTACGTCATTGGACGCGCCGCAACCATCGGCAACAGGCAAAAGAAAACATTGCCGCGCATTACGATCTCGGCAATGCCTTTTACGCGCACTTTCTGGATGAGGATTTACTCTATTCCAGCGCCTTGTTCACCTGCCCCGAGCAGTCGTTAGCGCAGGCTCAGCAGGCCAAAATGGCGCGACTTTGCGAACAGCTGGCGCTGACCGCGAATGATCATCTGTTGGAAATTGGGACCGGCTGGGGAGCGATGGCGGAATACGCCGCGCGTCATTACGGATGTCGGGTGACCACCACGACCCTGTCGCAGGAGCAGTTTGCCTGGGCGAAAGCGCGCATTGCCCGCGCTGGTTTACAGGAGAGAGTCACCGTATTGCTCTGCGACTACCGCGACCTGACCGGGGAATTCGACAAACTGGTATCAGTTGAAATGATCGAAGCGGTGGGGCAGCGCTATCTGCCGACGTTTTTCCGTACGTGTCAGGCGCGCCTGCGCCCTGGGGGCAAAATGGCGCTTCAGGCGATTACCATTCAGGATCAGCGCTTTCGCGATTACAGCAAAAGCGTCGATTTTATTCAGCGCTATATCTTTCCGGGAGGTTTTTTACCCAGCATCACCGCGATGAGTGGGCTGATGACAAAGCACACTGACTTTGTGGTTCGCAACCTGTTCGATATGGGGCCCGACTACGCCCGGACCCTTGCGCACTGGCGACAAGGATTTGTTCACTGTTGGCATGAAATTGAAAAGCTGGGCTTTGATGAGCGTTTTCGCCGTATGTGGTTGTACTACTTCGGTTACTGCGAAGCAGGTTTTAACGCCCGTACAATCAGTGTGGTGCAACTGACGGCGGAGCGTCCATGAACCGCCATTTACAGGTCTTTCTCCTGGCTGTCGGGTTCGATTTGTACTGGTTCATGGTGGTGTTATTTCGTGAGCGCGGTCTGGTGTTATGGCTTGGTCTGGCTATTCTGGCCTGCTTCATGTTGCCTGCTGCGCAACGACTGTGCGCGTTAATGCTGACAGCTGCGGGCAGTGGTCTGGATGCGTTGTGGGCGCTGACCGGGTTGATCGATTTTCGCGGCGAAGCATTGTTGCCGTTATGGATGCTTGCGCTCTGGCTCATGTTCGCCGTCATGTGGACGCACCTCACCTGCTCGACCTCTTTGCCAGGATGGCTGCTGGTAATAATGGCCACCGGTGGAGGACCGATCGCTTATCTGATAGGAGAGCGTTTGGGTGCCATTACTTTTCTGGAGCCGACATTTATCGTGCTCGGTTTAATGGCGACGGGCTGGCTGGTGTTGATGCTGTTTTTTCATATTTTTATGGGGAAACACCAATGAAACTTGCCTTACTGATACTGCTGGGAGTAATGGCGATTGCGCCGTTTGCAGGTGCCACAGACTGGTTAAGCTGGCGGAAAGTCGGTGATGCTACGCTCACCTGGGGGCCATTCACGATCTATAACTCACAATTACGCACCCCGGATGGGCGCTATCGTGGGTTGAAAGAGGATCAGGCACTGATTATCACCTATCAGCGCAATATTGAACGGCAAGAACTGGTGGATGCTACCCGCGAACAGTGGCGAGCGCAGGGTATTTTGGCACGGGAGGCGCAGAGTGAGTCCTGGCTTCGCATGTTGGGTGAGCTATGGCCTGACGTTGCGCCGGGTACGCAACTGGTTTTTGTCTTCCAGGATAAGCAGGGGCAATTTTGGTATCGCTTGTCAGTGGCACAAAGGCATTTCATCCCGCTTGGCCCACCACAGTCGGCGGCGTTCAGCGAAAACTTTCTCGCTATCTGGCTGGGTTCCCGTACGCAATATCCTGAGCTGCGGCAGCAGCTCACTGGAGGTAATAAATGAAACGTTTATTAGCCCTAAGCTTACCGCTGATGATGCAACTTTCTGGCTGTAGCGCCGAAATTACCGAGTATCGCCAGCAGCAGCCGACGCTGGATATCTTTCAGTATTTTCAGGGAGAAACGCAAGCATGGGGGATGGTTCAGGATCGCAGCGGTAAACAGCTTCGTCGTTTCCATGTCGATATTAACGGCGATGTGGTGGGGGACACATTGACCCTCAATGAACGCTTTGTGTACGACGATGGAGAGAAGCAGCAGCGTGTGTGGCATATCCGTAAAATCAGCGCCGATCGTTACGAAGGTACTGCTGGCGATATTGAAGGCGTGGCGAAGGGGCAAACAGCGGGCAACGCGTTCAACTGGCATTACAGTATGAATGTGAAAGCCAGCGGCAGAACCTGGTTGCTGAATTTTGATGACTGGATGTACCTGCAGGATGCTAACCATTTGTTTAATAAAACTGAGATGAAGAAATTTGGCCTCACCGTCGGCACGGTGACGCTCTTCTTCTCCCGTAAAACGCACTAGCGAGGAAGACGCCATGAAAACGCAACCCATCGTTGGGATCAGCGGCTGTTTAACGGGGTCTGCCGTCCGATTTGACGGCGGGCATAAGCGGGCAGAGTTTGCGATGGTGAAACTGGCCCGTTGGGTGACTTTCCAGCCTGTTTGTCCGGAGATGGCGATAGGCTTGCCTGTCCCACGACCGGCGTTGCGCCTCGTACAAACAACTATCGGGGATATTCGCATGCGTTTTAGCCACGCACCTCACGAAGACGTTACCGACAAAATGGCTGACTTTTGTCTGAGCTATCTGTCAGGGTTGGACACACTGTCGGGTTTTATCGTCTGTGCCAAATCCCCCAGCTGTGGCATGGAACGAGTGCGTTTATATGATGAAAAAGGTAATCGCGGGCGCAAAGACGGGGTGGGAGTTTTTACAGCCGCGCTGATGGAGAAATATCCGTGGCTGCCGGTTGAAGAGGATGGACGGCTGCACGATCCGGTTCTGCGTGAAAACTTCGTCGAACGGGTTTTCGCGCTACATGAGCTCCATACGCTGTGCAAAAATGGCCTGACGCGGCGGGCGCTACTGAATTTTCATAGCCGTTATAAACTGCAATTGCTGGCTCACCATCAGGCCGGATACCGGGAAATTGGCCCATTTGTCGCATCACTGCATGAATGGGACGATCTGGAGGCTTTCTTTGCGGTCTACCGCGATAAATTAATGACAATCCTGAAGAAACCTGCCTCACGTAAAAACCACACTAACGTGCTGATGCACATTCAGGGGTACTTCCGTAATCAATTAACAATGCGCCAGCGCGGCGAGTTGCGCGAGGTTATCCTCAATTATCGCGCAGGGATACTGCCTATCCTGGCCCCGATGACGCTGCTTAAACATTATCTGGTGGAATACCCGGACGACTACCTGCTGACGCAGAATTACTTTGATCCCTATCCGCAGGATTTAGCATTGCGACTGAATGTTAATTAATCATGCCTGATAAGCTGAACCGAGCAGCATGATAATTAATGTCGTGTTCGCCCCCTTTAATTTCCGTTTAACGCTCACAGCGGACCTTCAGCTCAGTGACCTGGTCCGCTTCGTGCCAGGAGCGGACGTTGCTAACATCGTGATATATTAATTCATGGATGGCAGTCCATGGGGATAAAATTATGAAGCACGAGCTGTGGACAAATGAAGCTGGTTTAGATTTGTTTTGTCTTGCCGGTCCACTGGGAGACTCTGCTCGGAAATTGCTGGATCTGGACTACAGATTAGTGTGGACATGTGATGCAGACTCGCACCTTGAAGCAATGAAAAAATATTATACGTTCCGTAATTGGGGTGAATATCAAACTGATTTCCCTGAACAGGATAGTAAGACCTACAAAGAAATGGGATGGGAGTAAAAAGCACAAAATCCACAACCTAGCCGCTCTTATTCTCATGTCTCTACGACGTCCGCTCCTCGCTCATAGCGGACCTCATCGGCAGTAAAAGCTTTATCATCGAGGTTTGCCAGTAGTGGTAGCGTGTTGAATGTGCCGGCGGCAAAACTTGGATTTTTGGCGAAAACGCTTCTCTAAAACTAAAATCAAAATTTAGATAATCAATGAGTTGTAAAAGATAACCACTAAATGTTATTGAAAGTAAAAGCGTGATAATTTCAATTATATCAAATGGTTGCTATGATATTGGCGATATAATGCTGCGTCATATTTGCTGGATTAACTGTGAGCCCTGATTTTTCACACTCCCAACGGCACGTGTCACGGCGTGCCATATAAATTTATCAGCCGGCATGGAACCGTCGGTCGCAATTTCCGCAGCTTCTTTCCCTCCAATGTCCTGCCTCATCCACTCGCGAGCAGCATCTGGTGACAGTACCAACGGTCGCCTGTCGTGAATATCTACCAGTCCTTTATCGGCAGTAGCCGTCACTATCAGAAAACCTTCTGCTTCATCTCCACGTTCAAATGGTGTGCTGCCAATTGCCGCCATGAATATTGGCTGACCATCGGCTTGATGAATGAAGTAGGGTTGCTTCTTGTCACCTACCTTTTTCCACTCAAACCAGCCATCGGCAAAGCAAATTGCGCGACCATGTTGCCAGAGTGGTTTAAACATTCTGCTGTTAGCCGCAGTTTCAGAGCGTGCGTTAATTAGCGGTGGTTTATCCCACCACCCGGGGGCGTATCCCCAGATAACTGGATCAAGATGAAGTTTCTCGTCACGTTCGCTCAGCAGCAGAACTTTGGTGCCTGGCGCCACGTTGAATCGCCCGATCGGTTCAGGGTCATATGGGATATCACGTTCAGCTTCTTCAGCGAGCAGGGCGAGATAGTCCTCACGTGTCATTGACTGTGAAAAGCGTCCACACATAGAAACCTCCAGCCAACTGTCAGACTGAAAGTATAGGATATTGAGTAGAACGATAGGATTTGAAGCTCCACACCACCAATATTCCATTATGGCTTTTAGCTTCTCGAGGTTGCTAAATGGCAGATAGACCACTACCCATTTTTACTTTTTTGGGGCAAATTTGGGGGCAAAAATTAGCTTGGGGCATGATTTGGGGCGATGAAATGACTCATATTGCCCGCAATTGTCTAAGATGGTTTTTTATTAACTAATTGATTTTATGATAATTAACTGTATTTGCTAATTTTACAAAATCAATTTTATAGTCTAACGCTGATTATGTGGCTGTGGGGATAAACATTTAATAAACCGGGCAAAGGGATAATCTCGTGGGCAATAAAAAAGCCGGAAACGCTGATGTATTCCGGCTTACTACGATATGAACGAAATACCGGAACAGGCGCAAGCGCGCTCCGGCATCAAACAGATTACTTCAGTTCATCAACCATGGTGATGGCACGACCAATATAATTGGCAGGCGTCATTGCTTTCAGGCGAGTTTTCTCTTCTTCCGGCAGCGCCAGACCGTCGATAAACTGCTTCATACCTTCGGCGTCAACACGCTTACCGCGGGTCAGTTCTTTCAGCTTCTCGTACGGCTTTTCAATACCGTAGCGACGCATCACGGTCTGAATCGGCTCTGCCAGAACTTCCCAGTTATGATCCAGTTCATCCAGCAGATGATCGCGGTTCACTTCCAGTTTGCTCACGCCTTTCAGCGTGGACTGATACGCGATCAGCGCATAGCCAATGCCTACGCCCAGGTTACGCAAAACGGTAGAGTCAGTCAGGTCACGCTGCCAACGGGAGACCGGCAGTTTGCTTGCCAGATGCTGCAGTACCGCGTTAGACAGACCCAGGTTACCCTCGGAGTTTTCGAAATCAATAGGGTTAACTTTGTGCGGCATGGTGGAAGAGCCAATTTCACCCGCAATGGTTTTCTGTTTGAAATGGTTCAGCGCCACGTAACCCCAGACATCGCGGTCAAAGTCGATCAGGATAGTGTTGAAACGGGCGATGCAGTCAAACAGCTCGGCAATGTAGTCGTGCGGCTCAATCTGCGTGGTGTACGGGTTCCACTGGATGCCCAGCGAGGTGACAAACTCTTCGCTGAACTGATGCCAGTCAACTTCCGGGTAAGCGGCGATGTGGGCGTTATAGTTACCGACTGCACCATTGATCTTACCAAGAATTTCAACCTGGTTGAGCTGACGATACTGACGCTCCATACGGTAAGCCACGTTAGCCATTTCTTTGCCTAGCGTAGACGGGGTGGCTGGCTGACCGTGGGTACGGGAGAGCAGAGGAATATCGCGATACTGTACAGACAGATCTTTCACCGCGTCGATAAGCTTACGCCAGTATGGCAGGACCACTTCGTCGCGTGCGGTTTTCAGCATCAGCGCGTGAGACAGGTTGTTGATGTCTTCTGAGGTACACGCAAAGTGGATAAATTCGGAAACGGCATGCAGTTCCGGGATATCCGCCACTTTCTCTTTCAGGAAATACTCAACTGCCTTCACATCATGGTTGGTCGTACGCTCAATGGTTTTGATGCGCGCAGCATCTTCTTCATTGAAGTTAGCGACGATCGCATCAAGGAAACCGATTGCGTCGGCAGCAAAAGCAGGAACTTCCTTGATCGCTGCGTGCGCGGCCAGTTTTTGCAGCCAGCGTACTTCAACCTGTACACGGAATTTCAGCAAACCGTATTCGCTGAAAATCCCGCGCAGCGCGCTGACTTTATCGCCGTAGCGTCCATCGACAGGGGAAACGGCGGTCAGTGAGGATAATTCCATAGATCACAACTCCGGGGTTAAATGAGCAAGAATTTGTTTTGCCTGAGTCGTCAGGCGATTACGAGAAAACATGAGTTGCAGACGGCCTCCACCAACCTGATGCCAGAGCACGGCAGCACGGATGCCAGCCAGCAGCGAAGCGCGTACTTTAGCCTGTACCTGTGGACTCTGAAGGATGGCCGGGGAACCCGTGACCTGAATACGCGGGCCGAGTGGGCTGATGACGTCAACATAAATGCCAGCCATCGCACTCATCAACGTTTCTGACTGCAAATCAAAATGGTCCAGCTGGCGCTGCAAGCCGCTAATACGGTCTCCCAGCGTGTCCATAGCGCCCTTGGCCGCTGACAGCTTACGCTCCAGCACCATCAGGCTTAGCGTATAGCGGGTGAGTTCCGCGTTCAATCCCTGACGACTGCTGGCGTTCAGCACGCCAAGCAGCGTTTCAAGGCCAAGACGCAGGTTGGCTTCGCTGCCGCCAAACACGCCCAGCGTAGAGCTGGGATTCATGTCGATGACACTGTTCAGTGAAACGTGTAATGCATCGGCATCACAATGCCCCTGGTGCGCCAGTTCCTGCACCAGGCGTGCCGACTGACAAATGCCTGCCAGGGCGAGGGTGATGTCATAATAATTCTTTGCCACGTTCACTGCTTCCTTGTATCAAATGTGTAAGTAATTATACCGGCAGAGGCAATCGTTGTTCGATAATGCCGCCGCCGAGGCACACTTCGCCATTGTAAAAGACAGCCGACTGACCCGGCGTGACCGCCGCGACTGGCTCGTCGAAAATGACTTCAATACGCTCAGCATCCAGTGCCTTAACGGTGCACGGAATGTCGGTCTGACGATAGCGGGTTTTCACCGTACAGCGCATGGTGCCGGTGAACGGTTCGCGATCGACCCAATGCAGCTGTTGCGCCACCAGGCCAACGGACATCAGACGTGGATGTTCATGCCCCTGAGCGACAACCAGAATGTTGTTCTCAACGTCTTTATCCACCACATACCATGGATCTTCTGTCCCTTCTTTCGTTCCGCCAATACCCAGACCTTTACGCTGACCTAAAGTGTGGTACATCAGCCCCTGGTGCTGGCCAATCTCTTCGCCGTCAACGGTGATGATTTTGCCAGGCTGAGCGGGCAGGTAGCGACCAAGAAATTCACGGAACTTACGTTCGCCGATGAAGCAGATACCCGTGGAGTCTTTTTTCTTGGCCGTAATCAGACCGAGATCTTCGGCAATTTTACGCACCTGCGGTTTTTCCAGTTCACCGACCGGGAACAGGCTTTGTGCGATTTGCTCATGGCCGAGCGTATAGAGGAAATAACTCTGGTCTTTATTGCCATCGAGCCCACGCAGCAGGCGGCTTTTGCCGTCGACATCCGCGCGACGCACGTAGTGACCGGTGGCGATGTAATCGGCACCTAAATCTTCGGCGGCAAACTCAAGGAAGGCTTTAAACTTAATTTCTTTATTGCACAGAATATCCGGGTTTGGCGTACGGCCCGCTTTGTACTCTTCAAGGAACAATTCAAAGACGTTGTCCCAGTATTCTGCGGCAAAGTTGACGGTATGCAGTTCAATGCCGAGTTTGTCACAGACAGCCTGCGCATCCGCAAGGTCGGCGGCCGCTGTGCAGTATTCCTCGCCATCGTCCTCTTCCCAGTTCTTCATGAACAGGCCTTCTACCTGATAGCCCTGTTGTTGTAACAGCCAGGCAGAAACGGAGGAATCGACACCGCCGGACATGCCGACGATCACTTTTTTTGGGCTTTCAGACATAGGAATACTCACGACATTGAACTTCAAGGCGGCATATTCTAGCACGCAGCCCTTTACTTGACACCCTCTGTAAACAGCCAGTTAAATTCGCCGATCATGGCCAGTGGGTAGCGATGTCCGCTCTGATAACAGCGAATACTCTCTGCAACCAACGGCGAACGCAGGTTTGGCGCAGAGAAAATCTCTTCTGCGCTGACCCAACGACAGCAATCTATATCGCTGTCATGAGGTTCTGTAGCGCACATATTGGCAAGCTCAATAGAGAAAAGAAAACGCAAAAAGGGCGTTCTGTCCGGTGCAATCCATTGATGCATACGAATGAAATGCTGCGGCTGCGCTTTAATGCCCGTTTCTTCCCACAGTTCGCGTGCTGCGGCTTGCACCAACGTTTCATCGGCTTCCAGGTGTCCTGCAGGTTGATTCCACAAGGCTTTGCCATTGATCGTTTCTTCAACGACTAAGAATTTATCTTCTGCATGCACAATGCAGGCGACCGTGACGTGCGGTTTGAACATATTTTCCCCTTATTCCTCAGCAAATCCTTCGGCAACATCTGGCCAGCTAATTTCGCCGCTGGCCTTGTCGATACTAATATAAGCCACAGGAGGCGACGTTTGTGGGTCGGCCCCTCCACGGCACAATGCGGTTTGATGATCCTCGCGCACGATAATCTCAATGGCCTTTTTAGCATTCCAGCTTTCATAAAAAATACATTGGTGGTCGTGACGTAGCCCAAGGGTGGCGACTCTCGTTGCCTTTTCTGTCGACAGCGGGTTGATGTCGTCGCGATAGTGGTCACCGCTGTTTATAGCCTGTAACTGCGACTTTTTTAACCAGCTGCGTATGATTTGGCGATCGGTGGTGTAATAGACCGCTTCCATAAAATCATCGTTGGATTGTTCTTGTACAGAGACGAGGTCGCCGGGCACTAAAAATACGGACGGGCTGCGACACTGTTCGGTTGGCATCGCATAGAACCATGCGCGGGTGTCTCCTGTTACCTGATAGTGGTTTGCGGAGGAGGAGGGTAAGAACCCGCGCTGCGACATCGCTTTATTTGCCCATGTCTGGCAAGACGCGCTTACTGCAAGCGGACTGGATAACGGCGTTAATCCATCTACCGAGACCCAGCCGGTGGCGAAGGCTCCTTTAGCGTCCCGATAACGTACGTAACGATAAGGCTCATCTTTGGAAAGCATGCCCGTGCTTTTGTAGCGCTGTGAACTCCTGAGTACCTCGACGGTGTCGCCATTGACCATGAACGCGGGGAGTTGACACTCTGTTGCTGGTGCAGAATAGAAATGCAGGCGTGAGTCGGTTTTTACTTTGGCAGACTCATAAAGGTAGTTTGCCTCTCCTGCTGCTGTTCCGGCAATCGTCTCACAGTCCAGTTTTGCTGAACAAAACGGTGACACGCCGAGCAGGATGAATGCTGCAAAAAGCTGCTTATCCATTTTTTTTCATTCTTCCCTGTTAACACTCACGTTAAACCGTATGGTTACGATTTCAGTTCCCGCCACTCGCCGTTAGCAAGATTTTCCAGCGTGTAATCCCCCATGGCATAGCGGATGAGGCGCAGCGTAGGAAATCCAACATGCGCTGTCATACGACGTACCTGACGGTTGCGACCTTCATATAAGGTAACTTTCAACCAGCTGGTGGGAATGTTTTTCCGTTCCCGAATTGGCGGATTTCTCGGCCACAGCCATACGGGTTCCTCTACTACTTCAATGCCTGCGGGTAGCGTGGGGCCATCATTGAGCGTTACTCCGTTACGCAGGGCGTCCAGCGCTTCTGCTGTCGGCTCACCTTCAACCTGGACGTAATAAATTTTCCCGGTACGCTTACCGGGTTGCGTTAACCGCGCCTGCAGCGCGCCGTCATTGGTCAGCACCAAAAGCCCTTCGCTGTCCCGGTCGAGTCGGCCCGCCGCATAAATTCCCGGCACGGGAATAAAATCTTTTAATGTGCTTCTGCCAGCCTCGTCAGTAAATTGCGGCAAAACATCGTAGGGTTTATTGAACAAAACCACGCGTTTTGGCTGGTTTTCTTTACGCTGCTTAGTGACTTGTCGTGAGCTGAATCGCTCAACCCGGTGATTTCTAAAAGAAGTTTTTTGCATGGTATTTTCAGATTATATCAATTGCCGCATTATAGCCTAAGAACGAGTGTCTTTCATGGCGGCGAACAATAGGGTAGTATTGACACGCTCATTACAAATCATTAACAAAAAGTTGCTCTAACGCATCCGTGTAGCAGGACGCAAACGCACATGCAGCGTGATGACAGACGAGCAGAACCAGAAGCGCTCGAAGGAGAGGTGAATGGAAAGCAAAGTAGTTGTTCCGGCGGAAGGTAAGAAGATCACCCTGCAAAACGGCAAACTCAACGTTCCTGAAAATCCGATTATCCCGTTCATTGAAGGCGACGGTATCGGCGTTGATGTAACCCCACCGATGATCAAAGTTGTCGATGCTGCTGTCGAGAAAGCCTATAAAGGCGAGCGTAAAATCTCCTGGATGGAAATCTACACCGGCGAGAAATCCACTCAGGTTTATGGCCAGGACGTCTGGCTGCCTGCTGAAACCTTAGATCTGATTCGTGAATATCGTGTTGCCATTAAAGGCCCTCTGACCACTCCTGTTGGCGGCGGTATTCGCTCTCTGAACGTAGCTCTGCGTCAGGAACTTGACCTGTATGTCTGCCTGCGTCCGGTGCGTTATTATCAGGGCACACCAAGCCCGGTTAAACACCCTGAACTGACCGACATGGTCATCTTCCGCGAAAACTCCGAAGACATCTACGCGGGTATTGAGTGGAAAGCTGACTCTGCCGATGCTGAGAAAGTGATTAAATTCCTGCGCGAAGAGATGGGCGTGAAGAAAATCCGCTTCCCGGAACATTGCGGCATTGGTATCAAACCGTGTTCTGAAGAAGGGACTAAACGTCTGGTGCGTGCAGCGATTGAATACGCCATCGCCAACGATCGTGATTCAGTTACCCTGGTACACAAAGGCAACATCATGAAGTTCACCGAAGGCGCGTTCAAAGACTGGGGTTACCAGTTAGCGCGTGAAGAATTCGGTGGTGAACTGATCGACGGCGGTCCATGGGTGAAAATCAAGAACCCGAAAACCGGTAAAGAGATCGTGGTTAAGGACGTTATCGCCGATGCGTTCCTGCAACAGATCCTGCTGCGCCCGGCTGAGTATGATGTGATTGCCTGTATGAACCTGAACGGTGACTACATCTCCGATGCGTTGGCCGCACAGGTTGGTGGTATTGGTATCGCGCCGGGTGCAAACATCGGTGACGAATGCGCTCTGTTCGAAGCAACCCACGGTACTGCACCGAAGTATGCAGGTCAGGATAAAGTGAACCCAGGTTCCATCATTCTGTCTGCTGAAATGATGCTGCGCCATATGGGTTGGACCGAAGCGGCTGATTTAATTGTTAAAGGTATGGAAGGCGCAATCAACGCCAAGACCGTAACTTATGACTTCGAACGTCTGATGGACGGCGCTAAGCTGCTGAAATGTTCAGAGTTCGGTGACGCGATTATCGAAAACATGTAATCCAGACCTTGGGTTGTATGAGAACGGGAGCCGAGAGGTTCCCGTTTTTTTACCTGCAAAATGCTTTCCTGGCGCTCATACTATTAAACTCATTTAAATAGCACTGAAGATCAAATTTTTATCTTTGCCATTACAATTTTATTTTTTGATAAAAATATCCATGGCTGTCAATATTTCTTTATTTAACTCTATTCGGGTATAAGAACTAACTATAATTGAGTGGTGTTTGTATCTTATTGATTATCAGATGGGAAATAATCATTTTAACAATAAGGAAAATATCGGAAATATGTAAAAGGAAGAAGCGTTTTAAGATTTTTACTCTAATTTTAAATCCATTTTTATCAGCGTGTTATGACAGTTGATTATTCTGAATATTAGTAATGTCCAAAAAAGAACATTTTCTCCGATTGATGTTTTTTTACCTTTCTGTTTTTCTGTTGGCAACATGCTTGAGAAATAAAACTCAAAGCATGATTCCTTATTATGTGTGTTACTTACTATTAGTTGATGATGAAAATGGTTATTAAAATGCTAAGTTTAAAAACAGGTTTAGTGGCTGTTACATTATGTTTTGCTATGACGGTTTATGCAGGAGAAAGCGTAGTCACCGGCGGTTATGTACATACCCGGACAGATGGACAGAACCTTAATGGTTTTAACGCTAAATATGGTTATACCCCAGATGAGAGTGATTTTGGTGTTATGACATCCTTAACCATTTCAGCAAATGACGATAATGATATAGATCGTGGTTATGGTTCTGCATTAGTCGGCGCAAGTTATAAAGTAAATGATGTGGTAAAACCTTATGTAATGGCGGGTATTGGGAGAGGTGCGATCAAAGCTAATGGTGAAACTGACACTTCTACAGGTTTTGCCTATGGCGCTGGTATTCAGTTTATCCCCATTGCAGGTTTCACTGTTGATGCAGGCTATGAAGGTTATAAGGTCTTTGGCGCACAAGCTAATAGTATTGTAGTCGGCGCCGGCTGGACATTCTAAGGTTATTTATATGAATAAATTAATGATAATATTGGGTGCGTTTTCTGCTGTTTCCTTGATGTCTGGTTGTGTATCAGAAGAACAACGCTTAGCAAAGTGCGAAGCGAAGGGAATTAGCCGTGATGTTTGTTATCACGAAGAAAAAGAATATTGGAATAATTACAGTGCTAATATGAGTCGACTGCAGGCCGCTAATACACAAGCGGATGCTTTCAAAGAGGCTATGAGTGATCACAAGAAACATAAGCATTATGATGACGATTAATATTTAAGAACACGCACATACGGTCTTGAGTGCTTATGTTCTTGATATTTTAATCATTTATTAATTATTCAAATGGTTATGCTCAGGCATCACTCTCAAAAGCGTATTATCCTTCTGTATATAGTGATGAAATAATGCAGCGCCGGCATGGGCTGCAATTAGAAAGTAGCAGATATCGGCGAGCTGACTTCCCCCCAAAGCCAGAGTTTTTTATGATAACCATGGCCTTACTTTGGTTTGAGAAAAACGCTTCGTCTGCTGTGTGCAATTATTCTTTTGCTGAAAGTTTGTACGGAAATACATGCAGAGCGTTGGCTGCGATGGGATAAACGCCCAGGCCTTCTGTTCTGGCTTTGATTTCCTCGAAAGAGAGTGAAGGGGAGGGTTCTCGTCCACCCCACAGATTAATGCCTTCAGGAACATCATCCCGCCTGTACTCCTCGGCGATCTCGATGGTTCCGCCACTATTCAATTCGACGACAACGCTTTTTCCGTCAACAGGAATCAGGTTCCCGTCATTGTCAGTGATAAAGATTTTCATTTGATTACCTCTTATTAGTGCATTCCTATGATAGCAAAATTGGATGAGGTGCAACGCCGGTTTTGTACTGCAAATTTCAGTAATGATTTTATCGATGAATTAGTAAGTTACGTTGTTATTGAGGAAATGTGACTAGACGCATGGCGACTTTTGTTTCTGTCTACCATGCTCTGTAGAGATAAATTAGAACACGTCAATGCTCATCGCAACGACTGATCAGTTTTCGCTACAGGACATGAGAATGCGCAAAGCACTTTTACCGGTAACCGCTGCGGTGTGTCTTTTTTTGATCGGTGTTTTTATTCTTAATATGCAGCTTTGGTATTCATCTTCGACAGAAACCCTTGGAGGAGCCAGATATGCCGCGAAAAATATGGATAACATACTTGATGAAGCTTTCCAGGCAACCCGCACCGCCAGGCATATTGCTGAAAAAAAGTGCGATCTGGAGGGACAATACCAACTTGGAACCGAAGCTGCGCTCCGACCCCATTTGCGAACGCTGATCATTATCCGGCAGGGGAAGGTTTGGTGTACGTCATTGCCGGGGAATAGGATTTTACTTAAGCAAATCCCCGTAATTGCTGATACAAATCTGTTGCTGACCCCCGCAAGAAATACGGAAAACGAGATACCTGTTCTGCTGTATCAAACTCGTTTTCAAACCAGTCGTATTATTGTCACTATTAGTGGGGTGCATATTCGAGGGGCTCTGAAAGTTCCGTTAAAGGGAGTAGCATACTCATTGCTGGTGGGTGACAACGTACTTGGTTTATTGGGCGATGTGAAAACCGTTACAACAAGCGCACGTGCGTCTGGTCAACTTAATTCCGCAAAGTATCCGTTCAGTATTATTTATAATAAACCGCCACTGTTTAGTGCAAAAAGGCTGGTTACACAGGGTTCAGGGATTCTGGGTTTTATCCTGTTAATGTCTTTTGCAGCCGCTTATGCCATTGATAAGTATCTGAACAAGAACGATACCCCTGAAGAAACGTTGCGCAGGGCGATAGTTAAAGGAGAGATCGTCCCTTTTTATCAACCTATCGTAAATGGTCGCGAGGGGACGTTACGCGGAGTTGAAGTGCTCGCCCGATGGAAACATCCTAAGGCCGGGTATATCTCTCCTGCTTCCTTCATTCCCGTCGCTGAAAAATCAGGCCTGATAGTGCCACTAACTCAAAGCCTGATGAGGCAGGTCGCGGAAAACATGAACGCCATTGCCAGCAAACTGCCATCCGGCTTCCATATAGGCATTAACTTCAGCGCATCCCATATCACATCCCCTACATTCGTGCAGGAATGCCTGCATTACAGGGATAGTTTTAACCGAGATGACCTCAATCTGGTAATCGAAGTTACTGAGCGCGAGCCGTTAGATGTGGATGAAGATCTTGTGCAGAGGCTCAATATCCTGCATGAGAATGGCTTTGTGATTGCGCTGGATGATTTTGGTACGGGCTATTCTGGGCTTTCTTATTTGCATGACCTGCACATTGATTACATTAAAATCGATCAGAGCTTTGTGGGAAGGGTAAATGAGCTTCCCGATTCAACCCGAATTTTGGATTGTGTCCTCGATCTGGCTCGTAAACTATCTTTAAGCATCGTTGCAGAAGGGGTTGAAACGAAGGCCCAGCTTGATTATCTCAACAAAAACAACATTGTTTTCCTACAAGGGTACTATTTCTATAAACCAGTAACCTTCACTGAGTTCGTCATGATTCTGCTGTCAAAGCCTAAAGTGAAGGTTTTTGTCGAATAAATACAAGATAACCTTATTGATGAAAAAGGAGCATAAAATCTGTTTCGGTAGCAAAAATCCGACGATTATCTTTATCGTGAGACAAATCTCAGATTCTGTTATTTAAAATCTATACCCTTATCGATGTGGTGGTTATCTATGTTTTCAAATACAGCAACTGGATAATGGTATGGCAGATATAACATTCGCGATGGAGCGTGATTCAAGTCACAGAGCGGCGAAAAATAAGTTGGATGTGCGAAGCAAAGCGAAGTACACAAATCGCAACCAGCTTGCGATTGCCGCAGTACTATTTTTAGGCGGTATCGTCGGGGTTATTGTTTTGGCATTGTACCTAATGGTGCAGGAAGGGGTGTTTTTATATTGATTGTTTAAATATTCTTATCATTGGTGTATTGCTAGTAGGAGCTGGAACAAGCTACTTCTTCTGTCTTGATGAACGGAATAACATCGTAGGGAATAGCAGTTTGTGGGGAAAGATTGTAGATCTTACCGTCATAGTGGCTACTTACATAAGAAAACGACCTTAATATAAAGCTAAGATCAGCGGGGAGAGTCGTGGGTTGGGCGTTAACTTCATTGTAAAACCGTTTACAGCTACCTTTCAAATCTAAACCGGAAAAAATTATTCTTTCAAACTTTAGACTAATGGCTATTTGTAACGCGCTAAATGCGACCGTAGCGCTACCAAAATGGCCATGTGTTACGTTAGTTGAAAATGCAATTGTTTTCACTTTTCTGAATGCAGAACATTTAATTCGAAGATTCCTGTTAGTCATTGTTTTTATTTTATAGCGAATCTTTCTACCGATACCACCTCTGGATTTGCAAATGTCCTTTAACAGAAAACATGTGTTGAGCAAGTACTCTGCCTCTGTTGAATCAGCTCTTTTAATAACATCTTCACTAATAAAGGTATGCTGAGCATAGGAGGAATACTTATGAAATAAGTCTTTATTGTTTTCATAAAATGAGCCATCACAAACAACATAGATAAAAATAGGGATGTTGTTGTCGATTAAATGACCGGCACTTCCGTTTACGCAAATAAAATTTTTATCGCGCATTCTACTTAATGGAGTGTCCAATGATGATGGTCCGGACAGGTAAATAATGCAATCATCGGAAATTCTATTTTCCATTATCTTATTTAATATATTGTGTGTGATAATCATTGCTTTTACCATGAATATTATTTTTGCAAATGTTACCACTTTCTTTATGGGCTTTCAAATCAGTAATAATGTTGACTTTTATTATATAAATTTGATGAATGAATTCATAAAAATACGAAAGGTAATTATGACTCATGGTAATTATTCTGAATGAATATAATTCACGGCGTTTATGAATGTACCGTGCTATGGACAAGGCGATTAGGTTTATGTTGGGATAAATGAATTAGGGATGCGGTTAGAAGAAGATGTGAGTCGCCTTTGTAAGGCGACTCTATGAAATCATTCAGGATATTTTTCTGAATGATACCGGCTGGATGGGATGCACGTGATAGTTCGACCAACAGGATCTTATAAAATTAGAACTGATAATTTAAAGATACCCAGTAGTTACGACCAGGGTTTACGTATCCGGTAGTGGATTGCGCCGTTTGATAATAATCACCTGCGTAGGTACTATTACGCCCCACCTGGTACAATTTGACCTCACTAAAGTCTTTATCCAGCACGTTATTAACCGCCGTATTAAGCGTCAGATCTTTGGTCAGCTTATAAGACATCCCCATATCGACAACGGTCCAGGCTTTTAAATCAGCGCCTTTATCGTCATAGACGGCCTTTTGTACCGCGCTAAGGTTGTCGTAATTTTCGGTAAAGCGTGGGGCTTTGCCGCGATAACGTGCGCTGAGCCAGGCGTTCATATCTTCCGTTGCCTGCCAGTTCAGACGGGCGTTAGCCATATGTTTTGGTGTGTAACTTAATGGCGCGCCTTTATTGTCACCATCTTTTTGCTTGCTCTGAGTGTAGGTGTAGTTGAGAGATAAGGTCAGCACATCCGACCATAGAGGGAAGGTGCTGGCAAATTCAACGCCATCGGTCCTTGCCTTGCCGCTGTTGGTATAGCTGTTGGTATTATCATCGATAGAATATGAGACAATTTTATTTTTGTATTCGGTATAGAAGCCGGTAATGTTGGCGTTAAGCCCGGCGTCGTTCTCGTAATACAGCCCGGTTTCGTAGCTGATACTTTCCTCAGGTTTGAGGTCCGGGTTACCGACCGTATTCACCGTTCCCTGCGCGGTTACACCGCTGATCCCGTTATGCAACTGGCTTAGTGATGGTGCTTTATAACCTGTCGTTACGCCGCCTTTGAGGGTCCATTCGTCGGATGCGTCCCAGACCATATAGGCACGCGGGCTGAGATGACCGCCAAAGACATCGTTATGCTCATAGCGTGTTCCTACGGTTAAGGCCAGAGAGTCGAGAATATGCCATTCATCTTCCGCATAGGCTGCCCACGTTTTTTGATGAAACGTCTCGCCGGTATTGGCCAGCACCACACCATCTTTCATCCGTGCATCCCAGTATTCTCCGCCAAGGGTTAAGAGGTGTGAATCACCTAATGGCGTCAGCAGCACTGAGTCAAGAATGACGTTGGTGTTCTTCAGTTCACGCGCGTCACCGGCCCGACCTGCGTTCTCTGGCGTGAGTGCGGAAGATACCAATTGCCGGCCTTTGTTTTCAGTTTCATTCCAGCCGAGGGAGGATTTCCAGGTGCCGAAAGTTAAGGCTGTATCGTGGCCGAGGGTCACTTTGTTACGCTCATAGCGTAGCGTTTTATCATACCCCCCTGTCAGGTTGCCCAACTGCCCGTCATCGTTGTCATAGCGCTGTCTGGCGGAATCGAGATCTAACCACAGCGTATTGTTCTCATTGGTTTTCCAGTCGAAGCGCGTACCGATATTGTAGTTTTCCGATTCGGTAGGATAAGGTACGCGGGTGGAGGAGGTATCGCTGAGGGAGGTGACGCTGGAACCCTGACGCTGGGTTGTGCTCCCCCGAACCTGCATATCCAGTACGCCCGCGATTAACGGGCCACTTGACCAGAAGTTGGCAACGGTACTGTTACCCCATTTATTACTCTCTTGCAGGTTAACGCCGGTATTGATGGAAGTGCTCCATTTATCGGTGCTTTTTTTGGTGATGATATTCACCACGCCACCGATTGCGTCGGACCCATAAAGCGTCGACATCGGGCCGCGGATCACCTCAATATGATCGATCGCCGCCAGAGGGGGCATAAAGCTGGTATTCATGGCAGAGAAACCGTTTGGCGTTACGTCGCTGCTGCCGTTTTGACGAATACCGTCAATCAGGATCAAGGTATAGCTGGCAGGCATGCCACGGATGCTGATCTCCAGACCGCCGGTTTTACCGGTGCTGCTTTCAACATCTACCCCTTCAACAGAACGCAGGGCTTCACCTAAGTCATTATATTTATTGGTTTGTAACTCTTGCTGCGAAATAACAGAGACGCTGGCGGCGGCATTGGTGATTTTCTTTTCATAACCAGAAGCGGTTACCACCATGACATCTTCAGCAAATACCAGGGGGCTGGAAAATCCTAAACAGGACAGAACGACAGAGGCAACAGGTTTTAAACGCATAGTCAAACTTCCTTTGTTAAAAATTCAAAGGCAGTAAGATAATTGATGGAAATGATAATACAAATAATTATCATTACAAATTTACATAACTTGTCACTTCTGGTGTTTTTCTTGAATAAATATACATAAATTGTCATGAGTTTTAGATAAGGAATTAGCAGGAAGGGTCAATAGTCCGCACAGGCAATTATTAGTTCGGGATTAATATTCCTGTGAATAAATGGCGAGGGATTAATCTATTTTCTGAGATTCACATCGTACTCATAACGGAGTATCAGAAAAAAGTATGATAATTTTAGAAAATCGTCATACTTTTCTGCGCCGCATCATTTTTTTCATCATTTCTGTCCGCCATAATCCCTTCCCCAGGAGACTGCTTAACGACGGTAAATCGTTATGCGGCATAAAAATAACGTAAATCTGGATATCATAATGATCAAAGGCAAGCTGGCACTGCTTACGTGCGCATTGACTCTCGCATTAACCTCACCACTTCTTGCCGCGCAAAATGCGAGCGAAGGGCAGACGTTAAAACTGGCAATTGGCCCAGAACCAACGGAAGGGTTTGACCCGATGCTGGGCTGGAGTCATGGCAGCTATTTGCTTTTGCATGCACCATTATTAAAACAAAATGCAGATATGAGCTGGGGAAACCTGCTGACGGAAAAAGTAGAGACCAGCGCAGACGGCAAAACCTGGACGTTGACGTTAAAACCTGACCTTAAATTCTCTGATGGTTCCCCGCTAACCGCTGAAGATGTGGTGTTCACCTATAACAAAGCAGCAAAAAGCGGCGGCAAAATCGATATGGGAAACTTCACCCATGCCAGCCTGAAAGATAACCGCACGGTAGAAATTACGCTGAATAGCCCACAGAGCACCTTTGTGAATGTGCTGGGTTCTTTGGGTATTGTTCCGGCGAAACGGTATGACGAAAAAACATTTGCCAAAAATCCGATTGGCGCGGGTCCTTATCGGCTGGTGAGTTTTCAGCCGGGACAGCAGTTGATCGTGGAGGCTAACCCCTGGTATGCCGGTAAGAAAAATGATTTCAGTAAGCTGGTGTTTGTCTTCCTTGATGAAGATAACGCTTATGCCGCAGCGCGCAGTGGCCAACTGGGACTCGTACGTATCGCGCCGTCGATGGCGGTCGCTCCTCAGCAGAAAAACTTGAAACTTTGGGTACGCGATAGCGTGGAAAACCGGGGCATTGTGTTCCCGATGGTTCCTGCAGGTAAAAAAGACGCCAATGGCTATCCAATTGGGAACGATATCACTGCTGATGTTGCCATCAGGCGCGCCATCAACTATGCCATCGACCGTAAGCAGCTTGCCGAGCAGGTCATGGAAGGTCATGCGATTCCTGCGTATAGCGCAGTGCAGGGGCTGCCATGGCAGGGGCAATCCGTTGCGTTCAAAGATGGTGATAGCGAAAAAGCACGTACGATTCTGGAAGAAGCCGGTTGGAAGGTAGGTAAAGATGGCGTGCGAGTGAAAGACGGCAAAGAGGCTCGACTGACTTTATGGTACGCCAGCGGTGACAGTACGCGCCGGGATTTAGCCGAAGCTGTTCGCGCAATGTTGGAGCCGGTGGGTATTCAGATCTCGCTGCAATCAGGAAGCTGGGAAACGGTTGAGCGTCACATGCATGCGAACCCAACACTATTTGGTTGGGGAAGCCTGGATCCGATGGAGCTTTTCCATCATTACAGTAATCAGGCCGCGGGCGTGGAATATTACAACCCAGGTTATTACAGCAATCCTGTTGTTGAACAGCACCTTAAACAGGCTATCGACGCCCCAGACTGGCAAAAAGCGTTACCTTTCTGGCAACAGGTGGAGTGGGATGGTAAGCAAGGGGCTGGCGTGCAGGGCGATGCTGCCTGGGCATGGCTGTTGAATATTCAGCACACCTACCTGGCAAATCCGTGTATTGATTTAGGCAAAGGCGCACCGGAGATTCACGGTAGCTGGTCACTGCTCAATAATTTGGACGATTGGACCTGGACCTGCCGTTGATGAAGTCTGTTGTGGGCCATTTTCTACGGCTGATAGTGTTATTAGTGCTGGTTGCGGCTGGCACTTTTGTGCTGCTCAGCTTTTCTCCAGTCGATCCGATTCGCGCTTATATCGGCAACGATCTCCTGCATGTGCCGCCGGAGCAATATGCGCGCATTGCTGCTCGCTGGGGATTGGACCAGCCGCTATGGGAGCGTTTTGGTCACTGGTTTGTTCGTGTATTGCAGGGCGATCTCGGCTATTCCATGTTGTTTAATGCGCCGGTTGCCAGCGTGATCAAGGAACGCTTTTCCACCTCGTTTGCGCTGCTTGGCGGCGCGTGGCTACTCTCCGGCATATTGGGAACGGCAATGGGGTTTGTCGCGGGTCGCTACCTGAATCGCTGGCCGGACAAAGCAATCTGTCGCCTCAGCTATCTGCTCTCCTCGTTGCCGACCTTCTGGATTGGCATGTTGCTGCTGGCGTTATTTGCCGTGCGCTGGCCGGTATTTCCGGTCTGCTGCGCGTGGGAGCCGGGCAACAGCGGCGATATGGCGACGCTGACTGAGCGTCTGCGCCATCTGGTGCTTCCCGTTTGCGCGCTCAGTTTGCTGGGGCTGGGACAAATTACGCTTCATACGCGGGAAAGCATCGCCAGCGTAATGAAAAGCGAATTTGTCCGTTTTGCGCGTTCCCAGGGAGATAAAGGCTGGTCACTGTTACGCCATCAGGTTCTGCGTCATGCAATTACGCCTGCGCTGTGTTTGCAGTTTGCCTCACTGGGAGAACTGTTGGGAGGTGCACTATTGGCCGAAAAAGTCTTTGCTTATCCAGGTCTGGGGCAGGCCACTATTGATGCCGGGTTACGCGGCGATCTGCCGTTACTGATGGGGATTGTGTTGTTCAGTACCGTACTGGTGTTCATTGGCAATTCGCTGTCTACTTGGCTTGTCCGTATGTTGAACCGTGCTCTGGAGCGACCTGATGCTCTATAACCCGACGCCGACGCTAATTCGTCTTTTGTTCTCTTTTAGCTGCCTGTTATTCATTGCAGTGTATGGTGCCGCAATGCTGGACAACCCGTTGAGCGTTAATCTGCTTGCCCGTCATCTTCCACCTGATGCGATGTACTGGTTTGGCACCGATAACCTCGGTCGCGATCTGTGGGTCCGTTGTTTTCAGGGTGCACTAACCAGTCTGCAAATTGGTATTGGTGCGGCGTTGTGCAGCGGTTTCATTGCGTTAATGATGGCGGCGGTTTCGCGCATACATCCGCGTCTGGATGTACTTATGCGTCTGATTACTGATGCCATGCTATCGATGCCGCATCTGCTGTTGCTTATTTTGATCTGTTTTACGTTGGGCGGCGGGAAAAACGGGGTAATCATGGCGGTTGCACTAACGCACTGGCCGCGTCTGGCGCTGATCCTGCGTGCTGAGGCGCAGCGCGTGGCCCACAGTGACTATCTGACGTTGACCTGGCGTCTGGGACACGGCCATTTTTACTGCTGGCGGCATCACTATCTACCAGCGTTGTTACCCCAGTGGTTAACCGGGACATTGCTGATGTTTCCCCATGCGGTGTTACACAGCGCGGCGTTAAGCTTCCTCGGTTTTGGACTGGCACCGCATGAACCGTCGCTGGGCCTGCTGCTGGCGGATGCGCTGAGGTTTATCAGTCATGGTGATTGGTGGTTAGTGCTGTTTCCAGGACTGATGCTGTTCAGTCTGGTGATGTTATTCGATCAGCTCGCAAGGGCGGTGCATCGTTTATGGTTACGAGGTGACGCATGTTGAGTTTAAGGCAGGTCTCGCTGGACGTGGCGCGTTATCGCTGGTACGGCGCGAAAAACTGGACTTCGCTGTTGCAGGATATCTCTTTCGACGTAGCGCCTGGTCAGATGGTGGCGCTAGTTGGAGGAAGTGGAGAAGGTAAAAGCCTGTTGCTGCAATGTCTGCTCGATCTCTTACCAGACAATTTGCGTTTCAACGGCGTTATTACCCTGGAAGGTAAAACGCTGGACAGTGATGACATTCGCAAATGTCGTGGCAATACCTTCAGCTACGTCCCGCAAGGTATTCAGGCACTTAACCCGCTGCTCTCGATTGAAAAGCATCTGCGCAGGGCATGCCAGCTTTCTGACCAGCAATGGAATGCCGGAAAAATTGAACGATTGCTCCAACGTAGCCGACTGGAAAGTCGTGTATTAGATGCTTTTCCGCGTCAGCTTTCAGGCGGTATGGCAAAACGTGTTCTGGCTTGTCATGCGTCTCTGAGTCAGGCTCGCTATATTCTGGCGGATGAAATTACCGCCTGGCTTGATGCACCTCTCGCTAATCAACTTCTTGAACAGTTGCGTGAGCAATGTGAGCAAGGGGCTGGCGTTTTATGGGTAACACATGACCTCACGCTGGCGGCCCGCCATGCGGATCGTATTGTCGCGCTGCATCAGGGAATGGTGTCGGATAACGTCAGCCGGGAACAGCTGTTACGCGGAGAGATTAGCGAACACCTGCAACGACAATGGCGGGCGCTGCCTGAAAGAAATCAACTTTTTGGAGAGCGCGATGCTGTGCTGTCGTGATGTAACAATCTGTCAGGGGGAAAAGGTTCTGTGGCAAAATCTGACCTTCTCTCTACGCCCTGGAGAACGTATTGGGATTTGTGCGCCCAGTGGAACGGGCAAAACGACGCTGGGACGCGTGCTGGCGGGCTGGCAGAAACCAACTTCCGGTGACATTCTGATTGATGATCAACCTTTGCCGATGCACCAGTATTGCCCGGTGCAACTGGTGCCACAGCATCCGGAATTAACCTTTAACCCCCGACGCAGCACCGGCGATGCGGTGCATGATGCCTGGCGGCCTGGCGCAGAAATCCTTACCCGCCTGCATATCAAACCGGAATGGTTAACCCGTCGCCCTGGACAGCTTTCTGGTGGTGAACTGGCGCGAATCGCCATACTTCGTGCGCTGGACCCGCGTACCCGTTTTCTTATTGCCGATGAGATTACCGCCCAGCTCGACCCTTCCATTCAAAGAGATATCTGGGTACTGCTGCTCGAAGAATGCCAGCGTCGACCATTAGGCATGCTCATTATCAGTCATCAGCAGGCGCTGCTTGATCAGATCTGCACGCGGACGCTACTCTCTTAGGTCTCTTTCGCATTTCAGGCAAATAACTAACGTGATCGTAAAAACTATCGCTGTGGCTGCGCTAATGTACGGGGCGGGGGCTTTTGCAGCACATGCTTCCATTCAGGTGGGTTTTTCACCGGAAGGGTCGGCTCGGGCTTTAGTGCTGGATTCAATTAACCATGCGCAGTACAGCATCGATATGATGGCTTATTCATTTCAGTCTGCAGATATTGTTCAGGCCCTGGTAAACGCTGAAAAGAGAGGCGTTGTGGTCCGGGCTGTTATCGATAAGAAACGTAACCAGGGCAAGGTTAGCCAGAAGGCCATCGCGTTTGCTGCCGCGAATGGGGTTGATGTGCAACTGGATAGTCACTACCACATCCAGCATGACAAGGTAATGATTATTGATGGCGACACGCTGGAAACCGGTTCGTTCAACTTTGCCAAATCCGCAGAATTTGCCAACTCTGAAAATGTGTTAGTTATTCGTGACGAACCTGCCGTTGTTGCGCAGTATCAGGTCCATTTTGACAGCCGTTGGAAAATCGCGCACCAGAGCGGTTAAATACTTCACAACGCCGTTGATTTAAATGTGATGTTATATTATAACAACTCACTCACAAATGATTTGAGGGTGAAATTTTGGCTATTCGTTTTAAGAAACTGACAATCGCTCTGGGGATGCTTTTAGTCAGTAGTTCGGTTCTGGCGCATGGTCATCATTCCCATGGTGCGCCAATGAGTGAAGCAGAACAAAAGGCGTCGGAAGGGGTATTTGATGATAACCAGGTGCAGAACAGGGCGCTGACCGACTGGGATGGCATGTGGCAATCTGTTTATCCGTATCTGGTCAGCGGCGAACTTGATCCAGTATTCAAAAAGAAAGCGGAGAAAGATAAAAGCAAAACGGCAGAACAAATCAAAGCGTATTACCGTACAGGCTATGCAACCAACGTAGACACTATCGGTATTGAAAATGGCGTGATGGAGTTTCATACCGGGAATCAGGTTGCATCATGTAAATACGACTACGCCGGATATAAGATCCTGAATTATAAATCAGGCAAGAAAGGTGTACGGTATCTGTTTGAGTGTAAAGCCGCTGACAGCAAAGCGCCTAAATATGTGCAATTTAGCGATCATATTATCGCGCCGCGTAAATCGAGCCACTTCCATATCTATATGGGAAATACCTCGCAGGCAGCCTTGCTTGAAGAGATGGAAAACTGGCCTACCTATTACCCTTATCAGTTGAAGGGAGAAGAGGTTGTGGATGAGATGCTGCACCATTAATCTGGGCTAACCTTACCTGTACACACCCGTCACCAGTGGCGGGTTTTTTAATTCATAACCTTCTCTTTCCATCACCCGATGCATTCGTTAGCATATTGTATCGCAGCAAGTGCATGTGTTTTTTCAGGAAGAGGTTAACGTGTTCGCAGAGTATGGAGTTCTGAATTACTGGACGTATCTGGTGGGAGCCATTTTTATCGTGTTGGTACCGGGGCCAAATACGATATTTGTTTTGAAGAACAGCGTCGGTCGGGGAGTGAAGGGGGGTTATCTCGCCGCAAGTGGTGTGTTTATCGGTGATGCCGTGTTGATGTTTTTGGCCTATGCCGGTGTTGCCGCATTGATCAAAACAACGCCCGTTTTGTTCAACATCGTTCGCTATCTTGGCGCGTTTTATCTGCTGTACCTCGGTGCGAAGATCCTATATGCGACACTGAAATCGAAAGCAAGCGACTCCGCACCTGAGGAAGTCCCGTTTGGCGCTATTTTTAAGCGTGCATTAATTCTGAGCCTGACGAATCCAAAAGCTATTTTGTTTTATGTTTCGTTCTTCGTGCAGTTTATTGATGTCAATGCACCGCACTCAGGGCTGTCATTCTTTATTTTGGCCATTACGCTTGAAGTAGTGAGCTTTTTCTATCTGAGCTTCCTTATTTTCTCCGGCGCGTTCGTGACACAGTATATTCGCACGAAGAAAAAACTGGCCAAAGTGGGTAATTCCCTAATCGGCCTGATTTTCGTTGGTTTTGCCGCTCGTCTGGCCACGCTTCAGTCGTGATGCTATCGGCCCGCTGGTTGCGGCGGGCCTTCAATATGACGCTTTGCTTTTCATTTATAATTGTAGGGTTATAACCAATAAATGGTATTTTAAATGTATATTTTGAGGCGTACCCTGTGTACAGCAGCGATTCAATAAGACTCGCTGGTTGTCGACTGGAAAAGGGAAGAAAAATGCTTCAAATTCCACAGAATCATATCCATACACGCTCTACACCATTCTGGAACAAAGAAACTGCGCCTGCCGGAATTTTCGAACGCCACCTTGATAAAGGAACTCGTGCTGGGGTTTATCCACGACTTTCGGTTATGCAGGGGGCGGTCAAATATCTCGGATACGCCGATGAACACAGTCCGGAGCCAGTAGAGGTGATGGTTATTGAAGCCGGTCAGTTTGGCGTTTTTCCGCCGGAAAAATGGCATAACATCGAAGTGATGACCGACGACACTTACTTTAATATCGATTTTTTCGTTGCCCCGGAAGTTCTGATGGAGAGTGCAAATCAACGAAAAGTCGTGCGCACCGGCAAGGAGTAAATCATGGGCAAAGCAACCTATACCGTAACCGTGACCAATAACAGTAACGGTGTTTCTGTTGATTATGAAACAGAAGCGCCGATGACATTACTGGTGCCAGATGTGGCAGCTGAAGTGGTCAAAGACTTGGTCAATACCGTTCGTTCGTACGATACCGAGAATGAGCATGAAGTCTGCGGATGGTAGGCGTTAAATACTCTTACTGATTGAATACACAGAATTTTAATGTACTAACCGCACAGTGTTTTGACGGCGCCGTGCGGTTTTTTTATTTGTGTTGAACGTAGTGATGTCCGAAAAAAGATTTCTTAAGAATACCTTAAGAAATTCGCATTGAATGCTAATTGTCGATCATTCACAGGAGTTATGATCGCAAAATAGTAACAATACAGAACTTCGCGCTTATGAAACTGAATACCCAAATTACATTCCCCACACTTATTCTAGGACTGGTCATTGTGGCGATCCCGTTCACCGCGAACTGGAATCTTCCGCTGCTTAACGGCACTGTCGTCAGATGGATCGAAAATGGGCAGGCGCTATGGCTACTGTTTGGTGCCGTATTTACCCTTGGCTATATCCGGCCTTTATCACGCCCTGAAGGCGAGAAGCAATTTTGGCTTTGGGCAGCCGTGTGGTGGTTGGTATTGCTGGGGAGAAGCACCAGTTGGGGCCGTGACTATTTCCCGGAGCAGCCTAGACTTCTGTTCAGAGCTATCTCTGTTGTAATGATTTCCATGATTATTCTGCCGGTGCTGTTGTCGAAGCGCTTACGCCTGGATATTGTCCGACGCGTGCGTAATGAACCGTTACCGCTCTGGCTGCTGACGATCACCGCCTGCGCATTTTTGATTTCCGATACGGTAGAGCATCATCGTCTGCTGGCTCCCATCTTCCTGCACAATGTCCAATATGGCGATATGATTGAAGAATTGTACGAACTACCGTTTATGGCTGGCCTGTTTCTGATGAATCTCGGTTTTATGCAGCGGGATATGCAGGAGGAATCTTCCTCCATCCGCTTCAGTGAACCACACCTGGTAAAGTAATGAGATAAAACCTGAGTCTGGGTATCCAGACTCAGGTGGCGAGGGTGGGGAATTACGCAATGGCCTCACATAAGCGTGATTTCATGTCGCTATACGATTGAGCGGCATACTTTTCAGCCCATCTCTGATCGCTAATGTGCTCGATATTTACGGCACAATATTTGGTTTCCGGCGTTTTCGAGATTGGATCGAGGTTATCCTGGGTCAACTCGTTGCATGCACCAATCCACCATTGATAGGTCATATACACCGTTCCGGAATTGATACGCTCGGATACATCCGCACGGCTGATGACCTTACCCCGACGCGAGCTGACCCACACCAGATCACGATGACGGATACCCAGTTTTTCGGCATCATGGGTATTGATTTGCACATATCCTGGTTCATCAGCCAACGCTTGTAACGCTGCGCAGTTACCGGTCATCGAGCGACAAGAGTAATGCCCAACTTCACGCACGGTACACAACACCAGCGGATAATTGTCATCCGGAACTTCTGCGGGCGCTCGCCACGGTGCGGCAAACAGTTTGCCTTTGCCGTTGACGGTATCAAACTGGCTGTGCGCGTAAAGGTACGGCGTACCAGGACTATCGAGATCGGGGCACGGCCACTGAACATGCCCCATTTCCCCCATTTTCTCATAGGTCACGCCGTAGAACAGCGGGCACAGCTCGCGCATCTCATCCCAGATTTGCTGGTTATTTTGATACTGCATTGGATAGCCCATTTCGCTGGCCAGCAGGCTGATAATCTCCCAGTCACGCTTTACATCACCGGTGGGTTCAATCGCTTTCTCAAAACGCTGGAAGCCACGATCGGCGCAGGTAAAGACACCGCCATGTTCGCCCCATGAGGTGGCCGGCAGGAGGACGTCGGCCATTTCCGCTGTCTTAGTCATGAAGATATCCTGCACGACGATAAAATCGAGCGCGTTAAACCCTTCGCGAACCAGGCCCAGGTCCGCCTCGGTTTGCAGCGGATCTTCTCCCATGATGTAGTAGGCTTTTATTTTGCCTTCGATAGCAAGGTGAGGAACTTCGGTGATGCGCGTTCCAACCTTGTCATCCATCTGATTAACGTCAATGCCCCATGCGCTGGCGAATTTTTCCCTGACGGCGGAATCGGTCACGTCCTGATACCCCGGGAACTGGTTAGGTAGTACCCCCATATCGCACGCTCCCTGCACGTTATTTTGCCCGCGAACGGGGCCAACGCCGACGTTAGGGCGACCCAGATTCCCGGTCAACAACGCCAGGCTCGACAAACCGCGAACCACATCAACGGCCTGACCAAACTGGGTGACGCCCATCCCCCACATTACGGTTGCCGATGGTGCTGCGGCAAATGTACGCATTGCCTGACGAACCTGCTGTGCGGGAATGCCGGTCAAATGTTCAACGGCTTCAGGCGCATAGCCCTTAACGGTTTCCCAGTATGTTTCCAACCCTTCCGCATGCTTTTGCACATACTCGCGATCGTAGAGTTGCTCTTCGATAAGAACATGACCAAAGGCATTAACCAGCGCCATGTTGCAACCGTTTTTCAACTGCAAATGTTGGTCAGCAATACGGGCGGTTTCAATACGACGTGGGTCGCAGACAATGATTTTTGCGCCATTCTGGCGAGCTTTAATCACTCGTCGGGCCACGATTGGGTGCGAGTCGGCGCAGTTATAACCAAAGATCAGCAGGCATTTTGAGTTTTCAATGTCGCTGATGGAATTGCTCATGGCGCCATTGCCTAACGTTTCCTGTAATCCGGCAACGGAAGGGCCATGACAGACGCGGGCACAACAATCGACATTATTGGTATGAAGTACGCCACGTGCGAATTTTTGCATCACGTAGTTGGTTTCATTTCCGGTTCCCCGGGAAGAGCCGGTAGTCATGATGGCGCGAGGGCCATAGGTATTTTTGATTTCAGATAAGCGTTTTGCGGTGTAACGAATGGCTTCATCCCAGCTAACGGGCGTGAATTTGCCACCTTTTTCATAACGGATCATCGGGCGAGTCAGACGGGGAGTCAGGAGGCGTGTGTCGTTAAGAAAGTCCCAACCATAATAGCCTTTCAGGCATAACTGATTTTGGTTCGTTACACCCTCTGCGGCTTCGGCGCGGATGATTTTGTTATTTTCGACAACAAGCTTGAGCTTGCACCCGGCCCCACAGTATGGGCAAACACTGGTGATTTTTTTCATCAATAACAGACCTGTTAAATGCTGAAATAGCGCGAATTGTAGACGCAGCCACGCGATAAGCACCGTGGACTACGATTTGTCGTATCGACGGGTTGTTTAAGCATAAAGTGTGCCAGAAGTGAAAACCCAGCAATAACGGGGCTGACGGCAAAAGAGTTAAGCATAATGACTGACGATTCGACATTAATGACGAGGAGCGGCAAAAATTTAGCCTGCCGGTCAGCAGTCATAACCTTATGAAACATCGGAAAAAGATGAAAATATGAAGTGATGACGATCACAAATTTTAATTTTTCAGCGCTATGCTATGCTTTTATACAACGAGTGAATCGTTAATTTAAAAACATAAGTGAGGAAAATTATGGGCATTATTTCATGGGTGGTTTTCGGTCTTATCGCTGGGATTTTGGCAAAATGGATTATGCCGGGTAAAGATGGCGGCGGATTCTTTATGACCATTATCTTAGGGGTTGTCGGTGCGGTAGTGGGGGGCTGGATCAGTACCTTCTTTGGTTTTGGTAAAGTTGATGGTTTCAACTTCGGCAGTTTCGTCGTAGCGGTTATCGGTGCGATTGTAGTGTTGTTTATCTACAGAAAAATCAAAAGCTAACTAAACATGTAGATAATAGGGGCCACTGATAAGTGGCCTTTATTTTGGTTACCACCACCCCAGTTCCGTGCCCAGAACCACGATGATCGCCACGCCAATCATAATAATCGTTGTTTTTTTCATCGTTATGCTCCCGGCGCAGCGTAGCCGCCAATAAAAAACCAGGATAAGAAAACGACAGCGGAAATGAAAATAATGACAGGGAAAATAATACCGAGTCGCATACGATTATCTACCAGAGTTATTTAAAGACGAGCCAGCATAGCAGGGCTTAATGTACGACAAAAGGGGTTTTATCCTGACGTTTTTTATCCTGATACATTGCGCTGTCTGCAAGATGAAGCGCACAGTTTACATCAGTCTCCAGCGGATCAATTTCCACCACACCCAGACTGGCACCAGGATAATACAGATGAATGTCACCCAGGTGGTAGTCACCGCAAATCTGCTGTTGCAGCTGATTTTTCACCTGCTGCAGACGCATAAGCTGATCAAGTTCATCTTCCGCTGACAGGCGAACGACTAAAAATTCGTCGCCGCCCAGTCGACCGAGAATGTCATTATCACTACATTCACGGAGCAGGCGCTGCCCAATCTGGATCAGGAACTGGTCACCAACCTCGTGGCCAAAGCGGTCATTGATCAATTTGAAATCATCCAAATCGATATAGGCGACAACTATCTTCTGCCTGAGGTGACGGGCAAGCGAAAAAAGGGTCTCCACATTTTCAAAAATTGCGCGCCGATTCGGTAACCCTGTCAGGGCATCAGTGTAGGAGTGAGCAATCAGCGCGGCGTTCGCTTCACGTAACTGAGCAACCAGCGACTCTTTTTGAATCGACTGGGCGATCAGACCGGCAAACAGATGTAATACTTGTTCTCCACGTTGGCTCAATGCCTGCTGCTGGCGACTGGTAGCGCAGAGCGTTCCGTAAAACGTTCCGTCGGGAAGATGAACGGGAGTGCTCAGAAAGGTGGTGATGTCCAGTGCGCGAGCGGCGGTACATTCCGGCCAGCGTGCGGGCACGTTGTCACTGTACAGACAGTTTTCCTCAATAGCGCGTTTGCACAGCGTTTCATCCCACGGCACGGATAGCCCTTCGGGGATCTGCATTTGGCGACTATTACGCGCATACAGAATATGCTGCAGACGGGCATCCAGATCGACCTTGGTCAGGTAGGTCGATTCCATCTCAGTCACCATCTCCAGCATCTCCAGAAGTTGACGAACCAGACTTTCAACAGACTGCTCCGTGGCTAAGGATTGTGAGACTCTGGCAAGGATCATGTCCGACATGAGATGTAAATGCTCCTGAGTAATGACTGGGCTGACGTTGCCCGCATGATAGAACATCAAGGTGAAAGATGAAACACGCCATCCAGCTCAGAATGTAAACATAAAATGGATAGCTGGCAGGAAAACATGGAGATAGATGGAAAGTCGGGGTAACCTGCCAGGATAAGGTTTTTAACAGGAGTAAATATGAAACTGGCATCTATTGTTTTGCCCGGCTTGCTGGTGCTGGCGGGGTGTACCACGGAACCGGAAGCGCCTGTGCCACCGAAAGTTGGCATGGCGAATCCAGCATCGGTGTATTGCGAACAAAAGGGCGGCTCGTTGATTGCGGTGCAGACTCCGCAAGGTGTTAAGTCTGACTGCAAACTACCCAACGGGGAAGTGATTGATGAATGGTCACTCTGGCGTAGAGATCATCCGGCAACGGCCAAGTAATACGCGGTCAGCATTGACGTAGCCACTCAGCGAGCACCAGCGCGTGGTTTTGCTGGGTATTCTTCGCCGCATACAGTAGCGTTAAGGTTTGCTGCTGGGCAATCTCTGCGAGGCGCTTTCCTTCCTGCTGCTGTTGGGCCAGCTCTGCGCGATATTGCTCGGAAAAGTGTGAAAAATCGATCAGTTCTGCGTGGAATGCTTTGCGCAATTCAGAAGATGGCGTCAGCGTTTTATTCCATTCGTTGAAAGCAAGGTCAGTCTTTTTTATCCCGCGTGGCCACAACCGGTCGACTAACACGCGATAACCATCGCTTTTTTCTGCCGGGTCATACACACGTTTACACTGAATCTTCATCTCTTCATCCGCTCCTTTCAGCTACCGCTCAGGTATTGCTCATCGATTTTATTATGGTTAAATAAGATCGTAAAACGTGACCATTATAGCATTTTGCCCACCCTGACTCCCAATTTAAGGGATTGTGATACCACTAAAAAGTCGGTAGGCTGAGGCTCCTTATGCTGTCCCTTATTGTCAGGACACAAGGAAAGCTTAATGGAAATTTCCCCAATTAAAGATACGCTTCGCATTGCGCTGGTGGGCGATTACAGCCCCGATATTGTGGCGCACCAGGCTATTCCCCTTGCTATCGATGATGCTGCCGCCGTCCTGGAATTGGTGGCTGATTATGACTGGCTAACTACTTCTGATATCAACAGCAGTGAGGACTTGATTGGCTATGATGCCATCTGGGTCGTTCCAGGCAGTCCATATCGCCATCTTGAAGGGGCGCTGATAGCGATACGCTACGCGCGTGAAAACAGCATCCCATTCCTGGGTACCTGCGGCGGCTTTCAACATGCAATTCTGGAGTACGCCCGCAACGTGCTGGGTTGGCGCGACGCCGCCCACGCCGAGACTGACACCACGGGTCGGATGGTGATAGCACCATTGACCTGCTCGCTGGTAGAAAAAACGGATGATATTGAGCTGCGGGCCAATACGCTGATTGCCAAAGCCTACGGGCGGGATGTTATCACCGAGGGATATCACTGCAACTATGGCGTATCGGAGGATTTTGCCGCCGAGCTTGAAAGCGGCGATCTTCGGGTGACCGGTTGGGATGAGGCTGGTGATATTCGTGCCATTGAGCTGGTGACGCATCCATTTTATGTTGGCACACTCTTTCAGCATGAACGTGGCGCGCTGGCGGGTAAACCCGTGCCGTTAGTCCAGGCGATGCTGCGCGCCGCGCGCGGATAAAAAAACGGGCAGGTTGTCCACGGACCTGCCCTGTGCATTATGCGCTCGCGATCTCCCGATTACGCCCCGCGCACAGACCAAATACCGCCATCAGCATCGCTAACACGGCGACACCCGCTAATGGAATCAGCCAGCTATCGTTGAGGTCGTGAATTTTCCCCATCAGTGGTGGTCCGCAGGCCGCCAGTAAATATCCGACAGACTGTGCCATGCCGGAGAGGGCAGCAGCCTGATGCGCTGAGCTTGCGCGCAGGCCAATAAAGGTCAAGCCGAGGATCATCGTCGCGCCTGAGCCAAAGCCAAACAGGATGGTCCATAGCAATGCCTGGTCGGGCATTATGGCGAATCCCGCCGCGCCGACGGCGCACATTAATGAAACCAGAGCGGCGATGGCGCGCTGATCCTTAAATCTGTTCAGGACGAGAGGAATCAATAACCCCGGCGCGGCGGTCGCCAGCTGCAGTAAACCATGCAGCGAACCGGCCTGCGCCTCGCTGTAGCCGTGACTGATCAAAATGGCGGGCAGCCAGCCGATGATGACGTAGTAGATAAGCGAATTGATCCCCAGAAACAGCGTCACCTGCCAGGCGAGGCTGGAGCGCCAGATCGCGCGGGAATGCAGAGCGCGCGAGTTGCTCAAGCTGGCATTGGCCGTCTGGCGGCATTGGGGTAACCAGATAATCAGTGCCAGTAGCGGAAAGGCCATCAGTACCATCAGCGCACCGCGCCAGCCAAACCCGTTCAACGCCAGTGGTACCACAATGGCGGAACCCAGTGCCGCTGCCGCGCCCATGGTCAGCGAGTATGCGCCAGTGAGTTTCGCCACATGCTGAGCAAAATCACGCTTAATCAGTCCGGGTAAAAGCACATTTCCCAAGGCGATTCCGCAACCAATGATCGCGGTGCCGCTAAAAAGGAACCCTGGTGAGGGCAGCGAACGTATCACAATACCCGCGCAAATGAGTAGCATAGCGACAAACAGGCTGCGTTCGATACCCCAACGGCGCGCAACGGCAGCAGCCAGAGGTGAAACCAGTGCGAAAGCCAGCAGTGGCAGCGTGGTCAGAAGCCCCGTCTGGGCGGTACTCAGACCGTAGTCGGCGCGAATTGCATCCAGTAACGGGGCTGCACCGGTAAAGGTGACGCGCAATGTGGTGGCAATCATCAGGATCCCCGCGATCAGCAATGCTGCGCTCTTGCCACGGGAGGAAGGTGTATTTGTCATTTTTTTCTCATATAGTCAGGCGAGGCGATACCTTAGCGTTTTTACTCAATGGATGAATCAAGCTAAAATGACAGTTTATCGCTTAAATCGGACATTTTTATGTTAGGACTGAGGCTGGATGGATACGAACCCGATCTTCACCACGATGCGGCGGTGGCGTTTTGTATTCAGGCCCGGGAAGATGAACTTTTCAGTCCGTTGCATCAGCACCGTAAAGGCCAGTTGATTCTGGCATTGCATGGCGCGATCACCTGTGAGGTTGAGAATGCTATGTGGATGGTGCCCCCGCAATATGCGGTGTGGATCCCCGGTGAAATTCCACACAGCAACCACGTTACCGTTGGCGCGCAATTGTGCTTTTTGTTTATTGAGCCGCAGGCCGTCGTGATGCCCGATCGTTGCTGCACGCTGAAAATTGCTCCGTTGTGCCGGGAGCTTATTCTGGCGCTGGCATCTAAAACGGATGCCCAACGGCTGGAGCCGGCAACCCATCGGCTGACGCAAGTGTTGTTTGATGAACTGCCGCAGCAACCCCAGGAGCAAATGCAGTTACCGGTTTCCGATCACCCGAAAATTCGCAGAATGGTCGCAACGATGGCGAGAGAGCCTGCACAATGGCAGACGTTGGGACAATGGGCCAGCGTATTTGCGATGAGTGAACGTAACCTTGCTCGCCTGGTCGTCAAAGAAACGGGGTTGAGTTTTCGCCGCTGGCGTCACCAGCTCCAGCTGATTCTGGCGCTGCAGGCGTTAATTGATGGTCGCAATGTACAACAGGTCGCGCAAATGCTCGGGTACGATTCGACCACGGCATTTATCACTATGTTCAAAAAAGGCCTGGGACAGACACCAGGCCGTTATCTGAACGGGCTGGCTACTGCTTCCCAACAATCAATGAGACCAGACCTGCCGCAATAAGCGGCCCCACTGGAACACCACGAAACAGCGCCACGCCCAGTACCGTGCCCACCAGTAAACCAGCAACAAGCTGAGGCTGGCTGCCCATTAGCGTAACGCCGCGTCCGCCAAGCCAGGAGACAAATACCCCAACGGCAATAGCAACCAGTGATTTCCAGTTCACAAAGGAGTGGATGAGCGTGGAGGGCGGTAGTGTTCCGCTGGCGATCGGCGCCATGACGCCAATGGTCAGAATTATAATCCCGACGGTCAGGCCCTGTTTTTCAATCCAGGGAAAGAAGGTATTCAGTGGGGTAACGCGGACTATGATCAGCACCAGAATTGAAACAGCGACAGTGGTGTTGTGGCTGACAAAGCCCAGAGCTGCCAGTCCGAGCAGGATCAGCAGAGTGACATCAAACATCGTAGTTTCCTTGCCAAAAGAAAAAATAAGCCTGCTTACTGTACGCGTAAATGCGTGACGGAACAGGCTTTTTTTAATGATTATGATTTTTTTGGGCTAATGCACGAAGCGATGTTTTTTACTGCTAACTTGTGCAGTTATTGTTCTCTGCGGAACGGGATTAATTCTGGTTGCGCGATGCGCAGGTAATCTGCGGTATCCATGATCACGGATTTTTCCAGCATTCCGGCATTGAACGCAATTTCATTAAAACGCTCAAACAACAGCGGGTCGGCGACCAGCTTGAGGTTCGGATGAAAACTAAACGGTGGGATAGCACCAAATACGCAGCCAGTCAGTTCATCTACCTCCGCCGGGCTGGCAAGTGACGCTCTCAACCCGCCAATATGGCTGGCCAACAGGCTCAGGTCGGCCTGCTGATCGGCAGAGAGGATCGCCAGAACATGCTGATTGACGCCGTTGCCTTTTACTTTGCAGACCAGCGCTTTTGCACCCTGACCCAGTGCGGTACCGCGAATTTCAGAGACAGCTTCACATTTGCCTACGGCTTCATGGCTGACTACGCGGTAGGTCGCACCGTGTTCTGACAACAGGGAGATTAAACGCTGGTGCGTTGCGTTACCTTTGTTTACTTCCGTCATGACTTACTCCTGGTACAACAATGAAAATCCTGTCAGAAAAATAATTACGCATCGGTGCGTTTTTTCTGTTTGTTCAGGTAGAGCTGTGCATCAGATGCTTTATAGGCATCATCAATGGTGTCGTTTGGCTGCATATTATAAATCCCGACAGAGAAGCTGATTGATCTATCTTGCGCAATAATTTGTAAGTTATAGCGAATCCTCTCCAGCAGGCGGGGCGTTAATTCACTGGGGTGATCGATGAGGATAATGCAAAACTCATCGCCACCGAGGCGGATGGCATAGTCACTTTTGCGAATGGACGTTTGAATAGCTTTGGCCAGGAGGGTGATAATGCGATCGCCTTCCTTATGCCCCAACGTATCATTAATAACTTTTAGTTTGTCGCAATCAATGGCGATAAAGGTCACGAGCGTTCCCGTGTTCACCAACTGTTGCAAACGCTGCTCAAGCGCTGGCGTTAAAATTTTACGGTTGTAGAGCCCTGTCATCGCATCACTGACGTTTTCCCGTGTGACGTTGTGATACAAGCGAAAATGCGTTCTAACCATATTCAGCAGCAATATCGTTGCCAGTAGATAGAAGGCGAATATCTTCCAGGACGAGACAATAAAGTACATAACATCAAGTGAGAGGGTGATATGTATACCGCCAGGTATGTCCTTCTCATAGTGAACGTAGCGGAATAGATTGGTCTCACTTTGGTGAACGTGGATCTCTTTACCTGAGCTGATATCAGAGAGCGTCACGTTAAGATAGCGCCAGACCAGAGGACGATCGCTGGTATAGAAAATATTCTTTAAATTCTCTTTGTTGATGTCCACCATCACCACGCCTTTTAGCTTACCGGCATAGTAGACCGGGGTTAAAAAGCTCATCACCTTTTTCTCGGTCAGGTTATCCTCATAAATGCTGGAAATCACCGTGCGGCCGGTGAAAATACCGTCAATATCATTCTGATCGATGCCCAGCGAGCCTTTTTGCAAAAATGTCCAGTTGTGTATCGCAAATTTCCGTGAGTCGATCAGATTATAAAAATAGACGTAGTTATTCTTGAGATCGACGTAGTAGCGAAATTTATACTCCAGCGTTCCTAATCCCTGACCGTAATCTTTTTGCAGGCGATTGACGTTCACCGCCCGGTCAAAAGAGGGTAACAGGAATACGTCTTCGAGTTGCCCGCTACATTTGGTTGAGGTGGTCTGAAGCGTACCGTGTAATGGCAGGTAATTATGCGTTGTGAGATTGAGCCCATGTGTACCGTTAACGCTATCGAAAGCATCGCAGAACGCTTTTTGTTGTTCGACAGATGCGGGTTCCTTAGGGGATGAAAAGGTGCGCATCAGATGGGCTGCAATACTCTGATTGGTGTACTTATCATAGAGAAAGGAGGAGTCGGCTTTCTCATTGATATAGCGCATATAGGCATTCATTGCCTTATCACTGGCAATCAGTTCATAAACCAAAAAAGAAGATGTCAAAACAATAACGCTGACTGAGATAAAGAGCCTGAGCGCTTTATGATGCAACTTCATAATGAATTACAGCCCATAGGTTAGAGATGCGATTTTACCACATGCTCCACATTCGCTCTAACGAAGCGGCGGGATAAACCATTGCAAAATGTCACGATCATGATACAGGGTAATGTAATCAGCCGAAGCCGAAGCCTCGGCCGAAAGTGGTCGCTTAATTATTGCTGGTGGTACTTTGCTTATGAAACAGTTCGCGGAATACCGGGTAAATATCATCCTGGTCGCGAATATGTTGCATCGCAAAGTTATCAAAGGTTGATTGCAGATGTTCGTATTCACGCCATAAGGTTTGGTGAGCACGGCGAGTGATTTCGATATAGCTGTAATAGCGGACCACTGGCAGCAGCTTTTTCGCCAAAATCTCATGACACAGCGGTGAATCATCAGCCCAGTTATCACCGTCCGATGCCTGTGCAGCATAGATGTTCCACTGGGCAGGGTTGTAGCGCTCTTTCACCACTTCATCCATTAACTTCAGCGCACTGGAGACAATGGTTCCCCCGGTTTCCTGAGAGTAGAAGAACTCGTGCTCATCCACTTCTTTCGCCTGGGTATGGTGGCGAATATAAACCACCTCCACGTTCTTATAGGTCCGGCTTAAGAACAGATACAGCAGGATATAAAAACGTTTAGCCATATCTTTGGTCGACTGATCCATTGAACCAGAGACGTCCATCAGGCAGAACATCACCGCCTGGCTGGAAGGGTCGGGGCGTTTTTCATAATTCTTGTAGCGTAAATCAAAGGTGTCGATAAATGGCACGCGTTCGATTTTTGCCCGTAGTTCGGCAATCTCTTTGCGTAACCGTTCCTCTTCCAGCAACTGTGCTGGTTCGCTTTTCGCGATGGTTTCCAGATCCGCTTCGAGAGCATGCAGTTCGCGACGCTTACCCGCTGTCATCGCCGTGCGGCGCGCCAGTGAGTTTTGCAGGGATCGCACCACGCTGATGTTGGCAGGCACACCGTTAGAGGTAAAACCTGCCCGGTGCGTTTTGTACTCCGTTAGCTGACGCTGCTGATTCTGCTTCAGGTTAGGAAGTGCTAAATCTTCGAACAACAGATCGAGATATTCATCTTTAGAGATCTGAAAGACGAACTCATCCTGACCCTCACCATCCTGGCTGGCCTGGCCTTGTCCGCTTCCTGAACCGCCACCGCCGCCCTGTGGGCGTTCAATGCGGTCATTCTGCACAAAATGGTCATTACCCGGATGCACGCGATGGCGCAGGCCACCACGTCCCTGATGAAACATTGGTTCGCTAATATCATCAGTCGGAATAGAGACAGATTCGCCGCTATCCACATCAGTCACCGAACGCTTGTTAATGGCCTCGGAGATCGACTGTTTAATTTGCGATTTATAACGGCGTAAGAAGCGCTGGCGGTTTACCGTGCTCTTGTTTTTGCCGTTAAGACGCCGGTCAATAAACCAGGTCATAAGCCCCCCGTACTGCCAACTGTTCGCCATGTCTGTAAGTGCCGGATGGCGCTGGCGCTATCCGGCCTACGGAACATTGTTTTGCAAGCCCGGTAAGCGCATGCGCCACCGAGCACTTGTGTTAAGACGATTTACGTACGCGCAAATACCATTCGCACAGTAAACGCACCTGTTTACGCGTGTAGCCTTTTTCCATCATACGGTCGACGAAATCGTCGTGTTTTTTCTGCTCGTCAGTCGAGGTTTTAGCATTGAACGAAATGACCGGCAGCAGCTCCTCGGTATTGGAGAACATTTTCTTCTCAATAACCGTGCGCAGTTTTTCGTAACTGGTCCAGTTTGGATTGCGACCGCTGTTATTCGCTCTGGCACGCAGAACAAAGTTGACGATCTCGTTACGGAAATCTTTCGGGTTACTGATACCCGCCGGTTTCTCAATTTTCTCCAGTTCTGAGTTCAGCGACTCGCGGTCAAACAGCTGACCGGTATCCGGGTCGCGATACTCCTGATCCTGAATCCAGAAATCCGCATAAGTGACATAACGGTCGAAAATGTTCTGTCCGTATTCGGAATAGGATTCGAGATAAGCCGTCTGGATCTCTTTGCCGATGAATTCAGCATATTTCGGGATCAAATAGCCTTTCAGGAACTCAAGATAACGCTCAGCTTGCTCCTGCGGGAACTGTTCACGTTCGATTTGCTGCTCCAGTACGTAAAACAGATGTACCGGGTTAGCAGCCACTTCGGCATGGTCAAAGTTAAAGACGCGAGAGAGGATCTTAAACGCGAAACGCGTGGACAGACCGTTCATTCCCTCATCAACCCCGGCGTAATCCCGATACTCCTGATAGGATTTCGCTTTCGGATCGGTATCTTTCAGGCTTTCGCCATCGTAAACGCGCATCTTCGAGTAAATGCTCGAGTTCTCAGGTTCTTTCAGGCGAGAAAGAATAGTGAAACGAGAGAGCGTTTCCAGTGTGCCCGGTGCGCAAGGCGCATGGGTCAGCTCACTGTGGTTAAGCAGTTTTTCGTAAATTTTGATCTCTTCAGAGATACGCAGGCAATAAGGCACTTTGACGATGTAAACACGGTCAAGGAACGCCTCATTGTTTTTGTTATTACGGAACGTTACCCATTCGGACTCGTTCGAGTGGGCAAGAATAATCCCGTTAAACGGCAGGGCAGAGATACCTTCTGTCCCGTTGTAGTTTCCTTCCTGGGTGGCGGTCAGCAGAGGATGCAGCACTTTAATCGGTGCTTTAAACATCTCAACGAACTCCATAATCCCCTGGTTTGAGCGGCACAGTGCCCCCGAATAACCGTAGGCATCAGGATCGTTCTGGGCGTGGTGTTCGAGTTTACGAATATCCACTTTCCCGACCAGCGCAGAAATATCCTGGTTGTTTTCATCACCAGGCTCCGTTTTGGCGATTGCGATCTGCTCCAGAATAGACGGCCAGACTTTGACGACGCGGAATTTTGTAATGTCCCCGCCAAAATCGTGCAGACGTTTCGCAGCCCAGGGCGACATGATCGTACCGAGATAGCGACGCGGGATCCCATACTCTTTTTCCAGGATCTGCGCGTCTTCCTGCGGATTAAACAGGCATAACGGATGATCGTTGACCGGGCTACGTTCGCCATTGGCACTCAGGACATAAATCGGTACTCTCTGCATCAGCGACTTCAGCCGCTCAGCAAGAGATGATTTCCCCCCTCCCACAGGCCCCAGCAGATACAGAATCTGCTTCTTCTCTTCCAGACCCTGAGCCGCATGTTTCAAATAAGAAACAATTTGCTCAATGGCGTCTTCCATGCCGTAAAACTCTTCAAAGGCGGGATAGCGTGCAATTACCCGATTCGAAAAGAGTCGAGATAGTCGAGGTTCGTGGGCAGTGTCGACCATGACAGGCTCACCAATAGCCATTAATAGCCGCTCTGCCGCGTTGGCATAAGCACTGCGATCTTGCCGACAAGTGGTAAGAAACTCCTGCAGCGTGAACTCTTCGTCCTTGGCAGCTTCATAACGCTGGCGATAGTGATCGAATATATTCATGGTATGCCGTCCTTTCGTTTTTTAGCACATGTTAAGAGCCGTTCATATGAATAGTAGAGGCCCCTGAAGAGGTAAACTGAACGACGTCGCTGCTGAAAAAATAAGCAACTCTCATGCCATTTTAGTGGTCAGGAGATCAACGTATTCGGTGATACACCTTCTAAAATTAAGCGTAGATGGCATTTGCAAAACTTGCCTGTGTGCGCAAATGAATTTCAATGGCATATCAATAACTCATCAGCAAAAAAAGCACATCTTATGTAAAGAATTGGAGCGGGATTCATGCAGTGTTCATCGTCCTGCAAGCAAAATGTCATCACTCGCTGAGAAATTAGGGGGTTACATTCTGGGGCGAATACGTAAAATAGTTGGGCTGAAGCGTATTGGCGGTTACACTTTGACCGCTACACATTTGAATAAGGAATTATGGATTGTGACCAAACTCAAACTTCTGGCACTTGGCGTCCTTGCCGCAACCGCAGTTAGCACCACACAGGCGGAAAGCCAGTGGACTGTTGGCGCGGGTGTCGGCGTGATTAACAGCCCATACAAACAGTATGACCGCGATGTTTACCCTGTTCCGGTTGTCACCTATGAAGGCGATAATGTGTGGTTCCACGGCTTGGGTGGCGGTTACTATTTGTGGAATGACACGACAGATAAGCTTTCCATCATGGCGTACTATGATCCGACACACTTCAAGCCAGGTGATAGCGATAGCCATGCTTTGCGCCAACTCGACAAGCGTAAAAGCAGCTTGATGGCTGGCCTCTCGTATGTACATAACACCCAGTATGGTTTCCTGCGTACTGCACTGGCGGGCGATACTCTGGATAACAGCAACGGCTTTATCTGGGATCTGGCCTGGCTCTACCGTTACACCAATGGTGGGCTGACTCTGACACCGGGTATCGGTGTGCAGTACAGCAGCGAAAACTACAACGACTATTATTATGGCGTGTCCAATCACGAGTCTCGCCGCAGTGGTCTGAAAAGCTACAACGCTGACGATGGATGGGATCCGTATCTGGAGTTGACCGCGAGCTATAACTTCCTTGGCAACTGGAACGTATACGGCACTGGCCGTTATGTGCGTTTGAGTGATGAAGTGAAAGACAGCCCGATGGTCGATAAGTCCTGGTCTGGCATCTTCTCGGTGGGTGTAACATACAAGTTCTGATGCTACTGC
The DNA here is from genome assembly GCF_001037485.2 of Citrobacter sp. MGH105. Taxonomy (NCBI): domain Bacteria; kingdom Pseudomonadati; phylum Pseudomonadota; class Gammaproteobacteria; order Enterobacterales; family Enterobacteriaceae; genus Citrobacter; species Citrobacter sp. MGH105. Next base: position 3,002,541 of record NZ_CP073048.1, on the reverse strand, counting down.
GCATCAAACACTAGCCCGCATCAGTGCGGGCTTTTTTGTGCGCTACTGATATGAATATTGATCTAAAACATGAGATTTCATCTTTTGTGCTGATTTGACATTCTGTCAGGCTACAACGAAATTTTAACGTATTATTCCTGTCGCTGTTACGAAAAATAAACCTCTCATTTTACTAGCCTGGTATCTATTCTTTTTTGCATGAGGTAATATCGCCATGCCTTAATGATTTATTATTCTGGGCTGTCGTTTTCTGGGGTCATAATTTATTGATAATACTGTGTTTTATTGTGTCACGATGCGCGAGCTATTTATTTTCAAGTGGCGTAAAGATAACTGATAACTATTTTGGCTTATTTTGAATGTTAACTTTCAGGTGAAAAAAATAAAAATTAATCATTTGTTTTTATTTTACATTCTTTAGGTATTTGTCTGAAAAAATTAAAATTGACATTAAATATCCTATTGCCGATATTCATTAAACTTTAAAAGTAGTGATAGCAACTCTCGTGGTAAGGCCTTAAATATGCCATGGGGATATCTTGAGTAAAACCTGGTATAAATAATGAAAAAGTTAATCATGATAGCTGTGATGGGCGGGATCCTGGCTGGATGCACCAGCGAGGCTTCACGCATGAGTGCATGCGAAAGTAAAGGGATCAGCCGCGATGCCTGCTACATCGCCGAACAAAACCGTCAGGCGACAATCAATGCCGCGGCTGAAAAACAGGCCCTGGAAAACGCGCAAAATCTGTATAGCTCTGATGGCACCCATTCCGACCATCACCACAAACACGATAAATACTAAGGTTTAACTCATGAAGAAATTGATTATTATCGCTGCGCTGGTGGCTTCATCTGCTGCGCCTGCTTATGCTATCAGCGAAGCATATCGTCAGCAATTACAGCATGAACACAAAACTCAGGTCAGCGATGCTAATGCCCCGGTACACGCCAGCAAAACCACACCCGTGCATGTGAATAAACTGGGCGTGGACTTTAAACGTGGTGCTGATGGCATTGCTTATATTAATGGCAAGCCTGCGGCAAACGATGAAAACAATGCGGATGCACAATCCTACAGTGCGGGTTTGATTTCCGTCATCGTCTATAAAAATGGAAAAATTAACGCCATGAAAGAAGGTAAATATTTAGGTCGGTTGAAATAAGCGCTGTACAGCTATAATTATTCATTATTTCGGCCCGGGACTGCATCAGAGCCTGGGCCTTTTACTTTAATCGCATTAACGGGCGACACGCCAATCCATGATGGTGCAATTTGTGCACCCTAACAGGACACATGCACGTTGTTTTGCTTTACTGTGGTGCATTAACACAGGAGGGTGCGATGACAGCGAAACAGGTGACGTTTACAAACCAGGTATCGCTTCCTGCTATTGGGCAGGGAACATGGTACATGGGCGAGGATCCAAGCCGACGCCGGGATGAAGTGTCTGCGCTGCAGGCCGGACTGGATCTCGGCCTGCGATTGATTGATACCGCAGAAATGTACGCTGATGGTGCAGCGGAAGAGGTGGTGGGTGAAGCATTAACGGGACGGCGTGATAGCGCTTTTTTAGTCTCGAAAGTTTACCCATGGAATGCTGGTGGACAGAACGCCATTGCCGCCTGCGAAGCGAGCCTGCGTCGACTGAAAACTGATTATCTGGATCTCTATTTGCTGCACTGGATGGGCGATTTTTCATTTGCAGAGACCATCGATGCCATGGAAACACTGATTGCGCAGGGGAAAATCCGCCGTTGGGGCGTCTCAAATCTCGATTATGATGATATGCAGGCGTTATGGCAGGTACCCGGTGGACGAGAGTGTGCGACTAACCAGGTGCTTTATCATTTAGCCTCGCGCGGTATTGAATATGATTTACTGCCGTGGTGCCAGCAGCAGCAGATGCCGGTCATGGCATACAGTCCGCTGGCCCAGGCGGGACGACTGCGTGGCGATTTGCTTTCTAACTCTGTGGTGAATGACATCGCGCACGCGCACAATGTTAGCGCTGCGCAGATTTTGCTGGCATGGGTGATTCATCAGTCGGGTGTAATAGCCATTCCGAAAGCCGCAAGCGTAGCGCATGTCGAACAAAATGCCGCCGCGCTGGAGATAACGCTCTCTGTAGATGAGTTGAAGCAGTTAGATAAGGCGTATCCGGCGCCAAAAGGTAAAACCGCGCTGGATATGGCCTGATTTGCCAAATGCCGATGTTCCCGCAGCTTATCAGGCCTACGGTTGCGTGTAGTTTGTAGGCCGGATAAGGCATTAGCCGCATCCGGCATCGTGCGCGGAACTGCCTGATGCGCTGAGCTTATCAGGCCTGCGGCTGCGTGTAGTTTGTAGGCCGGATAAGGCATTAGCCGCATCCGGCATGGTGCGCGGAACTGCCTGATGGCGCAGCGCTTATCAGACCTACGGCTGTATGTAGTTTGTAGGCCGGATAAGGCGTCAGCCGCATCCGGCATGGTGCGCGGAACTGCCTGATGCGCTGTGCTTATCAGGCCTACGGCTGTATGTAGTTTGTCGGCCGGATAAGGCGTTAGCCGCATCCGGCATGGTGCGTGGAACTGCCTGATGCGCTGTGCTTATCAGGCCTGCGGCTGTATGTAGTTTGTAGGCCGGATAAGGCGTCAGCTGCATCCGGCATGGTGCGCGGAACTGCCTGATGGCGCAGCGCTTATCAGACCTACGGCTGTATGTAGTTTGTAGGCCGGATAAGGCGTCAGCCGCATCCGGCACGGTGCGCGGAATTGCCTGATGGCGCTGTGCTTATCAGGCCTACGGCTGTATGTAGTTTGTAGGCCGGATAAGGCGTTAGCCGCATCCGGCATGGTGCGCAGAGCTGTGTTAGCGTTTAGCTACACGAATAGTCTGCGCGAGGCGAGATGGTTTTTCTTCGGTGGTTTTCTGCGGAGCGGTCGCGTAAGCCGTTTCTACACAAACAAACGTTTTGTAGCCATCATCCGGCATGTCGCCCATGCTGACGGACAGCGCCGGGCCAGGGTTCCAGCCCACGACATTCAGATGGTGGTGGTGGACAACATCTATATTGCGATTCAACGCATCATCATGAATCACGCTGCACGCTTCCGGATTCAGATAGACACGATCGGTGCGGTCCGGGAAGGTCTGGATACCATCAGCCAGCACATCTTCTTTAGCATCATTCACTTTATCGATCAGGCGATCGCCAAGACCACTGACTTTCACTGCCGCAATGTCACCAATGTTGAAATAGGTATGCAGTGCCGAGGTGGTTTCAAACTCACCATGAGCTTCCAGCTCCATTTCACAGGTGGCTCCCACTTTGAAGCGAGACAGCAGACAGAACTCGTGCGGCCAAAGCTGACGCGTTTCAGCGTTGCTCTGCAGTTCAAACGTCAGCACCACGCCATTGTCGTCTTCGTTGTGCGCTTTCAGCGTCCATGGCAGGTTGCGGGCAAAACCATGCGAGGGCAGGCCCTCCTTAGCAGCCGGACCAAACCACGGCCAGCAAATTGGTACGCCGCCACGCAGCGCTACGCCGGTTTTAAACGGGGTATTATTACTTAACCACAGGACTTCCTCTTCACCATTTGGTTTCCAGGAAAGAAGATGTGCGCCCTGCAGTGCGAAAGAAGCTTTAACCTGTGGGTGATCGACAACAAGAACCTCAAGCTCATCAAGCTGACGGCGGGAGAGGACAGGGGTAATTTGTTCGATTACCGGAAGTGCAAAAATTTTATTAATCATTACGCAATCCTTTCTTCAGGCAAAAAAAAGAGCGACCTGAGTCGCTCTTACAGATTACTGTTTCATCTCAACTTATTTGGAGATGTGAGCAATCAGGTCCAGAACTTTGTTGGAGTAGCCGGTTTCGTTGTCGTACCAGGATACCAGTTTCACGAAGTTGTCGTTCAGTGCGATACCAGCTTTAGCATCGAACACGGAAGTGCAAACTTCACCGTTGAAATCGGTAGATACTACGTCGTCTTCGGTGTAACCCAGAACGCCTTTCATCGGGCCTTCGGAAGCAGCTTTGATTGCTTTCTTAATTTCTTCGTAAGAAGCAGCTTTTTCCAGACGAACAGTCAGGTCAACAACGGATACGTTCGGGGTAGGAACGCGGAACGCCATACCAGTCAGTTTGCCGTTCAGTTCTGGCAGTACTTTACCTACTGCTTTAGCTGCACCGGTAGAGGACGGGATGATGTTCTGGGATGCGCCGCGGCCGCCGCGCCAGTCTTTGTGAGACGGGCCATCAACGGTTTTCTGAGTAGCGGTGGTCGCGTGAACAGTAGTCATCAGACCTTCGATGATGCCGAAGTTGTCGTTGATAACTTTAGCCAGCGGAGCCAGGCAGTTAGTGGTGCAGGAAGCGTTAGAAACGATGTCCTGACCTTCGTATTTGTCAAAGTTAGCGCCTTTAACAAACATCGGAGTGTTATCTTTGGACGGACCAGTCAGAACCACTTTTTTCGCGCCAGCAGTGATGTGCTTACGAGCGGTTTCATCTGTCAGGAACAGGCCAGTAGCTTCAGCTACTACGTCAACACCAACTTCGTCCCATTTCAGGTTAGCCGGATCACGTTCAGCGGTAACACGGATTTTTTTACCGTTTACGATCAGATGACCGTCTTTCACTTCAACGGTACCGTTGAAACGGCCGTGAGTGGAGTCATATTTCAGCATGTAAGCCATGTAGTCAGCGTCTAACAGGTCGTTGATTGCAACGATCTCGATGTCAGAGCGTTCTTGAGCAGCACGGAAAACAATGCGACCGATACGGCCAAAACCGTTGATACCTACTTTGATAGTCATATATTCCACCAGCTATTTGTTAGTGAATAAAAGGTTGCCTGTAAAATTACAAAAACCTTACGCAGCGTCAAGCGGAATCGTGTCAATCATTGCGACAAATCAATCTGCTGCCTAAGCTTTGCGCAACTGACTCGCCTCACTCTTCCTTTGGGCTTGAAACCACATGGGGTCGGCGGCCCGAATTTTAAAGGGCAATCAAGATAAAAACGTGATTCTGATCACGAATTGCAGGCTGCCATTTCGCAAGGATCAAGTTTAGAACAAAAGTTCGCACTCCGGTGTTAATGTTTTGTTAGAATCTGTCTCGCGATGTGAGTTTAGATAAAGCGAGATGTGAGCAAATGGCTAATCAACCTTCTCCAGAAGAACTGAAAAAAAATTTAACCGAAATGCAGTTCTACGTAACGCAGAATCACGGGACAGAACCGCCATTTACCGGACGTTTGCTACATAACAAACGTGACGGCATCTACCACTGTTTGATCTGCGACAATCCGCTATTTCGTTCCGAGACAAAATATGACTCTGGCTGCGGCTGGCCCAGCTTTTACGAGCCTGTCAGCGATGAGGCTATCCGTTACATAAAAGATACGTCACACGGCATGCAGCGCATTGAAATCCGCTGCGGAAACTGTGATGCACACCTGGGACACGTCTTCCCGGATGGTCCGAAACCTACCGGTGAACGGTACTGCGTTAACTCAGCGTCTTTGAACTTCACCGATGGTGAAAACGGTGAGCAAACCAAGGGTTGAAGAAACGATTCAGCAAATTATTCTACGGAGAGTGGATTTAACATGAATCTTGATGAGATGATCAACAGCATGACGCCGGAAGTTTATCAGCGCTTATCGACTGCCGTTGAACTCGGAAAATGGCCGGATGGCGTAGCGCTAACGGCAGAACAAAAAGAGAATAGCTTACAGCTGGTGATGTTATGGCAGGCGCGAAACAATATTGACGCGCAGCATATGACGATTGATACCAACGGTGAGATGGTGATGAAGAGCAAGCAGCAGTTGAAGGTTGAGTTTGGTATTACACCAGAACCGATTGCGACGTTTAAATCCTGATTACCCAGGCCCGGCAAACATCTGTGTCGGGCCTGCAGTTGATGTTATTTCTTGTTCATCATCGCCTTCAGATCGGCGAACGGGTTGTATTTCGCTTCGCCTACGGCCTTTTGCGCATCTTCTCCTGCAACCACCGTTGAACCATACTGGTCCGCTTCCGTATATTTGGAATGCTCGTGATCGTGGCAGTACAGGCACAACATTTCCCAGTTGCTACCATCTTCCGGGTTATTCGAGTGATCGTGATCGATATGGTGTACCGTCAACTCGCGCAAATTTGAATACACGAACTCACGGGAACAGCGTCCGCAGACCCAGGGAAAGAGTTTAAGCGCCTTTTCCCGGTAACCGACTTCCAGACGGGCGTAATTTTTAGGGATAAAAGCCATAAAAGCGCATGCCTCCAGTAGAAATGAAGAGCTGCGCCAAAAGCTGGCGCAGCGGAATGCGCTAATCATAACCTATTGTGTCAGGCGTTGGGATCAGTGTTTGATGCCTAACGAATCGGCTAACTGCTTTGCCAACTGATTATTGTCATCCGCGCCATACTCCCAGAACATGGCGCCTGCCAACCCTTTGCTTTTGATGTAGTCGGCTTTGATCGCCACCGAACGCGGGTTTTCATAGGAGAGGGCAAAGAGTTTTTTTCCATCCGCAGACTGTACCGACAGCCACGGCACCTTCGCTTCATCATCCCAATGTTGGCTAAAGCGTTTTTGCGGATCGTTGATCAACTTCGCCACGATATCGTTGTACTTCACGTAGGTGTCTTTGCTCAGGTCGACGCCCAGTGATTTGAACAACTCAATTTGAGCTGACTCGAAATAGGGCTGGGTAGCCGGGTTTTTCTGCGCGTCAGGTTTGCTCCAGTCAATACCTGGCTCAACGGCGCGTTTTGGTACCCGTCCATAAAAGCCAATGCCCAGATTCATTTGACTCGGTTTCAGACCGGCGGCGAGATAGTTATTGACCACAAAATCGGCGCTGTACTTATCTGCCGCGGCGACCGTTGGCCATTGCGTCGAATCATACAGGTTCGAGTTGAAATACTGGGTGCCGTAAGCCATGTCGTAGGTCATCAGGTTGATGTAGTCGAGCGATGGTGCAATTGCTTTTACATCCACCCAGCTTTTCGGACTTTCTGCATTTGCGCCCACGGCGATGGTCAGCAGTTTTTTATGCCCCAATGCGGCGCGCAGTTCTGTTAGCAGCGCGGTGAAGTTAGCGCGGTCAGTCGGTTGGCTTTCGACCAGTCCCCAGGCACCGTTAACTGGATATTCCCAGTCGAGGTCGATGCCATCCAGACCATATTTCGCAATTATCTCCTGCGCAGACTGAATAAACACCGCGCGTGTTTCCTTCGTGGCTGCCGCGCCAGAGAATCCACGCGCTCCCCAACCGCCGACGGAAAGCAACACTTTCAGGTTTGGATTTTGTTTACGCAGCTGTGGAATTTTCAGCAAATCATCCTGCACTTTCTGTGAAAGCCAAATCTGATGCAGTTTGCTGACGTCTTTTAAGGCGTCATTGGTCTCGTCTTTTTCGTTGTTGTAGACAAGGCCAAACGAATAGTTGAGATGGGTTATCTGGCGAACATCCAGTTTATTGATGTCGCCACCGGGACCGGCAGTGACGTCGCCGCCACCATTAAAGTAGCCAACTGACATCAGTGAACTGGCGGAAACAACGCTGGCGCAGAGCAGGGGTAATGCTGCCAACAAAGGCAATAGTTTCATCGGTGTTCCTCTTTGACATTTAAACAAGCAAACACGCCACGGAAATGGCGTGGCGAAAAAAACAGCATCCGCAGGTTAACAGTTTCATAACAGGAAAAATGCGAAGAGGTTCACGCCATTTTAGCGAAGCGGCAGCCACGTTCACTTGGGTTTCAGTTCATCTTTGCATTTATTTGTGATCTTGGTTGTGAAATACAGATCAAAATCTGTGTTTTAAAGATTTGGTGTTGACCTCAAAAATTATATGGATAAGTATGATGGTCACTGATGCAAAACTAAACACAAAGGAAAATTCCATGAAAGCACTGGCGAGATTTGGCAAGGCCTTTGGCGGCTACAAGATGATTGATGTTCCGGAACCTGTATGTGGTCCGGATGACGTTGTGATTGAAATTAAGGCTGCTGCTATCTGCGGCGCTGACATGAAACACTACAATGTCGACAGTGGATCCGAGCAGTTTAATTCGATTCGTGGTCATGAATTTGCGGGTCAAATTGTGCAGGTTGGCGACAAGGTTAAGGACTGGAAGGTGGGACAGCGAGTTGTGTCTGACAACAGCGGGCACGTTTGCGGCGTTTGTCCGGCCTGTGAACAGGGCGATTTTCTTTGTTGTACAGAAAAGGTGAATTTAGGTCTGGACAACAATACTTGGGGCGGTGGGTTTTCTAAATATTGTCTGGTCCCTGGGGAAATCCTCAAAATTCACCGCCATGCTCTGTGGGAAATCCCGGCAGGGGTAGATTATGAAGAGGCGGCTGTACTGGATCCTATCTGCAATGCCTACAAATCTATCGCTCAGCAATCCAAATTTCTTCCAGGCCAGGATGTGGTGGTCTTTGGTACCGGTCCGTTAGGACTCTTTTCTGTTCAAATGGCGCGCATTATGGGGGCCGTTAATATTGTGATGGTCGGGCTGGAAGAGGATGTTGCCGTACGCTTCCCGATCGCCAAAGAGCTGGGCGCGACAGCTGTCGTTAACGGTTCGACCGAAGATGTGGTTGCACGCTGCCAGGAAATCTGCGGTAAAGACAATCTGGGGCTGGTCATCGAATGCTCTGGTGCCAATATCGCCCTTAAACAATCAATCGAAATGCTGCGCCCGAATGGTGAAGTCGTTCGCGTCGGTATGGGCTTTAAACCTCTCGATTTCTCCATCAACGACATCACCGCGTGGAATAAAAGCATCATTGGCCATATGGCCTACGATTCCACATCCTGGCGCAACGCTATACGCCTGCTGGCCAGCGGCGCGATCAAAGTTAAACCGATGATTACTCACCGTATCGGCTTGTCGCAATGGCGCGAAGGGTTTGACGCCATGGTCGATAAAACCGCGATTAAGGTCATCATGACCTATGACTTTGATGAATAATCCCATTTATTAAAGGAAGGTTCCCGGATGGAACAGATAGCGAAACCGCACTGCGGCGCCAGGCTGGACAGGCTGCCTGACTGTCGCTGGCACTCATCGATGTTTGCCATGGTCGCCTTTGGATTACTGGTCTGCTGGAGTAATGCCGTCGGCGGATTAATTCTCGCGCAGTTAAAAGAACTTGGCTGGACTGATAATTCCACCACCGCCACGTTTTCCGCCATTACGACGGCGGGAATGTTTCTCGGCGCGCTCGGCGGCGGAATCATAGGCGATAAAATCGGGCGTAAAAATGCGTTTATCCTGTATGAAGCGATTCATATTATTGCCATGGTCATTGGGGCATTCTCACCGAATATGACCTTCCTGATCGCCTGCCGTTTTGTCATGGGGGTTGGATTAGGCGCGCTGCTGGTGACTCTGTTTGCCGGGTTCACCGAATATATGCCCGGCAGGAATCGCGGCACCTGGTCAAGCCGGGTCTCGTTTATCGGTAACTGGTCTTATCCGCTCTGTTCGCTGATCGCGATGGGTTTGACGCCGTTAATCAGCGCCGAATGGAACTGGCGCGTGCAGTTGCTGATCCCGGCCATACTGTCGCTGGTGGCGACCGTTATTGCCTGGCGTAGTTTCCCGGAGTCGCCCCGCTGGCTGGAATCCCGCGGACGCTACGCCGAAGCTGAAAAGGTGATGCGGGCCATTGAAGAAGGGGTTGTTCAGCAGACCGGCAAGCCGCTGCCGCCTGTGGTAATTGAAGATGACGGCAAAGCCCCGCGCACGGTTCCTTATTCGGCCTTATTAACGGGTGTGTTACTGAAGCGCGTTATTTTAGGTTCCTTTGTCCTGATTGCCATGAACGTTGTGCAGTACACCTTAATTAACTGGCTGCCGACCATATTTATGACTCAGGGGATTAACCTGAAAGACTCGATTGTCTTAAATACCATGAGCATGTTCGGTGCGCCGTTTGGGATTTTTATCGCCATGCTGGTGATGGATAAAATTCACAGAAAGACCATGGGGGTGGGCTTATTAGTATTAATCGCCGTGCTGGGATATATCTATTCACTGCAAACCAGCATGCTGCTGATTACGCTAATTGGCTTCTTCCTGATTACCTTTGTCTATATGTATGTTTGTTATGCCTCTGCGGTATATGTTCCGGAAATATGGCCGACCGAAGCAAAACTTCGCGGTTCTGGTCTGGCGAATGCGGTAGGGCGTATCAGCGGTATCGCCGCGCCTTATGCGGTGGCGGTGTTGCTTAACGGTTATGGCGTAACGGGGGTGTTTGTCCTGCTGGGTGCGGTCTCCATTATTGTCGCTGTCGCCATTGCTACCATCGGAATTGAAACCAAAGGCGTCTCTGTCGAAAGTCTCGGTATTGATGCAGTTACCAGCAAATAATATTGATGGGGAAATAAAATGAAAAATTCAAAAGCGATATTAAAAACGCCGGGCACGATGAAAATTATTGCCGCCGATATCCCGGTACCCAAAGAGCATGAAGTACTGATCAAAATTGAATACGTAGGTATTTGCGGTTCAGATGTTCACGGTTTCGAATCAGGTCCCTTTATTCCGCCAAAAGACCCAAACCAGGAAATTGGCCTCGGACATGAATGTGCCGGTACGGTGGTGGCGGTAGGAAATCGCGTCAGTAAATTTAAACCGGGCGATCGGGTGAACATTGAACCCGGCGTGCCGTGTGGTCACTGCCGCTACTGTCTGGAGGGCAAATACAACATCTGTCCTGATGTCGACTTTATGGCCACGCAGCCTAATTATCGCGGCGCGCTAACCCACTATCTGTGCCATCCGGAGAGCTTCACTTACAAGCTGCCCGATAACATGGACACCATGGAAGGCGCGCTGGTAGAGCCTGCGGCGGTAGGGATGCATGCCGCAATGCTGGCAGACGTTAAACCGGGCAAGAAAATCGTCATTCTGGGGGCGGGCTGTATTGGTTTAATGACCCTGCAAGCCTGTAAATGTTTGGGGGCTACCGACATCGCCGTTGTTGATGTTCTGGAAAAACGTCTGGCCATGGCCGAGCAGCTTGGTGCGACGACGGTGATCAACGGAGCGAAAGAGGACACCGTTGCCCGCTGTCAGCAGTTCTCCGGCGATATGGGAGCTGACATTGTTTTTGAAACTGCCGGCTCGGCGATCACCGTTAAGCAGGCTCCGTACCTGGTGATGCGCGGCGGGAAAATCATGATCGTTGGGACGGTTCCCGGTGATTCGGCGATTAATTTCCTCAAAATTAACCGTGAAGTCTCCATTCAGACCGTTTTCCGCTACGCCAACCGCTATCCGGTCACTATTGAAGCCATTTCCTCCGGGCGTTTCGATGTCAAGTCGATGGTGACGCATATTTATGATTATGAAGATGTTCAGCACGCGTTTGATGAGTCAGTTAACAACAAATGCGAAATTATCAAAGGTGTTATTAAAGTTAACCATTAATTTATTGAAAAGGGAGAGACAACCATGCTGGCAGATATTAAATATTGGGAAAATGATGCCCAGAATAAACATTATGCGATTGCCCACTTTAACGTGTGGAATGCGGAAATGTTAATGGGGGTGATGGATGCGGCGGAAGAGTCTAAATCGCCGGTAATTATTTCATTCGGCACCGGCTTTGTGGGTAATACATCGTTTGAAGATTTTTCGCATATGATGGTTTCGATGGCGAAAAAAGCCTCAGTGCCGGTTATTACCCACTGGGACCACGGGCGCAGTATGGAAATTATCCATAACGCCTGGACTCACGGCATGAATTCACTGATGCGCGATGCCTCCGCTTTTGATTTCGAAGAGAATATTCGCCTGACTAAAGAGGCGGTGGACTTCTTCCATCCGTTGGGTATTCCGGTTGAGGCGGAGCTGGGCCACGTGGGGAATGAAACGGTTTATGAAGAAGCGCTGGCGGGCTATCACTATACCGACCCGAGCCAGGCGGCGGAATTTGTCGAGCGTACCGGCTGCGATTCTCTGGCGGTAGCGATTGGTAACCAGCACGGTGTCTATACTTCTGAGCCGAAACTGAATTTCGACGTGGTCAAACGCGTGCGCGAAGCGGTATCCGTTCCGCTGGTGCTGCACGGCGCGTCCGGCATTAGCGATGCGGGTATCAAAAAAGCCATTTCATTAGGTATTTCGAAAATCAATATTCATACCGAACTGTGCCAGGCGGCAATGGCGGCGGTGCAGGAGAACCAGAATCAGCCGTTCCTGCACGTTGAGCGTGAAGTTCGCAAAGCGGTAAAAGAGCGCGCGCTGGAGAAAATCAAACTGTTTGGCTCTGACGGTAAAGCGGAATGACAATATGGATAATATCGAGGTTATTTGTATAGGGGCGGCAATTGTTGATATTCCCTTGCAACCAGTGAGTAAAAATATCTTTGATGTTGACTCTTATCCATTAGAACGAATAGCAATGACCACGGGAGGTGACGCTATTAATGAGGCGACGATTATTTCTCGCCTTGGCCATCGCACGGCGTTAATGAGTCGGATAGGTAATGATGCAGCCGGTTATTTTATTGTCGACCACTGCCATCGGGAGAATATTGATATTAAAAGCCTGAAGCAGGATGCTGATATTGATACTTCCATTAACGTAGGTTTAGTCACCGCTGATGGTGAACGCACATTTGTGACTAACCGTAACGGCAGTTTATGGAAACTGAATATAAACGATGTTGATTTTGACCGATTCTCGCAGGCAAAGCTGCTGTCGCTGGCGAGTATTTTTAATAGTCCGCTGCTTGATGGCCATGCGTTAACGGATATTTTCACTCAGGCCAAAGTGCATGGATTAATTATCTGCGCCGACATGATTAAACCACGGCTTAACGAAACGCTGGACGACATCCGTGAAGCGTTGAGCTACGTGGATTATCTGTTTCCCAATTTTGAAGAGGCAAAACTGCTCACCGGGAAAGATACGCTGGATGAGATTGCCGACAGTTTCCTGAACTGTGGTGTGAAAACCGTCGTGATTAAGACCGGTAAAAGAGGCTGCTTTATCAAACGTGTCGATATGAAAATGGTAGTCCCGGCCGTGTCGGGGATTACCGCCATCGACACCATCGGCGCGGGGGATAACTTTGCTTCAGGATTTATCTCCGCGCTGCTTGAAGGTAAGCCGCTTCGCGACTGCGCGCTGTTTGCTAATGCAACGGCGGCAATATCGGTACTGAGCGTGGGTGCGACAACGGGTGTGAAGAACAGAAAGCTGGTTGAACAACTTCTTGACGAATACGAAGGGTAATAGCGGCAGATGAAAATGATTCCTTTAGGCAGTACGGATATTACGCTTTCCCGCATGGGATTAGGTACATGGGCCATTGGCGGCGGTCCGGCATGGAATGGCGATCTCGATTTGCAGATTTGTATTGATACCATTGTTGAGGCGCATCGCTGCGGTATTAATCTGATTGATACCGCGCCAGGATACAACTTTGGCAACAGTGAAGTGATAGTCGGTCAGGCGCTGAAAAAGTTACCGCGCAGCGAGGTAGTGGTTGAAACCAAATGCGGCATCGTCTGGGAGCGAACAGGCAGCCTGTTTAACAAAGTGGGCGATCGCCAGCTGTATAAAAACCTCACGCCTGAGTCGATTCGTGAGGAGGTTGATGCCAGCCTGCAAAGATTGGGTATCGACAGTATTGATATTTATATGACCCACTGGCAGTCGGTTGAACCCTGTTTTACGCCGATTGCGGAAACCGTAGACACGCTGAACACACTGAAAAAAGAGGGAAAAATCCGTTCGATTGGTGCGGCGAACGTCGATGCCGGGCATATAAGGGAGTATCTCAAACACGGTGAGCTGGATATCATCCAGGCCAAGTACAGCATTCTTGACCGGGCGCTGGAAGCTGATCTGCTGCCGCTATGCCAGCAGAATGGCATCATCGTGCAGGTATATTCACCGCTTGAGCAGGGGTTGTTGACTGGTACTATCGCCCGAGATTATGTTCCTGGCGGCGCACGGGCTAACAAGGTTTGGTTTCAGCGGGAAAATATGCTGCGGGTGATTGATATGCTAGAGCAGTGGCAGCCACTGTGTGAAAAATACCGCTGCACAATCCCCGCATTAGCTCTGGCGTGGATTTTAAAGCAAAGCGATTTGATCACCTTACTGAGTGGTGCAACCGCACCTGAACAGGTTCGCGAGAACGTCGAGGCGTTAACCATTCCCCTGACAGATGATGATTCATTATTGATGAGGCGAATGGCGGAAGCGTTGGATATAAATTAAGTCGGATAGAATTGACCTCTGTTTCTGCGTAAAAAAGTATTGAAATCTGTGATTCAGACATGTTCTTTTGAAAATAAACATAGCCTGTGAGATACTAGGGTCTTATTATTACTTTGCAGGAAACAGAGGTGTCATCGTGGCGGCAAAAGACAGGATTCAAGCCATTAAGCAAATGGTGGCTAACGATAAGAAAGTGGCGGTATCTAATTTAAGTTCAATCTTTCAGGTGACTGAGGAAACGATTCGCCGCGATCTTGAAAAACTGGAAGATGAAGGTTTTTTGACCCGAACATATGGCGGTGCAGTGCTCAATACCACCGCGTTGTCCGACAATATTCATTTTTATAAGCGTGCAAAATCTTTCTTCGAAGAAAAGCAGATTATTGCCCGTAATGCATTACCGTTTATTAAAAATAAGACCACAATGGCTGCCGACTCCAGCAGTACCGCGATGGAATTATTAAAGCTGTTGAAGGAAAGAAACGATCTGACGTTGCTTACCAATTCGGCTGAAGCATTTCATGAGTTGGCGCAGTCAGAAATTAACGTGGTTTCTACCGGCGGTGAGTTGAATAAGAATACGCTGTCGCTGCAGGGAAGAATCACCAAGGAGATTATCAGCCGTTATCATGTTGATATCATGGTGATGAGCTGCAAAGGTTTGGATATGCAGAGTGGGGCGCTTGATTCTAATGAAGCGGAAGCGGAAATCAAAAAAACCATGATCCGCCAGGCGACTGAGGTGGCCCTGTTAGTTGATCACTCAAAGTTTGACCGTAAAGCTTTCGTTCAGCTCGTGGACTTTAGCCATATTAATTACCTAATAACCAATAAGGCACCGGGTGCAGAGTGGATTGCATTTTGCAAAGAGAATAATATTCAACTCGTTTATTAGCTATAACGAGGGTTGTGTCGATATTATTTTAAGTTTGCACCTGGTAAATGCCATAAGAATCTAATGATGATGGATGGCGCGGCAAAAATTTTTCTGCCGCGATCGCCATACTTTCTATTTAGCTGAATTTGAGGCATCCAGATGGAACAATGTGACCCTATCGGCGCAAGATTAGATCGCTTACCTTTATCTCGATTTCATTTTCGTATTTTTGGAATTATTAGTTTTAGTTTGTTAATAACTGGTTTTCTCAGCTATTCCGGGAATGTGGTATTAGCAAAACTAGTCAGCACAGGCTGGTCAAACAATTATCTCAATGCCGCGTTTACCTCAGCGCTGATGTTCGGTTACTTTATCGGTTCGCTAGCCGGTGGCTTTATTGGTGATTATCTCGGTCGACGCAAAGCGTTCCGCGTCAATTTGTTAATCGTCGGGGCCTCAGCCTGCGCTGCAACGTTTGTGCTCAACATGTACTGGCTTATTTTCTTCCGCTGTCTGATGGGGATTGGAATGGGGGCGCTAATTATGGTGGGCTATGCCTCATTTACAGAATTCATTCCACCCGCGGTTCGTGGGAAATGGTCTGCCCGTCTGTCATTTGTCGGCAACTGGGCACCAATGCTATCTGCGGCAATTGGCGTCGTGATTATTGCACTTTTAAGCTGGCGGGTGATGTTTCTGCTCGGCGGCATGGCAATGCTGTTGGCCTGGTATCTGTCGGGAAAATACTATATTGAATCCCCGCGTTGGCTGGCTGGCAAAGGGCAGAGAAGCGAAGCTGAAAAACATCTTATGCAGGTGGAATCGCAAATTGAGAAAGAAAAAAACATCACTTTACCATCCTGCCGGAACGAATGCTCGTCGGCGGAATTAAGCACGATAAGTGGTTCATTTTGGCTCTTGTTTAAGGGGCCAATGTTGCGCTGTACACTGGTGGCGATCACGGTGCTTATTGCAATGAATATTTCGCTCTATACCATTACGGTATGGATCCCGACGATATTTGTTAATTCGGGAATCGATGTAACGAAATCCATATTTATGACCGCGATAATTATGATTGGCGCGCCGGTTGGGATATTTATTGCCGCGTTAATTATCGATCGCTTTCCTCGGCGATTGTTTGGCTCATTCTTGTTGATTATTATCGCCTTGCTTGGGTATTTCTATTCGCTTCAAACTGAAGAGTGGGCAATTCTGAGCTACGGACTGGTGATGATTTTTTTTCTGTATATGTATGTCTGCTTTGCCTCTGCAGTTTATGTCCCGGAACTATGGCCCACGCATCTTAGATTGAGAGGATCGGGTTTTGTGAATGCGGTGGGGAGGATTGTCGCTGTGTTTACGCCTTATGGCGTCGCTATTTTGTTGACCCGCTATGGCTCTGTTACGGTCTTTATCGTGCTAGGAGCAATGTTGATGCTATGCGCGCTGATTCTTTTTTGTTTTGGCATCGAAACACGCAAAGTATCGCTGGAAGAGATTTCAGCGCTGGCCTGAGATAACGCGCCGACAGGAGTGACCCTGTCGGCATCGCTTACGGCTGGGTTTCCAGCCAGTCGTCCAACGTATACAGCGTTGCGCCCGCAGCAGCCATTTCCATAAAGGCGTTTGCACTGTCCTGGGGTTGAATATTAACGCCACGGCAGCCGTCGGTTATAACGCTGACGGTGTAGCCAAGATCGAGCGCATCCAGAACGGTGAATTTAACGCAATAGTCGGTAGCCAGACCCATGATGATGAGCTCGGCAATGCGGTGTTCGAGTAGCCATGCATTCAGCGCGGTAGCCTGACGACGACCGTTATCAAAAAAAGCACTGTAGCTGTCGACCAGCGGGTTCTCACCTTTAGTGAACGTTTGAGTTATCGCACGCTGGTTCAGCAGCGGATGCAGGGCAGCACCTTCGCTGTTTTGTACGCAATGATCGGGCCAGAACGTCTGCGCCAGGCCATCGAGTTGCCCCTGGCTGTAGGGCTCGACCTGATGCTGGCTGGCAAAACTACCGTGATTCGCCGGGTGCCAGTCCAGACTGGCAACGACCGTGTCGCCGCGTATGGCACACCAGTCAATCAGGCGGTTGGCGATATCGATCGTGCTATCACCTTGTGGGACCGCGAGGGCACCACCGGCACAAAAGTCATTTTGTAAATCGACCAACAGTAAGGCTCGGGCCATGGGCATAGACTCCTTTAATCGTCGGGCGTGAGCTCACCACGCAGATTTTGCGTCATTGCTTCACGAATTGTCTGCGTATCCAGTCCCTGACTCAGCAAATAGTGCAGTTTGGTGAGTGTGGCTTCGACGGTCATATCCGCGCCGCCAATCACGCCAGCATGCGCCAGCGCATTCCCTGTCGCGTAGCCCCCCATGTTCACCTTGCCGGACATACACTGCGTAAGGTTCACCACCACAATGCCACGCGAGCTCGCATCTTCAAGTTCTTTCAGGAACTCTTTATTCTGCGGCGCATTGCCCACGCCGTAGGAGCGCAAAATTAATGCTTTTACTGGCTGGCGCAGGAAGTTGCGTACTACATCAGCGGAGATCCCTGGATAAATAGTGACCACGCCAATCGGTTGCGGAGTGATAGGATGCACAATCAACTCACCTGTGCCGTGAGGTGCGGGCGGTGTTCCCAGCCGACGAATGTGGATCCCGGCTTCCAGCAGTGGTGCGAGGTTGGGTGAGGCAAACGCGTCAAAACCATCAGCATGCGCTTTAGTGGTCCGGTTGCCGCGAAACAGTCGGTTGTTGAAAAACAGGGTCACTTCATTGATTGGATAATTTGCTGCAACGTACAACGCATTCAGCAAATTGATTTGTCCGTCAGAACGTAGCTCTGCTAATGGGATTTGTGACCCTGTCACAATGACTGGCTTGCCCAGATTCTCCAGCATAAATGAGAGCGCCGAAGCCGTAAACGCCATGGTGTCAGTGCCGTGCAGAATGACAAAACCATCGTAATCGTCGTAGTGCGCTTTAATGTCTTCAGCAATATGCTGCCAGTCTTCTGGCGTCATGTCTGAGGAATCCATCAGCGGGACGTATTCGTGGATGGTGAAGTCTGGCATCTCTGGGCGGTGGAATTCAGGCATCAGTGCCAGCTGACGCTGGAGATGACCGGAAACAGGAATATAACCCTGTTCTGAGCGCTGCATACCAATGGTACCGCCGGTATAGGCAACGTAAATCGATTTCTTTTGCATGGGCGTCACAGGTTAAGTTGTGCATAAACAGGCGCAGTATAAAGTTCCCCCCGAAAAAATACAGTGCAAATGACGCATACCTGCCATCCGATCAATATGTCATTTATGTTCAGTGCCTTGTCCCGTTTGTTCAGTGTGGTTTTGCACCCTCGGCCCTACAGTAGCAGCCTTCTATGGTGTGTGTTGTTGTCGAGTGCAGAAATGATCAGAAAGAGAATTGATAATGCGGCTATTTTGCTGATGGTGGTGATTTGCGGTGTCTGGGGCAGTCAGCAGGTGGCAATTAAAGCGGCTGCTGATGATATGTCACCTTTTTTACAGGTCGGTTTGCGTTCCGCAATCGCCGCGCTGTTTATTGGATTGTTGTTTCAGCGACGAGATAATATTTTTGGCCTTCTGCGTGACCGTAATATCGCCAAAATGGGCGCAATCGTTGGATTACTATTTGCGCTTGAATTTGTGCTGGTTTCCGTAGGGATCACGTTAACGACGGCCTCCCATATGGCGCTTTATCTGTATACTGCGCCTTTGTTTTCGGCCATTGGATTACATTTTCTTTTACCTGAAGAGCGACTGAGTCGTCTGCAATGGTGTGGGCTTGCGATCGCCTTTTTGGGCATCGCCATCGCCGTTACGATGGTTCCTCAAAATGGCAACACACAATGGAGCCTGACGGGCGATCTGTGCGGGCTTTTCGCCGGTATGGCGTGGGGGGCGTCCAGTGTGGCGATCCGCTGTAGCCGACTCGCCACTATTCCCTCGTCCTGCACACTGTTTTATCAACTGGCGACTACCGCGCTGATTTTATTGCTTATCGGACTGATGCTGGGAGAAACGACGGTACAACTGACGACTGTGTTGGTGATGAGTCTGACTTTTCAGACGGTGATTGTCGCCTTTTTAAGTTACCTGATCTGGTTTACCCTGCTGCGTTATTATCATGTCGCATCTTTGGGAACCCTGATTTTAATGACGCCAGCGATGGGAATCATTGCCGGGGTACTCTTTCTTGGTGAATCCCTGCAGCCCGCGTTTATCGCAGGCGCTCTCTTGATATTGATTGGATTGCTTTGTGTTTCATTACCCCCCAGCGCGAATTTACGCCGCCTTTCACGTTTATAACGGGAGCCTGAAGTGAAGAAAGACCTGAGAATTTTTCAGCCAGGCGAGTGGGCGGATGGAGACATCATTACGGCTATCGATGCGAGTCAGACAGAGACACCGCGCAGACCACAGTTGAATGTCGGCATTCTTCTGTGGCCGGAATTTCCTCTGCTGGCGCTGGCGGGGTTAACCGATGCGTTACGTCATGCGGCGGATATGGGGGATGATAGCCAGAAAATTCGCTGCTCCTGGCGTCTGATGAGCGCTACACCAGACCGACCAGTTCTAAGCAGTTCAGGAATGGCGATGATGCCGGATAGCGCATTCGTTGCACCGGAACAATTTGATTATGTGGTGGTGATTGGCGGCTTGCTGCGCAGTATGGCGAAAGCCGATCGGGCCGCGCGACGTTACCTGCATCTTGCGCATCAGCTCAACATTCCGCTGGTAGGTATCTGCACGGGGAGCTTTGTTCTGGCGCAAGAAGGTTTCCTCAATGGGCTGATGGCGGCGATCCATCCCTGGCATCTGAATGATTTTAAAACGCAATTTCCTCAGCTGGCTGCCCGTAGCGGGGTCGATTTTGTTGAGGAAAAAGGGATTCTGACTTGTCCGGGGGGCATTTCGACGATAGGGCTGGCAACAGAGCTTATTCGCCGCCACTGTGGTCCCGACAGGGCGACAAAAGCCATCTTCCAGATGTCCGTCCCCAACCGCATAGACAGCACGTCAGTGGCGGTCTCCAGAGCGATAGGTTTTACCCACGTGAGCGACAGTCGGTTACGCAAAGCGGTCTTTTTAATTGAGCAAGGACTGGTAAAGCCCATTTCGACCCGCTGGCTGGCCACTGAAGTCAACCTGAGTCCGCGACAGCTTACCCGGTTGTTTAACGCCGAGTTCGCCCAGTCGCCGGGAGAGTTTATCCGACGTGCGCGTTTGCGTTATGCCCACTGGCTGTTGATGAATTCTGGAGAGAGTGTCACGGAGATTGCGCTGCGTCTGGGATTTAGCGACTGTGCGCACTTTATTCGTTTGTTTAGTCGGGAGTTTGGCTGTACGCCTGGAGATTTTCGCAGTACGCGACATCAGAATGCGTAAAAAATGCTGCCCCGACAGGGGCAGCATTGGCAGGTTAGCGAACGTTGGCGCAGGTCAGGCAAAACGCATAGCGGTTTTGCGGATCGTTAAACGCTGCCAGCTTATCGCTCTCCGCTTTAACCGTACTCGCCGCAGAAGCGAGCGGCGCCGGGAGCATCGCCTGGATCGCTTCAGGCAGCATGGCACGAACGGAACCGGACATGCTGTCCATCACCATATCAACGAATGTCGGTTCGTCCTGATAATACTCAATGTGCCATTGCTTCAGTTTGGCCAGCTCAGCCGCTTTCGCCACGGCGTCATCAAAATCACCCAGACTGTCTACCAGACCGTTGGCTTTCGCATCCTGGCCGGTCCAGACGTGGCCCTGCGCGATTTTGTCAATCTGCTCAGGCGTTGTCTTACGCGCATCTGCGACCAGCGTGATAAAGCGCTTATAGCCGTTCTCGATGCTCAGTTGCATCATTTGCTGCACTTCAGGTGGTAACGCTTTGGTGATGGAGATATCCGCCAGTGGGGATGTCGCCACGCCGTCGGTGTGTACACCAATGGAATCCAGACTGTTTTCCACAGTGTTGATCACGCCAAAGATCCCGATTGAACCGGTCAGCGTGCTGGGGTTCGCCACAATGTAGCTTGCTGGGGTGGAGATCCAGTACCCGCCGGATGCCGCCATGCCGCCCATGGACACGACAACCGGCTTGCCTGCCGCTTTTGCCGCAGCCAGCTCAGCGCGAATGACTTCGGAAGCGCTGACGCTGCCGCCAGGGCTGTTCACGCGCAGGACAATTGCTTTCACTTTCGGATCAAGACGCGCTTCGCGGATCTGCGCGGCAGTCGTGTCACCGCCCACATTCCCAGGGGTTTCTTCACCGTCCATAATTGCGCCATTCGCGAAGACGACGCCAATGCTGTCCCCAGTATCCGCTGGCGTTTTCAGCGAGTAATCGTAATAGCTGACGGCGCGATAATTTTTATCCGCTTTGCTCCAGCCAAACTGTTTGGTCAGCATTTTTTCGACTTCGGCGCTGGAGGCCAGTGCATCCACCAGTTTGTTGTCGAGCGCATATTTCGCGGTATCACCATCGACTTTTGTCAAACCGTCCAGCATGGCCTGTGCGCCCGGGAACACCTGCTGAGCAGGGATCTGGCGGTTGGCAGCGACCGTGTCGAGATAGTTCTGCCACAGCTCGCCGATCCAGCGGCTGTCGGCCTCGCGCGCGGCAGGAGACATATCATCACGAATGAACGGTTCTACGGCAGACTTATAAGTCCCGACACGGAACACGTGCGTGGAAACTTTCAGCTTGTCGAGCAGGGACTTGTAGTACAAACCGTTGGTGGCAAAGCCGTGCAGATCAACGGAACCCTGCGGAGAGAGATAAATTTTATTGGCGAAACTGGCGAGGTAGTACTGCCCCTGGCTGAAGTTATCGCCCACGGCAAAGACCGGTTTGCCGCTGTCGCGGAATTCCCGCAGCGCTTTACCGATATACTGCATGGAAGGCTGGTCGGCCCCGGCAAAATTTTTCAGATCCATCACAATGCCGGTGATGTTGCGATCATCTTTTGCCTGGCGAATAGTATTCACGATATCGAACAGGGAGTTTTCCTGCAGACGATCGGAACTGGCGCCAAACAGCTGACGACCAATAACGCTTAAGCGACTGGTGCTCGAAGGCTTATCGACAATCACCCCCGAGATATCCAGCAGCAGTGCGCCTCGCTCAGCGTGTTCACTGGTATTGCTGCTGCTGACCTGCATCCAGATGCCCACGCCCACCAGCACCAACAAGATGAAGAACAGGTTAAGCACAAATTCACGGACGAAATTCAGTAATCGCCATGTCCATTTAAAAAATCCGGCAATAAATCGCCACAGGGTTCGCATGTATTCTCCCTACCGATTAACAACACGCCATCCCGAAATTCCGGAGAAAGGCGATAAGATGAGGCTATCGTAATGACCCGACAGGCACTTGTCAGCAGGAATCACCGCCTGTGCTGTAACAAAATCCGCTCACGTGTTAATTTTGTGAACAAATCTCATTGTTGGAGTTAAGCAAATGGATGCACTCGAATTACTGATTACCCGTCGTAGCGCCTCTCGTCTCGTCGAGCCGGCCCCGACAGGAGAGCAACTGCAAAACATTCTGCGGGCGGGTATGCGCGCGCCAGACCACAAAACGCTGCAACCGTGGCAATTCTTTGTCATTGAGGGCGAAGGGCGTGATCGTTTTAGCGCGGTGCTTGAAAAAGGGGCGATTGCCGCAGGCAGTGACGCGAAAGCCCAGGAAAAAGCGCGCAGCGCACCGTTTCGCGCACCGCTGAGTATTACCGTGGTGGCGAAATGTGAAGAAAACGACAAGGTTCCTCTGTGGGAACAAGAAATGTCTGCCGGTTGTGCGGTGATGGCTATGCAGATGGCCGCAATTGCCCAGGGCTTTGGCGGTATCTGGCGCAGTGGTGCATTAACCGAAAGTGCGGTCGTGCGCGAAGCATTCGACTGTCGCCCGCAAGATAAAATCGTCGGTTTCCTCTATCTGGGCACACCGCAGCTAAAAGCATCCACGACGATTAACCTTGCCGATCCGAGCGCATTCGTCCGTTATTTCTGATATCAACGGCAAAACTGTCTGGATTCTGAGCAAAGACACCCGAATTCAGACAGTCACTCTTACCACATCAAGGAATGAGCGCTACCATATCCGGATTGCAATGACAGGAGATGTCCATGAGCGAGCAAGCTATTCGTTTAACGCAATACAGCCACGGAGCCGGTTGCGGTTGTAAAATTTCCCCAAAAGTGCTGGAAACCATCCTGCACAGCGAGCAGGCGAAGTTTGTTGATCCGAACTTACTGGTGGGTAATGAAACCCGCGACGACGCGGCCGTATACGATCTTGGAAACGGCACCAGCGTTATCAGTACCACCGATTTCTTTATGCCGATTGTCGATAATCCGTTTGATTTTGGACGCATCGCCGCGACTAACGCCATCAGCGATATTTTCGCTATGGGCGGCAAACCGATTATGGCAATTGCTATTCTGGGCTGGCCGCTGGATAAGCTGGCACCGGAAATCGCCCGCGAAGTCACCGAAGGCGGACGCTTTGCCTGCCGTCAGGCGGGTATTGCGCTGGCGGGCGGCCACTCTATCGATGCCCCAGAGCCTATCTTCGGCCTTGCGGTAACCGGCGTTGTGCCGACCGAACGCGTGAAGAAAAACAGCACCGCTGAAGCAGGGTGTAAGTTGTTCCTGACCAAGCCGCTGGGCATTGGTGTTCTGACAACCGCAGAGAAAAAATCACTGCTGAAGGAAGAACACAAAGGACTGGCGACAGAAGTGATGTGCCGGATGAACATTGCCGGTGCGGCATTCGCCGATATTGACGGCGTGAAAGCCATGACTGATGTTACCGGTTTTGGTCTGCTGGGGCATCTGAGTGAGATGTGCCAGGGCGCAGGCGTTCAGGCACAGATCGTCTACCAGGATATTCCTAAGCTGCCTGGCGTTGAAGAATACATCGCGCAGGGCGCGGTGCCGGGGGGTACCCAACGTAACTTTGCCAGCTACGGACACCTGATGGGTGAAATGCCGCAATCGGTACGCGATCTGCTGTGCGATCCGCAAACTTCAGGTGGTCTACTGCTGGCGGTAACGCCGGAAGCTGAAGCCGAAGTGAAAGCGGCAGCGGCGCAGTTCAGTATCGATCTCACCGCCATTGGTGAGTTAGTGGAAGCTCGTGGCGGTCGCGCCATGGTTGAGATTCGTTAACTCGATGCGGTTGTTTATTGCCGAAAAACCAAGTCTGGCACGTGCTATCGCCGATGTGCTGCCGAAGCCGCATCGCAAAGGCGATGGTTTTATTGAATGCGGAAATGGACAAGTGGTGACCTGGTGTATTGGTCACCTGCTTGAACAGGCGCAGCCGGATGCCTACGACAGTCGTTACGCTCGCTGGAGTCTGGTCGATCTGCCGATTGTCCCGGAAAAGTGGCAACTGCAACCGCGCCCCTCGGTGACCAAACAGCTCAACGTCATTAAGCGCTTTTTGCATGAAGCCAGCGAAGTTATTCACGCCGGTGACCCCGATCGTGAAGGGCAACTGCTGGTGGATGAAGTGCTGGATTACCTGCAACTGGCACCTGAAAAGCGCCAGAAGGTGCAGCGTTGCCTGATTAACGACCTCAACCCACAGGCCGTTGAGCGGGCTATTGAGCGGCTGCGCGCCAACAGTGAGTTTATCCCGCTGTGCGTGTCGGCACTGGCGCGAGCGCGTGCGGACTGGTTGTACGGTATCAATATGACGCGCGCTTACACCATTCTTGGACGTAACGCGGGCTATCAGGGCGTACTTTCGGTCGGGCGCGTACAAACGCCGGTGCTCGGGCTGGTTGTGCGTCGCGATGAAGAGATAGAGAACTTCGTCGCCAAAGACTTCTTCGAAGTGAAAGCGCATATCGTAACGCCCGCCGATGAGCGGTTTACCGCTATCTGGCAGCCGAGCGAAGCGTGTGAGCCGTATCAGGATGAAGAAGGGCGCTTGCTGAATCGCACGCTGGCTGAACACGTGGTGAACCGCATTAACGGTCAACCGGCGATAGTCACCAGTTATAACGATAAACGGGAATCAGAATCCGCGCCGTTGCCGTTCTCGCTGTCGGCGTTGCAGATTGAAGCGGCGAAGCGCTTCGGTTTAAGTGCGCAAAACGTTCTGGATATCTGCCAGAAGCTGTATGAAACCCATAAGTTGATTACCTATCCGCGTTCGGATAGCCGTTATCTGCCGGAAGAACACTTTGCCGGACGTCACGCGGTACTGAACGCGATTAGCGTCCATGCGCTGGATCTGCTCCCGCAGCCGGCGGTCAATCCCGATACGCGAAATCGCTGTTGGGACGACAAAAAAGTGGATGCGCACCACGCCATCATTCCTACCGCACGCAGTTCGTCCATTAACCTGAACGACAACGAAGCGAAAATTTACAACCTGATTGCCCGTCAGTATCTGATGCAATTTTGCGCAGATGCGGTATTCAGGAAGTGCGTTATTGAGCTGGATATCGCCAAAGGTAAGTTTGTCGCCAAAGCGCGTTTTCTGGCGGAAGCCGGATGGCGCACGCTCCTCGGTAACAAAGAGCGCGACGAAGATAACGACGGAACGCCGCTGCCGGTGGTGGCAAAAGATGACGAACTGCTGTGCGAAAAAGGCGAAGTGGTTGAACGTCAGACCCAGCCCCCGCGGCACTTTACCGATGCCACGCTGCTGTCAGCGATGACCGGGATTGCGCGATTCGTGCAGGATAAAGATCTGAAAAAGATCCTGCGCGCAACGGATGGTTTAGGTACGGAAGCTACACGCGCCGGAATTATCGAGCTGCTGTTTAAGCGCGGATTCCTGGTGAAAAAAGGACGTTATATCCATTCGACCGACGCGGGAAAAGCGCTGTTCCACTCGCTGCCAGAAATGGCGACGCGCCCGGACATGACCGCGCACTGGGAATCTATCCTGACCCAAATCAGCGAAAAGCAGTGTCGCTATCAGGATTTCATGCAGCCGCTGGTGGGGACGCTGTATCAGCTTATCGATCAGGCGCGCAGCACACCGGTACGACGCTTTCGTGGAATTGCTGCACCTGGCGGTAGTGGTAGCGATAAGAAAAAAAGCGCACCGCGTAAACGTCCGGCGAAAAAAAGCCCGCCATCTGAAGAGGCGGGTCTGTAAGTTTGTAGGCCTGATAAGCATAGCGCATCAGGCTTAGCCGGATGCGGCACCCGTGCCCAATCCGGCCTGCAGAGACAATGTTAAATCACGCCCTGACCCAGCATCGCGTCGGCAACCTTCACGAAGCCCGCGATGTTGGCGCCACGTACGTAGTTGGTCTGCTTGCTTTCGCCGCCGTATTCAACGCAGGCATGGTGAATATCCAGCATGATGTGGTGCAGGCGCGCATCCACTTTCTCCGCTTTCCAGCCCAGACGAGCGGCGTTTTGCGCCATTTCCAGACCGGATGTCGCTACGCCACCTGCGTTGGCGGCTTTACCCGGTGCGAACAGTACGCCCGCTTCGAGGAACAGATCGGTGGCCTCGATAGTGGTCGGCATGTTTGCCCCTTCGGCGACAGCTTTCACGCCGTTGGCGATCAGTACGCGCGCTGCATCGACATCCAGTTCATTCTGAGTGGCGCACGGCAGGGCGATATCGACCGGAACCGACCACGGCTGTTTGCCTTCCAGATAGGTCAGGCCAAACTCACGGGCGTAATCCGCCACGCGACCGTCACGGCTGTCTTTGATCGCGCACAGACGCGCCAGTTTTTCTTTGGTAAATCCGCTTTCGTCAACTACGGTACCACTGGAATCGGAGGCGGTAACTACTCGCGCGCCAAACTCCATGGCTTTCTCTATGGCGAATTGCGCTACGTTGCCGGAGCCAGAAACCGCCACGCGCATGCCTTCAAAGCCCAGACCATGGCGTTTGAGCATTGCTTCGGTGAAGTACACCAGACCGTAGCCGGTGGCTTCCGGGCGGATCAGGCTGCCGCCAAAAGAGAGACCTTTACCGGTAAAGACGCAGGCGCTGTTGTTGGACAGTTTTTTCATCATCCCGGCCATAAAGCCGACTTCACGACCACCCACGCCGATATCGCCCGCCGGGACGTCGGTATCAGGACCTAAATGGCGGAACAGTTCGGTCATCAGTGCCTGGCAGAAACGCATGATTTCGCCTTCGCTTTTACCTTTCGGATCGAAATCGCTTCCGCCTTTACCACCGCCCATTGGCAGCGTGGTGAGTGCGTTCTTAAAGGTCTGCTCGAAACCCAGGAATTTCAGGATAGACAGGTTCACGGAAGGGTGAAAACGCATACCGCCTTTGTACGGGCCAATGGCAGAGCTAAACTGTACGCGCCACGCGCGGTTGACCTGTACCTGATTGCGATCGTCCAGCCAAACTACGCGGAATTGGATCACGCGCTCCGGTTCAACCAGACGTTCCAGCAACGACATCTGACGATAACGCGGGTTTTGCTCGAGAAAGGGCCACAGCGTCGTCATTACCTCACGAACGGCTTGCGCGAACTCGGTCTGATTCGGGTCGCGCTTTTGCACATGGTTAAGAAATGACTCCAGAGAACATGTCTGATCCATAGATATAAGAACCTCTTATGTATTGATATGGTTATATTTTTGATATTTATGTTATGTGTTGTGCAGTTTTTGACTATACCATCAGCAGTGTGACGTGACGCAAGAAAAAATTAACCCCGCTAAGTAAATTAATATTGCGCCGTGGGTCATAACCAAAAGCGATGATAGAAGGGACTAAAGTTTCTGCCGATTTATACCGTTATACTGAGCATAAATGTCAGTTAAAAAGGAAAGACAATGCGCCGTTTAATCATGGCAGGAGCGTTGGTACTGGTGTCCTGCGCGACGCTGGCAAATCAGCTTTATCGCCCGGACGTGCAGGTGAATGTACCGCCGGAAGTGTTCAGTTCCAGCGGTCAGCGGGCGCAGCCCTGTAGCCAGTGCTGTATTTATCAGGATCAAAACTACTCTGAAGGGGCGGTGATTAAAGCCGATGGCGTTCTGTTGCAGTGCCAGCGCGATGATAAAGCGATCAGCACGAATCCGCTGGTCTGGCGGCGCGTAAAAGGATAAACGTCTCTAACAGCGGGATATCGGCGGGCGCCAGTGGATAACGCAGCGCCTCTTCAGGTGAGCACCAGACGATATCCTGATGTTCAAATGCTCTCAATTCCCCCTGAAAAGACGGTACATGCCAGGCGTGTAGGTGAATCAATCGGCCTGAAACCTCGCGTTGATGGCTGGCAATGTAGCGCCCCACGACCGCCTCAATGCCCAACTCTTCACGCAGTTCACGGATCAGCGCCTCGGGCTGACTTTCGCCAGATTCAACCTTACCGCCGGCAAACTCCCACATGCCTGACTGATCCGCATGCAGCGGACGTTGAGCCAGTAAAATTTTGCCATCACGTTCAATGATAGCGGCGACCACGTCGAGGGTTTTCATCATATTCATCAAGATCTAACAGCAGAAAATGACATACTATCGTTATCTTTGTTTTATCTAAAGTATTCAGGAGCCACCGTTGAACGAACCTCAGTCGTGGGTAAAGCCGTTAACGCGTATCCCTTCCAGTTTAAAACCGCTCGTTGCCACGCAGAAAAAACATTATGGCGATGTGCTGCATCCCACGCGCTGGTGGGGGCGGATGCCGTTTCTGTTCTGGCTGGTGGCGCTGTTTGTCGGGTTTCTGGAGCGTAAAAAGGCGCGCTTAACGCCGGTGATGCGTGCGCTGTTGATGACCCGCGTTTCTCAGGTCTGCCACTGTGCTTTCTGTGTTGATGCGAATAGTTTACGGCTGGCAGAACGCTGTGGCGCGCTGGATAAAGTCTTGCAGGTTGCCAACTGGCAAGAATCGACGCTGTTCAGTGCAGAAGAACGCGTAGCGCTGGCCTATGCCGATGCGGTTACCGCAACGCCTCCACAGGTTGACGATGCGCTGAAAGTGCAGATGAAGCAGCATTTTACCGATGATGCCATTACGGAAATGACCGCGCTGATTGCGTTTCAAAATCTCTCGGCGCGTTTTAATGCCGCTCTCGATATTCCCTCGCAGGGACTGTGCGACAGTTTTAAAGGACGCCCGCATGCTTGACCGCCATCTTCATCCACGATTAAAACCGCTGTTGCATCGGTGCGTAGGTATTATCGATAAACCGGCGATTACCCCGGACGGACTTACGCTGGTCGGATTTGCCATTGGCGTGCTGGCGTTGCCATTTCTGGCGTTAGGCTGGTATCTGGCGGCGCTGGTGGCCATTGTGCTCAATCGGTTGTTTGACGGACTGGATGGGGCGCTGGCACGGCGCAGAGGGCTATCCGACGCCGGCGGATTTCTCGATATATCGCTCGATTTTCTGTTTTACGCCCTTGTGCCGTTTGGTTTTATTCTTGCCGCTCCGGCGCAAAATGCGCTGGCAGGCAGTTGGCTGTTGTTCGCGTTTATTGGCACCGGTAGCAGCTTTCTGGCCTTCGCCGCACTGGCAGCGAAACATCAGATTGATAACCCCGGTTACGCGCATAAATCGTTTTATTATCTTGGCGGGCTGACCGAAGGAACTGAGACAATTTTGCTGTTTGTGTTGGGGTGTCTGTTCCCGGACTATTTTGCCGTGCTGGCGTGGGTCTTTGGCGCGTTGTGCTGGATGACAACGTTCACCCGGATCTGGAGCGGATATCTGACGCTGAAAACCGTTCAGCGTCAGATGTAAGGTAATGCGTTGCCGGATGCGCTTCGCTTATCCGGCCTACAACAATGATATAGGTAGCTGGGTAAAGCGTTCTCACCGCATCCGGCAATAATGCCTGTCTTACTTGCTGGCGTCCGGACCCCGTTCACCGCTGGCGACCGGGTTTTTCGGATTGCTGCTCCACTCGTACCAGCCACCATCGTAAACAGAGACGTTTTTCCAGCCCATTGCACGGGCATACATAAACGTTTCTGAAGCACGCCAGCCGGTACCGCAATAGAAAGAGACCTGTTGATTCGGCAGGATATTCCATTGCTTCCACATGGCGGCGATGTCATCCGCACTGCGCATGGTGCCATCCGGATTATGGAAATCTTCCATATGGGTAGAGTCGCTGCCCGCGTGGCCCCAACGCGCGCCTGCGATCTCGCCTTTTGGCTTAATGTAGCTGTAGCCGCTGGTAGTACCGACAAATTCTGGCCATGAACGAATGCTTACCAAAGACGCATCCTGGCGATGCAGCAGACCGCGAGCCTGTTCCGTATCGAGCATCAGCTGCGGCTGGGCAGGGATTTTTACGCCGAAATCAGGTTCTGGTTTCACCGTTGGCGGAGTGCCGCGTTCGACCGGTAAACCTGAGTCGGACCAGGTTTGCCAGCCGCCGTCGAGCAGACGAACATCTTTCACGCCTGCGTACAGCATAATTTGCGCCACGCGCGCGGCGGCATAAACATCGCGGCCATATAAAATCACCGTGGTGTCGTGGCGGATACCGTGTTTCGCCAGCATCGCTTTGAGCTGCTCGTCGGAAACTTTATTCCACAGCGGTTCGCTTTCAACTTCATTGGTATCAATATAGCCCGCGCCCGGGATGTGGCTGAGCAGATACAACTTCGGCGCGCCCCAGGCGGCTTCAATCACTTTCCAGTCACCCGCCGGTTTGGCCGTCACGTCTTTACCCTGCTGAAGATTGTGCAGCCACTGTGGGTAGACCAACTGTTCGAAGTGCGGCAGACGTTGCAGACGCGCAGGATCTGTCAGCGCATCGCTGAGGGTTGAAATCTGGTTAAAGCCAACTTTTTGCAGACGGGATTTAACGGCCTGCATGTCGTTATTACTGCCATACAGCGCCACCGGAGCGTCGGTCTTAAGTTGATGTGACTTAACCCAGGCGCTGAGTTGTTCATCATTCATCTTGTCGAGCCAGGCGGCAGACAGGTTCAGTGCGGAAGGTTCGTGTCCTGAAGGACCATTGAGTGATTGTGGCCAGCCGTTGTAAAAAGCGCTCTGACGGGTATCGATCGCCGCGCCTTGCTTTTGCTGTAACTGGTTGAGGGTGAGCGTCTGTGCTGTTTCAGCAGCCCAGGAAGAAGCGCAAGCGAGCCCTAAAGCCAGTGCCAGCGCGGTCATTTGAGAAACACGTTTCATCGAATAGCCCGACGTTGAAAAAAAGAAGACGACATTCTGTGCCGCCAGTTACGTAAAAACCTTGCGTTAACGCAGCATATCGCCACATTCACGCCCAGTTTTCCATCTGAAATACGCGGCCTGCAGGCGGTACGTCCTGCGCGTCATGTGTCACCTGTACCACAGGGATCCCCAATTTACGCACCTCGGTGAAGACCCATTGGCGAAAGTTATCGCGTAGCGACGCATCCAGCCTGCTAAAGGGTTCATCAAGTAACAGCGCCTGGGGCTGCGCCAGCAGCGCGCGGAGCAGGGCGACCCGCGAACGCTGCCCACCGGAGAGCGAAGCCGGATCGCGTGAATAAAATCCTGCCAGGTCCGCGCGTGCGAGGGCGCTTTCTACCTCATGACGCCTGGCAGGACCTTGCAGTCTGGCGGGTAAGGCTAGCAGTAAATTCTGCCCAACGCTGAAATGGTCAAACAGCAGCGCATCCTGAAACAAAATGCCAATCTGGCGCTGCGTGGTAGGTAACGTATCGATGCGTCGTTCATTAAGCCACAGTTCGCCTGAGGACTGGAACTGGGGAGATAACGCCCCGATCATCCATGAAAACAGCGAAGATTTCCCGCTGCCGGAAGGTCCCATAATTGTGACAATGTCACTTTTGTTAACCTGAAAATTAACGTCTTTCACCAGCGCTTTCGCGCCCTGGTACAACGAAACGCCTCGTACGGTAAGCATTAGCGGAGTCCTTGTCGAAAGCGGCCGATCCACGCGGCGAGAAAGGCTGCAAGTGCGAAAACGAGCAGTGGTAAAAGCAGCTGCCACAACGCTTGTGTTGCCAGAATCGCACTGCTACCGCCGCTGCTTAATGCCACCGCTTCGGTGGTTAACGTGGGATAGCGTCCGGCACCTAGCCACAGCGTTGGCATATACTGGGCGATACTAACCGAGAAGCCAACCGCGAAGGCAATCAATGCCGGGCGCGCCAGCTGCGGGCATTTCACCAGCCAGAATATCCGCCCCCGCGTCCAGCCCAGGGTTTGCGCAATCAAAATTAATCGTGGGTCAATGCGCTGCCACGCCGGTTTAAGCACAAATAGCATCCAGGGCATCACCCACAGCAGGTGGCCCCAGATAATGGTCGTCATCAGTCCATCTTGTTCGGCATATAACGCCAGCAGATATTGTCCGGTTACCAGCGGTAGCGCAGGCAAAATGAGCGGTAGCCAGACCCAGCGGTGTCCGGTTTGTGGACCCCATTCCAGCCAGGCAAAAAGTATCAGAAGCGCCAGCACGCTGGAAAGGAGCCCCAGTTGCAGGCTATTGCTGAGCGCCTCGTTGTTTAGCGAGGAATAGCTGGCGATAAGCGCCAGTACCAGCGCGCATACCACACCGCTGACGGGCAAAATCTGTACCAGCGGGCGTACGATTGTCATAGATGAAAAATGCTGGCGTTCACCGTTTACTGCCGGAATAGTATGTCGCCAGGTACGCCAGAGCAGATAACCCACCAGCGCGATAACAAGGAGTAACAGCACCAGCAACAGACTGGCAAGTGCGCCTTTCGCCTGCTGTTCGACGTCGCCCTGACTGAGCCACTGCCAGCTCAATACGGCAAGCGTTGGCGGATTGCCGGGGCCAAGAACGATTGCCACATCAACAACGGAGAGTGACCAGGCCACGACTGCCAGCATAGCTTTACCTAATGCCGGGCCGATAGCGGGCAGAACCAGCCAGTTCAGGCATTGCAGTCGGCTGTAACCCAGCGAATCCAATACGATAACCTGCTGAGAAAGTTGTTTTTCACTCAGCAGGGCCGAGA
Source organism: Citrobacter sp. MGH105 (assembly GCF_001037485.2). NCBI lineage: Bacteria > Pseudomonadati > Pseudomonadota > Gammaproteobacteria > Enterobacterales > Enterobacteriaceae > Citrobacter > Citrobacter sp. MGH105. The sequence continues at coordinate 2,969,457 of NZ_CP073048.1, read as the reverse complement.
GAATCCATAACAAAAAAGCGCTCTCTTTCACCGCCAGCGTTACGCCAAGTCCAATGCCGTAGCGGTCCGGCTGTGGGCTGAAGAACGCAAGCCATTGCCAGAGCAGGCCGCCTTCAGCAAAAACCAACAGCACGCTGGTGGCGAAGGCAACGTGCGGAATTGCCAGCAGCCACGGAAGACGCGTATACAGACGTACCCAGCCTGCGCCGGGCCACAAGGCGAGGATCGCCAGCAGCGCGATAATCAGCGCGCCCCCAGCCGCGAGGCCGACGGAAACCAGCGTTGCCAGTAACGCCTGCGGGAGTTGAGGATCGGCAAAGAGCGCCAGCCAGTGTGTGGTACTAAGCGCCGGTGTTATCAGAGACCATGCCGCTGGCGCCAACGGCAGATAAACTGCCGCCATGATGGCCCAGAGTAGCAGAATTAATGCGTACCGTAGCGGCGTAGCCATTCTTGTTCCAGAGCGTTTACCCAGGCTGCATGCGGTTCTGGCAACACGGCAGGGAGCCCCTGTGGGATCCGCGCCAGCAGCGCATCACGCTGTTCGTCAGGTAATTTTTGTGGATCAAGCACCGAAGGATCTCCCCAGATAGCCGGGTCAGCTTTGCGCAGTTGTGCTTCAGGAGAAAGCAGGAAGTTTGCCACGACTTTTGCTCCGGCACTGGCGTGGGCATTCGCCGGAATGGCAACAAAGTGCACGTTGCCGAGCATGCCCTGTGAGAAACCAAAACTGTAGCTGCTTTTAGGCAATTCGCCGCTCGCCACTTTTTGCTGCGCGTGGGCAGGGTTAAAGGTCAATGATAAACGCAGGGTGCCGCTATTGAGCAGTGCATCCATTCGTGCTGGCGTGGGAGGAAAATCTTTGCCTTCACGCCAAAGTACAGGATGCAAGGTATCAAGATACTGCCACAATGGCGCGGTAACTTCGGCGAATGTCGCTGCATCTGGCGCAACTTTCAATGCCTGTGGTTTGGTGGTGAGCGAAATTAGCAACTGCTCAAGAAAAGCCGTTCCGGTAAAGTCTGGCGGGCGTGGATAGGTCACCGTGCCAGGGTGCGCCTGCGCGAATTTAAACAGTGCCTGCGGAGATTGCGGCGGCTGCGCGGTAAGATCGCGCCGGGCAATAAAGGTGAGTTGGGCACCGCCCCACGGTGATTCAGCCCCCTCTGTTGGAACGGAGAAATCTTCGGTCACCGGTTTTTGTGTATCAACATAGCGCCAGTTAGGCAGCGTTTGCGCCCACTGGGTTTGCAGCAGCCCGGCTTCTTTTAGCGTACGGAAGTTTTCGCCGTTAACCCACAGTAAATCGACAGAGCCGCCGGTTTTTCGCCCGGATGCCGCTTCCGTCTGGATGCGTTTTACGGCATCGGCGGCGTCCGCCAGGCGCACGATTTTCAGGTTAATGTCGTAGTGCGTTTTCATCTCGCCGCTAACCCAGTCGAGATACTGGTTAACTGCATTGTCGCCACCCCAGGCGTTGAACCACACCGTTTGACCACGGGCGTCATTTTTGATTTGTTGCCAGCTGGCGTCCTGGGCAAACGTCGCCAGCGGGCAGAGCAACAAACTCAGACACAATAAGCAGTAACGCATAATATCTCCATGGTTAAAAATGGGGGAAGGTCTCAGCTTTTTTTCCGTTGGCGCTCAAGATAAAGGCTTCTCGCTATCGATATCACCACGCTTAGGGCAAACAGGACAAACAGACCCGTCACAAACCAAAATGTGCTGCCGGTTAACAGGCTTCCCGCCCATGAGTAGACGATAGTGGCGGGTAACTGTCCGATGCCGGTGGCGATGAAAAAATGGCGAAAACGAATTGAGGTCAGGCCAGCCGCGTAGCTTACCGGGTCGAACGGCACAAAAGGTAACAGGCGGCAGACCAGAATAGTGTGCTTACCATAGCGCTCGAAAAAAGCGTCCATATTGTTCAGCACCGTTTTTCCGGTCAGCTTTTCCACCGCACCGCGACCTAAAATGCGGGCAATAAAAAAGCACAGCGCCGCACCTGCCATTGCGCTGCTCCAGGATAGTACGCCGCCCCAAAATGCGCCAAACAGCGAGGCATTGGCAAACGTGATCACAAACGCAGGAAGCGGTGCAACGATGGCCTGTAAGATCATCAGGAAGAACGACACCACTGCCGCCTGGGTTCCATAAGAACGAATAAAGTTCTCAAGAGCATGCTGATCGAGTGTGGTAAATGCTGCCAGGCTGCCGTGGAGAAAATCACTCACGCCAGGTATCCATGCCCATGCCATTAGCCCGAGCAGTAGCAGAGCAATCAAACCCGCCCGGTAATAGCGAGCCAGCCGCGCTTTATTCCGTTTTATCATTTACCCGTACACTCATGGTTGGCTGACGGATCGATATGCTTATATCGGGCCCAGGCTTTGGCTGCCTGAACGAGGGTGAATAACGCCAGCCCTGCCACGCTGAGCTTACCGATGAATACCAGGGTAATGCCTTCGCTGGCGAGTTCATGCGACATCAGCGTATAGATAAAGATGCCGGGTAAGGTAGTAAGTGCCGATATTACGGTAAATGACCAGAACGGAATGGCCGTCAGCCCATAGGCGTAATTTTGAATATTATAGGGGAACAGCGGCACGAGCCGGGTCAGGATTAGAAAGTCTACTCCGTTATGGGCAATGCCTTTTTCGATAGCCTGAAACGTCGCCGTGTGCCCAACGTATTTCAGTAGTAGATCCCGTCCAAGCCATCGAGCCAGCAAAAACGACAGCGCTGAGGCCACGGTTGCTGCCACTAACGAGATAAGCGTCCCAGCCACGGGGCCAAACAGCACACCGCCGACGATCACCAGGATGCTGCCTGGGATCAGACACAGCGCAGCAACAATAAACAGCAGGATATAAAGCGTATAGCCGAACATACCGCTTTGGCGGATGACGTCTTGTAAATGATGGAAATTGGTTATCAGGTCGCTCAGACCATAATGATGGAAAACTCCCGCCAGAACGCAGAACAGGACCGCGACAATCAGCAGCCGGTATTCTGCTTTATGCGAACTTCTTTTTCATGGGGGTTCTCCTGTAAAACCGAGTGCAATGGAGCATTTTCGTCAGCGAAAAGCGCGCGCGAAGATATAATAAATTCCCGGCCGTAACAATGTATTACCGTCACTTTATTGATTTTGCACAGAATAAACAGACTCTCCAGGCCGGGCCTGGAGAGTAAAAAGACGCAGAAGGTCAGACGCGGAATTTAGCCCATACAGGCGCATGGTCGGACGGTTTTTCCATGCTGCGAATTTCATAGTCGATGCCGGTTTCTTCGCAGCGTTCCGCCAGCGGGTTGCTCGCCAGCAGCAGATCGATACGCAGGCCACGGTTATCGTCAAAGCCTTTTGAGCGATAATCAAACCATGAGAACTGGTCATTCTTTTCAGGATTTGCGTGACGGAAGGTATCCACCAGACCCCAGCCCAGCAGGCGTTCCATCCACTCACGCTCCTCCGGCAGGAAGGAACATTTACCGGTACGCAGCCAGCGTTTACGGTTTTCTTCGCCGATGCCGATATCGAGATCGGTTGGGCTGATATTCATATCGCCCATAATCAATACCGGATTGTCGCGTTTCAGTTCAGTCTCCAGATAGTTTTGCAGGTTCTGATAAAACGCGGCCTTGGCCGGGAATTTGGTTTCATGGTCACGGCTTTCTCCTTGCGGGAAGTAGCCGTTGATCACCGTGATGCTGCCCAGAGGGGACGGAATTTCTGCCATGATGATCCGACGCTGCGCTTCTTCGTCATCGCCTGGGAAGCCACGACGTACCGCAATTGGCGTTTCTTTCGTTAACAGCGCCACGCCGTAATGACCTTTCTGGCCGTGATAAAAGACGTTGTAACCGAGCTTTGCTACCTCTTCGAGAGGGAACATATCGTCGTGGACTTTTGTCTCCTGTAAGCCAATAACATCCGGTTGGTGTTTTTCGACAATGGCTGCCAGTTGATGGGGACGGGCACGCAGGCCGTTGATATTAAAAGAGACAAATTTCATAGTCGCTGCCACTTTGCAAGATGAATAGTGCAAGGATGGTAGCAGAATTTCTGCAGGCTGACTGCTTCTTGTCACCTGATTCCAACAATGATTGCTAATGGTGTTAACGATGGAGCAAAAACTGCACCGTTTTGGCGCGAAGCGCGTCGGAATGGAGCAATAATTTCCGAAAAATTTCGTATACGATCACAATTCCAGAATTATATTTGGCGACTGAATAAAACTGCGTTTTTTCCTCTGTTTAGTCGCCTGATGCGCAAACATATTCACTTTATATGCACATGCAGTGAATATCGCCACGTTGTAACCTGTTGATATTTCGTCATCGACCTCCGTTTATGCACTTTTTTCGCTGGCTGGCACGAACCCTGCAATCTACATTTACACCGCAAACACTATATTTATTAACATATAAATAACCTTTTATTTACCGTTGAGGTCGCTATGTCTCTGTCAATTACGCGTGAAAATTTTGATGAATGGATGATGCCCGTATATGCTCCGGCCCCTTTTATTCCGGTGCGGGGTGAAGGTTCACGTCTGTGGGATCAGCAGGGTAAAGAGTATATCGATTTCGCGGGAGGCATTGCGGTTAACGCGCTGGGTCACGCCCACCCGGCATTGCGCGAGGCATTAAACGACCAGGCGAGCAAATTCTGGCATACGGGAAATGGCTACACCAACGAGCCGGTACTGCGTCTGGCGAAAAAGCTGATTGACGCCACCTTCGCCGAGCGCATTTTCTTCTGTAACTCCGGTGCAGAAGCCAACGAAGCGGCACTAAAACTGGCGCGTAAATATGCCCACGATCGTTTTGGCAGTCAGAAGAGCGGGATTGTAGCGTTTAAAAATGCTTTCCATGGACGCACGCTGTTTACCGTCAGCGCCGGAGGACAGCCTGCCTACTCACAGGATTTCGCGCCGCTGCCGCCGGATATCCGTCATGCCGTATACAACGATCTCGATTCTGCCAGCCAACTGATTGATGACACCACTTGTGCGGTTATCGTGGAGCCTGTGCAGGGTGAAGGTGGTGTGGTACCGGCAACAAAAGCCTTTTTGCAGGGGCTACGTGAGTTATGCGATCGCCATAATGCGCTGCTGATTTTTGATGAAGTTCAGACCGGCGTTGGCCGTACCGGGGAACTGTATGCCTATATGCACTACGGCGTGACGCCGGATCTTCTGACGACAGCAAAAGCGCTGGGCGGTGGTTTCCCCATCGGCGCACTGCTGGCGACAGAGCGTTGCGCCAGCGTGATGACGGTTGGCACACACGGTACAACGTACGGCGGAAACCCGCTGGCTACGGCGGTGGCAGGTAAATTGCTGGAAATTGTGAATACACCGGAAGTGCTCAACGGAGTAAAACAGCGCCACGACTGGTTTGTGGAGCGTATAAACGCCATTAACGAACGTTTTGGACTGTTTAGTGAAATTCGTGGACTCGGACTGCTGATCGGCTGCGTGCTGAACGCGGAATTTGCCGGGAAAGCGAAACTCATCTCGCAAGAAGCTGCTGTTGCCGGGGTGATGGTACTGATCGCTGGCGCTAACGTGGTGCGTTTTGCGCCAGCGCTCAACGTCAGCGAAGAAGAAGTCGCTACCGGACTGGATCGCTTTGCGCTGGCCTGCGAACGCATTAAAGCAGGAGGTTCATCATGATGGTGATTCGTCCCATTGAACGCGCGGATATCACCGCGTTGATGCAGCTTGCCAGTAAGACCGGTGGCGGGTTGACCTCGCTACCGGCGAATGAAGCTACGCTGATGGCGCGTATCGAACGTTCACTCCAAACCTGGCGCGGTGAGTTGCCAAAAAGTGAGCAGGGATATGTGTTTGTGCTTGAAGACAGCGCCAGCGGAACCGTGGCGGGAATTTGCGCCATCGAGGTGGCGGTGGGGCTTAACGATCCCTGGTACAACTATCGGGTTGGTACCCTGGTCCACGCCTCGAAAGAGCTGAATGTCTATAACGCGCTGCCGACACTGTTTCTGAGTAACGATCACACGGGTAGCAGTGAGCTTTGCACTCTGTTTCTCGATCCGGACTGGCGTAAAGAGGGCAACGGCTATTTGCTGTCAAAATCGCGCTTTATGTTTATGGCGGCCTTTCGCGACCGATTCAATGAGAAGGTCGTGGCCGAGATGCGCGGCGTGATCGATGAGCATGGCTACTCTCCGTTCTGGCAAAGCCTCGGTAAACGCTTTTTCTCAATGGAGTTCAGCCGGGCGGATTTTCTCTGCGGAACAGGACAGAAAGCCTTTATTGCTGAACTGATGCCCAAGCATCCTATTTATACCCATTTTCTGTCTGATGAAGCGCAAGGCGTGATTGGTCAGGTACATCCGCAAACGGCCCCGGCGCGGGCGGTGCTGGAGAAAGAAGGATTTCGCTACCGCAACTATGTCGATATTTTCGACGGCGGGCCAACGCTGGAATGCGATATCGACCGGGTTCGGGCTATTCGTAAAAGCAGGCTGGTGGAAGTGGCGGAAGGTCAGCCAGCAACCGGCGATTATCCGGCCTGTCTGGTTGCCAATGAAAACTATCAAAATTTCCGCGTCATGCTGGTTCGCGCAGACCCGGATACCCAACGTCTGGTACTGACGGCGGCGCAACTGGATGCCCTGAAATGCCACGCGGGCGACCATGTACGTTTTGTACGTCTTTGTGCAGAGGAGAAAACAGCATGACACTATGGATAAACGGTGACTGGGTGACGGGTCTGGGCGAGCGTCGGGTGAAAACCAACCCGGTAAGCGGTGATGTGCTGTGGCACGGTAATGATGCAGATGCAATGCAGGTGACGCAAGCGTGCCAGGCCGCACGCGCAGCCTTTGCCGGTTGGGCTAAACAGCCTTTCAGCGCACGCCAGACTATTGTTGAAAAGTTTGCTTTATTGCTGGAAAGCAATAAAGCCGAGCTAACTCAGATTATCGCCAAGGAAACCGGAAAACCTCATTGGGAAGCCGCGACTGAACTGACGGCGATGATCAATAAAATCGCTATCTCCGTCAAAGCTTATCACGCCCGTACCGGTGAGCAGCACAGCGAACTACCGGATGGTGCGGCAACGTTGCGCCATCGCCCACACGGCGTGCTGGCGGTTTTTGGTCCGTATAACTTCCCCGGACATTTACCCAATGGTCATATTGTTCCGGCATTGCTGGCAGGCAATACGTTGATTTTCAAACCCAGCGAGTTGACGCCGTGGACCGGTGAGGCAGTAATAAAACTGTGGGAGCAGGCGGGGTTGCCGCCGGGCGTGCTGAATCTGGTGCAGGGCGGACGTGAAACGGGGCAGGCGCTGAGTGCGCTGGAAGACCTCGATGGCCTGCTGTTTACCGGCAGTGCGAATACCGGTTATCAGCTGCATAAGCAGTTATCCGGCCAGCCGGAAAAAATCCTTGCCCTGGAGATGGGGGGCAACAACCCGCTGATTATTGAGAATCCGGAGGATATTGATGCCGCGGTGCATCTGACTATTCAATCCGCATTTGTCACCGCCGGACAGCGCTGTACCTGTGCCCGCCGCCTGCTCGTAAAAAAAGGCGCGCAGGGTGATGCGTTCCTGACGCGTCTGGTGGAGGTTAGTCAGCGTTTAGTGCCCGGCAACTGGGATGCACAACCGCAGCCATTTATGGGTGGACTGATTTCCGAACAGGCCGCGCAGCACGTCTATGATGCCTGGCAGCGTCTGGCGTCGTTGGGCGGCCGTACGCTGTTAGCGCCACGTCTGGTAAATGCCGGAACGTCACTGCTGACCCCTGGAATCATCGAACTGACCGGGGCGGGGAACGTACCTGATGAAGAGGTTTTCGGTCCGCTGCTCGGCGTCTGGCGTTATGACAGCTTTGATGATGCGATTCGTCTGGCGAACAATACCCGCTTTGGATTGTCGTGTGGGTTAGTTTCGCCCGATCGCGGCCAGTTTGAACAGCTACTGTTGGAGGCGCGGGCAGGGATCGTCAACTGGAATAAGCCGTTAACCGGCGCTGCGAGTACCGCACCGTTTGGCGGTGTAGGCGCTTCCGGGAACCATCGCGCCAGCGCGTGGTATGCCGCAGATTATTGCGCCTGGCCGATGGCAAGTCTGGAATCCCCGGCCTTAACGCTGCCATCGGCGCTTAGCCCCGGACTGGATTTTTCTCGCGAGGATAAGCTATGAAAGCCCGTGAGGTAAATTTTGATGGTCTGGTGGGGCTAACTCACCACTATGCTGGATTGTCATTTGGTAATGAGGCCTCAACCAAACATCGATTTCAGGTGTCGAACCCGCGTCTGGCGGCAAAGCAAGGTCTGCTAAAGATGAAAGCGCTGGCGGATGCGGGATTTCCTCAGGCGGTGATCCCGCCCCACGAGCGGCCTTATATTCCGGTTCTGCGTCAGTTGGGTTTTAGCGGCAGTGACGAACAGGTGCTGGATAAAGTGGCGCGTCAGGCGCCTCACTGGCTCTCCAGTGCCAGCTCCGCATCTCCTATGTGGGTAGCGAATGCGGCAACGGTGTGCCCTTCGGCAGACTCGCTGGACGGGAAAGTGCATCTGACGGTGGCGAATCTGAATAATAAGTTCCACCGTTCACTGGAAGCGCCTACTACCGAAGCATTGTTACGGGCGATTTTCCGTGATGAGAATAGCTTTGCGGTCCACGGTGCGTTACCCCAGGTTGCGCTTTTTGGCGATGAAGGGGCGGCAAACCATAACCGCCTCGGTGGAGATTACGGTGACCCCGGCGTACAGCTATTTGTTTACGGTCGTGAAGAAGGCAATGCATCCCAACCGAAGCGCTATCCGGCAAGGCAATCCCGTGAGGCCAGCGAGGCGGTCGCGCGACTGAATCAGGTTAACCCACATCAGCGCATTTTTGCTCAGCAAAACCCGGACGTTATCGATCTTGGCGTGTTCCATAACGATGTGATTGCGGTGTCGAATCGCCAGGTGCTGTTTTGTCATCAGCAGGCGTTTGTCAGACAGCAGGCATTGTTAGAGCAGTTGCGCAGCCAGGTGGCAGGTTTTACCCCGCTGGAAGTCCCGACAGCGGAAGTGTCGGTGCAGGATGCCGTGACCACTTATCTGTTTAACAGTCAGTTGCTGAGTCGTAGTGACGGTTCGATGATGCTGGTCCTGCCGCAGGAGTGTCGGGAGCATGCTGGCGTGTGGAGGTATTTGAACCGGCTTCTCGAGGAAGACAATCCGATCGATGACCTGCGGGTATTCGATCTGCGTGAAAGTATGTCCAACGGCGGTGGTCCGGCATGCTTGCGCCTGAGAGTGGTGCTCACTCCGCAGGAACAGCAGGCGGTGAATCCGGCGGTTATCATGAACGACACGCTGTTTAACACGTTGAATAACTGGGTTGACCGTTACTATCGCGATCGTCTTACCGCTGCCGACCTTGCCGACCCACAGCTGTTGCGCGAGGGGCGTGAAGCGCTGGATACGCTGACGCAATTGCTCAACCTCGGCTCAGTGTATCCTTTCCAGCAGGAGGGGATGCACCATGGATAACTTTCTGGCGATCACGCTCGCAGGCGCCACTCCAGAGAAAACGCAAGGAACCACTCATGGTTTTGACTGGCAGTGGATCGGTCACGGAATTCTGGAACTGACGCCGCTTGCACCCGTTGAACATTCTCTGGTGCTGTCTGCGGGGATCCATGGCAATGAAACAGCGCCGGTAGAGATACTCGATTCATTGCTTTCCAGGCTGTTTAGCGGCGAGCTGACACTGACATGGCGGCTGCTGGTGATTCTGGGAAACCCGCAGGCGCTGGCTGCGGGAAAACGGTATTGTCATAGCGACCTGAATCGTATGTTTGGCGGTCGGTGGCAGATTTTTACCGCAAGTGAAGAAACGCACCGAGCCCATGAGCTTGAGCTGTGTCTGGAAGATTTTTATTCGCGGGCGAAAGAGCCAACACGCTGGCATCTGGATCTGCACACCGCGATCCGCGGTTCACAGCATCTGCGCTTTGGCGTATTGCCACAACGCAACGTTGCCTGGGACGAGGATTTTCTTGAATGGCTGGGAGATGCGGGACTGGAAGCGCTGGTTTTCCATCAGACGCCTGGCGGCACGTTCACCCATTTTAGTGGTGAATATTTTGGTGCGTTGGCCTGTACGTTGGAACTGGGTAAAGCGCTGCCGTTCGGGCAAAACGATCTCACCCAGTTTGCGCAAACGGCAGACGCACTGGAGAAACTGCTGCGGGGTGAGCGGGTGCCGACGAGAGAAATATCCCCGCTGCGTTATCGCGTGGTGTCGCAAATCACGCGTCGTAGCGACGATTTCATTCTCCACATGGATAACCAGACGCTAAACTTTACCCCCTTTAAAGAAGGCACCTTGCTGGCGCAGGACGGAGATGAACGTTTTATCGTCACCCATGATGTTGAATACGTTCTCTTTCCCAACCCTAACGTGGCTTGTGGTTTACGTGCCGGATTGATGCTCGAAAAGTTGTGATAAATATATTCGCCCTGCAGGTTTATCCTTTAGGGCTTATTTTTGCGTGCTGTTTTTATTTATTACGGATTATTCCTGGTGAATTGCTTTCTTAATAATCAGGGTTCAGGTATAGTTCTCCATAATCCTTTCAAAATCATCCGGTTGTAATTTTTTATTGCAACTCTGCGCAATTTATTCTTTTTTTCTTCATAATTGATGAAAGTTTGTTTTTTACACTTTCACTGTTTTACCGTTGCTCTGATTAATTGACGCTTAAGCCGGTAAAGTTAATCTCGTCAACACGACATCACATTGCATAAGAGTCGCATGAGTGTCGTAAAAATAACTGAAAGAAAGGATAGAAATTATGCGTAAACTGACTGCTCTGTTTGTTGCCTCTACTCTGGCGCTGGGTGCTGCGAACCTGGCTCATGCTGCTGACACTACAACAGCTGCACCAGCGGATGCTAAACCGATGATGCACCACAACGGCAAATTTGCCCCGCATCACGACATGATGTTTAAAGACCTGAATCTGACTGACGCTCAGAAACAGCAGATTCGCGAGATCATGAAAGGCCAGCGCGATCAGATGAAACGTCCGCCGCTGGAAGAACGCCGTGCAATGCACGATATCATCGCCAGCGATAGCTTCGATAAAGCGAAAGCCGAAGCGCAGATTGCGAAGATGGAAGAACAGCGCAAAGCCAACATGCTGGCGCATATGGAAACCCAGAACAAAATTTACAACATTCTGACCCCGGAACAGAAAAAGCAGTTTAATGCCAATTTTGAGAAGCGTCTGACAGAACGTGCAGCGCAGAAAGGTAAAATGCCGGAAGCTGCCGAGTAATCGATCAGCGTCTACACTAAATCACTCACACTGTGTCGCGCTGATTGCCGCACAGTGTGAAACCAAACTCAAGACCGCCGCTCTTGTCCACAACACGTATAACGATGTGGGCAGGATCGGCGGTTTTTTCATTTCTGCCTATTGCACCGGACGCACGACACGCTATTCTCCTGAAGCCCGCGAAAATTCTACCTGGATCAGCGCGTTATTCTTTTTTGCAAAATGCCGGGTTTATCGCTAAGGCAAATCAACTCTGCTGCCGATAACAATAATCTGCAGGGTGAACATAATAATGATGATTTATGGCTGTCTGTTTACGGCAGGCTGCCATGCTGCTCCTTTCTGGAGGGATGATGGAATACTTTGATATCCGCAAAATGCCGGTTAATCTCTGGCGGAATGGTGCGGGAGAAACGCGTGAGATTTGCTGTTTTCCGCCAGCAACACGAGATTTTCACTGGCGGGCGAGTATCGCCTCCATTGCAGCAAACGGTGAATTTTCACTTTTCCCGGGTGTAGAGCGCGTGATTACGCTGCTGGAGGGAGGGGAAGTCACTCTGGAAGAAGCGAACATCTTTACGCATACCCTGAAACAGCATCAACCTTTTACCTTTGCCGGTGACAAGGTGGTAAAAGCAAAGCTGACGGAAGGGCAGATGTCGATGGATTTTAATATCATGACCCGACGAGATGTTTGCCAGGCAAAAGTCAGAGTGGCCGATCGCACCTTTACGACCTTTGGTTCACGCGGCGGCGTGGTGTTTGTTATCAGTGGTGCATGGCAACTGGGCGATAAACTGCTGACGGCCGACCAGGGTGCGAGCTGGCATGACGGCAAACACACATTACGACTGCTGGAACGCGAGGGAAAATTGCTGTTCAGCGAGATTAACTGGATGCCGGGGCATTCTCCGGATGCAGTTCAATAATGTCATATTGACCAGACAGAACAGGCCGGCAGAGAATTTTGTAGCCATCATGGTCAAAGCCTGCTGGCATACGCGCCAGGGTAGTCGCTTCATCCAGCGTTGAAACGGCTCCCAGCCACAGCCAGTTGTTGATGATATGGTACTGTGTCATTTCGGCACCGGTTTCTTGCAAGGCAATGGCATTGCTCCATGGCCAGCAAATCACTTTCACTCTTTCCAGCGCCTCTAGCAGACGCGAGTGATGCGCTTCATGACTCTCTTTCCCGCAGCACGCCCCGGCGCAGCGTTTAAGCGCGGAGCGAAAACAGGCACGCCCGCGACTCAGGGGTTCCAGCCCCAACAGGCCGTAGCACAGCTGCTGTTCATCCGCGAGGTTTTGCAACGCTTGTAGCGCTGCGCGACGATGGGCAAACAGGCCAAACAGATTGGGTGCATGGGAGAAATCAATATCTCGTGCGTAGACAACCTGAACAGTTCGGTCGGTAAGCTGCAAGGCGCAAAGCTGACGATTGCGCCGCAGTCGTTTATTAAACAACGGCTGTTGTTCTTTGATCAACCGCGCTTCCAGCAGCAGGGCACCAATTTCTCCCGCCGTACAAATCCAGCTAATGCGTTTGGCCTGACGCAGCATTGCCGCTTCGTCCGCGGTACGCAGGTGTGCCAGCACGCGGCTGCGAATATTGACGCTTTTACCAATGTAGAGAGGCATAGTGTCACTTTCACAGTGAAACAGATAGACGCCTGGTGCGGTGGGAAGCGCACTCAAAAATGGACGCAGGTGTTCTGGATATTCATAGATTGCCGCTGCCTCAAATGTCAGGCGTGGGGCTGATTGACGCCGTACCACTTCTCACTCCGGATGCTGGTTATTCATCCAGTGTAGCAGTTTGAAACCGATTAAAAAAGCGGCATCAGACCAGGGGGAGGGGCCGGACAGCGGTGATCCCAGTGCTATCCGGCGATATGTGATTAAAAAAATTACGCTTTTTTCCAGAAGTCATCAAACACCGTGATCGGTGTGCGACGTTTGTGCTCGGTCTTCAGATACCAGCCTTCAATTTTTTTCGCGATGTCGGCAGCCAGCGTTTTTCCTTCCAGATAATCGTCGATGTTGTCATAGGTGACGCCTAATGCGGCTTCATCCGGCAGAGAAGGGCGATCGTCTTCGAGGTCGGCGGTTGGCGCTTTCTTATATAAATGTTCCGGGCAACCCAGCGCGGCAAGCAGCTGCTTACCCTGACGCTTGTTCAGGCGGAAAATAGGGTTAATGTCAGTACCGCCATCGCCGTATTTGGTGAAAAATCCGGTGATGGCTTCTGCTGCATGATCGGTACCCACGACAACACCGCTGGTCATTCCGGCGATACTGTACTGGGCCTTCATACGTTCACGGGCTTTTTCATTGCCACGGACAAAATCGCTCAGTTCAATACCCGCTTCACGCAGGGCCTGTTCACTGGCCAGTACCGCACCCTTAATATTTACTGTGAGCACGCGGTCAGGTTGGATAAAGGCGATGGCATCCTGACAGTCCTGTTCATCAGCCTGAACGCCATACGGCAGACGTACGGCAATAAACTGCAACGCGTCATTCCCCGTTTCTTCGCGAAGCTCGGAAATAGCCATCTGGCAAAGTTTTCCCGCGAGCGTTGAGTCCTGTCCGCCGCTTATCCCTAATACCAGTGATTTCAGAAAAGGGTAGGTTTGCAGGTAGGATTTCAAGAAATCCACGCTGCGGCGAATTTCCTCTTCTGCATTAATTTGCGGTTTTGCGCCAAGCGCCTGGATTATCTCTTGCTGCAGAGTCATTTAACCCCCTCCGAAAAATGAAATGATCAAAAAAATGATGTGTTAAAGCTAACGCGTTGGGACCCAAACGACAAGGGATGCAGGCCTGATCTAACATCATTTTGTTTTAATAGAATTTTCCGAAACGACCTAAGTATCATCTGATTGCTTGAAAAATGTGTTGTTGTGCTCCAGGCTTATATAACACGCTGAAATACAAGAGGACGGAATATGAACAAGAACCTAACAGGAATTCTAAGCGCAGCGGCTGTTTTGACTATGCTGGCAGGATGTACGGCCTACGATCGCACCAAAGACCAATTTGTTCAGCCCGTGGTGAAAGATGTGAAGAAAGGGATGAGCAGGGCGCAGGTGGCGCAGATTGCCGGTAAACCTTCTTCTGAAGTCAGCATGATTCATGCGCGAGGGACATGCCAGACCTACATCCTGGGTCAACGAGATGGTAAAGCTGAAACCTATTTTGTTGCTTTAGACGACACCGGACATGTGATTAACTCCGGTTACCAGACCTGCGCAGAGTACGACACTGACCCGCAGGCGGCGAAGAAGTAACAACTGCTTATTGCCTGAGCTCTCTGGAAAACCGGCCATCGTGCCGGTTTTTTTGTGCCGAACGATCTTATTTATTGCTGCGAATTATTTGCCCGAAATGTGAGGGGGGTCATAACGATAGGTCAAGGAGAGACAATTTAGTTGGTCAAGGAAATACCATCCACCGGTGCAATCCCGTATACTCATTTCAGCCACCTAAAAAAGTAATTTAGCTGACGCAAGTTACCCAGAGCATGGATGCAGGTTATGGCTTGCGGAGTGTCTGGTTGACAGATAATCGCACATGAGGATCGTTTTAATGGAAAAGAAACACATTTATCTGTTTTGTTCTGCGGGCATGTCGACTTCATTGTTGGTTTCGAAGATGCGTGCTCAGGCCGAAAAATACGAAGTACCGGTTATTATTGAAGCATTTCCTGAAACGCTGGCCGGAGAAAAAGGTCCTGTCGCCGATGTCGTGTTATTAGGTCCACAAATTGCTTATATGTTGCCCGAAATTCAGCGTTTGTTACCCAACAAGCCTGTGGAAGTGATTGACTCGCTGCTGTATGGCAAAGTCGATGGTTTAGGCGTGCTTAAGGCTGCTGTTGCAGCAATTAAAAAAGCCGCAGCAAATTAATTATTTTATTTTAATTTTTCCCGTCAAAGAGTTATTTCATTAACATTCACCGCAATTTTTAATTGCGGTATTTAAGGGTATTTTTCTATGAGTAACGCTATTGCTTCACTTGAAAAGGTACTCCTTCCTTTTGCTGTAAAAATTGGAAAGCAGCCACACGTTAATGCAATCAAGAACGGCTTTATTCGTTTAATGCCGTTAACCCTCGCAGGGGCCATGTTTGTATTAATCAATAACGTTTTCCTGAGCTTTGGGGAGGGGTCGTTTTTTTATTCAATGGGCATTCGACTTGATGCTTCAACTATTGAAACTTTGAATAGCTTGAAAGGCATTGGTGGAAACGTCTATAACGGTACGCTGGGTATCATGTCATTGATGGCACCGTTCTTTATCGGCATGGCGCTGGCAGAAGAACGTAAAGTCGACTCACTGGCTGCCGGGCTGTTATCCGTCGCCGCGTTTATGACCGTAACGCCTTATAGCGTGGGTGAAGCCTATGCCGTTGGCGCGAACTGGCTCGGCGGTGCCAATATTATTTCCGGTATTATTATCGGCCTGGTGGTCGCGGAAATGTTCACTTTTGTGGTCCATCGTAATTGGGTGATTAAATTACCTGATAGCGTACCGACGTCCGTATCGCGTTCCTTCTCTGCGTTGATTCCTGGCTTCCTTATTCTCTCCATTATGGGGATCATCGCCTGGGCGCTGAACACCTGGGGTACCAACTTCCACCAGATCATTATGGATTCCATTTCAACGCCGCTGGCATCGCTGGGTAGCGTAGTGGGTTGGGCCTATGTGATTTTTGTTCCGCTGCTGTGGTTCTTCGGTATTCACGGTTCACTGGCGCTGACTGCGCTGGACAGCGGTATCATGACGCCATGGGCGCTGGAAAACATCTCTATCTACCAACAGTTTGGTTCCGTAGACGCCGCGCTGGAAGCCGGTAAGACGTTCCACGTCTGGGCGAAACCGATGCTCGACTCCTATATTTTCCTTGGGGGTAGCGGAGCAACGTTGGGTCTGATTATCGCTATCTTCCTGGCATCGCGTCGTCCTGACTATCGTCAGGTAGCTAAACTGGCACTGCCGTCAGGTCTGTTCCAGATTAACGAACCTATCCTGTTCGGTCTGCCGATCATCATGAACCCGGTGATGTTTATCCCGTTCATTCTGGTACAACCGATTCTGGCGGCGATTACGCTGGCAGCTTACTACTCAGGCATTATTCCACCGATTACCAACATTGCACCGTGGACTATGCCAACCGGTTTGGGCGCGTTCTTTAACACCAACGGTAGCGTCGCTGCTCTGCTGGTCGCGCTGTTCAACCTCGGTATCGCAACGCTGGTTTACCTGCCGTTCGTGGTGGTAGCCAACAAAGCGCAGAACGTTATTGACCAAGAAGAAAGCGAAGAAGATATCGCTAACGCATTAAAATTCTAAATTTAATCCGGCATGGCTTTACGGTCATGCCGGACTGAACCAGAGGAAAAAAGTATGTTGGATATCGAGAATATCGTCGACACGCAGTCAGAAGCAGAAGAACTTGAAGAAGTGGTGATGGGCCTCATCATCAACTCCGGTCAGGCGCGTAGCCTGGCGTACGGGGCACTCAAAATGGCCAAGCAAGGTGATTTTGAGTCGGCCAGGGCCATGATGGACCAGTCTCGTCTGGCGCTGAACGAAGCGCACCTCGTGCAAACGAAATTGATTGAAGGCGATCAGGGTGAAGGTAAAATGAAAGTCAGCCTGGTGCTGGTCCACGCACAGGACCACCTGATGACATCAATGCTGGCGCGTGAGCTGGTGACTGAACTGATTGAGCTTCACGAAAAGCTGAAATAGCGAGGAGTGCATAATGCAGCTACAGATTAACGCACCGGAAATCAAAACCGTTTATGAACAGCAGCTGTTTAATGGCAAAAATTTCCATGTGTTCATCTATAACAAAACTGAGAGTATCAGCGGGCTGCATCAGCATGACTACTATGAGTTTACCCTGGTTTTAACCGGGCGCTATTATCAGGAAATCAACGGTAAACGCGTACTGCTAGAACGTGGAGACTTTGTCTTTATCCCGTTGGGATCGCACCACCAGAGTTTTTATGATTTTGGTGCGACAAGGATCCTTAACGTCGGCATCAGTAAACGTTTTTTTGAACAGCACTATCACCCGCTGCTGCCATTTTGTTTCGTTGCATCGCAGGTCTATCGGGCGAATAACTCGTTTCTTACCTACATTGAAACGGTTATTGCATCACTGAACTTTCGCGAGAGCGGGCTGGATGAATTTGTAGAAGTGGTCACCTTCTATATTATTAATCGGTTACGCCATCATCGCGAAGAGCAGGTGCTGGATGATATTCCGCAGTGGCTTAAAACCACCGTCGAGACCATGCACGACAAACGGCAGTTTAGCGAGAATGCGCTGGAAAATATGGTACACCTGTCCGCGAAATCCCAGGAGTATCTGACCCGCGCTACCCAGCGTTATTACAGCAAAACGCCGATGCAGATTATTAATGAAATCCGCATTAACTTTGCTAAAAAACAGCTGGAAATGACGAACTATTCTGTAACGGATATTGCTTACGAGTCTGGCTACAGTAGTCCAAGCCTGTTTATTAAAACGTTTAAAAAGCTGACGTCGTTTACACCGAATAGCTACCGTAAGAAATTAACTGAATTTAATCAGTAGATATTATTTGCCAATAACCCATTTTTTATAGCTTGCCCAAAATAGCGTCGGGACAGCCACGCTATACCTGACAAACGGGTTGAGCATAATACACGTCAGTGTTTTGACACTGAAGGGAGAAAGTATGAGCCAGAAATTAAAAGTCGTCACTATCGGTGGCGGGAGCAGCTACACCCCTGAATTACTTGAAGGCTTTATTAAGCGCTATCATGAATTACCGGTTTCTGAGTTGTGGCTGGTTGATGTCGACGGTGGAAAAGAGAAGCTGGACATTATTTTTGACCTTTGCCAGCGCATGATCGACAAAGCCGGCGTACCGATGAAGTTGTTTAAAACGCTGGACCGCCGTGAAGCACTGAAAGATGCTGATTTCGTTACCACCCAACTGCGCGTAGGGCAACTGAAAGCCCGTGAAAAGGATGAACGCATTCCGCTGAGCCACGGTTATCTGGGACAGGAAACCAACGGTGCGGGTGGGCTGTTCAAAGGTCTGCGTACCATTCCGGTTATCTTTGATATTATTAAAGATGTGGAAGAACTGTGCCCGAATGCCTGGGTGATTAACTTTACTAACCCGGCAGGGATGGTGACTGAAGCGGTCTATCGCCACACGAATTTTAAGAAATTCATCGGCGTGTGTAATATTCCTGTCGGCATGAAAATGTTCATTAGCGATGTGCTGGCGCTGAAAGAAAGCGATGATTTATCCATCGATCTGTTCGGTCTGAACCACATGGTCTTTATTAAAGACGTGCTGGTGAACGGTACATCGCGCTTTGATGAACTGCTGGACGGCGTGGCTTCTGGACAACTGAAAGCTTCCACCGTGAAGAACATTTTCGACCTGCCGTTCAGCGAAGGGTTGATTCGTTCGCTGAAGCTGCTGCCGTGCTCGTATTTGCTGTACTACTTCAAGCCAAAAGAGATGCTGGCGATCGAAATGGGCGAGTACTATAAGGGCGGCGCACGTGCCCAGGTAGTACAAAAAGTAGAAAAACAATTGTTTGACCTCTACAAAAATCCTGAGTTAAACGTTAAGCCGAAAGAGCTGGAGCAGCGCGGTGGCGCGTATTACTCCGATGCGGCCTGTGAAGTGATCAACGCCATCTACAACGACAAACAGACCGAGCACTACGTCAACATTCCACATCATGGACATGTTGATAACATTCCTGCGGACTGGGCGGTTGAGATGACCTGCACGCTGGGACGTAACGGTGCTACGCCGCACCCACGTATTACCCATTTTGATGAGAAAGTACTTGGCTTTATCTACACCATTAAAGGCTTTGAGGTTGCGGCGAGCAATGCGGCATTGAGCGGCGAGCTGAATGATGTGCTGCTGGCGTTAAACCTGAGTCCGCTGGTGCATTCTGACAGCGATGCCGAGATTCTGGCGCGTGAGCTAATCCTGGCGCATGAAAAATGGTTGCCAAACTTCGCCGGGTGCATTGAGAAACTCAAAAGCGAACAACACTAACTGAGGTCGGCTATGGAACGCGTACTGATAGTGAATGCGGATGATTTTGGCCTGAGTAAAGGACAAAACTACGGCATTGTTGAAGCCTGTCGTAATGGCGTTGTCACCTCGACAACGGCACTGGTTAACGGTGCGGCGATTGACCATGCGGTACAGCTGAGTCGCGACATACCTGCACTTGCCGTCGGGATGCATTTTGTTCTGACGCTGGGTAGGCCGTTGACGGCAATGCCGGGCCTTACCCGTGACGGATTACTGGGGAAATGGATCTGGCAGATGGCAGAGGAGGACACTTTGCCGCTGGATGAAATTTCTCAGGAACTGGCCGCGCAGTATCAGCGTTTTATTGACCTGTTCGGGCGGGAGCCGACGCATCTGGATAGCCATCACCATGTGCATATGTTCCCGCAAATTTTCCCTATCGTAGCCGGGTTTGCTGCCGAGAAGGGGATTGCATTGCGTATCGATCGTCAGACCGTGTTTCAGGCGTCTGGTTTTCCGGAAACGTTACGTACCTCCCAGGGATTCAGCAGCGAGTTTTACGGTGAAGCGATTTCCGAGGCTCTGTTTTTACAGACGCTGGATGCGTCAGCCGACCGGGGAGAGTCTTCGCTGGAAGTGATGTGTCATCCGGCCTTTATCGATGACATTATTCGTCAAAGTGCCTACTGTTACCCCCGCTTAACTGAGCTCGACGTGCTGACGTCTTCGTCACTGAAATATGCAATTGCGGAGCGCGGTTATCGTCTTGGCAGTTTTCTGAACGTGTAATTCCTGAGTTTGCGGCGCAATCGTGCGCCGCATTTTTTTAGGCGGGAATCGTTTCTATTTTTCCGGCACGTGACCAGACGCGGTGTGCGGTCATCAGCGTCAACAGGGTATCCATAAACTGTGCGTCTGCACTGTCCGCTTCCACCACACCTTCTTCTCCTTCATTTTTGATATTCAACGTTACTTTAAACTGACGAGCATCGCCGGCCAGGGCGATAGGTTTTAAGTGCTTATACGCTTCGAGTAAATAATATCGGGCATCACCGTTCTTAATGATGTCCGCGAGATTACCGCATGGAACGATAACCGCATCGACCGTCAGGGATGGCGAACCCGCAAAAGTACCGGCGATCGTCAGAGCAGATCCATCATCGGCAACTACCTTACCCATTCGGGAATAGAGCAATTTGGCATGAACGCCTTTGGCCTGTAGGGCTTGCATGATGGCGAGCAGGTCGCTCGATTTCACCTGGTCATTAAGTAGGATGGCGACCACGCGGCCCTTAATCTCACCTTGCGCACCTGCATATAAACTGAGTGACGGTGCATTTGTCAAACCGTTGACGTTGGGCGGTGGCGCAATGCTGGCCTGTTCCTTGGTTAGCTTAAAACCGAGATTATCGGCAACCGCCTCGGCGAGGGCAGCATCAATATGAGCTAACTGTTCGACCACTCTTTCCCGAATATAGGGGCGCGTAACCTTACTGAGTTCGAAACTGAATCCGCCGATAATATGCTGCTGTTCAATTGGCGTCTGACTTAGCCAGAACAGGCGAGGGTGCGCATAGTATTCGCCAAAAGAGGGGCTACGTTCGCGGATTTTGTTTCCTTCAATCCGTTCCTGATACGACTCAAATCCACCGCGTTTTGGCCCCGGCGGCGTTTCACGCGGCCAGTTATCATTGATGGAATTCGGTTCATAGTTGGCTGGATTGGTATCGATGTCCATTCGATGCATGCCGTCACGCTGGAAATTATGGTACGGACAGGTCGGGCGATTAATCGGGATTTCATGGAAATTGGGCCCGCCCAGGCGACTGATTTGAGTATCGGTATAGGAGAACAAGCGACCCTGCAGCAGGGGATCGTTAGTAAAATCGATGCCAGGGACGATATGTCCGGGATGAAAAGCGACTTGTTCATTTTCGGCGAAGAAATTATCAGGATTGCGGTTCAGCACCATTTTACCGACGCGTTGCACCGGAACCAGCTCTTCCGGGATCAGCTTGGTTGGGTCGAGCAGGTCAAAATCGAACTTAAATTCATCTTCTTCGGGAATCAGCTGTAGTCCCAGTTCATATTCCGGATAATCGCCCGCTTCGATAGCTTCCCACAGATCGCGGCGATGAAAGTCAGGATCCCGACCGGTAAGTTTTTGCGCTTCATCCCATACCAGCGAGGCTTTGCCTGCCAGCGGTTTCCAGTGGAAACGGACAAAGGTGGCTTTCCCTTGCGCATTAATCAACCGAAATGTGTGAATACCGAAGCCTTCCATCGTGCGATAGCTGCGCGGAATACCCCGATCGGACATTGCCCATATGACGTTGTGCAACGTTTCAGGCTGTAATGAGACATAATCCCAGAAGGTGTCATGGGCGCTTTGGCCCTGCGGGATAGCCCAATGCGGCTCCGGTTTAACCGCATGGACGAAATCCGGGAATTTATGGGCATCCTGAATAAAGAAGATGGGAGTATTGTTTCCCACCAGGTCGAAAATGCCCTCTTCAGTGTAAAACTTGGTCGCAAATCCCCGTATATCTCTGACCGTATCCGCAGAGCCTGCGCCGCCCTGAACGGTAGAGAATCGGACAAAAACCGGGGTGATTTTATTTTCATCACTTAGAAAGTCCGCTTTCGTCGTCGCACTCAGGTTGACATAGGACTGAAAGTAACCATGAGCGGCAGAACCTCGGGCATGTACAATCCGCTCCGGGATGCGTTCATGATCAAAATGGGTAATCTTTTCCCGCAGGATAAAGTCTTCCAGCAGGGTTGGCCCGCGATTACCTGCACGCAGAGAGTTTTGATCGTCTGCGATTCGCACACCCTGATTAGTTGTCAGAGCAAAATCTTCGCTTCCTTTACGAAAACTGTCCAGTGCATTGAGTTTGTCACTTTTGATATCCGGCGCTTTTAAACTGCCGGACGTAGTGGGCTGCATACCTGGCGGCGTGGGTTCAGGTGTTGACCGATGTGAACCGTCTGTGGGTGCCAGTGAATCAAGTCCTGGCTGGGATTCGCTGGCATCATGAACCGGCGCTGAGTGATGGAGTGGATGCTTATCATTCTGTGACATTAAACTCGTCTCCTGGTTTCATTGCTGAAAGGGTCGTTGTTGCTGTCAAAAGCTTTAACTATAGACCACTCACTCAGCGGCGCAGGTACAGGCCGATGACGTAAAGCGCGATGAACCAGGCAAACAGCGCACGCAAGGCAGGACGCAAGGCGGCAAAATCGGCTAAGATAGCGGTTTTCTGATTTTTAGAATTTGTCTTTAGTGAAGCAACTGATTATGAAACCTCTTCGCCAACAAAATCGTCCGGTTATCAGCTATGTTCCTCGCGTGGAGCCCGCGCCACCAGAGCATGCGGTTAAAATGGATGCGTTTCGTGACGTATGGATACTACGCGGAAAATATGTCGCTTTTGTCTTAATGGGGGAGGCGTTTCAACGTTCGCCTGCATTTACGGTCCCGGAATCAGCACAGCGCTGGGCTAATCAGGTTCGCCAGGAAAATGAACTAAGGGATTAATGGATATAAAAAAACCGCCGGAGCATGATACTCCGGCGGTTTTTTGTTTTTTAGCTGACAGACTTAGCGATGCGCCAGTTCGGCGTTATCGTCGCTGTCCAGAATCGTTTTATCAGTCTGCTTGAGCCATTGGCTGGTCAGCGTACCGGCAGTCATGGAACCGCTTACGTTCAGCGCGGTACGACCCATATCGATCAGCGGCTCAACGGAGATCAGCAGCGCAACCAGCGTGACCGGCAGACCCATAGCGGGCAGGACGATCAGCGCGGCAAATGTTGCACCGCCACCTACACCCGCAACCCCTGCGGAGCTCACGGTCACGATACCAACCAGCGTGGCAATCCACATTGGGTCCAGTGGGTTGATACCGACGGTCGGTGCAACCATTACTGCCAGCATTGCCGGGTACAGGCCCGCACAACCGTTCTGACCAATCGTGGCACCAAACGAGGCGGCAAATGAGGCGATGGATTCAGGCACGCCCAGACGACGGGTCTGCGCTTCAACGTTCAGCGGAATTGAGGCTGCGCTGGAACGGCTGGTGAAGGCGAACGTCAGCACTGGCCATACCTTGCGGAAGTATTTTAACGGGCTAACGCCGTTCACACCCAGCAGGATCCCGTGTACAACGAACATAATGCCCAGACCGAGATAAGAGGCCACGACGAAGCTACCCAGCTTGATGATGTCCTGCAGGTTGGAACCTGCAACCACTTTGGTCATCAGCGCCAGAACACCGTACGGCGTCAACTGCATCACCAGACGAACCAGTTTCATCACCCAGCTTTGCAGGGTATCGATAGCGACCAGAACGCGCTCGCCTTTTGGTGCATCATCTTTCAGCAGTTTCAGTGCGGCTACACCCAGGAATGCGGCGAAGATAACCACGCTGATAATCGACGTCGGGTTCGCGCCAGTCAGATCGGCAAACGGGTTTTTCGGAATAAACGACAGCACCAGTTGCGGAACGCTGAGGTCAGCCACTTTGCCAACATAGTTGGTTTCAATCGCGTTCAGACGGGCGGTTTCGGCACCACCTTGCACCAGACCTTCGGCGGTCAGGCCGAACAGGTTGGTCACCAGAACACCTACCAGTGCGGCAATCAGCGTGGTAAACAGCAGCGTGCCGATGGTCAGGAAGCTAATTTTACCTAACTGAGAGGCGTTGTGCAGACGCGCAACGGCACTGAGTATAGAGGCAAAGACCAGCGGCATAACAATCATTTGCAGCAACTGGACATAACCGTTGCCAACAATGTTGAACCACTGTACTGAATCTTTAAGAACCTGGCTGTCGGAGCCATAAATGGTGTGCAGCGCGAGGCCGAACACCACACCCATGACCAGACCGACCAGTACTTTTTTTGCCAGACTCCACTGTTTGTGACGGGCTTGCGCCAGCACGAACAGCAGCACTACGAACACGATAATGTTCGCGATTAATGGAAAGTTCATCCCCGTTCTCCTGATCTTATTATGCGTATCACCATTGAAAGGTGATTCTGTTGGCGCAAGATTAGCAGAACTGTGACTTGCCTCTTATATTCAAATGGAATTGTTTATACCGAAAATGACTTTTTGGCTGATTTATTAGTCAATCTGATGCGTTATGAAACGATTGAACTGCATTTGTAGCGTATTAATCATCTGCGAAGACCAGCGTACCGCGCTGTTCTCTTGTACGGTCTGCGGCATCCAGATTGCCCACGCGAACAGTGCCATGCACAGAAACCGCTCCAGTTGATTGCCTTTTTGCGGCACGAGGATGGGCAGACGAAAACGCCAGCGGCAGGGCCAAAGCAGGGGAACGCCTGCTGGAGTCAGCATGTCAGCCAGAATGTGACTAAGATAGCCGAGTACCATACCTTGTAAGGCATCGGCCGGTATTATCCAGGTATCCGGGACTTTCAGGTAGAACGTGGCCAGCAGGGCAAAAACCGCCAGCAGGCTATGCGTAAACCCGCGATGGCCAAATGCGCGGGCAATGGGTTTTGATATCCACTTCAGACGCTGCCCCAGCAGAGATTTGGGATGATCGATATCCGGCAGCAGGCACGTTAAAATGGCTGAAGGAACAATATGCCACCAGTCACCCTGCGCAAGAACGGGCGTTAGCTCGGCATTTTTGGCAAATACCGCACAGGCAATAGAAAAAAGAAGGTGGCCTTCCGCCGTCATGATAAAACCCAATAAACTGTCGATTCATACAGTATAGGGGTTTTATACAGTAGGCGGAAGAGGTGACGTTGTAACCCTTTGTCACAAGTGCGCCTTTACCGCGCCAGCCAACCACCGTCCACGGCCAGCGTATAGCCATGAATATAGTCAGAGGCGGGACTTGCGAGGAACACGACCGGACCTTTTAGATCATCCGGCGTGCCCCAGCGCCCTGCGGGAATACGATCGATAATCTCCTTATTGCGCTCGCTGTCTGCGCGCAGTTGCTGGGTGTTGTTGGTCGCCATATAGCCGGGCGCGATAGCATTGACATTAATTCCTTTGGCCGCCCATTCATTGGCGAGCAGGCGAGTGATGCCCAGAACGCCGCTTTTTGATGCGGTATAGGAAGGTACACGGATACCCCCCTGAAAAGAGAGCATCGAGGCAATGTTAATGATTTTTCCACCATTGCCCTGCGCCACAAACTGGCGCGCCACGGCCTGCGACAGAAAGAAAACGGATTTGAGATTCAGATTCATCACGTCATCCCAATCTTTTTCACTGAAGTCCAGCGCATCCTGACGGCGTATAGTTCCTGCATTGTTGACCAGAATATCGACCCGGCCAAACGCCGACACCGTTTGTGTCACGATGCTGGTGAGAGCATCTTGTTGACTGAGGTCGGCCTGAATGGCCATAAAGCGTCGACCGAGGGCGTTAATTTTCTCTGCGGTTTCATGCGGTATTTTACGATTCACGCCGACTACATCGCAGCCCGCTTCAGCCAGCGCCACTGCCATACCCTGCCCGAGGCCGGTGTCACATCCAGTGACGATGGCGACTTTACCCTCGAGACGAAAAGCTTCCTGAATCATGTTTACCTCAACTATTTATGTCATTAACGCTTGCGCTATAGGGCAAGGATAGGAGAGGTTAAACAGAAACACAATTAAAAATGAAACGGCGTTTTAAAAATTAAGGTCTGAAAAGACGGGCAATACGATCATTGCCCGTTACAGGATTAGCCGCGCAGATGAGCGGCTGTGAGTTCGGTGAGCAAGGTTAGTTTGACGTCGGCAAGAACGAAGCGAGGATCGTCCTGATTCTCATGCGCTGGTACGACGATGGAACGCATACGGGCAGCTTTCGAGGCAATCATGCCGTTCACTGAGTCTTCCAGTGCTACGCAGTTTAACGGGTCAATGCCCAGTTTCGCCGCACAATCGAGGTAAACTTGTGGGTGCGGTTTGCTGTAAGGCAGTTTTTCTGCAGAAGCCAGCGCGTCGAAGTCATCGCGCAGATCAAACATGGTCAGCACTTTTTCCAGCATATGTAGCGGCGAGGCGGATGCCAGTCCTACTTTGATTCCCTGAGATTTGCACAGTGTCACAGCTTCACGAACGCCTGGCAGCAGCGGTTTTGTTTCTTCAACCAACGCAATGGCCCGGGTAATGATGCGCTCGGTGACTTCCTGACGTGAGGGGCCGTTCCAGGGTTGCTGCGCAAACCACAAATCAACCACCATGTCGATGCGTAAGCCAAGGGTATCGGGAAGTTCATGGCGGCGGGAGATATCAACGCCTAAACTTGCTATCACATCCAGTTCAGCCTGATCCCAAAGCGGTTCAGAATCGACCAGTAACCCATCCATATCGAAAATTGCAGCAAGAATTTGACGCGGGGTTGACATTACAACCTCTCCTTTACGGTGATAAAAGGGATTAGAGCCAGCCTGGACGGACTCTGAGCGTTCATTATGGCTAATTCAGAAGTATACCGCCTTTAAAGATCAGGCGAAAACGGTAATCAACGGGTAAACTTAGGCCAAAATGACACGTCTTAATCAAGGGGAACTCATGACGTATCAACAAGCTGGACGCATTGCCATCTTGAAAAGGCTGGTGGGATGGGTGGTTTTCATTCCCGCGCTGATTTCAACGCTGGTTTCAGTACTGAAGTTTATGTACGCGCACAGCGAAAAGCAGGAAGGGATTAACGCGGTCATGCTCGATTTTGCCCATGTGATGATCGACATGATGCGGGTGAACACACCTTTTCTTAACGTGTTCTGGTATAACTCGCCAACGCCCGATTTTCAAAGTGGACTGAATCTCGTTTTTTGGCTGATATTCATTCTGATTTTTATCGGCCTGGCGCTGCAGGACTCAGGCGCCAGAATGAGCCGCCAGGCGCGTTTCTTACGCGAAGGCGTTGAGGATCAGCTAATTCTGGAACAAGCAAAGGGCAGTGAAGGATTATCCCGCGAGCAACTGGAGTCGCGAATTGTGGTACCGCACCATACGATCTTCTTACAAATTTTCCCGCTTTATATTCTGCCGGTGATCGTTATCGTGATCGGCTACTTCTTCTTCTCACTGCTGGGCTTTTTGTAAGTGCCACTCTATCGGGCCTGCCACGTTGCGAAACGGCAGGCCTGATAAGCAACACGGTACGTCGTTAAGCCGCCAGTAATCTATCCAGCGCTTTCTGCGCCACAACTAAATGCTGTCCCCCGAACAGAATTGCCCGATTCAGCAGCGTATAGAGCTGGTAGATTGGCTGCCTGTCGAGAAAGTCCAGCGGCAGTGGCGAGACAGACTGGTAACCGTCATAAATTTGCGGCGGCTGATCGGTATGTAACGGCAGCATTGCCAGGTCACACTCTCTGTCCCCCCAGTAGCAGGCAGGGTCAAAGATGTACGGACCGTTCGGGCCGAGGGCGCAGTTCCCGGACAACAAATCACCGTGCAGGAGAGACGGCTGCGGCTGATGAGAAGAGAGACGTTGCTGGATATGTTCGACGATGGCGTCAATATTGCCAAACGCAATGCCTTTTTCAGCGGCGAGTTCCAGCTGCCAGCCTATACGCTGCTCAGCGAAAAAGGTTGACCAGCGACGTTGCCAGGTATTTGGCTGCGGCGTGGTAGAGAGCGCGTTATCGAAGTCGAGACCAAACTGAGGCTGGTCGCTCCATTCGTGCAAATGCGCAAGCTGTTGACCGAGGATAAACGCGTTATGCGCATCAAGCGGACGGGGAGGGAGGAAATCCATCACCAGAAAGCTGTAATCTCTGTCTGCGCCTACTGCCCAGACTTTCGGTACAGATACAGTTTGACTGCGGGAAAGTAGCTCCAGCTGATCGGCTTCTGCCGTAAAGCCGGTTAACAGCTCTCTTTCATCGCATTTGACGAAAAAATCTCGCCCCGCATAGCGTAAATGCCATGCGGCGTGGATCTCTCCGCCGGGCAGTTCATTACGCAGTTCGATTTCGCCTTCACCTAATTGCTCGCTTAAAAGACGACTGATAGCCTGCCACATGATGTCTCTCCCCATGTTGTCTGCCAGATCATAAGGTTAGCGCAAGAATGCGGTTAAAAAACACGAACTGACGCACACCACGGACGCGTCATCGCTGGAAAGGCACTTAATGTTTGTCGCTCTTCTTCACCTCGCACCGTTGTGGAGACGTCTGACTGCACATGATTCACTTCTTTGTAATCACGTGATTTTTTATCATAGTCGCATAACACCCATGCTGACAGTTTTACGCGAGAATCCCCCTTTTTCTTCAAAAGAGGGACGGTGTCATTACTGAGCGAGATACGAATATATTTTTTGCGTGTCGTCCAAAGAGCACAGGCGAGTACCCTGATTCAGCGTTGCTGCGCTGCCCGCGGCAACACCGTAACGGACAATATCCTCAAAAGACGCGTTCTCAGCCAGCTTAAGCGTCATAGCCCCGACCATACTGTCGCCTGCGCCTACGGTACTTTGACTTTTCACCGGTGGCGGAACCACCTGAACGCAGGTATCGCGATCTACGCCCAGCGCCCCTTGCGGCCCAAGCGAGACCACAACGCGGTGCGCTTTCCCACTCTGTACGATTTCCTGCGCGGCCTTGCGCACATCATCGGGTTGAGTGAGTTCACGGTTTACCAGCGCACTCAGTTCTTTGAGGTTGGGTTTGACCAGTTCGATATTGCCGATGGCTAACGCCGCCGTCAGTGCTTCGCCTGAACTGTCGACAATACAGCGGATCCCCTGTTTTTGTGCGGTGGTAATGAGTCGGGTCAACTTCTCAAGCTGTACGCCGGGCGGCAAACTGCCGCTGATGACCAGCAGCGCACCAGACTCAATTTCCAGCACCTGATCCTGAAGTTGGTAGAACTCGTCATCGGTCAGCGCAGCGCCTGGCATGACAAAACGATATTGTTCGCCGCTGGACTCCACGTGGACATGAAGATTTTGTCGGGTCCAGTCTTTGGCTTCGACGGTAGATACGGGAACATTTTCGTCGGCGAGCAATGCAACAAGATGCTCTCCGGTTGCTCCCCCCGCGGGGAAAATCGCTGTTGCGGTTCCGCCAAGATGGGCAATTGCGCGAGCGACGTTGATACCGCCGCCGCCGGGTTCAAAAACCGGCGAGGTACAACGAAGCTTACCTTCCGGGTAAATTTGCGGGGTGATTGTTGCGCTATCGAGAGAGGGCGCAAGTGTTAACGTATAGATACGTACCATCTTTACCTCCTGTTAGGCTGAACTCAGTCTGGCACTTAACCTCCCGAAAGTGAAGTAATTAACAACATGATTTTTCATATCTTTATTTAAAATTATCGTCATAAAGATATATAAATAAAATAAAGGTTTAGGAACGCTCTTATTCAAAAAATGAAATAAGAATTTATTGCTATGTTATTCGAGTCTTTTTATAATTTGTTACCTTTCAAGGGTCTTTTGTCATTGATCCATATGAAAGTTTCCGAGACCGTAATGGTCTCTTTTTTTGTTGTACGGACTCTTAATAAATGAAGCTTTTGAAGACAGTGCCCGCAGCATTACTGCTGACGGGAGGCCTGCTTGCGTCAATGCATGCTGTAGCCGATGATTCCGTTTTTACTGTCATGGATGACCCTTCCAGCGCGAAAAAACCCTTTGAAGGTAACCTGAACGCGGGATATCTCGCCCAGTCAGGCAACACAAAAAGTTCTTCTTTAACCGCAGATACCACCATGACCTGGTACGGCCAAACGACCGCATGGTCTCTGTGGGGAAATGCCAGCAATACCTCCTCAAATGATGAGCGTTCATCGGAGAAATATGCCGTAGGTGGCCGTAGTCGTTATAACATGACCGACTATGACTATCTCTTTGGGCAGGCAAGCTGGTTGACCGACCGTTACAACGGTTATCGCGAGCGTGACGTACTGACCGCAGGTTACGGTCGTCAGTTCCTCAACGGACCTGTGCACAGCTTCCGTTTCGAATTCGGTCCTGGCGTGCGCTATGACGAGCACACGGATGGCACCACCGAAACACAGCCGTTGGGCTATGCGTCCGGGGCCTATGCATGGCAGATGACGGACAATACCAAGTTTACTCAGGGTGTGTCGGTATTCGGCGCTGACGATACCACGCTCAACTCTGAAACTGCCCTCAACGTTGCCATCAATGAGCACTTTGGGTTAAAGGTGGCTTACAACGTGACCTGGAACTCTGAACCGCCGGCAACAGCGCCGGAGCATACCGATCGCCGCACGACAGTTTCCCTCGGCTATCGGATGTAATGACAAGCCGGGTCAAATAAATGACCTGGCTTTCCTAAATTAAAGTTAAGTTTATTTAATATTTAATTTGCGTTTTATTTTTTTATCTGGTCATAACGCACTATTTTCAGACAAATTCGATTAATCGATAAATAAACGAAAGCGGAACAGTGGGTGAGCGTCATTTAGCCCCAGATCATCGCAGCCCAGCGCAGCATCAACATGGCCGCACAAATAACGAGCAGAATCACAACCATCTTCCAGTGTTTCTTCGCAAAGCGATTTGTGGGCATTGTTTTTTTCCTGCTCAGGTTAGATGACTTTGTGCAAGTGTAACAAAGACGGTTGGGTGTCAGTGAATTGATTTACATCATAGAGCGCGCGTTGATTGTTGCTTTGATCGACCCGTAATGCCGTGTACACTGTCAAACGGTGTTATCAAAAAGCGGGTGTAGGTCCAGTGTAGTCTCTAAGGCGACCAGTGACATATTTCGCAGAGTGAAGCGGGAATCAGCCCAGACCTTTTTGATAATTTTAAATATTGAATCTTTGTATGTGCTCTTACGTGTGGGGCACCACTGCAAATAAGGATATAACATGCCTGTTATTACTCTTCCTGATGGCAGCCAACGCCATTACGACCACGCTGTAAGCCCCATGGATGTTGCGCTGGACATCGGTCCAGGTCTGGCGAAAGCCACTATTGCTGGCCGTGTTGACGGTGAGCTGGTAGATGCTTCCGATCTGATTGAGCATGATGCGAAGCTCTCCATCATCACCGCGAAGGATGAAGAAGGTCTGGAGATCATTCGTCACTCCTGTGCGCACCTGTTAGGGCACGCGATCAAACAACTCTGGCCGCACACCAAAATGGCGATCGGACCGGTTGTTGATAACGGTTTTTACTACGATATCGATCTTGACCGTACGTTAACCCAGGAAGACATCGACGCGCTCGAGAAGCGGATGCACGAGCTCGCTGAGAAAAACTACGATGTCATTAAGAAGAAAGTCAGCTGGTACGAAGCGCGTGAAACCTTCGTGAAGCGTGGCGAGACCTATAAAGTCTCCATTCTTGATGAAAACATTGCCCATGATGACAAGCCTGGCTTGTACCATCATGAAGAATATGTCGATATGTGCCGTGGCCCGCACGTGCCGAACATGCGTTTCTGCCATCACTTCAAACTGATGAAGACCGCAGGGGCATACTGGCGTGGCGACAGCAATAACAAGATGCTGCAGCGTATTTATGGTACTGCATGGGCAGATAAAAAAGCCCTGAATGCCTACCTGCAACGTCTGGAAGAAGCAGCCAAACGCGATCACCGTAAAATCGGTAAACAGCTTGACCTGTATCATATGCAGGAAGAAGCACCTGGTATGGTGTTCTGGCACAACGATGGCTGGACTATCTTCCGTGAACTGGAAGTATTCGTTCGTTCAAAACTGAAAGAATACCAGTATCAGGAAGTGAAAGGTCCGTTCATGATGGACCGTGTGCTGTGGGAAAAAACAGGTCACTGGGACAACTACAAAGATGCAATGTTCACCACCTCTTCTGAGAACCGTGAATACTGCATTAAGCCAATGAACTGCCCAGGCCACGTGCAGATCTTTAATCAGGGTCTGAAATCCTATCGCGATCTGCCGCTGCGTATGGCTGAGTTTGGTAGCTGCCACCGTAATGAACCGTCAGGTGCGCTGCATGGCCTGATGCGTGTTCGTGGCTTCACTCAAGATGATGCACATATCTTCTGTACTGAAGAGCAGATTCGTGATGAAGTTAACGCATGCATTCGTATGGTCTACGATATGTACAGCACCTTTGGCTTCGAGAAAATCGTCGTCAAACTGTCCACTCGCCCCGAAAAACGTATCGGTAGCGATGAAATGTGGGACCGTGCTGAAGCTGACCTGGCCGTTGCGCTGGAAGAAAACAACATCCCGTTTGAGTTCCAACTGGGTGAGGGCGCGTTCTACGGTCCGAAAATTGAATTTACCCTGTATGACTGCCTCGATCGTGCATGGCAGTGCGGTACTGTACAGCTGGACTTCTCCCTGCCGTCCCGTTTAAGCGCCTCTTACGTTGGCGAAAACAACGAGCGTCAGGTTCCGGTTATGATTCACCGTGCAATTCTTGGGTCGATGGAACGTTTCATCGGTATCCTGACCGAAGAGTTCGCGGGCTTCTTCCCGACCTGGCTCGCGCCAGTTCAGGTTGTGGTCATGAACATCACCGATTCTCAGTCTGAATACGTTAACGAATTAACGCAGAAACTACAAAATGCGGGTATTCGTGTAAAAGCAGACTTGAGAAATGAGAAGATTGGCTTTAAAATCCGCGAGCACACTTTACGTCGTGTCCCTTACATGTTGGTCTGTGGCGACAAAGAGGTAGAAGCAGGCAAAGTTGCCGTGCGCACCCGTCGTGGCAAAGACTTGGGCAGCCTGGACGTAAATGAAGTGATTGAGAAGCTGCAACAAGAGATTCGCAGCCGCAGTCTTCAACAACTGGAGGAATAAGGTATTAAAGGCGGAAAACGAGTTCAAACGGCACGTCCGAATCGTATCAATGGCGAGATTCGCGCCCTGGAAGTTCGCTTAACAGGTCTGGAAGGCGAAGCTTTGGGTATTGTGAGTCTGAGAGAAGCGATCGAAAAAGCTGAAGAAGCTGGAGTAGATTTAGTTGAAATCAGCCCTAACGCCGAACCGCCAGTTTGTCGTATTATGGACTACGGCAAGTTCCTTTATGAAAAGAGTAAGTCTTCTAAGGAACAGAAGAAAAAGCAAAAAGTTATCCAGGTTAAGGAAATTAAATTCCGTCCTGGCACCGACGATGGCGATTACCAGGTAAAACTCCGCAGCCTGGTACGCTTTCTGGAAGATGGCGATAAGGCTAAGATCACGCTGCGTTTTCGCGGTCGTGAGATGGCCCACCAACAGATCGGTATGGAAGTGCTCAACCGCGTCCGTGACGATCTGAGTGAACTGGCAGTAGTCGAATCCTTCCCTACGAAGATCGAAGGCCGCCAGATGATCATGGTGCTCGCTCCTAAGAAGAAACAGTAAGGCCTTCAAGTAGCAATGTCTGTGGAGCCTACGGGTTCCACAGCCGTTGTTCGCCTACGTTTCGTTTATTAACAATGCGAAGTGGAAGTTATTAAAATGCCAAAAATTAAGACCGTACGCGGTGCTGCTAAGCGTTTCAAAAAAACCGGTGGTGGTGGATTTAAGCGTAAGCACGCAAACCTGCGTCATATTCTGACCAAAAAATCTACTAAGCGTAAACGTCACCTGCGTCCAAAAGGCCTCGTGTCTAAAGGCGATCTGGGTCTGGTTATCGCGTGCCTGCCGTACGCATAAGCCGTTAACGTTTAATTCATTTTTTTACTAAGAATATAGATACAGGAGAGCACATATGGCTCGCGTAAAACGTGGTGTAGTTGCCCGTGCACGTCACAAGAAAATTTTGAAACAAGCTAAAGGCTACTACGGTGCGCGTTCTCGCGTATACCGCGTTGCCTTCCAGGCTGTTATCAAAGCTGGTCAGTACGCTTATCGTGACCGTCGTCAGAAAAAGCGTCAGTTCCGTCAACTGTGGATTGCGCGTATCAACGCAGCAGCACGTCAGAACGGTATTTCTTACAGCAAATTCATCAACGGCCTGAAAAAAGCCTCTGTTGAAATCGACCGTAAGATCCTGGCTGACATCGCAGTATTCGACAAAGTAGCGTTCACCGCTCTGGTCGAAAAAGCGAAAGCAGCTCTGGCATAAGCCGGTGAAAAGAGGGAGCCTGGCTCCCTCTCTTTTATTTGTAGTGCAATCAATTAGTTGACAATTTATCCGTAAGCCTTTTCAATAAAGGTTGTCCGGTTTTTACCACACAAGGTAACGCAAGCATGAATGCTGCTATTTTCCGCTTCTTCTTTTACTTTAGCACCTGAACTCAGGAGGCTTGCGCGTGAAAGAAGAAACGGAAAACAGCGCCTAAAAGCCTCCCTGGTGGAGGCTTTTTTTATACGCGTCATCCTTCAAGTTGTCTCTGTATTGGCTGCATTCGCTCTTTGGCCGCGTTGATACAACTTGAATAATTTTGCGTATATACGAGCGACTAGTGAATATCGCAACATAACGAGGAAAACCATGTCACATCTCGCAGAGCTGGTTGCCAGTGCAACGGCCGCCATTAACCAGGCTTCAGATGTTGCCGCGTTAGACAATGTCCGCGTCGAATATTTGGGCAAGAAAGGGCACTTGACCCTTCAGATGACAACCCTGCGCGAACTGCCGCCAGAAGAGCGCCCGGCAGCAGGTGCGGTGATTAACGAAGCCAAAGAGCAGGTACAGCAAGCGCTGAACGCGCGTAAGGCCGAATTAGAAAGTGCTGCGCTGAATGCTCGTCTGGCTGAAGAAACGATCGATATTTCCCTTCCTGGGCGTCGTATCGAAAACGGCGGTCTGCACCCGGTGACGCGTACAATCGACAGGATTGAAAGTTTCTTCGGTGAGCTGGGCTTTACCGTGGCGACCGGTCCGGAAATCGAAGATGACTATCATAACTTCGATGCGCTCAACATTCCTGGCCATCACCCGGCGCGCGCTGACCACGACACTTTCTGGTTTGACGCGACGCGTCTGCTGCGCACACAGACTTCCGGCGTGCAGATCCGCACCATGAAAGAAAAACAGCCGCCGATCCGTATTATCGCCCCGGGCCGTGTATATCGTAACGATTACGATCAGACACACACACCAATGTTCCACCAGATGGAAGGGCTGATTGTTGATACCAACATCAATTTCACCAACCTGAAAGGCACACTGCACGATTTCCTGCGCAACTTCTTTGAAGAAGACCTGCAGGTTCGTTTCCGTCCTTCCTACTTCCCGTTCACTGAACCATCTGCGGAAGTTGACGTGATGGGCAAAAACGGCAAATGGCTGGAAGTGCTGGGCTGCGGGATGGTTCACCCGAACGTGTTGCGTAATGTTGGCATCGATCCGGAAATCTATTCCGGCTTTGCATTCGGTATGGGTATGGAGCGTCTTACTATGCTGCGTTACGGCGTTACCGATCTGCGTTCTTTCTTCGAAAACGATCTGCGTTTCCTCAAACAGTTTAAATAAAGGCAGGATAAAACAATGAAATTCAGTGAACTGTGGTTACGCGAATGGGTAAATCCGGCGATTGATAGCGATGCGCTGTCAAACCAAATCACGATGGCGGGTCTTGAAGTTGACGGTGTGGAACCTGTTTCCGGCGCGTTCAACGGCGTTGTAGTGGGTGAAGTGGTTGAGTGTGGCCAGCACCCGAACGCTGACAAACTGCGTGTCACCAAAGTGAATGTAGGCGGCGACCGCCTGCTGGATATCGTCTGCGGTGCGCCAAACTGCCGTCAGGGGTTGAAAGTGGCTGTGGCAACCGTTGGTGCCGTTCTGCCGGGCGATTTCAAAATTAAAGCCGCGAAACTGCGCGGTGAACCATCTGAAGGCATGCTGTGCTCGTTCTCCGAGCTGGGTATTTCCGACGATCATAACGGGATTATCGAACTGCCTGCCGATGCGCCAATTGGTACCGATATCCGTGAATACCTGAAGCTTGACGACAACACCATCGAAATCAGCGTCACGCCGAACCGCGCCGACTGCTTAGGCATCATCGGTGTAGCGCGTGACGTTGCTGTACTGAACAAAGCCCCGCTGGTTGAGCCGGAAATCGCGCCAGTAGCCGCGACCATTAGCGACGTCCTGCCGATTCAGGTCGAAGCCGTGGAAGCCTGCCCACGCTATCTGGGCCGCGTGGTGAAAGGCATCAATGTTAAAGCGCCGACCCCGCTGTGGATGAAAGAAAAACTGCGCCGTTGCGGTATTCGTTCTATCGATGCCGTGGTTGACGTGACTAACTATGTGCTGCTCGAACTGGGTCAGCCAATGCACGCATTCGACAAAGACCGCATTGAAGGCGGAATTGTTGTCCGTATGGCAAAAGAGGGTGAGACCCTGGTATTGCTGGACGGCAGCGAAGCGAAGCTGAATGCAGATACGCTGGTGATTGCGGACCACAACAAAGCGCTGGCGATGGGCGGCATCTTTGGTGGCGAACATTCCGGCGTGAATGATGAAACACAAAACGTCCTGCTGGAATGTGCATTCTTCAGCCCGTTGTCTATTACCGGTCGCGCGCGTCGTCACGGCCTGCACACCGATGCATCTCACCGCTATGAGCGTGGTGTCGATCCTGCGCTGCAACATAAGGCCATGGAACGTGCAACGCGCCTGCTGATTGATATCTGCGGCGGTGAAGCGGGCCCAGTCATTGACGTGACGAATGAAGCCACGCTGCCAAAACGCGCAACCATTACGCTTCGTCGTAGCAAACTGGATCGTCTGATCGGACACCATATTGCCGATGAGCAGGTGAGTGACATTCTGCGTCGTCTGGGTTGTGACGTGACGGAAGGGCA
This sequence comes from Citrobacter sp. MGH105, assembly GCF_001037485.2. Lineage (NCBI taxonomy): Bacteria > Pseudomonadati > Pseudomonadota > Gammaproteobacteria > Enterobacterales > Enterobacteriaceae > Citrobacter > Citrobacter sp. MGH105. The sequence goes on along the minus strand of NZ_CP073048.1, from coordinate 2,932,350 downwards.
GGATGAGTGGAAAGCGGTCGCGCCGAGCTGGCGTTTCGATATGGAAATCGAAGAAGACCTGGTCGAAGAAGTCGCCCGCGTATACGGTTATGACAATATCCCGAACACGCCGATTCAGGCGGGTCTTATCATGGGTACGCATCGCGAAGCGGATTTGTCGCTGAAACGTGTAAAAACCATGCTGAATGACAAAGGCTACCAGGAAGTCATTACCTATAGCTTCGTCGACCCGAAAGTCCAGTCGCTGCTGCACCCGGGTGAAGAAGCGCTGCTGCTGCCAAGCCCAATCTCTATTGATATGTCGGCAATGCGTTTGTCCCTGTGGACCGGCTTGCTGTCTACGGTAGTGTATAACCAGAACCGTCAGCAGAACCGCGTACGTATTTTCGAAACGGGTTTACGTTTCGTGCCAGATACGCAGGCCAACCTCGGGATCCGTCAGGATCTAATGCTGGCGGGCGTGATCTGCGGTAACCGTCATGATGAACACTGGAATCTGGCAAAAGAGACCGTTGATTTCTATGATCTGAAAGGCGATCTGGAAGCGGTTCTCGATCTGACCGGCAAACTGGCGGACATTCAGTTCAAAGCTGAAGCGAATCCAGCACTGCATCCGGGTCAGTCTGCGGCGATTTATCTGAAAGGTGAACGTATTGGTTTCATTGGGGTTGTTCATCCTGAACTGGAACGTAAACTGGATCTGAACGGTCGCACTCTGGTGTTTGAACTGGAGTGGAATAAGCTCGCAGACCGCGTGGTGCCTCAGGCGCGTGAAGTTTCTCGCTTCCCAGCGAACCGTCGCGATATCGCAGTCGTTGTCGCAGAAAACGTTCCCGCTGCGGATATTTTATCCGAGTGTAAGAAAGTTGGCGTAAATCAGGTAGTTGGCGTAAACTTATTTGACGTGTACCGCGGTAAGGGTGTTGCGGAGGGCTATAAGAGCCTCGCTATCAGCCTGATCCTTCAGGATACCAGCCGTACACTTGAAGAAGAGGAGATTGCCGCTACCGTCGCCAAATGTGTAGAGGCATTAAAAGAGCGATTCCAGGCATCATTGAGGGATTGAACCTATGGCGCTTACAAAAGCTGAAATGTCAGAATATCTGTTTGATAAGCTTGGGCTTAGCAAGCGGGATGCCAAAGAACTGGTCGAGCTGTTTTTCGAAGAGATCCGTCGTGCTCTGGAAAATGGTGAGCAGGTAAAACTCTCTGGTTTTGGTAACTTCGATCTGCGTGATAAGAATCAACGTCCGGGCCGTAACCCGAAAACGGGCGAAGATATTCCCATTACAGCACGGCGCGTGGTGACCTTCAGACCCGGACAGAAGTTAAAAAGCCGGGTTGAAAACGCAACGCCCAAAGAAGAGTGATTTAACGATACGCAGAGTATGACGCGTATAACTAAAAAGGCCGCTATGCGGCCTTTTTCCTTTTCACTACCGAATCAGCACCGTAGAATCACCTCCATCTCTTTTCAGCAGAATGGAAAACATGCTGACTTTCGCCCATCAACAACAGCGCCGAAACGTGCGCTGGATACTGTCACTGTCAGTACTGATGCTACTGGCAACGATTCTAAGCTTGTGCGCAGGAGAACAATGGATCGCTCCCGGCGACTGGTTCAGCGCCCGCGGCGATCTGTTCGTCTGGCAAATTCGACTTCCCCGTACCCTTGCCGTTTTGCTGGTAGGCGCTGCATTGGCCTTATCTGGCGCAGTGATGCAAGCTCTGTTTGAAAACCCGCTCGCAGAGCCTGGATTACTGGGCGTATCTAACGGCGCGGGAGTCGGGCTTATCGCGGCGGTGCTGCTGGGGCAGGGGCAACTCCCCGGCTGGGCGTTGGGCCTTTGCGCCATTGCCGGGGCGCTAGTTATCACGCTTATTCTGCTACGTTTCGCCCGTCGACATTTGTCTACCAGCCGTCTGCTGCTGGCGGGGGTGGCGCTGGGGATAATCTGTAGCGCGCTGATGACATGGGCTATCTACTTCTCTACCTCGTTTGACTTACGACAGCTGATGTACTGGATGATGGGGGGCTTCGGTGGCGTAGACTGGCATCAGGCCTGGCTCATGGTGGCGTTGATTCCGGTGTTGGTGTGGATCTGCTGTCAGTCGCAGCCGATGAATATGCTGGCGTTAGGAGAGACTTCTGCGCGTCAGCTGGGACTGCCATTATGGTTCTGGCGCAACCTGCTGGTGGTTGCCACAGGCTGGATGGTTGGCGTGAGCGTGGCTCTGGCAGGGGCGATTGGTTTTATTGGGCTTGTGATCCCGCATATTTTGCGACTGTGCGGCCTCACCGATCACCGTGTTTTACTGCCAGGTTGTGCGTTGGCTGGCGCAATCGCATTATTGTTTGCTGATGTTGTCGCGCGTTTGGTGCTGGCCTCGGCTGAGTTACCTATCGGCGTGGTAACGGCCACCATGGGTGCACCGGTATTTATCTGGCTATTGTTAAAAGCCGCGCGCTAGAACGCGTTGGTTCGGTCTATGATTAAAAACTGAAAATCCACCTGTTGTTCTGGAGATGCTATGCAAAACTCTATCCTCGATACAGAAGTGACGACCATTGACGGCGAGGTTACCTCACTGCAGCCGTATTCCGGGAATGTGCTGTTAATCGTCAACGTTGCTTCAAAATGTGGACTGACGCCGCAGTACGAGCAACTGGAGAATCTGCAGAAAGCCTGGCACCAACAGGGCTTCAGCGTTCTTGGTTTCCCTTGCAACCAGTTTCTGGGCCAGGAGCCGGGCAGCGAAGAGGAAATAAAAACGTACTGCAGTACCACATGGGGCGTAACTTTCCCGATGTTCAGCAAAATTGACGTCAACGGTGAGGGACGCCATCCGCTGTATCAGAAGCTGATTGATGCCGCACCAACGGCCGTTGCACCTGCGGACAGTGGGTTCTACGAGCGAATGGTGAGCAAAGGTCGTGCGCCGCTTTACCCGGACGATATCCTGTGGAATTTCGAGAAGTTTTTAGTGGGTCGCGATGGAAAAGTGCTGCAACGATTCTCACCGGATATGACGCCTGAGGATCCCATCCTGGTGCAAACCATCAAGCAGGCGCTGGCAAACTAATGTCTCGATTGATGCAGCTACAGGACGTCGCGGAATCGACCCGTCTCGGCCCGCTTACTGGTGAGATAAAAGCAGGAGAGATCCTGCATTTAGTGGGACCAAACGGTGCCGGAAAAAGTACGCTGTTGGCGCGTATGGCGGGTCTGACAAACGGAGAGGGCAGTATCACTTTTGGTGATATGCCGTTGGAGGAATGGCCGGCCGCCAGGCTGGCGCAATATCGCGCCTATCTTGCGCAACAGCAAAATCCGCCGTTTGCCATGCCGGTCTGGCATTTTCTGACGCTGCATCAACCCGACAAAGCACGCACCGATCTGTTACAGGAGATCGCCGATGCGCTCGGCCTGGGAGATAAACTGGGGCGCGGCGTGAACCAACTCTCCGGCGGTGAGTGGCAGCGTGTGCGCCTGGCTGCGGTTATCCTGCAGATTTGCCCACAAGCGAATCCATTAGGTCAGCTTTTACTGCTGGATGAGCCGATGAACAGTCTGGACGTCGCGCAACAAAACGCACTGGACCGACTGTTGAGTCAGCTGTGTTTGCAGGGCATAGCGATTGTGATGAGTAGCCACGACCTTAATCACACCTTACGCCATGCGCATAAAGCCTGGCTACTCAAACGCGGGAAACTGCTTGCCAGTGGTTCACGAGATGCGGTACTGACGCCGGCCAATCTGTCTGCGGCCTATGGCGTCAACTTCCGACGTTTGGATATTGAAGGGCACAGAATGCTCATATCAACCACTTAAGTGAAATGGGTTCTTGAAAATCATATAATTTCCACGCTAAATTGGCATAAAAATAAAATTCAGAGGATTCGTACTGAATGCGCTTTTGGCTCCTTTTCATCACAGCATTGTTTTTGGCGGGCTGCAGCAGCCATCGTGCGCCTGCGCCAAATGCCCGCTTGTCGGATTCTATTGCCGTTATCGCCGGTCTTAATGATCAGCTACAAACCTGGCATGGCACACCCTATCGTTATGGCGGCATGAGCCGTAGTGGGGTGGATTGTTCTGGATTTGTTTTGATGACGATGCGCGATAAATTCGACCTGCAACTCCCGCGCGATACGCGTACGCAATCAAAGATTGGTACCGAAATTGATAAAGACGATTTGCTGCCCGGCGATCTGGTTTTCTTTAAAACCGGGTCTGGGGAAAGCGGTCTGCATGTTGGTATTTACGATACCAATAATCAATTTATTCATGCTTCAACCAGTCGTGGCGTGATGCGCTCGTCTCTGGATAACGTTTACTGGCGTAAAAACTTTTGGCAGGCACGACGTATTTAATCCCCCGCAACTCCGAGGCTGCCATCGAGTGCGCAGCCTCAACATCACCATTTGAAAGTTAACTTTTATTTCTGCTTTTGGTTAGACAATACCCCTGAACATTAAGAGCGTATCTTGCTAAAAATATGATTTATTCCGAGATATTAAAAAGTGCAAAGCTGGATATTCGCTTATAATCAGGATAAGCTAAAAAAAAGGATTCGATTTACCGGCTAAAAAGGGAAAAATGAAAGGGCCTCTACTTGCATCAGCAGTAACGTATTTCTCCATCCTTTGCTACAGGATGCCGGATAACACCCATGCAGCGGGGCTGGCACGATGATTGTTTCACTGGATAATCTTTACCATTCTGAGTTCTCTTTTCTTCCTGCGAGAAGCGAAAAAGGCGATCTTGAATTCGTCGATATCATCACCAGTTTCGCCAGTGCGCATGGGGATGTGCGTATACCCACCGAGCTGGTCCTACCTCGGATGTCAGACGACGAACAATGTCGTTTATTTGTAGAAAAACTAGAATTAATCGAAACGTGCCAACATTTTTTTATTCAGCGAAAAGTATCCGCCTGGATTAATTTAACGCCAGCAGTTGCTAATACTTTATTATCAGATACTGAATTTGCTTCACAAGTTGAACGATTTTCATTTCTGGAGCTGACTATTAATGAAAGCTATCCGGAGTTAAACAAAGGTAAAGATAATCCAGTATTGGCCGCACTTGCTGCGCGATTTCCATTAGTCCTGACAAACTATGGTTCTGGCGGTATATCAACCCGGGCAATTTTTGACGGCCTGTTCAAACACGTCGTGCTGGATAAAAACTTTGTTCAACAAAGGATTGCACATATTTCGTTTGAACCGTTTATGCGGGCTATTCTGGCGCAACTATCGCCCAGCTGTGAGTCAATAATCATTAGCGGAATTGATACACAAGAGATGCTGGAGCGCGTCTTGCCTGTGGGATTCAGTGCCATGCAGGGAGGATTGTGGCCTGCGGTGCCTCCTGCGCAGATAATTTCGCTCGCTAAGATATAACCCTTTTATTTGCTGGTGTTTAACAGCCTATTAACAGTCTACACTACAGGCAGGAGGCCCTATGACCCTGTCTTTTACCACTCGCTGGCGTGATGAACTACCAGCAACCTATACCGCGCTTTCACCCACCCCTCTGAAAAACGCGCGCCTTATCTGGCATAACGATGCGCTGGCGGAGCAATTAGCAATTCCTGCGGCGCTATTTGATATTCCGACTGGTGCAGGCGTTTGGGGCGGCGAATCGTTGCTTTCCGGGATGTCGCCTTTAGCCCAGGTTTATAGTGGGCATCAGTTCGGTGTCTGGGCTGGTCAGCTTGGCGACGGACGTGGGATCCTGCTGGGCGAACAACAGCTCGCGGATGGTTCAACGTTTGACTGGCACCTGAAAGGCGCCGGACTCACGCCGTATTCCCGCATGGGTGATGGGCGTGCCGTGCTGCGCTCGACCATTCGTGAAAGCCTGGCCAGTGAAGCGATGTACTACCTGGGAATACCGACCACGCGGGCATTGTCGATTGTCACCAGCGACACGCCGGTTTATCGCGAAACGGTCGAAGCAGGGGCGATGCTCATTCGCGTGGCACAAAGCCATATGCGATTTGGCCATTTTGAGCATTTTTACTATCGCCGAGAGCCGGAAAAAGTGCGCGAGTTGGCTGACTTTGCGATTCGCCATTACTGGCCGCAATGGCAGGAAGAAGCCGATAAGTATCAGCTGTGGTTTAACGATGTTGTCACGCGTACTGCGACGTTAATCGCTGACTGGCAGGCGGTAGGATTTGCGCATGGTGTTATGAACACGGACAACATGTCGATTCTGGGTCTGACAATGGATTACGGTCCATTCGGTTTTCTTGATGATTACGTGCCCGATTATATCTGCAACCACTCTGACAACCAGGGGCGATACAGTTTCGATAATCAACCGGCCGCCGCGTTGTGGAACCTGCAACGTCTGGCGCAAACCCTGTCGCCGTTTATCCCGGTCGAGGCGCTCAATGATGCGCTGGACAATTACCAGTTGACGCTGTTAACGCGTTACGGTCAACGGATGCGGCAAAAGCTCGGCTTCTTTAGCGAGCAGAAAGACGATAACGAACTGCTTAGCGAACTGTTTAGCCTGATGGCGCGAGAAAGAAGCGACTATACGCGAACGTTTCGCATGCTCAGCGAAACGGAGCAGCACAGTGCGCAATCTCCGTTGCGCGATGAGTTTATCGACCGCGCAGCATTTGACGACTGGTTCACGCGGTATCGCTCGCGTCTGCAGCAAGACAACATTGCTGACGCAGTCAGACAAACGCAGATGAAGGCGGCTAATCCGGCGATGGTATTACGTAACTGGCTGGCGCAACGGGCGATTAGCCAGGCAGAGCAGGGGGATTACGCCGAACTGCACCGGTTGCACCAGGCGTTGCGTACCCCGTTTGCCGATCGCGATGATGACTATGCCAGCCGTCCACCTGACTGGGGCAAACGGCTGGAAGTGAGTTGTTCAAGCTAAGGGGCCAGAAATACCTGCGGGGAGGCGTTGGCCGGATGCTGGCCAACGTGTACCTGAGCACCGTACCAGCGCTTCAGATCATCGGCCTGTAACACAGTTTCCGGTGTTCCCTGCGACACCAGCCTGCCGTTGTGCAGCAGCACTATTCTGTCTGCCCACAGTGCGGCGAGGTTCAGATCGTGAAGCACAATGCACACATGCAGCTCACCCGAAGCGGTTAGCGTTTTTAGCATGCGCAACAGATGCTGCTGGTGGTAAAGATCCAGCGCGGAGGTCGGTTCATCAAGGAATAACCAACCGCGAGGCGCACCGTCGTACCAGAGTTGCGCCAGCGCACGGGCTAACTGCACTCGCTGTTGCTCGCCGCCGGAAAGCGCGGCGTATTGCCGGCCTGCCAGAGGCGTACATCCGGTCATCTCCATTACCTGTGCAATAAGCCCAGGTTCCGGTCGTTGGGTCCAGGGCGCGCGACCCATCGCGATGACGGCCTCTACCGGCCAGTCAAATCCCAGTTGCGTTTGCTGACGCATTACCGCCCGGTGTCGCGACAGCATTTGGGTAGGCCACTCCTCCAGCGGTTTGCCCGCCAGCACGCAGCGCCCGGTAGCCGGTTTCAGAAAACCGGTCAGCAAGCGTAGCAGAGTGGATTTCCCCGCACCGTTTGGGCCGATGAGCGCCACCAGTTCACCTTTTGTAAGGGCGAGTGATACGTCGTCGATCACCGCTCTGCCAGCTACGTGATAGTGAAGCCCTTCAGCGATGAAATGTTCAGCCATGCGGTCCTCGCTGACGAAAAATAAGCCATAAAAACCACGGTGCGCCGAGAAGACTGGTCAACAGACCGACCGGCATCTCCGCAGGCGCAACCGCCGTACGGGCCAGTGTGTCGGCAATCAGCAATAAAAATGCGCCCGCCAGCACGGAACCCGGAATAACGGCCCGATGGTCTGAGCCGAGCCACATACGTATTAAATGTGGGATGACCAACCCGATAAAGCCAATCACGCCGCTTACCGCCACGGCTGAGGCAACCAGTAGTGCGCTACAAAGCAGCAAAATACGCTGGATTGTACGCACATCAACGCCGAGATAATGCGCCTCTTCCTCACCCAGTTGTAGAAGATTCAGCGCCGGAGCAAGTCGCCAGATGATCAGCACTGTCGGGATTGTCAGTGAAGTGACAGCCAACAGTGTGGACCACTGCGCGGCCCCCAGACTTCCCATTCCCCATAGCGACAGCTGGCGCAGTTGCGCATCATTACTGACCCACGACAAAACGCCAACCGCCGCCCCACAGAGCGCGTTAATGGCAATGCCGACCAGCAGCAGGCGTGAGAGTGAACCGTCGCGCTGTTGGCTGAGGATAAAAATCACTATGGTTGCCGCCAGCGCGCCGAAAAAAGCGGCCAGCATTGGAGCATACAACATCAGCAGCGCGGGCAAGGAGACAGGCAGCACCACCCACAGGGCCACAGCGCAGGCGGCGCCGCTGCTTATTCCCAGTAATCCAGGGTCTGCAAGTGGATTGCGAAACAGCCCCTGCATCACGCAGCCCGCGAGCGCCAGAGAGCCGCCAATCACCAGCGCCAGCAGGACGCGGGGCAGACGAATTGTGAGCCAGATTTGACGCAGTGCCTCATCGCCATCACGCCAGAGCAGACTTACCGGCAGGCGCAACGCGCCAAAACCGGTAGCCAGAACCGTCATTACAACCAGCATCAATGCCAACATCCACAACGAACAGGTGATCCGCCGGGACATCAGGGCAATTGCTCCGCTTTAGCACGAAGCTGCAAAATAGCCTGTGGCGTGCGAACGCTGAAGCCCAACAGCGCCATATCGTCAACCTGCAATACCTGCTTATTCCTTCCGGCAGGTGTTTGCGCAAGTCCAGGTAGCGTCCACAGGTTTGCCTCGCCACCCATCGCCTTAACACCTTCTTGTGAAATCACTACCAGATCGGGCTGGCTGGCAATGACGCCTTCTTGTGACAGCGGCTGATAGCGATTAACGCCCTGCATCGCGTTGCGTAGACCTGCGGCACGAATCGCCGCATCGGCTCCGGTTTGCTGGCCCGCCGCCATCGCGGTCATCCCGCCATGATTGAGAATAAACAGCACACGTTTATTAAGTTCAGATGACGGGAGCGTCGCCAGTTCCTGACGTAACGTTGCGCGCAGCGTTTCGCCGTCGGCATCCCGATGAGTAGCCTCGGCGATAACCCGAACTTTTTCATCAATCGCGTTAAGATCGTTGCTTGCTGGGATCGTGACAACCCTGACGTTGCTCTGCTCGAGCTGTTTTAACACCAGAGAAGGCTGCGCCTGCGCGCTGGCAAGGACCAGCGTAGGGCGTGTGGCAAGGATCCCTTCGGCGTTGAGCTGGCGCAAATAACCAACATCAGGTAACGCGGTTGCCGCAGCAGGCCATTGGCTGGTACTGTCTCTCGCCACAAGGGAGGGTTGTGCTCCCAGTGCGTATACGATCTCGGTGACATCGCCACCGAGGGCAACAACTCGTTCCTCGGGCGCAGCCAGTGTGGCGAAGGGCAGCAGCGCGATCAGGGCCAGCAGTTTTTTCATGCGGCCAGTCCTTTCGGCGTCAGTGCGTCAATCTGTGCGCGCCATTGCGTCTGCTCCGGCTCGCCTTCCGTACGTTGACCATACAGTTGTGCGATTTGCGTACCGTCGGCAGCAAACAGTTCCAGACTGGTGACGTGACCATCGGCGGTCGGTTTGCGCGTCACCCACGTTTCGGCCACGCTCTCTTCCAGCAGATGCAGGGTAAAGGTTGGGTTGAAGATGTTTAGCCAGCCTTTCATCGGTACCAGTTTTTCAATCACGCCGGTAAAAATCTGTACACAGCCGCGATTACCCACAAAAACCATAATTTCGTTGCCATCCTGACGCGCGGTGTCGAGTAACTGCGCCAGTGCACTATTAGAAACCTTACAGGCCAGATCGTCGCCCACCAGATTAAATGCCTGTTGGCGGGTGAGTTCATGGCGTTTCAGCAGACCGAAGAACTGGTGGACATCGGTCATCGCTCGCCACTCTTGATCGACGGTCTGCGCATCGACCGTGACGGCGGCAGGCGCAGAATTGTTGGCGGGTTGCAGTGCCAGCGGCGGGTTTTCTGCAAAGATGAAACGGGTCAGCAACGCTGCCCATTCCTCAACGAGGGTATTTTGCGTGGTATAGACCTTCAGCAGCGCATCTCCCTGATGGTCGAAGAACTGAATGCTCTGACGCTCACCATGGGCGGTTGTTTCGCTGATATGAAAGGTGCTGGCCCACTGATTCAGGAAAAGACGCAGATCGAGGGCGCGCGGATTGAGAACCAGTCCGGCATGACCGTTGAGGTGCTGATTGGTAAAAGCACCCACCTGCTCATGTACTGCGTATTCATTGCGGCAAATACATTTGGTTTCGCCAACTGCTTCCAGTGCGCTGAGAATTTCACGCACTTCGCCACGTAAGCGCCAGGCATCGTGACCGACGCGTGCAAAGGTCAGTTCGGCTTCGCTAATATTCATCAACCCCGCAATATCACGTGCGTATTTGCCAGGATTTTCTTTCTTCAGTTCCAGCCAGCGTGTGTAATGATTCATTGTCTCTTCCTTCCAGATTGCGGCCCCGGCGAACCGGGGAAAAGTGATTACCACTGATAACTCACGAAAATTTTGCCATTACGACCATCCTGCGGAATGCCTTGCGGCGACCAGTACTCTTTGTCGAAGGCGTTGCCCAGTACCAGCGTGGTGGTCATGCCTTTCAGCGCTTGTTGGCCCTGATAGCTCACGTAGAAATCGTTTACCGCATAGCCGGGCTGTTTAGCGTAGGTGCTGCTGATATGCGTTGAACGGTCAGCAAATGTCCCTATCCAGCCGACAGAGAAACCGCTGTGCGCAACCGGCACATTCAGTTTGCTGGTGACGGTGTCAGGGTTAATGCTGGAAATGTATTCGCCGGTGTCAGTATCTTTTCCGCGTGTGCGGTTATAGGCCATGTCGAGGCTGAACAGGTCGGTGGAATATTTCGCCATCACGTCCCAGCCCCAGATTTTGGCGTTGGGTACGTTATAGGACGTGGTTGTCGCAGCGGCGAAATCGACGCTGGTGGAGATGTAATCTTTCGCTTTGGTGTCGAAATAGCTGGCTTTAAATTCGAGCGCGTCGCTCGCCATCAGAAGATCGTCAAAGCGCAGGCCAAATCCGTATTCCTGTGTTTCGTTGGTTTCCGGGCGCAGGTTAGGGTTCGGCACCCAGTAGTTGGTGTAAAAACGACCAATCGAAAAGTGTTTCGCATCGTTATACATCTCGCCCATAGTCGGGGCACGGAAAGCCTGAGCGTATGAACCGAACAGCATCAGCCAGTCAGTTGGCGCAACCGTTAATCCGGCGCGGGACGACCATTTATCGGCATCGACATCTTCATAGCCGTCGCTGCTGCCACGATAAGAGTCATAACGGGTACCGCCCAGCAGCGTAACCGGCAGGTCGCGCAGGGTGATTTCATCCTGTAGCCAGCCGGAGCTGAAATCGATCTTAGCCTCCGGGAAACCAGTTGTTGCTCCTCCCGGTTGTTGCTCCTGACGATAGTATTCACCGCCGTAGGTCAACAGGTGAGATGCAAAAGAGTCGGTAAACAGGCGACTGCGGTTGTCGATCTTCCCGCCTTTGGTGGTTTGCTTGCGAAATTCGCCAGTGTTATCTGCGTTCTGAGCATTAATGCGCGCTTCGGACCAGTAGATGCGGGCGTCAGCGTTCAGCCAGTCATTGTCCGCCGGAGCGAGCGAGTAGGTCAGTTGCGCATCACGCTGGATCGTTGAACGGTTGGTCATCGGATTGCTGGCATCCGCCGCGCTGGTCTGCGGGTTTTTAGGTTCCCGGGCGTCATTATTGTAGTAACGCAGCGAACCGGCCAGCGTCTGGGCGCTGTCAATTTTCCAGCTACCTTTCGCCAGCATATTATTAATTGCTTCGTCATTCGGCGCAGTAGTACCGTCACTCTGGCGTAAATCACCGCGATCGCGGCTGGACCAGGCAAGCAGTCCGTCCAGCGTATCGGTACGGCCATACGTGCTGGCGCCCATGCCGAGACTGTGATCGCCGGTCGCCGCGGTACCGAACACGCGATAACCACTGTTTTGCCCGACTTCCAGTAGATCTTTGGCATCTGCAGTGTCATAGGCGATCACGCCGCCTAGCGCGCCGCTACCGTACAGTAGTGCGGAAGGGCCACGCACGACTTCGATGCGTTTGATAAGCGCCGGGTCGAGGAAGGTACTGTTCAGGTGTCCGGTGTCGGTTCCCTGGCGAACGCCGTCAACCAGCACCAGAACGCCGCGTCGATCATACCCGCGCAGATTCACGTCCTGGCCGTTGGTACGGCCCGTACCATCAAGGGTCAGGCCCGGAACCTTACGTAACAGGTCGGCAGCTGAGCTGGCGGTTTGGTTTTCTGGTGCAGTGGCGTCAATGACGCTGACCATCATCGGTGCTTCAAAGGCGCTACGGGCATTGCCGGTGGCGGTAACGGTCATATCCTCGACCGCCGCCCAGGCGACGGCGGGCAGGTTACCGATAATCGCCAGCGCCAACAGCGATGGGCGCAGGGAAGCGGTGTGCAGGTAAGGCATAGCAACTCTCCATTCGGAAATCGAAAAGCGCTGGCTGCCTGGGTATGACCTGGGTGGCTGGCGAAATGTGTTGTTTATTTAGTCAGAATGAGTTTTCCGGCTTGTGTCTGGCGCAGCAGGTAGTGCTGACCATCATGTTCTATGATCACGCGTCCTTCGTTACCAAGCAGGGTTTTACTGTCAATTCGTCGGTCGTTTGGCGCGACGGAAGGCGGTGTTTTGTCTTTTGCGGGCGTTGCCGTTGTGTTATCCATACGTGACATAGTGTTTAAAAATAACAATCAATGTAACAATGATAATCATTATCATCAAACTGCAAATTTGCGGCAAGCGTTTTTGTGAAATAATTGTGACGAGAACGTTTTTTGCGCAATAAGAAAGGGAAAAACAAGGGATTAGCGCCGGGCAAGCTGATATTGCCCGGCGAACAGCATTAAAAACGGCTATCAACCGCAGAGGCGAGTTTTTCAACCAACAGTTCGGTATCTTCCCAGTTCAGGCACGGGTCGGTAATGGACTGACCGTAAACCAGCGGCTGGCCGCTAACGATTTTTTGCGTACCTTCACGCAGGAAACTCTCCGCCATAATCCCGGCAATCGCCGTCGAACCATTGCGAATTTGCTGGCATACATCATCACAAACGTCCAACTGACGGCGATGCTGCTTCTGGCAATTGCCGTGGCTAAAATCGACCACCAGATGCTCAGGCAGGGAAAATTCGTGCAGGGTATCGCAGGCGGCAGCAATATCTTCAGCATAATAATTCGGCTTTTTACCGCCACGCATGATGATATGCCCGTAAGGGTTACCGCTGGTCTGGTAAATGGTCATCTGGCCGGTTTTATCCGGCGAGAGGAACATGTGACTGGCGCGGGAGGCGCGAATCGCATCGACGGCGATGCGCGTGTTGCCATCCGTTCCGTTCTTAAAGCCGACCGGGCAGGAGAGCGCGGAGGCCATTTCACGATGGATCTGACTTTCGGTGGTGCGCGCGCCAATAGCTCCCCAACTGATTAAATCGGCAATAAACTGGCCGGTCACCATGTCGAGGAATTCAGTCGCCGTGGGGACGCCCAGTTCGTTGACCTGCAACAGCAGTTTTCGCGCCAGTTCAATACCGTGGTTTACACGATAACTGCCGTTCAAATCCGGGTCGGAAATCAGGCCTTTCCAGCCTACGACGGTGCGTGGTTTTTCAAAATAGGTACGCATCACGATTTCCAGACGCGCCTGGTGCTTAGTGCGCAGCGCCTGTAATCGTGTCGCGTATTCCATCGCGGCATCAAGATCGTGAATCGAGCAGGGACCTACGATCACCAGTAAACGGGGGTCTTCACCATTTAAAATTTTTTCTATCCGACGTCGGGAGTCCGTAACATGACGGGCGACGGAGGATGAAACAGGATGCCGTTGCGCAAGCTCTGCTGGAGTGACCAGGTTGTCAATACGCGCAGTACGGAGTTCATCGGTTCTGTTCATTACTTGTCTCAGAAATTTGTTGCTTCAACGGCAGGACTACCGGGAAGTGATGTACATCACAATATCACACTCATCCTGCCTGGTGGCGAGCATAATAACAAAAAATCGAACCAATGCACTAGCATTCTAGTACATGCGACGATTCAGTCCCATGATATCGAGGATCTTGGTAGCAATCTCTTCTACCGAATAATTGGTACTGTTCAGCCAGGGGATCTGGTTTTTCCGGTACAGCGCTTCTACCTCAGCGACTTCCATACGGCACTGACGCAGCGAGGCGTAACGGCTGTTCTCACGGCGTTCTTCGCGGATGGCCGCCAGGCGCTCAGGGTCGATAGTCAGACCGAACAGCTTATGCTGCAACGGCTTGAGGGAAGTGGGCAGTACCAGATTATCCATATCATCGGCAATAAAGGGGTAGTTGGCCGCGCGGATACCAAACTGCATGGCCAGATACAAACTGGTCGGGGTTTTGCCGCAACGGGAAACGCCGAGCAGGATCACCTGCGCCTGATCGAGGTTGCGCAACGAAATACCGTCGTCGTGGGCGAGGGTGTAGTCAATGGCAGCAATGCGCGCGTCGTACTTGTTGAGGTTACCGGGATTCAGACCGTGAGTGCGATGGGCGATAGGCGTAGGGTCGAGTTTCATCTCGTGTTGCAGTGGGGCAACCAACGCCTGCACGATATCCTGACAAAATCCTTCGCTTTGCAGAATGATCGAGCGAATTTCCGGCAGGACGATGGAGTAAAACACCAAAGGGCGTACGCCAGTTTGTTGGTAGATAGCGTCAATCTGGTCTTTAACCGCGCGCGCACGACTCTCATTTTCCACAAACGGCAGCGTAATACTGCTGATCGTGACAGGAAATTGCGACATCACCGCGTGACCCAATACCTCGGCGGTGATGGCCGTACCATCAGAAATATAAAATACGTGACGATCAACAGCATTATCCATTTTGCTCATCCTGGGGCAGATATAATTCTCTGAAAGCATAAATTAAAATTCGCCAGAAGCGAATATTTCCGCATCTATTTTATAAAATGAAACGGTATTTTTATATTTAATGAAAAGTGGATTTCATTTTTCGGAACAAATGTTTATACCGATCGTTTTTGTGGTGATCCCGTGTGGCTCGCGGGTTTGCGCAAATGCGGAAACAATCTGAAAAAATAAAAAATAAAGTTGCTTGAACGATTCACCGTTTTTTTCGCCGGAGTAAATATGCCAAGATAATTACGCAAAATTGAGTTTCCTAACCTCGTTCATATATAAGGATTGTTCGATGTCCAACAATGGCTCGTCACCGCTGGTGCTTTGGTATAACCAACTCGGCATGAATGATGTAGACAGAGTTGGAGGCAAAAATGCCTCCCTGGGTGAAATGATTACTAACCTTTCAGGTATGGGTGTTTCCGTACCGAATGGTTTTGCAACGACCGCCGATGCGTTTAACCAGTTTCTGGACCAGAGCGGTGTAAACCAGCGCATTTATGAGCTGCTGGATAAAACGGATATCGACGATGTCACTGAGCTTGCGAAAGCCGGGGCACAGATCCGCCAGTGGATTATCGACACTCCTTTCCAGCCCGAACTGGAAAATGCCGTCCGCGATGCCTACGCGCAGTTGTCAGCGGACGATGCCAATGCCTCTTTTGCCGTGCGTTCTTCCGCTACCGCAGAAGATATGCCAGATGCGTCATTTGCCGGTCAGCAGGAAACCTTCCTCAACGTCCAGGGATTTGATGCCGTACTGGTTGCCATCAAACACGTATTTGCCTCGCTGTTTAACGACCGCGCGATCTCTTATCGTGTTCACCAGGGCTATGACCACCGTGGCGTCGCGCTCTCTGCTGGCGTTCAGCGGATGGTACGTTCTGACCTCGCGTCCTCAGGCGTAATGTTCTCCATCGATACCGAATCCGGTTTCGACCAGGTTGTCTTTATCACGTCCGCCTGGGGCCTGGGCGAAATGGTCGTGCAGGGCGCCGTTAACCCGGATGAATTCTACGTGCACAAACCGACCCTGGCGGCTAACCGTCCGGCGATCGTTCGTCGCACAATGGGATCGAAAAAAATCCGCATGATTTACGCGCCGACCCAGGAACACGGTAAGCAGGTGACCATTGAAGATGTCCCGCAGGAACAACGCGACATTTTCTCCCTGACTAACGAAGAAGTGCAGGAACTGGCTAAGCAGGCGGTACAAATCGAGAAGCACTACGGTCGTCCAATGGACATCGAATGGGCGAAAGACGGTCATACCGGCAAGCTGTTCATTGTTCAGGCGCGTCCGGAAACCGTGCGTTCTCGCGGTCAGGTGATGGAGCGGTATACTCTGCATGCTCAGGGTAAAATTATTGCTGAAGGTCGCGCCATCGGCCACCGCATTGGCGCGGGTCCGGTCAAAGTCATTCATGACATCAGCGAAATGAACCGCATCGAACCAGGCGACGTACTGGTTACCGACATGACCGACCCGGACTGGGAACCGATCATGAAGAAAGCGGCAGCAATTGTCACTAACCGTGGCGGTCGTACCTGTCACGCGGCAATCATTGCGCGTGAACTGGGGATCCCGGCCGTGGTGGGCTGTGGCGATGCGACCGAGCGCATGAAAGATGGTGAGAAGGTAACCGTCTCCTGTGCCGAAGGTGACACCGGTTATGTTTACGCTGACATGCTCGACTTTAGCGTGAAGAGTTCCAGCGTGGAGACCATGCCGGATCTGCCGTTGAAGGTGATGATGAACGTCGGTAACCCGGACCGGGCTTTCGACTTCGCCTGTCTGCCAAACGAAGGCGTCGGCCTGGCGCGTCTGGAATTTATCATCAACCGCATGATTGGCGTACACCCGCGTGCGCTGCTGGAGTTCGATGACCAGACGCCTGAGCTGCAAAATGAAATCCGCGCCATGATGAAAGGTTTCGATTCTCCGCGTGAATTCTATGTCGGTCGTCTGACGGAAGGGATCGCGACGCTGGGTGCGGCGTTTTATCCAAAACGCGTCATCGTGCGTATGTCGGACTTTAAGTCCAACGAATATGCCAACCTGGTCGGCGGTGAGCGTTATGAACCGCATGAAGAGAACCCGATGCTGGGCTTCCGTGGGGCGGGCCGTTATGTTGCCGACAGCTTCCGCGACTGCTTCGCGCTGGAATGCGACGCAGTAAAACGTGTCCGTAACGACATGGGCCTGACTAACGTTGAAGTGATGGTACCGTTTGTACGTACCGTTGCCCAGGCGAAAGCGGTGGTGGAAGAGCTGGCACGCCAGGGGCTGAAACGCGGCGAGAACGGACTGAAGATCATCATGATGTGTGAGATCCCGTCTAACGCCTTGCTGGCCGAGCAGTTCCTCGAATACTTCGACGGTTTCTCCATCGGCTCAAACGACATGACGCAGTTGGCGCTGGGTCTGGATCGTGACTCTGGTGTGGTTTCTGAACTGTTTGATGAGCGTAACGACGCGGTGAAAGCGCTGCTGTCGATGGCGATTCGCGCAGCCAAGAAACAGGGCAAATACGTGGGTATTTGCGGTCAGGGACCTTCTGACCACGAAGACTTCGCGGCCTGGCTGATGGAAGAGGGGATCGACAGCCTGTCGCTGAACCCGGACACCGTCGTACAAACCTGGCTGAGTCTGGCTGAACTGAACAAGTAATATCATGCCTTATCCGGCCTATTCAACGTAGGCCGGATAAGATGCGTGAGCATCGCCATCCGGCGCTTTATCCTGTAATACTCTCCACGCTCAAACGCTGAATAATATCCTGACGAAGCTGGTATTTTTGTACTTTACCGGACGCCGTGCGCGGTAATTTTTCCACGATCACAATGTGCTCAGGGTATTTATACTTTGCCACCCGCTTGCGGCTAAAAAAGGCCACCACTGATTCCAGCGACAACGAATGATGCGGGGGTTTTAGGACCACGTAAGCACACGACCTTTCACCTAAGCGTTCGTCCGGCATCGCGACAACACAGGCATCGTGAATGCGAGGATGCTGCAATAAAATATCCTCAACTTCGCGGCTGCTGATGTTTTCTCCACCGCGGACAATGATATCTTTTTTCCGTCCGGTGATTTTGATGTACCCCGCATCGTCCATTCGGCATAAGTCGCCGCTGTAATACCAGCCGTCTTGATCCAGCGCGCGGGCGGTGAGTTCGGGTTCATCGAGGTAGCCCATAAACACATTGGGACCACGCGAAGCTTCTTCACCTTCTACCCCCGCGGGCAACGTATTGCGTGCTTCGTCGACCATTTTAATTTCGACGCCTGCAGCGGCATACCCGTCGGTATTCATCATGCGAGAAAGCGAATCATCGAGATTGACCAGCGCATGCGGTGAACTCTCTGTCGAGCCATAAATGCTTAATAATTTTATGCCAAGCTGCTGGCAGTCACGGGCAATCTTTTGTGGAATGGTTGTGCCCCCACATAAGAAAAAGCGTAGCGATGAGAGATCGCGTGGTCGTTTTTCCATGCTACACAACATGTCGTAGACGAAGGGCGTTGCGCCGAGCACACAGGTACAGTGTTGTTGCTCCAGCAGTTCAAGACAGGCGATTGGGGTGAAAATATCTAACAATACGCTGCGTGCGCCGATTAAAAACGGTGCGGTAACGCCATGCAGAAAACCGGTAGCGTGTCCCAGTGGTGCGGGCATCAAAAACACATCCTGCCAGGTGAGATTGAGGCGGGCACAGTAGGCGCGCTCGCTGGCAAGGATGTTGTTGTGGGTCAGCATTACGCCTTTTGGCATTCCCTCGGTACCGGAGGTAAACAACACCGCCGCCAGTTCATCGGCGTGAACATTAATCGTCTGGGTTAAAGGCGGAGCTAAAAGCAGTTGACTGAGCGCCAGCGAGGTAGTTGCCGGAGCCAGTTTATCCACGGCAACGATCTGTTGCAGATGCGGCAACTGGTTTTGTAAGGGGAGGATCAGATCGACCGGTCGGGTCTGTTTAAACAGCGTCGGTGCGAAAAAAATCTTCGCTTTGCACTTATTCAGCACCCATACCAGCTCTGCTTCACGCCACGCTGGCAGCAGAGGTACGGAAACGGCCCCGGTTTTCAGGCAGGCCAGGTAGATAATCGTAAACTCGCACCAGCCCGGTAACTGGAAGGCAATGCGATCGCCGGGTTGAATACCGCAGGCTAAAAACCAGGTTGCCAGACTGCTGGCCGCGCTGTCGAGTGCAGCATAGGTGTATGAAGCGCCATGGTTATCAACCACGGCGATTTTATCTGGCATGGCTCTGGCAGTTTGGTTCCAGTAATCGCCAAGCGAAGCATCTCCCCATAAACCCTGTTGCCGCCAGACTTCGCGGCGTTCGGCGTTAAACGTTAGTGTGATACTCATGAAGTTATTCCCAGGATGATTTCGGCATACATCTGACCGGATGGCCGGCGTGGCCGATCCGGTGTACTACAGGCAAAATCCATTAGCCGTAGCGAAAATCAACGCCAAATGTTCCGACCGGATATTCCCATTGGTCGAGGATTGTGTCGCCGCACAGTACTCGACACGTTCCGCACTCCAGGCAACCAGCAGAATCAAAATGAATGTTTCCACTCTCGTCCTGCTTATACAGCCCGGCGGGGCAGGCTTTCAGCAGCTTGCGAAATTCATTAAGGTCTGGATGTTCGGCCAGGATGATGTGCGGGTGGCCTTCATCGACATTGAATTTATTGACGCCCAGTTTGACGTCAACGTTAACGGTATTGTCCTGATTCATAGTGCAGTTGCCCCCTTGATACCGTCTTTCAGTAAGTTCATCAGCCCGATTTGTTTTGCGTGGGACATAATCATCTTGCGAACCGGTTGATTTGGACGTCCGTCAACGGTGAACATATCGCTCATGATGTCGGCCACCATACGCGGATACTGGGTGAACAGCCGTGGGTTTTCCATTAACGCCGGGATCTTGCGAAAATGCTGTAAATCACGCATCACACAGCCCTGTTCGAGCGCGCGCTTGTAGCCCATCAGGCTGCTGGCAGAGAAATCCTGGCGTTCTTTTGCTGCAATAGCTGTTTGGGCAGCGGCTTCTGCGGAAGCGATGGCCAAATCCATACCTCGCACCGTGAAACCCAGGTTCAGACAGAAACCGGCGGCATCGCCCACGATCATCACACCGTCATCGACCAACTTTGGAACCATTGCCAGACCGCCTTCCGGCACCATATGCGCGGAGTATTCCAGTAGTTCTCCACCGGCAATCAATGGCCGAATAGTTGGATGTTGCTTAAAGTCTTCCAGCATTTGTGGAATGCTTTTTGTGGCATGGGCAATATCCCCCAGACCACACACCAGACCCAGAGAGATGGAGTCCTGGTTGGTATACAAAAATCCGCCTCCCATCAACCCATCAGACGGTGAGCCTGCAAACAGCCAGGCCGCGCCTTCATTACCTGAAAGATTGAAGCGATCTGCAATGACCGCTGGAGGTAAGCCGATCAGCTCTTTTACGCCAACGGCATAGTGATGTGCAGAAGAGGGCGGAACCATCCCCAGGGAACGCCCCAGCATAGAGTTGACGCCATCGGCAAGGATGACAATATTGGCTTCCAGGATATCGTCACCGGCCTGAACTCCGGTAACCTTATTACCTTCGCGGATCAGGGCATCGACGCGCACGCCGGGGATGAACTGCACGCCAGCTTGTTCCGCTTTTTCCATTAGCCATGGGTCAAGTCTGTTGCGCAAAACGGTATACGAATCCTGCGTTGGCGCGTCAGCTTTTTCACGATGAAAGTCGAGAGTGACGGCGCTTTCTTCGGTCAGAAAAGAGATTTTTTCGCGGGTGACTTTACGCTCGAGCGGCGCTTCCTGCGCGAAACCCGGCATGATGCGCTCAAGACTATGTGCATAGAGTCTTCCGCCGGTCATATTTTTACTACCTGCACTGTTTCCGCGCTCGATGACCAGTACGTCCAGTCCGGCCTGAGCCATCACGTAGCCTGCAACCGTACCCGCCACGCCAGCACCGACCACAATGGCATCAAATTTTTCATCTGACATGCTTTATGCTCCCTTCCCGCTGCGAGGGCAGCGGGATATGTGCGTTAAATGTGGGGGTTAGCGGCTGAGATGCTCGATAAGAGCCGGAACGACTTTGTAGATGTCGCCGACCAGTCCGTAATCGGCGTAATTGAAAATAGGGGCTTTCTTATCTTTGTTGATGGCGACAATGACTTTCGCGCCGTTACCGCCGACCATATGCTGAATTTGTCCTGAAATGCCGAGGGTGAGGTAAAGGTCCGATTTCAGTAACACGCCAGAAACGCCGATGTAGCGTTCGCGTTCCATCCAGTTTTCGCCTTCGGCAATCGGTCGTGAACAACCCACTTCTGCACCCAGTACAGATGCCAACTGGTGCACCATCTCCAGATCGTTTTGCGCAACCAGGCCGCGGCCCACACCCACCACACGTTTGGCTTTGCTGAGATCCACGCTGCTCACGGATTTGGCGCGACGTTCCTGGCACATAATTTCATGGTGTGGTGCGATGTAAGGTGCAGAGACTACAGGGCAGGTATGTGAAGCATTAGCCTCTACCGGTTCAAGTACGCCTGTGGCAAGGGTGATAATTGCCTGAGTTGTTTTGATTTTTTCTTTGCCGAATGCCAGGCCACCGTACATACGGTGTTCTGCGAACAGTGAGCCATCATCAAGTGTTACCGACGTGGCGTCATTTACCATCGCTGCATTGAGCTGAATACTTAACCGCGCACCAAGGGATTTAGCGCGTTTAGTCGCTGGCATCAGCAATAGCCCGGTATGTTCTTGTATCAGGGCGGCGATGGTCTCGGCAAAATTTTCAACACGCTGTAAACCAGACGTTGTTTCAAGCACGACAATCTCATCGGCACCCAGAGGTTTAACCTGATTGGCCTGCTCGTTGCCTTGTACAATAAGGTGCACCTGTTCACCCCACAGGCGTGCGCCGGCCATTAATTCTGCATAGCGTTCTACGTTATCGCTGAACACCCATACGTTAGCTAATTTACTCATAATAATTTCTCTCCGTTGGGCTTAGTTCAGGGCTTTTTTCAGATGCTCAGCCAGCTCGGCGATGGCTTCTGCTGAGTCATTTTCCAGAATGATGTGCTTACGTTCTGTTTGTGGCGGAACGGTGAGGCTCACCAGTTCTGCTAACGGTGAGGCAGGTGTCCAGCCAATATTGCTGGCTTGCCACGGTGTGACTGGTTTTTTACCTGCGCCCAGAATGGCTTTCATCGAGGGGATACGCGGCGTATTGATATCCGAGGTTACGCACAGCACGGCGGGGAGCGACAGTTCAATCACTTCAACTTCGTCTTCCAGCGTACGTTCAACCACAATGCGATCGCCGTTACGTTGGATGTTGCTGACGGCGTTAATCACTGGAAGTTGTAAGAGTTCGCCAACCAGTAAGCCAACCTGCTGGGCGTAGATGTCTCCAGACCCTTCGCCGAACAGCATCAGGTCGAATTCAATGTTTTTGGCCGCGCAGGCCAGCGCCTGAGCCGTGTCTCGCGGTAATGAATGCTCCAGTTGGGGATCCTGCACCATAAACAAACTGTCCGGCCCGCGGGACAGTACGTCTTTACGCACTTTGGAGTTTTGCAGTAGCGAGCCGCCAACCGTTAAGGCGACAATTTCATCACCTTCCGCACTAAGTTGCGTCGCGGCCTCTATTGCATTCAAATCAAACTGACTGATTTTGGCATCGGCCCGGTCAAAGTTAAGCGAACGTTCTGGGGTAACAACAATGTCCTGTTCTTCAGGCACCAACTTAAAGCAGGTTATTAGTTTCATGGCATCTCCAGTGATTCTCGTGTGGATGATGACGGGGAGTGACATCATCAACAGTAGGGAAAATTGACTGAAAATAGTGTGCGGCAGAGGGGGACTGTTTTCGACGGGGCAATCTGTTTTCATTCCCAACAATCTTGCAAAAAAAAGGACTTTAGGAATGCTGAATTTATGAACGTAAAGACGACGTCGGGTGTTAAAGTGATAAATATGGAAATAAAATCGAGACGTTTTTTTGAGAAATGGATCATATTTTTATCCGTTTCTGCACGCACTTTGTTTCTGGTGTGTAAATTATTATTGCTGACTTAATAACATTTATACTTTCCTGTTATTTTAAAATAAAAAAAATTTGCGCGAGCAGCGTGCTGAAGTTGGAGGTGTCATCTTGCAGACGACGCAAATAATTTTGTTTCGCCTGGATAGAATAACGTTGTATAACATCATCATCGTTTTTACTTTTCAATATTAACTATCCGCAAAATTACTGCCTTTCGGTGGAGGTTGTCATGTATCAACGCTGTTTTGATAATGCCATGGAGACCCTTTTTGAACAGGGAAAAACCCCGAGATTTTCGCGATTCGTCATCAGTGATGATCCTAACTGGGAGTCGGGCCATCATGTTCATGACAATGAAACAGAGCTTATCTATGTAAAAAAGGGTGTCGCAAGGCTAATTATCGACTCTTCGCTGTATGTCGCACATGCGGGTGACATCGTAGTGATAGAACAAGGGCGGTTACATGCGGTTGCTTCCGATAGCAGCGCACCTGCAACCACTTACACCTGTGCGCTCTACGGCTTTCGTTTTAACGACTGGCAGGAGAACCAACTCTTGCAGATGCACTCGTGTCCGGTTATTAGCGTTAGCCAGGGCAAAGAGGTTATTAAAAGTATCTTTAATGAACTGAGTGTTATGATCCCGCAGAGCAAGAATAACCTGACGTCTTCCGCTTATGACGCCTTTGCTTATGCATTAACCGTTTTATATTACGAAAACTTTAAAAATGCTTATCGTTCTGAGCAGGGATATATTAAAAAAGATATCTTAATTAAAGATGTGTTGGTTTATTTAAATAACAACTTCCGAGAGAAAATTACGCTGGAACAGTTGTCTAAGAAATTTCGAGCCAGCGTGAGCTATATCTGTCACGAGTTTACTAAGGAATATCGTATTTCGCCGATTAATTATGTGATTCAGCGGCGAATGACAGAGGCAAAATTTGCCCTGACGAATACGGAGTCCTCGTTGGCAGAAATTTCATGGCGGGTAGGGTATGAAAATGTCGATCACTTTGCCAAACTCTTTCAGCGGCATGTGGGTTGTACTCCCAGCGATTATCGTAAGCAGTTTAAAAATAACCTTGTAGAACAAGAATGTTTGATGCCAGAAATATGATTCACCTGGCACGTGCCGGATAACGCATTTGCGCTATCCGGCAAGCATTACTGCTTACTTATTCTGATAATCTTTCAGGATTTGGCGACCCGCGACGTAAATCATGATTTCATCTGTACCACCGCCAATGCGTTCACAGCGGACATCACGCCAGAAGCGGGAAACGCGTGCTTCGTCGGTGTAACCCAGTCCACCCATAATCTGAATGGCGTCATCAATCACTTCCATTGCAGTACGTGCACAATACAGTTTTGCCAGCGCTGCACTGGTGCGCAGAGACTGTTCCTGATCGGCCTGCCAGGCGACTTTTAACACCATATTGCGCATGTTATCGATTTTAATCGCCATCAGCGCCAGTTTTTCCTGGATCATCTGATTGTGACCAATTGGCTTACCGAATGCGATGCGCTGGTTGGCGTAACGGGCGGCATCTTCGAAGGCGCATTCAGCAAAACCGCTACTGCGTGCAGCGTTGATCAAACGTTCCATTTCGAAGTTGTACATGACGTTGAGGAAACCCATGCCTTCCTCTCCGACCATATCGCTTTCGTCCACTTCGACGTCATCAAGATAGACTTCGCAGGTGCTGAGCATATGCCAGCCGATTTTATGCAGCGGATTAACCTTAATGCCGGGTTTCTTCGAATCGACCCACCATAGCGTAAAAGCTTTTTTCGGATCTTTTGGCTCCGGATCGCGGGCCAGTACCAGCATATATGGATACTCTTTCGCGCCGGTGATAAAGGTTTTTTGCCCGTTGAGATAGACCTTACCATTTTTGCGAGTGTAGCTGGTGGTCGCGCTGTTGTTGTCGGAGCCAGCTCCCGGTTCGGTTAATGCCAGCGCATACGCTGGATCGCCCGTTTCCATGGTGCTTTCTGCGGTCTTACGCAGCTGTTCGGCGGATCCAAAACGTCGCATACTGTGAATACACTGACCGTTAGTGATCAAAAAAGCGGGTGCGCCGCATTTTGAAACTTCCATCAGCGCCAGCATCTGTGTGACGTAATCCGCCGGGATGCCACCAAACTCTTCCGGAACGCCCAGCATCGAAATACCGTTGTCCGCCAGGGCACGCATAAACTCTTTCGGGTAGGTCGCCGTTTGATCGCAGGTACGGAAATATTCTTCCGGGAAATTGCTGGTAATCAGTTCTCGAATACTGGCAAGTAGCAGTTCTTGTTCTTCAGTTAAAGAAAAGTCCATCATGGTACTCCTTTTAATTGGCGGCGTCGGGTAACACAAAACCCATCGAGGCATCGATAAATAATCTTTCGTCCATCAGCTTCAGATTTGGCGAAATGATTGGCGTGAAATCCATCTTGTCCAGGATGTCTTCCTGTAAAGAGACTCCCGGTGCAATTTCGATTAAATGAAGACCATCTGCTTTTAACGTAAATACAGCGCGCTCAGTGATGTAACGCACATCAAGTCCACGTTCGAGAGCAATTTTTCCACTGAAAGTCACTTCAGGTAATTCGTTGACGAATTTTTTCACCCGACCTTCCTGCACGATATTTAACTTGCCATCGGCAACTTCCGTTTTCAGACTTCCGGCAGTTAACGTGCCGCAGAAAATAATTTTTTTGGAGGTGGCGCTAATATCGATAAAACCGCCGGTACCCATGATCTTGCCATTGAATTTGTGTACGCCAACGTTGCCGTGGCGATCGACTTCGGCAAAACTTAAATAGCACACATCCAGCCCACCACCGTGATAGAAGTCAAACTGGGAGGTCATATCCAGAATGGCGCGGGTGTTGACGTTGGCGCCGAAAGCAATACCTTGAGAGGTGATGCCGCCAATCGGACCCGTTTCGACTGTCAGAATAAAATCATCAGCACAGCCTTCTTCGCGAGCGACGAGACCAATGCCATCGGCAATGCCTACGCCAACGTTGCCGACCGCACCTTTGCGCATTTCAAACAGGGCGCGTCTGGCCACCAGTTTACGCTGATTGAGCGGCAGGGCAGTCTGTTGGCTGTCATCGAGAACAAAATCGCCAGAGATAAAGCGGTTAACCGGAGCGCCACCATACAGTTGCGTTTGGTCGGGGTCGATGACCACAATATCGACCAGATAGCCGGGAATACGCACCGATTTCGGATGCAACGTGGCTTTCTTCACCATCTTTTGCACCTGCATCATAACGATGCCACCGTTATTGTGTACGGCCTGGGCAATCACCAGTGCATCAAGATACATCACTTCATCTTCAAAGGTGGCGTAGCCTTCACTGTCGCAAGTGGTGGCGCGAATAAAGGCGATGTTTGGCGCAATGGCTTTGTAATACAGGTACTCTTTGTTATCAATTTCCACCAATTTGATCAGATCTTCGGTGGTCACTTCATTCAGCTTACCGCCCTGTTGGCGAGGGTCAACAAATGTACCGATGCCGATATCACTAAGGATCCCTGGCTGGTGAGCCGCCGATGCACGCAGGGTTTGGGTTAATACGCCCTGAGGATAGTTATAGGCGGAAATTTTATTTTGTTCAGCCAGATCGGAGATTCGCGGTGATTGTCCCCAGTGGCCGCATAATGCCCATTTGACTAAACCTTCCTGTGCCAGTGGACTAATTCCCCGGTCGGCCCGGTCACCAAGACCTGTAGGACTAATCAACGCTAAATTTCGTGGTGACTGAGAATTTTTATATTTTTCAGCCAGTGCGTTAATTAATGTTGTTGCTTCGAGAATACCCCCGCCTGCACCTAATACACAAAGAGTTGCTTCATCAGGAATATAATTGACTGCATCTGCAGCGGATAATACGGGTACCCGACCATCTATACGATTTGGCCTTGAAAATTTCATGTGAACTCCAGATTATATGCGTGCGACTACCTGTCGCTATATTCGACAATAATATTGTGAGTTATATAATAACGCTTAATTACCGGCCAGATATCCGTGGTTAGACGAATATCTGGGGTAGGGCATTACTGATATTTATATGGATATATCTGTAATTAAGCCTGATGCAATATTGTCAATACAGTACGCAGGTCGGTGACCGAAATTTGTCCTGGTGCGGAGGCTTTTTTTACTGCCCCAAAGGTTGCCGCTGAACCGAAAACCTCACCAGACAGACGTGAAATCACCCCTGTTTTAGCCATCGACATGGTGATTATCGGGCGATCGGCATAGCGTTCTTGCATTTCCAGCGTGGCACTAAGCAGCGTCAGAACATCCGTTTTATTTTGCGGCATCAAGGCAATCTTCGGGATATCTGCACCAAGTTCCTGCATTTTACGCAGGCGCTGGACAATCTCTTCCGCGGCTGGTGTCTTATGAAAATCGTGATTAGACATAATCACAAAGACATTTTTCGCGTGCGCATGCTCGACGGTCGCTTTGACCAGTTCGTCACCGGTAAACAGTTCCAGATCGATCATATCCACCAGGCCGCTGTCTACCGCCGCGCGGTTAAGTGCAATATAGTGCTCGACAGACAGAGCCTGTTCACCGCCTTCTTTGGCGCTACGGAAGGTGAAAAGCAGTGGTTTGTCAGCCATCACATCGCGGATGGTGCGCGCAGCTTCCAACACAGCCTCAATGGAAGAGACATCAGTGAAATGGTCTACGCGCCATTCCAGAATGTCGAAATCCGCTTTGCGATAGGCCAGCGCTTCGCTTTTTACCGTTGCGATGTCTTTACCCATCAGCGAGACAATGATCTTCGGCGCACCCTCGCCAATAACGAGGTTTTTTACGGTTACGGTTTTCATTGATTACCCTTTAACTATTGTACAAATGCTTGCCTGTCAGGCGGCAAAACCCATAACCTGTTTCACATACTCCAGTGGGAAATCTTTCCCGGTCCAGAGCTTGAACTGTTCAGCCCCTTGCCACAACAACATGCCGTAACCATCAATTGTTTTGCAACCAGCACTTTGTGCCTGCTGCAATAATTTGGTCATATGCGGGTTGTAGACGCATTCGGTTACCAGCAGTTCCGGACGCAGCAGGGAAGCGTCGGTCACGAGAGATTCATTTTCCAGCGGCTTCATGCCGACTTTAGTGCCGTTGGTCAAAATATCTGCGCTGGCAAGTGCGTCAGCAAAAGCCTGGCGATCGGCGAGATCGATAACGGTGACCACGCAGTCGGTGTTTTCATTGACGCGTTTGGCAAACTCCTGCGCTTTGGCAAAAAACTCATCCTGGCGGTTAAAGAGTTTAATTTCTTTGATGCCTTCAATCGCTGCCTGTGCACCAATGGCCGTCGACGCACCGCCTGCGCCCAACAGTACCATGGTTTTACCTTTGATATCGAAACCACTTTCCTTAATTGCACGAATATGGCCCGTGCCATCGGTATTGTAACCACGCAGGTAACCATCATCATTGACGATAGTGTTAATTGCGCCGACCAGCTTGGCTGCAGGCGTTAATTCATCAACATACTCACATGCCAGCTGCTTGTTGGGCATTGAGACCCCGGTACCCCGCATCTTTAAGGCCTTCAGACCGGCAATGGCATTAGCAAACGTTGAGTTATCAACTTCAAATGCCATGTAAGTGAATGGCAATCCCGCTTTTTCTAATGCCTTATTTTGCATTTCAGGCGACAGACTGTGTCTGATAGGGTAGGCCATCAAACCAATCAGTTCATATTTTGCAGTTACGTCCATTTAATACTCCTTCTAAACAATTTATTGAAAATAACGCTCGCCCAACCGCACATCATTTTTGGGGATATCAAATACGCGGTAGTAACGAATAAAGACGATGATGGCGGTGATAAAAGCCAACAGAGCAAATGCAAGGTCCAGCAAAATAATGTATTGCAGACCAATGTTAGAGAGGTATCCGGTGATTAATGGGATAATAAAGTTGGCTACGCCACCCATCATCATATAAATACTGGTGACTTTGGCTTTGCTCTTGGGAAAGAACTCTGACATCACCGAGACACCGAGCTGTAAAATACCGCCAGCGGCAGAGAATCCAATGAGAAATGAACCGGCGTTACATACCAGCGGAGATGGGTATAAATAAATGACGGCTGCGGTGATGGTTGCCAGTCCGGCGTTAAATACGTTTGCCCAAATAGGTCGTACCCATTTTTTCAACAGTGCGGCAAAGATAAATACGCAGACCAACGAACCCATACTGTAGTAAGAGATTGTTTTCAGAGCGTCGGATTCTGCCATGCCAGCAAAGGCCATCGCATATTTCGGCATCCAGACCACGATGACGTAAAAAGTCGAAAAGGCAGCAACACCAAACATGACGGATGCCACACCTTCCAGCCAGACCAATGGTTTACTGTTCATCTGTGGCAGATCTTTCGCGATGCCGGCATCCACCATCTGGCTGGGGAAACGACTTTTTAGCAGCATCAGGGTAATGACTACAAACAACGCTCCCGGGATAATGACCGCATAACCGTACCAGATATGGTTGAGCAGCATGGTGCTGACGACGATGGGGTAGATCATCTGCCCAAACGAGACCATAGCTTTCACCAAGATAACGGCTGAGCCAGAGGCTTTAGGGAAGCATTCCATTAACGCCGGGTACCCACCGGTATCCAGTGCCGAGTTTGCCACGCCAACGCAAACGGCCAGAATAAAGGCAATCATCAGATTAGGACTGGCGGGAATACCGAAGAAGAACAGTATATAAAGAATAGCCCCTAACAGAATGATAGCCCGACGACCAAATTTATCTGAGAGCACGCCAAAGAATAAGATGCTCACTAGTCGCCCCAGACCAATGCCTGAAATTAAATAGGCAATTCCTGCATTGTCGGTGGAAAACTTTTCTGCAAGAGAGGTCATATTTTGCGCCAGTGTAATGACGCTAATGCCGTGTAGGAAATAACTTAAATAAATACAGGTTATCGCCAAAAGAAATGGCGTATTAAAGGTCTTGCTTTGAGACATTTTCACAACTCCTTGCGGATTTTAAAATTGTTCTGTGCTCGTCGATATTGTTTAAATTGCGGCGACCTTGTAATTAATATACCGGGCAGCAGCCACAGAGCCTACATAGCATGGCGTTTAAGTTACCAGGTATATTGCATAACACACTGTGAAATTGAACTCTGCCAGCCGGTGTTTTGTTGATGTTTTAAAACATATGCCAATTATTTTGCAGAAGGGGGGAACAATATTGCATCCACGCTATTCTACGGCTTGTATCATTTTTAGCTGATGCTTTGACGCGATGTAGCTGCGATAACCAATAAACAACGCCAACAGGAACCCAACAGCGGCTATACCAGTATCAAACCACATGATGTGAGCAATACTGGTTTCTGAGAGTTTTGCTGTTATCAATGGAATGGTGAAGGTCGCAATGCTGCCCGCGCTGTAGTAAATCCCGGTCGCTTTGCCCTTCGCATGCGGAAAGCGTGCGGCCATGAGCGTTAAACCGATTTGCACAACGCCCCCAGCGGAAGAAAAACCGATGACAAACGCAAAGATAATGACCACGTAGGGTG
This sequence comes from Citrobacter sp. MGH105, assembly GCF_001037485.2. Taxonomy (NCBI): domain Bacteria; kingdom Pseudomonadati; phylum Pseudomonadota; class Gammaproteobacteria; order Enterobacterales; family Enterobacteriaceae; genus Citrobacter; species Citrobacter sp. MGH105. The sequence goes on along the minus strand of NZ_CP073048.1, from coordinate 2,901,660 downwards.
TCGGATGCAGACAAACCATCAACAGTGCGGCAAATGAGATAAACGTATACAGCATCAGCATCGATGTCGCGCGTTCTGCTTTTCGCGCCAGCGGGGCGGTGATCAGCACGCACAGTAGAGAGCCGCAGGTATAAATGCTTAACAGTTTGATAGATAACGTATAGGACATTCCTGCGACAAACTGTCCGTATTGCGCCAGCCACTGGCTTACCAGGTAAAATGTTGCCATTGCGATGTAGCCGTATAGGGTGTAACTGGCAAGGTCGAGCAGGGAGCAACGATGTTCAGGTTGTGCGGTTTCTCGTTCAGCAGGTTGTGACCGGATGACGGTATGAGGCCCGGGATGTGGCGGAAACCGACAGCGAAACAAAAACACGCCGTTGAGTATCATAACGGCAGCCGCCAGCAGGAAGGACCAGCCAAACCAAAGTTCGCTCCACACCAGCAGGCTGATGATCATCGGCAGCAGGAACTGACCGCTGGAGACGAAGGCTTTTATCAAAATATTGGCTGTGCTGGGGGAACGGGGGAATGCCTCCATCAGGCTGGGATAGGTTCCGGCATCGAGAAAACTGTTTGCCATTCCTGCTAAAAAACCAAAAGCATAGGCAAGAAAAATACTGTGAGTATTGATGATGCCAATAAAGAAAATCATGTAGCAGGTCATACCAAGGATAATAAATGGTCTGCGACCGTAGCGATCGGAAAGCATCCCTGCCACTAATAAAACGCTTAAGCGGCCGATACCGAGTGAGGAAATAACAATCGAGACGCCCGCAGCATTGGTTTGCCACTGTTGTTCCAGCGAAGACATATTGAGGCTCATCAGAATGACCCCCATGCCGTGCACCAGGTAATTTAGGTACAGCCCTATCGCAGTGGAGAAATAGGTGTTTTTCATAATGTGTTACTCAGCGAAGAGGCTAAATAGGTATGGCGTTGCAATCTCTTAACACATACGCTCGAGATCGTGAGCATAGAGTTCAACAGCAGCCGACTGATAGATTTTCCAGTCGAGAAAACCATCGTGGTGATAAACCGCCTGAAAAGCGTTCAGATCGGGGAAAAAACGCATGGTGTTATTACCGATACGATTATTTATTTTGTCGATAATTGCATTAATTCTTAACTTCCTCCTTGCTTTCATTTCTGAACAAATGTGGATGATGTCTTCTGGAATTTCTCTTTCACCCTTTTCCCATTGCTGCCAGGCGGCAACATTGTTATCGCGCGCGATATACCTGGCGCTTTCTTCCACCGTCATAGCAAAAATATGGCGGATCGCCTGTAGTTCTAATGCGTTCATTATTTGGTCACTTCATAAAAGACGGTGGAATAGTAATAACATTGCTGTGGATATTTCTGCTTGAAGAGAGTCACAGTATTTTGTGCAATATTATTTGTTCCTTGACGGGGAAGATAATGTGTTGGTGCGTTAAGGTTGGTGGAGTGGCGCGCGAAGGACAAAAAAAAGCCCAACGTGGGAGTTGGGCAAAGACTACACACAGCAATTCGTTGTTTCACTCAGGGGATTTCCATGCTTATAAATCAATGTGTTGATCTAAAGCCATGGGCTAATAGTAGGCATAGTGATTTTTTACGTCGATCAGATTCATCTCAATAGTTTAAAAACTGTAAAGAATTTGCGACACAAATGATTATTTTAAGAAAGACGAGATTGGGTCTAATCCCGTAAGAGGGAGGGATTGATTAGTATTGTTAAACAATCAGGCGGCGCTGCCGCCTGGTGTTGGATTACTTATTGCGTTCGATTTCAGCAATTTCTTCGAGGATTTCATCCGGATTGGTACCTGGCGCAGGGGCTTCGTTTACCCAGGCGGAGAACAGACGCCAGGAAACGGCCAGCACTACTGGACCGATAAACAGACCAATCATGCCGAAGGCAATCAGTCCGCCGATGACCCCGGAGAGAATCAGGATCAGTGGCAAATCGGCACCCATACGAATCAGCATTGGTCGAATTACGTTATCCAGCGTTCCGACTACGCCGCTCCAGACCAGCAGAACCGTGCCCCAGGTTGAATCACCCGTCCAGTACAGCCATATAATGGCCGGAATCAGCACCGGCAACGGCCCCAGTTGCACCAGACAAGACAGGATCATCAATACCGCCAGCAGCGTGGCGTAAGGCACGCCTGTTACCGCAAGACCAATTCCCCCGAGCACTGCCTGCACCAGAGCGGTGACCACAACGCCCAATGCGACGGCGCGAATGGCTTGCGCGGCCAGCAGAATGGCAGCATCGCCACGTTTTGAGGCAAGACGGCAAGCGAAGTGACGAATACCTAATGCGACCTGTTCACCGCGCCAGTACAACAGGGCGCTGAACAGCAGCATCAGACCACAGTGCATCATAAAGCGGCCGATATGCGCGGCCTGACCGACAAACCAGGTGGTGGTGGTACCGATATAAGGACGAACTTTGGCCATAATGGCCGAACCGCCCATATCCAGTAAACTGTGCCATGCGCCATACATCTTGGCACCCACCAGTGGAATGCTGTTCAACCATGCCAGATCCGGTAGTGTCATATCACCTGCGGTTACGGCATGGATCAGCGGCCCGCTGCCATCGACGATACTGTTAACCAGCAGCGCGATAGGGATGATGAACAACAGCACTAACAACAGTGTCATCACCAGTACGGCAAGTGAACGACGTCCCCAGAGCAATTTTTGTAAGCGTAGCAGGATAGGCCATGTCGCAATGACAATCGTGCCTGCCCAGGCAAAACCGAGGATAAAGGGCTGAACAATCCAGAGACAGGCCACAATCAGGATGGCTAAAAACAGCACCGATAGCAGCACTTGTGCAATATCCCTGGGCTGACGGAAATTTACCATAAATACTTTTCACCTTTGTCTTTGCGCCAGAACGTTGACGCGACGTGAACACGTTAATCACACTCTATAATGATGAGCAATTTCAGCGGTTTTGAACAGGCGGATTCTGCCTGTAAATCTGCTGAGCGTATTAGAAAAAAATGTGATACAACAAACAAAGCAACACGCAAACGATTAAATTCACAACACAGACCGCAGGAAAGGGTCACTATAATGATTCCACAAATTTCTCAGGCGCCAGGTGTCGTTCAGCTGGTGCTCAATTTTTTGCAGGCGCTGGAGCAGCAAGGATTCACGGGTGATACGGCAACGAGCTATGCCGATCGTCTGACAATGTCGACGGATAACAGTATTTATCAGCTGCTTCCTGATGCTGTCGTTTTCCCTCGTTCAACCGCAGATGTGGCGCTAATCGCCCGTCTGGCGGCAGAACCGCTATTCTCGTCGTTGATTTTTACCCCGCGCGGCGGCGGCACCGGGACCAACGGTCAGGCGCTGAACCAGGGCATTATTGTTGATATGTCCCGCTATATGAGCCGGATTATTGAAATCAACCCGCAAGAAGGTTGGGTGCGGGTAGAAGCCGGGGTGATAAAAGACCAGCTCAACCAGTTTCTGAAGCCATATGGCTATTTCTTTGCCCCGGAATTATCCACCAGTAACCGGGCAACGCTCGGCGGGATGATCAACACCGATGCGTCCGGGCAAGGATCGTTGGTTTACGGTAAAACTTCCGATCATGTGTTGGGCATCCGTGCGGTGCTGATGGGCGGTGATATTCTGGATACCCAGCCCATGCCGGTCGAGCTTGCCGAAATGCTGGGTAAAAGCAATACCACGATTGGCCGTATCTATAAGACCGTTTATGAGCGTTGTCGTGATAACCGACAGCTGATCATGGATAAATTCCCGAAACTTAATCGCTTCCTGACGGGTTACGATCTGCGGCACGTCTTTAACGATGAGATGACCGAATTTGATTTAACCCGCATTCTTACCGGCTCTGAAGGTACGCTGGCGTTTATCACCGAAGCCCGCCTTGATATCACGCCACTGCCCAAAGTCAGACAGTTGGTTAACGTTAAGTACGATTCGTTTGATTCGGCGTTGCGTAACGCGCCGGTGATGGTGGAAGCGCGCGCATTGTCGGTAGAAACCGTCGACTCCAAAGTACTCAATCTGGCGCGTGAAGACATCGTCTGGCACTCGGTAAGCGAACTGATTACCGATGTAGCGGATAAAGAGATGCTGGGCCTGAATATTGTCGAGTTTGCCGGTGACGATGAAACCTTGATTAATTCGCAGATCAGCGCACTCTGCGAACGCCTGGATGGGTTAATCGCTCGTCAGGAAGCGGGCGTTATTGGCTGGCAGCTATGTACTGAACTGGCGGGCGTCGAACGAATTTACGCCATGCGCAAAAAGGCTGTCGGTCTCCTGGGCAATGCAAAAGGTTCTGCGAAGCCAATTCCGTTCGCCGAGGATACCTGCGTTCCTCCGGAGCATCTGGCTGACTATATTGCCGAGTTTCGCGCGCTGCTCGACAGCCATGGTCTGAGTTACGGCATGTTCGGCCACGTGGATGCTGGCGTGCTGCACGTCAGGCCGGCTTTAGATATGTGCGACCCGCAGCAGGAAGTGCTGATGAAACGCATTTCTGATGATGTCGTCGCGCTGACGGCAAAATATGGCGGTTTGTTGTGGGGTGAGCACGGGAAAGGTTTTCGTGCGGAATACAGTCCGGCGTTTTTCGGTGATGAACTGTATCGTGAACTGCGCAAAGTGAAATCGGTGTTTGATCCGCAAAACCGGCTCAACCCCGGCAAAATCTGTCCACCGGAAGACGTTGATGCGCCGATGATGAAAGTGGACGCGGTGAAACGCGGAACGTATGACCGTCAAATCCCGCTGGCCGTACGCCAGGAGTGGCGTGGGGCAATGGAGTGTAATGGCAACGGGTTATGCTTTAACTTCGATGCGAAAAGCCCCATGTGTCCGTCGATGAAAATCAGCCTTAACCGTATCCATTCTCCGAAAGGGCGAGCTACGCTGGTACGTGAATGGCTGCGTCTGTTGGCCGATCGCGGGATCGATCCTGTGCAACTGGAAAAAGAACTACCGGAAAAACGCGCCAGTTTACGCACGCTGATTACCCGTACCCGCAACAGCTGGCATGCACGCAAGGGTGAATACGATTTCTCGCACGAAGTAAAAGAGGCGATGTCAGGTTGCCTGGCGTGTAAAGCCTGTTCCACACAGTGTCCGATTAAAATTGATGTGCCGGAGTTCCGCTCACGCTTCCTGCAACTGTACCACACGCGTTATCTGCGCCCGTTGCGCGATCATATGGTGGCGACCGTTGAGAGCTATGCACCGCTAATGGCGCGGGCGCCTAAAACGTTTAACTTCTTCATCAATCAGCCGCTGGTGCGAAATCTGGCTAAAAAGCACATTGGAATGGTTGATTTACCGCTATTGTCTGCGCCGTCGCTGCAACGCCAACTGGTGGGGCATCGTTCTGCCAACATGACGCTTGAACAGCTCGAATTACTCAGCCTCGAGCAAAAAGCCCGCACGGTGCTGGTGGTACAGGATCCGTTCACCAGCTATTACGATGCGCAGGTGGTGGCTGATTTTATACGTCTGGTAGAAAAACTGGGTATGCAGCCGGTACTGCTGCCGTTTTCGCCAAACGGCAAGGCGCAGCACATTAAAGGCTTTTTAAACCGTTTTGCCAAAACGGCGAAAAAGACATCCGAGTTTCTTAACCGGGTAGCGAAGCTGAATATTCCGATGGTGGGTGTTGATCCGGCGCTGGTGCTTTGTTATCGCGATGAATACAAGCTGGTGCTGGGAGAACAGCGGGGTGATTTCCATGTGCTGCTGGCCAACGAATGGTTATCTAAAGCTGTGGAAACACAGCAGTCAGTCGCTGTTGGCGGTGAACCGTGGTACTTCTTTGGCCACTGTACCGAAGTGACGGCTTTGCCGGGCGCGTCTGCACAGTGGGCGACTATTTTTGCTCGCTTTGGCGCAAAGTTGGAGAACGTCAGCGTGGGGTGCTGTGGTATGGCTGGCACTTACGGTCACGAAGTGAAGAATCACCAAAACTCATTGGGTATCTATGAGTTATCATGGCACCAGGCAATGCAACGATTGCCACGTAACCGTTGTCTGGCTACAGGGTACTCCTGTCGCAGCCAGGTTAAACGCGTTGAAGGTACGGGCGTTCGCCACCCATTACAGGCACTGCTGGAGATTATAGGATGATCTGGAAACGTGAAGTCACACTCGAGGCGCTCAATGCCATGGGTGAAGGAAATATGGTTGGGTTGCTCGATATTCGTTTTGTGCACATTGGCGACGATACGCTGGAAGCTACGATGCCGGTGGACCATCGCACCAAACAACCCTTTGGGTTGTTACACGGCGGCGCATCCGTGGTGCTGGCGGAAAGCATTGGTTCGGTAGCTGGCTACTTGTGTACTCAGGGTGAGCAGAAAGTGGTGGGCCTGGAGATCAACGCCAACCATATCCGTTCTGCACGGGAAGGGCTCGTCAGGGGCGTATGTCGCGCGTTACATACAGGTTCTCGTCACCAGGTGTGGCAAATAGAAATCTTCGATGAGCAGGGTCGATTGTGCTGCACGTCGCGTCTGACGACCGCAATTTTGTGATGCATATTGCTTTTGGTCATTATCTGCACAGGGAATGGTGTTATACTGTGCAGGTTTTGAACACAAGCGAGGATGATATGTCTACCCAATTAGACCCTGCCCAACTGGCAATAGAATTTTTACGTCGTGATAAAACCGATCTTTCACCGGCTCAGTACCTGAAAAGGCTGAAACAGCTTGAGCTGGAGTTTGCAGATCTGTTGGCGCTCTCTTCCACTGAACTGAAAGAAGAGATCTATTTTGCCTGGCGCATGGGCGTTCATTGATTCCGGTATGCTTATCGTAACGAAACCCCGACACGCGTTCGGGGTTATTTTTTGCTTTAAATCTTCATTACCACTTCATCTCGCCGCTGTTAACTTTTGCACTTAGTTCCAGCGAGCTTACGTCTGCAAGGCCTGGCCATGCTGCCGTCATGGTTTTAATCACATAACCCGATCCTTTTTTCGCCCCTAGCGCCTGCTCAAACGACTGCAAATAGTCCTGGGTGAAGCGAATAGCTTTATCACCGGTTGGGCGGTCGCCAATGTAATGACCCGGTACCACCTGAGTGGGCTGTAAGCTCTGCATTTCGCTCAGTACGCTACGCCATGCACTACGTTGTTGTTCAGACTGTGTATCCGCCGTCCAGACGTGAATACCTGAAGCCACGCCTGTGCCGCCAATAATGGCTCGATTCGCCGGGATCCAGATATACGCTGCATAATCGTTGGCGTGACGCAGTTCCAGCGTTTCGTCATCAACCGTGAACTGCGTTTGCGTAGTCGCCTGCGGAACGGTGAGCGATGTTGGTGCGCCGTCCTTCATTTGCGGGCCCCAGAACTGCAGCTTGGCCTCTTTGGTGGCGCGGATATGGTCTACCACCTGCGGCGTTGCCAGGACTTTTACCTGTGGGAAGGCCTCAACGATGGGCTGCAAACCAAAATAGAAATCCGGATCACCGGAGGTGATCACAATAGCCTTCAGCGTTTTACCGCTGGCTCGAATCATTTGCACCAGTTGTTCGCCATCTTTGGTACTGAACTGGGCGTCAAACAAAATCGCCTCTTTTGGGCCAGACACCAGCGTCGAAGAAACCGGGAAAATAGCCTTATCCTGTGGATTATAGACGTCCAGCTGTAGCGGCGCGGCGAAAGCTGAAGACGCAAACAGAGGTAACAGCAGAGCCAGAGTTTTAACTTTCATACCAGGTAACCTTGTGCAGGAAATTGTCTTTTGATAGTTCCCGTATTTTAAGGATATTCGGATCTGTTAGAATTCCCTCATTAGGACATGCTGAGTTTCATAAAACGATCGGATGGGAACAATGGACAGAGTGATGGCGGCAACGGTATTCAACCATATCTGTGATTTGGGTAGCCTGAGCGCAGCCGCGCGTGCGTTGGGGCTTTCCCGTCCGATGGTCAGTCGTTATCTCGACGAGATGGAAAAATGGGCAGGCGCAAGGCTTATCCATCGCTCATCGCGTCGCTTGACGATCACGCCAGCGGGTGAAGAGGCATTAGTGAAAACACGTTCTCTGGCGCAACTTTCGCTGGATATTGGTGCCGCCAGTGCCGCGCAAATTCCCTCCGGCACGCTACGTGTAGCCTGCGCCCATTTTACCGCGATGCATATTCTTGCTCCGGTTCTGCCGACGTTTATGGCGCAATATCCGCAATTACGTATTGAGGTGGAGATCAATAATCAACCGGTAAGCCTTGTGGGGGAACGCATCGATGTGGCGATCCGCATAACAGATAATCCAGAGCCAGGGACTATTGCCCGTCGGTTGGGCGACTGTAAATCGGTGCTTTGCGCGTCTGCAGATTATCTGCATCAACATGGCACACCTGAGACAATCGACGATCTCACACGGCACAATTGCCTGTACTACAGCGGTTTTGCCGGACAATCCTGGCACTTTTTGGATCCTCAGGGGCAGTCTGTCTCCGTTGCAATTAAAGGGAATTTGAGTGCAGGGATCTCTTCGCTGCTCTGCGAGTCGGCGGTGGCCGGAATGGGGATCGCGTTGGTGCCAGAGCTGGAGGCGCAGGAAGGGCTGGAGCAGGGAAAGCTAATTCGATTACTGCCAGAACTTCAACCTAAATGCCTGCCGATTTATGGTTTATACCTTTCACGTGAACATCAACCCGCAGGGCTACGCCTGCTGCTGGACACGCTCAGTGAGGCACAGCGTTAAATATGTGATTGAACGCGTTTATAAAATAGTCAAACCGCAATTAGTGTTAAAAAAAACTAATCGGTGTATGAGATTCTTCTTATCGCCCCTTCAAGAGCTAAGCCAATATGAGTGCCGGAGATAAGCGCCGGATGGGGCCGGAACCCTTAAGCCTGCCAGCAAGCAGACTTAAGGGTTTTTTGTTGTTTGTTTATTATTTGAATTGTTTTTCCCTACCTTCATCCCCACCTATCCTTTAAATAGACATTTTCTATACATCTTTTGTCATTTGACCTGACTGAACGATTGGATTTTCATAATCCATTATTAATCAATGCATTGAACAAAATAATCCATCCCTGTAAACCCTCGCTGCAGGGTCTATGCTTAGTAAAAGTAGTCAGAAAGGGCGATTAACCCGAATGCCCCTGCTGTTGAGGGGTTGAAGTGATAATCATTATCACTAACATGGTGTTATAGCTTAAAAGCTAGTGACTCGAGGTAACTCTATGGAATTGCATTCAGGAACATTTAACCCGGACGATTTTGCCTGGCGTGGGCTGACGTTAACGCCAGCGGCTGCGGCGCATATCCGTGAACTGGTGGCAAAGCAACCTGACATGTTGGGTGTGCGTCTAGGTGTGAAGCAAACAGGGTGCGCGGGATTCGGCTACGTGCTGGATACCGTCCGCCAACCCGAAAAAGACGATCTGCTGTTTGAAACGGAGGGCGCCAGACTTTATGTGCCGTTGCAGGCGATGCCGTTCATTGACGGTACAGAAGTCGATTTCGTTCGCGAAGGATTAAACCAGTTATTTAAATTTCATAACCCGAAAGCCCAGAACGAATGCGGCTGTGGCGAAAGTTTTGGGGTATAGGCGGTACTATGTCTCGTAATACTGAAGCAACTGACGATGTCAACACCTGGGCTGGCGGGCACCTTAATTACAAAGAGGGCTTCTTCACCCAACTGCAAACTGATGAGCTGGCAAAAGGGATCAATGAAGATGTCGTGCGCGCGATTTCGGCAAAACGAAATGAACCCGACTGGATGCTGGAATTTCGCCTGAATGCCTTTAAAGCGTGGCTGACCATGGAAGAACCACACTGGCTTAAAGCGCATTACGACAAACTGAATTATCAGGAGTATAGCTATTACTCCGCACCTTCCTGCGGTAACTGCGATGAAACCTGTGCGTCCGAACCGGGAGCGGTACAGCAAACGGGCGCGAATGCATTTTTAAGCAAAGAGGTTGAGGACGCATTCGAACAGCTTGGCGTGCCGGTACGTGAAGGCAAAGAAGTGGCGGTTGATGCTATTTTCGACTCGGTATCGGTAGCGACCACCTATCGCGACAAACTGGCGGAGCAGGGCATTATTTTCTGTTCGTTCGGTGAGGCCATTCACGATCATCCTGAGCTGGTAAAACAGTACCTGGGCACGGTTGTCCCCGGCAATGACAATTTCTTTGCCGCGCTGAATGCGGCGGTGGCATCTGACGGCACGTTTATTTATGTACCGAAAGGCGTACGTTGCCCAATGGAGCTGTCGACCTATTTCCGTATCAATGCGGAAAAAACCGGGCAGTTTGAACGCACCATTCTGGTTGCGGATGAGGGCAGCTACGTCAGCTATATCGAAGGCTGTTCAGCCCCGGTGCGCGACAGTTACCAACTACACGCGGCGGTGGTGGAAGTCATCATTCACAAAGATGCCGAAGTGAAATACTCCACGGTGCAAAACTGGTTTCCCGGCGATGGCAATACGGGCGGTATTTTGAATTTCGTCACCAAGCGCGCACTCTGCGAAGGCGAAAACAGCAAAATGTCGTGGACGCAGTCGGAAACCGGCTCGGCCATTACCTGGAAATACCCAAGCTGCATTTTGCGTGGCGACAACTCGATCGGCGAATTCTACTCCGTCGCGCTGACCAGTGGACATCAGCAGGCCGATACCGGCACCAAAATGATCCACATTGGCAAAAACACCAAATCGACCATTATCTCGAAAGGGATCTCCGCCGGACACAGCCAGAACAGTTATCGCGGCTTAGTGAAAATCATGCCGACCGCTACTAACGCCCGCAACTATACCCAATGCGACTCGATGTTGATCGGTGCGGATTGTGGGGCACACACCTTCCCGTATGTGGAGTGTCGTAACAATAGCGCCCAGCTTGAACATGAAGCCACCACGTCGCGTATTGGTGAAGACCAGTTGTTTTACTGCCTGCAGCGCGGCATCAGTGAAGAGGATGCCATTTCGATGATCGTGAATGGTTTCTGTAAAGACGTGTTCTCTGAACTGCCGCTGGAGTTTGCTGTGGAAGCGCAAAAACTTCTCGCCATAAGTCTTGAGCACAGCGTCGGTTAAATTTTAAGGAAAGCACATGTTAAGCATCAAAGATTTACAGGTCAGTGTGGAAGATAAGGCGATCCTGCGTGGGTTGAGCCTTGAGGTTCGACCCGGAGAAGTTCACGCCATTATGGGACCAAACGGTTCGGGGAAAAGTACGCTTTCCGCAACTCTCGCTGGACGGGAAGACTACGACGTCACTGGCGGAACGGTAGAGTTCAACGGCAAGGATTTACTGGAACTGTCGCCGGAAGACCGGGCCGGTGAAGGGATCTTTATGGCATTCCAGTATCCGGTGGAAATCCCTGGCGTCAGTAACCAGTTTTTCCTGCAAACGGCGCTGAATGCGGTGCGGAGTTACCGTGGCGAAGAGTCGCTGGATCGATTCGACTTCCAGGATCTGATGGAAGAGAAAATAGCGCTGCTGAAGATGCCGGAGGATTTGCTCACGCGCTCGGTAAACGTCGGTTTCTCCGGCGGTGAGAAAAAACGTAATGACATTCTGCAAATGGCCGTGCTGGAGCCTCAGTTGTGCATTCTTGATGAGTCAGACTCCGGGCTGGATATTGATGCGCTGAAAATCGTTGCGGATGGCGTGAACTCGCTGCGTGACGGGAAACGCTCATTCATTATCGTCACTCACTATCAGCGCATCCTGGACTATATCAAACCCGATTTTGTTCACGTTCTCTACCAGGGGCGAATTGTGAAGTCCGGTGATTTTACGCTGGTCAAACAACTGGAGGAGCAAGGTTATGGCTGGCTTAGCGAACAGCAGTAACGTGCTGCAACAGTGGCATCATCTGTTTGAGACGCAAGGGGAGACACGCTCACACCATGCGCAGCAGCACTTGCAACAGATGCTGCGTCTGGGGCTGCCAACGCGTAAACATGAGGACTGGAAATACACGCCGCTGGAGGGATTAACCAACAGCCAGTTTGTCAGTCATGTCGCTGAGATAACGTCAGCCCAATGTGCAGCGTTGTCGCCGACAATTGATGCTGTACGACTGGTGTTTGTTGACGGGCAATTCTCTCCGACGCTCAGCGACAGTACAGACGGTAGCGGTTTTGACATTACCATTGACGATGCGCGCCAGGTGCTGCCAGCGGCTATCCAACCGGAAGTGTTTTTGCACCTTACCGAAAGCCTGTCCCGTAGCGTAACGCACATTCAGGTGAAGCGTAACCAGCGCCCCGCGAAACCGCTGCTGCTGCTGCACATAACCCAGGGGCTGGCGGGCGATGAGGTGAATACGGCGCACTATCGCCACCATCTGGAGCTAGCGGAAGGCGCAGAAGCCACCGTCATTGAACACTATGCCAGCCTCAGCGAGCGTCGCCATTTCACCGGCGCACGCTTAACGATGAACGTCGCGGCAAACGCCCATTTGCGCCATATCAAACTGGCGTTCGAAAATCCGTTTAGTCACCACTTCGCGCATAATGACATTCAATTGGGCGCGGATGCTACTGCCGTTAGCCACAGTTTCTTGCTTGGTGATGCGGTATTGCGCCATAACACCAGTACGCAGCTTAACGGTGAAAACACCACGCTTCGGCTGAACAGTCTGGCGATGCCGGTGAAAAATGAAGTCTGTGATACACGGACCTGGCTTGAGCACAACAAAGGGTATTGCAACAGTCGCCAGCTGCATAAAACGATTGTCAGCGATAAGGGACGAGCGGTCTTCAATGGTCTGATCAACGTCGCCCAGCACGCCATCAAAACCGACGGTCAGATGACCAACAATAATTTGTTGCTCGGAAAGCTGGCGGAGGTTGATACCAAGCCACAGCTCGAAATTTACGCCGACGATGTGAAATGCAGCCACGGGGCGACGGTAGGACGGATCGACGACGAACAGATGTTCTATCTGCGTTCGCGAGGGATCGGCCAGCAGGATGCTCAACACATGATTCTCTATGCGTTTGCCGCTGAGCTGACAGAAGCCCTGGGCGATGAAACGCTGAAACAACAGGTACTGGCGCGGATCGCCCAACGCTTGCCGGGAGGCGCAGCATGACATTTCCCATTGAAAAAGTACGGGCAGACTTTCCGGTCCTGACGCGTGAAGTGAACGGTTTACCGTTGGCGTATCTGGACAGCGCTGCCAGCGCGCAAAAACCCAATCAGGTGATTGATGCCGAGGCCGAGTTTTATCGTCACGGCTATGCGGCGGTCCACCGAGGTATTCATACGCTGAGCGCCCAGGCCACGGAAAAAATGGAAAATGTGCGCAAGCTTGCCTCGTTGTTTATTAACGCCCGCTCAGCGGAAGAGCTGGTGTTTGTTCGTGGTACGACGGAAGGCATCAATCTGGTGGCGAACAGCTGGGGCAGCAGCAATGTGCGAGCGGGCGATAACATTATCATCAGCGAAATGGAGCACCACGCCAATATTGTGCCCTGGCAGATGCTGTGTGCCCGCGTAGGGGCAGAGCTGCGCGTTATTCCGCTCAATGCCGATGGTACGTTGCAGCTGGAGACGCTGCCGACGCTGTTTGACGATCGTACGCAACTGCTGGCGATTACCCACGTTTCTAACGTGTTGGGTACCGAGAACCCGTTATCGGAAATGATTGAGCTGGCGCATCAATACGGCGCAAAAGTGTTGGTGGATGGCGCACAGGCGGTGATGCATCATCAGGTGGATGTCCAGGCACTGGATTGCGATTTTTATGTTTTCTCCGGGCATAAACTTTATGGACCAACCGGTATTGGCGTTCTGTATGCCAGAGAGTCGCTGTTGCAGGAGATGCCACCCTGGGAAGGCGGTGGTTCAATGATTGCGACGGTGAGTTTGAGTCAGGGAACAACGTGGGCTAAAGCCCCCTGGCGTTTTGAAGCCGGAACGCCAAATACCGGAGGTATTATCGGACTCGGCGCGGCTATTGAGTATGTTTCAGCACTGGGGCTTACTGAAATCAGCGAATATGAACAGTTCATGATGCGCTATGCGTTGGAGCAACTGGCGGATGTGCCGGATTTGACACTCTACGGACCGGATAACCGCCTGGGTGTGATTGCATTTAACCTTGGTAAACATCACGCCTTTGACGTCGGCAGTTTTCTTGATAACTATGGAATAGCCGTGCGGACGGGGCATCACTGCGCTATGCCGCTGATGGCCTACTATAACGTTCCTGCTATGTGCCGGGCGTCGATTGCAATGTACAACACCCATGAAGAAGTGGATCGCCTGGTAACGGGCCTCAAGCGTATTCATCACTTACTGGGCTAACAGGGAGGCGTTATGGCTGCGCTACCGGATAAAGAAAAGTTGTTGCGTAATTTTCTGCGTTGCGCTAATTGGGAAGAGAAATACCTGTACATTATTGAGCTGGGTCAGCGTTTGCCGGAATTAAACGACGACTTACGCTGCCCGGAAAATAGCATCCAGGGATGTCAAAGTCAGGTATGGATTGTTATGAACCAGAATGGCGAAGGGATTATTGAATTACAGGGCGACAGTGATGCGGCAATTGTGAAAGGACTTATTGCCGTGGTGTTCATTTTGTATGATCGCATGACGGCCCAGGATATTGTGAATTTTGATGTGCGTCCGTGGTTTGAAAAAATGGCGCTCGCACAGCACCTCACGCCGTCTCGTTCACAAGGGCTGGAGGCGATGATTCGGGCTATTCGCGCCAAAGCCGCAACTCTTAGCTAAACTGATAAAACACGTTAACTTTCAGACCGACTTGAAAGCGTTCGTGTAAGGCAACGCAGTGACTCGTAAGCCGGATTGGGCGCTCGCCGCCGTCCGGCAAGAACGCCAGGGGGGTGAGTGAGTATGAAACGCGCGTCTGTTATTACGTTAATGCTAATCGGCGCTTACAGCGCTATTCAGGCCGCATGGGCGGTCGATTATCCTTTGCCCCAGGCGAACAGCCGCCTTGTTGGGCAAAACCAAACCTACACCGTGCAGGAAGGCGATAAAAACCTACAGGCGATAGCCCGTAAGTTTGATACCGCTGCCATGCTGATCCTTGAAGCCAACAACACTATTGCCCCCGTACCTAAACCCGGAACCCTGATTACTATTCCCTCACAATTACTGCTGCCGGATGCACCACGCGAAGGCATTATTGTGAATCTGGCGGAACTGCGTCTGTATTACTTCCCGCCAGGAGAGAATATTGTTCAGGTATTCCCAATTGGTATCGGTTTGCAGGGGCTGGAAACGCCGGTAATGGAAACCCGGGTTGGGCAGAAAATCCCGAATCCTACCTGGACCCCTACACCAGGCATCCGTAAACGCTCTCTGGAGCGCGGCATCACATTACCGCCTGTTGTACCTGCCGGGCCAAATAACCCGTTAGGACGCTTTGCACTGCGTCTGGCGCATGGAAACGGTGAGTATCTGATCCATGGCACCAGCGCGCCGGACAGCGTGGGCCTGCGTGTGAGTTCTGGTTGTATTCGCATGAACGCGCCGGACATTAAAGCACTGTTTGCTCAGGTCCGCACAGGCACGCCGGTGAGGGTGATTAATGAGCCGATAAAATATTCGATTGAGCCGAACGGCATGAGGTATGTCGAAGTGCATCGACCGCTGTCGCCGGAAGAGGAACAAAACGTCCAGACCATGCCGTATGTGCTGCCAGCCGGTTTTACCCAGTTTAAAGACAATAAAGCGGTGGATAACAGTCTGGTGGAAAGGGCGTTGTATCGTCGCGCAGGTTATCCGGTCACCGTCACTGCCGGGCAAGCATCGGTCGCGAGCAATGGGCCAGAAGTGAAGTCTGCGCAAAATGGCGTGCCGGGAGGAGATGCTGAGGTGCGCGCTACGCAATAACAGGGAAGGGGAATTCAGAGCAAAAAAAATGGCGCACAATGTGCGCCATTTTTATTACACAGATACTATTACTTGCGGTATTTAGTAGCTGCGTTGTCCAGACGCTGGTTAGCGCGAGCTGCGTCATCTTTAGCAGCCTGAACGTCGGAACGCATTGCGTTCACGTCGTTGCTCAGCTGGTCAACTTTAGCGTTCAGAGTCTGAACGTCAGAAGACAGCTGATCGATTTTAGCGTTGCTGGAGCAACCTGCCAGCAGAGTAGAACCCAGGATTACCGCGCCCAGTACCAGTTTAGTACGATTCATTATTAATACCCTCTAGATTGAGTTAATCTCCATGTAGCGTTACAAGTATTACACAAACTTTTTTATGTTGAGAATATTTTTTTGATGGGAATGCACTTATTTTTGATCGTTCGCTCAAAGAAGCATCGAATTGTGCAAAAACGGCTAAAAACCCGAGTGAAAACAGAAAGCTTCCATCGGATTCATCTTAGATAATCACGGATTAGATAGTGAAATCCGATTTGATTTTTTATTAATTGTGGCTATCGATAAAATAAAAAAAGCGCCACCAGGGCGCTTTTTTAAGCAAATTAATTCGCGATGGAATTATTACAGCACGTGAACGGATGCGGTGTTGGTGGTGCCGCTCGGAACCAGTGCACCAGAAACCATAACCACAACGTCACCTTTCTGAGCCAGACCGCTTTCCAGAGCGACTTCTTTACCCAGACGATAGAAATCATCGGTAGAGCTGATTTCTTTAACCACCTGTGCAACAACGCCTTTGCTCAGCACCAGCTGACGCGCGGTAGTTTCGTTGGTGGTCAGCGCCAGGATGGTGGCATCCGGGAAGTATTTACGTACTGCGCGAGCGGATTTACCACCCTGGGTTGCGACGACGATCAGCGGCGCGTCCAGTTTTTCAGCAGTTTCAACCGCGCCACGGCAAACGGCTTCGGTGATGCGCAGTTTGCGGCTGTCGTTGTTGAAGTCCAGACGGCTGGTCATCACACGGTCAGTACGCTCACAGATGGTCGCCATGATGGTAACGGCTTCCAGAGGGTATTTACCTTTTGCAGACTCGCCAGACAGCATTACTGCGTCGGTACCGTCGAGGATGGCGTTCGCTACGTCACCGGCTTCAGCGCGGGTCGGACGCGGGTTTTTGATCATGGAGTCCAGCATCTGGGTCGCAGTGATAACGACTTTACGTGCACGGATACATTTTTCGATGATCATCTTCTGCGCGAAGATAACTTCTTCAACCGGGATCTCAACGCCCATATCGCCACGCGCAACCATGATGCCGTCAGACGCTTCGAGGATTTCGTCGAAGTTGTTCAGGCCTTCCTGGTTTTCGATTTTGGAGATGATCTGGATGTTTTCGCCGCCGTGCGCTTTCAGGTGCTCACGGATTTCAACGACGTCAGAACGCTTACGGATAAAGGACGCTGCAACGAAGTCAACGCCTTGCTCGCAACCGAAGATCAGGTCTTGTTTGTCTTTTTCAGCCAGTGCTGGCAGCGCGATGGAAACGCCCGGCAGGTTAACGCCTTTGTTTTCGCCCAGGTCGCCGTTGTTCAGCACTTTACAGATAACTTTGTTACCTTCGATGGCGGTAACTTCCATGCCGATCAGACCATCGTCAACCAGAACGGTGTTGCCGACAGACAGATCTTTAGTGAAGCCTTCGTAAGTTACAGCAACGATTTCGTTGTTGCCTACGACAGATTTGTCGGTGGTGAAGGTGAAGGTCTGGCCCGCTTTCAGGGAAACGTCGTTACCGCCTTCCAGTTTGATGGTACGGATTTCCGGACCTTTGGTGTCGAGCAGGATTGCGGCTTTCTTGCCGGTTTTGCTCATAACGTTGCGCAAATTCTTGATGCGCTGACCGTGTTCTGCGTAGTCGCCGTGGGAGAAGTTCAGACGCATGACGTTCATGCCCGCGTCCAGCATTTTGGTTAACATCTCTTCGGATTCGGTTTTCGGACCGATGGTGCAAACAATTTTCGTCTTTTTCATGACAGTCTTAGTCTTTAAGTTGAGAAGGATATGGAAATCTGGCTCCCATCGCGCACGGATGGGAAGCTAAACCTGAGTTACGAAAGTTGTGATGCCTCGCTCTAAGGATAGGTGACATCGAAAAAGCGTGCAGAGGAATGTGTGCTTGTGTTTCAGCCCAACGGGATGGTGAGTTCTGTAGTCGTTGAGTTTTACAGGTCAATGTGCTGAAACCATTCA
Organism: Citrobacter sp. MGH105; assembly: GCF_001037485.2. Taxonomy (NCBI): domain Bacteria; kingdom Pseudomonadati; phylum Pseudomonadota; class Gammaproteobacteria; order Enterobacterales; family Enterobacteriaceae; genus Citrobacter; species Citrobacter sp. MGH105. Next base: position 2,883,554 of record NZ_CP073048.1, on the reverse strand, counting down.
AGAGACAATTGGCGCGCATTATACGCTGAAAATTATCAAAAAGGAAAATGGAAACAGCGTTTCAAAACACTTCTGTGAAGTTTTACAAAAATTATTCATTAATTTGTTCATCGGTATGGATAAAGAGGTTATCCGGCGTTGCGATTTGTTGCGCAACAAACAGCATTTAACATCTCGATGACTACGTTTTATGCTGTTGACGTCGATGCAGCACTATATTTCTAAAAGTTATATCAAATGCGTTTTAATTCATTTTAAAAGCCAATTCCACTGATTACACTCGTTTGGACATCCATACTGCTAAACAGCTAAAAGCGCTAGCAGAAGAACAATAAGTAGCAGCGGATACCTAAACGACATGATTGTCCTGAAAAATATTTCGAAAGTGTTTACGCCAGGCAGGCTTGCCATCACCGCTGTCGATAACGTCAACCTGACGGTTGAACAGGGGCAGATTTACGGCATTATTGGTTACAGCGGGGCAGGTAAAAGCACCTTAATTCGTTTGCTCAATGGTCTCGAAAAACCAACTTCCGGCAGCGTGACGATTAACGGCCACGATATCTCGGCCGCCAGTGGGGAATCGTTACGCCAGGCGCGACTGAAAATCAGCATGGTGTTTCAACACTTCAATTTGTTGTGGTCGCGGACCGTTAGCGAAAACATTGCGTTCTCTATGCAAATCGCCGGTGCGTCCAAAGCGTCCATCAAAACGCGGGTTGCTGAACTGATTACGCTGGTTGGGCTGAGTGGTCGTGAAAATGCGTATCCTTCCCAGCTCAGCGGTGGGCAAAAACAGCGTGTAGGAATTGCTCGTGCGCTGGCGAACAATCCAGATGTCCTGCTGTGTGACGAAGCCACCTCGGCGCTGGATCCGCAAACTACCGATCAGATCCTCGATTTACTCCTCGATATAAACCGTCGCTTCAAATTGACCATTGTGCTGATCACTCATGAAATGCACGTGGTACGCAAAATCTGCGATCGCGTCGCGGTAATGGAAAACGGCAAGGTCGTTGAGGAAGGTGATGTGCTCAGCGTCTTTACCCATCCTCAGCAGCCTATTACCCGACAGTTTGTTCGTCAGGTGAGCCAGTACACCGAAGAAGACGAGTTTAATCCGCAGCTGGCAAGCGAGTTGGGTGGGGTGGTTATCAAATTAACCTTTACCGGGCAACGTACCCATCGGCCTGTGGTTGGGGAATTGACCCTGCGCTATGGCCTGCCGTTCAACATCTTGCACGGCAAAATGACGCAAACCGCACACGGCGTGTTTGGTCAACTCTGGGTGCACGTGGTGGCCTCTGAGGAACAATTGAACAATATTTTGGCCGACCTGCGCCAGAGCGACATTGAAGGCGAGGTGATTCAACATGGCTGAAGAACTGTTTCCCCATCTGAAGTGGGATCAACTGTTAGCGGCAACCCAGGAAACGCTGTATATGACAGCTCTTTCGGGGGCGGCGACCTTTATTCTGGGCATCGCGCTTGGCCTGGCATTGTTCCTGACAGCGCGCGGCGGATTGTTCCCTAATCGTGCGGTATATAGTGCTATTTCACTGGTGGTGAATATCTTTCGTTCGATCCCATTCATCATTTTGATCGTGCTGCTGATCCCGTTTACCAAAGCGATGGTAGGCACCATTCTCGGCGCCAATGCCGCGTTGCCTGCGCTGATCGTGGGGGCCGCGCCGTTTTATGCGCGTCTGGTCGAAATCGCTCTGCGTGAAGTGGATAAAGGCGTTATTGAAGCGACGCGTTCGATGGGCGCACGGCTGAGCACGCTTATTTTTCGAGTTTTACTGCCGGAATCCTCTCCTGCTCTGGTGTCCGGGATCACCGTGACGCTAATTGCGTTGGTTAGCTACAGCGCGATGGCAGGGGTAATTGGTGCCGGTGGTTTAGGGAATTTGGCCTATCTGGAAGGATTCCAGCGCAACCACAGCGACGTCACGCTGGTGGCGACGGTGACGATTTTGCTCATTGTCTTCATCATCCAGCTTTGCGGCGATGTGATCACCTCTCTGTTAGATAAACGCTAATAAAATACGGAAACCATTATCATGAAAAAATCACTGACGTTACTCGCCGCAGCAACCTTAAGCGCCCTGAGCTTTGCCTCCTGGGCTGATACTCTGACCGTTGGCGCGTCTAACGTGCCGCATGCGGAGATCCTTGAACAGGCCAAACCGATTCTGGCGAAGCAGGGGATCGATCTGGAGATTAAACCGTTCCAGGATTACATTCTGCCGAACACTGCGCTGGCTGGCCGTGAGATTGATGCCAACTACTTCCAGCATATTCCGTACCTGAACAGCGTGATTAAAGACCATGCAGGCGATAAAACGTATGACTTCGTTAGCGCCGGAGCGATTCACATTGAGCCGATTGGTATCTATTCGAAAAAAGTGAAATCACTTAAAGATCTGCCGGAAGGCGGCAAAGTCATCATGCGTGATGCGGTATCTGAGGAAGGTCGTATTCTGTCGATTTTCGAAAAAGAGGGTGTGATCAAGCTGAAGCCGGGCGTGGATAAAGTAACCGCGCGCATTAGCGATATCGTCGAAAACCCGAAAAAGCTGAAGTTCCTGCCAAACGTGGAAGCCGCGCTGTTACCGCAGATGTATAACAACGACGAAGGCGATGCGGTGGTGATTAACGCCAACTACGCCATCGATGCCGGGCTGGATCCAGTGAAAGATCCTATTGCCGTTGAAAGTGGTGAAAACAACCCGTATGCCAACATCATTACCGTGCATCGTGGCGACGAGAAGAAAAAGGATATCGTAGCGTTGGTTGATGTCCTGCATTCAAAAGAGATCCAGGACTGGATCCGTACTAAATATAAAGGTGCGGTGATCCCAGTAAACAACTAATCTGCTTTTTGCCGGGTGGCGGCAGTGCTTTATCCGGCCTACGATGTCCTGTAGGCCGGGTAAAACGCGTTCGCGATGCCATGCGGCACCAGAGCTACACTCGCTCAATTCTCGCTGGCAACCCCTGACGCACCGACGCACCCGACACCCAGTCAAGCCAGGTATTGGCTACCTGTCGGGTTGGGTCCGCAAAACCCAATTCGTTGAGATTAATCCCCGACTTAATCTGCTCATCAAACGCCATCGGCTCACCGTCGAGGGTATGCTGTGCCGCGCCCATTTCTTTATGTCCGTAACCATGTTCAATGGCGATGACACCCGGCATGACGCCATGCAGCAGGCTTATCTGCGCTTGCGCCTGACCACCAGGGGTGGTGATACGCACGATATCGCCGTGTGCTAAACCATACCGCTGACCATCCTGTGGATTGAGCGCCACCAGATTAACCGGCTTCAGATGATGAAGGCGTGGGATCACCGCCGTGGCGCTGGACATGGTATTGGATTTGAAGGAAATCAGCTTCAACGGCCACTCTTGTTCCGGGAACAACTCCTCGACCGCACGTCCATCTGACAGACGTGATGGATACCAGGCCGGGCAGCCGCTGTAGCGCTCGCCAGTAATCGCATGGCGGTGCGCGGCGACGTTCGCATTCCAGATTTGGAGCGGTTTTTCCCAGGCATTGCCGACGCGGTTATCAACTCGCCCGCTGTTGTCCGGCGCAAAGCGCCCGCCGCGGGAGTAGATAAACGCCACTCGGCTGATTTCATCGGTTTTCAACGTTTGGGTCATCACAGGCATGATCCGCTGGACCCCGGTCAGCGCTATGTCTTCCGGCTGTGCTTCAGCAACCGGAGCTTTGCCCATAAACGCAATATTGGCCGCGAGACGCAGGTAGTAATCTTCCGCACGGTTCAACGGATAGTGATTACCTTGCGGATCGGTAATTGCATTGTCGCCGAATCCAGGTAGCCCGATGCGCTTTGCCACTGCGATACAGAAAGACTCCATCGAGGCCGGTTGACCGTCAGCCGTGAGGCTGGTCGCCGATCTGACAACTGGCCAACGCGCGGTGGTGGCTTTGCTGGCCACGCCCGCCCACGGAGCGCTGAATCCCCAGCTTTCGAAGTTGTGGGTATCCGGCACGATGTAATCTGCCAGCGCCGTGGTTTCGTTCATAAAGGCGTCAATGGCAATAAACAGCGGCAGACGAGCAGGATCCTTGAGCTTTTCTTCCGCCACGCCGCGTAACCCCGCAATGCCGTAAAACGGGTTGGTCATGTTGGAGATCCAGGCTTTCAGCGGATAAGGGTAACCTTCAAGCGCCGAGACGAGGAGTTCGGTAAGCTGACCGGCGACAAACGGATACCACGGCGCTTTAGCCGGGAAGGGCGATTGCCCGGCAGCCACCTTATTGCGGTACTCTTCCGAAGACTCATAAGCGGTTTTACTGCGCGCGATGCTTAACCCTTTCGGTTTTACCTTCCCGGCGAAGCTGTCCATGTTGTAGCGCGGACCGTCGGTGGCACCATTAAATTTGCCGCCGCCGACGAACACGCCGCCTTCAAGGCTGAGGTTACCAATAAGCGCATTGAGCATCATCACCGACCAGGCGTTATAAAATCCATTGCCTGCCATCATTCCGCCGTGCGTGATCACCGCCGCTTTACGCCCGTGGCGGGTGAATGCGTCGGCCAGAACGGCAATGTCTGCTTCTGACACCCCACACTGCTGGCTGTACTGCGTTAGCGACAGTTTCTCTGCGGACTCACGCAGACACTGGAAGCTGCTTTTTACCGTTACTGTCTGCCCGTCGGCCAGCGTCACTTCACGGGTAACAAACAGCTGAGCGCGCGGGCAACTGCTGGCGGCGACAATCTCACCGGCCTCGTTGACGACCACCGGCTCCTGGGCTGCGTTTGCACTCAGATGGGCGAGGGTCAGGTGTTGTCCGGCAAGCGTTGGAATTTCATCGGTAATCACCAGATGCGTTGCATTAGTCCAGCTTTTTTCTCCTGCCTGCTGCATGGCCTGCACGCCGGGAATGGCGAGATAATCAGCGTTATAGCGTTGTTTATCGATAATCCAGCTTATCATCCCCATAGCCAGCGCGGAGTCGCTTCCCGGTCGTACGGGCTGCCAGTGGCCGCGATCGTCAGCCAGCACCGTGGTTAATGGCAGGGCTGGCGCCACCACAACATAGCGGAAGTCGTCACGTAAACGGGCGCTGGCCAGCTGGCGGGCCTGGCGCTTAAACGGGTTGCCGGATTGCGCCGGAGAGGTGCCCATAAACAGTGCGAATTCGACGTTATCCCAGTCGGGTTTTACGTGGGTATTTTTATCCAGATCGCCCATTAACGCACCTGAACCGGCCCGATAGGCCAGACCGCAGTAAGCGCCATGAGCGCCGAAGTTTTTACTGCCGAAACTGTTCAGTGCGAAGCGACGTAAAAAGGTATCACGTCCTTCATCGCTGGTATTGGTGACCAGCAGTTGATTGGATTTTGGGCCAAAGCCGGGATGTTTCGCATCAAGCGGTGTAGTGGGATCGTGGATAGCTCTCAGACCATCAACGTGGCCTTCACCAAACAAATCGCCACCTTCCACCACCTCTTTGATCAGCTGTTCGAAGCTGATGCGCTGCCATTTTCCTTCACCGCGTTTACCGACGCGCTTCATAGGCTCCAGAATACGTAGCGGGCTGTACAGACCTTCGAGTAAGGTTGCGCCACGGGCGCAGGCGGTAGAACGTGCGTCAAGACCTGACTCCCCGGTCAACTGTTCCATTGCCGTGGCAAAGGGGACAGAGGCGTCTATATGGTGCTCGTGCGACAACGGATGATAAGGGTTGCCCGCAATGCGCAGCACTTTGCCTTGCTCAGTGTCAACGCGAACCCGTACACCACACTGCGTCCAGCAACCAAAGCACTGCGTCATCGAGATCACCTGCTGCGGGTTTTGCTGCCAGTGAGGCCGGGCGTTGGCTTCGGGGATGAGCGCGTTGGCAAAAATGCGGTCACGGGTAATTTTGCCCGAGGTTCCGTCCAACAAACCGTCTATCGCGCGCTTTGCCACATCCCGATAACTCAGGCCAAAAGTCACCATGCCACCTACGGCAAGGCCGACTTTAAGCCACTGACGACGGGTTAAATTAGCCATGTTGCATTCTCCTTGCGATCGCGTTCAGGGCTTCACGAACAATAATAATCAGTGCTATCCACAGGCCGAAGGTACCCACAATAGCCAGCCAGCCATCGGTGCCGCCGGGCAGGGTATAGGGATTAAACTGCGCGTTAAATTTCGGTACGGTCTGCACCTGGATGAGTAACGTCCAGCGCATTAGCCAGCACAGCGCCATAGCGCTAAAAGCGAGTAATATGCGCAGCGGTAGCGATAAGGGGTAACGTACAACCAACCCGCAAAGAGCAAGCGAAACAAGCCATAGCGCAACCCAACCGATAGCGTAGTGTTGTGCTGAAGAGGCAACATCCAGCCACTGACGGATAGCCGAACCGGAAAGCGTATTCCCACTCGCCCAGATCGCCACCACGATAGCCAGCGCGATCAACGTGACCATTTGCCCCCACGCTAGCTTACGCGGTAGTGCGTCCTTGCTATTTGTCGTGGCAATAAGCAGGGCAAGAAATGTTTGCAGCGCGCTGAGGAACATCGCAACCGGAAAGGCGTAACTGAACCAAATGGGACGCGCCTGTACCACCGACACTTCACGGCCGGTGTAAACCAGCAATCCGATGGCGGACAGCGCGCTACCAAGTGCTAACCATTTTGTGACGCTGTAACTTTTTAGCGTTAGCCGTTTCACATGCTGCGCCAGAAACCACAGACCTAAAAAACCGGTAAACAGCGGTAAAAACAGCGCGCCCCACGGCATCCAGGACCATGGCGTCGGATACGCATAGAAGTGCCAGACGCGGGCGGTTTGGTGTAGATCAGCGGTCAGCGCCAGCGGCGCGGTAATCGCGCAGGTCAGGGCGATTAGCAGCGTCAGATTCTCCAGGTCTGCCGTTTCTTTTTTGCGCCAGTGGAGAACGCATGCGAACAGCGCGGCGCAGGCGGCAATGCCGATGAAAAAGAAATATTGTACGGCCCAGGGTAACCAGCTTACGTCCTGGGGATGGGCCAGAACCTCGTCGATAATCAGTGAATGGTTCATTTAAACCTCCTGCCAGAGAGCGGGTTGAGCTCGTCCCATCAATGGGGTGACAAACGCCTCATCCAGTCCCAGATAGAACACGTGAGGAGACGTACCGCTTTCCGGCTTCAGGACTTTGATGGCGTCATGGTGTTCATGCAGCATTTGTGAAATGCGGCTGTGCGGATCTTTAATATCGCCAATGATGCGCGCGCCGCCGACGCAGGATTCCACACAGGCCGGGAGCAGCCCCGCTTCGAGGCGGTGAACGCAAAAGGTACATTTATCGGCGGTTTGCGTTTCATGGTTGATGAATCGCGCATCATAAGGGCAGGCCTGCACGCAATAGGCGCAGCCCACGCAGCGTGTGTTGTCGACCACCACAATGCCGTCTTCGCGTTGGAAAGTGGCTTGTACCGGGCAAACGGGCACGCAAGGGGGATTATCACAATGGTTGCACAGTCGCGGCAGCAGGACGTTGGTAACGCTTTGCTGGCCTTCAATCTGTACTTGATACTGGTTGACGAGGGTACGAAATTCGCCCTGTGGCGTCTGGTTTTCAATGGCGCAACTGACGGTACAGGCCTGGCAGCCGATACAGCGTCGCAGGTCAACCAGCATGGCATAGCGATGCTGTTGTGAGCCTTCGTGGCGTTCTGGCGAAAAGGGAAATTGCGCCTGAGCCAGCGGAACCAGTGATGCGCCAGCGGTCAGGACGCCCAGTTGCTGGAGAAACTGCCGTTTACTGCTGTCCATATTTTCTCCCGTCACGATGCAACAACGAAACATTGGTCACGCCGTTGATTTGCGTGTGATGAATAAAGAATCTCAATGATTTACAGTGTAAAAATCGTGACGGGGTATACTCTATTGTGGTTAACCACATACCCGGCTTGTTGTTGATCTAAAACAACATAATTGACAGGGATAATTGAGTGGGACGCAACGTAGTAAGATGTCTGACGGTACTGGCGTCGCTGTGGATGCTAAGCGGCGCGGTCAGGGCGCAGACATGGAACATTGGCGTTTTGGCGATGCGCGGGGAGGTTTCTACACGTAATCACTGGCAGCCGCTGGAAACCTTGTTGAATCAGCAAATCCCCGGTGAGCAGTTTCATATTCAACCGCTGGACCTGCGGCAGATGCAGGAGGCGGTGAATCGTGGAACGGTACACTTTGTGGTCACCAATCCGGCGCAGTTTGTCCAGCTTAACAGCCGCTCAGCGCTACGCTGGCTGGCGTCGTTACGATCCACCCGTGGTGGGAAAGCCACCAGTAACGTGATTGGCAGCGCCATTCTCGTCAGGCGCGACAGTGGGTTAACCTCCGCACACGATCTGATCGGCAAAACGGTTGGCGCCATTGATGCTCAGGCGTTTGGCGGCTATTTGCTGGGATATAAAGCGCTCAGTGATGCCGGTCTGCGCCCTGAACGTGATTTACGTCTGACGTTTACCGGATTTCCCGCCGATGCCTTACTCTATTTATTACGTGAAAAAGCCGTGCAGGCGGTGATCGTGCCGGTGTGCCTGCTGGAAAAAATGGATGAAGAAGGCCTCATCCGTAAAACCGATTTTATGACCGTGTTGAATCATCCGACTTCAATTCCCTGTTTAACCAGTACGCCGCTCTATCCGGACTGGTCATTTGCCGCACTACCTGCAGTGAGTGACGAGCTGGCCGATCGCGTCACGCGGGTACTGTTCAATGCACCGCAAAACGCGACGTTTCGCTGGGGTGCGCCCGCCTCGACCCGTGAAGTAGAAGCGTTGCTGCGCGACGTCCGACAGCATCCGCAGCAGCGTCAGCTGTGGCTGGATGTCAAAAGCTGGTTTATTCAACACCGACTGGCGATGGGGGGCGTGGTCATCGTATTGCTGTTGCTTACGCTCAATTACATCTGGGTGATGCTGTTGGTTCGCCGACGTGGCAGGCAGCTGGAGCGGAACAACGTGTTGTTGCACAAACAGGAACAGGCGCTGGAGACTGCCCGCCAAATGAGCGTGCTGGGGGAGATGACCTCCGGTTTTGCCCATGAACTCAATCAGCCGTTGTCTGCTATCCGTCATTATGCCCAAGGCTGTCTAATTCGCCTGCGTGGTCAGGATGAGCAGCATCCGTTGCTGCCCGCGCTTGAGCACATAGACGCCCAGGCACAACGAGGAGCCGATACGCTGCGCAATCTCCGACAGTGGGTCAGCCAGGCACAGGGCAATCCGGTACTCTCCGATGACTGGCAAGCCATCAACGTTCACGATGCTATCCATCACGTCTGGCAATTACTGCGCATGCCCCAGCAATTCCCGGCAGTAACGCTGCACACGCAGGTTAGCAAGGCGTTAACGTTGATGCTGCCAAGCGTTCTTCTTGAGCAGGTGCTGGCTAATCTGGTACTCAATGCCGCCCAGGCAGGTGCTACTACGGTATGGTTTAGCGCCCTGCACAAGGATGGTGGCGTGCGTATTCAGGTGCAGGATAATGCCGGAGGCATTGACGAGGCTCAGTTGTATCAGGCGTTTCAGCCGTTTATGACCACCCGTAAAGAAGGTATGGGACTAGGACTGGCAATTTGTCAGCGACTGGTGCGCTACGCAAACGGAGATATTGAGATCAAAAATCAGCAGGCCCCGGACGGTAAAGCGGGGGCGAGAGTGACATTGTATTTTAAGCCAAATCAGGAAGGAGGCCGTAGTGGCGATAATTCATCTGCTGGATGACGACATTGCCGTTACCCAGGCCTGTGCGTTTTTATTGGAAAGTCTGGGATATGAAGTGTCTTGCTGGGAGCAAGGCGAGAAATTCCTCGCCGAGGCAAATTTGCACCAGGTGGGCGTACTACTGCTGGATATGCGTATGCCGGTACTGGATGGGCACGCTGTGCATGAAATCATGCGTCAGAAAGCAAGTACGCTGGCGGTGGTCTTTCTCACCGGGCACGGCGACGTGCCGATGGCGGTTGAGCAAATGAAACGTGGCGCGGTCGATTTTTTGCAAAAACCCGTGTCAGCCGTGCCGCTTCAGGCGGCATTAGAACATGCCTTGCAGGTCTCGGCAGCGGCGTTCTCGCGACAAGAGATCATCTCATGCTACCAACAACTTACGCCAAAAGAACGGGAACTGGCGCATCTGGTAGCAAAAGGGTTAATGAATCGGGAAATTGCTGATGCCATGAATATTGCCGTGCGTACGGTTGAAGTGCACCGGGCGCGGGTGATGGAAAAAATGCAGGCAGGAAGTCTTGCTGAGCTCGTTAATCGACTTCAGAGAGTTCAGTAGAATGATGACATTTATTTGATTTTCATTGAATTTTGTCTAAATCCTCAGAGTGATATATGCTGTTGGTTTGAGTTAATGACGAGCGGGCAAAAATGGGAAATCAGACGAAAGACGACGAGTTGTACCGTGAAATGTGCAGAGTAGTCGGTAAAGTAGTGCTGGAAATGCGCGATCTGGGACAAGAACCTAAGCATATCGTCATTGCGGGAGTACTGAGAACCACCCTTGCTAACCAGCGCGTGAAGCGCAGTGAGTTAGAAAAACAGGCTATTGAGACCGTAATTAAAGCATTGGCCGGTTAATTCATAAAAAGAGGACCGCAGAAATTTTTTGCCGTCCTCTTATTCTCGATACGTTAATCTATCAATCTATATAATTTATCTCCGTTAATAATTGGTTGTAGAGAACTATAAATCGATATGTATTTATTTATATATCGGTGGCCGTGCAATATTATATTTGGGAGAGGGTTCACAAATATTTGTAATTTAAATGGGCTGCTATTTCACTCCATTTCTTAATGATAATAAATCTCACTCCGCATTAATTATATCCCTTCCGTTTTTTAATTGATGACGATCAAGACTATGTATGCTGAATAACCACATTATTTCTGCACCTAACCCTAAAGGATTAGATCCATTCAGTTTAACCACCGTCATTTACGCGATCAGGTTAGGGCAAAAATTTACGTGTTGTTGGCAACATTAACCGCCCGATATGGCTTGAGCTGCGCTGGTTTAAATTAGCCTGGATGTGTTGCTACCACAGCATTTGCGAAGAGGATGCGAAATAAATGAACCAGGTTGATCGTCCATTTTTAGATTGTGGTTTAACGCGACTAGAATTCCTGCGGATATCAGGGAAAGGACTGGCGGGATTAACGATTGCCCCCGCGCTGTTATCCCTATTTGGTTGTAAGCAGGAAGATGTCGATAGTGGGACCGTGGGGCTTATCAATACGCCGAAAGGGGTTCTGGTGACCCAGCGAGCCCGCTGTACAGGCTGTCACCGCTGTGAAATATCCTGTACCAATTATAACGATGGTGCCGTAGGGACCTTCTTTTCCCGGATAAAAATCCATCGCAATTTCTTCTTTGGCGATGATGGCGTCGGGTCCGGTGGTGGGCTGTATGGCGATTTAAACTATACCGCTGATACCTGCCGACAATGTAAAGATCCGCAGTGCATGAAGGTCTGCCCAATTGGTGCAATTACCTGGAAACAAGAAGACGGTTGTATTGCGGTGGACCACAAACGCTGTATTGGCTGTAGCGCGTGTACCACAGCCTGCCCGTGGATGATGGCGACCGTAAATACCGAAACGAAAAAATCCTCAAAATGTGTGTTATGCGGAGAATGCGCCAATGCTTGTCCGACTGGGGCATTAAAAATTATCGAGTGGAAAGATATTACTGTTTGATAGATAACAGGCATACCTGATTCGCGCCATTAATTGCCAAAAATACTGCAGTTTTAGATCAAAAAGCTGCCTGAAGAATGGCGGGTATATCTATTAAACCTTCTTGCAAAGGAAAACATGATGGCTAATGGTTGGACAGGTAATATTTTACGGGTCAATCTCACCACGGGTAATATCACCCTTGAAGATTCCAGTAAATTTAAAAAATTTGTCGGTGGGATGGGCTTTGGTTATAAAATTATGTACGACGAAGTCCCGCCAGGCACCATGCCTTTTGATGAAGGGAATAAACTGGTTTTTGCCACCGGACCATTGACGGGGTCAGGCGCTCCCTGTAGCTCCCGCGTCAATATCACCTCCTTATCGACGTTTACCAAAGGTAACTTAGTCGTAGATGCCCATATGGGCGGTTTCTTTGCTGCACAAATGAAATTCGCCGGTTACGACGCCATTATTATTGAAGGCAAGTCCGCATCACCGGTCTGGATCAACATCAAAGACGATAAAGTCAGCATCGAAAAAGCCGATTTCTTGTGGGGCAAGGGGACTCGCGCCACAACCGAAGAGATTTGTCGGATTACCAGCCCGGAAACCTGCGTTGCCGCTATTGGGCAGGCGGGTGAGAATCTGGTGCCACTGTCCTGCATGATCAACAGCCGCAACCACAGCGGCGGTGCAGGTACGGGTGCGGTGATGGGTTCTAAAAACCTGAAGGCCATTGCGGTAGAAGGGACCAAAGGCGTCAACATTGCCGATCGTAAAGAGATGAAGCGTCTCAATGACTACATGATGACCGAGCTTATCGGCGCCAACAACAACCACGTTGTGCCAAGCACCCCGCAGGCCTGGGCAGAATACTCTTCGCCAAACTCGCGCTGGACAGCCCGTAAGGGACTTTTCTGGGGCGCGGCAGAAGGGGGGCCAATCGAAACCGGTGAAATCCCGCCAGGCAACCAAAATACAGTGGGTTTCCGTACCTATAAATCGGTGTTCGATCTGGGGCCAGCCGCAGAAAAATACACGGTCAAAATGAGCGGCTGCCATTCATGCCCTATTCGTTGTATGTCGCAGCTCAATGTCCCGCGGGTGAAGGATTTTGGCGTGCCGAGTACCGGCGGCAACACCTGCGTGGCGAACTTTGTTCACACCACCATTTTCCCCAATGGCCCGAAAGATTTTGACGATAAAGACGATGGGCGAGTCGTAGGGAACCTGATCGGACTGAACCTGTTTGACGATTACGGTATCTGGTGTAACTACGGCCAGCTGCACCGTGACTTTACCTACTGTTATTCGAAAGGCGTCTTTAAACGCGTGCTGCCAGCCGAAGAGTACGCGGAGATCCGTTGGGATCAACTGGAGGCGGGCGATCCTAACTTTATCAAAGATTTCTACTATCGACTGGCGCATCGCGTGGGGGAACTCAGTCATCTTGCGGACGGTTCGTATGCCATTGCTGAACGCTGGGATTTGGGCGAAGAGTACTGGGGTTATGCCAAAAATAAACTGTGGTCGCCGTTTGGTTTTCCGGTCCACCATGCAAACGAAGCCTCGGCGCAGGTGGGGGCGATCACCAACTGTATGTTTAACCGTGACTGTATGGCGCACACCCATATCAACTTCATCGGTTCCGGTTTGCCGCTGAAATTACAGCGCGAAGTGGCGGGTGAGTTATTTGGGTCGCAGGACGCCTACGACGAAACCAAAAACTATACCCCAATCAATGCCGCCAAGATCAAATATGCCAAATGGACGCTGCTGAAAGTCTGCCTGCATAACGCGGTTACGCTGTGTAACTGGGTTTGGCCGATGACGGTTTCACCCCTTAAGAGCCGCAACTATCGCGGAGATTTGGATCTGGAAGCGAAATTCTTCCAGGCAGTCACCGGTGATGAAACCACGCAGGCGAGTCTGGACCTGGCCGCTGAACGCATCTTTACCCTGCATCGTGCCTATACGGTCAAACTGATGCAAACCAAAGATATGCGTAATGAACACGATCTCATCTGCTCCTGGGTGTTTGATAAAGATCCGAAAATTCCGGTCTTCACCGAAGGCACCGACAAGATGGACAGGGAGGATATGCGCCAGTCACTGACGATGTTCTATCAGGAAATGGGCTGGGATCCCGAGTTGGGTTGCCCAACGCGTGAAACCCTGAATCGACTCGGACTTGAAGACGTGGCAGCCGATTTGGCTGCGCAGGATCTGTTGCCAGCGTAAGGAACGCGAGATGACTAACGTGAGCAACGTTCAGGCACCCGTTGAGGCGCTTCCTGACGAGGTTGATAGCCAAAAGAGACACTGGCTACAGGCGTTTCACCCGCCGGTCGAGCGGGTGACTGCGCCGCAGGTTCAGGAAGCCGCCAGCCCGGAGTCGATTGTGGCAGATTTTATCCGCCAGCATTCGGCATCGGGGCACCTGGTGGCGCGCAGCGTGTTTCTGCAGCCACCTTATTCGGTCCCTGAAACCGATCTTAGCGCGCTGCTGGAAACGCTGTGCCAGGACGCGAATAACGCGGATATCACCCGTGTGCAGGGTGCGGAAGATGTCTATTTCTACTCAACGCAAACCATGACGGCAAACTACGCCGACATGTGCGTGCAGGTGGTGGAAAACGACATCTGTCGTGCGATTGCCGAGGCGGTACGCTTCGACTGTCGAACGTATCCTCGCCCCTATAAGGTCGCCATGTTGACGCAACCGCCGTACAGCTTTGAGTCTCAGCAGATTTCAGCGGCGCTCACGGCCATGGAAACGCACCCTGATTACGCAGATATACGTACTGTGGAATCGTCAAATGCGGAGCCTTATTTGTTCAGCGAACGTTTTATGAGTTATGGCAAAGCGTACGGCCTTTGTGAATGGCTTGAGGTTGAGCAGTATCAGAACCCCTGAAATATTCAGGTTGATGTCATGGAATGTGTGGACGACCACTGTCACAGCATTAGAGGATAACCCGATGTCCTTCACCCGACGAAAATTTGTCATTGGCATGGGGACGGTGATTTTTTTTACCGGCCCAGGTCAAAATCTGTTAGCGAGTACCAGGAGCCCTAAAGCCGTTCGTTACGTCATGATTCACGACGAATCACTGTGTAACGGATGCAATATTTGCGCTCGTGCATGCCGGAAAACCAACCATGTACCTGACCAGGGCAGCCGTTTGTCTATAGCGCATATTCCGGTAACCGATAACGACAACGAAACGCTGTATCACTACTTCCGTCAGTCCTGCCAGCATTGTGATGATGCACCTTGTATTGAGGTGTGTCCGACCGGTGCCTCCTGGCGAGATGAGAACGGTATTGTGCGAGTAGATACGTCTTGCTGTATTGGCTGCAGTTACTGTATTGGCGCGTGTCCTTATCAGGTGCGCTATCTCAACCCGCAAACCAAAGTGGCGGATAAATGCGACTTCTGCGCTGAATCTCGGCTGGCAAAAGGTTTCCCTCCGATCTGTGTTAACGCTTGCCCGGAACATGCGCTGATTTTCGGTCGTGAAGATAGCCCGGAAATTCAGACCTGGTTGCGAGAAAACAAGTATTACGAATATCAACTTGCAGGCGCCGGGAAACCCCATCTGTATCGTCGGTTCGGTCAACATTTGATTAAAAAGGAAAATGTATGAACGCGTCGCAGAATGCCGAACAGTTTCACGCCCAACTTGCACAGTATGTCCCCCTGTTTTCACCGGACTACTGGCCTGTGTGGTTAGTCGTTGCCGGGTTAATGCTGGTGGGAATGTGGCTGGTGCTGGCGCTTCACGCCATGTTGCGCTTTCGGGCGGCGCATAAAGCGTCGGCAGGGCATGGTGAGAAGGTCTATTTATATTCGAAGGCTGTCCGCCTGTGGCACTGGTCGAATGCGCTGTTATTTCTGTTGCTTCTGGTTAGTGGCCTGGTCAATCACTTCTCTGCCGTTAGCGCACCGGTAATGAAAAGCCTGCTCACCGTTCATGAGGTTTGTGGCTTTTTGCTACTTGCCTGCTGGATTGGTTTTGTGCTGATCAACCTGATTGGCGGCAACGGACATCACTATATTATTCAACGTCAGGGCTGGATCGCACGTGCGCAAAGACAAACTCGTTTTTACCTGTTTGGCATTATGCAGGGCGAGTCACACCCATTTCCGGCCTCACCTCGCTCTAAATTTAATCCGTTACAGCAGGCGGCCTATGTTGGCGTGATGTATGGTTTGTTGCCACTGCTACTGATCACTGGATTGTTATCGCTTTACCCGACGGTCGTCGGCGATCTGTTCCCCGGGGTGCGTTACTGGCTGCTTCAGGCGCATTTTGCGCTGGCAATAGTCAGTCTGTTTTTCATTTTTGGGCATCTTTATCTCTGCACTACGGGGCGCACGCCGGGCGAAACCTTTAAGTGTATGGTGGATGGCTACCACCGGCATTAAGCGATGATGATTACGCGAAGTGACTTACGGGCCTGGCGTGTTGGGCCCGTCATGTACCGCTGGTTTCTACGTGCGTTTCCCGCAGGAGGAAGCTATGCCGATGTTCATCGTGCGCTCCAGCGGGAAGGGTATACCGATTGGGCAAATAGCCTGGTGGAATACGGCTGGTCAAAATGGCGGGAAGAGGCGAGTTTTGCTCAGCAGGATATTGACGCAATGGGGAATATTTCCTGTGAGCAAGCCGCGGGGGAAACTAGTCGTCCGTTGGCGAGTGCGGAAGATTATGCCCGATTTAGCAGTGCGTGTGACAACGTTAAAATTGCCAGCGCCGGGTATGCTGCACAGATCGCCTGTGCCGGTTACAGCGCACGGATTGGCTGTGTAGGCTATAACACGCATATCGGCAGTTCAGGCGAACGCGGGCGAATAGCGATTGCGGGAAACTCGGCGCGTATCAGCAGTGTGGGCGATGGAACACGTATTGCCAGTACTGGCATGCGCGTACGTATCAGTTCGCTCGGCGACCGAAATCGGATTGCCAGTAGCGGTGATTTAACCCAACTGGCCTGTTTTGGCGCAGAGGCGAAAATCGCTAACTGCGCGGACAATATCCACATTATTGCCAGCGGAGAGAACGCCGTTGTTGCCAGTACCGGTGCTGTCGACTCGATAATTCTTGGTCCCGGCGGATGTGCGGCGCTGGCTTATCACGATGGCGAAAGAATGCGTTTTGCGCTTGCCGTTGAAGGGGAAAATAACATTCGGGCGGGCGTGAAATATCGGCTCAACGAAGACCATCAGTTCGTGGAATGTTGAGCCGAGAGGTCATTTTAGTGCGAATCGGCGCTGGGTGATTTTTTCAAGGCTAAAGCACAGCAGGTAATAAACCAGCCCGGTAAAGATAAAAATGGCGGCGGGGTAAATTTGCACCCGGCTGTTAACCTGACCGGCAACTGTCGTGAGTTCCGGCACGTTAACGATAAACGCCAGTGACGTGTCCTTCAGCAGCCCAATAAAAATCCCTGTCAGCGACGGTAGTACGTTACGCAGCACCTGCGGCAGCAAGATAAGCCACAGGGCCTGATCCGGGCGAAAACCCTGAACGACTGCCGCTTCATATTGCCCGCCAGGCAGTGCGCTAATTCCAGCATACACCGAGTGCATCACCGAGGCGGCGGTGAACCATGCCAGCGCCAGCGTCACGGTAACGGCACCGGGCAGATCGCTTCCGGTCAGCATGGGTAGCAAATACCACATCCAGAAAATCACAAAGATGAGCGGAATGCCGCGAATAAATTCCGCCCAGATAAACAACCCGTTGCGAACCGCGCCCGGAAATCGCCAGGCACAACAGGCAAGAACGATCCCGCCAGGCAGCGCCAGCAAAGCCGCACCGATAGCCATCAGCAAAGTGAGCAGGACGCCACCGGGTTGCCCCTCAGCTACACGTCCCCACAGGAGATAGTCAAGATTGTCGGTAATGACCGAAACATTAGCGATCATGCAGTATGCTCCTGACGCTGAAGATGCGCATTCTTATCTTTGACGATTTACCCGACGCAGACTGCGGGCCAAGACGCGTAAGCAGCATTCCCAGAACGATACCGGTAAACAGATAGAGCACGGTGCCAACGGCAAAGGCTTCCAGCGCGTGCGCGTTATAGCTCTCAATTTGCCGTACCTGGTAGGTGAGCTCAGCAAATCCAATACCGCTGGCAAGCGAGGAAAGCTTCATCAGATTGAGATATTGCCCAACAATCGGTTGCCAGGCGTTTGCCAGCCCCTGAGGCAGCAGAATGTGACGAAATATCGCCCAGGATGAAAACCCCTGCGCCACGGCAGCCTCGCGTTGTCCGGCAGAAACAGCCTGTAAACCCGAAGCGATCTCTTCAACCAAAAATGCTGAGGTAAATACCCCCAACCCCCATGCTGAACAGATAAATTCCGGCGTTAACCACCAGACATCACCCGGCAAAATTGACCATGGATGATCGGCATTGATAAAGCTAATGACGTTACGGGGTAGCCAGTTCCAGGCGGCAAAATACCAGAACATCAGTTGCACCAGTAAAGGCGTGTTGCGAAACACCGAGACCCACACCCCGACCATCGCTTTAGCGAGACGATTGCCCGTCAGGCGCAGGCCGAGAAGTGAGATGGCAATGAGCGTGGCGAGCACAATACCCGCCAGCGTCACCCAGAGCGTGGTGAGAAAACCGGAAATTATCCATTGCAGGGGTTGCCCGCTCAGCACCCCCTGCCAGTCCATTGCATGCATTATGACGATGACTCCTGGTGTAACGGGTCGAGCACTTTTTTCAGGAAACGCTGGGTTCTCGGGTGCTGTGGTCGGACGAAAAAATCCTCCGGCGCGGCCACTTCCAGAATATCGCCACCATCGATGAAAACCACCCGATCGGCAATTTCGCGGGCAAAATGCATTTCGTGGGTCACGACGATCATGGTGATACCGCTGTGGGCCAGATTTTTCATTACCTGTAATACCTCGCCGATCATTTCCGGATCCAGCGCGGAAGTGGGCTCATCAAACAGAATAATTTGTGGAGACGAAGCCAGTGCGCGGGCGATGGCCACGCGCTGCTGCTGCCCACCGGACAACTGCGCGGCATAGGCGTTGGCTTTTTCCGCCAGTCCTACCTTTTCCAGTAACTCGAGTGCCCGACGATCCGCTTCCGTCTTGTTCCAGCCGTGAACATATTCCAGCGCCAGTGCTATGTTCTGCAGCGCAGTCAGATGCGAATAGAGATTGAATTGCTGAAATACGAAACCGATACGGCTACGTAGCTGGCGTAACGCCGCCCCGCGCAACTGGCTAACCGGTTTACCATCAATGAAGATTTCGCCACCGCTGAGCGACTCAAGCTGGTTGATAAGACGTATAAGAGTGGATTTTCCTGAGCCGGAAGGCCCCAGAATAGTCACCACTTCACCGGGTTCAACCGCCAGGCTAACGCCGTTAAGGACGGTATGAGCGTCATACTGTTTAATCACATTGCGTAGTTCGACGCTCGCCTGGCGCAAATGGGTAAAATCCGCAGCCGAAGCTGCGGATCGAGGAAAAAGGGCTGAGAGCATATTACTTGGCTTCTATTTTAAAGGCGCGGGCTTGCGGATTTTTGGTTTCAGGACCAAACCAGACATCATAAATTTTGGCTGCCTGCCCGGTAGATTCCAGCTTCAAAAGTTCATCGTTGACGGCTTTTAACAACGCTGGCTCACCTTTTTTCACCCCCACGCCGATCTCTTCTTTGCTCAGCAGGTCCGGCAGAATTTTGAAATCAGCTTTATCCGGCGCAGCGCCTAATAACCCGGCCAGAATCGTACTGTCCTGGGTAATGGCCTGAACATTGCCGTTGCGTAGCGCGGTTAACGCCAGCGGGATATCGTCGTAGGCCAACACGCGCGACTGCGGGAAGCGCTGATGCAGTGCCTGTTCACCAGTAGTGCCTTTTACCGCGCCGATGCGTGCTTTGCTGTATTCATCGAGCTTATCCGGAGATTTTGCTGGCACAAGGAACTGCTGGCCGGTAACAAAATAAGGAACGGAGAAATCTATTACCTGCGCCCGTTCAGGTGTAATCGTGATATCCGCGACGATTAAATCAGCTTTACCGGATTGTAATAACGGAATGCGGTTTGCCGGATTGGTCGCGACCAGTTCCAGTTTTACACCAAGGGATTTGGCCAGCGCTTCGGCAAAATCAACGTCGTAGCCGACAATCTTATGGGTTTTGGCATCGACGGAGCCAAACGGAGGATTCGCGTCAAATGTCGCGATTTTTACGACGCCTGCGGCTTTGATATCGGCCAGTTGGTCAGCCTGAACCTGCGAGACGGTAAGTCCTGAGGCCAGCAGCACGCCCAATGCCAGCAGTGTTTTTTTAGCGCGGTAAGTTTTCGTTGCCATCATTGTATGAAATCCCTGTAGTTTTTGGTTTGTGCTTTTTACGCTCCCATAACTTACGGTTGGGACAAAATAAGAAAAAATTCTTATCTATATACAAAATGTTATTAGTGAAGGATGTGTTAATAGCGGGTGAAAATAATGCATGAGTGAAAGGTAAAATCGTGCATAAGCCTGGTAATAATTCGCATTTGGTTTTTGTGTGAGAGCACGCTTGAATAAGGTTGAACTGTGCTAATGTCCAGAAATGCTACTGGAATACCCTCCGGACCTGTACCATATGTCACAACAGGTCTGGAGTGGGGATAAGCATGCTGCGTGATAATTTTAATGATCTCTATTATCTCATTATCGTTGCCCGCGAGCGGAGTTTTACGCGGGCTGCGGCAAAGCTCGGGGTCTCGCAGTCAGCGTTAAGCCATGCGATACGTGGACTCGAAGAGCGGCTGGATGTACGGCTTCTGACCCGCACCACGCGCAGCGTTGCGCCGACCGAAGCCGGAGAACGGCTTATCAACAGTATCAGCCCGCGTTTTGATGACATTGAAACAGAGCTGCTGGCATTAACCGATGTTCGTCAGCGCGTGGCCGGTAACATTCGCCTGACGCTGGGCGAACATGCATTGCAATCTACCGTCTGGCCCGCGCTGGAGCCGTTTTTGCAGGCTTACCCTGATGTGAATGTGGAAATGACCATCGACAATAGTCTGACGGATATTGTGACTGGCCGCTATGACGCGGGTATTCGGCTCGGTGAGCAGGTGGCAAAAGACATGGTCGCCGTCAGAATTGGCCCGGACTGGCGTATGGTAGTGGTGGGGTCACCGGCGTATTTTGCTCGTCATGGTAAACCGAAAACCCCTCACGACCTGCAAAATCATAGCTGTATTAACATGCGCATGCCGACGTTGGGCGGATTATACGCCTGGGAGTTTGCTAAAGACGGGCAAGATTTGCGCGTACGGGTGGAAGGGCAGCTTATTTTTAACAATCTACCCCCGCGAATTAGCGCAGCGATGGCGGGAATGGGGCTGGCTTTTGTGCCGGAAGACACCGTCGAGCAGGCTGTTGCAGAGGGGGCATTGGAAAAAGTGTTGGAGGACTGGTGCGAACCTTTTCCTGGCTATTATTTGTACTATCCCAGCCGAAAACAGCATACCGCCGCCTTTGCCCAACTGATTGAGGCCTTACGGTATACGGGCTGAAGTGGGTGGGGTTAACAGGCGATAAAAAACCGGCATTGCGCCGGTTTGGAAATCAGATTTTGCAGGCGTCGCCGCAGTCATTATCAGCAATAATTTCCTGCGCTTTCTTGTCTGCATCTTCCAGACGTTCAGCGTTACGCTCTTGCGCTTCTTCCAGTCCATCAAAGACCAGATTATCGAGATCAATTTCCATCATTCACCTGCTCAGGTTCAGCGTTTAACATCACGTTATTATATTGCAAAAATGTTGCTTAACAGCAGCGATTCTTGCTACTTAGCATCGAACGCAATCCGCTGTGCGTATTTATCCGCCAAAATAGCCTATGGTTCGCAATTGCTAAAGAATCGTTGGTTGTAAATACCGCAAAATTCTCGCTCTCTCTACCGTTTTATCTCCACTTTTTCATTAACGTGATGCGCGATCATTTTTAACAAATCTGCGACAAAATCACTATACATATAACTTAATATCTTTTATACATTAATTGTTCAACCCTGCGACTATTCCACAAAAGAGAAAGCAATATGGAACAGACACCTGATAAGAAAAACGATAATTTTCAAAAAGATGGCAAAGAACAGTTCAATCGCTCGATCGGTCTTATTTCAAACTTTGCGTTGGGTTTTACCTACCTGTCGCCGCTTACCGCCGTCTATTCGCTGTTTGCGCTGGCCGTAACGCTGGCGGGGCCGCCCGCAGTATGGTGGATTTTAATCGTCGCATGTGGGCAACTTTTGGTTGCATTGGTGTTTGGTGAGGTCGCTTCCCAGTATCCGATAACCGGCGGGCTTTACCCCTGGGCCAGAAGGTTGTGGGGCAAGAAGTATGCGTGGATCGCCGCCTGGATCTACCTGTGGGCGCTGGTGGTCACCATTACGTCGATCGCGGAATATACATCAACGTTTGTTGAATCACTCTTCCACTATGGTCAGACGCCGGCCACGATGTTGGTGACTTCCGTCCTGCTGCTGCTGTTGATGATGGCCGTTAATATGTCCGGGACTAAAAATCTGGCCCGGGTGGCGAAAATTGGTTTCTGGTGTGAAATTGTCAGCGTGATCGCGCTGGGGATTTATCTGCTGATTTTCCACCGTTCGCAGCCGTTCTCTGTGATTTTTGACTCGATGGGCGTGCTGGCGCATGACGGCAGCTACTCCACCGCATTTATGTCCGCTGCGCTGATGGGGCTGTTTATGTTCTTTGGCTTTGAGGCCTGCGGTAACGTTGCGGAAGAGGTGCAGAATCCAAGTAAAAAGATCCCGGTGGCGATGATTTTAAGCATCGTATTCGGCGCGATTTCCGCCATTATTTCTGTTATGGGTTATTTGCTGGCTTCACCGAATCTGGTCAGCATCGTGAATGGCAAAACGTCCGATCCTATCCCTGCAATCCTTAATGAAGCTCTGGGCGAAACTGGCGCAACTGTCTTTATCGTCGTCGCAATTATCGCCATGTTGTCGTGCATTTTGTCTCTGCAGGCTGCGTTAAGCCGTCTTATCTTTTCTTTCTCCCGCGACAGAATGCTGCCGGGAAGTGAATGGATGGCCAAAATCTCTAAAAATGGTGTTCCGGATAATGCCATGGTCGTCAGTTGCCTGCTGCCAGTGATTATCTGCGTTTGGGTTTATTTCCAGCCAGATAACCTGTCGCGTATCACCGCGTTTGCTGTTATCGGAATATACATCTCGTTCCAGATGGTTGTGCTGGCCGCGCTGCGCCAGCGTCTGAAAGGCTGGAAACCGGCGGGGGAGTGGACCATTGGCGGTTGGGGCGTAATCGTGAATGTGCTGGCGTTAGCTTACGGATTGTGCGGGATCTGGTTACTGGCGCAACCGGCAGACAGCAGCGACTTCATCGACCGTTGGACGGTCCTGTTCGGCCTGGCGATTGTTGTTGGCTCGGGGCTTATTTATATGTTCCTGACCCGTCCGTTTGGCCGTTCAGCGGCGCCGGAAAACGACGCCATTGCCTACGCCAATAAGCTCAATATGGGGCAGGATAACTAAAAATTAAGGGCCTTCGGGCCCTTAGTTTTGATAGTGATAAAGGATAAAGTAGTCGCTCTGATACACAACGGTACTGTTTGCAGGTGATAGCAATTCACCCACGCGAAAACGTGGCCAACTGGAGAAAATGATCCTGTTTTCCAGATTAGTCAGAATCACATAGTCAGGATGGGCACAGGAAAGCAGTTCGGCTTCTATCTGACTGACCAGCAGATCGACCGCGGCAACACCGAGAAACTGATCGTTGTAGTAGACCGGGACGGCTGACGTTAGGGTATAGGAGATATTGCAAATATAGTCGACGTAGGGACCGTGGATATAGGCTTTGCCAGCCGGAGGAGAATGCTTAAACCACTCAAAGGTTCTGAAGTCCAGTCGTTGTTGCGTGGCCTGATCCAAATCCAGATGCGCCTGGCTCAAACCATTGTCTTTCTTATACCACCACTCCAGCAACCAGTACTCTTTTGTGGTTGCGGTACTCTCAATATGGCTGGCGAATCCCGCCCCTGAGCAGTAATGGTTGTTATTGAGCGTGCGCTTGATGTGCTGTTGAACGGTGGATCTGACTGAGGGGTCGAGAACGACCTCGGCTGAGGCCTTTTGTACCCCTGAAATCGCCTCATGGATGCTCCTCGCCAGCGCAACGGTAGAATCTACGGTAGAAACAGTAATGTCATCAATTTTACGAATTAATGCGCTTAGGGATGTCGAAGAGCTCATTGTCTGTCCTGCCTTCACTGATTGTCAGTTCGAGTTATATTTCAGCTTTTTTTCAATAAGGTAGTAGGTAAACGTGTCGATGATCTGCGTGGCAAACTGTACTGACTCTGCCTCGTTGTGAGCAGCCAGCGCATCGGCCAGCGCCGAATAAAGCGCGATAATTTCTGCATGAATACTGTCTGTGCGATAAAGTATCGCCACCAGCGATGCCCATTCAGCCTGAACCTGCAGCTCCTGATTGGCCAGTCGCGCTGAATGCGAACTGGCGGCAATCGCCAGCAGACAACGCATATCGGCCTGGGTCATCAGCTCAGGTGAGTTTGCCTTTCTGAGCACCTCGACAAACTCGCGAAATTTGGCGATATCCGCACCGGTCATCCGTCGGGAAGCCAGCCTCGCGCTATGGCTAATAATGGCGCAATGCATTTCACCCAGATCAGACAGATAATCCGTACTGATCGCCTTGAACGGATGCAGGGTGCTATTTTTGCCATCAATATTTTCGCAAACGAAACTCCCACCATTACGACCACGAACCGTATGGATAAGATTATTAGCCCGAAGCGTGTTTAGCGCTTCTCTGATAGTGATATGTGAGACACCCATCATCTTTGCCAAATCAGTTTCGTTGGGGAGCTGTTCTTTTGGCTCCAGCAACCCCGTGATAATGGCATTTGAAAGGCGTTGGACTATCTGGTCTGAACGACTGACCTGCCCGATAGGCGCAAATATGACCGCGTGAGTAATCATAATCTTTTCTGTACTCAATTCCCTGAAACAACGACCATTTTTAACACATGCCCGTCGGGCAAGGAAGGTAAGAATGGCCGAGTTATTTTACATGCCTGGGCGCAACGTCACTGCACAAGCGGATGTGTGTCCCGATAACCTTATGATGAGCTGGGCGTAACGCGTCAGCTGGCAATAAAAAGCCTCATCCTGCAAATGTGAAAATTAAGTTAAAAATGCGAGGCTTATCATAGTGTCAATGTTGCGCATTTGAAAAAATTTTACAATATATATATTACATAAGATTCTTTATGTATTAATTGGCAGGAGACAAACATGAAAACCCTGAAGCATTTTATTAATGGGCACTATGTAGCAGGCAGTAGCGAAGATAGCTTCGAACTGGTGAGTCCGGTTGACGGTGAAACGTACGCAATATCTCCCAACGCTAACGAGGCAGAGGTAGAGCAGGCTTACTCAGCAGCGGAGGCGGCGTTTAGCATCTGGCGAAAATCGACGCCGGCACAGCGGCAAAAGGCGTTATTGCGGCTGGCCGATGAGATTGAACGCAACGTTGAGCGACTGGTAACCGCGCAGAGCCAGGAAACCGGTCAGCTTCGCCATTTTATTGAGAAAGAGGAGATCGCGGCATCTTGCGATGCCATCCGCTTTTTTGCCGGTGCGGCGCGCTGTCTTGAAGGAAAGGCGGCCGGAGAATATTCCGCAGGATTTACTTCAACCATTCGTCGTGAACCGCTGGGTATTGTTGGGCAAGTGACGCCATGGAACTACCCGTTCATGATGGCGGTGTGGAAGATTGCACCTGCGCTGGCGGCAGGTAACACGGTGGTGTTAAAACCAAGCGACACCACGCCAGTTAGTACGCTGCTGTTGGCTGAACTGGCCGCACCGTTGTTCCCGAGAGGGGCGTTTAACGTTGTGTTGGGCAAAGCCAGCACTGGTTCGCTGGTGGTTTCAAACCCGAAGGCTTTATTGGTTTCTATTACCGGTTCGGTCCGTGCGGGTTTGCAGGTTGCGGCTTCGGCGGCGGCAAATCTGACCCGAGCACACCTGGAATTGGGCGGGAAAGCGCCCGCAATCGTGTTCGCCGATGCGGATATGGACAAGGCGATTGCGACGATTACCACAGCTGGCTTTTTCAATGCCGGGCAGGATTGCACAGCGGCAACGCGGATCTTGGTAGACTAATCTATCTACGCTGAGTTTCTGGAAAAACTGATCCAGAAAACAAAAAGTATCAAATATGGGCCGCCAGAAGATCAAAATGCACTGTACGGCGCATTGAATAGCCGGAATCAGCTGGAGCAGGTGAAAGGCTTTATTGAGCGTTTACCGGCACATGCAAAAATTGAAACCGGTGGGCGCGCAGGATCTGGTCCAGGCTTCTATTTTGAGCCGACGATCGTCTCCGGTTTGCATCAAAATGATGAAGCTATTCAGCATGAAGTATTTGGCCCGGTAATGACTATTCAGTCGTTTTCTACTGACGAAGAGGTACTACACAAAGCGAATGATGTGGAGTATGGTCTTGCCGCCAGCGTCTGGACCAGTAACCATGGTCGCGCCCAACGCTTCAGCATTGACCTCGATTTTGGCACGGTGTGGATTAACAATCACATTCCTCTGTGTGCCGAGATGCCGCACGGCGGGTTCAAAAAATCGGGGTACGGCAAAGATCTCTCATCTTATTCACTCGAGGAATACACTCGGGTGAAACATATCATGTGCGACATTTCTGAATAGAGAGGGTTACGATGAAAACATTAAAAATCGCGGTGCTTTCATTAGTGATGTTCTCGGGCTATAGCCTGGCAGAAAGTACATCGCTGAATACCGTAAAAGAGTATATGGCGGCGTGGAATGCGCATGATGCTTCGCGAGCCGCTCAATTTCTTGCTGATGATGCGGTCTATTATGATGCCGCCGCAGGAGAACCGATAAACGGCAGGGAAAAAGCAGAAAAAGAGGTTATCGGCGCTTTTATTAAGGCGGTTCCAGATCTTAGCTGGAAAATGGTTGGAAAACCCGTCTACGACGAAGATACCGTGGCCTTTCGTTGGGAATTTTCAGGCAAAAATAGTGGTGAATGGGCAGGGAGTGCGCCGACAAATAATCCGATCAAATTTGAAGGCGTCAGCTATATTCATGTTAAAGCAGGAAAAATCACCTGGCAGGGTGATTATTATGATTCTAAAAAACTGGATGAAGAGTTAAAGCCAGTGAAGTAGTCGGTTGTACCCCTTTATAAATAAGAAGGGGTATCTCTCTTATTTGTGTCGTATTAAAGGCAGTGTGTAGCAATAAGGAAAAAAGTTAATGGCAATTACCAGACGTGATTTTCTCAACGGCGTCGCGGTGACTATTGCGGCGGGGCTTACCCCGCTGGAGTGGGTCAGGGCGGCAGGAAAGGGAAACGCATTTATAGATGGAAATTATTATCCTCCTGCGCTGACGGGGCTGCGGGGTAATCATCCTGGATCGTTTGAAATGGCGCATGCGCTAGGCCGCGAGCATAAACATTTTGATTTAAACGCTCTGCCCGTTGAGGAAGAGTACGATCTGGTGATTGTGGGTGGCGGGATTAGCGGGTTAGCTGCCGGTTGTTTTTGGCGTCAAGTTGCCGGGCAAAATAGCCGGATCCTGATCCTCGATAACCATGACGACTTTGGTGGACACGCCAAACGCAATGAATTTACCAGCTCGGGTAAGAAATTACTCGGTTATGGTGGCAGCGAAGCATTCCAGTCACCTGCGCATAATTTCAGCCCTGAAGTACAAAAGTTGATGGAAACCGTGGGCGTCAGCGTCACGCGGTTGAAAGAGAGTTTTGACGTAAACTTCTACCCCGACTGGCAGCTCAGTCGCGGCGTTTTCTTCGATAAGAAGAATTTTGGCGAAACAAAAATCGTCAGCGGCGATCCGGGCCGCGCGGTATCTGATGATATTCCGCCGGACAGGCTCAATGGGCGTAAAATTGAAGACTTTATCAATGATTTTCCGCTAAGTGAGAATGACAGAAAAGCGCTGATCGACCTGCACGTCCGGCCCGGTGATTACCTGCCGGGAATGACGGTCGATGAGAAAATGGAATGGCTGGATACCCACAGCTACAGTGAATTTTTGGCAACAAAAGTCGGTTTGAGCAAAATGGCGCTGCTCTATTTCCAGCAGCGTTCCAACGACTTCTTTGCTATTGGTATTGAAGGTATTTCTTGTAGTGATGCCAGGGCGTGCGCCTTACCCGGCATGGAAGGGATGGGGTTACCGCCGCTGGACGGAGAGTCGCTGGCCGACCTCGAAGAGCCGTATGTTTACCACTTCCCGGACGGTAACGCCGGGTTAGCCCGCCTGTTAGTCAGATATATGCTGCCGGATGCGCTACCGGGCAACACGATGGAAGACTCTGTCCTCGCCAGATTACATTACAAAAAGCTGGATCTGCCGGAAAACACCACGCGCCTGCGCCTGAACAGCACGGTGATTAATGCGGCCAACGTGCAGGATGGCGTGGCGGTGACCTATCTGCGTGACGGTAAAATGCACCGTGTGCGCGGTAAGAACACCATCATGGCAGGCTATAACATGATGATCCCGTATCTGGTGCCTGAGATGCCGGAACAGCAGCAGGCGGATCTTAAACTGAACGTGAAGGCACCGCTGGTGTACACCAACGTGGTGGTCAAAAACTGGCAGGCGTTCAAACAGCTTGGCGTGCATGAGTTTTATTCTCCGGCGGCACCTTATAGCAGGGTCAAGCTCGACTATCCGGTCAGTATTGGTGGGTATCAACATCCGGCCTCCCCGGACGACCCGATGGTCATTCATATGGTCTATGTGCCGACCTATCCGGGTAGTAACCTGTCGGCCAGAGAGCAGTTCCGTCTGGGACGAGCCTATTTGCTGGGGACCACCTTTGCGGCGCATGAGGAGATGATTCGCTCCCAGTTGCAGGAGATGTTTGGCTCAACAGGCTTTGATAATCAACGCGATATTTCCGCCATTACGGTTAACCGCTGGGCGCATGACTATGCGTACTACGCCAACTCGCTGTTCGATGATATGGATAAGATGCCAGAAATTATCGAGCGGGCGCGTCAGCCAGTCGGTCGCATTGCCATCGCTAACTCCGATTCTGACTGGAGTGCTTATGCCCATACGGCAATCGATCAGGCATGGCGTGCGGTTAATGAACTCAAGGATATGGGGTGATCTATGCGTAACGTAACCATTCTCGCCGCCTGTTTATTTACTGCTTCGGTTTCCGCTGCTGAATCTAACGGTGAATACATCGCGCGAATTTCAGACTGTGTCGCCTGTCATACCGCTGAAGGTGGTGCAGCGATGGCGGGGGGCAAAAAGTTTCCTACTCCGGTAGGGGATATTTATTCGACCAACATTACCCCGGACAAGACGCAGGGTATTGGTAACTATTCTTACGAGGATTTTGAGAAGGCCTTACGGCAGGGGATTGCCAAAGATGGTCATCCGCTCTATCCGGCGATGCCTTATCCCTCGTATGCAAAACTTTCTGACGAGGATGTTAAGGCGCTGTATAGCTATTTTATGCATGACGTCACGCCGTCAGCACAGCCCAATAAAGAGAATGCCATTCCGTGGCTACTCTCCGCCCGCTGGCCGCTGCATATCTGGAACTGGCTGTTTACCGACGCGCCAGGGTCGGCTGTAGAGGGCGCGAAAACGGATGATAATGCTGCCCTGGTAAAACGGGGTGCTTATCTGGTGGAAGGTCCCGGACACTGCGGTTCATGCCATACCCCGAGAGGCATGGCGATGAACGAAAAAGCGTATACTAATGCTGATGCCGAATACCTGAGCGGCGCGATGATTGACGGCTGGTATGCACCGTCGCTGCGCGGCACCGGTATGTCTGAGCAGGAGTTAAAATCGCTGTTGCTGACCGGTAAAAGCAAGCATGCCGCGGTTTCAGGTTCGATGGCTGAAGTCGTCACGCAGAGTACACAGTATCTGACCGACGAAGATGCCACGGCGATCGCCCAATATCTGTTGAGCCTGAAAAGTGCGAAGCCTGAAACGGTACGTGCTGCGGCGACTACAGCATCCTGGTCGAATTCACCTGAGGCGGGCAAAGTGACCTATAACCGCTACTGTTCAACTTGTCACGGTCTGGAAGGGAAAGGTACGGATGATAACGCGCCTTCTTTAGTTAACAATCCACTGGTGATGGTTGATGACCCGACACCGCTGTTCAGAGTGATTGCCCACGGCGCAGAAACACCGACAACGCGTGGCAGCGTCTCCTTTAAGATGCCTGCCTACGGTGGCTTGTTAAGCGACAACGAAATGCGCGACGTGATTAACTACGTACGTAAAAGTTGGGGTGAAGGGAATCGCGAAGTAAGCCAGGAAGACCTGGCTGGCGTTAAAAAAGCGTCACATTAAACAGTATGCCGGATAAGGTGCTTGCACCTTCATCCGGCAGTGCTTACACGGTGTTTACCCTGATAATATCCACGAGTCGGGTAAACGCCGCCGTCATTTCATGCTCTTCAATACTGGCAAACCCCAGCAGCAGGCCGCTGCGTTTCCCTTCATTTACGTAATAGCGTGACAGCGGGCGCACCAACAACCCTTGCGCATTCGCCTGTTGGGCAATGACCGTGTCATCGCTCCCGGCGGGTAACTGTAAGATCATATGCAGCCCGGCGTTGCTGCTGAAAGAACCAAGAAAATGTTCACCAAGTTGGCGGCTGATAAGCTCTACCAGCATCTGGCGACGACGACTGTATAGCTGACGCATTTTCCGAATGTGTGCCGCGTAATAACCCTCGCGAATAAACTCCGCCAGTGCGGCCTGAATCAACAGATGCCCACCACGATAGAGGTCGTTATGAACCTTTTTCAGCGGAGCGGCTAACGATTTAGGTAGCACGACATACCCGAGTCGTAGTGCGGGATAGAGTGTCTTACTGAATGTCCCGATGTAAATGACCGGTGTCTCTTCTTCCAGCCCCTGCAAAGAGGGAATCGGCTGGCCGGAAAAGCGGAACTCACTGTCGTAATCATCTTCCACTATCCAGCTTCGCGTTTCACGTGCGCGAAAGAGAAGTTGCCGGCGGCGGCTCAGACTCATTACCGAACCGAGTGGGTATTGATGTGACGGTGTCACAAAAATAAGTTTTGGTGGTGTTTCGCCGGCATCCGGCGGGACCATGCCTTGTTCATCAACCGGGATAGCCGAAAAATTAACGGCATTGATGCGAAGAATATTTTTGATTCCCCAGTAGCCCGGTTCCTCAATCCAGGCGTAATCGCCCGGGTTGCATAAGGTCCGGGTCACCAGATCCAGGGCCTGGTGAATACCTTCAGTAATCAGAATTTGCTCCGGTGAGCACCGTACGCCGCGAGCGGTGCGCAGATAGTCTGCCAGTGCTTCTTTTAGCTCATTCACGCCGCCTGTGGCATCGTAAGTGAGAAACTCCGGGCGCAGTCGTCTTGCCAGCCTGTCCTGAATTTTCTTGAGTACCCGGTGCGGGAAATGCTCTACATCAGGCACGCCTGGAATAAATGCCCCCCACTGACGGGGACTGGCGCTGGCATTACCTAACAGCTCAAGGCAGCGGGCGGATAAACGGGTGTGATCTTCCTGAGCGTCAGTAACAGGCTCTTTGTCAGGACGCAGGTCGAGATTGTCCAGCACGCTGTCGGTCACAAATGTGCCGCTGCTGGTGCGCGCGGAAATATACCCTTCAGCTTGCAACTGTTCGTACACCCGCAGGACGGTATTGCGCGATAGCGTCAGCTCTCCTGCCAGGTCACGCGACGGAGGCATTCGGGTGGCCGGTTTCAGGCTACCTTCGAGGATGCAACTACAAATGGCGGCATACAGGCGGCGATGTAGTTTTTCGTCAGTCTGCTGATTAAATGCATGCTTGATCACATCTCCGGCAAGTGAACGCATTTGGATCCTTAAAATAAAACGATTTGGCTCTCGATTAAAGTACCAGACGGCGTCTAAATTTAAAGGGTAATTCAACCGAAATGTATTAATGGACAAGGTGTAGAGAATGAACAATAAAAACCTGCAACAACGTCGTCTGGATGCCACCCCGCGTGGCGTGGGTGTGATGTGTGATTTTTATGCTCAGTCGGCAGAAAACAGCACAATTACCGATATCGAAGGCAATCAGTACATCGATTTTGCCGCCGGGATCGCCGTGCTGAACACCGGACACCGCCATCCTCGCCTGGTGCAGGCAGTCGAAGCGCAACTTCAGGCTTTTACCCATACGGCTTATCAGATTGTCCCGTACGAAAGCTATGTGTCTTTAGCTGAGAAAATCAACGCCGTTGCGCCAATCGACGGCAAGCGTAAAACCACATTCTTCACTACCGGGGCTGAAGCGGTAGAAAACGCGGTGAAAATTGCGCGCGCGCATACCGGCCGTCCTGGCGTTATCGCATTTGGCGGTGGTTTTCATGGGCGAACTTACATGACGATGGCGTTAACCGGCAAGGTGGCACCCTATAAAAAAGGTTTCGGCCCGTTCCCAGGCTCTGTTTACCATGCGCCATATCCTTCTGAATTGCAGGGCATTTCCACGGCGGATTCCCTAAAAGCGATTGAGCGTCTGTTTAAAGCCGATATCGATCCAACCCAGGTTGCGGCGATTATTTTCGAACCCGTCCAGGGCGAAGGGGGCTTCGTGGTGGCACCGCCAGAATTTGTGGCTGCCATCCGCCGTATTTGCGACGAGCATGGCATCGTGATGATCGCTGATGAAGTACAAAGCGGGTTTGCCCGTACGGGTCAGCTGTTTGCGATGGATCATTACGCCGATAAAGCGGACCTGATGACCATGGCGAAAAGCCTTGCGGGCGGCATGCCGTTGTCAGGCGTCGTGGGCAAAGCCGAAATTATGGATGCGCCTGCGCCAGGTGGTCTGGGTGGAACCTACGCCGGAAACCCGCTGTCGATCGCGGCGGCCCATGCGGTGCTGGATATCATTCGTGATGAGCAGTTATGCCAGCGTGCGGCGGCTCTCGGCGAACAGTTGCGCGCCGCTCTGACAGACGCGCAAGCAGGGTGTCCTGAACTGGCCGAAGTGCGAGGTTTAGGCTCTATGATTGCTGCTGAATTCAGTGATGCAGCGACAGGAGAACCCAACGCTGCCGCCGCACAACGCGTGCAGAAGAAAGCCCTTGAGCAAGGATTACTGCTGCTGACCTGCGGTCAGTATGGCAACGTTATTCGTTTCCTTTACCCGCTGACAATTCCGCAGGATCAGTTCGCCAAAGCGCTAGATATTATCAAAGCAGCAACCAAGTAATTCGTTAGTTGTCATTTACCCAAAGCCGACGGTCGTCATCACCGTCGGCTTTATTATTGTTGGCATAAATTGATCTTCCTCGTGTGTAGCGCGGTAATTATCGCGAATGGGTTGCTAGGCCTCTCGTTATATAATTTAATGCATATCGTTTTTACTCCTCTATTCAGATGGTATCCCATGTTAACTTTCCGCTCTTTTGTGCTGGTTTGCGCCAGCATGTTGTTTGCGTTTTCTGCTCAGGCCGACCGAACGATCACCGATCAGCTTGGTCGACAGGTCACGATTCCTGACCACGTGGACAAAGTGGTCGTGCTGCAACACCAGACGTTGAATATTCTGGTCCAGCTCAATGCCCAGCAGGACATTGTTGGTGTGATGTCGAGCTGGAAAAAGCAGCTCGGGCCTGAATTTGCGCGCTTTATGCCGACGATTACTACATTGCCGACGCCAGGCGATCTCACCAGCGTGAACATCGAAAGCTTGTTGGCGATTCATCCGCAGGTGGTTTTTGTCGCCAACTATGCGCCCGCGGAGATGATCCAGCAGATTCAGAACGCCGGTATTCCGGTCGTGGCTATCTCATTACGCAAGGATGCCACCGGGCAACAGAATAAAATGAACCCGACCATGGCCGATGAAGAGCAGGTCTACAACGAAGGGTTGAAGCAGGGTATTCGCCTGATTGCGGACGTGGTTGGGCGCAAACCGCAGGCCGAAACGTTAATCGACTACGTTTTTGCCGCGCGGGCAAAATTCAATGCGCCGGTTGCGACAATCCCGGATGAGCAAAAAGTCCGTATTTATATGGCTAACCCCGATCTGATGACTTACGGCTCCGGGAAGTACACGGGATTGATGATGCAGCACGCGGGGGGATTAAATGTGGCGGCTGCCAGTGTGAAAGGTGCCCGTCAGGTTGCGCTGGAGCAGATATTAGCGTGGAACCCGCAGGTGATTTTTGTCCAGGATCGCTATCCGCAGGTGGTAACTCAGATCCAAAACGATCCGAACTGGCAGAGGATTGATGCGGTGAAAAATCGTCGCGTCTGGTTGATGCCTGAATATGCCAAAGCCTGGGGCTATCCGATGCCGGAAGCGTTGGCGATCGGTGAACTTTGGATGGCCAAAAAACTGTATCCGGATGCCTATAAAAACGTAGACGTTGATGCGCAGGCCCAGGACTACTATCAACGTTTTTATCGTGTGAACTGGCAGCCTGATGCAGCTAAGTAACCGTATTTTGCCCCAGCAACCGCTCTTAATCGTTGTGGTCCTGTTGCTGGGCGTCAGTTCGCTATGCCTCGGACAGTATCCGCTGTCGTTAAGCGAAGTGTTTTACCACCTGACGCACTATAGCGACGCTGAGGGAATAGGCAGCCAGGTTATCTGGACGGTCAGGCTACCGCGTATTCTGATGGCACTGCTGGCGGGGGGCGCGCTTGGGTTATGCGGCGCGACGCTGCAAGGGGTATTTCATAACCCTCTGGTCGACCCGCATATTATCGGCGTGACGTCGGGGGCGGCTTTTGGTGGAACACTGGCCATCCTGCTCGGTCTTTCGCCCTGGCTGATGATGGGATCAACGTTTTTCTTTGGTCTGACAGCGTTGATCCTGGTGTATGCCATTGCTGCGTTACAGGGGCTGGAGAATACGCTGGTATTGATCCTGTCGGGTATCATTTTGAGCGGTTTTTTTGCCGCGCTGGTGAGCCTGATCCAGTATCAGGCTGATACCGAAGAGACGTTACCTAATATTGTGTTCTGGCTACTGGGCAGCTTCGCGACGGCCAACTGGTATAAAGTGCTGCTGTTGGCGGTCCCGGTCGGTATCGCCGCGACGGTTTTGTACCAGCTACGCTGGCGGATAAACCTGTTGTCGCTCAATGACAAAGATGCCAGAGCACTGGGTGTGGCGGTGGTTCCTCTGCGACGCAGCGTTTTGGTGTGCTGCGCATTTTTGGTCGCTGCTCAGGTGGCGGTCAGCGGCAGTATTGCCTGGGTTGGATTAGTGATTCCGCATCTGGCGCGTTTGCTGGTGGGGGTTGATCATCGTCGTTTACTACCGTGCGCCTTCTGGTTGGGGGGCGGATATATGATTGTGGTGGACGATATTGCTCGCACCCTGATGCACGCGGAGATACCGTTGGGGATTATTACCGCATTGTTCGGCGCGCCGTTGTTTGCTTTCTTACTCATTCGTACCAGCCGTCGGGAGAAATCATGATACCTGCCGCACTGCGTGTAAATCAGCTTACTTATGGGTATCGTACGCCGCTATTTGAGCCGCTAACGTTCTGTTGCCAGAAAGGTGAGATCTGGGCCGTGCTGGGACGTAACGGTCTGGGTAAAAGTACACTGCTCGATACGTTAACCGGCACGCTGCCTTCTATAGGCGGGAGTATTGAAAATAACGGTGGGATAGGGATTGTGGCACAGCATAGTCATCTGCCGTTTCCGTACACGGTCAGCGACGTGGTGTTGATGGGGCGAGCACAGCACGTGAAGCTGTTTGCGCAACCCAGTCCGCAGGATCAAAAAAGAGCAATGCAGGCGTTAGAGCAGTTGAATATCGCGCATCTCGCCTCCAGCTCATTTGGCTCACTTTCTGGCGGGCAGCAACAGTTGGTGATGATTGCCCGGGCTTTGGTGACGGAGTGTCAAACGCTGTTACTGGATGAACCGTGTTCCGCGCTGGATCTCGCCAATCAGCAGGTGGTGCTGCAGCTCATCAGCGATCTGGCCCATCATCAGGGATGCAGTATTCTCTTTTCGACTCACGATCCGCTTCATGCGTTACAGGTTGCTTCCCATACTTTGCTGCTACTCCCTGAAGGAAAATGGCGGGCAGGGCCCACGAACAGCATTGTGACGGAGGAGAATTTATTCCTGGCCTATGGCTTAACGCTGAGAAAACTCAGCGTGGAGAACTACCAGACGCCGTTTATCGCACCGTTGTTTTCTATTCGCCGTTAAGCGTTAAGAATCCTGCGGCGCTAAGAAATTCCTGCCCGCCGCGGGAGAGTATGAATTCAACCAGTGCCATGACTTCATTGGATGCATCAAGCACCGCCAGTTGGTATTCGCAGCGAATATTGTGCTCATCGGGAATAGCCACGTAATGTACGTCGGGCATCGCGCGCAGCGCGTGTGCGTAATGCGCGTAACCGATAAACAGATCGGCCAGTCCTTGGCGCAGGATCCAGGCGCTCGCCAGTTCACCTTGCGGGATTTTTATCGTATCACGACCACCCACCAGCGGGATTGCCCGCGTCCGAAGCTGTTGCCCGAGTCCTGCTTCCAGTACATCCATATTGTCAAAAAATGCCCAGGTATAATCTCCGGAAGGGTCGCAGCCGGGGGTTGATGTACCAGGTCGCAGCGTTGGGTCGCGGAGTAAATCCAGCCAGACACCGGTTCGGTTGCTGACAAGGCTCAGTTTGTTCCAGCAAAAAGTGTGCGTAGAGACGGCTATATTACGTGCTAACAGGTTTTGCGGATGTTCCCGGTTGGCCGAGGCAAAGAGCGCACACGGTTCTCCCGCTTCAATACGTTCACGCAATAAACCGGCCGGACCATATTCAACCTTAACGTCTATTCCACTCATGCGCGTGAACTGGCTTATCAATGGCGTAAATGCAGGGCGCAAACTGCCTGCGGCTAACAGGAAGATGGAAGAGGGCATGGTATCCGATCTCTGGCGAATGACATTATGCGAAGAAGATGAATGATACGCGTTGAGCATGGAATTTAGAATGATTTAGCGCAGTGCTATTGAATCATCAAGGGAAATGATAAAACTGACGGATACAAACTGAAGATAAAAAATAGTTTTGAAGTTAAATAGCACCAAATCAAAGGAATATGATTTGGTGCGTCCGAGTGGACTCGAACCACCGACCCCCACCATGTCAAGGTGGTGCTCTAACCAACTGAGCTACGGACGCAAAATGGTGCGTTCAATTGGACTCGAACCAACGACCCCCACCATGTCAAGGTGGTGCTCTAACCAACTGAGCTATGAACGCAACGTTGTAGGTGACAACGGGGACGAATATTAGCGGCACAGACCGAATGAGGCAAGAGGGAAATAGCATTTTTCTTCCTGATCTCACGCGATTGCAGAGTAATTAAGCAAATTGATTATATTTTGTTGATTTTGCAGCGTGTTTTTTATTCAGACAGCGAACTGGGGCATACCAGGGGCGGTTTGAATTACAGAGGCGCTCAGACTTTAAGCAATGTAAGGATGGTGGTTTCAATTTTCTCTGGGGTAGTGAAGGGGGCAAATCGCTTAAGCGGCTTGCCGTCACGCCCGATCAGGAACTTAGTAAAATTCCACTGGATCCGCCCACCCAGCACGCCGGGTAATTCGTCTTTCAGGTAACGAAATACCGGGTGCGTAGCGGCACCGTTGACTTCCACTTTCTCAAACATCGGGAAGCTCACACCGTAGTTGATGTGACAGGTTTGCGCGATTTCGTCGGCTCCACCGGGCTCCTGGTTACCGAACTGGTTGCAGGGAAAACCAAGCACCACCAGACCCTGCGCGGCGTACTTCTTGTAGAGCGCTTCGAGGCCTGCATATTGTGGAGTGAAACCACAATGGCTGGCGGTATTAACCACCAGAACCAGTTTGCCAGCGTAGTCAGTCATACAGATGGGCTGGCCATGCAAACTGGTGGCAGTCAGTTGATGAAAGGGGGCCATGCCAGAATCCTCAAATAAGATAGCATTACTCATGTTGCCCGCGAGTGACAGGCTTCGCTGCGTATCTATTTATTATGATCGCAACTGCAGGATTAATAAACTTGCCATTGGTGCAGGGCAAAAATAGAAATTCTCTGCGGTTCGGTTATGGACATTCCATAATTTATATTAACCAACCTGACGAGCGTTCCATTCGTCGCGCGTGATTTCCCAAAGTTCAGAATCCAGCAAACCGCTGACATACTCTTTCTTTTCCGTCTTGATAAGCCGCATGCCGCTACTGTCTGAAATACGTTTGGAACGGATATTGAGAGAGGCTTTCGGCGCACGCAATACCGTCTTATTTAACGTATTAAACCAGTAATCCGTAGCGACATTACTGGCCTCACGCATAAAACCCTGCCCCTGATATTCCGGAGCTAACCAAAATCCACGGTTATTATCCTCAACGTCATAAAGGCAAATTAAACCTATGAGAGCGTCAGGGGCCTCACGGAGTCTGATAGTCCAGATCCACGCAATCCCTTTTTCCATATCAGGCAGGGCAACGTTATTGACGTAATTCTCCGCACCGTTATCAGGATAGGGCCAGGGTACTGAGGAGACCATATAGCGAACTATCTCCCAGCGGGGATAAAGCACCTGAATCTGCGAGGCATCTTCGGCTTCTAATGGTTTTAACAGCAAGCGTTCCGTATGGAGTATTGGTATTTTCATATGCACTTTTCCTACTCGATCAAGATAAGAGGATCAATGTGGGGAGGATTTTGAAAAAATATTAATAACCAGAACCCCAGCACAAATAAGAAGCATACCTGCGATCGCCGGAAAATCTAGCTTTTGCCCACTTACCAACCAGCCCAAAAGACTGATTAATACGATTCCAGCACCTGACCAAATTGCGTATGCAATACCCGTTGGAATGGTCGACAGAGTTTGGGAGAGAAGATAAAAGGCTGTGCAGTAGCACACAATAGTTGCTACAGATGGCCATAGGCGTGTGAATCCGTCAGAGAACTTCATCAGGGTTGTACCTATGACTTCAGCTACGATGGCCCCGGCAAGGAAAATGTATGAATTCAAAATCTGACCCCATATGACAATCTAAAGCAAATATCGTATCACAAAGGGGTGGGTGAGTTTGAACACAGAAGTTATCCGCCCAAGACTTCGAAGCTGCCGTACTGAACTCATAGCGATTAGATTTCCGTTGGTGAGTTCTCCTGCCAAGAGCAAAAGAAAACTCAGGCTGATAATGCGATGGACATATCCATACAACGCAGATCTGTTTGGGCAAGTCTTGATGGGGATATCGTTTCCTTGATAAACATAAAACCATGCTTTTCGTAGAAAGTTTGCGCGTTTGGTGTTGAGGTCAAGGTTAACTGTTTCAGCCCTCTTTTAATCGCCTCATTACATTTATAGATTTATCATGAAACGGTTTCGTTTCAACATCGTTGTTTAACAAAAGAGGGAAGTCCATTACTGGCACGGAGTGGACAAGTTACCAACATGAGCAGTGAATAGATAATCGCCTCTTGATGAGTCGATTATTCAATGCAAACGGGGCATAGTAATTCATTCAGTACAGGATTATGCAGCTCAATCAATCGACACAAAATAATTGTGAGGTCACAAATATGACGCCTACATTGCAAGGATCTCTTGTCACGCTCCGTCCTCTGCTTGAGACAGATGCTCAGCTATTGATTGATGCGGCAGCGGATGGGGAACTCTGGTCCCTGCCATTTACGGTGGTTCCGTCTGCTGACACCGCAGATTCTTACATTCAGAAAGCCCTCAAGGGGCAGATCGAAGGCACAGTCATGCCGTTTGCTGTAACGCTTTCGTCAGATCAACGTGTCATTGGATCAACACGTTTCTGGAAGATTGATAGAGAAAACCGAAAGCTCGAAATTGGTCATACCTGGTATTCACAAAGCTGGCAAAAAACAGCTGCAAATACCGAGAGTAAACTGTTATTGCTGCGGTACGCCTTTGAGCAACTGAAGTGTGTTCGCGTTCAGTTTACGACTGATGTATTGAATGAGCGCTCGCAGGCTGCCATTCTCCGTATTGGTGCGATCCAGGAAAGCATCATCAGAAATGAACGAATTATGCCTGATGGTCGAAAACGTACTTCCATACGGTACAGCATAATTGATGATGAGTGGCCGCAGGTTCGGACCAACCTTGAGCACCGCCTTTCCAGTTACAGGAAAGAGAAATAACTCGAGGTTTTGCGGACAGAAGGTCTGCTGTGAGCGAACAGCAGACGTTTGCACTTCCCCCCCCACAACGGCGTTAGCATAAACAGTCAGACATGGGGGTTATGCGGACTGGCAGCACAGTCTTACCCTAAATTTCATAAATCTGAAGATCAGCTTCCTGGAATACTTCAGCATATTTTTTGCTCCCCCCCCCCTCAATGACGAGCACATCTATCTGGCTGCTACTTGCAACGACATAGCGAGCGGCCGCAGGGATCTTGTCGGATGTTAATCCCACAATCACTTCGCTGCACTGTCTGATAACCGCTTTCTTGAACTCACAATCAGCATAATCGAAACCAGTCAGACCTGATTCTAACGACATTGCACAACCTCCGATGAAACCCTGATCGAAGATAATTGCTTTAATTTGTTCAAGGGCAGGACTGCCAACACACCCTCCAGATGAGCGTTGAACCGCTCCACCCAACATGATGACTTCGCATAACGGTTTTCTTAATAGAATGGCAGCTATTTCTGGCGAGTTTGTCACCACAGTTAAAGCCACTGACTCCGGAAGAGCTATGGCCATAGCAAGATTCGTCGTGCCTGAATCGATAAAGATACAGCTATTTGCTTTGATAAGTTGCGCGCACTTTTGCGCGATCATGCTCTTTTCATCTGTTTTTGTAGTTGTGCGATCAGCATAATTCCCTACTTCAGGCAGTGTGGCCACAGCCCCACCGTATACCTTTTTGCAAACGCCATCCTTACTAAGCTCATGTAAATCACGGCGAATTGTGTGTTCTGACACACCTAGTTGAGCAGAAAGCTCGACACAAACAACCCGTCCTTTTTCTTGTAAGAGCTCACGAATTAGGGCTTGTCGTTGATCCGGAAAAACTGCATAATCGAGCACGTTAACTCCTAAGTTCATTTAAACGAGCAAGAGGGTGCATGATCGTGCATTCATATTATCTGTGTCAACTCCGTTGATTTACATTACTCCCCGGCGCATAGGGGATTCATAAATCAACATAAATTTCAGCTGGTTAAAGCATGTTTCGACCGTGCCCCTTTATCTCATTATCAGAGCAACATTTGTGTATCCATGAGTCAGGCTGGTGCAGTGCGAAAATGCGAAAGACCGCTCTCGTAACGAACGCAAAGCGAGCACAAGAATGAACGAAAAAGTTGCAACACGATGCATATTCTTCATCGCAGGATTGGCAACGTCAGCCTGGGCTGTGATGGTCCCTTTTGCAAAAATTAATACTGGAGCTAACGAGGCAGTTTTGGGTGTTTTACTCCTGTGCCTAGGAGGGGGCGCTATTATTTCTATGCCCCTTGCAGGGCCTCTCACAGCTCGCTTCGGCTGTCGTAAAATTATCGGCTGTGCAGTACTGATTATTCTGTTATCCATGCCGTTTTTAACATTAGCCAATGACCCCGTTTCACTTGGCCTTCTTCTACTCACGTTCGGCACTGGGATTGGCCTTGCCAACTGCGCCATGAATATTCAGGCAATACTGGTAGAGAAAAACGAAAGCATCCCACTTATGTCCGGTTTCCATGGGATGTATAGCGTAGGAGGTATTGCGGGAGCTGGCGTAATGACCGGCCTGCTCACTGTTGGTCTGAACATTCACACAGCATCATTGTCAGTCTGTCTCATTATCTTCTTGTTGTTAATAACCAGTTACAGACAACTTCTTACCTATGCCAGCCCAGCAGAAGGCCCATCATTTTCCTTTCCTAAAGGAGATGTCCTGCTCTTAGGTGTCATCTGCTTTATCGTTTTTCTGGCTGAAGGAACCGTACTTGACTGGAGTGCTGTTTATCTGTCGGAAGTAAGGCAAGTTGCGGATTCTCAGGCAGGTCTCGGTTTCACTTGCTTTGCTGTCGCTATGACGGTGGGAAGACTTAGCGGTGATGCGGTCATTAGTCGCCTTGGCGCTTTGCCTGTCGTCATTTACGGTGCAATTCTGGCCTTTTTCGGTTTTTGCCTCATTATCCTGGTTAGCTCAATTCCCGCACTCCTTGCCGGCTATTTCTTTATAGGCGCAGGCTGCGCAAACATTGTACCTGTTATGTTCAGCCAGATTGGCAAACAGCAGAGCATGCCGCAGGCAGTTGCAGTTCCAGCTGTGACTACGATGGGGTATATCGGCGTACTTGCAGGACCAGCCATGATTGGTTTTATTGCCCACCGAAGTTCTTTGCCTGCGGCCTTTATCTTTGTAGCGGCACTCATGATTCTCGTATTAATGCTAAGTCTGGCATTAAGTAAAACACTAAAATTGCACCAGGAGATTTAAAGTGAAGCGTATTGTTTTGTTTTCTGGTGGCAGTGCATGCCGTTCTCTGAATATTGCGCTTTGCCACCATCCAGTTTCTTTGACTCGTATTGTTCCTGCGTGGGATAGCGGTGGAAGCTCACGATCAATTAGA
Organism: Citrobacter sp. MGH105; assembly: GCF_001037485.2. Lineage (NCBI taxonomy): Bacteria > Pseudomonadati > Pseudomonadota > Gammaproteobacteria > Enterobacterales > Enterobacteriaceae > Citrobacter > Citrobacter sp. MGH105. Next base: position 2,841,127 of record NZ_CP073048.1, on the reverse strand, counting down.
GAAAATATCGATGTATTATCTGTAGGTGATATCCGCCAGGCGCTAATGACCATGGCCTATGGTGAAAACTGTTCGGGTGATATCGTTCGCATCTGCAATACCCGTTTATCATCCGAGGGGGAAACTCAGGAAGCTTTGAGAGAATTTCAGGCTTATGCGGAGGACAGACATCCTTTGCTTGAGCGCCTCGATACTGGATTGAGAGGCGCAATTGTTAATTATCTCCAGATTTTTTCTACCACTGTGGGTGTCGCATTTGACTACCGTAATGGCAGTATCGGGAATTTCATCTTAACCGGCGCCTATTTGGCACATAATCGGGATATGAATACCGCGATTTTTGTTTTCAGAAAACTCTGCGGCATTACAGGAGAAGTCTGGCCTTCTTCACTCAATAATGATCTTGTGCTTTCCGCTAATCTTAATGATGGGCAGCATGTTTCACCTCAGGACAGAATTACCCATCTTTCTAGGCAACAGGCGGAGATTGGCATCAATTCTGTCACATTGCAAACGTCCAACGGAAGCAATGCTCAGGTAAATACTGCCGTGCTGGAAGCCATAAAGAACGCGGATCTTGTCGCTTTCGGTCCTGGCAGTTTTTATACCAGTATCATGCCACATCTTCAGGTTAAGGGCGTAATCGCAGCCATAGCAAAAGCAGGATGCCCCGTAGCACTGATCGCTAATATTTTAGAATGCCGTGAGAGTCATGGACTGGGTTTGCAGGATGTTGCTAATCGTTTTATCCAGCAATGGCACAATGCAGACGCATCCATTGCCTTGCCTGAGTTGATGGTTCTGGGAAATCAGAGATTTCTTTCAATTGAAAAATATGTGGGTGAATTTGCCTATCTCTCGGATGAAATCAATGAATCAACCCGCTACACCTGTGTGCTGGATGAGTTTGAAGATGTCTGGGTGCGTGGTAAACACGATGGTGAAATACTTGCAAACAGGCTATTGTCTCTGGTTGAAAATTAATCGGAAAGAAGTCTTTTTGATTGATAAGTTGAATGCTTAGTTCGTTATTACAACATACGTGGAGTTCGAACGATGAATCATCATATTGGTGAAGTTATTCTTGATGAAGAAAGTATTGCTGTCGGTGTCAGTCGTGTGGCTGAGCAGTTGAACAATGACTACACCGATGCTGTTGTTATAACTGTTGTTCCAGGCGGTATTCTCTATACAGCAGACTTAACAAGAAAGCTGAAGTTTGATGTAAGCATGGATTACATATCCTGCCCTCACACACCTGGGGAACGAAATAACAACTCCACTATTGTTTACCATCAAAATATTGAGATTGAAAATCGTCATGTCATTCTTATTGATGATGCAATAGAATCAGGTGGTACAATGAAGCGCCTTATTAAATATATCTTAGATAATTTCAATCCAGCATCCCTGTCTGTTGCCGTCCTCTTCGTCAAACCTGGAAGAGTGAATATTCCTGTAAAACAGTATTTTGCCTATGAAATGGAGAGTGATGATCTACTCATTGGCTATGGTATGCCATGGGATAATAAATATCGCAATCGGCCCAATATTACTAAATTAATGAAATAACCAGTCGTGCACTTATGTTAAGTGGGGATCGGTTACGGATAAATTGCCTTTAATGGTTAATTTTCTGGATCACTTTTCTGTGTGCTCGCAGATTCAATTCCCGCCAGCCCCACAAAAACAGTCAGTTAAGAAAAGTTACAACACTGACAGTAGACCGAAACAATGTCCGCTGTTGGCACTGAGCAGTCGTATGAGGAGGTACTGTTTTTCACGTGAAATTTGAATAGTTGAAGGCCATAAGTACGGATGATGAGAGGCTTGAATAACCTGTGTGGTTTTGGAGTGGTTTTACCCCACTTGAGGCGTGATTTTGGGGGCATCTTTAGGAGCAGGGACATAAAAAGGGACACATTAATAGCTGCTATAACCCGCTATTAACTGTCCCAGTAATTGTTTATCGTAATGATTTATATGTTTTTTTTTGAGTTTTGAAATGATTGTATTTTGTTAATTTTGCAGAATGCTATTTACTCAGGCTGTGCGTCGGGCGAGTCACACCTGATTGTTAAACTGCGTGATGTTTTTACATTTCTACGTGCTGGAGTCACTTAAATAATTACACAGCAACTTCCATAAGTAATGAGCAGCCGGTGTAAAACGATGATCGGAGCTACGCAATACATGCCACTGACACTCTCTGGCAATATGATGATCAATCGGTATTGCCGTCAATTCCCCAGGATAAGAATTTGCATTAGCGGTTTGTTCTGTCATAAAAGCAATCCCCAGTCCCGCACGGCACAGGGCTATTGCGCTGGTAAACAAATTACAGCAGTAGGATGGCCTGAACATAATCGCTTCATCGCGAAACATCGCAGTGAGATATCGCTGAAGCCCAAAATTGTCATGCATAGCAATCAGGCGATGCCGGGAAAGTTCCTGAAGCGTTACTTTCTTTAAATCAGAAATAACATGATCCTTCCTGACAATGGCACAAATGGCTCCCCGATTATAGCTATATCGTTTAAGTGCCGGTTGCCCAACGGGACCAAATCCCACGGCCATATCCATTTCACCTCTTGCAATGAGTTCCATCGACGTTTCCATGTTGCCAGAAGTGATATCTACAAACACATTCGGGTAGATTTGGGCAAAATCGCTCACGACGTGGGTAATGATTTCCTGGACCATCCCTTGTCCAACGCGCAGCGTAACTGTCCCTCCACGCATATGGCGCATATCGCTGAGTTGCCGCTCAAGTTCATTGCGTTTTTGTTGAGTAATGGCGTAGTCATCAGCCAGTAATCTTCCCGCCTCGGTGAGGACAACGTTACGTCCTCTTTTCTCCAATAATGGCAGCTGTATTGTTCTTTCCAGAAGAGAGATTTGGCGACTGACAACCGAAGGGTTAAAGCCAAGGATGTCGGCGGCTCTGCGGATCCCACCGTACAATCCGACCATATATAAATAACGGATCGCTTTTTCTGGATAGGTGCTCAATGTCATGTTTTTGCCATTATTGTTGACCTGAAAGCAACAATAATAGCATAGGAGCCTGATTCTTTTTCAACCGGGATTCATCACATACTAATGCTAAATACCTATGCGGAGAGTGTGGCAATGAAGAGCGTTGTTAATTACTTACAGAAACATACTGACCTTATTATGGAAGATATCAGCGATTTGGTACTGGCTGAGTCTCCTTCAACTGATAAAGCTGCTGTTGACCACTGTGGTGACGTTTTAAAAGCTATTTTCGAAAAGCGTCTGGGTATACAGGCTGAAACTGAAAAACAGACACATTACGGTAACCAGTTAAAATTTGTTCTGGGAAAAGAGGGCCCGCAAACCACAATTTTGGGGCATTTTGATACGGTCTGGGATAAAGGGGTACTCTCACTTCGCGAAGAAGAGGGGAAATGGTATGGCCCGGGGATCCTCGATATGAAAGCCGGGATGATTCAGTCTATCTGGGCGGTTCGTGCGTTAAAAGAGAGCGGGCATCTCGGTGGTAAGCGCATTGTTTTCCTGTGCAATAGTGATGAAGAACTCGGAAGTCCAAGTTCGAAGGAATGGATTATCCGTAATGCTACAGGATCTGAGCAAGTATTGGTTGTTGAACCGGCGACAACTCATGGTGATTTAAAAATTGCCCGTAAAGGCACTGGCCGTTACCGCATTGCTATCACAGGTCTTGCTGCGCATGCAGGCAATAATCCTGATGAGGGGGTTAGTGCTATTGAGGAAATGGCTTTTCAGATCCTCAAATTGCGAGAGTTGAATGATCCTGAGCGCGGTACCACCGTTAACGTTGGTATTGTACGGGGTGGCAGTCGGGTCAATGTCGTCGCGGATTCTGCCGAATTAGAAATTGATACCAGAGTGGAAAATCAGTCAGAAGCTGCACGGATCCATGATGCTATCACCCGTTTGACACCTCATTTGCAGGGTAGTCAACTCAGGATTGAAGGAGGGCAAACTCGCCCACCGATGGAACGTTCTTCAGCTTCCGAACAGCTATTTGAAAAAGCGCAAAAGATTGCGGAAATACTGGGCATTACGATTACCGCGAAATCGGCTGGAGGTGGTAGTGATGGAAACTTCACCGCGGCGTTAGGTATTCCTACATTAGATGGCCTTGGTGCGACAGGAGCCGGTATCCATGCGCTCCATGAGCATATATTACCCGAAAATATCGTTACCAGAACCGCACTGGTTGCTGGAATGATGCTTAACGATATTAATTCTGATGATGGGGCATAATTTTAGCTAAACACATCATGCACACTCAACGACATTATTGTTTGTTATCCTCATGTAACCACTGTGGCTATATGGATTATTGATATCTTGACGAATAAATAACAGGAAATATCCATGAGTGCTTTTATTATTGCGATAGTTATTACTGTCGTTGCGGCTTGGTTAATTATCAAGAATTACCAGCCGCAAACTGTTTTGCTGTTAGCGGGGCTTTCCTTGTTAACAATTACAGCCATTTTCTACCCTGAAAAAAGTATCTTATATGGAAATGCAAAATCCACAGGGTCTGTCTGGATTGATATATTTGCTTTTGTAAAAGGTTCATTATCAACGCAGGTAGCAGGGATCGGTTTGATTATTATGGCGGCCGGTGGTTTCGCCAGCTATATGGATCATATTAAAGCTTCAAAGGCCATGGTTGATGTCTGCATTCGGCCGCTGGAGGCTTTAAAAGCACCTTACCTGATCCTTGCCATCGGCTACATTTTTGCGCAATTGCTCCATGTTGCCATCTCCAGTGCTGCGGGCCTTGCAATGTTATTGCTGGTGACATTTTTCCCGGTTTTGGTTCGGCTTGGGGTAAGTAAGGCTGCTGCCGCGGCTATGATTGGCATGTGTGCCTTTATGGATCTTGGGCCGGCCGTTGGCACCGCGAACTTAGCTGCTGAATATGCTGGCATGGAAACAGCACTGTATTTTGCTCATTATCAGATGCCGGTAGCTGCGGCGGTGATGGTTGTCGTTTCTATATTAATCTATTTTACGGCGAAATATTTTGACAAAAAAGATGGACATGTTGTTGCGTCACAATGTGCTGTGCAACCCGAGATTGCTGAAAAAGATGACGCGCCAGCACCTAAGTTCTACGGGTTATTGCCCATTTTTCCTGTCGTTCTGGTATTGGTGTTCAGTCCGTTGGTTGTTGATACCATTAAAGTAGATGTCGTGACTGCAATGGTTATTGGAACTATTGTCGCCTTTATTTTTGAGCTATGTGTAAAACGAAACTTTAAAGAGTGCTGCAAGGGAGTACAAGTCTTCTTTAAAGGTATGGGGAGTATGTTTACCAATATCGTTTCATTACTGGTATGCGCCGAAATTTTCGCACAGGGTTTACAAAAAATTGGTGCAGTGGATTATTTACTCGATGCGACACATAACGCTGGCTTTGGTTTCACCAGCATGACGATTGTAATGGCATGTTTGGTCGGGGTAACGGCCGTACTGACAGGGTCGGGGGTTGCAGCCTTCTTTTCATTTGCCGGTATGGCGCAGTCTATTGCAACAAAATTTGGTATGAACGCCGTACATATGCTTCTGCCAATGCAACTGATGGCTGGGATGGGACGCGCAATGTCGCCTGTTGCCGGTATTATTATTGCCGTCAGTAAATCGGGAGAGTGTTCCCCATTTATGATCGTGCGCAGAACGGTCATTCCGGCACTTGGTGGAATCATAACTATGCTAATCGCTAATACGCTAATTTCCAGTATGTAAGAGTAACTGAATACGGAAGGTTTTTATCTGGATGAACACTATGTTAAATGAAAATGTGGATAATTTGCTCTATATTCCTTACTCAGGTTCTGTTCTACTCGAATCTCCTCTTCTTAATAAAGGAAGTGGTTTTAGCGAAGAGGAACGAGTGATATTCAATCTGGAAGGATTGCTACCCAATGCAGTTGAAACAATTGAGGAGCAATCCCATCGAGCATATCGCCAGTTTAGCGATTTTAAGTCTGCTATTGCACAGCATATCTACCTTAGGAACATTCAGGACACTAACGAAACACTATTCTATTATCTGGTGAATAAACATTTAGCAGAAATGCTACCTATTATTTATACACCTGTTGTTGGCCATGCATGCGAACATTTTTCTGATATTTACCGTAGGGCCAGAGGGTTATTTATCGCATGGCCGGATCGCCATAAAATCGATGATATATTGCACAATGCCACGAAACAGCATATTCGTGTCATCGTCGTCACCGATGGTGAACGGATCCTGGGACTTGGGGATCAAGGTATTGGTGGCATGGGGATTCCAATCGGCAAACTGTCTTTGTATACCGTCTGCGGTGGTATAAATCCGGCAAATACATTACCCATTCTGCTGGATGTTGGAACCAATAATTCTCAACTGCTAAATGATCCTCTTTATATGGGATGGCGTCACCCAAGAATTACCGGGGAAGAATATTTTGAGTTTGTGGATATGTTCATAAACGCGGTTAAACGTCGATGGCCTGAGGTCCTACTGCAATTCGAGGATTTTGCTCAGCAAACGGCACTTCCTCTTCTGGAGCGATACAGAGATGAGATGTGCTGTTTTAATGACGACATCCAGGGAACTGCTGCCGTCGCGCTAGGATGTTTAATGGCGGCAAGCTCAGTCTCCGGTCGTTCATTATGCGAGCAAACGGTTGTATTTCTGGGGGCCGGATCGGCTGGTTGCGGTATTGCGGAGCATATTATTCAGCAGATGATCGCTGAAGGCTTGTCTGAAGTGGAAGCTCGCGCCAGAATTTTTATGGTGGATCGGTTCGGATTGTTGACTGATGACCAGGCAAACCTTCCACCTTTTCAGCGACAACTGTCACAGCCTCGAACGATCGTCGAAAGCTGGGGTGTGGAAAGCGAAAAAATGACGCTGATGGATGTTGTTTGTCACGCGCATCCTACGGTGTTGATAGGTGTTACCGGCCAACCAGGCTTGTTTTGCGAAGCTATTATTAGGGAAATGTACAAGTACTGTAAGTTCCCAATAATCATGCCGTTATCCAACCCAACTTCGCGGGTCGAGGCGAGGCCGGAAGATATTATTGAATGGACAGAGGGAAACGCCATTGTTGCAACGGGAAGTCCATTTAATCCCGTAATATACAAAGGAAAGGAGTATCCCATTGCACAATGTAATAATGTTTACATCTTCCCTGGTATTGGTCTAGGGTGTCTGGCAAGCCGCGCCACACGAATTACAGAAAATATGTTAATAACGGCAAGCCGAACGTTAGCCTCTTTTTCGCCAATGAAAAGCAATAAAGATTCTCCATTATTACCGGATATAAATAATATTCAGGAGGTAACAAAGGCCATTGCCTTTAATGTTGGTATTGCAGCGCAACGCGATGGCGTAGCCATTCGTATACCGGAGGAATCATTACGAGGCAAAATTGACGAGATTTTTTGGCATCCGCAGTATCGTCAATACAGACGGACCTCATACTGACGCTAATCAACCCCCTCTCTGGAGGGGGATTGACGCCACTCATCGATAGGGAGGTTGGATTTTGACACAATGCATCTTATTCTCAACGCAAGACACCCTTGCTGACCGATGGCGAAGCTCATGGGATATTAACCCGTTACTCAGGGAAGGCGGCAATGACAGATTATTGGTGGAAAGACCTGGTTGATCGTAATAACCAGTGGCAAGGGTTGGAACTGATCTTCAAAGAAAATCAAAGAACTGAGCCAGCGATGGAAATGCTCAGTGGCCATTTTGGGCGTATGGCATTGCAGCTCGCCGGAGAGCCGTTATTCTGGGCTTCAATGCTTGAAGATCATTCCGGCGTTTGGCTGGTTTTTAATGCAGATCATCCACGGAGCCAGGAGATATTACCTGCGGTAACTTCTGAAGATATTGAACGGATAAAAGCCAAAGGCGAGCAGGTGCGGATCGGCGAATGGTGCCGGTATTTTGTTCGTCAGTTAATGAATGCGCCAACACCATTACTCTCACCGCAGCGTTGGTTGATAAGACCGATGTTACCGATTCAATGTTCATCGAGCTATTCCAGTCCCCAACCCATTGCGTTAGAAAACTGGCGTTTCTCAGCGCCAGAAAGCACTGAAAATATTAACTGCCAGTGGACGCTGTACGGTGAAGATTTCCCAGATCTGACGCAGCCGGAAAACGTCAGATTGGTTGACTGGTGGTGGGGCGGTTATTTGCTGCGGGGGCGTTATGCCATTCAACCCAATACGGGGAGATTAAAATGGTGGCGTAAAAAATGCCGAGAGGGGACGTTGCCGCCGATACTGGTCTGGTATATCGCCGGATTAGGATCTTATGTGATCCTTGATGGGCATTATCGATTACAGGCGGCGATTGAAGAGCAGATCCCCCCTTTATTTCTGGTGTTGAGCGAGCTTAATGAAACGGAATTTCCTGCCGATGCTGCCCATCAGGCGCGTATCGTTCAGTCGCTGGAAAAGCAGCTGGCTAACAACCCCAATTACAGTGTCAATGCGGTAAATCAGACGCTGATTAGTCTCTATGACAGACGATATCTTTACGCGTCAACGCATAGCCGCGCTACTCTCGGTGAGGGAACCCAATGGGCTACGGAGGTGGAACGTTATCTGCAAAAACATCATCTTGATGCGTATCGGGACAAGATTTTTCAGCGGGTTAAAGGAGATTGATTTTTACCCTTAATTTTTTCGATAAAACGCGAGCCAGCTTCTGATAACTCCCGGCGGTGGCATTCAGACGGGAGTTATCGTTACTTATCGCTCCTGTTGCAACTCGATATCAGAACACCGGCAAACCCAGTCCTTGCTTCACTTCTCTTAATGTCTGCTGCGTAATCTCGTGCGCCTGCTCGCTTCCTTTTTTGAGCATCGCCATCAGCATGCCTTTATCCTGAATGTAGGTTGCACGCCGCTCGCGCATTGGCGCGATGAGTTCTTGTAAGCACACTTCCAGCTCGTTTTTGCATGTCCGGTCACCCAGTCCACCCCGTTGGTAATGCGTTTTCATTTCCGCCACTTTTGCTTTATCCGGATGAAAAGCATCGAGGTAAGTGAATACCATATTGCCGTCTATTTGCCCTGGGTCGGACACTTTCAGATGATTAGGGTCGGTGTACATTGCGCTAACCGCGCGGTGAATGGTTTCTTCGCTGGCTGACAGGAGCAATGTGTTACCAAGCGATTTTGACATTTTGGCATTTCCGTCGATCCCTGGAAGGCGGCTGGTTTCACTCAGCAGCGCTTTGCAGTGCGATAGGACGGGGGCCGGTAACAGGCTATTCATCTTATGCACTATCTCATTAGTCTGTTCAATCATTGGCAACTGATCGTCGCCGACGGGAACGACTTCGGCTTTGAAGGCCGTAATATCTGCCGCCTGACTGATGGGATAAACCAGAAAACCAACCGGTAACGAGCGGGCGAACCCTTTCTGCGCAATTTCGTTTTTGACCGTAGGATTACGCTCCACGCGAGCCACGGTGACGATGTTCATATAAAGCGCGGTTAACTCTGCGAGAGCAGGCAGTGCAGATTGCAGACAGATGGTGGTAAGTGACGGGTCTATTCCTGCGGCAAGATAGTCGGCAAGTACTTCGGGAATATTGTTGCGGATCTTTTGCGGTGTGCTGCCGTTATCGGTTAACCCTTGTAGGTCAGCCACCAATATAAACTGCTGATAATCGTGTTGCAGCGTGGCGCGCTGGCGCAATGACCCCACATAATGGCCAAGATGCAGCGGGCCGGTGGGACGATCGCCAGTGAGGATGATGGTTTTATTGTTCATGTAAGACTCCTTAGTCATAAAACCGAAAGGGGTCTCTAAATGCAAATAACCGCCTTTCGGCGGTTATTTAAAATGAGGAAAACACATTCTGACCGCCTTTAAGAAGGCAGCCACCACAGGTTGTGATTAAAACCGTTGATATCGTGTTTTGTGTTCATCCAATTAACATACCACCTGGCGTAGAGGTGAAGCAATGCCCGAAGTGCTGGCTCCTATCAGCTCGCTTCCAGCATGCCAAAGCTCACAATGCGCGAACGACCTAACTCTTTCGCGCGGTACAGTGCGACATCTGCGGCGCGTAACAGGTTGTCGCTCTGGGCATGCTGCGGGTAACTGGCGACACCTATAGAGACATCCACGTGTCCAATATCGGAAACGCCAAAGCGCAGCGACAGTTCGCGTACGCCGTTGTAGATTTCCGTAGCAAAGCGGTTAGCGGCCTGTTCATCCGTATTGGCCAGCAGTACCAGAAACTCTTCACCGCCGTAGCGGAAGGCCATGCCGCTGTCGTGGACAACGCGCTGAATAGTCGCAGCGATACTTTTGATTACGCTATCGCCTGCCTCATGGCCAAAGCGGTCATTAATACTTTTAAAATGATCGATATCGATCATCAGGCAACTGATCGGTTCTTTGTTACGCACTGCCTGGCTCATCTGGGTACGCAGTGTATCTTCAAGATGATGACGGTTGCGCAGTCCGGTTAGCGGATCGTAGAGCGCTTTCTCCAGCAGGGCGTCACGCAGACGCTGGTTGGCTAATGCGAGGCCGAGTGCTTCTGCCATCAGCTCCAGATATGCACGGGAGGGGGCTGAATCATCGCTAAGGTTCTGGAATGAGAGCAGGCCGATGGCTTCGCCCTGGGCAATCAGCGGGACGCACAGAGTGTGGTGCTGGCATGACTCTGGCAGATGGTAGCAGGCGATATCGGGTTCACCTTGTACCGGAGGATGACTCTGGCCGCGGCGCACAGCCCAGCATTCGTCCGGGTGGAACGCATCCGCTTTACCCTGCGGAGAAAGCCATTGTGCAACGCAGCGCATTTGCCAGGGTTCCTGGTCCAGTATGTAAAGCCGCCCGGCGATACCTGGAGCAATATTCGGTGCAAACAGCTCTGCCACATTGATGACATCGGCAAAACTCTCGCAACCCTGCAGACGTTGCGTCATGCGCGCCAGCAGATCGCGGATTGCCCAGTCTGCATCTCGCTCTTTCTCCAGTCTCTGACGCGCCAGACCGTTCTCGCGAAATATCCGGATCGCCTGTGCCATGTCGCCTATTTCATCTATCTGGTTAAAACTGGGCGTCTCAACGGCATAATCCTGCGATGCGAGACGGTTTACGACATCGCTCAAACGCACGACGGGGCGCAGGACGCGACGCTTTAAAATGAAACCGAGAACGAATAAAAACAGCAGCGCCGTCAGACCGACCATCACTTCAGAGGCCGTCCGCAGCATGCGGGATGACTGGGTTGCATCTTCAATCGTATTACGTACGCGGTTATCGAGCAGTTGGCGGAAATGATCTATCCGGTCCTGGGCGCGTTCCAGTTCCTGTTCATAGCTTTTCCCATAGAGCAGGGCAATAGCCTGCGACTCTTCTGCGCGCGCGATGCTGGCAAGCGCCGCAGCTTGCTCGTCCTGCAGGGCATCAACAATCTGCAGCCCTTCGTGCAATAGCGCCAGCTCTTCATCCGTTGCTCCAAGGTCCTTGAGCTTCGACAGACGATGCTCAACAGCTTTCAGCGACGTTTCTTTCTGACGGTAGGCGTCAAGCACCTCAGGATCTTTTGCAATAACATAGTCGCGTGCCAGGTCGGACAGCGACCAGGCATCGAGTTCGACTTCTTCGGTAAGTTGATCGAACTGATAACGCTGTTCTACCACCTGGCGTTCTGTGTTATCGGCGCTGGATGCCATCAGCATGACAACGCCTGAAGCGATGGTCAGGCATACCGTCGCGCTATAGGCCCAGTTGGTGATTGTGGCAATTCGCACTGATTAGTTCCTTCTGCGACGATTAATGAATACGCATGATTGCAATTATAGGAAACGCATGATTTTGCGTGAAAATAAAAAAGGCGGTCCCGAAACCGCCTTCTGTTATCGTCCTGCAATCATAAATCTGGAGGATTTTTTCCTTCTTCCATAAAGGCTTCGTCGATTCCTTCCACGTTACCTTCATGGTCACGCCCGGAAAACAGGTTCCAGCAGGTTATGAATAGTGCAGCAATCAGGGGGCCAATCACAAAGCCGTTAATGCCGTAGATCTCCATGCCGCCGAGAGTGGTAATCAAAATCAGATAGTCCGGCATTTTGGTGTCTTTACCTACCAGCAGCGGGCGCAGGATATTGTCCACCAGCCCAACGATAATCACGAAGAAGCCAACGATAAACAGCCCTTGCCATAGCTGGTGGGTGGCGAACAGGAATATTGCTGCAGGGACCCAGACGATCGCTGAGCCCACGGCAGGCACGAGGGAGAGAAACGCCATCAACGCCCCCCACAGAACGCTGCCGTCGATATCCACAATTGCAAACGCGATGCCGCCAAGAATACCCTGAACCAAAGCGACGACCGCCGTGCCCTTGACGGTTGCCCGCGTCACGCCGACGAATTTGGCAAACAGGTGCTGTTTGGCAAAATCAGAAAGGGGTAATGAGTCCAGAATCTGGCGCACCAGATACGGTCCATCCTTCAGTAAGAAGAACAGCAGATACAGCATGATGCCAAAGCTGATAGCAAAGCCGAATGTGCCTTTCCCGATCAGAAATGCACTGCCAGCAAGGTACTGCCCGCCTTGCAGCACGACATCGGACAGTTTTTTCTGGATCTGCGCGACATCATCCAGATTGTGTTCTGCCAGAAATCCTCTGGCCCAGTCAGGAAGGTACGAAAGAATAGAAGTGACGACTTCCGGGAACTGCGTGTCATTCTGTTGCAGTTTGGTGTATACCACGTTCAGTTCAATGGCCAGCGATGACAGGATTACCATCAGCGGGATAAAGACAATCAGACAGATAATGACGATGGTAATCAACGATGCCAGCCCGTTGCGTTCGCCAAGCGCGCTACGCAGTCTGTTTTTTACCGGGTTAAAGATAGTCGTTAATATCGCGGCCCACAAAATGGCGGAAAAGTAGGGGGACAATACATCGAAGAACGCCCAGGTCACGAGGGCAAGTATGAAAATGAAGAAACCTTTAGTCAGTCCGTTAAATCGCATTAGTGAACCCTGTAATGAGAAGCAGTCCCGACTATAGAACCGTTCAGGGGATTTACCAACTTTAGCTGCAGATATTTAGAATAAAGATGTTGCACTAAGGCTACATTCTTATTGTCCTTGCTTCACTGGCGGGAGAGCTATCCACGCCTCAGTTCAAACTTAATCTTAGACATATACGAATTCCTTCTTTTCAACGATACTCTTATGCTATAGCTTCAAATAAGCAGCGTTATTACAGCTCTTCAGACAGATTCAATATCAACGTCGAATAATTTTTCGATATCCAAACTGCACCTTAATCAGTCCGGCGCATGGCAGACCGCCTCAATATTATGGCCATCAGGTGCAATGACAAATGCGGCATAGTAGTTTTCACTATAGGAACGTAAGCCAGGTGCTCCGTTATCCTGGGCTCCCGTGCGCAAAGCAGCATTGTAAAATTCATCAACTTGCTGCCGGGTTTTTGCGACAAACGCCAGATGCAGAGGAGCCGGCTTGTCATTCGTCTGGAACAGACAAAGTGAAACATTCTCGGAGCCCATTTCAACACCGTAGCTTGGTGTGCCTTCATCGATGAGTTCTACGCCAAGCGGCTGAAGCGCGTTGAGAAAGAAAATTTTACTTTTTTCGTAATCACTTACACCGATTTTCACATGATCGAACATTCTTTATTCCTCATGAAGATATGAACAAATAAAGAGTATATAAAGAGATTGAAGTCGAATTCACGTAAGAACCTGTCAATGTGATGAACATCAATTTAGAGATCTATATATCTACAGTACCTGCCTTTGCTGTTTTAATTGGATTCTTTGATTGCCTGGTTTGTATCCCGCCTAAATATTCATTAGGAATGGCACGATTATGGGGGATACTTACACTTGCATCTATCAGTTCAACTCACAGCAGATAACGTACGCTATGATTTAATAGTGAAACCGTCATTTTTTTCCCGAAAAGGGTCGTCAATTAACGAGGGGGTTGTTATGAACACTCAGCCTGTCATCGGGATTAGTGGATGTTTAACTGGTTCAGCCGTGCGATTCGACGGTGGGCATAAACGGATGGGGTTTGTAATGGACGAGCTGGCTCAGTGGGTGACTTTCAAACCTGTCTGCCCAGAGATGTCCATCGGTTTGCCTGTACCACGTCCCGCGTTGCGTCTGGTTCAAACCGCCCAAGGGAATGTCCGCATCTGTTTTAGCCATGCGCCTGGTGAGGATGTAACCGATAAAATGTCCGATTTCACCAACTCATATCTTCAGGGACTTGATGGCCTCTCGGGTTTTATCGTCTGTGCTAAATCACCGAGTTGCGGTATGGAAAGAGTGAGACTGTATGACGAGAAGGGAAATCGTGGGCGAAAAGAAGGGACTGGTCTGTTTACTGGCGCGTTAATGGAAACCTACCCGTGGTTGCCAGTCGAAGAAGATGGCCGCTTGCACGATCCAGTGCTGAGGGAGAACTTTGTCGAACGCGTGTTCGCATTGCATGAGCTTAACAGGCTGCGGGCCAATGGTCTTACTCGCCATGGCTTACTCAACTTTCACAGTCGCTATAAGCTCCAGCTTCTGGCTCATCACCAGGCCGGTTACCGGGAAATCGGCCCATTCGTTGCCTCGCTTCACCAGTGGGATGATTTGGAGGCTTTTTTTGTTGTCTATCGTGAAAAGCTCATGACGATCCTCAAAAAGCCCGCCTCACGGAAAAATCACACCAACGTATTGATGCATATCCAGGGCTACTTCCGCGAACAGTTGAACACACGCCAGCGCGGAGAGTTACGTGACGTTATCCTCAACTATAGCGGTGGGCTGCTGCCAATATTGGCGCCTCTGACGCTACTCAAGCACTATCTGGCTGAATACCCAGACAGCTATCTGCTTACCCAGAACTATTTTGATCCTTATCCGAATGATTTAGCGCTACGGTTGATGATCAAATAGCCTGGGAGCGATTCAACCGTTTCTGATTTTCTCATCGATACAAGGCTGAGGTTTACCAAACAGATATCCTTGGGCGAAATCGCAGCCCAGCGCCTGAAGGCTTTTTAGTTGTTCCTGCGTTTCAACACCTTCAGCAACAGCCTTCATATTGAGGGATTTCGCCATGCCGGTGATCAGTTTGATGATATTAAGCGCATCTTCCTGTGTGGATATTGAATGGACAAACGACTTGTCTATTTTAATTTTATCGAAGGCAAGCCTGCTCAGGCGCGAAAGGGAAGAATATCCGGTACCAAAATCATCGATGGAGATTTTTACACCCATGGCTCTGAGTTTATTAAGTGTATTCATCGGCGTCGTACTCTCAGTGAAGAGAGAGGATTCTGTTACTTCCAGTTCAAGACGATCGGCTGGGAGTCCAGTTTCTTTCAGAATAGACAGTACGATACCAACAAAGGCTTTGCTGCTTAGCTGGACAGGAGAGACATTCACTGAAATTTTAGCCGGAACCGCCCAACAAGCCGCTTCCCGGCAGGCAATTTCAAGCACAGCTTTCCCCATCTCATTAATCATTCCGGTTTTTTCAGCAACAGGAATAAAGCTATCCGGCGACAGGAGGCCCTTTAGAGGATGGAGCCAACGAATTAGGGCTTCATAGCTATAAATTTCCTGGCTGAAGGAGTCAACAATGGGCTGATAATAAACCACGAATTCTTTGTTCACTATTGCCAATGCCATATCATGCTCAAGCGTTCTGCTTTCTTGTAGCTTTTCTAACATTCGTTGTCGGAAAACTTTTATCTTACCAGAGCCTTCACCTTTGGCTTCATAAAGGGCCAGATCGGCAAATTTATAAAGATAGTCGGAACGACGTTCAGTGTCTGAGATAACAATGCCAACACAGGTGGTTATGTTGATAATCGTGTTATAAATAGTGTAGGGCTGGCTGATAAATTCACATATTTTCTGGGCGCGCGAAACGGCGTGGCTTTCTGTCAGGCCGCTTGAGAGAAACGCAAATTCATCTCCACCCAGGCGATACAGCGTATCCGAAGTAAGACTCATCGAAACCAGTCGGTCAGATATCTGGCGTAGCAACATATCACCGGCATCATGACCATACGTATCATTTACCTCTTTGAATCGATCTAAATCAAACAACATCACAGTCACAGAATCGTGATTTTTTTCTGCTCTCTCAATTGTTTTATTTAAATCGCTCCAGAATAGCTGACGGTTATTCATCTCGGTAAGAGAGTCATGGTAGACGTCATATTCCAGTTTAGCATTCTGAATTTGCAGTTTTTCTTTAGATTTCTGCAGTTCTTCGACAAGACACTTGACCTGCAGGTGCGCCCGCAGAATATTTCTGTTTTGATAGAAAATGAGCACGCCCAGAATCGCACTCAGTATTATCAGCAGCACAGAGGTTGCAGAATAAATATAGTACAGCGTCTGAATTTTTTGGTTGGCGTTATTGATCGAGTTAACATCTTTGTTTAACGCACCAGATGAAAGACGACCCAGTGGCGCATCCAGAGTATGCATTTTTTTCAGATAAGCCTGGAGTGCTGAACGGTTCATTTTTTCTAGATTAACATCCAGAAAACTAAGGGTATTTTCAAGTTTTACCGCCAGCTCGCGGTGGGCTATATTGCTTTCGATGTAGCGCCCCAGGTCACCTTCTTTTATCAAATCACTCTGGCTAAGCATAATGTCGAGGCGCATGCGTACATCATCGAGATTCATCGTATCATCGATAGTGTAAAGACCAAGCAACGATTCAAATCGGTAATATTGTGATACCAGCTGAGCAGCAGACCAGGAATCGGTGTAGTGAGTCAGTTTCTGTAACTCTTGTTGTCGTTCATGCACGAGGAAAGAGATATACCCGGTAGATATAAAAAGAAAAAAGATGATGCCAGCCAGTATTCTGTTCATGATGTTCCTCTGAACGCTTACTCAATATCCATACTACTGACCTGCCATGCAGACCTTGAATAATAAATCTGATTATTCAGTTCTGGCATGCTGTCATAGGGGTACACAATGAATAACGGGCCTTTGTCACGGATGCGCATATATTTTCCGTTGATTTTTAACGCAAGGATAGCATTGTATTTTTTGAAATCACTAAGAGGGATAACAGTGGTGTAGTCATTAAGTGCAGTGACCTTAACAACAGAGCCGTTCGCCCCGACATAATCCATGAGCTTTTGTAGCGGAATACCCGTAAAGGTAGTGCGCCCATTATACCAGGGGGAGGTGGTCTGGAAACTGACCATGCCCAGCTTCTCAAGGCTGGCGGTATCAAAAACGGCTTTCCCGTCTGCATTTGTATTTTCAATATTACCCGACAGCGTTAAAAGCACTTTACCGGTGGGCCTGGAAAGTTCACCTGCCCATAGCTGGGTGGAGAGTACAAAGCTTACCAACATGATCATTAACCGCATTCTTACCTCACCAATCAGCCGGATGTTAAAGAATTATAATTTAGATATCACGCTATTTATATATATTGCATGGGTATTATTGGTGTAATAACTTCAATAGCTTTTTAACTCTTTTAAATCAGTGAGTTAGTTGTTGCTTGTTCTGCTGTGGTGCATTAAAAATGCTGGTGTGTTATTTGAGTAAAGATAAATTTCACTATGTATGTACAAAAATAAATCATCTATTTACTCAGTGCCAATAAATACGCACGAAAATAAAGGTTTATTTTTTCACTGCAGCTGGATTTGGTTGTTTACTGGTGGGTAACTATATCGGGCACGAAGCCACCTTTAGTGGAGCGGGAGCGCTTCGTGTCGGGAATCAAGGACAGAAATTCTATACGCGGCAAGTGTGGTCTATCTGAACCCGTTTAATCACCCGCCTGAGCTGACTGGCGGGCATACAGATAGGCGGTGGCCCTCGATACGCCCAGATGCTGTGCAACCGTATCCATAGATTTGCGTACGTTCAGCAAACCGTCCTGGCGTAATTGTTGAATCAGCAGCTTACGGTCTTGAGGTTTAAGGGCTCGGGCCGTCGTGGCGCGTTTAGCGGCAAAGTCATCAATACGCTGGCGAATGACTTCATTACTGCCGGGATCGATATGTTCCTTAATGGGGGAATTTTCAGTTTCAGTAAAACGCGCAAGAGCACTCTGCATACCACGGAACAGCGTCATATCGACATTCAGGCAAAGTGCCGCTACGTATTTGCCGTCTTCGTCCTTGATGCCAATGGAGGTACTTTTCACCGGACGGCCATCGGCAAACTGATTACTGTAGTTCGCAATGATGCTGGGAAAGTCAGGTGATGCGATTCTCGCCAGGCCAAGCTCGGTTGCTGGCTGGCCAGGTTGACGTCCGGAAAGATTATTATGGATGGACAAAATGGCATGTTCTGGATTTTTGAGGTCATGAACCACCACTTCGCAAAACGGAGAGAAGGTCTCACTCAATCCCCTGGCGATAGTATCAATTTGGCTGAGAAGCGAGTTATTGTCGGTTTTTGGCATGCCAGTCTCCTGCGGTGATGTCTGTTGCCAGTTTACAGTGACCTGGGAGCGTTTTTCCAGACGGGAGTGTACAGACAGTAAAAGTAGGGTATCTGCATGGCAGATACCCTGTTTATCATCCGGCCAGAAATTCACTGTAGCGACTGATATCCACGTTTCCACCGCTGATGATAATGCCGATTTTCTTGCCGCGAAGCTCAGCTTTACGCGCTCTGGCGGCAGCAAAACCCAAACACCCGGTCGGCTCAACGACGATTTTAATGCGTTCAGCGATAAATTTCATTGAGGCGATTAACTCAGCGTCTGAAACAGTCAGAATATCGTTCACGTTTTGCTTGATAATCTGAAACGTATAGTTCCCGAGATGTTGAGTCTGAGCACCGTCAGCAATGGTTTTGGGCGTATCGATATGAACTATTTTGCCGCTACGAAACGACTGTTGACCATCGTTACCCGCCTCAGGTTCGACACCATAGATGATGCAGTCAGGAGACAGATGTCTGGCCGCCAGGGCGGATCCTGAGAGCAGGCCGCCACCGCCCAGACACACGAAAAGGGCGTCTAACTGACCCACTTCTTCAATTAGCTCTTTTGTGGCGGTGCCCTGGCCTGCGATCACGTGCGGATGGTCGTAAGGGGGGATCAGCGTTACCCCCTGTTTCTCTGCCAGGTCCCGACCAATTTTTTCACGATCTTCAGTATAGCGATCATAAGTTACCACTTTTCCGCCATAGCCTTTCGTCGCCGCAACTTTGGCCGCCGGGGCATCATGCGGCATGATAATTGTTGCTGGAATGCCTAACAACTTTGCCGACAGGGCAATGGCTTGTGCATGGTTGCCGGAAGAAAACGTCACGACGCCCGCAGCGCGTTGTTGTGGGGTGAACTGGCGTAGCGCATTCATAGCGCCGCGAAATTTGAAGGCGCCCATTCTCTGGAAGTTTTCGCACTTAAAGAAGACTTCCGCGCCAAATTCTTCATTTACCGTTCGGGAGGTCATCACCGGCGTTTTGTTGGCATAATCTGCGATGCGCTCTGCCGCAGCGGCAACATCGTAATAATCAGGCAGTGTCATTTCAGTCATTGTTGTTCACCTGTATGTTGTTAAATGTCACGCTTGCGGGGCCAACGCAATAGCTTCAACTTCCAGCGCAAAACCATAATGAAGTTCCGCAACACCTGCTACTGCACGGGATGGACGGAAATCGCCGATCCACTCTCCATAGATTTTGTTAAACGTCGGCCACTGGTTCATATCCGTCACATAGACGCGAACAGACACCAGATGCTGACGTGATGCCCCAGCACCAGCCAGACAAGCATCAATATTCTTGAGTACCAGCCGGGTTTGATCTTCAAAAGAGGCATCCGCTTTTTTCTCGCCGTCGAAAGTGACCGGCAATTGCCCGGAAATGAAGACGAATCCGCCAGCCGTTGTACTGTGCGAGTAATGACCTGCTGGCGGGAAGCTTCCAGCAGATGAGTTCAGTGTAATGTCCGCGGTCATATGAGAATCTCCAGTCGCCGTTTGTGATTCATTTTGTTTAAAATAATACTGTTTGTATTATTTTATACTCCTTCATAGTGCGTTCGGCCAGCGATAGTTTTCGCTAACGCTGATTTTGTGAACTACTGCAAACGTGGCCCAGGCTAAATCACTGTCCTGGAGCGGTGACGGGGATATCGCTGTTGAAAGGGGAAAGCAGGGGGAAATGAAGAAACGCCCCGGGAGGGGGCGTCTAAGGCAAAAGTTTAGCTGATATGACCGTGGTTAATTTTACTTAGCGGTTCATTGATATCGAAGATTTTGAACGTTACTTCCTCCACACCCAGGTGCTTCAGGCGGGCGGTATGCTTTTTGATATAGGTCTGAGCGGTGTCTTCGTCCTGGAACAGGTAGATGCCTCCCGCTTCGTGATTTGCTTCGTTCTCGGTCCAGATTTTCCAGATGAACCCCGGCTCCTGGTTGATTGATTCTGCCAGTTCAACGAGCTGATTCGACATCTCAGCCCCAAACGGACCATGAAAATCAAAGTGTATCTGCACGAGTTTGTTCGACATAAATCCTCCATGGATTGGTTATTTTGGGTAAGGCTGCTAGCGCAACAGCACTTTACCGGTCAGATAAGTTATCGCCTGCCCACTGATATAAACACGGGTTCCTGCTAACTGGCAGCGTAAATCCCCGCCGCGTTCAGAGACCTGGCGTGCCAGCATCTGTGTTTTATTCAGTTTTTCAGCCCAGTAAGGGATCAGCATGCTATGTGCTGAGCCTGTGACCGGGTCTTCCGCGACGGCTTCACCCGGGCAGAAGAAACGGCTGACAAAATCGTATTCCCCGTCACCCGACGCGGTGATGCATACCATTTTCCCCAGCGGAATCATGGCGTGGATGTTGGGGCGAACAGCCTCAACCTGCTGTTGATTTTCCAGCACTACCATGTAATCGCGTGCCACACGCACCTCTTTGTATTCGGTGATGCCTAATGTTTCCAGCAGTAAAGCGGGCGGCATGGCAGATTCGCTTTGCCAGGCTGGAAAATCAAGCGTCAGCCATTCACCGCAGCGCGTGACCGTCAGCGGTCCTACAAAGCGGGTAGCAAAATGGATTTTCGTATCCGGGTAATCCAGATGTTCAAAGATGACATGCGCAGCGGCAAGCGTGGCATGCCCACACAGATTGATTTCACCTTGAGTGGTAAACCAACGCAGCTCAAAGCCATTCTCATTGGCGACAAAAAAAGCAGTTTCTGACTGGTTATGCTGCTGCGCCATCTTTAATAATGTTTCATCGGGCAACCAGTCCGTGAGCGGACAGACAGCTGCGGCATTACCGCCAAATGTCGTGGTGGTAAAGGCATCCACCATGTAAAAATCGATTTGTTGCACAGAGTAACCCTCTCATCGCACTCAGGATAAATCACACTCTACCATGTCAGCCATTGGGTCAATGCTCAGATTCGCCACTGTGGTGAAAATTCGTTATCATCCGTTCCCACACCACATTCTGGCCGCCTGATGTCTACGATCTTCGATACCTTTATTGCCCCGCCTTGCCATGACGAGATAGAGACCCTCTATCAGGACGAGCATCTGGTGCTCATCAATAAACCCAGCGGGTTGCTTAGCCTGTCGGGCAAAAATCCGCAGAATCTCGATTCGGTACATCACCGGCTGGTACAGATTTACCCTGGCTGCACGCTGGTACATCGGCTTGATTTCGGCACCTCTGGGCTGATGGTGGTCGCTCGTAACAAGGCTATTAACGCCGCGCTTTGCCAGCAGTTCAGCCAGCGGACGGTCACTAAGGTGTACAGTGCGCTGTTATGCGGGCATCTGGAGAACGACGAAGGGGTTATCGACGCCGCGATTGCCAAAGACCCGGCGCTGTTTCCATTGATGTCGATTTGTGCTCTCAACGGCAAACCCGCGCGCTCGCGCTATCAGGTTGTCGAGCGTTTTTATCATCGTCAGGAAGAGGGGACGTTGCTCCCCTTGACGCGGGTGCAACTGACCCCTGAAACCGGGCGCACCCATCAACTACGGATCCATTGTCAGCAGTTGGGACATCCTATTTTGGGGTGCGATCTGTACGGTGGACGTCTGCTGCCGGGGACTGAACAAACGTCACGGCTGATGCTACATGCCAGTGAACTGCATTTCAGGCATCCCATTAGTGAAGCGTGGATGAACGCCAAAAACGCCAGCCCCTTTTGAGGCGAAAAAAGCCGCCTGGCGGCGGCTTTTATGAGGTTATCGCGCAGCGCGTTGTAAAATAACCGCTGATGGTTGGCGTTGTAGAAACCGCATCCGCAGCATCATCAGTATCGCCGCAGAGGTCAGGCCGATAATAAAGCCCATCCAGAATCCCGCCGGTCCCATCCGGTCAACTACCAGATCGGTAAGCGCCAGAATATAACCGCTCGGCAGGCCCAGCACCCAGTATGCCGTAAAGGTAATAAAGAAAATGGAACGCGTATCTTTATAACCACGCAGGATCCCGCTGCCAATAACCTGGATAGAGTCCGAAATTTGATACACAGCGGCCAGTAACATGAGCTGAGCCGCCAGGGCGACAACTTCCGGGTTATTGTTATAGAGCAGGGCAATATGCTCGCGGAATGTCACGGTGAAAATCGCTGTTACGACCGCCATGCACACACCGACACCCAGACCCGTTCTGGCTGCGGTTTGCGCATCCAGCGTCGAACCCTGGCCCAGACGATAACCGACACGAATGGTGACGGCGGCAGCCAGAGACATTGGCAGGACGAACATTAACGAGCTGAAGTTCAGTGCGATCTGATGTCCGGCTACGTCGACAATCCCCAGTGGAGAAACCAGCAGCGCGACCACCGCAAACAACGTCACTTCGAAAAATAACGCCAGCGCGATAGGTAACCCCAGCTGTACCAGACGCTTCATTACTGCAGTGTCAGGTTTCAGGAAACCACGCTCATTACGGATATCGCGCATCGAACGCGCACGTTTGACGTAAGAGAGCATGGCGACAAACATCACCCAGTAAACCGCTGCTGTTGCCACACCACAACCTACGCCGCCCAGTTCCGGCATGCCTAAATGCCCATAGATGAAAACGTAGTTGACCGGAATGTTCACCAGCAGGCCGAGAAAGCCCATCACCATCGCCGGTTTAGTCTTGGCTAATCCTTCGCACTGGTTACGGGCTACCTGGAAGAACAGATAACCCGGTGCGCCCCACAGCAGGGCACGCAGGTAGCCAACGGCTTTATCCGCAAGTGCCGGGTCGATGTTATGCATGGAGCGAATAATGTACCCCGCATTCCATAGCACAACCATAATCAGCACGGAGACGCTGCCCGCCAGCCAGAATCCCTGACGTATTTGATGGGCGATACGGTCGCGGCGTCCGGAACCATTGAGTTGCGCAATTACCGGCGTCAACGCCAGCAGTAGTCCGTGACCAAACAGAATGGCCGGTAGCCAGATGGACGTACCAATGGCGACTGCCGCCATATCCGTCGCGCTGTATCCGCCCGCCATGACGGTATCAACGAATCCCATTGCGGTTTGAGCGATTTGCGCAAGAATCACCGGAATTGCCAGAGCTAATAACTGACGCGCTTCACTTACATACTTTTGCACGTGTACACCACTATATTGTTGTTATTTGAGAGACTAAAAAAGCCGCCTTATATGGCAGCAAGGAGAAAAAGCAGGGGAAATTTCAGTCTATTGTAGCGAGGAATACGTAATTCTCCAGTGAAAAAACAGGCGCTGGTGGCGCATTGCTGGCAACCTGAATTTCCACCTGCTATTGTGCTGTGCAGAGATGTCTTAATTGAGTTCAGGAGTAGGAAGTATGTTTACGGGTATTGTGCAGGGCACCGCAAAATTGGTGTCCATTGATGAAAAACCGAATTTTCGTACGCATGTTGTGGAGTTGCCTGAATATATGCTGGATGCGCTGGAGACCGGCGCATCGGTTGCCCACAATGGGTGCTGCCTGACGGTCACCGAAATTAACGGTAACCAGATAAGCTTCGACCTGATGAAAGAAACGCTGCGTATCACCAACCTGGGCGATCTGAAGGTTGGAGATTTGGTTAACGTTGAACGTGCGGCAAAATTCAGTGATGAGATTGGCGGACATTTAATGTCGGGCCATATTATGACCACTGCCGAAGTGTCGAAAATTCTGACCTCGGAGAATAACCGTCAGGTGTGGTTTAAAGTCCAGGATCCGTCGCTGATGAAATATATCCTGTACAAAGGATTTATTGGTATTGACGGTATCAGTCTGACGGTCGGTGAAGTGACGCCGACGCGTTTCTGTGTACATTTGATCCCGGAAACGCTGGAGCGTACGACGCTTGGCAAGAAAAAGCTGGGCGCACGGGTTAATATCGAAATCGATCCCCAAACGCAGGCGGTGGTTGATACCGTTGAGCGTGTCCTGGCGGCGCGTGAAAGCGCCATCAGCAACATAACGGGCGAAGCGGGAGCCTAAGCCTGAGAGTAAAGCCCCCGTTGCTACGGGGGCGAAAACGATTAGCGGGGAACGCGCAGACCGTGTTCAACACCGCGGGAAAAGACCACCTGCCATAGCTGAATATCTCGAGCACGAAACGCCCCGGCGCAGGCGTTCAGATAATAGCTGAACATCCGCTTGAAACGTTCGGTGTAGTTATCGGCGATTTCAGGCCAGGAGCTCATGAAACGCTCGTGCCATGCCATCAGCGTCGTGTCGTAATCCGCGCCAAAATTATGCCAGTCCTCCATCACAAAATGTGGTTCGCTGGCGTTGGCAATCTGGCGAACTGACGGCAAACACCCGTTTGGGAAGATATACTTATTGATCCACGGATCAACGTTATTGTCGGTCTTTTTGGAGCCGATGCTATGCAGTAAAAAGAGACCATCCGGTTTTAAATTACGATCGACCACCTCAAAATAGGTGGCGTAGTTCTTCGGTCCAACATGTTCAAACATGCCGACGGAGACAATGCGGTCGAATTTGTCGTTCAGGTCGCGATAATCCTGCAGCAAAATGGTGACATCCAGCCCAGCGCAACGTTCCTGTGCCATTTTCTGCTGTTCTGCCGAAATGGTCACACCCACCACGCTCACGCCATATTGCGATGCCATAAACTGGGATAAACCACCCCAGCCACAGCCAATATCAAGCACCCGCATTCCTGGCTTCAGTTGCAATTTTTCAGCAATCATTTTGAGCTTCGCCTGCTGGGCAGATTCCAGAGTGTTGGCATCTTTCCAGTAGGCGCAGGAATACTGCATATAGGGGTCAAGCATGCGGGTAAAGAGATCGTTGCCCAAATCGTAATGTTCTTTGCCGACCATCCACGCACGTTTTTTGGTCTGTAAATTGAACAGGCGAGCCGTGGCGATACGTAGCGTATCTTTAAAGTGGCGGGGGAGTTGGTTTTCAAGACCGGCGCGCAAGACTTTACTAAAAAACATGTCCAGCCGGTCGCATTCCCACCAGCCATCCATATAACTTTCACCCAACCCTAACGATCCTTCCTGCAATACGCGTTTGAAAAAATCGGGGTTCTTTACTCGAATATCAGCCGGTGCAGGGCCATTAATAGCAATACCTGCACGGCTCAATAATTCATTGGTAATGCGGTACCAGTCATCATCCGGTACGCTGACGTCTTCTATACATGATGAACTCATAGCTTCTCCATCACTGGTCGGTGATCAGAACCTTAAAACAGCGTAGACGCTTTTTTGGGCTTTGTGAGAAATCTCACGGAATTAATCCGCGAATCTATAATCCGACGTAGAACAGAGGAAGGGAGAAACCCTTGCCGAAAAGGCCATCCGTGGTAAAACGGGAACGTTCTTGTCCCCGTTAACGCATTAAAATTATCGTTTTTTTAACAACTGAAAATCAGTATATGCCTGAATTTTTGACGATTCAACCAATAATTGTTAGCGGGCTAACTAAATGCCCGCAACCATTATTAGTGCGACTCTCCGTGGGCAACTTGCGCACGATCATCTGTTTGCGGGGCGTCAGTTTTCTGCGACTGCATTTTGTAACCCACAGCAGCCAGCAATACTGTTGTCAGCATAACGCTGGTGGTGGTCAGCAGCGGGGTGGCAATCAACCAGGAAACGACAAGGCTTGCCAGGAAGCATAAACCCAGTTGCAGCGTATTCTGCAATGCGGCTGCGCATCCCGTGGCCTGTGGGAAAGGGCGTAATGCCTGCGCGACAACGATAGGGTAGATCGCGCCGTTCGCAATCGCCATAACGCAGAATGGGATCAGGATTTCAGCCAATGCAACATGATGAATAAAGCCGGTCGCCCAGGTGCCTACAACGCTGAAGGCATACAGAATGAGTAACCAGGGCAGCAGCTGACGACCCTGCCATTTTTGCAGCGCTGCACGACAGCCGTAACCACCAATTAAGAAGGCGATAGTTTGCGGAACATAGCTCAGACCAATTACCGCTGGGCTATAACCCATTTCGCTGAGGATGAACGGGGAACCCGTCAGCCATGCGAAAAAGCTCGCGGAACAGGCGGCATAAATCAGCACGTTTCCACGGTAAGTTTTCGAGCGCAGCAAGGTGGCGAAAGTCAGTTTATCCTGGCTGTCATCGCGCGCTTTAGCCGTTGGCTTTAGACGCAGAGCCGGAAGCATCAGAATCAGAGTAATGGCAAACAGAGTGGCAAAAATGGCCTGCCAGGAAAAATGTACCAGGATCCAACTACCTAATAGCGGGGCGAGTGCAGGAGATAACCCGACCAGCGGCATAATAGTGGCAAAGATGCGGTTTACTTTTTGTGAAGGATAATAATCGGTCACCAGCGCTTGCCAGATAACCGATGCCGCACAGACGCCAACGGCCTGAACAAATCGCAGTACCAGCAGACCAGTGGCGTTTTCAACCCACAGCATGCCCAGACTGCCCAGTGCAAAGATAGATAAACCCAGTAGCAAAATAGGTTTGCGACCGTAGTGGTCGGAAAGTGGCCCCCACAAAAGTTGCGCGACGGCAAAACCGGCTAAGAACAAGCTCAGGCTGGCGCTGACGGCAGATGCAGGTGTTTGCAGATCGGACTGAATAGCAGCAAAGGCGGGTAGATACATATCCGTTGCCAGAAAACCGAGCACGCTAAGACCTGCCAGCCAGACTAAAAACCCTTTCCCAGGTTGCATCATCATTTCTCTTTTTTAGCAGTAGAACAATGCCGCTGAGTGTAGTGAGTGTAATTCTCGCTGTGAAACGCTAATATTTGCTTACTGATTTCAAATTTTTTGCAGGCAGAATATGTGGTCGGAATATTCACTTGAAGTGGTTGATGCGGTAGCGCGTAACGGCAGTTTTAGTTCGGCCGCGCAGGAGCTGCACCGTGTACCTTCGGCGGTAAGCTACACCGTGCGCCAGCTGGAAGAGTGGCTGGCGGTGCCACTTTTTGAGCGACGCCATCGGGATGTGGAATTAACGCCTGCCGGGGCATGGTTTTTAAAAGAAGGCCGCTCTGTTATCAAAAAAATGCAGATCACGCGCCAGCAATGTCAGCAAATTGCCAACGGCTGGCGCGGACAGCTGGCGATCGCCGTCGATAACATTGTCCGCCCGGATCGTACCCGACAGATGATCGTGGATTTCTACCGTCACTTTGATGATGTGGAGTTGTTAGTTTTTCAGGAAGTGTTTAACGGCGTGTGGGACGCACTGTCTGATGGGCGTGTGGAGCTGGCCATCGGGGCCACACAGGCCATTCCGGTCGGGGGGCGGTATACCTTCCGCGATATGGGAATGCTGAGCTGGAGCTGCGTGGTAGCCAGCCATCATCCACTAGCGTCAATGCCTGGACCGTTAAGTGATGACACGTTGCGCAACTGGCCGTCACTGGTGCGCGAAGATACCTCCCGAACATTGCCGAAGCGTATTACCTGGCTGCTGGACAACCAAAAGCGCGTCGTCGTGCCGGACTGGGAATCTTCTGCGACCTGTTTGTCCGCGGGATTGTGCGTGGGCATGGTACCGACGCATTTTGCCAAGCCGTGGATCGATAGCGGTAAATGGGTTGCGCTGCAACTGGAGAACCCCTTTCCTGATGCCGCATGTTGTCTGACATGGCAGCAGAACGATACGTCACCGGCATTGAGTTGGCTGCTGGACTATTTAGGAGATAGTGAAACGTTGAACAAGGAATGGCTGCGGGAGCCAGATGAGACTCCCGCACAACAGGCTTAACGGCGGTAATCGCGGAACGGACCGTCGGCAACGGAGCGACGCTCAACCAGGCGCGGATGCACCTCGATAGACTGTGACTCTTCACGTTTATTCACGATACGGTCTAACAGCATGTTGAAGGCCGTTTCACCCAGTGAATCCTTCGGCTGGTGAATGGTCGTCAAGGCCGGCGTGAAGAAGCGGGCGTTGCGCACGTTGTCGTAGCCGATGAGTGAGACATCCTGCGGTACGCGCAGTCCCATTTCGTCAGCGGCGCACAGCGCACCCATTGCCATAATATCGCCACCGCAGAAGACCGCGGTCGGACGATGAGACTGCGACAGAATTTGCTGCATGGCGCGGTAGCCGGATTCAGGCTCAAAATCGCCCTGGACAATCCAGTTTTCAGGCACTTTAATCAGCGCTTCTTCCATCGCTTTCATAAAGCCAGCCAGACGCCCGGCCCCGGTGTTACGTTCCATTGGGCCAGGGATCACGCCAATCTCACGATGACCGCGTTCTACCAGATACCGGCCCGCCATGTAACCGCCTTCGAAGGCGTTATCAATGACCGTATCAGTAAAGTCGGCTTTTGCTTCGCCCCAGTCCATAACGACCATCGGGATATGGCGATACTCTTCGAGCATCGAAAGCAGCGACTCCGGATACTCAGAACACATCACCAGCAGACCATCAACGCGCTTTTGCGCCATCATCGACAGATAAGCCTGCTGTTTTTCGAGACTGTTCCATGCGTTACCCAGGATCAGGGTATAGCCTTTCTGGAAACAGTTTTTCTCAACGGCTTCGATAATTTCGGCGAAATAGGCCGCTTCGCTGCTGGTCGCCAGCAAGCCGATAGACTTGGTGTGATTTACCTTCAGGCTGCGGGCAACTGCGCTCGGAGAATAGTGCAGTTCTTTGATTGCTGCCCAGACAGCATTACGTGTTTCTTCCGCGACAAAGCGCGTCTTGTTAATTACGTGTGATACGGTTGTAGTGGAAACGTTTGCTCGCTTCGCTACATCTTTAATTGTTGCCATTACATCTCACTCCAGACCATATCCTAAGCTCCTGAGAATACTCCAGGTAAACGTTTGCCTTTACACACCCTTATCGCAACGTAAGGGTTGCGGCACGCCGGGAAAACGACACGGAACGTCAGGAAGGGGTCAATGGCCGGTACGCTAATCAAGTAAGCGTGGAATTTTGTCTGATCTTAACGAAAAGGGGAAGAGTTAAAAGCAGTTATCAATATAAATCGTGAGAGATTTTTGCTTTCAAGTGTGTAAAAATGCGCAATATCACTTTTTGTGTGGGAATAAAAAGGAGAAAACTTGATGAGCACCGATCTGAAATTTTCGTTAGTGACTACCATTATTGTTCTGGGTTTGATCGTCGCGGGTGGTCTGACCGCAGCGCTGCATTGATTTCCCCGAGGGAGTTAGCTCTCCCTCATCCCTTCGACTCGTTTTTCCCCTCTATTGTTTGCGAATAAGCAAAAGTCTTTTGCAGTTTTGTTAACTTTATTAATTTTGCGATCAATGTCATGCTTTTGACTCTTATTTTATGTCGTGCCACGGCTCGACGATATGGAGTCGAAATATGAAAATCAATTACCCTTTACTGGCGCTGGCAATCGGGGCGTTTGGTATTGGCACCACCGAGTTTTCGCCAATGGGGTTGTTGCCCGTCATTGCCAAAGGTGTGGACGTCTCGATTCCGGCGGCTGGCATGCTGATCAGCGCTTATGCGGTAGGTGTGATGGTAGGTGCACCGCTGATGACATTGCTGCTGTCTCATCGTGCGCGACGTAATGCTTTGATATTCCTGATGGCGATTTTCACGCTGGGTAATGTGCTTTCGGCTATCTCGCCGGATTACACCACGCTGATGCTATCGCGTATTTTGACCAGTCTTAACCATGGAGCCTTTTTTGGTCTCGGTTCTGTGGTTGCAGCCAGTGTGGTACCCAAACATAAGCAGGCCAGCGCCGTGGCAACGATGTTTATGGGGTTAACCATCGCCAATATTGGCGGCGTTCCGGCGGCAACCTGGCTTGGTGAAACCATCGGCTGGCGTATGTCGTTTATGGCCACTGCAGGGCTGGGCGTCATTGCGATGGTCAGCCTGTTCTTCTCACTACCCAAGGGTGGAGCAGGAGAGCGCCCGGATGTCCGAAGCGAACTGGCGGTGTTGATGCGCCCACAGGTGTTGTCGGCGTTACTGACTACCGTACTGGGTGCTGGGGCGATGTTCACGCTGTATACCTACATCTCGCCGGTTCTGCATACTATCACTCATGCTACACCGGCATTTGTTACCGGGATGCTGGTGTTGATAGGCGTTGGCTTCTCGATCGGTAACTATTTTGGCGGCAAACTGGCTGACCGTTCAGTCAACGGTACGCTGAAAGGCTTTTTACTGCTGCTGATGGTTATTATGCTGGCCATTCCTTTCCTTGCGCGTAATGAGCTGGGAGCGGCGGTCAGTATGGTGGTCTGGGGCGCGGCGACGTTTGCGGTCGTTCCACCGTTGCAGATGCGTGTGATGCGCGTTGCCAGCGAAGCGCCTGGATTGTCATCGTCAGTCAATATTGGCGCGTTTAACCTGGGGAATGCGTTAGGTGCGGCAGCCGGTGGGGCGGTGATATCTGGCGGCCTGGGCTACAGTTTTGTGCCGGTGATGGGGGCGATTGTGGCGGGACTTGCGCTGCTACTGGTGTTCATTTCCGCAAGAAGACAGCCTGAAGAGGCTTTCACTACCGCGAATTAATGCAAAAACGCAGAAGGAAGTCCTTCTGCGTTATCTTTTTTATGCTGCGAAGTTCTTCGCAACAAATTCCCAGTTCACCAGTGCCCAGAAATGTTCCAGGTAGCCAGGACGGGCATTGCGATAATCGATGTAGTAGGCGTGTTCCCATACGTCAACGGTCATCAGCGGCGTCGCGTCGGTGGTCAGCGGAGTACCTGCGTTGGAGGTGGAGACGATAGCCAGTTTGCCATCCGTTCCTTTAACCAGCCAGGTCCAGCCAGAACCGAAGTTTTTGATAGCGGCATCGGTGAACTGCGCTTTGAAATCTGCAAAGCTGCCAAAGGAGGCGGCAATTGCATCAGCCAGTTTACCGGTTGGTTCGCCACCGGCGTTCGGTGCCAGGCAGTTCCAGTAGAACGTGTGGTTCCATACTTGTGCTGCGTTATTGAATACACCGCCTTCAGAGCTACGAACGATCTCTTCCAGTGATTTGCCTTCAAACGCCGTGCCTTTAATCAGATTGTTCAGATTGGTCACGTAGGTTTGATGGTGTTTGCCATAGTGATATTCCAGCGTTTCGGCAGAAATGTGCGGTGCCAGAGCATCTTTGGCATACGGTAATGCAGGTAATTCAAACGACATTGCTTCTCTCCTTATTATTTATATTGAGTACACACAATAGCCTCATTGTGAGTAAGGATAGGGTAGCAAATTGAAAGGTTATGCAAAAGAAGAACTTACCCTACAGCATGTTCTGTAGGGTAAGTTTTTAGCGAATTGTTTTTGGCGTCATTACCCGACGAGCGCCCACATAGTGGCGCTGCCAGTAATCTTCGCTCAGAGAGGTGATTTGAATTTCCTGCCCGCTGCGCGGTGACTGAATAAACTTACCGTTGCCGACGTAGACGCCGACGTGATCGGCTGTTCCGCGACCCTGGGTACGAAAGAATACCAGATCACCATTTTTCAGTTCGCCACGTTCAATTGGTGCGGCATCACGCAGATGGTACATTTCATTCGCGGTACGCGGAATGCGGAACTTCACCAGATCTTTATAGGCGTAATAAACCAGACCGCTGCAGTCAAACCCGGTTCTTGGCGAGGAGCCGCCCCAACGATAAGGTTTGCCGATTTGGTTCATCAAGGTGGACATAGCGGTTTTAGTCGCTTTCTGCACTTTCACTTTATGTGCATCAGCAAGCGTAGTCGGTGCAGTGGTTTTCACCTTCACGCAGCGTGGTTTATGACCTTTGCGCGGTGTGCATTTTTCCGTCCAGGTAACGGCTGCGGTTTGTGCTGCGGCAGTTTTACCACGGCGATTTGCAGTTTTAGTCGACTTTGCCGGAGTGGCAGTGCGTTTTTTAGAAGAGGAAGCGGTTTTGGTGCTGGTTTTGCTGGTGGTTTTTGTCGCCGTTTTCTTACTGGTCTTTGTTGTTTTTTGGCTGGTTGTTGCGCTTTTCTTTTTATCTACCGTTTTGATGGTGTGAGAATTGGTAGGTGTCGTCCTGGCCTGCTTGGAAGCATGAGCCATAGGCGTAAAGGGCAGTGTAGTAAAAAGTAAAGCACAGAGCGTGATCGAGATTCGGTTTATCCGCGCCACTGAGCAGTCCTCTGGTAAGGCAGGTCTATCGTGCCTGCGTGTGATTTTCAAAACTTGACGATTCTAATCTATAGAAAGAGGGAAAGTTAATAGCTTTTTTAGTTTAAAACTGCGTTTCGTAACCGACCGCAAAAAAAAACAGCAAATAGAGATAGAATTGGTGAACAGATAATCAAATCCACATGTTTGAAGGGGATAAGTGAGATTGTGAATGCAACTTTTAGCGTCAGGGGATAAAATAATAACGCGTAATGAAAATGTTATTTTCCGTTGCCTGTCTGACCCGTTACAATGTCAGACTACTGCCGTAAAAGAAGTTTAAGGAAGCAAGATAATGAGCACCACTATCGAAAAAATCCAGCGCCAGATCGCTGAAAACCCGATTCTCCTGTACATGAAAGGTTCCCCTAAACTGCCAAGCTGCGGTTTCTCCGCACAGGCTGTGCAGGCGCTGTCAGCCTGTGGTGAACGCTTTGCTTATGTTGATATTCTGCAGAACCCGGATATTCGCGCCGAACTGCCGAAATACGCAAACTGGCCAACTTTCCCACAGCTGTGGGTTGATGGTGAGCTGGTTGGCGGTTGTGACATTCTGATCGAAATGTACCAGCGCGGTGAGTTGCAGCAGCTGATTAAAGAAACAGCAGCGAAATACAAAACCGAAGAGCCGGACGCTGAGTAATACCAGCAGAAGTAAAAAAGCGACCTGAAATGGTCGCTTTTTTTATGTCGCCGTTACGCTTCTTCAGGCACGGGAAGAGGCCAACCGCCGAGACGTTTCCAGCGGTTAACGATTTCGCAAAACAGCACGGCCGTGCGTTCGGTGTCATACAGCGCCGAGTGCGCCTGATTCCCGTCAAACTCCATTCCCGCCGCCAGGCACGCTTTTGACAACACCGTCTGCCCCAGAGACAGACCGCTTAATGCCGCTGTATCAAAGGTTACAAATGGGTGGAACGGATTACGTTTGAGCGAGGCGCGTTCTGCTGCAGCCATCATGAAACTGTGGTCGAACGTAGCGTTATGCGCCACCATGATTGCCCGATTGCAGCCGCTATCTTTAATGCCTTTACGCACCATTTTGAAGATGGCATGCAGAGCATCATATTCGCTGACCGCACCGCGTAGCGGATTGTTAGGGTCAATACCGTTAAAGGCGAGCGCTTCCGGTTGCAAATTGGCACCTTCAAACGGCTCTACGTGGAAATGTAACGTCGTGTCCGGCATCAGCCAGCCTTGTTCATCCATTTTCAGTGTGATGGCGGCAATCTCAAGCAGCGCATCGGTTTTGGCATTGAACCCTGCGGTTTCGACATCAATGACGACAGGATAAAAACCACGAAAACGGTCACACAGACCGGAAAGTTGAGCGTTATCGGACATCTGGGTCTCTTAATACGGGAAAATTGCAGCGCGTATTATGGCAAAATGATGAGTATAAAACTATGGGCACAGACGATCTGCGCCCGAGGGGGTGATTAATCGCCCAGGCCGCGCCCGGCGTCTTTCTCTTCGATCAGCTCAATTTTGTAGCCGTCCGGATCTTCAACGAACGCAATCACTGTGGTGCCGCCTTTTACTGGACCTGCTTCACGCGTTACGTTACCGCCATTCTGGCGAATACGTTCACAGGCTTCAGCCGCGTTGTCTACGCTCAGGGCGATATGGCCATAGGCAGTACCCAGATCATACTTGTCGACACCCCAGTTATAGGTCAGTTCGATTACTGCTTCACTGGTTTCAGGACCGTAGCCGACAAAAGCCAGAGAGTACTTGTATTCAGGGTTTTCGCTGGTACGCAGCAGCTTCATGCCCAGCACGTTGGTATAAAACTCGATGGAACGCTGCAGGTCACCCACGCGCAGCATGGTATGGAGTAAACGCATCTTTTTCCCCTTCGAAAATGGCTAATACATTCAAAATGTTGTTTTAGTATAGCGGCGTTGTTACGCCGCTATCAATGGCAGAACGGAGATTGTGACGTTAGAGGGTAGGATAGTCGGTGTAACCTTCCGCGCCGCCGCCGTAGAAGCTCTCGGCACGTTGCGGATTCAGTTCTGCTTTGCGTTGCAGACGCGCCACCAGATCCGGGTTAGCAATATAGGCGCGACCAAAAGCAACGGCGTCGATCAAACCTTTCTCGATCAGCGCTTCTGCTTTTTCTGGGGTGTAAGCACCAGCACCAATGATAGGGCCGTGGAA
This sequence comes from Citrobacter sp. MGH105, assembly GCF_001037485.2. Lineage (NCBI taxonomy): Bacteria > Pseudomonadati > Pseudomonadota > Gammaproteobacteria > Enterobacterales > Enterobacteriaceae > Citrobacter > Citrobacter sp. MGH105. The sequence goes on along the minus strand of NZ_CP073048.1, from coordinate 2,806,369 downwards.
GCGCGCGCGCACTTTTTCGCGGAACGCATCGGAATACGGCTCGCCACCGGCCCAGTCCGGCTCAGACATGTGCAGGTAAGCGATTCCACGCTTGCCCAATTGTTCAATCAGATACAGCGCATCGGCTTCTTCGTTTGGACCATTGTCTACGTTCTGGAAAGTGCCAATCGGCGAGACGCGAATACCAATGCGATCGGCACCCCATTCTTTAATACCGGCATCAACCACTTCCAGTACCAGACGCGCACGATTTTCGACGCTGCCACCGTATTGATCGGTACGCTGGTTAGACGTTGGCGACAGGAACTGGTGCAGCAGGTAGCCGTGGGCAGAGTGCAGTTCAACCATATCGAAACCCGCTTCGCGCGCATTTGCTATCGCCTGACGGAAGTCATTAACGATGCCCGGAATCTCTTCAGTTTCCAGCGCACGTGGCATTGAGGTATCGGCACGCGTTGCCAGGCCGTTTTCATCGCGCAGCGAGGTGCGGGTTCCAGCGCTAATCGCGGAAGGTGCAACTGGAGCTTGACCGTTTGGCTGCAGACTGGCGTGAGAGATGCGTCCAGTGTGCCACAACTGGACAGCAATATGACCTTGCTCAGCGTGTACGGCAGCAGTGATTTTCTTCCATGCGGCAATTTGCGCTTCGCTATGTAAGCCGGGTGCTCCGGCATAGCCTTTCGCCTGTGCGGAAATCTGCGTCGCTTCGCTGATGATAAGCCCCGCGCTGGCGCGTTGACGGTAATACTCGGCCATCAGCGGAGTAGGGATGTCGCCAGGCTCAATACTGCGCAGACGCGTCAGTGGCGCCATAAATACGCGGTTTGCTGCCGTAATGGCACCCACTTTCAGTGGGGAAAACAGTTTTTCAGATGACATGTGCACTCCTGAATAGACCGGTCGTCTAGTAATAAAGAAAATAAAAACGCCTGTTAAACGGCAGGCGTTGTGATGATGTTTTTAACGTGCGCCAGCGCATTTTCCAGCGGAGTGGCGCTACGAGAAATCTTGGCCTGCAGGTTGGCGCCAAGCCACAGCGCATACAGTACCTGCGCCTGCTGTAACGGCTCGCCAACAAAAGACAGACAATGGCTGGCCTGACCTTTCTCCAGCGCCTGCGCTAACAGCACAATAATGTGCCGCGCGCCTTTATCCATCGCAGTGCGCATATCTTCTGACAGATCGCACACTTCGGCAGACAGTTTTACTGTTAAACAGCCGCTAATAATGCCGTGCTGACTAAACTGATTCAGGGTTTCCTGATAGTAGGCCAGAATGCGGTCGCGATAGTTTCCCGCTCCCGTATCAAAGTGCGTAGCCAGTCGCCGATGATAGGCCGCATAGTGGCGTTCCAGCATCGCGACACCGAACGCTTCTTTAGAGCGAAAATAATGATAAAACGAACCTTTGGGTACTTCAGCGGTTTTCAGTAGTTCGCTTAAACCCATGCCGGTGAAGCCGCGCTGCATACACAGCAGTTCGCCAGTCGCCAGCAGATGTTCGCGTGTATCGTGTTCAGTGATTTTGTTCATGAAAAGGAGTGTAATAGACCAGTCGGTCTAATGCAATAGCGCTTGCGAGAAATTCAGTTAACGTCTTCAATAAGTATATCAATCTTGTTAAAGGAGGGGATGTGGCCGAACAGCTGGAGTTTTTCCCCGTCCAGAGCCCATGCCGTGGAATATGTCAGTCTGACGAACGCGGCTTTTGTCGTGGCTGTTTTCGCAGTCGGGATGAGCGTTTTAACTGGCAAAAGATGAGCGATACCCAAAAGCAGGAAGTGCTGCGGCTTTGTCGTCAGCGCCTGATGCGTAAATTACGTGCAACCAAAGCCAACCCTTCGGAAGAACCGCAACAACCTTCACTCTTTTAAAAGCGTAATTGCGTATACTCGAGGCACATTCACTTAAAAGGAAGCTGCTATGGTTCAGCGTATTACTATTGCGCCGCAAGGCCCGGAATTTTCTCGCTTTGTGATGGGGTACTGGCGCCTGATGGACTGGAATATGTCCGCGCGCCAGCTAGTCAGCTTTATTGAAGAGCATCTGGATCTTGGCGTGACCACCGTCGATCACGCCGATATTTACGGTGGATACCAGTGTGAAGCGGCGTTTGGTGAGGCAATGAAACTGGCTCCGCATTTGCGTGAAAAAATGCAGATTGTGACCAAATGCGGGATCGCGACGACGGCGCGCGCGGAAAATGCGCTGGGCCACTACATCACCGACAGTGCACATATTATTGCCAGTGCAGAAGAGTCGCTGAAGCTGCTGGCGACCGATCATATTGATCTGCTGCTGATCCACCGTCCCGATCCGCTTATGGATGCTGACGATGTCGCCGACGCTTTTAAAAAATTGCACCATAGTGGCAAAGTGCGTCACTTTGGCGTCTCCAACTTCACCCCGGCACAGTTCTCATTGCTGCAATCGCGTCTGCCGTTTACTCTGGCGACCAACCAGGTAGAAATTTCACCAGTACATCAGCCGCTCCTGTTGGATGGTACTTTAGATCAACTGCAACAGCTGCGCATTCGCCCGATGGCCTGGTCCTGTCTCGGCGGTGGTCGCCTGTTTAATGATGATGCTTTCCAGCCTTTACGTAATGAGCTTGCTGTGATCGCTGAAGAGTTGAATGCGCAATCTATTGAGCAGGTGGTATACGCCTGGATTTTACGTCTGCCGTCTCAGCCGCTACCGATTATTGGCTCAGGAAAAATAGAGCGCGTACGTGCTGCCATTGAGTCTGAGTCGCTGAACATGTCTCGCCAGCAATGGTTCCGCATTCGTAAAGCGGCGCTGGGTTACGACGTACCCTAATCGCGTTTTTGGCGCATCTCCGTTCAAAATTGTGTCACTGGTTTACACTTAACAATCAGACACCTTTTGGACGGAGGTCTTATGAAGCGTTTGAGTTTGGCCATCATCACTCTACTCGCCTGTGCAGGTGCGCAGGCTGCCAGTGAAGAAAAAGTGACGATGAATCTGGTCACGTCGCAAGGCGTCGGCCAGGCGATTGGTACGGTCACTATTGCTGAAACCGCAAAGGGGCTGGAGTTTACGCCCGATCTGAAAGCGTTGCCGCCAGGTGAACATGGCTTCCATGTGCATATGAACGGCAGCTGCCAACCCGCGATTAAAGAAGGGAAAGCCTCAGCCGCAGAATCGGCTGGTGGCCATTATGATCCGCATCAAACCGGCAAACATGAAGGCCCGGAAGGCGCAGGTCATATGGGCGACCTGCCGCTATTGGTGGTGAATAACGACGGTAACGCCACAACGCCGGTCGTTGCGCCGCGGCTGAAAACGCTCGATGAGGTTAAAGGTAAGGCGCTGATGATCCATGTGGGCGGCGATAATATGTCCGATCAACCGAAACCGCTTGGCGGTGGCGGAGCGCGCTACGCCTGTGGTGTTATCAAATAATCAACGACTGAGAGTGCCCGGCGGCGGCGCCTGTTCGAGTTGTGAAAGCGAGCAGTGTAGCCGCCAGACCAGTGCCGACAGTTCCTGCGCAGCGGGTTGATGATGGTGGGCAAGCGTATCGCAGATGCGCTGTAGCTCATTCAGCGTGGCATTCAGTGGTCGTTGCTGGACGCCACGTTCGCTCATTACATCGCGTAGCAGCGAGATACACACGTCCCTGACGCGAGCCAGCGGATCGGAACGCGCCTCCCAGGTGCGCAGTTGCCACACCACATGCGAGCAGTTCAGTAAAACGACCCCCCAACGTAATAACCAGCGTCGCGCCAGCGCATCCTGACTGTTGCTGAGCTGGCTGACGTGATGATAGGTCAGCGATTCAAATTCGTTTTCACTGAGTGATGGATGTCGGCTGAGCTGATCGACAAAATCCCGGCGCAGGGCGCGAATATGGCGGCGACTTTTCCGTGCATCCGATCCGGGGCGCAGAATGGCGAAGGCCAGCCATGACAGCGCCACGCCGGTGATTTTCGCCATATTGTCATTCAGGAAATCAGCAAAATCATATACCGGCGGATTGGTCACCGCGATAAACGAACCCATAAATACAATCAGCTGCCCCCAAAGACCTGCCAGGGCAGGCATTTGTAGCTTCAACAGTTGCATGGTGGTGAGTAGTGGGAAGAGAAAGAGAATAAACTGCCAGAGGTCGGAAATTTGCACCATCAGGCCAAACTTAACCACAAAGCTAAATAGCGACAGTAGAACCAGCGTACGCATCAGCAAAGAAAGCGACTTGAACGGTGTGGCAACGGCGGAATACAGCACACTGCTGATCGCGGCGAGCGTGAGTGCGCCAGAGCCTGATTCCCATTGTGCACCAATGCTCCATGCGCCGATAAGCATCAAAGTGCAGAACGTACGCAACCCGCTCCAGATAGCTTCCGCATTATCGGTATGACGGGCAAGTCCCGGCGTGCGGGCGATATTAATACGCTCGGCGGTAACACCATTTTCCAGTAAATGCAGATAATGACTGCTGCGCAGGTAGAGCCGGCAAAAATAACGCAGTCGTTGCCAGAAGGCGACGTGTCGATAGTCGCGGGCATCGACGGGCCGCAGCGGGGCAATAATACATGCGACGGTGTAGCTATTCGCATTGGATTTTATTAGTTCACTGAGCAACTGCTCGATGATTTCCCGGGTGTTGGACGGGGGATTAGGCCAGTTCAGCAGCATCCTGCGCAGGCTGGAAATCACGCTGGTCATCCGTAACTGCTGGTGCAACAGCGAATTGAGCAAAGCATTCTGGCGACGAAAGCGGTAATGACTCCAGAATGCCTGAATACGCAGCAGGTTCATGGTCAGAATCTGCCCGATAACACCTTCATGGGCTGTGCGAATGGCATCCGTGGTTTCTGGTTGCCAGAGTAGACTGGCATGTTCCAGTAAACGTGAATGCATGTTTTTCAATGCAGTCAGTAACGTGGTGCCATCGGAGGTGCTGGGCAGGATCATCATCATCACGCCGCCACACAGGATACCGACGATGACTTCACACACGCGTGCCTGCGCGATATCCCATAACTGCGTAATTTCCACGGTATTGACCATGGGAAACGCAATGATCGCCGCCGTATAACCCGCCAGTTGAAAGGCGTAGGCAACGTTATTGGTGAAATGCGCGCATGCCCAGGTACAAAAACCGATCCACACTGACATGCTCAGCAAAAACAGCCACGGCTCATTGAGAGTATGACCGGCAATAATCAATGCGGCGGTGGCTCCCAGTAGGCTACCCGCCACGCGACCCAGACTTTTACTGATAACCCCGCCAACGGTGGGAAAACTAACCACCGCCGCCGAGGTCATCGCCCAGTAGGGCTCGTCCAGATTCAGATAATAAGCAAAAGTTAACGCCAGACACATCGCAATGGTGTTACGCAGCGCATAACGCCACTGTGCCGCTGTGGCTTTAAACCACGGCAAATTGCCTGGTGTCAGGCGGGGCAGTTTCATTTACGCTGGCCGATGGATACGCTGCAGGTTGTACCTGACACAAGCGTGACCTCCCGCGGCAAGGCGTCGAATTCGATGCGTACCGGGACACGCTGCGCCAGACGCACCCACGGCACGTTGGGTTTGATGTCGGGAATCAGGCCGGAATCACTTTCCACACTTTGATCGTAGATGGCACGGCCAATACTGGAAACGTGACCCTGTAACTTTATATTGCCGCTGTAGAGCGTAATCGTCGCAGGTGCGCCTTCTCGAATATGGCGCAATTTGGTTTCTTCAAAATATCCCATCACATAAAAAGAGTGACTGTCGACAAGGGCAAACAGGGGCTTACCGGTTGAGGCGTAATCACCGGTACGGGTAGACAGGTTTGTGACCCAGCCCGCCACGGGGGATTTGACCACCGTTTGCGTCAGTTGCCACTGGGCCTGGCGCAGACTGGCTTCTGCTGCTTCAACGCTTGCCTGCATGGCTTTCACGTTGAGATTTGCGGTATCCAGATCCTCGGCTGAGATGTAATTTTGCGATAAATGACGGCGGCGGTTGGCTTCGTTATTGGCTTTCGCCAGGTCAGACTGCGCTTTTGCCAGTTGCGCTTGCGCATTCAGTTCAGCAATGTGAAATGGCGTCTTGTCGATAATAAAAAGGACATCGCCTTTATTCACAAACTGGTTATCTTTTACATAGAGTTCGCTAATGCTGCCTGACACCTGCGGCGTGATGCTGACCTGCTCAGCGCGTACTTTGCCATCACGTGTCCAGGGCGACTGCATATAGTAATTCCACATCCACCATCCGGCGAAAACTGCGATTGCAGCGACTATAATAGTGGAGAAGTATTTAACGGTTTTAAGCGACATAATCACCACGCTATCAGCATAACAAAGGCCAGACATACGCAAAGCGTAAAGAGTGACAGATCCATTAGCAGGGGATGCCAGATTTCGCCGGAGTAAATCCAGTCGCGCAGCAGGCGATGAACAACCAGCCAGAGAATAAATCCTGCTACAATCGCCTTGAAAACAGGAGGAAAGTAGACAGATGCGCCGATCATTAAATCTTGTAGGGGCAATCCTGTTGCATTAAACATAAACTTCACGGGCAAAATCCTTGGCGGAAGAGAGCATTGCTATAGGTTTAGCAAAAAAGGGACAATGAGTCTCCGTAACGCATAATGTCTGAAAAAATGTCAGCCGGTAAGCAAATTTGGCAATACATTTGTTTTGGGAATACAAATGCTGCACACTATTCTAAAATCAGCACAATAACTTAGCAAGCTAATTATAAGGAGATGAAATTGGAATCGCCATTAGGTTCTGATCTGGCACGGTTGGTGCGCATTTGGCGTGCTCTGATTGACCATCGCCTGAAACCTCTGGAGTTGACGCAGACGCATTGGGTTACGCTGCACAACATTCATCAGTTGCCGCCGGATCAATCGCAGATTCAGTTGGCTAAAGCGATTGGCATCGAGCAGCCTTCGTTGGTACGTACGCTTGACCAGTTGGAAGAAAAGGGACTCATTTCACGACAGACTTGCGCCAGCGATCGTCGAGCTAAGAGAATTAAACTGACAGAGAAGGCTGAGCCGCTGATCGCTGATATGGAAGCGGTGATCAACAAAACACGTGGAGAAATTCTGGAAGGGATTTCAGCTGAGGAAATTGATCTGCTGATTAAGCTGGTTGCCAAACTCGAACACAATATTATTGAACTGCAGTCACAGGGTTGAAACGATAAGTTACGTGTGGCCAGAGCCTGACCACACGTGAATTCGATTAGCGTGGAGACACGGTAACCTGGCTGCCGTTGTTAGCCATAACAACGCGCTGGCCGGCTGAAAACTTGGTCGCACCCTGTTTCTGAACCACCATGATGGTATTACCATCATCCTTACGGATTTCCAGTTCCACACCCTGGGTTTTATTCATCGCACCTTGTACGCCTTGACCCGCTACGCCACCGGCAACTGCGCCTGCAGCCGTCGCTAATGAACGACCCGTACCGCCGCCGACGGTGTTACCAAGGAACCCGCCGAGTACCGCACCACCAATAGCACCAATCACGTTTGCGTCATCGCCACCCTGGATTTGCACCGGACGAACATGAACAATCGTACCGTAGGTAACGTTCTGAACTTGTTTCGCTTCGGATGCGGTATATACGTCGCCTGAAAGGCTGTCATTGTTAACGCAACCCGCTAAAGATACGCCCATTAATGAAACAATCAGCACACGTTTAATCATTTACAAATCTCCTTTGTCACCACGAAACGCTAATAAAGCACCCTTCATGGCTAAATTATATGGCATTTGTGAGCCTGAGGTCACATGTTCTACTGGAACAATATGAAAATCTTAACCGAAATCGGATCAACCGAGTATAAACGAATCATTCATGTAATTGATGTAATTAAACGATCATTGTAATGATTAGCCACCAAAAATCATTAAGGAAGCATGGCATTAGTCGACACTTTATGGTTGAGTGTCAAGGCTAATTTGCTTAAAAGGATGACCTATGAAATCGGGCCGTTTTATCGGTGTAATGTCTGGAACCAGCCTTGATGGCGTCGATGTTGTGCTGGCGACAATAGATGAAACGATGGTTGCGCAGCAGGCGAGTCTGACCTGGCCCATCCCCATTCATGTTAAACAAGCGATTCTGGATATCTGCCAGGGGCAGCAGCTTACACTTTCTCAGTTTGGTCAGTTAGATGCACAGCTCGGTTATCTATTTGCTGAGGCGGTGAATTCGCTGTTGGCGCAAGAAAAATTGAAACCGCAGGATATCGTTGCGATTGGTTGCCACGGGCAAACTGTGTGGCATGAACCGAACGGTGCTGCGCCGCACACGCTGCAAATTGGTGATAACAACCAGATTGTCGCGCGTACTGGGATAACCGTAGTCGGCGATTTTCGTCGACGTGATATCGCCCTTGGCGGGCAGGGTGCACCGCTCGTTCCCGCGTTTCATCAGGCACTGCTGGCACATCCAACGGAACGGCGAATGGTGTTAAACATCGGCGGGATTGCCAATCTGTCTCTGCTTATTCCGCAACAACCCGTTCGCGGATACGACACCGGGCCGGGCAATATGCTGATGGATGCATGGATCTGGCGGCAATGTGGCCAGCCCTACGACAAAGATGCGCAGTGGGCTATTTCAGGAACGGTGATCCTGCCGTTGCTGCAGAATATGCTTAACGATCCTTATTTTTCCGCGTCTGCGCCGAAAAGCACCGGCCGTGAGTATTTTAATTACGGCTGGATAGAGCGTCATCTGGCGCAGTTTCCGGGAATTAGCCCACGAGATGTGCAGGCGACGCTTGCCGAACTGACGGCAGTAACCATTTCAGAGCAGGTCTTATTAAGCGGCGGCTGTGATCGACTCATGGTATGTGGTGGTGGCAGTCGTAATCCGCTGCTGATGATGCGTCTGGCGGCATTATTACCGGGTACAGAGGTTACCTCTACCGATGAAGCCGGGATCAGCGGTGATGATATGGAAGCGTTAGCCTTTGCCTGGTTGGCGTGGCGAACGCTGGCCGGATTACCGGGAAATTTACCTTCTGTGACGGGGGCGTCAGAGCCGAGTGTTTTAGGGGCAATTTATCCTGCCAATCCACGAACTCAGAGTTAACTGAAATTATTCAGCGCGGTATGCCGGTAAACTAAGGATATTAGGGAGGGTGCCATTACCCTCCAGGACCAGGAAAGTCTTCAGGATATGGCTATGAAAAAACTGTTGTTAGTGTGTCTGCCCGTACTGCTTAGCGGTTGTAGTGTGTACAACCAGTTTGTCGAGCGTATGCAAACGGATACGCTTGAATACCGCTGCGACGAAAAACCGCTGACCGTGAAGCTGAACAATACCCGCCAGACGGCAAGCTTTGTTTATGATAATCAGCTATTGAACCTCAAACAGGGCGTGTCGGCATCAGGTGCACGTTATACCGATGGTATCTACGTATTTTGGTCTAAAGGCGACGAGGCAACGGTCTATAAACGAGACAGAATAGTGCTAAATAACTGTCAGTTACAGAACCCGAAGCGTTGAGATTTTCACCTGGGCGGCGCACAATAGCGTCACCCACTGACAATCCGTAGCCCAACATCATGTCTGATAACGACGAATTGCAGCAAATCGCGCATCTGCGCCGTGAATACACGAAAGGCGGTCTTCGCCGCCGCGATCTTCCCGCCGAACCCCTTGCGCTGTTTGAGCGCTGGCTGGGGCAAGCCTGTGATGCCAAACTGGCCGATCCCACCGCAATGGTCGTTGCGACCGTCGATGAAAATGGTCAGCCGTATCAGCGTATCGTGTTACTCAAGCATTATGATGACAAAGGGCTGGTGTTCTATACCAACCTTGGTAGCCGTAAGGCGCATCAGATCGAGAAAAATCCACGCATCAGCCTTTTATTTCCCTGGCATACGCTGGAACGGCAGGTGATGGTGATCGGCAAGGCAGAGCGTCTTTCCACACTCGAAGTGGTGAAATACTTCCACAGTCGCCCACGCGATAGTCAGATTGGCGCCTGGGTCTCAAAACAATCCAGTCGGATCTCCGCGCGCGGTATTCTCGAAAGCAAATTCCTCGAACTGAAGCAGAAGTTTCAGCAAGGGGAAGTTCCTCTGCCCAGTTTCTGGGGCGGCTTTCGCGTGAGTATTGAACAAATGGAGTTCTGGCAGGGCGGTGAAAACCGTCTGCACGATCGTTTTTTATACCAACGCGAAGATAACGCGTGGAAAATTGATCGCCTGGCCCCCTAAAGATGCAAATTTCTTGTTTTAAGCGCTGGTGCTGATCAATCCGGCGCTTTATTCTATGTTTCTTTCGCATCAGGCGAAAAGTCGTGTACCGGCAAAGGTGCAGTCGTTTTATACATGGAGATTTTGATGGCAAGCAGTAACTTGATTAAACAATTGCAAGAGCGGGGGCTGGTGGCCCAGGTGACGGACGAGGAAGCGTTAGCAGAGCGACTGGCGCAAGGCCCGATCGCGCTCTATTGCGGCTTCGATCCTACCGCTGACAGCTTGCATTTGGGGCATCTGGTTCCATTGTTATGCCTGAAACGCTTCCAGCAGGCAGGCCATAAGCCTGTTGCACTGGTAGGTGGCGCAACCGGTCTGATTGGTGACCCGAGCTTTAAAGCCGCCGAGCGTAAACTGAATACCGAAGACACCGTGCAGGAGTGGGTGGACAAAATCCGCAAACAGGTTGCACCGTTCCTCGATTTCGACTGTGGCGACAACTCGGCGATTGCTGCGAACAACTACGACTGGTTTGGCGGTATGAACGTACTGACTTTCCTGCGTGATATCGGCAAACACTTCTCCGTTAACCAGATGATCAACAAAGAAGCGGTTAAGCAGCGTCTGAACCGTGACGATCAGGGGATCTCCTTTACCGAGTTTTCTTACAACCTGCTGCAGGGTTATGACTTTGCCTGCCTGAACAAACTGCACGGCGTGGCACTGCAGATTGGTGGTTCTGACCAGTGGGGTAACATTACTTCGGGTATCGATTTAACCCGTCGTTTGCACCAGAATCAGGTGTTTGGTCTGACCGTTCCGCTGATCACTAAAGCTGATGGCACCAAATTCGGTAAGACGGAAGGCGGCGCAGTGTGGCTGGATCCGAAGAAAACCAGTCCGTACAAATTCTACCAGTTCTGGATCAACACCGCCGATGCGGACGTTTATCGCTTCCTGAAATTCTTCACTTTCATGGACATTGAAGAAATCAATGCGCTGGAAGAAGAAGATAAAAACAGCGGTAAAGCGCCGCGTGCCCAGTATGTTCTGGCCGAACAGGTTACGCGTCTGGTTCACGGTGAAGAAGGTCTGGTCGCGGCAAAACGCATTACCGAAAGCTTGTTCAACGGCAATCTCAGCGATTTGAGTGAAGCAGATTTCGAACAGCTGGCGCAGGATGGTGTGCCGATGATCGAGATGGACAAAGGTGCCGATTTGATGCAGGCGCTGGTGGACTCCGAGCTGCAACCTTCTCGCGGTCAGGCACGTAAGACCATTGCGTCAAACGCGGTAACCATCAACGGTGAGAAGCAGTCCGATCCGGAATATTTCTTCCAGGATAGTGATATCCTGTTCGGGCGCTATACCTTACTGCGCCGTGGCAAGAAGAACTATTGTCTGATTTGCTGGAAGTAAGATTGAGTTAGCAGGGGCGTGGGAAACTACGCCCCTTTATTTTTTCAGGGTTGTGGTAAGTAAAATGAAGAATATCCTCGCCATCCAGTCCCACGTTGTTTTTGGTCATGCGGGCAACAGTGCAGCAGAATTTCCGATGCGTCGTCTTGGCGCAAATGTCTGGCCGCTGAATACCGTTCAGTTTTCAAACCACACGCAGTATGGCAAATGGACCGGTTGCGTTATGCCGCCGAGCCACCTGACTGAAATTGTTCAGGGCATTGCTGATATTGATAAACTCCAGACCTGTGACGCAGTACTGAGCGGCTATCTTGGCTCAGCAGAACAGGGCGAGCATATTTTGGGTATTGTTCGCAAAGTAAAAGCGGCAAACCCGCAGGCAAAATACTTTTGTGATCCGGTGATGGGACACCCTGAAAAGGGGTGTATTGTCGCACCCGGAGTGGCGGAATTTCATGTACGCCATGCGCTCCCGGCTAGTGACATTATTGCCCCGAATCTGGTTGAGCTCGAAATTCTGTGCGAGCATGCGGTGAACAATGTCGACGAGGCCGTTGCAGCAGCGCGTGAACTGATCGCTCAGGGACCAGAAATTGTACTGGTGAAGCATCTGGCACGCGCAGGTATCAGCACCGACCGTTTCGAGATGCTGCTGGTCACCGCTGAACAGGCGTGGCATATCAGTCGTCCGTTAGTCGATTTTGGCGCACGTCAACCGGTTGGTGTGGGTGATGTGACGAGTGGCTTGTTGCTGGTGAAACTGCTGCAGGGCGCATCTTTACAGCAGGCGCTTGAGCATGTAACTGCGGCGGTGTACGAAGTGATGATTGCCACTAAAAATATGCACGAGTATGAGCTGCAGGTTGTGGCCGCACAGGATCGTATCGCGAAGCCTGAACACTACTTTAGTGCAACTCAGCTGTAATTAATGCCCGATGGCGCTCACGCTTATCGGGCATATTTTAGCTGTAGGCCGGGTAAGTGCCACCCGGCAACAACTATTAATTTAACCCTTCTGCTTTCAGCGCTGCGGCAACCGCCGGGCGTTCAGCCATTCGCGCCATATAGGCGTCAATATTACTTAATCCTGCCATATTCAGCTTAACCGCATAGGCCCAACGCAGTACGGTAAACAGATATGCGTCGGCGATGCTGAAGCGCGGGCCGCAGATCCATTGGTTATCTTTCAGCGAGTCGTTCACATACTGCATTTTTTTCTCCAGCAGCGCGCGAACGGTTGGCTTGAAGTCTTCCGGCGTATCGGGACGGAACAGTGGCGTAAAGCCTTTATGCAGTTCAGTCGCAATGTAGTTAAGCCATTCGATGGTTTTGTAACGGGAGAGGCTGCTGGTAGGGGCAAGGAGCTGGCGGTCTGGCACACTGTCCGCCAGGTATTGCATGATGGCAACACCTTCGGTAAGTAGCGTACCGTCATCCAGCAGCAGTGCGGGAACTTGCCCTTTTGGGTTTACCGCGAAAAAATCATCGCCATTTTCCAGACGTTTCTTCATCAGATCAACACCATCCAGCGTGAAATCTTTACCGCTCTCACGAAGTGTGATGTGGGAAGCGAGAGAACAAGCGCCCGGTTTGTAGAACAGTTTCATCGGTAACTCCTTTTGGCTGAGGTATATCGTATGGTAGTGCTACCTCAGGCAAAAAAAAAGCCGCTAACAACAGTTAGCGGCCTGAAAATGAGTTTCCCTGAGAATTACGCTGTCGCGGCCTTAGAGGCTTTCTCATTGACGTCATCGTCCTGAGTCATACGGTTCAGTTTCGGAGCCGTCAGCAGCATCAGAACAGCGATAACAGCCGTCGCAACACCAATCTGCAGGAACACACGACCGTAGACTTCAAGGGACATCAGCGGGTCAGTCACGTTCTCTGGTACAGCCATCATGTTAGCGACGTAGCCACCGATGATGTTTGCACCGGCAGTGGTCAGGAACCAGCTACCCATGATGAAGCCCATCAGGCGCTGCGGAACCAACTGTGCCACCATTGCCAGACCCAGACCGGAGATCATCAGCTCACCGATACTTTGCAGACCGTAGCAGATAATCAACCAGTTAACGGAAACGATGCCCGCATCGGTAGCGAATTTCGCGCCCAGCGGCAGGATCAGGAATGCACCGGAACACAGCACCATACCAATCGCAAACTTGGTCGGCATCGGCAGGGTATCGCCCATTTTGTTATAGATAGCGGCGAGGATTGGGCTACCAATGATGATCCAGAACGGGTTCAGTGCCTGGTACTGTTCAGGTTCGAAAGCAATGCCAAGAATAGAGTGCTCAACGTTACGAATCGCAAAGAAGTTCAGTGAGGTCGGCATCTGGCTGTACAGCACGAAGAAGATAATCGCTTCCAGCATCAGGATGAAGGCGACGATCATTTTACGACGCGCAGCACCGTGCATGGTGAAGGCTTCTTTACCGAAGATGAACACGATACCCAGCGCAATGACGCCCAGAACCATACGAGCGATCTGCTGGTTGTGCAGCAACCAGGTTGCAATCGCGATCAGTACCACAACACCAGCAATGGTCAGCAGCAGGTTACGGAAGTTGATCGGTTCAAAGTCCGGTTTAGAACCGTACTGTTTAACCCAACGCTGGCAGAATGCGAAGTTAACAACGGTAATCAGCATACCCACGACGCTCAGAGCGAACGCGGTGCTCCAGCCGTAACGCGCAGCCAACCACGGTGTTGCCAGCATAGAGAAGAATGAACCGATGTTGACGGACATGTAGTACATGGTAAATGCACCATCAAGACGCGGGTCATCTTTGGCATAGCAGGTAGAGAGCAGGGAGGATGGGTTTGCTTTAAACAGGCCGTTACCGACCGCGATGGCCGCCATGCCCATATAAACGATACCCGCATCGTGACCGGACCATGCTACCAACGCATAACCGATGGCCAGCACAACGGCACCCAGCATAATGACACGTTTTGTTCCCAGAACTTTATCACCTAACCAGCCGCCAATGGCAACCAGACCGTACACCAGGGCGCTAAAGGACGAGAAAAGGGTGATGGAATCCGCTTCTGACATACCCAGCTGTTTAACCAGGTAGACGGCCATAATCCCTTGCAGGCCGTAATAACCAAAACGTTCCCACAGCTCAATAGAGAAAATGAGATAGAACGCTTTTGGTTGTTTGAAGGCGTTTAAACTTACGCTTTCTGTTGGTTTATTGTTTGCAGTAGACACTTTTACCTCTTTTTTTACATCCCATATCAACGGGGGTGTTCAGGTACGTGATGAGTCAAGTTCATCCGTCCGATTGTTATAGTGGGAGGGGAAACGGCAAGTAATGTTCACTATCTTGACCATTCAGACAAGTGGTTTGTAATAATCTGTTACATATATCATGACTGGTGAAATCGTCGGGGCTGTGAAATGTTATCTAGCGTTAAATTTCTTCATTTCTAAAATGGCAGATTTTTACACTGTTTAATCACCGCCATAACCGCAATGCGGCGATATGTTCTGCTATTTAAGGTTGAATCCAGTGATATAGGCCATTATCTGAAAAATAGGCAGTGTAATGTTTTGTTTAGAAACTGTGCAGTTAGGTCATCTAATTGTCACCTTAACTAAAAAATAAAAATTTATTAACATTGTGTTAGCTGGATGATCTGGATCACGTATAGATAGAAATTTCTTTTGCTAAAAAAACGATTAACCTGCTCAGGTGTTAATTAACAAGAATATTGCATTAGATATGAGCAATTGGATGGCATCATTGTCGGGAAAATAAACGCTGGGGAGTGCATAACTAATCGTTATGTATGTAAGGGGCGAGGAGGATGCCCCGGCAGCATTAGATATCGACTTTCTCTTTGAATTCGCAGAGATCTTCAATAATACAGGAACCACAGCGCGGCTTTCTGGCGATGCAGGTGTAGCGGCCATGAAGAATTAACCAGTGATGGCAATCGACTTTAAATTCACTGGGTACGACTTTCAGCAGCTTCTCTTCAACCTGCTCGACGTTTTTACCCGGGGCGAATTGCGTGCGATTACAGACGCGAAAAATGTGGGTATCTACGGCGATAGTGGGCCAGCCAAAGGCGGTATTTAACACTACATTAGCCGTCTTTCGCCCAACTCCAGGGAGAGCTTCTAACGCAGCACGGTCTTCAGGCACTTCACCATTATGTTGTTCCAGCAGAATGCGGCAGGTTTTAATTACGTTTTCCGCTTTGCTGTTAAACAAACCGATTGTCTTGATGTAGGACTTAACACCTTCAACGCCGAGCTCCAGCATCGCAGCAGGCGTATTGGCGACGGGGTATAGCTTAGCCGTCGCTTTATTGACGCTGACATCGGTCGCTTGTGCGGAGAGCAAGACCGAAATCAACAGTTCAAACGGCGATGTAAAATTAAGCTCGGTTGTTGGATGCGGGTTGTTATCCCGCAGGCGCGTCAGTATTTCCAGACGTTTTGCTTTGTTCATTACGCATTCCCTGTTTCACCCGCGGGACTGTCCACGACAGCCGCCTCGGCACGACGTTTCTTCATTTTCTCATCAATCAGATACTTCACTGCCAGCATCAGACCCAGGCCAATAAACGCGCCCGGTGGTAGCATGGCCAGCAGAAACGGTGTATCAGTATGGAAGATCTCAACGCGCAAGACTTTGGCCCAGCTACCCAATAAACCGTCTGCACCATCAAACAGTGTACCGTTACCAATTATTTCACGCAGCGAGCCCAGAACAAACATGGCACCTGTTGCGCCCATGCCGATGGAGAAACCATCAAGTGCGGATAGTGCAGGGCCCTTTTTGGCGGCGAAGGCTTCTGCACGGCCAACAACAATACAGTTGGTTACAATCAGCGGGATGAAGATGCCCAGAGACTGATACAGGCCGAAGGCGTAGGCATTGATCAACATCTGTACCGCACTCACCACGGAGGCGATAATCATGACATAAATCGGGATACGGATTTCAGGTGGTGTCCAGCGGCGAAGGGCTGAAATTGTCAGGTTGGTCAGCGTCAGGACGAGCGTAGTCGCAAGTCCAAGACCCAGCGCGTTAGTGGCGGTAGAGGTGACGGCCAACAGCGGACACATCCCGAGTAGTTGCACAAGCGCGGAGTTATTTTTCCATAACCCCTGGACAATCACGTCTTTAATTTCGCTCATGGTTATTCTCCACAGGCGCTAAGTTGAGGGAGTTGCGCAGGCAGCGTCTGCGCATACAGGCCGGCACGTTTAACCGCGTTAACCACCGCACGAGGTGTAATGGTTGCGCCAGTAAACTGGTCAAAGTCGCCGCCATCTTTTTTCACTGCCCAGTGAGAGGTGTTATCCGCAGAAATTGTTTTACCGCTAAAATGGGTGATCCAGTCGGACAGTCGCAGTTCGATTTTATCGCCCAGCCCAGGCGTTTCATGGTGTTCGGTAACCCGCGTACCCAACACGGTACCCGTGAAATCGACACCCACCAGCAGTTGAATCGCCCCGGAATAACCATCTGGCGCCGTAGCTTCAAGAATCGCAGCAACAGGACGATCGTCCTGGCGGGCAATATATACACGGTGCGTACCTTTGCCTAACGCCGGCGCATTGACCAGATAACAACTTTCAGACAAGTTATTATTGTAGCGATCGCCAGGCAGAACCTGATCGAACAGCGTTTTTTGCTGTATCGCGGCCTGTTCATCAATGGTTGACTTGGTTAATTGATTGATTGCTGCGGTTAACCCCGTTGAGCCCGCAGCAAACAGCGCCAGTGTAATACCGTGTTTACGAATCGTTTTCAGCATATCTAGTCCTTAGCGATGTCCGTACACGCGAGGGCGGGTGTAATAATCAATCAGGGGAACCGTGATATTTGCCAGCAACACGGCAAAAGCCACGCCATCAGGATAACCACCAAAACTGCGTATCAACCACACTAACAGGCCCGCAAGCGCGCCAAAAATCAGACGACCACGGTTGGTTGTTGATGCTGTAACGGGATCGGTAAGAATAAAGAACGCACCTAACATCGTCGCGCCGGAAAGCAAGTGCAACTGAGGCGATGCCAGTGAGTCTGGCGAAAAAATCCAACCTAAAGTGGCACAAACAGCGAGCGACAGCAGGAAGCTAACCGGGATATGCCAGCGAATCGCTTTTTGCCATAACAGCACGATACCACCAACCAGCCAGGCAAGGTTCACCCACTGCCAGCCAGCGCCTGCCAGCATGCCGCTGTAGATCGGGTATTGCATCACCTGCTCAACGGTACGTCCGGCATGCAGGGATGTCTTAAAGGTATCAAGAGGTGTTGCCTGACTGATACCATCGATACCCATACGCAGCGAATTCATATCCCCGCCGCTGGCGGTATGTCCGTTAAAAATAACGTTCAGGGCGTCAAAGAAACCAGGCACCGTGGCCGCAATTTCATGCGGCGGCAGCCAACTGGTCATCTGTACCGGAAATGAGATGAGCAGCACGACATAGCCAATCATGGCAGGGTTAAACGGGTTCTGCCCGAGCCCGCCATACAGCTGTTTCGCAATGATAACCGCAAATACCGTGCCTAATACCACCATCCACCATGGCGCGAGGGGCGGAATACTGACGGCCAAAAGCAACCCAGTGAGTAACGCAGAGTTGTCTTTTAAAATTGCCACAATGGGTTGTTTACGCAGTTTAAGCACACCCGCTTCGGCAGCAATAGCGCTGATGGCAGCGAGAACGATCTGGAACAACGTGCCCCAGCCGAAGAACCACAGCTGAGCGGCAATCCCCGGCAATGCAGCAAGTAATACCAGCATCATGATACGCGATGTCTGGCGCTGGTTATGGGTATAAGGGGAGCTTGCTATTCTGAATACCATTTATTCCTCGTTTACAACCTGCTGCTGTGCGGCTTTCTTTGCCTGAGCGCGTGCGATGGCGGCCGCGACGGCGGCTTTACGTGGATCAACCGGCTCGGCTGTTTCGGCTACCGCCTGCTGCTCTAGCTTGCGGGCTTTGGCGCGGGCGATTGCCGCTTCGACGGCAGCTTTACGCGGATCAATCGGTTCGACTGTTTCTGTTACCGCTTCTTGTTTAAGTTTGCGGGCTTTGGCGCGAGCGATTGCCGCTTCCACGGCAGCTTTACGCGGATCAACGGGCTCGGTTGTTTCTGTTACCGCCTGCTGCTCGAGCTTGCGAGCTTTGGCGCGGGCGATTGCCGCTTCCACGGCAGCCTTACGCGGATCAACCGGTTCGGCCGTTTCTGTTACCGCTTCTTGCTCAAGCTTGCGGGCTTTGGCGCGGGCAATTGCCGCTTCCACGGCAGCTTTACGCGGGTCTGTACCCGTGCTGCTGCCTTCACTTTGCGGCGGGTTTTCCTTACGGGAAGCACGAGCTTGCGCCTTACGCGCCTCGCGTGCGGCAATCACGGCGCTATTGTCAGGTTTTTCACCTGCCTGAATGACCACCGGTTGCAGCGCCTGAGCCTGCTTTTCTTTTACGCGAGCCAGCGCGGCGGCAATGGCATCATGATCTTTGGCCGCCGGCTGAGCAGCGGCGCTCTTATGGCGTTCAAGACGTGCTGCTTTTTCACGTTCAAGGCGCGCCTGTCGGGCTTCAAACCGAGCTTTTGCTTCTGCGGCGCGCTTTTCTTCCTGACTAATGGCGTAAATCTCGGCTTTTTCCTGACGGAAATACTGTACCAGTGGAATATTGCTTGGGCATACCCAGGCGCAGGCACCGCATTCAATACAGTCGGCGATATTGTGGGCCGTCGCTTTGTCGTGCTGTTGCCCTTTACTGAACCAGTAAAGCTGTTGTGGCAGGAGATCGGCCGGACAGGCATCGGCGCATGCGCTACAGCGAATGCAGCCTTTCTCTTCTGGCGTTTCACCCATTTCACTGGCAGAGGGGGCCAGAAGACAGTTGGTTATCTTCACCACCGGGACATCCAGCCACGGCAGCGTAAAGCCCATCAGCGGCCCGCCCATAATCACCATCTGGTCGGCGGAAGGGCAGAAGCCCGCATCGTTGAGCAGATGACGAACCGGCGTACCTAAACGCGCCCAGACGTTGCCCGGACGACTGACTGCTTCACCTGTTAGCGTCACGACACGTTCGGTGATCGGCTCTCCGTCGATTACTGCACGTTTAATTGCGTAGGCGGTTCCGACGTTTTGCATCAATACGCCGATATCAGAGGAGCGTCCGCCGTGGGGAACCTGCTTGCCGGTCAGGATTTGTGTTAACTGCTTGGCCCCGCCGGACGGGTACTTGGCGGGGATCACGCGTAGGCTAATGTCGTGTGAATCAGCCAGCACCGCGCGCAGCATAGATATTGCCTGCGGTTTGTTATCTTCGATACCAAGGAGGATCTCGCGTGGCTGAAGAATGTGCGCCAGGATGCGGATACCTTCGACGACCTGAGCGGCACAGTCCTGCATCAGGCGGTCATCTGCCGTAATGTACGGCTCGCATTCGGCGGCGTTAATGATCAGCGTTTCAATTTTATCTCCGCCGCCCTGCAGTTTAACGCCGGTGGGAAAACCTGCGCCACCCAGCCCGGCAACGCCGTACTGATGAATACGC
Source organism: Citrobacter sp. MGH105 (assembly GCF_001037485.2). Taxonomy (NCBI): domain Bacteria; kingdom Pseudomonadati; phylum Pseudomonadota; class Gammaproteobacteria; order Enterobacterales; family Enterobacteriaceae; genus Citrobacter; species Citrobacter sp. MGH105. Next base: position 2,786,201 of record NZ_CP073048.1, on the reverse strand, counting down.
GCAATCAGCTCTTCCCGGCTGTGGGAGCGATAATCGGTCCAGCCGTCTCGCTCAATCCAGCGATCTTCGCCATCGGCGTCTATGATGACGCTCAACTCAGCCAGTGCCGAAGGATGCGCGGTGGAGTGCGGGGCAATGGCAACAACGGTGCCTGATGTTGGCGCATGGACTGGAAGCATTCTGCCACGTCCGCGGGTTAAGGGCTGACCACGCAGCACGGTGTCACCCACGTTTACGCACAGTTCACCCTCCGCACCAATATGTTGTTTCAGCGGAATAACGAAACGCGGTGCCAGCGGAACCTGTCGCAACGGTGTTCCGTTTGACTGGGTTTTCATTTCTGGTGGATGAATGCCGCCATCAAAGTCCCAGATTTTATTTTTTCTGAATGCAGAGAATAACTTAAACATGTTGTTCCACGGGAATGATGCGCACAGGGATGGTGTTTAAATCCCATTTCCAGCTATCGGGTGTCTCGGCTACCGGGCGTAATTCAATACATTGCGTCGGGCACGGGTCAACGCACAGGTTGCATCCAGTGCAGAGATCGCTCATTACCGTGTGCATGGCGCGGGTCGCGCCCACGATGGCATCGACCGGGCAGGCCTGAATACACTTAGTGCACCCAATACAGTTATTTTCATCAATGACCGCCAGCATTCGCACCGGCGTAACGTCTTGTTCATCGCCATCAATAGGCTGCGGATCGACATTCAGCAGGGCGGCAATTTTTAACATCACCGCTTCGCCGCCGGGGGCGCAACGGTTAATTTTTTCACCCTGAGACCCGATCGCTTCAGCATAAGGATGACAGCCCGGATAGCCGCACTGGCCACACTGGCTTTGCGGGAGAATTTCATCAATTTTCTCCACGACCGGATCATCTTCAACGGCAAAACGTCGTGAGGCGTACCCCAAAATAGCGCCGAACGCCAGACCCAGTAGACTCACTGCGGCAACGGCAATCCAGATAGCATTCATTACAACTTCACCAAACCACTAAAGCCCATAAAGGCCAATGACATTAAACCAGCGGTAATCAGCGCAATCGCATTGCCGCGAAACGGCGCTGGGACGTCCGCCACGGCGAGGCGTTCGCGGATCGCGGCGAACAGTACCATCACCAGCGAGAAGCCGACGGCGGCGGAAAAACCGTATAGCGCCGACTGTAAAAAGTTATGGCCGAGGTTGATGTTCAGTAGCGCCACACCTAACACTGCGCAGTTAGTGGTGATCAGCGGTAGGAAGATCCCCAGCAGGCGGTACAGCGCAGGGCTGGTTTTGCGCACAACCATTTCGGTAAACTGCACGACGACGGCGATAACCAGAATAAAAGCCAGCGTGCGCAGATAGATGAGATTGAGCGGAATTAGGATCCAGTTATCAATCAGCCAAGCGCAGATGGATGCCAGTGTCATGACAAACGTCGTGGCAAGGCCCATACCCATTGCGGTTTCCAGTTTTTTGGAAACGCCCATAAACGGGCAAAGGCCCAGAAACTTCACCAGTACAAAGTTATTGACCAGTACAGTTCCGACAAACAGCAGCAGGTAATCAGTCATTTTTCGGCCTGAAATAAAAAGCCGCCTATTATCTGACAATCTTCAACAGGCGACAACAGGTTAACTGTAGGGTTATTACGGGTTCACAAACGTCGATTTAACGCGCTGCGATCGTTTGAAGTAGGGCACCAACAGTGCTGCAGCCAGTAATGGGAACAGCAGTTGGCGCACGGCAAAAGCGTCTGGGACGGGTGAAAACGCAAACGCTTTAATCGCCAGCAACACGGAGATCAGCAGCCACAGAATGTAATGCTTAGGCACACAGGCTCTGCGTTTGAAAAACGCAATCGTCAGCCACAGTGTGTAATACCACATGGCGATCGCGGTAATAAAGGAGACGCCCCATAACAGCAAGTTTGCCGTACTTTGCTCACCCAGCGTTTTGAAGGTTTGCGGTGTAGCCAGCGCAGTGACATAAAGTAATAACGCCAGCGAAGCGCTCAACAACGCGACTAACAGCCAGGCCAGTGGCCCAAGTAGCCAGCCTCCGATACGTTGTGCCGGTGTTGTAGTCATCTCTTCTCCAGGTTTACGCGCGCAATCAATCATGCCATTCATTTTGGGGCAATTATTATAAAGCTTTTAACGTTGAGCGCTACTTTCTTCTTTATTGCACGTAATGCCAGACTGATTTAGGTACCTGACCAACATCAAACAGACGACCTCCGGAGATAAGCTCCGCACGGCGATGGTCTGCGGCACGGTACATATTGATAATGTCGTTATCGTCGGTGAGCGTGTAGTTAAGATGGTCGAACAGTTTTTCCAGACTTTCGAGCGAACTGATTTTGCGGAATTTTAATAAGTAATCCTGAACGGTCATAAATGCAGATCCATATTAATAAAATAATACCAACGGAGTAGAAAATATAAAAATAAACAACGAGCACAGGGAAAAGCGCATTTACGTGCAAATGTAAGAAGAGTGTTCATACCTGTGAAAAATCAGGCGCTATGCGCGTCTTGAGCAAGGGTAACGCGCTTAGCGATCGCTGGCAATATGCAGCGGAGCGGGACGCGGCATAATTCGCTTTTTTTGACAGAAAGCGATCTTTTACCGGCAGACCCTGCAACTACCAATGTTAATTGCCGGGCAATAAAAGGCTGCTGATGCTTATTTCTTCTGCACTGCCGCAACGGGCTCTGGTGGCTGGTAATTGTCAATATGATTGGCAACACCCAGCAGGATCACGGAGACGGCGAGAACAATCCAACCTGTTAATTCAATAAGACGATTCATTACTGATGACATTTGCTTTGATTTATCCATAAACACAGGCTGCAAATGTTACTAATCTCTCATTAATACAGCAAGATGATTGGGAACGATTTCTACCTCTTTTTCGCTGCAAGTTAAGCATAAGTGGCATATGTTTGACTTAAGTTAAAAAACAACCTTTGTAGCGCAAAGGTTATTAAACTATTGAGACGTTGCAAGGTATGGTGTGAAATAGGTCAGTCCTGAATTGAGAGGCAATAACATGAGTGACAACATCCGCGTTGGGCTAATTGGCTACGGTTATGCCAGCAAAACCTTCCATGCCCCACTGATTGTGGGCACGCCGGGTCTGGAACTGGCTGCAGTGTCCAGTAGTGATGAAGCAAAAGTGAAAGCAGACTGGCCTACGGTGGCGGTTGTTGCTGAGCCTAAGCATCTTTTTAACGATCCAAATATCGACCTGATTGTGATCCCCACGCCAAACGACACGCACTTTCCGTTAGCGAAAGCAGCGTTGGAAGCGGGCAAACATGTGGTTGTTGATAAGCCCTTTACCGTGACACTGTCACAAGCACGTGAGTTGGATGCGCTGGCACGTAGCCTGGGGCGTGTGTTGTCTGTATTCCATAACCGTCGCTGGGACAGTGATTTTCTGACGCTGAAAGCTCTGCTGGCGGATGGTGTTTTGGGTGAGGTAGCGTATTTCGAATCCCATTTCGATCGTTTCCGCCCACAGGTTCGTGACCGCTGGCGTGAACAGGGCGGTCCGGGAAGCGGTATCTGGTACGATTTAGCACCGCATCTTTTGGATCAGGCGATTAACCTGTTTGGTTTACCTGTCAGCCTGACGGTAGACCTGGCCCAGTTGCGTCCGGGCGCGCAGGCGACGGATTACTTCCATGCCATCCTGACGTATCCGCAGCGTCGTGTGATCCTGCATGGCACCATGCTTGCTGCTGCAGAATCGGCCCGTTATATTGTGCACGGATCGCGTGGCAGCTATGTGAAGTATGGCCTTGACCCACAGGAAGAGCGTCTGAAAAATGGCGAGCGCCTGCCTCAGGAAGACTGGGGATATGATATGCGCGATGGCATATTGACCCGAGTAGAAGGCGAAGAGCAGGTTGAAGAAACCTGGCTAACCGTACCGGGCAACTATCCGGCGTATTATGCTGGCATTCGTGATGCGCTAAACGGCAACGGTGAAAACCCGGTACCGGCGAGACAGGCTATCCAAATTATGGAGCTGATTGAGCTGGGTATAGAATCTGCGAAACATCGTTCGACGCTGTGCCTTGCCTGATTAGGTAAATGGCGCAAGGCGATACCTTCCTGGCATCGTATCCGGCCTACAATGAAAACCAACGTAGGCCGGATAAGCGTTAGCGCCATCCGGCACTTTACCTGTTACGCTGCGGAGACTTTCTCGCGCAAGGCTCGTTTTTCTTCGTTACTCAGGAATGCCATTTCCAGACCGTTGATTTGGGCCTGACGGATCTGTTCGCGCGTTAGGCCTGCAGCTGGTGCGGCAATGGTGTACTCGTGAATAATATCCACACCCTGAACAGCCGGGTCGTCCGTATTCAAACTGGCGATAACGCCATGCTCAAGGAACGTTTTCAGCGGATGGTTCGCTAGTGAGGCAACGGTGCTGGTCTGAATGTTTGATGTCAGGCAGGATTCGATACCGATACGGTGCTCGGCGAGGTAATCCATCAACGCACGATCTTCAACGGCTTTAACGCCGTGGCCAATACGTTCAGCGCCTAGCTCTTTAATGGCCTGCCAGATGCTTTCTGGTCCCGCGGCTTCGCCCGCATGCACGGTAATACGCCAGCCGGCGTCGCGTGCCTGGTTGAAGTGAGAAAGGAACAGGCTGCCCGGGAACCCCAGTTCGTCACCGGCCAGATCCAGTGCCGTAATATGGTCTCGGTGGGCTAACAGCGCATCCAGTTCCTGCAGACAGGCGGCTTCGCCGAAAGTACGACTCATAATGCCAATTAAGCGAGCTTCGACGCCAAAGGTCTTGCAGCCCTCGCGTACGCCTGCGATGACGGCTTCAACCACACCTGCAACCGGGAGCTGATGCGCCATCGCCATGTAGCCAGGGGAAAAACGCAGTTCAACATAGTGCAGACCGTTACGTGCTGCATCCTCAATATTCTCAAACGCCACTCGACGACACGCATCCAGCGAGGCCAGTACCTTTACTCCCCAGTCGAGCTTGGATAAAAAGCTCACTAAATCTGGCTCAGTTGATGTGACTTGCACATGAGGGATCAGCGTTTCCAACGTTTGTGCCGGAAGCGTTAAGTTGAACTGACGACCCAGATCCAGGATCGTTTGTGCACGGATGTTACCATCAAGGTGGCGATGGACGTCGGTCAGGGGGAGAGAAGTATCAATCATGGTCGCACTCGTGTATTTAGGTAAAGTGCAGGCCATTATACAACAGAAAAATGTTCCTCTAAAAACTTTAAAAAAAGCAGTGCAGAGTTCGGGGTTATGGGGAAGCAAGTATCGCCAAATTGTTGACCATGCTGTTAGCGCACTAACAGAGTAGTGTTCCGACTCCCTGATCCTTGAGACCGTATCACGATGCTTATGCCTTGCGGTGGTAAGACGGGCGTAAAATAAGCAATAACGCATTTCCTGCAGCATGTGTGTAATAAGAGGATTTCATTTTTTAAGATTATTTACCTCGTTTTTATTTAATTACTACCTGTCAGTGTTATTTTATTCAGATATTTATTGAGTAACATTGCTAATAGCGAAAAATGGACACTTTCCAGTTTATGAATGTGCTGCGAAGTATGTTATAAAAACACAATAACTACTGAGGGTATTAATAAAGTGAAAAGTGTAAAGCTAATTGTCAGTACAATGTTCTGTGGAAGTTTGCTGCTGGCAACTGCGCCTGCGCATGCGGCATATAAAGCGGATGAAACGCATGTAATCCAGTTTAAGAAAGGTACAAGTGGCGCAGATATCAAGGGGACAATTACGGGTGATAAAACAAAAGATTATACGTTTGTCGCCAAAAAAGGGCAGACCATGCAAGCAGTTCTGAAAAGCGCCTGGCCTCATCCTTTCATGAGTATTATTGCACCGGGCGAACAATTCATTTTTGATGGCATGATGAGTGGTGATACTTATAAAAATACGCTGCCTGCCAGCGGTAAATATACCATCAGAATATATCAAAAAGGCGCGGCGAAGGATGAGGGGAAAACCAACGCATTCCAGCTGCACATGAAAATTACCAACTGATCATGAGGAAAAGATCGCCCAGGTGGTGATCTCTTCCTTTGCTATTAAACTTCTTCGCCAGAATAAGCCACAACGCAATTACGGCCTCGGTTTTTTGCCATATACAGGGCGCGGTCTGCGCAATCAGCTAGTTGTTCGGGGGCTGAACGGTTGTCAACCGAGGTTACGATACCCAGGCTGATGGTGATGATGCGTGGAAAATCACCTTTAGTCGTGGCCTGAGTTTGTTGTTCTACGTGTTTTCTGATTCGCTCTGCGATGTTAAATGCTGCATCAGCGTTAGTTTCAGGTAGCAAAATAGCAAACTCTTCTCCGCCAATACGCGCCACGATGTCGTTACGCCGACTCAGTCGCTGCATAATTTCTGACAGTTTAATTATCACTCTGTCACCCTGCAAATGTCCCCAGGTGTCATTGACCGACTTAAAGAAATCAATGTCGCAAAAGACAATGCTCAGGGGTTTATGGGTCGCTGTCATTTTAATCTCATTGCTGAGTGCGTTATAAAAATAGCCACGGTTGAAAAGTCGGGTCATCGGGTCGCGGACTGAATTTTCATAGGATAATTCATAGGCCTGACGTGAGGCTTTGTAGCGCTTGAAAATATCAGACATGAGCACGATCATCACGGCCATTGCGCTAAGGCACTCCAGGCCTCTGGCGAGATACCATCCAGCGGAGTCTATATGCGTGTACTTCAGCATAATGATGACACTTAACAGATTGCTCAGGGCAACCAGTGACATACTTACCCAAAACTGTGTTTTTAGCCGGGTTAATTTTGCCCCTAATAAAACGATACAGGTCCACAAGATAATGAGGACATAAATAAAACTCCCACGCCAGGGTCTAAGCCATTCAAACGTTTCTGTGTCGACCAACTGAAACGATATTGGCGTAATACGGATGGAGTAGAGGATAGCCATTACCAGATGCAACATGCACCATAAATAAGTGGCGTAAATGACTGTTTTACCATGCTTTTCTTTTTTATTTTTAAACGTATATAAATAGTATGTTGCAAAAAACAACCCCGTAATTAACATGTTCCTCATAAAGTATAAAACAGCAATGTCATTGTAGATGACACCAGGAAGGCCGTTTTTATAAAAATAAATATAGAGCGCAAGAAATAAGAAAACCCCCGAGAAATAAAATGCGCAGGCCAGGGGTAAAAGATATTTTTTGCGCCGATAACTCATGTAATTCATCGTCATAAAGCACCCCGTCTGAATGTGCAATACACCAGCAAAGGTTGCAATAACCGGGTAAAAAGAGAGGCTATAACGCTGATTACTAAAAGGGATATACCAAAGAAAAATGGATGTCGTTAGGGACAGGAGTAAAAAAAAAAGTTAAATTCTTTCTGTGAATGTTTATTTGTGTTGTATTCATGATTTTTATGTATATAAAACAGCGCTATATTTCGGCTATCTTCTCAGCTTTGTATTTTGTCTTTTTGATTTTTATTGCTGTTGATTTTGACTGGCAGGAAAAGTCAGGGAGGAATTGGTATTAAAAAAACGATAAAAAACAGATTTGTTTTTTTATATAAGGAGTTGCGCAATGAGTTCTTCATTGCGCAAGACTATTTAACGTATTGTGCGGATGGCGTTAATCAACCCCTTAACGCCTTTTTCAAGTTTGGAACGTGGACATCCGGCATTGAGGCGCACAAAACCGCGTCCTTCTTCTCCGTATGTGTATCCGGGCATGATGGCGACTTTCTGCTGATGGATGAGTGCTTCCTGCAGTGCGTGGTCATCAAGGTTGAGTGGACGCAAGTCAATCCATGCCAGATAGGTGGATTGCGGAACCTGCCAGTTCAGTTCGGGGAATGCGTCATTCAGTTCGTGTGCGATGTAATGCAGGTTACTGGCAAGATAATCCCGCAGCGCATCAAGCCAGCTAGCGCCCTGTTGGTAGGCTGCGATATGTGCGCTAAGCGCGAGCACTGCAGGTGAGGAAAGACCATCCCGACCCTTTAACGCACTGAGGTAATCGTTGCGACTTTGCTCATCCTCAATAATCCCGTAAGCCCCGGTTAATGCCGGAATATTGAAGCTCTTTGAACCGGAGGTGAACAGCGCCCAACTGTCGCGTGCGACGTTACTCCACGGGATGTGCGGCTGGTCTGCCCATACCATATCCATATGGATCTCATCAGAAATGACTTTTACACCGTGGCGCTGACACAGTTCCGCCATGGTTTCCAGTTCATCGCGCGTCCATACCTTACCGGTTGGGTTGTGCGGGCTGCAAAGCAGGAGAATTTTGCTTTCAGGCCGGGACAGAGCTTTTTCTAGTGCAACCATGTCGCAAAACCAACCGTCAGCGCGTTTTTCAAGTCCGACAGCGCATACCTGACGCTGATTACCTTCAATCGCTTTGTAAAACGCGTCGTAAGCCGGCGTATGAATAACCACCGCATCATCCACAGAAGACCACTGGCGGATCAGCTCCGATACCATATAGATGACCGAGGGGCCATAAACCAGCGACTGAGGATCGATTTGGGTATTATGACGCGATAGAAACCAGTGGCTAATCGCCGCCAGAAATTCATCATTTTTCCAGCGACTGTAACCCAACACGCCATGTGACAGGCGCTGAGCCAGCGCCTCCAGAATGCAGGGGGCGGTGGCAAAATCCATATCGGAGATGGTGAACGGCAGCAGGTCGGCTGAACCAAAACGGTCGGCAACGTAATCCCACTGGGTACACCAGGTACCATGCCTGTCCACAACCTTTGAAAAATCAAACATATTGTTGTCCTTAAGCCTGTACGGTGTGCATCAGAACTGCGATCTCGTCTTTCACTGACTGGACCTGCGGACCAATAACAACCTGAAGATTATGCTGATTGAGTTGCACTACGCCAATGGCGCGATTGTCCTTCAGTGCCTGTACGTTCACAAGCGACATATCCTTCACTGACAAGCGCAGACGGGTAATGCAGTTATCAAGGCTGACAATGTTTTCCGCACCGCCCAGCGCCGCTAGAATGGCAGGGACGTTGTAACCGGATTTACCCGGTGCTCCCGCCATGACTTTTTCGATATTGCTGGCAATTTCGACGTCCCGACCCGGGGTCTTCAGATTGAAGCGTGTGATGGCGAAACGGAAGATCACGTAGTACACCGCGAACCAGATCGCAGCTACGACAGGGACCAGATACCACTTGGTAGAGAGTCCGTGCAGGATGCCGAATACCACAAAGTCAATCAGGTTACCGTCCGTGTTACCGATGGTGACGCCTAGCACAGCCATCACGGTGAAACCAAGACCCGTCAGCAGGGCGTGGATTACATACAAAACAGGGGCAACGAACAGGAATAAGAACTCGAGTGGTTCGGTTGTACCGCCGATCACGCAGGCAATGAGACCAGAAATTAACAGCCCTTTAATTTTATGACGATTTTCAGGGCGAGCACAGTGGTACATAGCGAGCGCTGCCCCCGGCAAACCACCGAGGAACGCCGGCATTTTACCCTGCGACAGGAAGCGGGTTGCGCTTTCAGAGAAACCTTGTGTTGTCGGGCAGCTCAGTTGAGCCTGGAAAATAGTCAGTGCGCCGCTCACGCTGTGACCGCAGACTTCCTGCGTGCCGCCAGCTTCGGTGAAGCGAATGAGCGCCACCAGAATATGATGCAGACCAAACGGCAGCAGCAGACGTTCACCGGTACCAAACAGCATTGGACCAAATTCGCCCGCGCTGTTGATGATGTGGCCGAGCCCGTTAATGCCCATGGCGAAAACCGGCCAAACCAGGGGAATGACCAAGCCGACCAGTCCCATCACCACCGAAGAGATAATTGGTACAAAACGGGTACCGCCGAAGAAGGCCAGTGCATCCGGCAGGCGAATGTTGTGGAAACGTTCATGCAGCATCCAGACGATGATCCCGGCAATAACAGCGCCGAGGATCCCGGTGTCGATCGACTGGATCCCCAGGATATTCTGCACGTTGTTGGCCTTCAGGATCGCGGCATCGGTGGTAGGCAAGATACCTTTCGCGGTTAACCAGAAGTTGACGGCAAGGTTCATCACCGCATAACCAACAAAACCGGCAAATGCCGCTACGCCTTTGTTCTCGCGGGCCAGGCCGAGAGGTATGGCAATACAGAACATCACCGGTAAGAAGCTAAACGCAAATGAGCCTACTTTGCTCATCCAGGTAAAAATAGCCTGCAGTACCGGATTACCCAATGCCGGAATCAGCGTTAAGACATCATGACTACTTAACGAGCTGCCGATCCCTAACATGATCCCGCAGAATGAGAGCAGAGCCACGGGCAGCATAAAGGTTTTGCCCAACTGCTGGAAAAATTCCCATAACGTAATTTTTGGTGTGGTTCTCGTCGTCATCAAACGACTCCTCGTAAAAGCTAGCTGACTAATGATGGCGAGAAGATAAAACGTTTTACCTAATTTTAGTGCGGTATAAATCACATTATCGAACGATAATAGGGCGTATAAATATAAGTGATTGATAAAACGTTTTATCCGTCACGTTATCAGGGAGTTTTCCGTTTTTATGGCTATAGCCAAAAAAATAACCATCCATGATGTTGCGCTGGCCGCGGGCGTTTCGGTTAGTACCGTCTCATTGGTGCTCAGTGGAAAAGGCCGTATTTCATCCGCGACCGGCGAACGGGTGAATGCCGCTATTGAGCAACTGGGGTTTGTGCGTAATCGCCAGGCATCAGCGCTGCGTGGCGGCCAGAGCGGGGTAATTGGTTTGATCGTGCGCGACCTTTCCACCCCGTTTTACGCCGAGTTGACAGCGGGTCTGACGGAAGCATTAGAAGCGCAGGGGCGCATGGTTTTTTTATTACATGGTGGCAGAGATGGCGAACAGCTGGCGCAGCGTTTCGCTATGCTGCTTAATCAAGGGGTTGATGGTGTGGTGATCGCCGGGGCAGCCGGCAGTAGCGACGACCTTCAACAACTGGCCGCCGATAAGGGGATTCCGGTAGTGTTTGCGTCTCGGGCCAGCTACCTGGATGACGTTGACACCGTCAGGCCTGACAACATGCAGGCAGCGCAATTGCTGGTTGAACATCTGATAAGCCATGGGCATCAGCGCATCGCGTGGTTGGGGGGGCAGAGTTCTTCATTGACCCGCGCAGAGCGTGTCGGCGGCTATTGTACGACGTTGCTAAAGTATGGTTTACCGTTTCATAGCGACTGGGTGCTGGAGTGCTCATCCAGCCAAAAGCAGGCCGCAGAGGAGGTGACTGCGCTGTTACGTCGTAACCCAACGATCAGCGCAGTGGTGTGCTACAACGAAACCATAGCCGTTGGCGCCTGGTTTGGCCTGATGAGAGCAGGGCGTCAGAGTGGTGAAATTGGCGTAGATCGCTACTTCGAACAGCAGATCTCGTTAGCCGGGTTTGCCGATGTAGCGGAAAATGCACTGGACGATATCCCCATTATTTGGGCCTGCACGCCCGCGCGTGAAATGGGTTATACCCTTGCTGAGCGCATGCTACAGCGCATTGGGCACGATGATGGTCATTCACGTAACTTAACGCTTTCCGCCCGGCTGGTGGTGGCAAAATAAAAAAGGCCCGATAAACACACGGTTATCGGGCCGGTTGTCACGCGTATTTACTGTTGCGGAATAGCCGGGACATCCGGCTCGCCGAGAGAAGGCATACCGAACATACCAACAAACTCATCCAGCGACATTTTTTGTCCGTTTAACGTAACCTGGCCGTTTGCATATTGCAGGCTGGAGCCGATGACGTTGTCCTCCATCGTTGTAATACGGAACATCTGACCCATTGCCGCCAGGCCATTCACCTGTTGCTTCGCCAGATCGGCCGCTTGCTCCTGCTGATAGCCTTCAATTTTGGCAATCTGCGTCATGAACTCAGTCGCCATATCAACCGGAATCGTCAGCTTAGCATCCAGTGATTTGACCGAACGATCCACTTCCTGAGCCAGCGTTTGTGGTTCCTCAGTATTTGCTGTCGGATCTTTTAGCAGCAGTGACAGATTAAATGCGGTTTCACCTTTTGCATTTTTCCAGCTCAGCGGGGCAATGGTGATAGCCGGCTCGCCTTTCATCAGAATCGGCAGCGCATTGAAGAAGGCTTCAGTGACTTTTTGCTGATAAAGCTCAGGATTTTGTACCACATCAATCTGCGCCATCAGTGCCTTGGTTTGGGCACTATATTGCTGACTGAACTGGTGTAGTGCTTCACCGTCAATCTGGCCAACTTTCAGCGTCAGTTTACCGCTACCCATATCCTGACCCTGCAATTTCAGACTGTTCAGCGTGTAATCCAACTGGCTGTTGACAGTTTTACCGTCGTTGATCAGATCGGATTTACCATCAATACCCATGCCTTCCAGAACCGCCAACTCTTTACCTTCGACGGAAATCGACAGTTTATCGAGTGACAATTTCTGGTCGCCGATGCGCTCACCAAAGCTGGCAATACTGCTGGAACCCTCAGTTTTCAGGTTATTGAAAGTCATTTGTACTTTCTGGTCATACTCGTTGACCGCATTGACCACACCGCTTTGCGCATTGCCTGTCAGCGAGACAGCATTACCTTCTTTGTCTGCTGTAAACTGGAATTCCCCGCCGCTAAAGGCTACTTTTTCGTCGCCTTTCTCATAGTTCAGTGGTTTGAGGGAGAGATCGGAACGGGTATCGCCGCTGTAGCTGATACGGGAGTTAATGACAAATGGCGACTCACCTTTGGCAATATCAAACAGTGGTTTGGTAACGTCGTTATTGACCAGAGTCGTTTTCACGGAGGCCATAGCCGGGACCAGATTCAGTGATTTCAACTGAGCCAGCGGGAATGGACCGTGATCGACGGTTTCATTCAGGACAATACTTTGCCCCGGTTTTAGCCAGGAATCTGCCTGCCCGGCGATTGGTTTCACCACCAATTGCAGTTGGCTATTGAACACCCCGCGCTGGTAGTTTTGATAACTCAGTTCAATGCCCGCCTCAGGGGAGAAACGTTTTAACTGATTGTTTGCCTGTGTCACCATCTCGGCGAGATGCGTTTCAAGTTTCTTACCTGTGTACCAGGCGCCGCCCGTCCAGACGATACCCAGCGCAACCACCACACCCGCAGCTACCAGCGATTTTTTCATTTCGATATCCATAAAATAAAACCAGGCGTTTGAAGACGCCTGGAGGAGTGACATGTCTTTAACTCACTACAGCTTAGCAAGAGTTGTCAAAAATATCAGTATCTTGCTATAGCTTGTTATAAACCCGGGCTAAACGACCTGCGCCACTGATGTTAACCGGCGATTCATTCGCGCCAATAAAGGCCGATTCACCCGGTCGCAGAACCAGACGTTGCTCGCCTTTGCTCAGCACGGCCTCACCCTCGATGCAGAACAAAATGGCTGCACTTTGCTGGCTGATATCTGCGCCATTAGTAGTAAGGTCATGCAGGGAGAACGCAAAATCGTCAACCGGGATTGGGAAGTCCAGTTCACCATCAGATTCAACCGGCGTGGTCAGTAACTGGTTTGCTGGCTTGGCGACAAACTTCACGTTGGCGACCAGTTCCGGGATATCAATATATTTTGGCGTCAGTCCGGCACGCAGCACGTTGTCCGAGTTAGCCATCACCTCAAGCGCCACACCTTGCAGGTAAGCGTGCGGAGTTTCGGCAAATAAGAACATAGCCTCGCCTGGATTGAGTTTCACCACATTGAGCAGCAGCGGGGAGAAAAGCCCACTGTCGTTCGGGTAGACGTCGGCAATCAGACGGATGGTTTGCCAGGGTTCACCCTGCTGGCTGTTCAGCGCTGATTTCAGGATCGCCAACGCATGGGATTTCTCCTCATCCTGCATATTCAGCAAGCTGGCGAAAAGATAGCTCAGACGTTCCGCACTCGGTTCTTCCAGGAAATGTGCAATAGCTGGATGTGCGGCGGAAACGGGTTGTAACAATGCAACAATGTCAGAGAACTCGCGGAATGCGTTCATCGCCAGGAAAGGCGTCAAAGCAAATACCAGTTCTGGTTTGTGGTTAGGATCTTTGTAGTTGCGCTCGGTGGCATCCATCGGGATCCCCGCGGCGTTTTCTTTGGCAAATCCAATTTCAGAATTGTGCTTGTTAGGATGAACCTGAATCGAAAGTGGTTGAGCAGCGCAGAGTACTTTAAACAGGAAGGGCAGTTCACCAAAACGTTGCGCTACGGCTTCGCCTAGCAGTGCGGATTTATCGTGCTCGATAACGTCGCGCAGAGCAACCGTCTGACCGTCAGCGCCCAGAACATGCGAACTGCTTTTCGGATGCGCGCCCATCCACAACTCAGCCATCGGTTGCTGAGTGGGGTTGGCAATGCCATAGAGTTCCGTTAACGCCGTTTTACTTCCCCAGGCGTAGTTCTGCACTGAGTTGATGAGTTTTTGCATTATCAAGCCCTGTTTCAATGTTGAATTTTCTACGGCTATTAAACCAAGAAACCCTGAGGGAAGTAACCTGCACATGTAAAAAGTCGTACTTGTCTCAGTTTTTGTTAAAAAAATGTGTAGGATATGGTGACTCGCTTTTAATACCCTGAGTAATTCCGGTTGCAGAAAGCTCTTCCTTCTACAACCGGATCTGCGGCAGGGAAGCAGGGCAATGGAACATCTGCCCAGAGAATAACCAGACCGAGCAGTAAGTGAGAGCACAATGTCAAACAAACCCTTTCATTATCAGCATCCTTTCCCCCTCAAAAAGGATGATACCGAATACTATCTGCTGACCAGCGACTATGTCTCTGTTGCCGAATTTGAAGGGCAGGAGATTGTTAAAGTTGCACCGCAAGCCTTAACCCTGCTGGCTCGTCAGGCCTTTCATGATGCGTCGTTTATGCTGCGTCCCGCACATCAACAGCAGGTAGCTGATATTCTGCGTGACCCGGAGGCCAGCGAAAACGACAAATATGTGGCCCTGCAATTCCTGCGTAACTCTGACATCGCGGCAAAAGGCATTTTGCCGACCTGTCAGGACACCGGAACTGCGATTATCGTGGGTAAAAAAGGTCAGCGTGTCTGGACCGGTGGGGGCGATGAGGAGGCGCTGGCACGAGGCGTCTATAACACCTACATCGAAGACAACCTGCGCTATTCACAAAACGCAGCGCTGGTTATGTATAAAGAGGTGAACACCGGTACCAACCTGCCAGCACAAATCGATTTGTATACCGTCGACGGAGATGAATACAAATTCCTGTGTATTGCCAAAGGTGGTGGTTCGGCGAACAAAACCTATCTGTACCAGGAAACCAAAGCGCTGCTAACACCGGGCAAATTAAAAGATTACCTGGTTGAGAAAATGCGTACGTTGGGCACTGCGGCTTGTCCGCCGTATCACATCGCGTTCGTAATCGGTGGAACATCGGCAGAAGCCACGCTGAAAACGGTCAAACTGGCTTCTGCAAAATACTACGACGAATTGCCGACAGAAGGTAACGAACATGGTCAGGCATTCCGCGATGTAGAGCTGGAAAAAGAGCTGCTGATTGAGGCGCAGAATTTGGGGCTTGGCGCGCAGTTTGGTGGGAAATACTTCGCGCATGATATCCGCGTGATCCGCCTGCCGCGTCACGGCGCGTCGTGTCCGGTTGGTATGGGTGTTTCTTGCTCAGCCGATCGAAATATCAAAGCCAAGATCAACCGTGAAGGTATCTGGATCGAAAAACTGGAACATAATCCTGGCAAATTTATACCGGAAGAGCTGCGCCAGGCTGGAGAGGGCGAAGCGGTACGCGTTGACCTCAATCGTCCGATGAAAGAGATTCTGGCTCAGCTTTCCCAGTATCCGGTTTCCACGCGTCTGTCGCTCAACGGCACAATTATCGTTGGCCGTGATATTGCGCATGCGAAACTGAAAGAACGTCTGGATAACGGCGAAAGTTTGCCGCAGTATGTTAAAGATCACCCGATCTATTACGCAGGTCCGGCAAAAACGCCGGAAGGCTATGCCTCTGGTTCGCTGGGGCCAACCACTGCCGGACGTATGGACTCGTATGTTGACCAGCTTCAGGCCGCTGGTGGGAGCATGATTATGCTGGCGAAAGGCAATCGCAGCCAGCAGGTGACCGATGCTTGCCATAAACATGGCGGCTTCTATTTGGGCAGTATTGGCGGCCCCGCCGCGGTGCTGGCTCAGGGCAGTATCAAGAGCCTGGAGTGCGTGGAATACCCGGAACTCGGGATGGAAGCCATCTGGAAAATTGAAGTAGAAGATTTCCCGGCATTTATCCTGGTAGATGACAAAGGCAACGATTTCTTCAAGCAAATTCAGACGTCGCAGTGCGCACGCTGCGTTAAGTAACGTCAGCCGCCCTTCGGGGCGGTTTTTTTTACCGCACGAACCACCAAACGACAGTTTTATCCTCGTTAATACTCATAAGACCAATGCAAATGGGCAATGTCGAAACATAACCTAATCAACTGTTAATGTAAGGAGCAGGTAATGGTAACGGTACGCCGCGAGAATGATTCAATGGGGGCGATTGATGTTCCTGCCGATAAGCTTTGGGGCGCGCAAACCCAACGTTCGCTGGAGCATTTTCGTATCTCTACGGAGAAAATGCCGGTCTCGCTGATCCATGCGCTGGCGCTGACGAAACGCGCCGCGGCAAAGGTTAACCAGGATCTGGGGCTGCTGGCGGAGGATAAAGCCAGGGCTATTATGCAGGCTGCAGATGAGGTGTTGGCAGATAAACACCGCGATGAGTTTCCACTGGCCATCTGGCAAACCGGCTCAGGCACGCAAAGCAATATGAACATGAACGAGGTGCTGGCAAACCGGGCCAGCGAATTGCTGGGCGGCGTGCGGGGGATGGAGCGAAAAGTACACCCCAACGATGATGTCAATAAAAGCCAAAGCTCGAACGATGTCTTCCCGACCGCAATGCACGTTGCCGCACTGCTGGCGCTGCGTAAATCTTTGATCCCAAAATTAAATGTGTTGACTAAAACGCTCAGTGATAAGTCCCACGCTTTCGCCGATATCGTTAAAATTGGTCGTACACATCTGCAAGATGCAACTCCACTTACGCTTGGCCAGGAGATTTCCGGCTGGGTAGCAATGCTTGAACATAACCTCAGACACATTGAAAACAGTTTACCGCATGTGGCAGAACTGGCGTTGGGGGGAACCGCGGTAGGTACCGGACTGAACACTCATCCCGAATACGCCCGCCGGGTCGCGGATGAATTGCGGGTCATTACCTGCGCGCCGTTCGTTACCGCTCCGAATAAATTTGAAGCGCTGGCCACCTGCGATGCCCTGGTTCATGCCCACGGAGCGCTAAAAGGACTGGCAGCGTCGCTGATGAAAATCGCCAACGATGTACGCTGGCTGGCATCTGGCCCGCGCTGTGGTATTGGCGAAATTTCAATTCCGGAAAATGAACCGGGCAGCTCGATCATGCCGGGTAAAGTCAATCCTACCCAGTGTGAAGCGCTGACCATGCTTTGCTGCCAGGTGATGGGTAACGATGTCGCCATCAATATGGGCGGGGCGTCAGGTAACTTTGAGCTCAACGTCTATCGACCGATGGTCATCCACAACTTCCTGCAGTCGGTACGCCTGCTGGCGGACGGTATGGAAAGCTTCAATGAACATTGCGCGATGGGAATCGAGCCCAACCGTGAACGAATAGATCAACTGCTCAATGAGTCGCTGATGCTGGTGACCGCGCTCAACACCCATATCGGTTACGATAAAGCGGCTGAAATTGCCAAAAAAGCGCATAAAGAAGGGCTGACGCTAAAAGCCTCCGCTCTGGCGCTGGGATATCTAACCGAAGCGGAGTTCGACAGCTGGGTACGTCCGGAACTGATGGTTGGCAGCATGCGGCCAGGCAGTTAATCCGCAACGTACAGGTGCAGCCGGGGAATAATCAATCTCAACGGCTGCGCCTGAGGTTTAAAGCGATGCTGAACGTTATCGGCATCGTAATTCAGTAACTCGCCGATATCCGGTACGGTCATACCGTTGTCGTTATTAAGCAAAGCAATCAGTGGCGTCGGGCAGGCATATTGCACCTGTTTTTGCTCTCCTTTGTACCAGACTCGGGCAATAGGCTGCACTTTTACCGGCCTTTTAATTTTCAGGCGGGCCTGCTGCGGTAAGGTGGCGATATCCTGATATTCGCGTTCAAGCTTCGCCTGCCATTCTTCACGTGTCCAGGGATGTACGCTGCGCGGTGAGGTCAGGCTTTTTTCCAGTTGCTGCAGTACTTCATCGCGTTTCAGGTTTTTAATAATGTGCTTGTTAGCCCAGCCGAATCGCAGGGTGGCAGGATCTCTGACAACGGTGAGCGTGCGATAGGCATTCAGTGTAATCAGCCCCGGCAGGTGGCGATGCACCCATTCGAAACGTGCTGCCGGCGCCAGCCCTGATTCTACTGTAACAATGCGCTCGAAGGTGGTTTTCAACTGGTTTATACGCTGGACTTGTTCTTCCAGAGCACATTGCCCCGCATTATCAACCTGGTAGCACAATACACCCGGTAGGCGGACGGCCGCTTTGCTGCTGCGGTTTTCGGACTGCTGCTGAATAAACAGGTGACGGTAATGACGCAGTGCCAGCGCTTCAGCCTCTTTGCCTAAATGCTGCTTAACATCAATGTTTTGCAGAGGGGCATGCTCTGCCTCTTTGACCACTTCCGGTAACGAGAATACGCGGGCAATAAGCAGCGTTTGCTGCAACAGGTTTTCGTTCAGAAGCGCCAGTTCTTGTTCCATCTGGCGAAAGGTGCCGTTCAGGCGGTCAACGAGATCGTAACGGGCCATAGATTTACCATTTTAGTTACAACATACTTTTTTATAACACAACATCCACCGCCTGGCCACCGAGCAGAATAGGTCAGGCAGCCGAAATTTCAGGAATGTTATGCCAGACGGGCCAACGGAAAGTAAACCGGGCGCCGCCAAGTTCACTTTTATCACAGACGACCGTCCCTCCCATAGCCAACGCTATTGAGTGGACGATGGCTAACCCAAGCCCACAACCCCCGGTCGCCCGATCACGGCTGGGGTCAAGGCGTACAAACGGTTCAAAAACCTGTTCGCGAGCGTCTGGTGCAATACCGGGGCCGTCGTCTTCCACTACCAGCGTGGCTTGATTGCCGTTCAGCAGCAGACTGGCCACCACTGTAGACTGGCAATAGCGTAGGGCATTGTTCAGCAAATTATCCAGGACCCGCTCCATCAGGCGCATATCCAACGCGCCGTAGTCGCCAGTTTCGAGATGACGTAAGTGCACCTCACGGTCAGGATTCACGCTTTGCACATCCTCCAGATGGGTGGTTAACCAAGCAGGCAAGTCCGGTACACTGAGCTTCAGTTCATTTTGCGGGCGATCCAGGCGGGCGTAGGTCAGTAACTCTTCGATCAACGCTTCCAGTTGGCCAATATCACGATTCAGAGCCTGAGATTCCTGCTCGGTGAGGTTATCACTCATTTCCAGCCGGTAACGTAAACGTACCAGCGGGGTACGAAGCTCATGGGCAATACCATCGATGAGCTGTTTTTTACTGGCGATCAGCGCATTGATATTGTCGGCCATTTGGTTAAACGCTACGCCCAGGCGCTCAAAGCTGGAACCGCTGTCAAAATGAAGGCGTTCACTCAGATGACCTTCACCAAAACGTTGTGCGGCGGATTCGAGTCTGAGCATTTCCTGCCAGTGCGGGCGCATCCAGATCAGTACCGGGAAGGCCAGTGAGATAGCAATAAACGCCATCAGCGCGATGTCCAGCAAGCGCATTTGATGAAGAAAGTAGAGGTAGGGAACCGGGCCGACAGCCAGCACGTAATGGCTGCGAGGAATGCGTTGAATAAAGGTATATTGATCGTCAAGTGCCACAATATCGCCTTCGCGCAAACGCTGCATGGTTGGGGCATCCAGTGTGTACTTATTCAGCGGTTCAACGCGCAGGTCAAATGAGAGGTTTAAATCCATCTCCTTCAGCGTTTTACCCCAGTCGCGTGGCGGGATTTCACGTAGTTCACTGCGCATCAGGTACAACGAGCTTTTCATCAAATCGTCGAGCGACTGTCTGCCTGCGCGTTCTGCGGTGAATTTGTATACCAGACCGACCAACAGGGTCATCACCAAAAAGCAGACAAACAGCAGGAGGTAAAACTGCACAAACAGTTTCTTCATAAAAAATCACCGAACGCTCAATAAGTTAGCGAGTGCACGTGTCCCTCAGGGGAAAAAAGTGGGCACAGCGGTATCCGCCGATGCGTGGGTTCAGAAAGGTTCTCCGATCACCATCCGGCGTGCTTGTCCACGCAGAGTACACTGTATATCTCTTTTCTGCATTCTTATGGCTCCTACGGGCGCGGAATGACCTTTCGCTGGATCACGCATTGCTTTCTACGCTGTAAGTTAATCAAAATCGGGATGGGGTTGTTCTGGCGTATGTCACGACCGCTCCTAAAAGGTTACTTCGTTTCTCAACGTAGATGGTGTTGTTATATTCGTAGTTCCCTTCGGGATAGCAAATTCTGATGTTAGTCCCGAGATCCGGATCGTCAACATCAGCCCCCGAACAGCTTTTAGAACTTCCTGTAGCATAGACGTATGTGGCGGTATAGGACGAGGGGACACCCGGAATAAACCAGGTTATCGCCATAACCATGATCACTGAAAACAGCACCATGGCAATGCTGATGCCACCAAATAATTTCAGATAGGTTTGGAAGGGACTTTTTTTCATTATCCCATTACCTACCAGAAATAAGGTAATTAACAATGACACTGCCAGAGAAATAAGCATGAGGTATTTGGATGTGAGCGGGTAGAGAAATGTCACTCTGTATATCGTTACCTTCCACCAATAAAAGAGAAAAATTGCGCCGAGAGATGAGACGGTAACAAAAAACAAATATGGATATGAGTATTTTCTCATCCTTGTGGCTCCAGAACAATTTCTCCATTTGGGTTTAATAAATTACCATTTGTTTTGAATAATGAAAACGCCTCTCTTGTTTGAATTGTTAGGTACGCCGCAGACCAGAGAATTTGCGCTATCTTTGGGGATATAGGCATAATAAAAAAATGGATATTCTCACCCGTGGCAGGGATGACTGACCTTGCGTATAATGCGTGCCTATACTTCCTGAAAAGTGCTGTGACTGAAAATATGAATCTCAATCGCTGCTGTTATTCGCTACTCATTTTCGCAGCGGTCGGCTGCATTTTCACCGCTTATCCTCTTGTTATATGGTTTCTACTCGCCAACGTTTTGACGTTGCTGTTATACGGCGTGGACAAAATGGCGGCACGCAAGGACTGGCGCAGAGTGCCGGAATCCACATTGCTGGTGTTTGGCGTTGTGGGCGGGTGGGGCGGCGCGATAGCGGGTCAACAAATCTTTCGCCATAAAACACAAAAGCAGCCTTTCAAAACCTACTTCATTATCAGTGTTATAGTGAGTATTTCTGTGATGGGCATGATTTATAAGCTATATCCATTTTTACTCTCCTGAGCATGGTTGGTGAATAAACTGCCGGTTTATTTGAGGCAGGAAATATATTTTTCACCTGAACGGCGCACAATTTCATCGGCATTTTGCGTAATATCTTTACCTTCAAATGCGCCGTAAAGTTGCTTAAATTTCACTGTTCTCAGGCGTTGGATGATGTCGCTGACGGTGGCGGCTGGCAACGGTAGCATATTGGGGTAGCTCCACATAAATGAGACTGCATGGGCACCTGGTGTAACTTGAACGATGTCGCCAGAAAGCACGACGCCTTCGTCACGCGCCCAGTGCAGGACGCAGCCGCCAGCAAAGTGCCCGCCGAGACGTATCATCGTGACGTCACGGGTTAACTCAATGGTGTCGCCATCCCAGAATCTAATCCACGGGCTGTCACGCATTACCCACCCTCTGTCGCTGGCATGAAGGTAAATCGGCGCGTTAAATTCCGCAGCCCAGTCCTGCATGGTGGTGTAGTAATGAGGATGCGAAATCGCGATAGCCTTAAGGCCGCCAAGGGACGTTATTAGCGTTTTTGTGGCATCGTCGAGCGTGGCAATGCAGTCCCACAGAATATTTCCTTCTGGGGTACGCACAAGAAACGCGCGCTGATCAATTGCAAAATCAGGAACGGTGCGGATGCTGAGGAGGGTACTGTCGTGTTGCTTCCACTTATTTGTATGCGATGCACACAGGGTGTCAAAATCGATCCATTTCTGCCCGCTTGTGGGGACATATTGACGTTCATCCAGGCAGATATCGCAATGTTCCGGATGGGCGCCAGTTACCTCATAGGATGTTCCACAGGTTTTGCATAACGTGATCATCGTGTCCTCCTCATATACCGAACACAGTCAGCATGGCACACAGATACACAAGGATGTGCCTGTTAGTGCTCTACCCGATAAGTCAGTGATGATGGAAGCGGGGGGTTGTGGCTCAACCAAAAGAAAACAGGAATAATGCCGACACGGATCCTTTTGATTACCATCTTCCAGAGAAAAATGAGGATATTGTTTGGAAAATCGTTTGTTCAACACCTGGCTCAACCGTTGGGGGCTCACTCCAGATGGTGAACCGTTTGAAACTCACACATCGCAGCTTTTACCTGTGGTGGTAGTCAAGAACGGTCAGAAAGCCATACTAAAGATCACCGACGATGACAGTGAACGGATCGGCTGTGAACTCATGGTCTGGTGGAACGGAAATGGCGCAGCGAAAGTACTTGCTCATGCAGTAGGGGCGATTCTGCTGGAACGTGCGACAGAGACATGGTCTTTAGCGGACATGTCCTGGACTGGCAACGATGCGCAGGCCTGTCGCATTATTTGCCATGCTGCCAGTAGACTCCATCTCTCCCGAAATGCGTCTACGCCTGCGTTAACACCTCTGCACCATTGGTTTCGCGATCTGGCTCCTGTCGCGAAAAAGCATGGCGGTATCCTGACGCGTTGTGCTGCGGTGGCAAACTTACTGCTATCTTCACCCCATGATGAAGTCGTATTACATGGCGATCTACACCACGGCAATATTCTTGATTTCGGAACGAGAGGATGGCTGGCTATCGATCCCAAAGGGCTGGTGGGCGAGCGTGGCTTTGATTATGCCAATATCTTTACTAACCCCGATCTTGCCGAACCTACCAGACCTGTCGCCATTGAGCCGGAAATATTCACGCAACGAGTCAACATTGTGTCTGAAATCGCCAGAATTGAACGGCAGCGTTTACTGATGTGGATTGTTGCCTGGTGTGGGTTGTCGTCCGTCTGGTTTCTGCAAGAGGGTGACAGCGCAACGGTACCTCTGCGTATTGCGGAGCTAGCGATGGCAGAACTTGCTTCAGGTGGTAATCAATTTTGATCTACGACACTGGGTTAGTAATTCTTAAGAGTTATCATTAGCCTGGTAAACGTTGTATTAATCAATCAATGAACGGCGGTGTGGTGTGTTGTTGAGCGAAAATTTGACAGGCCGGAAACAATGAACGCATTGTTTTCATTATTAAAAAAACGCCCGAATATTCTTTTGTTGATGGTCTTACTCATCGGGGCAAACATCTTAGCGTGGCTGTGGGCTTTCACCGCGTTTAGCAACAATACTTCCTTACTGGCACTGAGTCTGATTGCGTGGTGCTATGGTTTGCGCCATGCCGTTGATGCCGATCATATCGCCGCGATAGACAGCGCGACGCGTAAACTCATGCAGCAGAAAAAACGTGCCCTGACAACGGGGGCCTGGTTTTCTCTGGGACACTCTACCATTGTGGTGCTAGCCAGCATTGGCATTGCGCTAACTACCAGCGTGTTTAAGCAACATATGGCATGGTTTCAGAATGTCGGTGGTCTGATAGGAACTACGGTTTCTGCCGTATTTTTGCTGATTCTGGCTACCATCAATCTCATTATTTTCTGCCAGGTCTGGAAGGCATTCCGCCATCTTAAACGCACCGGTACTTACGATGGCACCACGGAAGACATTACAGTTTCAGGCCCTCTGAACTGGCTTTTCCGCTCAGCGTTTCGGCTGGTAGGTAAAGACTGGCATATGTATTTTGTCGGCTTTCTGTTTGGTCTGGGATTTGATACCGCCACTGAAATTTCTCTGCTGGGAATTTCTGCTTCAAGCGCGTCCAGTGGCATGTCGATTTGGTCAATTCTCGTGTTCCCGGCGCTGTTTACCTGCGGTATGGCGTTAATTGATTGTCTCGACAGTATTCTGATGGTTGAGGCCTATGGATGGGCATTCAATAAGCCGCAACGTAAGCTCTATTACAATATGACCATTACCGGGACTTCCGTGATTGTTGCGCTATTTATTGGCGGGCTGGAGGCGCTGGGACTTCTCTCTGACGCGTTTTCGCTTCAGGGTGGTTTGTGGGATACCGTCAGCAATTTGAGTGACCATATGGGGAATGTCGGTTTTGCGATTATTGGCGTCTTTATCGGCTGTTGGATTATCTCCGCCGTAAACTACCGTTGGAAAAAATACGACGGACTGACGTTTAGTTGACACAAAAGAAAGCCTTCCAGGAACAGGAAGGCTTTGATCTTTTTAGGACTGACTAATTCGCGTTCACGGGTTGTGGTTTTTCAGCACTCTTTTTCAGGAGCCTGTTAGCCAGCACGCCAGACATCATCGAACCGTTCACGTTTAATGCCGTTCTGGCCATATCGACGACAGGCTCGATAGCAATGAAAATCCCCACCAGCGCGACCGGGAAGTTCAGCGTTGAAAGGACGATCAGCGCAGCAAATGTTCCGCCACCGCCGACACCCGCCACTCCAATAGAACCCAGCGCAATCGCAGGCAGCATGGCGAGCAAAAAATGTACTGATAGCGGATCGATCCCAATTGTTGGAGCAATCATCGCCACCATAATAGCCGGATAGATCCCGGCACAGCCGTTTTGACCCATGCTGGAGCCGAATGAAGCTGCAATATTAGCTATGGTGTTTTGCACGCCAAATTTTTCTTGTGCGGAAATAGCCAGTGGAATAGATGCTGCACTGCTGCGTGAAACAAATGCAAAGGTTAAAACTGGCCAGACAGTTTTAAAATAGTGAACGGGATTATTACCGCTCAGAACCAGTATCAGTGCGTGGACGATAAACATCATCAGAATCGCAAGGTAACAGGCAGCAATAAAGCCTAACAGACTGGCAAATTGTTCAAATCGATACGCGGAAAATACGCCTGCCATTAATGCCATCACACCATAAGGGGTGAGGGCAATAACGATACGCACCATTTTCATCACCCAAATCTGGATAGCGTTAATGCCAGCACTTAATTTTTTACCTTCTTGCGGGGCGTCTTGTTTGACCTTTAATAATGCCACGCCGGCAAGCAGGGTGAAGATAACAATGCCAATGACGGAAACGCTTCTGGCTCCTGTTAGATCAAGGAAGATATTCGTTGGGATCAGAGATGTAACCAGTTTAGGCAGTGAAATGGCGGCAGTTTTACTCACATCGTCTGCCGTCAGTGTGGACTGCATATGAACAAACGCACTGGCGTCCAGACCTAATACATGTGCAGTCAACAGCCCAATAAAACCGGCAATCATTACCAGACAGAGCATGCATCCGACAATGGTTAACGACATTTTCCCAATGCCAGCGCTGTTTTCGAGCTTATTAATGGCTGAGAGAATAGAGATGAAAATCAGCGGAACCGCAACCAGCTTCAGTAAATTAACATAACCGTTACCGATAACATTATACCAGTCGATAACTGTTTTACTTTCGTCAGCAGCAATGAGATGCAGGGATAAGCCGATAACGGCACCCATAAAAATAGCGATGAAGACGCTTTTTGAAAGAGAGTGACTTTTTTGGTTGATTCTAAAAATTGCCCATGAACAAACCAAAAAGAACGCGATATACGCGAGCGTTACGAACATATTGTAGCCTCTTGCCTCATTCAGCACCTGAAATGCCGGAAAGAGATTTGTTAGTGCGAAAAAAACCTATGAACCATAAGGGTTCAGGACCGCGACGGATTATAGGGAGGGGGGAGGGTAACAGCCACACAAAAAGTGTGGAACGGCGTCGGATGGCGTTTATATGCCTGTTCTGTAGACGATTTTACGTGACGGTGTAACGTATTGTGAACAATCCCGCCGACCAATGAGATCGGCCCGGTTGGATTACTTCTGCGGCTCGTCGTCCCAGGCGTGCGGTGCAAACAGATAACCTTTGTTGCGTACCGTTTTGATTCGATAGGGTTCAGTCGCGTTATCGAGCAGTTTTTTGCGTAAGCGGGAAATCGCGACATCGACGCTGCGATCCATACCGTCATAACTTACGCCGCGCAGGTTCTTTAGCAACGCATCACGGTCCATAATCTGCCCGGCATGGGTTGCCAACTCCCACAGTAATTCAAAATCAGCGGTGGAAAGAGAGATTTGCTCGCCGCCGAGCAGCACGGAGCGGTTGGTGGGATCGATAGTGAGTGTGCCAAAGCGCAGCGTTGTGTGCGGAGTGATGGTTGCCGCTTGAATGCCTTTAGACTGTGCTGAGTGTTCATTCTGGCGCAGGTGCAGGCGCAGACGAGCCAGCAGCACAGCTGGCGGCGTTGTCTTCAGAATGTAGTCACAGGCACCCATTTCCAGCGCCAGGATATGGTTCATGTCGCTGTCCAGCGAGGTGAGCAGGACAATCGGGCCTTGCCAGCGTCCGCGTAAATCGCGGCAGATAGTCATCCCGTCTTTGCCCGGCAGCATGATATCTAATAACACCAGATCGGGTTGAACATGCAGGATTTTCTCCTCGGCCAAATCACCACGAGGTTCAAGGATAACCTCAATATCATGCCGGGCCAGATAGGCTGCAATCAGTGAGCCAACTTCGGGATCATCTTCAACAAATACGATGGTGTTCATATCATTCATTTTGAATATAAAACGCCAACATACACCGCCCCGGTTTTTCCTTCCATTAATCTTTTCTAAACAAGAACGCTTCCGTTATGCTAGAGGCTGATGTTATTGATGTGTTAAGGCAGAGTGATGGGACTCGTTATAAAAGCGGCGCTCGGTGCGCTGGCGGTGGTGTTGATTGGTTTGCTGGCGAAAACAAAGAATTACTATATTGCTGGATTAATTCCACTGTTCCCGACGTTTGCGTTGATTGCCCACTACATCGTGGCCAGTGAGCGTGGGATCGAGGCGTTACGTACAACCATTGTATTCAGTATGTGGTCGATTATTCCCTATTTTGTCTACCTTGTTTCACTGTGGTATTTCACCGGGTTTATGCGCTTACCCATCGCGCTCGGCGGTGCAGTAGTGTGCTGGAGCCTGAGCGCGTGGTTGCTGATCTTTTGTTGGATCAAACTGCACTAACGCAGATGACGCCCGCCATCAAGGGCAAAACTACGTCCGGTGACAAAACAACTGGTTAGTAGGTAGTCAATTAAATCAATGACCTCTTTTTCACCAGGCGCGGTTTTCATCAGTGATTTGTTTAGTGCCTGCTGGCGATACTCTGCATCGTCGCCCTCGTTAAACAAGATAAGTGAGGGGGCAATCGCGTTCACTTTCACTTCCGGTGCCAGTTTGCGCGCGAACGAGCGGGTCATATTATCCAGCGCCGCTTTACTGGCAGCATAAGCAATGTGTTTGTCGCTGCCACGCTCCACAACATAATCCGTAAAATGGATGATGTCGCTGGCTGCGTGCCCATGACCGCGTAGCAATCCTTCCAGCGCGTGGTTGAGCAGGTAGGGCGTATTGACGTGGATCTGCATCATGCGTGACAGTACTTCGCTGAGCGGTGTGCCGGGTTTTTCGGCGACCCAGGCGCTGGCATTGTGCACAATGGCGCGCAAGCCATCCGTCTGTGCTTTGACCTCATCAGCAAAGGCCAGCACGCCTTCATCCGTGGAAAAGTCAGCCGGGATACAAATCGCGCCCGCTTCTCGCAGGCCGTCAATGGCAGGATAGTGAGTTCGGTAGCTGACGATAACTGGCTGTTTTTGGTTCAGAAAGTGCCATGCGACGGCGAGGCCGATACGACGACCACCTCCGGTGATAAGAATTGGCAAAGGAGGTTTTTTACCCATTGTTATACTCAGGCTCCATTAAAAACAGCATTTTACAAGAGAAAGGGTGTAAGTGGTGTATGAAACATTGGCGATCAGTGCAAACTCATTTGTACACAGTAGCACACAGGAATAAAGTTGTTGGGGTTTGTTACAGCATCCTGATTTAGCGGTGAGCACATTTTAGTCGGGCTATAGTTGAAGGAGTAATAGAGAGAGGGGGATTAACGTAATAGAATGATTAGTCATTAAAAAAGGGAACCAGAAAACAGGCTCCCCATTGTAGCTACGTTTTCCTAAGCTCTCTCAGTTTATCCATTATTTTATTGAATTCTTCTGTGAACTTTCTGCGATCTCTTTCTTCTGCTTCTTGTAGAATACGTTCTGCTTCAATCCTTCTTGCTTCAATCAATCTTTGTTCTCGTTCTTTAATCTGAATCTTCAATCTCTGTTCAAATTCTGATATGTCGATAGAAGCAACAATCACCGGATTCTCTAGGAGTTGGTAGAGTGGGGAAAATAAATCTGAATACTGATCTACAGCGTCTTCTGGCGGTGGTGAACGATAGAAGGTTAAACCTTTTCTCCATCGTGATAGTTGTGCATAGTTCAGCTTAGGTTTCTTGCCTGTGTCTTCATATGCCTCTTTCACAGCATCTAACACAGCGGCAGGTTTTACGTCCTTGCTTATCTTTAACGCTTCTTTCATTCGGCGTTCTTGTGGCTGTGTGCTGTCTCCGAGTAAGATCAGATTTACGTTCTTCATTGTCTACCCTTAAATGATTAAGGAAGCATGATAATACACACAGCCTCTTGTGTTCAATCTGATGGCTTCCAATTAGGAAAGATAGCTATCATCATCTCTATTGCTTTCTGTTTTGCCCGTGTTGCGGCCTTCTCTGCAAAAGCTTTTAGTTCAGCTTGTGATTCTTCTTCGATACGTTCGACGATACCCGCAAAAATGGCTTTCTGATTGTCCTCAGAAGCGATAGAAGCAATAACCTGATTTTGTTGCTGTGACGCTCTCAGTTCCGCTGTGAGACGGGCAACTTCTTCCTTTAGCTTTTCTTCTGTGCTCTTACTGGGGGACTGCTGAAATCGTGCGGGAATTTCTCCGAGATCATCGGCGAAAAACTTGTTTAACCATCGCTCTTGTAAACGGCAGCCAGCAGATGCATTTAACCATTTGAGGAAAAAACGGAGATTTACATGACCTTCTTTTACAGCAAGGCGTAGCTTTTCTAATTCAATACCACGCTGAACAGAGACACCTGCTTCATTGTTTGGCTTCTTGAATGGTTCAAGATCAATAAGTTTTAGAAAATCTGCTGCTGTTAAAACTGACATAATTATTTCCTCTAAAAAGGCTGGATTGCTCCAGCCTCATTTAGTTTAGATATTCCAATACAAGATGACACTATCACCGAGTTTATCGTTATACACGGTAGTCGCTGGAGTGGCTGGGGTAATCGTTGATGCTGGAACAACGTGAACCACGACAGGAGGATTTACAGGCGTCGCAGGAGTCAGAGGAGTTACGGGTACAACGTGTACGACAACAGGAGTTGGTTGTGGCGGAGTGATATCGGTGATTGTTTTCACTTCACCCGTTTTCAGATTTTCTGCCTTCTCTGCATAGTGACTAGGGCCATATGCCCCAACAGTTGCTATGCCAAGTGAGTTGACTGAAGTTTCGATTGCATAACCATCTTCTTTAGCTACGCCCTTAGAGAAACCATACCCAACAGTCTCATTTCCAACATAACCACGAAGGTGAGTGATTGTGAGATCACCTTCTTTCACCATAACATTATGAGTACGCATGGTTGGTGCAATCACTGTTGATGCTACACGAGTCAGGTCAGCATTTTTGAGCGCGTGGGTAGTTTTCACTGCGTTGGATACATCGTTGTATGCAGTGACTGTACCAATAGCCTCATCACCTTCTTTAGTGCCGTGAATCGACAGGCCGCCAACGCCTTCAACATAGCTATGATCGGAGAAATGCGTTACATCACCGTTCGTCACGTCAACGGTGTGGGAACGCATTTCAGGCGACACAACAGTTGATGCTGTTTTGGTCACACCATCACGAGTAACTGTTGAGGTACGAACCACACCTGTTTCTTGACTGATTGTGGTTGTCGCAGAATATTGTTCATTAACACCGTTGTAGGCAATGTTTTTAGTGACGACACCATCTTTCACACTGATGGAACGAGTCGTGTTATCCGCAATGGGGTGATCGCTCATATTGATGGAGCCTTTAGAGAATCCTGTGAAGCCACCACCTGCATTCATGCGCTCCGCAAAGTGACCACCAAACGAATGACCACTAAAGGCATGACCAATGTTACCACCATGGCCATGGCCACCAAAATTGTGACCGCCCATACCTCCATGGCCACCGTGACCATGAGCAAAAGCAGACATAGGAAGAACTATTAATACTGCAACCACTGATTTCTTAAACATTTTAAAACTCCATTTAGGATTAATAGGGGGTGTCATCATTAATTCTTTGTTTATCATTTTGTTTGTCCCTCAATGACTAAATGCTGCCGATTACATAATTAATCGATGCAGTAACAGCTATTAATAAACCTTTTTTATTTCCGACATAATTGACGAGGGGAGTGTAGCTGGTGGGACCAGCACACGGGTTGCATTATCATCAAACACAAATATCAACACAACTGCATGATAAACTAAACACAACATAAAGCACAAATGGTTAATTGTATGATGATTAATTGTTCTTTTGTTTGTCCATGTATTATGATGTATGTGTGTTTGTGAGGTATTTCTTTTTTATCTTTTATCAATATGAAAAGTGAACAAAAAATTGAGAAGGTTATGATGTGTTTCTGTATGTTATGTTGTGATTCATAAGAAGATAAAGCAGGTGATTGTGACTGACTGTTGCGCCGTAAAGCAGTTTGCGATTGTGAAGTGTAGAAAGAATAACTCGAACTCAATAGGGGGGATCACACCTTGTGATGAATCATCATCTGGAGAGCCGTGATAAGCGCTTCACACGCAACAACAAATAGTGTGGGGGCAAGCATGAAGGGAGAGCGAGAGCGATTATTTTCGATTAATCAGCGTTAACCATGATATCCCGATAATCCTTTATCAGGATATTCATAGTCTGATATTTTCCGAAGCCAGCGATGGGTATAACGTTAGCCTATCAGCATCCAGGTAGCTGGCACAGCAGCAACAAGCAACAGGCCGATCAGCGCCATCTCCTGGCGTTTTAATACGTTTTCATGCGTGTGCGTTTTACGGGCATAAAGGAAAACCAGCAGCCCTGGCGCATACAACACTACAGACAGCAGCAGATGCATCGGACCTGACGCATACAATAACCAGATGCCATAAATACTCGCGCCGATACCGACAGCCTTATGAATCGGACGGGTGGCAATTTTTAACAGAAATGCGCCGACCAGCAAATAGGGCACCAGAATCATCTCTGAGGCGATTGTCAGTAACGTATTGTAGTCGGAGCCTGTGAGCCAGATTAGTACAAGGCAGATTTGTACACAGATGTTGGTTAGCCACAGCGATGCCGATGGCGCACCCTGTGCATTCTGTCGTGCAAAAATACGCGGAAACGCTTTGTGCGTGGAGGCGAGGAACGGCACTTCCGCCGCCATAATCGTCCAGCTTAAATAGGCACCGCACACGGAAACAATCAGACCCGCGGCAATAATAATTTCGCCCCATGGCCCCATCATTTTAACCATCAGACCGGCCATTGATGGATTGCGGATCTCTGCCAGTTCTGGCCGCGCGACAACGCCGAGGGATAGCAGGGTGACTAACAGGTAAACGCCCAGTGCGGCGAGTACAGCTAACAGCGTGGCGCGACCAACATCGCGTTTATTTCTGGCGCGGGCAGAAACCACCACCGCGCCTTCCACACCAATGAAAACCCACAGGGTTATGAGCATGGTGTTTTTGACCTGCTCCCAGACAGGCACACCCAACGCGACGCCGGTAAAATCGAGAGTAAAGGTGTCGAGCTTAAACAGCATGAACGCTAGCACGATAAAGAGGCCTAGCGGCAGTAGTTTTGCCAGAGTAGCGACCAGGTTAATGCTAGCCGCGGTTTGTACTCCCCGCAGCACCAGAAAATGGACTATCCATAACAGTACCGATGCGCCGACAATCGACTGCCAGGTATTACCGTCGCCGAACAGACGTAATTCCGGTGTGTCGGTAAAGAAACTGAGCGCAGAGAAGACGATGACCAGATACGAAACGTTAGCGATAACAGCGCACAGCCAGTATCCCCACGCAGAGCAGAAGCCAATCAACTCGCCGAAACCTTCACGTGCATAGGTGAAGATACCGCCGTCCAGTTCAGGACGGATACGCGTCAGGATCAGCATGGCAAAGGCGAGCAAAAGAATACCCGCACCGGTAATCGCCCAACCAATCAGTAATGCAGCCGGGCTGGCTACTGCCGCCATATTTTGTGGCAGGCTGAAAACGCCAGCGCCGAGCATTGAGCTTAAAACCAGCGCGGTCAGTGCGCTCAGACCCAATTTCTTTTCCATTTGTATCCAGTTACAAAAACGAGAGTGAGAGAATAATTATTTTGGCAAACCGCATAAAAATGGTGAAAGCCACTAAGGCGCGGGATTTTACGGAGAGAAGAGAACGCATGCAATGGGGATAGAGAGATTTGTGACTAATAGTGTGAAAAGTTGTCTTAATACTGCTGTTTTTGTTTTGTCTGGAAACAGAACTGCGCGAAATTATCAGGTCTACAAGGACTGTAGACCTGATAAGGCATTGGGTATTACTTATACAGATCGGCGCTGATTGTCACGTTGTTACCACGTTCTGACCACTGGCGGGTAATGTGATAGTACTTCGCGCCTTTCTTCGCTGCGCGTTTTGCTACCTGATAAGAGACTTCCGTCATGTTGCCGTAGTTACCGGTGAACTTGATGCTGTCGAACGGTACCATCATGGCGGCGGTCGCTTTGTTCAGCTCTTCAACTTTGGTTCCGTCCGGCAACGTGACAGTGTAACGTCCGCCTTTGGTGGATTGCGTTTCGAAGAAGCGGCCAACTTCAGCACTCGGAGAAGCGGTAGTTGCTACGCCCGGGATCTCAACTTTCTTCGCGGCTTCGCCACCTGCTGCTAATGCGGCACGACCAGCATCTGAATCTGCTGGGATCGCATCAGGGCTTTGTACAATGCGTTTTTTCGCATCAGCTTTATAGATGAATGCAGTAATACGCTGGTTGCCGCCCTGGTTGGCATCGACCTGACGCACGATATAGAAGGAGTAAGCACCTTTCTCTTTCGCTGCTTTGGTGATGGCATCGTTTACTTCAGGCTGGCTACGGTAGAAACCTTGCACTGTAACGGTGTCGTAAGGTTCTATCAGAACGGCCTGATCTTTTGGCAATTCCATAACGCCGTTAATGACACGGTTTTTTGACGCTTCCGCTTTTTCAGCGTCGGCTTTATAGACGTCGGCAACAACGCGCCAGTTACCGCCGCTGCCAAAATCTGAGGTATCAACAACATAAAAGGAGGCTGCACCGTCTTTATCTGCACGGCGCGAAACGGCAGCAACCGCATCACCGATAGCATTAAAACGACCGGTGACCACAATGCGGTCATAGGGTTTCAGGGCAGCCGCTTGCTCCGGCGTCAATTCTGTCGCTGCATTTACAGAAAAAGCAGTCGCAGAAATTAGTGCGGACGCCAGGAGAGTGTTCTTAAGCTTCATAAAAATAATCCTTCGCCTTGCGCAAACCAGGTACTGGTATTGTTATTGACTAGAAACGTCGCTGATTATTGCATTTAAATTGTGTCAGTGTCTGCGTCATTTTTCACTCATCGTGTCACGTTAGGTAACAACAGCGATAACATTTTGTGATATGCCGAAAATTTCGGCGTTTGGTGACCAAAACTGATAAAGCAGTTGAATTTCATAAGTTAATTTAATGTTAATCAATTGTTTTTGACAGGTAGGTAATCATGTTTTGCCGCTTCGCTTGAGCGAATTATCAGCCTTTGCGGGTTATTTTTAGGGCATTTTATCTGTCTGAGGTTCGATTCATCTCTATTTTGCGAATTTCATAATAAATACTGTTTTTTGGCGCTAGATCACAGGCGTCATTTTCAGTAGGTTATACAGAGTTTGTTACTGTTTTATTTTATTGAGGTAACACTGACCTCTCTCGAGAGTGCGCGCATGCCTCGTGCGAACATTGATAAACCATCATCATAATTACAGATGGAAGGGAACATTATGCGAATTGGCATACCAAGAGAACGGTTAACCAATGAAACCCGCGTTGCAGCCACGCCGAAGACGGTTGAGCAGCTGCTGAAGCTGGGTTTTAGCGTCGCGGTTGAAAGCGGCGCAGGTCAACTGGCGAGTTTTGACGATAAGGCGTTTGTACAAGCAGGCGCAGAAATTGTGGACGGGAATGATGTCTGGCAGTCAGAGATTATTCTGAAGGTCAATGCGCCGGAAGAGGCGGAAATTCCGTTACTCAATCCGGGCACGACGCTGGTGAGTTTTCTTTGGCCCGCGCAAAACCCTGAGCTGCTGCAAAAACTTGCAGAGCGTAACGTGACCGTTATGGCGATGGACTCCGTGCCGCGTATTTCGCGCGCACAGTCGCTGGATGCCTTAAGCTCGATGGCGAACATCGCCGGGTATCGCGCTATTGTTGAAGCTGCACATGAATTCGGTCGCTTCTTCACCGGCCAGATCACCGCCGCAGGCAAGGTTCCACCTGCCAAGGTCATGGTGATTGGTGCGGGTGTGGCAGGTCTTGCGGCGATCGGTGCGGCAAACAGCCTGGGTGCTATTGTGCGCGCTTTTGATACCCGTCCGGAAGTGAAGGAACAAGTGCAGAGTATGGGCGCAGAGTTCCTTGAACTGGACTTTAAAGAAGAAGCGGGCAGCGGCGATGGCTATGCCAAAGTGATGTCCGAAGCGTTCATCAAAGCCGAAATGGAACTCTTCGCTGCGCAGGCGAAAGACGTCGACATTATCGTTACCACAGCGCTGATTCCGGGCAAACCGGCCCCGAAACTGATCACCCGTGAAATGGTCGATTCGATGAAAGCGGGCAGCGTAATTGTCGATCTTGCCGCGCAAAACGGCGGAAACTGCGAATATACCGTGCCTAATCAGGTGACCACCACCGAGAACGGGGTGAAGGTTATCGGCTATACCGATCTGCCTGGCCGTTTGCCAACGCAATCTTCCCAGCTGTACGGCACGAACCTCGTCAACCTGCTCAAACTGTTGTGCAAAGAGAAAGACGGCAATATCACTGTCGATTTTGACGACGTGGTTGTGCGTGGTGTCACGGTGGTTCGCGAGGGTGAAATCACCTGGCCTGCGCCGCCGATCCAGGTTTCTGCTCAGCCGCAGGCTGCGCCAAAAGCTGCACCTGCGCCGAAAGAAGAGAAAAAGCCTGTC
Source organism: Citrobacter sp. MGH105 (assembly GCF_001037485.2). Taxonomy (NCBI): domain Bacteria; kingdom Pseudomonadati; phylum Pseudomonadota; class Gammaproteobacteria; order Enterobacterales; family Enterobacteriaceae; genus Citrobacter; species Citrobacter sp. MGH105. Next base: position 2,750,656 of record NZ_CP073048.1, on the reverse strand, counting down.
TCTCCGTGGCGCAAATATGCGCTGATGGCGCTGGTAGTGATTTTGTTTGGCTGGCTCGCCGACGTCGCGCCGAAAGAGTTCCTTGGTCACTTTACGGTGTTCGCGCTTTCCTGCGTGGTGGGTTACTACGTGGTCTGGAATGTGTCACATGCGTTGCATACTCCGCTGATGTCTGTGACTAACGCCATCTCGGGGATTATCGTGGTTGGGGCGTTATTGCAAATTGGCCAGGGTGGCTGGGTGAGTTTCCTGAGCTTTATCGCGGTGCTTATTGCCAGCATTAATATTTTCGGTGGCTTCACCGTGACTCAGCGCATGCTGAAAATGTTCCGGAAAAACTAAGGGGTAACATATGTCTGGAGGATTAGTTACAGCTGCATACATTGTTGCCGCGATCCTGTTTATTTTTAGTCTGGCGGGGCTTTCGAAACACGAAACCTCTCAGCAGGGTAACAACTACGGCATCGCCGGGATGGCGATTGCGCTGATTGCTACGATTTTTGGTCCGGATACCGGCAACGTTGCGTGGATCCTGGTAGCGATGATCATCGGCGGCGCGATTGGTATTCGTCTGGCGAAGAAAGTCGAAATGACCGAGATGCCGGAGCTGGTGGCGATTCTGCACAGCTTCGTCGGTCTGGCTGCGGTACTGGTGGGTTTCAACAGCTACCTGTATCACGATACGGGCCTGGAACCGATTCTGGTGAACATTCACCTGACGGAAGTGTTCCTGGGTATCTTCATCGGTGCGGTGACCTTTACCGGTTCTGTGGTGGCTTTTGGCAAACTGCGCGGCAAGATCTCCTCTAAACCGCTGATGCTGCCGAATCGTCACAAAATGAACCTGGCGGCGCTGGTTGTTTCTTTCCTGCTGCTGGTGGTGTTTGTTCGTACCGAAAGCGTGGGCCTGCAGGTTCTGGCGCTGCTGGTGATGACCATCATCGCGCTGGCCTTTGGCTGGCATCTGGTGGCGTCCATCGGTGGGGCAGACATGCCGGTAGTCGTTTCAATGCTCAACTCCTATTCAGGTTGGGCGGCTGCGGCGGCGGGCTTTATGCTGAGCAACGATCTGCTGATCGTTACCGGTGCGCTGGTCGGTTCTTCTGGTGCGATCCTGTCTTACATTATGTGTAAGGCGATGAACCGTTCATTTTTCAGCGTTATTGCGGGTGGCTTTGGTTCTGACGGTTCTTCTACCGGGTCTGATGAAGAAGTTGGCGAACATCGTGAGATTACTGCGGAAGACACAGCAGAAATGCTGAAGAACTCGCACTCCGTGATCATCACCCCGGGCTACGGCATGGCAGTGGCTCAGGCACAGTATCCGGTCGCGGAAATTACTGAGAAACTTCGCGCGCGCGGCATCAAAGTGCGTTTTGGTATTCACCCGGTAGCAGGGCGCTTGCCAGGTCATATGAACGTGCTGCTGGCGGAAGCCAAAGTCCCTTATGACATCGTGCTGGAAATGGATGAGATCAACGATGATTTCGCCGATACCGATACCGTGCTGGTCATTGGTGCCAACGACACGGTAAACCCGGCAGCGCAGGATGACCCGCGCAGCCCGATCGCCGGCATGCCGGTGTTGGAAGTGTGGAAAGCGCAGAACGTAATTGTGTTCAAACGTTCAATGAACACCGGCTATGCAGGTGTGCAGAACCCGCTGTTCTTTAAAGATAACACCCATATGCTGTTTGGCGATGCCAAAGCCAGCGTGGATGCGATCCTGAAAGCGCTGTAATTGCCAGTAAAAGTAAGACGGCCTCTGCGGAGGCCGTTTTTTAAACATCCAGTTTACGCTGGGTGATCCATTCCACACGAGCCGGATCGCGATGCGAGAAGAACGCGCTGGTTCCGCTGTCCATCGCGGCAATTTGTGTCATCTCTTCCGCCGTTAGGGCAAAGTCCAGCACCTGAATATTCTCGGCCATCCGCGTTTTACGCACGGTTTTCGCCAGCGAAATAATCCCACGTTGATAAATCCAACGCAGCACGACTTGACCAACGCTTTTGCCATATTTTTCACCAATAGCCGCTAAGACTGGGTTCTGAAACAGGTCATTGCGTCCTTCAGCGAACGGTGCCCAGGCTTGCGGTTGAATATTCCGGCTCTGCATCCAGGCCACGGCATGCGGCTGCTGATGAAAAGGATTCACCTCAATCTGGTTAACGGCTGGAATAATGCGATTGAAAGCGATTAAATCCGCCAGACGATCCGGATGAAAGTTACTCACGCCAATCGCGCGGATTTTCCCTTCTTCATATAATTCTTCCATCGCGCGCCAGGCACCGTGTACATCGCCATAGGGCTGATGAATCAAATAAAGGTCAATATAATCCAGTTGAAGCCGTTGCAGAGAACGTGCGAATTGCGCCTTTGCGCCTGCATAGTTGGTATCCTGTAACCACAGTTTGGTAGTCACAAAAAGCGCCTCGCGGGGGACTCCGCTTTGCTTAAGAGCATTGCCGACCTGAGTTTCATTCTGGTAGGAGGCAGCGGTATCAATCAGGCGATATCCTGTATCAATGGCATCCCGTACGGCTTGCTCACATTCGCTGGCATCAGTCATTTGATAAACGCCAAATCCGAGCAGGGGCATCTCAACACCGTTATTCAGAACTGTTGTATTCATTGGGTTCTCCTGAGCATCTTCGTTGCATTGGCTGCAGATTAGCAAATCTGTGTTGATACGATTAGTCTGTGAAATTCGCATGGACCTATGAGTAGAATTCATTTCTGAAAGGTAATTGTTGGAACTCAGTCACAAAATATGACGCATATGATTTCACCATTCATGATCTCAGTTCATAAACTCATGCGGTTTTAACCGTCTAATCACGGCAATACGTTGTCTATATACTGCGACCTGACTTTTTAGAACATGACAGGGCACTATGCGTACATGTGAACATGCCTCACCGGTAACTACCGCAAGCCAGACCGGTCTTACTTTTATTCTGATCCTCAGTGGCCTGATGGCCTTTACATCGCTTTCTACCGATATTTATCTTCCAGCAATGCCGACGATGGCCAAGGATTTACATGGCAATGTTGAGCTGACGATTACTGGTTTCTTAATTGGTTTTACTATCGCACAGTTGATTTGGGGGCCGATTAGCGATCATATGGGGCGGCGTAAGCCGCTGTTTATCGGCATGGTGCTATTTATCATTGGTTCCGCAGGGTGTGCGCTGTCTACAAGTATCACGCAAATTGTTTTCTGGCGGATATTTCAGGCGCTTGGAGCCTGTACCGGACCTATGCTGGCGCGAGCGATGATCCGCGATCTCTTTGCACGTACTCGTGCGGCGCAAATGCTCTCGACCCTGGTGTTGGTTATGGCGATTGCGCCAATCGCCGGACCGTTGATTGGCGGGCAAATTATTCGCCTGAGCACCTGGCACTCAATTTTTTGGCTGCTGGTGGTGATTGGTGCGCTGATGTTTATCTCCCTAAACTGGCTGCCCGAAACATTGCCGGAAGATAAACGGGTGAAAGCCTCTTTGGCTGGCGCATTTCGTAATTACCGCTCGTTGTTAACGAATGGGCGTTTTATGCGCTATACCCTGAGCCTGACGTTTTATTACGTCGGTGCGTACGCGTTTATTACCGGGTCACCGTTTGTTTATATTAGCTATTACCATGTTGATCCACAGCATTACGGCTGGTTGTTTGCGCTAAACATTATCGGTGTTATGGCGATGAGCGTGGTTAACCGTCGTCTGGTTCAACGACATGCTCTGGAACAACTGCTGAAATATGCGACGATGCTGGCGGCGCTGGCCGCAGTGGCGCTCGCACTGCTGGTTAAGCTGGAGTCAGGCGGAATTGTTGCCATTATCGTTTCCATTTTTCTGCTGTTCTCGATGAATGGCATTATTGCCGCGACGTCGACTGCCGCGGCGTTGGACGCGGTACCGAACATTGCGGGTTCAGCTTCGGCGCTGATTGGCGCGTTGCAATACGGCAGCGGTATTATCTCATCGTTGCTGCTGGCCGCCTTCAGTGATGGTACGCCCTGGACCATGGCGTGGATAATAGCGCTATTTACGCTGTTAAGCGCCGTTTTGGCTTTCCGCGTGAAACGATAAAGGAAATGCTCCGTAATGGCGGGGCGAAAACTCATTCTTTGTTCAGATCGCTAAGCAGTACGGCAATACTTTGACCGCCGTTGGTTTGCTCAAGCGCGATTTTCACGATGATGGTCAGCGGCACAGAAAGCAGCATCCCCACGGGACCGAGCAACCAGCCCCAGAAGATTAACGACAGAAATACTACCAGCGTGGACAGCCCCAGCCCGCGGCCCATGATCCGCGGCTCGAGGATATTCCCGAATACCAGGTTGATGACCAGATAGCCTGCCAGAACCACCAGCGCATCGTAAAGACCGCTGAATGCCAGCACCTGAGCAATAGGGGGAATGGCCGCCAATACAGAACCGATATTAGGGATGTAGTTCAGGGCGAAGGCCAGTAATCCCCAGACAAAGGCAAAGCGCACATCCAATGCAGCAAGCATGCCCCAGGCGACCAACCCGGTCACAATGCTGATTGCCGTTTTAAGCACCAGATAGTGGGAGACGCTGTCGATGGCACGTTGAATCGCCGCCATACCTTCAATGGGGCGACTCATCATTTGTTTGAGTTTGTTGGGCAGTTGCGGTACTTCCAGCAGCATAAAAACTACCGTCAGTAGCAGTAAAAATATCGATGACATAGCATTTGAAAGCTGCGCCAGTAAATTGGTCACCAGCGTCATTGCTGCGTTCGGATCGATATATTTGACGAGCTCGTCCACGGAAACGCCGATCCCTGCGCGTTGTAACCATGGTTCAAGATTTTTCAGTGGGATAACCAGTGAAGAGCGATATTGCGGTAGCGTTCGCGCAAGTTCATTTAAGGATGTACCTAAATACGCCAACAGCAGCACCATTAACATTACAATAATAACGATAAGCAATGACACCGCAATTACGCGCGGTATGCGAAGCTTGACCATCCGCTGCACCACGGGATTGAGCACAACGGCTATAAATAACGCCAGAATAAAGGGGACGATGATATCTGCGGCAAAGCGAATACCGCTCAGGATGATAACCAGCATGCCCAGCATAATGACTATTTTTAGACCGTTAAGCGTGATGATCGGTTTCGCCATGTGTATTCCCGCATTTTTCATTTTTGAATCTGCATAATAATGTGATTTGCGTCGAGCCGTTATAACAAAAATCAAACGGGGCAGGTAAAGAAGTGAAAAGACTTTGAGTTCGTCTTGAAGCTATGATACAAATCATCTGTGTTTAACTACCGAGGACAATTATCATCCGCGATGATGAGAAGCAACACTGCGGATAATTGTAATATTATGGACAATATGTTCAGGATGTTTTTGCGTTTACCTACACTTCTTCGTACCTCCTCCACTTTATTGCTTGCGGGTGAGCAACACTGGCGCAACGCGCTTTAGTCCCTTCTTCTGCCTGAGCTGGCGCTGTGCGCTGAGCTAACTAATTTTATTTTTTGGTTTACTGCATGCAGTAGGCCTAAAGGACTATATTCTCAAGCAGGAGAAGTATCATGTTTTACTGGATATTATTAGGTCTGGCCATCGCGGCTGAAATTACTGGTACGCTGTCAATGAAATGGGCAAGCGTTGGCCATGGTAATTCAGGCTTTATTTTAATGCTGGTAATGATCGCCTTATCATATATTTTTCTTAGTTTTGCTGTTAAAAAAATTGCCCTTGGTGTGGCCTATGCCTTGTGGGAAGGTATCGGTATTTTATTTATTACGCTGTTTAGTGTGTTGTTATTTGACGAAACCTTGTCCACGATGAAAGTGGCTGGACTGGTCTCGCTGGTATTAGGCATTGTGCTGATCAAGTCTGGTACTCGAAAACCTGCCAAAACGAGCAAAGAGGTGACCCATGCAGCAGTTTGAGTGGGTTCATGGTGCCTGGCTTGGCATGGCCATCGTGCTGGAAATTGTCGCTAACGTCTTTTTGAAGTTTTCTGATGGATTTCGCCGCAAGATTTATGGCGTGCTGTCGCTGGCTGCCGTGTTAGCGGCCTTTAGTGCGCTGTCGCAGGCGGTAAAAGGTATTGACCTTTCTGTTGCCTACGCCTTGTGGGGCGGGTTTGGGATTGCCGCGACGTTAGCGGCTGGTTGGGTGTTGTTTGGTCAGCGCCTGAATAATAAAGGCTGGATTGGCGTGGCGCTGCTGCTGGCCGGAATGGTGATGATTAAACTTGCCTGATATCCGTGCTGCCCGTTAATGCGGGCAGCATATGTTACTCCTGCGCCAACTCTTCCAGCTTATCGCGAAAACCGGTCACGGATATGGCGCGATTATCGGCTCGCCAGCGATCTTTTGCCGCCGGAGCGGAGCTTTGTACGCCAATCAACTGCCAGCCTGAATCTGTCTTAAGCATCAATGGTGAACCGCTGTCGCCCGGTAGCGTGTCGCACTGGTGCGACAAGACGGTATTCTGCGCCCAGCCGGTCACCACGCAATCCTGATGGGTGTACAAATCGTCCAGATGATCTTCCGGATAGCCCGACTGTGTGACTTTACGATCGGCGGTTTTCAACGCCGCGGTTAACGCCGCTTTATCACCTTCAAATAATGGTAGGGGCGTGATTCCGGAAGGCGGGTAACGCAGCACCACCAGACCAAAATCCCACGGGGCTGCTGATGGCGGCACAATCCAGCCATCGCCATCGGCTTTCAAACGCTTACCGAGTGAGGGATCAACCCGTCCTTCGATTCCATGGATTTCATAGCGCCAGACACCCTTTTTCGACACAAAGCGTAACGCGACGGCTTTATCCGGTTTGCCTTTCGGTGGAGCGAGCAAGCAGTGTCCGGCAGTCAGGGCCAGATGCGGTGAAATGAGCGTGGCGGTACACAGATTACCACTGGCGGTTTCCAGTTGTCCGATAGCGTCCCACGGTGATTGCGTTGGGTCCGTTACTTTCGTGCGATCGTCATGACCAAAAAACAGCGTTTTTATGTTTTCTGCTTCAGCGGTGGTCGTTGCTGGCTGATCCGCATGCGCAACAACAGGAAAAAAACAAATTGAGCCCAGTAATACAGCAATGGTTTTATGCATATCACACTCTGGTGGGGAATTATGATTATAAACAGCAAACCCTCAGTTAATACTATAGACGGGACGGCGAGAAAGTGGGAGTAAAATCAGATAACTACACTCAGGAAAGATAAAAATGCATGGCAATGAGGGCGCAAATTATCAGAGTAATAAGAATGAACTCAAAGCGGTAATGTGACACCATTTTACCCTCCGAAAGGCGGCGCTACATCAGGTCGATCTAGCGCCGTATGCTATGGCGTGGGGGACGCCATAGTAACTACAAATGCGTTATGCTGCAGGTTGAGCTGCTGGTTTAGCGGTGTCGTGTTTTACGGCTTTTTTGGTGTGTTTTTTAGCGGCCTGAGCTTTCTGCTCTGGTGCTTTTTGTTCTGCTGCTGGCTTGGTTGCTGCTTTTTTGGTGTGTTTTTTAGCAGCCTGAGCTTTCTGCTCTGGCGCTTTTTGTTCTACAGCCGGTTTAGTGGTGGATTTTTTAGCGTGTTTCTTGGCAGCCTGCGCTTTCTGCGGCGCTGCTTTGTGCTGTTTTTTATGATGCGTGGTTTTTGCCGGCGCTGCTTTGGTGGTTGCAGCAGCAGTCGGAGCGGTAGTAGCAGTTGTTTCAGCAGCAAAAGCAGCAGAAGACAGACCCATAGCAGCGGCAACAACCAGAGCTAATACTTTTTTCATTCTCATACCCTCGATTTGGTTTTTCATTCAACCCCACTGCGGGGCCGTTGAAATAACTATATCGCTGTAAACACAGGGCTTCCGTGAGTCATTGGTTTCGGCGTGTAACGATATGTACAATGACTCACGGTATGAGATTACAAATAGCGGGCTTCCAGATGAGAACGGAAATAACGGCTGCTGAGGGGCTCCCCGGTCGCCTGGGTAATAAGCTGTTCAGTAGTAAAGCGGCTGCCATGCTGCCAGATGTTCTGACGTAACCACTCAAACAGAGCACCGAACTCACCTTGGGCAATAGACTGATTCAAATCAGGCAATGCGCGGTTAGCGGCACTGAACAACTGCGCTGCATACATGGCGCCTAATGTATAGGAAGGGAAGTAGCCAAAGCCGCCGTCAGTCCAGTGAATATCCTGCATACAACCGTTACGGTAGTTTCCGATCGTTGACAGCCCCAACCAGGCCTGCATTTTCTCGTTCCACAATGCAGGGATATCATCCACTTCAATATCGCCATTAATAAGCGCACGTTCGATTTCATAACGCAGGATCACGTGAGCGGGATAGCTTACCTCGTCAGCATCAACACGGATAAACCCGGGTTTAACCTGCTGGTTCCAGGCGATGAAATTGCTTTCTTCAAACGCTGCCTGATTGCCAAAGTGGCGCGTTACAGCCGGAATTAACCGCATCAGAAAGGCTTTACTGCGTCCCAGCTGCATCTCAAAGAACAGACTCTGGGACTCATGAATGGCGGTTGAGCGTGCCAGAGCAATAGGTTGCCCAGACCAGCTGCGTGGCAGGTTTTGCTCATAGCGCGCATGACCGGTTTCATGGATCACGCCAAACAGTGCGCTGAGTAATTCGTTTTCATCATAGCGGGTGGTAATGCGAACATCTTCTGGTACGCCGCCACAGAAAGGATGTGCACTGATATCCAGCCGACCAGCGGTAAAGTCGAAACCTAGCTGTGCCATTGTTTCAAGACCCAGCTCTCGCTGTACAGCTGTTGGGAAGGGACCTACCGGGGCGATGAGCGACTGTTGAGACTGCTTTGCCACCACCTTGTTTAGCAGATCGGGCAGCCAACTTTTAACGTCTGCGAAAAGGACATCCAACTGAGCGCTGGTCATTCCTGGTTCAAAGATGTCCAGTAGCGCGTCATACGGCGAACAACCTTTTGCTTCTGCGCGCAGTCGGGCTTCTTCGCGGCTATACTTCACAACCTCTTTCAGGTTTTCGGAAAATCCTTCCCAGTCATTAGCTGGTCGCTGGCTACGCCAGGCATGCTCACAGCGGCTTCCCGCAAGTGATTTTGCTTCTACCAACGATTCGGGCAACAAGGATGCCTGGTGATGCAATCGAGACATTTCGCGCAGGTTCGCCTGTTCTACATCGTTGAGATCTTCCTGTTGCGCTGCGGCAATACACGTTGCCACTTTCGGGTCAGTTAACAGTTGGTGCTCAAGCACGCTCAGCTCGGCCAACGCTTCGCCTCGGGCTTTACTGCCTCCTGGCGGCATCATGGTAAACATGTCCCAACTAGCGATTGCCGAGAGGTGGGAGAAGCGAGAGAGCCGCTGGAACGTGCGGGTGAGTGCCTGATAAGAAAGGTTTTTCTGCATAGTTCTTCTTCTCGTTAGTTGGGTATGTTTCAAGGAGTTTACCGTGATTCATACACGATTCATGCACTTTTCATGCACCCATCTTAGCCACTCTCAGAAAGATGGCTACCTCTGGAGGAAAAAACTTAACAATCGAACATTGTCGGTAAGTCTTAGGACTCGACTACCAGAGATTGCAAAATTTAGAGCACAAAAATTGACCATTCAGTATGTAAGAATCAAAGAGCTTTCTCTTCCATTTGAGAGCTTAAGAAACGTCCTTAAGTCATATCGTGACCGTTTGGTTGATGATGCTTTGTTGATGGTCTTGGAAGGTGGTTCAGATATGTCTACGATGCCGATAACCACCGTATACGAGAAAGCTGTGCATCCTGTCAGTGAGGTTCTGGAAGAATGGTGTGAAGATAATCGTGCTGATTGGAAGTTACGGACAGAGAAGCTAAATCGACGAAGCGTTAACTTATTCATCGAATGGGCTAAAAGACATTCAATAAAAAATGTTGAAGATGTTACTAAGCAGCACATAGCAGATTTTAAGCGATTTCTTGATGAACGCTACCAAGCACCAAGAAGTCGACAGGATGCCCTGATAAAACTACAGGCGTTGTTCAATTTCTGCATTGATAAGAGGGATTGCTTAACAGCAAATCCTGTTAAGGGGATGACTTACTCTAAGGTCACAAGCATTAAGCATAAGACGGAGATAACTCCTTCAGAATATGAGAAGGTGATGAATACTGATTATGTGAAAGGTTATGAAGACCTAAAGTGGCTTTTAGCCATACTATGGAATACAGGAATGAGAATAGGGGAGGCCATCCAATTACGTCCCGAAGATTTCCGTATTGTTGATGGTATCAAATGTATCAGCATCAACACAGAAGATGGGAAGCAGGTTAAAAATGAAACCTCTATTCGAGACATACCAATAAGTGAAGCACTTCTTCAGATGGGGATATGGGATACCAAACCAAGATTAGGATGGACTAAAAACAATGCAGCAGGAAGCCGTATAGCATTTGCGTTTAAGCAAATTGGTATTGAGCATAGTTCACATGATTTCCGGTATAGCCTGTCAAACAGACTCAGAGACTGTGATGTAGCTGATTCGGTACGATATAGCATTCTTGGTCATGCTCATAAAACGACCACTGACCGTGTTTACAAGACCAGACAGCCACTAAAACAGATGCTTTTGGCTTTGAACAAGGCCGCTGTAATGAGCTAGAACCAGTCAAGTATAAGGGGCTGTTAGCCCCAATCTCTAAAAGTATGTCTTGCTTTAGCCTCTTCCTCAGATAAGCCTGTATATTTGGCTAACATTTTGAAATCTGGTGCAGGGGTTGGTTTCAGACACTCTATGAACAACGGTTTATTATTTTTGTACCTTGGCAACTTCCCCCATTCTTTTATTCTTTTCATCTCAATATTGCTTTCAGCTATATCTGGGAAGTTAATTAAAAAAGAATGTAACTCTTTGATTACATGGTCGGTTAACGCAATGATGAGTTCGGTTATACTCACATACTTGGCTGTTGTTGCGACACCAATAATATTGCTTAATTCTAGAAAGCTTTTCTTATCGCTGAAATCCATTCGCGAGAGTGGTTCTTTTACGCATTCACTAATCTCATTTCTTACGCGTAGGTACATCATTACCTGATTGTAGTTCCCGAACATAGAACTTATTCTGACGGTATTACGCCATGTTAAAGAAATTGCATCTGAATCGGGTGTATTAACTTGTTTTCTAAATAGTTGATACTTTAACCACCAGTATGACTTTCCAAATAGTGATTTGTTTGCGGTAGGTTCAGCTCTGATGAAATAAAAACCTGTTGCTGTGAAAGTAACCTCTTCAAGCTTAGCTAGCATTGTTGGATATGCAATTGCTCTATAAAGTGGTTCACCCCATGTGATTTTTCCAGCGTAGTTTGATTTAATGGCTATAAGATTATTTAAGCATTCGTGAGCAAGGATGAACGCTTGGTTTGATGTTGCAAAGTTATCTTTTGCTATACGCTGAAGTTCTTGTGCTCTGCTTATGCGTATAGCAACAAGCCCGCCAAGTAAGGCAGAGCAAAACATCGTAAAAATTGGGAAAAAGTAATCCTTGAGGTAATCAGGGGTTGGTTTCAATGCGGCAATTGCATTTGCAATTATCTCAGCATCATGATTCATTTAGTGAACTCCATATCTTTTAAAAGCTTCATCCATTCAGCGTGGCATTTATCACATAGCCACCGTTCCATATCGGGCTGAAGTGCTCCGCATTTAACCGTAGAACCACGGACAGGAACACCACATCCAGAAGGCTGGAGTCGTAATTGTGCTTTTGTGTAGCTACTCATGTGACCCATTATGATTTTTCCTCCATTTTGTTTATGAGCCTACTGTACATCCAATTCTAAAAATACAAAATCTGCAACGTATTAAGAAATGGCTGGCTTTTAATTACCTGTTATTTACAGGTGTTATCAGGTGACTTCCTATTCAATTTAACGGTATTTTTCCAAGCATTTATGCAGTAACACACAGATTCTATGCAGTATCAGTACAGTCTCTTTTTCATGTAACTTATTGAAATATATGAATAACCCGTACAGCTTCTGTTTAGGGAAAACTGTGTCGTATCAGTCGTCCCTCTCTCGACTCCTAGAAAATCGCTATATACAGGTCTATATGACTCTTGCTGCCATAAATTTCACTCCCTAAATTAAGCTGTTCACTATAACATTAATCCCGATTTCAAAACTTTAAGTGGTGATTAGATGAGTGAAGATAGTGTTGTGGATTCAACCATACAGGGACTGAAAGAGAGGCTGTCAAGCCCATTATGGGGATATATCATACTTTCGTGGATAGGGTTTAACTGGAAACACATTGCAGTGATGTGCCTTAGCAAGGCTCCGGTGGAAGTCCGTATTCACCAGATTACCGCATCTGATTTTTTCTACATTAGGTACTTAATTCTCCCATGCTTGGTTGGATTCGTGTTGTCGTCTATCTTCCCGTACATTAATCAAGCCTCTGTGTGGCTTCAGTCAAAAGCGCTTGAAATGAAGATAAAGAGAAAAGTTAAGGCTGATAAGCTGGAAGAGATGGAGTTAGCAACGCAGAATCTGGAAATTGAGAGAATTGTGCAAGAGAAGGAGAGGGAAAAAATAATTACTAAAGATATGGAAGAAAGAGCGGAATCTTTACGGGAGGAGGTGATGAGCATTGAAGTAGAGGTTGCTCAATTGAAATCAGAACGTTCACAGATTCAAAGTCAGATAGAAGCATCTCTTCAGTTAATTGTCCAAATTGAGGACATTGTTAAAGGGGTGGATTCCGGCAAGTATACAGACGAAGATTTTAGGTCATTGGTCAAAGAATCAGTGAACAAAAGTCTTCTTGATGAAGCCAGAAGCACTTATCAAGCACAAAAGTTTCTTGATGAAATGGGTAAAGCATCAAGCCTTGAAAACAAATAGTTATGCTTCAGATTTAATACGCTGCACAGTTGACTTGGCAACGTTGAATTGTGCAGCAACCTTAGCAATTGAGCCACCAGCAGCAAGAGCAGCTTTAATACCTTCTCTGTCAACCGCTTTACCGTTACCCCTTCCAACTACACGACCAGCAGCTTTAGCAGCTTCATAACCTTCTCTTTGACGCTCAAGCATCATTTTACGTTCAGCTTCAGCCACTGCTGAAAAGATTGTGAGAATCATCTTGGACGTGGGGTTATCGTCACCAGTTATCAGACCCTCTTTGTGAAAGTGAACTTTGATACCTCTCTGCGAGAGTTTATCCACCAGCGTTAGTACATCCACGGTAGAACGTCCCAGACGTGACAGGTCGTGTACATGGATAGTGTCGCCTTCACGAACATAATCGAGCATAGCTTTTAGTTGTGGACGGTCTGTATTCTTTCCAGATGCCTTGTCAGTGAATACCTTATCCAGTGTGACCCCTTCAAGTTGACGGTCTGTAACCTGCTGTAATGATGAAACTCGGATATAACCAATGTTAGCCATAGCGCACTCATTTACCTTACTCATTTGATGGATTGAGTATATCGTACCGATAAAGTTTTTTACGAGGCTAATCGGTATGGGTTTTACAGAGGTCTAGCTATACCTTTTTAGTATGCTATATCGGTATGCTTAAGAGGTGAGGGTGTCTTTATAGCAGCTCAAAGAGAAAGTCAATGATATTTTAAAATTTTGCAAAGGAGGCTGCTTAGGCGTAGTGACGGGTACTTAGCAGCTATACATCTATGAGGTAGATTCTACCAAATCCACTAGGAGATATTTTTGAAGCTTCCGGTAAGGATGGAATTAAGAGAGGAGGTGTTGTAATTTTATTTTTGACTTAAAGGACTACAATCACCACGTCCACGGTAAAACCCCAAGCCATAATATAGCCGCTTTATTGCTTTAATTTTTATATCCAAATAGCCACCCTCTGTAGTTGAAAGAGTCTTGAATCCTTGTTTATCCATTTCATTGGCGACCTTCTCGAAATATTCAGCCTCAACTCTATAAAGCTTATCGGTAACTCTGTCCGTCGCTTTCTGGAATGTATCGGGGGAAATTCTGTAATAGTTTTCGCCCGCTTTTGCTGTTTCCTCGTTCAGGATTAAGCACCCAGCCATATCCAGTCCCTGAAGATTGATGCTGGGTTTAATAAAATCTTTCCCAAAAGAAGGAAGCGCAAAGAGTGTAAAAAAGAGTGGAAGAAATACTTTTCTCATTTTGAATTTGTTCTAAGTATTAACGATGATTTAATAGTATCCGTTTAAGAACTCTTAAAAGGCTTTTAAGAAGAGAGAAGAACCCCAGAAAGATGAGTCTTTTTAACAGAGTCTTCTAAGTATCTTTCAAGAGGGTAAAACCTTGTCAAGACCTTTGTCAATACCCTTTAGTTTAGTTGGTTAATTTGCAGGCAAATAGTGGTTGCCTTGTGAAATAATTGTTGCAATTAATAATCACATTCATTATAGTATCAATGTGAGCTGATAAAAAAGTTCATGTCTTGAAGTGGTAACACTTGGGGGAGTGTCAGATGGTTGACGTCAACAAGACCTCTCATTCAGGGTAATTACCTCAGCGTCATAATCATCGCACTGTTTCAGGCATGGGCTTCTTTATCAATCCATCAATCCCCCAGATATTTTAATTACATCAGGCTAATCGGTTTTATCCGGTTGGCCTTTTCACGTATGAGGTTTTATGAATGAAAAAAGAAACTAATGCTTTTATTATGGTAGATAAACGAGTTGCACAATTTCCTAAAACACTAAAACCAATTGACCGTTTGGTATACTTCACTATGCTTGATGGTGCTGATTATTATGAATCCAAGTTCGGTAGATATGCCCCCAGCATTGACTATCTGATGGTTATGTCTGGCGCTACACGCAATACGGTTATTGATTCTCTGAAAAGACTAGAATCACACAGGCTTATTGAGAAGACCAATATCAAAGGGCTGCAAAGTATTTTTAAAGTATTCACGTTGGATGTGCGTCCAGAAGTCTTATCAGAGCCTACCCTTGATGAGCGTCGTAGAGCTAAATTATCAGGTCAACCAGGAATTGACTGTAACCCACCCCAAAATTGGTTACCTACCCAACCAGAATTTGGTTGCCTACCTAACCAGAAATTGGTTACATGTAAGACTAAGTATAAAGACAAAAATATAAAGACTAAAGAAGAAAGACTAAAAGCGAGCTTTGAAGAAGAGTCTATTAAGATGGGAGCTTCGCTCTGTGATTCACATGAATGTGATTCTCTTGGTATTGAAGAGGCTATTAAACAATCTGACTTAGGTGACCTTGAAGTAAGTCCTGAAGAGACTACTAAACAACGGGGAGCAGGTCACTTGCCCCTGCACAGAATCAACTGACGATGAATTACCGGATGTTGACCTTGATGAAGAGAGTCCTGAAGAAACATTAAGATGTGAACAATATAAAGCGGAGAAGAAAAAGAAATTCGAACTTGCAAAACAAAAGAACAAGATTAATGAACTGGGTGATTTTGATGATAGTGACGATGATTTTACTTTTATTCCAAGAAAGAAAGTCCACATCGAACCAAAGAAAAAAATAGTTAAAGTCAGACGCGTTTATGCTGGAGGTATGCACTAATGAAAGAATATCACGGTGAAAAACGATACAAGGATTATCTGCTAAAGCGTTATAGCATTTCTCGTGAAGGTTACTTGATGAAAGATACTCGCGGAGAGGTTTACCAGATTCGACCGAAAAAGAAAGGGAAGGATTATTTCTTTTATGATGGTGTGACAGGTTTGAAGGTTGATGCTTTGAAGTTCGCTGTATTGCATCATTATGATTTGTGGGTTACGAAACAACTTAAACTTAAGAATGGTGACCCCTATAATTTAAAAGCAACCAATATTATTGAAAAACGCTGGTGACAAACCACCAGCAATTAATCATTTTCCACCATCACCAATCGTAATAGTAAACTCATATTTCAGAAATTTAATACTTAAGCTAAACCTTGTGCTTTTAGCAATAACCATTCTAAGCAAGTTATACCCCAGAAGCACAATCAAGACAGCAAAACCCAGAGATGCTGTAAGTATCCCGTATGAGTACTG
Organism: Citrobacter sp. MGH105; assembly: GCF_001037485.2. Classification (NCBI taxonomy): domain Bacteria; kingdom Pseudomonadati; phylum Pseudomonadota; class Gammaproteobacteria; order Enterobacterales; family Enterobacteriaceae; genus Citrobacter; species Citrobacter sp. MGH105. The sequence goes on along the minus strand of NZ_CP073048.1, from coordinate 2,734,638 downwards.
GCCTCAAAATGGCTATTTTAAGAGGTCTGAGAGCTGTTTTTAGAGGATTTGAAAATGGATTATCTAATGACAGTATTAATTGACCAAGAAACTAGTAACGTTACGGTAAAAGCTGGTGAAAGCACCTTCACAGACTCCACTAATGCTGGAGCTACAAAGACACTTGGTAATGCTGGTACAGGTGGTGCTTTGAAGAACTACAGCGTGAACCCCAACAAGAAGGGTACATACTGATTTTCTAGCTGGATTTGATAGTTTTAAAATGTAAAATCATCTAAGTTCTACATACACGATTCATGCACTAAATTGATTAGCACATTGAAAAGTATAAAGTTTAAATAATGGTAAACATGTCCCAACTGGCGATTGCCGAGAGGTGGGAGAAGCGAGAGAGCCGCTGGAACGTGCGGGTGAGCTGATGGTAATTATCATTGTTACTCATTTTTTGTTCTCGTTCTGTTTAGGTGTGGTTAAGAAGTTTACCGTGATTCACTCACTTTTCATAAACACACCTTTGTACCCGGTTTTCCGTAACAGCTTTTTATAGCGAAAAGCCAGCAGAACCACAAAACAGATGGCGTAGATAATAGGGAGCGGTGATAACACTTTTACCGACCACAGATAATGCAGCGGTAGCAAAATGGCGGCCAGGTAGACGTAGTTGTGCAATGTTTGCCAGCGTTTGCCCATTTTACGCTGAGCGGCTTGTGTCGAGGTCAACGTCAACAGGAATAAGATAATCCAACCGGCCATACCCAGCATTAGCCATGGGCGTGAAACCAGTTCACGACCCAACAATCCCAGGTTTTGTATACCCAGTTCCAGCAGAGCATAGCTGGTTATATGCAGTGTGGCCCATGCAAAGCACCATAAACCTAACAACCGCCGGGTACGAAGCAACAAAGGCTGCTTTGCATAGCGCGCAAGCGGCGATACCAGCAGGGTAGCCAGCAAAAACTTCAGCGCGGTAATGCCCGTAAAGTGCTGGATATCTTTTCCCGGGTCGGCACCCAACCCGCCATGCTGCGCGGCCCAGAAGAGCCATAGCAGGGGTAAAAAACCGGCGAGATGCAGCAGCACTTTCAGGCCGGTTATCTGTTTTGCAGTCAACCTCACTTAAAAATACTCCCGAAGATCCATGCCCTGATATAACGATGCCACCTCATCGGCATAACCATTAAAAGGTAACGTGGGCTGTCGCTGTACATCGAGAATGCCACCCGAACCGATAAAACGCTCAGTAGCCTGAGACCAGCGAGGGTGATCAACCTGCGGATTTACGTTGGCGTAAAATCCGTATTCATTCGGTGCTGACATATTCCAGGTCGTCGGCGGCTGCTCGCGCGTCAGCTTGATACTGACTATCGATTTAATGCCCTTGAAGCCGTATTTCCAGGGCACGGTCAGGCGTATCGGCGCCCCGTTTTGCGGCGGCAATGCTTTGCCATATACGCCTACGGTGAGAAGTGTGAGCGGGTGCATAGCCTCATCCAAACGAAGACCTTCGACATAGGGATATTTCAACCCACCGCCAATAAAGCGGTCTTTCTGACCCGGCATTTCATCAGGGGCGTAGCGTGTTTCAAAAGCGACGTATCTGGCGTGACTAGTTGGCTCAACCAGCGCCAGTAATTTATGCAACGGAAAACCCACCCACGGCACAACCATCGACCAGGCCTCAACGCAACGCATCCGATAAATACGTTCTTCTAATGGAAAGCGTGTGGTCAGCGCATCATGATCCAAGGTTAAAGGTTTGTTGACCTCACCGCTGATGGTTAACGTCCAAGGATCGGTTTTCAGGCTACCGGCATTGGCGGAAGGATCGGCTTTATCCAGACCAAATTCGTAGAAATTGTTGTAGCCCGTCACCTTGTCTTCTGGCGTCAGTGACAGGCTGTTTTGCCAGCGTTCGGGCTTTGTGAACTCAAGCGCTTTGCCTGCGGGTGCGGGTGGACGATCGTTGCCTTTAAACCAATCCAGCAAATTAGCCTGTGTAGGGGAGGACAGCGTGGCCGCAGCAGCACCTATCCCAAGTGCTTTGAGGATCTGTCGTCGTTGCATAAAAAATACTGACTCGGCTGTAACATCTGCTTCCCGAAGTGGACGTTTTTTTAGCATGACTTTTCCTTCTTATTTTCATGTTAAGGAAAACAAAGCGACGTTTCCCTGTTGATGTCTGACGTGTCTGTAACGACATACTGCTCGCATGCGTATCCCTGGATCCTCACGAAAAGTTAAAAATTTTGTGATAACTTCCGCCCCTTGCCTGAGGTAAGCTTTCAGCACGACGAGAGGGGGATGACACTGATGGCAGGCGCGAAAAAGATATTTTTGGTTGAAGATGACAGCGATATTGCCTCACTTTTGCAGCTTAGCCTAAAGGATGAGGGTTACGAGATTGTTCATGAGGCAGATGGAGCTCGTGCGCTTGAACAACTGGAGAAACACGTTTGGGATGCCGTTATCCTCGATCTGATGCTGCCGGGTGTCGACGGGCTGGAGATTTGTCGTCGCATTCGCCAAATGAGTTTTTATTTGCCCGTCATTATCATCAGCGCCCGCACCAGCGAAACGCACCGTGTATTGGGGCTGGAAATGGGTGCCGATGATTATCTGGCCAAACCTTTCTCGGTGCTGGAGTTGATGGCCCGGGTAAAGGCATTGTTTCGTCGTCAGGAAGCGATGAGTCAGAACCTACGTATGGAGGCGGGGATTATCACCGTTCATGGCGTAGAGATTGACCCATTAGCCCGGGAAGTCCGGTTGCATGGTAAATCCCTCGATTTAACGCCGCGCGAATTCGATCTACTCTATTTTTTCGCCCGTCATCCAGGCGAGGTCTTTTCGCGTCAGGCGCTGTTAGATCAGGTGTGGGGCTACCAGCATGAAGGGTATGAGCATACGGTGAACAGTCATATTAATCGCCTGCGGACCAAAATTGAAAAGGATGCTGCGGAGCCGGAAATTATTCTCACGGTTTGGGGACGAGGCTATAAGCTTGCTGCGGTTAACGCGGAGCATCAGCCATGATTTATCGCCTGTCGCTGAGCCAGCGTCTGACCCTCGTCTTTACCGCCATTATGCTGATTTGTGCGGTTACCGTCAGTGTTGTCCAGATCCGCAGCAGTAAACAGTATGGCGACGCCATGGTGCAAAGGCTCTCGCTGGAGCTGGCGAGCAAGATTGTCAAAAGTGAGTCGCTTATTGATACCAGCGGGCAGATTAATCGCCAGACCTTAAAAGGATTGTTTAATCACCTGATGACGCTCAACCCCAGCGTGGAGCTGTATCTGATTTCACCGTCAGGTGAAATACTTGCTGATGCCGCACCGCCGGGGCATATCCAGCGGCAGAAAATTAGCGTACAGCCGATACAGGATTTCCTTAACTCAGCTGCGTTGCCCGTCTATGGCAACGATCCGCGTAGCAGCCAGCAAAAGGTATTCAGCGCCGCGCCAGTTTTATATAACGGTGAGCTACATGGCTATTTGTACATTATTCTGCAGGGCGAAGATCTGAATATGCTGGCGAATACCGCCTGGCAAAAAACGCTCTGGAATACCGTTGCCTGGACGTTAATACTGGTTTTATTAGCCGGTGGAATTGCAGGTTTTCTGGTGTGGCGATGGGTGACTAATCCAGTAAAAAGGCTAACCGAACAGGTGGTAAAACTGGAGAAGGACAGCATTGCCGTCATCAAACAATTGGCACAAAAAAATCCCGAACCGGCACCGGAGAATGAAATAGCGCTGCTGAACAATGCGTTTATCGAGTTGGCGCAGAAAATTGCCCAGCAGTGGGATTTATTAGCAGACAGCGATCGTCAGCGCAGAGAGTTTATTGCCAATATTTCGCACGACCTACGCACGCCGTTGACTTCGCTGTTGGGGTATCTGGAAATGCTGTCGCTGAAAGCCGATACGATGACGCCTGAGGAAAACCGGCATTATCTTAGCATCGCGCTGCGCCAGGGGCATAAAGTTCGCCATCTGTCACAACAGCTGTTTGAGCTGGCAAGGCTGGAGCATGGCGGTATAAAACCGCAGCGTGAACGTTTTGCTATTGGTGAATTGATCCAGGACGTGGCACAGAAATTTGATCTCCCTGTTGCCACACGTCATTTGCAGTTGCACCTTGACGTAACGGGGCCGTTACCGCTGGTGAATGCCGATTTATCGATGATAGAAAGAGTCGTGACGAATTTGCTGGATAACGCTATCCGTCATACGCCTGACGGAGGCGAAGTGCGGCTAAAAGTCTGGCGTGATGAAGACCGTTTGTTAGCCGAAGTGCAGGACAGCGGGCCAGGGGTAGAAGAAGCTGTGCGAGAAGTATTGTTTCAGCGCCCGACCGCGTTAATTCCCCGTGAGCAGCGGGCCGAGCGCGGCGGTCTGGGCTTACTGATCGTGCGTAGAATGCTCGAACTGCATGGAGGAGATATACATCTGGTTAGCTCAACCGCAGGGGCCTGCTTCCGTTTCTCGTTGCCGCTGGCGGATTCTCCTCTGTGTAGTTGACGGTGAAGTTCCGGAGTAAAGAGGGTTTTGGTATTGTACTCATGGGCATTGCGTAAAAGTTGGTAGGTTGTCAGTGATAATGAGAATTTTTATCATGCATAGGTAATTCATCAACTTATCTTCGATGAGCGCAAGGAGATCGTATGTCACAGGATGCCGACAACCTGTATATCGCCAGGACTAAAGCAGTTGCTGGCTGCTTTTCAATGTTTTTACTGATGTTTGGCCTCACGTTTACCCCGTTGTTTTTCCCCGCGAGTCAGGACCTGCTTGCCAAAGGGTTACTTTTTCCGCTGCTGTTTGCGCTGGAATTTATTGTGCTGGTTCCGCTGTATTATTTCTTCTTTAGAAAAAGAGAGGGACTGGGCAAAGGCATTTTCAACGCCAGGTGGTTTGCCATTTTGTTCGCGGCGCTGCTGTTTATTCAGCTTATCCTGCCATTGATTTTGGGTCTCAGACAAACCGAAGCGTGGGTGACCAGCCAAATATCCTTAAGTAGTTATGCGTTGTGGTTATCTACGTTGACCCTGATATTTATCGCGCCAGTTTATGAAGAAATTGTTTTCAGAGGCTGTTTATTCAACGCGTTCCAGTACTGGTTCAATAATAAAACCTGGCTGTCGTCAGTGGTGGTATCGGTCATTTTTGCCATCATGCATACGCAGTATGTGGATCTACGTACGTTGCTGATGTTGTTTCTTGTGTCGCAGGTGTTGATCCTGGCCAGACTGAAAAGCAACGGTCTGTTGATGCCAATTTTGCTGCATATAGTGATGAACGGGACGGTTATTGCTCTGCAGATGGCGGCTCAGACGTTACAGCCAGGGTGATGAAGGTGATGCCCGGAACCCGGGCATCGTGGATTATACGTGCAGTCGATGGTGCAAACGCGCACCGACCAGCAACGCCAACACCAGCATCAGGGCGATAAATCCGCCCACGCCGTTCCAGCCATAGCTGTGCCAGAACACACCGCCCAGCGTACCGGCAATACTGGATCCCAGATAATAGCTGAACAGATACAGAGAAGAAGCCTGGCCTTTAGCGCGTTTTGCTCGTGGTCCAATCCAACTGCTTGCTACGGAGTGCGCGGCAAAGAACCCGGCTGAAAAGAGCAGCATCCCGGCGAAGATCAGCCATAGCGATGTGAACAGAGTCATCAAAAGTCCAACCAACATCACGCCTGTTGAAAAGAGCATTACCGGGCCACGGCCATAACGAGTGGTCATAGAACCCGCCTTTGGCGAACTCCAGGTCCCGGTCAGATACGCCACAGATAACAAACCTACAACCGCCTGGCTGAGCTCCCACGGGGAGAGCATCAGGCGGTAGCCGATGTAATTAAACAGCGTGACAAACGATCCCATCAGTAAAAAACCTTCCGCAAACAGCAGCGGCAAACCTTTGTCGCGCCAGTGCAAGCGGAAGTTGATAAACAACGTTTTCGGGCGCAGCGACGTAGGTCTGAAATGACGGGATTCCGGTAAGATTTTCCAGAACATCAGTGCAGAGGCAAGGGCAAAACAGCCGATCGCCGCCAGCGCGATACGCCAGTTAAAAAAGTCGGTAAACACACCGCTGATCAAGCGACCACTCATACCGCCAATCGAGTTACCGCTGATATACAAGCCCATTGAGAAGGCGACGAAACTGGGATGAATTTCTTCACTCAGATAGGTCATCCCTACCGCCGCGACGCCGCTCAGTGAAAGTCCTATCAGAGCACGCATGATTAAAATACCGTGCCAGCTGGTCATCATCGTTGAAAGCAGCGTACAACAAGAGGCGAGCAGCAGCGCGGTAACCATCACCGGCTTGCGGCCAATAGCATCTGAAAGTGGGCCGGTAAACAGTAACCCTATCGCCAGCATCGCCGTCGAGATGGAAAGCGAGATACTGCTGCTTGCGGGAGAGACCCCAAACTCGTGCGAGAGCACTGGTAGTATGGGTTGTACGCAATAGAGGAGGGCAAAAGTCGCCAGTCCGGCGGAAAACAGCGCCAGCGTGACGCGCATAAATGGGGATGTTCCGCGTTTGATAAATCCATCCGGCGGGGTAACTATCTGTTCATCAACATCGCTTGTTGGCGCGGTATCGACAGTTGTTGTACGGCTCACTTGAAATCCTTGCTCATTCAATTACGTCTACAGGACCAGCCTTAAGAGTATGAAAATCACAATATTCTGTCTAATATATTAATAATCTCAAATAATATTTTAAAAATATGAATATCGAACTGCGTCATTTACGTTACTTTGTGGCCGTTGCCGAAGAGTTGCATTTTGGTCGGGCGGCGGCGCGGTTAAACATTTCGCAACCGCCGCTAAGTCAGCAGATCCAGATCCTTGAACAGCAGGTTGGCGCCCGGTTACTTGCCCGAACTAACCGTAGCGTGGCACTGACCTCTGCCGGAAAGCAGTTTCTGGCGGACAGTCGGCAGATCCTCGGGCTGGTTAATGAAGCCGCCGCCAGGGCTGAGCGTTTGCATCTGGGAGAAGCAGGGGAATTGCGTATCGGCTTTACGTCGTCCGCGCCGTTTATCAAAGCGGTTTCAGATACGTTATCTCTGTTTCGCCAAAGCTACCCGGCAGTGCATATGCAAACCCGCGAAATGAACACGCGTGAGCAAATTGCTCCGCTCAATGAAGGAACGCTGGATTTGGGGCTTCTGCGCAATACGCAGCTTCCGGAAACGCTGGAGCGTGAAATCATTCTGCATGAACCACTGATGGCAATGATCCCACGTGCGCATCCGTTGGCGCAAAAACCCGTGGTCACGTTGGCCGAACTGGCGAATGAGCCATTTGTCTTTTTTGACCCCCATGTGGGGACAGGGTTGTATGACGATATTCTGGGCCTGATGCGTCGCTATGGACTGAAGCCGACGATTGCGCAGGAGGTTGGCGAGGCGATGACTATCATTGGGCTGGTGGCCGCAGGATTAGGGGTTTCTATACTTCCTGCTTCTTTTAAACGGGTACAACTGTATGAAATGTGTTGGATCCCGATAGCGGAAGAAGATGCTGTCTCGGAAATGTGGTTAGTGTGGCCAAAGCATCATGAGCAAAGTCATGCCGCGCAACGCTTTCGCGAGCAGCTTCTGGTGGCCGTTCAGAGCGGTTAATTTAGTTTAAAAATGGGTGAAAATGTGCAGTAAATCACAAGGCTAAGTAAAAAGTTGACGGAAGCCATTGAAGTGCTTCACCATAGCCCGCAGATTATTTCGGAGCGCGAAAATAAAGGGAGTAAGTGGTGGTTGCTGATAGTCAGCCTGGGCATATCGATCAAATTAAGCAGACCAATGCGGGTGCGGTTTATCGCCTGATTGATCAGCTGGGTCCGGTATCGCGTATTGATCTCTCCCGCCTGGCACAATTGGCGCCTGCCAGTATTACCAAAATTGTCCGCGAAATGCTCGAAGCGCATTTGGTGCAAGAGCTGGAAATCAAGGAAGCGGGTAGCCGTGGTCGTCCGGCCGTTGGGCTGGTTGTCGAAACGGAGGCCTGGCACTACTTATCCATTCGTATCAGTCGTGGCGAGATTTTTCTGGCGCTACGCGATCTGAGCAGCAAGCTGGTGGTTGAAGATTGCCTGGACATGCCACTGGTCAGTGAAACGCCGTTGCTGGATCGCGTGATAACCCAGGTCGATCAGTTTTTCATCCGCCACCAGCAAAAGCTGGAGCGCTTAACCTCCATCGCCATCACCTTACCCGGCATTATTGATACTGAAAACGGTATCGTTCATCGCATGCCATTTTACGAAGATGTCAAAGAGATGCCGTTGGGCGAAGCGCTTGAGAACCATACCGGCGTGCCGGTGTATATTCAGCACGATATCAGCGCCTGGACGATGGCCGAGGCGCTTTTTGGCGCATCGCGCGGTGCGCGTGACGTCATTCAGGTGGTGATCGATCATAACGTGGGTGCCGGGGTGATCACTGACGGCCATTTGCTGCATGCAGGCAGCAGTAGCCTGGTGGAGATTGGCCATACGCAGGTCGATCCCTACGGTAAACGCTGCTATTGCGGCAACCATGGTTGTCTGGAAACAATCGCCAGCGTCGACAGCGTGCTCGAATTGGCGCAGGTGCGCCTGAAGCAGTCAATGAGTTCTTCTCTACATGGGCAACCGTTAACGGTAGACGCGCTGTGTCTGGCGGCCATGCAGGGTGATTTATTGGCGAAAGATATCATTAGCGGCGTTGGGACCCACGTCGGTCGAATTCTTGCCATCATGGTGAATTTGTTCAACCCGCAAAAGATATTGATTGGCTCTCCGCTCAGCAAAGCGGCAGATATCTTGTTCCCTACCATTGCGGACAGCATTCGTCAGCAGGCGCTTCCGGCTTACAGTCAGCATATAGTCGTTGAAAGCACCCAGTTTACCAATCAGGGGACGATGGCGGGGGCGGCGCTCGTGAAGGACGCGATGTATAACGGTTCTTTGTTGATTCGTCTATTACAGGGTTAACATTTTTTAACTGTTGTACGAAAAATTGCGCTATCTCAAGCTGATCCTGGTCGTCATACCTTAGACTTTCTCCACTGTTTTATTTTCCTGACTTATATTTTCAAAGCATAACGGTGGAGTTAGTGATGCTGAAGCGTTTCTTTATTACAGGTACAGACACTTCTGTTGGGAAGACCGTGGTTTCCCGCGCATTACTACAAGCGTTAGCGTCAGGGGGTAAAAGCGTTGCGGGTTACAAACCTGTAGCCAAAGGCAGCAAAGAGACGCCCGAAGGTCTGCGCAACAAAGATGCACTGGTACTGCAAAGTGTGTCATCTATCGAGCTGCCTTATGAGGCGATTAACCCAATTGCGTTGAGCGAAGATGAAAGTAGCGTGGCGCATAGTGGTCCGGTCAATTACACCCTGTTATCCAACGGTCTCGCAAGCCTCAGCGAAAAAGTCGATCACGTTGTCGTGGAAGGCACCGGAGGCTGGCGGAGCTTGATGAACGATCTGCGTCCGTTATCGGAGTGGGTGGTGCAGGAACAACTGCCGGTGCTGATGGTAGTGGGTATCCAGGAAGGCTGTATTAATCATGCGATCCTCACCGCGCAGGCGATAGCCAGCGACGGACTGCCGTTGATTGGCTGGGTTGCGAATCGCATTAACCCTGGGCTGGCGCATTATGCGGAAATCATTGATGTGCTGGGTAAAAAATTACCTGCACCGCTGATCGGTGAACTGCCTTATCTGCCTCGTGCAGAGCAACGTGAGTTGTCGCAGTACATCCGCCTTTCAATGCTCGGCAGCGTGCTGTCGGTAGATAGAGTCGTGGCGTAACGTACGCGACAGTACCGACGCCAGGACACAGGCGATCAGTAATCCGGGGAGCAGGCGATACTCCCCGGTCATTTCACAAACCATCAACGTCGACATTATTGGTGCATGCGTGGTAGCCGCCAGCAGCGTGGCCATCCCCGTTAATCCCAGCAAAATGGCAATTTCATCCGAGCCCGGAAGCCATAATCCCCATACCTGACCCAGCAACATGCCCACCGACAAGCCGACAAACAGCGTTGGCGTAAACACGCCACCCGGAGCACCGGATCCACTGCTGGCAAGCACCGCCAGTAATTTGCAGATAAAAATCCCGCCAACCACGGCCAGCAGCGGTGGTGAAAGTAAATATGACTGCACCACGCTGTAGCCATTACCCCAGACCGTAGGCGTGAGCAATGAAAGCAGGCCAACGATCAACCCGCCAAGCGCCAGTTGCCACGGTGGCGAGAGTTTTAAGCGCAAAAATACATTATGGCTGGCGGTCATCAACCACATGAAGAGCGGTCCGCAGATGCCAGCAGCCAGACCGGTGCTGACAATCATAACGTATTCCAGAGCATGTAATTCCCGCGACAGGTGCACGGTATACAGCAGCGCATTGCTGCCGCTAAGCAGATTGGTGGTGAGTAATGCGACTACGGCGGACACCACTACCGGCCCCAGTGAGGCGAGGATCAGTGTGCCAAACAATACTTCGGCAATAAATAAACTGCCCGCCAGCGGGGCATGATAGGCTCCAGCCATACCTGCAGCGGCGCCGCAGGCAATCCATAACTTCCATTCTGTACGCGGGGTAAAGCGTTGAGCAAAGCAGGAGGCTGCCAGGGCCGCCAGTAAAATCATGGCACCTTCACGTCCGATGGCGCTCCCGCTGGCAACCACCAGTAACGATGCCAGCGATTTCACCAGGCTTGCACTGACGTCAAATTGTCCGTCGGTTTGCAGGGCTTCCATATAATCAGTGGGAGCCTGCGGACGTAAACGGTTAAATTTTTGCCAGCCCCACAGTAGTAATCCAGCCGCCAGACCGCCGAGTGCAGGTGTCAGCATACGCCTTAAGGGCGAAAGGTTTGTCGCTGCGTTGACCAGACTCCCTGTGTTGTTGCTCAGAAACAACCATTCGAGAAGTAGCATGGCATGACGAAATCCTGCGACGGCCAGCGCAGCAAGGACGCCAATCAACGCGGCGATCAGCAGGCGGCGGAACATGGCACGCAGGTCAGGGTAAGCATGTAAATGATGCATGAGTGGCCAGACTGGAAAATTCAGACGCTCTATTTTGCGGCTATTAGGTAACAGAAGCAAAAGCTCAGCGTGCGCAACAGGATGCACCACAGGCAGGACGCATCCTACCTGTGACGAAACTAACGGAACAAAGGCTTATCGGCTACCGGGATCAGTAACTGTGATTGCCACTGTGCCAGCGTCAGACGCGCCAGCTCACCCAGCGCCTGGTAGAACGGATGGTCGGCTTTTTCGATAAACACATTAAGGAAGCGCGATGACCATGGGAACAGATGCCAGGCCAGCAGTTGCTCGCACTCGGTGTGGCGTTCGTTCTCGGCAAGCCAGGCCGTCAGCAACAGCAGCGAACCAAAGTGATCTTCTGGCTCATTTTGCTGCATGGCAAACTGGATGCCGTTGTCCCGCATCCACTGGCGTAATGCCAGCGTGGAGTCGCCAAACAACACGTTTTCACGATCCAGCCAGACGGATCCCCATGGCGGAGAAGGGAGCGCATAAGGCCCAACAAACAGACGTTGCCAGGCCTGCGGGAGAGACTCATCGGCATCAGCCTGAAACTGATCGACTAACGGCGAAAGCGTTGTCTTTTCAAGCGGCCACTGCGACTGCCAGCCTTCGGTTCTTAATGCACTGACCAGTGCCGAAGCTTCCGCACTGTCTGGGGCATAATAAAACAGCGCGCCGAGCACACGCGCTGCAGTAGAAAAGTTGTCTCGTTGTGAAAAATGGGTCATGCAAACAATCCTGAACAGTGCGGGTTGCCCCGCACCCGAAAGTTAACCTGCAACAGCCATTCCGACTGTCATATGTAAACCGTAAAACAATCCGCGGCCAATGATTTCACCGACAAGCACCAGAATTAACCCGAGCGCCAACCCGCCAACGGACGGTCGTTTGCGACGGATCAACGGACATATCCAGCAACCCAGACCCGCAGCCAACAGCAGCACACGCCAGACCTGTAAACTGCCGTAGTCGGGAACCAGCGCGCTGGCGGATTGTACCGAACTGTGGATCTCGCCGAGTGACAGTCCCTGCAGCACAATAACGGCCACCGTAACCAGCAGAGCCAATACGCTGATACCGGCGAATCTGACGACGTTAAAAGAAACACCTGCAGCACGCAGCAGCAGAGCGGCAAATAGCGGTCCACTGAGCAGCATCGTCATGAAAAACGCCAGTGTAGTATAGCCGTTATACCAGGTTGGGACGGTGTCTATCTGGTAGACGTTGGTCATCGCAAAGACAAATACCAGGCCCAGCAACATGCTCAACAGCAGCCAGATTTTACCTAACGCTGCGGGCATTTTACCGAGAAACGCCACCAGCCACCACAGGCCACCGACGGCGAAAAACAGCGAACCGCTGGCGATTTCGTTACTTAGCGCCGATGCGCCAATTTTGTTCAGCGAGTTAAACGCGCGCAGCGGCGAACCTAAATGCATAACCGAGGCGAGAAAGGCGATGCCCATTACCAGCCAGAGAAAAAACATACTGCGAACGATACGTTGTTTTGCCAGCTCGTCTTTAGCTGTCAGCCAGCCGCAACCACTGACGATCAGCGCCCCGGCTACGCACTGGCCCAGCACCGTAAACAGTACCAGCGGCCATTCATGCCATCCATTTCCCATATTACACCTCCTTTGGATTAGCCAGAAAACCCGTGGTATCCCCGGTCGGGCGGCAATTGGCGTTTGGTTTGATCACAATATTTGGTTTGGTGAAGTGCGCACCCGGCAGCGGGGCGACGGCAGCCAGTTCACCATGTTTTTTGCGCAGTTCGTCGATGGGGCCAAAATCCAGCGCACGCAGCGGACAGGACTCGACGCAGATGGGCTTTTTGCCGTCTGCCACGCGATCATGGCAGCCATCACACTTGGTCATATGTCCTTTCGCAGCATTGTACTGTGGCGCACCGTACGGGCAGGCCATATGACAGTAGCGACAGCCAATGCATACGTCTTCATCGACCACCACAAAACCATCCTCACGCTTATGCATCGCACCACTTGGACAAACCTTGGTGCAGGCCGGATCCTCGCAGTGGTTACAGGAGATGGAGAGATAGTAGGCAAAAACGTTCTGGTGCCAGACGCCGTTGTCTTCCTGCCAGTCACCACCTGCATATTCGTAAATCCGCCGGAAACTGACGTCAGGAGTGAGGTCTTTGTAGTCTTTGCAGGCCAGTTCGCAGGTTTTGCACCCGGTGCAACGACTGGAATCAATAAAAAATCCATACTGAGTTGTCATGGGTTAGTCCTTAAACCTTCTCGATCTCGACCAGATTAGTGTGCTGTGGGTTGCCTTTTGCCAGCGGTGAAGGGCGCTGTGTTGTCAGCGTATTGACGCAGGCGCCATGGTCAATTTTGTCGCCGGCCATATCGGCATCGTGCCATGCACCCTGGCCCATTGCGCTGACGCCAGGCAGGATCCGTGGCGTCACTTTGGCCGGAATACGTACTTCCCCGCGGTCGTTAAAGACCCGCACCATATCGCCATTTGCAATACCACGCTTTTGGGCATCGACGGGGTTGATCCACACTTCCTGACGACAGGACGCCTGCAGAACATCAATATTGCCGTAGCTGGAGTGCGTACGGGATTTGTAATGAAAGCCAAACAACTGCAGCGGAAATGCGCTGCGTTTAGGATCGTCCCACCCTTCAAACGTGGAGGCGTAGACGGGAAGTGGACTAATTACTTCATCCTTCTGCAACTCCCAGGTGTTGGCAATTTTCGCCAGCCGGCTGGAGTAAATTTCAATCTTTCCAGACGGTGTTTTGAGTGGATTGGCCTGCGGATCGTCGCGGAATTTTTTATAAGCGACAAAATGCCCGTTAGGATCTTTGCGTTTATAGATCCCCATTTTTTTCAGCTCGTCATAAGAAGGGAGCGCGGGGTCCTTGGCCAGCATTTTTGCATACAGATACTGGAGCCACTGTTCCTGAGTACGGCCTTCCGTAAACCGTTGATAGATATCATTGCCAAGGCGTTTGGCGACTTCGCTCATTATCCAGTAGATCGGTTTGCGTTCGAACTTCGGTGACGTCGCGGGTTGAATAAAAATGAGGTATCCCATGTTGCCCGCATAGTCGTTAGGAATGATGTCTTCCTGTTCGACGGTCATTAGGTCCGGCAGCAGGATATCGGCATATTTCGCTGAGGAGGTCATGAAGTTTTCGATGACCACTATCATTTCGCATTTCGTATCATCCTGAAGGATCTCATGCGTTTTATTGATATCTGAGTGCTGATTAGTAATGGTGTTGCCCGCGTAGTTCCAGATAAATTTAATCGGTACATCGAGCTTATCTTTACCGCGCACGCCATCGCGGGTTGCGGTCATTTCCGGACCCCGGGCGATGGCGTCGGTCCAGCTAAAGCAGGATATCTGGGTCTTGATGGGATTATCCGGCAGCGGCATGCGTTCAATCGTGATGGTGTAGGTTGATTCTCGTGCACCGCTATTGCCGCCGTTGATGCCAACGTTGCCGGTCAGGATTGGCAGCATCGCGATCGCGCGCGAAGTCAGTTCGCCGTTAGCTTGACGTTGTGGACCCCAACCCTGACAAATATACGCCGGTTTTGTACTACCGATTTCCCGTGCCAGTTTAATGATGCGCTCGGCCGGGATCCCTGTGACATGCGAGGCCCATTGGGGCGTTTTAGCGACACTGTCATCGCCATTGCCAAGTATATAGGCCTTGTAATGTCCGTTAGCGGGGGCGTCAGCGGGTAGGGTTTTCTCGTCATAACCGACGCAATATGTGTCGAGGAACGCCTGGTCGACCAGATCTTCGTTAATCAGGACCCAGGCGATTCCCGCCACCAGTGCGGCATCGGTTCCCGGACGGATAGGGATCCACTCATCTTCACGACCCGCAGCGGTATCGGTATAACGCGGGTCGATGACGATCATGCGGGCGTTAGAACGCTCCCGGGCCTGCTCAAGGAAGTATGTTATGCCACCGCCGCTCATGCGCGTTTCGGCAGGGTTATTGCCGAACATCACCACCAGCTTCGTGTTTTCAATGTCGGAGGTACTGTTGCCGTCATTTGAGCCGTAGGTGTAAGGCATTGCCGCCGCGATTTGTGCGGTACTGTATGTGCCGTAATGGCTCAGGAATCCGCCATAGCAGTTCATCAATCGAGCGACCAGCGAGGCATAAGGGGAGGAGCGAGTAATATTGCCGCCGACAATGCCAGAGGTGTAGTTGATATACACGGCCTCATTACCGTATTTCTGTACGGTATTTTTTAAACTGGTGCTGATGGTATCCAGCGCTTCCTGCCAGGTTATGCGTTCGAATTTGCCCTCACCGCGTTTACCCACGCGCTTCATAGGATAATTGAGGCGGTCCGGATGATTGATCCGTCGACGGATTGAGCGTCCACGCAAACAGGCACGCACCTGGTGCTGACCATAAATATCGTCTCCGGTCGTATCAGACTCCACCCATACGACCTCGTCATCTTTGACGTGGAGTTGCAGGGCACAACGACTGCCGCAGTTCACGGAACAAGCGCCCCAAACCACTTTCTCTTCAGCCGGTTGCATTGCCTGTTGTACCGCAGCAGTTGCGGTGCGCATCCCAAAAGGTAACGATAACCCGCCAGCGGCAAGCGCCAACGAACCTATAGCCGAGGATTTCACTAACATCCTGCGGCTAATGCCTCCATATTGCTCAGTATCAGACATAACTCACTCCATTATAGTTATCGCTATATACTAATCTCTACAGCGAAATTAATAGCATGCTAATAATAGAGTGGGTTTACCCATTTATGAGTATGGCATCTTAATGCATATCAAACTGGAGTAACCCTCCGCGTACGGAGGGTATGATTTATTGCGGTTCGGCGACGTGCCCGTCCTGTGCAGGCGAGCTGTTGGCAGGGGCGTTTCCACTGTTAGTCCGGGTGTAGAGAATTTTGTGCGTATCGTTTGCACAATGTCCTACCACCAGTGAATCAGGTTGTTCGGCCTGATCGTTGGGGACAATGTTCAGCGTAAAACTGGACTCTGCGACGCCATTATTGATGATGCGCTGCTCGATATCGCTTTTCACGCGTTCACATGACGCAGGTGCGGCCAGAACCTGTGGGGATGCAACTGCCAGTAAGATCGCGGCAATTCCTGTTACGTATTTCATCATCAGCTCCTTTATGATCGACATAGACTAAGATTAGCATTTCTGGTGTAAATAACTGTATTTGCTAATATGATTGAGAATTATCTTCTTATCCCGGTGAAAAATGTGAAGAAACAGACCCTGTTAGGTTTCCTGTGTGTCGTGCTGGTTGGGTGTGATAACGCCAAAGGGCTGGTTTCCTTTACGCCGGAAATGGCCAGTTTTTCCAATGAATTTGATTTCGATCCGCTGCGCGGGCCGGTGAAAGATTTCAGTCAGACGCTGCTCAACGACAAAGGTGAGGTCACTAAGCGCGTTGCTGGTACCCTGTCACAGGAAGGGTGTTTCGATACACTTGAACTGCACGATATCGAAAACAATACCGGTATGGCGCTGGTCCTGGATGCTAACTACTATCGGGATGCCGAAACGCTGGAAAAAAAGATCCGCTTACAAGGTAAATGCCAGCTAGCGGAACTGCCTGCTGCCGGTGTGGTGTGGGATACCGACGATAACGGCTTTGTCGTTTCCGCCACGGGGAAAGAGATGAAGGTGCAGTATCGATATGATGCCGAAGGCTACCCGCTGGGCAAAACAACCGTCAGTAAGGACAGCACTTTGCAAGTTGATGCTAAACCGTCGGTTGACCCATTGAAGAAGTTAGATTACACCGCGGTGAGCATGCTCAACAATCATCCGTTAGGCAATGTCAAACAAACGTGCAAATACGATGAATACGCAAATCCGATCAACTGCCAGCTTGTTATCGTTGATGAGAGCGTGAAGCCGGCAGTTGAACATCATTACTCGATTGAAAACACGATCGACTACTACTAGTCGTGTTTACTGAGCGGTAGGCGGCAGCAGATTAGGGCCTGCCGTTTTGTGCTCTGCCAGATACTGCTGCTGGAAGATACACATACGAATCGTGTTGCGGTATTGACCGTTGATAAAGAACTCATGGATCAGCTCGCCTTCCACCATAAAACCGAGTTTACGGTAAATGTGGATAGCCTTTTCGTTCTCTTTATCGACGATCAGATACAGCTTATAGAGGTTGAGCACGGTAAAGCCATAGTCCATTGCCAGCTTTGCTGCCCGTGAGGCCAGACCCTTCCCCTGATATTCCGGCGAAATAATAATCTGGAACTCGGCCCGGCGGTGTACATGGTTAATTTCAACCAATTCCACCAGCCCGGCTTTTTCACCGTCGCACTCCACCACGAAGCGGCGTTCGCTTTGGTCGTGGATGTGTTTGTCATACAGGTCTGACAGCTCAACAAACGCTTCGTAAGGCTCTTCGAACCAGTAGCGCATTACGCTGGCATTATTATCAAGCTGATGGACGAATCGTAAATCTTCACGCTCCAGCGGGCGCAACTTAACACTGAGGGCGCTAGTCATATCGTATCCTTTCAATATCCTTCAAAGTGCAATGATTATGGGGCAACGGTGCGGCCAGTACGGCGGTCGAGGCAGCGCAAGGTGTTAGGTTCCCAGTACGCATTAATATTAGCGCTCTGCTCGCACTTATCACGGCTATCAAAGGCCGTATCGGCTTTGTCCCACTCTTTCTCTGCACGTTTATTGACTTTCTGGCGAAGCTGACGCGTATCGTTCCATTGTTCCTTTTCCATTGCGGCTTGTTGACGACTTTGCGCACTGTCTCCGGATTCAATGACCAGTTTACTGGTTTCAGCAAATGCGGAAGAGGTGTACACAGCCGCAGCCAGCGTCAGCATAGCTGTCAGGCACAGGCGTTTGGTCAGTGTAATTTTCATGGTGAATTCCTTTTATGGGAAAGGGTAAAAACGATAAAACAGGGTTAAATTCTACACTATTCCAGTTTGCGGGCATACCCACCCGGTGGATATGGATACGCTAACGAGATTCTGTCGTATCATGGTTAAACCGAAGGTAACTGAATAACATCAATGCTTAAGACCACATTTCTTTTTTTCATCACCGCGTTATGCGAAATTATTGGCTGCTTTTTACCCTGGCTTTGGCTTAAGCGAGGAGCTACAGCCTGGTTGCTGATACCCGCCGGGGTGTCACTGGCTTTATTCGTCTGGTTGCTGACACTGCATCCGGCAGCCAGCGGGCGTGTATACGCAGCCTATGGCGGTGTTTACGTGGTGACCGCGCTGCTATGGCTACGTATTGTCGATGGTGTAAAACTCAGTTTATATGACTGGTCTGGCGCGCTGGTGGCGTTGTGCGGCATGCTGATCATTGTGGCTGGATGGGGGCGCGCATAGCGCCTTTTTTGTGATCAAACAGCGTTTTTTTGATCTTTATACTTGTATGGTAGTAGTTCAGTTGAGTAAATTTCCTGCATCACAAGAACAGATGTAGGGAATAAGAAATGAAGATTGTTGGGGCTGAAGTGTTTGTCACCTGTCCTGGGCGTAATTTTGTAACGTTGAAAATTACGACAGAAGATGGGATCACCGGGCTGGGAGATGCCACGTTAAATGGACGCGAGCTGTCCGTGGCGTCCTATCTGAAAGATCACGTGTGTCCGCAGCTTATTGGTCGCGATGCGCATCGTATTGAGGACATCTGGCAGTTTTTTTACAAAGGCGCGTACTGGCGTCGTGGGCCGGTCACCATGTCGGCGATTTCCGCCGTGGATATGGCTCTCTGGGACATCAAAGCGAAAGCGGCGAATATGCCGTTGTACCAGTTGCTCGGCGGTGCTTCTCGTGAAGGGGTTATGGTCTACTGCCACACCACAGGCCATACCGTTGATGATGTACTCGAAGATTATGCGCGTCATAAAGAGATGGGCTTTAAAGCGATTCGCGTGCAGTGCGGCGTGCCAGGCATGAAAACCACTTACGGTATGTCTAAGGGCAAAGGACTGGCCTACGAACCCGCCACCAAAGGGCAATGGCCGGAAGAACAGTTGTGGTCAACGGAGAAATACCTGGATTTCACGCCAAAACTGTTTGCCGCCGTGCGTGACAAGTTTGGTTTCAACGAACACCTTTTACACGATATGCACCACCGTCTGACGCCAATTGAAGC
Organism: Citrobacter sp. MGH105; assembly: GCF_001037485.2. Lineage (NCBI taxonomy): Bacteria > Pseudomonadati > Pseudomonadota > Gammaproteobacteria > Enterobacterales > Enterobacteriaceae > Citrobacter > Citrobacter sp. MGH105. Next base: position 2,715,414 of record NZ_CP073048.1, on the reverse strand, counting down.
AGCCCGTTTTGGCAAAAGCATTGAACAGTACCGTTTGTTCTGGATGGAAGATCCAACACCAGCTGAAAACCAGGAGTGCTTCCGCCTGATCCGCCAGCATACCGTCACGCCGATTGCGGTAGGGGAAGTGTTCAACAGCATCTGGGACTGTAAACAGCTTATTGAAGAACAACTGATCGACTATATCCGCACCACCATCACCCATGCGGGTGGTATCACCGGTATGCGCCGGATTGCTGATTTCGCGTCGCTGTATCAGGTTCGTACCGGTTCACATGGACCTTCCGATCTGTCGCCTGTGTGCATGGCCGCCGCGCTGCATTTTGATCTGTGGGTGCCGAACTTCGGCGTACAGGAATATATGGGCTATTCCGAGCAAATGCTGGAAGTGTTCCCACATAACTGGACCTTTGATAACGGCTATATGCATCCAGGAGACAAACCTGGTCTTGGGATCGAGTTTGACGAAAAACTGGCGGCGAAATATCCGTATGACCCTGCATATCTGCCCGTTGCTCGCCTGGAAGATGGCACGCTGTGGAACTGGTAAGGAGTGATTTGCTATGAAAAGTATCGTGATTGAAAAACCGAATACGCTGGTTATCGCCGAACGACCGGTGCCAGAACCCTTAGCAGGTGAGGTGAGGGTAAAAGTGAAACTTGCGGGGATTTGTGGTTCCGACAGTCATATTTATCGCGGTCATAATCCATTTGCACAATACCCGCGCGTGATTGGCCATGAGTTTTATGGCGTGATCGAGGCGGTAGGTGACGGTGTTGACCATTCGAGAATAGGTGAACGGGTGTCCGTTGATCCGGTCATCAGCTGCGGACATTGTTATCCCTGTTCAATTGGTAAACCTAACGTTTGTACATCGCTGGTGGTGCTGGGCGTGCATCGCGATGGCGGTTTCAGCGAGTACGCTGTTGTGCCAGCGAAAAATGCCTGGACGATCCCCGATACAGTGCCTGATGAGCATGCCGTTATGGTGGAACCTTTCACTATCGCCGCAAACGTGACCGGGCAAATTAAACCAACAGAAAACGATATTGCGCTAATTTATGGCGCAGGGCCTATGGGATTGACCACTGTACAGGCGCTTAAGCGTGTCTATAAGGTCAAAACTGTAGTGATTGCTGACAGAATCGATGAGCGCCTGGCCATGGCGAAGCAGTGCGGTGCAGACTGGGCAATCAATAATAGTCAGCACTCGTTGCAAGAGTTCCTTGCGGAAAACGGACTAAAACCGACCATTATCGTGGATGCAGCTTGCCATCCATCCATTTTACAGGAGGCAATCACGCTGGCATCGCCGGCCGCGCGAATTGTTCTGATGGGCTTCTCCAGCGATCCTTGTCAGATTATTCAACAAGGCATTACCGGGAAAGAACTGTCCATTTATTCCTCAAGATTAAATGCGAACAAATTCCCGATTGTGATTGATTGGTTGGTCAACGGACTTATCGATCCTAATCAACTTATTACTCACACTTTTGACTATCACCACGTTACCGACGCAATTGAATTGTTTGAGAAAGATCAGCAGCACTGCTGCAAAGTCTTACTTACATTCAGTGAATAATATAAATAACTGCGAGTAAGTGGTACGCATCTTACCTCTTAGAGATAGCCAATATGAATCAAGAAAAACACGAAAGATCCACGAAAGATCTGGTTAGAGCTGCCGTATCCGGATGGTTGGGTACTGCGCTCGAATTTATGGATTTTCAGTTATATTCTTTGGGTGCCGCACTGGTATTCCATGAAATATTTTTCCCGGAACAGTCAGCCGCCATGGCGCTTATTTTAGCGATGGGTACATACGGTGCAGGATATATTGCTCGTATTGTTGGGGCATTTATATTTGGCAAAATGGGAGACAGCATCGGCCGTAAAAAAGTACTGTTTATTACCATTACGATGATGGGAATTTGTACGACCTTAATTGGCGTGCTGCCAACATATGCACAAATTGGTATCTTTGCGCCTGTGCTGCTGGTGACGCTGCGTATCGTGCAAGGGCTTGGTGCGGGGGCTGAAATTTCGGGTGCGGGCACGATGCTTGCCGAGTACGCGCCAAAAGGTAAACGTGGCATTATTTCCTCACTTGTTGCCATGGGGACCAACTGTGGAACCCTTAGCGCAACGGCCATCTGGGCGGTGATGTTCTTTGCGCTCGACCGTGAGGAGTTATTAGCCTGGGGTTGGCGCATTCCGTTCCTGGCGAGTGTCGTGGTGATGATCTTTGCCATCTGGTTGCGTATGAATCTCAAAGAAAGCCCGGTATTTGAGAAAGTGAATGATGAAGAAAACGCTCCGGCATTAAATAATTCGTCAGAAAATACGCTGGGGGCGATGTTTACCAGTAAATCTTTCTGGCTGGCAACCGGCCTACGTTTTGGACAGGCGGGTAATTCAGGATTAATCCAAACCTTCCTTGCCGGTTATTTAGTGCAGACGCTGTTATTTGATAAATCTATACCCACTGATGCCTTAATGATCAGTTCGGTGTTGGGCTTTATTACAATACCGTTGCTTGGCTGGTTGTCTGATAAGTTTGGTCGTCGTTTGCCTTATATTATCCTGAATATCTCGGCAATTATTTTGGCTTACCCGATGCTGTCAATTGTAGTGGATAAAACGTATAGCCCGGGTGTCATCATGACGGCACTGATTGTTATTCATAATTTTGCTGTATTGGGGTTATTTGCTCTCGAAAATATTACCATGGCGGAAATGTTCGGTGCGCGTAACCGGTTTACGCGAATGGCGATTTCAAAAGAAGCGGGCGGGTTGGTTGCTGTTGGTTTTGGTCCGGTTCTGGCGGGTATTTTCTGCAACATGACTAATTCCTGGTGGCCAATTCTGGTGATGGTCATCGCTTACTCACTGATTGGTCTGATTTCCGCGTTGCTGATGCCAGAAGTGAAAGATCGCGACCTGAGCGTACTTGAGGATGCTGCCGAGGTGAATAAAGCCGAGAAGGTTCGTTGCTCGGTGACTCAGACAAGCTGATACCAGACAGTAGCATGGGCGGATGTACTCGTACGCTGCCCATGCTATTACACAGCTTTACATGATGTCATACCAATCATAAAAAGCTTAATGCAAATCAAAACATACAACCATACAGGCGTTACTCTGGAACAGTCCTGATTTCATTTATAAGTAGGCCATACCATGCAAAACAAGCTGTTAGCGGCAAAGGCTGCACTTCCTGACTACGATCGTACAAAACTGGTTCCGCGTATTGTTCATCTGGGATTTGGCGCGTTTCACCGCGCACATCAGGGTGTTTACGCTGACATTCTGGCCGCCGATCACGGCAGTGACTGGGGCTACTGCGAAGTGAACCTGATTGGCGGCGAGCAGCAGATTTTCGATCTGAAACAGCAAGATAATCTGTATACCGTTGCAGAGATGTCTGCTGATGCCTGGACTGCGAGAGTCGTGGGCGTGGTGAAAAATGCATTGCATGCGCAGGTTGATGGTCTGGAAAGCGTACTGGCAGCGATGTGTGAACCGCAGGTCGCGATCGTTTCCCTGACCATTACCGAGAAAGGATACTGCCATTCTCCGGCGACCGGCCAACTGATGTTAGACAACCCGATGATTGCAGCCGATCTGCAAAACCCTAAACAACCAAAAACTGCGCCGGGCGTGGTGGTTGAAGCCCTGGCGCGTCGCAAAGCTGCGGGTTTAGCCGCCTTTACCGTGATGTCCTGCGATAACATGCCAGAAAACGGTCATGTGATGCGCAATGTTGTCACTGCATATGCCCGAGCGGTGGATATGGAACTGGCCGCGTGGATCGAACAACATGTGACCTTCCCATCAACAATGGTTGACCGCATTGTCCCGGCGGTTACGCAGGAGACACTAGACAAAATTGAACATATCACCGGTGTACGCGACCCGGCAGGCGTGGCATGCGAACCGTTCCGCCAGTGGGTAATTGAAGATAACTTTGTTGCCGGCCGTCCTGAATGGGAAAAGGCCGGGGCGGAACTGGTGGCTGATGTCATTCCGTTTGAAGAGATGAAACTGCGTATGCTCAACGGCAGCCACTCTTTCCTTGCGTATCTTGGGTATCTGGCGGGATATCAACACATTAACGATTGCATGGGCGATGAAAACTATCGTCTTGCTGCACGTGCGCTGATGTTGCAGGAACAAGCACCTACGCTGAAAGTAAAAGGTGTTGACCTACAGCGTTACGCCGATCTGTTAATTGAACGCTACAGCAATCCGGCGCTGCGTCATCGTACCTGGCAGATCGCCATGGACGGTAGTCAAAAACTGCCGCAGCGTATGCTTGATTCCATTCGTTGGCACATTGTGCACGGTAGTGACTTTGCGCTGCTGGCACTGGGTGTCGCTGGTTGGATGCGTTACGTCGGTGGTGTGGATGAACAGGGCCAAGCGATTGAAATTAGCGATCCACTGTTGCCGGTGATCCAGAATGCGGTGCGTAGCAGCAACGAGGGCGAAGAGCGCGTTCAGGCGCTGCTGGCAATCGATGCTATTTTTGGCCGTGAACTGCCACAGGTTGAACTGTTCAACCGTCAGGTCACACAAGCGTATCTTACTTTACTGGCTGAAGGGGCGAAGGCGACGGTTGCGAAGTATGCAGCAAAACTGAAGTAACGAAGATTATGCTTTATGTCGCCATCTGGCTTGCAACGGCCAGATGGCGCTGTGTTTTCTGGCATTCACACCAATTAGTTCATGCCTAAACGAATCAGCTCGAGGGGGGCGTATTTGCCTTCACATCCTTCGATTTCCACTGTTTTCCCGCGGCGAATCTGCTCAGCGGTCAGACCATCGGTATCTATTGCTGTAATGCGGCCTGTGAGTCCGGTGTCGCTGATCATGACGCGGCTGCCAGTGGTGATTGCGTTACGGTTACGATCGTATGTTTTCATGGTGTTTTCTCCTTTCCAACTTACCGTCAAAGCCCGTGGGCTTTTAGTCCCACGTAACGGGCGCAATATAAATACGCTTCTCGTTAATGATTTTTTTTGTTTTCGATCAAAATCACAGCTTTTTTTATGCAGTTATGCGGGAGAGGGGAAAACGCAGGAGAAACTCACCCCGGAGTGAGGTGAGCGTAGTGTTAATCTTCGCTGAACCAGTCGCTATTTTCCTGACGAATAAGCTGAACGGACTCACCAATTTCCTGAAGATGGAGCATCATTGCGCGCTCGACCGCATCGCCATCATGCTTCTCAAGGGCGGCAAAGATATCGTGATGCTGGCGTAGCAGCATTTCAGGCGGGGAAATATGATCCAGGCTCATATAACGAACGCGGTCAATTGTAGCCTTTATATTCTCAACGGTATCCCAGGCGAGTTGGCACTCGGCGATTAAAGCCAGTTTCTGATGAAACTCATCATCAAGCTGGAAGAAATCATTAATCTGTTTTCGGTCAATTGCGATGCGCTGCTGATGCAAATTCTGTTCAAGCTGATAGCACTGTTGATCGTTGATCAGCGATGCGGCACGGCGTACCACGGCACATTCAATTGCCTGGCGAACAAAACAGCCGTTTTGCACCTGCGACAGCGAAATTTTATTCACGTAGCTGCCACGCTGCGGGCGGATCTGAATCAGACCGTTCTCGGCCAGTTTGATGAATGCTTCTCGTACCGGCTGGCGTGACACATTAAAACGTACGGAAACCTCTTTCTCCGACAGCGGTGTACCGGGTGCAATCAGACAATGCACGATATCACGGCGAAGAATACGGTAAATCTGTTGATTTACTGGCTGTGTAGGGTTGAGCTGCGTTTCTACGGTCATTCATTCTTACTTTTTAGAGAGTTAACCCGGATATTTTATCACTTCTTTCAGGCTATCTATACCCGGCGCAAGGCCGGGCAGAGAAATTAGCTCCGGTGGATACTCAGCCCGGCAAAAGACTGTGTGACAGGCATCATTTCAAGGGTGTTGATATTGACATGAGCTGGCAAAGAAGCCACCCACCATACCGCTTCTGTAACATCTTGCGGAGTCAGCGCCGTGGTATTTTCGTAGGCTTTTTCAGCTTTGGCGTCATCACCTTTAAAACGGACATTAGAGAACTCCGTACCGCCAACCAGACCCGGCTCGATGTCGGTAACGCGAATTGCAGTGCCGTGTAAATCAGTACGTAAATTCAAGCTAAACTGGCGAACAAACGCTTTGGTCGCACCGTAGACGTTACCTCCAGCGTATGGCCAACTGCCCGCTGTAGAACCGATATTGATAATATGACCGCGGTTGCGTTCAACCATGCCTGGCAGAACGGCACGGGTCATATAAACCAGCCCCTTGTTGTTGGTGTCGATCATATTTTCCCAGTCTTCAATGCTGGCCTTGTGAGCAGGCTCAAGCCCCAGCGCCAGACCCGCGTTGTTGACCAGAACATCAATACTGCGCCATTCAGCAGGCAGGGCATCCAGCATCTCTTCAATCGATGCACGATTACGTACGTCCAGCTGCGCGGTATAGAGGCGGTCACCCAATTCCTCTTTCAGTTCCTGCAGGCGCTCCTGGCGGCGTCCGGTGGCAATAACTTTATGCCCATTCTCAATAAAACGACGCGTAATGCACTCACCAAAACCTGCGGTTGCTCCGGTTACTAAAACGATCATCTCACTGTTCCTCAACGCTTTTTATGTCGTACTACCATAGCACGTCATTTCCGTTCAGAGCTATTCCTGCGTAACGCGATTGCGGTTGATTCCTGGGAAGTCTACTCTGGTAAACAAATCGTTGTCAGGAGTGAAAGATGTCGTTAACGAATCCTTTTTTACGTCACAGCACGTTGCCGTACCAGGCACCGCAGTTTGATCAGATAGAGGTGCAGCACTATCGCCCAGCGTTCGATGAAGGCGTGCGGCAAAAACGTGCAGAGATCGAGGCGATTGTGCAAAACCCGCAGGCCCCTGATTTTGCCAATACGTTGCTGGCGCTTGAACAAAGCGGCACGCTGCTCACACGTGTAACCCGCGTTTTCTTCGCGATGACGGCGGCACACACCAACGATGAACTACAGCGCCTTGACGAAGAATTTTCCGCTGAACTGGCGAGCCTTGCCAATGATATTTATCTCAATGGCGCGCTTTTTTCGCGCGTTGAAGCGGTCTGGCAACAGCGAGGTTCGCTGGGGCTGGATAACGAATCATTACGCTTGCTGGAGGTCATCCACCAGCGTTTTGTATTAGCCGGCGCGCGTCTGAATGAGGTCGATAAAGCGAACCTTAAAGCGCTCAATACAGAGTCCGCCACGTTGACCAGCCAGTTTAATCAACGGCTGCTGGCGGCGAACAAGTCCGGTGCTCTGGTGGTGGATGATGCACGTTACCTGGACGGACTTAGCGCAGAGGAAATTGCTGTTGCCGCCGAAGCTGCAAAGGAGAAAGGGCTTGAAGCGCGTTGGGTTATCCCGCTCTTGAATACGACTCAGCAACCGGCGCTTGCGGCGTTACGCGATCGCCAGACCCGTGAGAATCTGTTCAACCGCGCATGGACGAGAGCAGAAAACAATGACGCTAACGATACTCGGGCGATTATTCAGCGACTGGTCGAGATCCGGATGCAGCAGGCGAAACTACTCGGTTTTGCCAATTACGCTGCATGGAAAATTGCCGATCAGATGGCAAAAACACCAGAAGTGGCACTGAATTTCATGCGGGCTATTGTTCCCGCTGCGCGAGCCAGGGCATTGGATGAACAGGCCGAAATCCAGAATGTTATCAATCACGAACAGGGGAAATTTAACGTCGAGGCCTGGGACTGGGCATTTTATGCCGAGCAGGTTCGTCGTGAGAAATATGCTCTTGATGAGGCGCAGCTCAAACCTTACTTTGCCCTTGATACGGTGCTGAACGAGGGCGTTTTCTGGACAGCTAATCAACTCTTTGGCATAAAATTTATAGAACGGTTCGACATTCCTGTTTATCACCCGGATGTTCGGGTATGGGAAATATTCGATCACGATGGCGTAGGGCTGGCGTTATTTTACGGCGATTTCTTTGCCCGGGAATCGAAAAGCGGTGGTGCCTGGATGGGCAATTTTGTTGAGCAATCGCAACTCAATGAAACCCGGCCGGTTATTTACAACGTGTGTAATTATCAAAAACCGGCAAAGGGTCAGCCTGCATTGTTATTGTGGGATGATGTTATTACGTTATTTCATGAGTTTGGGCACACGTTGCACGGCCTGTTCGCCACTCAGCGTTATGCCACGCTTTCAGGGACCAACACTCCGCGTGATTTTGTTGAATTTCCTTCGCAGATCAACGAACACTGGGCGAGTCATCCGCAGGTCTTTGCTCATTTTGCTCGTCATGTTGATACCGGGGAGCAAATGCCGCAGGCGTTGCGGGATAAGATGCAGCGGGCCAGCCTGTTCAACAAAGGTTACGACATGACCGAACTGCTCAGTGCCGCATTGCTGGATATGCGTTGGCACAGTCTGGAAAAGAGCGCGTTATCTCTTTCGGTCGATCAATTTGAACAGCAGGCGCTGGCGGTTGAAGATTTGGATCTCAAGGCCGTGCCGCCTCGTTATCGCAGCAGCTATTTTGCCCATATCTTCGGCGGCGGCTATGCCGCAGGGTATTACGCCTATTTATGGACGCAAATGCTGGCCGATGACGGCTATCAGTGGTTTGTAGAGCAGGGCGGATTAACTCGTGAAAACGGGCAAAAGTTCCGTGAAGCTATTTTGTCCCGCGGTAACAGTACTGATTTAACTGAACTTTACCGCCAGTGGAGTGGGCGCGATCCCCGAATGGAGCCGATGCTGGAGCATCGAGGTTTGAGCGTCTAAGAGATTATTAGCCAGAATATTGAGCCGGGCGTGATGCCCGGTTTTTTATTATTTTAAAAGATGGCAATTTTTATGGTTTTATATGAAAGCTGACAATAATAGTTATCAACAAATGATGATGAAATATATTCAGGAATGCTGGTTTAATAATGATGATGCCTTTGAATGTTTGATAAGATTAGCGTTCATGTACGGGCAGGTTTCTCAGGTAATTGTTAATGAAAATAGGGGTTCTAATAGCTGTGCTTGTTATGTCCGGATGTGCAGATAGTACAATTGTGCAATCCAGCGTCACTCCGTTTACGCCACATGTTTCACGCTCAAATGCTGAAATCATCGCACGGTATAAAGAAGCGCGTGAATCCGGGTTTTCCCATGGTTCTGCGTATCAATATGCCAGAGGCGACAAAACCTACACATCCGATCAATTAGAGGTGATTGGGCTTAATGAAATGCTGAATGAACCGTTATTGGTTTGACCGCTTTAGTGACAACGCTATGCCACAACAGATGGTATAGCGTAATATCCTGTTAATTATGATTTATTAATTACTATTAAAAAATTTACATAAATTTTCTTTTTTATCGTTAAGATAATTCCATCAGAAACGCTCGAACAGGGAGGGAGAACGTGATGATGAGAAATACGAAGGAAATAGATGCAATTTTGATTGAGTTGAACAAGTCCATTGATGCCCACTACAAATGGTTAGTGACAATGTTCCGCTGCGTGGTGTCTTCAGATGTTACACAGCCGGATATTATGGGTGAAAACTCGCATTTTGTTTGTCGATTTGGACAGTGGCTTAATAATCAATCACGGTACAATGAGGATGATTGTAGTTACGTAAGCAAGATAAGCGCCACCCACGAAAAGATGCATTTATCAGGCAAGAAATTGCTAATGGCTATCGTGGAGAATCGTAGCCATTCATGGCATTTCGACAGCTTCCAGGATGCGCTGCTGGCATTTACCTCATCTGTAATGGACTACAAAATATATTTATTGAGTATCCGCAGTAATATCGACGCATTAACAGGTTTACCTGGCAGAAGAATGCTTGATGAGTCTTTTGACCGGCAGTTGCTCGACGCCGAACCGCTTAATCTTTATATATTGTTGTTAGATATCGATCGTTTTAAATACGTTAACGATACCTACGGCCATTTGGTGGGTGACGTGGTATTGCGGGCTCTGGCATCAAATTTATTGTCATGGACGCGATATGATGAGGCGGCGTACCGTTACGGTGGAGAAGAGTTCATTATCATCATCAGAACAAAAACGGACGAGCAGGCATGCCAGGCGGGTTTGCGACTTTGTCGTCTGATTGGTCAGAAAAAAATTCCCTACTCTGATGGAGAGATCGGTATCACGGTGACGGCAGGCATAACCCGGGTTCAACAGGGTGAAACGCTGGATACCGCGCTTGGTCGGGCCGACAGGGCGATGTATCAGGGGAAACTGACCGGCAGGAATCGCTGCATGTTTATGGATGAAAATGAGCAAATTGCGTTGGTGGACACCAATGACGGAACCTCGTATCCCCTCAGTGCGTGAGTTTTCGAAAAACGCTTTGAGGTAGTTGCGTTTCGTTTAACTTTCATTGGGGTTGTCGATGATAGGTTAGCTGACTATCCGTTATCTTCGCAGGGAATTGCCAGATAGCGTATAAAAGCAAAACACAAATCTATCCATGCAAGCATTTACCGCTGGTTTATCCGGCGGTTTTTTTTATCTGTAAATCAGGAAAAAGGCACAGCGAGTGCGATTCAGGTAAAAAAAATGGCCCCTTGTGCAGCTACGCAACAAGGGGCCGGGTCGGTGCAGGACTATCTCCGTTCATCAATCATCCCATCTGTGGCTAAAATACGCGGCCAGGAAACCGGAAAATAAAATAATTCCCAGAACAGCCATAAAAATATTCATATTACCCAGCATAGTAAATGCTCCTTTATCTGTGAGTTTCCTCTCTTACCTTAAGTTCACCTCGCTTATGACTATAGTAGCAATTCAATCTTAAACAAAGGCTGAACTGTGTGATTATTTCGACTGAAAAGTAAATTTTTGACATGATCACGTCGAATAAAATAAATAATAGTGACGAGACACATTTATCTGCGCACAAACAACCCTGTTTTTAAACCCTGAGACGCTGTTATGACGGTGTGCTGCTGATACAGATTGTTGCACGTTTATAATGCAGAGTTGTCTCATGGTGGTTCAATTTTTCGTTTGATTAATCCTTTGGGCGGGGAAATGTAATACTGATTTATGTGCGTCAGATGCTAATTTATTGATTTTATATGAGGTTTTAATATCTGGCATCGTTTTTGCCTTATCACTTCTGAACACCCTTAATTTGCACCGTTTTGTCTGCCCGGCTGCACCGGAGCTTTCAGCAAGTCTAATTTCAGGAGTGAAACTATGCAGCGTCGTACATTTTTAAAAGCTTTTGCACTTTCTGCCTCTGTTGTCGCAATGGGCGTGAGTTTTAGCGTTCAGGCAGCCGACACCATTAAGGTTGGCATCATGCATTCGTTATCCGGCACGATGGCCATATCCGAAACGCCGCTAAAAGATGTGGCCTTGATGACCATCGATGAAATAAATGCTCAGGGCGGTGTGTTGGGTAAAAAGCTGGAACCGGTGGTGGTTGACCCGGCCTCGAACTGGCCGTTATTTGCTGAAAAAGCAAGACAACTGCTGAGTCAGGACAAGGTGGCGGCAGTTTTCGGCTGCTGGACATCGGTGTCGCGTAAATCGGTTCTACCGGTATTTGAAGAGTTAAACGGTCTGCTGTTTTACCCGGTGCAATATGAAGGTGAGGAGATGTCGCCTAACGTCTTCTATACCGGCGCAGCTCCCAATCAGCAGGCGATCCCTGCGGTTGAGTATCTGATGAGTGAGGACGGCGGTAGCGCGAAACGCTTCTTCCTGCTGGGCACGGATTATGTTTATCCGCGCACGACCAACAAAATTTTACGCGCCTTTTTGCACTCAAAAGGGGTCGCCGATAAAGACATCGAAGAGGTGTACACCCCATTCGGACACAGCGATTACCAGACCATTGTCGCCAGTATTAAAAAATTCGCCGCAGGGGGAAAAACGGCGGTGGTATCAACCATCAATGGGGATTCTAACGTACCGTTCTATAAAGAGTTAGCGAATCAGGGGCTGAAAGCCACCGATGTGCCGGTGGTGGCTTTTTCCGTGGGTGAGGAGGAGCTACGCGGTATTGATACCAAACCGCTGGTGGGCAACCTTGCCGCCTGGAACTACTTTGAGTCCGTCGATAATGCGGCCAACAAAAAGTTTGTCGCTGATTACCGGGCGTATGCCAAAGCGCACAAATTACCGAATGCTGATTCGGTGGTGACGAACGACCCAATGGAAGCCACATATGTTGGCCTGCATATGTGGGCGCAGGCGGTAGAAAAAGCCGGAACTACCGATGTGGATAAAGTTCGTGCTGCTATGGCCGGGCAATCCTTCGCTGCGCCATCAGGTTTTACCCTGACCATGGATGCGACCAACCATCACCTGCATAAACCCGTCATGATTGGCGAGATTGAAGGCAACGGCCAGTTTAACGTGGTGTGGCAAACCGACCAACCAGTCCGCGCCCAGCCGTGGAGTCCGTACATCGCTGGTAATGATAAAAAATCTGAACAGCCTGTGAAAACCGCCAGCAACTGATCTAACGCCCTCCTGCGGGAGGGTAATGCTTTGGAGAACGCTCATGAAAGCTATGCGCTTTATTCGTGGTGTGTTGTTGCTGATGTGGTTTTTGCCGTGGATAGCCCATGCCGCAGATGCTGATACCTTTACCGCCGCCAACCGTGCTCAGCAGGCCGCCTTGCTTGAACAATGGGCGGTGAATCCCGACGTTCAGCGCATCCCGCTGCTCAGTGCGCTACGAGATGAGAACCTGCTGACCGATAACACGAAAAATGCCTTCATCATGAACGGCTCGCACGTACAGCCGTTAGGAACAGCGACAGCCCCAAACGGCGAGCTAAAAAAAATTCGCCTGACTAACCGCCTGCGTAATCTGGTAGCCGGAGCGTTGGCTGTCCATCAGCTTTTAAGTGACAGTGTCACGGTAAGGCTAAAGGCAGCTCGTACATTACAGCGTGAGGCGCAGCCGGGCATGCTGCCGTTTTTACAACAACGACTGGCTCAGGAGTCAGATGGTGATGTGAAATCCGCACTCGCTATTGCACTGGCAAATCTGCAACTGAGCAGCACCTCGCCGGAGGTCAGGCTTCAGGCAATCGAACTATTAGGGGCGTCAAATGATCCTGAAACTCAGGCGCGCCTGCAGCCATTCACCCGAGCTGAACATGAACCTGATGCACGCGTGCGTGCTGCCGCTGGCGAAAGCCTGAATTCCATCTCGCATCGTATGAAGGTTGGGGATCTTCTTGGGCAGGCTTTCATGGGACTGTCACTGGGTTCTATTTTGCTGCTGGCGGCATTGGGTCTGGCGATAACCTATGGATTACTCGGCGTCATCAATATGGCGCATGGCGAAATGTTAATGCTCGGGGCGTACTGTACCTGGATGGTGCAACAGCTGATGGGCCAGTTTTTTCCGCAATGGTTGGCCTGGTATCCGGTTATTGCTCTCCCTGTTGCCTTTTTGCTGACTGCGGCAGTAGGAATGCTTCTGGAGCGTGGGGTGATACGCCATTTATACGGCCGCCCGCTCGAAACGCTGCTGGCGACCTGGGGTATCAGCCTGATGCTCATCCAACTGGTGCGTATGGCTTTCGGCGCGCAAAACCTGGAAGTCGCCAATCCCGCATGGCTTTCCGGCGGCATTCAGGTTTATGCCAATCTGATATTGCCGTGGAACCGAATAGTGGTGCTTGGCTTTGCCATGCTGGTGCTGTTCTTCACCTGGCTGCTGTTGAATAAAACGCGCCTCGGGCTGCGCGTGCGTGCCGTGACGCAAAATCGCAATATGGCGGCCTGCTGCGGCGTACCTACCGGACGAGTCGATATGCTGGCCTTTGGCCTTGGTTCAGGAATTGCCGGACTGGGAGGCGTGGCGCTCTCGCAACTAGGTAACGTAGGACCGGAGCTGGGGCAAAGCTACATTATCGATTCGTTTTTGGTGGTGGTACTGGGCGGCGTTGGACAGCTTGCCGGGAGCGTGGCTGCGGCATTTGGGCTGGGGATCTTCAATAAAATTCTGGAGCCTCAGGTGGGGGCGGTTCTCGGCAAAATCATGATCCTGGTGTTGATCATTCTGTTTATTCAGAAACGACCTCAGGGACTTTTCGCGCTGAAAGGGAGGGTTATTGATTGATGACGATGCCAATGACAATAACGCTGGCGCGTAAAGCGCCGCGTACAACACGCGTGCTGGGTCTGGGCTTACTGCTGGCGTTGATTATTCTGCCGTTTCTTGCGTTGTTACCTGCGGAGCATCCGCTGGCCATATCGGTGTGGACGTTGACGCTGGCCGGGAAAATTCTCTGCTATGCCATTGTGGCCGTTGCGCTGGATCTGGTGTGGGGCTATGCCGGAATGCTCTCGCTGGGACACGGTATCTTCTTCGCGCTGGGGGGATATGCGATGGGAATGTACCTGATGCGCCAGGCTTCCGGCGAAGGATTACCGGCCTTTATGTCGTTCCTGTCTTGGAGCGAGCTGCCCTGGTTTTGGTGGGGGACGCAACATTTTCTCTGGGCAATGCTGCTGGTTGTTCTGGTGCCAGGCCTGCTGGCGCTGGTATTTGGTTGGTTTGCCTTCCGTTCAAAAATCAAAGGTGTCTATTTCTCCATCATGACCCAGGCCCTGACTTTCGCCGGAATGCTGCTATTTTTCCGCAATGAAACCGGCTTTGGTGGAAATAACGGTTTTACCGGTTTTACCACCATTCTGGGGTTTCCGGTGACCGCGACGTCCACCAGGATCGCGCTGTTTCTGGCGACGGTTATGCTGCTGGTGCTGGCAATATGGCTGGGACTTGCGCTGGGCCGCAGTAAGTTTGGTCGTATTCTGACCGCCGTGCGCGATGCCGAGAACCGTTTGATGTTCTGTGGTTACGATCCGAAAGGTTTCAAGTTACTGGTGTGGACGCTTTCCGCTGTACTGTGCGGCCTGGCCGGGGCGCTTTATGTCCCGCAGGTAGGGATTATCAACCCCAGCGAAATGTCGCCGACCAACTCGATTGAAGCGGCGATTTGGGTTGCTCTCGGCGGACGTGGAACCCTGATCGGCCCGGTATTTGGCGCTGTACTGGTGAACGGTGCTAAAAGCCTGTTTACCGTCATTATGCCGGAATACTGGCAGCTGTTTCTTGGCCTGATCTTTATTGGCGTTACGCTTTTTTTACCTCGTGGTGTGATTGGCCTGTTTCGCAAAGGAGACAAATAATGCAGCCGGATGAAGGACTTTTTACTCGCCAGATGCCGGGCGATCGGTTTCGCGAACAAACGGACCCGGTACTCCAACTGGAAAAAATTAACGTTAATTTCGACGGATTCCAGGCGTTAACGGATCTCTCGCTCAATATTGGCGTCGGGGAGCTGCGCTGTATTATTGGCCCCAACGGCGCCGGGAAGACGACGTTAATGGATGTCATAACCGGTAAAACCAGACCGCAAAGTGGTCGTGCGATATACGATCAGTCGACCGATTTAACAACGCTGGATCCCATTGCCATCGCGCGTCAGGGGATTGGACGGAAATTTCAAAAGCCCACGGTATTTGAAGCATTAACGGTGGAAGAGAACCTGGAGCTGGCGCTGAAAAATGATAAATCTGTCTGGGGGGCTCTACGGGCACGACTCTCAGGCGAACAACGGGATCGTATTGATGAAGTACTGGCGCTGTTGCGGCTGGGTAATGAGCGGGCCCGCCGCGCCGGTCTGCTTTCGCATGGGCAAAAACAGTTTCTCGAAATTGGCATGCTGCTGGTGCAGGAGCCGCATTTACTGCTACTGGATGAACCCGCGGCGGGGATGACGGATGCGGAAACGGAATACACGGCGGAGCTGTTTCGCCAGCTTGCCGGAAAGCACTCTCTGATGGTTGTTGAGCACGATATGGGATTTGTTGAAACCATTGCCGATCGCGTCACAGTATTACATCAGGGACGTGTCCTCGCTCAGGGGAGTCTTCGCGATGTGCAGGCCAACGAGCAGGTTATTGAAGTCTATCTCGGGCGTTAAGGAGTTTATATGCTGCAGGTGAAAGAACTGAATCAATATTATGGTGGCAGCCATATTCTGCGCGGGGTGAGCTTTGAAGCGCGTATCGGTGAGGTGACATGCCTGCTGGGGCGTAACGGCGTGGGGAAAACAACACTACTAAAGTGTCTGATGGGACTTATTCCGGCCCGTAGCGGAAGCGTGCTCTGGCAGGATAAAAATGTCACTCACTGGAAGCCGCATCAGCGGGTCAGGGCCGGTGTGGCGTATGTCCCACAGGGGCGTGATATTTTTCCGCGTTTGACGGTCGAAGAGAATCTGCTGCTCGGTCTTTCCCGTTTTTCAGCACCGGAGGCCCGGCATGTGCCGGATGATATTTACGCGCTCTTTCCGGTTTTACAGGAGATGAAGCATCGGCGTGGCGGAGATTTGTCCGGCGGGCAACAGCAGCAACTGGCCATTGGACGAGCGCTGGCAAGTCGCCCACAGTTGTTGATTCTTGATGAGCCAACGGAAGGGATCCAGCCGTCGGTGATTAAAGAGATTGGTCAGGTGATTTCTCAACTGGCGCACCGGGGGGATATGGCTATTTTGCTGGTGGAGCAGTTCTACGATTTTGCGCAGCAGCTGGCCGACAAATACCTGCTCATGTCGCGGGGCAGCATTATTCAAAGCGGTGATGGTAAAAATATGGAGGCCGAGGGCGTTCGGGGACTGGTTGCAATCTGAGGTATGCGACAGAGCGGCTTCGGCTCTGTCGCTATACTCATCAACAGACCACCGTCTGCCCCCAGGGCTTGGCGCGCATGCCTTTTATCATGAGCGCCCAGGCAAGAACGATCGCCACTATCAGCGCGACAAACAGCGACCATGGCGGCAATGTGGTTAAAATGACGCCGCTGACTAATGGGTTAACCGCTGCGCCAAGCCAGCCCAACGACTGGGCGGAAAAATAGCTGGCTTTCATGCCTGCTGGCGCGATGTTGTCGATAAGCATGTATTCACCCGGCGCGTAAATGACTTCGCCGATAGTGAAAAAGGCAGCAGAAATTCCCCATAACAACAGACTGTTGCCGGAGAAAGCGAAACCGACCAGGCCAACGACAAAGAAGACTGTACCCACTGTCATCAACGGGCGGATATTCGTGGCGGTGAGCCTGCGGCCAAGTGCGTATTGCAGTGATACTACGATGGCGGCGTTAACGGGCAGGACGACTGCTACCACTTTCTCGGCAAAATCGCCATCGGCGACCACCATAACGTATTGCGAAATACAGGACGCAAAAGCACCGCCAACAAACGATGCCAGAAAGGCCGATAACGTAAACCAAAATAATGCCCGGTCGCGCAGGAGTACCGAAGGGGACCACACCGCGGCGTTTAAACCTTCTGATGGTGCTGTCGAACGTTTTACCCAGGTCTGGATAAACACCAGTGGCAATGCTGAACAGGCGGCAGCCAGCCAGAATGGCAGGTTAATGCTTTGCATCACCAGTAGAGTGCCCAGCGGTGGACCAACGGTCCAGCCAATATTCAGCACGGTATAGTTAAGCGAGAAAATTTTAGTCTTGTTGGTGGCAGACAGATTATCGGCAAACCAGGCCTTCAGCACCGTGGCGAAGACGGAGTAGGCACAGTTGATCAGGGCAAAGAGTAAAACCACTACCACCACGTTATGCACCAGCGGGATTGCAATAAAGCCGGAAGCAAAGCCACAAATTGCCAGCAGCATATAGCGTTTTTTATCGAACTTGTCGGCCAGAATACCAAAGCCAAGGCTGAACACCACGCCAATGGTCAGCGCGACCGTCATCGCATAGCCGATCAGGTCAACGCTCAGATGATACTGCCGACTGAGGTAAATCGTCATAAATGGCAGAGTGGCGCCACGGCCAATTGTTAATAATAATGATGACGCGAGTAACGCGAGAGTGGACCTTCTCAAGGAGATATTCATTTTCCTGCCCGACAATGCATGTTGTTATGTTTTTTTTAGATATAAGAAACAAATAGCATGTCAAAACTGTGATGTACACTCAATAAGTTGTCCGAAAATGCCTTGCGTGGCCTACCTGAAATAATGATCTGTTACGGCACAACGATTTCCGTTACTTTAACTTGTTTACAAAAATTTAATATTTGCAGGGGCGGTGGTATGTCGCGTAAAGACGGGTTGTTAGCGTTACTGGTTGTCGTGGTTTGGGGGCTGAACTTTGTCGTTATTAAAGTGGGTCTGCACAATATGCCACCGCTAATGTTGGCGGGATTACGTTTTTTACTGGTTGCGTTTCCGGCAATACTCTTTGTTGCCAGGCCGAAAATCCCACTTTCGCTGTTGCTCGGCTATGGCCTGACCATCAGTTTTGGGCAGTTCGCATTTCTCTTTAGCGCTATCAAATTCGGTATGCCTGCAGGGTTAGCTTCTCTGGTATTGCAGGCTCAGGCGTTTTTTACCATTGTTCTGGGCGCATTTGCTTTCGGTGAGCGCCTGCAGGGTAAACAATTGGTAGGGATTGCGCTGGCGGTATTTGGCGTGCTGGTACTGATTGAGGCCAGTCTGAACGGTCAGCATGTTGGCATGCTCGGTTTTATGCTGACGCTAGCGGCGGCGCTAAGCTGGGCCTGCGGCAATATCTTTAACAAAAAAATCATGCAGCATACCTCGCGCCCAGCCGTTATGTCGTTGGTGGTATGGAGCGCGTTAATCCCTATTGCTCCGTTCTTCCTTGCTTCATTAATTCTCGATGGTCCAACGCAAATGATCCACAGTCTGGTGGAGATAGATATGACCACCATTCTTTCACTGGTTTATCTGGCGTTTGTGGCGACCATTGTGGGTTACGGTATCTGGGGTTCGTTACTCGGACGCTATGAAACCTGGCGTGTCGCGCCGTTGTCGCTGTTGGTGCCGGTCGTTGGACTGGCGAGTGCGGCCGTGCTGCTGGATGAAACGCTGACCGGATTGCAACTGCTCGGTGCGCTACTGATCATGGCAGGGTTGTATATCAATGTGTTTGGCTTTCGGTTGCGTAAGGTTGCGTCGGTGAGGGGCTAAAAAAAGCCCCGCAGTGGCGGGGCTATATAATTACAGGTTGCGCATATTGTAATAAGGCACACCTAATTCGTCGGACTTGTCGCTGCCTGCACCCATATGATTAAAATCGAACGGGGACTGATCGTGCGCAGGGGGCATAATCATCGCGTCGCGACTGTTCTGGGTGGCAGGTTGCGCGGTCTGTTCCGCCATGCTCTGGCCCGAAATAACAAACATCAGGGCCAGCATTGCATAAGACAGAAGTTTCATGATTTCCTCGGTTACGTCGTTAACTGGCGATTAGCAATTACATTGATTGAGTGGAAGCAAATAGCGTGATTCGCCGTGCATATTCGTCATACGGTACTTATGCGGCGGAACATCAAAATAGTTTTTGAATGTCCGGGTCAGCGTCTGCTGAGACTCAAAACCGTAACGCTCTGCCAGATAAAGAATGGGCTCGTTACTCTCTTTTAATTTTTGCGCTATTTCAGTCATTTTACGGCTGCGAATGTATTGACCCAGTGAATGACCGGTTTCTTTTTTAAACATCCGTTGCAGGTGCCATTTGGAGTAACCTGAACGCTCAGACACTTTTTCCAGCGAGAGCGGCGATTCAAGGTTATTTTCGATCCAGTCCAAAATGCTATGAATAGTGATTGTGTCAGTATTGCGTCTGGACATCGTCATACCTCTTTCTGTTTACGGCAGGATTCTCTTAAGCAAGTGCTCAAGTGTGGCTACTTCATCCGCCGTTAAGTTTTTTGTTAGTTCCTGGTGCAGGTCTTGCCCTACTAATTGATGACACTGCTCGCAAATTGCTGCGCCATGCTCAGTGAGTTTCACCAGCACGCCACGCTTGTCATGTGGATTCGGAAGCCTTTCGATCCAGCCTTTACAGGCCAGTCTGTCCAGCATCCGCGTCAGGGCGCCAAGGTCGACAGACAGCACTTTTTTCAATTCGACAGGGGTGATGCACACCGCGCAACGGATGGAGCAGAGCACCTTGAACTGCGATGCCGTGATATCCAGCGGTGACAGATAGTCGTTTAACAAACGATCTTTTTTCTGATTAACCATATAGATCAAACGACCCAGTGGGATGATTTCGTTAAACAGATCACTGGTGTTTTTCACAATGGTTGCCCTGGCAAGTAGTTAGTCACGGCTGATATTATTGCTTAGGCAAATATAAGTCAAACGAATGGATCGGCAAATGCCACGTTTTGCTAAATCATCAGACTTAATACCTGGCGAGTGGAATTTTAACGGTTTGATAATTATGGTTTATACGTGCTGATGAAAAATGAATCCTTACATCGCGAAAATGGCTTATCTCGCGGATTTCACCGTATACTTGCCGTTGACGATTAACGCACAGGAAAGATGACATTATGATGGACTTGTTTAAAGCAATAGGACTGGGGCTGGTAGTCCTGTTACCGTTGGCAAACCCGTTAACCACCGTAGCGTTGTTCCTTGGCCTTGCAGGCAATATGAACAGCGCAGAGCGTAACCGTCAGTCACTCATGGCGTCCGTTTACGTGTTTGCCATCATGATGGTGGCGTACTATGCCGGGCAACTGGTGATGAATACCTTCGGGATTTCGATTCCCGGACTACGTATTGCGGGTGGGTTAATCGTTGCGTTTATCGGCTTCCGGATGCTGTTTCCACAGCAGAAGGCGCATGATTCTCCGGAAGCAAGAAGCAAGTCAGAAGAGCTGGAAGACGAGCCGACTGCCAATATCGCCTTTGTACCGCTGGCTATGCCAAGCACTGCCGGTCCGGGGACGATTGCGATGATCATCAGTTCCGCGTCAACCGTGCGTCATGGTTCCGAATTTCCGGACTGGGTGATCATGGTCGCACCGCCGATTATTTTTGCGGTTGTTGGGATTATCCTGTGGGGCTGTTTGCGCAGTTCCGGGGGGATCATGCGCCTGGTCGGCAAAGGTGGTATCGAAGCAATTTCTCGTTTGATGGGCTTCTTACTGGTGTGTATGGGCGTGCAGTTTATTATTAACGGCGTGCTGGAAATTATCAAAACCTACGCTTAAAACACTGTGCCCGGTAATCGTTAATGTCTACCGGGCATATTTTTCACGAATGCTGAGGCTGTTCTTCCAGCGATACCGGCCATTTACGAAAGATAATCACCGACCATATCAACGCCACCACGGCAGGCACTGCGCCGACGTAACCAATCGTAGACATCGACCAGTGCAAACTCACCTGATTGCCTACCAGCGCACCAGCGCCAATACCGATATTAAAGATACCTGAGAACAGCGCCATTGCGACGTCGGTCGCATCCGGAGCAAGTGCCAGCACTTTCACCTGCATACCCAGACCTATCAGCATGATTGCGACGCCCCAGAAAATACTCAGGACAGCAAGGTGCATTTCGCTGTCAGCAGCGGGAAGTAACAGCACCAGGCATACCGTCAACAGGGCAATGGCACTGCTAATCAGCACGGATGCATGCAGATTCCCCAGCTTACCGAAAATGACGCTACCGACAATT
Source organism: Citrobacter sp. MGH105 (assembly GCF_001037485.2). Lineage (NCBI taxonomy): Bacteria > Pseudomonadati > Pseudomonadota > Gammaproteobacteria > Enterobacterales > Enterobacteriaceae > Citrobacter > Citrobacter sp. MGH105. The sequence continues at coordinate 2,693,866 of NZ_CP073048.1, read as the reverse complement.
CCCGCGCCACCCAGAACCAGCAACAGCACGGTAGCAAAGTTTGCGCTCAGACCCGCGACGGTCTGCACAAACGGCTCGATATAGCTGTAGGCCGTGTAATGTGCGGTGACCACAATCACCGTCAGTAGATACAGACTCATCAATGCCGGACGATGAAATAACACCGGCAGGCTTTTTAAAGAGCCGGAGTGCTCACTGGGTAGTTTGGGCAGGAGCTTAATCAGGCAAAGCAGGGTAACTAACGCCCCCATACCGATGGCGAAGAAGGTCGTGCGCCAGCCAAAATACTGACCGACGATACGTCCGATTGGCAGGCCAAGCACCATCGCCAGCGCGGTGCCGGTGGCAATCAGGCTGAGAGCCTGTGCACGTTTACCGGCAGGGGCCAGGCGGATCGCCAGCGATGCGGTAATCGACCAGAAAATAGCGTGCGCAAAAGCAATACCAATACGGCTAATTACCAGCACGGTAAAATTCCATGCCAGGAAAGAGAGCACATGGCTGGCGATAAACACAACAAACAGACAGATCAGCAGTTTTCGGCGCTCCACCTGACTGGTAAGTAACATAAAAGGGAGCGACATCAGGGCGACAACCCAGGCGTAGATCGTCAGCATGATCCCGACCTGAGCGGTCTGCATATTGAAGCTTTGTGCGATGTCGGACAGCAAGCCGACAGGGACAAACTCGGTGGTATTGAAAATAAAACCGGCAATGGCAAGCGTAACTACCCGTAGCCACGCGACCTTGCGGGAAACAGTGTCTGTTGTCATATCAAATAAGAGGATTAGCTGCGAAAAGGTAAGGCCACGATCTTAAAACGTTTGCTGGCGAAAATACAATCATTTTGTGATATGGATCTCATTTCATTGGTAGGGCGCTACAATTTGCTGCCGAACATTCCTCGTATTTTTAAGTATTTCAATAATAATGAAATTCCGGGCGTATGACTTCACCCGGATTTACAGGTATTCATGTTTTTTGAGGATCGCCAGTTACTCTGGGCTCTGTGATAACTGAGGGTTCAACACCTCAATAAACGCTTCCAGTTGACGTGTCATTGCACCTCTGCGCCAGACCAGCCATGTATTCAGCCAGCGCCAGTTCTCGCTTAGCGGCCAGGCGTTGACCTGATGATGCCCTGGCATGCTCTCCAGCATCGAACGCGGGATCAGTGCGATACCCGCGCCGGCAATGACGCAGGCCAGCATACCGTGATATGACTCCATTTCATGAATGGTGCCGGGCATGGCGCGATCGGCATGAAACCAGCTTTCAAAATGGCGGCGATAGGAACAGTTGGCGCGAAAGGCGTAAATACTGCAACCGTTGACGTCGCTGGCCCGCTGAATGGGGGGATGGCCGTGCGGCGTCACGATCATCATCTCTTCACGGTAGACCGGCATTCCTTCAAGTCCCGGATGGGTAATTGGGCCATCGACAAAGGCCGCGTTCAATGTTCCGTCGAGTACGCCGTCCAGCATTGTGCCTGAAGGACCTGTCGCCAGCGCGAACTGAATTTTGGGGTAACGCTGATTATATTCAGCCAGCGTAGCGGGGATGCGAACTGCTGCTGTACTTTCAAGCGAGCCGAGAGAGAAGAGTCCTTGTGGCTCATCCCCGGCGACGACCATCCTGGCTTCCTCAACCAGTGCCAGGATCCGCTGGCTGTAGCGCAAAAAGTTGTGCCCGGATGGGGAAAGCCGCAGGCGCTGGTTTTCACGAATAAACAGATCAACGCCCAGGTCGGCTTCAAGCTGACGTATACGGGTGGTGAGATTGGATGGCACGCGATGCACCTTCGCGGCGGCCTGCGTAATACTGCCAGTCTCCGCGACGGCATTGAACATTTCCAGCTGCGTCAGATCCATAATCTTCTCTATTCGTGAATGGTATGGTTAATATTATTCATTTTTCAGAAAGAGTAAATATGCTCATGATATAACCATACCCTGCGATAAAGAGAGGCACTTATGACTATCACAGCAGCAACACATGCGATTTCCATTGACCCTGCCAGCGGTGAAAGGCTGACGGCGACGCCGTGGGCCAGCGCGGAAGAGATTGATCATGCGCTGAACCTTGCCGCGAATGGCTATAGCGAATGGAAACATACTTCCGTTGAGCACCGTGCGCAAACGCTGCGCCAGATCGGGCAAGCTCTGCGCCATCGTGCGGAAGAGATGGCGGAGTGTATCTCACGTGAAATGGGTAAACCCATTAAGCAGGCGCGTGCTGAAGTCGCCAAGTCAGCTGCATTGTGTGACTGGTACGCCGAGCATGGACCGGCGATGCTCAATCCGGAACCTACGCTGGTGGAGAATAATCAGGCGGTGATTGAATATCGCCCGGTAGGAACCATTCTGGCGATCATGCCGTGGAACTTCCCGCTCTGGCAGGTAATGCGAGGTGCCGTCCCGATACTGTTGGCCGGAAATGGCTACTTGTTAAAGCATGCGCCTAACGTAACCGGCTGTGCTGCAATTATTGCGCAGGTTTTCGCTGATGCTGGTGTACCCGCGGGGGTTTACGGTTGGGTTAATGCCGATAACGCTGGGGTCAGTCAGATGATCAAGGACCCGCGTATTACGGCGGTAACGGTGACAGGCAGTGTACGTGCCGGTGCGGCGATTGGCGCCCAGGCGGGTGCCGCGCTGAAAAAATGTGTGCTTGAACTGGGCGGCTCCGATCCGTTTATAGTCCTCAATGATGCTGACCTCGATCTGGCCGTTAAGGCAGCGGTCGCTGGGCGTTATCAGAACACCGGGCAGGTTTGTGCGGCAGCCAAGCGCTTTATTATCGAAGAAGGGATTGCGGCAGAATTTACTTCACGCTTTGTGGCCGCTGCGAGCGCGCTCAAAATGGGCGATCCGCTGAACGAAGAAAACGATCTGGGGCCGATGGCGCGATTTGATCTGCGTGATGAGCTGCACCAGCAGGTAGAAGCTACCCTTGCCGAAGGGGCACGGTTACTTCTCGGCGGGGAAAAAATTGCTGCTCAGGGCAATTACTATGCCGTGACGGTACTGGGCGATGTCACTCCAGAGATGACGGCGTTCCGCCAGGAGCTGTTTGGTCCAGTTGCGGCAATTACCGTGGCGAAGAATGCTGAACATGCCTTAGCGCTGGCGAATGACAGTGATTTCGGCTTATCCGCCACGGTGTTTACCGCGGATGAAGCGCTGGCGCAGAAGATGGCGTCACGCCTGGAGTGTGGTGGCGTATTTATCAATGGTTACAGCGCCAGCGATGCCCGCGTTGCGTTTGGTGGTGTGAAGAAAAGTGGCTTTGGCCGCGAACTTTCGCACTTTGGCCTGCATGAGTTTTGTAACGTGCAGACCGTCTGGAAAAACCGCCTTTGATGGTGTGGGTGCCTCCGCTGGGGGCACCTGTCTTATTTCTGCAATTTTTCTGTCATTTACTCTCCGTACACTCGCGGCTAGCGCTTTGATACAGAAGAGTAATATGAACATAACGCAAATTTTCCATCGTCTAATACCCCGTCAGTTCGGTCTGTTAACCGGCATTTTTTGCATTATTGCGCTGTTCTCTGTTTTGCAGGTCGTGTCCTCCTTGATGCTCTCGGCCTCAGTCAGCGACGCACAGCATAATGAAGGGCGTAATCAACTCGCGCTTTTGCAGCAGGCAAAGGTCGATGAAGCGCGGGTGGCGTTATTATCTGCCAGCGATTTACTTAACCGTGCGGGAATTTATTTTATGCAGGATGCCGCCACCGGTTCGGACGGGAGTTGGCGTCCGTTAATGGAAGAGGCGTATCGGGCGCTGGCGCAGTCAAAAAGTGCATGGGATGCCTGGCGGGATATGAAGCCGCAGTCGGATCAGGAACTAACTGAGAGCTATCAGCGTTTTTATAGCGGTATTCAGGAGCAGGCGGATGGGCTGATGCAGTCAGGTTCCATTGATGCGTTTTTTGCCGTACCCGTGCAGGCCTTTCAGACAGACTTTAACGCTAATTACGCGCGCTTTCAGCAGGACAGTGGGCGACATGCGGAAGCTGGGCGTCAGCAGCTGTTGACCAGTCTTGAGCGTTTACAGAATCTATTTTTGTTTATTCCTCTGGTGCTGGTGGTTATCGCCTTTCTGGTCTGGCGTAGTATGTTCCGTTGGGTGATTATGCCGCTGCGACGGCTGATCGATCATATCGATATTTTAGCGGCGGGGGATCTTTCTCGGCCAGCCCCGCAGGTGAGTCAGTTTAATCGGGAAGTGACGCAATTAAGTTCGCGTATTGCTGCAATGCAGCAGGGGCTCTGTGCGCTGGTGCGGCAGGTGAATGATGCCACCACCGCAATGGTAGGAAATATCAACGAACTTGCGCAGAACAATAAACAGCTATACCAGCAGTCGGCAAAACAAAGTGAAGAGTTGAGCACTGTGACATCGCATATTTCGGTTCTGGAAACGCATGTTGAGGATAACAGTGGCTTTGCTGAACTGGCGAATCAACGCGCAGTGCAGGCGCGTGATATTGCGGCAGGTGGAGACCGAATGATGGCGACGGTAAATGCGTCAATGCAGGCGATTGTGACTCGCTCGTCTGAAATGCGAGGGATTACAACGCTTATCGACAACATTGCATTTCAGACAAATATCCTGGCTCTCAACGCCGCAATTGAGGCAGCACATGCCGGGGAGCAAGGGCGCGGGTTTGCCGTGGTTGCGAAAGAAGTTGGGCTGCTGGCGCGAAAAAGCGGTCAGTCTACGCAAAACATTCAGACACTGATTAAACACTCGTTACAGGGCATTGAAGAGGGCTTTCACGCGGTTAACGGACTCGATAAGAATTTGCAGCAGGTTATCGCACTGGTGGAAAACCTCGGCGCGTTACTGAACGATATTTCGACTGCAACGTTAAATCAGGGGAACAGTATTCACCAGTTAACCCGTCAGCTTCATGTCCTGAACGGCGAAGCCCGACAAACCAGTGATCTGGTGAATGCTGCATCTGATTCTTCCTTACAGCTTCACCATGAATCTAACCAGCTTTTGCAGGCCGTGGCCAGATTCCGCCTTCCGGCCTGACGCTGCGTATTCAGCTCTGTTATACTCGCAGGCCTTTCATACCTGCGAGCAAGGAGCATGTTGTGGCCAGGGCCATGGACAATTCAATTTTAGAGACCATTGTGCAGCAGGTTCGTCCGCTGATTGGTCAGGGTAAAGTCGCTGATTACATTCCGGCATTAGCCTCCGTCGACGGTTCAAAACTGGGTATTGCTATCTGTACCGTTGATGGGCAGCACTATCAGGCGGGAGATGCGCAAGAACGTTTTTCTATTCAGTCGATTTCAAAGGTGCTCAGTCTGGTCGTGGCGATGCGTCACTATCAGGAAGAGGAGATCTGGCAGCGCGTCGGCAAAGATCCTTCCGGTCATCCTTTTAACTCCCTGGTGCAGCTGGAAATGGAGCAGGGTATCCCTCGCAATCCCTTTATTAATGCCGGGGCGCTGGTGGTTTGCGATATGCTGCAAGGGCGTCTAAGCGCACCGCGTCAACGGATGCTGGAAGTGGTGCGGGCATTAAGCGGCGTTTCGGATATCGCCTATGATGCGACGGTCGCGCGATCGGAGTTTGAGCACTCGGCGCGTAACGCCGCTATTGCATGGTTGATGAAATCCTTCGGCAATTTTCACCATGACGTGCCCACCGTTTTGCAGAACTATTTTCACTACTGCGCGCTGAAAATGAGCTGTGTGGAACTAGCGCGGACTTTTGTCTTTTTGGCAAATCAAGGGCATGCCTTTCATCTTGCTGAGCCTGTGGTCACTCCTATGCAGGCCCGGCAGATCAATGCGCTGATGGCGACCAGCGGCATGTATCAGAACGCAGGGGAATTTGCCTGGCGGGTCGGGCTTCCGGCGAAATCAGGTGTGGGTGGCGGCATCGTGGCGATCGTGCCACACGAGATGGCGATTGCTGTCTGGAGTCCGGAACTGGATCCGGCGGGAAATTCACTGGCCGGTATCGCCGTGCTGGAGCAATTAACACAACAGCTGGGGCGCTCGGTTTACTGATGAAAACGCTCGATCCTCTTTTTGCCCGGCTGGCGAAATCAACGTTTCGCTCGCGGTTTCGTCTTGGTCAGAAAGAAAGGCAGTATTGTCTAGATAAAGGGGCGCCAGTTATCGAACAACATGCTGCGGATTTTATAGCTAAACGACTGGCACCTGCGTTTCCCGCCAATGATGGAAAACAGACTCCTATGCGTGGTCACCCGGTATTTATTGCTCAACATGCTACGGCGACGTGCTGTCGAGGGTGTCTGGCGAAATGGCATGATATACCTCAGGGTGTAGCGCTAAACGATGAACAGCAACGTTACGTTGTCACGGTTATTTACCACTGGTTAGTGCTCCAAATGAACAAGCCATAGATAACATTATCCTATGATATCCCCCCTTGTGTTGTGTAATTGTTAAAAGCAGTATGAAGGGGTCAATCTAAGGAGAAACCATGGCTTCCGGCAAACCCTGCTTTGTGCTGAGCGCGGCACAGATTCTGTCGCGAATCGACGAGCTCAGCGATGTTCTTGAACAGTGCGTCAATGACGGCGCCTCCATCAGTTTTATGCTGCCCTTTAATCGCGAAAAATCAGAGCCTTTCTGGATGAAGGTCGCGCAAAGTGTTTCTCGCGGAGAACGGATCGTTCTTGGTACGCAGAATGCGCTGGGGGTGCTTGTTGGTACCGTCCAACTCATTATCGATCAACCCGAAAATCAACCTCATCGTGCTGATGTCGCCAAACTGCTGGTTCACCCCTCAGCGCGACGCGGTGGCCTGGCCCGTGAATTGATGAACGAACTGGAAAGTTGCGCGCGTCAACAAGGTAAAACGCTGCTGGTGCTTGATACGGCGACGGGCAGTGGTGCGGAGTTGTTCTACCACAATTGTGGGTGGAAAAAGGTAGGGGTGATACCTGACTATGCCCAAATGCCCGATGGTATGCTGACCGGAACCACACTTTTCTATAAAACGCTCTAATTTGTCGCCGGGGATTGATCAAAACAGGGTTTCAATGTATTAAAGTTTGCTAACATATTGGACCAATTCAATCAGGTTGTATGACTAATCATAAAGGGAACCCATTGTGCAAACACTAAATCGTCGCGATTTCCCCGGTGCTCAGTATCCTGAACGTATTATTCAGTTTGGTGAAGGAAACTTCCTGCGCGCCTTTGTAGACTGGCAGGTAGATCTGCTGAACGAACATACCGATCTGAACGCTGGTGTGGTCATTGTTCGTCCTATCGAAAGTTCCTTCCCGCCATCGCTGAGTACGCAGGATGGCCTCTATACCACTATCATTCGTGGTTTGAATGAGAAGGGCGAGGCCGTCAGTGATGCCCGTCTAATTCGTTCAGTTAACCGTGAAATCAGCGTCTATAGCGAATACGATGAGTTCCTGAAGCTGGCGCATAATCCTGATATGCGTTTTGTGTTCTCTAACACCACGGAAGCAGGTATCAGTTACCACGCGGGCGATAAGTTTGACGACGCGCCAGCAGTTAGTTATCCGGCTAAACTGACGCGTCTGCTGTTCGAACGCTTCAGCTATTTTAACGGCGCATTGGATAAAGGCTGGATTATCATCCCTTGCGAACTGATTGATTATAACGGTGATGCACTGCGTGAACTGGTTCTGCGCTACGCTCAGGAGTGGGCGCTACCGGAAGCATTTATTCAGTGGTTGGATCAAGCCAACGCATTTTGTTCCACGCTGGTGGACCGCATTGTTACCGGTTATCCGCGTGACGAAGTAGCGCAACTTGAAGCTGAGCTTGGCTATCATGATGCATTCCTGGATACGGCTGAACACTTCTATCTGTTTGTCATTCAGGGGCCAAAGTCATTAGCCGCCGAACTACGTCTGGATAAGTATCCGCTGAATGTCCTGATCGTGGATGACATCAAACCGTACAAAGAGCGCAAAGTGGCGATTCTCAACGGTGCTCACACCGCGCTGGTCCCTGTTGCCTGGCAGGCAGGGTTGGACACCGTGGGCGAGGCGATGAATGACGCTGAGATTTGTGCTTTCGTGGAGAAAGCGATCTATGAAGAGATCATTCCGGTACTGGATTTACCACGTGATGAGTTAGCTTCTTTCGCCAGCGCGGTAACCGGTCGATTCTGCAACCCGTATATAAAACATCAGCTGCTGTCGATTGCCCTGAATGGCATGACCAAGTTCCGCACCCGTATATTGCCGCAACTGCTGGCAGGGCAACAGGCCAGCGGTAAGCTGCCGGCGCGTTTGACGTTTGCACTTGCCGCGTTAATTGCTTTTTATCGTGGAGAGCGCAACGGTGAGTCTTATCCGGTTCAGGATGATGCGCACTGGATAGAACGTTTTCAACAGCTGTGGTCCCAGCATCGCGATCGCCAGATAAGTACCGAAGCGTTGGTCAAATCTGTTCTGGGTGTCAAAGAACACTGGGAACAAGATCTGACGCAGGTTTCTGGACTGGTGGAACAGGTCTCTGCCGATCTGGATACCATTCTGGCAAAAGGTATGCGTGAAGCCGTTAAGCCACTGTGCTAAGACGACTACCGATAACCCGGCTCAGGCCGGGTTTTTTCTGGATATACATTAGTTACAACATACTATGTGGTTTATATCATAAACCCGGTCTGTGACTTAGGTGCGGCTTCATTTTAAGCAGGGCCAAAGTTGTTGGGATAATGTTGCGATTAACTTGCAACATTGATCGCTATCGCGTCTAATGTGACGGATTTCACATTTTCCCGAAGATAACCATGATCGTTCGTCCCCAACAACACTGGCTGCGCCTGATATTCGTCTGGCATGGTTCCGTATTATCTAAAATATTTTCACGACTGCTGCTGAACTTCCTGCTCTCCATCGCCGTTATCATCATGTTGCCCTGGTATACGATGTTGGGTATCAAATTTACCCTGGCACCGTTCAGTATTCTGGGCGTGGCGATTGCTATCTTTTTAGGTTTTCGCAATAACGCCTGCTATTCACGTTATGTCGAAGCCCGACACCTGTGGGGGCAGTTGATGATTGCTTCCCGGTCACTACTTCGCGAGGTGAAAACCACCTTACCGGATGACGCCGAACTGGGGCAGTTTGTTCGTCTGCAAATCGCATTTGCCCACTGTTTACGCATGACATTACGTCGAAACCCACAGGCAGAGCCGTTGGCGAAATATCTCAGCGAGAAAGATCTGCAGACGGTATTTGCCGCACAATCGCCAGCAAACCGCATTTTGTTGCTGATGGGGGAGTGGTTGGCCGTGCGCAGACGTGATGGGCAGCTGTCCGATATATTATTTCATAGTTTAAACAACAGATTAAATGATATGTCGGCAGTACTGGCAGGTTGTGAGCGAATCGCGAATACACCCGTTCCGTTTGCTTATACTTTGATCCTTCATCGCACTGTTTATCTGTTTTGTATCATGCTGCCATTCGCGTTGGTGGTGGATCTTCACTACATGACGCCGTTTATTTCAGTGCTGATTTCCTATACTTTTATCTCGCTTGATGCGCTTGCGGAAGAGCTTGAAGATCCGTTTGGTACTGAGAACAATGACCTGCCGCTGGATGCGATTTGCAATGCAATCGAAATCGATTTACTGCAAATGAACGATGAAACCAATGTGCCAGCAAAACATATGCCGGATAAACATTACCAACTAACTTAGTTTCGTTCTGTTTCCCCACCATGCTGGCCGCATATCAGAAAACGAATGAAACTCCGGCGCCAGATCTTCATCATTAGGATCGTCAAAAGCGCCGGCTAAAAGCGCAATGACCGGAGCGTCATCGATGGCGCCCACGGAACTACCGCACTGAGGGCAAAAAGCCCGACTGGTGGTTTCAGATGAGCGCCAGGTTGTCGGTTTTCCGGCTTTTCCTGTCCATTCTACATTTTCTGCATCAAACTCAATCCAGACGACGGTCGGGGCACCCGTATGTTTCCGGCATATATCGCATGAGCAGGTATGGGAATTATTAGGACTGCTGGCTGTGAAGCGGATCGAGCCACACAGACACCCACCAATGTAGACTTTAGACATAACAACCCCCGTCAGTAACATGTGGCAAGACACTAGCAGATGCCTGACATAGCCACTAGATCCTTATGATAAAAAGGCGAGGGCGCGCATACTCGGTAGCCCTGTCCTGTGATCTGTCTGATGATAAACGCTTAACTATTGCGTCTGGCAACAATAAACAACCGCGGAAAGGCCAGCAAAATATTGCCGTTTTCCTGCAACGGATATTGATCCTGAAGCAGTTCATGGTAGCGAGCCAGGTAATGACGCTGCTCGCTTTCGCTCAAATCCTGTAACCAGGGGCGTAGTCCCGTTGAGCTTACCCAGTCGATAATCGCCTGATGCGAATCCATAATGTGATAATACGTTGTACGCCAGATATCTACATCACAACCCGCTTCGGTCAAAATATCATAGTAGGCGTGAACGCCAGGAAGCGGAGCACGCCCCCGGTCGGGGTAATCTTGTTCATAAGCCACTTCGCGCATCAGTACATGCGTGGGCTCCAGCCAGTTATCCGGCATTTGCACGGCCAGAACGCCGTTGTGACTCAGTTGTGAGACCAAATATGGGAATAATTCATAGTGATCGGGCACCCACTGTAACGACGCATTTGCATAAAGCAGATCCACGGGATGCTCGGGCTGAAACTGGCTAATATCCGCTTCGATAAAATGGCAGTCAGGTAATGCGTTGCGCGCTTCATTCAGCATAGCAGGTGAAGAATCGACGCCAGTTGTCTTTGCCGTGGGCCAGCGTTGATGCAGCAATGCCGTACTGTTTCCCGGACCACAACCAAGATCAACAACTGAGCGGACATTTTCTAACGCCACACGGCTGAGTAATTCTGCTGCGGGTCTTGAACGTTCGGTTGCATATTGCAGATAAAGCGAAGGGTTCCAGTCGGCCATGTATAAATCTCCAGTATGAGAGGAAAAGTCGGAAAAGGACGTTATAAGACCTTGCCGATGAGCCACTTATTTTAGAAGATTATATGAAAATGAATGATAAGGGCAGGAATATGCTGGAAACATCAAGGTGATATTACGACAGTGGGAGGCTAAAGACCGAGCCCCTTTTGCTGCACTCAATGCCGATTCTGACGTGATGCGTTTTTTCCCCGCGCCGCTACAGAAAGCTGAAAGCGATAACCTGGCCGATAGATTTAGTGAAGGTATTGCAGAACGCGGCTGGGGATTTTGGGCCGTAGAGCTAAAAGAAACACACCAGTTTGTGGGCTGTGTGGGGTTGCATCCACAACCTGATAAATTTTATTTTTCACCCTGTACCGAAATTGGCTGGCGGCTTGCTAAAGCATACTGGCACCAGGGGCTGGCGTTAGAAGCCGCGCAAGCGAGTCTTGCATTTGCTTTTGACGTACTGGCGCTAAATGAAGTCGTTTCATTTACTTCTGTGCTGAATAAACCGTCAGAGAATCTGATGATACGACTTGGTATGAATAAAACAGAAGAGTTTACGCATCCCGCGTTGCCGCCAGATCATCGATTGGCACAACATGTTCTGTATCGTCTTTGCCGATAATTAATCAGTCTATTTTGCTCCTTTTCTCATATCAGAGAAAATAACTAAGCCAATTCCAGCCAAAATAATGATGCTTGCGAGAAGGATTCTGACGGTGAGCGTTTCGCCCAAAAATATGATCCCACCGAGAGTGGCCAGACAAGGTACGCTGAGTTGAATAGTACTGGCCGTTGTGGACCTGAGTAAGGGGAGCAATGAATACCAGAGCAGATATGCACCTCCCGATGTAATTGCACCAGAAAGCACGCCCAGAACTAATCCATATATATCAATATGAAGATGAGAGCGGAAGAACAGAGGAATAATCAATGCGACCGGGATTGACAGGATGAAATTCCCCCCGGTAGAAGCAGCAGCATCCGTGATTTTTTTCCCTGTGATACTGTAGAACGCCCAGGCTAACCCAGCAATAACCATCATTATTGCAGCATACAAGGAAGGGCGTTCTGCACCAGGAAGCAGCAATATGGCTATTCCAGCCAATGCTCCGAGTATTCCTGTTATTTTTAAAATTACGAGCTTTTCTCCCTGAGCTATCCCCCATACTGTCATGACGAGCTGAACGGTACCAAAGAGCAGCAGGGCACCAGCGCCGGTGCTGAGAGAAACATAGGCAATGGAGAATGAAAAAACATAGATGCAAAGTAGCAGGGCATTTAACCACTTGAATTCAAATTTTCTGCTGTCAGATGTTATCGCAATAAATAAAAAAAGGGCAATTGCGCCACTTATCAACCGGAGGCTGCTGAATGAAATAGCATCAGCATGCATCCCCTTCAACGCGAGTCGGCAAAGTACGGAGTTGCCGGCAAATGCGACCATTGCGATGATGATTCTGATGAGCAAGATAACGTCCTTTAGTCGATACGATAATTAGTAAAAGATGCAGGTGTTGTCTTTAAAAACAGGTGTGTTGATTAACATAATTGCCAACATCAACGACTCTATTCGTGTTGGGATCGACATTAAGAACGACAAAACGCATTTGTGGGCAGAACAGCTCTGCACTTTTCTTGCTGCATTCAGTTTGTAGCCATCGATGCTCACCCTGTTCGGTTACAACCGTGTTCACGTTTCCGTATTCGCTGCACACAAAACCTTTTTCAGTTGCTCTTTGCCTTGCTGCCTCCAGGCTCAGACCAATAACATTCAGCTCATCGACCTCTTTGGCATGTGTGCTGTCGGAAACACGGGTTAATGTGCAGCTCGTCAGCGTAGAGGTAAATAGTAGCAAGAGCATGAAGCGTAGGATGGTTTTGCTTTTTTTGTTTCGCATTGTCCGATATGTACTCAATTTTATTATCGTATTTCTGAAAGTAAGTGAAGTCACCGGGTTCAGTATATAACGAACGATTACATACCATTGCTAAAAAATCACAGATGTGCGGCTTTATATTTTTAAATGAAAGCTTCCAAAGCCAAAATCTCATGACGTAATAATTGAGACTATGTACTTTTGGTCAGAGGTATGCGTTTCAAATTAGCGACGATGAAGATAAGAGCCTTCCCAGAGATGTCATCTTTCACATCAAATGAAGATCTCATTCTCACTAACATTGCGTAAGTGAAAGGCTGGTCTATGCTAAAAAAAGCAATCAAATTTGCGTTGGCTTTTTGAATAATAACGATAATTCTCGCGTTTTCGGTGGCGAATATGAACAGGATTGTGATCGCTTTTTTAATGTGCTTTCTTTCCTCTTTGGTTGTTAACACATATGCGGCGGAACCTCGTCAGGAACCCACCGAAAAGGAACGCGCGCGAACGGTTTATATTTTTCATCAACCGATTGTCATGCTCCAGGCGAAATTCGGCCTTACCACGCCAGAAGAGCGGGTGCTGCGCATCCGCAATACGCTACGAAATTTCACTGAAGCCGATGTTCGCGAACCGTTACAGGTTGTGTCGGTCACGCGTTATAACCAGCCGGGAAGGCTTATCGTGATGAACGGTAAACCGGTGATGTTGCTGACACAAGGCGATCTCGACGAAGGAGACGATCTTACGCTCGACCAGGCGGCGCAGCGCGTACTGGCGCGCATGGAGGCGCAGCGGTCTGCATTGAACGATCAGTATAACAGCGGCTGGCTGGCGCTGTCGGCGGTGAAAACGGTGGCTGGTCTGGTGGGACTGGTGCTGTTTTGGTTCGGTGCATACCGTTCCTGGCGTTGGGTCAGACGTGTTTATCGTCGTCGCATTTTTGAGAACAAAAGCTGGATCCCCCAGAGTTGGCGGCGTTTTATCGGCGCTATCGAGACACGCCTGTACGCACTGTTGATGATCCTGCTGGGTATCGTTGCACTTTACGTTTGGCTGAGTTGGGTCTTTAGCCTGTTTCCCTGGACGCGCGTCTGGGGAGAGTCCCTTGGTGACTGGTCTGTACGCGTAGTGCGTGATATTGCATTGTCGATTGTCTCAGCGTTACCTGGCTTGATGATCGTCCTGATCATTTTTCTCATCACGGCGTTCATCCTGAAGTTGCTTAAGGTGGTTCTCAACCAGGTGGAGGCAGGGCGTTTGCAGTTGCCTGGAATTCATCCAGAAACCGTGGGCGCAACCCGTAAGTTAATCTCTGTGGTGGTGTGGCTCTTTGCGCTATCTGCAGCCTATCCCTTTTTGCCCGGTGCCAATTCACTGGCGTTTAAAGGTATCAGCGTTTTCTTTGGCCTGATGCTCACGCTGGGGTCGGCCGGGGTGATGAACCACGCAATGAGCGGACTGGTTTTGATCTATTCGCGCGCGCTGCGCAAAGGCGACATGATTCGGGTAGCGGACAACGAGGGATTGGTAAGCGAAATTGGTATGCTCGCGACCAAAATTATCACTCGTGAAAATTACGTGGTCACAGTGCCAAATGCGGTAGTGGTTAGTGGAAAAATTACTAACCTTAGCGCGCAAAGCACCAACGGCGGCGTCAACCTGACGGTCGGCGTTACCATTGGCTACGACACGCCCTGGCGCCAGGTCCACGCAATGCTGGAGTTGGCGGCCAAGCGGGCCAAAGGAATCGATCTTTCACAGCCGCCGTTGGTGCGTCAGCTGAGTCTGATGGACTGGTATATTTCCTATGAATTGCAGGTGCGCCTGCTGCCGGATGTATCACTGGCAGATGCCCGTAATGAACTGCATAGCAATATTCAGGACGTCTTCAACGAATTTAACGTGCAGATTATGTCTCCGAATTTTGTGCTACAGCCAGAAAACAGCGTGATGGTGGCCAAAGAGAATTGGTATACCGCACCCGCAACACCGCCAGAAGGCGGGAAATAATGCGTTGGCTTTTTCTGCTTCTCGCTTCAGGGGAGTTACGATAATCCGTATCTGTGGTTTGCCAGTGTGAACTACAGTTATCAGTTCTAATGTTCAGTGAAGTGAGAGTCGCGGTGGAATTGTAGAAGACATAAAACAGCTATTTGCATAACCAGTTGCAGTCGAGAGCCATCATCCAGAACTGTTAGCGCTGTTGAGGTAACTGCGCTTGAAAGGGTTTTGAGGCGTCATTATTGAGCAGCACAAGGATGACCATAAAACATCAGATTCAGCCTTTATCTACTTTAGTGCGCATAATGTATATTATGTTAAATGCAATTTGATACGTACTCAGTTGAATCCCAATGTGGCCCACGTTTGGCCATTGACCTCCTCTGCTCATTACAATCATGAAAGCCCAAGGAACAGAGTTCGCTCCTGCAGTTGAGATGCTTTGAATCCGTGGTGAAGATAAAAACGTTTAGCTTCGTCTGTGAGCACATGCACCATAACGGCACGCACGCCAATATTTTCTGCCACTTTGTAACACCGCAGTACCGCATCGTGAAGCAGATCGGCCCCTAACCCTTTTCCACGAACAGAAAGATCTACGGCCAATCTGGCAAGGATAATTACGGGGATTGGATCTGGCATGTTACGCCGAAGATTGCCTGTTGCTTCTGTGTGGTTGACGCTACCAGTGGCCAGTGAATAAAAGCCAGCGACTTGTCGCGTGTCTGTTTTGCAGACAACAAACGTCCTGGTTGCACCGAGAGCCTGATTTTTCAACCCTTTTTGCTTTAACCAATCATCGAGAACAATTTCTCCGCTGACAAATTCCGCCAATTGATGAATGTGAGTTAGCGGCTCTGGTGCGGTTACAAATCCCACTGTGGTTTCCTTGCCAGTAGCTTCCTGATAGCGGGATCTTCGGCAACCGGAGCATCAAGCATCTCGATAAACTCAGCGTATTGTTCATCATTAAAATTAAACACTCGGCGATCGAGAATAACGTTCTCTGCCGCCTGGCAGGCCATTTCCAGAATAAAGTCTGTACGCGATTTATGTAGAATCTCTGCGGCCGCATCAATAAGCGCGCGTTGGGATTCTTTAGCTCTAAGGTTGAGCTGGACATCTGATTTCATTATTAAGCCTCTTGTATAGCAATTGCTTTACAAGCATACCATAAGGCTTATGTATAGCAACTGCTATACAGTCTCGTACAACTCAATACTCTGATAAGCAACAATAAAAAACCCGCCAGTGCTGGCGGGTTATGGCATGGTTTGGCTCTAAAGTTAAGGCGTTACCATGTTAAACCAGAAATCAAAGCTATCTAAATACCCGAGGAACTCATCAAGCTTGGCATGATTGCCGGAAATTTGTACATCACCCTTCTCTTCTGCCTGTTTCAGCGATTCTTCCTTGAGAATGATTTTGTTCAACGTTGCACGGTTAAGTGTAATGGAGGCATCAGCGTTGCTGGCCTGTGCATCAGCGCTATGGTTAAGAACACCGTTTTCCAGTTCCAGTTTGTATTTACCGCCGTCAGCACCTAAATCGACGTTGAAGACTGCCTGCGCATTTGCCGCTTTTTCTCCGTTAATATGTACCGCGAGATAATCAAAGAACATCTCCGGCGACATGGCCTTAACGGTATCCGGGCTGGCGGTATTTGGCGTCGCGCCTTTTACCACACCGTTGCGTAATTCTTGTGCACCTGTCAGATAAAAATTACGCCATGGACCGGACTCAGCCTGGTAACCCATTTGTTCAAGGGCATCGGCTTCCAGATTACGGGCTTCTTTATTGCTCGGATCAGCAAAGACGATATTGTTAGTGACTTGCGCCACCCAACGGTAATTGCCCTGGGCGTAATCCGTTTTCGCTTTTTGCATGATTGCATCAGCGCCGCCCATATAATCGACATATTTCTTCGCGGCATCAACGGGCGGTAATTCATTCAGTGTTGCCGGATTACCGTTGAACCAGCCGAGGTAAAAGACATACGTTGCTTTCACATCATGGCTGACAGAACCATAGTATCCACGGCTGGCCCATGATTTTTCCAGACCAGACGGCAGTTTGAAGTTAGCGGCGATTTCGTCACGGGTCAGCCCCTGGTTAGCCATACGCAGCGTCTGATCGTTGATGTAACGGTACATATCACGCTGACTTTTCATTAACTTCACCACATTTTCATTACCCCAGGTCGGCCAGTGATGCTGAGCAATAATAATGTTTGCCTTTCCACCCCAGCGGCCAATAACGTCATTGATATATTTTGACCATGCCAGCGGATCGCGGATCTTCGCGCCACGTAATGAATAAGTGTTATGTAGCGTATGGGTGACATCCTCTGCAGCTTCGATCATTCCCTTCTCTTCTACATACCACAGCATTTCAGAAGGTGCTTCCGATCCCGGTGCCATCATGAAGTCATAGGTTAGACCGTCGATAACTTCTTTCTGCCCGGTGTGGGTAATATAGTTAGTGGGTTCAATCAGCGTCACCGTACCGGCGGAGGTTGTCGTCCCCAGACCCGCACCGACCTGACCTTTTGCATCCGGTTTCAGCAGATTGCCGTACATGTAACTGGCTCGGCGACTCATGGCGTTACCTGCCATAATATTTTCAGATACAGCTTCCTTCATAAAACCAGCCGGTGCATATACCTTCACTTTCCCGGATTTCACATCAGCGTCATTAATCACGCCGCGGACGCCACCGTAGTGATCAACATGGCTGTGTGTATAAATGACGGCAACAACGGGTCTTTTACCGCGATTCTTATAATAAAGGTCCATTCCTACTTTCGCGGTTTCTGCCGAGACAAGCGGATCAATGACCGTAATGCCCGCTTTCCCTTCCATAATTGTCATATTCGAGAGATCAAGATTACGGATTTGATACACGCCATCAGTGACCTGGAACAAGCCGCCAATATTGATCAACTGCGACTGACGCCACAGGCTTGGATTAACCGTGTCGGGGGCTTTTTCGCCCTCTTTGATAAAGGCATATTGCTGAGGGTCCCAAACAACATTTCCCTGCTTACCTTTAATCAATTCACTGGGAAGCGGAGCAATAAAACCTTTATGAGCGTTCATAAAATCGGTTTTATCAGTGAATGGCAATTGACCATATAAGGCGTCATTCGCACTTTTGGTCTGAGCAGTCGCATCTTTTGCCCCTTCCTGTGCCAATACAGGTAGTGATATTAATGATGTTGAACACACGCCAGCTAATGCCAGATAACTCACTAGTTTATTAAGTTTCATAAATCCTCACTAATAATATATTAGAAACCCTGCTGCTCTGATTGTTGAGAAGCTTCCGTAATACTGTGTTTATCAGGTTTCTATGATCTAATGCTCGTAGGCTAACATGATCTTATGAAACAATATAATGCAATGACATTTAATTTTAAATTTCATTTTGTTTTTATTTAAACAAAATAGCTGTAGACACCTGACTGTATAAAAAGATAATGGCTGGCATCCATTGTCTTTAGAACACTATATATGCGCACTCTCTATCTACTTCTCATCACTGGGATACTTTCTGGCTGTAATACTTCTCCCCCAGAGAAAGTTGTTAAAATCAATAAAATGGTGATCCCTGTTGTTCAGGCACAACCCGAGTCAAAATCAAGTAGTGACTCGGCATCCCTGTCCTTATACCAGGATAATAAACAGCAAATTGAAAACGTCGTGAGTTCGTTAAAAAATGAATATCTTCATGAGGTTAAGCCAAGAGAGATGTTTGACGTTCATAGCCAGGCATACCAGGTTTATGCTTCTTTAACCAAGCTCGAACAAATGCAGCAAATGAACAATTTTTATTATAAGGAGCATAATCAAACAGGACTGTTAAGCATTAATCAGTCCGTGAACTCTCTTATTGAATAACAAGAAATCCTCCTCAGAGAATGATGAGGAGGATTTTTTGCGATTGATATATAGCATGCCACTACAATAGAATATTAAATTTAGAAAATCGATTTGTAACTTGTTTGTGGGTTTATTTAAAAGCGCTCAGGTAATTTATTGATGGAAGTAAGATACCCTCCGCGTTCAAAATCAATATACCCTCCTTTCTTTAACGCAGATACAACATTTAAAACACTGCTGCGCGATAAGTGGGTCCGATCCTGAATATAATCCAAAATAGAAACTCGCTTGCGCGTCTCTTCCGGCAACAAAATCATCTCTTCGAGGTGGTTACGTATCACTGAATAAGTACGCTGCTGTACGACTAAATCATCACGATAAAAGAGATAACCCGTATGATATGAAAGCACTGCCGCCGCATCTTCCCACAAGCCTTGTTGATGAAAGAGTTCTCGTGCTTTATCGGCATCAACGCGTAATAAGGTTGATTCAGCTTCAGCGCGCAATAAATGGCCGTGTACCGGTTGGATCATTTCGGCAATACCGAACAGATGGGGTTCATAGACGGTCACGATTAACAGACCATCAGAAGAACGTAAAATGGACAGCTCCCCTTGCAAAAAAAGGTAGAGTTGAGGCTTATTCTTGTATTTCCACATGATACGACGCCGCGGCACAACCTTCATCTTTTCTGCAATCGGTTCAAGTGCTTGCATTAAGCGTTGTATGCTTTGTTCTGGGCGTACCGGAGGTGAAATTTGCATAATCAAACCTGTATTATTTTGATCGAGAAAACAATATGCTTTTACCTATATTCCATGAAGGTAGTACAGATTCATATTAAAACCATAAATCGCTCAATAATAAAAGTACAAATTTATTTTTATTTAAACGAGCGTGAGTGATAAGACCACCAGCAGATGGTCACCAGACACCGCCGGATAGATAATCCGCTATGGTGACTATTAACAATGCGTGAGATATTTAATCGGGAATAACGGCGCTAGAATTGATAGCTGTAGTTGACACTGGCAAACCATAACCACGGGTTCTTATATTGGCCTGCAAAGATATCAGATTTGACGTTGGACGACTGCATGTGCAAATACTCAACGGCAACGCCAATATTGCTGGCTGGCGTAATCTGGTACTGTGCACCGGTGGCAAGTCGCCATTCATCGCCGGTTGGCATCGAAAGCGCTACATCACTTTGCGATTTGTACGGTGAACTGTCATATGCAATACCGGCATTAATGCGCCACTGCTCATCGGGATGATATTGCACGCCCAGCGCTGTATGCCATGTATCTTTCAGACGATTATCACGATCGCTTTGCTGACCATTTATTGTAATCTGCGGGCTGCCAAACTGACTCCAGTCCTGCCAGCCAAGATCGCCCAACACTGACCACTGCCTGTTGATATCGTGAACCAGACTAAACATCACCTGCTGCGGAGCACGGACCTGTGTGGAGATCGGCAGATCATATCCAATATTAGGTATATTGGGAAAACGCGCTGTCCCGTCTATATTAAAATGATAATCAGTCTTGCTGGTCCAGATTACACCCGCCCGAGTATTGTCAGTTAAGTCCATTAATAACCCAAGGTGGTAATTCATCGCCCAGTCATGATCGTTTTGTTTCTCATCGTGGCCATCGACATCTCTGCTTAGCGACAGAAAACCATAGTTTAGCCCTGCAGCTGCGCCAACCGACACCTTATCACTTAGTTTCCATGCAACGGCGGGACTCAGCGTCATCGCAACCATGGTACTTTGTTTAATTAACCGATCCCCTGCCCAGTTGCCGAAGTCGATACCTAACCCATAGTTGCCGTACAAACCCAAACCGGCAGAAACGGTATCACTCAGCCGTTGTGTATAAAACATGCTGGCATTGGGGAAAAGCGTCATTACATTACCGGGGCTTTGTCTGCCATCTGTCGTATTATTCAGCGTATAGGGAATATCTCCGCCCATCGCCTGTAATCCTCCGGTGACCATATGGTCAGGTAAACGAGTCATCCCCGCAGGGTTTGTTAACAGCGTAGAGGCATCCTGAGCACGAGCGGCCTGCCCTGCACCAGCCAGTGCGGTATCCTCCGTTCCGATTTCATAGAAATAGAGCGCACTGGCGTGACCGACCGATGAAAAGATCATCCCGGAGAGAAAAATTATATTTTTTTTCATTGTATTACCTGTTTGGAGAGGTCGTTCTTTACTAAATGTAGGGTCAGCTATCACACGGTATTGATTTATGCTAATAGCATAATCAGGCATCAGGAATGATGTCGTGTTAAATTTTATCCAATATTAAATTTTATAATTCAACACAACGACATCTTAAAAGCCGACTTAATGAGAACTCTTCTTAATAAGTGATTTGACATAAATTCTAATGTAAAGAAATGAAAATTTAATCTTTTCATAAAAAAGTATGAGTGAAGTCGCCAACGGAAAAACCATAGTTATGATCATCACATAACTGTAATATGTGGTTTAAAAAGTAAAACCTTTACAGCCTTGAGGAGACCTTGTCTTCTCAAAACTTCGTGTCTCAAATATGTCTTTGATTTCAATGGGACACGATGATCGTTAACCTCTAAAACCTAATATATAAGTGAGGTGAATATCTTATTGTGCTAACTAATCTTCAGGAGAATAACGCTAATCTGGTCATGGATACATCATTTTTAAAATATGGACTTTTAATCATGCAATAACAATCAGGTATCTGATACGACTCATTCTTCTGTCATTTTTTGTAAGCGGAAGAAAAGAGTGATGATAGCTAATACAGGTAAAGATAGGGGTAATGACTTATGGCCTCACAATATGACTTTACTGTCACCCTGCACGATCTTGCTTTTATTCTTAAGCAGATCAAAATATCCGAAGCGGCAACTAACCCAGATGGTAGCGTTAATGCTGAATTGCTTAGAGAATTAGTTTCCAGCCCGCTATTACCTTATGGACTTCGCACGGTAGATGGTTCATGGAATAATCTTCTACCGGGTCAGGAGTTATATGGCTCTGCCGACCAGACAATGCCGAGATTAACCGCGTTAAACTGGCAAGATGCGGACCAAATGACCAGTTATATCCAAATTGGTGGCACCGTTATTGATGCCGACCCACGAATTATTAGTAACTTAATTTCCGATCAAACGGCATCTAACCCAGCCGCACTGGAGGTATTTAACGCGTTAAAAGATGCTCCCGGCGGGGGGACTATTACAGGAGACGGAGAAACGTTATCCATTCCTAACCAGTCTCCCGATATCGGTCTCTCCCCTGCTTTTAACGGCTGGATGACCTTCTTTGGCCAGTTTTTTGACCACGGTCTGGATTTGATTCCCAAAGGAGGCAACGGTATCGTTTTCATTCCGCTACAGCCGGATGACCCTTTATATGTTGAAGGGGCGTCGACAAACTTTATGCTATTAACCCGGGCAACGGTGGATGAAAACCGAGAGACAGTAAACCTGACTACCCCCTTCATCGACCAAAACCAAACCTACACCTCCCATCCTTCACATCAGATTTTCATCCGCGAATACGTCATTATTGATGGGAAACCTGAGCCTACCGGGAATTTATTAGGCGGTGCGAACGGTGGACTGGCGACCTGGGCCGACGTTAAAAACCAGGCTGAAACTCTGCTTGGCATTAAACTCACCGATCAGGATGTGTTTAATGTTCCCCTGCTGGCTACGGATCGCTATGGTAATTTGATTTTAAGTGAAAATGGAAAGGTACAGATTGTTACCACCGGGGGACTCATTGAAGCCAACGGCGGTCTGTTGCCTGAGGGAACATTCCGCACCGGCCATGCGTTTCTTGATGATATTGCGCATACTGCCGCGCCAAAAGCGGGTCTGCTGGCAGATGATGACACTGCGATTGGAGGCGAAGGAGCGCAACCGGCAGGAACCTATGATAACGAACTGCTCGATCGTCACTTTATTACCGGTGACGGGCGTGGGAACGAAAATATAGGTTTAACCGCGGTGCACGCCGTTTTTCACAGCGAGCATAACCGTCTGGTTGAGCAATATAAAACAACACTGCTGGAAACCGGTGATATCGACCTCATTAATCAGTGGTTGATGCCCAATCATCAAATCACGGAATTACCTGCCGATACCAGTACGCTGGTATGGAACGGTGAGTACCTATTCCAGGCAGGTCGTTTCTCCACGGAAATGCAATATCAGCACCTCGTATTCGAGGAGTTTGCCCGTACCGTACAACCCGCCGTCGATCCGTTTGTTTTCTCCAACACGGCGGATATAAACCCGATGATCTTTGCCGAGTTTGCGCATGTGGTTTACCGTTTTGGGCATTCAATGCTGACAGAAACCGTGGCGCGCACCGACATTGATATGCAAAGCGGCGATATTGACCTGATTTCAGCATTCCTGAATCCGGTAGCATTTAATCAAATCAACGGGGCCACCGTCACGGACGATCAGGCTATTGGCGCAATTGTGCGTGGTATGACGCGTCAGGTGGGTAACGAAATTGATGAATTTATTACCGATGCTCTGCGTAATAATCTCATCGGCCTGCCCCTCGATTTAGGCGCGCTTAATATAGCCCGTGGCCGTGACACCGCAATGCCGACGCTGAACCAGGCCCGCGAGCAGTTTTTTGCATTAAGCGGTGATAGTCAACTGAAGCCTTATACCAGTTGGGCTGACTTCACTACCTACCTGAAAAATCCCGCTTCAATCATTAACTTTATGGCCGCCTATGGTCAGCATGAGCTGATCCTCAATGCCACCAGCCTTGAAGGTAAGCGTGCAGCGGTAAACTTCCTGTTGTTTGGTGATGCTAACAATGCCCCGCCTGCGGATGCGATGGATTTCTTTAACAGTACCGGAGCGTGGGCAACCAAAGAGACCGGCCTGAATATGGTCGATTTCTGGATTGGCGGGCTGGCAGAGCGCAAAAATGAATTTGGCGGCATGCTCGGCTCAACCTTCAACTTCGTCTTTGAAACACAAATGGAAATGCTTCAGGACGGCGATCGTTTCTACTATCTGAGCCGCGTTCAGGGGCTGAACTTACTCAATGAACTGGAGGCCAACTCGTTTTCCGCGCTGGTAATGCGTAACAGCGATCTTGGCGATGAGGGATCCTCCCACCTGCCCGCAAATCTGTTCCAGACACCGGACCATATTTTTGAAGTGAACCGCGTGCTGCAAACGGAAATCGACCCGAAATGGGGAAATCCACTGAAGGATCTGCTCTCGCCGTTGTTGGTGCGTCGTGACCCAGGTGCGGATGTTGACGGCGATAGTTTTGCCGATGGCGGGTATCTGAAATATACCGGCGATGGGCATGTGGTGCTTGGAGGGACGGCAGGCAATGATACGTTAATCGGCGGTAAAGGGATCGACAGTCTGTGGGGTGATGGCGGAGATGACCGACTGGACGGCGGCGACGAAGCCGACGTGGTCCATGGTGGTGACGGTGATGACATTATTACCGATACCGGTACGCCTGTAGGTGATGCGGACTTCCTGCACGGTGATGCCGGACATGACGTTATCTTCTCCGGTAACGGAAACGATCTGGTCTTTGGTGGCAGCGGTAGCGACTTCGTGGTGGTCGGCGAAGATGCACAGGAGGTCTTCTCGGGTCAGGATAACGACTTTGCGCTTGGCGGCTCGGGTGGTGATTTCCTGATGGGCAACGAAGGCGATGACTGGCTGGAAGGTGGCGACGGGTTTGACACGCTGGCGGGTGACAACTCTGAGTTGTTCTTCAACAGTACCATTATCGGTCACGATGTTCTTAACGGTCAGGGTAACGACACCGACTACGATGGCGAAGCCGGTGACGACATCATGGTTCAGGGCGCGGGGATCCAGCGCAATAATGGCATGGCCGGTTTCGACTGGGCTATCCATAAAGGCGACCCAAATGGCGCTAACTCTGACCTTGGGATCCCTATTTTTGTCAACCAGCAGGAGTTTATTCTACGCGACCGTTTTGATCTTGTTGAAGGGCTGTCGGGCTGGAAATACGACGATATCCTGACCGGGACAGAACAGCCGATAGGTACTGCGCCTGTTCAGGGCGTTCCCCTCTCTAACAACCTGACCCAGGAAGGTGCGGACCGGATCACCGGTTTACAGGCTATTCTCGGCGTAGAGCGTTCTACAAATCCGGACGCGGTGCTCCTGAACCCTGATGATGGTAGCGATATTTTACTCGGCGGTGGTGGTAGCGATCGCATTATGGGTAAAGCCGGTAACGATATCATTGATGGTGATGCATGGCTCAACGTGCGTATTGCCGTTACGGGTATGGCAGGACTCACCAGCGCCGAAGGAATGGCCGAACTGAAATCGTACATGCTGGCCGGCACGCTGAAACCGAATCAGCTGTCGATTGTGCGAGAAATCCTGCATGAAGGTAACGGCACGGAAACTGACGTCGCGGTGTACCGTGATGTTAGCAGCAACTATGTCTTTACCCGTATGGCGGACGGTAGCCTGCGCGTCGATCACGCCACGCCGGATGCCGCGCTGAACCTGAATGATGGCATCGATCGTCTGTTGAACATCGAAAAACTGGAGTTTGGTGATGGGAAGCAGCTGTGGGTGACGGCGCAGCAAGCGACGGGCGATCTTACCATCAGCAATCCTAACCCTTCGGTGGGCGACCTGCTGCGCGTCAACGTGGCGAACTTGCTGGATGGTAACGGCCTGGCGGCGGATGTGGCCATTACCATGACCTGGCAGGCATTCGTCAACGGCCAATGGCGAGATCAGGCAACCGGCGTTGAGTTCAGAGTGCCAGGCGCTATTCAGGGCGCACCGCTGCGTGTGGTAGCCAGTTTTAACGACCGCATGGGTGACGCTGAAACCCTGGTGTCGGCACAAACTCAGGCGATCCTACCGCGAAATCAGGCCACGACTGGTGTGCCGGTAATTAACGACCTCACCCCAACTGAAAGCCTGACGCTGACCGCGGTGGTTTCAGGCATTGCTGACGCCGATGGTCTGAGCGGCGGTAATTTCACTTATCAATGGAGAATGAGTTCGCCAACCGGATTCGTCAACATTAACGGTGCGACTTCCGCCACCTATACGCCGGGTCAGGCTATGGTTGGCAGAACGTTGCAGGTGGTCGTTACCGTCGTCGACGATGAAGGCAACCCCCCTGTTGTCCTGACGTCGACCACCACCCAGCCCGTGGGCGATCTGATTGTGGGTACCAACGGGGCTAACACCCTCGTCGGTACTGCCTGGAGCGATATCCTACGCGGTGAAGGCGGTAATGACACCTTACTCGGCGGTGCAGGTGACGATCTGCTCATTGGCGGTGCGGGAAACGACAACCTCTCTGGTCAGGCGGGGCAAGATATTCTGCAAGGTGATGCCGGTAATGACACGCTTGATGGCGGGCTTGGTGCCGACAGTATGACCGGCGGCGCGGGCGATGATACCTACATCGTTGATGATTTCGGTGATGTAGTTATCGAAGGTGTGAATGGCGGCACGGACGTTGTCCGAACCAACCTCAGCAGCTACGACCTCACCGATAACGTGGAAGAACTGGTATTTACCGGCAGCGGTAGTTTTATCGGTACCGGTAATGCCATTGCGAACACCATTACGGGAGGGACCGGTAACGACTATCTGTTCGGCATGGGCGGTAACGACCAGTTGTTTGGTGGTATCGGGAATGACTTCCTCGATGGCGGAGATGGCGCTGATAACCTGCAAGGCGGAGTTGGTAACGACGTCATGATTGGCGGTGCGGGCGCGGATACCCTCTCCGGCGGTAGCGGGGACGATATTCTCAATGGTCAGGAAGGTAACGACATTCTGGACGGTGGTGCCGGTAGCGATATCTTTGCCTTTGGCGCCAACTTTGGGCAGGACCGAATTACCGGTTTTGACAGTAACCCCAACGGCGGGCAGGACTTCCTTGATCTCGTCTTGTTAGGTATCAACGCGGGTAATTTTGCCAGCAGCGTGTCTATCACCGGAAACAATGGCAACACCATTGTGACTATCGGTACAGATACCATCACATTGGTGGGCGTCAACTCAACCACCGTGAATATTGGTGACTTTTATCTGGAAATGCCCACCACCCTTGCCAGCAACAATGGCAATAGTTCATTGATCGTATAAGGAGAAGACTATGTCGCGCCAGCATACGCCAACAGAACTGAATGATGCATTAAAAGGAACGAAACCCACTTTTCTGATGCTGTTGTTTTTTAGTTGTGTGATTAATATGCTTATGCTGGCGCCGGCAATTTATATGCTACAAGTATACGACCGCGTGCTGGTGAGTAAAAATACCACCACGCTGTTAATGCTAACCTTATTGATTGTCGGCTTGTACATCGTTATAGCCATGATTGAATCCGCCCGCGCGCAGGTCATGGTCAGGCTTGGCAACCGGCTGGATATAAAGCTAAGCCAGTTAGTCTTTAACGCGGCATTTAAAAGAAAGATGGTTACCGGCGATAACAACCCGGCGCAATCTTTAGCCGAACTGGATCAGCTCCGTCAGTTTCTTTCCGGGAATAGTCTATTCGCCTTACTGGATATTCCCTGGACGCCGATATATCTGTTCATCGCCTTTTTGGTCCATCCCCTGCTGGGATACCTTTCTCTCGGCGGAATAACGTTATTATTCATTCTGACGCTGGTCTCGGAAATCTCTACCAAACGCCCGATTCAGCAAGCGCACGCCTTAACCATTAACAATGCCAGCAAACTGAATAAACAGCTGCAAAACGCCGATGCCATTGAGGCGATGGGAATGCTCTCGACCCTGAAGTCCAACTGGCAGGAGCAACATAACAAAGTGCTGGCGCTACAAACGCAGATTGCTGACAAAACGGCCGGGTTGAGCAGCCTCAGCCGCTTTGTGCGGGTGTTGCTGCAATCTATTGCGCTGGGTGCCGGGGCTTTACTGGTGATCGGTGGCCATATTACTCCTGGCTTGATGATCGCCGCCTCGATTATTCTTGGCCGCGTCCTCAACCCGGTAGAACAAGTTATTGGCAGCTGGAAGCAGTTCGTGCAGTTTCGTAGCGCGTGGCATCAGCTCTCAACCTTGCTGAAGGAGTATCCGGCACCGAAAGAGGTACTGACCCTGCCGCGTCCGAACGGCAACATCAGCGTCGAAAGTGTCTTCGCTGCAGCCCCCGGCCAGCCTTCCCCGCTACTGCGTAATATCTCATTCCAGCTGGAGCAAGGTGAAGTTCTGGGGATTATCGGCCCCTCAGCCTCAGGGAAAACCTCGCTGGCAAAGGTTCTGGTTGGCGTCTGGAAACCGCTATCAGGGAAAGTCAGATTAGACGGCGCAGATATTTGTCAGTGGGATAAAGCGCTACTAGGCCCGTCTATTGGCTATCTGCCGCAGGATGTGGAACTGTTTGACGGTACCATCGCGCAAAACATTGCCCGCTTCGCGCAGAATGACAGTGAGCTTATCGTCGCCGCCGCATTACTGGCAGGCGTTCATGAGATGATCCTGCGCTTGCCACAAGGTTATGACACGCTGTTGGGCGCAGGTGGATACCAGCTCTCCGGCGGGCAGCGGCAGCGCATCGGACTGGCACGCGCCGTGTATAACAATCCTGCGTTCATCGTGCTTGATGAACCGAATGCTAATCTTGACGACGCGGGCGAATTTGCACTCGTTAAAGCCATCAATACCCTGCGTACACAGGGACAAACTACCGTCATTATCTCACACCGCCCGACGCTGCTCGGCGTGGTCAATAAGGTTTTGCTGCTTAACGATGGCGCCATACAGGAGTTTGGTACCCGCGATCAGGTTTTTGCTCATTTGCGTCAGGCCAACGTACTGAAACCGGTGGCTACGCCTTCTCCATCCACGACTGAACAGCAACGTGAGGCCTGATGATGAAAAAGAATCCCCACAATACGGCATCTGCTGGCGTAGATACCAATATCTGGTCGCCGATTATCCGGGGCGTGATCGTCATTGTGCTTGGTGTCGGTAGTTTTATATTCTGGGCAGTGCAAGCTCCGTTAGATGCGGGCGTGGTCGCTGATGGTACGGTAACCGTATCGAGTAACCGCAAAACCATTCAGCATCTGAGCGGCGGTCGGGTAACGGATATCTTTATCAAAGAAGGCGACTTCGTGAAGAAAAATCAGGTTCTCGTCCGGTTGGATAAAATGCAGCTCGAAATGCGTTTTAGCGCGTTAAATGCCCAGTATATTTCTGCAAAAAGTATCGAAGATCGTCTGTTGGCAGAACGCGATGGCCTGGAAGCGATCCGCTTTAATACGACGCTGACGCAGCAATTCTCTGGCAATAAACGGCTGACAGAAGTCAGAAATCTGCAGGCCAAGCTTTTCGATACGCGTCGCAAAACGATTCAGGACGAACTGTCGATGATTGAGGAGACGCTCGATGGTCTGGTTGGGCAAACGGATAATCTCAATAAAATAAAAGGCTATCGCGACCACCAGTTTTCTCTGATTAACCGGGAGTTGGGGGCTATTCGCGCGCTGAGCGAAAAGAATTATTACCCCAAAGCGCAATTACTGGTGCTGGAGCGCGAGGCGGCTGAAATATCTGGCAGCGTTTCAGAAGATATTCTTAACATTGCCAAACTGAAATCGCAGCAAAACGAATTAAAAATTAAAGCCTACCAGGTGCGTCATCAATATTTACGTGAAGTTGAGTCTGAACTGACGGAAAACCAAAAAGAAGTGGCGATGCTGGAGGATGAACTGGTGTCCACCCGTCACGAGCTGGATAACACCGAGATCCGCTCACCGATTAACGGTATCGTGCTGGATGTTAAAGTCAGTACCGTGGGCGGCGTCATTCAACCCGGCGAACATCTTATGGATATTGTCGCCGCCGGACAACCCATGCAAATTGATGCCAAAATACCCGTGCATGCCATTGATAAACTAGTCCCCGGCTTAACCGTTGATGTGCTTTTCCCTGCCCTTAACCATGCCCTGTTGCCGTCGGTTCCGGCCCGGGTTCTGACTATCTCGGCGGACCGCTTAATTGATGAAGCCACTCAGCAGCCTTACTACCTTGCGGAAGTACAGGTTTCAGCAGAGGGCGCGCGTTTGCTGGGCGATTACAAAATTAAAGCGGGAATGCCTGCCAGCGTGACGATCAAGACCGGTGAGCGAACCCTGATGAGTTACCTGTTTAAACCGTTGATTGCCCGTCTGGAACTGGCTTTTAAAGAGTATTGAGCCATCCATTGCCGGTATGGCGTTGCTGGCAGCTTTGCTTTCTTGTAACCTTCTTCCCGTCTCACTACTGACAAAATCTGGAACCACTGAACTGGACTTCATATGAATGCTCATATTTCTAAAGACCCTTTACATGGCGTAACGCTTGAAATGCAGGTCAATGCCCTGGTTGAACGTTATGGTTGGGGTGAACTGGCGCAACGCATTAATATCAACTGCTTTAAAAATGAACCGAGCGTTAAATCCAGTCTGAAGTTTCTGCGCCGTACGCCGTGGGCGCGGGCAGAAGTTGAAGCGCTGTACCTTGATTCGCTGCATGACCTGGCCTCAAACAACACCCCCGAACCGGCCTTCGATCCCTGGGCTAACAGCCGCAATAAAAAGAAATAAGAGCAAAATCAGATGGCAGCATCCGGTTTCTTTTCAGGAAATTATCAGAAAAAACTGGCGAAGATTCTCGCCCGTTCTCGTGCCAGACTACCGCTGACCAACATGAAATGGTTTGCTGTACTCGTAGGCAGTATGTTGTTACTGGGAAGCTGTTCTTCACAACCGCCCGGTCCCAAAACCACTCCGCTACCTCCGGTGAGCAAACCACAGCAGAGCAAGGAGCCAGTGCGCGGGATCTGGCTGGCGACAGTTTCACGTCTAGACTGGCCACCTATCTCATCCGTGAACATCAGTTCGCCTGCCGTACGCATCAGCCTGCAGCAAAAAGCGCTGACGGATAAGCTGGACAACCTGAAACGGCTTGGTATTAACACCGTTTTTTTCCAGGTTAAGCCCGATGGGACCGCATTGTGGAAGTCAAAGATTCTACCGTGGTCAGATACCCTGACCGGTACGATTGGCCAGGATCCGGGTTACGATCCGCTGCAGTTTATGCTCGATGAAGCGCATAAACGCGGAATGAAAGTTCATGCCTGGCTTAACCCCTACCGTGTTTCCGTGAACACCAAACCTTCGACGGTCACTGAATTAAACAGCACGCTGTCACAGACGCCGTCCAGCGTATACGTCCTGCATCGGGACTGGATCCGCACTGCGGGCGAGCGTTTTGTGTTAGACCCCGGTATTCCCGACGTGCGCGACTGGATCACCAGCATCGTGGCGGAAGTGGTTGAGAATTACCCGGTCGACGGCGTGCAGTTTGATGATTACTTCTATACCGAATCTCCCGGCTCTGCGCTCAACGACAGCCAGACCTTCAGAAGATACGGCCAGGGATTCGCTTCCAAGGCTGACTGGCGTCGCGATAACACGCAACGGCTGATTGCCCAGGTATCGCGGACCATCAAGAAACTCAAGCCTGAGGTTGAATTCGGCGTCAGTCCTGCGGGCGTGTGGCGCAACCGTTCGCACGATCCAGCGGGCTCCGACACGCGCGGCGCGGCAGCGTATGATGAATCGTATGCAGACACCCGCCGTTGGGTGCAACTAGGTTTGCTGGATTACATTGCACCGCAACTCTACTGGCCTTTTGCCCGCGACGCAGCGCGTTACGATGTACTGGCAAAATGGTGGGCAGATGTCGTGAAATCAACCAACACCCGCCTCTACATTGGTGTAGCGCTGTATAAAGTTGGTGAACCATCGAGAAAAGAGCCAGACTGGACGGTAAAAGGCGGTGTGCCGGAACTGAAAAAGCAGCTCGATTTAAACGAATCCGAACCGTACATCAACGGCACGATCCTGTTTCGCGAAGATTATCTTAATCAACCTCAAACGCAGGAAGCCGTGACCTATATTCGTAATCGTTGGGGACGTTAATAGTTATCCTCTGGTCAGTTTAGCGAGGAAATGTAGCGGGGAAACATTGCCCCGCTCAGCTTTAATTTTCCGGGAAGTGTTGCGGCTGTATCTGCGTTACCGGGACATTAACCGACGGACATTATCATCAATTTGTTTCTGAATCGTCTTCAGCGTGGATTGCGTTATCTGATCGGGGTATTTGTCCCTGGCGATGGCGCTCAATGCCGTGGCAAAGTGACAGACTTTTTCGATTATGCCGTTCACATGGTCAGCAGATAACTCAGCTTCCTGAACGCCAAGCGACTGAAGGTGCTTTCTTTTGATATCCAGCGCCTCTCCCAGCACGTCCATTTGGTGATACCCGCCAGGCCCTTCGCACCAGGTGACATCGTAAGCCGGAGCCAGAGTCCAGTCTCCATCGGATGACATTAAATAGGCAAAATTCTTCGGATGATCGTCGCGGTTGTTAAATGCCACGTTGAAAACCACGCGTTCGAACGCTTTTGCCTTTTCTCTGACATCATTGGTACAAATCTGCGTGGCGCGCAGAAAATCCCGGTAGTCTAAAGCGCCGGGTATCTGGTAATTTGCCCCGGTAAGTGCCGCCAGGCTCTGCATAGGAATACGTATCGACTGGTCACGGTCGAAACGGCGAGTGGCAAATGCCGCCTGTCCGCCGGGCAGATTGAAATACGCAGTATCGGGCGTGGTGATCCCACATTGGCGCAAGCATTCAGCATAAACCGCTTCGATGGCACATACCTCAGCATGCTCATGCCTGGCGGGAAATTTAATCAGCCAGCTTTCGCTCCCGGGTAGCGGCGCCGTGGTGAATTTAGACGTGACAGTGTCACGATAAAGTAACGCCTTAGGCCTTGCTCCCTGTGGCGAACCGCCCATCTGGAGTAGTTTTTGCAAGAATTCCCCGCCTTCGCCGCTCAGGACTTCCTGAACCTCAGCGGCCAGTTGTGCGAGAGGAACATCCTCTTTTGACAGCGTCTCGGAATCTGACTGAACGGGCTGGAATGTCATGGCGCCCATCGCGTTGTTGCCGACCCAGGTTAAGCGCTCCAATGGACCAATGCGTGCTGCGTTGAGCCCGCGGCGTTTAAATAGTCGGTCCATCAACAGCATACCCCAGCCGTCAGGTAGCGAATCATAGACTGGCCCAGGTAATCCCAGCTGATGAGCCGGGAAATCCCTGCGTAAACGGGGACCGTTCAGCGGTAACATCAGTCGGGACAGTTCCAGCCCCTTACGTAAGGCCTCTTCACTGTATTCAAAGGCGATCAACGGACGTCCGGTCAGGGCTGTGGAAGACACCAGTTTGCCCCACAGCCATTTCTCACCCCAGCCTTCATAGAAGACATCAACTTGCTCAGGCATCAGAATTTTTCCTTTTGATCCGCTGACGTGCCGCGCTCTTTTCGTAACGCAAAATATCATCCAGACTATCAATCCTGGGTTTGAATAACCCCTCCAGCGCATCGCCATAGCCTAACACCATCGCGACTTTGACCAGATTCTCAAATCCTACATTCTTACCGGTTTCCAGATTTGAAACGGTATTCACACCGACACCTGAACGCGCGGCAACATCAGCTTGCGTCATTTGCTGCGCGAGTCGTTCTTTACGCAATCTGTCGCAAAGCAGTTTGACGATATCAGCTGCAGTATTTAGCGTTAAATCCATAATATTGGCTCTTATTGGGATAAAAACGACTTTACACACAATATTATAGAGTTAAGTGGGGAATGATTCAAAGTATAATAAGACACAATAAAAAGGAGTTAAACCGGAAAATCTTGCTTAAGGACCATTATACTGGAGTTATCCGGGCACATTGTCTGTACCCGGATATGGTGTGGTTATCCGGCAACGCCAGGCTCAGGTAACCTGAAGGAAGAGACCAGCAACGCCAGTTGTTCCGCCTCCTCTTTCAGCGCCTGCGTCCGTGCGGCGGCATCATCAATTAACGAGGCATTCTGCTGAACGGTGCTGTCCATTTCGGTAACGGCCAGCGTAACTTCGGAAACGCCCTTACGTTGTTCTTCACCCGCAACGCGTATTTCCCCCATCAACTGGCGCACCTGACGCACATTGTTGACCAGTTCTCCCAGACGCTCACCAGCATTGTGAATTTGCTGACTTCCGCTACCAACATGAGAAACGGATTCATCAATCAATGTTTTAATTTCCTGCGCGGCGGTGGCACTGCGCTGAGCCAGCGTGCGCACTTCGGAGGCCACGACGGCAAACCCTCTGCCTGCATCGCCCGCTCTGGCGGCTTCAACCGCGGCATTCAGGGCGAGAATATTGGTCTGGAACGCAATGCTGTCGATGACCGCGACAATTTCCACCATTCTGCCGGATGAGGCGCTGACGTTATCCATTGTTGAGATCACGCCCTGCATCACATCGCCGCAGCGGTTGGCCGTTTGCGCGGTGCTATCGGATAGCTCATCCGCCAGTTGTGTATTACTGGCGTTTTGATGAACGGTCGCATTTAACTGTTCCATAGCCGCCGAACTCTCTTCCAGCGCAGCGGCCTGCTGCGTTACGCGAGATGAAAGCTCCATATTACTGTCAGCCAGGCTAACGGCGTTATTCGCTACCACTGTGCTACTGCTTCTGACGGTGATCAGGATGGCCGAGATTTTATCGACGAACAGGTTAAACGCCTCGGCGATAGCCGAAATCTCGTCTTTGCCACGAACATCCAGACGACGGGTAAGATCGCCTTCTCCCTGCGCGATATCATCAAGTGCCTGACGGGTATCATCAAGACGTGAAATCAGTCGACGAACCACCAGCCATGATCCCACCAGCAACAGCGTCATGATAGGGATCAATACTTCCAGAACGTCCTGCATCATCACTTTGGCAAGACCGACAATACGAGATTCCGGGGTTGCAAGTCCTACGACCCAGCCGGTATCTGGCATCGGGAACAGCATTACTTGTGACGCGGTATTCAGGACGTTGTCGTTTGCCAGCGTGATAGTCTTCACCCCATCTGTCGGGCGCAAAGATTTCAGACCGTTTTGCACCGGGATAAGCCACTGCGCGCTTTGCGCCAAATCGTTAATGGTTTTATATTTTGCCAGGTCGGCCTGTGGGAAATAGAGAATTTGTCCCTGCTTGTCTAGCACAAACGCGTAACCACCGGTGCTGTTTCCCTGCTGCTGCATGAAAGTAGCGACGTTATCCAGACGGATATCGGTGGTAGCGACACCGGCAAACTTGCCCGCCTGTTGATAAGGCACGCTGCATGTCACCATGTTGACGCCTGAACTGGCATCCTGGTAAACGTCAGACCATAAACAGCTGTTTTGTGAATGGCCTTTGGCCAGTTGATACCAGCTTTCATTGTGGTATCCACTCGATCCTTCGACGTTATAATCATTGGAATACACCAGCTTTCCTTCAGCATTACGCGCCCAGAAAAAGCTTCTTTTCTCCACACCTGCGGTGAAGGCGTCTGGTTCTGGCCAGATGCCGCCGCCGGTAATAATCGAGTCTTTACCCTCACCAATCAGATGCGGAACAACGCTTTGGTACAGAGATTCATCGTTAGGCAACACTTCAGCCAGTCGCGACAGGCTGACGGTCTCACCTTCAATTCGGGACAATACGGTACTCAACTGACGGGTTAAACCTTGCCCTGTTTCTTCGATCAGGGCGGTGTTGATTTCAACGACGCGCGGCTGACCGCGCCAGAGCATAATCACCACGATAACAAGGGTCGTTACTGCAAGCAGCAGAATGCCGCCGATGGTTAAACGCGTTGAAATACGAGTAGGATACCAGGCCATACAAACTCCTTCTGCAAAAGGCTAACTTTTATCCAGTATCGGCACAGGCGTTTATATCTTTATAAAGTTTTCTTAAGTATCACAAAACAAATTAGTGACAGTGTCACAAATAACAAAACCCAGCACTTTGGCTGGGTTTTAATAACGGTTTAATCTTATTTAGATAATTCTTTTTTGATTTCGTCTTTTATTTTACTTAATTCACTCTGCGGATGTTTCTTACAAAGTTCGACGGTCAGAGGAACTGCGGTCGTAACGGTTTCGTTATAGTCGACGTAGTCACCACCTTTGAAGTCTTCGTCTTCATTGAGCACCCAGAAGGCCACCGGAGCCATAGTTTGTGGGTTCAAATCAATAAACTCCTGGCAGTTCATGCCTTTTGGAGTCACTTCAGTTTTAGCGTTATCTGTTGCTGCATTGACGCTGACACTGGTTAACAGCGCTGCAACCAGAATACCTGCTGTAGAAAGGGAGAATTTATTCATTGTAGTACTCCATTTATAATATAAATAATATCTACACTTGCGCTTAACACCGTTAATGTAGCTCGCGAAAAATAATACCCCTACCATCATAAGAATAAAGATTGGGGTTATTGATATGGCTGAAATTTATATTTCCCATTACTGATTCTTATGTCTGAGGGATAAATGTTGCCCACAATGTGATCGTTCCGACGAAATCAGCAGATTCATACCCCGCTTCCTCTGCCGTTGCACCAAAACTGAACTACGCTGCACAAATGTTGATCATTGGTTAATAAATATCGGTTTATTTTTAACAAAAACAGCCGACGTGCCGCTGTTACTGACATGGCACGCGTCCTGCATTGTTAATTCGCTAACAGAGATACGGAATCTGACAGACAACTAACAGCGAGAAGGTAATGACAGCCAAACCAGAGTTATTTACCCGCATAGAGCAAACCTTTAGCCAGCTAACGCCC
The DNA here is from genome assembly GCF_001037485.2 of Citrobacter sp. MGH105. Lineage (NCBI taxonomy): Bacteria > Pseudomonadati > Pseudomonadota > Gammaproteobacteria > Enterobacterales > Enterobacteriaceae > Citrobacter > Citrobacter sp. MGH105. The sequence continues at coordinate 2,657,394 of NZ_CP073048.1, read as the reverse complement.
AGCGAAAAGCGCGTGGCCGGGTGGCTGTTAGCCCATGCTGTGCAGATCCCATTTGAAACCGCGGATGGCATCGCCAAAGCAACCGGAACCAGTGGCATTACCGTCGGACGTTATCTGCGTAAACTGGGCTTTCGTAACCTGGAGGATGCCAAAGCCAGTCTGCGTGAGCTTCCCGTTGTTCCGTATCAGCCCTGGGGAATGAATGAACGACTGGACTCCTGGCACCAGCAACAAAGCCTGCCGGATCGGGCACAGCAGTCGCTGTTGCTGGAGATCGACGCTATTACCCACGTCTACCAGCTCGCACAAGGCGAAACGTTTTTACGCATTGCACAGCAGTTGGCGCATGCGGAAGCCGTGTACATCCTCGGGATCCAGTCCACCCGCGGGATCGCCAACGCCTTTTTTAGTCACCTGGAATACCTGCGACCTAAAGTCAGCTACTCCGAAGGCCTGTCCGGCAGTTGGGTTGAGTCGCTGAACTCGGGATTCAGCCAGCCTTACGTGGTTATTACCGATATGCGCGCCTACTCCGCTATTTCGCGACAATATTGCCGTGTCGCCACAGAGCGCTGCATTCCGCTGGCGCTCATTACCGATGTGTGGTGCCCATGGGCCAGGGATTATTCCATTGATTTACTTCAGGTAAAAACCGACACCGGACATTTCTGGGACTCACTGGCACCGGTGAGCTGTCTGTTCAACTTATTACTTTCTGCGGTGGTGGCACAACTGGGTGACGCCCTCGCAGGACGCCTGCAAACCAATCGCCAGTTACAACAACAATTTGGTCAATTCGAACAATAAACAGGAAACGTGCTATGTCAGAACTCCCAGAACTGGTCGATCTGTCGGTGATATTTCCGTCGCTGCATATCGATCTTAAATACGCTACTGCCGACAACATTACCGGCGCACCAATCTACCGGGAAGCGCGTTGTCTGTTGCACACTGAGGCGGTTACCGCGCTGGCTAAAAGCATCAGTATTGCGCAACTGGCCGGCCTGCAGCTTGTGGTGTACGACGCGTATCGCCCCCAGCAGGCGCAGGCGATACTGTGGAATGCCTGTCCCGACCCGCAGTATGTTGTCGATGTCGCGATTGGTTCCAATCACAGTCGGGGTACGGCCATTGACGTCACGTTGATGGACGATCGCGGCCATCTCCTTGATATGGGGGCCGGTTTTGATGAAATGCACGACCGTTCCCACGCCTGGCACCCGTCTGTACCTCCGGCAGCGCAGCGTAACCGCCTGCTGCTCAATGCCATTATGTTTGGCGGTGGTTTTGTCGGTATTAACAGTGAATGGTGGCATTTTGAATTACCTGATGCCGCCCGTTACCCGCTGCTTGACGATCAAATAGATTGTTACACTGTCACGCCCATAACAACACAACATCCCCTTTAATTCTGGAGCCTGGTTATGAAGACTACACCTGCGTTAAACACGTTTTTCCGCCCCGCTCTGATAGCCGTTGCGTTAGCATTTGCCCTGCCCGCCGCACAGGCTGCCGTTCCCAAAGATATGTTGGTGATTGGTAAAGCCGCCGATCCGCAGACGCTCGACCCCGCCGTGACCATCGATAACAATGACTGGACGGTCACCTATCCCTCCTACCAGCGGTTGGTTCAATACAAAACCGACGGAGGCAAAGGCTCCACGGAAGTTGAAGGTGATTTAGCCAGCGGCTGGAAAGCCTCTGACGATCAGAAAGAGTGGACGTTTACCCTGAAAAACGATGCCAAATTCGCCGACGGAACGCCGGTAACGGCAGATGCGGTAAAGCAATCCTTTGAACGTTTGCTCAAGATTGGTCAGGGACCTGCGGAGGCTTTCCCAAAAGATCTGAAGGTCGACGTCATTGATAACAACACGGTGAAATTTACCCTCAGCCAGCCGTTTGCCCCGTTTCTGTATACGCTGGCAAATGACGGTGCCTCAATCATTAACCCGGCCATCTTAAAAGAGCATGCCGCAGACGATGCCCGCGGATTCCTGGCGCAGAACACGGCTGGATCTGGTCCCTTCATGCTGAAGAGCTGGCAAAAGGGACAACAACTGGTGCTGGTGCCTAACCCGCATTATCCCGGTACAAAACCGACATTTAAGCGTGTCTCAGTCAAAATCATTGGTGAAAGCGCCTCCCGTCGCCTGCAATTGTCGCGTGGCGATATCGACATTGCCGATGCGCTGCCTGTTGACCAGCTTGCCGCTTTGAAACAGGAAGGCAAAGTGAACGTGGCGGATTATCCCTCGCTGCGCGTGACCTATCTGTATCTCAACAACAGTAAAGCCCCGCTCAATCAGGTGGATTTACGCCGTGCCATCTCGTGGGCCACTGATTATAAAGGCATGGTTAACGGGATCCTGAGCGGTAATGGAAAGCAAATGCGTGGCCCGATCCCTGAAGGCATGTGGGGTTTTGACGATAAGGCCATGCAGTACAGCTTCGATGAAGCCAAAGCCAAAGCCGCGTGGGACAAAGTTGCTAGCAAACCTGAAAGCCTGAGCTTCCTGTACTCTGATAATGACCCTAACTGGGAACCTATCGCGCTCGCCACCCAGGCAAGCCTTGGCAAACTGGGCATTAAGGTGAAATTGGAAAAACTGGCAAACGCCACCATGCGCGACCGCGTGGGCAAAGGCGATTACGACATTGCCATTGGCAACTGGAGTCCGGATTTTGCCGACCCGTACATGTTTATGAACTACTGGTTTGAGTCAGATAAGAAGGGTTTGCCCGGTAACCGTTCGTTCTATGAAAACGGTGAGGTCGATAAGCTGCTGCGCAGCGCGCTGGCCACAACCGATCAGGTGGCCAGAACCAATGACTACCAGCAGGCGCAAACCATCGTGATTGATGAAGCGGCCTACGTCTATTTATTCCAGAAAAACTATCAGCTGGCGATGAATAAAGACGTCAAAGGATTTGTATTCAACCCCATGCTGGAACAGGTCTTCAATATCTCCACCATGAGTAAATAAGCCACGTTTATGCGGAGCCGCTCTGGCTCCGCAAGGGGAAGCTAATGACGTTCTGGAGTATTTTACGCCAGCGATGCTGGGGACTTATTCTGGTGATTATCGGTGTTTGCGTAATCACCTTTATTATTTCACACCTGATACCTGGCGACCCCGCGCGGCTGCTGGCGGGCGATCGCGCCAGCGATGAAATTGTCGAAAATATTCGCCAACAGTTGGGGCTGAATCAACCGCTGTATGTCCAGTTTTTTCGCTATGTCAGCGATATTTTTCACGGCGATTTAGGCACTTCCATTCGCACCGGACGTCCGGTACTGGATGAGCTGCGCATTTTCTTCCCCGCGACCCTTGAATTGGCTTTCTGCTCTTTGTTGCTGGCGCTGGTGATAGGTATCCCGCTGGGTATTTTATCTGCGGTCTGGCGTAACCGCTGGCTTGATCACCTTGTTCGGCTAATGGCAATTACCGGTATCTCCACGCCTGCATTCTGGCTGGGGCTGGGGGTTATCGTGCTGTTTTACGGTCATCTGCAAATTTTACCCGGCGGTGGGCGTTTAGACGACTGGCTGGATCCACCTGCTCACGTCACCGGTTTCTACCTGATTGATGCTCTGCTGGAAGGCAACGGCGAAGTCTTTTTCAATGCGCTTCAGCACCTGATTTTGCCATCGCTGACATTGGCTTTTGTACATCTTGGGATCGTTGCCCGTCAGATTCGTTCCGCCATGCTGGAGCAACTGAGTGAAGATTACATACGTACCGCCCGCGCCAGCGGGCTCCCGGGCTGGTACATCGTGCTGTGCTATGCATTGCCTAACGCACTTATCCCATCAATCACCGTCCTCGGCCTGGCGCTGGGCGATCTGCTCTACGGTGCGGTATTGACCGAAACGGTCTTTGCCTGGCCTGGCATGGGTGCCTGGGTGGTGACCTCTATTCAGGCACTCGACTTCCCGGCGGTAATGGGATTTGCGGTGGTGGTCTCGTTCGCCTATGTGCTGGTCAACCTGGTGGTGGATTTACTTTATCTGTGGGTAGACCCTCGAATTGGACGTGGAGGTGCTGAATGATGCTCACACAAGAAACACCGACCACCCCTCAGACAGCACGTCGCCGCACGGACTGGGCCAAACTGTTCTGGATGATGAAAAGTAGCCCGCTGACTCTGGTTGGCGGGGTCATCATCGTATTGATACTGCTGCTGATGGTGCTGTCGCCGTGGATAACACCCCACGATCCGAATGCCATCAATTTGAGTGCGCGCCTGCTGCCCCCGTCAGCCGCTCACTGGTTTGGAACCGATGAAGTCGGTCGCGATCTGTTCAGCCGCGTTCTGGTAGGAAGTCAGCAATCTGTCGTTGCGGGTCTGGTGGTAGTGGGTATCGCCGGGGGATTGGGTTCACTGCTGGGTTGCTTGTCGGGTGTCATGGGCGGGCGTGCCGACGCGATAATTATGCGGATGATGGACATTATGCTGTCCATTCCTTCGCTGGTGCTGACGATGGCGTTGGCCGCCGCGTTGGGCCCCAGCCTGTTTAACGCCATGCTGGCGATTGCAATCGTCCGTATCCCATTCTATGTACGCCTCGCCCGCGGTCAGACGTTAGTGGTGCGCCAGTTTACTTATGTACAGGCTGCCCGGACCTACGGCGCTTCACGCTGGCATCTGATTAGCTGGCACATTTTACGCAATTCTCTGCCGCCGCTCATTGTTCAGGCGTCGCTGGATATCGGCAGTGCGATCCTGATGGCCGCCACGCTCGGGTTTATCGGTCTGGGCGCGCAGCAGCCCAGCGCTGAATGGGGCGCGATGGTCGCAATTGGCCGCAATTACGTGCTTGATCAGTGGTGGTATTGCGCTTTCCCCGGCGCCGCCATTCTGATTACCGCCGTGGGCTTTAATCTCTTTGGCGATGGTATTCGCGATCTGCTGGATCCGAAAGCCGGAGGAAAACAGTCATGACACAACCCGTACTGGAAATCGAAGATTTGCATCTGAGTTTCCCCGGCTATCAAGCTGATGTGCATGCGCTGAACCATGTATCGCTGCATATCAACCGCGGAGAAATCGTTGGCGTGGTGGGTGAATCCGGTTCCGGTAAGTCCGTGACCGCCATGCTCACCATGCGTCTGCTACCGGAGGGAAGCTATCGTATTCACCAGGGACGCGTTTCGCTGCTGGGTGAAGATGTGCTCAACGCCAGTGAGAAACAAATGCGCCAATGGCGCGGCGCACGCGTCGCGATGATCTTTCAGGAGCCCATGACGGCACTTAATCCGACCCGGCGTATTGGCCAGCAAATGGTGGAGGTAATCCGCCATCATCAGGCGTTAAGCCGCACGGATGCCCGCCAGAAAGCCGTCGCTCTACTGGAAGAGATGCAAATCCCGGATGCGCCGGAGGTCATGAAACGTTTTCCGTTTGAGCTTTCAGGCGGTATGCGCCAACGCGTGATGATTGCGCTGGCCTTTTCGTGCGAGCCGGAGCTTATCATTGCCGATGAACCGACCACCGCACTGGACGTCACGGTGCAGCTGCAGGTGCTGCGTTTGCTGAAGTTAAAAGCACGCGCCAGCGGAACAGCGGTGTTATTTATCAGCCATGATATGGCGGTGGTTTCACAGTTATGCGACCGGTTGTATGTCATGTATGCCGGGAGTGTGATTGAGAGTGGCCCGACGCAAACTGTTATTCAACGCCCGACTCACCCCTATTCCATCGGCTTGCTGAAATGTGCACCGGAACACGGCGAACCGCGCACATTGCTGCCCGCCATTCCCGGCACCGTGCCGAACCTAACCTGCTTACCTGCCGGATGCGCGTTTCGCGACCGCTGCTTTGCAGCTGGTCCTCGTTGTGAAGAAACGCCGGTGTTAAGTAGTCAGGGAGGTGCAGATCAACAATCTGCCTGCTGGTATCCGCAACTGGAGACAACACATGTCTGATTTTTTACTGGCGCTGCAGGATGTACATGTCAACTTTCCTGCGCGTAAAAACTGGCTTGGCAAGGTTACGGAACGGGTGCATGCGCTCAACGGTCTGGATTTACAGATTCGCCAGGGTGAAACGCTGGGGATTGTTGGCGAATCCGGCTGTGGAAAAAGTACGCTGGCGCAACTGTTGATGGGCATGTTGAAACCCAGTCAGGGAAGCTATTCTCGCCGTGGTGATAAGCAGCATAACGGTATGCAAATGGTCTTTCAGGACCCGCTTTCATCACTGGACCCGCGCTTACCGGTGTGGCGGATAATTACCGAACCGGTGTGGATCCAAAAACGGAGCCCGGAGCGTGAACGACGCATGCTTGCCGAGGATTTGGCACGGCAGGTGGGCATTCGTCCTGAATATCTCGACCGCTTGCCGCACGCGTTTTCCGGTGGACAGCGCCAACGTATTGCTATTGCCCGGGCGCTATCGTCAGAGCCGGATGTTATCGTCCTCGATGAGCCCACTTCAGCGCTGGATATCTCCGTGCAGGCGCAAATTCTCAACCTGCTGGTGTCGCTACAGGCGCGCAGAAACCTGACCTACGTATTGATATCGCATAACGTGTCGGTGGTCCGCCATATGAGCGACCGTGTGGCGGTGATGTACCTCGGGCAAATTGTTGAGCTGGGTGATGCCCAACAGGTTCTCACTCATCCCGCCCATCCGTACACACGATTATTACTGGACTCGGTACCTAAAACGGGCGCACCGCTGGCGGAAGATTTGGTGTTACGTAAAACCGAGCTACCGGGAAACCGAACGTTGCCCCAGGGCTGCTTTTTCCGTGACAGATGTCCATTGGCAACCCACGGTTGTGAGAAGAAACAGGCATTGCTGAAGAGTGATACCGGATGTGACGTTCGCTGCTGGCGGGCGGTTACATGACCTGAGCCGTTGAGAAAAGTCAGGTGCCATACGCCTTTTTCAGTGAGTCCACCAGCACCTCGGAAGCGGTAGATAATTTATGATGCGCCGAACGCAAAACCCCGATCCGACGCTGAATCACCGGCGTATCCAGATCGATACAGGTTGCGCCTAACTCTGTCATTTGCGTGCGGCATAGTGCAGGTACGGCGCTACCGCCCAGACCGTTAGCCACCAGACGGCCAACGGTCACCAGTTGATGGCTCTCCAGCGCTACTTCCAGCGTATGTCCGCTTTGCACCAGTTGTTCTTCCAGCATCAGCCGCACGGCGGACGGGCGTTGCAGGGTGATAAAATCCAGCGTCAGCAGTTCGCGCCACGCAATACGATCCCTGTCTGCCAGCCGACAGGTTGGCGGCACAATTGCGATAAAACGATCCACGCCGAGCGGCGTGAAATGCAGATGTCCCGAATAGTCCGGCTCGAAGGCTATGCCCATCTCGACCCGGCCTTCACTGACCATTTCAATCACGTGTTCATTGATCACATCGTGAACCGTTACGTTGATACCGGAATAAGAATCACGAAATGTTTTCAGTACCGATGGCAGGACGTTAGCGGCAAATGAGGGCATGGCGGCGATCGATATTTTACCGCGCTGCAGCGTAAAGCGCTGGCGCATGGCTTCTTCCGTATTCTCCCAGTCCGCCAGCAGCTGTCGCCCCATATTCAGCAGCGTTTCTCCCTCCTGCGTCAGGGTCACTTTGCGAGTTGTTCTTAACAGTAACGCCCCGCCCAGCGAATCTTCCAGTCCTTTAATCGCCAGGCTTAACGCGGGTTGCGACATATTCAGTCTTTCGCTGGCATGAGCAAAATTCAGAGTGTGAGCTACCGCTAAAAACGCGCGTAACTGTTTGATGCTCATTCCCATTTCGCATTCCTTTAACTTGTTGAATACCTTTAATTAACATTAAATTGATAAAAAAACCCAATGAGTGAGTCACAAATTTAAAATTAACAAATCATTTTTCACCCCCAATGATGTCGGCAAGGACAACTGGGGAGGCAAGTGTATGGCTGGACTGGATAAACGTGTTGCCACTTATCAAGAGGCGCTGGAAGGGCTGACCGACAACATGACGCTGCTGGCGGGCGGTTTTGGTTTATGTGGGATCCCTGAAAACCTGATTACCGAAGTACGCCGTCGTGAGGTTCAGGGACTTACCGTTGTATCAAACAACTGTGGCGTGGATGGCTTTGGCCTTGGCGTGCTGCTGGAAACGCGTCAGGTGCGCAAAGTGGTCGCGTCCTATGTGGGGGAAAACGCCCTGTTTGAGAAACAGGTGCTTAGCGGCGAACTGGAAGCCATCCTGACGCCACAGGGTACGCTGGCAGAGCAGTTGCGCGCGGGCGGCGCGGGGATCCCGGCATTTTTTACCGCGACCGGATATGGAACCCCCGTGGCGGAAGGGAAAGAGGTTCGCGAGTTTGCCGGACGCCCTTACATCCTTGAGCAGGCGATAACCGGTGATTTTGCGTTGGTTAAAGGCTGGAAAGCCGACTGGTACGGCAACGTCATCTATCGCCACACCGCACAGAATTTTAATCCGCTGATGGCCGCCGCCGGGCGCATTACCGTCGTGGAAGTCGAAGAAATTGTCCCTCCCGGAGAACTGGACCCTGCTGCGATTCACACTCCCGGAATTTTCGTTAACCGCATTATTCAGGGGCAGTTTGAAAAACGTATTGAACAACGCACCCTGCGCCAGAAAGGAGCCTGACATGTTAACGCGTGAACAAATGGCGATGCGCGTCGCCCGCGAGCTGCGCGACGGATATTACGTCAATCTTGGGATCGGCATTCCCACGCTGGTGGCAAATTACATCCCTGATGGCATGGATGTGATGCTGCAATCAGAAAACGGTTTGCTGGGTATGGGCCCGTTTCCCACAGAAGACGAAATTGATGCCGACATGATCAACGCCGGGAAACAGACTGTGACGGCGCGTAAAGGCGCGGCGATTTTCGACTCGGCGCAATCCTTCGCCATGATCCGCGGCGGCCACGTTGATCTGACGGTGCTCGGTGCGTTTGAAGTCGATGTTAACGGCAATATCGCCTCATGGATGATCCCCGGAAAAATGGTGAAAGGCATGGGCGGCGCGATGGATCTGGTTGCCGGAGCCGACAATATCATTGTGGTAATGACCCATGCTTCCAAAAGCGGTGAGTCCAAACTGCTTCCCGCCTGCACCCTGCCGCTGACCGGCGTGGCCTGCATCAAACGTGTGCTTACCGACCTGGCTCTGCTGGAAATTGCCGACGGTGCGTTCATTCTGCGTGAGCGCGCACCGGGCATTAGCGTGGATGAGATTGTCGCCAGAACCGCAGGCAAGCTGATCGTTCCCGAAACTGTCCCCGAAATGCACTTTAGCTGAGGAGCTGACCATGCAGGATGTTGTCATTGTCGCGGCGACGCGCACCCCGATTGGCAGTTTTCATGGCGCGCTGGCACCACTTTCCGCGGTTGAGCTTGGTTCAGTGGTGATCCGTTCGCTGCTGGAAAAAACGGCTGTGGCGCCTGAGCAAATTGATGAGGTGATTTTAGGTCAGGTTCTGACTGCGGGCTGCGGTCAGAATCCGGCCAGACAAACGGCGTTACGGGCAGGACTGCCGGTCACCACGCCCGCGTTAACCATCAACTTGGTGTGTGGTTCGGGTCTGAAGGCGGTGCATCAGGCGGTACAGGCGATTCGCTGTGGCGATGCGCAAATCGTGATTGCCGGGGGCCAGGAGAGCATGAGCAATGCGCCCTATTATCTCGACGGCGCGCGGGCCGGTCTGCGGTTGGGTCATGCCTGTATGAAAGACAGCGTGGTGCATGACGGCCTGTGGGATGCGTTCAACGACTATCACATGGGTATTACTGCCGAAAATCTGGCGGATAAGTTCGTAATCAGTCGTGAGCAGCAGGACGCTTTTGCCCTGCACTCCCAGCAAAAAGCTGCCGCCGCCATTGAAGCGGGTCGTTTTAACGCGGAAATCACGCCGGTCAGCGTCCCACAGGGCAAAAAGCCGCCACGTGTGGTGGACCGTGACGAACAACCTCGCCCGGATACTCAGGCCGACAAGCTGGCGCAACTTAAACCGGCGTTTCGTCCGGGTAACGGCACGGTGACCGCCGGAAATGCATCATCCATCAATGATGGTGCCGCCGCGGTGATGTTGATGAGCGCCGCCAAAGCGGCGGAACTCAATCTGCCAGTGCTTGCCCAGGTGGCGGGCTACGCGGTTTCTGGCGTCGATCCCGCCATTATGGGCATTGGGCCGGTAGAAGCGTCACTCCAGTGCCTGAAGCGTGCTGGCTGGACGCTAAATGACGTGGATCTTATCGAAGCCAACGAAGCCTTTGCTGCGCAAGCGCTGGCGGTTGGCGAATCCCTGAACTGGGACAGCAACCGGGTAAACGTGAACGGCGGTGCGATTGCGCTGGGGCACCCGATTGGCGCATCAGGTTGCCGAATTTTGGTAACACTGCTGCACGAAATGGCTCGCAGCAATGCAGCTAAAGGGCTGGCTACGCTGTGCGTAGGTGGCGGTCAAGGTGTGGCGCTGGCGGTAGAACGTCCGCAGGGGGTAGCTCATGCAAAGTAAGCCTATCTGCATTCTGGGCGCGGGGTTAATGGGTGTCGGCATTGCTACCCACTTCGCCCGTTTTGGTTACGATGTCTGGTTATACGATACCGATAGCAGCCGAATTGCAGAAATAAGCGGAGTTGCTGGCGGTATCCTGGATGAGCTGATTGTCACCGATCAATTTGCAATTGGTGAAAAAGCGACGGTCGTGGCTCGCCTGCACGGCACAACCTCGCTACAGGATATTGCCGCATGCCGGTTACTGATTGAAGCGATCCCGGAGCGGCTCGAACTCAAACACGCACTGTATGCGCAACTGGAAGAGCTGATCGCGCCGGAGGCCGTTATTGCCAGTAATACCAGCGGCCTGCCGCCTGATGCGCTGGCAGAAAAACTCGCCCATCCCGAACGGTTGCTGATCGCCCATTTCTGGCACCCGCCACATTTTATTCCGCTGGTCGAAATTGTACCTGGCACCGCAACGAAGCCGGAATATCTCCATGAATTGCAACAACAACTGATCGCGATGCAACTTGAGGCGGTGGTGCTCGACCGCGCCGCTCCAGGGTTTGTTGGCAATCGACTGCAGTTTGCCCTGCTGCGCGAAGCGCTACATATCGTTAAAAGCGGCATCGCCAGCGCAGAAGTGGTTGATCAGGTGATGCGCGCCTCGCTCGGACGTCGCTATGCAATGGTCGGTCCGCTGGAGGCTGCTGATATGACCGGACTTTCTACGGTGCAGGACATTTGTCGGCATCTGCTTCCGGAACTGGCAACAGGCAGCGACATGATGTCGCTGGTCGCTGACAAGGTTGCCAACGGTGATACCGGGTTGCGCAGCGGCCAGGGATTTTATCGCTGGGATGATTCGCGCAAGGAATACATCCAGCAACGCAGGGAGCATCAACTGCGCTTTGCCCTGAAACCGTAACTTCTCTTTCTGTACCCCACTATAACAATGATATTGAGGAGTCATGATGAGTGTATTAATCGCCCTGGCAGCGTTGGGCCTGCTGATGCTGGCAGCCTATCGCGGATATAGCGTTATCCTGTTTGCCCCCATCGCGGCATTAGGTGCTGTATTGCTTACCGAACCTAGCGCCGTCGGCCCTGCTTTCACCGGCCTGTTTATGGAAAAAATGGTCGGTTTTGTGAAGCTTTACTTCCCGGTGTTCTTGCTGGGGGCAGTGTTTGGCAAGTTAATCGAGTTATCTGGGTTTTCACGTTCCATTGTTGCCGCCGCTATCAACATTCTCGGCCGTCGCCATGCCATTCCGGTTATTGTGCTGGTATGTGCGCTGTTGACCTACGGCGGCGTATCGCTGTTCGTCGTGGCGTTTGCGGTGTATCCGTTCGCGGCCGAACTGTTCCGTCAGAGCAATATCCCGAAGCGGCTGATCCCGGCCACCGTCGCGCTGGGCGCGTTCTCCTTCACCATGGATGCCCTGCCAGGCACACCGCAGATCCAGAACATTATTCCGACCAGTTTCTTCGGTACCAACGCCTGGGCCGCGCCGTGGCTGGGTCTGATAGGTTCCGTGTTTATCATCGTTGTTGGTCTGGTTTATCTCGAACGTCAGCGTCGTAAAGCGCAGGCAAAGAATGAAGGCTATGGGACTGAACTGTTAAACGAGCCGGAAACGCCGGATAACATTAATCTGCCGAACCCGATCATCGCGATCTCTCCGCTGATCCTGGTTGGGGTATTTAACCTGCTGTTTACCCGCTGGATCCCGCAATGGTATGGCGCCACGCATCAACTGGAGCTTCCGGGTCTCGCCAAACCGATTACCACCGAAGTCGGTAAAATCACTGCTATCTGGGCAGTGGAAGCGGCGCTGATTTCTGGGATCCTGCTGGTGGTGCTCTTCGGCTATCGCAACATTAAAGGTCGCCTGGCGGAAGGCAGCAGAACGGCGGTTGGCGGCGCGATCCTCGCGGCGATGAACACCGCGTCAGAGTACGGTTTTGGCGCAGTGATCGCCGCCCTGCCAGGTTTCCTTGTACTGTCAAAAGCACTGGCGGCTATTCCTGACCCGCTGCTCAATGAAGCTATCAGTATCACTACGCTCGCCGGGATCACCGGTTCGGCGTCTGGCGGGATGAGTATTGCCCTTGCCGCCATGTCTGACACCTTTATCGCGGCCGCTCACGCTGCCAATATCCCACTTGAAGTCTTTCACCGCGTGGCGTCTATGGCCAGCGGCGGTATGGACACCCTGCCGCATAACGGCGCAGTCATTACCTTATTAGCTATCACCGGTCTCAGCCACCGTCAGGCGTATGGCGGAATTTTTGCTATTACCGTCATTAAAAGTCTGGCCGTACTGTTTGTCATCGGCGTCTTCTACACCACCGGAATTGTTTAAGGAGAATCATCATGAACTTAACGGGAAAAACCGCCCTGGTTACCGGCTCGACCAGCGGTATCGGATTAGGTATCGCACAGGTGCTGGCGCAATCGGGCGCCACCCTGATCCTCAACGGGTTTGGTGATGTGGATGCCGCCAAAGACGCTGTTGCGCAATATGGCAAAACGCCAGGTTATCATGGCGCGGATCTGAGCGATGAAGCGCAAATTGCCGACATGATGCGCTATGCCGAGAGCGAATTCGGCGGTGTTGATATTCTGGTCAACAACGCGGGAATCCAGCATGTATCCCCGGTGGAAACCTTCCCGGTTGATAAATGGAACGCGATTATCGCCATTAATCTCTCTTCCGTTTTTCACACCACGCGTCTGGCGCTTCCTGGTATGCGCGCGCGAAACTGGGGGCGCATCATTAATATCGCTTCTGTTCACGGCCTGGTGGCCTCAAAAGAGAAATCTGCCTACGTAGCGGCGAAGCACGGCGTGGTGGGATTCACCAAGACCATCGCACTGGAAACCGCGCAGACGGGTGTCACCTGCAATGCGCTGTGTCCCGGCTGGGTGCTCACGCCGCTGGTCCAGCAGCAGATCGATAAGCGTATTGCCGAAGGCGCAGAACCTGAGGCTGCGCGTGACGCCCTGCTGTCGGAAAAGCAGCCGTCGCGCGAATTCGTCACGCCGGAACAGTTAGGTGAGCTGGCACTATTTCTGTGTTCAGACGGTGCGGCGCAGGTGCGTGGCGTGGCGTGGAATATGGATGGCGGTTGGGTAGCGCAATAACATCATCAGGTGCCGGATAAGACTGACTTACATCCGGCGCAATCGTAGGCCGGATAAGACGCAGTCGCATCCGGCACGCCACGATTAAGACTTCAGCTGATAATCCAGCGTAATTTCCGCGTTCAGTACCTGCGATACCGGGCATCCGGCTTTTGCTTTCTGGATGATGCCGTCAAACGTGGCGGCGTCTATCCCCGGCACGCTCACCTGGCTATGCAACGCGACTTTAGTGATCGCAAACCCGGCATCTACTTTATCCAGAGAAACATCGGCAGTGGTATCAATGGCATCTGGGGTAAACCCCGCTTCACCCAGCATCAGCGAAAGCGCCATCGAGAAGCAGGCTGCATGGGCCGCGCCAATCAACTCTTCAGGATTGGTGCCTTTCTCACCTTCAAATCGTGTATTAAACCCATACGGTTGCTGATTCAACACGCCACTTTCGGTCGACACAGTGCCTTTGCCGCGCTTAATGTCGCCTTCCCAGTGTGCCTGACCTTTCTTATGGATAGTCATTACCGCTCTCCTGTGTTGTCGTCGGAGTTACTAGTATAGGACGGCTGAGAAAAAGCATGTTACATACGGGATAGTTCTCATTTGCCGCTTAAGCATTGACCTTTCAGATAAAATGACCGACCATCCAGAAAGCCGTTATGTTGAACATCGGCTTTATATCAGGTTGTATTTCGTCCGTTCTCATACGGGCTCGCCCTTGAAACCAGTAACAGGATTAAGGAGTTAGAATGAAATCGAACCGTCAGGCCCGTCATATTCTCGGACTGGACCACAAAATCTCAAATCAACGTAAAATCGTGACCGAAGGTGACAAAACCAACGTGGTCAATAATCCTACTGGAAGAAAGCGCCGCACTGACGGCAAGTAGCCTTTCGCACGTCTGACTGAGTAACGAGATAAACACCATTGCAACCGCAGTGGTGTTTTTGCTTATAAAACCCCTTAACCCATTCACAATGCTTTATACTTCGCCCGTTTCCCTGGCGGACAGGCTACATACGATCATAAAGAGCGCCAGGGACGGTTATTCAAAAAAGAGTGAGTGACATGGAAAACGAAACCAAAAAATTGCGTTCCCTTTACATCCCCTACGCTGGCCCGGTACTGCTGGAATTCCCTTTACTGAATAAAGGGAGCGCCTTCAGTGTGGAAGAACGCCGTAACTTCAACCTGCTGGGGTTACTGCCGGAAGTGGTCGAGACGATTGAGGAACAGGCTGAACGCGCCTGGCTCCAATATCAGGGATTCAAAACCGAAATCGACAAACATATTTACCTGCGCAACATCCAGGACACCAACGAAACCCTGTTTTACCGACTGGTGCATAATCACCTGGATGAGATGATGCCAGTTATCTATACCCCAACGGTCGGCGCGGCCTGTGAGCGTTTCTCTGAGATTTATCGTCGCGCACGCGGCGTGTTTATCTCTTATCAGAACCGCCACAATATGGACGATATCCTGCAAAACGTCCCTAACCACAATATCAAGGTCATCGTTGTCACCGATGGCGAACGTATTTTAGGTCTTGGCGATCAGGGGATCGGCGGGATGGGTATTCCAATCGGTAAACTGTCGCTGTATACCGCATGTGGCGGAATTAGCCCGGCCTATACTCTTCCGGTGGTACTGGATGTGGGGACCAACAACCAGCAACTGCTGAACGATCCGCTGTATATGGGCTGGCGCAATCCGCGTATCACTGATGATGAATACTACGAATTCGTTGATGAATTCATCCAGGCCGTGAAGCATCGCTGGCCGGACGTGCTGTTGCAGTTTGAAGATTTCGCCCAGAAAAACGCTATGCCACTGCTGACCCGTTATCGTGATGAAATTTGCTCGTTTAACGACGATATTCAGGGCACCGCGGCGGTTACTGTCGGTACGCTGATTGCGGCTAGCCGCGCGGCCGGTAGCCAGTTGAGTGAACAGAACATCGTCTTCCTCGGCGCAGGTTCCGCCGGTTGCGGGATCGCCGAGCAGATCATTGCGCAGATCCAGCGTGAAGGTTTAAGCGAAGAAGCGGCGCGTCAACGTGTATTCATGGTCGACCGCTTCGGCCTGTTAACAGACAAAATGCCGAACCTGCTCTCCTTCCAAACCAAACTGGTGCAAAAACGCGAAAATCTCCAGCATTGGGATACCCAAGAAGATGTGCTGTCGTTGCTCGATGTGGTCCGCAACGTTAAGCCGGATATCCTGATCGGCGTTTCCGGACAAACCGGCCTGTTTACCGAAGAGATCATCCGCGAAATGCACAAGCATTGTCCGCGTCCGATCGTCATGCCGTTGTCCAACCCCACTTCCCGTGTTGAAGCTACACCACAGGATATTATCGCCTGGACCGAAGGTAACGCGCTGGTTGCGACCGGTAGTCCGTTCGCACCGGTACTGTGGAAAGATAAAATTTACCCAATCGCCCAGTGTAACAACGCCTATATCTTCCCGGGTATCGGCCTGGGTGTGATTGCGTCTGGCGCGTCGCGCATCACTGATGAAATGCTGATGTCGGCGAGTGAAACGCTGGCGCAGTATTCACCGCTGGTGCTCAACGGTGAAGGTCTGGTGCTACCGGAACTGAAAGATATTCAGACCGTTTCTCGCGCCATTGCCTTTGCCGTCGGTAAAATGGCTCAGCAGCAAGGTGTGGCAGTGAAAACCTCCGCCGAAGCGCTGCAACAGGCAATTGACGATAATTTCTGGCAGGCAGAATATCGCGACTACCGTCGTACCTCTATTTGACGGTTTGCCCGGCGGCACACTGCTGCCGGGCGTTCAACACTTGCGCTTTTGCGTAACTTACGATTACACTTTCACCACCGATTAACATTCTGAAAAACAAAAGGAGGATACTTATGCTGTACTGTGAACGTTTTATCGTTTCACATGCTTTTGGCGATCGCCAGTGCTCAAGCGTTATCGGTATCGTGCTGCGATAACTTCTGCTTGAGCGAAGCTAACTTCTAAATCCCCTTCTCTCGGGCTTACCGGGTTATCGTCAGCGATGTTTGACGAGGCGTTTTCACGCCTGTAACTCTTGAGTAAGCAACAATGAGCACATTACTAACCGCACAATCCTTACACGTTGATACGGCATTCGGCACGCTATTCGACGATCTTTCCTTTACCCTGAAAAAAGGCGACCGCATCGGGCTTATCGGTTACAACGGCTGCGGCAAAAGCACGCTGTTAAAACTGCTCGATGGCACGATCTCGCCCACCAGTGGGGCAATCGCGCAGGCGAATCACTGCCATCTCGCGCGTGTAGAACAACATCTACCTGACGATATACTGCCGCTTACGCTACAGGAAGCCGTTCTCGCTCAACTTCCCGAGCATGAACGCGCAGCTCAGCAGTGGCGAGTTGAAGCACTGCTTGCCGAAATGGGTTTTACGCCAGAGAATTTATCTCTGACTGCGCAAACGTTGAGCGGTGGCCAGCACACGCGCTTGCTATTAGCGCGGGCGCTGATGCGTAATCCTGACCTGCTGCTGCTGGATGAACCGGGTAACCACCTGGATTTGCCAACATTACTGTGGCTGGAGCAGTTCTTACAGAACTGGTCTGGCAGTTTTGTGGTGGTTTCCCACGACCCGCAGCTGCTGGACGCGGTGACTCACGGAACCTGGATCTTGCGCGATCGCACCCTGCATGCCTTCGATCTACCCTGTAGCGCGGCGCGTCAGGCTCTGGCAGAAAGAGACGCCAGCGATGCCTTGCGCCACAAGGCTGAGCAAAAAGAGATAGACCGGGTGACTGCCAGCGCCAAACGGCTGGCAACCTGGGGGCGGGTCTACGACAACGAAGATCTCTCCCGCAAGGCCAAGCAGATGGAAAAACAGGTACAGCGCCTGAAAGAGGTGCAAACAGAAGTGACGTCAGGAAGTCAGTGGACACTAACATTGCAGGGTGATGCCCTGCGTGCAGATCGTTTGCTGGAGATGACCAATCTGTCTGTAGCCCCTGCTCCCGGTGCAGATACACTGTTTTCCATTGCCGGTATCCGGTTAAAAAGCGGCGATCGCGTGGCGATTGTCGGGCGTAACGGTTGCGGGAAATCATCGCTATTAAGGCTTATCTGGCAACAGTTTCAGTCACAGCTGGCATCGCCTTCACTGGTGTTACACCCGCGCGTTACCCTGGGTTATTACGACCAGACGCTGCATCAGCTTGCCGATAACGATTCATTGTTTGACGCGCTGGAAGCGTTTGCCCCGCAGCCAGAGATTCGCAAGATGGCGTTGATTAGCGCGGGATTTCCGTGGGTTCGTCATGCGCAGCGAGTCAGCACGTTAAGCGGCGGTGAGCGCTCCCGGTTACTGTTTGTTGGGTTGACGCTTGCGCGCTACAGTCTGCTGATGCTCGATGAACCGACCAACCATCTGGATATGGAAGGCAAAGAGGCGCTGGCAGAAACGCTACAAAGCTATAACGGCGGCGTGTTGCTGGTCAGTCACGACCGGCAGCTTATCAGCCAAAGCTGCAACCGGTTCTGGTTAATCGACAATGGCGAACTCAGTGAATGGCACGATCTGGAGGCGGTCAATGCGCGTATTCGGGAAACGTCCGCGGAGATAACCGTTCCCAAAACGGTGGCCGAAGAGAAAACTGAAATAAGCGGTGACAGCGATAGATTGCTGGAACAACTTCTCGATCTTGAGCAGCGTCTGGCCGACGATCTCGCCCGCAAGCCGAAACATCAAAAACCGTTGTTACAGGCGCAATGGCGCAAGGAGATTGAACGTCTGAACGCACAACTTGAGTAATCTTTATTGCCGGATGGCGCAAGCTTATCCGGCCTACATCAGCAAAATGCGCGTGTAGGCCAGGCATCCGGCAATTCTTGCGTGACGCTTTCCAGTTATTCCCCTTCTCCCTTTTTCTTTTTGCACATTCGCCGCACAATTTTAAATATCGCAATCTTGGTGTTGCGCTTAACGGAACATTGATGGTAGTGTTCCTCTTGAAGGAACAAGGATGATACGGATGATCATGAACTTCAGGCACAAGGGATTGCGCGATTTGTTTCTTCATGGACGAACATCAGGCGTTATGGCGAAACATGTCCGACGATTACGACACAGACTTGCCGTTATTGATGCGGCAAGCAAGGTTACAGAGATCAATATGCCCGGTTATAAGCTACATCCTCTGGTGGGTGAACGCGACGGCATATGGGCAATTTCTGTTTCAGGTAACTGGCGTATTACGTTTGAATTCGTCAATGGCGACGCGTACATACTGGATTACGAGGACTATCATTGATGAAGATGGCAAATCATCCCCGTCCTGGGGATATCATTCAGGAAGCGCTGGAAGAACTCAATGTCAGCCTGCGCGAGTTTGCCAGAGCTATGGAGATTGCACCTTCAACGGCAAGTCGACTATTAACCGGGAAAGCGGCTCTGACGCCTGAGATGGCGATTAAACTCTCCGTAGTGATTGGCAGTTCACCCGAAATGTGGTTAAACCTGCAAAATACCTGGAGTCTGGCAGAGGCCCAAAAAAGCGTGGATATTTCACGTCTGCGTAAGCTGGCGGTACAGTGATATAAATGCCGGATAAACTTTTGTCATCCGGCATACCATTTATTGCTGAGGTTTTTTCTCTTTCCAGGCATCCCAGGCCTGTTTGATCTCTTGCTTTGCCGTAGCGGCGTCATTGAAACCGTTTAATTCGACCTTCTTGCGCCCTTCCGGCAGATCTTTGTACACGCGGAAGAAAGATTCCAGACGTTGAACTTCAATCTTGGGCAGATCGCTTAACTCTTTGATGTCGTCATAAGTGGGGTCAATTTTACTGGCCGGAACGGCGACAATTTTGTCGTCCTTTTCACCGCCGTCGATCATCTTCAGTACGCCAATAGCGCGCAGCTTAATCAACGTTCCCGGAGCAAGCGGCGCACGGGTATAAAAAATGACGTCCAGCGGGTCACCGTCACCGGCTAAAGACTGGGTGAGTGAACCGTAGTTGGCGGGATAGGCAACCGGCATTGACTGGAAGCGATCGGCAACGATAAAACCGGTTTTGGCGTCGGTTTCATATTTAATCATTCCACCTGCCGGAATTTCGGTTACGGCATAAAACTCTTCCGGGTTGTTCTCCGGCTGAGGAAATTCGAGGATGTTCTGCGCCTGAGCTGAAGCACAAAGAAACACGCTGACTGCGAGTAATTTTTTCACCAGATGCATTGTCTTTTAACTCTTCTATTATCGGAAAGACAACACCTTACGTTCAGCAGATGACAGAAACATGACGTTTTTTTGGCAAAAAAATGGCGCTACCGATGTAGCGCCATTGCGTAGAGGGAACATCAGAGATTAGTTAACCCCTTCCTCGCTCTCTTTTTTCGCTTCTTGTCTTTCAACTTCGCGATACCAACGTGGGTGATGTTTCTTCGCCCAGCGACGGCTCACTTTCCCTTCAACCATGCCTTTAATCGATCCTTTCACCCAGAATGCCATATACATATGGATGAGGATGGCGTGCATCAGAATAATCCCCGCCGCCGCATGGATCAGCAGGCTATAGCGCACGACCTGCATCGGGAAGAACTGCGCAAAGTACGGACGCCAGATAATGATACCGGTAATCAGCAGCACGAAAATCATGCTCATAATCGACCAGAACATCATTTTCTGCCCGGCGTTGTATTTGCCCACATCTGCCACTTTGTGTTCATTGCCTTTCAGTACTTCCACAATGTTTTTCAGCCACGGAATATCTTTCTTATCCGGGATGTTGTGGTGCACAAAGCGTACAAACATGAACATCAGCGCCACGAAGATCAGTATGCCGAAGAACGGGTGCAAAATGCGTCCCATCTGCGGCGTACCGAAGGTTTGCGTCAGCCATTGCAGAGTCGGGAAGAAAAATGAAATCCCCGACAGCGCTACCAGGAAGAAGCAGATCACCACCGTCCAGTGACAGGCGCGGTCGATAAACTTCGTGCGCACAATCATTTTCGACTTACTCATGATGATCCTCCTCGTCGTCGTCCACTTCCTTATTCGGACCAATACCAATGTAGTGGTAAATCAGTCCGGCGAAGGTGGCGATAAATCCGGCAGCGGCCAGCGGCTTCAGCGCCCCTTTCCACAGATTGATAGAGGTATCTATCTGCGGGTCTTTTGGCAGACCGTGATACAGTTCAGGCTGGTTGGCATGATGCAGAACGTACATGACGTGCGTGCCGCCCACACCTTCCGGGTTGTAGAGACCGGCATGTTCAAAACCGCGAGCTTTCAGTTTTGCCACACGCTGTTCGCCCATTTCCAGCATTTCCTGCTTGGTGCCGAAATGTATTGCCCCGGTCGGACACGTTTTCACGCAGGCAGGTTCCTGCCCGACGCTGACGCGGTCCACACACAGCGTACATTTATACACCCGGTTATCCTCTTTATTGAGGCGCGGAATATTAAATGGACACCCGGCAATACAGTAGCCGCAGCCAATGCAGTGCTCTGACTGGAAATCGACAATCCCGTTGGCGTACTGGATGATGGCCCCGGCAGACGGGCACGCCTTCAGGCAGCCCGGATCTTCACAGTGCATACAGCCGTCTTTACGAATCAACCACTCCAGCTTGCCGTTCTGTTCGGTTTCGGTAAATCGCATCACCGTCCAGGACTTGGCGCTGAGATCGGCGGGGTTGTCATAAACCCCGACGCAGTGGCCAACTTCATCGCGGATATCGTTCCACTCTGAGCATGCCACCTGACAGGCCTTACAGCCTATACAGGTGGAAACGTCGATCAGCTTCGCGACTTCTGCTTTGTAATCACGGGCCTGAGGCGGCGGCGTGATGGAGTTTGTTGCGGACCGTTTGATGATGTCCTGCGTTTCCATAGACATATGTTCGCCTCCCTTACGCCTTCTCGATGTTAACTAAAAACGCTTTGTATTCCGGCGTTTGCGAGTTTGCATCACCGACATTCGGCGTCAGGGTGTTGGCGATAAAGCCTTTACGCGCGACTCCTTCAAAGCCCCAGTGGATTGGGATCCCAACCGTTTCTACCTGCTGACCGTTGACGTTCAGGGTACGCAGACGACGAGTGACCACGGCAACTGCGCGAATAAATCCACGTTTGCTGCTGACTTTCACGTGATCGCCGTTGTTGATCCCCTTCGCTGCCGCCAGCGTTTCGCTGATTTCAACAAACTGCTCTGGCTGGGCAATCGCATTCAACAATGCGTGCTTGGTCCAGGTATGGAAATGTTCGGTCAGACGATAGGTCGTCCCGACGTACGGGAAGTCCTGTTTCGTGCCCATACGGAGTTTATCCGCTTCGTACAGACGCGCTGCCGGGTTGGAGATCACATTCGGGTGCAGCGGGTTAGTGCCCAGCGGCGTTTCCATCGGCTCGTAGTGTTCCGGGAACGGACCTTCCGCCATCTTATCGATAGCAAACAGACGCCCCAGCCCTTCCGGCTGCATGATAAACGGATTGGTGCCACTGCCCGGTGCCGCGGTATTGAAGTCCGGGATATCGTTCCCCGTCCACTTCGTACCGTTCCACTGGATAAGCATGCGTTTTGGATCCCACGGTTTACCCTGCGGATCCGCCGAAGCGCGGTTATACAGCACGCGACGGTTTAGCGGCCATGCCCAGGCCCAGCCCAGCGTATTCCCGAGACCTGACGGGTCGGCGTTATCGCGATTGGCCATCTGGTTGCCCTGCTCGGTCCAGCTACCGGTATAAATCCAGCAGGATGATGACGTAGAACCATCATCGCGCAGCAGCGCAAAGCTGTTGAGCAACTGACCTTTCTTCGCAACCAGCACGCCGTTGGCATCATAGAGATCTTCCAGCGCATAGCCGTTGTTCTCTTTCGCCACTTCTTCGGAGTGCGGTTCGTCCGGCTGCTTATAGTTCCAGCTCATTTTCAGAACGGGTTCTACAGCTTTACCGCCTTCAGTGCGATACATGTCGCGCAGACGGTGGTAAATACCGGCAAGGATCTCGCCGTCGTTGCGTGCTTCTCCAGGGGCATCCTGACCTTTCCAGTGCCACTGCAGCCAGCGGCCGGAGTTGGCGATGGAACCGTCTTCTTCTGCAAAGCAGGTAGAAGGCAAACGGAAGACTTCGGTCTGAATCGACGCCGGATCAACGTCGTTTGATTCACCGTGGTTCTGCCAGAACGTTGAAGTTTCGGTCACCAGCGGATCGATAACCACCAGATACTTCAGTTTGCTGAGGCTCTGCACCACTTTGTTTTTGTCCGGGAAGGACGCAACAGGGTTAAAGCCCTGACAGATGTAGCCGGTGACTTTCCCGCTATCCATCATGTTGAAGTATTTAATGACGTCGTAGGACTGATCCCACTTCGGCAGCCACTCAAAGCCCCAGTCATTTTCTTTCTGCGCTGCATTGCCGTAGAAAGATTTCATCAGGCTGACGAAGAACTTCGGATAGTTGCCCCAGTAGTTAACCTGATCGGCCAATGTCGCTTTTGGCGTGTTTGCGGCCAGATAGGTTTGCAGGTCTGTCTGTTTCTCTGACGGCAGCGTCAGGTAGCCCGGCAGGCTGGTAGAGAGCAGACCTAAGTCGGTTAGCCCTTGAATGTTGGAGTGACCGCGCAAGGCGTTGACACCGCCACCTGCCATCCCCATGTTGCCGAGCAGCAACTGGATCATCGCCATGGTGCGGATGTTCTGTGCCCCGACGGTATGCTGAGTCCAACCCAGCGCGTACAGGAACGTGGTGGTGCGATCGGCTGCACTGGTGGAAGCCAGCACTTCGCAGACTTTCAGGAAGTCTTCTTTCGGCGTACCACAAATGTTTTCCACCACATCCGGCGTGTAGCGGGAAACGTGCTGTTTTAGCAGGTTCCAGACACAGCGAGGATGGCTTAACGTTTCATCGCGTTTCGCGTAGCCGTTTTCATCGAACTGGTAGTTCCAGGACGATTTATCGTATTGGCGTTTTTTCGCGTCATACCCGCTGAACAGACCGTCTTCAAAAGCATAGTCATCCCGCACCAGCAGGCTGGCATTGGTGTAATGCTTAACGTATTCAGCGTTAATTTTGTTGTTTTCAATCAGGTACAGCAAGACGCCGGACAGGAACGTAATGTCCGTGCCGGAACGAATTGGCGCATAGATATCCGCCACCGAAGCTGTACGTGTAAAACGAGGGTCAACAACAATCAGCGTGGCATCATTGTTGTTTTTGGCTTCCATCGCCCAGCGGAATCCCACTGGATGTGCTTCAGCGGCGTTACCGCCCATCACCATCACGACGTTAGCGTTTTTAATATCAACCCAGTGGTTGGTCATCGCACCGCGACCAAATGTTGGAGCAAGACTTGCTACCGTTGGTCCGTGTCAGACGCGCGCCTGGTTGTCTACTGCCAGCATGCCGAGTGAGCGCACAAATTTTTGCGTCAGCATACCGGTTTCATTACTTGCCGCAGATGCACACAGCATCCCGGTTGAAAGCCAGCGGTTTACCGTTACGCCCTGCTCATTCTTCTCAATAAAGTTGGCGTCACGGTCAGTTTTCATCAGCTTCGCGATACGGGTGAATGCTTCATCCCAGCTGATACGCTGCCATTTGTCGGAACCTGGTGCACGGTATTCCGGGTAACGCAGACGGTTTTCACTGTGCACGTAATCCAGTAATCCTGCGCCCTTAGGGCATAATGCCCCACGGCTCACCGGATGATCCGGATCCCCTTCAATATGGTAAATCGACTCTTTGGCGTTTTTTGCTCCATCTCCCAGGCTATACATTAATAGCCCGCAACCTACGGAACAGTATGTGCAGGTGTTTCGGATCTCTTTGGCGCGTAACAGCTTATAGTTTCGCGCCTGAGCCAGTGCCATTTTGGGTGCAAAACCCAGAGCAGCTACTGTTGTTCCCGCCATACCGCCCGCGCAGATTTTAAAAAATTGTCTGCGGCTGACGTCCATTGCTTTCCTCTTTTTTGCAGGGATTCGTACAGGACATCTCTCAAATCGCGCCAGCGCGGCATAATTGAAAGATGACATGTACAACTTCGCGACGAAACTATCAGCTATATCCATATTTTTTTTGCGTCAAATCAATAACGAAACGGTTCCGCTACTAAATAGTGCACTTTGTTTAACCTTTGTACCCATAAGGGGGTAGGTGAAAGGTAATTAGTTAGCGCGCTACGGTGTAAAAGTGCTATAAATTTCAGCTTGAATTTTTGCCAGCACCATGGACAGACAATCAGAATGACAAAACAAAAAGCGACGTTAATTGGGCTCATTGCCATCGTGCTCTGGAGCACGATGGTCGGGCTAATGCGTGGGGTAAGTGAAGGACTGGGTCCTGCGGGTGGCGCAGCAATGATTTTTTCGTTAAGTGGCCTGTTGCTGATTTTTACCGTTGGCTTTCCGAATATCAGAAAAATTCCTGTGCGTTATTTAATCGCGGGTAGCGTGCTTTTTGTTACCTATGAAATATGTTTAGCGCTGGCTCTCGGTTATGCGGCTACTCGTCACCAGGCTATTGAAGTCGGTATGGTCAATTATCTCTGGCCGAGTCTGACAATATTGTTTGCTATTTTATTTAATGGTCAAAAAACAACCTGGCTGGTAATCCCTGGATTAATTATCGCATTGACCGGGGTTTGTTGGGTATTGGGTGGCGAAAATGGCCTTAATCCTGGTGAAATTATAAACAACGTTGCCAGCAGCCCGCTGAGCTATTTCCTCGCCTTTCTTGGCGCATTTATCTGGGCAACGTATTGCACGGTGACCAATAAATACGCAAAAGGCTTTAACGGTATTACCGTATTTGTTTTACTAACGGCTGCAAGTTTGTGGGTTTACTATTTTATGACTCCGCAACCAGAAATGAATTTCAGCACTTCGGTGACTATTAAAATGTTCTCAGCGGCATTAACGTTAGGATTTGCCTATGCGGCGTGGAATATTGGCATTTTGCATGGCAACGTGACCATCATGGCCGTAGGTTCCTATTTTACCCCAGTGCTATCCTCCGCTCTGGCTGCTGTGTTACTCAGCGCCCCGTTGTCGCTGTCTTTCTGGCAGGGTGCATTGATGGTTTGTGCGGGTTCGTTACTTTGCTGGTTGGCAACACGCCGCGCCTGAAAAAAAATCCGGGTTTTATCGCGCAAATCTAAAACCCGGCTACACTGTAATCAAATTAATGAATAATAAATGTTCATTCCACTTGTGGTTTATGTTTATTTTTGTTTAATTTAATGTTAAATAATTGGTGATTAATTAACTCCCGAAAATATTGCATGCTTATCTATATTCCTCAGTATGTATATATTATACCTGCGTGACTAACGCCATTTAAACCATAGACGGCACAATAGTCCCCTACGTAAATATACCCATTCAGATTTGTCACATATAAAGATTAATACAATCAGCTATATTATGTAGATCTGGATCACACAAATTCAAATATTTCGCAATATTATGAAACTTATTATTGAACTTATACCACTGCGTCATTTAAAAATAGTTTGCCATTGACGAACCCCTTCGTTTAGCAATGGTTTAGGAAACACACCAAGAAAAAATTATAAGGATTATTTAGAATGAAACTTAAATTAGTTGCAGTGGCAGTGACTAGCCTGTTGGCGGCAGGTGCGGTAAACGCAGCTGAGGTATATAACAAAGACGCAAACAAACTGGATATCTACGGTAAAGTTCACGCTCAGCATTACTTCTCTGACGACAACGGCAGCGATGGCGACAAAACCTACGCGCGTCTGGGCTTCAAAGGCGAAACTCAGATCAATGACCAGCTGGTTGGTTTTGGTCAGTGGGAATATGAATTCAAAGGTAACCGTACTGAATCCACCGGTGGTTCCAACAGCGACAAAACTCGTCTGGCATTCGCTGGTCTGAAATTCGCTGAATACGGTTCTTTCGACTACGGTCGTAACTACGGCGTAGCATACGACATCGGCGCATGGACCGACGTCCTGCCTGAGTTCGGTGGTGATACCTGGACCCAGACTGACGTATTCATGACTGGCCGTACTACTGGCGTTGCAACCTACCGTAACACCGACTTCTTCGGTCTGGTTGAAGGTCTGAACTTTGCTGCTCAGTACCAGGGCAAAAATGACCGTGACAACCTGAAAGAAGCTAACGGTGACGGCTTCGGTCTGTCTACTACTTATGAATATGAAGGCTTCGGCGTAGGTGCTACCTATGCGAAATCTGACCGTACCGACAAACAGTCTGTAGGTAACGGCGGTTTCATGGCTTCCGGTAAAAACGCTGAAGTATGGGCTGCTGGTCTGAAATATGATGCGAACAACATCTACCTGGCAACCACCTACTCCGAAACCCGCAACATGACCACCTATGGTGGCTCCGGTGTTACTGGTATTGCAGATAAAGCGCAGAACTTTGAAGCTGTTGCTCAGTACCAGTTCGACTTCGGTCTGCGTCCGTCCATCGCTTACCTGAAATCCAAAGGTAAAGACATCAACGGTTACGGCGACCAGGATCTGGTTGAATACGTAGACCTGGGTGCTACCTACTACTTCAACAAAAACATGTCCACCTTCGTTGATTACAAAATCAACCTGCTGGATGACAACAACTTCACCAATGCAGCGAAAGTGTCAACTGACAACATCGTAGCTGTTGGTCTGAACTACCAGTTCTAATTTTGTTGTAGTCTGAATACAAAGCCAGTCCTTCAAGGGCTGGCTTTTTCTCTTAATGTAGACTCGGTCATAAGGAGTATGCCGTGCAGACATTCACTGGTCGTTGTCTTTGCGGACAGAGTCATTTTACCGTTGACGTCGAAATGCTGGATGTCTATGCCTGCCACTGTACGCTGTGTCAGAAATGGTCAGGCGGCATCGCCATGTATCTGGAAGCCAGCGCTCACCCGCTGATGTCGCCAGAATCGGCAGAACCTTCGCACTTTCCTTCTTCAAACCGTGGTGAACGGTTCTTCTGTTCCGGCTGCGGATGCCCACTGTGGTTTACGTTGACGGACAGCGATCGCTACTTTATTCCGTGGACACTTCTGGAACTTAATGAGGTAGATCGCCGCCGCCTGATATTAGCGGCAGAGATCTATACGGAAACACAGCCTGCGTTCTGGAGACTGACGGGGCAATACGCTCGACTCAGTGGGAAAGAAGTCGAAGAGATGGATTACCCCTGTCATTTAGCTCACTAGTTATTAACGTTGTACCTTTGCCAGACTGAACCACATTCCTATCGCTAATATGATAAGCATGCTGCCGGCGCTGCTTAAGGCCACGCTATGTGACCAGGTAAACGCTTCTCTGGCAGCCGTCAGCAATGCCTCACTCAGTGACGACGGGAGCGAGTGCGCCAGTTGTACCGCCTCCCCCATTGACGATGAGGCACGTTCTACTTCCTGCGGATTCAGTCCGGCTGGCGGCAGAATCGATGCAGAAAAGCTACGGCTCAGCAGTAAGCCAAAGATAGCGATCCCAAGTCCTGCCCCCAGTTCATAAGCCATTGTCTCGATGGCGCCAGCGGCCGCGGCTTTTTCCGCCGGCGCTGCTGCCATGATAGCCGCCGTTGAAGCCAGGAGCGCACTGGCGGCGCTGAAACCGAGCAAAGCCATCAAAATCCAGGCTTGTACCTGTTGGCTACTGAAATCCGTCATCGCCAGGCCGTAAAAACTGACGGCGCTCAGTGCCATGCCCGCCGTTGCCACACAACGTAATCCAAGGCGTGAAACCAACATACCGGCAATCGGTCCGCTGAAACCACTTGCCAGCATCACAGGCAGCATGAACAATCCAGCCTGATATGGTGTTAAACCGTGAACAAACTGTAGTTCCTGAGCCATCAGCAACTCAAAACCCACCAGCGTTATCATCGCGGTCATCGCCATCACTACACCGCTCAAGATAATGCGATGCGTGAACAGACGCATATCAATCATCGGGCGAGCTGCCGCAAGCTGGATACGGACAAACTGCCACAACAGTAAAGCGCCGGTTAACAGCGTCAGGGCGATGGCAACGGTCGCCGTATGCCCTTTCAGCGCAGTTTTAGCGCTGTAAACCAACAGCAGAATGGCAACAATCAGCATTATCGCATGACCAAAATTTAACGATTGATCGCGACGTCCGGCCTGGCGTGGCACTAAGCGTGCGGTTAAGGCCATTACCACCAGGACAATTGGCACATTAATTAAGAATACGGACCCCCAGTAGAAGTGCTCCAGCAGCATCCCGCCAACCAATGGGCCAAACGCCGCACCGCCGGAACCGACCGCTGCCCAGACGCCGAGCGCCATATTTCGATGCCGTTGCTCAGAGAACGTGGCGCGAATACCCGCCAGCGTTGCCGGAACAATCATCGCCGCGCCAATCGCCAATACCGCCCGGGTGGCAATCAGCCAGCTTGCGCTATGAGCAAAAGCGGCCGCCAGCGATGCGAGACCAAATAATCCACCGCCTAACAGCAGCAGACGTTTAAAGCCGATGCGATCGCCCAGCGCACCCATTGGCAATACCATACCGGCCATTACCAGGGAATAAATATCAATGATCCACAGCAGCTCGTTGCCACTGGCACCCAGCGTCATACTCAGCGTGGGCGCGGCAACGTGCAGCACCGTTGCATCAATCGCAACAGGGATGTAGACCAGCACAATAATGACTAACGTTAACCACTGACGAAACATAAAACTCCCTAACGAAACCAAAACTGGACACATGTCCAGCTTTAGCGATCCTACGGAAAATTGAACATATGTCCAACTTTTTGTTAGACTGCGATCTATACGGGTACAGGAGGAATGATGAGCTATCTAAATCGGGATGAACGTCGGGAAGTGATTCTGCAAGCAGCAATGCATGTCGCACTTGAAGAAGGATTTTCCGCCATGACGGTTCGACGCATTGCTGCAGAAGCTCACGTCGCGACGGGCCAGGTACATCACCATTTCGCCTCTGCCGGCGAACTCAAATCCCAGGCATTTGTGCGCCTTATCCGCACTCTACTTGATGCCGAACTGGTCAGCGAAGACGCCAGTTTCCGTGAGCGACTGCATGCGATGCTAGGCAGTGAAGATGGTGGTCTGGAACCCTATATTAAGCTATGGCGTGAAGCACAGGTTGTTGCGGGTAAAGATCCGGAAATTAAAAGCGCCTACCTGTTGACCATGCGAATGTGGCACGAAGAAACCGCCAACATCATTACACAAGGACAGAAAGCCGGTGAGTTCTCATCCGCGCCTGATGCCGCCGACGTCGCATGGCGCTTAATCGCATTAGTCTGCGGCCTGGATGGTATGTACATATTAGGTATTGAGGAAATGGCCGATCCTGCATTCGATCGTCATCTTGATCGTATGATAACGCAGGAGTTATTTATTTGATGTAATAGATGGATTAACAATGCATCTTTTATGTTTACAATTAGTAACACTTAAGCAACGTGTAATTCTCCCATCACGCCGCGTTATTGCGCTTTTTTATCTATTCTTTCAGTCAATATTCCTAAAACTTTTCAATAGTTTCTAAAAAGAAGCCGCGCGGCGCTGCATGCGTTTATTTCTTTTTCATGAACGGCATGTGCATGGAGAATAATATGTCATCATCAAATGAGAAAAATAATCGTTATCTTTTAACGGACTGGAAACCAGAGAACCCCGGCTTTTGGGAAAATAAAGGTAAGCACATTGCGCGCAGAAACCTCTGGATATCAGTGAGTTGCCTGCTTCTTGCGTTTTGCGTTTGGATGCTGTTCAGTGCCGTAGCCGTCAATCTGAATAAAATTGGTTTTAATTTCACCACCGACCAACTGTTTTTATTAACGGCATTGCCATCTCTTTCTGGTGCAATATTACGCGTACCCTACTCCTTTATGGTACCTATATTTGGTGGTCGTCGCTGGACCATTTTTAGCACGATTATTCTGGTTATTCCCTGCGTCTGGCTCGGATTTGCCGTGCAAAATACCGCTACTCCGTTTGGAGTATTTATAATCATTGCGCTGATGTGCGGATTTGCAGGCGCTAACTTTGCCTCCAGCATGGGCAATATCAGCTTTTTCTTCCCCAAAGCGAAGCAAGGCAGCGCGTTAGGCGTTAACGGTGGTCTCGGCAACCTCGGCGTCAGCGTGATGCAGTTGATCGCGCCACTGGTGATCTTTCTGCCCATATTTACCTTTTTGGGCGTACAGGGCGTACCGCAAGCTGACGGCTCGTTATTGTCGCTGGCCAATGCAGCATGGATATGGGTGCCGTTACTGCTGATAGCCACCGTGGCAGCGGGCATGGGAATGAACGACATTGCCAGCTCGAAGGCTTCAATTGCCTCCCAGTTACCTGTACTTAAACGTTTTCACCTGTGGTTATTAAGTCTGCTGTATCTCGCCACCTTCGGTTCATTTATCGGTTTTTCGGCAGGCTTTGCCATGCTGGCGAAAACCCAGTTCCCCGACGTGAATATCCTGCAACTGGCGTTCTTCGGCCCCTTCATCGGCGCGCTTGCACGATCGGCGGGTGGTGTTATCTCTGACAAGTTTGGTGGTGTGCGTGTCACCCTAATTAACTTCATCTTTATGGCACTGTTCAGCGCCCTGCTGTTTCTCACTTTGCCCGGCTCGGGCGAAGGTAGCTTTATCGCGTTTTACCTGGTGTTTATGGGCTTGTTCCTGACCGCGGGTCTGGGCAGCGGTTCAACCTTCCAGATGATTGCGGTGATCTTTCGCAAAATCACAATTTATCGGGTGAAGCTGCATGGTGGTACTGAAGAACAGGCTCAGCGGGAAGCGGTAACCGATACTGCAGCCGCTCTGGGGTTTATCTCCGCCATTGGCGCTGTGGGGGGCTTCTTCATTCCTAAAGCGTTTGGCTCATCGCTGGCATTGACCGGCTCGCCAGTAGGCGCAATGAAAATATTCCTCGTGTTTTACATCGTCTGCGTGCTGGTGACCTGGTTGGTCTATGGCCGTAAATCACAAAAAAAATAACAAAATGGATACCGCAGGATCGGACATTTAGGTTGGCCGGATTAGGCCTGGAGTTCGATTCACCGTCGGCAATATTATCGAAGCAGGAGTTATGTCATGAGTAAACTGTTAGACCGCTTTCGCTACTTTAAACAAAAGGGCGATACGTTTGCCGAGGGGCACGGGCAAGTGATGCACACCAACCGGGACTGGGAAGACAGCTATCGTCAGCGCTGGCAGTTCGACAAAATTGTGCGTTCTACCCACGGCGTTAACTGTACCGGCTCATGCAGCTGGAAGATCTACGTTAAAAACGGGCTGGTGACCTGGGAAACGCAGCAAACCGACTACCCGCGTACTCGTCCTGACCTGCCAAATCATGAGCCCCGTGGCTGTCCACGCGGCGCCAGCTACTCGTGGTATCTCTATAGCGCTAACCGCCTGAAATATCCGCTGGTGCGTAAACGCTTAATCGAATTGTGGCGCGACGCCCTCTCCCGCCAGCCCGATCCGGTGCTGGCCTGGGAATCCATTATGAACGACCCGCAAAAATGCCAAAGCTACAAGCAGGTACGCGGGCGCGGTGGGTTTATCCGTTCCAACTGGAAAGAGCTTAATCAGCTGATTGCTGCTGCCAACGTCTGGACGGTGAAAACCTACGGCCCGGATCGCGTGGTCGGCTTCTCCCCGATCCCTGCGATGTCGATGGTTTCCTATGCCGCCGGCACACGCTATCTCTCGCTAATTGGCGGAACCTGTCTGAGTTTCTATGACTGGTACTGCGACTTACCGCCCGCGTCACCGATGACCTGGGGCGAGCAGACCGACGTTCCTGAATCCGCCGACTGGTATAACTCCAGCTATATCATCGCCTGGGGCTCTAACGTGCCGCAGACCCGTACCCCGGATGCGCACTTTTTCACAGAAGTACGCTACAAAGGCACCAAGACGATTGCCATTACGCCGGATTACTCGGAAGTCGCTAAACTGTGCGATCAGTGGCTGGCACCCAAACAAGGGACAGACAGCGCGCTGGCAATGGCGATGGGCCACGTCATCCTGAAAGAGTTCCACCTCGACAATCCCAGCGATTATTTCCTCAATTACTGTCGTCGCTATACCGACATGCCGATGCTGGTTTTACTGGATGCCCGCGAAGATGGCAGCTACGTGCCTGGACGCATGATGCGTGCTTCAGACCTTGTCGATGGTCTGGGCGAAAGCAACAATCCAGAGTGGAAAACGGTAGCCTTTAACAGCGCTGGCGAACTGGTTGTCCCGAACGGATCTATCGGTTTTCGCTGGGGGGAAAAAGGCAAATGGAACCTGGAACCACTGGCGGCTGGCGCTGAAACTGAACTTTCTCTTTCGCTGCTTGGTCAGCATGATGAAGTGACCGGCGTGGCATTCCCCTATTTTGGCGGCAACGAAAACCCACATTTTCGCAGTGTAAAACAAGAACCGGTGCTGATCCGTCAACTGCCGGTAAAACATCTTACCCTCGCTGACGGTAGCCGTTGCCCGGTGGTGAGCGTCTATGATCTGGTGCTGGCGAATTATGGCCTCGATCGTGGTCTGGATGACGTTCATAGCGCGCAAGATTACAGCGAAGTGAAAGCCTACACCCCGGCCTGGGGCGAGCAAATTACCGGGGTGCCACGCCGTCATATCGAACAGATCGCCCGTGAGTTTGCTGATACTGCGCACAAAACGCATGGCCGTTCGATGATCATTCTCGGGGCTGGCGTCAACCACTGGTATCACATGGATATGAACTACCGTGGGATGATTAATATCCTGGTGTTCTGTGGTTGTGTGGGACAAAGCGGCGGCGGCTGGGCGCACTATGTGGGTCAGGAGAAATTACGACCGCAAACCGGTTGGTTGCCGCTGGCCTTTGCGCTGGACTGGAACCGACCACCGCGTCAGATGAACAGCACTTCGTTTTTCTATAACCACTCCAGCCAGTGGCGTTATGAAAAACTCACCGCGCAGGAACTCCTCTCTCCGCTGGCCGACGCGTCGAAGTTTAGCGGACATTTGATTGACTTTAACGTACGTGCAGAAAGGATGGGCTGGCTGCCGTCTGCACCGCAGCTTAACCTCAACCCTTTGACCGTTAAAGCAAAAGCCGAACAAGCAGGGCTATCTCCTGCGCAATACACCGCACAGGCGCTGAAGTCAGGTGATATTCGTTTTGCCTGCGAACAGCCAGATAACGGCCACAACCATCCGCGCAACCTCTTCGTCTGGCGCTCTAACCTGCTCGGCTCCTCCGGTAAAGGGCATGAATACATGCTCAAATATTTGCTGGGTACCGAAAGCGGGATCCAGGGGGAAGCGCTCGGTTCAAGCGAGGGTATTAAACCTGAAGAGGTTGAATGGCAGGCCGCGGCGATAGAGGGCAAGCTCGATCTGCTGGTCACGCTCGATTTCCGTATGTCCAGCACCTGTTTGTTCTCCGATATCGTTCTGCCAACCGCGACCTGGTATGAAAAAGACGATATGAACACCTCGGATATGCATCCGTTTATTCACCCGTTGTCTGCGGCGGTCGACCCGGCATGGGAATCGAAGAGCGACTGGGAAATTTATAAAGGCATCGCCAAAGTATTTTCTGAGGTTTGCGTCGGACACCTTGGACAAGAAACGGATGTGGTGTTGCAACCACTGCAACACGACTCTCCGGCAGAGCTGGCGCAGCCGTTTGACATTCAGGACTGGCGCAAAGGCGAATGCGATCTCCTCCCGGGCAAAACGGCACCGAATATCGCCGTTGTGGAGCGTGACTACCCCGCCACCTACGAACGCTTTACTTCACTTGGCCCGCTCATGGACAAACTCGGTAACGGCGGGAAAGGCATTGCGTGGAATACCCAGGCGGAAGTCGATTTCCTCGGCAAGCTGAACTACACCAAGCGCGAAGGCCCGGCAAAAGGCCGACCGCTGATTGACACCGCGCTGGATGCCTCTGAGGTGATCCTCGCCCTGGCACCGGAAACAAACGGTCAGGTGGCGGTGAAAGCCTGGGAAGCGCTGGGGGCGATGACCGGACGCGACCATACGCATCTGGCGTTGAACAAAGAAGACGAGAAGATCCGTTTTCGCGATATCCAGGCGCAGCCGCGCAAAATCATCTCCAGCCCCACCTGGTCCGGGTTGGAAAGTGAACATGTTTCCTATAACGCAGGCTATACCAACGTCCACGAGCTGATCCCATGGCGTACCCTGTCCGGTCGCCAGCAGCTGTATCAGGATCATGCGTGGATGCGAGCGTTTGGTGAAAGTCTGGTGGCGTATCGTCCACCTATCGATACCCGCAGCGTCAGTGAAATGCGCGAGGTTCCGCCTAACGGCTTCCCGGAAAAAGCGCTCAACTTCCTGACGCCGCACCAGAAATGGGGGATCCATTCCACCTATAGCGAAAACCTGCTGATGCTGACGCTGTCGCGCGGCGGACCGATTGTCTGGATCAGTGAAACCGATGCCAAAGAGCTGGGCATTGAGGATAACGACTGGATTGAAGCCTTCAACGCCAACGGTGCGCTCACCGCGCGTGCAGTGGTGAGTCAACGCGTGCCACCGGGAATGACCATGATGTATCACGCTCAGGAGCGAATCATGAATATCCCTGGCTCAGAGGTGACCGGGATGCGCGGCGGGATCCATAACTCGGTGACCCGCGTCTGCCCGAAACCCACGCACATGATAGGTGGCTATGCGCAGCTGGCATACAGCTTCAACTATTACGGTACGGTCGGCTCTAACCGCGATGAGTTCATCATGATTAGAAAAATGAAAAATATTAACTGGCTGGATGATGAAGGTCGCGATCAGGTACAGGAGGCGAAAAAATGAAAATACGCTCACAGGTAGGCATGGTTCTTAATCTGGATAAGTGCATCGGCTGCCACACCTGCTCCGTCACCTGTAAAAACGTCTGGACCGGGCGTGAAGGGATGGAATATGCGTGGTTTAACAACGTCGAGACTAAACCGGGGATTGGCTATCCAAAGAACTGGGAAGATCAGGAAGAGTGGCAAGGCGGCTGGGTTCGCGATGTTAACGGCAAGATAAGACCGCGTCTGGGCGGTAAGATGGGCGTCATCACCAAAATTTTCGCCAACCCGGTGATCCCGCAAATCGATGATTACTATGAGCCGTTTACCTACGATTATCAGCATCTGCATAGCGCGCCGGAAAGCAAGAATCAGCCCACCGCGCGTCCGCGTTCGCTGATCGATGGTAAGCGGATGGACAAGATTATCTGGGGTCCAAACTGGGAAGAACTGCTTGGCGGCGAATTTTCAAAACGTGCCCGCGACCGTAACTTCGAGAAGATGCAGAAGGAGATGTACGGTCAGTTCGAAAACACTTTCATGATGTATTTACCGCGACTTTGTGAACACTGCCTGAACCCAAGCTGTGTCGCCACCTGCCCAAGCGGTGCTATCTATAAGCGTGAAGAAGACGGCATTGTGCTGATCGACCAGGACAAATGTCGCGGCTGGCGCTTGTGCATCAGCGGCTGTCCGTACAAAAAAATCTACTTTAACTGGAAGAGCGGTAAGTCAGAGAAGTGCATTTTCTGCTATCCGCGTATTGAGTCCGGCCAGCCGACGGTATGTTCGGAAACCTGCGTTGGACGTATCCGTTATCTCGGCGTATTGCTGTACGACGCCGACCGCATCGAAGAAGCGGCCAGCACCGAGCATGAAACCGATCTCTATGAGCGTCAGTGCGATGTGTTCCTCAATCCGCACGATCCGGCGGTCATTGAAGAGGCGTTAAAACAAGGTATTCCGCACAACGTCATCGAAGCGGCCCAACGTTCGCCAGTCTACAAAATGGCGATGGACTGGAAGCTAGCGCTGCCGCTGCACCCGGAATATCGCACCCTGCCGATGGTCTGGTATGTACCGCCATTGTCACCGATTCAGTCGGTCGCCGACGCGGGCGGACTGCCGCACAATGGCAACATTTTGCCTGCGGTTGAGTCGCTGCGAATTCCGGTTCAGTACCTCGCCAACATGCTCAGTGCGGGTGATACCGGTCCGGTGCTGCGCGCGCTGAAACGTATGATGGCCATGCGCCACTATATGCGTGCGCAAACAGTGGAAGGCGTGACGGACACCCGCGCGATTGAGGAAGTAGGTTTGACCGTTGAGCAGG
Source organism: Citrobacter sp. MGH105 (assembly GCF_001037485.2). NCBI lineage: Bacteria > Pseudomonadati > Pseudomonadota > Gammaproteobacteria > Enterobacterales > Enterobacteriaceae > Citrobacter > Citrobacter sp. MGH105. Next base: position 2,620,660 of record NZ_CP073048.1, on the reverse strand, counting down.
TTGAAGAGATGTATCGCTATCTGGCCATCGCCAACTATGAGGACCGCTTTGTGATCCCGACCAGCCACCGTGAAATGGCGCGTGATGCCTTCCCGGAGAAAAACGGCTGCGGATTTACCTTCGGTGACGGCTGCCATGGCTCAGATACCAAATTCAACCTCTTTAACAGTAGCCGTATCGATGCTATCGACATCACCGAAGTGCGCGATAAAGCGGAGGGTGAATAATGCAAATCCTGAAGGTTATCGGCCTGCTGATGGAATATCCCGACGAGCTGCTGTGGGAGTATAAAGACGACGCGCTGGCGCTTGTGGCCAGCGATGCCCCCATGCTTACCGAATTTAGCCAGGGATTGCTCAATGCGCCACTGCTGGATAAACAAGCGGAATGGTGCGAAATCTTTGACCGGGGCCGGGCCACCTCTCTGCTGCTGTTTGAGCACGTGCACGCCGAGTCCCGTGACCGGGGTCAGGCGATGGTTGATCTGCTGGCGCAGTATGAAAAGGTCGGGCTACAGCTCGACTGCCGCGAACTACCGGATCACCTGCCGTTGTATCTGGAGTATTTGAGCGTGTTGCCGGAGGACCAGGCCAAAGAAGGACTGCAGAACGTTGCACCGATTCTGGCTCTGTTGGGCGGGCGCTTAAAACAGCGCGATACGCCGTGGTATCAACTGTTTGACGCACTGCTGCTGCTTGCCGGAAGCCCTCTTTCAAGTGACAGTGTCACTAAGCAGGTTGGTGCTGAAACCCGCGATGATACCCGTCAGGCGCTGGATGCGGTGTGGGAAGAGGAACAGGTGAAGTTTATCGAGGATAACGCCACCGCCTGCGACAGTTCACCGTTACAAAACTATCAACGACGCTTTAGCCAGGACGTTGCGCCGCAGTATGTCGACGTCAGCGCGGGAGGCCCGAAATGATACAGTACCTGAACGTCTTTTTTTACGATATCTACCCGTACCTGTGCGGTACGGTATTTATCCTCGGCAGTTGGCTACGCTATGACTACGGGCAATACACCTGGCGCGCCTCTTCCAGCCAGATGCTGGACAAACGCGGCATGGTGCTGTGGTCAAACCTGTTCCACATCGGCATTCTGGGGATCTTTTTCGGTCACCTGTTCGGCATGCTAACGCCGCACTGGATGTATGCCTGGTTCCTGCCGATTGCGGTGAAACAACAGATGGCGATGATTGCCGGTGGGCTTTGTGGCGTACTGACGCTGGTTGGTGGCGCAGGTTTGCTGGTGAGGCGTCTGACCAACCCGCGCATTCGTGCAACGTCTTCCACCGCTGATATTCTGATCCTTTGCGTTCTGCTGATTCAGTGTATCCTCGGCTTAACCACCATCCCGTTCTCCGCACAGCATCCTGACGGCAGTGAAATGCTGAAACTGGTTGGTTGGGCGCAGTCAGTGGTGACCTTCCAGGGCGGTGCATCTGCACATCTGGATGGCGTGGCGTTGATTTTCCGTGTGCACCTGGTTCTGGGGATGACTATCTTCCTGCTATTCCCGTTCACCCGTCTGGTCCACGTATGGAGTGCGCCGTTTGAGTACTTCACTCGCCGCTATCAGATAGTGCGTTCCCGCCGATAATTGAACTCTGATGCCCGGTAGCGCTTGCGCTTACCGGGCCTGCATCGCTATCCCGCTTTTTGTACGTTATGATGCTTCTCCATTTCAGGGAGAACACTAATGAAACCACAGGTTTACCACGTCGATGCCTTTACCTCGGTCCCTTTTCGCGGCAACTCAGCAGGTGTGGTTTTACATGCTGATGGACTGAGTGACGCGCAGATGCAGCTCATCGCTCGCGAGCTGCGTCATTCAGAAACCGCATTTCTGCTGACCAGTGACGACAGCGATGTTCGCATCCGCTATTTCACCCCGACGGTCGAAGTTCCTATCTGTGGGCATGCTACCGTCGCAGCGCATTATGTGCGGGCCAAGGTGCTGGGTCTGGGCAACTGCACGGTCTGGCAAACCTCGCTGGCCGGACGTCATCGGGTGGATATTGACGATACCGGGAACGACTATCGCATTAGCCTTGAGCAAGGTGAACCGGGTTTTGAACCTCTGCTGGAGGGTGCTGTTCGTACTGCGATTCTCGATGCGCTGCACCTGAGCGAAGACGATATGCTGGCAGGCTTACCCATTCAGGTTGCCACGACCGGACATTCGAAAGTGATGATTCCACTGAAACCCGAGGTGGACCTTGACGCCCTTTCCCCTGATTTACCGGCTTTGACCGCCATCAGCCAGCAAATTGGCTGTAACGGCTTTTTCCCTTTTCAAATCCGCGAGGGCGAAAACGCCACTGATGGCCGCATGTTTTCACCTGCTATTGGTATTGTGGAAGACCCGGTTACCGGCAATGCCAACGGTCCAATGGGCGCGTGGCTGGTCCACCATGGGTTGATGGCGCATGATGGGAAAACGTTACGTGTTCAGGGGCATCAGGGCCGTGCGCTCGGGCGCGACGGGATTGTTGATGTGACGGTGACTATCCGTGAAAAGCAGCCGGAAAAAGTCACCATTACCGGTTCGGCGGTGATCCTGTTTCACGCAGAATGGGCGATAGATTTTTAATTGTTCCCGTAGGCCGGATAAGGCGATGACGCCGCATCCGGCATTAATTCCGATGCCCCTATTTCCCCGCCTCCGGATGCGTATCAAACGCCGCCATGACCGTCGCCAGCTCATCTTCGGTAAATCCATGCTTCACGTCATCCACACCCAGTCCAAATCGTTCTTGCAACAACGCATACAAACTGGCGACGTCAGGCAAATTAATCTGCTCTACCGCATGTCCATCCTGATAATGGGTAAAGTGAAAATTGGTTAACGTTAATTTCCCGCCGTCGGGCAGATGACGGCACATCAGCAGATGATGGCGAAAATGTGATTGCGGCCAGTGTGCGGACCAGAAGTTGCCCATCAGATAATCGCTCTGATGCTGTACGACCAGATCGAAACGATACATTGACTGCCAGTGATCGTGATGACGGAACTGGAGGATCCAATCTTCACCTTCCTGAATCAGCCGATATTCGCCGTGTGGCGTCTTCTGCTCAGTGTTAGCCTGCAGACGAATCGGCGCCGTCAGCGTTTGTCCGCCGAAACCAACGTCGGCGATCCACTGCTCTCCCTGCAATTCAACCAGCAACAGACGATGCGTGCGCGGCGGCAGGCTTGACGGATTTGCCAGTACCACGCGACCGAGAAGGCTACGTACGTTAAAACCGATTTCGCGTAGCGCGCGTTCAAACACGCCGTTCTGTTCAAAGCAATAACCGCCACGACGCGCCGTTACCAGCTTCTCTTCCAGCGACAAATCGTCAAGCTGCATCTCTCTTGGCAGTAATACGTCCAGGTTTTCAAATGGAATCGCGGCGTTATGCAGTAAATGCAGCGCTTGCAAGGTTTCAATGTTGACGTTGGCCGAATCTGACCAGCCAATACGGGCAAAGTAAGCGGTTAAAAAAGGCGTCATACGGAGTTCCTGTTCGATTAATGCAGTACTTATAACGTATTTTTCGTTTTACGCTGTCGATTTTGTGCGTTGTTAATTCCTGTGAGGCGACAAAATCGCTAATACCGTTAATATCTATGTTTATTGTGGTGTGTTATCTCTCAGCCAAGGAGCATCCATGAGCCATTTTCGTCCGATCGAATTAAAACATGCCAGCCGGCTACTCAATCATGGCCCAACGATATTGATAACCAGCCGGGATGAGCATACCGAGCGGCGAAATGTGATGGCTGCGGCATGGTCAATGCCCGTGGAATTTGAGCCGCCGCGGGTAGCAATTGTTGTTGATAAGACCGCCTGGTCGCGGGATCTCATTGAACGTAGCGGTAAATTCGGCATCGTTATTCCGGGTATCGCCGCCGTCAACTGGACCTGGGCCGTAGGCAGCGTTTCCGGTCGCGTGGAAGATAAATTCAACTGTTACGGCATTCCCGTGGTGCAAGGACCCGTGCTAGGTTTACCGCTGATAGAAGCGAAATGTCTGGCCTGGATGGAGTGTCGCCTGTTGCCAGCCACGGCGGCACAGGAGAAGTATGACACCCTGTTTGGGGAAGTGGTCTCTGCCGCCGCTGATGAGCGAGCCTTCGTGGAAGGACGCTGGCAGTTTGATGATGGCAAGCTCAATACTCTGCATCACCTTGGGGCCGGAACATTTGTCTCCAGCGGGAAAATTATTACTGCTGGTGAATGATAGTATGCTAACGGATGGCGGCTCTGCTCTGTCATCCGCAACTTTTTTCTTAAAACTTCTGGAAAACCAGTTAGATAAGTTACTCGCCCTTCCTTGCTGAATTATTTATGTGAATTATAGTTAATCTTGCACTAACGCAAATACCTAATCAAAACGCTATCCGTCAAAGCAGCATCCCCCAACTGTACTTTTGAAGTGTCAGAGAGGTTTTACGATGCAACTTAATAGAATCGCACAAAGTTTTATACTTGCTGGGTTACTCACATCGTTTTCTGTTCCCCTTATGGCGGCTGAAGCCCCCAAAGACGCTACAGCCGCCACGCAACAAGCCAACAACGCGCTTTACAATCAACTGCCCTTCTCCGATAACACCGACTTTACCGACGCCCACAAAGGCTTTATCGCTCCACTCCCGCAGGAAGTGATCAAAGGCGAACAGGGAAATGTTATCTGGAATCCGCAGCAATACGCGTTTATCAAAGAAGGCGATAAAGCCCCGGATACGGTAAACCCGAGCCTGTGGCGTCAATCTCAGTTGATCAACATCAGCGGGCTGTTTGAAGTAACGGATGGTGTTTACCAGATTCGTAACCTCGATCTGTCAAACATGACCATTATTGAAGGTAAAGAAGGCATCACCGTTGTTGACCCGCTGGTCTCGGCAGAAACGGCCAAAGTCGGGATGGATCTTTACTTTAAAAACCGCGGTCAAAAACCGGTTGTCGCGGTAATTTATACCCACAGCCACGTTGACCATTACGGCGGCGTACGCGGTGTTGTCGATGAAGCCGACGTGAAAGCAGGCAAAGTGAAAGTTTATGCGCCAGCCGGCTTTATGGAAGCCGCGGTCGCTGAGAATATCATGGCCGGTAACGTCATGAGCCGCCGCGCGAGCTACATGTACGGCAACCTACTCAAACCTGATGCCAAAGGCCAGGTCGGCGCGGGACTGGGAACCACGACCTCCGCGGGAACCGTTACCCTGATTGCGCCAACAAATATCATTGAGAAAGATGGACAAAAAGAGGTCATCGACGGCCTGACCTATGACTTCATGCTGGCCCCAGGTTCCGAAGCACCGTCGGAAATGCTGTGGTACATCGAAGAGAAGAAACTGATTGAATCCGCAGAAGATGTTACCCACACCCTGCACAACACCTACTCCCTGCGCGGAGCCAAAATTCGTGAGCCGCTGCCGTGGTCCAAATACATCAACGAAGCGATTGTGCGCTGGGGTGATAAAGCCGAAGTGCTGATGGCGCAGCACCACTGGCCAACCTGGGGTAATGACAAGGTGGTCAGCCTGCTGAAAAGTCAGCGCGATCTGTATCGTTACATCAACGACCAGACGCTACGCATGGCTAACGAAGGTCTGACCCGCGATGAAATCGCTGCCAACTTTAAGCTGCCGGACTCACTGGCACATACCTGGGCTAACCGCGGTTACTATGGTTCCGTGAGCCATGACGTAAAAGCGACCTATGTGCTCTATCTCGGCTGGTTTGACGGCAACCCGGCAACGTTGGATGAGCTGCCACCGGAAGAGTCTGCGAAGAAATTTGTCGACTACATGGGTGGTGCGGACGCCATTTTGCAGAAAGCAAAAGCCGACTATGACCAGGGCAACTACCGCTGGGTGGCACAGGTGGTAAGCAAAGTCGTGTTTGCCGATCCGAATAACCAGGCTGCACGTAATCTGGAAGCAGATGCGCTTGAGCAACTGGGTTATCAGGCTGAATCCGGCCCGTGGCGTAACTTCTACCTGACCGGCGCGCAAGAGCTGCGTAACGGCGTGGTCAAAGGCCCAACCCCGAATACCGCCAGCCCGGATACCGTTCGTGCTATGACGCCGGAAATGTTCTTCGATTATCTGGCAGTGCATATTAACGGACAAAAAGCGGGTGATGCGAAGTCGGTGTTTAACATCGATCTTGGCAGTGATGGCGGTAAATATAAGCTTGAGCTGGAGAATGGCGTCCTGAACCATACCGCCAATGCCGAAGCGAAAGATGCCGACGCCACTATCACGCTAAATCGCGACACGCTGAACAAAATCATCCTCAAGGAAGTGACGCTGAAACAGGCACAAGACAGCGGTGACGTGAAGATAACCGGTGACGGCGCCAAGCTTGATGCCATGCTTGGCTATATGGATAAGTTCGAATTCTGGTTCAACATCGTTACACCATAAGCACAACGAAAACGGGCGGATTTCCGCCCGTTTTTTCTTACATACTGTAGCCAGGTTTTTTAATTAATCTCGCCATCTGCGGCGCAATTTCCTTATCCCACACGGCCTGCCACGCCTCTGGCTCAACTTCATTGAGCGCCACGCTGACTGAACTGTCTTTGCTTTGCAAATGACGAATAATAACCTCGGTAATATCCGCCGCCAGGGCGGTTTTCTGTTCGTCGGTAAGAGAGCGAGGAAAACATTTAATATCAACGTGCGGCATAGCAGATTCCTTATTGTTTTGGGTTGCAGGTAACTTATGCGGACTCTCGTTCTACCAGATGAAAACCGACATCAATAATATCGTCTTCACGCGGAATTTGTTCGATACGATCGGCAAGCAGTGAGGCAGCACGTTGCCCGATGGCCCGTCTGTCGACGCTGACGGTGGTGATGGCGGGCCGATTGCTGGCAGCAAAATCCAGATCGCCAAAACCGATTACCGCCAACTCTTGCGGCACGCGTATACCGCGACTTTCGGCCTCCATGATCGCCCCCTGGGCTAGCGTATCAGAGCTACAGACAATGACATCAAACTCGCGATCCGCCAATAGCTGCGTTAATCCAGAGCGTCCCAATGCCAGAGAGGCCGGAAGTGGGACGTCCACCTGTGCGTCAGCAGTAATACCATGACGACTCAACGCATCGCAAAGTCCTTGTTTACGCTGGCCTGCCCGGCGATCGGCAGTCCATAACAACCCCGGACGTCGATAGCCTTTATTCAGCAGATAGTCTGCCACCGCTTGCCCGACCTTTTCATGCGAAAAACCGACCAGCATATCGATGGGTGTTGGGGTTAAATCCCAGATTTCCACGACCGGGATGGCCGCATTAAGAATCACTTTTTTCAGCTCAGCGGTATGATGAATACCGGTGAGTACTACACCATCCGGGCGACGAGAAAGCAGCGTCGCCACCAGCTCTGCCTCAGTTTGCGGTGTATAACCCGACACGCAAAGCAAAATGTGGTATCCGCGTTCTGCCAGTTCATCACTTAATGACTGGATGGTATCGACAAACATATTGTTGTTAATTTGCGGAATAACCACGGCGATAAGCTTGCTGCGACGCGACGCCAGTCCCCCAGCCAGTGCGTTGGGAATATAGCCGGTGGCGCGCACCGCCTGCATCACTTTTTCAACCGTTTTCGGGCGCACCAGCTGCGGGGTATTCAACGCCCTGCTCACCGTCATGGGTGACAATCCCGCGGTACGGGCAACATCTTCCAGCGTGGGAGCGCGCGGTGGTTTGGGATTTTTCACTGTCGATGCCCTTGTCAAAAATTGCCGATTTATGCTGGCATTATTCATCATGATTTTGGCTATTGCCAGCGTCGATCGGTAATAACGCAGGGAAAACAGCAGCTTAGTTAATTAAGCTGCCATCCAAAATGATAGCGCAATCACAATGATTTGTGCATTTCTCCATAAAGTACTGGAATGTGACGTCGTTTATAATTTACCCCCCTTTTCTCTCTGAATTTGTGAGCAATTGTTCAAATCGCAGTCAATTCACTGGCGCAGTGATTGCGCCATCATTTTTAATGTTAGCGCAATCATTTGTTATCACCAGGAGAGAACAATATGTCTTTAAGTGCCAATTCCGATGCCGTGACCTATGCCAAATCGGCTAACGCTAAAACCGCAGCAGAAACCGGTGACCGTATTGAATGGGTAAAACTGTCTCTGGCTTTCCTTCCTCTGGCAACACCCGTGAGCGATGCCAAAGTGCTCACCGGTCGCCAGAAACCGCTAACTGAAGTCGCCATAATCATCGCCGAGATCCGCAGCCGCGACGGGTTTGAAGGCGTGGGATTTAGTTACTCCAAGCGGGCTGGCGGCCAGGGAATCTATGCGCATGCCAAAGAAATTGCCGATAACCTGTTAGGCGAAGATCCAAACGACATTGACAAGATCTACACCAAACTGCTGTGGGCTGGCGCTTCCGTGGGGCGCAGCGGCATGGCGGTACAAGCCATCTCCCCTATCGATATCGCATTATGGGATATGAAAGCCAAGCGTGCAGGATTGCCGCTGGCAAAACTGCTTGGCGCGCATCGGGACTCCGTGCAGTGCTACAACACCTCCGGCGGATTCCTGCATACGCCGCTGGATCAGGTGCTAAAAAACGTGGTTATTTCCCGTGAAAACGGCATTGGTGGTATCAAACTCAAGGTTGGTCAGCCAAACTGCGCTGAGGATATTCGCCGCTTGACCGCGGTGCGTGAAGCGCTGGGGGATGACTTCCCGCTAATGGTCGATGCCAATCAGCAGTGGGATCGGGAAACCGCCATCCGTATGGGACGTAAAATGGAGCAGTTCAATCTAATCTGGATTGAAGAGCCGCTGGACGCCTACGATGTTGAAGGCCACGCCCAACTGGCCGCCGCGCTTGATACCCCGATTGCCACCGGTGAAATGCTGACCAGCTTCCGCGAACATGAACAGCTGATCCTCGGCAATGCCAGCGATTTTGTGCAGCCCGATGCACCGCGTGTGGGAGGGATTTCACCGTTCCTGAAAATTATGGACCTGGCGGCTAAACATGGTCGCAAGTTGGCTCCGCACTTCGCTATGGAAGTTCACCTGCATCTGTCCGCCGCTTATCCACTTGAACCATGGCTGGAGCATTTCGAATGGCTGAACCCGTTATTTAACGAACAACTTGAGCTGCGCGATGGCCGGATGTGGGTTTCCGATCGTCACGGTCTGGGCTTCAGCATCAGCGAGCAGGCGCGCCGCTGGACGCAATTAACCTGCGAGTTTGGCAAACGTCCTTAATTAATTTGGCGGGTAAGCAATACCCGCCATCCTCCCCTACAAAAACGCTCTCAACCTTATGAAAGGAGTGGGTGATGAACACGATAATAAAGCGTACAAAAGTGCGTTACGGCATTCTGATATTTCTGTTTCTTGCGACCGTATTTAATTACGCCGATCGCGCGACGTTATCCGTCGTGGCGCCGATTATGAGCAAAGAATTAGGTTTTGATCCTGAAGCAATGGGGCTGGCCTTTTCTGCCTTCGGTATTTCTTATGTCATTATGCAACTACCCGGCGGCTGGCTGCTGGATCGCTATGGCTCACGTCTGGTATACGGCTGCGCACTGATTGGCTGGTCGCTGGTGACTATGTTTCAGGGCACCATTTATCTATACGCCAGCCCGCTTGTCGTATTGATTATCTTACGATTACTGATGGGTGCGATTGAAGCTCCGGCCTTTCCGGCCAATAGCCGATTAAGCGTGCAGTGGTTTCCTAATAACGAACGGGGCTTTGTTACCTCTGTCTATCAGGCCGCGCAATATATCTCGTTAGGGATTATTACGCCGCTAATGACGATTATTTTGCATAATCTCAGTTGGCACTTTGTGTTTTATTACATTGGGGCAATAGGCGTTATTCTTGGCATCTTCTGGTTGGTCAAAGTCAGAGATCCAATGCATCATCCAAAGGTGAACCAGCAGGAAATTGACTATATTCGGGAAGGCGGTGGTGAACCGTCGCTGGGTAATAAAAAAGAACCACAGAAGATTACCTTTGCGCAAATTAAAAGCGTCTGCGTCAACCGCATGATGATTGGCGTATATATCGGACAGTTCTGCGTGACATCCATTACCTGGTTCTTCCTGACCTGGTTCCCTACTTATCTGTATCAGGCGAAAGGCATGTCGATCCTCAAAGTGGGGTTTGTCGCCAGTATCCCTGCCATTGCCGGTTTTATCGGTGGATTATTAGGCGGTGTTTTCTCCGACTGGCTTTTAAAGCGCGGCTACAGCCTGACGATTGCCCGTAAGCTGCCGGTTATCTGCGGAATGCTGCTTTCCTGCGTCATCGTTATCGCCAACTACACCTCGTCAGAATTTGTGGTGATCGCGGCGATGAGTCTGGCGTTTTTCGCCAAAGGTTTTGGCAATCTGGGATGGTGCGTACTTAGCGATACCTCGCCAAAAGAAGTGCTCGGTATTGCAGGTGGCGTTTTCAATATGTGCGGCAATATGGCCAGTATCATCACGCCACTGGTGATCGGCATCATTCTGGCGAATACCCAGTCTTTTGATTACGCCATTCTGTACGTCGGTTCGATGGGGCTGATTGGCTTGATTTCTTATCTGTTTATCGTGGGTCCATTGGATCGTATTACGCTGACCCCTTCTGTCGCGTAATTTAAAACTTATGGCGATAGTTCGCCCGCTGTTCCGGGATTTGCACTCCTGCGGAACAGCGTTTTTTACTCAAATAATCTTATTGCTTTTCAGTACGGTACGCAGCCTCGGATGCTGACAAACTGCATCGGCGATGGCGCTAATATTCGGCGTGTTGTCCTGAAACCAGTCATGCCCTGGTCCCCAGGTGCGCATAACGGCAATGTAAATGTCCAGCAGTGTTAGCTGATCCCCAAATGCGTACGGCTCGGCGCTTAGCTGGTTGTTCAGCCACATATAGAGGGATTTACGGTACTCAATGCAGTTCTTTTTCAACTGCGCCGGGGCATCCGGTACCCATCGGTCAGGATAATCGGCATAGGTAAACGTGGGATAGACATTTGCCACCAACCATATCAGCAGACGCTGAAACTGCTGGCGTTCGGCGTGTCCAACGGGTGGTGAAAGTTCAGGGCGACGATCGAGGATCATCAGCGCGATCGCCGCCGTTTCCGTCATCACGCTGCCATTTTCCAGTACCAGCGTGGGCACCTGGCATAGCGGATTCATTGTTTTAAGCAACTCCCGCGAAGGACCATCGCTGTCAAAACCTTCCACATCAATAAAGCTGTAAGGGATCTCCGCCAGTGTGAGCATCACTTCACTGATGGCCGATCCCCAGCCCGGTACCCCGTAGACCTTAATCATGCTGCAACCCCCAACGTTAAAACCCTAAGTGTAGAGCAGCATTCGGCAACCTATGCAGGCATGATTATTACTTTCATAATAACAATGGTCGAATACCGGGGGAGAATAAGCAATGCGTTCCAGTATGTTTGAATACATGAACATTTTTGTACAGGTTGTTGAGCAAGGTGGATTTGCCAGAGCCGCAGATGTGTTACACCTGCACCGCCCTGCGGTCACCAAAGCTATCCAACATCTTGAAGACGATCTGGGGGCAAAGTTGCTTAACCGCACGACTCGTAAAGTGAGTCTGACAGAAGAAGGTGATGCTTTTTACCAACGCACAAAAATACTGCTCAGTGACGTTGATGACATCATGGCTTCTTTCTCGCCAACTCGCCCGCCACGCGGAAAACTCAGGGTTAATGCACCTCTGTCGCTGGCGCACTCCGTGTTAGTTCCTGCGCTGAAAGATTTCCAGTCGCGGTATCCTGACATCGAGATGGTGCTCACCTCCACCGACCGTAGAATCGATATGCTTGCCGAAGGTATCGACTGCATGATCCGTATCGGCGAGTTACAAGACTCTTCTCTGATATCCAGGCGACTCAGTGAAGTAAAGATGGTGACCTGTGCGTCACCGGATTATTTGCAACAACATGGCGTACCGCAGACGCCAGAGGATTTATCCCGACACCAGGCACTTAACTTTTTCAGCGAGCGTCACCGCGAAGCGCTGGAGTGGACCTTCGTCAATAAAGGTAAAACCGAATCGTTCACCCCCGCAGGGCGGATAAGCGTTGATAACTCCGATATTCTGTTGACCGGCTGCTTATCTGGACTCGGCATTATACGTGGCGTTCATGCTGTCCTTGCCCCCTATCTTCAGTCAGGCCAGCTTGTTGAGGTGCTGGCCGATTATACCGGAGAATCAAAACCAGTTTCGGTGCTTTACCCGGACAGACGTCATCTCGCCCCTCGGGTTCGGGTATTCATTGACTGGTTATGCGAACTTTTTAGCCAACAAAAACCACGGCTTCAGGGATTATTACAAAATAAGTAATAGTGAAGTTCCGCAACAGCGGTTTTTCACTCTCATCTGAGGCGTTAAATTGTGCAGACCCAATACAGAACAATTTACTGAGGTCTGCTATGTCTAAGGTCGTAGTTTTTAATCAAATTGGTGGCGCTGAAGTCCTGAATATTCAGGAGATGCAGGTTTGCGCGCCTGATGCAAATGAGGTTCAGATCCGCGTGCGGGCTATTGGTATCAACCGTGCGGAAGTTATGTACCGCACCGGACAGTATATTTACCAACCTAATTTCCCGGCACGGTTGGGTTATGAAGCTGCCGGAGTCATTGAATCAGTGGGAGACAACGTACGTGAGTTTGCACCTGGCGATTACGTTAGCGTCATCCCGGCATTCAGCTTTCATCAATATGGAATGTATGGTGAAGTCGTTAATGCCCCCGCTCACGCGGTCGTAAAGCATCCACAAAATCTAAGCTTTACCGAGGCTGCTGCCAGCTGGATGATGTATGTGACAGCTTTCGGTGCGCTGGTTGAATATGCGGATATTAAGCCCGGTGATAACGTGCTGATCAATGCTGCTTCCAGCAGCGTCGGACTGGCGGCAATTCAGATTGCTAACATGCGGGGAGCAAAACCGATTGCGATGACACGGACCAGTGAGAAACGTGATCAGCTGCTGCAACTGGGCGCGGCAGAGGTTATTGCAAGCCAGGAGCAGGATCTGGTGACCGAGATTCAGCGGATTACTGAGGGCAAAGGAACCCGCGTGGTGTTCGATCCGGTCGGTGGCCCAGCGGTGGCAAGAATTGCCCAAGTGATGCCAGCCGGTGGGCTCTTTTTCCAGTATGGTTCGCTTGATTCACGTGACCTTTCTATCCCGGTCATTGAGATACTCGGTCGCCATCTGACCTTCCGCGGCTATGAGATTTTCGAAATCACCACGGACGCAGAAAAACTTTCGCGAGCGAAACGGTTTATCTTTGAAGGATTGCAGTCCGGGCAGCTCAAGCCGCTGATTGATAAAACCTTTGCCTTTGATGATATCGTCGAAGCACATCAATACATGGAAACCAACGGCCAGGTAGGCAAAATCGTCGTCACTGTATAACCCCTGTGCGGCACAGCCTTGTGCCGCAATGTGTCTCAAAGCACTTTCGACAAAAACTGCTGAGTGCGCCTGTGGCGTGGATGATTCAGCACCTGCTCGCTGCTGCCCTGCTCGACGATTTTGCCATCGACCATAAACACCACCTGATCCGCCACTTCCCGGGCGAAGCCAATCTCGTGTGTTACCACAACCAGCGTGGTTCCCGACTTCGCCAGCGCTTTAATGACATCCAGTACTTCACCGACCAGTTCAGGATCCAGTGCAGATGTAGGCTCATCAAACAGCATGACGCGCGGATTTAGCGCCAGCGCACGGGCAATAGCGATACGCTGCTGCTGACCTCCGGATAAGTGACGCGACCAGGCATCGGCTTTATTCCGTAACCCTACCGCATCAAGCAGAGTTAATGCCCGCTCGGGGGCGGCTTTACGCGTTGCCAGTCCGTGCGCAATGGGCGCTTCAATCAGATTCTCCAGAACCGTTAAGTGCGGGAACAGATTAAAGTTCTGGAACACATAGCCGACGTTAACGCGCTGGCGCAAAATTTCCGCCTCTTTCAGCTCATACAGCTTGTCTCCCTGCCGACGATAGCCAATGTAATCGCCATCGATTTGAATAAACCCCTCATCGACGCGTTCCAGATGGTTGATGGCCCGCAGGAGTGTGGATTTCCCTGAACCGGACGGGCCAAGAATAACCGTTACCGTACCGGGAGGGATCTCCAGCGACACATTATCCAGCGCTTTGTGGCGACCATAGTATTTGCTGACGCCGGTAATAGAAATATGGCCTTCAGGCGAGTGGGACATGGACGGCCTCCTGCTGTGGACGTTGACGACTGCGTTTTTCTGCACGCCTCACCCGGGTTGTGTTGATCGCTGAACGTCGTTCGCTGCGTGCCAACGCACGTTCAACCAGGTGCTGAATTAACGACAGGACGCTGGTGATCACCAGATACCACACCGCACCCACCATCAGCAGCGGGATCACTTCCTGCGTGCGGTTATATATCATCTGGATGGTGTAGAACAGCTCCGGCATTGCCAGCACATATACCATCGCCGTCCCTTTCGCCAGGCTGATGATTTCATTGAATCCAGCAGGCAAAATGGTGCGCAGCGCCTGCGGCAGAATAATCCGCAGCGTACGTCGCCCTGCCGGTAAGCCCAGTGCTGCCGCTGCCTCGTACTGACCGTGATCGACCCCTAAAAATCCACCCCGAATAATTTCAGCGGTATAGGCGCTTTGCACCAGCGTCAGGCCAACCACCGCAGTGGAAAACTGACCGAGTACATTGATGGTCTCAAAACTTCCCCACTGAATGGGAGTAAACGGAATACCAATCGTCAACGTGTCGTACAGATAGGAGAAGTTGTACAAAACGATCAGCACCACAATCAGCGGTAACGAACGAAACAGCCAGATGTATCCCCATGCCAGACCGTTCAACAGCCAGGAAGATGAAAGCCGCGCCAACGCCAGCAGACCGCCGATGACAATACTCAACAGCGTCCCGATCAGCGTCAGTAACAGCGTTTGCCCGAGGCCGGACAAGATAACCGGATCAAAGAACCAGCGGGCAAACACGCTCCATTCCCAGCGCGGATTAAACGCCACGGACTGGAGAATTACCGCAAGGGCAAATAAGGCAATGACCGCGCCTACGGTACGCATGGGATAACGTGCCGGTACGACTCTAATGCTATCTGTCGTTTTCATTTTCTCTCCTCAGGCGATTCTGGCCTGACCGGCAATAGTCAGCAGTTTGGTAAAGCGCAGCCGTCCATCAAACGGCGGCAGGCTGTACTCTTCGGGATCGCGCGTCGTATCAAATTGCGGATCGTAGCCCTGGCTTAAATAAAGTCTGACGGCCTCCGGCTGGCGAAATCCCGTGGTCAGATAAATCCGGCTGTAGCCTGCGAGCAGCGCTCTACGTTCCAGTTCCTGCACCACGCGCGCCGCCAGCCCCTGCTGACGCAGGCTGCTTTTTGTCCAGATGCGCTTAATCTCGGCGGTATCTTTATCGTAAGGTTTGTAAGCCCCGGTGGCGATAATTTCGCCGCGGCGCTCCAGTACCACAAAAAGTCCCTGCGGCGCCAGATACCATTCGGTCAGTTCCACTTCAGCGTCGCGAGAAAAGTAATCGCCATAGCGGGCGGCATATTCACCGAACAGACCGTTCAAAATGGGCTGCAGCTCGCTGGCTTCCGGTGAGAGCACGCGAAATTGATCGCTCACGATGACCTCCTTAGTCGCCTAAACCGGCCGGGTTGATTTCAGATTGTGGAATTCGTTCCACCCCTTCTCCCCAGCGATTCAGCACCTTGTCATAGTCGCCGTTGCCTATCACGCCGTTGAGGGCGGTTTGTACCGGCAGAACCAGACCGCTGTCTTTTTTCAGCGTCACAGCGATATGTGCCGCTTTTGGCCAACCGCCATCAACGCTACCCACTAATTGCGTTTTACCGTTGAGTGCAGCTTTCCACGCGCCGATTACATTAGGACCGAAGTAGGCATCGGCGCGGCCCGACTGTAGGGCCAGGGTTTGCGCGGCATCATCTTTGGTATACACCGGCGTAAACGGCTGTAACCCTTTCTTCACGTTCTCATCGTTCCAGGCCAACAGAATGGCTTCCTGGTTAGTCCCCGAACCGACGATAATGCGTAGTCCTGCGATATCTTCCGCCTGCTCGATTTTCTTCAGCTTGCTACCGGTTTTGACATAAAAGCCAAGAGAGTCCTTCCGATACGTCGCGAAATCGAATTTTTCTTTGCGTGCTTTGGTGACGGTAATATTGCTGATCGCGGCATCGTATTTGCCGGAAGTGACGCCCAGCGGCCAGTCTTCCCATGACGTAGGTACAACGTTGAGTTCCAGCCCCAAACTGTCAGCCACCAGACGCGCGATATCCGCCTCGCTGCCGATCAGCGTTTTATTGTCATCGGCAAAGACGGTCAGCGGTGGCTGGCTGAGCCCGGCAATCGCCACGGTGAATTTGCCCGGTACCGCCAGGTGCAGGTTTGCGGGCAACTGTGCGATCGCCTGCGGGTTTTTTGCTGTATTGATTGGCGCTTTATTGGCTTCCAGGCTTACGCCGGTGCCGTTAATCGTCACCTCATTTGCCCAAACGGTCGCGCTGAAAGCCAGTGACAGCGCGAGAAATACTGATTTTTTCTGCATAGCGTTTTTCTCTTATTGTGCGAATTGATTTGCAGGTGTCGCTAATCCCAGGCTTGCGCGCAGGGTCGTACCGGGATATTCATGGCGGAACAGGCCGCGCGCCTGAAGCACAGGGACAACCTGTTCGACAAAACGCGGGAAGGTATCCGGCGTGCCACCCTGGATGATAAAACCGTCTGCGGCTTTTTCGTCGAACCACTGCTGCAGGCCGTCAGCAACCTGTTGTGGCGTGCCGCTAAAACGCGGACGTGGACTGGCCGCTTCCAGAGCAACCTGACGAAGTGTTAAACCACGCTCGCGTGCGTTGCGCTTGATCTCATCAGTCGTACTGCGAAAGCTGTTTTGTCCGAGAGAGCCCAGATCCGGGAACGGTGCGTCCAGCGGATATTGGGCAAAATCATGATGTTCAAAGTAGCGGCCAAGATAGTTCAGCGCGTCAGTAACGGAGACCAGCGCAGCGGTAGTCTGATACTGCTGCTCAACGTCCTCTGCGCTGTCGCCAACAATAACGCTGACGCCCTGGAATATATGCAGTTGATCGGGATGTCGTCCGGCGACTTCCAGCTGGCTTTTTACATCCTGATAGAACGCTTTAGCCTCTGCCAGCGACTCCTGATGGGTAAAAATGGCATCAGCGTGCTGCGCCGCTAATTTCTTGCCATCTGCTGAAGCTCCCGCCTGAAATATAATCGGACGGCCTTGTGGTGTACGCCCAATATTTAATGGCCCAGCGACCTGGAAATAATCTCCATGATGGTTAAGCGTATGCAGCTTTTGCGGATTAAAAAATTCTCCACTTGTTTTATTACGGGTGAAAGCATCTTCTTCCCAGGAATCCCACAGTCCTTTCACTACCTGTAAATATTCATCAGCAATACGATAACGCTGGGCATGCTCTGGATGCTGAGCGCGAGAGTAGTTTTTTGCCGATCCTTCCAGAGGCGACGTAACCACGTTCCACCCGGCGCGCCCCTGGCTGAGATGGTCCAGGCTAGCGAACTGCCGTGCGGTCGTAAACGGCTCGCTGTATGATGTGGACACTGTGCCAACCAGCCCCAGATTCTGGGTGATACTGGCCAGAGCGGATAATACCGTCAGCGGCTCAAAACGATTTAAAAAGTGCGGGATTGATTTTTCATTAATATACAGACCATCGGCGACAAAAATAAAATCCAGTTTCCCTTTTTCCGCAATAAGCGCTGTCTCTTTGACAAAATCAAAATTAATACTGGCATCAGCCTGAGCCACCGGATGGCGCCATGCGGACATATTTCCCGATGCGCCATGTAGAATAGTGCCGAGCCGTAGTTGCCGATTTTCAGCCATAATAACCCCTACCCAACAGGTAAACTTAAAGGTGTGCGAATGCCGTTTTTGCTAACTGCGCAAAGTAGTGCGCGGCAGGTTCAATTAAACGCTCGTCCGGATTAAATCCCGGGTGATGTAATCCGTATTCACTGGCGCTGCCAATACTGACAAATGCGCCAGGTGTATTTTGCAGGTAGACGGCAAAATCCTCCCCGCCCATATGCAGGTCGGCATGGTGGGTGGTATAGCCTGACTGTTTCGCCACCGCGGTGGCAATATCGGCCCAACGATCATCATTTACCAACGCGGTTGGTCCCGCATGCCAGATTACGTCGATTTGTGCGCCAAAGGCGTGGGCAAATCCGGCGGCAATGTCATTAACCCGAGTCTTAACCTGCTGCTGTACCTGGGTTCTGTGCGTTCTGAGTGTCCCTTCCAGCTCAACGGACTCCGGCAGAACGTTCCATGTGTTTCCTCCCTGAATACGGGTCACACTGAGCACCACCGAATCCAGCGTGTTAACGTCGCGACTGGCAACGCTTTGCAGCACCGTTACCAGTTGGCTGGCGAGCAGGATGGCATCCTTACCTTCATGCGGACGCGCCGCATGTGCGCCCTTGCCATTAATGCGCAGCACGAAGCGATCGACATTGGCATAAAATGCGCCGCCGCGTGTGGCAAATTCGCCCACCGGCAAACCGGGCTCATTGTGCATACCGAAAATAGCCGCTACGTTTTGCAGCGCACCGGCGCGGATCAACGTTTTTGCGCCGCCGAAACTCTCTTCAGCTGGCTGGAACAAAATACGGACTCGCCCCGGTAAGGTTATTTCCTGCTGTTTTAGCAGCAGTGCTGCACCAAGCATGACGCTGGTATGGACGTCATGCCCGCAGGCATGCATCACGCCCGGCGTGAGGGAGCGAAACGGAACGTCGGCGCTTTCTTCTATCGGTAGCGCGTCGATATCCGCCCGCAGCGCGATGACATCTTCTCCCTGACCAATTTCAGCGACCAGACCGGTTTTCAGCTCGAACGGCAGAATGTCGACGTCCGCAGCGTGCAACCAGGCGTGAATGCGCGCCGTGGTTGCTTCCTCCTGCAGGGAAAGCTCCGGATGCTGATGTAGTTCACGACGCCAGTCGATAAGCGTTGAGCCGAGAGTCATCAGAGCACCTCCACGGCGTTATGGGCTTGCGCCAACAAACGCAGCGATGTCAGACGCGCATGCCCTTGCGCCACTGGCGTGTCGATAATGAACTCGTCAATGCCAAATTGCGTATGCAGAGCATTCAGCTTTGCCATCACCTCCTGAGCGGTGCCATGTAGCAACGCCTGCTCACGACGCGCGATTTTGCGTGGTGGGCTGCCAGATTGAGCGGCAAACGCCAGCGCCTGTTCTTCGCTGGCTACCGTGACACGTTGACCATCTTCCAGCTCCACGCCCCAGATTTGTACGTTTTCCGCCAGTTGCGCAGCGGAGTCGTAACTGTCAGCCACAATTACCTGCACGGCGACTATCGTCGGGCGTGCACTGTGGGTCTGCCAGAAGGACAAAACGTCATGCAATAACGCTTTGTCACCATTGAGGTGCGCTGCGAAGATGAAATCCCAGTCGGATTGCGCTGCTAACTGCGCGCTTTGCACACTGGCTCCCAGTACAAACTTTTCCGGTGAAATCGGTGGAATTGGCGTCGGGAATACCGTTTCCCCGCTTTCCGTTCCGCTCAGCGCCAGCCAATCGTTAAGCAAAGAAAGCTGGTCGGCAAAACTGCCTTTTTCTGCCTGATGCAGCCCATGCTGTAACGCCTGGGTCGACAGCGGTAAGCCGCCAGGGGCTTTCCCTACGCCGAGATCGACACGTCCAGGAGCCAGCGATGCCAGAAGATTGAAGTTTTCCGCCACTTTGTACGGGCTGTAATGTTGCAGCATTACGCCGCCGGAACCTACGCGGATATGCTGGGTTTGCCCGAGGATCCAGGCGATCACCAGCTCCGGCGATGGGCTGGCCAGCTGTGCCGTATTATGGTGTTCCGCGATCCAGAAACGATGGTACCCCCACTCTTCTGCCAGTTGCGCCAGGCGCAACGTACGGGAAAGCGCGGTCGCGGCAGTTTCACCTTCCCCGATGGGGCTTTTATCCAGAATACTCAGGCGATATGACATGTTACGAGCCTATGTTTGTTAACATGTCTTTATTATTAATTTATCAAATAGCCATACTGAAACATTTAATTCACATTTGCTCAGCTAAAAAGTAGATAACAACTCCTGTTGCTGCCAGGGTTAAAATTTGGATCGCCCAGTACAGGTCGTAACGCTCAACTGAAAAATACCCGCAATTAATAGCCTACAAAATATAATAGGGTCGTTGGCATCACGGTAATAACATCAAAATCATTTGATGCCAGTTTTCTTTTTACGAAAAGGTTTTTTAACGCGATTTACGTTAAGTCAGTTTAAACGACTTGTCACGTTATACGCTTGTATTAATTGTTTCACTTTTATGACACAGGATGAATGATGTACATAGAAATTTTTATTTTAACTACTTCCACAGAATTGATGATTAGTAGAGAATGCAACGTTTCTTATTAAAACGGTTTAAAACAGATTTTAATATCCCCCGATTTTATTGCGGGGATTTTTGTATGGATTATACATAGCACCATGGGACCTCTATGAAAAGTAACATGCCCGTTACACAAATTGAGCACGCACTTAACGATAAAGCGACGCTGCTTTCTACGACGGATAAAGAAAGTCATATTACCTACGCCAACTCCGCGTTTATTGATGCCAGCGGATTTAACGAACAGCAGTTAATGGGCGAACCACATAATATTATTCGCCATCCCGATATGCCTCCCGCGGCGTTCGCCGATATGTGGTACACGATACAGCAGGGAGACAGCTGGACGGGGATGGTGAAAAACCGTCGACAAAATGGCGACCATTACTGGGTTCGCGCCAACGTTACGCCGGTCTGGCACAATGAAAAACTCACCGGCTACATCTCGGTGCGTACCGTTCCTTCGCGCGATGAAATAACTCAAAGCGAAAGCTTATATCAAAAAATTAATAATCAGCAGCTTAAAGGGTTTCGTCTTTTTAAAGGTATTTTCATTCGTCGCGGAATATTGTCATGGGCATCAATGTTTAAATGGCTGAGCATTAGCCAGCGCGTCAATTATTCTTTAGGGGTAATCGCCCTGCTCTCTGTGCTATTTCTCTTCACTCCTGTTAATCCATTTATTCAGGCGGGAGGGTTATTGTTCTTATTTCTGATGCTTGCTATTTACCTTAAGTATCAAATTTGTCAGCCAGTTAATACGCTACTGACGCAAATGAAGAAAGTGGTATCCGGGAGAAAACCTGATAACTGTCATTTAAATCGGGTGGATGAGATCGGAATGCTGATGCGTCTGGTTAATCAGTCCGGGCTTAATCTGAATTCCCTGGTCGATGATGTCAGTACGCAAATATCCGGTATTCGCGCCATCAGTCAGCGGGTATCAAAAGAAGGTACGGCGCTGCACAAGCGTTCAGAAGAAACCTCCGCCGACCTGCAACAAACCGCTGCCGCCATTGAAGAAATTGGTAGCGCGGTACAGCAAACTGCTGAGACTGCGGCTCATACTATGACCATGGCCGATAAAACCAGCGCCAATGCGGCAGAAGGCGGCGATATTATGAAACAAACTATCGCCATGATGCAGGCGATATCGCGTGACAACGGGCAGATAGTCGACATCATCGGCGTTATCGACAGCATTGCTTTTCAGACTAATATTCTGGCGCTCAATGCCGCGGTTGAGGCCGCGCGAGCCGGGGAGTCCGGGCGTGGTTTTGCCGTTGTGGCGGCAGAGGTCCGTAATCTGGCGCAGCACTCGGCGTCGGCAGCAAAAGAGATCAAACAGCTGATTGAGAAGAATGTCGCTAACGTTAACAGCGGCGTCAAAATGGTGGAGCAAACGGAAACGCATCTCACTGGGATGATTGGCGATGTCCTGCAGATGTCGATGATGATCAAAGATATTAGTCTGGCGACGCGTGAGCAAACCCAGGCGCTGGATCTGATTAACGATTCGATTTCACGCGTTGGCACCATGACACACAATAACGCTGAGATGGTGGAGCGTGTCACCGATGCTACCGCCGATCTGACTCAACGTTCATCGCGCTTACAGCAGGCCGTTCAGGTCTTTGGCGTATCAGCATAACCTTACAGCGCTTATCGGGTGAATGTCTCGATAAGCGCACACCTCTCCACGTATTTACGCCCTTCTCTTTTATTGGCTGAATCGAGGCCACACCGCGCCAGTGCTGGCTGTACAAAAATGCTGAATTCTTGTTATCGGGGCTTTGCGGAACCGAACAATTGAATGTAGGATGCTCGGCCGGCAGTTTTCCCCGTAACACAATGAAGGGTAACGCTGTTTTCGCCGCAACTGGTGCGGCAAAAAGGATTTTGTATTTTTGTCAGGTCAACAGGAAAAGTAATGAACACAAACAACACGCAAGCCGCGGAACAACATGCGGCGAAACGACGCTGGTTGAATGCCCACGAAGAGGGGTATCACAAAGCGATGGGTAATCGACAGGTACAAATGATCGCCATTGGCGGCGCAATTGGTACCGGGTTGTTTTTAGGGGCTGGCGCACGCTTGCAAATGGCGGGTCCTGCTTTGGCGCTGGTCTATCTGGTGTGCGGTATTTTTTCGTTCTTTATACTGCGTGCGCTTGGTGAACTGGTTTTACATCGCCCTTCCAGCGGCAGCTTTGTCTCCTACGCTCGCGAATTTTTAGGTGAGAAAGCCGCCTATGTGGCTGGCTGGATGTACTTCATCAACTGGGCGATGACCGGCATTGTCGATATCACCGCGGTGGCGCTGTATATGCATTACTGGGGCGCATTTGGTGATGTACCGCAGTGGGTGTTCGCCCTCGGCGCGCTGGCCATTGTTGGCACCATGAACATGATCGGCGTGAAGTGGTTCGCGGAGATGGAGTTTTGGTTTGCGCTGGTCAAAGTGCTGGCGATTGTGATTTTCCTGGTGGTGGGTACCGTCTTTTTAGGTACTGGAAAGCCGCTGGATGGTAACGCCACCGGTTTTCACCTGATCACCGACAACGGTGGATTCTTCCCACATGGTCTGCTGCCGGCGCTGGTACTGGTTCAGGGGGTAGTTTTTGCGTTTGCCTCCATTGAACTGGTGGGTACCGCTGCTGGAGAATGCAAAGATCCGCAAACCATGGTGCCAAAAGCGATCAATAGCGTTATCTGGCGTATTGGTCTGTTCTATGTGGGTTCTGTCGTGCTGCTGGTTCTGTTACTGCCGTGGAATGCCTATCAGGCGGGGCAAAGCCCGTTTGTTACCTTCTTCTCCAAACTGGGCGTGCCGTATATCGGCAGTATCATGAATATTGTGGTGCTAACCGCGGCGCTTTCCAGCCTTAACTCTGGGTTGTATTGCACCGGGCGTATTTTACGTTCCATGTCGATGGGCGGATCGGCGCCTAAATTCATGGCTAAAATGAGCCGTCAACAAGTACCCTGGGCGGGGATCCTCGCCACGCTGGTGGTGTATGTTGTTGGGGTATTTCTGAACTATCTGGTACCGTCGCAGGTGTTTGAGATCGTGTTGAACTTCGCGTCGTTGGGCATTATTGCATCGTGGGGATTTATCATGGTCTGTCAGATGCGTCTGCGCCGGGCCATAAAAGAAGGTAAAACGGCAGACGTCAGCTTTAAACTGCCGGGCGCTCCGTTTACCTCATGGCTAACCCTACTGTTCCTGCTGAGCGTGCTGGTGCTGATGGCGTTTGACTATCCAAACGGCACCTACACCATCGCGTCATTACCGTTGATTGCCATCCTGCTGGTTGCAGGCTGGTTCGGCGTGCGTAAACGCGTCGCGGAAATCCACCGCACCGCGCCGTAATGGCTGAAGGCCTGACTGGTTAACCCTTCAGGCCTTCATTTTTAGTTCGCTTCAATCAACTGCGCTACATCATTGCTGTTAATTTCCCGCGCATTTCCATCCTGATCGGTATAGCTGGTCATTCCCGTATCTTTATCCAGTTTTGGCTTACCCTGGGTGGTGATGGTTTGTCCACTTTTGGTCGTCATGACGTAATCGGTGGTGCATCCTGCAAGGGTAAAGAGCATTACGCCTGCACAAAGACAGATAAATGGCTTTTTCATGGTATTCCCGTGTTATTCAGTTAGCCGTTGAGGGCGTAGTGTAAGTCCCTGAAGTGGCTCGGGCTACTGGCGGGGTGTAACGAGGCGTATCGTGGGGTTTAGAGAAATGACAGGAGGGGTTTCCCCCTCCGGATGTTTTATAGCGCAATACGAATAACATCGTCCGGCTGAGTGGCTTCCTGCTCGCGGGTAGATTTCTGTTTCACGCTGACGTACAGGGTTTTACCATCGGCGGAGAGCGCCAGGCTATTCGGGAACGTTGGGGTCTCGAATGTTTTGACGACTTTATAGCTTTTCGCGTCGATCACACTCACTTTACCGGCCTGGCGATGAGTCACGTAGGCTTCATTACGCGTTGGGTTGAACAACACGGCCAGGGATTCCGGCGCGGCTACTTTTGCCAGTACATTGCCATTACGGGTATCGATTACCAGCACTTCCGCCGCTTTAGAGTCGGTGACAAAGGCGCGGTTGCCCGCTGTGTCCAGGCTCAGGTTGATAAAGAAATGCTCTTTCCCGTCATCCAGCAGTTTTTTGCGGCTGAGAATTTTGTTAGTGGCGGTGTCAATGGTAATGAATTCACCGTCGGCATTGGCGGTGTACAGGCGTTTAGCCTTGCTGTCGACAGCCAGAGCGGTGCTCATTTTGCCGGTATTCTGGATGGTGTCCTTCAGCTTGATCGTTTCACCGTCCACCACCCAAATCACGCTCTCTTTACCAATACCGCTAATGTATACCGTGTTGGTGGCATCATCGGCGACCAGCTCACGCGGCTGCAGCGGGCGAACGTCTTCAGAACGTTTACGCGCATCCAGCACCAGACGTCCTTTCACCGCACCGGTTTTGGCATCCATCGCCGTAACCGCGCTGTTTACCGTGTTGCCGAACCACAGCGTTTGCGTGGCGTTGTTGATGGTGGCACCAAATGGTTTGAGATCGTTATGAATCACCTGGGTCACTTCGAGGGTGACCGGGTCAAGACGATAAACCACCCCGCCGGTATCCAGTTTGCGGCTCTGTGAGGTCGCCAGCCACAGCGCGTTCTCTTGCTGGCTGTACGCCATTTCATAGGCGCCTTTGCCGACGGCTTTGCGCAGCAGTTCTTCTGCAGCCTGCGTAGTAAAAGATGATGCAACGAGCAGTGAACCTAACAGTAAAGAACCACGCAGACGCGGCGAAAACAGATGACGTAAAGACATGACGACTCCCTTTGATAAATTCGTTTGTTACTGCTTCACATAGCTTCAATGAGCAAAATCATGGTTCTGCCTTTTTAAGAATGAGAATAGTAATCATTATTTATCTCAATGTGGAGTGTTTATTCGCTTTCGGGTAGTAACCTTCTTATTTTCTCCATGAATACCAGATAACGACATTGGTATTTTACCAGGCCTACATTTTGTACGAAGCAGGCCTGGTTACAGGCATTCACCGTCTTCCACCTTTACGCATCAATCCTCAGCAAGACGAATCACTACCTTGCCGAAGTTTTTGCCGGTCAGCAGACCGATAAAGGTTTGTGGCGCATTTTCCAGACCGTCGGTCACCTGCTCGCGGTAGTGGATTTTGCCCTCTTTAACCCAGCGCCCCATCTCCCGCTGAAACTCATGAATACGGTGTCCATAATCCTGACCAATGATAAAACCCTGCATGCGGATACGCTTTTTCAGCAGCGTTGCCATTAACAGCGGTAATCTGTCAGGTCCGGCCGGAAGCGACGTTGCGTTATAACCGCTGACCAGGCCACAAAGCGGAATCCGCGCTGAGGTATTGAGCAATGGCAGAACGGCATCAAATACTTTTCCACCGACGTTTTCGTAATAAATATCAATACCCTGCGGGCAGGCTTTTGCCAGTTGTTGCGCAAAATCTTGTGCGTGGTGATCGAGACAGACATCAAAACCCAAGACCTCGGTGGCATGTCGGCATTTCTCTGCCCCACCCGCCACACCTATCACCCGACAACCCTTAAGCTTACCGATCTGCCCGACCGTTGCGCCAACCGGCCCGGTTGCGGCAGCTACCACCAGCGTTTCCCCGGCTTTTGGCTGACCGATATCCAGCAGGCCCATATAAGCGGTAAACCCCGGCATACCCATAACTCCCAGCGCCCAGGAAGGATGCTCGGGATGATCGCCAAGCTTCACCAGCCCGTTACCGTCGGAGATGTCATAGTCCTGCCAACCGCTGTAGCTCAATACCCATTCGCCTGGCTGGTAGTCCGGATGGTGGGATGACACCACGCGACTTACGGTACCCCCCACCATAACACCACCAATCTCTACTGGTGGTGAGTAAGATGGCTCATCGCTCATGCGGCCACGCATGTAGGGATCAAGGGAAAGATAAACGGTGCGCAACAACATCTGGCCTTCGCCCGGTGTTGCGACTTCATCTTCTTCAAGACGGAAGTTCTCTGGGACTGGCGCGCCATGTGGGCGGGAAGCCAGTACCCAACGACGGTTACGATTAGTCTGTTGACCCATGATGTGCTCCTCTGCTTTTGGCATGAATCCATCAATAGTAGCAGCCCGTTCCTGCTAATTAGCTGACGACGTGATTTAACCGCACAACCAGGTAAACGCAGGGTTGCGCGGCTTCATTGATAAACCGACAGTCATTCGGCGGGCCAAGTTCCAGGCAATCACCTGCCTGCATTTCATGGCGTACGTCCCCTTCGACAAAGACTAATTCTCCCTGCTGTAACCAGATAAGTTGTCTGGCCTGCACATAGGAAGAGGCTGGCATCGGGATATCACTCCCGGCGGGTAATTCGATCTGCACCAGATCGATAGGCAGATCGCTGCGCGGTGAAACATGGCGGCGCAGATAGTGACTTTGTGGATCGTGCCAAACAGGCTGATCGACGAATCGCAGCAGCTTGCCCTCTTGCATTTCAGCCCGCGCAATCAGGGTAGACATGCTAATGCCAAACGCGCCGGAAAGCCTGCCCAGCAGCGTAGCCGTTGGACTACTCTCGCCGCGTTCTATTTTATGGATCATGGCCCGCGACACACCCGCGCGCTCGGCAAGTTCCGTGAGTGACCAACCGCGAGATTCCCGCTCGATGCGAATTCTTGCACTGATCCGTTGATTTATGCTGTCTTCAATAGTATTCATATTGTAATACTATAGTGAACAAGCCCTGAGGTTCAACATGTCAATTCGATTTGCCAGCAAAGAAGACTGCGCCGCCATTGCAGAAATCTACAACCATGCGGTACTGCATACGGCGGCTATCTGGAACGATCAAACGGTCGATGCCGAAAACCGTATTTCCTGGTATGAAGCCCGCCAATTGATGGGGTATCCGGTGCTGGTGAGTGAAGAGAATGGCGTTGTTACAGGATACGCCTCCTTTGGCGACTGGCGTAACTTTGATGGCTTCCGTCATACCGTTGAACATTCGGTGTATGTTCATCCTGAACATCAGGGAAAAGGGCTAGGACGGGCACTGCTCAGCAGACTGATAGACGAAGCCCGCGCATGCGGCAAGCATGTGATGGTGGCAGGTATTGAGTCTCAGAATCAGGCATCACTGCATCTGCACAGCTTGCTGGGTTTTAAAACCACCGCGCAAATGCCGCAGGTTGGCACCAAGTTTGGCCGTTGGCTGGATCTGACCTTCATGCAGTTACAGCTAGACGATCGCCGCGATCCGGATGCCTGTAGATGAACCAGACGCTGACCCTCTCCTTTCTGATTGCCGCAGGTATTGGTCTGGTGGTGCAAAATACCTTGATGGTACGCATCACCCAGACGTCCTCGACGATCCTAATCGCCATGTTGCTTAACTCGCTGGTCGGGATTGTGCTGTTTGTCAGCATACTGTGGTTTAAGCAAGGAGCTGCGGGATTTGGAGAACTGGTTTCCAGCGTGCGCTGGTGGACGCTCATCCCCGGATTGCTTGGATCGTTCTTTGTTTTTGCCAGTATCAGTGGGTACCAAAATGTGGGGGCCGCTACCACTATCGCGGTGCTGGTGGCTAGCCAGTTAATCGGCGGACTGGTGCTGGATATTCTACGTAGTCACGGCGTGCCGCTGCGGGCGTTGGTAGGCCCGGTCTGTGGCGCGGTGCTGTTGGTCATCGGGGCGTGGCTGGTGGCGAGACGTCCATTTTAATTGCCTGATGGCGCTTCGCTTATCAGACCTACAGAACGTGCCTGTAGGTCGGATAAGGGAAATATCAGAGGATTGTGCCGCCTTTGGTCAACTGTTCGCGACGGGCTTCCATATCTTCTTTATGCTGACGGCCATGATGTGCGATAGCCGTACGCAAACGCTGTTGCTGGGTATAGCGGTCTTCCCGGCTCAACGCGACATCATCGCTGAGCTCAATCAGCAATTCATTCATATGCGTAATGACGCTCTCTTCAATGGCGGCATCAACACGTGCGCTGACCTCATCCAGATGCGACATAACCTCTCCTTAACTCATTAATTTAATTTTGCTTTTGAAAAATCACTGCCCATCAGGCTGACGCTGTATCCGCTGACGTTGCTGCGCGTAGCGTAGAACGTTTTACCGTTTGCCAGAGCTATCCACGGAACCTGCTGGTAGAAAATCTCTTGCGATTGCTGGTAAAGCGCGGCGCGCTCTTCCGGTTTACTCACCAGCTTCGCCTTTTGAACCAACGAATTATACTCTTTATCGCACCAGCGCGCGGCGTTAGATCCGGTTTTTATGCTGTCGCAGCCCAGCAGCACATCGGCGAAGTTATCCGGATCGCCGTTGTCTGACATCCAGCCAAACAACGCGGTGTCATGCTCACCTTTACGCATTCCGGAGAGATATTCCCCCCACTCGTACGACACAATTTTCGCCTTCACGCCCACCTTTGCCCAGTCGCTCTGGATCATCTCAGCAATCCGTCGGGAGTTTGGGTTGTAAGGGCGCTGAACCGGCATTGACCACAGCGTCGCTTCAAAGCCGTTTTCCAGCCCCGCCTGCTTCAGCAGATCTTTTGCCTTTTGCGGGTCGTAAGCGTAATCCTGCAGATCTTTATTGAAGCCCATCATATTCGGCGGAATCGGCGATTTTGCCACCGTACCGGAACCTAAAAAGACGGCGTTAATAATGGCCTTTTTATCAGTCGCGTAGTTTAGCGCCTGACGCACCAGTACGTTATCAAACGGTTTTTTCTCGGTATTAAACGCCAGATATCCGACGTTCAGCGCTTCAACCGAATGCAGCGTCAAATCTTTATTCTTTTTAATCTCGTCAAACTGTACGGGGGCTGGCGCCGGGATTATCTGGCACTCATTGGTTTGCAGTTTTGCCAGCCGCGTCTGGACGTTTGGCGTGATTGAGAAGATCAGGTGCTTCGTTGGAACGGCGCCATCCCAGTAGTTAGGGTTGGCAAGATAGCGGATTTGCGAGTCCTGCTTGTACTGTTGCAACACGTAAGGCCCGGTGCCAATCGGCCAGTTATCGACGTTTTCCGGGGTGCCTTTTTTCAGCATCGCGTCGGCATATTCCGCAGAAAGGATGGAGGCAAAATCCATACCCCAGTCGGCAAGAAACGCGGCATTAGGTTCATTGAGGACAAACTGAACGTGATAATCATCGACCTTCTTCACTTCTTTAATCAGTTTATCCAGACCAACATCGTTAAAGTATTCGTAGCTTCCCTGAGAAACCTTGTGATACGGATGATCAGCATCTTTCTGCCGTAATACCGAGAAAATCACGTCATCTGCGTTGAAGTCGCGAGTCGGATTAAAGAATTTATTACTGTTGAATTTCACGCCCTGACGCAGGGTAAACGTATAAGTCTTACCGTCCGGAGAAATCGTCCAGTCTGTTGCCAAAGACGGTATCGGGGTATTTTTTACCGGATCAAAGTTAATGAGTCGGTTGTAGAGCACCTGTGAACTGGCCACAAATGAAGGACCTGAACTGGCGATTTGCGGGTTAAATGACTCCGGAGATGCTTCAGAGCAATAGATGATGGTGTCAGTATTGGCCGCGAACGCAGCGCCTGACGGTAAGACAGCGCTGAGAGCCAGCGCGAGTAACGTTTTCCTTGCAATCATGGTTATAAGCCTTCTTATTTTATTATTAACAGGGATATCAGAGCATAGCTGACAAAAACTGACCAATAACAAATCACTATCAGGTTATTCTAATCCGGTGTATTTCGCTGAATAATTCATCACTCCAAGCGAATTAATTTCCCTTAAGTCTTTTTCAAAACGTCAAGATTTTTCCCGGCACTCTATGCCATGAAAATTAGCCCCTTTTTGCCTCTCTTTCGCCGTTTGCTCGTTTTTATAAAACGTAAAGTAGATACGTGAAGAAGT
Organism: Citrobacter sp. MGH105; assembly: GCF_001037485.2. Lineage (NCBI taxonomy): Bacteria > Pseudomonadati > Pseudomonadota > Gammaproteobacteria > Enterobacterales > Enterobacteriaceae > Citrobacter > Citrobacter sp. MGH105. The sequence goes on along the minus strand of NZ_CP073048.1, from coordinate 2,590,231 downwards.
CTAAGGGGTAACAACGTGGCAAAAACTCTCTTGCGCAGCGGCAATTTGGATGACTATCAGGCCGTGGGCGGCGGTGGTCAGGCCGTGTTTGATTCAGCATTGCAAATTCGTGAAACGCTTCGTCTGCGTAAACAGCAGGCGATGGTGGATTGTCTGGCGATCCCACAAATTAACGACAACGGCGATCGGGTTGACTGGTATTCCCCGATAGAAGGGAAAGCCGTGGCGTGGAAAGCCGCTGATGAAGAAGCACGTTTTCGTGCGCTGCGCTATCTGGGGAGCACGCTGGAAAATGCGGAGTCCCTGAGCCGTAAAAGTCTGCAATCGGGGAAAACCTCCCTACAGCTGTTTGGCTCGCTGCTTGAAAAAGCCATCCAATTTCCCGGTGAAAATCACGTGTTTCTGGTTGATGGCAAACCCGTTATTACGTTCTGGGGCTTCGTCAATCTGAATGAAAATTCCCGCGCCGATGTGCTCGACTGCCTGCGCATTGCCGATGTTCCTCCTGTGGTTACCGTAGCAGAGCCAGAACAGGAAGAAGAAATCGCACCGGAAATTACCTTTGCCGAGGCCGATGTCCCCTTACTGACGCCGGTCGTTGATCAGCCAAAACCGGCTGAACCTGAACCTCAACCCCCGGTTATTGTTAACGAACCTGAAGTCACTGCGTCGCCGGTACAGGAGAAGCCCATACGCCGCCTGCCGCTGTGGAGCCTCCCCGTTGCCGCAGTGATTATTGCAGCCATCGTTGGGCCGCTGCTGTGGAAGCAACAGACCACCCAGCCCGTACCCGCAGTAGCCGCTATTGAAGTCGCTAAGGTTGATATGGCACCGCTGCCAGCACTGACATCTGCACTGCCCCTGCATCGTGCTGAAGTGACCCCAACTGCGAAGAAAGAGAAACCTGTCGAAGGACCGGTGGTGATCGCCGCAATTCCAAAAGATGCGCTGGTGATGGATGCCAACCAGATGAAGGCAGGAACGACGCGTTTTCTCAACGGTAACTGGCGCGTCATGGTCGATGTTAAAGATCCGGTGAGCGGCAAAGCGCCGTCGCTGCGCTATCAGATTCAGGCCAATAAAGGCACTGCGCGCGTGGTTCATGGTGACAATATTGTTTGTCGTGCCGAGATTTTCTCTGGTTTGCACCAGTCGGGTGAATTAATGATTAAGAGTCGCGGCAATGCCCGTTGTACCGACGGTTCACGTTATCCGATGCCTGAAATTACCTGTAAAGCGGGAACCAATGACGTCGCCGCCTGTACCGCGCGTTATGACGATCACGCGGAAATCCCTCTGACGATCAAAAAGATAGGTGCCTGATTTTATGTTGGTGAATCTGTGTGATTACAAACAGAGCGTGACGCTCATCGCCAATAGCGGTGTGCAATTCCTGGATTTCGGCCTCACGCCGCAGGAATCTGCGCACCACGGACGCTTTGTGCGCAAAACGGCAAACGGTCCGCTACTGAGACTAGACTTCGATCTGACGTCAGGACGCTATACCCTACCGGGCAGCACCGGCGCGCAACCCGAAGTGGTGAAGCCGGAAAGTACTCAGACGCTGCACTATTCGCTGGACGTGCTCGACGGCGTCTGGCTGCCGCTGCCGTTTTTGCGCTTTAACCCGCCGCGTACGTTTGTTGAAGGTCCGGATAACTGGGCACGCGTGCAGGTGCGAAAGCTGCCGCAGCCGGACAGCGCGGGCAACACCCACCGTGTTACCGTAGCGCTGGACAGCCAACTTACGGAAAATGCCCCTGCGGCGTTAACCCCCAACGAAAATGATCTGCTTAACGGTACACGGTTTGCGCTGGCCTGGCATGACAACGAAATTGCTGATTTCCTTGACCAGACCTGGATTGACGGCTGGTTGCGCGAATCTTTTATGCACCATGTCACCCAACATGAGAACCGCTCAGAACAAGAGATCCAGCAGGCGCTGCGTAACTTTGAATACCAGGCGCACTGGCTGAATGTGCTGACCCTGTTAGGTGAGCAGCTTTCCGTCCCGGAAGTGAAACTGGTTACGCACACCCTTAGCACACCCGCCATTCCCGTCGATCTTATTTTGGATATCGGTAATACCCATACCTGTGGTGTCCTGATTGAAGATCACGGGGATGCCAATGACGGGCTGCGTCAGACCGCTGAATTGCAGGTCCGTTCGTTAAGCGAGCCACAGTTCCTCAACGATCCGCTATTCACCAGTCGGCTGGAGTTTTCCGAAGCGCGCTTTGGTAAGCAGCACTTTTCCGTTGAGAGCGGACGTGATGACGCCTTTATCTGGCCGTCGATTGTGCGTGTGGGTGATGAAGCCCGTAAGCTGGCGATGCAGCGTATGGGCACCGAGGGCAACAGTGGGATCTCAAGCCCGCGCCGCTATCTGTGGGATGAAACGCCGGTGTTACATGACTGGCGCTTTAGCCAGATGAATGGCAAAACCCAGCGCGAACCGCTGGCTACCGCCTTCCCGCTGATGAACCTGATGAACGATGACGGGCAACCGCTGTTCAGCCTGCCGCAGGACGATCGTCTGCCAGTGTTCTCACCACAATACAGCCGCAGCACGCTGATGACACATATGCTGTGCGAAATACTGGCCCAGGCGCTGGGGCAAATTAACAGCGTAGCGACGCGTTTGCGCCTCGGATTCCCGGCGTCTCCTCGTCAGTTGCGGACGCTGATCCTGACCCTACCGTCGGCGATGCCCAAACAGGAGCGCGAGATTTTCCGCCTGCGCATGTTTGAAGCTATTGCCCTGGTCTGGAAAGCGATGGGCTGGCACCCGCAGGATGAAGACTTCACCACCCGTAAGCAGCAGGAAAAGAGTGTGGTTCCCGTACCTGAAATTCAGATGGAATGGGATGAAGCCAGCTGCGGGCAACTGGTGTGGCTGTATAACGAGGCTATCTCACACTACGATGGCCACACCGAATCGTTCTTTAACGCCCTTGCCCGCCCGGACCGTTTGCCGGAGCCTGGTGAGACTAAAGGTCGAGCACTGCGCGTGGCATCGATCGATATTGGCGGCGGGACAACGGATATGGCTGTCGTTCATTACCAGCTTGATGACGGCGTTGGCGCGAATGTCAAAATTACCCCGCATCTGCTGTTCCGTGAAGGTTTTAAAGTTGCGGGCGATGACATGCTGCTGGACGTGATTCAGCGCTGCGTGTTGCCTGCGCTGCAAACCCGCTTACAACAGGCTGGCGTGACCGACGCCGCCGCATTGCTGGCCACGCTGTTTGGCGATTCCGGGCGCATTGATACCCAGGCGATTTTACGTCAACAAACGGCGTTGCAGCTCTTTATGCCGCTTGGTCATGCGGTCCTCTCTGCCTGGGAACAAAGCGATATTAACGATCCGGTCGCCGGGCTACATGCCACCTTTGGCGAACTCCTGAGTCAACAACCCACGCGCAACGTGATGAACTACATCCAACAGGCTATCGACCATGCGTTGCCAGCAGAGTCGCCAGCGTTTGATGTTCTGAGCGTGCCGTTACAGGTACAGTTCAGGCAGTTACAAGAAGCACTATTGGCGGGGCAATTTACCCTGACTTCCCCGCTGCACGCGGTTTGTGAGGCCATTTCACATTATCGCTGCGATATCTTATTAGTGACCGGCAGGCCCGCCTGTTTACCGGGTGTACAGGCGTTGATCCGCCATCTGCAACCTGTTCCGGTTAACCGTATGATCTGGATGGATAACTACCGCGTGCATGAGTGGTATCCGTTCAGCCAACAGGGGCGGATTGGTAACCCTAAATCCACCGCTGCTGTAGGCGCTATGCTGTGCAGCCTGGCGCTGGATTTGCGTTTGCCACGTTTTAACTTTAAAGCTGCCGATATCGGCGCTTACTCGACCGTACGCTTCCTCGGTGTGCTGGATAATACGGTCAATACCCTGCGTGATGAGAACATCTGGTATCACGATATTGATCTGGATAAACCCGGGGCGAAACTGGATGCCCGGTTGCATTTCCCGTTACGTGGCAACGTGACGTTAGGATTCCGGCAACTGGCAAACAGCCGCTGGCCTGCCACGCCGCTGTATACGCTCAGCATAAACTCTGCCGAACTGGCAAAAACTATCGCCGGAGATGGCGTGTTGAATGTTCGGCTGCAGCTACGCGGCGGCAGCAAAGAAAGTGGCCCGGAATTCTTCATCCTGAGTGATGCCTGGTTACAGGACGGCACCCCCGTTGCCGCCAATGCCTTAACGTTAAAACTGAATACGCTGGCAGACCGTCGCCATAGCGGAAGCCATTACTGGATTGATAGCGGGAGCGTGTACCTGAAATGAGTAAGATGTTAAATACCGCGCAGACCGCCATCGAGTGGGTCGCTGATACCCGTCAACGTGCGGTGCGTCTTGATGATGAAGCGGATGCCCTGCTGGCACAGCTTACGCTAGCCGCAGTGAGTGAATCTGCGCTGAAGACGACCTTTTCATCGCAAGGATGTATAGGGTTATACGGACACTCACAATCGGCAAAAGCACATCTGCTGGCGGCATTGTGCTGCAATGCCACTGGCAAAGTGAATATTGTTACCCCGGATCGCAGCTTTGATTATTTCTCGCATATTAATCCGGGCCATGCACCAACCAATATGGCGATCCGTTTTACGCGCGATGAAAATCCGCATGATAGCGAATGGCCGTTGCGTCTGCGGTTACTCAGTGAAGCCGAACTGGTACAGCTATTTATCGCCCAGTTCAGCGCGCTCCCGGACAACCGACAGGTCGAGAAATCGATTATTGAGGCGCGCCTGGAAAAATGGCAAACGCTGCGTCAGCGTCACCCGGTGCCGGGGATTACCGCACATGATGTTGCGGCAATTGGTCGTTTCTGGCGCTCCTGCGTACCGGCAAACCAGCAGCAAATTGACGATGCACTATGGTATCAGTTTGCCACGTTGCTGCCCGCACTGGATCTGACTACCCGGGCAAACGCCTGGGCGTTACTGTGGGGAGAACAACCAGAGCTGACGCAGCAGTGGCTGGCGCTGGCGCACACGTTGCAACAAACCGGACACGCGCAAGAATTAGCGGCCCCGCTGAGCCTGCTGGTTGATCATTTTGGTTTACCGGCCGAAAGTTTCCTGACCCAGGTGGCATTGACCGGCAATAATGAGGCGCAAAGCGATGTGGTGGTTCATCCCATTGACAATCATCAGTTGCTCAATGCGGTCAGCCTTTCTTTGTCGTCACTGGCGCTGCTCACGCGCGAGCTGGTCCTGACGGTTGAAGACGCGGTGCTGGAGAATGTCGATCTGCTCGATATCCCCCTCGCCCCGGATGCTCATCCTCATCCACTGTGGCAGGCAAAATTAGGCTGGATGCTGGAACATTATCGCCAGCACCTGCAACCGGATGTGCTCTTAATCTGCAACGCGGTCTCTGCCCGCGCCCAGACGCCCGCCATCACCCGCAAGCTGTTGGGCTGGGTCAACGATACCCAACCTGTTCATGATGCCGCATTACCGGGCGTGGTTTGGGCCATTACCCCGCAGGATGCGCGTTTTAGTACCCAGCAAAACCTTGATGAATCCGTGCAGCAATTAATGGGCAAGCCCGGGCTGCATTGGGGTACGTTGCAGGCGCTGGATAAACATAGCTTACAACGTCTTGTCGAATGGCTGACTCAGGCAACCTCACCACAGCAGCGCCAGGCCAGGTTGACTTCTCTACGCGAGCAGCATCAACAGCGCATCCGCGAAACTCTGAAAAGCTGGATTAATCCCGCTCAAGCTGAATCGGATAGCCACGAGTCGGTGATCCGCCAGTTACAGGCGCAAGCGGCAAAACATGGCGAACTGCTGGATGGTTTGCTCCCGCCGATGCGCATTTTTGAGTCGCTGCTGCGTATTCAGCAACCTCGCGAGGAGCAGGTAAGCGGTTTATTTAATGAAGAGATTGACCTGTTTGCCGAGGTGCGTGACACACTACACTCGCCGGAAAGTCAGGAGACCGGATATCAGGCACACAAAATGTGGATTAACCACGTGCGCCAGTGGTGTCGCGATGAAAATAATGCCCGCCGTTTACGACTCGATCCCCGTACGTTAAGGCAGGTTGCCGACATTCTCGTCACCACCAGCTATCGCCTGGAGATGCCACAACGCTTACAGCGCATTATGCAGCGCGAAAATTTCTGTGCCGCGCAGTTACACGCCGATATTGGTGATTTTATTACCTGGCTTGGATTTGCCGACGTTGCTGAGGAACAGCGCCCTGCCAGCAGGATCCAAAAAGGATCGGCTATTTTTAGCGCGCCGAAGCAATCGCCGATGTTACGCCTGACGAAGCTGGATGAACAACCCTCGCATGGTGCAAGCCGTTACGTTTACGACTGGCTGGTTGCCTTGTACACCCGTGCGAATGAGAATGCGGGATATCAGCACCCACAGGATGTCTCTGAAACCGACAAAAAACGATTAAATGCCCTGCTTTTCTCCTGAAACGGCGAATACGCCGTCATCAGAAAAGAGAAAACATCAGCGCAACGGGAAAACTCATCGGCCAGGTCGCCCCGACTAATACCGCGCTAAGAAAGCGGATCCGCTTTTTATCGCGGGAAAGAAACCAGGTGATGATTGCCGTGATGACGGCCATCACCGCATAAAAAACCAACATTTTTTGGTATAGGGACATTTAAGGCATCCTGGCCAGAAGGGAAAATCGCGCGCAATATGCTCTTTTTCATGACTCACATCAAGTTTTATTAATTAATTTAAGAAAAACGGCTGTAAAACAACCCATTTTCATTATGTTCAGAATTCGTACTATTGCGGATAGTTATAAGCCGTACTATACCCATAAGGGTTAAAACGAAAGGTGGCAAAAATGAATGTTTCCAGTAAAACTGTGGTGCTGATAAATATATTTGCTGCTGTAGGACTTTTCAGTCTGATATCCGCAAGGTTCGGCTGGTTTGCTTGATGTAACTCTTCTTGATTAATTGCAGCGTCCGCTGGCAGAGAGGATCTTCTCTCTGCCATCAGTAAACGATCTTCCCACTCTGCTATTACTGGGTAAATTATCCTTAATATGTAATACCCCTAATCCTTCTGCGGCATTATATTGCCCGAATATCGGCCAGGTGTTGTGCCGGTATGTTGATGGAAGAACGCAATAAAAGCACTGTCGCTGACAAACTCCAGATATTGCGCGACCTGGCTGATATGGCCTCCGTCAGCCAACATCTCCATGGCTTTTAACAGCCTAAATTGCTGCCGCCAGTCCTGATAATTCATCCCGGTATCCCTGATAAATATTCGGCTGATCGTCCTCTCGCATGCCCCAACCTGTCGGGACAATTGATTCAGTCGTGGTGGCAATTCCCCCATGCGTAATCCCTTGAGCCACACGTTAAGCCGCGGATCTGAGGGATACTGCAATGTCCAGTTTTCAGTGCGGGCGGCACGCATTTCCTCACAAAAAACGGTAATGAGGCTGGACTGCTGTGCGGCAGGCATTTCCCATGGCCAGAAGGCCATACGTTCTATCACTTCAAAAAACAGCGGATTAACTTCGACTATCTGCAGCGGTAACTCAGATAACGGCAATGCGGTAGAAAAGTACAAAGAGCGATAAGCCATCACACCACGCATTATGGCACGATGTACCGTGCCTGCCGGGATCCAAACCGCACGACGTGGCGGTAGCAGACACAGGGCCTGCTCCAGCTCAATCGTAATACTTCCCGCTGCCGAAAAAAGTAGCTGATGACGAAGATGACTGTGCCGCCCGGAATCATGTACCCCCATATCGGCAGCAATACCGATTACCGGTTTATCAAAGCTATCCGCATCAAAAGCATCATCAGGGGCAATTTTCATTATCTGTCTGATATTTGATATTTAAAGTCCTGATAATGGTAATACGACATATCCCTTTCAGCAATAATGCCCGCCTGTTTTCTGTCTCTCTGGATATTGCTATGAACACACTTCGTCGCCCATCGCTGTGGCTTCTTACGCTACTGATTATGTTTCCACAACTGGTGGAAACCATTTACAGCCCGGCATTGCCGGGTATCGCTACCTCTTTTCACGTAAGCAGTGAGCGCGCGGCTCAAACACTCTCCGTTTATTTTGTTGCCTTTGCCGTCGGCGTAGCGATATGGGGTTGGCTAAGTGACTGCATCGGACGACGTTGGGCGATGTTGGCAGGGCTTATCTGCTATGGAACAGGTTGCGCATTGGCCGTTGTTGCCACCGACTTCAGCGTTTTGCTGCTGGCACGGATGATCTCCGCCGTCGGTGCGGCTGCGGGGTCGGTCGTGGTACAGACCATGCTAAGGGACAGTTATGAATCAACTGCGCTATCGCGCGTCTTTTCCGTGATGGGGGCCGCGCTGGCATTGAGTCCGGTTTTTGGCCTGCTAAGCGGAGGTTGGTTAGTGAGTCTGTACGGCCATACCGGTGTCTTTGTTGCCCTTGTGCTGTTGGCGTTGCTACTGCTAATACTGACAGCGACCATGCTGCCAGAAACCCGGCCCGAACATACGCTCAGCCCGAAGCTTGCCGCGCTATTTTCCCGCATGATGCGGGACAGTGAGTTGCGGAAAAACGCCATGCTGGTTGCCCTGCTGAACACCATGCTGTTTAGCTATTACAGCCTGGCACCGTTTCTTTTTGGGCAATTAGGATGGAGCTCCAGAGCCTTTGGCTGGACGGGGTTGCTACTTGCGTTTGCTTCTCTGTCAGGTAGCCTGCTGAACCGAAGACTGTTAACGACAGGTCTGACGCCGGAGCGACTGGTACGTTATGCCTGTGTGCTGGCAGTGTTGTCAGGTCTCGTCGCATGGTGTTTACAGCACTCCGCGTGGATCCTGATTCCGGTGTTCGGCGTGGTGATTGCCTATGGTATCGCCATTCCCAATGTGCTGAGTCAGGCGCTGCGTCACTACCGTGAACAGGTCGGGGCCGCCGGTGCTTTGTTCGGATTAAGCTATTACCTGTTACTTGGGATGATGCTGGGTTTAGCAGGCATGGTGCAGCAACTGGGGCTGGTTCTGAGCGTCTGTGCCCTACTCGCCTGGCTTTGCAGCCTGGGCCGCAGATAAACCCGATGGCGATCCTGAAAGCACAAAGCCCCGGCTATATGCTGGGGCTTTGTTGTATCAATTAGCCTGACCTCGCGGATATTTCCAACTTACCGCCGTCCGATGGCGACGAGGCCAGTGGCGCGAATAGTATAGACACACGTATGCCAATATTTAGCTATCCGTGCCCCATTCGCCGATCGCGCTTAAGATATTACTCATGCTTGATCATAACATGGCGAATAACCGTGTAATCCTCCAGCCCATAAACCGACATATCCTTTCCATAGCCGGACTGTTTTTGCCCACCGTGCGGCATCTCGCTAACCAGCGTGAAATGGGTATTGACCCAGGTGCAACCATATTGCAGGCGAGCGCTAAAGCGATGCGCTCGCCCAACATCCCGGGTCCAGACGGAGGATGCCAGGCCGTATTTCGAATCGTTGGCCCATGCCAGCACCTGATCTTCATCATCAAATACGGTCACGCTGACCACCGGACCGAAAACTTCCCGCTGTACGATGGCATCGTCCTGCTTCGCCCCAGCAAGCAGCGTCGGGGCAAAATAGTAGCCTGAACCATCCACTTTTTTACCGCCGGTGATGACCTTAATATGGCCCAACGCTTTAGCCTCATCGACCGCTTTAGTCACGCGATCGAGATGTGCCTGCGAGCTCACTGGTCCCAGCTCGGTCGATTCATCATTCGGCGGACCGATTTTCAGGCTGGCAACGGCGGCGCCAAGTTTTTCGACCAGTGCATCATAAATGCCTTTCTGGGCATAGATTCGGCAAGCGGCGGTACAGTCCTGCCCGGCGTTGTAATAACCAAAGGTCCGCACGCCGCTCACCACTGCATCCAGATCGGCATCATCAAAAATGATCACCGGAGCTTTTCCGCCCAGTTCCATATGCGTACGCTTAATTGACGGCGCGGTGTGCTGAATAATGTGTTCGCCGGTTGCAATGGAGCCGGTCAGCGAAACCATACGCACTTTTTCATGACCGGTCAGCGGATCGCCCACCGTTTTACCGCGACCAAACAGCACGTTAATCACGCCAGCCGGATAAATGTCTTTGGCGAATTCGGCTAATTTAAGCGCTGTCAGCGGAGTAATTTCTGACGGTTTAATCACCACGCAGTTCCCCGCCGCCAACGCTGGAGCCAGCTTCCACGCCGCCATCATCAGCGGATAGTTCCACGGCGCAATAGAAGCCACCACACCCAGCGGATCACGGCGAATCATCGAGGTATGCCCTTCCAGATATTCACCGGCCGCCTGTCCTTGCAGGGTACGCGCCGCACCGGCAAAGAAGCGGAAAACATCGACAATAGCGGGAATTTCATCGTTGAGAACACAGTGCAGCGGTTTACCGCAGTTAAGTGATTCCAGCTCAGCGAAGGTTTGCGCGTTATCAGCAATAGCATCCGCCAGTTTCAGCAGCAGTTCAGAGCGGACTTTCGGCGTGGTTTGCCCCCAGGTGGCAAACGCGGCGTCTGCCGCACGTACAGCGGCATCAACCTGCATGGCTGACGCCTCAGCAATCTCCAGAATGAGTTCACCAGTGGCAGGGTTATAGACTGGCTGCTTTTCACCTTCACCGTTGACCAGCTCGCCATTAATCAGTAATTGATGTTGCATAGCAATTTCCCATATCGTCGTTTATTTACCGTTTCCGGCGAGAGTGTCGCCTTCACGCGTTAGCCACCAGGCCCCTAAAATTGGCAGTGTTGTCACCAGCATTACCAGCAATGCCACAACGTTGGTGACAGGCACATCCCGTGGACGGCCCAATTGATTGAGCAACCACAGAGGAAGTGTTCTTTCATGTCCGGCGGTGAACGTTGTCACGATGATTTCATCAAACGACAAGGCAAACGCCAGCATCCCCCCCGCCAGAAGTGCCGATGCCAGATTTGGCAGCACGACATAACGAAAGGTTTGCCAGCCATTGGCGCCAAGATCCATAGACGCTTCGACCAGACTCCATGAGGTACGGCGAAAACGCGCCACAACGTTGTTAAACACCACCACCACGCAAAACGTCGCATGGCCCACTACGATCGTGAGAAAACCTGGTTCCAGGTTGATGGTTTTAAACGCCGTCAACAGCGCAAGGCCGGTAATAATGCCCGGCAGCGCGATCGGCAACAGTAGCAACAGCGATATTGCACTTTTGCCAAAAAAATCCCTACGCCACAGCGCGGCCGCGGCCAGCGTCCCCAGAACAAGGGCAATAGCTGTCGACAACGCAGCGATCTTAAGTGACAACGTCACAGATTCCAGGATATCGCTACGCTGCGCAGCAACGCTAAACCACTTCAGCGTTAATCCCTGGGGTGGAAAACTAAAAGCAGCCTCCTCAGTATTAAAAGCATAGGTGGCGATGATGAGGATGGGAAAGTGCAGGAAAATAACCCCGCCCCATGCCGCCAGTTTGAGTAGCCAGGGTGCGCGTTCAGAGTGCATCGAAAGCTCCCAGACGCTTCACGAACGCCAGATACAGTGCGATTAACACAATCGGCACCAGAGTAAATGCCGCCGCCATCGGCATATTGCCGATCGCCCCTTGTTGCGAATACACCATGTTGCCGATGAAATAACCCGGCGGTCCCACCAGTTGCGGCACAATAAAGTCACCCAACGTCAGAGAGAAGGTAAAGATCGAACCCGCTGCAATACCCGGTATCGCCAATGGAAGCACCACATAGCGGAAGGTTTGACGCGGACGCGCGCCCAAATCAGCAGAAGCCTGTAACAGCGACGGCGGAAGTCTCTCCAGCGCGGCCTGTACCGGCAGGATCATAAACGGCAGCCAGATATAGACGAACACCAGGAAACGCCCTAACCCTGAAGTCGACAGCGTATTGCCGCCTACCGCAGGCAATGTCAGGAACGAAAGCAGCAACGGCTCCAGCCCAAGGTGGGTTAAAAACCACTGCGCCACGCCGTCTTTAGCCAACAGCAGCGTCCACGCATAGGCTTTAACGATGTAGCTGGCCCACATTGGCAACATTACGGCAATGTAAAAAAAAGCCTTCATTTTGCCGCTGGTATAGCGAGCCATATACCACGCCATCGGAAACGCCAGAATAGCGCTGGCGATGGTGACCGCTACCGCCATCGTCAGAGTGCGCAAAATGATGTCGTAGTTAGCGGGATTAAACAGCGCCTGCAAATTCGCCAGCGTCAGGTCTGGTGTGACCGACATGGTGAAATCGTCGAAGGTATAAAAACCTTGCCACAACAGCGTCAGTAATGAGCCAAAGTAGACGATGCCAAACCACATCAGCGGTCCGAGGAGCAGCAAAAACAACCCCAGCCCCGGATTACGCCAGAAGTAACCTGAGATCCGATTCAGGTTGGTCGACTGTGGAGGCGAATGTAAGACGTTCATAGCCATTCACCTCTCCTCAACCAGCGGTACCATCACGTCGCGTGACCAGGATGCCATCACCTGCTGACCTGGCGACAACGTTGACGGTAGCATTTCTCCCGTCAGGTTCGCCTGGCTAACCAGCAATTTTTCCCCTCCGGCGAGTTTTAGCTCAAACCGCGTCGCCGCGCCCTGGTACTGCACCGCCTGGATAACTCCCGGAGCCTGGACTTCTCCCCCGGCATCATTCAAACGAATATGTTCCGGACGCAGGGAGAACATCCCCTGTAGCCCGCAAACGTTCGCCGACATCGTCGCATCGAAGACATTTGACGTCCCGACGAAACTTGCCACAAACGGCGTACGTGGACGCATATACAGTTCACGCGGAGAATCTACCTGTTCAATGCGACCGTTATTAAACACCGCCACACGATCGGACATCGACAGGGCTTCACCCTGATCGTGAGTAACAAAAATGAACGTGATGCCAAGAGATTGCTGTAATTTTTTCAGTTCCAGCTGCATCTGTTCACGCAATTTAAGATCCAATGCCCCGAGCGGCTCATCCAACAGCAGGACGCGCGGCTCATTGACCAGTGCCCGGGCAATCGCCACGCGCTGACGTTGCCCACCGGAAAGCTGCGACGGTTTACGCTCATGCACAAAGCCGAGTGCGACCTTATCCAGCGCTTCACGTGCTTTCGCGTGGCGCTGTTTTTTATCGATGCCTTTGACCATCAGCCCGTAGGCGACGTTGTCGAGAATCGACATGTGCGGGAACAACGCGTAATCCTGAAATACCGTATTGACGTCCCGTTCCCAGGGCGGTAATTCGCTGGCCTGCTTACCAAAAATGGTAATTGCGCCGCCTGACAGTTGCTCAAACCCGGCAATCAGGCGCAGACAGGTGGTCTTGCCGGAGCCGGATGGCCCCAGCATAGAGAAAAACTCACCGTCGTTAATCGCAATACTTACCCCATCAACTGCACGAACATCCCCATACAAACGCGAGACGTTATGAAACTCCACTGCGTACGTCATAAAACCCCCAGCGGAATTAACGACCGCCCATAATGGCGATGTAATCCTGCGTCCAGCGACTGTAAGGAACGAATTTTCCACCTTCGGCAATCGGCGTTTTCCAGAAGGCAATTTTGTCAAAGTAGCTATAGCCGTTGGTTTCACAACCCTTTTCACCCAGTAACGGGCTGGCTTTACAACCTTCAGGCACCACTGGCAGAGAACCAAACCAGGCCGCTACATCGCCCTGTACTTTCGGGGTTAATGACCAGTTCATCCATTTGTAAGCACAAACCGGGTGCTTCGCTTCACTGTGCAGCATGGTGGTATCAGCCCATCCGGTAACCCCTTCTTTTGGGAAGACCGTTGCAATTGGCTGACCTTCGCCTTTCAAGGCGTTAGCCTGATAAGGCCAGGCGCTTGACGCTACCACGCCTTCGTTTTTGAAATCGCTCATTTGCACGGTGGTATCGTGCCAATAGCGATGGATCAGCGCGTGCTGATCGCTCAGGACTTTGATCACCGCCTGATACTGTTTTTCAGTGAGCTGATAGGGATCGGTAATACCCAACTGCGGCTGAGTGGCTTTAACGAATAACGCGGCATCGGCAATATAGATCGGGCCATCGTAGGCCTGAACGCGCCCTTTATTGCTTTTCCCATCCTCAAGTTTTTGCTCAACAAACACCACGCTCCAGCTATCCGGCGGCGTTGGGAAAATTTTAGTGTTATACATCAGCAGGTTTGGTCCCCACTGGTACGGTGTGCCGTAAACTTTTCCGCCAACGTTAAACCATTCGCCTTTTACCACGCGTGGATCGATGGTTTTCCAGTTAGGGATCAGCGCGGTATTAATTGGCTGAACGCGTTTTCCCATAATCAGGCGCAGTGAGGCATCACCAGAAGCGGTAACCAGGTCGTAGCCGCCTTTTGCCATCAGGCTGACCATTTCATCAGATGTGGCTGCCGTTTTTACATTAACCGCGCAGCCGGTATCTTTCTCAAACTGTGAGACCCAGTCATATTGTTTATCGGTTTGCCCACGTTCGATATAACCCGGCCAGGCAATAATATCCAGGCGGCCTTCCGGTTTATCTAATGATGTGGGGGGTTCGGCTGCCTGCGCAGTCATCAGCGTCATACTGAGTGCGCACAGGCTACTGAGGGCAAACTGCTTGCTCATAACGTCTTACTCCTGTCTAAAAAATATTGAGCGGCAGCCTTGCCGTAAATATATGTCCTTTTCTAAAAATAGTCGGGGTGTTGTAAGCGTTCCTGTTGGCGCAAGGAAATTTAATCAGGTTGTGAGCTAACGCTCATTACGCTACAGACTCTGACCTGGGGGTAATCTTCCGGAGTATAGACAAGGAGTTAGACGCAGAGGTGGCAATAGTATTAACTATTGATATTTTGTATGGACGCACCCGATATAAATAATACCGTGGTTCAGCATTCACTATTTCGAAAATAAGAACACGCTATTCATTTATATTGAATAGCGCGTTATGGTTTATTTCATCATTTCACGAATTAATTTACCAAGCTGTTTTACGGCCTGCTCTTCGCGATCTCCCCAGTGCCATGCAGTATTAAAACGAAAAAAACGTGTCCAGCTTCCCGAGGTCGAGAACATTTTCCCCGGCGCAATACTGATGTGGTGCGCCAGCGCATGGGTACTGAGCACACCGGCATCAAGCGGTTCCGGCAGCTCCAGCCACAGAAAATAACCACTGTCGTTGTGGTGAATGTTGACTTCCGCCGGAAGATGACGCAGCAGCGTTTGCCAGGCCTGTTGTTTACGTTCCGCCAGTTGCCGACGCAAGCGCCGTAAATGCGCGTCATAGCGCCGGGTTGAAAGATAATCAACAAGGGCAAGCTGCATGGGCGAACTGGTAGATAAGGTGCTCATTAGCTGGAGTCGCTGAATACGCCGGGCATGTTTCCCTGCTGCCACCCAGCCAATACGAAATCCTGGTACCAGACACTTCGAGAAGGACGAACAATGCAGAACGCTGTCGGCGCGATCCCAGGCTTTGGCGGGCAACGGTTTTTCGCGGCCAAAGTACAGCTCGCTGTAAACATCATCTTCAATCAGTATTACGTGGTATTTTTCCAGCAAGGCAACCAGACGCGCCTTTTTCTCTGCGCTGAGCGTAAAACCCAGTGGATTTTGGCTGTTTGTCATTAGCCAGCAGGCTTTTACCGGGTACTCCTGCAACGCCTGCTCCAGCGCGGTGAGATCGATCCCCTCTTTTACGTCGGTGGCAATCGAAAGCGCCTTCAGACGTAATCGCTCCAGGGCCTGCAACGCCCCGTAAAAACAGGGGTTTTCGACAATTACCCAATCACCCGGTTCGGTGACTGCTTGCAGGCTCAGGTTGAGGGCTTCCATCGCGCCGGTGGTGATGACGATTTCGTCCGGTGAAATGGTCATCCCCTGTTGAGCATAGCGACGGGCAATGGCATGACGCAGCTCAGCATTCCCCGGCGGCAGGTTTTCAATCACGCTCATGGCGGTGGCAGTTTTACTCACCTGCGCCAACGAGCGGTTCAACTGCTGAAGTGGAAACAGACGCGGGTCGGGGAATGCGGAGGCAAAGGGCATCACTGACGCATCCCGGCTGGCCTGCAACATATCAAAAATGTAGGTATTGATATCCACCGCTTCATCGCGCATGACCTGCACCTGTGGCGCAGCAAGTTCACGTTCGGGGCGCGCGGCGACATAATAACCAGACTGCGGTCGGGCAATAATCCGACCCTGGCTTTCCAGCAACTGGTATGCGTGTCCGACGGTCATAAAACTCATTCCGCTGCTGACCACCTGCTCACGCAAGGATGGCAAGCGATCGCCTGGCTGCCATACGCCAGACGCAATTTGATCGCGAATTTGCTCTGCCAGTCGCTGGTACTTTTTCATTCTGAAAATCCGTTCAGGTAACCACCATCATGTATATCAGTTTACATAATCTCTACATTTTTACTAACTGTTATGAATAGCTTTGTTTCAATGCCGAAGTTGCAGCCTGCCAAGTGAAACCTAAACTGTTATTGTCTTAAATCTCATATCCTGACTTTTCACTAAACACATTTTCAAATGCTGTGCGCAATTTGTCGGTCACCGCATCAAAATCGTTGAGTATCTCGGTGTCATTAAAACAGGTTTGAGCAGTTCCATCGGTTAGTGTTTTGATAGCATCGTTTATGCTTTTAGAGGATAAATTGAAATACTTACCTCTCTTTATAGGGTTTTTAGGGTTAAATTTCCCATTCGCCAACTGCCAATATCGGAATAAGTATTGCGTTAAGCACAAAGGCTCGCGGAATTTCTTACTGACTGTTTCCCTCAGCAACTGTTCTTCCACCTGCCATATCTCATTGAACGTACTTTTCAAAAATGGTTGCGGAATGTGTCGACTATAAAACCCTTCGAAAAACTTTTCTTTTCGGTTAGCGAAATTTTTCAGTAGCCGTCTTTTATAACACATGCTGTAATATTTATTCTTATTTTCCTGCATCATCACACGCTTGCTAAAGTGGCTATTTAATATGCTGATGTTGAGAAAATCTGATGAGGCCATGATGAGATTATCTTTGTTGGTTGGAGGATTTTTCTTTAAAATCAAAAAGTCATTTGGATTTCCATTATCGAAGTAGAAATCTTCAGCCAGCGGTGCCGTAATGAACATATCATCATTAAACAAGACAAACTTGTCGCTCAGATCATTTATCTTATGAATATTAAGCTCTATCGCATTAGAGTTAAATGTAGGCAAGTACTTGTTTTCGATAAACTGTTCATGAAAAACAATGTTTAACTTTTTATGATTCACATTAAGCCATGCGGGAATCTGTCCGCATGTAACTAAATGTATCTTTCTTACCCATGGCGCATATTTTTCCACACACCTGAACCAATAATTAAAAATACCCATATCTCTGAAACGCGCCGGATGCCTAGCCCCCTCATCATGGCAACCCGCCGCTTTATGCTTGGCAAAACTCGCCTGCCAAGCTAAATCACTTGAGTCAACCCACAAAACGACAAAGTCGATTCCGCTCATTTTATTGTTCCAATGAATAATTTTCGGCGAATATAACAAAGTGCCAATTCAATGTTTGAACTAATCAAGGCATCAATATTGAGGATTCCATCTTTTGTGAAAGCTATAGCAATTGTGCAACTGTTATGGTTAAAAAGAACTGTTCTGTTTCTGCCTTCCACTGCTCCTCAGACTTAGAATTGCGCTAAATCAATTTTGCCTGCGGAGTTAAGCATGTTCGGTCTTGACGCGTTTCACCTGGCAAGGATCCAGTTCGCGTTTACGGTATCCTTTCACATCATCTTTCCGGCTATTACTATCGGGCTCGCCAGTTATCTGGCTGTGCTGGAAGGGCTATGGCTAAAAACGAAAAATCCCATTTGGCGATCGCTGTACCATTTCTGGTCGAAAATATTCGCCGTAAATTTTGGTATGGGTGTAGTTTCCGGGCTGGTGATGGCTTATCAGTTCGGCACCAACTGGAGTGGTTTTTCCGAGTTCGCCGGGAGTATCACTGGGCCGTTACTGACCTATGAAGTATTAACCGCCTTCTTCCTCGAAGCTGGTTTCCTTGGGGTGATGTTGTTTGGCTGGAATCGGGTTGGTCCAGGACTTCATTTCTTTGCCACCTGCATGGTCGCACTGGGTACCATTATTTCAACCTTCTGGATCCTCGCCTCCAACAGCTGGATGCAGACACCGCAAGGCTATGAAATAGTTAACGGCCAGGTCGTTCCCGTCGACTGGTTCGCCGTTATTTTCAATCCTTCGTTCCCCTATCGTCTGCTGCATATGTCGGTTGCCGCCTTCCTGAGTAGCGCGTTGTTTGTTGCCGCCTCGGGGGCATGGCATTTGCTGCGCGGGAATAACACACCAGCAATTCGAGCGATGTTTTCGATGGCGCTGTGGATGACATTAATCGTCGCTCCATTGCAGGCCTTGATTGGCGATATGCACGGTTTGAATACGCTGAAGCATCAGCCGGCAAAAATTGCTGCGATTGAAGGACACTGGGAAAATCGCCCCGGTGAACCGACTCCGCTGCTGCTGTTCGGCTGGCCGGATATGGAGCAGGAACGCACCCGCTATGGGCTGGAAATCCCGGCGCTGGGCAGTCTGATCCTGACCCATAGTCTGGACAAACAGGTCCCGGCCCTAAAAGAGTTTCCTAAAGAAGACAGGCCCAACTCCACCATGGTGTTCTGGTCGTTTCGCATAATGGCCGGGCTAGGCATGCTGATGATCCTGTTGGGCGCGTTTGCCCTGTGGCTGCGCTATAAGCAGCGTTTATACACCTCGCGCCCTTTTCTGCGCTTTGCCTTATGGATGGGCCCCTCCGGTCTGATTGCCATCCTTGCCGGTTGGGTGACCACTGAAGTTGGCCGTCAGCCTTGGGTGGTTTACGGTCTGCAACGTACGGCGGATGCGGTTTCTGCACATGGCGATTTACATATGAGCATCAGCCTGCTGTCCTTCTTTGTGGTGTACAGCTCAGTGTTTGGCGTGGGTTACAGCTACATGATCCGCCTGATCCGTAAAGGGCCACAGGAAGATGACCCGACCATTCCGCCAACAGGCACGCCTGCCCGGCCGCTTTCAGCCGCCGTCCTCGATTCTCAACCGGAGGCACATCGCTAATGGGTATCGATTTATCAGTTATCTGGTTTGTGATTATCGTCTTCGCCACGCTGATGTATATCGTGATGGACGGTTTTGATCTCGGGATTGGCATTTTATTCCCAGCGATTCAGGACGCTGACGACCGCGATGTTATGGTCAACAGCGTCGCCCCGGTATGGGACGGCAATGAAACCTGGCTGGTGTTGGGCGGAGCCGGATTATTCGGCGCTTTCCCCCTGGCCTATGCGGTGATTGTCGATGCGCTGACGATCCCGTTGACCCTGATGCTAATCGGCCTGATTTTTCGCGGCGTCGCGTTCGAGTTTCGCTTCAAAGCCACACCGGCTCACCGACCATTCTGGGATAAAGCCTTTCTCGGCGGTTCAATCCTCGCGACATTCACGCAAGGTGTCGTGGTGGGCGCCGTACTTAACGGATTTTCCGTTACCGGACGCAGCTACAGCGGCGGTCCTTTCGACTGGTTGACCCCGTTCACGTTGTTCTGCGGTGTTGGTCTGGTCGTGGCTTACGCCCTGCTGGGGGCGACATGGCTGGTGATGAAAAGCGAAAATCCGTTGCAGGATAAAATGCGCAGTGTGGCCAAACAACTGCTGCTGGCAATGTTGGTTGTGATTGCCATTATCAGCCTGTGGACACCACTGGCACATAGCGCGATTGCCGAGCGTTGGTTTAGCCTGCCCAACCTGTGGTTCCTGATGCCTGTTCCGCTGCTGGTTGCGCTTATCAGTCTCTGGCTGTGGCGTTCGCTGGGGCAACATAACTGCCATACACTGCCTTTTGTATTAACGCTGGGGCTGATTTTTCTCGGGTTTAGCGGGCTGGGGATCAGTATCTGGCCACATATCATTCCACCGTCTATTACGCTATGGCAGGCGGCGGCTCCGGCACAAAGTCAGGGCTTTATGTTGGTTGGCGCACTGCTGATTATCCCGATAATCCTGGTGTACACCTTCTGGAGCTACTACGTTTTCCGCGGGAAAGTTCAACATGGTGAGGGGTATCATTGATGCAACAAACAATCTGGAAACGCCTGATGTGGCTGGTGATCCTCTGGGGCGGCAGCGTGCTGGCCCTGGCCGCCGTTGGTATGTTCTTTCGTCTCCTGATGACAGCCGCCGGATTTAAGTCCTGATACTCTCCTTGCAAACAACCGGGCAGCACTGTATTGCCCGGTTGTGACAAATCCCAACACTGGCTAAACAAATATGTAAAAAACATCGAAATGGCAAAACAGAGATTGTCATTAACCCGATTAAAATATTGAATAGTCACCAGGCGAAATTATCGCCAATTCCGCAGCTAACGTACCAGAGGGTGCATGATGTTTAAGAAAGGGTTAACGGTGTTATTGCTGGCCAGCGCGCTTTTTTCCGGTCAACTTTTCGCTACTAATCAGGGACATGAATATCTTCAGGTGCAGGATGCCGATCACTTACTACGACACACGGCCGACAGCGATGAGCTGCGAGTGACGGCGGAAGAATCCGCCGCCGATCTTCGTGAACACCATCACTGGCAAAAATCACGCAAACCCGATACACATCTGAGCTAACGATTAACCTTTGCGCTTCGGCAGTGTCTTCATCAGTTCTTCTGGACTGACCGAAGCCACGACGCTGCCCGGCAACGGCATCTTCAGAATGTGGTGCTTCATCTTGCCGATTACGTGCATTTCGCACGGTCGGCAATCAAATTTCAGCGTCAGGACTTCATCGCCGTTAACCAGTTGCATCGGTGTTGCTTTCCAGCTTTTGATGTTACCTTTCGCCTGTTTCGGACACAGGTTAAAGGCGAAACGCAGGCAATGTTTGGTGATCATCACCGGCACTTCGCCCTTTTCTTCATGTGCTTCATAGGCTGCATCAATCAACTGAACGCCATAACGGTGATAAAACTCACGCGCTTTTTGGTTGTAGACGTTAGCCAGGAAACTCAAGTGCGTTTGTGGATAAACCGGCGCTGGCTGAGATACCGGTTTGCGGCTACCGCGCTGATAGCTTTGCAGGCGCGCTGCATCCAGCATATCAACGGCTTCACGCCGGAACTGATTTAGTTGACCGTTTGGCACAAACAGTGCGCCCGGCAGATTCATCTGAATATTACGGGCGTAGTACATCGTCTGACCAAGTTTTGCCAGTCCGTCCTGTAGGTTACTCAACGCTTTTTCCGCATTGTTCGCTTCCTCAAACTGGCCGTCCAACGTATGGGTGATACTCACGCCCTCTTCACTGGTGAGCGTCAGAATCAACTGCTCCTGCCAGCCGCCGAGCTCAATATCGATCGCAACACGGCGTTCGCTGGAAGTTTTTGTTAACGCTTGCTGCCAGTTATGATCGAGGTTGCGATTCAGCGGATGATGCGGACGCACTTTGTGCAGGTCGGCAGGCATTT
The DNA here is from genome assembly GCF_001037485.2 of Citrobacter sp. MGH105. Taxonomy (NCBI): domain Bacteria; kingdom Pseudomonadati; phylum Pseudomonadota; class Gammaproteobacteria; order Enterobacterales; family Enterobacteriaceae; genus Citrobacter; species Citrobacter sp. MGH105. The sequence goes on along the minus strand of NZ_CP073048.1, from coordinate 2,568,700 downwards.
CATTCGGCCAGACCCGATAACGATTGTTCCCCGTTTTTTCCACGGTGTTGGCGCGAAATCCAACAACCTCACGTTTGATTAACACGTTCAGGCCATCCCCGTTTGCCAGCGGTTCAGTCACCTCAACATCGAGATGATCTTTCGCCACCTTCAGGACTTCGCCGACCGGCAAACCGATAAACTTTGGTGAGTCGAATGCGCCAATATCCCCTTTACGGGCATTCACAAAATAATCGGTACTGCCGCGATGGAAGGTTTTCTCTGTGGATGGAGTAAAGAAATGTTCGGTACGTCCCGCTGATGAACGGGCCAGATCGCCGCGCTCTTCAATAATGGCGTCGAGCATCTGGCGATAATGCGCGGTAATATTCTTCACATAACTCATGTCCTTATAGCGCCCTTCAATTTTGAAGGAACGCACACCTGCGTCAATCAACGCGCCCAGGTTGGCGGTCTGATCGTTATCTTTCATCGACAACAGATGTTTTTCATAGGACACCACGCGTCCCTGATCGTCTTTCAGGGTATACGGCAGACGGCAAGCCTGGGAACAGTCGCCGCGGTTAGCGCTGCGTCCGGTTTGCGCATGTGAAATATAACACTGCCCTGAATAGGCAACGCACAGCGCACCGTGAATGAAAAACTCAATGGTCGCATCAGTAGCCTGATGGATAGCGCTAATCTGCTCAAGGCTCAGTTCGCGCGCCAGCACAATCTGGGTGAATCCCACATCGGATAGAAATTTCGCCTTCTCAACGCTGCGAATATCGCACTGGGTGCTGGCGTGCAGTTCAATCGGGGGAATATCCAGTTCAAGAATCCCCATATCCTGCACGATCAGGGCATCAACGCCGGTCTGATACAGATCGGTAATTAACCGTTGTGCGGGCTCCAGCTCATCATCATGCAAGATCGTGTTTAGCGTCACAAAGATTTTTGCCCCATAACGATGGGCAAAAGGCACTAATTCAGCAATATCTTTCAGGCTATTACTGGCGTTATGACGCGCGCCAAAACCTGGTCCACCAATGTAAACGGCGTCTGCGCCGTGCAAAATGGCTTCGCGCGCAATGGCGGTATCCCGAGCCGGGCTTAACAATTCAAGGTGATGAGGCTGCTGGCGCATACAGTTGTTACCATCCACAAGCGGTAAAAATGGCGGTTATTGTAGTCACAAGCGCGGCGTTTCGAAATAGTTTTCCCGATTAACCGCGTGGGTAATGGATCAGCGAGTGAAAATGAACCGTTTGCTCGCTACTGTTACGGTAGCTATGTACCGTATCTCCGGCGAAACGGACACCTTCACCGGATTTAAGGGTGCGCCACTGCCCCTCAATACACATATCCAGCAGACCACTAATCACCACCACGTGCTCAATTACGCCGGTTTCATGCGGAGTAGATTCACTGAGCGCGCCGGGTGCCAGCAGTATCGAAAAATGATCGAAGCACAGTTGCGGATCCCACGGGAACAACGGCGTGACGACCATCGCCTGCTGCTGGGGATCGAATGTTAGCGTGCCTTCTGACTCTGGTGGTGAAATAAACGTTGAAAACGGGACGTTCAGTCCAGTGGCAATTTTCCACAATGTCGCCACCGTTGGACTGGATTCGTTGCGCTCAATCTGCCCCAGCATCGCTTTTGAGACGCCAGTTTCCTCCGCCAGACGCGAAAGGCTCCATTCACGCTGGTGACGTAGCGTCTTGAGCGTTGTGGCCAGATAGTGGGTTAAGTTGTCCATTTTTCTCCTTCGTCGCTCTCCTTTCTCGGGGCTACAGCTTAGCACTTGTACGCTATAACGCACAGTGCTACAGTGACTGACCGTTATAACGCACGCGGAGTTGCTATGCGCACATTTTCCATCCCCTTGCCTACAGTTTTGTCGGGTTTTGTGGCTGTCCTGGTCGGCTACGCCAGTTCAGCGGCCATTATCTGGCAAGCGGCGCTCGCCGCAGGTGCGACGACCGGACAAATCGCAGGCTGGATGACCGCACTGGGGCTAGCAATGGGGGTCAGTACGCTGGTGCTGACATTGTGGTATCGCGCCCCTGTACTCACCGCATGGTCAACGCCCGGTGCCGCGCTGCTGGTGACGGGCCTGCAAGGGGTATCGATTCAGGATGCAATCGGTGTTTTTATCGTAGCTAATGCATTGATTGTGCTGTGCGGTATAACCGGGCTGTTTGCCCGCCTGATGAAAATTATTCCCCACTCGCTGGCATCGGCCATGCTGGCCGGGATCTTGCTGCGTTTTGGTTTGCAGGCGTTCAATAGCCTGAACAGTGAGCTTATCTTGTGCGGCAGCATGCTGCTGGCGTGGTTAGTACTAAAAGTGATTGCCCCAAGGTATGCCGTAATCGCCGCAATGTTGGTAGGTATAGCCATCGCCCTGGTTAAAGGTGACATTGTCACCGATAGTGTTAATCTGTCACCGGTATTGCCAGCGTTTATTGCCCCACACTTTTCATTAGCCCACAGTATCAGTATTGCGCTACCGCTGTTTCTGGTTACTATGGCTTCGCAAAATGCCCCCGGTATTGCGACCATGAAAGCATCGGGATATTCGTTACCCGTTTCACCCCTGATTGTTTTTACGGGTCTGCTGGCATTTCTATTTTCGCCGTTTGGCGTCTATTCCATCTGCATCGCCGCCATAACCGCCGCAATTTGCCAAAGCCCCGAAGCCCATCCAGATGCAAATCGACGCTGGCTCGCCGCAGCGGCAGCGGGTGTCTTTTACATTCTGGCTGGGGTGTTTGGCGGTTCGGTCACAGGACTGATGGCAGCCCTGCCCGTAAGCTGGATCCAGATGCTTGCTGGTCTGGCATTGCTTGGCACGATTAGCGGTAGTTTATATCAAGCCTTACATAATGAAGCAGAACGCGATGCGGCCATCGTGACTTTTCTGGTTACGGCCAGTGGTCTGACGGTATTTGGTGTTGGGTCTGCATTCTGGGGGCTGGTCGTCGGCGGTATCTGCTACTCAGTGTTGACGTTATTTCGCCGCGCGTAGCTGCGTTGGCGTTTTACCCGTCACTTGTTTAAACCGGTTACTGAAATGGCTCGCCGAACTGAACCCACAGGCCATTGCAATATCCGACAGGCTGCGTGATGAACAACAGACCAGTTGCTGCGCCAGCGCCATACGGCGTTGCATGACGTACTGATGAGGCGCCATATTCATCGACTGGCGAAACATTCTGGCAAAATGGAATTCACTTAGCGCTGCTTCACCTGCCAGATCGCTCAACGTTATGGGATACGCCAGATGTGCTTCAATATAGGCCAGCACGTTGCGCAATGTGGCAGGCGCAAGCCCTCCGGTGACAACGGGAAGTCGCCATTGCACATTGCTGTAATGCTGGATCAGATGCGTTAACAGTAGTGAAGATGCCGCGCTAAGCGTGAGGTGATTGGCCGGTTGCTGCCAGTCGTTACCAAGCAAAAACTGACGGTAAACCGCCGTGATCCCCGGGTCACTGCCAAACGTATGCTCGTCCAGCGTGAAACTATAGGGGCTTTTGTCCCAAACTTTTTCACCCACTTCGCGCAAATGGGCGTCTGTACAATAGAGATGAACAAAGGAAAGATCGTCACGAATATCCCAACTGGACTCACTCTCCTTCGGCATCAGGCAAAAACGGTCTGGTCCCCCGCCATTCTTCCAGCCTCCCGCCGTCTTGTGGTAACTCTCGTAACCATCTGCGATGTATAAACTGAGCGTATGATGATCGCAATACTGGGTGATGGTATCGCGTTTGTTCGACCAGGCCGCCAGTTGGATCCCTGAATGTAACGCAACCGATTCATGCAGCACGGCATTATGTTTGCGCAAGTTTTCAAAGGCACCGTAGGGCTGAGACATACCATCACATTCAAAATAAGTTAGCAGGCTTTCAGTCTATATCAGCTACATATCGTTAACAGCTGCCTTTTCACTATTACGCTAAAAAAAGCGCAAGATTTTGCAAGTCCACCGCAAGCCGATGAAAGTCTCCTGCATTCCGTCGTGACACAGTGTAAGTCTGAAAGCATAAAGAGAGAGTCGTATGAACGCACTGTTGTACTGCCTGGTGGTGGTTATTTGGGGAACGACATGGATTGCGATTTATTTGCAGCAAGGTCCGGTTTCTGCACCGGTTTCTATCTTTTGGCGCTTCGCCGTTGCCAGCTCGGTGATGATAGTGATCCTGTTGCTAAGCGGTAAATTACGCAAACTGTCTGGTCGCGATCATCTGTTTTGTCTGTTACAGGGTGGATGCGTTTTTTGCTTTAACTTCTGGTGTTTTTATACGGCTGCGGCGTGGATTAATACCGGCCTGGAGTCGGTGATTTTCTCAATGGCCGTCCTGTTCAATGCAGTCAATAGCTTCATCTTTTTTGGTCAAAAACCACCGCTGCGCTTCTATATTGCAGCGGGTCTGGGACTGACGGGCATCGTGACTCTGTTCTGGCAGGATTTGCTCAACAGCGGGTTTAATCATTCACTGCTGCTGGGCATCGGTTTGAGCGCTCTGGGAACCTTCGGCTTCTCACTGGGTAATATGATCAGTCTGCGTCACCAGAAAAAAGGGTTGGAAGTACTGACCACCAACAGTTGGGCCATGCTGTACGGCACATTGCTGATCGCGGCCATTGCTCTGGTGCACGGCGACAACTTCACGCCACAGTGGACATTCAGCTATCTTAGCGCGCTGTTATATCTTGCTATTTTCGGCTCAGTGATTGCCTTTGGCGCTTATTTCACGCTGGTAGGTCGCATTGGTCCCAGTAAGGCGGCATACAGCACGCTGCTGTTCCCGCTGGTGGCGCTGACGCTGTCAACATTGTATGAAGGATACATCTGGCAAGTTAATGCAATTGCCGGATTGGTGTTGATCTTACTGGGAAATCTGGTGATGTTTGCCCGACCGGAAGCGCTGATGGGTAAACTACTCTATCGTCGTCGTGTGGCATAAAAAAACGCACCATCCTGAGATGGTGCGTTCATCATTTTTATTGTGGTTTTTTGTTCACATCAAACATGGAGGCATCGGTCGCCATGTCATCAACAACTTTCTTCAACGTTTCGAACGCCATCGGCGTACTTTCGTTGTTCAGGTCTTTACCTTCACCCTTACGTACAACTTTAATCACCGGTTTATTGGTCGCTGCATCAATCAACTCACCCTCGAAATAGAGGTTGGTATCCATGGTACGGTGACCCGTCGCCATTTGCGTTCCCGCAACGAGCAGTGCAACCGGGACCACTTCATAGAACTGCAGTCCTTCTTTGCTGGTCGCTACACCGGTAATCGCCCCGCGGAAAATCAGGCTACGCGGTCCAGGGGTCGTAACCAGAGGCTTACGCTTGCTGATGGCGGATTTCAACTGTGTATTGGTATAGGTCAGTAATTGATCAAGAACCTGCTGCCCTACCTGCGTAGTAGGTTTCGGAACCGGATAATACGTTACCGGGTTATACACGATGTTGTCATATTTGGATTCGTTGTAGCTCGGGTCAACCCAACGGAGTACCGTTTGTCCCGAGGCTGATTTTGTTTCCTTCAGATCAGAGTAATTTTTTAAAAACCCAGAATATTTATCCGGCTCGGTCACTTTTGACGCACAGCCGGATAATGCCAACAAGCCAGTAAGCGCTGCAACTTTAAATAAAGTTTGAGTACGCATGAAACGATCCCTTTAGTTTTCGCAATGATGCCTAAAAAGGATAGCAAAACAGTTTCATTTTGGATGTACTAAAAATGGTAAGCACCGCACAATTTTATCTCTGCGCTCAGCACAAAAAATGCTGAACGCAGAAAGAGTTAACCCAGACGCGAGGTTCAGACAGTTTTGCGTGCCAGCATGGTGGCAAAGCGCAGTTTAATTCGATTACCGTTTTCATCTGTACGATGAAGTTCACCTACGTCTTCGTTATATTTCAGCAGATCCCACCCACTGTAATAGTTGCGTAATTCTCCGGTTTTAAACGCAAACGGAAAACCAACGGTGCACGGAAAATCATCAGTATCCATCGCTGCGACGATTAAGTTATATCCACCCGGTTTAGTACAACGTTGCATATTCTCAATAAGGCCAGGGATCGTTTTGGCTTCAAGAAACATCAGTACAACGGTAGAAAGAATAAAATCGTATTCACCCTCAAAACGCAACGCATTAAGGTCAGCGACCTTCGCGTTCAGGTTGGTCAGCCCCTCAGCCGCTTTGATGCGCTCAAGGTTAGCGATGCTCATGGGGTTTTTATCCCATGCGGTAACGTCATAGCCATTTGCCGCCAGGTACAGGCTGTTTCGGCCGTTACCGCAGCCCAGATCTAACGTTTTACCTGGCGCAACCACTTTTGCCGCTTCAACGACATCGGAATGCGTACGGGTTAAATCATATTTTTCAGTAAAGTAGTTTTCGTCGCAAAGGGTCATTATTTATCCTCAGATTTCAGTAATGCAGCACGCTCCGTGCGGATGAGCAGTTTCCCCTGCATCAGCAATGCAAACGTACGTATCAGTAATAATGCAATGATAAAATTGGTAAAAATAAACAGTGGGATAGACAGCGTATGAAAAAATCCTGATTCGCTGCCGTGTCCAAGATGCAATCCCGTTGTCGCCAGGGCCGACACGCCAAACGAGAAGCTCCAGAAAGACGCATTAAATGGCTGTGACAAATACCACGGCATAAGGCGTAGCATGAACAGAAGTTGCAGCAAACCATAGCCGAACAACATTTTGGCTAACGTATCCCCCTCGCCACCGTTGACGCTAAGCCAGGCGCTACAGGCGACCAGCGCGGGTGCCAACTGAATACCAAGTGAAGTCCGTAAAACCGTCGGCAGCTCGCCGCAGCTTCGTAAACGTTGCAGAATCACTGGCTCCAGGCTGAGCCATGAAAATACCCCGGCGCCCAAAAACACCAATCCGGCATCGTTGAACCCAAGTGCACCACAGGCCATGGCGCTGATAAAGTTATTGGCAACGGTTGGCAGATACAGACCCGGCGTGGTGGCCTCTTCCGGATGCTCCCCACGCCACAGCCCTGCCGTTTGCCAGGCTGCGTATGCCAGCTGTATGACCACGCCAATACTGAATAACCCAATCGCCAGCGGTCGATACCACGGAACAAATCCAATCGCGACCAGCATCGTGGTGGCCGGAAACAGACTGACAAAGCTACTCATCACCGGATGACGAATTTCCGCCAGTACGCTATGCGGAAAACGCAGTAAACGGCTCAGAAAGGCCAGCGTCAGCAATCCCCAGATGACCATTGCAAGGATGACTAAGCCATCACCAATCCAGTGGCTCACCGGCCACACCTGGCTGGCGTAACGCCACGCAAATCCCATCCCAATTGTACCCAGTACCATGCCAAAATAACCGGCCGGAAGATTGAGGACCCGTTCACTCTGTTTGTTCTTACTCATTTTGTTTATTTTTTAAAGTATATTTGAAATGCATTTTATGGAATATCTGCCGGTTTAGCCAGTGCAGAAAACTTTGCTACGTTTAACTAAGGTGCGCAACATGGAAATGAGCTATGACCAAATACCGTCTAAGCGATGAATCTCGCTCCTTTAGTTACCTGGATAATGGCAATAAAAAAAGTGTATTACTACGCCAAATCATCGCACTCATTGATTTTAATGATGTTAGATCCGGTACGCCCGGCGGCTGGATTGATGATGAAAGCGTTCTGTCGCAAAGCGGTAATTGCTGGATATACGATGAGAATGCGCTCGCGTTTTCCGGCGCGACGATAACCGGAGACGCCCGTATTACACAGGCAAGCGTGGTCAGAGATGGCGCGCAAATTGGTGATGCCGTCTGGATTGACCGAGCAGAAATCAGCCATAACGCGCAAATACGTGACAACGTCACCATTCAGGATTCTGTTGTTCGCGGTGAGTGCCTCATCTGCGGTGATGCACGCATTGTGTGTGACTCTGAAATCATTGCGGCCAGAGGGTTAACCCGTGAAAGCGACCAGCTCCTGCAAATTTACGAGCGGGCGGCAGTCAGCAATTCACGCGTGGTGCATCAGGCGCAAATCTATGGCGATGCGATGATCAATTATGCCTTTATAGAACATCGGGCTGAAGTTTTTGATTTTGCACGGATAGAAGGCAACGAAGAGAATAATGTCTGGATCTGCGATTGCGCCAAAGTCTATGGGCATGCACGCGTCATCGCCGGAACGGATGAAGACGCCATTCCTACCCTGCGCTACAGCTCGCAGGTGGCGGAACACGCGGTGGTTGAAGGTAACTGCGTGCTGAAACACCACGTGCTGGTTGGGGGGCATGCGCAATTACGTGGCGGACCGCTCCAGCTTGACGGTCACATCCTGATTGAAGGCTATGCCTGTATTCTGGGTGAAGTGCTGATCGAGCATCATATTGAGATAACCGATCAGGCCCAAGTTGAAGCCTTTGATGGCGATGCGATCCATCTGCGCGGGCCAAAAGTGATCAACGGCGAACAACGTATCACGCGCACCCCTATCGCCGGTTTATTCTGAAGAGCCATCAATGATGCGGGCGTAGAGATTCACGTCATGGTAATCGCCATTAAGGAACTCCGCCTGTTGCATACATCCTTCCAGTCGGAAGCCATTGCGCAGTGCAACCTGGTTGCTCTTGACGTTATCTACACGACATTTAATCACGAAGCGGCGAATCTCCTGGCGCTGCGCATAATGATGAATCATTGCCTGTAGCGCCTGAGACAGAATGCCTTTGCCCTGGTGCTCTTCACCCAGCCAATAACCAATATAAGCGGCTTTGTTCAGCGGCTCTATCTGGTTAAACGAGATAACGCCAGCCACCTCCCCTTGTTCGAAAATAAGGAACATTTTGGCGTAGCCGCGCTGGTGCAACATCATATTCCCCTGCACGTTCTTACGCGTGTCGTCCTCAGATTCGACAAACTGCGGCCAGTTCAGTGACTGTTGGAGCCAGGTTTTATTTTTAAGCACCAACTGATGCAAAAGGGTGACGTGGTGTTCTTCTACCGCCCGCAGTTCCAGCGCGTCACTAACGATAATTATTTCTGACATGTTTATCTCCTTTGCGATCGTAAACGGGGCATTTCTGACTGGCAGTAGCCGATATTACTCTGTTTAGCGCCGGGGATGTCTTATTTTTATGCTGTAACAGCAATCACTTAGAAAGAATCTCTGGCGTGGAACCCGTTACTCTGGTGATCCGGGTATCCCCTCATGGATAGACCGTAATGATGACAATAACACTTTCATTCTATTGCTAAGGAGCAAGCATGGCAGCACCTTTGGGTCGTTTAGCACTTATTCCGCTTTTACTGATTACCGCCTGTCACCAACCTGTTTCTACCACGCAAGCGGGCCCCGTTCCCTTTGCCGTCAATAAGCAACAGGCCGTGGATAATACCACGCTGGAAATTTCCCGTAGCGCGCTGGAATATAACATTCATAAAGTTCAGCAACTGCTGGGAGATAAAACCCGGATGTGCGCCATTCTTAAAGGCGACGCGTATGGCCACGATCTCTCACTGGTAACACCGGTGATGATGCAAAACGGCGTACAATGTATTGGCATCGCCAGCAACGAGGAGATTAGTACCGTTCGCCAGTCAGGCTATACATCGCAGCTCATGCGCGTGCGTAATGCGACGGAAAAAGAGATGCGCCAGGCGGCGGATTTCGATACCGAAGAGCTTATCGGTAATCTGGATATGGCTAAGCGTCTAAGTGCAATCGCTCAAGAGAAAGGTAAAACTATTCGTATCCATCTTGCGCTGAACTCTGGCGGTATGTCGCGTAACGGTCTGGAAGTCAGTACCGCTGCAGGTCTGGAAGAAGCACGCGCTATTTCCGCATTACCCGGCCTGAAAATTGTCGGCATCATGTCGCATTTCCCGGAAGAAGATGCGGCAGTGGTAAAACGCGATCTGGCCCGTTTCAATACGCAATCAGCCCAGGTACTGAAAATTACCGGGCTTAAGCGCGAAGATGTCACCCTGCATGTCGCGAATACGTTCGCTACCCTGACCGTTCCAGAATCCTGGCTCGACATGGTGCGTGTTGGCGGTATTTTCTATGGCGATACCATCGCCAGCACCGAATACAAACGCGTCATGACGTTTAAATCTGCCATCGCGTCGGTAAACCATTACCCCAAAGGAAACACCGTCGGATATGACAGAACCTATACCCTTAAACGTGATTCCGTTCTGGCCAATATCCCGACAGGTTATGCCGATGGTTATCGCCGTGTGTTCAGTAATGCAGGGCACGTGCTGATCCGCGGCCAGCGGGTTCCGGTACTGGGTAAAACATCCATGAATACCGTGATCGTCGATGTAACCGATTTGCCGCAGGTTGCATCCGGTGATGAAGTGGTGCTGTTCGGTAAACAGGGAAATGCGCAGGTTAGTGCAGAAGAAGTCGAAGAAATTAGCGGCGCGTTGTTCACTGAAATGTCGATCCTCTGGGGGGCGACGAACAAACGCGTGATGGTCGATTAACACCTAAAACAGGAAGGGCTTCCGTTTCTCGCAGGAAGCCCTTTTACACAGCAAGCGCCGTTCTACTTAGCTCTCACTGACACTCTCTTTTTGCAATATTTTGAGCAGATCTTCCTTCAGGTGGAGTTTCTGTTTCTTAAGACGAACAATGTCCAAACTATACCCCCGACCATCCGAACCTTCCAGTCTGGAGATCTCATGATCAAGGCTGTTGTGTTTTTCGAATAAGGACAGAAAGCGAGGGTTCTCGGATTTCAGTCGGGAAATAAGCTCTCTGTATTCTGGAAACATACTTTCTCCCTGTTAGTGGACAAGAACGTGTATAAGAAATACACACCCACAGAGTACCCATTTGCCATACAGAAAAATGCGAACAGGATCGAGTAAATAGTGTACAGAGTCGTTATGAGGATGAATGCAGATACGGCTCCCCATCAGGAGAGCCGTAAAGGGGGGCTTAACGCATCTCGCGGTCGTCAACGTACTGACGTTTATCCGGCGCTGGCGGGAAGTACTGATACAGCCAGGTTTCGCTGATGGCGTCACCCTGACAACGCAGGAACATACGCATATCTACCGGATCGGTTGAGTCAGAGGTCGGATACCAGTCAAACTGAATGCGATAACCATCGATAGGCTCCACGTAGAGGATCTCAATCTGTTTCGCTTCACCGCTGGAGAGCGTAATCACCGGTTCAATGCCTTTCGGCGCAGCCGCTTTTAGATCGCCACCAACGAAGTCAACGGCAAAACGACGCGCCCATTTTTCTGGGTAATGCTCGCCCGGTGCCCATCCTTCCGGGAAACCGCCCATGCCTGTCCGGGTCGCCATCACGCGAGCCAGCGGTGAACGCACCGGCGGTTGAGCGCTCCAGTACAGGCGATATTTGAATTCCAGCTCATCGCCGGCTTTGATCTTCTTGTCCGGCTGCCAGAAGCAGACAACGTTATCCAGCGTTTCGCCGGTCGTCGGGATCTCCATCAGACCGATGGTCCCCTTGCCCCACTGGTTGCGCGGTTCGACCCACAGGCTTGGGCGCTTGTTATACCAGCCCATGATGTCCTGATAATGGGAGAAGTCGCGATCGAGTTGCAGCAAGCCAAACCCTTTCGGGTTGTTATCGGTATAGGCGTTGAACTGCAGCTTTTGCGGGTTATTCAGCGGACGGCAGATCCACTCGCCATTGCCCCGCCACATCGCCAGACGATCTGAGTCATGGATTTGCGGGTGAATAGTGTCGCACATCCGACGCTCATTGTTGCCGCAGCTGAACATGCTGGTCATCGGCGCAATGCCGAGCTGCTTGATGTCTTTGCGCGCATAGATGTGGTTTTGTACATCCATAATCACCTGCGTTTTCTCGCAGTGGATCACGAACTTGAATGCGCCGGTTACGCTTGGGCTGTCGAGAAGCGCATACACGGTAAAGGAGGTTGCGCCCGGTTTAACCGTTTCAAACCAGAAAGAGGTGAAATCAGGAAACTCTTCTTTGCTGTCGGTGTAGGTATCTACCGCCAGACCACGGGCCGATAAACCGTACTGATAGGTGTCATCCACGGCGCGGAAATAGCTGGCGCCCAGGAAAGAAACGACATCGCGGCGGGCCAGTTCTGGCGCTTTAAACACGCGGAATCCAGCGAATCCGAGGTCAGTCTGCCCTTCCAATTGTTTGGTATCCACACCCGCGTCGTTGTATTTAAACAGTTCCGGACGGAAGTGAATTTCACGCGCCATATGCGTACTACCATCAACTGAAAACATGCGTACACGGCGACGGAAGCCCATTCCCACGTGAAAGAACTGCGCATCAAGCTGACGATTTTCAACATTGTTCCACAGAGACTGCTCTGCGTCATATTGAATGCTGTTGTAGGCCTGCGGCGTCAGTTTCGCCAGCGTGTCCGGTAACGCGCGTGGTGCGCCGCCCCAGGGTTTCTGTGCTAAGTCATGGGCCATCGATTGCAGAACGGAAAAATCAAAACGTACGGTTTTTCCGTCTGCAATGTCAGACTCTGCCGCAAAGGCGGCGCGGGAAAAGAGTGATGCAATACCACTGGTTCCGCACACGGCGGCCATTGCCATTGAACCTTTAATAAATCGTCTGCGATTCATGCCTGAAAGTGAGTCCTTCTGGTCGTGTAAATGGTCCCGCGCCGGTCAAAATCTGCGGCATGAGAGTGCACATTTCTGACCGCTCACTCTAGACAAAATTCATTAATAATCCAATTGTTGGTCGCCGATTATCTGTACAAAATCGAAAATATTTTATGTCGATGGGAACAGACCGAATCCCATGTAAATTCCATTAAAGTAAACCACACCGACGTTTACTTCGCTCTTGAGCCTCCTGATACAGCGCAAACTCATCATAAACCGCGCAACCCAGCGCCTGTTCAAACGCGTCGCGGCTGGAATTTCCGTGGCTGCGAGCCTGTGTTTCATTACCCAAATTGGACTGGAAAATTCCTGCGGCGCTCACCGGTAAAAAATCTTCGTAGGTGATGGGTTGCGCAACCAGCCAGCCCCGTTCAATAAGCGGCTGCGGATCGTCATCCGGGCGAATCGCCTGCCGATGCGCTTCACCCGATGGCGTCAGACGATAGCGGAACCAGGCTAGCCCCTGCTGGCGCAGCAGGAATTCGCTGTCCGGGAAGGCCTTGAATACTTCCTGAAGGTGTAGCTGGTGCGTCAGATTGTCTTTCCCCGTTCCCGCTTTATTCAGCAATTCGTCGTACAACGCTCTGCCTTTCGGTGTCAGGGCCACGCCGCGCTGTTCGATTTCACCAAAACGTGCCGTGTGAGTGCCGCGCATTTCACCGGCAAACAACACCGGTTCTTCCAGCGCTTTGAAACTGGTCTGACGCAATAAAATGGGCACCTCGCGGCGCGGCGGCCCTTCAATCAGTATTTTCGGTTCAATGCCGCATTCCGGCATCATCGACTGCACCCGGTCAATATCCAGCGTTCGCGGTGTCAGATGGTTGATATGACAACCGGGGAAGCACACTACATCAGCAATCAGCCGGTGTTCGTTATGTAATGCGTGATAGGTCTCTTCATCGACCGTGGCGTGCTGATGCCAGCGGAATGTTTCCAGCGCTTCATGCACAAATTCTTGCGCCTGTTCAGATGTAAAACTGCCCTGCGCGTCAAATTCATCCAGCAGTTCGTGGCAACGGCGAGTGAAAATATCGCGTTTCGCGAGGATCTCAGCGGCTTTTTGCCGCAGCGCGGCGTTTTCGATTAGTTCGAGCCGTAATAACGAGGTGAATACCCGAAACGGGTTGCGCGATAGCGAGGCATCGTCGATGGGACGAAAGGCTGTGGAATGTACGGGGACGCCCGCCTGGGAGAGATCGTAATAACTCACCGGATACATGCCCATAACGGCAAACATCCGGCGCAGCGTAGAAAGCTCCTGCGCGGTACCCACTCGAATGGCGCCATGACGCTCAACGTTTAGCCGGGCCAGTTCATCCGCATTCGCCAGTTTTTCATGCAGCGTCGGATTATTTTCCAGTACCGCCAGATTCACATCAGCGACAAGTTCCAGCAACGTGCCGTACTGCGGGACTTCCTGCTGGTACATTGCTGACATTGCCTGCGAAAATTGTTCCCGAATCTCATCTGCCGTGATGGTGTTCGCCATAATGTCATGCCTCCAGTGAATATTACCTGGAGTGTAGAAAACGCCGCTGACTCCGGTGGGAAGAATTTACAAAGTGTGACCCCGCGTAAACTTCCCACCCATACAAACGATGAACAGTACCTACTGGCGTGGTTTCAAATGACTTTCCAGCCAGGGCAGCATCTGTTTTTTACGGCTAAGCATACCTTCTACCTTGCAAGGCTGCGGGATGTCTGAAAGTTCTGCTCCAGCAAACCATAAGCTGGTATCACCCAGATTGATGTCAGTGAGCATCAGCACGACTAACGCAGCGTTCTTTTCTTCTGCATAGCGCGCCATTTCCTGACGGAGATCGTCCAGCACCGCATCCACCTGTTGCAGCGCATACAGTTCAAGCTGCGCTACACAAACTGAATGCCCATGGATGGTGAAGGTTTTAATGTCTTTCTGCAGAAGCTCGCGGGCGCTCATCCCTTCCACGCTTGTTTTGGCTGACAGCAGGTCGCGACTGAAAGCGTCAAGATCCACTCCGGTTTTTTGGGCCAGCGCATCAACCGCCTGGCGATCGTCAGTGGTCGTCGTTGGTGAACGAAGCGTGACAGTGTCACTCAATACGGCGCCGAGCAGTAAAACAGCCTCAGCGGAAGATAACTGGTTGCGTTCATCCTCCGTCATCAGTTGCCACAGCAGGGTTGCGCTACTGCCGACAGGCTTCACCCACACTTCCGGTGGCAGACGGGTGACTAACCCACCAAGTCGGTGATGATCGATAATTCCAACCACGTTACTTTCTGTTAACGATTCCGGTCCCTGGGCCGGCTCGGTGAAATCGACCAGCCAGACATCACGATCGGTCAGTTCAAACGTCAACCGTTCAGGCATCGTCAGCCCCGCATGCTCAAAGATAAACTGCGTTTCGCGATTAGGCTCGCCCAAACGCCATGCCGTCGCCTGCTGGCCACGTAAACTAAGCCAACGCGCCGTCATTGCGGCGGTGCAGATGGCATCGCTATCGGGATTAAGGTGCCCTATTACATGTATCATTCATCAGTGCCTTGTGAAGAGAAATCGTTCAAAAGTAAACAATCACCAAAGTATAACGACTGGGCACACTCCCTTCCATGATCCCACCACCCAGCAATGCTGTACAAAACATAAGCAAAATAAATCAGTTGTAAGTAAAACATGATAAATGTTAATAATATTTTGCTATCAGGTTATCAAAAACAAACAACTTTACTTGTCACCGATACGGCTCTGTTTTTAACATCGCTTATGGAAAAAAATGTTCTGTTCAATCAGCGCATTCGCTTGCGCCACCTTCATACTTTTGTCGCCGTTGCACAGCAGGGAACGTTGGGGCGCGCGGCTGAGACCCTTAACCTGAGCCAACCGGCTCTCTCCAAAACGCTAAATGAACTGGAGCAACTGACCGGTACCCGGCTCTTTGAACGTGGCCGCCTTGGCGCGCAGTTAACGCTGCCCGGAGAACAGTTTCTTACCCACGCGGTAAGAGTGCTGGATGCGCTCAACACCGCCGGACAAGCGTTAAATCAGCGCGAAGAATCGCAGACTGATGTCGTACGGATCGGGGCCTTACCCACCGCGGCACTGGGCATTCTGCCTGCGGTAATTGGTCCTTTCCACAAGCAGCAAATGGAGACCACGCTACAGGTCGCCACCATGAGCAATCCGATGATTCTGGCAGGTTTAAAATCCGGGGAAATCGATCTTGGCATTGGTCGCATGGCCGATCCGGAATTAATGGTCGGTCTGAACTATGAATTGTTGTTTCTGGAATCACTTAAACTGGTCGTGCGCCCTAATCATCCGCTGTTGCAGGAAACCATCACGTTAAGTCGGGTAATGGAGTGGCCGGTGGTGGTTTCGCCAAAAGGAACCGCGCCTCGCCAGCACGCAGAAGCATTGTTGCAAAGTCAGGGTTGTAAAATGCCGCCAGGCTGCATTGAAACGCTGTCAGCATCGCTTTCCCGCCAGCTGACGGTTGATTACGACTATGTGTGGTTTGTCCCTTCAGGCGCGGTTAGAGAGGATTTACGCCAGGCGACGCTGGTGTCGTTGCCGATACCTACCCATGGTGCGGGTGAACCCATCGGTATTCTTACCCGTGTCGATGTGCAACTCTCTCAGGCCGCGCAGATCCTCATCGCCGCAATACGCAAAACCGTACCGTTTTGATGCCAAATATTAAGGGACCATCAGGTCCCTTAATTTATTGTTAAAACGTTTCCCAGTTATCGCCACTGGCCGTTGCCGTCTGCGGACGCGAATGGTCAGGCGTAGTGGTTACGGGAGGGCGTTTAATTGCACTCGTTCCCGTTAAGCGAAATGTACCTACGGCTTCCGTTAAGCGCGCCGCCTGCTCTTCGAGAGAGGCCGCCGCAGCCGATGCTTCTTCAACCAGCGAGGCATTTTGCTGCGTAACTTTATCCATTTCTGATATCGCCTGGCTCACCTGTACGATACCCCGGCTCTGCTCATCAGAAGCCGCCGCGATTTCCAGCATGATATCGGTCACGCGTTTTACCGCATCGACAATATCCGTCATCGTATTGCCCGCCGCGACGACTTCTCCGGAGCCCTGGTCAATCAGTCGGACCGATTCGCTGATCAATCCTTCAATCTCTTTTGCCGCCTGAGCGCTGCGGCTTGCCAACGTACGGACTTCACTGGCGACCACGGCAAATCCACGCCCCTGCTCTCCTGCCCGCGCCGCCTCAACCGCCGCGTTCAGCGCCAGGATATTGGTCTGGAAAGCAATGCTATTAATCACGGCTGTGATTTCGGAGATTTTCTTCGAGCTCGTTGAGATATTGCCCATGGTTTTCACCACGCCAGAAACCATCTGACCGCCCCGACTGGCCTTACCGGACGCATCTTCCGCCAGCTTACTTGCGTGATGCGCGTTGTCGGCGTTTTGCTTCACCGTGGCGGTCAGCTCTTCCATGCTGGCTGCCGTTTGTTCAATCGCTGCGGCCTGTTGTTCAGTACGTGAAGACAAATCGGTATTACCCGCCGAAATCTCACTGGTACCGCGGTATATTTCTTCCGCACCCTGACGTACCGTACCCACCGTTTTCCCCAACGATCGTTGCATTGTCTGCAGATGGCGGCTCAGGCGACCAATTTCGCTGCGCCCGGTCGGTTCATCTTGCATGGTCAGATCGCCCGCGGAAATTTGCTCAATACGCTTGGCCGCGCGTAACAGAGGATGAATGACCGTGCGGCGCAGAACAATGAACGTCATTACGGTCAGCGCCAGCGCAAGAACGAATGCACCCAGCATAAAAGCCATGCCGAGCTGTGTACGCTGGTGCGCCTGTTCGCTTAACTGGTTCGCCCTTGCGGTACGAATGTCGATCGCTTTTAACAACACCTTGTTGTAAGCAGAGTCCAGCGGTCTGGCCTGTTCATTTTCATGGTTGATGATCGCTTCAAACATGCCGTTTTTAGCGTACTTCAACATAGGCTGTAAGCCGTCGATATAGGCTTTGAAGCTGGCGCTCAGTTCAGCATCTAACGCTTCATCGGCAGACGTTTTTACCGCGCGTGACATATAAGCATTGAAACCGTCCTGCGACTGCTTGATCCGTTTTTCGGCCTCGGCAATATTGGCCTTCATGTCATCCATTTCGGCAATACGGCTCGCCGCGCCGGCGTGGATCATGTTGATACGTGCGGTACGTAAATGGTTAGAGCTGTTAGATAACCCCATCCTGACCTGAATCTCATCGGTCACGTCGCGCTGATCGCGATCGGCCTGCATAAGAAAATAGCTTGCCAGTCCGGAACTTAAGGCGAACAGCAGAAGGATGCCACCGAGAATGGAGGAAAACAGCGGAACCAGCCGGATTTGATGCAGAAAGCCCAGTTTATGCTGGGCTTGCATCGATGTAGTGTTGTCCATGACCGTCGACTCTCTTGTAGGGTTTATGCGTGAAAACACGCCCGTTAGATAGTCATCGGCAATCCGGGAAGTTTACTTACCGTGAAAAGCGCCGGATTCGTCACACTTTCACAACATAATTCTAAAAAATTCAGGAAAGTGCCAGCGGTTAAATCCGCTGGCCAATGAATCAGTTATCGCCAAAGTGGATAACGGTACGGATGGACTTACCCTGATGCATTAAATCGAACGCTTCGTTAATCTGCTCCAGCGGTAAACGGTGGGTAATAAAGGGATCCAACTGAATTTTCCCACTCATTGCTTCTTCAACCATGCCAGGAAGTTGAGTACGCCCTTTCACGCCGCCAAACGCGGAACCGCGCCAGACGCGCCCGGTAACCAGCTGGAACGGACGCGTTTTGATCTCTTGCCCTGCTCCCGCCACGCCAATGATGATGCTTTCACCCCATCCTTTATGGCAACATTCCAGTGCCGCGCGCATCACGTTAACGTTGCCGATACATTCAAAGCTAAAATCCACGCCGCCATCGGTCAGCTCAACGATCACATCCTGAATCGGTTTGTCGTAATCCTTCGGGTTGATGAAATCAGTCGCGCCCATTTCACCTGCCAGCTTAAATTTTTCCGGATTGGTATCAACGGCCAGAATACGCCCGGCTTTCGCCTGCACCGCGCCCTGAATTACCGCCAGACCAATACCGCCCAGACCAAATACGGCGACGGTGTCGCCTTCTTTCACTTTTGCGGTGTTATGGACTGCTCCGATACCGGTGGTCACGCCACAACCCAGCAGACACACTTTGTCCAGCGGGGCCTGCGGGTTAACCTTCGCCAGAGAGATCTCCGCGCAAACGGTGTATTCGCTGAAGGTGCTGGTGCCCATATAGTGATAAATCGGCTCACCGTTATACGAGAAGCGCGTTGTGCCATCCGGCATCAGACCTTTGCCCTGGGTCGCACGTACGGCCTGGCACAAGTTGGTTTTACCCGATTTACAGAACTTACACTCGCCGCACTCTGCGGTGTACAGCGGGATCACATGATCGCCCGGTTTCAGACTGGTGACGCCTTCGCCTACTTCAACCACAATGCCGCCACCTTCATGGCCAAGTACCGCCGGGAATACGCCTTCCGGATCGTCGCCAGAGAGCGTAAAGGCGTCGGTGTGGCACACGCCGGTATGGGTAATTTTAACCAGCACTTCACCTTTCTTTGGCGGTGCGACGTCGATTTCGACAATTTTTAACGGTTGGCCGGGGCCGAATGCAACTGCTGCACGTGATTTCATTTGTCTCTTCCCATTATTGCGAGGTGATGATGTTATTTTAGATAAGCACGCAGAAGATGGCCGATTTCAGCCATGCGCACGGCACGCTGGTCTGGCGTTGTTTCTCCGCTGACCAGCTCGTCTTTCAGATGGATCTCAACCATTTCGCCCATCAGGCCATTGGATGCACCGCGCACGGCGGCAATTTGCTGCAGGATTGCCAGACA
The DNA here is from genome assembly GCF_001037485.2 of Citrobacter sp. MGH105. Lineage (NCBI taxonomy): Bacteria > Pseudomonadati > Pseudomonadota > Gammaproteobacteria > Enterobacterales > Enterobacteriaceae > Citrobacter > Citrobacter sp. MGH105. The sequence continues at coordinate 2,549,149 of NZ_CP073048.1, read as the reverse complement.
CGGTTCGCCAGATTCCAGTGCACGCTCAAGCGCATCAACTTGACCGCGAATACGGCGTACACGGGTGAGAATGCGTTTCTTGTCTTCAGGTGAATGCGGCATACGCCCTCCAGATACTATAGGGGGGTATGCTATCAGATTTGTTATTTGGCTGTAAAATATATGAGTGCTGATTATGTTAACGCATTGATTTTTATTATATTAGTTTGAACAACACACGGATGGGTTTTAATTGTGTAAGATGCTCCCAAAGATTATGTAAATTAATAAGACCTGCCTGAGCTAATATTGCTATCGTGATCATCAATGTGGATGCAGTAATTACAAGCATTAAGCGGTTAATGTTTCGTTGGATCCTGAACTGTTGCTTGTCCCTTCTCTCCTCAGATTCCCATGTGACAATTGTTGAAATAGCCTTGCCTTGTATATAATATTTTTCATCACTAAATCTGACATCCTCTGTAATTACAAGTGACTGGAGCAGCAGAAAGACCTTCCTCCTGAAATCTTCATTCTTGATATGTTTATACCAAAGCGTCCCGTACAATAGATCAATAACCTCATCACATGTTACTCCAGTGTGAGTTTTCTCTGGCGATTGATGTACATATTCGTTCACCAGCATCTGTAGCAACATTATACGATCAAGTCCACTCAACGACTTGTTACTGGCGAATGAAGAAAAGAGATTGCTTTTTGCTCTCGTCAGAGCATTTTTTGCATAAGCAATACGTGTGAAATAATTTATTGCAAAAAGAAAAATCGAATCAAACCTTAATGGACCTTGCTTTCTCCAATGAATAATCTCAACATTCATTTTTTCAATATCATTGAGTGGAAGGTTTATTTTCTCCATATAGGCGTGCTGATCAGCATGCCATTTTTCAAGCACAACATTTTTGCCTCTTAGGCTCACAAGCTGATATTTTTCTTGTTTTACATCCGAAAAATAAACACCATAGTAATTATATACTTGATCATCCACATGATTTTTCAGAGTAAACCGTGGCAGAAAATAACGCCATAATCTACCTTTAGCTCTCGAAACTAAGGATTCTATGAACATAATTACGCTCTAACATCTTTAATTTGTCACAGTTAATGATAGTTCACTGTGCGAATAAAAAAGCCCTCCCCATTCAATAATGAGGAGGGCTTTTGTACACCGATTTAGTGCTTATCAGTGATCTCAACAACGACATGGCGATCTGGAGCAAGGCAATTAATCAGCTGCTGTCCGGTCTGCCCATCACAACTGGATCCCGTGACAGAATCACTCGAACCATGTCCTTGTGCAGTAATATTTGCAGCTGGCATGCCTAACGCGACTAATTCATCGGCAACAGCCTGCGCGCGCTGGGCTGACAGTTGCTGGTTATAATCTGCGGCTCCGGTGCGATCGCTATAGCCAATAACAACGGTCGCTTTGTCTTTGGCCGGTTGCAGACCAGGATTTCGGTATAACTGCGCAATCGCCGCTTTCCCTTCTGGGGTTAATGCTGCTGAATCATAACCAAACATCACATCAGATTTTAAGTTAAAACGCTGAGGTTCAGGCGCAGGAGTTGCGGCAACTGCCGGTGCAGGCGTAACCTCCGCATCGTCATGCTGGCCAAAGCGATATGACAACCCAGCGGTAACGGAACTAACATCGCTTGATACGCCAATCTGGTTTTCATTACCCACATTGCTCACCCATTGATATTCCACGCGGCCAGCCCAGTTCTTGTTAAAGGCATATTCCGTACCAACAGCCACAACCGGACGCACACCGGTATCAAAGCGGTTATTGCCTTTAATATCTGACTCCGCGCGATATCCCATTGCCCCTGCACGGCCGTAGAGATCCCAATTATCTGTCAGACCATAACTTGCCTTCAGAGATAATTGCAGGCCCTGACTTTTCATTTGAGAACCAGATGCGCCATTTTTACCGTTGAATTGCATGTTGCCTAAATAGTCATAACCGCCTTCAACTGCCAGCCATGGAGTAATCTGATAGCCTGTAAATACACCACCACCGACGTTATCGCTATCAAAACCAACATCACCATATTTATTACCATTAGCCCCCGTTTGCTGGCTTGCGCTGGTATCAAAGTAATGCGACCAACCAAATTTCCCACCAGCATACCAGGTTCCCGCATCCGCTGCGGCAAATGCCGTAGTCGCGGTCAGTGCATTTGCAATAATGAGTGTAATAAGCGTCTTTTTCATAAATTTCCTATTATAGACTTGCCGTTTGTCAGTTAGTTATCTGTTAGTCGGCGCTACAATAAGATTTTTAATGAAGGCTGATAATCGTTTTTTTATTTATTTCTGGACAGTTTTAGAATCGCTCTGGACGCTTATTTACGATAACAATAGCTATCCCACCCGCAGTAAATCGCTATATCTCGTTGTATAACGTGGTGAAAGCATATCTCGCTTCATTGCCCACGGTTGTTGTATACCTTGTCCGGCAAAATAGAGCGTTCCTTTACCTTTTTCAGCATTGAGCGTATCCAGAACGGCCATCAGCTTATCGCTGTTATGCCGTGGGGCGTTGTCATCAAACAGATTCAACTGCGCAACGCCAGAACTAAAAAAATCGCCCAGCATGACCCCTGCTTTTTGATAACGCAGCCCCTCCCGCCATATTGCGTCCAGGCTACGTGTGGCCGCCCTTATAATTTCCCGACTATCCTGGGTTGGTGTCAGCAGTTTTATCGATGCGCTGTTACCGTAATACGGTTCATTCAGGGAAAATGGGCTGGTTTTGATAAACGTAGAGATAAACCGGCAGAACTGGTGCTCTCTGCGTAATTTTTCCGCAGCACGTGCAGCATAGGTACAAATAGCCTCTCTCATCGCATTGTAATCCGTGAGTTTTTCACCAAACGATCTTGAACAAATGATCTCCTGCTTAACTGGCGCAAACTCTTCCAACGCCAGGCACGGTTCACCGCGCAATTCCCGCACAGTGCGCTCAAGCACAACGTTGAAATGTTTGCGGATAAAGCGAATATCGGTATCCGCTAGGTCGCAGACCGTTTTAATGCCCATAGCGTCCAGTTTTTTACTGATACGGCGTCCGACACCCCAGACTTCATCAACCGGGAGCGCAGCCATCAGCTTACGCTGACGCTCAATATTCGAGAGATCCACCACCCCGTCAGTCTGTTCCTGCCACTTTTTGGCAGCATGGTTCGCCAGCTTGGCCAGGGTTTTGGTCTGGGCGATACCGACCCCAACCGTGAGGCGCGTTTTCTGTAAAATGGTTTCTCTGATTTCACGACCAAAATCTGTAAGATCCCTGCAGTTTCGCACGCCAGTTAAATCACAAAAGGCTTCATCGATACTGTACATTTCCACGCGCGGAGACAGCTCCTCCAGAATCGACATTACCCTGCTGCTCATATCCGCATACAGCTCGTAGTTCGAACTAAAGCAGAACACGCCGCAGCGCCTGAACAGATCTTTCTGTTTGAAGTATGGTGCTCCCATATTGACGCCAAGCGCCTTCGCTTCCGCGCTGCTGGCAATGACGCAGCCATCATTATTTGAAAGAACAACAACGGGTTTACCTTTCAGGTCCGGTCGGAATGCCGATTCACAACTGGCATAAAACGAATTAACATCCACCAGCGCAAACATGATCAGCCCGCGGATTTAATGATAAATGTCACCACGCCAAATATATCCAGCGTGTCCTCGCTGCCGATCATGATCGGTGCGTAGGCGCTGTTCTCTGGCTTCAACATCACCACCGGATGCAATTGCAGGCGCTTAACGGTGAATTCGCCTTCAATAGCAGCAATCACAATGTCTCCGTGGGCCGCTTTTCTGGCACTGTCGACTACCAACAAGTCGCCAGCACCGATCCCTGCCCCCATCATGGAGTCGCCAGACGATTTTACAAAATAGGTTGCGCTGGGATGCTGCACCAACAGGTCGTTAAGATCGATACGTTTCTCAACGTAATCCTGCGCCGGAGAAGGAAAACCGCAGGGCACGAGATCGCTAAATAGCGGGAAGTGTTTGATTTCGGGATGTTCAACTGGCTGGAAAAACAACATAATAATCTGCCTCTCATATAACTGTATTTATATACAGTAGTTTTAATGAGGACAGTGATCAAGTGACAGACGTGGCGAACTGAGCGTTGTTTAATCATCTTGCCGGTAAGCGTTTATGCTATCTGGAAAAATAATTTTCGGTTTTATTCCACAGAAGAAAGTACAAATTTTCGCGACATGTACTCAGCCGGAATGATAACGACTACGGCGCCCTGAAAGCGCGTATAGTGGCGTACTAAAATCATTAAAACGGACACATTATGACCACCGCAGGGAAAAGTCATCCGCTGGCCATTGGCGGCCTCATCACCTTAACGCTCATCTGGAGCTACAGCTGGATCGCGATGAAACAGGTCACGCACTACATCGGCGCGTTCGACTTTACCGCACTACGCTGTTCTTTTGGCGCATTATTGTTATTCATCGTTCTGTTACTGCGTGGCCGAGGAATGCGCCCGACACCTTTCGGCTATACGTTAGCGATCGCCTTGCTACAAACATGCGGCATGGTTGGATTATCACAATGGGCGCTAGTCAGCGGCGGCGCAGGTAAAGTAGCCATACTGAGTTATACCATGCCATTCTGGGTGGTGATTATGGCCGCCATTTTCCTCGGTGAACGCATGCGGCGTTTACAGTATTTCGCCATTGCCGTGGCAGCTGCGGGATTATTGCTGGTTTTACAGCCATGGCAATTGAACTTTGCCTCAATGCAGAGCGCGCTACTGGCGATCCTTTCTGGGATCAGTTGGGGGGCCAGCGCGATTGTCGCCAAGCGAATGTATACCCGCCATCCGAATATCGATCTGTTAGCGTTGACCGCATGGCAGATGCTGTATGCCGCGCTGGTGATGAGCCTGGTGGCCTGGCTGGTTCCACAGCGAGATCCAGACTGGCAACCTGTCGTTTTCTGGGCATTAGCTTATAGCGCCGTGCTGGCGACGGCGCTGGCATGGAGTTTATGGCTGTTTGTGTTGCGTAACTTACCAGCCAGTATTGCCAGCTTAAGTACGCTGGCGGTACCTGTCTGTGGCGTTCTGTTTTCCTGGTGGTTACTGGGTGAAGAGCCTGGCGTTGTTGAAGGCTGCGGTATTGTGCTGATTGTTGTTGCGCTGGCTATCGTCAGCCTGAAAAAACGCGTCTCCCAGGTTCAAAGCGTACGAAAAGCACCACCCTGCGAAAATTAATCGGCTAAAAAAATGCCCCGCATTTGCGGGGCATTACCTCAGGAGCGTTTACGCGGCATCATGCGCAACAGCGTATTATCCTTCCAGAAATAGTGATGCATCAGGGCGGCAACGGCATGCAGACCAATAACAAAATAACCCAGGTTTGCCAGCGTCACGTGCCAGGACTTCAGCATATCCACTAAATCAAAGTTAGCCTCTGCCGCATGCGGCATAACGATGCCGAATGCAATCCACGGATTACCCCGGTTGTACATCATCACCAGCCCAATAATAGGCAGCACAATAAACAACAGATAGATAACCAGATGCCCCAGATGCGCCATGCCGGTCATCATTGGCTTTGGTTTTGGCACAATCGGCGGTGCCGGATATTTCAGCCTGACCAGCAGACGCGCCACCATCAGCGTTAATATCGTGATACCACAGGATACGTGCACCATGTTGAATAAGGGACGATAGCTGCGCGGGAAAAATCCGCGAAACTCCATGGCGCTATAGGCCACAATAACTAACAAAAAGACCAGCCAGTGAATACCGATTTGCAGGCCAGAATACTTATTCCCCATAACACTTCCTGAATAAAAACAATAATGCGTCAACATAACGGGCTTTTGTTAAAAATTCATTAACTTTTGTTCACCCATTTTCAGTCGCTTACGCTTAACCGCAAGAACCGCTATTGCCGAGGATGCCTGTCTGGACTAAGCCTGGTAAGGAAAATATGTCGTACCGCCTAATCCTGACAGGAGAAAACCATGAGTAAAATTGGCATTAACGGTTTTGGTCGTATCGGCCGTCTGGTATTGCGTCGGCTACTGGAAGTCAAAAGCAACGTGGAGGTTGTGGCCATTAATGACCTCACCTCGCCCAAAATTCTCGCCTATCTGTTAAAGCACGATTCAAACTACGGCCCGTTTCCCTGGAGCATCGACTTTACCGAAGACGCGCTGATTGTCGACGGTAAAAAAATCGCGGTTTACGCAGAAAAAGAGGCCAAAAATATCCCGTGGAAAACCACTGGCGCTGAGATAATCATCGAATGCACCGGTTTTTATACCTCGACAGAAAAAGCCAACGCGCACCTGGATGCAGGTGCCAAAAAAGTGCTGATATCCGCCCCGGCTGGCGACATGAAGACCATTGTCTTTAACGTCAACGACGACACAATGGATGCGAACGATCGGATTATCTCGGTCGCATCGTGCACCACCAACTGCCTGGCACCGATGGCGAAAGCGCTGCACGATAGCTTCGGTATTCAGCTTGGCACTATGACCACCATCCACGCCTACACGGGAACGCAGTCGCTGGTTGATGGTCCACGCGGGAAAGATCTGCGCGCCTCGCGGGCAGCAGCAGAGAACATCATTCCCCATACCACTGGTGCCGCCAAGGCCATTGGTCTGGTTATTCCGGCGTTGAGCGGAAAATTAAAAGGCCATGCCCAGCGTGTTCCGGTGAAAACAGGATCTGTCACGGAACTGGTATCGATATTGGGGAAAAAAGTCACTGCTGAAGAGGTCAACAACGCGCTGAAAAAAGCCACGCAAAATAATGAGTCGTTTGGTTATACCGACGAGGAAATCGTCTCGTCAGATGTCATTGGCTCGCATTTCGGTTCGGTATTTGATGCAACACAAACCGAGATTACCGAAGTGGGCGATCTGCAACTGGTAAAAACCGTCGCCTGGTACGATAACGAATACGGTTTTGTCACCCAGCTTATTCGTACGCTGGATAAATTTATCAAGCTCTAATGTTCTGGCGGAGGCCTGCCTCCGCCCTCTTTCATTTCCCGCGAATTCAATACGTTGTGAGTCTCTCCCCGTTTTCAATTCACTGACTGTGCTATAGCTAACCTTTGCCACTGAGGGAGCATAGTAATGGAAGCACTGAGTCGTGAAACGTTAGAAAACATGATGGAGCAAGCCGTTGCCCACGCAACCACCGTCTCATTCTGGCCGCAGAGTGAAGCCCCCGGAGCAAAAAACAGCGATGCGGTCTTTACGCCAGAACCCCGACATACAGGAACATCTCAGTATGATCGTGCTGTCACCGGTATTCGCGCCCCGGAAATTACCGTTTATGCCCCCGAAAAACCTAACGGCGTAGGGATCCTTGTTACACCGGGAGGTTCTTACCGTCGCGTGGTGATGGATAAAGAAGGCAGCGTACTGGCACCATTCTTTAACGCCCGCGGTTATACCCTGTTTGTGATGACCTACCGCATGCCAGGTGATGGCCATGAGGAAGGTGCAAACGCGCCGCTGGCCGATGCCCAGCGCGCCATGCGCTACATTCGCGCCAACGCCCATGAATGGAAAATTAACCCTGATCGTATCGGTGTGTTGGGCTTCTCTTCCGGTGGTCACGTAGCCGCCAGTCTGGGAACCCGGTTTGCCGAACCGGTTTATACACCGATTGATAGCATAGACGAGCAACCAACGCGTCCTGCGTTCATGGCGTTGGTCTACCCGGTGATTACTCTGCGTGAAGACATCGGCCACCCGGGCTCTCGTCTTGAGCTGGTTGGCGCTACGCCCGAAAAGGAAGATCTGCGCCACTATTCTCTGGAAGAGCGAGTGGATAACACGACACCGCCGACATTCCTGCTACACGCCATCGACGATCCGGCGGTGAAAGTAGAAAACAGCCTGGTTTTCTTTAATTCGCTACGTGGGCTGGGCGTTCCGGTCGAAATGCATCTGTTTGAACGCGGTAAGCACGGATTTGGTATTCGCGATGCGCAAGGGTTACCGCTGGCCATCTGGCCGGAAATGATGATGAACTGGATCGCCACCAAAGTGTGAGAATTGCGCCGGGTGGCGTACAGGCTCACCCGGCGAAAAACTTAAGACTGCAAATACACTACCTGTGTTTGCAGGTATTCATTCAGACCGTGTTTACCATCTGCCCCGCCAATCCCGGACTTGCGCCAGCCAGCGTGGAAGCCCTGCATCGCCTCGAAGTTTTCGCGATTAATATAGGTTTCGCCAAACTTCAGCCCCTTAATCGCCTTCATTGCCGTATTCAGATTCTGCGTATAGATCGATGAGGTCAGTCCGTAGTCGCTGTCATTGGCCATTGTCAGCGCCTGTTCCAGCGTATCAAATGCCACCACCGGCAGCACCGGACCAAACGTCTCCTCGTGCATAATCGCCATATCCTGGCGCACGTCTAACAGTAATGTCGGCGGATAGTAATAACCTTTACCAGCAACGGCTTTACCACCCAGCACCACACGGGCGCCTTCCTGAACCGCTCGCTCGACTTTTTGCTCTACACGCGCCAGCGCAGCGGCATTAATCAGCGGCCCCATCGCAATGTCATTGCGTTCGGCCGGATTGCCAAACTGCACGGCTTTCATCGCCTCACCCAGACGATTAACGAACTGGTCATAGATACCTTTCTGAACGTATACGCGCTCGGCACAGTTGCATACCTGTCCGGTATTGATCACCCGCGAGTCAACAATAGCCTTCACCGCCAGCTCAAGGTCAGCATCGTCCATCACGATAGCCGGGGCCTTGCCACCCAACTCCAGACAAACTTTGGTGATGTTTTTGGCCGCTGCGGCCATAATTTTCTCACCCGCACCGACGCTACCGGTCATGCTCACCATGGCGACCTTCGGGTTTCCGGCCAGCTCCTGCCCGACCGTTTCACCGCGTCCCAGCACCAGGTTAAAGGCTCCGCGCGGTAAACCAATGTCATCAACAATTTTGGCAAAGGCGATGGCGTTATTCGGTGTGAATTCACTCGGCTTAATGACGATGGTATTTCCTGTCAGCAAGGCGGGGGCCAGTTTGCGGGCAATCAGGAAAAACGGGAAGTTCCACGGCAGAATGCCCGTCGTCACGCCCAGTGCACGCTTAAACAGCAATATATTCTCACCTGGGCGATCGCTTTGCAGGATCTCGCCTTCATAGCGACGCGCCCACTCCGCCATGTAATCGATATAGTCAGCGGTAAACGCGACTTCAACGTCAGCCAGTTGTTGAATTTTTCCACCTTCCGCCACAATCAACGCGCTGATTTCATCGGCTCGCTGGCGGATACCTGTAGAAATTTTGCGTAACCAGTTTGCCCGTTCAATGGCAGGCAACGCTTCCCATTGCGGCTGAGCGCGATCCGCGGCATCGATCGCTTTACGCGCATCTTCGGCACGCCCATCGGGAATACGCGAGATAATCTCTTCCGTGGCCGGATTGACGACATCAATCCAGGCGTCATCGTGCCAGGTCACAAACTGCCCATCGATATACATAGGATGTTGTACGGGTACTGACATGCGGCTCTCCTGTGATTGATTTGTTTTTAACAAGTAAAACTATTGTTAATTAATATCAATCATGCATGACGCATTATCGCTGGAGTGGCGGTTCTGTGAACTGCTTCATAAAAGCGTCTGGAAAAGTAAGAATAAAGAGAAAAACCAGGTGGGCTTTCTGCCCGTTTGCCGTAAAACGCCGACAAACGGGCAGCAAGAATTACAGAGAACGGCTCTCCAGTAAGTCGGTCAGCGCGGTATCATTTTTTAGCTGCTGCCAGGCTTGCTCGACGTCCTGGGGTATATCAACATGTACGATAAAATCGTGTCCACAGGGCCCGTAGCCGGTTGCATCATCACGCAGGCGCGGAAGTTCACCGGTAATGAGAGAAAGGTAGCGTTCTACCGACCACAGACCTTCTGCGGCAGGCACAAAATCCACGCCGTTGTGCTGTTGAGACAGTTCAGGGATGAAACCAGGGAAACTCAACCAGCGCGGCGCATGCGGCTCATCGCGGGTGACGCGCTGAAACGTGGCCATTGTGCGGCGTTGCATAGTGGGATCCTGCACCACTATGACGGTATGAATACTTTCTGCCGCCTGATTCAGTAATGCACAGCTAAACCGGGCATTCTCACCGCAGTTTGTCGACTGATCTTCCACCCAAATTTTCTCACCCGGAATTTGCCAGAACTGGTGAGCAATATCGGCAAGGATCGCCGCTTCCGCGCGTCCGGTAGTACGAATGATGTTATAACGCGGATGCTGGGCAATCGCATCATACAGAAAGCGCGTGGAATGACCGATACCACCGCTAATCAGCAAGGGAACCTGTTGCTCTTTCGCGATCCGACAGGCGGCGTCGATGGTAGGAATAACCGCGTTTCCTGCCAGAATCACGCAATCTGACTGAACGGTGATATTCCCCGTAAAATCATTCTGCGCCAGCCATCGCCCTACGGTATTGATAGCCGCAAGGGTGGTTGCGGAAAGTGTCGGAAGCTGACTCATATTGATGACTCCTGGTGTTTATTCGTCGCAGAATACGGCACTCTATCACAATGGCCAGGTGAGAGCGCTGAAAGACGAAAAGGGAGCCAAGTAGGGCAAGATTACGAAACCCCGCGCCCCACAAGGACTGACGCGAGGTACTCTCTGTCCATCGTCGCTCTTCTCAGCCCTGCTTTGAATTCCTTATTTTCTGTCAAAATATTTACCGCAATATGTCTTATACCAGAAAATATGACCACATATTACTCACAGCATCCCAGCCTGCACCTCAAGGGCGACTGGCTGAAAGAGGCAGGATTTGAGACCGGACGCGGCGTGACGGTGAAAATTTCAGACGGATGTATTGTGCTGATGGCGGATAATAACGAGGTGCAGGAGTTGCGCGAGCAGCTTTATCAGGCTAAACAGGTGGTTAGGGGAATTAAGAACGGGATGTTTAGTGTGCTGAACGAGGGCTAAATAATAAAAAAGCCGGGAAGATTTAATATCTCCCGGCTCTGATGAAATCACCCATTTTTTCTTGCGTAAAAGAAATTTTCCTCATAAGAGTAAATAATTTTATCTCTATTTGGAATTAAAATAATACACGTTTCATCGCTAGGATAGAAAAAATCATCCCATGCTTTTATAAGGACATCTGATGGAATAATAGCACAATCGTTTCTCCCCCAGAAGAAGAATAATATTGATACATCATTTAATTTATCAGAGAAAAATATTGCTGACTCCTTCACTTCATCGAAGTCCAATTCTCTTTTTTCTAAGAGGGACATAAATGAGTAATCAATATCCATTAACTTTTTAAACGGAAAAAATAAATCCCAGAGATTTTCAGATTCAACCTCACCAAGAAAAACTACCTTCCTTTTATCTTCTGAAGTGAGCCTACAATCCTCAGAGTTCAGACGCCAGGCCATCGGATAGAGAGCCTCATCAAAAATGATATCATTAATCATAAAAGATATGTCCTTTTCCGCTGCCTGGAGCCTTTTTACCCGCACTATAATCAGACCATTTCACATGTGGTAAATTATTTTCTGGTGCATTTGCTGTATGCGATTCATTAGGATGATGCTCATATCCGGCCTTGTTTCGATAATTCTTTGACCCTGTATATTGACCATACTCTGGTATTTTTGGATTAGCATCTTTCAATAATTTTTCTGCGGCATTTCTATCAGCAACCCTAAAATTAGGTTTGCCACTGCCATTATTCCTCATCGTATCAACAGCCAGTTTCCATTCTTTAGTGCCGGGTTTTATTACAGGCAGATTTGAAGCATCACCGACTTCATTACCAGTAAGTCCACATTTTAATAATCCAAGCGGATCGATCCAGCTCAGCGGATTAGGCGCGTAACTATAGAGATTTATCCCCCCCGCCAGCCCTATCGGGTCCGGCGTAATAAACCGTCCCATATCCGGCGCATAATACCTGAATGTATTATAGTGAAGTCCCGTTTCCCTGTCCAGATACTGACCCGCGAACCGCAGGTTTTCTTCCGGCGCACCACCCCATATCTTCCGCCACCTGCTTCCCTCTTCATCCGCGTATTCCGACCGCGTTTCTCCCCACGTCTCCACATCCTGACGCCAGTGCAGTTTCCCGTCCTCATCCGTCAGCGCCTGCGGCATACCGTTATGGCTGCAGCGGTAGTAGTCCACACGCTGTTTGTCGCCGGTACCGTAAATCCTCGCCAGCGGCGTGTAACTCCCCGCCCCTTCGTACACGTACACCAGCGACTGTCCGTTGCGGGTCTCCGCCAGTAGCCGGAACCCTTCCCACACAAAGGTTGTCACCTCCTGCGCCCCGGTGACACGCCCGTCATCCGGCGCAGATACCGTCACCTCGCTGCGCTTTTCTGTTCGCCGCCCAAACGGGTCGTAGGTAAAAATCACCCGGTGTCGCGTATTTCCGGCCCCGGTTACGTCCGGCGTGTCCAGCACCGCTTCCGTCATCCGGTGTTCACTGTCATAACCGTAGCGCCACAGGCCACCCGGGCCCGGTTTCTGCACCATCCGGCCGTAAACATCATACCTGCACGCACCATTACCGCACTGCGTCTGCCGGTTATGTGTCAGCGACTGCCCTGCCTGCGGGGCAGTCAGCAGGTTACCTGCCGCATCGTACGTATGATGCGTCACCCCACGAAAACTGGTGTCGTGGCGACAGACGTGGTCACCGTCATCGTAATGGTAGCCCTGATAGCGGTAGTCGCTGATTTGCGTTTCACTCAGCAGGTTGTGACGGCTGTCGTACTGCCAGTGCCACGCCTCCACCGGCCGCATCCCGTTCTCTTTGCGGTAGATTTCCCGGCGCGCCTGCCGCCCCAGTCGATCATAACGCGTACGTGTCGTCAGGCCGCCCTGCGTTCGACTGATTTCCCGGTGCAGGTTGTCACGGGTAAATTCCGTAATCAGCCGCTCATCCAGGCTGATACTCAGCGCATGACCGCTGCCGTAATACAGCGTCTTCAGGCTGCGACCATCCGGCAGCTGAACGGATGTCCGGTTACCCAGTTCATCCAGGCTGTAGCTCACCCGGCCAGAGTCGTTCTCCTCCTCCGTCAGCCGGCCGAGCAGGTCATGCTCCAGCAGCACGCGCTGTGCAGGACTCTCTGCTCCCGGCGGATAAAACAGCGCCGCCTGCAGAGTCCCTCCCGTCGTGTACCGGTAGACCGTGTGCCCGTCCGGCGTTTGCTTATCGGTCACTTCCCCGGCTGCGTTATACTGCCAGCGGTGCGTCAGCGCATCCGGCGTGCCGGCCGCCCAGGTTTTACTGACCACCCGGTCACAGACATCGTATTCGTAGCGGGTGATAACACCATCCAGACCCCGCTCTTCCGTCAGATGCCCATTTATGCCGTGGATAAACCGGTACAGCTCACCACTTTCGTTATACAAACGCGTCAGCCGGTTGCGCGCGTCATATTCACGCCGCACGGTATGGCCCAGCGGGTCAGTCACCACGCTCACCCGACCACAGGCATCATACTGCCAGCGCACCGGATTATTGTGTCCCACCCGGTAGCTTTCCGGCAGCCCCTGTGCCGTCCAGGACAGGCTGGCCGTCCAGTCCTCGGCACCGGAAACCGTTTTTAGCCTGCCTGCCGGGCTGTAAACATAGCGGGTACTCTCCCCGGCCGCATCCACCTCTTCGGCCAGCCGGTAAGCCGCATCGTACCGGTACTGCGTTGTTTTCCCGGAACAGTCCTGAACGCTGATAAGCTGCCCACGCTCATTACAGCTAAAGCGTTGTACGCCGCCCTTTTCATCTGTGAATTCGACGACCTGGCCCCATTCATCACGACGGTAATAACAGCACAGCCCGAGTGCATTGATTTCTGCACGCAGACCAAAGTTCGCATCATAAAAATACTGGTGTACGCTTCCCTCCGGCCCGCTGGCCTGAACAGGCAGCGCCCGGTCTTCAAGCCAGCGTGTACAAACGGCCCGGCCCAGCGGGTCGGTCTCCAGAATCATGTTTCCCGCATTATCATAGTGATATGCTCTGCTGGCACCCAACGGGTCGACGGTACGCGAAAGCTGCCCGTCCTCGTTCCACTCATAGCCCCATACCTGCCCGGATTCATCGGTGTACTTCTCCACCAGATAGCGATGATCCCATTCATGCCGGTGCGTTTCGCCACCGCCATGGGTGACGATGGTCACGCCCTGTGTCAGGTCATAACCAATCGTGGCGCTGTCACCTCCGCTGGACTCATAGGCCACCACCCGCCAGCCGTCGCTGAACTTTTTCCATTGATAGCGGTGACGGGCCCCGCCGGGCATCCGGTGCCCTGCCATCAGGGCGTCCGGGGTGTAATCAAATTCACGCAGGCAGACATCATCCGCATCGGTCACACGGCACAGTTCCCCCTGCGGGGTGTAGTCGTAGGACATCAGTAGCCGATGAACCGGCTCGCCACCGGGGGTGTCCGGGGTGAGCATATGCTCAGTGATCCGGGTCGGACGCTGCGGGGAGTGTAAGTCCTGATAATGCAGCACCACCCGCAGGCTTTCCTGGGTATCAGTAATCGCATGCAGGCGATCCTGTTCGTCATAATGGAGCCGCAAGCCATTGCCATAATTATCCGACAGCAGGTGCAGGCGCAGTTGCGAGGGCGCTGACGGGTGCGGAAGATAGAGCCGCCAGGTGGCGCCGTCCAGATCACCAATCACCACCATGCCCTGTTCGCTCTGCGCAAATAACAGTCCTTCATCGGGACTGAATCCTGCCTCACCCGGCGGGGGACAGACAAAACGGAGTTCGCGTCCCCCTTCATCATGGAAGCAGGTGTATTCCTCCTCCCTGACCACGCGGGTTTCAAATGCGGTGCGCCAGCCGCGACCAAAGAGCCCTTCATGCGGGTTACGGCTGTTGTAGATGCGCTGCCAGATGAGAGGGAAACGGGCCGGGAGCTCAAAATCACAGTCCTCTTCCCCGCTCAGAACCTTCGCGCCCGTCGCGGCATGTACCGGATTCCACAGTGCCCGCACAGATTCGCCAATCTTACTGGCAAGCATTGCCGCCGCCATCCCCATTATCATGCAGGGAAGCTGTTTCAGTAGCTTAGTGGGGCGGCACGTCAGGACGGAAAGCGCGAGCAGCGCGGTTTCCACGCCGGGTGATTTGCCGCTATGAATAGGGCGAACCACAACCGGTTTCCCCCCGATGATGACGTTGGGAGAGACCACCGTGGAAACGGTGCCGCCGCAGGTTGTCCGGTCTCCGGTGCGGACGGCAGGCAGACCATTGATACTGACCTGAGAGGAGCCTTCGGCCATAAACTGTATGGGGTTCGGTGGGTGTTTTTCGCATAGCACCACATCGTGCTCAGCTTCCACCACCCCGCCTGACGGCCCGGCCACGACAGGGTTAATCAACTCACCCAGCAGTTCGCTGCCATAGCTGAACAGTGCAGACACCCCGTTCAGCACTTTCATCCCTGTGGACATCCGGGCGTCCTCTTCTTCCCGCCGCGTCTTCTCTTCCGCCTCCATTTTTTCCCGCGTGGCATTTTCGGCGGCGGTCATCAGACGCCCCGCAGCTCTGGCGGCAGGCAGACCATTGGTCTGCACATTTAAAGAGCCTGTCGCAATTTTCCCCTGCGGTGACGGGGGGAGATAAAGTTTGCCGCGCCCTGAGCAATATCGCCGACAACCTCAGCGGCCCCCGATAACGAAACGGTCAGCCCTCCGACAATACCCGCGGCTGTACAGGTTGTTGCGGCGGCTGACGCTGCCGCAACCGTCGCAGCTGACACGCCTGCAGCAGTTGCCGCCGCGGCGGCAAGAGGGGCAGCAGCGGCAACCACGACGGCCCCAACAGCAACGCAAATAGCCGCTTCAAAAACCCCTCCCAGTATATCGGCCAGAATACTGGTATGAATGATGTCGTCGCCCAGACGGGCTGCGTTCGGATTGCTCATGGCAAAACGTCCTCTGTCTGATCTCAGTCCCTGTCCAGTGTATTTTTAACCTGCAGCCAGAACCGTTCGTCCTCTTCGCTGAAGGTATTCAGTGCGGTGCAGGTCAGCATCAGCAGCCACCGTTCTGGCATCAGTACGGCCAGCTGGCGCTGGCAACAAAAATAAGGTTCACGAAGATATGTAGCCGTCGTTTCCCGGGCGGGACAGTCAGGCAATAAAGGCAGCGTTAATACGACAGGCGGCGTCTGTTGAAAGTTATTGATCTGCGCCGCCACCTGCGCCCACTGAAATGTCAGTTCATCATCAAACGTTCTGTCTTCGGGGATAACTGCACGGGTGATCACCAGTGAAGTGTGAGTACGGGTATTGCGAATAACCTGCATCGTGCAGTCAAGCCAGTCTTCTCCGGTCAGCGCCAGATGGCCTTCATTCATGCGGTAAATGGCGTTCATTTTCCGCCCCCCGTCTCTTCGGGGAATAATCCCTGTATAATGCTGGTTAAGTCTTTTTTATGGTTTTTACCGACAACGCCAATAGCCGGGGCGGGCTCTTCCGGATTCAGGCCCAGCATAGCTGTGCCTGTCGTAATGAGACTGTTACCCTCAGCCACGATGTTAAACGCCTTGCCCTTAAGGTTAATCACACCCCCGGCATGCAACTCCAGTGCGCTCTCCCCACATTCCAGCCGGATCATGGAACCTGAGCCGATGACCACGTTTCCCGCGCTTTGCATTATCCTGTCGCCGCCGTTAAAACAGGTCACATCGGTTTTGACATTCACTTCCTGAAACTGCCGAATATTGAGCAGCTGGTGCCCATCAATTTTGACATCTTCGTTGGCGGTCACGACTTTCAGCCGGTTATTGCCCACTACCAGACTCTGGTTACGAATGATCGCCGTACCCTGATCGTTGAGTACCGTCGTCTTCATGTCCTTCTGCGCATGCATCGACAACAGTTCCTGACCTGTTTTATCCTCGAACATCAGCTCGTTATACCCGCTCCCCTTGTACGTCTTCGACCGTATCGTCATCTGCGTCTTCGTCCCCGGCAGCCCCCCCGGCGGCGGGTTATCCGCATGGTACGTCCGTCCCATGATTATCGGCTGGTCAGGGTCCCCGTTCAGGAAGTCCACTATCACCTCCTGTCCCACCCGCGGTATCGCCAGGTTGCCGAACCCCGGTCCCGCCCACGCCTGTACCACCCGTATCCAGCACGAGCTGTCCTGGTTCGCCGGGTTATACCGGTCCCAGTTAAACTTCACCCGCACCCGGCCATGCTCGTCGCAGAAAATTTCCTCCCCCTCCGGGCCGGTGACAGTGGCTGACTGCGGGCCGTCCACTGACGGCTTTTCCATTGGCCGGGGTCGCCACGTCCTGTCCGCCGGCATCACCGTAAAATCATTCTCAAGGGTGGTCCCTGAGCCGGAACGCCCCGCCACCGCCTGCGGCTGTTTCCCCTGCAAATCGCTGCTCACCACCTGCCATTCCCGGTTCAGGCCCGCCTGCGGATGTTCCGTCAGCTGAATGCGCCGTCCCGGCCATATTGCCGGAGAACGACTTTTTCCCTGCGCCTCTTCGGCATTATTGCGCCAGCCCTCCACCTGCCAGCGGGCGAAGTTCTGCCCGTGGCCGTCCTTGAAGCGCCCCGGATAATCAAACACTTCATACTGTGTACGCTGGTAATCCAGATTCTGCCCCTGCTGCTCAAAGCGCCCCGCCCAGCCGGGGCGTTTAAAGGTGTAGTCCTTGCCGATGACAGAAGACGGGCGTATCTGCGCGCTGTGGCGGAACTGGCTGATGCACGGCGTACTCACTTCGGTCCGGGTATTCGGGTTCCACGGGATGTCAAACGCCTCCGGCAGAAAGCGCACCGTGTCGCACAGCACCAGACTCTGGTCGTCGCTGTCAGGCGAGTGCTCTTCGTAGAAGAACAGCCCTTCCTCCGCCGCCATCCGCGCCAGAAAGTCATAATCCGTTTCACCGTACTGCACGCAGAATTCCCGCGCCGGATGCGCCTCACTGAACAGCGGACTCCAGTCCGTCACCCCGTTTTCCTGCAATATCGTTCCCAGAATGCTTTTAATGTCCTCATTCTGAAAAATACGGGAGTTCTGCCGCAGGGAGGCTCGCCACACCGGTGGCCGGACAATCATGCTGTACAGCATCTGATGTCCGTCGTTTTCCCCCTGCTCAAACCAGGTCACAATACCGTTCACCCGGCGCTGTATCTCCGTGCCCTGCCAGATTTTAAGATGGGCTGTTTTTTCCAGTACCTGAGAGAAATCAATGCTGAGAAGCTGCCGGCTGACCAGCGAAATATTGAGGGTGAACAACGAGGAAAGGGACTGCTCCAGGTGAAAGGACGCCACGGCCAGCGCATCCGGTGGCAGGCCGTCCACCTCCAGTGTGAAACGTAATCCTGTAGACATAAAGAAACTCCTGGGATAAAGCAGTAAACACACTCATATCGAAAGCTATTGTGAGTGATTTTTATTTACTATTTCGAGTGTTAACCTTTTTATATGCAACCCGAATAAATTCATCATGAGAATATTTAAAAAACAACTTAATGAATTATTAAAAAACATATAAATTACGTTACATAATGACGTTGAGTATAATTATAAAAAATAATCTTTTCATTCACTAAATAAATGAAATCATTGCAATACAGACTTTTAAAAATCGGATTCACAGAACAAAAGGAAACAATATTAAGTATATAAATAAATGCCATCTATATATACAATGCTACCGCCACACCATGATTATCTATCTGCACCCTGGCAGCATACTCTTATTATATTTTATTCAACATACTTCGTATTATTTTCAGAATTCATAAATAAACCCGGCGCTTATGCTAACCGGGTTTATTAAAGAGCAAGAAAATGTATAACGTAGTCAGCCGCTAATCTGCTCCATCGCCTGCAGAATACGTTTATCGGAGATCGGATACGGCGTACCAAGCTGCTGGGCAAAATAGCTGACGCGCAGCTCTTCTATCATCCAGCGGATCTCTTTGACATCGGCATCTTGACGGCGCGCGGGAGGCAGTTTATTGAACCACTGCTGCCAGGCCTGCTGCACACTGTCCACTTTCAGCATCTGTGCACGGTCACGGTGCGGATCGATAGCCAGTTTTTCCAGACGTTTTTCAATAGCCTGCAAATAACGCAACGTATCGCCCAAGCGTTTGAAACCATTGCCGGTAACAAACCCGCGATACACCAGTCCGCCCATTTGCGATTTGATATCCGCGAGACCCAGAGCCATGGTCATATCCACGCGCCCTTTCAGACGTTTATTGATATTAAACACTGCGGTCAGGATCTGTTCGACCTGCTTCGCAATCTCCACCACCGTATCGTTCAGTTCAGCCCGCACTTTCTCATGCAGCGCGGTAAAGCCTTCTTCAGTCCACACCGGGCCACCGTTGGCGTCAATTAACTGATCCACACCGCAGGAGATACAGTCGTCAATCAAATCCAGAACTTTACCGTATGGGTTAAAGTACAGCCCCAGCTTGGCTTTATTGGGCAGCTTCTCATGCAAATATTTGATTGGCGAAGGAATATTCAGCAGCAACAGGCGGCGTAAACCGCACCACATCGCCTGCTGTTGTTCCAACGGATTATCAAACAGTTTGATGGCAACGCTGTCACGCTCATCGACCAGCGCCGGCCACGCTTTCACCTTATAGTTACCGCGTTTTTGTTCGTAACTTTCCGGAAGTTGACCGAAGCTCCAGATGTGCAACCCACTCTGTTCGATGCCGTCATCAGCCACCGCAGACAATGTTTCCTGAACTTTACCCTTCAGCGCATCCTTCAAATCTTGCAGCGAACGTCCTTCCTGTAGCTTCTTATTTTTATCATCCACCACCCGGAAGGTGATTTTTAGGTGATCGGGCACCTGATCCCAGTGCCAGTCTTCACGGTCAACGGTAACGCCGGTCATGCGGCGCAGTTCACGCTCCAGCGAGTCCAGCAGCGGCAGTTCCAGCGGTGTGACGCGGCCTAAAAACGCTTCCGCATAGTTCGGCGCGGGCACAAAGTTGCGTCGTACCGGTTTTGGCAACGACTTAATCAGGGCGATCACCAGTTCGCGGCGCAGCCCCGGGATTTGCCATTCAAAACCGCTCTCTTCGATCTGATTAAGCAGCGGGAGTGGAATATGTACGGTCACACCGTCCGCATCGGCTCCAGGTTCGAACTGGTAGCTCAGGCGCAGCTTAAGGTTACCCTGATGCCAGAAGTTCGGATAATCCAGCTTACTGATTTTCTCCGCGCCCTCTTTGATGAGCATGCTCTTTTCAAAGTTGAGCAGATCCGGCGTTTCACGGCTGACCTTTTTCCACCAGCTATCAAAGTGACGAGCAGAAACCACGTCATGGCTGATGCGTTGGTCGTAAAACTCAAACAGCGTCTCATCATCGACCAGAATGTCGCGACGGCGTGATTTGTGCTCTAACTCTTCCACTTCAGCCCGTAACTTCAGATTGTCACGGAAAAACGCATGGCGCGTTTGCCAGTCGCCTTCCACCAGCGCATGACGAATGAACAGTTCACGCGACAACGCGGGATCGATCTGGCTGTAATTTACCTTACGGGCCGCAACAATCGGTAAGCCGTAGACAGTGACTTTTTCTGTCGCCATCACAGCACCCTGCGCGCGTTCCCAGTGCGGTTCACTGTATGAACGTTTGATCAGATGCTGGGCTACCGGTTCCACCCATTCGGGATCGATACGCGCGGCAATACGTCCCCACAGGCGGCTGGTTTCCACCAGCTCCGCGACCATCGTCCACTTCGGCGGTTTTTTGAATAAACCTGAACCCGGGAAGATCGAGAAGCGAGCGTTACGCGCCCCGGTAAACTCCTGTTTATCGGTATCTTTCATCCCGATGTGCGACAGTAAACCGGTCAGCAACGCGACGTGGATCTCCCGATATTCAGCAGGTTCGCTGTTGACCGGAATACCCAACTCTTTCACCACCTGGCGCAGTTGCGTGTAGATATCCTGCCACTCACGCACGCGCAGGTAGTTCAGAAAATCAAGTTTGCACTGGCGACGGAACTGGTTTGACGACAGCGCTTTTTGCTGCTCGCCGAGATAGTTCCACAGGTTCACAAATGCAAGAAAATCAGACTCTTTGTCGTGGAAACGGCGATGCTTCTCATCGGATGCCTGCTGCTTGTCCATTGGACGCTCGCGCGGATCCTGAATGGACAGTGCCGAGGTGATGATCATCGCTTCGCGGACACAACCATGTTTTTGTGCTTCCAGCACCATTCGCGCCAGCCGTGGGTCCACCGGAAGTTGCGACAGCTGACGGCCCAACGGCGTTAACTTGTATGCGGTTGCCTGTTCGTCGGTGGTTATCGCCCCCAACTCTTCGAGCAGGCGCACCCCGTCCTGAATATTGCGCTTATCCGGCGCTTCAACAAACGGGAACGCCGCGATATCGCCCAGCCCCAGCGCGGTCATCTGCAAAATAACGGATGCCAGGTTGGTACGCAGGATCTCCGGATCGGTAAACTCCGGACGCGACAGGAAATCGTCTTCGGAATACAGACGAATACAGATCCCTTCCGAAACACGACCGCAGCGGCCTTTACGCTGGTTAGCAGAGGCCTGCGACACCGGTTCAATCGGCAAGCGCTGAACTTTGGTGCGGTAACTGTAACGGCTGATACGCGCGGTGCCCGGGTCAATTACGTATTTGATTCCCGGAACGGTCAGCGACGTTTCCGCCACGTTGGTCGCCAGCACGATACGGCGACCGCTGTGCGACTGGAACACGCGGTTCTGTTCGCTGTTTGAAAGACGCGCATACAGCGGTAGCACTTCGGTATGGCGCAAATCCAGCTTATTCAGCGCATCGGCGGTATCGCGAATTTCACGTTCGCCGCTCATGAAGATCAGAATGTCGCCTGGCCCTTCACGCCCCAGTTCATCTACGGCATCAAAAATTGCCTGCAGCTGGTCACGCTCAGTGTCATCTGCATCTTCAACAATTGGACGATAGCGCACTTCCACCGGATACGTTCGGCCGGAGACTTCGATAATCGGCGCATTGTTGAAATGCTTAGAAAAGCGTTCCGGGTCAATGGTCGCCGAAGTGATGATAATCTTTAGATCCGGACGACGCGGCAGAAGTTCTTTCAGATAGCCGAGCAGAAAATCGATATTCAGACTGCGTTCATGCGCTTCATCGATGATGATGGTGTCGTACTGCATTAGCAGCCGATCCTGTTGGATTTCTGCCAGCAGGATACCGTCCGTCATCAGCTTGACCATGGTGTTATCACTGACATGATCGCTGAAACGAACCTTATAACCGATACAGCCGCCCGGCTCGGTCTGCAGCTCTTCCGCAATACGGTTCGCCACGGTGCGCGCCGCCAGACGACGCGGCTGGGTATGGCCGATCAGCCCTTTTACCCCGCGCCCCAGTTCCATACATATTTTGGGTAACTGGGTGGTTTTCCCCGAACCGGTCTCACCGGCGACAATCACCACCTGATGGTCGCGGATTGCCTCCAGAATATCCTGTTTTTTCTGGCTGACGGGCAGGTTTTCCGGGTAGCGGATTTCCGGACGCGCAGCTTCACGCAGCACAACTTTACCGGCTGCCAGCTCAATCTCTTTCGCCATCTCCTGGTAAATGGCCTGTTGTGCATCAGGATTTTTAACCTTCTTCACACCATGCAGGCGGCGGGCAAAACGCTGTCTGTCACGCAGCATCAGTGAGTCCAGCTGTTGCTGCAACATGTTGAAGGTTAATTTTTGTTGTTCTGTCATAGCGTTAAAAGGCAGTGCTCTGCCGGGTTAAATCTCTTTTAGATGATGGGTATAGAGTACCACATCGGCGCTTTTCATGTGTTGTTCAATAATTTCGAACATAGGATTCGATATATTGCGCTATCACTGCGACAGGATTGTGAATAAAGTGTCAACAAGCAACGGGGCACCACCCCTTCAAACACATAAAAGGAAACACCCATGAGCAAGGTATTAGTTCTTAAATCCAGTATTCTGGCAGGGTACTCTCAGTCAGGTCAGTTGTCTGATTATTTTGTTGAACAGTGGCGTGAAAAGCACTCTGCTGATGAAATCACTGTCCGTGACCTGGCTGCAAATCCTGTACCGGTACTGGATGGCGAACTGGTGGATGCGATGCGCCCGAGCGATACACCGCTGACGCCGCGTCAGCAAGAAGCGCTGGCGCTGTCCGATGAGCTGATTGCTGAGCTGAAAGCGCATGATGTGATTGTTATCGCCGCGCCGATGTACAACTTCAACATCCCAACGCAGCTGAAAAACTACTTTGACCTGATTGCCCGTGCAGGTGTGACTTTCCGTTATACCGAGAAAGGCCCGGAAGGTCTGGTGACAGGTAAACGCGCGGTGGTGCTGACCAGCCGTGGTGGTATTCATAAAGACACACCAACCGACCTGATCACGCCGTACCTGAACGTATTCCTGGGCTTTATCGGCATCACCGACGTGAATGTTGTCTTTGCTGAAGGTATTGCTTACGGCCCGGAAGTGGCGTCTAAAGCACAGTCCGACGCGAAAGCCGCTATCGACAGCGTGGTAGCTGCCTGATAATTCCCCCCTCTCACCATCCGGTGGGAGGGTTTCTCCGACACTTACTTCTTTCCCTGCATCTGTATCTGTTTGCCGTGAATGCGATTAATATCACGCCAGATGGTTGCATAATCCCTGCATTTCGCCAGATTCTCTTCCCAACAATGAAGCAAAAACTGTTCCGGTTCCGCGACATCCCGGCTTAACAGCTTGAATACCCAACGATTCCAGACATACCACTTGAAAAGCCACATGATTTCACCCTACGACGCGACCGGTGTTGGACTATACCAGCATCCATTTTATGCCGTGTGGCAACTATTGCGACGTCAACGATTAATCCAGATGAATGCTACACAAGCAGTACCAGCCAGACAGCCCACAGAATAGCTGCCAGGCAGAGCGTATGCCGACACTGTTGCAATGCGCCGGACTGGCGCTCGGCCAACGTGAGCGTTTTCAGTCGCTCACGACGCCAGATAAAGCACAGCGCATCGCCTGCCTGTACATTGTTATGTACAGTGATTAGCGAAAAATAGCGCTCATCAAGCCATAATCGCCAGCAGCCAAACCAGACAATGGCGCACAGCAGCGCGATAATGGCACGCAGGACGCCAGGCGGTGCGACAAAGAGCACCCACACCATCGGCGGGAGGGAAAAAAGCAGGATGAAGCGCCAGCTTGCCAGCGTGTTCCGCAACAAGTCATGCCGAAGCGCCTCCCCCTCTGTTACGTTGTCACTTTCCGTTGCCATTGTTGCAGCATCTCCAGATGTTTATCAGTCAGCACCACCTGTGGGCGGCACGCACGGATCTGTGCCACGGCCTGCTCTACCGTAGTTGCATTACCATGGAGTAACAACCACGCCGCAATCACCATCGCACTACGCGATAGTCCTAAAGCACAGTGCACCAGCACCGTGCCCTGTGTCTCACGCAGGGTCTCCAGACTGCTCACCGCCTGCTGAAGTTCAGCTTCATTCGGGATCACTAAATCCAGCATTGGTACGCAGTGATACGTTCGCGAAGCCGTCGCCCGTCCACGAGGAAACTCAAAGGTCACGTCCAGTACCGCATTTTGTGCTGGCTCCTGGCGCGGAAAACTACCAAGATACACGCCAGGTGCCACCGAACTTACCGCAGGCAAACGGCGGGTAAACCAACGCATCGACAGCCACATTCCTGCTCGCCACGGCAATGACAGCCAGTAAACAGCGGGAGGGAATCGGCCATGCGAATCTTTCGCCGTCGTTGCTGCACCGAATCCAGCGTAGCCGCACCCGGCGATCAACAACGCCAGCGCAGGCCATAACAACCATGGCGTCAGCAACACTGCTGAAATGAAGCATACTGCCGCCCCTGTCAGGTATCGCCGCATCAACCTCATGCGCGCTGCATCCGGTTTACACCAGCGCCAGCGGCGTTGTTCCGGAACCATCCAGTCAATCAGCATTCCTGCTGCCAGTCCGGTAATAATATCGATAAAATGGTGTTGCCAGGTGGTAAGAACAGAGATAGCAATCAGCAAAAACCAGCTATCAAAGAGCCTGCGCCAACCGCCTGACAGATAGCGACTGAAATGCCGCCACAGCAGCCAGCAGAGAATAATATGCAGTGATGGCGACTGGTTATAAGGCAGATCGAACTGCTCCAGTTGCGCAAACAGCCAACCCGCCGCCCCCGCCACCTCGGGACGCGTAAAACTAAACTGCAACGGAAACAGTAAAAAACCACCGCAGGCAATCACCGATGCCAGTACCAGCCGGAGCACCAGTCGACGCTGTTCGAAACGCGTGGTGCAAACAAACAGAGATAATCCGTAAAACAGATCCAGGCTCCAGTAAGGAAGAATGGTCCACGGAATAAAAGGAATGGCCGACTCCCAGTCAAAAACGATACTTCCAACGTTCTGATATTGCGCGTCTTGCCAGGCGGTAAACTGATTTACCTTGCCATACGTAAGGAAAAAAAACGGTGCCAGCAGCAGTAACCAACCTGCTGCCTGCACCATGACTTTACGCTGCTCAGGAGGCACGACGCACCGCCATAGAAACGGTGAAGATACCCCATTCATCAATCAGCTGTGTACACTTCTCAAAGCCCGCGTCACGAACCAGCGCATCCATTTCCCCCTGCGTACGTACGCGCATCACCCACGCTTTACCATCTTTATGGCTGGTCAGCGACCAGGCGATCGTTTTTAGCTGTGGATGCCAGGGTTGCCCGGTATAGATCAACACGCCCCCCGGCGCTATCGCCTCTGCCAACCCGGACAAAGAGTTTTTGACCAGCGTGTTGTCAGGAAAGAGTTCGTACAAACCGGAGACAATCCCTAATGTGGGACAAGGTTCCAGCGCTGCCAATTGTTCGCGGTTGAAGGCATCACCTTGTTCAAAGTGCGCAATGTCAGTCATGCCTCTGCTGGCGATCATTTCGCGACCTTTATTCACGTTCAGCTCACTGTAATCGCGCAATAAAATTGAACTTACCGCCGGTTCGCCTTCCAGCGCATCGAGTACATAGCGTCCATGTCCGGCAGCAATATCCACCACATGCACCGGCGTGCCCTGCTCCGCCAACTGAGCGACTGCCTGGCTAATCAGCATCTGCAAATGAACCTTACGCTGGCGGATCCCCTGCCAGCCGACATTGTTCAGGTAGTTCTTGTCAATTAAACGCCCCAGCGCACTGCTACCCTGAGGCTGGTTGCGATAGACATAATCCAGCGTACTGCCGGAATCAAAACCGGTGTCAAACCCCAGACGTACACCCGTAGATTGCGTCCCCAGAAGCTTCATGCCATAGCGCAAACCGCGGTACGCAAGATCTTCAAAAGAATACGGCGCAGGTCCGCCATTGAGCATCCGCCAGGTATCCGCACCCGGGCTCCAGCGGTCTTCGTTACTGTAATCAAAACGCTGCACCGGCGTAGCATAGAGCGTCGTAATAAAATCGCGCATTTTATCGAATGCCAGGTACCGATCTTTTTCGCCTAACGTGTCGTGGTAAAAACCCGGCAGCACGTGCAATTCTTTCAGGGGATTCCTCAGGCGCTGATAAAAATCAATCTGCGGCTGGCGATGCACAACAAAATCATCCCCGGACACCAGCAACTGCACAGGTAACGTAATAGCAGCGGCATCGCTGACAATTCGCTCTGCCGTTTTGTAGAGATCCAACAGGATGTTCACCGCAATGGCACGGGTGATCTGAGTATCAAGGTTAAAGCTGGCCACGCGATCAACATCGTGCGTCAGGTATTTGCCTTTAACATAAGAATTAACGAAAAACAGGCCACGTAGCCGGTGCAGTAACGTTAGCCCCTGGCGGGCAAACGGCACATACAATTTCACTTTGAAAGCCGGTGACGCCAGCACCAGTCCACGAATATCAGGCGCATAGTCATGTGCCCAGGTTGCAGCCAGTACCGCGCCTACGCTTTGGGCTACGACGACCACATCTTCCATTGCGGCCTGGCTGTCTGCTGCGGCGAAACGTACAAATTCTTCAACATCCTGCACCGAGCGCGCCAGCGAGGGGCTATAACCACGCTGACCCGGCGAGTGCCCGTGACCACGTGCATCCCAGGCATAAAATACGGTGTCTGGCATCGCCAGTTCATCCACAATATGCTGCAGCCGCCCGGAATGTTCGTGTCCACGATGGAACAGAACAATCACTTTGGGTGTCATGCCTGGCGCAGGCGCAGGCCAGTGACGATAAAACAGCACGGTGTTATCGCTGGTCAAAAAATGTCGCTCGTCTGGCACGCGTATATTATTCATGTGGCTGCATTCCTGTGGTTTGTTGCTGTAGCAGCAACAGCTGCTGCCTGAGTTCGTCCATGAAGCGGTGTTTATCATCATGAAAACGCAATGCTCTGCCAATATTGACGTCAATAAACAACGGCAGCGGTATACGATTCCCTTTAGCCATTACGTGTTCCGTCCCACGTAGCCAGACGGGAATAATCGGCACGTCCGGCACTCGCTGGCTCAGATGCCATAACCCGGATTTCAGCGGTGACAGTTTTCCCGGCTCACCGCGCGTCCCTTCAGGGAAGAGGATTAGGATCTTGCCGTCGCGTAATGCCTGTTCACACTGCGCCAGCGGATTGGTTTCTCCGCCCTTACGCGAAATGGGAATAATGTTGAGAATATTCAGCGCAAACCAGGCCATCGCCTTATTACGCAGGAAATAATCAGCAGCAGCCACCGGATGAATGGACGCCTGGCGGCGCAGCGGAAAGAGCGAAAGGAGTGCAAACACGTCCATATGGCTGTTGTGATTAGCGACAATAATCGCCGGGCCTCGAATGGGCAGACGATCCCGATGCCTGATACGCAGCCCAAGCCACAGCCATATCACTGGCCAGACAATGCAAAGCGTAAACAGCGTTCGCAAAATTAAGCTCATCATAAGTTAGTAGCAAAAGTAGCGGATGAAGTGGAAAAAAACGGGGGCGGTGAAGATCAGAGAATCCAGTCGATCAAGAATACCGCCGTGGCCTGGCAACAGTGTTCCGCTGTCCTTCACGCCGATATCACGTTTTATTGCCGACATCACCACATCGCCACAAAAACCGCTGAGACCGATAATAAAACCCGCCAGCAGCGACAGCGGTAAGTTTAATGGCGTCATCATAGGCCCAAGCAGTGCCGCCATCAGCGTAGTCGTTGCCACGCCGCCGATCAGTCCCGCCAGCGTCTTGTTAGGGCTGACCTTAGGCATAACCTTCATACGCCCAATCGATTTTCCCCACAGGTACTGCGCAATATCGTTGAATTCCGTTAAACCTACCAGGAAGAGCACCAGCAATGCGCCGGTTTGTTTGCCATCATCAGGCAGTACCAGCAAAAACGCGACATGGCTGAACGCAAATACGGTGGTCATCAGGCTCCAGTGATGCTGCGAGGCAAAACGTAAGAAGCCCTGCGTATCACCCGCAATCACCATACGAACAGGTAAGAATAAGAATGCATAGACCGGGATAAAAACGACAAACATGCCGTACCAGTTGATGCCAATCAACCAGTAGTTAATCGGAATAGCAACGAACATCCACAGCAGCGGCATGCGGTCGGTTTGACGCGACGGAGCCAGCGTCAAAAACTCCTTTAGCGCCATGAAACTCACCAGCGCAAAAAAGGTTAACGCCAGCCAGCGCGGACTTAAAATAGCCAGAGAAAACAATAAGATGATTACCCACCAGGTGCGAATGCGTAATGTCAGTTCCCGCCAGTCTTTGCCCGGTCGTCGCCACACCAGTAATCCATTCACCACCGTTGCAACCAACAGCAGCGCAAAAATGACCGCGAGTGACCTCTCTAACAGCATCATTTCACGGCCTCTTCACGCAATGCACTTTTACAGCGATTAATCACCGTCCATAACAGTAAGAGCGTAGCAATACCCCAGAGCACATTGTTCCACTGCGCAACCTGCGGCCACAGCGCCAGCGCCAGACCCCACGCGCCAAATACCAACGCTCTGTCGCTTTTACCCAGCGGTCCGGCATAGCTGCGGACGCCATTAATCGTTTGTGCCAGGACGCCGCAAAACTCCGTCATCACCGCACAGAACAGCACCACCAAAACCAGTAATACGTTACTGTCGGGGAGCAGCATAAACGGCAAGTAAAGCGCAATGTCGGAAAGAATGTCTCCGCTTTCATTAAGAATGGCCCCAAGTCGCGATTGTTGGTTGCATTCCCTCGCCAGCATGCCGTCCAGTGCATTGAGCGCCATCCGTATAAACAACACGATGGGCAGGAGAACAAAAAATTCAGGTTGGGGGAAAATAACCAGCACTGCACCGGTCACAAAAGAAAGCGCCATCGCGGCAAGAGTAACGTGATTCGCTGTGACGCCTTTTTTATGTAGCCAGAACATGAGAGGCCGCAAAAGCGCCTGAAAGGCGGGCTTTATCTGATAAAGCGTCATCATCACTCCTTGATAATTTGTTGATTTAAATATAGTGGATTAATTAACCGTTGCCGCCTATTACTTTTTATGGGAGTAACTAAATAAATCGAGCTTATTAAAATACTCTATTGTTTTTTCAGCCACTTACCATTTATACCCTGCACATACTCTCCCGGTTTAGCGCGAGCAACCAGCTTTTGCCCGGCCATTTTTGCCACTTCATCTGGCGGAATATTATTGCTCTCTGCCAGTTGCTGATAGCTGGCGTTGCGCGCTTTATTAATCTCACTCACCAGCGCCTGCGTTTCGGCATCGGTTTGCAATGCGACCAGATAGCCATTGAGCGTTTCCCCTACTCGCCCCTGAGTTCTGGCTTCATTCAGGGTCAATGCCCACGTATTGCTGCTGAGTAAACTTAGGACGACCAGCGCCACTGCAAACTGTTTTCTCATCATGACCTCAGAACAAATCGCTGCGCGATTTCAATAAACTTTCGACGTCTTTATCAACTTTGATATGGATCTCATGCTCGATTTTGACGTTCATATTAATGGTGATGGGCTCTTTTGGCGCAGCCACTTCGATTCTGGGAGTACACCCTACCAGCAGAGATGAAGTCAGCAGACCCAGCATGGCAGCTATCGTTTTCATTGTTGTTCCTCACATTCCTTGCCTTCCGGGCAATGGGTTTCCGGCAGCGCTGCATTTTGTTCAAGCCATGCCTGTAAATTGTCGCCAAAACGCAAACTGCGCCATAGCGTAAAGACGTTTTCCTCGTGGGTATAATTCAAATTAACCGTACCTACTTTGCCATCTACCCGACTATTGCCAGTCACGGTTGACTGCATGGTTAAGACACCGAGGTTATCCAGATTTATTTTCGTC
Organism: Citrobacter sp. MGH105; assembly: GCF_001037485.2. Taxonomy (NCBI): domain Bacteria; kingdom Pseudomonadati; phylum Pseudomonadota; class Gammaproteobacteria; order Enterobacterales; family Enterobacteriaceae; genus Citrobacter; species Citrobacter sp. MGH105. The sequence goes on along the minus strand of NZ_CP073048.1, from coordinate 2,518,781 downwards.
CACGAATGGCTTATTTCCATATAACGCAGCCAGTTAATGGCCGCCCCCGCCGCCATGTTATCTTTGACGACCGCATCCGCTGTGTCCTTATCAATACGCAACGTCATCGGCCCTGGATTAGTCAACCAGCCGTCTTTAATGATCCATTTTTCGTTGTCCAGCCATAATGGCAACGCACCACTGACCGGGCCAGACATGGCGAACTGTTTGGGGTTAACCGCACTGATAAGCTCGCTGGAAGAGATATTCTGCACCCGCAATAAGGCCGGGTCGTGCTGCGGCATCCGCAGTTGCTGCATGATGATTTTGCCACCCAGCAGGTCGGCACTGACATCGCTCAACAGTAACGGGTTGTTTTCACTCCAGGGGTACGCCCCCTGCAGATCGGCGGCGATATTCTTCACCGTCACCTGATTCACCACTTCCGCAATACGCAGTGAAATAGGTCCACGCGTACCCAGTTGCCATGCGCCTTCACTAAACCGGAAAGGCAATACAAAATCGACACCGTTGATTTGGTTATCGGGCATCCAGGCGCTACCGCCTTTTAACACCCCATGACCGCCTGCTTCAAAGCCCTGCTCCGGGGCTGCCGAAAACGCGACCTGCGCATACAGATCACCTTCACGTAGCTTCATTTTCCAGTCAGGTGGAACCAGAGGTTGGAATACGGTGAGCGATTGTTTTGGCCACCAGGCCTGTCCGCGCAGGCGGATACCGTCCCAACGACCATTCAGCTGTACGGGCCCAATCGCCCCTGCGTGAAGCTGGCCTTTGAACTGGAAAGTTGTCGGATCGCTACCTTCCACACTGAACTTCAGCGTCGATGGTGGTAACACGCTTCCCCCGGTGAAGGTGGTGTTCCCTGCGTCCAGCGACAGCGCGCCGCTAAATGTCGGTTTGGTTGCATCCCGCACCCAAACTATCGGTTCGTCCATCACCAGACGCGGATTTTCCACCTTCATCGTGCCGTATTGCAGATGATCAAATCCGGTAGAAAGATCAAATAGCTTCAGGGTGTTGTCATGCCATTCTCCCTTACCCGCAACGTCCCAACGGGCATGCATCGGCGTAAAGCTGCCTTCCCCCCAATATCGCCACTGCCAACGACCGGCATCAGGAAGAAAATCATTTGCCAGGCCATCCAGATGCAGTTCAAAGCCCCCCATCTGGTTTTCATGCGCACGTAAAATAGCCTGCAGACGCCCATCCACACCACGTTGCGTGACTTTTACGCCTGCCAGCGGCCAGCGAATCTCGTCAATATCCAGCGAATCAATCACCCGCCCACGTGAGCGCAGCAGCGCTCCTGGCTCAAAAGCCAATTGTGGATCGTTCAGACTTCCGGTAAGTCTGGCGGGCAATTTCGCGTAGAAGATCAGATCGCCCTGTTTCGCTTCACCGGTCAACTGTAGCGGCATCTCGCTACTATCCATGCCAAGCTTACCCGGCCCCAGCGTTAATACGGCATTTCCTTTACCGGCGTCGCCATGCGTCAGAACGTTCAGACGCCCGCTCACCACCGCGTTTTCCAGTCCGGCCTGCCAGTTTTCAACTTTTATGCCCAACCGCCCGCTTAACGGGAATCCCTGATAAGGCCAGTTCCAGCGTCCGTCGCTGATGGTAAGTTGCTGGCGTGTTATTTCCCACGGAAGGTCCAGCAGCGGATCGGCATTATCACGCGCCATGACAATCAGTTGTCCGCTGTTTTCTTGCCACTCCAGTTCGGCGTCCACAAGCGTAGGCTCTTGCGGCAGACTTAACGTCGCAACCGCATGACCGCTTACCGGTAGCCCATCGGGAACCAGTGGCATAGTAAATTCACCGACCAGTTTTACCGGCGGCTGGCCTTCAAATGCCGCAACATCCAGCTCAGTTACCGTGAGGTTTTGCCCGTGCAAACGCCCCTGGAATTTAACTTTTTCACCCTGGTAACGCAGCTGTTGAGTGGTGGGAGTGAGCGAGAGTGACAGTTTTCCCTGCCATTCCTGCCATGGAGAAAGAATAAGTTTGTCGATGTTAATCCAGGTATTGGGCAGCATTGACTGCCATTCAGCCAGCGTTTTAGGCGCTGCCGGCGATGGCTCTGCCTGCGGCAATTTGGCCAGGCAAGCTGAATCCAACTCAATGGTCCCGACATTCAGCGACCAGCGGCTGGGGTGAGACAGATCCGCCTGAGTGATGCGTGCTAGCGGGCAATCTTCAACCAGATAGCGGAGTTCAGGTATATGCAACCCATGCCGTGTCAGCCGCGGGCTTTCATCCAGCGCGATGCGTGTTCCAACGGGTAACCAGATACCCACCAACGTAGGCACCCACAGGCCAAGCGTCATCACTAGCGTCAGCGGCACGAGAATCAATAATAAGAGGAGTGCCAGAACGGCTTTATATTTACCCTTCATGGGTAGTTAATATCCTGATTTAGCAAAAATTTAAGCCGGTTTAGGCCTGTATTGTGGCATGTTTAACTGGATATGCCCACATTAAGGATAGATAACCGATTTCTAGGCACGCTGTTACACGTGCCGTCTGGGATATTAAGATTCAGACTCAATGAGGCCTAAGTTGTCCATCGCTATGTTTAGGTCCGATACGACCTGCTTCTATCAGAATTTCCTCAATGAGTTCTTCGAGGCACTCCCTACCATGATGATCGCAGACCAGATGTACCTGCCGGGAAATCTCATCAGGTTTCATACCATCGCATAATGCCGCCTTGAGCATTAGGGTGGCCCATCGTTTTGCTTCAGAGTGAGTCAGCATAACCCCTCCCGATAATTGCTACCTGTATAAGCGTAGCTGTCCGGATGTGATTCGGCTGGCTTTTTACCTGCCGCGATATTCAGGTGTTGAGTTGGATAGAAAAATATCCAGTTGTTGAAATTGTGTAACCTGCCCACACTAACAACAGATACGCTGAAATTATTCATTACGCCTATGACTATCAATAACTTTTTAGATTTTGTAAAATAATTTGAATTGGATTAATGTGACGTCAAAATCACTGGAGAAAGTCTTATGAAACTCGCCATCTATAGTACAAAACAGTACGACAAGAAGTATCTGCAGCAGGTTAACGAGGCTTTTGGTTTTGAACTTGAATTCTTTGACTTTCTGTTGACGGAAAAAACAGCGAAAACCGCCCATGGCTGTGAAGCTGTGTGCATTTTCGTCAACGACGATGGCAGCCGCCCCGTTCTGGAAGAACTGAAAAAGCATGGCGTGAAATACATTGCGCTGCGTTGTGCCGGGTTCAATAACGTCGATCTCGACGCAGCAAAAGAGCTGGGTCTGCAGGTGGTTCGTGTTCCAGCTTATTCACCAGAGGCCGTCGCTGAGCATGCGATTGGCATGATGATGACGCTGAATCGCCGTATTCACCGCGCTTATCAGCGTACCCGTGATGCCAACTTCTCTCTTGAGGGGCTGACCGGTTTTACTATGTATGGCAAAACCGCTGGGGTGATCGGTACCGGTAAAATCGGTATCGCTGCGCTGCGGATCCTGAAAGGTTTTGGTATGCGTCTGCTGGCGTTCGATCCTTACCCGAGCGCTGCTGCGCTGGAGTTAGGCGTTGAATATGTCGATCTTAAAACGCTGTTTGCAGAGTCAGATGTCATCTCTCTGCACTGCCCGTTAACACCGGAGAATTATCATTTGCTCAATCACGAAGCCTTTGAGCAAATGAAAAACGGCGTGATGGTCATTAATACCAGTCGTGGTGCATTGATCGACTCACAAGCCGCTATCGATGCGCTGAAAAACCAGAAAATTGGTTCTCTGGGTATGGACGTGTATGAGAACGAACGCGACCTGTTCTTTGAAGATAAATCTAATGATGTCATTCAGGATGATGTATTCCGTCGTCTGTCAGCCTGCCATAACGTGCTGTTTACCGGTCATCAGGCATTCCTGACCGCAGAAGCGTTAACCAGCATTTCTGAGACCACGCTGCAGAATCTGGCCCAAATCTCTAAAGGCGAGACCTGTCCAAACGCCCTCTTCTAATACCTGTGCTCCCCTGGCGTCAGGGGAGCATTTTCAGACAATCACCGATGATAAAACATTCAGTATCATTATTATATTGAATGTATTCCCGTCGCAAACGTAGAGAAATTTAATGAAGAAAGTTGTCACGTTGATTGCGCTCAGCATGCTGATGGCTGGCTGTGTGAGCAATGGAAAAGTTTCCGTCAATCGCGAACAGTTGCAGCATCACCGCTTCGTTTTGCAAAGCGTGAATGGTAAAGCCGTCACCGCCACCAACAACCCACCTGAGTTAAGTTTTGGCGAAAACATGACGGTATCAGGAAAGATGTGTAATCAATTCCACGGCCAGGGCAAGCTGTCCGACGGTGAGTTGAAGGTAAAAGATATGGCGATGACGCGTATGATGTGCGCCGATCCACAGCTTAACGCGCTCGACGGGATCGTCAGCGAAATGTTTAAGCAAGGCGCACAGGTCGATCTGACTGCTGACCAGTTAACGCTGGCGACAGCAGAACAAACGCTGACGTATAAACTCGCGGATTTAATGTAGGAAACGTGGTGGCTTAATAGCTCCCACAACTTCCGGCGGCAAGCGACTGCTCACTACAGCGTTTGCCGTTGGGTAGCGCACACATCCCGATAGCAGAACCATCCAGTTGACGAGCAACAGAGAGCGAACCGCCAATCATGGCGCAATTAGCTTCTCCTGAACTGGACATTGCTGCCTTCATGCCCGGTGCGACATGCGCGGCGGTTGCCTGCTGAACAGGTTCGCTGCTACAAGCCGATAATAATAACGCGGCACATCCTACCCAAAACGCTGCGCGCATCTTACTCCCCTCTGAATATTAACCAAACGACACAGCCATAAATAATAGGCAGCGGAAACACCGCCGTCGAGAGGCAAAATACGCATTTATGCGTACTGTTTACATTTTCTGGCAATTTTTTGCCTGCTCCTTTGATCAAACCATTCATTCTGTTTATTCCAGGGACACAAAAGCGAAAATCTGTCTTTAGCGCTTTTGCTAAAATAGAAAGATAACTACAGGACTCGCCGCTGTTACGCGTGTCCCTCTTTTTGCGCAATGTAAGGGTGTCAGTATGATCACAATTGACGGTAATGGTGCGGTTGCTTCAGTCGCATTTCGTACCAGCGAGGTTATCGCCATCTACCCGATTACGCCCAGTTCGACGATGGCTGAACAGGCAGATGCCTGGGCCGGGAACGGGCTTAAGAACGTGTGGGGGGATACCCCTCGCGTCGTAGAAATGCAGTCAGAAGGTGGCGCGATCGCAACCGTTCATGGCGCGTTGCAGACCGGTGCGCTCTCTACGTCGTTTACCTCATCGCAGGGCCTGTTGCTGATGATCCCAACGCTGTACAAACTGGCCGGTCAGTTGACCCCGTTTGTACTGCACGTTGCGGCTCGTACAATTGCTACTCACGCATTATCAATCTTTGGCGATCATTCCGACGTGATGGCGGTGCGCCAGACAGGATGTGCGATGCTGTGTGCCAGCAGCGTTCAGGAAGCACAGGACTTTGCGCTGATTTCGCAAATAGCCACCCTGAAAAGCCGGGTTCCGTTTATTCATTTCTTTGATGGTTTCCGTACATCCCATGAAATCAATAAAATTGTGCCACTGGCCGACGACACGATCCTCGGACTGATGCCGCAGGCGGAAATCGATGCTCATCGCGCTCGGGCGCTTAATCCTGAGCATCCGGTTATTCGCGGTACGTCTGCGAACCCGGACACCTATTTCCAGTCACGCGAGGCAACAAACCCGTGGTACAACGCGGTTTACGATCATGTAGAACAGGCGATGAACGATTTCGCCGCAGCGACAGGTCGCCAGTACCAGCCATTTGAATATTACGGCCATCCTCAGGCTGAGCGCGTCATTATCTTAATGGGCTCGGCGATTGGAACCTGCGAAGAAGTCGTTGAAGATCTGCTGGCACGTGGCGAGAAAGTTGGCGTTCTGAAAGTGCGTCTGTTCCGTCCATTCTCTGCCAGACATTTACTGCGCGCGCTGCCGGAAACCGTACGCAGCATCGCCGTCCTGGATCGCACCAAAGAACCCGGCGCACAGGCAGAACCGTTGTATCTGGACGTAATGACCGCGTTAGCAGAAGCCTTTAACTGTGGCGAGCGAGAAACGCTACCGCGCGTGATTGGCGGACGTTATGGCCTTTCTTCCAAAGAGTTCGGTCCAGACTGCGTGATGGCAGTCTTTAATGAGCTGAGCAGCGCGAAGCCGAAACCTCGCTTTACGGTCGGTATCTATGATGATGTCACCAACTTGTCGCTACCGTTACCGGAAAACACCCTGCCCGGTACGGCTAAGCTCGAAGCGCTGTTTTACGGGCTGGGCAGCGACGGTAGCGTGTCAGCCACCAAAAACAATATCAAAATTATTGGTAACTCGACGCCATGGTATGCGCAAGGTTATTTCGTCTACGACTCGAAAAAAGCAGGCGGTCTGACAGTCTCCCACCTGCGCGTTAGCGAGCAGCCTATTCGATCAGCGTATCTGGTTTCACAAGCCGATTTTGTTGGCTGTCACCAGCTGCAATTTATCGATAAGTATCAGATGGCCGAGCGCCTGAAACCAGGCGGTATCTTCCTGCTTAATACGCCATACAGTGTGGATGAAGTCTGGGGTCGTCTGCCACAGGAAGTTCAGGCGGTACTGAATCAGAAGAAAGCCCATTTCTACGTGATTAATGCGGCCAAAATCGCCCGCGAATGCGGTCTGGCAGCGCGTATTAACACCGTTATGCAAATGGCCTTCTTCCATTTGACGCAAATCTTACCCGGCGACAGCGCGTTGGCTGAATTGCAGGGGGCGATTGCGAAAAGTTACAGCAGTAAAGGACAGGACCTGGTTGAACGTAACTGGCAGGCTCTGGCCCTGGCGCGCGAATCCGTCGCCGAAGTAGCACTCCAGCCGGTTGATCCGCACAGCGCAAACCGCCCACCGGTGGTTTCTGATGCCGCACCTGATTTCGTGAAAACCGTCACCGCGGCAATGCTCGCCGGTCTGGGTGATGCCCTCCCCGTATCCGCGCTGCCGCCAGACGGTACCTGGCCAATGGGCACCACGCGTTGGGAAAAACGCAATATCGCCGAAGAGATCCCCATCTGGAAGGAAGAACTGTGTACCCAGTGTAACCACTGCGTTGCCGCTTGCCCGCACTCGGCAATCCGCGCCAAAGTGGTTTCACCTGAAGCGATGGAAAACGCCCCTGCTAGTCTGCATTCTTTGGATGTGAAATCACGCGATATGCGCGGTCAGAAGTATGTACTGCAGGTTGCACCAGAGGATTGCACTGGCTGTAATCTGTGTGTCGAAGTTTGCCCGGCAAAAGATCGCCAAAACCCGGAAATCAAGGCCATCAATATGATGTCGCGCCTTGAGCATGTTGAAGAAGAAAAAGTTAACTATGACTTCTTCCTCAATCTGCCGGAGATCGACCGCAGCAAGCTTGAACGCATTGATATCCGTACCTCGCAGTTAATCACTCCGCTGTTTGAATATTCCGGCGCCTGTTCTGGTTGTGGTGAAACACCGTATATCAAACTGCTTACGCAGCTGTATGGCGACCGCATGCTGATCGCTAACGCGACCGGCTGTTCATCGATTTATGGCGGTAACCTCCCTTCAACGCCGTATACGACCGATGTCAATGGTCGTGGACCTGCGTGGGCAAACTCTCTGTTCGAAGATAACGCCGAGTTTGGTCTGGGCTTCCGCCTGACGGTGGATCAACACCGTGTGCGCGTCATGCGTTTGCTGGAGCAGTTTGCGGATAATATTCCGTCTGAACTGAATGACGCCCTGCATGCTGAAGCGACGCCAGAAGTACGCCGTGAGCAAGTTGCTGCGCTGCGCCAGCATCTGAAAGATGTCGAAGGTGCACAGCAACTGTTAACCGATGCCGACGCGCTGGTCGAGAAGTCCATCTGGCTGATTGGCGGCGACGGCTGGGCTTATGATATTGGTTTTGGCGGACTGGATCACGTCCTGAGTCTGACCGAGAACGTCAATATTCTGGTGCTGGATACCCAGTGTTACTCCAACACGGGTGGACAAGCGTCGAAAGCCACGCCGCTTGGGGCGGTTACCAAGTTTGGTGAGCATGGCAAGCGCAAGGCTCGCAAAGATCTTGGCGTCAGCATGATGATGTACGGGCATGTTTATGTCGCACAGATTTCTCTGGGCGCCCAGTTGAATCAGACGGTCAAAGCTATCCAGGAAGCTGAATCCTACCCCGGCCCGTCGCTGATTATCGCGTATAGCCCATGTGAGGAGCATGGCTATGATCTCGCGCTAAGCCACGATCAGATGCGTCAACTCACGGCTACCGGATTCTGGCCGCTGTACCGCTTTGACCCACGCCGAGCAGACGAAGGTAAGCTGCCGCTGGCGCTCGACTCGCGCCCACCGTCAGATGCGCTGGCCGAAACATTGCTTAACGAGCAGCGTTTCCGCCGCCTGAACGCCCAACAGCCAGAAGTTGCAGAACAGCTGTGGAAGGATGCGACGGCTGATTTGCAAAAACGCTACGACTTCCTGGCCCAACTGGCAGGCAAAGCGGAAAAGAGCAGTACCGAGTAACACCTTTCGTTCAGCATTAAGCTGGAATCAAAAAAAAAGCCCGAACAGTTGTTCGGGCTTGTCAATTTATTCGCTGGCTAATTAATAATTGCCATCAATATACCAACGAAAAATAAAACGTGACAATAAAGGCATATAACACGCGCAGAATAGCCCAACAAAATTCAATTGTATAATTTTTATTTTATATATATTTTCATTAATCCATTCATGCCAATTATTATCATTTCCGTAGAATCATTTGTTTAAGGTTTTACTTAAGACGTAACAATTCATATTTATCTCTTTACGGAACTTCTCCTTTAGCATGCTTTTACTCCCTATATGGGTAGTCACAGGTTAATAAAAAAACTAAAGGATTATTTCAATGAACAGAAAAGTACTGGCTCTCGTAATTCCTGCCCTGCTGGCTGCAGGCGCTGCTCACGCTGCAGAAGTTTATAATAAAGACGGCAACAAATTAGATCTCTACGGAAAAGTAGACGGCCTGCATTATTTCTCTGACGACGCTAACAGCGATGGCGATCAGACTTATATGCGTATGGGCTTCAAAGGCGAAACACAGGTTAATGATATGATCACCGGTTATGGCCAGTGGGAATATCAGGTTCAGGCCAACGGCACCGAAGGTGATAAAGGCGACTCCTGGACTCGTCTGGCATTCGCAGGTATTAAAGTCGGCGACTACGGTTCATTCGACTACGGCCGTAACTACGGCGTCATGTACGACGTTGAAGGCTGGACCGATATGCTGCCAGAGTTCGGTGGCGACTCTTACACCAAAGCAGACAACTTCATGACCGGTCGTGCAAACGGTGTTGCAACCTACCGTAACACCGACTTCTTTGGTCTGGTTGACGGTCTGAACGTTGCACTGCAGTACCAGGGTGCGAACGAAAATCAGTCACCAGAGCAAGAAGGCACCAATAACGGTGGCGACGATCGTAACATGAAGAACTCTAACGGTGACGGCTTCGGTATCTCCTCTACCTACGATCTGGGTATGGGCGTAAGCTTCGGTGCGGCATACACCTCTTCTGACCGTACTAATGAGCAGGTAAACCATTCTACCGCAGGTGGTGATAAGGCTGACGCATGGACTGCTGGTCTGAAATACGACGCGAACAATATCTACCTGGCAACCATGTACTCTGAAACCCGCAATATGACCCCGTATGGTGGTTCTGACGGTAGTGATAATACTATTGCCAACAAAACTCAGAACTTTGAAGTCACTGCACAATACCAGTTCGACTTCGGTCTGCGTCCGGAAGTTTCTTTCCTGATGTCTAAAGGTAAAGATCTGGGTGTAAACGGATCAGACGGTGACCAGGATCTGGTTAAATATGCCTCCGTAGGTGCCACTTATTACTTCAACAAAAACTTCTCCACTTACGTTGATTACAAAATCAACCTGCTTGATGAAGACAAAACCTTCTACACTGCCAATGACATCTCTACCGATGACACTGTAGCACTGGGTATGGTTTACCAGTTCTAATCCGTCAGCCCGCTGGCAACGGCGGGCTCTCTTTACGCTCTAATAATTCTGTTTTATCTCATTCAAAACATTATATCTGTTGCGTTAAAACACATCTCTGATAGATGATATCTTGCATTAAGGTCTGTAGTAGAGGATACCTGCAATGAATCATCATCCTGTAAAATCATCCCGTATTGCATCCGTCGGCTATGACGAATCCTCTTGCACCCTAGAAATTCGCTTTCACCAGTTGACGACCTTGCAATATCAGCAGGTCCCTGCCCGTATTTTTCGTGATTTCCTGATCGTGGTCTCTAAAGGCCGATTTTACGATGGGGTAATAAAAGGCAAATTTCCTGAAATCAAAATAAAGTGATGCCAAAATGTGATCGTTGTCATTGTACATAAAGTGCCATTACGCGGTAAGCTTTAGGTGGATACTTAAACAGGAGGTTTTATGAACAGAACGATTCTTGTACCCATCGATATTTCAGACTCAGAATTAACTCAACGCGTTATTGCCCATGTTGAAGCAGAAGCAAAGATCGACGATGCACAGGTTCATTTTTTGACCGTCATTCCGTCATTGCCCTATTACGCTTCCCTGGGACTGGCCTACTCGGCAGAGTTACCGGCCATGGACGATCTGAAAGCCGAAGCGAAATCTCAACTGGAAGAGATTATCAAGAAGTTCAATATCCCAACGGACAGAGTGCACGTTCATGTCGCAGAAGGTGCGCCGAAAGACAAGATTCTGGAGATCGCCAAAAAATTACCGGCCGATATGGTCATTATTGCCTCACACCGACCTGACATCACCACCTACCTGCTGGGCTCTAACGCCGCGGCTGTAGTGCGTCACGCGGAGTGTTCGGTACTGGTAGTCCGCTAAGCTGTCTGGCCCGCACATCGTTGCGGGCTTTTTGCATCTACCCCTTATCCCCCTCGATTCCTGTCCTAAATGTGCTGACATTTTTCCCGCTTATCCGTACCATACACGCCACAGTTTTTATATCAGACTTCTTTTGCCGGACTATCCGGCGTGATGCATACTCTTCTGATGCCACACTATGAATTGAGCCTCTATTAAATGTCGCAAAATCAAGATATTAGCAAGAAAGAACAATACAACCTGAACAAATTGCAAAAACGTCTGCGTCGTAACGTGGGCGAAGCCATTGCCGATTTCAATATGATTGAAGACGGCGATCGCATTATGGTGTGCCTTTCCGGCGGGAAAGACAGCTATACCATGCTGGAGATCCTGCGTAATTTGCAGCAAAGCGCCCCGATCAGTTTTTCCTTAGTTGCGGTTAATCTCGATCAAAAACAACCCGGTTTCCCGGAGCACATTCTGCCAGAGTATCTGGAACAGCTGGGCGTTGAGTACAAGATTGTCGAAGAAAACACCTACGGGATCGTCAAAGACAAAATCCCAGAAGGCAAAACGACCTGCTCGCTCTGCTCTCGCCTGCGTCGCGGCATTCTGTACCGTACGGCAACCGAGTTAGGTGCCACCAAGATTGCGCTCGGCCACCATCGCGACGACATCCTGCAAACGCTGTTTTTAAACATGTTCTACGGCGGGAAAATGAAAGGCATGCCGCCGAAGCTGATGAGTGATGACGGTAAGCACATCGTGATCCGCCCGCTGGCTTACTGCCGTGAGAAAGATATCGAGCGTTTCTCCGAGGCGAAAGGTTTCCCGATTATTCCGTGCAATCTGTGCGGCTCACAGCCTAACCTGCAGCGTCAGGTCATTGCCGACATGCTGCGTGACTGGGACAAACGCTATCCAGGCCGCATTGAAACCATGTTCAGCGCAATGCAAAACGTTGTACCTTCACATCTGAGCGATATCAATCTGTTCGATTTTAAAGGCATTAAGCACGGCTCAGAGGTTGTGAACGGCGGTGATTTAGCGTTCGATCGTGAAGAGATCCCGCTGCAGCCTGCGGGCTGGCAGCCAGAAGAAGATGATGCTCAACTGGATGAATTACGCCTGAACGTGGTGGAAGTGAAGTAAGCGTCTGTCAGGCCTACAACGTGCATCAGCGCCTGTAGGCCTGATAAGCGGAGCGCCATCAGGCGCCCCAACGGGTAGTTATTTCAATAACCGGACCCGGCAAGTCTTGCCTTTAATCTTACCGTTTTGTAATTGCTTCCACGCCTTGTGCGCTATGTTCTGGCGGACGGCGACATAAACGTGTGCAGGATGAACGGCAATTTTGCCGATATCGGCGCCATCCAGGCCAATGTCACCGGTCAGAGCCCCCAGAACATCGCCAGGACGCATTTTCGCTTTTTTACCGCCATCAATGCATAACGTCGCCATCTCTGCTTCCAGCGGCAGGATTGAGCCGTTAGCTGACGCAGTTAGCCAGTTTAGCTTCAGTTGCAGCATTTCAGAAAGAATGTTGGCACGCTGCGCTTCTTCCGGCGCACAGAAGCTAATCGCCAGACCGCTGTTGCCGGCACGCGCGGTACGTCCGATACGATGGACGTGGACTTCCGGATCCCACGCCAGTTCGAAGTTAACTACCAGCTCAAGTGATTTGATATCCAGGCCACGTGCGGCCACATCGGTTGCGACCAGGACGCGCGCGCTACCGTTGGCAAAACGAACCAGCGTCTGATCGCGATCGCGTTGTTCCAGGTCGCCATGTAATGACAATGCGCTTTGCCCTGCCGCATTCAGTGCATCACAAACAGCCTGACAATCTTTTTTGGTGTTACAAAAAACAACGCACGATGCGGGTTGATGCTGGCTGAGTAGCTTTTGCAGCAGCGGAATTTTTCCGTGGCTGGAGGTTTCGAAAAACTGCTGTTCAATCGCCGGTAACGCATCGACCGTATCAATTTCAATCGTTAATGGATTTTGCTGTACCCGGCCACTGATAGCAGCAATGGCTTCCGGCCAGGTTGCGGAAAACAGCAAAGTCTGACGTGACGCAGGCGCAAAGCGAATGACATCATCAATCGCATCGCTAAAGCCCATATCCAGCATGCGGTCGGCTTCATCCATAACCAGCGTATTCAGGGCATCCAGAGAAACGGTGCCTTTTTGCAGGTGGTCAAGTAAACGACCCGGTGTGGCAACAATAATATGTGGTGCATGTTGCAGGGAGTCACGCTGTGCGCCAAAGGGTTGCCCACCGCACAACGTTAAGATCTTGGTGTTTGGCAGGAAGCGCGCTAAACGACGCAGTTCACCCGCCACCTGGTCGGCAAGCTCGCGCGTTGGGCACAGCACCAGAGACTGCGTCTGAAACAGCGCGGCATCAATATGCTGTAATAGCCCAAGACCAAAAGCAGCCGTTTTGCCACTGCCGGTTTTAGCCTGCACGCGAACATCTTTACCCGCCAGGATTGCCGGTAACGCAGCAGCCTGAACAGGCGTCATTTCAAGATAGCCCAGCTCGTTAAGATTCTCGAGTTGAACAGCAGGTAAAACATTCAGGGTTGAAAAAGCGGTCACAATTTAATCTCGCGGTAAAAACTCACATTCAGCAGGCGCGTATCCTCGCAGATCTGTGCCCGTGATGCGACAATTTAATCGGTTCTTCATCCGGCGGCGGATCCGGCATGGGCTGCGGACGAGGTATGGGATCGGGAATGGGAACCGGATCGGTCGGTAGCGAATCAGTGTTCGACGTTGCAATCAGACAGGTCATATACCCCTCCAGTCATTCAGGTTGACTCTTTTAGGGTAGACGCTGATTTCCTGCAGGCAAAAAAAAGCCGACTAATCTAAGTCGGCGTCGTACGAATCAATTGTGCTATGCAGTAATTCAAAAAAGGAAGTAAGACAATATGGAGCGCAACGCCCATCGCTTGACGTTGCATTCACCTGCGAGAGAGATATTGCCCCGAATAGGTAGATGGTTTATTGACTTCGCTCAAAAATCAGGACGTTTTCATGCGCAAAAGCCACTAAAAAACGTTGTTGTTACAACCATTTACTACGGTGCAACCATAAAGCAACACCACCAATCAGGACCACTAACAGAATACAAAAAAGCGAGAAACCAAACTGCCAACCACCGCCGGGGATACCGCCGAGGTTAACGCCGAAAAGCCCGGTTAAAAATGTGCTGGGAAGAAAAACCATAGCCATCAATGACATTGTATACGTTCGGCGAGCCAGAGACTCCTGCATCACCTGCGCAATTTCATCCGCCATAATACCGGTCCGGGCAATACAGGCGTCTATTTCATCCAGCCCTCTCCCCAGCCTGTCAGCGATATCCTGCATCCGTCTCCGATGGTCGTCGGTCATCCAGGGTAAACGTTCACTCGCCAGACGGGCATAGACATCACGCTGTGGTGCCATATAACGGCGCATCACAATTAGCTGCTTACGCAGTAAAGCTAAAAAACCACGCGGTGGGATCTGCTGATCGAGCAGGTTATCTTCCAGATCAATAATCTTGTCGTGCAGCTGTTCGATAAATTCGCTGGCATGGTCGGTTAGCGCATCACACACATCCACCAGCCAACTGCCACAATCAGCCGGTCCTGTCCCTTCCTGGAGATCGCTGACCACATCATCCAGTGCCAGCACTTTGCGCTGGCGGGTTGAGACAATCAGACGTTCATCCATATATAAACGCATCGCCACAAGTTGGTCAGGACGCTCGTCGGTGCTGCCGTTAATACAGCGCAGTGTAATCAGCGTACCTTCCCCGACTCTACTGACGCGTGGGCGTGTGCTTTCGCCTGCCAGCGCATCACGCACATTGTTGGGAAGAAGAGGTGTTGTCGCCAACCATTGGGCGCTTTCAGGATGGGTATAATTAAGATGTAGCCAGCAGGGATGCTGACTATCGATAACATCGTTATCTTCCAAGGGTTTCACCCCACCCCGGCCATCCAACAGCCAGGCAAACACGGCATCCGGCACATTAACATCCGTTCCCTTAATGGCTTCCACAGCGCCTCCACAAACATTCAGCTTTTTTCGTTAGTCTAGCTGTCAGAATATGTTAAGCAATATCTCATTGTCCCATTGTGCTGAAATGATTCATGAAAATATCTGATAATACAAAAAGCGCCGACGATTGCGACGCTTGCATCGAGATGTCCGGTTAAGCCCGCTGCCATCTCGCTGACTCAAGAGCGTTACTTAAGCGAAATTTATGTGTTCGCGACTGGAGATCAATCACCTGGTTTTTCAGGATACCTGAGGAATCAGAAAGCTCATCAACCATAATGGCATTACTTTGGGTTACATTCTCCAGTTCGGCCAGTGCATGAGTAATTCTGATAATTCCTTTCTCCTGCTCCTGTGTAGTGGTTAATATCTCGCCCATCAGTTGGTTTAATTGACCGGCACCACCGACAATATCATGCATATTTTTTTCTGCTTCACGCACAATAGCTGCACCTTGCTGAACATTTTGATGGGTTTGCGCAATCAGCTGCTTAATATTCTTAGCGGCATCCGCACTTCGGTGTGCAAGCATTCTGACCTCACCGGCCACCACGGAAAAACCTTTGCCATGTTCACCGGCCCTCGCCGCTTCCACGGCAGCATTCAATGCCAGAATATTTGTCTGGAATGCGATACCATCAATTAGCGTAATAATTTCCGTCATCTGCTGTGCACATTCGGTGATTGAACGCATATTTGTCGCAACCTGCACCATTAATTCGCCACCCTGAATGGCGCATTGCGTGGCAACTGTTGCCTGGACGCTGGCGATTTGCGTGTTTTCAGCATTATTTCGCGTATTAACGGCTATCTCATCCATATTAGCAGCCGTCTGCATCAATGCTCCGGATTGTTGTTCCGTTTTCACTGAAAGCTCGGCGCTGCGTTCCGCAAGCTGTTCAGAGAGCGCCATCGCCGTTTGTGAGGATGTTCTGATCTCATTAACGAGTGTTGAAATATTACTCGATAAACTATTGATGCCCGGTATTAGTCTACCCGCACAATTATTACCAAACTCAGGAATACTGATCGCCAGATTCCCAGACGTCACTTCCTCAATGCTCCTTTTTACCGTATTGATCGGCATGACCAGGTATTTCGTCATATACCACCATAAGCATAATATAGAAATAACGCTTACCACATTCGTACCAATTATAATTTCCGACGTGGCCGAGAAAATCATCTCAACAATATTGAGAGCAACCGCCGAAATGAGCAGAAATAAAATAATAAAGGTTCTGACGCTAATATCATTTAACATTTTAGTCCTGTGCACTAAGAAATTATGTAGATATTATTTTTTATAGCACCTGCAATGCAGAATGCCATTGCTCTGCGACGAAAGCTGAACTTTCAATGAGAGCCTGCAATCCTTTTACTTAAGGCAAGAAATTACACCTTTTATTCCCGTTAGTTCAGTGTTTTATTCCGTCAAATGGCTGTGATGGCGCCAGTCATCAGGTTATTGTGATGACAAGCACATGGAGAGCATAAAACACACAGAACTATAAATTTGGTGAATGTTTATATAAGTAATGGCTCGTTATTTTCACTATCTTCCTGTTTCCTCTAATACCAGTGTAAAAACATAAGAACATTCCCGGTTTTATCATGTTAACTGGACAAAACCTGCTAGATTTATTACCACGGCTTTTTTTCGATAGGTAGTATGATGTTGAACGTGTCGTGGGACCCTGTATTGATTGGGATTTCCTTTGTTGTCGCGTTTATTGCCTCTTTTATTGCTCTCGATAGTGCGGGCAAGGTGGCAATCTCCAATCGACGTGAATCAACCTTCTGGCGCCTGTCTGGCGGGGCTACGCTAGGGATGGGGATATGGTCAATGCATTTTATCGGTATGCTGGCCATGAAAATGAGTATGCCGATCAATTACCATTTTTCGCTCACGGCATTTTCTTTCTTTATTGCGCTCATTTCTGCAACTCTCGCCATTAATATCGCCATTTCCGGTAATACGCTTTCAACAAAACGATTAGTCGTAGCCACAGGAATATTAAGCGCCGGTGTCGTCACCATGCACTACGTTGGCATGTATGCCATCATTGAGCATGTTGCCATCCTATGGAGTCATTCGCTGATACTGCTCTCAGTGATGATTGCCATCGTTGCATCTGGTGTGGGTTTGTGGCTGGCGTTTCATTTACGCCAAAATACCCGTCGAGCCCTGATCAATCGGCTTGTCGCCGCCCTTATTATGGCGCTGGCGATTGCCTCTATGCATTACACCGGGATGGGAGCGGCAACATTCACCCATTTTGGACACACGGTACACAATGGACTCAGCACACTGGAACTCTCTGTCTGGGTCTGCGCCGTCACGCTGGTTATTTTGGGTATCATGCTGGTGGTGTCGATGGTGGATTCGCAACTGCGTACCTCCCGACTGGCAGACAACTTACATCAACTTAACTGCCAGCTTGAGCATCAGGTCCACTTCGATGCGCTGACCGGACTTGCCAATCGCACACAGATAGATGCCTGCTTACAGGCCTGTCTGCAGCATTCCAAACTGCATCAGCATCAATTTGCTCTGGTATTCATCGATCTCGATCGCTTCAAAGTCGTTAACGATACCTGGGGACATCACATCGGCGATCAGTTGCTGATCGCCAGTACGCAGCGAATCTACAGCTGCCTTGATGACACCATGACGCTGGCGAGGCTGGGGGGAGATGAGTTTATTCTTCTGGTTCCTGACTGCAATAAAGAGCATATCACCGCTCTGCTGACCCGGATTGCCGCTGCGATTGGCGATCCTTTCACGCTTTTTGGGTACACCATTCGGGTTTCGTTAAGTGCGGGAAGCAGTATTTATCCTGAGCATGGTTCCACGTTGCATGAGTTAAAAGTAAAGGCTGATATGGCGATGTATCATGTCAAACAGGCTGGCAGAAACGGTTGGGCTATTTATAGCCCAGAAATGGAAGCTATCGCCGATACACCGCCGACATTTTTACAGGAACTGTCACAAGCTCTGGAACACGATCAATTTGAGCTTTGGTACCAACCCAAATACACCGCCGGAGATCATTCCCTGACCGGTTTTGAAGCGTTATTACGCTGGCATCACCCGGAACGCGGCATGCTGTTACCCGCAGAGTTTCTGCCTGCGCTGGAAGAAACAGGGCTTATCATTCCGGTCGGTAAATGGGTTATCCAGCAGGCATGCCAGCAGTTACATCAATGGAAGTTACAGGGCCATGCGGAATGGACCCTCGCCGTTAATCTTTCCCCTTCCCAGTTTGAACAACATGACATCGTTGATGTGGTTTGCAGCGCCCTTGCACAATATCAACTGTCACCTGCATATCTCACGCTGGAATTGACTGAAAGTACAGCACTTAAAAATTTAAAACGTAGCGCTGAAGTCTTAAATGCATTTTCAGCTTTAGGGATCACCGTTTCTATTGATGATTTCGGTACCGGTTATTCAAATATATTGATGTTGAAGTCTCTTCCGGCACGGGAATTAAAAATTGACAGAGTATTTGTTAAAGATATCAGCGAGAACAGCAAAAATACAAAGATTGTGTCTACTATTATTGACATAGCCCACTCCATGAATATGCAAGTGGTGGCTGAAGGAATAGAGACCCAGGAGCAGGAAATACTCCTGACCCAGATGGGATGTGGTGTGCTGCAAGGTTTCTTGTTTGCAAAACCGTTGCCTGCGCATCAGATCCATGAATTGATTCCAACGGAAAGCAACATTAAGCAGCAGCGAATCGTACAGTCTTTGTCTCCTCAACAATCAATAACATTATGAGACTGTAATATAAAAACAGATGCCATTAAACGGGCAACACAGCAGATAAAGATAACGGGATTATCGATGAGCACAACCGAGCTGCATTCACTGGATTTATTAACCCTGCCGGTGTGGATTGTTTCGCCGCATACCGAAGAACTGGTGTTCGCTAATACCGTTGCACGGGAACTGATGCAGGCCCCCTGCTTTTCTCTACTCCGCAAGGGCATATTTTCAACTCATGCCCAGAATGATTTAACCATGTATCTCAGCGATTTGAGAAATCATCACGACATTGTAGAAATCCTTACGGTTTGCCGCGAAGGTGAAGACGTCGCGATGGCCAGCCGCCTGTCCATCCGCTCTCTGCCGGAATCAGGTGACGTCATTCTTTTCGAAGGCATTGAAACACCGACTTCGCAAGGTCTGAAAGCGAGCCGTTCAGCGAATTATCAGCGAAAAAAACAGGGATTTTACGCGCGTTTTTTCCAGACTAACTCGGCCCCAATGTTGCTTATCGATCCGTCCCGTGATGGGCTGATCGTTGATGCAAATCTCAGTGCGCTAAATTTTTATGGCTATAACCATGATACGATGTGCCAGAAACATACATGGGAAATCAATACGCTGGGCCGTCATATACTCCCGGTGATGCATGAAATCGCCCATCTTCCCGGTGGCCATAAGCCTTTGCATTTTGTGCATAAACTGGCAGACGGCACATCCCGTCACGTACAAACCTACGCCGGGCCAATCGAAATCTACGGTAATAAGCTCATGTTGTGCATTATTCATGATATTACCGAGCAAAAGCGGCTGGAACAGGAGCTTGAGCGTGCGGCCCTGCGTGACGCCTTAACGGGATTGCTTAACCGCCGACATTTTTATCAGGTAACCGAGCCGGAACAGACCCACGCGATGTCATTGACACAGGATTACAGCCTGCTGTTGATCGACACCGATCGCTTTAAAAGCATTAACGATCTTTTTGGTCATTTAAAAGGTGATGAGGTACTTTGCGCTCTGGCACGCACACTGGAATCTTGTGCAAGAAAGGACGATCTGATTTTTCGCTGGGGAGGTGAAGAATTTGTGCTGCTGCTGCCGCGAACCTCGTTAGATATTGCCCTCAATCTCGCAGAAGTGATACGGGCGACAGTGGCCAAAGTGACTCTCCCTGGCCTTCCCCGCTTTACCGTCAGCATTGGCGTAGCTCGGCACGAAACAAATGAAAGCATCGATGAGTTATTCAAACGCGTTGACGACGCGTTGTACAAAGCCAAGAACGAAGGCAGGAACAGAGTGCTGGCCGCCTGATGTTTACGTCGTTCAGCGACTGCGTTTAGCGTGACGCTCCCAGTTGTCCTGTTTTGCCTGTGCGGTTTTACGCAATGCCACATAACATGCCCCGCTGCCGCCGTGATGCGGCAGTGCGGCGCAGTATGCTTGCACGTCGTCAAATTCCGTCAACCAGCGCGCCACGTAGCTGCGAACAATATTGGCATGGGAGTTATCGTCACGTCCCTTGCCGTGTATCACCAACACGTTACGCAACCCTTCCTGCTGCGCCTGCAGAATAAAGCTAAAGAGCATCTGGCGACATGTTTCAACAGGTTGGCGAATAAGATTAAGGCTCGCCTGCTGCGGGTATTTTCCGTTTCGCAGCTTGTCAGTCACGCCGTTCTGTAAACCTTCGCGACGAAACTCAAGCGGCACATTCAACGGGACAATATCGAGAAATCCCGTCGAGAGAAAATTATCCAGTTGAAGCGTATCAATACGCGCCGGAGTGCGAAGATTGCGCATGGGCTGCCAGTGCACATCGGCATGTTTTTTCAGCGGTTGAACATCCCCCATAGCGTCAAGAAACAGCGATGCATCATCAAGGTTCATGTTTCATCCTCCAGCGTATTGCGACGAGCATTATCATAACCGCGCACTATTATACCGACAACTATACCGGTAACGGTTTACGGTTATTTCCAATAATTAACCGGACCCTCCGCGCTGAACCGACCTACTCACGACAAATTGATATCCGTTTTTAGGGGTATAGCTGCGACGGTCACTGGCGTGATAATGTGTAGCCTCGCCTGAATGCTGTAATGAGAGAAACGGATGCTTAACTTACTGGAAGACACCATCGACACGCCGCTGGGCCCGCTGTGGGTTATTTGTGATGAGCAATTTCGCCTGCGCGCAGTGGAATGGGATCAGCACAGCGATCGCATGGCACAATTGCTTGATATTCATTACCGTACAGAAGGTTATCAGCGCATTACCGCCAAAAATCCTGGTGGATTAAGCGACAAACTCTCTGAGTATTTTGCCGGAAACCTCAGCATAATTGACACGCTGGAAACGGCAACCGCTGGGACGCCTTTCCAGCGTGAAGTCTGGCAAGCATTACGCACTATCCCCTGCGGGCAGGTCATGCATTATGGTCAGTTGGCCGAACAGTTGGGGCGCCCCGGCGCTGCAAGAGCCGTCGGCGCTGCTAATGGCTCCAATCCAGTAAGCATTGTGGTCCCCTGTCATCGCGTCATTGGACGTAACGGCACCATGACCGGATATGCCGGCGGTGTACAACGAAAAGAGTGGTTATTGCGCCACGAAGGTTATTTGCTACTCTAGATTCCAGGCAATTAATGCCTTATTCATCACACTTCCGCATAATGCGGCCCCAGATTAAGTGTGGTTAATCAAGCAGATACAAACATTCGCTCCAGTTATGCCTGAATTATTCTCTATTGGGAGTAGCTCAGGCTTACGTGCTCACCAAAAAGATGTTAAAATTGACAAATATCAATTACGGCTTGAGCAGACCTATGATCCCGGAAAAGCGAATTATACGGCGCATTCAGTCTGGCGGTTGTGCTATCCATTGCCAGGATTGCAGCATCAGCCAGCTTTGCATCCCGTTCACACTTAACGAGCATGAGCTTGACCAGCTCGATAACATCATCGAGCGCAAAAAGCCTATCCAAAAAGGGCAGACGCTCTTTAAAGCAGGTGATGAGCTTAAATCACTCTACGCTATCCGCTCCGGAACGATAAAAAGCTATACCATTACCGAACAAGGCGATGAGCAAATTACCGGTTTCCATCTGGCGGGTGACCTGGTAGGTTTTGACGCCATTGGCAGCGGCCATCACCCGAGCTTTGCTCAGGCGTTGGAAACCTCAATGGTATGCGAAATTCCTTTCGAAACCCTTGATGACCTGTCCGGTAAGATGCCGAACCTGCGTCAGCAGATGATGCGTCTGATGAGTGGCGAAATCAAAGGCGACCAGGATATGATCCTGTTGCTGTCGAAGAAAAACGCTGAAGAGCGCCTGGCGGCCTTTATCTACAATCTGTCTCGTCGCTTCGCCCAGCGTGGGTTCTCGCCTCGTGAATTCCGCCTGACCATGACCCGTGGCGACATCGGTAACTACCTCGGTCTGACGGTTGAAACCATCAGCCGCCTGCTGGGTCGTTTCCAGAAAAGCGGCATGCTGGCGGTGAAAGGCAAATATATCACTATTGAGAACAGCGACGCGCTGGCAGTTCTTGCCGGCCACACGCGTAACGTTGCGTAATCTTTCCGCAAGCCTCTCTGTTATCCTTCTGTCAAATCGCTAAATTTTCCCGATTTATTGATCTGGCAGGAGGTTATTCCCTGTTTTAATAATCAACTTGTAATGTGTGCACCCGCCGT
Source organism: Citrobacter sp. MGH105 (assembly GCF_001037485.2). Classification (NCBI taxonomy): domain Bacteria; kingdom Pseudomonadati; phylum Pseudomonadota; class Gammaproteobacteria; order Enterobacterales; family Enterobacteriaceae; genus Citrobacter; species Citrobacter sp. MGH105. The sequence continues at coordinate 2,496,274 of NZ_CP073048.1, read as the reverse complement.
TTATCCATACTCAGACAAAGGAATGTTATGAATCATATTCACAGGGAAAGCACCTGCGCGCGTTTGCAATTAAACTCAAGCCTGGACCATGAGCTTGATGGCTATAAATGGGCACGTGACCATGTCGGTCAATCTGGTGCTGCCATCTACCGACTTTACGACAAAGTGGATGCCCCTGAATTATATCTGAAGCAAGGTAACGGTAGCGTTGCCAATGATATTACGGATGAAATGGTCAGGCTCATCTGGTTGAAAGATTACATCCCGCTGCCAAACGTTAAGCATTTTTCCCGAACGCCTGACGTAGCATTGCTAGTCACCACGGCAATACCAGGGAAAACTGCCTTCCAGATGTTAGAAGAGCACCCTGATATGAGTAATGATATTGTTGACGCTTTGGCGACATTTTTGCGTCGGTTACATGCCATTCCAGTAAATAGTTGCCCCTTTAACAGCAATCACCAATTTCGTCTCACACTGGCACAAAACCGGATGAAAAATAATCTTGTTGATGCCGAGGATTTTGATGATGAACGCAATGGCTGTTCTGTTGAACAGGTCTGGGAAAAGATGCACACTCTTTTGCCCTTCTCATCTGTTCCTGTTGTTACTCACGGTGACTTTTCACTGGATAACATTATTTTTTGTAATGATGAAATAGTGGGGTGTCTTGATGTGGGACGAGTTGGCATCGCCGATCAATACCAGGATCTCGCTATTCTCTGGAACTGCCTCGGTGAATTTTCACATTCACTGCAAAACAGGCTTTTTCAACAATATGGCATTCCTCAACCCGACGAGAAAAAATTGCAGTTTCACTTGATGCTTGATGAGTTTTTTTAAATTTACAGCGCATTACTGCCAAAGCGAGCGGAAGATTCGGTGCACTACAGGCTGAGAAAAATTGTTTAAATTGAGCGGGATGTAGATAAAAGCTGGAGATTTCCCCAATTTATTGATCTGGCTAGAGGTTCTCCCCTGTTTCAAACCACATTATTGGGTTACTCTTTTAGTTACAAACTGCGATGACAGTTGTAAGGAGACCCTGTATGGCTATGTATAAAAATATGCTGGTCGTCATCGACCCTAACCAGGACGATCAACCAGCATTACGGCGAGCTGTTTATTTGCATCAACGGATTGGTGGCAAAATTAAAGCCTTTTTGCCGATCTATGACTTTTCCTATGAGATGACTACCCTGCTGTCGCCTGATGAGCGTACGGCAATGCGTCAGGGGGTCATCAGCCAGCGAACTGCATGGATACGTGAACAAGCGAAATACTACATCGAAGCAGGGATCCCTCTGGAGATTAAAGTGGTCTGGCATAACCGACCCTTTGAAGCCATCATCCAGGAAGTCATCAGTGCCAGGCATGATCTGGTCCTCAAGATGGCGCACCAACACGACCGCCTCGAAGCCGTAATATTTACGCCAACCGACTGGCATTTATTGCGTAAATGTCCAAGTCCGGTATGGATGGTGAAAGACCAGCCATGGCCTGAAGGGGGTAAAGCACTGGTTGCCGTAAACCTCGCCAGTGAAGAGGCTTATCACAACGCGCTCAATGAAAAACTGGTCAAAGAGACGCTACAGCTTGCAGAACAGGTTAACCATACCGAAGTGCATCTGGTTGGCGCCTACCCTGTCACACCAATCAACATCGCGATTGAACTGCCTGAATTTGATCCCAGCGTTTATAACGACGCAATCCGTGGACAGCATCTGCTGGCCATGAAGGCGCTACGCCAGAAATTCAGTATTGATGAGAAAGTGACGCACGTTGAAAAAGGCTTACCTGAAGAGGTCATTCCTGATTTAGCCGAGCACTTGCAGGCGGGTATTGTGGTATTGGGGACCGTCGGACGTACCGGTATTTCTGCTGCGTTTCTTGGTAATACCGCGGAACAGGTTATCGATCATCTACGCTGTGACCTGCTGGTCATCAAGCCGGATGAATATCAAACGCCAGTTGAACTGGACGACGAAGAAGACGATTAACCACTCAATGAAATGCCGGATGGCGATATCATCCGGCATTTTAAACGCCTAGTGTTGCTCCTCACCACCGAGGAAATAGATACCTAGCGGGATAGCCAACAGAATCGTAAACACCATGCTGTAGACACAAATCATTGCAGATTGAATGGCGTACATTGAAGCGGTCCAGTCGGATAGCGGAATGTCATACTGTTCAATAACGCCACCAATCGTCGCTCGCGTCACGACCGACGCTGCGATAATAAACACTCCAAGCAGGCACAACAGAAACTTCCGTCCCTTCGCTGTTTTCAGCTTAGCCATGATCATAGTACTGTCCTTTTGCAAATGAAAAACCTTGTTACTTTGCGCTAACAATACCATGACATCAACTGACTGTCTGCTACATAAACCGCATACAGGGTTGACGTCAACGTTATTTCGCTGAAAATAGCGCTGATTGCATTATTTATCTCTCCTTTTGATTAATGATCTGACCGCCTTAACTGAGTAAAATATCTGGGGATTAGGATGTCAGATGATATTTAGCTAACACGGAGTTGCCAGGAAGAATCATGATCGCTGAACTGTTTATGAATAATGCGTTTAATTTGACGGTAATTCTTAGCTGCTGTGCCGCGCTGGTCCTGATGAGCGTCTGGTATCATCGTGGAGAGCGTCGCTGCAAAGGATTCATATTTCATGCCGCACAATTTTTTGTCTATGCCATTATCATTGGGACGTTTGGCAGCATTGCTAATAACGTTATCGAAAGTTACAGCCTGAAATTTATCTCCCCCAGCGTGGTCGACTTTATCTGCACCTCGTTGATTGCGTTGATCCTGACCATCAAACTTTTTCTGGTGATTAATCAGTTTGAAAAGACGCAGATTAATAAAGGCAGAGATATCACCAGCGCGAGGATCCTGTCGCGTATCATCAAGATTACCATCGTGGTTGCCATCATTTTACTGTATGGCGAACACTTCGGTATGAGCTTATCCGGTCTGTTAACCTTTGGCGGTATTGGCGGTATCGCAGTGGGTATGGCGGGGAAAGATATTCTGAGCAACTTTTTCTCAGGCATTATGCTCTATTTCGACAGACCGTTTAGCATAGGCGATTGGATCCGCTCCCCGGACCGCAATATTGAAGGCACGGTAGCAGAAATTGGCTGGCGAATGACTAAAATAAACACCTTCGACCATCGTCCGTTGTATGTGCCAAACTCGATTTTCTCCTCCATCAGCGTAGAAAACCCAGGGCGCATGACCAACCGGCGAATTAAAACGGTGATCGGGTTACGATATGAGGATGCCGATAAAGTCGGTGCCGTTGTCGAGTCGGTCAGAGAAATGCTGCAAAGCCATCCTGGAATAGACCAGAAACAAACTCTGTTGGTCTATTTTAATGAATTTGCCGATTCATCGTTGAATATCATGGTGTATTGCTTCACGAAAACCACCGTCTGGAAGGAATGGCTCGCGGTACAGCAAGACGTTTATTTAAAGATTATCACGATAGTCCAGGCAAACGGCGCCGACTTTGCATTCCCCAGCCAGACGCTGTATATGGATAATCCTGAAGCATCGCCATCGACACACTAACAAAAGAAAAGACGCGGAAATCCGCGTCTTTTTTGTACTTATTTCAATGAGGAAATATCAATTACAAAGCGGTATTTCACATCGCTTTTCAACATCCGCTGCCAGGCACGATTAATATCCTGAATATCGATCACTTCGACATCGGCGGTAATACCATGCTGACCGCAAAAATCCATCATCTCCTGCGTTTCAGCAATGCCGCCGATAACTGAACCCGCCACAGACCTACGCCCAAGGATCAGGGGAACCGTATTCAGAAACGGATCCAACGCACCAAGATAACCGACCAGCACCAGCGTACCGCTTAGCGCCAGGGTTGGGATATAAGGGTTCAGGTCATGAACGTAGGGCACAGTATCGATAATCAGATCAAACTGATTCGCTGTCGCTTTCATCTGTTCACTGTCAGTGGAAAGCACAACGTGACTGGCACCCAAACGTCTGGCATCAGCTTCTTTGCCCGGTGAACGCGTAAACAGCGTAACTTCCGCGCCCAGCGCATTAGCAAGTTTGATTGCCATATGCCCTAGTCCACCCAGACCGACAACCGCGACTTTACTGCCCTCGCCTACCTGCCAGTGGCGCAGAGGCGACCATGTTGTGATCCCGGCGCAAAGCAGCGGCGCCGCACCGCGTAAATCGATCCCTTCAGGGACCTTCACCACAAACTTTTCGGTAACGACAATTTTGTCAGAATAGCCGCCGAAAGTAGGCAGACCGTCATGACGGTCGATATCGTTATACGTTAGCGTGTTACCTTCTTCGCAATACTGCTCTAGCCCCTGCTCGCAGGCGCTACAGTGTTGACACGAATCAACCATGCAGCCGACCCCTGCGAGATCGCCCACTTTGAATTTTGTTACCGACTTACCAACATGCACCACGCGGCCAATGATCTCATGCCCTGGTACCATCGGATATTTAGCACCGCCCCAATCGTTGTAGGCGTTGTGAATATCCGAGTGGCATACACCGCTGTATAAAATATCGATAACCACATCATCTTCACGCGGATCGCGACGAACAAAATTATGGGGGACTAAATCTTCTTTCACCGCCAGAGCAGCATAACCCTTCACATTCATGACCATTGAGATCTCCTCAGGGATTAGGTGTTACCAGAACCAGCATAGTTCAGGGCAGCAGGTTGTACTCAGCGTCGCTAACCGGTTCCAGCCATTCGTTCGACGCGCCAGGGGCCGGGATTTCCACGGCGATATGGGCAAACCAACTATCACGCGCGGCGCCGTGCCAGTGTTTCATTCCCGCCGGAATGTGCACGACATCGCCGGTTTTCAGCTCACGTGCCGGTTTATTCCACTCCTGATACCAGCCTCTGCCACCGGTCACCAGCAATATTTGTCCACCCTCATGATGAACATGCCAGAAGTTACGACAACCCGGTTCAAATGCGACATTGCCAATTACCACGCCTTCCATGGAGAGCATGGTCAGATAGCTGTCGCCAGTGAAATACTTCGCATACGCTTCATTTTTCTCTCCACGTGGAAAGACGCTGTTACCATCAAATTGTTCGTTCATAGTGACTCCAGTATGGATAATGTCCGCGGTGTTCATACCAGACATTCATCAAGAACCGTACGGGCATTTTCCCCAATCCCGGCTCCACAGTGCTGTTCGAGTATCGTAATAAACTCACTAAGTTGCTCAGGGAGGATCCCGATGTTAAGGCATATCGCAAAATGGCTTTTCAGCTGGCTGTTAACGCCGCCCAGAACGGCCAGCGCCGAAACGGTCACCCATTCACGGTCCTGCCAGTCAAGTACAGCTCGCTGAAAAATATCGCCAAACAGATGTGCTTTAAGCCAGACATCAATAGCGGGTGCAAAGTCAAACAGCGGACCGCTTACAGGCTGTCCAACCAGTTGCGTCTGAGTTAGGCTCCCAGCCTGAACACTGTTCCAGTCTGCAGGTGGCGGCGTGGCCGTTCTACCTTCGTCGTCTGAAAGCCCTTTCTCGCTTCGACTTTTCACCACCGACATAAAGCAGGACAGACCGTTCAGGCTGCGAGGGAAACCGCAGTATGCGTAGAGCTGTAGCAGGATCTCTTTTACTTCATTGAGCGTGAGTCCTGCATCCAGTCCGGCGTTGAGCGCGACGTCCAACTTTTCCATCTGTCCTGTGGCAGTGAATGCCGCAATGGGGATGATTGCCTGTTGTCTGGCATCCAGTTGGTATTGCATATTCGACTCTCCAAAACGGTGGCAACATTGCACCACCGGGGGCTGAAAACAGTAAAAATTATAGAGACTCGACGTGTCGGTGATTAGAGAGGAAAAGAAGGACAAACTTATGAGCTGTGCTCATCAATAATGAGCAGCAGGTACTCATTATTTGCAGGTAACTGATTGAAGACTTACGCCACAATCTCGATTAAATTGCCGTCAGGATCTTTTATCACCGCTTCGTAATAACCATCGCCAGTAGTGCGCGGACCTGAGACTAATATCCCCTGTTCCTGCGCTTGCAATGCAATGGCATCAACATTTTCATTGCCGCCAACAGAAATGGCGAGGTGTACCCATCCGCAACGATTATTGTCAGGTTGCTGTCCGATAAGACCCGGTTTGGTCATTAACTCAATCGCAATTTCCTCGCCAATTTTGACAAAATAAGATTCAAACCCAGGATTGGTTTTACTGCGGTATTTCTCGTTGATCTTGCCGTCAAAAAACGAGATCCAGAAGCGAGCTTGCTGCTCGAGATCCTGTGTCCATAACGCCATATGCGCAATCTTCATAGCTAACCTCTTCCCGTTGTATCCAGAATAGTACGGCCCCTGTAAGGGATGTTGACATCGTTAATCATAATGCACGATCATGCACTCTATTGCTCGATGTTAATTTCACCTGGAGTATCTATGCTCGATTACGCCGCATTCCCGGAACAGCGCCAGGCGCTTATCTTTCAGATCCTGCAAGAAAACGGCAGGGTCATTTGTTCTGAACTCGCTAACCGATTAGGCGTTTCTGAACATACAATTCGTCGTGATTTGCATGAATTGAGCAAAGATGGCGTGTGTAAAAAAGTTTATGGTGGCGCGGTCATTACACTCCCTGAATCCGAAGACATCGACGTACGCAAGAGTATTAATGTAGCCAAAAAGAGCAACATCGCGCAGAGATGTGCCCGACTGGTCAAATCTGGAAGCTGTATTTTTATCGACACGGGTAGCACCAATCTGGCAATGGCAGAAGCTCTGCCCGCCGAACTGGCGTTAACCGTGGTGACAAATTCACCGGAGATTGCCGCCGTTTTGCTAAAAAAACCGCTGTTTGAAGTCATTATGCTGGGTGGCGTGGTGCAGAGATCTTCAGGTGGGTGCGTGGGAGCTTCCGCCATCGCGCAAGTGCAGGACATTTTATTCGATCAGGGATTTATTGGCGGCTGCGCGATGTCGCCTGAATCCGGCTTAACGGGATTTGATTATGCGGATTGTGAGTTCAAAAAAGCGGTGATTAAACAATGTAATGAAACTATCGTCGCGCTAACGGCTGAAAAAATCCCAGCCGTCGCCCGATATGTCGTTACCGAAAGCAGCAATATCGATGTGATTGTTGTAGAGGACAACATCAGCAAAGAGTACGCCACAGCGTTCCAGGCGCACGACATTCGAATTTATACAGTCTAACCGCGGTAGGCTCGCTGAAAACTAACTGTGCTAAACGTCGCTCCGGGCGTCAGCGCGGTGATCGCTGACAGACAATCCAGACGGATTTTTTGCTGGTTTTCAGATTGCTCCACTACCAGAAATTCTTCTTTTTCCACGGTGGTACACGTCGTCAGCGCTTTAGCATCAAAACATGTGCCATCCGTTAGTTCAATGTGCAACCAATAGTGGTACATGCAGGCGATTTCCAGATAATCATGAAGATCGCAATCTATCGGGTGATACTCTTCGGTCGTTTTCATCACACTACCTTCCCCAACGTCTTGTATATTCGGGAAATCGCCAACGCAACTTCCCGACCTATCCTGCTATTTCAACGCTTCAATGGGAGCGCCAAAATTAATATGCAGCACATTGCCGTCAATCACCAGCGCCGGAACAGATTTCACGCCAGCCACTTCAGCCTCAGCAACCCGATCAGGTTGCTCTCCCAGATGAACCACATCGATTTCAACATCCGCAGACAAATGCTGCAGAAGAGTCTGTTCTGCGGAAACACAAACCGGGCAACCTGCATGATAGAAACGAGCTTTAGTCATGATACATCTCCTTTAAATTATAGTATCGATTCGATACTATAATTCATGCTACGCTGCTTTTCCCCTTTGTCAATATAGTTTTTAATCGATACTATATACCGAGGAGGATTTGTTATGCCCGACATGTCACTTTTCGACGTACTTGACCGGCTTTCCAGCCTTACAAGGATGTGGTTTCGCCAGCACCCTTTACTGGCGGATCTACAGCCAGTACAACTCAGCGCGTTAATGTATCTGGCCCGTTGCAACCGTTATTCCAATACGCCGCTTGGCGTAACGGACTACCTCGGCCTCACCAAAGGCACCGTATCGCAATCGCTGAAGCTGCTAGAAAGCAAAGGACTGATTGTTCGTAAGCAGGATGCCCGCGATAAACGCAGCGTACATTTACAGTTAACTGAATCAGCCAGTACGTTACTGGACGCCCTGCTCCCGCCAACGTTTTTGGTGGCGGGTGAAACGGCGATGGGTGAACGCGCGACTGTACTTAAGGAGCTACTGTTTGAACTTTTACGTGGGATCCAGAGGACCAACAATGTACCTGGCTTTGGTCTTTGCCATAGCTGTCGCTTCCACCAAAAAACGGGTGGTCAGGGATATTGTAATCTGACGAAAGAGAGATTGAGTGAAGAGGATGCGTTGCTGATTTGCCGGGAGCACCAGCCCCCGGAAACTTAAAATGGCTGGTGTGATTTTCCACCAGCCATTATCTCTGTTAGTGCTTAACGATATACATTGTGCGGCTATAGGCCACATCTTCAGGGTTAGTAATCGGATACCCTTTCAGCCACGGTTTAATTAAACGCCCGTTGGTATACTGATAAATCGGTGCAATAGGTGCCTGTTCCATCAGAATTTTCTCCGCGGCGTTATAATCGGCATTGCGCGCTTTCTCTGTATTCTCCAGAGTTGCCTGGGTCAACACTTTGTCGTACGCCGGATCATTAAATCGGGAGATATTGCCCGTATGGGTCGATGTTAATAGCGACAAGAACGTAGAAGGCTCATTGTAGTCACCCACCCATGAGGCGCGGATCACATCAAAATTACCGGTATTACGGCTGTCGATATACGTTTTCCATTCCTGATTCTGCAATTTTACGTCAACACCGAGGTTCTTCTTCCACATAGAAGCCACTGCGATAGCAATCTTCTGATGATTTTCTGAGGTGTTGTACAGCAGCGTCAGTTTAAGCGGTTTCTGTGGGCCATAGCCCGCCGCACGCAGCAGCGTTTTTGCCTGCGCGTTCAGTTCTTCCTGACTCATTTGCTCAAACGGTGAAGGTTCCGGCACAAATCCTGCCGTTACATCCGGCGTAAAATGCCATGCCGGCTTCTCACCTGTACCCAATACCTTCTCCGCCATCAGACGACGATCGATAGTCATGCTGAGTGCCAGCCGCACGCGTGAGTCGGCGGTCGGTCCCTTCTGGGTATTGAAAGCATAATAATAAGTACCAAGCTGCGGCGGGGTGTAAACCTGACCCGGGATATCCTTCAACAGTTTCTGGTACATATTTTTCGGGAAGGATTCCGTGATATCAATATCACCCGCAAGATAGCGCTTGGTCGCAGCTGATTCCTGGTTGATCGGCAGGAAGGTGACTTTTTGCAACACTGTTTTGGCGTTATCCCAATAATGCGTGTTCGGCACCACTTCCAGTTTTTCGTTCACGACGCGATCTTTGAGCACATAGGCGCCGTTACCAATAAGATTGCCTGGTTTGGTCCACTCTTTGCCGCTCTCAACGTTAGCTTTTTGTACCGGATAGAATGCAAAACTCGCTGTCAGATTGGCAAACCAGGGCAGCGGTTTATCCAGTTGAACTTTCAATGTCCGTGCATCGACAGCACTAACGCCAAGTTTATCAGGCGTGGCTTTGCCATCGATAATAGCCTGAGCATTATTAATACCCGCCAGCGCAGCAAACCAGGCAAACGGCGACAGCGTTTTTGGGTCAACCAGACGCTGCCAGCTATAGACAAAATCCTGCGCCGTTACCGGCGTACCATCCGCCCATTGCGCATTGTCACGCAGCGTAAACGTCCAGATGCGGTTATCGTTACTCTTCCACTGGGTAGCGACGCCAGGCACGATCTCACCCTTCTCATTCTGGTTGACCAGCCCTTCAAATAGATCACGAATAACCTGTATTTCAGGCAGCCCTACGGCTTTTGCCGGATCAAGCGACGCCGGTTCGTCTTTTATATGACGCACCAGTTCTTGTTTCTCTGCCAGTACCGTTCCGCTGGGAACATCAGCAGCCCAGGATAAAGAAATGCTGCTAACCAACAACGCACAACAGGTTACTGAAACAGAATGCTGCATAAGATACCCTCAATTCCGGCTACTAAGTGAATGTGTAATTATTTGTATCGCCAGCAGGAAATGCAATTAACTTCCGACAAGAAAGTGATATTACACCTGAAAAGATAAGTGTGTGAAAACGATTTGATTATCCATACATTTTGCACAACACTGCGAGTAACAATCCAAGCATTCAGAGATGACTATGACCGTTACCCGTCCCCGTGCCGAGCGCGGCGCATTCCCACCTGGAACCGAACATTACGGACGTTCATTGTTAGGCGCACCGCTAATCTGGTTTCCTGCACTGGCAGCCGATCGTGAAAGCGGCCTGATACTGGCGGGAACACACGGCGACGAAAACTCCTCGATCGTTACCCTTTCTTGCGCATTGCGTACGCTTAACCCTTCCTTGCGTCGCCACCATGTAGTGCTGGCCGTAAACCCTGACGGTTGCCAGCTTGGACTGCGCGCAAATGCGAACGGCGTCGATCTGAACCGTAATTTTCCCGCCGCAAACTGGAAAGCGGGAGAAACGGTGTATCGCTGGAACAGTAGCGCAGAAGAGCGTGATGTGGTGTTGTTGACCGGCGAAAGTCCGGGTTCGGAACCAGAAACCCAGGCGTTGTGTCAGCTTATTCACCGAATTCATCCCGCCTGGGTAGTCTCTTTTCACGATCCACTGGCCTGTATTGAAGATCCCAGAAGCAGCGAGCTGGGTTCGTGGCTGGCACAGTCGTTTGAATTGCCTCTGGTCACCAGCGTAGGTTATGAAACGCCCGGCTCTTTTGGGAGCTGGTGCGCAGACCTGAATTTACACTGCATAACCGCCGAATTTCCGCCCATTTCATCGGATGAAGCGAGCGAAAAATACCTGCTGGCCATGTCCAATCTGCTGCGCTGGCACCCTAGGGATGGAGCTGCCCGGTCGTAAAATGTAGGGCTGGCTCCGCATCGCTGGCCAGCCACGTAGGACCATCAAGATCGGCAAAGTTAACCTGCGGCGTAAGCGGTAACGCCGCACCAATAGCCCGGGAGGTACACAGCATGCAGCCCAGCATCAGCGCAAATCCCTGCTCGCGGGCTTCCGTTGCCAGCGCCAGTGCTTCCGTCAGACCGCCTGTTTTGTCCAGTTTGATATTGACCATTTCATAGCGTCCGTGCAGCGCTTTCAGGCTACTGCGAGTGTGGCAACTTTCATCTGCGCAGATGGGCAGCGGATGCACAAAATTCTCCAGCGCGGCATCATCCTGGGCCGGCAGCGGCTGCTCCAGCATCGCCACCCCTAAATCAGCCAGAAGCTGACAGCGTGCCGCAAGGCCTTCTGCCCGCCAGGATTCGTTGGCGTCGACAATAATCGTGGCGTCAGGAACAGCCGCACGAATGGCAACCATCCGCTCACTAATTAAGCGAGCATCCAGTTTAACTTTCAGCAGTTTTGCGCCATTTCCCCACAGCGCAGCCGCGCTCGCGGCCATTTGTTCCGGCGAGCCAATCACCACGGTTTGCGCCGTCACCACCACTTCCGCCAGTTCACTTCCCACCAATTCCGCCAACGACTTCTGCTGTTGACGCGCACTCAGATCCCACAACGCACAGTCTACGGCATTTCGCGCAGCTCCTGCTGGCAGCAGTTTTTGCAGCTCTTCACGCGTCAGTCCGTTTTCCAGTTGTGGTGCAATGCTCATAATTTGCGCCAGGACAGAGGCATCGCTTTCACCGTAGCGCGGGTACGGTGTGCACTCGCCAATACCTGTGACGCCATTTTCTGTCAATTCGACGACAACCACATGCGCTTCGGTCCTGCTCCCACGGGCGATGACAAAGGGAGTGTGCAGCGGCCAGGCTTCCTCATATACCTTAACTGTTCTCATTTGTTTTCCTTAATGCAGTCCCTGAAGCGGATATCCGCAAATAGCGTTTGCCGTGTTAACTGTTGATGGCATAAACTAGCCTCGACGTTAACTATATGTAAACAGGAAGATAACCATGTCACAAACCGTTCATTTCCAGGGCAACCCGGTTGCAGTTGCCGGCTCCATTCCTCAGGCTGGAAGCAAAGCTCAGGCTTTTACCCTTGTGGCTAAAGACCTGTCTGACGTTACGCTGGGCCAGTTTGCAGGCAAGCGCAAAGTGCTGAATATTTTCCCAAGCATCGATACTGGCGTTTGCGCGGCATCGGTACGTAAGTTTAACCAACTGGCGACAGAAATCGACAATACCGTCGTACTGTGTATTTCGGCCGACCTGCCATTCGCCCACTCTCGTTTTTGCGGCGCGGAAGGTCTGAGCAACGTTATCACGCTGTCCACCCTGCGCAACGCAGAATTCCTGAAAAACTACGGTGTTGAAATCGCTGAAGGCCCGCTGAAAGGTCTGGCCGCACGTGCCGTAGTTGTTATCGATGAAAATGACAATGTTGTTTTCAGCCAACTGGTCAATGAAATCACCAACGAACCAGACTACACAGCGGCGCTGGACGTACTGAAAGCGTAAGCTGCGTTTGCATACAAAAATGCCTCCGGATGGAGGCATTTTCATTTACGGCATTACTCTTCGCTTTTTTTCTGTTGGCTCAGGCCGTACTCGCGCAATTTATTGGCAATCGCGGTATGCGAAACGCCGAGGCGCTTGGCCAGCTTGCGCGTGCTGGGATAATTCATATACAGCTGCGTCAGCACGGAGCGTTCAAAGCGGCTGGTAATTTCATCCAGCGACCCTTCCATTACCTCTTCTCCGACCGCAACCGTTGCCGCATCATAATCCGGCAGTAAAATATCCTGCGGCCGCAGCTCATAACCTTCAAGCTGGGTCAGCGCCCGGTAGATAGCGTTTTTAAGCTGACGCACGTTGCCCGGCCAACCGTAACGGGTTAACACCGTGCTGAGATCGGCGGACAGCTTCGGACGTGGCACGCCCTGTTCATCGGCAAAACGCGCCACAAACAGTTCGGTAAGCGGCATAATATCTTGTGGGCAATCGCGCAGCGGCGGCAGGTTTAGCGTCAGTACATTCAGACGATAATAGAGGTCCTCACGGAAAAGTCCTTTCTGCACCAGCTCCACAAGGTTCTTTTGCGTCGCGCAAATCACACGGACATCAACATGAACTTCGTGATCTTCTCCCACGCGACGGAACGTGCCGTCATTGAGAAAACGCAGCAATTTGGTCTGCATACGCGGCGACATTTCGCCAATTTCATCTAACAGAACCGAACCGCCATTCGCCTGCTCAAAGAACCCTTTTTTGCCTTCCGGCGCATGGCCAAACAGCTCGCTTTCAACCGCATCTTCAGGGATTGACGCACAGTTCAGCGCCAGATACGGTTTCGACGCACGCGGGCTTGCCAGATGACAGGCATGAGCAAAAAGATCTTTGCCGGTGCCGGTATTACCAGTAATCAGCAGCGGTGCGCTCAGCGTCGCCAGCTTGCGCGCTTGTTCTACGACGTGTTTCATTTTGGCGCTGACGGCAATAATCTGGCTAAACGCGCTGAGATCCTGCGTTGTCATATTTTGCAGCTGACGCCCCATTCGGATGGTGGAGCGCAACATCACCACCGCGCCGGTCAGCATCTGCTCCTGATTTTCGCCCTGCAAATGGACAGGCGTAATTTCCATCAGGAAATTCTGCCCGTTAATCACGACATGTTCGCTATGGGAATCCTGCGGATTGCTTTCCAGCCAGCGCTGAAAGTTAAACCCATTGATTAACTGGGCTGCGGTATGGTTGCGCATCCGCTCCTGGGTGTGCGCAAAAAGTTGACAGCTCGCAGGGTTCGCCATCTCAACTTTGCTTTTCATATCAAGAGAAAGGACCGGTTCTGGCAACGCTTCAAGCAGAGCACTCAGCGCCAGATGTTCACGTTCGGAAGGCATCCAGGGTACGGTACGCACATCCGTAACCCCTGAAATACGGCGGATTTCAGCCATCAGACTGCTGAAGTTGGTGAACTCCAGCTCCGCAAAATTAAGGTAAATTCGCCCGATGGGGTCAATCTCGATACCGCGTAAATCAATGCTTCTCAGCACCAGTAAATCGAGCAATTCGCGGGTCAGACCAAGACGGTCTTCACAAAAGACTTCCAAACGCATAGGAACCTTCACCTGGACAAGGGATTATGTGTTAAATGATAAGACAGTATTTGGTTTGCAGGAAGAACTCTGTCAACAAATATTGACAGCGCGCTGGAAAATTAGGCGCCGGGGCGTAAAGTTATACGATCGGCGCCTGTTTTATAGCTAACTTTCGCGCGGAGATTTGTTCTTTTGTAAGGTCTCTTTCACCTGACCAATCAGTTGACGGCGAAAATCGCCCAGTCGTGGCTTATCATCATCGATCCACGGCAGCGGTCGGCAAAGCTCCATAGCTTTAATGCCCAGACGCGCCGTTAATAACCCCGCGCCAATGCCCTGTGCGGCACGCGTTGATAAGCGGGCGGCTAAATCCTGCGACATCCAGTCCATCCCTACTTCCCGCACCAGCTCACTGGCCCCGGCAAAAGCGATATTCAACAACACCAGGCGGAACAGGCGCAGACGGCTGTAATAACCAAGTTCAATGCCATACAGCGATGCAATGCGATTAATCAGGCGCAGATTGCGCCAGGCGATAAACGCCATATCCACCAGTGCCAGCGGGCTGACGGCAATCATCAGCGTGGACTCTGCCGCTGAACGACTGATCTCACGCCGGGCTTGCGCATCCAGCACCGGCTGCACCAGATGGGCATACAGGCTGACCACTTCGCGATCGTTCTGTGTTTCATGAATTGAGGCATACCAACGCTGCAATGCTGGATGAGACTGATCGATACCCGCCTGCTGCGCCAGTTTTTCACAAAATGCACGACCTTTTCCGGTTCCATGGCTGTGGAGCAAGTCTCGCGCTTCATCACGTTCGTGCGCGCGCTGACGCAATCGCCACAATCTGCGCCACTCGGTCGCCACCGATCCGACACCTGCGCCGATAATCAATGCGCCTGCGGCACATCCTCCTAGCGCGACCCAGTCCTGAGTCTGCCAGGCGTTCATGGTCCACTGCACACCCTGAGCAACAACGCTCACGCCAAACAGCGCCAGCCCGCCCATCACCATCTTGCGCCACAGACTGCGTTTGGGGCGTAAGGCCGCATCAATGACGGCCTCCGCCTGACCTTCGTCTTCCAGGGGTTCATCCACTTTCGCCGGAGAAAAAGTCTGCGCCTCCGTTTCGTTGAACATTTGCTGCGCTTTAAACGCCGTGTTTTGTTCCACGTCCAGCGGACCTGAGAAATCGATACGCGGTTTTAACGGCTCGCTCATCGCAATTTATCTCCTATTAAAAACTCCAGCGCGGCATCGAGGCGGATATGTGGTAAGGGTTTATCGACATCCATAGCCTGCGGGCGAAATGCTTCAAACTGAAATCCCTGGCGGTCCCAGAACGCCTGTCCTGGCAGTCGCGCAGGCACTTCACCAGGATAAACGGTCAGCGGTTCGCCATCGCTCAGACGATTGCCACGCAGCGCCGGGATCTTTTCACCTTTCACATCGATCAAGCCGCTGGTGGTTGCCTGCACCGATGCCAGCCCCAGACAATCCATGCTGATACCTTCGAACGCCGCGTTTTGCCAGGCATCCTGGATCAACTGCTGTAAAAGCGACACCATATTGGCGTGCTGATCGACCGTGACGTGGTCGGCTTTGGTGGCGGCAAACAGCAGCTTGTCGATCACTGGAGAAAATAACCGACGAAACAGCGTACGCTGCCCGTAATGGAAGCTTTGCATCAACTGGGTAAGCGCCAGGCGCATGTCGTTGAACGCCTGTGGCCCGCTGTTGAGCGGCTGCAGGCAATCGACCAGCACAATCTGGCGGTCAAAGCGCAGGAAGTGATTCTTATAAAACCCTTTGACGACCTTTTCGCAGTAATAATTGAATCTTTCGCGCAACATGCCCGCGTTGGTGTGTTTGTCAGCCTGCGCCAGCTTTGATTCACCCCAGGCATCGACATCCGGCCACGGGAAGAATTGCAGCGCAGGCGCGCCCGCCATATCTCCGGGCAGGACAAAACGGCCCGGTTGAATAAAATGTAGGCCCTGCTGTTTACACTGATGCAGATACTCCGTCCAGGCGGCAGCAATTTCCGCCAGACGGTTTTCATCAGCAGGCGCCAACGGATCCAGCCCCTGGCATAACTGCCGCCATTTTGCCGACCATTCGCCCCGCTGCCCCTGCAATAATCCGGTCATTTGCCGCGACCAGCTCAGATAATCCTGGGCAAGCATCGGTAAATCGAGCAGCCACTCCCCCGGATAATCGACGATCTCCAGGTACAGCGTGGAGGTGTCTTTAAAGTGGCGCAGTAAAGAGTCATTGGATTTATAGCGCAGCGCCAGACGTATTTCACTCACGCCACGCGTAGGGGTCGGCCAGGTCGGCGGAGAACCGTACAGCTGTGCCAGTCCCTCATCATAGGTAAAGCGCGGAATGCCAAAATCGCGTTGAGGAACCCGTTTCACGCCAAGCAGACGCTCTTCGCGCACGCAACTGAGCAACGGCAAGCGCGCACCGGCATGAATATTGAGTAACTGGTTTACCATCGCGGTGATAAACGCCGTCTTACCGCTGCGGCTAAGTCCGGTAACAGCCAGGCGTAAATGCCGGTCTACCCCGCGATTAACCAGCGAATTGAGTTCATTTTTAAGTCGCTTCATCGCCATCCCGTTTTGCTGAAGGAACCGAAGAAATTATAACAAACAGGAAGTAAAGATAGGGGCCAATTCTTACTTATCAACTACCTGTGCTGTATCAGGCGGCATTATTCTTACCGCCTGTAGCAGAATGAATGCGGGCGGTTTATTTATTCTCTACTTTAGGAAGCGCTATCTGATTGATGCCACCTTCATTCGTCACCTGCGTATAGCCCATTTCAGTTAACATATCCTTCGCCTGCCCCGATTGACGCCCGGAGTTGCAGTACAGCTTCACGGTGTCGTTCTTATCAGGCACTTCAGCTGCGATACGCGTCTTCATCTCTTTCAACGGAATGTTGACGGCCCCCTGAATATGCTGCTGTTGGTACTGTTCAGGAATGCGAACATCAATCCAGTGTTCAACTGCATAAACCGGCATGCCGATGACCAGTGCCAACGCTAATACGCCTTTTTTCAACATAATATCTTCCCGACTGATTGTTGGATTTAACCACCACACTATACGCCTGTTCTTAAGAAAATATTGCGACCGCATTATCACCGCCTGCAGGCGCGGACGATTGTTCCTCAGGTTACCCATGCTGCAGTTAGCCTTTTGATTTTTCTAACCGCATTCCGAGATTGTTGTCATTCGTCAATTAACTCCATAATATGTCCGCCATTGACTCTCGGACGGAGCTTGGGATCTATGTCTCCTACCATTTATGATATTGCACGAGCCGCTGGCGTATCAAAATCCACGGTATCGCGCGTGCTTAATAAGCAAACCAACATCTCGCCGGAAGCGCTTGAAAAGGTGCTGCGCGCAATTGATGAGTTACAGTATCAGCCTAATAAACTTGCTCGCGCGCTGACCTCTTCCGGGTTTGATGCAATAATGGTGATATCTACCCGTTCTGCAAAAACAACTGCCGGTAATCCGTTTTTCTCTGAAGTGTTGCATGCAATTACTGCCAAGGCTGAAGAAGTCGGTTTTGATGTCATATTGCAGACGTCGCGAAGCACCGAAGATGATTTACAAAAATGTGAGAGCAAAATTAAGCAGAAGTTGATCAAAGGGATCATTATGCTGAGCTCTCCTGCCGATGAATCATTTTTTGCTAGTCTGGATAAATACAACGTACCGGTTGTGGTTATTGGGAAAGTTGAAGGTGACTACGCCAATGTCTATTCTGTAGACACCGATAATTATCGCGACAGTATTACGCTGACAAATGCACTGATTGAGAGTGGCCACCGTAATATAGCCTGTTTGCATGCACCGCTTGACGTCCATGTTTCTATCGACCGCGTTAACGGTTATAAAGCCAGCCTTCAGGCACATAACATTAAAATGCGCGATGAGTGGGTTATTGACGGCGGGTATACTCATGAAACCGCCTTGCTTGCTTCTCGAAAATTACTGAGCCAGCAGCCGCTACCCGATGCCGTATTTGCGACAGACAGCTTAAAGTTAATGAGCTTATATCGCGTGGCGGCCGAGAAAAACATTGACATCCCACAACAACTTGCCGTTGTAGGCTATAGTAATGAGCTACTTTCTTTTATGCTCACACCAGTTCCTGGTGGAATTGATGTACCTACTCAGCAGTTGGGTGAACAAAGTTGTAATTTATTATTTAATCTGATTGCAGGTGAGAAAGGATTACAGAATATAACTGTAAGCACGCAAATATCTTTGGCCGACTCACTGGTGTAAAAACAGGGGCATAATAATGCCCCTGTTCTTTTTTAGAATGCGTAGTTCACGCCTATACCAGCATAATGGAACCTGTCGCTTTCGCCTTCGTCATGATCTTCCCATTCATAAGCATACTCCAGAGACATTGATAAACCGTTCTGGAAATCATACGCATACAGTAAACCGAGACGATTGAAATCATGGCCTTCGCGTTCAGGATCATCCTGCCAGTCCCAGTTTGACCAGCGATCAAGCCCCAGGCGGGTATACGGCGTCAGGGTTGTATTGCCGAAGGACAGAGGCAAATAAGCACGAATTTCCTGGGTTGAGAACTCACCATTATTACGCGAATCTGCCAGATTAAAGCCGCGTTCAAGGTAATAGTTCACAGTTAACCCTACTGTTTCGTTAAACGTATAATTCAACCCGCTCTCACTTTCGACGCGGCTATCAGAGTAGCCGGTGGTGCTCAAATCATTAACGAATTGATACATCGCAAACCAGCCGCTAAAGCGCAGGTCATCGGTAAGTTTAACATCCCAATCTGGCTGCACTTTCCAGCGCTGCATATTAGCTGTGTCTTTTCCGGGTTCATTCACATAGTGATAACCGTAATTACGGAAGCCACCTGTCAAGCCGAAATTAACATTCTCGCTTTCGAGGAATTGATAGCGGACTTCCAGTTCAGGTCGGTCAAACCACGTACCGCGCTTACCCTCGCTGTAATCAACCGGCCCTTCCTGGTAATAGGCCAGCGATATTTTCCACGGCCCATTGGACGCATTAAAATAGACGGACGGCTCAGCCAGTCCATCCATATCTTCGCCCTGACCTTCAACGTTTTCTATTTCGTACATAGCACCGATGTTAAAGTGCCAGTCATTCTTTTCAGCAGCCTGCGCGCAGGCCATTCCTGCGCTCATAATCAGCGCAGTAGCGGACAGTAGGGTTTTCATTATTATTCCTTGTTAAAATACTCGCAAAAATGCCCCAAGGCGTGGGGGATTATTATCCCCCCGGAATTTTATTGAATAGCCACTTCAGTTTCAGCATCAAAGAAATGGCATTTCGCCATATCAAAATGAATAGTGATTTTTTCTCCTGCGTGATAATCATTCACTGCCCCAGCACGGACCACTAACTCATGCCCCCCAACAATGGTATAAAGCATAAATTCAGCGC
The DNA here is from genome assembly GCF_001037485.2 of Citrobacter sp. MGH105. NCBI lineage: Bacteria > Pseudomonadati > Pseudomonadota > Gammaproteobacteria > Enterobacterales > Enterobacteriaceae > Citrobacter > Citrobacter sp. MGH105. Next base: position 2,476,590 of record NZ_CP073048.1, on the reverse strand, counting down.
CAGTTAATTCTGCAACGCTAATTTTTGCCGACACACTATTTTTATTATTAACCTGCGGATGTATATCTTCAGGACGAATTCCCAGCGTGACCGCCTGATGTTCATAACCCTGTAGTTTTAATTGTGTTAATTTATTTTCTGGAATCGTTAATTTCAGTGTTTCAGTAACAAACTTATCACCGTCAATCGTGCCACGAATAAAGTTCATGGCCGGTGAGCCAATAAATCCTGCGACAAACATATTTGCTGGGTGGTTATAAACTGTTTTCGGCGCACCAACCTGCTGAACAATGCCATCCTTCATAATCACAATACGCGTCGCCATGGTCATGGCTTCGGTTTGATCATGGGTAACATATATCATGGTGGTATTGAGTTTCTGATGCAGCTTGCTGATTTCTGCCCGCATCTGTACGCGAAGTTTGGCATCGAGGTTCGATAAGGGTTCATCCATGAGGAAGACCCCTGCCTCACGAACAATCGCACGCCCCAGTGCCACACGTTGACGCTGACCACCGGATAACGCACCCGGTTTACGTTGCAGATAATCGCGCAGGCCAAGGATTTGCGCCGCCCAGTTGACACGCTCCTCAATCACGGCAGGGGCAATTTTCTGCATTTTCAGGCCAAACGCCATGTTGTCATAGACTGTCATGTGCGGGTACAACGCGTAGTTCTGAAAAACCATCGCAATGTTGCGCGATTTCGCCGGCACATCGTTCATCCGTTTACCGTCAATCAGCAGATCGCCGCCGCTGATCTCTTCCAGGCCGGCGATCATGCGCAACGTCGTTGACTTCCCGCAACCGGAAGGCCCAACAAAAACAATAAACTCTTTGTCTTCGATTTCCAGATTGAAGTCTTTAACGACGTGTACCTGGTTGTCGTAAATTTTTTGAATATGCTGCAACGAAAGCTGTGCCATGTTGAATCCTTTACTTGTCGTGTTGCCAGAGAGCCGATAAGCACGGCCACGTCAGAAATTCGGTTGAAGGAAGTTGCAGGCTTGCCCCGTTCAGCCCCGTACCGATGCCGACAGAAAGCATGCCGCAGGCGTTGATTGCATCAATTCCTGCTTGTGCATCTTCTATGCCAATGCACTGTTGCGGGTCAACGCCAAGCCCCGCACAGGCCGCCAGAAAAATCTCCGGATCCGGTTTTGAATGGGTAATCAGCGCCGCATCCGCACAAAAGTCAAAACAAGCGCTAAGATCAAGCGCCTGTAAAATAGTGGGCGCATTGAGCGACACGGAGGCCAGCCCCACCGGAATCCGCTCTTCCCGCAGCGTCATCAGCAGCTCACGTATTCCCGGCAGTACCGAGTTCACCGTCAACTGGCGCAAAGAATGGACATACAGCCTGTTTTTTCTCTCGGCCAATTGTGCGCAAACTTCAGGTGTAAATTCCCCCGCTTTCCCGCCATATTGCAAAATACGCTGTAGCGATTCGCCGCGACTAATCCCTTTCAGGCTGTCATTAAATGTTTCGTCAATCGCAATTCCTATTTCACCGGCTACCTGCCGCCAGGCGAGAAAATGCAGATGAGCAGTGTCGGTAATCACGCCATCTAAATCAAAAATGATGGCCTGTGGTTTGAATATCATTCATCGCCCCTTCTAGTGGTAGCGGTCCCATAGGTGGGCGAAATAATGGCGTCATAGCAGATTACGGCCTCCCCCTGCACGGAGACTTTTTCGCCATTAATCCAAAGGATAATTTGCTCAGCACTGCGAATACGGATTTCGGCAGCGTTGATAGTTATCTGCATAGTGGAACCCTGCCAGCGCAGTGGGAAAGACAGTGTTTGCCAATGTTCCGGTAATGCAGGGGCAAGATGTAACTCCCCATGGCGAATATTCACTCCGGCAAATCCCTGGATTGCGCCCAGCCAGATGGCCCCCGTTGCCGCCGCATGAATACCATCATCGCAGCTGTGCGGGTCATCCCCGAGATCGATAAGCGAACCTTCGCGCCAGAACCGATACCCCTGAGCCGAATCACCGCAACGCGCAGCTACAATCCCATGAATCGCCTTACTCAAAGAGGAGTCGTGAATCGTGCGTGGCTCGTAATAACGCAGGTTAGCCAGACATGTTTGCGGGCTAAATTGCTCCGGCAGCATGTAAGTCAGCATCACGACATCGGCCTGTTTGAGAATTTGCATCTCGTTGACTTCTGCACGGGAGTAATCGAGCAAAATCGTCTGCTTGCCCGCTTTCGCTTTGTAACTGGACAGATCGATAACCGGTTTGCTCAGGAAGGTGTCATCCTGAGGTAACACACCATCGGACAACGCTTCCGGACGCCAGAGATGGCGTAAAAAATGCTCAGCACGATGAATAAAGATCTCATCGTTACAGCCCAGGCGACGCGCAAAACCGAGCGCCTGCTCTACGTTGTACCAGGCCATGTAGTTGGTGAACGCATTGTTGTTCACATGCTCAGTGTATTCATCCGGACCAATCACATCGTGGATCTCTAAACGATCGTTGACCATGACAGCCCTGCTTATCCAGAACTTCGCTGTTTCCAGAAGCAGCGTTATACCTTCACGAGACATAAAGTTCATATCCCCGGAGGCATGCCAGTAATTGATCACCGCCCAGGCAATATCCGCCACGAGATGATGCTCAGCCTGGGCGGAGGCCACTTTCTGCCGCAGTCCGGTACGGATGTTGATCGCCGCAAATTCAGGCGTCTCCTCCTCACCGCTGCGCGCGCTCTCCCAGGGAAACAGCGCCCCCTGCCAACCGTTGCGGCGGGCTTTCTCACGCGCGCCCGACAAATTATGCCAGCGGTAACGCAATAAACCTCTTGCAGTTTTCGGCTCGGTGAAGAGATGGAACGGTAACAGAAAGACCTCGGTATCCCAGAAAACGTGGCCTTTATACCCTTCTCCCGTCAGACCTTTCGCCGCAATACTGCTGCGCTCATCGTGATCTGGCGTCATTACACGCAAATGATAGAGCGCATAATCCAGTGCTCGCTGATCGCTCATATCATTACTGGTGACCTGAACACGATGGCTTTGCCACCAGGCATGCCAGTTAGCGGTCGATTCCGCCAGCAGCGCGTCATATCCCTGCTGGGCGCACGCTTCCAGATTACGCAGCGACTGGCGTCCCCAGGTTTCCAGCGACAGGCTGCGCTCGCTCGCCCAGTCGAGCCAGCTAATTTTCGTCAGCGTAACGCGTTGTCCAGTTTTCGCCTGCACGCTATTGTGTTGTAACAACCGACGTTCTTTCGCGGTGAAGCAGCGCTGCGCCGTACCGTCTACGTCGCAAAACGTCGTGATCGCGATATCGTTGCGATTGTCCTGGGTGGTGTAAATGCCTTGCAGCAGATGCTGACCAAATACCCGGACCTGCGTTTCATCCAGATGCTGACGTCCATGATTGGTGATCGTGGCATCAATCCCGGTTGAGATGCCAATGCTCGCATCACCATCCAGCGGGGTAACGGCAACTTCCATAGCAAACAGCGGCAGTTTTTGCGCCGAGACAAACCGCCGACTCTCAATAGCGAAACGTGCGCCGCCGGGCGCTCGCCAGACCAGGGTACGGCGTAATTCTCCGCTGGCAAAATCCAGTTCACGATGCCAGCGCTCAATCACGCCGCTGGTTAGCGAGAAAATCTCGCCATTAAGCGTAATCTCCACGCCCACCACATCAGGCAGATTAACCAGTTCATTAATTTCGCCTTTCCCTGCCCGATGATACAGTCCAGCCAGATACATGCCGCGAGTTTGTAAGGTGTAGGCTTCTTCGTGGCTGGCGCGAATTCCCATATAACCGTTGCCGGTCGTCATGAGTGAAGCGAATTTATTCAGACTGTGTGGGCAAAAAGCCGGTTCGGTTAGCATTACTGGCTCCGTCATAAGTCTACATATGTTCCTGTTTCAGCCGATTCATACAGTGCGGCAACCAGTTGTTGAATAACGACGCCCTGCTCTGCGTCTGCAATAGCGACAGGCTCGCCCTGAACGTGATTCACGAAGGCCTCCATGCTGCGAAAATGACGATTGTCATCGGCTATTTCGCGCTGGAACAGCACATCCAGCGTCCCGTCACGATCGGTATATACCTGCGCCGGAAATAAGGTCGCCCCGGCAAGATCGCCACAGAAATTGACGTTCATAATCGATTGTTCAGGAATATTCAGCGCGAAAGAGGTCTCAAGGCGCAGGATCCCGCCGTTATGAAATTCGATCGTGCCGAACAGAGAATCCTCAACGGTGTACGTCGCGGGATCCCATTCCCCAAACTGGCCGCTGTTCTTACGCGTACCAATACGTTGATAGCTATGCGCGTTAACGCGCTTTACCGCCGGGAAGCCCAACACATACATCGCGGCATCAAGCATATGGATACCGATATCAATCAGCGGCCCGCCGCCCTGCAGTTCCTTGTTGGTAAAAACACCCCAGCCGGGTACGCCGCAGCGGCGCAAGGCGCGGACATTAGTGACATAGATTTCACCCAACACGCCGCTCATTACCTGTTCGCGAAGCAGTTGTGTATCCAGTGCGAAACGATGATGAAAATCATAAGCCAGTACCTTCCCCATACGCCGCGCCGTTTGACACATCTCCAGCGCCTCGTCTGGCGTCATTGCCGGAGGCTTCTCGCACATCACATGACAGCCGGCGTTTAGCGCCAACATGGTGTGTTCGTAATGAAAACGATTGGGCGAACAGATGCTGACGATATCTGGCTTAGCCTCGCGTAACATCGTCTGAGGATCGTCCCAAACCTGCGGATTACCGTATTTCTCTGCCAGCACCTGCGCCTGTGACAGGCGGCTGTCACAGACAGCCACCAGTTCCAGATCGTTGCGGGTGCAGTAGTACGAAGCATGAACTTTATCCGCTACCTGCCCGGCGCCGATAATGGCGACACGTAGCGGAGCGCTTGTCAGTGCACTTTTCACGGAAATCCTCTTAGCAGGTACGCAGCCAGGCCAGCGACTGACGGTATGCTTCCGGCAGGTTCTCCGCCCGTACGCGCCCTTCATACACTACATAGCCCTGATAATTATCTTCACGCAGTTGGTCAAAAAGCGCAGAGAAATCCAGCGTACCGCTCCCCGGCTGATAACGATGGTTATCCGCAATATGCACGTGTCCCAACAGATCGCGATTGTCATGCAGCGCCTGTGCCATATCATCTTCTTCGATATTCATATGGTAAAAATCACCAATGATTTGCACATGCTTCAGGTTGTTTTCCACGATATAGCGGCGAGCATCCGCCAGGGTGTTGATCATATGATCCTGATAGCGGTTGAGCGGCTCGAGATACACCACCGTCCCCGTACGCTCGGCAACTTTATCGAGATAAATCAATGAATCACTGACGGCTTTGCGATCGCCTTCCAGACTACGCGGAGAGGTCATCGGCGGTAGGCGGAAGGTAAACATGCCCCAGGCGGCAGGGACAATAATGCCTTGCCCGCCTACTTCGGACAGCGCTTCGAGAATGCGGGTAATCTGCTGTAAACCATTCAAACGACGTTCTTCGATAAAATCACCGATCCAGCCGTCATACCCCCCGCAGGCGGTGGTAACAGGCAGACCCGTTTCTTTGATCGCCGCTTTCACTTCCTCAAGATTGTTGACCAGCAATTTGCCGTCAATTTCAAAACCATCAAAACCCATCTCTTTGATGTAACGGAATTTCTCGAGAATATTTTCCGGGAAAAAAGCCTGATTCTGTGTTCCGATTTTCATTTTCTGTATTCCTTAATTAAAACGTCACGCCCATTTTGATGCTCTGTTCCGGATGGCGATCGACATACTGCATATAGCTTTCCGGGCTGCTGGCGAAGGTGACTACCGGATCGATAAGCTCTTCACAGTTCAGATAACCGTTCATCAACAGTTCCCAGCAGGTCTCCTCAATGCGCTTGCGGCTCCAGCGCGGATAATCTGGATTTGGTTCACTGCAGGCCCGGGAGAAGACTATTTTGGCGTTGTTGAAGTGCGCTTCACGGCCCAGGTTAAACCCTTCAGCAAAAGGTTTGGCGAAGGCGACATAGGAGATAGTTCCGCCATAAGCCAGACCGCGTAGCGCCGATTGCAGCGCATCCGCATAGCCGCTGGTTTCGATAATCACATCCGCGCCCTGTTTGCCAGTCAGCTTTTTAATTTCCATGCCCACGTCGGTGCCAATCGGATCCAGACAGAAATCAGCCCCATGGCGACGCGCGATATCACAACGATGGGCAATCGGATCCACGCCAATAACCACTGACGCACCCGCTTTTTTAGCCAGTTGTACGGCGATCTGGCCAATTGCCCCTAACCCGACGATGACAACAAAGTCGCCGACGCGCACATTGGCATCGCGCACACCGCTCATGGCGAACTGTGCTGGGTCATAGCACACAGCATTTTTCCACGAACTGCCTTCAGGCATTTTGCGCAGTTTGTAGTTGTTCACCGCATTAAAAATAACCGTCTCTGCCAGAGGACCGTAGCCGCAAACTGAATCGCCAACGGCGTATTCGGTCACATCGCTACCACACTCAATGACATCGCCCACTACCATGTTGCCAAGCTGGAACTTACCGAATTCGATCCCGCGCGGTGCACCTTCCGGACGTGGCATGAACATTTGCCATTCACCGTTAAAATCTTCGTCAATAAACGGGCTGGCAGCGCGAAAATCGACCACTTCGGTGCCATGTTTCGGTGCGCCAAAACGTACGCGGACTTTCACTTCATTGGCGGAAACTGCTCTGTCTTCATATTCCACCAGCGCTGCAACACGCGGTTCGGTGGCAACTAACTTCTTCATTTACAACTCCTTAATTAAACTGGCCGCTTAGCCTTTCACGCCGCCTGCGGTCAAACCACTTTTAATAAAACGTTCGGAAAGCGCATACATAATGACAACCGGCAATGCGGTGACTAACGACGCGGCCATCATGCGTCCCCAGATATAGTCAGGCGTACTGAACAGCGCGTTCAGACCGACCGGTAAGGTAAAATTGCTGGCGCTGGAGAGGAAAATCGAGGCGAACAGATAGTCATTCCACGCAACCATAAAGCAGTACACAAAGACTGAAACCAGACCGGACATGGCCAACGGCACGGTGATGCGAAAGATAATTTGCAGACGATTTAAACCATCCATCATCGCGGCCTCTTCTATCTCATCCGGAATGGTGTCGAAGTAGCTTTTCAGCATAAACACGGCTGTCGGCAGCGTTTGTGTCACCATGGTGATAATCAACGCCATTTCGGTGTCATAAATGCCGAGGGCCGTAATGATTTTGAAAAGCGGCACCACCAGCAAAATCCCCGAAAACATGTACACCGTGTAAAAACTGGCATTGATGGTCATCCGTCCCTTAAAACGCAGACGGGAAAGCGCATACGCCCCGAGCACGCCGAGAAACACCGCCACCACCGATGACGTGACCGATACCACCAGGCTATTACGGAAGTAGTCAACAAACGGGAAGATCATCGGGTTAAAAATGTCGATGTAATGTTCCAGCGTCCATTGCTGAGGTAACAGCGTGGGATGCAGCGAGATCGCCTCTTTTGCGCTTTTGAATGAGGTCATCAGCATCACAAAAAACGGAAATAACGTGATGCCCAGGAAGACAATTAATCCACAGTAAAAGCCGATGCGGCCAAGCGTGCGTTTATTTGTTGCCATTGAGGTTCACCCGTTTTCTGGTCAGCAGGATAACAGCGAAAATGATGACGAAGAGGACGACGGAAATTGCGGCCGCTTTGCCTAAGTCGTTAAATGCAAACGCTGTTTTATAGAGATAGACCCCGAGAATATCGACTTTAGTGGTCAGCAGATAAACATCAGCGAACATGTAGAACATCCAGATCGTACGCAGCGTGACTACGGTCGCCAGCACCGGCATGATCGCTGGCAGCGTGACGATACGAAACCGTTGCCAGGCGTTCGCGCCATCCATTTCCGCCGCTTCATACAGCGATTTATCAATAGTCTGTAAAATCGCCAGAAACGAGATAAAGGCATACGGGAAGTAGCGCCAGATGGCGAACAGCACGACCAGTGCGAAGCTGCTGCCGGGATTGTCGAACCATAACGGCGCCTGCTCGAACAGATGCAGCAGATCCACGCCGAGATAGTTCACAATGCCGTAGCCGTTGTTGAACATGTATTTCCAGGCAAACACCAGCGAAATAGATGGCGTTACGTAAGAGAGGATCACCAGTGAGCGCGCCGTTTTCCGCAGACGAAACTCACGGTTAAAAAACATCGCCACTCCCAGCCCCAGCACCGTGCTCCCGGCAACAACCAGCGCGGTATACCAGACCGTCATCCACAGCGAATGCCAGAATCCGGGATCGGTTAAGATACGGATATAGTTACTCAGGCCGACAAATGTTGACTCAATTTGCGGATTGAGCGGCAGACGCATAAAGCTGATTTCGATGTTAGATATCATCGGCCATGCAACTAACCCCCCCAACAAGAGTAAGCTAGGCGCCAGCAGCAACATGGCAAATGGCATGTCCGATCGACCTGAAAAGAACTTATTCATCACGGCTTTCCATTTCCCCATTAGCGCTGTTCAACAAGGTCATCCAGTTTGGTCTGGCTGGCCTTCATCGTCGTTGAAAGGTCAGCTTTTCCTACCGTGACGTTGTGCACCATGGTGCTTATGACGCCGGAACCGGTTACGTCGCCCATGCGGGTAAAGTTCTTATCGCCGACTGCGCCAAAGACCTGAATATTCGGTAGTTCGGCAATCAGCTGATTGGGTAACTCACCCAGCGCTTTAATGACGGCGTTATCTTTCCACGTCGAAGTATTCACCACCGCTTTGTTGACCGGCAGCGCCGCCCCTGGCGACATCATGACCCAGTCCGCAATGTTGTCTGCCTGCTCCATAAAGGTGACAAATTTCTCTGCCGCTTCTGTCTCTTCGGTTTTTTGACCTGCGGTAATGGTTAGCGACGTCAGCATGCCGTAAACAGCGGAATCTTTTTCCGTCGGCACCATAAAGCCAACATTTTTAGGATCGCCCTCTTTGATCACCGCCGGGAGGATATAGGTGGAATAAATCGCCATTGGCGCCGTGCCGTTCATGAAAGCATCTTTGACTTCCATGATGTCGTTCGAGCCAGGCATGGTGTTCATGGCAAGTTGGCGGTAATACTGCAACGCCTGCGCCATTTCAGGTGTGTCGAGCGTAATCTTTCCCTGCGCATCAAAAACGTTGGCCTGGTTAGAGAGCGCGAACTGGGAGAATGACTGTTCGGTCAGAACGCTTTCTGCCGTAGGTAGCGCAATGCCGTATTTCTTACTGCCAGGATTGTTGAGCTTCTGCGCCACGTTCAGCAATTGCTGCCAGTCTTTTGGCTCTTCCAGTCCCGCTTTTGCCAGCACATCTTTGCGGTACCAGATCCCGCCAATCCAGGCGCTGACCGGAACCCCGGTCCATGCACTACCGTCTTCAGTGCGTACAATACGCAGGATGCCATCATAAAAAGTACCCTCACCTACGCCGTTGATGACCTGCGCTACCGCTTTACGGTCGATGAGGGACTCTTTGTCCATAACTTTCGCGTAGTCATGGCTGGTTTCAATGATTTCAGGCAGTGAACCACTGCGCGCCAGGGTGATGACCTTGGTGTTGTAAGCATCTTCTTCCACAGGGACCTGTTTGACGCTGATGCCCGGGTTTTCTTTTTCAAAACGCTCAATCAGTTTTGCGATAACCGCTTGCCGCTCCTGCTCAACAGAAGAGTGCATAAATTCAATCGCGACAGAGGACTTTTTATCATCCTTACACCCGGAAACCAGAGCGCAGGAAACCAGTGCTGAAATCAGCACAATTTTAGCTTTAAGCATGAAATGTTCCTTTTTATTACTTAACCCACATGACCTGCCAGGCGTACAACGTTAATTCCTTACCTGAAATAGTTTTACCGCTAATCAAATCAACTCCATTTTCAATTTCAATACGAATGGTTTGAGTATGACCGCTGACATTAAATAATCCGATAACTTGCTCACCTGTTTCCGCCATACGTTTAATTTGCATTACGGCCGGTGTAATACTGCTAATTTGAAAATCACTATCAGGATGAAATGCTTTATTATTGCGACGTATTACAATTAGTCGGGATAACTCATGATAAATAGCGTGACGCAAACTGGTTTCATCTTTCAGCTCCGTTTCTATTTGTCTTACCTGATATTTTTTGCGGTTAATCGCACGGTTATAACCGAACGTCTCAACACCTTTATAATCATTGCGTGACCCAAGGATGCTTTGAATGTAAACCGCCGGCACTCCTGGAAAACTCAGCAAAATGGCATGTGCGAGAATAAAGCGAGAAAACCGTTCGGCATCGCTACAATTACCAGGCGTTAGCGCATCCATATATGTCACGTTAATTTCATACGGACTGCGACTGCCATCAGGGTTATTTTTCCAGTTAACCAGCGCGCCTTCCTGTTGTAGTTCCGTCACCAGCCGCATGATCTCGTCTTCAGGCAACAAACCGCGTAATGGGTTGAGACCAATGCCGTCATGCGATGCGAGAAAATTAAACCAGGTCGTCTCACCAGACGGCAGCTGCAGTGATTGCGCCCACTGGCACAATGTCGACGTATCCTGGCGTTGTACCGCATGCAGCACCAGCGGCGGCAGCGAAAACTGGTACACCATATGCGCTTCATCATGGCCATTACCGTAGTAGGACACGTTATCCTTATGCGGGACGTTAGTTTCGGTAATAATCGCCGTACCAGGCGCCGCGCAGTCAGCAATAGCGCGTAATAGTTTGATAAGCTGATGCGTTTTTTCCAGATGAATACAGCTCGTTCCAGGCTCTTTCCACATAAAGCCAACCGCATCCAGGCGAACATAATCTGCGCCCTGCTCAAGATAACTTAGCAGCACATCAACCATCGCCAGTAACACCACCGGGTTGGCATAGTTGAGATCGATCTGGTCATCGCTGAACGTCGTCCATAAGTGACGCACGGTGTTATCTTTTAGCGTAAAAGGTGTCAGTAACGGTAATGCGCGTGGACGTGTGACGTTGCTCAGGTCCGTATCAGGATCCATTGCAATAAAGAAATTTTCATAACCGTCAAGCTGTTGCAAATAATTATTAAACCACTCGCTTTTAGCTGACATATGGTTACAAACAAAATCAAACATCAGTCGACTGGATTCACCTAATTCCTTAATATCATTCCAGTCACCGGTTTCTTTGGCAACCTGATGGTAATTAATCACGGAAAAACCATCATCCGATGACCACGGATAAAATGGCAGCAGATGCACATGAGAAAATGTCGATTTAAGCCATTCATTATAAAACTGATTAAACGTCAGTAGCGGTTTTTTACCAGCCCCGTGGAATTGATCGGCGTAGGTAATAAGCACCACATCGCCCTCGTCCCAATGCGCTTTACGGATTTTTTTAATTAATCCCTGTGATTTCTCTAAACGTGCAAACAGCACTTCATAGTGGCATGAAGTAAATGTATGACCATAAACTTCTGTCAGGCATTTTTGGATTTTTTGGTTCACCTTCGATTCTCGTGGTAGCGGTCCCATGAATCAAGAGACTACTCTGCAGGAAATAAGCTGTCAATCAGCTAAGGTGGTCTTGAGGGGGGTTAAAAAAGAATTTTGGCAGCCAAAAATCGTATTTGTGAGCTGCCGCAAATTAACTGAGGGAATGTTGATTAATTGTTGCTTGCTTTTGCTGATTCAAATATCAGGGTTGATTACCTGAATAACGTTTCGACAATTTTGCCGCAGCCCGACTCAACACCGGTTCCAGAACCAACGCCAGCAGCATTTTTAGCGGGCGTCGGGCGACGGACTTCACCGCCCACCCTGCTACACCCGCCGGGCCGTAGCGCAGCGCGGTCAGAAGCACCAGCTTACCTGCTATTTTAAAGCCCGGCTTAACCCTTTGCCCGGCACGTTGCCAGCGATTGTTCATTTCTGTCCTCACAATTGACGGAAGCGACTACGTAAGGAAAAAGTATCGGACGTCACATAACGTTCCATTTCACGTAAACGCTTTTCACTTGCCGCCAGCTCGCGATCGACGGCATCCAACAGCTCACCGCTTGATGGCTGCTGCTCGCCGGAAACCACGTTGTCCGGCATCGGATCCAACACAAACGTCAGCACGATGTAGGCGACAAAGGTGAAAAAGGCCAGACCAAAAAAGATGGACAGTACCACCAGGATCCGCACCAGTTTCACAGGCACATCGAGATAATGCGCAATACCCGCGCAAACCCCTTTCACCATGCCCTGCTGCGGTATACGCCACAGTTTTTTATTCAGATTAACGCCTCCCATTAGCGGTCCCTCCAGTTTGGATGTTCAGCATCAAGAATGTCTTCCAGCGCCTGAATGCGCTCACGCATCCGCTGTGCGTCATCGTTGAGTTCAACCAGGCGTTGCAGTTCACTTTGCGACAGTTCACCACGACTGGAACGGTTGCTGTAATGCAGCCAGAGCCAAATCGGTAAAACGAACAACACAAAGATGGTTAACGGGATGGCCAGAAATAGCGCGCTCATGAGTACTCCTTACAGGTGATGAGCGGCGGCGCGTTCGGGCGCCGCCAGATGTTATTATTGCTTGTCTTGCTGCATTTTGGCTTTAAGTTGCGCCAGCTGCTCGCTGATTTCATCATCTGCTTTCAGGTCAGCAAATTGCTGATCCAGAGACTTCTGTTTACCGAAGTTATGGCTTTCAGCCTCGGCTTCCATCTGATCGATACGACGCTCGAAAGATTCAAAGCGCGCCATCGCTTCATCCAGTTTGCCGCTGTCCAGTTGACGACGAACATCACGCGAAGAACTCGCTGCCTGATGACGCAACATCAACGCCTGCTGACGAGCACGGGTTTCACTGAGTTTATTTTCCAGCTCACCGATCTCTTTTTTCATACGCGCCAGCGTATCGTCAACCAGTGTCACCTCATGCTCCAGAGAGGCAATTAAATCGGTCAGTTTCTGCTTTTCAATTAACGCAGAACGCGCCAGATCTTCTTTCTCTTTACGCAGCGCAAGTTCTGCTTTTTCCTGCCACTCTGCCTGTTGGGCACTGGCCTGTTCGATACGGCGAGATAATTGTTTCTTTTCTGCCAGCGCACGCGCTGAGTTAGAACGTACCTCAACCAGCGTGTCTTCCATTTCCTGGATCATCAACCGCACCAGTTTCTGCGGATCTTCAGCCTTTTCCAGCAACGCATTAATGTTGGCGTTCACGATGTCGGCAAAACGAGAAAAAATACCCATAATGTAATCCTCACTTACTGTTCTGATATCGGGCAATGCCCTGCTATTTTCGTAATGCACGGGGCGTGCCAACTTTTTATCTAATTGATTCTATTAATTATATCTAATTTTACCTGTTGCGAAAATTAGGGTAGATTGGTGAATAACACTAACAAATGGTGAATTTCATCATGGCAGGATACAAAGATAATCTTCTGGGCGAAGCGAACAGCTTTATTGAAGTGCTGGAGCAGGTTTCTCATCTCGCGCCGCTGGATAAACCAGTACTGGTTATAGGTGAGCGCGGGACCGGGAAAGAACTTATCGCCAACCGCCTGCACTACCTCTCCACCCGCTGGCAAGGCCCGTTTATTTCGCTTAACTGCGCGGCGCTAAACGAAAATTTGCTTGATTCCGAACTGTTTGGTCACGAAGCGGGTGCCTTTACCGGCGCGCAAAAACGCCATCCAGGACGTTTCGAACGCGCCGACGGCGGTACGCTGTTTCTCGATGAACTGGCAACTGCCCCGATGTTGGTACAGGAAAAATTGCTGCGCGTTATTGAATATGGCGAGCTGGAGCGCGTAGGTGGTAGCCAACCATTACAGGTTAACGTACGACTTGTTTGTGCGACCAATGCCGACTTACCTCGCATGGTTAGCGAAGGCACTTTCCGCGCGGACCTGCTGGATCGCCTGGCCTTTGACGTGGTGCAACTCCCACCGTTACGCGAGCGTCAAAGTGACATTATGTTAATGGCCGAACATTTTGCCATTCAGATGTGCCGCGAGATCGGATTACCTCTGTTTCCGGGTTTTAGTGCCGAGGCCAGAGAAACGCTCCTCCACTACCGTTGGCCGGGCAATATTCGTGAACTGAAAAACGTCGTGGAGCGATCCGTTTACCGGCATGGAACCAGTGATTACCCGCTGGATGAGATAATCATTGACCCCTTCCGCCGCCACACTACGCAGCCGCAGGCGCCGGAAACTAAACCGATGTCTGTAGGGTTACCGCTGGATCTGCGTGAATTCCAGCAGCAGCAAGAGAAAGACTTTCTACAAACCAGCTTACAGCAGGCAAAATTTAACCAGAAAAAAGCCGCTGAATTACTGGGGCTGACTTACCATCAGCTTCGCGCTTTGCTGAAAAAACACCAGATTTAACGCACATTTGCAGATGTCATATTGGTGGATTTGACGCATAACCCCATCAGGGTTTACCATGACGCCATCACTGTATAAAAAAACAGGTACAAATATGGCTCTGGCACTCGTTGGCGAAAAAATTGACAGAAACCGTTTCACCGGTGAGAAAATTGAAAATAGTACATTTTTTAACTGTGATTTTTCAGGTGCCGACCTGAGCGGCACTGAATTTATCGGCTGTCAGTTCTATGATCGTGAAAGCCAGAAAGGGTGCAATTTTAGTCGTGCGATGCTGAAAGATGCCATTTTTAAAAGCTGTGATTTATCCATGGCGGATTTTCGCAATTCCAGTGCGCTGGGCATTGAAATTCGCCACTGCCGCGCACAAGGCGCAGATTTCCGCGGCGCAAGCTTTATGAATATGATCACCACGCGCACCTGGTTTTGTAGCGCATATATCACGAATACCAATCTAAGCTACGCCAATTTTTCGAAAGTCGTGTTGGAAAAGTGTGAGCTGTGGGAAAACCGTTGGATGGGTGCCCAGGTACTGGGCGCGACGTTCAGTGGTTCAGATCTCTCCGGCGGCGAGTTTTCGACTTTCGACTGGCGAGCAGCGAACTTCACACATTGCGATCTGACCAATTCGGAGTTGGGTGACTTAGATATTCGGGGCGTTGATTTACAAGGCGTTAAGCTGGACAACTACCAGGCATCGTTGCTCATGGAGCGGCTTGGCATCGCGGTGATTGGTTAGCATTCACGGAGCGGTAAGTACCGCTCCCGCCCTTATACAATAGTGTCCGCCCTTGCCTTAAAAGTCACTTTCGACGCACAGAGCGTAAACGTTAGAGGGTTCCGGTCCCCCCATCAGAACACCAGACCTGACCAGACGTATAGCTGTTCTCCCGAGCGGCCAGGGTGACATAAAGCGGCGCGATTTCCACCGGTTGACCAGGGCGTCCCAGCGGCGCATTTGCCCCAAATTTCTCCACCTTTTCCTGCGGTTGACCACCACAGCACTGCAGTACAGTCCAGTATGGACCCGGCGCGACGGCATTGACACGGATCCCTTTCGGGGCCAGCTGTTTCGCCAGCGATTTAGTAAATGCCACGATAGCTGCTTTAGTCTGAGCATAATCAAGCAAGATTTCACTTGGCTCATAAGCCTGTACGGAGGAGGTATTAATTATCACGCTGTCTGGTGAAAGATGGGGTATGGCCGCTTTGGTGATCCAAAACATAGCGTAAACATTGGTTTTGAATGTTGCGTCGAAGTCTTCTGTGGTGAGTTCCTCAATTGACTCACAAAATTGCTGACGACCCGCATTATTGACGAGGATATCCAACCCTCCCAGTCTTTTTACCGCCTGTGTTACCAGATGACCGCAAAAAGCCTCATCACGGATATCTCCGGGGATGGCCAAAACATTTCTGCCTGCTTTTTTTATCAGATCGACCACTTCACGCGCATCGTCTTCTTCTTCAGGTAAATAGTTAATCGCAACATCAGCGCCTTCACGAGCATAGGCAATAGCAACAGCACGACCAATCCCTGAATCCCCACCGGTAATTAATACCTTGCGCCCATTCAGGCGACCGCTTCCCTGATAGCTGTCTTCTCCATGATCGGGGCGCGGTTGCATTTTCCCCGCCAGCCCGGGAAAGGGCTGCTGCTGCTGTTGAAAAGGCGGCGCCGGAAAACGCGCAGAATTGGTTTTATTAATGGTCTTTTTTTCCTTGTTTAAGCCAGCCATTCAATTACCTCTCATTATTTATCACAAAGACTAATAAGCGTAGACCAAAATGAATGGCATGACCTATATTATCCAGCTACACTTAATTTTCTCGGAATATTACCCTCCCTACTTTCCTCTACCGTTGCGCTTATATCCCCACCAACGTTAGATTTAATTTAAAAAATATTATTTGAGACTTATCCAGTTCGCAGTGTTAATAAATAGCAACCACACTTAACATCTCAATCTGGGCAAAAGGAGAACGTATGAAATTATCCATAACGCCATTATTATGTTGTTTTTTATTGTCGCCAGCGCTTGCTGATGATAACGGCGGGTTGAAAAATGATACAGCTCCACCGCCAGCCCACGCTCTGGATGAAGGTTATCGTGGGACTGAAGATGCAAGAATCATGACTGTCGAACAGGCCAAAACGATGCATGACGGTGCGACCATTTCTCTGCGAGGTAATCTCATCGAGGATCAAGATGGAGACAAATTTGTCTTTCGTGATAAAACCGGCAGTATCCTGACTTTAATTCCACACGCGGTTTTCGATGGTCGAACGGTTAAACCCGATCAAATGATCAGTATTAACGGTAGCCTCGACGCTAAAATGCAACCACCAGTAGTACGCGTAAATAAGATCCAGAAGTAACGCAATAACCGGGAAGAAAGCCGCTCTTCCCGGTCGATTTTCTTTATTCCCACGATTTTGCGAATGCTCTCTTCTGCCCGTCATGGTCATTTCCTCCCTCTTTCCCCTCACATTTTTCTTTCTACCCGCGAATCACGCGTTTATAGCAAGTCAGATGGGCCATGAAAATGCTAAGATAGTTAACAGAGTAGATTCAAAGTGGATAGCGGGTATAAATTTTGACCATATCGCGGTGTTGAACTCGCGCTTATCGAGCCTGTTACTCCCAAAAACAAACGGTAATGGCAAATGTCATTAAGTATTAGTAAGATAGCCTCTTTATATAATCCATTAAAATTATGCGCCTGGTTTTATCATCTCTGATCGTGATGGCTGGATTTCTGAGTGGTCAGGCTGCTGCTGCGCCTGAGCAAGCTCCGCACGCTGATATTCGTGACAGTGGGTTTGTCTATTGCGTCAGCGGGCAGGTCAATACGTTCAACCCACAAAAAACGAGCAGCGGTCTCATCGTCGACACGTTAGCGGCCCAATTGTATGACCGACTGCTTGATGTAGATCCCTACACCTATCGGCTGGTGCCTGAGCTGGCTGAAAGCTGGGAGGTGCTTGATAACGGCGCAACCTACCGCTTCCATCTGCGTCGTGACGTTCAGTTTCAGAAGACTGCCTGGTTCACCCCCACCCGCAAACTAAATGCAGACGATGTGGTGTTTACCTTCGAGCGCATCTTTGATCGCCACCATCCGTGGCACAATGTGAACGGCAGCAGTTTCCCCTACTTCGACAGCCTGCAGTTTGCCGATAACGTCCAAAGTGTGCGCAAACTTGACAACAACACCGTTGAATTCCGCTTAACGCAACCGGATGCCTCCTTTATGTGGCACCTTGCCACACACTATGCCTCCGTAATGTCGGCCGAATATGCCGCTAACCTGGCAAAACAGGATCGCCAGGAGTTGCTCGACAGACAACCCGTTGGCACAGGCCCGTACCAGCTTTCGGAGAATCGTGCCGGCCAATATATTCGGTTGCAGCGACATGAAAAATTCTGGCGTGGTACCCCCCTGATGCCGCAGGTCGTAGTGGATCTCGGCTCTGGTGGAACCGGACGATTATCTAAATTACTCACTGGCGAGTGCGACGTCCTGGCCTGGCCTGCCGCCAGCCAGCTCAGCATATTGCGTGATGACCCTCGCCTGCGTCTGACGCTGCGCCCGGGGATGAACATTGCCTATCTGGCGTTCAACACCAATAAACCGCCGTTGAATAATCCTGCCGTGCGGCATGCGCTGGCGCTAGCGATCAACAACCAGCGCTTAATGCAGTCTATCTACTACGGGACGGCAGAAACCGCGGCATCTATTTTGCCTCGCGCCTCGTGGGCTTATGATAACGAAGCTAAAATTACAGAATACAACCCGGCAAAATCGCGCGAGCAGCTAAAAGCGCTGGGTTTGGAGAATCTGACGTTACAACTTTGGGTCCCTACCAGCTCTCAGGCCTGGAACCCCAGTCCGCTGAAAACCGCCGAGCTGATTCAGGCAGATATGGCTCAGGTGGGTGTGAAAGTGAAGATCATCCCGGTAGAAGGTCGTTTTCAGGAGGCGAGATTAATGGATATGAACCATGATCTGACGTTATCCGGCTGGGCAACGGACAGTAACGATCCTGACAGTTTTTTCCGGCCGTTGCTCAGCTGTGCCGCCATCAATTCGCAGACCAACTTTGCCCACTGGTGTAATCCACAGTTTGACAGCATTCTGCGCAAGGCCCTCTCTTCGCAGCAGCTATCATCGCGAATTGATGCCTATGACGAAGCGCAAAATATTCTTGCACAAGAGTTAC
Organism: Citrobacter sp. MGH105; assembly: GCF_001037485.2. Lineage (NCBI taxonomy): Bacteria > Pseudomonadati > Pseudomonadota > Gammaproteobacteria > Enterobacterales > Enterobacteriaceae > Citrobacter > Citrobacter sp. MGH105. The sequence continues at coordinate 2,457,940 of NZ_CP073048.1, read as the reverse complement.
CGATCCTGCCACTGGCCTCTTCACTGCGTCTGCAGGCTTATCGTTACGACATCAAAGGGTTGGTGCTCAGTCCATTCGGTAATGCCTCTTTTGCCGGCGTGTCCAGGGAAAAGAAAGATGAGGTGAAAAAACCATGATTATCTTCACCTTGCGTCGATTCTTATTGCTACTGGTAACCCTGTTCTTCCTGACCTTTATTGGCTTCAGCCTGAGCTACTTCACGCCTCATGCGCCGTTACAGGGTGCATCGCTGTGGAACGCATGGGTATTCTGGTTCAATGGTCTCATTCACTGGGATTTCGGCGTATCCAGTATCAACGGTCAGTTAATCTCAGAGCAGTTGAAAGAGGTGTTCCCGGCCACAATGGAACTGTGCATTCTTGCCTTTGGTTTTGCACTAATGGTTGGGATCCCCGTTGGTATGCTGGCCGGTATCACGCGGAACAAATGGCAGGACCGCTGCATCAGCGCATTGGCTCTGATGGGATTTTCTATCCCCGTTTTTTGGCTGGCGCTGCTGCTGACATTGCTCTTCTCGCTCACCCTCGGCTGGTTACCCGTTTCCGGGCGTTTTGATCTTCTCTACGAGGTGAAACCCGTTACCGGTTTTGCCATTATTGATGCGTGGATCTCCGACTCTCCCTGGCGCGATGAAATGCTGGTCAGCGCTATCCGTCATATGGTGCTCCCGGTGCTGACGCTCTCCGTTGCGCCCACCACCGAAGTCATCCGCCTGATGCGTATCAGCACCATTGAGGTCTTTGATCAGAACTACGTCAAAGCGGCGGCCACGCGCGGTTTGTCACGATTAACGATTCTGCGTCGTCACGTCCTGCACAATGCCCTTCCGCCGGTGATCCCGCGTCTGGGCTTACAGTTTTCCACCATGCTGACATTGGCGATGATCACCGAGATGGTCTTTAGCTGGCCAGGTCTTGGTCGTTGGCTGATTAACGCGATTCGCCAGCAGGATTACGCGGCGATTTCAGCGGGCGTGATGGTGATTGGTTCACTGGTTATCATCGTTAACGTCATCTCTGATATTCTGGGTGCTATGGCTAACCCTCTGAAACATAAGGAATGGTATGCCTTACGATAGCGTCTATAGCGAAAAACGCCCGCCAGGTACGTTGCGCACCGCATGGCGCAATTTCTATGGCGATGCGACTGCGATGATTGGCCTGTACGGCTGTGCGGGACTGGCTATTCTGTGTATTCTTGGTGGTTGGTTTGCCCCTTACGGCATCGATCAGCAATTTCTCGGCTATCAGCTTTTACCGCCGTCATGGTCGCGCTATGGCGAAGTCTCATTCTTCCTCGGGACTGACGATCTGGGACGTGACGTTTTAAGTCGTCTGCTCAGCGGCGCGGCCCCGACCGTTGGCGGCGCGTTTGTCGTTACTCTTGCCGCCACGCTGTGTGGCCTGGTATTGGGCGTAGTTGCCGGTGCGACGCACGGCTTGCGCTCTGCGGTGCTGAACCACATTCTGGACACCCTGCTGTCGATCCCTTCTCTGCTGCTGGCGATTATTGTGGTGGCCTTTGCCGGGCCGCATCTGACACACGCCATGTTTGCCGTCTGGCTGGCGCTGCTGCCGCGCATGGTGCGCTCCGTTTACAGCATGGTGCATGACGAACTGGAGAAAGAGTACGTCATTGCCGCTCGCCTGGACGGTGCAACCACACTGAATATTCTGTGGTTCGCCGTTCTGCCCAATATTACCGCTGGCCTTATTACTGAAATCACCCGCGCACTGTCGATGGCGATTCTGGATATCGCCGCGCTGGGTTTTCTCGACCTTGGCGCACAGCTGCCGTCCCCGGAATGGGGAGCCATGCTCGGCGACGCGCTGGAGCTGATTTATGTCGCACCGTGGACGGTGATGCTGCCAGGCGCGGCAATTATGATAAGCGTGTTGCTGGTTAACCTACTGGGTGACGGCGTGCGCCGCGCAATTATTGCGGGGGTGGAGTAATGCCATTACTGGATATCCGCAACCTGACCATTGAATTCAGAACCGGTGACGACTGGGTTAAGGCTGTTGATCGTGTCAGCATGACCTTGAATGAGGGTGAAATCCGCGGGCTGGTCGGTGAATCTGGATCAGGCAAAAGTCTGATCGCTAAGGCCATTTGCGGGGTTGCTAAAGATAACTGGCGCGTAACCGCAGACCGTATGCGTTTTGATGATATAGATCTGCTACGCCTTTCGGCGCGTGAACGACGCAAATTGGTCGGTCATAACGTCTCCATGATCTTTCAGGAGCCGCAGTCATGTCTCGATCCGTCCGAGCGTATCGGACGTCAACTGATGCAAAATATTCCGGCATGGACCTACAAAGGTCGCTGGTGGCAGCGCATCGGTTGGCGCAAACGCCGTGCGATTGAACTCTTGCACCGCGTCGGGATAAAAGACCATAAAGACGCCATGCGCAGCTTTCCATATGAGCTGACCGATGGCGAATGCCAGAAGGTCATGATCGCTATCGCATTAGCGAATCAGCCGCGTTTGCTGATTGCCGATGAACCAACGAACGCGATGGAGCCAACCACCCAGGCGCAAATTTTCCGTCTGCTAACCCGTCTGAATCAAAACAGCAATACTACCATTTTGTTGATAAGCCATGACCTGCAAATGCTCAGCCAGTGGGCTGACAAAATCAACGTGATGTACTGCGGACAAACGGTCGAAACCGCGCCAAGTAAAGATTTGGTGACAATTCCGCATCATCCTTATACTCAAGCGTTGATTCGCGCTATTCCGGATTTTGGTAGCGCAATGCCGCACAAAAGCCGCCTGAATACCATGCCAGGAGCTATTCCATTGCTGGAACAATTACCCATCGGCTGCCGTCTGGGGCCACGCTGTCCTTATGCACAACGCGAATGTATTGAAACCCCAAGACTGACCGGAGCAAAAAATCATCTCTACGCCTGTCATTTCCCGCTGAACATGGAGAGAGAGTGAGATGGTAGAAACCCTGCTCGAAGTTCGTAATCTGAGCAAAACCTTTCGCTACCGGACAGGTTTATTTCGCCGCCAGACCGTTGAGGCCGTTAAGCCCCTGAGTTTCACCCTGCGTGAACGTCAGACGCTCGCCGTCATTGGTGAAAACGGTTCGGGGAAATCTACGCTGGCTAAAATGTTGGCGGGTATGATTGAACCCACCAGCGGTGAGCTGCTGATTGACGATCATCCGCTAAAATATGGCGATTATTCATTTCGTAGTCAGCGGATCCGTATGATTTTCCAGGATCCGTCAACATCGCTTAACCCGCGGCAACGTATCTCGCAGATCCTCGATTTTCCGCTACGTCTGAATACCGACCTCGAGCCTGAGCAGCGTCGTAAACAGATCGTGGAGACCATGCGCATGGTCGGGCTGCTACCCGATCACGTAAGCTATTACCCACATATGTTGGCCCCAGGGCAAAAACAGCGTCTGGGCCTTGCCCGTGCGCTCATTTTACGCCCCAAAGTCATTATCGCCGACGAAGCCCTGGCCTCTCTGGACATGTCGATGCGTTCGCAGCTCATCAATCTGATGCTGGAATTGCAGGAAAAACAGGGGATTTCGTATATCTATGTGACCCAACATATTGGCATGATGAAGCACATCAGCGATCAGGTATTAGTCATGCATCAGGGCGAAGTGGTAGAACGCGGCAGTACAGCGGATGTTCTGGCGTCCCCTCTTCATGAACTTACCCGCCGCCTGATTGCAGGTCATTTCGGCGAAGCGCTCACCGCTGATGCCTGGCGAAAAGATCGTTAGCAAACGGCTGCCCTCCTCAACCGGGGGGCAATCTGCCATCAGTGACACAACGTAGGTAAGAGCAGCGTATCAACTTCGGTAAACGCGACTGACGGGTAAAGGGCACCACCTTGCATTGCCCAGACACCTGCGGTACTGGCCTCGTCGATAAGTCGTACTGTTTCTACTCCCTTCACCACAACACGGTCGCAATATTCCCTGATATTTTTGATAAGCACCGGGAACATCGGTTTTTCTACCTGTTCCAGGAAGAAACCGCGATCCAGTTTCACAACGTCAAAATGACCGCAAACCAGCGGACTGGCCCCTACGCTGCCGGAGCCAAGATCGCCCAACCACAATGCGTTTGGGCCGTCGCGAAGTGAATTAATCAGCAAATTATTCAGGCACACGGTATTCGACAGAAAACGTTCTGAAAGTTCCAGTGCAATAAATGGTAGAGCATGTAAGGCCGACTTGATGGCTGGATCACCAATCGCCAGCAGTGCCATTTCGTCAATGAGGTTCAGGGTGCAAATAAGGCTGTTGCGCTCAAACCAGTCACGCTTTTCGGCAATTAGTCGAATTTGCTCGAGCATGAAATTACGCTTTTGTTCGCTATCCCACGCTGAAATGATGAAATCTGGATGCAACGGGTGAACCGTATCTGAAGTAAACCGGGCGTTAATCTCTACACCCAGTAATTTATCTGTTGTGTCTCTCATCGGTTCCGCGATGAAATGATAGTGCATAAGACCACTCCAATTGATCATAACATCCTGATAATGCACTTCTAATCACAATCAATCAATAATATCGATCAATGAATCGATATTGATCGATAAAAACAATATATCATAACAAGCTGAATATTGTCATATTTTTTGTTTTAAGAAAGTTCCTACCTTGCTATGTTTATTAACATCAGCTAGCAATGAAATAATACCATTTCAATGCCTTTGAAACCTCGTATTTTCTCTGATTCACCGACGTTAGATGCCTGAACGAAGCATAAGCGGAGGGGGATGATATACTCCTCACATGTAATGAAGTGACAGGTCACGTGAGGCGGATAACCATTCTCCAGGGAAAAAGCGTGGGATGTAATTTCAGGCCAATTTCGAGTGTGTTTAATGTGTCAATCATAACTCACTGATTGATAAAAGATAAGTGTTAACCAAAAGGATTAAAGCCATGGGTTTTTTATCAGGTAAGCGCATTCTGGTGACAGGCCTTGCCAGTAAATTGTCTATCGCATGGGGAATCGCTCAGGCGATGCATCGCGAAGGTGCCGAACTGGCGTTCACCTACCAGAACGACAAGCTGAAAGGTCGTGTGGAAGAATTTGCAGCGCAGTTAGGCTCCAACATTGTTTTGCAGTGTGATGTAGCTGAAGATGCCAGCATTGACGCCATGTTTGCTGAACTGAGCAAAGCCTGGCCGAAATTCGACGGTTTCGTACACTCCATCGGCTTCGCACCTGCTGACCAACTGGATGGCGATTATGTGAACGCAGTTACCCGCGAAGGATTTAAAATTGCGCATGACATTAGCGCTTATAGCTTTGTTGCAATGGCAAAAGCATGTCGTTCCATGCTAAACCCTGGTTCTGCACTACTGACGTTGTCCTATCTGGGCGCAGAGCGTGCAATCCCTAACTATAACGTGATGGGCCTGGCGAAAGCCTCATTGGAAGCAAACGTCCGTTATATGGCTAACGCAATGGGGCCTGAAGGCGTACGCGTAAACGCAATTTCCGCAGGTCCAATCCGCACCCTCGCCGCTTCCGGTATCAAAGATTTCCGTAAAATGCTGGCCCATTGCGAAGCTGTTACGCCGATTCGCCGCACTGTTACCATTGAAGATGTGGGCAACTCTGCGGCATTCCTGTGTTCCGATCTTTCTGCCGGTATCTCTGGTGAAGTCGTACACGTTGACGGTGGTTTCAGCATCGCTGCAATGAATGAACTAGAACTGAAATAATCTTCCACTCTTTCTGGGCGGCCCACTGTCGCCCATGATGCTCGTTTTTAATTCCCCTCTACCCTGTCCCATATATGCTTTTCTGATATTTATTATCACGTAACAATCTTTCATCCCCTCTTCTGCTTACGTCAGGATATTGCAGCGCAAACGATCCGGCGTAGTGGTATGACGACGTGTCCGGGTCGCCACTTTTTAGACCAAGGACCGCCCATGGAACAACGCCGAATTGAAGGCAAAAGCCACTGGTATCATGAGACGCAATCCAGCATGTATCCACAAGATGTTCTGCCGCTGGTGCCGGAAGCCGCTCATGTCGACGACTGCTTTTTACTGGATCTGGCGATATCTGATGACGCCCTTTTACCTTTTCAATCCTGGTTAATCCCTGCCCGTAAACTTGCACAGACCCTCTTCCCGACCCACGTAAATCTGAGTCAGATGCACACATTCAGTGCCTATGAACGGATGAGTACGGCGTTAACCGTCGCTCAGGTATATGGCGTCCAGCGATTATGTAATCACTATGCCGCGCGTCTAACACCGCTTCCTGGGCCGGACTCCTCGCGGGAAAGTAACCATCGACTGGCGCAAATCACCCAATATGCTCGTCAACTTGCCAGCTCTCCAGCCGTGATAGGCGCGCGCGATCGCCAGCATCTGGATGCAGTCGGGCTAACCACCAGCGATAGCATTCTGATGAATCAAATTATCGGATTCGTCGGTTTTCAGGCCCGTATCGTGGCCCTGTTTCAGGCCTGGTGTGGACATCCGGTGCGCCGAATTCCGGGTCTCGATATACAACAATTCGCTCACGCTGCGCCATTTAATGCAACAAACACAACCTGGCACGCTGCGCCATTCCCGATAGAAAAACATCTTAATCATGATGAGTCGATAGACAGACGTTATCCCGAGGAACTGCAAGCGTTACTGCCATTACTGATACATTCCCCCGTCATTTTGGATTTACTCGGGTCGCTCATTTCCAGCACGCAACATAGCGGAATACCAGTGCAGGCATTTTCATTGGCGACGCTGATGACTTCACGGATTAATGGCAGCGTGGCCTGTTTTAATGAACATGCGTATTCAGCTCATGAATTAAACGAGGCCATTACCGTTCTTCGTCAGGATGAACGTGAATTACAACGTTGGGAACAACGACATCCGGTTGAGCGCGTCACCCTACAGGCGGTACAATGGCTGACCCGGGCGCCCGACCGCTTTAGCACCGCACTGTTAACGCCTTTGTTCGATCAGGGAATCTCTTCAGAGCAGGCCATTAACCTGCTAGCCTGGAGTGGATTGTGCGGATGGTTGAATCGCTTGAAAATCGCGCTGGGCGACACTGATTAACCGATCCACTTACTGAAAGAGCGCTTGCTGCCACTGGCAGAATCGCGTAAAACTGTCAGCCGCTCTTTTAGCCACGAAAATAGACAATTATGCTTCAGGACAACCCGCTGCTAGCGCAGCTTAAACAGCAACTACATTCCCAGACGCCACGTGCTGAAGGGGTGGTAAAAGCCACGGAAAAAGGCTTTGGCTTCCTGGAAGTCGATGCACAAAAAAGCTATTTCATTCCACCGCCGCAGATGAAAAAAGTGATGCATGGCGACCGTATTGTTGCGGTTATCCATACAGAAAAAGATCGTGAGTCTGCTGAGCCGGAAGAACTGATCGAACCCTTCCTGACGCGCTTCGTGGGTAAAGTTCAGGGCAAAAATGACCGTCTGTCCATTGTGCCGGATCATCCGTTACTGAAAGATGCTATTCCTTGTCGTGCAACCCGCGGCGTTGAACATGAATTTAAAGAAGGCGACTGGGCTGTTGCAGAAATGCGCCGCCATCCGCTGAAAGGCGATCGCACCTTCTACGCCGAGTTAACCCAATTTATCACTTTTGCTGATGACCACTTTGTCCCGTGGTGGGTCACACTGGCACGCCATAATCTGGAAAAAGAAGCCCCAGACGGTGTAGCAACCGAAATGCTGGACGAAGGCCTGGTTCGTGAAGATTTAACCGCCCTCAATTTCGTCACCATCGACAGCGCCAGCACCGAAGATATGGACGATGCGCTGTATGCTGAAGAACAAGCTGACGGCTCGCTACAATTAACCGTCGCCATTGCCGACCCAACAGCCTGGATTGCAGAAGGCAGCAAGCTGGATAAAACGGCAAAAATTCGCGCGTTCACCAATTATTTACCGGGGTTCAATATCCCGATGTTACCACGTGAATTGTCTGACGATCTCTGCTCTCTGCGCGCGAACGAAGTGCGCCCGGTTTTAGCTTGTCGTATGAGCATTACCGCCGATGGCACGATTGAAGACAACATCACCTTCTTCGCCGCAACCATCGAGTCTAAAGCGAAGCTGGCCTATGACAATGTTTCCGACTGGCTGGAAGGTACTGGCGAGTGGCAACCAGAAAACGACGCGATTGCGGAACAAATCCGTCTGCTACACCGTATTTGCCTGAGCCGAGGAGAGTGGCGTCATAACCACGCGCTGGTCTTTAAAGATCGCCCGGATTACCGTTTCGTTCTCGGTGAAAAAGGTGAAGTACTGGACATCGTCGCTGAGCCACGCCGCATCGCAAACCGTATCGTGGAAGAATCCATGATTGCGGCAAATATTTGCGCCGCCCGTGTGCTTCGCGACAAGCTGGGCTTCGGTATTTATAACGTCCATATGGGATTCGACCCGGCCAACGCCGACGCTCTGGCCTCGCTGCTGAAAACCCACGGTATGCACGTCGATGCCGAAGAAGTACTAACACTGGAAGGTTTCTGCAAACTGCGCCGCGAACTAGATGCTCAGCCATCCGGTTTCCTCGACAGCCGAATTCGCCGCTTCCAGTCTTACGCTGAAATTAGTATTGAGCCAGGTCCACACTTTGGGCTTGGTCTGGAGGCATATGCCACCTGGACTTCCCCAATCCGTAAGTACGGCGATATGATCAACCACCGTCTGCTTAAGGCTGTCATCAAAGGCGAAACCGTCGCTCGACCTCAGGATGATACCACTGTGCAAATGGCGGAACGTCGTCGCCTGAACCGGATGGCTGAGCGTGACGTGGGTGACTGGCTATACGCCCGTTTCCTGAGTGATAAAGCCGGAACCGACACCCGCTTTGCGGCCGAGATCATCGACGTCAGCCGCGGCGGCATGCGCGTACGTTTGGTTGATAATGGCGCTGTTGCCTTTATTCCTGCCCCCTTCCTGCACGCCGTGCGTGACGAACTGGTCTGCAGCCAGGAAAGTGGTACCGTACAAATCAAAGGTGAAGTGGTTTACAAAGTCACAGATGTGATTGACGTAACTATCGCCGAAGTTCGCATGGAAACCCGCAGCGTTATCGCACGTCCCGCTATGTAAAATGTCGTAACCCAGCGACCTTTCTCATTTTGTGAAAGGTCGTTTTCTTTTTTCCGCCCAAATTCCCACCAGGCACTACACTTCTTTCAATCGGTCAAAATTATTTTTTTACTATTTTCAGTTCCGTTTGCTTTGCTTTTTACGGATTCTGGATTACACATAAATATATAAAAAAAACAATACGTTCAGCCATAATCACCCTGAATGAATCATGGCTACCCTTACTTTTGAGGCTCTATGCGCTTTAAACGGGATAGTACACATCATGAAAGACGTCCGGGAGCTGGTTACGTTGTATAGCTATGTGGGCACTCATAACCCCTACTGGCGTTTGTCAGAGGATTGCAACATCCTGCATTTCTCTATTGATGAAACAGCAGAAGCTGAGCAGACCATCGAATTATCACCCGAGCAGGCCGACCGCATTCGCGAGATGACGGTGATTACGTCAAGTCTGTTAATGACGTTACCCATTGAAGATGACGACATATCTGTGCATCTGGTCGGTCGAAAAATCAATAAACGCGAATGGGCCGGTAGCGCATCCGCCTGGGATGACACCCCTTCCGTCGCCCGCGACCTGGCTCACGGGCTCTCTTTTGCCGAACAGGTCGTTTCTGAAGCCAATTCCGTTATTGTCATTCTTGACCGCATGGGCAACATTCAGCGTTTTAATCGCCTGTGTGAAGAGTACACCGGCCTCAAAGAACGTGAAGTTATTGGCCAAAGTGTATTCACATTATTTATGAGTCGACGTGAAGCCGCAGCCTCCAGACGCAACATCGAGGTCTTTTTTCGCGAAGGTAACTCATATGAGGTCGAACGATGGGTGAAGACCTGCAAAGGTCAGCGCCTGTTTCTTTTTCGCAATAAGTTTGTACATAACGGTAGCGGCAAGAACGAAATATTTCTGATCTGTTCCGGCACCGATATCACTGAAGAACGTCGCGCGCAGGAACGACTGCGGATGTTGGCTAATACCGACTCCATCACCGGATTACCGAACCGCAACGCCATTCATGAGCTGATAAGCGATGCGATTGAGAACGCAGGTGATACTCAGGTTGGGATTGTATATCTCGATCTGGATAACTTCAAAAAGGTGAACGATGCCTACGGGCACATGTTTGGCGATCAGCTGTTGCAGAGCGTGTCGCTGGCAATTCTCAGTTGTCTTGACGACAACCAGCTATTGGCTCGGTTTGGCGGTGATGAATTTATCGTCCTTGCCACTGAAACGTCCCAGAGCACTCTGGAAGCTACCGCATCGCGCATTCTGACACGCCTGCGTCAACCCTTTCGCATTGGCCTGATTGAAGTCTATACCGGCTGCTCTATTGGTATTTCCCTCGCTCCACAGCATGGTCAGGACTGCGAGAGCGTCATTCGTAACGCCGATACGGCCATGTACACCGCGAAAGAAGGCGGCCGCGGACAGTTTTGTGTTTTCTCTCCGGAAATGAATCAGCGGGTATTTGAATACCTGTGGCTGGATACTAACCTGCGCAAGGCGCTGGAAAACGATCAACTGGTTATCCATTATCAGCCAAAGATAACCTGGCGAGGCGAAGTGCGCAGCCTGGAGGCGCTGGTACGCTGGCAGTCTCCGGAACGCGGCCTCATTCCACCACTGGAATTTATCTCCTACGCCGAAGAATCAGGGCTTATTGTTCCGCTGGGTCGCTGGGTTATTCTGGACGTTGTGCGTCAGGTCGCAAAATGGCGCGCCAAGGGAATCAATCTGCGCGTGGCGGTAAACGTTTCTGCCCGCCAGCTCGCCGATCAGACACTATTTACCGATCTCAAACAGGTGCTTCATGAACTCGACTTTGAATATTGCCCCATTGATGTCGAGTTAACGGAAAGCAGTTTGATTGAAAATGAGCAGTTGGCACTGTCCGTCATTCAGCAGTTTAGCCAGTTGGGGGCGCAAATCCATTTGGATGATTTTGGTACTGGATATTCGTCACTGTCTCAACTGGCCCGCTTCCCGCTTGATGCAATTAAATTGGATCAAACCTTTGTCAGGGATGTACACAAACAACCTATTTCGCAGTCGCTTGTACGTGCCATTGTTGCGGTCGCACAAGCACTCAATCTGCAGGTCATCGCCGAAGGTGTTGAAAGCGCGAAAGAGGATGCCTTTTTAACCAAAAATGGCGTCAACGAACGTCAGGGTTTTTTGTTTGCCAAACCAATGCCAGCGGCTGCATTTGAACGTTGGTATCGACGACATCTGAATAAAAAAACGCGCTAACGCAGTGGGATCAAACGTCGTTAATAGCCATAAATGGACATAACGTAACGATCCTATCTGCATGTAATCACGGAATATATAATATTCTTCTATCATTGATAGTTAATACTATTTTTCCCTTCTCTTTTGCCATGAAATTCTGCATCATGAAATTCAAACTCGATTGCCATTAGGATGATAACCATGTCTGATATCGACGCTCAGCGTCTGGCCGAACGCATTGATACCGTGCTGGATATCCTCGTTGCAGGTGATTACCACTCAGCCATCCACAATCTCGAAATTCTGAAGGCTGAGCTGCTAGACACGGCCAAAGAAGATGCCGAGTCTTTGCCCAAAAAGCACAAGGCTCCCTGGGAGATCTGATGACATTAACCCTTTAATGTCGCTGCTATCAGCAAACTGCATATGAGGCAGTTTCCGTTTAATTTCCGATACGATATCGCAATAAAATTAATATTATGAATTCCCGACAACAATCTATTTTGCAGATGGTGACTGATAAAGGTCAGATGAGCGTTGCCGAACTGGCAAAAATCACCGGTGTCTCAGAAGTGACGATTCGACAGGATCTGAACACACTGGAGAAACAGAGCTATTTACGCCGTGCGCACGGTTTTGCTGTTTCATTGAACAGTGATGATGTGGAAACGCGCATGATGACTAATTTTACGCTGAAGCGTGAGCTGGCCGAATTTGCCGCATCTTTGGTAAGCCCTGGCGAGTCCGTATTCATTGAAAACGGCAGCAGCAATGCGCTCTTGGCCAGAACGCTGGCGGAGCAAAAAGATGTCACCATCATTACCGTCAGCAGCTATATAGCCCATCTGCTGAAAGAAACCCCCTGCGAAGTGATTCTCCTTGGCGGCATCTATCAGAAAAAAAGCGAAAGCATGGTGGGGCCCTTAACTCGCCAGTTCATCCAGCAGGTACACTTCAGCAAGGCCTTTATCGGCATTGATGGCTGGCAGGCTGACACCGGCTTCACCGGACGCGACATGATGCGTTCTGATGTGGTTAACGCGGTGCTGGAAAAAGGTGCAGAAGTTATTGTACTTACTGACAGCTCAAAATTCGAAGCCATTCACCCTTACACGCTGGGTCCATTAGAGCGATTCAGCCGCGTAGTCACGGATTCCAGACTCAGCGCCAGCGTACAAATGCAGCTCGAGCATTCAGGATTAACCGTCAATATCATTGATGCGCACGCATAAAATCTTCAGCAGATGATTTGTCAGTCGGCAAATCATCTCCTCTCTGAGAGTTATCTGACAGTCCAATTAAGACTTTTTACCTGTCGTTAACAGGATTAAGTCGTAAAATTAATGTTAGCGATATAACAGGAACGAACCTCCAATCTCAGGATAGTGTTTGTCATGCCTTCGCTAAACGGTTTCACGGAAATATCTTCGTTAGCCTAAATTTAGCGCTATTCTTAAAGAAAACTGGATTCCGTGAATCAATAATTCAGGAGAAAGTATTATGTTAGTAACGAGCAAAAAAATGACCGCTGCCATTTTGGCGATTACTCTGGCAATGTCGCTGAGTGCCTGCTCTAACTGGTCCAAACGTGACCGTAACACCGCAATTGGTGCTGGTGCTGGTGCAATCGGTGGTGCAGTCCTGACTGACGGCAGCACGCTGGGCACGCTGGGTGGTGCTGCAGTAGGTGGTATTATTGGCCACCAGGTGGGTAAATAATTTACGGTTAAACGGCTCGATATAATAATACGTTTACTTTTTCAGGTCTGTATTATTAAAAAGCCACGGAAAATTCCGTGGCTTTTTTTATTAACCGCCAGCCAATTTAACTTTCATTCCTTTGGCTTCCAGCAGCGATTTAATCAGGTCGCGTTTATCACCCTGTATCTCAATCACGCCATCCTTCACTGCCCCGCCGCAACCACATTTTTTCTTCAGTTCCGCAGCTAATTTGGTCAGTTCAGCATCGTCCTGATCTATTCCAGTAATCAGGCACACGCCCTTACCTTTGCGGCCACTGGTCTGTCGCTGGATACGGACAATGCCGTCGCCTTTGGGACGCTCTGGGACGGCTTTCGGTTCATCAATACGCCCGGTGTCAGTTGAGTAGACCAGACGAGAATTTGAGTCGTTCATTTACGCACCTCGTTTCAGGGAGGCATTGATCATCTTCAGCGTCTGCGCCGGATCTGCCGACTGCGTAACTGGACGACCAATAACCATATAATCCACACCAACTGACTGTGCTTGTTCCGGCGTCATAATACGACGCTGGTCGCCTGCCTCGCTACCTTCAGGGCGAATACCCGGCGTTACCAGTTTAAATGCCTGGCCAAATGCCTGCTTGAATCGCACCGCTTCCTGCGCGGAGCATACGACGCCATCCAAACCACAATGTTGGGTTAAGCGCGCCAGCCTTTCCGCATGCTCCGCAGGTGACAACGTCACGCCAAGGTCGGCAAGATCGCTGGCTTCCATACTGGTCAGAACTGTTACTGCAATCAGCAGCGGCGCATCCTTACCAAAAGGCACCAGGGCTTCACGTGCAGCGGTCATCATACGCGCCCCACCTGAAGCATGAACGTTAACCATCCACACGCCAAGCTCGGCAGCTGCCGCAACGGCATGCGCGGTAGTGTTGGGAATATCATGAAATTTCAAATCAAGAAAGACGTCAAAGCCACGCTGTTGTAGATCGCGAACCAACTGAGGTCCAAAAAGCGTGAACATCTCTTTGCCCACTTTCAAACGGCAATCACGAGGATCAATTCTGTCGACAAAAGCTAATGCTTTATCACGATTGGAATAATCGAGAGCGACAACGACAGGAGAATCAGTAACAGCACGAGAAGAAGATGAAGCAGTAAACGTCATGACCAGACCTTCCTGAGGATGGGCGCCATCAGCGGCGCAAAATGGGTAAACGGCGTGCATTCTACCTGCGGCAATAGAAAATTAACAGGCGCGATTACATTTCTGCCAGGCGAATTTGGCAACGGAGGTTGAGGATGGATTGGTTACACATCATTAGCATGTTGTAACTAAAGTGAAGTTTTTTTAAAAATTACAGCCCATCAAGTCCGCGAATAGGCTTAATGGTTGACCATGAGCGACAGGATGGGCAGTGCCAGTACAGTGTATATGCGGTAAATCCGCACTTCTGGCAACGGTAGCGCGGCTTGCTGCGCACCTGCTCCCCAACCATATCGCGCAGAACCATCAGGCTCTCTTTCGCGCGCCCTTCTTCTGCTTCGTTAAGATGGTAATCCATCAACTTGTGGAACACGCGCATCGTAGGATGGCGTTGTAGCTGGCGGGTAATATAAACCTGAGCGGTATCAGTCCCCTCACGCGCTTCAAGAATATCGGCCAGCATCAGCTCGGCGGCGGCGCCAGTATTCTCCTCAACAGCCCGACGTAAAAACTCGGCCCACTCATCGTTTTTCCCAAGATGCTGGTAACAGCTTTGCAGCATTTCCAGCGTTTCGCTGACCAGTTCTTTATCCTGAGAAATCACGCGTTGTAGACATTCAACGGCCTTCGCATAATCGCCTTTCACCATGTACACCCGGCCCATCATGATGGAAACCCGGGCACTATTTTTGTCTGCCGCAGCCCCTTTTTTCAACAGCGTCATGGCGCGATCCATATCGTCGCTGCCCATCTGCTGTAAGGCCAGTTCGCAGTAGAAGTGGGCGATCTCAATACGCTGTTTATCTTTACCGAGCTTCACAAGGCGTTCTGCGACATCAATCGCTTTCTGCCATTCGCTGGTCGCCTGATAAATTTGCAGCAGTTGCTGTAATGCACCGACGCGAAAATCTGTTTCATCGGTAAGCTGATTAAACATGTCTTCCGCGCGGTCGTACAGACCTGCGGCCATGTAGTCGCGCCCCAGCTGTTGTACGGCCAACAAACGCTGCTCGTAGGTCAGCGAAGCACTTTCCATTAACGTTTGATGGATGCGGATTGCGCGGTCGACTTCACCGCGCGAGCGAAACAGGTTTCCGAGGGTGAGATGAGCCTCAACGGTGCCCGTATCCTCTTTTAGCATATCGAGGAACAGATCCACCGCTTTGTCTTGTTGGTTGCTCAGGAGGAAGTTAACCCCGGCGACATAGTCACGGGAAAGACGGTTAGCTTCATCCTGCTTGGTTTGTTGCGCACTTCTGCGACCCATATACCACCCATAGGCAGCGGCTACAGGCAAAAGCAGAAACAACAACTCCAACATAAATAATTATTCCTTCACAACCGACGAATCGGCAGAAACCGCAACGTCGGTCGCAGGCGTAAGCTGGTTTTCCAGTCGTTTGATTTTACGTTCGGCACGCGCAAGAGACACACGAACCTTCAGCCAGAAAAGGCCGCAAATTAACCAACCAATCGCAAAACCTGCGGCAAACAATACAGCAAGCAGCGTAGAGATACGATACTCACCCTGAGCCAGCAGGTAATTAAACGTAACCTGTTGATCGTTTTGCGCACCTAATGTCACCGAAATAACAAAAATCGCCAACACCAGTAAGAAAATGAGTAAATATTTCACATTACTTCCCGTTATGTGGTTTGAGCGAATAAATCGTGTACAACTTACCGCGTTGAGCCCTTTAAATTACCATTTTCACAACGAGTGCGAAACGGAAAAGCGCTTTCCCCTTTCTGATTTAAGGGCAAAATTCGAAAAATCAATCATGGCTAACTTTCTTGTTCACGCTGAGCGATTTCTTTTTCCTCCTGCACTGGCGGCGTTAATGGTCCGCATACCCGCTGCGCAAGCCATGTCGCCAGCGTTACCAGCAACCATGAAATCAGCGTTGCAACAACCAAATCACGGGGCCAGTGCATGCCTAATAGCAAGCGACTGCCCATAACGCCCGTAGCCCAGATAAGTAAAAACACAATTGTCAGCGTACGTCGGCGTGGCCATAACAGCCCTACGGCCAGTAAAGCCCAACTGGCGGCAAACATCGTATGCCCTGACGGAAAGGCAAACCCTGTTTCTTTTTGCCAGTGCTTACGTAGAAACGTCGGAATATCCTGTTGTTCGGCCAATTGCTCTTTAACTAAGTGACCACGTTCTTTACGTTTTAAAGTGTAGAACTCATCAACCGGAATATGGTGCGTTTTTTCCAGCCACACGACAAAGGGCCGAGGTTCCTGCACCCTGTCTTTAACCCAGGACTTCACGCCCTGACCGACTAAAATGGCCGCAGCCAGGATCGCAAACAGCATTACCGCAGCTTTCAGACGAAAACGCAGACACCACAGAAACCATGCACAGAGAACAACGTGAGTGATAATGCCCCACGGCTGCGTCACCGTTTCCGTTATCCAGTACAGAGATTTTAGCCACCAAACGTTATGTCCCGGCTGCCAGCTCCAGCCCGATACCCATACGGCAACCGGCATAATAAGTAGCAGCCCGGCCCCGACCGCAGTGCGCTTTGCAATTGACAGCATTGCCTCTCCTTTCGTCGATAAGTCTCACAATCATAACTGAAAAAAGCGCATGCCGGGGAAATTGACAATTTTGTGCCATTCCAAAAGCGAATCCGTTGTCGCGATTAGGTGAACATCGTTGCCTTATGGCAAAATAGTGCAATATAGAACAGAAGCCAACAGGCGACGGCACGACAGTGCCAGCATAATCTGGAGAATTACATGCAGCTTAAACGTGTGGCAGAAGCCAAACTGCCAACCCCCTGGGGTGATTTCCTGATGGTGGGATTTGAAGAACTGGCAACCGGACACGATCACGTCGCACTGGTTTTTGGCGATATCACAGGCCAAACGCCTGTCCTGGCCCGTGTCCACTCCGAATGTCTGACTGGCGATGCATTGTTTAGCCTGCGTTGCGATTGCGGTTTCCAGCTCGAAGCGGCTCTCACCCATATTGCTGAAGAAGGGCGCGGTATCCTGCTTTATCATCGTCAGGAAGGACGCAATATCGGCCTGCTCAATAAAATCCGCGCCTACGCGTTGCAGGACCAGGGTTATGATACCGTTGAAGCTAACCATCAGTTGGGCTTTGCGGCAGATGAGCGTGATTTCACGCTGTGTGCGGATATGTTCAAGCTGCTTGGTGTGGACGAAGTTCGTTTGCTGACCAATAACCCGAAAAAAGTGGAAATTCTGACCGAAGCGGGAATCAATATTGTTGAACGCGTGCCGCTGATTGTGGGTCGTAACCCGAACAATGAACATTACCTGGACACCAAAGCCGCCAAGATGGGACATTTGCTGGGCAAGTAATAGTTGTTACCGCCGATAATAAAGCCTGCTCTCGCAGGCTTTTTACATTCTAGCTCAACATATTACGAATCACGTAGTGCAGAATGCCATCGTTTTGGTAGTACGTTAGCTCCGTCGCGGTATCGATACGGCAGCGGCATAAAACAACTTCTTTACGTCCATCCGAGCGAACCATACTCACCGGCACTGTTGCACCCGGTTTGATGTTTTGCAGATCCGTAATATCGATCGCTTCCTCACCGGTTAGTCCCAGCGTTTTACGCGTGACGCCCTGTGGGAATTCCAGCGGCAAAATCCCCATACCAATCAGGTTAGAACGGTGAATTCGCTCAAAGGATTCAGCGATAACCACGCGAACCCCCAGCAAGCGCGGGCCTTTTGCCGCCCAGTCGCGACTGGAGCCAGAGCCATACTCTTTCCCGGCAATAACCGCCAAGGGAATATTCTCCTGTTGATATTGCATAGCCGCATCATAGATAGCCACTACCTCAGTTCCCGGCAAATGACGCGTCATCCCACCTTCCACGCCGGGCACCATCTCATTGCGAATACGAATATTGGCAAAGGTACCGCGCATCATTACTTCATGATTCCCGCGCCGCGAACCGTAGGAGTTAAAATCTTTACGCTCTACGCCGTGGCTTTGCAGATAACGCCCCGCCGGGCTGTCCGGCTTAATACTACCTGCAGGAGAAATATGGTCGGTGGTGACGGAATCTCCAAGCATTGCAAGGATACGCGCACCATGAATGTCCTGGACCGGATCCGGCGTCGCCTGCATACCATCGAAGAACGGCGACAAGCGGATATAGGTTGAGTCAGACTGCCAGCCATAGGTATCAGCCCGATCGACCTGGATTGCTTTCCATTCAGGCGTGCCTTCAAACACTTCAGCATACTCTTTATGGAACATGGCGGTAGAAACCTGCTCCACGGCACGGGCAATTTCCTGAGCCGTCGGCCAGATATCTTTCAGATATACGGGATCGCCCTTTCTGTCATGCCCTAACGGATCTTTAGTCAGATTGATGTTCATATTCCCCGCCAGCGCATAGGCCACCACCAGCGGCGGAGACGCCAACCAGTTGGTCTTCACGAGCGGATGGATACGCCCCTCAAAGTTTCGGTTGCCGGAAAGCACAGCACCAACGGTGAGGTCGCCTTTTTTGATAGCAGTCTCGATAGGATCGGGTAACGGACCCGAGTTACCGATACAGGTGGTACAGCCATAACCTACAAGGTTAAATCCCAGCTCATCAAGGTACGGCGTGAACCCTGCCTGCGCCAGATAATCAGACACCACCTTCGATCCTGGCGCCAGCGAGGCTTTCACCCATGGCTGACGTTTCAGACCAAGCGTCACTGCTTTTTTCGCCAGCAGCCCCGCCGCCATCAATACGCTTGGGTTAGAGGTGTTGGTACAGGAAGTGATCGCTGCAATAACCACAGCACCATCCGGCAGCTGGTACTGGTGACCGTTCATTGCATAGTCCACTGGCTGGCGATCTTTCAGCGAGCTATTCACTTCGAGTTCATTACTCGCCGAAAACGCTTTCGGGACATCAGCCAGTGCCACCCGATCCTGCGGACGCTTCGGTCCGGCAAGGCTAGCTTCTACACTGCCCATATCCAGCTCCAGTGAACTGGTAAATACGGGTTCATCCCCAGGATTACGCCACATTCCCTGCGCTTTGGCATAGGCGCTGACCAGCTCAACCTGCTCCTCACTGCGCCCACTCAGACGCATATATTCAAGAGTGATGCTATCGATCGGGAAGAAACCGCAGGTTGCGCCGTATTCCGGTGACATGTTCGCAATGGTTGCCCGATCGGCCAGCGGTAAGGTGTCCAGCCCATCACCGTAGAATTCAACGAATTTACCGACCACGCCGTGCCTACGCAGCATCTGGGTGACGGTTAAAACCAGGTCAGTAGCGGTGATGCCTTCCCGCAGTTTTCCCACCAGTTTGAAGCCCACAACATCCGGGATAAGCATAGAGACCGGTTGACCCAGCATTGCTGCTTCGGCCTCAATGCCTCCAACGCCCCATCCCAGCACACCGAGACCATTAATCATTGTCGTATGGGAATCGGTTCCGACCAACGTGTCAGGGTAAGCCACCCACTCACCGTCCTGTAACTCGCTCCAGACGGCTTTGCCGAGGTATTCAAGGTTAACCTGGTGGCAAATCCCCGTTCCTGGTGGTACAACGCTGAAGCGACTAAATGCCTGCTGTCCCCATTTCAGGAACACATAACGCTCATGGTTACGTTCCATTTCCAGGCGTACGTTTTCTTCGAAAGCATCATCATCACCAAAACGGTCCACCGTTACCGAGTGGTCAATGACAAGGTCCACTGGCGAAAGCGGATTCACCTTTGCTGTATCTCCGCCCAAACGTTTCACCGCTTCGCGCATGGCGGCCAGATCGACCACCGCCGGCACGCCGGTAAAATCCTGCATCAGAACACGAGCGGGTCGATAGGCAATTTCACGATCGGCATGGGCAGTCTTCAGCCAATGCGCGAGCGCATGAATATCATCTTCGGTTACGGAATTACCATCCTGCCAACGAAGCAGGTTTTCCAGTAACACTTTCAGCGATTTGGGTAGTCGGGTGATATCACCCAGTGATTTAGCGGCCAGAGGTAAACTGTAGTAGCGGTAGGTTTTGTCTTTAACCTGCAATGTGTCCTTACTGGCTTCTCGTAGGGTCGACGACATAGCTCCTCCTTAAATGACAGGGTTGGATCCCCTGATTTCCTCAGGGTTAGTATTAAAGATAACACAAACAAAATGTAACGCTTTGATAACAACTCAAATTGATAAAAGTAGCGCGCGATACAAAAGCGCGAAGTGAGGTCAATGGTAGGGAGTAAGGTCTAGCCGTGTAGATGAATAGGATGAATATTCAGCAGGCAATAGCGCAATCGATAATACGTTGATTAGGTGGCTGATGGTGAATACATGGGATAAACGATTCGATATTTAAGGCCACGAGGTAATCGTTATTATTATAAAATACGTACGAATTATTGTTTCTGTTTATCATCATCGGTTAACAGATCAATAAACGCCTGTTGTTCAGGAGAAAGATTCCAGGATTCGGGTATCTTTGGATCCTTCTCGGCTACGGTTTTGCTCTCTTGCTCATGGTCATGAGACGCTGGCGTCACGGTAGAGTGCTGCTCCGGTGCGGACATACTTACCCCCACACGTTCCAGGCCACGAGTGCGACAATAATCCAGAATATCGCAGAGCCAAGAAACACGGCGAACCAGGCTTTACGTTTCATCGCGGGATCCCGGCGTGCAGGCTGGTTTCCTGAAGGCATCGCTAACCTCATACTATCGAAATCACTTATCATTTAGGCACCAAACAATTGGTACAATTAATCATCAGATAGGAGGAATCCTAATAAAAAAGGCGAAAAAAAGCCAGTTAATTTTCGGACTCGATCTGATAAATAAATCAATTGTTTGATCAATTATGAATATTTGAGAGTGATTTTTGGCAAGCTGACTAATTTGAAACTACTTTAGAGAACTTTTTCCATAAATAATATATGGTTAATATATAGGAGGAGAAATAATGAATAAATTAAGACTCTCCCGTCGGTATCACTTTATGCTTACGGCTTACGGATACCGACAAGGTAACAACCGTTATTATTTCTCAGGCAATTTAATATCTTTAAACATGGCTTCAATATCATCGTTGGAACGTAGAGCCACCGCCGTGTCCACCACATCACGCGTCAGATGCGGCGCGAAACGTTGAATGAAATCATACATGTAACTGCGTAAGAAGGTGCTGCGACGAAAACCAATTTTGGTGGTGCTATGGCTGAAGATATCGTGCGCATCCACACGTACCAGGTCAGGATCGGAAACAGGATCAACCGCCATACTGGCAATTACACCCACGCCGAGCCCCAGACGGACATAGGTTTTAATAACATCGGCATCGGTCGCGGTAAAAACAATACGCGGCTCCAGACCCGCACGGTTAAACGCGGTGTCCAGCTCCGAACGCCCGGTAAATCCAAAGGTGTAGGTTACCAGTGGATACTGTGCCAGTTCCTCAATAGAAACCGAGGATTTTCCCGCCAGCGGATGATCCGGCGTGACGACAATCGAACGGTTCCAGTGGTAGCAAGGTAACATCACCAGATCGTCATACAGATGCAGGGCTTCCGTCGCGATGGCAAAATCCGCATTCCCTTTCGAGACGGCTTCGGCAATTTGCGTCGGCGATCCCTGATGCATATGCAATGAAACACGAGGATATCGCTCAATAAAACCTTTAATCACGTTCGGCAAAGCGTAACGTGCCTGGGTGTGCGTGGTGGCGATATACAGCGAGCCTTTATCCGGCCAGGTATGTTCGCCAGCAACGGACTTAATAGCATCTACCTTAGACAGTACTTCGCGCGCAATACGGATAACTTCCTGCCCCGCAGGCGTAACCTGGGTCAGATGCTTACCGCTACGGGCGAAAATCTGGATGCCAAGTTCATCTTCCAGCATACGAACTTGCTTACTGATACCGGGCTGAGAGGTATAAAGCCCTTCCGCCGTTGAGGAGACATTAAGGTTGTGGTTCACCACCTCAACAATGTAGCGAAGCTGCTGTAATTTCATGTTATGCCATCCCGATTCGCGCCATCAAATCATCGTTTCAGTGCAGGCTCGTGGGCGCTGCTAATACGATTTAATAATAAAAAGTCTGTTAACTATAACCACTATATCATTTATATGTACGCTGTATAGGTATGACAAAAAATAATATGCCAGAAACAAAAAGGGCCGCTTACGCGACCCTTTGAGGAGAAATTCAGCCGAAACGCTGTTATTTCTTCCCTTCTACCCATTTACCGTCAACGAAGAACGCGGACCAGCCAGTCGCCTTACCGTCTTTCTCAGCGGCAACGTATTGCTGCTTGGTTTTACGGCTGAAACGAACCATAGACTTGTTACCATCCGGGTCAGTTTGCGGCGCATCTGCCAGATAACGCAGTTTTTCCGGCAGGCGATCGCGGAAGCGGTACAACTCTTCCACCAACGGCGCACGAGTCTCACGTGATTTCGGGAACGTATTGGCCGCCAGGAAGATACCTGCAGCACCATCACGTAACACGAAATACGCGTCAGATTTTTCACACGGCAGTTCCGGTAGCGGAACCGGATCTTCTTTCGGCGGAGCAACTTCACCGTTACGCAGGATCTTACGGGTATTTTTACACTCGTCGTTGGTACACGCCATGTATTTGCCGAAACGTCCCATTTTCAGGTGCATTTCAGAACCACATTTTTCGCACTCTACGATAGGACCGTCATAACCCTTGATACGGAATTCACCCTCTTCGATCTCGTAGCCGTCGCAGGTTGGGTTATTACCACACACATGCAATTTACGCTTAGGATCGATGAGATAACTGTCCATTGCCGTACCGCACTTCTGGCAGCGGCGTTTGGCGCGCAATGCGTTCGTTTCCGCGTCATCGCCTTCCAGCACGTTCAATACTTCGTTTTCCGGCACCAGGTTAATGGTGGTTTTGCAACGCTCTTTCGGGGAAAGTGCGTAGCCGGAGCAACCAAGGAAAACGCCGGTACTGGCGGTACGAATACCCATCTTGCGTCCGCAGGTCGGGCAATCAATGCTGGTCAGCACCATCTGGTTCGGACGCATACCGCCTTCTTCAGGATCTTTCTCGGCTTTATCTAACTGCTGAGTAAAATCAGTGAAGAAGTTGTCGAGTACGCCCTTCCATTCGGCTTCGTGATTCGCCACCTGGTCGAGGCTGTCTTCCATCTGCGCGGTAAAATCGTAGTTCATCAGCTCGCGGAAGTTTTCTTCCAGACGATCGGTGACGATTTCACCCATTTTTTCAGCGTAGAAGCGACGGTTTTCAACGCGAACATAACCGCGATCCTGAATCGTAGAGATGATCGACGCATAGGTGGATGGACGACCAATGCCACGCTTTTCAAGCTCTTTAACCAGCGAAGCTTCACTGAAGCGTGCAGGCGGCTTGGTGAAGTGCTGCGCAGGTGTCAGCTCGATAAGCGTCAAGGTATCGCCTTTGTCCACCGCCGGTAAGATGCGATCTTCATCGCCCTTACGCAGTGCTGGCATCACTTTGGTCCAACCATCGAAACGCAGAATACGACCACGCGCTTTCAGACGGAAATCACCCGCACCCACGGTCAGGGTGGTAGAGTCATATTTCGCTGGCGTCATCTGGCAAGCTACAAACTGGCGCCAGATCAGCTGATACAGTTTTTGCGCATCGGCTTCCATATCTTTCAGCGACTCCGCCAGTACGGCGACATCGGAAGGACGGATAGCTTCGTGTGCTTCCTGCGAGTTCTCTTTACTGGCGTACTGGTTCGCGCTCTCCGGCAAATATTTTTTGCCAAAATTATCACTGATGTAATCGCGAACCATGGTGACAGCATCCTGGCTCAGGTTGGTTGAGTCAGTACGCATGTAAGTGATGTAACCCGCTTCATACAAGCGCTGCGCCATCATCATGGTTTTCTTCACACCAAAGCCCAGACGCGTGCTCGCAGCCTGCTGTAGCGTGGAGGTAATGAACGGTGCGCTCGGCTTGCTGCTTGTCGGTTTATCTTCACGTTCCAGGACGCTATAGCGCGCTTTTTCCAACAGGCTAACAGCGGCAAGCGTTTGTTCCCGATTTACAGGACGGAACGGTTTGTCATTTTGATGCGTCACCTCAAGCGGCAACGCGTCGCCGCCCGGCGTGGTCGTGTTAGCATCAATTTCCCAGAACTCTTCTGGAACAAATGCTTTGATTTCGCGTTCACGCTCAACCACCAGACGCACAGCCACAGACTGTACGCGACCGGCAGACAGACCACGCGCAATTTTTTTCCACAGCAGTGGCGACACCATATAACCCACAACACGGTCCATAAAGCGGCGCGCCTGTTGCGCATTAACACGATCGATGTTCAACTCGCCCGGTTTTTCAAACGCCTGGCGAATAGCATTTTTGGTAATTTCGTTAAACACCACGCGGCTGTAGCGGGTGTCGTCGCCACCGATGACTTCCCGCAGGTGCCATGCAATGGCTTCCCCTTCGCGGTCAAGGTCGGTTGCGAGATAGATGTGGTCGGCTTTTTCAGCCAGTTGCTTCAGTTCAGAAACAACTTTCTCTTTACCAGGCAGCACTTCATAGCGCGCATCCCAGTTGTGCCACGGGTCAACACCCATACGGTTGACGAGAGCGCCACGTTCATCCTTTTTGGGCTTTTTAGCCGTTTTGGTGGAGGTTGAGTCGGCGCTCTTTTTAGTTGCTGAGCCACTGGTCGGCAAATCACGGATATGACCGACGCTGGATTTCACCACGTAGTCATTACCCAGATACTTGTTGATCGTTTTGGCTTTTGCCGGGGACTCAACGATGACAAGAGCTTTACCCATATTCACCTTTACCTAATTTGATTCTTCCAGAATGCGTCGCACGTTGATTCACCTTCCACTGGCGACGAGACATCGATATGGTCTCTGCGTCGGCGGATATCAACCCCTTAAACTGTTTCGCGCTTGTAATGTAACTCTCATGTAACTGAGTTAACAGGCTTTTTTTCTCACAAACGCTCTAGCACGACGAAGTATTGGTCGAATGTCAAGCAAATCTGTTGCCAGATTGACGAAAGCGTCACACTGTACCTGATAAAATGCGTTACGCAACTTTATTAGCATGCAAAAACAAATCTCGCCAGTTGTAACACTGTCGTAAAACCTTCATTTATGTCAGGGAATATTTGCCCATAAGGCGGGCTCAGCGTAGACTAATGTCCTTGTTTAAGGAGTAAATCATGCATAAAGACACTCAACCCATCGATCGCGAAACACTGCTGATTGAAGCCAACAAAATCATTCGTGAGCATGAGGACACGCTGGCGGGGATTGTCGCCACCGGCGTTACGCAGCGAAACGGCGTGCTGGTTTTCAGCGGAGATTACTTTTTAGACGAGCAAGGGCTACCAACGCCCAAAAGTACGGCTGTGTTTAATATGTTTAAACACCTGGCGCACGTACTTTCTGAAAAGTATCACTTGATCGATTAACTCGAGAAATAATTTGCCGGATGGCGGCAACGCCTTATCCAGCCTACATTGATGCCTATTTGTAGGCCGGATAGGATATGTGAGCATCGCTATCCGGCAATGACAATTTTACATCAGTGGCTTCTGCCCCCGCTGCCACCAGCGCATCAGCAAACGATCGGCGCTCTCCGCCGCACTACCGGTAAAACGATCCATCAGCTTTTTACGCTGCAGATAGCGAACGTTCAACACTTCACGACCGTCCATCAGCCCGAGGATCACCTCATCGCTGGTATTGATCTCATCCACCAGCCCATTTGCCAGCGCCTGTTGACCAAACCAGTGTTCACCCGTGGCAACCTGCTCAATGTCCAGAGTCGGGCGCATACGATGGACAAAATCTTTAAACAAATGATGTGTTTCGTTCAGATCTTCACGGAATTTCTGCCGCCCTTCTTCCGTGTTCTCGCCAAGCAACGTCAGCGTACGCTTGTACTGTCCGGCGGTGTGCAGTTCGATATCAATATCTTTCCCTTTCAGGAAGCGGTTAAAGTTCGGGATCTGCGCCACCACGCCAATTGAGCCGACGATAGCAAACGGCGCCGAAACAATTTTATCTGCCACGCAGGCCATCATATATCCGCCGCTCGCAGCGACTTTATCTACCGTGACGGTCAGTGGGATCTGCTTATCGCGCAGGCGTTGTAACTGGGACGCAGCCAGGCCATAACCATGTACCACACCGCCCGGGCTTTCCAGACGAACCACCACCTGATCCTGAGGTTTAACAACCGCCAGCACCGCCGTCACCTCTTCACGTAATGCGCTGACCTCATGGGCATCCATACTGCCTTTAAAATCAAGCACCCATACACGAGGTTTATCTGATGACGTACTGTCACCCAGTTTCGCTTTTGCCTTGGCGGCCTTCGCCTCCAGCTTCTGTTTCTTTTTCTGCGCCTTATGCCAGAATTTTTGCTGATGCCCATCCAATAAGGCCAGCGACAGATCTTCCTTCATCTCTTTATATTGATCGCTGAGGTTAATAACCCGCAATTCCCCACGCTGACGTTTGCGTTGTGTCGCGTTTACGATCAGCATCACCACCACTGCAATAGCCACCACGACAGTGACAATTTTTGCCAAAAACAGCCCATATTCAGACAACAATTCCACAAGACCCACCTTGGTTAAACAACGCGACTTCCGCTCAGTGTACAACAGGTGTGTCACCTCGTCTTGCTTCATACATCCAGTGCTGAATCAGTAAAAAGCATGACAAAGCGTTCATTTTGCGGTGTTATTGCCTTTGGCTGATTGAAAAAGAACAGGGTTTAAGGCATAAAGCCCAAAAGTTATTGCGAACGAGATGGCCAGGGCGTCGCCGAGGAGTAGCCGTGCATTACCAACCTAAACAAGACCTTTTACAGGGCCGCATTATTCTTGTCACCGGTGCCAGCGATGGTATCGGACGCGAAGCCGCGCAGACCTATGCACGCTATGGCGCGACCGTTATCCTGCTTGGGCGTAACGAAGAAAAACTGCGTCAGGTTGCCCGCACTATCGCCGATGAAAACGGAACACAACCACAGTGGTTTACACTGGATTTACTGACCTGTACCTCTGAAGAATGTCACCAGCTTGCGCAACGCATTGCCGCACATTTCCCGCGTCTGGATGGCGTACTGCATAACGCCGGATTACTCGGCGATATTTGCCCAATGAGTGAACAAAACCCGCTGGTCTGGCAGGATGTGATGCAGGTAAATGTGAATGCCACTTTTATGCTGACTCAGGCATTGCTGCCGTTGTTACTCAAATCCGATGCCGGATCGCTGGTCTTTACCTCTTCCAGCGTTGGCCGCCAGGGACGCGCCAATTGGGGTGCATATGCCACCTCAAAATTTGCAACCGAAGGGATGATGCAGGTTCTGGCTGATGAGTATCAAAACCGTCATCTGCGCGTAAACTGTATCAATCCTGGTGGAACACGAACAGGTATGCGAGCCAGTGCATTCCCCACGGAAGATCCACAAAAATTGAAAACTCCCGCCGATATTATGCCGCTCTACCTGTGGCTGATGGGCGATGACAGCCGCCGTAAAACCGGTATGACTTTTGACGCCCAGCCGGGCCGTAAACCAGGAATTGCCCAATGAGTGAAGAACGCTATCAGCAACGTCAACAGCGCGTAAAAGATCGGGTTGACGCACGCGTTGCCGCCGCTACGGACGAGCGCGGG
Organism: Citrobacter sp. MGH105; assembly: GCF_001037485.2. NCBI lineage: Bacteria > Pseudomonadati > Pseudomonadota > Gammaproteobacteria > Enterobacterales > Enterobacteriaceae > Citrobacter > Citrobacter sp. MGH105. Next base: position 2,430,004 of record NZ_CP073048.1, on the reverse strand, counting down.
ATCATCATCGTATTCACCGGAAATGGTAAGGGTAAAACCACCGCCGCATTCGGTACCGCCACGCGCGCGGTGGGCCACGGTAAAAAAGTCGGCGTCGTACAATTTATTAAAGGTACGTGGCCAAACGGAGAACGTAACTTACTTGAACCCCACGGCGTAGAGTTTCAGGTTATGGCAACAGGATTTACCTGGGAAACGCAAAACCGTGAGTCCGACACCGCGGCCTGTATGGCCGTGTGGGAACACGGTAAGCGGATGCTGGCCGACGATAAACTGGATATGGTGGTGCTGGACGAGCTGACCTATATGGTGGCATACGACTATCTGCCGCTTGAAGAGGTCATCACTGCCCTAAACGCGCGCCCTGCCCATCAAACGGTGATTATCACCGGCCGTGGATGTCATCGCGATATTCTGGAGTTAGCGGATACGGTCAGCGAGTTGCGCCCGGTCAAGCATGCGTTTGAAGCGGGCGTGAAGGCCCAGATAGGGATTGATTACTGACAGTTGGCCGGATAAGGCGCTTGCGCCGCATCCGGCTCCACGCTAAGGCCTGATGGCGCTTTGCTTATCAGGCCTGGTCATAATTAACCGTTGTTGCTACGACCACCCGGACGACGGCTGCTACCGACCTGTGAATGGCGCTTCACCGCACGACGGATCTGATTTGCCTTCATGCGACGACGATCTTTCTCGACGGCAACTTTAGATGTCGTTTCCGGCTTCAGTTCCACCAGTTCACGCAGATAGTTGGTCTGCGCGAGGTCAAGCTCGGTCCAGCCACCACGCGGCAGGCCTTTCGGCAGCGGGATATCACCGTAACGAACACGAATAAGACGGCTTACCTGTACACCTACAGCTTCCCACAGGCGACGGACTTCACGGTTACGCCCTTCGGTCAGCGTGACGTTATACCACTGGTTGATCCCTTCACCACCGCTGAACTTGATCGTTTTAAATGCCGCCGGACCATCTTCCAGCTGTACGCCACGACTCAGATCGCGCAGTTTTGCATCATCAACCTGACCAAACACACGTACCGCATATTCACGTTCAACTTCACGGCTTGGGTGCATCAGACGGTTAGCCAGTTCACCATCGGTGGTAAACAGCAGTAAACCGCAGGTATTCACGTCCAGACGCCCTACGGCAATCCAGCGAGCATCACGCAGTTTTGGCAAACGATCGAACACGGTCGGACGACCTTCCGGGTCGTTGCGGGTACACAGTTCACCTTCTGGTTTGTAATAGGCCAGAACGCGGCAGATTTGCTCTGCAGACTCTTTAACCGAAATCAGATGACCGTCGATACGGATTTTCAGACCCGGAGTGACTTCAACGCGATCGCCGAGCGTGGCAATTTTGCCATCAACGCTCACGCGACCTGCGGCAATAATAGATTCGATTTCACGGCGAGAACCGTGGCCAGCGCGCGCCAGCACTTTTTGTAACTTTTCGCTCATAGAGCTTCCTTTAGATGTCGCCTTCACAGGCGTCGAACAGGAGAATCAACGGCGCCAGTCAGCGCCATTTTAAGGCCGCGTAGTATAGCGGTTCGCGCCCTTATAAGAAAGGTTTAACGTCGCCGACGCCTTCACGCAACACCACCGGGGAATCGTCGGTTAAATCGATGACTGTGGTCGGCTGCTGACCGAGATAGCCACCGTGAATAATCAAATCCACCAGTTTTTCCAGACGGTCTTTAATCTCTTCCGGGTCTGACTCAGTAAATTCACTGCCCGGCAGCATCAGCGATGTAGAGAGCATCGGCTCGCCCAGTGCTTCCAGCAGCGCTAGCGCAATCGGATTCGATGGCACACGCAGGCCGATGGTCTTACGTTTTTCCTGCAACAAACGGCGCGGAACTTCTTTCGTCCCTTTCAGGATGAAGGTGTAGTTACCCGGCGTGTTGTTTTTAATTAAACGGAATGCCACGTTGTCGACAAAAGAATAGGTCGACAGTTCGGACAGGTCACGACACATCAGCGTAAAGTTGTGCCCGTCCGGCAGATGACGGATGCGGCAAATGCGCTCCATGGCGCCTTTATCTTCAATTTTGCAGCCCAACGCATAGCCGGAATCGGTTGGATAGACGATCACCCCACCTTTACGCACGATTTCAACGGCCTGATTGATCAGTCGCTGCTGCGGGTTTTCGGGATGAATATAAAAAAACTGACTCATACTTTCCTCTCTGTGATCTCGGGCTGCTCCCAAAGTTGCCAGACGCCTTCTACGCCTGCGGGCAACCAAAGTTTACGACCCAACTCAATCCATGGGCAGGGTAGATGAAAATCAGACCCTTGCGATGCCCACAGTTGATGCGAACGCGCAAGCGTCGCCAGATGGGTGCGTTCATTGGGCGACTGCTGGCACTGTGCTACTTCCATCGCGTCGCCGCGATGTTCAGCAAAATGCGCAACCAGTCTTTTCAGCCACTTAGCGCTAAGATCGTACCGCCCAGGATGAGCCAGAACAGCCTTACCGCCAGAATGATGAATGACATCAATAGCTTGTTCTATTGTACACCACTGTGGCGGAACGTAACCGGTTTTCCCACGGGCAAGATATTTTTTAAAGACATCCGCCATGGTTGTGGCTTTTCCGCATTCCATCAGGAAACGCGCAAAATGGCCCCGCGTAACCGCCCCGCCATCAGCCAGGCGTAACGCCCCTTCCCACGCGCCGGGGATATGCGCTTTGTCGAGTCGTTCGGCAATCAGGCGCGCACGCTGCTGACGACGTTCCGTTTGTTGCGCCAGAAACTCACACATCATGGGATGGGCGATATCAATGTTCAGACCCACTATATGGATCTCATGGTTTTCCCAGACCGTTGATATCTCTACGCCAGGGATCAAATTTAAGGCTAAACCTGAACGTGAAATTTCTTCTCTTGCCGCCGCAATGCCGGCCGTGGTGTCATGATCGGTGATCGCCAGTGTACCGACTCGCATCTCTACCGCACGGTGTACTAAGGCTTCTGGCGTTAACCGCCCATCGGAGGCTGTAGTATGACTGTGCAGGTCATAAATCACTGCGTAATTCGTGTCGCTCAAGGCGGCTCCCGTTTCAATAAATGTCGTATCACGCCCATCATAGCGGTTTCGACAAATATACTGAAATCAGGTGTTGACTTTATTCCATCGAACTAGTTAACTAGTACGCAAGTTCACATGAAGAAGGTATCTGAGATGAAAGCAACATTTGTTCTGCACGGTTGGTGGCGCACTTCCTGATTTCGGGCAGTGTCTTACGTCTGCAATATGCAACCAGATACCCGGCCCGCCAAATGAGCGGGCTTTTTTTTGAACAAAATTAATGAGAATAACGATGCAAACTCAAAAACCGACACTCGAACTGCTTGCCTGCGATGCCGCCTACCGTGAGAATCCGACGGCGCTGTTTCATCAGGTGTGTGGCGCACGTCCAGCAACACTGCTGCTGGAATCTGCAGACATCGACAGCAAAGACGATCTGAAGAGCCTGCTGCTGGTTGACAGCGCATTACGCATTACCGCTCTCGGTGACACTGTCACTATTCAGGCATTGTCCGCAAACGGCGCATCGCTGCTGCCCCTGCTGGATGCTGCCCTGCCCGCTGGCGTTGAGAACGAACAACAGCCGAATGGTCGTCATCTGCGATTCCCTGCCGTCAGCCCACTGCTCGATGAAGACGCCCGCTTATGCTCCCTGTCCGTATTTGATGCATTCCGTTTATTGCAGGAGCTGGTGAATGTTCCTGTGCAAGAACGTGAAGCGATGTTCTTCGGCGGTCTTTTTTCCTACGACCTGGTTGCCGGTTTTGAAGATTTACCTCAGCTTGAAGCGGGCAACCGTTGCCCTGACTACTGCTTCTATCTGGCAGAAACGCTGATGGTTATCGACCACCAGAAAAAAAGCACGCGTATTCAGTCCAGTATTTTTACCCCCAATGATGCGGAAAAACAGCGTCTTAACGCTCGGCTGGCGCAGTTGAGCCAGCAGCTTACCGAGCCTGCGCCGCCGTTGCCGGTCACTGAAGTCCCGCAGATGCGCTGCGAGTGTAATCAGAGCGATGAAGAGTTTGGCGCCGTAGTTCGTGGCATGCAAAAAGCGATTCGCGCAGGCGAAATTTTCCAGGTGGTGCCATCCCGCCGTTTCTCGCTGCCCTGCCCATCTCCTCTGGCGGCCTACTATGTGCTGAAGAAAAGTAACCCCAGCCCATACATGTTTTTCATGCAGGACAACGATTTCACGCTGTTTGGCGCCTCCCCGGAAAGCTCGCTGAAATATGATGCCACCAGCCGCCAGATAGAGATCTACCCGATTGCTGGTACTCGCCCGCGCGGTCGTCGTGCGGACGGTTCGCTTGATCGCGATCTCGACAGCCGTATCGAGCTGGAGATGCGTACCGACCATAAAGAGCTTTCTGAGCACCTGATGCTGGTTGACCTTGCGCGTAACGACCTGGCGCGCATCTGTACGCCTGGCAGCCGCTATGTTGCTGACCTCACAAAAGTCGATCGTTACTCCTTCGTTATGCACCTGGTTTCGCGCGTGGTCGGCGAATTGCGTAGCGATCTGGATGTTCTGCATGCTTACCGCGCCTGTATGAATATGGGCACGTTAAGCGGAGCGCCAAAAGTTCGCGCCATGCAGCTTATCGCCGAGGCAGAGGGTCGTCGCCGTGGCAGCTACGGCGGTGCGGTAGGTTACTTCACGGCGCATGGCGATCTGGATACCTGTATTGTCATTCGCTCCGCCCTCGTGGAAGACGGTATTGCCACCGTACAAGCAGGTGCCGGGATTGTTCTGGATTCTGTACCGCAGTCTGAAGCCGATGAAACCCGTAATAAAGCGCGTGCGGTTCTGCGTGCTATCGCTACCGCGCACCACGCACAGGAGACCTTCTAATGGCTGACATTCTGCTGCTTGATAACATCGATTCTTTTACCTACAACCTGGCGGATCAGCTGCGTACTAATGGTCACAACGTGGTGATTTACCGCAACCATATTCCGGCCCAGACGTTGATTGACCGCTTAGCAACCATGAAAAATCCGGTGCTGATGCTTTCTCCAGGACCAGGTGCGCCAAGCGAAGCAGGTTGCATGCCGGAGCTGTTAACCCGTTTACGCGGCAAGCTGCCAATCATCGGTATTTGTCTGGGACACCAGGCCATTGTTGAAGCCTATGGTGGATATGTGGGCCAGGCCGGAGAGATCCTGCACGGCAAAGCGTCCAGCATTGAACACGACGGTCAGGCGATGTTTGCTGGTCTGGCGAATCCGCTGCCGGTGGCACGCTATCATTCGCTGGTTGGCAGCAACGTACCTGCTGGATTGACCATTAACGCCCACTTTAACGGCATGGTGATGGCGGTGCGTCACGATACCGATCGCGTCTGCGGCTTCCAGTTCCATCCGGAATCAATTCTGACCACCCAAGGCGCGCGTTTGCTGGAACAAACGCTGGCATGGGCGCAACAGAAGCTTGAACAAACTAATACGCTGCAACCCATTCTGGAGAAACTGTATCAGGCCCAGACGCTGTCCCAGCAGGAAAGCCACCAGCTGTTTTCCGCAGTCGTTCGCGGTGAACTGAAGCCGGAACAACTGGCTGCGGCGCTGGTGAGCATGAAAATTCGTGGCGAACACCCGAATGAAATTGCCGGTGCAGCAACCGCGCTGCTGGAAAATGCCGCGCCGTTCCCGCGTCCTGATTATCTGTTCGCCGATATTGTCGGTACCGGCGGCGACGGCAGCAACAGTATCAATATTTCTACCGCCAGCGCCTTTGTTGCGGCAGCTTGCGGACTGAAAGTTGCCAAACATGGCAACCGCAGCGTCTCCAGCAAGTCTGGCTCTTCGGATCTGTTAGCGGCATTTGGCATCAATCTGGATATGAACGCTGATAAATCCCGTGAGGCGCTAGACGACCTCGGGGTGTGCTTCCTGTTTGCGCCGAAATATCACACCGGTTTTCGCCATGCCATGCCGGTACGCCAGCAGTTGAAAACCCGCACGCTGTTTAACGTGCTCGGCCCGTTGATTAACCCGGCGCATCCGCCGCTGGCGTTGATCGGCGTTTACAGCCCGGAACTGGTGCTACCGATTGCTGAAACGCTGCGTGTGCTGGGATATCAACGAGCAGCCGTGGTGCACAGTGGTGGCATGGACGAAGTTTCGCTGCATGCGCCGACCATTGTGGCAGAGCTGCAGGATGGGGAAATCAAGAGTTATCAACTGACGGCAGAAGACTTTGGTTTGACGCCTTACCACCAGGAACAGCTGGCTGGCGGCACGCCGGAAGAAAACCGTGACATTCTTAGTCGCTTGTTACAAGGTAAAGGTGAAGCCGCTCATGAAGCTGCTGTTGCCGCGAATGTCGCCATGTTAATGCGCCTGCACGGTGAAGAAGATTTAAAAGCCAATGCGCAAACCGTGATTAATGTACTGCGTAGCGGTGCGGCCTATGACCGCGTCACTGCACTGGCAGCAAGAGGGTAAATGATGCAAACCGTTTTAGCGAAAATTGTCGCAGACAAGGCGATTTGGGTAGAAGCCCGCAAACAGCAACAACCGCTGGCCAGCTTTCAAAATGATGTTCAGCCTGGCTCACGTGATTTCTACGATGCGCTGCAAGGTGCACGCACCGCCTTTATTCTGGAATGCAAAAAAGCATCTCCATCAAAAGGCGTGATCCGTGATGACTTCGATCCGGCACAGATTGCGAGCATCTATAAACATTATGCTTCCGCGATCTCCGTACTGACCGATGAGAAGTATTTCCAGGGGAGCTTTGATTTCCTGCCTATCGTCAGCCGCATCGCACCGCAGCCGATTCTGTGCAAGGACTTTATTATCGATCCTTACCAGATTTACCTGGCGCGTTTCTACCAGGCGGACGCCTGTTTGCTGATGCTGTCGGTGCTCGATGATGAGCAATATCGTCAACTCGCCGCCGTCGCCCACAGCCTGAAAATGGGCGTACTGACCGAAGTCAGTAACGAAGAAGAGCTGGAGCGTGCTATCGCACTGGGCGCCAAAGTCGTTGGTATCAACAACCGTGATTTACGCGACCTGTCGATTGATCTGAATCGCACTCGTCAACTGGCACCGCGTCTGGGTCACGGTGTGACCGTCATCAGCGAGTCCGGCATCAATACTTACGGTCAGGTGCGCGAGCTCAGCCACTTCGCCAACGGTTTTCTGATTGGCTCTGCGCTGATGTCGCATGACGATCTGCATACCGCCGTGCGTCGCGTACTGCTCGGCGAGAATAAAGTCTGCGGTTTAACCCGGGCTCAGGATGCAAATGCGGCATACGAAGCAGGCGCCATTTACGGCGGCTTGATTTTTGTCCCCACATCACCGCGCGCGGTCAACGTTGCACAGGCGCGAGAGGTCATGACCGGCGCGCCGCTGCAATACGTCGGGGTGTTTCGCAACTCAGATATTGCCGACGTGAGCGCAACAGCGGCGGAGCTGGGACTAACTGCCGTGCAACTGCACGGTAACGAAGACCAGTCCTATGTTGACGCCCTGCGCGACTTACTGCCCGCACAGGTGCAAATCTGGAAGGCACTCAGCGTCAGCGAGACGTTGCCAGCCCGTGATTATCAGCATGTCGATAAATACGTCTTCGACAACGGCCAGGGCGGCAGCGGTCAACGCTTCGACTGGTCACTTTTAGGCGGACAATCGCTGAATAACGTTTTACTGGCTGGCGGACTCGGCGCAGATAACTGCGTTGACGCGGCAAAAACCGGCTGTGCCGGTCTCGATTTCAATTCTGGCGTAGAGTCACAGCCGGGCATCAAAGATGCACGTCTTCTGGCTTCGGTCTTTCAGACGCTGCGCGCATATTAAGGAAAAGGACATGACAACATTACTCAATCCGTACTTTGGTGAATTTGGCGGTATGTATGTGCCACAGATTCTGATGCCTGCCCTGCGCCAGCTGGAAGAAGCTTTTGTCAGCGCACAAAAGGATCCTGAATTTCAGGCGCAGTTTACAGATCTGCTGAAAAACTATGCGGGTCGCCCAACCGCACTGACCAAGTGCCAGAACATTACTCAAGGCACCAACACAACGCTGTATCTCAAGCGTGAAGACTTACTGCACGGCGGCGCGCACAAAACCAACCAGGTGCTGGGTCAGGCGTTGCTGGCGAAGCGCATGGGTAAAACGGAAATCATCGCCGAAACAGGCGCGGGTCAGCACGGTGTTGCATCTGCTCTCGCCAGCGCACTGCTGGGGTTGAAATGCCGTATTTATATGGGCGCGAAAGATGTTGAACGTCAGTCGCCTAACGTTTTCCGTATGCGTTTGATGGGCGCTGAAGTTATCCCCGTTCACAGCGGTTCCGCAACGCTTAAAGATGCCTGTAACGAAGCGCTTCGCGACTGGTCTGGCAGCTACGATACCGCGCACTACATGCTCGGTACGGCGGCTGGCCCGCACCCCTTCCCGACCATTGTGCGTGAATTCCAGCGCATGATCGGTGAAGAAACCAAGGCGCAGATTCTGGAAAAAGAAGGTCGTCTGCCGGACGCCGTTATCGCCTGCGTGGGCGGCGGTTCTAATGCCATCGGTATGTTCGCCGACTTTATCAATGAAACCAGCGTCGGTCTGATTGGCGTAGAGCCAGGCGGTCATGGGATTGAGTCTGGAGAACACGGCGCGCCGTTGAAGCATGGTCGTGTCGGGATTTACTTCGGCATGAAGTCCCCGATGATGCAGACCGAAGAAGGACAGATTGAAGAGTCTTACTCTATTTCTGCAGGACTGGACTTCCCGTCAGTTGGGCCACAGCATGCGTACCTGAACAGCATTGGTCGCGCTGATTATGTTTCAATCACCGATGATGAAGCACTGGAAGCCTTCAAAACGCTGTGTCTGCACGAGGGAATTATTCCGGCACTGGAGTCCTCCCATGCCCTGGCGCACGCGTTGAAAATGATGCGTGAGAATCCGGAAAAAGAGCAGTTACTGGTGGTTAATCTCTCCGGTCGCGGAGACAAAGACATTTTCACCGTACACGATATTCTGAAAGCGCGAGGGGAAATCTGATGGAACGTTACGAAAACCTGTTTGCACAGCTGAAGGACCGCAAAGAAGGCGCTTTTGTCCCCTTCGTAACCCTGGGCGATCCGTCTGTTGAGCAGTCACTGAAAATCATTGATACGCTGATTGAAGCCGGTGCCGACGCGCTTGAGCTCGGCATTCCGTTCTCCGATCCGCTGGCAGACGGTCCGACCATACAGGAAGCCACCCTGCGAGCGTTTGCCGCCGGCGTTACACCGTCGCAATGCTTTGAAATGCTGGCGCTGATTCGCCAGAAGCATCCGACGATTCCCATTGGGTTGCTGATGTATGCCAACCTGGTCTTTAGTAAGGGCATTGATGAATTTTACGCCCATTGTGAGAAAGTCGGTGTGGATTCTGTGTTGGTAGCCGATGTGCCGGTTGAGGAGTCAGCTCCGTTCAGAACTGCAGCGCTGCGCCACAACATCGCGCCGATTTTCATCTGCCCGCCGAACGCTGATGAAGAACTGCTACGCCAGATTGCCTCTTATGGTCGTGGCTACACTTATCTGCTTTCACGTGCAGGTGTGACCGGTGCCGAAAATCGTGCGGCATTACCGCTGCATCATCTGGTCGAAAAGCTGAAAGAATATGGTGCGCCACCTTCTTTACAGGGCTTTGGTATTTCTGCGCCTGAACAGGTCGCTGGTGCTATTGAAGCCGGTGCCGCCGGTGCAATTTCCGGCTCGGCAATTGTGAAAATCATTGAGAAAAATGTTGCGGCACCGGAACAGATGCTGGCTGAGCTGAAAGCGTTTGTCAGCACGATGAAAGCCGCCACCCACCAGTAAGCTAAATCAACCGCCAGAAATTTCTGGCGGTTTTATCCTTCTTTCGTGTGCTTCATTCTATACATAGCGCTATCCGCATTCTGAATGGCCGCATCAAGTTCACCATTCACCTCTGCAATCCCCCACGATACTGACAATGGCACGGTATGGCCATCCACCACAAACACATGGCTGGTCACCTGCCCACTAATACGTTGCGCGATTGCTATAGCGTCAGTTGCCTGCGATCGAAACAGCAGGATCATAAATTCATCCCCGCCGGTACGAATCACAATATCGTGACTGGTGCGGGTGTTTGACAGCATTCTGTTGGCGATAATTTGCAGCGCACGATCGCCTGCCGCGTGGCCCCAGGTGTCATTGACGGCCTTGAACTTATTACAGTCAAGTAGCACCACCGAGCAGTGTGATAAATCCCGACGCTTGATGATGTCGAGAATTCGGCGGTTAAAACAGCCGGTCAGAGTATCGATATAAACTTTTAGGTCGCTTTCGTTTAGCCATGACTTTAACGAGAAGCTAATGATGATGAAAAAGAACGGCGCCAGCAGGATAACAATCCCGGCATGTGCGTCGCGCGCCATAAAACGGCCTAATGAAAGCGAATAGTGCAGCGCATATTTCTCCGAAAAATTGCGCACCATAAAGCGGGATTGACCGGTACATTTACCGGATAAACAGAGACTCTCATGGTTTGTTAAATTCACCAACTCCACATTCAGCTCCGGTGGAATTTGGTTGTCAAATGCCTGGGCTAACGCTTCCTGCAATTCGGGCTTTGAATGGTCATAGACCAGATAGGCTACGATTTGGTCTGATATCTCTTTGCCAGACAGATCGTAGATATAACTCACCACGCTGTAAGCTTTTTCACCGGTAATTTTATCGGTATAAAAATTCGTCGAACTAAGGGCTTTGTTTTTGACGTTTTTTTGCAGTAATCGAGTATAGAAATCGACCGGAGGATAGAAAAAGTTGGTGATATCCCGTGCCATTTCAGAATTAGAGAAACTGAAATTGCGCGAATCGGAAGCCATAAACCAGTAAAAATAATCTGAATTTTTGGCGATGATATAACGATGTGCATCGAAGCTGCCGGGGTTTAGCTCATTGACCATACCACGAATAAATTCAGCCGCTGTATACATACACAGCGCGTTGTGGCTGGTTTGCTGGGCAACCATTGTCCCGGTCGCCGAATGCAGCCGCTTTGGGTCGGCGTTAATTCCCCATTCATCCTCATCCCGGAGAACAAATTTTGAAATATCGCCGCATTGTTCCCCCGTTTTGATATGGTGATAACGCTCACCAATCGCATCGGCGATCAGCTCGTTATCGTTAAAAATGTCCATCATGCGCGCTTGCAGGCGGTTGACACCTTCGCTGGCAGCGGCCATTCGCTGTTCATAAATAATAAACAGAAACAACGAAGTAAATATCAACGTAATGAGCCCTGATACCAGCAGTGCCTGCCTGTTTCTGAGCTTATCCTGCACAATCTTCACGAGTCCACCCTGATAGTTAACAGTATTGCCAAATCGGTTACCCGTTTATGTTGTTGCATAACAGCGTTGTACGTTGATAGAGAATGTTTGCCACTCCGAAGCAGGTAAGTTGATGTAGCCCGCAGTCGCGCGCTTAGGTTACAGATTTATACATTAAAAGCACATATTTGTTAACATAAGCGCAAACTAATCATCACCTTCAATAGGATACCCTGCCCGTCGAATGGCCTCGCGGCAGTCGTTTACGCCTGCGGCATAGCCCGCCTCAATCTCACAAACCGGACTTGCGCTGCAATAAGGTAGTGTAACCGGAGTCGCAATAATTTTCTCCAGAGCCTCAATTTTATCCATGTAAAGCAATAACTCACGTGCAGCACTCACGGCAAACGCTGCCGTTTGGTCTTCGGAGAACGGTTCCAGAAGTGTGATTTTTTGCTGTAGCAGATGGCGGGTCAACATCATCAGCAATACCCTCAAAGTTGGTTTGCTTAAAGAGTAGCACTACATCAAAGGGGAGAAAGGCTCGATGTTTTCCCCAGAATGTTTAAATGAAGAACGAGGGGAATGTTTCCTGGTTGCTAACCACTGTCAGGCATGCTCGGAATCTATACAGTTCAATCATCCTGGTTGTGCAGCTATTAATTAAGTTGACTTCAAAAAGTCCCTTGCGAGACACTGCTTTAAAGCATACCAAATATGGGTGAACTGGTTGAGACATCTGTTGATTAAATTAGTTGTGTTAAGCGTTGGATTTTTAAGCGCTGGGGACATACTGGCAAATACTCCGGAACAGGTAGTCACCGCTTTCCAGAGGGATTATAAATATTGGAATGACCAGTCATTTCAGAGAAATCAGAACGATGGAAAGCAAGAAGTTATGCTCCAGGCCCAGAAGGGTTGGAATGAGCTTTTGAAAAAATATACAAAACCTGGTTTTCAGGGCGAGCCTATAGCTTTTGGTTCTGAGTCTAGTCATGACCCTGAGCAAGAGAAGATCATATCGGTTCAGATTACTGAAAAAATAGCGGTCGTAACGACAAAATTATCAAGGCAGTATTATTCACCTATTTATGAATATCAGTTGTCCAAAGAAAATGATACCTGGTATCTATCTCAGATTTTTTTAGTTGATGACGATGGAAAATATCCGAGTTTGTAATAACAGTGTACTTGTACTCATTGTTTCCATACTGCCTGAGACTGTCAATCGCTGGACGACTCTGAGCGTGAAGCGGACCACACTATCTGATGAAAAGCTTCACTCATAATGTCGGGACAGCGATAAGTGAGGAACTCACGTTGTGCTTGCATCAGAATGATCTGGAATGATGGAGTTAACATCTCAATTGTTCATAGCGGCGCTGAGTGGATGCAGGATATCGCGTACTTATAAAGTTAAGGCCAGAGATTTTAATTATTACATTTTCTTTTTTAAGATAGTGGTTTTTATCTATTTTTTAGAATAGACATATCTGGCCAGACATTCTTCTTCATAACAACTCTATGAGTTAAAAAAATCTGCCATAATGACAGATTCCTTTAATCTATCATTAGAGATTTGCAACGTTATGATATACTTTTTGAACATCATCGTCATCTTCAAGGGCATCAACAAGCCCTGCAAAGACTTCTAAATCTTCTGGTGAAAGTTCAATTTCTGATTGAGCAATCATCTCTAATTCTGTGGTAGAGAATTCAGTAATCCCTGCTGCTTTTAGAGCTGCAATGCCTTTGTGAAGATCTGTAGATTCAGTATAAATAACGATGTTTCCTTCTTCTTCGGTTACATCACGAACATCTACTTCAGCATTAAGCAAAATTTCAAAAATATGATCAGGATCTGTTCCTTCGAATACAATCACTCCGGTATTGTCAAACATATAGCTGACAGAACCAGCCGCCCCGATATTCCCACCTTTTTTATTAAAAATTGAGCGGACATTAGCAATCGTACGGTTAACATTTGAAGTCAATGTTTCAGCGATAATCAGTGAGCCACTGGGACCAAAGCCTTCATAACGCCCTTGCACGAACGTTTCATCGCTGCCGCCTTTGGCTTTATCAATGGCTTTATCAATAACGTGTTTTGGAACCTGCGCTTGTTTCGCACGTTCAATAACGAATTTTAAAGATGTATTTAATTCTGGGTCTGGTTCGCCTTGTTTAGCAGCTGCATAAATTTCTACACCGAATTTTGCATATACATTAGACGTTGCACCGTCTTTAGCTGTTTTTTTAGCAACAATATTTGCCCACTTACGTCCCACTGGAATGATCTCCTCGAAAATTCATTTACATAGTCGACAGGTAAATAACCTAGCATTACATTATATCATGATGTATAAATCCTCGTCCATGAAAAATAAAATATCCAAATTTTACGATATGTTACTTTAATTTTATCAATAGTTAACATTTTGGATAAATTATCCCCTGACTATCTTCAGGTTTTTTTGTGCGTAATAAATGAACCGCAACAATAATGCATAAGAGAAGAGAAACAAAAGTGATATTCCAGATAAACACACTGGCTATTATAGTTAGCGCAGTACTGCTTATAGCGAGGTATCGACACACAAATTTTGTCAGGCCAGAGGCGCAAAATAATGGCCGTTCAAGACAACGACACGCGCGGAAAAGAATGAAAAAAACTGGCCATTTGATGACCAGTTTTACAGGGATTTTGCAGAAGAACTTAAAAACGATAACCCGCAGAGAACATAAACACCCACGGATCGAGGCGTACACTGTCTCGCTGCTGGACGCCACCCATTTTATAGCTTGCGGTGGTATCGATATCCATGTACCACACCGACATGTTAATCAGCCAGTCACGGTTAATCAGATAGTCCATACCGACTTGCCCTGCTGCGCCCCAGGAATCTTTCAGACTCAGGTCCGATAACCCCGTTTCTTTACCGTTGTCGTTAAAGCCTTCATCGAAGAAGGTCGTGTAGTTCACCCCAACACCTACGTACGGACGCAGTTTACTGCTGGAGTCACCGAAGTACCACTGCGCCATTAACGTCGGCGGTAGATGATGTACGGTGGCAATATCACCCGTTGCAGCAGTGCCGATTTTATGGCGGAACGGCGTAGCTGCCAGTAATTCAACACCGATATTGTCGGTTGCCATGTAGGTAAATGTCAGGCCCAACTGCGTGTTATTGCTGACATCAAAGCCACCTAAGCTGCCCAGCGTACCACCTGCACCTTCCGTCGGCCTGACGGTGGCTGAACCTGCACGAATAAAGAACTCTCCAGCTTCATGCGCAAATGCGTTACCAGAGAGAAGAGTTGTTAAAGCCAATGCTGCAACTGTTAATTTTTTCATGTCCGCTCCATCGTTATGGTTATAAAAGCGGAACGAATATACCCACATTGGAGTAATAAGTGATCTAACATGGATCACATTGACTTTGATAATTTAACATTTATTGATCCAGATTAAGTTAGAACTTGCATTCAAAATCCTGGTTAAATTAATTCAGATCAATTTTGATATATTTTCAATGTGCAAGTACCTCCAGCTGATGGGTGATGGATATCTGCGCGTGATGCGCAGATAACAAACAGCGTTCATGCACGACGCTGAAGTCGTAGCCAAAAATTACTTCAGCTTTACAAAGATATGCTTTTCCATACATCGCGCGATGCTGCCACTGTAGAGTTATCCAGGGTACAATTGCCCGCAAATGAACACCTGCAAAACTCAAGGAGAGTGCATGTCTATCACGGCGAAATCCGTTTACCGTGACACGGGAAACTTTTTCCGTAATCAATTCATTACCATCTTGCTGGTATCGTTGTTGTGCGCGTTTATCACAGTGGTGTTAGGGCATGCCTTTTCCCCCACTGACGCACAAATTGCGCAACTCAGTGAAGGCGATCAGTTAACCAGCAGCGTGGGGCTGTTCGATCTGGTGCAAAACATGACCCCGGAGCAACAGCAAATTTTGCTACGCGCTTCCGCGGCGTCGACGTTTTCCGGTCTGATTGGTAATGCCATCCTCGCCGGGGGCGTCATCTTGATGATTCAGCTGATTTCAGCGGGTCATCGCGTCAGCGCATTACGTGCTATCGGCGCCAGTGCGCCACTGTTACCGAAGCTGTTTATTCTGATTTTTTTGACTACTCTGCTAGTGCAAATCGGTATTATGCTGGTTGTTGTTCCCGGTATTCTGCTGGCGATCCTGCTGGCACTCGCACCGGTGATGTTGGTACAGGACAAAATGGGTGTCTTTGCCGCGATGCGCAACAGTATGCGTCTGGCGTGGTCGAATATGCGACTAGTTGCGCCGGCAGTGATCGGTTGGTTGCTGGCAAAAACGCTGCTGTTGCTTTTTGCGCCAAGTTTTGCAGTACTTACGCCGAATGTAGGCGCGGTATTGGCGAATACGCTGAGCAATATGATCTCCGCCGTGTTGCTGATCTATTTGTTCCGCCTGTACATGCTGATTCGCCAATAAACCCTGAACGCATTCCGGGCTTGTACCCGGTGCTTTTGATTACGGAATCGAAGAATGAAGCAGTTTCTTGATTTTTTACCGCTGGTTGTCTTTTTTGCTTTTTATAAGCTTTACGACATCTATGCGGCGACCTCGGCGCTGATTGTCGCGACGGCTGTGGTGTTGATTTACAGCTGGGTTCGCTATCGCAAGGTCGAGAAGATGGCGTTAATCACCTTTGTCCTGGTGGCCGTATTTGGTGGTTTGACTATTTTTTTCCACAACGATGAATTCATTAAGTGGAAAGTAACGGTGATTTACGGGCTGTTTGCTGGTGCTCTGCTGGTTAGCCAGTGGGTGATGAAAAAGCCGCTGATTCAACGCATGTTAGGTAAAGAGCTGACCCTGCCGCAGCCGGTGTGGTCGAAACTTAATCTAGCCTGGGCCGTATTTTTCATCCTGTGTGGCCTGGCGAATATCTATATTGCATTTTGGCTACCGCAGAACATTTGGGTCAACTTCAAAGTGTTCGGCCTGACCGCCCTGACTTTATTCTTTACGCTGCTGAGTGGGGTCTATATTTACCGTCATCTGCCGCAAGAAGATAAATCGTAATACATGCTCGCCAGATCTGCGGATCTGGCGAATTTTTATCCCTTCGCGTTCCATAGAGCTGACAACCTGACTTACATCTGCTCTGCACGCCGCATCACCTCTGTTCTCAACGCACAAATTCTAGTAGCATCGCGCCTGTAATCTTTCTCTATAGTCGGTTCTACAATGACAACAACGAATAACACTCCCCAGGGTGAACTGGTTTTACGCACTCTGGCCATGCCTGCCGATACCAACGCGAACGGTGATATTTTTGGCGGCTGGCTGATGTCACAAATGGATATAGGTGGCGCGATTCAGGCCAAAGAGATCGCACATGGTCGTGTGGTAACGGTGCGAGTGGAAGGGATGAGCTTTTTGCGCCCGGTCGCCGTAGGTGATGTGGTGTGTTGCTATGCGCGCTGTGTGAAACGCGGGACAACCTCGATCAGCATCAATATTGAAGTTTGGGTGAAGAAGGTCGCTTCTGAACCTATTGGGCAGCGCTATAAGGCCACCGAAGCTCTGTTTATCTACGTTGCCGTTGATAAAGACGGGAAACCGCGTCCAATTCCCACGTTGGTCTGATAGCACACGTCAGTACTGCTATCCGGCAATCATCACTCTTGATCATTGCCGGACGGCCTGATGCTTACTCGATCTGCGTTGTGCCGTTTAATTTGAAAACAATATTCACCACAAGTCCGGAACCGGGTTTACCAGCTTCATAACGCCATCTACGCATCGCGTTTTTCACTTCACGTTCAAACATATTGGCAGGTTGTGCAGACAGGATTTCCACATTTTCAACCCGGCCATCCGGCGTTACGTTAAATTTGACCTTTACCCGGCCTTCAATGCGCAGCGCCTGAGCTCGCGCCGGATACTGAGGCTGATTACGGCTTAAAGCACGTGGACCCGATGGCGCACTGACCACCGGTTTGCTGGTAGTTGCCGGCGCGGTATTGGTCATTGTGCGCGTAGGTGCCGTATTTTCCAGCGGGGAGGCCGGGCGCGGTTCTGCTGGTTTAACATCGCGTTTCGGTTGCTCTTCCACCTTTTTCACCGGTTTTGGCTTCGGTTTAGGCTTGGGCTTCGGTTTTTCAATCACCACCGGCGCCTCTTTTGGTGGCTCTGGAATCGGTTCAGGTTCCGGTTCAGGCTCGACAACGGGTTCCGGCGGCGGCTGAACGGCCTGAGGCGGTTCGAGATCGGCAGGCGCGACCATCGTGACAGAGATCGGCTGCGCTGGCGCAGGTAGTTCAATAACCTGATGTACCGAGGTATACAGCAAACCAGCCACTATGGCACCATGAATGCCGACAGACAGTAACGTTGGCCAGGGAAAGCGACGAGGTAAATCAAGGGTCATTGAAGTCATAATCGTTTCAGTAAAAAAACCAGGCCCTGATTTTAAATGCAAATAGCAATCATATTCAATAAGCCCGTGGTGCTAACTGACATTTAATACGCGATTTTATGATAAAAAACCACTTTCGGAGTATGGCCTTAACATATCAGTTATCTTTCCGTTGCAGTTGTTAGGCCTTTCCAATAACGTTATTAACGACTTTTACCGTTCAAGGAGCTCTACCCGTGCTGTATGTTATTTACGCTCAAGATATCGCAGACTCTCTCGAAAAACGTCTTTCCGTGCGCCCTGCTCATCTGGCTCGCCTGCAACTCCTTCATGACGAAGGTCGTTTGCTCACGGCGGGCCCTATGCCAGCGGTCGACAGTAACGATCCCGGTGCGGCGGGTTTTACCGGCTCGACGGTGATTGCCGAATTTGAATCTTTGGAGGCGGCACAGGCTTGGGCAGAAGCCGATCCGTATGTTGCGGCGGGCGTATATGCGCAGGTTTCAGTAAAACCTTACAAGAAAGTATTTTGACAAAACAAAAGGCCATTTTCATTTATAAAAATACTGAACTGTAAGCAAAATACATAGCCATTGAGGGCGCATTTAGGTGCACATTAGTCTAAACGCCCTCACTTCTCGTCTCTATGCATTAATTCAGCATATCAAAGCAATGATAAGTACCCTTATAAAAGGTAGCAACGACCGTTTATTAGCGTGTCATTGATTGTTTCTTACTCAACCTCAGTGTATTTTATTATCTGTCGAGATTAATTTGTCACAATGCAGACAGGCTGCGTTGTTACGCTATACGGGATTTTAGTCAATTATGGCTTTTGATTCGTTCCGTCCCGCCTCTCCCTCTCCTAAAGCATTCCGCCATGATATCAATGGCCTGCGAGCATGGGCTGTATTAGCGGTCGTATTTTATCACTTTGGCGTACCCGGATTTAGCGGTGGCTTTATCGGCGTTGATGTTTTTTTTGTTATATCAGGTTTCCTGATGACCGCCATCATCGTGAACGGCCTTGAACGTGGCAATTTTTCATTATGGAGTTTCTATCTGGCACGTGCCAGACGAATTATTCCTGCCTTAATTGTATTATGTAGCACATTACTTTTCTTGGGTTGGTTTTGGTTGCCCACCGCTGATTATCATGTGCTGGCACTCAATGCGATCACAGCGCTTACTTTTGTTTCCAATCTCAAGTTTTGGCGTGAAGCGGGTTATTTCGATATCACTTCCAGAGAAAACTGGTTGCTGCACACATGGTCTCTTTCGGTGGAGTGGCAATTTTACATTTTGTTGCCTGTTGGCTGCATTTTACTCTGGCGCTGGTTTGGCCTGCAGGGTGTTAAGTTTGCACTTATCGCCGCAGGCGTACTGTCATTAGCTCTATCAATTTACGTGAGCCCTCGACTCCCAGGTAGTGCGTTTTACCTACTCCCCACCCGCATTTGGGAATTATTAGCTGGAGGAGCTGTATGGTGGCTAACTCGTCGGCATTCTATGTCGCAACGCCCAGCCCGGATACTAGAGTTGGTGGGTTTTATTTTAATTGCCCTGTCAGTCACACTCCTGGATGCGACACGACCATGGCCGGGAAGTTATGCCGTGGTTCCTGTGTTGGGGACCGTGCTGGTTCTTGCGGCTAATCGCCAGCGATCATTTTTTACATCTACGGCAATTTTTCGCCAGATAGGTGCCAGTTCTTATTCAATTTATCTGTGGCACTGGCCGCTGGCGGTGCTGCTCAGTTATGCCGACAAACAGGACAATCCCTGGTGGATTGCTACTGGCATCGTAATGAGTTTGCTATTGGGAAAGACCTCTTTATTGCTCGTAGAGATTCCGACACGCAAACAGCTTGCGCTAACCCCTGCACGCAAACAGAGCTGGGTACTATTACTGTTAATTTTGAGCACTGGTGGATTGGCCGCAGGGGCTCGTTATCAGCAAGTCGACGGCAGAATTAACCCGGCAATTGAATTAGCGATGATCCCGAAACTTGATTACGCAGTCCGATTTGAAAAATGTCTGCTCGCGCCGGGTAAAGGAAGCGAGTCTCCTATGTGCAGATATGGCAAAGGAGAGTTAACGGCCATTGTCCTTGGAGACAGTCATGCAAGCATGCTGGTTTCAGCTGTCGCAGAGGCTGCACCCGGTGCGGTGGTTGAGATGACCTATGCGAGCTGTCCGACAGTGTTAGGCATGAAACGAAGAGAGGATATTAATGATGACTGTAAACTATTTAATGATCGAGCTATTAATTTACTAAATAATGAATATAAAAATAAACTCGTCTTTATCGCCAACAGAAGCAGCCTCGCTATCCTGGGACAAAATGAAAAGGACGATTTTTTTAATATTCCTATGGGATTTTTTGATACGCCGAATGAACACCCCAATCAGAATTTAACACAGCAGTTTAGCCAGCAACTCGTAAAAACTCTGTGTTCCATAGAGAATAGTCAGAGGGTATTTCTGGTCCGCCCTATTCCTGAAATGGCAGTCGATGTGCCTAATACAATGGCCAGGGCACTGATGTTTGGTAAGTCAGACAGTACAGTATCTATTTCTCTCGATAAATATTACCAGCGACAAACAGCCATTTGGGCAGCACAAGATGAGGCGGCCCTGCGCTGCGGCGTCAATATTCTCAATCCGTTACCCTATCTTTGCAAGGATGGGCGGTGTTGGGGAGATGCTGGTGGACGTCCACTTTACTCAGACAGTAACCACCTAAGTGCATTTGGCAGTAGGCTTTTACTCCCCATGTTTCAACGCGCATTTAAACAAGCAGAACATACCGAGGCAACTAACGCCCTGCAACTTTGACGCTTGACCAGAACTATGGGAATCATATCCATTCGGATACTAATATTCACTCAAGTAAAAAAGCCGCAGATAGCGGCTTTGGTTGTTACTTTTTCTCGTCAGTGTAGCGACGAGCGTTGTCAAAAAGATTTGTACACATAATGACTTCCCTCAAAAGACAATAAACTAACAGAATAGGATAACGAGTAATACCTGACCACACTATTATGAACCACTAGCCCCAGAATGTAGAATCATCGTATTGATAATAAAAATAAAAGTATAATCAGCGAGAAATTTACGCTGCCGTTTTTTCAACAGTTCTTTCTTGAAACAACGGTGCTTTATTCATTACGTCTGGGATGCACCCGGTTTTAACAATCACGCCAGGATTACCAACAACGACAGAAAAAGGCGGGATACTTTCGGTCACAAACGCCCCGGCAGCAATTTTACTCCCTTGTCCAATGATGACCCCGCCGACGATGACAGCATTTGGACCAATCCAAACTTCATCCTCAATAATGGGGTAACCCGTGATGCGGGTTCCTGCTCCCCGAATAGTATCTCGCTGACCGATGGTTACACCATGAAATAAGGTAACGTTCTTTCCAATTCTTGCACTCGGCGATATCACTATCCCCCAGCCATGAGTGATAGCCAACCCGGCACCAACCTGCGTGCTCGATGGAAAATCCATCGAGCCCATGTGAGCAGCACACCGATGCAAGATCTTAAATGGATAGAGCATGATACGCAGCGGTGTGCGCGAAACCGCACAGTATTGGCATAAACGCATCATCACAATGATACGGAATGTTCTGCTAATTACTGTACCAATTATTAGTTTACTCCATGAGAAATAACCAAATTCACGGTGGGTATCGGCTTTAATTTTGTCGAATGCCATCATACTGTCTCATTGTTTAATCGTTAAAATGTATCAGTTCTCACTGAAATAAAAACATATTTTCTTGTCACCAGCATTCTTTTTTTCGAGTAGATACGGCACCTGAAAGATGACAATAATATAAATAATGAAATGGCTATCTCTTACCTGGACCAAAACAATAATGGCAGCCAGGAAAGTATTTAAGAATCAATACGGAAAAGCAGACATTGGGCACCGCCAGCGGTGCCCTTTTGGGATCAGATGCTGTGGATCGCAAACAACAACGAGTTACGTTGGTGGTTGAGAACGCACTTCCTGATGGTATGGATACGCATATTACGACGCGATTGTCCTTCAAGCCAACGTGCTTTACGGCGGCTAGCCTGACGCAGCATCCGCCAGCGTCCCACTTCCGTTCTACTACGCTTCATGTTAACTACTCTTCCAGTCACTGAGCGGCCATTATAACGCCAGACCGAATGCAGACCAGTGGTTTTCCCGTGTTTTTATTTGCCAGATTAATCCTGATGCGTAAACTCTTAACAATACGCTTTCAAAAGGATTTTTAAATTTATGACAACCTTCTACACCGTGGTGAGTTGGCTGGTCATTCTGGGTTACTGGGTACTCATTGCTGGCGTAACGTTACGCATTCTGATGAAGCGACGCGCAGTGCCCTCCGCAATGGCCTGGCTGTTGATCATCTACATTCTGCCATTGGTAGGAATTATTGCTTATCTGTCTTTTGGTGAACTTCACCTGGGTAAGCGACGTGCCGAACGCGCCCGGGCGATGTGGCCTTCAACAGCCAAATGGCTGAACGACCTCAAGGCCTGCAAGCATATTTTTGCCCAGGAAAACAGCAGCGTCGCCTCTTCGTTGTTTAAACTGTGCGAGCGTCGTCAGGGAATAGCCGGCGTAAAGGGAAACCAGCTGCAGTTGCTCACCAGTTCAGATGACGTGATGCAGGCGCTGATCCGTGATATTCAACTGGCGCGCCACAACATCGAAATGGTGTTCTACATATGGCAGCCAGGCGGTATGGCCGATCAGGTAGCCGAGTCGTTAATGGCTGCCGCGAGGCGTGGCATTCACTGTCGCCTGATGTTGGACTCCGCCGGCAGCGTGGCGTTCTTCCGCAGCCCTTGGGCGGCGATGATGCGTAACGCAGGTATCGAGGTTGTAGAAGCGCTGAAGGTGAACCTGATGCGTGTATTTTTACGCCGTATGGACCTGCGTCAGCACCGCAAAATGATCATGATCGATAACTACATTGCTTATACCGGCAGCATGAACATGGTCGACCCGCGTTTCTTCAAACAAGATGCGGGCGTCGGGCAATGGGTTGATTTAATGGCGAGAATGGAAGGTCCTGTCGCCACTGCTATGGGCATTGTCTATTCCTGCGACTGGGAAATTGAGACCGGAAAGCGCATTTTGCCTCCGCCACCGGACGTCAATATCATGCCGTTTGAGCAGGCCAGCGGCCACACCATTCACACTATCGCCTCGGGTCCTGGTTTCCCTGAAGATTTGATTCATCAGGCGCTGCTAACCGCTGCTTATTCAGCGCGTGAATATTTAATTATGACCACCCCCTACTTCGTCCCCAGCGACGACCTGTTGCACGCGATCTGCACGGCGGCGCAGCGTGGGGTTGACGTCAGTATCATTCTTCCACGTAAAAATGACTCCCTGCTGGTTGGCTGGGCAAGCCGGGCCTTTTTCACCGAGCTGCTGGCGGCTGGCGTTAAAATTTATCAGTTCGAAGGTGGCTTGCTGCACACCAAGAGCGTACTGGTCGATGGCGAGCTGAGCCTGGTCGGTACGGTTAACCTGGATATGCGCAGTCTGTGGCTCAATTTTGAAATCACGCTGGTCATTGATGATGCCGGATTCGGTGGCGATCTCGCGGCAGTGCAGGATGATTATATTTCGCGTTCCCGCCTGCTTGATGCCCGTTTGTGGGTAAAACGACCACTCTGGCAGCGGATAGCAGAGCGACTGTTTTACTTCTTTAGTCCGTTGCTGTAAAACGTGCCCATCAGACAGTAAACAGGTAGTCATTATGGATATGGATTTGAACAATCGCCTGACCGAAGACGAAACGCTTGAGCAGGCTTACGACATTTTTCTCGAACTGGCTGCGGACAATCTGGATCCAGCCGACATCATTCTGTTCAATTTGCAGTTTGAAGAGCGTGGCGGTGCCGAGTTGTTCGATCCGGCAGAAGACTGGCAGGAGCATGTTGATTTTGACCTGAACCCTGACTTCTTTGCCGAGGTCGTGATTGGTCTGGCAGATACAGAAGACGGCGAGATTAACGATATTTTCGCGCGCGTTTTATTATGTCGCGAAAAAGATCATAAGCTCTGCCATATTCTCTGGCGAGAATAATCAAACAAAAAAGCTGCTCTCGCAGCTTTTTTCATTTTTAACCCGGCAGTTTACTTCCACAGCGGTTACAAAATTGCGCACTATGTTCGTGCTGCGTCTGCTGGCACTGCGGACATTTTCGTTGGTGCCCGCGCTGCTGGAACGCACTGCTCATGTGCGTGGTAATCAATCCCGTCGGTATCGCAATCACCGAGTAACCAATCAGGATAAGCACGGACGCCACCATGCGCCCCAACGGGGTGTGCGGCGTGATATCGCCATAGCCGACGGTGGTTACAGTAACAATCGCCCAATACACCGACGCATTCAGCGTAGTAAACCCATATTTTGGCCCTTCAATCAGATACATCATCGCGCCAAAAACCACCATCAGGATGGCAATAAAGGAATAGAACAGCATCAGCTGATGTCGGGCGCTTTTTAACGCATTCCAGAACACCCGCAGAGAAGGCATAAAGCGCAGCAGCTTGAGAATACGCAGGACGCGCAGGACACGCATCGCTCTCCAGGCGAAAACATAGCTCAGACTGATTTCCGGCCATAGCCACATCACATACAGCGGCAGAATGGTGGCAAGGTCAATTATCCCCCAGAAGCTGAACACATATTTAGCGGGGTTGGCCCAGCAACATAAGCGCAGAAGATATTCGAGGGTGAAGACCAGAGTAATAAAGATCTCAAGCCAGACAAAAACGCGCCATTCCTCAAAGGTTAAATGGTATTGCGTCCCTACTCCGGACTCAATGAAGATAACGATAACGCTGAGCAAGGCAAATAGCGCGCACATACCTTCAAAGCGACGCCCTGAACGGGTATTTAAATCAAATAATTTGCGATAGAGCGCACGGCGGACAGAAGAGACTAAACCTGGCACAGATACCTCACCAAAAAAAGGGCTGACCTTTGTCAGCCCTCAGGATTATAGCGGGTCTACTTTCAGGCAGGAAACTGCATGTCGGAAACTTCCTTCCAGAACCGGGCGCGTTTTTGCGCATTCCGGTCCAGCAATCGGACAGCGCGTACGGAACACGCAACCGGAAGGAGGATTAATCGGGGACGGTAACTCGCCTTCCAGCAACTGAATAACCTTATTCCTTTCCTGATCCGGATCGGGGATTGGCACCGCAGACATCAGCGCTTTGGTATAAGGATGCAGCGGGTTATGGTACACCTCGTCATAAGTCCCTAATTCCACCGCATGTCCGAGATACATAACCAACACACGGTCGGAGATGTGTTTAACCACCGCGAGGTCGTGGGCAATGAAGATTAACGATAATCCCATTTCGCGCTGAAGCTGTTGCAGCAGGTTAACCACCTGGGCCTGGATTGATACATCCAGCGCTGAAACCGGTTCATCACAGATAATCAACTTCGGTTCGAGGATCAGCGCGCGGGCAATACCAATACGCTGACACTGGCCACCGGAAAACTCATGTGGGTAGCGGTTAATCAGGTTAGGTAGTAGTCCAACCTTCATCATCATCGCCTTCACACGGTCGCGGACTTCCTGACCCGGAAGATTCGGATGATAAGTTCGCAGCGGTTCGGCAATGATTTCACCAATGGTCATGCGCGGGTTTAACGATGCCAGAGGATCCTGGAAAATCATCTGGATATCGCTGCGCACTTCCCGCCACTCATCGGGTTTCATACCCAGTAAATCTTTACCCAGCCAGGCAACCTTTCCATCGGTGGCCTTCACCAGGCCGATAATCGCACGGGCAAAGGTCGATTTCCCGCAGCCTGATTCACCGACCACGCCCAGGGTTTCGCCCTCATACAGTCGCAGGGTTACGCCATCAACCGCCTTCAGGGTTTTAGACGGTTGCCAGAACCACTGTTTGCCATCTTTAATATCGAAATGGACTTTAAGGTCGGCAATCTCAAGGAGCACTTTACGTTGTTCGGTCACCGTATTCATACCAGTTCCTCCACCGGCTTAAAGCAGGCACGCAGACGGCCTGGGCTAAATTCCTCCAGTGGCGGAGCACTGCTACAGATTTCCATCGCATGCGGGCAACGCGGCTGGAATGGACAACCTTTTGGTAGACGCAGTAGGTTCGGTGGGTTGCCAGGGATAGTGAGCATCTCTTCCCCTTCGGCATCCAGACGAGGTACGGCATTTAGCAAACCAATCGAATACGGATGAACGGGTTTATAAAAGACATCCCGCGCACTGCCGTATTCCATAGTACGTCCGGCATACATCACCAGGACTTTATCGCAAATACCGGCAACAACCCCCAGATCGTGGGTGATCATGATAATCGCGGTGTTGAATTCACTTTTCAGTTCATTCAGCAGCGTCATAATTTGCGCCTGTACCGTCACATCGAGCGCAGTGGTTGGTTCATCGGCAATCAGTAATTTGGGCCTGCACAGCAGCGCCATGGCGATCATTACGCGCTGACGCATACCACCGGAGAATTCATGCGGATACATTTTCATACGCTTACGCGCTTCCGGCATCTTCACCGCATCCAGCATTCTGACCGACTCGTCAAAAGCTTCCGCTTTGCTCATGCCTTTATGCAGCATCAGAACTTCCATCAACTGCTCCCCGACCCGCATGTACGGATTGAGAGACGTCATCGGGTCCTGGAAAATCATCGAGATTTGCTCGGCGCGCAGTTTGTTCAGTTCACGTTCCGGTAAATTCAGAATTTCACGCCCGTTGAACGTTGCGGAGCCCCCGATACGACCATTCGCCGCCAGCAGCCCCATCAGGGCAAAGGCCGTCTGCGATTTACCCGAACCGGATTCCCCGACAATACCCAGCGTTTCTCCGGCTCGCAGAGAAAAGTTTAAATCGTTGACCGCAGTTACATCGCCGTCGGGGGTAGCAAACGTCACGCGCAGATCTTTTACGTTCAGCAGTGCGTTAGCCTGTTGTTGCGCGAGCGGCGCGGTTGAGGTTTCAATTACGCTCATGGCTGCACTCCTTAACGGTCTTTCGGGTCGAGGGCATCACGCAGGCCATCGCCAATAAAGTTAAAACAGAACAAAGTGACCACCAGGAAACCTGCCGGGAACAGCAGCAGCCATGGTGAGACTTCCATAGAGTTGGCACCATCACTGAGCAGCGCGCCCCAGCTACTTAACGGTTCCTGCGTACCTAGTCCCAAAAAGCTCAGGAAGGATTCAAACAGGATCATGCTAGGCACCAGCAATGAAGCGTAAACCACCACCACACCCAACACGTTCGGCACAATATGGCGGATAACGATACGCACGGTAGACACCCCGCCGACTTGCGCCGCTTCAATAAACTCTTTGCGCTTCAGGCTCAGCGTTTGTCCACGCACGATACGCGCCATATCCAGCCAGGAGACCATTCCGATAGCGACAAAAATCAGCAGGATATTTTGTCCAAAGAAGGTCACTAGCAGAATCACGAAGAACATGAACGGGAAGGAGTTGAGGATTTCCAGCAGACGCATCATCACCGAGTCGATTTTACCGCCGAGATAGCCCGACAGAGAGCCGTACAGCGTACCGACTACTACCGCGACCAGCGCCGCGGCAATGCCGACCATCAGCGAGATACGCCCGCCAATCGCCACGCGAACCAACAGGTCGCGTCCCGACGAGTCAGTACCGAAATAGTGGCCGGACTCCATATCCGGCGCGCTGGACATCATTCCCCAGTCGGTATCAAAGTAGGTAAACTGCGACAGCATTGGCGCCAGCGTCACAAATAGCGCAATAATCACCAGCACCACCAGGCTTGCTACCGCCGCGCGGTTATGCATAAAGCGTCGACGCGCGTCCTGCCACAGGCTGCGGCCTTCGACCTCCAGCTTTTCACTGAAATTCTCCAGCGCCTCGCTGTTTTTCTTACTTAACATCATAGCGAGCTCCAGTATCAGTAACGAATTTTCGGGTCGATAACGGCATACAGCACATCGACAATCGCGTTAAACACGATGGTCAGCGTACCCACCAGTATGGTCAGGCTAAGAACCAGCGAATAGTCGCGGTTTAACGCCCCATTGACGAACAACTGGCCAATAC
Organism: Citrobacter sp. MGH105; assembly: GCF_001037485.2. Taxonomy (NCBI): domain Bacteria; kingdom Pseudomonadati; phylum Pseudomonadota; class Gammaproteobacteria; order Enterobacterales; family Enterobacteriaceae; genus Citrobacter; species Citrobacter sp. MGH105. The sequence goes on along the minus strand of NZ_CP073048.1, from coordinate 2,402,110 downwards.
CCGGCAAACCATAAATGGTTTCAATAACCATCGAACCGGTGATAATGCCGACAAATGCCGGTCCCATATAGGACAACACTGGCAACAGCGCAGGTTTCAACGCATGGCGGAAAATAATCCGCCGCATCGGCAGCCCTTTAGCGCGTGCGGTACGAATAAAGTTAGAGTGCAGTACTTCAATCATCGAACCGCGAGTAATACGGGCAATACTGGCGATGTAGGCCAGTGACAAGGCCACCATCGGCAGGATCATAAATTTCAGCGCCCCGCCGTTCCAGCCCCCGCCGGGTAGCCATTTCAAGGTTATGGCAAATATCATGACCAATAAGGGAGCGACCACGAAACTGGGGATAACCACCCCGGTCATTGCCACCCCCATCACCGTATAGTCCCAACGTGTATTTTGCTTCAGCGCGGCTATCACTCCGGCGCTAACACCGACGAGTACCGCCAGAATAAAGGCTGCCGCACCCAGCTTCGCAGAAACCGGAAAGCTCGAGGCAACGAGGTCGTTAACCGTGTAGTCTTTATATTTAAAGGATGGTCCAAAATCGCCGTACGCCAGCTGTTTCAGATAGCTGAAGTACTGCGTCGAGATGGGATCGTTAAGATGATATTTCGCTTCAATATTCGCCAGCACCTCTGGCGGTAACGCGCGTTCCCCAGTGAATGGGCTTCCGGGCGCAAGGCGCATCATAAAGAATGAAATCGTAATAAGAATAAACAGCGTCGGAATCGCTTCCAGACAGCGACGTAATATAAATTTTAACATTGCCCGTACCTTCTGGCGTGTGCCTTTATACCCGTCATACTTCAAGCTGCAAATGCGTTGGCTTTACTCGCTCACGCCAGTCACTTACTTAAGTAAGCTCCTGGCGATTCGCTGCGTTGCCGCCTTCCTGCAACGTGAATTATTTAGGGTATACCTCTCTTTGTCTAAAGAGGTATATATAGTTCGAAGAAAAAGACACTGTGGGGCAACATGATTGCCCCACGTCTTGCCATTAATGCTTGATAATATACAAGTCTTTAACGTGGATATTATCCATCGGGTCTTTACCGGAGTATCCGCCAACCCATGGTTTCACCAGGCGGGCGTTAACATAGTAATAAACCGGTACAATCGCAGAATCTTTATCCAGCTGCTGTTCCGCTTTCGAATACAGTTCGCTGCGCTGCGCTTCATCCGTCACTTTCAGCGTATCCGCAATCAGCTTATCAAATGCCGGGCTCTTATAGTGGACGGTATTATTGGAGCTGTCGGACAGCACCATATTCAGGAAGGACGTCGGTTCGTTATAGTCCGCACACCAGCCCGCACGTGAAACATCATAGTTGCCCTGATGGCGCGTATCGAGGAACGTTTTCCATTCCTGGTTTTCCAGCTTCACATTAGCACCCAGATTTTTCTTCCAGATAGATGCCGCGGCAATAGCCAGCTTCTTATGCAGGTCTGAGGTGTTATACAGCAGATCAAAGGTCAGCGGTTTCTCAGCGGTATATCCGGCCTCAGCCAGCAGTTTCTTCGCTTCTTCATTACGTTTTTCCTGAGACCACTTGAACCACTCTGGCTCAACCAGTTTCGCACCATCGGTGTATGGAGGAGTAAAGCTATATGCTGGCAGGTCACCCTGGTTTTTCACTTTATTGACGATAATGTCACGATCCAACGCCAGCTTCAGGGCGGTACGAACACGAACATCGTTGAACGGTGCTTTCTGGTTGTTGATTTCGTAATAATAGGTGCACAGATACGGGTCAACGTGGACTTCGTTCGGGATCTCTTTTTTCAGTTTCTGGAATAACTCAATCGGCATGTTGTTATAGGTCATGTCGATTTCACCGCTGCGATAGCGGTTAACGTCAGTCACTTCAGAAGAAATAGGCAGGTAGGTTACCTGGTTAATAACCGTTTTGGCGTTGTCCCAATAGTTGGTATTACGCTCAAGCACAATGCGCTCGTTCACAACCCAGTCTTTCAGTTTATACGCACCGTTAGTAACGATGTTAGCGGGCTGGGTCCACTTCTCGCCGAATTTTTCAACAGCCGCTCTGGGAACCGGTGAAACGGAAGAATGCACTAGCAGTTTGTAGAAATAAGGAACTGGTTCGCTGAGGGTAACTTCAAAAGTATGATCGTCGAGAGCTTTTACGCCCAGATCGGTGACCGGCTTTTTACCGGCGATAATATCATCAATGTTGACAATATGACCGTACTGCAAATAACTGGCATACGGTGATGCAGTATTTGGATTAGCCAAACGTTGCCAGCTATACACGAAATCTTGCGCGGTAACAGGCGTGCCGTCAGACCACTTAGCATCTTTACGCAGATGGAATGTCCAGACTTTAAAATCTTTATTTTCCCATTTTTCAGCCACGCCAGGCGATGGTTTGCCATCGACATCACTGATTAATAAACCTTCAAACAGGTCACGGTTAATGTTGGATTCAGGTACACCTTCGATTTTGTGGGGATCGAGTGATTGCACTTCCGAACCGTTATTACGCACCAGAGTCTGCTTTTCAGCAAGCTGCACACCCGCTGGCACTACTGCCGCCGTGGCAACATTTCCAGCGACTAGCGCAGTTAAGATCCCCGCAGCTACTAAACTTTTTTTAGTGATGTTAGTCATTGTGTTGTACTCCCTCATTATTATGGCTGGTTTTTTAACCAGACTGTTAATCCTGTCAGGATCCCTGTACGGCACCGGAGATTTTCTGCCGTCAGGTGGTTTATTGTTTTACTGCTTGCTATCACCGACTTTATTTATTCTGGCGATTCGTATGACCGCCTTGCGTCGATTCTCTACGTGCCTCCCCTGCCGGAAACACGCTATTACCCAGTTGAGAGAAACTAACTGCAAATGATTCTCATCAACGTGAATTCTTCTGCATAATACTTGGCCGGAAAGTATCAAATGCGTTTCTTAACCGCCAATACATTTTACAAATTTGTTAACCAATTCTCTTTTATTGGAAATAAATCTCACTTAAAAAGTCTTACGAATGAAGATTTATTATGGAAAGTTCACAAAAATCAATGCATTATGTCGGCTATGGTGTTAACCATCCTGTCCGAAGTCAATGCCATGTCAAAATGCACATAAATTTAACAATTGGTTATTAATTAGCACATTCATCTGAAATAAAGGCTGAAATAACTAATAACATTTCGATAATCCTTCAGCAAGCCCCAGAGTATGATGTTAATAAAATAACAGCAGTATCGGTCTTCGCCGGGCGTACTGGGACGTGTTATATCTTTAGAATCAATGGCTAACAGGAGAGTTAATCATCAGCATTTTTTATTATTGCTCTGCTGATTTTCAACTTTAGTGAGAAGTTTTACTGATAATGAAAGGAAACGGAGCCGGACACGACTCCGTTTGCACAGAAGAGAGGTTTCAGGCCAGCAAACCAGGGAAAATGGATTTGATGCCTGTAACGATAAATTCGATACCCAAAGCCATTAACAGCAGTCCCATAATACGCGTAATGACGTTGATACCGGTTTGGCCCAACAGACGCACTAACCATGGTGCCATGCGGAACAGCCCCCAGCAGCACAGAGCAAACAACGCAATCGCTACAAAAAAGCCAAACAGGTTAATCGCGCTATGATACCGCGTACCCCAAACAATAGTTGAGCTTATCGCCCCCGGCCCCGCCATCAACGGTAATGCCAACGGCACAACGCCGATACTTTCACGGATTGCGGTTTCTGATTTTTCCTGTTTGTTTTGTTTATCTTCCCCTAGTTTTCCGCTAATCATTGACATCGCGATAGTCACAACCAGAATGCCGCCAGCGATCCTGAACGAGTCAATTGAGATGCCGAAGAGTTGCAGAATACCATCACCAAGAAACAGCGAAGTCCACAGGATGATTGCGACCGATAGGTTTGCCGTGAGGTTGGTTTTGTTTCGTGCTGCGGCAGTTTGATAGCTGGTCATACTGATAAAGACGGGGATGATCCCTACCGGGTTGACCAACGCAAATAACCCAATGAAAAATTTAAAATAGACAGGAAAATCAAATAGCGTTTGGATCACGGTTAGCTCCGAAGCGTTAGCCGGATAAAATGAGTCATAAAAATTGATAAAATCCGCGCTGAAGATACGCCTTTTGTCAGCATACTTCACCTTCTATCTGCGTATATCAATGTAAATACGCTACCAATACTCATTGTTATTAATATGTATTAAATATGCTAATGTTATTAGCATTCATTACGTCAATTTATTAACACTTAACGAGAAACGCTAAAAGGGTCTGCTGAAAGGTGTCAGCTTTGCGAATTTTTGATCCAGATCACGCAATTACTACTCAGAAGTGAGTAATCTTGCTTACGCCACCTGGAGGTAACGCGTTAGAGTTAACAGGCGCTAGCGTATAAGCTCTTTTAGTAAATCAAAGTAAAGTGGACGTTAATTAACCGTTTGATTTTCAAACCATTACACAAATTTTCGTCGGTCTGTCTATACTCTCGTATCGAGCAGATGATTTACTAAAAAAGTTTAACATTATCAGGAGAGCATCATGGCTGTTACTAATGTCGCTGAACTTAACGCACTTGTAGAGCGCGTAAAAAAAGCCCAGCGTGAATATGCCAGTTTCACTCAAGAACAGGTTGACAAAATCTTCCGTGCCGCCGCTCTGGCTGCCGCAGACGCTCGAATTCCTCTCGCGAAAATGGCCGTTGCCGAATCCGGCATGGGTATTGTCGAAGATAAAGTGATTAAAAACCACTTCGCTTCTGAATACATTTACAACGCTTACAAAGATGAAAAAACCTGTGGTGTGCTGTCTGAAGACGACACTTTTGGTACCATTACCATTGCTGAACCGATTGGTATCATCTGCGGTATCGTTCCAACCACTAACCCGACTTCTACTGCAATCTTCAAATCACTGATCAGCCTGAAGACCCGTAACGCCATCATCTTCTCTCCGCATCCGCGCGCAAAAGATGCAACTAACAAAGCAGCTGACATCGTTCTGCAAGCAGCAATCGCTGCTGGCGCACCGAAAGATCTGATCGGCTGGATCGATCAACCTTCCGTTGAACTGTCTAACGCGCTGATGCACCACCCGGACATCAACCTGATCCTTGCGACCGGTGGTCCAGGCATGGTTAAAGCGGCATACAGCTCCGGTAAACCAGCTATCGGCGTAGGCGCAGGTAACACCCCTGTGGTTATCGACGAAACCGCTGATATCAAACGTGCTGTTGCATCTGTTCTGATGTCTAAAACCTTCGATAACGGCGTAATCTGTGCTTCTGAGCAGTCTGTCGTCGTGGTTGACTCCGTATATGATGCAGTACGTGAGCGTTTTGCGACTCACGGCGGCTACATGCTGCAGGGCAAAGAGTTGAAAGCAGTTCAGGACGTTATCCTGAAAAATGGCGCGCTGAACGCAGCTATCGTTGGTCAGCCGGCATACAAGATTGCTGAACTGGCAGGCTTCTCCGTACCAGAAACCACCAAGATCCTGATCGGTGAAGTGAAGGTTGTTGACGAAAGCGAACCGTTTGCTCACGAGAAACTGTCTCCGACGCTGGCAATGTACCGTGCGAAGGACTTCGAAGACGCAGTCATCAAAGCTGAAAAACTGGTTGCGATGGGCGGTATCGGTCATACCTCTTGCCTGTACACTGACCAGGACAACCAGCCAGAGCGTGTTGCTTACTTCGGTCAGATGATGAAAACCGCACGTATCCTGATCAACACCCCTGCTTCTCAGGGTGGTATCGGTGACCTGTACAACTTCAAACTCGCACCTTCCCTGACACTGGGTTGTGGTTCCTGGGGTGGTAACTCCATCTCTGAAAACGTTGGTCCTAAGCACCTGATCAACAAGAAAACCGTTGCTAAGCGAGCTGAAAACATGTTGTGGCACAAACTTCCGAAATCTATCTACTTCCGTCGTGGCTCTCTGCCAATCGCACTGGATGAAGTGATTACCGATGGTCACAAACGTGCGCTGATCGTGACCGACCGCTTCCTGTTCAACAACGGTTATGCAGACCAGATCACCTCCGTTCTGAAAGCTGCTGGCGTTGAAACCGAAGTGTTCTTTGAAGTTGAAGCTGACCCGACTCTGACCGTTGTTCGCAAAGGTGCTGAGCTGGCTAACTCCTTCAAACCAGACGTAATCATCGCACTGGGTGGTGGTTCCCCGATGGACGCCGCGAAAATCATGTGGGTTATGTACGAGCACCCTGAAACTCACTTCGAAGAACTGGCACTGCGCTTTATGGACATCCGTAAACGTATCTACAAGTTCCCGAAAATGGGCGTAAAAGCGAAGATGGTTGCAGTTACCACCACCTCCGGTACCGGTTCTGAAGTGACTCCGTTTGCGGTCGTTACCGACGATGCAACTGGGCAGAAATACCCGCTGGCAGACTATGCGCTGACTCCGGATATGGCGATTGTTGACGCCAACCTGGTTATGGATATGCCGAAGTCACTGTGTGCGTTCGGTGGTCTGGATGCCGTCACTCACGCTCTGGAAGCTTACGTTTCAGTACTGGCTTCTGAGTTCTCTGACGGTCAGGCTCTGCAAGCGCTGAAATTGCTGAAAGAAAACCTGCCAGCGTCTTACCATGAAGGTTCTAAGAACCCGATAGCGCGTGAGCGTGTACACAGTGCAGCAACTATCGCCGGTATCGCGTTTGCTAACGCCTTCCTGGGTGTATGTCACTCAATGGCGCACAAACTGGGTTCTCAGTTCCACATTCCTCACGGTCTGGCGAACGCCCTGCTGATCAGCAACGTTATTCGTTATAACGCGAACGACAACCCGACTAAACAGACTGCATTCAGCCAGTACGACCGTCCGCAGGCACGCCGTCGCTACGCTGAAATCGCAGACCATCTGGGTCTGAGCGCACCGGGTGACCGTACTGCCGCGAAAATCCAGAAACTGCTGGGCTGGTTGGAAGAAATCAAAGCTGAACTGGGTATTCCTAAGTCTATCCGTGAAGCTGGCGTTCAGGAAGCTGACTTCCTGGCACACGTGGACAAACTGTCTGAAGATGCGTTTGACGACCAGTGTACTGGTGCTAACCCACGTTATCCGCTGATTTCTGAACTGAAACAGATCCTGCTGGATACCTACTACGGTCGTGAGTATAGCGAAGGTCAGACCGCCGCTAAGACTGAAGCAGTAGCTGCACCGAAAGCAGAAAAGAAAGCGAAGAAATCCGCTTAATTTGCTCAGATAAGTTTTAGCTTCATCATAAACGGTCCCAATTGGGGCCGTTTTTTTCGTCTTGTGTTATGAAAATCGGGGAATACACAATTTAACCATGTGAATAGAATGGCAGTGTAAGAGATTTATTCAGGAAGATGTGAGACCAGCCGTCAGAAAAGAGTCTGACAGGGTAGAGAACATTGACGAAGGTTCCGGCCTACCCTGTGTTTATAAGCGCTCAGAAGCGTACAGGGTTAATCGTGGCTGTGTCGTTCTTGTATCGCCGTCAGAGAGCCCTCAGACTGCGCTTGTTTGTAGTGTTTACGACATACCGACACATAGCGTTCATTCCCGCCGATAACCACCTGCTCGCCCTCGTTATAAGGTCTTCCAGCCTGATCAAGGCGTAATACCATGCTGGCCTTACGGCCACAAAAACAAATGGTCTTTAATTCAACCAGTTTATCTGACCACGCAAGCAGGTATTCGCTGCCACCAAATAACTCACCACGAAAATCAGTGCGTAAGCCGTAACACAAAACAGGAATATCCAGTTGATCGACAACTTCAGATAATTCATAAACCTGTTGTCGGGTCAGAAACTGAGACTCATCGACCAGTACACAGTGAATTCTTTGCTGCGCATTCTCAGCGCGAATCTCTTCGAACAATGATGAATTTTGGTTAAACAATTTTGCAGGTGACGACAGACCTATACGTGAACTTACTTTTCCAGCACCAAAACGGTCATCAATTTCCGCTGTATATACAACGGCACGCATCCCACGTTCCTGATAATTGTACGAAGATTGCAACAAGGCAGTCGACTTACCTGCGTTCATTGCAGAATAGTAAAAATATAGTTGTGCCATTGACCGAAGGCCCTCACGAGGGGAAATGAATATGGGCTGGATTGTATCATATTTCACGAACATGTCGGTGTAGCGTTGGCCGCAAAGGCGTATAAATGAGCGGGCAAGCTCGCACAGTGCCGCCTGAATTTAAGTAACGGATAGTGAGAGAGCATACAACTATCGACCAAACAGCCTGTGCTCGGACGCGTATATACACACTCTTTCACAAATAGTGCTCATGAAATTTATCAATGTCACTTATCATCATACGGCAATAAAGAAACCCTTCCCATATTGTTATTGAATCTACCCACTGTCGCCATGTATTAGCGAATTCACGTAAGCAAAACTAATACAAAAGGTTGAAATCACTGCAAAGAGATACTATTTGTACACCATAAAATGTGACCTGAATCTTGAATTTTTACTCTCAGCCGCTGAGAAGTCCCCTCGCCAATAAGCCTTTTTTATGCCCAACATCATGGGGAATTTAAGACAGGAGAATTAATTCTGATACTAAATAAAGCGCAATTTTGAATTCCTTACATTCCTGGCTATTGCACAACTGAATTTATCGCTCTATTATTAGCTCAACAAACCACCCCAATATAAGTTTGAGATTACTACAATGAGCGAAGCACTTAAAATTCTGAACAACATCCGTACTCTTCGTGCGCAGGCAAGAGAATGCACTCTGGAAACGCTTGAAGAAATGCTGGAAAAATTAGAAGTTGTAGTTAGCGAGCGTCGCGAAGAAGAAAGCGCTGCTGCTGCTGAAGTTGAAGAACGTACTCGTAAACTGCAACAATATCGTGAAATGCTGATCGCTGACGGCATTGATCCGAACGAATTGCTGAATAGCATGGCTGCTGTTAAATCTGGCACCAAAGCTAAGCGCGCTGCACGCCCGGCTAAATATAGCTATGTTGACGAAAACGGTGAAACTAAAACCTGGACTGGCCAGGGTCGTACACCGGCAGTGATCAAAAAAGCGATGGAAGAACAAGGTAAACAACTGGACGATTTCCTGATCAAGGAATAATTCAGAAATAGTTTGCTTAAAATCCCGCCAGTGGCGGGATTTTTTTTACCGGTACTTCGCTCAACCCTACCCGGATTAGGTATAAAAAAACGGCGCTGTTAATACAGCGCCGTTCTGACCAGATAATACCAGAAGGTTACTTCTTAATACCCATCTCGTCTTCCAGCCAGGCTTTAAATTCGGCGCCGAGAGTATTATGGCGAATACCATATTCAACGAACGCCTGCATATAGCCCAGTTTATTACCACAGTCATGGCTTTTGCCCTTCATGTGATAAGCTTCAACCGTCTCTTTTTCAATCAGCATATCGATAGCATCTGTCAGCTGAATTTCATCACCCGCTCCCGGAGGGGTTTTAGCCAGCAGAGGCCAGATATCGGCACTAAGAACGTAACGACCCACAACGGCCAGATTAGAAGGCGCAACATCAGCTTTTGGTTTTTCAACCACGCCAACCATCGGGACGCTTTCGCCCGGGGATAATTCAACACCTTTACAATCAACAACGCCATAAGCCGTAACATCTTCTACCGGTTCAACCATAATCTGGCTGCTACCTGTTTCATCAAAACGATGAATCATTTCGGCAAGGTTGTCGCGGGATAAATCAGATTCGTATTCGTCAAGAATTACGTCCGGCAGGATTACAGCTACCGGTTCATCGCCAACCACAGGGTGCGCGCACAATACCGCGTGGCCCAGACCTTTAGCCAGCCCCTGACGCACCTGCATAATAGTCACATGTGGCGGGCAAATAGATTGAACTTCTTCCAGAAGCTGGCGTTTTACACGTTTTTCCAGCATCGCTTCAAGTTCAAAGCTGGTATCAAAGTGGTTTTCAATGGAATTTTTAGACGAGTGAGTTACAAGTACAATTTCAGTGATGCCCGCAGCAATACATTCGTTTACGACGTACTGAATTAATGGCTTATCAACCAACGGTAGCATCTCTTTCGGGATTGCTTTCGTAGCCGGTAACATCCTGGTTCCTAATCCCGCAACCGGGATAACGGCTTTTTTGACTTTTGAATTAAGGGCAGCCATTTAAAACTCTCCTGGACTGTTCATGTATTGAACGTGTTCATCATTCTGTATCGCATCCGAGTATATCAGTACAGCGACAAGCTTCTGGTCTGAAAAGGACGCGCGTCGGTATAATTAAGATAAATACGAATAAAACTGGCGCTGATAGTAGCACTCACAGCATGGGGAGGGTGAACCAATTTCATTTACACGCCTCTCAATTGTTCATTCTGCAGACAACATCAAGCGCAGGCGACCTCCCGCCCCCCAAATTTGGCATTGCCATGACTCACAATGTTGGCTCAGCTGATTAAGATACGTATTACCTAAGGTACCCAGCGGAACGCCATTGCTGATTTGCACTTGGTGGGAACCTGTATTTAATGTCGCATTCAGCCCTGCCGATACCAGAATCAGATTTTTTAATCCGCTGTGGTAATACCCCACCAGCAAGGGAAACTGCCCTGGTAAATTGGCTTGTCGCAACAGATGATTTACCTGTTTCAATAACGTACCTAGCTCTGGCAGTCGCTGATTTTGTTGTGTCAGTTGCTCCTGCAGTAAACCATTAAATAGCGCCCTCAGTAATAATGCAGCCAGCACGCCATTATCCCCTGCCCGCGTCACATCAAGGCAATAGAATGCAAGGTCATGATCAGACAGCGGAGCAATATCCAACACCAGCCCCGGTTGGTCGGCTGCCACCAATTGTCGATAGTTAATGCGACAGTGCGAGATCACTTGCGACACTGGAGGCTGTAATTCTTTTAGCAACTTCGCAGCTGCAGCAGGATCGTCCACCATCGCATCCCAGTCGCGAAACAGCCGTTCTTCTTCTTCCACGCGTGAATTAAACATGTTGGGATAAAGACATGCAAAGACGGTTTCTCGCAAGCGATTAAGATCTTTCACCGGCTTCAACAGGACGTCATCCACACCAAGTCGTAGCGCTTTGGCTATGTCGGACATGTTTTCCGTCGCAGAAATCACCAGTATTGGGGTCTGATCGCCACGATTGCGTAAATACTCAACCAGTTTGAGACCGTTCATTCTTGGCATAGCCAGGTCGCAGATCATCAGGTCGGGTTTAAAATGCCCAAGCAAGTCCAGTGCTTCAAGTCCGTCACCAGCTACCGCCGTTGTCGCTCCCAAAGAGGAAAACCATGAGTCCATGAGTGAGCGAAATACCGGCTCATCCTCAACGATAAGAATCTGTTTTCCGACCAATGGCTGCGTCATATTCTCCCCCCTGACTGGCTTTAATAAATAGTGGCATGCTATTGCCACTCACGCCTGTCAGAATTAGCTTAAGTGTTGATAAAAAATGCGTTAGACGTTGGTTTTCACCAGGGGTAGAAGCTCATCCATTTTCTTCTCGACCGCTAACTGCCCGGCAGCAATTGCCGCACTGGCGCGGTGAAAATCCAGCGTGGATATTTGTGGACAAAACGGCTGAATCAGAATGTCTGGAGGGTCACCGGCCATGCGGTTACGTTTCAGTCGGTTTTCCAGAACCTGAATAGACGTCGTCATAATCTCCATCGCCGTGGGCGCAGTTACTGAACGCCTGGCAGTAATGTTGCTCAAGCGTTCTTTCAGACGGGCATGCCATGAGAGTTCGTCAGCATCATCACCCGATTCGGCATCGCTATTGACGTTGAAGGAGAGTAAATCTTGTTGCATGAGATGCGCATCGTGTTGCAGGTCGACCGCAATAACAATATCGGCCCCCAACGCGCGAGTCAGGGAGACAGGGACAGGATTCACCACCGCACCATCGACCAGCCAGTAACCATTGTGCGCCACAGGTGACATCAGGCCAGGAATACTGCAGGAGGCCCGGACAGCCAGATGTAAATCACCTTCGGTGAACCAAAGTTCCCGACCCGTACTCAGATTGGTGGCCACTGTTGCGAAACGGCGAGTACATTGCTCAATTGCTTCTACCGGCATCACATTACGGTACTGATTGAATACCCGTTCACCGCGCAGTAAACCTCCCCTGCGCCACGAGAGATCCATCAGCCGTAAAACATCCCAATAGCTGAAAGAACAGACCCACTTTTCGAGAGCAGGCAGCTTATTGCAGGCGTAGGCAGCGCCAACCAACGAACCGATGGAGCACCCTGCCACGATATCAACATCAATGCCCATATGCTTAAGGGCTTTAATAACGCCAATATGCGACCAACCTCGCGCTGCGCCGGAACCTAGCGCCAGCCCAATTTTTATTTTTCTCATTATACGTACAAACTTCCCCTGGCTTGCAGACGTAGCAACATCGCTACCGCTCAGTTAACATAGTGCCACTCTGGCGTTTTTACGCCGTTTTTATATTCCAGGGAGTACTTTGTGTCTCAGCTTTGTCCCTGTGGTAGCGCTGTCGAGTATAGCCTATGTTGCTACCGTTATGTGTCCGGCGCGCAAGTAGCACCTACGCCGTCACACCTCATGCGTTCTCGTTACTGTGCTTTTGTGATGAAAGACGCAGATTACCTTATCAGGACCTGGCATCCGGATTGTCATGCGGCCGAGTTTCGCGACGACATTATCGCAGGATTTACTCATACCGAATGGCTTGGACTGACCGTTTTTGAACAAGAGACGGCAGACACAGAAAATATCGGCTATGTCAGTTTTGTCGCACGGTTTTCTGAACAAGGTAAAACAGGTGCAATTATCGAGCGCTCTCGTTTTTTAAAAGAAAACGGTCAGTGGTACTATATAGACGGTACACGCCCTCAAATTGGACGAAACGATACCTGCCCTTGTGGCTCAGGTAAAAAATTTAAAAAGTGCTGCGGCTAATCAACGCCCGACAGTATCAATTTTGCAAACATTCTCAACAGGATCACCGCTGCAAATGCATTCATTACAACGAAAAGTGCTGCGTACTATTTGCCCGGACCAAAAAGGTCTGATCGCGCGCATTACAAATATCTGTTACAAGCATGAACTGAACATCGTGCAGAACAATGAGTTTGTGGACCACCGTACCGGACGCTTTTTTATGCGCACCGAACTGGAGGGCATTTTTAACGACGTCACGCTGCTTGCCGATCTGGACAGCGCCTTACCTGAAGGCTCGATTCGTGAATTAACCCCAGCAGGCCGCCGCCGCATCGTCATTTTGGTCACCAAGGAAGCGCATTGTCTGGGCGATTTATTAATGAAGGCCAATTATGGCGGGCTGGATGTTGAAATCGCCGCTGTGATCGGCAATCACGAGACCTTGCGTCCTCTGGTTGAACGGTTTGATATTCCGTTTGAGCTGGTGAGCCATGAAGGTTTAACACGTGACGAACATGATCAGAAAATGGCTGATGCTATCGACGCCCACCAGCCGGATTATGTCGTGCTGGCTAAATACATGCGCGTTCTGACCCCGACATTTGTTTCACGCTTTCCGAATAAAATTATCAATATTCACCATTCATTCCTGCCAGCATTCATTGGTGCTCGTCCGTACCATCAGGCTTATGAGCGTGGTGTGAAGATCATCGGCGCGACGGCCCACTACGTGAATGATAACCTCGATGAAGGCCCAATCATTATGCAGGACGTGATCCATGTTGATCACACCTACACTGCCGAAGATATGATGCGCGCGGGTCGCGACGTTGAAAAAAATGTATTAAGCCGTGCGCTATATCAGGTTCTGGCTCAACGCGTCTTTGTTTACGGTAACCGAACGATTATTCTGTAATCGATTGAGAAGTTAATTGGTTACCTTTACATCTTTACGTGTAAAAATCAGGCAACCAGTTCTTTTTTATCAACGGAATGCTTTACAGGGGCGCATCATTTGATATGATGCGCCCCGCTTCCAACGGAAGCAGGCCAGTAATTAGCATTACCCCGTGGTGGGGTTCCCGAGCGGCCAAAGGGAGCAGACTGTAAATCTGCCGTCATCGACTTCGAAGGTTCGAATCCTTCCCCCACCACCATTCATTCCTGTAGATTCATAAAATTAGTATACCCCTGGTGGGGTTCCCGAGCGGCCAAAGGGAGCAGACTGTAAATCTGCCGTCATCGACTTCGAAGGTTCGAATCCTTCCCCCACCACCATCACTTCATAAAGCACCAACAGCAAATCAATCTCTAATGCCCCATATTCTGCCCATGTGGGAAGGATGAGAAGCTTCGACTAAGGTTCGATTCGAGCGTAGCGAGAAAGCGTTGCCGCAGGCAACGACCCGAAGGGCGAAGCGCGTAGCGCTGAGTAATCCTTCCCCCACCACCATCACTTCATAAAGCAACACACTCAATTCCTCAGCAATGCCTTTTATTTGCCTGATGCGCTATGCTTATCAGGCCTACTAACTCGACACGTGCCCGTAATTTGTCTGCTGCGCTGCGCTTATCAGGCCTACGAACTCGACACGTGCCCACAATTTGTCTGCTGCGCTGCGCTTATCAGGCCTACTAACTCGACATGTGCCCGCTATTCGTCTGATGCGCTGCACTTATCTGGCCTACGAACTCGATACGTGCCCGCTATTTGTCTGATGCGCTGCACTTATCAGGCCTACAGCGCTCGCTGATACCTTCGTAGGCCGGATAAGGCGCTTGCGCCGCCATCCGGCAAACAGGCATAAAAAAACCCCGCCGAAGCAGGGTTTTGTCATTCTCAAATATACGATTAGTGACGCGCGCGAACAATCTGGTATTTGCGTGTCAGATATTCGACCGGGACGCTCCAGATGTGTACCAGACGAGAGAATGGGAACAACAGGAACAGCGTCATACCCAGCACCAGGTGCATACGGAAAATGAACGCAACACCATCGAGATACTGAGACGCTCCGCCCTGGAAGGTCACCACTGTCTGCGCCCAGTTCACCAGCTTCATCATCTCGCTACCGTCCATATGCTGGGCGGAAAACGGAATGGTCAGCAGGCCCAGCGCACACTGGATCACCAGCAGTGAGAGGATCAGAATATCCGCTCCGGTGGTGGTGGCCCGCACGCGTGGGCTGAACAGACGACGTTTCAGCAGCAGTACGCCACCAATCAGACACATCAGGCCACTGGCACCGCCCGCAAACATTGCCATCTTTTGTTTCACTTCAAGCGGTAGCCAGGCTTCATACATCCAGTGCGGCGTCAACATGCCAAGGAAGTGCCCAGCAAAGATTCCCAGGATCCCGATGTGAAACAGGTTTGACGCCAGGTTCATCCCTTTGCGATCCAGCATCTGACTGGAAGCCGCACGCCATGTATATTGCCCATAGTCATAACGCAGCCAGCTGCCGATCAGAAAGACAGAACCCGCGATGTACGGATAGATGTCAAAGAAGAACGTATTCAGGAAGTGCATTAGTGCTGTCCTCCGGTGGTGATATTCAGATACTGCGGCGCAACGGCCCCGGCAAAACGACGCTGGTGAGCGGAGATTTCCGACTCGCCACACCCCTGATCGGCGAAGAATTTCACCTGCTCTTCTTCCCAGACCGCATCCAGCGCTTGTGGAGTATCATCACGGGCTTCATCCGCAATTTTTTCAGCCACTTTATCGCTGTCGATAACGGTATTCGCCAGTTTTAACAGCAGATCGAACAGCACCGCATAACGGCTTTCGCGCTGTTGCAAACGAGCGCTGAGCAGCGCCAGAATCGGCGCAATATCCTGTAAGCCACCTAGCGCTTCGCTTTTCGGCAATTGCGCAAGGTATTCCAGATACAGCGGCAGATGATCGGGAAGTTCGCGGCTGTCGAGCTGCAAACCGTGCTGCTCATACTGTGCCATCAGGTCAACCATAGCCTGACCGCGATCGCGGGATTCACCGTGAACATGTTCAAACAGCAGCAGCGATGTCGCGCGGCCACGGTCAAACAGTTCGCTGTAGGCGGCCTGCACATCCAGCATGTCCTGCGCGGTTAGATCGCGCAGGAAAACGCCCAGAGTCTGGGCATCCTCTTTATCCAGGTTCTCAGATGACGCGAGTGCATCGAAAAGTTCCTGCTGATGCTGCCACAAGGCAGCATCCGGGTACTCGAGCAGACGCGAAACAATGACGAGTTCAATCATTGGTGCGGCTCCGTTTTGCTGGTCACATCGACAGCGTCGATGCGGCGGCTGTTGAACAGATTGAATTTAGTATCAGAACCGTGGCAACCGTCGCCGAAGGTAAAGCCACAACCGCTTTTCTCCGGGAACGCGTCACGCGCCAGTTCACGATGGCTGCTCGGTACCACGAAACGATCTTCGTAGTTCGCGATTGCCAGGTAACGATACATTTCCTGTGCCTGCGCTTCGCTTAAGCCCACCTCTTCCAGCGCACGGGTATCAACTTTGCCGTCAACAGTTTCCGCACGTTTGTAGTGACGCATCGCCAGCATACGTTTCAGCGCCAACAGTACCGGCTGGGTGTCACCTGCAGTCAGCAGGTTCGCCAGGTACTGAACCGGAATACGCAGGCTGTCAACATCCGGCAGAATACCGTTGCTGCCCAGCTCGCCCGCGTCAGCGGCAGACTGAATCGGTGACAATGGCGGCACGTACCAGACCATCGGCAATGTGCGGTATTCCGGATGCAGCGGCAGCGCCAGCTTCCAGTCCATCGCCATTTTGTAAACCGGAGACTGTTGTGCGGCATCAATGACGCTCAGCGGAATACCATCTTTCAGCGCCTGTTCAATAACCGCCGGATCGTTCGGATCGAGGAACACGTCCAGCTGACGCTGGTACAGATCTTTCTCGTGCTCGGTGCTGGCCGCGCTTTCGATCGCATCTGCGTCATACAGCAGTACGCCGAGGTAACGGATACGACCTACACAGGTTTCGGAGCAAACGGTCGGCTGACCAGCTTCGATACGCGGGTAGCAGAAAATGCACTTCTCAGATTTCCCGCTCTTCCAGTTGAAGTAGATCTTCTTGTACGGGCAGCCGGTGATACACATACGCCAGCCGCGGCACTTGTCCTGGTCGATCAGCACGATGCCATCTTCTTCACGCTTGTAGATAGCGCCGCTCGGACAGGTCGCCACACACGCCGGATTAAGGCAGTGCTCACACAGACGCGGCAGGTACATCATGAAGGTGTTTTCGAACTGACCGTACATCGCCTTCTGCATGTTTTCGAAGTTCTGGTCTTTGGCGCGTTTTTCAAACTCGCCGCCCAGAATTTCTTCCCAGTTAGGACCGCTGGTGATTTTATCCATTCGCTGACCGGTGATCAGCGAGCGTGGACGAGCAATCGGCTGCGCTTTGCTGTCTGCCGGGGCGTTATGCAACGTCTGGTAGTCAAAATCAAACGGCTCGTAGTAATCATCCATGCCCGGCAGATGCGGGTTAGCAAAGATTTTACCCAACAGCAGCGCTTTGTTACCCATGCGCGGCTGCAGTTTGCCGTTGATTTTACGGATCCAACCGCCCTTCCATTTTTCCTGGTTTTCCCAGTCGTTCGGGAAGCCAACGCCAGGCTTACTTTCGACGTTGTTGAACCAGGCGTACTCCATACCTTCACGGCTGGTCCAGACGTTTTTACAGGTCACTGAACAGGTGTGGCAGCCGATGCACTTATCGAGATTCAGCACCATGCCGACTTGTGAACGAATTTTCATTTTACGCTCTCCTGTACCTGGTCATTGCCTTCGCCATCCAACCAGTTAATGTTCTTCATCTTACGTACAACTACGAACTCATCACGGTTTGAACCGACGGTGCCGTAGTAGTTAAAGCCGTAGGCCAGCTGCGCATAGCCGCCGATCATATGGGTCGGTTTCGGTGTAATACGGGTCACCGAGTTGTGGATCCCACCGCGCTGCTGGGTGATTTCTGAACCCGGCAGGTTAACGATACGTTCCTGCGCGTGGTACATCATGGTCATCCCGGCCGGTACACGCTGGCTGACAACTGCACGTGCCGTCAGCGCACCGTTGCTGTTGAAGACTTCGATCCAGTCGTTATCTTCGATTCCCAGATCCTTCGCATCGACTTCGCTCATCCACACAATCGGGCCACCGCGTGACAGCGTCAGCATCAGCAAGTTGTCGCTGTAAGTGGAGTGGATACCCCATTTCTGGTGCGGCGTCAGGAAGTTGAGCGCTTTTTCCGGGTTACCGTTAGATTTCTCGCCGATCACCGCTTTCACCGAACGGGTGTCGATTGGCGGACGGTAAACCAGCAGGCTTTCACCAAAGTCACGCATCCACTGATGATCCTGATACAACTGCTGGCGACCAGACAGTGTACGCCATGGGATCAGCTCGTGAACGTTGGTATAGCCGGCGTTATAAGACACGTGTTCATCCTCCAGTCCTGACCAGGTCGGGCTGGAGATAATTTTGCGCGGCTGCGCCTGAATATCGCGGAAGCGAATTTTTTCGTCTTCTTTATTCAGCGCCAGATGCGTATGGTCACGACCGGTAAATTCACTCAGCGCAGCCCAGGCTTTAACGGCTACCTGACCGTTAGTTTCCGGCGCCAGCGTCAGGATCATCTCGGCTGCATCAATTGCGGTATTAAGCCAAGGCTGGCCTTTTGCCGGACCTTCAGCCTTGGTGTAATTGAGCTTACGCAGCAGATCCATTTCGCTCTGGGTATTCCAGGCAATCCCTTTACCGCCGTTACCGATTTTTTCCATCAGCGGGCCGATGGAGGTGAAACGCTCGTAGGTTGCCGGATAATCACGCTCAACGGTCATGATGTGCGGTGCGGTAACACCAGGAATCAGGTCACATTCACCTTTTTTCCAGTCCTTCACGTCCAGCGGTTGTGCCAGTTCTGCGGCAGAGTCGTGCTGAATTGGCAGCGTAACGACGTCAGTTTCTTTACCGAGATGACCCACGCAAACTTCAGAGAATTTCTTGGCGATGGCTTTGTAGATTTCCCAGTCGCTCTTCGATTCCCAGGCCGGGTCAACCGCCGCAGACAGAGGATGAATAAACGGATGCATGTCCGAGGTATTCATATCGTCTTTTTCATACCATGTTGCGGTCGGCAGCACGATGTCGGAATACAGACAGGTGCTCGACAGACGGAAGTCCAGCGTGACAACCAGATCCAGTTTGCCGTCCAGGCCGTTATCCTGCCATTCCACTTCTTCAGGCTTCACGCCGCTCTGCTGGCCGAGATCTTTGCCCTGAATACCATGTTCAGTACCCAGCAGATACTTCAGCATGTACTCGTGGCCTTTACCGGAAGAACCGAGCAGGTTAGAACGCCAGATAAACAGGTTGCGCGGATGGTTTTTACCGTTTTCCGGCTGCTCTGCCGCAAAACGAATAGAACCTTCTTTCAGGGATTTAACGGTGTAATCCACCGGCGTCATACCTGCTTTCTGCGCTTCTTCGGCGATACGCAGTGGGTTAGTCCCTAACTGCGGCGCAGATGGCAACCAGCCCATACGTTCAGCGCGAACGTTAAAATCAATCAAATGACCGCTGTAACGGGATTTGTCTGCCATCGGGGAAAGCAGTTCCTGCGCAGTAACCGTCTCATAGCGCCATTGGCTGGAGTGGTTATAGAAGTAGGAAGTGCTGTTCATATGACGAGGCGGACGCTGCCAGTCAAGAGCAAACGCCAGCGGCTGCCAGCCGGTTTGCGGACGCAGTTTTTCCTGGCCGACGTAGTGGGCCCAACCGCCGCCGCTCTGACCGATACAACCGCAGAACACCAGCATATTGATCAGGCCACGATAGTTCATATCGAGGTGGTACCAGTGGTTCAGGCCCGCACCGACGATGATCATCGAACGACCGTGTGTTTTATCGGCGTTATCCGCAAATTCACGGGCAATGCGCACGATCTGAGAACGTGATACGCCAGTGATTTTTTCTGCCCATGCCGGCGTGTACGCTTTCACGTCATCGTAGCTGGTCGCGCAGTTTTCGTCGTTCAGACCACGTTCCAGGCCATAGTTAGCCATGGTCAGGTCGTAAACGGTGGTCACCAGCGCGGTAGAGCCATCGGCCAACTGCAGGCGTTTAACCGGCAGTTTGTGCAGCAGAATATTTTCCAGCTCTACTTTACTGAAGTGCTCGGTACCTTCGCCGCCAAAGTACGGGAAGCCCACTTCAGCGATATCGTCCTGGCTACCCAGCAGGCTGAGTTGCAGTTCGGTTTCATCACCGGACGTACCGTCGCGTTGCTCAAGGTTCCATTTGCCCTTTTCGCCCCAACGGAAACCAATTGAACCGTTTGGCGCAACCATTTCGCCGTTGCTGTTGATAGCGACAGTTTTCCATTCTGGGTTATTTTCCTGGCCCAGAGAGTCGACCAGATCCGCCGCACGCAGCATACGACCAGCAGCATAGTAGCCGTCACGCTCTTCGAGCATCACCAGCATTGGCATGTCGGTATAACGACGAACGTAGTCGGTGAAGTACTGGCTCGGGTTATCGAGGTGGAACTCGCGCAGCATGACATGGCCCATCGCCATTGCCATCGCCGCATCGGTTCCCTGCTTCGGTGCCAGCCACAGGTCGCAAAGTTTGGCAATTTCTGCGTAGTCCGGAGTAATCGCTACCGTTTTGGTTCCTTTATAGCGAACTTCAGTAAAGAAGTGCGCATCCGGAGTACGGGTCTGCGGTACGTTAGAGCCCCATGCAAGAATGTAGCTGGAGTTATACCAGTCGGCAGATTCCGGTACGTCGGTTTGCTCGCCCCAGGTTTGCGGGGAAGCCGGCGGCAGGTCACAGTACCAGTCGTAGAAGCTCAGGCAGGTACCACCAATCAGCGACATATAGCGTGCGCCGGAAGCATAAGAAACCATCGACATCGCCGGAATCGGAGAGAAGCCTGCAACGCGGTCAGGGCCATAGGTTTTGATGGTGTAAACGTTAGATGCAGCAATCAGTTCATTCACTTCCTGCCAGGAAGAACGAACAAATCCACCACGACCACGCGCTTGTTTGAAGCTTTTTGCTTTGTCGGCGTCTTCGATGATGGATGCCCATGCATCTACCGGATCGCTGTGCAGTCTTTTTGCTTCGCGCCACATCTTCATCAGACGTTTGCGCATCAGCGGGTATTTCAGACGGTTAGCGCTGTAGAGATACCAGGAATAGCTTGCACCACGTGGGCAGCCGCGAGGCTCGTGGTTAGGCATATCTGGACGCGTGCGTGGGTAGTCAGTTTGCTGGGTCTCCCAGGTCACCAGACCATTTTTCACATAGATTTTCCAGCTGCATGAGCCCGTGCAGTTTACCCCGTGGGTTGAACGCACGATTTTGTCATGCTGCCAACGCTGGCGGTATCCGTCCTCCCAGTCCCTGTTGGTATTGAGAAGCTGGCCATGCCCATCGGCAAAGGTTTCGCCCTTCTGCTTGAAGTAGCGAAACCGGTCCAGGAATTTACTCATCGGTTTTCTCCTGTAGGAGCCTGACGGCTCTCTGATAAATCGACATTGCTTGATTGAGAGCGAAGGTAACGCTCTGAAAGGGCGTGAGAATTGATAACGATCAAGGCATGCAGGGATGAAAACAGAGGGTCGATTTTCACATACCCCCTTAGTAGGATATTAATAAAACAGTCAACATATTGAATTTAAATGATTTTATTAAAATCACTTATCATACAAATGTTAAATTCTTTATAAGTGGGTATTAAGGGGTATCCCCCCTGCCAGGCATATTACCAGCACCGTTTTCGCAGACTTTCGTCATGAGCTCACATATAAGTATGTTGTAACTAATTTAAAGCAAAAAAAAGCGCGGTCTAACGCCGCGCAATGGATAATCAACTGCTACTACTTTTTTACTTTTTAGAATGACGTCCGTATACCGCCCAGGTGATGACCACACAAGCGACATAGAAGATCAGAAAGACTTTCATCGCATCGACCGGCGAACCAGTTAACGCCAGAGACGTACCAAATGCTTTCGGGATAAAGAAGCCGCCAATCGCACCAATGGCTGAGATAAAGCCCAACGCTGCCGCGGTGTCGGTTGCTGCTTCGCGCATTGCTTTCTCTTCTGAACCGCCTTCAGCTTTCACTCTGTCCATCGTCAGCTTGCGGAAGATAACGGAGATCATCTGGAAGGTTGAACCACTCCCCAGACCAGCCGTCAGGAACAATGCCAGGAACACCGCGAAGAAGGCGATAAAGTTGCCGCCAACGCCGTTTGATGGCAGCGTCAGGAACAGTAAGGCACTGAAAATAGCCATCAGCACAAAGTTCACCAGCGTTACACGGGTTCCGCCCAGACGGTCAGAGATTGCGCCACCCGCTGAACGAGCCAGCGCGCCAATCAACGGTCCAAAGAAGGCGTAATGCAGGATCTGTACCTCAGGAAACTGCGTTTTTGACAACATGGCAAAACCGGCAGAGAAACCGATGAATGAACCGAAGGTTGCCAGATACAGCAGGCTCATAATCCACAGATGCCCACGTTTCAGCACCGGCAATTGCTCTTTCAGCGACGCTTTTGAGGTTGCCAGTTCATTCATACCAAACCATGCAGCCAGCGTTAACACCGCAAGGAACGGTACCCAAATCCATGCGGCGTTTGCCAGATACAGCTGCGTACCATCCGGTTGTTCAACCCCGTGGCTACCAAATGCGGCAAAGATTGACAGTGAAACCACCAGCGGCGCAACCAACTGCATCACGCTGACGCCCATGTTGCCCAGGCCACCGTTCAGACCCAGCGCACCACCCTGTTTCTGTTTTGGAAAGAAGAAACTGATGTTTGCCATGCTGGACGCAAAGTTCGCACCGGCGAAACCGCACAACAGAGAGATAATAATAAAAGTACTAAACGGCGTGGAGGTATCCTGCACCGCAAAACCTAACCATACGCAAGGAATGATCAGGATACCGGTGCTAAACGCTGTCCAGCGACGTCCACCAAACAGGGGAACCATAAAGGAGTACGGAACACGCAGCAGCGCGCCTGACACCGAAGGTAATGCCGTCAGCATGAACAGCTGTTCAGTGGTGAAATCAAAACCGACTTTCGGTAAGTTCACCGCCACGGCGCTAAATAACATCCACACGCAAAACGCCAGCAGCAAGCAAGGGACTGAAATCCACAGGTTACGGCTGGCGATTCGTTGACCACGCTGCTGCCAGAAGGCGGGATCTTCCGGCCGCCATTCGGTAATTACAGCTCCAGATGCCCTTTCCGGGGCAGATGAGTGACTCATAGACACCTCTGATACTTGTTTCGATGCCTGCAACATTAGGGTTTACAGCTGGAGGTAAGTTGATATAAATCAAAGGAAAAGGTGTCATTATTCATGCCTAAAATTTATCATTACCCTAAATGAGTACATAACTTCGGTAAAAAAGATGTGGTTTTTCACGCTTCTGTCGCCCCCTACTCCCCCTCGCCCAGGATCTCTCCCTCCGCTGGCAATTAAGAGGTAGCCCGTTTGAGGTATGGGTATACTCCAGTGTATCGCCGAGAATAACGCCACTGCCTGCAGCAGAATCGTCATTCAATAAGGTTTTCTGTTCGACGAAAACCCGAAGGAACAAGTCACCATGTTTAAACGTTGTCTCTCCCCGCTTACGCTGGTCAACCAGGTGGCGCTGATTGTTTTATTGTCCACAGCCATCGGCGTGGCGGGTATGGCTGTCTCCGGCTGGCTGGTTCAGGGCGTTCAGGGTAGCGCCCATGCAATCAACAAAGCGGGATCGCTGCGCATGCAGAGTTATCGCCTGCTGGCAGCCGTACCGCTGGACGCTAGCGATCAACCGCTTCTGGATGAAATGGAGAAAACGGCGTTTAGCCCGGAGTTGACGCGTGCCGCAAAGCGAGACGGACAACAGGCGCAGTTAAAAGCACTACAGGATTACTGGCACACTGAACTGGCGCCGGGGCTTGCGCATGCGCAAACGCCTGATGCGGTAGCGCAAGATGTGACGCGCTTTGTAGGCGGTCTGGATAAGCTGGTTACCGCCTTTGACCATACCACCGAATTACGCATTGAACGCGTCGTCCTGCTGCATCGCTTGATGGCCATATTTATGGCATTGCTGCTGGTTTTCACCATTATCTGGCTGCGCGTGCGCCTGTTAGAGCCGTGGAAACAGCTGCTGGCGATGGCGCGAGCCGTCAGCCAACGTGATTTTACCCAACGCGCGCGTATCAGCGGGCGTAATGAGATGGCCGCTCTGGGTTCGGCACTGAATAATATGTCGGAAGAACTGGCCGAAAGTTACGCCGTGCTGGAACAGCGGGTACAGGAGAAAACGGCGGGTCTGGAGCACAAAAATCAGATCCTTTCTTTTCTGTGGCAAGCCAACCGCCGCCTGCACTCTCAGGTGCCGTTGTGCGAACGCCTCTCTCCGGTGCTGAACGGTCTGCAAAATTTGACCTTGCTACATGATATTGAACTCCGGGTTTACGACCTGGAAGATGAAGACAATCATCAGGAATTTACCTGTCAGTCCAATGCCAGCTGTGATGAAAAAGGTTGCCATCTGTGTCCTCGCGGCACGCTGCCCGCGATTGACGGCGGGATCACATTGAAATGGCGGCTGACCGATGCGCATACCCAATATGGTATTCTGCTCGCCACCTTGCCGAACGGACGCCATCTCAGCCACGATCAGCAACAGCTGGTTGATACCCTGGTTGAGCAACTGACCGCAACGCTCGCGCTCGACAGACATCAGGAGCGTCAACAGCAGTTGATCGTGATGGAAGAGCGTGCCACCATTGCACGCGAACTTCATGATTCTATTGCACAATCGCTCTCTTGTATGAAGATGCAGGTTAGCTGTTTGCAGATGCAGGGCGATGCGCTTTCAGATAACTGTCGCGAGTTGCTCAGCCAGATACGTAACGAGCTGAATGCTTCATGGGCACAACTGCGTGAGCTGTTAACCACCTTCCGTTTACAGCTCACGGAACCTGGATTACGACCGGCGCTGGAAGCCAGCTGTCAGGAGTACAGCGCCCGTTTTGGATTTACGGTTAAGCTGGATTATCAGCTACCGCCACGCCTGGTCCCTTCGCATCAGGCGATTCACCTGCTACAAATTGCGCGCGAAGCCCTGAGTAATGCACTTAAACACTCTCAGGCCAATGAAGTGGTCGTGACGGTGGTGCAAAATGGCAAGCAGGTCAAACTAACAGTGCAAGATAACGGCTGCGGCGTACCGGAAAACGCCGAACGCAGTAACCACTACGGCATGATTATAATGCGCGACCGTGCGCAGAGCTTGCGCGGCGATTGCCGCGTACGCCGTCGCGAGACGGGCGGTACTGAAGTTGCTGTCACTTTTATTCCCGAAACAAACTTCACAGAAGTCCAAGGAGATACCCATGAGTAATCTGGAACCGGCAACCATCCTGTTGATCGACGATCATCCGATGCTGCGAACCGGTGTAAAACAGCTTGTCAGCATGGCGCCCGATATTACCGTTGTCGGCGAAGCCAGCAATGGTGAGCAGGGTATCGAGCTGGCTGAATCCCTTGATCCCGATCTGATCCTGCTTGATCTCAACATGCCCGGCATGAACGGCCTGGAAACTCTCGATAAGCTGCGTGAAAAGTCACTGTCGGGCCGTATCGTTGTGTTTAGCGTATCCAATCATGAAGAAGACGTAGTTACCGCACTGAAACGCGGCGCTGACGGTTATCTGCTGAAAGATATGGAGCCTGAAGATTTACTCAAAGCCTTACAGCAGTCAGCGGCCGGTGAAATGGTGCTGAGTGAGGCCTTAACGCCGGTTCTGGCCGCCAGCCTGCGTGCTAATCGTGCAACGTCGGACCGTGATGTCACCCAACTGACACCGCGTGAGCGCGACATTCTCAAGCTCATTGCCCAGGGGCTGCCGAACAAGATGATCGCCCGCCGTCTGGACATCACTGAAAGTACGGTAAAAGTCCATGTGAAGCATATGTTGAAGAAAATGAAGCTCAAATCACGCGTCGAAGCCGCGGTATGGGTACATCAGGAACGCATTTTCTGATAACGCGTTGATGCTTCATTGCTAACGAGGATCATTTTCCGAAACGGTAATAAACGGTTCGGTCAGTGATAGCGTGATCTCATTGGAAGAGACACGCTGACCCTGCTCATCTTCTACCACCACAGACAACCGCCAGCGGTTTGTCGCGCCTTCGCTGCTGTCCCACTTCGGCATAATAATCGTCCAACCTTGCGTGCTTCGGTTATCGCTACCCGCCGTTAAACTCAACGCCTGAGTATCACCCTGCCAGGTCAAATGGCGGATCCCATGCAAACTACGCACCTGCAGCTTCAGCGCCACCGTCTCACCAGACTTGAGATCCCAGGGCGGCGTGGCCAAAAATACCGACAATGTTTTACGCTGGCGATATTCCAGCGTCGGCAGATTGTTACGCTGCGGATCGTCATAACGACTGCCGCGCAGCGATCGGCTGTTTGCCACCTCGCTGACCATCAGCTGTTTTTTTAGCGGCACGCCAAAGCGGTAATTCAGTGTTAAGCCGAGGTTATTCTGGCTGACTCCGCTTTCGCCCTGCTTATGTTGTGCCGTCACGGTAATCAACGGCACCGGGGTATAGCTCAATCCCAGATTCACCGCCACAGGATTGTGGTACCCGGTTCCGGAATGAAACAGATCCACCCGGTCGCCAAAATACTGTTCCACGCTGACGCTGGTATTGAGGTGTTGATAGAACGGCATGCGCATTTGCGCAGTCAGGTCGTAGCCGCGGGCCATCCGTTGTTCCTGGGTTGCGGAACGCTCCTGCCAGGAGGACAGCGGTTGGTAATAGTTAGCGGATAAGCGCAAGAATTCACCCCACGCCTCGGCGCCAAGTCCTCCCCGGGGCAGATTTTCATCCAACAGGTTGTCATAAAAGGTGTTGTAACCCAGAAACCAGCCGTCGCGTACCCAGCGCTGCCCAATCCCCGCATTGCTGACTAAACCTTCGTCCTGTTGCGTCAGCCCCAACTGGCTCCAGGTTAAATATCGTTGATTGTCCTGCCATGGGATAAACCAGCTTCCCCGACTTCCGGTAAAGCTGCCTTCGTTATCCATCTGCAATCCAACGCTGGCGTTTCCCCAGGGAGAGAGCCAGGATTCCAGTTGCTGATTAACCTGTTCACTGACCGTGTCACGCACCTGACCAAACGCGAACTGCTTCGCCTGTTCACCCGTATCAAGCCCGTTATCGGTCATGCTGGCTTCACCAAACGCTTTGACCATTTCAGCAAAGTGCTTTTCGCCTGCCCGCGACTCCGGCGCCATACCGAGATCGGGTAAGCCATCACTATTGTTATCGAAAGGGTTTTCAGCCTGGTGAATAAAAGATGTCCGTGCGTTGGCAATACCGCCTGCCAATGGCAAGAGTGAGAATACAGCGAGAGAAAAATAAATATTACGGCTCAAATCGTCAGTTGTCTCTTATATCAATTAATTAGACACACTTAACCTAAACCATAACGTCTTCGGCTGTTAATTGCAGCCTTTATCCCCGTTTTCGGGATTTTCTGACATGGATAATTAGAGGTACCCACTCCTGCAACCATGCTTTCTTTCCCACATCAGGAACAGGGAGTAACATACACGCCAGGAATTATCCCTTCCATCTGACAACAGGAGTAATAATGCAAAAGATAGTGATCGTCGCGAACGGTGCGGCCTATGGAAGCGAATCGTTATTTAATAGCCTGCGTCTGGCCATCGCCCTGCGCGAACAGGAAGCGGATCTCGACCTGCGTCTGTTTTTAATGTCGGACGCGGTAACGGCGGGGCTTAGCGGTCAAAAACCTGCGGAAGGATATAATATTCAGCAAATGCTGGAGATCCTGACAGCGCAAAATGTGCCGGTCAAACTGTGTAAAACCTGTACCGATGGCCGTGGGATCACGACGCTACCGTTAATTGACGGAGTAGCCGTCGGCACGCTGGTTGAACTGGCTCAATGGACGTTGGCTGCAGATAAAGTATTAACCTTCTGATACACCGCTTCAGGCAAGCTCACTGAAAGTGTCGATAATTTCCGGATTTAATCGTAGATGGGCGCGGTTTCGTTGAACGTTAGCACGCCTTTTCAACCCTTTTGAGGGATTTTGTCACTTTTGTTTAATCGTTATGCCATTTTTTGATCAAAATCAGCATCCTGTTGCCCCCCCTTTGGTGTTATGCAATGAGTGAAATGTGAACAACATCACGCAGCACTTTCGACAGAAAGTACGTTGTTTTCAAGAACGGGGTGAAAAATGGCATTAGTGAAGGCGAGTTTAAAGTTATTTGGTGGTGATACGGTAGTCGTGCGCTGTTCTGAGCGTTGCCACATCCACCTGATGAGCGAGAAAAATCACGTCAAAGACACGCAGTCCGACATCTTAAGCGTGCAGGATCGTGATAACGCATGGTTAACCGTACCGTATACCGGCGTCTGGAATGTGCTGATCGACAGCCATAGCCAGTCGCTTGAGCATTCGATAAGTTTTATTGCAGCCTAAGCGTTAAACGCCCGATAAGCACCTGGCTTATCGGGCATACAACATCGGGCGATATTAGGCAAATCCTGGACGCATAACACCTTCCGGCAGATTCTCTCCCAACAATCGTTTGACCGTGATCACCAGATCGTTAAGACAATCATCCTGCATCCCCAACTTGACCAGCTCCTGTTCCAGTGAGAACAGATACTGGGCGTTGGTGCCTAAAGGTCCGCTCGCCGCGGCGATAAGCGGCGCAATAACCTGCGCGCGCGTGTCTGACTCAAACAGCGGATGACGCGGATCCATAATAAAGACCAGTGCGTTCACCGTCCTGCCGTCATCAAGCGCCAACTGACACCAGGTCGGCAGATAACAGCCGGTGATCATTTCTCGCTTCCACAGCAGTGAAAGCTCTTGTTCCAGGGACGCGTCCGGCAAACGGTAGGCCACACCGGTGGTGCGTCCGCCCTCTTTCAGGGCCAGCATACGTCCTGGCTGACACGCCGTTCCTCGCCCCGCCGTCAGACGCAGGCAAAAGGCACGGTGCCAGCCGACTAACGTCCCGGTACAGGACTCTTCAAATTCTAAGGCCGGGTTCCACATCAATGATCCATAACCGAAGATCCACACCGGTCCATCATCTGGTCGGCATGCAAGCGTGGCGGCCAGTGAGGCTGCACGTTGTTCCGCTGACCAGAGTAGTGATTCTTCAATAGCACCAAATGCCGTCTTGCAGTCGGCATTCAATAAAAAATCACGCGTTAACACCTTACACCTCCGCCACTGCTGCTTCCCTGCGACAACTTTTTTGACGCCTTCCGGGCTTTTTAACTGCTCATTTTGAAACCAATAGCTGGACAATAGGCAATTCACCGCTCGCTTGCAAGCCAGCAACGGCGCGGCGTAGCACGATTCGCTAACGCCTGATGCAAGCTAGTTCATAAAGGCATTATAATTGATACTGTTACGCCTTTTTATGCCATTTATCATCATCACCTTTTTGATAATCATTTTTGACCGCGGCCCACGCCACCTTGTGTGCTGTCTCTTCTCGGGTAGCATCATCACGACGGTCAGATTTATCTTTATATTGTTCCCAGGCGCTGTTGAAAGCTTCTTTGTAGATGTCCTGAGCATGGGCTGGCAGAACATGCTGCACGCTTTCAGGCAGATCGCTTTTGGATTTATATGGCATTGTGAACTCCTCTTTTTAGGCTAAACCTTAAGTGTGGTTAACAATGCGGTGATGCGCCAATAATGGGCATTTATAGAAAATTTCTTCATCTAACCTTCTGTTAATTAAACAGTCTATAAACTAGAACTTTGTTTTTGACCGCTTTGAGAGGAAAAATAAGCGATGTAGTAAAATTTCGTAAAATGTCACCTACAAAACCAGGTTTTCTGTTATTTTTTACATTCTTTAATACTTTTTATAATTATATACCCTAAATAATTCGAGTTGCTTAAAGGTGGCAAGGGAGTGAATCCCCAGGAGCATAGATAACTATGTGACGGGGGTGAGCGAGCGTAGCCAACGCATAAGCAACTTGAAGTATGACGGGTATAAATACCTGCAGAGACGGAGAATTAATTCAATGACACACGTACATGAGGCGGTAAAAACCCGCCACAAGGAGACCTCTCTCGTCTTCCCGATTTTGGCACTGGTAGTACTGTTCTTATGGGGGAGCAGTCAGTCACTACCAGTGGTCATCGGCATTAATGCGCTGGCCCTTATTGGTATATTAAGCAGTGCATTCAGTGTTGTCCGTCATGCGGATGTATTAGCACATCGACTTGGCGAACCCTACGGGTCGCTGATCCTCAGCCTGTCCGTTGTTATTCTTGAAGTCAGCTTAATCTCCGCATTAATGGCGACCGGCGATGCAGCGCCTACGCTCATGCGCGATACGCTATATTCAATCATTATGATCGTAACCGGCGGCCTGGTCGGTTTTTCATTACTGTTAGGTGGCCGTAAATTTGCCACTCAGTATATGAATCTGTTTGGTATTAAGCAGTATTTAATCGCCCTGTTTCCGCTGGCCATTATTGTACTGGTGTTCCCGATGGCTTTACCGGGTGCAAATTTCACTACCGCGCAGGCGCTATTAGTGGCATTAATTTCTGCGGCGATGTACGGCGTATTTTTGCTGATACAAACTAAAACGCACCAGAGTCTGTTCATTTACGAGCATGAAGACGAGGGTGACGACGACGACCCGCATCACGGTAAACCGTCAGCACATAGCAATTTATGGCACGCTGCCTGGCTTATCATTCATCTGATCGCCGTTATTGCTGTGACCAAGATGAACGCCAGCCCGCTGGAGACATTGCTGACTGAACTGAATGCGCCGGTCGCCTTTACCGGTTTCCTGGTAGCGTTACTGATCCTCTCTCCTGAAGGGCTGGGTGCGCTGAAAGCGGTTCTGAGCAACCAGGTACAACGGGCGATGAATTTGTTTTTCGGTTCAGTATTAGCCACCATTTCACTGACCGTTCCGGTAGTGACTCTGATCGCATGGGCAACCGGGAATGATTTGGTCTTTGCGCTGGGCGCGCCAGAGATGATTGTGATGGTTTCATCACTGGTACTGTGCCACATCTCTTTCTCCACCGGACGCACCAACGTGCTTAACGGTGCGGCGCATCTGGCGCTGTTTATCGCCTATCTGATGACGATATTTGCCTGATTAGTCTTTCTGATAGAACCCACGGCCCTTCTCAGGGCCGTTTTCTTTTACCGCTCACAGCTCCGGATAAACCTGTTGACCATCGACAAACGTTAATAACGACTCCGTTTGGTGCAATTTGTCTGCCGGAATAGCCATAATATCCTGATTAAGTACCGCAAAATCGGCGAACTTACCTTCCCGCAAACTACCCCTCTGCTGTTCTGCAAAAGCCAGCCAGGCGGCATTTCGGGTATACATTTTTAACGCATCTTCCCGACTTAATTGGCGGGTGTCATGGCGTACTGAGCCGTCGAGTGCTTTACCTGTGACATGATACTCAATGGCATGCCACACTCCCGCAACGCCAATCCGCGTCGCATCTGTACCGCCGGCAACGATTACCCCCTGCTCTAACGCGGGTTGAACTGGTGATGAGAGTGCCGCCACCGTTTTACCATTTGCGCGTCCAATGGCGGGAGATTCAAAATATGGCCCCATCTGGACAGAATAGGCCAAGCCGAGTTTCTTCATGCGGGTAATTGTTTCTGGCGTACCGGTATTGAGATGCGCAATAGACCAGCGTAACGGAGCAATGTCATACGATTTAGCCACCTCGCTAATGAGATCTAAAATCGCATCCGCACTGTCATCGGTATAGGCATGTATTTCTACGGCGACCCCTTCCTGGGCGGCAAGCTGGAGCACCTTAAATTGTTCTTGTTGGGATTGTGCAGAAGACTTAAATCCAGATGACATCCGTACGCCGTCATTCATTGCCATCACCAGGCTTTCACCGAAGCCCAGAAAGGCTATTCTGCCGTCATCGTGTATTGCCGGGCGAAATGCCAGACGTTGTTTAAACCATTCCGTTTCATTACCAGGCGGTGCGGATAAACGATATCCAACACGTATCCTGAGAGGTTGCTGCTGCTGAAGTTTAAAGAAATCACGATAAGCTTGCTCATGCCCGGCAGAAGGATCGATAAACCCGACCACGCCGCGTTTATTTAAATAACGAACAAAGGCGTTAAGGTTCTTTTCAACATCGGAAGTCTGGCTAATCTGGGCGAAAAGCTGGTTAAAACTGCCAATGGTCCCGCGCAATTTCCCCGTTGCCAGCCCTTTGTCATCGCGTTCTATCACGATCCCTGCCGGAACATCCGGCTGTGGACTATTAAGTTTTAGGGTCTCGATAGCCTTTTGATTTAACAGGGCATAGTCATAAAGGCTTTGTATATACGCAGGATGCTGAGGCACCGCCTGATTCAGTTCCTGAACCGTCGGATCCCGTTTTTCAGCAAATTGTTCAGGTATCCATGAGCCAGCCACCGCCACCCATTGCGCAGTATTTTTCTGTGCCGCAGATTGCGACAATTTATTTAACGCATCGGGTAAATTTTTAGTATCAAACCAGTAGGTTTCAAATAAAAACGTCCTCCCACCCCGAATGCCATGCAGATGCGCATCAATTAATCCCGGAATAACGGTTTGCCCCGTAAGATTGATTTCCTTCGTGTTCGGTCCGGACCATTTTTTCACCGTTTCATTATTACCCACCGCAATAATATGCCGCCCTTTTACCGCCAGCGCCTGCGCGTTGGGTTGTTGTTCATCCATGGTAATCAGCTTGCCGTTATACAAAATAACATCGGCCTTGTCCTGAGAATGCGCCAGAAATGAAGTTCCGATCAGAATTGCGGCCAACGTTGCTTTGCGAATAGCCGGAGGGGGAGTATTAAAGCGAAGTCCCAGTTTACCCATCATATTTATCTACCTTTTCACGTGATGAAAATCAGGAAAGCTGATGCCGCACCGCTACGCTGGCGATTCGCGCGCTGGCTAGCAGACGTTCGAAGGAATGCCCGCAACGCGCTTTTCCCGACAGGCCAAGCATTGTGGTACTGACGTAATCAGTCAGGCTGTCAGCCTCTTTAGGATGCCGCTGTGCGATAAAGTCGTGAATTTTATGTTCGGCAGCCGAGTAGAAATTCCGCGCGACCTTCCGCGCCTGCGGATCGTTACTGTGCGTGCCCTCCAGGACCAAACATCCCGGCGTATGCGGATCTGCGGCATAACGTCGCGCCGCCTCTTCAAGCAGATCGGTAAGACATGCAGAAACGGGTTTGTCGGGGCGCAAAATATCATCAAACGGAATCGCATCGGTTTGTACATAGCGACCAAGCACGCGTTCATAAAGACCGATTTTGTTCCCAAAAGCAGCATAGAAACTGGGGGGCTTGATCGACAACGCTGCGGTGACATCCGCCACGCTAACGGCGTCATAGCCATGTGCGTGAAACAAGGGTTGTACTTTGGCAACGGCCATTTCTGGATCAAAATTACGTGGGCGTCCAGGTGCTCGAGTGCATTTTGTAGTGTTCATTACAAATCCATTGACAGAAAACTGTGCACCTATTATATATCGATCACTACATAATTGTTCAAGGAGTACCTCATGTCTTCTTTTAATGGCAAGTCAGTTCTGGTTCTTGGCGGCAGTCGTGGGATTGGCGCGGCTATCGTGCGCCGTTTTGCCGCGGATGGCGCATCGGTTACCTTTACCTATTCAGGCTCCCCTGACGCTGCCAAAGCGCTTGCTGATGAGACGGGTACCCAGACAGCGCAAACCGATAGCGCCGATCGTAACGCCGTCATCAACCGGGTACGCGAAAGCGGCCCGCTGGACGTGCTGGTAGTTAATGCAGGCATTATTCTGTTTGGTGATGCGCTGGAGCAGGATCCGGATGACGTGGAGCGCCTGTTCCGGATTAACATTCACTCCCCATACTATGCGGCGGTGGAAGCGGCACGACAGATGCCTGACGGCGGACGCATTATCATTATTGGTTCTGTGAATGGCGACCGTATGCCTCTTGCTGGCCTGGCCTCTTATGCGGTGAGCAAATCAGCGCTGCAAGGGCTGGCCCGGGGGCTGGCACGTGATTTTGGACCGCGGGGCATTACGGTAAACGTGGTTCAACCAGGCCCTATTGATACCGATGCCAACCCGGAAGATGGCCCGCTGAAAGAGGTGATGCACAGTTTTATGGCGCTAAAACGACATGGCCGTCCAGAGGAAGTTGCGGGAATGGTTGCCTGGCTTGCAGGCCCTGAGGCTGGATTTGTGACGGGGGCAATGCATACAATTGATGGTGCGTTTGGCGCCTGACGCCCACCCTTAACACTTTTCTCAAACAGCAGTCCGAAGAGATATCTCTCCGGACTGCAACACTTTCTTAGTTCTCAGTATCCAGCTCGTCGAAGCTTTTAACCAGGTCATCAATCGCTTTAATCTGAGTCAGGAACTGTTCCAGTTTCGCCAGCGGCAGCGCGGATGGACCGTCGCATTTCGCATTGGCTGGATCAGGATGCGCTTCAATAAACAGACCGGCTAGACCTACCGCCATACCTGCGCGCGCCAGTTCAGTAACCTGCGCACGACGACCGCCGCTTGCTGCGCCAAACGGGTCACGGCATTGCAGCGCATGGGTAACGTCAAAAATCACCGGCGAGTTGCCAGAAACTTTCTTCATCACGCTGAAGCCCAGCATATCCACAACCAGGTTGTCATAACCAAAGTTCGCGCCACGGTCGCACAGAATTACTTTGTCGTTGCCGCCTTCATGGAATTTATCCACGATATTGCCCATCTGGCCCGGGCTTACGAACTGCGGTTTTTTCACGTTGATAACGGCACCGGTTTTCGCCATCGCTTCCACCAGATCGGTCTGACGAGCGAGGAAGGCCGGCAGCTGAATCACATCCACCACGTCAGCAACAGGCTGAGCCTGGCTGGCTTCGTGAACGTCGGTGATCACTTTTACGCCAAAAGTCTGCTTCAGTTCCTGGAAGATTTTCATCCCTTCTTCAAGGCCCGGCCCACGGTAAGAGTGGATGGAAGAACGGTTGGCTTTATCAAAGGAGGCTTTGAACACGTAAGGGATACCCAGCTTTTGAGTAACGGTTACGTAGTGCTCACAAATGCGCATCGCCAGATCGCGGGATTCCAGCACGTTCATTCCGCCAAACAGCACGAACGGCAGGTCATTTGCCACGTTGATGTCGCCAATGCTAACCACTTTTTGTTTCATAGGATCGCCTTAAACGGTAGGTAAAGTGTCATTAATCAATGCAATACAATTTGCTTGTGCGAAATAGTATTAATCTGCGCACGAATCATTTCGCTGATCGGGTCTTCCGGACACTGTTCAACGAAATAACTTAAATCGGTCAGCGCAACATGTTCACACTCCAGCTGCGCGTAAATTAATCCACGATCGCGTATTTCATACGGATCTTCAGGATTAAACTGTAATAGTGCTTCGCTGGCACGCAGCGCCAGCTCCATTTGCCGCTCTTCCATCAGCGATGATTTCAGCGTGTCGAGCAGCTTACGAATTACTTCTGCATTATCCGCCTCATCCAGGTCTTCGTTAAACAGCTCCGCGACCGGGCTGATATTCCCCTTCAGCCACACTTCCAGCGTGTGCTCATTTAACGTTTCGCCATTGAACGGATTGATTAGCCACATTTCGCCATCGAGCGATTCAATACGCAGGATGAGTTGTGTCGGGAAAATCACCGGCACCAGTGGCAGCTCCAGTCGGTTGGCAATCCACAATAAGATCGCACCCAGGGATACGGCGCTGCCCTGACGATTTTTCAGTACCTGATCAAGCCATAGTGCATCAGAAAGACGATAGACGCCGTGGGTATCCGTAAAACCCCATTCGCCGTAAAAAAGTGCCAGCAGTTTTTCCAGTTGCTCATCCTGAGACAGGAGCTGGCTAATTTCTTCTTGCGCCAGACTGACCAGACGTTCCAGTTCGTCATAGACAGTTTGTGTTGGAAAATCCAGACGGATAGACTCCGACGCCAGGATCATCCCATCACACAATGGCGCTTTATTAAATTCGAAATCAGCTAACGACCTCATGCTTACCCCAGTAACGGTATTTTTGTGGTGGCGAGTTTAATGATGATGTACAGCACCACCAGCGCCAGCGGAAAAGCGATTAATCGCGCCTGCTGACTGCGCGCCCGACGATAATCGAGCGCAATAAAACCCAAAACGATGTAAATGATAACCCCAAACAGCTTTTCAGTCAGCCATGTCCCGTGCTCAGTGAATGGCAGGATGTGCGCTTTAACCATTAACGCTACGCCGCTGAGTAATAAAACGGTATCGACAACCGGCGGCACGATGCGCGTCCAGCGCGCGCAGGCAAGGCACGAGTCGGTGTAACGCCACCAAAATCGCAGCATCAGCAAACCAACCGAAAGCGCAATGCTGATGAGATGGACGTTGAGTAACACACCGAAGGTACTCATGATGGGATGCGTCCAAGCGTAATTCGCTCGTTGCCGCCATAGTCACGACAGGTTTCAACCGCCAGGTAACCCGCACGAGTAAAGGCATCACGGACGGCCTCGCCCTGCTGCCAACCATGTTCCAGCAACAGATAGCCTCCGGGGGTTAACATGCGCTGAGACTGGTCGATGATATGCACGATATCCGCCAACCCCTGATCGCCCGCCACCAGCGCCGACAGCGGTTCAAAGCGAACGTCGCCTTGCGCCAGGTGCGGATCCTGTTCGTCGATATACGGCGGATTGCTGACAATCATGTCAAACTGCTGTCCCTGCAATGCGCTGAACCAGTTACTTTGCAGCACGCAAACATTGTCGATGCCCAGTTGCTGCTTGTTGCGAATGGCCAGTGCCACGGCATCAGGCATGCGGTCTACAGCTGTCACTGCACAATCCGGACGCTCGGTTGCCAGCGCCAGCGCAATGGCACCCGTGCCGGTTCCCAAATCGAGAATACGACACGCTGAGGCCGGCAGGCGAGCCAGCGCCTGCTCCACCAGACACTCGGTATCCGGACGCGGAATAAGCGTGGCTGGAGACACAAACAGCGGCAACGACCAGAACTCACGCACGCCGGTTAAGTGCGCCACCGGCTCTCCCCGCTGACGCCGCTCCAGTAGCGTATCAAGCTGTTGACGCTGCGCCTCGGTTAACTCCGTTTCGCCGAAAGCCAGAATAAAGGTGCGCCCTTTGCCAGTAACGAACTCGAGTAAAATCTCGGCGTCACGGCGCGGGCTTTCGCTTGCCTGTAATTGGCTTATCGCTTCACGCAGCCAGTGCTGATAATCCATTAATCCTGCTCGGACAATGCCGCCAGTTGATCGGCCTGGTATTCCTGGACAATCGGCTCAATGAGCATATCCAGTTTGCCTTCCATCGCTTCATCCAGACGGTAGAGCGTCAGGTTAATGCGGTGATCGGTCACACGACCCTGCGGGAAGTTATAGGTACGGTTACGATCACTGCGATCGCCACTGCCCAACAGGTTGCGGCGTTCAGAGGCTTCCGCCTGTTGACGTCTTGCCACTTCGGCCGCACGAATTCGCGCCCCCAGCACCGACATCGCTTTGGCTTTGTTTTTATGCTGTGAACGTTCGTCCTGGCATTCCACTACGATACCGGTCGGTAAGTGGGTAATACGGATTGCGGAGTCGGTGGTGTTAACGTGCTGACCGCCCGCGCCTGATGAACGGAAGGTGTCAATACGCAGATCGGCCGGGTTGATGTCCGGCAGTTCGGCATCCGGCAGTTCCGGCATAACCGCGACCGTACAGGCAGAGGTATGAATACGCCCCTGCGATTCCGTCGCAGGTACGCGCTGCACGCGATGGCCGCCAGACTCAAACTTCAGTCGCCCGTAAACGCCTTCGCCGCTAATCTTGGCAATGACTTCTTTAAACCCGCCATGCTCGCCTTCGCTGGCGCTCATGATCTCAACCCGCCAGCGACGCGATTCTGCGTAACGGCTGTACATGCGGAACAGATCGCCGGCAAACAGCGCCGCTTCATCACCACCGGTTCCCGCGCGCACTTCGAGGAAGGCGTTACGTTCGTCATCGGGATCTTTAGGTAATAGCAGGACCTGCAGATGCTGTTCCAGCTGCTCACATTTCTCTTTTGCTTCGCGCAGTTCATCCTGCGCCATTTCACGCATTTCAGGATCGTCGAGCATCATCTGAGCCGTCTCGATATCTTCCTGAACCTGTTGCCAGTCCGTAAAACAGCGAGATACATCGCTTAATTGCGCATATTCGCGCGACAGCGCACGAAAGCGATCCTGGTCTGCGATAGTACCCGCATCACCGAGCAGCGCCTGAACTTCTTCATGGCGTTCATGCAGGGCTTCCAGTTTGGCAACGATAGAAGGCTTCATAGGCGTAAATGCACCCTGTAAAAAATAAGATTGGTGTGCTGCTACTCCAGCCCGAGGCTGTCGCGCAGAATATTCAGGCGTTCACTATCCCCGTCACGGGCGGCCTGTTGAAGTGATTTGGTTGGTGCATGAATCAGGCGATTGGTCAGTTTCCAGGCCAGATCCTGCATAATGGCTTGCGCATCACCGCCCTGTTGAAGAGCGGCCAACGCTTTGGCGGTCAGTTCATCACGGATCTGTTCTGACTGACTGCGATACTCGCGGATAGTGTCGCTTGCGCCCTGGGCGCGTAGCCAGGCCATAAACTCGCTGGCTTCCTGCTCCACTATCGTTTCGGCTTCCACCGCCGCCGCTTTGCGCTGGGCCAGGTTATGCGAAATGATGCTTTGCAGGTCATCAACGCTGTACAGATAGGCGTTAGACAATTTACCCACTTCCGGCTCGACATCGCGCGGTACGGCGATATCCACCAGCAACATAGGCTGATTACGGCGGTTTTTAAGCGCACGTTCCACCATTCCTTTGCCGATAATCGGCAGCGGACTGGCGGTAGAACTGATAATGATATCGGCATCCTGTAAACGCGCGTCTATATCACTCAGTGAAATCACCTCGGCGCCGACTTCATCCGCCAGCACCTGCGCACGCTCGCGAGTGCGGTTGGCGATGATCATCTTCTTCACTTTGTGTTCGCGCAAATGACGCGCCACCAGCTCGATGGTCTCGCCTGCACCGACTAA
Organism: Citrobacter sp. MGH105; assembly: GCF_001037485.2. Taxonomy (NCBI): domain Bacteria; kingdom Pseudomonadati; phylum Pseudomonadota; class Gammaproteobacteria; order Enterobacterales; family Enterobacteriaceae; genus Citrobacter; species Citrobacter sp. MGH105. Next base: position 2,362,986 of record NZ_CP073048.1, on the reverse strand, counting down.
CAGCACGGTTACCGTGGAGAGCGATTCAAATATCTGCCGCGCCAGCGTACAGGCGGCAAAAGCCACGGAAACAGCGCTGGCGCCGATGTCAGTTTCTGTACGTACACGTTTTGCGACAGAGAATGATTTCTGGAACATGCGTTCCAGCGCACTGGCGTTCAGGTGACCTTTTTGCGAATCCGCAAACGCTTTTTTCACCTGCCCCAGAATTTGCGGTTCACCGAGCACCAGTGAATCCAGACCGCTGGCAACACGCATCAAATGACTGACCGCGTCGTTGTCCTGGTGCCAGTACAAGCTGTTGCGCAGATCGTCTTCATTGAGGTTATGGTATTCACACAGCCAGCGAACCAGCGCTTCTTGCAGGTTATCCTGCTCTTCAACGCTGAGGTACAGCTCCGTGCGGTTACACGTCGACAGCACTACCCCGCCCTGCACCATTGGCTGCGCGAGCAGGCTGTCCAGCGCCTGATCGAGCGTATCCGGCGAAAACGTTACGCGTTCTCGCAGCGATACAGGTGCCGTTTTATGGTTAATACCAAGCGCTAAAAGGGTCATGTGTGCGGGAATAGTACCAGCGTTGATAAGGTTAGACTGGGTGCATCATACAGGATGCGTGCGGTCAATAAAAGAGACTGACCCCTTTTGGAGTAATAGCTTAGTGCACAAATTTAAGCGATTTAAGATAACTTGAACGTAGACGATGTCTGATGGCGGCGCTAGCATTAAGAGTTATAACTGCAACGTATCTCAAGGATTTGTCATCATTATGACCCTGCCTGATTTTCGCCTGATTCGCCTGCTGCCGCTGGCGGCCCTGGTTCTTACTGCCTGTACGCTCAACGCGCCTAAAGGTCCCGGTAAAAGCCCCGATTCTCCGCAGTGGCGCCAGCACCAACAGGAAGTTCGCGCCCTGAACCAGTATCAGACGCGTGGTGCGTTTGCCTATATTTCCGATCAACAGAAAGTGTATGCCCGCTTTTTCTGGCAGCAAACCGGTCAGGATCGCTATCGTCTCCTGCTGACCAACCCACTGGGCAGCACGGAACTGGAACTTAATGCGCAGCCTGGCAACGTCGAACTGGTCGATAACAAAGGCAAGCATTACACCGCCGACGATGCTGAAGAGATGATCGGCAAACTGACCGGCATGCCTATCCCATTAAACAGCCTGCGCCAGTGGATCCTTGGACTGCCAGGTGACGCCACCGATTATAAGCTCGACGACCAATATCGTCTGAGTGAAGTGAACTACAGCAAAGACGGTAAAAACTGGAAAGTGGTCTATAGCGCCTACGACAGCAAAACCCAGCCAGCGATGCCAGCAAACATGGAGCTGTCCGACGGCTCCCAGCGTATTAAGCTGAAAATGGATAACTGGATTGTGAAATGATGACCCATTGGCCCTCTCCGGCAAAACTGAATTTGTTTTTATACATCACCGGACAGCGTGCGGACGGTTACCACACGCTGCAGACCTTATTTCAGTTTCTTGATTATGGCGACACGATAGATATTACGCCGCGTAGCGACGGCGAAATTCACCTGTTAACCCCAGTGGAAGGCGTTGCGCATGAAGACAATCTGATCGTCCGTGCGGCACGTTTGCTGATGAAAGCGGCATCTGAAAGCAATTGCCTTCCCAAAGGGAGCGGTGCGGACATCAGTATCGACAAACGCCTGCCGATGGGCGGCGGTCTTGGCGGAGGTTCGTCTAATGCGGCAACCGTTCTGGTGGCGTTGAACCATCTCTGGCAGTGCGGACTTTCGGTTGATGAACTGGCGGCACTCGGCTTAACGCTGGGGGCGGATGTTCCCGTATTCGTGCGCGGCCACGCGGCCTTTGCCGAAGGCGTTGGCGAAATTCTGACGCCGGTCGAGCCTGAGGAAAAGTGGTATCTGGTTGCTCATCCGGGAGTCAGTATTCCGACACCGGTGATTTTTAACGATCCCGACCTCCCGCGCAACACGCCAAAAAGGTCAATAAAAACGTTACTAAAATGTGAATTCGGCAATGATTGCGAGGTTATCGCAAGAAAACGTTTTCGCGAGGTTGATGCGGCGCTTTCCTGGCTGTTAGAATACGCGCCGTCGCGCCTGACTGGTACAGGGGCTTGTGTCTTTGCTGAATTTGACACTGAGTCTCGTGCTCGCCAGGTGCTTGAGCAAGCCCCGGAATGGCTCAAAGGCTTTGTGGCGAAAGGCGTCAACCTCTCCCCATTGCACAGAGCGTTACTCTAAATCCTTCGGATTTCAGGAAGATGGCGAAATGACGAATCGCCAGGTGCATACAACTTCAGTATGTAACTGGTGTGAGGAATTGATGCCAGCGCAAATGAAACGCGAAAGATAAAGAGTAAGCCGGGCAAGCTGAGTTGCGGTGACAACGTCACCCTGTTCCAGACGTTGCATCGCGCTCTTTAATACACCGCATGGAGAGGATACTGCCTGGCCCGCACAGTTTTCGGCAGATTCTTTCCACCAATGGACGCATGCCTGAGGTTCTTCTCGTGCCTGATATGAAGCTTTTTGCTGGTAACGCCACCCCGGAACTAGCACAACGTATTGCCAACCGCCTGTACACTTCACTCGGCGACGCCGCTGTAGGTCGCTTTAGCGACGGCGAAGTCAGCGTACAAATTAATGAAAATGTACGCGGTGGTGATATTTTCATCATCCAGTCCACTTGTGCCCCTACTAACGACAACCTGATGGAATTGGTCGTTATGGTTGATGCGCTGCGCCGTGCTTCCGCAGGCCGTATCACCGCCGTTATTCCTTACTTCGGCTATGCACGTCAGGATCGTCGCGTACGTTCCGCTCGTGTACCGATTACCGCTAAAGTCGTCGCTGATTTCCTGTCCAGCGTTGGCGTTGACCGCGTCCTCACCGTTGACCTGCATGCTGAACAGATCCAGGGCTTCTTTGACGTACCGGTTGATAACGTATTCGGTAGCCCGATCCTGTTAGAAGACATGCTGCAGCTGAACCTGGACAACCCGATTGTGGTTTCTCCGGATATCGGTGGCGTCGTGCGTGCCCGCGCTATCGCTAAACTGCTGAACGATACCGACATGGCTATCATCGACAAACGTCGCCCGCGTGCGAACGTTTCTCAGGTGATGCACATTATTGGTGACGTTGCAGGTCGTGACTGTGTTCTGGTTGATGACATGATCGATACCGGCGGTACGCTGTGCAAAGCAGCAGAAGCACTGAAAGAACGTGGTGCTAAACGCGTATTTGCGTACGCCACTCACCCGATCTTCTCAGGTAATGCGGCAAACAACCTGCGCAACTCAGTGATTGATGAAGTCGTTGTCTGTGACACTATTCCACTGACTGACGAAATCAAAGCGCTGCCAAACGTGCGTACATTGACCCTGTCGGGTATGCTGGCCGAAGCGATTCGTCGTATCAGCAACGAAGAATCCATCTCTGCTATGTTCGAGCATTAATCGAGCCCGGCTCAAAAACCCGCTGCGGCGGGTTTTTTTATCTGCAATACTTATTTGTATGACTTATGCCTCCTTCACCTGCCATTTAGTTGACAGATGATGCGCTCATGGATGAAACATTATTGTGAACAGATTATTTTCCTCACATGTGATGCCTTTCCGCGCCCTCATCGACGCTTGTTGGAAAGAAAAATATACTGCCTCTCGCTTTACCCGTGACCTGATCGCCGGGATAACCGTTGGGATCATCGCCATTCCGCTGGCAATGGCCCTGGCAATAGGCAGTGGCGTTGCGCCGCAGTACGGCCTGTATACCTCAGCCGTCGCTGGGATTGTTATCGCCCTTACCGGGGGATCGCGCTTTAGCGTATCTGGCCCAACCGCCGCCTTCGTGGTGATTCTGTATCCGGTGTCGCAACAGTTTGGGCTGGCAGGCCTGCTGGTTGCCACGCTCATGTCCGGGATATTCCTGATCCTTTTCGGCCTCGCTCGTTTTGGCCGCCTGATCGAATATATCCCCGTGTCGGTAACGTTAGGTTTTACATCGGGTATTGGTATCACCATCGGTACCATGCAGATTAAAGATTTTCTTGGCCTGCAGATGGCCCATGTCCCGGAGCACTATCTGCAGAAGGTTGGTGCGCTGTTTATGGCCTTGCCGACCATCAATTTCGGCGATGCCGCCATTGGCGTAGTGACGCTGGGGATCCTGATTTTCTGGCCGCGCCTGGGGATCCGACTGCCGGGTCACCTTCCCGCACTGCTGGCAGGCTGTGCGGTAATGGGTATCGTGAACCTGACCGGCGGCCATGTCGCCACCATTGGTTCTCAGTTCCACTACATTCTGGCTGACGGCTCACAGGGTAATGGTATCCCGCAGTTGCTGCCGCAGCTGGTCCTGCCGTGGAATATGCCGGAATCAAACTTTACCCTGAGCTGGAGCTCGTTACAGGCGCTGTTACCGGCAGCCTTCTCGATGGCGATGCTGGGGGCAATTGAATCTCTGCTGTGCGCCGTCGTACTCGATGGGATGACCGGCACCAAGCATAAAGCTAACAGCGAGTTGATTGGCCAGGGGCTGGGTAACATCGTGGCACCGTTCTTTGGCGGTATCACCGCCACAGCGGCAATTGCCCGCTCTGCGGCAAACGTCCGCGCCGGGGCGACCTCGCCAATCTCTGCGGTTATCCACGCGATTCTGGTGATCCTTGCCCTGCTGGTACTTGCGCCGCTGCTTTCCTGGTTACCGCTTTCCGCCATGGCCGCCCTGCTGCTGATGGTGGCATGGAACATGAGTGAAGCGCATAAAGTGGTGGATTTGCTGCGCCATGCACCGAAAGACGACATCATTGTCATGCTGATGTGTATGTCGCTGACGGTACTGTTCGACATGGTTATTGCCATCAGCGTCGGTATCGTTCTCGCCTCTCTGCTGTTTATGCGTCGTATTGCGCGCATGACTCGCCTGGCGCCGGTCAACGTAGACGTACCGGACGATGTGCTGGTGCTGCGCGTTATTGGTCCGCTGTTCTTTGCCGCGGCGGAAGGATTATTTACCGATCTTGAGTCGCGTATTGAAGGTAAACGCATCGTAGTCTTGAAGTGGGACGCGGTCCCGGTACTGGATGCCGGTGGTCTGGACGCTTTCCAGCGCTTTGTAAAACGTCTGCCGGAAGGTTGTGAATTACGCATCAGTAATCTGGAATTCCAGCCGCTACGCACCATGGCGCGCGCGGGTATTCAGCCGATTGCCGGGCGCCTGACGTTCTTCCCGAATAAAGATGCTGCGCTAGCAGATATCCGCTAACGTGTAGCCCGGCCAGGCGAAACGCCGCCGGATTGCAAATGACAGACAAAAAAATGGCTCCCTTACTTGGGAGCCATTTTTATAACAAGCTTATTGCTTACGCGTTCAACAGTTGCTCAGCCGTTGCCTTCACGCTTGCCAGCAGGACTTTAACATCCTCCAGACATACCGTCGGATTGAGCAGCGTTAGCTTCAGGCAGGTGACACCATCTGCTTCGGTCACGCCGACGTTGGCGCTACCAGAAGCCAGCAGAACGTCACCAATACGCTGGTTCAGCAGCGCGACAAACGCCACGTCGTCACGTTGCGGGCGGAAGCGGAACAGCACGCTTGCCAGCTGCGGCTCCATCACCAGTTCAAGATGTGGCTGGGTTTTGACAAACTCAGCAACATCACGCGCCAGCGTCACACCGTTATCAATGATCTCGGCATACTGCTTTTTGCCCAGCGCTTCGAGGCCCATCCACAGCTTCAGCGCGTCGAAACGGCGCGTGGTCTGCAGTGACTTCGATACCAGGTTTGGTACGCCAGCCTCTTCATCGAAATCAGAGTTCAGGTACGCCGCCTGGTAACGCATCAGCTCGTAGTGGCGCGCATCTTTTAACAGGAACGCACCGCAACTGATGGTCTGGAAGAACTGCTTGTGGAAATCCAGCGTCACGGAATCTGCCAGTTCAAGGCCGTTCAGGAAGTCACGGTACTTCTCAGAAAGCAGTAACGCCCCGCCCCATGCCGCATCCACGTGCATCCAGACCTGATGTTCTGCAGCCAGCGCTGCAATATCCGCTAACGGATCGATTGCGCCCGCATCGGTAGTACCGGCAGTGGCGACGATTGCCATCACCTGCTCACCGTTGGCTTTCGCCTGGGCCAGCTTGTCTTTCAGGTCAGCCAGATCCATGCGTGAAAACGCATCGGTCTTCACCTGGGTGACGGAACGGTAGCCCAGCCCCATCAGCGCCATGTTCTTCTGCACGGAGAAGTGCGCGCTTTCAGAGCAGAACACTTTGATTTTACTCAGATCACCGGTCAGACCATCCTGCTGAATGGAGTGCCCCTGGCGAGCGAAAAAAGCATCACGCGCCAGCATCAGGCCCATCAGGTTACTCTGCGTACCGCCGCTGGTGAATACGCCCGCATCGCCTGCCGGGTATCCAACCTGCTCACGCAACCACTCGATCAGCTTGATCTCAATGATGGTGGCCGACGGGCTCTGGTCCCAGGAGTCCATACTTTGGTTGGTGGCGTTGATCAGCACTTCCGCCGCCTGGCTAATCACCAGGCTCGGGCAGTGCAGATGCGCCACGCACTGCGCATGGTGAACCAACAAGCTGTCTTTGAGAAAGTATTCAACCGCACGCTCAATAGCGGCCTGGTTGCCCAGGCCCTGAGACGTAAAATTCAGGTTGATACGTTCACGCAGTTGCTCAACGGTTTTACCCTGATACATCTCAGGCTGCTTTAACCATTCAACGACCGCTTGCGTACTCTGCTCGATAGCGTCCTGATAAGCTGCAATGCTTTGCGCCGAGCCGGACAGAATCGGGTTTACGTCTGACATTCGATCCAACTCCGTTTAAACCGGCTTCACGCCAGCGCCCAGCAGGGCGTTTTCGAATTTATCGAGGAAGATTTCCAGCTCAGCGTTGGTGATCAGCAGTGACGGCAGCAGGCGCAGCACGCACCCGTTGCGGCCACCTCGCTCCAGAATCAGCCCATTTTCGAAGCATTTTTTCTGCAGCAACGCGGACAGCTCGCCATCGGCCGGATAGCAGCCCATGTGATCCTGCGCTTCGTTCGGCTTCACGATTTCCAGGCCGATCATCAGACCCAGACCGCGCACCTGGCCGATAACCGGGTAGCGTTTCTGCAGGTCAGCCAGTTTGCCTTTCAGCCACTCGCCCTGGGCAGCAACTTTATCGGCAATCTTGTCGTCTTTGAGGATCTTCAGCGTTGTCAGACCGGTCGCCATCGCCAACTGGTTGCCGCGGAAAGTACCAGTGTGGTGGCCCGGAGCCCACGCATCGAACTGCTTTTTAATGCCCAGCACCGCCAGTGGCAGACCGCCGCCAACCGCTTTGGACATCACGATGATATCTGGCTCAATACCGGCGTGTTCGAAGGCGAACAGTTTACCGGTACGTGCAAAGCCCGCCTGAACTTCATCGATGATCAGCAGAATGCCGTGTTCCTGCGTCACTTTACGAATGCGTTGCAGCCACTCGACCGGAGCCGGATTCACGCCACCTTCACCCTGCACCGCTTCGAGGATCACGGCAGCCGGTTTACGCACGCCGCTTTCAACGTCGTTGATCAGGTTTTCGAAGTAGTAGGTTAATGCTTTAACGCCAGCGTCGCCGCCGATACCCAGCGGACAACGGTATTGATGCGGATACGGCATAAACTGCACTTCCGCCATCATGTTGCTGACCGCTTCTTTCGGCGACAGGTTGCCGGTCACGGATAGCGCGCCGTGGGTCATCCCGTGGTAGCCACCGGAGAAACTGATGATGCTGGAACGGCCGGTGACTTTCTTCGCCAGCTTCAGCGCCGCTTCAACAGCATCTGCGCCGGACGGACCGGTGAACTGCAGGCAATATTCTTTGCCCTGACCCGGTAATAAAGAAAGTAAATAAGATGAGAATTCATCTTTTAACGGCGTGGTAAGGTCAAGCGTATGTAACGGTAAGCCGCTTGTGATGACACTTTGAATGCTCTGCAGCACTTCAGGATGGTTATGACCAAGCGCCAGGGTTCCGGCACCTGCCAGGCAATCAAGATATTGATTATTTTCTACATCAGTAATCCAGACGCCCTGCGCTTTAGCGATCGCTAATGGCAGTTTACGTGGATAGCTGCGGACATTAGATTCAAACTCAGCCTGTCTTGCTAAAAAGGTATCATTGCTCTGTGGTAATGAATTAGCACTTAAAGTATCAATACGGACTTTATCCGTCATCATATCACTCCTACAACCAGGTGTAGATTAACGCCTGATTGAATAAATGGTTATAAGGATTACCTGTAAAAAAGCGCGGCTAATATATGTTGTTTTAGCTTAGGACTCAATCATTTATTTTTCGGCATTAAAAATAACAACTTTCCCCTTTAAATTCAAAGTGTAACAACAATTTACCATTACTAAATCCTAAAGAAATATATCTATTTAATTAACAATGTTGTAGCTAATTGCAACGCAGACAATCTAATAAAAACCATGGAATTTTCGTGTTTTTATTATTTTTTTACACGTTTTTACCATTAATGATGCTCGCAATATCTTGTGATGACATGATTTTTCACTTATTTGTCGATAAATCGAATAAAAAAGTCGATCCCTCAATATAAATCACTTAGTATGGCGCGCTTATTTGCAGGCTATGTAGATAAAATTAATGCGCAGCACCCGATAACGCGTACAGGCGACACGCGTTATCGACAACAGGTATTCCCTGGGTTGTCAGCAGAAATGTTCGCGGGCGGACATTTCGTAAGGCGAACTTCGTTCCCTTATGCCGAGAATGAAAATTTTCTAGCCATACTTTTATGGCGCCCTGATATGAGATTGTTATGACTCGCATTTATCCACCATCCGTCGTTGCCAAATTTGGCGGCACCAGCGTCGCTGATTTTGATGCGATGAACCGCAGCGCCAGCATTGTCCTTGCTGATCAAGATGTCCGTTTAGTCGTTTTGTCTGCTTCAGCAGGCGTGACAAACTTACTGGTTGAGCTTTCTGAAGGTCTGGAAACACATCAACAATTAGATAAGATTGAGACTTTACGCGCCATCCAATACAACATTATTTCCCGCCTGAAGCAGCCGTCCGTTATCAGCACGGAAATCGATAATCTTCTAAACAATATCCGTCGTCTTGCACAAACGGCGATGGTTTCGCCGTCTGATGCGTTAAGCGATGAATTAGTCAGCCATGGCGAGCTGATGTCCTCGCTACTGTTTACTGAAGTGTTACGTGAACGGCATGCTGAGGCCGGGTGGTTTGACGCCCGTAGCGTGATGCGTACTAACTCGAACTTCGGCTGTGCCGAACCCGAGCTTGGCACACTGCACCACCAGGTGGAGACTCACCTGCGCCCTCGTCTTGAGCAAGCGATTATGGTGACTCAGGGATTTATCGGGCGTGATGCCGCAGGGCACACCACAACGCTTGGACGCGGCGGTAGTGATTACACGGCTACGCTTCTCGGTGAGGCGCTTCACGCCACACGCGTTGACATCTGGACCGACGTCGCAGGGATCTACACCACCGACCCACGCATTGCGCCGCGGGCCAAACGAATCGACCATATCTCATTTTCCGAGGCCAGCGATATGGCCGCCTACGGTGCGAAGGTCCTCCACCCGGCGACACTGCTCCCGGCAATGCGTAAAAGCATTCCGGTCTTTGTTGGCTCAAGTAAGGATACTGCCGCCGGAGGTACGCTGGTGCACAACACCACCGATAATCCACCTCGCTATCGCGCGCTCGCCGTGCGTCGTAAACAGACGCTGTTGCGGTTACACAGTCTGGAGAAGCAAACTTCCTGTTCTTTCCTGGCGCAGTCCTTCGCCATTTTAGCTCGCCATGCGGTCACGGTGGATTTGGTTACAACCTCAGAGAATAGTATTGCGCTGGCGCTGGACGCCACTCATGCAACCTCAGGTGAAGACCATGTGTTGACCACCGCATTGTTTACCGCATTGTCCTCCCACTGTCGGGTGGAAGTGGAAACCGGGCTGGCGTTGGTCACTTTGGTGGGGAATCAACTCACACAGGCTGCGGGAGTTTGCAAAGACGTTTTTGCCTGGCTTGAAGAGCATACGGTACGAATGATTTGCCATGGGGCATCAAACGACAACCTGAGCATCCTGTTGCCGGCTGACAATGCAGACAGCGCGATCAAAGCGTTACATTATCGGTTATTCGAATAACGCTTCTTTGTAGTATGCCACCAAGGGTAGAAGTCGTTTAACCCAGTACTGACGAACAAGCAGAGCCCTGGTTTTTAAACCAGGACTTTGTGTTCAAACAACTGCCCTCCAAGCTGGGAGAGCTATTTAGTTATGCCGATGATTGGTATCACCGCGACGGCAGCGTTTGTCATAATGGCGCACCCACCAGTAACGATCGCTGATTTGTTCGTGCCCCCCCACTCTGGCACCCGCCAACCAGAGGACACCACCAACAAAAATACTGAGCACGGCACCATGTGCGAAAAACTGTGGCAGATTAAATTGCGGCAGTTGGTTTAAAATAGAGTAACCAACACCACCCACCATCACCACCAACCCTAAAGCCATGAGCACGTTACCGAGTAACGAAGCGTTTTTGCGTTTCATGTGTCACCTCCGGAACTTTGGGTTGTTACAGGGAATACCCCTAATCCTTATGTGTAAAGTATAGACAACACTGCCGTTCGCAAGTGCGGGAGCGATCACAATTACAAACACTCATGCAACAAAACTTTACAAATAAGCTACTGAACATACTCATTTTCTAATAGTCCATTTGTGCAATTATTCAGCTTTTGGCGATAAGCACGCAGTTTTTTGTCAACAGCAGCGTCAGACAGTAAACTACACGTCGTTTATCGAAACACTCAGGACAAAACACGTGGCGATTAAATTGATTGTCGGCCTGGCGAACCCCGGCGCAGAGTATGCGGCAACGCGACACAATGCAGGCGCATGGTATGTCGATCTGCTGGCAGAAAGATTACGCGCTCCCCTGCGCGATGAGCCGAAATTCTTCGGCTACACCTCCAGAGTTACGCTTGAAGGTGAAGACGTCCGTCTGCTGGTGCCAACCACATTTATGAATCTGAGCGGCAAGGCTGTCGGTGCGATGGCCAGTTTTTATCGTATTAACCCCGATGAAATTTTGGTCGCACACGATGAGTTAGACCTGCCGCCAGGCGTTGCCAAATTTAAGCTTGGCGGCGGCCATGGCGGACATAATGGCCTGAAAGACATCATTAGCAAGTTAGGTAATAACCCCAACTTTCATCGTTTACGCGTTGGAATTGGCCATCCAGGCGATAAAAACAAAGTTGTCGGATTTGTTTTAGGCAAACCACCTGTTTCAGAACAGAAGTTAATTGATGAAGCAATTGACGAAGCGGTACGTTGTACCGAGATTTTGTTCAAAGATGGCCTGACCAAAGCAACGAGCCGGTTACACACCTTTAAAGCGCAATAAGTAGCGATGTGGGGCATTTTTCTCGCGTGCTGTGTATAATAGGCAAAGTTATTTACATTTCTACAATCTGTTTTCCATAACAGGTTGAATATCAAAAGATTAAGGTGATTTAAACATGGGATTCAAATGCGGTATCGTCGGTTTGCCAAACGTAGGCAAATCCACCCTGTTCAACGCGCTCACAAAAGCGGGTATTGAAGCGGCAAACTTCCCGTTCTGTACTATCGAGCCGAACACCGGTGTTGTCCCGATGCCCGATCCGCGTCTGGATCAGCTGGCCGAAATCGTCAAACCGCAGCGTATCCTGCCAACAACGATGGAATTCGTCGACATCGCCGGTCTGGTAAAAGGTGCGTCCAAAGGTGAAGGTCTGGGTAACCAGTTCCTGACCAACATCCGTGAAACCGAAGCTATCGGCCACGTGGTGCGTTGCTTTGAAAACGACAACATCATCCACGTTAATAACAAAGTGGATCCGGCTGACGACATTGAAGTTATCAATACCGAGCTGGCGTTGTCCGACCTCGACACCTGTGAGCGCGCTATCCATCGCGTGCAGAAAAAGGCCAAAGGCGGCGACAAAGACGCTAAAGCAGAACTGGCTGCGCTGGAAAAATGCCTGCCACAGCTGGAAAACGCTGGCATGCTGCGCGCGCTGAAAACGCTGACTGACGAAGACAAAGCGGCTATCAAATACCTGAGTTTCCTGACGCTGAAGCCAACAATGTACATCGCCAACGTCAACGAAGACGGTTTTGAAAATAACCCGTACCTCGATAAAGTGCGCGAAATCGCGGCTGCCGAAGGTTCTGTTGTGGTTGCCGTTTGCGCAGCCGTTGAAGCTGACATCGCAGAACTCGATGATGCTGACCGTGAAGAATTCATGGCTGAAATGGGTCTGGAAGAGCCGGGCCTGAACCGCGTTATCCGTGCTGGCTACGAATTGCTGAACCTGCAGACCTACTTCACCGCTGGCGTGAAAGAAGTCCGTGCATGGACCATTCCTGTCGGTGCCACGGCTCCGCAGGCAGCCGGTAAAATCCATACCGACTTCGAGAAAGGCTTTATCCGCGCACAAACCATCGCGTTTGAAGATTTCATCACCTATAAAGGTGAGCAAGGTGCGAAAGAAGCTGGGAAAATGCGTGCCGAAGGTAAGGACTATATCGTCAAAGATGGCGATATCATGAACTTCCTGTTCAACGTCTAAATAAAATCTGCTGTCTCATGAGGTTCCAACGAATCTCATGAGAATCGCAAAACCCTATAAAATCCACGCAATTGCGTGGATTTTTCATTTCATAATGTCTCAACTTATTGAACAGGCCCCGTCGTGAGGAAAGAATTTGTCTACGAGCGTGGGGTCAGTCCAACCAGCAGGATTGCCAGGCAAACCACTGGTTGCCTGGCAAAAAGGTCAGGAGACGATTATCAGAAGTTCCATTTCGCGCCGATCATTGCCGCACTGTCATTATAGCCTTTATCACCCACCTGCACGCCGACATTGCCCCACAGGTTGAAACGTGGGCTGACCTGCCCTTCGACACCCACTTTCACCTCACCCAGGTTTTTCGTTCCGGCCTGGCTGACGTTAACGCCGTCCATCCGGGTGCTGAAATCACGGGTATTGTGCAGCCAATTAACTTCGGCAAACGGCTGGAACTCACGCGCTTTACCGTTATCGAGCTGGCTGTGGCCTTTGATCCAGGTTTTCACACCAAGACGCGTTTGCACATTACCGTCACCGCTGCTGGTGATGCGGGTGCCGTTGCTTTCACGGTGATCGTCGGCTTTCACGCCCATCCACACGGCCTGTGCCTGCGGCTGGATATACCATTCGTTGGTCGAACCTTCACGCGTCTGGTATTCCCCCATTTTCCAGGTGTAGCCGGTTTCCACCGAGGCGTTCACCCCTTTCGATTTATAGGATTCGCCCTGCAGACCTTCACCCTTCACGCTGTTGTTAAACCAGTTGTACTGTGCCCAGGTATCGACATACAGCCCGCTGTGCGTCTCGTCGTTGGCATACCAGGTTGAGTAAACCCCGGCGGAATAGCCGTTCACAGACCCTTTCGAACCATACTGCGTACGTGACGTGTGGGTATTGCTGTGGTCGTTGCCGTAACCGGCCATCAGACCAAGATGCCAGCGGTCAAGACCACTCTGGCTCCACTGCGCCACATCACCGCCCAGTTGAACGGCGTAACGGTTGCTCTGCGTTTTGAGCTGCCCGCTGCCATCACGCCAGTTGTTGTGGCCGCCCACGTGACGCATCCACATGCTGGTGACTTTTTGCTCGCCGGTTAACGCGTCGATGAACTGTGTTTCACCCAGGCGATCGTGCAGACGGGTCACAAACAGGGTGTTAGCCGCCGCCAGGTTTGCGGTGTAGCTGCCGCCTTCCGGACGCAGATCCGGCGTTTCTTTATCACCCGGATCCGTGCCCGGGTCCGTTTTGCTGCTGTTCAGATACCAGTTACTGCTGTTTTCACCGGTACCGCGGTTCAGGGTGTAGTCATACGCCCCGGCAACAATACGGCCTTTCTGGGTGAAATCACCGTCGGACGCCCCCTCAACGGTAATAACTTCAATACCGTTGATGGTCGCCGCCCCTTTGCCCCCGGCGTTTGTCACCGTGACATACGTGTTGCCGGAGGTATCGCCTTCCACCACCAGCTTATCGGTGACGGATTTATCGTCGCCAAGCGCGGTGTTAAGTGACAGCAGCCCATCGTTGCCCGCATAGTTACCCTTAATCACCAGTTGGTTACCGGCTTGTTGACCGGACACACCGGTGGCCATCGTACCGTTGTTGGTGACGTTTCCGCCCACCGTAAATGTGTGCGTACCTATACTCTCAGCGGTGCCAACCTGAAGCAGACCAGCGTTGTTGATATCACCTGCCACGCCGCCAAACCCGGATAACGTTCCCTGTCCTGCGATATTGACCTGCTTGCTGCTCAGCACCACTGAAGCAATCTCGCTGCCCAGCTGCAGGCCCCCCTGCTCAATGTGTGTGGCACCGGTCCACTCGGCATTCTCGCCCACGGTGATGGTGCCACTGCCGAGCTTGGTAACGCTGCCCGCACCGGAAACAATGTTGTTCAGGTCCCAGCTACTGGCGCTGTTGAGCACCAGGGAACCGGCGTTTTTCACCGCCGCATCGCCCAGATGTTCAGCCACGGACGCGGTAAGCTGCGATCCACCATCAATGTCAAAGGTTCCGGTAAACTCGCTGTTGTTACCGGCCAGCACCACATCGCTGTCGGTCAGTTCGACACTGCCGTTATCGCTGATGGCGTTGTACAGTACGCCTGCGGCATTGCTTAACGCCAGCGTACCGGCCGCCACGATGTCGCCGGTGCCGAGGCCCAGCGTAGAGTTCAGCAACGCCGTGGCCCCTTCGGCAATCGTGGTTTTCGCGGTCATAGTGCTGTTTTCACCCGTGACAGTCAGCGTTCCTCCGTTCAGGTTGAGCGCGCCGCTACCTGTTAAGGTGCCGTTCGCCTCACCGCCATCCGCAATCGTCAGGCTGCCACCATGGATATTCAGCAAAGAATCGACAGCGGCCGTCAGTTTACCGACCGTCTGGCTGTAGCCGTTCATATCAAAACCAGTGTCAGATGCCAGACGCAGTTCGCTGGTCTGCCCCAGCACGTCGTTGTTATTCATCAGCAGGTTGCCGCTACGCACATCGGTGATGCCGGTGTAGTCGTTATCCATATTGGAAAGTGACACGGTCTGGCCTCTGGCACTGTCGAAGGCCAGGTCTCCTGAACCGGTGACGCGGGCGCTGAGGTCAGCGGCATTACCTGTTTTACCGTTAGCATCCAGCACCAGTGCGTTACTGCCGGACGCCAGCAGTTCGACCTGCGTCAGCCCGTAGTTGATATACAGCCCGTCGTCGTTTTCGCCACCGGTCAGGCGGTAATCGTAAGTGCCTTTGGCCACCACGTCGCCATTCTGCTCAATGTCAGCCACCACGCCATCGCTGATAACGTTGCCGTCTTTGTCGGTTAACGTCAGGTTGCCCGCACCACCCTGCACAGCGGAGTCAGAGGTAGCCAGTTTGATCAACTCCTGTGCGTCGTCCTGCTCAAGCAGGGAGAGCGTCGTATCCGCCTGTGGATGATCATTGCTGACGCTGCCGGTATCCACCTGAACGGTCCCGCGACCACTCAGATCCATTTTACCCGCATGGATCGTACCATCCGCTTGCGTTTTGCCCGGCGTAACACCGTCGAAACTCACCGTGCCCCCGTTAAACGCCAGCCCGCCGATATTCTGTTCGCCCTTGCCGACATGCGTGAGGCTGCCTTCACCCGCGCTCAGCGTCGCTTTAGCCAGGGCCTGAGTATTTAACCCGGCCAGTTCAAAGGTGCTGTTTTGCAGCGCAAGCGTGCCCTGGAAACCGTCTGCGGCATTGTTGGCGGTAAAATCAAACGCCTTGCCGGACGCATCCACAGACACGGTCCCGGTTCCCGAGAGGTGGCTGTTGAACGCCATATCGCCGGTCGCGTTCAGTTGCAGCGTACTGTTCGTATCAATGCTGTAACCCGTATTCGCTGCATCATCTTTTGCGTCACCCAGGACGAAGTCGACGTTATTGACGGTAAACACGGAGTTGCTGGTCAGATCGATATGCTCCATGCCGGTAATGGCGTCGGCACTGTTCAGAGTGTACTGTGCGTTCTGCAACCGGAGCGTGTCTTCACCTTCTCCACCATTCAGGCTGGTGAAGAGCGAGGTTTCCGTCGCCTTGATGTCTTTCAGCAAGAAGAGATCGCTGCCGTTACCGGTGGTGATATCGGTTGCCGTACTGCCGGACTCCAGCGTGACGGTGTTATCGCCACTCAGTAAATTTACCATCCCGGTGATGCTGGCTTCCGCGGCATTGGTAAAGGCAATGCCCTTCCCTTTAACGATTTCCAGCGCTTTTTGCGAAGCATCCAGCGCGCGGATCACCCCTTTATTAAGGAAGCTTTCCAGAGAGCCGTTATCTGCATCGACCACCGCATGCGAAGTGGAAACTGACGTCAGCTCGCCCGACTGTTCAATATTTTTCGTGGTCCCGCCGACAACCAGCGCCTCTGCGCCATCGCTGTCCAGCACGTTGACGCTGGCACCGGTTTTCAGGTCTGCGGAGGAATTGGTGACGATCCCTTTACCACCCGCCTGCTGGACGTTGATGACCAGATCGCGCGAGTCGGACATATCCAGGGTCTGATCGGTTTGCGAACCGTCCATACTTTCAAACAGGATACCTGTGCCGCTGCCAGTGACGTTGATGGTGCCAGAGTTGATCCGATCCATGGAAGCCCCGGTATGCACACCAACGCCGTTTCCGACGGTAATGTGGGTCTCTTTGAGTTGAATACCGGCAAGGTTGGCCTGGTTTTCAATGGCGTTACCGCTGCCGCCCGCGGCCATCGTGATGGTTGCGCCATCAACGACCAGCCCTTTCGCCCCGCTTGCCAACAGAATGGCGTGCGCCGTGCCGTCAGCGGAAGTTTGCCCTTCACCGGTCAGGTTAAGCGTTGCGTCGCTCTCGACCAGATACGCCGCGGTGCCATCGGTTGCAGAAACGGTCGCGCTATTGTTCACCACGGAATCTGCGCCCTGAATATTGACCGCCACGCCATTCACCTGAATATCGCCGTCGTTGTTAAGCGTACCGCCGGAAATCAGCACTCCGGTACTGTCCGACTGATCAAAATCAATAGTGCCTTTATGGTTCAGCGTACCACCATTACGAGCGATATAGCCGAAAGCGCCGTCAGCGGTGTTGGCCGTTTCAAGGGTGGCATAGCTGGTTAATACCGACTCACCTTTTTTGGCTTCAACGACTTCACCATCCAGGCCATAGTAGTTTCCGTCAACAATGCCCGCCGTTGTGCCCTTACCGGCGACTTTAACAATATCGGCATCCGCCGTGATTGTCCCCGTAGCACCGCCTTCAATACGAACGCCAGTTGAGCCTTCACCCATAATGCTTAACGCCAGCTTGCCGGAGTTAAAACTGCTACCTGCATCCGTCGTAAGGATAATGGTGGAGTTATCACCCGTTGCATTCATTTGTGACTTATTGGTACTAGAACCATCAAACGCAGCGCCGCCATCGACGCGATAAAGTGTCGAATCTGTCGTCGAAACCGTTTGATTACTCGTGGCATTATCGATAATTGACGATCCGGCACCGTAGATGTAATACCCCGTCTGGTGACTCCCTTCATTGAAGGTCACCGTTCCGTCATCCACCAGGGTGATGGTGCCTTTATCACGCGCCTGAACACCGATGGCATAATCGCCATTGAGATTGACGTCGCCTGATACCACGGCGAGGGCATCCTCACCACTCGCCCGGATACCGTAGTTCGCGTAATGCGTCCCCTCATCTACACCGGAGTTGACGTTAATGACACCCGCGTGCGTGATTTTTCCTCCGGCTTCCACATCAATACCGATACTGTTTTGCCCGTTTTGATTGATTACGCCGTTGTTCACGACCCGGTTTTCACCGGTACCTGATTTTACGTTGATCCCCACGTTCGCAATCGAGGATTCGCCGGGCAGATCGCCGTTGATCTCTATCGTGCCATTTTGATTTAACGTCGCGGTATTTTTAACAACGATGGCTGTTGCGTTCGTTGTCTGAGAACCAATTACAATTTTTGAGGCCCTATCGCCGTTATACGTCGCACTGCCTGATAACAGAACACCGATGGAGTCTCCCGAAATACGAAGGTCGTTAGTCGCATCCGTCCCCTCACGTTGAGCCTCCCGGCCGATGTACAACATGCCGTTATGGTTAAATGTTGATTGCTGGCCGGCCTCAACACCTGTTGTGACCGGTGTGCCAGTGGTATTCGTCTGCGCGGTTGATGCGACATTTATCGTGCCGTCATTTGTCAGCACCGCAGACGAAGAGAGTAGGACACCTTTATTACTGTATTGAGAAGAGCTCGTTGCCAGGTTAATCACGCCAGTGGCATTGTTATTAACAGTGGATGTGCCGTTTGCCAGGATAGCCGTGTGCTGGCCTGCTGCGACTAATGCTGCGCTCGAACCCAATTTTTCAGCCATGTCAGGGTTAGTCCCTGCATCAACAACCCCGTTGTTCTCAAATACAGAACCACTGTGAACGGCGACGACATAGGCCCCACGAAGCGTATTGTTATTCGACCCTAGTGTGCCCTCATTGATTAAGGTTGCACCATTTTCCAGGTTAACCAGCGATGCATCAGACCAAAAAAGTTGCAGATTAGCGTCTTTATCAATGTTAATAACGGCATCTTTGCCGGTTCCGTGGATGTAGGAGACGGTATCACGATTAACCGTTCCTCTAACTGCATCATCAGACGCAATCCCATCCTCATTCGCATAAATAGGGATAGACCCGGTAGTTCGCGCCAAATTCAGTTCAGCGTTGTACTCTGCACTGGTCATTGAGAGCTCACCTTTTTCAATCGCTGCGATTAACGCAGCGTTGTAAGCTTTAAACTCCTCCACATTTGTCACATTTTGTGGCCCAAGTTTGCTGGTGAACTCACCTGTAAATTCGTCAATCACTGGGTACGCAATAGCCGTGCCACCACTGTGATTGTTGTAATCATTACCTAACTGGGCTATTGTTTTAGAATGGTAATTAAGCTCTGCTTTGTCACCAGACTCACTGGAAACATTAAAAACTGATGCTTTATTTATGCTACTCGTATTTGAACTTTTGAAAACAGCGCTAAATAAGTTTTCCCTATCATTAATCCAGTTGGCATCCTGACTTCCAACATTGACATCAAGAGTGGCTCCACTATTAACGTTGTATAGATTACGATCTATATACTGGCCGTTAGCACCCACGGCATTTGAAATCGTAACATTAAAGTCGGCGAGAGAGTTAATGACCATCGCATCATTATCGTAGACCGCTATTGATGTCGTATTCCCGGTAACTGGATCTATAAAGTCAATTACTTTGCTTTGCGAGCCGATGTTAAATATGTTGTTATTCTTAACATACTCACTATTAGTACCTAGAAGACCTTTATCATAAGCCTCACCCAGAGTCATATTGGTGTAACCACTATTACCATACGAAACATTCGAAAAGCTACCTGACAATGTATTATCCCGTCCACTCACTGTTATCTCTATGGCATCTTGTGGGGTCATGGAGTCTACTACATAATCTGTTGCCTGTGATTTCGCTGGAAAAAGTGCAAGCATTAATAAAGCGACAGGTGCCATTCGAAAAACATATGCATTCTGGAATTCTGCGCTGTATTGTTCTTCCGTAATAAGCGAAGAACTGCTTGATTGTACGTTTCCACGTGCCAGTTCGGAAACAACAACGGCACACGAGCGGGCTACGCTCCAGATAACCTTAAATACTTTGTTCATCATCTCACTCGCTTTTAACAGCCCATTTTCTTTCGCGATTACTTCACAGGTGAATTTGGGCCAAAATTATCAGTGCCTGATTTTTAGCTCAGGCGTTTCGTGAGTGATTTTACTTGCCGCCCCTCTTCTAGGGTATATATAATGAATAATTCGTTATTTATAGATACATCATCTATAAAAATAAATATTTAAAGATTATCGTGCTGAATTTTAAATGGTGTTACACGACATTTTATTGGTTAGCGGAAGTATACATTCTGGTGAGTACATATTATCGATATATATTTTCAGCATGTCGTTAACTAATAGCTTCATGATTAAAAAGCTCCAGGGGGGATTACCACCCTGGAAAAACTTTTTTGAGAGTAATCCTATTTATTAAACCTGTAAACAAAGAAGTGCAGGTTGGCGGTGTTTTTAAGATTATACCTCTTTGCTATAGCGAGTGTACTTCTCAAAAAGTTTTTATAACTTACGCCTGATTTTTTTGCAGCCAAGAAAATACTCTCTGAAAGTTTTAATGATTGAATTGTTTTAACTTCACATTGGCTCATTCCTTTGAAGTCCTTGAAGAATTCAATTTTTTCAATTACATTACTCACCGATTTTAGTTTAGCTATCGTTATAAGGTGTCGCCATTTGTTTAAATCATCATACACAGATAAATCAATTTGAGATGAGATAACCTTAGAGATCCATAACCCGCGAGAGATCAAAATCGTTCGAATTTCATCCTCTTTGGAAAAGTGATATAGGGTGTCATTCAGTTCTCCAAGCGAGTTAAATGAATCGACATCAATGAAACATATTCTATTTTCACAACAAATTTGTTTCATTAAAGCGAAAATAGACTGACGAAGAAAAGTATCATGCGTGATGACCATGAATGTTTGCCTATCCATCATGAGTAAATCCTGATAATGCCCTTCATGATGTTCTCAAAATTAATTGACAGAACCTTCACGAAGAGCCTCGTTACTGGGAGGGTTTGAGACGAAAATAATAATACAACAACACCTTACCCAGGAATCTATAGAAGTAATGTTATGTCATATAGGTAGATATTCTGATAAAGCAATAGAAGAAATAGTTTTATAAAATATCTAACTGCAAAATGCGTATGCGTGATAGAGCACAATGTCAAAACGTGAAATATCAGCTAAAATAGAGAGGAACAATCATATGCAGATGAATACACATATGCTTTACCAAATTTACAACGAAGTAACATTCAGAACTGATGATGGTGTCCTTGCCAGTCTTTCATCACCCGAAAATTCGGTTGTACTTTCCATCACGGCGAATCGTATTTTTTCGTTCCTGCTTGAGCAACGAGGCAAGGTCGTTTCCCGTGAGGATCTTTTAGTTAATGTTTGGGATAAGAATGGGTTTCAGGCCTCGAATAACTCTCTGAGCCAGTACATTTCATTTATACGAAGAGGACTCCACGATCTCGGCTGTAATCAGGAAGTCATTCAGACTATACCCCGGGTGGGCTTCTTGGTTCCTGATGACTCTATATCTATCAGAGAGACTGATAACTACCGTGAAATCAATTCATTAAATGTTAAGGCATCGGTGCAAATAAAAAAAACGCAAGTATCGGCAAAAATCTGGATTTTGGTAATGACTTTGTTGCTGAGTTCACTGGTTATAGCCTTTTACCCATTACAAAATGGTGCTTCTGATATGATTTCAGCTATAAAGACTTGGAAACTCGGTAAGATTGATCAGTGCCCTGTGTATACTTTTTATAACAACTCCCCAGAAATGATGTCCGTCAAACTCGAAAAAGCCAGATTGTTAACAAACACTTACCTTCCGTGCATTCAGGGTGCGACCTACTTCTTCCAGCCTGACGATCTATACACCTACGGTGAAAAAGGACGCGTATTTTTGTCCCGCTGCACCTGGAATAACAAAGAACAAACTAAATTTGCAGGTTGCAAGGATATCTATATCCATGAAAATTAATAAGAAAAAAACACTGATAAGCGTCTCAGCAATTGCGTTTGTTTCAGCAATTGCTGTTCGCGCGACAGGAATCGCTGACTGGGCACCCAATAATGGGATAAGCATCAACTGTGTATCGACGATCTCGATGCCAGAATTACCTCATGGGGTGAAATTCAATGGCAGTGTATACGTTCAGATTTATAAAGACGGATCCGGTGAGGTTGATTTTTCTGGTGTCGTTACGGAAACAGGAGAGCATGGCGTTGGGAAAAGTAGCGTCCAGCGTACCATTGCGTTTGAATACGTGATGCTAGATTCTGGCACCGTAAGGCTTTCTGAAGCACGACTGAGAAAGAAATCAGCTGACACAATGCCTGATGATTTTTTTACTAAAGCCATCTACGATAGCTCTGAACCAGAGAAACGAATGCATGTATCAAAACTTCAAAATGCATATCTGATAGGCAACATTTTTTCACCATCACTTTTATGTGTCAGTAAATCCTAATACCTTCAACGCCGCCACGCATATGCCCCAATTTAGCCTCAGCTACCTCGTTTGGACATTGCAAACGAGATAGCCCTGTCCGTACAGGGCGGCACAGATCATGTGACGTCCAATGAGGTATATCAAGCATTTGACCACTTTCATGTAAACGCAATGAGTTTTCAGTTAGATACTTCTGTTGGATTGGCTTCTTAGTAGCCTATGAAGGGAATAGTTTGTAGGGTCTGAATTTATTTGAGAACGGGAACATGACACTCAGCTATGCCATGCTAAATAAGTACGCCAGTAAGTACGCGGGAGAGAAGACAGTAAGATTATATGCAAATAATAAACTGTAACCTATTGATTTAAATGGCACGATAATAGGAGTCGAACCTACGACCTTCGCATTACGAAAGCGAGCCAACTCCATAATGAGTACATATTGACCCTGACCCCTTCGTGAAGCACACCGCCCTACATTTTCTCCAGAATTAAACACGCTTCACGATTAAGCGTAATGAACTCCTGCCAGCTAAATTGCTGTCGGTAGTTAAGCTGATACTGCTTTTCTACCTGGCAAATAAGCGGACGTGTTTCATAAATCGCGCACAGCTTTGTCTCCATCTGATAGTGACGACAAATGCCGTCACCGCGATCAAGAAATTGCGTTTCACTGGCGCGATCGACGTGGCGACAACAAGCGCCACACTGGTTACAGGGAAACGCGGGCGTGAGCGTCATAGTTTACTTAACCAGCTACGCACAGAGCGGGTATTCCCTGCTTCAAACGGTAGCGCAATATTTCGGCGCTCAACCTCTGCTCGCAGCAACAAACCACGCTCAATTTCACTGTTCACCGCGTTAAGATGCAGCGAGAAACGCGATAACGCTGACGAATCAATAGCAAACTCTAACGCCGAAAGCTCCAGTAGATAACGATCGAGTTCAGCATTCACCTGCTGATAATACTCTAGTGCTTTCTGATACTTATCTTTAAACGTATCCAGAAACGCCCAGACCCTTTTCATCAATGCGCTGTGTTCCAGGAAGTAGTTCATTACCAGCGTCAGAATACCTGTCGCCAGCGCACCGCAGAAAGCGGCCAGTTCCGGACCAAAAGGAAAGACGAGCATCTTGGCTAAAGCTTCGTTAACCACCACACCAGCAGCCACGGCCACACCCGCAGCCACCAGCTTGCTTACCGCTTTAGCGAGCTGCCCCGGCGCTAACCCTTCAGGGTTAAAGACCATAACTTTAAAGGCCTGTACCAAATTGTTCCACATCTCACGAATCAGGCGCACCATCATCTTCTTAGTCGTAAAGAAGATATTGAACAGCGTCGTTGTAATGCTGGAGAGCACGCCACCGATGGCACCGTCTTTAAAGGACGTCAGGAAAGTGCTGAATTTACCCTGCACTCGCTGCCAGAC
Source organism: Citrobacter sp. MGH105 (assembly GCF_001037485.2). NCBI lineage: Bacteria > Pseudomonadati > Pseudomonadota > Gammaproteobacteria > Enterobacterales > Enterobacteriaceae > Citrobacter > Citrobacter sp. MGH105. Next base: position 2,339,249 of record NZ_CP073048.1, on the reverse strand, counting down.
TGCGCGTAATGCCTCCGCCGCATCTTGCAGGAAGTCTCCGGCATCGAATGAATGACGATGCTTCTCAAACATCACGGGAATACGCTCACGGAACTCAAACCAGGTCTCAGCCAGAATCAGTCCCAACATCTGTCGCGTTCCCATGCGAAACGCATTGTTCATTGTGGCGGTGGCGACATTCTTCGCAAACTTACTGCTGGTATAATATTCCTGATTGATCGTACTGTTGTATTTTGCCCGCGCCTTTTTGTCGGCCTCTTTCATCCGTTCAAAATCGGCGGCGGCTTTATTTTCCAGCTTATTCAGCTGTTTTTGCTCTTGCTCGGAAAGCATTGGCTGGCTGCGTAAACGGGCAATTTCCTGCGTGGTCACAGCATGCTGTTCTTGTAGCGTTTGCACGAAGGCATCCATCGTTTTCGCCTTCTTCGCCTTATTCAGCGACTCATTCGTGAAGGTCAGATTTGATGAATCATTAGCCAGATCGGCACCATCACATTCGGCAAGGATACGCCCGGGATCGTTGTGAATTTCATGGGCGGCAATAATATGGTCGAGGTTCTTTTTATCATTAGCCGCAAATTTCTCACCGGTGTAGGTATCGGTCAACGTACCGGCCTCGTGCGCCTTTTTTCCCGCCCGGTTGGTGGCAATGTAGTTTTCGTGGCTATGGTAATGATGAGAATCATACCCTTCACGTTGCTCGTACCGTTGACGCTCGGCATCGGTGGCATACACTCCCTCGCGAGCGTTATGAATGGTATTCACATCGCCGCCGTGTTTATCCTCCAGCAAGAGAAAATCCAACCCAAAAGAGGTGGTCAGACTCTTAACCACCGTCTGATGTAACTCTTCACCCCAGTCAAACCTGGCTGTGTTCATTGTGCTCGCCCATAGCAATGCCGGGCAGATTCGCCCGGCGCGTCGATTAAATACGAGAAGAAAATGCGTCAAACTCAGAAGCAGAAACCGCCAGTTTTTCGTCCAGAATCTCTTTGTTCAGCAGGTTCATACCGTTGCTGTCGGTCTGCAGTTGGATCACGCCATCTTCGATAACGGCTTCACCGTTTTCCTGCGTCACCGGCTTGAACAGCGGCGTGGTGATCACGTCGGTCATGATGGCGGCTAATTCATAACCATGGTCGATAATCGCCATGATCTCTTCCGACTCACTAATCTCGGTGGTTATATTCTTCTCATGACGTTCAACAATGATGGCATGCATCGCTTTCAGCGGTTCAAAGTAGTGTTGAACAAAGACGCTATGCATACGGGTTATTGATTCATAAATGCTATTTACATACTGCTGCACCTTCGTCAGCTGCGCTTCAGCCGCATTCATTTTTTCCACCGCAGCTGTCACTTCACGGGAGCTTTGATAAGCATTGTTAAGCGCCTTTTCGGCATGGCTATCGTAAGCCCAGCCTGCGATAGCAATCAACGGAGCCACTACCGCGCCGCCAAGTACCATCGCACCGCCCGCCATTCCCCAGCCGCCTGCGGCCAGAGAACCGCCGCCAATAGCCGCCATTGTGGCGTTATACGCCGCCGCACCAGACAGGGCGGCAATCGGCGTACCGGTAGACGCTGCGGCAAACGCCATCACGCCGCTGTACACGGCAAAACCAGCGGCAGCACCGGACACCCCGGCACCGACGACCGTCGTCAGATATTCCGTGGCGGAAATCGCCAGACTCTGAATTTTATTGATGTTGTGCTGCGGTACTTTCAGACGAAGATCTTTATGCCCATCCTTAGCCATACGCGCCAACAGATCGTCGGCAATCGTTTTAAATTCATTGAAATCTTTACCGATCTTCAGTTCTTTTTCACCCAGCTCGGCCAGTTTTTTCGACGTTGTTTCATTCGCCAGATCAAAGCTCTCTTTATGCTTATCAAAGCGACGTTGCGCGCGATCTAAAACATCGTCGGCTTCTGATTTTTTCTGGTAGCCATCATAAGCTTTTTTGCCACCAAACGCCGTTGCCGCTGCCGCGACGCCCAGAATAATGAAAGGTAATGCCATAAATAAAAATCTCCTGTGCAATAAGTCGTTGTTACCCGCTACGCATCACATTCCAGAACAGGAACAGAGTCGCGATCGCCAGTGATGTAGTTATGCAGTATGTTGATGACCGTTGTTTTCAACCATTCAGGTTCCAGAATTTCTATATTCGGTAACCAGAATAGAATTAATGGAATAATTTGATTCTGATGTGCTGCCTTGCAAAGCAAAGTCACGCCATCATTCTCTTCACGCACTAATTCTTGCTGAGGCAGTAAATCTCGTCTTGCGAAGTAGCCAGCAATGCTGTGTTTAATACGCACCCGCACCTCAAACGTCTCTTCACTTACCCAAGGATCGCGATGCTCATCAATTAATGACAGTGTGGGTGTATCGACCGTAAAATGCTCTTTCCGGATATCCAACCACCGAATTTTACTTAACGAAAAAGACTTTAGCTTTCCGTCCTCGGTCGCCTGCAGATACCAAATATTTTTCTGGTTAACTAATTTATAAGGGTGAACGGTGCGCGTTTTGTCTTTATATAAAATATGACAGACACTGTTTTTCTGAATCGCTTTTTCTAATAAGTTAAAATACTTTCGCAAATCATTTCTGACTGAATGTTCAGGGCGACCAAACTGAACTCTAACATGCTGTTCTACCGCTCGTTTTTCTAAGCTAAGCCAAAAATCCTCATCTCTATCAGGAAAAACCGCGTCGGCGTCCAGCAGCTTTGCCAGTGGGTCATGAAGGGCATAGGCGCTATTATTCTGCGCGCGAATCGGTATCAATCGATACTCTCCTCCACCACACCCCTCAATAAAGGAGGAAAGCATATTAAGATCACGATAGACCGTTCGTTCAGTGATATTAAATTTCTTCATCAACTGATAGCGATTCACTACGCCACAAGTTTGCAGCTCTATTAGGATATCGACTAAACGTTCTGCTGAGCAACTCCTTGCTGAATCAGCCATAAGCACCTACTTTTCTGTTTTCCTGACATGAATTATATATAAAATGCTGACATATCCTGTCAGTGTATCGGCACGCTGATCATTTTTTTTAGAGAAATCGACAATTTATTTGACCATTAGTCGCATTGGACAATTTTTAGGGACAAAAAGCGCTCCTCATCAGGAGTAAATGCCAGAGACATGGCGGCCAAAAGACCACCTACATACATCCTCATCAAACTGGCTAACGGCTATCTCTTCCACTAAGCCAAATTCAACGTTGAGTTTGCAAAGGTGGATTGTCAGGAGAGTTTCTTAATGATGGCCAGTATCGTGGTATGAACGCCGGTATTTGGTTTCTTCACGCTGAGTAAAAAAACATCATCTGCAGAAGGATGTGGACGCGCTGGCAGCTGTTAGTGCTGCTGACTGAGTCGTTGAAACACGAGCTAATTCGTTGTACAACCGGGCTTACCCATTGATTTCATAGTGACAAGGGGCTAATTTGTATCTCATTAAACATGATTATGACCCTCATTAAAGCCAGACTATGAACATCAGCGAAAAAACATATCATCAATTGAAGGCCAAAATCATCGCCAATGAGTTGGTGGGGGCTATCTCAGAAAATGAGCTATGTCAGGAACTTAATGTCAGCCGTACGCCGCTGCGCGAAGCTTTGTTTCGCCTGATGACTGAAGGCTGGATTGAGCCTTCCAAAAATAAAACGAAAACCATTAAACCCATTACGCTCAGTGAAATACGTGATATTTTCCAGATCCGAAAAGACATTGAAATTATGGTATTGAATTTGTCATGGGAGAACCAGGACCCGCAACGCTACCAGACAATTAAAGATAAAATTGAAGTCGGTTTTCATGATTCGAATGTGTCTTTATTACTCGAAGCTGATAACGAGCTACATGAACAAATGCTATCCGATTGCCACAACGCTATTGTGACTAAAACGCTGACCTTCATGTATGACCGGTTACGCATGCTGCGTTCAGACAAAATGAAAAATGATTCAATTATTGATTCATCCAAAGAACATTTGAAAATTTGCGCCGGTATTATTGCCCGCGATATAGAACAAACCCGTGAGGCCATTGCCCATCACGTCAACAACTCCTACAACCGCCTGTTCTCCAGCTTTAAATAGGCTATGCATATAACATGACCGGTATTTCTACCGGTCATGTGGAAAGTTAAAAATTAGTAGAGTTGTCGGTACAACGCCTTAATCTCTTCAATACAAGTATCTCGAGGGTTTCCACCTGTACAGACGTCCGCCATTGCCGCGGCTGCCAGAGCATCGATATCTTCATATTTCATGCCGATATCGCGCAGTCGGGCGGGAATATTTACGTCGCGGTTAAGCTGTGCCACGGCTTCAACGGCCGCCTGACGCGCCTCTTCGATCGGCATCACCATGGCCTGAGTATTGCCCAAAGCCTGTGCAATTTGGCGATATTTGTCTCCTGTAAACTCGGCGTTGTATGCCATGATATGCGGCAATAGCACTGCATTGGCGACGCCGTGTGGCGTACCATAGAATGCACCCAGAGGATGGGCCATCCCATGCACCAGGCCCAATCCGACATTAGAAAAGCCCATCCCGGCAATATACTGCCCCACCGCCATGCCTTCAGCGTCCTGGGCGACTCCCTGTATCGAACCGCGTAGCGAACGCCCTATCATCTCAATCGCCTTTAAATGAAGCGTATCGGTTAATTCCCATGCCCCTTTCGTAATATATCCTTCGATTGCATGAGTCAGTGCGTCAACACCGGTTGCCGCTTTTAAACTGGGCGGCATGCTGGCCATCATGTCAGCATCAATAATGGCAACGACCGGAATAGCATGAGGATCGTAGCAAACGAACTTACGTCGGTTCTCTACATCGGTAATCACATAGTTAATAGTCACCTCAGCTGCCGTACCCGCGGTCGTTGGAATGGCAATCATCGGTACAGCGGCATTTTTAGTGTCAGCCCCACCTTCGAGGCTGCGGACATCGGCAAACTCAGGGTTGTTAATGATTATCCCTACCGCTTTGCACGTATCCTGCGGTGAACCGCCGCCAATAGCGACCAGGTAATCTGCCCCCGCCTGACGAAATGCCTCAACACCTTGCTGCACGACGTCAATCGTAGGGTTAGGTATGACCTTATCAAAAATTTGGTAAGGCAACCCTGCGCTATCAAGAATATCAAGTACCTTGGTCGCTACATTAAACTGGATAAGATCGTGGTCAGTAACTACCAGCGCTTTTTTAAAACCTCGCTTTTTAACTTCATCAACGATAGCGTTAATTGAACCCACGCCAAAATATGAGGTTTCATTTAATATCATTCTATAAGACATATTCTATACCTTATAACAGAGAGGTATAACAGCAATACAGCATTGCCGTAGCATAATGTATGCTGTTATTGATTTTTGATTATTGGATACTGAACATTATGTCAATCTGTTGCGATTCCTGACGAGTTAGTTCCCCCGCAAAGCTTCTTGATTTCTCTCCAGAATACTGAAACTTATGAGCCACCGCGGTTTTAATTGTAGTAACAAAATCATTACCAATATTATAAATAGCAGAAAGTCGGCTTATCTCACGCTGTATGCCAGTAAGCTGGGTAAGATCATTTCCATCCCAGGCTTTAATTGCCTGCACAAAAAGTTCGGGACAAATATTATTTAATCCTGAAATAACTCCCGCGCCACCAGCCAGGAGATTTGGGATAAGATATTCATCATAACCGGACAGAACAACAAAATCGTCTCTAACGGACGCGACTGACTGAATAATTGCGCGAGTATGAGAGAGACAATCAACAGTATCTTTAACACCCACAAAATTGGGAAATTCTGCCGCTAATTGCGCTACCAGTACCGCGTCCAGGTCGCATCCAGTTCGGGCAGGAAAGTTGTATGCGAACCATTTTCCATTCAGGCGCTGCCCCAGACCGCGGTAGTATGCCAATAGTTGGGTCGGCGTTTGTTGAAAATAGTAGTGAGGTAGAATCATCACTGCTTGATACCCGCAATGCCAGGCCTCTTCTGACAGACGTATCATATCCGCCATACAGGTAGCTGAGATATTTGCCACCAGCGGCAGCGATGACATTTTCCGTGCCTCACGGATAAGCATCAGTCGTTCATCCAGCGTTAATGCGGTGAACTCCCCAATACTTCCCATTAGCAATACGACATGAGTCCCAGCCTCTTCCAAACGTCGCAAATGCTGCTGCAGTGCCGATAAATCAATATTTCCTTGTTGATCAAAAGGCGTAATTGATGGGCACCATGCACCGTGAAATTGAGCATGATTTTCAGACATAATATATTCCTGAGAAAATAAAAATTGTTTTATTCAATGACATGGTAAACAACAGTATCAGCCTGTATTTTCTGCCAGTCCCACTGAATACCCAAACCAGGTTCTTCTGGTGGGAAAGCATATCCTTCGCGAATATTCACTTTATTCAGAGTAACACTATCGAGCTGTGGAATATATTCCAACCAACGGCTATTAGTAATGGCGCAACATAATGATATATGCAATTCCATCAAGAAATGCGGACAGACAATTTTATTAAAGCATTCCGCCATATGTGCAACTTTAAGCCATGGTGTAATACCACCAATACGAGCCACATCAACCTGAATAATATCTGCGGCATTATTCTGTAAATACTCTTTGAAGTGCTGGATAGAATAAATGGACTCACCCACCGCGACAGGAATGGTGGTTGACTCACACAATTTTTGATGAGAATCAACATCATGCGCCAGAAACGGCTCTTCAATCCATGAAAGATTAATATGCTCCAACAACGCTGCGCGCTGTTTGGCTTCCGAGAATTTAAACGCCTGGTTGCAATCAGTCATGATCACGTACTCATCCCCCACCGCTTCACGTACAGCAGTCAAACGCTCGATATCACGCACCGGACTTTCAGAACCAATTTTGATTTTAGAACCGCAGAATCCCTGCGCCTTAACAGCCAGCGCATCATCAACTAATTCCTGAGTGCTTAAATGCAGCCAGCCCCCTTCGGTGGTGTATAACTTCATGCGCGACTTCGCACCACCTGCGACTTTATACAGCGGCAAATTCATGCGCTTACACTTCAAATCCCATAATGCGGTATCAATGGCTGCCAGTGCCAGAGACGTAATGGCGCCAACCGAGGTCGCGTGAGTTGAGAACAGCAATGATTCCCAGATGCCCTCAATCATCGTCGCATCCTGACCAATCAATTTCGGTAACAGGTGATCTCGTAACAGCGCAACCACAGATGAGCCGCCGGTGCCAATTGTGTAGGTATAGCCCTCACCAATTTCTCCACTCGATGTTGTTAAACGAATAATCGGCGTCTCTTGGGAGACAAAAGACTGAATCGCATCGACACGTTTTACTTTAGGTTTCAAATCAACCATAAAGATTTCGGCTTTAACTATTTTCATTACATCCTCAATATCTGTTAATTTTTTCGCAAAGTTACAAATGATGCTTACTGAATACCAATGCTGGCCAGTTCATCCCACAATTCCTGCGGAATATCCCAGTTAGCCCAGGCAAAATTAGTCAACGCTTGTTCTACGGATTGAACGCCGCAGGTTACAGTGACCACATTTTGGTTTCTTAATGGGAATTGCAGCGCCGCAGCACCAATCGGTACGGCATGTTTTGCGCATAGCGCTTCTATCGCATTTACTTTTTCAATAACCTGCGCTGGCGCGGAACCGTATTCATACAACGCCTTCGATTTATCTTTCGCGACTAAAACTCCAGTAGCGAAAGGTGCGGCAACTGCCACCGAAACATTGTTGCTTTCACATTTAGCAAAGAACGCCTGGCGGTCTGTTTCCAGCAGGTTGTAGCGGTTGGCGAGCATTAAGATATCCGGGGCAGCGTTATCCATCACCTCCATCAGGATTGCCTCTTCATTCGCGCCTGCGCCCCAGGCTTTGATATCACCATTGCGCTTTAGCTCTTCTAAAGCCTTCTGCCCTGACTCGCAGAAGGTTTTAAAATGTTGGCGTTCCAGTTCCGTATTGCCGTAGGTATAAGTGCCGAGATCGTGTACATAGAGAATGTCGATATAACGGGTTCCCAGCCGCTGGATAGAGTTTTCGTATGAGCGCATGATGCCCTCATAGGAGTAATCAGCCTGTCGGTTAAAAGGGTTCTCATCATAAAAAAATTCCCCTGCTTCAAGGCCTGGCTCTTGTTTCCGGGATTGCAGCAGGCGACCAACCTTGGTGGACAAAACATATTCGCTACGCTCCAGTCCACGTAATCCCAGACCTAAACGCAGTTCAGAAAGTCCGCTGCCATAATGTGGTGCAGTATCAAAGTAGCGCCAGCCAACCTGAATTGCCTTATCAACAATGTCCATGGCTTCGTTATTGCTCAGCGTTCTGAATAAATTAGCCAGGCTGGCTGCGCCGAAGGTTAAAGAAGGTACACTAAGCTCTACACTTTTAATTGTATTCTGAGTAATCATAATATTCCCCTGATGTTTATCAGTATTCTTAGTCAACTTTGTTTGCAGTTAATGAGGTCGCTGCTGTTGATTTATTATTAATATTAAAAATCAACTTCAGCACATAAATAATAATCCCGGTCACTACGATAGAAAAAAGACACAAGAGCGCAGGATTCATTCCTTTTAACAGCTCGAACATTTTGTAGAAGATATAAGATATAGCGTGTGAGCCACCATCGATTGATGAGGCCATCATCTCTTTTGGCACATTCAATTGTGCCTTTTCGGCCAAAGCCTGCGACACTACAGCGAGATCCGAACCAAACCACAGGATCCCACACACGATGACAATGCCATTAATTAATCCACGGAACATGTTTCCGTTGCATGCAACCGTACCAAAGACAACAAATATCGGCAGATAAGGAATATCAGCGAATGGCATCATGGTATTAAAAGGCAAAATAGTACTAATCAGAATCGTGAGTGGCACCATCAAAATACCTACAGACAATACCGCAGGATTTTTAAAAGCAATTTCACCGCTGATACCAAAATAAAGTGACTTTGTTGGAAAACGTTTCTTTACCCATTCAGAAGCAATTTCAGTAATCGGTACCAGACCACTGACCAGCACTCCCGCCATCGTCGGTAATAACACCATGACCGCAGCAAAATTCATTCCACTCTTAATAATATCGCTGAACGGTAGCGCGCCAAGCATACCGATGATCACCCCCAGAATGGCCCCCATCGCTAACGGACTACCAAAAAACCCTAGTTTGGCTTCAATTTTGCTGAGATTAAGGTCAATTTTGTTAATCAACGGAATGCGATCAATTACACGGTCCATTAAAAATGCCAGCGGGGCCCATGCGACGATCTCCGCCTGAGTAATGGTCACGTTTGGCGTGTCACAGAATTTCTGCACATGTGGGGCAATGTAATCGGCGATTTTTAGCGTAATAATAAATGTGATCCAACTTGCAAAAATCCCCATCCAAAATGAACCCGTCACCTGTTCAACGATGATTCCGGCAAATACAAAGTGCCAGTAATTCCAAAAATCAACGTTAAGGGTTTTGGTGGTATTGGTTGAAATCATCAACAAATTAGTGGCAAAACATAACGCATAAACAATCGGTAGAGAAAGCGCAGCCAGACTGAAGGCGCTAATTAACGGCCAGCCCAGATCCAATACTTCATAATGAAGATTGAGGTTTTTTACCATCGCTTCTGTCGAACTGCTGAGTGATGTCACCATAAAACCGATCAGCAACGAAAGACCGAGAAACCCAATACCTACCGTCATTGCATTTTTCGCCGCATCGGCAAGTTTCGCGCCAAATAGCACGGCAAATAAAAACATAATCATTGGAATGACCACTGCCGGGCCAAATCCGAGGATATATTGAACGACTTCCATAAGTGCCCCCCTGTTACTTTAATGAGTAAACCTTCTCTGCCACGCGATAAAAAAAGTTATCGCTGGAAAGAGCCTGGTGAGATTGCAGGTAGTTCTGGTAAAGCCCTAAAGTGTCGGCATACGGTAATGCCAGTAGAGAAACAGGCCAGTCGGATCCATACATCACTCGCTCATCACCAAATGCGGCAAAAACCGAGCTAAAATAAGGTTCAAGCTCCTGGCTCGCCTGCCCAGGTCCCGTCCAGCGGGCATAATCTGCTTCCGTGACCAGGCCTGATAGTTTGCAAAAAACATTGCTGTAAGCCTCACCAATCAACATTAACTGTTCACGCCAGCGGGTAATTTCTCCGTCGCGAACTGCGGGTTTTGCCGCATGTTCGATAACAAAGGTCACTTCCGGACAAGCAGAGATAAGCTGGCTTGCCGCCTCCAGCTGTTGGTGCGTAACCAGCAGTTCATACACCAGCCCCTGCTCTCCAACGCAACGTACCCCCTGGATAAATTGCGGGGTCACTAAATGGCTCTCAGGCAAGCCCTGAGACATATAGCGGATCCCTTTCAGATAGCGGGATTTTCTCTGCAGTCTCTGCAAATCCTCTGCGATCCCAGCCCCGTGGTTTATATCCACCCATCCCACAACACCTTTTACTTCATCGTGATGCTCAGCTATTTCCAGCAGCCATTCGGTCTCCTCAATTGAAGGGATGGCTTGTACTAAAATGGCGCCTTCGATGTGGTTTTCAGCCAATACGGCCTGCAAATCGTCAATAAGAAAATCACGGCGAATTGCCGCCAGATCGTCTGTGATCCAGGCAAAATGCTCTCCCTGGCAATGCCAAACATGGTTATGGGTATCAATCACTTTCATACTCACCATCCTGTATTTTAATTGTATACAATGAGAATACAATAAAAGTCTGTGGTTAAAAGGCAACCACGGAATGCACTATCTGAGTACGGGATCACAATTTTCACGGTTTATCTGTAGGCTAAAAAAGGGACGTAAAAGCCTATAACCGCCGTAGAATCCGATGTCACTGAGCTGAACTATTGCATGTGGTTAATGTGGTGGACGCTTGTGCGTCCCGCTGAAGTTACAGAAGCAGAATGAGCAGAGAAGAGCGATAGATGGGTAAGTACGAACTAAAATCTAAACGTTTCGTAAGTTACGATGTATTGATACGTTAACATTAATAAATAACGGTTATTTTATTGAAACCCTAAATTACGACGAGAGCTTAATACACGCCCCAACTTTGAGCCTTGCGCGCTAAACCGTGACTTAGCAGTACCCCCACGTTTCAGTTTTGTAACATCCACCAGCAAATTAGCGCCCTCCCCCCACATAATTCACACATCCCTCCGGTTGATGAAACGAAGCAGTTAGGTTAATCATATTGAGGCGCGCGGAAGCCAGGGGCTGTCTACCCGCACGGTATCCCGGTGATCGAGCCCCTGGATAAGATGCAGCGCGCTAAGACGCCCGATTTCATAGTGCGGCAGCTGTACCGTTGAGAGCGGCGGCAAAAATAGCTCGCCGGTGCCCACCATATTGTCATAGCCCAGCACAGCGACGTCCTGCGGAATGCGCAGCCCTCGCCCCAGCAAGAGCTGGTAGATAACAAAAGCCACGCGGTCGTTACCGCACACCACCGCATCGAACATCGGGCGCGCGCCGCTCAGGTAATGCCCGGCAATCTCCGCCGCATCAATATGGTGGCGCTCGCCCGGCGGAAGATAGTGGTGGAACATTGCATCAGGGTCGACACCCGCTTCACGACAAGCCCTCTCCATTCCCGCCCGACGGCGATCGGTCGCCACAATTCCTTTCGGTAGGTGGATACACAGCAGTCGGCGATAGCCTGCGGCCAACAGAGCTTTCACGCCAAGATATTGCCCTTGTTCATCATCGGGAATATAGGTGGGGAAAGGGCCGCTTGTGCTTTCACAGTTCGCCAGCACGCAGCGATACTTATGCAGCTTTTCCGGTACCGGTACCTGGCGCAGTCCCATCGCGGTGTAGATAATACCGTCCGGGCGATGCGCCAACAGCAGATCAACCATTTTCTCTGGCTTGTCATTGCTGAACATATTCACCACAAAGCTATTCCAACCGTGCGCCCGCGCGGTCTCTTCGATAGAGAGCGTTATCTCCACGGAAAATGGCGTAGTCATGGTGTCCAACGCCAGCACCCCAATCGTGTTAGCCGTGGTTTTCGCGCCACGAATTTTTTTAGCGGAGAGATCGGAGACATACCCCAGCGCATCTACCGCTTCCATCACCTTTTTATAGGTTTCAGGCCGTAGTCGTTCGGGCTCGTTAATCGCCCGCGATACGGTCATTAACGAGACGTTAGCCCGCTGCGCCACATCCTTTAAAGATGCCATACCCTCTCCTTCGCCGATGTTCACTTTGCCGGGGTCTGAAAATGCGATCTCGATAACGCCCGCAAAATGTTAACGTTAACTTTTGTGATTAACATCGATATTACCATCAAATCTACGAGAAAACCGAGAATGTTAACGTTATCTTTTGATCAATTCACTTACAGGGACAAGCAAATGACGTCACTACTTTCCAAAGCCAACGAAGCCTTAAGCCAGCAGAAAGACCTTGTAAACCCGCGCTGGTATCCACGCTATCACCTGGCGCCACCAACGGGTTGGATGAACGATCCCAACGGTCTGTCCTGGTTCGATGGTTACTACCATGCGTTCTATCAGCACTATCCGTGGCAGCCGGTCTGGGGACCAATGCACTGGGGCCATGCGCGCAGCCGCGATATGGTGAACTGGGAGCACTTACCCATCGCACTGGCACCAGAAGGGCCGGAAGATAAAGACGGCTGTTTTTCCGGTTCAGCGGTGGTTGAAGGCAATAAGCTGGCTCTGATCTACACCGGACATAAGTTTGACGGCGAGGCGAAAGAGGAAAACCTGTATCAGGTACAGTGCCTGGCCACCAGCACCGATGGAATTCACTTTGAACGCCAGGGCATGATTCTGGATACCCCACGAGGCGTACACCATTTTCGCGATCCGAAAGTCTGGCAAGAGGGAGACAACTGGTACATGGTGGTGGGCGCCCGGGTCGATGACGTGGGCGAAGTGCAGCTCTATCGCTCGCAAGATCTACAGCACTGGCAGTTTGCCAGCACGCTCGGCAGGGCCGATGACGGCATGGGCTACATGTGGGAGTGCCCAGACCTCTTCCCACTCAACGATAAGCTCGTCTTCATGTTCTCGCCGCAGGGCATCGCCGCAGACGGATACGATTACCGTAACCTGTTCCAGAGCGGCTATATGGTCGGCGAATGGCAGGATAATCTCCATTTTCACGTCACCCACGCCTTCCAGGAGATGGATCACGGGCATGATTTTTACGCCCCCCAGTCATTTACCACCCCGGATGGGCGCCGCATCGTGATTGGCTGGCTGTCGATGTGGGAATCGCCAATGCCAGAACAAGCCGACGGCTGGGCGGGCATGCTTACCCTCCCCCGCGAGGTGACGCTCGATACCGATCAGCGGCTGCGTATGAACCCGGTGAAAGAGCTGGAATTATTACGCGGTGAGCTTCATGTCTGGCCGGTCAGCGAACTACACAATCGCACCCTGATGGTAGAGGAGCAGGCGCACGCTATTGAAGTCGAACTGAGTCTCGATATCGCCCGCAGCAGTGCTGAAGAATATGGTATCGCGCTGGGTGATGGACTACGGGTCTACGTCGATGCTCAGGCACAGCGTCTGGTGCTGGATCGCCGCTACCCGCAGCATAGTCTCTCTGGTTATCGCAGCGTGCCGCTGCCAGTTGGTGACCGGCTGGATCTGCGCTTATTTATCGACAGCTCCTCGGTAGAGGTATTTGTCAATCACGGTGAATATACCCTTAGCAGTCGTATTTATCCTGAACCGGACGATCGCCAACTGACCTTATTCAGCCTGAACGGACACGCCATTTTTAATCAAGGGCATGCCTGGCCGCTCAGCGCCAAATAAACATCCGTCTTACTGCTTTGGGGAAAAATAATGACTATCTGGACGCTCGGAGACGCTGTGGTGGATTTATTGCCGCGCGACAATATGCAGTTTGAAGCCTGCGCGGGAGGCGCTCCCTTCAATGTGGCAATCGGCGTGGCTCGCCTTGGCCGCGCCAGCGGTTTTATTGGCCGTGTGGGCAATGACACTTTTGGTCGATTTCTGCATCAGACGCTGGAAACAGCGCAGGTGGATACAGGAAGTCTGGAGTTTGATGCACATCAGCACACCAGTACCGTACTGGTTTCACTGGCTCCCAACGGCGAGCGGCAGTTTGAGTTTTTGGTCAATCCGTCTGCCGATCAATTTCTCAGCCCGGCGAGACTACCCGACTTTGGCGCCGATATTCTGCACTTCTGTTCGCTGGCGCTGGTTGCCCCTGACTGCCGCGCCACCCTCGCCCAGGCTATGGCCGCATTGCGACAGACCGGCGGTACTCTGAGCTTTGACATCAATCTGCGTCCGCAGATGTGGAGCAACGAGATGCAGATGTTTGACCTTGTCAACGAGTTTGCCCGGCGGAGCGACATTCTGAAGATGTCGGAAGAAGAGCTGCTGTGGCTAACACAGACCAACTGTCTCAGTAGCGCCTGCGAACGTCTGGTTGATTTTCCTGCACGCCTGAAAATCGTCACCCGTGGTGCCGACGGCGCTATCGCTTTCTGGCAAAACAGCAGGCTAACTTTAAGCGGCTATAACGTCGAAAGTATCGATACTACCGGCGCCGGTGACGCCTTTATGGCCGGGCTGCTGGCGGCACTCGCCGAGGAAGGCTGGCCCACATCGACGTCAACGCTACTTCCACTTATCGAGCAGGCCAGCGCTTGTGGTGCTCTGGCGACCACCCGGCGTGGCGCGCTAAGCGCGTTTCCCGACAGCCAACACCTGAGCAGCTTTATTCAGTCACAACCGTCGCTACGGAGAACGATTACCCCGTAATAAAGCGCACTCGTTACGTCGTATCAGAAAGACCTTACAATGACCTGATCTGGATTGGAAAAATCATGAAGATAAATATGCCGTTCAGTAATGACAAATATCGATACTCATCCGGGTATCTGCTCTTTTTCTTTGCCGCCTGGTCGTTGTGGTGGTCTTTTTATGCGATATGGCTAAAAAATAAACTTGGCCTGTCCGGAACGGAGCTGGGAATGCTGTATGCCGTAAACCAGTTCTTTAGCATGCTGTTTATGCTGGTCTACGGTTTTCTGCAGGATAAGCTCGGCACCCGTAAACACCTTATCTGGCTGATGGGGATAGTCATCACGCTCAGCGGCCCGTTCCTGATTTATGTTTACGAACCGCTGCTGACCTCCAACTTCAAGCTTGGTATGACGCTGGGAGCCATTTTCTTTGGCCTTGGCTACCTCGCGGGTTGTGGTCTGGTAGAAAGCTTCGTCGAAAAAGTGAGCCGCAAATTCAACTTTGAATTCGGCACCGCCCGCTTGTGGGGATCGCTTGGCTACGCCGCAGGGACTTTTGTTGGCGGTATCTTCTTCAGCATCAACCCACACATTAACTTCTGGTGCGTATCGGTAATGGGGGTGTTATTCCTGTTGATTAACGTGTTGTTCAAAACCAACTCACCCGCCCCATCTTCTGTAAAAACGCGCGCTCCTGAACCCAACGCGCTGACCCGAAATGATTTTCTCACTATCTTTAAAGATACGCAGTTCTGGTTTTTCGTTATCTTTGTCGTCGGCACTTGGTCGTTCTATAGCATCTACGATCAGCAGATGTTCCCGGTGTTTTACGCCAGCTTATTTGACGATCCCGAACTGGCACCACGCGTATACGGCTATCTCAACTCGGTACAGGTCTTTATGGAAGCCGTCGGTATGGCGCTGGTTCCATTCCTGATTAACCGCATCGGGCCTAAATCCGCATTGCTGCTGGGTGGCACAATCATGACCTGTCGAATCCTGGGTTCAGCACTGTTCACCGATATCTATATTATCTCCTTGATTAAAATGCTTCATGCGCTGGAAGTTCCACTGTTTGTTATTTCAGTGTTTAAATTCAGCGTAGCGAATTTTGACAAACGCCTGTCATCAACGATATATCTCATTGGCTTCAATATCGCCAGTTCCATTGGCATTATCGTGCTGTCACTGCCTGTCGGTAAGTTGTTTGATAAAGTGGGCTATCAGGAAATCTTCCTGATTATGGCCAGCATTGTGGTAATAACGCTAATATTTGGCTATTTCTCGTTGAGCAAAAAGCATCATCAGCAGAAGATGGGAAATGAACTGGTGACAGAGTAGCGAAGTTTAAAATATATCGGACAGGGCCATTGGCCCTGTCGTATCCCCCAACAGTAAGTACGAACTGTCGATTTACTCAGGCATGTTCCAGCCAGTTGAGGAATATTTTCGCTCGCAGTATTCCCTGAAAATCAATCAGCCCAGAACAACCAAGCTTCTTGATCAGATTCTGCCTGGCCTGGTAAATCGTTTTTAAATGTAGATTCAACAAAGCGGATATCTCAAAAATAGTTCGCCCCTCCCCTAACTGCGTTAAAATATATTTATCTCGCGCAGTCAGAGAAATATTTAGTTCCGACTGATTGTCGTGTATACCGCCAGAACGAGTAATATCAATAATAAATTGTTTGAATGTGGCAACGCTAACATCTATTGGCAGTCTGTAAAGTGATAAATCATTGAGATATCTGTACAGATGACCATCAATCAGCAGTACCAGACGATGCGTTTTCAGATCGTAATTTTGCCTTTTTACCGCCTCAAAGTGATTGGCAGTGAAAAAAACCAGATGCGTCTTATAATCTTCGAAAACAATATCTGCAAGAATATTCTTTAGCCCTTGCCTGATAAAAATATCATCAATCCATAAATCTGCGTTTCCAGTATGTTCCTGAACGATGTTCATCATTATGGCCTCAATGAAAAATCACAATTGTTCTAGAGAGGGTGCTATGTATAGTCTTAATCAAAAAAATGCTCAGCATGAGTGCTTTCAGCATATAACAAAGGTACAGTACATATTATATTAATATGAAGACTTTTTAGACGTCGTCAGCTGTGTAGCGCAGCACTATTTCCAGGGTTTTTCTGATAACATCTGCCTGGACAACGTCAACTGTTGATTCCAGAGAACTAATCAGGCTTAAAATGATGTTTTTATTATTAACATTATCACCTGCCAGAATTACATTTGTTACCGCCTGTCCCAATACCACAGACTCATCTGCTAATAGCTCACCTGCATTATGGAAGTAACTTGATAAAGCTTTATCCGTCATTACACTGTGGACATTAATTTCATGAAGCATGGTAACCTCGCTTGTATAGTCTGGAAGATTATCTTTAATGTAATTTAGGGTTTTTGCTGGCACTGAAAGCACTCTCATCTCTGGTTTTATCCGGTTTTCTACTTATCTTCCCCGGATTAATGTTTGTAAAATCATTGATAACGCTGTCAATTAATTGCTTGCGTGTGCCATCTATTTCACTGGCCTGCATAAGTCGCAATTGCTTAATCACTGCAGCTAACGAAACGTCTGTATGCATTCGCAAAATTTCTAGCACAGCCAAACCTGTAATTTCATGTTTCAGGCGTTCACTATCAGTTTTCTTCATAACTCCTTCACTACTTACCCCTATAAGTAAGGGGTTTATTTTATTCAAAAAGCAGGCCAATTAACGCATTGTAGTGTTTCTGTTCTTTCTCCCCGGATGCTTTTTCAAGACGACACAGAAGCTTGGTGCAAAGTGATTTGCGGTTCAGATTTCGTCCATCCTTGAGTATCTCAGTGACGATTTCTCCCAATGTTTCCTGTTGAGTTGGCAGATGCGCCTTCGCAAAGTAACGAGAAATCGCGCTTGCAGTATCAGTGCGAACGGTATGCTGCTGCATGTCATGCTCCTGTAACAAAATGCTGGTGAATATTAAGTTTTATAACAGTAGCAAAGTTGTACCAAAAATGTGTACAACGCGAGCCATCAATTTTTATCAAAAAGTGCTAAATCAATACAATCAGTAAGTTAGATAAATATCAATTTACATAAAATCAAATTCAGTTGTACAATTCACTTCGTTTAACGAATGAATTCGATCTGTTTGAGGGTCTTTGTTTGTAAAAATAAAGTTAGAATAATGTATTAAAATCAGGACATAAGCTGGTTTGTTTGATACTGTCCATATCTCTTCCCTTCCCTTGATCCCGGACTGTCCATGCTCACGACCATTATTTACCGTAGCCATCTACGTGATGACGCCCCCCTCAGAGCGCTTGAGGATATGGTGACAGCCGCAAATCTAAAAAACCGGCGATCCGATGTTACGGGGATTTTACTCTTTAATGGCCGCCACTTTTTCCAACTGCTTGAAGGACCTGAGGAGCAGGTAAAAGAGATTTATCGTTGTATATGTAACGATCCACGGCACCACAATATCGTTGAGCTGATGTGCGATTACGCGCCTGCGAGAAGATTCGGAAAGGTGGGGATGGAGTTATTTGATTTACAAAAACATGAACGCAATGACGTCCTGCAAGCGGTACTTAACAAGGGAACATCAAAATTTCAGCTCACCTATGATGACCGGGCATTACAGTTTTTCCGCACATTTGTCCTTGCGACGGAAAAATCGAGTTATTTTGAAATACCTGCGCCTGATTACTGGAGTTTTATTGCCGACAACTCTTGTACTCTCCTGGATGAAAGCACACTCCAGTCCAATATCGATTTCAGCTTTGCTTTTCAACCCATTATCGATCCTATGTCGCAGCGCGTCATTGCTCTGGAAGCACTTATTCGTGGTAGAGACGGTGAAACGCCCGCAATTTATTTTGGCAACTTAAATCCTGAAGAACTGTATACCGCGGATCTGCAGAGCAAAAAGACTGCTTTTGCAATGGCAAGCGCGCTGGGACTTAACGACAAAATGCTGTCAGTCAATCTGCTCCCCATGACCCTGGTAAACAAACCCGATGCAGTCAGCTTTCTGATAAACGAAATCGCGGCGCACGGACTGGTGCCTGAACAAATCATTGTAGAGTTTACCGAAAGCGAAGTTATATCGCGCTTTGATACGTTCGCGCAGGCCGTAAAGTCACTCAAGGCTGCGGGGATCTGTGTGGCGATAGATCATTTTGGGGCAGGTTTTGCCGGGCTTCAGCTTCTGTCTCGTTTTCAACCCGACCGAATTAAGATAAGCCGCGAGCTGATCACGGATGTGCATAAAAGTGGACCAAGACAGGCCATCATTCAGGCAATTATCAAATGTTGCACTTCATTGGAAATCATGATTTCCGCAGTCGGCGTTGAAAAACCTGAAGAGTGGATGTGGCTTGAGTCCGCAGGTATTGAAATCTTCCAGGGTAACCTTTTTGCACAAGCCTGCCTGAATGGTATTCCGTCTGTTGCATGGCCAGAGAAAAATGATTTCTCAGCGTCAAAATAACTAACGCATTGTTATAAATAAACAATCACCACAACCGCCCTCATGCTGAACATAAAAATTCAGCATTTACTCCCTGCGTGATAGTAAAGTAAATCTTAATTTTGCTAGAATCCTCTGTATGTTTTGTACAATTTGATGCATGTTGTACAAAGTAACAGGAACCGCATATCGGTGACGGAGAATCAGGAGTGCCCGGGGGAACTATGGCTTATTACAGCATTGGGGATGTCGCAGAACGTTGCGGGATAAATCCTGTCACCCTTCGGGCATGGCAACGACGTTACGGTTTACTCAAACCTCAACGCAGTGAAGGCGGCCACCGACTCTTTGATGAAGAAGATATTCAGCGTATTGAAGAAATAAAACGTTGGATTAGCAATGGCATACCTGTTGGGAAAGTTAAGGCATTGCTGGAAACCAGTACCCGTCAAGCTGACGACGACTGGAATCAATCACAAGAAGAGATGATGAGCATTCTTCGCATGGCGCATCCACCGAAGCTGCGAGCTAAAATTACCGCACTCGGTCGCGTTCACCCCGTAGATGCGCTGATCGATCACGTTTATCTTCCCGTACGTCAACGGCTGATACTTGACCATAATACATCCCGCATAATGAACAGCATGCTTGATGGCGCATTGATTGAATATGTTGCCACACTGCTGTCTGAAACGCGGCGCAAGTCAGGAAAGGATGCCCTCCTGATGGCCTGGGATGTTGAAGACAGAACCCGTCTGTGGCTCGAAGCCTGGCGCTTATCGCAATCTGGTTGGCATATTGCCGTTCTGGCTGAACCCATTGAATCGCCAAGACCTGAACTTTTCCCTGGGCAAACCCTTTTTGTCTGGACAGGTATTACGTCAACCCGCAGACAAAATGAACTGCTCCAACACTGGAATGAACAAGGTTATAAGGTCATTTTCCACAGCCCGTAACCTACACGTAATACGTGTAAGATAAATCATACAACTCTCATTTTTTGGGTGGTTATTTTGAGTACCATCCAAGGAATATGTTGCCCTCGATCCTCCTGACTTAACCCCGGCCATAGCATAAAAACAAAACAATATACTAACCCATTGGTATTATTTTTTTGCAGACGACATCACCTTTTTCCTAAGTAAAATTTATTAGAACAACTGGCGTACGTCTAATACTTATTCTAGGGTTAAATTATGTCTTCTTGTGCCACATTATTGTTTTTCTAAAGTAATAAATGTGGTTATTTGAAAAAGGTAAAGGATATGGCTCTAGTCTTAGACAAACGCTTAATTCTTTGTTGCTGCGCCTTTTCCATTATTTCTGTGGCAAATGCAGCAACCGTTAACGGAACATTTCAGGTGCTGATGACGATTCAAAAGGCCTGTACCGTGACTGCCGGTTCGGCTTCAAATATTACACTTGGTCCGGTGAATACCACGGCGACAAATACCAGTGCAAGCAACACTATTTCAATTAATTGCTCAAAAACCACGCCCTATTTTATCGGCCTGGCACCATCGGCTGCCAATGGAGGGACGACAACGGGTTCTGGCGCCATGTCCTCCGTAGCTAACGCTGCCACCAATACCGATAAAGTGCCCTATCAGCTAAATCGTACGTCAGCAACAGGTCCGGTGTGGGGGAATACCGCCACCGACACCGCACCTGGAAATGGGGTAGCGGCGACGGGTACAGGTCTGGCGCAAACGTATACTGTTTATGCCACCGCACCGAGCGCCAACTTCACTCCTGACGACTATGCCGACACGGTAACGGTTAACGTTAACTACTAACTTCAGGAAGCCATATGAGAGTAAAACTGCCTGTAAAGCAGTGTGCCTGCGCATGCCTGCTAGGGATGGGTGCGAGCATCAATCTTGCCACCGCCAGCGGACTGCAAATAGCCCCGGTCACGTTAACGTTGCAAGCGACGCAAAATGCCGATGGTATCTGGCTGAGTAACGCGGGTGAAAATGTGCTCAATGCCCAGGTTCGGGTTTTTCGCTGGAGTCAAAGCGCTTATGACGACAAACTTTCTCCCTCTCAGGGACTGGTGATTAGCCCGCCGATGTTAGCATTAGCCCCTGGAGAACGTCAGTTGATTCGTGTTATTCGCACAAACCCTCCCTCGGCACATGCCGAAGACGCTTATCGTTTATCGATAGATGAGTTACCGCCTGCAAAAGTAGAAAAAAACAAGCTTCAGTTTGTGCTGCATTATTCTGTTCCCGTTTTCATTCAACCAACATCAGCGGCACAAACGCAGGCAAAACTGCAATGGAAATTACAGCAACTGGATGGCAAAAAATTTATTGAAGTCAGTAATCAGGGAAATGGGCATGCTCAGTTATCTGCTGCAACATTTATAAGCCCTGACGGTACTAAAAAAGTCATTACACCCGGACTATTAGGCTACGTTTTACCCGGATCAACAATGCGCTGGATAGTCTCCCCGTCAGCCAGGAATAATCATTACGGCGGGAAAGTTGAAGTCACAATCAATGGCCAAAAAACAGTACAAGATCTGTAACAGATCCTGGCTTCTGGTGAAATATTGCTTTCTCAATGGAGTATTAATATCGGGAATGGTTTGCGCACAAACGCTGAATAATAACCAGAACGAAAATGGTGTTATTAATAGCGCCTCACAGATTACGGGAGTCGATTTGTATCTCGACGTCACCTTAAATGGGAATCCCGTTGGGCTGGTACATTTTGGCTACGATAATGGAAAGCTTTATGCAGGAGCAGATACTCTGCGTAAAATGGGTTTTCGCTTTGCTCCAGACGCCACTAACGCCGTCTGCCTGAACGATATCCCCCAGCTAACTATTGACTACAACGTTCAGTTGCAAACGCTCTCGCTTACTGCGCCACTCAGTTCACTCGATCTTGCGACCACGCAGCTTAACTCGCCCACCGAAACCGTGCCAACGGCAACAACATCACCCGGGGCGCTGCTCAATTATGATATCTATACGCAACAGGGGGATGAAAGCGCAATCAATACCTTCAGCGAAATTCGCGCCTTCAATGCGGCCGGCGTGCTCAGCACCACCCAGTTGACGCAGTACTCTACCGAGGAATATGCCGATAACAGCGTTGAGCGCCTTGATACCAGCTGGCGTATGTCATTTCCTGATTCGATGTTGGCGTTAACCGTTGGCGATGCCCTGACAAGTTCACTCATCTGGTCCCGACCGACGCGAATCGGCGGCATTCAGATAGGCACCGATTTTGGGTTGCAGCCCTATATGCCAACCACCCCGCTTCCAGCATATCTGGGATCCGCGACGTTACCGTCAAACGTTGAGCTGTACGTCGACGGCGTCAGGTACTACAACGGAGAAGTCCCCGCAGGTAGCTTTCAGATCAACACAATGCCTAACATCAGCGGCGCGGGAACGGGTCAGGTGATGATGACAGATGCGTTGGGCAGAACGAGCGTACAAAATTTCTCGTTCTACAACGATCAGCAACTCCTGCGGGAAGGATTAACCGCCTGGTCGGCAGAATTAGGCACGGTACGCGAAAATTATGGTTACTCCTCTTTTGATTATGCCAGCGTACCGGTATTGAGCGCTACGTGGCGTCGCGGGTTTAGCAATACGTTCACCGCCGGGACTCACGCGGAAACCAGCGATGGACTGATTAACGCGGGCTTCAGTAACGACTGGATCCCAGGAACCCGCAGCGGCACGTTTTCGACCTCACTTGCCGCAAGTTCCGACTCAGGAAAGAACGGGTTTTTGTACAGTTTTGGTTACCGTTGGTCCGGCGAACGGTTTAATTTCAGTACCAGTACCACGGCAACTTCCGGCGATTATCGCGATGTCGCCACCCATTACGGTGAGCCGCCCCCCACGCTTAACAGCAACACGGTTATTGGTTATTCGCTGGAAGCAGCTGGAAATATCAGCCTGAGCTATTTGCAGTTTCGTTATCCACACGAAAATGCGGTGCGCTACGCCAATGCCAGCTGGTTTAAATCTCTCACCGACAACATCTCACTGAATGCCGGATTCAACCAGAACATTGACGACAACCGCGATCGTAGCCTCTATCTGATGGTAACCATCACGACCGACAACAATCTGAGCGCCAGCAGCACCCTACAACGTACCAACGACGAAACCGGTTACCAGCTCAACGCCAGCCTGACGCCCCCTGCCGACGGCGGCTGGGGCTGGAATCTGGCTGCCAGTCAGCAGGCTTCCCGGCAAAGTGGCCAGGGCGAAGTGGGATATCTGGGACGTTATGGTAAAGCGTACGCGGGATTCAGCCGTTTACCGGATAACCATTACGGTTATGCAGGCGCAACCGGATCGCTGGTGACCATGGGAGGCGGCCTGTTTGCAGCAAGAGAAATCAATAATGGTTTTGCCGTCGTCTCAACTGACGGCGTGCCTGATGTTCCAGTCAAATTGCAAAATAACCTGATTGGCCGCAGCGATGACCAGGGACTACTGTTGGTCACCCCGTTGAACAGTTATCAAAAAAACCTGATCAGTATTGACCCGATGGATCTCCCTGCCAATATGCGGATCGCACGCGTTGAGACGAATGCCACGCCAGCCGATCGTTCCGGTACTTTGGTTAGCTTTGGCATCACCCCCGTCCGCGCTGCGCAGATTATCCTCGTCGACAATCAGGGTAAGCCAATTCCTGAAGGCAGCATGGCTTACGCCATCAACGGAAAAGGACAATCGTCTGTCGTTGGCTTTGATGGAATGACATGGTTCGACACCCTGGAGCAGCACAACACGCTGCGCGTTGATACGGACATCGGTAGTTGTCGCGTGCAATTTGACTATCCCGCGTCAGCAAAGGGGATTGTGCAAATAGGTCCACTGGTTTGTCGCCCACACTAACAGGAGTGCGCTCATGAGGTTAAGACATCTGCTACTCATCGCTGCCGTACTTTTTTGTCCGGCAATTAGCCATGCGGTAACCTGTTCGGTGAGCAATGTGCAAGCCATAAATTTAGGTTCGGTCAATCCACTGTCTGCGACAGGCGCAACGTCATCAATGACGTTCAGTTACACTTGCACCAAAGAGCTTGGTGACGTGCTGGCAGGGATCAATCTCTGTTTTAATATTGGCGCCTCGGCCGTCAGTGGCCAGGTGACACCGCGAAATATGTCGTTAAGCGGAAACCCCGCCAGAACGCTGGCATACCAGCTTTACCAGGATAGCGGGCGCACCAAAGTCTGGGGCAGCCAGTATCAGTCGGGAACCACTTTTCCCATGGTACAGCTTAACCTGCTGAATTTGACGCCAGTGACAGGTTCACTCACGGTATCGGCGCAGATCGTCACGCCACAAACTTCAGCCGTCCCCGGAAACTATCAGGATAACTATACGACGGCAACAGCCCTTGTCACCCTCAATCCCGGATTACTTTTCCCGCCGACCACCTGTGGTGATACCGTTGCCGCCAGGTTTCCTTTCACCGTCACAGCTGCTGTCAGCAAACAGTGTAATATCACCTCCGCGACTAACATCAGCTTTGCTCCCACCAGCGGAACGGGTCGTAATCTCACGGCGTCAAATAACGTAGGCGTAGCCTGTTCCAATAACACGCCTTATACCATCGGACTTCAACCCTCCAACGGCAATACGGCAGGCAGCGGCGTGATGGCAGGCACGGGGTCAAATACGGATAAAGTCCCCTACCAGCTTAGTTCGACGCCAGGTCCTTCCGGTATGGTGTGGGGCAATACATCGCTCAATACCGTTGCGGGCAGCGGCACGGGGACAACGACTACCTACCCGGTTTACGCCACCGTTCCCAGCGCGAACTACACGCCAGACAACTATGCCGATACTGTCACCATCGCCGTGACCTACTGACGCCCAGCTTAACAGCAATAAAGCAAACACATTTTATTATCATATTGTTTACTTTTAGAGGTGCGTCATAAATCTGACAAATTGCGATTTTTACAAGTTATGCATATTAAACTAAATAAACTGCAAAACAACTGCGATGACAGCAAAAATAAAGAATAACTATTCACCACCAAGCCAAAACCCACACTACTCATACCGATAATCCTTGTTAGCCAGGCAGGTTGTTCTATGAAAAAAATGTTAAATTTAGGTTTATATGGTGAGATTCACTGTATACCACGGCCAAATTAAGAACATATTACTTTTATAACTAAGGTTTATCATGGATAAGTTATCTTACGCTTCAGATAGCAGCACATCTGCCTGGAATACCTACCTGCAACAAATCGAGCGTGTGGCCCCTTACCTGGGCGAACTTTCCCATTGGGTGGACACCCTGCGCCACCCAAAACGCGCGCTGATTGTCGATATCCCGGTGCAGATGGATGACGGCACTATCCGTCATTTTGAAGGGTATCGCGTGCAACATAACCTTTCCCGCGGTCCGGGCAAAGGCGGTGTGCGTTATCATCCTGATGTTGATCTTAATGAAGTGATGGCCCTGTCTGCATGGATGACCATCAAATGCGCAGCGTTGAATCTGCCGTACGGCGGAGCCAAAGGCGGTGTGCGCGTCGATCCGTTCTCACTTTCTGAAGGTGAACTGGAGCGTTTAACCCGCCGTTATACCAGCGAAATCGGCATTATCATTGGGCCGCAGAAAGACATTCCTGCGCCGGATGTAGGTACTAACGGAAAAGTCATGGCCTGGATGATGGATACCTACTCCATGAACCACGGCACCACCGTGACCAGTGTGGTCACCGGTAAACCTATTCACCTTGGCGGCTCGTTAGGCCGTGATAAAGCCACCGGTCGCGGCGTTTTCGTCAGCGGTCTGGAAGTCGCGCGTCGTGCGAACATTGAAGTTGAAGGCGCTCGCGTGGCGGTACAAGGTTTCGGTAACGTCGGCAGCGAAGCCGCCCGCCTGTTCGCCGCAGCGGGTGCGCGTGTCGTCGCTATTCAGGATCACACCGCAACGCTGTTTAACTCCACGGGTATCGACATGACCGCGCTGTCTGCCTGGCAGTTAGAGCACAAACAGATTGCCGGTTTCCCAGGCGCTGAAACCATCGCCAGCGAAGCCTTCTGGAGCGTGGAGATGGATATCCTTATCCCTGCCGCGCTGGAAGGACAGATTACCCGTCAGCGTGCAGAAATGCTGACCTGCAAACTGGTACTTGAGGGCGCTAACGGCCCGACTTACCCGGATGCCGATGATATGCTGGCAAGCCGCGGTATCATCGTGGTACCTGACGTCGTATGTAATGCAGGCGGCGTAACCGTCAGCTACTTCGAATGGGTCCAGGACATGGCAAGCTTCTTCTGGAGTGAAGAAGAGATCAACAATCGCATGGACAAAATCATGACTGATGCGATGGTGCACGTATGGGAAAAAGCAGCTGAGAAATCCTGCTCCCTGCGTACCGCAGCCTACATTGTTGCCTGCGAACGCATTCTGCTAGCACGTAAAGATCGCGGAATTTATCCGGGCTAATACCGATAATTTTCCCTCGCATAAACCACCTGCCTGGCAGGTGGTTTTTTTTAGCAAAATCCTGCACGTAGTCTTTCCCCATTAAATACTGCCCGATCTCTCATTTTCGCTGTTTTATGCACCACCACGTTTCAATATGGAACATTAAAAGATGCTAATGTTCCGTATTGAAACACCAATCACATCAATTTTCTTTTGACTACCCGTGTGCAAAATTACCTTATCGGCAGCGAGCGGTCGCCGTGACGTTGAACTAACCGATACCCTACATCAGATGCCTGCCCGAATTTGGCAGCCATCCAGGACTGTCTGCGGAGCATAAATAATGAAAAAATTGATCAACCGTGTTGAAGACGTACTGAATGAACAACTCGCCGGACTAGCGAAAGCGTATCCTTCCCTGGCACTGCATCAGGATCCGGTATATGTCACCCGCGCAGATGCGCCGGTGATGGGCAAAGTGGCACTGCTTTCCGGTGGCGGCAGCGGACACGAACCTATGCACTGCGGCTACATTGGTCAGGGCATGCTCTCTGGCGCCTGTCCAGGTGAGATTTTTACCTCGCCCACACCCGATAAAATGTTCGAATGCGCCATGCAAATTGACGGTGGCGAAGGCGTGCTGCTGATAATCAAAAATTACACCGGCGACATTCTTAATTTCGAAACCGCCACCGAGCTGCTGCATGAAAGCGGTGTCAAAGTCACCACCATGGTGGTGGATGACGACGTGGCGGTGAAAGACAGTTTGTATACCGCCGGTCGACGTGGCGTGGCGAATACCGTATTGATCGAAAAACTGGTCGGCGCGGCCGCCGAACGCGGTGATTCGCTGGAAGCCTGTGCGGCGTTGGGCCGTAAGCTGAATAACCAGGGCCACTCCATTGGCATAGCCATTGGCGCCTGTACCGTTCCAGCCGCTGGACAACCGTCGTTCACGCTGCAGGATAACGAAATGGAGTTTGGCGTAGGTATCCACGGGGAACCCGGCATTGACCGTCGCCCCTTCACCTCTCTCGATCAGACCGTTGATGAAATGTTCGATACCCTGCTGGAAAACGGTAACTACAGCCGTACACTCCGCCACTGGGACAACGTCCAGGGCGCGTGGCAGGAAGGTAAAGAAAGCAAGCGTGCGTTACAAAGTGGCGATCGCGTTATTGCGCTGGTCAATAATCTCGGCGCGACGCCGTTGTCTGAACTCTTCGGCGTGTATAACCGCCTGGAAAGCCGTTGTCAGGATGCAGGCATCGTCATTAAGCGCAACCTGATCGGTTCTTACTGTACCTCTCTGGATATGACCGGTTTCTCGATCACCCTGTTACAGGTAGATGACGAAACGCTGAGCTTATGGGATGCACCGGTACACACCCCTGCTCTCAACTGGGGTAAATAAGGAGATTCATGATGTCCCTCAACAGAATGCAAATTGTTAACTGGCTCTATCGCTGCGGCGAGATCTTCACCACAGAAAGTGATTTTCTCACCGGACTTGACCGGGAGATCGGCGATGCCGACCACGGTCTGAACATGCATCGTGGTTTCAGCAAAGTCGTTGAAAAGCTGCCGTCCATCGCAGACAAAGACATCGGCTTTATTTTGAAAAACACCGGTATGGTGCTGCTCTCAAGCGTCGGCGGGGCCAGTGGACCGCTGTTTGGCACCTTTTTTATTCGCGCCGCCCAGGTGACTCAGGCTCATCAAAGCCTAACGCTTGAAGAGCTGTATCAAATGATGCGTGATGGCGCAGAAGGCGTGATTAGCCGCGGTAAGGCTGAACCTGGCGACAAAACCATGTGCGACGTCTGGCTACCGGTGGTCGAATCTTTACGTCAGTCCTGCGAGCAAAAGTTAAGCGTACAGGCAGCGCTGGAAGCGGCAAGCCAGCAAGCGGAAGCCGCAGCACAAAGCACCATCACCATGCAGGCTCGCAAAGGCCGTGCCAGCTATCTTGGTGAGCGCAGTATTGGGCATCAGGATCCCGGCGCAACATCGGTGATGTTTATGATGCAAATGCTGGCTCAGGCGTCCAGAGAGTAAGGATAAAGCGATGGTAAACCTGGTTATTGTTTCTCACAGCGCCCAACTGGGCGAAGGCGTCGGGACGCTGGCCCGGCAGATGTTAATGGGCGGTGATTGCAAAATCGCCATTGCCGCAGGCATTGATGATCCTGAGAATCCGATTGGCACCGATCCGATCAAGGTGATGGAAGCCATCGAGTCCGTGGCCGATACGGACCACGTGCTGGTGATGATGGATATCGGTAGTGCATTACTGAGTGCGGAAACCGCGCTGGAACTGCTCGACCCAGGCATTTCCGCCAAAGTGCGTTTGTGCGCAGCACCACTGGTTGAAGGCACACTGGCCGCGACGGTTAGCGCCGCCGCGGGTGCTGATATCGATCGGGTCATCCGTGATGCCATGAACGCCCTCGACGCCAAATGTGAGCAACTGGGTTTACCTTCGCCATCCGCAGCGAAACCCGCATCTGCTGCACTGTCTCCCGATGCAGATGCCCGTTCTGTTGCCATTGTGGTGAAAAACCCTAACGGCATCCACGTTCGACCGGCTTCGCGACTGGTTTCCGCGTTGTCTGGTTTTA
The DNA here is from genome assembly GCF_001037485.2 of Citrobacter sp. MGH105. NCBI lineage: Bacteria > Pseudomonadati > Pseudomonadota > Gammaproteobacteria > Enterobacterales > Enterobacteriaceae > Citrobacter > Citrobacter sp. MGH105. The sequence continues at coordinate 2,309,867 of NZ_CP073048.1, read as the reverse complement.
ACGCCGACATATGGCTGGAGAAAAACGGCAAGTGTGTGGTTCCTGATAGCCTTAATCAGATAGCTCTGCTGCAGGTACGCTGTAATGACACGCTACGCCTGATTGCCAAAGGCGAACAGGCAGAGGATGCGCTGGCCGCATTTAAACAGCTGGCAGCAGAGAATTTTGGTGAATCGCTCGAGTCCGCTAATGCTGATAACAAGGCAACTCAGGCTCCCTCAAAAGTCACGGGGACGGCATTCTGTCACACGCCGTTCTCGCCCGAGGTAAACCCGCAGCCAGCCGCATCACTCCAGGCTGAGCAGCAGCGATTACAGACCGCCATCCAAAGTACGCTGAACGATCTGAGCGAACTCACCGCACTTGCTGAAGAACGATATTCCGCAGATATCGCCGCCATCTTCTCCGGGCACCATACGCTGTTGGACGATCCTGAACTGTTTGAAATGGCCTGCGATGTAATGCGCGAAAAGCAGTGCAGCGCCGCCTGGGCCTGGCATCAGGTGCTGAGCGATCTCAGCCAGCAGTATTTACAGCTCGATGATCCTTATCTGCAGGCGCGATACATTGATATTGAAGATTTGCTGTCTCGTTCACTGCAGCATTTGACGGGGGAGAGCGCGCAAATTCCCGCGTTCTTGCGCCCCACTATCCTGGTCGCTGATGTCATTTATCCGTCTACGGTCCTGCAACTCGATCCGAAGACCATCAAAGGTATCTGCCTGCGGGACGGCAGCGAAGCCTCACATCCGGCGATTATCGCTCGTGAAATGGGTCTGTGCTGGATGTGTCAGCAAGGCGAGACTCTCGATAGCATCAAGATGGGCGATACTCTGACCATTGACTGTGTCACACAGCGGATAACCCGCGCAAACTGATTCCGAAGCACACCCTTTCCAACAAAGGGTGTGCTTCTTCTCTATTCACGCCGGGAAATGTCTGTTTATTCGCAAAATGGGGAGCCGATCACGCGCAACGGTCATTCCTGAACTAAGGTTTTCTCATGGTAAATGCCGCTACTTCGGCACGCCGCTAAGGAGATTAACCGATGATAACGCCAGCAACTCGCCATCCTGGCCTGCTCTCTGTTGCAATAAAACTGACGCTCGCAAGCACCTTTTTTGCCCTTTCCTCTTTTACCGTCAACGCCGAGGACGCACCAGCCGCTACGCCTGCGCCGCCTGATATTCTGCTTGGCCCCCTGTTTAACGATGTACAAACAGCCAAACTGTTTCCTGACCAGAAAACCTTTGCGGACGCGGTGCCAAACAGCGATCCATTAATGATCCTTGCCGATTACCGGATGCAGAAAAACCAGTCCGGATTCGACTTACGCCATTTTGTCGAGGTGAATTTTACGTTGCCGAAAGACGGCGAGAAATACGTGCCCCCGGCCGGGCAATCATTACGCGAACATATTGACGGCCTGTGGCCGGTACTCACCCGTTCGACAACCGACGCTGAAAAATGGGATTCGCTGCTGCCGCTCCCGGAACCGTATGTGGTACCTGGCGGGCGTTTTCGCGAAATATATTATTGGGACAGCTATTTCACCATGCTGGGGCTTGCCGAGAGCAATCACTGGGATAAGGTCTCGGACATGGTGGCAAACTTCGCTTACGAGATTGATTCCTGGGGACACATTCCTAACGGCAACCGCACCTACTACCTGAGTCGTTCGCAACCGCCGTTCTTTGCCTTTATGGTTGAACTACTGGCGCAGCACGACGGGAATGACGCGCTGAAAAAATACCTCCCGCAGATGCTCAAAGAGTACAGCTACTGGATGGAAGGCGTCGAAACACTGCAGCCCGGTCAGCAAAATAAGCGCGTGGTTAAACTGGATGACGGCACCATTTTGAACCGCTACTGGGATGAGCGCGATTCGCCCCGGCCAGAGTCGTGGGTAGAGGATATCGCCACCGCTAAAAGCAACCCGAACCGCCCGGCCACAGAAATCTACCGCGACCTGCGTTCAGCTGCCGCGTCCGGCTGGGATTTTAGTTCCCGCTGGATGGACAATCCTAATCAGCTGGGCACTCTGCGTACCACCAGCATCGTTCCGGTCGATCTCAATGCGCTGATGTACAAAATGGAAAAAATGATCGCCCTCGCCAGCAAGGCTGCTGGTGATGATGCCAAAGCGGCGCAGTACGATGGCTACGCTAATGCCCGACAAAAAGGGATCGAGAAGTACCTGTGGAACGACAAGGAAGGCTGGTATGCCGACTACGATCTGAAAAGCCACAAAGTACGCAACCAGCTCACGGCTGCCGCCCTGTTCCCGCTATATGTCAATGCAGCGGCAAAAGATCGCGCCAGTAAAGTCGCCACGGCCACCCAGGCACATCTGCTGCAACCGGGCGGCCTTACTACCACGTCGGTGAAAAGCGGCCAGCAGTGGGATGCCCCCAATGGCTGGGCCCCGCTCCAGTGGGTCGCAGCATCCGGGTTACAGAATTACGGTCAGGATACTGTCGCCATGGACGTGACCTGGCGATTCCTCACCAATGTTCAACACACCTACGATCGCGAGAAAAAGCTGGTTGAGAAGTATGACGTGAGCACCACTGGAACCGGCGGTGGCGGCGGTGAGTATCCGTTGCAGGATGGTTTCGGCTGGACCAACGGCGTAACGCTGAAAATGCTCGACCTGATTTGCGCCAAAGAAAAGCCCTGTGACAACGTACCCGCGTCGCGACCTACCCCGGCAAGTACTGCGCCAGTCGAGTCTAAAAAACAGACTCAACCGACGCCATAACATCATAGCCTGAGCCGTTTTACTTCCTGAATCCGCGCTTCGTCGCGGATTTTTCTTTCTTATATTTCCCCCTTCCAGCTGTCTCTATGGCCTCTAGCCCTTATGGGGTATCCGGGGTTTTCATCCGTGAGAAATTGATTCTGAACATGTTTTTATTCGCTGTATATGTAAATATATAGCGATTTTGTAACCTTCAGGATAACAATAATGCCACTGACAAGACGGATGTTTGCCCAACTCGTGGCATCTGCACTGCTGCTACGCCATCTTCCCGCGTTTGCTCAAACCTCGCTGACTGTGGCCATTGGAGACTCTCCGAAGCCAGAAACGACCCAACGCGTGGTCAGCGCGGGCGCGCCTGCTGACATGCTGCTGCTGGCCGTCGCACCGGAAAAACTGGTGGGGCTTTCCTCCTTTGATTTCTCTCGCCAGACCGCCATCCCGTTTAACGATAACATTCGGACTTTGCCGAAACTCGGCAGGCTGGCGGGGCGCGCCAGCACGCTCTCGCTTGAAGTACTCCTGGCGCTTAAACCTGACCTGGTTATTGACTGCGGTAATGCCGATGAAACCTGGCTTTCTCAAGCCAGACAAGTGAGCGCACAAACACACATTCCCTGGCTGCTGATTAACGGCGAATTGCGCCATACCCCAGAACAGTTACGCGCAGTCGGTGAAGTATTGGGCGTCGTCTCGCGAACCGCAATGCAGGCCGCGCTGGCCCGTCGATTTATCGATGATGCAATAGCTTTCTCGCATTCACCCGCGGCGAATCTGCGTTTTTATGCCGCGCGCGGTGCCAGAGGACTGGAGACTGGTTTACAAGGTTCTCTGCATACCGAAGCAGCAGAACTACTGGGGTTGCACAATGTGGCGCACATCCCCGGACGACAGGGGCTCACACAGGTCTCAATGGAAAATCTGCTCAGCTGGCAGCCGGATATTATCCTGGTGCAGGATGCAGTGACAGCGCAGTTCCTACGAGAAGATCCGGTCTGGCAAGGGGTCAAAGCGGTTGCTGACCGGCGCATTCTGTTTCTCAGCGGTCTGCCGTTTGGCTGGCTGGATGCACCTCCTGGCATCAACCGTTTACTGGGGTTACGCCGCCTGCACGCCTGGCTTGATCCACAGGTTGAAGCGAGCTTTAAAACCGATATGCAGAACTACAGTGAATTGTTCTGGCACACCACGCTAAGCGACGCACAGTATCAAAGGTTGGTGGCAGTCTGATGAAAACATCAACCCTCGGTTTTCTGATGATTGCTGCGGTGGTGCTTTGCGCGATCGTCGCTGCGGTATCAGGCGCGTATCGCCTGGATGCACAGCAGGTTCTGAATCTCGTGGCCGGTACAGATGGCGTTCCAATGCAGGACAAAATCGTTTTCTGGCAAATCCGCCTGCCACGCATACTGGCTGCATTGCTGCTCGGCGCGGCGCTGGCGGGCGCAGGAACCACCTATCAGGGCATGTTCCGCAACCCACTGGTCTCGCCGGATATTCTCGGCGTGGCGGCGGGTGCGGGTTTAGGTGCCTGTTTAGCAATCCTGTTAGGTTTACCGATCCTGTTCATTCAGCTGTATGCGTTCATGGGCGGTTTATTCGTGGTCGCCGGTGTCTGGTTGATTACCCGGCGAGTCAAGCGTCACGACCCGGTGTTAACGCTGGTGCTGGTCGGGATTGCGCTGGGCACGGTATGCGGCGCGGGAATTTCGCTCATCAAAACGCTGGCCGACCCGTATACCCAACTCCCGTCTATCACCTTCTGGCTGCTTGGCGGTTTATCGACGATCACTTTGCACGATCTGTGGTTCTCGGCACCGCTGATCATCGCAGGAATGGTCCCGCTATTGCTGCTGCGCTGGCGCATGAACCTGCTCACCCTGTCGGATGATGAAGCACGATCGCTTGGGATCAACGTCTCGCGATTGCGGCTGGGACTGATCGTCTGCGCAACGTTAATCACCGCCTCTACCGTCGCCATCGCGGGCATTATCGGCTGGATTGGGCTGGTTGTACCGCACATCGGCAGACTCCTCAGTGGCAATAACCACCAGCAGTTGCTGCCAGTTTCCATGGGGATCGGCGCCATTTTACTGCTGCTCACCGATACTCTTGCCCGCACGCTGAGCAGCACAGAAATCCCGCTGGGGATCCTGACGGCATTTATTGGCGCACCGTTCTTTTTGTTGCTTTTGCTACGGGGAAATCGCCCATGACGCTTCTGACCCTCCGCCATGCGTCGCTGGGATACCACAGTCACCAGCCCGTGTTACGCGATGTCTCATTTCAGGTTTCGCCCGGCTCCGTCTGTTGTTTGATTGGGGCCAACGGCAGTGGAAAAACCACTCTGATGCGCACCATTCTCGGCGTTCTTTCGACGCTTCACGGTGACATTCTGCTTGATGGCGTCGCCATAAATCATCTCAGCGATCGGCAACGCGCCGCCGCTATCGCCTGGGTTCCTCAGGCACATGACGGCGCGTTTGCCTTCACTGCGCTGGACATGGTGATGATGGGGCTGGCCCCGCAATTGGCGGCATTTGCGGTTCCCGGCGCTAAAGAGCGTGAAAATGCGCACCAGCAGATGACGATGCTGGGAATTTCTCATCTGGCACCCCGGCGCTGGAACACGCTGAGCGGCGGAGAACGGCAACTGGTGTTGATTGCCCGCGCGCTGGCGCAACGCCCACGCCTTTTGTTGCTGGATGAACCCGCTTCCAGCCTGGATTTTGGGCATCAGATCCGTCTGCTCGACACGCTGGTGACGCTGAAAAATTCGGGTATGGCCCTGCTGATGTCGACGCATCATCCGTTGCACGCCCGGGCAATTGCCGACAGCGTGGTACGCGTTGAACCGGATGGCGAAGTGTCACAAGGACTTCCTGAACATCAGCTCGCCACCGATCGCCTGGCGGAACTGTATCGCGTTACACCGTCACAAATCGCTCACCATCTCTTTGGCTCACATAACTAAGGAATAAGAATGCTCATTGACGACATTGATTTTGCCGATCTTTACCGTAAACAGTTACAGCTGGCGAACAGAACCGAGAAAAAGCCGGAGCACTGGGATAAACGTGCGGAAAAAATGGCGGAAAATTGCGCCTCATTAACCGACAGCTATCTGCTGCAACTGCTGGGGAAAATCGACCTGAAAGGGGCGGAGTCGCTGTTTGACATGGGTTGCGGTCCCGGTACGGTCTCGCTGGCGCTCGCTAAAAAGATGCCAATAATTTACGGCGTAGATTACAGCCAGGGCATGCTTAGCGTAGCTGCCCGCCGCGCTGCGCAAATGAACGCCCGTCACGTGCAGTGGGTGCAGCGGGCCTGGGAGGAACACTGGGATGATTTACCCCAGTGCGATATCGCCGTCGCCTCGCGCTCTACGCTGGTTGCCGATATGCGCCAGGCGATGACCAAACTGAATAATCAGGCCCGACTGCGGGTTTACACCACTCATCTCGTCAGTTCATCTTTCGTTTCCCCCACCATTCAGCGTGCACTGGGCCGCGAAGTGATTGAGCTCCCCAACTATATCTATGCGCTTAATGTCCTGTATCAGATGGGGATCCACGCGCATGTTGATTTTATCCGCGGGCCCAACTGCCAGCAGGACAACAGCACCTGGACGCGTTTTCTGGAAAACGTGCGCTGGAGTATGGGTGAACTGAGCGCCGATGAGGTCGAACGTCTGGAAACCTGGTATCAACAGCAGGATCCACGCACGATTGCCCCCGCCAGCCGTGACTGGGCGCTTATCTGGTGGGACAGCGTGCCGCGGGAGGCGCTGCGATGATCTACTTTTCGCAGGCGCAAACCGACGCGCTGCTGCTGGAAGATATTCAGGGCGGCGATCTGACTACCCGCGCGTTGGGGATCGGCGCACAGCCGGGCGTTATGGCGTTTTATCATCGCCAGGGCGGATGCGTTAGCGGCACCGCCGTTGCCAGACAAATGCTCACCTCATTAGGGCTGACCGTCAGCGACATGGTGGCCGATGGTGAACAGGTAAGTGCAGGACAGCGATTGATTCGCGCACATGGTAATGCGGCGGCGCTGCACCAGGGCTGGAAAGCGGTACAAAATGTCCTGGAGTGGAGCTGTGGGGTTTCGGGCTATCTTGAGAGCATGTTGAGCCAACTGCGCCAACGCTATCCTGATGGGCAGATTGCCTGTACCCGCAAAGCCATTCCCGGCACGCGTTTGTTGGCGACTCAGGCAATACTCGCCGCGGGAGGCATTATCCATCGCGGAGGATGCGCCGAAACGGTACTGCTGTTTGCTAATCACCGCCATTTTCTTACCAACCCAAACGACTGGTCAGGTGCGATTGCGCGCTTACGCCGCCATGCGCCAGAAAAAAAGATTGTGGTTGAGGCAGATACGCCAGATGAGGCATTAGCCGCGCTACGCGCCGCGCCCGATGTCCTGCAACTCGACAAATTTACCCCTGAGCAAGCAACAGAAATTGTTCGCCAGGCCCCTTCTCTGGCCCCCCATTGCACGCTGGCGCTGACTGGCGGCATTACCCTCGCCTCGCTGGCGAGTTATCTCGACTGTGGCATCAGACTTTTCATCACTTCCGCGCCTTACTACGCTCCGCCCGCGGATATCAAAGTTAGCCTGAGCCCGGACGCACGTGGCATATAACATTAATAAATGGACTAAAAATAATGAATTTCAACAAAAGTTGTCTTTACACAGCCCTGTCGTTTGCTTTCGCGCACAGTGCTTTTGCTGGGCAGGAAAGCGAAACCATGACCGTCTGGTCAAGTCCGGCCTCCGCCGCAACCACTACGGTTCTCGGCCAGGAAACGATGCAGCAACTGGATAAGCAAAACGTGGCGCAGGCACTGAGCGTTGTCCCCGGCGTCGTGCTGCAAAAGTCAGGCAACCGCAATGAACAGCAGGTGAAAGTCCGCGGTTTTGACAGCCGTCAGGTTCCCGTCTATTTTGACGGCGTGCCGGTATACATCCCCTATGATGGCAACCTCGATTTAGGCCGTTTTCTGACCTCCGATATCGCTTCGGTTGAAGTCTCCAAAGGCTACTCGTCACTGTTACAAGGGCCGAACCAGATGGGCGGCGCCATCAATATCACCACCCAAAAGCCTACCAAACCGATTGAAGGCAGCATTGGCTATCGCCAGGGCTGGAGTCGTAGCAAAGACAATGCCCACGATATGCACGCTTCATTTGGCGCCAGCAATGATCTCGGCTATATCCAGCTCAGCGGCAGTCAGTTGAAGCAGGATTTCCTTGGCTTACCGCACGGTGTGGACAACCCTATTGCGGGCAGCAACGGCAAGATGATTAACTCCTCCGCCGATGACAAACGCGGTATCGTGAAGCTGGGCTTTACCCCACGTGGTAATGACGAATATGTGCTGACCTATATTAATCAGGACGGTGAAAAAGATAACCCGCCGTACGCTGGAGCCAGCAGTCAGAAATCACGCTACTGGCAATGGCCACAGTACGATAAAGAAAGCTATTACTATCAGGGCACCACCCATCTGGGCGATCGTTTCACCCTGAAAAGCCGTCTGTATCGCGACACCTTTGAAAATACGCTGATGATGTACAACTCACTTGCCGATCTGAAAAACAAGAAAGGCAACTACAGTCATTATTCAGACTACAGCGATGGCGCTGGCCTGCAGCTCGCTGCGGAAATGCGAGAAAACGACCTGCTCTCTTTCGCCGTGAACTGGAAAGATGATGTTCACCGCGAGAAAGGCGCTCCGAATGCAGCTTACGACCGTTACGAAGACCGCACCTGGTCCGTTGCCAGCGAATACCAGTGGGCAGCGGCGGATAACGTCGATGTAGTAGCTGGAATAAGCTATGACTGGCGCGACAGTCTGGAAGGCATGAAGCACGAAAAAAATGGTAGCGTCACCCACTATGATGACAACAATCAGTCGGCCTTCAACTGGCAGATGATGACCAAATATCACTTTGAAAATTCAGACACATTAGCGCTGTCCTACTCTGACAGAACACGTTTCCCGACTTTGAAAGAGCGCTACACCACCTCGAAACCGGCCTATAACCAGGTGGCGCTGGTCAATCCGCAGCTTAAACCGGAACGCGCCCGCAGCGTGGATCTGACCTGGAATGGTTCACTTGGCAAAGACTGGGGATTCGAAGCCAGCGTCTATTACAACCGCATCAGCGATGCCATTCTTTCACACAATATTGATGCCGATACCATCCAGAATCAGAACAGCGGCCGGGTGGATTACACCGGTCTGGATGCCGGCGTTAAAGGTAAAGTCTTTGATATGCTGGATGTTGGGCTGAGCTATGGCCTGATTCATGCGGATGTCAAACGCAGCGACATCGGCAAAATAACCGATTTGCCGACGCAAACCCTCACCGCATGGATGACGCTGAAACCGTGGGATCCGCTGAGCATTACGCTGTCTGAAGAGGCCCGCTCATCGAGCTATAGCAATAGCGACGGCTCGCAGAAAGCCGCAGGTTTCGCCATTACCCATTTACGCGCCGACTACGCCATCGGTCACGGGTTTAGCGTCAACGCTTCAGTCAATAACCTGTTCGATACACGATACGTGTACAGCGAAGGATTTATCGAAGAAGGCCGTAATTACTGGGCTGGGATTGAGTATCAGTTCTGATTTAACGACATAGAGAAACGGCCCCCACAGGGGCCGTTCGATTAATCTCGCCGTACAAGCCGGAAGACACCCAGCACAACAATCGCGCCGACCACGGCCACCAGGAAGCTATGGAGATTAAATCCGCTGACATCGCCGCCAATACCAAACATCGTTGCCAACCATCCACCGACCACAGCACCGACAATACCGAGAATACAGGTCAGGATAAACCCACCGCCATCACGCCCCGGCATAATCAGTTTGGCGATAACCCCCGCAATCAGACCAAAAATAATCCAGGCAATAATTCCCATTTTCAGGCCCTCTTTCCAGTGAACGCACGCGCAAGACATTCCTGCGCCAGCACTTAAAGTATAGGCAAGCCATCGCGACATGCTTTTATCACTCAGACTTAATTCATTGGGTTTGGTAAAAAATTTCATCCATTTGTATTAAGTTCCGTCGATTAATGCCGATAACCCAACGACAAACCAGGCATCCAGGAGTCATTAGGTGTGAGTAACTACAATGAGCAGTTCCTGAAGCAAAATCCGTTAGCGGTGTTAGGTGTACTTCGGGACTTAAAGTCGCAGCAGGTTCCACTGCGTATCTCCTGGTCAGGCGGCCAGTTCATCAGCAAAATTCTGACCGTCAGTCCCGATGAACTGATCATGGATTTTGGCAGCCAGGAATATGAAAACCAGGCCGTACAGCGGGCCAGCCAGATCTCAATTATCGCCGAAACGCAGGGAGCCAAAGTAGAATTCACCCTGCCACAGCTGAAAAAAGGCGAGTATCAGCAACTGCCGGCCTTTATTTCATCCTTGCCGCCTTCTCTGTGGTTTGTGCAGCGTCGGGAATATTTCCGCATCGGCGCTCCGCTGCACCCTCCCTATCGCTGCACGGCAAAAATGCCGGACAACAGTACGCTGTGTTTTCGCTTATTCGATTTATCGCTTGGCGGTATGGGCGGGCTGTTAGAAACGGCAAAACCAGAGGGGTTGGCAGAAGGTATGCGCTTCGCGCAGGTTGAACTAAATATGGAGCAATGGGGGGTGTATCACGTTGACGCCCAGCTTATTTCCATTAGTGAGCGCAAGGTTATCGATGGGAAAAACGAAACGATTACCACTCCCCGCCTGAGCTTTCGTTTTCTCAACGTCGGCCCGGCGGTGGAGCGGAACTTACAGCGGATTATTTTTTCCCTTGAACGCGAGGCCCGGGAAAAGTCGAATAAGGTGCGCGAATAAACTCACACGAACTACATCACATCCAGCGCTTGTTGAAGCTTCCAGATATAGCGCGGGGCCTGCGGCGCCGGATGATTGTCCGCTACATGTTCAATAAATTCATCCGGGCTGAGGTCGTTGATTTTATTGATCGCTTTTTTCCTGTCGGAGGAGAACGTGCGTAGCAGTGCACCCGCACCGTTGGCGTACGATACTACCAGCGCATACTGCATCACCTGCGGATCTTCAATCCCGGCCAGCGGCCCGGTTTCGAGAATACTCAGGTATGCGGCCCCCATGGAGATATTGCGTTCGGGGTTTTTCAACTCGCTGGTCGACGGCTCTCCGCTCCAACCCATGCGGCGATAAACATCGCGTCCTGAAGTTGAGGCTTTCAACTGCATCAGACCAATCGCATTGGACTTACTGACCGCATTCGGATTTCCGCCTGATTCAATGGCGATAATAGCGGTAATCAATTGTGGACTGACACCCCAGGCCGCACCGGCTTTTTCACTGATCGGCATCCATTGCATTGCGCGTTTAACCGGAACTTCAGCATTCCACGGCGGGTTTTTGTAATCCTGTTTTGAACTACAGCCCGCAAGTAATACAACCAAAAAAGCAAACCATCTCAATTTCACGTCATCTATCCTTATAGCCGGAACCTGTCGCTGAGGTGACAACGACATACCTACGCGGCATGATATACATTTGGTTTTAGTTGTAGCAAGGAAATGCCATGTCCCGGTTTCACTTAATTGCCCCGTCGGGCTACTGTATCAATCAGCAGGCTGCCTTACGTGGGCTTGCGCGTCTTACTGAGGCCGGTCATCAGGTCGACAATTCATCGGTCATTGCGCGCCGCTGCCAGCGTTTTGCGGGGACAGAGGCAGAAAGGCTTGCTGATGTGAACTCGCTCGTTAATCTGAAAACCCCCGATACCATTGTGATGGCGGTACGCGGCGGCTATGGCGCGAGTCGTTTACTGGAAGAAATTGACTGGCAGGGGCTGGCAGCCCGCCAGCAACAAGATCCGCTACTGCTGTGCGGACACAGCGATTTTACGGCGATCCAGTGTGGTCTGCTGGCACAGGGGAATGTGATTAGCTTCAGCGGCCCGATGCTGGCGGCGAACTTCGGCGCCGAAGAAATGAACGCATTCACCGAGCACCATTTCTGGCAGGCTTTGCGTAATGCCCAATTTACCCTCGAATGGCAGGGTGACGGTCCGCAGTGCGCAACTGAAGGTACAGTGTGGGGCGGAAATCTGGCGATGATCATTTCGCTGATGGGTACGCCGTGGATGCCGACTATCAAAAACGGCATTTTGGTGCTGGAAGACATTAACGAACATCCATTCCGTATCGAGCGTATGCTGCTACAGCTGTACCACGCCGGAATACTGGCCCAGCAAAACGCCATTATCCTCGGCAGTTTTAGCGGCAGCGCGCCAAATGATTACGACGCTGGTTACAATCTTGATTCAGTTTGTGATTTTCTGCGCGCCAGATTGTCAGTACCGTTGATCTGCGGCCTCGATTTTGGCCATGAACAACGCACTGTCACCCTGCCTTTGGGAGCCAATGCGGTGCTGAAAAATGATAAAAACGGCACTCAGCTCACCTTAAGTGGGCATCCGGTACTAAAATCGTAAAAAAAGCAGCTAATGGGGCTAAGCAAAACGCTGTTTCTGTCGTTATTATGGTAGGGTTTACTAATACGAAACAGCGTAATTCAGGAGTAACCGAACGTTGGATGCCGCAGCAATTATTAGCCTTTTTATTTTGGGTTCCGTTCTCGTCACCTGCAGTATCTTACTCAGTTCATTCTCATCACGCCTCGGTATCCCAATTCTGGTGATATTTCTCGCTATCGGTATGTTAGCGGGCGTAGATGGTATAGGCGGCATACCTTTCGATAACTATCCATTCGCCTACATGGTGAGTAACCTGGCACTGGCAGTTATCCTGCTCGACGGCGGGATGCGCACCCAGGCCAGCTCTTTTCGCGTTGCGTTAGGCCCGGCGCTATCGTTGGCGACGGTCGGTGTGCTGATTACTTCCGGACTCACTGGCATGATGGCCGCGTGGCTGTTTCATCTGGATCTTATCGAAGGACTCCTGATTGGCGCGATTGTTGGTTCAACCGACGCCGCGGCGGTCTTTTCCCTGCTTGGCGGTAAGGGGCTTAACGAACGCGTTGGCTCTACGCTGGAAATTGAATCCGGCAGTAATGACCCGATGGCCGTGTTTTTGACCATCACGCTCATCGCCATGATCCAAAACCACGAGACCGGTTTAAGCTGGATGTTCGCGGTGCACATTATCCAGCAGTTTGGCTTAGGCATCATTATCGGTCTTGGCGGTGGATATATGCTCCAGCAGATGATTAACCGCATTTCGCTGCCTGCCGGACTGTATCCGCTATTGGCGTTAAGCGGTGGGATCCTGATTTTTGCCCTGACCACTGCGCTGGAAGGCAGCGGTATTCTGGCGGTTTATCTGTGTGGTTTCCTGCTGGGTAATCGCCCTATTCGCAACCGGTTTGGCATTCTGCAAAACTTCGACGGTCTGGCCTGGCTGGCGCAAATCGCCATGTTCCTGGTGCTCGGACTGCTGGTTACGCCATCCGACCTGCTGCCTATCGCAATCCCGGCACTGATTTTGTCTGCGTGGATGATATTCATTGCCCGCCCGCTTTCGGTCTTCGCGGGACTGCTGCCGTTTCGTGGCTTTAATCTGCGCGAGCGCATTTTCATCAGTTGGGTGGGTCTGCGCGGTGCGGTACCCATCATCCTCGCCGTCTTCCCAATGATGGCGGGTCTGGAGAACGCGCGCCTGTTCTTTAACGTCGCCTTCTTCGTGGTACTTATCTCGTTGCTGTTTCAGGGAACGTCGCTTTCATGGGCTGCTAAAAAAGCCAAAGTGGTGGTCCCTCCCGTCGGCTGGCCCGTGTCGCGCATTGGTCTGGATATTCATCCGGATAACCCGTGGGAGCAGTTTGTTTATCAGCTCAGCGCGGATAAGTGGTGTGTGGGCGCCGCACTGCGCGACCTGCATATGCCGGAAGAAACGCGAATAGCCGCCCTGTTTCGTGACAACGTGCTGTTTCACCCCTCCGGCAGTACGCGTCTTCGCGAAGGCGATGTATTGTGTGTTATTGGCCGCGAGCGCGATCTCCCGGCTCTTGGCAAGCTGTTCAGCCAGTCGCCACCTGTGTCGTTAGACCAGCGCTTCTTCGGTGATTTTATTCTTGAAGCCAGCGCAAAATATGCCGATGTGGCACTGATTTATGGCCTGGATGATGGCACCGAGTATCGTGATAAGCAGCAAACGCTGGGTGAAATTGTCCAGCATCTGCTTGGTGCCGCGCCGGTCGTCGGTGACCAGGTGGAATTCGCGGGTATGATCTGGACTGTGGCCGAGAAGGAAGATAATGCAGTGCTGAAGGTCGGTGTTCGCGTTGCTGAAGATGAGGATGAGTAAAGCGGATGTTTTGCCGGGTGGCGGCTGCGCCTTACCCGGCCTACAAAATGCACTGACTCTGAAGACCTGATAAACGCAGCAGCATCAGGCAATGCTATATAAAGTTACACCGTCACAACTGGCACGCGCAGCGCCAGAGAACACATTAACTCGTAGCCTACCGTACCTGCGGCGGTGGCCACATCGTCAATTTTAATCTCTTTGCCCCACAGCTCTACCGGCGTCCCGATCCCTGCCTGCGGGCACGGTGTCAGATCTACCGCCAACATATCCATTGAGACTGTCCCCACCGTCCCGGTACGTACACCATCCACCAGCACAGGCGTTCCGCTTGGCGCATGGCGTGGATAACCGTCTGCATAGCCGGTCGCTACAATGCCAATGCGCTGCTCACCGCTGGCAGTGTAACGTCCACCGTAGCCCACCCGATCGCCAGCTTTCAGCGTTTGTATGCCGATGATCTCACTGCTCAGCGTCATCACTGGCTTCAGGCCGGTATTGGCGATGTCCCGCCATTGTCCCGAAGGCGACGCACCATACAAAATAATGCCCGGACGAACCCAGTCATAATGCGCTTCAGGGTGCCACAGCGTGGCGGCCGAATTCGATAGTGACCGTCTGCACTCCAGCCCTTCAGTCGCCTGCGCAATACGCGCCATAGCCTCCTGGATACCTTCCGGGTGCTCTGCATCGGCAAAATGCGACATCAGCGTCATTTCGCCGACGTTGGGCATAGCCCGCAGCTGTTGCCAGACCGTGGGAACTCTTTCCGGTAAAAAACCAAGGCGGTTCATACCACTATTCACCTTCAGGTAAACATCGAGCGGCGCCTTCAGGCGCGCATTCTGCAATGCTTTTAGCTGCCAGTTACTGTGTACACAGGTGGTGAGTCGATAATTGTCATATACCGTCAGGTCTTCGGCGTGGAAAAAACCCTCCAGCATGAGTATCGGGCCTTTCCATCCGCGCTCGCGCAGGGTTATCGCCTCTTCAAGATTGAGCATGGCAAAACCATCGGTTGTGCCTAGCGCATTCCAGACGCGTTCAATGCCGTGTCCGTACGCATTGGCTTTCACCACCGACCAGACGCGAGCGTCCGGCGCGGCCTGGCGGGTAATGGTCAGATTTTGTTTCAACGCCTGCAGGTCAATGCTGGCCAGTATCGGGCGGGTCATCTCACGTCCTTATCAGTTATGTGCGCCATGTAAATGCCGTGGACGGGAGGGGGTAAACCCCGGACTGTAACGCGCCACGCTCAGATCGTCATAAGGTATGGCTGGCGTGCGGCCAGAAAGGATATCGCTCAGCAGCTGACCGGAGCCGCAGGCCATGGTCCAACCCAGCGTGCCGTGGCCGGTATTGAGCAGCAGATTCTTAAAGCGGGTGCGCCCCACCACCGGCGTTCCGTCCGGCGTCATCGGACGCAGTCCGGTCCAGAAGGTTGCCTGCTCCACATGACCGCCGCGCGGGAAGAGATCGCGTACGACCATTTCCAGCGTTTCACGACGAGGTTGTAGCAGTTCTGTATTAAAGCCGACAATCTCCGCCATGCCGCCAACGCGAATACGATTGTCAAAGCGGGTAATAGCGATTTTGTAGGTTTCATCAAGGATAGTAGAAACCGGCGCACCGTCGTCTTGCGCCACCGGAATGGTCAACGAATAGCCTTTGAGCGGATAGACCGGGATATCAACGATCCCTTTCAGCATTGCCGTGGAGTACGAACCAAACGCCATCACATAGGCATCGGCTTTAACTATCTCTTCGCCGCACTGGACGCCATAAATCTGCTCACCATCGCTCAGCAGCTTATCGACCGGGGTATTAAAGCGAAACTTAACGCCTGCCTGCTCCGCCATCTGCGCCAGACGCTGGGTAAACAGCTGGCAGTCGCCGGTTTCATCATTCGGTAAACGCAGACCGCCGGTCAGCTTGTGCGCCACTTCTGCCAGTGCGGGTTCGACTTCCGCCAGACGGTTTGCTTCCAGCAGTTGATATGGCACGCCCGCATCTTCTAGCACGGCGATGTCGCGGGTAGCGTTCTCATACTGTTGAGCGGTACGGAAAAGTTGCAGGGTTCCGCCCTGGCGCCCCTCGTACTCGATACCGGTAGAGGCGCGCAGCGCTTTCAGGCAATCACGGCTGTATTCCGCCAGTCGCACCATGCGTCCTTTATTTTCCATGTAGTGGCTGGTGTCGCAGTTGCGCAGCATCTGCCACATCCATTTCAACTGGAACTGGGTTCCGTCAAGACGGACGGCCAGCGGAGCGTGGCGCTGAAACATCCACTTAATTGCTTTTAGCGGTACGCCTGGTGCCGCCCATGGTGCTGCATAACCTGGAGAGATTTGCCCCGCGTTCGCCGCACTGGTTTCCAGTGCCGGACCGGGCTCACGATCAATGACGGTGACATCGTGTCCAGCCTGACTTAAGTACCAGGCGCTGGTCACGCCAACGACACCACTTCCCAGTATGACAACTCGCATAGCCACTCCGTTAACAGTAAAAGAACAATCATCTAATTACATCTTGATAACTCAGTTGAAAATATTATTCAACATATGGCTTTTTTATGGTGACTTACCTCACATATAGCGGTGATGGCTGGGGACTCTCCGCTTTGGCATCTCCTGCTGTGCGTTATTTTTATCCAGCATAAAATTTTGCGGCCATGCCATTTTTCGACGCCTCGCTAACGTGAAATCGCAAAGAAAAAATTTCTGCCGCAGCACGTTTTTTAACACCATGATCTATGCTTGACATGAGGTACTCCAGACAGAGGGTGCCGCCAACAATGAGGGTGCGCGAATGGCTACGATTGATTCCATGAACAAGGACAGCACACGGTTAAGCGATGGACCCGACTGGACGTTTGATCTGCTGGATGTCTATCTGGCAGAGATAGACCGCGTGGCGAAACTCTACAGACTGGATACCTACCCGCACCAAATCGAGGTGATCACCTCCGAACAGATGATGGACGCTTATTCCAGCGTCGGGATGCCGATCAACTATCCTCACTGGTCGTTTGGTAAAAAGTTTATTGAAACCGAGCGCTTGTATAAGCATGGTCAGCAGGGGCTGGCCTATGAGATCGTTATCAACTCCAACCCATGCATCGCGTATCTGATGGAGGAGAACACCATCACTATGCAGGCGCTGGTGATGGCGCATGCCTGCTACGGACACAACTCCTTTTTCAAAAACAACTACCTGTTCCGAAGCTGGACGGATGCCAGTTCCATTGTCGATTACCTGATCTTCGCGCGAAACTATATTACCCAGTGTGAAGAGCGTTACGGCGTGGATGAAGTCGAAAAGCTGCTCGACTCCTGCCATGCGCTGATGAACTACGGCGTTGACCGTTACAAACGCCCGCAAAAAATTTCCCTACAGGAAGAGAAAGCCCGTCAGAAAAGCCGTGAAGAGTATCTGCAAAGCCAGGTGAATATGTTGTGGCGCACGCTGCCGAAGAAAGAGGAAGAGAAAACCGTGGCGGAAGCCCGGCGTTATCCCTCTGAGCCACAGGAGAACCTGCTGTACTTCATGGAGAAGAGCGCCCCGCTGCTGGAGTCCTGGCAACGTGAAGTCCTGCGCATTGTACGCAAGGTCAGCCAGTATTTTTATCCGCAGAAACAGACGCAGGTGATGAACGAGGGCTGGGCCACTTTCTGGCATTACACCATCCTGAACCACCTTTATGATGAAGGTAAAGTCACCGAACGGTTTATGCTGGAGTTTCTGCATAGCCATACCAATGTGGTATTTCAGCCGCCCTACAACAGCCCGTGGTATAGCGGGATAAACCCTTATGCCCTGGGGTTTGCCATGTTCCAGGATATCAAACGTATTTGTCAGTCGCCGACCGAGGAGGACAAATACTGGTTCCCGGACATAGCGGGTTCTGACTGGCTGGAAACCCTGCATTTTGCGATGCGCGATTTCAAAGATGAGAGCTTTATCAGCCAGTTCCTGTCACCAAAGGTGATGCGTGATTTCCGTCTGTTCACCGTGCTGGATGACGATCGTCACAACTATCTGGAGATTTCAGCGATTCATAACGAGGAAGGATATCGTGAGATCCGCAACAGGTTGTCGTCGCAATACAACCTCAGCAACCTGGAGCCGAATATTCAAATCTGGAATGTCGATCTGCGTGGCGACCGTTCGCTCACCTTACGCTATATTCCGCATAACCGCGCACCGCTGGATAAAGGACGCAAAGAAGTGCTCAAGCACGTACACCGGCTTTGGGGTTTTGACGTGATGCTGGAGCAACAGAATGAAGATGGCAGCGTGGAACTGTTGGAGCGTTGCCCGCCAAGGATGAACGGTCTGTAAATCTTATTGCCGGAGGCGGTGTAAACACCTAATCCGGCCTACGAAGTGCACGTATTGTAGGCCGGATAAGACGCTTTGGCGTCGCCATCCGGCTTTGAGCGATTAACGTCCCTGAATCGCCAAATCGCCCGGCAGGCTCTTTTGCATGCGATGC
Organism: Citrobacter sp. MGH105; assembly: GCF_001037485.2. Classification (NCBI taxonomy): domain Bacteria; kingdom Pseudomonadati; phylum Pseudomonadota; class Gammaproteobacteria; order Enterobacterales; family Enterobacteriaceae; genus Citrobacter; species Citrobacter sp. MGH105. Next base: position 2,291,268 of record NZ_CP073048.1, on the reverse strand, counting down.
CAAATTTCGCCACTGTCGTGACCATAGCGACGCACCGTTTCATACACCTGCTCATGAGCGCCCTGCTCGCAGAGTTCTGACAGTTTACGGTAGAAGCTCAGCGCCAGCGCGCGCGCTTCCGGATTGGCAAAATAATGACGACCAATGCGGGTATATAATCCTTTCATACCGTTGAGGATCAAACCGTAAATCGGATTGCCGGAGGCAAATGCCAGGCCGCGGAAAATGTTATAGTCCAGATCGGCAAATGCGTCAGCGTGGTCGGCCACCTGATTTGCCGTCGCCAGAACCTCCTGTGCTTTATCAGGATGCTGGCGAAATGCAGTGCGAACAAAGATCGTCGAAATATTGGTACGCACGGACAGCAGATTATCAATCAACTGCGGGACACTCTCGTGATCGAGACGCGCCAGCGTTTCAAGAATATTCAGCCCGGAGGTTTCCCAGAAGTTATTCACCTTCGTCGGTTTGCCGTGTTGAATGGTCAACCAGCCATCTCGCGCCAACCGCTGCAATACTTCGCGTAGCGTGGTACGTGTCACCCCAATAAGTTCGGAGAGTTCACGTTCAGCGGGCAAAATAGTGCCAGGTGGGAAGCGGTTATTCCAGATACTTTCAATGATGTACTCTTCCGCGAACCCAGCCGGGCTTTGCGCCTTAATGACCATAGTAAAAATTCCATTACACAGCAAAACATAGTTACACACATCATACCAGATGGGTATCTTAGCTGATAGCTGACGCAATGAAGAAAAAGTGGATCAAGGCTTCATTTTCCAAATAACGCTACAGCACAGCCAACCTTACCAGTCTCGTGAATAGCTTGCCTGTGCTCCCTCCTCCCGCTAAGCTTTGCGGTCAAACATAAAAACATGATTTCATTTTTAAAGGTAGGGAAATCACCATGGAGCTATCATGGGGCCGCGCTATGTGGCGCAATTTTTTAGGTCAATCACCAGACTGGTACAAACTTGCACTGCTTGTCTTCTTAGTCGTTAACCCGATTATTTTTTTCATCAACCCTTTTATTGCCGGCTGGTTGCTGGTGGCCGAGTTCATTTTCACGCTGGCGATGGCGTTAAAATGTTACCCACTGCTGCCAGGCGGGCTGTTGGCTATTGAAGCTGTCATTATTGGTATGACCAGCGCCACGCATGTGCGTGAAGAGGTTGCCGCAAATCTTGAGGTGTTATTGCTGCTGATGTTTATGGTGGCAGGCATCTACTTTATGAAGCAGCTATTACTGTTTATTTTCACTCGTCTGCTGCTCACTATTCGCTCCAAGACGCTGCTGTCACTGTCTTTTTGTGTTGCAGCCGCTTTTCTCTCTGCGTTCCTCGATGCGTTGACCGTCGTTGCCGTGGTAATCAGCGTTGCGGTCGGTTTTTATGGTATCTACCATCGCGTTGCTTCTTCTCGCGCGGAAGACAACAACATGCTCGATGACAGCCATATCGATCAGCACAATAAGGTCGTTCTTGAGCAGTTCCGCGGTTTTCTGCGTAGCCTGATGATGCACGCGGGGGTCGGTACGGCGTTAGGCGGCGTGATGACCATGGTGGGTGAGCCACAAAACCTGATTATCGCCAAAGCGGCTGGCTGGCATTTTGGCGACTTCTTCCTGCGTATGTCGCCAGTTACCGTCCCGGTACTGATTTGCGGCCTGTTAACTTGTGTGCTGGTCGAGAAATTGCGCTGGTTTGGCTATGGCGAAACGCTGCCGGAGACCGTCCGTGATGTCCTGCAACAGTTTGACGATCAAAGCCGCCAACAACGTACCCGCCAGGACAAAATCAAACTGATTGTGCAGGCGATTATTGGCGTCTGGCTGGTCGTTGCTTTGGCACTGCATCTGGCAGAAGTCGGATTGATCGGTTTGTCGGTCATCATTCTGGCAACCTCGTTGACCGGCGTCACCGACGAACATGCGATAGGTAAAGCCTTTACCGAGTCGCTACCCTTCACCGCGCTGCTGACCGTGTTCTTCTCTATTGTCGCGGTGATTATCGATCAACAGCTCTTTTCGCCGATTATTCAGTTTGTTTTGCAGTCGTCTGAACATGCACAACTGACGCTGTTTTATCTCTTCAACGGCCTGCTGTCTTCGATCTCTGATAACGTTTTTGTTGGTACGATTTATATCAATGAAGCCAAAGCCGCGATGGAACATGGGACCATCAGCCTTAACCAATTTGAGCTGTTGGCGGTAGCGATCAATACCGGGACCAACCTGCCTTCGGTGGCCACGCCAAACGGCCAGGCTGCATTCCTGTTCCTGCTGACCTCTGCACTGGCGCCGTTGATTCGCCTCTCTTATGGTCGCATGGTGTGGATGGCTCTGCCTTATACTCTCGTCCTGACGCTCGTCGGCCTGCTTTGCGTCGAGTTCACGTTAGTTCCGGTGACCGAGTGGATGACTCAAACGGGCTGGTTAGCTACACTTTCATAACAATTAACCGGGCGAATCACTGCCCGGTTTGACTTTTTGCATGATAAATATCCGATTACGCAAATTTTCAATTCCCGCTAGTGGCGCATAAAGTGAATTGGTTTAAACTGCGGTCTCTACGCATGTTGCAGGGAAATGATTATGTTGCGATTTTTAAACCAGTGCTCCCGAGGTCGTGGGGCATGGTTATTGTTGGCGTTAACCGCCTTTGCGCTGGAGCTCGTCGCGCTGTGGTTCCAGCACGTCATGCTGCTAAAACCTTGCGTGTTGTGTATTTACGAACGTAGCGCATTATTTGGCGTGATGGGGGCAGGGCTGGTGGGTGCTATCGCACCAAAAACACCGCTGCGCTATGTGGCGATGATAATCTGGATTTACAGTGCCTGGCGCGGACTTCAGTTAGCGTATGAGCACACCATGATTCAGCTGCACCCATCCCCGTTTATGACCTGTGATTTTGCCGCACGCTTCCCAAGCTGGCTGCCACTGGACAAATGGCTGCCGCAGGTGTTTTTAGCGTCCGGTGACTGTGCTGAGCGCCAGTGGTCTTTTTTAACCCTGGAAATGCCGCAGTGGCTGTTGGGGATCTTCGCCGCCTACCTGGTGGTCGCCGTGCTGGTAGTGATAGCACAGCCGTTCAAACCGAAAAAACGTGACCTCTTCGGTCGCTAACAGAGACGCTCCTTCGGGAGCGTTTTTTTTTGCCTTAAATTCATTGCCTGCTGGCATCTATAAGATGTATATTAAATACATCTTATAGATGCCACACCAAGGAGATGTCTTATGTCCCATTTACGCATCCCGGCAAACTGGAAAGTTAAACGCTCTACTCCCTTCTTCACAAAAGACAACGTCCCAGCAGCACTGCTTTCTCACCATAACACTGCAGCAGGCGTTTTTGGCCAGCTTTGTGTGATGGAAGGTACGGTAACGTATTACGGCTTTGCCAATGAAGACGCAAAAGAACCTGAAGTGAAAGTGGTGATTAATGCCGGTCAGTTTGCGACCAGTCCGCCGCAGTACTGGCATCGCGTTGAATTAAGCGACGATGCGCAATTCAACATCAATTTCTGGGTTGAAGATGACAACCATGGCGATGAGATGTATCAGGCGAAAAAGTCTTAAGCCTTAACGCCTGCTAATCGATGGGCGGCTTAGTCCGCCCATGAAGGTTTGTTCAAAATATGATCCTGCCAGTCACGCACTTCCGATTCTTTCACCGCAATATGACGTACTGAAATACGTTCACCGTGCATCGCCGCTTTTGATCCCGTCAGCAGTGGATGCCACTCCGGCAGCCCTTTACCTTCCGCTAGCAGACGATACGCACAGGTCATCGGCAGCCATTCAAAGGTAGGCAGATTATCGCGCGTCAGTTTGATACAGTCAGGCTCGTACTCGAATCGGCGTTCGTAATTACGGCACTGACAGGTTTTGATATTGAGCTGCTTACACGCGACGTTAGTAAAATAGATTTCGTCGGTGTCTTCATCCATCAGCTTATGCAGGCAGCATTGACCACACCCGTCACATAATGACTCCCACTCGGCATCGGTCATTTCATCCAGGGTTTTACTTTGCCAGAAAGGTATGTCGCTCATCAGGGTATCCGCTATTGCAATAAAGCTGCACCTTATAACCAGTCTGGCACGCTGATGCAAGTTTTGCCGCCCGAAAAGGCGGCAAGAAGAGATTACAGCACGCGTGTCGTCAGCGTTTGACCATGAAAACTGATAGCCAGCTCATCACCGCTGTTTAACGGCCCAACGCCCGCTGGCGTCCCCGTCAACACAACATCGCCCGCTTTGAGGGTAAAGAAACGACTCATGTAGGCAATCAAAGGAACGATTTGATGGATCATATCCGCCGTGGTGCCGTGCTGGCGCTGCTCACCGTTAACCGTTAACCCGAGCATCGTATCCTGAGGATCACCATTAAATTCCGCTACCGGAATAAACCCTGACAGCGGGCAAGAGTTATCAAAGCCCTTCGCTTTTTCCCACGGTTGCCCCGCCTTCTTCATTTTGCCCTGAATATCACGCAGGGTCAGATCCAACGCGACGCCATAGCCTGCGATGGCTTTGCGCACATGTTCTTCCGTCGCCTGACGTAGGGTCGCGCCAATTAGCACAGCCAGCTCAACTTCATGGTGAACCGAACCCATATCAGATGGGATCACCAGCGGCTGGCGTAAATCGCACAGCGCGGTTTCCGGTTTAATAAACAGCACCGGCTCTTCCGGGGTACTTCCGCCCATCTCTTTAATATGATTAGCATAGTTACTCCCTACACAAACCACCTTACTCACCGGATAATCCAGCAGAGCACCATGCCAGTTATGATGTTGATACATTACTTTCCCCTAACGTAGTTATCAATTTCAGGTACTGCATCGATGGGGCGTGCTGCTGCCGGATGCAGTTTAACGTTTATCGTCTGGTGTATTTTGTTTCGTCGCGGCCAGATGCTGTTTAAGTAAATCTTCTGGCGGCGGTGGTATTTGTAAATAATAGCCCTGCTCGGTGAGTGCCTGTTTTACTTTTTCCAGATCGGCATTAACCAGCTTTTTACGGCCATCAAGCGGCAACATCATTGCCAGCGTCGGCTGACCAAATCCTTTCATCAGTTCTTCAGGAACTCGCGAGAAATCGTCTTTTTTTTCGACATATAAATAGGTCTGGTCACGTTTACTGCTTCGGTAGATCACACAAAACATATCTTTTACTCTGAATTCACGGAATGGTGGCTTGCCTCAATATAATACTGACTATAACATGCCTTATAGTCTTCGGAATATCACCCCGCGCTGGGGATGATAAATAGCAAATTGAGTAAGGCCAGGATGTCAAACACGCCAATCGAGCTTAAAGGCAGTAGCTTCACCTTATCAGTGGTTCATTTACATGAAGCAGAACCCGAGGTTATTCGTCAGGCGTTGGAAGACAAAATCGCGCAGGCACCTGCTTTTTTAAAACATGCTCCCGTAGTGGTTAACGTGAGTGGTCTTGAAAGCCCGGTAAACTGGTCAGCGCTGCAGAAGGTTGTCGCGTCTACCGGATTGCGCATTATCGGCGTTAGCGGATGCAAAGACGCCAGACTCAAGGCTGAAATCGACGAAATGGGTCTTCCTTTACTAACTGAAGGTAAAGAAAAAGCTATTCGTCCTGCGCCCGTTGAGGCCCCGGCTCCCGTCGCTCCGCCACAAAACGTTACTCCCATCACAAAAACACGATTAATAAATGTGCCGGTTCGTTCCGGTCAGCGCATTTATGCACCACAATGTGATCTGATTGTTACAAGCCACGTCAGTGCAGGCGCAGAGCTTATCGCTGATGGCAATATTCATGTTTATGGAATGATGAGAGGCCGTGCGTTGGCAGGCGCAAGCGGTGACCGGGAAGCGCAAATTTTTTGTACCCATCTGACGGCAGAACTGGTGTCTATCGCAGGTGTTTATTGGCTGAGTGATAAAATCCCAGCAGAATTTTATGGCAAAGCGGCACGTCTGCAATTAGCAGAGAACGCTTTGACAGTTCAACCGTTGAATTGATCCCTTTTTAACAAGGAATTTCTATGGCACGCATTATTGTTGTTACTTCGGGTAAAGGGGGCGTTGGCAAAACCACCTCCAGCGCGGCCATCGCTACAGGTTTGGCCCAGAAGGGAAAGAAAACTGTCGTTATTGATTTTGATATCGGCCTGCGTAATCTTGATCTGATTATGGGTTGTGAACGCCGCGTCGTTTACGACTTCGTCAACGTTATTCAGGGCGATGCGTCGTTAAATCAGGCGCTAATCAAAGATAAGCGTACCGAAAATCTCTTTATTCTTCCGGCCTCACAAACTCGCGATAAAGACGCGCTGACGCGTGAAGGCGTCGCGAAAGTTCTGGACGATCTGAAAACGATGGAATTCGACTTCATCGTCTGCGACTCTCCGGCGGGTATTGAAACCGGTGCGCTGATGGCCCTGTATTTTGCCGATGAAGCGATTATTACCACCAACCCGGAAGTCTCCTCTGTACGTGACTCTGACCGTATACTGGGTATTCTGGCGTCGAAATCTCGTCGCGCGGAAAACGGTGAAGATCCAATTAAAGAGCATTTGTTGCTGACGCGCTACAACCCTGGCCGCGTTAATAAAGGTGACATGCTGAGCATGGAAGACGTACTGGAAATTCTGCGAATCAAGCTGGTTGGAGTGATTCCTGAAGATCAGTCAGTCCTGCGCGCGTCTAACCAGGGTGAGCCGGTTATTCTCGACATCAATGCTGATGCCGGTAAAGCCTATGCTGATACCGTAGACCGTCTGTTGGGAGAAGAACGTCCTTTCCGCTTCATTGAAGAAGAGAAGAAAGGTTTCCTCAAACGCCTGTTCGGAGGATAAGTTATGGCATTACTGGATTTTTTTCTCTCGCGGAAAAAGAGCACAGCGAACATCGCTAAAGAGCGACTGCAGATTATTGTTGCGGAACGTCGTCGTAGTGACGCCGAGCCACATTATTTACCGCAGCTGCGTAAGGATATTCTCGACGTTATCTGTAAGTATGTACAAATTGATCCCGAAATGGTCACGGTACAACTTGAACAAAAAGACGGCGATATTTCGATCCTCGAACTTAACGTGACATTACCTGAAGCAGAAGAGTCTAAATAAGCTCTTTTGTCGCTAAATCATGGTTACGAAAAAGGCAGATTATTCTGCCTTTTTTATTTTCTGTCTCTGACTAACCTATTGAGCATTTATTCCAAAGTAAACTTTGGGTAGTTTTCGGCAAAATAGCGGCGCAAATACTCAACCGTAATACGGATTTTTGCCGACGTCGCCAGCCGGGAGACATAAACCGCCCATATATTGGCGGGTTGATAATACTCAGGCAATATATGCACCAGATGTCCGCTGGCAATGTTGTCGCAAACGTCCCACCACGAACGCAAAGCAATTCCCTGCCCATCCAGACACCATTGATGTACCACTTCACCATGGTTAGACGACAGCGGCCCCGTAACCTTTATTGAGTGTGCGCCCTCTTTATTACGCATTTGCCAGATACCAAACGGATGGTCGCGTTCTTTAATAACCAGGCAGGGAAAAGTAGAAAGATCGTTCAGTTGTTTCGGCACTCCATGCTGCGCCACAAACTCCGGCGAGGCGCACAGAATACGATAGTTAGTCGCCAGCTTGCGGGCAATCAGGTTCGGCGCGATATCATCCCCGATACGAATATCGAGATCGACGCCCTCATTGACCATATCTACCAGACGGTCTTCAACATCGAACCTCAGTTCTAACTGCGGGTACTCTTTTGCCAGCGCAGACAGCGCCGGAGCGACCACCCGGCGGCCAAAACCAAAGCTACTGATAATTCGTAGCATCCCCTGCGGGATCTGCCTGGCATCGGACAGCTCGTCCATCATCTGATCGACATCCTGCAGGATCCGCTGTGCCCATTCGTAAATCCGTTCCCCCTCTTCCGTGATGGTTACGCGCCGCGTTGTTCGGTGCAACAGCACCACGTTCAGCGTTTGCTCCAACAGGGCAACGCGCTTACTGATAAAAGCCGGAGATACGCCCAGCTCTTCGGCAACGGCGGCAAATCCCGCACGACGTGCAACCAGCATAAAGACGCGTAAATCATTTAGCAGCGGCAGATTATTCATGATCTGTGTTTTATGTTTCACCAGTTAGGGGGATTAACTATTAATCAGTCAATTATAGGATACGGGGAAAGTCAATTTTGATGGCGTACAAGTGAGAGCTGCTATGAAGAAAACCTGTCGTATTGCCGCTATCCCCGGAGATGGCATTGGTAAAGAAGTCCTGCCTGAAGGCATTCAGGTGTTGCAGGCAGCCGCCGAGCGTTGGGGGTTGTCACTCAGCTTTGAGCAAATGGAATGGGCCAGCTGCGAGTACTACACCCATCACGGAAAGATGATGCCGGATGACTGGCATGAACAGTTACAATCCTTCGATGCTATCTATTTTGGTGCCGTTGGCTGGCCGGACACCGTGCCGGACCACATCTCATTATGGGGCTCGCTGCTTAAGTTTCGCCGCGAATTCGACCAGTATGTCAACCTGCGCCCGGTACGTCTGTTTCCAGGCGTACCTTGCCCGCTGGCTGGCAAGCAGCCTGGAGACATTGATTTCTATGTGGTGCGCGAGAACACCGAGGGAGAATACTCTTCACTCGGCGGACGCGTAAGCGAAGGTACAGAACACGAAGTGGTTATCCAGGAGTCGGTCTTCACCCGTCGCGGCGTCGATCGAATTTTGCGTTACGCTTTCGAGCTGGCACAAAATCGCCCGCGTAAAACCCTGACCTCGGCGACCAAATCCAACGGCCTGGCCATCAGCATGCCGTACTGGGACGAGCGTGTAGAAGCAATGGCGGCTCACTATCCCGAGATCCGTTGGGATAAACAGCATATTGATATACTCTGCGCCCGCTTTGTGATGCAGCCGGAGCGTTTTGACGTGGTGGTTGCCTCCAACCTGTTTGGCGACATCCTTTCCGATCTGGGTCCAGCCTGTACCGGAACGATTGGCATTGCGCCTTCAGCCAACTTAAACCCGGAACGCACCTTCCCGTCTCTGTTCGAGCCAGTACACGGTTCGGCCCCCGATATCTACGGCAAGAACATCGCCAACCCTATAGCGACTATCTGGGCTGGCGCCATGATGCTCGACTTCCTTGGCAACGGTGATGCTAACTATAAAGCCGCACACGACGGTATTCTGGCTGCAATTGAGCAGGTTATTGCCAGCGGCCCGAAAACACCGGATATGAAAGGCAATGCCACCACCCAACAGGTTGGCGAGGCCATCTCTCGGGCATTGCGTTAGAGGTCAAACCACGGAATATGAGCCGCGTCACTGACGCGGCTTTTTTATGCTTTTTATGGCGCCAATAACCTGCGCCAATTCACCTTTTATTATTTCCGTTCTGTGTTTTATTGCTTCACGCATCGAGTAATTGTTTAATTCATGTAAAGAACAAATAATAAAATTATTAAATACAAAATCACTGATTCCCTACAGCATGATAACAACGACAGGCTAATGCCATACGCGGGCAACTGTGCCCAGGAGATCCCATGTTGAGCAACGTTAAGAAAAAAGACATGCCGCTGATAGCCATCAGTCTGGTGGCTATTCTTTTCATCGCCGCCACACTTAGTCTCTTCCCTCAGCAGTCTGCACAAGTCGCAAATACCCTTTTTAACGGCGTTACCCGGATGCTGGGTTCCGCCGTGCAGATCCTCGTTCTGATGGCGATGGGTCTGGTCGTCTGGCTGGCCACCAGCAAATACGGCAATATTCGTCTGGGAGAAGGAAAAGCGGAATACAGCACGCTGTCCTGGCTGTTTATGTTTATTTGTGCCGGACTAGGTTCCTCCACGCTCTACTGGGGCGTTGCTGAGTGGGCCTATTATTACCAGACCCCGGGTCTGAATATCGCTCCGCACTCGCAAAAAGCACTGGAATACAGCTTACCCTACTCTTTTTTCCATTGGGGAATCAGCGCCTGGGCGACCTATACGCTGGCTTCATTAACCATGGCCTACCACTTTCATGTGCGGAAAAACAAAGGGCTGAGCCTGTCCGGAATAATCGCCGCTATCACCGGCGTGCATCCGCAGGGCGTCTGGGGCCGGCTGGTTGATTTGATGTTCCTGATCGCCACAGTTGGCGCGTTAACCATCTCTCTGGTTGTCACCGCCGCCACCTTTACCCGTGGTTTATCTGCTCTCACGGGTTTACCGGATAACTTCACAGTACAGGCGTTTGTTATCCTGTTCTCTGGCGGCATTTTCTGTCTGAGCTCCTGGATTGGCATCAACAACGGTTTGCAACGTCTGAGCAAAATGGTGGGCTGGGGGGCGTTTTTACTGCCGCTGCTGGTGCTGATTGTCGGCCCGACCGAGTTCATCACCAACAACATCATTAACGCCATCGGTCTGACGACACAAAACTTTTTGCAGATGAGTCTGTTCACCGACCCGCTAGGCAACGGTGAGTTCACCCGCAACTGGACGGTGTTCTATTGGCTGTGGTGGATCTCCTACACCCCTGGCGTGGCAATGTTTGTCACTCGCGTATCCCGAGGTCGCAAAATCAAAGAGGTTATCTGGGCGTTAATCCTGGGTAGTACCGTTGGCTGCTGGTTCTTCTTTGGCGTGATGGAAAGCTACTCCATTCACCAATTTGTGAACGGTGTGATCGACGTACCGCAGGTTATGGCCACGTTAGGCGGCGAAACAGCCGTACAGCAAGTGTTGATGTCGTTGCCTGCCGGGAAACTGTTCCTGGTGGCGTATCTGGCGATCATGATTATTTTTCTCGCCTCGCATATGGATGCCGTCGCCTACACCATGGCGGCCACCAGCACGCGTAACCTGCAGGAAGGGGAAGATCCGCAACGTAGCTTACGTCTGTTCTGGTGCGTGGTCATCACCCTGATCCCATTATCGATTTTGTTCACCGGCGCGTCCCTGGAAACCATGAAGACCACGGTGGTTCTGACCGCACTTCCCTTCCTCGCCATTCTGTTGGTGAAGGTTGGCGGTTTTCTTCGTTGGGTACGGCAGGACTATGCCCACGTTCCTGCACATCAAATTGAAGGCCATCTCCCCGAAACGCCAGTGGACGTCCCCGTCGCACCACCGGCCGCGACATTACTCAAAGGCGACAATTAAGCGCCAGTAAAAAATCCTCTTACTCACAAATTAAAGGTATTCCAATGAGCAATCTGAGCCCTGAGTTTATTCTGCCGCAAAATTTCTGTGCCAACCCACAGGACGCCTGGACTATCCCTGCCCGGTTCTATACCGACCATCAGGCCTTCGAGCACGAGCAGGAGAAAGTGTTCGCTAAGAGCTGGATTTGCGTCGCCCACAGTAGCGAACTGGCGAAACCCAATGACTATGTAACCCGGGAAGTGATTGGCGAGAACATCGTGCTGGTACGTGGTCGCGATAACGTGCTGCGCGCGTTCTACAACGTTTGCCCGCATCGTGGTCATCAGCTGTTGAGCGGCGAAGGGAAAGCGAAAAATGTGATTACCTGCCCTTACCACGCCTGGGCATTCAAGCTTGACGGTAACCTGGCGCATGCACGTAACTGCGAAAACGTTGCCAACTTCGACAGTGAGAAAGCACATCTCACCCCGGTACGGCTGGAGGAATATGCCGGATTCGTGTTTATCAACATGGATCCGAACGCGGGCAGCGTAGAAGAACAACTCCCAGGTCTTGCAGACAAAGTTATCGAAGCCTGCCCTGATGTGCATGACCTGAAGCTGGCGGCGCGCTTTACGACCCGAACTCCAGCCAACTGGAAGAATATTGTCGATAACTATCTGGAGTGCTACCACTGCGGCCCGGCTCACCCTGGTTTTTCCGACTCGGTTCAGGTTGATCGTTACTGGCATACTATGCACGGCAACTGGACGCTACAATACGGTTTCGCCAAACCGTCAGAGCAGTCATTTAAGTTCGAAGAAGGTGTTGATGCCGCCTTCCACGGTTTCTGGCTGTGGCCGTGCACCATGCTCAACGTTACGCCAATCAAAGGCATGATGACCGTTATCTACGAATTTCCAGTGGATGCAGAAACTACGCTGCAAAACTATGACATCTACTTCACCAACGAAGATCTGACCGAAGAGCAGAAACAACTGATCGAATGGTATCGCAACGTCTTCCGCCCTGAAGATTTACGTCTGGTTGAAAGCGTCCAAAAAGGGTTGAAATCGCGCGGGTATCGCGGTCAGGGCCGCATTATGGCCGACACCAGCGGCAGCGGTATCTCCGAACATGGCATTGCCCATTTCCATAATCTGGTCGCGCAGGTGTTTCAGGAATAACCAGAGGCTGTAACGACAGGTTCCGGCGCATCGTTAACCCGCGCCGGACAGATTTTTTAGGGAGTGCCGCAATGTCTGATTATCAAATGCAAGAAGTCCGGGTCAGCCGGATTGAGACGATTACCGCGCAGGTAAAACGCTTTACCTTAACGGCGACATCAGGCGAGCCGTTGCCCGCGTTTCAGGGTGGCAGCCATATTATCGTGCAGATGCGCGATGGCGAGAATCTGTACAGCAATGCTTACTCGCTGATGAGTTCACCCTTTGATACGAGCGCCTGGCAAATCGCCGTACGACTGGAGGAAGCATCCAAAGGCGGCTCACGATATCTGCATCAAAACGTGAAACCCGGCGACACGCTCACGATCTCCACACCAAACAATCTGTTCGCCCTCGCCCCTCAGGCACAACAACATCTGTTGATTGCTGGAGGTATCGGCATCACACCGTTTTTATCGCATATCCCGGAGCTGGAACATTCTAAGGCGCAATGGCAACTGCATTATTGCTCTCCCAGTCAAGACAACTGCGCGTTTTATGACGAACTCCTGCAACACCCCAGCGTCGATCGTATTCATCTGCATCTGTCAAGCGCAGGGACCCGCCTTGATTTATCTCGCCTGCTGGCCGATGTCGAACCCGGCACACATATTTACACCTGCGGGCCAGCAGTGCTCAACGATGCCGTCAGAGAAGCGGCTTCCCTCCATAGACTTGACAGCAATACGCTACATTTCGAACAATTTGCGCTGGAAGATAAAAGCGGTGATGCCTTTACCCTAGTTCTGGCGCGTTCCGGACGCGAGTTTGTGGTCCCGGAAGAGATGACCATTTTGCAGGTTATCGAAAATAACAAAGCCGCGCGCGTTGAGTGCCTGTGCCGGGAAGGTGTTTGCGGCACCTGTGAAACGACGATTCTTGAAGGGGAAGCGGATCACCGCGATCAGTATTTCAGCGACGACGAAAAAGCTAGCCAGCAAAGCATACTTATTTGCTGCTCACGCGCCAAAGGTAAGCGCCTGGTGCTTGATTTGTAGCGTTGCGCAGGCCGGGTTAGCAATGGCGCAACCCGGCGAGCCTGGTGACTTACTGCGGATATTCCTGCAGCAGCGCGTTGAGACGATCGGACATCAGTTCGCCACGCCAACCGGAAACCAACTCCGGCAGGGTCTGCTGCGGCTTTAATTTCCAGTGCCAGTTGAGTAGCTGGTTGATTTGACGGCGTGAAGCCAGCAGTTCGACGCTAAGATTATGCTCAGTACTTACCTCGGCAACCAGCGCCTTGATAGCTTTAAACGCTTTGCGGTATCCAGGCATATCCATCAAATTCAGCAGCGGCTGTGGCAGTGATTCTTCCGGTAAAGCCTGCGCTTTTTCTACCAGAGAAATCAGCGTTTTGCCGTGTAAGCGAATTTCACTACCGGAAAGGCCGAGGCTGTCCAGTTCACCCAGACTCCCTGGCATATAACGAGCGACCGCCCACAGGTGTTCTTCACGCACCACAAAGTTCACCGCCAGATCGCGCTCACGCGCTTTACGCAGTCGCCAGTCGGCAAGCAGTTGCAGGCAGGCCAACTGACGAGTACGCAACTGCCAGGCGTTAGTGATATCGCGCCATGCGTCTTCAGGCGCCAGAACCTCCTGGCGACGCTGCTGCATTAAGCGACATTCGTCCAGTGCGGCTGGCAGCCAGCCGCTGGCTTCAGTTTCAACCATCAGTTTTGTGGTGATCGGTAATAGATACCAGACATCAGCCGCCGCGTACTCACACTGACGCTCGGTCAGCGGTCTGGCCAGCCAGTCGGTGCGGGATTCGCTTTTGTCCAGCGCCACCCCCGTAAACTCTTCCACCATCGCGGCAAACCCCCACGACAGCGGACGACCGCAAAAAGCAGCCAGAATTTGTGTATCAATCAACGGCTGCGGCAGTTCGCCAAAAGCGTTGAGAAACACTTCCAGATCTTCGCTACCTGCATGCAGGAATTTGGTGATGGCAGTATCACGCAGAATATCGCGCAGCGGCGACCAGTCGGTGATCCCCTGCGGATCAATCAGAGCAACGTGTTTGCCATCAAACAGCTGGATCAGCCCCAACTGCGGATAATAGGTACGCGTGCGAACAAATTCTGTATCCAGGGCTATCGCCGGAAATTCACGGACGGCTTCGCACAGCGTGGCCAACGCGTCGTCCGTGGTGATCATTTGATAATTCAAATCGTGCTCTCTTAGGTTTGCGCCAAAAAAAACGCCGGATTTCCCGGCGTTTTCTACTGGCTGACTTAACGCTCAGCCTTTATTGTCCACTTTGGCACGCGCTTCGTCACGTAATTCTCGTCGCAAAATTTTACCAACGTTAGATTTCGGCAACTCATCGCGAAACTCCACCAGCTTTGGTACTTTATAGCCCGTCAGGTGACGACGACAGAAAGTGACCAGCGCGTCATCGGTTAACGAGGCATCTTTCTTCACCACGAAAATTTTCACCGCTTCACCGCTGCTGCCGGACGGAACCCCAACAGCAGCCACTTCCTGCACGCCAGGGTGTTGCATAACCACGTCTTCAATTTCATTAGGGTAGACGTTAAAGCCGGACACCAGGATCATATCTTTCTTACGATCGACAATACGCAGGAAGCCTTCATCATCCATCACCGCAATATCGCCGGTGTGCAGCCAGCCGTCTTTGATGATTTCGTCAGTGGCGTCTGGTCGCTGCCAGTAGCCCAGCATCACCTGTGGACCTTTCACACACAGCTCACCCGGTTCTCCCGGCGGCACTTCGTTGTCGTCGTCGTCCACCAGCTTGACCTCAGTGGAGGGAACCGGTAAACCGATACTTCCGCTGTGGTAGTCAATATCGTGAGGGTTGACACTCACCAGCGGCGCGCACTCCGTCAGGCCATAACCTTCGAGAAGATACTGCCCCGTCAGCTTCACCCAACGTTCAGCTACCGCCTGTTGAACCGGCATTCCGCCACCTGCTGAAAGGTGCAGTGACGAGAAGTCCAGTTGCTGAAACTCTTTGTTATTCAGCAGCGCGTTAAACAGCGTATTTACGCCGGTCATCGCGGTAAACGGATACTTCGCCAGTTCTTTGACCAGTCCTGGGATATCACGCGGGTTAGTAATCAGCAGGTTTTGACCACCCAGCTCAATAAACAGCAGGCAGTTCATCGTCAGCGCAAAAATGTGATACAGCGGTAGAGCCGTTACCACCAGTTCTTTGCCCGGATGCAGCAACGGGCCGTAGGTGGCGTTAACCTGCTCCAGGTTAGCCAGCATGTTGCGGTGCGTGAGCATCGCGCCTTTCGCCACGCCGGTTGTCCCGCCGGTATATTGCAGGAACGCCAGATCTTCCGACACCACTTCGGGTTTCACATACTGCATGCGATAGCCGTTTTGCAGCGCACTGCGAAACGAGATGGCATCCGGCAGGTGATACTTCGGCACCAGGCGCTTGATGTACTTCACGACAAAGTTAACCAGCGTTCCTTTGGCGGTCGACAGCTGATCGCCCATACGCGTCAGGATCACGTGTTGCACCGACGTTTTGTCGACCACTTTTTCCAGCGTATGGGCAAAGTTGGACACGATGACTATCGCCGACGCGCCGCTATCGTTGAGCTGATGTTCCAGCTCGCGAGGCGTATACAACGGGTTCACGTTCACGACGATCATGCCGGCACGTAAAATCCCAAACAGTGCGACCGGATATTGCAGCAGATTCGGCATCATCAGCGCGACGCGATCGCCCTTTTTCAGCCCGAGCCCCTGTTGTAAATAAGCGGCAAACGCACGGCTACGCTCTTCAAGCTTGCGGAAGGTCATCACCTCCCCCATGTTTACAAACGCGGGCTGATCGGCATAGCGTCTTACTGAGTGTTCAAAGAGTTCCACCAGGGATTGATAACGGTCAGGATTGATCTCCGCAGGAACACCAGCGGGATAACGGTTAAGCCAAACCTTTTTCAATACATCACCTCTAAAATGCGTATTCGTCGTCATCACAACCCCAGGCAATAAACAAACTGTTAACATAATATTAACTCAGCGTACCAGTTTGTTTATTACACAACGACAAGGTTGCGAAGCACGTCACTATTTATTTTTCTTATATCCACGTTAATGCAGAAACAGCGGACGAGCCGCTATTTCTTTTACCAATAAAACAAAGAGTTACTCTGTTACTATGGTCTGAACCTGTGCCGGGCCGGGATTGTACCAGCCCCATCCGCCGTAGCCGCCGTAAGGCCAGCCACGCGCACCGTAGAACCAGGGGTCGATAGGCTGAGGCGGCATGACAATCTGCTGAGTAATATGCCAACGTTTATAACCAGTTACCTGCATCAGCATGAATTTATACGGCGTATTACCGATTTTTCCGTCCACCGTACCGCTTATCGGGCCGACGACGGTGACCAACTGACCACGGAAATCTACCGGGTCGAGAAAGCCATTTACATCAGCATAAATCCGCCCACGAGAGGCTTCACCCAGCACGGGGCGAGCACCGCTATCGAGCGGAACGGTGGCAATTTCCAGACGGGATTTTCCCTGCTGGTTCTGAATATCCACCACTTTGCCACCGAAACGCGCTTCCTGTCCGACATACAGCTGCGGCGCATTCATCACCCGCACCAGATCCTGCTGCGGCATCGGGCTCGAACCTTTAATCGCATCCGGGATGGTGACGCAGCCGCTAAGCATTAACGCTAAGGCCCCCGCCAACACACCTTTCAATAACTGCTTTTGCACCGCCATATTGCGACTCCCTTTTCTTAGCGCCAGCCCCGGCATAATCACAATGCTGTTTACTGACGACTGTACGTCTTAGCCGGGGTTCTACTACTAAGATTCATTCTTTACCGGGAAGTTTCTTCCACGCCACGGTGTTACGTAAATAAACCGGTTCAGCGTGTTCGACCGCTACGGTCTCACCCGCAGCCAGCATTTGCGTGGCGACGGGCAGCATGTCTTCAGCCGCTGGAAGCAGCACGTCACCATCGCTGAGCGTCAGCCCGCTGTCTTTACCAAGCTCAGGCCATGCCGGCCAGCCCGTCCCGACCGTCACCCAGTCGCCAGACAGCTGCAATAAACGCTCATGTACCTGCTCGGGGGTTAACACCGCTTCGGTTTTTTCACCGTGCCAGTTACCGTTGTCATCACGCTGGTATTCGGCCCAGTAGACTTCGCCCATTCGCGCGTCAATCGCCGCCAGTACGCGAGTCGCGCCCGACTTACGCCAGGCGCCCTGTGCCATGGTCGCCAGGGTGGAGACGCCGATCATCGGTAAGTTTGCGCCTAACGCCAGCCCCTGAGCAATGCCAATACCGATACGCACGCCGGTGAAACTGCCGGGACCGCGACCAAACGCCAGGGCGTCGATATCGGTTAACGTGAGATCGCCAGCGGCCAGGATTTCCTGAACCATCGGTAAAATTCGTTGGGTGTGTTCTCGTGGGCAAAGCTCAAAGAGAGCCTTGATAGTACCGCCATTCCACAGGGCAACAGAGCACGCCTCTGTGGCGGTATCGATAGCCAGAATTCGCATGGGTGTTTGTGATCAGATCAATAAATTTGGCGCGCATCTTACCACACTCCGTAACAAATTACTCAGTCGTTGGTATGGCAAGAAAGCGAACCGCGCGAGCGATGTCACGCGTCCGCGGCGCAGGAGGAAGACTCGCCAGGAAGGTGGCGCCGTATGGCCGCATAACCAGACGATTGTCGCAAATCACCAGCACGCCGCGATCGTCAGCATCACGTATCAGACGCCCTACACCCTGCTTCAGGGTGATTACCGCATCCGGCAACTGGACGTCTTCAAACGGATCGCCGCCGCGCAGTCGACAATCCTCCATTCGGGCTTTTAACAGCGGGTCGTCCGGCGAGGTAAATGGCAGTTTATCGATTATCACCAGCGACAGCGTATCGCCGCGCACGTCCACGCCCTCCCAGAAGCTGCTGGTGGCAACCAATAGCGCATTACCTGCGCTGACAAACTGCTGTAGCAGTTGTCCTTTGCTGGTTTCGCCCTGCAGCAGTACGGGAAGCGTCATCGTAGCGCGGAATTGTTCCGCCAGATCGCGCATCATCGCGTGCGAAGTGCACAGCATAAAACAGCGGCCGTTGTTCGCTTCGATAATAGGTCGCAGCATGGATGCTAACTGGCGCGCAGCCCCCGGCTGGTTGGTTTGCGGGAGATTACGCGGCACGCACAGCAGCGCCTGGCGCGTGTAATCAAATGGGCTTGGCAGCAGCATCGACTCGGCATCTTCAATACCCAGTCGTGCGGTGAAATGATGAAGATCGTCGTTTACCGACAGCGTCGCGGAAGTAAAAATCCAGCAGCCCGGCTTTTGTTCCATCACCTCTTTGAATTTATCCGCCACCGTAAGCGGTGTCAGCGCGAGGGTGAAATGGCGGGAGGTGCATTCATACCAGTAGCTGAAGCCTGGCTGATTGATCTCTTTCAGGCGCTTCAGACGCGCACGATAAAGCGTGGCGCGCTCAAACGCGGCATCCAGCAATGCCGAACGCCCGAGAGACAGCTTCGCCACGTCATAACACAGCTCCAGCGTGTCATCGAGCAGCAAAAACGCGCGCTGTACGCGCAGGTCGGCCAGCAGTTCCCGCAGATTTCCGCGATAGCCCGGCTCACCAAGCTGCAAGCGGAAGTCCTGAGCGCTTTGTGCAAGGCGATCGGCGCATTTTTGCAGCTGCTGAGTGTCTTTCAGCTCGGTGCGATAGGCAATGGTGATGTCTTTCGCCAGGTCTAACAGCTGGCGACTGGAGAGCGATTGACCAAAGTACTGGCTGGCGATATCCGGTAACTGATGCGCTTCATCGAAGATCATCACATCAGCTTCCGGGATCAGTTCGCCAAACCCGCTCTCTTTTACCACCATATCGGCGAGAAACAGATGATGGTTAACCACGACGACATCCGCATCCATCGCTTTTTTACGCGCTTTAACGACAAAACACTCTTTATACAGCGGGCAGTCGCTGCCCAGACAGTTGTCATTAGTGCTGGTCACCAGCGGCCAGGCCTGAGAGTCTTCCGCCACGCTGACGCAGGTGCTGATGTCCCCATCAAGGGTTTGATTTGACCAGGAGCGCAGCAGAATGACGTCGCTTAATGTTTGTACCGGCAAGTCGCCACCCGCCAGCGCCTGCTGTTCGAGACGCTCAAGGCACAGATAGTTTGAACGCCCTTTCAGCAGCGCCAGTTTACCGGTGAACTTCAGTGCTTTCGCGACGGTCGGGAGGTCGCGGCTGTATAGCTGATCCTGCAACGCCTTCGAGCCCGTGGAGACAATGACCTTCTTTCCTGCACGCAGCGCTGGGGCAAGATAAGCGTAGGTTTTACCCGTTCCGGTTCCGGCTTCTACCACCAGCGGTTGTGATTTTTCGATGGCATGACTGACGGCGATGGCCATCTGCCGCTGTGGTTCTCGCGGTTTAAAACCCGGTATCGCTTTAGCCAACTGACCGTCTGCTGCAAAATCGTCCGTCACACTGCCCCCTGTTCATTTGAACAGGGATTATGTCAGGCCAGCGGGTCTTTCGCCAGTTGAAGAGGTGACGTGGGCACAACATTATGGCAGTCTTGGCGCAACCCAAAGCTATTATGAAAAAACGTAAATGAGGAATGATTTATGACGATTGTGCGCATTGATGCCGAAGCGCGTTGGTCCGACGTGGTAATCCACAACAACACGCTGTATTACACCGGCGTGCCGGAAAATCTGGATGCAGACGCCTTTGAGCAGACGGCAAATACGCTGGCGCAAATTGATGCGGTGCTGGAAAAACAAGGCAGCAACAAGTCACGTATTCTTGATGCCACCCTATTTTTGGCAGACAAAAACGATTTTGCCGCCATGAACAAAGCCTGGGACGCGTGGGTCGTTGCTGGCCACGCGCCGGTACGTTGTACCGTTCAGGCCGGATTGATGAACCCGAAATACAAAGTTGAGATTAAGATAATCGCTGCAGTTTAAGCGGCGTTATTCGTCTTCATCTTCAAAACGCGCCACGATCCGCTCGCCGGTATGACTGGCGCGTAACTCTTCAGCAACCAGAGCAATGGCTTGTCCGCTGCTCATCCCCTGCGACATCAGCTCCTGAATACGTTCAACCGCTTTTTGCTGCTGCTCATGACTGAGTGAAGGTAAACCTGCAAACATTGTTAACTCCTGCTAAATTGTCTGCGCTAATTATTTCATGCTACCGGGCAGTTAGCCAGTAGAGTAGCAACGAGTCAGGACTGATGAAGACGTTATCTCCCGCAGTAATCACATTACCCTGGCGTCAGGACGCCGCTGAACGCTATTTTTCGACATTAAGCCATCTGCCCTGGGCGATGCTGTTGCATTCAGGTCAAGCCGACCATCCGCATAACCGCTTTGATATTCTGGTGGCGGACCCCGTCACCACGTTGGTTACACGTGCTGAAGAGACCGTAGTGCAGAACGGGCACGCAATCACGCGCTCGCTTGATGATCCAATGACGGTATTACATTCCGCGCTAGCTGCACACAAGATTCACCCCGAGTATCACCCGGATCTGCCGTTTCAGGGCGGCGCGTTAGGTCTGTTTGGCTACGACCTCGGCCGACGCTTTGAATCTCTGCCGACTATTGCTGAGCGCGATATTACGCTACCGGATATGGCCGTTGGCATTTACGACTGGGCGTTGATTGTCGATCACCAGTTGCAGACCGTATCCCTACTCAGCCATACCGATGTCGAGGCTCGCCTGAAATGGCTGGACGCGCAACAGCCGCCAACGCGTGAGCCGTTTATATTGACCTCGGCGTGGCAGTCCAATATGAGCCGCGCCCAGTACGGCGAAAAATTCCGCCAGGTACAGGGCTATCTGCACAGCGGCGATTGTTACCAGGTCAACCTCGCGCAGCGTTTTCAGGCGCATTACGAGGGGGATGAGTGGCAGGCATTTGTCAAACTCAATCACGCTAACCGCGCCCCGTTCAGCGCGTTTATTCGTCTTGAGGAAGGCGTTATCCTCAGTCTTTCGCCGGAACGTTTTATTCTGCTGGAGAACCAGCATATCCAGACGCGTCCTATTAAAGGTACGTTGCCCAGGCTTGAAGATGCCGATGCCGATCGTGAGCAGGCCCGGCGGCTGGCGAATTCGCCGAAGGATCGTGCGGAGAACCTGATGATCGTCGATTTGATGCGTAATGATATTGGCCGCGTTGCCGTACCGGGTTCGGTACAGGTTCCGGAGCTGTTTGTCGTCGAACCGTTCCCTGCCGTTCATCATTTGGTCAGCACCATTACCGCACGTCTGCCAGAGTCATTACACGCCACCGATCTGCTACGCGCAGCCTTCCCCGGCGGCTCTATTACCGGTGCGCCGAAAGTGCGGGCGATGGAAATTATTGACGAACTGGAGCCACAAAGACGTAATGCCTGGTGTGGCAGCATCGGTTATCTGAGTTTCTGCGGCAATATGGATACCAGCATCACCATTCGCACGCTGACAGCCACAAACGGACAAATTTATTGTTCCGCTGGCGGCGGCATAGTGGCGGACAGTCAGGAAGACGCTGAATATCAGGAAACATTTGATAAAGTGAATCGTATTTTGCACCAACTGGAGAACTGAGACGTGGAATACAGCAGCCTGACGCTTGATGATTTCTTATCGCGCTTTCAACTCCTGCGCCCGCAGGTCAATCATGCCGCGTTAAACCAGCGCCAGGCCGCCGTACTGATCCCCGTCGTGCGTCGTCCACAGCCGGGATTGTTGTTAACCCAACGTTCCGTTCACCTGCGCAAGCACGCCGGACAGGTCGCCTTCCCCGGTGGGGCGGTGGATAGCAGTGATGCCTCGTTAATTGCCGCCGCCCTTCGCGAGGCACAGGAGGAGGTGGCGATCCCACCTTCATGCGTAGAAGTGATCGGCGTTCTGCCGCCGGTCGACAGCGTGACCGGTTTCCAGGTCACCCCAGTGGTAGGCATTATCCCGCCTAATCTGCCGTATCGCGCCAGTGAAGATGAAGTTTCAGCAGTGTTCGAAATGCCGCTGGCCCAGGCCCTGCATTTAGGTCGTTACCACCCGTTGGATATTTACCGTCGTGGCGATTCACATCGCGTATGGCTTTCCTGGTATGAGCAATATTTCGTCTGGGGAATGACTGCCGGAATAATTCGTGAGCTGGCGCTGCAAATTGGCGTCAAGCCCTGACTATACTTATCTTTACGCGCGCCATAGACAACTTGAAACTCAGGTCACAACATTAGTAAAACCGCGGTTATCTATTAGTTTAATTCATGTGAATAGTTAAGCCGATCGCCGCGTTCCCTCTTACACTATGCGCAGTTATAACATCGTTACTGGAAAGCCCAGTCGCCCTGTAGGAGTATTATCGTGATTAGTCTATTCGACATGTTTAAGGTGGGGATTGGTCCCTCATCTTCCCATACCGTAGGGCCTATGAAGGCGGGTAAACAGTTCGTCGATGACCTGGTCGAAAAAGGATTACTGGACAGCGTTACTCGTGTCGCCGTCGACGTGTATGGTTCACTGTCGCTCACGGGTAAAGGTCACCACACCGATATCGCCATTATTATGGGTCTGGCGGGCAATGAGCCTGCTACCGTGGATATTGATAGCATCCCCGGATTTATCCGCGACGTAGAAACGCGTGGACGCCTGCTGCTTGCGCAAGGTCAGCACGAAGTGGATTTCCCGCAGAATGACGGGATGCGTTTTCACAACGGCAACCTGCCGCTGCATGAAAACGGAATGCAGATCCATGCGTACAATGGCGAAACCGTCATTTATAGCAAAACCTACTACTCAATCGGCGGTGGATTCATCGTTGATGAAGAACATTTTGGTCAGGATGCCGCGGGCGAGGTCAGCGTGCCTTATCCGTTCAAATCCGCGACTGAAATGCTGGAGTACTGCAACAGCACCGGCCTGTCTCTCTCTGGCATGGCGATGCAGAACGAACTTGCTCTGCACAGCAAAAAAGAGATTGAAGAGTACTTTGGCCACGTCTGGCAAACCATGCAGGCCTGTATCGATCGTGGCATGAACACCGAAGGTGTGTTGCCGGGTCCGCTGCGCGTTCCTCGTCGTGCTTCAGCTCTGCGTCGTATGCTGGTTTCCAGCGATAAGCTGTCCAACGATCCGATGAACGTGATCGACTGGGTGAACATGTTCGCGCTGGCCGTTAACGAAGAAAACGCCGCGGGCGGTCGCGTAGTGACAGCGCCAACCAACGGTGCCTGCGGTATCGTGCCTGCGGTACTGGCCTATTACGATCATTTCATCGAGTCCGTCAGCCCAGATATCTATACCCGCTATTTCCTGGCGGCCGGTGCAATTGGCGCGTTGTACAAAATGAACGCCTCAATCTCTGGTGCAGAAGTAGGTTGTCAGGGTGAAGTGGGCGTAGCCTGCTCCATGGCTGCCGCTGGTCTGGCTGAACTGTTGGGCGCGAGCCCTGAGCAGGTGTGTGTTGCTGCCGAAATCGGCATGGAACATAACCTCGGCTTAACCTGCGATCCGGTTGCCGGTCAGGTACAGGTTCCGTGCATTGAGCGTAACGCCATTGCTTCAGTGAAGGCGATCAACGCTGCGCGTATGGCAATGCGCCGTACCAGCGCGCCGCGCGTCTCGCTGGATAAAGTCATTGAGACCATGTACGAAACAGGTAAAGACATGAACGCCAAATACCGCGAAACGTCACGCGGTGGCCTGGCAATCAAAGTTCAATGTGACTAATACTTAATTTTCGCCCATCTGCGACGGATGGGCGAATTTGCCCCCTCTCCCTCGTCTACTGTAATTTTCCCCACTACACTTGCTCTGTTGCTGTTGGCTTCTGTGACCAACGGCTTATCGGGCGGCCCGCATGCAAACAGCACAACGGATCATTAAAAATTATCGCCGGAATCGCTTAATCGTCTGCACAGTATGTGCACTACTGACGCTCATCCTCACATTAACTGTCCGATTTATTTCGGAGCGTAATTTAAATCACCGAAATATCGTCACCTTTGCCAACCATGCTGTTGAAGAACTGGATGACGTGCTTTTACCCTTGCAGACCGGACGTGATGTATTGCTGCCGTTAATTGGCCTCCCCTGCTCAGTAGCGCGTTTACCCTTAAGCAAACATGCCGCAAGACTGCAAACGGTGCGTTCTATTAATCTGATTCAACGCGGGATCCTCTACTGCTCCAGCATTTTTGGGTATCGCAATGTCCCCATTCGTCAACTACAGTCCGAATTACCCAGCCGGGAACCGCAACTGCTGCTGTCTACTGACCATTCGCTGATAAAAGGCAGCCCGATTCTGACGCAATGGTATCCATCCTCTGCCGATGGTGAAGATGGCGTGCTGGAAATCGTCAATATTGATTTATTGTCGTCTATGTTGCTTGAACCCCAGCCGCCGCAGATCACCGATGCCAGCTTAACCGTTGGTAATCGGCATCTACTGTATGATCAGGGTGTGGTCGATACTCTGCCTAAGCTAAATGATGAAAAACGCTACCAGCTGTCATCTCAACATTTCCCGTTTACCATTAGCGTCACCGGCCCCGGTCCCAGTGAACTGGCGATTAAACATCTGCCAACACAGCTGCCGCTGGCGGTGATCCTAAGTTTATTAGTGGGTTACGTGGCATGGCTGGCGACCGCCAGCAGAATGAGTTTTTCCTGGGAGATTAATCTGGCCCTTGCTGCTCGGGAATTCGAGCTATTTTGCCAGCCGCTGCTTAATGCGCAAACCCAGCAATGCATGGGCGTGGAGATTCTTCTACGCTGGAATAACCCACGCCAGGGTTGGATCTCTCCGGAAGTGTTTATTCCCATCGCTGAGGAGCACAACCTGATTGTGCCGCTAACCCGTCATGTCATCGCAGAAACCATTCAGCAAAGACACGTTTTCCCGATGAGCAGTCAGTTTCATATTGGGATTAATGTCGCCGCCAGCCATTTTCGCCATGGCACGCTGTTAAAAGATCTCAACCAGTATTGGTTTAGCCAGCATCCCATTCAGCAGTTAGTCATCGAACTTACCGAACGAGATGCGTTACTGGATGTGGATTATCGGGTCGTACGCGAATTAAATCGGCTTGGCGTAAAACTGGCGATTGATGATTTCGGTACCGGCAACAGCTCGCTCTCCTGGCTGGAAAAACTACGCCCGGATGTGCTGAAGATCGATAAATCATTTACTTCGGCCATAGGAACAGACGCCGTGAACTCAACCGTCACAGACATCATTATCGCTTTGGGGAAAAAATTGAATATAGAACTGGTGGCGGAAGGCGTTGAAACCCAGGCGCAGGCTCAGCATTTGCGCCGACACGGCGTACATTTGTTGCAAGGTTTTTTGTACGCAAAGCCAATGCCGCTGCGTGATTTCCCAAAATGGCTGGCGGGCAGCACGCCGCCGCCCACCCGACATAACGGGCGACACAGTATGCCCGTCATGCCGTTTCGCTAAACCCGATTACTCGTCTTCGTCGTGAGCGGGTTGTTCTTTAACAATGCGAACTAAATCCACACGATAGTCATTCGCTTCGACAATCGTAATGCTCAGCGGTGCAACTTCGATAACATCACCGACACGTGGAATATGGCCGTTAGCCGCAATGACTAAACCTGCTACCGTGGCGATGTCTTCGTCTTCATTCACTAACGTATCCACGTCCAGCGCCTGTTGCAACGCATGCAGATCGGTACCGCCTTTGACCAACCAACCACCTGCATCAGCAATAATTTCAGGTGTTTCATCGGCATCCGGGAATTCACCGGCAATGGCTTCTAATACGTCCAGCGGCGTGACCAGACCCTGTACTACGCCAAACTCGTTAGTGACGATAACGAAGCTACCGCGGGCACGACGCAGTACGCCTAACAGATTGATCGGGTCCAGCGTTTCCGGAACAACAATAGCCGGAGAGGCAGAGGCAATCGCCGCCACATCCACACCGTCTTCCAGCGCCACCAGCAGCTCTTTAGCACGCACAATACCGATGATTTCGTCCAGTTCGCCACGGCATACCGGGAACAGGCTATGAGGAGACGAAAGCAACTGCTCACGAATTTCCGCCACGCTCAGGTCGGCATCAACCCAGCTGATTTCGCCACGAGGCGTCATAATGCCGCGTAATGAACGCGACGCCAGAGAGAGGACGCCGTTAATCATATAGCGTTCTTCTTCTACAAATGCGCCTTCCGGGACGGGAACCGGCACCGGATTGTCAGATTCCATCTGCGTGCTGGCCTGACGTTTACCGCCCATCAGACGCAGGATTGCATCGGCAGTACGCGCACGCAATGGCAGCGTCGACTGGTGGCGAATAAAGTTACGACGGGCAATCTGGTTAAACAGCTCGATGATGATCGAGAAACCTATCGCCGCATACAGATAGCCTTTCGGAATATGGAAGCCAAACCCTTCGGCAACCAGGCTCAGACCAATCATCAACAGGAAGCTCAGACACAGCACCACCACCGTCGGGTGTTGGTTCACAAATCGTGTCAGCGGCTTAGAGGCCAGCAGCATCACGGCCATGGCAATCACTACTGCCGCCATCATCACTGGCAGATGGTTGACCATGCCGACCGCCGTAATCACGGCATCCAGCGAGAACACCGCATCGAGGATGACAATCTGCGTTACGACCACCCAAAAGCTCGCATACCCTTTCGTCTGCCCGGTATCATGTTCACGGTTTTCCAGCCGCTCATGCAGCTCTGTCGTAGCCTTGAACAAGAGGAAGATACCCCCCAGCAGCATAATCAGATCGCGCCCCGAGAACGCATAGTCCATTACCGTGAACAGCGGCTTTGTCAGCGTCACCATCCACGAAATCACGGACAACAAGCCCAGACGCATAATCAGTGCCAGTGACAAACCGATTAAACGCGCTTTATCACGCTGTTTCGGCGGCAGCTTATCAGCCAGGATCGCAATGAAGACCAGGTTATCAATACCCAGAACAATTTCGAGAACGACAAGCGTGAGCAAACCCACCCAAATCTGCGGGTCCATTAATAATTCCATGACAAGCTCCTGCTTAAGGAATGACCAAACTGCGCGCTGAGGATCTCAGGCGTTAAAGCGATATGCAGAGAAAATTTGTGGCAAAAAGTGCCAATCTGACAGGCTTGATACGGCCTGAAGGTGAAATGACGTCGGTGACGATCCATATGGTGGGCTACTGCCCTATACTCCTGAGTAATTAAACAGATGCTAAACATAACAGAGAGAAGCTGTTTTTAGCAAAGATTTACCTTCCTTTGCAATAAGTTGTTTCGGAGATATTTTACCCTTCGAAATTTCTTTTAATCGGAAGTTAAATTACGGATCTTCATCACATAAAATATTTTTTTCGATATCTAAAATAATTCACGAAAATCATAGGTTTTTCTTTGTAACCCTTATCTGAATCGATTCGATTGCGGACGACGATTCAAATACATCTTCACGTTGATGTGTTAACGATAATAAAGGAGGTAGCAAGTGACCATTGCTATTGTAATAGGCACACATGGTTGGGCTGCAGAGCAGTTACTTAAGACGGCAGAGATGCTGTTAGGCGAGCAGGAAAACGTCGGCTGGATCGATTTCGTTCCAGGCGAAAATGCTGAAACGCTGATCGAAAAGTACAACGCTCAGTTGGCAAAACTCGATACCAGTAAAGGCGTGCTGTTTCTCGTTGACACATGGGGAGGCAGCCCGTTTAACGCTGCGAGCCGCATTGTCGTCGATAAAGAGCATTACGAAGTAATCGCCGGTGTGAACATTCCCATGCTGGTTGAGACCTTCATGGCGCGTGATGACAACCCAAGCTTTGATGAATTAGTGGCACTGGCCGTTGAAACCGGTAGCGAAGGCGTGAAAGCGCTGAAAGCAAAACCGGTGGAAAAAGCCGCTCCTGCCCCCGTCGCGGCACCTAAAGCAGCAACCCCCGCGAAACCGATGGGTCCGAACGATTATATGCAGATCGGCCTGGCGCGTATTGATGACCGCTTAATCCATGGTCAGGTGGCAACTCGCTGGACCAAAGAAACCAACGTAACGCGCATTATCGTCGTCAGTGATGAAGTTGCCGCCGATACCGTGCGTAAAACGCTGCTGACTCAGGTAGCACCTCCGGGTGTGACGGCGCATGTGGTTGATGTCGCGAAAATGATCCGCGTCTACAACAACCCGAAATATGCAGGTGAGCGTGTGATGCTGTTGTTCACCAACCCAACCGACGTAGAACGTATCGTTGAAGGTGGTGTGAAAATTACCTCCGTGAACATTGGCGGTATGGCTTTCCGTCAGGGTAAAACGCAGGTAAACAACGCAATTTCTGTCGATGACAAAGACATCGAAGCCTTCAAGAAACTCAACGAACGCGGTATTGAGCTTGAGGCCCGTAAGGTTTCTACCGATCAGAAACTGAAAATGATGGATTTGATTGCCAAGGTGAAATAATTCCCTGGCATTTACTTAGTTTTCACACTTAAGTCTGTATAGCAATAGGAGAAGTACAATGGAGATTACCACTCTTCAGATTGTGCTGGTGTTCATCGTCGCATGTATCGCGGGTATGGAGTCGGTACTCGATGAATTTCAGTTCCACCGTCCGTTGGTGGCCTGTACGCTGATTGGTGCCGTTCTCGGGGATATGAAAACCGGTATCATCATCGGTGGTACCCTGGAAATGATCGCCCTGGGCTGGATGAACATCGGTGCTGCGGTTGCACCAGATGCCGCACTGGCCTCAATTATCTCTACCGTTCTGGTTATCGCGGGTCACCAAAGCATTGGTGCCGGTATCGCGCTGGCTATCCCACTGGCAGCAGCAGGCCAAGTACTGACCATTATCGTTCGTACAATCACCGTAGCATTCCAGCACGCAGCGGATAAGGCAGCCGAAAACGGTAACCTGACTGCGCTCTCCTGGCTGCACGTATCCTCTCTGTTCCTGCAGGCTATGCGCATCGCTATCCCGGCGGTAATCGTTGCGATTTCTGTTGGTACCAGTGAAGTTCAGAGCATGCTTAACGCCATTCCGGAAGTCGTAACCGGTGGTCTGAACATCGCAGGCGGTATGATCGTAGTGGTTGGTTATGCGATGGTCATCAACATGATGCGCGCAGGCTATCTGATGCCATTCTTCTACCTCGGCTTCGTCACCGCGGCATTTACTAACTTCAACCTGGTTGCTCTGGGTGTGATTGGCGCAGTTATGGCCATCCTCTACATTCAGCTGAGCCCGAAATATAACCGCGTAGCCGGTGCACCTGCTGCGGCGGCTGGCAATAACGATCTCGATAACGAACTGGACTAGCAGGTGAGCGAAATGGTTGATATGACTAAAACTACCACCGAGAAAAAACTCACTCCGAGTGACATTCGTGGCGTGTTCATTCGTTCTAACCTGTTTCAGGGTTCATGGAACTTCGAACGTATGCAGGCGCTGGGTTTCTGTTTCTCCATGGTACCGGCTATCCGCCGCTTGTACCCGGAAAACAACGATGCACGTAAGCAAGCGATTAAGCGTCACCTGGAATTCTTTAACACCCATCCATACGTAGCGGCTCCAGTACTGGGCGTTACGCTGGCAATGGAAGAACAGCGTGCAAACGGCGCAGAGATTGACGATGGTGCCATCAACGGTATCAAAGTTGGTCTGATGGGTCCGCTGGCAGGCGTCGGTGACCCGATCTTCTGGGGTACCGTACGTCCGGTCTTCGCCGCACTCGGCGCAGGTATTGCGATGAGCGGCAGCCTGCTGGGGCCACTGCTGTTCTTCATCCTGTTTAACCTGGTTCGTCTGGCAACCCGTTATTACGGTGTGGCATATGGCTACCGTAAAGGTGTCGATATCGTTAAAGATATGGGCGGCGGCTTCCTGCAGAAACTGACCGAGGGGGCGTCAATCCTCGGCCTGTTTGTCATGGGAGCATTGGTTAACAAGTGGACGCACGTAAACATCCCGCTGGTGGTTTCCACTATCACCGGTCAGGATGGTCAGACTCGTGTTACCACCGTGCAGACGATCCTTGACCAGCTGATGCCGGGTCTGGTTCCTCTGCTGCTGACATTCGCCTGTATGTGGCTGCTGCGTAAAAAAGTGAACCCGCTGTGGATCATCGTTGGCTTCTTCGTCATCGGTATCGCGGGCTACGCTGTCGGACTGCTCGGCCTGTAAGACTGTTGTACATCACCGGGGGCTTGCCCCCGGTTTTTCTATTTAGAGGGTTGAGGATTCATGACTATCACGGACCTGGTGCTGGTTCTATTCATCTTTTCGCTGCTGGCGTATGCCATTTACGATCAGTTCATCATGCCCCGCCGTAATGGCCCTACTCTGCTTACTGTTGCCCTGCTTCCCCGCAGCAGAGTCGACAGCGTTATTTTCCTTGGCTTGGTAGCTATTCTTATCTACAACAACATCACCAGCCACGGCGCGCAATTTACCACATGGTTATTATGTGCACTGGTATTGATGGGGTTGTATCTGTTCTGGATCCGTACGCCAAAAATCATCTTCAAGCAGAAAGGTTTTTTCTTCGCCAACGTCTGGATTGAATATAACCGCATTAAAGAGATGAATTTATCTGAAGACGGTGTATTAGTGATGCAATTAGAACATCGAAGATTGTTAATCCGCGTACGAAATATAGACGATCTTGAGAAAATATATAAACTTTTAATTTCAAATCAATAAGTTATAAATATAGCCTGAACTATGTTTTTATATATCAGTATAAAAACAAACATAGCCAAGGCTATATTTAACTGTCCACAATGTTATTTATTTTAACGTTTTATTTATAAATAAATCTAAAT
The DNA here is from genome assembly GCF_001037485.2 of Citrobacter sp. MGH105. Lineage (NCBI taxonomy): Bacteria > Pseudomonadati > Pseudomonadota > Gammaproteobacteria > Enterobacterales > Enterobacteriaceae > Citrobacter > Citrobacter sp. MGH105. Next base: position 2,260,100 of record NZ_CP073048.1, on the reverse strand, counting down.
GAAAATCGTTTTCAATTAGAAGTCAAATATTATTTCTGCGTTTCTTGTTTTATATTCTCAAAATATGTTAAGGTTGCGCCCGTCGTTGGGGAGTAGCCGATTTCCAGACTCCGGAAATGTACGTGTCAACATACTCGTTGAAAAACGTGGCGCGTACGGACTGAATTTACAGGTTCAGTCAGGCGAGACCATAGGCACATCAACTGCAATGCATATCTGAATGGCGCTGTATTTACAGTGATTCCGGCCTGTATGCATGGTTACTGGGGGCAGTGATGTGTTTTATGGATACCCCGGTCAGGACGCTGTTATGAATCTCACCGCTACCGTTCTTCTCGCTTTCGGCATGTCGATGGATGCTTTCGCTGCATCAATTGGCAAAGGCGCCACACTGCATAAACCCAAATTTTCTGAAGCATTGCGCACAGGTCTGATATTCGGCGCAGTTGAAACGCTTACGCCGCTGATTGGCTGGGGCATGGGTATGTTGGCCAGCAAATTCGTGCTGGAGTGGAACCACTGGATCGCCTTCATTCTGCTGATCTTTTTAGGCGGGCGAATGATAATCGAAGGTTTTCGCGACAACGGGGATGAAGAGGAAGAACCGCAGCGCCGTCATGGTTTCTGGCTGTTGGTTACCACCGCCATTGCCACCAGTCTCGACGCAATGGCCGTCGGGGTGGGTCTGGCTTTCCTGCAGGTCAATATTATTGCCACCGCGCTGGCCATCGGCTGCGCCACATTGATTATGTCCACGCTCGGCATGATGATTGGTCGTTTCATTGGCCCGATGCTGGGCAAACGAGCAGAAATTTTGGGTGGGGTGGTGCTGATTGGTATCGGTGCCCAGATCCTCTGGGCACACTTCCACGGTTAATTCAGACGCTGCCAGACATGAATGCTAAAATCGGTCTGGCAGTCAAACGTCGTTTTCTCCGCTAACGTTTTCCACACCTCCGGCTTTGCCCGCCAGGCGAACGGCGTCATTTGCAGTAACGCAACGGCCTCGCTGCCCTGAAGCTGCATCTGATACCCCAGCGCAATACTCTGTTGCAGAACAAAACCGTCCAGTTGCTCTGTGTGCGGCGCATGCAAACGCACCTCATCATAAATAAGCCCTTTCAGTTCCATTAAATGACGCGGTCCCGGCGTGGCGGTGATAACCCATCCCCCCGGTTTAACCACGCGTGCCAGCTCTTGCGCTTTACAGGGCGCGTAGATCCTGATGATGGCATCCATTGACTCATCTGCGAACGGCAGACGATGGCTGGAGGCAACGCAAAAGGTCACCTGCGGATAGCGTCTGGCTGCAGCTTTAATTGCCACTTTGGAGACGTCAAGACCAAAGGTTGTACAACCCGTCAGCGCGTCGGCAAACGCATGGGTGTAATACCCTTCCCCACAGCCAATATCCAGGATCGCTGCATCTTCTGAAGTCGACTTCTCTTTCAGCACATTCACAATCGCATCACGCAATGGTTGATAGTGCCCGGCATCAAGAAATGCCCGTCGCGCCTGCATCATCTCAGCGCTGTCACCCGGATCGCGCGATCGTTTATGCTGAACCGGCAGTAAGTTGACATACCCTTCTTTCGCCACGTCAAACTGGTGCCGCCCGGGGCAGACAAAACTGTTATTCGCTTGAGTAAGAGGCTGGTGGCAAAGAGGACAGGAAAACGACATGACAACTCCGGCAGGTGACTTAAGGGCGCAAGTGTAACGCGAATTGCGCCCTGGGAAAATAACTTACAGCGACGGCGAGGATACGTTGCTGCCGTGCATCACCAGCAGATGATCGGAGTCAGCAGGCATGCCATCCGGTTTAACGTTCTCCAGACGCAGGACATCACCCATTATCTGGCTGAAGACAGGCGCAGAGACAGCCCCACCATAATAAGCACCGTTTTGCGGATTATTGATGACGACCACCAGTGCAAATTTCGGGTCGCTCGCTGGCGCAACGCCTGCCGTGTAGGCCACGTATTTATCGACATACTTACCGTCATCACCAATTTTCTTTGCCGTTCCTGTTTTAACCGCCACGCGATAATCCCTGACCGCGGCTTTAGTTCCCCCACCACCAGGTAACGCAACGCTTTCCATCATATGTTCAACCTGGTGAACCAGCGCCTCCGGCATCACTCGGGTACCGATTACCGGCGGGTCAATACGGGTAATCGAAAGGGGCCGATAGATACCAAAACTACCAATGGTTGCATATACGTGCGCCAACTGCAGCGGCGTTACCATTAATCCATAACCAAATGCAAAGGTCGCGCGATCCAAATCGCTCCAGTAGCGGCGTTGAGGCATTAAACCGCTGCTTTCACCGGTTAATCCCAGTCCGGTTGGATCGCCAAAACCAAAGCTCTTATAGGTATCCAGCAATTTTTGGACAGGCATAGCCAATGAAAGGTGCGACACGCCGGTATCGCTCGATTTCTGCAAAATTCCGGTCAGCGACAGTTCCGGGTAAAATCCGACGTCGCGAATACGATGCCCATCAAGGTAAAAAGGATGGGTATCAATCACGCTGTCGGGTTGTACAATCCCCTGCTGGAGTGCAGTCATGATCACCAGCGGTTTAACGGTTGAACCGGGTTCAAACGTATCGCTAATTGCACGGTTACGAAAATCATCCAGTACCGCGCCATCACGATTATTGGGGTTGAAGTCAGGAAAGCTCGCCATGGACAGTATTTCACCGGTAGCAATGTTGACCAGCACTGCGGCTCCTGATTCTGCTTTATTCCACGTAACGGCATTGTCCAACGCATCTTCGGTGACCGTCTGCAGACGCTCATCGATGCTGAGCTGTAATTCGTGTGCAGGAACAGGCGTAACTTCGGTGATATTCTCAATGACATGGCCAAATTTGTCTTTACGTACCAGACGGGAGCCAGGTTTACCCATCAGCTGGTTATTAAAGCTCTTTTCCAGCCCTTCAATGCCTTGTCCATCAATGTTGGTAAAACCAATGAGATTCGCCGCTACGTGGCCTGCGGGATAGAACCGGCGGGATTCCTCGCGCAGGTTGATGCCCGGGAGATTAAGATCATCTACCCACTCAGCCTGCTGAGGGGAAATTTGTCGTGCCAGATAAATAAAACGTCCGCCAGGATTACTGTTAACGCGTTCCGCCAGCGTACTCAGTGACAAATGCAAAGTCCTTGCCAGAGCCTGCCAGCGTTCGTTGTAACCCACGCCACCCTTGCTGATGATGGTCTTAGGATCGGCCCATACGGCGTTAACCGGAACACTTACCGCCAGCGGTCGCCCTTCTCTGTCGGTAATCATCCCGCGCGGCGAGGCAATAGTTACCTCACGTAACGAACGCATGTCTTCCTGTTTCACCAGACTCGTCGGCGTGACAATTTGCAGCCACGCAACCCGACCCAGCAGCAATCCCAGACTCAATAATATTGCCACACAAAGCAGGGCAAAACGTACGGGAGTAAAATTGCGCGCGTCGCCGTCGTTTTTCTTTTTCACCTGGTCTCCAGCAAGATAGTTTTTCAGGTGTCTGATTTAACGAGAAATGTCGTAAGAAAGCGGGGAAAACTATGCTACGAACATCACGCCTTTGCAACAAAGCGCTAATGGAAGGGCATTTAGAAATATTTAGACGTATTTTGAATTAAAAAGCCCCGCATAGGCGAGGCTTTATATCTGAGATGGTTGCGCATATGCGCTTCAAATCAGTGGTGTCGATCAGATAGCTGTTACGTTAACAGCAGCCGGACCTTTCTGGCCGTCCTGAATTTCGAACTCAACGTTCTGGCCTTCAGCCAGAGTTTTGAAGCCGTTACCCTGGATAGCGGAGAAGTGTACGAACACGTCTTTGCTGCCATCAGCCGGAGTAATGAAACCAAAACCTTTAGACTCGTTGAACCACTTAACTTGACCTTTAATCTTTGCCATTTGCAAAATTCCTTAGAGTATTTTCTTCGCCCGCAGGCATAACATAGATAAAACTGAGACATTACTGCTTGAGGCACTAATATAAGGTTCGGCAGAGAAGCGGTATTCAACGTCAACGTGTTTACTCAGGACTTCTTTACTGAAAATGCCACACATAAACAGAACTGTACCTCGTTTAACCCAAAACGTGTTATCACATACAACGTTAATAATGGCAAGCCATTTTTAAACGTGTCTCGATCGGTCGCACAAATCCCGTCGTTCATCAAACAGCAACTGCACAGTTATGCGCCACACCGAGTAGTGTTATATTCCCGCCGCTCACCCCATCCCCCGCCTGGCTTGCACCATAGCCGGGACATTTCTACCATAGCTCAATAGTTTCTGTTGTTCCAGATTAGCTGTTACAGGATGTGCCGGATATCATTTTTTATGCTTAGTAATGCATAAAATGTCACAAGCGTAAAAATGAGATCCGCCTTCTGCTTTTGCACCAAAATAATGAAAGAATGATGACAATGCACAAAAAAAGTAAGAGAAACGTTTCGCTGTTAATAAAACGATCGCTATCACAAAAATGACATAATCATATTTTTATCGTATGGGAAATTATATTTATATCAGACCGGGGATAAGATATTAATTGGTTGGAGCATCTGAAAATACTGAGTTTACACGCGTATCAGAGTGCTAATTACACGACATGTACAGAAGAAAATAATCTGGCACGTTGGTGACAGGATGAAACATCTGAGAACAAAAGCAACAGATCCTCACCCTGTCATACCGTTTTTACCGCTCAGCTACCAGGCGGATGATGTCATCATCTTCATCCTTCGCTGTGACCGCAGCAGGCTCTGCTGCTTTTTCAGGTTCGTTAGCTTCGCAAAGGCGACGGAGCAATGCGTTCTGTCTTTTTTGCTGATCTAACAATGCTTCAAGCAACTCAATCTGCTCATTAGTACGCGAACTTGCCCGATTGACGAAAAACCACAGTACAAGCCCGACAACCAGAATCACCACCGATACAGCCAAAGACGCCAAACCCAACGCGCCAGAATTCAAAACTTCGTTCATTTCACCACCTCAATGTAGACAGCGTAGTTTACCACTGCCGCACAAGAAGGTAATCAACTGTGGCAAAAATGCGCTTACCAGGGAATAAATTTATTGATGGCACAAATACCGCTGAAAAATTGTACATCCTGATCGCACAAGATGTTGAACACTTGCGCCCACATCAGTATGCATACCAGCACGACAACTATCAGCACTACCCAGCGAATTTTTTTCACTCCAGCTCCACTCTTCGAATCTACATCTTATGTCTATAAATTATCATGCGTTACCTAAACCCAGCGTTAACTGTATCGGCATTCAATCTTTTTAGGAATGATTCACTTGTTTCATCCCATGTACAGGCTAATCTAATAATAACGAGAAAAGATAAGAGGTTGTAATGCGTCTGATAATCCGCGCTATTGTGTTGTTAGCTCTGGTTTGGATCGGTTTATTACTGAGCGGCTACGGAATTTTGATTGGAAGTAAGGAGAATGCAGCGGGTCTGGGCTTGCAATGCCAATATCTGACCGCCCGCGGAACCAGCACCGCACAATACGTCCACACAAACAGCGGTATCATTGGCCTGTCGGATTGCCCTTTGTTAAGAAAAAGTACGGTCATTATTGATAACGGTTAATATAGCAACAATACATACGCTACGTTATTTGCACCAACTAACGTTATGACTGTTCATAAAAAACCCCAGATACAAAAATATCTGGGGTTTTTAAGTTGACGCTATTACGCCAGATTAGAACGGATAATCGTTATAACCCATTTGTTCTGAAATTTTACGCGCAGCCGTATGCAGCATCGCCACATACTCGTGCAAACGTTCCTCTGAGAAACGCAGCGTCGGGAATGAAATACTCAAGCCTGCAATCACCACACCGAAACGGTCAAACACCGGCACACCGATGCAGCGCAGACCTTCTTCCTGTTCTTCGTTGTCTTCACCGTAGCCCTGCTCACGGACTTTATCCAGCAGTACCAGCAGCTCATCAGTATTGGTAATAGTACGGTCGGTGCTGCGTTTGTACTCAATACCGTCCAGAATTTGCTTCACTTCATCGCGGTCACGCCATGCCAGCAGAACTTTACCGATAGCCGTGCTGTACAGTGGATTACGGCGACCTACGCGAGAATACATGCGCAGATTGTACATGGAATCGATTTTATGAATGTAGACGATGCTGTCTTCATCCAGTGCGCCAAGGTGTACTGTTTCTTTGGTCAGGCGCGAAAGTTCGCGCATCTGAATATCAGCGCTACGGATAAGATCGACGTTTTGTAACGCGCGAGCACCCAGCTCGAATAGTTTCAGGGTCAGTGAGTATTTCTCAGACTCCCCTTCTTGTGCCACATAGCCCAGCGTTTTCATGGTCTGCAAAAAGCGATAAACGGTGCTTTTCGACATCATGACGCGTTGCGACAACTCGGTAATACCAATTTCGCGCTCTTCACCCAGCGCCTGCAGGATGCCAAAAACCTTCAGCACGGAAGATACAGAATCGGGTTGTTTATCCAGATCTGCGATTGCCATTTATCACCCCTTTCGAGTGTTTTATAAAAATCAGAACCGGTTTTTATTATAATTTCACGTATCAGCCCTCGCAATCGCTCTTTGCTTACTTAGTTACAAATCTGCGACCTAACGCCTGAATATCAATGCTAAAATTATTATTCTCATCATAAATTCCGACAATATTGACTTCCTATGGAAAAAACTCAGACCGATGGTCTGCCATTGCCCCAGCGATATGGTGCAATTTTAACCATTGTTATTGGCATCTCTATGGCAGTACTCGACGGCGCAATAGCGAATGTTGCCCTCCCCACTATCGCCACCGATCTTCAGGCCTCACCCGCCAGCTCAATCTGGATTGTGAACGCCTACCAAATTGCGATCGTTGTTTCGCTGTTATCGCTCTCTTTTTTAGGTGATATGTTTGGCTACCGACGCATTTATAAGTGTGGTCTGGTCGTGTTTCTGTTGGCGTCGCTGTTTTGTGCCTTGTCAGACTCGCTGCATATGCTGACGTTAGCGCGCGTGGCTCAGGGGTTTGGCGGCGCTGCGCTGATGAGCGTTAATACGGCATTGATCCGACTCATTTATCCTCAGCGCCAGCTTGGCCGCGGAATGGGTATTAACTCCTTTATCGTGGCTGTATCCTCGGCAGCGGGTCCGACTATTGCGGCGGCTATTCTTTCTATTGCCTCGTGGAAATGGCTATTCCTGATTAACGTTCCACTGGGGATCATCGCCCTGCTACTGGCTATGCGTTTTTTGCCACCCAATTCATCACGTAGCAATAAACCGCGCTTCGATCTGCCCAGCGCAGTGATGAACGCCTTAACATTCGGTTTGTTAATCACGGCACTCAGCGGATTTGCGCAGGGACAGTCGCTAAAACTGATTGGTGCTGAACTTGTGGGGCTTCTCGTGGTAGGGTTTTTCTTTATCCGCCGCCAACTCGCATTGCCAGTACCGTTACTACCGGTTGATCTGCTGCGCATTCCGCTGTTTTCACTCTCTATTTGTACTTCAATCTGTTCATTCAGCGCACAGATGCTGGCGATGGTTTCTCTCCCATTTTTCATGCAAACGGTTCTCGGGCGCAGCGAGGTTGAAACGGGCCTGCTGCTGACGCCGTGGCCACTGGCAACCATGGTGATGGCCCCACTGGCGGGATATTTGATTGAACGTGTTCATGCGGGTCTGCTGGGCGCGCTGGGCATGGCAGTAATGGCGTGTGGGCTGTTTTCGCTGGTGTTGCTGCCCGCATCACCTTCTGATTTTAATATCATCTGGCCAATGATTTTGTGCGGTGCGGGTTTTGGCTTGTTCCAGTCACCGAATAATCACACCATCATCACCTCCGCGCCGCGTGATCGTAGCGGAGGCGCGAGCGGTATGCTTGGAACGGCGCGTTTACTGGGCCAGAGTACCGGGGCCGCACTGGTTGCGCTGATGCTAAATCAGTTTGGCGACAGCGGAACACACGTTTCGCTGATAACAGCGGGTATTCTGGCTTCGCTAGCCGCAATCGTGAGTGGCTTACGTATCACACAACCGCGAGTTCAGGCATAAAAAAAGCGCGTCTGTCGACGCGCTTTTTATTTTAAGTCTGCTGCCATTTATTTCAGGTATTCACCGCTGCGCAGCGCTTCAATACGTTTGTCCAACGGCGGGTGAGTCATAAACAGCTCACTCAACGATTTGGATTTACCGTTGATGCAGAACGCCATCATGCTGGTCGCTTCCTGCGGCTCATAGCTGGTTTTCAGGCGCTGTAGCGCGGCGATCATTTTTTCACGACCCACCAGTTTCGCTGAGCCTGCATCCGCATGGAATTCACGATGACGTGAGAACCACATCGTAATAATGCTCGCCAGAATACCAAATACCAGCTCCAGTACCGTCGCTACCGCAAAGTAGATTAACGGGTTACCGTTGCTACCCTCTCCCTCATCGCGGTTGCCTCCCATAAACCCAGCGGCAATCTGCGCCAGAATACGTGAGATAAAGATAACGAAAGTGTTCACCACACCCTGAATTAACGTCATGGTAACCATATCGCCATTAGCAATGTGGCTGATCTCATGCGCGATAACCGCTTCGGCTTCATCCGGACTCATGTTTTGCAACAGGCCAGTACTTACAGCCACCAGCGAGGCATCCCGGCGCGCACCGGTAGCAAACGCGTTAATATCTGGCGCATGGTAGATAGCAACCTGCGGCATAGCGATCCCTGCCTGGCGGGCCTGATTCGCGACTGTATTCATCAGCCAGCGTTCTCTTTCATTGCGAGGCTGTTCGATCACTTCTCCGCCAACGGACTTTAACGCCATCCATTTGGACATCAGCAGCGAAATGAAGGAACCACCAAAACCAAACAGCAGTGCCATGATCAACAAGCCTTGAACGCTGCTTGACTGAATCCCTGTCAGGCTCAATACCAGCCCGAAAACGACCATCACAGCCAGGTTCGTCAGCAGGAAGAGCGCGATTCGCATCATAATTTTCTTTTAACCTCAATTTAACAAAACGCACTATGCGATTACCCATATCGTATGGGTCTTATGGCTATTTTCAAGCATCCATGGGTGCTAAGTCACCAGAAAGACACAACTTTACATTTTATCGTATCAGACTGACGTCTTCATGCGCTTGTTAAAAAAACAGGCACAATTTCTTGTGCCTGTTTGAGGTTATTGACTGTTCGCGGGCTGTTCCGCTGGCTTTTCTTTTTCAAGATGCGCCAGGTCGAGCGCGATTTTTACCGTTTCATCCAGATACGGATCCGGCTCCTGGTAATCCTTCGGCAGATCGTCCAGTTTCTTCAGCAACGGTTTGCCTTCTCGCTTGAACCGATCGTTAATACGCGCCAGACGCATTGCGTCATCTTCGTTATTCTCTTTCTCACGCTGAGCGTAATTCAGAGAAGCGATGCTGCGCTTATCCTTCATCGCATTGAATCGCGCAATGTCCTTCATGATGTACTGGAACTCAGGATCGTTCGCAATACGTGCATTGTGCTCTTTCAGCAATTCAGGTCCGAACGGCGTCAGATTATCTGACCTGGTGTAGGTCGCCGCATCAATGCTGTCCCACGGCAGCGCGTTATCTTCAAACTTCTCGCCGGTTTCAGTTTCTTCATTACCTGTCGGCATGATGATATCTGGCGTAACACCCTTACGCTGCGTGCTGCCACCGTTTACGCGGTAGAATTTCTGGATCGTGTACTGAACAGAACCCAGCGCTGGCCATTCCGGACGCAGCATCTGATCGTAAATACGGTTCAGGGAGCGATACTGCTGAACTGTGCCTTTACCGAAGGTTGGTTCACCAACGATCAGTGCTCGGCCATAATCCTGCATTGCCGCAGCGAAAATCTCTGATGCTGAGGCGCTGAAGCGATCGACCAATACCACCAGCGGGCCTTTGTAGTACACAACGCCGTCGGTATCGCTGTCTTCACGCACTTTACCGTTATTGTCACGAACCTGAACCACCGGGCCGGATGGAATGAACAGACCGGAAAGCGAAACCGCTTCAGTCAGTGCTCCACCGCCGTTGGTACGCAGATCGATGATGATGCTGCTGACGTTCTGTTTTTCCAGTTTCTGCAGCTGGACTTTGACATCATCCGTCAGGCCAACATAGAAGCCAGGAATATCCAGTACGCCGACTTTTTCTTTGCCAACGGTTTTCACGGACATTTTAACGGCACGGTCTTCGAGACGGATACGTTCACGCGTTAGCGTCACGGTGCGCGTCTTGGTACCTTTACCGGCAGGCAGAATTTCAAGGCGCACCTTGCTGCCTTTAGGTCCTTTGATCAGTGCTACGACATCATCCAGACGCCAGCCAATCACATCGACCATGCCCTTGCCCGTCTGCCCGACGCCGACAATACGATCGCCAACGCTGATCGCTTTGCTCTTGGCTGCCGGACCACCTGCCACCATGGAGTTAATGACGGTGTAGTCATCATCCATCTGCAGAACCGCGCCAATACCTTCCAAAGACAAGCTCATTTCAGTATTGAACTGCTCGGTATTGCGCGGAGAGAGATAGTTAGTATGCGGGTCGATTTCACGGGCGAACGCTGTCATCGCCAGTGAGAACACATCTTCGCTGTTGGTCTGCGCCAGACGGCGAATCGCAAATTTGTAGCGGCGCGTCAGCGTTTCGCGGATTTCCGCATCGGTTTTACCGGTCAGCTTCAGGCTGAGTTCGTCAAATTTAACCTTGCCGTCCCACAGCGCATTAAGCTCTGCTTCGCTCTTCGGCCACGGCGCTTTGCTTCGGTCGAGGTTAAAGGTGTCGTTACCGGTGAAATCCATTGGACGTGCCAGTACGCTTAATGCGTACTGATAACGTTCAAATCGGCGTTTTTGCGCCAGATTATAGAGATCGTAAAAGACATCCAGCTTGCCGGTACGCAGTTCATCGCCGAGGACCGTTTTCTTTTTTGCATACTGTTCGATATCGCTCGCCAGCAGCACGTTGTGGCTGTAGTCGAGCAAATTCAAATAGCGGTCAAAAATTTTTGCCGAAAACGCCTGATCCAGATCGAACTGGCGATAGTGTGATCGCGTAAAACGCGACGTCACACGTTCGCTTACCGTCGCATGCTGGGTTTCTTCCTTTAACACGGGGATTTGATCGGCACGCGTGATGTCTTCCACAGCAAGTGCCTGGCCTGCTAATGCAAGCAGACCAGCTAACGCAGTAAGCCTAAAAAAAGTGTTCATGCCAGGCCTGGCCTCCGTTTCAGAACACCAGGTGTTCTGCGCGTACAATCAAAGACATACCCGAATTCAGCTGTACACGGACGCCATCTTTGGTGATTTCTAATACGGTGGCATCCATCGCATTATTTCCTGCTTTCACCTTCAGAGACTGCCCTACCGTCAGTACTGAAATATCAGATACCGGGGTATGCTGTTCTTCGCGAGGAGCACGCGGTGCTTTTGCTGCTGGTTTTTCAGCGCGAGGTTTACGCTCAGCACCTTCTTTACGACGCGGTGCAGGACGCGGCTTACGCTCGCGACGCGGGGCGTCTTCTTTTTCACCGGCGGCAGCAGCCGCTTCGCGTTTTTTCGCCTGTTGCTCTGCGCGTTGCGCCTGAACACGGGCTTTAGCTTCTTCCAGCTGTTTGCGAGCATGTTCAACATGTTGTTCATCCAGCTCACCACAAGGGTTGCCGTCGAGATCAACACGCGTTGCGCCCAATTTAACGCCATACAGATAGCGCCAGCTTGAAGTATAGAGACGTAAGGCAGAACGGAGCTGAGTCTTGCTGAGGTTCATTTCACCCTCAACACGCTCTACCAGATCCTGAAAAATGCCAATTTTCAGTGGGCGCGCTTCGCCTTCCGCACTAAAACACTGCGGGAAGCGTTCGGCCAGAAACGCGATGACTTCTTTACTGCTATTCAACTTAGGTTGATTTTCCATGAAATTTCCTGATTACAACGGACGTAGCCAACAAGCGCAGGCATGAACAGGCGACATTATAATGACGTCATCAGTAATTGCTACGTTATCCGTTGATTATCCTGCGACGCGCGCAAAGAATTTTTTGTAATCCGTCGTTGCAAGCACGGTTTCAAGCTGTGCCACAAGCGTACGCAGACCTTGTTCATCTTCTTCAGTAAAGCGGCCAAATGCCGTGCTATCAATATCCAGCACGCCGATTATCTGATTGTCGACAGCGATCGGCAGGACGATTTCAGCGTTGCTGGCGGCATCACAGGCGATGTGCCCATCAAAAGCATGTACGTCCTCAATACGCTGAACCTGGTTCTGCGCCACTGCGGTACCGCACACACCGCGCCCTACCGGGATCCGCACGCAGGCAATTTTGCCCTGGAAGGGACCAAGCACCAGCGTATCGTCCTCAAGCAGGTAAAAACCGGCCCAATTCACTTCTGCAAGACGCTCGTACAACAATGCGCTGGTATTTGCCAGCGTTGCCAGAAAACTGGTTTCACCTGCCATCAATGCCTGAAAATCACGGTTCAGATCCGTGTATAGCTCTATTTTGTTCATTATATAATCACTTAGTTGTCTTACTTAAAACTGCAGCCTACTAAAATAAACATTAAATGCGTTAATGCTCAAGATCATTCCCGTCATGAGTTAAGATAACATTACTTCAACAATTTGATTCGCGATACATGGCCTTAACGACACCACGCATCACGCCAACTAAAAAAATAGCCATCAGGTCCATCGGTGAGGCACTACCTCGTGCACATTATCATCGCTGCCCTGAATGTGACCTGATATTTAGCTTGCCTAAAATGCGTTCGCACCAAAGTGCCTTTTGCCCACGCTGCCAGGCAAAAATTCGTGACGGACGCGACTGGTCGTTAACGCGACTGGCGGCAATGGCTTTCACCATGTTGCTGCTGATGCCCTTTGCCTGGGGAGAGCCACTCCTGCACATCTATTTATTAGGTGTGCGCATTGATGCCAATGTGATGCAAGGCATCTGGCAAATGACCCGACAAGGTGATCCCCTCACCGCCTCCTTCGTGCTTTTTTGCGTCGCTGGTGCGCCACTAATTCTCGTGACCTCAATCGCTTATCTGTGGTTTGGTAATATTCTTGGGATGAACCTGCGCCCGGTGCTGCTGATGCTGGAAAGGCTCAAAGAGTGGGTGATGCTCGATATTTACCTGGTGGGTATCGGCGTCGCATCAATCAAGGTTCAGGACTATGCTTTTTTGCAGCCTGGCGTGGGGCTGTTTGCTTTTATTGCGCTGGTGATCCTCAGTATTTTGACGCTGTCGCATCTTAACGTTGAGCAGCTTTGGGACCGTTTCTACCCGCAAAGACCGGCTCGTCGGCCCGATGAAAAGCTCCGCGTCTGCCTCGGCTGCCATTTTACAGGTTATCCGGATGCTCGCGGTCGCTGCCCTCGCTGCCATATTCCGTTGCGCTGGCGCAGAAATCAAAGTATCCAAAAGTGTTGGGCGGCACTGCTGGCCTCGATTGTCCTGCTTTTGCCCGCTAACCTGCTGCCCATCTCGATAATTTATGTCAACGGCGGCCGGCAGGAAGACACAATCCTGTCAGGCATAATGTCTTTGGCAAACAGTAATGTCGGCGTAGCGGCGATCGTGTTTATCGCCAGTATATTAGTGCCATTCACCAAAGTGATTGTGATGTTTACGTTGCTATTCAGCATCCACTTTAATTGTGAACAAGGGTTGCGCACCCGTATAAAACTACTGCGTATGGTGACCTGGATTGGCCGCTGGTCGATGCTCGATCTCTTTGTTATCGCGTTAACCATGTCGCTGATAAATCGCGATCAGATACTTGCTTTTACTATGGGACCGGCTGCGTTTTATTTCGGCGCAGCGGTAATATTGACTATTCTTGCTGTGGAATGGCTGGACAGCCGCTTACTTTGGGATGCACATGAGTCAGGAAACGCCCGCTTCGCAGACTGAAGCGCAGATTAAAACAAAACGCCGTATCTCCCCGTTCTGGCTGCTGCCGTTCATCGCGCTGATGATCGCAGGATGGCTTATCTGGGGAAGCTATGAAGATCGCGGCAATACCGTGACCATCGACTTTATGTCTGCTGACGGCATTGTGCCAGGCCGTACTCCCGTTCGTTATCAGGGCGTTGAAGTGGGCACGGTGCAGGATATCAACCTCAGCAAAGATCTGCGCAAAATTGAAGTCCGCGTCAGCATCAAATCGAGCATGAAAGATGCTCTGCGCAAAGATACCCAGTTCTGGCTGGTCACGCCGAAGGCGTCGCTGGCTGGGGTTTCTGGTCTGGATGCGCTGGTTGGTGGCAACTATATCGGCATGATGCCCGGTACTGGCGAGGCCGAGGATCATTTCGTCGCCCTCGACACCCAGCCCAAGTATCGTCTGGATAATGGCGATTTAATGCTGCATCTGCGCGCCCCTGATCTCGGATCGCTTAATAGCGGTTCGCTGGTTTATTTCCGTAAGATTCCGGTTGGCAGGGTCTATGACTACACCATCAACCCGAACCATCAGGGCGTAACCATCGATGTATTGATTGAACGTCGCTTCACCAATCTGGTGAAAAAAGGCAGCCGCTTCTGGAACGTCTCCGGTGTAAATGCGGATGTCAGCCTTAGCGGTGCGAAGGTAAAACTGGAGAGTCTGGCGGCGCTGGTCAACGGTGCCATTGCTTTTGATTCACCCGAAGACTCAAAACCTGCTGCGGCAGACGACACGTTTGGTCTATATCAGGATCTCGCGCACAGCCAGCGCGGAGTAATCGTCAAGCTTGATTTACCCAACGGAGATGGACTCAAAGCAGGCTCAACATCGCTGATGTATCAAGGATTAGAAGTCGGTCAGCTCACAAAACTGGATTTAAACCCAGGCGGCAAAGTCACCGGCGAAATGACGGTCGATCCCAGCGTCGTAACGCTGCTGCGTGACAACACACGCATTGAGTTACACAGCCCTAAATTATCGTTAAGCGATGTGAATCTCAGTTCGCTGCTAACAGGTAAAACTTTCGAGCTGGTACCTGGCGAAGGCGAGCCGCGTAACCAGTTTGTCGTTATTCCCGCTGAGAAGTCGTTGTTACACGACCCAGGCGTCATGACGTTTACGCTGACCGCGCCGGAGAGTTACGGTATTGATGCTGGCCAGCCGCTAATTCTTCACGGCGTACAGGTCGGTCAGGTGATTGAGCGTACGCTTTCCAGCAAAGGCGTCTCATTTACCGTTGCTGTTGAACCACAGCATCGTGACCTGGTGCAAGGTGACAGTAAGTTCGTGGTGAACAGCCGCGTGGATGTCAAAGTTGGACTTGATGGCGTGGAGTTCCTTGGCGCCAGCGCCAGTGAGTGGCTCAGCGGCGGCATTCGTATTTTGCCCGGAACTAAGGGCGAAATGAAAAAAAGCTACCCGCTTTACGCTAACCTGGAGAAAGCGATTGAAAACAGCCTGAGCGATCTGCCAACCACTACGGTCAGCCTGAGCGCCGAAACGCTACCTGATGTGCAGGCCGGTTCGGTGGTGCTTTACCGCAAATTCGAGGTCGGTGAAGTGATTAGCGTTCGTCCTCGCGCCGATGCGTTTGATATCGATCTGCATATCAAACCGGAATATCGCAACCTGTTGACCAGCAACAGCGTGTTCTGGGCCGAAGGCGGAGCAAAAGTTCAGCTTAACGGCAGCGGATTAACCGTACAGGCATCTCCCCTTTCACGCGCGCTTAAAGGGGCGATTAGCTTCGATAATTTAAGCGGTGCCAGCGCCAGCCAACGTAAAGGCGACAAGCGTATTCTGTATGCTTCGGAAACCGCCGCGCGTGCGGTCGGCGGCCAGATAACGCTGCATGCGTTCGATGCCGGTAAACTCGCTGCAGGCATGCCGATTCGCTACCTGGGAATCGATATCGGACAGATCCAGACGCTTGAGCTGATCACCGCCCGTAACGAAGTTCAGGCAAAAGCGGTTCTGTACCCGGAATACGTACAAACCTTTGCGCGAAGCGGTACCCGTTTCTCCGTGATCACCCCGCAAATTTCGGCAGCGGGCGTGGAGCATCTGGATACAATCCTGCAGCCGTATATCAACGTTGAACCAGGACGCGGTAATCCGCGCCGTGATTTTGAGCTGCAGGAAGCCACCATTACCGACTCTCGTTACCTCGATGGTCTGAGTATTGTGGTTGAAGCACCAGAAGCAGGTTCGCTGAATATCGGAACCCCGGTTTTGTTCAGAGGTATTGAAGTGGGGACCGTCACCGGGCTGACGCTGGGCTCGCTTTCCGATCGTGTGATGGTTGCCATGCGCATTAGCCAACGCTATCAGCATCTGGTACGCAACAACTCCGTGTTCTGGCTGGCATCCGGCTACAATCTCGACTTCGGCCTGACCGGCGGTGTCGTGAAGACCGGTACCTTCAATCAGTTCATCCGCGGCGGCATCGCCTTCGCGACTCCACCGGGTACACCGTTGGCTCCGAAAGCGCAGGCAGGTAAACACTTCCTGTTGCTGGAAAGTGAACCTAAAGAGTGGCGTGAATGGGGAACCGCCCTGCCACGATAACCTCTCCACTTGCTCCGGCGTACTCGCGCCGGAGCACTTATGCTACACTGCGCACCTGTTTTTTTGCCGGTGGTACCAAGTGGCTTATTTTCCCGACGCCTTTCTGACTCAAATGCGTGAAGCAATGCCTTCCACGCTCTCATTCGATGAATTTCTCGCTGCCTGTCAGCGCCCGTTGCGCCGCAGCATTCGCGTCAATACGCTGAAAATCTCCGTTGCCGATTTCCTCGCGCTGACAGCACCTTACAACTGGTCTCTCACCCCGGTTCCCTGGTGTGCTGAAGGCTTTTGGATCGAGCGCGATGATGAAGAGTCAGTGCCGCTCGGCAGCACCGCAGAACATTTAAGCGGCCTGTTTTATATTCAGGAAGCCAGTTCAATGCTGCCAGTCGCAGCACTGTTCGCCGAAGGCAATACCCCGGAACGCGTAATGGATGTTGCGGCAGCCCCCGGCTCCAAAACCACGCAAATTGCCGCAAAAATGAATAATCGAGGCGCCATTCTGGCGAATGAATTTTCTGCCAGTCGCGTCAAAGTCCTGCATGCCAATATCAGCCGTTGCGGGATAGCCAACGTCGCCCTGACCCATTTTGACGGACGCGTATTTGGCGCTGCGTTGCCGGAGTCATTTGATGCCATATTGCTCGACGCACCGTGTTCCGGTGAAGGTGTGGTGCGTAAAGACCCCGATGCGCTAAAAAACTGGTCTGTAGAAAGTAATCTGGAAATTGCCGCGACCCAGCGCGAATTACTCGACAGCGCCTTCCACGCCCTGCGTCCCGGTGGCACACTGGTTTACTCGACCTGTACGCTTAATCGTGACGAAAATGAAAATATCATGCAGTGGTTGATTGAGACCTACCCTGATGCCGTCGAGTTTTTACCTCTGGGCGATTTATTTCCGCAGGCCGAACGCGCCCTGACGCCGGAAGGATTCCTGCATGTATTCCCGCAGATTTACGATTGCGAAGGTTTCTTCGTTGCGCGTTTGCGCAAAATAGCTGCAATCCCTGCACTACCTGCGCCGAAGTACAAAGTCGGTAACTTCCCGTTTAGCCCGCTTAAAGGGCGCGAGTCTGCGCTTGTCACGCAAGCCGCGAGCGCTTGTGGACTGCAGTGGGAAGATAATTTGCGCCTGTGGCAGCGCGATAAAGAGATCTGGCTGTTCCCGACTGAAATTGAACCTCTGATTGGCAAGGTTCGCTTTTCTCGACTTGGGATCAAACTGGCCGAAACCCACAATAAAGGGTATCGCTGGCAGCATGAGGCCGTTATCGCCCTCGCCGACCCGAACCACAGCCATGCATTCGAACTGACCCTTGCCGAAGCGGAAGAGTGGTATCGCGGTAGAGATGTTTACCCGCAAACCGCACCGACGACTGATGACGTACTGGTTACGTTCCAGCATCAGCCGATCGGTCTGGCAAAACGCATTGGATCGCGACTGAAGAATAGCTACCCGCGCGATCTTGTCCGGGATGGCAAACTCTTTACGGGATAACGCACGTTTTTACTGGCGCTTTTGCTAACGTTGACTACGCTGAAAAATGGACGTCCTAACTGGTCGTACCACAACCAGCAAATTAACGGAGAGCACGATGATGAAAACCAGTGTGCGCATTGGCGCTTTTGAAATCGACGACGCCGAGTTACATGGCGAATCGCCGGGGGACCGAACGTTAACCATTCCGTGTAAATCCGATCCGGATTTATGTATGCAACTGGATGCCTGGGATGCCGAAACCAGCGTCCCGGCCCTGTTGAACGGAGAACATTCAGTACTATTTCGCGAACACTACGATCGTAAGTCAGATGCCTGGATCATGCGCCTTGCCTGATTCAAAAAGAACCCGTCGCCAGACGGGTTATTTCTTGGTTAATTTCCCTCATCTATCAACATCTTCTACACTACAGGTATGGCTTTACCATTTGAGGATGGAATGTTCACGCTGGTTCTTTTTGTGTGCTATCTGGATGGCGGTTGTGAAGATATCGTGGTTGATGTCTACAAAACTGAGCAGCAGTGCCTGATATCGATGGACGATCAACGTATTCGTAACGGCGGATGTTTACCTGCGGACGACTACATCGACAGTTTCTGGCATCCGGCCCAGGAATACAGCGATTTTTGATTATTGCAGTTGTACCAGCGTTAACTCGCCGCCAAATACAGCACCGGTATCAATATAGTGTAAATTCTCGCGATCCAGCCGATGGCGCAGCGGCGTGTGGCCAAACCAGAAGTGATCCGCGCCCTGAATCGCACAACCACTGTTCATCAGCCTCGAACGGTCCCACAGCACGCGCTGTAAATCGATCTCTTTTAGCCACTGATAATCATCATCCGGGTAATCGGCATGAGCAATAACGTGTATACCGTTCTGACAATGCAGCTCCAGTATCCAGGGTAACTGCCAACACGCTTCAAGAGCAAATTTCGCTGCCGGTTGCTCCGCCTGCTCGAACCACGAGCCACCATTCATAAACCACATGAATTGATCCCCCGTCGCCAGCGCGTCCAGCGCCATCTGTTCATGATTTCCCCTGACCGCGACAATCCAGCGTTTACGCAGTAGTTTCAGACAACGCAAACTGTCTGGTCCACGGTCGATAACATCCCCCACTGAAACCAGCAAATCCTGCCAGGGATCAAAACGGTACTGGCGCAGCTTAGCCATCAGCATCGAGAAGCATCCGTGGATATCCCCAACCACCCAGACGTGACGCCACTGCGTACCGTCGATTCGTTGATAGATATTGCCAGGTCGTCCCATGTCGCCTCCAGAGTACAAGGGTACCTGATTATAATTTTAGCAATGTTGGTAAAAAAGCCTGGACGATCGTGGGCAGGAGTATGGTATGGTTTATGGAGAATACAGCATGCAATACGCCGTGTTTTGCCCTGGATGGCATCGCATTCGCCACATAAAAAGAGACCGAATACGATTCCTGTATTCGGTCCAGGGAAATGGCTCTTGGGAGAGAGCCGTGCGCTAAAAGTTGGCATTAATGCAGGCTAAGTTACCCTGCCATTTAAGAATAGATGACAGCGCCAGGTTTTCCAGTCCGCGACTAAAGTGGCCGGAAAAAAAGGACGTTTGTTACGCATCCAAACGCAAAAACCGCAAGTTCTCCTGCGAGATGCTTGCGGTTTTTTATTGGAAATCAGAGCGCTACATCTGACAATTAGCAGAGCTTTTCTGCACGCTCTACAAACGGTGCCAGGCTCATTTTTTCGCCCGGTTTCGCCGGATCATCGTTCTGGATAATCTCGATCGGCTTTGCCGTGACTTTTCCGCTCTCCACCTGCTGTCTGGCGACATCATTCAACGGGTATTGCACCAGCGTACTGGGATTGATGACATACAGCGCGTTACCTGGACGGCAGGTCAGCATCACCTCTTCCCGATTAAACGCCCACTTATCTTTGCCAACCTCAAAACGGCTGACGGTAATGACTTGCGGCGCAGCCAGCGCGGCTCCGGAGCTTGCCAGGAGTAATAAAGAGATAATGATTTTTTTCATGCGTTTCGCCAGTCCATTAATCAGAAAGGTTCAAGGGTTGCAAACAAGCTGACAATCGCCAGCACAACGGCTCCTATACCCCATTCCAGCTTGGTCATCCAAATAAAATAGAGAGTCATGCCGCGGTTATCCTGCCGCATACGTGGTACCAGAACATACCGATTCACCAGCGCAATCGCCACCATTAACATGACCAGGGCACCTTTTAACAAAAGCAGTCGCCCGTAAGCCATGTGCCAGGGAACAGAAAAACCGACAATAAACAGCGCATTCATAATACCGGTTAGTAAAACACCGATAACGAAAAGATGCCCATAGCGTGAGAAGCGCATCATGGTACTGATGGCCTGTTCCCGCCAGCGACCTTGCGCCATTCGCATACAGTAAAGTACGGGCAGCAAACCGCCGAACCAGGCGGCAGCGCATACCAAATGTAAGGCGTGGTTAACCTGTTGGATTGCGCCAGGGATACCGCTGTGCAGCGTCGCATGTCCGACGCCAGCCAGCAAAATAAACTGCGCAATTGTCAGCATTAACAGCAGTCGCGGCATACTGCGTGGCACCATGATGGTCACCACCAGCGTGACCAACGCGAGGATAATCTGCCATAACCAGACGCCGCCAAATTGCGTTTGCAACACGGCGAGCCAAACATCAGTAGAGACAACATCCCGCCAGCCTGAGCCCATTAACCCACCCTGAATCGCCAGCATCAGCGTCGCGCTGATAAAGCTCCACGTCGCAGCATGCCGTTGCAGACGTAAAAAACGACGCATCATTAAACGACGAACCGAAACGGGGGCCAGCCATGCGCCGTAAAGCGCACAGCCGAACACCAGCATCAAAGCGGTAAAATGGATAAACCGTAGCGCAACCCAGGTAAATGCCAGCATTGGTTATTTCACGCTAAAGGTATATTGCCCCTTCGTCTTGTGACCATCCACGGAGACAACGTGCCAGTCGACCGTATATTTTCCTGCTTCAAGCGTTTGATCAAGCGGAACAATCAGCTGCGTTTTGTCCTGCTCACTGCGCGATGCCTTGCCCGTTTTGATCTGTTCTTTGTTAGGACCGGTCAGCGTTGCACCGCTGAATCCCGGCTCTACGCCTTCAGAAAAATTCAGCGTCAACGCCTGAGGAGATGCCGCAACTTCAGCGTTAGCCGCCGGACTTTGTTTTGTGAGGTGGGCATGCGCCAATGCCGCAGGTGTTGCCAGAACGCTGGCGAGTACGATGAGCGCGTTGCGAAGCATAGATGCAGATGAAGCCATTTCAACTATTCCTTTTTGTTATGTCTAACCTGTAGAGAATAACCTTCTACAATGGTCGAGTCGAGAATCATCATTTCTGTCTTGCCATTAACGCACACTCTTAGTAACTTTGCGCGCCGAAAGACAGAGAAAAGGAGAAGCCCATGAACATCAATCTGGCCAAACTTGAGCAAGCGGAAATGGATAAGGTCAATGTCGATCTGGCTGCGGCTGGAGTGGCATTTAAGGAGCGATACAATATGCCCGTTGTTGCAGAAGTTGTTGAACGCGAACAGCCAGAGCATTTACGCGACTGGTTCCGCGAAAGACTCATCGCGCACCGCCTGGCATCCGTTTCGCTTTCACGTTTACCTTACGAGCCTAAAGTTAAATAAAACTTATATTACGTTACGATTCCTTACATGACGCCTGCTACAGTATAAGCATATTCTTAATCCACACATTAAGGATGGTTGTAGACACTATGAAAAGGAAATCATTATGTCATACTGGAAAATCGCAGCAGCACAATACGAACCTCTTCACACCTCAGTTACCGAACATGTCGCGCATCACCTGCAATTCATTCATGCGGCAGCTCAATGCCAATGTGAATTGCTGGTCTTCCCTTCCCTCTCATTGCTGGGTTGTGTTGATGAGAATGACGCGCTTCCGGCCCCACCCGATGAAGCGCTGTTAGAACCTCTCGCACATGCCGCCGCGACTTATCGCATGACGATAATTGCGGGACTACCGGTAGAACATAACAACCGGTTCGTGAAAGGCATTGCACTTTTCTCTCCCTGGATGACTTCGCCACTAACCTTCCATCAGAGCCACGGGGCCTGTATTGCCAGACAGCGAAATGCCATCAGCGTTGTAGATAGCCAACCGGAAGGCATTGATATCGACCCGGCCTATTCGCTGTTCACCAGCTGCCAGTCAGTCAGTGAACCGGAACTGCTCTCCTCTACATCTCGCCTACAAAGTTTCTCACATAAATTCGCCATCGCGGTATTAATGGCCAATGCGCGGGGTAGCAGTGCGTTATGGGATGAACGAGGTCGATTGATTGTTCGCGCAGACAGCGGTTCGTTACTGTTAACCGGCCAACGCACGCCACGGGGTTGGCAAGGTGATATCATTCCATTACGCTAGTCGTTTTGGGTCAGGAGCATGGCATGTTGCGCATAATAGATACAGAAACCTGTGGTCTACAGGGAGGCATTGTTGAAATTGCTTCTGTCGACGTGGTTGATGGAAAAATAGTCAACCCCATGAGCCACCTGGTACGCCCCGACCGCCCCATCAGCCCACAGGCGATGGCTATCCATCGCATTACTGAAGCAATGGTGGCCGATAAGCCATGGATTGAAGACGTCATCCCACAGTATTACGGCAGCGAATGGTACGTGGCGCACAATGCCAGCTTTGACCGCCGCGTATTGCCCGATATGCCCGGGGAATGGATTTGCACCATGAAGCTCTCCCGTCGGTTGTGGCCGGGGATCAAATACAGCAACATGGCGCTGTATAAATCGCGCAAGCTGAGCGTCCAGACGCCAGCAGGTCTCCACCATCACCGCGCCCTGTACGATTGCTACATTACTGCGGCACTGCTGATCGACATCATGCAGACGTCAGGCTGGACAGCCGATCAAATGGTCGATATTACCGGCCGTCCCGCGTTACTCACTACTTTCACTTTTGGTAAGTACCGCGGAAAACCGGTATCAGAAGTAGCTGAACGCGATCCGGGCTATCTGCGCTGGTTATTTAATAACCTTGACAATATGAGCCCGGAACTGCGATTAACGCTAAAACACTATTTGGATCACGCCTGAGCAGGCAGCGTGCCCTGCGCCAGTCCAATCAAAAAAGCGTACTCAAGGGCCACGCCTTCGTAAGATTTAAAACGCCCGGATTTACCGCCGTGTCCGGAATCCATATCCGTGCAAAGTAGCAGCAAACGATCGTCCGTTTTCAGCTCACGCAGTTTTGCCACCCATTTTGCTGGCTCCCAGTATTGCACCTGGGAATCGTGTAATCCCGTCGTGACCAGCAGATGTGGGTATGCCTGCGCGGTTACATTGTCATACGGGCTGTAGCTTTTCATATAGGTGTAATACTCTTCGTCCTGCGGATTCCCCCACTCTTCAAACTCACCGGTCGTCAGGGGAATTGATTCATCGAGCATTGTGGTTACCACATCGACAAACGGCACCTGAGCAATAACACCATGGAAGCGTTCCGGGCGCTCATTAATGGCGACGCCCATTAACATGCCTCCGGCGCTTCCGCCCATGCCATAACATAACTCAGGCGCGCCATAGCCCATTTTTAGCAACGCATCACAGACGTCGAGGTAATCATTAAAAGTATTTTTCTTGTGCAGAAACTTACCGTCCTCGTACCACTGTTGTCCTAATTCACCACCACCACGCACATGGGCAATAGCATAAACAAAGCCGCGATCCAGTAAGCTCAAACGGCTGCTGCTGAAATCGGCGTCCATGCTGGCGCCATATGAGCCATATCCATAAACGAGTAACGGATTTTTTCCTTTCAGGAAATACTTTTGATGATAAACCAGCGAAACCGGAACCTCGGTGCCATCACGCGCGCTTATCCATAGGTGTTCGCTACGGTAATTCGCTGCATCAAATCCGGGGACCTCCGTCTGCTTAAGCACACGACGTTCCCCGGTGTCCATATCCAGTTCAAACAACGTGTCCGGGGTGGTCATGGAGGAATAGCCATAGCGCAGGCGCGATGTCTCCGGCTCTGGATTATAGGCAAGCCAGGTCACATAAGCCGGATCGTCAAAGGCGATCCCGACCACTTCGCGCGTTTTACGATTAATCTGTCGTAGGCTGGTTAAGCCGCGCTGACGCTCTTCTACCACCAGCCAGTCAGTGAATAGCGTAAAGCCCTCGAGCATCACGTTGTCGCGCGGAGGGATCAGCGTCTCCCAGGCTTGCTCATCACGAACGCGGGTACGATACAGGCCGAAATTTTTCCCTTGACGGTTGGAGCGCAGATAAAAATTGTGTTGATAGTGATCGAGACTGTATTCATGGTCTTTGCGTCGCGCTAAAAAGACCAACGGTTCGGCATCCGCCAGTTCTGCGTCAAGCAGTAAAACCTCACTGGTGGTCGCGCTGGCGATATGAATAACCACATAGTGTAGCGAGGTGGTTTTATGCAGGCTGACATAAAACATATCATCGGCTTCTTCATACACCAGCTCATCCAGTGACGATGGCGAGCCGACCGTATGTCGCCACACCTGATACGGCAATAACGTTGTCTCGTGCTTGCGCACGTAATAGAAAGTCTGAGAATCATTCGCCCAGACCAGATCCGCTTCGACGTTTTCCAGCACTTCCGGATACCAGTTGCCGCTTTGCAGGTTGCGAAAACGCACGCCATATTGCCGGCGAGAGAGATAATCTTCTGCCAGCGCCATGATGGTGTTATCCGGAGATATCGCCAGTCCTCCCAGCGTATAAAACTCGCTGTGTGCCGCGCGCTGGTTCCCATCCAACAGAGTATCCCAATCATCCCACTCTTCATTGAAAGCAGACTGACGCTGATAAATAGCATATTCGCACCCCGGTTCATAAATATGCCGGTAGCGATAACCATTCTTCACATAGGGGGCGGAAGCATCCTGAGGCGGGATACGGTCGATAATTTCTTTCAGGACGCGATCCTGCAAAGCCTGCTGCGAGGCCATAACCTGGCGGCCATACGCATTTTCTTGTTGCAGATAATCCAGCACTTCTGGCTGTGAGCGGGTGTCATCTCGCAGCCAGTAATAATTATCAACACGAGTATCGCCATGCTGCGTCATGGCGCGGGGAATACGAGAAGCTTTTGGTAGCATGTCATTGTTCTTTTGCTTAAACATCCTATAAGGGTGGCAAAAGACAGCAATGATGCAAGCGAAACATGCGCCTTAGCGGTTAGTAATTAACCCGGTAAAGCCTGTTTTTGTTCTTTGAGATCCTGTTCAATGCCTTCACGAACATCCTGCGGGATCTTCAACGCATCGCCCAGCGCATTGAGATAGCTACGCTCCATAAAGTGGTCGATATCAATCGCCGCACAGCTCAGGAAGTAAATTTCTAGCGCTTCTTCTTCGTTGCGGATCCCTTGCGCCAGGCGCTGGGGATCTAACGGTTGTTCAATGGCTCGTTCAATCAGAACGCGGCCCTGCTCTTCCACGCCCGCTTCACGAAGCTGCTGCTCAATGGCCGCTCGTTCTTTAGCATCAATATGACCGTCGCTTTTCGCCGCAAAAACCAGCGCCAGGATCAGACGCTCGGTTCGCTCATCCAGCGGTGAGCTATGTACACCGAACTGCGGCTCATCCTGATGCGCAGCGCGAACTTTATCTTTGTATTTGTTCCATAACACGGTACCAGCAACCGCACCGCCGCCCACCAGAAGCGCGCTGGTGCCGTATTTACTCAGTAATTTACGTGAAGATTTGTTGGCAACCAGTAATCCTGCCAGACCGCCTAACGCGCCTGGAACCAGAAGTTTACTCAGCCCTTGCTCGCCAGAAGATGACGTGGAGGATCCTTTTTGCCCAAGAAGAGATTGTAGTTGATTCAGCCAATTAGCCATTTTGCCCCTCAAGTACAGACGAATAATCATCAAAGCGTACCCGAGGGGATGTCAGGAAGTGTTCAGGTCATCAAAAGATGTGCAAATACCTGCGTTACTGCGGCTGATACTCCGCCGTTCCGGCTTTGCAGTCGACTTTTACCTGATAGTGAATATCCGCGCTTTTACCGCGAACCGTCAGGGGAACTGACCATTTCCCGTCTTTGCCCGTAATATCGGGCGTGTTGACCCAGGCGACAGGGTCGGCTTGCCCGACGAGTTTTTGATCGTCAGCCCAGCGCGCGATGCGATTTTGCTGATAGTCACGTTTCACGCTTGCCGCAATACCGTCAGCATCCAGTCCTTCGCACTTGGGGAACTGAACATTCTTGCTTTCCATATTTGCCGCAAATACCGATACGCTGGCAGACAATAACAGCAGGCTCAATAACGCTCTTTTTTTATACATTCTTTTCTCCTTAATCTCCCCTTCGTCCTTCAGGTTGCCTGCGGCAACGTGAAATAACGTCAGAGATTGCACAATGATTCAGGGAAAAGCATGGTACAAAACGTCAGGAGCGCAAGTCGTTTCAGGCAGCCTGAGTATCATCCTCAGTGTGTGCATCGTTTTCGACAGCCTGTGGCGAAGGCAGCTTGCCGTTTTTCAGAATGGCGCTCAGCACATCTTTTTGCTCAGCCAGCCACAGGGAAAGAGCTTCACGCTGCTCGTCTTCGAGCGCTACCGGCGATTGCTCCAGCCATGTGTCGAGCAGATCTGCTGTATCCAGCATTTTGTCATACGCATCGGCTTCCTTTTTGCTGGTAAACGACATTTTTTCCTCACCTTCCCGAATGACTACGTATTTAACTTCAACCGCCATTTTTGCAGCCTCTTAAATTACCTGTATTTATGTACAGTATATTCTTTTTAAGCCCTGAAATCAACCTGGTAATAAAGACAGACGCAAACGTTTTCGTATATACTGCGCCCAGATAAAACAGGGGATTAATTTATGACGTTATTAGGCACAGCGCTGCGTCCCGCAGCAACGCGAGTGATGTTATTAGGTTCAGGTGAACTGGGTAAAGAAGTGGCGATTGAATGCCAACGCCTGGGTGTGGAAGTCATTGCCGTGGATCGTTACCCCGACGCGCCAGCCATGCACGTTGCCCATCGCTCCTATGTAATTAACATGCTGGATGGCGAGGCATTACGCCAGCTTGTCGAACGTGAAAAACCACATTACATCGTGCCGGAAATAGAGGCGATTGCCACGGATATGCTGATCAAACTGGAACAGGAAGGTCAACACGTTGTGCCTTGCGCACGAGCGACCCAACTGACCATGAACCGGGAAGGAATCCGTCGCCTCGCCGCCGAAGAATTGTCTTTACCCACATCATCTTTCCGTTTTGCAGACACCGAAACACGTTTTCGTGAGGCCGTTGCCGAAATCGGCTATCCCTGCATTGTGAAGCCGGTAATGAGTTCTTCCGGCAAGGGGCAGAGCTTTATCCGTTCAGCCGATCAACTCACCGAGGCGTGGAACTATGCTCAACAGGGAGGCCGGGCAGGCGCCGGACGCGTTATCGTCGAAGGCGTAGTGAATTTTGATTTTGAAATCACCCTGCTAACCGTCAGCGCCGTTGATGGTGTGCATTTCTGCGCGCCGGTAGGTCATCGCCAGGAAGATGGCGATTATCGCGAGTCCTGGCAGCCGCAGCAGATGAGTGACCTGGCGCTGGCGCGCGCGCAGGAGATTGCCCGCAAGGTGGTACTGGCGCTGGGCGGTCACGGACTGTTTGGCGTGGAGCTGTTTGTCTGCGGTGATGAGGTGATTTTCAGCGAAGTCTCCCCTCGCCCTCACGACACGGGTATGGTGACCTTAATTTCGCAGGATCTGTCTGAGTTTGCCCTGCACGTACGTGCATTTCTCGGTCTGCCCGTTGGCGAAATCCGCCAGTATGGACCTTCTGCTTCCGCCGTTATTCTGCCGCAACTTACCAGCAAGAATATCACATTTGATAACGTGCAAGCCGCTGTAGGTGTGGGTATGCAAGTGCGTTTCTTTGGCAAGCCGGAAATCGACGGAAGCCGTCGTCTGGGCGTTGTGCTGGCCACAGCACAGAACATTGAAGATGCGGTGATACGCGCGAAAGACGCAGCCGCACAGGTGAAAGTTGCAGGATAAAAACCAGACCCGTAGGCCGGATAAAGCATTGATGCCGTATCCGACCTACGGTTTACGCATTAACGGCTTACTGCTTCGCGCCTTCTACTGCTTCACGAGCCAGCTTGGTAATACGATCGTAATCACCCGCTTCCAGCGCATCCGCCGGAACCAGCCAGGAACCACCGATGCACAGCACGCTTTTCAGTGCCAGGTAGTCACGGTAGTTCGCCGGAGAGATACCGCCGGTTGGGCAGAAACGCACCTGAGAGAACGGACCCGCAATTGCCTGCAGCGCTTTGGTACCGCCATTTGCTTCAGCAGGGAAGAATTTGAACTCTTTCAAACCGTAGTCCATACCCAGCATCAGTTCAGACACGGTGCTGATACCAGGGATCAGCGGAATAGTGCCTTCCGTTGCGGCTTTCAGCAGCGGCTCGGTCAGGCCCGGGCTGATAGCAAACTGCGCACCGGCTTCGGTCACTTCAGCCAGCTGTTGCGGATTCAGTACAGTACCTGCACCAACGATAGCGTCCGGAACTTCTTTTGCGATCGCGCGAATGGCATCCATCGCACATGCGGTACGTAAGGTCACTTCCAGAACGCGCACGCCGCCTGCAACCAGCGCTTTTGCCATCGGCACTGCGTGTTCCAGTTTATTAACCACGATAACCGGTACAACCGGGCCAGTGGTCAGGATTGCTTCTGCACTTGTCTTCCAGTTTTTCATCAGAGTTTTCTCTCGCCTGATTACAAAATAAGTCTTAAAAAGTGATACAGGTTGCGCCCTGTTCCGCACCGGACAGCTTTTCACGCAACGCGCTGAACATTTCACGGCCTGTGCCCACGCGCGATGCGCTGAGGTCAGGAATGTGAGGCTGACGAGAAGCAAGTTCCTCTTCATCAACCAGCAGCGTCAATTCACCTGTCTGTCCATTCACACGAATGATGTCGCCATCGCGTACTTTTGCCAGTAGCCCGCCATCATAGGCTTCTGGGGTTACATGGATTGCTGAAGGCACTTTACCTGAAGCACCTGAAAGTCGTCCATCGGTAACTAACGCAATTTTGAAACAACGGTCCAATAATACACCAAGTGGCGGCATGAGTTTATGTAATTCTGGCATTCCGTTTGCTTTTGGTCCCTGATGGCGCACAACGACTACGCAATCACGGTCGAGCAGTCCCGCATCGAAGGCCGGCAATACATCATGCTGACTTTCAAAAACAACCGCGGGCGCTTCAATTACCTGATTTTCTACCGGAACCGCCGACGTTTTCATCACAGCACGTCCGAGGTTACCGCTCAGCACTTTGGTACCGCCGTGGTGGGAGAATGGCTGATCGATGGTAGCAATCACATTGCTGTCCAGCGACTTCGCCGCCCCTTCACGCCAGTCCAGCTCACCATCGTTGAGCCAGGGTTCCATGGTGTAACGCGATAAACCAAACCCGGCAACGGTGTTCACATCTTCATGCAGCAGACCCGCGTTCAGCAGTTCGCGCATTAACACCGGCACGCCACCCGCTGCCTGGAAGTGGTTAATATCTGCCGGACCATTCGGATACAGACGCGCCATCAACGGCACGATATCGGACAGATCGGAGAAGTCGTCCCAGTTAATCAGAATCCCGGCTGCACGCGCCATCGCAACCAGGTGCATTGTATGGTTGGTTGACCCCCCGGTCGCCAGCAGCGCGACAATACCGTTCACCACTACTTTTTCATCGATCATTTTACCGATCGGCATCCATTCATTGCCGTTGCCGGTCAGACGCGTTACCTGACGAGCAGCCGCGGCGGTCAACGCTTCGCGCAGCGGGGCATCCGGGTGTACGAATGAGGACCCTGGCAGTTGCATCCCCATAAACTCCACCACCATCTGGTTGGTGTTTGCCGTGCCATAGAACGTACAGGTCCCCGGTGCGTGATAAGACGCCGCTTCGGATTCAAGCAGCGCCATGCGATCGACTTTGCCTTCAGCATACAGCTGACGGATACGCACTTTTTCTTTGTTCGCCAGACCGCTCGCCATCGGACCGGAGGGAATAAAGATCGAAGGCAGATGACCAAATGACAGTGCCGCCATCACCAGACCCGGGACAATTTTGTCGCACACGCCAAGGAATAACGCGCCGTCGAACATATTGTGTGAGAGGCCGACAGCAGCCGACATCGCAATCACTTCGCGACTCAGTAACGAAAGCTCCATCCCATCCTGTCCCTGGGTCACACCGTCGCACATCGCAGGAACACCGCCAGCGACCTGGCCTACCGCATTGGCTTCATGCAGCGCTTTACGAATGATGTCCGGATAATGTTCGTACGGCTGATGTGCGGAAAGCATGTCGTTATAGGAGGTAATGATCGCGATATTGTTACGCAGCATGCTTTTCAGCGAGGCCTTGTCATCCGGCTGGCAGGCAGCAAAACCATGCGCCAGGTTACCGCACGCCAGCTGTGAACGATGAACGGTAGTCGATTTCGCTTGTTCAATACGGGCAAGGTAGGCGGAACGCGTGTCGCGAGAACGTTCGACAATACGTTTTGTTACGCGTAACAAATTCGGATTCATAGAGGCTCCTAAAATTTATCTGTCAGAGCGTTGGATCAACAATGTTTTTCAGTTGGGTTAAAAACAGCTGAATCGCTTGTTAGCCGTAGCTCAGGGGCAAAATCGTTTCAGGCAGTGTAATAAAAAAAGCCCCGCGGGTGAATCCACGCGGAGCTTAAAAGTGCAAAAATTATTCTACAATCTGTGTTAGATCATGTTACCGGTAAAATAACACCTATGGGCTAGATGATATTTTACTCGAATTCGTTCCAGGAACGACCATCACGGGTAATCATGGCCACAGAGGCAACTGGTCCCCAGGTCCCGGCCTGATACGGCTTCGGTGCATCGTTGTCCATTGCCCAGGCTTCGGTAATAGAATCGACCCACTTCCATGCTTCTTCAACTTCATCTCGACGCACAAACAGCGCCTGAATGCCGCGCATCGTTTCAAGCAGCAGGCGCTCATAAGCGTCGGCCAGATGCGTTTGGTTGAAGGTTTCGGAGTAGCTCAGGTCAAGTTTGGTAATTTGCAGGTTATGCTTGTGATCCAGTCCCGGCACTTTGTTCAGTACCTGGATATCGACACCTTCATCAGGCTGCAAACGGATAGTCAGCTTGTTCTGCGGCAGGTCCTGCCAGGATTCTCTGAACAGGTTCAGCTCAGGCGTTTTGAAGTAAACCACCACTTCAGAGCACTTGGTCGGTAAACGCTTACCGGTACGCAGGTAGAACGGTACCCCCGCCCAGCGCCAGTTATCGATATCCACACGGATCGCCACAAACGTTTCCGTGTTGCTGCTCTTGTTCGCGCCTTCTTCTTCCAGGTATCCCGGAACTTTTTTGCCCTGGGCAAAACCGGCGGTGTACTGACCACGAACTGTCTTTTCACGTACGTTCGAACGATCGATACGACGCAGTGATTTCAGTACTTTCACTTTTTCATCACGGATGCTGTCTGCGCTCAGATCGGACGGCGGAGACATCGCGATCATGCACAGGATCTGCAGCAGGTGGTTCTGGATCATGTCGCGCATTTGACCGGCCTGGTCAAAGTAGCCCCAGCGCCCTTCAATGCCCACTTCTTCCGCCACGGTAATTTCTACGTGGTCGATAGTGCGGTTATCCCAGTTATTCACAAACAGGGAGTTGGCAAAACGCAGTGCCAACAGGTTCAGTACCGTCTCTTTGCCGAGATAGTGGTCGATGCGGTAAACCTGGCACTCTTCGAAATACTCGCCAACCTGATCGTTGATTTCACGGGATGTTGCCAGTGACGTGCCCAGCGGTTTTTCCATCACCACGCGGGCAGGCTTAGCATTCAGCTTTGCTTCACCCAGACCTTTGCAGATCGCGCCAAAGGTGCTTGGCGGCATTGCGAAATAGTTGATGGTGGTACGCGATTTTTGATCCAGCATTTTGCCCAGACGCTTAAACGCGGCGGTGTCGTTGACGTCCAGGTTACAAAACTCAAGACGACCGCTGAGGGTTTCCCACAACCTTTCATCAATTTTTTCTTTCATGAAGGTTTCGAGCGCTTCGCGCACAACCTTGGTATAGGCTGCTTTGTCCCAGTCGGCACGCCCAACCCCAATGATGCGGGTATCCGGGTTAATCTGGCCGGCCTTTTCCAGTTGATACAGGGAAGGCAGCAATTTCCGTCGCGCCAGGTCGCCCTTCGCGCCGAAAATGACCAGATCACATGCCTGGGCTGTTTGCGTTACCGCCATGTCATTCTCCTCAATTAAGTGCCTGGTGCTTTTGCCAGACACTGGTTGTAATTTTATTACAGTGCACTGTACTGCTTTTACGTGAATCCGGAAACCGTAAACGCTTATCCAGCCGTGCTGTTACCGCGAACAGCCGCTTTATTGGCGTATAACCCATCAAAATGGATAAAAAAGTCGTCTTTTTCGTACCCATGAAGAAGTATGAAAATCCGACTCCGATCATGTAATGAAAAAAAACAACAACTATTTTGTCCATTTTGCCCCGTTGCTGCACTAGCAGGGGTACTATCTACCAGAGTTACCGCTCGATTTCTCCTTATCGTTGAAATCGTTTTTGCCCATGACCCATGAGTCTACCTACATCATGAATATGCTGGAAAAAATCCAGTTAAAACTGGAACATTTGAGCAAGTCAGAGCGTAAAGTCGCCGACATTATTCTTGCCTCTCCCGAGCGGGCAATTCACTCAAGCATCGCTGCGCTTGCTGTAGAAGCCAACGTCAGCGAACCGACGGTGAACCGTTTCTGTCGTAGCATGGATACGCGCGGCTTCCCTGATTTTAAACTGCATCTGGCACAAAGTCTGGCAAATGGTACCCCTTATGTTAATCGCAATGTGGATGAGGATGACAGCGTAGAATCTTATACGGGGAAAATCTTCGAATCGGCGATGGCAAGCCTTGACCACGTTCGTCAGTCGCTGGATAACGCGGCGGTAAACCGGGCGGTAGATTTGTTAACCCAGGCGAAGAAAATCGCCTTCTTTGGTTTAGGTTCTTCCGCCGCGGTCGCACACGACGCGATGAACAAATTTTTCCGCTTTAACGTACCGGTAATCTATTCCGACGACATTGTCCTGCAACGGATGAGTTGTATGAATTGTAGCGACGACGACGTCATTGTGCTTATTTCTCATACCGGAAGAACCAAAAGTCTGGTTGAACTGGCGCAGTTAGCAAGGGAAAACGACGCTATGGTTATCGCCCTCACCTCTCCCGGGACGCCACTGGCGCGTGAAGCCACGCTGGCTATTACCCTCGATGTGCCGGAAGATACTGACATTTATATGCCCATGGTCTCTCGACTTGCTCAACTGACCGTGATAGATGTGCTGGCTACAGGATTTACTTTGCGCCGAGGGGCAAAATTTAGAGATAACTTGAAGCGTGTCAAGGAAGCGCTTAAGGAATCGCGTTTTGATAAAGAATTACTCATCAAGAGTGATGACCGCTAAAAGCAATAACAATGTTCTACCCTTTTATCATCCGGGTCGTTCATTTTACCGTTAATGTTTGAGAACGGCCGGATTAATGTTCACGCAACACCTAGTTGTTTCAGTCAACGGAGTATTACATGTCCAGAAGGCTTCGCAGAACCAAAATCGTTACCACGTTAGGCCCGGCAACTGACCGCGATAACAACCTTGAGAAGATTATCGCCGCGGGTGCGAACGTCGTACGTATGAACTTTTCCCACGGCTCTCCAGAAGATCACAAACTGCGGGCGGATAAGGTCCGTGAAATTGCCGCAAAACTGGGACGTCATGTAGCTATTTTGGGTGACCTGCAGGGACCTAAAATCCGCGTATCTACCTTTAAAGAAGGTAAAGTTTTTCTTAATGTTGGCGACAAGTTCCTGTTAGACGCCAACCTCGGTAAAGGCGAAGGCGACAAAGAAAAAGTCGGCATTGATTATAAGGGACTGCCTGCAGACGTCGTGCCTGGCGATATCCTGCTGCTCGACGACGGTCGCGTACAGCTTAAAGTGCTGGAAGTTCAGGGCATGAAAGTCTTCACCGAAGTCACTGTCGGTGGCCCGCTGTCCAATAACAAGGGCATCAACAAACTGGGCGGCGGTCTCTCTGCTGAAGCCCTGACCGAAAAAGACAAAGCCGACATCATTACCGCTGCGCAAATCAGCGTTGACTATTTGGCTGTCTCCTTCCCGCGCTGCGGCGAAGATCTAAACTATGCCCGCCGTCTGGCGCGCGACGCCGGTTGCGATGCGAAAATTGTCGCCAAGGTAGAACGTGCAGAAGCCGT
This sequence comes from Citrobacter sp. MGH105, assembly GCF_001037485.2. Classification (NCBI taxonomy): domain Bacteria; kingdom Pseudomonadati; phylum Pseudomonadota; class Gammaproteobacteria; order Enterobacterales; family Enterobacteriaceae; genus Citrobacter; species Citrobacter sp. MGH105. The sequence goes on along the minus strand of NZ_CP073048.1, from coordinate 2,225,655 downwards.
CTGCGACCAGAATGCGATGGATGACATCATCCTGGCTTCTGACGTAGTGATGGTAGCCCGTGGCGACCTGGGTGTTGAAATCGGTGACCCTGAGCTGGTAGGTATTCAGAAAGCGTTGATTCGCCGTGCGCGTCAGCTGAACCGTGCGGTCATCACCGCCACACAGATGATGGAGTCGATGATTACCAACCCAATGCCGACTCGTGCGGAAGTGATGGACGTGGCTAACGCCGTCCTCGACGGCACCGATGCCGTAATGCTCTCTGCCGAAACAGCAGCAGGTCAGTACCCGGCGGAAACCGTCGCGGCAATGGCGCGCGTGTGCCTGGGTGCAGAGAAGATCCCAAGCATCAACGTCTCTAAACACCGCCTTGACGTGCAGTTTGATAACGTTGAAGAAGCGATTGCGATGTCAGCGATGTACGCTGCTAACCACCTGAAAGGGGTCACCGCTATCATCGCTATGACGGAGTCTGGTCGTACTGCGCTGATGACTTCTCGTATCAGTTCCGGTCTGCCAATTTTCGCGATGTCTCGTCATGAACGTACGTTGAATCTGACCTCTCTGTATCGCGGTGTCACCCCGGTTCACTTTGACAGCGAAACAGATGGCGTCGTTGCCGCCAATGAAGCAGTGAACCTGCTGCGCGATAAAGGCTATCTGGTTTCCGGCGATCTGGTGATCGTGACACAGGGCGATGTGATGAGCACCATTGGCTCAACTAACACCACGCGTATCCTGACCGTCGAGTAACACCAGAGTTTGATGTAAAAAAGCCTCTCGTTTGAGAGGCTTTTTTTTATTTCTTCGGATAGAGATCTTTGCGCTTATAGGGCTCAATCTCGCCGGGTTTACGCGTCTTAAGCAGTTTCAGTATCCAGGTGTATTGTTCGACATGAGGCGTGACAAAAATCTCCACCTCTTCGTTCATTCGTCTGGCAATGGTGTGGTCATCCGCTGTCAGGATGTCATCCATCGGAGGACGGACCTTAATCGTCAGGCGGTGAGTTTTACCGTCATACACCGGAAACAGCGGCACGACACGCGCGTGGCAGACCTTCATCAAGCGACCAATTGCCGGTAACGTTGCTTTATAGGTAGCAAAAAAATCGACAAACTCGCTGTGCTCAGGCCCGTGGTCCTGATCCGGGAGGTAGTATCCCCAATATCCCTGTCGTACAGACTGAATAAACGGTTTGATGCCATCATTACGCGCATGTAATCGACCTCCGAAACGACGGCGTACCGTGTTCCAGACGTAATCAAATACCGGGTTTCCCTGATTGTGGAACATTGCTGCCATTTTCTGTCCCTGGGAAGCCATCAGCATCGCCGGGATATCTACGCCCCAGCCATGAGGAACGAGAAAAATCACTTTTTCATCGTTGCGGCGCATCTCTTCGATGATTTCAAGGCCCTGCCAGTCAACCCGATTCTGAATTTTCTCCGGCCCGCGCAGGGCGAGTTCCGCCATCATGACCATCGCCTGAGGGGCGGTCGCGAACATCTCATCAACAATGGCTTCGCGCTCAGCTTCGCTGCGTTCAGGAAAACAAAGGGATAAATTGATCAGCGCTCTGCGACGTGAGCTTTTTCCCAAGCGTCCAACCATCCGTCCGAGCTTTGCCAGAATAGGATCGCGAAATGACGCTGGCGTTAACGCAATCCCAGCTATCGCCGCTACACCCAGCCAGGCGCCCCAGTAGCGCGGATGGCGAAATGATTTATGAAACTCAGGGATATACTCAATATTCTTTTTTTTCGTTTCCATGCTCTTCCAGTGTCTGGTGCCGCGAAAAGTAAATCTGCTGATAGTGTAGCGGCGCACCGTGCGCCGTACAAAATAAAAAAGCCGGCACGCATCGCGTACCGGCTTTATCAGTGTGCTAATTAATCAAAACGTAGCTGAGGCATAACTTCTTTCACCTGCGCCAGATAATCGGTGCGATCCGAGCCGGTCAGACCTTCTGTACGCGGCAGTTTAGCCGTCAGAGGGTTCACGGCCTGCTGGTTGATCCACACTTCGTAGTGCAGATGGGGACCAGTTGAACGCCCCGTGTTACCTGACAGCGCGATACGATCGCCACGTTTCACTTTTTGACCTGGTTTCACCAACAGCTTACGCAGGTGCATATAACGGGTGGTGTAGGTGCGACCATGACGAACCGCAACATAGTATCCGGCAGCGCCGCTACGCTTCGCTACAACCACTTCACCATCGCCTACCGACAGTACCGGCGTCCCCTGCGGCATCGCAAAGTCGACACCTTTGTGCGGCGCTACGCGTCCAGTCACCGGATTCAGGCGACGCGGGTTAAAGTTCGAGGAGATGCGGAACTGTTTCGCCGTCGGGAAACGCATGAAGCCTTTCGCCAGCCCGGTACCGTTACGGTCATAGAACTTACCGTCTTCAGCACGGATGGCGTAATAGTCTTTGCCTTCAGAACGTAAACGCACGCCCAGCAGCTGGCTTTGCTCGCGCTTACCGTCCAGCATTTCGCGAGACATCAGCACTGAGAACTCATCGCCTTTTTTCAGTTTGCGGAAATCCATCTGCCACTGCATGGCCTTAATCACCGCGCTGATTTCAGAGCTGGTCAGTCCGGCCTCTTTGGCGCTGGCGACGAAGCTTCCGCCCACCGTGCCTTTGATACGGCTGTTAACCCAATCGCCCTGCTGCATTTCGCTGCTCATTTTGAAACCTGTCGCAGTACGATCGTAAGTGCGGGTTTCACGGCGGGACACTTCCCAGGTCAGACGCTGCAGGTCACCTTCCGCGCTTAAGGTCCAGGATAACTGCTGACCAATTTTCAGATTGCGTAGTTCTTTATCGGAAGCAGCGAGCTGACTGATGTCGCCCATATCGATGCCGTACTGATTCAGAATACTGCTCAGCGTATCGCCTGTGGAGACGACATACTCATGCACGCCGGCTTCACCAGACGTTTTGTCATCCAGTTCATCCTGCGGAATGGCTTCGTCTTCCTGCGCGGCCTGATCGATAGGTTCACTGGCCTCAGGCAACAGTGAACGAATTTCGCTTTTTTCCAGCTCGATAGTTTTAACGATGGGTGCTGAATCGGGATGGTAAACATAAGGCCGCCAGACGGCGACGGCCAATGTCAGTACGGTAAGCGACCCCAGCATAACGCGATGGGGTCGCGGCAGATTATTAAATGCCAGAGCGACAGAGCGGGCTATCTGTTGCACGTATTCACTTCCTCATTAATCTCCTTTCAGGCAGCTCGCATACTGGTTGGCTAATTGGTTCAAAAACGCTGAATAGCTTGTTTTACCCAGTTTGATATTCGTTCCGAGCGGATCCAACGTTCCCATTCGAACGGATGTCCCTCTCGCGACGGCTTCAACGACCGCTGGCCTGAACTGTGGCTCAGCAAAAACGCAGGTTGCTTTTTGCTCAACCAACTGTGTTCTTATTTCATGTAAACGCTGCGCACCAGGTTGAATCTCAGGGTTCACGGTAAAGTGACCAAGCGGTGTTAGTCCGTAATGTTTCTCGTAGTAGCCATAGGCGTCATGAAAAACGAAATAACCTTTTCCCTTGAGCGGTGCGAGCTCGTTACCTACCTGCTTATCGGTTGCGGCTAATTGTGCCTCAAAATCCTTCAGGTTGGCGTCAAGTTTGGCTCGACTTTGCGGCATAAGTTCCACTAATTTTTCATGGATTGCAACCGCTGAGGCCCGCGCTATCTCTGGGGAAAACCAAAGATGCATGTTGTAATCGCCATGATGGTGATGCTCGTCACTTTTTTCACTGCCAGCATCATTGTGTCCATGATCGTCATCGTCGTCATCAGCACCTTTCAAGAGTAACGGTTTCACGTCATTGAGCTGCGCAATCGTTACCTGTTTCGCGTTAGGAATATTCTTGACTGACTTTTCCATAAACGCTTCCATCTCAGGTCCAATCCAAACAACTAAGTCCGCGCCCTGTAAGCGTTTTACGTCTGATGGACGCAGTGAATAGTCATGTTCGGAAGCCCCGTCAGGCAGGAGAACCTCAGTGTCTGTTACCCCGTCTGCAATGGCTGAAGCAATAAACCCCAGCGGCTTGAGCGAGGCCACCACAGCGGCATTTGCTGCCTGTGTTGCACTACCCCAAAGAGCAGCGGATAATGCTGCGAAAAGAAGCGTATTTTTATGTAACATAATGCGACCAATCATCGTAATGAATGTAAGAAATGTGATATTATAACATTCTATAACTTCTGCAAGACTAAAATTGATATGACGACTTTGGTTTCACTGGAAAATGTCTCGGTCTCTTATGGTCAACGCCGCGTCCTGTCTGACGTATCGCTTGAACTTCGACCCGGTAAAATTTTAACGCTTCTCGGCCCAAATGGCGCCGGGAAGTCTACGCTGGTGCGCGTTGTATTAGGGCTGGTAGCGGCTGATGAGGGAGTAATCAAGCGTAATGGTCAATTGCGGATTGGCTATGTACCGCAAAAACTGTACCTCGATACTACGCTGCCACTGACGGTAAATCGGTTTATGCGCTTACGTCCCGGTACCAAAAAAGAGGATATCCTTCCGGCACTGAAGCGCGTTCAAGCCGGGCATCTGATGGATGCACCGATGCAAAAGCTCTCTGGCGGGGAAACACAACGCGTCCTGTTGGCCCGTGCTTTATTGAATAAACCTCAGCTACTGGTGCTCGATGAACCAACCCAGGGCGTGGATGTCAATGGGCAGGTCGCACTGTACGACCTTATCGACCAGTTGCGACGTGAACTGGATTGCGCCGTACTGATGGTTTCCCATGACCTGCATCTGGTGATGGCCAAAACCGATGAGGTACTGTGCCTGAACCATCATATTTGCTGTTCCGGTGCGCCTGAAGTGGTTTCTATGCACCCGGAATTCATCTCAATGTTCGGGCAACGCGGCGCCGAACAACTCGGAATTTACCGTCATAATCACAATCACCGCCACGATTTACAGGGTCGTATCGTCTTACGCCGGGGAAATGGTCACTCATGATTGAATTGTTATTACCCGGCTGGTTAGCTGGGATCATGCTGGCCTGTGCCGCTGGCCCACTCGGCTCGTTTGTAGTCTGGCGTCGAATGTCTTATTTCGGTGATACGCTGGCCCACGCTTCGCTGCTGGGGGTCGCCTTTGGCCTGCTGCTGGACGTAAACCCTTTCTATGCGGTTATCGCCGTCACCCTGTTGCTGGCTGGCGGTCTGGTATGGCTGGAGAAGCGCCCTCACCTTGCGATCGATACCTTGCTGGGTATTATGGCGCACAGCGCGTTGTCATTGGGGCTGGTTGTTGTCAGCCTGATGTCCAACATCCGTGTGGATCTGATGGCTTACCTGTTTGGTGATTTGCTCGCCGTAACGCCTGAAGATCTTATCTCCATCGCCATCGGCGTGGTTATTGTTCTGGCGATTCTGTTCTGGCAGTGGCGTAACCTGCTGTCGATGACCATCAGTCCGGATCTGGCATTTGTCGATGGCGTGAAACTGCAACGCGTGAAGCTGCTGCTGATGCTGGTTACGGCGTTAACGATTGGCGTGGCGATGAAGTTTGTCGGGGCGCTGATTATCACCTCACTGCTTATCATCCCTGCGGCGACCGCCCGTCGCTTTGCCCGTACGCCGGAGCAGATGGCAGGGGTTGCCGTTGGAGTGGGAATGATAGCGGTTACAGGCGGGCTGACCTTCTCGGCCTTCTATGACACCCCGGCAGGTCCTTCCGTGGTGCTGTGCGCCGCGCTGCTGTTTATTTTCAGCATGATGAAAAAGCAAGCGAGCTAAGCATGCGTTGCCCGGTGGCGCTGCGCTTACCGGGCCCACAAAATCGCCCAGGCCTGATGAGCGTCGCGACATCAGGCATTAAGGCATCTGTGGCGGTGTAATGCCAAAATGGTTCCAGGCGCGCACGGTTGCCATACGTCCACGCGGCGTACGTTGTAGAAAACCTTGCTGAATCAGATACGGCTCCAGCACGTCCTCAATGGTTTCACGCTCTTCCCCAATCGCCGCTGCCAGGTTATCCAGTCCTACCGGTCCGCCAAAGAATTTATCGATAACCGCCAGCAGCAGCTTACGGTCCATATAATCGAATCCTTCCGCATCCACATTGAGCATATCCAGCGCCTGGGAGGCAATATCAGCCGAAATCGTGCCGTCATGCTTCACTTCAGCGAAATCGCGTACCCGGCGTAATAAACGGTTGGCGATACGCGGCGTACCGCGGGCGCGGCGTGCCACTTCCAGCGCGCCTTCATCGCTCATTTCCAGGCCCATAAAGCGTGCGCTACGCCCAACAATGTGCTGCAGGTCTGCCACCTGATAGAACTCCAGGCGCTGCACAATACCAAAACGGTCACGCAGCGGAGAGGTTAACGACCCGGCGCGCGTCGTCGCCCCGATTAGCGTGAACGGCGGCAGATCGATCTTAATCGAACGGGCAGCCGGTCCTTCACCAATCATGATATCCAGCTGATAATCTTCCATCGCCGGATACAACACCTCTTCCACCACCGGTGACAGACGGTGAATTTCATCGATAAACAGCACATCGTGGGGTTCAAGGTTGGTAAGCATTGCCGCCAGGTCACCCGCTTTTTCCAGTACCGGACCGGACGTGGTACGCAGGTTAACGCCCATTTCATTGGCGACAATATTGGCAAGCGTAGTTTTACCAAGACCAGGAGGACCGAAAATCAGCAGGTGATCGAGAGCATCACCGCGCAGCTTCGCCGCCTGGATAAAAATCTCCATTTGCGAACGAACCTGAGGCTGGCCAATATACTCTTCCAGCAATTTTGGGCGAATCGCACGATCCACCAGATCTTCAGGGGTAGTGCTGACAGCCGAAATCAGGCGATCTGCTTCAATCATCCGTTACCTCACAATGCCGCGCGAAGCGCTTCACGAATCAGGGTTTCACTGCTGGCATCAGGGCGGGCAATTTTGCTCACCATGCGGCTGGCTTCCTGTGGTTTATAGCCCAACGCCACCAGCGCAGCAACCGCTTCCTGCTCGGCGTCGTCCGTTGTCGGGCTAGCCGGAGAAGTCAGGACCAGATCCGCTGCTGGTGTAAAGAGATCACCATGCAAACCTTTAAAGCGGTCTTTCATTTCTACAATCAGGCGTTCTGCGGTTTTCTTACCAATACCCGGTAATTTCACCAGCGCGCCCAGCTCTTCGCGCTCCACGGCATTAACGAACTGCTGAGCAGACATACCGGAGAGGATCGCCAGCGCCAGCTTCGGCCCCACGCCATTGGTTTTGATTAACTCTTTAAACAGCGTGCGCTCTTGCTTGTTGTTAAAGCCATACAATAGCTGAGCATCTTCTCGCACCACAAAATGGGTGAAAATAATCGCTTCTTGCCCGGCTTCCGGCAACTCGTAGAAACAGGTCATCGGCATATGCACTTCATAGCCTACCCCGCCCGTTTCCAGAAGGACCAGCGGGGGTTGTTTTTCAATAATGATGCCTCTGAGTCTGCCTATCACGTGACGCTCCTGCGTTAAGGGCTAAAAGGTAATGCGCTATCATAAAAAAAGGCTGGATAGATATCCAGCCTCATTTGTCACTAACGTAATCGACCTCGCGCCAAATTCAGCCTCGACTCGCTCATTTGCATGGCGTTCTGACTGACATGGCAGTGGGTAATGGCAATCGCCAGTGCATCCGCGGCATCTGCTTGCGGATTCGCCGGGAGTTTTAGCAGCGTGCGTACCATATGCTGGACCTGGCTTTTTTCCGCGCTACCGATCCCCACCACGGTCTGTTTTACCTGGCGGGCCGCGTATTCAAAGACCGGTAGATCCTGATTGGTCGCCGCAACGATTGCCACGCCGCGAGCCTGTCCCAGCTTTAGCGCCGAGTCGGCGTTCTTCGCCATAAAAACCTGCTCAATGGCAAAATAGTCCGGCTGAAACTGGGTGATGATTTCCGTCACGCCCGCGTAAATCAACTTCAGACGTGACGGAAGATCGTCGACTTTGGTGCGAATGCAGCCGCTGCCGAGGTAGGTCAGCTGCCTGCCGACCTGACGAATAACGCCATAACCGGTGATGCGAGACCCCGGGTCAATGCCGAGAATAATAGACATCACGCATCTCCTGTTATTTTATGGCTTAACCACATCATTCTAAGGTGGCAGCAACCTCATCGGAGATTTCACCGTTGTGGTAAACTTCCTGCACGTCGTCGCAGTCTTCCAGCATATCGATCAGACGCATCAGCTTCGGCGCTGTTTCTGCATCCATATCCGCTTTGGTGGATGGGATCATAGACACTTCAGCTGCGTCCGCTTTCAGACCAGCCGCTTCCAGCGCGTCACGCACTTTGCCCATCTCTTCCCACGCGGTGTAAACGTCAATTGCGCCGTCGTCGAAGGTCACAACGTCTTCAGCACCTGCTTCCAGCGCCGCTTCCATGATGGCGTCTTCGTCGCCCTGTTCAAAGGAGATCACGCCTTTTTTGCTGAACAGATAAGCCACGGAACCGTCGGTACCGAGGTTACCACCCGTTTTCGTGAATGCGTGACGCACTTCCGCAACGGTACGGTTACGGTTGTCAGACAGACATTCAATCATAACGGCTGTACCGCCAGGACCGTAACCTTCATAGATGATGGTTTCCATGTTGGAATCTTCATCACCACCCACACCGCGCGCGATTGCACGGTTCAGGGTGTCACGGGTCATGTTGTTAGCCAGCGCTTTATCAACCGCTGCACGCAGACGCGGGTTAGCATCCGGATCGCCGCCGCCCAGTTTAGCCGCCGTCACCAGCTCACGAATTATTTTGGTGAAAATTTTACCGCGTTTAGCATCCTGCGCTGCTTTACGGTGTCTGGTGTTGGCCCATTTACTATGACCTGCCATAAATAATATCTCCAAAAAGCGCGCCTTTTCAGGCGACGTTAATTACAAACTCTTCAATCGCCTGCCGGTTACTCCACGACTTGGTTAATTGGGCGGCTTCAACCGCATTAACCCAACGATAGGTCAGATGTTCGGTGAACACGATCTCTCGTTCTGAGGGAAGTGCCAGGCAAAACCAGGATTCAGTATTACGTTCAATTCCCGGTGCATAGCGATGACGTAAATGGCTAAAAATCTCAAACTCCACCGTGCGCTGACAGTCAATTAAGGTCAGTTGCTCAGATGCAACATCAATGGCGACCTCTTCCTTTACTTCGCGCATAGCGGCTTGCGACGCGGTTTCACCTTCTTCAAGGCTGCCGGTGACCGACTGCCAGAAATCAGGATCGTCGCGTCGCTGTAACATCAGCACTCTCCCGGTGTCCTTTGCATAAATCACGACTAACACCGAGACAGGCTGTTTATATGTCATATCAGTTATTCTCGGCCTTCTTAACAACCTGAATGCTCAGTTCCGCCAGCGCAGCTTCGTTGGCAAAGCTTGGCGCTTCAGTCATCAGACACGCTGCAGCCGTGGTTTTCGGGAAAGCAATAACGTCACGAATGTTGTCAGTACCGGTCAACAGCATAGTCAGACGGTCCAGACCAAACGCCAGGCCCGCATGCGGCGGTGTACCATATTTTAGTGCATCCAGCAGGAAGCCGAATTTCTCACGCTGTTCTTGCTCATTAATGCCAAGAATACCGAATACGGTTTGCTGCATGTCGCCGTTGTGAATACGCACGGAACCGCCGCCTACTTCGTAGCCGTTGATGACCATATCGTACGCGTTGGCAACCGCGTCTTCCGGCGCAGCTTTCAGCTCAGCGGCCGTCATATCTTTCGGCGCGGTGAACGGGTGGTGCATTGCGGTCAGTCCGCCTTCACCATCGTCTTCGAACATTGGGAAGTCGATAACCCACAGCGGCGCCCATTTGGCTTCGTCGGTAATGCTCAGATCTTTACCCAGTTTCAGACGCAGCGCGCCCATCGCGTCGGCAACTACTTTCTTGTTGTCGGCACCGAAGAAAATCATGTCGCCGTCTTGTGCACCGGTACGTGCCAGAATCGCTTCCACAATTTCTGCGTTCAGGAACTTAGCAACTGGGCTGGTAATACCTTCCAGACCTTTCGCACGTTCGGTGACTTTGATGTAAGCCAGGCCTTTCGCGCCGTAAATCTTGATAAAGTTACCGTAATCGTCGATCTGCTTACGGCTCAGTGCAGCACCGCCCGGTACACGCAGAGCAGCTACGCGGCCTTTCGCATCGTTTGCCGGGCCAGAGAACACTGCGAACTCAACGTCTTTCACCAGATCGGCGACGTCAACCAGCTCCATCGGGTTACGCAGGTCTGGTTTATCGGAACCGTAACGACGCTCAGCTTCGGCAAAGGTCATGATCGGGAAATCACCCAGATCGACACCTTTCACTTCCAGCCACAGATTACGCACCAGCGCTTCCATCACTTCACGCACCTGCGGTGCGGTCATGAAGGAAGTCTCAACGTCGATCTGGGTAAATTCAGGCTGACGGTCAGCACGTAAGTCTTCATCACGGAAGCATTTAACGATCTGATAGTAGCGGTCAAAGCCAGACATCATCAGCAGCTGTTTAAACAACTGAGGTGATTGCGGCAGCGCGTAGAATTTACCTTTATGTACGCGAGAAGGTACCAGGTAATCGCGCGCGCCTTCCGGCGTCGCTTTGGTCAGCATCGGTGTTTCGATGTCGAGGAAGCCGTGGTCGTCCATAAAACGACGCACCAGACTGGTGATTTTGGCACGCGTTTTCAGGCGCTGCGCCATTTCAGGGCGACGCAGATCTAAATAGCGATACTTCAGTCGCGCTTCTTCGGTGTTGACGTGGTTAGAGTCCAACGGCAGCGAGTCTGAACGGTTGATGATGGTCAGATCGGAGGCCAGTACTTCAATTTCGCCCGTCGCCATATCGGCGTTGACGTTTTTCGCGTCACGCGCACGCACGGTGCCCGTAACCTGGATGCAGAACTCATTACGCAGTTCGGAGGCCAGCTTTAACGCGTCCGCACGGTCCGGATCGAAAAATACCTGCACGATACCTTCGCGGTCGCGCATATCGATAAAGATCAGGCTACCAAGATCACGACGACGGTTGACCCAACCACACAGAGTCACCTGCTGCCCCTCGTGGGACAGACGTAGCTGTCCGCAATATTCTGTACGCATGAGATATCCCTTAACTTTGCCGCAGGCGGATTGTCACCTGTCTCGCAGATGACGAAGTCGCAGCTTTAGCTGAATGTCACAACTGAATGAAAAAAGGCGGCTATTATACTGGAAATTCTGCCGCACGATAAGAGCCTACTGGGATAGACTCTCAGTCCGGTACTGACTGTACGCCTGTTTCCTGGACGGGCATTGCGTAATCTCACAAAAAATAACAAAAATTGTCGCCCCTTTCACACTGATTCGCGATTAAGGTGTAACGGAATTCTTTTATTACTGGAGTGACCATGCTGGAATTGAACGCTAAAACAACCGCCCTTGTCGTAATTGATTTACAGGAAGGGATCCTGCCTTTCGCTGGCGGCCCTCATACGGCACATGATGTGGTTACCCGCGCCGCGCAGTTGGCGGAAAAATTCCGTGCCCACGGTTCCCCGGTGGTAATGGTGCGCGTCGGCTGGTCTGACGATTACGCCGAAGCGCTGAAACAACCCGTAGATGCTCAGTCTCCGGCAAAAGCGTTACCTGAAAACTGGTGGCATTACCCGGCTGCTTTGGGGAAATGCGCCAGCGATATCGAAGTGACTAAACGCCAGTGGGGAGCCTTCTATGGCACCGATCTGGAATTGCAGCTGCGTCGCCGGGGTGTTGATACCATCGTCCTGTGCGGCATCTCGACGAACATTGGCGTTGAGTCGACGGCGCGAAATGCGTGGGAGCTGGGTTTCAGTCTTATCATTGCAGAGGATGCCTGTAGCGCCGCCAGTGCTGAGCAACACCAGGCCAGCATGACCCACATTTTCCCGCGCATTGCGCGCGTTCGCAGCGTGGAGGAGATTCTGCAAGCGCTATGATTTATATCGGTTTACCCCAGTGGTCGCATCCAAAATGGGTGCGTCTGGGGATCACCAGCCTTGAAGAGTATGCCCGCCACTTTAACTGCGTGACGCGGTAATTTTTAAAATCACTAAAGAACGCCCAAGAGCATGTGTTTTCTTTAGGTTAATCAGTGCATTATAAGACGCCTCCATATGAAATTCGGTTAAGTTCATATGAGTTAAAATGTCCCAACCATGCCCCAAAACTGGCATTTATGCCCCATACATGCCCCAAAAACCTTCCTTAAAAAGCTACGTGCCCAACCGTTGACGCTGTATAAATAAACAGTATAAATTGCGTGCAAAATCATTGTTGCTTTGGAGGCGGTATGTTCGTTGAGTTGGTGTACGACAAACGGAATGTTGAAGGATTAACAGGTGCCAGAGAAATAATTCTGAATGAGTTAACAAAGCGAGTGCACCGGATCTTTCCGGATGCAGAAGTGAAGGTTAAGCCGATGCAGGCGAACGGCTTAAACAGCGATGCCAGCAAAAGCGATCGGGAGAAGCTGAACTGCATGCTGGAGGAAATGTTTGAAGAATCCGATATGTGGTTAGTTTCGGAGTAGTGCCAGCTTTTACCAAGTCCTTTTCATACCTTTCTGGATACGGGAAACCAAATTCCCGTATTGGATGAACCATTGCCGCCCTTTTTTAAAGCTGCTCTACCAGCGGATAAAAATTATGATCCTCGCGCTGCATTCGTTCATGCACCTTGCGCAACACTACATTCGCGTCGCGGCGAAATGCCTCGTCACAATTGATAAGCTTATTTGCCGTATTCCAGCGACGGGAAAACTTTTCATACTCGGCAACAATATCAGCCATCTCGCGCTGAAAATTTACGCTCATTGTTTTTAGCTTTTGATCGTTCACCTTTTCCAGATAAGGATATAAAAACTGATCTTCGGCAGAAAGGTGTACTTTAATCACAGAACTCATACTGATAATGGTTTGAGCGATTTCTTGCGCATGAGCCGTCACACCCGCCCGGCTAAGCTCCCTGAGGCGGCTAATTTTATGGATAATCTCGGCATGCTGGATCTTCATTTTATCAATATTCACTGGGGAATCCCTTAATGAGCTTTGCAATTTATAACATATATATTAAATGCGTCTTTAAAAATAAGCAATCTGAGTTGTTTTTATTAAATTTTATAAATTTACGTTATGTAAATACATAATAAACAAAATTTGAATGCAAATATAAAGAGATCTATTGCCAATCTTCGGAATTTTTCTATCGTACATATGTCTCAAAACTGCGCCAATGCCGCCTCAAGAGATATCGCAGCATCAGTGCTGTTGATAAAGTGCGTCACCCGCCTCATAACCTCAGCCTCTTCAGCTGCATCACCTTCGATCGCTTCGCCGTCATCCGTGATTAACGCTTTCCCCCTAAGCTTCGCAAACTGCGTCCGACCTCCGGACAGAATCAACAGCGCATCACCCTGCTGTGGGCGCGTGACCGGGACGATGAGCGCATAACCCGCCGACGTCTCGAGGATGCGACTGTCGGGAGTCATGCAGACACTGGCTGGCGTAACCCGCTGCTCTATATAGTCGGTAGCTGGTGAAGGAAAGCCCATGTTTACGCCCTCTCTTGAATACCGGATAAAAACACAGTATATATACTGTATATCCATCCAGTAAAGAGGCAATAAGCAATGTTCGTGGAACTCGTTTATGACAAAAGGAATTTTGATGGTCTGCCCGGTGCAAAAGATATCATTCTGGGCGAATTGAGTAAGAGGGTTCACCGGATTTTCCCTGACGCTGATGTCAGGGTTAAACCGATGATGACACTGCCGGCGATCAACACTGACGCCAGCAAGCATGAGAAGGAACAGATAAGCCGTACTGTTCAGGAAATGTTTGAAGAAGCTGATATGTGGCTAGTGAGCGAATGAACTATGGACAACTTAATCATATCCGGCGTCAGGATTTACTTCCCAAAACCCGGTGAAAAGCTCCCAGTCCCCCCTGGCAATCTGCGTAACTTTGCCATTAAAGGGACAGTGGATGAGCGCTGTTGTCTTCTGGTGTTCGTGCAAAAAAACTGGCGTGTTCTGGCTCTTCCTGAATACGAGCATACTGGCGCTGCAATTATGGAAGCAGTCAGGCAGGGTAAGCGACTTTGGCGATAATGAAAGACGGCAATCACCATCTTTGCTATCTTCATCGCAGGCAATGCGGGCATGAACACTCTGTTGCCTGCCGCAGTTACGTTGCATACGACGTGACTACGGCAACTGCCATTTTTAAGACTGAGCACCCTGCTGATTTTGCTGGCGCTCGCGTTCAGCTTTTTCCTGAGCCTCCCGTGTTTCTTTCTGCCTCTGGTTCCAGATGCTGTCTTCCGGCATTTCCACACGCACGGACACAAACGAATCTGCAGGAATGTCGACAAGTTCGCCATCAGCAACTGTCTCAGTAAACACACCGTTAATATCGGTATTCCCTATTCTGTTCTGAGCAAACGACGGAGCGGACGGATAAACCCGGTGATAGGTCCTGATCAATACCGAGCCATCAGCATTAACTTTGTAGTCCAGCCAGATGCGGGGTTGCTTGTTTCTGTCGACCGGGATTTCGAAACCGCCATCCGTTCCACCCCACGCAGCATCAGAATTTAATCCAATGCAGCCAGTGATAAGATATTGCCCGACAGAAAGCCGCTCCACCACGCACCCTTCTGATTCATCATTTACCTCAGACTGACCATTATGAAACACTTTGACGATCGGCGAAGCGGTCTTAATGAACCCCCCTGAATCTACTGTGGTGTTCCTGTTCGTGAGAACTTTAGCGCGCCAGGTCTCAACTCCCCCAGCGGAAATCATGCTGAACGAAACTATGCCAGCCTGGGAAACAAACATAGTAAACTTGGAGGGTAGTGAATACGCAAATGTTATCCCACCCCCCCAGTCACCATACCAGTCATAACCGCTTGCGCCACTCTGTCTGAAAAAACCAAGGGCATTACTACCCAGAGAAGTGTTCGTGAGGTTATCCGGATACAATGCCCCAAGACCAAAAGTTTTTTCACCGGAATTAGTGACCGTTAACACCTGATTGAGTGCAGAACCGGAGTTCAGCACCGCGGCACTACCCAGCCCAAGATTTAAACGAGAGGCGGCTTTGTCTTCCAAATCTTTCAGGTTCTGTTGTTTGTCCAGCTTATTGCCCAATGCCGCATTTATATTATTTAACGTTGTAGCAATCCCTCCCCAGGCTGGTCCGGTGAATGAAGTGCCATCAGGCAATTTAACCGTGGCATCTCCGCTACTGCTGAATATCAGTTGCCAGTTCTGTTTGTCGTAGTTCAGGCCTCGCAGGGCTTCCGCACTTTGTGCCACCAGCGCTGCGGTAACCATATTCAGCGCCACACGGGGAACAGCTGACCAGGCAGCGCCAGATTGTGTTGGCCCGGTGAAATTGCTTACCAGCGTCAACGCTGTACCGCTTTCCACTGATTTAATCGGGAGCGTATAGGGAACACCTCCGACAGTGACAACAATAAAATCTCCGGCCGCCACCTCGGTGGTAAACGCGGTCCCGTTGCCAGCGACAGCAGCAGAGTTATTCGTCAGGGTTAAAGTTCCTGCTGACATGGATATCTCCTGAATTCAGATAATAAAAAACCCGCCGGAGCGGGTTATTTTTGGTATTTCATTGAGGGCAATTTGAACGGGTAAAGTTATTTTTATTTACCCATCGCCAGTTAAAGGGATAACCGGCCCTGTACTCAGTCTGATTAGCAATCTTTCGTACACCGTAAATCTGTATTGACTGGGTCAGCCCGCCAGGCGCAAACTCTGCCTGACAAACCGGTTTCTGTTTCTCCAGAACAGGTCCTGAACACGCTGAAAGCACCAGGCAGACAATAACTGGAATAATTATATTTTTCATTTCAATACCAGAGTTAATTATTTAAACAAAAAAATAACCAATAGCATTGAATAATAAAAATAGTTTTAATAGATCAATATTCTAAAATTGATCGTTTAAATCGATCAGTTTAATCATATGCAGCTGTATTTATCGCCGTTATCACAATTCCGCTATTCGTTGATCCGATAGAGGAACCACTTGCAGTGGTTGAACTTTGCCCCCTAATTCTTGTACCACCAGTGTCGTCATGGCAACCCGTCCCCACATCAACAGACTGAAATATTGGCTGTCCACCTGGTGCAGAACCCGCATGGAGGATGACAGATCCCAGCCCCATCGGATTTACGGCCCATTTGCCTGCCATGTATGTATCAATGTTAAGCCCACCACTTACAGCACCTGGTGAACCAATAGTTGTAAGGTCGCTTAATACCCGGGACTCGTTCGTAAGTACCAGCGTCCCTTCGGCATCCCATATAGCCACACCCCAGGCCGGAAGGGTAAGCGGATATATGGCAAAAAAATAGGCCTCAAGGACAAAAGCCGCCCCCCTGTAATTAGAGGCATCAACACTGAACGTATTGCCACTTTTTGAAGCTGATATCTTCGCCGGGGCGCTGGTTCTTGCAAATGCAATCCCTCCCTTCTGACCGTCGATAGTCACGGACGCCGAAGCACTGTTAAAATTCCCCCCAAAAGTTGAGTTTACCGTTACTTTTCGGTAAAGCGTCATTGGTGTGGAATCAGGCGTGATAAAAGGGTTCCCGTTAGGTAATGAAATCAATGCGCCATATTTAGCCATCTACGCAGTCTCCGCAAAAACGATTAACTGCACTTTGACTGCCGGGTAATCATTAATCCCATCACTACCTGAAGGCTGTATTGTTATGGTGTTTCCAGATGCAATAATATTTCTTTTATCTGTGTAACTTATTGTCCCTTTATCCTCCAGAGTACCAACCGCAAAACCGACCTTTAAACCGGGCTCGATGTTGAACTGGTAGCTTCCCGTTTTCTGACCTAAAGCAAGATCGATGATGCCCACCACGGTTACAGGTTTAATGCCATAGTTATTCGGGACACCGTTAGCGTCCCATGTCTGAATTCCCCATGTCATCAGAATACCCCTGTTAATTTGCCAATCTGCACGCGGAGAACGCCATTGCCATCTTTAACGCTGTAATTCAGATTTGTCATTTTCGTTGCCCCCTCCCCGGCAACAGCCCCATTCATTTCAAACGTTCCGTCTGATTTCATAATGGTGCCTGTTTGTCCCTGAACATAATTAGCGGAGCGCAGTTCGCCAATTTTTGCCAGAGTGATTTGACTATACTGAATAAACGCATCGCTGATAAAGACCTGACCATTGACCACCGCAAACGGTGAATATTGCGTATCGCCGCTGCCACTCATCAGGACGAACTGATTGGCGTTAAACCCGACACGGGTGACTACCGGCTTGCCCGATTCCGCCAGCACCGCAATCGACATTCCGGCGTTATACATCACGCCGTTAATCCGGACTCCGGTTTTGAGGGTATAAATTGCAGATGCTCCGGTAGCATGAACCACGGCAGTAAGCTTGTCCTCCAGCGCGGCAGTCACATCATTGAACTGCGCCTGCACCTGCGTCGACATTTCAGCCATGGCCTTATCGACCTGCGCAATGGTCGTTTTAACCACCAGAATATCCGCGCGTATCTCGCCGTACTGCGCCCACTGGTGTTCCACCGTTCCATGGTTGGCCAGCGCATTCTGCAACGCAGCTTCCAGATTGGTATCAATGTCGCTTGTCAGGCGGTCACCATCGGCAGACGTCAGGAAGTCATCAGCAATATCTCCCAGGTAGTCGTCAGCATTCGCGTTGGATTCTCCACGAACCCAGTCGGTCCAGCCTGATTCATTACCCGTTCTGTCAACCAGCTGCGAGCGGTACCAGAACTCCTGTCCCGCCTTCAGTCCCAGTTGGGTGTATTCGGCTGACGGATAAGGCACATCCGACAGCAATAGAGGATTAGAGAAATCACTGTTCGCGGTGTACTGAATTTCCGTTTTCAGTGTGTCCCCGGTATTAGCCGGGAATCCCCAGTTCAGGCGAATCCCCCAGTTGATCGGCGTTGTCGCAAAGCCGACAGGTTTTGGCGGATTTCCCACCTTACCCGTCAGCGTTTTTTCTTCGGAATATCCCCAGCCAGAGGATATTTCAGAAGCGTTAATAGCACGTACACGCACCAGGTAACGCCCGGCATAAATACCCGATACATCGAAGGATGTGGTGGAGCTGCGCGGCACGTTTACCCAGTTACCATCATTGCGGCGCCACTGTGCCTCGTAGGCGATGGCGTTCTGCGCCTGGTCCCAGCTCACCCGCATGGTCTCAACGCTGATATTCTGCTGAACCACTGAAAACGAACTGATCACAATGTTAGCCGGCGGCGACTGATTACCCGGCGGGATCACACTCACCGGCCGCTGGTCAATGATGGCTCCGGTATCGATACGGGCATATTTATCCGGGTCGTGCCATGCGCCGGTAATAGAGAAAGTACCATCATTGTTATCGGAGACACTGACAACACGATACTGCTGGGCGTAGAGCCCGTCTGACTCAACCACCCATACAGCTTCGGCCTGTGGTGTCTCACTATATGCCGTGGTGACTGTGACTGATTCCCCATTAATCGCCTGAATAGTCCTGCTCTGTGACGCACCGGAGGGAAGATTGATAATAAGGCGATCGCCTGCTGCTGCATCAGCTACGCGGTCAAGTTTTATCACGCGACCGTTAACAGCACTGATGCGGCCACCCATAACTTTGCCGGACAGAAGCTCGTCTGACACGGCGATGATGTATCCCGGCTGCGGAATGTTTCCGTCCAGGCCAACATCAAACGAAACAACGCGATCCTTATTGTTGGTGAGAATACCCCAGCGCCCCTTTCGGTTCGCTTCTGATTGCCTGGTACATCCGATGGCTGTCATTTCCAGCTGATTAAAGCCGTAGCGCGCAACGAGCTGCTGCTCGAATACCGGCTCCATGGCGTCGGCGTAGGCGTTATCAGGGTCAGACCAGGAAACCAGCGCGGTGGTGTAACGGGTTTTGGTGGTGCTGCTGGCGTAGGTAAACAAGCCGTCGACCACGTTTGCGCGTGTGTAGGAAAAGTCGATATCCCGCGGCATGTCGGCCAGCGCAACAATTTGATCGCCCCCCCAGTACGTCATCCCCCGGAATATAGCCGCGAAATCACGTAGCACGGTGTAAGCGTCGTTCCGGTCCTGCACATAAACGTTACAGGTATAACGTGGCTCGGTCCCGCTGCCGCCTTTTCCATCGGGCACCATCTGGTCGCAATACTGCGCCACTTCATAGAGTGACCATTTATCGATGTTGGCAGCTGTCAGGCGATTGCCCAGACCGAAACGGTCGTTCAACACCAGATCGTAAAACACCCATGCAGGGTTATCTGTCCAGGCCCATTTAAAAGCGCCGGTCCAGGTGCCGAGATAGCTTCTGGTTTCCGGGTCGTAGTTATCCGGTACACGAATCACCCGCCCACTAGGCTTGCATGAAATCTGCGGAATGGATCCGTTAAACTGGCTCGAATCAAACTCGATGTAGAGCAGCGCGGTATTTGGATAACGCAATTTGGCGTCGATTACTTCCGTGTAGCTCTGCAGTGTCATGGTGTCGCCTATTTTGGCGCTGTGCGCATCAGCTGTAGTTTTACGGAGGCGCAATGTCCATGTGCTGCCAGCCTGCGGTAAATCAATACGGTGGCTTCGTTCATAGCCTGTGGTTGTTTTGCCCGATACCCGAGTATCGAGAACGGTTTTCCATGAGCCGCCGTCGGTCTGCAGATCGATGGCGTAATTGATGGTGTATCCCACCAAATCACCATCATCCTCTTGCTTGTAAATTGAGGGCCACTTAATGCGCAGGCGCACAGCAGAAAGCAGCGTATTTGTGAAAGTACGGGTCCAAGCGGTAGCACTTGATATCTCAACCCCCATGCTGATTTCGTTCTCTGAGCCCGGAATCCCCTGGATGTATTGTTGAGCCTGAGTACCTGGGCGAAAGTCCCAGACCAGACCGCCAAAGTTTGTCGAACCGTCGGCGTTCTCCAGTGGAGTCCCATCGAGGTAGATGTCTTTTCCGGTCAAACCACCAGCAAATTCACCTTCACCCAGCGCCACTAGCAATTTTGCCTTTGCGACAGACTGGAGATCATCCGGTTGCTCCGTCGGCGTTCGGCTTTTAGAGCCGCCACCTTTTCGCCCTGTGATTTTTTTCGGCGCCATATTTCACCCATAAAAAAACCACCCGAAGGTGGTTATTAGAAATGATATTTACTACTGCTTGTCTTCGACGTAGATACCCGCAGAAATAATTGCACCACCTATAAGCCGTCGGCCATATAGAAGAGGAACAGGATTACCCTGAGCTGCAGTGTTCGTCACGCCACCAAAGGCATAGGAAGCCTGATTATCAGCATCCTGTTTACTGGCAAGCCCGGCAGGTTGTGGGGATAGCATCTGCACAATACCGCCCAGCATCATCGCCGCGCCTATTTTCATGGCTGCTGGCCCCCACGCAGCCCCACCCCATGCCTGCCCTAGTGTTGCGCCCAACGCCCCAGCAACAACAAGAACGGCTCCCAGAATTGTTTGCAGTAAACCTGCTTTTTTACTTCCGATCACCACGGGAACAATTCGAATAACCTCTCCCGTAACGGGGAAACCTAAATCATCCATCCCAAGGTTTTTTTTACCTTTAAATACCGCATACGTTAACCCACGCATTTTGCTGGTATTAAGGTATTTTTCAAAACCGGGAATTGTTTTTGATAAAGCATTTATTGATTCGGCAGTAGTTCTTATTAGCCTGTTATGTATTTTCCCAAATGATTTGCCTAGATCTCCACCTAGTTCAATTCTTGTCATGACTTCTTGCATATAAACCCCAATAAAAAAAGCCACATAAAGTGGCTTTAGCGATTAGAAATTTCTTAGAGGCAAGAGCGAGCAGCTTTACTCCATGGATCGCCAATGCCCCTACTGGCTGCATACACTTTCACATTAGAGCCGCCTTTGTCGTCTCCTTGTATAATCGCCATTGATAAAACTCCGAATAAATCATCGGCAGCCGATATCCTATACCCAGTTTCCGTTTCAATGCTCGTTGCTTGCGGGTGTAAGTCCTGCCATTTTGGTGACAAGCATTTACTAAATTGCGCTGCACTCTTTGAAGAATGGCCAGTATAAATCGGTTCTCCTTCCTGCAAAGAAGAAGCGCTACACCCGAACAACCCCAACAACGAAACAAATAATATGGCCTTTTTCATATCCCTATCACCTTTGATCAATTTGCCAAAAGAGTAACAGGGATCGGGGTAACGAAGAAACCCGCAGTTAAGCGGGTTGGTTTTATAGATCAGTTAAGCGGTTGCTATTACTTTCTGGAAAGGAGCTTTCTAATTCGCCTTTCGCATTTCGCCTGCGCATCCCAGTAACGCTGAGTTGGTTTGTTGATGTAGTGGATGGCCACATCATCACGATCAATTCTCGTCACTGCTCGGGTCTTAATACCTGCGCGATAGAACATCCGCTGAGTCATGTAATGAGCAAGTCGCTTAATTGCGGTGTTCCGAGTAAAGCAGCGGAACGTTTTGCCATAACGAGAAACCACATAAACTGGGGCGCTGACTCGCTGTAACGCTTGCATCAGGAACGCACCTCACCCGCGAGCATAAAGCGCCCCATTTTGGCGTGATGATGGAAGGAACCACGAATTTCGGTCTCAGCAAGCATTCCGCTAAAAGCATCCATGAATTCATGTTCATTAATAACTGTCATACGAGTGACTGCGCCATTCGGGGCAACGTGTGGCACCGTTTTATGGTTGATATCATAGGCTGACACCAATTGGCGACACTTCTTATCACTCAGGCCCGTCTTCTCAACAAGGTAAGAATACCCTTGATACCCGGCAGGGATAGCGCCCTGCGCCATATCATCAACCTGCTGTTCCAAAGCATGTATGCGTTTATCCTGCTCTACGTTCGCCATTGCGATTGCAGCAATAATCTCATTCTGAGATAGAGGCGCTGGAACAGCTGAAGTTCCAACTTCTCGCTCATGCAAGCGGTCAATTACCTTCATTCGCAAGGAGGCGCTATACCCGGTCAGGAGGCATTCTACATGACGGCGATCAAGGTCGTACTCCATCTGCTGGCGATTCATGGTGTCCAGGTAGATGCGTCCAAAACTGGACACATCTTCGCTAAGGTCAGCGAGCATATTCTCGATGTCACGTTTAACATGCTGATGCTGCTTCCCTGTTAACTCTGCGATCTCGCGGCTGGACATGGTGACATGATGAAACGCATTTGCTACAGTAGCTGTAGACATATTTGTTTGCTGCATAATTTCTCCACTATGCAAGTTATAGATGCCATCGGTTGCCGCCGATGGCGTTTTTATTTGCATCGCTGCAAAATTCAATAAATCCTCGCTCGCTCTCCCTGTTGAAGTTGCCGATCAGCATAATCCTTAATCATGTACATGAAGGCAGCTCCGTCATTAAAACGATCATGAAGGCGACCGGCCAAAGGTGATTCGATAGCCCTCAATGCTGGCTCTATCTGGTTAAACCATGCTTCACACATAATCTCGAAATAATCGAACATTGCGTTTGCATTGTGGGCGTGTATTTCTCGATCGCTGAGCATCTTCGATACTGGAATGTTTATAGACACCTCACGATCCAGAGTATCTAACACCCAGCGTCGGAATTCTTTAGCAACCGGAGTTCTGGCAAACATAGCGACCATGTGTGCGCCACGTAGAGAAAAAACCCTAGTTTCCTGATGCCCACCAGGGGTGGTCAACTTGACCACCCTTGTCATTTTTTCTGTAAACTCATCAATATGACGAGCAAAAATTCGCTGAACAGCTTTATCGTCTGCATATTGAAGCGCGTAACCAATCTGATTAGCGGTCAGCCAGATGCCATCGATATCAGGAACTGGCTGCAGAGAAATGCCATGGAAGTTCAGCTCTTCTTTCGTTACACTGTTCATGTCGATATTTCCTGCCAAGGATTTCTTCGATAAGAAGCCCAGGGTGTTCGCGCACTCCTGGGTTCCACTGTTTTTATGCTTGTTCACTCTTCCCCCCTTCTAATCCGTACGCTTTCCTCAACTGATAGATGAGCTCAGTATTGAACTGCCGGCACTCTTCTTCCCCATTTCTCTCTATCGCCAACCGAACATCTTCAGGAAATCGAACCTTTCGCTGGTACATATCTTTTGCTTTTTCCATAGCCCCTCCAATCATGCCCCACGGTGGGACACATAAAGTGTCACACCGTGCGTCATTGATGTCAACCCCACCGTGGGGCATAATTTACATAATGTGAACTTTTTGAGTGAGGCAACCAAATGAGCAGAGAAGATCCTCAACTAAGAATAAGATTACCAATTGAATTAAAAGAAAAAATTGAAGATGCAGCAAAATCCAATAACCGCTCTATGAATGCTGAAATAGTTCAACGTCTCGACAACAGCTTCCTTAGCGAATTACGTGAAGATGAAGTAATTTCTGCTCAAGATGCAATTCAACTTGTTGAAAAAGCGAGGGATGAACTCTCTGAAATAATATTCAAAAGGACTTTTTCAGAGATCAACAAAAAGGTACGGATTGGTCATTCCACATTCCATATTCATCTCAGCGATCTTGAGTTGGACGGACTTAGTGACGATGATTTCAACACTGTTTTCAAAAAAACTTTTAGTCGCCTAAAAGAGTTAGGTTACGAAGTCTGGGAAAAGACTTGGGATGTGGATGGATTTGGGGTGGAAATTCCAGGGGAACAGCCCACCTAAATGGGCTTAAGCTAGAGTCTTATAGCGAAGTACCTTCATCGTCCGTTCCTGCCAGTATCCCCCATACGGCACACGCTGGCTCAAATGTCCGTAAAGATGGTGGAGTAACATATTGCCCTCCAGCAGGATCCCTGCATGGTTCCACTTATTAGCCTGGACCTGCATGATAACCATATCACCTGGCTGCGGTACGCCACTGAATTCACGGAATCCGCATTCATACCAGCAATCGTGGTAGAAGTTTTCGGGGTAACTATCCTCCCACCAGGGATAATCCACGCGGTAATCCGTCAGCTCAATGCCGTGCGTTTGCCGGAAATAACTCATCACCAGCCCCCAGCAATCGAAGTGACCGAGCACAAACGGGCGCTCCAGTAGCGGCAGCTCGCCCCGCGGCTGAATGGTACGCAGATCCCCCTCCGGCCAGCTGACGATGTGCCACGGAAGTAACGTAGCGTCACACTGTGCCTTATCCAGTTCGCTCGCCTGCGTCGTGGCATCCGGGTGGCTGTGGACAATGGCAATCACTGTTCCCCAGTCTTCGGCAGTGGCGTAATCCTCCGGTGACAGGTGGAAATGCTCTGTCGGATCGGTTGCCAGATTACGGCAGGGAATGTACCGCTGCACCCTGCTTTTTTGCACCACCACGCCGCAGCATTCGCGCGGATATTCAGCAGCAGCATGCGCCATAATGGCATCGATAATTTTCTGACGCATATCAGCTCCTGATCAGGGATGTGCCAGGGAAACCACCGAACGGCAACTCGTTCCCCTCGCCATGCCTCAACTTGCACGCAGTGAGCGTACCGGGGCATTCATCGAGTGACGGATCGTTAACCGGGTTGTTGTGCTTGTCGAAATAACGCGTTCCGGCATAGTCACATCCATCACCTGAGCGGTATTTGTTACGGATACACCAGGTACAAAGCGAATGTAGCTGGCGCGTCGGGATCATCAGCCCCTGCAGGTCCATTGGACTGGATAACGTAAACGCCACCACCTCATTGGTTTCAGTGCTCTTGGCGTCAATGTAAAACACCTTCAGCTTTTCCTGCTGCGGATCCGCTGACGGGTTGCCCTCCGGATAGTTTTTCGCATCCAGATACTGCGCCAGCGTGTCATGAATCGTGACCTTTGCCTGCAGCAGGTCATCATAAGCAAGACACAGCGCCGTAATGGAACTGTCCAGGTTAGCGACCGACAGCGTCGGCTGCGCGCTGGTCCCGTCGGTCGCCGTCTCAATACCCTCGATCTGGCAGGGCCAGGCTTTATATTCCTGCCCCTGCCACCAGATCGATTTCGCCGGTAGCTTATTTTCATCTCCACCAGCAGCGGCAATTTCATCGGGAGTGTGAGCAATATTGTGGGCGTGGAAGCGGAGAACGTCGGAAACACCAAATGCGGTGCCATCGACATCAAAAAGCCGGACAACATTGCCCGGCTCAAGTTTCTGATAATCACTGTTTAAGCTCATGGTGCAAACGCCTGTTCAAAGGTGGCTGATACGGTTTCCACCGTTTTACTTTTGGTGACGCGCTGCAGGCTGTCTGCCTCAACTCGCCACAGAGCCAGATCACCGCCTGGTGGGGTAAACGAAAATGATTTCGTCTTATGGCGCCGCAGAAAAGCATAGATATCCTTGACGGTTCCCGGTTCGCCGGTAAATGAAAACTCATAGCTGAGCGTTTCATCATTCATCCCGGCACCTGATACTTGCTTATAGCCATCACCAAACTGTGCCGTGCGGACGGTATCCTTACTTTTCAGGGTCGGCTGGCTGGATGCTTTAATCCGCCACGCAAAATGCTCGATCGCCATTGCTTACCTCTGTTTTGTTGCATTCCAGATAATGCCTCCGGGTCGGATTTCTCTGGTGATACCTTCCCTGATGGAACTGTTGATCACCTGCTGATAGGCTTTCCCCAGCGCATCGCCGTTTCCTTTCTGCTGACCGGAATCCCCCTGGCCTGTTGTAACCGAAACCGGCGCATACACGCTGACACCAAAAGGAGAAGCAACGCCACCGCCACTCCCCCCGACCAGACCACCAGTCGCATAGCCGCGCATCATGCGATAAAGGTTGCCGACACCGATTCGGTTGGTGGCTTCCTGCGTAAAGACAAACTCTCCACGGTGCACCACACCTGCAGGCTCATACTTGCCGCCGGACCCGGTATAACCACCACCAGCAAAACCCAGCGCTGACGTGGCAGAACTGACCAGGCCGGTCATGGCCTGCTTCATCAGGATCTGCGTCAGCATCGACAACGTGGAACGGGTGAAATCTGCCCAGTTTGCTTTCCCTGTCGTCAGCATATCGGCCATATTCTGGCTGATACCATCGAATGTGGCTGAAGCAGCAGACTTCATCGAGCCATAGGCATCAGCTGCTGAATCGGCATAGTCAGCCCACGCTGATTTCGCCCCGGCCTGCCAGTTGCCGCGGAGCTCGTCCTGTGCGGCATAATATTTCTTCAGTGCATCCAGTTCATTCTGATAACCCTGATCGGTGTCCGTACCGCCGGCATTCATCCAGCCCTGCCGCAGCTGTGCCTCTTCGTTTTGCCGCTGCGCGCCGCGACTGCTCATGCTGCCCCCGGCCACAAGCGCCCGGGTTTTCTCACCAATCTGGGTAACGTACTTCTGCGAGCTGTCCTGCAGGCGGTTTAACCGTTCCTGGGCAACAATCTGATCGCCCAGCCGGGCATTCACTTCGGCCCGCGCCAGTACCTCGTCTTTGTTCGCCAGCACCGATTTTTCATCGGCGGTCAGCGCGCGCTTTTTGGCGGACTCTTCCAGCACCGAAAAGCGGGATTGTTGTTTCCACAATTCCTGCCGCTGCTGGCTGATGGTATCCGTGATGCTCTTGTGCTCCTGCAGAGTGCGTAACTGCGCCTCCAGCTCCAGCGTCTGCGCGCTGGCAGTATCGACACTTTTTACACCTGCAGGTGTTTTTACCGCTGAAGGGGCTTTGGGTTTCTTCAGCGAGTCGTCGTATTCTTTTTTCGCAGCTTCCAGATTGATGTTGTAGTCAGCCTGGAGGATCCGTCCGTCTTTAAGCGCCTTGTTCAGTTCATTCTGACGGGCCGTGTACTTCTCCAGCGCAGTCTGCGTCTTTGCATAATTCGACTGCGCCTGCGCGGCATACTTCTGGCGGTCAGATTCAATCACCGCCTCGCGGGCGGCGTTATCCTCAGTGGCCTTTGCCACGCTGGCCTGCTGCTGCGCCATTTCCAGTGCAAGGCGGGCAGACTCCCGATCGTTCCAGTAGCTGGCACGCGCATCATCATTGACATAACCATCACCTTTACGCAGATTCCAGATTTCATCCGCCCGCTTAAAGGCCGCTTCCGCTTTGGCAACCATCTCCTGCGTGGTGTCAGGCCGCCCGATATCGAGCGCCGCATCCCACATCGATTTAAAGGCACGCTTCAGGCTGTCGGCAGCAGACTCAATCGACCCCATATTGTCGCGCAGGCTCTTTGTCTGCTCACGAAAACCGTTCGTCGCCGCATCATTAGCTGCCTGCAGCGCCCCTGCTTCATCACCGGCGCGTTGCAGTTGCGCCACATAAGCAATCTGTTCCGCGGTAACGTTGTGGAACTGCTGCGCCATGGCAATCAGACCAGAGGTCGGATCGTTCGTCAGTTTGCCGAATGCCGCCGCCACCTTATCGACCGGCACACCCGACGCATCGGTAAATTTCGCTACCGCCTGACTCATCTCATCGAACCGGGCACCGGCACGCACTCCGGCGTTAACCAGCTCCGTCAGCGCGCTGCTGGTCTGGTTAAACGTGAGTCCCGCCTGCTCGCCGGATTTCGCCAGCACCAGCATGCGGTTTGAGGTCAGCCCGGCAGTATTACCGGACAGAACCAGCGTTTTGTTGAAATCAGACAGCGTGGACGAGCCCTGATACCAGGCGTAAACCACCGCGCCAGTGGCGGCAGCCAGCGCGCCAACGCCTACCATCACCGGCGATATGGTGCCCAGCAGCGCCCGAAAGGTCGGAATAATACCGCCGAAGGAGTCTTTCACCTGACCGCCCTGCTGCAGCAGGATAAGCCACGGACTCTGCCCTCCGGCCAGCTGAGTGGCGATATCCGTAAACTGCGCAGGCAGCATACGCATCGCCGCGTTGTACTGGCCGACTGAAATACCGGCCTTCTTCGCCGCGCTCTCCTGGCGGGTAAATGACTGCTGCACCTTCAGAGCAGAGTCATTCGCTGCGTCACCCGTCTGCTTAAACTGCCTTTTTACGTACTCCATCTGCTCGTTGAACTTTGACGAATTAACGTCAAGGTTAACGACCAGGTCACCCACTGCCGTCTGGGCCATAGCGAACACCTCCTGAAATGCCCTCGGCCTTTGCCATCAGCACAGCGTCACCAGGTTCATCATCGGCAATATCCTCCGCAGAAGGTGAAAGCAGGCTGAAGCTGGCAGGGGTTGATGTGGTTTTGGGGTCAAGCGCGGTAATGACGATATGCATCAGCGAGGAAAAATGTGCATCCAGTTGCGCATCATTAAAAAAATTGTCCTGGTAGAACGTTCGCCAGTCGGCGTATTCCGTTGACGACATACCAGCAAGCATGGCGCGCCAGTCCGGGCGGCGAAATTCACGCGCCAGTTTCAGGACGAATGTCAGCTCGCTGGCGAGGACTTTTCCAGACTGACCAGATCAGTCACAGCGATATCCTCTGGATCATTCGCTTCCTGCAGCGGCACCATGCCGGATAACAGCTTCACGCTGTACTCTGCAGCGGAAACAATCTCCAGCGGCCAGGTCATCAGCACTTCATTCTGGATCTGCTCAACGTCTTCTTTCGGTGTTTTGTGCGTCCCTTTCAGGGGATGTCCATGCCATAAAGACATGGCCACCAGCAGTGCGCCGGATTTAATCGTCATATCCATCGCCGCCTGCATGTCGGCATCGGTGATACTTTCCAGCGTCTTCAGGTGTTCAAGATGCTCAATACGCTGCAGCGCCGACAGTTCGTAGAGCGTGACGGTCTTACCGTTGCGTTCGAACGGCTCACTTTTTAAAAACATGGGTTACTCCAGAAAGCGGGGCCACAGCCCCGGAAGTCAGGAAACGGTGACTTTACAGGTCGCGACAAAAAGCCCGTCGTTGGTCATCACGATAATGTCGGCGGTTCCGGCGGCAATGCCGGTTACTGTCAGAACCGTACCGGCGACAGTCACTGTGGCTTTACCTGCATCCGTGGTGGTGGCCCGGAAAGATTGATCGCTTGCGCTGGCTGGCGCCACGGTGACATTCAGCGTGGTGGTGGCAGCAACCGCAACGGTGGTGGTCGATTTATCCAGGCTGACGCCGGTTACGGCAATCGCTGCAGCAGCGCTGTCTTCAGCAAGGCCTGGTTTGCCGTTGTTGCTGATTTTGACAGAACGGGTAATGGTGTCTTTTGCCGTCACCGTTTTACCCAGGCTGCTTACCCAGCCACGGAACACATCGATGGCGCCATTCGGGTATTTGATTTTGTACGCCAGCACGGTACCGTCATCAAACCAGCGAACCAGATCCTGCTGCCCGCTCTCGGCAGGTTTCCAGGCCAGCGTAAAACTGGCCTCCCCCGCCGATTTCTGCCCCTGCGCGGTAGCAGTCCAGTCGGCATCTTCGTCGTCCAGATAGGTGTCGTCGTTTGATTCGGCAGTCAGTTCACCGGGCTGCAGGTCTTTAATCTTTGCCAGGCGCGTCCAGTCAACATCCGATAATGGGTTGGCGAAGGGGTTACCCGATCCGGAATAAATCCAGAGCGTGGTGGTGGCACCCTTTACCGGCGCCAGTGGGTTTGGTGTAGTCATTACGTCCTCACATTTCGTAAGTAATGGAATATTTCAGATCAGCCGAACTCCACAGCCCAAGATCGTCATCGCGCTGGTAGTCATACCCCTGCTGCACCATGTTATTGATCAGCAGAGAAAGTCCTGGCACATTGCCAAGCACCGGATAAATACGTGACTCCATCCAGTCATCGAGCTCGGAATCGGGTGCCTGCGCCGGTAAAAAGATTTCGATATGCAGCGTGGCCTGCCAGATATCAGCATCCAGTTCTTCGCCGGTATACCCGGCATCCGTCAGGAAGACAGCGACCGCCGGAAAATTCCCCTCCTCCAGTACCGCTGGACGTCCGTCAAAATAGAGTGCGTCTTTACCAATATGGCTCTCCAGCGCATCAATAATGGCCTTTCTAATATCAGTGTGTTTCATCGTTTCAGAATCAGCCTGAGTTGGTTTTTAAGGGATGCCCGAAGTTCTTTGGGCATATCCGATTCCATGAGCTTCGGCAGCTCATCTTTAAATGCGGTCGTCAGTGGCGCTGCCAGTGGAATGCTGACCACTTCAATCGGGTAGCGGGGTCTGGATGTCCGTCGCATCACATGCCATCGGCCATTCTTCAGTTGTTGAATAAAACCACCAGGGAAACGAAAAGGGCCAATTCGCAACACGCTATTGGCCCCTTTTTTGTCCCGTTTTCTGCGGGATAACCGTACGCTGGCGGTACCGAGCTTTATCGCGGGCAGGTTGCCCCGGTTCACGCGAATCATTGCCATCGGCTTTTTCGCCGTGGCGCGTTTTATCCTGGCGCGTTGTTTTACCAGCTTGCGTGGCACCCGCGTATCTTTCGAGACAACGGCAACGCTTCTACTGACTGCCCGGGTGGCGACACGGTTAACAGCCTGCGCTGAGGCACGCGGAACCGCCGTATTGCTGATGCTGTTCAGGTTTGCTATAGCCTGTTCAAGCCCTTTTAAAGACATAGTTTCCCCTTAACGGCGTCGGGTTGCTGTGGGAGGAGAACCCGTACCGAGCCAGACATGGCAGGATCCGCAGTCATCAGGGCCAATACGATCAACCCAGAAAGGTTTTCCGTTAATATCCAGCGTATCCAGCCGCGCCAGCTGCACAATCGTTGCTGATTTCACAAACAGCGACGGGCTGGTCCCCTCGACACGGATGCCGGGTGTGGCGTAACCGATATTTTCCGGATCATCGAAAACACCACTCAACGTGACGCCAGAAATAGCGCCGGACGTTACCGTTGCAGAAGTCCCCATAACCTGCCGAATAGTGTCATCGGCCTGTGTTATTGCAGCATCAAAAAGGTTATCGAAATCAGCCACACAGCCCCCTGTTAGTGCTCGCGGACCAGCCCAAGTGCAACCAGGCTGTCCGCATCCGCTTCTGTCACGCGGATCACGGTCCCCGCCTCCACAATAGATACCCGTTCATCGCGGGTCGCGTGCAGCGCCTCAATGTGCAGCGTGACCAGCGTTTCGACTGCCGTCAGCGCGTCATCTGTTCTACCGCTTAATGCAGTATCCACTGGCGGCACGGGGTCTACGGCGCCGGTGGATGCACTACCATCACTCATGCCACCATTTTCAACACTATCGGTATCCGTGCCTTCATCCAGTTCTTCCTCCAGCTCCGCAATGCGCATAGAGAGCTCCTGAATGGTGCCACTGGTATTCACTTCCCGACCAAGCTGCGCGCCAAGCTCATTAAGCCGCGCAATCAACTTTTCTTTTTCTGTCATAAGAACAACTCCGGAACAGGGCCCCGCAGGGCCACAGAATGGACATCAGGCGAGTTTGACAGACACGAACGCATCCGGGTCAGCCAGCAGCATCAGTGGTGCAGACTGGATCATGGTGAACTCACGCGCCGGATCGCCTGTCTGTACCCAGTTTTTCGGATAACGCGTGGAAGCGTTAATGCCTTCACGCTGGGCATCAACATCCTGAATGCAGCCGTAGGTGCGCAAACCGCGCGCCTGGGTATTACCCAGCACCATGCTCAAATCCGGCAGGTAGTTCTTTTTGGTGTCGTCTTCAATGTATTGCCCGGAATAGACGACAATGGCCACATCGCCATACATTCCCTTATAGGAGACCGCTTCCCCCAGATCTTTCAGCGCCGTTTCCAGTTCAGAGTTAGAACCGCGACGGGTGTCGAGCTTCTCTTTTACCGCTTTGAATGAACGGAACAACGCCCAGCCCTTCGGATCAAAGACGATAATATTGACCACGCCGCTGGCGTTCAGCGCATAGGTTTCAATATCGTCAGTAGGGTCATAGGTTTCTTTGTCGCGGGTGCTCCAGGCCGCAGCACCTGCCTGGATGATGTTGTTTCCGGCACTGCGTCCCATATCCACCTCAACCGGTTCAAACGCTTCGCCGGTCATGGTGTATTTACCGTTGAGAACAGCAGCCACAGCCTGTTTCTCTTCCACCTGAGCAATCGCCAGTTCTTCATCCTTCATGTTCTGCAGGATTATGCGACGGCGGCGGTAGGCCGGGTCAGCCAGATTTTGCGGGTCTTCATCCGGCAGGCGGCGCAGCGTCATCTGCGGGTTTACCTCGTGCTTGGGCTTGACGTAACCCGGCGTAAACTCTGATGTTGCGCCACCACGGGAGCGGATAACCTTGCCGGAAATAACAGGAGAGACGTACAGCGCCATGTTGACCATGCCCGGGATTTGCGACAGATACACCTTCTCGGTGCTGAAGGGGTAGCTTTCACGGAAGAAAATACGCAGGAAAAGCGGATCGAATTTGAATTTCTTCTCATTGACCGCCAGCAGTTGGGCAGTTGTGTAAATTGACATAGATGTTTCCCGTAAAAAAAAGCCGCGAAGGCGGCTTCTGTGGATGATGGTTAGTGTTAAGTCGGATGTCAGACGATACTGATGGCTGTACCTGCGAATGCGTTGCGTTTGATGTGTTCATCTGTCACCGCATCCGGCCAGAGCACATCTTCAATACGGAAAGAGCCGGACTTATAGAATGCCAGCTCAGTGCTGCTCTGGTCCGAGGAAACAGCCAGAATGCCACAGGCAGCCCCAGCATGCTGGCCATCCCAGACGGTCAGCTTGCCGGAAGTGGCATCCAGCATCAGAGGCGTCATCGCCGGTACTGCTTTCGTCAGTTCACCGGGTGCATAACCGGTATGCGCCGGATCACTGTTCCCGAGGGGCTGATTGTGCGTAAATTGTTCAGTGTTAGACATGTTGACCTCTTAAACAGGCGTATTTAACAAATCGTCACCCGCCTCAGCAGAAGCGTTACCTGCCGTGACGGTGCCGGGTGCGGTTTCCATCAGACGATCCAGCGCAGTATCCGTGCGCGCCAGAGCACTCTGAGGTGCTGCGGCAAGAATGCGCTGGGCACTTTCCACGGTCATTCCCGGCGTTTCTGCCAGCGCACGCGCCTGTGATTCACGCCCTTTCGCCTCTTCACAGTTCAGGATCCCCATAATGCGACCGTTTTCGGCTGCGACCGCCGCTGCCACCTGGCTGCTGATATCAACAATTGCGCCCGCGGCAGGGTCAGTAACGACCACAGCAGGCGCGTCAACGGTGGTCACGGTCTGGTCAGCAGATGCTGCTGGTTGAGTGGTATCTGCGGATGCAGTAGTACCTTTCATGCTTCCTCC
This sequence comes from Citrobacter sp. MGH105, assembly GCF_001037485.2. Taxonomy (NCBI): domain Bacteria; kingdom Pseudomonadati; phylum Pseudomonadota; class Gammaproteobacteria; order Enterobacterales; family Enterobacteriaceae; genus Citrobacter; species Citrobacter sp. MGH105. The sequence goes on along the minus strand of NZ_CP073048.1, from coordinate 2,192,418 downwards.
TCGGGAAATCATCGTTCGTTTATTAATTGCATCGCGCATAACGTTCAGCGCATCCATGTTGTTGACCAGCTGCTCCGCCAGGCCGTTGTCTACTGATTCCTGGCCTGAAAACACAGCTGCTTCAGTATCAAGAACGGCCTGAACCGACATGCCGGTATAACCTGCCACCTTTTCAGCGAACATCTGCCGGGTAGCGTCGATACGCGCCTGAAAATCTGCACGTACCTCTTTGGGTAATTTCTCGTAGGGGTTCCCGTCCACCTTGTGATCGCCGCTGTAAATCAGCGTGACCTCAACGCCGCTGGTTTTAAGGGCAGCGCCGTAATTGCTGTGGGCCATCATGACCCCGATGGATCCCGTTCTGGCCGTCTGCGTCACAAGCCGACGCGATGCCGCACTGGCAATCAGCTGGCCAGCGCTGCAGTTCATATCGTTGGCTAACGCCCATATGGGTTTGATATCCCGCATGCGGACGATGATGTCCGCACAGTCAAAGGCACCCGCCACCATTCCACCTGGCGTATCCATATCCAGAAGAATGCCGTCTACACCCGGATCGCTGATTGCCTGCTGGAGGCGGGCGATGATGCCGTTGTACCCCGTCATCCCCGAATACGGCTGGAGTGAGCGGGTTTTACTGACCAGCGTCCCGGAAACCGGCAGCACCGCGATACCATCAGTGACCTGGTAGCTTCGCGCCGGCTTTGGCCCCATGTCCTCATCATCACCAAAGAGTGCCAGCGGTTCAGCCATCTGCTCTGCGCCAAGCGTAACGCCCGACACAGTGTCGGTCAGACGGGTGATACCTAACTGACCAGCGAGCGCGCAAAAGAAAACCCGCGCATAGGCGGGTTCAAGTAAAAGTGGCTCATTGAAGGCCATACTGGCAATGTGCGGGAGATTACGCAGCTCTGGCGTCATCGGTCCCCTCCTCATTCGATTTTTTCAGTCCAGACTCAAAGGCCGAAGCCGCCCACGCTGGCGGTTTAAGTCCCGCCGCGCGGCGCTCCATCGTTTCGCGAACCTGCTGGGCAAAGATTTCCTGATAATCTTCCCCGCGTTTGGCGCATTCCTTCTCATAGGTGCTCAGCCCCGCCTCAATGAGCATGACAGCCTCCTGCACCTCCTTCAGACCGTCAATGGCCATTCTCCCGGAGCCGATCCAGTCTGCATTTCCCCAGGCGCTTCTCGCCTCCTGAAAACTGAACCGGGCTTTAGACGGTAATGTCACCACGCGGCGGACAATGGCCTCTTCCAGCCAGCATAAAAACATCTGACAGGCCTGGCGGGAGGCAACAAATTTGCGACGCCCCATAAAGTACGCCCAGGACTCGTTAGCACTGGCGCGGGCGGTGGAATAACTCATCTGCGAATAGTTGCGAGAGAGTTGCTCATACGACACCCCCAGCCCTGCAGCAATGTAGCGCAGCAGAGATTGTTCAAACGTCGAATAGCCGTTGTCAGTGTCCTGCGCTGACTGAAGATTCAGGGAGTCGCCCGGCATCAGATGCGGCACCTTCGCGCCCCCGAGACGAACCGGCGCCGCGGTATAGTACGAGGCCATCTCCCCCAGCCAGCCGGTCATCTTGCTTTGCTGCTCTTTACTGTCTGAGCCGAGAATAAAGTCCATCGCGGTTTGCGTATCCAGCCCACTTTCAATCGTGGCGGCATACATCGCCTTGACAATCGCGCTCTGGAGCTGCGTATTCTGCAGCGTATCGAGCATTTTCATTTGCTCCATGACGCTGTAAAACACGTTGGCACCGCGTGTCTGCCCATCTTCCAGAGGTTCAAACACGTGGATAAAGGAAGGCCGCCCGCCTGGCAGTTCACGCGGGATGTAGGTCCACTTCTGCGCCATCCACCCCGGATAGCCATCCTCGCTGACGTAATATCCCAGCGCGGCGCCACTGTCATTTGTTCTGACACCTGCCCGGCAGTTTCGCGTGTCTCCGGCGTTATTGGGGTTGCTGATGCGTTTTGGGCTAACCATTTTGAACTGTGTGCGGAAAAGACGCGTGGAATCACTGTCCCAGGTGGCCTGTGCACATAACTCACCGTTAAACGCATGCATGGAAACACCCTCGCGGATCATCATGGTGAATGTACGCTTACGTTCCGCATCAATGCAGCAGCAATCATCCTCCGCAAATTCTTTCCAGGCCGCCTCAACTTCACGGGAGAACGCCCGGGCCTCTTCCTCTCCAATGCCCAGAAAACGCCAGCTGGGGCGATAACTGAGCCGGAAAAACGATCCGACAATGTGGTCCTGATGGAGCTGTACCGCGTTTGCCGCATAACCGTTATTGCGGACCAGATCGTCAGCGCGCGCGTTACCACGGGAAAAATTAGGCAATAACGCAGCATCTGCGCTTTCACTCGGTGGATTCCAGGCGCGGAGCTGACCGCCAAAGCCACCAGCACCGCCATGATATCCGGCATAATCCCGCAGAGCGGTTTTACCGTCCGGTCCTAACAAAGCAGGTGTTTTCATGCGTAAAATCCTGCCGGTCCCCGGCGTCGTGGAGTGGTGCCAACCTGTGACTCAAGTTCGGCAATGTATTTCTTCAGGTCACTGACTGAAGTCGCAGTGAACTCAACCCGCCGGCCGTCTTTTTGCACCGTTGCCACCCGCTTTCCCATCATGAGGTCATGCAACGCTGCACGGGCGGCATCCAGATCAGTCTGTGTCGCCATTATTCATCTCCAGATAATGCCCGGGCATAATCAGCCAGGGTTTTGTTATTGGTCCGCCCCCCCTCTTCCTCCAGCAGGCTCGCGAGCAGTGAATCAAGATTCAGTTGCCATCGCGAAATACTGATCCGCAGGGCCGCCAGCGCATACACGAAGCAGTCCAGCGCCTCATTTCGTCGCTTTTTGCTGTCCCAGACGATTTTCTTACGCCCGTCCACCCATTTTTCAACCTGCTCCTCAGCAGTAAGCTGCTGTGCCTCAGCCAGATCATAAATTTCGGGGTTATTAGGGAAATGCACGGCACCGGCAAGAGGATCACTCCCTTCCGGCTGAAGTGTGAAGCGGTTATAAATCTGCTCCTTTGCGGTATCAGTACCCACTTCCGTAAGATAAACGCCGTTCTTGTTGCGTTTACGCGGCATATTCGCGACGGGCTTGCCGTAAACGGAAGCCCCTTTAATCGGGATCACGCGAAACAGGCCATGCTTTTTTGAGCGATTGTAGACAATGGTGGGGTCAATACCGCCGATATCCCAGCAGATACGGGATACCGACATTTCCACGCCATTCTTTCGGGGGTAGGTTTTGTTAATCGCCTCGTCCACCCTGACGAGGGTCGCTTCATCATCATGACGGCCCATAATGATTTGCCGGTCAATCAGCCAGCTTTCCTCTCCGGGTCCCCATCCCCAGACGCGCATTTCATATCGATCCAGCTGTGAGTCAATCCCGGCTGTCAGATAAGCAACACGATCCGGTACGGATGCCCCAAAAAACTCTTTGCGTTCGGCCATGAGCTCCGCGTCAGGCCGTTCACCAATTTTAGGCTCCCATGTTTCGCCCAGAGTGGTGTTCACGAAGGTTTTACGCTTTCCGGTATCCCCTTTCGTTTTTAGCCAGTCTTTAACGATCTGTACCCAGGTGGTAAACGGGCTGTATGCCGTCCAGATGTGAAACGTCACGCTGTCTGGCGGGTCGATTTCGGTGCCTGTTGATGAAAACCAGGATAAACCATCACGCGTCCAGATCCCGGTGGTGTCACAGATGTAACGAGCTTCACTGAAATCCAGCTCCTGCTGCTTAATGACGCAGGCATTATGTTCACACAGGTAAAAGACGCTGGAGGGATCGCCAGGTGTCCATTTGAACCCGAACGGGGTTACTTTGTCGCCGAACTTCAGGTACTGCTCTTCACCACAGTGCGGACAGGGAACATGAAAACGCATGAAATGCCCGGATTCGCTGGCAGCACGCTCAATCTGGCAGGTCCCCTTTGTTTTTGGCGTTGAACCACGAATAGATTTAGGCCAGACAGAGCCCTCAATACGTTTATCACCCAGGAACGTCGGGGAACCCTCTTTCTCAATATCTTCATCGAATGCCGCCAGTTCATCGTAACCGGCGACATCGACCGATTTCTCACGATAGTTTTTCGCCGCTTTACCACCCAGACACCAGAACCCGCGACCGTTGGAGAAGCGTTTCATACTGAGCGTATTGTCCCGGTGCTTTTTTCCATACCAGGGGGCCAGCGCCAGAAGTGACGGAATATCGCGAATCGTCGGCTCAACATGCGACTTCATAAAGTTTTCGGCGTCACCATCAGTAGGCAGCCAGATAAGGGAATTTCGCTGCTTGTGCTGAATAAAATACGCATAAACACCCAGCAACATTTTTGAATAGCCAACACGGGCAGACTTAACAACGTTGACCTCACGTATGTAATCGTTACCCATCGCATTCATGATCGCGCGTTGAAACGGCAACGTTTCCCAGCGTCCTTCCTGGTAGGCCGACTCTTTGGGGAGATAGTAATTATCGTCTGCCCATTCAACCGCCGTTTGCGGCTCAGGCCGGTACAGCGAAAGTAGACCCGCGCGCGCAGAGTGCTGCAGCCCCTTAACCTGACTGTTCGATATATTCACTCAGCAACCCCGGTATTATTTCATCCAGCGCAGCTGCTTTGTTCATGGCTTTAATGATGTCCTTCTTGAGGAAATCAATATGTCGGTTTTCCAGCTCCGGGAAGCGCCGCTGAACCGACAGAGGAACTCCATCAAGAATGCTGGCTACTTCTCCGGCCATCCGCGACAGCACGAACGTGCAGAATGCGGTTTCCACCACCTCAGCGGAATCTTTTGCATTTTTTAGTTCCTGGGCATCTGCCTGCGCTCGGGTGAGGCGGTGACGCTCATAGTCAATCGTACCTGGCTGAAGGTCGGATTCCGATGCAAGACGAAGGTCTTCCACCTCCTTGCGTAATTTCTCATTCTCAATCGCCGCATCGCGTGCGGAATACCATTCGATAGCCGCGGAAGATTCATAGAGAACCTCATTACCTTTTCCACCGCCACGTGCTACAGGCATTCCCTGATCCTGCCAGTTCTGAATGGTTCGCACGCTGACTCCAAATATTTCAGAAAGACGCTTTTTGTTGACCTCCATAGCTCACTCCATACACAAAAACAGAGAAAGGAAACGCCCTCTGCTATTTAGCCGTTTTTAAGGCTTATCATTTCCTTTCTTTTCAGGGGGTGTTTACAGTTAAAACAATGAATTAGCGAGAAGAAGAACGGAAACGGCAAATGCCTGAAAATTTTCATAAATAGCGAGAATCTGCGAGGTCGCCGCCCCGTAACAGGCCGGATCGCCGGAAAGGACCCACAGAGCCCATGAGGTAGGGTTACCTGTTGAATCATATCTCATCACCCAAGTGCAACACTTTCTGGATAACTTCTCCCATGCCAAAAGTATTTATTTGTGTGAGGATGCCCATGGACTCAATTGAAAAACACGAGTAAAAATAACATTTCACTTAGAGAGGTAACTCATGGATATTAAAGATAAAATCAACACCGCATTACTTTGTGACATTGCCATTCATCTTGACATCGATACTGACTTTGACCCGGAAATCGTCAAATATGCGATCACTTCCGGTCAAGACTGGATTCTTGACGCAAAATATTCTGGAGCATTCTCCGAAGGTTCAGGAAAGGCTGAGCGAGATTTTGTAGTCGAATTACTGTATGCCTATAGGGGGCTTTCTAAATCGTACCGTTTGCTTAGCTCAACAGAGCAAGATGAGCTTAAGAAGAAACACCGCTTGAATATTGTTGGTGATCAGATTCAATTGCCTGGTTTCGATGGAAACAACGAGTATGAATACGAAGGTATAATCGAAGCATTTCAGAAAATTGATCGCTTCCCTGAACAAAAACTTCCTCTTAATAATACTCATTTACATACAGTGCATCACTACAAGGCGCTGATCGAAGCTTGTAAAAAAATTAATGCCCTAGATCGCCAATGGGAACTGAGTTCTGCAGAGGTTAGCGAAATCTTATCTCAAGCCCCGTTAGCTCTTTAATTTTGGATCAATTTTTATTCTCGGATGAGGATAAATAACGTTTTATACCTACTAGGGGATGGATTTTGATTTTCTTTCCCCTTCAATTTCTCTTATTCCTCTAAAATTATTATTACCCTTCTCGATAACGGACAGCAGCGGCTTAATCCACAGCACAGCTTGACAATATGTCATTGAGCTGGTGGCAACGGTACTAGCATCGGCTGCGTCAGATTTGCCGGAATCGGCGTGCATTGCGCTGGCACGTAAACGGTGCGCGTATTCGAGCAACCCACCAGCAATGTCAGCAGGAACAGGCAGATCACAGGTTTTTTCACGGCGGAGAATCTCCCGGTATTCGATTACGGTTTCTTCGGTGCTGGTATTGATCAGAGAGTTAAGCCTGTTGGCATGTTCAGCAACCTGATTGAATCGATTGAAATTAAGAGCCTGAGTTGCTATCAACTTGCCCTGCAGAACGTTGTCACTTCTAAGAACGTCGTTATCACTTTTTATGCTTGTGACATCTGCACAACTCTTTATGAGAGCGAGTGACAGGCCCGCAATAACGATAATAACGATCAGAACGGGATTAATTTTCATTGTCCCAGCCCCCAGCACGTCAGTGCGCTTTCCTGGTCTCGTCGTTCTACCTGGCCATAGCAGCCATTTTTCTGGCCTTTGGTCAGACGACAGTCGCGGCCGCCGTCTTTAATCCACCAGCGGATCGCTTCACAAGCACCTTTACGGTCGCCAGCATTTATTCGCTTATAGAACGTAGACGGGAAACATTTTCCGGGGCCGATGTTATATGGGCAGAAAGACGCGATCCCGGCTTTCTGTGGTTCGGTCAGTGGTACTTTGATATTTCGCTCAACCCACGCCAGCGCCTTGTCGCGTTCTATGGCGTTCACCTTGGCGCATTTCTGGGCAGACAGCTTCATGCCCTGAACTACTGGCTTACCATCAACCACCGTGGCGCCACGGCAAATAGTCCAGATTCCGCCGCCGTCGCGATATGCTGTCAGGCTGTTACCCTCTTTCTCATCCAGAAACTGATCGAGAATCACGGGCGCGGAAGCCCCCGCAAGAATCAAACCAACGACCGCTGCACTCAGTTTATTCTTCAGCTTTGGTGGCATAGCCATTGCGCCGATCCTCCCGTTCTTTCCAGCGGAAATACCAGTTCACTGCGCAGGTGATAACGGTGCATGCGATACCGACAATAATTGCCCAGTCGCTCAGGCTTAACCCTGCAATTCTGTCGGCCAACATCCAGGACACCTCTTTTGCTGTTTTAGCTGTTTCGGCATATGCCTTCGCTGATACACCGCAGCCGGCAAGCGTGGTTCCTGATCCATATGAAAGTCTGCTGTAAATGGTGCTCATTCTGGTCATAGCCTCACCTCCGATTTTTCGGATGGCGCTGTGTGTGATGAAAGGGTCAGGCTTCACGGGCTGGATTTATCAACAATGCGTATCGAGGATGATTCCCGTGAGCCTGAATCAGAACGGGCTCTGCGCAAGCGCCTGTCGGATTGGGTTATGAGCCGCCCGTCAGTGAGCCCTGAATATGAAAAAGGCCACCAGAAGGCAGCCTTAATAAATGTGGTGTACCTATTTATTAATCAGATAGTTAAGACTCAAGATCAATTAAATAGCTATTCCCTTTAGACGTAATTCTATTCACTATCAAGCTGTCGTCACAATCAGACGTACTCTGCACAGCATTTACCAGACCCAACTCAGCGAGATCAGAAATAGCAAAATTCACCGCTTCCGCTGGAATGTGAGGAAGATCAGAAGATTGAATTGTTTCACGTGGTCCAAGAGCGCTTGCGCGACTCAGAATTTCGATATGAACAGATGTTAATTTCATTATGCCGCCTTTGTGTTGTCGTTTTGCTTGCGGCTATTGTAACACATTGATTTTGACGTAGATTGAATGGCCTAGTGCAGAAAAAAACCCGCTCGGTGGCGGGTTTCTTAACTCTGAACATACAATGCCCATCGTTAATGTCAAATATACACAAAAACGGCAACATTGCAAACATCATGACGCTAAATTACGCGATATTTATCACATCTTCACTTTTAGTCACCCGGTTCAGTTGAGAGCTTGAATAGCTCTCCTCCTGGAAACATTTGGTCACCAGGCTTTCATAAAATGGTTTCCAGCTATAACGCCACGTTCGATCAGGCAGACTCGGCAACTCAGAAAAAACACCTCGATAGGCAACCGATGATTTTGGCCTGCTGTATCCCCGCCCTTCGCAGCGCTTACATTCTTTGTAAACCGGTACGCCCTGCTGTTCTGTCGCTTTACGGTCAATCGTCTTACCTGTGCCGCCGCACTGACATCGCTTACTTAACTTTCCGGTGCCATGGCAGCGGGAACATAACGTTTGATCAGTGTCAGTTACATCGCGCTTTACCTCAAAGTCAGATGGTGACTGTCTCAGGTCTTTGGCCAATTGTGACAATCGCATTGTGTAATGGCTTTTAATCACGGTTTTAGTGGTTGTAAGCAACCCTTTACCACTACATTTTTGACATGCCACGCTATCAGCTGCTGATGATGAATAATCGTTATAGGCAAACCGGGCAAGGATACGCATGCAGAGGGGAAACTTTTTCCCTGACGCTTTACGAATGGCCATGGGCGCATGCTCTTTCGCGTACTCCGTTAGCCAAGCTATTGACGCCTCCCTGTCCTGGCTGCTGATACCAGCTTTGCCCAGAAACATTGCCAGGCCGATCCCCGCATCGGCCTGAGTCATCCCCAGTGCAGCCATTACATCAGTAACCGTCAGTTGTTCACTGGCTGTCGCTCTGCTGGTATCTGATATGTGCATACCTTTCGGCGCAAAAAATTTCAGTACATTATCCAGGTTCATACGGTCTCCATACGTTTAAGCTTTCGCAATTACGCCGATCGCCAGCGCCCGATCCATAAAACGCAGTAGCAACTCAAGCTGCGTACCATGCTTATGCTCGAATGCCGGTACATCGGCGTGTAACTCGTCGTGGCACTCTCTGCACAGAGGGATCACGAAGAGGTCATGGGCTTTTGTTGCTGTACCACCCAAACCGTGCCCTACGATATGGTGCGGATCATCTGCTGGCCGTCGGCAACACTCACAGGGTTGTGTTTTAACCCAGCGGGTGTACGTCTCATTTATCCAGCGGCGTCGCTTTGGCCTGAGCATGGAAGATTCTGGAGACTCCGGATCAACAGAGAGCGTGAGGATCTTCTTCGCCTTCTCCTGCACGAGGCTGGTTGCAGAAGCGGAAGGCACAATGTCGCTTTCCCTCATGACAGAGCGGATGTTTTCATCCGGAAGGCGTAGCCCCTTGTGCGCAACGCTTTCCGGTATTACATCAGCCAGGTCGTTCCTGACCATCCACCAGCACAGTTCAGGAAGCGTCAGTACATGCGACTCGGGAAAACCAGAATCACGCCGAATGACTTCCAGAATCCAGGATACCAGGTTACCGGCCGCTATACCTGCAAGCTGTTCGGTATACTGCCCGGACAAAGTGTGATCACAATGCCAGCACAGGCGAATACTTCCTGGTGAGTGCCGCATTGTTGTGAAGTTCTTGTCGTGCCACGATGAATGTGGCCACTGGCATTCAAACCGAGAACTCAGCCACTGCTCAAGGGAAGGAAGCCCACCGGCACGCTGAATAACCCGCTCATTCCCGAAGACCTGCCGCATTACCGGATCATCAGCCAGCGGCTGAATGGCTGCCGGAACAGCCCCGGTACTGAATGACGCCATTTCTTCTGGTTCAGGCTCGAGCAGAACGCGACCACGCATGAAGAGGTGCATCAGTTCCGCGCCGGGACGAAACAACACAATCCCCATACGATGGGCTACTTCAGGAGTTAACAAAGCCCTCACGCCGCCTGTCCCCCTGCAATATGTTCAGCCCACAAACCACCAATCCAGCGTACTCCCTTGGCAGTGAAACGCGTCTGGCTAAATGCGTGATTGGATGTGCTCGATGTTCCCGTCTTAACTTCAAATCTTCCCGCGGAAATGTGCTGCGCCATAGGGGTAAGTGTGCCGCCGAGGCGATACAGGATATTGCGTTCAATAAGGAACAGGCGGAACTCAGTTTCTTTTGCGTTGAGCAATTTGGCTACCTGCCGGAATGACATGGAGCCTTTTGCAGAGCAATAACGATCAACAAACTCCACTTTTGGCGCCGCAGCTGCCAGCTGGATGGTCAGTTGCTCTTTCTGCTCGGCTAAATCAGCAGCCAGGCGAAGCGCTTCCGGCAATGAGCGGGGAACACTGACACTCTGCCCTTCTTCCAGTTCCTGCCACCGATCAACAACCGCAGCGGTAAATTCTGGTGACAGTCTGGCAACAATCACCAGAGAGTCGCGTTTGTTAAAACGATACTCCTGGTAAACATTGCCGTTATGCTCAAAATCGAACTGCGCCAACGGCGCGGTTAAAATTCCCGCAGCAACAAGACGCTCAGCCGAGCGTTTCACGTCACTGTGTTTACTCTGAACCAGATCCGCAATATCACGGCTGGACATTGTTACTACACCATTCACGATTAACTGGCTCATACTTTTCTCCATATCAGGCGGCTGCACCCGCCGGTTCATATCTGCTGATCGTTATCTCTACCCGACCTTTCGGCACTACGGGTCCCCATTCCACCAGCATGCGCTTAATCTGGCTGTCATCTTCCCAGACACCCGCATGCGTCAGCGCGTCAAACAGGGCTTTGTTGTAATTATCGATATCCCGGCGGCGCGCATCCGGCGGGTACAGAGTGATTTCTACCGCTGCCAGTTCAGTCGATGGCTTCGGGAGACGTCGTAATTGCTCAATGATCGCCACGCAGGCAGCGCTCTGGTATTTACGACCATCAGCGCTAATGAGGTGACGACCGGCCAGCGGCCCCTTGTTAGGGGCGCGCCAGTAAGTGTTCACGCTCGGAGGGAACGGGAGTACAAGTTTCATGCCACCTCCTGTTGTTGCACTGCACACAGTTCCGGAAGATTTGCCTCCACCAGCGCCCTGGCGAATGGTGGTGGTACCGCATTACCGCAGCGGGCTACCTGCTTATCTTTTGCGTAGCGATTTCCACGGTAGTCCTGATCAATAACGTATCCATCCGGGAAGCCCTGCGCTTTGTAGAGTTCATGCGGCTGCAACATGCGCATTCCGATATCAACGATCTGGTATTTAACCCCATCGATCGTTACCAGCCATTCATCGTCACTTTCCCCGCAATACGTCTCGAGAAATGTGCGTACCTCACCCACGTGTTGGCCACCAGCGGTGATTGTTGGCATGGGCACATCAAGGCGTTGCCCGTCGCGGCACGTTCCACGCAGTTTCACCAGATGAGAGGCAACTACTGCATGATGGTCGACAGTGGTTACTGAGTGCGCGGGTTCATCCATACTGACACCCGGTCCCGTATAGTTACCGCCGTAGTGTTTTGCCAGGAACGCGCTCACCGTCGCGAATTTATTTCCACCTGCAGTAACGGTCCCCAGCGGGTTATCCAGTCGCAGCACTCGCGGTTCTTGTCCAGGTCGTTCGCCATACCCCATCTGAATCAGCGTAGGCGTTACCAGTTGAGATTTACCGCCACCGCCAGCGGTGATGGTTGCGCTCGGTTCGTCTGCCCGGTGGCCGACGCTGGCCCCAAACTGGCGGGCTATCACTGGCGCAACAAGACAGGCGCGGGATTGCTTCAGAATGGTATGAGCAGGTTTATCCAGCGGGCGCGGTTTAGCCTGGTATTCACTACCACCATTACCCGCCAGGAATGGCGTCAGTGCAGCCTCAACAATCCCGAGTGCATGCCCATTCCCACCTGGACGTTTTGATGTGCCAGCGGTTACCGTCGGGACAGGTTCGGTAACGGGCTGCCCGGTTGCGCCAGTGCGGAATTTTGTCAGGTGTGGAACGGCTAACGCGTAGCCGAGTTTTTTAGTAATGGTCTGTAATGGCTCATTCAGCGACTGCCCGCGAAAAGCGTCATACGCATTTTTAGAGCTCGTGTGGTTACACTTCACGATAAACGGCGACGCACTTTCGATAACAAAGCGCTGTATGCCACGCGCGATCCGCTTCAGAGTGTTCTCCGCCAGCGGTTTTTTGCGGTCGAAAATGGACAGGGCCGGAACATTCCAGTCGATACATTCCGCAGCGGTACGCCATGGCATCAGCCTGCCGCTCTGCACCTCCAGAGACTTAGGATCCCCATGGGTGACAACAGGCCACTGGATTGGGCAACCATCGCAGCGCATGACCATGAAGAAGCGTTTGCGGATTGTCGGCGCGCCGTAATCACACGCGCGCAGTTCGCGATAATCAACATCATATCCGAGCCCATCCACCAGCTTTTGAGCCTGTTCGCTACCTTTTTCAATAGACAGAAACTCACAAACCTCAGCCAGTGCCGGGTGATCAGTAGGAATGCCAGTGGACAGCATGCCGACAAATGCCTCAAATGTTTCACCTGCTCGTGCCGGATCTGGGCGACTATTGCCAGGGTAAACCGGGCCAATAAAATCCCCCATAAGGGCTTCCGACAAATCAGGTTTAGGTGGGATGTCAATTAACGGACCCCACGTTTTAAACTCCTCCACGTTCTCCAGCATCATCACGCGCGGTCGCTTCGCCAGTGCCCAACGCAGAACAATCCAGGCCAGACCGCGTATCTCTTTTTTCACAGGCTTTGCGCCTTTTGCCTTCGAGAAGTGTCGGCAGTCCGGGCTAAACCATGCAAGGCCGACAGGATTACCGCCGGTGGCAGCTACCGGATCCACGTCAAATACGGATTCACAATAATGCAGTGTGTCCGGGTGGTTCGTCTTGTGCATCGCAATGGCGTTTTCGTCGTGGTTGATCGCAATATCCACGCTGCGCCCGATCGCCAGTTCAATACCCGTTGATGCGCCACCGCCACCAGCAAAGTTATCAACGATAATCTCACGCATGTGTTACCCCCCGCATGCTGCCGACAAGACCACGCGCAATTGTGATTATTTCGCTGGTGGCCGTTCGTTCTAGCCAGAGTTGATTGATGTTGGCTTTCAGCTTGTTCTGCTGTGATTCATCCAGCATGTCAGCGCCATCCACCTGATCGAATACAATTCCAACCTCCAGCGGCCAGATACGGGACTCGGGAAGCGGATCGGCTACTGGTTTCGCCTTCTCACGGATGTGCGCGCGGATCTGGCGAATATTGAACCAACTGGAAACATCCAGGCTCCCCATGGCAGCAATAAAATCAGTGCTGTTCATGCCGTATTCACCAGATGCCTCAAGGGCAACAGTCCGAATACGTTGAGAAATATCTAACCATGTAGAAGCATCACCCGATTTAATCGACAAAAGCCACGCATCCACACCGAACAAAATACTATCTCGAATAAGCAGCTTCGCTTTATCTATCGTTAATGGTGATACCTGAGTAAATTCCGGTGCTTCGACAGAATCCGCCGCCCAGGTATGCCCAAACTTCGATTCACTGAATGTATATTCTTCTTTATCGCCGAACGCAGCTCTAACGCATGCCCACGCCTCTACACCGCTGACATCAAAAATATCTTTCTGGGTGAGTGGCAACTCTACTTCTGGCTTATCAGCTGCAGTTGGTGTGGCAGTTGCAGATTGAGACTTGCTGGCGGCAAATTGCGCCAAAGCCATAAACGCCCGACCTTTTGCCTCCAGTTCTGTGCGGTTGATATAGCTGAACCGCTCACCACGCCATGACTTATCGAAGACAGCTATAGCACCGGCAAAAAACGCGCTGGTGGGTTTCTGTTTTTCGTCAGCAGGTACAAACCACACAGGCAGATCGAACCCAATGCGCCCACGGATGAATACGATGTGATCGGCATCTTCCGGCCACCACGTTTCGCTCGGCGCAGCTTTTATCAGGAATACATAACGCCCACCCTTTTCGCGCTGGGTTGCTGCGTAGTTCATGATGTGCGTCATGCCAGTGATCGCCTGTTTCTCGTGGTACTGCGAACGGCTATATGGTGGGTTGCCATAACCAGCGCCACCCAGTTCAGCAAGACGTTCAGACCAGTCCCGTGTCAGCGCATTATCTTCGGCGGTGTACCATGCCGGGCACTTCGCGTTGTCATCGTCAGCAAACAAGTCCAAAACTAATGGACCAAATAGCGCGTTGATCCCCCAAAAAAGCAGATCCGGTGTTCGCCACTGATCGCCAACTTCTTTCAATTCGTGGGCTGGTTGGCTACGTAGTGCCGCCAGCGAATGGCAATATTTATTTAACGTCATCCTCTGAACCCCTCTGGAATCGTTGTATCAACCGGACCAAAAGCCATCACATCGCGCTTTTTCGCACCCCATTCAGCGCGTTTAGGCCGTCCCTTCTGATCCCAGCGGGTAGCACTTTGCAGATAGCTCTCGAACTTTTTCGGGCCAAACAGCGTTTCCGGCCGCATGTACTGGTACTGCTCGTCGTTCTCGTGCCAGTGCTCATGCTTCAGGTCGATAACGAGTTGCAGGTCTGCAACGCTGTATCCCTCACGCAGCCGGGCGCGGATGTTCTCCAGGGATGTTTTGGATTTCTGATACCTGGATCCGCTGATCTGGTTCAAATGGGTCAGAACCAAAATTGCCTGGTCGGTAATCACAACTTCAGGGTCTGGTTGCGCCGCAACCGGACAAGAGGGTTTTGAAGTTACTTGTGGATCTTGTGTTGATTTTACTGACGGATCCCCGCCAGATTCTGACGGGTCAAAACCGCCGTTTTTGCCAGATTTCGACGGGTCAGTTTTTGAGGCGTCAAATTTTGATGCGTCAGATTTTGACGTGTCAGAATCTGACAGTTGAGAAAATGCGGCAGCCTGAAGTTTCGTCACATTCAGGCGGTACACGTTCGAAGCATTACGGTTACCATTACGGCGCTGTGTACGCGTGAGCCAGCCATCTTTTTCAAGCTTTGCGATTGCCGTTCTGATAGTGCTCGGCCCTGCGCCAAGCTGGCGAGCAATAGTTTCAATGGACGGCCAGCACACGCCCTCATCGCTGCTGAAATCAGCGAGGCGAGCCATGATCGCGACACTAGACAACTTCATGCCCGACGCCGCGCAACCATCCCATACGTAGCCGGTTAATTTAGTGCTCATGATCGTCCGTTATCTCCCTGAACTTTTGCCTGAAATGCTCAAGTGGGCTGAAGCATTCGTGCGGGTAGCCATCACGCAGATAGATAACGCGCTGTGTTTCTGGCTCCCAGCGGATAACACGGACTGGCACTCCGCGGTGGTCTTTGAACCTTCGGTTAAGTTCGCGCACAGGCGTTTTGCCCTCCGGTTGTAGACCCCCACAATTGAAACCGCCCTACTGTGGTTACACGGAACCCAGCGGTTTGATAATCTGCGTTCATACCGAAACAACGGAGTACCCGAAACCTGGATCATCCTGAGTTGCGGTAGACGGTTAAAAGCCGTTAAACTGCTCATGCGGATTATTTCTCCATACTCGAAGAGTTGTTCGCCAAGGCGCCCGGAGCTGCACACTCGCGGGCGTCACTCTTTTCAGCGACACAAAAAACTCGATAAAGAAGTGTTACGTGCTCCTGGAACTTCGCGATAACCTGATAGCTGTTTTCCTCAATCTGAGCTCGCTCATCTGCGTCAATCACCCCATCAGCCGTGGCTTTACGTACAAAATTAGAATGACGGCCTATCCATTCGATGGATTCCATCAGGCGCTGGTTGATATCGGCGTTATCCAGATCATCAACATCTGCCAGCGGTACAAATACGCCCTGAGAATGGCGCGCAACGGCATCAGCTATATGAGTTGAGCCACCAGCACGTTGTAAAACCATTGCCCAGCCCAGCGGGAATATCTGGTCGCCGTCAACACGAAGGCGGTTAAATAATGCGTTCTCTGTCACACCCAACCATTCCGCGGCCTCGGCATACCCGCCAGGCAGATCGGTAATCGTCTTTTTAATCGCGACCACCAGCCAGGCTGGCTGACGTTCGACTTTCCAAATTGGTTCGTTACCCACGGTTAACCCCTTAATTCTGTGGTTACTTTCATGCCGCTGATTTTTTATGCTCCAGTTCAGGCCAAATCTTTTCCCAATCATCCGGGTGAAGATTTTTTCTACTAACTGAGCCGCCAGATTGTGTTTCGATAGAAACAGATAGAGCAGCTCCCAACTTTTGCTTTTTGCTAATGGCTTTACGCAGGTACTCAAGAGAGGTTTCGCATCGTGCTGCAAATTCTCTCTGTTTTTCGAGCGACAAAGCGTTTAGGTAATTTCTTAACGTTTCCATCACGCCTCCTATGTTTGGAAATTAAATATACCTTTAAGTAAATACATGTCAATACTCGCAGGTCATTTACCTTGAAGTAAATTTAAGTAAGATGGAATTATGAAAAATGAATCGCCTGACATCTTCGAGTTGCGACGCCTCAAACTGCAGGAGTTGGTAACTCGCTATAAAACACAGAAAGAGTTTGCTGAAAATGCAGGGCTTGATCCGACTGTTGTCTCTCGGATGCTTTACCCTGTTGGTAAACCTAATAAGCGGAATATTGGTGAACAGGCGGCTCGTCAGATCGAGGATGCGCTGAAAATCAGCAGAGGATGGTTGGATGGTCTAGGCCCAACCTCAAATATGGATATTGATGTACCCACCCGCAATATCGACACCTATCGTGTAGAAGTTCTCGATCTTACTGTGAGTGCTGGTCCAGGGTCTTTCATGATTTCTGAGTTTGTTGAGGTTCTACACGCTATTGAGTTCACCACTGAGCACGCTCGTTCACTCTTCGGGAATCGTTCTCAGGATGAAGTTAAAGTAATGACTGTAGATGGCGACAGCATGTGCCCAACCATCCAATCTGGTGACAGGTTGTTTTTCGATATTTCGATAAGAAATTTCAAGGTGGACGGTGTTTATGCGTTCGTTTTCGGACAACACTTCCATGTGAAGCGATTACAAATGCAGGGCTTGCAGCTTGCAGTCCTGTCCGATAATCCAGTGTACAAAGACTGGTATATAACTGAAGAAAATCAGGATCAACTGTATATCATGGGTAAAGCTCTGCTCCATGAATCAATAGCTTACAATAAACTGTAGTTGCTATCTTTGGATAGTTGATACAGACCTAACACTTTATGAAATAACATATAACCCGGCCACTGAGCCGGGTTTTTATTGCCCTTTTCTCACCATCGCAGCGGCGTCTCGCAGAACACCTTTGTGGATCACATTTCCCACCGCACGTCGTTTTCTTTCCAAACAATCGACAATCGCATCACGGTTAATAACTACTCCGCCGATTATCAATTCGACAACTGCGCCGCCAATCTCGCCAGCTATGAATGCCGCACGGTCTTCTTCCAGTTCGTCACGTTCCATACCAAGCCCTCTCTGGTGTTTTTTTGAGCATAACACGCATCACCTCCTTAAATAAAATTCAATTAAAAGCAATTAGTTGTTATTAAGGTAAATAAAAATATACCAAAAGGTATTTACACAAAAATTACTCATAGGTATATTCAATTCATCAACAGCGGATAGGCAGGACGCCCACGATGTTGCCGCCGGTGACGTATGAATAACCGGATGATTCGCTGACAGGTGTCTTCGGGAGGGGGAACAGAGGCGCGGTCTGATTAACCGCAACTCGTAGTCAAATTCCTATAGCTGGTGGCGATACCCAAGCCAGGAATACCAAAACCTGCAGGAGTGTTAAGGGCAAGG
This sequence comes from Citrobacter sp. MGH105, assembly GCF_001037485.2. Classification (NCBI taxonomy): domain Bacteria; kingdom Pseudomonadati; phylum Pseudomonadota; class Gammaproteobacteria; order Enterobacterales; family Enterobacteriaceae; genus Citrobacter; species Citrobacter sp. MGH105. The sequence goes on along the minus strand of NZ_CP073048.1, from coordinate 2,174,620 downwards.
GCTAATCACCCCCTTAGCACCCCGCCCGAAGATACCTACCACCGCGCCTGATGTGGTTAAAAGCAGGCCAAAGCAATAACAAGTAACTCCCTGTTCTGGCGGCCCGGTGTTTTCCCACTTGTCCGGTAACCGCCAGCCTTTTTCAGGGCACAACAGAAAAGGGCATCACCGGGCGACGGGCTCATAACCCAATCCACCCGGGCAAGAGGATGGCGGTTGCAGTCGCCTACAAATGCAGGTGCCCTTCTCTGTTGTGTATGGAGAAAGTTCGGCGGTTGCAGCCGCCTTAACGAGGGTAAAACTATGAGTAATGACCGCATGACCGTAGTGCCAGATTTTCTTGGCGAACTGGATGCCGGCGTGTTCATGAACAAAATCGCGGCAGCACTTAATACCACCGCGCTTGGCGTTCTGAACAACGGCAACAAAGGCAAAGTAGTCCTCACATTTGATTTTGAGCGCATGGGTAATTCCGTTGAAGAGAAGCGCGTCAAGATCAAGCACAAGCTGAACTACAGCACCCCAACACCGCGTGGTAAAGCCTCAGAAGAGGACACAACCGAAACCCCGATGTGGGTCAACAAAGGCGGGAAGCTAACCATCCTGCAGGAAGATCAGGGTCAGCTGTTCGGGATCACTGGCGCGGTGGATGGAAAGCTTAAAGCGGCTCAGTGATCCGCAACAACAAACTCACTGATACCACTTTGATCATCAGTTAATAAGGAATTTTTATGTCTCAGTTAGACAGCGGTACCTTCAAGCAGGTCAAAGACCTGGTTCTTTCCGGTTATCACCTGAATGATATTCAGGGCCTGGCTTGCCCGACCGCATTACTACCAGAGGGTACTGGCGTTGAAAGCCTCGAGCGCTTTTCTCTGGAGCGTTTCCGCTTTCGTGGCGCAATGACCACAACCAGTATTGACGACTTCGCACGTTATTCTAAAGGTTACGCCAGCGACAGTGAGCCAGCTCGTTGCTTCATTGACGCTGACAACATGACCGCCCGTTCAGTGTTCAACATCGGCACCCTGGATAATCCAGGTCACGCCGATAACGTTGCTTCAATCACCCTGAAGAAAACCGCCCCGTTCCGCGCGTTACTGCAGATCGATGGTCAACGTCTGAAGCAAAAGCAAATCGCTGAATGGCTGGAAGACTGGAGCGATTACCTGCTGGCGTTTGATGCTGATGGCAATACGATGCAGATTTCACAGGCGGCTCAGGCTGTGCGTCGTATCACTATTCAGCAAGCAACACAGCAGGACCATGAAACTGGTGATTTCGCTGGTAAAAAATCGCTGATGCAAAGCGTTGAAGCAAGCAGCAAAGACGTAATGCCTGTGGCGTTTGAGTTCAAATGTGTGCCGTATGAAGGTCTGGGCGAACGCCGCTTTAACTTGCGTAACAGCCTGCTGACCAGCGATGAACCCTGCTTTGTTTTGCGCATCGTCCAACTTGAAGCCCAGGAAGAAGAGATCGCCAACGAATTCCGCGATTTGCTGATCAGCAAGTTCGAAGGTGAATCAGTGGAAACTTTCATCGGTAACTTTAAAGCCTAATTGCTCTGCATTAAATCCCCGGCGCCGCGGGGATTTATTGAAGCGTAATTCCATTAATTATCGCCAACCGGCGAGGGATTCGTGCAACCAAAATCTGCGCGGTGCAGCGCGCCAATATGGAGAAAACCATGAGCTACATTCAGACATTATCCGGTAAAAAATTTAACTACCTGACCGCCACAATCGACGATATCGATGTTGAGGATATCGCGACTGCTCTTTCCAACATCTGTCGATTCGCTGGGCATCTTCCAGAGTTCTACAGCGTGGCCCAGCACTCTGTGCTTGTAAGCCAGATTGTGCCGCCAGAGTTCGCCTTTGAAGCGCTGATGCACGACGCTGCGGAGGCATATTGCCAGGATATTCCTGCCCCGCTCAAAGCCCTGTTACCTGACTACCAACGCATGGAAACTTATGTTGATGGTCTTATCCGCTTTAAATTCGGTATCTCTCTCGAACAAGCTGCTGTCGTGAAATATGCCGATCTAACCATGTTAGCCACCGAGCGCCGTGATCTGGAAATCGATGACGGTTCGAAGTGGGAAATTCTCGAAGGTATTCCCTGCTCTGATCTCGTTCAGGTTATCCCTCTCCGTCCTGGTCAAGCCTATGGCCTGTTCATGAACCGCTTTAACGAACTGGCGGAGCTGCGCCAATGCGCCGCATGAAGGTAAAAGAACTCGTTGCGGAGGCTTTTGCCTCCGTTGCTGAACTGCCACCAAAGCATGCACCGCTTATGCGCGAAGTCGCCACAAGACTGGATGCTACGTTCGCAGCATTAAAAGAGTCTCTGGTGCAACTGGAACAGGAACGTAAAGGTAAAACGCCATGACCGTATTTGAATATCTCCAGGCTCACCCCAACGCCACCAGCGCTGAAATAGCTAAGGGTTTAAACAAAAAAACAGCTTCGATCGCTGGTTCGTTATCGCAACTCTTTACCACTGGCAGGATCGTGAAGTCTGGTGTTCGCAAGGGCATTCCAACATACCGTGTTAACGATATGCCATTTGGGTGCAGTAACAGCCTAACCATGATGTTTAACCAGTTATTGAATAGAGCCAGACAGGGAGCAACACAATGAGTAAATCACTGAACGCACGTTGCATCCGTCGCTGGACTGTCGAATTTAAAAGCCGCTGCGATTCAAAATACAGTCCGTACTGGCGTAAGCACCACCTTCGCAGTTACATCCGGGAATGCGCCCTGACAACTGCCGACTGCATGGTCGAGCGTATGGCAGAGGATAATGCGATGGTAGATTTTCAGGGGGCTAATCGAGGGTGGTCGCCGGAGTTCTCTGCCTGGTACCACGAACGCCGTGAACAGTATCTCAAAGAGGCGCGCGACTATCTGAACGAAGATGCCACAAATGACGAGGTCGACGAGGAAATCCAGAACGAGCTGGAGGCATGGAATGACTAAAAGCACAAACCACCCGGTGCACGGTCCTGTATCTGTCGATCGCCTGCACCAGATACGCGAGCACCTGCAACATGATACCCAGTACTCAAACGGCGGGAACAGAGCTTACATTCTCGCTGATGTATTGAAGGTGATTGATGAGGCTATTTCGGCGTTTGGTTCTGAGCCTGTGGCGTGGCGATGGTTCCACCTAAATCAATGGCATGTTACCAATGACGAGGAGCGAGCAAGGGATTTATCCTGGGATAGCGTAAAGGTGACCCCACTCTATGCCGCCCCTCCAGCGCCGGTAGTGCCAACGTTCGATGAATGGCTGGCAATTCGCGGTGATAAGCCACTTGGTTGGGTCAAAGACGCGATGCGTGAATCGTATGATGCTTGCCGCGCCGCCATGCTTCAGGCTGGCAACTCTCCGGTAACTCAGGATGGTTACGTGCTGGTCCCGAAGAAACTAACCGCTGAGAACGGCGCAAAAAGAGTGCTGTCCGGTGAGTTTTCAGAAACGAAATTTATAAACTGCCCAGAGTGTTTTGGTGATGATGATTGCGAAACCTGCGACGGAAGCGGAAGAATTGAAATCACCGTTCCTGTCACATGGACGACCATCAAAGCTATTTGGGCTAAAGGTGTCGAACATTTCGCAGCAGCACCGCAGCAGGAGAATGTATAACGTGAACAATTTAATGATCGACCTCGAATCCATGGGCAAAAAACCGAATGCCCCTATCGTCTCCATTGGTGCCGTATTCTTCGATCCGCAAAGTGGTGAACTGGGTCAGGAGTTTTACACCGCTATTAATCTTGAAAGCGCTATGGAGCAGGGAGCGGTGCCGGATGGTGACACTATTCTGTGGTGGTTAAGACAAAGCTCAGAAGCACGATCAGCAATCTGTGTTGATGATGCGATGCCGATATCATCTGCCCTATCTGAACTGAGCCATTTCATTAATCGGCATTCTGATAACCCTAAATATTTAAAAGTTTGGGGCAATGGAGCTACTTTCGACAACGTTATATTGCGCGGCGCATATGAGCGTGCCGGCCAGGTTTGCCCGTGGCAATTTTGGAATGATCACGACGTCAGAACCATCGTCACATTGGGCAGAGTTGTAGGTTTCGATCCTAAGCGTGATATGCCATTTGATGGGGTTGCACATAACGCACTGGCTGATGCCCGCCACCAGGCGAAATATGTTTCAGAGATTTGGCAGAAACTAATCCCAACCACCAGCAACAGCTAAAGTTTTCCCCGGGTGCAGCCGGGATAATGGAGAAATAATTATGAGCAATATTTTCCAGTTAGCTCCCAACGATTGGGTTTGTGAAAGCGTTCTGATCGCGGTTACCGGGCTCAAACCCGGAACCATCCTCCGTGCCAGAAAAGAGTGCTGGATGGTTGGGAGGGAATATATCCACGTCTCGCCTGACGGGAATCCAAAACCGTCCAGTGAGTGCATGTATAACAGAAAGGCTGTAGATGCCTGGGTCGCTTCAATGAAATGCAAGCAGCCAGGGTGATTTGATGCCATGAAAAAGGTAAGCTCGTATCGCTCTTGGGCGTCTGGAGGTAACACCAATGGATAAAGTCACATATCCAACAGGCGTCGAAAACCACGGTGGCACTTTACGCATCTGGTTTAATTTTAAAGGTAAGCGTGTCAGGGAAAGTCTCGGTGTCCCTGACACCGCTAAGAACAGGAAGATAGCCGGGGAACTGCGGACATCAGTATGTTTTGCCATCCGCACAGGAACCTTTGATTATGCAACCCAGTTTCCTGACTCCCCTAACCTCAAGGCTTTTGGTGTAAGTAAAAAAGACATTACAGTGAAAGAACTTGAAGAAAAATGGCTGGATCTGAAACGGATGGAAATCTGCGCGAACGCATTCAATCGCTATGAGTCTGTCGCAAGGAATATGGTGCCGAGGATCGGAGGTAATCGCTTGGTATCAGCAGTAACCAAAGAGGAATTGCTGTATCTCAGGAAAGATTTGCTAACTGGTTACCAGAATCCGACGAAAAACAAAGTCCCGGCAAAAGGGCGAAGCGTTGTTACCGTGAACTATTACATGACGACAATGGCCGGAATGTTTCAGTTTGCTGCGGATCACGGTTACTTAGAGGTGAACCCATTCGAGGGAATTAAGCCTCTGAAAAAAGCCAGGGCAGAACCAGATCCTCTGTCTCGTGATGAATTTATTCGCCTGATAGATGCATGCCGGCATCAGCAGACGAAAAACCTGTGGTCATTAGCAGTGTACACAGGAATGCGTCACGGGGAACTGGTCTCCCTGGCCTGGGAAGATATCGACCTGAAGGCGGGAACAATTACCGTCAGGCGTAATTATACGAAACTTGGTGAGTTCACTCTACCGAAAACCGAGGCAAGCACAGATCGAGTAGTGCATCTTATCCAGCCCGCAATCAGTATCCTGAAAAATCAGGCTGAAATGACAAGGCTGGGCAGGCAATATCACATTGAAGTGCAGTTACGTGAGTACGGCCGTTCGGTGAACCATGAGTGTACATTCGTCTTTAACCCGCATGTAGTCAGACGCAGTAAGCAGGTCGGATTTATCTACCGGGTCGATTCAGTAGGCGACTCATGGGAAGCGGCACTAAAGCGCGCGGGGATCAGACACAGAAAGGCGTACCAGTCACGACATACCTATGCGTGCTGGTCATTATCTGCTGGTGCAAACCCGAGTTTTATTGCCAGTCAGATGGGGCATGCGAGCGCGCAGATGGTGTTCAATGTTTACGGTGCATGGATGGCTGACAGCAGCGCAGAGCAGATCGCAATGCTGAATCAGAAGCTGGCAGATTTTGCCCCATTGATGCCCCATAGCCACGAGAACAGTACGGGAGGATTATTAAAATCAGTAAGTTAACCCCTAACGCCCGTCATGTTAACTGCGTGGAGGGCAATACCACGCTGTATGCGCTGCCTAAATCCGATATTGTTGCCCGCTGGCAGGCACAGACCACCGATGCGTTTCGATTTTGTTTTAAATTTCCGGCGACCATTTCGCATCAGGCTGCGCTGCGTAATTGTGATGACCTGGTACAGGAATTTTTTACGCGCATGTCGCCGCTGGAATCGCGCATTGGACAATACTGGCTGCAATTACCTGCGACTTTTGGCCCACGCGATCTGCCTGCCCTGTGGCAGTTTCTCGATACGCTCCCGAAATCCTTTACCTACGGTGTGGAAGTTCGCCATCCAGACTTTTTTGCCAAAGGCGAAGCCGAGCAGCTATTTAATCGCGGTTTACACGAGCGTGGAGTAAACCGGGTGATTCTGGACAGCCGCCCGGTGCATGCCGCAATCCCGCATACTGAAGCAATACGTGACGCCCAGCGCAAGAAACCGAAGGTTCCGGTGCATGCGGTAGTGACGGCAAACCATCCGATGGTACGCTTTATCGGTAGCGATAATATGGCACAAAACAGCGATCTTTTTGCCGTCTGGCTGACCAAGCTATCGCTATGGCAACGCACCACGACGCCGTATCTGTTTTTGCATACGCCGGACATCGCGCAGGCTCCGGAGCTTGTTAATACGCTATGGGCAGATTTACGCAGCGCCCTGCCAGAGATCGGATCAGCACCCTCTATTCCACAGCAATCTTCTCTTTTCTGAAATTGCCACCTATCATAGTCAGTGCCAGCAGCCATTTTAAAAGGGAGTTTGTATGGTAAGCGCGCTTTATGCCGTATTGGGTGCGTTATTGTTAATAAAGTTCTCCTTTGACGTCGTTCGCCTGCGCATGCAATATCGCGTTGCCTATGGCGATGGAGGTTTTAGTGAACTGCAAAGCGCTATCCGCATTCACGGTAATGCGGTGGAATATATTCCCGTCGCGTTAGTGCTGCTGTTATTTATGGAAATGAACGGCGCAGAGACGTGGATGGTGCATATTTGCGGGCTGATGTTGATTGCCGGACGACTGATGCATTATTACGGATTCCACCACCGGCTCTTCCGCTGGCGCCGTTCAGGCATGAGCGCAACCTGGTGTTCGCTGTTGCTAATGGTGCTGGCGAATCTTTGGTATATGCCCTGGGAGTTGGTTTTCTCCCTGCATTAGCGCACAATACGCCACTTTATTTTTCCCGGATTTTTACGTTATGTCTCACCGCGACACGCTTTTTTCTGCGCCTATCGCCAGTCTGGGTGACTGGACCTTTGATGAACGGGTAGCTGAAGTCTTCCCGGATATGATCCAGCGTTCCGTTCCTGGCTATTCCAATATCATTTCTATGATTGGCATGCTGGCCGAACGTTTCGTACAACCCAACACGCAGGTCTACGATCTGGGCTGTTCTCTGGGCGCGGCGACGCTCTCGGTGCGTCGCAATATTCATCACGAGAATTGCAAAATTATTGCCGTCGATAACTCCCCGGCGATGGTTGAGCGCTGCCGTCGTCATATTGACGCCTATAAGGCACCGACCCCGGTTGAGGTAGTCGAAGGCGATATTCGCAACATTACTATCGAAAACGCCTCGATGGTGGTGCTGAATTTTACCCTGCAATTCCTTGAGCCACCTGAGCGCCAGGCATTGTTGGATAAGATTTATCAAGGGTTGAATCCCGGCGGCGCGCTGGTGCTGTCTGAAAAATTCAGTTTCGAAGACGCTAACGTTGGCGAGCTGCTGTTCAACATGCACCACGACTTCAAACGGGCCAATGGCTACAGCGAACTGGAAATTAGTCAGAAACGCAGCATGCTGGAAAACGTGATGCTGACCGACTCGGTAGAAACGCACAAAGCGCGACTGCATCAGGCCGGCTTTGAGCACAGCGAATTGTGGTTCCAGTGCTTCAACTTTGGCTCTCTGGTGGCGTTGAAAGCTGAGGTTAGCGCATGATCGATTTTGGTAACTTTTATCAGTTGATTGCCAAAAATCATCTGTCCCATTGGCTGGAAACGCTTCCGGCGCAAATCGCTGCCTGGCAGCGCGATCAGCACGGTCTTTTTAAGCAATGGTCAAACGCCGTCGAGTTTCTGCCCGAGCTGACGCCGCATCGTCTGGACTTACTACACAGCGTTACCGCAGAAAGTAAAGAACCGCTCAGCGAAGGCCAGCTTAAACGCATCGACACCCTGATGCGTAACCTGATGCCATGGCGTAAAGGACCGTACTCGCTGTACGGCGTCAACATCGATACCGAATGGCGTTCCGACTGGAAGTGGGATCGCGTTCTGCCGCACTTGTCTGATCTCACCGGCCGTACCATTCTTGATGTCGGCTGTGGCAGTGGCTATCACATGTGGCGCATGATTGGCGCTGGAGCGCATCTGGCGGTTGGGATCGATCCTACGCAACTGTTTCTGTGCCAGTTTGAGGCGGTACGTAAACTGCTGGGCAATGACCAGCGTGCTCACCTGCTGCCGCTGGGTATTGAGCAACTTCCAGCGCTAAACGCCTTTGACACTGTGTTCTCCATGGGCGTGCTTTATCACCGCCGATCGCCGCTGGAACATCTGTGGCAATTAAAGGATCAGTTGGTTAAAGATGGCGAACTGGTGCTGGAAACGCTGGTCGTCGAAGGTGATGAAAATACCGTACTGGTGCCGGGCGATCGTTACGCGCAGATGCGTAACGTCTACTTTATTCCATCTGCGTTGGCGCTAAAAAACTGGCTGGAAAAATGCGGTTTTGTTGATGTGCGCATCGCCGATGTCTGCGTCACCACCACCGAAGAGCAGCGCCGCACCGAGTGGATGGTAACCGAGTCGCTGGCCGACTTCCTCGACCCTATCGACCACAGCAAAACGGTGGAAGGCTACCCCGCCCCATTACGTGCGGTATTGATTGCGCGTAAGCCGTAATAGATTGCCGAATGACCGTTACGTATAGCGCCGTTTCTCCAAAATAGTTCAAGTTGCAGCAAGGCGGCAACGCAGCAAATCCCCGGGAGCGTAGATAACTACGTGACCGGGGTGCGCGAGGCGGCCAACGCTGCTGCGGCTTGAAATATGAAGGAGAAAAAAAGGCCCCTGTTGAAATTGCAGGGGCCTGGTACGAGCAAGCATCATATTGGGCGACATGATGCAACGGTAAAAATCAGCTGGCCTGATGGTGTGCAATGATTGCTTTCATTTCAGCAACCGCCGTCCCGTCTACCGCATAGCGCGAATACTCATCCGCCTGCGTATCCGAAGACATCGACAACCCCGAATTGCGATAACGCATTGGTGAAGCCAGCCATACTCCGGCAGAACTGTGGACTTCCTGCACTCCAGCATCAAGGAACAGGGACAAATTCGAGGCGCGAACCCCCGCTCCGGCCATAATGATTGGAGCACCGGGCTGCGCAATAAGTTCCATTATTTTTGTTAAACCTTGCGCCGCATCTGATTTTTGCCCTGAAGTGAGTACTCTGGCAATGCCCAAATCAGCTAATTTTTTAAGCGCATTGAGTGGGTTAGCACACATATCAAAGGCCCGATGAAAAGTGACTTGCAGCGAACCGGCGGCAATCATTATTTTCTCCATGCGCGGCATATCGACATTGCCATCCACATCTAAAATGCCGGTCACCAGCCCTGAGAATCCCAGTTCCCTGACCATCGCAATATCATCCAGCATTGCAGCAAATTCACCTTCGGTGTAGCAAAAGTCGCCTCCACGTGGGCGAATAATGGGATTGACGGGAATCGAAATGTGCTGGCGAACGGAACGCAAGACGCCCAGTGACGGCGTTAAGCCCCCTTCTTTGGGTGCCGAGCATAGTTCAATACGATCCGCGCCGTTTTGCTGCGCCGTGCGCGCGCACTCCATGCTGTAACAGCAGATTTCCAGTATAGCCATGCTCACTCCTGACGTTCGCTTGCCACAATGGTTTCAATCGACCACGGATGGAATTTTATCGTCACGCTACCATCGCTAACCGCCAGCGTCGGATTCGGTAAACGCTCACGCTCTCCTTTTGGCGAGCTGGTTTTCACAAAAATGCCCGGTTGACTCAGACCGTGATCGGAAAGCAGCGCCAGCGCTCGCGCATTCAGCGTTTCCGCCTCTCCCGGCAGAACAATTTCAATATGTTCCCAGCCTTCATGAGGGTAGCGTTTTTCGCCCGGCCACGGCAGTTCGACGATGGAAAATTGCCAATGTTGCACACAAACCGGCTCATGCAGTTTAAAAAGACAAATAGGTCTGCCGTTAATGATGTTTTCTGACAACAATTCACCGCACTGTTCAAACCCACGACGCCAGCGTTCTGCGGTGGTATTTTGATGGCAACGCAAGGAAATGTGATCGGCTTCCAGGCCTGTGATATCCAGCCCAAGACGGGTAGAAAGTTCCGTTAATGCCTGCGTGAAATGCGGTAAATCTGCAGAAATATCCTGTAGTTCTGCAACGGTTTGCCAGTTCGCCATATTAAAAGCTCATATCCATGTTCAAAGTCGCTAATTTACTCTGTTGCGCTGCGCCATCCAACCGCTGTTTTCTCCGAACACATCATGAATAAATTTACGCCATTGCATTGTTTATATTTCAGGCTACTGGCGGTACACACAATGCTGACGGCAACGGGCATTTGCAGTATACTCCCGCCCTTAATTCTTAAACTGGTGCGGTGAATTTTAGGCCGCTTCATAAATGTAAGGTATTCCGGTGAATATTCAGGCTCTTCTCTCAGAAAAAGTCAGTCAGGCCATGATTGCTGCAGGCGCACCTGCAGATTGCGAACCGCAGGTTCGTCAGTCAGCAAAAGTACAGTTCGGCGACTATCAAGCTAACGGCATGATGGCTGTCGCTAAAAAACTGGGTATGGCGCCGCGACAACTGGCTGAGCAGGTGCTGACTCATCTGGATCTCAACGGGATTGCCAGCAAAGTTGAAATTGCAGGCCCGGGCTTTATCAATATTTTTCTCAATCCAGCATTTCTGGCGCTGCACGTTCAGCAGGCGCTGGCTTCCGATCGTCTGGGCGTAACTCAACCGGCTAAACAAACCGTCGTGGTTGACTACTCCGCGCCTAACGTAGCGAAAGAGATGCACGTTGGTCACCTGCGTTCCACCATCATCGGTGACGCGGCGGTGCGTACGCTGGAGTTCCTCGGTCACAACGTTATTCGCGCTAACCACGTCGGCGACTGGGGTACTCAGTTCGGTATGCTCATCGCATGGCTGGAAAAACAGCAGCAGGAAAATGCCGGAGAGATGGCGCTGGCTGACCTGGAAGGTTTCTACCGTGATGCGAAAAAACATTACGACGAAGATGAAGCCTTCGCGGAACGCGCCCGTAGTTATGTTGTGAAACTGCAAGGCGGTGACGAATACTTCCGCGAGATGTGGCGCAAACTGGTCGACATTACCATGTCGCAGAACCAGTTAACCTACGATCGCCTCAACGTTACCCTGACCCGTGACGACGTCATGGGCGAAAGCCTGTACAACCCGATGCTACCTGGCATCGTCGCCGATCTGAAGGCGAAAGGTCTGGCTGTTGAAAGCGAAGGCGCTACCGTCGTATTCCTTGATGAGTATAAGAACAAGGAAGGCGAACCGATGGGCGTTATCATTCAGAAGAAAGATGGCGGCTATCTTTACACCACAACCGACATCGCCTGCGCCAAGTATCGTTACGAAACCCTGCATGCCGATCGCGTTCTTTATTACATCGACTCTCGCCAGCATCAGCACTTAATGCAGGCCTGGACCATCGTACGTAAAGCCGGTTATGTGCCGGATTCAGTGCCGCTGGAACACCACATGTTCGGTATGATGCTGGGCAAAGACGGTAAACCGTTCAAAACCCGCGCGGGCGGCACGGTTAAACTGGCCGATCTGCTGGATGAAGCGCTGGAGCGCGCACGTCGTCTGGTCGCGGAGAAGAACCCGGACATGCCTGCCGACGAACTGGAAAAACTGGCAAATGCGGTCGGTATCGGCGCAGTGAAATACGCGGATCTGTCCAAAAACCGTACCACCGACTACATCTTCGACTGGGACAACATGCTGGCGTTCGAAGGTAACACCGCGCCATATATGCAGTACGCTTATACCCGCGTACTGTCCGTGTTCCGTAAAGCAGATATGGACGAAAGCGCGCTGGCAAATGCGCAGGTCGTTATCAGCGAAGATCGCGAGGCTCAACTGGCGGCGCGTCTGTTGCAGTTTGAAGAAACGTTGACCGTCGTTGCGCGTGAAGGTACGCCACACGTGATGTGTGCTTATCTGTACGACGTTGCTGGTCTGTTCTCAGGCTTCTACGAGCACTGCCCTATTCTCAGCGCTGAAAACGAAGAGATTCGTAACAGCCGACTGAAGCTGGCACAACTGACGGCGAAAACCCTGAAGCTGGGTCTGGATACACTGGGTATCGAAACCGTAGAACGTATGTAATCACCTCAAGTAATATGAAAGCCCGCGCTATGTCGCGGGTTTTTTTATTTCCCCGAATGACCGCCCTCGTAGGCAGCACACTCAGGCCGACGAGAAACGGCTACGTTCACTGTAATTTGTAACAACCCACAAGGAATGACACATTTCCCTAGAGATATGGAACATCTTTTGCCTGTCATCCCGTCTAAGCCTCCGTATCATTAGGCGGCGAATTAATCGGGTACGGGTCAATGACATTCAGAGATTTTGAGGCGGAAGAAAAACTCTTCCAGCGGCGTGTATTGGTGGCCTTTGGCCTGGTAGTCATCTGTTTTGGCATCCTGATTTACAATCTGTATAACTTACAAATCTGCCAGCACCAGTATTACACCACCCGGTCGAATGCAAACGACATCAAAATGCTGCCCGTCGCCCCAACGCGTGGCATGATTTACGATCGCAATGGCATCCCGCTGGTGCGCAACGTTACCTGGTACGATATTTCCGTTACGCCGTATAAAATCAGCGATATGAATGCGTTACTCCAGCAGCTCACGCCGATCGTTGACCTCACACCTGATGACATAGACCAGTTTCGCCATGAGCTGAAAGCCAGCAGCCGCTATCGTCCTGTGGTGCTAAAAAATGCGCTAACCGATGTCGAAATCGCCCGTTTTTCGGTAAACCAGTTTCATTTTAGCGGCGTCAACATCAATAGTTACGAAGACCGCCAGTATCCCTATGGCGCGGCGCTGGCGCATGTCCTGGGTTATGTTTCAAAAATCAATGACAACGACCTGAAAGCACTGGATCAAAAGGGTCTGGCGGAGAACTACGCCGCCGATCACAACATCGGTAAGCAAGGTATTGAGCGCTATTACGAAAACGAACTGCATGGAAAAACCGGTTATCAGGAGGTGGAAGTAGATAACCACGGACGCATCGTACGCCTGATCAAAGATGTGCCGCCCGTTGCCGGAAAAGATATCCATCTGACGCTGGATTTACATTTACAGCAATACATTGAGAGTTTGTTGGCTGGCCAGCGTGCCGCCGTTTTGGTTGAAGATCCACACGACGGTTCCGTCCTGGCGATGGTCTCAAACCCCAGCTATGACCCCAATCCGTTTGTCAAAGGCATCAGCTATCAGGACTATAACAAGCTACTCCAGGATAAAGACCTGCCATTAATCAACCGCGTCACGCAGGGATTGTACCCTCCCGCTTCAACGGTCAAACCGTATATGGCGATGTCGGCATTACTGAACGGTGTGATCACGCCGCAGACCAGTTTCTTCGGCGCCCCTACCTGGACGCTACCCGGCACCGAGCGACATTACCGTGACTGGAAAAAAACGGGCCACGGTATGCTGGATGTCACCAAAGCGATAGAAGAGTCTGCCGATACGTTCTTCTATCAGGTGGCGTATATGATGGGGATCGACCGGATTAACAGCATGCTCAGCCAGTTTGGTTATGGTAAACCGACCGGCATCGATCTTGATGAGGAGTATAACGGCCTGCTTCCGAGCCGCGAATGGAAGCAAAAAGTGCACAAAAAAGCCTGGTATCAGGGGGACACTATTTCAGTTGGCATCGGTCAGGGCTACTGGATTGCCACACCTATTCAGATGGTAAAAGCCATGGTCGCACTGATTAACAACGGCAAGGTTATCGTCCCTCACCTGCTGCTCGATGAAGAGAGCGGCAAAACCATCACGCCGTATCAGGCTCCAGAAGCACCATCACAAATCGCCTCGGCCTCATCGCCCTACTGGGGACTGGTGCGTCAGGCGATGTTCGGCATGGCGAATGAACCAAATGGTACAGGTTATAAGTTCTTTCACACCGCGCCATACGGCATTGCGGCAAAAAGCGGCACCTCGCAGGTCTTTAGCCTGAAAGAAAATCAGACCTACAATGCGAAGATGATCCCTGTCCGCTTGCGCGACCACGTGTTCTATACCGCATTTGCACCCTATAAGAACCCGAAGGTCGCGGTGGCGTTAATTCTGGAAAACGGCGGCAGCGATGGTGTCACCGCCGCGCCGGTTATGCGTCAGATCATGGATCATCTGTTTGCCCCGCAGGACAACACGGTACAAACAGTGACGACTGAACAATCAGGTCCGATAGCAGTATCGCCATCGAATACCGATATCAAAAATACTTTCGCAAGTATTCGGTAAGGCACAGCATCGCCATCGCCTGTCCGTAAGGCATGGAGGTCCGAGGGATGTTGCGGTAGAAATCGAGATTGTGTCCCATCCCGGTACCAAACGAGGTGTGCAGCAGTTCACCTTCCGGTGAAATATGCTGCACAATGCCGCGAATGGCTTTTTCGGCTACCGGCGCATACTCTTGCCCAACGTAGCGTTTACGTACTGCTTTGAGGATCCCATAGGCAAATCCGGCAGTTGCCGATGCTTCCAGATACGACTGCGGGTCGTCCAGCAAGGTATGCCACAACCCACTTTCATCCTGGCATTTCGCCAGCGCCGCGATTTGCGCGTTCAGGACCTGTACCAGATAGCGGTGAACAGCATTGTTTTCCGGTAAATCAAGTAATTCGAGGAAGTCCGGGATCACGATAGTTAACCAACTGTTGCCACGCGCCCAGCGGGCATTAGCAAAGTTATGATTTCCTTCATAGCTCCAGCCGTGGAACCACAGCCCCGTTTCTTTATCCATCAGGTTTTGCACGTGCAGCAGGAACTGATACGTTGCCTCTTCGATGTAGTCCGGGCGATTGAGTAGCTTGCCAATCTTCGCCAGCGGTAAAACCGTCATCATCAGCGTGTCATCCCACATCTGTTGATGGTTTTCTTCCGCCAGCGTGATGTGTTGCATACCACCAAATTCGGTACGCGGCATCTCATGCATTGCCCACTCAGCCCAGCTGTCGAGCCACGGCAGATACGCTGGATTACGCGTCTCTTCATAGCGATACGCCAACGTTAAAAATGGCGCCATGGTGTTCACGTTTTTAGTGGTTGCGCCTTCAGCAAAGCGATCGGCAAACCAGCTATCGATGATATCGCGCATCGTTTCATCGCCGGTTTGCAGATAGTACTGATACATCCCGTACAGGCCGACGCCGTGTGTCCACTCCCATCCCGCCCAGCCTTTAGTATCAATTACGCGTCCATCGTCCAGACGCAGTAAGAACTCACCGGTTTCGTCATGAATATTGACCAGGTTATGCGTCACCTTTTTGATCAGCGTTTTTAATTCATCCCTGGCAATAAAATGTTCTGGCTGGCGCAATAACGGGCTATGTTTAACCGGGTAAACAATCATTTACTAAACCTCTGTCAATGTCGGATTCAATGCTGTGACCTGCCCCTGTTACGGCGCAGCAGCTTTATTTGGGAGGCCCCGCAATCCTCGCTTTGACAATGGGCATCCTTATAGGGTCACAGTAAAAGCTAACAGAAAGTGAAACCTTTCTATTTCTGCCAGAAGGATTCGTGAAATGGCAAGAATACAAAGAGTCCGGCAACGTACGTCACTTATTTTATAAAACGACGTTTCTATTTAATTGAATGAGAAGCTGCAATGTTGAAACAACCAGCAGTTTCAACTGCTGGTCTGAATGACGGAGGGGGTTAACGGTAGTTCACAATCACCTGATTGCTCTGAATGCGTAACGCGGGGATCAGGCGACCACCGCCGGGGACCTCCCAGACAAAATGCATCGGTTCAATGGCCGGAACGTTATTGAACCCGTTGGTGGTCCCACTTTGCCCGTCCAGCTCGACACAACGGGACTGAGAACATAAACGCACCCGCAAACCTGCGGGCGTGGGGCCATTCAGTTCATAGCGCCAGGCCACCAGCGTCATCAAGCCTGAGACCGGCTGGCTGGGAACCAAAGGATCAGACGAGGCTGACTGGCCACGGTGATTTAAGGTGATCCCCATGCCACTTGCCTGCCAGGCCCCTTCTCCGGCGGCCTGCGCCACCAGAGGAAAAAACAACAACCACAATAAATTACGCATTATTTACCTCCAATGGTCGCCGTCATGCGGATATGGCGGTTATCGGAAAGCTCCATATTCGATAACACCACCAACTGCGGAATGCTGCGGCGTAAAAACCGCGCCAGTAACGGACGTAACGCGTGATTAACCAGCAAGACCGGCGGCGCGCCCAACATTTCCTGCCGGGACAGCGCTTCCTGAGTCTGGGCCAGCAGTCGGTCTGCAAGCCCAGGCTCCAGGCCGCCGCCCCCCTGCAGCGCTTGCAGCAGCAAACGCTCGAGCGGAGTATCAAGACCGATAACCTGAACCTCTTCATTACCCGGGAACCACTGCTGAGTGATGGCGCGTCCTAACGCAACACGGACAACCGCGGTAAGCTCATGCGGATCGTTTTGCAACGGCGCATGTTCCGCCAGCGTTTCAAGAATGGTGCGCATATCGCGAATCGGTACTTTCTCATCCAGCAAGTTCTGCAGCACTTTATGCAGCGTGGTGAGCGTCACAACGCCCGGCACCAGATCTTCCGTCAGCTTTGGCATCTCCTGCGACACTCGATCCAGTAGCTGTTGCGCCTCCTGACGGCCAAATAGCTCAGCGGCGAACTGCCCAATCAGGTGGTTTAGATGCGTAGCGACAACAGTACTGGCTTCAACCACCGTAAAGCCCTGAATCTGCGCCTGTTCCTTCAATGCGCTTTCAATCCAGATAGCATCCAGTCCGAACGCCGGATCGACCGTTTTCTCACCCGGCAGCGACCCGGCGGCAGTGCCCGGGTTAATGGCCAGCCAGCGTCCCGGATAGGCGTCACCGCTGCCAATTTCTACCCCTTTCATCAAAATTCGATAGCGGGCTGGCTGCAGATCCATATTGTCTCGAATGTGTACCACCGGCGGCAGGAAGCCCATATCCTGGGCAAATTTCTTACGAATACTGCGAATTCGCCCCAGCAACTCGCCATCCTGTTGAAAGTCCACCATTGGGATCAGGCGGTAACCTACCTCCATGCCCAGCGAATCTTCCAACTGCACGTCGTTCCATGTGGCTTCCACCACGGAGTTGTTTTCCGGCATTTTCACCGGCTGCGGTTCATCTGGCGCTTTTTGCTCACGACCGCGCATCCACCATGCCAGAGCCAACAATGCGGCAGTAAACATCAGAAACACCAGGTTCGGCATGCCCGGTACCAGACCCAAAAGTCCAAGTACCGCCGCACTGAGCAACATGACGCTGGGGTTGCTGAACAGTTGGGTCACCATCTGTTCGCCTACGTCCTGGTCGGTACTCACGCGGGTCACGATAACACCCGCCGCGGTAGAGATAACCAGCGCAGGAATTTGTGCCACCAGCCCGTCACCGATGGTCAGCAGGGTATAACTTTCCGCAGCGCTGCCCATGCTCATACCATGCTGCAACACCCCAACTAACAGACCGCCGACCACGTTGATTACCATGATCAAAATACCAGCGATGGCATCTCCACGGACGAATTTACTCGCACCGTCCATTGAGCCGTAAAAATCCGCTTCCTGGGTCACTTCCGAGCGTCGTTTTTTAGCTTCATCTTCGCCAATCAGACCGGCATTTAAATCTGCATCAATCGCCATCTGCTTGCCGGGCATACCATCCAGAACGAAGCGCGCGCCAACCTCGGCGATACGCCCTGCACCTTTGGTGATTACCATAAAGTTAATGATAACGAGAATCACGAAGACCACGATGCCGATCGCAAAGTTACCGCCCACCAGGAAGTGGCCGAAGGCTTCAACCACCTTCCCCGCCGCCGCCGCGCCAGTGTGTCCTTCCATTAAAATGATACGGGTAGACGCGACGTTCAGCGCCAGACGTAATAATGTGGTAAACAGCAAAATCGTCGGGAATGCGGCAAACTCCAGTGTACGCTGGGTGAACATCGCCACCAGCAGCACCATGATCGACAGCGCAATGTTAAATGTGAACAGCAAATCGAGGACGAAAGCCGGCAGCGGCAGCACCATCATCGACAAAATCAGCAGGATGAGGATCGGTCCGGCAAGGATTTGCCATTGCGTGGATTTCAGGTTGCTGGGCAGACGCAGCATCGCGACCAGATTAGCCATCAGTATTCTTCTCGTTCATGAAATCCAGTGCTTCTGGCACCGGAAGGTTTTCAGGTTGTGGTGGACGTTTGCCGCCAGCCAGACGCCAGCGTTTTAGCTGCCATACCCATGCCAGTACTTCGGCAACGGCGGCGTATAATTGCCCCGGTATTTGCTGACCAATCTCAGCATGGCGATAGAGCGCACGCGCCAGTGGTGGCGCTTCTAATGTCGGGACACGGTGCTCTGCGCCAATTTCACGAATGCGCAGCGCAACCAGCCCGGCCCCTTTCGCAACAACTTTCGGCGCGCTCATTTTGTTCTCGTCATACTTCAACGCCACTGAGTAGTGCGTAGGGTTAGTGACAATAACGTCTGCTTTCGGCACATCCGACATCATGCGACGCTGAGCGGCCGCGCGCTGCATTTGACGAATTTTGCCCTTAACGTGCGGGTCACCTTCGCTTTGCTTAAATTCATCGCGGATATCCTGACGCGACATACGCAGTTTTTTCACATGGCTATAGATCTGGAAAAAGACGTCGAACCCCACCATCGGAATAACGCCAAGCACCACCAGTAGTGCACACATACCGACTAAATCCAGGGCATTGCCCATCGCCGTAATCGGTGACTCCGCCATCAGACGCATCATCGCCGGCCAGTTATGCCAGAGATAAAATCCGGCCACGCTTCCCACCAACGTGGACTTCAGTATTGCTTTGAGCAGTTCTGCGCCGGTTTGCGCGGAAAACATGCGCTTAATGCCCGGCAGCGGATTCAGCTTAGAGAATTTGGGTTGCAGGGATTTACCGCTGAAAATCAAGCCGCCAAGCATCACCGGGGAAATTAAAGCCACCAGAACGACGCCGGTAATCAACGGCAACAGCGCAATCATCGCGTCTTTAATCAGCAGGATGATTTGGCTGAGGATCAGATTCGGGTCGTTGACCATACTGTGGTCAAAACGTAATCCGGCCGACAGCATGCCAGCCAGCCTACGGGCAAGCGACTCCCCACCAATCCAGATAATGCACACACCCACCAGCAAAATAAGCAGTGAGGTTAGCTCTTTGGATCGGGGGATCTGCCCTTCTTCCCGCGCTTTTTCAAGTCGGTGGGGTGTGGGGGCTTCTGTTTTGTCGTCGTCGCTTTCTTCTGCCACGCATCAGACCCTGGATAGAGATATAGGCGAGAATGATGCCAGAACAGCTATCCAGCAATGGGAAGAGTAAGCGGTAAAAAAGACGGGATTTATGGCTTTAAGCAGAATTGCGCGTAAGCCGGATGAGAGGCCCACGCCTCACATCCGGCAAATACGCATCAGAACCCGAGGCTATCCAGCAGGTCGTCAACCTGATCCTGACTTGCCACTACACCGGCTTTCGAGGCGTCAACCTGCGGGCCGTTAAGCAAGCTTTCGTTTTCACGTTTTGGACGAGCGCCCTGTTCCGGAATGTTTTCCAACAGAACCATCAGCAGCTGACGTTCAATTTCCTGGATAACATCCATCATGCGCTTGATGACCTGTCCGGTGAGATCCTGGAAATCCTGCGCCATCATGATGTCCAGCAGCTGGGCATTGGTAAAGCTGGTATGTCCAGGTACATCACCAAGGAACTGACGGGTATCGGTGACCAGTTCACGGGCGTCGGAGAGTTCGATCGGATTTTCGAACCATTCATCCCAGCGTTTAGTCAGGTCTTTGGCCCCTTTTTCCATCGCGTCCTGATGCGGCTGCGAAGCTTCTACGCTGTTTAGCGCACGCTCCGCCGCCTGCGCGGTCATCTGTACAACGTAATCGAGACGATCGCGGGCATCAGGAATCGCTTCTGCCGCTTCGGCAATGGCCTGATCCAGCCCCAGTTCACGCAGGCTGTCGCGCAGCATTCGGGTCAAACTGCCGATGCGCGCGATGATGTCCCCTGCAGAGTGTTCGTCAGCAGGTTTAATTTGTGGTTGCATCATCATCACACCCTCACATGCCCAGTTTCTCAAAGATTTTATTCAGTTTTTCTTCCAGCGTCGCCGCCGTGAACGGTTTCACGACATAGCCACTGGCACCTGCCTGTGCTGCCGCAATGATGTTCTCTTTTTTCGCTTCTGCCGTGACCATCAGCACCGGCAGAGAAGCCATCCCGCCATCGGCACGGATGGTTTTCAGCAGTTCCAGTCCATCCATGTTCGGCATGTTCCAGTCAGAAATAACAAAACCGAATCCCCCAGCCTGCAGCTTGTTCAGCGCATCCACGCCGTCTTCAGCCTCTTCAACATTGTTGAATCCCAGCTCTTTAAGCAGGTTACGCACGATGCGACGCATGGTGGAAAAGTCATCCACAACCAAAAACTTAAGCTCTTTATCCGCCATAAAAATAAACTCCTGATTCAAATACGTATTGCCTGTCCGGCACTAATTTTCACCAGCATTTGCTGGCTCACCTGGCTAAGATCGACCACTTCGCTTACGCCACCCATATTGATGGCCTCGCGCGGCATGCCGAACACCACACAACTTGCTTCGTTTTGCGCAATGGTCCAGGCTCCCGCCTGATTCATCGCTAACATTCCGGCTGCGCCATCGTTGCCCATACCGGTCAGGATCACCCCGACGGCATTGCGCCCCGCATGTTTCGCCACCGAATGGAACAGCACATCCACTGAGGGCCGATGCCGATTAACCGGCGGACCGTCATGAATTTTGATTTGATAGTTCGCGCCGCTGCGCGCCAGTTCCATATGCTTGTCGCCCGGCGCGATATACGCATGCCCCGGGAGTACGCGCTCTCCGTCTTCTGCCTCTTTCACGGTTATCTGGCACAGTTTGTTCAGACGTTCGGCAAATGAACGGGTAAACCCTGGCGGCATATGCTGGGTAATAAGAATACCGGGGCTTGAAAGTGGCAATGGCTGGAGTACATGGCGAATTGCCTCTGTTCCTCCGGTTGACGCCCCAATCACCAGCAGCTTTTCCGAACTGAGTAACGGCCCTGCTTTCAAGGTCGTCGGTGCCGCCATGGGCTTATGGGCCGCCAGTTTTGCGCGCGATGCGGTGCGGATCTTTTCAGCAATCATCTCGCTATACGCCAGCATCCCTTCGCGGATCCCCAGTTGCGGTTTGGTGACAAAATCAATCGCCCCCAGTTCCAAGGCCCGCAGCGTGACCTCTGAACCTTTGCCGGTCAGTGAAGAAACCATCACCACAGGCATTGGACGCAGGCGCATCAACTTCTCCAGGAAGTCGAGGCCGTCCATGCGCGGCATTTCCACGTCCAGCGTCAGGACGTCGGGATTGTATTTTTTGATTAAATCCCGGGCGACCAACGGATCCGGCGCCGTCGCCACCATTTCCATATCACTGTGGCTGTTAATAATTTCGGTCATGATTTGACGCATCAATGCAGAATCATCTACCGACAACACCCTGATTTTACTCATGCTTTATCCTTACCTGGCGCATGCGCATACACGGTCTGTCCACGCAGGCTAAACTCGCGCACAAGGTTGCTAAAGTTTTCTGAATGACCTGCAAACAGCAGCCCGTCAGGTTTAAGAAGTGGAACAAAACGGTGCAAAATGTCCTGTTGTGTCGTTTTATCGAAATAGATCATCACGTTACGACAAAATATGGCATCAAAAGGGCCAGGCACGTTGTACTGCTTATCCAGTAAGTTCACGCTGGAAAATTCAACATGACCTGCCAGTTCCTGCCTAACGCGTACCAGTCCTTCATGCGGCCCGGTGCCGCGCATGAAATAACGCTGCAACTGCTGGGGTGACAGCGTCTTTAGCTCATCGAGGCGGTAAATGCCGTTTCTGGCCTTTTCCAGCACTTCGGTATCAATGTCGCTGGCAAAAACGCGCCAGCGGCCCGGTGCCATACCTAAGGTATCGGCAAGCGTAATCGCAATGCTGTAGGGTTCTTCTCCGGTTGACGCCGCCGCGCTCCAGACGCGGTATTCACCGCTGCGCCGACGAGCGTGATCTGACAGCACCGGAAAATGATGCCCTTCGCGAAAAAACGCGGTCAGGTTGGTAGTCAGGGAGTTAATAAAAGCCTGCCACTCAGCACTGTTCTGGTTAGCTTCCAGCATGCTGAGATAGCGACCAAAGTCATCCAGCCCCAGGGTACGCAGTCGACGAACCAGGCGGTTATAAACCATGTCCCGCTTATGGTCGGCCAGTACGATCCCCGCACGCTGGTAGATTAATTGACATATCCGACGAAAATGCGCGTCAGACAGCGCGAGGCGCTGTGTCATCTGTAACAATAATGACGTTTGCCCGGAGGGCAGAGATGATGTCATAGCGCCTTCTCAATCACATTCAGGATACAACGGGCGCAACCTGAGGCTGCGCCAACTCTTGTTTTGCTACGGTTTGCTCTTCAAGTTTAAAAAATGCGACACAAGCAGAAAGATGATCGGCCTGCGTGGCAAGTTGTCCGGCGGCGGATGCGGCTTCTTCCACCAGACCGGCGTTTTGCTGCGTCACGGAGTCCATCTGGCTGACGGCCTGCGCCACCTGCTCAATGCCTCTGCGCTGTTCATCGGATGCCGAGGCAATCTCGCCCATGATGTCGTTAACCCGGGTCACCGAACTGACAATTTCCGTCATAGTGCGCGACGCCATATCCACCAGCTGCGAGCCCTGATGCACCCGGGTGACAGATTCCTCAATCAGTCCCTTAATTTCTTTCGCCGCCTGTGCGCTACGGCTTGCCAGATTGCGCACCTCACCAGCGACGACGGCAAAACCACGCCCTTGCTCCCCCGCCCTAGCAGCTTCTACCGCGGCATTCAACGCCAGGATATTGGTCTGGAAGGCAATGCTGTCAATCACGCCGATGATGTCGCCGATTTTCTGCGAGCTGGCAGAAATCTCATGCATGGTGCTGGCGACCCGGGACGTCTGCTCGCCACCTTTATGCGCTGTGTCTGCCGCACTTTTGGCGATTCCTGACGCCTGGCGCGCATTATCAGCGTTCTGGCCGACGGTGGCGGTCAGTTGCTCCATGCTGGCCGCCGTTTGCGCCAACGCGGCCGCCTGCTGTTCGGTTCGCGAAGATAAATCGTTATTGCCCATCGCAATTTCTGAAATACCGCTATGCATGGCTGAGCTGCCCTGACGAACGTCACTTACCGTTTCGCGTAACGCCTTTTGCATCTTCTGCAGGCTGGCAAAAATGGCCGAGATCTCATTGCGCCCATAAACCGCTACCGGTCGTGCCAGGTTCCCCGCGGCAATATTGTCGAAATGGCTGCCAATAATCGCCAGCGGCTGAACGATCATCTTGCGCGACCAGAACAGCGCACCGCTGGTGAGCAGTGCCGCCAGTACCACCATGGTGGCGAAAATCACCCCCGACATGTGGTAATTGCGCTGACTCTGCTCTCCCGCCGTTTGCAACACGCTGTCGATGTTGCTCTGCCACGCATTCACATTCGCATCAAAAGCATCTTGAGCCGCCTGCACCGGCGCGGTCAGAAAATCTGACAACTGATTATTTTCAAGCCAGGTGGCCTGATGCGCGAGAGCGCTGTGCCACTGGCTGAAACTATTCTCCGTTGCGCCAAACAGCGCCTTGCCTTGCTCCGTCGAATCCGACGTCGCCATAAAGCGTTTAAACATCAATTCAGACTGCGCCAGGCTATCGCGCGCGAGGGTCATCAGCGTTTTGATGTCCTCTGGCGGATAGCTCAGGGCGGTCAGCGTCCCTGCCTTATTAAGGGCCGTACTGGCCTGTAATAACACAGCGCGGGTTTGGGCCAGCGCAGCGCGTTGCTGATTACTCCGTTCGACCTGATTCAGGTTCTGAAAACCGTCCCGAAATGCCCAGAAGGACAAGCCATTACTGCCAATCTGCAAAACACCGCAGAGGATTAAAATCAAAAACAGCGTGGTCGAAATTCGAATACGATTAAACATCAACGCTCCCATTGGGCGGCACTGGCCGCGGTTTAACTATCAGTCAAAATGTTTCCCAATTCGTATCTTGTTCAATGCTCTGGCGCGGATAGGATGCGCTCGGGGCTGCTGGTAATCGTGTATCGCGTGGTTTTGTCGAGGCCGGACGTGACGCAAGACGGAAAGTCGATACCGACTGCGTTAAGCGACTGGCCTGTTCTTCAAGAGCGGCCGCTGCGGCAGCTGACTCCTGTACCAAAGAGGCGTTCTGCTGCGTAACGCGATCCATTTCAGAGACCGCGAGCGCAACCTGATCAATCCCCCGGCTTTGCTCGTCAGATGCCGAGGCAATCTCGCCCATAATGTCGGTCACCCGCGTCACGGCATTGACAATATCGTTCATTGTTTCGCCGGCGCTTTCTACCAGTACGGAACCGGTATCAACCCGGGAAACGGAATCTTCAATCAATGCTTTGATCTCTTTCGCCGCCTGCGCACTGCGACTTGCCAGATTACGCACTTCACCCGCTACCACGGCAAAGCCGCGGCCTTGCTCACCGGCGCGTGCTGCTTCAACTGCCGCGTTCAGTGCGAGAATATTGGTCTGAAAGGCAATGCCATCGATGACGCTGATGATGTCGGCGATTTTCTTCGAGCTATCGGCGATTTCGTGCATGGTGTTCACCACGCTATCAACCACTTTGCCGCCATGCTGCGCGGTATCGGACGCGCTTTTCGCCAGTTGCGAGGCCTGACGCGCGTTGTCCGCGTTTTGCTTCACGGTTGCCGTCAGCTGTTCCATGCTGGCTGCGGTCTCTTCCAGTGCAGACGCCTGCTGTTCCGTACGAGATGAAAGGTCGGTGTTCCCGCTGGCAATTTCGCTGGTACCGGAATAAATCGCATCAGAGCCTTCACGCACCAGAGTGACGGTTTCCGTCAGCGAGCGCTGCATATGATCAACCGTACTGGCCAGCTCGCCGATTTCGTTACGGCCACTAACGGCGAGAGTTGCGGTCAGGTTACCGCTGGCGATTTCCCGGATATGGGCAATGACACGGGACAGAGGATTAAGCAGGGTATGACGGATGCCATACCAGACCACCACCAGAATCAGCACCAGCACCACGGCCAGCACGCCAAGCTGCCATTGGGCGAAATGGTAATCCCGTGCGCTTTGATCAAATGCCTGGACGTAAAGCTTTTCGCTAACGCTGGCGTACTTGCCCAGCGCCTCGCCGAGCGCGTTTTGCATTCCCTGCGTGGGCTGCGCGAAGTAGGCGTCCATATTGCCGCTTTCCAGAAACTGAACCAGTTCTGCCAGGGCCGCATGGTACTGCTGATATTTTTCCTCAACGTTGCCGCTGGCTTCTGCCATTTCCGGCAACGGTGTGATGTTTTTAAATTTTTCGTAATGCGTTTCAGCCTGCGCCAGCGATGCTTTCGCATTCTTCAGCAGATCGTTTTTAGCGCTGCTTTGCTGGTTAGACGCATCCATCATCATGCGCGCAGAAGAACGGCTTAAATTGATTCGTGTCTGCAGCATCAGATCCCATGTTGAGGTAAGTTCACTTTGCTGCTGTCGAAGATCGTTAGAAATAACAAAACTTTGCTGATTCTGCTGCAATGAAGAAAACAACAGACCACCGGAAACAAGCTGTAGCAGTGCGAAAACCCCCAGCACCATCATCAGCATTGTGACAACGCGGATACGGTTAAACATAAGGCACCTTCCTGAAAACGAGTTATCAACGTTATCGGCACTCGCTGAGATAACTTTACGTTTGCGAAAAGGAAATCCTGAAGGGATGTGAAGCCTGGCGAGGGGAAGATAAAACGGGTGCGCAGCAACCACAAATCATTCACATAAAAACACCATAATTATCATGTAAATAACATTTATTTTCATCGGTGAGCACGGTCAGAATGGCCGAAATACGCATTTTTATGTGATTGAGATCACACATACGCATCGTAAATACCACAACAAAATGGATAAAAAATTAAAAAAAGTTGTATCCGTTTACGCTTTAATCCAATTTATACGATGAATACCTCGTTACCACTTAATAAGTATAAAAAATGAGTAACCGATCAATAAATGTTAAATCCTTACTGAGGGCTTTTTAGTGGCAAATGCAAACAAACTCACGTTGTTTATCGTGATCTTCATGCTGGCGGGGATCCTGTCGGGTGCGGTGATCCACTCTTATGCCTCCCCCGGCGTCGTGACCGCCTGGGCCGATAACATTACGCTTCTTACCGACATCTTTTTACGCCTGATTAAAATGGTGATCGCGCCTTTAGTATTCAGCACCCTGACCGTTGGTATTATGCGCCTGGGAGAAACGTCCACCATCGGTCGTGTGGGCGGCAAAGCGATGATCTGGTTTATCAGCTCTTCTATACTGTCTATCCTGGTCGGTCTGTTTGTGGTTTCCCTTGAGCAACCCGGCAGCGGGTTGAACCTGGCGATCCCGCTGGAAGCCACCGACACCGGCCTGGCCGTAGGCGGCATGAGCCTGAAAGGTTTTCTGACGCATACCATTCCAACCAGCATCGCCGAAGCGATGGCTAACAATGAGATCCTGCAAATTGTGGTGTTCTCAATGTTCTTCGGTATTGGCGGCGCATCCCTTGGTGAGAAATTCAACGCCCCGCTGGTTGCGGCGCTGGATGTGGTTTCCCATATTATGCTCAAAGTGACCGGCTACGTGATGTACGTTGCGCCGCTGGCAATTTTTGCCGCCATCTCCTCTGTTATCTCTACCCAGGGTTTGGGGATTCTGCTCAACTATGCCTCGTTCATCGGCGGCTACTATGTGGCTATTTTGCTGACCTGCCTGGTTCTGCTGGCTGTGGGTTATGTGATGCTAAAAAAAGAGGTATTCCGCCTGGTGAGCATGCTGAAAGACCCGGTTCTGGTCGCCTTCACCACCAGCAGTTCCGAAGCCGCTTATCCGAAAACGCTGGAGCAATTAACTAAATTTGGCTGCTCACCCAACATCGTGTCATTCGTGCTGCCTATCGGTTATTCGTTTAACCTGGTCGGTTCCATGGTCTATTGTTCATTTGCCTCCATGTTTATCGCTCAGGCCTATAATATTCACCTCTCCTTCGCAGAAATCACCGTCCTGATGCTGACGCTGATGCTGGCGTCCAAAGGGATTGCCGGTGTGCCGCGTTCAGCACTGGTAGTGCTGGCTGCAACCATCCCGAGCTTTAACATTCCGGTCGCCGGGATCCTGTTGCTGATGGGAATTGACCACTTCCTGGATATGGGACGTTCAGCAATCAACGTATTAGGTAACGGGATTGCAACGGCGATGCTGGCGCAGGATGAAGGTTTACTGGAAGAAGAACCGGAGCTGGTTGAGCGGGAAGCGTAAGAGGGAAATCTGCCGGATGCGCTACGCTAATCCGGCCTGCAACAGCAATCATTGTAGGCCGGATGAGTTATGGCGATTATGCGACGTGGGAAGCGGCAATATCCAGCAGCGCCATTTCTTCGCTGTTCAGCAGCTTCTCAATGTTGACCAGAATCAGCATCCGGTCACCCAGCGCACCCAATCCCGTCAAATATTCCGTCGACAGCGTGACCGCAAACTCCGGTGCCGGACGGATTTGATCCGTTGTCAGCGACAGCACATCCGAGACGCCATCTACCACAATTCCAACCACCCGCTGACCCAGATTCAGCACAATCACCACTGTGTTTTCGTTGTAATCCACATCGCTCTGGCTAAATTTCACGCGCAGGTCGACGATAGGCACAATCACACCACGCAGGTTTGTGACGCCTTTGATAAACGCAGGCGTGTTAGCGATGCGCGTCACCTGATCATAACCACGGATTTCCTGCACTTTCAGGATATCGATACCGTACTCTTCATCCCCCAGCGTAAACACGAGGAATTCCTGACCTGACGGTTCGCCGGCCAGTTTAGTTACATTACTCATACCGGTCATATTATTCCCTTCTCACTCAATCAGGCGGCTGTGATCGCCACACGTTGTTCGCGGTTTAACCCCTGCAATGCAGAGACATCGACAATCAGCGCGACGCTGCCGTCGCCGAGGATCGTTGCAGCAGAAATACCTGGCACTTTGCGGTAGTTGCTTTCCAGGTTTTTGACCACCACCTGGTGTTGACCAATTAACTGATCCACCAGCAGCGCATAGCGACGCCCTGCACTTTGTAAAATGACCACTATGCCCTGAGTCGCTTCAGTTTTAGCGCCTTCAACCTCAAAGACTTTCCACAACTCAACCAGTGGTAAATATTCGCCACGCACTTCCAGAACGCGCTCTCCTCCGGCCAGCGGATGGAGATCTTCTTCGCGCGGTTGCAGCGATTCCATAACGGCATTCAGTGGCAGAATGAAGACCTCATCGGCCACACGCACGGACATCCCGTCGAGGATCGCCAGCGTCAGCGGCAGCAGAATGCGAATAGTGGTCCCCTGTCCCTGTTTAGACTGGATCTCGACATGGCCGCCCATCTCCTGGATATTTCGCTTCACCACATCCATACCCACGCCGCGTCCGGAAACATCCGTTACCTGTTCGGCGGTCGAAAAACCTGGCGCGAAGATCAGCATACCCACTTCGTCATCGCTCATGTTTTCGTGGATCGGCATGCCCTGAGAGACAGCTTTAGCCAGGATACGTTCGCGGTTCAGGCCAGCGCCATCATCGGTCACTTCAATACAAATATTCCCGCCCTGATGCTCCGCGGAAAGCGTCAGATTGCCGATTGGGCTTTTGCCGGATTCAAGGCGTTTTTCCGGCAATTCGATACCATGGTCGAGGCTGTTACGCACCAGGTGCGTCAACGGATCGATGATGCGTTCAATCAGGCTCTTATCGAGTTCGGTTGAACTACCTACCTGCGTCAGCTCAACCTGTTTACCCAGCTTACCGGCCAGATCGCGCACCAGACGAGGGAAACGGCTGAACACGTACTCCATTGGCATCATACGAATCGACATCACCGACTCTTGCAAATCTCGGGCGTTACGTTGTAACTGACCCATACTGGTGATGAGATCGCCATGATTGACAGGATCCAGTTCGTTAGAGCGCTGGGCCAGCATCGACTGGGTGATCACCAACTCGCCAACCAGGTTAATAAGCTGATCAACCTTTTCTACCGCTACGCGGATACTGGTCGACTCGCTGGCGCGGGCGGGTTTTTCACGTTCCGCGCGGCTATGTGGTGCTTCACTGGCGGTAGCTTTCACCGCAGGTGCCACAGCAACCGGCTGCGGCTCAGTGACAACTGCTACCTCTTCAGTTGCCACAGGCGCTGCGCTGACGGTTTCGAATTCAATTTGGTCCGCTTCAATGACAAAGCAAAGCACCGCGATGATGTCATCTTCTGCGAGGTTGCCATCAAGCGTTGCTGATAACGTGTCGCTTCCTTTTACCACATCGGTTAAGGTCGCCAGATTCCCCAGTTCCTCTTCCAGTAAATCCACTTCGCTGGCTTTCAGGCGCGAGAGAGTAATGCGTTTTTTGCTCTCTTCACTGGCGGGTTCAGGCTTTGCAACCGCCTCTTCCTGCATCGCGGCGCTGTCAACAACGCTAAGTTTTGCTGAGTTGACAACTGCCGGTGCGGTTTCACCTTTCGCTTCGAGCGCTAACTGCCGTAACGCCTGGCAGATGTACTCAAAACTGTCGGCATCAGGCTCCACTGAGCTTTTATAGGCGTCGAGCTGTTCCTGCATAATATCTTTCGTTTCCAAAAACAGGTTGATAATGTCGGCATTGAGCTGCATCTCGCCACGCCGCGCTTCATCCAGCAGGTTTTCCATCAGATGGGTCGTTTCCTGCAAAATGGTAAAGCCGAAGGTGCCCGCCCCGCCTTTAATCGAGTGCGCTGCACGAAAAATGGCATTCAGCTGTTCGGAATCCGGGGCTTCAGGAACCAAATCAAGCAGGTGTTGCTCCATATCAGCCAACAGTTCGTCAGCTTCATCAAAAAATGTCTGATAAAAATCGCTAATATCCATGCTCACGCTATCACCTCGGATTGGCTGGTGGCGATGTGGGAACGCTTACCGGCGGGAGTTCCGCTGGCCGTTGTAAGACACTTACCGGCTCATTCTGGCTTTCAGCGTTTTCATGCAAAATGGCCTCTTCTGCCTGCTTATTGAGAACCAGCAGGCTAATACGGCGGTTGATAGCGTCTTCAGGACCGCGATCGCTCAGACGCATCGTGGCGGCCATACCTACCACACGTAATACTTTTCCATCATCCAGACCGCCGCTAACCAGCTCGCGACGCGATGCATTTGCGCGATCGGCAGACAATTCCCAGTTGCTGTACCCTTTCTCACCATTCGCGTAAGGGTAATCATCCGTGTGACCGGAAAGGCTGATCCGGTTAGGGATCCCGTTGAGCACTGGGGCAATCGCGCGCAGGATATCGCGCATGTAGGGCTCAACTTCAGCGCTACCGGTCTTAAACATCGGTCGATTCTGACTGTCGATAATCTGTATCCGCAGCCCTTCCTGAACTAAATCAATCTTTAAATGCGGACGCAGCGCTCGCAGTTTGGGATCGGATTCAATCAGTTGATCGAGATCGCCGCGAAGTTTGCTCAAGCGGCTCTGTTCCATACGTTTTCTCAGGTCATCAATATTCGGCTGCTTGTTCACCTCGCCCTGCTGCTGGGTGTAATCATCCCCGCCGCCTGGAATCGGGCTTTGGCTATTCGAAATACGATTTCCCCCGGTCACTGCGGTGGCCAACGGTGTACGGAAATATTCGGCAATCTGGATCAATTCTTTAGGGCTGGAAATAGAAATGAGCCACATCACCAGAAAGAAGGCCATCATTGCGGTCATAAAATCGGCGTAGGCGATTTTCCACGAGCCGTGCGCCCCACCACCGTGATTCTTATGTTTGCGTCGCTTTACAACGATAATGGGATGGGCCTGATTTTTCATGCGTCCTCGGTCGTCTGTTGCGCAGTTGGATTTCTCACCGCACGAACATGTTCTTCCAGTTCGATAAACGAAGGACGTTCGCTGGAGTACAGTGTCTTACGACCAAATTCAACGGCAATCGGCGGCGCGTAACCATTCAGATTGGAGAGCAGCGTTATCTTCACGCACTGCATCATTTTGGTTGTTTCAGCGCTTTTCTGTCGCAGAACGCTGGCAAGCGGAGAAATAAATCCATAGGCCAGCAAAATACCGAGGAATGTTCCCACCATCGCATGCGCAATCAACGCACCCAGCTCTGCTGCCGGGCGGTCGGCAGAAGCCAGCGCATGCACAACACCCATAACGGCCGCGACGATCCCGAATGCCGGTAGCGAGTCGCCAACCATCGCCAGGCTATTCGCCGGAACTTCGGCTTCGCTCTCATGAGTCTCAATTTCTTCGTCCATCAGCGCTTCAATCTCAAACGTATTCATGTTGCCGCTGATGATCAGTCGCAGATAATCGACAATAAAATCAAGCATCACGGCATCCGCAAGAATGCGCGGATAGCTGGCGAAGATTTCACTTTCTTTTGGGTTTTCGATGTCGCGTTCAAGCGAGAACATGCCCTGTTGACGTGACTTGGCCATCAGGCGATACAAGAGCGCCAGCAGATCCATATACATCGCTTTGGTGTATTTCGAACGACGGAAAAGCAACGGGATCGCTTTCATCGTCCCTTTGATGGCTTTCCCGTTATTGCCGACGATGAATGCCCCAATACCCGCACCACCGATAATCACCAGCTCAGCCGGTTGATAGAGTGCCCCAAGGTGTCCGCCGGTCATCATGTAACCGCCGAAAACTGTACCAATAACAACCAGGTAACCTAATAAGATAAGCACGACATCATCCTTTCGCAATTGACTATGACAGGATGCGCAGTCGGGCAATTAACGTAAGGTCAGGACAAAAAAAAGCAGCGGTAATCGCTTACCGCTGCTGGAGTGTTCATCCACACCGTATCAGTTAAACAGCCTGTTCGATCTGTTCATCCAGCAGTTGTGGAATAATATCGGCAGCATTCTGGGAAAGTTTACGTCTTTTTACGGCCCGTGATGGCGGTTGGCATAAACTACAGGCAAAGCTGCCTGCGGGTTGGTGTGCGTGGGTGATAAAATTCCCACCGCAGCAATTGCATTGGGACAACTCCAGCAATCCGCTGTCGACAAATCGCACCAGCGTCCACGCGCGGGTTAACGCCAACAATGGCCCTTCTTCAGGCTGCGGACACTGCTCAAGATATAACCGATACGCCTTGATCACGGCATCCACGCCGCTACAGAGACCCGTTTTGAGCAGGAATTGCCATGCATTGCAAAACATCGACGCATGAATATTTTGTTCCCACGTCATAAACCAGTCGGTGGAAAACGGGAGCATCCCTTTTGGCGGAGGACTACCGCGTAATTCTTTGTACAGCTTGATTAATCGACCACGGCTTAATTGCGTTTCGCTTTCCAGCATTTGCAAACGGGCGCCCAATGTGATTAATTCCATTGCTAACTGGATATCACGCGCTTCCTGAACAATGCTTTTTTCGCTCATCATCAAGCCCTTTTCTTACGTGCTGCATCATCGATGTCGCTTAACAGGCGTGTTGAAAGCATGATACCAGTATGAATTTGCTGAAGATCGTCAACGCGGGAGTCTTGCGTCAGGCGAGTAACAGTCTGGTGATCGTCGAAACGGAAATGACATACCAGTTGGTTTGTTTCGGCCAGTTTGACCATTTGAGGAAGTGTTAATGTTGCCAACGTGTCCGCCATTTCCTCGCTGATACCAAGGCGAAACATCGCAGATGCTTTGTCCTGAACGATCAAACGCTGTGCAAGCAATAAATATGACAAATTGATGTCATAGATGTGTTTCAGCAACTCGGATGTATGCATTATTTGCATCCATAATAACCAACATTGTTTTCATGCGGTAAAACCGCACCCCGTGATGTCGCCGGGAAGGCCCGGTAAAAAAAAGCAAAAGGTCAAATACATAGCAGCGTGACGACACTTACGCGTTGTCTAAACATTCCCTTTTAAGAAGGCAGCGTCCCTTACAAGCTCACATCAATTCTTACAAATGTCTAAGATTTTTCCTAATTCGACGCAACTCTACCCGCCGTCAGTTACACATACAACGGAGGTATGCTGCGAATTTAAAGAATATGTGATCAAGATCACATAAACCAGCCAAACACTTAACATAAATCCATCAGCGCAGCTTTTACTTTGCTTATTTTTTAATCCGCAATCATCTATTTCAATTCCTGATGTACGAATATTCTTGCAATAAAACCGAATAGTATTTTGTTCACATCCGTTAATATCACGCCGTGAAATAGCGAGCTGGATCACATATTTAACTCAAAAAACTTTTTTAATTAAATTCTTTAGAAACAATAAGTTAAATATTTAGAGTGATTAATTAATACCGCGATGTGACGACCTTTCAAATGTTAATATATGTTTAATTTTTATTAACACATTGTTTTCATTAGCGGTGGGTTTCACTTAAGTAACCTGAACATATCTGCAACTAATATGAATCGATTATTCTATTTATAAGAATAATTAATGAATAATCATGATGACATTCACACTATCGAGGCGGGAAACGTTGCAGTATGGGGTAAGCTGAGTAAAGCTGAAAAGCCCTCTCATAATTCTTGAAAAAAAGGAGCGAGTTATGAGCTATTCGCACATTCTTGTTGCTGTTGCCGCCACCCCTGAAAGTCAGCAGTTGTTAGACAAGGCGGTTTCTATCGCTCGCCCTGTCAACGCCCGAATTAGCCTGATTACGCTGGTCTCAGACCCCGAACTGTATAACCAGTTTGCTGCCCCCATGCTGGAAGACCTGCGTGAAGTGATGCAGGAAGAGACTCAGGATTTTATCGACAAACTTAGCAAAGAAGCAGAATACCCCATTGAGCATACCTTTATTACCTATGGGGCTCTGAATGAACATATCCTGGATGTGTGCCGCAAACACGCCATTGATCTGGTCATTTACGGCAACCATAACCACAGTTTTTTTTCGCGCGCTTCCTGTTCAGCGAAAAGCGTGATTCATACCAGCCAGGTGGACGTTCTTCTGGTTCCGCTAGCTGGAGATTAATCCACAGTGCCACGACTTCATGCGAGTTTAGAACAGGAAGAGATATTGTCTGGCAGTTGGCATTGACTCCGACGCGGCGTGACCGTTTTAAGATCGCAAATGAACGTCGCCTGCCAGTTGTCGATATCGTTTTTAACGATAGTCTCAAGCATTTCAGCGTGGCGCGAGATACGTTCGGTAAGTGGCATCGTCAGCGCCTGGTTTAATGCGCCTGCCACTTCATCCCGGTCATAAGGATTAACAATAAGCGCGGAGGTTAGCTCGTTCGCCGCCCCGGCAAATTGCGATAAAACCAGCACGCCAGGGTTAGCAGGATCCTGTGCGGCCACAAACTCTTTCGCCACCAGGTTCATACCATCGCGCAACGGGGTCACCAACCCTACATCAGAGTAGCGGAAGATCTTCATCAGCAATTTACGATCAAAATACTGGTTCAGATAGTAAAGCGGCGTCCAGCCCAGTTGCCCATATTTGCCGTTGATTCGCCCAGCCTCTGTTTCCAGTTGGTGGCGAATATCCTGATAGGCCTGCACCTCTTCACGCGAGGTCGGTGCTATCTGCGTATAGCGAATTTTACCGTGGTGCTGCGGATAATGTTCCAGTAAGGCCTCATAGGCCTGAAAGCGCTCCGGCAAGCCTTTGGAGTAATCCAGACGCTCCACGGAGAAAATATTCTGCACATTTTTAAGCTCCGCTTTTAGCTGTGCCAATTTTGGTGGCAGCGGACCGGACGCCTGTCGAGCAATCTCATCCGGTTCAATACCGATGGGATAAACCTGAGTGCGAAACGCTTTTCCCCATGCCAGGTGCTGCTTATCTTTATGCGTGGACACCCGAGTCTGGGCTGCGAGACAGTCCAGAAAAGCCTGACGATCGTTTTCGGTCTGGAAACCAAGCAAATCAAAATCACACATTTGCTCAAGCAGCGCCAGATGTGGCGGGAGCGCATTAAAAATTTCCGGCGTCGGAAAAGGAATATGCAGGAAAAAACCGATGCGATTGCGCACGCCGCGCTTACGTAGCTCGCAGGCAAACGGCAACAGATGGTAATCATGAACCCAAATAATGTCGTCATCGCCAAGCAACGGCAGAAGTTTATCTACCAGTAAGGCATTAACCCGTTGGTAACCTTCCCAGGCAGAGCGCTGAAACTGAACTAAATCCAATCGATAGTGAAACGCGGGCCATAAAACCGCATTTGAAAACTGGCAGTAATACTCTTCGTAATCTTGCTCACTCAAATTAAACGAGGCCCAGGTGATATTGCCACGGGTGACCTTTTTTAAAGGTTTATCCTCATTACCTGTATCACCACTCCAGCCAAACCATAAACCACCAGCAGCTTTTAACGCGCCCAGTACACCGACCGCGAGCCCACCCGCGCTCCCTTTGTCATCTGGTGAGGCGATACGATTAGATACTACGACTAAACGACTCATAGCCACCTCTTCTGTTATTCGTTGCTTTCGGTTCTTGCTGCGAAGAGTTATTTTTCTCCAGCCAGTGCCAGACATCCCTGACACCATCCAGACGCCATGTTGCCTGCGTCGGCCCGCTCCCTACCTTTACAGAAATACCGCCAGCGCGGTTAACTACAGCAAACCCTGTTTCATCTGTCAGATCATCACCGAAAAACACAGGGATCCGGCCAGCAAAAGGCGCTTCCTGCATAAATGCAGCTATCGCGTCGCCTTTATTACTGCCCTTAGGCTTTATTTCCACGACACATTTTCCGTGCTGCAGAGCAAGCTGCGGCCATCTGCGCGTGATGCGTTCAGCCAGCGTAACCAGCGCCGCTTCGTGTTCGGGTGCCTGGCGATAATGCAACGCGAAGGCCATGCCTTTGGTTTCAAGTGTTGTCCCCGGTAACGTCACCAACGCTGCGTGTAATAACGCCCCGGCTTCACGTTCGATACCTTCAGGCAGGTTTACTATGTGCGTTTGACCATTGATGTCACGGCGTTCTGCCCCATGCACTCCGGCAAGCGGAAAACGAAACGGAGTAGTGAGTGCGTCAAGCTCAACCATTGAGCGCCCTGAAATCAATGCCAGCGCATCCGCATTCTGCGTCGCTAACCGATGTAGACATTGCAGGATTGTCTTCGGGACAACGACCTGGTCGGGAAAAGGTTTAATCTCAGCAAGTGTCCCATCGAGATCAAAAAAGTAAGCACAGTTTGCAGATTGTTCAGGGGGTAAAGTCAGTGATGCTGTCACCCGGTTATCCTCCTCATCATGGTCAGAACGCCACGCGGATCGCGGCATATAGATGATGTATGACGGATATAAGTATAGACAGTGTGACCATGCTCGCCATTTGAAAAAACAATCGCCAGCCGGGTAGCGGCTGGCGACGGGCAGAAGCTAGACTAAAAAGTTGGGGTTTAAATCATCAAACGGTACGCTTCGCTTTTTGCTTGTAACGGTCGAAGATCACCGCCGCCAGCAGGATGAGGCCACGTACCACATACTGCGCGAACGGAGAGATATTCAGCAGGTTCATCGCATTCTCAACCGTCCCCAGGATCAACACCCCGGCCACCACATATGAGATTTTTCCGATGCCGCCTTTAAGCGAAACGCCCCCTAACACGCAGGCCGAAATAACGATCAACTCATAACCGATTGAGGTCATTGGCTGGCCGCTGGTCATACGCGATGCGAGGATAATCCCGGCAATGGCGGATACCAGACCGGAAAGAATAAAGATAATAATCTTGGTACGAACAACCGGAACCCCAGCCAGGCGCGCCGCCTCTTCATTGCCCCCAATGGCCAGTGTATTACGCCCAAACGTGGTTTTGTTCAGCAGTAAGCCAAAGACAATGAAACAAACGACCGTGATCCAGATAGGCGCCGGCAGACCAAACCAGTTAGCATAGCCGAGTGTGAAGAAACGCTCGTCTTCAATCCCGACTGCCTTACCGTCGGAGATAATATAGGCCAGACCACGTACAATCTGCATTGTCGCAAGAGTAGTGATCAGGGCGTTAATTTTTAACCGCGCAATCACGAACCCATTGACCAGGCCACACAGAATACCGAGTAGCAGCCCGGCAGCCACGCCAATCCACAGACTTTCGGTCATGTTAATGACTACGGCAGTGGTTACACCAGCACAGGCAATTACAGACGCGACAGACAGGTCGAAATCACCGGATGCCAGGCAAAACAGCATCCCGCAGGCAACCATACCCGACATCGATACCGCCAGCCCTAACCCCTTCATGTTGATGAAAGTCGCAAAGTTTGGCACAAAGAGGGAACAAACCAGGAACAGCACGGCGAACACCACCAGCATGCCGTATTGGTCCCAAATGCGGCCCAGATTTAGCGCCGACTTCGTTGCGCCAGAACCCGATGTAGAAACGGAAGACATCATACTCTCCTTATTCAGGCTACAGCCTGGCTGACTTTAGGCATAGCAAGGCTCAACGCCTGGCGCTCATCCGCCTGTTCATGAAGTAACTCACCGGCAATTTCACCTTCTCTCATCACCACAATACGGTCGGCGACACCGAGTACTTCTGGCAGGTCACTGGAAGCAAACAATACGGCCACACCGCGCGCTGCGAGGGCATAAATCACGTTGTAAATTTCATGCTTGGCGCCCACATCAATGCCGCGTGTAGGCTCATCCAACAAAATCACTTTCATCTCTTCCGATAACCAACGACCGAGAATAGCCTTCTGTTGATTACCCCCGGAGAGATTCATGATCAGTTGCTCTGCTCCCGGCGTTTTGATGTTGAGTGAACGAATATGGTGATCGGCATTGGTCTCTTCCCAGCCATTGTTGATCACGCATCCCCCCAGAACATGCTTACGCCGTGCACTAATGTTGATGTTGTTGCGCACTGAATGGACCGGAATAATCCCTTCGGCTTTACGATCCTCCGGGCACAGCATCATCCCCGCTTCAATGGCATGGCTTGGTTTACGGATATCGATAGGCTGTTCATCAATAAATACCTGGCCCGCCGTGATACGCGTACCGCCGAACAGCCCTTTCATTAATTCGCTACGTCCGGCCCCCACCAGGCCAAACAGCCCGACAATTTCACCGCTTCGCACGGATAAGCTGATTGGCGTACGCACGCCTGGAGCTTTGACTTCATGCAGCCGCAGACGCTCTGTGCCATACGGTCTGGATTTCCAGCCATAGATATCCCCGAGGTCGCGCCCGACCATCGCCTGCACCAGCGCATCGTGATCGACCTGCTGCATGTCCGTGAACGTTTTGACGTAATGACCATCTTTAAACACGGTGATGGCATCGCTGAGAGCAAAAATCTCCTCCATACGGTGCGAAACGTACAGAATGATGCGTCCTTCGTTGCGCAGCTCACGGATAACGCGAAACAGATTCTCAATCTCGCGAGCCGACAGGGAGCTGGTTGGTTCATCAAAGGCGATAATTTTGGCGTTTCGCGCCAGCGCTTTTGCAATCTCCACCATCTGCCACTGGCCAATGGAGAGGTATTTCAGTGGGGTATCGGGATCGATATCCATCCCCAGATGCTTCAGCTGGATTCCTGCTTCATAGTTCAGCAGCGAGCGGTTCACAATCCCGCCTTTGTGCGGTAACTGCCCTAAATAAATATTCTCGGCAACGGTCATTTCCGGGACGAGATGCAGTTCCTGATAAATAATGGCGACACCGGCGTTGAGTGCGGCAGTGGTATCCGCGAACGAAACTTCCTGTCCGCGGATCGTCAGAGATCCCGTTGTTGGCGCATAGTTACCGCTGAGAATTTTTAAGAGTGTTGATTTCCCGGCGCCATTTTCGCCCATCAGCGCATGCACCTGTCCGGCATAGCAATCGAAACTGATATCCGTCAGCGCCTTAACGCCCGGGAACGTTTTGCCAATGCCGCGAAATGAGAGATACGGGGTAGACTGTTGCATAACGTCTCCGTGAGTCAGGATTTTACCGGCCTGGAAAACCGCCGGACGTAGGCCCGGTAAGCACAGCGCCACCGGGCATTGCGCCGGAAGGCGGCTTCGCCTAATCCGGCCTACAACATCGCAGCACTTCTGTTACTTACCGCCTAAGCCTTTCTTCGCCAGCTCTTCTTTGAAGTTATCGCGGGTAATCAGCACCACATCTGTCACTTCAGTGAATGCCGGTGGCTCTGCACCTTTCGTTACCCAGTTGTAGAGCATTTCACTGGATTTGTAGCCGTGCACGTCCGGGCTTGGCAGCAGTGAACCGTAGAACCCGGTCGCTTCGCCTTTTGACAGTTCGCTCACCGCGTCAACGCCGTTGATCCCGATACCAATCACGTTTGGTGCTTTGAAGCCCTGCCCCTCGGTCGCACGTACGCCACCCAGCACGGTGTTGTCGTTCATGCCGACAATCAGCCAGTTTTTGACTTCAGGATGCTGAACCAGCATGGAGTTGGCGGCGTCAAATGCGCCGGGGATGTCATTCGATTTTGTTGGGACCTGGTAAATCTGTTTTTCCGGGAAGCCTGCGGCTTTAAGCGCTTCCATTGAACCAGAAGTACGACGACGTGCGGTATCCAGTTCGTTGGCGGTAATGGCCATTACAGCGGTGGATTTCACATCCCAACCGCGTTTTTGCATCTCCTTGTACAGCTCCTGGCCCTGGCGCTCACCAATTTTGGTTGCCGCCATCATCACCAGTGGCACGGTATCCATCGGCTTACCTTTGGCGTTGGCAAACTGGTCGTCGACGGCAATGACTTTCATATCGTAGCCACGCGCCTTAGCCATAATGGCTGGCCCCAGTTTTGGGTCTGGCGTACAAATCACAAACCCTTTTGCTCCACTTGCAGCCAGGCTGTCGATGGCGTTAAGGGTTTTCTCACCATCCGGAACGGCAATTTTAATCACCTCAAAACCAAGGTCTTTACCGGCTTTATCGGCAAATTTCCATTCAGTCTGGAACCACGGTTCTTCCGGCTGTTTGACCAGGAAACCGAGCTTCATGGATTCAGCGATAGCGGATTGTGACATAATGGCAGCCAGACCGATGGCAGCCAGCGCTTTAGTGAATTTGTGCATGGTTAACTCCAGCTTTAACGTTCTTTTATGTAGGGTAAAATCAGACGATTTTTTGTAATTCGGACGTAAAACAAGGCATTACCTTTTATTGATAAGATCAATGCCAGTGCTGAGAGTATTTTTAGCGGGAAATTGATTCTCCATAAGAGAGCGGCATCACACCACAGAATTACAGTAATTGCGTACATAAATTCAGCGGGAAATGACATAAAAAAACGCGGTTTTGTCGACGGGAAAAAAGAGGGGTAGCAGATTAATCCATAACATCAGCCAACGAATCCTTGTTCCCGAATACCGAAGCATTCGGGAGCACAATGATTACCATCTGTAATAAATGTGGTCAGCGTGATCGCGAACCGGAATGTCATCTTCCAGCAGACGCGCTGAAAGCGTGAAAGCAAAATCGAAAATATGCCCTAACCCTTTGCCGCTAATAAGATTGCCATCTTCAACAACCGGCGCATCAATATATTCTCCATCCGCGACGTTTTGCCACAGATCTCCCGAACACACATAGCGACGCCCCTTCAGCAGGCCGTTGCCACCCAGCACGCGCGCCGCCGCAGAACACACCGGGCAAATGAGTTTTCCTGCCTCGTCATGGGGAGCGATAAACTGGATGACAGCCTCACTGGCGGCAAGGTTAACGCTGCCCTGCGGCCCGCCGGGTAACACAACGGCATCATAAAGATCCGTCTGACGCGCAGCCAGCGTGCTGTCCGTCACCATCGGCACGTCATGGTAGCTCACCACCGCACGGGACTCGGCGTAGGCCAGTGTTTCAACTTCGATCTGCAGGCGGCGCAGAATATCAATGGTAACAATGGCTTCCGCCTCTTCAAAACCAGGTGCCAGTAGCACGGCAACCTTTTTCATACACACTCCTCGATTTTTCCAAATACACCAAACAATAAATGTCGAATCATTCAGGCGCTTAACTTTATTAATTTCCACAAAACTGATCTGGCGCAAAAAAAATTAGCCAGCAGATAGCGTTCACAGACGCGGGTCAATGGTGAAATTTCTTCATCCGAAGACCAGATAATCATCTGGCGACAGACAATACATGATTGTGAAATTCCATTTCGTGATATGAAACATCATTTCATTATCAATATTTCACTTTAACCCCATAAATATCAATCTGTTATATTCACAGCATTTATATGCACAAGCGGAAAAATCACTAATATTGCTATGACAATATGTAAAAAATCATAAATACGCAGATTTAAGGATTTTCTTATGTCGGGACTGGAGTTATGCTGAATCTCGATCGGGAGCGAATATAATTCGTGATCACTAAAGGACCGGCGGAACGGATTTATTCTGCTAACAGTTTTAATT
This sequence comes from Citrobacter sp. MGH105, assembly GCF_001037485.2. Classification (NCBI taxonomy): domain Bacteria; kingdom Pseudomonadati; phylum Pseudomonadota; class Gammaproteobacteria; order Enterobacterales; family Enterobacteriaceae; genus Citrobacter; species Citrobacter sp. MGH105. The sequence continues at coordinate 2,132,853 of NZ_CP073048.1, read as the reverse complement.
GTACGTAGTGGTGAGGTGTAGCGGCAGCCCGTTGCACTGACGTTAGTAACGTACATCCCCCTTTCTGGAAATAAGGATATTGATATGGCTGCAGTTGGAATTGTTCATAAACTTAACACGCAAATGAACCTCGAGTTCTACGCATCGAATCTTTACCTGCATCTCAGTGAATGGTGCTACGAACACAGCCTGACTGGCACCGCAACCTTTCTACGCACCCAGGCGCAAGGTAACGTGACTCAAATGATGCGTATGTTTAATTTTATGAAAAGTGCCGGGGCTAACCCTATCGTCAAGGCTATCGATGTTCCGGGTGATGAACTAACTTCCCTTGAAGAACTGTTTCAGAAAACGCTGGATGAATACCAACAGCGCTACAGCAAGCTATCACGCTTAACCAATGAAGCAGAAGCCTTGAATGATGCAACAACCATTGATTTTCTTCACGATCTGGAAAAAGAGCAGCAGCAAGATGGCGTGCTGTTACAGACGATTCTTGATGAAGTCCGCAGCGCTAAACGTGCGGGACTGTGCATGGCGCAAACCGATAAGCACCTGCTGAACGTCGTGAACTACCAACATCACTAATCTTCAATTTTCATCGTGTTAATGCCGGATAACGATGCGACGCACCTTATCCGGCTGGTGCTCAATTTTCTCTACGCTCACACCTCTCATTCTGCGAGGCGCAAAAAAACCTTTCTAAAACCTGAAACAACGGTTTATTTTAATGAGATTCATTCTGCGGCGTGAATTTCAACTCGATCAAGGCAACCGCTTTTTGTATTGCGCGCATAGTGACCGGATCGGCACCTGCAGGATGGCTGGAAAAGTCGATGCTTTTCAGCTGGCTGGACATTTTCTCCCGAACTTCTACTGGGGCAATAACATCAAGAACATCCAGAATCTGCTTGATAACCAGCTGACAGGCAACAACGTCCGAGAGCAGTTCCTGATCGGCATTCAGTGTTTGGGACATAGTGAGCTCCTTATAGAAAGGTCGTCATAGTACCCATTCAACGAACGAAACGATAGCCGCGCATGCCTTCCGAATGCGCTGAAAATAAAAATAGTTCCAGTCAGTTTCTTTTGAGATGGCAAGCACAACATGAGTGAACATTTAGCGGTTGAGAACAAACGCGGTCTATCCCCGGCTGCATTACTTGTTGCCGGGGCTTTCTTTATGGAGTTTATTGACGGCACGGTGATTGCCACCGCACTGCCCGACATGGCGAAAAGTTTTGGCGTGCACGCAGTTGACCTGAACATAGGTATCAGCGCCTATCTGATCACCCTCGCGGTACTGATCCCCGCCAGCGGCTGGATTGCGGATCGCTTCGGCGCCCGAAAGGTGTTTACCCTTGCACTGGCGATATTTACTCTCGCCTCAGTTTTATGCGGTTTGTCCGAAAGCCTTGAGAGCTTTGTCGCCATGCGAATCTTACAGGGTGTAGGTGGCGCGCTAATGGTTCCGGTTGGCCGACTCGCGGTATTGCGAACCACGCCTAAACATCAGTTGATCACCGCTATTGCGACCCTGACCTGGCCCGCGTTAGTCGCACCCATCATTGGCCCTCCCCTTGGCGGATTCATTACCAGCTATGCCAACTGGCGCTGGATCTTCTTCATTAATGTACCGCTCGGAATACTGGCGATTGCACTGGCGCTACGTTTTATCCCGGATATTCATGACGACGAGCGCCGCCCATTTGATATAACGGGATTTATCGCAACCTCTGTTGCGATGGTGAGCCTGGTGTATGCCATGGAGTTACTGGGAACCCAACAGCCTCAGGGCTGGCTGACCGCCGGACTTTTGGCGCTAGGAACAGTGACCTTTCTGTTTGCCCTGCATCATTTTCATCGCACCGCCTGGCCAATGATTCGCCTTGATGCCATGAACGTGCCTACTTTTCGCGTCACCATGTATGGCGGATCGCTGTTTCGTGCCTCTATCAGCGCCGTGCCATTTCTGCTGCCGTTAATGTTTCAGGTAGGTTTTGGCATGAACGCTTTTCACGCGGGCTCGCTGGTACTGGCGGTATTTGTCGGCAACCTGACGATTAAACCTGCCACCACACCGTTGATACGCTGGCTGGGCTTTAAGAAACTGCTGTTGATTAACGGTGCACTTAACGTTTTGGCGTTGCTGGCCTGTGCATTAATTACGCCGCAGACCCCCGTGTGGGTTATTTTGCTGGTGTTGTATCTGGGCGGTGTGTTCCGCTCAATTCAGTTTACCGGCGTCAGCACGCTTGCCTTCGCGGACGTCCCCGCGGCACAAATGAGCTACGCTAATACGCTGTTCAGTACGGCGACACAATTAGCGGTGGGGTTGGGCATTTCTTTAGCCGCTATTGGCATCCGCATTGGCGATGTGGTCAGTGAAAAGCTGGCATTGGGCAATATTCCGGGGATCAGTTTCCGGCTGGCCTTTGTCGCTATTGCCATTATTTGTCTGGTAGGTATGGTGGATACGCTGCGGCTCACCCGTGATGCAGGAAGCGCAGTATCGAACAAGAACAGGTAGCCCGGAGGGTGAACGCCGCCGGGCTCACAGGATTTAGCCAATCACCTCGCGTACAAACGCTTCGATTGCTTTGTCCTGGCAGTTTTCAAAGAAGCACTGCTGGAAGCGCGGGCCTGATACAGCGGTTTTCACCAGTTCAGGATCGATCGCGCGCAGCGTGTCCAGATAATTTTCTTTTACCACAGCCGCTTTCACCTGATTCAGAATACCGGCGTTACGCACCTGCGGCTCTTTACGCTCCGGTGGGTAGCCTTCGCCGTTACGCCCGGTGAACGCTTTTTCAAACATATAGCGCACATTCAGCTCAGCACCCCAGCCAAAACCTTTGGCGAATGCCAGAGAAAGCGCGTTGCCGTTGTTGATCTGAGAGAACAAGAACGCATCTGCAGGATCAAGGCAATAGCCACACACCACACCCGGATGGATATTCAGTGACATCATTGCCCCCTGGCCCGTACCGCAACCTGTAACAACAAAGTCTACAGCTTTGGAATTAAGCAGGATGCTGGCCATAATGCCTAAATGGATGTAGGTCAGATGATGATCATTTTCGTCGCTCATCCCAACGTTATAGACCGGAAAACCTTTCTCATCCGCAACGGCCTTAAGCTCGTTATGGATGATGGCGTTTTTGCTTGCCTGGCTGTTTTCCATCATCAATGCAATTTTCATTCTATACTCTCCTGAATGCGCTGCGGTAGCCCGCTGAAAGTCATAACATTCAGCCACATTACTATTTTGCAATCACACTTTCAAATTTAATGAAATTTAGTTTTAAAAAATAAAATTGCGCTCACATTCCTGTCTGAACAGTTCAGAATTACCTCAAGCAAATGACCTCGTTGTGATTAATCGCAGGTGATCTTCGGGCTATTCAAGCCATTGATGAGGGTCTCTGTATGCCATGATAGTGTATCTTCGAACTTTCAGAGCGATCTCATGAAGACCTTTATCCTAGCGCTTTTGCCGCTCATGCTGACAGGATGCACAATTACAAAACAGGCACAGGTCAGCGAAGCCAGCGCCATCACTGGTGTGGTTCGCCTGACTTATAATCAGGCCATGTTACAAACAGCACGCACCGATGACTACGTTACCCAAGGGACAGCCACTAAAGAGTGTCAGCGCCTGGGCTATGCCAGCGCAGAAGCGTTTGGTCATCCGGTGTCAACCTGTAGCGTGTATGCAGGCTCTCTGTGCTTAAATACCAAAATTACACTCGCCTGGCAGTGTCATGGTGTCGCGGTGCCCCAATCACCTTCTTTCAATTATTAATATTTCCGACCAGCTCATTTTTGCTGGTCTTTTACCACTTTATTATTTATATCCTCCGTTTAATATCGTTAATGCGTTTTATTCCCATTCGCATTTTTAATAAATAAATTTATTATTTTACCTTTTGCAAATAATTAAATAACAAATTATAGTGGCGCCACGTCAATATATAATAACGTTTGTGGAGCAGAACCATGCTGAAAACAGAAATGATCGACCAACTGAATGAGCAAATGAATCTTGAATTATATTCATCTCTGCTCTACCAACAGATGAGCGCGTGGTGCAGCTATCACAGCTTCGAAGGTGCCGCCGCGTTTTTGCGCCGTCACGCCCAGGAAGAGATGACGCACATGCAGCGTCTGTTCGACTACCTGACCGATACCGGCAGCTTGCCGCGTATTAATACCGTTTCTTCACCCTTTGCTGAATATGCTTCTCTGGATGAACTGTTCCGTGTTACTTACGAACACGAGCAGCTAATCACCCAGAAAATTAATGAGCTGGCACACGCGGCAATGACCCACCAGGATTATCCAACCTTTAATTTCCTGCAATGGTATGTTGCCGAGCAGCATGAAGAAGAGAAATTATTTAAATCTGTTATTGATAAGCTGTCGCTGGCAGGAAAAAGCGGCGAAGGTCTTTATTTCATCGATAAAGAACTGGCTACGCTTGATACACAGAATTAATATTTTAGGGTAATGAAGGCAACCCGCCATCATTACCCCTTGAAATCAGTGACGGCAGATCTTGCTTTCGTGCGTAGAGAAGCCGTCTTCTTTTGCAATAAACTTTCCCTTCGCCGCTAAAAACGCCACCAACTCACCTGCCGTCATATCCGCCGCAGAACAAGTGTGAAAACGCGCCTGCTCGCCGAAACGTGCCGTAATCGCCGCTTCAAGGCTGGCATTTGAATACTGCTCACCAGATTCAATCATCATGTTAAGCACTTCGTGACCGTGAATAGATTCCATATTACCTCCTTAATAAAGTCCGTAGCCTAATGTGAACCGCACATCGTCGCTTTGCGCTAACGCAGGTTTATCAGCAGATAAATGTCATTTGTTATACATCTTAATGGTCAAAAAATCGTAAACATTAATGTACAGTTATTGTAACGGTGATTTGACGAAAATAGCGTTTTGCCTTAATCTGCGCCGCAGATATAACCATTGATTATCTCTGGGACAGAGGAAAGCGTGAAAAACAGAACCCTGGGTAGTATTTTTATCGTGGCGGGAACCACGATTGGTGCCGGTATGTTGGCAATGCCGCTGGCTGCGGCAGGCGTGGGGTTTAGCGTCACGCTGGTATTGTTAGTCAGTCTTTGGGCGTTGATGTGCTACACCGCGCTGTTGCTGCTTGAAGTGTATCAACATGTCCCGGCAGATACCGGGCTGGGTACGCTGGCAAAACGTTATCTTGGTCGTTACGGACAATGGGTAACGGGCTTTAGCATGATGTTTTTAATGTATGCCCTGACGGCGGCGTACATCAGTGGTGCAGGTGAACTGCTGGCCTCCAGCATCAGCGACTGGACTGGAACAAATATATCTCCGACGACAGGCGTACTGCTGTTCACCTTTGTTGCCGGTGGCGTGGTTTGCGTGGGGACCTCGCTGGTCGATCTGTTCAACCGTCTGCTATTCAGTGCCAAGATAATCTTCCTGGTGGCGATGCTGGCTCTGTTAATGCCGCATATTCATAAAGTGAACCTGCTTACGCTACCGCTGCAACAGGGGTTGGCGCTCTCCGCAATCCCGGTCATCTTCACCTCGTTCGGTTTTCACGGCAGTGTTCCCAGTATCGTCAGCTATATGAACGGTAACATCCGTAAACTGCGTTGGGTGTTTATTACGGGTAGCGCTATTCCTCTGGTCGCCTATATCTTCTGGCAACTGGCGACGCTTGGTAGCATTAACTCGACAACGTTCATGGGGCTATTAGCCAACCACGCAGGCTTAAACGGCTTATTGCAGGCATTGCGTGAAGTCGTGGCTTCGCCGCACGTCGAACTGGCGGTGCATCTGTTCGCCGACCTCGCGCTGGCAACCTCTTTCCTCGGCGTTGCATTGGGATTATTTGACTACCTGGCCGACCTCTTCCAGCGCCGCAATACCGTAGCGGGAAGAATGCAAACCGGCGCGGTGACATTCCTGCCGCCGCTGGCATTCGCGTTGTTCTATCCGCGTGGTTTTGTCATGGCATTAGGGTATGCGGGCGTTGCCCTGGCGGTGCTGGCGCTGCTCATTCCCTCGATGCTGGCCTGGCAGAGCAGAAAACATAATCCGCAGGCCAACTACCGCGTAGCAGGCGGTGCTCCGGCGCTGGCGCTGGTATTTTTGTGCGGCATTGTGGTGATAGCAGTACAGTTTTCTATTGCAGCAGGATTACTACCAGAAGTGGGTTAAAACAAAGGGGCTTTCGCCCCTTTCTGTTAATGCAAACAGCACTGCTTATATTTCTTGCCGCTGCCACATGGGCAAGGGTCATTGCGCCCTACTTTGGCATCCACTTTCACCGGTACTTTGACCGGCGTTTCCTGAGGATGCGCCATCCAGTAAGCATGCAGGTCCAGCGCTGCCAGGCGGATGGCATCGACGCTCTCTTCAAACGCTTCCGGCGTTAGTTTCTCAACCACCGCAAAGTTCTCTTCCGTACCGTGCAGCGCAATAGCTTCAAGTGCTGGTTTTAACGTGTCCGGTAACGCGGACCAGTCTGACAGTGCGACGCCGCGCATATAACCAAAGCACCACTCTTCAACGATGGTCAGTTCATGCTCGTCAATTTCACGCAAACCAAACAGCGGCTCAAACTGCTCAGGATATTCATCCAGACGATCGGCCGTATCCGCCATATGTTGAAACGCCAGGTTCATGAAACGCGTCATTTCTTTTTCGGAGGACCAGCGAGGGACATACTGCGCGCCGCCCCAAATTGCGACCAGCCACTGCTCTGGTTCAATTTCATACGGTGAACTCAGCACCGCCGTCAGCAAACCATCCAGTTCTGACACATCCAGAATAGCCTTGTCTGTATTGTACTTAGTCAGTACATCATCCAGCCATTCCAGTTCGCTCTCGTTTAATGGTCCCGTTTTCATAACGCTTTTCCTTAGTCAAAAAATCTTGCCTGTGATCATCCTACATGGCTGGAGGGATAACAGATAAAAATGGGCATATGCGGCATATAGCTGCCGCCTGTTCAGGTTAACAGGAAACGAGGGGAATTCCGGAAGTTAACGCACAAAAGAGAACACTAAGCCGCCGGGCATCATACCGGGAAAACACAATAAAACCACCCGAAGGTGGTTTACTGTTGTTCAATACGGTTGAGCGTTGCGGTATAGCCCGTTTTCGCTACCGCGTTAAGTAAAGTATCGGTTGGGAAACCTTCTGGCACAATCGCTTCTGCTTGTCGGGTTTTTAGGGAGTATTTTGCTTTAATCACACCGTCGGTTTCACGTAGAGCCTGATTGACCGAAATAACGCACAGCGAGCAGGTCATATTTTGTATATCCAGCACCACTTTTTGATTGGCCGCCTGAGCCCACAGCGGCAGCAACAAGCATGCAACTAATGTGAAGATTTTCATTCAAATACCTCATAAAACCAGGCAACGAGCGTTGGATAAAATAGCACCGGCAAAATCAACACCAGCGCGCACCAGTAGAGAACGCGCGCTTGCTTCAATGTTAACCATCCGGAGCACCACAGCCGCCTGGAAAAATAGAGCCGCCAGAAGACGCGCAGTAATAAGCCCAATGACACCAGCATCAGGGGAATTCGCAAAAACTCAAACTGGGTGAAAACAGCAAAGCTCGCCGCCGAAATACCAAACAACAAATAGAGCAGCGGTCCAACGCAGCATAAGCCCGCGGTGACAGCAGCCGCAGCGGCCGTCAACAGGGTGAGCCCCGCCCCTTTAGCGTTGTTCTGTGGCGACATAGCTGTAGGAGAACGCTTTAGGATCATAGAAATTGATCGGGTCACCATCGACTTCAGCGTAAGGATAGCCAAAGTTGTTCATGGCTCCCTGTTCCGTTGCTGGATACAGCTCGAAATCACGCCCGTAGTTAAATCCAACCCAGTTCATTTCCCAGTTACCAAACAGGTAAGTGTTTACCGCCTGGACATCGGCGTCCTGATGCGATTTTTTCTCTGCCAGACGCATTTTGGTCACATCAGCAGGATCGCACGGTAACCAGCCGTAACCGGCCAGATAGAATTCGGCTCGGCAATGTTGCCCGCCGCTCACATCGGCGACGCCTGCACTGTCTGCTTTGCCAAAAGCGCTTTTCGAGTAACGTTCGAGTTTATTGGCTTTGCCCAGACGGATGCCAAACAGTTCGCGCGCCGGAATGCCGCTGGCCCGTGCCAGAGCAACAAAAACGGAGCTCATGTCGGTGCATTTTCCTTTGAGCTTACCGCTTTTTAAGATCTCCGCCACATCCCCCGTGCCGCAGCCAATAACGTCATTATCGCGCTCCATATGGCTACTCACCCACTCGTAAATCAGGCATGCTTTTTTCAGCGGATCCTGCTCATTACCGGTAATTTTACGCGCGGTTTCCAGAACCAGCCCATCAACTGGGGTATGTGTCGTCGGTAGCAGGTACGGTTTTACATCAAGCGGATAAATAATCTGCTCCGGCGCTTGCCAGGTTTTCAGCGCGTCCTGCTTCAGCGGCTCCCAGTCGGCGGTTTCAATGTCGATATCAACGTTAATCAACAGTTCGCCCTGCGAGTCAGGCCAGGTGGCGAACAGCGTTTTCGCGCCATAAGTATTATTAGTGGTAACGTACGCATGCTTGTAGTTTCCGCTAAAGGTAAGCGCCGTCATTTGTTGAAACGCGGTATCTACCGGAAGCGGGATCCACAGTTTTACCACGCCGTTCGACCCCTTAGGAGGGTTAAGTTTATACGTCTGGGATAACACAAAGCGCCGACGCGCGACTGGTGCAACGGATGGCTCAGCGGCATGAACCGTCTGGCTAATAACCGCAGGACCGACTAAACCGGCGGCGGAAAGGAGAACGCTATTTTTGAGAAATTGTCGACGTTGCATTGCTGTCTGTCCATGTTGTAAGAGTTGAGCTACGGCTAAGAAGGTAAAAACCGTATGCGATCATCACAGCAGACAGACGCTGACATAAAAAGGTGAGCCGATGGAGGTTATTCATCAATAACAGACCTGTTAACTGTGAATGAAATAAGAAACTGCGCGACAGATAGTAAGCCATAGACAGGCAAAAAGTACAGCCGTGAGGGCGAGTTCAGAAAATATAGACATTCGTTGCCAGTTTGCGGGCTAACCCTCTTGCCCCCTCGCGCATGACCGTATTGTGATTCCAGCGAAATACAGGTGCTGCCAGCGGGGCAAGATAATTCATCCAGCGAATCGTGGTACGCACATTCCAGTCATATCTGACGATGGTTTCTGCGCCACTGGCAGAAAAAGACCACACGCCTCGCCCTTCAACCGCCCCGCTGGCTTGCCCCTCAAGCAGCGAGCAGGGCAGAATATTCAACACGTTGATGTCAAAGGTTAAGCGATAAGGAAGCGCTCCTTTCCAGGTATAACGATGCAGCGCCCCAATCCCCTGTAGATCGCCTTTCTTTAGCTCAACGATGCGTTCCAGACTTTCCCACCATTCCGGCCACTGATCGGGATGAGAAAAAACATCCCATACCTCCTGAATAGAAGCCTCAACCCGCCAGACGGTGGAAAACTGATAGTCAGCCATAATACAGACTCCTCAAGGCGAGAAGAAATTGGCGGGAAAACGGATGTTAATGACCATAGCATCCAGAAGCACGGTTTCTAATCGCTGCCCATCTGGCGCATAGCTGATCACTTTGGCAGGGAGTCCATGATAATTATCCAGCCAGACGTCATAGCGGTGAACACCATCAACCGCCATTGTTCCTGGCCCAACCACAGATACGCGCGTCGTCGCCCGTCCTGCAAGGTTTTCCTTACCAACAGTGGTCGTTGTCCCTTCGCGTTGCAGATGACGAATATTGCCCAACAACACGCCGATATCAGAGCGATCCACCCGATGACCGCGCTCATCCTGGATCAATGAATTAGTAGGTGACAGGTGCAAAATGGGCAACGTACCCGCACCAAATGGCCATAACGTCACTTTACCGCTGACAGGATTAAAGATAAGCACCGCACCTGAATGCGGTTGGGTAAAATCCATCCGCACGTACCCAGGCTTTTGAAAGCTATAGCGAATAATTTTGCTTTCATCGGATGGCGACGAGGAGCGCATCATGACCTGATAAGACGTCAGGTTATTAAATGACTGTTGAGAAAATGCGATGGGATCCGTAGCCCTGGCATTCTGCGAAAAGATATCCTTTTTTTCCACCGAATATGCTGCACCACTAAGGGTGAGCAATGCTGCGAACATAACTATCGGAAAAGATGAAATGCTCATAGCAGCCCCCTGAACCAGCACTGCCAGCAAAAAGAAGTAATCACCTGTTGGCTGTTTTTATTATAGTTCTTAACTGCGCGGCACTACTCTTCCGGACTTTTAAACACAGTATGGATAGCAGGTTTAAATTATTGGTTTTCTTTTCAGTTAAGATGACAACATAAAGCTATACTTTAATAGCCATGCTTTTTATAGGTATTAATCATGAAACTGCCATCGGTATTTTCATGCGCCGTTCTCATATTACTGCTGCTGGCGTCATCGTCTGCCACAGCCAGCGCGTTACAAAACCAGGCTGTTAGAGAGCAAGAGTTGAGCGCGGCACTTCGAGCTGGTAATGGTGTGTTCATCATTGGCGGGACGGGTGATTTCGCTTTCACGTTCAGGGCACGAAACCGAATCCACAGACAGCTGGCGATACAGGATGGCTTTGGCGATCCCATCCTGATGAATGGTTTCCAGGACCACAACTATAATCCCGCCCGCGATGGGTTTATCAACAACCCTGCCCGAGGGGGCTTTATGTTTAACGCGCCGATTCGGCGATAGATTGATTAGCAATAGTGAGTATATAGAGGGCAGTTTACGTTTCTGGCAGGTTGCTTGACGCAAGGTATCTATGCTTGTAAAAAACAGGCACAAAAAAACCACCCGTAGGTGGTTTCACGACACTGCTTATTGCTTTGATTATTCTGTTCTTTCCCATGGTACCCGGAGTGGGACTTGAACCCACACAGCGCGAACGCCGAGGGATTTTAAATCACGCGTGTTATCAAGCACTATCAATAAGTTACGTTATTTTTTCGCCAATATCACATGATTTTAAGATCAACTTAATCAATAGCTTATAACCATCAAGAAGGTACAATGGTGAACCATTTTTTGCTCTCAACATCGTCCTAACGTGTCGGGTAAATGAGGTTAAAATCCTCGCACAATTTAAGCTATTCACATCACCGGGCAGTCATCAAACTCCGCGTTCCTGGCATCATTAATGATGTACGTGATCACCCCGAATATAGCGGGCGCAGAACTGTAACCGTCATCATCTGCTGGCAGCGCCTCCCTTCTCCCGTTCTCCAGATTAACCAGGTGGGGCTGAGGATGAGTCCGATATCGCTTGATCCTGAATTCTCCGTCTATCGCGCATATCAGCAGCGAGCCATCACAGGGAGAAAGTGACGCATCAACAACAAGCAGCGCCCCCTGGATTATCCCTTCCCTGAAATGTGAACGTGATGCTCGCATAAAGTAAGTCGCTGCGGGCTGACTGATAAGCTGCTGATCAAGGGAGATCCTTGTTTCAACGTAATCTGCCGCAGGTGAAGGAAAGCCCATGTTTACGCCCTCTCTTGAATACCGGATAAAAACACAGTATATACTGTATATCCATACAGTAAAGAGGTAATAAGCAATGTTCGTGGAACTCGTTTATGACAAAAGGAATTTTGATGGTCTGCCCGGTGCAAAAAATATCATTCTGGGCGAGTTAACTAAGGGGGTTCACCGGATCTTCCCCGATGCTGGTGTTCGGGTTAAACCGATGATGACACTGCCGGCGATCAACACTGACGCCAGCAAGCATGAGAAGGAACAGATAAGCCGTACTGTTCAGGAAATGTTTGAAGATGTTGATATGTGGCTGGTTTCAGATTAATTTTTATAATTTACTTTGTAGTTCAGTAGATCCAGTGATGACTTGTAACTCTCTAACACTAAACTTATTGAGCATTAATCAGTTAATCCCAGCATTACAGTTACGCATGACGTGCATGTCATGGTACTATCTTTGTCTCTTTGAGAATGATAAACAAGTTTGTGATTTCTTTTTTGTTACAATTTTTGATGAATATTTTATATTTATATTAAGTTGTGCTCTAATGATTAGTGATGGAAATGATAACTTTTTTATAGTTTTATATCTATACTTTAACAATACAAATGATTTTGAGACTGAAAATGAAAATAGATAATTTTGAATCAAAAACTATAGATATCATGAAGTTTATTGGTATTGTTTTTGTTGTTATTGGACATTATCCTGGTGATTACTTCAATATAATGTCACCATATCTTTTTCACATGCCTTTATTCTTTTTCATTGCAGGAATCACTTTAAAAAGTGGTAATCCAATTAAGAAATCAATACATGTATTCTCATCTATTTCAAAATATTCCGTAATTACCTATATAGTAACTGGATTAATAGCCGTTAGCTTATCTAAGAGATTTGATATAGATTTGGGGTACCCATTCGCAGATGGTGTTCTTAATACAATCATTTACACACTAAAACAAAACTTTCATAATAACCCATTATTTTTAGTGTGCTGGTTTTTATTGGCGTACTGCACATCATATCTTCTTTCTTCATTGATTGTCTCTTTCGCATCGTATAATACAAGTTCAAAAGTAAATCCTTTATTATTAACCGTTATATCTATAGCTTTTGGTGTAATAGCTATAAAAATATTATCACCATATTACGATGAAACTAAGTTACAGTATGTAAATGTTGCAGCGCAAACTCTTTATGCTTCTATGTTTATGATTATAGGGAATGTGTTTGGTTTAAATTTAATAAAGAGAATTAATTCACAAATATCTCTTTTTATATTCATTGCGCTATCTTTTATATATCTCGCTAAATATATTCAACCAACAGTTATGTCTTGGAGTATCTATCCATCAGGTTTTTTAATGACCACAACAGTATCTCTACTGTGTATTTTCATTGTTACTTTTTTGTCTAAATGTGCTGCGTTATCTGGAGATACTAATTTACTGGTGGCGATTGGTAAAAGCTCAAAACACATAATGGCGTATCATTTAAGTGTTTTCATTTTGATGGATTTTATATTTAGCCAGCTTGGGTATTGGGATATGAAAAATACAACTGTATTTAAACATTATTACACTCCAGAAATGATTATGATTTACCCGGCAGCAGGGTTATTAATTCCTACTGCTGGGTATTATGCATTCTTGAAAATCAAGACACACCAAATGGCGAACGCCCTATCCTGAGGTTAGAAAGGTTTGTCGTTCCTGTGTTAGCAGGTGTGTTATAACCACCTGCAGGGATAAGTCCAAACATTACGTATGAAGCATTGCTGCTTACCACAGTATGCTTCATTACAAGTTCTTTCCACTCCAACACATTGCTCATTTCGATTCCATAGAAAGTGGTGCTACCAATTAAATTCTTACTTGAATCAAGCTCTTGAACTGCAATAGAAAAGTTATCAGCACTTCCCTTTAATGCCCATACCCTAGCATAGAAAATATCGTCTTTGCGTGCTTCAAGTGGTGGGTAGTATATCTCCCTAAGAGCGGTTGTGCTCTGATCTGAGACTGTTACTGCCATTGGCTCTCCGGGTGGAACAGATGGCGCATAAACCACTTCATCATATGTTCTGTCGTTGACAAACCATTTGAGATTTGAACCAGAGCCTGCTGTAAATTCAAGATAATTATTGGCGACAAGATTTTTTGATAAATATTTGTTTTTCCAAGCTCCATATTCATCTGAAGCCTCACGTAAAATATTACCAGGGATATATAAGTCATCCTGTCCTTGAGCGTTTACCACTCGTCCCTTGATAAAATTTACCCCCTGGCATTTTGGAGGGTTTGTCCAACCAGAACCATTAACTCCATCAAAACTGTTGTAGTAACCCTCTAATTTATATCCGGCATCATCTACCCTACCTGATCCAGAGGTAAATAATACGGGATGCCCCTTGCAACCTTGTACTGTTATGTTATTGGTTGTGCAATTAATACCATTTTGAACCTTAATCCCGTCTGATAATAAGTTTAATAACTTCACATTATCTAAAGAAACATTAACAGAATTATGCCCCACACCATTCTCTTCAGTAAGTCCATAATCAGTAACAAAAATACCTTGCTTAGTTATATCATTTCCATTTCCAGTAACATTGGTGACAATGACATTCTCTCCTTGTATTTCAATAAAGTTAGTTGCGGTACCTTCATTAAAGTTCGAGTTGGTGTTACATGTTATGTTATCTATAACAATATTAAATGCGCCATCACATGAATGATGGCAATCATACATATCTTCAGTGTAATTAATAGTTGAAATTGACGAGTAAGTTCCTCTCTTAAAATCTGTGAGTGTTCTTATTTTTTTAGCTTTACAATTTATTACTTTAACATTGCATATTTTCTTATCTCCATACGAAGCATACGGATCGTACGATGTTATTGTTCTGATTCCATTTCCTGAAGAAGGTGCTGAATACCCAGCCAACCCTAATTTATTATCATCAGTTTTAAAATCGCACGAGTAAACACTTACATCTGATATTGAAGAATCAGCATCAGTGCACACTAGTTTAATGAAGTCCTCACCAGCATTTTTCATACTTAGGTGTGTAAAATTAAGGTTTTTAATTACTTCACCAGAAGATGCCCATATTCCTATGCAGTGATGATACTGAATTGCAGGATTTGAATATCTACCACCATTAATAGTAAAGTTTGAAATAGATACATCACTTAAATCGCCATCTCCTGGTGCATGGTATATGTTTGCAGACTCTTCACCACTGACAACTGAAGTTGGTGGAATTAATGTTATTGTTAGTTCTCTATCAAGACCTTTTATAGAACATCCAGACACCAGTTTTAATTGTCTTACTGTGCAATTTATGTCAATGACAACTTCTCTTCCAGCTAACCATAGACCATTAATTACATCAGTAACATCGTCAAGTCCCCAAGACGAAACATACCCATAGTATGCAAGGTCGGTACCATTCCCGACATTCAGCCATTCCCCTCCATTAATATTTTTTTGTGGTGTGGTTCCTGGTAATATAGTTACAGGAATGGATCCTAGAAACTGGTAATAAAAACCATCTTCACTATTAAATGCTACTTGTTTTCTGTTATTTAAAGTAAAACCAGAAGAAAAGTTAAACCCATCTGTCTTATCAAATTTTGCCGTTTTCATCTCACTGATAACTAACGGCCTTAAGGATGCATCACCAACGCTCAACCACGCACCAACTCCTATACCACCAGTAGAATCTGGTGTAGATCCGGCTGGAACTTCCTTTGGAAAAGTTCCATCCCAACGATAATATTCACCTGTCGCTTCAAGTCTCAGCACCTGATTTGCCAGCGTCAGTGTGTTTCCTCCTTCAAAGCTGTCCAGCGTGATATAGCCAAATGCGGAAATGGCCTGCTGGCTCATTTTTTCTATTCCATACCATGTCAATCTAGAAACTCCGAATCGGTCTTTCCATGATTCGTTTTCTTTGTCGTTAGAAAGGTGGTCGAAGTTCTGAGCGTTATCGTACAAATCTTTTGCAGCAGCAGACCCCAGCGGATTGCCAGTGTTGTAGGTCGTCATATGAGCCTCATAAACGAAAAAACCCACCGAAGCGGGTTTATAGAAGGTGTTTTATTTATGCAACATTACCTGGATATATAGCGTTATCGTACTGATAGAATGAATCGCGATATTCTTTTGCCGTTACCTGACAGGTTCCATCAGATTGTGGGGCTATCTCTGAAATTAATGCGCTATATCCAACGCGGGATGATTCACAGAAAATCAGCCGCGGGGCTTCAATGGATGGGTCGTTTAGTATAATTCTGCTGAATTCGGCTTGTTCTGTTACTGATAGTTCATATTCATTTACCTTAGTAACTGCCAGTAAATCTGAAGCAGAACCATCCTGATAACGTATTAATGCGCGTGGGTTGTTAAATGTCCAGTCAAGTGGCTCTGACACAGTTACAGTCGTTACACCGTTAATTGTGCTCATAGCCTCAATCAACGTGCTTATTGTTTTGCTACCAGGAATATCATCAGTGAAGACTATCCTGTCTCCAACGCTATAACAGAGAGCATCCATTTCTGTTGTCGTGGTATGAGTCAGACGTTGCTGACGGTACTTCATCAGACGTCGCATACCTATCTGATAAGCGCGGTCCTGGTCAATAACACCATCAAGCGTATAGTCCTCAATCTTTACCGGAGTTGGGTTATCTGATGTTCTGCACTGCACCGTCTCTTCAGCCCATGTAGTGCCGTTGATATATGTAACATTAACACCATCATAGTCATCTGCTGACGGAGCAACGAAAGCCGTCTGAAGCGGATCAGTCATCTCCTGTGGGCTGATTATTCCCGTCCACGTTTTCACACCTTCCCTTGCTACAGATGCCAGACCATCGGCTAGAAGGAAGTAACTTTTTCCTGCATTTGTCACCTTCTGAAGCATCTCAAGTGCAGAAACAGAATCCGTAGTGGCAAAGTCAAAAAATTCGCTGCCAGGAGCCCAATAAGTAGTTTCTAGTGAGTCAATAGCTTCATGGTCCATCGCCAGACCCAACTCATTACCTATATGATACAGAGCACCAGAAATGCTCCTTGACACCCCTGAATCATAAACTCGCGTGGCTACAACGTTTACGCGGCGATCTGACTGCGCTGCAAGTTTACCTCCCGTTTCCACCGTAACCGCCATTGTGGTTACGCCAGAATACGATGCTGGCCGAGACAACAAACGCCCTCGCAATGATTGCCAATACATGTTATCTCGACTATTATCCTGCCCCTGCTCGTTCGTGCGGCGAGCTCTTACCTCTACCAACGCAGGCGCATCCAGCGTGATTCGTTCGGTGAATCCCAGTCCGTTGATGTTCTGAAGATTGTACGCTCCTGTTTTGCTTATCCACCCGGCACCTGAGCTATATGGTCGGTACTGAATCTCCCACTTCACCTCGCGGTTTTGCTTGTTCCCTTTTTTGTTATACCCACAAATTCCGTTTGGGAAGAAGAAGTTTACTTCGAACATATCAACAACTTCATTTTCGGGGCACGCCAGAAAAGGCCCCATCCAACTATCGTTTTCGTTTAAACCGTTGGCTTCAAAATCAAGAACTGTACGCGGTGAAAATCCAGGCCATGACGGGTCAACGCCGCCATCAATAATCCGTTCTAGAGTTACAGTGCTTCCATCTATATCAAGAATCTTATATTCGCTTCCGGCATGGGAAACAGATAGCCTGACATAACCTTCAGGAATTCCAGTGAATGGAGTTCCAGTAGCGCTATCGTAAGCGAGGGTTATTGATGCGGTAATCACATCTTCGCCGACTGGCTCAGAGTGAGGTATAAAATCAGCAATGAATAGTTGGTAATCAATACTGTTGTACCAGAGCGTTACAGGCATCCCAACATAAGGAGATATTTCCTCAAGCGTATCACTGGTAATTCTGCTGTAAGCACCATCATTAGTTACCACATAGGAATCAGGAACAATTAACTCAACAATAGCACCAACTGTCCATGTATCTGGAAGGTCATTTGTTGTTTCATCTCCATCATCCGTGCTCAGCCCATTAAATGTTATTGTTGGTCCGGAAACAGTTAGCGAATTAGCAACAACATCTTCCGTGGCAGGTGCAGTTTGCGCCATGTCAAGACCAGAACCAGAAGCTGTTCCTCCTACCTCAGTAGAGTTAAACCAGTTTTCAGTTCGACGGTCACCGCTAACGTTCTGTCCAGGCTGAAAAACCGTATAGGAAAACCCGTCGCCAAGAGAGGCGGTTGGGGTTGATCCAACGCGAATATCACCATCTCCAAATGAAAAGCGCCCATTTCCCAATACTACGAACATTTCAACCGTCATGACAGTTGGATCATCAGATGAAAATCTTGTTACCGGCTGTACCGCATAGTCAGGATAAATACGGCTTCGACCAAATAACTCGCGTATCGGGTCTCCTAATTTTGCGTTGTTCGCTTTAGCAGGATTTACATCAAGAGGGTTTCCCGTTCCTGATGAATAACCGCCAAGGTCACCAACACCAGGAGCAAAGAAAAGAGCATACGCGACTGATGCAACTGATACAGCAACGGCAATCCAGGCAAGAGCTACAGCGCCATAAGGGACAGGGTAAATTCTGACATCACTGTCTGATTTGATAGCAAATTCAAACCATGCCTGAGGCGGTATGTTCTCTCCATCAACATCAACGGTGATCGGGTGCTTCATATCAGGCTTATAGCCCTGAACGTTCTTCGCAAGCCACTGATGGATAGTTACTGCGCCGTGCTCATGAGTTTCGAGTGGCTCTCCAGGCAGCCGTGAAGGATAAATTCTGATTGTCACTTCCAGAACTCCACTTTGATAAAGCGACGTTTAAAACGCACAATGGGGAGAAATGTCACATTAATCCCTGGATTGCATTCAGCTACGTGAAGTTGACCATTTATCTCAACTACGACACCAACGTGAGTGACGGTTGAACCGGAATAACATGCAACTCCGGCACCAACACAAGGCTCGCACTTCTCAAGTGATCGCATCAGTTTGACAGCTTCTCGGTCAAGGCCACCGTCATCTTTAGTTACCCCTGAAAAATCTGGCCAGAGAGGTAATCCAAGGTCTTTCCGTACTTCATTGACGATGCCAAAACAGTCAAGCTCAGGGTAAACGCGCCCACCCTTCTGCCACACAACAGAAAGGTATTTGTCAGGATTGAACATAGTTTCTCCTTAACTCATGTAACGGAGGCCAGGGTAGTACGGAAGGGTGTAACGGTGGCGAGGCCATGCAGTATCGAGTACGTTCATATAGCCAGCCGTTATTTGCGCCTGTGTAGACGTCCATGAACCGCTCTTAATCGCCAGAGTGTATGGAACTGAAGCAGGTGCACTGAGGTCAGTAGAAACGTAGTTACGATAGGTTAAAGATGCCTCTGAGAGATTATCCAGCGCGTTACGAATCGCTGTTGAAGTAACTCCATCAATGTTATCGATAGCAAAATGTAAGTCCTGAGTTCCATCACTATTCCTGGCAGGAAGAGCAATATCAATAGCCGCAGCCTGGAATGTCGCAACATCACCATTTTCTGTGGTTGCGGTAATATCATCGAACCCCTTACATAAATAATAAACTTCACTACCGATGTTTATCTGGAGTGTTTCGATAATCACCTCTTCACCAGATGAGGCGTAAAGACGATTCAGAATTGTCACGGTCTGGGCCACTCCCTGTTGAGCACAATATCAATAATGCTGCTGTTGATAATGTAATCCGGGAAATCAGCCCAACCAGGTGCAAGAACTGGCCGTTCCCATAATTCAAGGGTGGCTGTATATCGCCAGTAATTACCCCCCTCAATGGTCGGCCCTTCATAAATATCGACGAACCGGCAAACGTACATGTCGTTAGTGCCAAGAGGTGAGCGAAGAGGCATGTTGAACCAGTCAGCCCCATCTTTGATGGTATCCCTGAACCACGCCTCAAACAGTTGAGCCTCCGGATCTGTAAACAACCATGCCACTGAGGCCTGAGTTGGCGTTGAAGTGTACAGGCGGCGCTGCCTTGCCCTGCCAGATGTAAGTTCTGTTCTCAGTAATGGGCTAACAGGCTTTAACCCGAACCCATCCTGCAATGGAACAGGCAGGCAATCATTCGGATAGTTAATGCTGGTAGTTTTAGCCATTAACCAGTTCTCCTGTTAGTGTTCCAGCGCATCATCGCTTTTGAAATGCTCCCCTTGCCACTTGCCAGGTCACTTGCCGCCTTTTGATAACCAAGCTTTGCTCCTTCTGTAGTTGCTTGTTTCATCATGGCAATCTGAGTGTCGGAGGGGTCTCCGTTCACATTCATGTTTATAACGGGTGAGAAACTAGCCCCCTGCGTGGACTGCTGATTCACCCTGTCGAGTGTTTCATCAAGCTTGGCCGAGGTCTGTGATGTAACGACTCGCTCACCTTTCTGCAGGAGCCACGTCCCGGTTTCAGGAACGCTGTCGATTCCATCGTGCGCCATACCTGCAAGGGCAGAAGTACCAACTGCAGCGACAAGCGGAGCAGTCACTGCCGCCGCCGTTGCCATAGCAGCAGGGGCAAGAGCGGGACCAACGATAGGAATTGCCGCAGTAGATGCATAAGCGGCGATCTGAGCCTGCAAGGATGATGCCTGTGCGTTTGCCAGCATTGATGCCGCTGCGCTTGCCTGAGTGGATTTACCTACCAGCAATTGCACTGCCTGATATACCAGCCATTGTGCCGCCATATCAGAAAGGGTTTTAATTATTGTTTCACCAAGGCCAGAGAAAATATTACTGAAGAAATCACCTAAATCTTCTGCACCGTGCACAAGATCATTAAGGTTGTCAGAAATAACTGAGGTTGCCCCACCAAGAATAGAGGTCATCGCATCTGCAGCTGTCTGATAATAATCAGCTGAATTATCTGCATAATCATTTAACGCATCCATTATTCCGCTTTGCCAGTCACCCATCTGAGCATCAGATTTTTTGTAGTAGTCCTCCTGAATATCAAGACGCTCATCAAGCGCCTGCTGTAGCGCTGCTGTTTCCTGGTCATAAAGAGATTTGCTGATATCGCCGCTTTGGTACTGTTTCTGCAGGTCGGCCTGCCTGTCGAGAAAGCTACGCTGGATATCAAGCAATTCCTTCATGCGCTGGCGGCTCTTGTCGCCCATATCTGCGCCGATAAAATCAGAATCATTTGCTGCCTGGTCATTCTGATTTTGCTTGCGCAAATTAGCGGTAAATTCGACAAGTTTCAGGTTTTCTTCGTTGGCTTTTTTGAGTGAGTTGAGACGGTCTATCTCAGTAGCAAGTTGCTCAAGTCGCTCTTTCTGAGCTGCATTAATTCCTGTTAATTTCCCAGAAGTGAAATCAAAACGCAGCTTCTCAAGCTCGGTTACCTGCTGATTCTTTTTGCCAGTTGTGTCAATTAGCGCTATCTGTCGCTGATAGCTCATTTCCAGAGACTTAAACGCTGATTCCAGTTTCTTGGCCCCGGCATCTGGAGACGATTTACCGTTTGTTTCTCCAGTACCTAAGGAATAGTCATTTCTGGATGAAGATGGTGCACCTATAGTGGCCTGGGCGAGAGGAAGATTATTACCGGCTTTCATGATGGAGAGTCGGCGTTCTAATTGCGCTATTTCAGCTTTTTTCCCTTCAACGTCCATACCAATTCGGTTAAAGCTGGCAAGGAATCCCTGATCTTCTACATCAGCTTTAAGATTGTTGAGGCGGCGCTCTATATCAGTTACAGTTGCGTTGTCACCTACAGCCTTACCGCCTTTGTACAAGTCAATTAGCTTCCCTGCTTCAGCACCAACTTTAACAAGCCATGTCGCGAGGTCAACAACACCACCAACCAGGTCTGTCAACCCCTGAATAACCTGAGGATCTTTGAATACATCCCCCATGTCAGTGATCGCGTTCTGTAATCCTGACAGGTCAACATTGGCCAGGCCGGTTGCAATCTCAATTTTTACGCCGTATACCTGCGTCTCCATGTCCTCAAACAAGGAGTTTACTTTCACCAACTTTTCGATATCAGCATCGTCAGGAGCAACGCCAAACTGTTTTGCCGCGTCCATGTACTGGCGAAGTTTTTCGCCTCCCTGATCGAGCAATGGGAGAAGCTTTGAAAGGTCGTTACCAAGACTTTCAAGGATTGTGGTCTTTTCAGCGTTTGTTTTAATCTTGCCGAGCGCATTGCTGATAGCCAGCAATTGCTTATCTGGTGATTCACCGGCTAATTTTTTAGCCGATAATCCAAGCGCATCTAGAGCATCAACCGCTTCACCCGATTTATTAAGTACAGCATCACCAATTTTATCGCCAATATCCTTGAAGATATCGGCCATCTGGTCGCCGGATACGCCAGCTTTTTCAGCTGCATACTGCCAGGCAAGCAAAGACTGCGTAGACATATTGAGCGACTTAGCCCAACGGTCTGTTTCGGTAATCTGCTTTGACGTTGTTTTTAGCAGGTTGTAACCGGCAACACCGACGCCGATAGCAGCCGCTCTTGCCGCGGTAGCAAAACCAGTAAATGCTACCGCAGCTGCTTTTGCATCAGCCTGAACCTGTTTTCGCCATTTTTGAGATGCTCGTTCTGCCTGGCTTAGACCAGATACAAATCCACCAACCTTAGCTACCAGGTCAATGGTCAACGTTCCGAGTGATTTACCAGCCATGCTATGTCCACTCCTGCATAGCCTGCTCCAGTGAAATGGAAGGCTCGTTAATGTGTGGTGTGAAGTCTGTTACTTTGAAGGAGGGGGAATCTTTTCCACGGTTGACGTTAGCCAGCACAGAAGAAATAAGGCCAGCGGCCCACTCGGTACGCATCATTCCGTTAAGGCTTCCGTACTTTTGACGGTAAAGAACCCAGTCGCGATACTCTGTAACACTAACGCGTTCTTTTGCTTCAGCAATGGTACGACCGCCTATCCCGTTGAGAACTAATTCACACCAGAATTCGTCTTCTGCGCTGAGTTCGCCTTTCCCAGGTCATTAACCTGCTGAATAGCGACAAGCAGAGCAACGGTAAGAGCACCATCAAGTGCGCCGCGCTCAGGGTCTGCTTCGCCAGTGATATCGGCGACAGTGAAAACAGGAGCGCCATTTTCATCACAGATTGATGCAGCGATACGCCCTGCAACACCATCAATCTTACCCACTGCTGAAAGAACATTTGATACCGCATCGTGATAGCCCATTGGCCTGATATAAACGGTAGCTGTGATCTCTTTATCTCCCTGCTTCCAGGTTATTTCCTTCTCAACAGGACGACCAGTGAACGCCCCTGCCTGTTTTAACGAATCCATATTCAGTTTCATTTCTTTCCTCTCAATTTGCGGGGTTTCCCCCGCTCATTAATGCCTGGTTATTAGCTCGTTGGTTGGGCCTTTGGAACCCAAACACCCTGCCCTGAACGCTGAATAGTTGCTGAGGTTTGTACGACCGTATTAGCCTGGAAGTCGAAAGGGAAATCAGAAACATAGCCCTGGAATACATACCAGGTACGCGTATCCGGCAGAGAAAGACCATCTACTGCATCTGGATCACCAGAAGTCGCTACCGTTGGTTCATCCGTTCCATCAGCCCATCCGATAGCGAAAGTCAGATCTGACTGATCACTTGATTCTGCCAGGTTGCTCAACATTACATGGCTGGCGTTTGCCGGGTCAGCGTTGAGAGCAACAGTAGCCTGACCAGGAGTTCGAAGCCCTTTTTTATATCGACGCGTATTGGTTTCACTCAAACAGGTATCTTCAATCTGATCTGCAGGACTACTACCTGGTGAGAACGAAGTAATACATTCAACTTCGCTGACCACACCGTTATTCAGAACGTACATCTGAGTGCCTTGAGTCACTACTGACATAATTATCTCCGGGTATAAAAAAACCGGCTCAAGGCCGGTTGTGGAAGGTTTGTTATCGATTGACTATCCAGTCAACGTCGAAAGAATATCGATACCTGAGCGTCTCAGGGTCTCGCGTCTGATTGCCCCAGCGAACAATGTTGGCTTTTACCTCAATCGCATTACGCATGGCTTTAGCGACCACAATGGCCTCATCAGGGGTATCGGCATAGATATCAACCTGAAGCGAATACATGTCCGCATCAGGTCGTTGGTTGAGAAAATTTTCAGGAGAACCGCTGACGTTCTGCCAGACGGCGTATGGATAAACAACGTTATCGTCCTGAATGCCGAAAGGATAAATTCTTACCGGATTACTTCCGAGTAAGGCAGTGACTTCAGGACTCGACGCGCAAACAGGAAAAATAGGAGCAATCATGCCGTCTCTCCTTTCTTCTGTGCTCGTTTTATGGCTCGGTCAATCCCCGCTTCGTAGTTAACAGAGAAGGTGTTGAAAACCTCAATCAGCCTGGAATTTGCAGCAGCACGAACCAGCGGTTTTGCTGCCATCTTTTCAGTGCCAAACTCAAGAAGACGCCAGTGAGGCGTGGGTGCATCTTTCGCAGTGCTTGGATGCTTTTTTAATACGGCTCCCTGAAGAATGCCTATCCTGAAGGCAAGATCACCGGTTTGTTTAAACATACGACCATTCCAGCGCAGCGCGGCGTTATCAGCGATGCTACGTGCGGTGTGAGGATCGTCGAGCTGCTCTGCGTTTCTCTTTATCTGAGTTACGATAACGTCTCCCGCCTTCCTCAGTGCGGAGCGCCCTGTTTTGCGCTTAGTTTCCGTGGTAATGGCTTCTAACTTACCAAGCAGTGAATCTACACCTTCAAGCTTAAACTCAATGCTGTCAGCCATCTTTAACCCCCTCAGAACATGGAAGTGTCAGGTATTCAAGTCCGCTTTTCGGGTCAGGTAAAATCCCTTCAACGCTGTATATTTTTCCACGGAAGAGGATGCGGTCTTTCTCCTGAATATCGTCTCGAAAACGAATGGTGATTCTGGCAGTAACTTTTACGTTAGCGGCTTGAGCTGTAATGAAGTCACGGACTGATGAAGAAACCACACTGGCATAAACATCTGCCATGTTGTTCCAGGTATATTCCATTGCCCCTGTGGTTGGTGACTGGACAGATGTTCGTCGCTGAATAGTGATGCGGTGACGCAGTTTAGCAAACTCCACGATTACCTCGGTTTACCATCAAGATAGGTCTGCGGTGGCAGCTCATCATCAATTTCATCAACGAGCGTTTTTGCAATCAGAGATATCAGTGTTTCATCCGCCTGAGCCAGACGGTTTATCGCTTCTGCCTGTTTCAGTTGAGACGTTGCCAGCGCTTTCAGTGCCGCCGTTAGTTCGTTTACCTGCTGATCGTTCATAGGCAATCCTCGTCCACTTTTTAATCCACTCGCGCCGTCTGGCGCATCCTGCGCATGCCATACCAACCCCTTAAATAATTGTCGGCTTACGGAGGTCGTAAATCAGCATTGATACAGAAAAAGGAAGCTCTCCCTGTTTCAACTTTTCTTCTTCTTCGCCGCCGCGATTACGGTCCAGATAGCCAAGCAGAACCAACAGAGCAGTCTGAACGCGAGTAAGCGGCTCACCATCAATAAGATTTCCTGATTCATCCACGACAAACGCGCGACTTCCATGAATGTAGGAAAGTATTGCTGCGCTGCCGCCCTGAATTTTTAAGGTAAGGTCTGAATCTCCGTAATCGTCGTCAATACGGAGATGCAACTTAGCCTCTTCGAGCGTCACCAGTTCAATCATTGCTTATCCCTCAGGTCACGCCCCTTCTTGACAGCAAGCGTCCATCCTTTCGATCCTGTCTCACCAGGCTTGTCACAAGTTTTTTCGTTGCAATGCCACATACAACCACCCCATGTGACCGTATCGCCAGGTTGATATTCGGTACCAGATTTGAATACATCGCGATAGATAGTTACCGGGATGTCAAAGGACTTAACTTCAACAGTACCGCTTGCTCTTTCGAGAGAAATTGAGAAGGTCCGCTGGTTATCTTGTTTGATATCAACACCCGACACACCGTCAACAATACATTCCCAGCCCCGCATGCCGTGCGTCTTTTCATGGGCGCGCCAAAGTCCGCCTTTGTGAGTCGCATAGGTACCGCGTGGATAGTTTTTTTTCTCGTCAATGAATGGTTCAAGCTCTATTGCAAGAGCATCACGACCATCGGAACCTGGTTTAGGATCAGGAATCTTTGACAACAAATCCTGAGCGAGCTTTTCAACATCTACCGGTTCAGGAAGTAACGCCTTCACTACCTCTTCGACAAGGGGACGCAGATCATCAACCGTGACGCTTTTACCATCCTTGGGTACTGGAATTGATTCAAAAGCCTGCTTCACCGCGCTTTCGGTAGCATCGGCAATAATCTGGTTAAAGTCTGGTAGTTCTGGTGCCTTCGGTAATTCAATTTCACTTACAGCATCGGCAACCATTTTAGATACATCTGGTATTTCTACTGGTTGGAATTCTGGAATTGACTGTCGAACCTCTTCCAGTTGCTTCTCCAGATTACTGGCTGTTTTCTCCAGCGCTTGCTGAAAGTCATCTGCCATTTTTTTAATGGCTGCTCCAAACTCTTCACCAAGCGCTTTAATCAGGGATAATTCACGTTCATTCATTTTGTTAATAATCCTCTGAGCATTGTTTTCGCTGCGAAAAGTTCAGTCTCACTTAGCGCCTTTCCACTTTCATCAACAGGTGCAATCGCTGTCTGCGTCTGTTGCGTCCCTTTCGCGAATGGGTCTTCTGATGCGTCGCGCCTGGCCAGCGCTGCCAGGCTGAAGTTCTGCTGCTGAAGGAAGAGAGAATCACCACCTTCAACAGGAGGAAGGTTTTCACTTTTACGGGCTTCGTTTGGAGTAAGGATGGTATTTTTAACTCCATCACCCAGCGCTTTCATTCTGCGTTCACTGTCCATTCGTAACAGCGCGCCGATATCAAGCTCAACACGCTTTTTGGCATCCAGTTCGAAAGCTTCTTTCAGGAGTGACTCGATAGACTCAATCAGTACCTGAAGGCACTGCGAGTAATATTGTTGTTCAAGTGCTTCAACGTTATCAGAACTTGGTATTTCGCCAACTCCAGCCTTATATGCCGGGACATGGAAGGCAGAACAAACCATTTCTGCAGAGAGTTTCTGCTGCTCAACAGTCTGCGCATCTACCGCAGACATGGTGATCGCTTTGTATTCTGCGCCACCTGATAACAGTCCAGTCTTTCCTGCATTTTCCCCTGTGTAACCTGCATCCCATGCTTTTTTTATTTCTGTGGCTTTGTCAGCATCAACAGAGCCAGGAATAGTAATAACGCCACTTGGTTTGCCGCCATTTTTAAAGAAGAATGCCGAGCTTTCCTGAATGTGCTTCCCCTGCATTGCGGCGAGTCCGCAGGCGTAGATGGGAGAAATGCCAATAAGAGGATGAAATAGGCAATTAAAGCGATCGTGAATTATTTCGCGTGCAGGTACGGTTACTTGTGCCTGGAGACCACTAATCTGGTCAGGACTGATTTGGTAAAAGACAGAACCGTCATCAGCGACCAACGGGATGACTTTATCCGGATCAAGAATGCGAAGCTCTGTAATTTTCCCGGTATTATTTTTTACCTTCATCACGTAAGTATTACCGCGTGAAAGTTTAGAATTCATCCATGTTTCAAAGAACTGAATTGTGTTCTGAAACTGGTTAGGTTTACTGATTAGTGTGTCGAATTCAGTAGCCGAAACTTCTTTCCATATGCCGTTAGAATCTTTGGCCTGAATGGCTGGAGACATCTTTGAAATGTCACTGGCAATAAGGGTTATGCAGGAAAACACCGCATAATAGGAAAGTACGGTTTCATTCCTGATTTCCATGTTTCTTTGCCAGGCACCTGCGAAAGGTTCTCTGACAAAGGAAAATATCGGAGCCCAGCCGCGAGACGATGGTTGCTGTAGTGCTTTCTCTTTCCGTCTAAAAGGATTCCACATCAAAGAATTCCACATCAGCCATTCTCCGCGTTAACTTTTTTCTTTTTCGGCCCACCAGCTTTTTTACTAGTCACATATTCAGCTTTATGCAGCAGAACCAGCACCTTTGCGCACTGGTCATTCACAATTTTCTCATCACCTGGCAATGAGTCATGTGTACGCTGTAGGTATCTGATCTTTGCCATATGAAATGGCGGGGTTTCCCCCGCCCTCCTTCTTAGCTGGTAGCGCCATTGCTGTAATCAACGCCGGAGATAACAGCTACTGCTGCATCGCGACGGCGTTTCCAGTTAATCCAGCGCTCTGCACGAATGGCCACGCTGTTGGTCTGGAACATGGATACCAGTTCCACTGCCGTTGGTGTGGCGCTGTCATGGGTCGGAGCACTCTGCATTTCCAGAGAAGCTTCGCGAGACATATCAACGGCTACACCGCCATCATCAGCCAGGTACACATCCGGCGCGTTAACCAATACCAACTGATTGCCAACGTACTGGGAGACAATTACTGGCAGCCCCTGGAATGTACCGCCCAGCATGGTCATGTCCGGATACTCTTTCTGGCCCAATGCATTTTTACGCATGGACAGCGTAAGAGCCGTAGTGCTGGACATCAGCCAGACCGCGCCATTCGGCTGCAGGTTGTTGGTAATAAATTGACCAAATGCTGCTGCAGCATCGGTATCCGGATCGCCAGTAGACGTAATCGCAGTAATGCCGTTGGTAATAGATGCAGGTGAAACATCAGCCACTGCCGCTTTTGCCGGGTCGATGAAGTCGGTATCCAGTCGCGCAATCACTGCTTCAGCCAGGGCGTTACGCACCAGAGCATCGGCAGATGGATTTGAGAAACGGATCAGCTCTTCAGTCAGAACTGCGATAGACGCCACTTTGGAAAAACCGAAGGTGATGGTTGCAAAGTCAAACTTGGTCAGAGGCTTGGCTTTACCCTGACCAACCCAGTTAGCAGAACCACCGGAGGTCTGCGCCGGAATGCGCACATTGAACGGCACCTGACGCAGGGACGGGATGTTACCCTGGCCAAAACGTCCGATAATGGTCTGAGGACGCAGATACTCTACGAAATCCTGCGCGTAATCCTGATATTCAACCAGTGCACCAGCC
Source organism: Citrobacter sp. MGH105 (assembly GCF_001037485.2). NCBI lineage: Bacteria > Pseudomonadati > Pseudomonadota > Gammaproteobacteria > Enterobacterales > Enterobacteriaceae > Citrobacter > Citrobacter sp. MGH105. Next base: position 2,104,208 of record NZ_CP073048.1, on the reverse strand, counting down.
CAGGCAGGGTCTGTGGTGGTACCAGCACTTACCGCAGCTTTCAGAACATGATGGAGTTTGGTGTCATCAGGATACTGGTTTTTCGCAATCTGCAGCGCTTCGGAGCGGCTACCGTTACCAGCTGCCAGAGACTTGGCAAAACGGGCAAATGCGATACCTTTTTCCAGCTTAGGCTCTACACGGATGATGGATGGCGCGTTATTCACCACTGTAACTTCACCAGATGCTGCTTTAGTTACTGGCTTGGCGGTTGATGCCATGCTGGTTTCCATATCACGCAGGCGTTTAAGGTGCTCGTCGACCGCTTTAATTTCAGTAGAGGTGTTGTCGTAGCTTTCTGTTTCTTCCGCATCCAGCGTGCGGCCTTCATCGGCGGCTTTGCTCATGATGTCGTTCAGTGAAGAGGCCAGCGCTGCACGCTTGTTTTCAAAACTTTTGATCTGTTCAGCGATATTCATCGTTGATTTTCCTTTTTGAGAAGATTTATTCGGTGCTGAAGCGCCAGCAGAATTTATGGTTTTAACTACCGGTTTCTCATTGCCGAGCGCGGCGAGTAACTGGCGGTCAAACGACTTAACGGTTTGAATCGAACACTCGGCATTCGCCGGGATCGTTACTGCAGAAACTTCAAGAAGCTCCCATTCAAGAAAATGGATGCCACCAGAGTCGAGATATGCGTATTTAATTGGCTTGAAGCCGATAGACAGGCCTTTCACAAGACCTGATTTGATTGATGCCCACGCTTCTTCAAGCCTGGCCACCAGCTGCGATGGCATGTCAGGTGTTGGCTTAACAAGTTGCGCCGTAATCTGAAGCCCCTCTTTCACTTTCTTTGCAGAACAGTTCCCAATAGGTTGGGTTCTGTCATGCTGCCAGAGGAAAGGGTTTTCACTACCGAACTTCGCACCGTCAGGGTCCATAATGTCGCCGTCACGGTCAGGTGATGGTGTGGAAGCAATCCCGGTGATTATCCGTTTGTCCTCATCCACCGCTTTCACCGTCATGATCGTACATGCGCGGTCAAGCTTCATTTACTGTCCTCCAGAAACGAAAAAACCCGCCGTGGCGGGTCATTAACTGACGTGTTATTTATATAAAAAATACCTGGTAATCTTTCTTCTTCGCTTCAGGATTAAGTGCCATTAGCGAAACGGCATTAAACAAGGCCATAAGGGGGTCAATTTTCCCCTTTCCACTAGCCTGTTTGGTGATAAGGATAGCGTTACCTTTAGGTTCTACCCTGGCATTGCCTACACACCAGGCCATTAATGGCTGTCCACCATGAATAAGCACACCCTCAGCAAGCTTGCGCTCTGTTGTCTTAATCGCACCACCAAGTCTCCATCCCTGGCTGACACCAACCACTGAATCTTCAGGTATTTCAGCTTCAACAAGAGCATCAAGGATCTGACCGACACCAGAAGGGTCAATGCCAATTTTATCCAGCAGTTCCGCATCATTAATACGGCTGACATATTCAGCGACTTCCTCCGTATCCTGTCCTACTCGTTTTACGATAGTCAGGTCACCGGCCTTAACGAAATCGTTGAACCTGGATTCTTCGCTTTTGCGGCGGCGCACAGCTATTTCATGCGCCCAGGCATGGCCCCATCCAATCCACTCTCGGGTTTCTTTGTCACGACCAATAACGTAAAGACCAAGAAGGTCATCAAGGCCACCACCATCTATCCCAACTGTAGCAACCTCAGCTCGCTGAAGGATATCGCTGAATGTTACCGCCCTAATTTGCGGTTCCCAGAAATCAACACCTGCCCATCGGTCACTTCGGAGGTTTAGACCAATTTCGATATTGAGATGTTTCGCAAGGAACTGCTGTAATGTTCCGTCTGTTTTGTTCTGGTTCTTCAGAAGCTGATCGGCAATCCATTCTTCACTTACAGAACGTCCAATATTTGGATTGGTGATGTAGAAATTTTTTGGTTCAAGGTAAGCCTTACTTTCCACCATAGAGTCAGGGAATTCATACAGGACGCCGAGTGTTTTAAGGTCATTAATCTTCCCATCTCGCACAGCTCGCCAGTAATCAAGGCGTTCTTTGAATACACCAGCAGGCGGTTCATCACTTTGCGTAGTCAGGAATATAACCCACCCTTCGTTGCGAGATACCTGACCACCAAGTGCTTCCATAAACATGGCTTCGGCATTAGATCTCTTGCCAAACAACCAAAGCTCATCAACCAGAATGCGCCCAGACTTTTTACCTGAAACAGTATCGGTGTCAGCTGCTACTACTTTTAGTGTATTTCTCGTTACTCGGTGTGTGATGGTGCGGATATGGTCCTGAATCTGGAACATATCAGATAGCTCATCATCGGCGCGTATCATCCCGGCAGCAGGTTTAAAACTGTTATCTGCAACCTCTTTTGTCGGCGCGAGAATCAGGTGCTCTTCATCTTCACGCCAGCACAGGATCAGCGCGGTCAGCATAATCCCTGCTGCGATGGTCGATTTTGTGTTCTTCTTCGAGATAAGCAGCCCATATTCGCGGATTAACTGCTTGCCAGTCTCTGCTTCATAGCCACCGAAGATGGCATTAACAAAGTCAAATACCCATTCCTCAGAGCACTCACCAAATGTTGGCTTTCCTGGTAAATCAGAGACGCGTAACTCTTTGAAGATGCCAAGTGCCTGTTCTGCCTGGTCTGGAAAAATTGGTGGTGGGATGATTGATTGCTTTGCAACCAGAAGAGATTCCCATTCAGGGCAAGCCGTGGTCCATTGAGCCATCGATTACCCCTTGTTATTAACAACAAGCTTCGGGGGTGCCATTGCCCCAAACTTGCTACCCGTAGCTGCGACCTTCGCGGCAGCATGTCTCGCATCCTTTTTACCACCTTCTCCTTTTTTGGGGTGAAGGTATGGGAGCATCGCTTTTGCAGCGTCTTTTCTGACATCCGTCTCTTCTGATACGTCGTTCATCACTGCTTTCAGGAACTCAAGCGGATCATCAAATTCCTTCACCGTTCTGTTAACAACTTTTGGCAGATCATCTGGTTCAGAAACAGCCTGCTCGGCAATGACTTCGGTACCACGTTTTTTATTGATAAACGCGATGATATCCGGGTCTTTTGCCAGCCTGGAACCCTGAGACCTCGCGGTTTTCTCGGAGTAACCGGCCTTTCGGGCTGCTTCAGCCTGGGATGAACCGGACATCAGCGCTTGTGCGAATTTGCGCTTTTGTCCTGTTAACACGTTAACACCCTCCAAAGGGGAAAATTTTCTGCGCGTGAGAGGGGGCGCGGTGTCCAGCGCGATCGGCGTTGACACCCACTGATACCCCCCGGTGTTTGGTCAGAGAATTACGATGCCAGATTGTGATTTATCTTTCGGCACAGAGTGCTTCAGAGCCTCACTGTCAGGCTGGTTCATTGATGCTTCGCGCGATGACTTACCTGAATGGCAATCAATGCACAGCGTCCAGAGGTTGCTCTCATCGTTGTCACCACCGAACTGTAGTGCTATGCGGTGATCAAGTTCACTGTCATGCAGGTCAACCACTCGCTGACACATGCAGCAGTGACCACCGTCGCGAACATAGATACGACGCTTAAGGCTTACCCTTGCGCTACCGCTTATGCGGCGATGCTCACCATAGACAGGCTTTATTCGTCGAGTGTCGATAGCTTTCAGGCGCGGTTGTAGTGTCTTTAACTTAGACATGTAACCTCCATGCTCTGCGGCGTTCTGTTCTTGGCTGATTGTCTCTGGCTGGTTCTACTGGCTGTCCATCAGCGTGGTCAACAAGTGAGTAGCATGGATAGACAACAGGGCCACCGTAAGCATCACCGACTGCATAGTCTGCTGCTTTGCTGTGGTTCCATTTATCCAGCACTCTCTTGATGTGTTGCTGAGGTACGCTGTAGCAGACGCCATGAATAAGACGCGGCAATGTTATGAAGTCAGCTCTGGCCTTATCAGCTGCTATTAGCTTTGATGCTATCTCCAGTTGATACTGTGGTGGACGGCCAGTGCCGAGATAAAATGAACACAGTGCATCAGGATATCGAGAAAGCCACACAGCAATCTTGTCGCGGAATCCAGCGACTGGCATAGCATCATCTTCAAGTACGACAACACGGCATGATTGGTTGGCAGCCCATTCAAGCGCTCGGCGATGATTCCAGTTGGCCCCATGCTCACCTTCATCCAGAAGAAGATGGGCTCCCAAATCGCTTGCCAGAAGAACTGCAGAGGCAAAGCGGTCATGGTGTCCGACCACTACGAACTTCACTTGTGTTTCCACCAAGCTAACTCCTTACCGAAACCGTCTGTTTTAAAGATGGTATGCACCAGAGGTCCGGTAACGATTCGATCACCGAATGACTTTGCAGCCATTCCGAAAGCGCCCATATCCACCTGCGTGGCGGGTGCAGTCTCCATCTTCCAGAATCGGTGGCTTTCAATCAGGTAGTGCTGACGAATGATACGGTGAGCAAACTCCATCACATCTGTTCTACTTCCACCTAACAGACCAGCATTCAACAGCGGTTCATTACGATGCTGCTCGATGAAGTCGCTATATGCTTTTCCATGGTGATTGGCCTTCATCCATTCATCGGAATACGTCTTATGCTCAGACCCAACATATATTTTACCCGGCTGCATTTCTGCCCAGGGCTCTCTAAGCATCTCGACATCGGTACCATCAGTGCACAAGACCAGATCAAATTCAGGATGTGAGCGCAGGTATTGATAGATGTGAAGCCAGCGAGCAAAGTAAGGGCTCATGATCAACTCGGGAACTTCGCACAACTCTACGCCATAAGGTAATACTTTCAGTTCATCCGCCAGGACAACCAGTACTGCACCAGATACTGAATCAGCCCACGACTGTAGAATGCCCGCATCATGTTTCATTCTACCTGTGCGCTGTGGATCTGGCTGACTTGTTAGTAATGTGGTCAAAACAAGATGTGGGTTACTTCGGTAAGAAGTGAAAGCGGTATATCCACTATCACGCCGCGCATTGAAAATACCAACGTTACGCTTCACTAAAGCTTCGCGATCTGGACGAGGGATGGAGCGTGAGCCCTCTTCGTGCTCATCCATTGAGTGAATAAGCTTTTCAGAGCCAACCACATCAGCGAAAGCCCATGTCGATAACCCGGCGTTGTGAATGCGAAGCGCCAGATCGGGATGCTCGTACATGCCACGACCGTATACCGGATCAAAGCCGCCAACCTTATCAATGGCACTGCGGTGGTAATACAGCATTACACCGCGCTGCCCGGTGTAAGCGATATGCTTATCATCCCTGTACAGGACAGTCATATCGTTAATCTTTCGTGGGCCAGCGAGGTCAAGAAACTGATAAGCCAGATGCGGCTCTGGAGATTCGATGTAAGGGAGATGCCAGTTATCAGCGATTGGCCACGCGTCATCATCCCACAGGAAGAGATGCTCACACCCTGCATCCATTAGCGCGGTCAGGCTGGCGTTCTTCGAAGCGACAATACCGCATGATTGGTCATGTCGAAACAGCTTCACGTTAGCCGGTACAACAGCGGCAGGATTTGAGCCATCGTCTATCACAACCACCAGCGCACCAGATGGAAGATGCTTCATATGCTGGTCAATGGCGCGCTTAAGAACTTCCTGACGATTATGGGTTGTGATTGCTATTCCTATGGATGAGCCAACATTCGTTGCTGGGACGTAATTAACACCATTAATAAGAACTTCCATGCTCTTACCCCTGAACTTGTTGCTTCAGATTGTCGAATTTTTCACGACCCATTGAGATAACGAGCTTACAAAGCAGAGAGATTAAAACGTAGGTAACAGCAGTGAAAACCCATCCACTATAAGCAAGCAGACATACAACAATAGTCAAATTAATCCAGTTGAGTGATTTCCTTAAGAAGCCTTGTTTTTTGAATGTTGCCTCTAAGCTACCTATCAGCTTTTCCCTTTTTTCAGGATCAGCATTCACTTCTAATTCTTTTTCAATTGCCCAAATACCGATGCATGAGATCAGGCCGACAAAAATAGCCAGTGCGATGATAATCCAATAAGCAGCTGCTGCTATGGCGGTGAGTGAGGTAACTCCTTCCCATACTGAGTAGGCCAACAATACAACAAGACCAACTGAAAATATTTCGGCCATAAGTTTTGTGATAAATTTCTTCATGTGCGTTTCCTTTTAGACGTGAGCCTGTCGCACGGCAATGCCGCCCGAGAGGTAAACGCAACCTAACGGCATCACCCAGGCTCACTACTGAAAGACTCTCTTTGATGTGCGCGTGCGAAGCGCAATAAAAAAAGCCACCAAATTTGTTATGGTGGCCTTACGTAGAAGTCGGTCTCAGAGATGCTTAGATATAATCTCAGAAATTTTATTTTTAAATAAATTAGCGCTTTCAGTTAATTTCGCTTGGATATCTAACAACTCAATTGCAACAGCGCTCTTTTCTTTTTTCTTCATTGCCGACTCAATGTAGGAATAAATCCCACGCTGGTAATATGTAACCATTTGGCTTTTATTTTCTATTAGCTCAGGAAAGTAGGAGATAATGATAGTGTCTAACCGGTTTAGGTTATCACCGGACTTATTATCTATTAATTGATTTTTTACACTATCAGATATTCCATGCTCATGCGTCATTACGACATCTAAAGTGGACGCGTTAACAACGCCCAAGAAAGCGTCCAGGAGGGAGGTAATCAACCCAATAGCCTCCTCCCCCTTCTCAATAAAAATTTGTCGATTGGCTTTCCATTTCTCGAAATCATACTGTTCGCTACGTTGAAGTTTTGCAGCACGAATATTTTGAGTGTTGTTAATAAAAGCAAATATAGCCGCAATAACTGCACCAGATAAAGCAGCACTAGCCGCTATAATGGCACTTGCATTATCATTAAACCATTCACCCATCGGTAAATCTCCCTAATAGTGTAGGGAGAGTAATGTAGCATTATCACAGGCACTCAGTGAATGCCTGCTGTAATGCCGCTAGTCGTCGAGTTGCAACACACCGTGCTCAAGTGACTCTGAGTAGGCGATCAGCCCTGTGTATTCAGGGATAACCTCGCCATCATCCGCTTCGAATTCCGGGATTGTGCCAGTGGTGATGGTGTATTGGGGCTGACCATCATCTTTCGCGAAGGCTGCCAGGTCTTCAATCTGCTTAGCTGTAAGAACTACTGTCATGCTCATACCTCAGTTGTTAAAAAGCCCCGCTATTGCGAGGCCGTAGTGATTTTATTTGGACAGTTGCGCTGAACAGACCGGTTATGCGTCAACACATCTTTCTTAGTCTGGCGATCCATTACCTCAATGTCGTGCTCGGTTAGGTAGATGATATTCACCCAGTCACAGGCCGTGTCCGTTACTTCAGGTTTTGCGGGTAAATTTTTCGCGCAACTCACGGTCAACATCGTCATCAGGAAGATGATTAACAGTCTGCTGTACATCCATGGCTCCTTTTGTTGTCTCCACCCGGCGTTCTGCAACGGCTTCAGTAGCTGCTGCTCGTTCTTCAGTGCGTTGCTGGTCCGCTTTTGTCTCAGCGATGTTAGTACCGCGTGATTTACCCAGACCAAAAGCACCTGCAATTGCAGCCAGCACAGCAACAGCCAGGCCGATAATCATTTCAAGTCCCATAGCGACCTCATACCAGTGCAGTTTTTGCTTTGGCGTAACGTGCACGGCGGTCGTTAATGCCGTTCTGTCCGCCATTAATGATCTGAGTGATGCGAACCAGATCGTCGGAGTAGCTCAGACATCCGCTGGTGGCGTAGAACCATGCAGCTGATCGTGCAGCGTTGATATCCTTTTCCAGCAATTCAGGGTTACTGACTAAATCCAGTTTTAATCCCGTTCCGCAGCGGCGGTAATTATCAAGACCGGTAATCTGAATCAGCCCACGGCCACGATATTTCCACCCATCACCTGATGCTTTATTACCGAGGCGATTGCTGTACACAAGATTTGCAATGGCTGGCTGATTGGCTACCTGCCCTTTTTCTTTGTCACGCCCAAGCATATATGCCTGATAGTTCGTGATACGGCGTCCAAAGGTGGTCAGCAGAGCGGCTGGGGTGTAGTTGAAGCTCTCCACCATCGCAGAGAATCCCGCTGATTCATGTCCTGACTGAGCAATAAACATTGCCTGGTCTTCAGGCTTAACAATGCCGAACTCTTTCATTGCCGCGTCAATGTGCGGAAACCAGCGCGAAGCTAACCCGGCGCTTACACCAGCCGCCTGTTGAAATTGTGATTGGTTCATTAATGCCTCAGCGTATCAACGAGACGCGCTACGTTCCCACGAGCCCATAAGACGGCAGCGCAAATAAGAAGGTTTACGATGACCACCATCCAGTGTGACTCCTGGTAGAGGCCAAACAAATATCGGAATGGAACGCTGGCATAAACCAGCACAACGAAGTACGCCAGCAATGATATAGCGGGGCGATGTCTTGCCCCTTCACGCTGGTAGAACATCAGGACAAGGACGATGACCGCACAAATACCTGCATTCACCATCGCTGACGGATCACTTGTTACCATTGCTTGCCCCTCCTCCACGGAATCGCGAAAGAATACTGAACAGGCTTCCCAAATCCTGACTGTTGAAAAATGTGAGCACTTTGATTGTCATCGCCGCCACTACAACAGCACCAAGTGCGTCTAATGGTCTGTCACTGTACCCGGTAGCCTGTGACAACTTTGAACCAACCAGGCCAGCAGCAAGAACGCCAACAATGAATGACGTCATGAAGTAAGCAATCAATCGTACTCGTGTGATATTTGCCGCTGTCGCTACATAAAATACTGCACCAGCGAATGCGCCAAATACCACGCCATAATCAATACCGGTTGCAAGACCAAATACGCTGGCTCCCATCAGGCCACCAGCCGCGACCGTAGTGCCAGAAACAGGATCGGACATTAAGCCCCCTCTTATTGCTGTGAGTCCTCTCAGAACGAGGGGAAAGTGAAAAAATGATGCATTTAGATATAATGAATTATTCTATCTAACGGAGTTACTGCCATGACGGGAAAAGAAACGATTCAAACGATCATTAGCGATATCAGAAAGGCTAGAGATGATGGCATTAAACAATTAGATATAAATGGCCTACTAAAATATCTCGAAGGATTTAAAGAAGATGAAGGTTTGAGCCATGACTTTCAGTTAGAAACTTTAAAAGCAAATCATCAAATTAACGTTGAAGCTTTTAAAGCTAATACTGTCGTAGAAATCGAAGCATTTAAGTCAGTAATTACAGTTGGTGCAAATGCAGCAAGAGCGATACTTATTATCAACGGTGGTGCTGCCATCGCCTTACTAGCTTTTTTAGGAAATATTTGGGAAAAAACATCAGAACCAACCGCTGTAGCAAACATCGCTTTAGCATTGCTCATTTTTTGCGGGGGTGTGCTTGCATCAGGTTTTTGCTCAGGATTTACCTATGTAGCTCAATTTTGCTTCGGCAAAAATCCATTAGATCATGATACCGCTTGGAAAAAATGGGGAAACGCAACAAATATCGCCGCTGTGCTATGTGGATTTGCATCACTGATATTGTTTGGTTGTGGAACGTATAAAGCATTCATTTCAATGGGAGCTCAATTCTTCCCAAGCTAGGCCATAAAAAAACCCGCTCTGTAGCGGGTTCTTAATGTTGGTTGCTCAGTTCGCTTTAACGTCCCGAGCTTAACACAATTTAAGCACTTTCCGCGCAACTATTCAAGTAGAATCTGTCGCTATTTGTGCCGAATGCGTCACACATTGGCTTGTATAGCATCGATTCTGCTACATTTAGCCAAACATCAATCCGGCTTTCACAGGTTCGCAAACACCATTCAGGATGCTTTTCATTTAGGTCTCTTGCCATCGCCTTTTTGCTCAGGCGCTTGATATAACGATCTTCAATAAGAGCGTATAACTTCTTATGCCCTGACTGCACAAGGACACCGCTGAGTACAGCGTTGATGGCCAGCGCTTCTTCATCGGTACAGAACGCCAGGCCGCTTTTATTATTCCCTTCCTGAATCTCTTTGAAGAACGCTTCCAGTTCAGGTTTGCTGATACCAGCTTTCTTCATCCGGCGTAGTGCTTCGTTAATTGCCGTTTTGGTGATTTTCCCGGATGCCAGAAGCTGGTTAAACATGTTCCCACCACTACCACCGCCGATATAAGACCAGCGGCCCCACATGCGCAACTTACCCTGTATCCAAATGCTTTCCAGAGTACGAAGACGAACCATTTCACCAGATTTACCAACTTCAGAAGGATTAATCATTTAGCGTTCTCCACTTACGCCAGCACGCCGATTGCCAGCGCACGATCTATAACCCGAAACACCAGGACCAGTTGGTCACCGTATTTCGATTCAAATGCCACAGGATCAGCATGCAACTCGTCGTGATGCTCTCTGCACAGAGGAATCACAAACAGGTCGTGTGCCTTTGTACCCATTCCACCCTGCCCGTGGCCAATCAGGTGATGGGGGTCGTCAGCCTGCTTGTTACAGCAGACGCACGGCTGGGCCTTAACCCATCTCGTGTATTTCTCATTCACCCAGCGGCGACGCTTGGGTTTAAGCATGAAGGATTCCGGCGTCTCCGGGTCTACCTTCATCGCCACTATCTTTTTCGCTTTCTCCTGTACCAGTTGTTGGGCGGGTAATGCCGGAACAATATCGCTTTCACGTGTTACCGACAGGTGAGTATCTTCCTTCAGACGAAGAGCTTTATGGGCTACGGCTTCAGGTATCTCGTCAGCCAGGTCGTTCCTGACCATCCACCAGCAAAACTCCGGCAGCGTCAGAATGTGGTTCTCACTGAAACCTAATTGTCCGTTTACAACCTTCAGTAGCCAGGATACCAGGTTTTCACGGGCTATGCCCGACAGACCTTCAGTGAACTGATCACGAATTTTTAAGTCACAGCCCCAGCACGTGCGGATTGAGCCAGGCGCATGCCGGGTGATGGTGTAGTTACGATCGTGCCACTCGCTGTGTGGGTACTGACATTCCAGTTTTCTTTCGAGCCAGGCATCAAGTGAATTCAGTCCACCAGCACGATGTATGACCTTCTGATTTTCGAAGACATCGCGCATTAACGGATCGTTCAGAAGCTCCTGAGCAGTCTCCGGCAGCATGCCAGACGGTAACTCAGCCATTGACTCTGCCTGTGGCTCTATAAGAACACGCCCACGTCTGAACAGATGCATCAGTTCACTGCCTGGGCGAAATATCACTACCCCGGTCATCGGTGCCACTTCAGGTGTCAGTAATGCCCTCACGCTACCTGCCCCTTAGCAATATGCTCTGCCCACAGGCCACCAATCCAGCGAACACCCTTGGCGGTGAAGCGGGACTGATTAAACGCGTAATTTGTCTGGTTTGTCGTTCCTGTCTTCACCTCGAAGCGCCCAGCCTCGATATGCTTGCTCTTTGGTGTGAGAACACGGTTAAGCCGGTACATGATGCCGTTCTCAATCAGGAACATCGCAAACTCCGGCTCTTTGGCGTTAAGCAGCTTGGCAACCTGCCGGAATGTCATTGAACCAGTCGCAGTCACATAACGATCGACGAACTCAGCTTTCGGCGCGGCTACTGCCAGTTCTTCACTCAGGCGCTGTTTCTGTTCTGCCAGATCAGCAGCAAGGCGCAGGGCCTCAGGAAGTGACCGGGGAACAATCATTCCGCCGTTTCTCTCCAGTTCCTGCCAGCGGTCAACAAGTCGGGCGGTAAACTCCGGCGATAATTGAGCAACGATTACATAGCTGTCTCGTTTGTTCACTTCGTAGTGATGGTATGTCTGCCCGTTCTGGGGATGGGTGTACTGCAATGCAGCATACCCACCAATCACACCGGAATTCATGAGGCGCTCTATCGTTACGCAGACATTGCTGTGCCGGGAATCAACCAGTTTCGCAATCTCACGGCTGGACATGGTAATCTGCTGCCCTACTGTCGCTGCATGATGGGTCGGACACGTTACTGTTATGCTCATTTGTTGCATGCTCTGTCTCCACTTATCAGGCGGCTGCACCCGCCAAGGTTTCAAATCGGCTGATCGTTATCTCTACCCTTCCAGGCTTTACTACCGGTCCCCACTCGATTGCCATCCGTTTAACCTGACTGTCGTCTTCCAAGACTCTGGCATTCGTCAGTGCGTCGAACAGCGCTTTGTTGTAGTTGTCCAGATCCCGCCGTCTGTTATCTGGCGGGAAAAGAACTATGTTTACCTCAACGTTGACGTTAACTGGTTTCGGTATGCCGCCAAACTGCTCAACAACAGAGGCATAAACGTTCTTCTTGAACTTCCTCCCCATCTCACTTATCAGATGCTTACCCTTTAACGCTCCACGGTCAGGGGCCCGATAATAGGTGTTAACCGTTGGCGGGAATGGCAACGTTAATTTCATTGCTGAACGCCTCTCGCTTCCAGCCATGACAAGGCGCGTTCTTTTGAATCACTATCACCGTTAATGAGTGACTTGATGATCGATATCGCGTCTGCCTCATCATTTCCTGAAATAACGGTGATCCCTCTGGAAACTCCAGGCGCTACTGAGATATATCCCTTCTTCGCTATGGCCTTCACATGCTCCGCTGCCGCGTTCGGTGATGAGCAACCAATCAGCCCTGCCAGTTCACATATCGTTGGAGGGAATCCGAACCGGCGCTGATAGTTCACGATCGAACCAAGTACTTCACTTTGTCTCACAGTAAGATTGTTCACTTCAGCGCTCCTTAATCCGCTTATTCAGAATCCCAACTTCGAGATACAAATGAGATGGTGTAAAGCCAAGCTGCTTAACCATCCCCATGGCACCGTTAAAAATTGGCCTGGCTATTTCGTCACAATTCATGCCAGGGTTAGCCTTGCGTTTAGCAGTTATTTCCTCGTTGCATCTTCTGGCGATGTTACGAAGCGCGTTACGTGCTTCAACGTCCTGCATAAGCCACCTCCAACAACGGAGCAGGTTTACCAACGTAACAAGGAAACATGATTACATCAGGGTTTTCTGCCTGATTTCCCCAGTGATGCCAGCCGGGAGCCGAACAGCGGCTGAACAACTCAATGCGTGATACATCGCCGTACAATTGCTCCAGACGGTAACGCGCTTCTGCTGGCTTCTGGCTGTGTTCGCTGAGTGGGCTGTAAATAACCTGTTTTACGCTCGCATTCTGACGCTCAAGACCTTTCCCTCTGGTGGCGATTAACAGATCCTCGGTATTGGCGCGGGTATAGTTACCACCGTTCATTCGGGTCTGAGCGTTCAACAGGTCGAGGAAGTCGTAAAAGTCCTCTACTCCACCAGCCTGAAGCGCTTTGTTGATGTGCTGCTCAGCCAGTGAGTTAAACTTCACCCAGGTGAATCCCTTCATGGTCCGAACCTTAAACCCCCATGCCTCAGCAAGTTCGATCGCCTCACGGGTATGTGTACCGGTGAACCACATGGCCAGAACGGAATCTTCCGCAGCAAGCTCCCAGACAGGCAGGCGTTTTATGTCGATGAGTTTCATCGTGCCGTAATGGTTTTCCGCTGCACCATTGCTGATGGTGTTTCCGTATTCCCACGGCGGATCAGCGTAAATCAGTGAATAGCCCATTAATGACCTCCCGAAAATCGGCCAGCCAGATAGCATCCGTCTTCGGAAATAACCGCTGGTTTAGCCAGGCCAAGGCATCGCTGACGTTCTGCCAGTATTGCTGCTCGCTCTGATTCAATGGCTGATACGTTGAAAGCCTCCATGTAAATCGTCGCAGCACGGTGAAAGAGACCTTTCGCCTCCAGGCCTTTCGCCGTTTCCATCAGGGCGCTGACTTCAGGAGTTGGTTCAAACACCTCGAAGTGGCAATCTGCTGGCGGTTCCGCGTAGTAACGGAATTGTCGCCCGTCGCGTTTACGCGTTGCCAGCCCAGAACCATGCAGGCGGCAAACGGCGAGTTGGAGCCTGTCCTGGCTGAACTGGGTCAGACCTTCAATGATGTCCCTGGTCGTGGAGCCGGGGTTCATGGCAATAAACATCTGGACCGTTTTCAGAATGCTCATCGTTACCCCCTGAACCCTGGTGGAATAGCGCTGTAATCAGTGTTCTTGAAGCTTGGTTTGAAGATGCCATCTTCGCGGGCCCACTCGCCATTCACTCGTTCTGGTCGGCCAGCTTTGTCCCAGTTATTTGCAGACTTGAGGTATCCCGGGAACTTGGACGGCTGGAAAAGCGTCTGTGGTCGCAGGTAATCAGACATCTTCAGGTCATCGCCCCACTTCGCGTTGCAGTAATCCACTACCAGCGACAACTCTTCAACGGTGAACCCTTCGCCGATTCGTGCTCGGATGTTTTGCATTGACGTGGTTGAAACCTGGTAGCGTGAGTTCGTGACCTGGTTCAGGTGAACCAAAACCTGTTTAGCCTGATCAGTAATCAACACATCTCGGTCTGGTTGCACCGCAACCGGACAAGAGTCTTTACCTGTAATCTCTGTAGTACTCTCTGTTGTATTCTCTGTAGGATCATCAGTGCATTTTGACCTGATGACATCGGTTCGTTTTGACCTGATGGAGCGTGTCACTTTGACTTCTTCCATCGTGTCATTTTGACCTGATGGAACAGTGCATTTTGACCTCTTCGATTCGGTCACTTTGACTTCATCTAAAAGCTCGCTTTCATAGTTGATCGTGTAGAAGTTTGTCATGTCGCGTTGGGACTTGTTCAGTTGCTCAATTTTGAGCACACCGAGTGTCTTCAGGCGGGTGAAGGTACGCTTCAGAGTTGACTCAGACCAGAACGGGAACTGCTCCAGCCACTGTTCTGTCGTGTTGTAAATCCAGCGAACACCATCACTTTCCATGCCTGATTTGGTTTCTTGCAGCCAGTAATTAATCTGCTGCAAAGCAATCGCCTCATTCAGGCCAATGCTGTATGCAAGGTCAGGATTTATTACTATTGGCCGGGATGTCATTAACAGGCTCATTCTGATCCTCTATTTCCCTGAATTTACGCTGAAACTGTTCGAGAGGACTGAAGCACTCATGCTCGTATCCGTCGCGCAGGTATATAACCCGTTGAGTTTCTGGCTCCCACCGGATAACCCTGACTGGGACGCCGTAGCTGTCTTTAAACAGTCTGTTGAGTGCTCGCATTCGACCTTCTCCGCCTGGCCGTTGAAATCACCTACAACCCAATCGGCAAACTGGTAGCAGACAGGCTCAAAGCATCCGGATACCATTACCCCATACACGAACTGCGCCGGACCTTTTCCACCCGGCATAGGTCGAGCAATAAGTTGCGACCTGCGGTACTGTGTTGTTACACTGTTCATGCGTTAGTTTCTCCACTGAATACGACACGCCACGACGCCAGGAGCTGCACACTCGCTGGCGTCACTTCTTTTGACGGCGGCTGAATAAGGCCACAATCGCGCGAATTTCTTCTTCACGTGCTGCCAGATGACGGCGGTGATGTTCCTGAATCTCTTCGGCTTCATGCTTTTCAATCACTCCATCCTCAAGCGCCTTCTGGATAATCTGATCAACCTGCCCTCTTGCAGCTGCTGTGCGCATTGCACGGCTAAACAAGTCAACACGGTCCAGATCTTCCAGGTTTGGTACGTCCACCAGCAGTGCGCCGCGACGCTTTGCAAAGTAGTCAGCAACGAATGACGTATTGGAAATGTCCTCCATCGCTTCCAACTCGGTGACTTCAAAGAACCGGCATCCGTTTTTCTCGTACAGGTTGTTGTTGAACTGGGTTTCTGACATACCTAACGCACCAGCCATAGCCTGACGGCCTCCGGGGTACGCCTTACACATTGCTTTCACTACTTCTTTCAGTGTTTGCTCTACCATCTTGTTTTTCCTTTGGTAGTTATGCTTTAGCCATAGAATTGGTAGGCTTTATGTAAAGCGCGGGGTTCACCTTCAATTTCTCATCAGTCAATGCCTGAATTTCAAAGGCGCGGCCTTTAGGAATAACGTCTCCCCAACCGGAAACGGATGCATGTGAAATGCCAAGAGCCTTTGCGACATTTCCGACGCTTCCAAAGTAAGAGATCACATCATCTTTTTTCATTTTTACCTCAAATGTAAGGATAAGGAACAACTTGATAGTAGGATATCTTACATTATGTGGTCAAGGATTCCTACATCATAAAATGGTAGGATTACCTACATGAAGATGAACGAACGCATTCGCGCTAGACGCAAAGAACTGAAGCTCACTCAGGCTGTACTGGCTAAGCTGGTCGGTGTGAATAGAGTAACTGTTACCGGATGGGAATCCGGAGACTATGAACCTGGTGGATCAAATCTCCAGGCGTTAGCTGCTGTTCTTAAATGTAATCCTCATTGGCTAATTTCAGGTAACGGTGATCCAGAAGCTGAAGTATCTGGTTTTAAACCAACTGAAATTTTCGGAATTAAAAAAATCCCCGTGCTTTCGTGGGTACAGGCTGGTGAGTGGACTGAAAGTGGACAATCCGTTACAGCTGATGACGTTAATGAATGGGTATACACGACGGCAAATCTTTGTGATGAGGGATTTGCTCTGAAAGTTCGTGGCGACTCAATGACTAATCCTAATGGAGCCCCTAGCATCCCTGAAGGCTCATTGGTTGTAGTAGACCCAGATTACGGAAGCACGTACGAAGTTAACGGTAAGATAGTTGTTGCTCAAATAATGGGTTCAACTGAAGCCACCTTGAAGAAATTTGTTATCGATGGTCCTATCAAGTATCTCGTACCTTTGAATCCAAACTATCGAGTGCTTGAAGTTAATGGTAACTGCAAAATCGTTGGTGTCGTTCGACAAGTTATTACAGACCTCTAACTCAACTAAGCCGACTTCTATGTCGGCTTATTTTTACACCTCCATGTAAGTTTTCCTACTTTTAATATTGACAGCAAAAGGTAAGTTATCCTACATTAATCGTGTCGGATGATTTGTTGTTCATTCATCTGATGAAGCCTCGGCATCCTGTAATGGCTGTCACTTCCCACACTTTGTGGCAGCCATATTTTTAGGGAGCATAAGGCGGTCCCGGTAAGCATCTCGCGGGGTTCTTACCGGGACTGGAAGAGTTACCACTTGGAGACGGTCCTTATAAATGTCCTGGACAGTGGCGCTGACGACGGAGCGATAACCGAAGGTTGCATGCCCAACTGAAGGCATTGACTACCAGGAAAGATTGGGAGCCTGAAAGAATCAAGAGGCAGCTCTTTCAGGGTGATCCTGCCTAGTTGGTGAAAAGTCATTATGCGGCTTCATTCCAGCCACGCTGGCTGTAAGGTCAGCACACAACGATGAGAGCATTGACGAGCAAGGCATAATGGCAGGTTCAATTCTTGCCACCGCTATATAGATGGCGGTGATGGGCAACGAAAAGGTCCGTTCAATTCGGACACCGGCAGTGCTCTCTTCGTTGTGGTGAATGGCGGGGCTGACCGTCAAACGGTTGAGAAAAGATAAGCAGGCGAAACGTTCTAAGCGAGCATACGGACTGATCGAACGCGGATGGAACGGGCGGTTACGATATTGAAACACCGAGCCACTGAGCTGGAGATCAGCACCAGCCACCACAAACCAAATCACGTAGCCAGCGTGGTACCAGGAAGTAAGAAAGCTGTGTGGAGTCTTGGCGGTACCAGTACCAACCTTTGAAGTCCTTGGTACCGCCCTTTTTACTCAACTGAAAGCGCGTTCTGTCCCTTGTCATTAAGTGCCAGTTCGTTAAATCCAAAACCAGCGGAACGCGCTTTCAATTGAGTGGAGAAACTAACCGGCGATTGCAGTCGCCCGTTTCACTAAGTGCCTCTTCATGGGGAATTTACTGAAACGAAACCCAAACTTTTATTCGCCTTTTGGCGAGGGATTCGTGCAACCAAAATTCAGCGCCGTGCAGGGCGCATATAACACGGAGAAACTAACCATGACGACCACACAGAACGTCACTGAGTTACAACCACGTATGACAAGAGAGCAACTGATCGATGCAGCCCGTAAAGCCGCCCCTCTCCTTCCGGTTGCTTACCGCGGGATCATGACCGAACTGGCAAACCGCCTTGATATCGTCAGCGTTGCACTGTGCGAGTCAATGGAACAACGTAAGTCGCTGGCTATTGAGAACACCGTATTACGCGATGACGTTATCTGCTGGGCAAAAGAATGCGATCGCATTGTTGAAAGACACACAAAAACACGCAGCAACATGCACCTTCTGGAAGCTAAGCGCGAACTGCGTGAGTTAACTCCGGTAACTAATATTGTCATGAATGAAGGGGCTAAGTGATGGCCATGGCGACGATCAGCGATGAAGGCGTGTTCACTTTGCAAGGCACAGCACTGGCTGAAGCCCTGTCGATAATCGACGAACATAAAACCATTGCTGAAGCTCGCGAAACCTATCGCCTTTCACAGCCAATCCCTACGACAGAGATTATCGGGAAAGTGCTGTATGTGAAGCTGGACGGCAAGGAAATAGGCTCGGCAATAATTTACCGCGGTAAGAACGTCACGCTCGACCTAGGTGACAGAAAAATAATCGCCAGCCAGTCAAAAGCAGTGGCCCACTTCGTTAAACAACACAAACTTCAGCAGGTACATACCAATGCAAACGATCAATAACCGTATGACAGAAACTCAAATTGCTGATCTCTTCAGCCTGGCGGTTCAGTTGCAGGTTAAAGCTGAAGAATCAGATGATCGTGATACTGCAATCTTGGCCTACTCAATTCAGAACGCATGCTCAAATTTAACGGAATCCCAGCGCGAGTTCCGTGCAGCCGACGCGACTATTCACAATCTGGAACTGAAGCTCACAGACATGGCAGTACAGCTTGCTAACGCCGAGAGCAAGTGCAGGGAGCTGGCGGCGGAGAATGCGACAATCAAAGTCATGAACGATTGCCTGTCTGAAGAATTGCGTGGTTATGAGTCTGATGGTTCTTTCGAAGGTCCGAAGATGCATTTGCTTTGGTGGAAAGCCGAAACCCCGGCAACCGACGCGTTCCTGGCTGAAGTGCGGGCGCAGGGAGTAGATGCCTTAGCGCAAACTCTCGAAGGGTTGGTTGCTGTTTCCGTAACTCGCTCTTACATCATGGAGTTCGCCGCCCAACTTCGCAAAGGAGCCGCGCTATGAGCACAGGAATTGAACTCATGCAGCATGCTCTGGGAATTAGTGAGCGAAACCGCACGCCATACCGTAATTATTTCCTGGCTGGCGAAGGGCATACGGATAACGAGAAGTGGGAAGAACTGGTATCTGATGGTTTCGCTACTTCCCGTCCCGCACCTGATTTCGTAGGCGGCGGAATGCTTTATCACGTCACAGAAAAAGGTGAAGCAACGGCAATTTCTGCACTGCCAGAGCCAAAGAAACGCACTCGATACGAAGAATATCTTGATGCTGATAGCTGCCAGCCGTTCAGTGAATGGTTGTTGGGATATCGACTGCCTGAAGTCGAATACAGCCGTGATGGAAAATGCCGAATGTTTCGCTGCTCATACGACGCGGCTTATGGCTATCCACGACGTGATGTTGAAGGCGAGTGGTGCGACACCAAAAAAGCAGCGAAGGCCAGCTACAAAGAAGCTCTGCGCAAATCGAAACAGGAGGCAGCCCAATGACAGCACTCAACAAACAGGCGCTGCGTAAGCTAGCAAAAGCATTATCCGGTAAGGAGTGGGTTGCCTTCGTTCACAAGGCGTCTGGTACTTACGCCATAGGTTCGTTAGGTCATGAACGTGGCGAAGACATTATCAAATGGCCTGGTTTCGATGGTCAGGACAATGCAGAAAGCAAAGCAAAATTCATCGCCGCTGCCAGCCCCGCCACCGTTCTGGCGCTGCTGGATGAGCTGGAAGCCGCGCAGCATGAAAAAGATGAATTACAGCAGGGATTCATTGCAAATCAGGAGGAGGCCCACGAAGCAATAAAATACGCAACCGAGCTGAAGGAGCAGCTTGCCCGCGCTTGTGCTGGTCGAGAAGAGGCGTTTAGGGAGATAGATGAAATGCAGAAGTCTTTAGACCACACCCATAGATGGCGCTCCATCTGGAGGCGGAGAGCAGGAGAGGCTGAGGATAAGCTGGAAGCCGCAGAGAAGCGCATAGCAGAACACCGCAAGGTGCTAAATAGCCTGGCAGCTGTAGCCCGTCGCTACCTGCCTGATTATGACGAACATCCTGAAATTCAGGCCGCTGACGAATTACTTGAGACCGCCGCTGGCATTGGCGTGAAGGGGGAGTGAGATGGCACTGACGAAAAAACAACGCGCAGAGCTACGCATGAAGTTTGGCGGACGATGCGCTTATTGCGGATGCGAACTTGGCGATAAGTGGCATGCTGACCATGTGAAGCCAGTGTTGCGCCACATGAATGGAAGCGGAATGATTCATGCGGAGAACGACACTGAAGAGAATATGGTTCCGGCGTGTCATCCATGCAATCTGCACAAGCACTGCAATAGCCTGGAGGACTATCGGAGAATTATCGGCGATGGTCGTCGCGAGTTCCTTGTATCCGGGAAAGGAAAAGCGCTGGTTCGTATGGGATTGGTTGAAATGAAATCTGACCCAGTGGTGTTCTGGTTTGAAAAATATCAAGAAGGGGCTACGGCATGACAACTAACCACCCGGCGCACGGTCCTGTATCACTCGATCGCCTGCACCAGATACGCGAAATACTCAGCAAAGCAGCAGCACAAAGCGACGGCGGTAATATCGGCTACGCAATGGCTGATGCTGTGAAGGTTATTGATGGGGCTATTGCAGCGATGAATGCGAATCCTGTGGCGTGGCGATATCGCTATGTGCATACGCCAAAGACAGAAGAGCATGGTTCACCATTCCGTAGTGAATGGAAACTCTGTGATAGCGAGGATGAGTGTAACCCCTCAGATTGTTTTGAGCGTCAGCCGCTCTACACCGCACCGCCAGCGCCGGTAGTTGACGCTGATGATAATTTCTATTCATGGTTCGGGAGAGAATGGGAGCAATACTATCAACCTAATAATTACTCTTTATCTGCAAAGAAACACCTAGGGGCAATTGCTGAATCTGCATGGTTTGCATGTCGCTCCGCCATGCTTCAGGCTGGAAACTCTCCGGTGATTCCGGATGGTTTGGCTATGGTACCGAAGAAACTAACCGCCGAGAACGGCGCAAAGGGTGTGCTGTCCGGTGAGTTTTCAGAAACGAAATTTATAAACTGCCCAGAGTGTTTTGGTGATGATGAATGCGAAACATGCGACGGAAGCGGTCGAATTGAGATAACAGTGCCAGTCAGCTGGACGACCATCAAAGCTATTTGGGCTAAAGGTGTCGAGCATTTCGCAGCAGCACCGCAGCAGGAGGTGAAATCGTGAGTAAGCTAACTTTCGTCGTTGAGTTTGAGGATGGAAAAGAGCCAGCAGTGAACGCCGGTATGACAATCTTTGGTGGAAAGCTCTCGGCTGTCTCATGGAGCAATGCGCTGGAAGAAAAAGTATTCTCCGTGCATGAATGCCTTCCATCACCCAATAACACGGTTCTGCTTTTCGATTCAACCGGTGAAGGATGGCTGATTGGTTGGCGCTCAATGTGGATGACCTTCGGGCAGAAAGAGACTGGAAGTTGGCAATGGACTTTCCAGAACGGTGATATCGATATCGACGATGTTGTTATCACTCACTGGGCGCCACTGCCAGCAGCACCACAGCAGGAGGGGAAGTGATGCCGCCAGTTAAAGTGGTTGTTATTACCGTGGTGATGCTAGCGATCTGCCAGTTAGTTTCTATGACGGGATATGGCATATGGTGAGCAAGCTAAAACAGCGTCGCATACGCCGACTGAAAGCCGATGTAGCATGGTGGAAATCTGAAGCTGAGTACTGTAAGGCGCGAGTGTTCGAACAGGCAAACGAAATTGCTGAACTAAGAAGCATGGTGATTCGTGTACCAATGCCGGTAATGGTGCCAGTAGAGATACTTCATCAGCTAAATGGGAAGGGATCGAAAGAATATCCATTATGTCGCAATTGCAACGATGGAACCCGTCACGGGTGTTCATCGTGTGCTTACAGAATGAAGTAACCGGGTGCAGCCGGTTTAAGTGGAGAACTATCTATGAGCGGACAAATCCAACGTTTTCTTACTCCAGATGACCTCTATCAATTAACTGGTTATCGTCGCCCTTCCCTACAGTGTAAAGCTCTGAGGGATAGTGGGGTATTTTTTATCCCACGCAAGGACGGAAGGCCAGGAACAACATGGGATCATGTATCAAACCCTGTTGGACTTAAGTTAATAGTGAGCAATCCAGAGGAAGAAGAACCAAACTTTAAGGATATGTAATGTCTAGAGCTCGCAAAAACCCTGAGGATAACTGGATGCCTCCTCGCGTTCGACGGGGAAAATCTGCTTATGAGTTTCGTACAACAGATGGTCGTACCGTCAGGTTGTGCAATCCTGATCTAACAAAATCGCAGGTATGGGCAGCTTACGAAAACTTCATAAACGATTTAAAGGTTGGTACAAACTTCAACGCACTTTGTGAAGAATTCTTTAATTCCGGTGATTTCCACGAGTTAGCAACTGAAACACGTAAAGACTACAGAAAATACGGTTCAAAGGTAAATGTTGTCTTCGGGAAAATGAAGCCTGATAACATCAAGCCAGAGCACATCAGAAAATATATGGATAAACGAGGTGTTAAGAGCAGGGTTCAGGCAAACCGCGAGAAAGCATTTATGTCCAGGGTGTTTCGGTGGGCATACGAACGAGGAAAAGTGAAGATGAATCCTTGCCATGGCGTGAAGCAATTTAAAGAACAGGCTCGGACCCGTTATATTAGCGACAGGGAATATGATGCACTTTATAGCGTTGCTTCTATTCCCGTAAAAGTTGCAATGGAGTTGGCATATCTATGTTGCGCCCGCCAGGGAGACATTCTTGACCTCAAAAAGAGTCAAATATTGAGCGAAGGAATTTTAATTCAGCAGAGTAAAACCGCAGTTAGCCAGATCAAGGCCTGGACAAAACGTCTGGAGTATGCCGTTATTCTTGCTGACAGCATTCCTCTCAACAGCGGGATGGTGAGTATTTTTGTCATCCACCAGCCATCAGGTCTGCGATACACACGCGATGCTTTTAATGCGCAATGGATGAAGACTAAAAAACTTGCTGCTGAAAAATATCCAGACCTCGATTTCCAGTTCACTTTCCATGATCTAAAAGCCAAAGGAATTTCTGATCTTGAAGGTACGCTAAGTGAGAAGCAGGAAATTTCAGGTCATAAAAACGCCTCACAAACGGCGAGATATAATCGAAGAATTTCAGTTGTTCCGGTCGTCGGGGGGCAGTAATGCCCTCTTTTTTATGGCGAAGCTGAATGGCGAAACAATGGTGAATATGGAGCACAAAAACAAAAAAACCACCCGGAGGTGGTTTCACGACACTGCTTATTGCTTTGATTATTCTGTTCTTTCCCATGGTACCCGGAGTGGGACTTGAACCCACACAGCGCGAACGCCGAGGGATTTTAAATCCCTTGTGTCTACCGATTCCACCATCCGGGCTCGGGAAGAAATTGGAGGCGCGTTCCGGAGTCGAACCGGACTAGACGGATTTGCAATCCGCTACATAACCGCTTTGCTAACGCGCCGAAATCTTCTGGCTTTACAGCCGACATCCGCTATTGCCGATGTCTTAAATTTGGAGCGGGAAACGAGACTCGAACTCGCGACCCCGACCTTGGCAAGGTCGTGCTCTACCAACTGAGCTATTCCCGCATCACCAAGTAACTTTGTTAATCACTTGATTTTGTTATCGTCTGGCAATCAGTGCTGCCGTTCGATGCGTTGCATTCTACTTACCTGACGCAATGAGTCAACGATATTTTTCACCACTGACGATCGTTTGCTGAAATTTGCGTCGAAACGATCACTGATCAAGCAAATCTCCACGTGCAGCGCTCAAATACTGGAACATTGACCACAAAGTCAGTATCGCGGCGACGAAGAAAAGTGCGATCCCAGCATACTCTACCCAGATATTTGGACGCCACAGCAGCCAGGCCAGAGCAGCCATTTGCGAAGTGGTTTTCACTTTACCGATCCAGGATACGGCTACGCTGCTGCGTTTACCCAGTTCGGCCATCCATTCACGCAGTGCAGAGATGATGATTTCACGCGCAATCATTGTTGCGGCAGGAAGCGTCACCCACCAGCTGTGGTAATGCTCTGTCACCAGGACCATCGCGATAGCCACCAGCACCTTATCAGCGACCGGATCAAGGAAGGCGCCAAAACGCGTGCTTTGGTTCCAGCGGCGTGCCAGAAAACCGTCAAACCAGTCAGTGACCGCTGCGATACAGAAGATCAGCGCACAAACAAAGGGAGCCCAGGTGAATGGCAGGTAAAAAGCCAATACAAAGAATGGGATCAGGATGACGCGAAACAGCGTGAGCAACGTAGGGATATTAAATTGCATATGACGGATAACTATCTGTTGTCAGTGAAATTACCCCTATGTTGCTACAGAGGGCCTAATGTTTCAACGAGTAGAAGATCTTTTCTGCCAGAGCTTGCGAAATACCCGGCACTTTTGCAATTTCTTCGATACTTGCGTTACGAAGGCCTTGCAAACCTCCCATATATTTCAACAACATCTGGCGACGCTTTGGCCCGACACCTTCGATGGTCTCAAGCGTGCTGGTGCTTTTCACCTTCGCCCGCTTTTTACGATGCCCGCTAATCGCATGATCGTGAGATTCATCGCGGATATGCTGGATAACGTGCAATGCAGGCGAATCCGGCGGCAGACTAAAGCCCTCACCTTCCGGCTCAAAGAACAGCGTTTCCAGGCCTGCTTTACGATCGGCCCCTTTTGCCACCCCCAGCAAAAGTGGGTGCTGTTTGTCCCAGGGAACGTCCAGCTCAGCAAAAACGGCTTTCGCCTGCCCTAACTGACCTTTACCGCCGTCGATCAATATGACGTCCGGAATCTTACTTTCTTCAATCGCCTTACCGTAACGCCGACGCAAGACCTGATTCATCGCCGCATAATCATCTCCCGGCGTAATGCCGGTAATGTTGTAGCGGCGATACTCTGCGCGCAGCGGGCCATTGGCATCAAAGACCACGCAGGAAGCTACCGTCTGTTCACCCATCGTATGGCTGATGTCGAAGCATTCCATACGCTTCACCGCGGGTAACTTCAATACGGAGGCCAGCGCCGTCAGACGTTGCGTAATCGTCGACTGCTGAGAAAGTTTCGTGGTGAGTGCCACTGCCGCGTTGGTTCGCGCCAGCTTCAGATAACGCGCGCGATCTCCTCGCGGTTTCGTCTGCACGTTAATCTTCCGTCCGGCCAGTTCAGACAGAGAGTCTGCCAGCAGGGTTTTATCGCTAAGATTAAAATCGAGCAGGATCTCCCCGGGTAAGGTACGCATCTGGCTCCCCTGCAGATAAAACTGCCCGACAAAGGTTTCGACGACCTCGCCGAGTTCCGTGCCACCGGGTACTTTCGGGAAATAGCTGCGGCTGCCCAGCACTTTACCCTGGCGAATAAACAGAACGTGCACACAGGCCATACCGGCGTCAAACGCCACGCCAATGACATCCAGATCGTCTCCGGTATTAGAGACAAACTGTTTTTCTGTCACGCGGCGTACGGCCTGGATTTGGTCACGAATGCGCGCAGCCTCTTCAAATTCGAGATCTTGGCTGGCCTTTTCCATGCGGGCGATCAGCTGCGTTAATACCTGATCGTCTTTTCCGGACAGGAACAGACGAACATACTCGACCTGCTGCGCATACTCTTCCTCACTCACCAGACCCGCAACACACGGACCAAGACAGCGGCCAATCTGATATTGCAGACAAGGTCGAGAACGGTTGCGATAAACGCTGTTTTCGCACTGGCGGATAGGGAATATTTTCTGCAACAGCGCCAGCGTTTCACGCACCGCATAACCGTTAGGGAACGGTCCAAAGTGCTCGCCTTTAGCATGCTTTGCCCCGCGATGCATCGCCAGGCGCGGGTGGGTATCGCCGCTAAGGAATATAAAAGGGTAGGATTTATCATCGCGCAGCAATACGTTATAGCGCGGCTGATACAGCTTGATGTAGTTGTGCTCAAGCAATAACGCTTCGGTTTCAGTGTGCGTTACCGTGACATCAATCTGCTGGATTTGCGCGACCAGCGCTTCGGTCTTGCGTGACGCAAGATTACTACGGAAGTAGCTGGAAAGCCTTTTTTTCAGGTCTTTCGCTTTCCCGACATAGATAACCGTCCCGGCGGTATCATACATACGATAGACACCGGGCTGACTGGTCACGGTTTTCAGGAACGCTTTGGCATCAAACTCGGTCACTGGCTTGTTAATGTCTCCGCATTACACAGGCCATGGCGAATTGCCAGGTGAGTCAGCTCTACATCGCCGTGAATGTTTAATTTACTGAACATTCGATAGCGATAGCTGTTCACCGTTTTAGGACTAAGATTCAGCTGTTCTGAGATCTCATTGACCTTCTGACCTTTGGTGATCATCAGCATAATCTGCAACTCGCGTTCAGACAAACTGGCAAACGGGGTTTCCGTTTTCTCAGGCTCAATCTGGCTGAGCGCCATTTGCTGAGCGATATCGGAGGCAATATAACGCTGCCCGGAAAAAACCGAACGAATGGCACTCACTACTTCCTGGGGGGCGGCGCCTTTGCTGAGATACCCTGCGGCCCCTGCCTGCATAACTTTTGCAGGTAATGGGTTTTCGGTGTGTACCGTCAGCATGATCACTTTAATGTCTGCCGTGGAACGCGCAATTTTGCGGGTTGCTTCCAGACCGCCAATACCGGGCATATTCATATCCATCAGCACAACGTCAACGGAATTTGAGCGGCACCATTTTACCGCATCTTCACCGCAGCACGCTTCGCCGACAACTTTTATGCCTTTTATATCTTCCAGAATGCGTCGTATCCCTGCGCGCACCAGTTCGTGGTCATCAACAAGAAAAACGTTGATCAAAGGAATATCTCCAGAATAGGGATAACGCTACCGATAGTTAATCGGCCCTATGTTAACGGGTTTTATCTCAACTTTGAAATGTAAAAAACGCCCGACTTTCGATTTTGCTCTCGTTTTTGGAAATTAGATTGTACGACGAGTGGAAACTTTCAGTCCTGACAGCCTTCTGCCACGGTTATATCTGCATAGCTGTTTCAGAATAGTGACAAAAAATTCATATTCCCCCGCTGAATGCAAAATAGGCAGTCAAAGTTGTAACAATAATTAACGAGGAAAATACTCGAAATAAACAACATGTGGAGAAAATATATGCACTGCAACATGTTGTTTATTTTAATGTCCACAACATTGGTCCGCGCAAAAAACAACCACAGATATTTTTAGCCTCGCTTATGGTATACTCCGCCGCCTTAAGATTTGACATCGCACTTTTTCATTGAAACATAACGAGGAAAATAAATGAGTACGCCTGACTTTTCCACTGCTGAGAATAACCAGGAACTGGCCAATGAAGTCACCTGCCTGAAAGCCATGTTAACGCTGATGCTGCAGGCAATGGGTCAAGCCGATGCAGGCCGCGTGATTCTTAAAATGGAAAAACAGCTCGCGCTGATTGAAGATCAATCACAGGCGGCGGTATTTTCCAACACGGTTAAGCAAATTAAACAAGCTTACCGCCAGTAAAAAGAAACCGGCTGATAGCAATGCTCTCAGCCGGTTTTGCGTCTGACACTCAGAACGATAATTTACTCAGATAAGCCCGGTTGCCGCGGCATAACAGGCTATCTGCGTTTTGTTTGGTGCATTGAATTTCTTTTGCATATTCTTCTGATGGAAGTTCACGGTATTTTCAGAAATAGACAGAATGATGGCTATCTCTGAAGAGGTCTTCCCCTCCGCCGTCCATTTCAATATTTCCTTTTCCCGCTTGCTAAAGCGCATTTCTGGCGCCATAACCATGTCATCTTCCAGCCGCGTCAGTACAGACAGGCTTTCCCGTACCAGAAGCTGCATCCTGAGCTCCACTTCATCGCTCGCAAGGCGACTGTTACGGATACTTGCACGCGATACCGATAAAAAACCCAACGCCCGATTAGGCAACATTAAGCATTGCGTCATCCCTTTGCGTAAACCGTGATTGCGTGCGGCGTCCCACAAAGGTTGCGCATCGCGAAACAGAGTATCGTTCCAGGGTAAATGCCCCTGACTGAAGTTTTCAGGTTTCAGCACCGGATCAATGGCGAAATAATTTTCGGACTGATAATGCGCCACCCATGCTTTGGGATAGGTCGTATGAAGAGACGTTTTAGGTCGGGTAAAAGGTACCGGATGACGAACACAGAGCGCGTAAAAATCGAACTCTAAGTGCTGCGTCTGTTGTTGTAATTCCGTATAGACATCCTCTGCCGTCGCCATTTCCTGAAAGCGTAACAGCATGCTCCGTCGCCAGGTGAAGAAATCATGATCCTGCATACTAAGTGGTAATGCCCCTGAGATTGATAATCATCCAAACATATGAAACAAGCTAACACATAAATGTATTTTATATATGCAAATTATCGGACAAATGAAGAATTACTTGAGCGTTACTCAACAGCCGGAGAAAGCAACAGAATCAAGCATTAATAATAAAGCAATATTTATAAATAGTTATGCGAGCAGCACTCACCATAAACAATGTCGGTGAGTGCTGCTTGTACTATTTACTGCATGAGGAATTTTTCGAGAAACTGACGGGTTCGCGGCTGTTGCGGATGCGTGAATAAGGATTTTGCTGGTCCCTGCTCCACTATTCGTCCTTGATCCATAAATATCGCCCGGTCGGCCACGTCGCGAGCAAAGCTCATTTCATGCGTCACAATTACCATGGTGCGTTTTTCCTGCGCCAGCTGGCGAATGGTATTAAGCACCTCGCCAACCAGTTCAGGGTCAAGCGCGGAGGTAGGTTCATCGAATAAAATAACCTCTGGTCGCATCGCCAGCGCCCGGGCAATCGCCACACGCTGCTGCTGCCCACCGGACAGACGGCGCGGAAAGCTTGTTTCTTTTCCCGCCAGCCCGACTTTCGCCAGCAATTCACGCGCACGAGCTGTCGCTTCAGCTTTTGGTTCACCTTTGACTATCACCGGCCCTTCAATAATGTTTTCCAGCACCGTACGATGCGGGAACAAATTAAAGTTCTGGAACACAAAACCGACGTGCTGACGTAACTGACGAATCAGTCCTTTCTGCTGGGTCAACGAACGCGCGGTATCAATGGTAATCTCACCCACTTTAATAGTGCCCGCCTCCGGTTGCTCCAGCAAATTAATGCTACGCAGCAGCGTGGTTTTGCCCGATCCGCTCGGCCCGATAATCGCTACTACTTCACCAGGTTTGACGTCAAGATCGATCCCATGCAGCACCGTTTGCCCATGAAATTTTTTGACCAGGTTTCTGACTTCGATAGCACTCATTTCGGCTCTCTCTCCTGGCGGTTCAGTTGTTCTTCAAAATAGTTTTGCAGCGCAGAAAGCACCGTCGCCATCACCCAGTAAATCAACGAGGCCGCCAGATACATCGTAAAGACTTCCAACGTACGCGAGGTAATCAGCTGCGCCTGACGGAACAGTTCCGGTACCTGGATAGTGGCGGCCAGAGAGGTGTCCTTCACCAGGCTAATAAAGCTGTTGCTCAGCGGCGGCAACGCAACGCGCGCAGCCTGCGGCAGGATTGCCCGGCGCATGGTCTGCCAGCGCGTCATACCAATACTGGCACCTGCCTCCCACTGCCCTTTATCGATGGAAGAGATTGCCGCACGCAGAGTTTCCGCAGCGTAGGCCGCCGTATTCAGCGACAAGCCAATCATCGCCGCCGGGATGGGATCAAGCTCAATACCAAACTGCGGCAGACCGTAATAGATCATGAACAGCTGGGCAATCAGCGGTGTTCCGCGAAAAATAGAGATATAAAAACGCGCCAGCCAGCGCACAGGCAGCAGTGGCGACAGACGCATCAACGCCAGGATAAACCCCAGCACGAGGCCAAAAAACATCCCGCCGATACTCAGTTGCAGCGTAAAAACCGCGCCTTTGAGCAGATACGGCAGAGAATCAATTACCAGTTGGATACTTTCATGCATTAGCGTTTTTCGACCTGGTTGTTACACGTGAGGATGGTAGGCAAACAGTGCAGGTGCCCCACCGGTATGAATAAAGAGGATTGGGCCTTCGTCTTTGAAGCGTTTCTGGCTGATACCGTCAATCAAACCCGCCATCGCCTTACCGGTATACACCGGATCCAACAAAATGCCTTCCAGGCGCGCCAGCAGTTTTACCGCCTCCATGCCTTCTTCGTTTGGCGTACCGTAGCCCGGCGCAAAATAATCGTCCCATAACAGGATATCCGCTGAGACCGTCAGTTCCAGTTCACGGGCAATATCTTGCTGCAACGTTACAACTTTGGGCTTTTGATCGGCGACGCTGCGCGAGACGGTCACGCCGATAAGCTCGACGTCTGGCATCAGTTGTTCCAGGCCCACGGCCAGCCCGGCGTGCGTTCCCGCGCTGCCCGATGCCACCACAACGGAAGAAAGCGCAACGGCCCCTTCACACTGCTGGGCAATTTCCAGCGCGCTTTCCACATAACCCAATGCGCCCAGGACGTTAGAACCGCCAACGGGGATCACATACGGGCGGAAGCCCTGTGCTTCAATGCGCGTCGCCAGTTCCTGAAGCTGCGCATTCGGGTCGGTCAGCGCATCACACATTTCGATTTGCGTATTAAACAGGTCCAGCAGCAGACGGTTGCCATTGGTGAGATAGTTTTCCGCAGTAGTGCCAATCGGATTTTCCAACAGCGCCACGCAGTGCAGGCCAAGCTTAGCCGCTACCGCCGCCGTCTGGCGAACGTGGTTAGACTGGATGGCACCTGCGGTTATCAG
This sequence comes from Citrobacter sp. MGH105, assembly GCF_001037485.2. Classification (NCBI taxonomy): domain Bacteria; kingdom Pseudomonadati; phylum Pseudomonadota; class Gammaproteobacteria; order Enterobacterales; family Enterobacteriaceae; genus Citrobacter; species Citrobacter sp. MGH105. The sequence continues at coordinate 2,073,299 of NZ_CP073048.1, read as the reverse complement.
CGTATCAGCACCTTCACGCAGTGCGTCTGCGGCCAGGAATTCCAGCTTACGCAGCTTATTACCGCCCATGGCCATCGGCGTGACGTCATCGCGTTTGATGAAAATATCGCGCCCGAGGTAATCGGAGAAGCGTGGAAGATATTCGAGCGGCGTTGGCGCGCCAATAAATTCCAGACGTGGAAAGCGCGTTAAGTTATGCAGCGGCATACAGCCTCCGGTATTCGTTGTTGTGATGTTCTTTTTATTATGCACGCTCAGGCGCAATGAAATAAAAAAAGGCGCTGTTAAAGGCGCCTTTTTTCATCGAATGCCGATTATTTCGTCACATCCGCTCCAAACCATTTTTCAGACAGGGCTTTCAGCGTACCGTCTTTCTGCATTTCAGCAATGGCCGCATCAACCGCTTTCAGCAGATCTTCATTGCCTTTGCGCAGCGCCACGCCGGACTCTTGGCGGGAGAATGCTTCACCGGTCACAGCCAGCGTATCCTTGGTTTTCTTGACCAGATCCAGCGCCGCCAGACGGTCAACCAGAATGGCGTCGATACGGCCTACACGCAGATCCTGGTATTTAGTCGGGTCATCATCATAGGTACGAATATCCACGCCCTGCACGTTCTGGCGCAGCCACTCTTCATAGTTGGTGCCCAGACCAACGCCGACTTTTTTACCTTTCAGATCGGCAGCAGTCTTAATAACACCTTCATTACCTTTCTTCACCAGCGCCTGAATACCAGAAACCGTATACGGGGTAGAGAAATCGTATTTTTTCTTACGTTCGTCAGAGATGGTCACCTGGTTGATGACCACGTCAATGCGCTTGGAATCAAGAGAGGCCAGCATACCGTCCCACTTGGTCGGCTTCAGATTAGCTTTCACCCCAAGGTGCTTGGCCAGTTCCTCAGCGAACTCCACTTCGAAACCGGTCAGCTTGCCATCATCGCCCTGAAAACTAAACGGGGGATAGGTCCCTTCCAGGCCCACCAGCAGCGTGCCACGCTCTTTAACTTTATTTAACAGACCTTCATCTGCATAAGTCTTTACGCTCATTCCAGCGACAAGTGCAACAGCCATTACACCCATCAGAGCCTGACGTCCCAGAAGTGCTAATTTCATAGTTACCCCGAATATTGTCATTAGTGACTATCATTTATGACTACAGTGTAAAGCGTTTGCTGTGTTCCACAAACACGACTCTGTTACACCTTATTCGTTTTTAATATATATCAGAACTGGCTGTCCAGGAGGATTTCTGCATATGTCCCATATGGGTATGGGCTTTGAACTGCTCATACTTACGTAAGGCGATGCGGTAATTGTTGGTGCTGGTTTCCGGCAGCCACGGGGCAAGGTTTTCGTCGAGGAACCCTTCCTGCAGCAGGTCATGAGAGATATTTTGTTCGGTCAGGTGATTCCCGAGGCGACGCAGGCGGACAACGTATTCACGTACCGTGCCGTGACTCATTTCGGTCTGCTCAAATAAAAACTGTTTAAAACCGATAATGTCGAAAAAGTCGCTCTGCTCTTTGCAATGCAAATCACCGCAAAAACGACACAGTGCCACCCACTCTTTTTTCTCCTGCTCCCACTCGGCTTCATCCAACAAAGTGTCCAGTCGAGCGATGGCGATTTTATTCACAATTTGCCCGCGACGAACCAGCGTGATCCTGTCGAGCAACTTAAAGCAATGGGCGCAATGCGTCTGGCTGTGTTTGAAATCTTTGAGGTAGCGGCTTAGAGGCCGTCTTTTTGATTGCTGCACCGTCATGAGAACTCCTGGTAGTCAATTCGTAATGCGGCATTGTTCAGGGGTAATGATGTACCCCTATAGCTTACCCAGCTTAGTGCGTAGACGTTTGATGGCCTGACTGTGCAACTGGCTGACCCGCGACTCCCCGACTTCCAGTACCGCGCCGATCTCTTTCAGATTCAGCTCTTCCTGGTAGTACAGCGTTAACACCAGCTTTTCGCGCTCCGGCAACGCCTCGATCGCGTCCATCACGCGCTGGCGGAGGTTACCCTCAAGAAGCTGTTGTAACGGGTTTTCCTGCTGATGTTCTTCCGTCACCAGCTCAATACTATCGCCATGCTCTTCCCGCCACTCGTCATAAGAGAAGAGTTGGCTGTTATTGGTATCGAGCAACATCTGACGATACTCTTGCACAGGAATAGCCAGACGCGCCGCCACCTCGGTTTCCGTCGCGTTGCGCCCTAATTCCTGCTCCAGTTGTCCCATCGCCTGTGCCACTTCGCGAGCATTGCGCCGAACGCTACGCGGCACCCAATCCCGGCTACGTAGTTCGTCCAGCATTGCTCCACGAATACGCTGCACTGCGTAAGTGGTAAATGCCGTTCCTTGCAAAGCGTCATATCGGTCAACGGCATTCAATAACCCGATGCCGCCCGCTTGTAGCAGGTCATCCAGTTCTACGCTCGCCGGCAAACGCACCTGAAGGCGCAATGCTTCGTGACGCACCAACGGTACATAACGCTGCCACAGCGAGTGTTTATCCATTACACCTTCAGCGGTATACAGTGAATTCACGATAAACAGCCCTGCGTTAAATGAGTTATCGGCATGATTATCCGTTTCTGCAGGGGGTTCTATCGGGGGAATAAGGCTATAAAAGAAGGGTTATTTCACTTATGTAGCTGATGGCGTTATTTCGCATCAGAAATAATCAAACATAAATCAAATGGTTAGCTTGCGAGGGATGCGTATTCACGCATCCCTGTTTAAATTATGTCAAGAGATGAATCATCGACAGGTCATCACCTGTGCGCACGGTCTCGATATGCTTTTGAAAATTCTCATGTACGGTAGGGTTATGCTGACTTAACGAATGGAAGCTGTAGACGATATTGATGGCGTCCTCCTTCTCTAGGTATGTTCTTTCGAAGGCACTTGCAGCAATCAGCATTTTGATGAAATAGTATTCGACACTTATCATATATAACGTACGAAGCGGGTCTACGTTCTTTTGATTGGGAAAGTTGTTTTCCCAAATTTTATACAAAATGAAATTTTTAAGATCGAATCCAGCCTCATCCCGTTGTTCGTAAACCTTCTGCCATGTAGCCTCAAGTTTAGCAACTCCTTCTCCAACAGAGTGATGTTCTTCCTGGATCAAAGTTCTCAATAGGCACTGAACATAATAGTTCAGTACTCCACTTGATCGGCTCACTGGAAGGTTGCGGAAATAATCCTGAAGTAAGAGCACGAGCGTAACTTTAGTTTTGTTATCAGTCGAAAATGTTGATAACTCTCCCCTTAACTCTCCCGACTGTATTTGCGCCAACAGTGCTTGATAGACTGGTTCAATTTTAGATAGTGCCACATTATCAATCTTATCAAATTTCTTAATACATAAAGAAAGCTTAATCAACGTATATAATCCTACGTTTACATCACTACCCGACTGTTCAACAAGGCTGAGGCATAATAGATTCAAAAGTTTTTGTTGTTGAGAAAATACAGATCCTCTATAAGAGTTAGCTGCAATAATACTACTCTCACTTAAAGCCATTGCGTTGGGATCGGTCAGTACAAGGCTGGCTACTTCTGGACACGATAAGTTTAACGATTTCCTCACATCATTTTTATAAACACGATTAATACGTGGAAACGTCTTACATGTGGCACTTAACGCATGGGCGCCCAGCGTGTTCTGTACCTGGCATAAACTGTCTTCTGTCAGATAAGGGCAGTTTCCGGAGCCCTCAACAAGTTTAACCACTCCCCAAGCAGTAACATCTTTTTTAAGCAGAATAATATTCTCTTTGGCAACTCTCTTAATGTAATTATCTTTGCTGGAAAGATACTTATTCACCGTTGACTTATCCAGATATATATTCCAGCTTTTACAGCAATGATCGCGGCACTGCGTACCTGTGCACTGAAACGTAGTCACAAAATGGGGTTCAGTAACGGTAATTTCTTGCATTCGTCAGACTCCAGTATAGAAAAAAGGCAGCTTTCGCTGCCTTTATTGTCTCTAACAACTGAACAAGCTAATCGATGGATTAACGCAGTAAAGAGAGTACGTTTTGCGTGGTCTGATTAGCCTGTGCCAGAACAGAGGTACCTGCCTGTTGCAGGATCTGAGCGCGAGACATGTTAGATACTTCGGTCGCGTAATCCGCGTCTTCGATACGGCTACGAGCAGAAGACAGGTTGTTGACGGTATTGCCCAAGTTTGTGATAGCAGAATCGAAACGGTTCTGCACCGCCCCCAGAGAGCTTCGCAGTTTGTCAACTTTGGCCAGCGCTGAATCCAGTTTTTCCAGTGGATTTGAAGTTGCCAACGCCTTCATATCTGAAGCTGAAATCTCAGTACCTTTGGCCGCCGTGGTATTAGTAATAGTGGCAGCATAAATTTTGTCACCTTCGCGCATAATGGCTTGCGAATTACCATCTTTATTTACAGCCCATTCAACTGCCTTACCATTCGGGTCAGTAATGACTGTTGTATTGCCAGTCGCGGCATCTACATTGACAGCAAGGTATTTCCCATCGGAGGTTTTTGCGACAAATTTATTTGCTTGAGCTACCCCATCCTTATCTTGAATTTGATGAACGTCAAGGTTTTTACCTTCAAAGTATACTGACATCGGTGCATCATTATATGCAAGCGCTTTACCAACTTTACCTGCAGCTAAGTCAACAGATTTTGCGGCGCCAGAACCATCATCTACAAACGCGGTAACACGACCACCAAAATTCGCCAGTTGCACATCATTACCATCAACAGTAACCTTGTCATAACCTGTACCATTCTGTTTAAGGAGTTGGTACTCGCCACCTGCTGCGTTTCCTTTTTGAGCAACAAAATATGTTTGTCCCTCAACTTGAATTTGACGAACATCTGCATCGGCACCACCTAAAACATTAGTCTTATCACCAGTAGCCGTAGATGTATTGAAATATGTATCAAGTGCAATATTTTTATAAGTTGCACCGAAAGCGTCGACACCATTAGCTTTACCATCAGCAGGGTTTACTTTAGTAAGATCAGGTGCAGCTTCGCTTTTCAAAGTAACAGACGATGACATCGGAACTTTACCCGGCGCTACACTGAAGCTATCCAGACCTAAAGTTTTAGCATCAATTTTATCCAGTTGAATTTCAATGGTTTCACCATCGTTAGCACCAACCTGGATTTTCATGGTCTGATCAGCGGCCAGTACCTTCACACCGTTAAACTGAGTCTGACCGGATACGCGGTCAATTTCGCTCAGACGCTGGGTAATTTCGTCCTGAATGGAGTTCAAGTCGGAATCTGAGTTGGTACCGTTGGTAGCCTGAACGGACAGTTCACGGATACGCTGCAGGTTGTTGTTGATTTCGGACAGTGCGCCTTCTGTAGTCTGAGCAACGGAGATACCGTCGTTGGCGTTACGGGAAGCCTGAGTCAAGCCTTTGATGTTAGAGGTGAAGCGGTTAGCAATCGCCTGACCAGCAGCATCGTCTTTCGCGCTGTTGATACGCAGACCGGAAGACAGACGCTCGATAGCGGAACTCAGAGAAGACTGAGATTTGTTCAGGTTGTTCTGGGTCAACAGCGACAGGCTGTTTGTATTGATGACTTGTGCCATGATCTTTTCCTTATCAATTACAACTTGATGTTATTGGGCTGTTGCCCACGGTTTCTGACCGTAACCCATGTATCGGCACCTTAAATTCGAACTTTAGAAAATTTTTACTTTCCGCTCTCTTTTTTCTTAGCCCCTGAAATACCCTCTTTATATGCCACTATTCTGCGCATTATTTTTACAAAACTATCATTAAACTTTGCGCGCAGATTGCCGATAACCCGCTTAACTACTGTTTGCAATCAAAAGGAATTAGGCATGGCTTCATTTACTTCTCTGGGCGTCGGTTCAAATCTGCCGCTGGATACATTGCTAACGAATCTGACCATAGCTGAGAAAAAACGCTTAAACCCAATCACACAACAACAGAGCGACAATACATCTCGTCTGACAGCTTATGGCACATTAAAAAGCTCATTGGAAAAATTCCAGACAGCAAATAGTGCACTTAATAAAGCCGAATTATTTAGAAGTACTACCGTTACCAGCAGCACTGAAGATCTAAAAGTATCCACTGAGGCCGGGGCAGCACCAGGCATTTATACCATCAGCGTCACACAACTGGCTCAGGCGCAATCTTTGAGCACAGCAAACGTATCCTCAAGTAAAGATGCATTGGGTAACGGTTCCGCTAGCCGTACCATTAAGATTGAACAACCTGGCCGTAAAGAGCCGCTGGAGATCAAACTCTCTCAAGACAAAACCACACTGGACGATATCAGCAAAGCAATAAACGATACTGATAGTGGTATTTCAGCCAGTATTGTTAAAGTTAATGAAAAAGAGTTCCGTCTTGTACTGACTGCAGCCGAAGGTACGGATAGCAAAATGACTATCTCGGTTGATGGTGACAGCAAACTCAACGATCTGCTGGCCTACGACAGTAAAGCCGGCACTGGTAAAATGGACGAATTGGTTGAAGCACAAAACGCTAAACTCACCATGAACGGTATCGATATCGAGCGTCAGAGCAATAAAGTAACCGATGCTCCGCAGGGTGTTACGCTGGAACTAACCAAAAAAGTCACTGACGCACGTGTCACCGTAACGAAAAGTAATGAGAAAGCCACTGAAGCCATCAAAGGCTGGGTGGATGCTTATAATTCTCTGCTTGATACATTTAATACGTTGACCAAATACAAGGCCGTTGACCCTGGCGCAGAAGAACAGGATAAAAGTAATGGTGCATTACTTGGTGACAGCGTAGTTCGCACCATTCAAACCGGTATCCGCGCACAATTTGCTAATGGTGCAAGCGATGGCGCATTCAAAACATTAAATGAAATTGGTATTAAGCAGGACGGCGCAACCGGCAAGCTGAAAATTGATGATGATAAGCTTAAGAAGGCGCTGAACGAAAATACAGCCTCCGTGCGTGAACTGCTGGTTGGCGATGGAAAAGAAACCGGTATTACCACCAAAATTGCCACCGAAGTAAAAAGCTATTTGGCTGATGACGGTATTATCGACAATGCGCAAGACAGTATTAACGCCACACTGAAAAAACTGACTAAGCAGTATCTGTCGGTCAGCGCCAGCATTGAAGATACGGTTGCGCGTTACACGGCACAGTTCACACAGTTGGACACCATGATGAGCAAGCTCAACAACACCAGCAACTATCTGAGCCAACAATTTACGGCGATGAATAAATCCTGATAACACGAGGTAAGCATGTATACCGCGAGCGGTACCAAAGCCTATGCACAGGTCAGCATAGAGAGTGGCGTAATGAGCGCCAATCCGCATCAGCTGATTGAAATGTTGTTTGATGGCGCGAACAGCGCCCTCGTGCGCGCTCGCCTGTTTATGCAACAGGGTGATATCGTCGCCAAAGGCGAGGCCTTAAGCAAAGCCATTAACATTATCGACAATGGTCTGAAAGCAGGCCTGGATCAGGAAACTGGCGGTGAAATCGCCACCAACCTGTCCTCGCTGTATGACTATATGATCCGCCGTTTACTGCAAGCTAACTTGCGTAATGATTGTCAGGCCATTGAAGAAGTCGAAGAGTTACTCGGCAACATTGCAGATGCCTGGAAACAGATCTCACCGAAAGCGTCGTCCCAGGAGTCTCGTTAATGACCTCAGCCGTGGAGTTTATCAACCGTTGGCAGCGCATCGCGCTACTCAGTCACTCGCTGCTGGAACTGGCGCAGCGCGGTGAATGGGACCTTTTACTGGAACAGGAAGTTACCTATCTGCAAAGTATTGAAGTGGTCATGGAAGAGCAAACTCCACCGGGCATTACGCGAAGTATTCAGGACTTAGTAGCCGGGTATATTAAGCAAACGCTGGATAACGAACAATTACTCAAAACGTTGTTGCAGCAGCGACTGGATGAGCTCAGCAACCTCATCGGCCAGTCGACACGCCAAAAGACGCTCAATAACGCCTATGGTCGTCTTTCCGGTATGCTGCTGGTACCCGACGCCCCCACCTCGCCACAATAATTTCCCGTCTCGTCTGAATTATCTTCCATACTCCAGAGGTCGGCCAAACGACTTCTGGAGCACGGAAGATGAAAAATCCCACGTTATTGCAGTACTTCCACTGGTATTACCCTGATGGGGGTCAACTCTGGCCCGAGCTTGCCGAACGCGCAGGCGGACTCAATGATATCGGCATCAATATGGTGTGGCTGCCCCCCGCCTATAAAGGCGCATCCGGCGGTTATTCCGTTGGCTACGACTCGTACGATCTGTTTGACCTGGGCGAGTTTGACCAAAAGGGAACCGTCGCCACCAAATACGGTGATAAAAACCAGCTGCTGGCGGCGATTGACGCACTTAAGCACAATGATATTGCCGTACTGCTGGACGTGGTGGTTAACCACAAAATGGGCGCTGATGAGAAAGAAAAGATCCGCGTCCAGCGCGTTAACGCCGAAGATCGCACGCAAATAGATGATGAGATTGTCGAGTGCGAAGGCTGGACGCGCTATACCTTCCCTGCCCGCGCTGGCCAGTATTCGCAATTCATTTGGGACTTTAAATGCTTCAGCGGCATTGACCATATCGAGAATCCAACCGAAGACGGGATTTTTAAAATCGTTAACGATTACACCGGAGAAGGCTGGAACGATCAGGTCGATGATGAGTTGGGTAATTTTGATTATCTGATGGGCGAAAACATTGATTTTCGCAATCACGCGGTGACTGAGGAGCTCAAATACTGGGCGCGTTGGGTAATGGAGCAAACCCAGTGTGACGGTTTTCGTTTAGATGCCGTGAAACATATTCCGGCATGGTTTTACAAAGAGTGGATTGAGCACGTGCAGGAGGTTGCACCCAAGCCGCTGTTTATTGTGGCGGAATACTGGTCCCACGAGGTCGACAAACTGCAAACCTACATTAACCAGGTGGAGGGGAAAACCATGCTGTTCGATGCCCCTTTGCAGATGAAATTCCACGAGGCCTCCCGTCAGGGCCGCGATTACGACATGAGCCAGATTTTTACCGACACGTTAGTGGAGGCCGATCCGTTTCATGCCGTCACGCTGGTGGCCAATCACGACACCCAACCCTTGCAGGCACTCGAAGCTCCCGTCGAGCCGTGGTTTAAGCCGCTGGCCTATGCGCTGATCCTGTTACGCGAAAACGGCGTACCGTCGGTGTTTTACCCTGACCTCTACGGAGCGCATTACGAAGACACCGGCGGCGATGGCGAAACCTATCCTATCGACATGCCGATCATTGAACAACTTGATGAACTGATCCTCGCACGCCAGCGCTTCGCGCATGGGGTACAGACGCTCTTTTTCGATCATCCTAACTGTATCGCTTTTAGCCGCAGCGGTACGGATGAGGATCCCGGCTGTGTGGTGGTGCTGTCTAACGGCGATGACGGAGAAAAGACCATCAATCTCGGCGCCAATTATGGCAATAAAACCTGGCGGGACTATCTGGGAAATCGTGAAGAAAGCGTGGTAACCGATGAAAACGGCGAAGCGACGTTTTTCTGTAACGGCGGGAGCGTCAGCGTGTGGGTGATTGAAGACGTGTTGTAAAGCTCAACCCCGGTGACCGATGGTTACCGGGGCGTACGGCTTATGGCAGCGGTGTTGCCAGCGGCGTTTTCTTTAACGCGTCAGCACATTCCTGCGTCGGGCGATCCACCCGCTGCAGCGTCATACCGTCATATTCCAGCGTATTGCCTTCGCGCTCGATCTCGTACAGCTCGCGTTTCACCGTCACGTTGGTGAGATCGCCAGAGAGCATCGTCAGTTTCCCCGGCAGCGCGATCACCCGCTGCCACTGGCGACAATCCAGCGTATCGCCCTCTTTCGTTATCACCAGGCTGGCAATCGCTTCCGGACTCACCAGGCTGCGTTGCGGACCTTTTGACTGCCAGTATCCTTCCAGACCGGCTGGCGCTGGCGTTTTCACCACGTCGTTATAATTTTCTACTTCGGCGCATCCGGTAAGCGCCAGAAATACACCAACGATTGCTAATTTTTTCATCATTCATCCTGCATGCGAAGAAAATGGGATTGTGGCATTAAAGGCCTGATGTCGCCAGCCTTTCGGCAGCGTTGAGAAAGATTGATCCAGACGGTGTTACCTCTTATTACTCATAGTCAAAAATTCTGAACGGTGTAGTATCCACACTTCTTGTTACATACCTTCTGAGTTCAGAGGCACAACGCATGTCATGGCAACACTTCAAACAGGCCTGGTTAATTAAATTTTGGGCCCCCGCCCCTGCGGTCATCGCAGCGGGTATTCTCTCTACTTATTATTTCGGCATTACGGGAACCTTCTGGGCCGTTACCGGTGAATTCACCCGCTGGGGTGGTCAAATCCTGCAACTGTTTGGTGTGCACGCCGAAGAGTGGGGATACTACAAGCTGATCCATCTCGAAGGCTCGCCCCTGACCCGCATCGACGGAATGATGATCCTCGGTATGTTCGGCGGCTGTTTTGCTGCCGCACTGTGGGCCAACAACGTCAAGTTACGCATGCCGCGCAGTCGAGTGCGCATTATGCAGGCGATAGTCGGCGGGGCAATCGCCGGATTCGGCGCACGGCTGGCAATGGGCTGTAACCTGGCCGCATTCTTCACCGGCATTCCGCAGTTCTCGCTACACGCCTGGTTTTTTGCGCTGGCCACAGCTATTGGCTCCTGGTTTGGTGCACGCTTTACCCTGCTGCCAATGTTCCGTATTCCGGTCAAAATGCAGAAAGTCTCCGCCGCTTCGCCGTTAACGCAAAAGCCGGATCAGGCCCGTCGCCGTTTCCGCCTGGGCATGCTGGTGTTTATCGGCATGATCGGCTGGGCGCTACTCACGGCGATGGATAACCCCAAGCTCGGTCTGGCGATGCTGTTCGGCGTCGGGTTCGGACTGCTGATTGAACGGGCGCAAATCTGCTTCACCTCCGCCTTCCGCGACCTGTGGATTTCCGGTCGCACCCATATGGCAAAAGCGATCATCTTCGGGATGGCGGTCAGCGCCATCGGTATCTTTAGCTACGTGCAACTGGGCGTCGAGCCTAAAATCATGTGGGCGGGTCCAAATGCGGTGATCGGCGGCTTGCTGTTTGGCTTTGGCATCGTTTTAGCGGGCGGATGTGAAACCGGCTGGATGTATCGCGCCGTCGAAGGCCAGGTGCATTACTGGTGGGTTGGTCTTGGCAACGTTATTGGATCGACCATTCTGGCCTACTACTGGGATGATTTTGCTCCCGCGCTTGCCACCAACTGGGACAAAGTGAATCTGCTCAACACCTTCGGTCCGCTCGGCGGTCTGCTGGTGACCTATCTGCTGTTGTTTGCCGCGCTGATGCTGATTATCGGCTGGGAAAAACGTTTCTTCCGTCGCGCAGGGCTGACGCCTGCCAAGGAGTCTGTATGAAAAATATCGTGCCTGATTATCGCCTCGATATGGTCGGCGAACCGTGTCCATATCCGGCTGTAGCCACGCTGGAAGCGATGCCGCAATTGAAGAAAGGTGAAATTCTGGAAGTGGTGAGCGATTGCCCGCAGTCAATCAACAATATACCACTGGATGCGCGTAATCACGGCTATACGGTGCTGGATATTCAGCAGGATGGTCCAACGATCCGCTATTTGATTCAGAAGTAACTGGTTGCCGGATGGCACTGCGCTTATCCGGCAAACATTCCCAGCACGTTGTCCCTACACCTGCATCGACATCACTTCCTGATACGCCGACACCAGTTTGTTACGCACCTGAATACCCATCTGCATCGATACCGACGCCTTTTGCATATCGGTCATCACATCATTTAACGCAATACCCGGCTCACCCAGGGTAAATTTCTCCGCCTGCGTACGGGACGCGGTTTGCACATCGCTGATTCTGTCTAACGCCGCATGCAGTTGTCCGGCAAAACTCACGGTCGGTTGTGGCTGCATATCCTGCATTTTTGCTGACATCGCCGTGGCCTGTAACTGGCTGATGACCCCTTCAATCCCCTGTATTGCCGACATTCTGATCCCCTGGATGATTTTTTACGTAGCTGAGATTACCAGTTAGTCAATAAGATAAAGGCGTTAAATAACGATAAAAAACCACGGTTTTTAACGCATAGAAAAATTCGAAACCGCAAATAATGAGACCGTCAATTTTTCGAGTTTGCTGACCCGGGAGTGAGTCTTGTTCCACTTTGCAAAAAACGCCGTCCACGATAAGCCACGAGGTGCGAGATGAGTGCGACAGCATCGACTGCAACCCAGCTTAAACCTCTCGAGTGGTTAAACCGCCTGCGCGCGAATCCCAGAATTCCTTTGATTGTGGCGGGAGCCGCTGCCGTCGCTATCATCGTGGCGATGGTCCTGTGGGCCAAAGCGCCTGACTATCGCACGCTGTTCAGCAATCTTTCCGATCAGGATGGTGGCGCGATTGTCACCCAACTGACGCAGATGAACGTTCCCTATCGTTTTACAGAGGGAAGTGGTGCTATAGAAGTTCCTGCCGATAAAGTCCACGAACTACGTTTACGTCTGGCGCAGCAAGGCCTGCCGAAAGGCGGCGCCGTTGGTTTTGAACTGCTGGATCAGGAAAAGTTTGGTATCAGCCAGTTTAGCGAGCAGGTCAACTACCAGCGTGCGCTGGAAGGTGAATTAGCCCGTACCATTGAAACGCTGGGACCGGTAAAACGCGCCCGCGTGCATCTGGCAATGCCGAAACCGTCGCTGTTTGTGCGTGAGCAAAAAGCGCCTTCAGCCTCCGTGACCGTGAATCTTGAACCGGGTCGCGCACTGGATGAAGGTCAGATCAGTGCGGTCACGCATCTGGTTTCCAGCGCTGTCGCAGGGTTACCGCCGGGCAACGTTACGCTGGTCGACCAGGCAGGTCATCTGTTAACTCAGTCGAACACCAGCAGCCGCGATCTTAACGATGCGCAGTTGAAATACGCCAGCGATGTCGAAGGCCGCGTTCAACGTCGTATCGAATCGATCCTGTCGCCGATTGTCGGCAACGGTAACGTACATGCGCAGGTCACCGCGCAGCTGGATTTTGCTAATAAAGAGCAAACCGAAGAACAGTACCGTCCAAACGGTGATGATTCCCAGGCCGTGCTGCGTTCACGCCAGTTAAACGTCAGCGAGCAGATCGGAAGCGGAGCGCCAGGCGGCGTACCGGGCGCATTGTCTAATCAGCCAGCACCGGCAAATACCGCGCCAATCGCCAACCCTCCGGCTAATCAGCAAAATGCGCAAACCACGCAGACGGCAAATAACAGCAATAATGCCGGTCCACGCAGTACGCAGCGCAATGAAACCAGCAACTATGAAGTCGACCGTACCATTCGCCACACCAAAATGAACGTCGGGGATGTGCAGCGTCTCTCGGTTGCAGTGGTGGTCAACTATAAAACGTTGCCGGACGGCAAACCGCTGCCGCTAACCGCCGATCAGATGAAACAGATTGAGGATCTGACCCGCGAAGCGATGGGCTTCTCCGACAAACGTGGCGATACCCTGAACGTGGTGAACTCTCCGTTCACGGCGACCGACGATTCCATGGGCGAGCTGCCGTTCTGGAAACAGCCGTTCTTTATTGATCAGTTGATGACCGCAGGTCGTTGGTTACTGGTTCTGCTAGTTGCCTGGATCCTGTGGCGCAAAGCTGTTCGCCCGCAGTTGGTTCGCCGCAGCGAAGAAGCAAAAGCGGTACAAGAACAAACGCGTATCCGTCAGGAAACCGAAGAAGCGGTAGAAGTTCGCCTCAGCAAAGACGAACAGACCCAGCAGCGTCGTACGAATCAGCGTCTGGGTGCAGAAGTGATGAGCCAGCGTATTCGTGAAATGTCAGATAACGATCCGCGCGTCGTGGCGCTGGTCATTCGCCAGTGGATGAGTAACGATCATGAGTAATGCCCTTACCGGTACCGATAAAAGCGTCATCCTGCTGATGACCATTGGCGAAGATCGCGCGGCAGAGGTGTTTAAACACCTTTCCACGCGCGAAGTTCAGGCGCTGAGTACAGCGATGGCGAACGTACGCCAGATCTCCAACAAACAGTTGACTGAAGTGCTGGCCGAATTTGAGCAAGAAGCAGAACAGTTTGCCGCGCTGAATATCAATGCCAACGAATATCTGCGCTCCGTGCTGGTGAAAGCGCTGGGCGAGGAACGCGCCTCCAGCCTGCTGGAAGATATTCTGGAAACCCGCGATACCACCAGCGGCATTGAAACGCTCAACTTTATGGAGCCGCAAAGCGCCGCCGACCTTATCCGCGACGAGCATCCGCAAATTATCGCCACCATTCTGGTGCACCTCAAACGGGGCCAGGCCGCCGATATTCTGGCGCTGTTCGACGAGCGTTTACGTCACGACGTGATGCTGCGTATCGCCACCTTCGGCGGCGTACAGCCTGCCGCGCTGGCAGAACTGACCGAGGTACTGAACGGTCTGCTCGATGGCCAGAACCTCAAGCGCAGCAAAATGGGCGGCGTGAGAACGGCGGCAGAAATTATCAACCTGATGAAAACCCAGCAGGAAGAAGCGGTTATCACCGCCGTACGCGAGTTCGACGGCGAACTGGCGCAGAAAATTATCGACGAGATGTTCCTGTTCGAAAACCTGGTGGACGTCGACGATCGCAGTATCCAACGCCTGCTGCAGGAAGTGGATTCCGAATCGCTGCTGATTGCGCTGAAAGGTGCCGAACAGCCGCTACGCGAGAAGTTCCTGCGCAACATGTCGCAACGTGCTGCCGATATTCTGCGCGACGACCTTGCCAACCGCGGTCCGGTGCGCTTGTCGCAGGTGGAAAACGAACAGAAAGCGATTCTGCTTATTGTGCGTCGTCTGGCGGAAACCGGCGAGATGGTGATCGGCAGCGGCGAGGATACCTATGTCTAACGAACTGCCGTGGAAAGTCTGGACTCCGGACGATCTCGCCCCACCGATGGCAGAGTTCGTGCTGGCCGACCACAGCGAAACGCCGCTGTCCGAAGAGACGGAAGAACCCGAGCTTTCGGCAGAGCAACAGCTTGAACAACAGCTCGCACAGCTGCAAATGCAGGCCCATGAGCAAGGGTATAACGCGGGGCTGGCGGAAGGTCGACAAAAGGGTCATGAACAAGGCTATCAGGAAGGTCTGAGCCAGGGGCTGGAGCAAGGCCAGAACCAGGCGCGTGCGCAGCATGCGCCGATTCATGCCCGTATGCAGCAGCTGGTGAGCGAGTTTCAGAATACGCTGGACGCACTGGACAGCGTCATTGCCTCGCGCCTGATGCAAATGGCGCTGGAAGCTGCGCGTCAGGTGATTGGTCAGACGCCTATCGTGGATAACGCTGCGCTGATTAAGCAGATCCAACAGTTATTGCAACAGGAACCGCTGTTTAGCGGTAAGCCGCAGCTGCGCGTACATCCGGACGATCTCCAGCGTGTTGAGGAGATGCTCGGTGCCACTCTCAGCCTGCACGGCTGGCGGCTGCGCGGTGATCCCACGCTGCATCACGGCGGTTGTAAAGTCTCAGCCGACGAAGGCGATCTGGATGCCAGCGTCGCCACACGCTGGCAAGAACTCTGCCGTCTGGCAGCGCCGGGAGTCGTGTAATGACCACTCGCCTGACTCGCTGGCTCAATACGCTGGACAACTTCGAAGAGAAAATGTCGCTGCTGCCTGCGGTGCGTCGTTACGGTCGTCTGACCCGCGCAACCGGGCTGGTGCTGGAAGCTACGGGGTTACAGCTGCCGCTGGGTGCCACCTGCGTCATTGAACGCCAGGATGGCAACGAAACCCAGGAAGTTGAAAGCGAAGTCGTAGGCTTTAACGGTCAACGTCTGTTTCTGATGCCGCTCGAAGAGGTCGAAGGCGTTCTGCCCGGCGCACGCGTATACGCGAAGAACATTGCCGGAGAAGGTCTGCAAAGCGGGAAGCAATTACCGCTTGGCCCTGCTCTGCTGGGTCGTGTGCTGGACGGTAGCGGCAAACCGCTCGACGGACTGCCCGCCCCAGATACCACCGAAACCGGCGCTCTGATTACGCCGCCGTTTAACCCGCTGCAACGTACCGCAATTGAACACGTCCTGGATACCGGTGTACGCCCCATCAACGCGTTATTAACCGTTGGTCGCGGCCAGCGTATGGGGCTTTTCGCAGGTTCCGGCGTCGGTAAAAGCGTCCTGCTCGGCATGATGGCGCGTTATACCCAGGCCGACGTCATCGTCGTGGGCCTGATTGGCGAGCGTGGCCGTGAAGTTAAAGATTTTATTGAAAATATTCTCGGCGCTGACGGTCGCGCACGCTCGGTGGTGATTGCCGCTCCGGCAGACGTCTCGCCGCTGTTACGTATGCAAGGCGCGGCCTACGCCACGCGCATCGCCGAAGATTTCCGCGATCGCGGACAGCACGTATTGCTGATTATGGATTCCCTCACCCGCTATGCGATGGCGCAACGTGAGATAGCCCTGGCGATCGGCGAGCCACCGGCAACCAAAGGTTATCCGCCGTCAGTATTCGCCAAATTACCGGCGCTGGTTGAACGGGCCGGAAACGGTATACACGGCGGCGGTTCAGTTACCGCGTTTTATACGGTACTGACCGAGGGTGATGACCAGCAGGACCCGATTGCCGATTCCGCGCGCGCGATTCTGGACGGCCACATTGTGCTGTCCCGCCATCTGGCCGAAGCAGGTCATTACCCGGCCATCGATATCGAAGCTTCGATCAGCCGCGCCATGACCGCGCTCATTAGTGAACAACACTATGCGCGGGTGCGTAACTTTAAACAGTTGCTATCCAGCTTCCAGCGTAACCGCGATCTGGTCAGCGTGGGGGCGTATGCCAAAGGCAGCGATCCAATGCTGGATAAAGCCATCGCCTTATGGCCACAGCTGGAATCGTTTTTACAGCAAGGCATCTTTGAACGGGCTGACTGGGAAGATTCTCTACAAGCTTTAGAACTGATTTTCCCTGGTGTGTGATTAAGCAGGAGAGCATAGGTCATGGCACAAAATGGTGCGTTAGCAACACTGAAAGACCTGGCTGAAAAAGAGGTAGATGACGCCGCTGTCTTATTAGGAGAGATGCGTCGTGGCTGTCAGCAGGCGGAAGAACAGTTAAAAATGCTGATCGATTATCAGCATGAGTATCGCAACAATCTGAATACCGATATGGGCCAGGGTATTACCAGCAATCGCTGGATTAACTACCAGCAATTTATTCAGACGCTGGAAAAAGCGATTGAGCAACACCGCCAACAGCTCAATCAGTGGACGCAAAAAGTGGACATGGCTTTGAACAGTTGGCGCGACAAAAAACAACGATTACAGGCGTGGCAGACGTTGCAGGACAGACAAACCTCGGCGGCGTTACTGGCCGAAAACCGTCTGGACCAGAAAAAAATGGATGAATTTGCTCAGCGCGCAGCTATGAGGAAACCCGAATGATTACTTTACCCCAACTGATTACCACCGACACCGACGTAGCCGCAGGTCTTCAGTCAGGCAAAGCGGTAGATTCACCCGAGGATTTTTTAGCGCTGCTGGCTGGCGCATTAGGTGCGGGCGACGCGCAGGGTAAAGACGCTCCGCTGTCGCTTGCCGACTTACAGGCGGCCAGCAGTAAGCTGCAAAAAGGGTTACTGCAAAAAAATGGCGATGCCGCACAGTCGGTCAAATTAACCGATCTGTTGGCGCAACAGGAGCAACAAACCGAGGCTTCTCTTGCCGACATGACAGACGCTCAGCAACTGTTGTCCGCTCTCACACCTTCACTGAAAGCTAATGCCCTGACGACGCTGGGCAAAGTCGCTCAGCAGGACGAAAAAAACACTACGCTGAGTGATGACGATCTCGCCAACCTGAGCGCATTGTTCGCCATGCTACCAGGACAACCGCTGGCTACGCCTGCCGTCGACAGCGCACCAGCCCCGGTTGATGCCACGCTTTCGGCGTTGTCACGTGGCGCTGCACTCGGCGCGACGACTGATAATGCAGACGAATTGCTGCCGGGTGATGCCAAAAAAGGCAAAGCGGATGTCACAATTGCTGGCGGTGGTGCTAATCAGGCAAACAATCCAGCACTAACCCCGCTGACGGCGGCGGCGAACGCCAGAGCTGAAATCGATAGCACCCCGTCACCGACCAGCATTGGCATGACTGCGGCCCCGCTAAGTGGTCCACAGACACACGCACAACCGTTACCGACGGCCGCGCCGGTGTTAAGCGCTCCGTTAGGTAGCCATGAATGGCAGCAATCGCTGAGCCAGCACGTCACATTGTTCACGCGCCAGGGCCAGCAAAGCGCAGAGCTGCGTCTGCATCCGCAGGACCTGGGTCAGGTACATATTTCCCTCAAGCTGGACGACAACCTCGCGCAGTTGCAAATGGTTTCACCGCACAGTCACGTGCGCGCCGCACTGGAAGCCGCATTACCGATGCTGCGTACGCAGTTGGCTGAAAGCGGGATCCAATTGGGGCAAAGCAACATCAGCAGTGAAAGCTTCGCTGGCCATCAGCAGTCTTCCGGGCAGCAACAGCAGGCTGGTCGCGCTCAAGGACAAGACATTTTTGCCGCTGAAGATGACGCAATACTGGCAACCCCAGCCTCGCTGCAAGCCGCTGCCCGCGGCGATGGCGCAGTAGACATCTTCGCCTAACGCCAGAGGTAGCATGATTATCCGCGTCTTTTCCACGCTTTGTCGTGGACAGGACACGGGATAATCAGCCCATAAGCTGTACCGAAACAGGAAGCCCGTATCTGATGACTGACTCCGCGATTAACAAAAAAAGTAAACGCGCTATTTGGATCCCTCTGCTGGTATTAATTACCCTCGCCGCCTGCGCAACTGCGGGTTATAGCTACTGGCGCATGCAGCAGCAGCCGTCCGCCAGCGTCAAAGCGGAACCGCCTCCACCGCCAGCCCCGGTGTTCTTTGCGCTGGATACCTTTACCGTCAATCTGGGTGATGCAGATCGTGTGCTGTATATCGGTATCACGCTGCGCATGAAAGATGAGGCGACACGTTCACGTCTTAACGAATATCTGCCGGAAGTGCGCAGCCGCCTGCTGCTGCTGTTCTCTCGTCAGAATGCAGCCACACTCGCCACCGAGGAAGGTAAGCAACAGCTGATTACCGCCATCAAAGAGACTCTGGCGACTCCGCTCGTTGTCGGGCAGCCGAAACAGGTTGTCACCGACGTTCTTTATACAGCTTTTATTCTGCGGTAAAGACATGGGCGACAGTATTCTTTCTCAGGCTGAAATCGACGCATTGCTCAACGGCGATAGCGAAACCAAAGACGAACCCATTTCAGGTATCGCAAAAGAAAGCGATATTCGTCCTTATGATCCCAACACTCAGCGTCGCGTGGTACGTGAGCGTTTACAGGCGTTGGAGATCATTAACGAACGCTTTGCGCGCCAGTTCCGAATGGGATTATTTAACCTGTTGCGCCGTAGCCCGGATATTACCGTGGGTGCGATCCGTATCCAGCCATACCATGAATTTGCGCGCAACTTACCGGTTCCGACCAACCTGAACTTAATCCACCTGAAGCCGCTGCGCGGTACGGGTCTGGTGGTGTTCTCACCGAGTCTGGTATTTATCGCCGTAGACAACCTGTTTGGCGGTGACGGTCGTTTCCCGACGAAAGTCGAAGGCCGCGAATTTACGCACACGGAACAGCGCGTTATCAACCGCATGCTTAAGCTGGCGCTGGAAAGCTACAGCGACGCGTGGAAGGCCATCAACCCGCTGGAAGTGGAATACGTCCGTTCGGAGATGCAGGTGAAATTTACCAATATCACTACCTCTCCGAACGACATCGTGGTGAATACCCCGTTCCACGTTGAAATTGGCAACCTGACCGGTGAATTTAACATCTGTCTGCCATTCAGCATGATTGAACCGTTGCGTGAGCTGCTGGTGAACCCGCCGCTGGAAAACTCACGTAATGAAGATCAGAACTGGCGCAATAATCTGGTGCGTCAGGTTCAGCATTCTGAGCTGGAGCTGGTGGCAAACTTTGCCGATATTCCGCTGCGGCTATCCCAGATTTTAAAACTGAAACCCGGCGATGTACTGCCGATTGAAAAACCCGACCGCATTATTGCTCATGTGGACGGCGTGCCTGTGCTGACCAGCCAGTATGGCACCGTAAACGGTCAGTATGCGTTACGCGTAGAACATCTGATAAACCCGATTTTGAATTCGCTGAATGAGGAACAGCCCAAATGAGTGATATGAATAATCCGTCCGATGAGAACACTGGCGCATTGGACGATCTGTGGGCTGACGCGTTAAACGAGCAAAAAACCACGCCCACCAAAAGTGCGGCCGATGCGGTATTCCAGCAGTTAGGTGGCGGCGACGTCAGCGGTGCTTTGCAGGACATCGACCTGATCATGGACATTCCGGTCAAGCTGACCGTCGAACTGGGCCGTACCCGCATGACCATCAAAGAGCTGCTGCGTCTGACGCAGGGATCGGTTGTCGCACTGGATGGTCTGGCAGGCGAACCGCTGGATATTCTGATCAACGGTTATCTGATTGCCCAGGGCGAAGTCGTCGTGGTCGCGGATAAATACGGTGTGCGTATCACTGACATTATCACCCCGTCTGAACGTATGCGCCGCCTGAGCCGTTAATCATGAATACCCAGGCTACCGTTTCTCAACCCGCCGCCGTTCCCGGCTCACCGCTGGTGCAGGTAAGCGGCGCGCTGCTCGGGATCATCGTCTTGATCCTGGCGGCGGCCTGGGTCATAAAACGTCTGGGGTTTGCCCCCAAAAGTGCCGGTACGCGTGGGCTGAAAGTCACGGCCAGCACCTCACTGGGTCCACGTGAGCGCGTGGTGATTGTCGAGGTCGAAGATGCCCGTCTGCTACTGGGCGTCACAGCCTCGCAGATTAACGTCCTGCACACCCTGCCCCCGGCACTTGCCGATGCAGAAGAAAAAACGGCCTCCCCTGCGGATTTCCAGGCCATGATGAAGAGTTTGCTGAAGCGTCCTGGGAGATCCTGATGCGCCGTTTGTTATCCCTTACGCTGGCAGGCTTGTGGCTTTTCAGCCCCGTTGCCCTCGCCCAACTCCCGGGTCTGGTCAGTCAGCCGTTGCCGGGCGGCGGACAAAACTGGACGTTGCCCGTGCAGACGCTGGTGTTCATCACCTCGCTGACGTTCCTGCCTGCAATTTTGCTGATGATGACCAGCTTCACCCGCATCATCATCGTTTTTGGTCTACTGCGAAATGCGCTGGGTACCCCCTCAGCACCACCTAACCAGGTGCTCCTGGGCCTGGCGCTCTTTTTGACCTTTTTCATCATGTCGCCGGTGATCGATAAAATCTACGTTGACGCATACCAACCGTTCAGCGAAGAGAAGATCTCCATGCAGGAAGCCATGGAGAAAGGCGCCCAGCCGCTGCGTGAGTTTATGTTGCGCCAGACCCGTGAAGCCGATCTGGCACTCTTCGCGCGCTTAGCAAACAGCGGTCCGTTACAGGGACCAGAAGCCGTGCCGATGCGAATTTTGCTGCCCGCTTATGTCACCAGTGAGCTGAAAACAGCATTCCAGATAGGCTTTACCATTTTTATTCCGTTTCTGATTATCGACCTGGTAATCGCCAGCGTGTTGATGGCGCTCGGGATGATGATGGTACCGCCCGCCACAATCGCGTTGCCGTTCAAGCTGATGCTGTTTGTGTTGGTAGACGGTTGGCAGCTACTTGTCGGCTCGCTGGCACAAAGCTTTTACAGTTAGAGGCGCGAAATGACTCCTGAATCGGTCATGATGATGGGCACAGAGGCGATGAAAGTCGCCCTGGCCCTTGCCGCGCCTTTGCTGTTGGTCGCTCTCGTCACAGGTCTTATCATCAGTATTCTGCAGGCGGCGACCCAGATTAACGAAATGACGCTGTCCTTCATCCCCAAAATTGTCGCGGTGTTTATTGCCATCATTGTTGCTGGCCCGTGGATGCTTAACCTGCTGCTCGACTACGTGCGTACGCTGTTCAGCAATATCCCCTATATCATAGGGTAGACAACGTTATGTTGCAGGTGTCCAGCGTTGAGTGGCTTCACTGGCTGAATTTATACTTCTGGCCTTTGCTGCGCATACTGGCGCTCATCTCAACGTCCCCCATCCTCAGTGAACGAGCCATCCCCAAACGGGTAAAGCTGGGGCTGGGGTTGATGATTACCGTCGTTATCGCCCCATCGATCCCCGCCGTTGACGTCCCCATCTTTTCTGTTGGCGCGCTTTGGCAGGCAATGCAACAAATCCTGATCGGTATCGCATTAGGCTTCACCATGCAATTTGCGTTTGCCGCAGTACGTACCGCCGGGGAATTAATTGGCCTGCAAATGGGCCTTTCCTTCGCGACGTTCTTCGATCCCGGTAGCCGTCTGAATATGCCGGTTCTGGCACGACTGATCGACATGCTCGCCATGCTGCTGTTCCTGACCTTTAACGGCCATTTATGGCTGATTTCGCTGCTGGTAGATACTTTTCATACTCTGCCCATCGGCGGCAATCCGGTGAACAGCAATGCGTTTCTTGCACTGGCACGGGCGGGTAGCCTGATTTTCCTCAACGGGCTAATGCTGGCCCTGCCGGTAATGACGCTACTGCTCACGCTAAACCTCGCACTTGGTTTGTTAAATCGCATGGCACCACAGCTGTCGGTTTTCGTCATCGGCTTTCCTCTCACTCTGACCGTAGGTATTTCACTAATGGCGGCGCTAATGCCATTAATTGCGCCATTCTGCGAACGATTATTCAGTGAAATTTTTAATTTACTGGCCGATATCGTCAGCGAAATGCCAGGAAAATAATAACCCTTAATTTTTATCCTGTTTTACTAAGGATTGTCCTAAATTTAAAAAGTGACAACATCCACCAGGATATCTCTGTCGCGGCTTATTTGTTTTTGCCTCACTCACATAACGCAACATTCACTTTACTTTAAGATGTTTCCTGGCAAATTATACGCAACTTTACGGGATAGTAAATTCGCCTGAAAAACAGCGAAAGCGTCATCTTGGGTCGTTATTATTCCGTTTAGTTGTGATGAAATAATCAGGTAAGGGGAATTATCGTTACGCATTGAGTGAGGGTATGCCATGTCAACGATTATTATGGATTTATGCAGTTACACCCGACTAGGGTTAACCGGATATCTGGTAAGTCGGGGAGTGAAAAAAAGGGAAATCAACAACATTTCCAACGTTGATGAACTCAGTCTCGCCTGTGTCTCTCAACAACCCGCTGTGGTGTTTATTAATGAGGACTGCTTTATCCACGATCCTGCTAATAGCCAGCAAATAAAGCAAATCATTAATCAGCATCCCAGCACATTATTTATTGTGTTTATGGCAATTGCCAACGTGCATTTTGATGAATATCTACTCGTCAGAAAAAATTTATTGATTAGTTCTAAATCAATTAAACCTGACTCACTGGATAAACTACTTGGCGATATTCTGAAAAAGGAAGTAGATATTGCTATTGATGTGAACCTGCCAACATTATCATTAAGTCGAACCGAATCCAGCATGCTGCGTATGTGGATGGAGGGTCAGGGAACAATACAGATATCAGATCAAATGAATATCAAAGCCAAGACGGTGTCATCCCATAAGGGGAATATAAAACGAAAGATTAAAACGCATAATAAGCAAGTTATCTATCACGTTGTAAGGCTTACGGATAACGTCACCAATGGTATCTTTGTGAATATGCGCTAAGACGTTCTGACTGGTGGCGACCCCACCAGTCAGAATCAAACAGCGGAACTCATGTCACTCCACTTTTTCCACAAAGATACCATCCTGATGACCTGATTCATTAAAGAACCAGATACCGAGCGGGTAGTCTTCCAGCGAAACCAGGTACATAGTGCCTTCGCTAAACTCTTCGATTGCCAGTACCACGCCCGGTCGACGAGGACCGCCGTCCGTTTTGACTGTGACCCGATCATTCACCTTCATAGTTTTCCTCCTGTGGCTTTGTGCCAGTGTAGAACAAATTCCTTTTTCTGGCAGCGCTGTGCACGCGCGATTGCGGGTTTTATCGACGGTCTATACTTAAGTTGTGCGTATCTGATGTTTGGGTACGCTCCCCCGGTATCCTTAACGGTTGAGAGGTATGAGGATGAAAACCGCGAAAGAGTACAGCGATACGGCCAAACGTGAAGTCAGCGTCGATGTCGACGCGCTGCTAAAGGCAATCAACGAAATCTGCGAGAGTGAAATTCATCGCAGCCAGGATGACCCGGAGCGCGTCAGCGTTGACGGGCGTGATTACCATACATGGCATGAACTGGCCGATGCGTTCGAGCTTGATATCCATGATTTTAGCGTGTCGGAAATCAATCGCTGACTGAGGGCGAAAAAAATCCCGGCCCTTATCGGGTCGGGATCAAGCTTGCTTATGCAAGAAGCACTTGTAAATTCGTTACACCAGAAAATCTGATGTGAACCAAACCTTATCTGCAATTTTTTTGCCTGACAAGTAAATAATTCTCACCGGAATGATAAATATAACTAATGGGTGAGAGATCACCAGGTTACGGTCGAGCCAAATGTTCAGGCATCCTGACAGAGCTGTCTTCGCTCGCCAGGCACCACCAGTTCATCTTCACGGAATGCTTCCCGTTTAACGCCAAAGCCGTCGTACCAGCGACATTCCACCATTCCGCTGGCATACCCGGTAACGATCATACGTGGGCCACCCTCTTTGGAGGTGACTTCCTCACTGACAGAAAAGACCATACCTGCCTCCTGTATCAAGAGAAACCTTTACACCTTAGATGACAAGGAGGCGTTTTGCGTAATCAGTCCTGTAACAATTAGTGCGAAATTCCGCGCACTCTGGCGACAGCTTTTACCAGCAGAACGACAATCCCACCGATGATAAAGCCGAGCACCAGGTTAAGCAGGGTCGGAAGCATTAGCGAAATCAATGTACTTTGCTGCTGAGCAAAATGTTCAATCGCATGATGCAGCGGCGATATTCCGTGTACCACAATGCCGCCTCCCACTAAAAACATCGCCAGTGTGCCGACCACAGAAAGTGTTTTCATAAGCCAGGGGGCAACCACCAGCAACCCTTTCCCCAGCGACTGGGCAAGCAGGCTGCGCTTTTCTGCCAACCAGTACCCAATGTCATCAAGCTTAACGATAATCCCGACCAGGCCATACACGCCCACGGTCACCACTAACGCGATACCTGATAGCACCAACACCTGATTCAGCAAGGGTGCGTCCGCTACAATACCCAGCGTAATCGCGACAATCTCAGCAGACAAAATGAAGTCGGTACGTATTGCCCCTTTGATTTTATCTTTCTCAAAGGTGAGCGGATCCTGCGCCGCCAAAGATGTCAGACGCTGCTGACGCTCTTCCGGAGTTTCTTTGTGCTTCCGCGCCTCCAGGGTATGCAGAACCTTTTCCACCCCTTCAAAACAGAGAAACGCCCCGCCTACCATTAATAAGGGGGTGATCGCCCAGGGAATAAATGCGCTTATCAATAGCGCCAACGGCACCAGAATAACTTTGTTTACAAACGATCCTTTCGCCACGCTCCAGACCACCGGGAGTTCGCGGTTCGCCCGCACGCCCGACACCTGCTGCGCATTAAGCGACAGATCATCCCCCAGCACGCCCGCGGTTTTTTTCGCGGCCAGTTTTCCCATCACTGAGATATCATCCAGCAGCGTGGCGATATCATCGAGTAAGGTCAGTAAGCTACTTCCTGCCAAAATTTTCACCCTCAATATTATTTTTTTGCAGTCATAAGTATGAAGTAAAACACGCCATGCTGAAACTGACCTTTCTGGTCAACAAGTTTTTAACATCAACACGTAATTATAAATCTCGCCAGTAAGATAGTTTTGACGTTTACTATGTTGCACCTTTTTATTTCCACCGTGAGGGATTATGCGTTTCAGGCAATTGTTACCGCTTTTCAGTGCGCTATTCGCGCTGTACATCATTTGGGGTTCCACGTACTTCGTTATTCGCATTGGCGTTGAAAGCTGGCCGCCGTTAATGATGGCAGCCGTACGTTTTCTCTCCGCGGGCATTTTATTAAC
This sequence comes from Citrobacter sp. MGH105, assembly GCF_001037485.2. NCBI lineage: Bacteria > Pseudomonadati > Pseudomonadota > Gammaproteobacteria > Enterobacterales > Enterobacteriaceae > Citrobacter > Citrobacter sp. MGH105. The sequence goes on along the minus strand of NZ_CP073048.1, from coordinate 2,047,190 downwards.
AAGTTTCTTACTTATTCGCGGGCACAAGCTGCCCCCCTTACGCCTAATCCTGAACGCCGCGTTAATTGGTATCCTGCTGCTGGCTGTAGGTAATGGGCTGGTCACCGTCGCAGAACACCAAAATGTCCCTTCCGGTATTGCCGCCGTTGTGGTCGCCACCGTCCCGTTATTTACGCTGTGTTTTAGCCACTTTTTTGGCATCAAAACGCGCAAGCTGGAATGGTTGGGGATAGCGATTGGGCTAGCAGGGATCATCATGCTGAACAGCGGGGGCAATTTAAGTGGCAATCCGTGGGGCGCTATTTTGATCCTAATCGGTTCAATAAGCTGGGCGTTTGGCTCGGTGTACGGTTCACGCATTACCCTACCCGTTGGCATGATGGCCGGAGCCATTGAAATGTTAGCCGCCGGTATTGTGCTGATGTGTGCATCGCTACTCTCCGGGGAAAAACTGACCACCATGCCAACATTTTCAGGCTTTATGGCGGTGGCTTACCTGGCCCTGTTTGGCTCCATTATTGCCATTAATGCGTATATGTTCCTTATCCGCAATGTCAGCCCGGCGCTAGCCACCAGCTATGCTTACGTCAATCCGGTTGTTGCCGTGCTGTTAGGTACCGGTCTGGGGGGTGAAAGACTGGCCCCTATCGAATGGCTGGCACTCGGCGTGATCGTGTTTGCTGTGGTGCTGGTAACGTTGGGGAAATACCTGTTCCCTGTTAAAGCGGATGCCGTTGCTACCCCGTCGGAAAAAACGTTACAGTAAATGAATACCGAGTGTGTCGATCTGCGCGGTGTCGCCACCGCCGCAGATCCACTCGATGACACGTTCAGATAACGCTTCATCGTCCAGCTTTTCGCGACCACGCAGGGCGCACTCCCAGACAATCAGTACGCGCCAGCCCAGAGCCTGCAACTTTTCACAATCCCGCGCATCGCGCTGGACATTTTTGCCTATTTTTTCCAGCCAGAATTCCGTTCGTGTCGCGGGGACTTTAAACAAATAGCAATCGTGGTGGTGCCAGAAACAGCCGTGAGTAAAAATCACACAATGATAATCATCCACCACAAAATCGGGGCGACCGGGTAACGTCGCATCCTGCACGCGAAACGTTACCCCCTGCTCTGTCAGCACGCTGGCAAGGCGTTTTTCAATTGCGGTATCGCGGGTAGCTATCGCCCGCATATTTTTACTGCGTGTTGCTTTATCGTGAACGTCTGCCACGCTGGTTCTCTTTCTCGCGAATAGCAACTGCCTGCCTGATTTTCGGCTCCAGCAGCCTGGCCACCGCCGCAAATGCCGGAACGACCACCGAATTACCAAACTGGCGATAAGCCTGAGTATCTGACACAGGGATCCTGAACTGATAGCCCTGCGGAGATTCAAACCCCATCAGACGCGCGCACTCTCTGGGCGTAAGTCTGCGTGGGCGGTGTCGCTGATTCTGCGGATCGTCAAAATCTTTTTCACCCAGCGCCATATCCCAGCCACGGTCAATCAGGATCTCCGCCCCATCTTTATAATAACGCGCAGATAATGTGCGCGTTACGCTATCAGGGTTACCGGGATACACCATGCCATAGCCAAATCCATTGCCCCGCGCCTGATGCTTTTTCGCATAGCGATAGAGGTATTTCCACAGCACCGGCGTCAGTATATATTTCGCATCGACGGTCGGCTCAAGCAGTTCCGCAAGCGTAGTACGCCGCTGCGGATAACGCGTGACAATATCCCGCAGCGTGAAGTCTGATTTCAAATTCAGATCGCGTCGGAAGCCGACAAGCACGATACGTTCGCGATGCTGAGGCAAAAAATGTTGCCCATCGATAATTTTCGGATCGTCCGGACCGTTATCCGCCGCATCCGCCACGTCATAACCCAGTTCGTCCAGCGTTTGCATAATGATGCGAAACGTTTTGCCCTGATCGTGACTCTTCAGGTTTTTGACGTTTTCGAGCACAAATATGGCTGGCCGACGCGCATCGATAATGCGCACTACATCAAAAAAAAGTGTGCCTTGCGTATCACAGGCGAAACCATGGGCCCGCCCTAACGCGTTTTTCTTTGATACACCAGCCAGAGAAAATGGCTGACATGGGAATCCGGCCAACAGCACGTCATGTTCAGGAACATGCTGGCGAATATGTTCTGCCGCCTGCTGGTCACTCACCCCGTCATGATGGCTGAGTGTGATATCACGAATATCTTCATTAAAGCGGTGCTGGAGCGGATCGCAGTAGTTATTCGCTTTATAGGTGCGCACCGCATGCTTGTTCCACTCACTGGTAAACACGCACTGCCCGCCAATCGCTTCAAAGCCGCGACGAATGCCGCCAATACCGGCAAAAAGATCGATAAAGCGAAAGGCATAATGCGGATGATGCGCAGGTGGTTTCGGCAACAAAGTATTCAGATGAATGAGCTCGCGGTCGCTGAGGCGATGCCATGTTTCATTAGCAACCACTCGCTTAAAGATGGCCGGGCTCCAGCGGTTCTCGCCAACGCCATTCAGATGAGCAACCAGCGTTTTCACGTCATATATTTCAAGCAACTTGGCCAACATCACCTGCACGTCGGCCTCGTTTTCATCTGTCATCGGGTTCATGGAGCCTGCTACTGAAAAATTATCCTGCATACATTTAACCGGCAGAAATGGATAACCGACAGATTAACATAAATTAGCACGGTTGACGTTTCAGCCGTATTGGCGACTAGCGCGCTTTAAAGGGTTGAATCGCGTCAAGATCCAGCATTTCGTATTCTCCTTTTAGCTCCGCACTCAGCTTCGCCATATACGTCAGTAAAAAATCCGCATTGTGTTGCGCCAAATGCCGCCCTCGTTCGGTTTGCATCGTCAACGGCAACGTCAATAACTTGGTCTGGAAGTGATCGAGCGCGTACTGTTTATCGTCAAGGCTACGCTTTCGAGCAAACGGATCTTCCGCATCAAACAGCGCAACCCCCAACGCCCCTGACACGGCAAATACGCGCGCTAAACCAATTGCACCCAGCGCCTCAAGCCGGTCTGCGTCCTGCACGATTTTCGCTTCAAGGGTTTCTGGCGCGATTTTGGCGCTAAAACTGTGCGCCTCAATGGCATGACACACTGCCGATAACCGCTGTTGTGGAAAATCCGGAAAATCGCACATCAAAACACGACGTGTTTCCTTGGCTGCCAGTACCGACGAACAATGACGCTCAGGATGGTTCTTTGGCAGACTGATGAGATCGTGGAAGTAGCACGCAGTCAGCACCACCAGCCAGTCTACGGTTGCATCTGTACTCAGCTTTTGCGCCGTCATCCACACACGTCGAAAGTGAAAGATGTCATGTGCAGCATCTTGTCCAGAATGGTTATCAGCTAACCAGGCTTCAAATCGCGACTGCCAGTCGTGCAGTTTCATGCTATCTCCCTTTGTAGAAAGAAAATCACCTTAGCAACAATTTTCATTGCAGACCACTGCCCGCCTCATTACATAATCATTTTTTATTATTACACTAAAAACAAAACCCACATGTATTTATAAAATCCATGACGAAAATATCGAAAAGTAATTTACATGAATATTAAAAACAAATATTCAAAACAAATAAAATGCACATAGCAAATAAATGGATAAACACATATAACTAACTGATTAAAAACAATTCACATGGCGAATACCAATGTAATTAACACACACACATAATTATATAAAGATGCAAAAGAAACATTTTGAAATATTTTAAATACATTTGTTACATGTTATATTTTAAATTAAATGAACTTCATAGATAGTATCCAAATGTAGTCACTCGGATAGTACTACATATTCATTTTAATTATCATGCAAAGGGAATACATAATGAAAAGAAAAGTATTGGCACTGCTTCTCCCTGCTTTATTAGCTGCAGGCGCAGCAAATGCGGCTGAAATCTATAATAAGAACGGCAATAAACTGGATCTGTACGGTAAAGTCGATGCACGTCATGTCTTCTCCGAAGATACTACTGAGGACGGGGACGCTACATATGTACGTCTGGGTTTTAAAGGTGAAACTCAGATTAATTCTGATCTGATCGGTTTTGGTCAGTGGGAATACAACATTCAAGCAAATGAAATTGAAGATGATAATGCAAATACCGCTACTCGTCTGGGTTTTGCGGGTCTGAAATTCAGTGATTATGGCTCCTTCGACTATGGCCGTAACTATGGCGTGCTGTATGACATCGAAGCATGGACCGACATGTTGCCTGTATGGGGCGGTGATTCATACACCTACACTGATAACTTTATGACAGGCCGTACCAACGGTGTAGCAACTTACCGCAACACTGATTTCTTTGGCTTGGTTGAGGGCCTGAATTTTGCACTGCAGTATCAAGGTGCAAATGAGAGCGAAAACTCTGTCTTTGGTCAGGAAGGAACCAACAACGGTCGTAATGTGCGCAAACAGAACGGCGACGGTTTCGGTATGTCCACCACTTACGACTTCGGCATGGGTATCAGTGCTGGTGCAGCATTCTCAACGTCTGACCGTACCAATGAACAACAGTATGATACCACTGCAAATGGTGAAAAAGCAGAAGCCTGGACTGTTGGTCTGAAATACGATGCTAACGACATCTATCTGGCAACCATGTATGCGGAAACCCGCAATATGACCCCAGTAGGAAGTAGTAACAAATGTGATAACTGTTTTGCTAACAAAACTCAGAACTTCGAAATAACGGCTCAATACCAATTTGATTTCGGTCTGCGTCCGGAAATTTCTTACCTGCAGTCTAAAGGTAAGGACTTGAGTGAAGACATGGGATTCATTACCAATAAGTACAACAACAACAAAGATCTGGTTAAGTACGTATCTATTGGTGCTAACTACTACTTCAACAAAAACTTCTCCACCTACGTTGATTACAAAATCAACCTGCTTGACGGCGATGATGCATTCTACGACGCAGTCGGTATTTCGACTGATGATGTTGTAGGTGTTGGTATGATCTACCAATTCTAATTGACGCAAAAACAAGCAAGCCCGCTTCATATGAAGCGGGCTTTTTATTTATCCGAAACGTATTTTTTTTATCACACGGGCATTACAACGATAAACTTGTGAGGATACTCAAAGAAAAAAACATCCATGAGAACTGTCGTTGAAAGCGAGGCGTGCAAGTGCTTGAATAGTGGCGGAGAGAGGGGGATTTGAACCCCCGGTAGAGTTGCCCCTACTCCGGTTTTCGAGACCGGTCCATTCAGCCGCTCTGGCATCTCTCCGTTTTGGCGGTTGCCATGATGCCAGGTAATTTGGCATTTTAACAGACCCCGTTCCGTCAATTTCGTTCAAGTGACGAGTTTGCGAGCAAAACGATGATTAAGTGGCCCTGGAAAGAGCAAGAAACAACCCGGAGTGACGACTGGCCGTGGGACGACGCCCTGGCTATTCCTCTTCTGGTGAATCTCACCGAGCAAGAACAAGCCAGGCTTATTGCCCTGGCCGAGCGCTTTTTACAGCAAAAAAGATTGGTAGCGCTTCAGGGGTTTGAACTGGATCCACTAAAAAGTGCGCGCATTGCGCTGCTTTTCTGTTTGCCTGTTCTGGAATTGGGGATCGAGTGGCTCGACGGGTTTCATGAAGTTCTCATCTACCCTGCCCCGTTTGTCGTGGACGATGAATGGGAAGACGATATTGGGCTGGTACATAATCAACGTGTTGTACAGTCCGGGCAAAGCTGGCAGCAAGGTCCAATAATCCTCAACTGGCTCGACATTCAGGATTCTTTTGATGCCTCCGGCTTCAATCTGATCATCCATGAAGTGGCACATAAGCTTGATATGCGTAATGGCGACCGCGCCAGCGGTATTCCGGCGATCCCTCTGCGAGATATTGCCAGTTGGGAGCACGACCTGCATGCCGCAATGAATAACATTCAGGATGAAATTGATCTGGTCGGTGAAACCGCATGCAGTATAGATGCCTACGCAGCGACCGATCCTGCCGAATGCTTTGCCGTTCTATCGGAGTATTTCTTCAGTGCCCCTGAATTATTTGCACCACGTTTTCCGGCATTATGGCAACGTTTCATTCAGTTTTACCGCCAGAACCCCATGGAGCGGTTACGCGATACCCGCTAAGGTGGCCATTGTCGCTCACCAAATGTGCATTAACGCTGAATTTGAAGATTAATTAACCAATTGAAATGACGTGCTAATTTTACTGTTGACACCTCATGGTGAGGTCAGTAATATGCGCCTCGTTCACACGATTCCTCTGTAGTTCAGTCGGTAGAACGGCGGACTGTTAATCCGTATGTCACTGGTTCGAGTCCAGTCAGAGGAGCCAAATTCTTGTTTTCGTGCAGCTTCATTAATACCTGTATGGTTTTAATACAACAGCTTAGCGTGAAAACTTCTCCTGATGCATTTTGATTTTATCCTCCGCATCGGGAAAAATTGGTGGTCAAATCTGGGGTCCGGTTCGTTCTATTATGGAGTGACCCCATATGTCTCTTACCGACACCAAAATCCGCAGTCTCAAACCATCTGATAAACCCTTTAAAGTTTCCGATTCCCACGGTCTGTATCTCTTGGTCAAACCTGGCGGTTCACGTCACTGGTATCTCAAGTACCGTATTAAGGGTAAAGAATCCCGTATTGCACTCGGTGCCTACCCAGTCATATCCCTCTCAGACGCCCGTAGTCAACGTGAAGGTATTCGCAAAATGCTGGTACTGAACATCAATCCAGCAGAGCAGCGAGCAGCTGAACGCAGTTCTCGTATACCAAAGAAAGTGTTTAAAAACGTGGCACTGGCGTGGCATAAGAGCAATAAAAAATGGTCACACAACACCGCCGACCGTCTGCTCGCCAGCATGAATAATCATATATTCCCGGTCATTGGTACGATGTCAATTTCAGAACTGAAACCCCGTCACTTCATCACTTTATTAAAAGGAATTGAGGAAAAGGGTCTACTGGAAGTTGCATCCCGTACACGCCAGCACCTCCGGAATATCATGCGCTACGCCGTGCATCATGGATTAATCGATTTTAATCCGGCAGCAAACTTGGACGGAGTGACGGCTCCGCCAGTAAAACGTCACTACCCCGCTCTACCGCTGGAGCGTCTTCCAGAATTGCTTGAGAGCATTGAGAGCTTTCAGCAGTGCCGTGAACTCACCCGCCTTGCCATCCTGCTAACACTGCATCTATTCATACGCTCGAGTGAATTGCGTTTTGCCCGCTGGCATGAAATTGATTTCGGAAACCAGGTCTGGATAATACCCGCCACGCGCGAAGCTATTGAAGGCGTGCGTTACTCTGGTCGTGGTGCCAAAATGCGCAGGCCTCATATCGTACCCCTCTCACAACAATCGATCGCGATCCTGAAAAAGATTAAAGATATCTCAGGAGATAATGCACTCGTGTTCCCCGGGGAACATAATCCGTATAAACCCATGTGTGAAAATACGGTGAACAAGGCGCTACGCCTGATGGGCTGGGACACGAAAATGGAAATCTGTGGTCACGGTTTCAGGACAATGGCATGCAGTGCCCTTATGGAATCCAGTATATGGTCACAGGATGCTGTTGAACGGCAAATGAGCCACCAGGAACGTAACTCCGTACGCCAGGCATATATTCACAGGGCAGAGCATCTGGAAGCAAGAAAGGCAATGATGCAGTGGTGGTCTGATTATCTGGATATTTGCCGCAAATCCTATGTACCACCCTATATTCTAGGGAGAGGAATAAAAACGCCTCTATCTCACTAGTGATTTAATTATGCTAACAAATCAAAGCCGTATCAGTCCAGACTGATACGGCTTTTTTACTTTGTTCGGCAATCAATAAAACAGGAGCGATGACGATACAAATGGTGTACTTTACCGTGTAAATGAGCGTTATGAAATTATTCAAAGTTAAATCTAATACCTGTCAGAACTGACAGTTTTATTTTTAGCAAAAAGGTATTTAATAGTTTTAATTTATCGAAAGCATTGTGATCATCATGGTTATTGGAGATATACAGAAACCTCTCTACATATCATTTTTCGGCTAATGAAAAATTCTTTAGTAGCGGCAAAGGGGTTCCGTCAAACGAATCGAAAATCGATACGAAGAAATATCGGAGGACAATTCTGCTTAGCTAAGCACTACGTGTGTAAGCGGTTCCCTCTGAATTTAAAAGAAAGTTCAACATCATGAGGAGTGGGTAGATATGAAATTAATAAATGTAATAAAGCCAACCCACGTTTGTAATCTCTCGTGTTCATACTGCTATAACGGTGATGAACGCCGTCCATTTATGGATATAGATACACTAGAAAAAGTAATAGAGCAGACATTTTCACTAGCAAGATTTATCGGCAAATACAAGTCGGTTGAATTCATTTGGCATGGAGGAGAGCCACTTCTAGCACCGTTATCATTTTATGAAAGAGCCATCGCCTTCCAGGAAGAATATGCAGATAAGATACCTTATTCAAATATTGTACAGACAAATGGCACAATAATTAAAAAAGAACATTTGGAATTTTTAAAAAAATACAAATTCCAAGTTAGTTTATCCATTGATGGTATAAAAGAATCACATGACGCAAACAGAGTATTCAAAAATGGTAAAGGTAGTTTTTCCCGTGTTTTGGAGAACGTAACAAAGCTAAGGAAAAATGGTTTTAGAATAGGTTGCGTTCTTGTATTAAACAGAAAAAATAGAGAAAACATTAAAGAGTCATATTCTTTTCTCCGAGACAATAAACTTGGACTTAACATCATCCCCCTAATGAAGGGAGGGAGTGCAACTAATATATTCAATGAAATAGCTTTAACGCAGGCAGAGTATTTTGAAACATGGTCATTACTTTATGAAGATTGGCTTTCAGCAGGTAGTGAAGATTATGTTGATGTATCTAGCTTTTTACACACAACACGCTCTGTAATATCAGGCTCATGTTCATCATGCATTGGGATGTCACAATGCGGTAAAGCTAATCTTTCAACGGACCCTCTTGGTAATATTTATCCCTGTGCTAGTTTAACGGGAAACATGGATGTTTGTTATGGTAACATCAATGAACATTCCCTCATTGATCTTTTTTATTCGGATACAGCAATAAAATGGAGACATAGATCCTCTACAGAAAAATGTTCTAAATGCAAGTGGTTTCATTTATGTCATGGTGGATGTCCTTCACGTTCATATCATTATTACAATGGAGAATATAATACACCTGATCATTATTGCAAAAGTATCAAAATGATGTACGACCATGTTGAATCACAACTTCTAAAATTCGGTATAACACCCGGAAATGTAAAACCCAGCCATCTAAATGATGGTTTCGTAAATGTAGATGAGTTAATTTTGAGGAAATAGATATGGATAAGAAAATCTGGACTAAAGCTTTACTCGCGAGCGTAAAAGCCCCAGTGACACTTACTGGTAAAAAGATAGATGAAAAAATCATTGTCGAGTTTACGAAGCAACCGAACGATGCTTCATGGGATTATAATGTACACCAATGGAGTTACAATGATGAATAGCAATAAAATGCTATTCATTAACCTATAGATGTATATTCCCGAAGATTATTCAATCGCACAGCATCTAGGAATATAGAACTAATTCCAGGATGTTACGATATGATTCAAATAAAATAGTATTTGATAAGGAAAAATCACTTGAAAGCTTATGGTTATATTTTCCTCTTGTTATCTAGTAGTTATTCTGTGGGGGGGTATGCTGCAGATGATGTATCCTCGTGTTCATCATTCATTCCGGATAACCACCATTATCAAATTGTGGTTAAGTATGATTTTGTTCACGGTAAAAAAATGAAACGGTTTGTTGGTATTTCTGATAAAAATACATCGCAATTGTCCAAAGAACAAGAAGAAAAAATTAAACCGTTTGTTGATTGTATAAAAAACAAGATGAAATAGAATGTCAATCTAGGGCTTAACTCGTCGTTCCAAAAATTAGTATGAGATAGGCCCTTCCTCAAAACATTGCAAAATTGTCTATCTTAATACTCAATTGGGGACGAGGAATCTTCAAGGCCAATTTCCTAACATCTTTTTTCCTCAACGCTTTAATACTTGTTGCTCAGAGAGCCATTTATGTTCGAGCTATGTTACTACTAAAATCAGCTGGAAATCCCCAAGACATAAGTTCAAGATTATCAATCATGAAACAATAGTAACTTATTAATAATTCGATCATTATTGATAGATGTTTTAACAAGTAACTGTTCGTTATATCAAACCTTCAGAAGTCGCTTTAAATATCGCATAACGAACAGATGTCACATTTAATTTACTAAGTATATTATTAGTATGAAATCTAACAGTCCTTTCACTTACACCTAGAATAAATGCTATTTCAATATAAGTCTTCCCGAATTTTAGAAGGTTTATCACTTCCGTTTCTCGTACTGTGAAAATATATTTAGGGATTATCTCATAATGCTTTTCAAAAATATCCATGATATCAAATAATATTTGATGCTTTTTCTCTGCGTATAATTTTATAAAAGATTTGTCATTACCATTGAAATATATAGTAAAAATTACCACATCATGATTTATTTTTATAACAAATGAAATCCCGCTGTGAATATTGTACTTATCAGAGAGAGTTTTAATTTCATCATTACTGTTATTTACAGAGGACCATTTAAATGGTGTGATTTTATCCCTAGCTTTCAATATTATGCCACTACGTAGATGTAACTTTCTTTTTATAAACTCTTTCTCCCACCTGTGAGGCAGGTTAGAAATAATGAAAATTTCATCTTGAGAGTTAATCGTAATAATTGAATATCTTTTTAAGTAGATCTTTCCAAGATATTCCTCCACAAACTTTCTAATCATAACTATACCTTGCATGTTAGTGCTAACAACATGTAACTGCCATTTTTTACATCAAGGAATTCTATTTTATCGCATATAAATTGTTCGAAAATTGATCAATCGCAAGTGATAAGTCCTGCGCACTTTAAATTTAATTTGTGTTTTATCAAAATAAATAATATACATTTATCGAGTTACCCCTCCTTCTACCCGCAGTAATAACTGTCTTTTACAAGGCAACAATAAATGATTCTTTCTGTATACCTTTGTGTTCAAAATGACAGCGTTTAACGGGAACGTGGAAATAATCGGCGAGGAGAGATTCTTGTAAGATACTCTGTGTTGTTCCAAAACAGTAACTATCTTTTCCCATTAGCAAACATTTATCTGCAATGTTATTTGCATGATTGATGAAGTGCGTATTCAGGATAATAGTAACATTTTTCTCCCGCGACAACGTGTGCAACCAATTGATAATGAGAGACTGGTTATTAAAATCAAGATTTGATTCAGGTTCATCAAGTACAAGGATGTCCGGCTCTGATACTAGCGCCTTCGCGATATAACACATCTGTAGTTCACCACCACTGATCTGGTTAACATCTTTGGTTGCAAGATATGAAGCACCAAGACCCGACAATATTTGCGCCGCTTTTTCGATATCCCTCTCTCCAGGAGATGCCAGCATTCCGCCCCGTAATGGGCATCCAAAGGAGATGAAATCGAGTACGTTGTAAGAAAAGTGAACACGTTTGGCCTGCGGAACATACGCCATATGAGCTTTCCGGTTTCCCACTCGGCCAATATGACATGAACCACTAACCGGCTGATACAGACCGGTAACCGTTTTAAGCAATGTTGTTTTACCAACACCATTCGGTCCTAGTACGCACAGTACTTCACCTTCATCAATGGAGAAGCTGATATTGTTAAAGGCAGTTTTACTCTTTTTGAACGCGAACGTCAGATTATTCACTTCGATCATATCGGTTACTCATGATGAACAGTACAGCAAATAAAGGCGCACCAACCAGAGCAGTAAGTATTCCAATGGGGATCTCTGCGTAAGTCAGGGTCCTGGCAAGGTTGTCGATGACCAATAAAAACAACGCACCACATACAGCCGAAGCCGGGATCAGCTTGCTATGGTTGTACCCGACCAGCGTTCTAACCAGATGCGGGATAACCAGACCAACCCAACCCACCACGCCAGCGATGGTGACTGATGCTGCCACCAAAATTGAGGCTGTGATTAGCAAAACTGTATTCAACAATTGTGGATTCATTCCAGCAATTTTTGCCTCATCATTTCCCAGAGACAACACATTGATTTTCCATCTAAGTTTGTAGATAACCAGATAACAAATGATGTATAGCGGGATGAGTCCGTAAACCTGATCTTTGACCAAAGAAGCGAAACTCCCCATAAGCCAGAAGACGATAGCCGGGAGTTCGTCCTGCGGATCGGCAACATATTTAATGATTGATACAAAGGACATAAATACCGAAGCCACTATGATGCCCGACAGGATAGTCGTGAGCTCCCCATTGTTTTTCTTGAAATAGCAAAGTCCCATTACACACAAAAGGCTGACAATGCCAAAAAAGAAAGAGGAAAAAGCGCTGAGTTGTAGTGGAAAACCTAGCAGTATCCCGAGCGCTGCGCCGAACGCTGCAGCGGAAGATGTACCGAGAACATCCGGGCTCGCCAGCGCATTTCGCAACACCGCTTGATACGTCACGCCTGCTACTGATAGCCCTGCCCCTACCATCATTACGGCAATAATCCTTGGCAACCGTAGATTGCATATAACCGAGAATCCTGCGCTCAAACAATGGCGACCATTATCATGTAATACCTCCGTCATTATTTCAGGGAAGGATAATGTATAGCGGCCTATGAACATAGAAATCATAGCCACAATCAGTAACAATATAATTGCAATCCACATTAGCATGCGGTATTTTTGTCTTTCCTGCATAACTAACCTTTCAAAATAAAAACTATGCGTAGAATTATTTTATTATCGCTGTCTTAGCTCATCGGTTAATAGCGCGTCTGGAATTTCATAATCAAACACTTTTTTATAGTGTAAACGCGTTGCTTTTTTCAATTCTGCATCTGTTATATAGTCAGCATTAAATTTATTAATCATAAACAATGGTAATAATGCAGTCTCAGCAGACAATCCTCCCCAATTATGTAGTCCTACGGGTGTGGAAAATATTTTCCCATCTTTGAATGCTTTTACATTATGCCAGTCTTGCCCGGGATTTTTATTATTAAGAATATCCTTCGCGCTACCAAAGACCACAAATACAATATCAGGATCCCACTGAATTATTTGCTCCATTGAAACATTAATGTACCTGCCAGCATCCCCTTTTACCACCAGATCACTTGCTACGTTTTCCATCCCCGCCATCTTAAGATAGGTATCACCATATGTTTTCGGCCCACTCACCTTGAGTTCTTTCCCATCACTCTGCTCAAGATACAATGCCCGAATATGTTGTGATTTGATCTTCTCGGCATAGGGTTTTGCCTCATTGAGGCTTATCTTCCATGCATCCGAAAATTTGTGACTGTGAGGTAAACCAAGGGTCTGGTTAAATTCGTTTTCCCAATAAGTCTGCGTTACTACTGGCTCAAATTTCGTGTCACCACCAGCATCAAGATTAATAGTGGGGATCCCTGCCCGCTCCAGATTATCATTCTGACTTTTACCATAATAGTAAATAATATCTGGTTGTAAATTTAGTAAGGATTCCATATTTACAACATAGTCTTTATTAATAAAGTCAGTAGTGATACGGTCGATATCTGGCTTCATATCCTTGAGAAGTTTCATGTTTGAATGCAGAAAAGCCCAAGGTCCAACGCCCACAACATGTTTATATGCTAAATCACTTGCCATAATTACACCAAAGGGGCAATTCCCGGTGATAATAATACGGTTGAATTTTATGGGCATTTCCTCAGAATTTTTCATATTTTGGTCATTTATCGTTTTACTCACCTCACTACTATTGGCATAGCTTGCCGAGGATAATAATATTATCGATGATATGAACAATGAGAATAATATTTTTCCATTAAGCATACTTAGCACCTCAATGATTTAGATGAATTGTAATTTAATAGCATCACATGATTATTTTATTGACAACTTTATATTACCTTCTTTAAAAAACCAACATCATGAGACGCAGATTTAAAGCGGAAATAACTCACCGCCAGAGACATAAATGAGAACAATGCCCCGGCGAAAAGACTAATATTCGTTACATTACGCCCAAAATTATTAAAGAAAAACGCCACCAGCACAGAACCAAGAATCTGACCAATCAGACGTGAACTGCCTAATAATCCGCTGGCTATACCGCTTTTTTCATGTGGAACCGAAGTCATAATGAGAAAATTATTAGGAGACTGGAATAGTCCAAAACCAAAACCACAAATAGCGACCCGGTAGAGGATCTGCAGATTCGAGGGTTGTACGGGTAACCATGCCATTAACAGAGTGCCTATCAAAAGTAGTAATAGTCCAGTGAATGCCACCAGATTGGGTTCGTACTTTTTGATAAGTTCACCCGCGACCAGCGAGGTCAACATTGTCGCCAGCGGCCACGCCGTTAACAACATGCCAATTTCAACGACATTGCGATTTAATACATTATGAAAATAAAACGGTAAGGAGACATATGCCAGTAACTGGGTACTATATGATAATAAAGACATTAATAGCGATAGAGAAAACGTCCTATTGCGAAAAATCGCAACCGGGATCAAGGCATCAGTAGCTTTTCTTTTCTGGTTCAAATACAAAGTGATTGCCAGCACGACAAGAACAATCGAGCTTGGGATAACGTTTAACACGTTGTTCCTCGCCAGACCCAGCATCATCGTTGAAAACGAAGCGAACGTCAGAAAAACCAGCAACGCACCCGCTTTATCAAACCGGTTATCGGTACGTTGCGTCGGTTTGAACGATACAATACAGAGCAACAATGAAATACAAGCGATCGGTACATTAATAGAAAACAACCAGTTCCAGTTCGCAACTGATAGAATAGCTGAAGCAATTGACGGGCCCGCCGCTGCGGAAACAGAGACCATCATCACATTAATCCCCAATCCACGACCTAACAACCGGGCAGGATAGATCTCTTTAATCAACACCGCATTCACACTTAGAATGGCCGCAGCCCCAAAGCCCTGAATGACGCGAAAAGCCGTCAGCATCATCAGTGTTTCAGAAAGTGCACAGCCTAACGAGGAAAGCGCAAAAAAAATCACCCCAAGAATAAAAATACGTTTGTTACCTATTTTGCCTCCCAATGCAGCAAATACCAGCAATGAAGCGACCACAGCAAACTGGTAAGCATTGATTATCAGGATGGATGCAGCTTCTGAGACAGCAAAATCTTTGCCAATAACAGGTAAGGCAACATTTGCGATAGTGCTGTCCAGCATCGCAATTACTGTACTAAGTGATACAGCCAGCACGGCACCAATGTTGAGTTTTTCTTCTTTGATATGTTCAGTTGACATAACTCCTCCCCAGAATAAGTCATCAAATAATGGACAGACTCATTCAATATGTCGGAAAATCTTTGATTGTTACGTTATAACATTACTAATGGTGATGAGAATAATTATCTTTTGAAAGGATCTATATCAATATGTTTCCAGCAGGAGTCCATTGTCCTGTTTGGTAATTCAGGATTTAAAGTAAACAGATGGGACAAGGGCTAATCAGCAGTGCTCTTGCAGATTACGATCATACTTGGAGGCCTGATGTCATCATGATTCAAGCGATGAGAGGTAGTGATGGGCACTAAAAATCCAATTTATCAATACATTGGGAGCCTCGTGATTTCCCAGTGATTAATATTAAGTAACCCGAAGCAACAAAAAATAACATTCAAGTCCTCGACCTCAAATAATTCATAACGTTATAACATAACAAATAAATCTATATGAGGCGGAAACATTGAATACCAACATTACCCGACGAAGACTTATTCTTACTGGTTTAGCGGCCCTCGCAACCAATACACTGGCTATACCGCTTACATACGCACATACACGACCTCAGCTAAATCATAAGCATTCCTCCCTCTCAACAAATGGGCACAGGAAATTTACGATAATGCTAGATCCTGGACACGGGGGGATTGATTCCGGCGCAGTGGGTTGTGAAGGTTCTCTGGAAAAACATGTTGTACTGGATATTACCTTTAAGATAAAAGCCATTCTCAATAGCCACGGTATAAATGCACTACAGACGCGATCGGATGACACTTTTATTCCACTATACGATCGCGTACAGATTGCTCATGCACACAAAGCCGATCTATTTATGTCCATTCACGCCGATGGTTTCGCTAGTCCTGCAGCCCATGGAGCTTCCGTTTTTGCACTTTCAACACGGGGAGCCAGCAGCGCTATGGCAAGGTATCTATCCAAAAGTGAGAATGCTGCTGATAATATTGCTGGAAAACAAATCATTCACAGGGACAAGTATCTCGACAAAATCATCTTCGATCTTGAACAGACTGAAACCATCAGGGAAAGTCTTTTACTGGGATCACATATAGTTCACCACATTTCTCCAGTCCACCATATGCATTCAAACCATACAGAACAGGCAGCTTTTGCAGTACTTAAATCACCCTATATTCCATCTGTCCTGGTTGAAACCTCTTTTATCACCAACCCACAGGAGGAGAAATTATTAGGCACAACGGCATTCCGCAACAAAATTGCATCCGCCATTTCTAATGGCATCATCAGTTATTTTAGCCACAAACAAAACGTTTCAGCATAACGATAATAATCTCATTCTATTGGATTTAAGCAATGAGCATATGTCTCGGTAAATTGTCCACCCTACCACCATTCAGATGCTGAGCCATCTTTAGGGATGTTTATCATGACATTGCATGACCTACGCTATTATTTTATATCAATCACACTACTCTTTTCACCCTACTCTTTAGCGGTCAACGTTCTTAACCAGGACGGTAAAAATCTCGATTTTTATGGCACTATTATTGCGAGACGTTTTACCAGTAATAACATCAAAGATGATGGCGATCGTAGCTATCTCTATTTTGGGTTGATTGGGAAGCATGACCTTACCCACAACTGGCAAACCTACGCTCACTGGGAATATACGGTTAGTGCATCAGATGCCAGCAGAAATGCAACCCGGCTAGCGTTTCTGGGTGTAGACAACCCGTACTGGGGAAGCCTGGATATCGGCCGGAACTGGGGGGTGCTGTACGACGTAACCTCAATAACCGACCGCTCTCCCTTATTCAGGGAAATGTCTTATAACTACATTGACAACTTCATGCGTGGCAGAGCCCTTAATCTTGTGACGTGGCGCAAAAATCTTTCGGTCTTTCAACAGACAGTGAAATTAGCAATGCAATACCAGTTCAAAAGTAACAACGAAAATCGAGCCTTAAGACAACAGAACGGCAATGGTATAGGTACTTCCCTGTCCTGGTTCTTTACGCCAAAGCTCAGTGCAATTTTTGCTGCGTCATCTTCCGAGACCACATTTTCACAGCAACAAAATGCCGGTTACAAAAAAAATATTCGGACTTTCGCAGAGGGGCTTAAGTACCAGAGCAAAAAACTTTATCTGGCCACTGTTTTCACGCAGAGTAATGATGCTATCAACCCCCAACCTCGCAATAATAATACCAACGCCTTCAGCTATGAAGCCCTGGCTAAATATATGCTGACCGACAAATTTCAGCCCAGCATTGGTTACACTCACCTGACGCAAACAATCGCTGGCCAACGAACACGAGTACTGGATTATGAAGAAATAGGTTTTAGCTACTACTTCAACAAAAATATGCAGATATTTTTAGATTATAAATTTAATAACGTCAGAAATAGCCCTACCGGGATTGACTGTGCAGATAAACTTGATACAGGGATAAGTTATCACTGGTGAAAACGTATCCAGAGTTAGATGTATTCTGACTCTGGACAACAGAGCATGGCTGAAATTAACGGATATGATATATACCGATAAAGCCCCTTTCCCTTGTACCATTGATGACAGCCACTTACAAGTTATAAAGAAGAAACATCAATAAGATAATTTATTTTTCTGAACCTCGCATGCCTATAAATACTGGAGTATGTCGCACATTGATAGCAATCAATTAACATATAGCATCAGATAATTACCAAAAAAAACAAATAAAGGAAAATTATTCATGTCCTGGAATAGCAATCTCAAGCTTATGGCAAAAAACTGGTTAACAATACACGAAGCTGTGCAAGTGATTAATGAGACATTCGACACCTCAATTACAGAAAGTACCATATATCGATGTGCACTTTATGGGCAAATCAATCTATCCATTTACTTCCAGTCTTCGGTAATATTACGAAAAATAGCTAAAAATGGAGAAAAGGTAAAAATATCTACTTTGGACAATTCAGAACTAAAGAGACTCTGTTTTCTTGATAAGCAGTGTTTCATAAATAATAGGAATCTTATCATATCTACTGAAGGTGATTACTTTTCATCTCGCAGAAATATTTTTGATACTAACCTATTTGGATTTGAGTACATTATCATTCAAAGGTATCTAGCAGACTCACTCAGAATACCACCACCTATTAACAATCCTTACGCCATTAATTTTGGAATTACTGTTACGAATGCAAATGATCTATTTTTGCTTTTCAATAAAACATCATGGAAAGAACAAATTCAGAGCAAGATAAAATACTTACCGGATGAGGCCACCTCTATAATCAAGGAGTCTTCCTGGCGGAATGAAAAGCGGGAATATACGGTTCCATGCTACTTCCCAATGCATGACTTGCCACAAGATGCTTGTTTCGTTATCAAATGTGTTGAAATCGAGAGATTAATAGAAAAGCTAACTATTGACAAAAACTCCACGTTATCACCGACGAGAATATCTACACCCTTATCCCGGCTGTTCTGGTTAGCCTGTCATCATAATGATGATATACGCCCTCTGATGAAACAACCTTACAAACTCTTGTCTATATTTGAGGAATGGGCAATTGCTGATGGCATCACCGATCATCTCAGCGGTGATACGCTAAAAACGGCGCTGGAGCGTGGCTCCCCTTTATCGTATAAAACTACGGTGAAGTAGTACATCCTTAGTGTATATATCGCTCAGATCCGTATTACGAGTCAATATTTTCGTGATACGGGTTCGCGGTCTTTATCTAAACATCATTCTGTGTTCCTTTATGATAGCAATGCCATAAGCCCTGGAGGAACAAATGCCATCTCATCAATTACTACGCCTCAGACAAGTCGAGCAAAAAACAGGTCTTAAACGTTCACAAATCTATCTGTATATGAAAGACAAGAGTTTCCCACTCTCAATAAAAATCGGCCCAGCCAGCGTAGCCTGGCTCGAGTCGGAGATTGACGAATGGATTAATCGTAAATTAGCTAACCGCTAAGACAAGAGAGATAACTTATGTTTCCCTCGCTGAATTATTACGTACTCACGGATGTAATATATGCATTGAAGGAAGGTGACTTATCTTACGCTGAAGCACTTGGATTTACTCTTGAAGAAATTAACGAAATCAGTCAGTTACCCTTTGATGCATTATTTTCTTTCTGCCACTCTCCCGTATCATTCATTGCGGTAAAAATTCACCATGATATTTTACGCAAACGGCTGGAAAAAGTACGTACTGAAACCCAGTATCATCAGCAAATTAATCGGGCGATCCGGTTAGGTGGATCTATAGCATTACTAAAGCATTATTTCGGTCTTACTTCTAACGATGTCTGTCTCAACCGCAGATTACAAGGCATATCTGTACCATATGGGCGCACACCTCTTCCTGATGAAACCATGGATGCCGCAATATGGTGCCGATGGAAAGCGTTAAAAGGAAAAAGCCCTGATGCTAATGAAGCTCTTAATATCATGATGCAGATCACCGAAGAATTAGCCTCGGAGCCCAATCCCCCCTCACTCACTGTTGTCTGTAACCGAATCACATTTTGCGAGCAGGGAAGGACAGACAGGAGGACATGATATGCCTGACGAAGTTGATCGCGACCAGGAATTCAATGAGCAACGTCTGGAGGAAATGATTGAGCAAAGCCGTTTCAAACCAGCAGCAACGCCTTCCCTGTATCACTGTCAGTTCTGCGGCAGACCAATTCCTGAAAAGCGGAGGCGCACTCTCCCAGGAGTAACAACGTGTAGAGAATGCCAGGAAATGCTTGAGCGACGCAAACGATAATTTTAACAGCAAGACGTGCAGGGAATTAAAACCCCGCACGTCTTTATATTTCACTATTAGTAAAAACACAATCACCGATTATATCTTCCCTCCCCCCTACACTACTAAAATTCATCCCCAAAAAACTCTTAGCATTTCATTTTCACTTTATCATTCCAATTTATATTAATTAAATCCATCCTGATAGTGTTTCTGCTCATCGACCTGACAGTAAGGAATTTATTCAGCCTTGGTCGAGCACCGCTCTTTAATAATTTATATCAGGCTATCACACAACCTTAATTCAGTGTGCCGCTGAATGTTCTCGCTGACCCGTTGAAATCGGAATGCAGAATTGGGATGTGACCCGTTTATTATTATTTTGATTGGAGAACTATCCAGATAAAACCAAGTGACATATTTTTGTCGATCTGGAATTTTCAACTGATACGCTGAAATAAAACATCTACCGCAAAAACATTAGTGCAGCATTTATCCGAATCAAAATTCCTGTAAAGAATATCCCATGACATTCTTTATTTTGGTTTCGGCAGTCCGGCGCAAAGCGCTCACAATCTCGAAACCACACATTTAACCCTTCAAATTTCCCTCAGCATGCATGGTTCTTTAGCTATGTACGCTGCCCGCATTCCCGAGGCTACTATGCTTTCCACATCTGCCTTTCTGGCGGTGGCCATGCAGTGTGCCGCCAGCATTCATCCGTCCACAGCACTCGACGTCGTAAGGGTGGAGTCCAATTTTAACCCTTATGCGATCGCAGAAATTATCCCAAGGGGCTCAGGCACCTTCAGACACAATAAAATCATTTCTCATCAGCCTACCAGCCGGGAAAGAGCAGAGCGAATCATACGTCGCCTTGTGGCGCAGAGCCGCCGTTACTCTGTGGGGCTGATGCAAATTACCAGTACCAATTTTCATCATTACGGTGTGACAGCCTCTGACCTGCTTGATCCCTGTACCAATTTGTCTGTTTTCGAATACATCCTCAACGACTGTTACCGACGCGGCGGCTCGCTGAAAAGAGCACTGAGCTGCTACTACTCCGGCAATTTCCGTACCGGAGAACAGCCGGAAGCGGCTTTTTCCGGAACCAGCTATGTGCAACGGATTGGTTACGCTGCAGCTCCCCACTATGCCGTACCCGGAACCCACGAGGATAAATTAACATCCCCGCCGTTCCTGAAGCCTACGCCTGCAGGTGACCAGTTACGTCCCTGCGTGATCTGGCCGAAGGGCGTGGTTCGTGGCGTCCCCTCAAAATTCCGCCAGAAGAAAATTGCCCTCGAAAAGATCTCTACGCCGTCATTGCGCCGGAGCCTCTCCCTGTCACCCCGTGAGGAGAAAGAATAATGACACTTTGCCGCATACTTAAGGCCGCTTTCAGTCCTGTTTCCGCATTTGCACTCATCGTCTGTTCTGTACCCCCGGTTTTTGCCGACGGCTTTCAACGCGCAAATACTGTGATGGAAAAAGTCGCCACTGGCCTTAATGGTCTGGCAGCCATCACCATTACCGTGGCCGTGATCTGGGTAGGTTACAAGACACTCTGGAAAGGCGAAAGCCTGTCCCAGTGCGCCTACATCATCATTGGCGGCATCCTGATTGGTGGAGGCAGTGAAATCGGCGCACTGCTGATGAGCTGAGAGGTTATCTATGGCAAAGCTGCTTAAGGCAATGAAACGTCCGGCGGCACTATGGGGCGTGCCGATGGTGCCTCTACTGGCTGTCACGGGTATCACCATCATCATTGCTGTCTGGACCTCCGTCGCTTTCCTTGCCCTACTCCCGATTGAATTTCTGCTGATGAAATCACTCACCAGGAATGAACCCATGCGGTTCAGCCTGATAGCCGTCTGGCTCAGGGCAAGAGGAAAACCTGCGGCAAACCGTCTATTTAGCGCAACAGCATTTATGCCCATTGAGCATGATGCTGTTGATATCACGGAGTTTCTCAACGTCATGAAACTGAATCAGAGTGCCACGCTCAGGAAATACATTCCGTATTCATCGCATATTCATCAGCATGTCGTCCGCTCACCCAATAGTGACCTCTACTGTACCTGGGAACTGACGGGCACTCCGTTCGATTGTGAATCAGAAGAAACGCTCAATATTGACCATAACCAGTTGCACGGACTTATCCGCTCTTTCGAGGGGATGCCGATCACCTTCTATATCCATAACGTAAGGGAGCCATTTACCGATTCGCTACATAAGGTATCCGGCAACTCTTACGCTGATGAAGTCAGCCGTCTGTATTATGCTTCGCTGGAGGCTAACCCGTTTCGCCGTAACCGCTTGTTCCTGACTGCCTGCTACCGCCCTTTTGCCAGTCTGGAAAAAGCCGGACACCGGCGTATGAAAGACGGCCAGAAACTGAAAGAGCTTGACGGTGCGTTGCAGGAGATGCTGGAAATTAAAGGTACCCTCGATACCGCTCTGTCACGCTACGCCGCACACTCTCTTGGTACGTTCAGCGAAGAACAGGCGGTATTCTCCTCCCAGTTATCTTTTTACGAGTACCTCTTGACGCACCAATGGCGTAGGATCCGCGTCACCCGTGCTCCTGCATATTCGGTCATGGGATCGGCAGCGCTGTTTTTCTCCGGGGAGTCTGGACAGATAAACCATGCCGGCGGCACCCAGTATTTCCGGGGTCTGGAAGTTAAAGAGTTCCCTGAAGAAACAGCGACTGGGATGATGGATTCGCTGCTTTATGCCCCCTGCGATTATGTCATCACACAGTCCTACACCTGCATGTCACGGGAAGAAGCCCGGAAGGCCATCAAACGCACCCGACGTCTGTTAATGAGTTCAGATGATGATGCGGTGTCACAGCGGCTGGATCTGGATGTGGCACTTGACCTGCTGACATCGGGAAAAATTGCGTATGGAAAACACCATTTTTCCATCATGGTGTTTTCCCACACGCTGGATAGTCTGGTAGCCGATACCAGCGAAATCAGCAATGCCCTGAACAACCTCGGCATTATATCGGTTCCCGCCGCGCTTTCGCTTTCAGCCGGGTATATGGCACAACTGCCCGGCAATTATCATTTGCGGCCCCGCAAGGGTGAGCTGAGCAGTCAGAATTTTGTCGAGCTGGCTTCGCTACACAATTTCTATCCCGGCAAGCGCGATAATGCGCCCTGGGGGGATGCGATGGCCTTACTGCGTGCCCCCTCAGGGGATGGCTACTATCTGAACCTTCACAATACGCTGGCTGACAAGGATGAATTCAACGAGAAGAATCCAGCCAGTACCTGCATTCTCGGTACCAACGGTTCGGGTAAAACCATGCTCATGACGTTTCTGGAAAACATGCAGCAGAAATATAGCCGTATGGAGAGTTTTTCTCCTGACGCAAAAACCAAACGACTGACAACCGTTTATCTGGATAAGGATCGTGGCGCTGAAATAAATATCCGGGCATTGCAAGGCCGTTATTACCGTATTACACATGGCGAGCCCACCGGGTGGAACCCATTTTCGCTGTCGCCCACGAAACGCAATATCAGTTTTATCAGTCAGTTGATGAAACTGCTGTGTACGCGTAACGGTGCGACTATCACACCCCGCAATGAGCGACGTCTAAATGACGCCATACTGGCGGTGATCGGTAATGAACCGCAGTACCGTATTCATGGGATCACCCGTTTACTGGAGAATCTTCCGGAGCCTGCGACCCGAGAAGCCCAGGAGAATGGCCTGAGTATTCGCCTGTCGCAGTGGGCGCAGGGTGGCGAGTTTGGCTGGGTATTTGATAACGCATCAGACACCTTCGATATCAATCGCTGCGATAACTTTGGCATTGACGGCACAGAGTTCCTTGACGATGCGAATATCTGCGCACCGATCTCCTTTTATCTGCTGTACCGCATTACCAGCCTACTCGACGGACGTCGACTGGTTATCTTCATGGATGAGTTCTGGAAATGGCTACGGGATCCGGTATTTAAGGATTTTGCCTATAACCGGCTGAAAACTATCCGTAAGCTAAACGGGCTGCTGGTTGTAGGAACCCAGTCCCCGGCGGAGATCATCAGGGATGAAATTGCGCCTGCCGTGATTGAGCAGTGTGGGACGCAGATTCTGGCAGCTAACCCCAGTGCCGACCGGGCACACTATGTCGACGGAATGAAGTTTGAACCGGAGGTGTTCGACGTCGTGAAAGCCCTGGATCCGCAGGCCCGTCAGTATGTAGTGGTAAAAAATCAATTTAGACGCGGCGACATAAAGCGTTTTGCTGCACGTGTGACGCTCGATCTTTCCGGTATCGGCAAGTACACAAAAGTCATGAGCGGCAGCGCCGACAACCTGGAAATCTTCGACTCTCTGTACCGTGAAGGGATGCAGCCCGATGAATGGCTGGATACCTACCTGGCTCAGGCACTCTGAAAACCCACAGGAGATTCATGATGAAACGGCGTTTTCATGCATTAATTATTGCGTGTGTGATCATCAACCCGCTGGCACACGCAGGTATCCCTGTTCTGGTGGATGCTGACCCACTACGTGAGCTCGAATGGCTGAAAGAGGCACAACGCTGGATACAAACAGCGCAGCATTATGAGAGCCAAATTCAGGCATATAAAGACCAGTTAGCAACGGCCACCGGTGTCCGGAATATTGTTGATTTCGTTGATCAGGCGAAGAGTCTTAAATCAGATCTGGAAAAACTGCGTAAGCCGGGCCAGACACTCAACGACCTGCTACTTTCTGGCGGCACCGCCGGGCAGTTCGATGCGCTATACGCAAAGTACCGGGTTTTTGATACGTGCAACGCGGCGCAGTCCGGAAGCTATGCCGATATCTGCAAACAACAGGTCATCAATAAGGCAATTCAATTTGAGCAGACTGACGAGATCCAGGATCAGGTCAGCCAGGCTCTGGGCGAGATCAACAACCTTTCGAACCGTATTGCACTCTCTAAAGACTCAAAGGAGTCGCAGGACCTTGCCAACAGTATTCAGTTGAAATCAGTGATGCTGAACACGCTCACTGATCAGTGGGAAATGAGTGTGAAGGCGGCAGAAAAACGCGGAAAAGTGCTGGAGGATGAGCGTCTCAAACAGTGGAACCAGCAGCAGTTAACTGCACCAACCCCCGATTTAAACCGCTAAAGGAGTTTCACATGCGTTTATTAACCTTTTCGTTCCTGTCCATTTTATTCCTCATCATTTGCGGCTGCAGAGACGAAACCAAAACGACCCAGTGGTACAAAGATCATCCCGATGAGCTGAAAACAGTGTATGAAAAATGCCTGAAAACCGGCGATGCCTCTGAAAATTGTAAAAATGCCAATGAAGCTCATTTTCAGATTCAACAGTTAAATTCCCCCACTCCCAACCTAAATTCATAGTGAGGTTAATATGCCTGGTGGTGTATTTATCGGTGTTGAAAAACACCTGATAGGGGGAGTCACCGACGCAACAAAGGGACTGATGATGTCATACTCCGCCATGATGCTGGGACTGGCGGCAACGTCAGCGACACTTTATATCATGTGGCGTGGATACCAGAGCCTGGCAGGTAAGTTGTCCACCCCCATGGAGGACGTCATGTGGGACATCATAAGGATGGCCATCATCCTGTCCTTTGTGGCCAATGTCAGCGGTTATCTCGACGGGGTAATTGACGCGATCAATGGCTTAAAAGAGGGCTTTTCCGGCAACGATAATATATGGCAACTACTGGATAGCCTATGGGATAAAGCGAAGGTATTAGGCAAAACGTTACATGACATGGATAATTCAACGTACATAAAAGACGAGGGCATCACAGCTCAATTTTATGTGTGGCTTGGGATATTCGTATTAATGACTATTACAGCCTTTGTTGCAATGATCGCAGAGGTCATGGTTTTGCTGCTCAGCATCACAGCCCCCGTATTTATCTTTTGTCTCATGTATGGCTTTTTACGTCCCATGTTTAACAACTGGCTGCAAAATATTTTCGCCGCCATATTAACGGTTCTATTTTCTGCATTGTCGCTACGAGTGGTCGTTAATTATTTAAACTCCCGCTTAGATATTGCCACACAAATATCTGCACAATCTAATATTGTGGAGCTAGGTGCTCAGGTCTGTCTCGCCGGGGTCTGCGCGGCAATAATGGTATACCTTTCCGCAAAACTGGCCGGAGCGCTAGCCGGGGCGGGAGCCACTGTCTCCATGCAGGGACTGGCCGCCGTGGGTATAGGCGCAGCGGCGTTTGGTGCAGGGAAATTAGCCGCAGGAGCCGGGAAGCAGACAACCCGCGCAATTCAGGACAATTTTCAGGGCTGGAGAGATGCCAGCGCAGATAAACCCGGCAGCGGCCCAGGATACAGAGCTGCTCAGGTACGTAAGTATGCCATTGAGCAAATGATCGCCAGGAACGAGGCCCGGCGACTGGTGAAATCAAGAGAAACAACCGTTCAGAAATTCCATCGTTAAACTTGTCATCCCTTGCATACTATTTCCGTCAATCCCCCCAACGCTAACACAACCCTCTATCCAACCCACTGAGGAAACATTCCATGAAACGCTTGATTGCGCTGATTTTACTGTGCGCGCTTTACGGCTGTGCGCAGTCTCCCCATCCCCAGGCCTTTAGTGGGCACGGCATCCCGGTCAACACGCCTCAGATTATGGCGGAGTTAAACAATCATGAGTGAACAGTCAGTCATTGCGGATTCCCGCACCTTTGAGCAGAAAATGATTGAGCGGGACAAACGCGCCACGAAGGCCGGATTTATGGTTGGCGGCGCGGGCTTACTCATTGCCATACTGGCACTCACAATTGTGGTGCTGCTATTACCGCTGAAACAGGCAGTTATTGAGCTGTACGCTGTAGATAATCATACCGGACGGGTGGAGCACGTCACCCGAGCGTCAAAAACGAGTCTGACAGCGGAAGATGCTTATCAAAAGGCGATGACCTCATGTTACGTTAGAGTGCGTGAACGTTACATTTACCCTGCCCTACAGGACGATTATTCAACGGTACAGGTTTATAACAGCCCTCAGGTTAATGATGATTATCTGGCACTTTATGCAGGAAAAGACGCCCCGGATAAGGTGTACCAGAATGAGGCCCACACCGTACATATCGACATCCTGTCTAATCAGATCACCGAAGGCACTGCCCCCGATAAAGTCGCCACCCTCCGTTACAAAAAAACTATCCGCCGCCTCGCTGATAGCAGTACCCGTACAGAATACTGGGATGCCCACCTGACATTCCACTCCAACCCCAGTAAGGAAATGAGCGATACAGAGCGGGAAGTTAACCCGTTCGGTTTTACGGTGACCAGTTGGCAGGCAGATCGTGAAATCAGAGGAGTTGAATAATGAAAATTATCATCTTTTTCGCACTGGCGATGTGCGGTATAGCCTGGGGTGCTGCAATACCACAAGCAAGCCGCTACGACGCCCGTCTCCAGCAGGTTGTCTATAACCCGTTTAACGTCACTGTCGTCAATACCCGACCCGGTTTCGTAACCACGCTGATCTTTGACAATGACGAAGCGGTTATCAGTGCTAAACCAGGTTTTGAGGAAGCATGGGAAGCCACAGCAGACGCAAACCGGGTCAGTATCCGCCCAGTAGCCCTGGTTCAGAGTGCCCCCGGAGTGGACGGTAATACAGCGCAGGTGGTCATTCCTCCCAACAGTCACGACTGGCATACCAACATGCTAATCGTTACTACTCGGCGGCTGTATAACGTCGAGCTAAACGTCATCGATGAAAAATCATCGCAGCAGCCTGCTTTTCAGGTGAGTTATCGCTATCCCGATGAAGCACGCGAAAAAGCGGGCCGTGAGGTCACAGCCAAAGCGCAGGAACGGGAGCAGAAACAACAGCAGGCCGATATCCAGCAGGCTCTTAACGCCGCGCAGACACCACGAAACTGGGACTATCTCAAATATCCGGGGAGTAATAGCACGCGTATCGTTCCGGACTTCGCCTATGACGATGGTCGCTTTACGTTCGTGGGCTTTTCCCCAGCTAAATCCATTCCCTCTTTGACGAAAGAGCTAAACGGCCAGGAGCATGTGGTTAACAGCAGTGTCCGCAGGAAAGGCAACTTCACCGTACTGGTTATTCAGGAGGTCACGCCCCGTCTGATCCTGCGTTCCGGTGGCGCTGTGGTCGGCCTGGAAAATCGTGGTTTCGGCAGGGTTCAGGTCGCAGATGGTGCCACAGTCTCCCCGCAGGTTGAGCGAGTGGAAAAAACCCCAACCCATTAACAGCTGAGGAACTGTACACATGAACGACGAACATCTACATCCTGTGCCAGATGAATCCAGGTCCTGTCCGACACAGAAGGATGATGATATTGCTGCGCTTGAGCGCGAGGCCCGCGCAAAGCGTGAAGCTGTGCTTCACACCTGGCAGGATGATGACAATAACGATCCCATACAGCCGACTGTCAATAAACTGAAAAAGCGCCAGCGGGGGAAAGCCACCGCTTTTCTGGCATTCGCTGCCGTTGCCCTGATTGCACTGGCGTGGGTGGGTAACTGGATATACCACAATCTTCTTTGGCAGCCCGGTGAAGAAAAGCCTCAGGAAACTATGGCCCCGACAGATCGAACCGATTCCCGGCAGCGTACCGATCTGGGTACGCACTATATCGACGCGAAAACACCAGAACAGGCGGACAACAACCCTGGTAGTACGACACCCAACGGATCGGAGGCACTGCCCGACTTAGATAAAGCCCGTTTTCTGGTGCGCCGGGAGAGTTCAGGTTCGGCGGTACGAAATCCGGTACGGACCCGCCATCAGGAAATGGCGCAGGTATCCTCTACCGGGCAGCCGTCAGGGACACAATCTTCTGATACCGGTCAGCCGCTAAACACCTCGTCGCCACAGCCGGAATCGTCCCCGACAGCGGTCCGGCGAATTCCTTATGATCCCGATCTGTACGTGCCTGAAAATACCACTATTCCCTGCTCACTGGATTACCGTTTTGTCTCAGATCGGGCTGGGAAAATCCGCTGCACGATCGCCGAAGACATCTGGAGCGCCAGCGGTAATACAAAGATGATTGAAAAAGGGACCACTGCCACGGGGATGTACCAGACTGGCGCAGAAACAGGAATGACACATGGACAGGGACGCGCATTCATCATCATCACGAAACTGCGTACCCGCCAGCCCCCTTTCCTTGATATTCCGCTGGTCGATACGAATGCTGCCGGAGAACTGGGCGAGGCTGGCGTTGATGGCTGGATCGACTCGCATTTCAGGGAGCGATTTGGAGGCGCATTGCTGGTCGGTATGATCCCTGATATTGGGGCATGGGCATCCAACAGTGCCGGTCAGAAAGATCGGAATACCGACTATACCGAAAACAGCCGTCAGGCTATGGCGGATATGGCACGTACCACGCTGGAAAACAGCATTAATATCCCACCGACTCTCTACAAAAATCAGGGTGAAATCATCAACCTGCTCACAGGGCAGGATATTGATTTTTCAGGCATCTACACGCTGAGGATGAAGAGTGAATAATCGAAAGTTTTTGTTTGGTGTCACGGCGACAGACATCATCGTAAGGGACGATTTCAGTAATGCTGTCGTCAACGACTTACTGTCACACCTTACCGGAATCAGAAGAATAGTCATGACATGCTATCGTGCCGGAGGCGCATTGATAGAACTCAGTATTGACTCAGGAGAAGAGCAAACATTCTGTATCACCATCAGTGAAGGCCCTTTGGATGCACCACCTTTTTCCTCGGACGATATCCGGCTGGCACATAAGCAGATATCGCTGCCTGACGTCACCGATATACTCATTTTTGTGACAACATTAGGCCGCTACGCCGGACTTTCCCCCTCCGTCTCCACCGATGAAGATTCATCTTCCCTGCTGGAGTTCAGCTCGTAGTAAATCGCCAGTTGACGCAGCTTTGATATTTCAAGGTTGATAACGCTTTTTCCTGTGCTGTTTTCCCGCTCGGAAACAACCGGATTGAGTAGAAATATACGGAAATATCTGACGTTTTTAGTGTCCAGAATCTCATCGATATAATGACCAAACCGCCCTTTCGCCATCAGATCTTTACTGACATACAGACGAACAGGCTTCCCCTCATGTTTATCAAAGAAATTAATCAGAAAACCCCGACCATACCGATGCATTAGGGTCCCACCACCATAGATGACGCCCGAATACGGATTAGCCAATCCACGCTGTATATGCGTTATATATTCATGTAGATAGACCTGATCGTGGTGCATGATCCTGAGTCTCAACGCCCGGAACTCATCCTGAGGCAGCGTTTCTTTCGCTTCCTGCCATGTGTCGATAAGTCGCTGAAGCTGGTTGGTTCGCGTGTAGCGACTCCAGCGGGGCTCTTCATTTGTGTCCGTTTTATCATCATCCCCGACCGTTTTTCTTGTGTGAACAGGCGTAACAAGCTTCACGGGATCGGATGGTTCGCCATCAGGATCATCTATTGAAGGGTCAAAGCAGTTGATATAGTCCGTCAGCTTTTGCTTTGCTTTTCGTTCTGTGAAATCAGCCTCTGACTCGTCTGTACGCCGTTCCTGATCCGCATCCTCGGTGAATTCGAGCCATTCACATCCGAACTTGTGAGGATGAGGTGAACGGAAGTGCGCAGCCTTGAATTTCTCACCATCTTCAGCTTTGACGTGATAGTTAACACCGCTAATGGTGACATCACAGTTGCGATCGCTACATGAAAAAGTGAACCGCTTCCTTTCTTCCGGCTTTCTGGAAAAAAATTCCGTTCGCGCTTCATCAATGGACAAACAGCGCCCGAGTTCATGGCAATAAGCGAACAGTACTTTCGTCTTCGACATACTCCCTCCACAAATGTATCCGATACAAGGATATCACATGAAAAACATCTCTCTCGACCGCTATACACAGCGATTTTTTGGCGATTTTATTGTTCATCCTGGACTAACAGAAATCGCCGTCAACCGCCCGGGCGAGCTATTTACCAAAATTGATGGTGCCTGGGAGCTGCACAGTGTTTCGCTGGATTATGAGGGGTGCTACAACTTCGCCAGATGCCTGGCAAAGCATCACGGCGACAATATTGAAGATATCAAACCGGGGCTGTCAGCCACGCTGGAATCCGGTGAACGTTGTCAGGTTATTGTCCCTCCGGCCTGTGAGCGCAACACCGTCTCCATTACTATCCGAAAGCCGTCACGGGTACAAATTCCCCACCAGAGCTACATCGACGCCGGTTTTTATAACAGGGTAACAGGCGCAGAAACCATTCAGACACACGACCAGGAATTATTGGGCCTGTATACCGCCAAAGATATCCCGCGTTTCATGGAGAAGTGCATGGAGTACGGTAAAACTATCGCAGTGGCCGGGGAAACCAGTACCGGGAAAACAACCTACATGAAGATGCTGATTGGTTTTATTCCTCGCCATTTGCGTATTACGACCATTGAAGATAATCCGGAAATCACCTTTTTTGTTCATAAAAACTATGTCCACCTCTTCTATCCATCCGAATCAGCAGATGAAAAAGGCTCGATTGTGACGCCAGCCAGTCTTCTGCGCTGGAATTATCGCATGAATCCCGACCGTATATTGTTAACCGAAGTACGCGGTGGTGAAGCCTGGGATTTTCTCAAAATAACCGGCTCTGGCCATGAAGGCAGTATGACTTCCCTTCATGCGGGTTCAGCAATAGAAGCGGTAGACGGTTTTATTACTCGCTGTTATGAAAACCCACAATGCGCCCGGCTGCCCTACACGTTTATGTTACGCAAAGTGCTGGACAGTCTGGATGTTATTGTCAGTATTGATTTAGACGGGAACGTGCGCCGAATGAATGATATCTATTTCCGGCCATTGCACCGTAATGCCTTCTTCGAGGAGATGAAAGCATAATGAAAACCATCAATATACTGTTATTTTTAATAATGCTTACCGGCTGTTCGTCACCACCCCCACCGGTATCTGTTGAATGGGATAAATCGGGCGAGTCAGTGAATATCAGTTTACCGCAATGGAATGACAACCCCGTTATTAATCCTTCCCCAGTCGTTAATGGGAAGTGGTTATTGTCCGTTCACTCAACGCAGTTTAACGAGACACTCTGGACCCCCGACGTATTTTACGCAGTTGCGCATTCGACACGTATTGTTGTTGCTGCAACATCAGGCACAGCATTCTTTACTGCAACAAGCTGGCTTCGCCAGCATGGCGCAAAAGGTGTTATTGAATATCAACCTGCAACTCAGTGCCTGACATGTAGCGATACCTATATTTATTTTTCACATTAAATGTACCGATATCCTGGTACAGAAATTATGGTAAGGACTTCATCATGAAATACGCCACCATTGCGATGGTAATGCTGTGCATTGCCATTGTGCCCCCTGTTTATTGCTTCGCCGCGGCCCCATGCGAAGTCGTGCTTTGTATGTACGGGAAAGCGACCGGAAACAGTGGAGGGAGTGAGTGCCATTCAGCTGAAAAAACTTTCTTTAATATCGTCAAAAAGAATAAACACGGATTTTTACCCGGTCATACACTGAATGCCAGAAAAGCTTTCCTCGGAGAATGTGTCAGTGCTGACCCGGAGGCGGTGAATAAAATCCTGTCCAGATTTGGCAGGCTCAGAGGATAATAAACCTCCGACCATTATGTTAGTACATTTTTTGGGGAGAAATAAATATGGATAAAGAAAACCTTTTTATTTCCAACATCCACTCAATGCATCATGACAGAATATCGGTAGGAGCCGTGTACAGAAAGTTCTCTGAGGAAGCGAATCAGGGATGCGGCCTTTACTATGAGATCTATGAAAGTAGACTGATCAGTTTATTGCGACATCATCTTTCGCGTCTTAATGAACAGGATGCTGACAAACTCAGACGATACGCCGAAAATCAGGGAACGAAAGTCGATGATGAAACCTACCGGGAGGTATTAAAGGCTGAACAGGAATGCCGGGGTGAAATATATCGCGAACAGGTGTGAACCACCAGTAATTACAATATGCTTCACAGCGCCACAGACTGACAGACGGCGGGGTTCAGGCTGGCTAATTTCTGGCTTCAATTTTGGAGAAATTGTTAAGCCGTGAAATAAGCCAGTGGAACGCGGACAGAAAATTCAATTTCGCAGAAATTGTTAATTTTCAGGCACCGCTTCCATCTGCGAACATTCGCCCACAGCGAATTAAGCAGGCCGGGGGAGCCGCAAAAATTTTGCCGCCCCAGCGAGCAAAAAGGCACGCCCACGTGCCGTTTTTTGTGGGGGGCTTGCCCCGCACACCGTCAAGCCAGGTAATATTTCCCGCCCCAGCGGGGATATTACCGATCAGGCGCGACCAACCCCTTTAAAGCAGCGTTCCCGTTTTTTGGAGCTTGCGAGAAAAAACAGGCAAAACGCGCGTCTTAAAGGGGTTGGTCGCGCGTAGCGGGCGACGGTGTGCCGCTTTTGACCCTAGGGGTTTTGGCGTGGCGTCCAGCCGCGACATTACCCCCATGCACCGGGCAATAAGGGCGTCCAGCCCGCATGTACCGGCGCACGCCGTTTCGTGCAGGGAAGCATGCTTTCCTGCACATGGCCGCACAGCGGCCACCTTTTTTACCCCATACGCTCGCCCCGTCTTTTCGCCCGACACCGTGGGGCGAATTGATGGGGCGATGTCATGGGGCGAATCGCTGACGAAGGAGGCATCATGATTTTAAATAAGCTTGCCGCTTCACTGTCCCCGATAGTGAACGGGATGCTGGCGGTGCTGGCTTTTATGCAACAGCAACAACTGATGCTGGCATTATTAGCGGGGTTGACGATGCCGTTTTTTGCATCGATGAAAAGCGATGAACGGCAGAAAGCCCCGTTATGGAAAAAGCTGATTATTGCTTTTTCCCTGGTGTGTTTTCTCTCTGGGACACTGGCCCCGATAGTTATCGGATCCTTCCAGTGGCTGTATAAGACCAGACTCACCAGTGATAATACGGTACTGGCGTGGTCAGTACGGATTGCTTTCACTGTGACCGGGATTATTTTTCATATTATACTTCGCCGCGTATTCACGCCGGAACTGGACAAAATAAAGAAACATCTTGTTAAAAAAACCACCCTTGAACGCGAATTGCGCACCGATGTCCGCACCGTAAAGTCCCTGCTGCCGGAAACACTGCATTATGATCCGCTGGATTATATTGACCTGAATAAAGGCATTTTTATTGGCATGGACAGGGAGAACGAACCAATGTATCTCCCGTTAAAAGACTGGCAGAAACAACACGCGGATATTATTGGCACCACTGGAGCAGGGAAAGGGGTTGCCACCGGCATATTGCTTTATCAAAGTATTCTGGCCGGTGAAGGTGTGTTTGTTATGGACCCCAAGGATGATGAATGGGCTCCACACCTTTATCGGAAAGCCTGCGAGGATGCAGGAAAACCCTTTGCCTTAATTGACCTGCGAAAACAGCAATACCAGCTAAACCTGATTGAAGATATTACGCCAGATGAACTGGAAGAATTGTTCGTTGCAGGTTTCAGCCTGGCGGAAAAAGGACAGGAAGCTGACTTTTATCGGATCGACGACCGGAAAGCCGCCCGAATAGCCGCACAATTTGTCATCCATAATACAGCCTCAACCATTCGGGAAGTTTATAACGGAGACTATGTTCAAAGTATTGCAGATAAGATAAAAGCCTTTTTCGGCAAGATTGAGGAACTGGCCTTGCTCAATGCCATCAATGCCCCTACCGGATTTTCGCTTAATAAGATATTTGATGAAGGCGGTTGCTGTTACGTCATCGGTTCAATGCGAAACAGCAAAATAATTACCGCACAGCGCATGCTGCTGGTTCGCCTGTACCAGTTAGCAGAAAGGCGCGACCGTGTAACAGACATACCCCGCCCCATTGCTATTTATCTTTCAGAACTGAAATACCATTTATCCAGGCCAGAACTGGAGGGATTAGGTGCGGCGCGGGATAAAGGTGTGCATATTATTATGGACCACCAGTCCATTGCCGATTTAAAAGACTGCCCGGCAGATTTGAAAGGTGACGCCGTTGTCGGAGCGGTCGTTGAGAACGCTAAATTCAAACTGGTTTACCGGGTTATGGACCCGGATACGGCGGAATGGGTTGCAAGAATGTCAGGCACTATTCTGGTGGATGATGAACTCCGTAAGGCTAAAACGGATAATATGCTGACGGAGACCATCGACAGTGAGCGCACAATCCGCCAGGCCGAACGTTTCTTTATTGACAGTAATATGATCCTGAACCTGCCCGATTTTGTCAGCTTTATCTTTACGACAAAAACGCTACCTTCTGCCTCACTGATTTCACCGATAAAGATCAGAAAGCGTCAGCTAAAAATCTTCTCGGTTTCCCCTGATATTGCCGCATCGGCGGCACCGGTGAAAATCGCACTGGATTTTGACGAGGATGATAAACCATCCATACAGGATGTAATGACAACGCACCCGGATCTTTTCTTCAACGAAAGCGAAGTCAAACCGGCAGAGCCCCAACCTGATGAGGGAGAACACCTGTCCCCGCTGGATTTTTAAGGAGCGGTTATGCTGATTTCGACATATCAAGAGCGCCAAACACGCAACAGAGAAAAAATAAAACAACTGCTGAACTTCCTGAAAGAAGAAACCTACAGCGATTTCAAAACGCTGATGCTGCTATTTGGTTTCCGGGATCATAAATCGCTTTATTCGCTGCTGGCAAAAACTGAGCAAATGGGGTTAATCCAGAAGCATGTGCTGGAATCACGGACAATGAAGATTTCATTATGGGGGATCACCAGCGACGGGCTGGCGGTGGTGTTAACCCCGGATGATAAAATCTTTCCTGCGCGGTTTGAACCATCAAAAATCACCGGCTGGACGCTGGAGCACCATCTTGATAATCAGGCCGCCAGACTTATTCTGGAGAAGAAAGGCGCTTCGGGATGGATTAACGGCGACCGGGCCAGCTTTCTCAGCCAGTTTCAGGTAAAACATCGCCCTGACGGATTACTGACGCTGCCCGACGGTAACATTATTGCCATTGAAACCGAGCGCCGCCTGAAAACCCGAGCCCGCTACCAGTCGATTATCGCCAGCCACCTGCTGGCCCGTACCCAAAAACAGTGGATTTACGTATTTTATGTAGTACCCGATTCGCAGAAAAAACGTGCGCTTGAACTGCTGTTTGACAGCATCAGGCATGTCATCATCAACCATCAGCACGTCCCGCTGGAAGAACGCCATCGTCGGGTGTTTCGCATTTATACCTTTGATGAACTAAAGCGTCTGTCATTAGACAGCTCTACGTAAGCTTTTACTTGAGCCATCGTGATGGCCTTACCGGCCTGGCGGCGATACCGCCAGGCCGGTGTATTTTTTTATTCCACTGCGAGGCGCGGACTGTTCGGTACTCGCTGTGCTGCGTTCCGCCTCAGTCTGCGCCTTGCAGCGTTGCCGGTTAAAAACCATGTAGCCGCATTCCCTTGCGGTTGTCCGGCTCCGGCCTCAGAGTTTATCCATCAGATAACGATGCGCTTTGGAGGCGGCGCTGGCCGCTTTGAAAATATAGCGCCTGTCGTTTTTCAGTGCTTTCAGCCAGGAAGCAATGTAGCTTTCATGTTGTACCTCTCCCTCAATCCCTAGGTCCGCCATCAGAAAGGCACTTCCCAGCTCCGCCACCAGTTCTTCCTCTGCATAATCCGCACTGCCAAACTTCCCTTTCATTTCACGGTTCAGGCGTTTTTTACCCCCACTCCAGTGGACAAGCTCATGCAGGCCGGTAGCGTAGAAGTTAGCCGCATCAGCGAATAGATGGCGCTCCGGTAACCAGACTTCATCAGTTGATGGGCTGAAAAAGGCGTTTTGTCCTTTCTCAATGATGTTTGCGCCGCTCTTCCTGAACAGATTTTCAGCCTGCGGCAACGGGGCAAATCTCGCTTCCGGGCTGACAGTTACCTTTGTCAGAGGCAAGCCGCCGATTTGCTGAACGTTAAACACGGTGAAAGTTTTCAGCAT
This sequence comes from Citrobacter sp. MGH105, assembly GCF_001037485.2. Lineage (NCBI taxonomy): Bacteria > Pseudomonadati > Pseudomonadota > Gammaproteobacteria > Enterobacterales > Enterobacteriaceae > Citrobacter > Citrobacter sp. MGH105. The sequence continues at coordinate 2,010,070 of NZ_CP073048.1, read as the reverse complement.
CGGGATATGGTCGATTTCTCCGGCGTCGTTTTCCCTCTCCAGCGTGGTGTAGAAAATGGCTGTGGTGCCACGTTCACGCGTGCGAACCTGTCCACCTGCCGCCTGTGCCTGCTTGTAAGTCATCCAGCGTGAATCGCTGAAACCTTGTTTAGATGCGCTGCACCATAACAGCATGATATTAATACCGCTGTAGGCTGCTCCGGTTGCGTAATTAGATGGCAGACCAGACATGCCCGATACGCGTTGCCACGGACAGGACCACGGTTTTACACCGCTTTCAAGTGCTGCAATGATGTTGTCGGTAACGGTCTGATAAATGTCCGTTCTGGTTTTAGAAAAATTCGTTTTTGAGGAGCCTGACGGGTCCAGCGGGGATACGCTGGTCGCCGCTGCGGCGTTAGGGGCGCTTGTCCGGGTGGTATGCAGGGAAATCGTCATGGTTTTTTCTCCGTCAGTGTGTGATTTTCGTCTTCGTATCGCCTGATGGTTCGCTTTCCCGGCATCGTTCTGGCCTGCAAGGGCGCAACAGCGTGCCATTTACCCTTGCGGGACGGGTTGTGTTGGGAAACGATTAACCGGAAACAGAGATGAAGAACGGAAAGCACACGGGAGAAAAAACTGCCCCTGCATAGCCGGGCATAGCGCCCCTTACTCCGCAGTGGTGAAATGGGTTTTGCATCATTTTGTCAATGTAAATACCATGATTTTCATCTAAATCTTATGGCTTTTTGTTAAGGCACAATAGAACACACTCGTAACTTCAAGACATTTTTGGCAAAATATGCTTATCTTTGAAAGAGCTCTAGGGAGAGTTGTGTATGAATGGTAGCCAAACCAAAAACGCAGCGCTTACAACCGCTTTAGCATTTCATTATCAGGTATTGATAGGACTTGATAAGTGTTTTTCACTACAAGACGAGCAATCCATTTGGTTTGAAAAAGATGGCGATATCAGTCTTGTTAGCAATAAGATTGATGAATCAACACAGACAGAGGCGAAGAACTATGCGGCACCTCTGACAGATCATCATGAAAATTTGTGGAATACATTGAAGAACTGGCTCGATGCCAACTTCAAGCATGAAAATTATGGTTTTTTGATCCTACATACTACTCAAGCTTTTGGGTCGACAACTCGGCTAGCAAAATGGAATTATTGTTCTCCAGAAGATCGACTTCAAATTCTTAAAGATATATTTTCAGAACGTTCTAAAGAAGAGTTAGAATCAGAAAAGCCCAAAAACATTGTCAAATTGCAGAAAGCAGTGATGGAATCTCCATCTAAAAAATTGATGGAAATAATTAAGAAGATGTCGATTTTCACTGAAACCGACGACCTCAAAGCTTTGAAGAATAAAATTCTAAAGCGCCCAATTGGCATACCAAAATATAATTTAGAATGCTATTTAGAGGGTCTTGTTGGATTTGTTTATGAACAGGCCAATAACTCCTCATGGGAAATCAGCAGTAAATTATTCAATGCAAAATGTGAAGAACTTACTTCACTACTTCATAAAAAAGAGTTTACTTTCCCACCATTCAACGGTTATGAACCAACCGATCTTGAGATAGAAAAATATCAGGACAAGCTTTTTGTTAAGAAAATCATAGATATCGAACATCATGCTATGATCCCTGATGCTATAGGTAACTGGGTTGAATTACAAAACTCTTTGATTGAAGAACTTGATGAATATCCATTATATGCAAAAAAAACCAAGGCATATCAAAAACAGATTGTAAAACGTTTTATTATTAATTATTCTTCGGCACAGCTAAATTTAAAAGACCAATTGAAAGATTCAAAGATATTATATAATAATACAGTTAATGAAACTCCATTTAACATGGGAAATGAAATCCCACCAATTGAATATAAAAACGGACTAATCCATGATGCAATGGACGATGATGATAAAAATATCAAATGGAAGATTGAGCTATGAGTAGCATTATCGATTCATTATATCTATTGAAGTACAACCCTTTTAGATTTAGCGAGCATTTAGTTTCATTTTATTCCTCAATAAATCAAGTAGAACATAATTTAATACTCGCGCCAATTGTCATTCCGCTATGTACTCATTCAATATTTGAAAGTAGGCTTCAAGGCGCTATTTTTGGGGAAAACAAAAAAAGCACTATGTGGTCAATATTTAATGATAAAGCCAAGTTTTATGACCTACAAGAACGAATTGAAGAATTCAAATATATCACAGCGCAAAGCATACAGTATTGTCTAATTAACGACTGGCTAATAATAGACACCGAGAGCCTTACATTACATAGTGAAAAAAACCAAAACAAATCAATAACATCACAAAAAAGCGCCATAAATTTGGCAAAATTATTTAGCAACCATTCAGTGATGGAAATATTCGACTTCTTGGGAGTACAACCATAATGAACACATTAATCCATGAAATGGGCGTCATTGACAAAATAGGAAATAAGCATCCCGTTTATTTCAAAGAAGGAGTTAATATTGTAACAGGTAAATCATCTACCGGTAAAAGTGCATTAATAGAGATATTTGATTATTGCTTTGGTAGTGATGAATATACTGTTCCTAAGGGAGTGATTACTGATAGTGCAGCCGTTTACTATATTTTCATAAAAATAGACGAACAAAATATAGTAATGGCGAGGCGTCCTGATATTAATAACAAAGCTTTTTTTAGAAGGGAAGAGCATTATTCTACGGAAATAATCAATGCTGATTACTTTGTTACGAATCTTTATATCGACATAGAAAGATATAAAAAATTCATTACTGGTTTCTTTCTGGACATAGACGATGTCGATGTTTCATTAACGGCTAAGTCTAATCGGAAGTTTAATCGGAAGGCACCTACTCCATCTATTAGGAGTTTTACCTCCTTTATGCTGCAACATCAAAACCTTGTGGCTAACAAACATGCATTATTCTATCGTTTTGATGAAAAAGAAAAAAGGGATCAAGTTATAGAACATACAAAAATTTTTCTCGGTTTAGTCGACCAAGAATTTTTTATTCAATCGCAAGAAAAGGAAAGACTAACCTTAGAGTTAAATAAACTACTTCGAGAAAAAGAAAATAATTCACATGTCTCTACAAAGCAAAAACAGCGCCTTTCCCCCGTGCTTAATCAATTGTATGCTTTAATGGGTTTTGAAAGCGAACCAATCTCACTGAATGTAATTCTGCTCAATCCACGTGATGCAAAAGAAAAATTAGACAAAATAATAGTTCCTGAGAAAATAAATTATAACTCCAATGCAACCACTGAGTTTTATAATAACTTAAAAAAACAGCTTAACTTAAAAGTTTCAGAATTAAGAAAACTCCAAAGGCAAGCATCTTCCATTGCTAAAAATATAGAAGAAGAAAAACGTTTATTTGTTAATGGTAGCAAATTGGGATGGAAAGATAAAATACAGGTGGCTTCTTCTGTCTGTCCATTCTGCCATACCCAAAACAATGAGTTATTACATAGTGCAAAAAAATTACAGGATGCAATTACTAAAGTAGTTCATAATCTTTCTCATATTAAACCTATAAAGGCAAAATTTGAATCATCGTTAGTAGAAGTAAAACGAAAAATCGAAGAATTAAAAAATGAGATAACACCGCTAAATGAACAAATCTTAGTTATAGAAACATCAGAGAAACAAATATCTGCGCAAAAAAGTCTATATGAGAACATCCTCATAATAAAGGCAAGATTATTTATGTTATTGGAGGGAATAAGTTTAGGAGATGATATTGAACTAGACAGGAACATTAAAACTGTTAAAAATGATATTTATAAAATAGATGAAAAATTAAAAGGTTATGATATAAAAAAAGGAATTGAAAATGCAAATACTAAAGTAAATAACTACATGAACACAATAGGCAAAAACTTTGAGTTTGAAGAAAGTTACAAGCCAATTAACTTGCACTTTTCCTTTGAGACTTTCGACCTCTATCATTTAACTGAGAAAAATGAAAAAATTTATTTAAGATCTATGGGAAGTGGTGCCAATTGGTTATATAGTCACATTAGTTTATTTTTAGCTTTACATCGTTTTTTTGCTGAGCTGGGAAATCTATGCTCGATACCATCAATATTATTCTTAGACCAACCAACTCAAGTCTATTTCCCAAATTTTAGACGAGACGAATCGGTAACATTTAATGAAACAAAAGCAGCAGAAAGGATCGACCGAGGAAAAAACGAACGAGACCTAGATGACGATATTAAGGCTGTGGAAAATTTATTCAGCCAGTTATCTTCTTATTGTAATGAAATTAAGATCGCTAATGGATTCTCACCTCAAATAATTGTTACGGACCATGCAGATGATCTAATCCTCTCCAATGGAACTGAATTTGAATCATTAGTCAATGGAAATCGATGGCGCACTAGAGGTTTAATAGACCCAGTACCAAACCTAGATGTGTCTACAGAGTAACTATGGACGGACCCCACGGCCGTAGACAAATTCTGTCCTCACGACGAGGCCTGTTCGAAGGTCTCCGGACTGACACCGCCGAGATGATTGTGGCGCTGGGCCCGGTTGTAGAACACTTCAATGTGATCGAAGATATCCGCCGGGCCAGATACCAGGTTTCATAGATGTGTTTCCCGATCCTGGAGCTAAGTCTGCTCGGCATCGTGTGGATTAATCTCTGACATTGCATCTCCCCTCCAATGGGGTACATTATCAGAAATCTTTGCCTGTAGGTGATTGAAAAAAATCTGAGCTGCTTCCCATTGATTGGCGCGACTGAAACTGAACGGGAAGAGATTGACGGCATTTTGCGAGATACGTGGGAAAGCGCTGACGATGGATTCTTTCAATAAGCCGATTTCGAATCGGGAAAATCTTGACGTTATCCTAACTGATTGATCGGGAGAAACACCGTGGGCCTATATGAGAAGTGGTGTGAGTCCATTAAAGAAAATGACGAACGCAAGTATTACTGGACGTATGTCGAGAAGGACGGCGGCCGCGATGATATCCGCGAGGACCTTGCTGAGACCATTCGCTCGCACTACGACCGACTTGAACGCATCGCCGATGACGTAGGGCGACTAGGATACAAGGTTGCAGCCAAGATCCTCAGCGAGGCAATGCCTAATACCCCCAAGGGCCGCTCTGGCGACCTCGGCGAAATTCTTGCGACGGAACTAGTGGAGGAAGAAATCGGTCTGCGGGTACCCGTGCGCCGGCTCCGATACAAGGACGGCCGTAACATGGCCATGCGCGGCGATGACTTCATCGGCGCGGGCTACCAAGGCAATAAGCTCTGGCTACTGAAAGGTGAAGCTAAAAGTAACCAGAAGCTTGGCAAAACCACGGTCATCGCCGCCCGCAAGGTCCTAGACCGCGACAATGGCCGCTGCACGCCTGACTCGCTGCTGTTCGTCGCCAATCGCCTGTTGGAGAGCAACGACGCTGGCGATAACGCACTAGGTCGCGACCTTCGCGACGAAGTGGGTCTTAAGTCCATGCAAGCCGATCGCATCGACCACATGCTCTTCACCGTGTCGGGTAACGGCCCTCATGCTTCCCTGAAAGAGAACCTTGAAGCCGCTGGAGTCAATAGGGACCACTACGTCGTGAACATTCACATCAAAGATCATCAGGATTTCATTGCGGCAATGTACCTAGAGGCGGAAGCTCTTGGAGACGACTGAAGAATTAAGCACCTTCCTGACGGCCGCTACAGTTGACGGTATTCTCGGGCGCCTCCTCTATCGCGGTGCAGCTTGGTCGTTGATGCGTAAGGATGGCGTATTGCCGCAAAACGCTCCGCCGCTTGGCGCAACCATCGAAACAGATCTTGCCGAGCACGGTTTTGCCCTGCTTCGAGGCGCAATGGCACTGCGGGCTCAGGCTGGTGCTTCGAAACTCACTGGCAAGGCCTTTGAGCGCGCAGCCAACGCCTTCGAAGCTCTGGTGCGTAATGGTAATCCAGAGTCCCCTGATCGCGGATTCCGCCGCACCATTGCTGCTGCAGCCTACCATCTAGCCGGTTTCTCGGCCGTCGCCTTTTCAATCTTCAACGAGACAGAGGAAGACCTTAACGTCTCACCCGGTGAAATAGCGATCCGACACCTTATACTGCGCGATCTCGATCAACTTCGCGGCTTCGTCCGCAACTGGTTGGATGACGGGGCTCACGGCGATGAGCAGATCGCGGCGACGCTGCAGGGCGAAGACACTGACGTCGACGAAGTGCTGTCGACAATTCTCAATACGACGATCTGCCGTGCCCTGGCATTTTTTGACTTCGCGCTTGAAACGGGTGAAGTCGAGCCGTTCGAAGCCGCACGAGGGCTCCTTACTACCGCTGTCGGGCTTGCTGACAATGCTGAGAACGTCCCTCTGTGGTGGATTTCGAACCTCAGCCGTCACCTGATCGACGACCTGTGGCAACATTCACTACACCAGAATTTGCCGACTGAGCCACCCAAGGGTGCGGAGGAAAAATATCCCGACCTACGGCGGTTGTTTATATCTTCACTTTACGCCCGCAAGACCTCAGAGGTGGAGCTATGGCCATCGCAGCGCGAAGCCGCCCAGCGCTCCACAGACGTCACAGACGATCTGGTCGTCGCCCTGCCGACCAGCGCGGGCAAAACACGAGTAGCAGAGATTGCCGTGTTAATGACCCTATCCTCCGCACGCCGGGTGCTAATCGTCACACCGCTGCGCGCTCTTTCGGCCCAGACCGAACGATCTTTCAGGAAGACCTTCGCGCCACTAGGGTTTAGTGTCTCTTCTCTTTACGGCGCCAGCGGCCTTTCCGCCGGTGATGAAGACGCCCTCCGCACACGGGAGATCATCATTGCGACGCCCGAAAAACTCGACTTCGCTCTGAGAAGCGACCAGACGCTGATTGACGATGTCGGCCTGATCGTCCTCGACGAAGGCCACATGATCGGTCCTAGTGAGCGCGAAATCCGCTATGAGACGCTCGTGCAGCGCCTACTTCGGCGCACGGATGCGGCAGAGCGCCGAATAGTTTGCCTTTCCGCGATCCTGCCAAGCGGCGACGAACTCGACGACCTTACCGCATGGATTCGTTCCGACGAACCCGGGGAGCCTGTGCGTTCCGACTGGCGCCCAACGCGCCAGAGATTCGGCGCACTTACCTGGCGAGGTAAGGACGCGTTGCTACGGCTCGATCTAGACGACGATGGCCCCTTCCTTGACAAATTCGTCGCGGAAAAACCAGCGCGAGGGAAGGAGAAGAAGCCCTATCCACGCAAGAACTCGCACCTCGCTCTGTTCGCGGCATGGGAGTTCGCGAGCCAGGGCAAGCGCACCTTGATCTTCTCTACCCAAGCGAACTGGGTCGAGAGCTACGGCAAACAAGTCGTGGACCTCTGCAAGCGAGGCTATCTGAACTCGTTGCTGGAAGACGAGGCTCCGATCGCCCGCGCCCTGGAAGTCGGTAAGGAATGGTTGGGCGAGGATCACCCAGCCGTGGCCAGCCTTAAGGTGGGGGTTGCCATTCATCACGGCCGACTGCCGAGCCCGTTCCTACGCGAACTGGAACTGCTCCTAACCGAAGGAACGCTAAAGGTCATTATCGCTTCGCCGACGCTCTCCCAGGGCCTCAATCTCAACGCTGCCGTGCTGCTCGTGCCCGCGCTATATCGCGCCTCAGAGAAGATCAAAGGTGAGGAGTTCGCGAATGTGGCCGGCCGCGCCGGACGTGCATTCGTCGATGTCGAGGGGCTGATCGTCCATGTCATGTTCGACAAAATCAAATGGCGAAAAAAAGAATGGAGGGAACTGGTCGCCTCTGCCAAGGCCAGGACGCTTAAAAGCGGCCTTATCCAGATCGTTGCCGAAATCCTTAAACGTCTATCGCGCGAGGGAGTCCTGGATCGAGATGATGCCTGGGAATATCTCGCCAACGCCCGCGAGGCTTGGAGGTCACCTGACGAAGAAGCAGGGGTGGCAGAACGACTTGCCGCCGCTGTGGTATACGACGCCGCCACCGACGATGAAGACGAGACGGACGACGAGGAGGAAACCATCGACGAGGAGCCCCTGTCTCAGCTCGTCGAACGCCTCGACGCCACCGTATTCGGTCTGATCGAATCCCTAGACGTTGATCGCGCCGATCTACCTAACCTTCTAGACGAGGCGCTCAAGGGGTCACTCTGGGCTCGCCAAATTGCTCGGGAGGACGAGGATGTCGCTTCCCTGCACCGGAAGGTATTCGAAGCACGCGCTGGTCTCATCTGGAAAGCCACCACCACCCCAACGCGACGCGGGCATTTCGCGATGGGAGTCGGGCTTGAAGCTGGCCTCCTCATCGACGCTATGGCGGACGAGTTGGCCGAACTCATCGACAGGGCAGACAGTGCAGCATTGAGCGGCGACATCAACGAACTCGCCGATGCTCTCGGCGGACTCGGCGAACGCCTGCTGTTCATGCGGCCTTTCATCCCTGACAAGGCAAACGCGCTGCCGCCGAACTGGAAAGCTATCCTACGTAGTTGGGTGTCCGGGGAAGAAGTCTCCAAGATCGGACCGCAGAACATGCGGGCGGTCGAAGATGCCTTCACCTATCGGCTAGTCTGGGCGCTAGAAGCCGTCCGCACCCGGCGCATGTCCTTCGGCTGGTCGCCGGATACGGTGGCGGGCGGTGCTGCGGCTGCGGTAGAAACCGGTGTCCCCCAATTAATGATGGCGATGCTGATCCGCGCAGGCCTGCCGTCACGGCGTGCGGCAATGGCGGCCATCGAAGATGCTGAGCCAGTCTTCGTCACGCCCGCAGAAATGCGGGCTTGGCTTGAATCCGACGAGATTACGGCCAAAACCGACGCAGGCAACTGGCCAACACCCGACACCTCCGCGTTATGGGCCCGCTTCCGAACCGAAGCTCTCAGCGGAGGCATCCAGAAATGGTCCGTCGAACGCTACAAGCGCCTACTCGATACCGAGCCCTCCCCGCCCGCTGGCCTCTATCGAATCGTCACCGACGAAGGGGACGCGCGGACTTGGCTGGCAACCCCCGACTATCAGCGGATCGCCGTCTTCAAGAAGCCAGCGGTTGATCCCAAGCCCAGCTTATTCTCGGGGCGGTTGCCGGGCAAAACCCGGCTAGTGGATGCTCTACGCGTCGGCCGCGGAAAGTTGCGTTGGCCGGCTGCCGACGCCTAAAAGGGAACTGTCAAGATGCTGTCTGCGTGGATCTACGACCAGAAGCGCGTACCTGTCGCGACTGTGGCGACGTGCTAGCCGAAACGACGCTCTACGAGATGGAACACCGCGGCGAGTTTCCGCGTCGCTTCATCTGACGCGACGCTACGTAGTGTGGGTCTTAGCCGAAGTAGAAGCGTAGATCGAGGAACGCAAACAAGCCTCGCGCTCCGGCAGCAGATCAACATGGCAAGACGTCACACTACGAAGGACTCGTCCCGTCAATGGTCTCATTGCAGTACCAGATAGCGTTGCATCGCCCCGTTGAACTCGCAGCACGAAGCGGACCGCGTGAAGTACCGTGAGGTCCGCTGTGAGCGAGAAGCAGACGTTTAGCTTATGACGACTAAGTGTTTACATGAAACATAACATCCCTTACCGGCACTGCTCATGTCGCTCCCATATTCTAATGTCACGTTTGGAAATGGGTGTTCCTTAAGAGAATATTCATAACGAAGCGTTTGCACCGGCGGCAGTGCTTATAATCGGTATGAGCCCCCGAGAGGGCTCATTTTCAAATGTACAGTTGATCTTCTAAGTACGAGGTGATACCCAATCAGGAACTTCTCATACGTTTCCGCGATAAATCACATTCAAAGCCCGTCGAGAGTAAGACATCAGTTCACCTGCCGTGATGGGTTCTGATGATGCCTGAGGGTTCGTGTCATGATGATAGCGACCAGCATAATTGTTAATTTCATTCAACTCAGGTACCAGTGATTTAGCGAAGAATAACGGATCGTTCGGTTGTGCTTGTGCAATCTGCATTACTACCTCTCCAAACAGATTTCCCGGTGAAATTCGCCCCGGAAAACGTCGATGCAGATACCCCTCAAGAAGCGGTCTGATTGCCACCGCCGTGTCGTGAAGCTGATGATGAGCACCATCGGCAAATCCGCTCACCAGCCGATGATTTTTATAGTAGGGAGATTCACATTCCAGATCGACATCTAGTTTGTCCAAACTACTGAAATCACCAGCAATGTGGACAATGCGTAAGGCTGAAATGTCCTGCATTTGAGTAGCAGGTATTTTTAGGAACTCATCTCGCATGGTACGGATAAAGAGCAGGTCGTGCGCCAAGATGATTACCTGCAAGCTGCGAAGGTATATCTGTTTAATGATGGTGATTGTGTGGTTCCTGCGATGATTGTCCAGACTACACATCGGATCATCAATCACGACAATTTTTCTTTCAAGATCAACGTCATGAAGCAAGACTGAGATGAAGAATGCGAAGGCTAGCGTCCTTTTGTCCCCTTCACTGAGTGAGCTCCGAAAACTGTATTCCTCCCCCGTTAGCGAAATCTTTTCCCCTCTAAGTTCAATTGCATATTCAGATTTAGGCTCACCACCGCCGGCATAGTTATAATTAATTTCTGTGATGCGAAAGCTTGCACCAAACTTCATCAATAAATCATTAATTGAGGACTGATACTTTCCAAGGGTCGAGTCCATGATCGCATTCAGTTCACCCCTCCGTGTTTCCTTTAGTTCAGAGGCCGTCACTTCAGCTGTTTTAGCGGTCTGATAATCAGAGATAAAACCTACTACCTCAGGTGATAGACGAAGTCGGGTTGCTTCATGCTGGGATAATGTAACCCGCAGGGTTTCTTCATTTTTGGTTTCAAGCGCCTCTTTATAAGCCTGAATATCCAGATTGGCAGTTTCCACGCCCGAATTAAAGGCAGAAAGCTCATCATTGATTGCAGTTACTGCATCAGCGATTTCTTTTTCATAGTCGCCTTGGGTCTTTGAAAGCGGATCGCTTTTCTTGGCTTCTGTTAAGCGACTCAGAGATGACTGAAGACCTTCCAAACTAGCTTTAATTTTATCTAAATCAGGGAGACTCACGTTCAACTGGAGACAATCTTTCCAGTTTTCAGTCACTAACCCCGCCTGCTCAATCTTGCTCTCAAGTAAGGCCAGATTGAAAACGCGCATGGTTGTCGCCACAACGTTATCTAGGCCTGTAACCTGATTAAGTAAGGCTTTGTATGCAAGATTAAACCGCTCCCGGTAGTACCGGATCAGTCCAACACCCTCCAAGCTTTGCGTACAGAAAGGACAATATTCGTCTTTTATATAATCAAGGCCGCTACTCGCCCATCGCTCAAAACCTTCGACATTGATATGGTCAATATGCGCACAGACGACCTCTTCTGCACCCGCACTTAGGCTGTCATAACTCGATGCAAGTATGGAAAAAAAAGAACTGAAATCAGGAGCGTAAAGAGGTAACGGAAGATAGCCCGTACGGTTGCGGATCGTCTCTGTTCTTTTGCAGAGATCCAGTTCTGATTCGACTAATGCAATTTTTTCCTGAATGTTCTCTTCCTGAACAGGCTTTATGTATCTTGCTAGCGTTACATTTCCCCGGGCCACCGTCAGCTTTTCACTTGCCAGTCTCGTAACTCTCTTGGCCTCCTCTGCCTTGTCTGATGCATCAATAAAAGCAGCCCTCGCTGCTACCGCATCACTGCCCAGCGCAAAACTCAGCAGTCGCTTTCTATGGCTAGCGCTGATTTCACCACCTGAGTAAACATTACGATCAACAAAATCTAGGTCGAAGACGTGCACATCTGAATACTTACCACTCCATGTGCCGTTATCGAATATCGCACGATTTCCCTGAGAAAACTGCAGATGAATATTTTGAGGGGTTGTTTCCCCAATCGTTTTCCTGTGCCGTACAATATCTGGATTTAATTCAGTGTAGGAACGCAGAATAGACGCAAGGGTGGATTTACCACGCCCATTATCAGCATAGACAAAGGTCATTTTTTTAAAGGACATACCAGCAGGACGGATATCCTGGAATAAACCTACGCTAGTAATTTGATGAATTCTTTCAAGCATATAAATCCCTTTTTCTTCGCGATTTTTACCACAACGGATTGAGATTAGAGCAAGATGAATACGAGCGCACCATCCTACTAGGAGAATTGCTTCTGGTGTTGACTCCGTTTGGATGAAGTTAATATATCACTAGTAGCGAATGCTGTGCTCTTTCTGCGACTTCATCTTCCCACTTTATGAGGATAGCGTTGCATCTACCCGTTGAACTCACAGCACACAGCGGACATTCAAATTCAAACATTGCTTGCCCCTTCGGCTCCACTGCGTACCAAGTAGCGCGGTCTGGCTGACGCCCCGGCACGCTAGCAAGCTCTGCCTAACCGCAAAAGGATGCGTTTCGAGCCTGACGGCTGGGGGCTGATGGTGTCGCAGCGTAAGGTGAGGCTGCAGGTTTTTCACGTGGATGCTCTGTTGATGCGTTACCAAGAAAGCAGGAATATTACGAAACTTTTTTTCGAAGCCACCTTGATAAACCACTGTCCAGAATAAGCCCTGCTAACTTATTTGGGCCGATTAACGTGATGCCATCGACTTTGATATTTTCCGATAACGACCCGCTGTGCCAGATAAAAAACATTCGTTCATAGGCACTGGTTTCTCTGAACCGCTTTTCGTACTCGCTGAAAGCATATGCGTCCGCATGTGATTTAATCTGTACAAACGCTTTCTCTCCGGTGGTGGGAGATTCAAGCTCAAGGTCCAGCGTTTTTTGTGTTTTACCGACAATACTGGTGCGTCGCCACCCGCTTGTTGAAAAAACAAGGTCTACCAATAGTTCGAAATCCTGCCAGGTCAGCAGCTGACAAAGCTTTTTTATAGCCTTCAGATAAGTCTCTTCAGACTGCTTCGCATCAGATACCGCAGGGAGATCTTCATCATTTATTTTACGAACAACGTAATCATGTGCGCTTACGTTACATATCGTTCCCCGGTATCCCTGAACCTTTAACAGGTCACCGCTCAGGTGATCTGTGGTTAACAGTGCTCCCCCAATGCTGGTGTTCTGCCACCCCTCCATTGTTTTTCGGACTCGACTACCATCCGCCAGCACCTTAACCGGACCCGCGGGTCGACACCAGTACAGAAACCCACCCCTGAAGGTAATGAATAGCGTCTCTGCGTCCGCCATGTAAAAGGTCTTGATCTGCCTAACGTCACTGCTCGCATTGCCTTTTTTCCCCTTGCGGATGTTAAGCCATATCTCGTGCACGTCGGCCCATTGCCCCTCAACACAAAGACTGTTCGGAGTTTCATGATAACCAAACCGAAGCGTGCCCTCCGACAGACACTGCTGCTCCCATTCACCGGCCTCACCAAGCTTGATAAACTGAACTGTTGCAGGGCTGATTTTTTCCACAATTTTCTCTGACGGTGTAAGGTGTCTGCTGATATAAAACAGGAGATTTTAGGGTATTTCAACGCAAACATGTAAGTACGCCTGTTTTAGTTCCACGCACTTTTTGAGACTTCCGGGGTTTCAGCCATCAGCCGGTATTCTTGCGGCGTCAGATTATTCAGAGATTCATGAGGTCGCTCGCTGTTATATTCGGCCAGCCAGCGCTCCGTGATTTCCCGTGCTTCATTCAGTGTCCTGAACAAATAAAAATCCAGGACTTCTGTCCGGTACGTCCGGTTAAAGCGCTCGATAAACGCGTTCTGTGTCGGCTTACCCGGCTTGATAAATTCCAGCATTACCCCATGTTCTTCGGCCCACTGCGCCAGCGCCACTGAGATCAGTTCCTGGCCATTATCCATCCGCATCTTAAGCGGATAGCCCCGGCTTGCTGCGATCCTGTCCAGCACTCTCACAACACGTTGGGCCGGGATAATCAGGTCAATTTCTATCGCCAGTGCTTCACGGTTAAAGTCATCCACCACATTGAAGGTCCTGAAGCGTCTGCCCCAGAGCAGTGCATCATGCATAAAATCGATGGATCAGCTCTGGTTTAGCGCTTCCGGCGTCGCCAGTGGCGCGGGGTTGCGTACCGGCAGAGGCTGCTTTCCCCTACGACGAAAATTCAGTTTCAGCAGACAGTTAATCCGATGCACGCACTTGTGGTTCCAGGTGTTGCCTTGCCTGCGTAGTAGCTGGAACAGCTTCTTAAAAACGTATCGTGGGTAGCGCTCCGCCAGCTCAGTCAACGCGTGGATCACCGGTTCATCACGTCGGGCGTCGGGCTGGTAAAAGTACACCGTCCTGTTCAGCGATAACATCCTGCATACCTGGCGAGTGCTCATCGTAAATTGTGAGGTCAGATAACCGACGAGCTCCCGCTTTATCGCTGGTGTTAAAGCTTTTTTCAATGATGTCTTTCAGCGCCCGGCATTCCAGACTGAGATCGGCAAACATCTGTTTGAGTCGGCGGTTTTCGTCCTCAAGATCTTTCATCTCATTGATATCAGAGGCTTCCATACCGCCGTAGTTTTCTTTCCAATTGTAATACGCCGCTTCGCGGCAGACATCTTTGACGGTGTGTCCTGCTTCAACAGACTTCAGAACGGTGATGATCTGGTGCTCGATGAATCGGGCTTTGCGCATGACGATCTCCCCAGAGGACATGAACAGTATGTCGGAAGATCTCTTAAAGTGAATGGTTCGTTTTGCACAAGCCAAGTCGTAACTGCATAATCGCGCAGACTCAACTTTAGGTGACATCTTATTGCCTTCTTGAATAATCCATGAGTTTCAGTCACATTTAGATTTACAAGTACTCAACCAGGACTGATGTTCCTGATGGCGGTAGCGTTGTCAGGATTACATGAGGGATATCGGTCTGGTTAGAAAGCGAATGTAGTATAGATGTAAAGATTGAAAAGCATTGTTGATCGAGCAGTGTGTAGATCAGTAGTACTAGCATAGTGAGACACTTTGGTACAATTTGCGAGACCAGCAACACATTTAGACCTTAGTCTTCGTATGGCTAGGCTTTTAATAGGCCTGATTTTCTCTGACAGAAATGATTCATAGAATTTTAAAAGCTTTACTCGGGCTGGCTCGCGAAGTATATAATCAATCATGCACCAAAACATTTGACAAAACTCTGTTGTTAATTGCTTTTATTCATCTTGTGCTCGAAAGCATAATAACAAGTGACCGTGTAAATACTCTGAAGGAACAATATGAACTCTTCAAAAAAAACTTTCACTCAGTCTGTATCTTATGTGAAATTTAAAAAACAAACGCAAGACACTTTTGATTTTTCTGTTCTGGTCTGTTCTGCGGTTCCAGTATTGAAAAGAAATATTATCCTTTTCGAAAAAGGAGTTATAAATGAAATCACCAAAGCAGACTATTATCAGCCTAAGGGAGATATAAGCATTGAGAAACAAAAGAATATAAACACTGATTTAAAGCGACGGGCTCAAGGGTACAAAAACAAACTGTGTAAATATACACTACTTAGTAATTTCAGTTTTTTTGAATCATTTATTTATGAAATAATATCAGAGCTAATATCTTTCCATGGTGGGATAGATGAATTAATTAATAAGTCCAAGTGCAGAACCCTTAAAAATATAAATTCAGATGATAGCTCAGTAGAAAAAAACCGACGACGATTAAGAAAAATATATGATGTAAAAGGGCACGCCATTGGTGTATGTAAAACTGCAACTAATAATCTTAAAAGAGGAGATTATAGGTTCCCTAGCGAAATGTTCTCAGCATTCGGGTTGAGAGTAATATCAGAAAAAAACTCAAATATAAAATCATTTGAAATTCCTGATTTTTTAACCAATGGATTCGCATTCGAATTAAATGATGACTCAGTTGAAACATTTCACAATATAAGAGAGTTAAGAAATAAAATTGCTCACGGTGACACTGTCAATTTGGACTTGACCGACATAACAGAAAAATGTAAATTTCTTTCTAGTTTAGCGAAGGATTTTGATCAACATCTGTCGAAACATTTTTTTATTTCGGAAAAATTTGTTTAATCCAGTAATGTATTTTAAAATAGCGAACTTGGCGTTGCCTTGTTCTCAACTGAGAGATATTTACTTTATGTATAACACCGTTACCATGAAGACATCACTCAATTCAAATTGAGTTTACTAAAGATATCCTCCTGCCTGGATTAGCTAACTAGGTAAGAACTTAATACTGGCTGGGTGATAATATAATTCATCATCAAACCTTAGATTTGTGTATAACACAAAAATGATAATATGAATTTTCTAGATAGAACTAAATAAACCAAATACCCCCCTCCCGGGTTTATATGGTTAATTTACATATGAGTTTTTCATTGCAGATTACGCATAGAAAAATCATATTATATAAACACCCCTTGCATCACTAAGAAATAACAATGCATTGGCAAAACCTTCAGTATATATAAGTGAGGATGATTTGTTCAAATCTGAAAGCGAAATGCAAATGTGGTTGAGTTCAGAGCTAAATAAAACAGAAGGATTAGCTAACTTAATAATTCCATTTTCAGACGAAGAGTACTCTTATGTTGATAAAAAAATTTCAGACAGCTATAATTATTGTTTGAAGACATTATTAAATACTAAAATAGTTTGTGAGAATCAAGATATATCACAATTCTCAGATGAGATTCTACGTCCGGATTTTCTATTATATTCAGTTGACTACGAGGCATGGATAATTATTGAAATCAAGAATATACCAAACCCAACCAGACAAGCCGGCACCGAACTGGGAGCATATACCAATGCCTTGAAAACTTACTTTCCAAATATGTCCGATGGGGATGTGATAAATGTAGTCATATCTAATGACTGGCCAACTTTAATCAAAAATTATATATTCAATGAGATTTTTTGGCTAAACAGGAGTATTCTTTGCTTACAACCAGTAAAACATGAGTCTGGAATTAAACTTGAGTGTATAAGACCTGCGATTTTAACAAAAGCTTATAGCGATAGAAAACTTAGACCAAATGACTTTAGTGGCTATCAATTTTGTATTTATGGAAAGGATATCTATTCTGGAGGCGAGGTAAGTGATATTGAAAAAAACATAGAACAAATTAAGTCATCATTTCAAAGAATGGTTAATAAAGCATCAAGGCTCCACTCACATGGTTTCGCATTTTTATGGAGAGATTTCAGAAAGTACAGTCTTGCAGCATATAGTATTACAATTGTAGATATTAACCCGTTCAAAAATAACTTGTATTCTACATGTAATGAAAAAGGCATAGCAGCAGAACTACAGCATATAATATGGGAGTACGAATCCACAGGTAATACCTATTCATTATGGGAAATCATAAATGACGCAGACTTCTATTTGCGTGAAATCAGCTCAACTTGGCCTGAAGCGCCATCAAACTGGATAACATTGCGTGAATTTATGGTTGAAGATGCTGAAATTATTGAATTTAAATGCTGGGGGCGAATATCAGAATTATATGAGAATGAGTTAGCTAATGAGTACAATAAAGGAAGATTTGATCTAAAATTCACTGACCCTGGATTTGGATTTTATTTTATTAATAACAAATTATTCACGTAAAATAATATTAAGTATAGAAACTATCATAGCAATCAGTGATATTAATTGCAAAGAAGCAACTCACACATTCATACATATCTACCCTCGTCATTATATTCAACGCTGGCAACATACCTGACCATAATGGTTATGCAATGTCAGAAAAACGCCTAAACTTTTTCACTGCGTAAAAAGTCGTTTGAATACAGCAAAATCATTGTATTGAAGAGGGCCGTTTGGCAAACGGTAAATATTCAACATTAGGCCTATTTTTAGAAGGCAGAAATTTATTAGCAGCAATGATCAGTGTGCCGCAAACGCTAATACCAGATTGACGTAACCCGCAACAATTGGTGGTCATTCTGGTGGTCTTGACAAAAAGTGCATTAAGGTTTAGCTTTCTTATTAGCCAGTTACTGGCAAAGGCGATCCCAGTCAGAGGAGCCATATTTAAGAAGCCTGCTTAGGAAACTAAGCAGGCTTTTTGCTTTTCAGGTCGCTATAAAATCCCCTCTCATAAGCACCCTCTGCCTGCTCTGCACCTCGGTTACGTGCCGCATCACAACGTTGATTAAAGTTATGTAAATGTAAATCGTTTAAACTTTGCAATTATTGTAAGTGCTAGTGATTATCATTTATTGTACGCGAGCCAAAGGAACGAGCCCCCCGCTCGGTTCACTGTACGTTCCAATTACTCTGGGATATAAACGATGAATTCTCTGCCTCGCGCCGGGCTGCGCCGTATCACCCTTGCCTCTGCCCTGGTCTTCTCAGTTAGCCTACCGGCTTTCGCTCAGGAAACGTTAACGCTCTATACCACCCGTGAACCGGGTCTGATCCAGCCTTTGCTTGATAGCTGGACCAAAACCAGCGGCATCAAAGTCAGTACGGTCTATATCAAGGACGGTATGCTTGAGCGCGTTAAAGCTGAAGGTAAAAATTCACCTGCCGACCTGCTGATGACCGTCGATGCCGGTAATCTCATTGATTTAGTGGAAGCGGGTGTAACTCAGCCAGTAGAGTCAGAAGCACTGAAAACCGCTATTCCGGCTAATCTGCGCGGCGCAGATAATCAGTGGTTTGCGCTGTCGATGCGTGCCCGCGTGCTGTATGCCGAGAAGTCACTGCCAATCGATAACTGGCATTACGAACAACTCGCCAGCCCTGAGTACAAAGGTAAAGTTTGTATTCGTTCCGGACAGCACCCGTATAACACAGCGCTGATCGCCGCAATGATTGCTCATCACGGTGAAGCAAAGACCGAAGAATGGCTGCGCGGTGTGAAAGCTAACCTGGCGCGTAAAGCTACCGGTGGCGACCGCGATGTAGCTCGCGATATTCTCGGCGGCATTTGCGATATTGGTCTCGCCAACTCTTATTACGTCGGCCATATGAAAAACGCCAAAGAAGGCAGTGATGCACGTCAGTGGGGCGATGCGATTAAAGTCGTTAAACCCACCTTTGAAAATGGTGGTACACACGTCAACATCAGTGGCGCAGCCGTAGCCCGCTACGCACCAAATAAAGCCGATGCCGTTAAGCTGATGGAATATCTGGTTTCCGCACCTGCCCAGCAGCAGTATGCGAAAGCGAACTTCGAATACCCGGTACTGAAAGGCGTGACGCTTGATCCGGTTATCAGTGCAACTATTGGTGAAATCGACGTCGATAAAACGCCGTTAACCGAAATCGTTAAATATCGTAAACAAGCTAGTCTGCTGGTAGATAAAGTTGGATTCGATCAATAAACCTCTGCAGTATCCGACGTTACGCGGCCTGGTTTCCGGGCCGCAGTCATTATTAACGCCGCTACATCTTGGCGCGCTGTGCGTAGCGCTTGGCGTTCTGACACCGATCATTGCGCTGATTTGGCAGGCTACCCAGGCCGATTTATCTCACTGGGATAATCTCCTGACGTATGTACTGCCTGCCGCACTAAAAAATACCGTGCTGTTATTAGCCGGTGTCGCGGTGATGGTCGGCGTGATTGGCGTAGGCAGCGCATGGGCGGTAACGGCATGGGATTTTCCTGGACGTAAAATTCTTAGCTGGGCGTTACTGTTGCCGCTGGCGATGCCGACCTACATTGTGGCCTTTGCGTGGCTCGATCTGCTGCATCCGATTGGCCCCCTGCAAACCTTTATCCGTTTTTTATTGGGTTTTGACAGCCCAAGACAGTTCCGACTGCCTGATTTACGCTCACTTTCCGGCGCAATCATCCTGCTCGGATTAGTGCTGTACCCATACGTGTATCTGACAACCCGCGCCATGTTTATTAGCCAACCGGCTCATTTACTGGAAGCCGCACGCACGCTGGGATGCAGCGCGACCGGAACCTTTTTTCGAGTTGCTTTGCCCATGGCACGTCCGGCACTGGCCGTTGGGATCAGCCTGGCACTGCTGGAAACGCTCAACGATATTGGCGCATCGGAGTTCCTCGGGGTACAGACGTTAACCGTTACCGTGTACACCACATGGATCTCGCGTTCTGATTTATCTGCCGCGGCACAAATTGCCTGCATGATGCTGATGTTTATATTCCTTATTCTGACGCTGGAATTTTATGGTCGCAGAAAACAAGGATTCAGCAGCCGCAGCCTGCGGGAAATTCAACCAACGCGCGTGCAGGGCTGGCGTGGTTGGCTGCTCGGTGGCGTTATTTCAATGCCGGTTGTGCTGGGTTTTCTGGCTCCGGTACTGTTTTTAATGTGGGAAAGCGCCAAACGTATAGGTGATGAGAACCCCCTTTCCTCTTCGTTACTGTCAGCATTGCAAAATACGCTATCGCTGGCAGCGGGAACTACGCTAGTGGTGGTTTGCGTCAGTATGCTGGTGGCCTGGAGCGCGCGTCATAGCGCCGCAGACAACGCCATGCCGGGATTTCGTCGCGGCGTGATGCGTCTGGCCTCTTTAGGCTATGCGGTTCCCGGCACAATTCTGGCGATTGGCTTTTTACCCCCCGCCATGGCTGTCGACCGCTGGCTGGCAGATTTACTGGATGTTCGCGGCCTGCCGCTGATGTCCGCCGGGATCCTGCTGGTAATTTGTTGTGCCATGCGATTCCAGGCGATTGCCATTGGCGCACTGGATTCTGGTCTGGGCCGCATTCCACCTTCGCTGGAACAGGCGTCTCGTCTGTTGGGTGAGAATGGTGCGGGGACGTTTGCACGAGTCCATTTTCCCCTGCTGCGCCCAGCGTTAGTCAGCAGTGCCCTGCTGGTTTTTGCTGATGCCATGAAAGAGCTGCCGACAACGTTGCTTTTGCGCCCGGTCAATTTTGAAACGCTGGCAACGTTGCTGTATGCGGAAGCCGCCCGTGGAACCTATGAAGAAGGTGCTATCGCCGCGCTAATGATTGTTTTAGCTGGCACGCTACCGGTTATTTTGTTGGTGCGTCACCAAATGACTCGCCGTGGTTAAGAGAGCAACAATGTCAGAAATTGCATTACGACTCCAGGATGTACACGTTGCTTATGGCAACAGCCAGCAATCGGTACTGAGCGGATTTTCAATGTCGGTACGTAAAGGTGAAATTGCCTGTCTGCTGGGCGCTTCAGGCTGCGGAAAAACCACGGTGCTACGCGCAGTTGCCGGATTTGAACGCCTGCAAAACGGAGAGATCTATGTGTCACAGCGACGTGTTGCCGGTCCCGGCGTTCATCTGCCACCGGAAAAACGTCATGTCGGCATGGTCTTCCAGGAATATGCGTTATTCCCCCATCTGACCGCGCAGCAAAATGTGGCCTTTGGATTGCGTCGCATGCCGCGTGAGGAACAACAGGCCAGAGTGACTGAGCTGTTGAAAATGGTGGAGTTACACAGCCATGCCAACCGCTATCCGCATGAGCTTTCCGGCGGGCAACAACAGCGTATCGCCCTTGCTCGCGCGTTGGCGCCACATCCGGAAATTCTGCTGCTGGATGAACCCTTCTCCAGCCTTGATAAGCGCACGCGTGAGCGTCTTGCCAACGAGGTACGGGATATTTTGCGCGCCGCCGGGCAAACGGCGCTGTTGGTTACCCACAGTGAACACGAAGCCCAGCTAATGGCTGACCATATTGGCGTGGTAAAAATGGGGCAGTATCAAATTAAAAAAGCGACCCATCCGACCTGAAGGTCAACAGGGTCGCCCTGAAAATTAATAATGCTTCTGTACCAGGCTGATGTTCACCGGCATACCGGAACGTCTTTCCAACGCCTGGCTCCCGCGGCTCACATCCACCTCATTCCCGCTGATAAAGGTGCGCAGAGCGGGAGTGACTGGCAAAGGCACCTTTCTGTCAGACTCGTATTCCGAACGGTTTCGTGACAGCGGCTCATGTACTTCTACCCAGCGACTACCGTCCGGCTCTTCGCTGTATTTCACCGGTCGGTCTATCAGTTGTACACGCGTCCCTACAGGCACCGTATCAAACAGGTACTTGATGTCATCATTCCGCAAACGGATGCACCCCTGACTTACCCGCAGACCAATACCGAAATTGGCGTTTGTCCCGTGAATGGCATAAAGCCTGCCAATATAAATTGCATACAGGCCCATCGGATTTTCTGGTCCGGCAGGAACAAATGCCGGCAAGCTTTCCCCGCGAGCGGCGTATTCACGTCGGGTATTTGGCGTCGGCGTCCAGCTTGGTGCTTCCTGCTTACGTTCGACCGCCGTCACCCAGTTACGCGGCGTTTCTCTACCCGCCTGACCAATGCCAATGGGTAAAACCTCAACCGTATTGCTGCCAGCAGGATAATAGTAAAGCCGCATCTCGGCGACGTTGATGACAATCCCCTCACGCACGGTATCCGGAAGTATCAGTTGCTGTGGCACAACCAGCGTTGAACCCGATTTAGGCAGAAAAACATCGACGCCCGGATTGGCTTCAAGCATATTGCTCAACCCCTGCCCGTACTGAGCGGCAAATGCCTCCAGCGGCTTGGTGTTTCCTGGTGGAACCGTAATAGTCAAAGTGCTACCCACCAGGCGACTACCCTCTGGCGGCAGCGGATAACTCACCGCCTGCGCTCCCTGACTCGCAAGCAGCATAATGAGTGAACAAAGCAGTTTTACACGACGCATCTTTTTCCTTTCCTTCGTCGCAACAGATATCCGTTAAGTATAGCTTTTATTATCTGTTTTAGTGGGTTACGACATATTTGCGCATAAAAAAACCTCGCCATCAGGCGAGGTTCAGGTTGAGCGGTAACTACGCTTCCTTACCATCTGGAAGCACGATGTTACTGGCGGCGAGCTGCCCCATATTTTTGTACATAGCACAGGCAGCTTCAACAATCGGCATTGCCAACGCGGCCCCACTGCCTTCACCCAAACGCATCCCCATATTCAGATAAGGATCCAATTCAAGATGCGCCAGCGCGGTGCGGGCGCCCTTCTCAGCGGAGAAGTGTGACGGAATTAAGTAGGGTTTAATTTGTGGTGCAATCTGGCTGGCCGCCAGAGCAGCAGAATACGAAAGAAAACCGTCCAGCACCACAGGCAGACCACAGGAGGCCGCCCCCAGCATCACCCCCGCCATACCGACAAGATCAAACCCGCCAACCTTAGCCAGCACATCAACACCGTCATGGCGATCCGGTTGATTGACGGCAATTGCCCGGCGCACAACGTCTACCTTATTCCCCACCCGAGAAAGAGGAAGGTTAGCGCCAATACCCACGACTTCCTCAGCATCACTGCCGGTCAGCACGCTGACAATGGCCGCCGCAGGTGTGGTATTTGCCATACCAAGCTCCCCGACGCCAAACAGCGTTACACCGTCTTTTGCCAGCTCATGGGTATAGCGGATGACTTCCAGCAACAGCTCCTCGGCCTGCGAACGGCTCATTGCCGGGCCTTCGGCTATATTGCCGCAACCGCGTGCCACACGCATATTCACCACACCGGGAATAGGTTCAGCATCAATCCCAACATCTATCACATGAACCTTCGCCCCAGCCTGAGCGGCCAGGACGCAGACGCCGGTCGTTCCACGCGTCATATTGGCAGCCTGAATAGCCGTGACAACTTTAGGCGAAACGGCAACCCCTTCATCCCACACGCCGTGATCGGCGCACATCACCAGCATCGCTTTGCCGTTCACATGCGGCACACCCTTCAGGCCAGGCATCCCGGCCAATTGTACGGCGAGAGATTCGAGTCGCCCCAAACTTCCCGGCGGCTTAAGCAAGCCGTCGATATGCTGCTGTGCACGCAGCATCGCGGCACTGTCTGGTGATGGGATCGTGCGGAGTAAAGAGGTTAAAGTCTGCATAAGGGTTCCAGTATGTGGGCTGACTCAGAGCAGAGCCAGCAAGAAAATCAACTCGCCAAGTTCAATGGCAGCGCCCAGCGTATCGCCGGTTTGCCCACCCAACGTGCGTTTTAATAACTGCCCAAGAATAAAAACCGCCACCATTGTGACAACCAGCGCTGCCACGCCGCGCATGCCAGGAAGTAGCACGGCGGCAAGGATCGCCGCTAATCCCAACGTAACGCAGGTTTGACGCCCGGTGACTTTGCCAATAAAAACGTTGCCCAGCCCTTCTTCACGGGCATAGCGATGCCGATACATCAGCAACACCGCCGTTCCTCGCCCGGCGACACATGCCGCTGCCAGCGCGGCCAGCATTGGCGTGCCACGCAAAGCCAGTTCGCTCACCACCAGCACCTTCGCCAGTAAAACGAAAATTAACGCCAGTCCACCGTGGGTGCCCAGACGACTGTCGCGCATGATTTCCAGCATCCGCTCGCGTCGGCGCGCCGAAAAAATGCCGTCACAGGTATCCGCCAGACCATCCAGATGAAATCCCCCGGTCAGCAATGCCAGTGTCAGCACCGCAAAAAGGGCCGCCAACGGAATACCGCACCAGGGCTGGAGCGCCATAAAGACCAGCCCCGTCAGCCCTCCCAACACGACGCCAATCAGGGGAAACATTACAATACCGCGGGAATAGTGCTCGAAATCCAGTCCTTGCGACCAGCGAGCAGGAACGGGCAAGCGACTGATAAAAGAGAGCATTGCCCAGAACAACTTACTCATTTAATTTTGACTCCAATTCCTGATACCACCAGCCAGACCTCATCCGCTGCCGCCGCCAGTCGCTGGTTCACGCGTCCTGCAATATCACGAAAATGCCGCGCCAGACGATTCTCCGGCACAATCCCCATACCCACTTCGTTAGTGACCAACACGATCTTTGCCGGGCAGCGCTGACAGGCTGCGATCAGCGAACGGATTTCACCTTCGATAGACTGCTCCATCGCCGCGTAATCCCAGCTGTCCGGATCGCTTTCACCGCCCAGCGCAAACAGCAAGTTGGTCACCATCGTGGTGATGCATTCCAGCAGAATAGCTTCCTGAGGATCGTTCGTGTCCGTGATCAGTTCATCAAGATGTTGCCAACGTTCGGCTGTCCGCCAGTGCGCAGGACGTCCATCGCGATGATGCTGAATTCGCGCAGCCATCTCCTCATCAAAAATCTGCGAAGTCGCGATATACAAAACGTTTGGGGAATCAGCGATCAGCGCTTCCGCATGCCGACTCTTACCGCTTCGCGCGCCGCCAGTAACCAGAATCATCATACTGGCTCCCGGTGTTGCTGCATGATGGTATAAATTTTTTCAATATCGATGTGTTGCCGCATCGCATCCGCCAGCAGATCAAACTGCTGCGATTTATATTGCGCGTAATGGAAGGTGGAATCCAGCGGAGCTAACCCTTTACGTTCTCGCAGGCCATTGACCAACGCACGGGTGAAATCATCGCTGTCGAAAAGACCGTGAAGATAGGTGCCGAACGCCAGGCCATCCGGAGTGACCGCGCCGTCAACAACGTTGCCGCCGTCTTTGTGCAACGTCATCACCGACCGGCATTCATCGGTTAATGCTGTTTCGCCCATATGAATTTCATAACCGCGAACGGATAACCCCGCCGTGCCCGCCAGCCAGTCAGGCAGCGATGAAGACATTTGTCCCTCAACCAGGGTCGTGGTTTTGTGCTGGGCAAAATGGGTGACTGTATTAAGTAAGCCCAGACCCGGCAGCGTACCGAGGCCCGACTCTACTTCATCAATGATGGTGTCGCCGAGCATTTGATAGCCGCCACAAATCCCAACCACCGGTACGTTATTACGATGTAATTGCACGACGCCATGCGCCATCCCGCTTTCACGCAGCCACACCAGATCGCCAAGGGTGTTTTTGCTACCCGGCAAAATCACCAGATCGGCCCCCGCCAGCTCTTCAGGCTGGCGAACATAGCGCACGCGCACGTCCGGCTGAGCAGCAAGCGCATTGAAATCAGTAAAGTTAGAAATGTGCGGTATTTGAACTACGGCGATGTCGATATCGCGTTTGTCAGTGCGCAAATACTTGCCCTTTTGCAGCGCAACGCCGTCTTCATCTTCCAGATCAACATCCAGCCATGGCATCACGCCCAGTACCGGAACACCGGTCAGCGCTTCAATTTGCTCGATACCGGAGTGCAGTAGCGTCACATCACCGCGAAACTTGTTGATGATCACCCCTTTTACCCGCGCGCGTTCGTGATCGTGCAACAGCGCCAGCGTGCCGTAAATGGAGGCGAACACCCCGCCACGATCGATATCCGCCACCAAAACGACAGGGCACTGCGCCATCTCTGCCATACCCATATTGACGATATCGCGATCGCGCAGGTTAATCTCTGCCGGGCTCCCCGCACCTTCCAGCACCAGCACATCGAACTCCTGCGCCAAGCTATTATAAACTGACAAGATCTGTTCCCGCAGACGTGGCTTGTACTCGTGGTAACTCACCGCGTCCATATCGGTTGCCACTTTACCCATCAGCACTACCTGCGCTTTTCGATCGCTGGTCGGTTTAAGCAGCACCGGGTTCATACGCACATCTGGCGTAATGCCTGCGGCTTCGGCCTGAAAAATTTGCGCGCGGCCCATTTCTTTTCCCTCTGGCGTAATGCCAGAGTTCAGCGCCATGTTCTGCGATTTGAACGGCGCGGTATGCAGTCCATCCTGATAAAAAATACGACACAGCCCGGCGACCAATACGCTTTTACCCACATCAGATGCCGTTCCCTGCAACATTATTGCCTGCGTCATGACGCCTCCTTCAGTGCGTTCTCTCGCATACAACTAAAAAATTCAGCCTCTGTTTTACACAGCGGGAAGCCCAACTCTGTATGCAGCTTCACCAGCCAGGGCTGAGTTAATCCCGCTTGTTCAATAAGATCCGTACGGGCGAATACGTCGCCTGGCGTGCCGTGCGTGAGTACTTCGCCCCGGCGTAAAACGTACACCGCATCGCTGACTTCATAGATAAGATCGATATCATGGCTGGAAATTACGACGTGGTTTCCTTGCGCAACGATGCGTTTGATTATCTCAATCATCTGCGTGCGGCCTGACGGGTCAAGGCCCGCAGTAGGTTCATCCAGCAGCAGATACTGCGCCTGCAACACCAACGCCCCGGCAATCGCTACGCGTTTTTTTTGCCCATGGCTTAAACACTGAATGGGCTGATGGCGAAAATGCTGGGCGTCGACCAGCGTAAGCGCATCTTCCACGCGGCGAGCGATTTCAGCTTCATCCACCCCAAGATTGCGCAGGCTAAAGGCGATATCGCTATCGATATCGGTATAAAAGATTTGCTGATCGGGGTCCTGAAATACCGTTGCCACCTGTTGACGCAGCGCCAGCAGGCCGCGCTTGCTGTAATCCAGCGGTTTGCCCTGCCACATCACCGCGCCTTGCTGTGGGCGCAATAAGCCACTCAGGTTCATAAACAGCGTGGATTTCCCGCAGCCATTAGCGCCTACCAGTCCGGTGACGGCATGCGTCGAAAAATCCAGAGTTAGCCCTTTGAGGATCGGGTCATCCTGATAGCGAAACCAAAGCGCTGAGGTGGCAAGCATACTTTTCCTTACAGGTGAAAATCACCCTGATACAGTTTGATATCCAGTGTGGTGGTCATTTGCTGGTAGCGGATCAACACGCGGGTAAACAGCAATCCCACCAGCATTGCCAGAGAGCGGTAGCCCAACGGCAAGCTACGATAACCAAAACGCAGCGTTTGTGCGCGGTGTATAGCCAGCGCCTCGTCTAACAGGATAAAAATAAACCGCCAGGTCAGCAGGATCTGCTCAGTTAGCAGGCGAGGAACGTGCGCGCGTTTGAGTAAGATAATTAATTGCGGAAACGGCAGATTCAGTACCAGCCAGAAGGTTGCCGCCAACGCGGCAAGGCTGCGCCAGAAGGTTTCATTGGCGGTTACCAGGCCAGGTGCGCTGATCCCCAACCAGTAACTTCCCACAGGTATGCTGGCCAACAGCGTCTGTGGATCGCGGCTGATGCTAAACAAAATGGTCACCACGCCAACCGTGAGAAAACCAAATGGCAATGCCATCCAACGGCACCAGCGCCAGAAGGAAATACGCAGCAGCCAGCAGCTCAGCGCGGCAATAAGTAAAAGCTCAATACCCTGCCCCAATGGGGGCAGAGTAAACGCCAGAATCATCATCACCAGCCAGAGCAGAAATTTCCGCACCGGCGAGACATGAACCCAACGGCTTTGATAGCTAAGCCTGTCAAGCCCGGTCATCACGGCGTTGCCTGCCCTTGGTGTAACCCAGGATATAGAAAATCACGGCTGCGCCAAGCGATCCCTGGAGCGTAAACAGCAGACTTTCAATTTCACCGCTTGCGGGTTCATACAACGGCTGGAACCAGGGCTCATAATGCGGGGCAATAGCCTGAATCTGGCTTTCCGCCTCACCATCTGAACCGCCGTACTCCCCACCGTGGTTGATAAAGAACGGCAGGATCACCAGCGCCACTACCATGCCCAATATAATCAGCGTCTTTTTCATCGTTAATGCCCTTGTGCGGTTATCAACTGGCGTTTGGTTAGCTGATCGTAAATCAGCACGGTAAGTAACCCTTCCGCTATCGCAATTGGGATCTGCGTCAGGCAGAAAATCCCCATGAACTTGATGATTGAGCCGGTAGCGCCAGCGGACGGATCCGGGAACGCAACGCCCAACTGCACCGAGGTCACGAAATAGGTGACGAGATCCGCCAACATCGCGCACAGGAAGACGCAGACATCACGACGCAGCCCTGCACGGCAGGCCATTTTCCACACCATGTAACCCACTACCGGGCCAATTACCGCCATCGACATGCCGTTCGCGCCGAGCGTCGTCAAACCACCGTGCGCCAGCAAAAGTGCCTGGAACAGCAGGACAATCGCACCAAGGATGGCTACCACGCCCGGTCCAAACAGGATAACCGCCAGGCCTACACCGGTAGGATGTGAGCAGCTTCCAGTAACGGAAGGAATTTTCAGCGCCGACAGCACAAAAATAAAAGCGCCACACAGGGCCAGCAAAACCTTCTGGTGGTTATCCTCCTGCACGATTTGGCGCAGACGTACCAGTCCGTACCACAGGCAGGGTAAAAACAGCAGCCACCAGGCCAGCGCCCACATCGGCGGCAAGAAACCTTCCATAATGTGCATGGCGAACGCTTGTTCAGGAACAATCATCAGTAATAGCGCCGCAGCCAACCCGCTGAAAGACAGCTGTTTTAGCTGTTGTTCAAGCTTCATTGTGCATACTCCCACTGTTTATTGACCAGAATGGTCGAAAAATAAGGCAGCGGCTGATCGTCGCTCACCTCATCGAGATGACGCCAGCACTGTTCACCCGGCAGCGTGGCTTCAGACATCATTAATGCACAGTCCAACAAACCCTCTTGTTGTAGCAGCGCTTTAATACGCGCAAAACGACCGTACACTTTCATCAACACCAGACTGTCATGCTGTTTTAACGCTTGCTGGATTTCCGCTTCCGGTGCGGTACAGGAGACCACCGCCAGTGACTGCTGTTCCATAGCGAGCGGCGTTTTGGAACGCGCGGCAATCGCGGCGAAAGACGTGACGCCAGGAACGATTTCCAGCCAGTCAGGACAACCAATACGCTGAAGTAAAAAGACCCAGGTGCTGAACAGCATCGCATCGCCGAGAGTGATAAACCCCACCTGCTTACCGGCCTCGACTTCCTGAACCAGCGCGGCAGCAACTTCATCCCAGACGGCCTCTTTTTCAGCGCTATCGGCACTCATAGGAAAATGGCAGCAGCGGACTTCGGTCTGTTCACCGATATACTCACGTACAATCGACAATGCCAGACTGTCGCCGCCTTTACGCCCGGCAGGCGCATAGAGAATATCCAGCTCGCCCAGCGTGCGTGCGGCACGCACGGTAATCAAGTCGGAAGCACCTGGCCCGGTGCTCAGTGCATACAGTTTTCCGCTCATGCTGCTTCCTCCAGCGCCACATTAAGCGCCTGCTGTAAATGTGCCACGAACATGGCGCGAACCGCTGGGTTCTCACCCAGACCACTAAGCCACGGCGTAGCCGGTATCCCTGCTGCATTGAACAACGTTTTCCAGGAATCATCTTCGTCGGAGGCCATATCGTTGATGGCATGGTCGCCAGCGACTAACATCAGCGGCATCAGATGCACCGCCGTCACCCCTTCCTGAGATAAACTTTCAATCAGCACATCCACTTCCGGATAGCTTTCCACCGCCCCAACCCGCGCGGGAAAGCGCTGCGCCGTCATCATATGATCGAGACAGGCATAGGCGGCAAATGCATGGTGGCTGGCACCGTGTCCCATAAAGACCACTTTTTCACTTTCGCCAAGCGCCGGCATCTGCTGTCGCAGCGCCAGCATCAACTGTGCGTAATCTTCATGGCTGCTCAGCAGCGGTACGCCGAGCGTCAGGCGTGAAAACAGCGGACGCATACTTTGCACTTCGCGGACAATTTTTTCGTATTCATCACCATTAATAATGTGCAGCGACTGAATAGCTACATCCTGATACCCCTGCTCCGCCAGTTTTTGCAGCGCCTGCAGCGGCGTGTCGATTTCAATGCCGTCGCGCTGCTTGAGCTTGCGGATTATCATCCCGGAGGTAAACGCCCGGAACAGGTCGCGGTCAGGGCAGCTAGCTGCAAGATCGCGCTCACAGGCCACGATATTTTTCTCGCAGGTGTCGTGATAGCTGGTGCCAAAGCTGACCACCAGAAGCGCCTTTTTCATCTCAAACTCCTTAAGCAGTGGCCAGCCAGCGCGTTAAACGCGCCCCAAAGGCGGCCTGACTTTCCAGTAACTCTTCTCCCGTCACCAACGGTGCCGGACGTGTAATCACGATGCAGGGGATTCCGGCATCCAGACAGGGTTGAACCTTTTCCTGATAACCACCTTCAGCGCCAGATGCTTTGGTGATCACCACATCAGCCTGGCACTGGCGATAAAACGCGGCGTTGAACTCGGCGCTAAACGGCCCGCACAGTGCGAAGATTTCACCGACGCCAAATCCCAGATCCGCGCATTGCTGAATGACCTCAGGAACAGGCAGAACGCGCGCCAGCAGCGTTTTTTCAGGCAACCCTTCGCGCCAGATGGCCAGATCTTTACTGCCGGTCGTCAGCAGTACACGATCGCCGAAGCGTCGCGCTACCTCACAGGCTTGCGGAATGCTTTGTACGGTATACAGGTGCGGGTGAGTTAAACCACTCAACTGCTCAGGGCGCTGGTAGCGGCTCAGCAGTACGCCCGCCGCTTCGCAGGCGCTCATGATGTTGCGGCTCACCACCTCGGCGTACGGATGTGAGGCATCGATCACCCAGCGCGTCCGATTTTCCTGTAGCCAGGCAATCATTTGTTCGCGCTCCAGACGCCCGCAGCGCACCTGGCCTTTGATGTCTCCCGCCAGTTGTTTCCCTGTTGGGGTTGCAACTGACAGGGTGTAGGCCACGTTTGCCGCATCCAGTTGCTGGCACAGCATGCGCGCATCGCTCGTACCGCCCATGACCAGCACATCACCGTAATTCACAGCACATAACCTCGTGGTGTGATCATCAGGCCGTCCTGAACATAGGTTGTTTTGTTACCCACGATCACAAGGCTGGTCATATCAACCGGTTCGAAATCCATTTCACCGAGCGTGGTTAACCATTTTTCCTGCTTTTTACGTCCGGCAGACTTCACAATACCCACCGGCGTTTGTGCGCTTTTGCTGGCGGAAAGCAGCTCAAATGCGCGCGCCAGATGACCTTCGCGACCCCGACTGCGCGGGTTGTAGAAACAGATAACAAAGTCTGCTTCACCGGCGGCAACGATGCGTTTTTCGATAACCGGCCACGGAGTTAACAGATCGCTTAAGCTGATGTGGCAGAAATCGTGCATCAGCGGCGCACCCAGCAAAGAGGCCGCGGCAATACTGGCGGTCATGCCAGGGATGAGCCTGACCTCAACGTCCAGCTTTTGCTTGCTGACCAGTTCGAGCACCAGCCCGGCCATACCGTAAATCCCCGCGTCACCGCTACTGATCAGCGCCACGTTGTGACCCGCCTGTGCCAGTTCGATCGCCGCCTGGCAGCGTTCAATCTCTTTGCACATTCCGGTTTTGATCACCTGCTTGTCACCCGTGAACGCTTTTACCAGATGGGTGTAGGTTTTATAGCCAACGATGATTTCCGCTGCCTGCAGTGCTTCAACGGCTTCCATGGTCATCATTGCCTGCGAGCCAGGGCCAATTCCAATTACGCTTAACATCAGTGTGAAACTCCCAAAGTGATAGTGACGCCCTGTTCTCGCAGGGTCTCGCCCAACAGTTTTCCGTGGCTCAACAGCCAAGCTGCAGGACCGGAAACGCTTCCTGTACCCACCGTTTTGCGAACAAACGATGAGGCTGGAAAACGGTGCTCATGCTCACGCAGCGCGTCAGCAGTAAAGGTTTCGAAAGGAACGCGGCAGCACGAAGCCAGTTGGATAAGTCCCTGTTCATCCTTTTTCAGCGTGATGCTGCCAATCGCTTTTAGTGCCAACGGATCGAGCTGTTGAGCTTCAAGTTGCCGGGCAAGCAGCGCAGCCAGCAGAGGGAACGGCGTATCACGGCGACAGCCAATTCCGGCCACAACCCGCTGTGGCACCAACTTCCAGTGCGGAACAGGCAGGTCAGGTAAATTGGTGCGTAAGGTGATGCACACC
Source organism: Citrobacter sp. MGH105 (assembly GCF_001037485.2). NCBI lineage: Bacteria > Pseudomonadati > Pseudomonadota > Gammaproteobacteria > Enterobacterales > Enterobacteriaceae > Citrobacter > Citrobacter sp. MGH105. The sequence goes on along the minus strand of NZ_CP073048.1, from coordinate 1,977,505 downwards.
AACGCATCCAGTTCAGGGAGCTGGTTGAGATCGGTTACCGTGATAAATCCGCGCCGGTCGCAATGGCTGACATCCTGCGTCAGTTCGTCATCCCACCACAGACCAACCCGCTTATTGCTGACCAGCATCTGATTCACGATTTTCACCGCCGAACGGAAATCACTCATCCGGGCATTCAGTTGAAATGCCAGCGTATCCAGTGCCGCCATATCGTTCACATCCGTCGCGGTAGTGATAACCGGGTCAGCGCCCAACATGCCCGCCAGATAACGCGCCAATGCATTGGCACCGCCCGCGTGACCGGAGAGCAGGCTGATGACATGCTGGGCACGTTCATCAATGACCACCACCGCCGGATCGCAGAATTTGTCATTGACCAGCGGGGCCAGTACGCGCACCGCAATGCCGGTCGCACCGATAAAAATCAGCGCCGAGTAATTCGTAAACGCTTCGCGGGCGGTATTCGCAAAGCCGTTTTCAAAGGGAATAAACCCCTCCTCCAGCAGCTTTTCACTGGTAAAACAGGTAACCGGCAGCATGGCTGCCAGACGTTTCGCCAGCACAACGCCACCAGGAGTCAGGCAAAAAAGCGCAATTGACTCAGGCTTTACGGTATTCATGGCTAAAGTCCGCCGCATAGAGTTTGGAGTAGTGATACTCCGAGCCCAGGAAATTACCGACCAGAATAAGGGCCGTTTTACGGATGCCCGCATCGCGAACCTTGTCGCCAATATCCGCCAGGGTCCCGCGCACGGTCTGACTTTCCGGCCAGGTCGCTTTATAGATCACCGCCACGGGCGTGGTCGCCGGATAGCCGCCTTCAATCAGACGCTCAGCTACCCGATGAATGCGCTGAACGGAAAGATAAATAGCCATTGATGTCTGGTGGCTGGCAAAAGACTCCAGCTGTTCACGCTCTGGTACCGGGGTGCGGCCTTCCAGGCGCGTAATGATCAGGCTCTGTGAAACTTCGGGCACGGTATACTCAACTCCCAGCTCTGCCGCCGCGCCGAGGAACGCGCTGACGCCGGGCACCACCTGCCAGTCAATCCCGCGTTTGGTCAGCTCCTCACCCTGCTCGCGTACGGAACCGTACAACGAGACATCGCCGGTTTGCAGGCGCACAACGGTCTTGCCCGCTTTCACTCCGGCTTCCATCAGATCAAGGATCTGCTCCAGATGCAGTTCGGCACTGTCGTGACATTCAGCACCGGCAGGGCAATACTCCAGCAATTCAGTGTTAATCAGCGATCCGGCGTAGATAACAACCTGCGCCTGCTGCAGCAACCGGTAACCTTTGAGGGTAATCAGCTCGCGATCGCCAGGACCTGCGCCAACAAACCACACGCTACGGGGATCAAAAATCTCAGACATGGTTTCCTTCCTTCTGACAGGCGATAACAAATACGGGGTTATTCGGTTTAAAATAGTGACCATTGCCAAGCGTGGTAAGCGAGGAAACCTGTAGCTGCAGGCAATCCACTCCCTGTACGCCAAGATGATCCAGATGTGCCAGCGCGGTGTTGAGGTTTTCCTGGAGGATAAACGTCATCACCAAACGCCCTGCGGGATGCAATTGGCGCATCGACCAGTCAATCAGTTCGGTCAGATGGCCGCCGCTGCCGCCCATAAAAATGGCATCGGCTTTTTCCGCGATGGTCATGGGAGCAACGCCGGGAAAAATATCGATATTTGCGCAGGCAAAATGCTGGCGGTTTTCATCCAGCAACCTGAGCGCAGCCGGGTTACGTTCGATGGCCGTTACACGTAATCCGGGATATTGCAACGCCGCCTCTATCGACACGCTGCCGGTTCCGGCACCAATATCAATCAGGTGACTGACGCGGTGTAATTCAAGTTTTGAGAGGGCAAGTGCGCGTACCGCTTCTTTGGTCATCGGCACTTTCTCTCCACGCAGAAACAGCTCATCTTTCATCAAGGATCACCACTGCATTCATGTCATATTCAGCGTTAACTTCACGCACAGGCAGGAAATGGATCTGTTCGTTTTCCATCGCCAGGTTTTCGCCAATCACCATCCAGCGATGCCCCTTGCCTCGGGCAATGAGCTGCTGCGCGATTTCACGCGGGCCACACAGCGCATCAGTCACCATCGCCACCTTGTTATGTCGCGCCAGCTCATCAAAACAGACGCTGCGGCCATGGCTACTGGTCAGCCACATATCGTTCATATCAATACCGGACTGCGCGCACAGGTACTGCACCGCACTAATGCCGGGAATAATCCGCACATTCTCAATACCAAAATGCGCCACCATGCGCGTCCCGATGCCGTAAAACAGGGGATCGCCAGACGCCAGTACCACAACATGCTTCTCCTGGTGCGCGCTAATCCAGCTCAGGAGTTCCGGGATATTGGTGCCAAGAGCAAACTGTTCACCGGCAAAATCCGGGAATTGCTGCAAATGCCGCTTTCCACCGACCAGAACATCCGCCGTCGCGACCGCTTCTCGTGCGGCAGGCGTCATCAAATGCAAACCGGCGGGGCCCATCCCTACAACGGTTAACATTGCATCTCCTCAGCAATTTCTGCGACCGGACGATTACTTCCAAGAACCTGATTATCAAAAGAAAACATGATGGCATCGCAGGTCGGTGGATTTTTGGTAAAGCGCAATGTTTGCAGGACACGCATACAAATGCGCTGAGCCAGATGGTCATAAATGTGCTGGAAACCGTACGCCTCGATATGTTCCATCGCCGCTTCGGTGGTATCGCACTCGCTGACCAACGTCAGCAGTTCCAGCGGTGCGCCAAGTAGCGCGAGGTGAGCCACCAGCGTTTCCATGCGGGCATCGGCAATATGGCTATGAGTGTGGAAGATCCCCGCCGCGATTTTGATGAGCTTACCGGGGTGCCCCACCAGTACGATTTGTCGGAACCCCAGACGTACGGCTTCTTCGATCATGTAACCGACAAAGTTGCTCATGGTGACCACAACCTGGGTGTCGATACCCATCTGCTCGCGCACAAAACGCTCGCCGTGGTTTCCCGGCACCAGTACAACACGCTCCAGCCCTGCCGCCCGCTTAATTTCCAGCTCAAGCGACAGTGAACGCTTCCAGCTCTCTTCTGACATCGGCGTGACAATACCCGTGGTGCCGATAATCGAAATGCCGCCAAGAATGCCAAGGCGAGAGTTGTAGGTTTTTTGCGCCCGTTCTTCGCCTTCTGGCGCGAAGATTTCAATCTGCGCCCCACGATTTGGGCCAATCGCTTCGCGGACGGCAGATTCAATGGTCTGGCGAGGTGTACGGTTAATCGCCGAACTGCCCACCGGCAGGCCAATCCCTTTGCGGGTTACCGTACCGACCCCTTCACCGCCCTGTAAGGCAATCACGCCACTATCGTCTAACGTCACACGGGCAAAAATCAGCATGCCGTGGGTGGCGTCCACATCATCTCCACCGTCTTTGCGGATGGCCGCTATTGCCTGCTGCCCTTCGATATGCGGTGACTCCACGTTCAGGCACAGCGTCACCCCGGAAGGCGTCACGATGGAAACCTGATGGATGAGGTGTTGGCGCAATACCATCAACGCGGCAACTTTTGCCGCCGCCGTGGCGCACGATCCCGTGGTATACCCTTTACGCAGCGCTTTACCGTTGTGCCACACCGGCGTATCGAAGGCCTCGCTCATCGCGCCCCCTGCATGTGATAAAGCATGGCGTTGACGATAGCGGCGGCGACATTGCTTCCCCCTTTGCGGCCTAACGCTGCAATGGCGGGCAAATTGCTTTGGGTCAGGGCATCTTTCGACTCTTCAGCACCAACGAATCCGACCGGTACACCCACCACACCGCTAACGGCAACATCATGCTCAAGCAGGCGGAACAGCGCAGTCGGCGCGTTGCCAAAGACAAACAGCTTTTCCCCCTCTTCCTTCACCGCAATGTCGACTGCCGCCATGGACCGGGTAATACCCTGCTCTTTTGCCGTACGCACAACCCGCGGGTCGCTGATGTAGCAGCGGCACTCACCGCCGAATTTTGCCAGCAGCGTTTTATTGATCCCGGAAAGCGCCATCGTGGTATCGGTATAAATCACGCTCGAACGGCTAAGCGCCGCACAAAACTGCTCCAGCACATCACTGGAAAACCACAGAATGTCCAGCCAGTCGAAATCTGCCGTCGTGTGAATAACCCGCTTGATAATGGCTTCATGTAACGGACTGGCAAACTGATAGTCCGGACGGGTTTCACGGATGATCTCGCCAATAATGTCGAAACTTTTGGCTTCAATCGCCTGGGGTTGCTGGATGTATTGCATTATGTTGTCCTCAGGCTACACCGACCCACAGCCACCGCAGCGCAATAAACAGCGCCAGTGCCAGCGTCGATGCCACCCACATCAGTCGAATCGTATGGGAAATGTCGTCTACCGAAATGTCACGTTGAGCATCACCGATCCACGGTTTCTCAACGCGCTCGCCAAAGTAGTCATTAGGACCACCCAGCCGAATGCCTAATGCCCCGGCTACGGATGCCTCTGACCATGCACAGTTTGGGCTGCTGTGGTTGTAGCGATCGCGCCAGCCAATCTGTAAAGCTCGCGAGCCGTCTTTACGACATAAAAATGCCGCCACGCCCAGCAACAGCCAGCTCAGTCTTGCAGGAATAAAGTTCGCGACATCGTCCAGACGCGCGCTGACCATACCAATAGCGCGGTATTTTTCATGTTTGTAGCCCACCATGGAGTCAAGGGTGTTTACCGCTTTGTAGGCCATCGCCAGGGGCGCACCGCCGAGGAGGAGAAAGAACAACGGCGCGATAATGCCGTCTACGGTGTTTTCAGCCACGGTTTCCACCACCGCGCGATTGATCTGCTGCGGTTGCAGCTGTGAGGTATCACGCCCCACAATCCATGACAATTTCTCCCGACTCTGAGCAAGGTCACCGGCACGTAGAGGACGTTCGACATCCTGCGCGGCCTTTGCCAGGCAGCGCCCGGCCAGCACGGTAAAGATCATCCATACCTCTACCACCCACCCCAACCAGGGATGAATAGATTCTGCCAGTGCCAGCACGCCCCAGGACACCGCCCAGGTCAGACCAACCACCACAATCCACATCACCGCGCCGCCGATGCGCAGCGCACGGTCGCTATGGCAATAACGCCGAATAACTCGCTGCACGGCAGAAATCAGATTGCCAATCCAGCGCACCGGATGCGGCCAGTTCTGCGGATCGCCGATGATAAAATCAAGCAGCCAGGCAACACACCACGCAAGGATCGTCATAGCGCACTCCTCGCAGCTGCCAGCCAATGGTTAAGCATCTGCGGACGTTGAGCAAAATGAACGTGTAGATAGCTGGCGAAGGTGTTTCCGACCTGCCAGCCGCCGGACCAGGCTTGCAGCGTTTTACCATCGCGCACTTTGCGACAGTTCATTACCGCTGGCGTTTCAGGGGTAAAATCGGAGTAGTGGAATTCATGTCCGCGCAGCACTTCGCCTTCTGCAGCTAACAATGTTTGCTGCGCGGCCTGCGCTTCGCAGTAGCCAAATCGGGTCAGACGTTTCCCCATTTTGCTGTGGCCGGGAATGATATCCGCCATCAGCCAGGTATCGCCGTTGCTGTCCTCAAGCGAACTGCCGAGATACATCAGCCCGCCGCACTCTGCATAAATCGCGACGCCACGTTGATGTGCCTCTCGCAGTTGATTCAGCATCGAGACATTGCGAGCCAGCGCCGCAGCGTGTAGCTCAGGATATCCTCCACCTAACCAGATCATCTGACAGTCCGGCAAACAGGTGTCGTGCAACGGGCTAAAACGAACAATATTTAGCCCCGTACGTTCCAGCAGCGTAATGTTATCCGGGTAGTAGAAGTTGAAGGCTTCGTCATCGGCAATGGCAACCGTTAGCCCTGCTCCGGCGTCTGCGGCAGGCAGCGCGGGCCATTCGCCAGCAGGAGGATTGGTTGACTGGCTTAGTGTCAGCAGCGCGTCGATATCAAGGGTTTGCTCCAGCGTCGCGGCAAAAGCCTGCCACGGTTGCTGATTGATAACCGACTCACGTGCGGTTACTAAACCCAGATGACGTTCGGGAAGGGCAACGCCCTCCATACGGGGTACGTAGCCCAAGACGGGTACATCGCAGTAACGTTCGATTGCGACTTTCAGTAACTGGTAATGCGTTTCGCTGTTAACCCGATTAACAATAACGCCGGCGATGTTCAGGGTGGGATCAAAATGCTGAAAACCCATTACCGTTGCGGCGATTGAAGTGGAAACGGCTTTGCCATCAACCAGTAAGATGACCGGACAGCCTAACTGTTTAGCCATCGCGGCGGTGCTGCAGTAGTTTGGATCGGTACCATAGCCGTCATACAGCCCCATCACACCTTCAATAACGGCGATATCCGCATGTTGCATCTGCTCGTTGAATAGAGCGTTCAGCGTGGGGACGGGAAGCATGAAGCTATCAAGATTGCGGGAAGCGGTACCGCATACCGCTGTATGCCAGCCGGTATCAAGGTAATCAGGACCCACTTTGCAAGGTTGGACGCGCAAACCGCGTTTTTTCAACAAGCTCAACAAGCCCAGCGTCACCGTGGTTTTACCACAGCCGCTTCCGGTACCTGCAAGAACAAATGCGTGAAAATTGGCCGCCATACCCTGATCCTGTTCAGGGTGGTAGGGGTGTAGAGATACCCAGTCTCTCGACTGTATGCATCTGAACCACCCACTTCCCACCGAAGTTGTTGGTAGTCACTGACAGGCAGGTCTTCTGGCTTAGCGTCATCCTCACCCGTCCTTCCCAATCTTGCGATCAGTGGTCCATACGGGGTCGTCAGCATCACAGCAGCGGGGGCTGCGGGGGATTCTCACCCCCTTCCCTACCACAAATGTGGCAAACCTGTCAGTTCAAGAGCCTGGTTAATTAAGCTCTCTGTTATGAGGTAAATTCACGACCTCATGACAATAATTCAATTTAATATCTTTCCGAGTTCATTCAGCCAATTTTCTGGCCTTAACCCACTTATTCACACGTTCACTTTTTGAATGAAAGTATCAGCTAAGAATAAAGAAAATCATTCACACAGACACTGTATCTCATCACAAAAATAAAAACTGGTGCAGTTTATCCCTCTAATACCATTATTTTATTGCGCTATGACAATTTATTGACTGCTGTTGTCACATTTCATTTTATAATGACTAACATAGCGCCCGATATCAAAAATCGGCAATAGCAAAATATTGCTATTTAAGCGGATTCACCGCGTGAAATGACATTTATTTGCTGGCGAAATGCCTGCGGCGTAACCTGATAGGTCTGGCGGAAAACTTTGCAAAAATAACTTGTTTGCGAAAAGCCTAAATTACGCGCAATGCTGGCTATACTCCAGTCACTGTGACAAAGCAGCTCTTTGGCACTGGCCATTCTTTGCTGGTTTACCCATGCGTTAAAACCAATACCCTGATATTTTTTGAACAATTTGCTGAAATAGTACGGGCTAAGGAAAACATGAGAGGCAACATCTTCCAGACGTAGATCGTCTGATAAATGTGCATCAATATAGCGCAGGGCTTTTTTCATTTTACTGTCATGAGGGTTGGTACTACGGTTAGCGCGTACCGGCTCTGACTGCTGCGGGTTATCTTTGATAACAACAAAATTAAGTTGTTTCTTAAGGCAATTTTCGACGATGAGCTTGAGTAAATCCGCTGAAGCAATGACTCGAGAATAGTCCATTTCAGGTACATTACGGAACTCGTTGACCAGTTCGGGATCGGCTTGCCAGCGGTCATCGACGTTCAGAATATCAACGAGGCCAACATCGTTACTTAAGCGTACTTGTCCACAAAGCACAAATCCTACCAGGTGTCCCGCGATGACCAGCGGAATTGAGAAATCGGTAAGTCCGGCATGGCAGCGATAAATGCAGGGTTGATCGGATTTAGAGGCTTCCAACCCTCCACAGCGGTCGCTCATACGACAACGCGTACTATGCTGAGGATGCTGGCGCATCAACTGGCAAAAAGGAGTGAAATTAAAAAGCTCAGAAATTTCATCACCGTGAATATTGACAACCACAACAGCCAGACTGGTGGCCTGTGCAAAATCCTGTGCGATTTTATTAATGAGTTCTGAGTTCAGGGCACTCGCAGAAATCATGATAAAACCTCTCAGTTAATTTATTGTTATAAATAAAACATATTATTCACACATTCATTTTCATCTCGCGATCCAGCGCTCTGATGAAAGTCAGCATTGAACATAACAAAAGTCTCCCATTGTTGGGAGACTTTTTAAGCCGTTCAGGAAACCGGATCACGAAAACAGTTTTTACCTTTCAATAATAAACATCTTTCGTGAAGCTAGCTCTCGTTTTCCTCCAACTTACACGAATTACACGGTAAATTTTTGCCAATAAAATAACGATAAATTGCTGCGCCCGCACAGGCGCCGATGATGGGAGCCACAATCGGCACAATGAAATATGGGATATCACGCCCCCCGGTCATCGCAACATCACCCCACCCGGCCATCCAGGCAAACAATTTAGGACCAAAATCACGTGCCGGGTTCATCGCAAAACCGGTAAGTGGACCGGTTGATGCGCCGATAACAGCAACCAGAATACCAATCAGCAGTGGTGCTAACGGGCCTTTGGGAACACCGTTACCGTCATCCGTTAGCGCCATAATCATCCCCATCAGAATGGAGGTAATCACCACTTCGACCAGTGCGGCCTGCCAGACACTCAGTGCGGCGGCAGGATACGTACTAAAAATGCTGGCAAGTTGCAGGCTTTCCAGACTACCGCGTACCATTTGATGGGCTGATTCATACTCAATAAATAAGCTGCCGTACAACAAATAGGCCAGCATAGCGCCACCAAAGGCCCCCGCTATCTGAGCGACAGAATAAGGTAGTACCTTACGACCCGGAAAACAGGCAAACAACCAAAGTGCGATGGTAATAGCAGGATTGAGATGGGCCCCAGAAATCCCGGCTGTCAGGTAAACTGCAAGCGAGATCCCCAAGCCCCATATGATGCAGATCTCCCACAATCCCAAACTGGCACCCGCGACCTTCAGGGCGCTCAGGCACCCAATACCAAAAAACAAAAAAAGTCCGGTACCCAAAAACTCAGCAATACATTGCGCTCTTAGTGAATCGTTCATTGTGACACCTTCTAAGCAGAGTTCGTGTCTTTACCAGCGGACTCCTTGCTGGCAGGAAGATTACTTCAAGGCTTACTATAAAAATCTGTATCGGCAAATTGTTGGCAATCTGCAAGCGACATGCCCTTAAATATCGTGTTGTGATAGCAAATTCTTGCTATCACCTTTATTAAAGCAGGCGGTAAAACGAGGATTTACCCTATTAAAAGTACATTTTCAAAATAATAAAATATTGCGAACAGCAGAATTCCATTTTCAAATGATCATCACAATTTCATTTTTCTCGCATAGCAAATGATATTTAAACTGTCACTCGGAAAAGTGTAAATATGGAATTAACATAACCAAATAGTCACATTGCCTAAACTAAAAATAACCAACAAAAACAAGTTGTTATAATAATATATGGCAATTTTATCTCACCATAACCCCACTATTTTTTCACTCTTACTTTCAACTCAGCCATTCTTTTTCCTCGCTTCTTTTTATAGTCATGAAAATCGGGACAACCCAGGCGAGGTCTTTATGCAACAAGAAGCGTTAGGAATGGTAGAAACCAAAGGCTTAACTGCAGCCATAGAGGCCGCAGATGCAATGGTGAAGTCAGCCAATGTAATGCTGGTCGGCTACGAAAAAATTGGTTCGGGGCTGGTAACAGTCATTGTCCGTGGCGATGTAGGCGCAGTCAAAGCAGCAACAGATGCAGGTGCCGCCGCAGCCCGTAATGTGGGAGAAGTGAAAGCCGTACACGTCATCCCACGCCCGCATACCGATGTAGAAAAAATCTTACCGAAGGGAATTAGCTAATGAGCAGCAATGAGCTGGTTGAACAGATCATGGCGCAGGTGATTGCTCGCGTGGCAACGCCGGAACAGCAGGCTATCCCTGAAAATAATCCTCCAACACGAGAAACGGCTATGGCAGAGAAAAGCTGCAGTTTAACGGAGTTTGTCGGTACCGCGATTGGCGACACCGTCGGTCTGGTAATCGCCAACGTAGACAGCGCCCTACTGGACGCAATGAAACTTGAAAAACGGTATCGCTCCATTGGCATCCTTGGTGCCCGTACTGGCGCAGGCCCGCACATCATGGCCGCCGATGAAGCGGTAAAAGCCACCAATACTGAAGTCGTCAGTATTGAGTTACCACGTGATACCAAAGGCGGCGCAGGTCATGGCTCGCTGATTATCCTTGGTGGCAACGATGTTTCCGACGTGAAACGTGGCATTGAAGTCGCACTGAAAGAACTTGATCGCACCTTTGGCGATGTTTATGCCAACGAAGCCGGTCACATCGAAATGCAGTACACCGCACGCGCCAGCTACGCGCTGGAAAAAGCCTTTGGCGCACCGATTGGCCGTGCCTGTGGCGTTATCGTCGGCGCGCCGGCATCTGTTGGTGTCCTGATGGCCGATACGGCCCTGAAATCCGCCAACGTGGAAGTTGTGGCCTACAGCTCCCCTACCCATGGCACCAGCTTCAGTAACGAAGCCATTCTGGTTATTTCGGGTGACTCTGGCGCTGTTCGTCAGGCCGTTATCTCCGCCCGTGAAATCGGTAAAACCGTACTCGGGACCCTCGGCTCAGAGCCGAAAAACGATCGTCCGTCCTACATCTGATATCAGTGAGGCTGATTCATGAGATCGAAAAGATTTGAAGCACTGGCGAAGCGCCCTGTGAATCAGGATGGTTTCGTTAAGGAGTGGATCGAAGAAGGCTTCATTGCGATGGAAAGCCCGAACGACCCCAAACCGTCGATTAAAATCGTCAACGGTACAGTCACTGAACTGGACGGTAAATCCGCCAGTGAATTTGACTTAATCGACCATTTCATTGCCCGCTATGGCATTAACCTGGCGCGCGCTGAAGAGGTCATGGCGATGGACTCGGTCAAACTGGCCAATATGCTTTGCGACCCTAACGTAAAGCGCAAAGACATAGTGCCGCTGACCACCGCAATGACGCCGGCAAAAATTGTCGAAGTGGTGTCCCATATGAACGTCGTTGAGATGATGATGGCGATGCAGAAAATGCGCGCTCGTCGTACACCCTCTCAACAAGCGCACGTCACAAACGTCAAAGATAACCCGGTGCAGATTGCCGCTGATGCCGCTGAAGGCGCATGGCGCGGGTTTGACGAACAGGAAACAACCGTTGCCGTTGCGCGTTATGCGCCATTTAACGCCATTGCGCTGTTAGTCGGCTCACAGGTTGGACGCCCAGGCGTATTAACCCAGTGCTCGCTGGAAGAAGCTACCGAACTTAAACTCGGCATGCTAGGCCACACCTGCTACGCGGAAACCATCTCCGTCTATGGTACTGAACCCGTCTTTACCGACGGCGATGACACGCCATGGTCGAAAGGCTTCCTCGCCTCGTCCTATGCTTCCCGTGGTCTGAAAATGCGCTTTACCTCCGGCTCTGGCTCAGAAGTTCAGATGGGTTACGCCGAAGGCAAATCGATGCTTTATCTGGAAGCCCGCTGCATTTACATCACCAAAGCTGCGGGCGTACAGGGCCTGCAAAACGGTTCAGTAAGCTGCATCGGTGTCCCTTCCGCCGTGCCGTCAGGCATTCGTGCAGTGTTGGCTGAAAACCTGATTTGTTCCTCTCTGGATCTGGAATGCGCCTCCAGCAACGACCAAACCTTTACCCACTCGGATATGCGTCGTACTGCTCGTCTGCTGATGCAGTTCCTGCCGGGTACTGACTTCATTTCTTCTGGTTATTCCGCGGTGCCGAACTACGACAACATGTTTGCGGGTTCGAACGAAGATGCTGAAGATTTTGACGACTACAACGTTCTCCAGCGTGACCTGAAAGTAGACGGTGGTCTGCGCCCGGTTCGGGAAGAAGACGTTATCGCCATTCGTAACAAAGCGGCACGTGCGCTGCAGGCCGTCTTTGCCGGGATGGGATTACCACCAATCACTGATGAAGAAGTGGAAGCTGCGACTTACGCCCACGGTTCGAAAGATATGCCGGAACGTAACATCGTTGAAGACATCAAGTTTGCACAAGAGATCATCAATAAAAACCGTAACGGTCTGGAAGTAGTGAAAGCCCTAGCTCAGGGCGGATTTACCGATGTCGCTCAGGACATGCTCAACATCCAGAAAGCCAAGTTAACCGGGGATTACCTGCATACCTCCGCCATTATCGTTGGCGACGGACAGGTGCTATCCGCTGTCAATGATGTTAACGACTATGCCGGTCCGGCAACAGGTTATCGCCTGCAAGGCGAACGCTGGGAAGAGATCAAAAACATCCCTGGCGCACTTGATCCCAACGAGCTTGGCTAAGGGGTGAAAAATGGAAATTAATGAAAAACTGCTGCGCCAGATAATTGAAGATGTGTTGTCTGAAATGCAGACCAGCGACAAACCCGTCTCTTTCCGCGCATCTACAGCGGCAAGCGCACCTCAGGCTGCGGCGACACAGGGAGACAGCTTTCTGACCGAGATTGGTGAAGCCAAACAAGGCCAGCAACAGGACGAAGTGATTATTGCCGTAGGGCCGGCGTTCGGGCTCTCGCAAACCGTCAATATCGTAGGGATCCCGCATAAGAATATCTTGCGCGAAGTGATTGCCGGTATTGAAGAAGAAGGCATTAAAGCGCGCGTTATCCGCTGCTTTAAATCCTCCGATGTGGCGTTTGTCGCCGTTGAGGGGAACCGTCTGAGCGGTTCCGGGATCTCTATCGGCATCCAGTCAAAAGGTACCACGGTTATCCACCAGCAGGGGTTACCGCCGCTTTCAAACCTGGAGCTGTTCCCTCAGGCACCGCTTCTGACGCTGGAAACCTATCGTCAGATCGGTAAAAACGCCGCGCGTTATGCCAAGCGTGAATCTCCGCAACCGGTCCCTACTTTGAATGACCAGATGGCCCGTCCTAAGTACCAGGCCAAATCAGCCATTCTGCACATTAAAGAGACCAAATACGTTGTGACAGGCAAAAACCCGCAGGAACTGCGCGTGGCGCTTTGATAAAGGATACCTCCATGAATACCGACGCAATTGAATCGATGGTTCGGGATGTGTTGAGCCGGATGAACAGCCTGCAAGGCGAGTCCGCGACTCCGCCCGCGGCGAGTTCATCAGCACATACCGCGAAAGTCACGGATTACCCTCTCGCGAATAAACATCCTGAGTGGGTAAAAACTGCGACCAACAAAACGCTGGACGACTTCACGCTTGAAAATGTTCTGAGCAACAAAGTGACCGCGCAGGACATGCGCATCACCCCTGAAACACTGCGCCTGCAGGCGGAAATCGCCAAAGATGCCGGACGTGACAGGCTGGCGATGAACTTCGAGCGCGCAGCCGAGCTAACCGCTGTTCCTGACGATCGCATTCTTGAGATCTACAACGCGCTGCGCCCGTACCGCTCAACAAAAGATGAGCTGATGGCTATCGCCGACGATCTCGAAAATCGTTATCAGGCAAAAATCTGCGCAGCTTTCGTTCGTGAAGCGGCAGCGCTGTACGTTGAGCGTAAAAAACTCAAAGGCGACGACTAACTCAGGGACAGGATCATGCGATATATAGCTGGCATTGACATAGGCAACTCATCAACGGAAGTCGCTCTGGCTACTCTGGATGAGTCTGGCGTGCTGAGCATCACCGGCAGCGCGCTGGCAGAAACCACCGGAATTAAGGGCACATTACGTAATGTGTTTGGCATTCAGGAGGCCCTTACGCTGGCGGCAAAAAACGCCGGTATCAATGTCAGCGATATTTCGCTCATCCGTATTAACGAAGCCACCCCGGTCATTGGCGATGTGGCGATGGAAACAATAACCGAAACCATCATCACTGAATCCACCATGATCGGCCATAACCCTAAAACACCGGGCGGCGTCGGGTTAGGCGTGGGCGTCACTATTACGCCGGAAGACCTTCTCAGTCGCCCGGCGGATACGCCCTATATTCTAGTGGTGTCATCGGCATTTGATTTCGCCGATGTCGCTACGATGATTAATGCCTCCGTCCGTGCCGGATACCAGTTGACTGGCGTTATTTTACAGCAGGACGACGGTGTGTTGGTCAGTAATCGTCTGACTCATCCCCTGCCCATCGTTGATGAAGTCCTTCATATCGACCGTATCCCGTTGGGGATGCTGGCTGCCATTGAGGTCGCTGTACCAGGAAAGGTCATTGAAACCCTTTCTAACCCCTACGGCATTGCAACTGTCTTTGGCCTCAATGCCGATGAGACTAAAAACATTGTTCCGATGGCACGGGCGCTGATCGGCAACCGTTCAGCCGTGGTGGTGAAAACGCCGTCAGGTGATGTGAAAGCGCGAGCGATTCCTGCCGGAAATCTGGAGCTACAGTCTCAGGGTCGTACCGTACGGGTCGACGTTGCCGCGGGCGCCGAAGCGATTATGAAAGCGGTTGGTGAATGCCCAAAACTGGATAACGTTACCGGAGAAGCTGGCACCAATATTGGCGGCATGCTGGAGCATGTGCGCCAGACGATGGCTGAATTAACCAACAAACCCAGTCATGAAATTTTTATTCAGGATCTGCTGGCGGTCGATACCTCGGTTCCCGTCAGTGTGACGGGTGGACTTGCCGGTGAGTTCTCGCTGGAGCAGGCTGTCGGCATAGCCTCCATGGTGAAATCAGACCGCCTGCAAATGGCGATGATTGCCCAGGAGATCAAGCAAAAGTTCAACATTGACGTCCAGGTTGGCGGGGCCGAAGCCGAAGCTGCCATTCTGGGAGCCTTAACAACTCCGGGCACAACACGACCACTGGCTATTCTGGATCTCGGCGCGGGTTCAACCGACGCTTCTATCATCAATCCTAAGGGCGAAATTATTGCCACGCACCTGGCAGGCGCAGGCGATATGGTCACGATGATCATTGCCCGTGAACTGGGTCTGGATGACCGTTATCTCGCTGAAGAAATTAAAAAGTATCCGTTGGCGAAAGTTGAGAGCTTGTTCCACCTTCGCCACGAAGACGGCAGCGTTCAGTTCTTCCCTACGCCTCTCCCACCAACGGTTTTTGCGCGCGTGTGCGTAGTGAAACCCGATGAACTGGTGCCACTGCCTGGTGAACTGGCGCTGGAGAAAGTACGGGCCATTCGTCGCAGCGCCAAGGAGCGCGTTTTCGTTACTAACGCACTCAGAGCGCTACGTCAGGTCAGTCCGACCGGGAACATTCGGGATATTCCCTTTGTGGTACTGGTTGGCGGCTCATCTCTGGATTTTGAAGTTCCACAGCTGGTCACCGATGCTCTGGCGCATTATCGACTGGTTGCCGGGCGCGGCAACATTCGTGGTACCGAAGGTCCGCGCAATGCGGTTGCGACAGGACTGATTCTCTCCTGGCATAAGGCATTCGCTCATGGAAAGTAATCTCACCACACCAGCCATCGTTATCTTCACCAGTGCTGACTGTGCTGACGTCTGGAATGACGTACTGCTGGGTATTGAAGAAGAAGGGATTCCCTTTGTGATTCAGGAGAGTAGCTCAACTGACGTTATCCACAACGCATGGTTGGCCGCCTGCCAGTCTCCATTGCTGGTCGGTATTGGCTGTAGCAGCGAAAAACTGGTCGTGCACTACAAAAACTTACCCACGTCAGCACCACTTTTTACGCTGACGTATCAACAAAATAGCCACGATCGCCGCAGCATTGGTAACAACGCTGCGCGGCTGGTTAAAGGCATTCCGTTCCGGGAATGCCACTCATAACCCACAGGAGAAAAGCAGTATGAATAACGCACTGGGACTGGTTGAAACAAAAGGGCTTGTCGGCGCTATTGAAGCCGCTGATGCCATGGTGAAATCCGCAAACGTGCAGTTGGTTGGTTACGAAAAAATCGGCTCTGGCCTTATCACCGTTATGGTTCGCGGTGATGTCGGCGCGGTGAAAGCAGCCGTAGATGCTGGAAGCGCAGCCGCAAGCGCCGTTGGTGAGGTGAAATCCTGCCACGTTATCCCGCGTCCGCACAGCGACGTTGAAGCCATTTTACCTAAATCCGCATAAGTCGTTGCAACCAAGGAGCACAGCGTGAAGCAATCACTGGGATTACTTGAAGTTAGTGGTCTGGCATTAGCCATCAGTTGCGCGGACGTCATGGCGAAAGCCGCCTCCATCACGCTGGTGGGCCTCGAAAAAACCAACGGCTCAGGCTGGACGGTGATCAAGATAATCGGGGATGTGGCCTCCGTCCAGGCGGCCATTTCCACCGGTGTCAGTTTCGCTGACCAGCGAGATGGACTGGTGGCTCACAAAGTCATTTCCAGACCCGGGGACGGGATCCTGTCGCATAGCGTTGTCCTGGAGCCTGAGCCAACGCCCGAACCCATACCAGCCGTACCGCATGAAGAGATATTTGTAGACCATGATGTACCCGAAGCACCGCAAGATGCAGAGTTGATTAGCTGCAATTTGTGTCTTGATCCTGCCTGCCCTCGCCAAAAAGGCGAGCCGCGCACGCTTTGTCTTCACTCTGGCAAACGAGGTGAAGCGTAATGGATAAACAGCAACTGGAGACCACTGTCGCTAAGGTTCTGGATGAAATGCGCGAGCGCCCGATTCCGCTGGGGATCTCTAATCGTCATATTCATCTGTGCGCTGAAGATTACGGTCGCTTGTTTCCCAATAACCCCATTAGTGAGAAAAAAGGGCTGCTGCAGCCAGGACAATATGCAGCAGAGCAGACTGTCACGCTGGTGGGGCCAAAAGGTCAGTTAAAAAATGTGCGTTTACTCGGCCCGCTGCGCAGTACCAGCCAGGTCGAAATTTCTCGTACCGACGCCCGCACGTTGGGAATTGCTGCTCCGCTGCGGATGTCGGGCAATATTCAGGGCACACCCGGTGTTCGTCTCGTCAGCCCATTTGCTGAACTGGACTTAGCATCTGGGGTGATCGTCGCCCAACGACATATCCATATGTCGCCGCTCGATGCTCTGATTCTGCGGGTTTCCCATGGTGATAAAGTCTCGGTCGCCATTAATGGCGATGAGCGTCGACTGATTTTCGATAACGTCGCCGTACGCGTTTCGCCGGATATGCGCCTCGAAATGCATATCGATACAGACGAAGCCAATGCTGCAGGCGCTGATAATCCCCAGGCATTCGCCACACTGGTGACCTCACGATGAACAACGAACTGCTGCAACGCATTATCGAGGAGGTTGTTTCCCGATTAAAAAAACGCGCAGAAAGCACGCTCACTCTTAGCGTCGCGCAGTTACGGGAAATCGATTCACGGACAGTATGCTGCCAGTACTCGTCGCTCCATCTCCAGCAAGTGGATCTGCCATTACTGGAGCAAATTGCCGAAGGCTGCCCAGCCAACATGTCGGTGGTAACGATTCACGACGCACTAGCATGCGGAGTCCGCGTGAAAATTTCACTACAACACCGATTGTTACCCGCAATCCCCGTGAAAAAACTCGCACGTCTGCCGCTGGAGTTCAATGACGAACGGGGACGAATCATCTTTTTGCATCCTGAGAAGCTTCTCAGCTATGCCGACGTCGCCCAATTAAGGGATGGCGTACTGGTGTTGCGCCGTCGGTGTGTCGTGACGGCTCTGGCTCAGGAAGCAGTCAGTCTGCGGAATGTCCAACTAATTAAGCAGGAGTGAGCTATGCATCTGGCCCGGGTTACAGGCGTTGTGGTTTCCACGCAAAAATCCCCATCACTGGTGGGAAAAAAACTGTTGCTGGTACGTCGGGTAAGTGCTGACGGAGAGCTTCCTGCATCCCCTGTGAGTGGAGATGAAGTCGCTGTTGATTCTGTCGGCGCAGGGACCGGCGAACTGGTATTACTCAGCAGCGGATCCAGCGCCAGACACGTTTTTTCTGGCCCTAATGAGGCCATCGATCTGGCTATCGTCGGCATTGTCGACACGCTTTCTCGTTAGGAGGAACTATGGCGATTTATACCCGCACTGGAGATGCCGGAACAACAGCCCTCTTTACCGGACAGCGCGTGAGCAAAACGCATCCACGCGTGGAAGCCTACGGTACGCTGGACGAACTGAATGCGGCGCTAAGTCTGTGCATTTGTGCAGCGAAAACCCCGCAACACCGGCAGTTACTTGAAAATATCCAGCTGCAGCTTTTTTGGTTCAGCGCCGAACTGGCAAGCGAAAGCGAAGAACCAACGCCAGAGCAGCGCTACATCAGCTCAGAAGAAATTGCGGCACTGGAAGCGGCCATCGATACCGCAATGGGAAGAGTACCGCCCCTGCGCAGCTTTATTCTACCTGGCCGCAGCGAAGCCGCCAGCCGACTGCACTTTGCCCGTACGCTGGCACGCCGCGCAGAGAGACGACTGGTCGAGCTCTCCACCGAGATATCCGTCAGACACGTGCTGATGCGTTATATCAATCGCCTGTCCGACTGCTTATATGCAATTGCACGGGCAGAAGATCATGACGCACATCAAAACGACATCATTCAGAAAGTGGCTGAGCGCTATCTCGCTGCCGTTCAAGCACCAGCCATAAAGGAGCCGACTATGTCTCTGTCTTTTCAGGAGCTCCACCAACTCACTCGCGCTGCGGTGACGAGAGCAGAAGAACTTCAGGTTCCGGTCGTCATAAGCATTGTTGATGCGAACGGGACCCAAATGGTGGCCTGGCGCATGCCTGACGCTTTACTCGTGAGTAGCGAACTGGCACCCAAAAAAGCCTGGACTGCCGTGGCGATGAAAACCGCCACACATGAGCTGACATCGGCAGTGCAACCCGGCGCTGCGCTTTACGGTCTGGAAAGCCATATGCAGGGAAAAGTCGTCACCTTCGGTGGCGGATACGCATTATGGCGTGAGGGTTTACTCCTCGGGGGTCTTGGCATCAGCGGAGGAAGCGTTGAACAGGATATGGACATTGCAGAAACGGCCATTGCGGCGATTAACGTGAGAACACATCAATGAATACTTCAGAACTTGAAACCCTTATTCGTAACATTTTGAGTGAGCAACTCGCCCCGGCAAAAGCAGAAGTTCAGGGTAACGGTATTTTTCCGTCCGTTGGCGAAGCTATCGATGCAGCGCATCAGGCTTTTCTGCGTTACCAGCAATGTCCATTGAAAACCCGCAGCGCCATCATAAACGCCCTACGCGAAGAACTGACGCCTCATCTTGCTTCACTGGCCGCTGAGAGCGCAGCTGAAACAGGAATGGGCAACAAAGAGGATAAATTCCTCAAGAATAAAGCTGCGCTGGACAACACTCCAGGAATCGAAGATCTCACTACCACGGCGTTAACCGGTGACGGCGGCATGGTGTTATTCGAGTATTCCCCATTTGGCGTGATTGGTTCTGTCGCCCCCAGTACTAACCCGACAGAGACCATTATTAACAACAGCATCAGCATGCTGGCGGCAGGGAATAGCGTTTACTTCAGTCCGCATCCGGGTGCTAAAAAGGTTTCACTCAAGCTGATTGCCATGATTGAAGATATTGCTTTCCGTTGCTGCGGAATTCGTAATCTTGTCGTCACGGTCACAGAACCCACTTTTGAGGCTACCCAGCAGATGATGGCGCACCCTAAAATCGCAGTTCTGGCGATTACCGGTGGCCCTGGCATTGTTGCTATGGGCATGAAAAGCGGGAAAAAAGTCATTGGCGCAGGCGCAGGAAATCCACCCTGCATTGTTGATGAAACGGCCGATCTGGTTAAGGCGGCGGAAGATATCATCAATGGCGCATCCTTTGATTACAACCTCCCCTGCATCGCTGAGAAGAGCCTGATTGTTGTTGATGCCGTTGCCGAACGACTGGTTCAACAGATGCAGTCTTTTGGTGCGATGCTTCTCAATAGCGAAGAGGTAGACAAACTGCGCGCTGTCTGTCTACCAGAAGGCATAGCCAATAAAAAACTGGTGGGTAAAAGCCCGGCAACCTTACTGGAAGCAGCAGGAATACCGGTTCCGGCAAAAGCACCTCGATTACTGACAGGCATCGTCAAGGCTGACGACCCGTGGGTTACCAGCGAGCAATTGATGCCAATGCTCCCCGTCGTAACGGTGAGCGATTTTGACAGTGCATTAACGTTGGCCCTGAAAGTTGAAGAGGGATTGCATCACACCGCCATTATGCATTCGCAAAATGTGTCACGTTTGAACCTTGCCGCGCGCACGCTTCAGACCTCCATCTTTGTGAAAAATGGCCCCTCTTACGCCGGGATCGGCGTTGGTGGCGAAGGTTTTACAACCTTCACTATTGCGACGCCAACCGGTGAAGGAACAACATCTGCGCGCACTTTCGCACGCTCTCGTCGTTGCGTGCTGACAAACGGTTTTTCTATTCGCTAATGGGGCCGTTATGAATAGCTTTTCACTGCAAACTCGATTGTACAGCGGCCAGGGAAGTCTGGATGTGCTCAAGCGTTTCACGAATAAGCATATCTGGATTATTTGCGATGGTTTTCTCGCGCGTTCTCCCCTGATTGAAAAGCTGCGCAACGCTCTGCCAGCGGATAACCGCATCAGCATTTTCAGCGATATCACCCCCGATCCCACCATCGGTACGGTAGTACAAGGGATTGCACAAATGCAGTCCCTGCGACCGGACGTCGTGATGGGTTTTGGTGGCGGCTCAGCACTGGACGCCGCAAAAGCCATCGTCTGGTTCAGCCGACAGTTCGGTATTGAAATTGAAACCTGTGTCGCAATTCCCACCACCAGCGGCACAGGCTCCGAGGTAACCAGTGCCTGCGTGATTAGCGATCCGGATAAAGGCATTAAATATCCATTGTTTAATAATGCGCTTTACCCGGACATGGCCATCCTTGATCCAACGTTGGTTGTCAGCGTACCACCTGCCATCACCGCGAATACCGGCATGGACGTGTTAACGCATGCGCTGGAGGCTTACGTGTCCACTAAGGCCAGCGACTTCACAGACGCACTGGCTGAAAAAGCGGCTCAAATCGTCTTCCAGTACCTGCCTGTCGCCGTCAGCAAAGGCGACTGTCTGGCAACCAGGGGGAAAATGCACAATGCATCAACGCTCGCGGGAATGGCATTTAGTCAGGCTGGACTGGGGATCAATCATGCGATTGCCCATCAATTGGGTGGTCAGTTTCATCTGCCGCATGGACTTGCCAATGCGCTGCTGCTGACCCATGTCATTTATTTTAATGCCCGCGATCCGCGAGCTGCGAAGCGCTATGCCCGTTTTGCTAAAGCCTGCCATTTATGCCCGGATAATGCGAACGATACGGCTGCGCTGAATGCGCTCATTCATCAAATTGAGCTTCTCAAAAAACAGTGTGCGTTACCTTCTTTCGTTGACGCGCTTAAAGACGGAAAGCAAGTCTGGTCACAACGTATCCCATCGATGGTTCAGGCCGCGCTGGCTGACGTCACGCTGCAAACCAATCCTCGTGTTGCCGATGCCAGTGCCATGCAGGAACTGCTTGAGGAATTATTATGAAGACAGCCATGACGGCAGAGTCCACGCTTTATGATGCACAGACCATTCGCGAACGCGTTCGCGCAGCGGGTGTTGTCGGAGCCGGAGGCGCAGGCTTTCCTACTCACGTAAAATTACAGGCGCAGGTCGATACCTTTCTGGTCAATGCGGCTGAATGTGAGCCAATGCTGAAAGTTGACCAGCAGTTGATGGCCGTCCAGGCTGAGCGACTTATCCGCGGCGTTCAATATGCCATGACGGCGACGGGAGCCAGTGCCGGAATTATTGCGCTCAAGGAGAAATACCAAGGTGCTATCAATGCATTAACCCCCCTTCTACCTGCCGGGATCCGCTTACATATTTTGCCTGATGTCTACCCGGCTGGTGACGAGGTTCTGACCATCTGGATGGCAACAGGTCGGAGAGTTCCGCCTGCCGCGCTGCCGGTCAGCGTCGGTGTGGTGGTCAATAACGTTCAGACCGTGCTCAACATCGCCAGAGCAGTTGAGCAGCAGTACCCCGTTACGCGTCGCACCCTGACCGTTAACGGTGCAGTCGCCAATCCCATCACACTCACTGTCCCTATCGGAATGTCTTTACGTGACGTTCTGGCGCTGGCCGGTGGCGCAACCGTTGACGATCCCGGCTTTATTAACGGTGGTCCGATGATGGGCGGCCTGATTACTTCACTGGATACCCCCGTAAGCAAGACCACCGGGGGCCTGCTGGTTTTGCCTAAGTCTCATGCGTTGATTCAGCGGCGGATGCAGGATGAACGCACCGTGCTTTCTGTAGCAAAAACCGTTTGCGAGCAGTGCCGTTTGTGTACGGATTTGTGCCCAAGACATTTGATCGGCCATGAATTATCCCCGCACCTGTTGGTTCGTGCGGTTAATTATCAGCAGGCGGCCACACCGCAGCTGCTGCTCACGGCCCTGACCTGTTCAGAATGCAACGTGTGTGAAAGCGTAGCCTGCCCGGTTGGGATTTCACCGATGCGCATCAACCGCATGCTGAAACGCGAACTGCGGGCGCTCAACCATCGTTATGAAGGGCCGCTAAATCCTGAGGATGAAATGGCGAAGTACCGGCTGATCCCGGTTAAGCGCCTTATTACCAAACTGGGTCTTAGCGACTGGTATCACGATGCGCCACTGGCTGAGACTGATTATTCCACAGATAAAACGACGCTGTTGTTACGCCAGCATATTGGTGCCAGCGCCATCCCATGTGTAGAACAAGGCGAATGCGTTGTTCGCGGTCAATGCGTTGCCGATGTGCCGTCCGGTGCGTTAGGCGCGCCTGTTCACGCCAGCATTGACGGTATTGTCAGCGAAATCACTGAGCAATCTATCACGGTAATTAGAGGTTAATCATGTCTCAGGCTATAGGGATTTTAGAACTCACCAGCATTGCCAAAGGAATGGAAGCGGGTGATGCCATGTTAAAAAGCGCGAATGTGAATTTACTGGTCAGCAAGACCATCTGCCCGGGAAAATTTCTACTCATGCTCGGTGGTGACGTAGGTGCCGTACAGCAGGCGATTGCCACTGGAACATCTCTTGCCGGCGATATGCTCGTTGACAGTCTGGTACTCCCCAACATTCATGCCAGCGTACTCCCCGCAATCAGCGGGCTAAACAGCGTGGATAAGCGTCAGGCAGTTGGTATTGTCGAAACATGGAGCGTTGCTGCCTGCATCTGCGCCGCCGACCGGGCGGTTAAAGCCTCCAACGTCACGCTGGTACGCGTCCATATGGCATTTGGTATTGGCGGTAAGTGCTACATGGTCGTTGCTGGCGATGTATCCGATGTGAATAACGCAGTGACGGTTGCCAGTGAAAGTGCGGGTGAAAAAGGCCTGCTGGTTTACCGCTCGGTCATACCTCGCCCGCATGAAAGCATGTGGCGACAAATGGTGGAGGGATAATGGAAAGACAACCCACCACGGATCGAATGATTCAGGAATATGTACCAGGCAAACAGGTCACGCTGGCGCATCTTATTGCTAATCCAGGTAAAGATTTGTTCAAGAAGCTGGGATTACCAGATGCGGTTTCCGCAATCGGTATTCTGACCATTACCCCCAGCGAAGCCTCAATCATCGCCTGTGATATCGCCACGAAATCCGGGGCGGTAGAAATTGGTTTTCTCGACCGGTTTACCGGTGCGGTGGTACTGACGGGTGATGTTTCCGCCGTTGAGTACGCGCTGAAACAGGTAACCCGAACGCTGGGCGAAATGATGCGTTTTACCGCGTGTCCCATTACCCGGACGTAATCTCATGAAACGCATCATGCTAATCGGACCCAGCCAGTGCGGAAAAACGTCGCTCACACAATGCATGCGGGGAGAAGCGCTTCACTATCAGAAGACCCAGGCCATAGTCTGGTCGCCCACAGCGATAGATACACCGGGCGAATATCTTGAGAACCGCTGCCTGTACAGCGCGCTGCTGGCCAGCGCCTGTGAAGCAGACATTATTGCGCTGGTACTCAATGCTGACGCGCCGTGGTCACCATTTTCTCCCGGTTTTACCGGACCAATGAACCGACCCGTTATTGGCCTCGTTACCAAAGCCGATTTAGCCAACCCGCAGCGTATTTCTCTTGTGGAGAGTTGGTTAGTTCAGGCTGGCGCGCAAAAAGTATTTGTCACCAGCGCGCTGGAGAATACTGGGGTCGATGAGATGTTCATTTTTCTGAATGCAAAGGAACCTTCATGTCTCACAAAATAATGGCCATTAATGCAGGTAGTTCCTCGCTTAAATTTCAACTACTGGCGATGCCGCAGGGTGAAATGATCTGTCAGGGGTTGATTGAACGTATCGGTTTGTCTGATGCGCAGGTCACCCTAAAAACACCAGCGCAGAAATGGCAGGAGACTTTGCCCGTAGCCGATCACCGTGAAGCCGTAACGTTGCTCCTGGAAAAACTGCTCAACCACCACATTATCAGCAGTCTGGAAGAGATCGACGGCGTGGGCCATCGCGTCGCGCACGGCGGGGAATCCTTTAAAGACTCTGCGCTGGTAACTGATGAAACGCTCGCAGAAATCGAGCGACTCGCGGAACTGGCCCCTCTGCATAACCCGGTAAATGCGTTGGGGATCGCGGTATTCCGCCAGCTATTGCCCAAAACGCCAGCCGTTGCGGTGTTCGACACTGCCTTTCATCAAACGCTTGATGAGCCTTCTTTCATCTATCCCCTGCCCTGGCGTTACTATTCAGAGTTGGGTATTCGTCGCTATGGTTTTCATGGTACCAGCCACAAATACGTTAGCTCACAGCTTGCTGAAAAACTGGGTGTACCACTCAGCGCCCTGCGCGTTGTTTGTTGTCATCTGGGCAACGGCAGCAGCATCTGCGCCATCAAAGGCGGACAATCGGTGAATACGTCAATGGGCTTTACGCCGCAGTCTGGCGTGATGATGGGCACGCGAAGTGGCGATATCGATCCGTCCATTTTACCGTGGATTGCCCTGCGAGAAGGCAAAACACCGCAGCAGCTCAACCAATTGCTCAACAATGAGTCCGGATTGCTCGGTGTTTCTGGCATCTCCCCTGACTACCGCGACGTTGAACATGCCGCAGATACGGGCAATCACCAGGCTGCGCTGGCGTTGACGCTTTTTGCTGAGCGCATTCGTGCCACCATTGGTAGCTATATTATGCAGATGGGCGGTCTGGATGCCCTGGTATTTACCGGTGGTATTGGCGAAAACTCCGCACGGGCGCGCGCTGCGATTTGTCGTAACCTGAATTTCCTGGGGCTGGCCGTTGATGAGGAAAAAAATCAGCGTAATGCCACCTTCATTCAGACGGAAAATGCGATGGTCAAAGTAGCTGTGATTAATACCAATGAAGAGCTGATGATTGCGCAAGACGTTATGCGTTTAGCGATATCTGAAACTGTGACATTGGGCATTCCTGCATAATACTGCCGCACCGCAAATTGCGGCAAATCATGGTAATAGCGCGATCGCCATGACACTATGCGCCGAGGATTGCTGATCACTATAGGTGAAGACGTGGCTGTTGCGCAATGTCCCGCATCGTGCGGAGAACTTATCCAGGGCTGGATTCTGGGCAGTGAGAAATTGGTCTCCTGCCCGGTTGAATGGTATAGCACCGTTGAGGTCACTTCAGGTTCACCGCTGACAGATGAACGCCCACTTTCGCGGGCGATGGTTAAGAGGTTATTGCTGCACTGGCAATACCCTGCACAAATGAGTCAGGATATTCGAATTGATGTCCAGTCAACCATTCCTGTCGCTAAAGGGATGGCCAGCAGCACAGCGGATATCGCCGCCACGGCAATCGCCACGGCGCAATATCTGGGGCATCAGCTAGACGAATCCACTCTGGCGCAGCTTTGCGTTTCGCTGGAACCTACCGACAGCACCGTTTTCCGCCAGCTTACGCTGTTCGATCATAACGACGCCTCCACGCAAATTGCCTGTGAAGCCCAGCCTCAACTCGATCTGCTGGTTCTCGAAAGTCCGGAAACCTTGCTTACTGCTGATTATCACCGTACTCCACGCCAGTCAGGGTTACTGGCAGGCGCTCCAGCGCTGAAACGCGCATGGGAAAAGGTACAGGAAGCCTGTATCAGTCAAAATCCTTATCGGATGGGTGAAGCCGCCACGCTGAGCGCGATCGCCAGCCAGTTGCTGTTACCTAAACCAAATTTTGATTCACTTTTAGCGCTGGTAGAAGAATGTGATTTATACGGTGTCAACGTTGCGCACAGTGGCAGCGTAGTCGGTCTGATGCTCGACAGAAAGCGTCATGATGTGGACTACATTAAATGGATGCTGACGCAGAAAAAATTAACGGAACACTGGCCGGAACAGCATTTGTTGCGGATGGTAACTGGCGGGGTCGAACTGCAATAAGGGCCGCCGCTATGCAGCGACCCGGACAAGCATAAAATCGTTACTCGGCTTTCGCTTCGCCGTTTTTCACTTCGCCCATCGCTTTCAGCTTTTTAGAGATGTCGCGGCGCTCTTTAGAGATCTCAGCGTTTTTGATGATGTAATCATCAACACGATCTTCATAATCGCTTTTCATGCTGGCGATAATGCCCTGAATCGCTTCCACGCTCATTCCAGGCTTGATGTAGTCGCTCAGGTTGTCCAGCAGCAGAACACGTTTCTGGTTGTCACGGATCTTTTTCTCAACGTCCTGGATTTCACGTTGCAGTTTGTTTTTACGACGGAACAGACGAACAAATTCCAGCACGTCCTGGAAAGAAGGCTTGGTAGTTTCCATTTTTACACCCCTGATAATGTGAGATTCGGATTCGTTAAAACAACGGCTAAAGTGGGTCAACATTACTTTCATGCCCGCCATACTTCAAGTTGCATCTGCATCGACCATGCATGGTTGAAACCTGAATTATCGAGGGTAAAGCCATTGCAGTTACCAATGGTTTTAGCCTTTTTCAGTATCATACCTCTATTCGTTGCTGAATCGAAGCAGCAGTAGAACCAATCCCCTCATCTGCTCTTTATTTGCGCAGCGCGCGACAGATCAAATGAGAGAGCAACTCCAGCTGTCGCGCCATTTCCATATTTAGCCAAACGTAGCCGTGAATGGGCGTTTCAGCGACATTATCGCCCTTATGCTCAGCAATAAGCTGACGTAACTCCACCACGGTGTCATTGAGTTTTTCCGTATTGGCAAGCACCGGTTGTGGATTACCTTCATACAATGCGTGGGTTATCGTCAGTAACGCCTGTTGTGTCCTGAGCTGTGTTTCACGCAAAGTATGCGCATTCAACATGACAAAGTGGCTGGTACGGCTGGCCCAGAGCGCATTGATTTGCAGCTCAAGCATGCAGACCAGGTTACGATTAACCGTCTGAATAGCTTCAAAGATTGATTTTTGAATGTGGGTTTCTTTGCTGGCAGGAACGATGAGCCCACGCATTTTGACAACATCGCTTAAAAGCTGTTGTAAATGCTTCTCCAGTCGCGGTTGCTCCAGCAGGTTGGGAGATAGCGCAGCCTGATACACTCGATTGTACCCCGTTACGCAATGCGCCAGCTGAATTCGCCAGTGTATAAATGCCCGCTGCGGCCAGATACCGGTAAACAGCATTGCCAGTAATGAACCCAGAATAACATCGCCACCGCGCCATAACGCTGTGGTCATATCTCCAGCGGGGGCACCCACAACGACCGCAAGCGTTATACCAATCAGCAACGCCTGATACGGCTTTTTACCCAGTGCCAGCCAGCCGCAGAGAAACATCGCCACCGCGCACCATATCAGCATTAGCGGAAGTGAAAAGAGTTCCAGACGCAGGGCCACCAGCCCAAGTACCGAACCCAGAATTGTCCCGCCAATACGCTCAAACGCTCTGGGGACAACGTTCCCCCAAAAGGAAATAGGCCCCATGATTACCACCAGCGTAATCAGAGGCCATGTACCTTCAGGAATGTTCAACAGGCGAACCAACAGAAAAGTAAAAAGAAACGCCAGCGCAATGCGAACACCATGCACCACACGATAATGACGATACAAACGAATTTCAAAAGGACTCAGTGACTTATCTGCACGCACTCATGCACTCCGTCAGGGAATTGCAAAGAACAGAATTGTACCTGTTTTTTAAGTGAAAACATCACCCTGATGACCAGGACATTCATCCTGATTTACACCAAAAACAGTTACTTCGACTGTACCGGCACGTACATTTCAATGTCCCAGTAACCGTCCTCCATGCCATTGTTCATATAAACTTCAAAGCAGGGTTTAGCGGCTATCGCATACGTCGAATCCTGCAGCAGGCGCTCAAAGAACTGATACCACGGCGTCGCGAAGTCATGATTTTCAACGCGCGCAACGGCGATAGCATAGTCGCCCCCCGCCAGTTCAGTCTGGATCACCCCTTCGCTGTTTTCTGGGATCTCAAAACCTTCAGGCACAGACACCACGGTATCACAACGCAGTTTTTCCGCCGGAACAACGTCAGGATTGTCGTAATAAACAGCTATCCATTCCAGCGGTACGATCTGCTTACCGTCGACCCACATCATTAACTGCTCGAAACCCTGCTTTACCGTTTGTTCCCACGGTCCAACCATATGGAAACCGGCAATTATGCGTTTCTCAACCTGCTTTATCTCGTACTCCATATAACCTCCGTTATTACACTGTATTTATATACAGTGTAATTTTTAGGTATGACGGCCACAAGGAATCAGTGATTATTATGTGAGCAGATTCGCACTCTTGCCAGTCAGGCACATCAGGAAAAACTACGCCTTGTGGTGGAAGTAATCGCTCAAACGCGAGAAGACACCGCCTTCGTTGACAGACTCCAGCGTAACCAGAGGCCAGTGCGCCACCAGTTTATCCCGATCGTAGAGTTCAATTTCCCCCACACGTTGATGGGCAGCAATGGGGGCAACCAGTTCTTTCTTATCAAGAACATATTTTGCCTTGATATTAGCGACTTCGGCTTTAGGCAGGGCCATCCAGAAATCCTGCTCTGTACCAAGGCTAATTTTTTCTTTATCGCCGTACCAGATCCGTTCAATACCAACCTGCTTACCGCTACGTAATACCTGCACGGTATCGAAGCTCTGTTGTCCCCATTGCAGCAGTTTTCGCGCCTGGTCTTCACGCCCTTTCGCACTCTCCGCCCCCATCACAACTGCAATCAGGCGGCGCTGCCCATCAACGGCAGAAGCAATCAGGTTGAATCCAGCGCCGGAGGTATGTCCTGTCTTCAGACCATCGACGTTCATGGTTTTATCCCACAACAAACCGTTACGGTTTTGCTGCGTAATTCCGTTCCAGGTAAGGCTTTTTTCACTGTACATATGGTAGAAATCCGGCTCTCCATGGATGATAGCTCTCGACAGCACGGCCAGATCGTAAGCTGAGCTATGCTGACCTGGCGCATCCAGACCATGTACCGTTTCAAAATGCGTGTCCCGCAGGTTCAGCTTTTGCACATAGTTGTTCATCATCGCGACAAACTGCGGCTGCCCTCCGGCGATGTAATCCGCCAGCGCCACACAGGCATCATTACCGGAATCAACAATTAACCCGCGACTCAGATCCCGCACAGAAACGCGATCCCCTTCTTTCAGGAACATTAAGGATGAACCGACGAATACCGGATTATCTTTCGCCCAGGCATCTCGTCCTACAGTGACAATATCTGTCGGACTAATACGCTTGCTGTCGATTGCGCGATCGACAACATAGCCGGTCATCAGCTTGGTCAGGCTGGCAGGGTTGCGCTGCTGGTGTTCATTTCCGGCTGTCAGGATTTGGCCCGTGGTGTAATCCATTAATACCCACGCCCCGGCATTAATTGCTGGAGGCTGTGGAGCGAAACTGGCGACGTCAGTCGCGTACGCGGGCGAAAAACTCATCGCAAATAGTGAAGCGGCAATAAACAAACGGCGTTTCAACAGCATGTCCTCAGGAAATGGAGAAATAGCCGTTCTTTTTACGGAAGTTCTGGCGAACAAACATGGATAAATTGCAAGAAAATGTGACATAAGGCACATTTTCTTGCTGTAAGGAAAGGATTTCAGATATCGACCGCGTCTGGCGTTACCCTTTGCGCGGTGCCGTTTCTGCGTGATGGCTACGATGACGATGATAGCCATCTATCATGCTGCGGAAAATTTGCCCCGGCGTGTCACCCAGCGTGCACAGGTAAATATGTGCACAGATGAACAGTAAGCCGACAATCGCCAACACCATATGCAGCACCAGCATCACAGGCCCTGCCCCTATCACCTGCGGGTAGAGGCATAACAACCCGCTGATGATTAGCAGCGGAACCAGCGCATACATGATGGCCAGATAAGCCAGCTGTTGTAGCGGGTTAAATTTACTCTCTGCCGTTGCGGCAAACGGGTGTGGTTCACCCTTCATGATGCCATACAGATAAAAGCGCGTTTGCAACAAGCAGCGTGATATCAACCCATTAAACTTCACCCGGTAATGACAACCGTTGCCGCTGGTTGCGTTGATTAGCACAAAACCAACCCAGAAGGCCAACAAGGCGAAACCGCACCAGGTATGTATCTGCACCATCAATGCCACCGGTCCGACAGAGAAGTGCCCAAACAGGCCACTCAGCAAAAGCAGGATAAAAAGCAGCGCATTACCCCAGTGCCAGCGGCGGACTGCCAGAGAATAGAGGTAATCCCGGTGCTCTTCTCCGGTTGCCGTCTTGGGTGCCAGCATCCGACGTAACAGCGCGTGCATAACCAGGCCCGCAATCATCAGTACAACAACAACGCCTGCATAAATGAGCCACAGCGGCCAGTAGTCCGGCGCATAGTTAAGCTCTGCTCCCCAGATAGAATTCATGCTTTACCCTCCTGATGGATCTCTTTACGCCGATAAACACTCACCGGACCGCTACGCGTATCCTGCTGGCGATAAACCTCTTTTTGATTTATCCAGTGCTGAATTTCCGGATCGTCACGACGACCAAATTTCAGCGCATCCGTCGGACAAACGGAAACGCAGGCGGGCGAGTGACCGCTCTCGAGTCGGGTATCTGCGCAGAAGTTACATTTGTCGGCAATTCCCGTTTGCGGATTGAGATAACGGACATGGAACGGACAAGCGGCAACGCAGTAGTCACAGCCAATACAGCGAGACTTATCCACTTGCACAATGCCATTTTCGTCGCGAAATGATGCACCGGTCGGACAAACGCTGACGCAAGGCGCATCTTCACAATGCTGACAGGAAACGCGAACAAACTGGAAGTGGGACAGTACCTCGGGTTCATGTTCGGGTGAACGGATCTGCACCTGTAGACGGCTAAATCCCTCTGGCACATCATTCAGAACTTTGCAGGCAACCGTGCATGCCTGACAGCCGATACAGCGTTTCTCGTCATGCAGCATGACATAAGGGTTTGTAGATTGATTCATGATGTTCTCCTTTCTCATGCCCGACGAAGCGTAACGCCAGCGGTGTGGACCACCGTACCGGAAACCGGACTGGTAACATGCGGAAGCAAATTACCGCAATGGATACCGTGCGTTGTCGCTGCGGTTTTGGCTCCCGCCTTGGCGCCAAATCCCATATAAACAAACAGCGTATCGGGCCGAATTCCGGCGGTGACCAGCGCTTTGCCTTTTTCCTTGCCGGTCGCATTTTCCAGCCAGATGTCATCGCCGCTTTTGATGCCTTTTTCACGGGCCGTTTGCGGGTGTATCCACACTGCGTTATCCCACATCAACTCGCTAAGCAGTGGCACGTATTGCGTCGCACCGTTGGTATGCACCGCCACTTTTCCCTGGATAAAATAGAGTTCACTGTCGCCTTTAAGCGCAAAATTGCGCGCGCGCGGAATACCGTAGCCAGGCAGGAGCGTTTCCAGCTCTTCGGAATAGAGTTCGATTTTTCCTGACGGAGATTTAAAGCGCAGTTGCTCGCCATAGGTACCGTCGCTGTCAACCGCCACCGCGCCCGGATAGCGTTCCACAAACTGACGCACCGCTTCAGGTTCACGCAGCAGCAACGGAACACCCCACTCCCGATACCCTTTCTGACGCAATTCAGCAGATAGCGCATGATCGCCATTAAGCTGGTATAACTGACGCGTTTGCATATCCTGCCATGGGTAGAATTGGCCAAGGCCTAACTGCACGGCCAGCTCTTTCCAGATTTGCCAGCTCGGACGCGCATCACCAATAGGTTCTACTACCTGCTGACGCAGGGCATAGGCTGGATTCAGACCCGACATGTCTGAAACTTCTTCATCGCGCTCAAGGTAAGTACATTCAGGCAAAAGGTAGTCGGCATACGCCGCGCTTTCGCTTAAATAGACATCACAACTGACCACAAGGTCGAGCTGTTCAACGGTTTTGACCAGATCTGGTCGACAGGTTACGGTTTGGAAAGGGTTGTGTCGGGACATAATCCATCCCTTCACCGGATAAGGCGTCTGGTTTAACACAGCATCAATGATGCTTTGCACCACACCACCGCCCGCCGCGATGTACTTAAACTGCGGGGCTACCAGATCGATACGCTGCGCCGTTGGCTTGGGTAATTTGACATCGGGTTTTGCCAGCACCGGAGCGACCTTCTCTCCAGCCAGCTTATTGTAAGTTGCCGCCGCTTTTTTCTGATACAAACCGCCTTCACGCTCAATATTGCCAAGCAGCACATTGAGGGTAAAAATCATGCGCCGCATATCAATTTCTTCTTGCGAAAACGTCGCGCGATGGCCCGGACTGACGATGGCATGAGGCGCGCAGGCGGCCATTTCGCGGGTGACCCGAACAATGACATCAGCAGGCACATCCGCGAGCTGCTGCGCCCATTCTGGCGTGGTCTCTTGTACCGCTTCTGCCAGCTGCTCAAACCCCGTGGTGTAGCGCGCAACAAAGTCCGCGTCATACAGATTTTCATTGATCATGACGTGACACATGGCCATCAGCACCGGTAAGTCGCCGCCCGGCTTGAGCGCATGCCATTCATCCGCCTTGCTGGAGAATACGGACAAACGGGGATCGAAGCTGACCATCTTCGCCCCCTTCTCCTGCGCGGTCATCAGCTCATGCGTATCAGCAACCTCGATCCCTTCATAGAGGTTATGGCCAAAAGAGACCATATAACGGGTATTGGCGATATCCATGGCTAAATCGCCACCCATCATAACTTTAGCGGCAATGGCTTTACCGGCAGGACACGTTGATGCGTGAGTAAAGGTATTCGGTGACCCGAAAGCCGTCGCGAGGTGAAATAAATGGCCAGACAGCGAGCCAGATTTAGACGAGAAGACGACTCCCTGGGGACCATATTGCGTTTTTATTGCCGTCATTTTTTCGGCAATTTCTTTATACGCCTGTTCCCAGCTAATAACCTGCCAGTCACCGCTCCCGCGAGGTCCTGTGCGTTTCATGGGTTTAACAATGCGATGAGGGTCGTTGACCAGGCTAACGCCGCTGCCGCCGCGAGCACAGACACGTGTCCCCTGCTGTGGCGCATTAGGGTTCCCCTGAATAAAAACCGTTTTATTATTAATCACCTGAGCCTGAATTGGGCAGCGAAAAGAACACATCTCGCACAAACTTGGCGTCAGGGATGTTTTCCCTTTGATACTCTCTGGAGAATTTCGCGCCAGTGCCCCAGGCGGGAAACTGCCTATCGCACAGGCTGAACAGCCTATACCCACGCCTCGCAAAAAATTACGCCGACTAATACTCATATAACCTCCTGTTATTAGATATATCCAATAATTATATGGCGTTTAGATTATTTATTTTTTACATCAATCACATTTCATTACAATGCATGACAGCGAATTGACATAAATAAAAACCCATTGTTTATAAAAGATTTTTAAAGTTTCCAGAACACAGCAAAGAAAAGGGAAATAACAATAATGGTTATCAGTTAGATTATTTACAAACCCGCAACTTCAAGATACTTTATTTCCTTAATTCATTTTAACAGTGCGGAATTTATTAATTAATTCCATTAATGTCCTGTTTATCTCAATTTTATTGCGTACACAATCCAGCTTCGATAATGCCATAGCTGATTATCTCGCTATTTTTTGGTATTCTTGAACCAGCGCTAAATTGATCCCGGACATAACTGAACAATGAATGACGGCAAGCAGCAACCTGGTTTTCTCTTCCACGATTACGAGACCTTTGGTACCCATCCGGCGCTGGACAGACCCGCGCAATTTGCGGCTATCCGCACAGATAATGATTTCAACATCATCGGTGAACCAGAAGTCTTTTATTGCAAACCCGCGGACGATTATCTGCCGCAGCCTGAGGCGGTGTTGATTACGGGTATCACACCGCAGGAAGCACGTGAAAAGGGAGAAAATGAAGCCGCTTTTGCTGCACGCATCCACGCCCTGTTCACCGTGCCGAAAACCTGTATCCTGGGTTATAACAACGTGCGCTTCGATGATGAGGTGACGCGCAACATCCTGTATCGCAATTTCTACGATCCCTATGCCTGGAGCTGGCAGAACGATAATTCGCGCTGGGATCTGCTGGATGTGATGCGCGCCTGCTATGCCCTGCGCCCTGAAGGCATTAACTGGCCGGAAAACGACGACGGCTTACCCAGCTTCCGACTGGAGCATTTGACCAAAGCCAACGGTATTGAGCATACCAATGCTCACGATGCGATGGCGGACGTATACGCCACAATCGCAATGGCGCAATTAGTGAAGTCGCGCCAGCCGCGTCTGTTTGATTATCTCTACAGCCATCGTAATAAACACAAGCTGGCGGCGCTGATTGATGTCCCGCAAATGAAGCCGCTGGTCCATGTCTCTGGTATGTTCGGCGCATGGCGCGGCAACACCAGTTGGGTAGCGCCGTTGGCGTGGCATCCGGAGAATCGTAACGCGGTTATTATGGTCGACTTAGCCGGTGATATTTCACCGCTGCTCGAACTCGACAGTGACGCCCTGCGCGAGCGGCTTTACACGTCTAAAGCGGATCTGGGTGATAACCCGGCCGTACCGGTTAAACTGGTGCACATCAACAAATGCCCGGTACTGGCACAGGCTAATACCCTGCGTCCAGAAGATGCCGACCGTCTTGGCATTAACCGCCAGCATTGTCTGGATAATCTCAAAGTTCTGCGTGAAAATCCGCAGATACGCGACAAAGTGGTCGCGATCTTTGCCGATGCGGAACCCTTTACACCATCAGATAACGTAGATGCCCAACTTTATAACGGCTTTTTCAGCGATGCTGACCGTGCGGCGATGAAAATCGTTCTGGAAACCGAACCACGCAATTTACCGGCGCTGGATATCTCCTTTGTCGATAAGCGCATTGAAAAACTGTTGTTTAATTACCGCGCACGTAACTTCCCGGGAACGCTGGACGAAGCAGAACAGCAACGCTGGCTGGACCATCGCCGCCAGGTATTCACACCGGAGTTTTTGCAAAATTACGCCAATGAATTGCAGCTATTGAGCCAGCAATATGCGGATAACAAAGAAAAGTTGATGCTGCTGAAATCACTCTGGCAGTACGCCGAAGAGATTGTATAAATCCCACGTATAAAAAAACGGAGAACTTGTCTCCGTTTTTTTTCAGCTAAATACCGTTATTACGCGACATCTTCGTCGTACTGCGGCACCGGGTTGCGGAAGCTTTTGGTCACACAAGCCAGGTAAATCAGACCGATACCAGCCCAGATCAGACCCAGAACCATTGAGCTTTCTTCCAGATTCACCCACAGCGCACCAACGGTCAGCGCACCGCACATCGGCAGGAACAGATACTGGAAGTGGTCTTTCAGCGTCTTGTTACGCTTCTCACGGATCCAGAACTGGGAGATCACCGACAGGTTAACGAAGGTAAACGCCACCAGCGCACCAAAGTTAATCAGCGCCGTCGCCATCACCAGGTCGAAGTTGATTGCCAGCAGAGCAATCGCACCAACCAGAATGATGTTCATAGACGGAGTACGCCATTTCGGGTGTACATAACCGAAGAAACTTTTCGGGAACACGCCGTCACGCCCCATCACGTACATCAGACGCGCTACGCCTGCATGCGCCGCCATACCGGACGCCAGTACAGTAATGGTAGAGAAAATCAGCGCGCCAACCTGGAAGAACTTACCGGCAACGTACAGCATGATTTCCGGCTGTGAAGCGTCTGGATCTTTGAAGCGCGAGATATCTGGGAAGTACAGCTGCAACAGATAGGTGGAGACGATAAAGATCAGGCCACCAATCAGCGCAGTCAGGAAAATCGCACGCGGGATCACGCGCTCAGCGTCTTTGGTTTCTTCTGACAGGTTGCTGATACCGTCAAAACCGGTGAACGAGAAGCACAGGATGGTAGCGCCCGTGATCATCGGGATCACGTGTGCATCACCTGACCAGAACGGACGGCTGCTCGCCAATGTACCAGCACCTTCCCCTTCGAACACGCCATAAACGACCATGCCGAGGATCACTGCAATCAGCACCACCTGCAACAACACGATTACGGTGTTGAAATTCGCAACGGATTTAAGGCTGCGCAGGTTAAAGGCGGTCATGAAGGCCACCAGCGCCACCACGAATATCCATGACGGTATCGACGGCACCAGGGCTTCAAAATAAATTTTTGCCAACAGAATGTTGATCATCGGAGCGAACAGGTAGTCCAGCAGTGATGACCAACCCACCATAAAGCCAACGGTCGGGCTAATGGATTTCTGGGCGTAAGTGTAGGCAGAGCCTGCAGACGGATAGCGACGCACCAGTTTACCGTAACTCAGTGCGGTAAAGAGGATGGCGATCAGTGCAAAGGCGTAAGCTGTCGGGACGTGACCATCGGTCATTCCTGATACGATACCGAATGTATCGAACAGCGTCATCGGCTGCATATAGGCAAGGCCCATCATGACAACCGGAACCAGCGTAAGCGTTTTACGTAATTCCACGCGAGAGGTGTTTGGAGTAGCGTTATGCGACATGGTTATCCCCCATTACGGCGAAAACCGTCGCGTAAGCAAAAAATTGCCCCATTTTTTGTTAATCCTCAGCGACAACAACTGTCGATTTTTAAGTAAGTATCTATCCGGTACGAAGCCCGGCCTCTTTTATGAATGATTGGTTTGATGCAAAAAAATAACCGACGCGTATTAAAACGTCGGTTAATGTCATTTTTTGCAAGCGGCGTATTTTGCCCTAAATTGGGGAGAAATAACAAGAGATTGAAGCGGCCACAAAAGAATATTTTTTCTTAACTGATTGATTTGTCAGCAGCCGTTTTAACATACACCCCCGCGATAGCACTATTTGCTAAAATTTCATCCCGCCACCAGGCACTGGCCAACCCGGCGGTCTGTTCATTCCACCCTATCCACACGGGTTCAAACAGAATTTGTCCGACCACTTTCTTCTCAATCAGCGCGCCGCTGTCCAAAAATCGCTGCGCCAGATAACGTGGAATATATCCACATCCCAGACCGCTGATTTGCAGCTCCAGCTTGGTTTTGAAGTCAAAAACGGTAATCGCTTCCTGATCGTCCAACACCTGAACGCCGGAGATGTTCGCTTGATGCGCATTATCTCCCACCACAATGGCGCGAAAACGTCGAATAGTACGCCGATGTAATGGTTCCTGTTCCTGCGCCAGGGGGTGATGCGGCGCAACAACAAACACCTGTTCCAAAGCGCCCAGCCGCGCAAAGCCAAATTCACTCCCCGCTGGCGGTTCATGCATAGCACCGACAATAATATCCGCCCGCCCCTGAGTGAGGGCATCCCAGGAGCCGCCCAGCACGCCATTGATAAATTTCAGGCGCGTCACGCTGTGGTGTTGATAGAAAGATTCGATGAGTGGGGCCAGCAGTGAAAAGGGAAACGTATCATCTACGCCAATAACCAGTTCATTCTCCCAGCCTTCGTGAAGTTTAATCGCCTGCTTTTCAAGTTCGCGGACGGTGTGCAGCACCTCCCGCCCCTTTTCCAGCAGCATCTGCCCGGTGCGGGTGAACTTAGCCCGGTGTCCGCTGCGATCGAGTAGCTGAATATTAAGATCACTTTCCAGCTTATGGACGGTGTAGCTGAGCGCAGACGGCGTCTTAAACAATTTTGCCGACGCCGCCGCGAAACTGCCCTCTTTTTCTAATGCATCGAGGATGATAAGAACGTCCAGCAGTGGTTTCATACTCGCCCCCTGGCGGTATACAGCGGCACTCTGCTGGCCTGTCACTCCATCGGCATCACCAGCGGGTCAGGATACTGGTACTCAAACCCAAGCTCATTACAAATACGGTTGCCATCAATGACTTTACCTTTACCGTTATCCGTACCGCCGCGAAATTCCGGCGGCTCCATCCCCAACTGGCGGGCCATCTGCGGATAGAACACGTTACGCGCCGGATGCATAGGCGCACATATATTATAGATGTGTCCCCCTTTAGGCGCATGCAGCAGTAACGTGATGGCAGAAACTACATCGTCCAGATGCACCAGATTGACGCCATGATGTCCGTCAGGTGCCGTCTTGCCAGCGAAGAAGCGACCAGGATGTCTTCCCGGACCGACCAACCCGGCCAGACGCAAAATATCCACCGACGTGCCTGGCAAATTGTGCAACCAGTCTTCAAGTTCTTTCAGGACACGACCGCTCGCCGTGACCGGATTACGCGCAGTCCCCTCTTTCACTGTGCCTTGAACGTCACCATAGACTGACGTCGAACTGGTAAAAATAATTCGTGGGATCCGATACGCCAGCGCGCTGTCGACCAGCTCCTGCATTGCCTGCAAGTAAAATGCTTCCCCGGGACCGCTACGACGCGCAGGCAGCGTAATAACCAGCGCATCGGCGTCCATCAGTGCATCGAGATCGTCAGCCTCACAGACCAGTTCAGGTTCCAGGCGCAGCGAATAACTCTCGATACCGCTCATGCGGGCCGCTTCCACCCCATCCAATGTGGTTTTGCTGCCGGTAACCTGCCAGCCTCTCGCCGCCAGCGACATGGCTAACGGCATGCCTAACCAACCTAACCCGACAATTGCGACCTTTTTCATGCCTTCTCTCCTGACTTTTGGCCTATAACGCAAGGCTACGCCAGCCCACGGTGGCTGACAATTCATAGTATCAATATGAAATGAATTAATGATCAAAAAAAGCCCTTGCTTTCCGTAGCTAAAGTGGTTTAGGTTAAAAGACATCAAATGAATAAACATTCATCGAGAAAATTTATGACACGCGCTCAATTCAAACACCATCATCACCATCATCCTGACTAGTCTTTCAGGCGATGTGTGCTGGGAGACGTTTAAATCTTCCAGCGGTGCATGAGCGTATGAGAAAGCCCCCGGAAGATTTCTTCCGGGGGCTTTTTTTGTGCGTGACCCAAACTGATTCAGACAGGATAACGAGGAATAAAGAATGTTAGACAACACCCGTTTACGCATAGCTATGCAGAAATCAGGCCGCTTAAGCGATGATTCACGCGAATTACTGGCCCGTTGCGGCATTAAAATTAATCTTCACACCCAGCGCCTGATTGCGATGGCGGAGAACATGCCGATCGATATTCTGCGCGTGCGTGATGACGATATCCCGGGTCTGGTGATGGACGGTGTCGTTGACCTCGGCATCATCGGGGAAAACGTTCTGGAAGAGGAACTGCTCAACCGCCGGGCACAGGGTGAAGACCCTCGCTATTTTACCCTGCGCCGTCTGGACTTCGGCGGCTGCCGTCTCTCGCTGGCTACCCCGGTTGATGAAGCCTGGGATGGCCCGGCAGCGCTGAACGGTAAACGTATCGCGACCTCTTACCCACACCTGCTCAAACGTTATCTCGATCAGAAAGGAGTTTCGTTTAAATCTTGTCTGTTAAACGGCTCAGTAGAAGTCGCTCCCCGTGCGGGTCTGGCTGATGCGATTTGCGATCTGGTGTCCACCGGCGCAACGCTTGAAGCCAACGGTCTGC
Organism: Citrobacter sp. MGH105; assembly: GCF_001037485.2. Classification (NCBI taxonomy): domain Bacteria; kingdom Pseudomonadati; phylum Pseudomonadota; class Gammaproteobacteria; order Enterobacterales; family Enterobacteriaceae; genus Citrobacter; species Citrobacter sp. MGH105. Next base: position 1,937,527 of record NZ_CP073048.1, on the reverse strand, counting down.
GCGAAGTAGAAGTGATCTACCGCTCTAAAGCCTGTCTGATTCAGCGCGACGGCGAAATGGCCGAAGCCAAGCAACAACTGATCGACAAACTGCTAACCCGTATCCAGGGGGTTATTCAGGCCCGTGAATCCAAATACATCATGATGCACGCGCCGAGCGAGCGTCTGGACGAGGTCATCGCCCTGCTGCCCGGCGCTGAGCGCCCTACCATTCTGCCTCTGGCGGGCGACCAGCAGCGCGTTGCCATGCACATGGTCAGCAGCGAAACCCTGTTCTGGGAAACAATGGAAAAACTGAAAGCGCTCGGTGCCAGCTCAATTCTGGTGTTGCCGATTGAGAAGATGATGGAGTGATCTGATGCCTGATGGCGCTTCGCTTATCAGGCCTACAAGAATTGTCACAATCATTGATATTACGGGTCTTGTAGGCCGGATAAGGCAGCGCCGCCATCCGGCAACACCCGATGATGGAGTAACGACCATGAGCTTCAATACCCTGATTGACTGGAATAGCTGTAGCCCTGAGCAGCAGCGCGAACTGCTGATGCGCCCGGCGATTTCCGCCTCTGAAAGCATCAGCCGTACGGTGGCCGAGATCCTTGAGAACGTCAAAAATAACGGCGACCGGGCGCTGCGTGAATACAGCGCAAAGTTCGATAAAACCGAGGTTGGCGCGCTGCGCGTGACCGAGGAAGAAATCCAGCAAGCCAGCAGTCGCCTGAGCGACGAACTGAAACAAGCCATGCAGGCGGCGGTGCGTAATATTGATACTTTCCACACCGCGCAGATCCTGCCACCGGTGGATATCGAGACCCAGCCAGGCGTGCGTTGCCAGCAGGTTACCCGCCCTATCGCTTCCGTGGGCCTGTATATTCCTGGAGGTTCGGCGCCGCTGTTTTCCACCGTATTAATGCTGGCGACCCCGGCGCGCATCGCCGGTTGCAAAAAAGTGGTGCTGTGCTCACCGCCGCCGATTGCCGATGAAATCCTCTACGCCGCGCAGCTGTGTGGCGTAAAAGAGGTGTTTAATGTAGGCGGCGCGCAGGCTATTGCCGCGCTGGCGCTGGGCACCGAATCTATTCCTAAGGTCGATAAAATCTTCGGGCCGGGCAATGCGTATGTGACCGAAGCCAAACGCCAGGTCAGCCAGCGTCTTGACGGCGCGGCCATCGACATGCCTGCTGGCCCGTCCGAAGTGCTGGTTATCGCCGACAGCGGTGCGACGCCGGACTTTGTTGCCTCTGACCTGCTATCTCAGGCAGAACACGGCCCCGACTCGCAGGTTATTCTCCTGACGCCAGACGCTACGCTTGCCGAAGGAGTTGCCAAAGCCGTTGAACGCCAGCTCGCTGAGCTTTCCCGCGCTGAGACCGCACGTCAGGCACTCTCCGCCAGCCGCTTAATCGTGGCGAAAGATCTGGCGCAGTGCGTTGAAATATCTAACGCCTACGGTCCGGAACACCTGATTATTCAGACTCGCAACGCGCGTGAACTGGTTGATGAGATCACCAGCGCCGGTTCGGTGTTCCTCGGCGACTGGTCGCCGGAATCCGCAGGCGACTATGCTTCTGGCACCAACCACGTTCTTCCGACCTACGGCTATACCGCGACCTGCTCAAGCCTTGGGCTGGCTGATTTCCAGAAACGGATGACCGTACAGGAATTAACCCCACAAGGTTTCTCTGCCCTGGCCTCAACCATTGAAATACTGGCCGCTGCTGAACGACTGACTGCCCACAAAAATGCCGTCACCCTGCGCGTTAACGCCCTGAAGGAGCAAGCATGAGCACTGACAACTTTCTCAGCGTCACTGATTTAGCCCGTAAGAATGTTCGCGAGTTAACACCCTATCAGTCTGCCCGCCGTCTCGGCGGTAACGGCGATGTCTGGCTCAACGCGAATGAGTACCCAACCGCCGTTGAGTTCCAGCTCACTCAGCAAACGCTGAACCGCTACCCTGAATGCCAGCCGAAAGCAGTGATTGAGAATTACGCGCAGTATGCTGACGTCAAACCGGAGCAGGTACTGGTCAGCCGCGGCGCAGATGAAGGGATCGAACTGCTGGTGCGCGCTTTTTGCGAACCCGGTAAAGATGCCATTCTGTACTGCCCGCCGACTTACGGCATGTACAGCGTCAGCGCCGAAACGATTGGCGTTGAGTGCCGCACCGTTCCAACCCTTGATAGCTGGCAACTTGATTTGCAAGGCATCGCGGACAAGCTTGATGGCGTGAAGGTGGTCTACGTATGCAGCCCTAATAACCCAACCGGCCAGCTAATTAACCCGCAGGATCTGCGTTCACTGCTCGAAATGGCGCAGGGTAAAGCTATTGTGGTCGCTGATGAGGCCTATATCGAGTTTTGCCCACAGGCCACGCTGGCAGGCTGGCTGTCTGAGTATCCGCATCTGGTGATATTACGCACGTTGTCCAAAGCGTTTGCGCTCGCCGGTTTACGCTGCGGGTTTACGCTGGCGAATGAAGAGGTTATCAATCTGCTGTTAAAGGTGATAGCCCCTTACCCACTCTCTACGCCGGTGGCAGATATCGCCGCCCAGGCGCTGACGCCGCAAGGGATTTCCGCCATGCGTAAACGCGTAGAGCAGATCCTGGAAGAGCGTCAGTATCTGGTAGATAACCTGAAAACAATTCGCTGTGTAGAGCAGGTATTCGATTCTGAAACCAACTATGTTCTGGCGCGCTTCACCGCATCAAGCAGCGTATTTAAATCTTTGTGGGATCAGGGCATTATCTTACGAGATCAGAATAAACAACCTTCGTTAAGCGGCTGCCTGCGAATTACTGTCGGAACCCGTGAAGAGAGCCAGCGCGTCATTGACGCCTTACGTGCGGAGCAAGTATGAGCCAGAAGTATCTTTTTATTGACCGTGATGGAACCCTGATTTCCGAACCGCCAAGTGACTTTCAGGTCGATCGCTTTGACAAACTCGCCTTCGAGCCGGAAGTTGTTCCCGTTTTGCTGAAACTGCAAAAAGCAGGTTTTAAGCTGGTTATGATCACTAACCAGGATGGACTCGGAACCCAGAGTTTCCCGCAGGCTGATTTTGACGGTCCGCATAACCTGATGATGCAAATTTTCACCTCTCAGGGCGTAACGTTTGATGAGGTATTGATCTGCCCGCACTTGCCAGCGGACGAGTGTGATTGCCGTAAGCCAAAAGTGAAGCTGGTTGAACAGTATCTGGTTGAACAGGCCATGGATATGGCGAACAGCTACGTCATTGGTGATCGGGCGACCGATATTCAGCTCGCTGAAAACATGGGCATTAGCGGATTTCGTTACCATCGCGATACCCTGAACTGGGCGATGATCGGCGAGCAGTTGACCAAACGTGACCGCTACGCACACGTTGAGCGTAATACTAAAGAAACGCAGATTGACGTCAAAGTCTGGCTGGACCGCGAAGGCCGCAGCAAAATCAATACTGGCGTTGGCTTCTTTGACCACATGCTGGATCAAATCGCCACCCACGGCGGTTTTCGCATGGAGATTGCCGTCAAGGGCGATCTGTATATAGACGATCACCACACCGTTGAAGATACCGGTCTGGCGCTGGGCGAAGCCTTAAAGCTGGCGTTAGGCGATAAACGCGGCATCAATCGTTTTGGTTTTGTACTGCCGATGGATGAGTGCCTGGCACGTTGCGCGCTGGATATCTCCGGCCGTCCACACCTGGAGTACCGCGCGGAGTTTACCTACCAGCGCGTTGGCGATCTGAGCACGGAGATGATCGAACACTTCTTCCGTTCACTCTCCTACACCATGGGCGTCACCCTGCACCTGAAAACCAAAGGCAAAAATGATCACCACCGCGTGGAAAGCCTGTTTAAAGCCTTTGGCCGTACGCTGCGTCAGGCGATTCGTGTAGAAGGCGACACGCTGCCCTCCTCAAAAGGAGTGCTGTAATGAACGTGGTGATTCTGGACACCGGCTGCGCCAACCTGCATTCGGTAAAATCCGCCGTCGCACGCCACGGATACGACCCGGTTGTCAGCCGTGACCCGGACGTGGTGCTGCGCGCCGATAAACTATTTCTGCCGGGCGTCGGCACCGCGCAGGCGGCTATGGACCAGTTGCACGAGCGCGAACTGATTGAACTGATTAAAGCCTGTACTCAACCGGTACTGGGGATCTGTTTAGGTATGCAACTGCTGGGCCGTCGCAGCGAAGAGAGTAACGGTGTCTCCCTGCTGGGCATTATTGAGCAAGACGTCCCGAAGATGACCGATTTCGGTCTGCCGCTGCCGCATATGGGCTGGAATCGCGTCTATCCGCAGGCGGGAAATCGTCTGTTCCAGGGCATTGGAGATGGCGCCTATTTCTACTTTGTACACAGCTACGCTATGCCGGTAAACCCGTGGACCATCGCCCAGTGCAATTACGGCGAACCGTTTACCGCGGCAGTACAAAAAGACAATTTCTTTGGCGTACAGTTTCACCCGGAACGTTCGGGCGCGGCTGGGGCACAGTTGCTGAAAAACTTTCTGGAGATGTAATGATTATTCCGGCATTAGATTTAATCGACGGCACGGTGGTGCGTCTTCATCAGGGCGATTACGCTAAGCAACGTGATTACGGCAACGATCCTCTCCCCCGTTTGCAGGATTATGCAGCCCAGGGTGCTGAAGTGCTGCACCTGGTTGATTTAACCGGCGCGAAAGACCCGGCGCAGCGCCAGATCCCGCTGATCAAAACGCTGGTCGCTGGCGTCAATGTTCCGGTACAGGTTGGCGGCGGCGTGCGTACGGAAGCAGACGTGGCGGCGCTTCTTGACGCAGGTGTGGCACGCGTGGTGGTGGGTTCGACGGCGGTAAAATCCCCCGAGATAGTCAAAAGCTGGTTTGCCCGTTTTGGTGCCGATGCGCTGGTACTGGCGCTGGACGTTCGTATTGACGAGCACGGTAATAAACAAGTTGCGGTCAGTGGCTGGCAGGAAGATTCCGGGGTTTCACTGGAAGAACTGGTTGAGACCTATTTACCCGTCGGCCTGAAGCACGTGCTGTGCACCGATATCTCCCGCGACGGTACGCTGGCAGGCTCAAACGTCGCGCTGTATGAAGAAGTGTGCGCCAAATACCCGCAGGTGGCATTTCAGTCATCTGGCGGCATTGGCGGAATCGAGGACGTAGCGGCCCTGCGCGGGACCGGAGTTCGCGGCGTGATCGTCGGACGAGCCCTGCTGGAAGGAAAGTTCACCGTTGAGGAGGCCATTCAATGCTGGCAAAACGCATAATTCCTTGTCTGGACGTCCGTGATGGGCAGGTGGTGAAAGGTGTCCAGTTCCGTAATCACGAGATTATTGGCGACATTGTCCCGCTGGCAAAACGCTATGCCGATGAAGGCGCAGATGAACTGGTGTTCTACGATATCACCGCTTCCAGCGATGGACGCGTAGTGGATAAAAGCTGGGTATCACGCGTGGCGGAAGTGATTGATATTCCGTTCTGCGTAGCCGGCGGCATTAAATCCATCGACGATGCGGCGCGCATTCTCTCCTTCGGGGCGGACAAAATCTCCATCAACTCCCCGGCGTTGGCCGAACCGGAACTTATCACCCGTCTGGCTGATCGCTTTGGCGTGCAGTGCATCGTGGTGGGCATTGATACCTGGTATGACGCCGACACCGGCAAATATCATGTAAATCAGTATACCGGAGATGAAAGCCGTACCCGCGTCACTCAGTGGGAAACACTGGACTGGGTGCAGGAAGTCCAAAAACGCGGCGCGGGCGAAATCGTCCTGAACATGATGAACCAGGACGGCGTACGTAACGGTTATGACCTGGAGCAACTGAAAAAAGTGCGTGATGTTTGCCACGTACCGCTGATTGCCTCCGGCGGTGCGGGCACCATGGAACATTTTCTGGAAGCTTTCCGGGATGCCGACGTTGACGGCGCGCTTGCCGCCTCCGTCTTCCACAAGCAAATTATCAATATTGGTGAATTAAAAGCGTACCTGGCAACACAGGGCGTGGAGATCAGGATATGTTAACGAAGCAACAATGCCGCGAACTGGACTGGGAAAAAACCGACGGGCTGATGCCAGTCATCGTGCAGCATGCGGTTTCCGGTGAAGTATTGATGCTGGGGTATATGAACCCGGAGGCGCTGGATAAAACGCTCGAAAGCGGCAAAGTGACCTTTTTCTCACGGACCAAGCAGCGCCTGTGGACCAAAGGAGAAACCTCCGGTCACTTCCTGAATGTGGTGAGCATTGCGCCTGACTGCGACAACGACACTCTGCTCGTTCTGGTTAACCCGATTGGCCCAACCTGCCATAAAGGCACCTCAAGCTGCTTTGGTGACGCCAGCCACCAGTGGCTGTTCCTGTATCAGCTTGAACAACTGCTGGCCGAACGTAAAACCGCTGACCCAGCCAGCTCCTATACCGCGAAACTGTATGCCAGCGGCACCAAACGCATCGCACAGAAAGTGGGTGAAGAAGGCGTAGAAACCGCGCTGGCCGCGACGGTGAACGATCGTTTTGAGCTGACAAATGAAGCTTCTGATCTGATTTATCACCTGCTGGTGCTGCTGCAAGACCAGGACCTCGACCTGACGACGGTGATTGAGAATTTACGTAAGCGTCATCAGTAATCTGCAGACGTAAAAAAACCGGGCAAAGCCCGGTTTTTTGTTGTCAGCTTTAGACTTACTCAGCTTTGACTTTGTAACCACGCAGAGCATTTCGCCCCAGCACTACGCCTGCACCAACCATCCCACCGAGCAGAACCGCCAGCACGAGGGTAATCGCTTTTTTCGGGCTGTCACGACGAATCGGTAACGTTGGTTTCATCACATAGCGGTAGGCGTGTAACTCAGCCCCTTCAAGCTTAAGACTTTCAATATCCAAAAGCTTTTGCTTGGTCTGGAAGTAGTTATCAGACAATATCAAAGGACGTGTAGATTCGTGCTCAATCATGGATTTCAGGGCATCACTACCCAACAGGAACATACTGTCCTGCGTCACATCCTGCGTCTGCTGAATTTGCGGCTTAGTCACCCCGGCCTGCTCTGCATAACGCAGCGCTTCCTGAATTTGCTTAATTCGCAGATCTTTTTGCTCCTGCGCGACCACTTCCTGAGTTTTCAGAGAGTCTTGCAACGTGGTTGTTTGCAACTTGATATTATCAACCAGGTCAAGCTCCAGCTCTTTAGCAACCTTTTCATCTGTTTGTTGAATGTATTCAGCCAGTTGACGCTGAGCGTCTTCTGGTGAGTTACCCACATAAGAAACCGCTAGCGGCAGCGGTTGACCTTTAACAGACTGTTCAATTGACAGTTTCTGTGGTTTTTCCTGATTATCTAGCATTTCAGCCAATGCGGATAAAGAGGTGCTGAATCGCCCGATCACATTTGCCTGAAGTTCAGTGGCCTTAGGCGCACTGGCATCATACAACACATTGAGGGCGTTGTTATATGTGGCTATCTGACCAACATCCGGTTGGGTGATGATGGCTGTTGAGGTCCATTTCTCCTTGGCAACTGCCAAATAGCCCACAGCAAGCACTATGGCAATAACAATCGCGATAACGATTGTTACTTTCCCACGCCACAACTGTACCAGTAAATCAATCAGATCAATCTGTTCCGGATCGTGACTGCGCCCGGACATGTTGTTATCACTTACAGACATAGAAACCCTAGATAAGGAAAGACTTAAACTGGGATTAGTTTAGCTATAAATTGAGGCAATGCCATAGGATTAATGATAAAAAAATCAAATTGTTTCTGGGATTTTGATTGGTATTTCAAACACTACTGAATAGCGATACGATTAAACAAAAGTGTCAATACTCAAAGAACATCTTCATGCGCAAAAAACCATCAACAAACAGGTTTCATGCCCGCTAATCGTTATACTTTACAATTCATTTTATTGAATTCATATCGTGAATACTTACCTTCTGACCAGTAAAAATGGTAGGCGTAAATAATATAACAATTAGCTTTTTTACCATCTAAAGGTATCATTCCACTTTTTAGTAGCACCTGTTGGTGTCTGGCTATTATTTAGCCAAAAAGAGGAATAAACATGAAATACCTGGTTACGGGTGCCGCTGGTTTCATCGGCTTCCACGTTAGCAAACGCCTCCTTGAGGCTGGCCATCAAGTAGTCGGTATTGATAACCTGAACGATTACTACGACGTCAGCCTTAAACAAGCTCGTCTGGGATTACTTGCACAGCCTGGTTTCCAGTTTCATAAAATTGATTTAGCCGACCGCGAGGGTATGAGTGAACTCTTCGCATCCGGGTATTTTGAACGTGTGATCCATCTCGCAGCACAGGCTGGCGTACGTTATTCACTCGAAAACCCGCATGCCTACGCAGACTCAAATCTCACCGGCTTTCTGAACATACTGGAAGGGTGTCGCCATCATAAAATTCAGCATTTACTCTATGCCTCATCCAGTTCAGTTTACGGCCTGAATCGCAAAATGCCTTTCTCTACGGATGATTCCGTCGATCATCCCGTGTCGCTGTATGCAGCAACCAAAAAAGCCAACGAACTGATGGCCCATACTTATTCCCATTTGTACGGATTGCCCACAACCGGGTTGCGTTTTTTCACCGTGTACGGTCCTTGGGGTCGTCCTGATATGGCGCTGTTCAAGTTCACCAAAGCGATGCTGGAAGGGAAGAGTATTGACGTCTATAACTACGGAAAAATGAAGCGTGACTTTACCTATATTGATGATATCGCAGAAGCAATCATTCGCCTGCAGGATGTCATTCCACACGCAGACACACAATGGACCGTTGAAACAGGCACGCCAGCAGCCAGCATTGCGCCCTATCGCGTTTACAATATCGGCAATAGTTCACCGGTTGAGCTCATGGACTATATCCAGGCTCTGGAAGATGCACTGAGTATTGAAGCGAAGAAAAATATGCTACCGCTACAGCCAGGTGATGTGCTGGAAACCAGCGCAGACACTAAAGCACTGCATGATGTTATTGGTTTTAAACCTGAAACCACGGTTAAAGATGGGGTGAAGAACTTTGTTGACTGGTACCGTGATTTCTACAAAGTTTAATTACTGACCTGATTAAAATAAAAAAGGCCTTATATAAGGCCTTTTTTATGGAGACGAGATTAATCACTACCAAACAAATCGCGGGTATAAACTTTATCGGCAACATCAGCTAATTCTGACGTCATGCGGTTAGAAATAATAATATCTGCTTCATTTTTGAACGCATTAAGATCACGCACAACTCGGGAATGGAAAAATTCATCCTCTTCCATGACCGGTTCATAGATAATAACGGGCACGCCCTTTGCCTTGATGCGCTTCATGATGCCCTGAATCGATGAAGCCCGGAAATTATCGGAACCACTTTTCATGATCAAACGGTACACGCCAACCACCTTAGGCTTACGCGCAAGAATAGAATCTGCAATGAAGTCCTTACGCGTACGGTTCGCATCAACGATCGCGCCAATAATGTTATTCGGCACAGACGCGTAGTTCGCCAGCAACTGCTTAGTATCTTTCGGCAGACAGTAGCCACCATAGCCGAATGACGGATTGTTGTAGTGATTACCGATACGCGGATCCAGGCACACACCTTCAATAATCTGCCGTGAGTTCAAGCCAAGACTTTCTGCATAGCTATCCAGCTCGTTAAAGTAAGCCACACGTAACGCCAGATAGGTGTTAGCAAACAGCTTGATGGCTTCAGCTTCAGTCGAGTCGGTAAACAGCGTCGGAATATCTTTTTTAACCGCACCTTCCTGCAACAACGCAGCAAACCGCTCGGCGCGTTCAGAGCGTTCACCAATAACGATACGGGACGGATGCAGGTTGTCGTACAGCGCACGGCCTTCACGCAGGAATTCTGGCGAAAAGAAAATATTGTCGATACCTAACTGTTCTTTAATGGAGTTCGTAAAGCCAACAGGAATCGTTGATTTAATTACCATCACCGCATTTGGGTTGATTTCGACCACATCGCGGATCACTGACTCGACGCTGGAGGTGTTAAAGTAGTTCGTTTTCGGATCGTAATCAGTCGGTGTAGCGATGATGACGTAGTCCGCGTCGCGGTAAGCATCATACTTATCGGTCGTTGCACGGAAATTCAGCTGTTTTGTCGCCAGATACTCTTCGATCTCTCTATCAACGATCGGCGATTTTTTCTGATTCAGCATCTCGACCTTCGTCGGAACGATATCCAGAGCGACCACTTCATGGTGCTGGGCAATCAGAATACCGTTCGACAAACCAACATAACCTGTTCCTGAGATAGTTATCTTCATTCGCTGTGTAACTTCTTCCGGTTAAACATTTGAGGGTGAACACGCTGCAAACAACGTCGCGCATCGGCTCTGCATTGCACCAGTATATCGTGCTTTGCTACAACACCGGATATCAGACCTGACTGAATCCCATTTTTTGGCAATAAAAAAGCCCGGAGGAGCGCTCCGGGCCTGCATTTACAGTTAGACTAAATCAGATTAATCCAGCCATTCGGTGTGGAACACACCTTCTTTATCGGTGCGTTTATACGTATGTGCACCAAAGTAGTCGCGCTGGGCCTGGATCAGGTTAGCCGGCAGCACCGCAGAACGGTAGCTGTCGTAGTAGGCTACCGCTGCAGAGAAGGTCGGTACCGGAATACCGTTCTGCACAGCGTAAGCCACTACATCACGCAGCGCTTGTTGATATTCGTCAGCGATATTTTTGAAGTACGGAGCCAGCAGCAGGTTAGCAATGCCTTTGTTTTCAGCATAAGCGTCAGTGATTTTCTGCAAGAACTGCGCACGAATGATGCAACCTGCGCGGAAGATCTTCGCGATTTCACCGTAGTTCAGATCCCAGTTGTATTCGTCAGACGCAGCACGCAGTTGAGAGAAGCCCTGCGCGTAAGAGACGATTTTACCCAGGTACAGCGCGCGACGAACTTTCTCAACAAACTCTGCTTTATCACCAGCCGGTTGAGCCTGCGGGCCGGACAGTACTTTAGATGCCGCAACGCGCTGGTCTTTCAGAGAAGAGATATAGCGAGCGAATACGGATTCGGTGATCAACGACAGCGGTTCGCCCAGATCCAGAGAGCTCTGGCTGGTCCATTTACCGGTACCTTTGTTCGCCGCTTCGTCCAGGATCACATCAACAAGGTATTTACCGTCTTCATCTTTTTTGGTGAAGATGTCTTTGGTGATGTCGATCAGGTAACTGCTCAGCTCGCCTTCATTCCACTCGGTGAAGGTAGTTGCCAGCTCTTCGTTAGACAGGTTCAGACCGCCTTTCAGCAGAGAATAGGCTTCAGCAATCAGCTGCATATCGCCATATTCGATGCCGTTGTGAACCATCTTCACGTAATGGCCTGCGCCGTCAGCGCCAATATAGGTCACGCACGGCTCGCCATCTTCCGCAACGGCTGCGATTTTGGTCAGGATCGGCGCAACCAGTTCATAGGCTTCTTTCTGACCACCAGGCATGATGGAAGGGCCTTTAAGAGCACCCTCTTCACCGCCGGATACGCCAGTACCGATGAAGTTAAAACCTTCAGCGGACAGTTCACGGTTACGACGGATAGTGTCCTGGAAGAAGGTGTTACCACCATCAATGATGATGTCGCCTTTATCCAGATACGGCTTCAGGGAATCGATAGCAGCATCTGTGCCTGCGCCTGCTTTAACCATTAACAGGATACGACGTGGGGTTTCAAGAGACTCGACGAACTCTTTCACCGTGTAATAAGGAACCAGTTTCTTACCCGGGTTCTCGGCAACAACTTCTTCAGTTTTCTCGCGGGAGCGGTTGAAGATGGAGACGGTATAACCACGGCTTTCGATGTTGAGCGCCAGGTTGCGCCCCATCACTGCCATACCGACGACGCCGATCTGTTGTTTGGACATTATGTACTCCTGTCAGGTGTGGTCCCCGCGCGACGTATGCACGGCTTGAATATCTTTAGTGAATATTATCCTATAAAGATTAATTTTAAAAGTTATCAAAATAGGGAATGCAGAAACTCGCACAGTTAAAGTCAATATGCTTTTTGTGCGATTAAATTAGAGATTTTTATTGAAAATGCGTCCACAAATTTTTCGAATATTATAGAAAATGGAATTAGAATAATAAACGTAAGAACAACAACCAATAGAGAAGAATACCAAAAGCCAACATTGAGTAGTGATAAGTAGTTAAAAACCGGTATAGTGAATATGTAAATCACACTAAAATGTATCAAGTATATAGAAAACGATAACTTCCCTAAGTAATTAAAGAAATCAGATCCAAAAAAACGGCTCATTATATTAAATTTTACAACCGAAAGAACAATCAACAAACCACCCAAAAAGTTAAGCACCGGATAGACATATGCAATATAAGTTGGGTTAATTGATACAGCCAGATCATAAAACAAAGTATAACTGACACTACTATCATGAACACCAATAAAATAAAGACCTAAAAATAACACACAATAAGAATATCTGGGAGAGGCGGTTACCTTAGACATACGTATTATCGCCCCAACAATAAAGCTTAACATACCCAATAAAAAAATAGCATTCATATCAAAAAACAATAAAAAAAGAAAACCAAAAGATAATTTAACCGCATTTTCAAAAATATTCAAAAGTAGATAGGTAAATAATAAAATAGATCCAAAAAACTCAATCTGCATCGTCCATAAAACCGGATTATATTTAGCCTCACCATATAAAAATGACTCAACCGCTCCATAATAAATACTCTCAAAGAACCCATAATTTTTATAGACCGAGTTTGAGAACCAGAATGAGACATTGTTTAGATTCACATCAAAAAAACAAATTAAAACCCACATGATTACACAAGACAATATAGCTGGTATAGCTAATCTAGGATAACGTTTAATTATTGATACCCTGATCTTTTTTAATTTATTTTGAGCGGATTCAATGCTAGCTGAAAGTACATAGCCACTCAAACAAAAAAAAATAAACACAGCCCCTGTACCAGAATAAAAAAATGACAAAGGTGAATCATGTATTACTTGTAATACAGGACTTACAGGGAGATTACTTTTATAAAAGTTATGCATTTGGGGGTAAAAAACCAACGATAGATGTGATAATACGACACTAAGACATGCAATACCTCTAAGCGACTCAGCTGATTTTATCTTTCCCATATATTCACTTCATTATTATATAGTAAGCTAACTAAGAAAATAGAACTATATTTCTATACGTGCTGCAACACATAATAAAATTGCGCCAGAAACAAATACGTGCTGCTAAACGTGGTTAATTACAAAAACATAATCTATTTTCTTAGATGTTTATAAAACAATCTTAATATTGAAATTGGAATTAACCTTGGCAAAGATCTAATAAAAAACACCGTTACTGCACCATATAAACTATGCAATTTTAAATCATACTTCAATACAGCCAGATGATATTCACTGACTACATACTTAAGGCCACTTCGTCTCTTAAGCATATCATCTCCGACCCTAACCCTCACAAGGGACTGCTCTATATTTGCCACCTGAAAACCTGCTGCTATGGTTCTTAACCAAAGATTATAATCTTCCATAAAATGGTGATGTTGATATCCACCGATTTTTTCAATTGCTGATTTTCTAAAACATACTGACATATGATTAAATGGATTTCTAATTATACAGTACTTCTTGATGTCTGAATATGTAATAGGAACTAATCTTTTCCCAATAATTATATTCTCATCCGTAGTGAACTCTTCGATATTACTTCCCACAATGATAATATCAGGGTTTGCTAGTAAAAAGTTGTACTGGGTTTCGAATCTGTTTTCTAAGCATATATCATCAGTATCCATTCTTATGATGATATCATTACTGCATATCTTTAGTCCTAAGTTTAATGCCTTACCTAAACCAACATTCTCTTTGAGTGGCAGTATTTTAAGAGGTAAAAATGTCTTCCATTTTTCAATTGTCGCCGTCAACTCCGTTGAGATCGCTCCATCAAGAACTATTATAATTTCATTCGCATGAATAGTTTGTTCAAACAGACTCTCAAGGCATCTATCAAGATATTCAGGTTTTTCTTTCATATAAAGAGACATTAACACTGAAAACCCATTGCTATTATCCTTTAAGTTTACCATTATATACTTCCTTATATTTTTGAGACATGACCTTCACGCTGAAATATTGTTCAAAACTGTTAGTTATATTTTCTCGCTGACTGTCCTTTATTACAATGGCATGCTCGAACGCCTTAATTACAGAATTTAAATCTGAAGAAGAGACAAGAAAGCCACTACGAACTTTATTGTGAATCTCGCGATGTGGAGGTATATCTGAACATATATAATTTTTTCCAAGGGACAAACTTTCCAAAAATGCTAGAGGACACCCCTCTGCAAACGACATGGATACATAACAATCATAATTTTCTATAAGAGATACTGGATCACCTGATGTGCCATGAAAGATTATGTTATCCCCTTCATATTTTTTCCTTAACTCTTCAGCACTCGGTCCATCACCTATAATATGTAGCACATCATTATTCCCCTTATTCAGAAATAAACTAAACCCACATAGAAGAGGTTCTAAATTTTTTCTTGTATTAATTACACCCAAATAATAAAAATCAACATGTTTTTTATCAGATATTTTTGTATGATTGAAATCATTTTGGCTATAAACACCATTGCATACAGCATATGATTTAATATCATAATTTCTTTGGCAGTAATCTCTAACCGCTTCTGAACAAGATATTCTCAACTTTATTCTCTTTAATGCAAGCCTATTAAAAAGCCCCATTAATTTCCCAACAACATATCCTTTACTATATATATAATCCACATCAATGAAATTGTGAATTGTTGTGCATGTTATGCTCTTTTTATTGAAAAATGAAGCCACCCCCAACATTACATCAGGTATAAGACAGTGAGAGTGAACAATATCATAGTCACAACTTATTACATCCAATAGCATGGCTTTTATTGAAACTACTTTTACAGTAATACCCGCCGAAGTAAGGCTTTGCAGCATATCACCACTTTTTAGTGCTAACACTGTAATGTCATATTCTTTTGCCAGTTCAATCGCCAAACTGGACATAACATTAACTGGTCCACATTTTTTTAAACTAGGAATTAAATATGCTATTTTCATGTTTAAATTTAATTAATCTACTAATAAGCCTGAATGTGAGATATTGAAACTGATAAGGAGAAATCAAAGCTGATATTATAGAATAGAAACATTTTAATATAATTTTATTTTCTATAAGAGCTTTTTTTAAAATATTATTTGAAATGTTATGTAATTTATTACCTATATTAGACGATTCAAAATTTTCAATACTACTCTGTTCTTTACCAAATTTAATTCTCTGCTTGTGCAATTTCCAAGCAATATTAAATTTCCTTCTCTGATCCCATCCATGTAAGCTTGCTGTGTTGGTATCATGTTTACGTATTGATACTCCATAATAATTCTTTATATTTGAAATTTGATAACCTAAATCGATTGCTCTTAATATAAAGTCATAGTCCTCCACACCATCTAAACGGTAGTCCCCAACTTCCATATAAACCGTCCTCTTTGCAAGCCAAATATGAAGCATTGGAGTTTCATAGCGAAGTAATTTTATTAAAAGGTCAGTATTTCCAGAGTAATCAGCCTTACTTATAAATTGGCCATTCTCTGATATGGTTTTAACTGATGTTCCGACCATATCAAGGTTATGATCTTTTAAGAAAGAAAGTTGCTTCGAAATTCTATCACAATCACATCTATCATCGGAATCAAAACGTAATATATACTCTCCTTGAGCTTCCTGAAGTCCTTTGTTTAAAGCCGCTGAAATCCCCATATTCATTGGCATAAAGAAAACTCTAATCTTCTCACTTCTGTACTTTTCTAAAATTTCTTTTGTATTATCTTTAGAACCGTCATCAATTATAATAAGTTCCCAATTCGAATAGTCTTGCTTTATTATGTCCTCAATTGCAAATTCAATATACTTTGCGCTATTATAGGTAGGCATTAATACACTAACTTTATTTTTTATAATTTCCATCTTTCACCTCTAAATAAATCAACCAAGAAATCACCACATAGAAATATGGCAATGCAATTGGTGAAAAAGATAACCCCATAATCATAATAGGCATTATGGCTAACCTACAAAGGGTATACTTTAAATATAGATATAAAAAAATCAACAGATATAAAAATAACCCTAACACTCCAGTCTCAATGAAAAGCGCTATGTATATATTATGCGGCCCAATGCCTAAGTAAGTAAAGGTGTTTCCAAATCCAACCCCAGTTATTATATTTGTTACAGTAACATTACCTAAGTATGTGATGAAAAGTTCAAAAATATAAAATTTACTTTTGAAACTACCGTCTGATTCTATTTTATCGAGTAAAAAGTAAAATGCAATAAGTGCAACTAGACATATTCCTAGTATACTAAGCAATCTATATTTTTTATTGTTATTATAAAAGAACATTGCTTCAAAAATTACAATTCCGATATATGCCGATCTCGAAAAAGTCAAAACAATCAGAATAAATAAAAATAAAGACGTTAAATTTGTTTTCTCATCATTCTCACGACCAGCTACACGACTAAGTATGTAGTAACAAGTTAACACCATGGCTACAAAATTGGAGTCTTCAAAAGCTATGCTGTTTACTTTATAAATATAAAAAGTATCTAATATTCCAGAAGACAATTCATCGCTTTGGTAATTATAATCAGGATTACGAATTCGAATTAATGCTTCAATAGCATAAAAAATCACAACAAGAACCAAGGCAAATTTTATTTTACCAGAAGTTCTTTTAATTAAATTTGGCAAAAATAATATGACAACTATTGAACTTGTGAAAATCAAAGTTGCATATTCACCCTCAAGAAAAACTTGAGTGCACCATAAATAAAAGACAAATGAAAAAATTAAGAAAGCTAAAAAAGTCGATATTTCAACTTTTTTATAAATGATACACAGAAGTATCAATGCAATAGAAAATATTAAAGCCACATATGCAGGCTTTACTAGAAAATTGCGCAGATAAATCCCAGAAAAAGCTGTTAACATAAAAACAACACAATTCTCAATCGAGAACTTCATTTTCCTATTGTTTCCTTATATAGATTACGATGCTGTTCAATAAATTTTTTCTGCGAAAAAAAATCATGAACTATATTTTTAGTATTTATTTGGTAACCTTCATTAACCTTATTAATTTCATCCTTAACAGCTTCAAGTAACTTATTTCTATCATAGCAAGGTACAGCATTAACCCCACCAAATAAGGTCCCAAACTCACTAAGGACAGGTAATTGATAAGAAACAACTGGAATATTCATTTCTAATGCCTCAGCTGCCGCTAAGCAAAAACCCTCATAAAAAGACGGAACTATTTGCAGAATAGACGCATTTAAAAAAGTTTTCTTTTCTTCATTGCCCAACCAACCAAGGGCCATAATCCTTTCTTTTTCCAGAGAGTTATAAACTCGTAAAGACTCAGAATCAGAATCAACTCCGATTAAAACCAGCGAGGTATAATCATACAAATTTTTAATATTATCCCAAACATATAATACATCGGGTATATTTTTCTCTTGACTATCTCTCCCTACGAACACTATATTTTCTCGTTTCCCTGATTCATTGATATCAATCGTAGTAGCAGCAATTGGATTGAATATTTTAACAACTCTATTTTCTTTTATTTTAATTACATCCAATAACAAAATCTGAACAGAGCTAGATATCGCAATCCATTTATCTGATAAAAAACCACCAAAAATAGAGTGAAGTATTTTAATAATAAATAATCTTCGACCTTTCTTTAGTAGATTAGGATTGTTGGCATCAATCCCAAAATCACTGTGTAGCGTAGTAACAACTTTCGCCTTAAATATTATCGAGCAAAATCTAATAAAAATCATCCATCGCAATGAGAACATATGGCTATGTATCAATTTAATGTGATTCTTACGTAAAAACATAAAAAGCGATAGAAAGTTTTTGAAATACACTTTCTGTGAGCTTTCACATTCACTTTTTTGAGTGAATCCATAAATAATAGTAAAAGGAGCAGACATATTCAAAAAAAGATTATTTGCGATCGATTCAACCCCTCCTTTACTTGAAAAAGGGACTATCTGAAGTATTTTGTTTTTTTCCATGTCAACCAAACCTTTAAACATGTAGAGATACCCTCAGAACAAAGCAATGCAAAAAGAAAATATTCTGCCCCTTTGTCTGAATAAGGAATAAAAACAAATAGCATAAATGTTATTGATGATAATATAATGGCGTATGTTACTTGTTTAAAAAGACCACTAGTGAATAGGACTAAAGAAGAAAGAATATTCCCAACAGTAATTACAACTATAATAGGTATAATAAGAAACAGCAACCCTTCTATTTGGGGGAATTGTTTGAGTTTTGAAATATAGTTCGTCATATATGGATATATATTTACAGTTATTACCCCACCAATCATTTCAATAAAAACATATATTAGTAACACGCCAGACACTATTTTATTTTTTTTAACAATACTATTTAAATCTGAAATTTTTGAATATAGTACATTATTTATAGAATCTAAAAACCCAGTGACTGCTCTTATTATTTTGTCGCAAATAGAATATATTGCGATTGTATTATAGTTGTTATTTGTAACAATTGCCATAAATGGTTGAACCAACATAGTGAGAAAAAGACTAGCTAATGACGAACTAAAGCCTGGTAAAATCTGTTTAAATGTTAGGAGAACTTTATTTACGGAAATATCATTTACATATTCATGCTGTTTTTCATTAATTATCTCTCGCCTTAGGATAATAAATCCAATCAAAGACGATGTGATATACCAGCCATTCATGCCCATAACCACTAAGTATGTCGGTAATCTATAATAAATAAATATAAAGACAAGGATTGTAAAGCATAATTTAGATATAATATTTAATAAAAAAATAATTTTGAAATTTTGTTTCGCAATAAAAAAATAATTAACATTTAAAACACAAAATATCAGAGGCCAGCCCCCTAACAAAAAAATATTAGAACTTTCATTTATAAATAATAACAAAAGCAAGTAAATAACCACTGAGGACACAATAAAAAAAGTTAACTTTATTGTGACAATCTCAATGACTTTTGACCAGCATTTTTCTATTGAGAGCGAAGCAAAAATATTCTCTAAATTCAACTGAGTGATTAATGCAATAATAGAAGTTAATGCAAGTGCTAATGAAATAACTCCATATCCTTCTAAACCATAGCCAGCAATGCAATACGGAATAATTAATAATGGGAGGACATAGTTAGTCCCAGTACTTAACATTGAAAAAAATATATTCTTTTTCATGGGATGATTAAATCTTTATACAAAGCTACCGCCCCTGGCTTATCAGCTACCAGTGCACTAAAATTTTTAAATTAACATATACCACTAGTAATTACATCTTATAATATATGCTTGTTATTTAACTGGCATTAACAAAACCATATGTATGTTAATGCCATCGATTACTTAATATCTTGTTACCTATAATGACTAATATGCTATCGCTGTGCTTTTTATTTAGTCATATAAAAAGATTAGATTTTTTTTTCTAAACATTTCATTATGCTTTTATGAAAATTTTGCCCTTCTTTCAGATTCCGCAACCCATACTTAACAAACGCCTGCATGTAGCCCATCTTTTTACCACAGTCGTAGCTGTCGCCGGTCATCAACGTAGCGTCAACAGACTGTTTTTTAGCCAATTCCGCAATGGCATCCGTCAACTGAATACGTCCCCAGGCACCTGGTTGGGTATGCTCTAATTCTGCCCAAATATCAGCAGACAGCACATAGCGGCCTACGGCCATCAGATCGGAATCAAGAGTCTGCGGTTGGTCTGGTTTTTCGATGAACTCAACGATGCGGCTGACTTTACCTTCGTTGTCTAAAGGCTCTTTGGTCTGAATAACAGAGTACTCGGACAGATCGCCTTCCATGCGTTTAGCCAGTACCTGACTACGCCCGGTTTCATTGAAGCGTGCAACCATGGCAGCCAGGTTGTAACGCAGAGGGTCCGCACTCGCGGTATCAAGAACGACATCTGGTAACACGACGACGAACGGGTTATCCCCAACGATTGGGCGAGCACAGAGAATTGAATGACCCAGCCCCAGCAGCTGAGCCTGACGAACGTTCATGATAGTCACGCCAGGCGGACAGATAGACTGCACCTCGGCTAATAGCTGGCGCTTAACACGCTGCTCAAGCAACGATTCGAGTTCGTAAGAGGTGTCGAAGTGGTTCTCAACCGCGTTCTTAGACGCGTGAGTCACCAGAACGATTTCTTTGATGCCTGCAGCTACAATCTCGTCGACAATGTATTGAATCATCGGCTTGTCAACGATCGGTAGCATCTCTTTTGGGATTGCCTTTGTGGCCGGCAACATGTGCATCCCCAAGCCCGCTACCGGGATAACTGCTTTCAAATTAGTCATTCTCTCTCCTACCTCTTAACGGCTGATAAAGTATAGACTTTAGCCGTACGTTAGCCAGTATTGCTGGCTCCATCCTTAACACGAAATAACCAGGTTAAGGTAAACCGAATGCAAACTCTACACTTCACCAGCGCCAAGGTGAACTCGGATTCCTCGGAAACGAACTCATCTCGTCAGTTTTATAGCATTTCCGAAAAATCGAAGTTAACTAAGCCCCTGGCACTCTACAAACAACAATCACTCAGAGACAAACGTAATGTCATCTTTCTTATCGTGCAAAAATTCGTATTTCAAAGTGCGATCCAGCCCCTGAGACAATGTATAAGGTGCGACAAAACCGGATGAGTGGACTTTCGTTGCATCAAACTGTGTGGTGGCACAGAACTTCTTCACGCGCACAGAGCTAACAGCATATTTTTTGCCGGTCACTTTACCCAAAATATCAAAGCAATAGCCACCTAACATGCCTAAAGCGTAAGGTAAGTGTGCTGAGGGGATTTTTTTACTTAAGCTCTGTTCAACTTCGGTAACCAGTTGATTCATATTCAGATCAGGTTTATCAACGTAATTATAAACCTCATAACCAGCAGTCACATTCTTCAGTTTATACTTGATAAACTCAACAATATTACCCACATAAGCCATTGATTTATAATTCGTACCAGCCCCAACCATCATAAACTTACCGCCAGCGATCTGCTTCA
This sequence comes from Citrobacter sp. MGH105, assembly GCF_001037485.2. Taxonomy (NCBI): domain Bacteria; kingdom Pseudomonadati; phylum Pseudomonadota; class Gammaproteobacteria; order Enterobacterales; family Enterobacteriaceae; genus Citrobacter; species Citrobacter sp. MGH105. The sequence goes on along the minus strand of NZ_CP073048.1, from coordinate 1,916,317 downwards.
GCAGATTATAAACGTTGCCGCGGTTGCGTTCGCCAAAGATAACAGTTGGACGAATGATAGTCAGCGAACGATCATCAGGCGCTTTAGCATGCCATTCACGAAGAACCTCTTCCGCTTGCCACTTGCTTTTACCGTAGTGGTTGAAGGGATCGTGAGGATGATTTTCATCAGGGTTGGTTTTGTTCAGGCCATAGACCGCAACAGAACTGGTGAAAATGATGTTCTTAACATCATTTTTCTCCATAGCGGCCAATACATTGCGCGTCCCCTGAACATTCACATCATAGTAGAGTGAAGTAGGACTGACATCATCACGGTGTTCAGCCGCTAGCAACACTACTGTATCATAGCCTGACAGCGCCTGATCCAGAACTTGTTGGTCGCGAACATCACCGATTTGCGTGATTTGCGGATAGAAATGACTCTGCTGTTTATCCAGATTCTTGATATCAAAATCCGCAACAGCCGTCTCCAGGAGTCTGGTCCCCACGAATCCGGAGGCACCGATGAGCAAAACTTTATCGTTCATAAATCACTTTGTCTGTTCGTAACACAAGAAACATATGATAAAGATGAGCGTCTTCCCTGAGTAGTCAATGCTGCCCAGCCCCAGCTTTAACAGTAATTGGGTGATTATAATCTTTTAGCCAATGATATCCAGTAAGAATATAGTGGGGTTACCTCCCCTACCCCGGTAGCCGAAAATTCACCGCTTCGACATTCACCACCTGATGGTTTACCCGGTCAATGTCAACTGAACTTTGCCCGCTTTCGTTTACCGCATGGATATTCGCCAGTGATAGCAAGGTGTCCTGCTTAGCCATAAACTTGCCGCGCACATCCTGGCGTAGATCGAATTGCATCTTGAGCGCGGGTCCTGTTGCGGATTGCTGCATCACTCTGATGTTACGTAAAAAAAGATGCTGCGGTTGGTTGTGCAACTCAAGCGTGGCTCGCTTCATCTCAACGTTGGTAATGGCCACGAACGACGTTGCATTACCTGATGAGATCTGAATGCCGCGTAATTTATATTCAAGTTTCGTGTTATCCAGATGGATATTATTTAACTTAAAGTTCTGCGGAATGGATAAATATCGTCCTTTAATAACACCGTAGCCAATGAGCATACCTGCGCTATTTTCCATATTGATATTATCAATCACGAAATTATCGCAGCCATAAATAGCGACCGTCGCATTATCAATGCCTGCTTTCTTACTAAAATCTGGGGTAATATTTCGTGCAGTGATATTACGAATGATAAAATGTTTGCCGTTCTCTACATGAACTAGCTGTCGACAGTCGGTACCGGTGATATTCGCCACCACAAAGTTTTTTACCGCCAGCTCATCGGGATAGGTATTGTCATAGGTACTGCCCGCCAGTCCGATGCCGATGCCCCAGTTCACGTTGCCATTGGTACAGTTAATACGTTCAATGACATGGTCAGAAATGAGGATGTTGCTGTCGTTGATCGCCACATTCCACTCAATGGCATCTCCCTGTAGATCGCTAAAACGGCAGTTTGTAATCTTTACGCCATCCATCCGGTTATGAAAGCCCTGACGCAGGATCCCATAGTTAGCGCGCGTGACGGTAATATCCTGAATAGTCAGATTGCGCATCAGCCTCGGTGTTTTGCCGCCGATATAGATTTGCGTCACTGGCCCGAAACCACTCATGGCAATCCCTTTTATCACGCAATCCGAACCGCGCACATCGAGAGTAACGTTTCTCAGGCTCCCGCCCTGATCGCCCATCACCTTACATCCATCCTGCAGAACAAAGCGACCACGGCCATTGCCGCTGATTCTGCCTTGCAGGTGTAGCGTTTTGCCAGGCGGAATAACGATAGCGGTATTGAGATCCTTGCATTCCAGTTCTTTGGGTACGACTACCGTTTGTCCTTCTTTGAACGCCTGCCTGAAAGAAGCGACCCAATCCTTTGGGTTGTAATTCTGAATGTTGACACTGTCCGATGATTCAAGCGCCCGGACAACGGGAGAATGCAGTACGACAAGCGCAGAGCCTGCCGTCAGAAAAGTACGGCGTGAGAGTTTGTTCTCTGACATACGGCCTCGATTTACATCGTTTGCAGCAGACTGGCTAACTGTTTATTGATCGCTAACTGATTAAATTCAGTTTCAATTTTTTCTCGCGCACACTGCACAATCGGCTGTACCTGCTCACTGTCGAGCAGGCTAAATGCCGCTAAACGCTCTGCCAGTGCCTGCGCATCGTTTTCCGGTGCCAGCCAGCCAGATTTACCCGACTCAACCAGCTCAGGGATCCCACTGTGGACAGTAGAAATTACCGGTATACCTACCGCCATCGCCTCCATCAGCGCCACCGGGATCCCCTCCATATCGCCGTCTCTTCCGGTAATCGACGGCAGCAAAAATACATCCGCCTGCTCAAGCATCTCCTTTACCTGATGGCTGGGCTTAAAGCCGGGCATCTCAATCACGTCATCGAGTTGATATTGCTCGATCAGTGTGCGTAAACGACGCTCCCAAGGGCCTATACCCAGAATGCGATAACGAAATGAAACGCCCTGCTCTTTTAACTGACGACAAGCTTCGATGGCGACGTGCAGTCCTTTTTTCTCGGTTAACCGGGCGACAGAGATAATTTCCAGCGCTGCAGCTGGTGCTTTCAGTTGGCGAGGGGTAAAACGCGTCATGTCGATACCCATACGCGAAACCGCGATTTTATGCGGCGGGCATCCCATGTTTTTTAAACGTCCGGCCCAGAGATTGCTGATGGGTAACATCAAATCTCCACGTTGAAACAGCTGCTGATACTCAGGGGTATAGCGGGTAAGCACATCCCGATGCGAAACATCGACGCCGTGAAATACCGTAGCGATTTTTCCGCGGATCATCCCAAGCTCACGCAGCTTGGCGGCCGTTACGCCTGCTGGCCCAAAATGAGCAATAAAGACATCCGCTTCAAACCCCCGCGGATTCCCACCGCAAATGGCCGCCAAAATCAGATTGCGCGCTTCTTCGCCATAGCGTGCAACATTAAGCGCTTTCCAGGTCGCTGCGCGGGTGAGACCGTGCAGAGCCGCCGCGGCCCTATATTTCAGCTTCGCCAGTTTGCTTTCCGGTTCATTCAGCAACCAGCGCGTTTTTTCACCCAGCCGGTAGGTATTAAATGAGGCATGCGTATTTTCAAGATCGCCCTTCTGCAAAGCGACAATCTCCACGTCGTAGCCCATATCGATAAATGCGGTTATCTGATTGAGTACAAAGGTCTCAGAAGAGAGCGGAAATTTAAGCAGGAAAAAGCCAATCTTCATTTTTCCCCCTCAATACGCGTTAAAACCGACTGCACCATGCGTACCCCGCGTTCGCGTTCGCGTGTCACAGCATCCCCAAGCCGTATGTTCAGTTCAGGTAGCTGTCCGAGGGTATCGGCGACCTTTCCTTCCAGGCTGCCATCGAGCAGATGGCGAATATCGACAGCCATCTCCGGCAACCCCAACTGTTGCATGATCCCTGCCGATTTATGCTCGTAGTTAATGGCGATGGCTGGCGTCATAAAATTCATCGAGATAATGGCCGAGTGCAACCGAGTCCCCACCGTCAGATCGCATGCCCCCAGAATCTTCCCCATCTCCAGATCGTTAAGTTCATCCATCACCACATGATATCGGGCCGGGTCGTTAACATACTGGCGCAGGTTTAACGCCACCATGCGATCATCTTTGTTGTAACTATCAATACCGGTGCAGGTTGACAGCGCTATCACCTGGTAACCTTCGTCGAGTATGCGGTTCACTACCCCGGCAAAGGCTTGCTCATAGGCCTGCTGCGTTGTCCCCAGACGCTTATCAAAAGGCGCCAGCTCGCGCAATGTAATGGCAACGGTCTTCTGTTTAGCCGCCATGTCTAACCAGTGCTGTACCGCATAACCTGGCTCAAAATCCTCATGATGATTGTCGACAAGCCAGGCCGTATCTACGCCTGTTTCGACTTTATCCGTGGTAATTGCGCTGCGCTTCATCAGATCCAGACTGACGGATTCACGTAAAATCAATGCATTACAGTGGCCAAACACGTAGTTCGCCAGTTGATTAAACTGCTCATCCTGGAATGGCCCCACGCTATGACCAATCATGTACAGCGGTTTTTTTGCCATAAACGAACACAACGCATGTTCAAACTGCGGCACACCATACAGATCGACAAAGAACGATCCGCCGACCTGGATGATGGCGTCATAGCGCGACAACAAACGAACAAAATCGGTAAAGCCCTGGGCGATAGCGATATTGCGCAGATTACCGGAGTCGGTAACACGCGAGAGCAGTACCTGGTGCTGATAGCGACGACGCAGCACTTTCTTCACGCGCCCCATAACACCCGCTGCGTTGTTGTGTTGCTTCATCTGCGAATACAGCGGATCGCCCATCACCGGGCGGTTCAGTAACCATGAGGAGCTCACTGGGTAACGGCTCATAACATCCACTTCAGTCTCGGGACGCAACGCGTTAATGGCATCCAGCAAACCGCGCAGGATCGCGCTATCCCCTCGGTTCCCGCAGGTATGGTTGCCCAAAATTAATAGTTTCATTTTGACCTCTTAAAGCGTTGTTCTTATCCTGCACGGAGCAAGGTTTTCATTTTTTCACTGCGACAGAGCTGGCGTTTTATTTCCACCACCAGCGGATGACGCGACAGCACCATCATTAGCGCAAACGCCAGCGCCCCTGCCGCTATCTGGCTCCCCAACAACACGCCCAACGACAGCTGGTCATGCAGCATTACGCCCAGCGCATAGCCCACTACAAGGGTTGGCAAGGAGAGATACAACGGCAGCCAAAGACTGAGCATGTACTGGCGGTAGCTGGAGCCAAGAACAGGTTTAATCATCACGAAATAGCTGAGGACGGTGTTAATCACCTGGACCAGCAAAAAGCCCAGCGTCACGCCAATCGCTCCGGCCAGATGTCCACCGATGAAAATGGCGGGAATAAACAGAAAGGTTTTGAACACATTGAATTTAAAGCTGATATCGACCCGCGCCTTCGCCATCAGCAGTGAACCGATCGGGTTCCCCACCGAGCGCAGCAGCCCAACAATGCACAGCAGTTGCAGGATGGGGATAATGCCATTCCACTTCTCGCCAAATACCAGTGGCACCACGTTATTCGATATCACCATCAGTCCCAGTAGCGCCGGGAAGTTGATAATCCCAACCACCGACAGCAGCTTGTAAAAATTCACCCGTAGCTTTTCACTGTCGTCCTGGATTTTGGCAAACGCCGGAAACAGCACGCGGGTGATAATCGGGTTCAGTTTGATCGGGGGGACAACCGCCACATTCCAGGCGAGATTGAATCCACCCGCCACGCCAGCTCCCAACGTGCGGGCCAAAACCAGCGTGGAAAGGTTGGTATTGATGTAATTGATGATGCTGTCTGCCGTCAGCCACGCACCAAAACGCAGATTCGACGAAACGGATGCCAGCGAAAAATGCAGCCCCGGACGGTAAATCCGGCGACCAAAATAGCCGAACAGCAGCGTACGTAGCGTACTGTTTACCAGATACCCGAGAATGGCCGTCAGTGCGAGCGGCCAGAAATGGGCGCTGACTACGGTAAAGGTAAAACCGGCCAGTACCGAACTGGTTTCAATCATGCCAATTTTGTTGAAGGCCAGCTCTTTTTGCATCAGCGCGCGAAACTGCTGCCCGTGCGGTATCACCACAAACGCCAGCGATAACGTTTTGATGAGCGGTGCCAGTTCTGGGTTATTAAGTACGCTGGCAATCGTCTCGCTCAGTAGAAACATCGCCACGCATACCACGATACCCAACCCAACGTTGAGCCAGTACAGCGTGGTCAGTTCAAGATAGCCAATCTCTTTGCGCTGAATAATTGAGTTGGCGATACCAAAGTCAGACAACGTATCTGCCAGCGCGATGATCACCAGCGCCACGGTTAACAACCCGAACTGGTGGTTATCAATAATCCGTGCCAGTACGGTCATCTGGATAAGCCCCAGACCAATGATGATCACCGTGGCAATCGCCGACCACTTTGCGCCGTTCAGCGTTTTTTCTCGTAAGCTCATGTTAATACGCCGCTTTGTTGACAAAGCCTTTGAATACCGTCAGAAAAACAATTTTGATATCGAACCACACGCTCCACTCGCGAATGTATTCGAGGTCAAACTCCACACGTTTTTCCATTTTTTCCAGCGTATCGGTTTCACCGCGCCAGCCGTTGATTTGCGCCCAGCCGGTAATACCCGGTTTCACCTTATGGCGTAACATGTACCCCTCGATCAGCTGGCGGTACTGTTCGTTATGCGCCACCGCATGCGGGCGTGGCCCAACAATAGACATGCCCCCGGTCAGCACGTTAATAAACTGCGGCAGTTCATCGAGTGACGTTCGGCGCAGGAAATTCCCCACAGGGGTAACGCGCGGATCGTTTTGCGTCGCCTGCGTCACCACCGCGTCGTTTTCCATCACTTTCATCGAGCGAAATTTCCAGACTTTGATCGGCTTCCCATCCATGCCGTAACGGGTCTGGCGGAAAATCACCGGACCTTTGGAGGTCAGTTTTACCAGTAGCGCTATGCCACACAGCACCGGAGAAATAAGCAGCAGGATCAGCGAAGCCAGCACGATATCTTCCGCGCGTTTCAACAGGCGATTAATCCCCGAGAGCGGCGTGTCATACAACGGCACCACCGGAACGCCATTCATCTCTTCAATCCGTGAATGCAGAATGTTGAAGGTAAAGACATCAGGAATAAGGATCACTGAACAGGTGGTATCGGCCAGCTCGCGAACCAGTTTTTTGACGCTAGCGCCATCGCTCATCGACATGGCGATATAAACGTTATGAATACGAGAGGCTTTGGCGTCGTCCACCAGTTGTTGCAGATTACCGGCCCAGTCGCGGGAGTTTTTTCCAGGGATAGGATCGTGATAGACCCCTGCCACTTCAAATCCCAGCCACGGTTCATGGCGAAAGCTGTCCAATAGCATTTGTCCGGCGGGCAGGTCCCCTGCCACCGCCACCCGGCGAGTGTTATACCCGCGATTACGCAACCATCCCGCGCCGTAGCGAATAAACGAACGGCTCAACACCAGGCCAACACTGGATAGCAGATACCACGCCAGCCAGACGGCGAGACGGTTATCAAAATCGTTATTAAAGGCGATCAGACCTGCGCAAAAAATCAGACTCAGCGTCCAGTTTTGCAGCAACAGCACCAGCTCAGTGGAAATTTTGACACCGCGCCAGGAGCGATAAAAATCCGTTATGCCACCGAGCATCTGAAAAACGACCAGCGTGATCAGCGCCACCAGCAGGTGCATGTACAGGAAAGGCAAACCGCTTAATTCGCAGATTACCCACAACCCGCCAAACATGATGGTGATATCTGAAAAGCGTTGTACCATCGAAATTAACGACGCATTGGTTTTGGCGCGCTCGCGCTTCTTTAGATGTGTCATCGTGGTTCCTGTTAGTCACCCTTTGCCCAGAATCGGGCAAAGGAAGCACCAGCATTACTGATTTAGTAACGCCAGAAGAGTGCGCGTTCGCGCTTCCATCAACGGAATATCTCCGCGCGATTCCACGTTCAGGCGCACCACCGGTTCGGTATTGGAAGAGCGTAAATTGAAGCGCCAGTCGACAAACGACATGCTGATACCGTCCGTTCTGTCCACCGACAGCGCCTCACGAGAAAAATGCTGCTCCACGCGCGCAATCGCTGCCGTCGGCTCTGCCAGCGTACTGTTTATTTCACCACTCGCCGGGTAGGCCACCATCCGGTCACGGACCAGTTCGCCCAGCGACTGTCCTTTCAGACACAGCAGTTCCGCCACCAGCAGCCACGGGATCATTCCGCTGTCGCAATAGGCAAAATCGCGGAAATAGTGGTGCGCGCTCATTTCGCCACCATAAATGGCATCTTCATGGCGCATCAGCTCTTTGATAAACGCGTGCCCGGTTTTAGACATCACCGGTTTACCGCCTGCCGCCGTCACCACATCCACGGTGTTCCAGGACAGGCGTGGGTCGTGGATAATTTTCGCCCCCGGATTCTTCTCCAGAAACGCTTCCGCCAGCAGGCCGACAATGTAGTAGCCCTCAATGAACTGACCTTTTTCATCGAACAGGAAGCAGCGGTCAAAATCACCGTCGAAGGCAATCCCCATATCCGCGCCGTGTTCAATCACCGCGTTACGCGTGTCTGCCCGACACTCCGGCAGCAGAGGGTTGGGAATACCGTTGGGGAAGTTGCCATCCGGCGTGTTGTGAATTTTGATGAACTCGACCGGCACGCCCAGCGCCTTAAAACGGGCTTCAATAGCGTCAACCACCGGACCTGCCGCGCCGTTACCGGAATTGAGCACCAGCTTCATCGGTTTCAGGTTGGCGGGATTGATGTAACCCAGCAGGTGGTCAATGTAGGCATCACGGGTAGTAATGCGCTGGTAGCGGCCACGTTTTGTCTCATCAACCATCGGGAAGTCATTGGCTTCCGCCAGGCGCTGCACGTCGCGCAGACCGGTATCTCCGCTGATGGGCCGTGCCCCTTCCCGCACCAGCTTCATGCCGTTGTAATCCATCGGATTATGGCTGGCGGTCACTTCAATACCGCCGTCAATGCCCAGGTGGAAAGTGGCAAAATAAATCTCTTCGGTGCCCGACATGCCAATATCCAGCACATCCACCCCCGCGTCCTGTAGTCCTTTCGCCAGCGCCAGCTTCAGCGTCTCACTGGTCAGGCGCACATCGCCGCCGAGGACAATCGTTTTAGGCTTCAGGAACTCGCCATAAGCGCGGCCGATACGCCACGCGATATCTTCATTCAGCTCTTCGCCCAGCCTGCCGCGAATATCGTAGGCTTTGAAACAGGTTAATTTCGTCATGATTTACCCTTCTTCAGGCAACAGGAGGCCCTGACTCTTAATGAGCCTTTTAATGAGTGTTAAATGCATTTCCCGGCGCGCTTCGCTTATCGGGCCTACGGTGTTGTAGGCTGGATAAGCGCAGCGCATCCGGCATCAGGTACGCCCGTATCTGTCCGCAAACCGCACCACATCATCCTCATCGAGATAAGATCCGGAACGCACTTCAATCAGATCGAGCGGGATTTTCCCCGGGTTCTCCAGACAATGGGTCGCCCCCAGCGGAATATAGACAGACTCGTTTTCAGCGAGCAGTTTGATGTCATCATTGATTGTCACCTTCGCGGTCCCAGCCACCACAACCCAATGTTCAGCCCGGTGATGATGCATCTGCACGGACAATCCCTCACCGGGTTTAACGGTAATCCGCTTCACCTGGTAACGGTCTCCGGCATCAATAGAGTCGTACTTGCCCCATGGACGGTAAACTTCACGGTGAATATGGTGCTCATGACGTCCGTCAGCTTTAATTTGCTCCACCACTTTTTTGACGTCCTGCACCGCGTTGCGATCGGCGATCAGCACCGCATCTTTGGTCTGCACCACCACCAGATCCTTCACCCCGACGGTCGTCACCAGGCCAGACTCGGCATACACGTAGCTATTTTCCGTTTTATGGCTAATGACGTCACCATGATGCACATTACCTTCAGCGGTATGGGCGCTGATTTCCCACAGCGATGACCAGGAGCCCACATCGCTCCAGCCTGCGTTCATGGGCATCACCACCGCATCGGCCGTACGTTCCATTACCGCATAGTCCACAGACTCTTCCGGGCAGGCGAGAAACGCCTGTTCATCAACGCGGATAAAATCGAGATCGGGATCAACCGTACTCATGGCGTTTTCGCAGGCCTCAAGAATGTCGGAGCGATATTTTTTCAGTTCTTCCAGATAGCGCCCGGCCCGGAACAGAAACATGCCGCTGTTCCAGTAGTAGTCGCCGCTCGCCACGTAAGCCTGCGCGGTTTCCAGATTGGGCTTTTCAACAAACTGCGCCACCTCAAAAGCCACGGCGTCGGTATTGGTCGGCGAAACCTCGCCGCGACGTATATAGCCGTAGCCGGTCTCCGGCTGGTCCGGCACGATACCAAACGTCACCAGCTTACCCGCGCTGGCATACGACATTGCATTGCGAACCGCCTCTCGAAATGCCTCTTCATCGGCAATCATGTGATCGGCCGCCAATACCAACAGCAGCGGATCTTCCCCCGGACTTTGACGTTTTGCCGCCAGCGCGGCCAGCGCTATCGCCGGTGCAGTATTGCGCCCGGCGGGTTCGAGAATAATATTCTCAGTCAGCTTGTGCAGTTGTCGTAGCTGTTCCGCCACGATGAAACGGTGTTGTTCATTACAGATAACCACCGGGCTTTCGCACTCCACACCGTTCAGACGACAAATCGTTGTCTGCAGCATGGTGAGATCGCCTTTCAGGCACAGAAACTGCTTTGGATATAGTACGCGGGACAGAGGCCATAAACGGCTACCCGAGCCACCGGCCATCACCACCGGAAAGAGTTTGTTTTGACTCATCATGTACCCCGAATATCTGCAATAAATTGGCTCAGCACGTTTTCTTTATCCAACGTGCGTTCGGCATACTCACGTGCCACCGTGTTAATCTTTGGCATGGTTAACGCCTGTTGAATCCCGCCAACCAGCGCACTCACTGATTCAGGCTCGACACACACCGCGATGCCTGGGTGAGCGTCACACAGCTGCCCCAACTCGGTCTCAGGTTCGGCGGTAATCACCGCGTTACCACCAACGGCGAGGATATTGGTCAGTTTGGAGGGCAATACGGCATCCGCCGCACCGCGCTTTTGTACCACCAGATGACAGTCCGCCATCTTGAGCAACGCAGGCAGCGCGTCATAAGATTGCAGCGGAAAGAACTTCACATTGTTCAGGCCGCGTTCGCCAGACATACTCTCCAGCCGTGCTTTACCTCCGCCCTGCCCGACAATCACAAACATCCAGGGCTGTTCGCTCAACAGGGCCGCTGCGTCAATCACACTTTCCAGCCCTTGCTTTTCACCGATATTGCCTGAGTAGAGAATGATTTTTTTATCATCAGGCAAGCCCAGTTGCTGGCGCAACGCCAGAGCATCGGCGTCGCTCACGTCACGAAAGCGCGCTACTTCTGACCAGTTCGGAAAGAAAATGACCTTCTGTGCATCAACGCCCTTCTCCTGCGCTTTATTCATCATTGAGCGAGAAATGGTCGAAATATGATCCATATTCAACAGCCCACTGCGCTCAAAGGCGCTGGCCAGTTTTGCCACCGCGCCACGCTTGCCTTTGCCTGCCATGCCAAGCCCCAGCATGGCATCGACTTCGTAATCCTGAATATGCAGCAGCGTGCGCGCCCCGGACAGCTTCGCCAGCAGGCGCATGCCCGGCGTACAAAACAGCGTTGGCACTACCCCAATGATGCGATCCGGCTTCCAGCGGCGCTGCGCCAGCAGCGGGAAGAAACTGCTCAGGGCAAAACTGCCTAAATGCAGCAAGCGCTTGAGCGTAGAAGGCTGCTCAGGCACATACAGCGGACAACGCCAGACGATGGCATCGCCCTCTTCACGACGATAGCGCCAGGATGAATAGCGACCGTTGACCTTCCACTGCGGATAATAAGGCGGCGCAGTGATCACCCGTACGTCATGCCCCTGTTGCGCCATCCACTCCACCATTTCACCGGTGTATTTACCGATACCGGTCAACTCCGGCGAATAGTTGATGCCATACACAAGGATCTTCATAGCCCGGGTACTCCGGCCTGACTCTTCTCACAGAAGTAAGCCCGGCTGTTGTCGTGCACGTGGTCACTGGCCAGGATCTCTTCAATTGTCAGCCAGCGGTACGCGTCATGTTGAACATCAGGCAGTTGCAGGTCGTTTTCCGACACCCGCAGACGAAATCCCAGCACGATGTAATGCGTTGAGAAATCTTCCCCGGAAAAGTTGTCGTCATAGAAGTGCTGCCAGACCCCGTAAAACTCTGCAGCGGACAGCGGTAAACGTAACCCCAGCTCAGCGTCAGTCAGCCGCTCAAAGGCCGCGCGCAACGGTTCATCTTTTTGCACCCGACCGCCGGGCACGAACCAGTACCCCTGCGCCGGACGATTGAGGCGCTTGCCAAGCAGAAATTCGCCTTGGGCGTTTTCCACGATCAAATCGATGGAAATCAGCGGAGTTGAACGTACAACGGTGGCAAAATCCTCATGACGTAAAAACATGCTTACCCCCGGTAACGCTGCTGGTTTTCAAGGAACCACTGATATGTACTGGCAAGCCCCGCTTCCAGAGATATCTCGTGATACCAGCCCAACTGATGCAGACGCGTAACATCGAGTAATTTGCGCGGCGTGCCGTCCGGTTTGCTGGCGTCAAACACCACGCGCCCCTTGTAACCCACAACCTGTGCGATGGTCTGGGCCAGTTCACGAATGGTGCAGTCCACACCGGTGCCCACGTTGATATGCGACAGCATTGGTTGGGTATATTCCTGCAACACTTCCTGAGCCAGCTCCATCACGTGGATACTGGCCGCCGCCATATCGTCGACATGCAGAAATTCACGCATTGGCGTCCCGCTTCCCCACACCACCACATCCGGCGTATTTTGCTCGCGAGCCTCATGAAAGCGGCGCAGCAGCGCCGGGATCACATGCGAATTACTCGGATGAAAGTTGTCATGCGGTCCGTACAGATTGGTCGGCATCACCGAGCGATAATCACGGCCATACTGTCGGTTATACGATTCGCACAGCTTGATACCGGCAATTTTGGCAATCGCATACGGCTCATTGGTCGGTTCAAGTGCCCCCTGCAACAGTTCACTTTCGGCGATTGGCTGGGTAGCTTGTTTGGGATAAATACAGGATGACCCGAGGAACAACAGTTTATTCACGTTATGCAGATGCGCTGCATGAATAATGTTGCTCTCAATCATCATATTTTCATAAATAAAATCAGCAGGATAAGTATTGTTCGCCACAATCCCCCCCACTTTTGCCGCCGCCAGATACACCTGGTCAATACGTTCAGCGGCAAAGAACGCCTGCACCGCACCGGCGTCCAGCAGATTAAGCTGGTCGCGGGTACGCAGCACCAGTTCTACGTTATCTCGCTGAGCCAGTTGTCTGACGATGGCGGCCCCCACCATCCCGCGATGGCCCGCCACAAAAATACGTTGTGTCTTCATCCTCAGTACTCCAGCGCGATGGCGACCTCGTAACCGTGCGACTTGAGCAGGGAATGTTTCTTCGCCGCATCAAGATCGTTGGCAACCATTTCCGAGATCATCTGGCGCAGCGTGATTTCCGGTTTCCAGCCCAGTTTTTCATGTGCTTTGGCCGGATCGCCCAGCAGCGTTTCCACCTCAGCCGGACGGAAGTAGCGCGGGTCAACGGCAATCATGACATCCCCGGGTTTCACCCCCGGCGCATCGTGTCCGGTCACAGAAACCACGATGCCTTTCTCATTCACGCCCTCGCCTTCAAAGCGCAATTTAATCCCCAACTGAGCGGCCGCCATTTCCACGAACTGGCGCACGGAATACTGCACGCCGGTGGCAATCACGAAATCTTCCGGCTTATCCTGCTGCAGCATCATCCACTGCATCCTGACGTAATCTTTGGCATGCCCCCAGTCGCGCAGTGAATCCATGTTGCCCAGGTACAGGCAAGACTCCAGCCCCTGAGCGATGTTGGCGATCGCCCGGGTAATTTTGCGAGTGACAAAGGTTTCGCCGCGGCGCGGAGATTCGTGGTTGAACAGAATGCCGTTACAGGCATACATCCCGTAAGACTCGCGGTAGTTGACGGTGATCCAGTAGGCGTACAGCTTGGCAACAGCATACGGTGAACGCGGATAGAACGGCGTGCTCTCTTTCTGTGGAATTTCCTGTACCAGACCATACAGTTCAGAGGTGGACGCCTGATAAAAACGGGTCTTTTTCTCCAGACCAAGGAAGCGGATCGCCTCCAGCAAACGCAAGGTGCCGATCGCATCAACGTCTGCGGTGTATTCCGGTGAATCAAACGACACCGCAACGTGGCTCATGGCGCCCAGGTTATAGACTTCATCCGGTTGGACTTCCTGTAAAATACGGGTCAGGTTGGAGGAGTCGGTCAAATCGCCATAGTGCAGATGAAATTTGGGATTGCCTGAATGCGGATCCTGGTAGATGTGGTCCACACGTTCGGTGTTGAATGATGAAGCGCGACGCTTAATACCGTGTACTTCGTACCCTTTTTCCAGCAGGAGTTCTGCCAGGTAAGAACCATCCTGCCCGGTTACGCCAGTAATGAGAGCGACTTTTGACATGTTATAACCTCTTCAGTGATCCCCTCAGGGAGTAACTTTCTCGACGCGTTCGCGCGTGACTACTGCGGGATTTCCCCGACAAACAACATTTGCTGGCAGCGATTTAAATACGCTGCTTCGTGCTCCAACGACGGTGCCATCGCCAATCGTCACGCCAGGCGCGACAAAGACATCTGTCGCCAACCAGCATTTAGCGCCAACCACAATCGGCGTGGCGTTAATATCAAAATGTTGACTGGCATAATCATGACTCCCGGTGCATAAATAACTTTTTTGCGAAATAACCGCATGGGCGCCAATCGTAATATCACCTAACGTATATAAAACCGCGTCGTCACCCACCCAGGCATAATCTCCCAGGGTTAATTTCCACGGATAAGTAATTTTTACTGAAGGCCGAATGACTACGTTTTTTCCTATTTTTGCACCAAACATTCGTAATAAAAACGCACGCCAGCGATACATGACCTGCGGTGACCAGCGAAATAATGTTGCTTGCACCGCCCACCATAATTGCACTTTAATAGCACCACCGCCGCGAAAACCTCCAGGCACTTTAAATCCGCTTAAGTCCTGCATAATATGCCCTTACGTTTTCCCATATAAGTTTTTTGTTTTAGCGGTTGTGCGCAGACGTAAATATTCTGACAAACCGGTCCAAAAACCTGGCATGTGTAATATCTGGCGCTGTACTTTTTTGGCATCCCGACACAATTCCAGATTATTCGTCGTTGACACTCCGCCCATAGAAAACTCCGATACCAATCCGCTCAACTTTTTAAAAGCGTAACCGGACTTGTATAATTGGGCTGCCAACGCGTAATCAGACGATATTTTATATTGCAAATCATAATGCCAGACATTCAGTCCTGAGAGCGGAAAGAATATCGCCTGATGACTGGCGGGCAGGCTGTGATAAATATACCAACCCGGTTTTGCCCGGCGCTTAATTTTGTTGCCATTGCCGAAATCCAGCAACGCATCGCCAATGACCATGGTTTGGTCGCTCTGCATTTTTAGCTGGCGGATAAAATGTGCCGCGTCCGCATGCAAAATATCCCCGGAGTTGAGGAACAGCGCGAACCGCCCGCGCGCCATCGCGATGCCTTTGTTCATCGCATCATAGATGCCGTTATCCGGCTCGCTGACAAACCGTAACCGGTGTTCCCCACAGAGCCCTTCAAGAAACGCCGACGTACCATCCGAGGAGCCGCCATCAACAACAATCCACTCAAAACTGATATCACCCGCTTGCGCCAGATGTGCCAGCGATGCGTGAGTTTTGACGATCCCTTCCAGATTGCGAAAGGCGACGGTAATGATACTGAGCAGCATGTGAGTTACCTCGCGATATTCAGCGCCTTGCGCAATATAAACGGACACACAATTAAAAATGCGTATTCCGGACTAAATACTGAACCTGTAAAAAACAGTGACAACGGTGTAAAAAGATAAAGCTGCACCCGATAATTCTGATTATCGCCAAACGCATTGATCATCATTTTCATGACCTTCCCCATGTACCACAGGGCTAATATCACCGCGAACCATGAAAAATAAATAATCAGCAGATACAAACCATTGTCTATTGTTTTACCGACATCTGCACCGTTAAAAATTCCGAATGACGCGACGTATTCATAAAGTGAGCCAAATCTCACTACGCCATCAACGTTCAGTAACGAATAACCGACCATCACTAATGGCCCTACGATACGATAATACGATGACGAACCTTCAGTCCCTAAATCACCAAGCCGCGTTGCGATGTACGGAAAAGCAAATATCACCCCAACTAAAAACACGCTTAATGAGATTATCGCCAGCGGTAGCTTCTTTTTTATCGCATCCTTATTCAGGTACTGGAACGCCCACTCCAGGAGATAAAACAAAATAAACGTCATTACTCCTGAAAACGATCCTGATAATATTATCCCTGCCAGAATCATAGCATCGGACTTAGGTGTTTTGATACCAAACTGTTTGATACTGAGCCAAATTGAGATTAACGCCAGAGCGAAGAATGCCGGTTCGAAATAGAGCGCAGTGGTACGTTTCCCACCAAACTTAATAAAGTTCAGAACATAGCTGTTACTGTAAATAAGATATTTCGAAATAACTTCCATTAAACTGCTGCCGCCGCTGAGAATTATCTGTGCCATTTCAACCGCAGCTAACCCCACCACCAGTCCCACCACCAGCCAGAAAAAACGCAAAATCTTAATGTAGTTATGCGGTGAAATGGTTTTGAAGCGAATACTCCACACCATGCCAATGATCACCACGGTATAAACAAACAGCATCGCTGACGTTACGTACTTACTGGCATCCAGTGATTGACCGAACAGGTAGTTAAACGCCGTCAGCCCGCCCCCTACCCCCAGCGCGATCATTAATTTTTTGATATTGATGCGCTCGACAAACAGCAACAGCAGAACGGGTAAGAAGGTGACGATAGTTATCGGGAAGCTCTCGCCAAGCTGGGCGAGTTTGACGTTAACCAGCAGATAAAGCAGCGGTAGCACCAGATAGCTACAGATTCTGATAGAACGAGACATATTCCTCCAGCATCTGTTGCCCACTGTATGCCACCCGACTGCGTTGACTGAACGCGGTAAGGGACGTGTCAAATACCGCCTGCGCAATGTCTGATTTTTTCAGCTGCACCAGCTGCAATACGTCCGCTTCGCTGAACGTTTTACCGCCTGATTTAGCCAGCACTTCCTGCGCGGCATCGCTGTGCGTGGCAATTACCGGTACGCCGATGGAAAGCGCTTCACACAAAATCAGCGGGTAGTTATCGACACGGGAGCTGAACACCAGTCCATCCATCTGGTTAAGCGCACTCATCAACGTGCGCTTATCGCTCTCAAAACCGTGGTTGATGACGTTATCTCCCGCAAATGGCGAAAATTTGCCGAAGGTATGCAGCTCAATTTTGTCCCCAAGCGCGCTAATCGCTCGCACCAGTTGTTGACTGGTTTTGCCGTCATAGCGCAGGTCATGAGCCACCACGGCAATTTTCGGCCGACCGCTCTCCGCAGGCATCGCGGGTAGTTCGGCAAGAATGGCTTCGGTTGCCACATCAATGCCATTATTGATAACGCGGCAGCGTCCCACGCCATACAGGCTGTTGAATGCGTCGGCCACATGTTGACTGGGCGAGATAAACTGGCAGCCCAGTGCCAGCATGGCACGGAACATCTGCCGCTTACCGGGCAACTGCTGATGGGCTTTATCGACTTTTACCGGCGGATAGTTGCTGAGCGTTGGGCATTTCTGACAGCCCGTTTTCCAGCCTTCGCAGCCATCGGTAAAGGCACAGCGCCCGGTCACGCTCCAGTGATCGTGCAGCGTCCAGACGAAAGTGATATCCGGTTTATGCGCCTTCACTTTTTGGCAAAAGGTCACCACCTCTTCCAGGTTCAACCAGTAGCTGTGCAACACATGAAAATGCAGTACCAGCGGGCCGGAGGTGCGGGTAACTTCACGATATAACTTGTTGAGATTGCCAAACATGTCGCGGTTCGCGAAACGAAACAGCGCAATGTTCGCCACCGACGTCAGGCGCGGCGTATATTTGATAACCTGCGGGTAATTCGCATGACTGGCGCTTTTTTTACCGCCTTTGCCATAGCCATAGACAAACCGCGACGACAGCCCTTTTTCCAGCGCGCGAAGATGCAAATCTAACGCCACGCCTGCCGCCCCACCTTCTGCGAGTCGCACATTAAACTGTAATATCTTCATTTTATTACCTTCACCCGTGCTTTCTCGCCCACGACCAGCGTATTGTCCGGAACGCTATCCACCACGACGCTCCCCGCGCCAATCGTCACGTTATCGCCAATAGCAACGTCGCCGAGCAGAGTGACATTGGCCCCCAACTCAACGCCGTTACCGATGACCGGACAGGATGGATCGTTGGTGCCAAGATTGCCGATAGTGACGCCGTGGCGTAGGGTAAAATCATCCCCCGCTACCACGTGTTTATTGATAACCACCCCATAGCCATGATGGATGGTGAAACGACGACCGATTGATGCAGCAGCCTGAATTTCATAGCCAAACAGGCATTCGGTGATAAGGCGGTACATCACCAGCACCGGGGCGGCCCACAGGTTGTTTATGATATTTTTTTTACGCCAGACGGAGCAAAAATGGGCAATCCGATAGGCCACCACCATGCAGCAGGGGCGCAGACTCCAGCCGTTCGCGCGTAAATCTTCCAGCATAATTAGCGTCCTCGCAGTCCGTCGGCCAGACGCTTACTGTTACGAACAGAAAGCAGCGTCAGCAGCGTGCGCCAGTTCATCCGTTTGTTGCGGATCTGATAGAGGGTAAACAACTGATATTTCTTGCTGGCCCGGTCAAATTTGCCTTTGTGCTTGCGGTAAAACTGAAAGTAGCCGGAGAATTTATTCGGCGATGAGGTAATACGCATCTCGCCGTGATTCACATGCAGGATCTGCGTCGCCTCTTTGACCTTCCACGGTTTGCCATACGCCACCACCATGCGCAGGAAGATGTCGTAATCCTGCGCCGCTTTCAGCGTGGTATCGAACAGGCATGCTTTAAACCGCCATGCCCAGGTAAATACCTGATTACCAATGATGTTGCGCTTATAAAACCTGCGGCGTGAATAAACGGACTTCGGATAGAGCGGCAGACTGGTCGGCTGCGAATACACTTCGCCCTCACAGACATAGTCATTGGCATACAGAAACGCCCGTGTGACCAGTTGATGCCGGTACTGCAGGAACACGCTCAGGCGGTTCGGCGTCCATTCATCATCATCATCAATCCCCGTAATGTATTGCCCGTTGGCCTGCATAATGGCCTGATTACGCACCGCGCAGGCCCCGGAGTTGGTGGAATTATGCGTATACGACACACGCGGATCGTTGAGTTCCTCAACAAACTGCTGCAACTGCTCATATGATGAAGAGCAATCATCCACAATGATCATCTCCCAGTGAGGGTAGTCCTGGCGCAACACCGATTTAATCGCCCGAATGGCCAGCTGCTGGCGGTTCCAGGTTGGCATATAAATTGAAATTAGCGGGTTTTCTGTCGTCATTTTCGTTTCCGGATAGATACGCTTTTGTAGGCCGGATAAGGCGTTTTCGCCGCATCCGGCAGGGTTGGTGATTTATTTCGCATCCGACGTATATTCGTATTCGTAGTAGCCGTAATCCTGATACCCGCTGGCACGGCGGAATATCGAGTTGAGGATCACCCCTTTCACCTGGATGCCATTTTGCTCGAAGCGACTCAGGCTGGTTTCCACCTCTTTCAGCGTGTTGACCGCATAACGCGCCACCATCAGCGTGGTGCCGACATGACGGCCAACAATCGCCGCGTCGGTCACCGCCAGAATTGGTGGGGTGTCAATCAGCACCAGGTCATAGTGCGAGCTGGCCCAGGCAATCAGTTCGCCGAAACGCTCGCTCATCAACAGCTCGGAAGGATTGGGAGGGACTTGACCGCGAGGGATCAGATCAAAATGCGGAATCGATGTCGGTTTGGCGCTGGATGAGATATCCCCCTTACCAATCAGGATCTCAGACAGGCCGTTGACGTTATTGGTCCCCAGCAGTTCGTGGGTATAGCCTTTGCGCATGTCGCAATCGATCAACAGCACGCGTTTGTTGGTCTGGCTGATGACTGCCGCCAGGTTGGCGCAGACAAACGTTTTACCAATCGATGGGCTGACGCCGGTCAGCATCAATACGTTGTTACGCGCCTGCATCATGGCAAAGTGCAGACTGGTACGCAGGCTGCGGACCGCTTCTATGGCGAGATCCGTTGGATTCCCCACGGCCAACAGCTGGCTTTGCTTGTAGCGTTTCACACCTTTAATGGTCTGAACGTTATCACGCGCTTTTTGCCATTCAGATAGCGGAATACTGGCATACACGCTGATACCATGCTCTTCCAGCGCCTGGGGGCTTTCAATACCGCGATTAAACAGAGAACGCAGCAGTACGCCCACCACAGAAAGCATCAAACCAAGAATGATACTGCCGAGAATAATCAGCGCCGTTTTCGGCTTCAGCACGCCAGGCTGGGCAATCGCGGGATCGACAATGCGCACATCGCCAACCGTACTGGCCTCGGTAATCTTCAGTTCCTGTTGCTTGTTCAGCAACTGCATATAGACCTGCTGACCGGACTCCACATCACGCGTCAGACGAACAATTTCCTGCTGCGTTTTCGGCATCGCCGTTACGCGCCCGTTCAGCTTACTTTTCTCATCTTCCAGCGCCTGGCGTTTTTCCAGCAGCGTGCGGTACGCCGGATGCGCTTTGGTGAACAGCTTGGAAATCTCCGCTTCTTTGAAGGTCAGTTCATTCAGCTGCGCATCGATATTCACCATCGAATCCAGCACCGCTTTGGCTTCCAGCGGCAAATCCACGGAGTCTTTATCCTGACGAAAGGCGTTCAGCTTGTTTTCAGCAACGTCAAGCCGGTTACGTACCTCAGGCAGTTGCTTTGCCAGAAACGCCAGACTTTTGGCGGCCTCTTCGGATTTACGTTCCACGTTTTGTTGCAGATAGTTGCGGGTAATACTGTCGAGGATCTGGCGGATTTGCTCGCGGTCTTCGCCGGTAAAGGTCAGGCTCAATACGCCGGTGTCTTTGCCCGTTTCCGTCACCATCAGGTTATTTTGCAGGGTGTTTATCATGCCCAGCGTGGAGAATTTGCTGACGGTAAATTGGCTCTCCGGGCTGGCATGAATCGCCTCAACGAGCATCGTCACGCCATCATGTTCCAACACCTTGCCGACTTGCCCCCGGGCGCTAAAACCCCCGTCACTCACCAGTTGATAGCTTTTGTCATTCAGCACATTGAGCGTGAAGGTCTGTTCATTCATTGCCTTTGGCAACGTGAAGGTGGTCACATTAACCGTTTCGTTCTGGCGGCCCATCAGCCGGTCCCAGCCCGCGCCAAAAATAGGGAATGTATCTTTGGTAACGGCGATATCGAGGTTAAGATCGTCTACCGTTTTCCCTAATACCAGACGCGACTGGATGAGCTGAATTTCCGCTTCCGAGGCCGGAGGTTTGTTCGACAACGCCGAGCCAATATCCTGCACCAGTGAATTTCCGGTATTTTGCTCAATTTGCACCAGCGCGTCCGCACTGTAGATGGGTGTGGCGAACAGTGTGTAGACCGCGGCACACAATGCAAAAGCCGTGGTAATGCCTAATACCCACCAGCGGGCCTCCACCACCGTTGCAACCAGACGACCAATATCGATTTCATCATTGCCGGTTACCGGCGCAGCAGACTGTTTAACTTTTTCTGTCATTGTTTTCCCTGCTCTGCGTTCAGTGCCTGAGCCCATTGGCGGGCAGACCGTTCAAGTAATGCGTACACCGCGTCAAACGCATCACGGCTTTTACGATACGGATCGGGAATTTCGCGCTCGCTGTCCCAGTGCCCAAAAAGCATCACTTTGCCACGCATCTCCGGTACCATTTCACACAGGGCAGAGATATGGCGCTTCTCCATGGTCAGGATCAGGTCATACTCCCGGCACATGCGTCCCGAGATCTGCCGGGCACAATGATTATCCAGTGACAAGTTGTGCGCCTGCGCCACGCTAATAGCACACGGATCCGCGCCTTTCCCCACCAGCGCCCCAAGACCGGCTGAAGAGACCGTTAACGCCGGATGAAATTGCCTTAATAAACGCTCTGCCGTCGGGGAACGACAAATGTTCCCCACACAGACAACTAAGATTTTGTTAAACATGATGATTACCAGTTGTGAAGGTCGCTGGCCGTGTCCGTCATATAGCGAACACCGCTAATAGTCGGCAGCAACTGATTGATCAAACGGTTCCAGCGAGCAACCGGCGCGGTAGTGACGTACACCACATCGTATGGCTGGAGTCGGAATGATGTTGCCATCACCAGCGACGTCGCATCGGACATATCAAGCTGATAGATATTGGCGATCTTGCCGTTGTTCCCGCCCTCGCCTTTCAATGGTCGAATAACGAAAATGCCGCTGGCGTTGGAGGTGGTCAGGTCGATACCTTCGGCATTGCCCAGCGCTTCGGTGAGCGTCATGCCGCTGAAGTCCATTTTGAGGGTGCTCTGTTTTTTCACTTCCCCCATTACGAAGACTTTCAGATCGTCATTACGCGGAACAAACAGAATGTCGCCAGGATAAAGCAGGCGGTTCTGGCTCAGGTCGCCATTTTGCATCAGCGCTTGCAGTGAAATACGTTGCTCCTGCCCTTTATGAGTCAGCACAACGTTGCGCCAGTCTGCTGCCTCGGTGAGACCGCCAGCGGCGTTAATGGCATCGAGAACGGTAAGCGGCACGTTGGTGATGGCCTGCTGGCCGGATTTGTTCACCTGCCCGGAGACATAGGCCTTCTGCGAGCGGAAAGCGGCGATATTAACGTCCACCTGCGGGTCAGCAATGTACTTCGCTAAGCGCCCGGTAATATCACTACGAATCTCTGCCAACGTTTTTCCTACCACGCTGACTTTGCCGATGTAGGGGTAAAACATGGTGCCATCAGGCTGCACCC
Organism: Citrobacter sp. MGH105; assembly: GCF_001037485.2. Lineage (NCBI taxonomy): Bacteria > Pseudomonadati > Pseudomonadota > Gammaproteobacteria > Enterobacterales > Enterobacteriaceae > Citrobacter > Citrobacter sp. MGH105. The sequence continues at coordinate 1,893,496 of NZ_CP073048.1, read as the reverse complement.
AGTTGCCGGTATCGCTTGAGCTACGGTACTGCCCGGCTGGCGTGGTGAGTTCAGGATGGTCCCAGACGGTCACATTCAGGACATCCCCCGGGCCTACCCGGTACTGATATCCGGAAATCTCCTGGTCCAGCGACATATTAGGCTGTGCAACATTTGGTCGAGGACGTAATTGTTCGACCAGCCGTGGCGTGAGTGGATAAACATTCACCATGCGATCGATATCAAAATCAGCGTCCTGCTGTTTAATCACATCTTTGCCCATCGTAGACATATTGCTGCCCGGAAGCACGGTACAACCGTTTATCAAGATTACCGATACCAATACTGGCATCAATTTAAGTTTGGATTTCATCATTGATTATTTATCACTTTGGCAGAGTATTTATCACATGCAATCTAAATAGCGACTTCGCCTGTACGTATTTACCTTGCCGTTAATTGAAATGGAATTTAACTGGCATCAGTCCTAAAAAAAATGAATTCATCTGCGGTCTCTTGACAGAATAATTTAGGCTTGTTTCAGGCGACCAGACACGCTACCGCCCCTGGCTTCACTAGCTACCAATGCACTGATTAATTTAAATTTTTATCTTCTCCTTTATTTTCATCACATTTACAGCGTTAACGCATCGGGAATGGCGCCACTGATTGATGAGGAAATATTTATCTTTTGATTATTACCGCAAGAATTGTTGCAGCTATGCGAATATCAGGCAAGATAACAAACCGCCGATACCTGGCTTTTAAGATTAATATTAAGCGTAGGATTTATATATTTTTAGGATTTTATTGATATTGACAATGTTGATATAGAAATATTCCACCTGCGATATTTCCTAAATATATTTAGATTAATAAAATCATTTCCTGTAGTTACATTAAGGCTATTATCCTGCATCAGTTCTGATATAACCGACAGAGAAATCCCTTCTCGCCATTGCATTTTTCGCCAGTTTTACCCATGATCGAATTGTGACAATTGTCATACAACTATGGGTATAGCATTTACTATGGAATGGATTGCCGATCCGTCAATCTGGGCCGGACTGGTCACGTTAATCGTGATCGAACTTGTTCTTGGCATTGATAATCTTGTTTTTATTGCCATCCTCGCGGAGAAACTACCTCCTGCCCAGCGGGATAAGGCGCGTATTACCGGGCTACTGCTGGCAATGGTTATGCGCCTGCTGCTGCTGGCATCAATATCCTGGCTGGTAACGCTGACCACGCCGCTGTTCAGCATTCGCGATCTCAGCTTCAGCGCCCGCGATCTGATCATGCTGTTCGGTGGTTTCTTCCTGCTGTTTAAAGCCACTATGGAGCTCAACGAACGGCTGGAAGGGAAAGACAGCGATAACCCCACCCAGCGCAAAGGCGCTAAGTTCTGGGGTGTGGTCGCGCAGATCGTGGTGCTGGACGCCATCTTCTCTCTGGATTCCGTCATTACCGCTGTTGGCATGGTCGATCACCTGGCGGTGATGATGGCGGCAGTCATTATTGCCATCAGCCTGATGTTGCTGGCCAGCAAGTCGCTGACGCGCTTTGTTAACAGCCATCCAACTATTGTTATTCTGTGTCTGAGCTTCCTGCTGATGATTGGTTTCAGTCTGGTGGCCGAAGGGTTTGGTTTCCATATCCCGAAAGGTTACCTGTACGCGGCCATCGGCTTCTCGGTCATGATCGAAGCATTGAACCAGTTGGCTATCTTTAACCGTCGTCGCTTCCTCTCAGCCAACCATACTCTGCGCCAGCGCACCGCCGAGGCGGTAATGCGGCTGCTGAGCGGGCAAAAAGAAGATGCCGAACTGGATGCCGAAACCGCGGCGATGCTGGCGGATCATCATGAAGGTCAGATTTTTGCGCCTCAGGAGCGGCGGATGATTGAACGTGTGCTGAACTTCAATCAGCGTACCGTCAGCAGTATCATGACCTCGCGCCACGATATTGAACATATTGACCTCAATGCGCCCGAAGCAGAAATCCGCGCCTTACTGGAAAAAAACCAGCATACGCGTCTGGTGGTCACTGGCGAAGACGAGCAGGAGGAACTGCTGGGCGTGGTGCATGTCATCGATTTGCTGCAACAGTCTCTGCGCGGCGAACCGCTCGACCTGCGCGTCTTGATTCGCCAGCCGCTGGTGTTCCCGGAGACCTTGCCGCTGCTTCCGGCGCTTGAGCAGTTCCGTAATGCCCGCACGCACTTCGCGTTTGTAGCCGATGAATTTGGTTCCGTCGAAGGGATTGTGACGCTGAGTGATGTGATGGAAACCATCGCCGGCAATCTGCCAAACGAGGTAGAGGAAATCGACGCCCGCCATGATATTCAGAAAAACGCCGATGGTTCGTGGACCGCTAACGGACATATGCCACTGGAAGACCTGGTGCAGTACGTGCCTATCCCGTTAGACGATAAGCGTGAGTATCACACCATTGCCGGACTGTTAATGGAGTATTTGCAGCGTATCCCAAAAACCGGGGAGGAAGTTCAGGTTGGCGACTACCGACTGAAAACCCTGCAGGTGGAAAATCATCGCGTGCAAAAGGTCCAGCTGATACCGCTACACGGTGAAGAAGAGATGGATTACGAGGTGTAAGTCACGGGCCGGATGGGGCATTAGCCACCATCCGGCAATATGAATCAGAGCTTATCCAGCAACTTTTTAACATCTTTGCCATTGCGGGAATCTTTATTGCGATCTGCCCAGTCATTCAGACGACGTTTTGCTTCATCCTGCAGATGCTTACGCAAAAGCTGATCAACTTGCAGACTGTAGTTCAGTGATTGCCACTGGCCATAGACCCTGAGAGGAACCGGGGTGGCCTTCAGGAAACTAATTAACTTACTTTCGCCATCCCAACCGCCCAGCACGCGAATGTTAAACAGCGTGTCGCAATTCTGCTTCACCAGATCTAACGTTCCTTTGCCGGTTAGCGCCAACATCGCGGACTCGCCTGCCATGTTATCCAGCGTCACCTCTCCGTTATCCAGCGTCATATCGGTTACAAAATGATCCAACCGGGTCACGTTATCGAGGTTTTGCTGAGATTTAACATCCCCACCGCTGCGTTCTACAGCCTGTTGAATCATCTGCTGGAAGTTCATCCCTTCCATTCGCGTATCGTTCATTTCGACATGGGCCTGCCCTTGCCAGCTATGGCGAAACGCCTGGGCATCAATATCTGAGCCGGAAAAGTCTCCCGCCAGCGACAGCTTGCCGGTGAGTGCGATGGGGTAATCAAAGGCCTTCAGAATCGTGCCAATTTCCACACCTTCCAGACGCGGATGAAAGACCGCTCGCGGTTCTCCCTTTCTGGCATCCAGCGTGCCGGGCAGTGAGATCAGCCCGCCATCACTTTTTCCCTGCAACTGCGCAATGTTCAGTAAGCCGAACTGGTTGTCTATTTTTGCCGAAACATTCTCAAACGCCATTTTCCGCCACAGCACTTTGTCAGCCTGCAAAGCGATGTCTGCCGAAAAACCCTTGAGTCCTTGATACGAAACGGCATCAACCTGGGAAGCAATGACGGGGCGCGCCAGCGTTGACTGACTCTGACCTTGCTGAACGTCACCTTTTGCTGTCGCCGCTGCGTCATGTTGTACGAGCAGGTTATCCAGATTGAGCTGACCAAATTTCAGGTCGACGGCCCATTCCGGTTTTTCCAACAAGGATACGTGCGCTTGCCCGGAGAACGAAGAGTCATTGGCGGTCAAATTTATCTGGCTAAACGAAAGCTGTTTTTTCTCTTCCAGCCATTGCGCCTGAAGATGTCCCTGACCGTTGATTCCCTGCGGCGGCAGATCGGCCCCCTGCAGTTGCCAGCTTAACTGCTCAATATTCGCAGATAAGTTGTGCGGATAATCGGAGGCATCGACCGTACCGTTAAAGGATAACGCGAGATCGCGCTGATCGCGGTTCACACGCCCGGAAAAATCAAACGTGCCGCGGTGCTGGCTATCTTGTTCCATCTCCAGACGAATATCACGAACGGTAACTTGTTCGTCGTCTTCATGTTGGAATACCAGAACACTGTCGGCAACCCGCAAACGGGCGATATCAAACGACCACCCTTTGTCTTCCGCCAGATCGGGCAACATATTGTCTTTTGGGGCAACGGGCGCATCTTTACCGCGCACCGCCTCAGTTTGCGGGGTCAGTTGAATCACTGCGCCTTTGAGCATCACCTGCTTCACGCTGAGCTGGTGGCTCAACAGCGGCCACAACGCGACGTCGAGACGCATATTGTCGGCACGAACCAGAGGCTCGCTGGCGCCTTCAGCTGTTAACACCACTCGCCCTGAGAGGATACTCAGTTGCGGCCATACGTGCCAACGCAGGGGGCCATCCAACTGCAGCTGATACCCGCTACGTGCGGCAACCTGCTTGACCATATACGCGCGGAAATCATTCGGATTCACCAACAGTACTAACGCAGAAAAGCCGGCCACCAGCACGACCAGAAGAATCATCAGCGTCGTCAGAAATCGTCTCATGCTATCCCCAATGGACTGATAAACACTCAGTCTTTATCGATCCGGCTGGCAACGGCGCCCTGCTGGTCGCGATACTTCGCATCCTGACGACGGTTGTATGGTCGCGCTGCCGGACCGGAAAGCGGTTCGAAACTTAATGCGCCAATCGGCATGCCCGGACGCAGAGCCAGGGGTAATTTTCCGGAGTTGTAAAACTCCAGTACGATACAGCCAGACCAGCCCGGATCGATACGGTGTGCGGTGACGTGTACCATCAGTCCCAGACGCGCCAGAGATGAACGGCCATCTAACCAACCGACGAGATCGGAAGGCAGCGTCACGGATTCGAATGTTACCGCCAGCGCAAGCTCACCCGGATGCAAGAAGAATGCCTCGCCGTCCTTGAGGACGATTTCATCACTCATCACGCGATCCAGCGCGGCGCTGACTTCATCTTTCGGTCCGCTCAAATCGATATACGCCGCCGTATGACCGCGGAACGTACGGAATTTGTTGCCAAGACGCACATCTACCGTGGCGCCATTGATTCGCTCGACAGGAGGGCGTGGAGTGATCGACAGGCGACCTTCATCCAACCAGGCTTCAATATCTCGGTCACATAAACGCATGGCACTTTCTCCTTTCGTGCTTCAAACCCTTAATGCCAGGTGCGTTAAGGGTGAACCAGGTTATCACTGAACGGTACACAATTCGCTGAACTTATTCAAAGAACTGACTGATTTTAGCCTTCAGAATATCGATGGCGATGCGGTTTTTACCCCCGCGCGGCACAATGATGTCGGCGTATTGCTTTGAAGGCTCAATAAATTGCAGGAACATTGGACGGACGGTTTTCTGGTATTGCGCCATCACCGAATCCATTGAACGACCACGTTCATTCACATCCCGCTTGATACGGCGCATCAGACAAATATCCAGCGGCGTATCAACAAAAATAGAAAAGTTCATCTCATCGCGCAAACGCGCATCCGTCAGCAGCAAAATGCCTTCCAGGATAATGACTTTCTTCGGTTCGATATGAATAGTGTCTTGCGTACGCGTGTGCTCAACATAGCTATAAACCGGCAGCTCAATGGCAGAGCCGCGTTTCAGCGTTTGCAGATGTTGAAACAGCAGGCTGTGATCCATCGCGTTCGGATGGTCGTAGTTGGTTTTTACGCGTTCTTCCATCGACAGATGGCTTTGATCTTTGTAATAGCTGTCTTCGGGAATAACGCCAATATGTTCGTCACCGACTTGTTCACGCAATTCGCGATAAAGAGTACTGGCAATAAGGCTCTTGCCGGAAGCCGATGCGCCGGCAATGCCGATAATGACGCACTGATGGGACTGATCAGTCATAAATTTAGCGACCTGATTAACCTGGATGTAAGGAAGGGCGGCGCCGAAACGCCAAACGCGGCAATTATAGGGATTTCAGCGGCGCGATGCCACCCCAGGCTGCACCAATGCTGTCCCTGTCGCAAATTAAAATGGTCAGATTTAGAACAGCCGCTATATTTATTCACCTGCCTTAGGAATTAATAGCTTGGGAGTGTTAATTTATGAGCAGCTGGCGTATAAATTGTAAATTGTTTGTACTAGCATAATCCCAGATTAAATGTGATGCGTCCGGCATCTCTGCTGGGCGACAACGGCTATTTGGGTAGAGTGGTAATGAGTAAACAATCCCAACATGTTTTAGTTACCTTACCCCATCCTCTACTGCGCCTGGCCAGTTTAGGTCTGGTGGCTTTCATCTTTACGTTGTTTTCGCTGGAACTATCACGTTACGGCGCACAGCTTGCCCCGCTTTGGTTCCCAACGTCAATCATGATGGTGGCTTTTTACCGTCATGCGGGAAAGATGTGGCCGGGAATTGCGCTGGCTTGTTCATTTGGTAATATCGGTGCGTCCTTACTCTTCTTCCCCGGTGAATCGCTTAGCTTCACCTATACTGCTATCAACATTATTGAGGCTGTCGTTGGCGCAATGTTATTGCGTAAACTGCTGCCCTGGTACAATCCCTTACAAAATTTGAATGACTGGGCGCGCCTGGCATTTGGTAGCGCGGTTGTTCCGCCACTGTTGGGCGGCATTTTGATGTGGTTGTTGCTGCCGAAGGACACGTCGTTAAATACCTTTCTCATTTGGGTACTGTCAGAATCCATTGGCGCACTGGCGTTGGTGCCGTTAGGTTTACTGTTTAAACCACATTACCTGTTGCGCCATCGCGACCCGCGATTATTGCTTGAGACCCTGATTACCCTGCTGGTGACCTTAACGCTCAGTTGGCTGTCCATGATGTACATTCCATGGCCATTTACCTGCGTTATTGTCCTGCTGATGTGGAGCGCTGTCCGTCTGCCGCGTATGGAGGCGTTTTTAATATTCCTCAGCACCGTGATGATGGTTTCGCTGATGCTGGCTGCCGACCCTTCGCTGCTTTACACCCCGAAACCGAACATGATGACGGACATCCCCTGGTTGCCGTTTTTGATGATCCTGTTGCCCGCTAATATGATGACCATGGTGATGTACGCGTTTCGAGCCGAACGCAAGCACATTTCAGAAAGCGAGTCACGCTTTCGCAACGCCATGGAATATTCCGCGATTGGCATGGCGTTAGTCGGTACCGAGGGGCAATGGTTACAGGCCAATAAAGCCTTGTGTCAGTTTCTGGGCTACAGCCAGGAGGAGTTACGTTCACTGACCTTCCAGCAATTAACCTGGCCGGAAGATTTGAACAACGACATTGAACAGCTGAACATGCTGGCACGCGGAGAGATTAATAGCTATTCCATGGAAAAACGCTATTACACCCGTTCGGGCGACGTCGTCTGGGCGTTGCTGGCCGTTTCGTTGGTGCGTCATAGCGACAATACCCCACTCTATTTTATCGCGCAGGTTGAGGACATTAACGACCTGAAGCATACCGAGTGGATTAACAAACGGTTGATGGAGCGCATTACCCTCGCCAATGAAGCCGGGGGGATTGGGATTTGGGAATGGGAACTCCAGCCTGACGTGATCAGCTGGGATAAACGGATGTTCGATCTCTACGAAGTTCCTGCGCATATCAAGCCCAGTTGGCAAGTCTGGTATGAGTGTGTGGTACCCGAAGATCGTGAGTACGCCGAAAATGTGATTCGTGATTCACTGGCCGCACGGGCTCCGTTTAAGCTTGAGTTTCGTATCGCGGTAAAAGATGGCATACGCCATATCCGCTCGTTGGCCAACCGGGTACTGAATAAAGACGGTGAAGTTGAACGCTTACTTGGTATCAATATGGATATGACCGAAGTCAAGCAGCTTAACGAAGCGCTGTATCAGGAAAAAGAGCGCCTTCACATTACGCTGGATTCAATCGGCGAAGCGGTGATTTGTATTGATGTCGATATGAACGTGACCTTTATGAATCCGGTCGCTGAGAAAATGAGTGGCTGGCAGCAGGACAGTGCCATCGGCATTCCGCTATTGACGGTACTACATATTACTTTTGGCGAGAACGGTCCGCTGATGGAAAATATCTACAGTGCTGACATGTCGCGTACGGCAATCGAACAGGAAGTGGTACTGCATTGTCGTAACGGCAACAGTTATGACATTCAGTATAGCATCACGCCCCTCAGCACCCTCGACGGCGGCAGCATCGGCTCGGTGTTGGTTATTCAGGACGTTACCGAGTCGCGGAAGATGCTCCGCCAGCTTAGCTACAGCGCCTCACATGATGACCTGACGCAGTTGGCAAACCGGGTCAGCTTCGAAAACCATCTAAAACAATTGCTGCATTCGGTACACGACACGCACCAGCGTCATGTGCTGGTTTTTATCGACCTAGATCGTTTTAAAGCGGTGAACGACAGCGCGGGTCATGCCGCTGGAGATGCCCTGCTGCGTGAACTCTCAGCGCTTATGCTCAGCATGTTGCGATCCAGCGATATGCTGGCACGCCTGGGCGGCGACGAGTTTGGTCTGTTGCTACCGGATTGTAATATCGAAAGCGCCCGCTTTATCTCAGGTCGCGTCATCAGCGCCATTAATGATTACCACTTCATATGGGAAGGCCGCTTACACCGTATTGGCGCCAGCGCAGGGATTACGCTCATTGATGAGAAAAACCATATCGCGACCGATGTGATGTCTCAGGCCGATATCGCCTGCTACGCGGCGAAAAACAGCGGCCGTGGACGAGTCTGTGTCTATGAACCTCAGCAAAGCCAGGCCCATGCCGCGCGTAGTCAACTGACATTGGATGAACAAAGACACACCATTATGCACAACCCAATGCTGATGATCGCCAGAGGTGTGGCTTCCCCGCGTATACCGGAGACGTTTAGCTTCTGGATTATTTCGCTTCGCTTAGGCACCGCTGAGGGTGAAGTCATTGAGGAGCAAGCCTTCCGCGCTGGGCTGGTCGATCCCGCGTTAAGCAAGGCGCTTGACCGTCGGGTATTTAGCGAGTTCTTCCAGAACTCTGCCCAAGCAGTAGCCAGTAAGGGCCTCAGTATTGCCCTGCCCCTTTCCGCCGTCGGCCTGCTCAACACAGAACTTATCGATGAGCTGCTGGAGCACTTGCAACGCAGTCCACTACCGCCGCGATTGCTACATCTGACCATTCCGGCAAGCGTCATCAAAACCAACCCAACGCAGGCGGTGTCTGCCCTGCATCGGCTGCGCCAGTACGGCTGTCGAATTGTATTAAGTCAGGTTGGTCGCGATTTAGAGCTCTTTGACAACCTGAAATATCGCATTGTCGATTACCTGTTGCTCGACAGCGAGCTAAGTGCCAGCGCTCCCGGCAACCTGATCGACGAAATGTGGGTGTCCATTATTCAGGGTCATGCCCAGCGCCTGGACATAAAAACTATCGCCGGTCCGGTGCAGTTGCCACTCATCATGGATACGCTTTCTGGCATCGGTGTTGATATGATTTATGGCGATATTATTGCCGATGCCCAACCGCTGGATCTGCTACTGAATACCAGTAATTTCGCCATCAACTGACGGTTGCCAGCCATCCGTATACCAAATATGTAACAGCGCATAGGAGCGCCAGGGTTTCCAGCGCTCTGCATACCGTCGGATCTGGGCCGGTGTCATGCCGGGAAAACGCTGCTTAATCAGATAATCATCCGGCAGAAAAACGTCCTTCGCCTGCCAACCACGTAGCGCGAAATAGTTGGCGGTCCAGCGCCCTATCCCGGGAAACATTTGTAGCTGCTTAACGCCTTGTTCGATATCGGCAGGGGCTGTTGTCGCGAGCGTTCCTTCAAGGGTTGCATGAGCCAGGTGAATCAACGCTTCAGCGCGTTTGAGCGGCATTCCTAACGCTTTCAGGCGTAGCGGATCGGCATTGGCAAGCGCTTCCGGCGTAGGAAAACACACATACTCGGGCGCATCCTCCAGCGCTTCCCCGTAAGCGTGCGCCACTTTCGCCGTCAGTTTCGCGGCCATCAATACGCTGACTAACTGCCCTAAAATCGCCCGTACCCCTTGCTCAAACGCATCGACACATCCCGGCAGGCGCAGTCCCGGACGCGCCGCACCGAGGCTACCCAGCGCGCCGATAATTTGCTGCGGGCAACAGCCAAGATCGAACAAGCGCGTTATTTTTGCCAGGCACTCGGAAGCTACCGGTTGTAACCCTGTGCTCAATGTCACGTGTAGCACGTTGGCGTGCAGATCCGGGACAACGCGCACCAGACCACGATGCTCCCCTACGGACAGGCTTCTGACATAGCTCAGTTCCTCTACGGTTTCGACACCTTCAACCGCACGGGCGGCAAGAAATCCCAGCATCCAGGGCCAGTCATAAGGCGGTTGCCAGCTCAGCGTGAACATTTAGTTTTCCTTTTTCGCAAACCTAAAGCATAAACGGTATTCAATCAGTACGCCTTGCTTTCATATTCCAGTTGTCGGGGCGTCAACTATTCGTTAAAGTCACGCCCCTTCTTCACTGGCATGGGGATTTTTACGGTGTTTATTGGTTTTGACTACGGTACGGCAAACTGTTCAGTGGCCGTTATGCGTGATGGGCAGCCTCACCTGCTCAAAATGGAAAATAACAGCACGCTGCTACCCTCAATGCTGTGCGCACCAACGCGCGAAGCGGTTAGCGAGTGGCTGTATCGCCATCATGACATCCCAACTACGGACGATGAAACGCAGGCGCTGCTTCGCCGTGCGATGCGCTACAACCGCGAAGAAGACATCGACGTTAACGCCAACAGCGTGCAGTTCGGTCTGGCATCGCTGGGTCAGTATATTGAAGACCCGGAAGAGGTGTACTTCGTTAAATCACCAAAATCATTTTTGGGTGCCAGCGGTCTGAAGCCGCAGCAGGTTGCGCTTTTTGAAGATCTGGTCTGCGCAATGATGCTGCACATTCGCAACCAGGCGCAAAGCCAGCTGCCGGAAGCTATCACTCAGGCCGTGATTGGTCGGCCCATCAACTTCCAGGGATTAGGTGGCGATGACGCCAACACCCAGGCGCAGGGCATTCTTGAACGTGCGGCCAAACGCGCCGGTTTTCAGGATGTCGTCTTCCAGTACGAGCCGGTAGCGGCGGGACTGGATTACGAAGCGACGCTGCAGGAAGAAAAACGCGTGTTGGTGGTGGATATCGGCGGGGGTACGACTGACTGTTCACTGCTGCTGATGGGGCCGCAATGGCATCAGCGCGCCGATCGCGAAAACAGCCTGCTGGGACACAGTGGCTGCCGCGTAGGCGGGAACGATCTGGATATCGCGCTGGCGTTTAAACACCTGATGCCGCTGCTGGGTATGGGCGGTGAGACTGAAAAAGGTATCGCCTTACCGATTCTCCCCTGGTGGAACGCGGTCGCAATCAACGACGTTCCCGCGCAAAGTGATTTCTATAGCAGCGCCAACGGTCGACTGCTCAACGATCTTGTCCGCGACGCGAGAGAAGCCGATAAAGTCGCTCTGCTGCTTAAAGTCTGGCGCGAGCGTCTGAGCTATCGCCTGGTGCGCAGTGCAGAAGAGAGCAAAATCGCACTTTCCGACCAGACCATTGTAACGGCGGCGATACCGTTTATCAGCGACACGCTGGCAACCGATATCAATCAACACGGACTGGAAGCTGCGCTCAATCAGCCCCTGGCGCGTATTCTGGAGCAGGTCCAGCTGGCGCTGGACAATGCACAGGAAAAACCGGACGTGATTTATCTGACCGGCGGCAGCGCGCGTTCGCCGCTGATTAAAAAAGCCCTCGCCCAGCAGCTTCCCGGGATCCCTATCGCGGGTGGCGATGACTTCGGTTCTGTCACCGCCGGACTGGCCCGCTGGGCTGACGTTGTTTTCCGCTAAGCCGCTCGCATGCTGAAAAGTGTGCGTATTGACATCATCCTTGCTGTGGCTTATTTTCAGGAGTGAGGGTTAGGGAGGGTTTCCCCTCCCCCTGGTGTCTTAGTAAGCCGCGAAGCTAATGACTAAGAGTATCACCAGTATGATGACCTGCTTCATCATAACCCTTTCCTTATTTTGGCCCCTTCCTCGGGAGGGGCTTTCCCGTTCCAGCGTCCTGCTGAAATCTCTGGCTTTCCTCCTTTTTGCCTTGTCAGCACTCTATCGCACAATTGCGTATTCGCTATCTTCACCACCGATTGTTGCGTAACGCCTCGCAAAGCCGCGTCAGCATTCAGACGAATCCCGACAGTGTTTCATAATTCCTCCATTTTTCTCCCTTGTTCACTGGCTAAACTAGTATCATTCCGCGAATCGTTTCAGGATGAGAAACTCATAACAATGAAAGGCAGTAATAAATCCCGCTGGGTGATAGCAATCGTGATCGTCGTGGCCGCCGTCGCCGCCATCTGGTTCTGGCAAAGCCGCAGCGCATCCCAGGGAACCGCACCGGGCGCGACCAAACCCGCGCAGCACACGGCGGGGTCAGGACGGCGTGGAATGCGCTCCGGACCGTTGGCTCCCGTGCAGGCTGCCACCGCCACCGAGGAAGCCGTGCCACGCTATCTGACAGGGCTGGGGACCGTTACTGCCGCAAATACCGCCACGGTGCGTAGTCGGGTGGATGGTCAACTCATCGCCTTACACTTTGAGGAAGGACAACAGGTTAAAGCCGGTGACCTGCTGGCAGAGATAGATCCCAGCCAGTTCAAAGTTGCTCTGGCTCAGGCGCAGGGACAACTGGCAAAAGATAAAGCCACGCTGGCGAATGCCCGTCGCGATCTTGCCCGCTATCAACAGTTGGTTAAAACCAATCTGGTCTCCCGCCAGGAGCTAGATGCCCAGCAGGCGCTGGTCAACGAGACGTTAGGCACAATAAAAGCGGATGAAGCCAGTGTCGCCAGCGCTCAGTTGCAGCTCGACTGGAGCCGGATAACCGCGCCTGTCGATGGTCGTGTCGGCCTGAAACAGGTCGATGTCGGTAACCAAATTTCCAGCGGTGATACCACCGGAATTGTCGTCATTACGCAAACGCATCCCATCGACCTGATATTTACGTTGCCTGAAAACGACATTGCTACCGTGTTGCAGGCGCAAAAATCGGGGAGCCCGCTGAAGGTCGAAGCCTGGGACCGAACCAATTCGCAAAAGCTGAGCGAAGGCGTCCTGCTCAGTCTCGACAATCAAATTGATGCCACCACCGGAACAATCAAAGTGAAGGCTCGTTTTAACAATCAGGATGATGCTTTATTCCCTAACCAGTTCGTTAACGCCCGCATGCTGGTCGACACACAACAAAATGCTGTTGTGATCCCAACTGCCGCCCTGCAAATGGGTAACGAAGGCCATTTTGTCTGGGTACTGAACAGCGATAACAAAGTGAGCAAACACCTAGTTAAACCGGGAATTCAGGATAGCCAAAAAGTGGTGATTGCCGCCGGACTTTCTGCGGGCGATCGGGTCGTAACCGACGGGATTGACCGTCTGACGGAAGGCGCAAAAGTCGAAGTCGTTGAGGCGCACGACGCCTCTGTTCAGGACGAGAAAACTGCTCCACGCGGATACGGCAAAAAAGGAGCCAACTCCTGATGCAGGTGTTACCTCCGGACAACACAGGCGGACCATCGCGCCTGTTTATTCTGCGCCCCGTCGCCACCACGCTGCTGATGGTCGCGATTTTGCTTGCCGGAATTATCGGTTATCGCTTCCTGCCAATCGCCGCCTTACCTGAAGTGGATTACCCCACGATTCAGGTCGTTACGCTCTACCCAGGCGCCAGCCCGGACGTCATGACCTCGGCGGTCACCGCACCGCTTGAACGTCAGTTTGGACAGATGTCTGGCTTAAAACAGATGTCATCACAAAGCTCCGGTGGCGCATCGGTCGTTACGTTACAGTTTCAACTGACGCTCCCGTTGGATGTTGCCGAGCAGGAAGTTCAGGCCGCGATTAACGCCGCCACCAATTTATTACCCAGCGATCTCCCTAACCCTCCGGTATACAGCAAGGTAAACCCGGCAGATCCGCCGATCATGACGCTGGCGGTCACATCCAGCGCCATGCCGATGACGCAGGTGGAAGATATGGTCGAAACCCGCGTCGCGCAGAAAATCTCTCAGGTTTCCGGCGTGGGTCTGGTAACACTTTCTGGTGGGCAACGTCCGGCGGTCCGCGTGAAACTTAACGCTCAGGCCATTGCCGCACTCGGTCTGACCAGCGAAACCATCCGTACGGCCATTACCGGTGCAAACGTCAATTCGGCAAAAGGGAGTCTTGATGGCCCAACGCGTGCCGTTACCCTTTCAGCCAACGACCAGATGCAGTCCGCGGATGAATATCGTCAGCTCATTGTTGCCTATAAAAACGGGGCGCCGGTTCGTCTGGGCGATGTCGCCACAGTAGAACAAGGGGCCGAAAACAGCTGGCTGGGCGCATGGGCCAATAAGCAACAAGCTATAGTGATGAATGTTCAGCGCCAACCTGGCGCGAACATCATCTCCACGGCAGACAGTATCCGCCAGATGCTGCCGCAGCTCACCGAGAGCCTGCCTAAATCGGTTAAGGTCAGCGTACTTTCCGATCGTACGACCAATATCCGTGCGTCCGTAGCGGATACCCAATTTGAATTGATGCTGGCGATTGCGCTGGTAGTCATGATTATCTACCTGTTTTTACGCAATATTCCGGCAACCATTATTCCTGCGGTCGCCGTACCGTTATCGTTAATCGGCACCTTCGCGGTGATGGTATTCCTCGATTTCTCCATCAACAACCTGACCCTCATGGCGTTAACCATTGCAACAGGTTTTGTGGTGGATGACGCTATCGTGGTGATTGAGAACATTTCACGTTATATCGAAAAAGGCGAAAAACCGCTGACCGCCGCCCTGAAAGGTGCGGGCGAGATTGGTTTTACCATCATCTCTCTGACTTTTTCGCTGATCGCCGTGCTGATCCCACTGCTGTTTATGGGTGATATCGTAGGCCGATTGTTCCGGGAGTTCGCTGTGACGCTGGCCGTGGCGATTCTGATTTCCGCTGTTGTCTCGCTCACCCTCACGCCGATGATGTGCGCGCGTATGCTGAATCAGGCCTCATTGCGTAAGCAAAACCGCTTCTCCCGTGCCTCAGAGCGAATGTTTGATCGCGTCATTGCCGGGTACGGCCACTGGCTGGCGAAAGTGCTCAACCATCCGTGGCTCACGCTGGGCGTTGCACTCGGCACGCTGGTGCTGAGCGTTATGCTATGGGTCTTTATCCCCAAAGGCTTCTTTCCGATCCAGGATAACGGCATCATCCAGGGCACGCTGCAGGCGCCGCAGTCCAGCTCATTTGCCAGCATGGCCCAGCGCCAGCGTCAGGTTTCAGATGTCATCCTGAAAGATCCGGCGGTAGAAAGCCTGACCGCTTTTGTCGGTGTGGACGGCACTAATACGGCATTGAACAGCGCG
This sequence comes from Citrobacter sp. MGH105, assembly GCF_001037485.2. NCBI lineage: Bacteria > Pseudomonadati > Pseudomonadota > Gammaproteobacteria > Enterobacterales > Enterobacteriaceae > Citrobacter > Citrobacter sp. MGH105. The sequence continues at coordinate 1,878,145 of NZ_CP073048.1, read as the reverse complement.
CGCTTACAAATCAACCTTAAGCCGCTGGATGAACGTGACGATCGGGTGCAGAAAGTGATTGCGCGCCTACAGGACGCGGTTGACAGAGTTCCCGGCGTTGACCTTTATCTTCAGCCCACTCAGGACCTGACGATTGATACTCAGGTCAGCCGGACGCAATATCAGTTCACGCTGCAAGCGACATCCCTTGATGCCCTCAGCACCTGGGTTCCACAGCTGATAGCAAAACTAAATCAGCTACCGCAACTGTCCGATGTCAGTAGCGACTGGCAGGACAAAGGGCTGGTAGCATATGTGAACGTCAATCGCGACAGCGCCAGCCGTTTGGGCATCAGCATGTCAGATGTCGATAACGCTCTGTACAACGCCTTCGGCCAGCGACTGATTTCAACCATCTACACCCAGGCCAATCAGTATCGCGTGGTGTTAGAACATGACACCAACAATACGCCGGGGCTTGCGGCACTGGATACAATTCGTCTGACCAGTAGCGACGGTGGCATAGTACCGCTCAGCGCGATCGCCAGTGTTGAACAGCGTTTTGCCCCGCTGTCGATTAACCACCTCGATCAGTTCCCGGTCACCACCATCTCGTTCAACGTGCCAGACGAGTGGTCGCTGGGTGATGCGGTACAGGCCATTCTGGATGCCGAAAAAACGCTTAACCTGCCCGCAAATATTACCACCCAGTTCCAGGGCAGCACGCTCGCCTTCCAGGCCGCGCTGGGAAATACCATCTGGCTGATTGTGGCTGCGGTTGTCGCGATGTATATCGTCCTCGGCGTGCTGTATGAGAGCTTTATTCACCCAATTACTATTCTCTCCACGCTGCCGACGGCGGGCGTCGGGGCGCTCCTGGCGTTAATGATTGCCGGGAGCGAACTGGACGTCATCGCGATTATCGGCATTATTTTGCTCATCGGTATCGTCAAGAAAAACGCCATCATGATGATCGACTTTGCCCTTGCCGCGGAGCGTGAACAGGGAATGTCACCACGCGATGCCATTTTCCAGGCCTGTCTGCTGCGTTTTCGCCCGATCCTGATGACTACGCTGGCGGCACTGCTCGGCGCGTTGCCACTGATGTTAAGTACCGGCGTGGGCGCAGAGTTACGTCGTCCATTAGGTATTGGCATGGTCGGTGGGCTGCTGGTGAGTCAGGTATTAACCCTGTTTACCACCCCGGTAATTTATCTGCTGTTTGACCGTCTGTCGTTGTACGTGAAAAGCCGCTTCCCGCGTCAGGAAGAGGAAGCGTAAATGAAATTTTTCGCGCTTTTCATTCATCGTCCGGTGGCGACCATTCTTATTTCGGTGGCCATCACCCTGTGCGGCATACTCGGATTTCGTCTGCTGCCGGTCGCTCCGCTACCGCAGGTGGATTTTCCGGTGATCATGGTCAGCGCATCGTTACCGGGTGCCTCACCCGAAACGATGGCGTCCTCGGTCGCAACTCCGCTGGAGCGCTCGCTGGGGCGCATTGCGGGCGTGAACGAAATGACTTCGAGCAGTTCACTTGGCAGTACGCGTATTATTCTCGAATTCAAATTCGACCGTGACATCAATGGCGCGGCGCGGGACGTTCAGGCCGCAATTAACGCCGCGCAAAGTCTGCTACCCAGCGGGATGCCGAGCCGACCAACGTATCGCAAAGCCAACCCTTCCGATGCGCCAATCATGATCCTGACGCTAACGTCGGACACGTACTCGCAAGGTGAATTGTACGATTTCGCATCAACACAACTGGCGCAGACCATCGCACAAATCGACGGCGTAGGCGACGTGGACGTTGGAGGCAGCTCTCTGCCTGCGGTGCGTGTAGGGCTTAATCCGCAGGCGCTGTTTAACCAGGGTGTGTCGCTGGATGACGTGCGTAGCGCAATTGACAACGCCAACGTGCGTAAGCCGCAGGGTGCTATCGAGAATGATACTCAGCGCTGGCTGGTTCAAACCAACGATGAGCTGAAAACCGCCGCCGAATACCAGCCGATTATCATCCACTACAATAACGGCGCGGCGGTACGACTGGGCGACGTTGCGTCTGTAACCGACTCGGTGCAGGACGTACGCAACGCGGGGATGACCAATGCCAAACCGGCCATTCTGCTGATGATCCGCAAGCTACCTGAAGCCAATATTATTCAGACGGTAGACAGCATTCGCGCCAAATTGCCGGAGCTACAAACGCTGGTCCCGGCCGCTATCGATCTGCAAATCGCCCAGGACCGCTCGCCGACTATTCGCGCCTCGCTGGAAGAAGTCGAACAGACGCTGATTATCTCCGTGGCGCTGGTTATCCTGGTGGTCTTTGTTTTCCTGCGCTCCGGGCGCGCGACGCTGATCCCCGCGGTAGCGGTTCCGGTCTCGCTGATCGGTACCTTTGCCGCCATGTATCTGTGCGGATTCAGCCTGAACAACCTGTCGTTGATGGCGCTCACCATTGCTACGGGATTTGTCGTCGATGACGCCATCGTGGTGCTGGAAAATATTGCCCGCCACCTGGAAGCAGGAATGAAGCCGCTCCAGGCGGCGTTACAGGGTACGCGCGAAGTGGGATTCACCGTGCTCTCCATGAGTCTGTCGCTGGTGGCGGTGTTCCTGCCACTGCTGTTAATGGGCGGATTGCCTGGGCGCTTGCTGCGTGAATTTGCTGTCACGCTGTCGGTTGCTATCGGTATCTCGCTGCTGGTGTCGCTGACATTAACGCCAATGATGTGCGGCTGGATGCTCAAATCCAGCACCCCGCGCGAACAGTCTCGCAAGCGGGGTTTTGGTCGTGTGCTAGTGGCGCTGCAACAGAGTTACGGCACCTCGCTTAAATGGGTGCTACGCCATACGCGGCTGGTAGGCGTGGTGTTACTTGGCACCATCGCGCTGAATATCTGGCTTTATATTTCCATCCCCAAAACCTTCTTCCCGGAGCAGGATACCGGCGTATTGATGGGTGGGATCCAGGCCGACCAGAGCATCTCATTTCAGGCGATGCGCGGCAAACTGCAGGACTTTATGAAGATCATCCGCGACGACCCGGCGGTGAATAACGTCACCGGTTTTACCGGTGGTTCGCGGGTCAACAGCGGGATGATGTTTATTACCCTCAAGCCACGTGATGAGCGCCATGAAACGGCTCAGCAGGTGATCGACCGCCTGCGCGTCGCGCTTTCAAAAGAGCCAGGTGCGAATCTGTTTTTAATGGCGGTGCAAGATATTCGCGTTGGTGGACGCCAGGCCAACGCCAGCTATCAATACACATTGCTGTCCGACGATCTCGCGGCGCTGCGTGAGTGGGAACCGAAGATCCGTAAGGCGCTTGCCGCCCTGCCCCAACTGGCAGACGTCAACTCCGATCAGCAGGACAATGGCGCGGAGATGAATCTGATTTACGATCGCGACACCATGTCGCGTCTGGGGATCGACGTGGCAGCCGCCAACAGCCTGTTGAATAATGCTTTCGGACAACGACAGATCTCTACCATCTATCAACCGATGAACCAGTACAAAGTGGTGATGGAGGTCGATCGACGTTACACCCAGGACATCAGCGCACTGGACAAAATGTTCGTCATCAACAATGACGGTAAAGCGATCCCGTTATCGTACTTTGCTAAATGGCAGCCGGCGAATGCGCCTCTATCTGTGAACCATCAGGGCTTGTCTGCCGCCTCAACCGTGTCGTTTAACCTGCCGACAGGTTCTTCACTGTCAGAAGCGACAGAGGCCATCAACAGAACCATGACCCAGCTCGGTGTCCCCTCCACGGTTCGCGGCAGCTTTGCCGGTACCGCGCAGGTATTTCAGGACACCATGAATTCGCAGGTGATCCTGATTATCGCCGCCATCGCCACGGTCTATATCGTGCTGGGTATGCTGTATGAAAGCTATGTCCATCCGCTGACTATTCTCTCCACGCTACCTTCGGCTGGCGTCGGGGCGTTGCTGGCGCTGGAGCTGTTCAATGCCCCATTCAGCCTAATCGCCCTGATAGGGATCATGCTATTAATTGGCATTGTGAAGAAAAACGCCATCATGATGGTCGATTTTGCGCTGGAAGCGCAGAGAAACGGCAAGCTACAGCCGGAAGAAGCTATTTTTCAGGCCTGCCTGTTGCGCTTTCGCCCAATAATGATGACCACGCTGGCGGCGTTGTTTGGCGCGTTGCCGTTGGTGTTATCCGCAGGGGATGGCTCTGAACTGCGTCAGCCTTTGGGGATAACCATTGTCGGTGGGCTGGTCGTGAGCCAGCTCCTGACGCTGTACACCACGCCCGTGGTCTATCTCTTTTTCGACCGTCTGCGTCTGCGTTTTTCGCGTAAAAACAGCAAACCGGTAGCAGAGTTATGACAGAACTTCCCGACAGCACCCGCTGGCAACTTTGGATTGTGGCATTTGGCTTTTTTATGCAGTCGCTGGATACCACCATCGTTAACACCGCGCTTCCCTCGATGGCGGCAAGCCTCGGGGAAAGCCCGTTACACATGCATATGGTCATTGTGTCATATGTTTTAACTGTTGCCGTGATGCTGCCCGCCAGCGGATGGCTGGCGGACAAAGTTGGCGTGCGTAATATCTTCTTCACCGCCATCATCCTGTTTACGCTAGGCTCGCTGTTTTGTGCCGGGTCGAGCACCCTCAACGAGCTGGTGATGGCGCGCGTCTTACAAGGCGTTGGCGGTGCGATGATGGTGCCGGTCGGCAGGCTAACGGTGATGAAAATCGTCCCGCGTGAGCAATATATGGCGGCGATGACGTTTGTCACTTTACCCGGTCAAATCGGCCCGCTTCTGGGCCCGGCGTTAGGCGGAATTCTGGTTGAATACGTCTCCTGGCACTGGATATTTTTGATTAACATTCCGGTAGGCATTGTCGGCGCGATAGCGACGTTAATGCTGATGCCCAACTACACCATGCAAACCCGACGTTTCGACCTCTCAGGGTTCGCGATGCTGGCGGTCGGCATGGCGGTACTGACGCTGGCGCTCGATGGCAGCAAAGGAACCGGCCTCTCCAGTATCACGCTGGCGGCGTTGGTTATCTGCGGGGTGCTGGCTATTGCGCTGTATCTGAAACACGCCCATCGTAATCCGCGTGCGCTATTTAGCCTGAATCTGTTTCGCACACCAACCTTCTCGCTAGGTCTGTTCGGCAGTTTTGCCGGACGCATCGGCAGCGGCATGTTGCCGTTTATGACACCAGTGTTTTTACAGATTGGCCTCGGTTTTTCACCTTTTCATGCCGGGCTGATGATGATCCCGATGGTGCTGGGCAGTATGGGCATGAAGCGCATTGTGGTGCAGGTCGTTAACCGCTTTGGTTACCGTCGTGTGCTGATTACCACTACGCTTGGCCTGTCGCTGGTCAGTCTGTTGCTAATGACCACGGCACTGCTGGGCTGGTATTACGCCCTGCCCTTCGTGCTGTTTTTACAGGGAATGGTCAACTCAACGCGTTTTTCATCCATGAACACACTTACGTTAAAAGATTTACCTGACGATCTGGCCAGCAGCGGTAACAGCCTGCTGTCGATGATCATGCAGCTATCGATGAGTATTGGTGTGACCATCGCTGGCCTGCTGCTGGGCATGTTCGGCCAACAGCATATCGCCATCGACAGCGGTAGTACGCATACCGTCTTTATGTATACCTGGCTGTGCATCGCATTCATCATTGCGCTGCCCGCCATTATTTTTGCCCGCGTGCCGAACGACACGCAAACCAACGCGGTGATTTCACGGCGCAAAAGGAGCACCTGATGAAGTTCTGGCGGCCCGGTATCACCGGCAAACTGTTTCTGGCGATTTTCGCCACCTGCATTGTGTTGCTGATCAGCATGCACTGGGCCGTACGCATTAGCTTCGAACGTGGTTTTATTGACTATATCAAGCACGGCAACGAGCAGCGGCTGCAAATGCTCAGCGACGCATTAAGCGAGCAGTACGAGCAGCACGGCAACTGGCGATTCTTACGCAATAACGATCGTTTTGTTTTCCAGATCCTGCGCTCTTTTGAACACGACAACGACGATGATAAACCGGGACCAGGCATGCCGCCGCACGGCTGGCGAACACAGTTTTGGGTTGTCGACCAAAATGCCCGTGTGCTTGTCGGCCCGCGCGGCCCAGTTCCTCGCGACGGCATGCGCCATCCCATACGCGTTAACGGTAGCGAAGTGGGCGCCGTGATCGCCTCTCCTGTAGAGCGTTTAACGCGGAATACGGATATCAATTTCGACATGCAGCAAAGACGATCCAGTTGGCTTATCGTTGCGCTCTCCACGATCCTGGCCGCGCTGGCGACGTTTACGCTGGCGCGCAGCCTGCTGGCCCCGGTTAAGCGGTTGGTGGAAGGCACCCACAAACTGGCAGCGGGCGATTTCACCACTCGCGTTACGCCAACCAGTACGGATGAGCTGGGCAAGCTGGCGCAGGACTTCAACCAGCTCGCCAGTACGTTAGAAAAAAATCAGCAAATGCGTCGTGACTTTATGGCCGATATTTCTCACGAATTGCGTACGCCGTTGGCGGTGTTGCGCGGTGAACTGGAGGCCATTCAGGATGGCGTACGCCAGTTTACCCCTGACTCCGTTGCCTCGTTGCAGGCTGAAGTCGGTACGCTCACCAAACTGGTTGACGACCTTCATCAGCTCTCCATGTCAGATGAAGGCGCGCTAGCCTACCAGAAAACATCGCTGGACCTCATCCCCCTATTGGAAGTGGCAAGCGGCGCATTTCGTGAACGCTTCGCCAGCCGTGGATTGACCATACAGCTTTCGCTCCCCGACAGCATGACGGTATTTGGTGACAGGGATCGTCTGATGCAGCTGTTCAACAATCTGCTGGAAAACAGTCTGCGCTACACCGACAGCGGTGGCGGGTTGCATATCAGCGCCGAACAACGCGAACGCATGGTGTTATTAACCTTCGCAGATTCCGCTCCCGGCGTAAGTGACGAGCAGTTACAGAAGCTGTTTGAACGATTTTATCGCACCGAAGGCTCGCGCAACCGCGCCAGCGGAGGTTCCGGGTTGGGGCTGGCGATTTGCGTCAATATAGTACAAGCGCATAATGGTCTGATTCGTGCCGCCCATTCGCCTTTTGGTGGGGTTAGCATTACAGTAGAGTTACCGCTGGAACGCGATTTACAGAGAGATGTATGACTGAGTTACCCATTGATGAAAACACACCGCGTATTCTGATCGTGGAAGATGAGCCTAAGCTGGGGCAACTGCTGATCGACTACCTGCGGGCAGCGAGCTATGCCCCTACGCTGCTCAACCACGGCGACCTGGTTCTGCCTTACGTGCGCCAAACGCCGCCCGATCTGATCTTGTTGGATCTGATGCTGCCCGGTACCGACGGTCTGACTCTGTGTCGGGAAATCCGCCGCTTCTCAGAAGTCCCCATCATGATGGTAACCGCTAAAATCGAAGAGATTGATCGCCTGCTGGGGTTGGAGATCGGTGCTGATGATTATATTTGTAAACCTTACAGCCCGCGCGAAGTCGTTGCTCGCGTGAAAACAATTCTACGCCGCTGCAAACCGCAGCGCGAACTGCAACAAATGGATGCAGACAGCCCGCTTATCGTCGATGAAGGCCGTTTTCAGGCTTCCTGGCGTGGGAAGTTGCTCGATTTAACGCCCGCCGAATTCCGCTTACTTAAAACGTTGTCACATGAGCCGGGAAAAGTGTTCTCCCGTGAACAGTTGCTCAATCATCTCTATGACGATTACCGCGTCGTTACCGACCGCACCATCGACAGCCATATTAAGAACCTGCGACGCAAGCTGGAGTCGCTGGATGCCGAGCAGTCGTTTATCCGCGCGGTCTATGGCGTGGGGTATCGCTGGGAAGCCGACGCCTGCCGAATTGCTTAAACTCTCCTGCCCTTCAGGGCTCCGCTGCTCCGTGGGCCCTGGTAACTAGCAACTCTCCAAATATCGCTCATACTCTTTCTGACAATACTGTCGTCAATAACTGTTTGATATAAAACTTTTAATCAAGGAGTTCATATGGCTGGTTGGTTTGAATTAAGTAAGAGTAGCGATGATCAATACCGCTTTGTTCTTAAAGCTGGGAACGGGGAAATAATCCTTACCAGTGAGCTTTACACTACAAAAGGTGCTGCAGAAAAAGGGATCGCATCTATCCAGGCTAACAGCCCTCTGGATGAGCGTTATGAGAAAAAAACAGCGTCTAATGGCAAATTACATTTCAACCTGAAAGCTGCAAACCACCAGATTATTGGTAGCAGTCAACTGTATGCGAATGAACAGTCACGCGAGACCGGTATTGCTTCAGTTAAGACCAATGGTGTCAGTCAGACGATAAAAGATAAGACCTGATAATTACTCGCCCAGCCGGGTAACACAACGCTGTCGCCCGGCGTTTTTCTTTACCTGACTTCCTCGCAGCGCTACAATGCCCGCCCTTAATATGGGGGCACTCCCCTAACCGCCTCATTGAGTGAGGCGAGTCTGACCTGTCATCAGAACGAGATAATTATGTTTAAACCGGAACTCCTTTCCCCGGCGGGAACGCTGAAAAATATGCGTTACGCTTTCGCCTATGGCGCAGACGCAGTATATGCGGGCCAACCGCGTTACTCACTGCGCGTACGCAACAACGAATTCAACCACGAAAACCTGCAGCTCGGCATCAATGAAGCCCATGAACTGGGTAAAAAATTCTATGTGGTGGTTAACATTGCCCCACACAATGCCAAGCTGAAGACCTTCATTCGTGATCTGAAACCGGTGGTGGAAATGGGACCGGATGCACTGATCATGTCAGACCCTGGTCTGATTATGCTGGTGCGCGAAAACTTCCCTGACATGGACATTCACCTTTCAGTACAGGCTAACGCCGTAAACTGGGCGACGGTGAAATTCTGGAAGCAGATGGGGCTGACCCGCGTGATCCTCTCCCGCGAGCTGTCGCTGGAAGAAATCGAAGAGATCCGCACCCAGGTGCCGGATATGGAGCTTGAGATCTTCGTTCACGGCGCGCTGTGTATGGCCTACTCCGGCCGTTGCCTGCTTTCTGGCTATATCAACAAGCGTGACCCTAACCAGGGTACCTGCACCAATGCCTGCCGCTGGGAATACAACGTGCAGGAAGGCAAAGAAGACGTGGTGGGCAATATCGTGCATAAGTACGAGCCTATCCCGGTACAAAACGTTGAGCCTACGCTGGGTATTGGCGCACCGACAGACAAAGTCTTTATGATTGAAGAAGCCCAGCGTCCGGGTGAGTATATGACCGCGTTCGAAGACGAACATGGCACTTACATCATGAACTCAAAGGATTTGCGTGCCATTGCCCACGTTGAACGCCTGACGCAGATGGGCGTGCATTCCCTGAAGATCGAAGGCCGCACCAAGTCATACTATTACTGTGCACGTACCGCGCAGGTCTATCGTAAAGCCATTGATGATGCCGCAGCCGGTAAACCGTTCGACCCGCAACTGCTCGAAACGCTGGAAGGTCTGGCGCATCGTGGTTACACCGAAGGGTTCCTGCGCCGCCATACGCATGACGACTATCAGAACTACGAATACGGCTTCTCTGTTTCCGAGCGTCAGCAGTTTGTGGGCGAGTTTACCGGCGAACGTAAAGGTGAACTGGCAGCCGTACTGGTGAAAAACAAATTCACCGTCGGCGACAGCCTGGAGCTGATGACCCCACAAGGCAACATCAACTTTACCCTCGAGCAGATGGAAAACGCGAAAGGCGAAGCCATGCCGGTTGCGCCGGGCGATGGTTACACCGTGTGGATGCCAGTACCAGAGGATATCGATCTGAATTATGCATTGTTGATGCGTAATTTTACCGGTGAGTCCACGCGCAACCCGCATGCTAAGTAGTTAATTACGGTTATTTTTCAGCGTTCGGAAGATTCTTAGAAATCGATCACATACCGTTTCGTTCATTAAGGGTATTATCCCCTCCGCTGAAAAACATAACCCATAAATGCTAGCTGTACCAGGAACCACCTCCTTAGCCTGCGTAATCTCCCTTACGCAGGCTTATTTTTTGCCTGCCGTTTAAACTCCCCCGAATATCGCATTTCAAATCACGATTATCAGGCGAAAAAAAACCGGGCATTACGCCCGGCTGATTAGGTGATTAAAGATTAATGTGCGGCTTCTGGCTTGTGCTTTTGCGCACTCTGGAAGCCATAGGTCAGCTCATTTTTCTCTTTATCCAGCGCAACGGTCACCTGGCCACCATCCACCAGCGAACCAAACAACAGTTCGTTAGCCAATGGTTTTTTCAGATTATCCTGGACCACACGCGTCATTGGACGTGCGCCCATTGCGCGGTCGTAGCCTTTCTCTGCCAGCCAGTCACGTGCTTCCTGGCTCACTTCCAGAGAGACACCTTTCTGATCCAGCTGAACCTGAAGCTCGACGATAAACTTATCAACAACCTGATGAATCACCTCGGTAGAGAGATGATCGAACCAGATAATGTTGTCGAGGCGGTTACGGAATTCCGGCGTAAACACTTTTTTGATTTCGCCCATTGCATCAGTACTGTTGTCCTGATGAATCAACCCAATCGATTTACGCTCAGTTTCACGCACACCGGCGTTGGTGGTCATGACCAGCACCACGTTGCGGAAATCCGCTTTACGCCCGTTATTGTCGGTCAGCGTGCCGTTATCCATCACTTGCAGCAGCAGGTTAAAGACATCCGGGTGCGCTTTTTCGATTTCATCCAGCAGCAGTACGGCATGCGGATGCTTAATAACAGCATCGGTCAGCAAACCGCCCTGGTCGAAACCAACATACCCCGGAGGCGCACCAATCAGGCGGCTGACGGTGTGGCGTTCCATATATTCGGACATATCAAAACGCAGCAGTTCAATACCCAGCGCTTTGGACAACTGCACCGTGACTTCGGTCTTACCGACGCCAGTTGGTCCGGCAAACAAGAACGAACCAACCGGTTTATGCTCGTGTCCCAGACCGGCACGGCTCATTTTGATCGCTTCAGTCAGCGCCTCAATGGCTTTATCCTGTCCGAATACCAGCATTTTCAGACGGTTGCCCAGGTTTTTCAGCGTGTCGCGATCGCTCTGCGAAACGCTCTTCTCCGGGATCCGCGCAATGCGGGCCACAACGGACTCGATATCCGCCACGTTGACGGTTTTCTTGCGCTTGCTGACCGGCATCAGACGCGCACGCGCGCCCGCCTCATCGATCACGTCGATCGCTTTATCCGGCAGATGACGATCGTTAATGTATTTCACCGCCAGTTCGACCGCTGCACGCACCGCTTTGGCGGTATAGCGGACATCATGGTGCGCTTCGTATTTTGGCTTCAGACCGTTGATTATCTGCACGGTCTCTTCTACCGATGGCTCAGTGACATCAATTTTCTGGAAACGGCGCGCTAACGCACGGTCCTTTTCAAAGATATTGCTGAATTCCTGATAGGTTGTGGACCCTATCACACGGATCTTACCGCTGGAGAGCAGTGGCTTGATCAGGTTAGCCGCATCCACCTGGCCGCCCGATGCCGCACCCGCACCGATAATGGTGTGGATCTCATCGATAAACAGAATGCTGTTAGTATCCTGTTCCAGCTGTTTCAGCAGCGCCTTAAAGCGTTTCTCAAAATCACCGCGATATTTGGTGCCAGCCAACAGCGAGCCGATATCCAGGGAGTAAAGGGTGCAATCAGCCATGATTTCAGGCACATCCCCCTGGACGATACGCCAGGCGAGCCCTTCAGCAATGGCGGTTTTACCGACACCAGACTCTCCCACCAGCAGCGGGTTGTTTTTTCTGCGACGGCACAGTACCTGAATGGCGCGCTCCAGCTCTTTGTCCCGGCCAATGAGCGGATCAATTCCGCCCACTCGGGCAAGCTGGTTAAGGTTAGTCGTGAAGTTCTCCATACGGTCCTCCCCGCCAGCTTGCTCTTCGTTATTTGGCTGATTCCCAGAGTCAGAAGACTGACTGGGTTCGTCTTTGCGCGTGCCATGAGAAATAAAATTCACCACATCAAGACGACTTACTTCATGCTTACGCAGCAGATAAGCCGCCTGAGATTCCTGCTCGCTGAAGATAGCGACCAGCACATTTGCGCCGGTAACTTCATTGCGCCCGGAGGACTGAACATGAAAGACCGCGCGTTGCAGTACACGCTGAAAACTCAACGTTGGCTGCGTGTCGCGTTCTTCCTCACTGGCAGGCAATACAGGTGTGGTCTGTTCAATGAAGGCTTCGAGTTCCTGACGGAGCGCCACCAGATCCACAGAACACGCTTCCAGCGCTTCGCGGGCCGATGGGTTACTGAGCAACGCCAGTAACAAGTGCTCGACGGTCATAAACTCATGTCGGTGCTCGCGCGCTCTGGCGAAAGCCATGTTTAAACTGAGTTCCAGTTCTTGATTGAGCATAGGCACCTCCCCCAATGTTTATGCCTGCATTCAGGCTTTTTCCAGCGTACACAGCAACGGATGCTCGTTCTCCCTCGCATATTTGTTCACCATCGCTACTTTGGTTTCAGCCACTTCGGCAGTAAACACGCCGCAGATAGCTTTGCCTTGATAGTGAACTGCAAGCATCAGTTGCGTTGCACGTTCTACATCATAAGAAAAGAATTTTTGTAACACGTCAATAACAAACTCCATCGGAGTGTAATCATCATTGACTAATATCACTTTATACATAGATGGCGGTTTTAGCGCGTCGCGCAATTTGTCTTCCGCCAGCAGATCGAAATCCAGCCAGTCGTTCGTCTTACCCATTGTCAGTCGTCATCTTCAGTTACGGTTTCCGGCAGAAAATCTTGCCGCTGACAAGCAGCCTATGCGCACAATCAATCTACCTCAAGTATTAGATAACTATCATCTATTAGTGCCATCCGCGACATCTGTCACATAACCGACAATAGCGTTAACTGCTTCAAATTTTGATGCATTTTTACCCTATTCCGTCTGCATGGCGCTTGACGCCCCGCCTGATTTCTCTAAATTGTAGTCTCGAGAGTTGGCGAGGTTTTGAACAGCCCCCACTCCGCCACCGGTTCATTCCATCTTACTTATATAAGATTTACGAAGGATGTCGAAGTATGGAAACGGGTACTGTTAAGTGGTTCAACAACGCCAAAGGGTTTGGTTTCATTTGCCCCGAAGGCGGCGGCGAAGATATTTTCGCCCATTACTCCACCATTCAGATGGATGGTTACAGAACGCTAAAAGCCGGACAGTCTGTCCAGTTTGATGTCCACCAGGGGCCAAAAGGCAATCATGCCAGTGTCATCGTGCCTGTCATTGAAGCAGAAGCTGTCGCATAGCTCTTCTGTCTCATTGTGTACATCCCGCAGTCAAAATGCCAGCCCTTGCGGCTGGCATTTTTATCTCTGTGGCATTATTCCCGCGCCAGAGCATCTACCGGATCCAGACGTGCCGCATTCCGCGCCGGTAGCCAGCCAAACAACACACCGGTTGCAGTCGAACACAGAAACGCCGTCAACAGCGCGACGGGTGAAAATCCAATTTCCCAGCCCGGCAGAAATAGCTGTAGCGTAAAAGCGATTAGCATCGACAGGCTAATGCCCAACGCGCCGCCAACCAGACACACCAACACAGCTTCAATTAAGAACTGTTGCAGCACGTCACTGGCGCGAGCGCCAACCGCCATACGAATGCCAATCTCACGCGTTCGTTCGGTTACTGAAACCAGCATAATATTCATCACGCCAATCCCACCGACCACCAGCGAAATCACCGCCACCAGCGTCAGGAAGAGTTGTAATGTACGTGTGGTCTTTTCGGCGGTTTTCAAGATGCCGTCCATATTCCAGGTGAAGAAATCCTTCTTACCGTGGCGCAACGTCAACAGTCGGGTCAGTTGCTGTTCGGCCTGGGCACTGTCAAAACCATCCTTCACCCGCACGGTGATCGAGTTCAGCCACGACTGTCCCATGATTCGCCCGGACATAGTGCTATAAGGCAGCCAGACCCGCAGGATCTTGCTACTGCCAAACATCGACTGTTTCTCTTCTGCAACACCAATCACCGTGGCAGGCATATTCCCCACCAGCACGACTTCGCCAACAACTTTCGCTTTATTGGGGAACAACTGACGACGGGTATTGCTGTCGAGCACCACCACCTGAGCACGGCCCGCCAGTTGCTCGGCGTTAAAGGTGGTCCCTTCGCTAAATGTCATGCCATAGACGTTGAAATAGTCGCCGCTAACGCCATTAGCACTGGCAGCAACGTCGATATTGCCATAGCGTAACCGCAGGTTCTTCGACACCGCAGGCGTTACTGAACTGACCCAGGGCTGCTTCTGTAGCGCCGTCAAATCGTCATACTTCAACGCCTGTTGATATTGCGGATCGTCGTCGCCGAAGTCTTTGCCTGGATAGATATCAATGGTGTTAGTACCTATAGCGCGAATATCTGCCAGTACCAGTTGTTTAGCCGCATCGCCTACCACCACGATCGACACCACCGAAGCAATACCGATAATGATCCCAAGCATGGTCAGTAGCGTTCGCATTTTATTCGCGGCCATTGCCAGCCAGGCCATGGTAAGCGCTTCACGAAAACCGCTGACAAACTGGCTCCAGCCGGATGCCGTTTTCACCGTTGGCTCCGCAATATCGCGTCCGCCAGAGGGTTTCTGTGGCGGTGGATTGCGCACAATCTCACCGTCACGAATTTCAATGACCCGTTCGGCCTGCGCGGCGACCTGGCTGTCGTGAGTAACGATAATTACCGTATGCCCGCGATCGCGCAGCTGGTGCAAAATCGCCATCACCTCTTCGCCGGAATGGCTATCCAGTGCACCGGTGGGTTCGTCGGCAAGAATAACCTGCCCTCCGTTCATCAGCGCACGCGCGATACTGACCCGCTGCTGCTGACCACCGGAAAGCTGGGAAGGTTGATAGTCAACCCGGTCACCCAACCCCAGCCGCTGGAGTAATTCCTGCGCACGCGCCAGGCGCTGCTTACGTTCAGTGCCCGCGTAGACCGCGGGTACCTCAACGTTTTGTGCGGCGGTTAAATGCGACAACAGGTGATAGCGCTGGAAGATAAAACCAAAATGCTCACGACGCAGTTGCGCTAGCGCATCGCTATCCAGCGTAGAGACATCGCGTCCGGCAACGCGATACGTACCGCTGGTTGGCTTATCCAGACAGCCGAGAATGTTCATCAGCGTCGATTTACCCGAACCCGACGCCCCGACAATCGCCACCATTTCCCCGGCCTGAATGCTCAAGGATACGTCCTTCAACACCTCAACCTGGCCTTCACCTGACGGATAGCTGCGGCGGATATGGCTCAGCTCAAGCAATGCTGTCATTTTGCAGCTCCAGCGTTGCCCTCACCGGTAATGACTTCATCCCCCTCTTCCAGCCCTTTCACGATCTCCACATCGGTGTCATTACGCGCGCCGATAACCACTTCACGTTCGCGGGTTTCGCCGTTACGCAGTAGTCTGACGTTATAGCGGTTGTTGCCAATAGGATCGCCCAGCGCCGACAGCGGGATGGTCAGGACATTTTTGACATCAGTGAGCTGGATATGGACCTGTGCGGTCATATCCAGACGCAGGATCCCTTTCGGGTTGGGAACTTCGAAGCGGGCATAGTAGAAAATCGCATCATTCACTTTCTCTGGCGTCGGAAGAACATCTTTGAGCTTACCTTCATAGCGTGTTTGCGGATCGCCCAGCACGGTAAACCAGGCCTTTTGCCCAGGATGCAGGTGAATTACATCAGCCTCAGAAACCTGCGCTTTTACCAGCATGGTGCTCATATCCGCCAGCGTCAGAATATTAGGGGCCTGCTGGGCGGCAATAACGGTTTGCCCTTGCAGAGTAGTAATTTGCGTTACTTCGCCAGCCATTGGCGCAACGATGCGGGTGTAATCAAGGTTGGTTTTTGCCGTATCGAGAGAGGCCTGATTACGCTTAATTTGCGCGTCAATTGTGCCAATTTGCGCCTGTTTGACCGCCATTTCAGTGGCCGCCGTGTCGAGATCCTGCTGTGAAACGGCCTGGGTTTTCGCCAGCTGTTGTTGGCGGGAGAGAGTGACCCGCGCCAGCTTCCACTCAGCTTCGGCTTGTAAACGCTGGGCGCGTAATTCCATCAGCGTCGCTTCAACCTCTTTGATTTGGTTTTGCGCCTGTTCAGGATCGATAACACCGAGCAACTGATCTTTTTTCACTTTATCGCCAATCGCAACCGACAGCGTTTTTAACTGCCCGCTGACCTGTGCCCCGACGTCAACTTTACGCAGCGCATCCAGCTTACCGGTCGCCAGCACGCTTTGTTGCAGATCGCCAGGTCGAACAATTAATGTTTGATACTGAGGTAAAGGCGCATTAAGCGTTCGCCAAAGTGCAATTACCGCCACAATAAGGATGACGGCGAACAGAAAATAGCGTTTTTTGATTTTTCCCTTGAGCTTCATAAATGTCCCAATACCCCCAATACGTCCACCAGAGTGGAGTGCTAATCATCAACGTTAAATAAATCGCCGTTGAAAAGCGCAAGAATAACAGAGTTATTGATGAATGGTTAAGATCCGCTGTGCTGAAATTAGTACAAGGGTATCAATCGGATTTATATTATGAGTCAACTAACTGAAAGCACTTTTCTTTCCACCAAACCAGTCACGCCTTTTGGCCTTTTTTTCAGCCTGAGCAGCGGTCATTTACGGCCCGCACATTGCTGGGATAAACGGAGCTTTCGTCGTAAATTTATCTGGCGTTCATTATTGATACCCCGTCTCACTCAGGAATGGATGACTGAACTGGCCCAATGGCCGGATCTTGGCCCCCTGCTCGCCCGTCAACCCCGACTGCCGGTTCGTTTGCACCGTCCTTATCTTGCGGCAAACTTCTCCCGCAAAATGCGTTTAGATGCGGTGCGTTTTCATTACCATTTTATCCGCCACGCATTCTTACCCGCTGAATTTAACGCCTTATTAAGCAATGACGGCTTACATCTGGCGCAAACCGAAGGTAAAGACGGCGATATATTTACCATCACCATGATGATGTTTCCGGTACTGGATAAAGAGGGTGAAGCCACCATTCAGGTGCGCAATGGTGACGGAGACGTGCTAACTAAAATGACGTTTACGTTCTGCGAATATAATGGGAAAAGGACATTATTTATTGGCGGTGTGCAGGGCAATGCGCAACTACCGCACGAAGCAATCCAAAAAGCAACGAAGTCCTGCCATGGAATTTTCCCAAAACGTATTGTGATGGAAACCATTTGCCGTTTAGCCGAACAGTTGAATATTGAAAAAGTTATGGCTGTAAGTAATGAACAGCATATCTTTCGCAGCCAACGCTACCACGATAAAAACAAGGTGATCCATTCTGACTACAACGCTTTTTGGGAGTCGGTTGGCGGTGAGTGCGACAGCAACGGGTACTATCATATTCCGCGCACGCTGGCGCGAAAAAGCGAGGCGGATATTGCGAGCAAAAAACGCGCAGAATACCGCCGCCGCTATCAGCTACTGGACAGCATCCATTCGCAGCTGTCGTCGATGTTTCGCCACTAATCCGCTCTGCCGCGTGCCAGCCACAGCACGCGGGAAAACATTTTTCGCAGCAGCGTTGGCACCGCATCAACGCCCCGCCGCCCGGCTTCCATCGCCACCTCAATGGCCAAATCCGGTTTTGACGAACGATGTATCGCCTTGGAGATAATTTTGCGCATATTCATAGGCACATTCTCAGGGATTTGCGCCACCCGGTGAAAGACGTCAGCAAACCCCTGGCGATACATAAAGTGTTCCATATCCAGCGCGGGGAGCATGGTCAAATGCTCACGCTCTTCCTCTCTGTCGTCATTCAATAAGCTACGTACCGTGGCCGCGTACTTTTTCCCGGCTTCATCGCCATCGACCAGCACATGCCACTCTATCCCCATCCGGCGGGCGAATTTAACCAGCGGCTTAAGACCGGACTGGGCAAATTCAATGACTTTAATCCCTTCTGCATCAAAGTGGTGTCCGCACTGGCGGGCCAGTTCGTTAATAACCCATGTTTCCGTTTCACCTTCCACCAGCAGCCAGCAGCGGGCAAACAACGATGACGCACGATTAAAACGAATATGAAATGCGATTCGCCGACCATCTTCTGCACTGATCCCACCCGGCCCCAGCCGCCAGGCAGCGACGCGGGATGATTCACGTACCAGACGAACAACATGCTCAACAGGCGTAAGGGACAGCAGCTCACCAGAGTTGGTGGTCGCCACTCGCTGCAGAGGCAGTAAATTCAACAAGTGCCAGGCCACCGACAGCATGATGGGATGTAAACGCGTTTCCGGATCTTCCACCAGCAGTAAAGGTCGGGCGTCTTTATCCAGCCTTAGCGTGCCTTTGGCCTGCAACAAGGTCGAAAACAGGCCCAACAGAATAACCCGGTGCGTACGTCCGCCGGGTTTATCAATCATGCGGTTAATAATGTCCAGATAGCGCCAGCTCCGTTGTTCGTTATTGGAGCGACGGCGCATCAGACGGTAGCGGGACTGGCCAGCCCCCTGCTCGGAAAAATAGTGCTCCAACAACTGAACCATGGCCGATAACCCCTGGCGGATCTGCCCGTCGGTCAGGTTTTGCGGCCGGGTAGCCAGCTCACGCGCCAGAAAATCCAGTTGGCGGGCGGTGACTTCGACATCCGCCGAGTCCGGCACGGTACCGTTGCGGATCCGTCGCATAAATCGCGCGTCGCGCAGACGCAGTACCGGCATCAGACGCACAAGGTGGCGCGCCTGATCGTTAATGTCATCGAGAGGTAATGGATGGCCGTCGCCATCAAGAAAACTGCGTAAGGTCAGAACGCTACCGTCATCCGCACACTCGCCTTCCAGGCGATAAAAAATGCGGTGATAGCCATCCTGGCAAGGCGTCCAACTGGCTTCCAGAGGACGATAGCGACGCACCCGGTGACGACCCGGCTGGGATTCACGAAACGTCAGGATAATGTGCAGGTGGTGTTCCCTGCCCTGTATATCACCCGGCGGGAACCAGAAATCCTCGCGGACAAAATGATACAAGTCTGACTCCGGCGACAGCAGCAGGGTCAAGGCATCCAGCAGACTGGATTTACCCCACGCGTTCTCCCCAATCAGCACGTTGCTCTGCTCCAGCATCAACGACAGACGGTTAATACCGCGAAATCCAACAATCTCAACGCGTTCGAGAATCATATAGCCTCCGGAAATGCTAACTTTTTCCTTCAAGTTATCAGGAGTATAACGGCAAGCGGTCGCTCAGGACACCCGATATCAATCTGGTGTGAATCGCAAAAGCAAAAAAAATAAGAATATTCTTCTTATGTTTTCTCCTGAATATAATTTCAGAACTTAATCATCGTCCTTTCGCTAATTGAACTATGCTTCATTCACCCAAGATTCAAAAAGGAATCGCAACATATTGCCTTAAATCAAATTTTTTCATCAATTTAACTGGCGAAGGGATGATATTTTTTTCTAAAATACCCGCTCTTTCATCATCGTCCCTTTTAGCGATGAATTACCGGGCAAGGAACACGAACCCGGAACTTTTAATTGAGGTGGTTATGTTCAGGAAATTAGCAGCTGAATTCTTCGGTACGTTTTGGCTCGTTTTTGGTGGGTGCGGTAGTGCAGTGCTGGCAGCCGCATTCCCGGAATTGGGAATTGGATTTGCCGGTGTCGCGCTGGCATTCGGCCTGACAGTATTAACCATGGCATTCGCTGTGGGTCATATTTCAGGTGGACATTTTAACCCGGCGGTAACCTTCGGTTTATGGGCTGGCGGTCGTTTCCCGGCAAAAGATGTTATTGGTTACGTTATTGCTCAGGTTGTGGGCGGTATTGTTGCAGCTGCGGCACTGTATCTTATTGCCAGCGGTAAAGCAGGTTTTGATGCAACGGCCAGTGGTTTTGCTTCGAACGGCTTTGGTGAACATTCACCAGGCGGTTATTCCATGCTTTCTGCCGTCGTCATTGAAATTATTCTGACCGCAGGTTTCTTATTAGTGATCCACGGCGCGACCGATAAACATGCTCCGGCAGGTTTTGCACCTATCGCAATTGGTCTGGCGTTAACACTGATTCACTTGATCAGTATTCCGGTCACCAACACCTCTGTAAACCCGGCACGTAGTACCGCAGTAGCCATTTTCCAGGGCGGCTGGGCATTGCAACAATTGTGGTTCTTCTGGGTCATGCCGATTATCGGTGGGGTTCTCGGCGGTCTTATTTACCGCACCCTGCTGGAAAAACGCGATTAATCGCTAACAAAAAGGCCTGGCGAAAGTCAGGTCTTTTTTTTCCTCTCTATATTTCCTTTTATTTGCAACTTTACTCCCCTCTTTGCATTGAGTAGTGTGTATACCCGTTATACTTCAAGTTGCAGATGTGTTGACTGCGCTCGCTCCCCCCAGTCACGTACTTATGTACGCTCCCGGGGATTCACTCCCTTGCCGCCTTCCTGCAACTTGAATTATTTAGGTTATAGTGACGCATTTCGTCTTACTTCTCAGCAAGGATCTGATTTTCATGTTTTCAGGGCTGTTAATCATTCTGGTTCCCCTTATTGTGGGCTACCTTATTCCGCTCCGGCACAGGGCTGCATTACAACTTATCAATCGCCTGTTAAGCTGGATCGTCTACCTTATTCTCTTTTTTATGGGTATTAGCCTGGCGTTTCTGGATAATCTCGCCAGCAACCTGTTAGCCATTCTTCATTATTCTGCGGTCAGCGTGACGGTCATTATACTGTGTAATATTGCGGCGCTGTTCTGGCTGGAGCGTTCGCTGCCCTGGAGACACAGCCACAAGCAAGAAAAGCTCCCCTCGCGAATTGCAATGGCGCTTGAGTCGCTTCAGCTTTGCGGCGTCGTCGTCATCGGCTTCCTGCTCGGCCTCACTGGGCTTCCCATTCTGCAGCATGCCACCGAAGCCAGCGAATATACGTTAATCTTTTTACTGTTCCTGGTGGGGATTCAACTGCGCAACAGCGGCATGACCTTAAAGCAAATTGTGTTGAACCGTCGGGGGATGATCGTGGCCGTCGTCGTCGTCGCCAGTTCGATGCTGGCGGGGGTTATCAATTCCTTGATCCTCGGTCTACCGCTGAAAACCGCGCTGGCGATGGCATCAGGTTTTGGCTGGTATTCCCTGTCCGGTATTCTGTTAACCGAATCGTTCGGGCCCGTAATTGGTAGTGCCGCCTTCTTTAACGACCTGGCCCGTGAGCTGATCGCCATTATGTTGATTCCAGGAATGGTCGGCCGCAGCCGCTCTACCGCGCTGGGATTATGCGGCGCGACATCAATGGATTTCACCCTGCCCGTTTTACAACGCAGCGGCGGTCTGGAAATGGTCCCGGCAGCCATCGTCCACGGCTTTATTCTGAGTCTGTTAGTACCTCTGCTGATGGCGTTTTTCTCCGCCTGACGCCGGGACAAATACCTCTCTGGCGGTAGTCAGCTACCGCCAAAATTGCGCTAAATCAATCTCCCTGCAAGTAGTAGCAGAAATCCCTTTTATCCCTTCGCGCACAGGCATAACCTTAAACATGTATATCAAATATAACTTTAAAAGGTGTGACCATGTTTTGTGTGCAATGTGAACAAACCATCCGTACTCCGGCAGGAAACGGCTGCTCTTACGCGCAGGGTATGTGCGGTAAAACGGCTGAAACCTCCGATTTGCAGGATCTGCTGATTGCTTCCCTACAAGGTCTGTCTGCATGGGCTGTTAAAGCACGTGAATACGGCATTATCGACCATGAGGTTGATAACTTTGCGCCGCGTGCATTCTTCTCCACGCTGACTAACGTTAACTTCGATTCCCCGCGTATTGTTGGCTATGCCCGTGAAGCTATCGCCATGCGCGACGCCCTAAAAGCGCAATGCCTGAACATCGACGCGAACGCAGCGGTCACCAACCCGATGGCCGATCTGCAACTGGTCAGCGACGATCTGGGCGACCTGCAACGTCAGGCCGCTGAATTTACCCCGAACAAAGACAAAGCAGCCATCGGCGAGAACATTCTCGGCCTGCGTCTGCTGTGTCTGTACGGCCTGAAAGGTGCGGCAGCTTACATGGAGCACGCGCACGTTCTCGGTCAGTACGACAACGAAATCTACGCTCAGTACCACAAAATCATGGCGTGGCTGGGTACCTGGCCTGCCGATATGAACGCTCTGCTGGAGTGTTCAATGGAAATCGGCCAGATGAACTTCAAAGTGATGAGCATTCTGGACGCCGGTGAAACCACCAAATACGGCCACCCGACCCCGACTCAGGTCAACGTAAAAGCAACCGAAGGTAAGTGCATCCTGATCTCCGGTCACGACCTGAAAGATCTGTACAACCTGCTGGAGCAGACCGAAGGTACCGGTGTTAACGTTTATACCCACGGTGAAATGCTGCCGGCGCACGGCTACCCGGAACTGCGTAAGTTCAAGCACCTGATCGGCAACTACGGCAGCGGCTGGCAGAACCAGCAGGTAGAGTTTGCCCGCTTCCCAGGTCCGATCGTCATGACCTCTAACTGCATCATCGACCCGACCGTTGGCGCGTACGACGACCGTATCTGGACCCGTAGCATCGTCGGTTGGCCGGGTGTGAGCCACCTCGAAGGCGACAACTTCGGTCCGGTTATCGCTCAGGCACAGCAGATGGCTGGCTTCCCGTACAGCGAAATCCCGCACCTGATCACCGTAGGTTTCGGTCGTCAGACCCTGCTGGGCGCTGCTGATACCCTGATCGACCTGGTGAGCCGCGAAAAACTGCGTCACATCTTCCTGGTTGGCGGTTGTGACGGTGCACGTGGTGAACGTAACTACTTCACCGACTTCGCCACCAGCGTGCCGGATGACTGCCTGATCCTGACCCTTGCTTGCGGTAAATACCGCTTCAACAAACTGGAGTTCGGCGATATCGAAGGTCTGCCGCGTCTGGTGGATGCTGGTCAGTGTAACGATGCTTACTCTGCCATCATCCTGGCGGTAACCCTGGCTGAGAAACTGGGCTGTGGCGTGAACGATCTGCCGCTGTCTCTGGTGCTCTCCTGGTTCGAACAGAAAGCGATTGTTATTCTGCTGACCCTGCTGTCTCTGGGCGTGAAAAACATCGTCACTGGCCCGACTGCACCTGGTTTCTTCACACCGGATCTGCTGGCAGTTCTCAACGAGAAATTTGGTCTGCGTTCCGTGACCACCGTTGAAGAAGACATGAAGCAACTGCTGAGCGCGTAAGGAGTAAAGAATGACAATGCCAACTCATCAGTGCCCATGGCGGATGCAGGTTCACCACATCCATCAGGAAACGCCGGATGTATGGACAATTTCGTTGCTGTGCCACGATTATTATCCTTACCGCGCCGGGCAATATGCACTGGTCAGCGTACGTAATTCAGCGGATACACTGCGTGCTTACACCATTTCTTCAACGCCGGGCGTTAGCGAGTACATCACGTTGACCATCCGCCGGATTGACGATGGCGCAGGTTCACAGTGGCTAACCCGCGACGTGAAGCGCGGCGACTATATCTGGCTGTCCGATGCAATGGGTGAGTTCACCTGTGAAGATAAAGCGGAAGACAAGTTCCTGATGCTGGCCGCCGGCTGTGGTGTTACGCCAATCATGTCAATGCGTCGCTGGTTGGCAAAGTACCGCCCACAAGCGGATGTACAGGTAATCTTTAACGTTCGCTCGCCGCAAGATGTCATTTTTGCCGACGAGTGGCGCGAATATCCGGTGACATTAGTTGCTGAAAACAATGCCACAGAAGGTTTTGTTTCCGGCCGACTGACGACCGAACTGCTGAAAAGCGTACCGGATCTGACCTCGCGTACCGTGATGACCTGTGGCCCGGCACCGTATATGGATCTGGTTGAGAAAGAAGTCAAAGCGCTGGGTGTGACGCGCTTCTTTAAAGAGCAGTTCTTCACACCTGTTGCCGAAGCCGCCACCAGTGGCCTGAAGTTTACCAAGCTACAGCCGGCGAAAGAGTTCTACGCGCCAGTGGGCAGTACGCTGCTGGAAGCGCTGGAAAGCAACAAGGTTCCGGTTGTCGCCGCATGCCGTGCAGGTGTTTGCGGCTGCTGCAAAACCAAAGTGGTTGACGGTAACTACACGGTCAGCAGCACTATGACGCTGACCGACGCAGAAATCGCTGAAGGTTATGTGCTGGCTTGTTCCTGTCATCCGCAGGGTGATTTAGTGCTGGCGTAATTGGCCGGGATCTGATGTGCAAAAGGCCGCCTGGCTGTACCGGGTGGCCTTTTTTTATGCTGTCAGGCGTTGCAAAATTCTGATGTTTTCACTCTCCCCGCAAATTATCGACCACACTTACCCTGCGCAGATTAAACATAATACCCGACTAGCACGTCGAACTTTCTACAAGGATCCCCATGAAAAAAGTGGCCATTGTCGGCGTCGGTCCCACCGGGATTTATACGTTTCATGCCCTGGTTGAGCGCGGTGAACCGCTGGAAATAGAGCTTTACGAGCAAGCTGAAGAGGCGGGCGTTGGCATGCCTTACAATAGCGACAACAACGCAGACCACATGCTGGCAAATATAGCCAGCATTGAGATCCCACCGATCTATATCAGTTATCTGACGTGGCTTCAGAATCAAAGTGATGACTATCTGGCCCAGTTTCAGATTGAACGCGCGTCTTTGCATGAGCGGCAATTTTTGCCCCGCGTGATCCTCGGCGACTATTATCGCGATCGTTTTTTAGCCATTGTCGAGAAAGCGCAACAAGCCGGTTTCACGATTCGCGTACATGAATCAAGCGAAGTCACCGACCTGCGAGCAGACCCGAATGGGGTTTCTTTGTGGATCAACCACGCGTCACAGCCCGTTGAGGTGGATTTCGCCGCTATCGCCACTGGTCATCTGTGGCCTGAAACGGATGCTCAGGAACGCAAATTTTTCCCCAGTCCGTGGACCGGTCTGATGGACGCGCAGATTGGTGCTTGCCGGGTAGGGATTCTGGGCACCTCGTTAAGTGCTATCGACGCAGCGATGGCTGTGGCCAGTCAGCATGGCACCTTCACTACCAATACCGACCATTCACTGCAATTCACACCTAAATCCGACAGTCAAAACCTGAAACTGACCCTGATGTCGCGCAGCGGGGTACTGCCTGAAGCGGATTTTTACTGCCCCCTTCCGTATGAATCGCTGAATATCGCGACGCCAGAAGCAATTGAAGATGCCATTGCCCATGGACAAAACGGATTACTGGACCGCATCTTTCAGCTTATGGCGCAACAACTGCAAGACGCAGCGCCAGGCTGGTGCCAACAGGTGGCGCTTGCGACGCTTAACGCCGACACGTTCCCCGAAGTCTATTTCGCCGACAGGCTCAGGCATGACCCTTTTGACTGGGCGAGACGTAACCTGGTAGAAGTTGAGCGCAACAAGCAGAAACAACATACCGTCGCCTGGCGCTATACCTTGCTGCGCCTGCACGAGGTTATCGAGGAGATAGTCCCTCATCTTGATGCCCGCGACGAAAAACGTTTCAAGCGCGGACTGGCGCGGGTATTTATTGATAACTATGCGGCAATCCCGTCAGAGTCAGTTCGCCGACTGCTGGCGCTGCACGAAGCTGGGCTGATTGAGATCCTCGCGCTTGGCACAGATTATGAGCGCATGAATGAACAGGAAATGACGGTAATTTCCCACCACGGTCAGCGCAGCGAATTTGATGTGTTTATTGACGCCCGAGGACAACGGGCATTGCAGAGCAAAGATATCCCGTTCCCAACGCTACGCGATCAACTGCTGGCCTGTGGCGATGAGATCCCGGATATCGGCGAAGATTACACGCTGCAAGCGCCGGAAAACGCCCGCAATCGCATCGCTTTTGGCGGGCTGCCGTGGTTAATGCACGATCGTCCGTTTATTCAGGGACTGGTGGTCAGCGCTGAAATAGGCGCCGCGATGGCAAGGGCATTGACGCAGCGAGCGCTGAGACGTCGGCACAAACTATGGAACAGTGACGACATATAGATTAGCGACAAATTGAACGACGAGGCGGAGCAATGCTACGCTTTCCCGCCTCGGTATTGACTCTCAGATGGTAACTATCGCCAGGCAGAATTCCCGGCAACGGAGTAACGCCCCGCCCCCAAAAACGCCACGGCCAGCGCGCCGATAAAGAAATAAACCAGACTTTCAATCGCCCATGCACCGGTTTTATCCAGTGTCCAGGTTTCCCCCATCCCGACCATCAGCCATGCCACAACCATCGTAAACGCCAGCCCCAACGCCGCCGGACGCGTCAGGATGCCAAGAATAATCAGACACGGTGCCACGACCTCTCCCAACAGAACGCCATACGCAATAAAGCCAGGGAAACCTTTCGCTATCAACATACCGCTGATGCCATCAATACCCGCAAAGAGTTTATGCAGCCCATGAAACAGCATCAGCCCACCTACGGCAAAGCGTAACAATAACTTGCCAAAATCTTCGTGAGTCAGTACTCGGTTAACTGAATTTAATAGTTTTATAACCATTTGAATTTATTCCTTGTTTCACCATGTCCAAAACAAACTACGCTTAATACAGGTTAAATGAAACCTGCCGGAAATAAGGGGGAAATGAGAAGCATAACTATTATCTTCATCTAAACTTGTAACCGGTATCACATTAGAGGAGAAGGAAAACCATGAAACAAACGGTTGCCGCTTTTATTGCTAAAACACTCGAACAGGCTGGCGTAAAACGCATTTGGGGTGTAACGGGTGACTCGCTAAATGGTCTGAGTGACAGTCTGAATCGTATGGGAACAATTGACTGGATGCCAACCCGTCATGAAGAGGTTGCAGCCTTCGCTGCGGGCGCTGAAGCGCAGTTGACGGGCGAACTGGCCGTCTGCGCAGGCTCGTGCGGGCCAGGCAACCTGCACCTGATCAACGGGCTGTTTGATTGTCACCGTAACCACGTCCCGGTACTGGCAATCGCCGCGCATATTCCCTCCAGTGAAATAGGCAGCGGTTATTTTCAGGAGACCCACCCGCAAGAGTTGTTCCGCGAATGTAGCCACTATTGCGAGCTGGTTTCCAGCCCAGAACAGATCCCGCAGGTACTCGCCATTGCCATGCGTAAAGCCGTATTAAATCGTGGCGTCTCGGTGGTGGTTTTACCCGGTGACGTGGCGCTAAAACCTGCACCTGAAAGCGCCACCACGCACTGGTATCATGCACCGCTCCCGGTGGTGACTCCACAAGAAGAAGAGCTGAGAAAACTGGCGCAACTGCTGCGCTACTCCAGCAATATCGCCCTGATGTGCGGCAGCGGCTGCGCCGGTGCGCATAAAGAGCTGGTTGAGTTTGCGGCTAAAATTAAAGCGCCGATTGTTCACGCCCTGCGTGGTAAAGAGCATGTTGAGTACGATAACCCCTATGATGTGGGTATGACCGGGCTGATTGGCTTTTCATCCGGCTTCCATACCATGATGAATGCCGACACGCTGATCCTACTTGGCACCCAGTTCCCCTATCGCCCGTTCTACCCCACCGACGCCAAAATTATTCAGATTGATATCAATCCGGCGAGCATTGGCGCGCACAGTAAAGTGGATATGGCGCTGGTAGGCGATATTAAATCCACTCTCCGTGCCCTACTGCCTCTGGTGGAAGAGAAAACCGAGCGGCAATTCCTGGACAAAGCGCTGGGGCACTATCGCGAGGCGCGTAAAGGGCTGGATGATTTAGCCAAACCCAGCGATAAAGCCATTCACCCGCAGTATCTGGCGCAGCAGATCAGCCACTTTGCCGCTGACGATGCCATCTTTACCTGCGACGTTGGTACGCCAACGGTGTGGGCAGCACGCTATCTGAAAATGAACGGCAAACGTCGCCTGCTCGGATCGTTTAACCACGGGTCGATGGCTAATGCCATGCCGCAGGCACTCGGCGCACAAGCGACCGAACCAGGACGCCAGGTTGTGGCAATGTGCGGTGACGGCGGCTTTAGCATGCTGATGGGAGACTTTCTGTCGGTTGTCCAAATGAAGCTGCCGGTGAAGATTATTGTCTTCAACAACAGCGTACTGGGATTTGTGGCGATGGAGATGAAGGCTGGCGGTTATCTGACCGACGGCACTGAACTGCACGACACCAACTTCGCGCGGATTGCCGAAGCCTGTGGCATTACAGGCATTCGCGTGGAAAAATCCTCAGAGGTTGATGAAGCGCTACAAAGGGCGATGTCGATTGACGGCCCGGTGCTGGTCGATGTGGTGGTGGCGAAAGAAGAGCTGGCGATCCCGCCGCAGATCAAACTCGAACAGGCCAAAGGTTTTAGCCTGTATATGCTGCGCGCAATCATCAGCGGACGCGGTGATGAAGTGATCGAACTGGCGAAAACGAACTGGCTCAGGTAAAACATCCTTATTAAATCACACACAAAATCATTCATGATGCATCAAGGCGGCTAGCCCGAAAATCCCCAGGAGCATAGGTATACTATGTGACTGGGGTTTAAGGGTGCGGCCAACGCCGAGGCAGCTTGAAGGATGAAGTGTAATAAGGAGACACCATGATTGATTTACGCAGTGATACCGTCACCCGGCCGAGTCGCGCCATGCTGGAAGAGATGATGGCAGCCCCAGTCGGGGATGACGTGTATGGGGACGATCCTACCGTTAACGCCCTCCAGCAATACGCCGCAGAGCTTTCTGGTAAAGAAGCCGCTATTTTCTTACCTACCGGTACTCAGGCTAACCTGGTGGCGCTGCTCAGCCATTGTCAGCGTGGCGAAGAGTACATTGCCGGTCAGGGCGCGCATAACTATCTCTACGAAGCAGGTGGCGCAGCGGTGCTCGGTAGCATTCAACCGCAACCTATCGACGCCGCACCGGATGGCTCCCTGCCTCTGGACAAAGTAGCTGCAAAAATCAAAGTGGACGATATCCACTTTGCCCGCACCCGCTTGCTCAGCCTGGAAAATACCCACAACGGCAAAGTGCTGCCGCGCGAGTATCTGAAAGACGCCTGGGAATTCACCCGTGAGCGTAATCTTGCCCTGCACGTCGACGGCGCACGTATTTTTAACGCCATCGTCGCCTACGGCTGTGAACTTAAAGATGTCACGCAATGCTGTGATTCGTTCACCATTTGCCTCTCCAAAGGCCTCGGTACCCCCGTTGGTTCACTGCTGGTCGGCAGCCACGAGTACATCAAACGCGCTATTCGCTGGCGCAAAATGACCGGCGGCGGAATGCGTCAGGCCGGTATTCTGGCAGCGGCCGGGCTGTATGCGCTGAAAAATAACGTGGCGCGGTTACAGGAAGATCATGACAACGCAGCCTGGATGGCGGAGCAGCTGCGCGAAGCAGGGGCGGACGTCATGCGCCACGACACCAACATGCTGTTTGTTCGCGTTGGCGAAGAGCACGCTACCGCGCTGGGCGAGTATATGAAAGCGCAAGGTGTGCTGATTAACGCCTCCCCGATTGTGCGCCTGGTGATGCACCTGGACGTATCACGTGAACAACTTGCTGAAGTCGTCGCCCACTGGCGCGCTTTTTTAACCCAATAAGGAGATGGGCGTGCCGCAACGGATTTTGGTTCTTGGCGCCAGTGGCTACATTGGTCAGCATTTAGTACAGGCGCTCAGTCAGCAAGGGCATCAGGTGTTGGCTGCGGCACGTCGCATTGAACGGCTGGAAAAGCAGCAACTGGCCAATGTCAGTTGCCACAAGGTCGATTTGAATTGGCCAGATAACCTCACCCCGCTGCTAACGGGTGTTGATACGGTTTATTATCTGGTTCATGGTATGGGCGAAGGCGGTGATTTTATCGCCCACGAACGCCAGGTGGCGATGAACGTGCGCGATGCGCTGCGTAATACGCCAGTTAAACAGCTTATTTTCCTGAGCTCATTGCAGGCTCCCCGGCATGAACAATCCGATCATCTGCGTGCACGACAGATAACCGCGGACACCTTGCGCGAGTCAGGCGTGCCAATGACGGAATTGCGCGCGGGCATTATCGTGGGAGCGGGTTCCGCTGCCTTTGAAGTCATGCGCGATATGGTTTACAACCTGCCGGTTCTCACCCCTCCACGCTGGGTACGCTCGCGTACCACGCCTATCGCGCTGGAGAATTTAATGTACTATCTGGTGGCATTGTTGGAAAACCCCACACCACATCACCGCGTCCTCGAAGCCGCCGGGCCGCAGGTGTTGAGCTATCAGGAACAGTTCGAGCATTTTATGGCGGTCAGCGGTAAACATCGCCTGCTCATCCCCATCCCCTTTCCTACCCGCTGGATTTCGGTCTGGTTTTTAAACGTCATTACGTCAGTGCCGCCAACCACGGCCAAAGCGCTGATCCAGGGCTTAAAACACGACCTGCTAGCCGATGACACCGAATTACGTGCGCTGATCCCTCAAAAACTGATTGCCTTTGATGACGCGGTGCGCAGCACGTTGAAGGAAGAAGAGAAGCTGGTCAACTCCAGCGACTGGGGTTACGACGCACAGGCGTTTGCCCGCTGGCGTCCAGAATATGGCTATTTCGCCAAACAAGCTGGCTTTAGCGTTGAAACCTCTGCCAGCACAAAAGCGCTGTGGCAGGTTGTGAATCGACTCGGCGGCAAAGAAGGCTATTTCTTTGGCAATATTCTATGGAAGACGCGCGCGGCGTTGGACCTGCTGGTCGGCCATAAGCTGGCAAAAGGTCGTCCCGAACACCCACTATTGCAAGTTGGCGACACCGTTGATAGCTGGAAAGTCATCATCGTTGAGCCGGAGAAACAGCTGACGCTGCTGTTTGGGATGAAAGCGCCGGGACTGGGTCGCCTGAGCTTCACACTGGAAGATAAAGGCGATCACCGACGCATTGATGTACGCGCGTGGTGGCATCCTCACGGTATGCCTGGCCTCTTCTACTGGCTATTGATGATCCCCGCCCACCTGTTCATTTTCAGGGGGATGGCGAAGCGTATAGCCAAACTTGCAGAACAAATCACAGACTAATGATAAAAAGAGCCTGTATTCTTTCATGTTTCCCATTGCATACAGGCGTAATTCACGGAAGAATGCGCACGACGTTTTTTAAACACAGTGGATTGATATGAAGGTACTGGTTACCGGAGCCACCAGCGGCTTGGGCCGAAACGCGGTTGAGTTTTTATGCAGCAAAGGCGTCAGCGTCAGAGCCACCGGTCGCAACGAAGCGATGGGCAAGCTGCTGGAGAAAATGGGCGCAGAGTTTGTGCATGCGGATTTGACCGAGCTGGTTTCTTCGCAGGCAAAAGTGATGCTGGCCGGCATTGACACGCTGTGGCACTGCTCCAGTTTCACCTCTCCGTGGGGAACTCAGGAAGCTTTTGATCTGGCCAACGTTCGTGCTACCCGCCGTCTGGGCGAGTGGGCCGTAGCCTGGGGCGTACGTAACTTTATTCATATCTCCTCTCCGTCGCTGTATTTTGATTATCACCATCATCGCGATATCAAAGAAGACTTCCGTCCCCATCGCTTCGCCAACGAATTCGCCCGCAGCAAAGCGGCTGGTGAAGAGGTGATTGCGCTGCTCGCCCAGGCCAACCCGCAGACTCGCTTTACTGTCTTGCGCCCACAAAGCTTGTTCGGACCTCACGATAAAGTCTTTATTCCCCGCCTCGCCCATATGATGTACCACTACGGCAGCATCCTGTTGCCGCACGGCGGGAGTGCGCTGGTGGATATGACCTATTACGAGAACGCGGTTCACGCGATGTGGCTGGCGAGTCAGGAAGCCTGCGATAAGCTGCCGTCGGGTCGCGCGTACAATATAACCAACGGTGAACATCGCACCCTGCGCAGTATTGTGCAGAAACTTATCGACGAGCTGAATATTGATTGCCGTATCCGCTCCGTGCCCTACCCGATGCTGGACATGATTGCCCGCAGCATGGAGCGCTTAGGCAATAAATCGGCGAAAGAGCCAAAGCTTACGCATTACGGCGTTTCGAAGCTGAATTTTGACTTTACGCTGGATACCAGCCGCGCCCAGGAAGAGTTAGGTTATCAGCCAGTTGTGACGCTGGATGAAGGGATTGAGCGTACCGCGGCCTGGCTGCGCGACCACGGTAAGCTGCCGCGTTAGGCTGATAGCCATTGCAGGGTGGCGGCACAAGCGCCACAAAATCCTGCCAAATTAACCGTAGGCCTGATAAGCGAAGCGCCATCAGGCATTGGTGTCTGCGTTAACCCTGCCCGTATTTCTCCAGTAACGCTTCGGCAATCGCCTGCGTTTCCGCGTCCGCCACGCCATTCCACAACGTCGGGCGAAAGTGCATCTGGAACGCCATAATCACCCGCTGCTGTTCACGCGGCGTCATCTCAAGTTTTACCTCATAACCATAGCGTGACAGTAGATCGAGCAATGACGCGGTTTCTACCGGCGTATGGGGCGCTCGTCCGGCGAGATAAAATGCCACACGCTGAGCATCCGGCCATGCGCCAATGCCCTGAGCGGCCAGTTCTTGCCACGGAAACAGCGGGCCGGGATCGTCCTTACGCTGCGGCGCAATGTCTGCATGAGCCACCACGTTTTGCGGTTTTATGTCGTAGCGGGCGATGATATCTTTCGCCAATGGGATTAACGCCTGAATCTGCGCGGGCTCAAACGGTGCAAAATACTTGCTGCCCGCTGATTTTTGCCAGCCGCGGTTTTCCAGCTCAATGCCAATTGAGGTATCGTTAATACGCGTAGCACCGCGCCAGAAGCTAATCCCCGCATGCCAGGCCAGATCTTTTTCCGGCACCAGTTGCCAGATACGCGGTTTACCATGGTAAAGCGGCGGCACTGCGGGGATTAAATAGTGTGAACTGACGTTTTTATCGGTCAGCGTAGCCAGGGAAGAGTCAAAATCATCGGCCGTGTAATGGATAACCAGTACTTTAATGCGCGGATAAGCAGCCTGGGCCTGACGGCGGGTATCTAACTGATACCCGTCTTTGTCGACAATCCCTTTTTCGCCAGCACATCCCACCAGCAACAGCGTAAATGCCAGCAGACACAACAGACGTTTCATCGGCGAGTTTTCACCGCGGTACCGCTGACGCTCACCATCAGCATGCTACCGTCTTTGCCTACGGTTTCGTAATCGATATCGATACCGACCACCGCATCAGCACCCAGCGCTTTCGCCTGTTCGCCCAGCTCCTGAAAAGCAATTTCACGCGCTTTACGCAGCTCTTTTTCATACGCGCCGGAGCGACCGCCAACAATATCGCGAATGCCGGCGAAGAAATCGCGGAAGATATTCGCGCCTAAAATGGCTTCGCCGGTAACAACACCGCAGTACTCCACGATGCTCTGTCCTTCCAGCGTAGGGGTTGTCGAAAACTGCATCATTAATCTCCTTTTTGCGCTAAGAGCACGACCTCAAAAGCATTATCAAACCAATACACTATGACACTCAAAGGAAAGCCCGCCAAATAAAACTACTATCCTTGTTGATGTGTAGCGGTTTCAGGTAATGCGTTTTTTATTTTTATTTGACTGGCATGCCGCCAGAAATAAAAAAGCCCCCAGATGTTTGGGGGCCTGAAGTTATTATTTTCTAAAATCTAATGGCGCCTGGCCGGACTGAATGTACATTGCTACGTTATCAAATGTAATCATTTTTGATTTACAAAAAATGCATTTTGCCCCGAACGGATTTCCCTCAGTAACATCAAAGGTTGATGTTCTGTATTGGGAACCATGGCAACATGGACAGCGAAAGTGAATATGATTAGTAATAATAGTTACCTCAAAGCGCCACAACATTAATTGCGGATGGACCTTTAGGTCCCTGCTCCACACCGAATTCGACTTTCTGGTTTTCATTCAGTGTCTTAAACTCATTACTTTGAATCGCTGAGAAATGGACAAAGGCATATTTGCTGCCATCTGCAGGCGTAATGAAGCCAAAACCTTTTTCAGGATTGAACCATTTAACTAAACCAGTCATTTTAGTAGACATATATTTATTCCTTAATTTGAGCCTTTCGGCAAGCTTGGTTTTTATGACAGAAACTTCGTAGTGCTTAATGAAGAGACTCAAAGAGGGGATAAACGGATTACACCTGAAAATGAGAACTGCTTGAGTAAACTACTTTGTATATCGTCTGTTATTCAAACCGACCGGATCATTAACGCACGGGCACCGAGATTAAGCAACTCTTATTTTAGCCATCCGGAGTCCCTTATAGCCAACAACACGGCATGAGTTTTGTTTAGCCAGGCGTAAAGCGCGGCAAATGGAACATGCAAATGCTCAGATGGTCTATACAGTATAAGAAGCATGAATGGCCGCCAACGCCCCGTTGCAGGTTGATATACTAAAGCTGAAGCTGGCAACGAGCGCCACCAACATGCCTCAGGTGGGGTGTCCGCGAATTTGCTTTAGCAAAAACAATGTGTTAATCGATCATACAATCTTTAGTGAGACCGAATTGTTCATCGTAGAACACAATTAGTAGGAAGCTTATAAGGAAATCATTATGCGCTATTCGAAACTCTCTCTGCTGGTTCTATGTGCACTACTTCTCAGCGCCTGTACGACCGTGACGCCGGTCTATAAAGATAACGGCACGCGTAGTGGTTCATGCATAGAAGGTGGGCCAGACAGCGTGGCTCAACAATTCTATGATTACCGTATTCAGCATCGAAACAATGACATTACCGCCCTTCGTCCGTACCTGAGCGACAATCTGGCTAAACTGCTGACCGACGCCAGCCGCGATAATGCACACCGCGACCTGTTTAACAGCGATCCGTTCTCCAGTCGCGCTACGTTACCAGACAGCGCCAGTGTCGCCAGCGCATCGACTATTCCGAATAGTGATGCACGCAACATTCCACTGCGCGTAGAGCTGAAACAAGGTGACCAAAGCTGGCGTGATGAAGTGCTGATGATCCGTGAAGGTCAGTGCTGGGTCGTTGATGATGTACGCTATCTGGGCGGCAGCGTACACGCGCCAGCCGGGACGTTGCGCCAGTCTGTCGAAAACCGCTAACCGCCCCATTCACCCGCTTAAATCATAACCCCCATAAATTGTCTGGCATTCTGCATAGAATGCCGACATTTATTCTTGCCCACTGGTGACCTCGCTATTTTGTGCTATGTTTAGAGAAGAATGCGGTTTGCATTTAACTTTTAACGCATAAATATTGCATAACTATTCTGTCAAAGGTAGTATCTGCGGCTTCAATAGCTATCAGACTGCCAGTATCGAGTGTCAATGAGTATTCAATTAAACGGCATTAACTGCTTCTACGGCGCACATCAGGCGCTGTTCGATATCACGCTGGATTGCCCTCAGGGTGAAACACTGGTGTTACTTGGCCCAAGTGGAGCCGGGAAAAGCTCGCTGCTGCGCGTACTCAACCTGCTTGAGATGCCGCGCTCAGGCACGCTCTCTATTGCGGGCAACCGTTTCGACTTCACGAAGACCCCGTCAGATAAAGCCATTCGGGATCTGCGTCAGAACGTGGGCATGGTCTTTCAGCAATATAATCTCTGGCCGCATCTCACGGTTGTGCAGAACCTGATTGAAGCGCCCTGCCGTGTGCTCGGTCTGACAAAAGAGCAGGCAATGGCGCGCGCCGAGAAACTGCTGGAACGTCTGCGCCTCAAGCCTTACAGCGATCGTTACCCATTACATCTTTCCGGTGGACAGCAACAGCGTGTAGCCATTGCCCGCGCGTTGATGATGGAGCCGCAGGTGCTGCTGTTTGATGAACCGACCGCCGCGCTTGACCCGGAAATTACCGCCCAAATCGTCAGCATCATTCGCGAACTGGCGGAAACCAACATTACTCAGGTGATCGTCACCCACGAAGTGGAAGTTGCACGTAAAACGGCCAGTCGTGTGGTGTATATGGAAAACGGTCATATCGTCGAGTTTGGGGATGCGAGCTGCTTTGCCAACCCGCAAACCGAAGCGTTTAAAAACTATCTTTCTCACTAAGATTCGGGACAATACAATGAAAAAAGTTCTGATTGCCGCGCTAATCGCAGGTTTTAGTCTTTCCGCTACCGCAGCCCAAACCATTCGTTTCGCCACCGAAGCGTCTTATCCTCCGTTTGAATCTATCGATGCGAATAACAAGATCGTAGGTTTTGACGTTGATCTGGCAAACGCGCTGTGTAAAGAGATTGACGCTACTTGTACCTTCACCAATCAGGCCTTCGACAGCCTGATCCCAAGCCTGAAATTCCGTCGTTTTGACGCGGTAATGGCCGGTATGGACATCACCCCAGAGCGTGAAAAACAGGTGCTGTTCACCACCCCTTACTACGACAACTCTGCGCTGTTTGTGGGCCAGCAGGGTAAATACACCAGCATTGACCAGCTGAAAGGTAAAAAAGTCGGCGTTCAAAACGGTACTACGCACCAGAAATTCATCATGGATAAACATCCGGAAGTGACCACTGTGCCGTATGACAGCTACCAGAATGCCAAACTCGATCTGCAAAACGGTCGCATTGACGGTGTATTCGGTGACACCGCAGTGGTAACCGAATGGCTGAAAGACAATCCAAAACTGGCCGCGGTTGGCGACAAAGTGACGGATAAAGATTACTTCGGTACGGGTCTGGGCATCGCGGTGCGTCAGGGCAACACTGAGCTGCAGCAGAAGTTTAACGCTGCGCTGGAAAAAGTGAAGAAAGATGGGACTTACGAAACCATCTACAACAAATGGTTCCAGAAGTAATATTTGATGAATGAATTTTTTCCTTTAGCAAGCGCCGCCGGGATGACCGTCGGCCTTGCCGTTTGTGCGCTGATCATTGGCCTTGCACTCGCCATGTTTTTTGCCGTCTGGGAGTCAGTAAAATGGCGCCCGGTGGCATGGGCGGGTTCGGCCCTGGTCACCATCCTGCGCGGTCTGCCAGAAATTCTGGTGGTTCTGTTTATCTATTTCGGCTCCTCACAGCTGCTGCTGACGCTGGCCGATGGCTTTACGATCAATCTCGGGTTTGTACAAATCCCGGTTCAGATGCAGATCGAAAACTTCGACGTCAGCCCGTTTCTGTGCGGTGTCATTGCACTGTCATTACTGTACGCCGCTTACGCATCACAAACGCTGCGTGGCGCGCTGAAGGCCGTGCCACTCGGACAATGGGAATCTGGTCAGGCGTTGGGTTTGTCTAAAGCCGCGATCTTCTTTCGTCTGGTGATGCCGCAGATGTGGCGTCATGCCTTACCGGGACTGGGTAACCAGTGGCTGGTATTGCTGAAAGATACCGCGCTGGTCAGCCTTATCAGCGTGAACGATCTGATGCTGCAAACGAAGAGTATTGCCACCCGCACCCAGGAGCCGTTTACCTGGTACATTGTGGCGGCCGCTATTTACCTGGTGATTACGCTGGTGAGTCAGTACATTCTCAAACGCATTGACCTGCGCGCGACACGTTTTGAGCGGAGACCAGGCTAATGCTTGAGTATTTACCTGAATTGTTGAAAGGGCTGCATACCAGCCTGACGCTGACAGTCGCCTCCATCGTGGTTGCTCTGGTGCTGGCGCTGATCTTCACCGTCATCCTGACGCTGAAAACGCCGGTGCTGGTGTGGCTGGTTCGCGCGTATATCACGCTGTTTACCGGTACACCGCTGCTGGTGCAAATCTTCCTGATCTACTACGGACCAGGACAGTTTCCGGCATTGCAAGAATATCCGGTATTGTGGCATCTGCTCTCTGAACCCTGGTTATGCGCCTTAATTGCGCTGTCGTTAAACAGTGCAGCCTACACTACGCAACTGTTCTACGGTGCTATCCGTGCAATCCCGGAAGGCCAGTGGCAGTCCTGCGGAGCGTTAGGGATGAGCAAAAAGGATACGCTGGCGATTCTGTTGCCGTACGCCTTTAAACGCGCCCTCTCCTCGTATTCCAACGAAGTGGTGCTGGTATTTAAAAGTACCTCACTGGCTTACACTATCACGCTGATGGAAGTCATGGGCTATAGCCAGCTGCTGTACGGTCGTACTTATGACGTTATGGTCTTCGGTGCGGCAGGTGTGATTTATCTGATCGTCAACGGCTTGCTGACGCTGATGATGCGCTTAATCGAACGTAAAGCGCTGGCGTTTGAACACCGGAATTAAGCATATGCCTGATGGCGCTACGCTTATCAGGCCTACGGTTCATGCACCTTTTGTAGGCCGGATAAGATGCTAGCACCGCCATCCCACAAATATGCATAAAGCAAAATAATAAAGACGGACAACAACCTAAATTGTCCGTCTTTTTTTATACTGTAAAAAATACTTAATCATTTTTATTGCATATAAATTCATAAAATGGCATTGTTACTCCACGCCGCAGACACGGTAATAATCATAAGATTGACAGACGGGAGTTCCACCATGAAAAAGTTAGTACTGGCCGCATTACTTGCTACTTTCGCCGCTGGCGCCTCAGCTGCTGATAAAATTAGTTTCGGTGTATCAGCCACGTATCCGCCATTTGAATCACTGGACGCGAGCAATAAAATTGTCGGTTTTGACATCGACCTGGCAACGGCGCTGTGCAAACAAATGCAGGCAGAATGTACTTTCACCAATCACGCTTTCGACAGCCTGATCCCCGCGCTGAAATTCAAGAAATATGATGCGGTAATTTCCGGAATGGATATCACACCTGAGCGTAGCAAGCAGGTTGCATTCACTCAGCCTTACTATGCCAACTCCGCGCTGGTGATTGCGAAAAAAGACACCTATAAAACCTTTGCCGACCTGAAAGGTAAGCGCATCGGTATGGAAAACGGCACCACCCATCAGAAATACCTGCAGGACAAACATCCTGAAGTGAAAACCGTGGCCTACGATAGCTATCAGAATGCGATTATCGACCTGAAAAATGGCCGTATTGATGGCGTATTTGGCGATACCGCTGTGGTTAACGAATGGCTGAAAACCAACCCGCAGTTAGGCGTTGCCACTGACAAAGTAACCGATCCGCAATACTTCGGTACTGGCCTTGGCATCGCGGTTCGCCCGGATAACAAAGCCCTGCTGGAAAAACTGAACAGCGCGCTGGCGGCAATCAAAGCTGACGGCACGTACCAGAAAATCAGCGATCAATGGTTCCCGCAGTAACGTCTGCCCAATCTGAAAAGCCGCGCTCTGCGGCTTTTTTTATCTCTTCGCCTGCGCTTTCAGTCAGTTCTTACGCCATAAACGCTTTCCTGGCATACACTTGTTAAAACGAAAAAAAGTGAGGCAAACGGATGATAGCGTTCCCTGCCAGTTTACTGATCCTCAATGGAAAAAGTGCTGATAATCTCCCCCTGCGTGATGCCATTGCGAAGCTTCGCGATGAAGG
The DNA here is from genome assembly GCF_001037485.2 of Citrobacter sp. MGH105. NCBI lineage: Bacteria > Pseudomonadati > Pseudomonadota > Gammaproteobacteria > Enterobacterales > Enterobacteriaceae > Citrobacter > Citrobacter sp. MGH105. The sequence continues at coordinate 1,838,825 of NZ_CP073048.1, read as the reverse complement.
CGTGGAAATCCATGTTCGCGTGACCTGGGAAAAAGGCGATGCCCAACGCTACGTTGATGAAGCTCGTCAGCTAGGCGTTGCTACGGTGATAGCCGGCGGCGGTGACGGCACCATCAACGAAGTTTCGACAGCGCTGATTCAGTCGCAGGGTGGCAATATTCCAGCGCTGGGTATTTTACCGTTGGGAACGGCGAATGACTTTGCCACCAGCGTTGGTATACCCGACGACCTTGATAAGGCGTTAAAGCTGGCTATCGCTGCAAATGCGACTGCGATCGATATGGTGCAGGTCAACGATAAAACCTGTTTTATCAACATGGCGACCGGGGGATTTGGCACTCGCATCACCACCGAAACGCCGGAAAAACTCAAGGCCGCACTGGGCGGTGTATCGTATTTTATTCACGGATTAATGCGCATGGATACGCTCAAGCCCGACATCTGTGACATTCGTGGGGAGGATTTTCACTGGCAGGGTAAAGCGCTGGTGATTGGTATCGGTAACGGTCGCCAGGCCGGTGGTGGGCAACAGCTTTGCCCGACGGCGCTGATCAACGACGGCCTGCTGCAACTGCGCATTTTTACCGGCGAAGAACTACTGCCAGGACTGCTTTCGGCGTTAACGCAATCCGAAGACAACCCTAACATTATTGACGGCGCATCGTCGTGGTTTGATATCCGCGCCCCACACGAAATTACCTTTAATCTCGATGGTGAACCACTCAGCGGACAAGAGTTTCATATTGAAATCCTGCCCGCTGCGCTACGTTGCAGACTGCCGCCAGGTTGTCCGCTATTGCGCTAACCCAACGACAATCCGAGGATCAGGCAATAGTAACTTTGCTGTCCAGATAAACGTCCTGTACGGCGTTAATCAACTTAACGCCGTCGGCCATGGTTTTCTTGAACGCTTTACGCCCCAGAATCAGCCCCATACCACCCGCACGTTTGTTAATAACCGCCGTACGTACTGCATCGCTCAGGTCGGTATCGCCGCCAGCCGCCCCGCCAGAGTTAATTAACCCGGCGCGCCCCATATAACAGTTCGCCAGTTGGTAACGCACCAGGTCAATTGGATTCTCGCTGGTCAACTTGGTATAGACGCGATCATCGGTATAGCCAAAATTAACCGCTTTATACCCGCCGTTATTTTCCGCCATTTTCTGCTTAACGATATCCGCTCCAATAGTGGCAGCCAGATGGTTAGCCTGCCCGGTAAGATCAGCGGAAACATGGTAATCCACGCCATCTTTTTTAAACGCGGAGTTACGCAGATACGCCCACAGCACGGTAACCATACCCAACTCATGGGCGCGCTCAAACGCTGCTGAAATCTCTTCAATCTGGCGGCGAGATTCCTCAGAACCGAAATAGATAGTTGCCCCTACCGCAACCGCACCCATATTGAACGCCTGCTCTACGCTGGCATACAGCGTCTGGTCAAAAGTATTCGGATAGCTGAGCGTTTCGTTGTGGTTAATTTTAACGAGGAACGGGATACGGTGCGCGTAGCGGCGGGAGACAGAAGCCAGCACACCGTAAGTTGATGCCACGCAGTTGCACCCTGCTTCGATAGCCAACTCCACAATATTCTTCGGATCAAAGTACAGCGGGTTAGCGGCAAACGAAGCCCCAGCAGAATGCTCTACCCCCTGATCCACCGGTAGGATTGACAGATACCCTGTCCCGGCAAGCCGCCCCGTGTTATACAGCGTCTGCATATTACGCAGCACGGCAGGCGGCCGGTTGTTATCCACCATTACGCGATCGACGTAATCATGTCCAGGCAGGTAAAGTTGGTCAGAAGGAATGGTCATACAACGATGCTGTAAAAGGCTGTCGGCATCTTTGCCAAGCAACTGCGCAATATCAGTCATAGCTATGCTCCCGTAAGTTCCAGTTTAAAACCGGAATATGGATTGTCCTGACCCGCCTTTTTGCGGGCAGCATTAAGCCTGGTACCGACTGCACTTTTTTTCCATCTTTAGCGCACTTTTCAGCAACTTCTGCTGGCTCGATTCAGGAAAAAATAATGTTAAGACGGTCAAAGTTTAACCCCAAAGGTATTTTAAAGGTATTATTGAATGGTACTATCAGCGCGTACCTTACCTGTCATGAAGGATTTAAAGATGAAAACTACAGTTAAGCTGTCGTTCATGATGTTTGTAGAGTGGTTTATCTGGGGCGCCTGGTTTGTACCACTGTGGCTGTGGCTGAGTAAAAGTGGCTTTAGTGCCGGAGAGATCGGCTGGTCCTACGCCTGCACAGCCATTGCGGCGATCCTGTCGCCCATTCTGGTCGGTTCAATCACTGACCGCTTTTTCTCCGCGCAAAAAGTGCTGGCGGTGTTGATGTTCGTCGGCGCTATTCTGATGTACTTCGCCGCCCAGCAAATCACCTTTAGCGGATTCTTCCCTCTGTTACTGGCCTATTCGTTGACCTATATGCCGACGATTGCGCTGACCAACAGTATTGCTTTTGCCAACGTACCGGATGTTGAACGTGATTTCCCGCGCATCCGCGTGATGGGGACCATTGGCTGGATTGCCTCCGGTTTGGCCTGCGGTTTCTTACCGCAAATGCTTGGCTATAACGACATCTCACCCACCAATATTCCCCTGCTTATCACTGCCGGAAGCTCCGCATTATTAGGCGTTTTTGCCTTCTTTTTACCGGATACGCCGCCAAAAAGTACCGGCAAAATGGATTTCAAAGTTATGCTGGGTCTGGATGCGCTGATCCTGCTGCGCGATAAGAACTTCCTCGTCTTCTTCTTTTGCTCTTTCCTGTTTGCGATGCCACTGGCGTTCTATTACATCTTCGCCAACGGCTATCTGACAGAAGTCGGAATGAAAAACGCCACCGGCTGGATGACACTGGGCCAATTCTCTGAAATCTTCTTTATGCTGGCGCTACCGTTTTTCACCAAACGCTTTGGCATTAAAAAGGTATTGTTGCTTGGTCTTATTACTGCGGCGATCCGCTACGGATTTTTCGTTTACGGCGGTGCGGAAGAATATTTCACTTACGCCCTGCTGTTTCTCGGCATTCTGCTGCACGGCGTCAGTTACGACTTCTATTACGTCACGGCTTACATCTATGTCGATAAAAAAGCGCCGGTCCACATGCGCACCGCAGCGCAAGGGCTTATCACCCTCTGCTGTCAGGGGTTCGGCAGCCTGCTCGGTTACCGTCTGGGCGGCGTAATGATGGAAAAAATGTTTGCTTATCAGGAACCGGTTAATGGTCTCACCTTTAACTGGGCTGGCATGTGGGGATTTGGCGCGGTCATGATTGCCGTCATTGCCGTGATGTTTATGATTTTCTTTCGCGAATCAGACAAAGAAATCACCGCCATTAAGGTGGACGATCGCGATGTAGCGTTGAAACAAGGGGAAGTAAAATGAAAGCAGAACGTATTCTCGGTGCTCTTTATGGGCAGGCGTTAGGGGATGCGATGGGCATGCCGTCGGAACTGTGGCCAAGAACCCGGGTTAAAGCACACTTCGGTTGGATCGACCGTTTTTTGCCCGGCCCTGCGGAAAATAATGCCGCCTGCTATTTTAACCAGGCGGAGTTCACTGATGACACGTCCATGGCACTGTGTCTGGCAGATGCCCTGCTTGAGTGCGACGGCGAAATTGTGCCAGACGTTATTGGTCGCAATATTCTGGCCTGGGCCGAGCAGTTTGATGCTTTTAATAAAAACGTGCTCGGCCCGACCTCGAAAATTGCGTTGAAAGCTATTCGTGACGGTAAACCGGTCGCCGAACTGGAAAACAACGGCGTGACCAATGGCGCGGCAATGCGCGTTTCCCCGCTGGGATGCCTGCTGCCCGCCCGCGATCTTGATGCCTTTATCGATGATGTGGCACTGGCCTCCAGCCCAACGCATAAATCGGATCTGGCTATCGCGGGAGCCGTTGTCGTCGCGTGGGCGGTATCGCGCGCCATCGACGGAGGAAAATGGTCAGAGATTGCCGACGCGCTACCTGCCATTGCCCTGCATGCGCAGCAAAAACGAATCACCACCTTTAGCGCATCGCTTTGTGCACGCCTTGAACTGGCGCTGAAAATCGTCCGTAACGCCGACGGCGTCGAGTCCGCCAGCGAGCAGTTGTATCAGGTTGTGGGGGCAGGAACCAGCACCATTGAGTCCGTTCCTTGCGCTATCGCCATGGTTGAGCTGGCACAGACCGATCCTAACCGCTGCGCCATTTTGTGCGCTAACCTCGGCGGCGATACCGACACCATCGGGGCGATGGCAACCGCCATTTGTGGTGCATTACACGGCGTGAGCGCGATCAACCCAGCATTGAAGCAGGAGTTGGATGCGGTGAATCAGCTGGACTTTACCCACTACGCCAACGGGTTAATGCGACTGCGCGAGCAGCGGGAGGCGCTATGAGCAACACGCATCTGCAACAACTTCTCTCGCAGTTACGTACACAGCGGCCAGTAACGGTGGTGGGTGCGGCGGTGATTGATGTCATTGCCGATGCGTATGCCCTCCCCTGGCGCGGCTGTGACATCGAGCTCAAGCAGCAAGGTGTTAACGTTGGCGGCTGCGCACTCAATATCGCCGTCACGCTTAAACGTTTAGGTATCGATGCCTGCAATGCTCTACCACTGGGCCAGGGAGTGTGGGCCGATATTATCCGCAACCGGATGGCAAAAGAGGGACTGCACAGCCGGATCGACAATGCCGAAGGCGATAACGGCTGGTGTCTGGCGCTGGTGGAGCCGGATGGCGAGCGTACCTTTATGTCTTTTAGCGGCGTTGAGAATCAGTGGAATGCCGCCTGGCTGGCACAGCTGGATATCCCACGTCATAGCCTGGTGTATTTTTCGGGTTATCAGCTAGCGTCCCCGTGCGGTGAATTGCTGGTGCAGTGGCTGGAAGGTCTGGAAGAGGTGACACCATTTATCGATTTTGGCCCGCGCATCGGCGACATTCCCGAGCCCTTACTGGCAAGAATTATGGCCTGTCGTCCGCTGGTTTCCCTCAATCGCCAGGAGGCGGAAATTGCTGCCGAGCGGTTTGCATTGAGTCAGGATGTGAAAGGTTTTGGCGCAGAATGGGTGCAGCGTTTCACCGCACCGGTGGTCGTGCGGCACGATAAAGACGGCGCATGGTATTTCAGCGCACAGACATCCGGCTGCGTACCGGCATTTGCAACGGCGGTCGTTGATACTATCGGCGCAGGTGACAGCCACGCTGGCGGCATGCTGGCTGGGCTGGCGTCTGGCTGGACGCTGGCCGACTCAGTGCTGTTAGGTAACGCGGTGGCGTCCTGGGTAGTTGGGCATCGCGGCGGCGATTGCGCCCCGTCACGCGAGGAGCTACTCCTCGCACACAAAAACGTATAGATCGCTACGACAGTAACTGATGCTGTATTCAATAGGCCGTTGCTGCTGGTCAAGCGCTACCTGCTTGATCACCAGTACCGGCACTTTGCTATCCATTTGGATGTGCGCCTGGAACTCTGCGTCAGGCATTCTGGCGCTAACACGTGAGCGCGTACGCTGCGGGAAAATATGCTGGCTACGAAAATAGTCATACAGCGAAACACCGATGGCATCCACGTCATGAATTAGATGTGCGGGTACCCAGGACTCTTCAATAGAGACTGCGTCTTCGTCAACGTAACGAATGCGTTTGAGCAGGAAAACATCACTCCCTGCGACAACAGCCAACTGCTGTGCCACCTCTTCCGGGCAAGGCACAATTCTTTTGTTAACCCACAACGTATCCGGTTTTTTACCGCGCAACACCACCTGCTGAGAAAAACCGCGCGCTTCTTTAAGCGAATACTCGAAGATATTGTTAATTTGCGTTCCGTAACCGCGGGCACGTGTTACTACACCTTCTTCTTCCAGGGCCTGCATCGCCTTACGTACCGTAATCCGAGAAACGCCGGTCAACTGGCTGAGGTCGCGCTCGCCGGGCAGGATATTGCCGTGCTCCAGGATCCCACTGCGCACAGCATTCTTCACCGTCTGCGCAAATTTCATATACAGCGGCGTGTTATCCGCCGCTGAAATACGTTCATTCAGTTGTGCGATAAGCTGGGTATGCGCTTGTTCCATTTATCTTTTTCCTGGCCGCCGTTTCTGCAGCCAGTATACCCATTACCACCACGCGTGGAAATGATGCACCGGACCGATTCCTTCGCCAACTTCCAGCGTGTCGGCCTGTGCCAGCGCCGCTGAAAGCCACATTTTGGCTTCCTGTACGGTATCGGCCCAGCTGTTATGGCGCGGACGCAGGGCTGCCAACGCCGCCGATAGCGTACAACCGGTGCCATGGGTGTTTTTGGTCATCACCCTTGGTGCGGTAAAACGCTGCTCACCATCGCGCGTAAAGAGCCAGTCGGGGCTTTGCGCATCATCCAGATGACCGCCCTTCATCAACACTGCCTCGCAGCCCAGCGCCCGTAGCGCCCTTCCCTGCTCTAACATCTCCTGCTCAGTTTGCGCATGCGATGCCCCGAGCAGTGCAGCAGCTTCGGGTAAATTAGGGGTGATAATCGAAACCTGCGGCAACAAACGGGTACGCAACGTTTCTACCGCCGAGGGCGACAGCAACGGATCGCCGCTTTTCGCCAACATCACCGTGTCCAGCACCACATTTTGTACCCGATGGCGACGTAAACGTTCGGCAACAGCTTCGACAATGTCCGTCTCAGCCAACATACCGATTTTAGTCGTATCAATACGCACATCATTGAACACAGAATCCAACTGCGCGGCGACAAAATCAGGTTCAATGCGATACACCGACTGCACCCCACGCGTATTTTGCGCCACCAGCGCCGTGATAACGGAACAGCCGTAAGCGCCCAGCGCCGAGAAGGTTTTTAAATCAGCCTGAATACCCGCGCCACCGCTTGGGTCGGTTCCGGCGATCGTTAATGCGTTAATCCGTTTCATGCTTGCTCCTGGGCTTTCAGGTTATAGAGGGCGTCGAGAAATGCCGGGACAAAGCTACCCGGTCCGTTTGATTGCCCGGTGGCGATTTGCCCGGCCTGTTTCATCCAGCTACAGGCGGAGGCGACGTTATCAAGTCGGTCACCACGTAAAGCGCAACTGGCCGCAACAACCGCTGAAAGAGCACATCCGGTGCCCACCACGCGAGTCATCAACGGGTCACCACCGTCCACGCAAACGGTACGCTGACCATCGGTGACGTAATCCACTTCGCCGGTCACCACGACAATGGTCCCAATCTGACGAGCCAGCGCCTGCGCTGCCGGAAGCGCAGCGACAGCCGTATCGGTTGTATCCACGCCGCGTCCCCCACCGTTCATGCCGGCCAGAGCAAGTATTTCCGAAGCGTTGCCACGAATAGCAGCAGGCTGTAGTGACAATAATTCCAGGCAGAAGCGGCGGCGAAACTCAAGCGCACCTACGGCAACGGGATCGAGCGTCCACGGGGTTTTAGCATTCTGAGCATGCTCAACTGCGGCACGCATCGCCGCGGCCCGCTCCCGAGTTAAGGTGCCGACATTAACCAGCAACGCACTGGCAATGGCGGCGAATCGGCTGGCTTCTTCAGGCTCGATAACCATCGCAGGCGATGCGCCCAGCGCCAGTAATGTATTGGCAGTAAAGCTTTGCACGACCTCATTGGTCATACAGTGTGTGAGCGGGGATAAGATTCTAAATTGGTACAAGGTGTGAGCCGCGAGCGCGCGGCTGTGCAGGTCAGGCTGCATGGTTCAGCTCCTGCCCGCGCGAAGAAGGGACACGAGCAGTGTCAGACTTCCCTACGCTGGCATTATCCAGATCAGGTGGTACGGGTATTTCTCAGCCTTCACCAGGAAGGGCACCCCGAGTCGTTGAAACACAAATATAATATTCAGGTTTCAGCAACAGGATACTGCCTGCGCTTAACGATGTAAAATGGCGCACTCCGCACTCGCGCAGTGAATCTACTGGTGACGATTGCCGGATTTCTGTACTTTCAGTTACACTTTTTACGAAATTACTGGAGTGATCACAAAATAATGCTTGTCAGATGTCCTGTTAGCCAAGAATCATACATGACTGATTTTGATGACCCGAACAGGTAGAGAGGATGGGTATGAAGAAGAAAATGTTGCTGGGCGCGCTGTTGCTCGTAACCAGCACCGTCTGGGCCGCGCCTACAGCTACTGCTGCCGCAAAGGGTATTGATCAATATGAGCTAAAAAGTTTTATTGCCGATTTTACCCATTTCAAACCCGGTGACAAAGTGCCACCACTGTATCTCACCGAAGAATACACCATTAAACAGTGGAATCTGCGCAACCTGCCCGCACCGACCGCAGGCACCCATTGGACCTACATGGGCGGCGCGTATGTGTTGGTCAATGATGCCGATGCTAAGATCATTAAAGCCTACGATGGCGAGATTTTTTATCATCGGTAAAAAAACGCACCCAGTATAGTTGGGTGCGTAAATTTCTTGCTTTACTTACTTTTTAATTATAGTCAATAACGACCTTTACCCGACTCATTGTTTCTCCCGCAGTGACTTTCCCTGCATACGTTCTGGTGCGGGCGTAAATATTGATTGGTACTATATTCGCTTTCACATCGCCAGATCGATACAGGTTACTTCTGCCATAACCAATACTCGTTGAACCGTCCATTGATAACTGAAATCCTACCGACCCTGCGCTATTCGCCGCAGTACCATAATCGTTGGTCAGGGTCATTGAATCCTCCGCCAATGGACTCATCGGTTCAAAATAAAATAACAGATTATCAGGCGTAAACTTCAGATTTCCAGCCCCACTGGCCTGACAGGTGAATATTACCGGGTGAAGCTCAAATTTTTTCTTATCAAGATCATTAATATTTATCCTTCCCAGATCAATTTCCTGATTACCAAAATAGCAGGTTGTGATATCGACCATAATCGTGACATTTAAATTATAATTTAATTTTTTTGAACTACAGTTATTCTCATTTCCCTGACAGTATTCAAGGCTCAACTCAGTAACGAGAGGGATCGTCGCACCAGGGGCGATGATCGTTGCGGCCCCGCGGTCTGGGGCCTCAACAATTGAATAGTTCAGAACTAAACCCGCCATATCAAAAAAATCTGACAATGTATACTTTGCTTTATTTGCAACAATATCCTTTGCTTGATAACTCACAGAAAAGGAAACAATGTAATATTTACTGCCTACCTTAAAAGCATATTCACTGCTATGCAAGATGGCCATTGCGGCCTTCAACCATGCCTTCTCCTGTGACTTACAGTCCAGTACAACAGTGCCATCCTGGCCAGAAGCAAAAACACCACCATCAAGTACACCGGACATCGCATCTGGGGTGAAAGAATATGCTCCCGTAATATTTGGTGGAGGAACAAAATCACATTTATCAGCCTGTGCCCAAAAAGAGCATAATGTTAATACCGTTAACAGTATCCATCTCATCATCATTATCCTTTTACTGGCATGAGTATGTCTTACTGGCATCAATTTCCTGATTGAAGGAGATTGTGCAGTAACGTCCTTGTTGTTTATCAATGGCAACTTTGATTTTTGCAGGCACGTCATTAGTACGAATAAACAACATACTGCCTTGCCCAACCAGACCAATGTTTTCGCCCTGTTCGCTTTCGACCTCATAACCAAAGGTTAATGGTGATCCATCCGAGCGCAATGCTTTAAAGTACCAGGGTTTACGCTGGTCGGTATCAAATTGCGCTTTGACCACTGCCCCACGATATGGAGCAACACTTTTACGGTTACCCTGTAATTCTGTTTCGCTATTGGTATTAGAGACATCCAGTGTCAGCATATTCTCACGGTACGCACTCATACCATCATATACCACCGTACCTTTACTGTTTGTCTCCCGATATTTCTGCCCATTGATATAAGCGCCTTCAAGTCCGGGGGCGTCTACGATGGCGAAAGTCTCAGAAAGGTGGTTTGCCAGGTTTATACCGCCAGCCCATGCCACAATCCCACCGGAGATACTGCCACTGCTTTGTTTATATTTTGTGGATTGACTATAACTACCGTTAACCGTTGCAACAGGAGCACGCCACGTCACATTTGCCCCTGCGCTGGTTTCGCTGTCTTGTCGTTGATGGCTCAGGTTTACACCATAGTTAAATTGATCGCGATCGCCTGCGATCCCACTAATACCGGTATTATTTGATGCAAAACCATCATCATCAAATGTGGTCGAGTTAGAGAGATATACCTGTCGCCGTGGCGTGGATATACCATCTCCCCAGTTAAAGGGTATGGAGATAAAGATGTTGAAACGTTTATCTTCATTATGATCTTCATCGTAGGTTTGGCTAGCAGAAAGCGTATAGCTAATCCGTTGCCAACTATTGGTGTAGCTCAGTTGATAATCTTTATTACTACCGCTACGTCCCCAGTAGTCACGCCATAATGTGCTTAATGATACGGATCCCCACCCCTCAGGAAGCGATTGATTGATGTTGGCTGTAAAACTGTTTTTACGACCGAAATCATACTGATAATAATCAGCAATATCGTAGACATCATTTTCATCACGATGATAACTGTTTTTATTATTCGCCCATACGTGATCGTTAAATGTACGATAGTCACGAGAAGAATATCGGTATGCCGCTAAACCAAATCGCGTCCCTGTCTGCGTAAGATATTTATTCCACGCAACCTGGTAACTCTGGCCATCAAAAACGTCACCATTATCCTGTTTACTATGTGACTGCGTGGCGTCAAAAGAAACAGCGCCAATGCGCGTATTCCAGCCTGTTCCCAGCGTAAAGGCATTATAGTTATCCCCTAGCATTGTGCCGCCATACAGCGTTAATAGATTATTAAAGCCATACTGATAACTGGCCTGAACGAAATCACTTTGGTTGCTGGCACCTTCAATATGGCTGCGACCCGCGACAAAATCATACTTTGACACACCAGGCTGCAACATATTGGGTACAGACGAATAAGGAACCAGATAGGTCGTAACGGTACCATCCGCTTCTTTCACGCTAACGTCGAGGTCCGACCCACCGCCTGCTAACTGCAAATCGGCAATTGAGAAGGGGCCCGGCGGTACCTCTTTTTGATAGACAACAAAACCATTTTGTTCAATAGTGACAAGGGCATTACTTTGTGCAATCCCTTGAACTAACGGCGTAAAATTCTGTTTTGAGTTTGGGAGCATCTGCATATCACGATATAAGCGTACCCCGCGAAACCGCACGGTATCAAAAATATCTGATGATGTGTACATATCGCCCGCGCGCAATGTGCCCAAAATTTCCGGGATCCCGCGCTCCAAATAGAGAGTATTACTCTTCCACTCACCATTACTATCATCAGTCTTATTGTAACTGGCATCAGAATGTAGTTGCCAACCTAATAAATTCAATCCGCTATTAAAACGAGCAAAAGTATTTTTACTGTTACCGGAGTCTTTATAATCGCTATAGTATTGGCTCACATAATAGGACGTATACAGCGCATTAATCCCCCGATCCCAGTTTTCAGGCTCGACGTAACCGTATTCAAGTTCATTGACGAAAGCCTGCGGGACATTGAGATCAAGGCGAAATCGGCTCACATCAAAAGTCGCCCCTCCCCCCTGAAGTGCAGTTTTTAAAGGTACACATTGTGCATCTTTATCGACTTTAATCCCTTCAGACTTAATCCCAAGACGATGAACGAGATCCCACGTCAAACACGTGTCATCAGGTTCATCTTTGACATTCAATTCATATTTCCCACGCCATTGGTTGTTAAGATAAATATCTAGATCATAGGTTCCGGAAATCGGTTTTTCACCATCAAATCTAAAGTCACTGACCTTTTCCCCCTTTAATCCCCCCATCATAAAATGGGTATCAAATGTTTCTTCTTCAGCAAATAGTTGACCCGAGAACAACAGAAAAAATATCGCGGAAGCAAGTGGAGTTATCCTTAACATGGCCACACCTCATATTATTTAACTCTGATCGTATCGCTAACATAATTACCGCGATCATCAATAATAGTCACAACATACTGATTGCTGCCATTGTTTCTCAGTTGGAGAAGTTGACTGGATAATGGTGGCAATAAAATAGTTTTACCATTTAACTGAACTTTGTTCGCTTCAATCTTGGGGATGGTAATCCAGTTCGCAGTAGCATTATTTAAATTTAACCCGCCATTGCCGCGAGAAAAACTTAACTTTTTAATGCTATTTTGTGTGACCGACTCAATACCCTTAGGTCGGTACAGCATTTTTAATCTGTTCTGCATGGCAAATTTTAGCGTATTCTTCCCATCTTGATTATTTGTATTTGGGGGTATATCCAGCACATTAAAATAAAAAAGACTTTCTTTATCATTTGGTAAGTTATTGGCGATTTTTTTGATTTTTATTTGCTGACCTGAATTACCTTTAACACGGATAACCGGCGGAGTCAGCAAAAATGGTACATCTATTTTTTCCGGAGGTAATGTAGTATCGCCATCATCAATCCAGGATTGTACCAGTGATGCCCTGGTACTCTCATTCATCAACTGAACGACAATTTCTTTTTGATCAGCCGGATAAATAACACGGGTGCCATAAATCACGATATCAGCGTGTGCCGGGAGCGTCAGTGCTATCAGGCCTGAAAGTAAAATCCGTTTCATAATACACTACCTTATTGATAGCGCTATATTGTCGAGTCATCCCGACAATATAGCCATTTAGAATTAATCAGTTTCAACTGTAAATTTTATCGTAGATTTTACATCGCCAGCTTTAACAACCTGAGCCAGTCGCGCCCATCGCGCATCAAATTTCAAGGTGTACTTGACACCTTCATTTCCAATGGACTCACCTTTCAACCCGCTAACATCCACAACCTGGTCGTTCTCGTTGATATTAACGAAACTCGTGGCGGTGTTATAAAAATCAACAGCGAACCCTACGCCGGTAGTATCGCCACCATCATCCTGTAATAATCCCGGATGTTCCGAGAATTTAGTTGGTGAAAAGGTAATATTTTTCAACTCTACCGTAGACGGACAAATAATTTCAATTGAATCTGCATCGGTATTCCACACTTTTGTACTGCTAACAGCGCCGATACCAATTTTATACACATCAGAAGTTGAAATTGTACCCATGTCAATAATTGCAGAGTCACCACCATTGGAATTAAAATGACAAGATGACCCTTCTACTGTCGCTTGAATGATTAACTGTCCCTCATCAGTAATTTCAGCAGCATGCGCCATACCGAAAGATAAAAATGGTAACATCGCAAAAGAAATAATGGATCTTTTCATAGGTCATTCCTTATTAATTTTAATAAACACATCCTTTTAACAACTTCGAAATCAAAATGTCACGAGAATAATTTTGACGCAATATGAAATGATGTTTTATTTGATTTAACGCAAATTTCACTAAGCATTATTTAAGCATAAGATAATACTTATTTAAGTAATTCACGATAATAATAAATAACGGAAAGCAAATGTAATAGAAGGGAAAATTAAAGAGACGGCAGTATTACGCTGGGTAAAACTGCCGTTTGACAAGATTCATTCTGAGGTCATTAATCGTAGGTATTGAGCACTATTTGCCGTGTCGTATCACCCGGTAACATCACACGTTGCGTATTGACACCCCGGTAGTTTGGTTTGTCGCTTCCAACCGTCAATCGAACCGCATCTGCCTGGCAATCATTTTGAGGCTCGCCACCTGTCATATCGATATGGCAGGTGGACTCAACAACATGCCCGATGATTGTTAACTTTCCATCGATTGTATCAGAAGCCAAAGCCTGCAAACTCATTCCATAAGCCAGAGTAATAACTCCCAAGAATAAACTTTTCTTCATTGTGTTCATTATTCCTGTAATGGGTGGGAAACAGCGTACAAGCCGCCTGCACTGAGTATTATCAGTTAACTCCCCTATTTGAACCAATTGAAATTGTAGATTAATGGGATAGATTTGATCAATTGTAATGATGCATTGAGGTGATTTATTCGGAAAAAGGCATGAATTATAAACGCAGAATGAACAATATCGTGAGATTTTTAAATTTAATATATTCACCGCATCAATAATACATTGATGCGGTGAATATCTGTAACGCTATAAATTACACCGCGCGGAAGGCAATTTCGCCCGGAATAACCTCTCCCTGCCAGTAGAGCTGTGCAGCCACTCGTCCTGCCAGGTCGCGGTAAATAGCAGTAAATTCGCTTTCAGGACGGCTAATCACCGTCGGCGTACCACGATCGAGGTCCTCACGCAGAGAAATATGCAGCGGCATCTGTCCCAGCAGTTGAGTGTGATACTGCTCGGCCAACTTCTGTGCCCCACCGGTACCGAAGATCGGTTCATGGTGACCGCAGTTGCTGCAAATATGCATACTCATATTCTCAACAATACCCAGTACCGGCACTTCGACTTTTTCGAACATCACGATGCCCTTTTTCGCATCGATCAGCGCGATATCCTGCGGCGTAGTGACAACAACCGCGCCCGTTACCGGAATGTTCTGTGCCAGCGTCAGCTGGATGTCACCGGTGCCCGGCGGCATATCCAGTACCAGATAATCAAGATCCGGCCATAAAGTTTCCTGCAACATCTGCAGCAGCGCTTTGCTGGCCATTGGGCCGCGCCATACCATCGCGTTATCGTCAGTGACCAGATAACCAATGGAGTTCGTTGCCAGACCATGAGACATGATCGGTGCCATGTGGGTACCATCTGGCGAGGTTGGACGCTGGTTTTCCGCGCCAAGCATTGTCGGGATAGACGGACCATAAATATCGGCGTCCAGAATCCCTACCTTCGCCCCTTCTGCAGCCAGCGCCAGCGCCAGGTTCACGGCGGTAGAGGATTTACCCACGCCACCTTTACCTGAACTGACGGCGATGATGTTTTTCACACCATTAATACCCGGCTGGTTTTTCACACGCTTCAACGTCGCGATGTTATGCGACAGTTTCCAGTCGATCGCTTTCGCACCGGTAATACGCAGCAGATCGGCGCTACATTGCTCTTTTAAGTCCTCAAACGCGCTATGCCAGACAAACGGCATGACCAACTCAACGTGCAGCGTGTCATCCATCCAGGCGACGTGGTGCAACGCTTTAAGCGTCGTCAGATTATGCTTCAGGGTTGAATGCTGAAAATTCGCCAGCGTCCCGGCAACCATGGCGCGCAGGGTCTCTGGTGATTTGGCCTGGGATTGTGCGTTCATCCCGACTCCTTTTTGTTGTTCTGAATATACAATAGTCACCAGGTAGTTTACTCCAACCGCAACAATTATTCATTTACGGATAAATGCCCTTATCGCTTGGCGCAGTAATTACCATTTTGGTACTATCAAAGCCCTTTTCACTACAAAAGAAGTAATTGCCCACTATGACTCAAGTCGCGAAGAAAATTCTGGTAACGTGCGCGCTGCCGTACGCCAACGGCTCAATCCACCTCGGCCATATGCTGGAGCACATCCAGGCTGATGTCTGGGTCCGTTACCAGCGAATGCGCGGCCACCAGGTTAACTTCATCTGCGCGGACGACGCACACGGTACGCCAATCATGCTGAAAGCACAGCAGCTTGGGATCACGCCAGAGCAGATGATCGGTGAAATGAGTCAGGAGCATCAGACTGATTTTGCAGGTTTTGACATCAGCTACGACAACTACCACTCGACGCACAGCGAAGAGAACCGTGAGTTGTCTGAGCTGATTTATACTCGCCTGAAGGAGAACGGTTTTATTAAGAACCGCACAATCTCCCAGCTTTACGATCCGGAAAAAGGCATGTTCCTGCCGGACCGTTTCGTTAAAGGCACCTGCCCGAAATGTAAGTCTCCGGATCAGTACGGCGATAACTGTGAAGTCTGCGGCGCAACCTACAGCCCGACCGAACTTATCGAGCCGAAATCCGTCGTGTCTGGCGCAACGCCGGTGATGCGTGACTCCGAACACTTCTTCTTTGATCTGCCGTCATTCAGCGAAATGCTGCAGGCGTGGACGCGCAGCGGCGCGTTACAGGAGCAGGTCGCCAACAAAATGCAGGAATGGTTCGAATCCGGCCTGCAACAGTGGGATATCTCTCGCGATTCCCCGTACTTCGGTTTTGAAATCCCGAATGCGCCTGGCAAGTACTTCTATGTCTGGCTGGACGCGCCAATTGGCTATATGGGTTCATTCAAAAACCTGTGCGATAAGCGCGGTGACACCACCAGCTTTGACGAATACTGGAAGAAAGATTCCGACGCCGAGCTGTATCACTTCATCGGTAAAGATATCGTTTACTTCCACAGCCTGTTCTGGCCTGCCATGCTGGAAGGCAGCAACTTCCGTAAACCGACCAACCTGTTTGTACACGGTTATGTGACGGTGAACGGCGCGAAGATGTCCAAATCTCGCGGCACCTTCATTAAGGCCAGCACCTGGCTGAAGCACTTCGATGCCGACAGCCTGCGCTACTACTACACCGCGAAGCTTTCTTCACGTATTGATGACATCGACCTGAACCTGGAAGACTTTGTCCAACGCGTTAACGCCGATATCGTCAACAAAGTAGTCAACCTGGCATCCCGTAACGCTGGCTTTATTGCTAAGCGTTTTGACGGCATTCTGGCGGCTGAGCTGGCCGACCCGGCTCTGTATAAAACCTTCACCGACGCCGCAGCGGTGATTGGCGAAGCATGGGAAAGCCGTGAATTTGGTAAAGCTATCCGTGAAATCATGGCGCTGGCCGACGTGGCAAACCGCTACGTTGACGAACAGGCCCCGTGGGTGGTGGCTAAACAGGAAGGCCGCGATGCCGACCTGCAGGCGATCTGCTCCATGGGTATCAACCTGTTCCGCGTGCTGATGACCTACCTGAAACCGGTTCTGCCAACGCTTGCTGAACGTGTTGAAGCTTTCCTGAACAGCGAACTGAGCTGGGATGCCATTGAGCAGCCACTGCTCGGCCACAAGGTCAACACCTTTAAAGCGCTCTACAATCGCATCGACATGAAACAAGTTGAAGCGCTGGTTGAGGCGTCGAAAGAAGAAGTGAAAGCAGCTGCTGCACCGGTTACCGGCCCGCTGGCTGATGACCCGATTCAGGAAACCATCACCTTTGACGATTTCGCCAAAGTTGACCTGCGTGTAGCGCTGATTGAAAACGCCGAGTTCGTGGAAGGTTCCGACAAACTGCTGCGTCTGACGCTGGATCTCGGTGGTGAGAAACGTAACGTCTTCTCTGGTATTCGTTCTGCGTATCCAGATCCGCAGGTCCTGATTGGCCGCCAGACCATTATGGTTGCCAACCTGGCACCACGTAAGATGCGCTTCGGCATTTCCGAAGGGATGGTGATGGCCGCAGGTCCTGGCGGGAAAGATATCTTCCTGTTAAGCCCGGACGAAGGTGCAAAACCAGGCCAACAGGTGAAGTAAATCAAACATCTCAAGCGCTGCAACCGCAGCGCTTTTTTTTGCTACGCAAGTACTTCCTCTAATCTTAACCCCTGCTCCATTTTCGGACTGCTTCGTTGTTAATATTAGATTTATTCTATACTGCTCTGGTATCAAGGTAGTCCGGGCTCACCAGATTCGTGGACGTTATTATTTAACATTCGATATTCATGAAATGGAGTTTTACATGAAAGCGTTACAAAAATTATTTTCTCTCGCCGTGGCATCGATTGTGGTTTTTTCCCTGGCGGGATGTGGTGATAAAGAAGAGACAAAAACATTCAATGCCAACATTAATGGTTCTGATATCACCGTCTCTTACACCTATAAAGGTGATAAGGTCCTGAAGCAAATCTCCGAAAGTAAAATTAGCTATGCGTCAGTCGGTGCCAGCAATAAAGAGGAAGCAGCAAAAGTATTCGACGCATTAAGCGCCAAATATCAAAACATTACTGGCATAGAAGAAAAACTCACCTATTCAGATACCTACGCGCAAGAAAATGTCACTATCGATATGGAAAAAGTTGATATAAAAGCGTTGCAGGCCATTTCAGGGATGAAACTCTCTGAAAACGCCGATAAAAACATCAGCATGAAGCAAATGCAAACGGTAATGGAATCGGCGGGTTTTAAAGAAGTGAAGTAAACCATCGGCGACCCGATGTTAATCGGTGTCGCCCATTTTTTCTTTATGGTTTCGCGTTATGTACCCGTGATGTCAAACCACGCAGAAAATAACGCAGGAACTGATCGCCGCATTCGCGATAGTTCTTATGATCAGGGGCACGCATCATGGCGGTAATTTCCGGCATCGACACACGGAATTTCTGCTCGGTCATAATAGCCAGAATATCGTCGGTTTTCAGCGAAAAGGCGATACGCAGCTTTTTCAGCACCGTATTGTTATTAACACGACGCTCCAGCGCCAGTTCCGGTGCAGAATCATCTTTACCACGCAGATGATAAATCAGGCCGTTTAAAAAACCGGAGAGAATGATATCCGGGCAACGAACAAACCCAGCCTCATCTTCTTTTGTCATCCAGGTATCGAAACCTGCGGAGGTGGATTCCATGTCAGCAAGCGCAAGAATACGCACCATGTCGTTATTGTTCGCTTTCAGGGTGTAGCGCAGGCTACGAAGAATATCGTTACTTAGCATAGAGCCTTCAACTGTCGGTGATGCAATGGCGCGCAGTGTATCAGTTTTACAGTCCAATCGCCTCTTTTAGACTTTTAAGATAACGACGACTCACCGGAACGGTCAGTCCGTTACGCAAAATCAGTTCCGCCTGACCGTTGTCTTCCAGACGGATCTCCTGCAATTGCGCCATATTTACCAGATATTGCCGATGACAACGCAGCAGAGGAGTACGGCTCTCCAGCGTCCTGAGCGTCAACTCAGTGAAGCCTTCTTTACCATCGCTGCTCGTCACATACACACCACTCATGCGACTGCTGATAAACGCCACATCATCCATTTGCAGCAAATAAATCCGACTATGGCCGCTGCACGGAATAAACTTCAGCGCCTGCTGATTTTCTGGCAGCAGCGACACATCCTGCTTGGTGCGCTCCTGACGCAAACGGATCAGCGTTTTTTCCAGCCGTGCTTCTTCAATCGGCTTGAGCAGATAATCAAACGCATGTTCTTCGAAGGCTTTCACCGCATACTCATCAAAGGCGGTCAGAAAAACAATGTACGGACGATGCTCGGGATCAAGCATGCCAACCATTTCCAGGCCGCTGATACGCGGCATCTGAATATCAAGGAACAGAACATCCGGACGCAATTTATGCACCGCGCCAATGGCTTCCACCGCATTCGAACATTCACCGACAATCTCGATGTCGCTTTGCTCTTGCAACAGGATCCGCAGATTCTCCCGGGCTAACGGTTCGTCATCGACAATCAGCACTTTGATCATGCCAGTTCCTCCAGAGGAAGTCGTAAAGTGATTCGGGTAAAGCGGTCAGGTTCACACGCTACGCTGATGCCAAAATCATCGCCAAACCGCTCGCGCAGTCGTTTATCGACCAGATTCATACCCAGTCCACTGGCTTCTGAGGTTGGCTGATACAGCCCGGCATTGTCTTCGATATCCAGCATCAGATATTGCCCTTCGCGACGGGCGGTAATCGATACTTCACCGGTATCCAGTAACTGAGAAGTACCGTGTTTAATGGCATTCTCCACGATGGGTTGCAGAGTAAAGGCGGGTAATTGCTGATGCGAAAGTTCTTCTGGCACCGTCAAGGTCACCTGAAGACGTGACTGGAATCGTGCCTTTTCAATTTGCAGATAAGCATTAACGTGTTCAATTTCATCTGCCAGCGTCACAATTTCCGACGGGCGTTTTAAATTTTTACGAAAGAACGTCGACAGATACTGCACCAGTTGGCTGGCCTGCTCGCTATCGCGTCGGATCACAGCTTTGATGGTGTTGAGAGCATTAAACAGAAAATGGGGATTGACCTGGGCGTGCAGGAGTTTTATTTCCGACTGCGTGAGCATCGCTTTTTGCCGCTCATACTGCCCGGCCAGAATTTGCGCCGAAAGCAGTTGGGCGATCCCTTCCCCCAGCGTACGGTTGATCGAACTAAAGAGGCGGTTTTTGGCTTCATAAAGTTTGATGGTCCCCATTACCCGCTGGTTTTCACCTCGCAGGGGGATCACCAGCGTCGAGCCTAATTTGCATTGCGGGTGCAAAGAGCAACGGTAAGGAACTTCATTCCCATCGGCATACACCACCTCTCCGGTTTCAATCGCGCGTTGGGTATATGACGATGAAATAGGTTTTCCGGGTAGATGGTGATCGTCACCAATACCGGTAAATGCCAGCAGTTTCTCACGATCGGTAATCGCCACCGCACCGATATCCAGCTCTTCATACAGCACCTGAGCAACCTTCATGCTGTTAACCTCGTTGAATCCCTGGCGCAAAATACCTTCCGTTGAGGCGGCAACTTTGAGTGCTGTGGCGGAAAAAGCGGAGGTATATTTTTCAAACATCGCCCGTTTATCGAGCAAAATACGCATAAATAATGCGGCGCCCACGGTATTGGTCACCATCATCGGCGCGGCAATATTGCTGACCAACCGAAACGCATCATCGAACGGACGCGCAATTAATAAGATGATCAGCATCTGCACCAGTTCGGCAACAAAGGTAATCGCCCCCGCGGTCAGCGGACTAAAGACTTTATCGGTACGACCACGACGGGTAAGCACGCTGTGCACCAGCCCGCCGAGCAACCCTTCCACAATGGTCGAGATCATGCAGCTAAGCGCAGTCATCCCCCCCATCGAATAACGATGCAAACCGCCGGTAAGACCAACTAAACCGCCAACCACCGGGCCGCCAAGCAGCCCGCCCATCACCGCGCCAATAGCGCGAGTGTTAGCAATAGAGTCATCGATATGCAGCCCGAAATAGGTGCCTAAAATGCAGAAAATGGAAAAAGTAACATAGCAAAGCAGTTTGTGCGGGAGTCGGATAGTCACCTGCATCAGCGGGATAAACAAACGCGTTTTGCTCATGAGCCACGCGATAACGAGGAACACACACATCTGCTGAAGCAGCAGCAACACCAGATTAAACTCGTACATACCCGCCAACCACACATCACTTAAAAGCGCGTAACATACATGGGCTGCGTATAACTTTCTTTGAAGTGTTGCAAAAAAAGACGAATTTGTGAGAACGATCACTCGAAAGCGCGAGCATGGTTACAAATTCACCCATTCATAGATCAAAAAACAGACAAAACTACCTGGTTCGCAAAAGAGCGTCTAAAGTAAAACTGGGACCTCGCGAGCAAGAGTGAGACGACGATGGCGCTTTACACAATAGGTGAAGTGGCTTTGCTTTGTGATATCAACCCTGTCACTTTACGCGCGTGGCAGAGGCGTTACGGATTACTTAAACCGCAGCGGACAGACGGCGGGCATCGCCTGTTTAACGATGCGGATATCGACCGGATCCGCGAGATAAAACGCTGGATAAACAACGGTGTTCAGGTCAGCAAGGTTAAAATGTTGCTCAGCAATGAGAGCATTGATGTGCATAACGGTTGGCGTGAACAACAAGAGACGCTGTTGAGCTATTTGCAAAGTAATAATCTGCATAGCCTCAGACTGTGGATCAAAGAGCGCGGCCAGGATTATCCCGCGCAAACGCTCAACACCCATTTGTTCATTCCGTTGCGCCGACGTTTGCAATGCCAACAGCCGATCCTGCAGGCGTTACTGGGGATCCTCGACGGCGTACTGATCAACTATATCGCGATTTGTCTGGCCTCAGCACGTAAGAAACAGGGGAAAGATGCTCTGGTGGTTGGCTGGAACATTCAGGATACGACCCGTTTATGGCTGGAGGGTTGGGTCGCCAGCCAGCAGGGATGGCGCATTGACGTCCTTGCCCATTCGCTGAACCAACTGCGACCGGAGCTGTTTGAAGGTCGCACCTTGCTTGTCTGGTGCGGCGAGAACCAAACGCCCGCTCAGCAGCAACAGCTGAATGAATGGCGCGCGTTGGGTCACGATATTTATCCACTCGGCATTTAATATTCTATTAACAAACGTGTACAATCCTTGAATTCACATAAGGAGTGCATAATGAGCGCAGCTAAAATCGGTGTCATTACCCTCTTCTTGCTGATGGCCATCGGCGGTATCGGCGGTGTCATGCTGGCAGGCTATACCTTTATTTTACGTGCCGGGTAAGATGTCTCGCTAATTTATCAAACCCGCGGTCAACAATTACCGCCGCCAGCGCGACCAGCAGCGCCCCCTGAATCACATAGGCGGTATTGAACCCACTCAGCCCGATAATAATCGGCGTACCCAGCGTGTTCGCCCCAACGGTTGAGGCGATGGTTGCGGTGCCGATATTAATAATCACCGACGTGCGAATCCCGGCCAGAATCACCGGGGCCGCCAGCGGCAACTCGACTTTACGCAGCCGCTGCCCCTGACTCATGCCCATTCCGCTGGCAATATCCATCACGCTGGGTGAAATTCCTCCGAGTCCGGCCAGCGTTGCCTGCAAGATCGGTAATACACCATACAGGATCAACGCGATAATTGCCGGTTCAGGACCAAATCCCATCACCGGTACAGCTATCGCCAACACCGCAACTGGCGGAAAGGTCTGCCCCACGGCGGCAATGGTTTCCACCATCGGCCGGAATTCCGCGCCCCAGGGCCGGGTTACCGCTATACCGGCCCCGGTGCCAATGAGTACGGCAATCAGGCTTGAAATCCCCACCAGGCAAAAATGGCTCAGTGCCAGCGCCGCAAAACTTTCCTGCTGATACACGGGACGCGGTAGCGCCGGAAATAGCGCACTGAACAAGGCCTGACTATGAGGCAACCCAACTAACAGGACCAGAAACAGGACAATAAGCCATAACAACGGATCAGCAAGACGTTTCACGGGTCGGCATCTCCGAAAGCAAATCACGAAAATGAAGCGTCCCGCAGGACAACCCCTGCGGGGTCACGACCGGCAAGACGTCGCAACCGCGTGCTACGAACACCGACAACGCATCACGCAGCGTCATTTCATCTACCAACGGTTCACCGGCTGTGTGTTCACCGCGACGGATAAAATCCCCTACCGTGCGAAGCGACAACAGACGTACGCCCAGTTCACTACGGCCAAAGAATGTTTGCACGAATTCGTTCGCCGGTGCTGTCAGCATCGACAGCGGCGTGCCCTGCTGTACTACCTTTCCTGCATCCATCAGAACCAGATGCTCCGCCAGCCTTAGCGCCTCGTCGATATCATGCGTCACCAGCACAATGGTACGCCCGAGCAGACGATGAATACGCGTCATCTCCTGCTGCAGCGCACCACGTGTGACCGGATCCAGCGCGCCAAAAGGCTCATCCATCAGCAGTACCTGCGGATCTGCCGCCAGGGCACGCGCCACTCCGACCCGCTGCTGTTGCCCGCCAGACAGCTGATGCGGATAACGATGGCGCAAACTGTCCTCAAGACCCAGCAGCGCCATCAGTTCGTCTGTTCGGTCATCAATACGAGAACGCGACCACTTTTGTAGCTGCGGCACCGTGGCGATGTTCTGCGCGACTGTCCAGTGGGGAAACAAGCCAATCGACTGAATCGCGTATCCCATGCGCCGCCTTAACTCCAGCACCGGCAGGCTGCGGATCTCTTCCCCGGCAAAGCGAATCTGTCCGCTGTCATGTTCAACCAGCCGATTGATCATTTTCAGCGTGGTGGATTTCCCGGAACCTGACGTGCCAATTAACACCGAAAAGCTGCCCTCCCCCAACCGCAGGTTAAGGTCGTCAACGGCTGTTTGCTGACCATAGGTTTTACTGACATGGCGAAATTCAATCATTGTTTGTTACCTTCAACAGCGCGAGCCCTAAATCAAACAGCGCATCAATCAATACTGCCAGTACCACAACGGGGATCACGCCCAGCAACACTAAATCGACGGCGCTACTGAGCAATCCCTGAAAGACCAGCGCGCCAAATCCCCCTGCGCCAATCAGCGCAGCAATCACCGCCATTCCCACCGTTTGCACCATCACTACCCGTAAACTGCGCAAGAAGACCGGCAATGCCAGCGGGAACTGCACCGAGACAAACCGCTGGAAAGTGTTCATCCCCATCGCTCGGGCGCTTTCCAGTACATCCTGCGGCACCTGATTCAACCCAGCCACAACGCCACGAACCAGCGGTAACAGCGCATACAGCACTAACGCAATAAGCGCAGGCGTCAGGCCGGTTCCGGCGACGCCGAGCGAACCCAACAAAGGAAAGTGCTTCACCAACCCGGCAAGGGGCGCAATTAACAGGCCAAACAGCGCGACTGAGGGAATGGTTTGGATGATATTCAGTACCGCAAAAACCGGCCCCTGACGGGAGACAGAGAAAGCACACCAGATGCCCAACGGCACACCAATAAGCAGCGCGGGCACCACGGTAGCGAACAGAATTGTCAGATGCTGCGTCAGGGCGTCGTTGAAGACATCCTGACGGTTGGCATATTCTTTAAGCAGGGAAAGATCGTTAAACGTGCCGGAGAACAAAAGCACCAGCGGAAAAATAAACATTTGCGCGTGTAACAGCCAACGCCATGATGCCAGCTCGGTTATGCGACGAATAGCGTCACTGGCGGCCAGCAACATTAGTCCTAGCCCCAACCAGAACCCGCTGCCCAGGCTGGTTCTGGCCAGTGGACTTCCCGTCTGGGCCAGATACGTTGCCGTTGTTCCTGCGGTTACCAGCGCTGCAATAACCAGCAACTGGCTAATAACAAGGGTCAATATATTGCCGGGCTTTCCCGGTACAAAGCATAGAAGAAACAGCAGCAAACAGGCTACTGCCAATCCCCACGCCATGTCGGGCCGGATATCCCAGAGTTGGCGCCCCTCACCGGAGACCAGGCGATTAGGCGCATAGCTAATGAAAGGCAGCGCTGCCGCCGCGAAGGTAAGAAGTACCAGTAACAACAGCACCCGATTAACTGAAATCTTTGACAAAACACCCACCTGCTGCAAACTCCGTTACTTCACCCATCCTTTTTGCTTCAGGTAGTCTGCTGCAACTTTTTTCGCATCCAGCCCCTCCACGGCAATACTGGCATTCAGCTGCTGCAACGTTTTTTCATCCAGGCTGGCAAAAACTGGTTGTAGCCATTCTCCCATTTGCGGGTAGTCTTTCAGCACCGATTCACGTACGACGGGTGCTGGCGCATAAATGGGCTGGACACCTTTTGGATCGCTTAAAGTTTGCAGACCGAGCGCCGCAACCGGGCCATCTGTGCCATAAGCCATCGCCGCATTGACGCCAGAAGTCTGCTGCGCCGCTGCTTTAATCGTCACCGCGGTATCTCCCCCAGCTAGCGACAACAGCTGATTTTGATTTAGTTTGAAATCATAGGCTTTTTCAAACGCAGGCAACGCGTCAGCCCGTTCGATAAATTCAGCAGAGGCAGCAAGTTTGAACGTTCCCCCGTCTTTCAGGTAGCGGCCTAAATCAGCAAGGGACTCAAGCTTGTTCTTTTGCGCGACATCCTGGCGTACCGCAATGGTCCAGGTATTATTGGCGGGTGCAGGTGTTAGCCAGACCAGCTTATTTTGCTCTGCATCCAGCTTTTTCACTTTATCGAAACCGGCCTGAGCATTTTTCCACGCGGGATCATTTTCATCTTTAAAAAAGAATGCGCCATTACCAGTATATTCCGGATAAATATCCAGCTCACCGGAGGTGATTGCCCCACGCACTACTGGGGTGGTACCCAGCTGTACTTTATTGACAGTTTTCACGCCATGGCTTTCGAGCACCTGCAAAATAATGTTGCCGAGCAGCGCCCCTTCGGTATCTATTTTTGAACCAACCGTGACGGGTGACGCGGCCTGTAAGGGTAGGCTTATCGCGGCTAACAGCACCAGCGAACCCACCGATACTTTTGAGATTATCATGCTGTACTCCTCATCCTTTTACGGCCCTTTTCAGAGACTTGAGGAAAAAGCATAGTCGAAAAATCAAGCCTTAACCTGGCAATTGGGTGGTAACGTTGAGAGTTATTAGCGGTAAGGCGATAATAAAATAAAAAAAATCCGGCAAACCCAATGTGAATTTGCCGGATTATACGACTTTGTCAGCCTGATAAGCGTAGAGCCATCAGGCATGCTGCATGACTTTATTCATCTATTACAGCAGTTCAAATTCGCCCTGCTTCACTCTGGCGGAATCCACGCCGATGAAAACGTTAAATTTGCCAGGTTCTGCATCGTATTTCATCTGCTGGTTCCAGAATTTGAGCGCTTCAATATCAATCGGGAAGCTGACGGTCTGGGTTTCACCAGGCTTAAGATTCACTTTTTCAAAACCTTTCAGCTGTTTTACCGGACGACTCATGGAGGCGGTCACATCCTGTAAATACATCTGAATCACCGTTGCACCTTCGCGTTTGCCGGTGTTGGTCACCTGCACGCTGGCCGTCACGGTTCCGTCACGCTTCATCGTCGGAGAAGAGAGCTTCACATCAGAAACCGTAAACGTGGTGTAGCTCAGGCCATAACCAAAGGGATACAACGGACCATTGGCTTCATCAAAGTAGCGCGACGTGTACTTGTTCGGCTTATCGGCGTTATACGGACGGCCGGTATTGAGATGGCTGTAATAGACCGGGATCTGTCCAACAGAGCGCGGGAAAGACATCGGCAGCTTGCCTGACGGATTGTAATCACCAAACAGCACATCGGCGATGGCGTTACCGCCTTCCGTCCCGGCAAACCAGGTTTCGAGGATCGCATCGGCTTGTTGATCTTCCTTCACCAGCGCCAGCGGACGACCGTTCATCAACACCAGAACCAGAGGTTTACCCGTGGCTTTCAGCGCAGCAATCAGGTCACGCTGACTTTGCGGAATGGTGATATCGGTGCGGCTGGAGGCTTCATGCGCCATGCCCTGCGCTTCACCGACTACCGCGACAACCACATCAGATTGCTTCGCGGCGTTAACGGCTTCATCGATCATCGCCTGCGGCGAACGCGGATCAACCTTCACCGCTTCTTCATACAGGTTGAGGAAATCGACAATGCCTTTGTCGTTGGTGATATTCGCCCCTTTGGCGTACAGCACTTTGCCTTGTTCGCCGACGGCATTTTTAATCCCCGTCAGCACCGTTACCGACTGATCGGCAACACCGGCGGCGGACCAACTGCCCATTACATCACGCTTGCTGTCGGCCAGCGGTCCGACAACCGCCACGGTGGCGGATTTTTTCAGCGGCAACGTTTCCAGACGGTTTTTCAGCAACACCAGGCTTTCGCGCGCCACTTCACGCGCCTCTTTGCGATGCAAACGGCTTTCTGCGTTGGTGTCCTGTGGGTCAGATTCTTTGGCCCCCAGATGGCTGTACGGATCGTTAAACAACCCCATATCATATTTCACGTTCAGCACATGACGCGCGGCGTCGTCCAGCTCCGCCATCGTCACTTTGCCGGATTTAATCAAGCCCGGCAGATATTTGCTGTAATACTCATCGCTCATACTCATGTTGATGCCGGACTTGATCGCCACACGCACCGCATCTTCAGGATCAGAGGCGGTACCGTGCTTAATCAGTTCCTTAATCGCGCCGTGATCGGAAACGGTAATCCCCTTAAAGCCCCATTCATCTCGCAGCACGTCTTTTAGCAGCCATGCATCTGAGGTTGCTGGTGTACCGTTCAGCGAATTAAGACCCACCATCACCGCACCGCTACCGGCGTCCAGCCCGGCTTTATACGGCGGCATATAGTCGTTGAACAGACGCTGTGGGCTCATATCGACGGTGTTATATTCCTTGCCACCTTCAACCGCGCCATAGGCGGCGAAGTGCTTGACGCTGGTCATCACCGAATAGCGGTCAGCCGGGCTTTTCCCCTGCATCGCTTCCACCATGGTTTTACCCATCGTAGCCGTTAAATACGTGTCTTCACCAAAACCTTCTGAAGCACGGCCCCAGCGCGGATCGCGAGAGACATCGACCATTGGCGCCCAGGTCATATTCAGACCATCATCGGCAGCTTCATACGCGGAAATACGGCCAACGGTTCTGACCGCATCGAGATTAAAAGAGGACGCCAAGCCGAGACTTATCGGGAACACGGTACGCTGGCCGTGCAATACGTCGTAGGCAAAAAAGAGAGGAATTTTCAGGCGGCTGAGCTCCATCACCTGATCCTGCATTTTGCGGATATCCTGGCGCGTGACGGTGTTAAAAATTGCCCCAACCTGCCCGTCTTTGATCATCTCGCGGATGGCTTCTTTCGGGTTATCAGGCCCTACGCTTATCAAGCGTAGTTGCCCAATTTTCTCATCCACTGTCATCTGTTTAAGTAAATCGGTAACGAATGCATCCCGCGCTTCTGGCGTCAGAGGATGGTTACCAAACAGCGTGTCCGCCAGCGCTGGTTGCAACGCCAGACTCACCGCGACACCTACAGAACATAGCCATTTCATGATGATTCTCTCTTTATTTTTTCCCGACGAGGCAGCGAAAATATAACAAAAACCGCAGTTTGCCGTAAGACTAAACGGGAGCGATAAAGAAAGCTAAGGTTATTCTCCTAATTTTCGAAACCAACGCGACTCAGTGGAGGACAACCCAGAGACAATGTGAATGAGAAAGCGTATTGTCATACAAAGCGCTATGCTTGTTCCTGATATTGAGTCCCACCACAAGGAGTGGAGAATGTCTTCCATTACAACAGATAATAAAGCTTTTCTGAATGAACTGACCCGTCTGGTAGGTCATTCACACCTGCTCACAGACCCTGCTAAAACCGCCCGCTATCGCAAGGGATTCCGTTCCGGTCAGGGCGATGCACTCGCCGTGGTGTTCCCTGGCTCGCTTTTAGAACTGTGGCGCGTCCTCAACGCTTGCGTCGCCGCAGATAAAATTATCCTGATGCAGGCCGCCAACACTGGCCTGACCGAAGGCTCTACGCCGAGCGGTAATGATTACGACCGCGAGATTGTCATTATCAGCACCCTGCGCCTTGATAAGCTGCACGTCATCGGCAAAGGCGAACAGGTGCTGGCCTATCCCGGCACCACGCTTTATTCACTGGAAAAAGCGCTCAAACCGTTTGGCCGTGAGCCGCATTCGGTGATCGGATCTTCCTGTATCGGCGCTTCAGTGATTGGCGGTATTTGTAACAACTCCGGCGGCTCGCTGGTTCAGCGCGGTCCGGCATATACGGAGATGTCGCTGTTTGCGCGTATTGACGAGCAGGGTAAATTACAGCTGGTTAACCATCTGGGTATCGAACTGGGCCAGACCCCAGAACAGATCCTTAGCAAACTTGATGACGAGCGTATCAAAGATGACGATGTGCGCCACGATGGACGTTATGCACACGATCACGACTACGTTACCCGCGTCAGAGATATTGAGGCGGACACGCCCGCTCGCTATAACGCCGACCCGGATCGGTTGTTTGAATCATCCGGTTGTGCAGGCAAGCTCGCGGTTTTTGCGGTGCGTCTGGACACCTTCGAAGCCGAAAAAAACCAGCAGGTCTTTTACATCGGTACCAACCAGCCAGAGGTACTGACGGAGATTCGCCGTCATATTCTGGCAAAATTTGAGCATCTGCCGGTCGCCGGTGAATATATGCACCGCGATATTTATGACATCGCTGAGCAATACGGCAAAGATACGTTTCTGATGATCGACAAGCTCGGCACCGACAAAATGCCCTTCTTCTTCACCCTGAAAGGTCGCACCGATGCGATGCTGGAAAAAGTGAAAATTTTCCGTCCACATTTCACCGATCGGGCTATGCAGAAATTTGGCCATTTGTTCCCCAGCCACTTACCCGCGCGCATGAAAAGCTGGCGCGATAAGTACGAACATCACCTGCTATTAAAAATGGCCGGTGGCGGCGTGGCTGAAGCGCAAAACTGGCTAAGCGAGTTTTTCAAAACCGCTGAAGGCGACTTCTTTGCCTGTACGCCGGAAGAAGGCAGCAAAGCGTTTTTGCATCGCTTTGCGGCGGCTGGCGCGGCGATTCGTTATCAGGCCGTACATGCCGATGAAGTGGAAGATATTCTGGCGCTGGATATCGCGCTGCGCCGTAACGACACCGAATGGTACGAGCATCTGCCCGCAGAGATCGACAGCCAACTGGTGCACAAACTCTATTACGGCCACTTTATGTGCTACGTCTTCCACCAGGATTACATCGTGAAAAAAGGCGTGGATGCGCATGCGCTGAAAGAGCAGATGCTGGAGCTTCTGCACGAGCGCGGAGCACAGTATCCAGCAGAGCATAACGTCGGACATCTGTATAAAGCACCGGAAACATTAACCCGTTTTTACCGCGAGAATGACCCCACCAACAGTATGAATCCGGGGATTGGTAAAACGAGTAAGCAAAAGTTCTGGAAAGAGTCGTAAACCAGAAAAAGATAAGCGCCACCGGGCATGTTGCCGGGGGCGCTTCGCTTGCCCGGACTACCGCTACATTAGCTATGTGTATGCCGGATAAGTTGTCTTATTTAATCGTTCTGTGCAGTTTGCTCGCTCGTCACTGAACCCGCCGCTGCCATCTGCGCCGCTTTTTGCTTTTTATAGCTCAGCGCCGCTGCCGGAACCGGCATCACCTTGCCCGTTTCGATCCAGGTACGTAAACGGCTGGCATCAGCAAAGTGGGTATATTTACCGAACGCATCCATCACCACCAGCGCCACCGGTTTGTTATTGATCACGGTGCGCATCACCAGACAGTGGCCTGCCGCATTGGTAAACCCGGTTTTGGTTAACTGAATATTCCAGTTATCGCGGTATACCAGATGGTTAGTGTTACGGAATGGCAGCGTATAAGCCGGGTTGGCAAAAGTCGCCATATCTTCACGCGTGGTGCTTAACTGACCAATCAGCGGATACTGTTTGCTGGCGATCAGCAGCTTGGTTAAATCACGGGCGGTCGAGACGTTATGAATCGATAAGCCGGTTGGTTCCACAAAGCGAGTCTGAGTCATGCCGAGCGCTTTCGCTTTGGCATTCATGGCCTTAATAAACGCGTTATAACCGCCAGGGTAATGATGCGCCAGGCTCGCCGCCGCACGGTTTTCTGATGACATCAGCGCTAGCAGCAGCATGTCTTTACGGCTAATTTCACTGTTCAGTCGCACACGAGAGTAGATGCCTTTCATTTCCGGCGTCTGACTGATATCAACTTTCAGCTTCTCATCCAACGGCAGTCGTGCATCAAGCACCACCATCGCGGTCATTAATTTGGTAATCGACGCAATCGGACGCACCAGATCCGGGTGGTTCGAATAGATAACTTTGTTGGTATTCAGATCAACAATCATCGCGCTACCGGACGCTATCTCAGGCTGAGAAGCTGCTACAGTAG
Organism: Citrobacter sp. MGH105; assembly: GCF_001037485.2. NCBI lineage: Bacteria > Pseudomonadati > Pseudomonadota > Gammaproteobacteria > Enterobacterales > Enterobacteriaceae > Citrobacter > Citrobacter sp. MGH105. The sequence continues at coordinate 1,807,511 of NZ_CP073048.1, read as the reverse complement.
GTGCCGTTTTAGCCACGGCTTGGGGTGCAAAAGGAACGGCCAGCACCAGGGCAAGGCTTAATAATGAAACTCGGAATTTCAGCATGATGAGATTTCTGATAATGGTTCACGCACGTCACAACGCACACCGCCAGAGACTAAGTATTATCTCAAGCTAGCTCAGGCATCATAGCGATCCGGCAGGTTTGCCGCCACAGGAGAATCGTCTCGAAATGCTGCGTTGCTGACTTTTACGTCAACAACGCAGCGCAGACAGGTTTATCCGTCAGAATAACCGATAGCCGTAACCCCACAGGATTACCGTAATCGCCAGCAGAACTTCCAGCACCAGAACACCGATCGCCAGCGTCGAACTGGAAAAGCTCAGGCCTTCCTCTTTAGAGATATTCAGGAACGTCGGAATGCCGAGATAGAGTAAATAACCGGTGTAAAACAGCGCAATGGTCCCCACCAATGCGCACAGCCAGACCAGCGGATAAAGTGCGACCAGCCCGCTTAAAAACAGCGGCGTCGCGACATATCCGGCAAACACCATACAATGCGCCAGCGACGGACGTTGCGGATAATTACGCGCCATCCACCAAATAACCCGGCCCATGACGGCGACGCCTGCCAGCATGACCCCGTAGAACAGAATTGCCATCGCAAATCCGGTCAACAGAGATAACTTCAGGATATTTCCATCGCCAAAATTCCAGCCGATTTGCGTGGTACCGATAAACGCGCAAACAACCGGGATTGCCGCCATCAGCAGTACATGGTGGGTATAGTGATGCGAAACACTTTCGTTTTCGCTGTTGATCACGTGCATTTCACGATCGGGATGGGAAAACAGCCCCCAGACATGGTTCATACCGCCCCCTTCTTGTCAGCTCCGGACCTCAACACTTCAATTATAATTCAGCTTTTGATTATTTTATGTACACAGAGAAAATACCGAAGCGCCGGGTAAAAAGTGTGTAAGCCGTAGGCTTGATAAGCGAAGCGCCATCAGGCATTAGGGAACTGAACGACGTTAAGCGCTACTACGCGGCTTTTCCGGCATCAAATAATCATAGGGTGTATGCTATGACCAGTGGAGGTCATACAACGTATGGATATAACGCATTATGTTGCGCAGTACGGCTATGCTGCGTTAATCATCGGCAGCCTGGCGGAAGGTGAAACCATTACCCTGTTAGGCGGCGTCGTGGCGCATCAGGGAGTCCTGAAATTCCCGCTGGTGGTACTCTCGGTCGCACTAGGTGGGATGATTGGCGATCAGTTGCTCTATTTACTCGGACGTCGTTTTGGCGGCAAAATTCTGCGTCGTTTCTCGCGCCATCAGGCGAAAATTCATTATGCGCAGAAAATGATCCAACGACGTCCTTACCTGTTTGTGGTCGGTACGCGCTTTATGTACGGCTTTCGCGTTATTGGTCCCTTACTGATTGGCGCCAGTCACCTGCCGCCGAAGATCTTTTTACCGCTGAATATTCTTGGCGCGTTTGTCTGGGCATTGCTATTTACCACCCTTGGCTACGTCGGTGGTGAAGTGATTGCACCGTGGCTGCACAGCCTCGACCAGCATATCAAGCATGGCATCTGGCTGGTGCTGGTTATTGGGATAGTCGCGGGCGTTCGCTGGTGGATGAAACGCCGAAGCACGCGTAAAGCGCAATGAAGATGGCCCGACAGCGGAACACCGGCGGGCCGAACAATCAGGATGCGTGATAACCGCCGCCCAGCGCGCTGGTCAACTGGATTGATGCATCCAGCCACTGGCCTTGCAAAAGCAGACCGTTGCACTGCTCACGTAATGCCGGGATCTTTGCCTCGCTAACCCTGGAGCCCGCAATAATACCCGCATTAAAGCGCGCCTGTGCCAGCCCCACTACGCGCTGAGCGTCATGTTCAATCTGCTGCTGATGCTGATTTTTCTGCGCCAGTGTTTCTACCTGCGATGCCGCACGTGCCACGTCATTCACCGCATCCACCACAGCTTTGTTGTAATTCGCCACCGTCAGATTACTTTGCGCTTTCGTAATATCGAGATTCGCATTCAGTCTGCCACTGTCAAAGATAGGCAGCGTCAACCCGGTGGTTACGCCCATTTGCTGCGCGGAATGGCGGAACAGGTCACTCAGATGTAACGCATCCTGTTGTAAAAATGCCATCAGATTCACATCGGGATAAAACGCCGCTTTCGCCGCATCAATATTGCTCAGCGATGACTCAATGTACCAGTGTGCTGCCTGCAAATCTGGTCGACGGGCCAGCAGCGAATAACCTAGCTGGGACGGAAGCTGACTTTCAACCACGGGCAGTTTGGTCGAATGGAGCTTCAGGGCAACGGACTGCGAGTTGCTCAACGCGCTTAGGCGCGCCTCAATCACCTTCATTTTACCGCTGACATCATTCAGCTGCTGCTCTGTTTTGCTGGAATCGATATCGGTTTCGACACCTTCTACCGAAGAAGTGAGGCCATTTTGATACAGTTGACGATCGACGGTAATCACGTTTTGCTGCTCAGTTTCGATTTGCGTCAACACGGTTTTCAGCGCCGCCTGCGTCTGCCATTCCCAGTAAAGACGGGAGACACCGCTCGCCAGCAGCTGCCGGGTTTGCTCGCGCTCAGCCTCACGTGCCTTAACGGCCCCTATACGCGCAGTCACTTCGGCCCGATTCTTACCCCACAGATCCAGATTCCAGCCGGCGGTTAAACCAAAGGTTCCATTGGTGTACCACGGCCCCGTGGTTCCTGCTGCGGGATCGGTTATGGCGAAAGGTCCCATCAGCCCCTCAGCTGACATTTTCTGACGCTCAACGTCTGCGGAGAAGTCAATCTCCGGGCCATCTTGTGCTTCCACGGCCTTAGCCTGCGCCTCCGCCAGTTGAATGCGCTGTTCCGCGACCTGCATATCAGGAGAATTTCGCAACGTGCTGTCAATCAACGCATTAAGCTGGGGGTCGTGATATGCCTTCCACCACTGGCTGTCCGGCCAGCCATTTTTTAACGCGGCAGGCAATGTGGTATCGACATTTGCGGCAGGCGTCTGCTGTGACAGAGACTGGCGGTCATCATGCATCGGCGCGCAGCCAGACATCAGAACAAAAAGCGGCAACAATGCCGTCGTGACAAACACAGAATTACGATTCATGGAGATATACAGGTAAGAAAAGATGTGCAGAGATTACGACTTGTCGCTGTTGCTTTTTTAGTTACGCGTGGCAATACATCTTTGGCAATAAAAATATATAATCAGCAAAATATACACCTAGTGAATAATATAGATTAAATAATTTTAATAATTAATGGATGGAGATGTTATGTCACAGAATATCTATGACAATCCTGAGTTCTTTGCCGGATATGCCACGCTGGATCGTTCAGTAAAGGGACTCGACGGCGCGCCAGAATGGCCGACAATACAAGCGATGCTCCCCTCTCTTCAAGGCAAAAATATTCTTGATTTGGGCTGTGGATATGGTTGGTTTTGCCGCTACGCGCGCGATAATCAGGCAGCCAGTGTAATGGGACTGGATATTTCACAAAAGATGTTAACCCAGGCACACAGTATGACGCAGGGTAATGGCATCGTTTATCAGCGTGAAGATCTCGAAACGCTAACCCTGTCCCCAAATTCTTTTGACCTGGTTTATAGCTCGCTTGCCCTGCACTATTTGCACGATATAGAACGATTATTCGTAACCATTTACCAGTCATTAACACCAGGCGGTATGTTAGTTTTCTCTGCCGAGCATCCAATTTATACCGCACCGCTTAGTCAGGGTTGGATAAAAGATAAAACTGGGCAGCTGTCCTGGCCGGTTAATCATTATCAGCAGGAAGGTGAGCGCATCAGTAACTGGTTTGCTGAAGGCGTCAAAAAACAGCACCGTAAGCTGGCGACCTGGATTAATGCGCTGATTGCCGCCGGATTCGAGATCGTTTGTGTCGATGAATGGGGACCGTCCGCGCAACAGATTGCTGAAAACCCGGCTTTAGATGAAGAAAAAGAGCGGCCGATGGTGTTTCTGCTCAGCGCACGTAAACCTGCATAACAACGCCTCCAGGCAGAATGATTGATACTTTCCTATACTCAATCTGAACTTACCAAAAAAAGGAAAGTTAATGAAAATTCTGCTGTGGGTAATTCTGATTATTTTTCTGATTGGGCTATTGGTGGTAACAGGCGTGTTTAAGATGATTTTCTGATGTCGTCATTTCGCCCAGGCCTGAAAGCAGAAATCTCAGGCTATTCTTCTCTCTGATGCCGGATGGCGGCGTAAACGCCTTATCCGGCCTACTGGAACTGAGATCAGGCAGTAATCTCGATAGCCTGAATCGCACGTGCGATATCCGGCGAATTATTTAACGCACGAATTTCCTGAAACAGTTCTGTTGCCTCTGAATATTCTTTGCGCAAATACCCTAGCCACTGCTTAATCCGCGCTACATGATACAGCCCGGTGTCCCCCTGCTTTTCAAGGCGGGTATATTTTTGCAACAGCGTCACGACTTCAGGCCACGGCATACGCGGCTCGTTGTATTTCACCACGCGGCTCAGGTTCGGAATATTTAATGCGCCACGTCCGATCATCACCGCATCGCATCCGCTGATGGCCATACAATCCTGGGCGCTCTGCCAGTCCCAGATTTCGCCATTCGCAATAACCGGAATGGACAGCCGCTGGCGGATCTCGCCAATCGCCTGCCAGTTGATATGTTCCGCCTTGTAGCCCTGCTCTTTGGTTCGGCCATGCACCGCCAGTTCGCTGGCACCAGCCTGCTGGACGGCATCGGCAATTTCAAACTGCCGGTCGCTGTTGTCCCAGCCCAGACGAACTTTCACCGTCACCGGAAGATGAGCCGGGACCGCCTCGCGCATAGCTTTTGCGCCCCGGTAGATAAGCTCAGGATCTTTCAATAATGTTGCGCCACCGCCGCTACCGTTCACCAGCTTCGATGGACAGCCACAGTTTAGATCGACACCGTACGAGCCCAGTTCTACCGCGCGTGCGGCATTCTCCGCCAGCCACTGCGGATACTGTCCTAACAGCTGAATGCGAACCAACGTGCCGGATGGCGTCCGGCTGTTGTTATGCAGTTCCGGGCAGAGTCGATGAAATACTTTTGCCGGCAGGAGCTGATCCACCACGCGCACAAACTCGGTGATGCACAGATCGTAATCATTCACTTCAGTCAGCAGCTCGCGCACCAGTGAGTCGAGCACGCCTTCCATCGGCGCCAGTAAAACACGCATATCGTCACCCGCAAAAAAAGAGGCGCTATGGTAGCGCCTCCGTTCGGGAGATTAAAGAGGCTCAGCGCGGCAACAGACAGTTATCTTCTTTCCAACCGTACAGCCATTCCATACCGCGATAAAACTCTGCCTGCGATTTGTCTTTCCACAGCAGATTACGTACCTGACGCTCGACGCCTGCGGCGTGGTAGACACGGCCCATTTCACGCGTTGACCAGACGATGCGTGCGGTACGCGGAATACGCACCGACTCATACAACGCAAAGGCATCAGCCGCATCGCCACCACACTGCTGTAGCGCTTTACCGAGCGTTACCGCGTCTTCCAACGCCATACAGGCACCCTGCGCCATATATTGCGCAACCGGGTGCGCGGCGTCTCCCACCAGCGTGATGCGGTCGGTTCCCCATTTTTCTACCGGCTCACGGTCGGCAGTGGACCAGCGCCGCCATGATGTCGGTTTATCCAGCATCTGGCGCGGGCGCGGATGGATACCCGCAAAATAGGAGAGCACTTCCTCTTTGCTGCCATCCTTCACGCCCCACTCTTCCTGCTGACGACTGTGGAAGGTCACCACCAGGTTATATTGCTTACCGCCGCGCAGCGGATAGTGCACCAGGTGACAGTGTGGTCCGGCCCACAGAACCGGTGCGTTAATGCGTAAATCTTCCGGCATATCATCGCAATCAATCACGGCGCGATAGACCACGTGTCCGGTAACCCGTGGCGCATCGCCAATCAGAGACTGGCGGACAACCGACTTCACACCGTCACAGCCCACCAAAATATCTGCCGTCCAGCTGTTGCCGTGCTCATCAAATACCGTCACGTCATTCTCTGTCTGGCGGATATCAACCACGTTAGTTGAAGTGCGATACTCAACGTTAGGATGCACCAGCGCCGCTTCCCAAACGCTGGCGTGAATATCAACCCGATGGATAACCGCATAAGGACCGCCAAAGTGATCGCGGAACGCCTGGCCGGTTTCAATGCGGACCACCTCTTTCGCATTTACCGCATCCATCATCGTGATGTGGTCGGTAAAAACGGCACGCTGACGGGCGACTTCTCCCACGCCAAGGCTGTCCAGAGCAGAGAATGCATTCGGCCCGAGCTGAATACCCGCGCCAATTTCACCAATCTCGTGCGCTTTCTCCAGCAACATCACTTTAATGCCCTGACGGGCCAGCGATAGCGCGGTCGCCGCGCCGCCAATCCCGCCACCCACGATAATTGCGCGTGTCACTTTAGCCATTGTCGTTCTCCTTATCAGGCTGGAATTTTATCTTGTTGATTCTCGGGCGCGGCTGCGATAAACGCCGGAAGCTGAGTACAGGCATCATATACCGCCTTACAGCGCGGATATCCGCTCAGATCGCAGCCCATACGTAACGCGTTCGCCCACTGTGGGATCAGACAGCAATCCGCCAGCGTTGGCGCATCACCCACGCAGAACGTCCCCGAATGGCTCTGGCGCAGCATCTGTTCCACCGCGCTTAACCCTTGCTGGATCCAGTGTGCATACCAGCGTTTTATATCTTCTTCACTGACCTTTAACTCTTCGCTCAGGTAGCGCAGTACCCGCATGTTATTCACCGGGTGGATATCACAGGCGATGGCATAGACTATTTCCAGCACCTTACTGCGCATCGGAAAGTCAGCAGGCAGCAGCGGCGACTGCGGAAAGTGGCTATCCAGCCAGTCAATTATTGCCAGCGACTGCCCAAGTGATTCTCCGTCATCGGTCACCAGAGTCGGCACCAGTCCCACCGGGTTCATCCGTCGGTAGGCCAGTTCGTTCTGCTGACCGATGCGAATGTTGACACCCACCGTCTGGTAATCCAGCCCCTTCAGCGCCAGCGCAATGCGCACCCGATATGACGCCGAGCTATTAAAGAAACTGTACAGCTTCATCATCCACCTCAGACAATCTTCACGGCGATGGGGGTTAAACCGCCTACGTTTCCGGTGATCACATCCCCTTTCACTACCGCCCCTACGCCTTCGGGTGTACCGGTGTAGATCAGATCGCCCGGCTGCAGTTCGAAAAAGCCTGACAGATAGCTGATGGTTTCATTCACAGACCAGATGAGATGGCGAATATCGCTCCGCTGATGATCGTCGCCGTTGACCTGCAACCAGATTGGCGCATGGTTAACATCCACACTTTCGCTGGCTTTATGCAGCGGCGCGATGGGCGCAGAGAGATCAAACGCTTTGCCAATTTCCCACGGACGCCCCATCTGGCGCATCTCCATCTGCCGATCACGGCGAGTCATATCCAGACCGGTGGCATAGCCCCAGATATATTCGTGCGCTTTTTCCAGCGGAATATCACTGCCCTTTTTGCCAATCGCCACCACCAGCTCTATCTCATAGTGATAGTTATCGGTTTGCGATGGGTACGGCAGTTCGAGGATCTGACCAGCCGCCACCGGGACTACCGCATCGGCAGGTTTACAGAAGAAGAACGGTGGTTCACGATCCGGATCAAAGCCCATTTCACGGGCATGAGCGGCATAGTTACGGCCCACACAGTAAACACGGCGCACAGGAAATTGTTCATCACAGCCAACAACCGGAACGGTAACAGGCGCTTGTGGTTCAAATACGTATTGCGTCATTTTCTCTCTCCCAAATTAATAGCGTGCTTCGCGGAACAACCCCAGTGCTTCCTGAACCGGTCTGTCCGAAAAACTGAATAAGACGGTATCTTCGCGGGTCTGGAACGACACGCCGTGCCAGGTCGGCACCACAAAGATATCTTTTGGCGAAAAGTTGAAGGTCTCATTGCCGATGGTGACCTGCCCACTTCCTTCCACCACGTGGTAGATAGTGCTGTCGGTGGTACGCGCCATCCGTGAGGAAAAGCCCTGCGGCAACAGTTGCAGGAAGGTTCCCATCGAAGGCATGGGATAACCGCCGGTTACCGGGTTGACGTAACGCATCTTGTAACCGTCCCACTCATCGGCGTCGCCCATGCGGGTCAGGTCATGCAGTGCTTCACGGCTGCGATCGTAGCGATAGTTAAAAATAGGCGATGAGTTACCTTTCTGATGACGCAGCGGCAGCATATTGGCCGCGTAGCGCGGTAAGTAATCCCCTTCCTTGCGCGTGACCGGCTGCTGATCTTCCGGGTAGTCTTCCGCAAAGCCACAGCCCAGCAGGTTCACCAACGGCAGGTCCAGACCGTCCAGCCACACCACCGGTTCACTGCCCGGGTTGCCGTGATCGTGCCAGCGCCACTGCGGCGTCAGAATAAAATCGCCTTCATGCATTTGGGTGCGCTCACCGTCCACGGCGGTAAATGCGCCTTTCCCTTCGACAATAAAGCGCAGTGCAGACTGATTATGACGATGACTCGGCGCAACCTCGCCCGGCATAATTAACTGCAATCCCGCGTACAGCGTTGGGGTGATTGAAGACTGTCCACGCAGCATTGGGTTTTCCAGCACCAGCACGCGGCGAATCGCCTCTTTCGCGCCAATCAGATCGCCACTTTCCAGCAGCAGCGGGCGGATCTCCTGATAGTTCCAGTACGCAGGCGCGCAATGTGCGTTCGGTGTTGGCGGCACCAGGCGGTGCAGCGACTCCCACAGCGGGGTCAGATTCTGCCCGGAAATATGCTGGTAAAACTGCTGACGGCTGTTCTTAACGTCCTGATTCAGTTCAGACATAGGGATTCTCCTTATTCATTCACAACACCTGCGCGTGGCAGAGTATTTGAGGCAGAGGCCGACTGGCGGATAACAACCGTCAGCAGCGTAAGCATTACCGCGCTGATGGCCGCCGGGACGGCAATAATGAAAAACAGGTTATCGAATGAGAAATTCATCGCCATCATCACCCCGCCGGAAAGCGAGCCGACAATCGCGCCGCAGCGCCCCACTGCATTAGACCAGCTGACGCCCGTCGCCCGGCTTTGTGTCGGATAAAGCGTAGCGGTTAACGCATTAAGACCAACCTGAGAACCGCTGATGCCGATGCCGGTGCCAAAAATAGCCAGTGCCATCAGCCACAGACCGTTTTCGCTCAGGCCAATCATGACGATGCACACTGCGCCCAGCGCATAACTCACGGCCAGCACGCGGAAAGGATTGTATTTGTCCATCAGCACGCCCAGCGCCAGTGCCCCCAGAGTTCCTCCAATCTGGAAGGCGGCAGTTACCCAGGAGGCATGCTGCAGATCAATTCCACGATGGTTAAGCAGCGTTGGCATCCAGCTGGAGAGCAGATAAATAATCAGCAGGCTCATAAAGAACACTACCCATAGCATCAGAGTAATAGGCAGCTGTCGCCCAACGAACAGCTGGCGAATGCTGCCTTTAGCTATCGCGGCACCTTCGTTGAGATAAAAATGGGTATTGTCATAACGTTCCCGGGTGATGGCGCTAACGGTTCTGGCAATCACGTTTTGCGGCAACTGACGACGAACCTGCCAGCGCGGGGATTCCGGTAGCGCAAACAGCAGAGCAACAAACAGCATTAGCGGTAGAACGCCTCCCAGCACCAGAATGCCGTGCCAACCAATCACCGGCACCAGCTGCGCGCTGACGATACCGCCCATTGCCGATCCCAGAGTAAAGCCACAGAACATCATGGTGACCAGTGCGCCACGCCGACGCGCGGGCAGGTATTCCGAGGTCATAGTAATGGTATTCGGCATCGCGCCGCCCAGCCCTAAGCCGGTAAGAAAGCGCAAAATAACCAGCGTTTGCAGATCGGGTGAAAAAGCCGAGAGCAGGCTCAGTGCACCGAACAGCGCCACGCAGAGTTCTATCACCCGTTTGCGGCCAAAACGGTCGGACAGCGGGCCACAGAGCAGCGCGCCAGCGGTCAGCCCCAGCAGACCTGCGCCAAACAGCGGTGCCAGATCGCCGGCAGTCAGCTGCCAGTGAGTGCGAATGTCGGGTGCGATAAAACCAATCGCCGCGGTATCAAATCCGTCGAGCATGACAACCAGAAAACAGCAGATGATAACGCGCCACTGGGTCTTACCGACGGGGGCGGAATCGATCAGTGCTTGTAGATCACGTTGTTGAGTCATAGTGAATGCCTCAGTGCAGGTAGAGTAGATGTCTGTTTTGTTTTAGGTATGTTGCGACTTTGTATGTTTGGAGATGAAATGTACAATGGCTTTTCATGCAGAGGCATAACCTGGAGGTTATAGCAAATGGCAAACTGGGCGCAGAAACTGAAGTTGCAACACCTGCAAACGCTTATCGCGCTGGGCGAACAGGGAAATCTGACGCACGTCGCCCGGATGATGAATATCACCCAGCCCGCATTGTCGAAATGGTTATCACAGCTCGAAGATGAGATTGGAATCACGCTCTTTGAACGTCACAGTAAAGGCTTGCGCCCTTCCGAAGGCGGCAAGTTGCTACTGCAACATGCCCAACGCCTGATCAATGATATGGAGCGTTCGCAGTATGAAATCGCCCGTTTTAAGCAAGGCGGACTTGTAGGGAGTCTGAAGATTGGCTGTTCGCCGGTAGCGACCGACTGTGTTTCACAGGCAATACTGGGTTTGCTCACAGAACTGCCAACCCTGCATCTTAATATTGAAGAGAAAGTGATGACCCCGCTGTTGCACGATCTGCTCGCGGGTTCGGTGGATGTCGTCGTCGGTCGGGTCGGCGGTCGGGCGCTTCAGTTGCCGCTCAATTATCAGGTGCTGTATACCGAGCCGGTCTGTTTCGTCGCCCGCCCCGACCATCCCTTAGCAAAATATCCCCTGCTAACCTGGCACGATCTGTCTAACTGGCGCTGGATTGTCTGGCCGACAGGAACCCCTATCCGGATAAGCATTGATAACGCGCTGGTTGATAACGGCGTAATGTTGCCGGAAAACATCATTGAATCGGCATCAATCAACGTCAGTACCAACCTGCTGCAAAGTAGCGACATGATCTCTATTCTTTCTTTGCGCCTGGCACAACGGTATGCCGCCCAGGGACAACTGGCTATCCTGAATCTGCCGAAGATTGAACAAAAAGGCAGCGTCGGCGTATTCTGGCGCAACAACGAAACGCCGACTACCGCCCTGAATCGTTTTCTGTACTACCTGGCACAGGTTTAGCGCGGAGAGTTAGGGCCATCGCCCGATGTTCCAGATATCTATTTCCTCTATGCTTAGAATTCATGATGTGATCGGTAGCACGTTTTTAAGTTTAATTGTATGATGAATGAATCTCGTCAAGGGTTTCAACTATGAGCAAAGCACTGAACGTTATCTGGCAATATTTGCGCGCATTCGTCCTGATTTATGCCTGCCTCTATGCAGGTATTTTTCTTGCATCGCTACTCCCCATCACCATTCCGGGCAGCATTATCGGCATGCTGATTCTGTTTGTCTTACTGGCTTTGCAGGTGTTACCGGCAAAATGGGTTAACCCCGGCTGCTACGTGCTGATTCGCTATATGGCCCTGTTGTTTGTCCCGATTGGCGTGGGGATCATGCAGTACTTTGACCTGCTGCGCGCGCAATTTGGTCCGGTGGTGGTGTCTTGTACCATCAGTACGCTGGTCGTTTTCCTGGTGGTGAGTTGGAGCTCGCACATTGTGCACGGTGAGCGCAAAATCGTTGGGCAAAAAGAGGCTAAAGCAAAAAAATGATGTCGTATATCTGGTGGTCGTTACCTCTTACGCTGGCGGTATTTTTTGGCGCACGTAAGCTGGCAGCTCGCTTTAAAATGCCTTTGCTGAATCCGCTGCTTGTTGCCATGGTGGTGATCATTCCCATTCTGCTGCTGACCGGTATTCCCTACGATCACTATTTCAAAGGCAGCGAAGTGCTGAACGATTTGCTGCAACCCGCCGTGGTCGCGCTGGCCTATCCGTTATACGAACAGTTGCACCAGATTCGCGCCCGCTGGAAATCAATCATTGCTATCTGTTTTGCCGGGAGCGTTGTGGCGATGGTAACAGGTACAACAATCGCCTTGTTGATGGGCGCATCACCGCAAATTGCCGCGTCTATTATGCCAAAATCGGTCACTACACCTATCGCTATGGCGGTGGGTGGCAGTATTGGCGGCATTCCGGCGATCAGCGCCGTATGCGTCATCTTTGTCGGTATCCTGGGGGCAGTGTTTGGTCATACGTTGCTTAATGCGATGCGTATCCGCACTAAGGCCGCACGTGGGTTGGCAATGGGCACCGCGTCGCACGCCCTGGGCACCGCACGCTGTGCGGAACTGGACTATCAGGAAGGTGCGTTTAGCTCACTGGCGCTGGTCATCTGCGGCATTATTACCTCGCTGGTAGCCCCGTTCCTGTTCCCGATTATTCTGGCAGTGGTGGGTTAATCTTCATTTTTTAGCTATTTATTTGCGATGCGTTGCACATTTTTCATTTAAGTTTCATAAGTTGCACACACAATGAGATTTGGATCACATATAAAGCCATAACAGGCCCGTAAACTACGATTCCATTACATTGTTATGAGGCATCGCCATGCATCCACGTTTTCAAACTGCTTTTGCCCAACTCGCGGATAACTTGCAATCAGCCCTGGCCCCTGTTCTGGCGGATGCACATTTCCCCGCCATGCTGACTGCTGAGCAGGTCTCTTTGCTAAAACGCGAATCGGGACTGGACGAAGACGCGCTGGCATTCGCTCTGCTGCCGCTGGCTGCGGCCTGCGCACGTACTCCGCTGTCCAACTTCAACGTTGGGGCAATTTCTCGCGGCATCAGCGGCAACTGGTACTTCGGTGGGAACATGGAGTTCCTGGGCGCGACCATGCAGCAAACTGTTCATGCCGAGCAAAGCGCTATCAGCCATGCCTGGCTGCGCGGTGAAAAAGGGCTCGCCGCCATCACCGTCAACTACACGCCGTGCGGCCACTGTCGCCAGTTTATGAACGAACTGAACAGCGGACTGGATTTACGGATTCATCTGCCGGGACGTGCACCACACGTGCTGCGTGATTACCTGCCAGATGCCTTCGGCCCGAAAGATCTGGAGATTAAAACGCTGCTGATGGACGATCAGGATCACGGCTTCGCGCTGCAGGGCGAAGCGTTGACCCAAGCGGCAATCACTGCTGCCAACAGATGTCATATGCCGTACAGCAAATCCCCAAGCGGCGTGGCGCTGGAGTGTAAAGATGGCCGTATTTTTAGCGGCAGCTATGCTGAAAATGCCGCCTTTAACCCGACCCTGCCACCGCTGCAAGGCGCGTTAAACCTGTTGAATCTGAACGGTTATGATTATCCAGATATCCAACGCGCCGTGCTGGCTGAAAAAGCCGACGCGCCGTTGATTCAGTGGGATGCGACCTCCGCCACGCTGAAAGCACTGGGCTGCAATAATATTGAGCGCGTTCTCCTGGGTTAATCGACTCAATAACGCCGGTTCGTAGGCCGGATAAGGTGTTTACACCGCTATCCGGCACTATGCAGAATGCCTAAAATCCCCTCAATCAGACTGCTGTTTCTTGCGCTACGTCTTCCGGTACAGTAGCCTGATTGAAATTCCATCCAAATAACGAGTTTTCTGCATGTTAAAGCGCGTGTTTTACAGCCTGTTAGTCCTGCTAGGCTTGCTGCTTTTGACTGTGCTTGGACTCGATCGCTGGATGAGCTGGAAGACGGCTCCCTACATTTACGACGAACTGCAGGATTTGCCCTACCGCCAGGTCGGTGTGGTTCTGGGCACGGCGAAGTATTACCGCACCGGCGTCATCAATCAGTATTACCGCTACCGTATTCAGGGCGCATTGAACGCCTATAACAGCGGGAAGGTAAACTATCTGCTGTTAAGCGGCGACAATGCCCAGCAAAGCTATAACGAACCCATGACGATGCGTAAGGATCTGATTGCCGCCGGCGTCGATCCCGCTGACATCGTGCTTGATTACGCCGGGTTTCGGACGCTTGACTCCATCGTGCGTACCCGCAAGGTGTTCGATACCAACGATTTCATCATTATTACTCAACGATTCCACTGTGAGCGCGCCTTGTTTATTGCGCTGCATATGGGTATCCAGGCCCAGTGCTACGCCGTACCTTCGCCAAAAGATATGCTCACCGTGCGGGTTCGTGAATTTGGCGCGCGTTTTGGCGCACTCGCCGATCTCTACATTTTCAAACGTGAGCCCCGTTTTTTAGGTCCACTGGTGCCCATCCCTACCATGCATCAGGTACCGGACGATGCGCAGGGGTATCCGGCGGTCACGCCTGAACAATTACTCGAATTACAAAAGAAACAAGGAAAATAAGCATGGAAGGAAAAACGATCTTTATCGTTATTGGCGTACTGATGATTGTTCTCTGGACGTGCAGAGAAGGCCTGAAGGGACTACGTTCCGGTATCGTCGAGAAAACAGTGAAAGGTTCGCAGACGCCAATGATCATTTCTCGCGCTAAAGAACCCAGCACTTACTGGAGCTATATCATCGTTTATTTCGGTATGGCCATTGGTGCATTGTTCACTGGTATCTGGTTACTCTTTATCAAATAAAAAAACCGATGCAGAACGCCTCTGCACCGGTTTTATTTTTCTCTTCCCAGATTACTTCTTACGCGCGTACTTCAGTGAGTCCAGCGCGACCGCGAAGATAATAATGCCGCCCTTGATAATATACTGCCAGTATGGGTTCACGCCGATGTAGGTCAAACCGTAGTTGATGACGGTGAAGATAATCACACCAGTCACTACGCCAAACACGGTACCTACCCCGCCGCTGAACGACACGCCGCCAACCACGCACGCCGCAATCGCATCCAGCTCATACATAAAGCCGAGGTTGTTGGTCGCTGAGCCGATACGTCCGGCTTCCAGCAAACCACCGAAGGCATAGAATACGCCAGACAACGCATAGATAATCAGCAGGTTCAGCGCAACGTTTACACCGGACACTTTCGCAGCTTCCGGGTTTCCGCCGATGGCGAAAATGTTTTTACCGAAGCGAGTCTTGTTCCACAGCACCCACACAAAGGCCACCGCAATCAGCGCATAGAAAGTGATGTAGGAGAGTCGGAAACTGCCCAGTGCAATAAAGCCCTGCGCAAAGGTTGAGAATCCGCTGTCAAAGCCAGAAATTGGCGATGCACCGACGAAGTCGTAGTACAGGGAGTTGATCCCGTAAACGATAATCATCGTACCCAGTGTGGTAATAAACGGCGTTACGTTCAGATAAGCAATGATAATACCGTTCACCAGACCGATAATGGCGCCAATCACGCAGACAATCAGCACCACTACAATGATCGGCATCGTCGCCATTTCCGGGAACACCTTGTTGGCATTCTCCATCGACTGCAACAGAGTTGCCGCCACCACTGCCGCCAGGCCAACCTGACGCCCCGCCGACAGGTCGGTCCCTTGGGTAACAATCAGTCCAGCCACACCCAATGCGATAATAATACGCACCGAGGATTGCGTGAGAATATTACTCAGGTTCAGTAAGCTTAAGAAAGTGGGATCCTGGAAAATAATAATCGCCAGCAAAACCAAAAGAACAACGTAAATTCCGCCTTCTTTCAGGTAAGTAAGAAAACTTTTCTTATTTAACGCACTCATGAGGAGCCCCTAATCTTAAAGGTGCAAAGACGCAAGACGGAGGATTTCGTTTTGCGTTGTTGTTTTAGTGTCAACAATTCCAGCAACGAGACCATTGCTCATCACCAGAATACGATCGGTAATACCCAGCAGCTCCGGCATTTCAGAGGAAATAATAATAATCCCCTTATCCTTTTTCGCGAGTTCGGCAATCAACTGATAAATTTCAAATTTCGCGCCAACATCGATTCCACGTGTCGGTTCATCCAGCATCAGAATTTCTGGCTGGGTTAATAACCAACGACCAATAACCACCTTTTGCTGATTACCGCCAGAAAGTGAACCGATTTGCGTACGATGACCCGGTGTTTTTACCCTCATGGAGTCAATTACCCACTGGGTATCACTCTTCATGCGGGAATTATCCAACAGACCAACTTTGTTTTTATAGTTTTGGATATTGGAAATTAACGAGTTAAAACCAATGTCCAGATACGCATAAATACCGGTTGAACGGCGCTCTTCCGTGACCAGTGCAAAACCATGGTTGATGGCTTCATTTGCACTGTGGTTATTAATTTTTTTGCCGTGTAGCGTAATCGTACCTGATGATTTCTCACGAATACCAAAAAGCGTTTCAACGATATCCGTGCGTTTTGCGCCTACCAGACCTGCAATCCCAAGAATCTCCCCTTTGTGCAAATCAAACGAGATATCACGAATCGACGGCTGGCGCAGCGAGGTCAGGTTACGCACTTGCAGAATGACTTCACCAGGTTTGTTTTCTTTATCCGGAAAACGTTGGTTCAGTGAACGTCCGACCATCATGGCGATGATCTTATCCATATCCAGCCCTTCCAGCGGCTGGGTCGCAATCCACTGGCCATCGCGCAGAACGGTAATTTCATCGCACAGCTGGAAGATTTCTTCCATTTTGTGAGAGATATAAACAATACCGCATCCACGCTCTTTCAGCTTACGGATGATGGTGAACAGATGGTTAACTTCTTTTTCAGTTAACGATGAAGTTGGCTCATCCATGATGACGATTTTGGCGTCATAGGAGAATGCTTTCGCAATTTCAATCATCTGCATTTGTGAAACAGATAATGTGCCGACACGCGCACGCGGATCGATATCAATATCCAGTTCATCAAATATCGCTTTGGTATCACGGTACATTTTTTCCTGATCGACAAACATGCCCTTGGTGGGATAGCGTCCCAGCCACATGTTGTCCATTACAGAACGTTGTAATACCAGGTTTAATTCCTGGTGTACCATCGAAATACCATTTTCAAGCGCTTCTTTCGCAGAATGAAAATCGATTTCTTTACCCTGAAATAAAATACTGCCGGAATCTTTTTGATAGATGCCGAAAAGACATTTCAATAATGTTGATTTCCCCGCGCCATTCTCTCCCATTAGGGCGTGAATAGAATGCGGGCGGACTTTTAAATTGACATTATCAAGCGCCTTAACGCCGGGGAAGGACTTGTTGATGCCGGTCATTTCCAACAAGTATTCGCCTGACGACTGAGTATGTGTGCTGACCATAATTATACCTTGTTGGCCTTGCAGAGTGCGTTATTAAGGGCGCAATGAAATTGCGCCCACATACGGAGTATTTATTTGTTGGTGAACTCTGCCAGATTATCTTTATCGACACCTACGTACGGAACGCGAACAATCTTGTTCTCAATTTTCCAGTTAGTGCCATCTGCCGCACCTTTGCCGTCAGCCAGGTTTTTCGCCAGATCGAAGGTGGCTTTCGCCTGGTTGTTGGCATCGTTCAGGACGGTACCGGCCATGGCGCCAGATTTCACCAGAGCCAGCGCTTCAGGCAGCGCATCCACACCAAATACTGGTACGCTGGTTTTGTTGTGCGCTTTCAGCGCTTCAACTGCACCCATTGCCATCGCATCGTTGTTAGCGATAACCACTTCAATTTTGTTCGCGTTTGGACCAGACATCCACGCATCCATCTTATCTTTCGCCTGAGCGGTATCCCACATTGCAGTATCTAACTGCAGCTGCTCAGTTTTAATGCCTTTGTCGTTCAGCTCTTTAATCACGTAAGTGGTACGTGCTTCAGCATCCGGGTGTCCCGGTTCGCCTTTCAGCAGAACAAACTGAATTTTGCCGTCTTTGTTCAGGTCCCAGTTCGGGTTAGCTGCCCAGTGTTTGGCAATCAAATCACCCTGAATAATGCCGGACTCTTTAGAGTCGGTACCGACGTAATACGCTTTGTCATAGCTGTCCAGCGCTTTACGAGAAGGTTCTTTGTTGAAGAATACGATCGGTACGTTCTGTCCGCGTGCTTTTTCAATGACCGTGCCAGCAGCTGCCGGGTCAACCAGGTTAATCGCCAGTGCTTTAACGCCTTTTGCCAGCAGCACGTCGATCTGATCGTTTTGTTTGGACTGGTCGTTCTGCGAGTCGTTCATCAGCAACTGTACATCTGGTGCCGCTTTGGCATCTTTTTCAATAGCCTTACGTACTACAGACATAAAGTTATCGTCATACTTATAGATAGTCACACCAATGCGGGTATCAGCAGCGTGCGCAGCCGCGCCGAATAACATGCTTGCCATTACAGCAGACAGGGTCAACACCTTCTTATTCATGGTATCTCCGGTTTTATTATGCAGGGTAGTACTTGAGATAAATGCTCGGCAGGCAGAACGTTACTGAAGTGTTACTGAACGCCGAAGCTCACTTTTAAAAAATATTTCTTCCGTGTCTGGCAACGCTCCAAAAACAGGCTTTAATTTTTGTTTAAGGCACCTATACCTCGATGAAAGTGATTATTCACCGTTACATAGTAGTTACAGCGCAACAAACAGTGTCATCATAGCTATCGCATTGTTAATATACTGTGAATTTACTCACATATTGAAAGCGGTTACATCGCGCAACGTTATGAGTTAGTGATCGGTGCCGCATTCTGCCGCAGCGCTACTGAATGACGACGCACCAGCGTTGGCATAAAACAATGCGACGCCTGCGGATCCAACGTGCCAGCCGCCCCCTGTAGCGCAAGCTCCGTCGCCATTTTTGCCATTGAGGCAATGGGATAGCGCACAGTGGTTAGCTGCGGATCGGTGTAACGTGCGATGGGAATATCATCGAAGCCAATGATAGAAAGGTGTAATGGAATAGCGATGCCGTTATCTTTTAGCGCGGTCAGTGCGCCTGCTGCCATATTGTCGTTATAAGCGAAGACCGCCGTCAGTTGTAAGTTACGCCCCAGCAATTCCACCATCGCGGACTCTCCGCCCTGCATATCGGGCGAACCGGTGCCGACCCAGCTTTCTGCCGCAACAATCCCCTGCTCTTGCAGGGCAGTTAACCACCCTTCTTTGCGCATGGCGTCATCTTCAATGCGGTGGCTTGATGCCAGATAACCTATGCGTTGATGACCATTATTTAGCAGCATTCGGGTAGCCATTTTGGCACCGCTGATGTTATCCAGGCAGACGCAACGGTGAGCATAACCCGGAACAAGGCGGTTGATCAGTACCATGCCGGGGATTTGATCCATAAACTCGGCCAGTTCCCGATCGCTCAGCGCTTTAGAGTGTACAATCAGCGCGTTACAGCGTTGGCGAATCAACACCTCAATGGCATGACGTTCTTTTTCCGCCTCATGGTAGCTGTTGCCAATCAGGACATACTTCTGATGCTGCTGGGCAACCATATCCACGGCTTTTACCAGCGCGCCAAAAAACGCATCTGATACATCCATGACGACAACACCAATCGTGTCGCTTACCTGCGTCGCCAGTGCTTGTGCGTTGGCATTAGGTCGATAGCCAAGCTGAGTGACTGCCTTCATTACCGCTTCACGCGTATCGGGACTCACCAGCGCACTGTTGTTCAGTACGCGGGAAACGGTCGCTACAGAAACGCCAGACTGCCGTGCCACATCACGAATGGTTACCATATTCACTGCCCTGTTTTAGATTGCGGCTGCCCGCAGACACCCCAGGCTGGGTATTTTGTCAGCACAATGAAACGGACTGCGTGAGTGATGTCACAGGAATGAAAGCGCTTACATCCATTTTGTTAATGAATGTGATCCAGATCGTTATCTGGATGTTCGCGGTAATGATGTCCCCGCAGCACGCAGGGTTAATTGACGCCACAGCCATTCCACCGGGCCCTGCCGGTAGAAACGCAGCCATATGACAGAGAAAAGTAAGTTAATCGCCCAGACAGGGATGACGAAAAACAGCAGCTCCAGCCGGTCAAATTTCATAAATAAACCGGCCTGATAAAACAACGTGGTGCAGATTAAGGTTTGTAACAGATAGTTGGTTAATGCCATGCGCCCCACACAGGCGATAGCAATGACCCATTTGAAGCGACTAAGCTGTGGCCAGAAACCAAACATCAGCGCAGCATAACCAATGGTTTGCAAAGGCGCCCCCAGCTCTCGCGGGGCTTGTAACAGGAAGGCACACCAGCGGTAGGCCCAGTCCAGATGCCACTGAGCGATGATAGCAGGCAGGTTAATCGCCATGCCGATAATAACCAGCAGAACGCCAGTGCGTCGATAATGCTGCAAACTGTACTGCCCTTTTAGCCAGCCGCTACGCATTAATGCCGCGCCGAGCAGCATCATCCCCGCCAGTTGCCAGCCATATTGCGCGCCTAACGCCAGCAAGCTATTGGACATCATATCCACGCGATTGCTGATTGCTTCCATTCCGCCGTTCACTTTCCAGTATTTTTCATACAGCAGCGCTGAAGCATCCGGCGTCCAGGCCCGGCTGGTTTCGCTCCCGGAGATCACACCCAACAGCAGCAATACACCAACGCCCGCCAAATAAAGCACCACGCCGGTGTTAAACAAGCTTTTCACCGACGGCGCATCCCGGATCAGCCGCCAGCAAATCAGGCCGATCAAGCCATATGCCAGCAGGATATCGCCATCCCAGAAGAGTAAACCGTGAATAAATCCCAACAGCACCAGCAACGTAAGCCGCGACTGGATCCAGCGTTTACCACGCGGGAGCAGCATTTGCAGACCAGCACCAAACAGCAGAGCAAACAGCGTGAGGAATTTTACCTGCGCGAAGAGATCGAGCAGCGCCCAGGTCCAGGCGTCAGATAAGGTAATGTCGCCATACCAGGCGGGGTTGAGATATGCCGCCTTCGGCAAGCCAAAGGCGCTAATATTGAGAAGCAGGATACCAAGAATGGCAACGCCACGAATAAAATCCAGCGTGACATTACGCTCCATGGTTCCTGTCCTAATCAGTTGTGATGACGTACTGCGCGCAGAAATTCCTGACGCGTGTTCTGGCTGGACTTAAACAATCCGCCAAGAGAAGTGGTGGTGGTCGCACTGGTCGCATCACGAATGCCGCGCGCTTTCACACAGTAATGCACCGCATCAATCGATACCGCCACATTATTCGTCCCGAGCAGCGTTTGCAGCGCGGTGAGAATTTGCTGGGTCAGACGTTCCTGTACCTGCGGACGCTGCGCAAAGAACTGCACAATGCGGTTAATCTTCGACAGACCAATGACCGAATCTTTCGGAATATACGCCACCGTCGCTTTGCCATCGATAGTGACAAAGTGGTGTTCGCAGGTGCTGGTCAGCGTGATATCGCGAACCGTGACCATCTCGTCCACCTTCATTTTGTTTTCAATGACGGTGATTTTCGGGAAGTTGGCGTAATCGAGGCCGGAGAAAATCTCATCGACATACATTTTCGCAATGCGATGCGGAGTTTCCATCAGACTGTCATCGCTCAAATCGAGATTGAGCAATTGCATAATCTCGGTCATATGGCCAGAGATAAGACGTTTGCGTGTTTCGTTATCCATCTCTTGCACGGGCGGGCGCAGCGGGGTTTCGAGACCACGCGCAACCAGCGCTTCATGAACCAGTGCCGCTTCTTTACTGAGTGATGACATTTCTTCTTCTCCTGCAGGTGGGGCGCCTCTGCCCTGCATGGGGCAAAGTTTTTAGGCTGTGTCACAGCCAGAACATTGTGCGTGAGGCGGCGCACATAATCCAGTATTCACCGTGATAATTATTGAAATTGGCACAGCCTTTCAGCGTTGCGGATTTCACTTGTCGTTCAGCCCGGTGACGTCGAGTGTTAATGTAAAGTTATATAGATGATGAAGTATGTTTGCTCAATGCGGAAGTGAAAGTTACTCACAGTGCTATGAATAATCTGTATTATGATGAGTTCGCAAACACATTCAGGTTCAACACAACAAGGAGCCACGCATGGAAATGCTTGAAGAGCACCGCTGTTTTGAAGGCTGGCAGCAACGCTGGCGTCACGACTCCGCCACGTTAAATTGCGCCATGACCTTCAGTATTTTTCTTCCACCACCCCGTGATAACGCCGCGCCTCCGGTGCTGTACTGGCTGTCGGGCCTGACCTGTAATGATGAAAACTTCACCACCAAAGCAGGCGCGCAGCGCATTGCAGCTGAGCTGGGTATTGTTCTCGTGATGCCGGACACCAGCCCGCGCGGCGAGCAGGTTGCCAACGATGATGGCTACGATTTAGGTCAAGGGGCCGGATTTTACCTCAATGCCACCCAGCAGCCGTGGGCAACGCATTTTCGTATGTATGACTATCTGCGTGATGAGCTTCCGGCACTGATTCAGTCGCAGTTTAACGTCAGCGATCGCTGCGCCATCAGCGGACACTCCATGGGCGGCCACGGCGCATTAATTATGGCGCTGAAAAATCCCGGGAGATACACCAGCGTTTCCGCCTTTGCGCCGATCGTAAACCCTTGTCGTGTTCCGTGGGGTGAGAAGGCTTTTAGCGCTTATCTGGGCGAAGATAAAACACAGTGGGCAGAGTGGGATAGCTGCGCGTTAATGCTGGCCAGCAAACCCGCAGACGCGATTCCGACGTTAATCGATCAGGGAGACAGCGATCAGTTTCTTGCCGATCAGTTGCAGCCCGCGGTACTGGCCGAAACTGCCCGTCAGACCGCATGGCCAATGACGCTACGCATCCAGCCTGGTTACGACCACAGCTATTACTTTATTGCGTCGTTTATTGAGGATCACCTGCGCTTCCACGCCCAGTATTTGCTGAAGTAATTCCTGAGTTGAGGGCGGAAGCCCTCTTCATTTCT
This sequence comes from Citrobacter sp. MGH105, assembly GCF_001037485.2. Classification (NCBI taxonomy): domain Bacteria; kingdom Pseudomonadati; phylum Pseudomonadota; class Gammaproteobacteria; order Enterobacterales; family Enterobacteriaceae; genus Citrobacter; species Citrobacter sp. MGH105. The sequence continues at coordinate 1,784,631 of NZ_CP073048.1, read as the reverse complement.
CCATCATTCCTTCACTTTTTCTCCTTTTTTCTTCCCCCACTATCTTATTGATTAAAAAAGCATTTCACTCCAAACCATATCAAACACAAATGATTTCTATTATCATTTGTGTTTACAAATATTCATACTTTTGTACAATCCCCCCGCTTCTTTACTGAAAAGAGTCCTTAAAAGACAAATACATACAATTGTCATGGCCTTTCACATGACGCGCAGTTTGATTCATTTAAATGGAATGATACAAATGACTATACCTCACGTTAAGGCTGTAGCTGCCGCAGTATGCGTCGCCTGCCTCCCATCACTCGGCCATGCCGCTGAACAAGACACCGTGGTCGTTACCGCTACCGGTTTCGAGCAGAAAATTCAGGATGCCCCGGCTTCAATATCTGTTATTACCAAGCAGCAGATTGAGGACAAAGCCTATCGAGATGTCACCGATGCGCTAAAAGATGTCCCTGGCGTCGTCGTCACTGGCGGGGGGAGCAGCAGCGATATCAGTATTCGCGGTATGGCTTCGCAATACACGCTCTTCCTGGTCAACGGTAAACGCATCAGCACCCGCGGTACACGACCTAACAGCGATAACTCAGGTATTGAACAAGGCTGGTTACCGCCGCTGGAATCCATCGAGCGTATCGAAGTCATCCGTGGCCCAATGTCATCGCTTTACGGCTCCGATGCGATGGGTGGCGTTATTAACGTCATCACCAAAAAAGTGTCGAATACTAAAGCCTGGACCGGCTCTTTGCACGGCGATGCCACTTTCCAGGAAGACAGAGACTCCGGCGATATTTACCAGACCAACGCCTATGCGTCTGGACCACTGATTGACGGATTACTTGGCGCGAAGGTGACCGGATTATTCTCCCACCGCGCAGAAGATGAAATCGTAAATGGCTACAATGAACAGCGTATGCGTAGCGGGGGATTAACCCTGAACTTTACGCCAGATGATAAAAACGACATCGATTTCGATTACGCACGTGAATTGCAGGATCGCGACAGTACGCCAGGCAAATCCATGGCAGAGGAAAACTGCCGCAACGGAAGCTGTAAGCCCAACAGTAAAAGCGAAAGCAAGTATGTGCACACCACATATTCACTCACCCATAGCGGCTATTACGACGACTTCAACTCCACCAGCTATGTCCAGCAGGAAGAGACCGACAACCCTGGTCGCCAGATGAAGTCTTACAACACGATTTTCAATAACCAGAACCAGGTCTTCCTTGGGGCACACACCCTGACGCTAGGCGGGCAATACCGTTATGAAAAACTGCGCGATAACGGTAACCAGCTGCAAGCGGCTGATGGGCTTAACAAACTAACTCGCTGGAGCTGGGCGCTGTTTGCTGAAGATGAATGGGCCGTAACCGATACCTTCACGCTGACCGGCGGTCTGCGTATGGATAAGGATGAAAACTACGGTGACAACTGGACGCCACGCGGCTATGGCGTATGGCATCTGAGCGATCAGTGGACCTTAAAAGGTGGCGTTTCCGCGGGCTATCGTGCACCGGATCTGCGCCAGTCTTCTGCCAGTTGGGGACAGGTTACCGGCGGTGGTCGTCTGAACGGAATCATTGTCGGCAACCCGGATCTGAAGCCGGAGAAAAGCCTCAGCGAAGAGATCGGTTTACTGTGGGATAACGGCAACAACCTCAACGCAGGCGTTACATTGTTCAATACCGACTTTAAAAACAAAATCACCGAAGTTCGCCGTTGTAACAGCAGTTCCGATCCGGCCTGCACCATCGGCAATACGACTTATGACTTCGTCAGCGATCGCGTTAACGTCGATAAAGCCAATATGCGCGGCGTAGAATCCACCTTCGGCTGGAAAATAACCTCCGACGTCAACTGGACCGCGAACTACACCTACACGGAATCTGAGCAGAAAAGCGGTCAGTTCTCTGGCCAGCCGTTGAACAAAATGCCGAAGCATATGTTTAACACGACGCTGGACTGGCAGGCTACGCAGGATCTCGGTTTCTGGAGCCGTCTGAATCTGCGCGGGAAAACGTCTGAATACCTGAGCCGTACCTCAATGGCACAGGGCACCCCGTCCTATACTCAGGTCGACGTTGGTTTACGTTACTATGCTACCAAGGATCTTTTGATGACCGCTGGCGTGTATAACGTGCTGGATAAACAAATCGATTACGATACCTACGACACCGTCCTTGATGGACGTCGTTACACGGTTGGCATGACTTACAGCTTCTAAGTCTGACGCAATAAAAAACCCCGGTACTCATCATGCCGGGGTTTTTGTTATGCTTTTTTATACTGTTACTTCTTCACGCGACCCGGGAATTTCATTTCGCTGTAGCGAACAAAACGGGTTCCTTTGGTCAGCTTATAGCCAAACCAGATAATCAGGAACAGCGGGATACCGATATAGGTAGCCATCACGCCGCCCCAGTCAATGCTGTCTTTCAGGAACGCTTCGTAGTTCTGACCCAGGGTGATAATCAGGCACAGCACAAAGGCGAAGATCGGACCCAGCGGGAAGAAGCCAGAACGGTACGGCAGATCCTTCACATCGTGACCCTGCAGCACATAACCGCGACGGAAGCGATAGTGGCTAATAGCAATCCCCAGCCAGGCGATAAAGCCCGTCATCCCGGAAGTATTCAGCAGCCACAGATACACGGTCTGGTTGCCAAACATTGAAGTCAGGAAGCACAGCCCCGCCACCACGGTGGTCGCATACAGCGCGTTACGCGGTACGCCGCCACGAGACAGTTTACCGAAAATACGCGGTGCTTTACCGTCACATGCCAGGGTATAAAGCATACGCGTGGAGGCGTACATCCCGGAGTTACCTGCCGACAGCACCGCCGTCAGGATAACTGCGTTCATCACCGCTGCCGCAGACAGCAGACCCGCATGCTGGAATACCAGCGTGAACGGGCTAACGCTGATGTCTTTTACATCGTTACGCAGCAGGCTTGGATCGGTGTACGGAATGATCAGGCTGATAATCAAAATCGCGAACACATAGAACAGCAGGATTCGCCAGAATACCTGACGTACCGCACGTGGAATGTTCTTTTCAGGATCTTCAGATTCGCCAGCCGCGATACCGATAAGCTCTGTCCCCTGGAAGGAGAAGCCGACTATCATCGCCACGCCAATCATCGCAGCAAAACCACCGGCAAACGGTGCATCACCGGTCGTCCAGTTGCTCCAGCCCACCGGCTGAGCGCCTTTGAAGATACCGAAAATCATCATCACGCCAACCACGATGAAGATAATGACGGTGGTAACTTTGATCAGCGAGAACCAATATTCCGCTTCACCAAATCCGCGAACGGAAATGTAGTTCAGCAGGAAAATAACGCCGAGGAACAGCGCACTCCAGATCCAGCCCGGCGTGTCCGGGAACCACCAGCTCATCACCAGCTGTGCGGCCACCAGGTCAACGGCAATCGTTACCGCCCAGTTGTACCAGTAGTTCCAGCCCAGCGCGAAGCCAAAGCCCTCTTCTACGTAGTTCTGACCGTAGGTGGAAAACGAGCCGGAAACCGGCATATAGGCAGCCAGTTCACCGAGGCTGGTCATCAGGAAGTACACCATCAGACCGATCAGAATATAAGAGAACAACGCGCCGCCTGGACCCGCTGCAGAAATAGTTGCACCAGATGCAACGAAAAGACCTGTACCGATGGAGCCTCCAATGGCAATCATCGTCAGGTGACGCGCCTTCAGTTCACGACGTAGCGTGGGCGCTTCTGTGGTTTTAGTTTCGGAAACCATGTGAAAATGCTATCCATCCAAAAAATGAGGCGCGATTGTAGCAGACGAAATGGCATTCTTCCGGCACAAATACGCTGTTATAAGAGACCTTCATGACTGGCCGCGGATTATAAGTAAAGCAGAAAATATGCGGCGCACAGCGGTTAAGATATAACCGCCGTTCTATAAAGAGATGACCTTACGACAGTAAGCGCCCTATTCGCCCAGCTCGATCTGGTCGCTGTAATGCAAAAATCGCGTAATGGCATTGGAGATGTGTTTTTGCCTGTGATGCACGCGCCAGAGAGTACGGACTAAACGCGGCAGCGGCACGGGAACTTCGCTCAGTGTTCCCGCCTGCAGCTGCTCCGCAATGACCCGACGCGACAAGCAGCTGATCCCGAGACCATGACGTACCGCATGCTTAATGGCCTCTGAGTTACCCAACTCCATTGCCATCTGGAATCTCGGCAGATGAGACAACAGCAGGTAATCCACCAGTTCACGCGTACCGGATCCTCGCTCACGCAGGATCCACGGCGAAGCCGCCAGCTGTTCCAGCGTAACAGGCCCCTTTGTGAGCGGTGACGACGGTGCGGCAAACACCACCAGCTCGTCTTCCAGCCACGGTTCAGAGATAATTTCAGTACTGTGACACGGCCCTTCGATCAGCCCAATGTCTACCCGAAAATCAAGCACAGCATTGATCACATCCTGACTGTTACCCACGCTCAGCTCGAGCGGCAAATCAGGAAAATCCTGCCGATAGCGGGCGATCATAGCAGGCAAGATATAGTTACCAATGGTGCTACTGGCATAGACCCGAATGGCACCATTATCTTCACGAAAAAGCTGCTCGATTTCGGTCGTTTGCTCAAGTAACGCCAACGCTCGTGGGTAGAGCAAACGCCCGTGCTCATTGACCACTAGCCGTTTGCCGACGCGGTCAAACAGTTGCACGCCGAGTTGCCCTTCCAGATCGGTAAGTGCCGCACTCACCGCCGATTGCGACAATGCCAGCATGACAGACGCCTGGGTCGTTGAACCGCTTTTTAGTACCTCAGCAAACACTTCAAGTTGCCGCAAGGTGATATGCATAGTCGTTTTCCACCGGATATCCGTTACTTATACCCTAAATAATTCGAGTTGCAGGAAGGTGGCAAGAGAGAGACAAATTCGTCAGGAACGAATTTGACCAGCCAAAGGCTGGCCTCTGGTGAGGGACATGGATGTCCCTCATTAATCCCCGGGAGCGTACTTAAGTACGTGACTGGGGTGAACGAGCGCAGCCAACGCACATGCAACTTGAAGTATGACGGGTATACCACTTATATAGATTAATTATAAATATATAATCAATTTTATTTTTAAACCACTTCGCCGTACTCTTTTACCCAGATAAAGGAGAAGGATATGACAGAACTCACCTTGCAGACTCATCGTCGTACAGCGTGGCATTTTATTCCGGGGCTTGCCCTAAGTGCAGTTATCACTGGGGTCGCCTTATGGGGTGGATCCATTCCCGCCGTCGCAGGTGCCGGGTTCAGCGCCCTCACCTTAGCAATCTTGTTGGGGATGGTCCTCGGCAACACCGTCTATCCGCACATCTGGAAAAGCTGTGACGGCGGCGTGCTGTTTGCTAAACAACATTTATTACGTCTGGGGATCATCCTCTACGGCTTCCGCCTCACCTTCGCGCAAATTGCTGACGTCGGCGTCAGCGGTATCGTGATTGATGTGTTAACGCTGAGCAGTACCTTTTTGATTGCCTGCTTCCTGGGGCAGAAAGTGTTTGGTCTGGACCGCCACACCAGTTGGCTGATTGGTGCGGGGAGCAGCATTTGTGGGGCCGCCGCCGTGCTGGCAACCGAGCCGGTAGTGAAAGCGGAAGCCAGTAAGGTAACCGTCGCTGTCGCCACCGTGGTGATCTTCGGTACCATCGCTATCTTCCTGTATCCGGCAATGTATCCGCTGCTGGCACACTGGTTTAGCCCAGAAACCTACGGCATTTACATTGGTTCCACCATGCATGAAGTAGCACAGGTAGTGGCTGCCGGGCACGCCATTAACCCGGATGCAGAAAACGCCGCGGTTATTGCCAAAATGCTGCGTGTCATGATGCTGGCACCGTTCCTCATCCTCCTGGCCGCACGCGTTAAACAGTTGTCTCCGGCTACGGGCGGTGAGAAAAGCAAAATCACTATTCCATGGTTTGCCATCCTGTTCATTGTGGTCGCGATTTTTAACTCGTTCCACCTGCTGCCGCAGTCGGTTGTGAACATGCTGGTAACGCTGGATACCATTTTGCTGGCAATGGCGATGGCTGCACTGGGGTTAACCACTCACGTTAGCGCACTGAAAAAAGCCGGTGCCAAACCGTTACTGATGGCCCTGCTGCTGTTTGTCTGGCTGATTGTCGGTGGTGGTGCGATTAACGTCGCTGTCCACGCCCTGATGGCATAAACGATCACGACTCACCTCCATTAACCCGCTATACTCTCCCTTTTTGTATTTGAGTATGGCGGGTTAAATTTATGAAATACATCGGAGCGCACGTAAGCGCCGCTGGCGGTCTGGCTAACGCCGCTATTCGAGCCGCAGAAATCGAAGCGACCGCATTCGCCCTGTTCACCAAGAATCAGCGCCAGTGGCGTGCTGCGCCGCTAACCACCGAAATCATTGATGATTTCAAATCTGCCTGCGAGAAGTACCACTACACCTCCGCACAAATCCTGCCTCACGACAGTTATCTGATTAACCTCGGTCACCCGGTCAGCGATGCGCTGGAAAAATCACGTGATGCGTTTCTTGATGAAATGCAGCGCTGTGAACTGCTGGGCTTATCCCTGCTGAACTTTCACCCCGGCAGCCATTTGATGCAGATCCCGGAAGATGAATGTCTGGCGCGCATTGCCGAATCCATCAACATCGTCCTCGCTCAGACTCAGGGCGTTACGGCAGTTATCGAAAATACCGCCGGACAAGGTAGTAATCTGGGATTCAAGTTTGAGCACCTGGCCGCCATTATCGACGGCGTCGAAGATAAGTCCCGTGTTGGCGTTTGTATTGATACTTGCCACGCTTTCGCGGCGGGTTACGATTTGCGTTCCGCAGAAGAGTGCGAAAAGACGTTTGCGGAATTTGAACGCATTGTCGGTTTCAAGTATCTACGCGGTATGCACCTGAACGACGCCAAGAGCGCGTTTGGCAGTCGCGTTGACCGTCATCACAGCCTGGGTGAAGGTAATATTGGCCATGATGCCTTCCGTTGGATTATGAAGGATAATCGTTTTGACGGTATTCCGCTGGTACTGGAAACCATTAATCCGGATATATGGGCCGAAGAGATCGCCTGGCTGAAAGCCCAGCAAACAGAAAAAGCAGTGGCGTAACGATCTCCGCGCGCCAGACAAGCTGGCGCGTATCAAGTGAGCGTAACCAGATCCTCTGGCATATGGTTGTACAAAATCCGCCAGAAATGCTCTGCCGTTTTATTCAAACGGGTATCCATTCGGTAAATATAGGCCTGAATTGGCACCATCAACTCCGGCGTGTCCAGACAAACCAGGCGCTTATCCCGTAGTTCGTTCACGATCGTCCACGCTGGCAGCCAGGCGATACCATGACCATCCAATGCCATATTCTTCAATAGCTCACTCATCGAAGACATAAACAGCGTACGCGCTGAAATACTGCCCACCTCCGCCAGGTGACGGTTAACCAATCTTCCCATGTAGGAAGTGCTGGTATAGTTCAGAATCGGCACCTGCGGCTGATAGATATCAAACAACGCCTTACCCTGTGCATCCGCAGCACAGACGGGATACAGCTCAGACTCAAAAACCTTCAAGCCGCAGAAAGGCGACTGCATTAAGTCTTCATCGCGAAAGGAGATAATAAAATCACTTTTCCCCTCGCGCAGCGTATTCACCGCCTGGACTACATCAATCGCTTCGACGTGGTAAACAAATTCTTCGCCCCATGCCGACATTGAATGTACTAATCTGGGCAACATCGTCAGCGACAGAGAATGTGCCGCCGCTATTTTGATATTGGGAACGCCAAGCAGGTTGTGACCACTTAGCTCATCTAAATTGCATTCCAGCTGTTGTAGCAGGCTACGGGTCTGCGAATGAAATAACTTACCCTCCTCCGTCAGCTGCAGTGGACTTGTCGTACGGTCAAACAGCAGCACCCCAACAGCGGATTCTAGCGCCTTGATCCGCCGACTAAATGCCGGTTGGGATAGGTTGCGCTCCTCTGCGGCCTGAGAAAAATGACGACACGCTTCCAGCGTCAGAAAATCATATAACCATTTTGTCTCGATATTTTTCATGCCTGTCACGCGGATGTTTAAATATGTCGATTAGTCTTAAGCATCATGCCTGAATATTCCCGGAGATGATATTCAACATCAGCATCTGGTGATTCGTTTTTTGCATAATACCTTCGTTTTTGACATTAACATGTTTCTTTACCCATCGACCACGACCGCTCATCCACCGCTGAATGACGGGCCTCTGGCTGATTACCGGCCTGCCGAGGTGGTAAAAGACATCACGCTCATGCGTTTTTTGCATTGAACCAAACATTATTGCATTTCTCCTCACGACACTCTGCTGTTAAACATAAGCACCAGATAGACACCAGCTCTGAATATTAAATATCGGTAAATTAGAGGTATATATCGTGAAAGGTTTAATTGGCGTACTTGGTGGTATGGGGCCTGCTGCAACCGTCGATCTTTTTAATAAATTCGTCACCTTTACCGCAGCGCAACGCGATCAGGAACATATCCCATTAATTATTTCATCCATCCCTGATATTCCAGACCGAACTGATGCGTTAATGCATCATGGTCATTCCCCACTTCCGGCAATGCGTGATTATATGCACAAACTGGAAGATGCTGGTGCGGAGTGTATTGTGATCCCCTGTAATACCGCCCACTTTTGGTTTAATGAATTAAAAGAGTGCTGTCATACAGAGTTACTCAGTATCGTTGAAACAACCATGAATGAGGTCAAAAACTGCGGAAAATCACGTATCGGTTTACTTGCTACTAACGCCACCCTTTACATGGGACTCTACCAAAAAGGCATAGAATCTCTTGGTTTAACCTGCATCAGTCCTGATTCATCCGGTCAGGAAAAGGTCATGGAAAGTATTTATTGCTTAAAAGCCGGCGACCTTAAGCGGGCACAAACGCTGATGAATGAACAGGCTGAAGTGCTCTTCTCACGCGGCGCACAAATCATTGTACTGGGATGTACTGAAGTCCCCGTCATTCTTGCCGACGCAGTCAGAAAGTCTCCAGATAAATATATTGACTCAACCGGATCATTAGTTCGCGCCGGTATTAAATGGTACGAAAAACGAGTTGGCAAACATCATCTTCTGGCGCAATAACAGCCGTCACCAGATTAATAAAGCATTAAACAACCACTTATTTTAATAACAAATTATTCTCTGGCGGAGGCCATTATGGTTTGGTTAGAAATTATCGTCGTGTTGGGTGCAATATTTTTTGGTATCCGCCTCGGCGGAATAGGTATCGGTTTATGCGGTGGTCTGGGGCTGGCTATTTTAACGTTGGGATTTGATCTGCAAATTGGCTCGCCACCCGTTGACGTTATCCTCATTATTATGACAGTTGTCGTGGCAGCATCGGCGCTACAGGCCGCAGGAGGTATGGATTATCTGGTTCGCGTTGCCGGTAATTTCATGCGGCGTAACCCTAAATATATCAATATTATTGCACCGATTATCACCTGGTCGATGACCATTATGGCCGGAACAGGGTTCATTGTATTTTCTACCCTGCCAGTGATTGCCGAAGTCGCCAAAGAGTCCGGTATCCGCCCTTCTCGTACGCTCGCCGGATCCGTAGTCGCTTCCCAGGTGGCGATATCCGGTTCGCCGATCAGTGCCGCAATGGCGGCTATGCTGACCATTATGGAAGGCAACGGTATCACTTTTATTCAGGTCATGGCTGTATGTCTGCCAGCTTCGTTTGTCGCCGCGATGGTTGCCGCTTTTATCGCCTCACGTCAGGGATGCGAGCTACAGGATGATGAAGTCTATCTGGAACGCCTGCAAAAAGGATTAGTGCGTAAATATGAAGGGCAAAACAGCACTACGCCAGGTGCCAAACTCTCAGTCGCCCTGTTTATGCTGGCAACGGTCGTCATCGTTATTCTTGCCGCCTGCCCGCAGCTACGCCCTGGATTCGATGCAGGCAACCCAATGAATACCCGGGATATCATCATTATCTGTATGCTGGCTGCCGCTTGCCTGATGGTGGTGTTATGCAAAACATCAACCGATGCTATTGTCCTGACATCCACGTTTCGATCGGGGATGAGTTCACTGGCGGTCATTCTCGGGATTGTTACACTGGGAACGACCTTTATTGATGCCCACTTAGCGGAGATTAAAGATATCGCAGGCGATATTCTACGGGCTTACCCCATGCTGTTGGCACTGGTGTTGTTTGGTACCTGCGCGCTTCTTTACTCGCAAGGCGCCACCACGCCGCTGATCATCCCTCTGGCCGTTGCGCTCGGCGTGCCTACATGGGCAATTCTGGCCTCCTATGTGGCGGTAACCGGGGTGTTTGTTCTACCAACATACCCGACTTCGCTGGCGGCAATGGAGTTCGACACCACAGGGACAACGCGCGTGGGCAAGTATGTCTTAAACCATCCGTTTATGCTGCCAGGTCTGGGTGGGATCATTGCTGGCGTTGCCTTTGGTTTTATCATCGCGCCAATGATTGCCTGACCCGTTTTATTAAGGCTGGATGGATTATTGTGGCGATGCTGCAACGGTGTAGGTAAATGCATAAAAAAGGGGCAGAGAATTCTCTGCCCCTGGTATTGACGTTAAATCAGGCCGCCTTTGCCACAACCTCAGCTTCCGGGCGCTTCAGCACCGCGTAGGAGAGACCGGCTACCAACGTACCAGCAATAATTGCCAGCAGGTATCCCAACACCGGCGTGATTGCGCCTGGGATTAACAGGACAAACAGCCCGCCGTGTGGCGCCATCAGCTTCGCACCCACCGCCATCGAGATAGCCCCGGTAATCGCACCACCAACGATACAGCAAGGCAGAACGCGCATTGGGTCACGGGCAGCGAACGGGATTGCCCCTTCGGTGATAAAGCACAGGCCCAGTACCAGGGCAGCTTTGCCGCCTTCCTGCTGCGCTTTGTCGAACTTACGACGCGCAACCAGCGTTGCCAGACCCAGGGCCAGCGGAGGTACCATACCCGCAGCCATGATGGCCGCCATCGGCGCATAAGTTTGCGTACTCAGCAGACCCACACCGAAAGCATACGCCGCCTTGTTAACCGGACCACCCATGTCGGTACACATCATGCCGCCAAGAATCGCGCCAAGCAGCACCGCATTGGCCGTACCCATGGTTTGCAGCCAGTGAGTCAAACCTTCCAGAATACCCGCCACCGGTTTGCCGATCAGGTAAATCATGGCCAGACCAACCACCAGGCTTGAGAACAGCGGAATGATCAGGATCGGTTTCAGCGCTTCCATACTCTGCGGGAGTTTCAGCTTCGTGCTGATAAGCTTCGCCACATAACCGGCAAGGAAACCAGCAATAATCCCGCCAATAAATCCGGAACCGGTGCTTACCGCCAGCATACCTCCGATAAGACCCGGCGTCAGACCCGGACGATCAGCGATGGAAAACGCGATATAACCTGCCAGTACCGGCACCATCAGCGCGAAGGCTGAACCACCGCCAATCTGCATCAGCGCCGCCGCCAGCGTCCCCTGCTCTTTAAACGCTTCGATACCAAAAGCGAACGAGAGTGCAATACACAGACCGCCAGCAACCACCATCGGCAGCATGTAAGAGACGCCCGTCAGCAGGTGACGATACGCCCCCGCGCTCTCTTTCTTACTTTCGGTTGCTGAAGTCTGCGCTTTACCGGTTGGCTGGTACGGTGTTGCTTCTTCCAGCGCTTTGTCCAGCTCCTGCTTGGTTTTCTTCAACGCAAGACCGGTAGAGGTGCGGTACATCGGTTTGCCGGCAAACTTCGCCAGATCAACTTCAATGTCAGCGGCCACAATCACCAGATCAGCCTGAGCCACTTCTTCCGGCGTAATGGCATTACCTGCGCCAACAGAACCTCGGGTTTCAACCTTCACCCACCAGCCACGTTTTTTCGCTTCAGTTTCAATCGCTTCAGCGGCCATAAACGTATGAGCAACACCGGTCGGACACGCCGTCACCGCCACCACGCGTTTTGGACCACTGCTGGCCACAGGTGCTGTTGCAACCGGGGCGCTGTAGGGTTTTGCATGGCCTTTAGCTTCGCTGAGGAAGAGTTCAGGATGCGCAACCGCACGACCAATGTCGCCCAGCCAGACTTTTTTGCCGTTCAGCGAACTGTCGGCAGGAAGCGTATCGCCCAGAACAATTGCCAGTTCGGCATCATTCGGATTATCAATAATTTCCAGATGTGCTTTCTGTGCCGCCGCTCCAAGCAGGGTTTTCGCCATGTAAGCGCGAGCCTGGCCGAGATTAGCGTCAATAATCAGCAGCGTTTTCATTATGCCTCTCCTGCTGTCAGTTAAACGGTTTTAAGTCGACACGCGCCATCATTGCGGCCAACTGAGGACGATCGGTAATGCCTACATTACTTTGGCTTACCGCCAGGGCGGCAACAGCCGTCGCCAGACGCAGGGTATGTTCGCTGGACTCACGCATCAGCAGACCGTAAATCAGACCGCCAACCATTGAATCACCCGCGCCGACGGTGCTGACCACCTCAACTGACGGCGGTTTAGCAATCCACTCACCTGAGGCGTTAACCCACAGCGCACCTTCTGCGCCGAGTGAAATCACCACATGAGCGATCCCCTGTTCACGCAGCGCATGCGCCGCTTCAATCACATCTTTCATTTCCGGCAGCTTACGACCGGCCCAGATTTCCAGTTCGCGACGGTTTGGCTTCACCAGCCATGGTGCCGCTTTCAGACCTGCTACCAACGCTTCACGACTACTATCAAAGATAATGCAAGGACACTGACTACGCAGGCGCGTCATCCAGTCGGTGAAGGCTTCCGGGCTCACGCCGGTTGGCAAACTGCCGCTGACGCACACCATGTCGAACTGGCCCAGCCAGCTCAGCGAATCATTCACAAAGCGTTCCCAGTCAGCCGGGGTGACTTCAAAGCCGGAGAAGTTGAAGTCAGATACTTCACCGTCTTTTTCGGTCAGCTTGACGTTAATACGGGTACGGCCCTGCACGACCTGAAAACGGTTGGCAATGCCCAGCTCGCTGAACAACTGCTGAAAACCATCCTGGTTGTCTTTGCCCAGGAAGCCGCCCACAGTGACATCGATACCTAAATCCTTCAAAACCTTAGCGACGTTGATCCCTTTCCCTGCCGCATGCAGACCGGTGGTTTTAACCAGGTTCACTTCACCGCGTTCAATTTCCGGGCAGAAGCCCACCAGGTCGTAGGCCGGGTTAAGGGTGATAGTAGCAACACGTCTGCTCATTACGCGCCCTCCCCAAGACCTGCCGCGATGGCTTCGCCAATCGCCTTCAGCGCCTGTTCAGCATCTTCGCCCTGTGCAGTAAAGCGCAGGTGATGTCCTTTCTTCACGCCTAACGCCACAACTTTCATCAGACTGCGTCCATTCGCCGGCTTGCCGGTTCCATCAAGATTTGTCACGGTAATTTCACTGTTAAATTGTTTAATCGTATTCACCAGCATGGTGCCCGGGCGGGCATGTAAACCATGCTCATTGCGCACAATAAATTCGGCGCTCAGTACATCATCAGTTAAGGCATCATCGCTGGTCAGCAGCGCCAGCACCGTTGCCGCATCAGCTTTCAACAAACGGTCAGCTTTATTATTCAGCAGCAGATCGCCAAGGCGCTTCAGCACCGCAACCGGTTGATCGTCATTCATGGCGACGGTCACCAACAGGGCGGCAACTTCACCTTGTACATCGAACGCTGTTGCTGCACGGCTGACCGCAACGGCGCTACGCACGTTACCTTCAGCACAGTCATTCAGCCAGATCCCCTGACCAAGATTCATCGGCTGCTCATTGATTGCTCTGGCCACAAAGGTGGCGTCAACCGCACCGACTTCTTTCAGCCGTGCCGCGTTGAGTGCCTGCAGCGTCACCAGCGAGTTGGCCACGACATCCAGCGACAGCGTTTCGTTATCAAGCTTCAGCTGTTCACTTTGCTTTTCACCCATCAGCAGCGCACGCAGTTCTTCCGCCGTGGTCGCAGATTTCAGCTGTTCAGCGACGGAGTCATCGCTCAGCACGTGTGTCAGCTGACGCAGTAAACCGAGGTGTTCATCAGAGCTTGCGGCTATACCGATTGCCACATAAGCAACCTGCCCTTCGCCCCAGGTCACGCCTTGCGGAAACTGAAATACCTGCACACCGGTTTTCAGTACCTGATCGCGCGTGTCCGTCGTACCGTGAGGAATCGCAATACCGTTGCCGAGGAACGTGGACGTCTGTTTTTCGCGCGCCAGCATGCCATCGACGTAGCCTTCCGCGACGTTACCCGCCTGCACTAAGGCAGCGGCAACCTGGCGAATAGCCTCTTCTTTATTCCCGGCCTGTTCGCCCGGGTGAATATCCTGAACAGATAACTGGAACATGATTCTCCTCTCCCGCTGAATTGAAACGATTCAGCCAACATAAGAAAAAAGGCGTCACCCGACTCCATCAGTTAAGGCAAGATGACGCTGAAACGTTTCAAGAAGTCTTGCTCTTTTTTCTTCAGCACACAAGTAAAGTTGACAAATTACTTGCTGAATTTAGAGATAACGCACATTTTCTCTGCGAAGGAGAAAAAAATGCTGACGCAAAAACGCCGTCAGCTTGTCAGATTCAGCAACGTCAGCAAACAGCAGTCTTTGACTGAAATGCTATTTTGATTTTTGATGCCGATTTTGATTTGGCTCCCTGTTTATTTTCTGACAAGCGGCGTAAACTCCGCGTCTCTTCACATCATTGATATCAAAACATGCATAACACCCCCGTAGCCGCCACACCCAAGGCGTTTGATTTAACGTCTTCGGCGTTCCTGCTTGTCGCATTTCTGACGGGTATCGCCGGTGCGTTGCAGACGCCAACGCTCAGCCTTTTTCTGACGGATGAAGTCCACGCCCGTCCCGGCATGGTCGGGTTCTTTTTTACCGGTAGCGCTGTGATCGGTATTCTGGTAAGTCAGTTTCTGGCCGGACGTTCAGATAGAAAAGGCGATCGCAAGAACCTGATTGTGTTTTGCTGCGTGCTGGGGATGCTGGCCTGCGTGCTGTTCGCCTGGAACCGTAATTATTTTATCTTGCTGTTTGTCGGGGTATTCCTCAGCAGCTTTGGATCGACCGCCAACCCGCAAATGTTTGCTCTCGCCCGTGAACACGCCGACCGCACAGGTCGGGAAGCCGTCATGTTCAGCTCAATATTACGTGCGCAGGTTTCGCTAGCCTGGGTAATTGGCCCGCCGCTGGCCTACGCGCTGGCCATGGGATTCAGCTTTACGGTGATGTATCTCAGCGCGGCGGTGGCGTTTGTTGTCTGCGGCGTAATGGTCTGGCTGTTTTTACCCTCAATGAGTAAAAACGTGCCTCTCGCGACAGGCGCAGTTGAGGCCCCGCGCCGCAATCGACGCGACACGTTGCTGCTGTTTGTTATCTGCACATTAATGTGGGGAACCAATAGTCTCTATATCATTAATATGCCGCTGTTTATCATCAACGAACTGCATCTGCCGGAAAAACTGGCGGGCATCATGATGGGTACCGCAGCCGGACTGGAAATCCCAACCATGTTGATTGCTGGCTATTTTGCAAAGCGTCTGGGTAAACGTCTGTTGATGAGAATTGCCGTCGTTGCCGGATTCTTCTTTTATGCTGGTATGCTGCTGGCTCACTCTCCGGCGATATTGCTTGGCTTACAGCTGCTGAACGCGATTTACATCGGTATTCTCGGCGGGATTGGTATGCTCTATTTCCAGGACCTGATGCCGGGACAGGCGGGTTCAGCCACCACCCTCTATACGAATACCATTCGCGTGGGCTGGATTATTGCTGGATCGCTGGCGGGGATTGCCGCTGAAATTTGGAACTATCACGCGGTGTTCTGGTTTGCACTGGTGATGATCGTCGCCACCGTCGCGTGCCTGGCACGCATCAAGGACGTTTAAGGCGCGGTTAGCGCTTCAAGCTCGATGAGATAAACCATGGCCTGGTGCGTCGTCCGCCCGCACATTTCCGCACTAGGCTGTAAACCGCCGCACACCTTTGGTCGTAGCGGCGACGCAAAAATTTTGCAACGCAGGGATTCATCCAACTGAACGCATGGCGTATTAGCGGGCTTGCCATCAGGCATACCGGGGATGGGACTGGAGATTGAAGGCGCGGTGCAGCATGCACCACAATCCGGACGGCATTCCATATAGTACTCTCTTTATCGTAAACCATCGGATTGTGCGGAAAGGGCACAGTACCACCTTTTTTGCACCAGCAAAAGCATGAATTCCGCTTGCCTGAATGCCCCGGCGCGAGTAGTTTTACGCGATATTTTAGACACTCCTCACTACAGGATTTTTTCGATGCCAAGAGCGAACGAAATTAAAAAAGGTATGGTACTGAACTACAACGGCAAACTGCTGATTGTAAAAGATATCGATATTCAATCACCGTCTGCACGTGGTGCTGCCACGCTGTACAAAATGCGTTTTTCTGATGTGCGTACCGGTCTGAAAGTTGAAGAGCGCTTCAAAGGCGACGATATCGTGGATACCGTCACTCTGAGCCGTCGTGGCGTTGATTTTTCCTACGTCGATGGCAACGAATACATCTTTATGGATAAAGAAGACTATACCCCGTATACCTTCACCAAAGACCAGATTGAAGAAGAGCTGCTGTTCATGCCGGAAGGCGGTATGCCGGATATGCAGGTACTGACCTGGGACGGCCAACTGCTGGCGCTTGAACTGCCGCAGACTGTAGACCTGGAAATCGTTGAAACCTCACCGGGTATTAAAGGTGCTTCAGCGAGTGCGCGCAACAAGCCAGCTACCCTGAGCACTGGTCTGGTGATCCAGGTTCCTGAGTATCTGAGTGCGGGTGAAAAAATCCGTATTCATATCGAAGAACGTCGCTATATGGGCCGTGCAGATTAAGCTCCTGTCGTTACAGGTGAACCAAAGATAATGACATGTTGTCTCTGGCAAAATGTTCCGTTCACTTTAGTGATATCACTTCTCTGAAACGATACTGCCTGTGAACGTGTTAAGGGTACTATCGCCGTACCCTTAACAATCCCGGCTCCCGTCGGGAAAATTGTTGCTACGCAATACCCTCCGCTTTTTCCTTCAGGCTATCGGGCCGGGCGCGAGGTAGCGTCCCTGCAAAGCGCGCCCTGAACCCGCATCCCTGCGGGTTCTCCCGGCCTTACGGAAACACGTCGGCAATTTTCAGCCGGACCAGCCACACCTGACCATCTACTTTTTTTGTTTAAACAGCAAAACAGATTTAACTGGAAATCAGAGAGTTGAAGCGATGACCCCGGTCCGGCTGAAAATCGATGAGGCGTTGACGGCTGACCGGGTCTGCCCGCAGGGATGCGGGCAGAGGGGACGGCCTGCAGGGACGCAGGCTCGGCCCCGACCCGACAGGCAGACGGCATGAGCCGAATGAATTGCATCGCGACGATTTTCCTGCCGGGAGCCAGGGTTGCAAGGGAGGCGGCGGTGAGCCTCCCTTGCACGTTCACGGGTATCTGCGCTTCAGAGAAATGACTCCGCTGAGGTGAACGGAACCCTATGCCGCAATAAAATATGCTCCATAATGCTTAACTGACTGGCATTACAACGCAGGCTGTCCCTTTTTTCATTTTCAGCGCTGGCTGCTGAATTAAAAATCATCCATCAGCAATGACTCCAGATACTGTTCATCCTCTTGCATAAAACGCACTATCAGATTCACCGTCTGAGGATAAAACCCCTCGTTATCCCGCACCAGACAAGCGTCGCGAAATAACGGTGCCCAGCACAGAATATGATGATGCAAAAAGTAATATTGCGCCGATAGCCTCTCCTCTTTAGCAACCATCCTCGCCATTAATGCCAACTGCACAGCAATATGATCGGAGGGTTCATTCTCTCGCGCTGCCAGACCTTGCTCAATCAGCAGCACATTCATTTGCCGACGTTCTTCTGCCGCTGTCGTGTGTGGATAGTGCCCTGCGTAGGGAGAAACACTAGCTGGCGGGGCCAGCAGAAACAGCGAGGCAAAATCTGCTGCCAGCTCCAGCTGTCGGGAGTCGCGCCGCAAAACCCGGCCCAGGCTACGCTCAAAACGTTTAACCTCGGCAGACACTCCAGGAACCGCCGCCAGTGAGACAATCCAAGCCTGGCTATCGCCGTTTTCCAGACTGGCGAGCTGTTTTTCATCCAGCTCACGAAATAACAGTTGCGAAAACCACTGGTACACAGCTGCCCGCTGCTGATGAATTTGCTTATGCTGCACTGGTCCCCTCCTCTTTCACAATCTGCGGACCACCGAATGCCGTCACCTGCGGGGCTTTCTGCTGATAACGCTCGACCTCCACCAGCACGGTATGCGCTGAAGGCCCCTGGGCCAATTGTGAAGTACCTATATCCGCGCTTAGCACGTTCGGGTCGCCATAGGTGCATAATGTCCCGGCTTTCCCCCCTTCCTGCGGGGAGTACCACGCGCCTTCATGAATACGAATCACGCCAGGGGAAAAATCCGGACTGACAACTACGCCAGCCAGTACCTGACCACGAGCGTTGAAGACGCGGGCGATATCACCGGCTTTTAAGCCACGAGCGGTGGCATCCTGTTCACTGATATAAAGCGGCTCTCTTCCGGCAACCGCATAGGTGTTACGAAACGCCTCGCTAGAGCACAGTTGGGAATGCAGACGTTTATCCGGATGGCAGGATTGCAGATGCAGTGGGTATTTATCTTTTTTGCCGCTATGGGTACGCTCAAAGGGTTCCATCCACACCGGATGCCCCGGACAATCCTCATAGGCAAAGCCCGCGATGGTTTTGCTGTAGATTTCAATCAGACCTGACGGCGTTCCCAGCGGATTCAGGTCTGGCTGGTCGCGAAACTCACCGTGACGTACCCACGGCTGCCCCGGCGGATATTCAATATATCCGTCACCCTGCCAGAACGTTGTGAAATCCGGTAATGAGACGCCGAGCGATGCCCCCATCTTCACGCCTTCTTCATAAAGCGCCTGTATCCACTGCATTTCATCACGGTTTTCACGGTACACCGCTTCTTTGTCAAAGCGCTTACACAGCCCGGCAAATACATCAAAATCATGTCGCGCTTCATATTGCGGTTTGACGATCTGATGCAACGCCATCAACCCTTTATTCGAATGCGTACCGAACTGCTCAATATCGTTACGTTCAAAGCGGGTGGTAACGGGCAGGACGATATCGGCAAAACGGCACGACGCGGTCCATTGGTGATCCAACACCACCACGGTTTCCAGCTTCTTCCACGCGTCGATCATGCGATTCCTGTCCTGCTGCGCATGAAATGGATTCGCCGCGCTGTAGATCGCCATTTTGATGTCAGGCCAGGTTAACGTCTCGCCGTTAAAGGCAACCTTTTTGCCCGGCTCAAGCAGGCAGTCAACGATACGCGAAGTGGGGATATGCTCCGATGCGCCGCGAAAATCCGCGTTGTACTTTGCCTGCGGGGGATTCGTGATCCCTCCCAGTCCAGAAAGCACAGGCCCGGCGGATGTTACCGTACCGCCACCGTTGTAGTGCCAGCCAAATCCTACCCCGCCGCCGGGCAAACCAATTTGACCGACCATGCTGGCCAGCACCACCAACATCCACGGATACTGCTCACCATGGTGCATGCGTTGTACGCACCAACCGCCCATAAACTGTGTCCGCCCTTTCACCAACAGGCGGGCGAAGTCTCGGATCTGCTCTGCCGTCAGGCCGCAGATTTCTGCCGCCCATTCGGCATTTTTCGGCTGTTTATCGGTTTCGCCCAGCAGATACGGCAAAAACTGCTCAAAGCCGACGGTGTAATCGGTAATAAACGCCGTGTCGTACAGTTTTTCTTCGTACAAGGTATGCGCCAGCGCCAGCATTAACGCGACATCGGTTTGTGGCCGCAACGCCAACTGCTCGCAGCCAAGATAGTTTTGCGACTTGCTCCGCACCGGATCAACACTGATAACGCGCATCTTACCCTGCGCTACCGCCTCTTTAATCTGCTGCCAGTAGCCAAACGCATCGTGATCGGGAACCAAAAACTCGATCTGCAAGTTCTTGATCGGATCGCAGCCCCACAGCACGATGGTATTGCTGTTTTGAATCACCAGCGGAAGCGACGTCTGCTGCTCATAAACTTCCAGCGAACCAATCACATGCGGTAAAATGACCTGTGCCGCTGCCGCAGAATAGTCGCCGACGGTTGTCACATAGCTACCATGCAGGCCAAGTCCCCGATCCATCGCCCCGCCCGCTTTATGGTATTTGCCCACCATTTGCCAGTCGGCAAGCCCGGTAAATACGCCTGATGAGCCATAGGTTTTTTGCACCCGCTCCAGCTCTTCGTAAAACAGATCCAGCGCCTGATCCCAACTGACCCGAACAAAACGGTTATCTCCGCGCTGACTGCGATCTGACTTCTCACGCTTACGCAGCCAGTCAAGACGCACCATCGGGTAGCGTACCCGCGACGGGTTGTAGACCACTTCACGCACCGCGTTCAGCATATCGCAGGGGTATTTGTCATGTTTGAACGGACGGGTTTCGGTCCACTCACCGTTGACCACTTTGGCTTCAAAAGCGCCATAGTGCGAACCAGATTGGATCCACTGCTCGGGATTTTCCCCCGCCGCCCACACTTTTGATATCAGCGGATTAGGCGCCAGTGCGCTGGCAGCCCCCACCGCCAGCATTCCGTTGAGAAAACGGCGGCGGGACGGATTAAAGTCATGAATATCCATACATTATCCTTACTTTTTGTTGGTTTCAGACACATCGCTGGCGTGGGTCTGGAGGTATTTCAACAACGTACGTTCCTCCACCGGATTAAGCCGGTAATAGGTCGACATGGCTTTCAGTCCGGCGATCCAGCCGTTAGCGGTATATCGGGTTGTAGGAGGAGTGCTATGACAGGCACTACAGGTGGATTGCAGCATTTGATCTGAGTATTCCCAGATTGGCGCAAGCGTGTTGATAAAGTCCTGATCGGTGGTCCAGGCGGTGACGCTCACATGCTGCCATTCCTGATGTGAGTCAGGATCGACCTGGGTTTGTAGCACTTTTACGTTCGCCATCAGGGGCTCATCGAGAACGGCGGAGAAAACGCGTTTCCCCATATACTGAGTGATCACCCGTCCACGCCCTTTGCTTTCTCGCCAGCCCGTGATTTCGAGCTGCACGTTACTGCCTTCTTTTTTCAGCACCTTGACCTCGGTAGCAGGAAATAACAGCGCCTTCCCGACCGGACTCCCTGCCGTTGCCGCCAGTGATTTTTCGCTTAATGAAAACAGTGTGGTCGCATCCGTTGGCGTATCTCCTTGACGCTGTAGCTGCTTATAGCGATCGCGAAAACCGCTGCTCATATCGGGTTTGTGATGGGCTATTCCTTTGTGACAATCGATACAGTTACTGTCTTTTGCTGCCGCTGCGGTCATTTTCGCAGCCGCGTTTGCCGATTGCTTGCCATGATCCATTGCCTCATAGCTATGGCAGGATTTACACGCCGCTGAATTATTCGCGCTCATGCGTGCCCACTCCCGCTGAGCCAGCTCCGGGCGTTTGGCAGCAAACTTTTCAGGAGTATCGATAGAAGGAGAAATAAAGGTGTGATAAAGGTCGTTTAAGGCTTCAGTTTTACGAACAAGCGTTGGAACAACGCCCGGGGGAATATGACAATCCTTACACTCAGCCCGCACGCCAGATGCGTTACGAAAATGCACGCTGGTTTTATATTCCTCTCCAGCCGTGCGCATCGAGTGACACGATAAACAAAATTCGGTGGTACTGGTGTAATGAACGCCTTGCCACGTTCCCCAAATAGCCAGGGCCATTGCCACCGCCCCAGCCAATAAGCACCACAATGCGTTCTTTCTTATCCACGACATGCTTGCCTCCATTTTTTAATAGCGACACGCTAAGGGATAATAAAAATCAAAAATAGAGACAGCGATAGCAAGCTATAGGAACAGCTGCTACTCCATGAGGTGTATCAAATAGTAAAAACGAGAAATTCGTAATATAGTGGCCATATATTAATAAGGAATTACTCATGCTTACATTAACGCTCAATAGAGAACTCCGCACTCCGCTGCAATTGCAAATTTTCCAATTTTATTTCCAGGCTATTCAGCGGGGAGATTTGCTTTGTGGCGATAAGCTTCCCTCTATTCGCGAGCAGGCTCAGGTATTGAACGTAGCCAAAATAACGGTAGTGATGGCCTATGATAAGCTTATGGCTGCAGGGTTAATCAAGAGCCGACACGGCATTGGCTATGAAGTGATATTCACCACGCCTGTACGTATAACACCAACACATGTGCCCGTTACCCAGGGTTCTCCGCCGACAAAACCTAAAGCTGCCGGAGTCTCAACCGATGTTTACGCCGAGCCTGGACGAGAGTGCTACTGTCGGATGGGCGTCCCCGATCCCAACGCTTTTCCCTGGTCAAGCTGGCGGAAATGGAATAATGCTCCAAGCATACTTAAAGAACAATTATTTACCCGATACCATTCACCAAGTGGATTATTTTCACTGCGTGAGCAATTGGTCAGATACCTTAATTTATCCCGCGGAATTAATACCCGAGCAGAGAACATCATCATTACCAACGGGATTCAGGAAGGATTATCACTGCTTAGCCAAATATTTATTATTCATCATGCTGTCAGTCAGCAAAAAAAGTGCCATATTGTGACGGAATCCCCTTGTTATTCTGGCGCATGGCATCTTTTTAATTATTACGGTGCAGACATTACGTCAATTGCCGTAGATAACCACGGGCTGCAAACAGATAATTTACCCGAGTATGAAACCCAGCTTTGTTATGTTACTCCAGCGCATCAGTATCCGATGGGAAGCGTGCTTTCACTGGAGCGCCGTCAGTCATTATTAACGTGGGCGCAACGCGTCGGCGCTTACATCATTGAAGATGATTACGATGCCGTTTTTACCTATGGGGAAAATCCCCTTCCCGCGCTGAAAGCCATGGATTATCACAACCGGGTTATCTACATGGGGACATTTTCTAAAACGCTGGGGCCAGGCGCACGGCTTGGCTATCTTATTTGCCCCGATGAACTGCTTCCGGCGGTACAGAATATGAAAGCGCTCAATAACAACGGCAGTCAGTGGTTGTTGCAGCAATTTTTGGCCGAACTGATGCAAAACCAGGTGTTCTATACGCATATCAGCAAGCTGGCCTGCAGCTATGCGACGCGCCTCACCCTGTTACGCGATGGCCTTTCCACTCTGTTTCCCGAAGGGAAAATCGCTGGCGCAACGGCAGGTCTGCACCTCTCGTTACGCATTGACAGACAAGCAGAATTCATCACCAGGTTACAACAATGCTGCCTGTTGGCCGGGATCCGTTTCGACACTCTGCCGGATATAGAAAATGGATCAGAAGCCGCATGGTGCAAAGAGAACAGCGATGCTGTTATGTTTTTTGGATTTGGTGGATTGCAGATACAGCAGATCAATAAAGTGCTGACAGTGCTGGAGCAGGCGCTCGCGCAGCCTTGATGAAAAACAGGGATCGCGCCTGTCGCGCAATCCCTGTTGTTAGACTTACAGCAGATCGCGGAACTGCGTTTGTTTCAGCGCCAGCTCAACGCCACGGACTTCTGCCAGGCCTTTCAGGCGACCAATCGCAGAGTAGCCCGGGTTGGTTTTCTTGTGCAGATCGTCAAGCATCTGGTGTCCATGATCCGGACGCATCGGGATAGGACGCAGGTCGCCCGCTTTTTTACGCCGCTGCTCTTCGCTCAAAATGGCAGCCACCACCGATACCATATCCACATCGCCCTGCAGGTGCGCACCTTCATGGAAGGTTTTCGGGTTATCTTCACGACAGGTTGAGCGCAGGTGCGTGAAGTGGATTCGATCGCCAAAGGTTTCGATCATTTTCACCAGATCGTTATCAGCGCGCACGCCGTAAGAACCGGTACACATGGTGAAACCGTTATTAATGCTATCGACCGTTTCTTTCAGCCACTGCATATCTTCGATAGTCGAAACGATACGCGGCAGGCCAAGGATCGGGCGCGGCGGATCGTCAGGATGCACGGCCAGACGCACGCCGACTTCTTCTGCCACTGGCACAATCGCCCGCAGGAATACCGCCATATTATCGCGCAGATCATCCTTACTGATGCCGTCATATTCAGCGAGACGCGCACGGAACTGATCCAGCGTATAGCCCTCTTCTGCACCAGGCAGGCCAGCAATGATATTGCGGGTCAGCTTTTCAATTTCTGCATCGCTCATGGCATTGAAGTAGTCCAGCGCCTGGCGTTGTTCTTCGGCGGTATAATCCGCTTCAGCTCCCGGGCGTTGCAGAATGTGAAGTTCGAAGGCCGCAAAAGCAATCTGGTCAAAACGCAGCGCTTTGGAACCATCCGGCAGTTGATATTCGAGGTCGGTACGCGTCCAGTCGAGGATCGGCATGAAGTTATAGCACACCGTATCGATACCACAGGTCGCCAGATTACGGATACTCTGCTGATAGTTGGCAATCCACGTTTGATATTGACCTGAACGCGTTTTGATATCTTCGTGGACAGGGATACTTTCCACTACCGACCAGGTCAGCCCTTTTTCAGCCAGAATGGCCTGACGCTGCTGAATTTCTTCTACCGGCCACACTTCACCGTTAGGAATATGGTGCAAGGCGGTCACAACACCCGTTGCGCCAGCCTGACGCACATCATCAAGCGATACCGGATCGTTAGGTCCGTACCAACGCCAGGTTTGTTCCATTGTTTCACCTCACAAGTTGTTATACCAAATTAAATCATCTTAATGACGACTACCATACAGGCATCCGTCAACTGATCAACACATTGCCGATGATTGGTTGATCAAGCTCACATTCCCCGGATAAATGAGGCACACCAATTCAATTTGTTGTCATATAACTTTATACTGCCATTGTTAATTTATGGTTAATCAGGTGTATTAAATGAAAACTATTGCCTCAGCGCCACTGGCGGAAAATGTCATGATGCCGCAATACGACCGCCAGCAATTAAAAACGCGGATTGTGCATTTTGGTTTCGGTGCTTTTCACCGCGCCCATCAGGCGTTACTAACCGACAGGGTGCTGAATGCGCAGGGTGGAGACTGGGGTATTTGTGAGATCAGTCTGTTCAGCGGCGATCGACTGATGAGCCAACTGCGCGAACAGGATCATTTATTTACCGTGCTGGAAAAAGGGGCCAACGGCAACCAGCCAATTGTTATCGGCGCCGTCAACGAATGTCTCAACGCCAGGCTGGATTCGCTGGCGGCCATTATCGAAAAATTCTGCGAACCTCAGGTGGCTATTGTCTCGCTAACCATCACAGAAAAAGGCTACTGCATCGATCCGGCGACAGGCTCGCTAGACCTCAGTAATCCACGTATTGCTCACGATCTGCAAACACCGACTGAACCGCACTCTGCCCCCGGAATTATTGTTGAAGCCCTACACCGTCGACGTGAACGCGGGCTACAGCCGTTTACCGTCCTCTCTTGCGATAACATCCCGGACAATGGTCATGTGGTAAAAAACGCCGTCCTTGGAATGGCGGAGAAACGTTCACCGGAACTGGCAACCTGGATTCAGGAGCATGTCAGTTTCCCTGGCACCATGGTCGACCGCATTGTCCCTGCCGCCACTGAAGAGTCACTGGCTGAAATTGCCCGCGAGCTGGGGGTTGCCGATCCTTGCGCAATCAGCTGCGAACCGTTTATCCAGTGGGTGATTGAAGATAATTTTGTGTGTGGCCGCCCACAATGGGAAACGGCGGGCGTCCAGATGGTCGAAAATGTGTTGCCGTGGGAACAAATGAAACTGCGGATGCTGAACGGCAGTCATTCGTTTCTCGCTTATCTCGGCTATCTGGCCGGGTTCCAGCACATCAGCGACTGTATGCAGGACAGCGCATTTCGTGAAGCCGCTTACCGCCTGATGCTCAACGAACAGGCACCTACGCTGCAAATTACCGATGTGGATTTAGACCAGTATGCCCTAAGCCTGTTGGAGCGTTTTGCCAACCCAGCGTTGAAACATAAAACCTGGCAAATCGCGATGGACGGTAGCCAGAAATTACCCCAGCGCATGTTGGAAGGGATCCGCGTACATTTAGCCCGCCAAAGTGAGTGGCCACTGCTGGCGCTCGGCGTCGCAGGCTGGATGCGTTATGTGAGCGGCGTGGATGATTCAGGCACCGCTATTGATGTTCGTGACCCGTTGAGTGAAAAAATTGCCGCTCTGGTTAAACAGAGCACAGAGTCAGAACGCGTCAACGCCCTGCTTTCGCTGCGCGAGATTTTCGCCACCGATCTCGTACAGAATCCGCAGTTTGTCGCGGCCATTCAGCAGGCCTGGCAACGCATTGCCCAATACGGTGCGCATCAGGCTGTCATTGAGACGTTAAAAAGTTAACGATTTCTGCCATTAAGCAGGACGAAGCGCCTCTTCGTCCTCTCACCCCTTCTCTTTTTCCCCGTTTTTCGCCAGGATTGTTAAATGCCATTACGGTAATTTATGATTCTGGAGTAAATGTGACTAAAACCAATCTCATCACCGGTTTTCTCGGCAGTGGCAAAACCACCTCTATTCTTCATTTGTTGGCAAACAAAGACCCTGCTGAGAAGTGGGCCGTGCTGGTTAATGAGTTTGGCGAAGTTGGCATTGATGGCGCGTTGCTGGCCGACAGCGGTGCGCTGCTAAAAGAGATCCCTGGCGGCTGTATGTGCTGTGTTAACGGTCTGCCAATGCAGGTTGGCCTCAATACGCTGCTGCGTCAGGGGAAACCCGACCGCCTGCTGATTGAACCCACCGGCCTCGGGCATCCCAAACAGATTCTGGATTTACTCACCGCACCGGTTTATGAGCCGTGGATCGATCTGCGCGCAACCCTTTGTATCCTTGATCCTCGCCTGTTACTGGATGAGAAAAGCGTCGCCAATGACAATTTCCGCGATCAGCTGGCCGCCGCTGATATCATTGTTGCCAACAAAACCGACCGTGCCACGACGGAAAGCGAAAACGCCCTGCAAAGCTGGTGGCAACACTACGGCGGTAATCGACAGTTGGTTCATGCCGACCATGGGCAAATTGACGGACAGCTACTGGATTTACCCCGACTAAACCTGGCGGAGCTTCCTGCAAGCGCGGAGCACGACCATAGCCATGCCAACAAAAAGGGGCTGGCAGCGTTGAGCTTACCCGCACAGCAGCGCTGGCGTCGTAGCCTGAACAGCGGTCAGGGCCATCAGGCCTGCGGTTGGATTTTTGACGCCGATACGGTGTTCGATACCATCGGTCTGCTGGAATGGTCGCGTCTTGCCCCGGTTGGGCGCGTGAAGGGGGTAATGCGTATTAAAGAAGGACTGGTACGCATTAACCGCCAGGGAGACGACTGGCATATAGAAACGCAAAACGTCGCTCCACCGGATAGCCGTATTGAACTCATCGCCGATACCGAGACCGACTGGAATGCGTTACAGAGCGCGTTGTTGAGACTTCGTTTAGACGCTAGCGCGTAAGGTTGCCTTCGTTTTTAGCAATGGTAAACGACGATGAAAACCCGATACCCTTTAATCCTCCTGCTTAATATTGCGGGCCTGGCACTGTTTCTGTCCTGGTATATTCCAGCCGGGCATGGGTTCTGGTCTTCACTCGATACGGGCGTCTTCCGATTTTTTAATCACAAATTGATTGAAAGCCCACTGTTCTTATGGGTTGTTGCTATCACCAATAATCGGGCATTTGATGGCTGCTCATTGCTGGCTATGGGCGCATTGATGCTGCACTTTTGGCTCAAAGAGACGTCGGAAGGTCGCCGACGCATTGTGGCAATTGGTTTGGTTATGCTGCTCACTGCAGTGGTATTAAACCAGCTGGGCCAGGCGCTTATTCCCGTTAAACGCGCCAGTCCCACGCTTATGCTGGATAATATTTATCGCGTCAGCGAACTGCTGCATATTCCGACCAAAGATGCGTCGAAAGACAGTTTTCCTGGCGATCACGGCATGATGCTGCTTATTTTTTCCGCATTCATGCTGCGTTATTTCGGAAAAGTCGCAGGAATAATCGGCCTTATTATTGCTGTGGTTTTTGCCTTCCCGCGCGTAATGATTGGCGCCCACTGGCTCACCGATATCGTGGTTGGTTCCATGACGGTGGTCTTGATTGGCCTTCCCTGGTGGCTAATGACGCCATTAAGCGACCGATTAGTCACTCTGTTCGTGAATTATCTACCCGGCAAAAACAAACAATTTTTAAACAAATAACGCAGAGTAATTAACATCATCAGGGATACTTCTGATTCCCTGATGATGCCGGGCAATATTTCATCATTCTGATTGTCATTCTCCTGTCATCTTATTCATGTTTAAAATGAGTGGGTTGCGTATTTTTTACCCTGATTGTTCTTAATTTAGACAATGCCGTTTATTCACTTTCTGTATCAATTTTTCTTATAAGAAATCACGTAAAATCACTCGCATTGACCGGAACGATCGGGTAATCTCGAACTCGTTTTGCCTCGCGGGATAATTATTCCCTTTCAGAATAAATTTGTGCGTTCTGCCACAGATTTGACCTTAAGGAATTGTCTCATCGTGCGATGGTAATTAGTCTCGTCACGTTTGGCATTTTTTATAACGATATTTATCGTTAAGGACTTCAAGGGAAAACAAACAAAATGGTCAAATCTCAACCGATTTTGAGATATATCTTGCGGGGCATACCCGCGATAGCAGTTGCGGTTCTGCTTTCTGCATGTAGCACAACGAACACCGCCAAGAATATGCATTCTGAGACGCATGCTGTGGGCAATGGAGATAACTCTTCACTGCAAGCCTCTCAGGATGAATTTGAAAATATGGTACGTAATATCGATGTTAAATCACGTATTATGGACCAATATGCTGACTGGAAAGGCGTGCGTTACCGCCTTGGCGGCAGCACCAAAAAAGGTATTGATTGCTCAAGCTTCGTGCAGCGTACATTCCGCGAGCAATTTGGTTTAGAGCTTCCGCGCTCAACCTATGAACAACAGGAAACGGGAAAATCCGTTTCGCGCACTAATCTGCGCACAGGCGATCTGGTTCTGTTCCGTGCTGGTTCTACTGGCCGTCACGTCGGTATTTATATCGGTAACAACCAGTTTGTACATGCCTCGACCAGCAGTGGCGTTATCATTTCCAGCATGAACGAGCCTTACTGGAAAAAACGTTACAACGAAGCTCGCCGGGTTCTGAGCCGCAGTTAGTTTCGTTTGGCAGCTATCCCTTGGCTATCCTGATGAGACATTCCAAAAGCACTGCTTCGGCGGTGCTTTTTTGTTTCCCCCTGCGACTAAGAAAAATCTCACAACATGAGTCATTTCAGGTTATATTCATACAGAGTAAGCGGTTAAATCAGGTAAAATAAGGATCTATGTTCAGACGCTCTTCTTCATCCGGTCGGAAAATCCTGCTTTCCTGTATGTTAACGGGGCTTATCGTCGCAATACTCGTGAGTACCCTGCAGTTTTTCGTCACCTGGCATAAACGAGAAGTTAAGTACGACACGCTCCTTGCCGATATCCAGAATTACGTCAGCAGCTACTTTACCGACCTCAAAACCACCACCGATGCCCTTCAGCCGCTGGTTGCCAACAGTTGCCAACAAGTTGGCGCTAAACTGACCTCCAGTGCAGCCTTTAGCCTGAACGTTCGCGCTTTCTTACTGGTAAAAGACGGTATCGCTTTCTGCTCTTCCGCAACAGGTTCCATGTTCACTCCGATTTTAGATTTGATCCCGAACCTCGATATCAGCAGAAATATTGATGTGGAATTACTTCCCGGTACGCCCATGATGCCGGACAAACCAGCGATCATGATTTGGCACCGAAACGCGTCGTTCAACGATAGCGGCGTATTTACCTCACTGAATATCAATCTGGCACCTTATCTGCTCTATACCGCCCGGCAGGATGATTTTGACGGTATTGCGATTATCGTCGGTAATACCGCAATTTCGACATTCTCATCGCGAATCATCGATGTCTCCGCTCTTCCTCATACCTCCTGGCGGCAGGCCACTCTTGAAGGGATCCCGCTTAAAATTCGCTTATACGCACAAGAGTGGAACTATACCGACGTCTGGTATTCTATTTTGTTGGGATGTATGGCCGGGATTATTGCCGCCCTTCTCCTCTGGTACTACATCTACAGCATCCGTTTACGCCCAGGCAAAGATATCCTCAACGCCATCAAGCATAACCAGTTTTATGTGGTGTACCAGCCCGTCGTAGAGATGCAAACGCTGGAAGTGAAAGGCGTCGAGGTCCTGTTACGTTGGAATCACCCAACAACGGGCGAGATCCCACCGGATGCCTTTATTCATTATGCTGAATCACAGAAAATGATTGTCCCGCTGACTCAGCATCTCTTTAAGTTGATCGCCCAGGATGCCCCGGCGCTGCAAAAAGTGTTACCCGCTGGCGCAAAATTGGGGATCAATATCGCGCCATCGCATCTGCATGGCGAGACATTTAAAGACGACATCCGGCACCTGCACGCTTCACTTCCCGCAAACTATTTTCAGATAGTGCTGGAAATCACTGAACGAGATATGCTCAATCAGCACGAGGCCACAAAGCTATTTGAATGGCTGCATTCCGCAGGTTTTGAAATTGCGATTGATGATTTTGGCACCGGCCATAGCGCGCTTATTTATCTGGAACGCTTTACCGTTGACTACCTGAAAATCGATCGCGGATTTATTAACGCCATCGGGACGGAAACCCTGACCTCTCCGGTTCTGGACGCCGTGTTGACACTTTCTAAACGTCTTAATATGCTGACGGTTGCGGAAGGGGTAGAAACTCCTGAGCAAGCCCGTTGGCTGCGCGATCGTGGGGTGCATTTTTTCCAGGGATACTGGATTAGCCGACCATTAAAGCTTGCTGATTTTGTGCGTTGGATGGCACAGCCCAATAAGCCGACGTGGTGATCGCAGTATGCGATTCATATACTCTCACTCGCCGCTACATCCCTTATCTTTCAGGCATGATGCCCGTCGGGTTGTGGCAGGAAAAGGAAATCGCTTTTATATGATCCCTCGCGTACTGCTTCTGTTTATTACCCTCATCGGGTTTAGCGCCCAGGCGCAATCCATCAAAGAAAGCTATGCTTTTGCCGTACTGGGTGAACCGAAGTACGCATTTAACTTTAATCACTTCGATTATGTGAATCCCGCAGCCCCTAAAGGGGGTCAAATCACCCTGTCCGCCATTGGCACATTTGACAACTTTAACCGCTACGCGATGCGCGGTAACCCCGGCGCACGTACCGAAACGCTTTACGATACGTTGTTTACGACCTCTGACGATGAACCTGGTAGCTATTACCCGCTCATTGCCGACAGCGCGCGCTACGCTGACGACTATTCCTGGGTAGAAATTGCCATTAATCCACGAGCGCGTTTTCACGATGGCTCACCCATTACCGCCCGCGACGTCGCATTCACCTTCCACAAATTTATGACTGAAGGCGTGCCGCAGTTTCGTCTGGTCTACAAGGGAACAACGGTAAAAGCCATCGCGCCATTAACCGTACGCATTGAATTAGCCAAACCGGGTAAAGAGGACATGCTCAGCCTGTTTTCATTACCCGTGATGCCAGAGAAGTACTGGAAAGATCATAAGCTCAGCGATCCCTTATCATCGCCGCCGCTCGCCAGCGGCCCTTATCGCATTACGAAATGGAAGATGGGCCAGTATATTGTCTATTCGCGCGTCAAAGATTATTGGGCCGCTAATCTGCCAGTCAATCGTGGACGCTGGAACTTTGATACCATCCGCTACGACTACTATCTGGATGATAACGTCGCCTTTGAAGCGTTTAAGGCCGGTGCGTTTGATCTGCGTCTTGAAAATGATGCCAAAAACTGGGCGACGCGTTATACCGGGAAAAATTTCGCGAATCACTACATCATCAAAGATGAACAAAAAAACGAATCCGCGCAGGATACCCGCTGGCTGGCATTTAATATTCAGCGTCCGGTATTCAGCGACCGACGGGTACGGGAAGCCATCACGCTGGCCTTTGATTTTGAATGGATGAATAAAGCGCTGTTCTATAATGCCTGGAGCCGGACCAACAGCTATTTTCAGAATACCGAATATGCCGCGACAAAATACCCCGACGCTGATGAACTGGTGATACTCGCGCCCTTGAAAAAAGATCTCCCCCCTGAGGTCTTTAGCCAAATCTATCAGCCGCCAAAATCAAAAGGCGATGGCTACGATCGCGACAACCTGTTGAAAGCCGATACCTTACTGGAGCAGGCCGGGTGGGTACTAAAGGGTCAGCAGCGCGTAAACAGCGCCAGCGGTAAACCTCTGAGCTTTGAACTGTTGCTCCCGGCGGGCAGCAACAGTCAATGGGTGCTGCCGTTCCAGCACAACCTGCAGCGCTTAGGTATTACCATGAATATCCGCCAGGTGGATAACTCACAAATCACGAACCGCCTGCGCAGTCGCGACTATGACATGATGCCGAGGTTGTATCGCGCGATGCCGTGGCCGAGTTCAGACCTGCAAATTCTGTGGGCCTCTCAATATATTGATTCCAGCTACAACGCCCCCGGCGTACAAAGCCCGGTGATTGATAAACTGATCGACCAAATCATCGCGGCGCAAGGTGATAAAGCCAAATTGATCCCACTGGGCCGGGCACTGGACAGGGTACTAACCTGGAACTACTACATGTTGCCGATGTGGTTTATGGCAGAGGATCGCATCGCCTGGTGGGATAAATTTTCACATCCTGCTATTCGCCCAATTTACACCATTGGCCTCGACAACTGGTGGTATGACGTCAACAAAGCGGCGAAACTGCCCGCTGCCAGACGACAGGGAGAATAAATGGGCGCGTATCTGATTCGACGTCTACTGCTGGTGATCCCAACGCTTTGGGCCATCATCACCATCAACTTTTTTATCGTGCAAATTGCCCCAGGCGGCCCGGTTGAACAGGCCGTCGCCGCCATTGAGTTCGGGCAAAACGGGGCATTACCCGGCGCGGGTAGCGAAGGCGTTCGCGCCAGCCACGCGCAAACCGGCGTTGGTAACATCAGCGACAGTAATTATCGAGGTGGCCGGGGTCTGGACCCGGAAGTGATCGCCGAAATCACTCGCCGCTATGGGTTCGATAAGCCCATTCATGAGCGTTACTTCAAAATGCTCTGGGATTACATTCGTTTCGATTTCGGTGACAGCCTGTTTCGTAGCGCCTCGGTGCTGACGCTTATCAAAGACAGCCTGCCTGTTTCCATCACGCTGGGGCTGTGGAGTACGCTCATCATCTACATGGTGTCGATACCGCTTGGGATCCGCAAAGCGGTGCATAACGGCAGCCGGTTTGATGTCTGGAGCAGCGCATTTATTATTATCGGCTATGCCATCCCGGCATTTCTGTTTGCGATTTTGCTGATCGTCTTTTTTGCCGGGGGAAGCTATTACGATCTGTTCCCGCTACGCGGGCTGGTTTCCGCCAATTTTGACTCCCTGCCCTGGTATCAGAAAGTAACCGACTACCTTTGGCATATTACCCTGCCGGTGCTGGCGACGGTGGTTGGTGGGTTTGCCGCACTGACTATGCTGACCAAGAACTCATTTCTGGATGAGGTGCGCAAACAATATGTCGTCACCGCACGCGCTAAAGGGGTCAGCGAGAAAAATATTCTGTGGAAACATGTGTTTCGCAATGCCATGTTGCTGGTGATCGCCGGCTTCCCGGCAACGTTTATCAGCATGTTTTTTACCGGCTCACTGCTGATTGAAGTGATGTTCTCACTTAACGGCCTGGGATTGCTGGGTTATGAATCCACCGTATCACGCGACTACCCGGTAATGTTTGGCACGCTTTATATCTTCACCCTGATCGGTCTGCTGCTGAATATCCTCAGCGACATCAGCTATACGCTGGTCGATCCTCGTATTGATTTTGAGGGACGCTAATGTCGCGATTAAGCCCTGTAAATCAGGCCCGCTGGGCGCGCTTTCGCCACAACCGTCGCGGCTACTGGTCGCTGTGGATTTTTCTGGTGCTGTTCGGTCTTAGCCTGTGTTCAGAACTGATTGCCAATGATAAGCCACTACTGGTGCGCTACGACAATAGCTGGTATTTCCCCCTGTTCAAAAACTACAGTGAAAGCGACTTCGGCGGACCGCTGGCGACTCAGGCTGATTATCAGGACCCGTGGCTACAACAGCGCCTGGAAAACCAGGGCTGGATCCTGTGGGCACCAATACGCTTTGGGGCCACCAGCATTAACTTTGCCACCGATAAGCCCTTCCCTTCCCCGCCTTCCGCACAAAACTGGCTGGGAACAGACGCCAACGGCGGTGATGTACTGGCGCGCATCCTCTACGGCACACGTATTTCTGTCTTGTTTGGTCTAATGCTCACCCTCTGTTCGAGCGTGATGGGCATTATGGCTGGCGCAATTCAGGGCTATTATGGCGGCAAGGTGGACCTGTGGGGGCAACGATTCATTGAAGTTTGGTCAGGAATGCCAACGCTGTTTCTCATCATCCTATTGTCGAGCGTGGTCCAGCCTAACTTCTGGTGGCTGCTGGGCATTACCGTACTGTTTGGCTGGATGAGCCTGGTTGGCGTGGTGCGCGCGGAATTTTTACGTACCCGAAACTTTGATTACATTCGAGCCGCTCAAGCGCTAGGCGTAAGCGATCGCAGTATTATTCTGCGTCATATGCTGCCCAACGCGATGGTCGCGGCCCTGACTTTTTTACCGTTTATTTTATGCGCCTCGATAACCACCCTGACCTCACTGGATTTTCTTGGGTTCGGTTTACCGCTTGGCTCGCCATCACTGGGAGAACTCCTGTTGCAGGGTAAAAACAACCTGCAGGCACCGTGGCTTGGCATCACCGCGTTCATCTCCGTTGCCCTGCTACTATCGCTACTGATCTTTATTGGTGAAGCGGTACGCGATGCGTTTGATCCCAACAAGGCGATTTAAAATGACACAACCTCTGTTAGCCATTGAAAATTTATCGGTAGGTTTTCGTCAACAAGAGACCGTGCGCACCGTAGTCAATGCCCTCTCACTACGGGTTGATGCCGGACAAACGCTAGCGCTGGTGGGCGAGTCTGGCTCGGGGAAAAGCGTGACCGCGCTTTCTATCCTACGGTTGTTACCGTCCCCTCCGGTAGTTTACCCTTCCGGGGACATCCGTTTTCATGGTGAATCATTACTTCACGCCAACGAGCAGACGCTTCGCGGCGTACGGGGGAATAAAATCGCCATGATTTTCCAGGAGCCGATGGTGTCACTGAACCCGCTCCACAATCTGGAAAAACAGCTTTATGAAGTGCTGTCGCTGCATAGGGGAATGCGTCGGGAGGCGGCGCGGGCAGAAATCCTGACCTGCCTGGATCGCGTAGGCATCCGTCAGGCAGCCAAACGTCTCGCAGATTACCCGCACCAACTGTCCGGCGGTGAACGCCAGCGCGTGATGATCGCCATGGCGTTGCTAACACGACCGGAGCTGCTTATTGCCGATGAACCGACTACCGCGCTGGACGTTTCCGTCCAGGCACAGATCCTGCAACTGCTGAGGGAACTACAGCGCGAGCTGAACATGGGATTACTGTTCATCACCCACAACCTGAGCATTGTGAAAAAACTGGCCGATACCGTGGCGGTCATGCAAAACGGTCAGTGTGTTGAGCAAAATCGTGCCGCACAGTTGCTCACTGCGCCAACGCATCCCTACACGCAGAAATTGTTAAACAGCGAACCTTCCGGCAATCCGGTACCTTTGCCTGTCGGGCAAGCTCCGTTGCTGGAAGTGGAAAAACTCCGCGTCGCCTTTCCTATCCGCAAAGGTATCCTGAAGCGCGTGGTGGACCACAACGTCGTCGTTAACGACGTCAGTTTTTCCCTCCGGCCCGGTGAAACGCTGGGTCTGGTCGGAGAATCAGGCTCGGGAAAAAGTACCACCGGACTGGCGCTTCTGCGGTTAATCACCTCGCAGGGAAGCATTGTGTTCGATGGCCTGGCACTGCATACCTTAAATCGACGCCAGCTGTTGCCGGTCCGTCACCGTATTCAGGTGGTATTTCAGGATCCCAACTCCTCGCTGAACCCACGCCTGAGCGTGCTACAGATTATCGAGGAGGGGCTGCGCGTTCATCAGCCAACCCTGTCAGCTGAACAGCGCGAAGCACAGGTGAAAGCGGTAATGGCGGAAGTGGGATTGGATAGCGAAACGCGACATCGTTATCCTGCGGAGTTTTCTGGCGGACAACGCCAACGCATTGCTATTGCCAGAGCATTGATTCTCAAACCTTCCCTGATCATTCTGGATGAACCAACATCGTCGCTCGACAGGACCGTACAGGCGCAAATCCTGACGTTGTTAAAATCCTTACAGGAAAAGCATCGGCTGGCTTATATTTTTATCAGCCATGATTTGCACGTAGTACGCGCATTATGCCATCAGGTTATTGTGCTACGTCAGGGAGAGGTCGTGGAGCAAGGGCAATGCGAGCACGTCTTTAACGCACCACAGCAGGCCTATACGCGTCAGCTGCTCGCGCTAAGCTGACGCTCAAAAAGGATTGTTGTTTGAAAACGGTTCTGCGATAGCCACGCCGAAGTTTTTCAGTCTGCAGGTCGCGGCAAATTCGTCCTGACGATTCACAAACAGGCACGGCTCTCCTTCACATTCCAGTACGGAACAAGGAACCTCGATATCACTGAGGGCCTGGCTGAGCTTATGCATGACTGACCACGCGCTGTCACCATCAGGACTGAGCAATTTGAGTGCCACCAGGCTGTTCTCATTACTCTGACCGTTTTGCGGAATCGGTTCAACTTTCGAACCTGCGAAACCCACCGACCAACGATAGCTCTGCGGCAGACGATGAACGATTGAGAGTTGTAATGTCATCACTTTCTTTCCCTGGAAGCACAATCACTTCACAATTATTTTACATCAATATTAACACATCATTGACAATACGTCTTTAGACAGTTGGTAAACGTTTACATCCAGTACTTATGCTGCTTACAGAACCCAGTAATTAAATTTATTCAACGGTTCTGGCATATTTCCGGGCTATATGTACTCGTTTCTGCGATCTAACTCAACCTTTTTAACTACAATGATGTGACTTTTTACATAAATTTATTTTACATAAAATAAACATAAGCGGGGGAAATGATAGATTTGCGGTTGATGTACATCAACTCTGGAGACCTTATGGCCCCCAGGTTGTGTAATAGATCACCGTTTTTGAGCGCGACTGGCGTAAAGATAGAAGAGAATTGAGCAGGTAGCGCAAAATGCGATCGACCATATCATTGGCCAGGCCGAGTTAAAGGTCGCCAGAGACAACAGGGCCCCGACAATGGCGCCAATGCCAAAGCGGAATGTCCCAGCCAGCGATGACGCCGTTCCCGCCATATGCGGAAATTCATCCAGAATAACCGCCATGGCGTTTGATGACACCATCGATACACAGCCAACAAACGCCGCAACGCCCACGACCAGAGCCCAGAACCCCAGCCCAAACAGTGCGCTAAAGACCATCCATCCCGCCATCACGAACTGGATCCACAGACCGGTACGGAACATATTCAATGCCCCAACCCGACGCACAAAGCGGCTGTTGATGATAGTCATCACGAACAGGAATACGATGTTCAATGCGAAGTAATAACCGAAATGCTGCGGTGAAACGTGGTTGATCTCAATGTAAACAAAGGGTCCGGCGCTCAGAAACGAGAACATCCCGGCAAAGCTGAACCCACTGGCCAGCATATAGCTCAGCACTCGTTTATGACGAAACAGCGAGGCAAAGTTGCCAATAGTGGTACGCAGGCGAAACGGCTGGCGACGCTCTACAGGCAGGGTCTCTTTGATCAGCGTAAAGATCATCACCGACGCCAGAACAGCCGCCATGGCGAGGATCCAAAAGATATAGTGCCAGCTCAGCCATACCAGCACCCAACCACCCACGATAGGTGCCAGTAATGGCGCTATCGTGGTGACCAACATGACGAATGACATCATGCGCGAGAACTCTTCCTTTGGATAGATATCGCGCATCAGGGCGTTGATTACCACGCTCGCCGCCGCAGCAGCCAGACCGTGGAAGAAACGCATCACGATCAGTTGATCGATAGTTTGCGCCAGGGCGCAGGCCACTGCCGCCGCCGCAAACACCAGCGTTCCGCCCAGAATAACCGGCTTGCGCCCAATGCTGTCAGCCATTGGGCCATAGAGCAACTGCCCCACTGCAAACCCCAGAATATAGGTACTGAGGGTCATCTGCGCGCTACCCGCAGGCACACCAAACTGTTCTGAGATAACAGGTAGCG
Organism: Citrobacter sp. MGH105; assembly: GCF_001037485.2. Taxonomy (NCBI): domain Bacteria; kingdom Pseudomonadati; phylum Pseudomonadota; class Gammaproteobacteria; order Enterobacterales; family Enterobacteriaceae; genus Citrobacter; species Citrobacter sp. MGH105. The sequence continues at coordinate 1,746,205 of NZ_CP073048.1, read as the reverse complement.
CCGGAAGATACATATCAATCGACAACGGCATCAGCATGGCTAACAAGCCAAGGATAAAGACTATGGCAATTGACGAGTTCTGCCGGGTGGTCACATTTAGCTCCTGAAATTAACGCGGGGTTAAGTTAACGCTGGCGATTTCTTCTTCGGTCAATGGACGGTATTCACCCGGCTCCAGATCGTCATCAAGCCTGATGTCACCAATTCGTTCACGGTGCAGTTCCACAACGTGGTTACCCACCGCGGCAAACATACGTTTTACTTGATGATAACGCCCTTCGCTGATGGTCAATCGCACCTGAGTTGGCGTAATGACCTCCAGAACAGCCGGTTTGGTCAGGTCTTTCTCATTATGCAACTGTACGCCATGGGCAAACTGCTCGGCGGTATCGTCTGCCACTGGCGACTCCAGCGTCACCAGATAGGTTTTCTCGCAATGGTGACGAGGAGAGGTGATACGATGCGACCACTGTCCGTCATCGGTCATCAGTACCAGTCCGGTGGTGTCGATATCCAGACGCCCTGCCGCATGCAATTTGTAGGCAACCGGTTCATCAAGGAAATAGAGCACCGTCGGATGATCCGGGTCATCCGTTGAGCAAACATAACCCTGAGGCTTATTCAGCATAAAATAGCGCGGGCCATTTTGTTGAACCAGGGAATTACCGTCATATTCGACGTCGTGTTCTGGTAGCAGCTTAAAGGCACTGTTTTTAACGATTTCACCGTCGACGGTAACGCGGTTAGCACGGATCTCACGCCCGGCAATAGCGCGGCTGACGCCGAGTTGCTGAGCGATAAATTTATCAAGTCGCATGAGTGTGATTTTTGCCTGTAAAAATACGAGAAGCGGGTTTACGCCCGAAAAGTGGGACTATTATCCGCCCAGTATAGCGGTGTTACACCATCCCTCAAGGGAAATGATTCATGGCATACTATACATTGTTGCTGTTTATCTTAATGAGCTCATGATTTTTACTCTTCGCCCGTACCAAAAAGAAGCCGTGGACGCCACGCTCAACCATTTTCGCCACCACCGCACCCCGGCGGTTATCGTCCTGCCAACCGGCGCGGGCAAAAGTCTGGTGATTGCTGAACTGGCCCGCGTGGCACGTGGTCGCGTACTGGTACTGGCGCACGTCAAAGAACTGGTCGCACAAAACCATGCCAAATATTGTGCGCTGGGGCTTGAAGCCGATATTTTTGCCGCAGGCCTGAAGCGTAAAGAGAGCCACGGGAAAGTAGTCTTTGGCAGCGTACAGTCGGTAGCGCGTAATCTGGAGGCCTTTCAGGGTGAATTCTCACTGCTGATCGTCGATGAATGCCACCGTATTGGCGATGATGAAGAGAGTCAGTATCAGCAAATCCTCACTCACCTGACTAAAGTAAATCCCCACTTACGCCTGCTCGGGCTTACCGCCACGCCTTTTCGTTTGGGCAAAGGCTGGATTTATCATTTTCATTATCACGGTATGGTGCGCGGCGATGAAAAAGCGCTGTTTCGCGACTGCATTTATGAATTACCGCTGCGCTACATGATTAAACACGGCTACCTGACGCCGCCAGAACGCCTCGACATGCCGGTCGTGCAGTATGACTTTAGTCGCCTGCAGGCGCAGAGTAACGGCCTGTTTAGCGAAGCGGATCTGAATCAGGAGCTGAAAAAGCAGCAGCGAATAACGCCACATATCATCAGCCAGATTATCGAGTTTGCCCAAACCCGCAAAGGGGTGATGATTTTCGCCGCCACCGTTGAGCACGCCAAAGAAATTCAGGGCCTGCTGCCCGCTGACGACGCCGCGCTAATCACTGGAGATACGCCAGGCGCTGAGCGCGACGTGCTGATTGAAGAGTTCAAAGCCCAGCGTTTTCGCTATCTGGTGAATGTATCGGTCCTGACCACCGGATTCGATGCCCCGCACGTCGACCTTATCGCCATTCTGCGCCCAACAGAGTCAGTTAGCCTTTACCAACAAATTGTTGGTCGTGGGTTGCGCCTTGCACCGGGTAAAACCGACTGTCTGATCCTCGATTATGCCGGCAACCCGCACGATCTGTACGCACCGGAAGTGGGTGCACCGAAAAGGAAAAGCGACAACGTTCCGGTACAGGTGTTCTGTCCTGCCTGCGGATTTGCAAACACCTTCTGGGGCAAAACCACGGCAGACGGCACGCTGATTGAACATTTTGGCCGCCGCTGCCAGGGATGGTTTGAAGATGATGACGGCCATCGCGAACAGTGCGATTTTCGTTTCCGTTTTAAAAACTGCCCACAGTGCAACGCGGAAAATGACATCGCCGCCCGCCGTTGTCGCGAGTGCGACACGGTGCTGGTTGACCCGGATGACATGCTGAAAGCCGCGCTCAGGCTCAAAGATGCGCTGGTCCTGCGCTGTAGCGGTATGGTGTTACAAAACGGGCAGGATGATAAAGGCGAATGGCTGAAAATCACCTATTACGATGAAGACGGCGCTGACGTCAGCGAACGCTTTCGCCTGCACACTCCCGCGCAGCGTACGGCCTTCGAACAACTGTTTATTCGCCCGCACACCCGAACACCCGGGATACCCTTACGCTGGATAACCGCCGCCGATATCCTCAATCAGCAGGCGTTGTTACGGCATCCTGATTTCGTGGTGGCGCGTATGAAAGGTCAGTACTGGCAGGTCCGTGAAAAGATCTTCGATTATGAAGGTCGCTTTCGTCGGGCACATGAATTACGCGGTTAATCGTACTTTTGATTGATGTACCAGCCGTTTGAGTATAGAATCTCGCCCGCTTTTGCATACGCAAAGCAGATCACTTACCTGTTGCTGGGTCGCCTGTAGCAGGAATTATTAAAGAGAGATTTAAATGTTTACTATCAACGCTGAAGTACGTAAAGAGCAGGGTAAGGGTGCGAGCCGCCGCCTGCGTGCCGCTAACAAGTTCCCGGCAATCATCTACGGTGGCGCAGAAGCCCCGATTGCTATCGAACTGGATCACGATGCAGTTATGAACATGCAAGCTAAAGCTGAATTCTACAGCGAAGTTCTGACCATCGTTGTTGACGGTAAAGAAGTTAAAGTTAAAGCTCAGGCCGTACAGCGTCACCCGTTCAAGCCGAAGCTGTCCCACATCGACTTCGTTCGCGCGTAATCGCAAACAAGTTGAAGAAAAACCCCGCCAAGGCGGGGTTTTTTTATGGGATTTTGTCATCGATACTGATGGTTCTCGTCGACCGGATAAGGCGTTAACGCTCTCACCCGGCACACGGTTTTATTTCCCGCCAGACGTGCGGCGCTGCAGCTGGTCGCGCAGGTTCGGCGGCGTACCTTTGATGGTCAAGGTGTCCGTCGCCGGATCCCAGAAAATACGTTCACCCAGTAACATAGCGTCGAAGTTAATGGTTAACCCACCGCCGCTGCCGGCAAATTTGGTTAACTGACGCAGCGTGCTGCGATCCGCAGGGAAGCTCTCTTCCAGCTCGTAGCCTTTATCAGCGGTAAATTCGCTGAAGCTGACTTCACTGACGCCGGAAAGCTCTTTAGACAGCGACTCCAGTTCGATCTCTTCACCAGCCTGCAGCTGCTCGTTACAGTAGCTGTACACCTGCTGACGCACGTTCTGGCGTTCGGCTTTATCGAGTTGCGCCTCGGCGGTAAAGTCATCGACCGCCTGCAGCAGGCCACGGTTTTGCGCTTTGGCGTTCAGACCTTCGCTGGCACCGAGGAAATCCATAAAGAAATCGGCGACTTTACGCCCGACCCGCCCTTTCAGGAACGTCAGATAGCGCGTGGACTCCGGATTGGTTTCCCACTCGGTTAAATCAATACGCGCCACGATGTCCGCATGATTGATATCCAGATAGTGCGTCGGATTGATATCCAGATTTTCATTGACGCGCATGCTGCTTAAATTGTTCAGCACGGCGACCAGCAGATACTCTACCGCCAGATAGCGGTAATGGCAGAACAGGACAATACCGCCGTCGGCAAAAGGATATTTCGCCAGCTCGTCCCGCAAGCGTCCGGTCGCTGCACGACTAAATGCCAGAAAATCCTCTTCACCCTGACGCTGTAAACGCAGCGTTTGCGCCAGTTCACTCTCTTCGCTAAACAGGCCATAGGCTTTATTCTTGGCGCTATACACCCGATGCAACTCAGCCATCATATCGACAACCGTCGCTGTCGGTTCCAGTAATGAATCGCGCAAGACCAGCTCAAGGTTCTGCTCGTCACGTTTGATAAGCTGGTGCAGGGCAATCTGGTTGATATCCAGACTCATGATAAACTCTCCTTTTAGACCGGGCGGTATTCAACCACCTGCCGGGCAGTGACGCAATAGAAGATAAAAAAGCAGAAAAAAAACTGTCCGTACGGTAATATGTTGCCCTTTCATGAACAGACTGATTTCGATTTATGCCACAAATTTCCCGCTATAGTGACGAACACGTTGAACAACTGCTGAATGAGATGCTCAACGTACTGGAAAAACATAAGGCGCCGACCGACCTTTCCCTGATGGTTCTGGGAAACATGGTGACTAACCTTATCAATACAAGCATCGCACCGGCCCAGCGCCAGGCGATTGCCAACTCTTTTGCCCGCGCATTGCAGTCTTCGGTAAACGACGACCAAGCGCATTAAGAGCCTGCTCCGGGGAAACGAACAACAGTTTATGGTAACTCATCGTCAGCGCTACCGTGAGAAAGTCTCCCAGATGGTTAGCTGGGGGCACTGGTTTGCCTTGTTCAACATTCTGTTGGCCATGGTTCTCGGTAGCCGTTACCTGTTTGTCGCCGACTGGCCGACAACCCTTGCAGGTCGTGTATATTCCTACCTGAGCGTTGTCGGGCATTTTAGCTTTCTGGTGTTTGCCACCTATCTGCTAATCCTGTTTCCCCTGACGTTTATCGTCATGTCCCAGAGGCTGATGCGATTCTTATCAGCTATTCTGGCGACGGCTGGCATGACGCTGTTGTTAATCGACAGCGAAGTTTTCACTCGCTTCCACCTGCACCTCAACCCGATCGTCTGGGAACTGGTCATTAACCCTGACCAGAATGAAGCGGCGCGTGACTGGCAACTGTTGTTTATCAGCGTGCCGGTTATCCTGTTAATAGAAATGTTGTTTGCGACCTGGAGCTGGCAAAAGCTGCGCAGCCTGACGCGTCGTCGCCATTTCGCCAAACCGTTAGCGGCATTCTTCTTCGTTTCTTTTATCGCCTCGCATGTGGTGTATATCTGGGCAGATGCCAATTTCTATCGCCCGATTACCATGCAGCGCGCAAACCTGCCACTCTCTTACCCGATGACGGCGCGTAAGTTTCTGGAAAAACATGGCCTGCTGGATGCGCAAGAGTATCAGCGTCGCCTGATCGAACAGGGCAATCCGGAAGCGGTTTCCGTGCAGTACCCGCTCAGCGAACTGCACTATCGCGATATGGGCACCGGCCAGAACGTTCTGCTGATCACCGTAGACGGCCTGAACTACTCACGCTTTGAAAAACAGATGCCTGCGCTGGCTGAGTTTGCCGGGCAGAATATCTCCTTTACGCGTCACATGAGCTCAGGCAACACCACGGATAACGGGATCTTTGGCCTGTTCTATGGCGTATCACCAAGCTACATGGATGGCATTTTGTCGACCCGAACGCCTGCGGCGCTGATCTCTGCACTGAACCAGCAGGGTTATCAGTTAGGGCTATTCTCCTCGGATGGCTTTACCAGCCCGCTTTATCGTCAGGCGCTACTGTCAGATTTCTCCATGCCGAGCGTGCAAACGCAATCAGACGAACAAACCGCAAGCCAATGGATTAACTGGCTGGGACGCTACGCGCAGGAAGATAATCGCTGGTTCTCCTGGGTCTCCTTTAACGGGACAAACCTTGATGACAGTAACCAGAAGAACTTTGCCAAACGCTACGCCAGCGCCGCTCAGGATGTGGATGCCAATATTAACCGTGTTCTTGGCGCCCTGCGCGACTCGGGTAAACTGGACAACACGGTGGTGATTATTACCGCGGGTCGCGGTGTGCCGCTGACTCAGGAAGAGAACAACTTTGCCTGGTCGCGCGGTCATCTGCAGGTTCCTCTGGTGATTCACTGGCCGGGAACACCTGCCCAGCGTATCAATAGCCTGACCGATCATACAGACCTGATGACGACGCTGATGCAGCGCCTGCTGCATGTCAGCACGCCGGCTAACGAATACTCGCAGGGGCAGGATTTGTTCAATGCTACACGTCGCCATTACTGGGTGACCGCCGCCGACGGCAGCACGATGGCAGTGACTACGCCAGAGATGACGCTGGTGCTGAACAACAACGGAAATTATCAGACCTATGATTTACGTGGCGAGAAAATAAAAGATCAGAAACCGCAGCTCAGCCTGCTGCTACAGGTTCTGACGGATGAGAAACGATTTATTGCTAACTGATTAATTATAAATCAGTTAGTGAGGCATCCTCTTGCATTCGTAGCGGAAAGCAGTAGTATTAGCAGCCATAGCGTCGGCACGTAGCGCAGCCTGGTAGCGCACCGTCATGGGGTGTCGGGGGTCGGAGGTTCAAATCCTCTCGTGCCGACCAAAAATCCCCAAAAAAACCAACCCTTGCGGTTGGTTTTTTTATGTCTGCGATTCCGCATTCCTGAGTTTTACAGCAGCCTTCAGCACAGGTTTTACTACTTACCCATGCACAAATTGGGGTAAAATTCATCCTCTCATCAGCGCGATGAATCTGGACGATTGATGCGCTGAAAACAATAATGATACTAATAAAAGCTCAGGAGAATAGTATGCCTGAAGTAACGCCTTTTCGGGTGCTGATTGTCGACGACCACCCACTCATGCGGCGGGGAATTAGTCAATTATTGCAACTGGATCCCGCATTTGACGTAGTCGCTGAAGCAGGCGACGGCGCAAGTGCTATCGATCTGGCAAACCGTCTGGACCTTGATGTGATCCTGCTGGATCTCAATATGAAAGGTATGAGCGGGCTGGACACCCTGAATGCGCTGCGTCGGGACGGCGTCACCGCGCAAATTATTATTCTTACCGTATCGGATGCCGCCAGCGATGTGTACGCCTTAATTGATGCCGGCGCGGATGGTTATTTACTGAAAGATAGCGATCCCGAAGTCTTGCTGGAAGCCATTCGTAACGGCGCCAAAGGTGGTAAAGCGTTTAGCGCTCGTGTTAGCGAATATCTGCGCGAACGTGACCTGTTTGGTGCGCAGGAAGATCCATTCAGCATTCTCACCGAACGCGAACTGGATGTGTTACACGAGCTGGCTCAGGGGCTGTCGAATAAACAGATTGCGTCGGTACTGAATATTTCCGAACAGACGGTGAAGGTGCATATTCGTAACCTGCTGCGCAAACTCAACGTGCGTTCTCGCGTTGCTGCCACCATCCTGTTTTTGCAAACACGCGGCATGCAGTAATCAATGAGATGCCGGATGTCGACGCAACAGCGTCTTATCCGGCCTACAAAGCTCGCACAGGCCCGAAAGCAGCACGCCTTCGGGCAATCTGGACTCTTACTTCTCCTGCGGCGTTAGCTGCTCCATCGCCTGCTTAATGCTGCGTTCTATCACCGCCCGACGGGTATCATTGGCCGGTAATAATTTCAGCATCATCTCCCATGCCGCAACCGCCTCACCAAAGCGCTGCTGTTCAAAAGCGTTAAACGCGTACATGCTGAGAACCCGCACGTTGGCATGCTCGCCGCGCACCAGCTGGCGTAACAGCTCCCCTCCCCTGCGATTATCGTCAGGATCGGATGAACGGGTCAGTGCTTCCGCATAACCCAGCGCCGCATCGCTGTTTTTAGGATCCAGTCGATAGGCATTGGCATAGGCTTCAGTGGCCGTACTGGCGTTACCGAGTACCATGCCAATACGCCCAAGCATGATCCAACCTTCAACGTTTGTAGGATCGGCTTGTAAACGCGTGCGCAGTCCCAGCGCCAGACGTGTCATATCTTCTTCATTGAGCGGGTCAGCTTTCGGATCCAACGCGCGTTCCAGCAGCGCCGGAGCCTGAGCGGTGGCCTGCTGCCAGACCTGAACCTGCTTATAGCTGCCGGTTTCATAATAGCTCACCGCGCCAACGATCAGCGCCACCACGATGCCGGGCACAAACAACCCAAATCCACCGCGCTTGCCATCCGGGATAACGTCGTCAGGAAACTCTTCAAGCTTCACCCGGACGCGTCGGCGAGAACGGGCAAAAATAATCCAGCCGCCCAGACCAATCGCTACCACCGGCATCACCCACAAAAGCACAGTAAGCGGCGTCAACGGCGGATCGTAAGTGACAAAGTTGCCGTAGCGCGCCACCATGTAGTCGACAATTTCTTTCTGGCTTTTCCCTTCCTGCATCAGTTCGTACACTTTCTGGCGCAGGTCGGTGGCAATCATCGAGTTAGAATCGGCGATACTGTTGTTCTGACATTTAGGACAGCGCAGCTGTTCGGTAAGCTGACGGAACTGCTGCTCCTGCGCTTCATCCTTAAACTGCATCACATCGATGGTCGCCAGCGCTGATCCCGAGATAACCAGCATCAGCAGGCCCAGTAAAAATCTCATTGCGCAGCCTCCTTACTGTACTTATCCCACAACGGTTTGATCTCGCTCTCCCACACCCTGGCATTCAAATCACCGGCATGGCGATAGCGAATAATACCTTTACCGTCGATCAGGAACGTTTCCGGCGCGCCGTACACGCCAAGATCCAGACCGAGCATACCGTCGCCGTCAAACAGGCTTAATGAGTAAGGATTGCCCAGCTCTTTCAGCCAGACAATGGCTTTCTGACGATCGTCTTTATAGTTCAGACCCACCACCCGCACGCCTTGTGCAGATAGCTGGTTCAGATACTGATGTTCAGCGCGACAGGTCGGGCACCAGGTCGCCCAGACGTTCAGCAGTACCGGTTTGCCCTGGGTCAGCACATCGGCCTGATAATGCTGACCCGGATTCTCCAGCGACTCCAGGCGGAATGTCGGAACGGGTTTGCCGATCAGCGCCGATTCCAGATTCGTGGGATCGTCTCCCTGAGCGTTACGCGCCAGCTGCCACAGCAGCGCCGCAGCAATGATCAGAAAAATAATAAACGGAATTAACAGTGCGTTGCGCTTCATACAGCCTCCGACGCATTTTTTTGCACCGCGGCGCGAGGACGCGCGCGCTGACGATAGCGTGGATCAAACAGGCAGAACAATCCGCCCAGCGCCATCAGCAATCCTCCGGCCCAAATCCAGCGAATAAACGGTTTGTAGTACAGACGCACAGCCCATGTGCCGTTATCCAGTTCTTCACCCAGCGCGGCGTACAGATCGCGCGTGAATCCGCCGTCAATTGCCGCTTCGGTCATCATCGAACTGGTGCTGTTATAGAAGCGTTTTTCCGCATGCAGCGTGGCTTCCGGTTTACCATCTCGGGTAACGCCAATAATGGCGACACCGCCCCGGTAGTTAGGTCCGGTAATATCTTTCACTTCGCGGAACGTGAACTGATAGCTATGGATACTGACGCTATCACCTGCTTTCATACGCACATCGCGTTCAACGCTGTAGTTCTGGCTAAAGGCAATACCGACAATAGTTATCGCCAGCCCAACGTGGCCCGACACCATGCCCCAATAGCTTGGTGTTAACTTCGTTCCGCGGGAAACACGCAGGAATGCTTCGGACATCGCCAGCACGAATATCCAGCATGCCATCGCCAGCCCAACCACCGTCATAGCGGCAATGCGATCCTCAAACAACCACGGCAGCAGCAGCGACAGAACAAGCGTGGTGACAAACGCGATAATCAGTAACGTTTTCAGTTTACGCGGTCGGTCACGGCCCCAGCGCACTAATGGCCCAATACCCAGCAACAGCGCGAACGGCGCCATCAGCCAGGTAAACATGGTGTTGAAGAACGGTTCGCCAATCGAAATACTGCCCAGACCCAGTTGTTTGTGCACCAGCGGCAGCAGCGTGCCCAAAAGCACCACCAGCATGGCGGCAATCAGCAGAACGTTGTTGCCCAACAGCAGAGATTCACGCGACCACAGCGCGTTGTTCACCCGTGAGCGGACCTTGTGACCGCGCACCGCAAACAGCAACAGGGAGCCGCCAATCACCAATACCATAAAGGCCAGAATAAACATCCCGCGCGACGGATCGGAGGCGAAGGCATGCACCGATACCAGCACGCCGGAGCGTACCAGGAAAGTACCCAATAGGCACAGCGAGAATGCGCAGATTGACAGCAGCAGCGTCCAGGCTTTAAAGCTGGCACGCTGTTCGGTTACCGACAGCGAGTGCATCAGCGCCGTTCCCACCAGCCATGGCATAAACGAGGCGTTCTCAACCGGATCCCAGAACCACCAACCGCCCCAGCCCAGCTCGTAATAGGCCCAGGCCGAACCGAGTACAATACCCAGCGTCAGGAACACCCATGCCGCCAGCGTCCACGGACGCGAAAAACGGGCGAAGGTACTGTCCAGTCGTCCGCTCATCAGCGCGGCAATCGCAAACGCGAAGGCCACGGAGAAGCCGACATACCCCATGTACAGCAACGGCGGATGGAAAATCAGTCCCGGATCCTGCAACAGCGGGTTCAGGTCGCGCCCTTCAATAGGGAAGTTGGGCAACGTACGGGCAAACGGGTTGGAGGTAAACAGAATAAACAGCAGAAAGCCAACGCTTACCATCCCCATCACCGCCAGCACGCGGGCAACGATGTCCAGCGGCATACGCTGGCTGAACGCCGCAACGGCGAACGTCCAGCCGCTCATCAGCAGCACCCATAGCAACAGCGAGCCTTCATGAGCCCCCCAGGTTGCCGCGACCCGATACCAGACCGGAAGTTGGGTATTGGAGTTGCTGGCAACGTAGGTGACAGTAAAGTCATTAACCACGAAGGCGTTGACCAGAATCAGGAACGCCCCCATCACGCAGATAAAAAGAACCCAGGCAAAAGGCCGCGCGGAGGCCATCATTCGCACGTCGCCGCGCGCTACGCCCCACAGCGGAAAGACTGACAGTAGTAACGCCACGCCGAGCGCAAGGCACAACAGCGCATTGCCAATTTCAGGCATCATGACGTTTTATCCTTATAAACACTTTCCGGGCGACGATGGTTTTCCTGCATCGCTTTTTCGACTTCCGGCGGGGTGTAATTCTCATCATGTTTGGCAAGAACCTCTTTGGCCTGCACATGATTTCCTTCGTTCAGTTCGCCCTGAACAACAACACCCTGCCCTTCGCGGAACAGATCCGGCAGAATGCCTTCGTAGGTGACATCCACCACACCTTCGGCGTCATAGATACTGAAATTCACCTTCAACGACTGCGGATCGCGCTTTACGCTACCGGGCATCACCATTCCGCCCACGCGCAGGCGCTGACCGACTTCGGGCATCTGCTGCGTTTCGCGCTTACCGTAGAGTATCTCTCCCGGCGTATAGAACAGGTCAATATTAGAACGCAGCGCATAAAGCACCAGCGTAATGGTCAACGCCAGACCCGCCAGTACCGCACAGGCTATCCATAACCGATTTTTACGTCGAATATTCACGCCGCCTCCCGTTGCACTTGCGCCGCACGCATACGCGCTTCTCTCGCCCGCTGCTGCGCTACACCGCGTAAAATTGCGCGATGTTGTAACGTGGAATGCAGTACCAGCACCACCAGCGGGATAACGCTCATCGCTACGGCAAGCCAGACATACAAGGCGTAGCCGCCCATCGCGAAAAAATCACTCCATGATGCAAATGCAGGGGTCATTGGCGGCCTCTTTTTAAGATCAGTTCGCTCACCCACGGGCGGCGTTTTTCCATCATCAAAATCAGGTTACGCATGCGCATCAGCGCCAGCGTGACAAACAGTAACAGATAGCCGACGATTGCCAGACGCAGCGGCGTACGCATCGCCGGATCGATGCTTTGCTGCATGCGGGTAGAACCCTGATGCAGCGTATTCCACCACTCAACCGAGTAGTGGATAATCGGTAAGTTGACCACGCCAATCAGCACCAGAATACCGGCGGCACGACCTGCCAGACGGCGGTCGTCAAAGGCATGCCACAGCGCAATGGCACCCACGTAGAGAAACAACAGTACCAGTTCAGAGGTGAGTCGAGCATCCCAGACCCACCAGGTTCCCCACATCGGTTTGCCCCATGCGGAGCCGGTCACCAGCGCAATAAAGGTAAACACTGCACCAATCGGCGCCATCGCAGCCAGCGCCAAATTGGCCATTTTCATCTGCCAGACCAGGCCGATAAACGCGGCAACAGCCATCGAGGCATAAATGCCCATCGACCAGATTGCCGCCGGAACGTGCAGATAAATAATGCGATAGCTCTGCCCCTGCTGATAATCCGCAGGCGCAAAACCAAAGCCCCAGACCCATCCCGTTATCAGTACCACCGCGCTGGCAATCGCCAGCCACGGGATAAACCAGCCACAGATCTGATAGAGCCGAGGGGGCATCGCCAATTGATGAAGTGTTTTCCACATAGTTCAGTCACCAGACTCCATAAATTAAAATCCGTTGTGCCAGAGCGCCTTGCCCGGCCTACACATCTAATTCTCGTTACTGCACGCTTATCCGTAACGCCGCGGCTGTGGCAAACGGGCTTAACGTGGCGCTGCCGACCAGCAACGCGCCCAGAATTGCCATGTACCCTTCAACCGGTAAGTGCATAGAAGCCGCATCCATCGCGGCGGTTGCAAAAATCAGTAAGGGTATGGTGAGCGGGAGCACCAGCACGCTTAACAACACGCCGCCGCGCTTTAAGCCCACCGTCAGCCCCACACCCGGCGCACCGAGGAAGCCCAGCGTCGGCGTTCCGAGTAACAACGTCAGCGCCATAATTTTCCAGCTGTACATATCCATGCCCAGCAGCAGCGCCACTAGCGGCGAGAGGATCAACAGCGGCAGGCCGGTCACGACCCAGTGCGCCATCACTTTCGCCAGCACCACGGCCGGTAGCGGTAACGGCAGCAGCATCAGTTGCTCAAGGCTGCCGTCCTGCAGATCATCACGAAACAGGCGTTCCAGCGCCAGCAATGACGCCAGCAGCGCCGCAACCCAAATGATGCCCGGCGCAATGCGCGCCAGAAGCTGCGGCTCCGGCCCAATGCTCAGGGGGAACAGCGTAATAACAATCAGGAAGAACCATAAAGGATTGGCGATTTCCGCACTATGACGAAACGCAACTCGCAGTTCTAAACGGAAGATTCGCCACATCATTGCGTTGCCCTCTCGCTGGTCAGCGCAATACGTCGCACTTTATCGGTTTCGACATTGAGCGGTTGGTGGGTGGTGAGAATAACAATACCGCCCTGCTCCGTATGCTGCGCCATACGCTGAGTCAGTCGCTCAACGCCGTTCACATCAATGGCGGTAAAGGGTTCATCGAGGATCCACAGCCGGGCGCGGGTCAGCCACAAACGGGCCAGCGCTACGCGCCGCTGTTGTCCGGCGGAGAGCTGGTTCACCGGGATATCTTCATATCCAGCAAGTCCCGCCTGCGCCAGCGCAGCCAGACACTGTGCAATGTCGCCGTCATGATGAAAGAAACGCAGGTTCTCCAACGCCGAAAGCCGGGTTTTTATCCCCGGCTGATGTCCGATCCACAGCAGTTGCTGATGGTAGCTGTCCCGCACGTGATGCACCGGCTGCTCTTGCCAGCAAACCTCCCCTGCATCGGGACGCGCCAGCCCGGTAAGCAACCGCAGCAGAGTGGTTTTCCCTGCGCCGTTGCTGCCGGTAATTTGTACCCATTCCCCTGCGTTGACGCGAAATGACAGATTGCTGAACAGAATTCTGTCATCTCGCTCGCAAAGTAATTCTCTGGCTTCAAGCATACCTGGTTATCTACATCCTGTTAAAAGCCCGGTTTGACTTCGCGCATATCAGGCAGTTTGTGCGCTATCCCTTTATGACAGTCAATACAGGTTTGCCCGTCTTTCACGGCCTGGTCGTGCATTTTGGCCGCAACGCCTTTCTGGGCGGTTAAATCCATAAACTCGAAGTTGTGACAGTTTCGGCACTCTTGCGAATTATTATCTTTCATACGCCGCCACTCATTTTGCGCCATCGTCAGACGATGGTCTTCAAATTTCTGCGGTGTATCTATCAGCCCCAGTGCTTTCGCGTACAGCTCTTTACTGGCCTTGATCTTACGGATCATTTTCGGGCCCCACTCATGGGGGACGTGACAATCAGGGCAAGTCGCTCGCACACCACTGCGGTTGTTGTAGTGTACGGTTTCCATGTATTCCTGGTATACCGTATTGCGCATTTCGTGACAGCTAATGCAGAACTCTTCTGTATTGGCCTTTTCCATACCGGTATTAAAGCCGCCCCAGAAAATAATGCCGCCCACAAAGCCGATTAACAACAGCGTGCCGAGCGCCAGACGGCTGGGGCGACGCCACCATTGCCAGACGCGCTTAATCCAGCCTGGTTTACGGTTAGAATTTTCCATAATGACCTCTTATTTCCCGTAACCTTTCGAGGGGGTGAAGGTATTTTCAACAATCGGCGCGGCGTCAGCCTGCGGAACGTGACATTGCAGGCAGAAATAACGACGCGGCGCAACTTCAGCCAATACCTTGCCGTCGCTGTCCATAAAGTGCGTCGGACTGATGCGCGGCGCACCGGTGGTGCGATAGCTTTCCACACCGTGGCATTGCAGGCAGCGGTTAGTGTTAGTCGTTACCTGATACCCTTCAACGCTATGCGGAATCATCGGCGGCTGATTCACATAGTTCAGCGGCATGCGCTCTTGCTCTTTCGGCATGCGAATCGCCCCTTCTTGTGTTCCTGAGACTTCCGGTGACTGGCTCAGATCCACTCCATTTGCAGCCCAAACGGCCCCACTGACGACCAGGGCAAGCAGGGCCGTCCATTGACACAGCGTCTTAATCAGGTCATGGCTTTTCATGATTTCGCTCCCGAACTCCATCGTGTTGTTATTGTAAAAACATCCTCAGAACAGACATCCACGCAGCGACCGCAGGCCATGCAATCGCGGCTGGTTACCTGCACCGGACTTTGCTCATCCAGCACCGGCGCACGTAGCACATGCGGTTCCGGGCAAACATGAAAACAATCCATACAGCGGTTACATCTGTTACGTTCTTTTGCCGAAACGGTTAATGCCCCTTTGCTTCCCACCACGCTATACAGCGCACCCAGTGGGCAAAGATGCCCGCACCAGCCATGCTCAACGACCAGTAAATCAAATAAAAACAGCGCGAGGATCAGCAACGCTCCGCTACCGAATCCCATTACCAGGCTCCGTCCAAGCAGAGAGACTGGATTTATCCACTCCCACAACAGCGTACCGGTCAGGGCGGAACCGACCAGGATAACCACCAGCAGGACGTACCGTATATGGCGCGGCAGGGTTGCGGACTGATTCAGGTCAAACCTTCTGCGCAACCAACTGGCTAAATCGGTAACCGGGTTCATGGGACAAACCCAGCTACAAAACAGCCGCTTACCGGCCAGGGCATACAGCACCGTGATGATAGCTGCTCCCGTTAACGCCACCGTCGCCGGCAGATGCCCGCTGGCCAGGCTTTGCAGAGTAATCAGCGGATCGGTGAACGGGATAGCGTCCAGCAACAGGCTGCTACTGTAGTTGCCATGCAGGATCCATACGCCAAGCCACGGGCCGCTGAGGAACATCGCCAGTATCAGAAACTGGCTCAAACGACGCAGCAGCAGCCAGCGATGACTCTTCCACCATCCTTTTTTTGCCTGCGCTTCACGCCCCGCATCACGTTTACGATTTGCCATTGTTCCCCTCCAGCCAACCGAAGCGGTAATGGTGTCCTAACTCCCCTTTCGCCAGCGACAGCGGCAGCACTTTTATTGCTGGCTGTTCCAGTACGCAGACTTTTTCGCATTTCCCACAGCCGGTACAGGCATCGCTGTGCACGGTCGGAATAAACCGCGCATGCTTGCCGGTACGCATGTTGCGGTCCAGCTCCAGGGTGATCGCCTCATCAATTTTCGGGCACTCGCGATAGCAAACGTCGCAGCGTAATCCCTGATAGTTGAGGCAGTTTTCGTGATCCAGCAGTACCGCCAGCCCCATACGCGAATCGTCAATGGATTCAATTTCCCTGTCCAACGCGCCGCTCGGGCAGACTTTGGCACACGGAATGTCCTCACACATTTCGCAGGGAATATCACGGGCGACAAAATATGGCGTACCGGCCGCCAGCCCGGAGGCCAGCGTTGCCAGCTTCAGCGTGTCATACGGGCATGCCTGAACGCACTGACCGCAGCGCACACAGGCGCTGGCGAATGCCTCCTCGCTCAGTGCGCCAGGCGGGCGTAACCGCACGCCGGTTGCACGTGCGGTTTGTTGTTGCAACCCCAGCGCCACGCCAACGACGGCCAGCCCGCCCGCTGCGCGAACCATATCGCGTAGAAAGCGGCGGCGGCCATTTTGGGGTTTTGCTGACCGGGACATAACGCGTTACACCTTCGCCAGTTTCACGGCGCACTTCTTGAAATCCGTCTCTTTGGAGAGCGGATCCGTCGCATCCAGCGTCAGGTTGTTCACCAGCTGTGCGGCATCGAAGAACGGCATATACACCAGCCCCTGCGGCGGACGGTTACGACCGCGTGTTTCAACAATCGAAATCACTTCGCCACGACGGGAAATCACTTTGACCTTATCGCCACGGCGCAGATCGCGTGCTTTTGCATCCAGCGGGTGGATAAACAGCACGGCTTCCGGGAAAGCACGGTGTAGTTCAGGCACACGACGCGTCATACTGCCGGTATGCCAGTGTTCCAGCACACGTCCGGTAGACAGCCACAGGTCATATTCTTTATCCGGCGCTTCAGCAGCAGGTTCAAATGGCAGCGCGAAGATAACCGCTTTACCGTCCGGTTTACCGTAGAACTTGTAGCTTTCACCTGCTTTCACGTAAGGGTCGTTGCCTTCGCTGTAGCGCCACTGGGTCTCTTTACCCTCAACGACCGGCCAGCGTAAACCGCGCGCTTTGTGGTAATCGTCAAATGGCGCAAGATCGTGCCCGTGACCGCGGCCAAACCAGGCGTACTCTTCGAACAAGCCTTTTTGCAGATAGAAGCCCAGCTCGCGGGATTCATCGTTCAGTTGATCTTCAGCCAGTTCAGTCACTGGGAATTTCGTTACTGCTGGCGTAGCAAACAGCACGTCATACAGCGTTTTACCGCGCAGTTCCGGTTTTTGTGCCAGCAGCTCTTCCGGCCATACTTCTTCTGTTTTGAAGCGACGAGAGAATTGCACCAGTTGCCACAGATCCGATTTCGATTCGCCCGGCGCTTTAATTTGCTGACGCCAGAACTGTGTACGGCGTTCCGCGTTCCCGTAGGCGCCTTCTTTCTCTACCCACATCGCGGTCGGCAGGATCAGGTCAGCCGACAGGGCGCTGATCGTCGGGTACGGATCGGAGACGATGATGAAGTTACGCGGATCGCGCCAGCCCGGCATACGCTCTTCGTTGATGTTCGGACCGGCCTGCATGTTGTTAGTACACATCGCCCAGTAGACGTTGAGCTTGCCATCTTTCAGCGCGCGATCTTGCGCCACGGCGTGCAGACCAACTTTTGCCGGAATGGTCCCTGACGGAATATTCCAGTGCTTCTCACAGATATCGCGGTGTTTTTCGTTCGTTACCACCATGTCCGCAGGCAGACGGTGGGAGAACGTACCGACTTCACGCGCGGTGCCGCACGCTGAAGGCTGGCCGGTCAGAGAGAACGGGCCGCAGCCTGGCTGGGAGATTTTGCCAGTCAGCAAGTGCAGGTTATAGACCAAGTTGTTGGCCCACACGCCGCGGGTGTGCTGGTTAAAGCCCATCGTCCAGTAGGAGATGACTTTTTTCTTCGGATCGGCATACAGCTGCGCCAGCTGTTCCAGCTGATCTTTCGGCACACCGGTCATTTCGGCGGTTTTATCCAGCGTGTACTCAGCAACGAAGGCTTTGTAATCCTCAAAGCTCATCGGTTCAGAAGCATCGGATCCCGGGTTTTTCGCCGCTTTTTCCAGCGGATGGGTTGGACGCAGACCGTAGCCGATGTCCGTCACGCCTTTACGCAGGTTAACGTGCTTGCTAAAGAAATCCTGGTTAATCGCATTGTTTTGAATAATGTAGTTCGCGATGTAGTTGAGGATCACCAGATCGGTTTGCGGCGTGAAGACCATACCGTTATCCGCCAGCTCAAAGCTGCGGTGCTGGAAGGTGGAAAGAACCGCGACGTTAACATTAGGATCGGACAGACGACGGTTGGTGATGCGCGACCACAGGATCGGGTGCATCTCTGCCATATTCGCGCCCCACAGGACGAAGGCATCCGCATGTTCGATATCGTCATAGCAGCCCATCGGTTCATCCATACCGAAGGTACGCATAAAACCGACTACCGCTGAGGCCATGCAGTGACGTGCGTTCGGGTCGATGTTATTGGAACGGAAACCCGCTTTAAACAATTTGGCAGCGGCATAACCTTCCCAAATCGTCCACTGGCCAGAGCCGAACATACCGATAGACTCCGGGCCTTTCTCTTTCATCGACGTTTTGAATTTCTCTTCCATCACGTCAAAGGCCTGGTCCCAGCTAATCGGGGTGAACTCGCCTTCTTTGTGATACTTGCCGTCTTTCATGCGCAGCATCGGCTGCGTTAAACGGTCTTTTCCGTACATGATTTTCGGCAGGAAGTAACCTTTGATGCAGTTAAGCCCACGGTTAACCGGCGCATCCGGATCGCCCTGGCATGCCACAACACGCCCTTGCTGCGTTCCGACCAATACGCCACAGCCCGTCCCGCAAAAACGGCACGGGGCTTTGTCCCATTTGATGGCTTCTTGCTGACCGACTACCGCGCGGGCAACGCCCGGCACGCTTAACCCGGCAGCCGCCGCAGCGGCCGCAACGGCGTTAGCTTTCATAAAGCTACGACGACTGAGTTTCATGGTGTTTCCTCACCTTGCTCATCCTGCTGGTGATAAACCAGCGACACCGCCAGTACGCCCGCAACGTTGCGTACTGACTCAATTGTTTTCATTAGCGTTTCACTTTGCTCAGCTTCCACCACCACAATCAACTGACCACTTTCCACATCGCTGAGTGCAACTTCGCAACCGGAAAAGGAACGCAACTGCGTGGCGATATCGTTGATATGCTGGCTTTTGGCCTGAACGACCAGGCTGCAGACCTGCCAGTTATTGTCCATGGTTGTACTCCGCGTTAATGGCTGATACCGGGCAGATAGCGACACAGGCGCCACATCCGTTACAGTCCTGATTGTCGAGCTGCGGCTGATAAATGCCGGAAAGCGTGGGGCGAAAGGTTATTGCCATGGGCTCACAGCTATCCTGACAGCGGTGACATTCAACGGACTGATGTGCGAGACAGTTTTCCCCAATCGTAAAATTCAGATCCCATGCCCTGGTGTGGCGCGGAAGAAAAAGTGATTCGGGACAGGCTTCTGCGCAGGCATAGCAAAAGCTGCACTCGCCGTGTTTGAAATTTACGCTCGGGTAACCACCCTGGCCTCGCTGCAGGATGTCGGTTTCGCACGCCTGGATGCAGGCGTCACAACGGAGGCAATGGGCCAGAAAGTGAGAGTCTTCCTTGCTCCACGGCGGACGAATCCCTGCGCTGGCGTTTCGCCAACTGCCTGTCAACATGCCTCGACGGGATAAATCAACCATGACATTGTCCTTCCATAATGACGCCCTCCCTCGGCGGGTTGAACGACATAAAAAACTGCACTATTTATGAGTAGTTATTTTTAGCCGTAAGATATTTCAGGATGTGTTAGAGGTGCATACCCCAATTGGGGTAAATGCTGTTGCCGGATCAAAGGAGTGTTGAGTTGGCGGGAAAAAATGCGCTTTTGCTCACATTTCAATGAGTTATATAACAATGTATATAACGACTTACTCAAAAAGAAAAAGATCTCAATATTAGGATAATTCCTAGGATATATCGCTACCATGGCAACGAAACGCTACCTAATACACTTTAAATATAAGTAAATCCAGATTAATAGATTATCCAAATATGTTAACCTGCTACAGACTCGTTCATAAGACAGAAGAAAGGAAACACTGTGAACAATAAGATGAAGACAATTGTCCCTGCCGTACTTTTCGCCGCCTTTGCCAGCACCTCTGCATGGGCTGCCAGTAACGATACCGCCGCTCAGCCGCTGGAAAAAGTCGCCCCTTATCCCAAGGCGGAAAAGGGTATGAAGCGCCAGGTTATCCAGCTTACCCCTGAGAAAGATGAATCTACTCTGAAAGTAGAACTGCTGATCGGACAAACGCTGGAAGTTGACTGTAACCAACACCGCCTGGGCGGAGAACTGGACAGCAAAACGCTGGAGGGTTGGGGATATGACTACTATGTCTTTGACAAAGTTACGTCTCCGGTTTCAACCATGATGGCCTGCCCGGACGGTAAGAAAGAGAAGAAATTCATTACTGCGCATCTGGGTGATGACGGCATGCTGCGTTACAACAGCAAGTTGCCGATTGTGGTCTATACCCCGGAAAACGTGGACGTTAAATACCGTATCTGGAAAGCGGAAGACAAAATTCAGGACGCAGTCGCGCGCTAAGTGAGAATGTGCCGGATGGCAGCGTACCGCCTTATCCGGCCTACAGACGCATAAACAATGCCGGATAAGCGCAGCAGCGCCATCCGGCATTTTATTTTACAGCGCGATATCCGCGACGGCTTTCTGTTCAGGCTGAGGTTGTGCCTGAGGTTTCAGCTGTGGTTTCGGCGCTTCATCAGCAACCTGCGGCTTGTCATATTTCAGACCCAGAACCTCACTGGTGTACTGCAGCTCTTGTTCCGTAGCCTCAACGTTACCGTTCAGCTTAGTACCATAAGACGGAATAATGGTTTTCAGCTTCGCCTGCCACTCGGGGCTGGCTACTTTATCTTTAAACACTTTTTCCATCAGATGCAGCATGATCGGTGCCGCAGTTGATGCGCCCGGAGAAGCTCCCAGCAGCGCTGCAATCGTGCCTTCTTTATCGCTGACGACTTCAGTGCCCAGACGCAGCACGCCGCCCTTCTCCGCATCGCTTTTGATGATCTGCACACGCTGGCCAGCCTGCCATAAACGCCAGTCTTCTTTTTTCGCCTGCGGATAGTACTCTTGCAGCGCAGCAAAACGGTCGTCGTCGCTGAGCATCACCTGGCTCACCAGATATTTCACCAGATCGAAGTTATCCAGACCCACGTTGACCATCGGCATAAAGTTTGAGGTGGTGGTCGAGCTGAGCAGATCCCACAATGAACCATTCTTCAGGAACTTGGTGGAGAATGTCGCGAATGGCCCAAACAGCACAACGCGCTTGCCATCAAGGATACGGGTGTCGATATGCGGTACAGACATCGGCGGCGCGCCAACGGAGGCCTGACCGTACACTTTCGCCAGGTGGCGATTGACCACATCCGGATTTTCTGCAACCAGGAACTGCCCGCCCACCGGGAATCCGGCATAGCCTTTCGCTTCCGGAATGTCGGTTTCCTGCAACAGCTTCAGCGCAGCGCCACCGGCACCGATAAAGACAAATTTCGCCTTGATATCGTGTTCCGCTTCGTTATTTTTCAGATCGGCGACTGTGACAGTCCAGCTATTATCGGCATTACGCTTAAAGCCACGCACTTCGGTGCTCAACTGCAGCGCAAAGTTGGGCTTTTTCTGCAATGAGGTAATCAGTTGGCGGGTGATTTCGCCGTAATTCACGTCAGTACCAATCTCGGTACGCGTTGCCGCGACTTTCTGCTGCGGATCGCGACCTTCCATGACCAGCGGCGCCCACTCTTTGATCTGCGCGTGGTCTTCTGAATAGCGCATACCACGGAACAGCGTGCTCTGCTGCAGTGCGGTGTAACGGGCACGAAGGAAGTTCACGTTCTCGTCACCCCAGACAAAACTCATGTGCGGAACGGTGGTGATAAACGAGCGTGGTTCATGCATTACGCCATTATTGACCTGATAGGCCCAAAACTGGCGGGAAATCTGGAAGGCTTCGTTAATTTCGACTGCCTTTTCAATGCTGATGCTACCGTCGGCCTTTTTAGGCGTGTAGTTCAGCTCCATCAGTGCGGAGTGGCCGGTTCCGGCGTTATTCCAGCCGTTTGAGCTTTCCTGCGCTACACCATCCAGTCGCTCAACCATGGTCATTGACCATTGCGGCTCCAGCTCCTGTAAATAGGTTCCCAGCGTGGCGCTCATGATGCCGCCGCCAATCAACAGTACATCCGTTTCCTGCTCTTCCGCCGCTTTCGCTTTTGCCGCCATCGAGACAACATTCAGCCCAACGGCCATGGTGAAGAGCATGGCAGTCACTTTTTTCATAATGTTAATGCCTTACTTTTAGTATCGCTTTTTTGCTTTTAATGCAGGTGAAAATCGAGCGGCACCAACGGTAACACTTAAGTAAAAATAATTAAATAAAGTTTATAAATTATATTTAATTTTTAAAAATGTTATTAATACGTTGATAGCTTATGCGGTTATTGACAATTATTTCTGGAAACCGGTCCATCTGACGGGTACTATGCTGCGCTTTGCTATTCACCGCACGGATGCCTGTCGGTCTGCTGTATCAGGCCATTTTTGACCTGAGTGTAACTATGTCTGCAACTCAACATTCCTCTGCCACAGTCTCGGAACACACGACCCGCGCCGTGCTCCGCCAACCCCGTCTGCTGGTGCGCGAAACGCTGGCCGGTGTGGTAACCGCCCTGGCGCTGATCCCGGAAGTAATCTCGTTTTCCGTGATCGCAGGCGTTGATCCTAAAGTCAGTTTGATCGCCTCCGTCGTACTGTGCCTGGCGATGTCTTTTTTAGGCGGTCGTCCCGCAATGGTTACCGCCGCTGCAGGATCGGTCGCGCTGGTGATTGGTCCGATGGTGCATCAACACGGCGTGCAATACATCCTGCCTGCAGTGGTGCTGGCCGGGATGATTCAGATCCTGTTTGGTGTATTGGGAATGGCACGTCTGATGCGATTCATCCCTACGGCCGTGATGACCGGCTTTGTTAACGCGCTGGGTATATTGATTTTCTTTGCCCAAGTCCCGCATTTCTGGGGCAAAAGCCCGCTCATCTGGGGGTTGTTTGTCCTGACGCTGCTGATTGTGCTGTGGGTTCCGCGGTTTATTAAAGCAATTCCCGCACCGCTTATCGCCATCGTGCTGCTGACCGTGTTCACTGTCACCAGCGGGCAACTGTTACCGACCGTCGGTGATGAAGGTTCAATGAGCGGCGGTCTGCCAGGATTAACGCAGTTACTCGTACCGCTCAACCTGCACACGCTGGCGATTATCTGGCCCTGCGCGCTGAGCATCGCTTTTGTTGGTTTGATGGAGTCGCTGTTAACCGCCCGTCTGGTGGATGACCTGACGGTGACGCCGTCGAATAAGAATCGCGAAAGCACCGGACTGGGGATTGCCAATATTTTGGCCGGATTTTATGGCGGTATTGCCGGGTGCGCAATGATTGGTCAAACCATCGTTAACGTCGAGATGGGTAAAGGACGCAGCCGCGTCTCGACGTTTGCCGCCGGACTGGTGCTGTTGCTGCTGGTCACCGCGTTAAGCGAAGTGATGGCGAAAATACCCATGTCGGTGCTGGCGGGGATTATGGTGATTGTGGCGGTGAAAACCTTCAGTTGGCACAGCATCCAGCCCGCCACGCTGACGAAACTGCCCGTCACTGAAACGCTGGTGATGCTGGTGACCGTCGCTGCCACGGTTTCTACCGGCAACCTGGCGATTGGCGTGGTTGTCGGGGTGATGACGATGCTTATTCTACCGCGTATCGTCAGACGCAAACGGGCGACTACATCAGAAACAGCGTTGCCAGACCGAGAAAAATAAAGAAACCACCAGTATCAGTGATAGCGGTTATCATGACGCTCGAGCCGACCGCCGGGTCGCGCCCGAGCTTCACCATCGTCATCGGAATGATAACCCCCATCAACGCCGCCATCAGCAGATTGAGCATCATCGCCAGAGTCATCACACCACCGAGCGCCATATCATCGTACAGCCACCAGGTAATGCCGCCCATAATCCCGCCCCACACGAGGCCGTTGATTAGCGCCACGCCCATCTCGCGCAGGATGAGAAACGTCAGGTTCCCCGGCTGAATATTTTGCAGCGCCAGCGCGCGGACGATCATAGTGATAGTTTGATTCCCGGTATTGCCGCCGATACCCGCCACAATCGGCATCAACGAGGCCAGCGCCACCAGTTGCGAAATCGTATGTTCAAAACCGTCGATCACCCGCGAGGCGATAAAGGCGGTACAGAGGTTAACGGCCAACCACGCCCAGCGGGTTTTTACCGCTTTGGTAACAGGCGCAAACACGTCCTCTTCGGCGCTTAAGCCCCCCATTCGACGCAGATCGGTGTCGGTTTCTTCATAGACAACGTCGACGATCTCATCGATGGTTAAACGGCCCATCAGTTTACCGGAAGGGTCAACCACCGCGGCGCTGACCAGGTTGTCGCGTTCGAAGGTACGCGCAGCGTTTTCGGCGATATCTTCAGGAGAAAAGGTGAGTGGGTCATCTTCCATCACCTCGCTGACTTTTCGCTGCACATCATTGAGTAAAATGCAGGTTAGCGTCAGTTCGCCAACCAGAACTTTATTGCGATCGGTCACGAAAAGTTTATCGGTATTCTCCGGCATTTTCCCCAGCCGCCGCAGGTAGCGTTGCACCACTTCCAGCGTCACGTCCGGACGCACAGTGATGACCTCGAACTCCATGATCGCGCCGACGCTATTTTTCTCGTAGTGCAGCACCTGGCGGACGCGCGTCCGCTCCTCTGCCGGTAACGTCGCCAGCAGACGACCGGTAAGGTTACGAGGCAAATGCTGCACCAGGTAAATCTGTTCATCGATATCGAGATATTGCAGCGCATCCAGCAGCTCGCGGTCGCTCATCTCATCGATCAGGTCGTCCCAGACGTTTTCAGACGCCTCAAGCAAGACGTTACCGCGCTTTTCATTTTCGACCAGTCGCCACAGGGCGTGGCGCTCTTCAGAGGGCAAAGCTTCGAGGGTATCGGCGAGGTCAGGCGGTGGCAGGTGGGCCACCAGCGCCCCTACCTCAGCAATATCGTCGGCTAACGTACCGACGTCATATTGCTCAGCCAGGGTAAGCTTGCCCAACAGCGTTGAAATAATGGCTTTATCAGTGGTCAGCAGCCAGATGAGGCGCGCACGCTCTTCATCACGCAGTCTGGCGCTGTTTTTGTTTATTACGGACATTAATCATAAATCCATGATATGAAATATCATTAATCATGATGCCGATTTATGTAAATAACAATAAACAGTGCCGCCGGGTGGCTAAAAAACCGGCGGCACTGAAGGATCAGGCTGTGCGAGCCACCGCGTCGCGCGAGGCGGCGTCACGTTCATCGCCCAACAGTTCACTCAACTGTCCGTTACGCATTTCCAGTAGACGATCGGCGTGAATAAAATAGTGATCGTCGTGGCTGATGGCGAAAATGGTTTTCCCCATTTCCTGCATCAAAGGCAATAGCACCTGATAGAACTCCCGGCGGAAATGGGGATCCTGATCGGCAGCCCATTCATCCAGCAGAATGATGTCGCGCTCCTCCGCCAGGGCCAGCAGCAGCGCCACGCGTTTCTTCTGCCCTTTCGACAGCTTCAGATTGAGGATACGACCATCGCTCAGCTCCAGCTTATGACCCATCTTCAGATGTTCCAGCCACTTCGCGACCAGTTGCCGATTAGCCTCTTTACCTTCCGGCCCCAGCAGTTTGTCGAACAGCCAGACGTCGGTAAACACGGCGGAGAATAGCTTGCGGTAGTCTTCTGGTTTTTCAACGGCAACGGCCTTACCATCAAGCAATATTTCGCCTGACTGCGGCTGGTATAGACCGGTCAGTAACATCGCCAGCGTAGATTTTCCGCTACCGTTACCGCCAATCAGAAAGATCAGTTCACCGCGATGAATCGTCAGATTCACCGGCCCTACGGAAAACGCATTATCCTGATAGTGGAAAACCACGTTGCGCAGCTCCAGCGTTTGCCAGTTGGGAAACGCGGTTGGGCGTGGGAATTCGGCCTTAAAAGGTGCCAGTGCGAATTTATTCAGCTTGTTGAACGCCACCTGCGCGGTAAGCAGCGTCGGCAGCGCGCCAACGGCAGAGAGCAACGGTGTTCGCAGGAATAACAGCGTCAGAGAATAGGTCGCTGCCACGGCGGTATCAGCCCATCCCAGACTGTTAGCCATCCAGAACACCAGGCCAATGGCACCCAGCATCATAATGTTCGACCAGTTAACCGCGCTCAGGTGGAAGGTATCGGCACGGATAATATGGTGGCGATACTCTTTGGCATCCGGGACGTACATCTGATTAAAGATATGCTCGGCGCGCTCGCGGTTAAGCGTCAGCTCTTTGCGCCCTTCCAGCACCGTCTGATAATCGTTGTACAACTTGTCTTCAGTTTCGCGCAAGGTGGCCATGTGTTTATACACCCGCGCCACCAGCACAAATCCGCCCCAGATGGTGATTGCCATCCAGATTGCCGTTACCAGTAGCATTTTGGTCGACAGCATCGCCAGATACGCCGCCGATCCTATGGTCAGGATAATCCCCTGCACCAGCTCAGGTAGACGAACAAAGGCGATGGTGATGTTGCGGATATCACTGGTTAAACCGGCCAGCAACGAGGCGCTGCCAAGCTGTTCAATACGCTCGACGTGAGTATCCAGAATTCGTTTGATAAATTCGCTACGCAGGCGGTAGACAAAGTGGTGACCCAGCGTGGTCAACGCCAGCTGAGAACCGAGGGTGACAACCATCAACAACAGCAGCAGGCCAAGAAACTCCGGAAGCACCATCAGCGTGGTGTCGACCGTTTCGATCAAGCGCTGGTTGATAAACGCAATCAGCCCAATCCCCAACGCGGCGCTGGCGAGGCTGAGCGCCATCACGCTGATAAATGGCCAGCGATACTGCCGCCAGACAAGAAGTAAAAGTTCCATGCACACAACCCGGACAAGTAATAACAGCCCGCAGTTTAAACATCTCTTCGCTGACAGCAATAATAATTCTTATTTTTATTCTTTTTTACCTGCCTGGCGAAAAGTCAGATTGTAACGACAGTCTCCGGTCAACGGATGATAGCCCGTCTTAAGCGGCTGGATCCCATGATAAAACAGCCGCGAATTACCGCCCCACACCACGACATCGCCGTGTTCCAGCAGTAAACGCTTTAAAGGGTCATTACGGCGCAAGCCGCCAAATTGAAAGATGGCTGGTAGCCCCAGCGATACAGATACAATTGGCGCCCGCAGGTCGGGCTCGTCTTTATCCTGATGTAAGGACAGTTTTGCCCCTGGCGTGTAGCGGTTAATCAGGCAGGCATCGGGTTGAAAATCAGCATAGCCCGCCGCCGTCGCCGCCTGTTGGCACAAATCAGCGAACGCATCCGGTAGCGGCGGCCAGTGCGTGCCGGTGAGTGGATCAAACGGAGAATAAAGATAGCCATGCTGATCCGTCGTCCAGCCCAGATGGCCGCAGTTGGTCATCGCCACCGACATCGTATAGCCGCCGGGCGTCACCATCTGGCGAAACGGCGACTGTTTGGCGACAGCCGCTATCGCCTGCAGTAAAGAGGGCCCAGAGTCAAAAGCGAAACGTCGCAGAATAACCGCACCTGACGCCAGCGGCTCCTGCCAGGGTTTCGCATCCGCAAAGAGATCGAGCATTATGTTTCCTCGCCAGTAGTTTCCCGTTGCAGTAACTGCGCCTTGCGCGCAATACCCCATCGGTAGCCCGAAAGTGCGCCATCGCCACGGATCACCCGGTGACACGGGATAACAATCGCCAGTTTGTTGGCCCCACAGGCACTGGCCACCGCGCGCACCGCCTTCGGTTTGCCGATGGCGCTGGCCAGCTGTTGGTAGCTCACTGTTTCGCCGCACGGAATTGTGCGCAGCGCCTGCCACACCTGCTGCTGAAATGCGGTGCCCCGGATATCTAGGGGTAGCGATAGCGACGCGTCACGCGAATTGATCGCTACGATCACTTCGCGCACGCGCTGCTGAAAATTGGCATCTGCAGTGACATCCTGCGCGGCGGGAAACAGCGCATGAAGATCCGCAACCAACGTAGCGTCATCATCGCCAAGCAAGATCGCGCAGATACCCCGCTCGCTTTCCGCCACCAGACAGCGACCCAGAGCGCAATCTGCGAGGGTATAGCGTACAGAAACGTTGTCGCCACCTTTACGAAATTGCTTTGCCGTCATGCCTAATGCTTGATCGGCTTTGCGATAGTAGCTGCTGCTGTCGGGGAATCCGGCGTTGAGAATCGCCTGTGTAACCGGAACACCTTTCGCCAGGGCATCGCGCAGACGGCGAGCACGCCATGATTGTTGCCACACTTTCGGGGTCATGCCCGTCGTGGCTTTGAACAGACGATGCAAGTGATACGGGCTCATTGCCACCTGCTGTGCCAGCTCGTCCAGCGTAAGAGGTGACTCTTGCTCCAACAACTGACAGGCGCGGGCAATTTTGTCCAGCCGATGCTGTTGCGCGCTGTCTTTATCCGGCTGGCAGCGCTTACAGGGGCGAAACCCGGCATCCTGTGCCTGCTGGGCATCGGCATAAAAACGGACATTTTTGCGCAGCGCATGTTTTGCCCGACAGGACGGACGGCAGAAAATACCGGTGGTCTGGACGGCAAAAACAAACTGACCGTCGGCGTCAACGTCGCGATCCACAACGGACTGCCAACGGTCATCGTCAGTGATGCATAAACGATTTTTCATTTCGGACTCCTTTGTTAAGCATAGCGCTTAGCCTCAGTGTGTCCCCATCGTCGGGCATAAAAACCCGCAATCTTGCTTTTTAATTTTTTTCGCTGACCAGAAAGCTATTAAACTGCGGCGACATCCAGGTTTTAAACCCCTCGCCCTCTTTCACAATCATATAGACCGCCAACCCTTCACGACGCACGACTTCTTTGGCCTTTTCCGGGCCGAGCACCATCAATCCGGTATCCCAGCCATCGGCCTCCAGCGCCGTTGGCGCAATCACCGTTACGGACACCAAATTATGTTCGATCGGGCGACCGGTTTGCGGGTCGATAACATGGGAAAGGCGCTTACCGTCCAGCTCATAATAGTTCCGGTAGCTGCCGGAGGTGCTAATGCCGTGCCCGTTAATGTCGACAATCGCCTGCACAGCGTTTTCGCGATCGGTCGGTTTCTGGATCGCCACTCGCCACGGATGCCCTTCAGCATTCATTCCTCTGCTGTTCAGTGCACCACCAACGGAAACCAGATAACGGGCGATCCCTTCTTGCTCCATCAATCGAGCCAGATGATCGGCGGCGTACCCTTCACCAACGGTAGAGAGATCCACATACAGATCCGGCAAGTCTTTTTGCAGGTAGTTCTGATGCGCTTCATTCACGACTTTCAGATGAGAAAGCCCGGTTTGCGCTTTTGCAGCGTCAATTTGCCCTTGGGTGGGAATATGCAACGGTTGCTGATCCGGGCCAAAGCCCCACAGGTTGACTAACGGCCCCACGGTGATATCCATGGCCCCATCGGTTTTTGCACCAATGCGTAGCGCCGAAGTCACGATATCCGCCATGGCGTCGTTAACCGGCCACGGCGACAGACTTTTCGACAGGTTAAAGCGCATTAACGCAGAATCGTTTTTATAGGTGGAGAGCAGTTGATCATCGGCATCAAGCTGGGTCTGGATCTTGGCCTGCAGTTCCCTGGCGCGTTTGGCATCTACGCCTACCGCACTGACCCGCCAGAAAGTGCCCATCGTTTTACCTTCCAGAACGATGGCAGGTGTTGTGGTCTGAGCAGGTTTCGGGGCCTCATCGCACCCGACAAAAAAGATCGCCACAGCCAGCAGTGCTGCGCGATAAAAATTCATTTCCATACGTAATTATCCTCATGCGAACGGGCGCAAGAGTACACCAAAAATCGTTGTTTGTACGGCGAAAAAACGGCATTAAAAAAGGCCCCGCAGGGCCTTTGATAGACATAATGTAGATTAGAACTGGTAAACCAGGCCCAGTGCTACGATGTCATCGGTGCTGATGCCAGCATCACGAGTGAACTGGTTGTCATCCAGCAGGTTGATTTTGTAATCAACATAGGTGGACATGTTTTTGTTGAAGTAGTAAGTCGCGCCAACATCAACATATTTCAGGATATCTTCGTCGCCATAGCCGCGGCCCAGGTCTTTACCTTTGGACTGCAGGTAAGCCACGGACGGACGCAGACCGAAGTCGAACTGGTACTGAGCAACGGCTTCGAAGTTCTGTGCTTTGTTAGCCCAGCCCAGAGAGCCCGCACGCGTTGCGTTGTAGGTCTGGGTGTACTGTGCTGCCAGGTACACGTTGTTCGCGTCGTATTTCAGACCACCAGTGTAGGTTTCAGCACGGTCGCCAGTACCGAAGTTCAAACGGTTCTGCTCGTCAGTACGTTTGGAGCTGGTGACAGCAGTACCCAGTGCGAAGCCTTCACCGATATCATAAGTGATAGATCCGCCAACGCCGTCGCCGTTTTGACGCAGCGCGTCACGACCGTTGTTGGTCACGCCAGTGAACGTTCTGCCGTTCTCGTCTTCGCCGCTTACGCTACCGTTTTTACCCTGATACTGAATGGCAAAGTTCAGGCCATCAACCAAACCGAAGAAGTCGGTGTTACGGTAGGTCGCGAAGCCGTTACCACGCTGCTGCATGAAGTTGTCAGCACCGTAAGTATCGCCGCCGAATTCCGGCAGAACGTCGGTCCAGGACGTTACGTCGTAAACTACGCCGTAGTTACGACCGTAGTCGAAAGAACCTACGTCAGCGAATTTCAGACCCGCAAACGCTACACGGGTCCAGGCGTTGTTTTCACTTTCAGCCGCATTACCCTGAATCTGGTATTCCCACTGGCCGTAACCGGTCAGTTGGTCGTTAACCTGAGTTTCGCCTTTGAAGCCGATACGCATGTAAGTCTTGTCACCATCATCACCTTTGTTGTCGGAGAAATAGTGCAGACCATCGACTTTACCGTACAGATCTAATTTGTTGCCGTCTTTGTTATAAATTTCAGCCGCATTCGCTGCGCCTGCTACCAGCAGTGCTGGTACCAGGAGGGACAGTACTTTAACTTTCATGTTATTAACCCTCTGTTATATGCCTTTATTGCTTTTTTATGCCACTGCATACTGATTAAGGTCATTAACCAGTCGGCAACTTCATTCTCCGCAAAAACACAGAATAATCCAACACGAATATGATACTAAAACTTTTAAGGTGTTTCATTTATCGGCATAGATGTTTCCAAATGTTAATGCGAGGGAACTTTTTTAAAATCAAAAAACAGTCGAAATAAGCACAAATAATCAAGAATCATTTCAATACTCTTTAAAATCAATGCGTTACACAAAAAAATCTTATAGCACTGAATGACAAAACAAAATCTTCACTCGCAACTAAAATAGACCCGCTATCATCATTAACTTTATTTATTACCGTCATTCATTTATGAATGTCTGTTTACCCCTATTTCAGCCGAATGCTCAGCGTTCGGTTTTTTTTTACCCTTCTTTACACAAAACTTACCTTTCTGTGCTACCGATGCAAAACTATAACGACTATTAACTATCTCGTAGCGTTGTGATCAGATATAAATTTGATAAATAATTTCTTGTTATTTAATGCTAAATGTATACTTTCCGTACAAATATTTGTACCCGCCTTTATCCACTGTACACCTTTGCACCGTCATGGCTGCAACAAAATGAGGCGTAAAAAATGCAAGCTATGCCGCGCGGTGTAAGTGTGGTAATTCATACATTACCCTTTATACTGCCCCTTCATCTTTCGCGTCGTTTAACAGGTCATAAACACGAATGAGTCAGTCTGACACAACGGTTTCCACCCGATTCTCCCTGTTACCAGGAAGTATTACCCGTTTCTTCTTATTACTGATCGTTGTGCTGTTGGTGATGATGGGTGTTATGGTCCAGAGCGCCGTCAACACCTGGCTAAAGGATAAGAGTTATCAGATTGTCGATATTACCCATGCCATTCATAAAAGGGTCGATACCTGGCGATACGTGACCTGGCAAATCTATGACAATATTGCCGCTACAACCAGTTCACCAGGCGCAGATGGGCTACAGGAAACGCGTCTGAAACAAGATATCTATTATCTTGAGAAACCCCGCAGAAAGACTGAAGCGCTGATTTTCGGCTCGCATGACAGTTCTACACTGGAAATGACCCAGCGTATTTCAACGTATCTGGACACGTTGTGGGGCGCGGAGAATGTCCCATGGTCAATGTATTACCTGAATGGTCAGGACAACAGCCTGATCCTAATCTCGACGTTACCTCTGAAAGATCTGACCTCTGGTTTTAAAGAATCGACGATTGGGAATATTGTGGATTCTCGGCGCGCTGAGATGCTGCAACAGGCTAATGCGCTGGATGAACGTGAAAGCTTCTCTTCACTGCGCCGTCTGGCCTGGCAAAACGGGCATTACTTCACGCTACGCACGACCTTTAATCAGCCAGGACATCTGGCAACGGTTGTCGCCTTTGACCTGCCGATTAATGACTTGATCCCTCCCGGGATGCCGTTGGACAGTTTCCATCTGGAACCTGATGCCACCTCAACGACCGAGCACCTGAATGAAAAAGAGTCGCCTGACAGCGTCAGCATTAATTTCAACAACAGTAAAATTGAGATCTCTTCGGCGCTAAACTCAACGGATATGCGGCTGGTGTGGCAGGTTCCGTTTGGCTCATTGCTGCTCGACACATTGCAAAGCATTCTGCTACCGCTTTTGCTGAACATTGCGTTACTGGCTCTGGCGCTGTTTGGCTATACCACCTTTCGCCACCTCCCTGCCCGTTCGACTGAAGTGGCGCCAAACCTTGCGGCAAATAACGAACTGCGTGTTCTGCGCGCAATCAATGAAGAGATTGTTTCCCTTCTGCCGCTGGGATTACTGGTACACGATCAGGAAGCAAACCGCACGGTTATCAGCAATAAAATTGCCGACCACCTGCTGCCGCATTTAAATCTGCAAAACATTACCAATATGGCAGAGCAGCATCAGGGAGTGATTCAGGCCACCATCAATAATGAACTGTATGAGATCAGACTGTTTCGCAGCCAGATCTCCCCGAGAACGCAGATCTTTATCATTCGTGACCAGGACCGCGAGGTGCTGGTCAATAAGAAACTGAAACAAGCACAGCGGCTGTATGAGAAAAACCAGCAGGCCCGCGCGGCCTTTATGCAGAATATTGGCAGCGCGCTGAAAGACCCCGCGAAAACGCTGGCTGCTAATGCCGCCGCTCTCAATACACCAGACAGCCAGAAACTGGCCAATCAGGCCGACGTTCTGGTGCGCATGGTGGACGAAATCCAGCTAGCCAACCTGCTGGAGAACGATGCCTGGAAAGGTGAATCCACACTGTTTTCCGTGCAGGCATTAATTGACGACGTGGTTCCGGAGGTTCTGCCGGCCATTAAGCGTAAAGGGCTGCAGCTGCTGATTAAAAATCACTTAAGCGCCCATGACGAACGCCGTGGCGATCGCGATGCCTTGCGCCGTATTTTGCTGCTGTTGATCCAATATGCGGTAACCACCACGCAGATTGGTAAAATCACGCTGGAAGTCGACCAGGATGAGTCAGAGGCCGAACGCCTGACCTTCCGCATTCTGGATACCGGGGAAGGCGTCACATTAAATGAAGTTGATAATCTCCATTTCCCATTCATTAATGACACGCAGGGCGATCGGTATGGCAAAGCCAACCCGCTGACGTTCTGGCTGTGCGATCAGTTAGCCCGCAAACTTGGCGGACACCTGAATATTAAAGCACGGGAAGAACTTGGAACACGTTACATCGTCCATGTTAAAATGCC
Source organism: Citrobacter sp. MGH105 (assembly GCF_001037485.2). Classification (NCBI taxonomy): domain Bacteria; kingdom Pseudomonadati; phylum Pseudomonadota; class Gammaproteobacteria; order Enterobacterales; family Enterobacteriaceae; genus Citrobacter; species Citrobacter sp. MGH105. The sequence goes on along the minus strand of NZ_CP073048.1, from coordinate 1,712,232 downwards.
GCTGCACGATCAACATGCTGATAGTGAAGAGCGCCTGTTGGATGACGTCTGCGTAATGGTTGATGTCACCTCAAATGACGTACGTAGCATTGTATTACGTCAGCTGGAAAACTGGGGGGCAACCTGCATCACGCCCGATGAACGGTTGAATAGTCAAGAATATGATCTCTTTTTAACGGATAATCCGTCTAATCTTACTGCCTCAGGCCTACTTTTAAGCGATGATGAGTCTGGCGTACGGAAAATTGGCCCAGGCCAACTGCGCGTCAACTTTAATATGAGCAATGCTATGCAGGAAGCTGTCCTTGAGCTGATTGAAGAGCAGCTGGCACAAGAAGAGTTCCAGGAACTCCCCCTCGGCGGAGATGAAAACGCCGAACTTCATGCCAGTGGTTACTACGCACTCTTTGTAGACACAGTACCGGATGATGTTAAGAGGTTGTATACTGAGGCGGCTATCAGCGATTTCGCTGCATTAGCCCAAACGGCCCATCGCCTGAAAGGCGTGTTTGCCATGCTTAATCTGGTACCCGGCAAGCAGTTATGTGAAGCGCTGGAACATCTTATTCAAGAGAAAGATGCTCCAGGTATAGAAAAATACATCAGCGACATTGACGTTTACGTCAAGAGCTTGCTGTAGCAAGGTAGCCCAATACATGAACACTATGAACGTAATTATTGCCGATGACCACCCGATTGTACTGTTCGGTATTCGTAAATCACTTGAGCAAATCGAGTGGGTAAATGTTGTCGGCGAATTTGAAGACTCCACTGCACTGATCAACAATTTGCCTAAGTTGGATGCGCATGTGTTGATTACCGACCTCTCCATGCCGGGAGATAAATACGGTGATGGGATCACGTTAATTAAATATATCAAGCGTCATTTCCCAAGCCTGTCGATTATCGTTCTGACCATGAACAACAATCCGGCTATCCTGAGCGCGGTACTGGATCTCGATATCGAAGGGATCGTACTGAAGCAAGGCGCGCCAACCGACCTGCCAAAAGCGCTGGCCGCGCTGCAGAAAGGTAAGAAATTTACCCCGGAAAGCGTGTCTCGTCTGCTGGAGAAAATCAGCGCCAGCGGCTATGGCGACAAACGTCTGTCACCGAAAGAGAGTGAAGTTCTGCGCTTGTTTGCCGAAGGTTTCCTGGTTACTGAGATCGCCAAAAAGCTCAACCGCAGCATTAAAACCATCAGTAGCCAGAAAAAATCGGCAATGATGAAGCTTGGTGTGGAAAACGATATCGCACTGCTGAATTACCTCTCCTCCGTGACGCTGAGTCCGTCAGACAAAGAGTAATTCTTTATCACGTCAAAATGCCTGATGGCGCTGCGTTTATCAGGCCTACGAATAAACAGCATCGTGCACGTTTCGTAGGTCGGATAAGACTAACGCCGCCATCCGGCTTTTTTATCCCCTATCCCCGCGTTTTTCTCACTCTTTCCGCATAGACCGCCAGCGTTTGCTTCAATACGTCTAAGGTCACCGGCTTGGACAGACAGCTATCCATACCTGATTCCAGACAACGCTGCTTCTCTTCGGCCAGCGCGTTTGCCGTTACCCCCACAACAGGCAGCGTTAACCCTAGCTGGCGGATACGCTGCGTCAGGCGATAACCATCCATATTTGGCATGTTGACGTCACTCAGCACGATATCGATATGGTTTTTGCTGAGTACATTGAGCGCATCCACACCGTCATTCGCCGTTTTACACTGATATCCCAACGATCCCAGCTGATCGGCCAGTAAGCGCCGGTTGATAGGGTGATCGTCAACAACCAGGATCATCATGTCATCGTTCGTCGCACCGGCTTTATCCGGGGCTGGCAGCGCCGTGGAGAGATCTTCACTCCCCAGCTCTACACTGTAGATATGCGCCAACAGCGCAGGCAGTTCGTGCGGTGACGCCACGCTGTGTACCCATTCTCCAGGCTCTCTTTCCAGCGGAATGCCAATATGGCGGCGGCAGAAAATTACCGCTGCCCGTCCCTGCCAGGCCTGTTCCAGCACATCGTCAGCCACCAGCAGGTCATCCGCATCGGGCTGTTGTCCCTCATATCGCAGCACCGTCATCCCGTTACGCGTCAGGCTGGATTCGAGAAATTGGTACAGTGACGCATTACGTACTGCCAGCCAGCAACGCGTGCCTGCCAATCCTTCACCCCCCTTTTTCAGCGGATACTGTGCGCCATAAAGCGGAATACGCAGCGTAAACTGACTCCCCATTCCCGGCTCGGAATCGACGGAAATATCCCCATCCATCATGCTGATCAGTTTTTCACAAATAGCTAAACCGAGCCCCGTTCCCTGGAAATTACGCTGAACGCCAGTCCCAACCTGGAAGAAAGGATCGAACAACCGAACCACCTCTTTGGCAGGGATCCCTACACCGGTATCACGCACTCGAATGCTCAGGTAGTCGCCGCTGCACTGCACGTGCAGCACAATACAACCGGTATCGGTAAACTTGATTGCGTTACTCAGCAGATTAGAAATCACCTGTTGTAAACGCATCGGATCGCCATTCAGCGCCACGGGCACATCCGGGTCGATAAAGCAGTACAACCCCAACTGCTTGCGGACCACCAGCGGCAAATAGTTAGCCGTAATATGGTTCATGACTTCACGCGGTGAAAACTCTCGCGGCTCAATCTTCAGCTGTTCAGATTCAATTTTTGAGAAGTCGAGAATATCGCTGATAATTTTCAGCAGCAGGCTGGAAGAGTTATTCATCGCCGTTACCAGACGATCCACCCCACTCGGTAACTCTTTGGTTTGCAACAAATCAAGATTACCGATAATGCCATATAGCGGTGTACGTAGCTCATGGCTCACCGTCGCAAGGAACATCGATTTGGACTGGCTGGCCTGTTCCGCCGCCTGCGCCATCTCCTGCAACGACTCTTCCATTTTAACGCGCGCACTGACATCAACCAGGACACAAATTGCCACGTTTTCATTGCGATAGCGCGAGTGCACAAAGCTGATTTGCAGATTGGTATTGTTGCTGGTTAGCACATCAACAAAATTGACCTGTTGGCCGCAAATAATTTGCGTTAGCCGCTGACGGTCTTCATGCGTCAACATGTTCAGATAGGTGTGTGCCAGTTCGTTACTCAGGATGTTAATCCCATCCATCGTGCGCAGAATACAAATACCCACCGGCGCAGAAGCTACGATTTTACGGTTAAACTGCTCATGTTCTTCCAGCCGCTGAGCATCACTTTCCGCCGGAATAAAAATGCGCCGTTCATACATGCGCGTGAGCATAAACAATGCCGCGCCAACCAGCACGTTCAACAAGATAGCGTTCAGGATCATCATGCGGATCCGTTCCAGCACCAGATCGACCGGAACGGAGTACACGATGCTCAGGGAGGACGGAGGCAGATTCTTCTTCAATACCAGCTCGCGGAAACCCGGCGTGTAGCCAAACCAGGAGCGCTCCTGCATCCAGTGAGGCTCAGCCTTAATATTCCCTTCAGGGCCGGTGAGAGAAATTAGCGCATGCCCATTTTCGTCGAGGATGGTCACGCCCATCGGTAAACTACCCGGCGTGAAGAAATTCTCCATGCGAATAGGCTGCTCTACGCCCAACAGCGCCTGGAGGCGGTTGGCGAGGTAAACCGGCGTCAGCGCATAGAAATACCCTACTCCCGGACGCGGCCCCTGGCTGATCCAGAACAGGTTGTTGCCGTTTTCGTCTTGCGTAGCATTGCGATACTTAATAATGCGCTCATGCAACGCCTTCAGGGCCTCGTCACGTTCGACGGGCATATCACGCAAGCCGAAATTGGCCATACAGAGGTTGTCGCTGCCGATCAGGAACACTCGATTTAAATCATAGGCGGCGGAAAAGTTGTCGCGCCAGTAGCGCATAAACCATGCCAGTGATTCCAGAGAACCTCGCCAGGCATTGCCCATGACAGAACAGTCGGAGTCGGCAAACAGCGGCTCAAAATTAGGCACGACGGTTTTATCATCTCGCGCCCGCAGCGACATCACACCGTTTTCCGCCGTTAAGCGATTCTCGGCAATATATTTAAGCTCTTTAATGACATCAGATGTGCGCTGAATGTAGCGCTGGGCCTGATCGGAGCTGAGATTAAGTTCCTGATGGATCTCAGACTCTCGCTGGTGCAGCGCATTCACAATGTAGAACACGGAGGCGAACGCAATCAGACACCAGATGACGAGCGCCAACGCTCTGAACAGGTAGCGTGAGACTTTTAGGGTTGAATGAACGGAAGCAAGGTATTTCAAAGGGGCGAAGCTCCGCCTCAGGGCATTAATAGAGTGTGGTTAAGGTAGCGGTAAATGTCTTTTGTCGCAATGCCATTAAAAAAAGGGCCGGATTTCTCCGGCCCTTTTTATAGCGTCTTAATTACTCGTCAGCGTCATCCGCTGCAGCATCGTCATCGCTTTCCGCTTCAGGTGCGATATCCTCGTCACCTTCAGCTGCACTTCCGTCGATGGAGTCGAGCTCTTCATCATCAACCGGTTCAGCAACGCGTTGCAGACCCACGACGTTTTCGTCTTCCGCAGTACGGATAAGGATAACGCCCTGGGTATTACGCCCTACCACGCTGATTTCCGACACGCGAGTACGTACCAGCGTACCTGCGTCGGTGATCATCATGATCTGGTCGGTATCTTCAACCTGCACAGCGCCAACAACGGAACCGTTGCGCTCGGTAACCTTGATGGAGATAACGCCCTGGGTCGCACGAGACTTGGTCGGATACTCTTCCGCCGCCGTACGTTTACCGTAACCGTTCTGAGTAACGGTCAGGATCGCACCTTCACCGCGCGGAACGATCAGCGATACCACGCTATCTTTTTCCGCCAGCTTGATACCGCGTACACCGGTCGCGGTACGACCCATTGCACGGACAGCATCTTCTTTAAAGCGCACCACTTTACCAGCCGCAGAGAACAACATGACTTCGTCACTGCCGGACGTCAGATCTACACCAATCAGTTCGTCGCCTTCGTTCAGGTTAACCGCAATAATACCGGCAGAACGCGGACGGCTGAACTCGGTCAGCGCCGTTTTCTTCACGGTACCGCTAGCGGTTGCCATGAAGACGTTCACGCCCTCTTCGTACTCACGTACTGGTAGAATTGCGGTAATACGTTCGTTAGCTTCCAGCGGCAGCAGGTTGACGATTGGACGTCCACGTGCGCCACGGCTTGCTTCCGGCAACTGATAGACCTTCATCCAGTACAAACGACCACGGCTGGAGAAGCAGAGGATCGTGTCATGGGTGTTGGCCACCAGCAGGCGGTCAATAAAGTCTTCTTCTTTAATGCGTGCTGCTGATTTACCTTTACCGCCACGTCGCTGTGCTTCGTAATCGGTTAACGGCTGATATTTCACGTAGCCCTGATGAGACAAGGTTACGACAACATCTTCCTGGCTAATCAGATCTTCGATGTTGATGTCAGCGCTGTTCGCGGTGATTTCAGTACGACGAGCGTCACCGAACTGTTCACGAATCAGCTCCATCTCTTCACGGATAACTTCCATCAGACGATCGGCGCTGCCCAGAATGTGCAGCAGTTCGGCGATCTGTTCCAGCAGCTCTTTGTATTCGTCGAGCAGTTTTTCGTGCTCAAGGCCGGTCAGTTTCTGCAAACGCAGATCCAGAATAGCCTGGGCCTGCTGTTCAGTCAGATAGTACTGACCGTCACGCACGCCAAATTCCGGCTCCAGCCATTCAGGACGCGCGGCGTCATCACCGGCACGTTCCAGCATGGCGGAAACGTTGCCCAGTTCCCACGAACGCGCAACCAGCGCAGCTTTCGCTTCAGCCGGGGTCGGCGCGCGGCGGATCAGTTCGATGATCGGATCGATGTTCGCCAGCGCAATCGCCAGCGCTTCAAGGATGTGCGCACGGTCGCGGGCTTTACGCAGTTCAAAGATAGTACGACGGGTTACGACTTCACGGCGGTGACGTACGAACGCGGCAATAATATCTTTCAGGTTCATGATCTTCGGCTGGCCATGGTGCAATGCAACCATGTTGATACCGAAGGAAACCTGCAGTTGGGTCTGGGAATAGAGGTTGTTCAGAACCACTTCCCCGACCGCATCACGTTTCACTTCAATCACGATGCGCATACCGTCTTTGTCAGACTCGTCACGCAGCGCGCTGATGCCTTCAACGCGTTTGTCTTTTACCAGCTCGGCGATTTTCTCAATCAGGCGCGCTTTGTTTACCTGATACGGAATTTCGTGAACGATGATGGTTTCACGACCCGTTTTGGCATCCGCTTCGACTTCCGCGCGTGCGCGAATGTACACTTTGCCACGACCGGTACGGTAGGCTTCTTCGATACCACGACGACCGTTGATGATCGCGGCAGTCGGGAAGTCCGGACCCGGAATATGTTCCATCAGCCCTTCAATGCTGATGTCTTCATCGTCAATATATGCCAGACAGCCGTTGATCACTTCGGTCAGGTTGTGCGGCGGAATGTTGGTCGCCATACCTACCGCGATACCGGACGAACCGTTCACCAGCAGGTTAGGAATTTTGGTCGGCATGACGTCAGGAATTTGTTCGGTGCCGTCATAGTTGTCGACGAAATCAACCGTTTCTTTTTCCAGGTCAGCCATCAGCTCATGGGCGATTTTCGACATACGGATTTCCGTATAACGCATCGCCGCTGCGGAGTCGCCATCGACAGAACCAAAGTTACCCTGACCATCTACCAGCATGTAGCGCAAGGAGAATGGCTGCGCCATACGAACAATGGTGTCGTAAACGGCGGTATCACCATGAGGGTGGTATTTACCGATTACGTCACCAACGACACGGGCAGATTTTTTATAGGCTTTATTCCAGTCGTTGCCCAATACGTTCATGGCGTAAAGTACGCGACGGTGAACCGGTTTCAGGCCATCTCGGACGTCCGGCAGCGCACGGCCAACAATGACCGACATCGCATAATCCAGATAGGAGCTCTTCAGCTCTTCCTCAATGTTGACCGGTGTAATTTCTCTCGCAAGGTCGCTCATCTAACCGCTATCCCTCTACTGTATCCCGGATTCAAAGGTCGCAAATTATAACACATCCGTGCAGATTCAGGTAAATGGATTCCCCCTGACAGAGGCTTTATTCATCCCGTCAGGCTGATATACTCATTTGCATCGCAAATTTAGGAGTAGAAGCCCCAATGAATGCCGAAAAACCTCCGGTAGCTCACAACGTTGACCATGAAGAAATTGCCAAGTTTGAAGCAGTCGCGTCACGCTGGTGGGATCTTGAGGGTGAATTTAAGCCGCTGCACCGCATTAACCCACTGCGTCTGGGCTATATTACTGAGCGCTCAGGCGGCCTGTTTGGTAAAAAGGTACTCGACGTCGGATGCGGCGGCGGTATTCTGGCGGAGAGTATGGCGCGCGAAGGTGCCACCGTCACCGGACTGGACATGGGTTTTGAACCGCTGCAGGTAGCAAAACTGCATGCACTGGAAAGCGGTATCCAGGTAGAGTACGTACAAGAAACCGTCGAAGAGCATGCGGAAAAGCATGCACATCAGTATGACGTTGTCACCTGCATGGAAATGCTGGAACACGTGCCAGACCCACAGTCAGTGGTCAGAGCTTGCGCCAGGCTGGTCAAACCGGGTGGCGAAGTATTTTTCTCCACGCTTAACCGCAACGGCAAATCCTGGCTGATGGCGGTGGTCGGAGCGGAATATATTCTGCGCATGGTGCCGAAAGGCACGCACGATGTGAAAAAGTTTATTAAGCCTGCTGAATTATTAGAGTGGGTAGACCAGACCGTGCTGAAAGAGCGTCATATGACCGGCCTGCATTACAACCCCATCACCAACACCTTCAAACTTGGCCCGGGCGTTGATGTGAACTATATGGTACATACCACCGCCAAGGTTGATTAACCGCTCCTGTAGGCCGGATAAAGCGTGCAACGCCGCCATCCGGCATGCTTACTTGAACCATGCCTGATGACGTTTCGCTTATCAGGCCTACAAATCCTGTGCCAGATCATAAGAACTTTCCTTGCCTTAGATGAAGAAATCAGCACTCGATCAAATTTTCTATTTTTTTTCTCAATTATTGACATCCCCGCCAGGCCTTATAAGACGCGCACTTAGCGATTATCACCCTTTTGCAACCTCAATTTAACCTCAAAATCAACTCTTGTGCTGAAAAGAATCCCTACTAGAATACTCACCATATAGCGTCTATTTTATCAAACAACCCCTACATATAGTATTTATCCACAGACTTAGTCACAACATGACTCTGTGGATAATATGGGGATATTTTTTCTTTCACGGACAGGTAAAAAACCACATGAATCAGAGTCTGCTGGTGACAAAGCGTGATGGTAGTACAGAGCGCATCAATCTCGACAAAATCCACCGAGTTCTGGATTGGGCGGCAGAAGGACTGAATAACGTATCGATTTCTCAGGTCGAGCTGCGCTCCCACATTCAGTTTTATGACGGAATCAAGACCTCCGACATCCATGAAACAATCATCAAAGCAGCCGCCGACCTGATCTCCCGCGAAGCGCCGGATTATCAGTATCTGGCTGCCCGTCTGGCGATTTTCCACCTGCGTAAAAAAGCGTACGGTGAGTTTGAACCGCCAAAGCTGTTCGACCATGTCGTGAAAATGGTTGAAATGGGCAAATACGACAATCATCTGCTGGAAGACTACACGGAAGAAGAGTTCAAGCAGATGGACTCGTTCATCGTACACGACCGTGATATGACCTTCTCCTACGCTGCGGTGAAGCAGTTGGAAGGTAAATATCTGGTGCAAAACCGTGTTACCGGTGAGATCTATGAAAGCGCACAGTTCCTCTACATTCTGGTAGCGGCTTGCCTGTTCTCTAACTATCCGCGTGAAACACGTCTGCAATATGTAAAACGTTTCTACGACGCCGTTTCTACGTTCAAAATCTCGCTGCCGACGCCAATTATGTCCGGCGTGCGTACCCCAACGCGTCAGTTCAGCTCCTGCGTACTAATCGAGTGCGGCGACAGCCTGGACTCCATCAACGCAACCTCCAGCGCAATTGTGAAATACGTTTCTCAGCGTGCCGGTATCGGCATTAACGCTGGTCGCATCCGTGCGCTGGGTAGCCCGATTCGCGGCGGTGAAGCGTTCCACACCGGCTGTATTCCGTTCTACAAGCATTTCCAGACTGCAGTGAAATCCTGCTCTCAGGGTGGCGTACGCGGTGGTGCAGCCACGCTGTTCTACCCAATGTGGCACCTGGAAGTTGAAAGCCTGCTGGTCCTGAAAAACAACCGTGGCGTAGAAGGCAACCGCGTACGTCACATGGACTACGGCGTGCAGATCAACAAACTGATGTACACCCGTCTGCTGAAAGGCGGCGACATCACCCTGTTCAGCCCGTCCGACGTCCCGGGTCTGTATGACGCGTTCTTCGCCGATCAGGATGAGTTCGAGCGTCTGTACACCCAATATGAAAACGACGACAGCATCCGCAAACAGCGCGTGAAAGCAGTTGAGCTGTTCTCACTGATGATGCAGGAACGTGCCTCGACCGGTCGTATCTACATTCAGAACGTTGACCACTGCAACACCCACAGCCCGTTTGATCCGGTTGTCGCGCCGGTACGCCAGTCCAACCTGTGCCTGGAAATCGCCCTGCCGACCAAACCGCTGACCGACGTTAACGATGAAAACGGCGAAATTGCGCTGTGTACGCTGTCCGCATTTAACCTGGGCGCTATCGAAAGCCTGGACGAACTGGAAGAGCTGGCCGTACTGGCGGTACGTGCGTTGGATGCGCTGCTCGATTACCAGGATTATCCGATTCCGGCCGCCAAACGCGGTGCGATGGGTCGTCGTACGCTGGGCATTGGCGTGATCAACTACGCTTACTGGCTGGCGAAAAACGGTAAACGCTACTCTGACGGCAGCGCCAATAACCTGACTCACAAAACCTTTGAAGCGATTCAGTATTACCTGCTGAAGGCTTCTAACGAGCTGGCAAAAGAGCAAGGCGCATGCCCGTGGTTTAACGAAACTACCTATGCGAAAGGCATTCTGCCGATTGATACCTATAAAAAAGACCTGGATGCTATCGTCAGCGAGTCCCTGCATTACGACTGGGAAAGCCTGCGCGAATCAATTAAAACTCACGGTCTGCGTAACTCCACGCTGTCAGCCCTGATGCCGTCCGAGACCTCTTCGCAGATCTCCAACGCCACCAACGGCATTGAACCGCCACGCGGTTACGTGAGCATCAAAGCATCGAAAGATGGAATTCTGCGTCAGGTCGTGCCGGACTACGAACACCTGCACGACGCATACGAACTGCTGTGGGAAATGCCAAACAACGACGGCTATCTGCAGCTGGTAGGCATCATGCAGAAATTTATCGATCAATCGATTTCCGCCAACACCAACTACGATCCGTCGCGCTTCCCGTCCGGAAAAGTACCGATGCAGCAGTTGCTGAAAGACCTGCTCACCGCCTACAAATTTGGTGTCAAAACGCTGTATTATCAGAACACCCGTGACGGTGCGGAAGACTCTCAGGACGATCTGGTACCGTCCATTCAGGACGATGGCTGCGAAAGCGGCGCATGTAAGATTTAATCTTTTGCCGGGTGGCGTAGCGCTTACCCGGCCTACAAATTAATTCGCGGTATTGTAGGCCGGATAAGCAAAGCGCATCCGGCAGTACATTCCAGACAGGATTCACATCAATGGCATACACCACTTTTTCACAGACGAAAAATGATCAGCTTCTGGAACCGATGTTCTTCGGCCAGCCGGTGAACGTCGCCCGCTACGATCAGCAAAAATATGACATCTTTGAAAAACTGATCGAAAAGCAGCTCTCTTTCTTCTGGCGTCCGGAAGAAGTCGATGTTTCTCGCGATCGTATCGACTTCCAGGCATTGCCGGAACATGAAAAACATATCTTCATCAGCAACCTGAAGTATCAGACGCTGCTGGACTCCATTCAGGGACGTAGTCCTAACGTCGCGCTGCTGCCGTTAATCTCGATCCCTGAACTGGAAACCTGGGTGGAAACGTGGGCGTTTTCTGAAACGATCCACTCCCGCTCTTATACCCACATCATCCGTAATATCGTTAACGATCCGGCGGTGGTGTTTGACGATATCGTCACCAACGAGCAAATCCAGAAACGCGCAGAAGGCATCTCCAGCTACTACGACGAATTGATCGAGATGACCAGCTACTGGCATTTGCTCGGTGAAGGTACGCATACCGTTAATGGTAAAACGGTTGTCGTAAACCTGCGTGAGCTGAAGAAGAAGCTGTATCTGTGCCTGATGAGCGTGAACGCGCTGGAAGCGATCCGCTTTTATGTCAGCTTCGCCTGCTCTTTCGCCTTCGCCGAACGTGAACTGATGGAAGGCAACGCGAAAATTATTCGTCTGATCGCCCGCGACGAAGCCCTGCACCTGACCGGTACTCAGCATATGCTGAACCTGCTGCGCAGCGGCGTGGACGATCCGGAGATGGCGGAAATTGCCGAGGAGTGCAAACAAGAATGCTACGACCTGTTCGTACAGGCCGCGCTGCAGGAAAAAGAGTGGGCAGATTATCTGTTCCGTGATGGCTCAATGATTGGCCTGAACAAAGACATTCTGTGCCAGTACGTTGAGTACATCACCAACATCCGTATGCAGGCTGTTGGGCTCGATCTGCCATTCCAGACACGTTCTAACCCGATCCCGTGGATCAACACCTGGCTGGTGTCCGATAACGTCCAGGTTGCGCCGCAGGAAGTGGAAGTCAGCTCTTATCTGGTCGGCCAGATCGATGCCGAAGTCGATACTGACGATCTGAGTAACTTCCAGCTCTGATGGGCCGCGTGACTCTGCGCATCTCTGGCACGCAGTTGCTGTGCCAGGATGAACACCCTTCCCTGCTTGCCGCGCTCGAGTCGCACGATGTTGAAGTCGAATATCAGTGTCGTGAAGGATACTGCGGCTCCTGCCGTACCCGCCTGGTGGCGGGACAGGTTGACTGGATTGCAGAACCGCTGGCCTTCATTCAGCCCGGTGAAATATTGCCGTGCTGTTGCCGGGCAAAAGGCGATATTGAAATAGAGTTATAGTGTTTAGTGAACTTCATGCGCGGAGACCAGTACCACGTCTCCGCGTTTTTTCATCTGCATGATATACAGCGCCCCGGCCAGTACCACCAGCAGCGCACCCACCAGATAAATCGCCCGATATCCCACCCCCTCGACCATCATCCCCATGATAAACGCGCCGATTGCCATTCCTGCATCCATCGCATTGAAAAACAGCGAATTGGCGATACCAATTTTATGGGGTTCCACCGAACTAATAATTTGTGTCTGAAATACGGGTGTGACCGAACCATAACCGATGCCAATTAATCCACCGGAAATAATCATCATAATGCTGCCGTTAGTATAGCCAAGCGCCACCAGTCCGACGGTGAAGGCCAGCAAACACGGATAGACCACGTATTTCGGCCCTTTTTTATCACAAATATTGCCGGTAAAGGTTCGACAGATCATCAGGCAAATGGCGTAGCACAGCAGGAAATTACTGGCGGCGGCCATCAGATCGAGCTCGCGCGCATACAGTGCAAGAAAAGCGGAAACGCCCGCGTAGGAAAATGTCATGAAAAACGTCACCATCGCGAAAGGCAGTGCGGCGCGATCAAACATTGCAGCAAATCCCAGCTTCGGTTTTGAGCCGTCAGCATGACGGATAACCGGCGGTACGGCGACAATCAATGACAGGATAATACCCAGTACGGCAACCGCGCTACACAGCCAGAATGCAGTGGTAAAAGCTTCCCAGCGTGCCATGTTCAACCCTACCCACGGCCCCACAACCATTGCCAGTCCCATGGCTAACGAGAAAAAACTGATGCCCTCCCCACGTCGGGAGGCCGGTATCAACCGCGCGGAAATCGTTCCTTTTACCGTGGTAATAACGCCAAACGTTACACCATGAAGCACCCGAATCAACAGCAGTGATTCAATTGAGTGGCAAACAGGATACAGCGCAGTGACCACCAAAAAGGCCAGAGAAGAGAGCACCAGAATTGTTTTATTCGAATATTTTCCTACCCATTGTCCCGCAAACGGGCGCACAACAATTGCGGCCCCCAAAAAGAAGGTGACTAATAATCCGGCCTTATCTGGAGTGGCATGCAGGCGATCCGAAATATAGATCGGTAACAGCGTGAGCAGGACATAAAAAACAAAAAATATAATAAAGCTGATTATCGTTATTGCCCAAAAATCTTTCGTCCACAGTTTTTCTTTCATATTCGACAACCTGTCCAGACGGCGCACGCAGGCAACGCTCAGCTCAACTGAACTACGGACAGGTGCGTCGAAGTGTGATTTTACGGTAGACCGCAAGTATAAACAGGTCCATTATATTAGAGAAATTAATCGTTTTAATATTGTTGATTAGAAGGAACTAATGACACTAACCCAGATCCACGCCCTGCTTGCCGTACTTGAGTACAGTGGTTTTACCGAAGCCAGCAAGCGGCTGTACATGACCCAATCCGCCGTTAGCCAGGCAATTTCAGCGCTAGAGGAAGAACTAGGGGTTGATATTCTTATCCGCGAACGCCGCAAAGACATTCAACTTAGTCCGGCCGGGAGTCGGATCGTTTCACACCTGCGGACGATCGTGTCTGAAACCAACGCGGTGAAAGAGATTGCCGAGCAAGAGCGACAAAACCCGGCCAGAACCCTGCGAATCGGCTGCTTTCCCAGCGCCTGTGCCTGTATTTTGCCCGGTATCATCCACCACTTCGAGCAGCATCACCCGCACATCAAAATTATCCCTTATGAAGAAAACAGCACGGCAATCGTTGATTCCCTGCGCAGTGGGGACATCGATGCGGGATTTGTGCATTTCCCGGTAAATGGCATGTACTGCGTACCGGTGTATCGCGACAAATTTACCGTTGTAGTTCCTGAAAGCCATCCGCTGGCGGCCAATAGCACAATTTCAGTGGAACAACTGGTTGGAGAACCGCTCATTATCAGCAAAGGTCGCTATGAATTAAGCATCATGGCGCTATTTAAAGAGAAGGGAATTGAACCGGTCATTAAATACGAGTTTAACCATCCGGATACCGCGATGAGCTTTATTCGTCAGGGGCTGGGTATAGCGTTATTACCGGAATTAACGCTGAAGGCGGTTGGTGGGAAAGTACGCTCAGTCGCGCTGGAACCGACGTTCTATCGACAGATATCCTTACTGGCAAAAGAGCCGCCGGTGGACGGCAGCCCTTTATTTCTCCTGCAGGCATGTATGGAAACGTTGACAGCAGACGGCCTTATCTAGCAGTTAAAACGTTTCATCCATTTAGGCCTGTGACCGGAGGTGCATCACAGGCCTTACGCCATCACTCTTTATTCAAGAATTTCACTGCTTTGTCGGGGAAGTCGGTGAACAGCCCGTCAACGCCCGCCTTGTTATAAAGAATGTCATACAGCTGGTTTACGTCAGTGGTGTAATCCGGCAGTCGATCGGCGCGAACGGTATAAGGATGCACCACCATCTTGTTCTGATGTGCGTCCTGCACCATGCCAGTTAACGAGATATTGCCCTTCTTCGACTTCTCATCAATCAGCATGTGGTAGTCCGGCCCAATGCCGTCCGCATACTGCGCAACCTGCTTCATGGCACCCGGCTTAAACATCCAGTCGTAGTTGTAATTAACCCAACTACCGTCCGGCTTTTTCTCCTGAGTTTCATTCCAGTCGGTGTACGCAATCAACTGTACCAGATTGAGATCCATCCCCATCTTCGGTTCCAGTTCATTCTTAATGCGCTTTAACTCTGCAACATCAAAACATTGCAGATAGACCTTGTCGTTCTTGTCGGTATACCCGTACTTTTTCAGCACTTCCAGCGTCTTAGCCGCAATATCCTTCCCTTCCTGGTGATGGAACCACGGCGCTTTCATTTCCGGGTAAATACCGATGTTTTTACCGGTGGAATGATTTAATCCCTGAACAAACTCAATCTCTTCTTCGAACGTGTGCACGCGGAAATCAGATTTACCCATCGGGAAGCGCCCTGGGTAGGTCTGGACCTTTTTGCCATTTTCGATATCGAAGCCTTCGGTAAATTTCAGCGATTTAATTTCATCCAGCGTAAAGTCGATAGCGTAGTAACGCCCGTCTTTACGCGCCCGATCCGGGAAACGCTCGGCAACATCGGTGACGCGGTCAAGATAATGATCATGCAGGACGACCAGATGGTCATCCTTGGTCATCACCAAATCCTGCTCCAGATAATCCGCACCCTGGGCATAGGCCATCGCTTTCGCTGGCAGCGTATGCTCCGGTAGATAACCGCTCGCACCACGGTGCGCAATCACGATTTTATCTGCGGCAACCGCCGCGCTACTGACCACCATACCTGTGAGCATCAGCGCCACGCTGAGACTTTTCAATGTAGTTTTCATCTATTAGCCCCCGTTACGTTTCAGTTGCATCTCTTCGTGATGGCGTTTTTCGCCAATCATGACGACCACCAGCAGGATAACCGCCAGCACGCTACCGCCAATCATCACCATAAAGCCGCCGTCCCAACCGAAGAAGTCAACGGTGTAGCCAACAATGGCGCTCGCAGCCACAGAACCGCCGAGATAACCGAACAGACCGGTAAAGCCAGCTGCCGTACCCGCCGCTTTTTTCGGTGCCAGTTCCAGCGCGTGCAGACCAATCAACATTACCGGGCCGTAGATCAAGAAGCCGATGATGATCATACAAGCCATATCCACGTTCGGGTTGCCTGCCGGGTTCATCCAGTAAACGATGGTCGCAATAGTTACCAGCGTCATAAAGAACACGCCGGTCGCACCACGGTTACCACGGAAGACTTTATCCGACATCCAGCCGCACAGCAGCGTGCCCGGAATACCCGCATACTCATACAGGAAGTAGGCCCAGGATGATTTATCGAGTGCGAAATGCTTCACTTCTTTCAGGTAGGTCGGTGACCAGTCCAGGATGCCGTAGCGCAGCAGATAAACAAACACGTTGGCGATAGCGATGTACCACAACAGTTTGTTTGGCAGTACATACTGCATGAAGATCTGCTTCGCAGTCAGCTCTTCTTCCGCTTTCTCGTTGTAATCGTCCGGATAGTCGTTCTTATACTCTTCGATAGGCGGCAGGCCGCAGGACTGCGGCGTATCACGCATCATCGCAAAGGCGAACAGCGCAACCACAATCGCACCGAAAGCAGGCATATACAGCGCCGCTTTCCAGTCATTGAACCAGGCCATACCGAGCAGGAACAGCAGAGGAGGCAGACCGCCGCCCACGTTGTGCGCACAGTTCCAGACGGAAACAATACCGCCACGTTCTTTCTGCGACCACCAGTGCACCATGGTACGACCACACGGCGGCCACCCCATCCCCTGGAACCATCCGCAGAGGAACAGCAGCACAAACATTATCGCAATGCTCGATGTCGCCCACGGCACAAAGCCCATAAACAACATCACTGCGGCAGCCAGAATCAAACCTGCTGGCAGGAAAACGCGCGGATTCGAGCGATCCGAAACGGACCCCATGATGAATTTCGAAAATCCGTAAGCGATGGAGATACCGGACAACGCAAAACCCAGATCGCCGCGAGAGAAACCCTGCTCAACCAGATATGGCATCGCCAGGGCGAAGTTCTTACGTACCAGATAGTACGCGGCATAACCAAAGAAAATCCCCAGGAAAATCTGCCAACGCAATCGACGATATGTCGGATCGATCTCCGTAGCAGGCAAACGCGCCTTATGTGGCGCTGGTTTAAAAATACTCAACATAGTGTAGCCTCCGTGGCCGTCTTTCATTCGAAGTAAACACTGCAGTTCGTCATTACTACCCTACCGCTTCCAGTGTGGCCGCGATGTTAAGGAAAGATACCTAACAAAAATGTGAAACGCAGCACATATTGTTACAGATTTATGACAAATGTTCATAAAGGCGCACGGAATCACGTTTCATTTTCGAATAATGAGCGATTATGCGCGAAATCAAACAATCCATGTTTTTTATGTGGCTAAATGATAAAAAACGAACTGTGAGGAAAAACAATGAAAACTCGCGACTCGCAAACAAGTGACGTGATTATCATTGGTGGAGGAGCAACAGGTGCAGGGATCGCACGTGACTGTGCGCTGCGCGGGTTGCGCGTCATCTTAGTGGAACGCCATGATATCGCCACAGGTGCGACCGGGCGCAACCACGGTCTGCTGCACAGCGGTGCACGCTACGCCGTCACCGACGCTGAATCTGCCCGTGAGTGCATCAGCGAAAACCAAATTCTGAAACGTATCGCCCGTCATTGCGTTGAGCCAACGGACGGTCTGTTTATTACTCTGCCGGAGGATGAGCTGTCCTTCCAGGCCACCTTTATTCGCGCATGTGAAGAGACAGGGATTCGCGCAGAAGCGATTGACCCTCAGCAGGCACGTATTATCGAACCTTCTGTGAATCCACAGCTGATTGGTGCAGTAAAAGTACCAGACGGCACGGTCGATCCTTTCCGCTTAACAGCAGCTAACATGCTGGATGCGCGTGAGAATGGCGCGGTTATCTTAACGGCGCATGAAGTGACGGGACTGATCCGCAAAGGCGCAACGGTTTGCGGCGTTAACGTGCGCAATCATCTGACAGGCGAAATGCAGTCCCTGCATGCACCGGTTGTCGTCAACGCCGCTGGGATCTGGGGTCAACGCATTGCGGAATATGCCGATCTGAGCATCCGTATGTTCCCGGCCAAAGGTTCGTTGCTGATTATGGATCATCGCATTAACCAGCATGTCATTAACCGCTGCCGTAAGCCTTCTGACGCCGATATTCTGGTGCCTGGCGATACCATTTCACTGATCGGTACCACCTCACAGCACATTGATTACGACGATATCGACAGCAACCGCGTCACCGCAGAAGAGGTCGATATTCTGCTGCGTGAAGGCGAGAAGCTGGCGCCGATTATGGCGAAAACGCGCATTTTACGCGCCTACTCCGGCGTACGCCCGCTGGTGGCCAGCGACGACGACCCAAGCGGTCGTAACGTCAGCCGTGGGATTGTACTGTTCGATCACGCTGAACGTGACGGACTGGAAGGGTTTATCACCATTACCGGCGGCAAACTGATGACCTACCGCCTGATGGCGGAATGGGCCACCGATGCCGTTTGCCGTAAGCTGGGCAATACCCAGCCTTGCACAACGGCAGACACCGCGCTGCCTGGCTCACAGGAATCTACCGAGCATACGCTTAAACGCGTGATCTCATTGCCCGCGCCACTACGCGGCTCGGCGGTCTACCGTCACGGCGATCGCACCCCTGCGTGGCTTAGCGAAGGCCGTCAGCACCGCAGCCTGGTCTGCGAATGCGAAGCAGTCACCGCAGGCGAAGTGCAATACGCCGTCGAGAATTTAACCGTCAACAGCCTGCTCGATTTGCGTCGCCGTACCCGTGTTGGAATGGGGACCTGCCAGGGCGAATTGTGTGCCTGCCGCGCCGCAGGTTTGCTGCAACGTTTTAATGTCACTACCGCAGCGCAGTCCATTACCCAGCTTTCCGATTTCCTCAACGAACGCTGGAAAGGCGTGCAGCCTATCGCCTGGGGAGATGCGCTGCGCGAAAGCGAATTCACGCGCTGGGTTTATCAAGGGTTGTGTGGTCTGGAAAAGGAGCACCAGGATGAAATTTGATACCGTCATTATCGGCGGCGGCCTCGCCGGACTGCTATGTGGCCTGCAACTGCAAAAAAGCGGACTGCGCTGCACGATTGTTACCCGCGGCCAAAGCGCCCTGCATTTTTCCTCCGGCTCACTGGATTTGCTCAGCAGCTTACCCGATGGTCAACCGGTGACGGATATAGAAGCGGGTTTGAATGCGCTGCGCACTCAGGCACCCGCACATCCGTATAGCACCATCGGAACGCAGAACGTTCTGGAACTGGCCCAGCAGGCGCAAAATTTGCTGGAAGAATGCGGAACACATTTGCAGGGCAAAGTGCATCAGGCGCATCAACGTGTTACCCCGCTGGGCACCCTGCGCTCAACCTGGTTAAGTTCCCCGGAAGTGCCGGTCTGGCCTCTGTCCGCACAGCGTATCTGCGTTGTAGGGATTAGCGGGTTACTGGATTTTCAGGCGCATCTCGCCGCGGCGTCATTACGCCAACGCAATCTCAGCGTCGAGACAGCAGAAATCGAGCTACCGGAGCTGGATGTCCTGCGTGATAACCCAACCGAGTTTCGCGCCGTTAATATTGCGCGCCTGCTGGATAACGAAGATAAATGGTCGCTGCTCTATGACGCATTGCTGCCAATGGCAAAAACCTGCGACATGATAATCATGCCGGCATGCTTTGGTCTGGCAGATGAGCGGCTCTGGCAGTGGCTTAACGAGCGCCTCCCCTGCTCTCTGACACTGTTACCGACCCTACCACCTTCGGTACTGGGCATGCGTTTGCACAACAAATTGCAGCGCCAGTTTGTGCGCCAGGGCGGTGTGTGGATGCCGGGTGATGAAGTGAAAAAAATCACCTGTCAGGATGGCGTGGTCAGCGAAATCTGGACCCGAAATCATGCCGATATCCCCTTGCGGCCACGTTTCGCCGTGCTCGCCAGCGGCAGTTTCTTCAGCAGCGGGCTGGTCGCCACGCGTGAGGCAATCTACGAACCAATCCTGGGACTGGATGTACAGCAAACAGCTACCCGCGCCGAGTGGTATCAGCGTGATGTTTTCGATCCACAACCGTGGCAACAGTTTGGCGTAACAACCGATACCGCGTTGCGTCCATCACTGGCGGGAAAAACGATAGAAAACATGTATGCCATTGGTTCCGTCCTCGGCGGATTCGACCCTATCGCCCAGGGTTGCGGAGGCGGCGTGTGCGCAGTTAGCGCCTTACATGCCGCGCATCATATTGCGAAACGTGCAGGAGGACAGCAATGAGCGACACACGTTTTGAAAGTTGTATCAAATGTACGGTGTGCACCACCTCCTGCCCGGTAAGCCGCGTCAATCCGAGCTACCCGGGTCCTAAGCAGGCCGGCCCGGACGGTGAACGTCTGCGCCTGAAAGATGGCGCGCTATATGACGACGCGCTGAAATACTGCATCAACTGTAAACGCTGCGAAGTGGCCTGTCCGTCAGACGTGAAAATCGGCGATATTATCCAGCGCGCGCGCGCCAAATACGACACGACGCGCCCATCGTTGCGTAACTTTGTCTTAAGCCATACCGATTTAATGGGTAGCGTATCCACCCCCTTCGCCCCAATAGTGAATACCGCCACCTCTTTAAAACCGGTGCGTCAACTGCTGGATTACGCGCTAAAAATCGATCATCGCCGTACGCTGCCGAAGTACTCCTTTGGCACCTTCCGCCGCTGGTATCGCAGCGTTGCCGCACAGCAGGCGCAGTATCAGGATCAGGTCGCCTTTTTCCACGGCTGTTTTGTGAATTACAACCATCCCCAGCTCGGCAAAGACCTGATCAAGGTGTTGAATGCGATGGGTACTGGCGTGCAACTGCTGAGTAAAGAGAAATGCTGCGGCGTGCCGCTGATTGCCAACGGTTTTACCGATAAAGCGCGTAAGCAGGCAGTAAGCAACGTGGCCTCACTCAGAGAGGCGATTGATGGCAAAGGCATTCCGGTGATCGCCACCTCATCAACCTGTACCTTTGCGCTACGTGATGAATATCCGGAAGTGCTGGATGTCGACAACTCAGGCCTGCGTGAACACATTGAACTGGCAACCCGCTGGCTATGGCGCAAGCTGGATGAAGGTAAAACGCTGCCGCTGAAAACGCTGCCGCTGAAGGTGGTCTATCACACGCCATGTCACATGGAGAAAATGGGCTGGACGCTCTATACGCTGGAGCTACTGCGACAAATTCCAGGGCTGGAGCTGACGGTGCTGGATTCTCAGTGTTGCGGGATTGCCGGGACTTACGGCTTTAAAAAGGAAAACTATCCGACGTCACAGTCTATTGGCGCACCGTTATTCCGCCAAATTGAAGAAAGCGGCGCTGATATCGTCGTCACCGACTGCGAAACCTGTAAATGGCAGATTGAGATGTCTACAAGCAAAAGCTGCGAACATCCTATCACCCTGCTTGCCAAAGCGTTGGGTTAACTCTGTTGCCCGGTAGCATTTGCTACCGGGCATTTTTGCGTAGTCCGTTCCGCTTAATTGAATATGTTGCAGTCGGACGTATTTATCTCTGATTCACCCACGCAAAGAACACATTTCCCGCATGCAGCGCATATTAAAAGTGGATACCGTCACGCCATCTTCTCTTTCTGGTGACGGACTACCATGGCTAAATCCACTACATCTATACCGCATGATGCCGTTTTTAAAAAGATAATGTCTTACCCTGAGATGGCTCGGGATTTTCTGGATATACACCTTCCCATCGCATTACGTGAGATATGTGATTTACAAACGCTGAAGCTGGAGTCCACCAGTTTTATCGAGCAGGATCTCCGCGCATACTACTCCGACGTAGTGTGGTCACTAAAAACCCGCGAAGGTCAGGGCTATATTTATTGTGTTATTGAACATCAGAGTACCGCGGTACCGCATATGGCATTTCGCCTGATGCGTTATGCCACCGCGGCGATGCAGCATCATCTTGATGCCGGGAATAAAACGCTGCCGCTGGTGATCCCCATGTTGTTTTATCACGGTCAACAAAGTCCCTATCCCTGGTCGCTCAACTGGCTGGATGAATTTGAAAATCCGCAACTGGCACGACAACTGTATTCAGAGGCTTTTCCGCTGGTCGACATTACCGTAATACCTGACGATGAAATCGCGCAGCATCGCGGGGTTGCGCTGCTTGAGTTGATGCAAAAACATATCCGCGATCGTGATTTAATGGGGTTAGTGGACCGCCTGGTCTCGCTATTAATTACAAGCACTGCTAATGACAGCCAGCTACAAACGCTATTTAATTACCTGATACGGTACGGCGACGTTTCTCGCGTCAGTGAGTTTATCCGCGAAGTTGCCGAACGATCCCCCCATCACAAGGAGAAGCTGATGACAATTGCAGAGAGGCTCAGGCAGGAAGGCCACCAAAATGGACTGCAAGAAGGGATACAGCAAGGGTTAGAACAAGGGGTGCAAAAAGGTACGCAAGAAGAAGCCTTACGTATCGCTCACATAATGCTGGAACAAGGTATTGATCGTGATTTAGTTCAGTTAATTACCGGGCTATTGCCTGGCGATACCACCGCATGAGCCAGATTGGGAAGGCATTTAGCCTTCCCAATCTGTGATTAAATCGTCAACGACTCAACCACTTCGATCCAGCCGTGTTCGCTAGCGATTTCCAGATTGTTAAGCCAGCGGCGCAGCATATTTAGCGCCATCATCGCGCACACTTCCTGACGAATCGCCAGGCTGTAGCGATTTGCATTCAGCCGTACGCGCAAGGCGTGTGTCCCATCAGCCGTGGCCAGCGCAAAGTTAATATGTTCGTTTTCGAAAGCCGATATCGCGAGTGCTAATCCAGCATAATGCTTGCTGCGTCGCTCGGTTATCCAATGCGCCGTTTGCGCCAGAGTTTCTTCCTGAGGCGGAACCACTTCACTCGCCAACAGTGGCGCATTCGAACGAGAAAGCTGCAATGCCACCAGACCACCGGTGAATTGTTCGCTCAGCGTCAGGCTGAATTGCCGTTCTTGCAACGTGCGGGCGATTTGCGCGGGTAAGCCTTCCGTACCTTCAAAAATCATATTCTGCCCGGCAACCCGCTTAACTTCTGGCCACAGCGCCAGCATCGCTTCCCGTTGGGAGTCCGGCCCGGTCAGCTTCAGCTCAATAATTGGCATTGAGGAGCGATAACCCATTGTTACTCCCGGAGGCAACGGGAGCGGATCCAGGCTCTGCGCCAGATCGCTTTCAGAACGGCCAAAGGTGGTTAATCGCAGGCATAACGGGGGCTGAGCCAAAGAGAAACGCTCACGCAAACGGGGCAGGATCTCATGCTCCACCATGACTTTGAATTCTGACGGTACACCCGGTGTAAAGAACATCAGGCAGCGGTTAAGCTTCAGGGCGAACCCGCACGCGGTACCCACCGGATTATTGATAAACTCAGCGCTGGCCGGAAGTTCAGCCTGTTTGCGGTTGCTCGGCGCCATCACGCGGCCACGATCGCGGAAATATCGCTCCATCTCGGCCAGCCATGCTTCATGCAGCACCAGCCCTTCGCCTTTTGCCGTTGCCGCTGCCAGCGCGCTCAAATCATCGCTGGTAGGTCCCAGACCGCCATTAACGATCAGTACATCGGCGTGCTCGCTACGCTCACGCAAAACGGCGACCAAATCGTTAAGATTGTCACCTACCGTGTTGCGGCGTGTTAGCGGTAAACCCTGATTAAAGAAAAAATCGGCCAGCCAGGCGGCATTGGTGTCGACGATTTGTCCGTGCAACACTTCATCCCCTGTGGATAGCATCTCCACGTTTAACATCGTGTTCTCCTGCTTTTATGATGAAAACACTATAACGCATGGAGGGGGGAAGGCGCGACTGAACGCCGCGCCAGAAATGTTAGAAGCTGGCGTTAACCCCAACGTACGGGCCATCAGCAATCGCGTTATCACGGTTGCCGTCTTTGCCTGCCAGGTTCAGGTAACGATAACCGGCTTCGATGCTCAGCGGACGCATAATGGTCAGACGCGCACCGGCATTCGCTTCTTCATAGCTGTCGATACCGCTGGAAAGTGAATCAGGAGAGTAATAATACTCACCAAACAGACGGAAGCTATCGCCAATTGGCCATTGTAAACCACCACCGACAGCAGCAGCATAGCCTTCATCGCCATCGTTTGGATTAGTATAAACACCTTTACCACCAACGGTCGCCATCAGCGGCCCCAGTGGGATATTCAAACCTAAACCCAGCCCGGCAACATCACCGTCGTCATCGTTATGCATCCAGTTACCGCTGACGGCCAGACCAGTACTCTCAGTGCCCATACCGAATCCCAGGTTGGTGTAGTCTTCGCCAGCCTGGCCGCTGATGCTAATCGCGCTCGCCGACGCGGAAACAAACAGCATTCCGGCAAAACCCAACATTAAACTTTTTTTCATTTTCTATCCTTTCCAGCAAGAATCAAAACATAGCCCCAAAACCGATGAATTGTACTGTCAGATGGCGAGGAATCAATGAGCTAAAAAAGCGATGCAATGACATATTGTAACTAAATACTACTCACAAGATTTATTTAAGGTTAAATTCTTGTGCCAATTACACAGTTGGACGTCCCAGAACGTCATTTTCAACAAACATCCTGTTTTCCCTGCCAAAGCGCTCTTAATCACCGATGAAACATTTTTTCTGCCGCCAGCAAAAGGTAAGATGCGTGCATGACGGAATTTTCTCTACCTCCCCAACAAGGACTCGACTGATGCGCCAAAGAACGATTGTTTGCCCATTAATTCAAAACGATGGCTGTTATTTACTCTGCAAAATGGCTGATGACCGCGGTGTGTTTCCCGGTCAGTGGGCGCTTTCTGGCGGCGGTGTTGAACCGGGTGAACGTATTGAAGAAGCTCTGCGCCGTGAAGTGAGGGAAGAGCTGGGCGAGCAACTGGTGTTATCAGAAATTACCCCCTGGACCTTCAGTGATGATATTCGCACTAAAACCTATGCTGATGGCAGTCAGGAAGAGATTTACATGATTTATCTTATCTTCGATTGTGTCGCGGCGAATCGTGAAGTGAAGATTAACGAAGAGTTCCAGGCATTCGCCTGGGTTAAACCGGAAGATCTCAGTGCCTACGATTTAAATATCGCCACGCGTAAAACGTTAACCTTAAAAGGGTTACTGTAGGTTATCATTTTAATAACGGCATATAATTAACATTCTGAATAGCGGCATTGCACTCATCAACTTATAGCAAACAGCAATGTCGCAAAAACCTAAAAAAACACTTAATTTCATTAAGATAAACATAAAAACACCTCTATTTAGCTATCGT
Source organism: Citrobacter sp. MGH105 (assembly GCF_001037485.2). NCBI lineage: Bacteria > Pseudomonadati > Pseudomonadota > Gammaproteobacteria > Enterobacterales > Enterobacteriaceae > Citrobacter > Citrobacter sp. MGH105. Next base: position 1,687,193 of record NZ_CP073048.1, on the reverse strand, counting down.
TCCCAAACCTTAAACTCTTAAGGATAAATTAACCTTCAGTCATTAACCTTTGTAGCCTGATGAAATAATTAACGACGCCCCTGTTTATCACTAAAAATAAAACTTCGGTGGCGTTAAATGGCTTGAAGGAATAATGATGTCTGACTTTTTGCCTTTCTCTCGCCCGGCCATGGGCGCTGAAGAACTTGCCGCAGTGAAGGCGGTTCTGGACTCTGGATGGATAACCACCGGCCCGAAAAATCAACAGTTGGAAGAGGCTTTTTGCCAGCTCACGGGGAATAAGCATGCCGTCGCCGTTTGCTCCGCCACTGCAGGAATGCACATTACGCTGATGGCGCTGGGCATTGGTGCGGGCGACGAGGTCATTACGCCGTCGATGACGTGGGTTTCTACCCTCAACATGATTGTTTTGCTGGGGGCGACGCCAGTGATGATCGATGTCGACCGCGATACGCTTATGGTGACACCTGAGCAAATTGAAGCTGCTATTACCCCACGAACCAAAGCCATTGTTCCAGTACATTATGCTGGCGCCCCCGCCGACCTCGACGCAATTTATGCCATTGGCGAGCGTTATGGAATCCCGGTAATAGAAGACGCAGCCCATGCCGTAGGGACATTGTATAAGGGCCGTCATGTCGGTGCTCGCGGCACGGCAATCTTCTCGTTTCACGCTATTAAAAATATCACCTGTGCGGAAGGTGGACTGATCGTTACCGACGACAGCCAGCTTGCTCAGCGGCTTCGCAGTCTGAAGTTTCACGGTCTGGGCGTTGATGCTTTTGATCGACAAACCTATGGTCGGGCACCGCAGGCCGAAGTGCTTGCACCTGGATACAAATACAACCTGACGGATATCAATGCCGCTATTGCGCTGGTACAGCTCAATAAGCTGGAGCAACTGAACTCACGCCGGGCGCAAATTGCCCAGCACTATCAAAAAGCGCTGGCTGATACGTCATTTCAACCGCTGGGCCTACCGCAGTGGTCGCACGTTCATGCCTGGCATCTGTTCATCATTCGCGTTGACGAAGCGCGCTGTGGCCTGAGCAGAGATGCGCTGATGGAAGCGCTAAAGGCCAAAGATATCGGCACCGGCCTGCATTTTCGTGCAGCCCATACGCAAAAATATTATCGCGAACGCTTCACTACCCTTTCGCTCCCAAATACAGAATGGAATAGCGCACGCATCTGTTCGCTGCCGTTATTCCCCGACATGACCGACGATGACACTCAGCGGGTCATTACGGCGCTTCGCGAGATAGCAGGACAATGAGCATGTTTGAAGCCACACCGATTAAAAAAGTCTCGGTTGTTATTCCCGTTTTTAATGAACAGGAAAGCCTGCCAGAGTTAATCAGACGCACCAGCGACGCCTGCGAGAAATTGGGCAAAGACTATGAAATTCTGCTAATCGACGACGGCAGCAGCGACCGTTCCGCTCAGTTGATGATGGACGCCTCTCAGGCACCGAACAGCCATATTGTCTCTATTTTACTGAATCGTAATTACGGACAGCACTCGGCGATTATGGCCGGTTTCAGCCATGTCACCGGAGACTTGATCATCACGCTGGATGCTGATTTGCAAAACCCGCCGGAGGAGATCCCACGGTTGGTCGCCACTGCAGATGAGGGTTTCGATGTGGTAGGCACGGTACGCCAGAACCGTCAGGATAGCGTATTTCGTAAGACCGCCTCACGAATGATCAACCATCTGATCCAACGAACCACCGGTAAAGCAATGGGCGACTACGGCTGCATGCTACGCGCCTATCGCCGTCACATCGTCGATGCCATGCTGCATTGCCAGGAGCGCAGCACCTTTATCCCTATTCTGGCCAACATTTTTGCCCGTCGCGCCACGGAGATCCCGGTACATCATGCAGAGCGTGAATTTGGTGACTCCAAATACAGCTTCATGCGTCTGATCAACCTGATGTATGACCTGGTGACTTGCCTTACCACAACACCGCTTCGCATGTTGAGCCTGCTGGGCAGCGTGATCGCTGCCACGGGCTTTACCTTATCAGTCCTGCTTGTTGTTCTGCGCCTGACGCTCGGCCCACAGTGGGCAGCAGAAGGGGTATTCATGCTGTTTGCCGTCCTGTTTACCTTTATCGGCGCACAGTTTATTGGCATGGGTTTACTCGGCGAATATATCGGTCGCATCTATAACGATGTCCGCGCCCGCCCCCGCTATTTTGTTCAACACGTTATCCGCCCACAAACTACGCAGTCAACCGAGGAAAACCGCGCATGAAAGCCGTCGTATTTGCCTATCACGATATGGGATGTCAGGGTATCCAGGCCTTGATGGATGCAGGTTATGAAATCGCTGCCATTTTTACGCACACCGACAACCCGGGTGAAAAAGCGTTTTTTGGATCTGTTTCCCGCCTCGCGGCCAGCGCCGGTATTCCGGTTTACGCCCCAGACGAGGTTAATCATCCCCTGTGGATTGAGCGCATTAGCCAACTGGCACCCGATGTTATCTTCTCGTTCTACTATCGCCATTTACTGAGTGATGAGATCCTCAGTCTTGCCCCTAAGGGTGCATTTAATCTGCACGGCTCGCTGCTGCCGAAATACCGTGGTCGCGCGCCATTGAACTGGGTATTGGTCAATGGTGAAACCGAAACCGGCGTCACGCTTCACCGCATGGTCAAACGCGCGGATGCTGGTGCCATAGTTGCCCAGAAGCGTGTCGCTATTTCACCGGATGATGTGGCGTTAACGCTGCACCATAAGCTGTGCCAGGCTGCGCGTCACCTGCTGGAAGAGGCGCTGCCCGCGATTAAAACGGGAGATTATGCAGAACTCTCCCAACAGGAAGCAGAGGCGACCTGTTTTGGTCGCCGCACACCGGAAGATAGCTTCCTCGACTGGAACAAGCCTACTGCGGAATTACATAACCAGGTCCGTGCCGTCAGCGATCCATGGCCGGGTGCATTTAGCTATGTCGGCACGCAAAAGTTCACCGTCTGGTCATCGCGCGTTTGCACAAACGACATTGCGGCCCAGCCGGGCACCGTCATCTCCGTGTCTCCTTTACTGATCGCCTGTGTCGATGGCGCACTGGAGATTATTACCGGACAAGCTGGCGATGGTATTGCAATGCAGGGTTCACAACTGGCGCAAGTTCTGGGTCTGGTGCCAGGTTCTCGTCTGAACAGCCAGTCAGTGACCACCAGCAAACGCCGTACTCGCGTGCTGATCCTCGGCGTTAACGGCTTCATTGGTAACCATCTGACCGAGCGCCTGCTGCAAGAAGATAATTACGAAGTGTATGGACTCGATATTGGCAGCGACGCCATTGGGCGTTTACTGCAACATCCGCGATTCCATTTCGTCGAAGGTGATATCAGCATTCACTCTGAATGGATTGAATATCATGTGAAAAAATGCGACGTTGTGCTGCCGCTGGTGGCGATCGCAACGCCAATCGAATATACCCGCAACCCGTTGCGCGTATTTGAGCTCGATTTTGAAGAGAACCTGAAAATCATTCGTTACTGCGTGAAATACCGCAAGCGCATCATTTTCCCGTCAACATCCGAAGTCTACGGCATGTGTACCGACAAAGTCTTTGATGAAGACAGTTCGAATCTGATCGTCGGTCCGGTCAATAAACCACGCTGGATCTACTCCGTATCCAAGCAGTTGCTGGACCGTGTTATCTGGGCGTACGGCGAAAAAGAGGGATTGCGCTTCACCCTGTTCCGCCCGTTTAACTGGATGGGACCGCGCCTGGACAGTCTTAACGCCGCGCGTATCGGCAGCTCACGCGCCATTACCCAACTGATCCTCAACCTGGTGGAAGGTTCACCGATTAAGCTGATTGAAGGCGGCAAACAAAAGCGCTGCTTTACCGACATTCGCGATGGTATCGAAGCTCTGTACCGCATCATTGAAAACGAAGACGGCCGCTGTGACGGCGAGATTATCAACATCGGTAATCCACAGAACGAAGCAAGTATTCAGGAACTGGCAGAAATGCTGCTTTCCTGCTTTGAAAAACATCCGTTGCGTAACCACTTCCCGCCGTTTGCCGGTTTCCGTGACGTCGAAAGCAGCAGCTACTACGGTAAAGGTTATCAAGACGTTGAGCATCGTAAACCTAACATTCGCAATGCAAAACGCTGCCTGAACTGGGAACCGACCATTGAGATGCAGGAAACGGTAGAAGAGACGCTGGACTTCTTCTTACGCAGTGTGGATATCACGGAACACACATCATGACCAAAGTAGGCTTGCGCATTGATGTCGATACATTCAGGGGGACGCGCGAAGGCGTGCCCCGCCTGCTGGAGACATTAAACCGACATAACGTTCGGGCAAGTTTTTTCTTTAGCGTTGGACCTGACAACATGGGGCGCCATCTCTGGCGTCTTGTGAAGCCACAATTTCTGTGGAAGATGCTGCGTTCAAACGCAGCATCACTCTACGGATGGGATATTTTATTGGCGGGAACCGCATGGCCGGGAAAAGAGATTGGCCAGGCCAACGCGGCAATCATTGCACAAACCGCCCAGATTCATGAAACCGGTTTGCATGCCTGGGATCATCACGCCTGGCAGGCGCGAAGCGGAAACTGGAATGACAAACAGCTGATTGATGATATTTCGCAAGGCATCACCGCACTTGAAGCCATCATCGGTCAGCCAGTCACCTGCTCTGCCGTTGCCGGATGGCGTGCCGACAACCGTGTCGTCCATGCCAAAGAAGCATTCCATCTGCGCTATAACAGTGACTGTCGGGGAACGTCGTTATTTCGTCCGGTGCTGGAATCCGGGAAAACGGGGACGCCACAAATTCCCGTCACCCTACCAACATGGGATGAAGTGGTTGGTCAGGAGGTCCAGGCGGTGGACTTCAACTCCTATATTCTCTCCCACATCCAGATGAGCAGAGGAACACCGGTGTACACCATTCATGCGGAAGTTGAAGGTATCGCCTTTCATCAGAATTTTGACGAGTTGCTCATTCGTGCTGCCGATATGGGGATGACATTCTGCCCGCTTGGCGAGCTGTTACCTGACGACATCAGTACGCTGCCGTTAGGACAGATAGTACGTGGAAAAATACCCGGCAGAGAGGGATGGCTCGGCTGCCAACAACCGGTGAGTGTGACACCATGAAACCTGCTGCCCGCTACACTCTGGCATTTATCGCTTTAATCGCACTGTATTTTATTTTACCTATCAACAGCCGTATGCTCTGGCAGCCTGATGAAACGCGCTATGCTGAAATCAGCCGGGAAATGCTCAACTCTGGTGACTGGATAGTTCCACACTTTTTAGGGCTGCGTTATTTTGAAAAACCAATTGCCGGATACTGGTTGAACAGCATTGGGCAATGGCTGTTTGGCGCAAACAATTTTGGCGTCAGAGCGGGTGCTATTTTTGCCACTTTGTTGACCGCATTACTGGTAGCCTGGCTTGCCATGCGACTGTGGCATGATAAGCGTACCGCCGTACTCTCCTCCGCTATCTTTTTAACGTTTTTTTCGGTTTACAGCATCGGCACCTACGCGGTACTTGATCCCATCATAGCGCTTTGGCTGATGGCGGGCATGTGCTGTTTTTGGGAAGGCATGCAGGCCACCACCAGAACACGCAAAATCATCGCTTTTTTGTTGCTTGGGCTGACCTGCGGTATGGGTGTAATGACCAAAGGTTTTCTGGCACTCGCCGTCCCTGTGCTTAGCGTATTACCCTGGGTTTTTGCCCAAAAGCGTTGGAAAGACCTCATTCTCTACGGTCTGCTGGCGGTGATCGGCTGCATCGCGATCGTACTACCGTGGGGTATAGCGATTGCACAACGCGAGCCGGATTTCTGGCATTACTTCTTCTGGGTTGAACATATTCAGCGCTTTGCGCAGGATGATGCCCAGCATAAGGCTCCTATCTGGTACTACATCCCGATATTTGTGGCAGGCACATTACCGTGGCTCGGTCTGCTTCCCGGCGCGCTGCGTACGGGCTGGCGTGAGCGGGATGTTCCGCGCAGTGCTCTGTACCTGTTAAGCTGGATTATTATGCCAATCCTGTTTTTCAGCATCGCGAAAGGAAAACTGCCGACCTATATTCTTTCCTGCTTCGCGCCGCTGGCGATATTAACGGCGCGCTTCGGCCTGCAGGCTGCGGAAAAAGACTCAACATCCCTGCGCATCAATGGCTGGATCAACGTGCTATTTGGTGTCGTCGGCATCGTCGCTACGTTTATTGTTTCCACGCTGGGACCATTGAAGACGCCGGTCTGGTCGCATATCGAAACGTATAAGGTTTTTTGTGCCTGGGGCATCTTTATCATCTGGACGATTTTTGGCTGGTATACGCTAAATAACCGCGAGAAGAACTGGAAATTCGCAGCACTATGCCCATTAGGGCTGGCGCTGTTATTTGGCTTCTCCATTCCTGACCGGGTGATGGAATCTAAACAGCCGCAGTTTTTTGTCGAGATGACCAAAGAATCGCTGGAGCCGAGCCGTTATATTCTCACCGACAGCGTTGGCGTCGCTGCGGGACTGGCCTGGAGCCTGAAGCGCGACGACATCATGATGTACGGACAAACGGGCGAGTTAAAATACGGTCTCAACTACCCGGATGCTCAAGGCTGCTTTGTCAGTCGGGAGAATTTTGCCGACTGGTTAGCACAACATCGTCAACAAGGAAACATTACGCTCGTGCTCTCTGTCGGTAAGGATGAAGATATTAATCAGCTTGCCATCCCTCCCGCTGACTACATTGATAATCAGGGGCGTCTGGTCCTGATTCAGTATCGGCCCAAATGATCTGGATAGCCTTAGTCCTCGCCAGCCTGCTCAGCGTCTGCGGCCAGCTATGCCAGAAGCAGGCGACCCGACCGGTGTCTGTTCGTGCGCGAAAACGCTACATTACGCAATGGATTGGGCTTGCTCTGGCAAGCCTCGGTCTGGCCATGCTGCTATGGCTGGCGGTTTTACAAAACATTCCTGTCGGTATTGCCTATCCCATGCTGAGTCTTAACTTTGTATGGGTAACTCTCGCGGCATGGAAAATCTGGCGCGAACCCGTCACAACCCGCCACTGGCTGGGCGTTGGGCTGATCATTACCGGCATATTTATTCTTGGGAGCGCAGTGTAATGGGCGTATTTTGGGGATTATGTAGCGTGATGATCACTTCCATCGCCCAGTTGAGCCTCGGCTTTGCGATGGATAATCTGCCGCCAATGCTGCAGCCGCTGGCGTTCATCTCCGCCGTATTCTCTGTCAGTATTGGTGCGTTTGCTTTATATGCCGGGCTGGCAGGGTATTTGCTGTCGGTTATTTGCTGGCATAAAGCCCTACACCAACTCGCGCTGAGCAAAGCCTATGCCCTACTCAGCCTGAGCTATGTGCTGGTGTGGGTTGCCTCAATGATCCTGCCCGGCTGGCAGGGAACATTTTCAGTGAAAGCGCTGGCAGGGGTACTGTGCATCATGGCAGGGCTAATGACGATTTTTCTGCCTTCACGCAAACACCAGCCCTGAGATTACTTATCTTCAGACAGTCGTAACAGACGTTCCCATTCATCACAGATGTACTGTCTGGCATCAATTACCTTAATGACACGAGATGTATCGCGGTTAATACAATACTGCGCATCCTTCAGCGGTGAAAGGAGATCGCCGGGCTTAACCCGCTCGGAAGATTGCGCCTCAGCAAGCATCTTAAGAGAACCACCGCTATCGCAAAGTACGATATAGAGCCTCCCTGCTTTCTTGTGACAGCAAGACTTCTTCACATGCCATTCCATAGCGCACCTTTTGTTAATGAATTTCACATCAGGTTACACTTTAGCAGATAAACAAAAGGACAATAGCTGCAGAATGGCAAAAATGAGAAATGTAATTAATGTTTTCTTAATGTTAATGATGAAGCACTTACCCAATCCGCCAACACGCGACGAGAGATTTTAATCCCTCCGGCTTTGAGTTCAGGTGGCAACGTCAGCCAACATACCGGTTGCTGAAAACGGGCCAGCTTATCTTTAACCCACTCTGCAAGATTGGCATCGCCAGCGTTGGTGTCATACTCAACGACCGCCACCGGACGATGACCAAACTCTTTATCTTCTAACGGGACAATAAAGGCCTGCAGAACCTGCGGATGCGCTGCAATCACGCGTTCCACTTCTTCTGGCTGTATGCCTTCCCCACCGCTAAAAAACAGATTGTCCATACGACCGATAATAGTTAACTTGCCGTCCTTTAACACCCCACGATCGCGGGTAGCAAACCAGCCTTCCGCGTTCACTAAAGGAATAAGCTGTCCGTTACGCCAGTAACCTTGCGCCATGCTGGCAGCCCGTAACCAGACTTCATCATCAACGATTCTGACTTCTCTGCCTACCAGAGGGGAACCCACATCTGCCAGACCATCCGCCTCTTTCGCACAGACCGTAGAAGCGAATTCCGTCAGTCCATAACCGCACCAGCAGCGAATCCCCTGCTCGTGCGCCTGCTCCGTCAACTCAACAGGAATAGCCGCGCCGCCCAGCAGCACCGCTTTGAGCGTGACCGGCGTTTTATTGACCAACAAGCGCCACAACTGTGTAGGGACCAACGAGGCATGGGTGCAGCCGACCAGCATTTTCTCCAGCGGCTGCTTGTCGCGCACGGTCATTCGCGCTCCGGCAAACAACCAGCGCCATAAAATACCCTGGCCGGAAACATGAAACAGCGGCAATGAAAGCAGCCAGTCATCTTCAGCGCCAAACGGCATTAATGACAGCACCCCCTGCGCGCTTGCCAGATGCGCCTGACAGGTATGAACAGCCGCTTTTGGCAATCCGGTAGAACCTGAAGTTAACGTCATCGTGCTCAAACGTTCAGGCAACCACGCCTCAGCGTGATCGCCTGGCAACGACTGCATCTGTAACGGACTGAGTTCCGGAAGTGCGATAGCGGCCTCCAGATCCAGCGCAAAACGTAGCGTTAAGTCCGGGATAAGCGCATCAAGCAGCGGCTGAGGCAACTGTGGGTTCACAGGTAAAACCCGCGCCCCACATTGCAGCAGCGCGAGCCAGGCCAGCAAAGCGCGCGGATGATTCCAGGCGCGAAGCAGAACACCATCGCCCTCTTCCACGCCCTGAGCGGCAAAACCGCAGGCCAGATGATCTACACGTGTGCAGAGATCGCTCCAGCTTAATACCTCATCGTTGAGGCGTAAGGCTGGCGCCTTCGCACGAACCTGTCGCCAGTGACGCCACGGCCAGTCACTGAACTGCACCAGGCCCGATAAGCTCACGCTATCGGGCATTTCCTGCTGGGTCATAGCAGACGTTCCAGCGCATCAACGTCGATACACGGCAACGTGCTACCCGGCCAGGTGCGAACCTGCTGGCACTGCATCAGACTCAGGGTATCCAGACCCGGAATGGTCTGCGGCGTTAACCAGGCGGCAATTCTCGCCAACTGGGTTAAGCCCAGACTCGACTCAATTGACGAACTAATAACGGCAGTAAGACCAAGCGCATGCGCCGCAGCCACCTGTTCACGGACTTTATCGAGACTGCCAGTCAGCGTAGGTTTGATAACCACGGCCTTGACGCCTTCTTCGGCTTCGAAGGTGAAATCCGCTTCACGCAGGCTTTCATCCCAGGCGATGGCAATACCTGTTTCACGCGCGAAGGCACGGGAGTCGTCGCGGGTTTTGCACGGTTCTTCGAGGAAGGCAATGCGTCCGCGATATTCCGGATTAACGTATTTCGCGAACTGCTGTGCTTTCAACGGCGTCCAGGCCCGGTTGGCGTCAAGTCGCAAATGCAGCTCCGGGATCGCCTCAAGCAGCAGATTGGCTACCATGCCGTCGCGGACCGCTTCATACAGACCGACCTTGATCTTCGCCACTTTTTCGCCCGGCATATCCGCCAGTTGTAGCACCAGATCGTCAGGATCGCCGGTACACAGCGGCGCAGCACGATAGTCCGCGTCCTGCGGCAATACGCCAGCCAGTTCGGCCAGCGCACAGCTTACGCCAAAGGCGACCGAAGGCAGTTGCGGTAAGGAGTCATCCCCTTGCAACCAGCCTTTCACCCAGGCCAGCAGCTCGGTTTGCGCCTCTTCCCAGCTTTCCTGACTAAAGCCCGGCAGCGGGGAGATCTCTCCCCACCCTTCGCGCTCGCCGTCACGAAGACAAACGTACAGCCCGTCACGCGTTTTTAACCGCCTGTCGCGCAGAATCACCCCCGCGTCCATGGGGATCTGCCAGCGGTATACCTGCGCGCTACGCATTACGGATTCCGTTTGAATTTGCTGAAATCAGGCTGACGTTTTTGGTTAAAGGCGTTACGGCCTTCCTGACCTTCTTCCGTCATGTAGAACAGCATAGTGGCGTTACCTGCCAGCTCCTGCAGACCAGCCTGACCATCACAGTCGGCGTTCAGTGCGGCTTTCAGGCAGCGCAGCGCCATTGGGCTGTTTTGCAGCATTTCACGGCACCAGCGTACGGTCTCTTTTTCCAGATCCGCCAGCGGAACCACGGTGTTGACCAGACCCATATCCAGCGCCTGTTTCGCATCGTACTGACGGCACAGGAACCAGATTTCACGCGCTTTTTTCTGACCGACGATGCGCGCCATGTAGGAAGCGCCCCAACCGCCGTCGAAAGAACCGACTTTCGGGCCGGTCTGACCAAAGATGGCGTTTTCAGCCGCAATGGTCAGGTCACACATCATATGCAGCACATGGCCACCGCCAATGGAGAAACCTGCAACCATCGCTACTACCGGTTTCGGACAGGTACGAATCTGGCGCTGGAAGTCCAGTACGTTCAGGTGATGCACACCGGAGTCATCCTGGTATCCGCCGTAGTCACCACGCACTTTCTGATCGCCGCCTGCGCAGAACGCTTTGTCGCCAGCACCGGTCAGAATAATTACGCCGATGTTGTCATCATAGCGGGCATCCGCCAGCGCCTGGATCATCTCTTTCACGGTGACCGGACGGAAGGCATTGCGTACCTGTGGACGATTAATGGTGATTTTTGCGATACCGTCGGTGGATTTCTCGTAAAGAATGTCGGTATAGCCTTCAGAGCAATCGTGCCATTCTACCGGTGCGTAAAGCATTGTTTCATCAGGATAGATCATAAAATGTCCTATAGTCAGCGACGCAGAATCTGAGCCAGACAGTCCACTACACCCGCGGGGTTGTCCCGATGCGCGTTGTGTCCGGCATTACGAATCACATGGTTTGGTACTGATATTTCCGCCGCCAGAGCACGGAATTTTTCGTCACGTTCACCACATAAATAATAAAACGGAAATGTGCGCGTCGTGAGTTGCGCACGTAAATCAGGTTGTACGGCAAGCGAGGTGGCCTCCAGCATTGCCGCCAGCGTTTGCCCATTATTCTGGCTACGCAGTGCGACCAGCGCCTCTCTTTGTTTCGCGTTCAGCGAGGAAAAAACGGGCTGTTGATACCAGTCATTAAACACCTCACGTAGCGGATCTGCGCGAAATCGTGCAGCCCAGCAGCCATCCGAGAGACGGCGTTGCACGCGCGCCTCCTCGCTTTGCAAGCCGGGATGTCCACCTTCAACCACCAGACCACAAAGCCCTGGCATCTCCTGACTGGCCGCCATCATCGCGACTCTGCCGCCAAGAGAGTATCCCACCAACCAAAAGTTAAGTATGTTGTAACTAAGCAGGGTGTTACGCAGCAAAACGTTTACGTCATCGAACCCGCTCACGCTGATGTCAGCGGAGCCACCGTGTCCCGGCAGGTCGATGTATAGCCGCGAATAATCCTGAAACGCTTCGCCGATCGTCTGCCATTCCCGGCAATCGCCAGAGAAACCGTGCAGGAAAACCAGCCAGGGAAATCCCGTTTGGCCCTCTTTCGCCTGCGCATGCAGGATCATAGATGACTTACCTGCGCCAGCAGTTGCTGCAAGGTTTGCGCCCCGTCAGTTTCGTTCACCACCAGCTCAATCACCGTGGCCGCAGGTGTACGCCACGCGTTAGTCAACGCGCTCTCCAGCTGCTCCCAGTTTTCCGGGCGCTGGTATTTAAGGTTAAACATGGCGGCAGCATGCTCGAAATGTACATTCTGCGGCATCAGATAGAACCGTTCGCGTTCGCTGGCTGGCGTCGGCAGCAGGGAAAAAATCTGCCCGCCGTTATTATTGACCACTATCAGGACAAACGGTGCAGAAACCTGGCGCAATAACGCCAGCGCATTCAGGTCATACAATGCAGATAAATCGCCAACAATCGCCAGCGTCGATTTCGCGCTGGCACGCTGTACACCTGCTGCCGTTGACAGCAGGCCGTCAATACCGCTCGCGCCACGGTTGCTATAGACCGGGTAACCAGCCGGAAGCTGCGACAGCGCATCAATCAGGCGCACCACCAGACTGTTACCCACAAACAGCTGGCCCTGCTCCGGCAAATAGTCGCGGATACGGTGGGCTAGTTGCGCTTCACCAAACGCCTCACGACGGGCTTCTACCGCCTGCCAGGCCTGTTGCGCCAGACGAGGGATCTCAATACACCAAGGCTGACGTTTCTCCGCCGGATGCAGCTCCAGCCAGTCGCCAACTTTCGCCACCAACCTGCGGCCGCGATGATGGGCCGGATCGAGGCGGCCTTCGATATTATCGACAATCCAGTATTCCTGCGGATCGCAGCTGACCTGCCATTGCAGCAGACGTTTTCCGGTCAGGCTGCTACCAAGCTGCACCACAATCTGCGCCTGCTGCAATTCAGCTACCGCTTTCGCATTTCCCAGCCACAGGTCGGCGCACGGCAGCGGTTGTCCGGTTTGCGACAGAACATCACCAATCAGCGGCCAGCCTAACGTCTGCGCCCACTGCGCAACCTTCTTACCTTCTTCCGCGCTCATGCGGCCCGCAATGACTACGCCGCGTTTTTGTCGCCAGATAAACCAGTCGCGTTGTTTGTCGCTTTCCAGCCGACGCGCTTCTCGCAGCCAGGGTTTATCGTCCTGCCACCAGTCGCCGAGGCGCTGCTGCCAGGCAATCCCCGTTTCGTCCATATCGCCATACAGCGGTTCCGCAAACGGGCAATTGATATGAACCGCCCCGCTATGCAGGGCAGCTAACGCATTATCAATCGTGGACACCAGCCAGCTTGCCGGAATGTCCTGAGTCGGACGCGGTAAAGAGAGCGTTTGCGATGGATGCGAGGCAAACATACCGGCCTGACGAATCGCCTGATTCGCGCCACAGTCGATAAGCTCTGGCGGTCTGTCCGCGGTAAGTAAAATCAGTTTTTCACCGGTGAGGCCCGCTTCGATCAACGCGGGATACAAATTCGCCACCGCGGTACCGGACGTCACAATCACGGCGACAGGCTGCCGGCTGACTTTTGCCAGACCTAAAGCCAGATGCCCAAGACCGCGCTCGTCAAAATGGGTGTGGTGGATGAATGCGGGGTTTTCCGCTGCCGCCAGCGTCAACGGTGTAGAACGAGAGCCAGGGGCAATGCAGACATGCCTGACGCCGTGGCGAGTGAGTGCTTCCAGAATGACCGCCGCCCAGCGTCGGTTAAATGCGCTTACTGACATGAGATTGTCCGGTATCAATATTGCGACACAGTATAGAGAATCGAATAAATGGATTTTTGATATGAATCGGAAATATACACGAAATCACTATCCTTCCATCTGTAATAAAGTACGTAACCCTGCCGCTTTATTGTCTATTTCTTGCCATTCCTGCTCAGGATCTGAGCCACGTACAATCCCTGCCCCGGCATACAGGCGTACCACGTTTGCGCTAATTTTCGCTGAACGCAATGACACACAAAACTCGCTTTGGCGCAAAGAAAGATAACCCGCTGAACCGGCATACCACTCGCGTTCAAAGGGTTCATTTTGTTGGATGAATTCACGCGCCAGCTCACGCGGAATACCGGCAACTGCCGCCGTGGGCTGAAGCTGCATCAGGCAAAGCATATCGTCGGCCTGATTCAGTTCCGTCCAGATGCAACGGCGCAGGTGCTGCACTTTACGCAGCCTGAGCACCTGCGGTGGCAGCACATCGAGAGTTTGCGTACAGCCTTGCAGACGCTGGCAAATATCTTCGACCACCAGCATATTCTCGCGCTGGTTTTTATCATCTTTCATTAGCCAGTCGCCCAATTGCCAGGCCCGATGATCCTCAGGGTGATTGGCCACGGTTCCGGCCAGCGCCTCGGTGCGCAGCGCCGTATCACGTCGTCGATACAGACGTTCAGGAGAAGAGCCAAGAAAAGCGGTGTCGGCGGAGAATGCCATAAAGAAATGGTAGCAGTTCAGATTTAAGCGACGGCTGGAAGCCATCACGGCAGCGGCATTAACTGACTGAGAAAATTGTAAATCGGTCGCCCGCGCCAGCACGACCTTATCGAGGTCTTCTCCTGCGATCGTTTGAGTGGCGAGTTTTATCAGGTCTATCCAGCCAGCTTTCTCCGGCCAGTGCTGTTCTCCCGTCAAACTCAAACGCAATGCAGGGAGCGGTTTTACGGGAGCAAGCGATGAGATGAAGGCGATCGCTTGTGTAGCGTCTTCACGTAGCGACACGTCGCTATAGAGATGTAAGCGTAAGCTCGCCACTCCGGCGCAACGTCGCCACTCCAGCCGCGGCAGCAGTAAATTGCCACGCTGAGGCTCAAAGGCATTCAGGCCCCAGATGCGCAGGTCGGGATGATTATCATGCTGATGTAAAAATTGCTGGGCTGATTCCAGCGAGGAAAATGCGGCGACGGTCCCTAATACGGCGGCTTCTTCATCGCCGTTACGCTGCTGCCAGTAAAACTGGGGCCAGACGGGTTGACTGGCCAGCCATCCTAAAGCGTCAAACGCATCATTCAGTGGGAAAGGTATATCGTAAATACGAATTCCAGGTGCTGCTGGCATCTCTTGCGATAAATGACGCATCAGACTTTCCAGCGCAGTAGTGATTGAATGCACGCGGACCTCTCCCTGTTAAAAACCTCTCATTATACGGGGTACTGAGCAGAAAAAGCAGTACCCCCAGTTAGGGAGTACGTACAAATGCGATGACAGAACGGAATTTATCGCCGCGCTAACAATAATCCCATCACTAAACCGACCGTGGCGCCAACGCCGATTCCTCGCCAGGGTTTTTCGTGCACATAGTCATCCGCCCGACAAACGGCTTTTTTCGCACGGTAATAGTAGCTGTCAGAAGCATGGCTGACGCGATTTCTCACCTCTTCTAACGCCCGCTCTGCCCGCGCTTTTAACTCAAGGTATTTTTGATCTGCAGGGTCGCCAGAAGAACGCAGCACCTCTTCCAGCGTTTCACTTAATAATTCCAGATCATCATCGATACGTGATTCATAAGAATGAAAAGACATTATATTCTCCCTTTCTATTGACGTACCCGCTAACTATAGACAACCTGGACTGATTGCGCCTGTTTACGCCTGATGTGCTTCCCGCGCCATTCCGACGTGTGGAATACCATCTTCGTCATAGATATCCGTAACCGGAACAAAGCCAAAGCGTGCATAGAATGATTGCAGATGCGCCTGCGCGCCCAGATACAACGCCTTGTGCGGCCAGTGTTGCGCGCAGGATGCCAGCGTCTGGGCCATTAGCTGTTGCCCCAGTTTTTCACCACGCAGCGCTTCGCTTACAATCACCCGACCAATCACTACCGGCTCCAGCTCGTCATCGCTTTTCAGAATCCTCGCATACGCCACCAGCTCATCGTTATGCCAGCCCAGAATATGCCGATTCTCTCCAGCCAGGTCATCGCCATCCACATCCTGGTACGGACACTGTTGCTCAACTACAAACACCGCGCATCGTAGCTGAAGTAGTGCGTACAGTTGTTGGGTACTCAGCTTTGCATGGTGGAGATCTTGCCAGTGAATCATTGTCTGCCCCTATGTTGTGATAACCTGAACACCCTGCCTTATTGATGGCGAAAAGTGTAACGCAAAGATGGAATTACTATTTTTAGGCACGTCTGCGGGAGTCCCCACGCGCTCACGCAATGTAACGGCAATTTTACTGAATCTGCAACACCCGACTCAGGCGGGGCTGTGGCTTTTTGATTGCGGCGAAGGGACACAGCATCAGATGCTCACCACGCCTTTCAATCCAGGAAAACTCGATCGTATTTTTTTCAGCCATCTGCACGGCGATCACCTGTTTGGTTTACCGGGGCTACTGTGCAGTCGCTCAATGGCCGGCAATGTCCAGCCTCTGACGCTCTACGGGCCAAAAGGGTTGCGAGAGTTTACCGAAACCGCATTGCGTCTGAGCGGCTCCTGGACCGATTATCCGCTGGATATTGTAGAAATCACCGCGGGAGAGATTGTGGATGACGGCCTGCGAAAAGTAACGGCTTACCCGCTGGCGCATCCGCTGGAATGCTACGGTTTTCGCATTCAAGAGCACGACAAACCGGGTGCGCTTGACGCTAGCGCCCTGAAGGCGGCAGACGTTAAAGCGGGCCCGTGGTTTCAGGATTTGAAAGCCGGAAAAACCATCGTGCTGGAGGATGGTCGAGCGATTAACGGTGCCGATTTTCTTTCCCCGCCCACCAGGGGAAAATCAGTCGCTATTTTCGGTGACACAGGACCCTGCGCGTCCGCCATTGAACTGGCTCGAGGTGTAGATGTCATGGTACACGAAACCACGCTGGACGCTTCAATGGAGGAAAAAGCCAACAGTCGCGGGCACAGCTCGACCCGACAAGCCGCACAGCTGGCGCTGGATGCCGGAGTGGGACGTCTGATAATGACCCACGTTAGCTCACGCTACGATGAAAAAGGCTGCCAGCGATTACTCGAAGAGTGCAAAGCAATATTTCCAGACACGGCACTGGCTCACGATTTCGCCATTTTCACCGTTTAACGCTCTATTTTTCCGCCTCAGTGCCGATAACAGTGGAAAGGCTGGCTTTCACACTGAGGACAGGATGAACAATTTCCAGAAAGATATTGATGACAGGACAAACCTAACCCTGTCTAACCGTTTTGAACTGCTGCTGTTTCGCCTCGGCAAATCTGTTGAGGAGCAGAAATCAGAGCTGTTTGGCATCAACGTATTCAAGCTGCGTGAAATCGTGCCGATGCCGACCTTTACGCGTCCGGCGGGTATGAAGGCCCCGTTACTGGGTATGGTTAACATTCGCGATCAGGTGATCCCGGTGATTGACCTGCCCGCCGTCGCGGGCTGTAAGCCAGAGACCGGACTCAATATTCTGTTGATCACAGAATATGCCCGCAGCGTCCAGGCTTTTGCGGTGGAGTCAGTGGAAAATATTATGCGCCTGGACTGGCAACAGGTGCATACCGCCGAGAAAGCCGTCAATGGTCGCTATATCACCAGTATCGCTTGCCTGGACGACAACAAAGAGACCAACAACCTGGCGCTGGTACTCGACGTTGAGCAGATCCTGTACGACATCGTACCGGCGAACCACGACCTGCGCGCAACCGATCTGAAAACCAATAAATTCAACATCACGCCGGGTGCGGTGGCGATTGTGGCTGATGATTCCAAAGTGGCCCGCGCAATGCTGGAAAAAGGGCTTAACGCCATGGAGATCCCGCATCTGATGCATGTAACAGGTCAGGATGCGTGGGAAAAAATACAGCAGCTTTCCGCAGAAGCGCTGGCGGAGGGCAAGCCTGTCAGTGAGAAGATCGCTCTGGTTCTCACCGATCTCGAAATGCCGGAGATGGACGGTTTTACGCTTACCCGTAAGATAAAAACCGACGAACGTATGAAGAAAATCCCGGTCGTTATCCACTCTTCGCTTTCCGGTAGCGCGAACGAAGATCACGTTCGCCGAGTAAAAGCAGATGGCTACGTGGCCAAATTCGAAGTCAATGAGCTTTCTTCAGTGATCCAGGAAGTGATGGATCGCACAGCGAAAGGCATCAGCGGTCCGCTGGTGAGCCGTCAGCTATTAAACTGACCGTATTTCACGCATAAAAAAACCCGCCAAGGCGGGTTTTTTCGTTTCCGTATTTCTTTTACATCAGCGGAGTCGCTAACTGCACAATGCTGATCAGCGGTTGCGGGTAAATACCCAGCACCAGTACCAGCAGAGCAGAAATCAGCACCACGATACCGCCCGCGCTGTACTGCCAGTTAGACGGCGCATCACGGTTCAGCTGCTGCGGTGCGCTCAGGTACAGGCTCACGGCAACGCGCAGGTAGTAGTACAAACCAATCGTGGAACCGACCACCACGGCGGCAACCAGCCACCACAGGTTAGCCTGCACACCGACGGCCAGTACATAGAACTTACCGATAAAGCCCAGCGTCATCGGGATACCTGCCAGAGACAGCATCATCACCGTCATCACTGCCGCGAGGATCGGACGATGCCAGAACAGACCACGGTAGGAGAACAGAGAGTCCGCATCCGGGCCGCGGTACGGGCTGGACATCAGGCTGACCACACCGAACGCGCCGAGGCTGCTGAACAGGTAACCGGCCAGGTAAACGCCAACCGCTTCCATCGACATCTCGCCGCTCTGCAGAGCAATCAGCGCCACCAGCAGGTAGCCGAGGTGAGAGATAGAAGAGTAACCGAGCAGACGTTTAATATTGGTCTGGCTCAGCGCCATCAGGTTACCGAAGATGATGGAAGCAAAGGCAATCACGCCCAGTACGATACGTACCGCTTCGCTATCCCCTACCGGTGCGTACAGGAACAGACGCATCACCACGCCGAAGATAGCGATTTTGCTCGCCGTCGCCAGGAAAGTGGAAACCGGAGCAGGAGCGCCCTGGTATACGTCTGGCGTCCACAGGTGGAACGGAACCAGCGAGAGTTTAAAGCCGAGGCCAACAATCATCAGACCGAAGCCCGCCAGCAGCAGCGGTTCGTGCAGCATGCCGTCGCCGAGGCTCTTACCGAGCGCAACAAACGACAGATTACCAGACTGCGCGTACACCAGCGCCATACCGAACAGCAGGAAGGAAGACGCTGCGGCAGACAGAATGGTGTATTTGATACTGGCTTCCAGCGAACGTTTCTGACGGAACGCATAGCCAACCAGACCAAACAGCGGCAGAGAGATAAGCTCAATACCAAGGAACAGCGCCGCCAGATGGTTAGCGTTAGCCAGCAGAATACCGCCAAGTGCGGCAATCAGCACCAACAGGTAGAACTCTTCCCGGTTGTCATCGTAGCCTTCCAGCCACGGGTAAGCAAAGGTACAGGTGGCAAGACTCGCCAGCAGCACCAGCCCGGTGTAGAGCATGGCGAAACCGTCAACCCGCATCAGCGGGGTGACGTCCATGGCGCCCGCCTGGCCAACAAACCAGAGCGAAACAAGCGCGGCGTTAAGCCCAATGACCGACAGCGTGGCATTGAGGAAGTGATTGCGTCGCCACGCAATGGAGAGCATCACAACCACCACCGTCAAGCCGACGATCAGCAGCGGTAGCAGCGCAATCAGGTGTTGTGGAGTTATTGTCATGGCGATTTACGGCCTTGTAGTAGTAACGGAATTAACAAACCACTGCTGGATGTTGCTCATCGCAGAATGCGAGGTATCCAGAATCGGCTGCGGATAGAAGCCAAGCAGTACCAGAAGCACGACCAGCAACAGGATGATAAACAGCTCACGCAGCGACATCCCTGGCAGTTCAACACTGGCAATCTGGCTCTTCGCTTTACCGAAGTAAGCGCGATGCAGCATCGCCAGCGAGTAAACAGAGGCAAACACCAGACCAAAGGTCGAGATCACGGTAATGACCGGAACCACCTGGTAGCTGCCGAACAGAATCATAAATTCGCCAACGAAGTTACCTGTACCCGGCATACCCAGCGTACACACTGCGAAGAACATCGACAGCGCAGGCAACCATTTCATTTTGCCCCACAGGCCGCCCATCATACGCATATCACGCGTGTGCAGACGTTCGTACAGCTGACCACACAGAATGAACAGACCGGCTGCGGACAGACCGTGCGCAATCATCTGGATAACAGCACCCTGGTACGCCAGCTGGCTGCCGGTGTAGATAGCAATCAGTACGAAGCCCATGTGCGATACGGAGGTGTAAGCGATCAGACGTTTGATGTCGTACTGATTAAAGGCCATCCACGCGCCGTAGAAGATACCGATAACGCCCAGCCACATTGCGATAGGTGCAAACTCAGCCGACGCGTTCGGGAACAGCGGCAGAGAGAAGCGCAGCAGACCGTAAGCCGCGGTTTTCAGCAAGATCCCCGCCAGGTCAACGGAACCTGCGGTCGGCGCCTGGGAGTGCGCATCCGGCAACCAGCCGTGCAGCGGAACTACCGGCATTTTCACCGCGAAGGCGATGAAGAAGCCCAGCATCAACAGATATTCCACACCGTGGGACATCGGGGTATTCAGCAGCTCTTCATAGTTGAAGGTCCACACACCGGTCGCTTTATAGTGCACAAACACCAGCGCCAGGATGGCAATCAACATCACCAGACCACTCGCCTGGGTATAAATGAAGAACTTGGTCGCCGCAGTGATACGCGTTTTACCGTCAGAGGCTTTATGGCCCCACAACGCGATCAGGAAGTACATCGGCACCAGCATCATTTCCCAGAAGAAGAAGAACAGGAACATGTCGATGGCAAGGAACACGCCGATCACGCCGCCTAAGATCCACATCAGGTTCAGATGGAAGAAGCCCTGGTATTTTTCGATTTCATTCCAGGAGCAAAGTACCGCCAGAACACCGAGCAGACCGGTCAGCACTACCATCAGCAGCGACAGACCGTCGATAGCCAGATGAATAGAGATGCCAAAACGTGGGATCCACGGCAGGACAAATTCAGACTGCCACTGCGGAATGCCAGCGGATTGCGTCAGTGAATAGCCGCCCTGCAACCACAGTTGCAGGCCAAGCGCCAGCGTCAATCCCATGGTAATCAGCGCGATCCAGCGCGGCACCTTCACGCCAAAGCGTTCGGTCTGCCAGCACAGGAAGCCACCGATAAAGGGAATTAATATCAACCAGGGTAATAACATAGCTAAGTATGTCCCTTATATTTACTCCTGCTCAGGCTATCTCACTCGTCAGCCCAAATCCCGGCAGTGCTCGCAATCTTCACGTACTTCAGTACGCTCCGGTTGCTCTGCGCTGGCGGTCTCCGGTCTGACTTCGTCGATGACGCCTGTACATCAGGAACAGATTTTCAACGAATTCTAAAAATTATTTTTGGGTTTGTAGGCCGGATAAGCGCAGCGCCATCCGGCAATCGTTCATCCAGCCAACAAACTCAACGCAGTACCATCAACAGTGCCAGCACAACGACGGCGCCGATGCTCATTGATGCAACATACCAGCGCAGATAACCGTTCTCGCTCAACAGCAGGCCTTTACCTGCAAAGCGGGAAAGGATCGCCGGAATGTTCATCATTGAGTTGAGCGGATCGCGTTTCAGCAACCAGGCAACACCCAGGAACGGCTTAACGAACACTTTGTCGTACAGCCAGTCGAAGCCCCAGGCGTTATACCACCAGGTACCCAGCAGGCGGCCCGGCGCACTGTTCGCAATCGACGTCACCAGTGTGCGTTTACCCAGCCACAGCCATGCTGCGATCAGGATGCCCGCAATCGCTACGATACCGGAGGTAATTTCCAGCGTCATGACGCGACCATGCTCAAGCTCGGTCGTCGCAGGCAGTACACCCTGCAGCGGCGGCACAATCAGCGCGCCAACGAAGGTGGACAGGATCATCAGCACAATCAGCGGCAGATGATGGGTAATCCCCTTCCCTGCGTGGGCGTGAATTTGTTCTTTACCGTGGAACACGATGAAAATCATACGGAAGGTGTACAGAGAGGTCATGAATGCACCGACCAGACCTGCAACCATCAGATTAATATGACCATTCGCCATTGCACCGGCCAGAATCTCATCCTTACTGAAGAAGCCAGCGGTAATCAGCGGCAGAGCCGACAGCGCCGCGCCACCGATCAGGAAGCAGAGATACACCAGCGGAATTGACTTACGCAGCCCGCCCATCTTGAAGATGTTCTGTTCGTGGTGGCAAGCCAGGATAACCGAGCCGGATGCCAGGAACAGCAGCGCTTTAAAGAAGGCGTGCGTCATCAGGTGGAAAATCGCCGCATCCCACGCCTGTACGCCGAGAGCCAGGAACATATAACCAATCTGGCTCATGGTGGAGTACGCAAGAACGCGTTTGATGTCGGTCTGTACCAGCGCAGCAAAACCCGCCAGCACCAGCGTGATCGCACCGATAATCCCCACCAGGTGCAGGATTTCAGGCGTCATCAGGAACAGGCCGTGCGTACGTGCTATCAGGTAGACACCAGCGGTAACCATCGTCGCGGCGTGGATCAACGCGGAGACAGGCGTCGGGCCGGCCATCGCATCAGCAAGCCAGGTCTGCAACGGCAGCTGTGCAGATTTACCGACCGCACCGCCCAGCAGCATCAGGGTTGCCCACATCAGCATGTTGTTACCGTCTGCAAAGTGCGCAGGCGCCAGTTCCACCATTTCGCGGAAGTTCAGCGTGCCCAGCTCGTTGTAGAGGATGAACAGCGCGAACGCCAGGAATACGTCACCAACGCGGGTTACCACGAAGGCTTTCATTGCCGCAGCGCCATTCTTCGGATCGGTGTAGTAGAAACCAATCAGCAGATAGGAGCACAGGCCCACGCCTTCCCAGCCGAGGTACATCAGCAGCAGGTTATCCGCCAGCACCAGAACCACCATGCTGGCGATAAACAGGTTGGTGTAGGCGAAGAAACGAGAATAGCCCTCTTCTCCGCGCATATACCAGGAGGCGAACATGTGGATCAGGAAACCAACGCCGGTCACCACGGAGAGCATGGTCAGCGACAGGCCGTCCAGCACCAGGTTAAAACCGATGTTGAAGTCGCCGACTGACATCCACGTCCACAGCGGCTGGCTGTAAGCCTGCTGGCCATTGGCAAAGAAATCAACGCCAACAAACGCAGTCACCAGCGCGGCCAGACCGATCGACCCGACACCCACGGTAGCGGACAGATTTTCTGACCAACGACCACGAGAAAACGCCAGTAATACAAAGCCAATAAATGGCAGAATAATGGTTAAGGCAAGCATGTTCATCCACGCATCTCACTTACTGAATCGATGTTCAGGTTCTGGCGACGGCGATGAAGTTGCAGCAACAGCGCAAGCCCAATGCTCGCTTCGGCAGCCGCAAGGCTGATGGCGAGAATATACATCACCTGACCATCGGTCTGGCCCCAGTAGCTTCCGGCGACCACAAAGGCCAGCGCGGAGGCGTTAATCATGATTTCCAGTCCGATCAGCATAAACAGCAGATTGCGGCGGATAACCAGACCGGTTAAGCCCAGCACGAATAAGATCGCAGCGAGGATCAGTCCATGTTGTAAGGGGATCATGCGTGCTCCTCCGTTTTTCTTTTCGCGCGGTCATCGGTGCGATTGCTCAGCACTTCACCAGAACGCTCTTCGCGCCCCACGTGGAAGGCCACAACCAGACCCGCCAGCAGCAGCATCGAAGCCAGTTCAACCGCCAGTACATACGGTCCGAACAGGGAAATACCGACTGCTTTCGCGCTAATTGGCGTGCCGTCGATGCCCTGATCGTTAACGCCCAGAATGGCGTAAACAATAACCACCAGCATAATGGCCGACAGAATCGCCGGACCAATCCACACCTGCGGTTTCAGCCACTGACGTTCCTGTTCAATTTCAGAACCACCAAGGTTGAGCATCATCACCACGAACACGAACAGCACCATGATGGCGCCCGCGTAGACGATAATTTCCAGCGCACCGGCGAAGTAAGCGCCTAACGAGAAGAACACCCCAGAAATCGCCAGCAGCGAAATAATCAGGTACAGCAACGCGTGTACCGGATTGGTGTGGGTGATCACCCGCAAGGTTGCGAGAATGGCTATCAGGCCACAGATATAAAAAGCGAACTCCATTGCCCCTCTCCTTACGGTAACAGGCTCTTGACGTCGATAGGCTTAGCTTCGTTCTCTGCTTCGCCCTTATCTTTGCCGTCGATTGCCATACCTGCCATCCGGTAGAAGTTATATTCCGGGTATTTGCCCGGACCGGAGATCAGCAGATCCTCTTTCTCGTAAACCAGGTCCTGGCGCTTGTACTCACCCAGCTCGAAATCTGGAGTCAGCTGAATAGCCGTAGTCGGACAGGCTTCTTCGCACAGGCCGCAGAAAATGCAGCGTGAGAAGTTAATGCGGAAAAACTCCGGATACCAGCGGCCGTCTTTGGTCTCTGCTTTTTGCAGAGAAATACAGCCTACCGGACACGCTACCGCACACAGGTTACAGGCAACGCAGCGCTCTTCACCGTCTGGATCACGAGTCAGAACGATACGACCACGAAAACGGGGCGGTAGATAGACCGGCTCTTCCGGATACATCTGCGTTTCGCGTTTCGCGAACGCATGCAGGCCGATCATCCAGATACTACGTACCTGGGTGCCGAAACCTACGAACAATTCTTTTAAGGTCATGGTCTTTGTGTCCCTTATTGCGCCTGCCAGAGAATGACAGCCGCCGTTACCAGCAAGTTGACGAGCGTCAGCGGCAGACAGACTTTCCAGCCGAAGGACATTACCTGGTCATAACGAGGACGCGGTAACGACGCACGAATCAAAATGAACATCATCATGAAGAACGCGGTTTTCAGCGCGAACCAGACGAATGGCGGTAAGAACGGGCCATGCCAGCCACCGAAGAACAGGGTAACCATCAGTGCAGAAATGGTGACGATGCCGATGTATTCACCCACGAAGAACAAACCGAATTTCATACCGGAATATTCAATGTGGTAACCGTCGGCCAGTTCCTGCTCGGCTTCTGGCTGGTCAAACGGGTGACGGTGGCACACCGCCACGCCCGCGATGGCAAAGTTGACAAAACCAAAGAACTGCGGAATAACGTTCCAGATATCAGCCTGGTTGTTGACGATGTCGGTCATGTTAAATGAACCGGCCTGCGCCACCACGCCCATCAGGGAAAGCCCGAGGAACACTTCGTAGCTCAGCGTCTGCGCAGAAGCACGCATCGCACCGAGCAGGGAGTATTTGTTGTTACTGGACCAGCCAGCGAACAGCACCGCGTATACCGCGAGGCCCGCCATCATCAGGAAGAACAGGATCCCGATGTTCAGGTCAGCAACCACCCAGTTCGGACTCACCGGCACGATGGCGAAAGCCAGCAGCAGCGAGGTGAAGGCGATCATCGGTGCCAGGGTAAAGATGACGCGATCCGAGAATTTCGGGATCCAGTCTTCTTTAAAGAACATCTTGATCATGTCCGCAACCAGCTGGAGCGAACCGCCCCAGCCAACACGGTTCGGTCCGTAACGGTTCTGAAACAGACCCAGCAGACGACGTTCGCCAAAGCTCATGAATGCCCCGCAGGTGACCACCACCAGCAGGATCACGACCGCTTTGAGAATGCTCAGCAGGATCTCAATCAGATCGGGTGTAATCCAACTCATTGTTGTGCCTCCTGCAGATCCTCAAGACGCGCACCTGCCAGAACCGGCGCGATGCCAGGCATACCCATCGGCAAACCAACCTGCCCTGCCGTTAATCCTTCAGCGATTTCAACCGGCAGCGTAACCGTGTTGCCATCGTAGCTGAAAGAAACGCGCGTACCGGCATTAACACCCAACTTCGCGGCATCAGCCGGGTTGAGTTTGATGTACGGCTGCGGCATACGGGTCTGGAAGACTGGCGCACGCTGGGACATTTCGTCACTGCCAAACAGATGGTAGTACGGCGCTATACGCCACTGACCATCCTGAGCCTGGAAGCTCGCCGGAACGGTAGTGAAGTAATCCATACCATCTGCAGAAGCTTCGATCAGACGCACGCCCGGATCGCCATGACGCAGTTTACCGCCCACTTCATCCTGGAACTTGTTCCACGCCTGTGGGGAGTTCCAGCCCGGAGCCCAGGCAAACGGAATTTGTGAACGCGGCGCAGACGGTTGGTTGTTCCCTTCCATAGAGAAGGCGAACATTGTGTCTTTGTCCTGCGGCTGGCGCGGTTCGTGTACGCTGATGTTGGCGCGCATTGCGGTACGACCGCTGTAGCGGTGCGGTTCACGAGCCAATTTCTGTCCACGGATACGGAAGCTTGCGTCCGGAGCGGCATCTTTGATACCCGCCAGTTGCGGCAGCTTCTCAACGACCGCGTCGATAACGTGGTCGAGCTGCGTCCAATCCACTTCGCGGCTCTGCACGGTGCTGTGCAGCGAGTGCAGCCAGCGCCAGCTTTCCAGCATCACGGTGTTACTGTCGTAGTAGGACGGGTCGTAGACCTGGAAGAAACGCTGAGCGCGGCCTTCGTTGTTAATCACCGTACCATCGCTTTCGGCGAAACTTGCGGCGGAAAGCACCAGATGAGCGTTTTCCATAATTGCCGTACGCTGATGGTCAATGACCAGTACCAGCGGCGCTTTCGCCAGCGCTGCGTTCACACGCGTTGCTGAAGCATGGCGATGCAGGTCATTCTCCAGCACCACAACGGCGTCAGCACGACCTGTTTCCAGCTCGGTCAGCGCATCGTCAAGGGAACCACCGCCAATCATACCCAGGCCCATGCTGTTAACAGAGCGAGCAATCATGGTGATGCCGACGTCTGCGCCACGGCCTTTCAGCGCCTTCGCCACGTTGGCAGCCGCCTGAATCACTTCGGCGCTACCGGCGTTGGTGCCGGAAATAATCAGTGGTTTCTTCGCCCCGGCCAGTGCCTGAACGATAACGTCAATTTTGTTTTGCAGGTCACGGTCGATACCGTCAACCGCCGGAGCGTTGTTATCCAGCGCATGAGCGATAGCGAAACCTAAACGCGCCTGATCTTCAACCGGTGCACGATAGGTCCATGCGGCGATGTCATCCAGACGGGTGTTATCGACGTTGGTAACGAACAGCGGGTGCTTAGCACGCTGGCCGATGTTAAGGATTGCTGCGATCTGCCAGTCAGCCACTTTCTGTGCCGCCGCCATTTCACGCGCTTTACCTTTCACCGCCTGACGCACTGCCAGCGCAACGCGTGCGCCGGTCTGGGTGACATCTTCGCCCAGCACCAGAACCGCATCATAAGATTCGATTTCGCGCAGTGCCGGAGTATGGATCCCGCCGTCACGCAGCACGCTCAGTGCCAGTTGCAGACGTTCCTGCTCGCCCTGGGCGATACCGGTATAGAAGTTATCCGCACCCACCAGTTCACGCAGCGCGAAGTTACTTTCAACGCTGGCGCGCGGGGAGCCGATACCAATTACTTTCTTCGACTGACGCAGAATATCTGCCGCGCCCTGCATCGCCTGCTCGGCGTTGAGCGTGATCAGGTCATCGCCACGACGCTGTACCGGCTGACGCGGACGGTCTTTCAGGTTCACGTAACCATAGCCAAAACGACCACGGTCGCAGAGGAAGTAGTGGTTAACGGTACCGTTATAACGGTTTTCGATACGACGCAGTTCACCGTAGCGTTCGCCCGGGCTGGTGTTACAGCCGATGGAACACTGCTGGCAGATGCTCGGCGCAAACTGCATGTCCCATTTACGGTTATAACGCTCGGAGTGCGTTTTATCAGTGAAGACGCCGGTCGGGCAAATTTCTACCAGGTTACCAGAGAACTCGCTTTCGAGCGTACCGTCTTCCGGGCGACCGAAGTAGACGTTGTCATGTGCGCCATAGACGCCCAGATCCGCGCCATCGGCGTAATCTTTGTAGTAACGTACGCAGCGATAGCAGGCGATGCAGCGGTTCATTTCGTGAGAGATGAACGGCCCCAGGTCCTGGTTACGGTGAGTACGCTTCGTGAAGCGGTAGCGACGGAAGCTGTGACCGGTCATGACGGTCATATCCTGCAGGTGGCAGTTGCCGCCCTCTTCACAGACCGGACAGTCGTGCGGGTGGTTAGTCATCAACCACTCCACGACGCTTTCGCGGAACTGTTTCGCTTCTTCGTCATCAATAGAAATAAAGGTGCCTTCGGTGGCCGGTGTCATACAAGACATCACCAGGCGACCACGCGTGTCTTCCGCGTTTTGATATTGCTTCACCGCACACTGGCGGCAAGCACCGACGCTTCCCAGCGCCGGGTGCCAGCAAAAGTACGGAATATCAAGGCCGAGAGACAGACAAGCTTCCAGCAGGTTGTCCGCTCCGTTGACCTCATATTCTTTGCCGTCTACATGAATCGTAGCCATAGTCAGCATGCTTCCAGTTGGCTCGGTCGTAACCGAGCGTTAATCGAATTTCTTATCGCGACACAGGGCTAACCCTGTAATCACCAGCGCTCTTTCAGCAGGTTCGGCTGAATACCACCAATCTGATGGGTATTGCTGAAGGACTGCTTGATGCCAGCTTCGAATTCTTCGCGGAAATATTTAATGGCGCTCTGCAGCGGTTCCACTGCACCCGGTGCGTGTGCACAGAAGGTTTTACCCGGGCCGAGGAAACGACACAGTTGCTCAAGTGTCTCGATATCCCCAGGCTGGCCTTCGCCACGCTCTAGCGCGCGCAGAATTTTCACACTCCACGGCAGACCGTCACGGCACGGCGTACACCAGCCGCAAGACTCGCGGGCAAAGAACTCTTCGAGGTTACGCACCAAAGGAACCATGCCAATCTCGTGATCAACAGCCATGGCCAGCGCAGTGCCCAGACGGCTACCTGCTTTACCAATGCTTTCGAATTCCATCGGCAGATCGAGGTGTGCTTCGGTCAGGAAGTCAGTCCCTGCACCGCCTGGCTGCCAGGCTTTAAACTTCAGTCCATCGCGCATGCCGCCCGCGTAATCTTCGAGGATCTCACGCGCGGTAGTACCGAAAGGCAGTTCCCACAGGCCAGGATTCTTCACGCGACCAGAGAAGCCCATCAGCTTGGTGCCCGCGTCTTTGCTCTTCGAAATGTTCTGGTACCACTCCACGCCGTTCGCGAGGATAGCCGGTACGTTACACAGGGTTTCGACGTTGTTTACGCAGGTCGGTTTGCCCCATGCGCCAGAGCTTGCCGGGAACGGCGGCTTGGAACGTGGGTTAGCACGGCGACCTTCGAGGGAGTTGATCAGCGCGGTTTCTTCACCGCAGATGTAACGCCCTGCCCCAGTGTGGACAAACAGTTCGAAGTCGAAACCAGTGCCCATGATGTTTTTGCCAAGCAGACCGGCTTCGGTCGCTTCGGCAATCGCGCGACGCAGATGTACGGCGGCTTCGATATATTCACCGCGCAGGAAGATGTAACCACGGTACGCTTTCAGCGCAAACGCGGAAATCAGCATGCCTTCCACCAGCAGGTGCGGCAGCTGTTCCATCAGCAGACGGTCTTTATAGGTGCCCGGCTCCATTTCATCGGCGTTACACAGCAGGTAACGGATGTTCATGGATTCGTCTTTCGGCATCAGGCTCCACTTCAGACCGGTGGAAAAGCCCGCGCCGCCGCGCCCTTTCAGGCCAGCGTCTTTTACCTGATTAACGATTTCGTCCGGTGACAGCCCGGTCAGGGCCTTACGCGCACCTTCGTAGCCGTTCTTGCTACGGTATTCGTCCAGCCAGACCGGCTGTTTGTCATCACGCAGACGCCAGGTCAGCGGATGGGTTTCGGGAGTACGGATAATGTCTTTCATTTATACCGCTCCAGTAGTTCGGGAATGCCTTCCGGGGTCAGGTGAGCGTGAGTATCCTCATCGATCATCATGTTTGGCCCTTTATCGCAGTTCCCCAGGCAACAGGTCGGCAGCAGCGTAAAGCGACCATCAAAGGTCGTCTGCCCCGGCTTGATGTTGAGTTTTTTCTCAAGCGCGGCCTGGATCCCCTGGTAGCCGTTGATATGGCACACCACGCTGTCGCAATAGCGGATCACGTGGCGACCTACCGGCTGGCGGAAGATCTGGCTATAAAACGTAGCAACACCTTCTACGTCGCTTGCCGGAATACCCAGCACATCAGCGATCGCATAGATCGCCCCATCCGGCACCCAGCCACGCTGTTTCTGAACGATTTTCAGCGCTTCAATGGACGCCGCACGCGGGTCTTCGTAGTGGTGCTTCTCGTGCTCAATCGCTTCACGCTCAGCCGCACTCAGCTCAAAAGCCTCGGTTTGTGGTTGTTGATTCTCGTGCATAATTAGCGGTCCACATCTGACATAACAAAATCGATACTACCCAGATGGACGATTAAGTCGGACACCAGGCTGCCACGTACCGCTACCGGGATCTGCTGCAGGTGCGCATAGCTCGGGGTACGGATACGGGTACGGTAACTCATGGTGCTGCCATCGCTGGTCAGGTAGTAACTGTTGATACCCTTGGTCGCTTCCACCATCTGGAAGGACTCGTTTGCCGGCATAACCGGACCCCACGAAACCTGCAGGAAGTGGGTGATAAGGGTTTCGATATGTTGCAGCGTGCGCTCTTTCGGCGGCGGCGTCGTCAGCGGGTGATCCGCTTTGAACGGGCCTTCCGGCATGTTATTGAGGCACTGCTCAAGGATGCGCAGACTCTGGCGCAGCTCTTCAACTTTCAGCATCACGCGGGTATAGCAGTCAGAAACGCCGCCGCCAACCGGGACTTCAAAGTCAAAGTTTTCGTAGCCAGAGTACGGACGCGCTTTACGCACGTCGAAATCAATACCGGTCGCGCGCAGCGCAGCACCGGTACAACCCCAGTCCAGCGCTTCTTTCTTACCGTAAGCGGCAACGCCCTGCGAACGGCCTTTCAGGATGGTGTTACGCAGTGCGGCTTTCTCGTAAGAATCCAGACGTTTTGGCATCCAGTCGAGGAAGTCACGCAGCAGCTTGTCCCAACCGCGCGGCAGATCGTGTGCCACACCGCCGATACGGAACCAGGCCGGGTGCATACGGAAACCGGTGATCGCTTCCACCACGTCATAGATTTTCTGACGGTCGGTAAAGGCGAAGAAGACCGGGGTCATCGCGCCGACGTCCTGAATGAACGTGGAGATGTACAGCAGGTGGCTGTTGATACGGAACAGTTCGGACAACATCACGCGAATCACGTTGACGCGATCCGGCGTGGTGATACCAGCCAGCTTCTCAACGGCCAAAACGTAAGGCATTTCGTTTACGCAGCCGCCGAGGTACTCAATACGGTCGGTGTACGGAATGTAGCTGTGCCAGGACTGACGTTCACCCATCTTTTCAGCGCCACGGTGGTGGTAGCCGATGTCAGGTACGCAGTCGACGATTTCTTCGCCATCAAGCTGCAGCACAATACGGAAAGCACCGTGAGAAGACGGGTGGTTAGGACCGAGGTTGAGGAACATGAAGTCCTCATTTTCGGTGCTACGCTTCATACCCCAATCTTCTGGTTTGAAGGTCAGCGCTTCCATTTCCAGATCCTGTTTGGCTTTAGTCAGCTCAAACGGATCAAATTCGGTCGCACGCGCCGGGTAGTCTTTACGCAGCGGATGACCTTCCCAGGTATGCGGCATCAGCAGACGCGTCAGGTGCGGGTGACCTTCGATATCGATGCCAAACATTTCCCAGGTTTCACGCTCATACCAGTTGGCGTTCGGGAACAGTTTGGTGAAAGTCGGTACGCGCAGATCGTTTTCAGACAAAGCCACCTTGAGCATGATATCGCGATTGCGTTCAATGGAGATCAGGTGATAGAAAACGGAAAAATCCGCGGCAGGTAACCCTTCGCGGTGCGTACGCAGACGTTCGTCCATGCCGTGTAAGTCAAACAGCATGACGTAAGGTTTCGGCAGTCTCTTTAAGAAATCGCCAACTTCCAGTAATTGTTCACGCTTGACCCAAACAACGGGTACCCCGGTGCGAGTCGCCTGAACGGTAAAGGCATCCGGCCCAAAACGGTTGCGCAGTTCGCCAATGACCGGGTCATCAAGGTGATCCCGTGTTTGCCATACGGCGTCTTGCGCGGTTAAGTCGGTCATATTGTTCACCATTGCAAATGGTCCGTGGTGGTCGGCAGTGCTTCGCGCTATTTATGTAGTGATAAGCGAAGGAAGTGCTGCTGCCGACAGGCGCAAATTAAATCTCGTCTGGTGTACGAAGATTCGTTACAGCAATACGTTCGCCGCGTTTACGCTCGCGTTCTGACTGCATATTGGCGCGATAAACGCCCTGATCGCCAACCACCCAGGAGAGCGGACGGCGTTCTTTGCCAATGGAATCTTGCAGCAGCATCAGAGCCTGCATATACGCTTCTGGGCGCGGCGGACATCCCGGGATGTACACATCGACCGGAATAAATTTATCAACGCCCTGCACCACAGAATAGATGTCGTACATACCGCCGGAGTTGGCGCATGCGCCCATGGAAATAACCCATTTCGGTTCCAGCATCTGATCGTAGAGGCGCTGAATAACTGGTGCCATTTTGGTAAAGCAGGTTCCGGCTACGACCATCAGGTCAGCCTGACGCGGCGATGCACGCAGTACTTCCGCACCAAAACGGGCCACATCGTGCACGGCGGTAAACGAGGTCACCATCTCAACGTAGCAGCAGGAAAGGCCAAAGTTATATGGCCAAATTGAGTTTTTACGGCCCCAGTTAACCATGTCATGCAGTTTGCCCATGAACACGTTTTTGTTAACTTCTTGTTCCAGGGGGTCGGTTACGATCTCCTGTTTTTGCAGGGGGTAACGGTCGTTCTCACCGTTAGGATCTATGCGGGTGAGCGTATAATCCATCTTAATGCCTCGCGGTTAGCGTTGACGATTAGCGATACTGTTCGTTTCCGGGTTCATACGCTCGCGGCGTGAACGCGCGGGCGTCCAGTCCAGCGCGCCAATACGCACCAGATAAACCAGACCTGCCAGTAACACAAAAATAAAAATTGCAGCTTCCACAAAGCCAATCCAACCGCTTTCACGAATAGAAGTTGACCATGCGAACAGATACAGCGCTTCAACGTCGAAGATAACGAAGAACATGGCTACCAGATAAAACTTGGCAGACAGGCGCAGGCGGGCGGTGCCGACCGAGTCGATACCTGATTCAAACGGCACGTTTTTAGATCTCGCGCGTGCGCGACCCCCTAAAAACCAGCCGCCGACGAGCATCAGGCAGCACAGGCCAATGGCAACGATAAGAAAGATAGCGAATGCCCAGTGATGAGCGATGATTTCAGTGGATGTTGACATACTCATTGCTTACTCATCAAAAGTAGCGCCAAATTCTCTGCTCTTTTCGGCAGATGAACGCCACATCGATTCATGGGGAGGAATAAAAAAAACCTTACAATCACTGTGAAAAATCATTTTAGACAGCTAATTGATGGGGTTTTTTACTCCTTTCTATAACCTTTTGTCAACTTTAACAAAAGTTTCCTCACATTATTTTACACTGTTCCAACTTCATTAACATAAAGTGCTCTTTAGACCCACTTCGATTGCATCATCGGTCATTTTTAATGTTGTTGAATCGTGTCCGTAGTGAAGTAAAAAAGATAATACACGTCTATTTTGACAGGAATTCACCCAGATGCCTCCCCCTAAATGGGAGTATTTTCTTGATCTGTGACACGCTTTTGTTAATTCACCATAAAAAACAGCAACAATTTCTCTAGTTTTTTAACATGGAAACATTTAGTAACTCAGCTGATTATTTTTCACCCTATTGTCAGTCTGTTTTTTTACCTGCTGATTTTGTTAAGTTTTAGTATATCAATGAACAGAAAGCAGTAATATTCGCATAAAAAAAGAGCCACTGGATGTTTTTTCATCATCAGTGGCTCTTTTTTACACTTACATTTTAAAACGTTTTTTTGTGACGCTTTACTCAAAGTCGCCTTCAACAATCAGCGAGTCATCTCCCCCTTCAGGGGTAAACTGATTGTATTGCCAAGGATTTTGATATGTCTGCATCGACTTAAAGATAACCTGAGCTAATTCATTTTGCGTGGCCGGATCGCTGCACAGCAGATACTCGGTATCAGGCAGAGGTGGCAATCCGTCTGCCGCACCCAGTACGCGTAAATCCGGGCTCATCATTTCGACAGGACGGGCAGTAACGCCCAGCCCTGCTTTTACCGCCGCGCGGACCGCAGGCAATGTTGAAGCGACATAAGCCAGACGCCACGGGATCTGTGCTGCATTCAACGTCGCCAGCACGATATCGCGAAACGGGCTGGGATCGTCCAGCAGAACTAACGGCACCGGTTCCCCTTTTTGCAGGATATATTCGGCTGCGCAATACCAGTGCGTCGGTGAAGTCCGCAAATTCAGGCACTCAAAATCGCCAGGTCGGTTAGTGGTGACCACTAAATCCACTTCTTGCGACTTAAGCATCTCCACCATGTAGGCGTTGCGTTTCACTCTGACATCCAGTGCAAGTTTCGGATAAACCGAACTTATACGGTTAAGCAGAAAAGGGAGTATGGTATCGGCGGATTCATCAGAAGCACCGATAGTTAACACCCCCTGAAGATTGTTAAACATCAATGATGAGCATGCCTCATCATTAAATCGCAGTATTTTCCTGGCGTAACCCAACAGCTGGATACCATGTTCGGTCAGCAGTTTGTTGCGTCCATGGCGCGCGAACAACTCTTTCCCCACAAGTTGTTCAAGACGCTGCATTTGCTGACTTACCGCAGACTGAGTTCGACATACCGCAGCTGCCGCAGCCGCAAAGGTATTCAGGTCGGCAACAGCAACAAAGGTTCTCAGCAGATCGAGGTCGAGGTTAATTATCGGACGATTTGCATTTATCATAGTTTTTCACTTACTCGCGGGTCATACCGGGTTAATGCTGTGCATTCAGAATCAAACAACTCCATTTGTAATGTGCCTCCCTTCAGTTTCGCTTAGTGTAACCAAGTGAAAATAAGGATGTATTTGGTTTAACAAACGAAACAATTCTCTTTCTGAGCTATTTTAATACCCGTGATATTCATCGGAATATAGCAACGAGAAAGAGCCGTATTTTTAGCTGCTGGATGATTCTGACTAATGGGAAACATGTAAATTTTGTAAATTTAAAAAATAGTTAACGAACAATAATTTACACATTAAAAACTAACTTTTCAGGATGTTAGGAACAACCAACAAACATTTGAATTATTGTAAAATTCGTACTACACACCATTTCATAGGAGTTATCTTAACCTAAAACCACTATATTTATAAGTGTTATCGCGAATAATTCCGGGCAAATTGGTGTTATGTCAGCGCAACGGTTTTCGTATTATTGGCCCACTCAATTTGATGTCGTTTAAATAATAAATAATAATTAATTAAGAATCTCTCAATTCATTAATTATGCTTAACAATGGATTCACACCGCATCACGCAGGGATCAGACCGATAACAGATTTCGCAGGCAAAACCTCAGTATTTTCGAATTACGCCATTCAGCTGAGATCTCGGCTACCTTTTTCTTTACAGGTCTAACTTTTTTTGACCAGACAAATCACCACACCCACACTAACAAAGCAAAATATAAACCACAAAAAACACAACAATCCAGATTATTACTCTACAAAAATCACATTATTTAGTTATTAACGGTGAATTATAATCCTCCTGCTTTCCAAAATCTTCTACTAAAGACCCTTCAAAACTTACCGTCGTGGGAGTACATTGTGCTGGGCTGACTTCCACGGCAGGGAGTGGCATTCACAGCTAAAAAGGTCAACGTTCATGTCCCCCATTGAAAAATCCAGCAAATTAGAAAACGTCTGTTATGACATTCGCGGCCCGGTTCTGAAGGAAGCAAAGCGCCTGGAAGAAGAAGGCAACAAAGTTCTGAAACTGAACATCGGCAACCCTGCGCCTTTCGGGTTTGAAGCGCCAGATGAAATTTTGGTGGATGTGATCCGCAATTTGCCAACTGCGCAAGGATATTGCGATTCCAAAGGCCTTTATTCAGCCCGCAAAGCAATCATGCAGCATTACCAGGCCCGTGGGATGCGCGACGTAACCGTGGAAGATATCTATATCGGTAACGGCGTATCTGAATTGATTGTGCAGGCCATGCAGGCATTGCTAAACAGTGGGGACGAAATGCTGGTTCCTGCACCTGATTATCCACTGTGGACGGCGGCGGTTTCGCTCTCTGGTGGTAATGCCGTGCACTACCTGTGTGACGAATCGTCAGACTGGTTCCCGGACCTGGATGATATCCGCGCCAAAATTACGCCGCGTACCCGTGGGATCGTCATCATCAACCCAAACAACCCTACTGGCGCGGTGTATTCTAAAGAGCTGCTGATGGAGATTGTTGAGATTGCCCGCCAAAACAATCTCATCATCTTTGCGGACGAGATTTACGACAAAATTCTTTACGATGACGCCGAGCACCACTCGATTGCGGCAATGGCCCCTGACCTGCTGACTATTACCTTTAACGGCCTGTCAAAAACCTATCGTGTTGCCGGTTTCCGCCAGGGCTGGATGGTACTGAACGGACCGAAGAAACATGCCAAAGGGTATATCGAAGGCCTTGAGATGCTGGCTTCTATGCGCCTGTGCGCCAACGTTCCGGCACAACATGCCATTCAGACCGCACTGGGTGGATATCAGAGCATCAGCGAATTCATCATGCCAGGCGGGCGTCTGTATGAGCAACGTAACCGCGCCTGGGAACTGCTTAATGACATCCCCGGCGTCTCTTGCGTAAAACCGCGCGGTGCGCTGTATATGTTCCCGAAAATTGATGCTAAACGCTTCAATATTCATGACGACCAGAAAATGGTACTCGACTTCCTGTTGCAGGAAAAAGTACTGCTGGTCCAGGGGACGGCATTCAACTGGCCGTGGCCGGATCATTTCCGCATCGTCACGCTACCGCGCATTGACGATATCGAAATGTCGCTGAGTAAATTTGAGCGTTTCCTGTCAGGGTATCGCCAGCTGTAACCACGCAAAGTGCTGCCGGGTTTGCATCCGGTAGCACTCTCTGCGCAAAATACCGTTACTGAAGTCACTGAGTAAGGGTCGTTATGAAGCAGAGCCACTTTTTTGCCCACCTCTCCCGTCTGAAACTCATTAACCGCTGGCCGCTGATGCGCAACGTGCGCACCGAAAACGTGTCCGAACACAGTCTGCAGGTTGCCATGGTTGCCCATGCGCTGGCCGCAATTAAAAACCGTAAATTTGGTGGTCAGGTTAATGCTGAGCGTATTGCCCTGCTGGCGATGTATCACGATGCGTCAGAGGTGTTAACCGGCGATCTCCCTACCCCAGTGAAATATTTCAACTCGCAGATTGCCCAAGAATATAAAGCGATAGAGAAAATTGCCCAACAAAAACTGGTCGATATGGTTCCCGATGAGCTGCGCGATATTTTTGCGCCGCTCATTGATGAACATGCCTTAAGTGAAGAAGAGAGGTCGATTGTTAAACAGGCCGATGCCCTGTGCGCGTATCTGAAGTGCCTGGAAGAACTCTCTGCCGGTAACAACGAATTTCTGCTGGCGAAAACACGTCTGGAAAAAACGCTGGAGTCACGACGCAGCGAAGAGATGGACTACTTTATGGACGTATTCGTCCCGAGTTTTCACCTCTCATTAGATGAAATCAGTCAGGATTCTCCATTGTAAGTTTGCGGCGACATTGCCTTTGTAGGCCGGATGAGGTGTTAGCCGCCATCCGGCACATAAAAATCAAAACGGAAACAGCATCGGGATCATCACCACGCACACCACCATCACAATGATGGTAAACGGCACGCCAATTTTTACGAAATCGCTAAAGCTGTAGTTACCCGGCCCGAGTACCAGTGTGTTTACCGGTGAAGAAACTGGCGTCATAAAGGCTGCGGAAGCCGCCATCGCAATCACCATTGCAAAAGGATACGGCGAAACGCCCATCGACTTTGCTGCCGCCAGCGCAATCGGCGCCATCAGTACCGCCGTCGCAGTGTTAGAGATAAATAACCCAATGGTCGCGCACAGCACGAACAGACAGCCCAGCATCATATACGGGCCGTACCCTCCACCAACGTCCATTAGCCCTTTAACCACCAGATCGACGCCGCCCGTTTTTTGTAATGCCAGCGCAAAAGGCATCATTCCGACAATCAAAATAATACTTGGCCAGTGAATGGCTTTGTAGGCGCTTTCGGCATCGATGCAGCGGAATTTTCCCATCAGCAAACAGGCGATAATCGCGGCAACTGTATTAGGGATTTCATCGGTGAGCATTAACGCGACCATCAGCACCAGACAGAAAATCGCATGCGGCGCCTGGCTGTGCGCCGGAGAAGCTTCACTGACTTCCACGGGCATATTCAGCACCACGAAATCGCGCCCTTTTTGCCCCAACAAAGTGATGAGTTTCCAGTTGCCCACCACCAGAATGATATCGCCCATCAGTAGTGGTTCATCCACCACCGCTCCGGCCAGTGCCGTACCATCACGCTTCAGTCCGACGACATTAAGCCCATAACGCGTACGAAAGGCGATTTCCCGCACCGTTTTACCGATCAATTCCGATTCAGGAATCAATGAAATCTCGGCCATACCCACATCAAGCGCCTGCTCGGAGAAGTATTCACCACGCAGCACCATCGGCTCCAACAGTTGCTCGCTGCAAAACTCACGCAGGTCAACGTCGGCCGCTGACATATCGATCAGCAATACGTCACGGGCACGGAACTCAGAAACCCCGTTAACATCGACTATCACGCGGCGAAAACGCCGCCAGCGTTCAACACCAATCACGTTTGCCCCGTAGCGCTCACGCAATTTCAGGTCATCCAGACGTTGGCCAATCATGGGAGAACCCGGGCGAATCGCCAGGCGACGGGCACGCCCTGTCAGGCGATATTCTTTGATCAGATCGCGAAAGGTCCGGCGCTTCCAGCCGTCTCCCGGCTGCCCGGAGTCTTCACCTTTCAGCATAAAACGCATCACCAGCATATAAATTATGCCGAGTACCAACACCACCAGTCCCAGTGGGGTTACGCTAAAAAAGCTAAAACCGTTAAGTCCTTCACGTAACAATTCACTGTTGACGACCAGGTTCGGCGGCGTTGCCACCAGCGTCATCATGCCGCTTATCAATCCGGCAAAGCTCAATGGCATCATCAGGCGTGAGGGGGAGATTTGCATGCGCATGGAAACGCTTAAGACAACCGGAATAAAGATGGCGACCACACCGGTCGAACTCATGAAGGCACCGAGTCCGGCTACGGTTATCATCAGCAACACCAGCATTTTAACTTCACTGCTGCCAGCGACCTTCACCAGCCAGGCACCCATTACCGTCGCCACGCCGGTACGCACCAGGCCGTCGCCGATAATGAATAAAGCCGCTATCAAAATAACGTTAGGATCGCTGAACCCGGAAAAAGCCTCTGTGATGCTCAATGTTCCGCTCAGAACAAAGGCAATAATGACCAGCAAAGCGACCGCGTCCATACGCACTCTGCCAGTTGCAAACAAGACGACGGCAATCGCCAGCAATGAGAGAACCCATATCAATTCACCGTTCACAACATATCCTTGTTAAATGAGAGGGATGGGCTGATTCTGCCATAAAAAAGCCCCAACAATCTGGGGCTAAATCATGATCAGGTATTTCTTATAACGACCACATTTCCGTTGGGTTGTTTGGTCACAGAAATATGTTCCAGACTGGTCAGCGAAAAATCAACCTCGTCCAGACGCGGCGTATCCGCTGGCGCGTTAACCGCGATGACATGACACCCAGCAGCCAATCCTGAGAGCACCCCGGCGGGGGCATCTTCCACCACTGCACATTCCTGCGGCGCCAGACCCAGAAGTTGAGCGCCTAACAGATACGCGTCTGGCTCTGGCTTCCCTCTTTTTACCCGCTCAGCGGTGACAAACACTTCTGGAGCAGGAAGCCCAGCAACACGATGGCGCGCCCGTGCGACCGGCATGGAGCCGGAGGTCACAATCGCCCATGGAATACCCGCTTTATTGAGATGGTTGAGTAAATCAACTGCCCCCGGCAGCGCGGTGATCCCGGCGGTTTCCGTCGCTTCGATCTGCTCCAGACGGGTAAATTCCGCGGCGATCTCTGCCTCAGACTTGCCCACCATAAAGTGTCGCAGGGAGGTAATGGCCTGCTTGCCATGAATAAAGCCGAGTACCTCGGCGTGATCGAGGCCGAAGCGATCGGCCCAGTTGCACCACGCACGCTCTACTGCGGGTAAGGAATCGACCAGCGTTCCATCCAGATCAAACAGAAAACCTTTGCACTGCACGCTCGCCCCCTCAGGCATTAATGATTTGGTTAATTTCATTCGCGCTCAGGTGATATTGACGCGGGCAAGAGTGCCAAACATTCAGCATACGCTGATATTTTTCCCACATTGGGGTCTGGGCGTTGAAGCCATGCGTACCCGCATCAAAGTGGGTGTAACGACCTTCCACATTGACCATAAAACGAACATACCCGAGGAAACGGGCTTCCGTTGCGGCGTCAAAACCGAGGAAGGTCACGCGACGCTCATCAATAGCCTGCGCATCCTTAAGATTAGTCCAGGACACATGTAATGCGTGATACATCTCCATAATATCGATAATCGTACGACAGGTTTCTTCCGTCAGTTCACCAAACTCACGATCCAGCTCACGCATCTGCAAGCCGTAACCGCGTTCAATAATCGTCTGCAAACGACGATAACGCTCGGCGTTAGTTGGATCGAGCATAGTCATCATTTTGTACTGATTCGACAAAATCAGACGTTGAGCGTTGGTCATTTCCATTTGGGACTCCTGTATCACTACTACTGCGATGAAAAAAAAGAAGGCATCTTGTGCCTTCTTTTATATGCGTAATCAGGGGTCAATTACAAATCATCAAGGAAAGTTTTATCCAGTTGTTTGAAGGCGCGCTTAAGCGTGTCAGCCAACGCCTGGTAATCCGGCTTTCCTTCCACCGGAGAGAGCGCCTGCCCAGCTTCTTGCAATTTACCCCGAACTTCGTAGAACCAATTGAGAATTGAAGGCGGCAGCGGCGTTACGGAACGTTTTCCCAGCCACCACATCCCCTGCATCGGCAGGCTAAGCGCAAACAGAGCAGTCGCCACGGCCGGGCCCAACTGCCCCCCTAACGCAATTTGCCAACATAAGGTGAAGACGGCGATAGGCGGCATAAAACGAATCGCGTAACGCGTCATGCGGATCACGCGGTTCTCAACAAACACGGGCGCAAGGCGCTTTTCCATTGGCCACGTCTTTGCATAGTGCTGCCCCCGGCGAAACAAGCTAAAAAAATTGACGGAGCGATTATCCGGTGTCGACATGGCGGTTACCTCAACTTCACATATAAAAATTAAAAAATTTGTGCAAAACAACAACTACAAGGGACATCGTTCAAAACATTTTGTCTTTGATACCCACATTCAGGTATCCTGTGCCGGCCTGTAAGGCCTGTAGTCCAAAATCATTGAGTCGTCAAATTGGCATACATTATGCCATTGCCTGAAAAATACGCAAAATGACATAGACTCAAAGGTATTTATTCCATCGTGCCCAAAAAGACTATGGCGCATGATGTTAATCATAAACGTCGGTGTCATCATGCGCTACGCTCTATGACTCCCTGACGTTTTTTTAGCCACGTATCATAAATAGGTACTTCCATGTCGAGTAAGTTAGTACTGGTTCTGAACTGCGGTAGCTCCTCACTGAAATTTGCCATCATCGATGCAGTAAACGGTGAAGAATACCTCTCTGGTTTAGCCGAATGTTTCCATCTCCCAGAAGCACGTATCAAGTGGAAAATGGACGGCGGTAAACAAGAAGCGGCTTTAGGTGCAGGCGCCGCTCACAGTGAAGCGCTGAACTTTATCGTTAACACTATTCTGGCACAAAAACCAGAATTGTCTGCGCAATTGACCGCTATTGGTCACCGTATCGTACACGGCGGCGAGAAGTACACCAGCTCCGTGGTTATCGATGATTCCGTTATTCAGGGCATCAAAGATTCTGCCTCTTTCGCACCGCTGCATAACCCGGCTCACCTGATCGGTATCGCAGAAGCGCTGAAATCCTTCCCTAATCTGAAAGACAAAAACGTGGCTGTATTCGACACCGCGTTCCATCAGACTATGCCGGAAGAGTCTTACCTCTATGCTCTGCCGTACAGCCTGTACAAAGAACACGGCGTTCGTCGTTACGGCGCGCACGGTACCAGCCACTTCTTCGTCACACAGGAAGCGGCAAAAGTGCTGAACAAACCGGTTGAAGAGCTGAACATCATCACTTGCCACTTGGGCAATGGCGGTTCTGTATCTGCTATCCGTAACGGTAAATGTGTTGATACCTCCATGGGTCTGAC
Source organism: Citrobacter sp. MGH105 (assembly GCF_001037485.2). NCBI lineage: Bacteria > Pseudomonadati > Pseudomonadota > Gammaproteobacteria > Enterobacterales > Enterobacteriaceae > Citrobacter > Citrobacter sp. MGH105. The sequence goes on along the minus strand of NZ_CP073048.1, from coordinate 1,644,964 downwards.
CCCGCTGGAAGGTCTGGTGATGGGTACGCGTTCCGGTGACATCGACCCGGCGATCATCTTCCACCTGCACGATACCCTGGGCATGAGCGTTGACCAGATCAACAAAATGCTGACCAAAGAGTCCGGCCTGCTGGGTCTGACCGAAGTCACCAGCGACTGCCGTTATGTTGAAGATAACTACGCTACTAAAGAAGACGCTAAACGTGCAATGGACGTTTACTGCCACCGTCTGGCGAAATACATCGGTTCTTACACTGCGCTGATGGATGGTCGTCTGGATGCAGTTGTCTTCACCGGTGGTATCGGTGAAAACGCAGCGATGGTTCGTGAACTGTCTCTGGGCAAACTGGGCGTTCTGGGCTTTGAAGTTGACCACGAACGTAACCTGGCCGCACGTTTCGGCAAATCTGGTTTCATCAACAAAGAAGGTACCCGTCCTGCGCTGGTTATCCCAACCAACGAAGAACTGGTTATCGCGCAAGACGCGAGCCGTCTGACTGCCTGATTTCACACCGCCAGCCTAGCTGGCGGTGCTGTTTTGTAACCCGTCTAAATTGGCGGTAACGAAAGAGGATAAACCGTGTCCCGTATTATTATGCTGATCCCTACCGGAACCAGCGTCGGCCTGACCAGCGTCAGCCTTGGCGTGATCCGCGCAATGGAACGCAAAGGCGTTCGTCTGAGCGTCTTTAAGCCGATCGCTCAACCGCGTGCCGGTGGCGATGCGCCAGACCAGACTACCAGCATCGTCCGTGCTAACTCTTCTCTGCCAGCCGCTGAGCCGCTGAAGATGAGCCACGTTGAATCTTTACTGTCCAGCAATCAGAAAGATGTGCTGATGGAAGAGATCATCGCGAACTACCACGCGAACACCAAAGACGCTGAAGTCGTACTGGTTGAAGGCCTGGTCCCAACCCGTAAACATCAGTTCGCGCAGTCTCTGAACTACGAAATCGCGAAAACGCTGAACGCGGAAATCGTCTTCGTTATGTCTCAGGGTACCGACACCCCGGAACAGCTGAACGAGCGTATTGAACTGACTCGCAGCAGCTTCGGCGGCGCGAAAAACACCAACATCACCGGCGTAATCGTTAACAAACTGAACGCACCGGTTGATGAGCAGGGCCGTACTCGCCCGGATCTGTCCGAGATTTTCGACGACTCTTCCAAAGCGAAAGTGATCAAAGTTGATCCGGCTAAACTGCAAGAATCCAGTCCGCTGCCGGTTCTGGGCGCGGTGCCATGGAGCTTCGATCTGATCGCTACTCGTGCAATCGATATGGCGCGTCACCTGAACGCCACCATCGTTAACGAAGGCGATATCAACACCCGTCGCGTGAAGTCTGTGACTTTCTGCGCACGCAGCATTCCGCACATGCTGGAGCACTTCCGCGCAGGTTCTCTGCTGGTGACTTCTGCCGACCGTCCTGACGTGCTGGTTGCAGCATGTCTGGCTGCTATGAACGGCGTGGAAATCGGTGCCCTGCTGCTGACTGGCGGCTACGAAATGGATGCGCGCATCACTAAACTGTGCGAACGTGCATTTGAAACTGGCCTGCCGGTATTCATGGTAAACACCAACACCTGGCAGACCTCTCTGAGCCTGCAGAGCTTCAACCTGGAAGTTCCGGTTGACGATCACGAGCGCATTGAGAAAGTTCAGGAATACGTTGCTAACTACATCAATGCTGACTGGATTGAATCCCTGACTGCAACCTCTGAGCGTAGCCGTCGTCTGTCTCCGCCAGCGTTCCGTTATCAGTTGACCGAGCTGGCGCGCAAAGCGGGCAAACGCGTTGTTCTGCCGGAAGGCGACGAACCGCGTACCGTTAAAGCGGCTGCTATCTGTGCTGAACGTGGTATCGCAACCTGCGTACTGCTGGGTAACCCGGATGAGATCACCCGCGTTGCAGCCTCTCAGGGCGTTGAACTGGGTGCTGGTGTAGAAATCGTTGATCCAGATGTGGTTCGCGAAAGCTACGTTGCTCGCCTGGTCGAACTGCGTAAAAACAAAGGTATGACCGAAACCGTTGCCCGCGAACAGCTGGAAGACAACGTGGTTCTCGGTACCCTGATGCTGGAACAGGACGATGTTGACGGTCTGGTTTCTGGTGCAGTACACACCACCGCGAACACCATCCGTCCGCCGCTGCAGCTGATCAAAACTGCACCGGGTAGCTCTCTGGTGTCTTCCGTGTTCTTCATGCTGCTGCCGGATCAGGTTTACGTTTACGGCGACTGCGCGATCAACCCGGATCCGACTGCAGAGCAGCTGGCAGAAATCGCGATTCAGTCCGCTGATTCCGCAATTGCCTTCGGTATCGAACCGCGCGTAGCGATGCTCTCCTACTCCACCGGTACTTCTGGTGCAGGTAGTGACGTAGAGAAAGTTCGCGAAGCAACCCGTCTGGCACAGGAAAAACGTCCTGACCTGATGATCGACGGTCCGCTGCAGTACGACGCCGCCGTTATGGCTGACGTAGCGAAATCCAAAGCGCCGAACTCTCCGGTTGCAGGTCGCGCTACCGTGTTCATCTTCCCGGATCTGAACACCGGTAACACCACTTACAAAGCGGTACAGCGTTCTGCCGACCTGATCTCCATCGGGCCAATGCTGCAGGGTATGCGCAAGCCGGTGAACGACCTGTCTCGTGGCGCGCTGGTAGACGATATCGTCTACACCATCGCACTGACCGCGATCCAGTCTTCCCAGCAGCAGTAATCTGCCGAGTGTGCCGGATCTTTTATCCGGCAACACATCTGCTTATCAAACCGGAAATAGCTGATATTTCCGGTTTTTTTATGTCTTTTTCCCCTTTGGCATAATCTGAAACATTTGCCTGGATGCGCTGCATCAATGAATAACTATTCTTCTGTTCGCATACTTACTCTCTTTTGCGTTGCAACAGGGATAGTCTTTCATGTCAGCAGTAACAGAATCACAGCCAGCTAAAAAATGGGCGATGCCCGACACGCTGGTGATTATTTTTTTCGTCGCCATTTTAACCAGTCTGGCAACATGGGTTGTTCCCGTCGGGATGTTCGACAGCCAGGAAGTTCAGTATCAGGTTGATGGACAAACCAAAACCCGTAAGGTGGTTGACCCCCATTCCTTTCGTATTCTGACCAACGACGAAGGTGAAGAGCAGTATCACCGGGTGCAGTTATTCACCACCGGAGATGAACGCCCAGGCCTGATGAATTTCCCGTTTGAAGGATTAACCTCCGGCTCGAAATTCGGCACTGCTGTCGGCATCATTATGTTTATGCTGGTCATTGGCGGCGCATTCGGCATCGTTATGCGTACCGGCACCATTGATAACGGCATCCTGGCGCTCATTCGCCATACGCGGGGCAACGAGGTCCTGTTTATCCCAGTGCTGTTTATTCTCTTCTCCTTAGGCGGTGCGGTGTTTGGCATGGGGGAAGAGGCTGTTGCCTTTGCCATTATCATCGCGCCTTTGATGGTACGGCTAGGTTACGACAGTATCACCACCGTGCTGGTTACCTATATCGCGACTCAGATTGGTTTCGCCAGCTCATGGATGAACCCATTTTGCGTGGTGGTCGCGCAAGGTATTGCGGGGGTACCGGTGCTCTCTGGTTCCGGGCTACGCATCGTGGTCTGGGTGATCGCTACACTAATCGGGCTGACCTTCACGCTGGCCTATGCGGCGCGTATCAAAAAGAATCCGCTTTTGTCCCGGGTACATGAATCCGACAGCTTCTTTCGCGAGCAGCAGGACGAGGTCGTGGAACGACGCTTCACGCTGGGAGACTGGTTAGTGCTACTGGTGCTGACCGCGGTGATGATTTGGGTTGTCTGGGGCGTTATCGTCAACGCGTGGTTTATTCCTGAGATCGCCAGTCAGTTCTTCACGATGGGTCTGGTGATTGGCATTATCGGCGTCGTGTTTCGGCTCAACGGCATGACGGTCAACATCATGGCCTCCTCATTCACTGAGGGTGCACGAATGATGATTGCCCCTGCCCTGCTGGTTGGTTTTGCCAAAGGCATTTTACTACTGGTCGGTAATGGATAGGCGGGTGAAGCCAGCGTGTTAAACACTCTGCTGCACAGCATTGCCAATGGCATCAGCGGGCTGGATAACGCCATCGCGGCGTGGTTTATGCTGTTGTTCCAGGCTGTTTTTAATTTCTTCGTCACTTCCGGCTCTGGTCAGGCTGCGTTAACCATGCCGCTACTGGCACCGCTGGGCGATCTGGTTGGCGTAAACCGTCAGGTCACAGTCCTGGCCTTCCAGTTTGGCGACGGATTCAGTCATATTATCTATCCGACGTCAGCATCTCTGATGGCTACGTTAGGCGTTTGTCGGGTGGATTTTCGTAACTGGCTGAAGGTAGGTGCTACGCTGTTGGGACTGCTGTTTATTATGTCCAGCGTGGTGGTGATTGGCGCGCAGATGATGGGTTACCATTAAAAAGTGTGCGTCCGGCCTACTCGATTTCTCGACGCAGTAGGCCGGATGAACAGAGTTTACTCAGCTTCTTCCTGCTTTTCGGCTTTCGCCCCTTCATTCTTGGCGTTGCGGGTCATCCACAGCGCCAGGGCTTTCAGGGAGTCCGGTGTAAATTCGTCGCAGCGCGCGGTAATTTCTTCCGGCGTCAACCAGCAAACTTCACTGACCTCATCTTCCTGAAGCGCAAACGGTCCGTGGGAAACGCAGCTAAACAACCCACCCCATACGCGACAGTTCTGGTCTTCAAAGTAAAACTGACCATGCTCGGCAAACGGCACGCCCGCAATCCCCAGTTCCTCTTCTGCTTCACGACGCGCTGATTCCAGCATCTGCTCGTCAGCCTGAACCACACCGCCTGCGGTGGCATCCAGCATGCCGGGCAAAAAATCTTTTGTCTCAGTGCGACGTTGAACCAGAATTTTGCCCATACCATCATGCACAACGATATACGTTGCACGATGGCGTAAGCGTTGCGCCCGCATTTGTTCCCGGCTGGACTGTGCAATGACTTCATTGTCTTCATTCACAATATCCACCCATTCAGTACTTGCCAAACGACGCTGTTCCACCATCAGGAAACCTTCTTTTTTCTGGCGCTCTTACGGCGCGTTTATGTTTGTGGGGTAAATTACGGATTAATCTCGACCTGTGCAATAACACTTTGATCATTGAGTGCCATTACGCTGAGAACATTATCATCCAGAATCCCGTAACTTGCCGCAAAGCCCCCTTTCGGGATGCTTACCGAGCCGGGATTGAAATGATAGATACCCTCGCGCCGCTCAGCAACCGGCAGATGAGTATGCCCATAAACCAGAACATCGCCCGCATTGAGCGCCGGCAAATTTTGCGGGCCAAAAAGATGTCCGTGCGTCAAAAAGAGTCGCTGGTTTTCTGTCAGAATTTGCTGCCACGGCGCAGTCATCGGAAAATGCAGGAGCATCTGATCCACTTCGCTGTCGCAATTACCACGCACCGCAATAATTCGCGATGCCAGCTCATTCAGCCGTTCAGCAACCTGCGCAGGTGCATAGCCTTCTGGAAGCGCATTACGCGGTCCGTGGTTTAAAACATCACCCAATATCACCAGCCATTGCGCGCCGCTTGCAGCAAACCGCTCGAGTACGCGTTCCGTGGCTGGCAACGAACCATGAATGTCCGATGCGAACATCAGTTTCATCACTCACTCCTCGCTGAAAATTACCTTGTAATGATACTGGATTACGGCCCGTTTTTCAGCAGGAACGCTTCGCTGAAAGCGCGATAAAACGCTGGACTGAAGCGCGCTGCCACTGGAAGGTGGCGTATTCCGCAAGCGCTTCTGGAACCTCATCACCATTCAGGACCAGGCGATTAAGCATTAGCGCTAAATCACAGTCAGCGATACACCATTCGCCAAATAAATTCTGCTTACCGTGGCTCAGTAAACTGCTCGCAGTAGCGAACAGTTTTTCCGCACTGGCTTTTCCCGCTTCGCTTAACGGTCCTTTCTTTACGTCAGCAAAAACGACATCTGTTGATCGTTCCTCACGGATAGGCATTAAATCGCTGCGGATCCACGCCTGAACCTGGCGCGCCCGAGCGCGCTTTTGTACATCGTGTGGGTAGATACGCTCCCACTGTGGCGGTGCAAAGCTCTCTTCCAGGAATTCCGTAATCGCTGATGATTCGCTTAGTTCAAAACCATCGATCTCAAGAACCGGTACGCGGCGCGTCAAGGCGTAACCTTGCCATGAAGGATGCAAGTGTTCACCACTATTGAGATCAACGGTTTTCAGCGTAAAAGGTAGCCCTTTCTCTTGCAGAGCAACATAAACAGACAGCACGTAAGGGGAGAAAAAATTGGCATCTGACCACAGCGTAATTGCAGATTTGCTCATAATGTCCTCTGAAGTGTATTGGCTTGCTTTCAAAATATAGAGTCTTTCTCTCGCTGTCACTTGATGAAAACTCACGCACGCCAACAGGCTCTATACTTGTAATGACCCGGTTCATGACAAAACGGATGCTGAAAATGATCGATCTCTATTACACGCCATCGCCAAACGGTCACAAAATCACGCTGTTTCTTGAAGAGGCACAGCTGCAATACCGTCTGATTCATGTCGATATCAGCAAAGGCAGCCAGTTTCGCCCCGATTTTCTACTGATCTCGCCGAACAATAAAATCCCGGCCATTATCGATCATGCGCCGGAAGATGGCGGAAGGCCCATCAGCTTGTTTGAGTCCGGAGAAATTTTACTCTATCTGGCGGAGAAGAGCGGTAAGCTGCTTAGCGGTGAATTACGCGAACGCCACACCACGCTGCAGTGGCTGTTCTGGCAGGTCAGCGGTCTGGGTCCCATGCTGGGGCAGAATCATCATTTCAGTCATTACGCTCCGCAAACGATCCCTTACGCTATTGAAAGATACCAGGTTGAAACCCAGCGCCTGTACAACGTGATGAATAAACGTCTGGAAACATCACCCTGGCTGGGAGGCGATCATTACAGCATTGCTGACATTGCCTGCTGGCCGTGGATCCACGCCCATCAGCGTCAGCGCATCGACCTCGACAATTACCCGGCGGTCAATAACTGGCACGAACGCATCCGTACGCGTCCCGCCACGGAACGCGCCATGCAGCAAGCACTGAGTGAGAAGCGGTGACGCAATTCGGTTCTCGTGTATCATGCAGAGGTTCATACATGGAGGAAACCTGCAATGTCACAACCTGACGCCATTATTCGTATAAAAAACCTTCGTCTGCGCACCTTTATCGGCATCAAAGAAGAGGAGATCCTTAATCGCCAGGATATCGTCATCAACATTGCCATTCACTATCCGGCAGACAAAGCCCGTACCAGCGAAGATATCAACGACGCGCTGAATTATCGCACTATAACCAAAAGCATCATTGCCCACGTGGAGGGTAACCGCTTCTCATTGTTAGAAAAATTAACTCAAGATGTGCTCGATATCGCACGCGAACATCACTGGGTCACTTATGCTGAAGTGGAGATAGATAAACTTCACGCATTGCGTTACGCCGACTCAGTATCAATGACGCTGAGCTGGCAGCGCTAAAACGTAACCCGGGAGGCGACATGCAGATTCTGATTACCGGCGGTACTGGCCTGATTGGACGTCATCTGATCCCCTGCCTGCTGGAACTGGGGCATCAGATAATCGTAGTGACACGTACCCCTGATAAGGCTCGTCAGATTCTCGACTCTCGGGTCACGTTATGGAAAGGACTGGAAGAGCGGCAACATCTCAATAATATTGATGCCGTGATTAACCTTGCCGGAGAACCTATCGCAGATAAGCGCTGGAGCGCACAGCAAAAGGAACGCTTGTGCCAGAGCCGTTGGGGCATTACGCAGAAACTGGTCGATTTAATCAATGCCAGCGAGACGCCGCCCTCCGTGTTAATCTCCGGTTCCGCTACCGGTTACTACGGCGATTTGGGCGAAGTTGTGGTTACGGAAGAAGAGCCACCGCATAACGAATTTACCCACAAGCTGTGCGCCCGCTGGGAGCAAATTGCCAGCACTGCGCAAAGCGACAAAACCCGCGTATGTATGCTGCGTACCGGCGTGGTACTGGCCTCAGCAGGCGGCATTCTGGCAAAAATGGTCCCGCCGTTTCGTCTTGGCTTAGGCGGCCCGATCGGTAACGGACGCCAGTATATGGCCTGGATCCATGTTGATGATATGGTCAACGGAATTATCTGGCTGCTGAATAACGATCTACGCGGTCCCTTCAATATGGTTTCGCCATACCCGGTGCACAATGAGCAGTTTGCCCACGCGCTGGGTCACGCTCTGAACCGCCCTGCAATTCTGCGCGTTCCCGCCACCGCTATGCGACTGCTGATGGGGGAATCGTCAGTACTGGTCCTTGGTGGACAACGCGCATTGCCCAAACGCCTGGAAGCTTCCGGTTTTACGTTTCGCTGGTACGATTTAGAAGAAGCGCTGGCGGATGTCATCCGATAACCCCTATGCACTATTCACAGTCGCCGTTGTGGTGGTAAGGTTATAGACCAGATTTCCGCAATGGCGACGTTATGGCGATAATATCGACTCCCCGACTTACCCTCTCTTTGTTTCAATTTTCTGACTGGTCATTTTTCCAGAAACTCCGTGAATGTCCTGAAGTCATGCGCTATATGGGCAACATCGCCCCGGCGAAAGATACGCGGCTGTTATTCGCCAGACGTCTGGCCGCACAGCACACTTTCGTCATCCGCGAACATAACAGCCCGACGCCACTTGGCGATATTGGTCTGCAAATCAGCCATCTTTACCCGCAGGAAGCCGACCTCGGCTACGCCATCATGCCACAGGCTCAGGGGAAAGGTATTGCCAGCGAAGCCGTGCGCGCGGTGTGCCAGTATGCCTTCGAGCATGCAGGTGTGACGGCGATAAACGCATACGCGCTGGCGGATAACAAGGGTTCAATCCGTATTCTGGAAAAGACAGGCTTTGTACGTACGCAGGTACTGGAAAAGGCGTATGAGATTGACGGCATCGCCTACAACGACTGGGTGTTTCGGCTGGAGCGCGACGCGCTAAAATTGTAAGCCCGGAAAGCGTAGCGCCTCCGGGCTGTTGACTTACTTCAGCGATCCTTTAAGGAACTGCTGCAAACGCGGGCTTTGCGGATTACCAAATACCTGCTCCGGGTCACCCTCTTCCTCAATTTTCCCCTGATGCAGGAAAATCACGTGCGTGGAAACATGACGGGCAAACCCCATTTCGTGGGTCACCACCACCATGGTTTTCCCCTCTTCAGCCAGCTGTTGCATAATGCGCAGCACTTCACCCACCAGCTCAGGATCAAGCGCCGACGTAGGTTCATCAAACAGCAACACTTCCGGTTCCATCGCCAGCGCACGGGCAATGGAAACACGCTGCTGCTGACCACCGGACAGGTGCACCGGATATTTTCCCTGTGCGCGCTCATCAATGCCCACTTTAGCCAGATACTTCACCGCACGGTCGCGAGCTTCCTGCTTGCTCAGCCCCAACACCTGAATCGGCGCTTCCATGACGTTTTCCAGCACTGTCATGTGACTCCACAGATTAAAGTGCTGAAAGACCATCGTCAGACGCGTACGCAGCAGGCGTAGCTGATTTTTGTCCGCAACCTTCAACTGGCCGTCTTTGTCGCGCACCAGACCAATGTTCTGACCGCTGACGACAATCGACCCGGCACTCGGTTTCTCGAGAAAGTTAATGCAGCGCAGGAAGGTACTTTTACCGGAACCTGACGAGCCAATAATGCTGATAACATCACCCGCGTTGGCCTGCAGCGATACCCCTTTCAGCACTTCATGTTCGCCGTAGTGCTTATGTAAATCGATAACGTTTAATTTATTTTCAGACATCGTGTTACTCGAATCATTTAGAGGATACATGCTGCAACCAGCGTTTTTCCGCTTTACGGAACAGACTGATCAGGACATACGAAATAATCAAATACAGCACAGCGGCAATACCGAAGGCGGTAAACGGCTGATACGTTGCCGAGTTGATATCGCGAGCGATTTTCAACAAATCTGGCACCGTGGCCGTAAATGCCAGCGCCGTGGAGTGCAGCATTAAAATGACTTCATTACTGTATGCCGGCAGCGCAATACGCAGCGCGGAAGGTAAAATAATGCATCGATACAGTTTGAATGACGAGAAACCGTATGCGCGCGCAGCCTCAATCTCACCGTGAGGCACGGAACGAATAGCCCCGGCGAAAATCTCCGTTGTATAGGCGCAGGTATTCAGCGTCAGCGCCAGCACGGTGCAATTCAGCCCGCTGCGGAAAAACGCGTTGAGGAAGTCCGTGCCTTTAACTATTTCCAGCGTATACATCCCGGAATAAAACACCAGTAACTGAACGTACAGCGGCGTCCCACGAAAAATATAGGTGAACAGCCAGATGGGAAACTGGATAAATTTATTACTGGAAACGCGACCAATCGCCAAAAAGAGTGCCAGTATTCCGCCCATCACTACTGACGAAATCAAAAGCCACAGGGTGATAGCGACGCCAGTGTAGCGATATCCGTCGGTCCACAGCAGGGACTTCCAGTATTCCTGAATAATCTCGATCACAGGTCAGCCCTCTTCACACCCACGGAATAGCGGCGCTCAAGGTACAGCAGCACACCATTAGAAACAGTGGTAAACACCAGATAGATGACCCCGCACACGACGGCAAAATAGAACGGCTCCCAGGTACTCTTCCCGGCAAGCTGAGTCGCTTTCACCACGTCTTCAAGTCCAAGCAACGATACCAGCGCCGTAGCCTTAAGAATAACCTGCCAGTTATTGCCGATTCCCGGTAAGGCATAACGCATCATCGCCGGGAACATAATGCGACGAAATATTTGTGAGCTGGTAAAGCCAAACGCCGTCGCGGCTTCAATATGGCCTTTTGGTACAGCCATAAACGCACCGCGAAAAGTTTCGGTAAAATAGGCGCCGTAGATGAATCCAAGGGTGATAATGCCCGCAACCATCGGATCAATATCAATCTGGCCGATACCGATGGCATCGGTAATGGTGTTCAGCGCGATTTGTAATCCGTAGAAGATGAGCAGCATTAAGACCAGATCGGGCACGCCGCGGATTAGCGTTGTGTACCCTTCGAAAATAAGTCCCATTGCCCGGCTTTGCGACAGCTTTGCTGCTGCGCCGACAAGACCTATCAGAACCGCCAGTACCACCGAGCTGAGTGCCAGCTCCAGCGTAACAATTGCGCCCTGTAAAATAACACCTGAAAAGCCATACAACATGCTGCCTGTCCTGTCGTGTGTGGTGGAGTAGTAAGCCTCTTTTGATTTCAGACTAACCGTTAAATGCCGGATGGCGGCCTTGCCTTATCCGGCCTACAAAATCACCGTAGGCCGGATAAGCGCGGTGCCATCGGGCATAAATTCAACGCGTCAAAAATCTACGGGCTTTATCAGCACCTGCGGTAATTAACCGCCGTAAACATCAAAATCGAAGTACTTTTTCGCCAGCTTCTCGTAAGTACCGTCAGCTCGCATTTCGGCAAAGGCTTTATTCAGCGCTTCGCGCAGTTCATTATCGTCTTTGCGCAGCCCCATACCGGTACCCACGCCGAACAACTTCTCGTCTTTCACAGACGGGCCGCCGAATTTGTAATCTTTACCGACTGGCTGTTTCAGGAAGCCTTCGCTGGCCGCAACTTCATCCTGGAACGCTGCGTCAATACGCCCGGCAGTCAGGTCAGAATAGATATTGTCCTGCCCCTGATAAGAGACAATCTCAATACCTTTTGGCGCCCAGTGTTCGTTGCCGAACGTTTCCTGGGTAGTGCCCTGCAGCACACCAACACGTTTGCCTTTCAGCGACTCAATGGTCGGCTGAATAGCAGAATCTTTAGCGACAACCAGACGCGAATCGGCTGCATAAAGCTTGTCGGTAAATGCGATTTCCTGCTGACGTTTTTCAGTAATGGAAAGCGAGGACATGATGGCATCGATTTTCTTCGCTTTTAGCGAAGGGATCAGCGCGTCCAGCGGGTTTTCCACGAAGGTACATTGCGTATTGATACGTTTGCACAGCTCTTTAGCCAGATCGATATCAAAACCGACTAATTCACCCTGCGCATTCTTCGATTCGAACGGCGCATAAGTAGGATCGGTACCGATACGAATTTTTTGCGGAATGGCTGCAAATGCTGCGGTAGCACTGGAGAAAGCCAGAACCAGAGAAAGAGACAACACCAGTTTTTTCATAACTATCCTCAACAGACTGTCTTTTATAGGGGATCTTTACAGGACCAGGTGCAGTTATCGTGCCATTAATCAGGCCGACAAGGCAAAGCATTCTACCCTGTCGGCGGTATTTATTTGCATGAAAAGCGCTTAAGTATGCACTCATGCTTATTAAGTCAGCGATAAAAGCACCAAAACAGTGCACTGAATTTATTATGCACCGAAATGGTTACCCGCAATGGTGCAGTCAATTCCCCACGCCGCTGTATTAATCGCCGTAGACATTAAAATTAAAATATTTGCTCGCCATTTTGTCGTAGGTGCCGTCTTTACGCAGTTCGCCCAGCGCTTTGTCGAAAGCGGCTTTCAGCTCTGCATCATCTTTGCGCAAGCCAATCCCGGTTCCGTCACCAAAGTATTTTTTATCTTTCACCGACGGACCGGCAAAAGCGTAATCCTTACCAGCAGGCTGCTTCAGGAAGCCTTCGCTGGCCGCGACTTCATCTTGCAATGCCGCGTCCAGACGGCCTGCCGTCAGGTCAGAATAGATGAGGTCCTGGTTCGCATAGGCCACCACGTCCACGCCTTTGCTGCGCCAGTTGTCATTGGCATAGGCTTCCTGAGTAGAGCCTTGCAGGACGCCAACGTGTTTACCTTTGAGGGAATCCAGAGTCGGCTGAATTGGGGAGCCTTTCGCGGCGATCAGACGTGAGTCTGCAGCGTAAAGTTTGTCTGAGAACGCAATCTCTTGCTGACGCTTTTCGGTGATAGAAAGCGAGGAGATGATGGCATCAATTTTTTTCGCTTTCAGCGATGGGATCAGCGCATCAAAGTCACTGGCAACCCAGGTGCATTTGATCTGCATGCGCTTACACATCTCATTTCCCAGATCGATATCGAAGCCGACAAAGTCGCCTTTGGCATCTTTAGAGGAAAAAGGAGCGTACGTTGTATCTGTACCAATACGAACCGTCTGCGGAAGTGCTGCGTAGCTGGCCGCGGTGGCGGAGAGTCCTACCAGCAAAGACAAAGCAAGAACCGTCTTCTTCATACATAACCCTCAAGTGGCGTAATTTTATTATGTTTTACGTTGTGTTGTGTGTTTGCAGACTTTTTCATGCAGGTCTTATGCCATTTTCGCGTCGATGAGGATATTCGACGTTAAATATGTTAATAAAACGTTGCAATAATGTCCTGATTTTGAAGATAGCAGGTCTGGCGGTTGAACCGCAGCGTTTCGTTGAGTTTTAACGAATTAAATGTTGAGGATATGATCGCGGTTACAAAATTGCCCTGAAACAGGGCAACGGATGATTCTTTGCACGCTGATGGAACGGCTTACGCCCCTTGCCAGCGGGTGAACAGGTCCTGCGGAAGGGTAATATCAAACTGGTCAAGCACGCGATTAACCGTTTGATTAATCACATCATCGAGCGTTTGCGGACGATGATAAAACGCCGGGACAGGTGGCATAATTACCGCCCCAATTTCTGCCGCCTGCGTCATCAATCGCAAATGCCCCAGATGCAGCGGCGTTTCGCGTACACACAGCACCAACGGACGACGTTCTTTCAACACCACATCTGCCGCACGGGTAAGCAACCCATCGGTGTAACTGTGGACGATGCCAGAAAGCGTTTTGATTGAACAAGGCAGGATAACCATTCCAGCGGTCTGAAAAGAGCCGGAGGAGATACTGGCGGCGATATCACGGCTATCATGATTCACATTTGCCAGCGCCTGCACGTCGCGCACAGAGAGGTCCGTTTCCAGCGCCAGCGTCTGCCGGGCAGCGGCACTCATCACCAGGTGGGTTTCCACATCAGTGACGTCACGCAATACCTGCAACAGGCGCACGCCGTAAATTGCCCCGCTTGCACCAGAAATACCAATGATGAATCGTTTCATGTGTAATCGCCCTTACTTGCTCAGGGCCGACTTTGCAGGAAATTACGGTGAGTTGCAAGCAAGGGCGCAGGTTGCGCCCTTGCTTGCGAGCAAACATTAACCTTCGTTGTGCATCTCAAGGTTTTCCGCTTCGTTCTGACGCAACACCGCTTTGGCATCGTCATTACGCAGGGAGTCGAGGAAATCGAGATATTGCTGGTCGACGTCTTTGGTAACGTACACGCCGTTAAACACTGAACATTCAAACTGCTGAATATCCGGGTTCTCAGCACGGACAGCTTCAATCAGATCGTTCAGATCCTGGAAGATCAGACCATCTGCGCCGATTATCTGGCGAATCTCGTCCACTTCACGACCATGCGCAATCAACTCCGTCGCCGTAGGCATATCGATGCCATAAACGTTCGGGAAGCGAATTTCCGGGGCGGCAGAGGCCAGATACACCTTTTTCGCGCCAGCTTCACGCGCCATCTCGATAATCTGTTCTGAGGTGGTGCCACGCACGATGGAGTCATCCACCAGCAGCACGTTTTTATCACGGAATTCCGCACGGTTAGCATTCAGCTTACGGCGCACAGATTTACGACGCAACTGCTGGCCCGGCATGATAAAGGTACGGCCCACATAGCGGTTTTTCACAAACCCCTGGCGGTACGGCTTACCGAGAATACGAGCAATTTCCAGCGCGATATCACAGGAGGTTTCCGGGATTGGGATTACTACGTCGATGTCCAGATCTTCCCACTCACGGGCAATTTTTTCGCCAAGCTTAGTCCCCATATTCACACGGGCGCTGTAGACGGAAATCTTGTCGATAAAGGAGTCAGGACGTGCGAAGTAAACGTATTCAAACAGACATGGATTGCTCACCGGGTTATCGGCACACTGACGGGTAAACAGCTGGCCTTTTTCGGTGATGTACACCGCTTCGCCAGGTGCTACGTCGCGCAGGAATTCAAAGCCCAGCGTATCCAGCGCTACGCTCTCAGACGCCACCATGTACTCGGTACGGCCATCGCCAATATCGCGTTTGCCCATCACCAGCGGACGGATACCGTTAGGGTCGCGGAAGGCAACCATACCGTGACCGATAATCATCGCCACGCAGGCATAGGCGCCGCGAATCTGGCGGTTGGTTGCCGCAATGGCCGCAAAAATATTGTCGGCTTCCAGCGGGTAATGGCGGAAGTTATCCAGCTCGCTGGCGAAAATATTCAGCAGAATTTCAGAATCTGAAGTGGTATTGATGTGGCGGCGCTTTTCTTCAAACAGCTTTTTACGCAACTCATGCGCATTGGTCAGGTTGCCATTGTGGGCAAGCGTAATGCCATACGGTGAGTTGACGTAAAAAGGTTGAGCTTCGGAGGCGCTGGAGCTGCCAGCCGTTGGGTAACGCACATGACCGATGCCCATATTGCCCTGCAAACGCTGCATATGGCGCGCTTCAAAAATATCGCTCACCATTCCGTTTGCTTTACGCAAGCGGAAGCAGTTGTTGGCATCAATGGTGATGATGCCCGCAGCATCCTGACCACGATGCTGGAGCACCGTTAACGCGTCATAAATCGACTGGTTTACCGGCATAACACCGGCGATACCGACAATACCGCACATACGTCTTTTCCTCGTTCAGCAACGACCCAAAGTTTATACTTTGGGCAAGAAACTTGACGAGCTTTGCAGATAGTCAAAGAACCATCTGATGATGAAACTGAACTGCGGGATCAGCTGTGACTTACCCCAGTCTTCACTTTTCGACAGACCGGTAAAGCTATCGAGAAAGAACAGTATGGCGGCGACGATCAACGCTCCACGCAAAGCACCGAAGCAGATCCCCAACACCCTGTCGGTACCCGACAGTCCTGTTTTCTCTACCAGTTGGCCTATCACAAAGTTAACGATAGCGCCGACGATAAGTGTCGCGATGAACAGTATCGCGATAGCAATCCCATTTCGAACCAGTTCGTCTTCAAAGCCCGTAAACCAGACAGACAGGTAAGTGTAGTAATGGCTGGCGACAAAGAAAGCACAACCCCAAGTCACCAACGATAATGCTTCACGAACAAAGCCACGGATCAGGCTAACCAGACAGGAAAAACCAATCACCGCGATAATGGCGTAATCAATCCAGACCATATGTGTCCCACGATTTTACGCCCTGTCGTCCTGTTCGGGGCGCATTCTAACAGAAAAAGAAAACGTTTGCGTAGGGATTTCCTTTCCACGCGTAAATAAAAATGGCGCTGAAAAAATCTTCAACGCCATACGATTTTATGCCTCTTCGGACACTGCCGGATGGCGGTGTAAACACCTTGTCCGGCCTACATCAGAGCAACGTAACGCAATCCCTTAGTTAGGGGTATACCCCATCACCACCCCGCTCAAACCAGAGATCTTCTGCAGCTCGCCCAGCGAGTTCTTCAGCTTATCTTTGGAGGCGTCAGGCCCTACGAGAATGCGGGTTATTTTACCCTGCACCGGCGTTGACGGGGAAGTATATACCCGGAAGCCCGCGCCACGAAGTTTACCCACGATCTCATTGACCTTATCCGCGTTTTTCAGCGCACCGAGTTGTACAACGTACGCTTTGCCGGTTGGCGCTGGCGCTTCCTCAGCGGCCGGTTTCGGCGCTGGAGTCGGTGCCGGTGTTGGTGTCGGGGCGACGGCAACAGGCTGCGGTTTCGGTTTAGGTTTCGGTGGTTCCACAGGCGCAGGGACAGGATCTAACTCCGCGCTGTTTGCCGTCGTCAAACGTGATGGATCCAACGATGGCGCGGCAGCATCACCCGCACGCACCTCTTCTGCCGCCCCTTCCGGCGGCTGAGTCGGCAGCGCCTGCGTTGCTGCAGGCATCATGTCTGGTTCATCGCGATCGCCGGGTTTAGGTACCAGTGGGATCGCTGCAAATTCATCCTGATAATGCTTTTTCTGGCCGTCAAGCAGCCCGGGAAGCACAATCACCCCGAGCGCGACCAGCACAATTGTGCCGACTAATCGATTCTGAAACTTACTCGCCACCGCTTCTCCCCACGTCTATTACTTCCATGACATGTGCGACAGTGTGAAACGATCCACACACCAACACGGTATCTTCTGGCTTCGCCTCAGCAAGTGCCGCAGTCCATGCCTGCGCCACGCTGTCATAAGCGTTGCCTTTGCCCAGGTGCTCCAGCAGCTGTTCTGCCGTTGCACCACGCGGCCCTTCCAGGGGCGCACAGTACCAGTCGTCAACCACACTTTTCAGCCAAGCCAACGTACCGGCAATATCTTTATCATGTAGCATACCGATAACCGCAAGTACACGCCCGCTTTTCACTAACTTTTTCAGACGTCCGGTCAGATACTCCGCCGCATGCGGGTTATGGGCAACATCAAAAATAACCCGCGGCGACTCGCTCACAATCTGGAAGCGTCCCGGTAAAATCGCTTGTTCGATACCGTCACGAATGGCCTGCTCGCTGACGTTAAGACCGCTTGCGCGCAGTGCAGCCAGTGCGGTTGCAGCATTAGGTTGTGGCACCTGCGGCAACGGCAGGTGCGCCAGCGTTCCATGAGCATCAGTAAACGACCAGTCGTTCTCCGTGACTGCATAGCGCCAGTCCACACCACAACGTTGCAAAATCGCCCCGCTCTCCTGAGCGACATCCGCGATGGTGTAAGGCATTTCCGGTTCGCCGACGATGGCCGGTTTCTCTGCGCGGAAAATCCCTGCCTTCTCACGACCAATACTTTCGCGATCCGGGCCCAGCCAGTCAGTATGGTCAAGCGCAATACTGGTGACTACTGCGACATCGGCATCGACGATATTGGTGGCGTCAAGGCGGCCGCCTAACCCCACTTCCAGAATAACAACATCCAGTTGGGCCTGTTTAAACAGCCAGAGTGCCGATAACGTACCGTATTCAAAGTAAGTCAGGGAAATGTCACCACGTGAGTCTTCAATCTCAGCAAACGAGGCGGTATGAGCTGATTCCGGCAGTTCACGCCCCTGCACGCGCACGCGTTCCGTGTAGCGCACCAGATGAGGCGAACTGTACACCCCA
Organism: Citrobacter sp. MGH105; assembly: GCF_001037485.2. NCBI lineage: Bacteria > Pseudomonadati > Pseudomonadota > Gammaproteobacteria > Enterobacterales > Enterobacteriaceae > Citrobacter > Citrobacter sp. MGH105. Next base: position 1,626,805 of record NZ_CP073048.1, on the reverse strand, counting down.
ACTTTATAGCCTGCCGCAGTCAGCACAGATTCCAGCGTACGACAGGTTGTGCCTTTCCCATTGGTTCCTGCCACCGTAAAAACAAATGGCGCAGGTTTCAACACACCCAGTTTACGCGCCACCTGGCTGACGCGTTCAAGGCCCAGATCGATGGTTTTACTGTGCAGGTTTTCAAGATAAGAAAGCCACGACGCCAGGGGCGACGCGGCTTGAGGGATACGTTTATTGTCCATGATGCCTGTAGATTCTTTACGTTGAGAAAAGCAAAAGGGCAGCGCCAACCGGCCTGCCCTTTTTTACACGTCGTTTTCCACGTTGCAGATGTGTTGGCTGTACTCGCTCTCCCGAATCACTTAACGGTGTAAGTTCATCGGGATTAACACTCTTGTCGCCTGCCTGCAACCCGAAACCCATAGCGTAAACTATCAGGCCTCTGGTTCCTGATCGGGAACCGGAGGTACCACTTCGCCTTCACGCGGCTCATCCGGATTCGGCGCAGGAAGATTCATCAGCTTCGCCAGGATGCTTGCCAGTTTCAGGCGCATTTCCGGACGGCGGACGATCATATCGATAGCGCCTTTTTCAATCAGGAACTCGCTGCGCTGGAATCCCGGCGGCAGTTTCTCACGTACGGTTTGCTCGATAACACGCGGACCAGCGAAGCCGATCAATGCTTTCGGTTCGGCAATGTTGAGATCGCCCAGCATCGCAAAGCTTGCGGAAACACCACCCATTGTTGGGTCGGTCAGTACAGAAATATACGGTAAACCGCGTTCCTGCATTTTCGCCAGCGCAGCAGAGGTTTTCGCCATCTGCATCAAAGACATCAGCGCTTCCTGCATACGCGCCCCGCCAGAAGCGGAGAAGCAGATCAGCGGACAGTTGTCTTCCAGCGCCTGCTCAACGGCACGGACAAAACGCGCGCCGACCACAGAGCCCATGGAGCCGCCCATAAACGCGAACTCGAATGCCGCAGCAACGACCGGCATACCGTGAAGTGTGCCTTTCATCACCACCAGCGCATCTTTCTCGCCGGTTTCTTTCTGCGCAGAAGCCAGTCTGTCTTTGTATTTTTTGGAGTCACGAAACTTCAGCACGTCTTTCGGCTCAAGCTCGCTACCCAGTTCCACAAGAGAACCTTCATCTAACAGGCTATGCAGGCGATTGCGCGCCGACATGCGCATATGATGGTCACACTTCGGACAGACCTCAAGATTACGTTCCAGCTCAGCACGGTATAAAACCTGACCGCAGCTATCACACTTGGTCCACACCCCTTCAGGAATGCTTGCCTTGCGGGTGGGAGTAATGTTGCTTTTAATTCGTTCAATCCAGCTCATTGGTGACCTTTCTGCCTGAACCCTAGTCAGCTTTGTTATAAGGGGCGCATAATGCCATTTTTGCCCCTAACAGACCATGAATGTTGCACATTAAAACATAACAGCCCGAAACTTTGGATAAAAAAGTGGTCGAACCGCTGAGTTACTTTCTATTTTGCAGCCCGTGACGCAGCACGCTTATGGCGAATTACTTCAATCACCCCCGGCAATACGGAAAGGACGATAATCGCCACAATCAATAATTTCAGGTTTTCCTGGACGATCGGCAGATCGCCGAACAGGTAGCCTGCGTAGGTGAACAACAATACCCACAGCAATGCGCCTACGACGTTATACATCGCAAAGTGACGGTAGGACATATGTCCCATACCGGCAACAAACGGCGCAAATGTACGCACGATTGGCACGAAACGCGCCAGGATAATCGTCTTACCGCCATGACGCTCGTAGAACGCATGGGTTTTATCCAGGTAGCTGCGGCGGAAAATTTTGGAGTTCGGGTTACTGAAAAGTTTTTCCCCGAACAATCTGCCAATCGTGTAGTTCACCGCATCGCCCACAATCGCCGCCACAATCATCAGTGCCACCATCAGATGAACATTGAGATCGTTGGTTGGCAGCGCAGAAAGCGCACCCGCAACAAACAGCAGCGAATCCCCTGGCAGGAATGGTGTCACCACCAGCCCGGTTTCACAGAACAGGATCAGAAACAGAATGGCGTATACCCAGATACCGTATTCCGCAACCAGCTCCGCCAGGTGCACATCAATGTGCAGGATAAAATCGATAAGAAAGTAAATCAGGTCCATAGTTTTGCCTTTATACGACTCAAATTAGTCCGCCAGAAATAGCGGGCCCATAGGCGGTTTTGGCAGGTCGAACCGGTCCGGGTAATCTACCGCAACCAGATACAATCCTTCCGCTTTCGCCGTTGCCGCTGCCAGCGTTCTGTCCTTTGCCGCTAACAGTTCTGCTATCCAGCTCTCCGGCTGGTTGTTGGCGCCAACTTCCATCAGGCTGCCGACAATATTCCTGACCATATGATGTACAAAGGCATTCGCTTTAATATCCACCACCACATATGCACCGAAACGTTCGACGTTAATGTGCATCACGTTTCGCCACGGCGTGCGCGACTGACACTGCACCGCGCGAAACGAGGTAAAATCATTTTCGCCAATCAGACACTGGGCCGCACGATGCATACGCTCAGCGTCCAGCGGTTCATAGTAATGGGTTACCCCTTTACCCAAAACCGCAGGGCGCAACCGATGATTGTAGATGATGTAGCGATAACGGCGAGCCGTGGCGCTAAATCGGGCATGAAAATCATCGGGTACAGCTTTAACCCAGCGCACGGCGATGTCACCAGGTAAATTCGCATTTACCCCCAGTGTCCAGGCCGCATCTTTACGCTGGGCAGTGGTTTCAAAATGCACGACCTGCCCAGTGCCATGAACGCCCGCATCCGTGCGTCCTGCACAAAAAACATTGATGCGTTCATTCGCCACCTGAGAGAGCGCTTTTTCCAGTTTTTCCTGAACGCTACGCACTTCGTTCTGGCGCTGCCAGCCATAATATTTGCTGCCGTCATACTCAATGCCCAGCGCAATTTTATGGGTTGACGGCTGTTGCTGGTCAGACATTAGTACAGGTACTCCTGCACCAGTTTTTCCGCAATTTTCACCGCCATTAACGCGCCGCCAAAGCGTACGTTGTCCGCCACAGACCAGAACTGAACCTGCTCTGGCATACCGTAATCATTATGCACGCAGCCAATAGAAAGGTGCGGCGTGCCCGATGCATCGCCAACCTGGGTCGGGAAGTCGGTCTCTTCCGACAACACCACGTCTTCACCGCGTGAAAACGCATCGCGCGCTTCTTCCGCCGCCAACGGGCGCAGGGCCTCAAAATTTACCATCTGCGCGTGGCCATAAAATACCGGGGACTGCACGATGCTGGCAGAGATGAGCAGACCGTCATCCTGCATAATTTTGCGCACTTCATCGACGATACGACGCTCTTCACGCACGCTACCTTCACGATCGGGCAGCAGCGGCAGCATGTTGAATGCCAACTGACGGCCAAAGAAATCATCTTCGTCAATCGGGATGCCATTAAGCAGTTTCGCACTCTGTCCGGCCAGCGCATCCACCGCTTTTTTGCCATGAGCGGAAGCTGAGATAATATTGGTCACCGTAATACGCGAAAGCCCACCGTCATCAATCAACGGTTTCAGCGCAGACAGCAGTTGGCTGGTCAGACTGTTAGGCACTGCAATCACATTGCGGTTACGGTAATCCGCCAGCACGAACGGGTTAACGTCCGAAACCACCAGCGGAACGTCTGGCTCAAGCGCGAACAGACCGCTGCTGTCGATCACCAGGCAACCCGCATTAGTGGCTTCTTCTACCCATGCGGCGGTGGCTTCAGCGCCCGCAACAAAAAATGCCAACTGTGCCTGCGTCCAGTCAAAGTCTGCAACGTCCTGTACTATGACCGATTTACCGTTAAAACGCAGATGTTCACCGGCGCTTTCATTACGCGCCAGCGCATAAATTTCACCGACCGGGAACTGGCGTTCAGCCAGCGTATCGAGCAGGGCTTCGCCTACGGCGCCCGTTGCGCCCAGAATGGCAATATTCCAGCCTTCAGACATGGTGATTTACTCCAAGAAATACGTAAGCGTCCCTGTCGCATTATTCGACAGGGAGCATTAAGAAGACATTAATGTGCCGGATGATGAACAGCGTTAAAACCCAGCTTACACAATAAGGCAGCAGCCGTTGCGTCGTCACACATCACATATAAAGACGACCATTCACGACGCTCAAGGTAATTTTTACGCAGTTTATCAAACTCACCCGGAATTCCAGCGACTTTACGCAGCGGCGCATCATCGCGGCGCACATCATACACTAAATGCACCAGCCTTTTCAGCGTTGGCTGATCTAACGGGCCGTGCAGGGTGATACGACCAAATTCCGGCGCGGGTAACAGGGTACTGAGCGCAACGTGCTGCTCGTGACCAATAAACTTACTATAGGCCTCAAAGACCTGCGTGGTGCCACGCGCTTTTCCTTCGAGGGTATACCCGGCAATGTGCGCCGTGCCGATATCGGCTTTCTCCAGCAACGCCACATTGAGATCCGGCTCTCCTTCCCAGACATCCAGCACAACGCTCAGCGACTGACCGGCATTCAACCGGTTCAGCAATGCCGTATTGTCGATGACCGGCCCACGGCAGGCGTTGATCAGAATAGTGCCCAGCTTCAACCGGCTAATCAGCGCGTCATCCGCCATGTGCAGCGTTTTGTACGGCCCGTCTTTAAACAGCGGGGTATGGAAAGTCAGCACATCGGCTTGCTCAACCAGTTCATCCAGCGAGCAGAAATTGCCTTCGTCACCGCGATCGGCTCGCGGTGGATCGCACAGCAGCGTGCGGATCCCCAGCGCTTCCAGACGCGCCTGCAAACGCCCGCCCACGTTGCCCACACCCACAATGCCTACGGTGCGATCGCGTAACGCAAACCCGTCGCGCTCCGCCAGCATCAGCAACGCTGAAAAAACATATTCTACGACCGCTATTGCGTTACAACCGGGCGCGGCGGAAAAACCGATCCCCGCCTGCGCAAGCCAGGCGTCATCCACATGGTCTGTGCCAGCGGTTGCCGTACCGACAAATTTAACCGGTTTTCCGCCAAGCAGTGATTCATTTACTTTCGTCACCGAGCGCACCATTAAAGCATCCGCATCATCCAGTTCAGCAACGGGAATCGGACGACCGGGAACCGCTTTGACCTCCCCCAAACGACTGAACAGTTCGCAGGCATAGGGCATATTTTCATCAACGAGGATTTTCACGTCTTTCGCACCTGTTTGAGAACGAGAGTTAACCGGGCAAGTGTGCCATAATCTCGCCGCCAGGCATACTGCGAGACCTGGTCAGCACAGATTTAAGGAACAGAGATGATGCAGCCCATTTCAGGTACGCCCGCACGCCCTCCCGGCGAAGGCCAAAATGCCCCTTCCGCTGCGGGTGAACAACCGTTATCCACGCAACAACGTACTGTGCTGGAACGGCTAATTACCCGTTTGATTTCACTCACCCAGCAGCAAAGCGCTGAGGTGTGGGCCGGAATGAAGCACGATCTGGGCGTCAAAAGTGATACGCCGCTGCAGTCACGTCACTTTCCTGCCGCTGAGCAAAACCTTAACCAACGACTGGGGGTTGCTCAGCAAAATCATGTTAATCGTCAGGTGCTTTCGCAGCTCACTGAATTACTGAGCCAGGGAAATAATCGCCAGGCGGTGAGTGATTTTATCCGTCAGCAGTATGGGCAAACGGCGCTCAGCCAGCTCACGCCTGAGCAGTTGAAGAACGTGCTCACGCTGCTGCAACAAGGACAGCTATCGATACCGCAGCCGCAGCAGCGCCCTGCTACCGATCGCCCGTTGCTCCCCGCAGAGCACAATACGCTGAACCAGTTAGTTACCAAACTGGCGGCGGCCACGGGAGAATCCGGGAAGATGATCTGGCAGTCGATGCTGGAGCTGTCTGGCGTAAAAAGCGGTGAGCTGATCCCTGCCAAACAGTTTACGCACCTGGTCACCTGGCTGCAGGCGCGCCAGACGCTCAGCCTGCAAAGCGCCCCTACGCTACAAACGCTCCAGGCGGCGCTGAAGCTGCCATTAGAGCCGAATGAGCTGACAGCGATAAAAGAATACGCACAGCAGACGTATCAGATCCAACCACAATCGATTCTGACCACGGTGCAGGTGCAGGACTTGCTCAATCAAATTTTCCTGCGTCGCGTGGAACGAGAACGTGAGCTCATCGATCCGCGTCATCTGCAGCCCATTTACAGCCCGTTCGCGCCGATGATTGAAACGGTTAAATCTCTGTCGGCACGACCGGGACTGCTGTTTGTTGCGTTGATGATTGCGTTAGCCATTTTCTGGCTGGTCGCTTAACCTTTACGCAGCGTAAGCAACGTTACAATAATCCCCACCACGGCGGATATCGCCCCGGCAAGGAACACTGAGGGATAACCGTACGCGGTGGCCAGCACCCCGGCTACCGGACCGCTTATGCCGTAGGAGATATCCTGAAACGCGGCGTAACCGCCCAGCGCCGTACCGCGAACCTGCGCGGGCACTCGCTTCACCACTTCGACGCCCAATGCCGGGAAGATAAGCGAACACCCGGCCCCGGTTAATGCCGCCCCGAGCAGCGCAATCCAGGCCGATGGGGCCTGCCACAGCAAAATCAGCCCCGCTGTTTCCACCAGCAAAGAGACAACGGCAACCTTCACGCCGCCGAAACGGTCCGGCATCCAGCCAAACAGAATGCGCATCAGCACAAACGCCCCACCAAACGCAGTCAGGGTGAACCCCGCCATCGTCCAGCCGTTGCTGACAAAATAGAGTGAAATAAAGGTACCGATCACCGCAAAGCCAACGCCCTGCAGCGCCAGGCCCAGGCCCGGTTTCCATATAAGCCCGACTACGCTCCATAAAGAAGGACGTTCTCCTGCATGCGCAGGCACTTTGCGCACGGTGCCGTTGAATGCCCATGCCAGCAACGGTAATACCATCGTCGTTCCCGCCAGCGCCGCGAAGCCAAAGTGGCTGTGGATCAACAGGCCCAACGGTGCACCGGCGGCCAGCGCGCCGTAAATCGCCATTCCGTTCCACGACATCACCTTACCGGAGCGTGTTGGGCCGACCAGCCCCAACCCCCAGGTCAGCGTACCGGTGAGCAGTTGGCTTTCGCCAAAGCCGAGGATCAAACGCCCGACGATTAACAACGCAAATTTTACGGGAACAGAAACAGGCAATAGCGCGGCTAAAAGCCACGCCGCGCCTGCCAGCCCACAGGCAAACATCCCCTGTAGCGCCGAGCGTTTAGCACCATATTGATCGGCTAAGCGCCCGGCGTAGCCGCGCGTTAATACCGTCGCCAGAAACTGTACACCTACGGCGATACCGACCATGGTGTTGCCATAGCCCAGTTCCTGATGCACAAACAGAGGAATCACGGGCAAAGGGAGACCGACCGTCATATAGGTCAGGAAAACTGCAAAAGCGATACGAAACAGCGAAAAGTTCGCCGAAGGTGTTTTTTCTTGTTGGGTTACAGCTGTCATGCGTTACTCCAAAATGCAGAGTAAGGCGAGGAATGCCCACGCCCCCTCTACCTGACTATCAGGATTAAGGTGCGTTGGATAACGTTAAACGCTTACGCATTATCAAGAGGATAATGTTGAAGCTGGAGTCTGCCTGTAAACCCGATCGATTGTCAACGATATAAAAAAGGGAGCCTGACGGCTCCCTTTACTGTACAGCATGAGCCGGATATAAGATCCGGCACACTGTCTTATGCTTTCAGCTTACGCATAACCAGCGTTGCGTTAGTGCCGCCAAAGCCGAAGCTGTTGGACATCACGGTAGTCAGCGCCTGCTCGGTCGGTTTGGTCACGATGTTCAGACCTGCCGCTTGCTCATCCAGCTCTTCAATGTTGATGCTCGGCGCAATAAAGCCGTGTTCCAGCATCAGCAGAGAGTAGATAGCTTCCTGTACGCCAGCTGCGCCCAGGGAGTGGCCGGTCATGGCTTTAGTCGCAGAGATTGCCGGGCTGTTGTCGCCAAACACTTCACGAATTGCACCCAGCTCTTTCACGTCGCCTACCGGGGTAGAGGTACCGTGAGAGTTCAGGTAGTCGATCGGGGTGTCTACACCGTGCATCGCCATTTGCATGCAACGTACTGCGCCTTCACCAGACGGAGCAACCATGTCTGCGCCATCGGACGTTGCGCCGTAACCGACGATTTCCGCGTAGATATGCGCGCCACGTGCCAGCGCGTGTTCCAGCTCTTCAACCACGACCATACCGCCGCCGCCTGCGATAACGAAACCGTCACGGTTTGCGTCATAGGTACGGGAAGCTTTTTCCGGTGCATCGTTGTATTTAGTAGACAGCGCGCCCATGGCGTCGAATTCACACGCCATTTCCCAGCACAGCTCTTCGCCGCCGCCAGCAAAAACGATGTCCTGTTTGCCCAGCTGAATTTGTTCTACCGCGTTACCGATACAGTGCGCGGATGTCGCACAGGCAGAGCTGATAGAGTAGTTTACGCCGTGAATTTTGAACGGCGTTGCGAGGCAGGCAGAAACGCCGGACGCCATCGCTTTGGTGACCACATACGGGCCAACCGCTTTCAGACCACGCGGGCTACGCATTGCGTCAGCACCGAACACCTGAAAACGCGGGGAGCCGCCGCCGGAACCTGCAATCAGGCCAACGCGCGGGTTGTTCTGGTAATCTTCTGCTGCAAGGCCGGCATCAGCCACTGCCTGTTCCATAGAAAGGAATGCATAGATGGATGCGTCGCTCATAAAGCGCACTACTTTGCGGTCAATGAGGCCAGTGGTATCCAGTTTTACGTTGCCCCAAACGTGGCTACGCATGCCGGAGTCCTTCAGCTCCTGAGAGAAAGTGATCCCTGAACGTCCTTCACGCAGAGATGCCAGGACTTCCTGCTGGTTATTACCGATGCTGGAAACGATGCCCAAGCCAGTAATCACTGCACGTTTCATTCAATACCTCTGTAAGTCGCACTATTTTAAAGTTTCGAGTGGCACAATAGCGTACACTTGTACGCCGAACAAGTCCGATCAGCCATTTAATGTGGAAATTTGCGCAGCCAGGCACTCATCGCTAAGATCGGGGCACAGCCTGCCAGACGAGTAACTTACGTGAAACAATACGCTATACAACCTGCAAACCTTGAATTCAACGCTGAGGGTACACCTGTTTCCCGAGATTTTGACGATGTCTATTTTTCTAATGATAACGGGCTGGAAGAGACACGTTACGTCTTTCTCGGCGGGAATCATCTCGCCCAGCGATTCCCCGCGCATTCACGTCCCCTCTTCGTGGTGGCAGAAAGCGGGTTTGGCACCGGACTTAACTTCCTGACGCTCTGGCAGGCATTTACCGGTTTTCGCGATACCCATCCTGAAGCTACCCTGGAAAGATTACATTTCATCAGTTTTGAAAAATATCCGCTAACGCGCGAAGATCTCACCTTAGCCCATCAGCACTGGCCAGAACTTGCCCCGTGGGCCACGGCGCTGCAAGAGCAATGGCCGCTGCCACTGGCGGGATGCCATCGCCTGCTCCTTGATGAAGGACGCGTCACGCTGGATCTGTGGTTTGGCGATATTAACGAACTGACCAGTAAGCTCGATGACTCCCTGAATCAAAAAGTGGACGCCTGGTTTCTGGACGGTTTCGCACCGGCAAAAAATCCGGATATGTGGACGCCAACGCTGTTTAACGCAATGGCCCGTCTGGCTCGTCCCGGCGGTACGCTGGCGACCTTCACCTCAGCGGGCTTTGTGCGTCGGGGGTTGCAGGAAGCCGGGTTTACGATGCAAAAATGCAAAGGCTTTGGTCGCAAACGTGAAATGCTCTGTGGCGTAATGGAACAGACGCTGACGCTCCCTTCATCGGCTCCCTGGTTTACACGTTCCGGAACAGATAAACGCGAAGCCGCCATTATTGGCGGGGGGATTGCCAGCGCATTGCTGTCGTTGGCGTTACTGCGTCGCGGTTGGCAGGTCACACTCTATTGCGCCGACGATAATCCAGCCGGGGGTGCCTCCGGCAATCGCCAGGGCGCGCTTTATCCGCTACTCAGCAAGCATGACGCGGCCATTAATCTCTTTTTCCCCACCGCGTTTACCTTCGCTCGTCGACTGTATGACGCCCTCCCCGTTGAGTTCGCGCATGACTGGTGCGGTGTGACGCAACTGGCGTGGGATGAAAAAAGCCAGCAAAAAATCGACCAAATGCTGTCCCTTGAATTGCCTGATGCGCTCGCCGTCAGCGTTAACGCAGAGCAGGTTTTACAAACGACCGGCGTCGAAACCGGATGCGGCGGGATTCAGTACCCTGCCGGAGGATGGCTGTGTCCGGCACAGTTAACCGCCGCCGTATTCGACTACGCCGCAACGCTGGGATTACGCACGCGGTATCAACATACGCTGGCCTCGCTGTCTCGCCAGACAGAACACTGGCAATTGACGTTTGCCAGTGGCGAAACCGCCACTCACGCTGCTGTAGTTCTGGCTAACGGGCATCGCATTAACGGCGTTGAGCAAACGCAGTCGCTACCAGTGTACTCCGTAGGCGGTCAGGTGAGTCACATTCCTACTACGCCTTCGCTTTCAGCGCTGCGCCAGGTGCTGTGCTATGACGGCTACCTCACGCCGCACAACCCGCAAAACCAGCAGCACTGCATTGGCGCCAGCTATCATCGCGGAAGTGAAGAAACGGTGTATCGTGCGGACGATCAGCAGCAAAACCGTCAGCGCTTAATAGATTGTTTCCCGAATGCCGCATGGGCAAAAGAAGTAGACGTTAGTGGCAATGCCGCCCGTTGTGGAGTGCGCTGCGCCACGCGCGATCACATGCCGATGGTTGGCAACGTCGCGGATTATGACGCCACGCTCAGCCAGTATGCCACTCTTGCCGAAGACAAAGAGCACGCCGTAAACGCCCCGGTGAATTCCGATTTATTTATGTTGGGTGCGCTGGGCTCGCGCGGGCTGTGTACTGCCCCGCTGTGTGCAGAAATTCTGGCATCGCAAATGAGCAATGAACCCATACCAATGGATGCCAACACGCTGGCAGCGCTGAATCCGAATCGTCTGTGGGTAAGGAAGTTATTGAAGGGTAAAGCGGTGAAATAAGATACCATCTCGCCATTGCCTGATGGCGCTACGCTTATCCGGCCTACAACCCTCGTCCGCGTAGGCCGGATAAGACGCCTTCGCGTCGCCATCCGGCACAATCCACTGCAATTATTATTGCGTTGCCTTCTGGAACAGTGTGTCCCACATCTCTTTCACTAACGCCTGGTCACGCGGCGAGAGTTCGCCTGCGCTGATGGCTTTTTCCAGGCTGCTGGTCACATTGGCGTACAATGCCTCAGCGGAATGGTCCTCGCCAGCATCCAGCTCAGCCACAGCCAGCGTCAGGTGCCCACGCAAATAGCCACTGGCAAACAACTCATCATCGCTGGCGTGCTCTACCATATCGTCGATTAATGCCAGAATGCGTGATTCAAACTCCGCGATCATCTTATTTCCTCATTGTAAACGTGGCAGCGGCTTCAGTTGAGCGCTTCGGGCCACGGGAATTGTTCCGCCGTAAGTTCAGGCGTGTGATAATAATTCTGTAACGCGTTAATGAAACGCGCCGGACGTTCAGGGATCCCCTTTTCCAGGTACTCCATCACCTGAGCATGAACACGGCGCTGGAATACCACGCGATCCGGTTCAAAGTCTCCTTCCAGATTGTCGCAACTGACGTTAAACGGGTAGCCCGCCGCCATGCAAAACAACCAGTCAAACGCCTGCGGCTTCACTTCCACATCTTCAAACTGGCATTGTGTCTTCGCGTCGCGTCCGTCCGGGCAGTACCAGTAACCGAAATCGACCAGTTCACGACGGGCTTTACCGGCGATGCACCAGTGTGAAATTTCGTGTAACGCACTGGCGTAATAACCATGCGCAAAAACGATACGGTGATACGGTAATTCCGCATCCGCTGGAAGATAGATCGGTTCGTCGTCGCCTTTAATCAGACGGGTATTAAATTCATCGGCAAAGCAGCCGTTAAAAATCTCAATTAACTGTTCGTAGTGATGCGTATTATTCATTAGTTCATCCCCAGCCAGTGGAGAATCTCCTGTCCATGATTATCATAAAGTAGCTTGGCGCTCATCACGGCGGAGACAATAACGATCATTGGCCGAATGAGTTTTTGTCCTTTGCTGAGTACCAGTCGAGAGCCCATCCGTGCGCCAATAAACTGGCCAATGAGCATCACAAAACCTGTCGCCCAAATCACTTTGCCGCCGAGGGCAAACAGCAACAACCCACCGATATTCGATGTGGCATTTAATACTTTGGCGTGGGCCGTCGATTTCGCCAGGTTGTATCCGCACAGCATGACAAAAGCCAGCGCGTAGAACGACCCCGCCGCCGGACCAAAAAAGCCATCGTAAAAGCCGACGCAGCCCCCGGCCACCAGCGCGAAAGGCAAACCGTGCAGTCGGCGCTGTCGATCCTCTTCCCCGATTTTCGGCATCAACAGAAAGTAAAGGCCAATACAGATAACCAATACTGGCAGGATCTGGCGCAGAACATCTGACTGCAGGTGCTGAACCAACAGCGCGCCACTCATTGAACCGATAAAGGTCATGAAGATATTGAGTTTCTGATCCGCCAGATTAACCACACCCCGACGAATAAAATAGAGGGAGGAAGAGATAGATCCCCCGCAGGCTTGCAGCTTATTGGTCGCCAGCGCTTGCGCAGGTGGCATCCCGGCCGCCATCAATGCCGGGATGGTGAGTAGACCACCACCTCCGGCCAGAGAATCAATAAAACCTGCCAGCATCGCCACAAAAAAAAGCACACCTAACAGCAGTGGCGACACCATAAACAGAGAGGCAAAATGATCCATTAGAGTACATGCTCGTCCAGTAGCGCCTGGCAGGAAGGCGGCAACGGCGGCGGTGTCTTCTTCTCAGGCTTGGTGGTTCCAGGTTTTGGAGGTTCGAACCAGCTTTGCAGCTCTGCGCCACAGCCGTCACCCGGTGGCGGTAACGGTTGATCTTCGCACTCAAGGCTGTCGGCAGGGCAACGTAACCGCACGTGCATATGCGCACGATGCTGGAACCACGGCCGCACTTTACGCAACCAGTCCCTGTCGGTCCCTGCATCCAGGCAAAGTTGTTGCTTAATCGCCGGATTCACGAAAATACGCGTTACTTCATTATCTTTTGCAGCCAGCCTGATCAGGCTGAAAATCTCCGGTTTCCACAGTGACGGCACAACACGTTTGCCATCCTGTGAGACCAGATCTAACGCCTGCGGCCGCAGCAGTTGCGACTGGGTCCAGCGCGTTTTCGGCAGTTGCAGGAAAATATCCACATCCAGTCCCGTCTGGTGGCTGGCGTGACCGCCATTGAAACGCCCACCGGCCGGCATCCCCATATCGCCGATTAACACCGTGCCCAGTCCCTGACTATTGGCCTGATAACTCAGACGCTGGATAAACCTCACCAGATCCGGATGGCCAAAGTAACGACGCTGATCGGTACGCATCACCTGATAATGTTCTGACTGTACAGGCAGCGTATCAGCGCCAACAATACAGCCATTGGAAAACGCGCCGATAGACTGCGCACTTCCTGCAACCGGATGGGTAATTTTCTGCCAGGGCGTCGCCGCCAGACAGGCGGTACTGGCAAACAGAGCCAGCGCCGCAAGTGCCGTTTTTTTCATCTCTTACCAGCGTGGAATATCGGTCTTCACGTCCGCATTTTGCGCCCGCTGACGCAGCAGGTGATCCATCAATACGATCGCCAGCATCGCCTCGGCGATCGGTACGGCGCGGATCCCTACGCACGGATCGTGGCGACCTTTAGTGATCATTTCGACTTCTTCTCCAAAGCGGTTAATAGTGCGCCCAGGAACGGTAATACTGGACGTCGGTTTCAGCGCCATATGAGCAATGATTTGCTGCCCGCTGCTGATCCCGCCCAGAATGCCGCCCGCATGGTTACTCTGGAAACCTTCTTTGGTGATTTCGTCACGGTTCTGACTGCCGCGCAGCGCAACAACGTCAAATCCATCGCCAATCTCAACGCCCTTAACGGCGTTAATGCTCATCAGCGCATGGGCGATGTCAGCATCCAGGCGGTCGAATACAGGTTCGCCGAGACCCGCAGGTACACCGCGTGCAACAACGGTCACCTTCGCTCCGATTGAGTCACCTTCTTTCTTCAGCCCGCGCATCAGTTCGTCCAGCGCTTCGAGTTTATCCGGGTCCGGGCAAAAGAACGGGTTAAGTTCCACCTGGGACCAGTCTTTGATCTCCAGCGGAATATCACCCATCTGCGTCAGGCAGCCGCGGATCTCAACGCCGAATTTTTCCGCCAGATATTTTTTGGCTATCGCTCCGGCCGCCACGCGCATCGCCGTTTCACGTGCGGATGAACGTCCGCCGCCACGGTAGTCGCGCAGGCCATATTTTTGCTCATAGGTATAGTCGGCGTGTCCCGGACGAAAAACGTCCTTAATCGCGCCGTAATCCTGTGAACGCTGATCGGTATTTTCGATCAGCAGGCCAATGCTGGTGCCTGTGGTAACGCCCTCGAACACCCCGGAGAGGATTTTCACCTGATCCGGCTCACGACGCTGCGTAGTGTAGCGCGATGTGCCCGGACGGCGTCTGTCGAGATCGTGCTGCAGGTCAGCTTCTGTCAGAGAAATGCCCGGCGGAACACCATCGACAATACAACCGAGCGCCAGCCCGTGTGATTCGCCGAAAGTGGTTACGCGAAAGAGTTGCCCAATTGTATTTCCTGCCATCACGGCTCCGTTATGCGTGTTGTGTATGTGCGCGTGTAATTAGTCTTTATAAATGCTGAAGTGCTCGCGAGCAGCAACTAACTGCTCTTTGGTCAGCATGAATACGCCGTCACCGCCGTTGTCGAACTCCAGCCAGGTGAACGGTACATCCGGATATTGCTCTATCAGATGTACCATGCTGTTTCCGACTTCACAAATCAGAATACCGTTATCTGACAGGTAGTCCGGGGCGTTCCCCAGAATGCGGCGGGTAAGTTTCAGCCCATCGCTGCCGGACGCCAGACCCAGTTCAGGTTCGTGACGATATTCGTTTGGCAGATCGGACATATCTTCTGCATCGACATACGGCGGGTTGGTCACAATCAGGTCATACTGGACTTTCAGCAGATCGCGGAACAGATCGGAACGGATCGGCGTGACGTGATGAATCAGGCCGTGTTCTTCAATATTGTGTTCGGTCACCGCCAGCGCGTCAGTGGAAATATCCACCGCATCCACTTCGGCTTCCGGGAAGGCATACGCGCAGGCAATGGCAATACAGCCGCTGCCAGTACACATATCGAGGATATGCTGTGGTTGCTCATTAATAAGGCCCGCAAAGCGGTTATTGATAAGCTCGCCAATCGGTGAACGCGGAACCAGCACGCGTTCATCAACATAAAACTCATGCCCGCAGAACCAGGCTTTGTTGGTCAGATAAGCAACCGGAATGCGCTCGTTGACGCGGCGAATCACGCGTTCAACAATACGATGACGCTCGCTGGAGGTCAGACGCGCGGTACGCATATCTTCTGGAATATCCAACGGCAAATAAAGTGACGGCAGCACCAGTTGTACGGCCTCGTCCCATGGGTTATCCGTGCCATGGCCATACCAGATGTTCGCCGCGCTAAAACGGCTGACCGCCCAACGCAACATGTCCTGAATGGTATGCAGTTCACTCACTGCTTCATCGACGAAAATTTTATCCACGTATTCCTCCAGGGCATGCTCGTATTAATTTCGGCGGCTAGTTTGCCACGAAGACGGCGATAAATCAGCATTCACACGGGGCCTGAACGCGAAAATTGCGTTTTAAGCGATCGGATGCCCGCCGAGTCGGGTTAAACTAACGGAAAATAAAAGTTGAGACTCTCGAATGAAAAAGAAAACATCGCTCAGCGAGGAGGATCAGACGCTGTTTCGCCAGCTGATGACCGGCACGCGTAAAATTAAACAGGACACCATCGTTCACCGACCTCCACGTAAAAAAATTGCCGAGGTTCCGGTTAAAAGACTGCTACAGGAGCAGGCTGATGCCAGCCACTATTTCTCGGATGAGTTTCAGCCGCTGCTGAATACGGACGGCCCGGTAAGATACCTGCGCGCCGACGTCAGCCATTTCGAGCTGAAGAAAATGCGCCGTGGCGATTACTCTCCGGAGCTGTTTCTCGATCTGCATGGGCTGACCCAGCAACAGGCCAAACAAGAGTTAGGCGCGCTGATTGCCGCCTGTCGCCGTGAGCATGTATTTTGCGCCTGCGTGATGCATGGCCACGGAAAACATATTCTGAAACAGCAGACGCCGCTCTGGCTGGCCCAGCATCCGCACGTAATGGCCTTTCATCAGGCACCGAAAGAGTACGGTGGCGACGCCGCCCTGCTGGTGCTGATTGAAGTGGAAGAGTGGCTACCGCCCGAACTTCCGTGATGCAGAAAAACAAAAAGAGCCGCATTTGCGGCTCTTTGATTTTCCGGGTGGCGGCTGCGCCTTATCCGGCCTGTTTAAATCGCTTTTGCCATTTTCAGGTTACACGGGCTCATCTGCCAGTTAAAAGTACCCTTCCCGCTCTCATCAAGCGTAACGCTGGCAATCGCTGATGTGGTAAACATCGGCGGTGTTTCACCTGGGCAAAGCTCAGACACCAGATATCCCACTAAAGGCAAGTGAGAGATAACCAGTGCCGTGGCGATACCTTCATTGGCCAGAGCCTGTAAATAGGCGCTGACCAGACCGACATCGCCGCAGGGAGTCAGCTCCGGCAAAACATCAACACCGGTTGGCAGATTCATACACTCCCCCACCACATCCAGCGTTTGTTCGGCTCGTAGGAACGGGCTCACCAGAACACGTTCGATATCCACTTTTTGACCTTTCAGCCAGTTCGCCATCAGGCGAGATTCGTCACAACCACAGGAGGTTAAGGGACGAACCGAATCACTGGCGGCATCGAGGGCCGCGTCGCCGTGACGCATGATAAAAACTTGCATATTGCACCGCTTTTGTTAACCAGAATCACCACTACCTTTATTCACAGCCCCTATTGGCTGTGGTAACGATATGGTGGCCGGCATTGTGCCTTATCCATTCACCGAATGAAACGCTGTTTTTTACCTTAACGGCGTAAGTATAGTCAATCTCTGTTTACATTTTGAGCGCGACCCATACATTCAGTGCGGATTCATCCTACCTTTGACCTCATGAATTCAGGTCAGTTTCCCCAATATTCCAGAATCTTTCACTGCGTTCCGCCATCTGCAATAACTGCTCACACGGTGTAAACCGCGAGCCGTACTGCGTGGTCAGCCGTTGCAGAACCGCAACCACTTCACCCGCGCCGAGAGAATCCATATACCGGAACGGGCCGCCGAGGAATGGCGGAAAACCAATACCAAATACAGCGCCGATGTCGCCATCACGTGCGCTGCGGACTATCTTCTCGTCGAAACAACGGGCTGCTTCATTGAGCATTAACATAACGCACCGCTCTGCTATCTGCGCAGCGGTAAGTCGGCCCTGACCCTGGACGCCAATAAGCGTATAAATTGCAGGGTCGACCTGTTTTTTGCTTTTACGCCCTTTCGCACCATAAAGATAGAAACCCCGACCATTTTTTCTACCTTTGCGATCGTCATTCAAAATTGAAGCAACAACATTTGCAGGCGCGCTAAAACGTTCTCCATATGCAGCCTCAAGCACTGGTATAATTTTAGTGCCCGTATCAATTCCGACCTCATCCAAAAGTTGGATTGGCCCAACTGGAAAACCAAACTTAACCAGCGCGGCGTCTATGGTTTCGACCCGCTCGCCTTCGGTCAACATACGAATCGCTTCGTTAATATAAGGCGCTAAAATGCGGTTAACGTAAAAGCCGGCCTTATCTCTGACCACTATCGGCGTTTTGCCCTGTTTTTTCGCTAACTTAACGGTAGTTGCAATTGTCTGCTCAGAGGTCGTGGCATGCGGGATCACTTCGACCAACGGCATTTTTTCCACCGGACTAAAAAAGTGTAAACCAATCACTTGTTCGGGCCTTGCAGCGTTCGCAGCAATATCGCCAATGGGCAAAGATGAGGTGTTAGAAGCAAAAATGGTATGAGGTGCGCAATTTTGCTCAACTTCTGCCACCATCCGTTGTTTTAGCGACAGATCTTCAAACACGGCTTCAATAATTAGATCGCGATGCGCAAAGCCACGGTAGTCGATTGATCCCGAAATCAGCGCCAGTTGTTTATCGCGTTCGCTGGCTTTGATATGACGGCGGCGAACCTTCGTTTCAAGCTGATCCCAGCTGTACTTCAGCGCGTGGTTGATTCCCTTAGCGTTTATATCTTTGATGCGCACAGGCAAGCCGCCTTTACAGGCCGTCACGTAGGCAATACCCCCGCCCATCAGACCGCCCCCCAAAATACCTACGCTGTTTAGCGGGCCAGGTTTCGCATCACTTCCGGGATCTTTTTTCACATCGGTGTTGGCAAAAAAGATGTGCCGTAGCGCCTGAGACTGGGATGTCATCGCCAGTTCACCAAACGCACGGGCCTCAGCGTCGTAACCGCTACTGCTGCCTTGCGCTAGCCCGGTTTCTATAACCTCAAGGATACGTTCTGTTGCAGGGTAGTTACCTTGCGTTTTTTGCGCCGTCTTTTTACTGGCCATGCGGAACAACAGCGCCCGCCCCAGCGGCCCCGCCAACACTCGCTCTCTCACGGGCAGTGTTCGATGCACAGAACTGTCCTGTTTAGCCAGTTCAACGGCCGCTTCCAGCAAAATGGAATGCGGTACAACTTCATCCACTAAACCAACTTTCAGCGCCTGTTTTGCGCGTAATTGTTTTCCGGTGAGGATCATATCCAGTGCGGTACTGACGCCAATCAGGCGCGGCAGCCGCTGCGTACCACCGGAGCCGGGCAACAAGCCAAGTTGTACTTCCGGTAAACCCAGAACGGTTTTAGCATCATCGGTACAAATACGGTTGTGGCACGCCAGCGCCATCTCCAGGCCACCGCCGAGGCATGCGCCATGAATCGCGGCGATAACCGGGATCGGCAAGGCATTAATTTCCGCCATCATCTGCTGCCCCTGACGGGCCAGCGTTTCGGCTTCCTGCGCGCTACGACAGCTACCAATCATGTTGATATCCGCCCCGGCAATGAAGTTATCGGGTTTAGCCGAAATAAACACCACGCCGCGCAATGCTTTGTTATCGCGGATATGCTTCAGAATGGCCCGTACCTGAGAAGCAAACTCCGCTTTCAGGGTGTTCATTTTCTCTCCGGGCACATCAATGGTGACAACAGCAACGTTATCCAGACGTACGTTTAGTGTAAAAGCCGATGCCATTTCCATTATTCCGCCTCCAGAACCATGGCTGCACCCAAACCACCAGCTGCACAGGCGGTCACTAAACCAAAACCACCGCCACGACGTCGTAACTCATGGAGGGTTTGGGTAATCATGCGCGCACCGGTAGCGGCGAAGGGGTGCCCATAGGCAATCGATCCACCCAGCACGTTAAATTTACTGTCATCAACTTCGCCAGTGGCATGTGCTCTGCCCAGCACGTCGCGGGCAAAACGTTCGCTACCCAGCAACTGAATATTCGCCAGCGTTTGAGCGGCAAAGGCTTCATGCATGTCGATCAGCGTTAAATCTGCCATCGTCAGACCCGCTCTCTCCAGGGCAAGCGGCGTTGACCACGCAGGTCCTAGCAGCATGTCCTGCCAGACATCGATGGCGGTAAAAGCAAAACTACGCAGGTATCCCAGCGGCACCAGCCCCAGCTCTTTCGCACGCGACTCCGTCATCATAATCACGGCGGCTGCACCGTCCGTCAGCGGGGTACTGTTTGCTGCGGTGACAGTGCCGTGCTTGCGGTCAAACGCCGGACGTAGTTTGGCGTAATCGGCCAGCGTAGAGTTACCGCGAATATTGTTATCTTCTGAAAAAGGATCTTTAAACGGTGGCGCGTAGGTAGTCATTACCTCATCTGCCAGCTTTCCTTCAGCCCACGCCTGAGCGGCACGCTGATGAGAGCGGTGCGCCAGAGCATCCTGCTGTTCTCGGGTAATACCATAGGTTTTGGCCATTTGCTCAGCCGTATCCCCCATACGCAAACCGGTGGAATACTCGGCGACGGCTGGCGGCACAGGCATCAGGTCACGTAAACGCAGTCGGGAAAAGAGTTTAAGGCGCTGACCGGTAGTCCGGGCCTTATTGACATCCACCAGCACCCGCGCCAGCTTTTTACTAACGCCAATAGGCAAGACTGACGAGGAGTCCGCACCACCCGCAATTCCCGCACGAATAGACCCCGCCATCAGGCTTTCCGCGACATTCGCCACTGCCTGAAAACTGGTCGCGCAGGCTCGGCTTACGCTATAGGCATCCGTATGCACATTCATGCCGGTTCCCAGCACGATTTCACGAGCAATATTTGGCGCTTCAGGCATTTGCACCACCTGACCAAAAACCAGTTGCTCAATCACATCAGCAGGTATTTCGCTGCGCGCCAGCAGCTCACCGACGACCATTTTTCCTAAATCAACGGCGGGAATGCCATGAAACGCGGTAGCCTGACGAGCAAATGGCGTACGCAACCCACTTACAATGGCAATACGGTCGCCCTGGCGGGTAACCAGCGGTAAAGCCTGACTCATAACACTCCCCTGTAAAAAATAAAATAAGTGGTCTGACCTGATCATAGTCTTAACCAATTTTTTACATTTAGCCAAGCGGAGAGAAAAGAAAGTGGGAGCTAAGACACAGTGAATAATCACTGACAGTTACGAAAAAGCCCTTGCTATCCGATAGCAAGGGCTTTTGCAGAGGGGGAGATTAACGCAGGCCCAGCTGGAAGATCAGCGTTTCAGCTTCACAGGCAAAAACAAAGTCGATATCCAGACGCACACCTTCTGACTCTTCAGTAAAGGTCGAGGTGATTTGGCAAGGCTCAGATTCCACGCCACGCGCCTTTTCGGTCAGAGCGGCCAGCGTTTCTTCTGCCTCTGCGCGGTTCGCGAACACACGGCTGTAGGACGCGGTGCAATCGGAGTTGTCCATGATGGTGCCAACATCCATACAGCAGCAAACCGGGGTTTCATCAGCACTGCATTTACTCATTGTAGATTTCCTCTGTATTCGCACCTGAGGTGCCAGATAAACGATAGGGATATTTTACGCTCCGATTATTCGCCTCTCCAGTCGTTAATTGTATGAAATGCGATAAGTGACCGAAATCACACTTAAAAATGATCTAAAACAAAAATCGCCCAAACAGGTGAGTGCGCACCCCCGCAATTTTGCCAGCTGGATCGCGTTTCTCTGATCAAATTTGAAAATATTTATAAACATACTTGCAACATTCCAGCTGGTCCGACCTATACTCACGCCACTGGTCTGATTTCTAAGTCGTACCTCAGACCCTACACTTCGCGCTCCTGTTACGGCATGTAACATTGTTTGTATAAAAATAAATCTATGAGGTTATGGTCATGAGCCAGAAAACCCTGTTTACAAAGTCTGCTCTCGCAGTCGCAGTGGCAATTATCTCCACACAGGCCTGGTCTGCAGGCTTTCAGTTAAACGAATTTTCTTCCTCTGGCCTTGGCCGGGCATATTCGGGTGAAGGCGCAATTGCAGATGATGCAGGTAACGCCAGTCGTAACCCGGCATTGATTATGATGTTCGATCGCCCTACTTTTTCAGCAGGTGCAATTTTCGTTGACCCAGATGTAGATATTTCCGGTCGCTCGCGTATTGGCAATGACGCCAGCCAGGATAATATCGCCCCAACAGCCTGGATACCGAACGTGCATTTTGTTGCTCCAATTAACGATCAGTTTGGTTGGGGGGCCTCCGTCACCTCTAACTACGGCCTGGCTACGGAGTTTAACAATGATTACACAGCTGGTTCGATGGGCGGGAAAACCGATCTGGAAACGCTCAATCTAAACCTGAGCGGTGCTTATCGCCTGAACAATCATTTTAGCTTCGGTCTCGGTTTAAACGCCGTCTATGCAAAAGCGAAGCTTGAACGCTATGCTGGCGATTTACCACAGCAGATCGTTGCAGGCTCCGGGGGCAGAATTCCTCCATCACTGGCCGCGCAATATCCGGCAGATACACAGATTGCGCGCCTGAAAGGTGACGAGTGGGGCTTCGGTTGGAATGCTGGCCTTCTTTATGAAGTAGATAAAGATAACCGCTACGGTTTCACCTACCGTTCTGAAGTAAAAATTGACTTCAACGGTGATTACCGCAGCAATCTGCCATCAATGGACCGTATTCCTGCGCAGTTGCGTCCGGTGTTCGCGAGCCTGCCAGCAGGAACCAACGGCAGTACGATCGATGGTTCACTTGATCTGAACCTGCCAGAAATGTGGGAGTTTTCAGGTTATAACCGCGTTGCACCACAGTGGGCGGTTCACTACAGCATGGCTTATACCAGCTGGAGTCAGTTCCAGGAGCTGAAAGCAAAAGGCAACAACGGCCAAACCTTGTTCTATAAAGAAGAAGGCTTCAAAGACTCCTATCGCATCGCGCTCGGTACTACCTATTACTATGATGATACCTGGACGTTCCGTACCGGTATCGCCTTTGATGATAGCCCGGTTCCGGCAAACCGTCGTTCCATCTCTATTCCGGATCAGGACCGCTTCTGGCTGAGCGCGGGTACAACCTACGCCTTTAATAAGGATGCATCGTTGGATGTTGGTATCTCTTATATGCACGGTCAGAAAGTGAAATTCGAAGAAGGCCCATACTCCTTTGAATCTGAAGGGAAAGCCTGGTTGTACGGTATGAACTTGAACTACGCATTCTGATTTTCTTCAGACGTAAAAAAGGTGAGCTTTTTAGCTCACCTTTTTATTTGCCCAATTCCTTACTCAGAATCGATCTCTTTTAAATCATCCTGAATATCTTTCGCGTTCGGGTTTTCTTCTGGTTTGAGTTTCCCGCCGTTCGCAATAAAGTCATGACGCTGGAAGTAAGCTTCACGCACCATGATGTAAGGATCGGAAGACTGACGCAGCAGACCATCAGAGTCGAGCAATTGCGCACGAGTTTCAATCCCTTCAACCGTCCATTTGCCTATCGACAACGGCCAGGTCAGCCAGGACAGTACCGGATACAGCGTATCGACCATATCGCCGCCGTCATCACGCAGCGTGAAACTACCGTAGAACGGAAGCTGCATATACGGCCCGTAACCAACATCATAGTGGCCTAACGTACTGCCAAAGCGGTGTGGTTCAACGCGCTGCAACTTCGGATTAGCCATACCTGCCACATCGATAAAGCCGCCCATACCTAACAGGGTATTCAGGAAGAAACGGGTAAAGTGCACCATCCCCTGATAAGGATCGCCTTGCAGGAAATAGTTGACCATGACGGCCGGCTCTTCAAGGTTCCCCGTAAAGTTGCTTAAACCATTACGCGCCGGCTGCGGAACATAGTCACGCCAGGCAACAGCTACGGGTCTTACAACGTATGGATCTAAAACATTAAAGTTGAAGTTGTACATGGTACGGTTGAACCCTTCAAATGGGTCCGAACGCCCCTGCTGTTCAGTACCGGAGCTCGCACACCCCACCAAAAGTGTGGTTCCCAGCGCAAGCGCCGACAGGCGAAGCTTCATAAGTGTCTCCCTGTGTTTTATGGCTATCGCTGATTGCCATCCATGACGGAACGATGACGTATCCGCCTGCTTAGATGTGAGCGATTGTAACAGCACGTCAAATGATGTCTATATACCCTGTCTTACTGATTTGATCATAGCCTGGTAATGCGCACTCCGCGGCGGTTCTATTCTAACTAACCCGATAAAAACAAACGTTACTATTTTTGCTATCTCAGACTTTCTCCCGCTGATTTTCAGACAAAAGCCGCTACGCTTTAGCAATACGTGCTTATTCAGGATTCGGCCATGAATGACATCAAGAAAGATAAAATTGATCGACACAGCGACGAACTCGAGGTGGAAAGCGATGAAAAGCTAACAGGGAAAAAGATAGAGCTTGATGAGGACAGACTCCCCTCCCGCGCCATGGCAATCCATGAACATATTCGCCAGGATGGGGAGAAAGAGATGGAGCGCGACGCGATGGCCCTACTGTGGTCAGCCATCGCAGCAGGACTGTCGATGGGCGCCTCGCTACTGGCTAAAGGGATTTTTCACGTACAGCTGGAAGGCGTGCCAGGGGGATTTTTACTCGAGAACCTCGGTTATACCTTCGGTTTTATTATTGTCATTATGGCCCGCCAGCAACTCTTTACCGAAAATACCGTCACCGCCGTACTTCCGGTGATGCAAAACCCTACCCTCGGCAATTTTGGCCTGTTGATGCGCCTGTGGAGCGTGGTACTGCTGGGTAATATTATTGGCACCGGGGTTGCAGCATGGGCGTTTGAACATATGCCGATTTTTGATGAAGAGACCCGTGATGCTTTTGTCAAAATTGGTATGGATGTGATGAAAAATACGCCAACAGAGATGTTCTCCAACGCCATCATTTCTGGCTGGTTAATTGCCACGATGGTGTGGATGTTCCCCGCCGCCGGAGCAGCAAAAATAGTGGTCATTATTCTGATGACCTGGCTGATTGCGTTAGGCGATACCACGCATATCGTCGTCGGCTCGGTGGAAATTCTCTATCTGGTTTTTAATGGCACTTTACACTGGAGTGATTTTTTCTGGCCCTTCGCGCTACCAACGCTCGCCGGGAATATCTGTGGCGGAACATTTATTTTCGCGCTGATGAGCCATGCGCAGATCCGCAATGATATGAGCAACAAACGTAAGGAAGAAGCCCGGTTGCAAGCAAAGCGTGATGAGCAAACGCAGAAAAACCAGAAAAAACAGGCCTGAATGGTGACTGTTTGAGCAGTCGGGCGGCCTGAGACTTACCGTTGTGAGTAAAAAACGCTATACTCGTGCCGCTTCGTCCCCTTAGTTAAATGGATATAACGAGCCCCTCCTAAGGGCTAGTTGCAGGTTCGATTCCTGCAGGGGACACCAGATATAACTCTCCTGATGTCTACCGAATTCAATAAAAACCTTTTATAATCAGCCATAACCCCTCTTCTCAGGCTATGCGACGTCAACTGAAGTCTACCCATATCTACGTGAATCAATAAACGTTTGGGGGCCTAAGTGGGGGCTTATCCTGTTCAACGGAAAATGAGGCCCCCAAATGCCACTGAATGCTCGTCAGGTCGAGACTGCAAAGCCCAGAGATAAAGCCTATAAACTCGCTGATGGCGGAGGGCTCTATCTCATGGTCAATACTAACGGTTCAAAGTACTGGCGAATGAAGTATCGATTTGCCGGTAAAGAGAAAAAACTCTCGTTCGGAACCTATCCTGACATCTCACTTGCGGAAGCCCGCACTAAGCGCGATGAAGCGAGAAAAACATTGGCAAATGATAAAGATCCCGGTGAAGTTAAAAAAGCCGAACTACTTGCCCAAAAACTATCGGTTACGAATACTTTTGAAGCGATAGCGGTTGAGTGGTACAACGCAAAAGTTTCTGGCTGGTCAAAAAACTACGCTGACTATGTTAACCGGGCCTTCAAAAACAATGTATTTCCCTTTGTTGGATCGCAGCCGGTTAATGAGATAAAGCCACTGGAGCTTCTGTCTGTATTGCAGCGTATGGAAAAGCGAGGTGCGCCGGAGCTTGCCAGTAAAGTGCGCCAACGTTGTAGCGAAGTGTTCCGTTACGCTATTGTTACTGGCCGAGCCGAGTACAACCCTGCGGCTGATCTTGGTAGTGCTTTACAGGGGTACGAGAAACAACATTATCCCTTTCTTACTGCTGCTGAGCTACCCGAGTTTTTACAAAAGCTTTCACAATACACCGGCAGTCTAGTAACGCTTCTGGCGACCCGACTACTCATGCTTACGGGCTTACGAACCGTCGAATTACGTATGGCAGAATGGAGTGAAATCGACTTCGAAAACCATATCTGGGAAATACCGAAAAGTAGAATGAAGATGAGGCGACCCCACATAGTGCCCCTTTCTGCTCAATCCTTAGCAGCACTTCGGCAACTAAAGCAATTGACCGGTACTTACCAGTTTATCTTTGCAGGTCGAAACGATGTTAATAAACCAATGAGCGAAGCCAGCATCAATATGGTTATTAAAAGGATTGGTTACGATAAGAGAGCAACCGGACATGGTTTTCGTCACACCATGAGCACAATCTTGCATGAGGAAGGATTCAACACTGCTTGGATTGAGACCCAGCTCGCGCATGTGGACAAGAACGCGATTCGCGGGACCTATAACCATGCGCAGTATCTTGAAGGGAGGAAAGAGATGATGCAGTGGTATGGGGACTATTTGGATGGATTGCGATTGGATGGAAACGTTGCCAGAGTTAGTTAATGAAGAGCCGATTCGAGTTCGGCCTTCGGCACCATATGCAAAAACTAAGTCACCTGAGGGTGGCTTTTTTTTGTCTTAAATCAATTGGATATCTTGGTGGCTGTTCTTTTTTTGTTCTCCTAATGTCTGATGGTATCTGTTGGTATATCGCATGATGCCGGATACTGATCCGTATATCGGAAGTTCGATTTAAAGCGGTATACGGTTTAGAGTAATGTGAGTCGTTAGAAGAGGTTGAGTTCTGGAAGGTGGAGGGGCTGGTGTGTGCGTGAAGCCGACGTTGCTAACTTTGCCTATGCGTATCATTGGTGGCTGGCCTGCCAGCTAAATGACGGTAAAGGACAAGTCCTTCGATAACGTAAGTTTACCTACTGTGTATCATAGGCCATGTGCTTGACTTTAATCTTATGAAGTTGTCATACTCCAAAAGGACGGGGCAGGTTCTTCCTCTTGCTTTTTGTAAGGGCGGCTCTGATAATGAACAGCGATATTTAGCTGTTGAGCTTAGGCTCACTGATCCTGCTTGCAGGGTGTTCAACGGTTCCAATCTTTCCTGCCCCTTCCATATCCCAAAAATAAAAGGGAGTTTTCATGCGGGACAATATCTGGTTTACATATAAAGCACGTATTAATGCACATCATCGCCTGGAGTGGCTTGAAAAACACTCTCAGTTTATCCTCGTTTGGTATGCCTTATTTAGTGCAGTGCTTTCAATCATAACATTACGATTTCCAAAAATACTCGGGGACAATACCGATATTCTTGCCGCAATACTTTCGGTGGCCTTACTAGGCATTTCACTTGTAGTCTCAAATCTGGACTTCCGCGGCAGGTCAATATCCATGAGGAGGAATTATCTTGCACTACAGCGGCTTTATTCTGATACTACCACTGAGCAACGATTAACGCCTGAACAACGAAAAAAATATCATGAATTGCTCGATGAAGTTGAAAATCATCTTGATATAGATGATAAAGCGGCACGTGTAGCCCAGTTAGGACTAACAACAAGAATCCCTACCAATAAAGAAAAACGAACAGTCCTATTTTGGAAAATAAAGCGGTTAATATTTACTTATTCATTTTATCTACTCCCGATCATATTTGTTTGGATAGACTATGACTGCTAGCAGAATATTTAAAAAATCTTTTTCAGAAAGAAATCTCCTTAAAGTATATAAGGAAAAAATAAAAGATTCCGGTGCCATTGGCATCGACCGAGTCCGCCCATCTAAACTCGACTTAACAATAAAAAACGAAATAAAATTTATCTCTAAAAAAGTTCACTCTGGTAATTACAAATTCACAGCCTACAAAGAAAAGTTAATATCTAAAGGGGCTAACTCTAACCCTAAATAACTGTTCGGAATAGTAGATCACTTTGAGGGAACTCAGCCCGAATTGTGCGATCTGATCAATCGCTGAATATCCCAAATCACCAACCGGACTGAGCGATGCCGATCATAGCACCAATTCCCCGTGACGAACGACGCCTGATGCAGAAAGCTATCCATAAAACGCGTGATAAAAATTATGCCCGCAGACTGACCGCCATGCTGATGTTGCACCGGGGAGAGCGCGTCAGTCATGTGGCCAGAACACTCTGCTGTGCCCGCTCATCGATTGGTCGCTGGATTAACTGGTTCACTCTGTCTGGTGCTGAAGGCCTGAAGTCATTACCGTCAGGACGTGGCAGGCGCTGGCCGTTCGAACATATTTGCGCATTGCTGCGTGAGCTTGTGAAGCATTCTCCCGGCGATTTCGGTTATCAGCGTTCCCGCTGGAGTACCGAACTGCTGGCGATAAAAATCCGTGATGTCACCGGTTGTCCGCTACATGCCTCAACCATCCGGAGATGGTTACCTGCTGCCGGGCTGGTATGGCGCAGAGCAGCGCCGACACTGCGTATCCGTGACCCACACAAAGAAGAAAAAATGGTCGCTATCCATGAAGCACTGGCGAAATGCAGTGCGGAAAATCCCGTGTTTTCCGAAGATGAAGTGGATATTCATCTCAACCCGAAAATCGGTGCTGACTGGCAGTTACGCGGGCAGCAAAAACGTGTTGTCACACCGGGCCAGAATGAAAAGTACTATCTTGCCGGTGCGCTGCACAGCGGTACGGGAAAAGTCAGCTACGTAGGTGGAAACAGTAAAGGTTCATCTTTATTTATCAGACTGTTAAAACATCTTAAGGCGACATACCGGCGGGCAAAAACGATTACGCTCATTGTCGATAACTACATTATCCACAAAAGCCGTGAAACGTTGCGCTGGCTGAAAGCAAACCAGAAGTTCAGGGTCATTTATCAGCCGGTTTACTCGCCATGGGTCAATCATGTCGAACGGTTGTGGCAGGCGCTTCATGAGACAATAACCCGAAATCACCAGTGCCGTTCAATGTGGCAACTGTTGAAAAAGGTTCATCACTTTATGGATACCGTCAGCCCATTCCCCGGTGGAAAACACGGGCTGGCTAAAGTGTAGCGGTA
Source organism: Citrobacter sp. MGH105 (assembly GCF_001037485.2). Classification (NCBI taxonomy): domain Bacteria; kingdom Pseudomonadati; phylum Pseudomonadota; class Gammaproteobacteria; order Enterobacterales; family Enterobacteriaceae; genus Citrobacter; species Citrobacter sp. MGH105. The sequence continues at coordinate 1,597,868 of NZ_CP073048.1, read as the reverse complement.
TTAGGATCAGTTATTTAGGACAAGCCACGATACTTGCTACAGATTAATCATTTCTTCTGATAGTGGATGATCAACACAGGAACCCGATAAATTGAAACTGACAGAGCCGAAACGGGACATCAAAAACAAACCGCCCCCGGTTGACAGGAATGCCCCGTCCGGCTGGTTTCGATAGTAACATCTTCCATCTGGGGATGTTAAGTAATGGAACAGGCAGTAGGTGGGCAGATTCGCAAGCGCAAGCATGGTCGTACTGTCTATTCAGTATCAGCATGTTTCTGAGTCTTTTTCTGGTTCTGAAGTATCGTTTCATCGGAGTTAAGAATGTTATGGATGAGTTCCTCACATCCCTGTTGCTTTTGAACTTCCAAAAGTAACTGAACGGAAATGCGGTGTACTGGGAGTGAAGTACTTAGGGTAGGTGGAGGGGCTGAGCTGATATTCGGTGAATCATATCCTCAGGAGACATAATTAACATGTTGGAAGATCTCAAAAGTGAATGGACAGATTAAGCGAGATATTTACATGGAAAAGCCTGAAGAATGATTTCGGAATTCTGATGGAGACCTATTGAACGTTTTCTTAAAGAGACGGGAAAAATAATGGACATCATTATAACCGACACTTCGTGCTATTTTTTCAATGCTCCAGTTTGTTTGTTCAAGGAGACAATGAGCTTCCGTCATTCTTTTATTTATTAAATAAGCAGTGAAGCCTGTGCCTGTCAACTCCTTAAACGTTCTGGAAAAATAAAACATACTCAGGTTGGCTTTGCTGGCCATTTGTTCAAGATTGAGATTGTCAGAGAAATTCTGATTTATGTGATTGAGTATCATTTCCATTGTTGCCTGATGTCGACCCAATGTCTCCAGTTTCTGATTTTTAACAGGACTGACATTTTTTACTATACGTAAATTATATTCCTTACTAAGGTAGTTCTCTATAATAAGGTTCAGGAGCTGTGCAGCAGACTTTATTTTCATCAGGCTCAGTTCAGGCACCTCATGATATAGTTCGATAAGTTTTGATTCTGTTGGTAAGTTTTTATCGTTTTCCACTATTTTTGGTAATGGTAAGTTTTCTGCAACACGTGCTTGTCCACAAGAAACAAACCCTGTCAGATTACCGTTAATGAAAATAGGAATGGAAAAATCTACGAGTCCTGCGTGACAGCGATAACATTGAATCTGTTTTGCTTTCGTACTTTCAAAACCACCACAGCGATCGCATTGTTGGCAATAGGGATGGTAAGCTGCGATTTGCCTGACCTGCTGGCAGAAAGAAGTAAAATTATACCATGGGGATATCTCTTTGCCATTCAGATCTACGGCAACAGAACCCAGACCTGTGGCATTGGCAAAATCATATACAATATTGTCAAGTATATCGTGGGCGTTTCTCATTTTTTTACCTGGCAATAAAAGTTGTAATCCGTTAGTTATTCTTGGTTTTTCACAAAGATAAATCCATTACATTCGTGACTATATCATATGAAAATTATACTCTTTTTAAAATCGTTGTAAATTGTGCTACATCACATTTTCTTGCCTGAGCTTTAAAGTATTAATTTCTTGATCTGAGTCATTTTCATTGAATGACCATCATTTGGTTGGATTGATTTAAAGGGGATTATTCTGTAATGGTAATCCAGTATCCAGGAAACGGATATGATTTATATAACATGTTCGGGGGATTGAAAATTAAAAAAGAAGCCGGAAAAAATCACGTAACTTAACAGTTTTTTCCGGCTTAAATTTTCTGATCCTGACTCTATATAATCGCTCTAAGAATAGCACGTATATCCGTATCCGATACGGTTACCGGATTGGTGGATAGACAGGCATCTTGTAAAGCGGCTGTAATCATGGCATTTTCAGCAGTCGTTACCTGTTCGCGAGTGATGTTTAATGCGCTAAGGTTGTCTGCGACATTAACCTGCTTCATGAGATTGTGCAGATGGGTGATTAGACTCGCGACACAATACTCATCCGCCGACTGGAAGTTTGCCAGGCCACACAGTTTACTTAACCGTGCATATTTTGCACGAACGGCTAAATCACGACTGTTGAACCGGATCACGTGGCACAGCAACAGCGCGTTGGCAAGTCCATGGGGTATGTGCAGTTGACCACCCAGTTGATGAGCAATGGCATGGTTCATTCCCAGCCCGGCCTGGCTGAAGGCGATACCGGCCAGCGTGGAAGCATTATGCATCCGGGTTCGAGCTTCCAGTTCATTACCGTCCCGATATACGACGGGCAGGAAACTGATGACCAGTTGTGCTGCTTTTTCTGCCAGTGCATCAGTAAAGTCCGTTGCGCCTTTGGCCACATATGCCTCAAGTGCATGCGTCAGTACGTCAAGCCCGGTATTGGCTGTTACTGCCGGTGGTACGCTTAGCACCAGTCGCGGTTCAAGAAGCGCTATATCAGGGTAAAGACTGTCATCAAACAACGGGTATTTTATTCTGCTGGCCGGATCGCTGATAACACTGGCGCTGGTGACTTCAGAACCCGTACCACTGGTAGTGGGGATTGCAACGAAGTTCTCAACCATAATGCCAAGCTTGCGGCCAAAGAAAATTATCGCCTTTGCTGAATCCAGTGCCGACCCACCGCCGAAACCGATCACTACATCCGGCTGTATCGCACTCATAGCCTCAATACCAGCCGCCACTGTAGCGACAGGCGGATCGGGGATGATATCGCTAAACAGACCGACAGTGTTGTCCTCGTGGATATTGTCGGTGACCATTTTCAGATTGGGGCTGCCAGCCAGAAAACCATCGCAGACAATCCAGATCTTTTTACCGTGGAGCGTTCTGAGCCAGGTTAAACTGTCGGCTCCGCTATATACCCGCGTTTTTACCGTGAACAGGGACATCTTCACATCCTCCACTTAGCGGATGGAAAATCCATTGGTCAGCACACAACGGCGTTTACGGGCGAAGCTCCGTGCTGATGTTGTCCCTTCGCCAGTGGGTGTCGCAATAGTAAAGGTGGTAAAACCCTCGGCACCTATGCCCAGTCCGGCATAGGAAGGGCCATTTTTCACAAATATTGAAGTCTGCATGGTCTTCGCAGCCAGGTTCAGACGGGTAACATTCTGAGAATGCATTATGGCGGTATGGTGCTGCTCGTTTTCCACCTTCAGAGCCAGTGCCAGTCCTGTCTCGAAATCACTGACCCGTACAACAGGCAGAACTGGCATTAATTGTTCGACCATCACCAGCGGATCGTCCTGCTCCACTTCTACAATAATCAGTCGCGGTGCTGTTGATGTGTTCAGATCAGCAGCCTGCAGGATCACTGCCGGACTTTTACCTACCAGTTTCTTGTTTGCTTCTCCTTTGTCATTGATAACGACCTTGCGCAGTCTGGCAATATCACCGGGCGTTTTTACCAGAAAGGCATCGTTTTTCTGCATATTATCCATGAGGCGATCGGCGATGCTATCTACTACGATGACGCATTTTTCGGCGATACAAAGGACGTTATGATCGAAAGAGGCACCATCAACGATATCTTTGGCAGCCTTGACCGGACAGGCAGTCTCATCCACCAGTACAGGGGGGTTACCAGGGCCAGCACCGATAACTTTTTTACCGGTTTTCATGGCCATATTGACAATTGCCGGACCACCTGTAACCGCAAGCAGAGCAATGCGCGGATCTGACATCATTTCGCGAGTAGCGTCAAAGGTGGGCTCTGCTACGGTGGTAACCAGATTGCGGATCCCGCTTACCCGATAAATGATGTCTTCGATTTTTTCAATAAGCCACAAGGATACCTTTTTTGCGCCCGGATGGGGGCTGAAGTAGACAGCATTACCAGCGGCCAGCATACTGATGGTGTTGTTAATGATAGTTTCGGTCGGATTGGTGCTGGGGGCGATAGCGCCAATGACTCCGAAGGGAGATAGTTCGAATAAAACCATGCCACCATCACCAGTCAGGGCGCTTGTGGTCAAATCCTCAATCCCCGGAGTATTATTCAGTGCCGCAGTGTTTTTACTGATTTTGTCGGGTGCATTACCCATGCCGGTTTCTTCTGCGGCGCGTTCGGACATCTCTTTGATCCAGGGTGCCAGCTCTTCCTTCAGGGCTGTAATGATCCTGGTTCGAAGTGCCAGAGGTTCTGCCATGTATTTTTTATAGGCATCGTAGCTGGCAGTGATAGCATCTTCCACACGAGCGAAGATAGTGTGCTGAATGTTTCCAGGGGCAGTAGCGGTCCCTTTCAGATTATCAGCAAGAATATTGCGGATCATATTCTCCAGTTCAGTGGTATTCATTTTTGACTCCCTGATTTAAGGCTGTCGACAGCCCGTAATGCAATAAGATGATTTTTTTCAGCGGATGCGCCGCTAATTCCGATCCCGCCGATCACTTTCCCCGCACAATACACGACACAGCCTCCGCGGGAGGTATCAATCCCGCCAATAACGTTATGTAGTGTGGGGTCAATGATCTGTTTATTTTCTTTAGCGAAACTTACCGCGGCTTCGGCTGCACGCCCGGCGACAGCAATATCTTCTGCCGATGTACCTGGCATGCGGTAAGTCAGAACACATTCGCCTTTTTCGTCACACAAGGTGATAACTACCATGGCGCTTTGCTGCCACGCCTCTGCCAGAACAGTATCGATAATGTTTTTCAACTGCTCTGAACTGAAAATGTGCTTACTGAAGTTTTCCGATGGCGAAAGTGACTGCGGGTACCGACGGATAACTTCGCGGACGGCCTCCTCCAGCAATATGCGATGCTCGCTGATAAGGGATGCTATATCCTGTTCTGGCATAGCTCTGTTTCTCCTGTAACAGCCGACCGGGGCTAAAACCGGTCGATGGTATCGACGATGCCGACGATGGCAAGATCAATGGCCTGATTTGGTTCCGGAAAGATCTTTCTGGCTGAAGAGCCACGGCTGACCAGAACCAGCTCACCTTCACCTGCTCCCATAGAATCCACAGCAACCTCCTGGGTGTTTTCCTGGAAAAGCGGTGTGGAGCCGTCCAGATTAACTAAAGTAACGACCATCAATTTTTTACCTGTCAGGGACGCAGATTTTTGCGTCGACACCACTGACCCTACGACTTTCGCCAGTTGCATTGCATTACTCCTGCCATATTAGTTTGATGTTCTGTCTTTCCATTACTTCCCGGGCGAGGGCGGTAATCAGCGTCTGCTTTTCCAGTAAAACCCAGCAATCGTGCCAGTGAATAACGCTGGCATAGCTGAGGCCAGCTGCAGCTGCCAGTTTCACCGGTGTACTCATATGGTCAGTGAGTGTGACCGGAAGGCGGCGTAACTCTCGCAGTGGCAGTGCGGTCAGTAATTGCTGGTGGATCTGAAGGTGTAACCTTACGCCATATGCCCATGCTTCCAGGACAGTCGACACTGCCGGGTGGTGGTGATCATAGGCAACCAGACTCTGAATAAAAGCCAGATCAGGTAAGGGCAATATCAGTTGTGCATTATGCAAATAAACCGTTTTTGATAAGCCTGCCGCCAGCTCGGCCTGGGTCACCCGTAAACTCCGGCTTTCCCTTCCCTGTAAAAGTGTAATGACCCTTGAGACGATCATGTCCAGCATAGGCACACCTGCATTAGCGTTTTGTCAGGAGAAGTCTTGCCACTGCCTGGCCTCCATCAATACCGGCAGCATTCGCTTCATCAGTATCAATATGCATTTCAAGACGCATATCCTCAGCAACCCGGATACAGACATCATCAAAAATCAGTTTTCGATCGGTGCCCTCAATCCCGACTTTCACCGTTTCTCCTTGTGTTACGCCAAATATCGCAGCGTCCAGTGGCGACATGTGAATATGTCTGCGAGCGATGATTACTCCCTCGGTGAGATTAATTTCTCCGGCCTCGCTTTTGAGTGTGACAGAGACACTTCCGGTCAGATCACCTGACAGGCGGAGTGGCGCCGTCAGGCCAATTTGCCTGGCATCGGTGTACGAGATTTCCACCTGTGTTTGTCCCCGCAACGGCCCCAGTATCCGTACGTTTTTCAACTGACCTCTTGGACCGATTAAGGAAACGGTCTGCTCTGCCGCAAATTGCCCGGGCTGACCAAGGGGCTTTTTAATTTTCAGAGTCTGTCCGGGAAACAGACTCTGGTAATCTTTTGCCGACAAATGAACATGCCGGTTTGATATACCCAGCGGAATCGTTCGTTGCCGCATCTGCGCAATTACCTGACCGGTCAGTTTTGTGATCAGATCGTGATCCATTGATTTACCTCAATACCGATTTCTGATTGTGAATACATCTACTGCGTGGCTGGCCCTTATGTCGCGGACATGAAGGATCTCCACAGATTTTGCATGTCACCAGTAATTTTGCTGATATGGCGACAGCCTGTTTTGTTTCACCTGTCTGTTGGCTACCCGCATCTGCAGTTTCATCATCAGGTTTTTCCTGATAATGAAACTGATGCAGAGATATTCCGGGTTTAACCTGCTGCGCAACGGCAACGGATCTCGCTGACGCTGTCGGAATATCGAGGTCAGTAGCGATATCTCCCATGACCGGAAATGCTTTGACCGTCGCCACAGATTGTTTTTCACCATATTCAGCAGGAGGAGACTTTGCTGAAGCGTTTGGTTTACTGATTTCCCTGGCCGTTTCCACAGGATCATTGATAGCATCGACCTGAATGATATTGCCTGTGCTTCCCTCGACAGCCTCCCTGATCGGGGGGACTGCCTTTTCTGCGTCCGGATCCTCCTGAACGGATTCAGGTCCGGTTGTGGTATGGGCGGCGGATGCCGTGAGGGCAACGGCCGGGAGAACGGTTATCTTCTGAACAGGCTCAGCTCGGGGCGGTTTAGTTGTTGAAACCAGTTCACCGGTTCCTTTCGCTGGCCGGGCGATTGTGGTGCAGGCAACAAATCCCTGGTGTGCTCTGGCTGTTTCTTCTCCGGCCGATAGAGCCGTACGCACTGCAGCAACATCGCCTGCAATTTTCACCAGCATCCAGCCAGACCCGATGGTTCTTTCCACGCCGATCAGTCTGATCTGGGCGGTTTTCGCCATCACATCAGCAACAGTTATCGCCAGAGACATACCCGAGACTTCGATAAGGCCAAGAGAATGTTGCACAAGCTCCCCCTTTTCCTTGTTAATTTTTCACTCGGCTGTTGCGGTCTGATAAACCGGCAACAGCGTTTCCACCTCATTATGAGGACGTGGGATGACGTGAGTTGATTTCACCTGGCCCACACCGGCTGCAGCTGCGGAGCCCGCCTCCACCGAAGCTTTTACCGCACCGACATCACCTCGTACCATGACGGTAACCAGGCCGGAACCAATTTTTTCGTAACCCACCAACTGGACGTTTGCCGATTTGACCATGGCATCTGCACCTACGATGGCGCCAATCAGTCCATAGGTTTCGATCATTCCAAGCGCATTGTTCATTTCTCTTTTACTCCTGAGTTTCTTGTGTAAAGTTCATCTTCAGCTCCTGTCCCTGACGGGACGGGAGATAATTATTCCGGCAGCGACAGACTTTTTCCCTGGCCCCCCTTGCCCGGCAGAAGTGGTAACCTGGTCAGACCGCGATACAGCGCGGCGCCAAGGCAGGCTCCGAAGATCGGTGCGACGAGTGGTATAATGAAGTAGGGGAATGCACGTCCGCCTGTTAAAGCATTACTACCCCAGCCAGCCAGATAGCTGAACAGACGGGGACCTAAATCCCTTGCCGGATTCAGCGCAAAACCCGTCAGTGCACCGATGGCAACCCCAATCAGGGCCACGGAAATCCCAATCAGTAGCGGCGCCAGCGGACCGCGAGGAACACCGTTGCCGTCGTCGGTCAGCGCCATGATCAGGCACATCAGCGTCAGCGTTCCGATGGTTTCACTGGCAAAAGCCTGAAGCAGATTAATTTCCGGATGGGGAAACGTCGTGAAAATACCCGCCTGTGCAAGGCTGTCCATGCTGCCGCGTTGAATATGGTGTGCCAGCTCATAATCAATAAACAGATTGTGGTAAAGCAGGTAGACCACCATGGCGCCGCCAAAAGCGCCCATAATCTGGCACAGGATGTAAGGTAAGACCTTATGGGCACTGAAATTGCCGAAAAGCCACAATGCGATAGTGACTGCCGGATTAAGATGCCCTCCGGATATTCCCGCAGTGAGGTAAACACCGAGTGCGACACTCAGTCCCCAGACAATACAGATCTCCCACAAACCGAAACTGGCGGCAGCCAGTTTCATCGCTGCGAGGCAACTGATACCAAGAAACAGAAAGAGTCCGGTGCCCAGAAATTCGGCAAGGCACTCCTGCTTTAATGTCGGTAAGGTTGTGTTCATAATCGTTTCCTGCAAAAGTTTAAAAAACTACCGGTTACCCACCGATGACGCAGTCGATTCCAAGGGATGTCACAATATCTTTATATTTATGCATACGACTTTCTTCCGGTGGTTTTATTTCAATCATGTCGTACGTTCTGCCAAGCAGGTTATATTTATTCTGGCCATAGTTGTGATAGGGCAATAAATGTAATCGCGATACATTTTTCATGTGCGTAACAAATCTGGCAATAGCTTCGATACTTTGTTCATCATCATTAAATCCAGGAATTACCGGGATCCGAACGGCGACATTCTTTGCCAGTTCTGAAATTGTCAGTGCATTACGTAAAACCGTCTCATTCGGATGTCCCGTAAATTCCTTATGCCGTTCACTATAAAAGGTTTTGATGTCGAGCAATACGATATCAAGCAATGGGATAACCTTTTCCAGCACGGCCCGGGAGGCTATTCCGGTGGTTTCCATCGCTGTATGCCATCCTCTGGCTTTGCAGGCGGCCAGCAATGCTGCTGCAAATGCAGGCTGAGCCAGTGCTTCGCCACCGGACAATGTAATACCTCCACCGGAGCGGCGATAATGCGTCTCATCTTTACGCAGTTCGTCTATAACCTCCACCACCGACATTCTCTTACCTGACTGAACCATCGCGCCAGCCGGGCAGACCTCAGCGCAAGCTCCACAATGAATACAGGCATTCCGGTCAATAAGCCCTTGACGTGAGGCATCGATAGCCCCAACGGGGCAGGCGGATACGCAGCGTCCGCAATGGATACAATTGCGATCGTAGTAAAATATTTCCGGTTCAGTGTGCTGTGATTCCGGATTACTGCACCATTTACATGCCAGATAACAGCCTTTCAGGAATACAATGGTGCGTATTCCCGGGCCATCATGTAAGGAGAATTTTTGTATATTAAATACGGTGCCAGTCTGCGCGTAATCAATTTCCGCCATGTCAATACCTTTATTTCTTTTCTTCATGCTGATATTCAGCATGTTATTGGCCGGATGTGTTTTCCTTGTCTGTAAAAACAAGGAAAACAATCATCAGAAGATAATATCCTTATGTTGAGAAATCCGGCCGACTGTCAATTAAAAGACATGTTCGGTTCGCAGGATAATATCGTCCTGTACGCTTTTATCCAGTGAGACAAATTGCGCACTGTAACCCGCCACACGCACAACCAGATCACGATATTTTTCTGGTTCTTTTTGTGCTGCCAGCAGTGTATTACGGTCGATCACATTGAACTGAACATGCATGCCTTTCTGATCGAAATAACCACGCAGTAAGGCCGCCAGATGGTATAATCCCTCATCGCCTTTCAGAGCTGCCGGATGGAATTTCTGATTAAACAGCGTGCCATTTGAGGCCAGGAAGTGATCCAGCTTGGCTACTGAGTTGGCGGCAGCGGTTGGACCTTTTGTATCCATGCCCCTGCTGGGCGACACCCCATCGGGAAGCGGCTGGCCGGCCAGACGTCCATCTGGAGTTGCCCCGACGCTCTCACCGAGAGCCACATTAGCGGATACCGGATATAAGCCAGCCTGGAATAAACCGCCACGTGGGTTGGTGTATTTTTCTACCTCGCGACAGTAAATTTCAGCACCGGTACGGGCCAGCATATCCACTTCGTCAATGTCATTACCGAACTTGGGGGCGCCATTAATGAGTAACTGACGCACTGCTGTCAGCCCGGCATTAGCCCCTTTGACAGGCTCCGGTGGGTTGCTATTGAGTGAGGTGAGTGCAAGTGCGCCGCTTTCGCCCAGCACTTTCTTCACGGCCTCAAGGACTAGTTCATAGGTTGCATCCTGTTTCGGCGTACTTTCAGTGGCTATAGTGTCAGGTTTCTCTATCCCGCCAGATACACCGAAATTGGCATCCAGTGCTTCTTTCAGATGACCCAGCGATAATTGGCCTTCTTCAAATACCAGACGTTTGATAGCCATCAGCGAGTCGCCCACATTGGCAACGCCGACACCTTGCGGACCCGTGAAGTTATAATGGGCACCGCCTTCCTGAACGCTTTTACCGCGACTGATACAGTCATCCACCATACAGGACAGGAACGGCAGGGGGGCCCGTTCCATATGAGCAAGGTCAACACTGTTATCGGCCATTGCCAGATGATAGACAAAATATTCGTTCTGTTTACGATAAGCTTCAATGATGTCTTCAATACTCTGGAATGAATCCAGCTCACCAGTTTTGGGGCCGAGTTGTTTATCCCCGCAGCGTCCGTTGTTCAGGGTTATTTCCAGTACCTTACTCATGTTATAGAACGCGGCGTCGTGCCAGCCTTCTGTTTTTCCCGGACGTTGAGGTTCGACGCAGCCGATGATGCCGTATTCCCGCGCATCTTCCAGGGTCAGGCCGCGGTTAATCAATGCAGGGATAACAACTTCATCGTTGTAATAGGCCGGGATCCCCATACCAAGACGACTGACTTCACAGGCTTTCAGTAACAAATCGTCCGGAGATTTTGACCAGACACGTACTGACAGTGAAGGTTCATGCAGACGAACATGGGCGGTAGCCGTCATGGCCATAAAGGACAGTCTGTTAGTGGCGTCCTGTCCGCCGCTGGTTTGACCGCCAACGATCAGGTTCTGGAACATCGGATAGCCACCAAAACCTTTGGTCGAGCCTTCATCACGAACCTTGTTAACGTCGTTGAACTTGAGCCACAGACAATCCAGCAATTCCTGCGCCTGTTCCTCGCTCAGGGAGCTGTCCTTTTCCAGGTAAGGGTACATGTACTGATCGAAACGCGCCGGGGAGATAGAATGCCCGTTGGATTCAAGTTGAATAATGGCATGGGCAAACCAGAATGACTGGCAGGCTTCATAGAAATTACTTGCACCATTTTCAGGTACTTTGTCACAGATTTCAGCAATTTTCAGCAGCTCTTTTTTACGGACTGGTGAGGCCTGTTCCGCGAGAGTACGAGCTTTAACCGCGTAACGATGAGCAAAATTGATTGCTGCGTTACAAGAAATAATGACCGCCTTGTAGAACGATTCTTTTTTCAGAAAAGCGGGGTCTTTTTTATCAGCGCTGGCCATTGCTGCAACAACATCCTGGATGATGCCTTTGTATCCACGAGCGAGAACACGCGCGTAGTCCACGGCTATATGACCGACGCCATTAAAGTAATAGTTGCCGACAGTGAAGACATTTTCTGCCATGCAATCAAGCGTTTCAGGCAACATATAGGATGTAGCCAGTTCATTCGTTGTTTTCCCTTCCCAGTAGCCAAATACGCTATCCAGCTGCTGTTTCGCTTCATCGGTTATGGTAAAACGGTCGCCTTTACGCAGATTCAGACGATCGAATTCATCCTGAAGCCAGCGATTTGAGTACTCCGGGTAAATTTGTGTGGAATGAGGAGTGACTGTCAGACTACCAACGATTAGTTCACCTGCCCGGATGGTGACCGGCAATTCCGCAAGGATCTTCTCAAGCGCTTTGGCGCGACGGATGATCATGGGCAGGGATTCCGTTTCCTTATAGGACTCGGTGATCAGGCGGGCACGATCCGTCTCAATGCAGGGGGTCGTATCAAGGATTTGTTCCCGTAAGGCACGAATTCGGTCAGTTGGTTCACCAAAAGCCTGTGATAATTGGCTCATTTCTTGTTCTCCACTACATGGAAATCAGATATAGGGGGTTGTGGCTGAAGGCGCTTTGCCACCCATTGTTTCCAGCAGAGTCAGACCTACATCACGTGCAGAACGCACCGCCTGGCGCACAGCACCGGAGTCACCGGAAACAATCAGAATAACTTCGTTAGTAAAGCTGGTGCCTTTTGCCGGGGAGTTGTAAGCCACCACATCCACATTGGCAGATTTGATCGCCGTGTCTGCCATCAGCACACCAATCGCTGCCGGGGCACCGACAATCACGCCACAGGCGCGTCCAAGGGGGGCGCCAAATGCTTTTTCCAGAGCGTAGCTGGCGCGTGCGGTGTACTGGAGTTCCACATGACCTGCTGCGTTGGCGTAAATGTCACCGAAAGTACGCTCAAGTTCGCCTAGCGCCACTTCCACAGCCCGTTTCACATCGGAAACATCCTGACCACCGAACAGCACCAGTGAACCGTGTCCTGCGCCGCCTTTAGTGTCGCGGGCCAGTTCAATTGCAACGACTTCAGTATTTGTGGCTTTGACAGCTTCATCAGCCGCCATGATCTGTGGGCCCGCACCAGTACGTGCACCAAGGATGCCTATTGAACGGTATTTCTTCTCCAGATGCATGGCATCCAGCAAGGCGCTGTCAACGTTGGCAATTACAAGGCCGATACTGTCGCCCGTTGCCGTCCCGACGAACTCGGTTAAACCGCAAAGTTTTCTTGGGATAGCGGGCTCCTGCTGAGATATCCCCGGCTGGGATGCGGCGGACGGGGTTTTCAAATCCCCGACTTTTCCGAGCACCTCGGCGATAATATTTTCTACGAGGTTATCGCTACTCATTGTTTAACTCCTTCAGATGGTTTAAGGCCTGCTGGCAGGAGTTTTTCAACATCAGAATGCGGACGTGGAATGACATGGGTAGCGATGACATCGCCGATCTGACGAGCAGAGGCACAACCGGCATCGGTGGCGGCTTTGACTGCACCCACATCTCCGCGTACGAGCACTGTTATCAGACCAGAACCAATTTTTTCGTAACCAATGAGCACGACATTGGCTGATTTGACCATCGCATCAGCAGCTTCTATTGCTGCAGTCAGACCTTTGGTCTCGACCATACCTAACGCTTCTTGTTGCATATTGTTCTCCTTCCGGGAGGAAATCGTCTGTGGGGGATAATTCACCCGGAAAGGGTAAGGGATTGGATTTTAAAATAATTGCGGGGATCTTTTTTTTTGAAGCATCATTATTGCGTTTTCAGGTGTTGATTTGCCATTTTTTAATGTATGTGATTGTTTTTTAAATTAAATAATATTTAACTGATGGTGTGTTCTTGCGTTGGCGAAGAAAATAATTTTAATTTATTTGTTGCATTATGTTGTCGAGTGTGGTTGCTTCTGCCCACGAGGCAGAGCTTGTATGTCCGCGGTTTAGCATAGAAAAGAGGTCTCTGATTATTTCGTAGATGGTGATATTGCCAGACCTTCTCTTTTTCATGATTGTATTATGACCAACCTTACTTGCGAATAGTGAGGCGACAGGAGGATACAAATATCAAAAAATGAATATATATAATCTTAGAGGTAATACCAAATTTAGGTAAAGTCATGAGACAAGATAATGGATGCGTGATATGCGCGGTATTCCATTGATATCTAATGATTTAATTTTATAGCAGCGTCAAAATTTATTCTTATTAAATAAATGTACCCCCAGGATCGTTTCTCAATATTTAATTTTCATGAGTGTTTAATGTTAAATAAAATATAATAATGGCCGCGTGTCAAAATACTGCTGCTGAGGATGTGTGTATATTAAGGTGATGGGGGTTTTCTAAGAAATAGAAATACTTTTTGGTATTATATAAAAATCGTCTGTGGGTAGGTCTGAATTCAGTCTGGAATTCCAATTCATGCTTTTTTATGTTTTGCGGGGCTTTGTTGAATAAATCAGATTTCGGGTAAGTCTCCCCCGTAGCGGGTTGTGTTTTCAGGCAATACGCACGCTTTCAGGCATACCTGCTTTCGTCATTTTGTTCAGCGCTCGTACCAGGGCCATAGCCTCCGCAACCTGACCATCGTAGTCACGCAGCGTCAGTGAACCCCCGAACAGCTGTTTTACCCGGTACATCGCCGTTTCCGCTATCGAGCGACGGTTGTAATCTGTTGTCCATTTCCACCGCGCATTACTCCCGGTCATTCGCTGATTAGCCACTGCACGGTTACGGTCTGCATATTCACCGGGCCAGTAACCTGCACCTTTTCGGGGAGGGATAAGCGCGCTGATTTTCTTACGCCGCAGTTCATCGTGACAGAGCCGGGTGTCGTAAGCGCCGTCTGCCGCTGCTGCCCTGATTTTTCTGTGAGTCTGCCGGATAAGACCCGGGAAGGCTTCTGAGTCCGTCACATTGTTCAGCGACAGGTCTGCACAGATGATTTCATGTGTGTTGCTGTCAACTGCCAGATGCAACTTTCGCCATATACGACGGCGTTCCTGGCCATGTTTTTTGACTTTCCATTCGCCTTCACCAAAGACCTTCAGCCCGGTGGAATCAATCACCAGATGCGCGATTTCACCTCGGGTGAACGTTTTGAAACTGACATTAACCGACTTTGCGCGCCTGCTGACACTGGTGTAATCCGGGCAGCGCAACGGAACATTCATCAGTGTAAAAATGGAATCAATAAAACCCTGCGCAGCGCGCAGGGTCAGCCTGAATACGCGTTTAATGACCAGCACAGTCGTGATGGCAAGGTCAGAATAGCGCTGAGGTCTGCCTCGTGAAGAAGGTGTTGCTGACTCATACCAGGCCTGAATAGCTTCATCATCCAGCCAGAAAGTTATGGAGCCACGGTTGATGAGGGCTTTATTGTAGGTGGGCCAGTTGGTGATTTTGAACTTTTGCTTTGCCACGGAACGGTCTGCGTTGTCGGGAAGATACGTGATCTGATCCTTCAACTCAGCAAAAGTTCGATTTATTCAACAAAGCCGCGTGACTCATACAGCGGCCATCCGTCCGTCATCCATACCACCACCTCAAAGGCCGACAGCAGGCCAAGAAGACGTTCCAGCGTAGCCATGGTGCGTTCACCAAAGACATGCGCCACCACCGTTCTGCGTATCCTGTCATACGCGTAAAACAGCCAGCGCTGCCGTGATTTTGCCCCGACGTAGCCCCATTGCTCGTCCATCTCCGCACAGACAATGACATCACTGCCCGGCTGTATCCGGGAGGTTACTGACTGCGGCCTGAGTTTTTTAAATGACGTAAAACCGTGTTGAGGCCAACGCCCATAATGCGTGCGGTGGCGCGACATCCGACACCATTCATGGCCATATCAATAATTTTCTGGTGTGTACCGGGCTGAGAAGCGGTGTAAGTGAACTGGAGCTGCCATGTTTTACGGCAGTGAGAGCAGAGATAGCGCTGATGTCCGGCAGTGCTTTTGCCGTTACGCACCACGCCTTCAGTAGCGGAGCAGGAAGGACATCTGATGGAAATGGAAGCCACCCGCACAGCGCGCTGGGATATCACTCCCCGAGGGAATACCGGCAGCGGACATCGTTAACTTAAGATACAAAAGCTGTTCGGAGATGGAGGGTCAAGATCAGGGTGACCTGCGCCATGATGTTATCCGAGCCCTGTTTCCTAATCACTACACCGGTATTTGATTACCCAGGTCAACTTCAGGCTGTTACAGGGACGGCAACCGTGTCAGCACATCCTTGAGATAGGCATACGGATCGTGCCCATTATTACGGGCCGACTGGATCAAACTCATGATCGCAGCAGCGCGCTTGAGTATGCGAACCCACGCCGAGCATTTGAGAAGGCAACGGGATGAACGCTGGCTGGATAGCCGTGGTTTTCTGGGTAGGCAGCCGAATCCATTTGTGATCGAGGTTGGCATTGAGGCTGTAGCCCAAGGCGATGTTTGCGATGGAGGCACCGGGTTCAGAACACTCCTGAATGACCTGAGCCTTGAAAGATTTGCTGTAGGTACGGCGCTGAGGGCGCATGGAAAATCCGCTTGATGGGCCATGGCCTTCGGCGGCGGTGTCGGGAAGGTGTGTTGGCCGGACGGATACTGTTGAACTACGTTGTCTGGGGCAACGGAAGTGTTTCGGCCCGACTCTGGAACGCGATCCGCAGCGACGACTGGGCAATTCCGCACGTTAGCCTGAGCAGCCTCGGGGAAATCGTCGTCTGGGCGCGCCCAGACGAGTTTCCGTCAAGGAACATGCAGACGAGCAAGGGGCTGCGGGCACTCGGCTACAACGTGAGGATCGGTGTTTGATCGAGGCGCCTGTGGTACACGCAGGCTGACGAGCCAGGCGCTGTCCATTGCCTGATCAGACCGCCCCGCTGCGCCTTGCCTGAGCAGTTGACCTGCATCAATGGGGCGGGAGAACGCTGTACATTGACTCTTGAAGGCTGTCATGGTAAGCGTAATATCTTACAAAGTATTACAAGGATTTCCTTGGCCGGAACCGCAAAGCGACGCGATTGGAGAGGGTGAGATGAAAGCGCACCTACAGGGATGAAAGCGCACCTACAGGTGATTTTCACGCTCGATGAATTGGCTGCGTACTTGAAAGTCGGCAAGCGGACGCTTTATCGGCTCGCCGCGCACGGGGAAATTCCGGCTTTCAAGGTGGGCGGGACGTGGCGGTTTCCTCAAAGTGAAATCGATCAGTGGATCAATGATCAGACCCGAGCCGCAGCAAAGAAGGAGGTGATGCGCAAGCGTGAACAGCAGAAGTCATCCGAGCAGCCCGTGTCGCCTGGGCGCACTGCCCGTCACAGCAGGCAAAGGGCTTGAGTAACTCGTTTTCCAATTTTTCTGGAGGTATGACATGGACATCGATTTCAATGACCTGCCCCCACGATTAGATACAACACTCAGTTAGTAACGTCGGAATCTTCATTCTCAGAATGACCCTTTCTCCAGCCCGCTGCAAATTCAGACGGTGTCTGATAATTCAGCGTGGAGTGCGGGCGGCATTCGTTATAATCCTGCCGCCAGTCATTAATAATTTTCCTGGCATGAACGATATCGCTGAACCAGTGCTCATTCAAACATTCATCGCGAAATCGTCCGTTAAAGCTCTCAATAAATCCGTTCTGCGTTGGCTTGCCCGGCTGGATTAAGCGCAACTCAACACCATGCTCAAAGGCCCATTGATCCAGTGCACGGCAAGTGAACTCCGGCCCCTGGTCAGTTCTTATCGTCGCCGGATAGCCTCGAAACAGTGCAATGCTGTCCAGAATACGCGTGACCTGAACGCCTGAAATCCCAAAGGCAACAGTGACCGTCAGGCATTCCTTTGTGAAATCATCGACGCAGGTAAGACACTTGATCCTGCGACCGGTGGAAAGTGCGTCCATGACGAAATCCATCGACCAGGTCAGATTGGGCGCCGCCGGACGGAGCAGCGGCAGACGTTCTGTTGCCAGCCCTTTACGACGTCTTCTGCGTTTTACGCCCAGGCCACTGAGGTGATAAAGCCGGTACACGCGCTTATGATTAACATGAAGCCCTTCACGGCGCAGCAACTGCCAAATACGACGGTAGCCAAAACGCCTGCGCTCCAGTGCCAGCTCAGTGATGCGCCCTGATAAATGCGCATCAGCAGCCGGACGGTGAGCCTCATAGCGGCAGGTCGACAGGGATAAACCTGTAAGCCTGCAGGCACGACGTTGCGACAGACCGGTCGCATCACACATCAACATCACGGCTTCCCGCTTCTGGTCTGTCGTCAGTACTTTCGCCCAAGAGCCACCTGAAGCGCCTCTTTATCCAGCATGGCTTCGGCAAGCAGCTTCTTGAGTCTGGTGTTCTCTTCCTCAAGCGACTTCAGGCGCTTAACTTCAGGCACCTCCATACCGCCATACTTCTTACGCCAGGTGTAAAACGTGGCATCGGAAATGGCATGCTTGCGGCAGAGTTCACGGGCGGGTACCCCAGCTTCGGCTTCGCGGAGAATACTGATGATCTGTTCGTCGGAAAAACGCTTCTTCATGGGGATGTCCTCATGTGGCTTATGAAGACATTACTAACATCGGGGTGTACTAATCAACGGGGAGCAGGTCAGGTAACACCTGTCGCAACTTACTGCGGTGGTATAGCTGATGCCTTCCATTCAACATGCAATCAATGTTCAGCAATCTGCAGCAAGATGTTGTTTGATATAGCTGTCCATATATCGGTTACGCTGACTTTAAATATATCTTTAATTTTTATTTATTTGGTTTGATTGGCTGGGTTTTTAATTAATGTTTGAATTTATATTCCAATCTTGATCTGTTTGTAAGATTTAAATACTAGTAAATGCTGCGTGGGTAGCAACCTGAATCTTACCATTTTTACTTTAATGGCAGGTCTCATTTGATCATTTTGCATGATCAACTTAGGCGGTTTTATCGGAGCATCTTACAAAGACTACACCATCAATCGTTTCCTCCCCTCTAGTTCGCAACTGAAGTGAATTGTCAAGACAATTTCTAGAGCGATCTTTTGCCTGCACTTTGTGGCCCTATACAGCCAGTATCTTGCGAAAGGGCGGCACATCAGGAGAACAGTGTGGAAAGAAGTGAAAACAATGACATGCAACTTGTAGATATGAAGTGGATCGCAGCAACGCTGAAAGTCACTGATAAATGGATTTATAAGCAAATTCAGGACGGAAAATTTATGAAGCCAATAAAACTTGGCAGAAGTTCTCGTTGGAGGCTAAGTGACATACACGAATGGTTGGAAAACCGCGTGAAGTGAACATGGACGGTATGTAATGGCAATATGTTGCAGAAAAGGGTGCAAAGAGAATATAGCATCTATTAGCTATGAATATGGTGTCAGGCTTTGTTATATCCACTTTAATAGACGGAAGGAATTGAGCCGAAAAAGGAATGTAAAGAAAGACATTCGCTGTAAAGTTTGTGGTGCTAATTTCTCTGAAACGAGAAATAATAAATTTTGCTCAAATAAATGCAAAGGGATTGGTATGAGAACCCTTAAGGATTCTGATAAAACTGAAATCCATAATCACTCGTACTGGCTTAACACAGAGGGGTTTATTAAAAACAATCCATTGCAATTGAATTCAATTAACGGTCTTGAGGATATCGCCAACATCATTTCACTATACCGAATTAAATCCCGATTACAGATTCCATGTAGCCATTTTTTGAAAAAGAAAATACGAGGCAACTGCAAAAAAAATGAACACAAACTAACTCCATTTATTAAGCTGGATTTAAGTCATAAGTATCCAAATTCAAAAGGAGGGATGAATGTACCAGAGAACATTATGATTGCACCTTCATTTATAAACAAAATGAATAAAGATAAAATCCCTGAAAATGATGCTTTTGAGATGTTTAATGGTCATTCTCTAAGTAAGAAAAGGAAGGATATGCCGCATAGTCTCATCAATTCTATCGTTAGAAATTATTCAGACGATGAAGTTAATGCATTGTTTTGTAAAATTGGCAAGCTGCCAAGAATAAAAAATGGACAAAGCAGATGTTTAAATGCTGACGCAGTTTTCAACCAGGTTTTTATTTTTGATCTATTGAATGCGGAACTGATTCGCTTAAAAGAAAGAACCATCCTTTATTGTCTGAAATACATATGTAAGCTTTTTCGAAACAAAATAATTAAGTTTAAAGGTAAGCGTGTCACTTTTATTACCTGCTACTTTGATATGATTGCACTTGCTTTCTTTCATGCTTATTTGCGAGGCGATCCTGAACGCTTTTTATCCAGAATTAAGAGGTTCGTGTGGGTAATGGAAAATGGGAAGAAAACAATGTTAAGGGTACGTGCGCTTTTTTCTTCACTATCTCTGTTTAGGCGGTATTGTAAAAAACACCTGTCAATATCTGTTAGCGATCCTGCGTCTGCTAAAGAGAGTATATTAGACATTTATGCGAAGTTTTTTGCGGTTAAACCCTCCTACATTTCCGATGAGGGCTATCCGAGGTGGATTCGCAAATGCTAGTGAGGTGTGAATTCATTATTATCAAGTTCATCGCTAAGTATATCCATGAAATAATCGATCGCGTTCTTGATATTACGCAACTCAGTGCCTGAGGAATTAAGTGAGTTGTTTATTTCAGTGTTTTTTAAGATTACGCCTTTAGCTGCGCTCAATATTAAAGCATCGATGATAACGAATGTGTCAAGTGTGAGCAATTTCCTTTTTATTGTTTCAAAACTCAGCCAATTATCTATATCATTTTGCACTTGTTTTGGATATGACTGCCTTTCGAGTTTGATGATGCCTGCAATTTGGCTGGAGAGAATATAATCAGAGTAACGAAGATCAATTGTAATCCATAAATTAGATAAAGAGGCCATTTCAGTTGAGTAAGGATAATTATCTGGAATGATTTGGCTGGTCAGATGATTGATTTTATTAAAAACAGAGCTTAACTCAGGATTGGCGCTTCGGGCATTAGGGTAATCATTAGGAGTGAAGGGGAAGCATGCATGGCATGCTTCAAGAAAACGCATGTGCTCCTTTATACTGGGATGTGCATTTCTGGATTCATTAAAAATCCTTTCAAAGGTAAGTTTTTGCACAGCCTGTCTGGGGTTTTGTTTCCAGATAATTAAATCCACATTGTCTTGCTTTAAAATATCAAGGTTTTCGATGCGTGTTGACAACGTTTTTAACTTTTCCTTATTTGAATCGTTTTGCATGAATTTGTTTCGCAGAGTTCTCTTTTGGCTGTCAGAAAGCTTTTTATTATCAAACTCCATGCTGTTTATTTCCATGCGTTTGATTGCTCTTTCACAGTTAAAGAATAACTCTCTGCAGTAGAATGCATTCATTAACTCTTCTTTTTTATAGGTTGATATACGCCTGGAGTATAGTGCTTTGTTCTTTTTAATGAATTCCAGAACTTCTTTTTTTGCTTTTTCTTGATTGTGACTTTTCATTTTTTTATTCACGATTTAAATTTTCTTTAAATATATATCACCAGATTGACAGAGGCAAGCGATGCATTCTTAATCAATTGATAAGGTGACATAATGAAATGCAATAAAGAATTAAATCAGCTGTATTCGCCACTTAGTCTGCTGCCCAGCAATGTTGCAGAGGAAGTCACTAAACGTCTGCACGACATTATTCATTACCAGCCCATCATCGGCATAATGGGAAAGACTGGTGCTGGGAAGTCGAGTTTGTGTAACGCACTGTTTCGCAGCACGGTCTCGGCCGTCAGTCATACCACTGCGTGTACCCGTGAGCCACAGCGTTTTACGCTGCAGGCAGGTGAACGCCAGGTGACGCTGATTGATCTGCCCGGGGTGGGCGAAAGCCCGGAGCGGGATGAAGAGTATCAGGCACTGTATCAACGTATCTGGCCGGAGCTGGACCTGGTGCTCTGGCTGATTAAAGCCGATGACCGGGCACTGACCCCCGACTGTGATTTTTATTTTCGGATGCTGTCACCAGGCAGTGCTGGGAGGGATAAGGTGCTGTTTGTCCTGACCCAAGCCGATAAAATCGAGCCTTCCCGTGAATGGAGCGGCTTTCTTAATCAACCTTCAGAGCAACAGTTAAAACACCTGAAGGAAAAGCAGCGCGCGGTGTGCTCGTTATTCAACCACCCGGCACTCCCGGTGATCACCGTATCAGCAGCCACTGGCTGGCATCTGCCTGAGCTGGTGGAGGTGCTGTTTCGCTCACTGCCTGCCCGCGCCAGCAGTGCCGTCAGTTCGGTCATCAGACCACAATACCGCACGCAAAAAATTGAGGCGCAGGCGCAACAGGATTTTGGCGATACGGTCAGCGACGTGATGACACACACCCTGTCGGAGCTGTCCCTTCCCTCCGCAGTGAATGCGGTGGTCAGTACCGTGATTAGTGCGGTGGTCTCTGTTGCCCGCAGTGTCTGGCGGTTTTTCTTCTGACGGCTGAAATGCCGTTATCCCGTGAGCAAATGCACCACTATGTGTGCACCTTGCATTCGCTCTCCGTTTGCCGGACACACCCTGTCCATTTTAGGTGTGGTGTATCCGGTTAAAAAACAGACTGAATACAGTCAGTGCCGCAGCCCGTACGGTACTGACGGGTGATAAAAATATTTTTCGCCCTGTCCATACCCTGACCCTCCCCCTGTTTACAGTAATCACATCTTTTTCAATACGTTCATCACGATGGAGAACATGCCATGTCACAGACTGAGCACCGCTATGACCGACTGGCGGTCAGACTGTCTCTCATTATCAGTCGTCTGCTGGCAGGCGAAACACTGAGCGTGAAGACACTGGCAGTCGAGTTTGGTGTCTCGGTACGCACCCTGCGCCGCGATTTTCGTGAGCGGCTGATATATCTGAACCTTGAGTACCGTCATGGGCACTGCCGATTGTTGTCAGATCCCGGTATGGCACAGCGTGCCCCGGGAACCCTGTGCTTTATGCGCAATGTTGGGCTTCAGCAGGTGTTTCCAGAAACGGACCTTCGCTTGGTAAACACGCTAACGGACAGTGAGGATATCTCATCCTGTCTGGTCTGGCAGGAGGACGCCGAAAGCGCCCCCGTCCGCCCCGGTCTCTTTTCCCGACTGGTCGATACCATCATTCAGCAGCAGTGCATCCGGGAACTGGCTGACGGTGTGCGGGCTGAACACCTGGCACCGTACCGGCTTATTTTCCTTGAGGGAGCGTTGTATCTGGTCGGTGAGCAGCACGGAAGGATCGTTGTTCTGCCGCTGTCCGGGATCACCGCCATCACCGTCCTGAGTGAGGGCTTCGAGCGTCGTGATACGGTATGTCAACTCACCCGTCAGGTGGCCTTCATCCGGGCGCTGCCTCATTTCCCGGTCATGCACGACGTGATGGCTGCATCCCATTCTGCGCCACCTTTAACAGAGGAGAAGAGCCCTGCTGCAACTAACACGACGGGGTGACCATCAGGCCATCCCTTTCATTGTTGTCTATTACCTACTTAATAAGGAAACACCGTATGCATCCGCGTTATCGTCGCATGATTGCCAGCGCCCTGGCCCTCAGCAGTGTCAGTCTTTTTATCCCCACCGTAGCCCAGGCTGGATACAGTGATTACGAGGCATTCCGTCTGGTCAGAACGGAGAACAGCGCCGCGGGCGGGGCACAGAAAATCTGCACGTATCAGAGTATGGTCACCCGAAAATATGTCCAGTTGGACATGCCCTATACCTGCCAAGGCATGATGTTTCGCAACCGGAACGACGGGCTGTTTTACGACAGAACAAACTAACTCACTGAGTTTATGGAAATTGCCATGTTTAAGGAGGGCTGCTATGCCTTTGAGCCTTTGTCTCAGCCTGTCAACCCTAGTGGGGCTGATTATCACGGTTGTTGATACCCGTATTGTCGGGTTCGGGTATTCAGCATGGGCCGCCGTGCTGCAGTGTGTCCTGCCGGGCCTGGGCGTCTGGCTGGGTAATCTCATCCGAAAATGGATCATGCCGGATGCGGTTTACGGAAGTACCGGTGCCGTCATTCAGGCCCGTCTGCTCTGGGCGGTATTGCCCCAGTTTATTGGCTGGTTCATCGGATTTATGGTCGCCATGAGCATACTGGGTATCCGGGCCTGAGCCTCCCGCGACAAACTCAACGACGGGTATTCCCCCTTCCGCACACTTTGCTGTTTAACCCCCTACCACGGCCTGCTCAGTTGAGCAGGCCGTTTTCGTTTGTTTTTTTCTCACAGGAGTCTCGCCATGACCCGATTAGCCAGCCGCTTTGGTGCGGTAAATCTTATTCGCCGTGACCGTCCGTTAACCCGTGAGGAGTTAATGCATTATGTACCGAGTGTGTTCAGCGAAGACAAGCATGAGTCCCGAAGTGATCGTTATACCTGTATTCCGACCATTACCCTTCTCGATAACCTTCAGCGCGAAGGCTTCCAGCCATTTTTTGCCTGCCAGACCCGGGTTAGGGACCAGAGCAAGCGAGAGCACACCAAACACATGCTGCGCCTGCGTCGCGAAGGCCAGATCACTGGCAAACAGGTCCCTGAAATCATCCTGCTTAACAGTCATGACGGCTCCAGCTCATACCAGATGCTGCCGGGGCTGTTTCGTGCAGTCTGCCAGAACGGGCTGATTTGCGGTGAGAGTTTTGGTGAGGTACGTGTGCCACATAAAGGCAATGTGGTGGAGAAAGTCATTGAAGGGGCTTACGAAGTACTGGGGATATTCGACCGTGTGGAGGAGAAGCGCGATGCCATGCAATCGCTTTTGTTACCGCCACCAGCACAGCAGGCACTGGCCAAAGCGGCGCTCACGTACCGCTTTCGCGAAGACCACCAGCCGGTGACGGAATCACAGATACTTTCCCCACGCCGCTGGCAGGATGAGAGTAACGACCTGTGGACCACCTACCAGCGCATTCAGGAGAATCTGATTAAGGGCGGTCTGCCGGGCAGAACGACCAAAGGCAAGCGAGCTCATACCCGTGCGGTAAAGGGGATTGACGGGGACGTGAAGCTCAACCGGGCGCTCTGGGTCATGGCGGAGAATATGCTGCACCTAGCGTCCTGACACGCTGACTATCCGGAGTCACCATGACTGAATCGTTAACCCTGCCTCCCGGTTCGTTCTCACGTCAGCAGGCCGAAACCCTTATCCGTCTGTACCGTAATATCACCATTGAAGACGACCAGGGCAGTCACTTCCGCCTGGTGGTTCGCGACACCGAAGGCCGGACGGTCTGGCGGGCATGGAACTTTGAACCGGATGCCGGTGAAGGTCTTAACGGCTACATCCGGCAGTATGGCATCCACAAAGACACCGTTACCCGCTGACCCCGAAGCATTTACCCGCGACATCTCACCTTCCCGAACACGCTTTGTTAACCCCATACGCCAGCCCTCGCCGCTGGCGTTTTTTATTGACGGAGACATATCCATGACAACGCAGACGCAGTACGACCTCGCACCCGCTAACCAACCCGAATTTGAACTGACCGTCACGCCAGTCCCCGATGAACAGCGTATCGATTTCTGGCCGCAACACTTCGGCAGCATACCGCAGTGGCTAACCTTGGAGCCGCATATCTTCGCCTGGATGGACCGCTTCTGTACGACCTACGGCGGTGGTATCTGGTCGTTCCACACCCTGAGCAACAGCGGGGCATTTATGGCCCCCGAGTATGACAGTGACGATAAATGGCATCTGTTTAACTGTCTGAATGGCAACGATGCAGATATGAGTGCAGAAGCCGCCGGTATCGCGGTCTGCCTGATTGAATACAGCCACCATGCCTGTCGCACCGAATGCGATGCAATGACCGCACACTTCTACCGCCTGCGGGACTACGCCCTGCAGCATCCTGAAGCCCACGCCATTCTGCGTATCATCGACTGACCGGAGGAACAACGAATGAAACAGCTTTCCTTTTTACCCGGCGAGATGACGCCACACGACCGGCGTCTCATCCAGCGGGCGCTCAGGGCGCTGGACCGGCACCTGCATGAGCCCGGCGTGGCCTTCACCTCCACCCATGCTGTCCGTGAATGGCTGCGACTGCATATGGCCGCACTTGAGCGGGAAGCGTTCCGGGTGCTGTATCTGGACAACCAGAATCAGTTGATTGCCCATGAAACGCTCTTCACCGGCACGATTAACCGCACTGAAGTCCATCCCCGGGAAGTGGTCAAACGTGCTCTGCATTTCAACGCGGCGGCGGTGATACTGGCGCATAACCATCCTTCCGGTGAGACAACACCCAGCCAGGCTGACAAAGCCCTCACGCAGCGACTGGTGCAGGTGCTTCAGCTGGTGGATATCCGCGTCCCTGACCACCTGATTGTTGGCGGCAGGCAAATATATTCGTTCGCAGAACACGGTCTGTTGTGAGGTATGACATGAAAATTATCAGTAAACGCCGGGCAATGACGATATACCGCCAGCATCCTGAGTCCCGGATCTTTCGCTACAGCAGCGGAAAATATCAGTGGCACGGCAGCGTCTGTCATTACACCGGCAGGGACGTTCCGGATATCACCGGAGTCCTCGCGGTATACGCCGAACGCCGCCAGGACCGCAACGGGCCTTATGCCTGCCTGATGAGTATTACCCTGAACTTACAATAAAAGGAGAGCCCCCATGACCCACATCATCTGGGGCCTGCAGCGGGCTATCACGCCGCGCCTGGGAGCCCGTCTGGTAC
The DNA here is from genome assembly GCF_001037485.2 of Citrobacter sp. MGH105. Lineage (NCBI taxonomy): Bacteria > Pseudomonadati > Pseudomonadota > Gammaproteobacteria > Enterobacterales > Enterobacteriaceae > Citrobacter > Citrobacter sp. MGH105. Next base: position 1,571,729 of record NZ_CP073048.1, on the reverse strand, counting down.
AGGAGGGCAACCGGCTGCACTACCTGGCTGACCGGGCCAGCATCACCGGTATGTTCAGTGACGCCGAATGCCGGAAGCTGGATGACACATTCCCACACTTTATCCGCCAGATGGAATCGATGCTGACCACCGGTGAACTCAGCCCCCAACATGCCCACTGCGTCACCCTGTACCACAACGGTTTTACCTGTGAAGCCGACACCCTTGGCAGTTGCGGCTACGTATACATCGCCATTTATCCCACTCAGCGTTAATTACCTTCACGAGAGCAAACATGAAAACTTTACCTGCAACAACTCAGCGGGCAGCGAAGCCCTGCCTGTCACCCGTGGCTGTCTGGCAAATGTTACTGGCGCGTTTGCTGGAACAGCACTACGGTCTGACAATAAACGACACCCCATTCAGCGATGAAGTTGTTATACAGCAACATATCGATGCCGGTATCACCCTGTCAGATGCCGTGAATTTTCTGGTGGAAAAATACGAACTGGTCCGTATCGACAGGAAGGGATTTCGCTGGCAGGAACAATCCCCTTACCTTCGGGCTGTCGATATTCTGAGGGCAAGACAGGCAATAGGTCTTTTACGAGGATCTCATTGAGATATGGTAAGATGAAGTTTTCGAGTACGATATCTATTAAGCGGAATCGAACCAAAGACGGTTAGTTATTATTCAATGAATTCTGTCAAAATAACTTTTGGGGGCCTTATTGGGGGCCCCTTAACTTTATTAACAACAAATAAACCTTAACTATCAACAAATAAACCATACATATTCGAAGTCTGCAGGGGACAATCCGAACGTGAATACCCCCCTTCTTCACAACTCCATCAAAACCGCACCAGACAAGGCTTATAGCCGAATTGTATGTCCAACCATTTCCAGCGAGTCACACCTCAAGCTACAATCAAAGGTATCTCTTTTTGTTACTCTCACTCTGTTAGAACTTCGGGAGAGATACTCCGTAGCACTTACTACACTTCAGATTAAAAATGCAGCCCCCAAAGAAACGGATTACACCCTGACAGACGCCTCCGCCTGTTCATGATTGTAAAACCCAACGGCTCTAAGCTATGGCGTTTCCGTTAGCGATCTCCTTTCATTGGCTGAGTGAGTACACCGGAAGATATCTAAAAGCGAATGGTTCTTTTTAACAGAATGATAACATCAATCTCAGCAGGACTGCATCATTGGAGAATTCTTTTCTTTGTATCTACACTGTTAAAGTAACGTTTTAGTAGTGATGATTCAGTTGACAAAAGTCATGAATCTATAGCAATAGATACGAAACAAAGAAGGATACTAGATATGGCAATGAGAATGAGTCCAACCATGCTTACTCCAGAGCAATGGAAAGAACTTCGTAATATGGCAGCAAAAGAAAACAAGCCAAGTGGAGATATAGCTTTAGAGTTAATAACAAAAGCTCTAGATAGGCAAATATTGGCTAGTAAATCAAATAATAAGAAATTAGATAAATAACATACACGGGGTTGCTAGAGATTTACACACCAATACTAACCTGAAGGATCACCATAATTGAATAGCGATCTTAGTTTTGGTTGTTCTCTAGCCCCTGCTATGAATATCACTCCTTCCATCTTCAAATTATTTATTTCATTTAAAATATTTTCCTCCGAATAAATATTAAAGGTTTTATCTAACTCTCCAAGAAACAGTCCAAGACTCATGCACCACTCCTTCGAATCAGAATTATCACTATTTGAGCATAAATATATACTATCAAACCGAGAAAGAGATTGTGCATATTTTTTCAACATATACCCGTGAGCTGGACGATAAAAAATAATCAATTTTTTTCCTGGGTAAATACTTCTGAGCGTTTGATAATTTTCATCCAGTGCCTCCCAGTGGTGGGCATTGTCTATTATGACGTTATATTCACCTATTTGTTCTTTAGAAAATCTACGATGAAGTCTCCATGGATTATATTTAAATAACTTATCAATGGGATACCAATTAAACCTCTCGATAATGCCAACTATTGCAACTGCTAAGTTTCTTGAATATTGTTCCCCAGGAAAATCATTTCTTTCAAAAGTAGCAATCAAATTACACTTTGAATTAATGTTACTAAACAAATTGAATGAATACATATCTATGCTTTCAAATAGATAGTCACCTTCGAACTCACTGCCAATGGAAATAGCTTTGCATGATAAAGATTTTAATTTCTGGTCAACATAATCATTTTCGTTAAAATATATTATGGAAGTGTTTTTTGATTGAGATGAAAAAAATTGAAATAAAAATCAAAATATATTTTTCGCGTTGGAAAATTATCGAAATGATCCCAACTTAAGGAAGGACAGAGGATCAGGTCCGCCTGAAAACCTCCAAAATCCCGATCAGTTTCAGTAACCTCCGCAATTAACCATTCAGCACCGATTCCCAGGCCCGGTTTGTAAGACATAAACTCAAATTGAGGGCACTGCCCTCCTAATAAAGTGTGTGCAGAGATACCCAACAATTCCTCTATAAGTTGTGTAAAAAAAATAGTTGTACTACTTTTCCCATGAGTTCCAACTATAGCAGTACATTTAGCAAATGATTTAGATATAGAACCCAGAAGCTTTGCTCTCGGAATTAATTCCAGACCTAGCCTACATGCTGTAGATAACTCACAGTTTCCATATGTAATTGCGCTACCAAAGATTACTGCACTACGATCAAGAAGATTATCTGGGGAATGACTATCAAAAACCTGAGTTAGATTCGCCTTTGATAAATTTAATTTCTGCACAAGGGAAAGATTATTATCACTTCCTGTAACATCAATCCCCATATATGATAAAAACATACCTAACGCCCCTACACCTTCCCCCCCAATACCAATGCAATGAATTTTTATCGGTCTATTAGCACTATTCATATATATATCCATATTTTTTTTGATTGAGCGAATGGAGATAGTTAACCGTTGAATTACTTCATAAATCTCTTGGCTTGAAATATTTACTCTAGGACGAAATTCTATAACATCTTCAGCGCCAAGGGGGCATAGCCTTAAATACAGACCATTCCTCCTAGCCTCAAGAATCAAATCTATCCCCAAACCAGCAGTAACAACACTTGATATAAGTTGCAGTCCTAACATGAACCCTAAGCCTTTGACGCAAACAAATATATCTTTGTTTTTTTCAACGATTTTCAACAACAATTCATTTAATTTTATTGCAGCATCACTTGCAGCTTCAAAAAAACCATCTTGGGACATTTCCATTATTGTCGAATGAATGGCTGCACAAGAAATCGGGCTTCCTCCCCATGTTAAACTGCGTTGATATCGATTAATTGAAGCTGAATCACTAGCCAAAAGCAACGCTCCGCATCCAGGTATTCCGATACCACTAATGCCCTTTGCGAGACATATTGCATCCACCTCCAAACCAAAATAATCTACCGCAAAAAAACCACCCAACCGACCAAATGTCTGTGATTCATCCGCAATCATATATATGCCTCTATTATGACACCATTCTTGCAATGTATGCCAAAATTGATGAGGCCAAGAGTGACATCCCGTTGCACCACTTATTGGTTCAAATAAAAAAATGGCTATTCTTTTATTTTCTTTTGTGCGTAAATAATCAATCCTTGATAACTCAGAAGATAGACACTCAGCCGAACAAGTATCGGGTACCTTTCTGAAAGGACAGTTATTACAACCACTAGTAATAATTGTGATTTTTTTAAGTGAGAACGTTTTTATTATAGATTCAGACTCTCTCATATCATTTGATAACATATTTGTTGCTATCGTTTGACCAAAGTGGCCTACATCTAATGTCAATATATACTCTGCTGAGCTTTCAGCTAACATATGCTTTATTCCCTGCTCCACAGAGGTACTTCCTCCCGAACTACCTTTAATATGGATTTTTCTAATGTATTTTGGAGATATTTTTTTAAGACTATTTAAAGCGTTATCTTGGGCATCACACTTCAAATACCCTGGAAGTGATGTTACACCATGAGATAATTGTGCATGCATTGCTTCTATTACTGTTGAATGTGAATATCCCAATAATGCACCTGTCAGACCACAGCATGCATCAATTACACATTCTCCCGATGTAAGCATTACATGCGAACCATTAGCAGTAGCACATAAATCATGAGGGTAATCGTAACAAGATACTTTATTTCCATCATTCAGCATATAATACCTCTCTCACAAAAAATTAACATGCGGATCATTTGGAATATCTTTTATATATATTTCCCCATTTTTAATACCTTCAATATAACTGAACATTTTCTCATATTTGCATGTAGGACACCTTTGCATATTCATGTTTTTGATCCATTCAAGATGTCGTTCGCTTCCCCATAATGAATCAAGCCTATTTATTTTTATATTGCCCAAAGAGTTTTTTTCTTTTTCCATTGCGGATTGCCCTAGAGGAAGGCACGGATAAAAATCACCATTGCCATCAATGAAACAAATAAGCCCTTGCGTTACAATTGGACATTGTCCATTAGTATAAACCCTAGAAGCCATTGTATCTCTGACAAATGCGCTATAATTAGTGAAAACATTATTGTTCTGTGCCAATTTATTTATATCCATCTCTATTGCAACAAATTCTTTTATAACTTCAATGGGAACCAAACCAGAAACTTTCATCAATGGTCGATATAATACATAATCAATCTTTAGCTCTTGAATTCCAAACATTAAGAAGTTAAGCAAATCAGACGGTAAAACAGTGAATGGATTAACCACATACCCTATTGATACAATTGGACCATGGACTAAAGATGTTAGATGTTTTATATTTTCAATAACTCGCTTAAAATTCGAACCACTTACACCAAAAGCTTTTGAATGCATATCCTTATTGCTTCCGTGCATAGAAAACTTTACCCACGAAATTTTTTCAATCCGGGACATTAAATCACAATTAATTCTAAGACCATTTGTGATCATGCCAATCTCTATCGAGCCTGCAAGGCATATATCAATAAAATCGTGTAATCTTGGATGAATAGTTGGTTCACCTCCACCTGAAATAACAATAGACTTAACTTTTAATTGACATAAATCTGCAGCTAGGTTTAACAAACTATCTGAAGGTATTAATTTTTTTGATGCGAAATCAGATGAATAAAAACAAAAACCACATTTTGCATTGCAATGTAATGTAGGGTGAATTTCCACAGTAATAGGTTGTAATAACGCACTACTTTCTCGAGGGAAATGAGCAATTATACGTTTTGTCACACTAACATTTAGAGCTAAATATCCATCTGTTTCTCTCGTACTAATGGGCGAGATGCTCATATCATCACAATACTTATCTATCATTACCATCTCCTTTAAATCAATCCACACATAGCATTTCGCTTTATTGTATAAAGTGAAGAGCCAGACGCTATTTATTGTATAGCCTATATTTTTGGATATGGCACAGATTTATTAATTTTGTATGCTTTGACTTTTGGATGCAGTACATGGCAAATTGCGGTGTTCGATGTAACGGTAATTAAGTATCAGGCGCCCAGCGCTATTGCTGTAAGTACTGCCTGAAGACCTTCCAACTCGAAGAAATACACGATAAAGTCATCGGTTGGTATGAAGTGGTCAACAAAAACTGGCCACCGCGTTAGAGTTTTTCCAGTATCGGTTTTCCGATTCGTTTGGTGGTAACCCACCATTATACTCGTGCGGTCTTAGCACGCTGTAATATCCAACGATATAGTCCGTTATTGCGTGAGCTGCATCGCTGAAGCTTACATAGCCCGTCACCGGCACCCATTCGTTCTTCAGACTTCTGAAGAAACGCTCCATTGGGCTGTTATCCCAGCAGTTTCCACGCCGACTCATACTCTGCTTGATCCGGTATTTCCACAGTAACCGCCGGAACTGCCTGCTCGTATAATGACTGCCTTGATCGCTGTGGAACTTCACTCCGACGGGCTTACCACGCGTTTCCCATGCCATTTCCAGCGCTTTCATGGTGAGCCTGCTGTCCGCATTGCCCAGCCCACTGGTTTTCTTGCGAACAGATCGAGAACAACGGCGAGGTACACCCAGCACTTACCCGTCCAGATATAGGTCACATCACCGCACCACACCTGGTTTGGCTCCGTTACGGCGAACTGTCGCTCAAATAATTCGAGATGGCAACGTGCTCATAACCGCCACGTTTATACCGGTGAATCGGCTGCTGGCAACTACCAGCCCCAGCTCTTTCATGAGCCTGCCGGCAAGCCAGCGCCCCATCTGATAGCCTCTCTGGGTCACCATAGTGGCGATGCTTCTTGCTCCGGCCGAACCGTGGCTGATGCCATGCAACTCAAGTACCTAACTGCGTAATTCTTCTTTTCATTGGTGCACCTGTGTTGTTCTGAGGTGAGCATATCACCTCTGTTCAGGTAGCCAAATTCAGTAGACCACTTCACTACACACTTTCTGGTAGCTGCTTCGAAAAAGAAACACTTCCGTCGAATACACAGAAACGGAAAGTACCTTATGCCAATGTGCCAAGTGTCACATTGGGCCGTCTGGCAATTCACAAAAGCCTTCATGGACAAGCATGGGGAACAACACTGGTTAAACATGCTATGACAGTAGTTTATCTGGCATAGCAGGCGGTTGGTGTACATGGCATGTTTGTTGACGCTCTTAATGAGCAGGCAAAACAGTTCTACCTAAAACTCGGCTTTATCGCCCTTACGGGAAATAACGCAAACTCGCTTTTTTATCCGACGAAGACCATCAAAAAGCTGTTTGAAACATAGTAAGCAAAACTTAGCTGCTGGTAACATGAATATCGCTACCAGCCCTCCACAAACAGTGTATCCCTCGCAGTATCCCCCCCCCCCCGATGTTATAACCATAAAATACACATTTAAATCAGCACGTTAAAATGCATCATGATTCCTGCAGGGGACACCATGAATTCTTATGCTCCCCGTTATAATCCTTTCATTTACCAGTCAGTTCATCCCTGGGCCAGGCGATAAAAAGGCACATTCCTCACTGTTGCAGTAAGATTGTCGGACACCATTGTCTGCTTTGTCGCTATCCGCATCCCTGCTTTTCTCAGCCTCAACACATCAGCGGCAATACGCTGGCTGCCAAACCAGAAAAGCCCGTCCAGTGCAGTGACATCAAGGCCCGATTCCAGTGCCAGCTTCAGACGTTCACGCGGCGCTTTTACTGTTTTAGCAATCTGCTGATATGGCGCTTCGCTTGAACCTGCAGGACTAATGCGCCGGATACGATGTGACAGGCGGTACTGAAATTCATCCGGTATCCCACCGAGACTCGCTTTCAGGCTGTAAACACAACCAAAGCGTTTGCCGTTAAAGATGACGTTTTTCTGACTAAGCTGCAGCTCTTCACGCACGCTGGCAATCAGTTGTGGAGTACGGAGTAATAACAAGCGGAAAGGCAGCTCAAAGCTGGTCACATAGTCCACATTCAATAAAGCAATACGCAGACGTTCTTGGGGCCCCGCCTTCATTTCCCGGCATTCAGCAATAACATCAGCCCACTGGCCGGTAAGACGGGAACACTCTGTCGCCTCAGTAAAACTATATTTTTCAGCCTGATAATCAATACGCTCGGTCACACTGAATTCCCTTCTGGCCAGATCTCGGTATTGGTTGCTCACTTTACCAGCGACGACATCCCTGTGTCAGAAATCTTTTTCTAACCCACTGAAAGTGCCTGACCAATCTTCCCTCGTATCCTCACCATGAGGATACGACAACTAACCGACCCGGTATGTTTTCCGGGTCGGTTAAACGGCGCCACGTCAGACAACAAAACGGTTAACCAGATCCTTCATGGTTGCCGACAGATTGTCCAGCCGCTGGCTGTCGCTCGCAGCCTGAGATACCAACGCCGCATTTTGCTGTGTGACCTGTTCCATCGGTCGCAATGCCAGGTTTATCTGGGTTACCCCTTGTGACTGCTCCGTCGCCACACGAGCGATATCCGCAATATATTGCTTCATACTGGTGGTATTATCCGCCGCGGCTTCCAGCGCGGTAGCAGATGCAGTAACCCGCTCAACGCCCTCACTAATTTTGACCATATTCTGCGCGACCAACTCACGGATTTGGTTAGCCTCTTTGGCGCAACGCTGCGAAAGATTTCTCACTTCACTAGCTACGACAGCAAACCCCCTGCCCATCTCTCCTGCCCGAGCAGCTTCCACTGCCGCATTCAGCGCCAGTAAATTAGTCTGAAACGAAATATCATCAATCGAGGTCACAATATTCGAGATTTTCTCACTGGAAGCGCGAATATCCCCCATGCTCTGGTTCGCCGCACTGGCAACGTTACTGGCCTGTCGGACCTCTTTTTCCAGTCTGATTGTCAGATGCTCCGCTTCGCGGGCATTATCCGCCGTTTGCGTAATCGCAGTTGATAACTGCTCCATACTGGCCACAGCTTCTACTATTGATGCAGCCTGTTCATCTGTACGTTGAGCCAGATCCTGATTTCCCGCCGTAATACTGCTACTGGCATCGGACAAAACCACGGAGCCTTGCTTAATCTCCTGTACGATATGCTGAATACTTTCCAGCATCGTGTTATAGGCACGATTAAGTGAGGAAAGCTCATCTTTGCCCGGGGTCGCCAGACGTTGAGTCAGATCGCCATTCATACCCGCAATCTTGCGTAGCGTGTCACTAAACTGACGGTGCATATTGATTGCGATGGCCCCAGCGAACGTCAATGATGCCAGGAGCGCTAACAGGCTAACAGCCATATATATTTGCCAGTTTTTTCGTGCATCCTGCGCGAGTTTTTCTGCATTCGCCAACAGACGATTCGCCGTCACATTTTCTATCTGCCGCATCACTTCAATACGCTGGGTTTGTACTTTAAACCAGGTAGTAGGATCGACACCAAATCCACCGTTCTCGACATGGTTAAACGCGATCTCGCGAAATGCGAGGGCTTTAGACGCTTCTGCTGACTGTAAGCGGCTTTTCAACATGGCCGCCTGTTCCGGTGAACTCAGGCGTAACGATTCTGCCAACCAAACGTTCTGTTTACTGACGACATCACTGAGTTGATGTAACTGTCCGTCGGCGAAATGGCCGGAGGAAAAGATATTTGATAACAGCGCCCGTTCAATACCCGCCTGTTCTTTCAAATTCAGCAGGTTGTAGTAGGCGGCGAATGCGTTTGCCATCTCGCCTGAATCCGTCAACTGCCCCAATCTACCCACAAAATTCAGCACATCAGCAATGACATTGGTATAAAACTTAACCACATCTGATGCTGGAAGCCCCAACTGCGTGACGTTTTCGCGGATGGTAGCGAGCGAAAGAATATTTTTCTTAAACGCAGCGACAGAAGTGGCGACATCCCCTTCCGGTAAGGCAGTATCGGACAGTGACCGCACAAATACCTCGATCTCGCGATCGGTCAAAGCCCGCTGTGCGTTTAACTCATCTTTGAACGTCTTCCCTTCAGCCCCCAGAAACCCGACACTCATGCCGCGTTCTTTTTGCAATTCATGCACTACATTTCCGGCACTGCGTGCGAGCGCTGTCAGTTGGGCAATATTCTCCATCTGCCGTTCTGTCTCAATGCGCGTTAATATTCCTGAACCAGCAAACCAACATAACGCCAGTAATAATGGTTGTAGCGCAATTATTAACTTCATTTTCATCGGCATTCGATAAACCCACCACATGCCACTTCCCTCCATTATCCATATCTTCATTATGGTTATCGGCGTAAAGAAGCGGCTCTTTAAATTTGAACAATGGGCAACCGTTTGTTTTTTAGATTAAATTCTTGCCAGAATAACTCTATTTAATTACTTCAATCAGAATAAAACCCTGACTAATACGGATTTGTAAACCTATAGTCCATTTTATTAACTTATTTGGCATATTATTTTTTATTAAAAAATCAGGTAATCATTAACTGATTCAAAAGAGAGAGAAGCACAGGACAGTGACAGCAGCCCGAGATAACAGCCATGGCGCGGCCATCATTCTGGCGTCCCGTCGAACGTTAAGGTTATAATCCTTACAACGATTTTTTGGATTAGAAGCGACAATGACAAAACTTACCCTACAAGAACAGATGCTTAAAGCGGGTCTGGTCAGCAGCAAAAAAATGGCGAAAGTGCAGAGAACGGCGAAAAAATCGCGCGTTCAGGCTCGTGAAGCCAGAGAAGCGGTTGAAGAAAATAAAAAAGCACAGGTCGAGCGTGATAAGCAGCTCAGCGAACAGCAGAAGCAGGCCGCATTGTCTAAAGAATACAAAGCGCAGATCAAGCAGCTGATCGAGATGAACAAAATCACCATTTCCCGTGGCGATATTGGTTACAACTTCACTGACAATAACCTGATCAAAAAAGTTTATGTTGATAAGGTAACCCAGTCTCAGTTGATCAAGGGCCGTCTGGCCATTGCCCGCCTGACAGCTGAAAGCAGCAGCGAGAGCGAATACGCCATTATCCCGGCTGTTGTCGCCGACAAGATTGCCCAGCGCGATGCAAGCTATATTGTTCTAAATTGCGAACTGAGCCAGGAAGCGAAGGACGAAGACGATCCGTATGCTGATTTTGTCATTCCTGATGATTTGATGTGGTAAGAAAAACACCCTGATAATCACCCAGAGTTTCGTCGCGTATTTCGGTGAACGCTAGCGCCGCCACCGAAATACCGTCAACCTCTCTTCTTCCCCACACGCCATCTGCTAAAACTTATAGTGTTCCTTGCTCAGTCCGTATTTTCTCATGCGCAAATACAGTTTCTTACGCGGAATTTGTAAATACTCCGCCACTTCATTAATACGCCCCTGATGAATATTAAGCGCTTCGGTAATGATCTGTCGCTCGTACTCGTCAACCCGACGATCGAGCGGTGTCGGTTCAGGCAAATGCAGCTGTGGATTCGCGGTTTCAGCCAGTGGCAATAACCCCACGGCAAAAAGCTCGGCGGCATTGGCCAGCTCCCGAACATTGCTTAACCAAACGCGTCGCCGCATTCCTTTTAGTAATTCCCCGTCAACCTCGGGCACTGGATGGTTCAGGCGCAGACAGGCTTTCTGCAGATAATGGCGAAACAGCGGCTCAATATCATCCGGGCGCTGAGACAGCGGCTGGCAACCAATTTGCGTCATCGCAAAACAGTAATAAAGTTCGGCCACAATCTGATTAGTTGCCGCCAGTTCCACCAACGAAGTGGCGCCAATGCCAATTAAGCGAAACGGACGCCGCTCCTGGCTTTGCAAATGCACCAGCTGGTGCTGCTGTTCGCGCGTAAGGCACTCAATATGGCTCAGGACCAGCGTTCCCCCTTGCGCCTGGGCAATAAGGTCATTGAGTTGCCCCGCATTCTCTAACGTCAATTCCCCGCGGATAAACGGTCCTTCAGCGCTGCGCCCAAGCTGATGCAAATAACGGACTCCGGTCATACGCCCCGTTTCCGGCTCGCCATAAAACCAGACGGCAATATCCGTTTCAGCCAGTTGCCGTAAGCGCTGGCGGTACTGATTAACCCAGTCACTGTAGCCGACCAGTTCAACCTGGAGCTTTTGCTGGCAATAGTGACGACGAGCGATCACAGATTTTCTCTGCCGCAACGCATCCTCTACCAACACCAGCAGTTTGCCTGGATCAACCGGTTTTTGCAGAAAATCCCACGCACCTTTCTTCACCGCGTCCACCGCCATCGGGACATCTCCATGTCCGGTGATCAACAGGATCGGAAGCTGATTGTCATCCTGATGAAACAACGTCATCAGGTCAATTCCATTACAGCCAGGCATACACACGTCGCTCAGGACAATCCCTGGCCAGTCGGCCTGCAGCCAATTTCGGGCATCAAAAGGGTTACTGCATGCGAATACATGATATCCCTCCTGTTCAAGCAACAGGGTGTAAGCGTCAAGAACATCGGCATCATCATCAATAAGCAGAACAGAATATTCATCACTCAACATCGTTTACATCCGTCAGATTAAATTGCAGAACGACGCAGGCATTGCGCCCTGGTGTCGACGCCAGGCGCAGTTCGCCGTTCATTTGCATCATTAACGATACACAAATCGATAAGCCAATACCGAGGCCAACATCCTTACTGGTGGTAAACGGTTTTAACAGTGATGGTAATAATGCCCCAGGCCAGCCGGGGCCGTTATCACTGATAAATACGCACAACCGGCTGCCTTCGGTCTGCCAGTGAACCTCTATTTTCGCCACAACCGGACAGGCATCCAGCGCATTTGCCAGGACGTTTACCAGCACCTGCTGGATACGCACTTCATCACCAGCCACCCACACGCCCCGGTCTGGGAGCGTCAGCGTACCCTGCTGTGGCTTGTGTCGCATGGCCAACAGTTCCCAGGCAGCGTTGAACGTTTGTCGTAGATCTACCGGATGCAGAGGCGTGCCAGGCTCGGCCCGGCGCGCAAACTGACGCAGTGAACGGATAATGGCATCGATGCGAGTAATCAGCCCTTCCGCTTTGGTTAATGTGCTTCTGGCCTGAGCGGGTTGCCCCTGTTCGATTGCCCTCCCCGCCGTAAACAGGTACATCGACAGCGCATTCAGCGGTTGATTAATCTCGTGCGCCAGCGTGGTCATAGTCTGGCCGACCACCGCCAGTTTTGCCGTCTGGATCAGCTCATCTTGCGTTGCACGAAGATCGGATTCAATCTCCTTACGTTCGGTCACTTCCTGCTCCAGCTGGTTTTTTTGCGCACTCAACTGGCCCAGGGTATGACGCAGCAAGCCTGCGATACGCCCCAGTTCATCGCGCCCATACACCGGGATAGAGGCATCCGTTCTGCCAAGACCAATTTGCACCACGGCCTGGTTGAGCGCAGTAAAACGCTTCACCAGACGCGAGCGAATGAAGTAGTGGTTAAGCCCCCAGGCGAGAAGTAGCGCCAGCAGCGTCGCCAGCAGGATAAGTCCACCGCTGACGCGAACAATTTGTTCCAGCCGCTGGTTAAACGTCTGCATTTGCTGATGGCTACTCCCCAGTTGCGCTTCCAGCAGTGTTCGAAAGCGCCCAAGCGTAGCCTCTCTGGCATGGCTGGCATCAACCAGCGCTTTTTGCGCTGCGACATAATCGCGCATCGTATCGGGCATTTTATTTTTCATCATCCCGATTTCCAGCAGCTCATCGATAGTTTGTCGCAGTGTGATAGTGCTGGGCCAGTCATCGAGGGTGCGGATATTTTCATCCGCCGTTTTCTTCAGATTTTCCAGGTAGCGGATGTGATTCTCCACCAGCATGCCATCGTCGCTACCCGATTTCAGTTCATTGAGTCTGTCGCGTAAATCATCAACGATCTGGTTTTCAATTCTTGCCAGGGTGTAGACCTGCTGCTGCTCGTTTTGCACCTCTCGGGCACGTTTGAGATACAGCGCCGCATCACCATTTTTGGCCTCGATTTGATCCAGCAACGTCCCCTGCTGCCAGGTAAAATCCTGCACCAGTGAATTCAGCTCAGTAGTAAAATCATCATGTAGCCAATCAATGCGCGCGGAAAGTTCGCTCACTTTTTCGCGGACAAGGAACATGTTGTAGAGCACCCGGTCCAGTTCCGCCATCAGCGCCCGGCTGTCCTGCAAAATCACCGCCAGTTGCTGCTGTTCTGCTGGTTGCAACCCCCTGCTCAGCACTTCGATTTTATCCAGATGCGAGATTATCTGATTGCGCAGTTGCAGCCTAACCGTCGTATTGGGAGCCAGCAGGAATTCATTAAGCTGGTCCACAACCAGATTGAGATTCCCTTCAATCAAAAAAGCGGAATGCACGCGCGGGAAGTAATCATCAAGCGAATAGCGTATCTGCGAGCTCTGCTCATGCCAGGAGTATAAACTGACGCAGCTTACGCTCAACGTCAGTAATGCGCCCGTTAGAAAGGCTCCCCGCAGGCTGCTGCTGATGCTGAGTTGGCGAAGGCGTTGCAGTATCGATCCACCTTTCATTTTAATTCTTCCAGTTTTGATATCGCCTGACGCTGGTTTTTAAGAAACCAGAGCTGCCACTCCATCATCTGCTGTTCGGCAACGCTTTTATTATCAAACTGCGCAAGCCAGGCTTCATCTTCACTACTTTTGGCATCTATCGGAACGCTGGTCAGTAAGGCTCTGATTTCGGGTAGCGGGCGTTTCAGGCGTGCTTCCGCACTGTATAGTGCCCGCCATGCATCCTTCAGTTGCGCAAGACGGAAACTGATGGCGGTATCAAACATCCGCTGCACTAACTGTTGTCGCTTAAGGATCAGCCGATAATTAAGCGGAGGCTGGTTCATTAAAATAGCCTGCTGAGCAGCGCGGGGATTATCAGATGCGAGCTGCGTTACCGGATATTTCCCCGTATTCGCATCAGCAAGGATCCGCTGTCCCTCCGGGCTTAACAAATAGCGGATAAAACGACGCGCTTCATTGGGGTGCTGGCTGTTCTTGAGAACAGCAACATAGGTTGGCGATACCGCCGAGCGTGGAAAATAGGTAAAAGCCAGGTGAGGATCGTTAAGCAACAGGTTGGCATAGTTATCAATGACCGGCCCCGCCACGCCCAGGCCACTCTTAATTTTGTCGGCTACGCCAAAACTGCGTGATGAAATCGTCACCAGATTTCCAGCACTCGCCAGCAGCGTCGCCCACCCCGCTTCCCACCCTTTTTGCTGTAGCAATGACTCAACCATCAGATGGTTGGTATCCGAACGCGATGGGCTACTCATCAACAGCGCGTTCTGATATTTGGGCAGCGTTAAATCCCCCCAGTCGGCAGGAGGCGACAGATGTCGTGCCACCAGCGCAGAACGATTAATCAACAGACCAAAACCAGATATCGCCACTGCCACGGAGGTCGAACGGATAGAGTCTGGCACCAGCCGCTGGCTTTCCGGCAACGCATTTTCGAAGGGCGCCAGCTTCTGATGCTCCTGCAGATGCTGTAACAGCATAGGGGATGAGGTCAAAATCAGATCAACATTTTCCGCATTCGCGGTATCCAGCAGTTGCTCCAATGAACTGCTGGTCCGGTTTAACGTGCGAATCATCACCGACCCCGGTTCAGTCTGCCAACGCTGAATAATCCAGGCCGTTGCCCCAGGGGAAAAGGTTGTCGCCATTACCAGCTCTTTACCCTGCGCCAGGCAACTCACCGACAACGACATAAAACAGAGCGAGAACGCCCAACAACGCCCCCGGCCCAAAAGTCTGTTTGTGATCCCGTTCATAAATACCAACATATGCAAAAAAAATATTGAGACAAAACTTACCCGTTTATCACCGACTGGGGGAAGAATAAGGTTATTCGTAGAATAACCAAACGGAAAGTGACGACATCGGTAAAGAATACCCGAAAATGCAGTCTGAATTTGTTAATATCCGCACACGCCGATGATAAAAGCGTCCGTAAAAGAATAGAATTGAAAAGCCATTATTTAAAAAGAGTCAAAATAAGCCACACCATCTAAAAATTGAGTCAATAGTGACACATTTCATCTATTTGAATTTCTCGCCCGCCTATTTCACTCTTCACTACGAAAAATCCTGATATTCACATCAATATAAATTTAGGTGATGATATGTTATCCATATTTAAGGCAGGGCCTTCAGCAAATAAAGTCCCGGCGGAGAAAGTCCAGGAAACTTATGGCCGATACCGCATTCAGGCATTACTCAGCGTATTTCTTGGCTATCTTGCGTACTATATTGTGCGTAATAACTTCACGCTCTCAACACCTTACCTGAAAGAACATCTGGATCTCAGTGCCACGCAAATTGGTCTACTCAGCAGTTGTATGCTTATTGCCTATGGGATCAGTAAAGGCATTATGAGTAGTCTGGCAGACAAGGCCAGCCCTAAGGTCTTTATGGCATGCGGCCTGGTTCTGTGCGCCATCGTAAACGTCGGTTTAGGATTCAGTACCGGATTCTGGATTTTTGCCGCTCTGGTCGTTTTCAACGGTTTGTTCCAGGGTATGGGTGTTGGCCCTTCATTTATTACTATCGCCAACTGGTTTCCGCGTAAAGAACGTGGACGCGTCGGCGCATTCTGGAATATTTCTCACAACGTTGGCGGTGGTATTGTCGCTCCGATTGTTGGTGCCGCCTTTGCCATTTTAGGGAGCGAGCACTGGCAAAGCGCCAGCTATATTGTCCCGGCCGGTGTTGCCGTACTGTTTGCTTTTATTGTGCTGATGCTGGGGAAAGGTTCACCGCGCCAGGAAGGCTTACCGGCTCTGGAACAAATGATGCCGGAAGAAAAAGTAGTATTAAATTCCCGACACGCTGTCCAGGCACCAGAAAATATGAGTGCCTTCCAGATTTTCTGCACCTATGTGCTGCGTAATAAGAATGCCTGGTATGTTTCACTGGTAGATGTCTTCGTCTATATGGTGCGTTTTGGCATGATTAGCTGGTTGCCTATTTATCTGTTAACCGAAAAACATTTCTCGAAAGAGCAAATGAGCATCGCTTTTCTGTTTTTTGAATGGGCGGCAATCCCTTCCACATTACTGGCGGGCTGGCTTACCGATAAACTGTTTAAAGGCCGTCGCATGCCGCTGGCCATGATTTGTATGGCGCTGATTTTCGTCTGTTTGATCGGCTACTGGAAAAGTGAATCCCTGCTGATGGTCACTATTTTTGCCGCCATTGTGGGTTGCCTGATCTATGTTCCACAGTTCCTCGCTTCTGTTCAGACGATGGAAATCGTTCCCAGCTTCGCAGTAGGTTCTGCAGTAGGACTGCGCGGATTTATGAGCTACATTTTTGGCGCATCGCTGGGCACCAGTCTGTTTGGCGTAATGGTCGACAAAATGGGGTGGCACGGCGGCTTCTATCTGCTGATGGGGGGTATTGTTTGCTGCATCCTGTTCTGCTACCTCTCTCATCGCGGTGCGCTGGAACTTGAGCAACAGCGAAAAAATGCTCAGCAAGAGGAAGCATCACTCCAGTTGGCGGATGCCCGGTAATTCATTTCGGCCTCACAAAAAAGTGCCAGCGATGCTGGCACTTCAATAAACTCAGATAAATAATAAATAACTCAAGGTGATAATTTATTGCTAAACGTAACATTCCAAATTATTGCTTACCATCCGCGACCATAAAGCGAATGATCAAACCACATGTCGGGGCAAGAAACAGGAATAATCCAGTTACCATTTCGTTACCATTGGTCAGCCGCATAGTAAAAACGTAAATTAATGCCGTAAGGATGGCCATGCCGAGAAAAGCGCTAATTGACGCCGCAGCGCCTATAACCTGCCAGATATAGCAACTGACGCACAGAATGCTCAGTATGAGAAAGGTCCAGAAATAGAGCATAGCGATACCTCCTGTCTGCCGTAAACTTAACGTAAGTCCTTACACTCCCTTAACTTTATATTCTAAGACAATTCCTATCCGCTTGCAATTTGAGCAACATTTTATTCACAAAAATCATTCGACCGCTTACTATTACACTGTTCTCCGTCGTTTATTTAATCATCATAAAAACAACGAATTATATATAGGCGAAATTTTGCCCTTAATCGCCCTAAAAACATTTACGAATCTTGAGTAATTATTTCTGGCTGACATTAATTTTCGGGTGTACATTGTGCGTCCGATCATTCATGCCCCCTCGTGGTTTTGTCCTGACTCAGTTTTACACTCTTTACAGGAACCAATGTCGTTCATGGCGGCCTAACGATCAGTGCAGAGTATAAAGCGACAGGCAAAGAATCTTCGCGATACATCTATTTCGTATCAACAACAGGTGCTTATGTTCCCCCAATGTAAATTTTCACGCGCGTTTTTGCATCCGCGCTACTGGCTCACATGGTTTGGTGTTGGTGTGCTCTGGTTACTGGTACAGCTTCCCTATCCCGTATTGTGTTGTCTTGGTACCCGTACAGGAACGCTGGCTCGTCCATTTTTAAAACGCCGTGAATCTATTGCTCGTAAAAATCTCGAACTCTGTTTCCCAAATCTGTCACAGGAAGAAAGAGACAAACTGGTCGATGAGAATTTCCGTTCGCTCGGCATGGGGCTGCTTGAAACAGGTATGGCCTGGTTCTGGCCGGACCGCCGGGTGCGCAAATGGTTTGATGTAGAAGGGCTGGACAACCTGAAGCGCGCTCAGATGCAAAATCGTGGCGTGATGGTCGTTGGCGTACACTTTATGTCGCTCGAGTTGGGTGGTCGCGTAATGGGGCTTTGCCAGCCAATGATGGCAACCTATCGCCCGCACAATAATAAGTTGATGGAGTGGATCCAAACCCGCGGTCGTATGCGCTCCAACAAGGCAATGATCGGCAGAAATAATCTGCGTGGTATTGTCGGCGCCCTGAAAAAAGGCGAGGCAGTGTGGTTTGCCCCCGATCAAGACTATGGTCGTAAAGGGAGTTCTTTCGCCCCCTTCTTCGCAGTCAAAGACGTGGCGACCACCAACGGTACCTACGTGCTGTCACGATTATCGGGCGCAGCAATGCTGACCGTAACCATGGTGAGAAAAGCAGATAACACCGGTTACCGCCTGTTCATTACCCCAGAAATGGAAGGTTACCCGGCAGATGAAAGCCAGGCTGCGGCGTATATGAACAAAATTATCGAAAAAGAGATCATGCGTGCACCCGAGCAGTATCTCTGGATCCACCGTCGCTTCAAAACTCGCCCGATGGGTGAAGCTTCGTTGTATATCTAAAAAGAAAGGCCGTAAGGCCTTTCTTTTTTTCTACGGTTGAATTACTTAACGCCCCATTTGCTGTGCAGCTCAGCCATTCGCTCGTTGTAATTGCGGGCGATGCAGGCTGATTTATCCTGTTCCTTCCAGCACTCGTTACGCCCTTTCACCCAACCGCGCTGCTCTGCTTTCAGCGTCGGGTTATTGCTCGATTTAACCAGCGCCTGCTTGTAGGCCCCGTTTAACGCTAAATCCATTTCTGAGAGCGAAGGACTCTGGCAGATAATCTCTTCGATACTGCCCTTTGCAACCGCAGCGCAGGAAAAAGAGGGTCCAGTGCTGGTCGATTTTTTGGCCCCAGAAAAGTCAATATTATCTTCAGGCAGGCATACCCCGTGCTTTCGATTCGGCCCACTCCAGGAAACGTCCGGATTTCCGTCATCTTTACGAGAAATAGAAACCGTATTGTTCCCGCTTTTGGCTTCCCAGTAATTTTCATTGAAGGCCTTCACCGTCGCCTTCGAGCCATCAATCCAAACATTGCCTTTGCCATCACTATTCACGCCACCAATACTTGCGCAGCTGAAATTAAACGCCAACGGTGAGGCCGCCATCGACGTCAATGGCGTAAAAACGAGTGCTAACATCATTAATCTGGTCATTTTTAACCTTTTCATTATCTCATTCCGCGAAAAATTAACCGCATTAACATCATGGCGATATGAGAATTCTCCGAGTAACCATTACGTCGCTCAATAGCAATTTATTACCGGCAGAAATTAAACTGTCGCCGAATCACGACAGTTGTAAGTTATTAAAATTAAATAAAAAAATGCCTCTTGTCTCTCCTCATTTTTAGGCGTACATTAGCGCCGTCTGGAGCATTAAAGCTCAGAATTCTGAGGTGATGCAGCCAAGCAAATGAGGGGGATTCTCCCTTTCGTTCGCGAGTGCATCAGCTCTATGTCAGGTAAGCATATGTTCATTTAGACGTACCCCAGGTACGCGGAGAGATGAAAAGTGAAATATTTCTTTATGGGCATTTCTTTTATGGTCATCGTTTGGGCCGGTACTTTCGCCCTGATGATCTAAATTAAAAGACGCAGCAAAAAAACAGGAGCCATCAGGCTCCTGTTTTGCATTTTGGGGAAACATTCTATCAGTCGATACTTTCAGAAGCCGGTTTTGCACTGGTCGGTAACAGGCCATCTGCGCGAAACATCGCCTTGATGCCGCGAATAGCCTGGCGGGTACGGTCACGGTTTTCAATCAACGCAAATCGCACATGCGTATCACCATAATCACCAAACCCAATCCCTGGCGAAACGCATACCTTCGCTTCGTTCAGCAGCTTCTTGGCAAACTCAAGTGACCCCATCCCAGCGTATTGCTCTGGAATTTTCGCCCAAACGTACATTGAGGCCTTTGGCATCTCGACCATCCAGCCTGCTTCATGCAGTCCTTTGACCAGCACATCACGACGACGTTTATATTGCTCAGCGATATCCCGCACACATTGCTGATCGCCTTCCAGCGCGGCAATTGCCGCAACCTGCAGTGGCGTAAAGGTCCCGTAATCGTGATAGCTCTTGATTCGCGCCAGCGCGTTCACCAGCGTTTTGTTGCCCACCATAAACCCGATACGCCATCCCGCCATGTTGTAGCTTTTCGAAAGGGTGAAAAATTCAACAGCGACGTCGCGAGCGCCGGGTACCTGCATAATCGATGGCGCCTTCCAGCCGTCATAAACAATATCAGCGTAGGCCAGGTCGTGAACCACCAACACGTCATAGCGTTTAGCCAGGGCCACCACTTTCTCAAAGAATTCCAGCTCGACGCACTGCGCGGTCGGGTTGGATGGGAAACCTAAGATCATCATCTTCGGCTTCGGGTAACTTTCGCGTATTGCGCGTTCCAGCTCATTAAAGAAGTCGACACCCTCAACCAGCGGCACTGAACGCACCTGCGCGCCTGCAATCACCGCGCCATAGATATGGATGGGATAACTTGGGTTGGGCACGAGGACCGTATCACCGTGATCGAGCGTTGCCAGCATCAGGTGCGCCAGCCCCTCTTTGGAACCGATGGTCACAATGGCTTCGGATTCAGGATCGATCTCAACGTCATAGCGTTCCTGGTACCAGCGGGAAATCGCCCGACGCAAACGCGGAATGCCGCGTGAGGTGGAGTAACCGTGAGTATCCGGGCGCTGCGCCACGGTACACAGTTTTTCGACAATGTGAGGAGGCGTGGCCCCATCCGGGTTCCCCATACTGAAATCGATAATATCTTCGCCGCGCCGACGCGCAGCCATCTTCAGTTCAGCGGTGATGTTAAAAACGTACGGGGGAAGGCGATCAATACGCGTAAAGCGACGTTCAGGGCGGGAGTCAGCCATAATATCCTCAGATTAACGTTAGCGCCCGGACCGTCCGAGCGACGCTGCCACGATGGTGGCACGTTTAGAAAATAGCCTGAATAATTTCCTTCTGTCGAGAGGCAAAACAAAATATTTTTTCCTGACGAAAAAGAGGAACAGCTGAGTAAAATGAGGAAATAACCATTTTCACAACCCGCCAAAAATTACCATCATTTAACATTTTGTTGTTAAATACATTACCTTGAACGCAGTGCTCACAGGACAGGTATTGTAAATACAACAATCATGCAACAATCCCCTTTTAATATTATGGTTTTTCCCCATTAGCTCTGAACTGCGGGGATGCTGGTCATCCTGCCTCAGGTTACCTATCATAGTGGTTTAACCCTTGCGCAAGAGTCACCCGTGCACGAAATATTCAATATGCTGCTGGCGGTATTTGACCGGGCAGCACTGATGCTGTTCTGTCTGTTTTTCCTGATTCGTATCCGCCTGTTTCGCGAACTGTTGCACAAGTCAGCCCACTCCCCAAAAGAGCTGCTCGCCGTTACCGCGATTTTCTCCATGTTTGCCCTATTCAGTACCTGGTCAGGCGTACCGGTAGAAGGTTCTCTGGTCAATGTGCGTATTATCGCGGTCATGTCAGGAGGGATCCTGTTCGGTCCATGGGTTGGCATTATTACGGGGCTGATCGCAGGCACCCACCGTTACCTGATCGATATTGGCGGCGTAACTGCCCTACCCTGCTTTATTACCAGCATTCTGGCTGGCTGCATTGCCGGGTGGATCAACCGTAAGATCCCCAAAGCGCAGCACTGGCGCGCGGGTATTTTAGGCGGAATGCTGTGCGAATCACTGACCATGATCCTCGTCGTCGCCTGGGCACCCACCACCGAACTGGGGCTGGATATTGTCTCAAAAATCGGTATCCCGATGATCCTCGGCAGCGTCTGTATTGGTTTTATCGTGATGCTGGTACAAAGCGTTGAAGGTGAGAAAGAAGCCAGCGCTGCAAAACAGGCCAAGCTAGCGCTGGATATCGCCAACAAAACGCTGCCGCTCTTTCGTCAGGTCAACAGCGAGTCGTTACGCCAGGTGTGCGAAATTATTCGCCACGATATCCACGCTGACGCGGTTGCCATCACCAATACTCAGCACGTTCTGGCCTATGTTGGCGTTGGAGAGATCAACTACCGCGATAACGATGACTTCGTCAGCCCCACCACGCAGGAGGCCATAAATCACGGTAAAATAATCATAAAAAACAATGATGAAGCGCATCGCACCCCGGAAATTCATTCTATGCTGGTGATCCCGCTTTGGGAGAAAGGCGTCGTGACCGGCACGCTGAAGATCTACTACTGTCACGCTCATCAAATCACTTCCTCGTTACAGGAAATGGCGATCGGTCTGTCGCAAATCATCTCCACCCAGCTTGAAGTCTCCCGCGCAGAGCAACTACGAGAAATGGCAAATAAGGCAGAGCTACGCGCGCTGCAAAGCAAAATAAATCCCCATTTTCTGTTTAATGCCCTGAACGCGATTTCATCGTCGGTGCGGCTTAACCCGGACACCGCACGTCAGCTCATTTTTAATTTGTCGCGCTATCTTCGCTATAATATTGAATTAAAAGACGATGAGCAGATCGACATCAAGAAAGAGCTGTATCAAATCAAGGATTACATCACCATCGAACAGGCCCGCTTTGGCGACAAGCTGACCGTTATTTATGATATCGATGAAGAGGTAAGCTGTTTTATTCCCAGCCTGCTGATTCAGCCGTTGGTCGAGAACGCTATCGTCCATGGGATCCAGCCCTGCAAAGGGAAAGGTGTGGTCACCATCAGCGTTGCGGAGTGCGGCAACCGGGTACGGATTGCCGTACGAGATACGGGTCATGGTATCGACCCAAAAGTGATTGAACGGGTCGAGTCCAATGAAATGCCGGGCAATAAAATTGGTCTATTGAATGTGCACCATCGCGTTAAGCTGCTCTACGGTGAGGGATTACATATCCGCCGTCTGGAGCCAGGCACAGAGATTGCCTTTTATGTACCTAATGTGCACTCGCCCGCAGCCGCGCCAACTACATTATTGCTTTAACCAGGAGTGAAGTCGTGAAAGTCATCATTGTTGAAGATGAATTCCTGGCCCAACAGGAACTGAGCTGGCTGATAAAAGAGCACAGCCAGATGGAGATTGTCGGCACGTTTGACGATGGTCTGGACGTGCTGAAATATCTCCAGCACAACCGCGTTGACGCCATTTTTCTGGATATTAATATTCCCTCGCTGGACGGCGTATTGCTGGCACAAAATATCAGCCAGTTCGCGCATAAACCCTTTATTGTGTTTATTACCGCATGGAAAGAGCATGCTGTTGAAGCCTTCGAACTGGAAGCTTTTGACTACATTCTGAAGCCGTACCAGGAATCACGCATTGTCAGTATGCTGCAAAAGCTAGAAGCCGCCTGGCAGCAACAGCAAACGGGAACGTCTCCTGTAAGTCCGGTGGCCCGCGAAAACGATACGATCAACCTGATCAAGGATGAGCGGATCATCGTGACCCCAATCAACGACATCTACTACGCTGAAGCGCATGAAAAGATGACGTTCGTCTATACGCGACGAGAATCATACGTCATGCCGATGAACATCAGTGAATTCTGCAGCAAACTGCCGGCTTCGCATTTCTTCCGCTGCCACCGCTCGTTCTGCGTAAATCTGAATAAAATCCGCGAGATCGAACCCTGGTTTAACAACACTTATATTCTGCGTTTAAAGGATCTGGAATTTGAAATCCCGGTTAGTCGGAGCAAAGTGAAAGAATTCAGACAATTAATGCATTTATAGTGCTGAAAAAGCGTGACGAATGGAGAGTACAGCGCGCGCTTTCAGTCGTTTCCGCGACTAACAGGATAGCGGAACTAAGTTTGTAGTATATTGGTCGTCACTCTATTTTTTACAGGTGATGTCATGGCAAAGCTGAGCGAAAAATATCAACGTACATATCTACGCGAATACGCAAAAGAAGCGGAAAAAAATGCCCTGATATGGATAAGTACGGACGATTATTTTGCTGAGTGCCTGGATATTCATGAACAATGCCATCTGGATTATTCACTGCAACAACAGCTGAGTTCATGGCTTTTTATGCTGCGCATGAAGCGCAGCCCGGATTTATTAGGATATAAAACCGCGATACAGTCAAATGATATGGAATCTCTGCACTTATCCCTGCGACAGTCTGCGATGATTAAACATGTGACGCAGGGTGTGGACTCAGGCTGCGATCACAGTATTAATGTATGGACGACACTGGAGATTCTTGCCGCGGGTTTATTTGACCGAGTACCGCTCTTATTGCCTGAAAAATTGGGCATGAGTGATAACGGTCACCCTGTTAACCTGGCCATGACGAATTTAATGATGGCGGTGTGGTACAAACGTGCAGACTTTGCAGTGGATGCCAGAAAAAGAGCGCAAAAGGTACTGGCCACGAAGCAGACAGCAAGCGATATGTTCATCCTCCGCTACCTGATGGCGCTCCTGGATGAGGATATGACAGAAGCAGGGACACAACTCGATTTATATTGTAAAAGCGTATCTGCATTGAGAGAACCGGGACTCACTAAGCTCCATAAAATGTTCTGGCCATACGCGCACGGGTTATACAACATGGCTTATATTGTATTGGGCAAAGATAAAGCCAGCGCGATGCCAAAACCAACCGCAGAGTGTTTCATGGACGATCTGGCGGAATGGCAAAATAAAAATAACTATCGCCATGGCCCGCTATTTGTTGAATACCCTAAACCAATTGACCTTATTAACACCCTGATCTCATGCACGCCGCCAGAATGTTGTTTGCATCAACCCTATCTGGATACCGATAAAAAATATAAAAACACAAGATACCTGCATGCCGATTTATTTGAACAACAGATGATCAAGATAATTTTAGAAAATATGAACAGCCAGAACGACAAGGCCGGATAAGCGCTGAGCGCCATCCGGCCCTGACCTTACAAAATGTGGCCCAGCGTCTGACGTAAATGCGCACCAGCGCCAAGTAGTCCTGGATTATCGTGCACGATCAGATACACCGGAATATCCTGCACGTAGGCTTTAAAACGACCTTTATCTTCAAAACCACCGCGGAAGCCCGACGCTTTAAAAAAGTCGAGGAAGCGCGGCACAATGCCGCCGGCGATGTACACACCGCCAAATGTGCCCAGCGTTAACGCCAGATCGCCACCAAAACGTCCCATGATGACGCAGAACAGCGACAGCGCACGACGACAGTCAATGCAGGAATCTTCCAGCGCCCGTGCGGTGATATCCTTCGGCTGCAGATTTTCCGGCAGGCGTCCGTCAGATTTAACGATCGCGCGATACAGATTCACCAGTCCCGGACCAGACAGCACGCGTTCTGCGGACACGTGACCTATTTCCGCGCGCAGAACCTCAAGGATAATTCCCTCTTCCTCGCTGTTAGGCGCAAAATCCACGTGGCCGCCTTCACCAGGGAGGCTTACCCAGCGTTTATCCACGTGGACCAGATGCGCCACGCCGAGCCCGGTTCCTGCGCCATAAACAGCAATAGGTTTACCTTCAACAGGTTCCGCGCCACCAAACTGGATTAAATGCTCTTTTTTCAGCATCGGGATCGCCATCGACACAGCGGTGAAATCATTGATGATTTCCAGATGGCTGAAGCCCAGGTTTTTTTTCATCTCAGCAATAGAGAACGCCCAGGTATGGTTGGTCATTGCCACCCAGTCGCCGGTTATCGGACAGGCAATGGCAATACAACCATCTTCAACGCTAACGCTATGCTCATCCAGGTACACGCGCACCACCGCCTCCAGACTTGGATAATCCAACCCGGAATAGGTTTTTGCCTGCGAAATCTCGCCACTTGCAATATCGCACAGAGCAAGACGCGCGTTGGTGCCGCCAACATCCCCTACTAAAGCATATTTTGTCATTCTTCCACTGCTCCGCTAAAGTCAGAATAAATCTTTGCCACACTGTAAATTCATGGGGACATAACAACAACGGTCTGAAGGCTGATGCCCGTGGAAAATCGATCCAGATCACACAATTACTTTATCGTTTCAGCACCATTTGCAGCGATGTCGTCAGGCAGGCTGTGCAAACTATGTCTATGACTCTGTTTTAAGGAATAGAAAATGCTCCATCCGCGAGCCAGAACGATGCTCTTGCTATCAACCCCAGCGCTAATCATTGGCATAGCGTCCAGCCTGGTGTTGATCGTTGTGATGAAAGTGGCTTCCGTTTTACAGCAGTTTTTGTGGGAACGTCTGCCTGTTAGCATCGGTATAGCCCAGGACTCTCCGGTCTGGATTATCGGTATGCTGACACTCACGGGGATCATGGTCGGGTTAGTTATCCGTTACAGCCATGGCCACGCAGGCCCGGATCCGGCCTGTGAACCGTTAATTGGTATGCCGGTGCCAACGTCAGCAATACCGGGCCTGCTGGCAGCGCTAATCCTCGGCCTCGCGGGTGGCGTCAGTCTGGGTCCGGAACACCCCATCATGACCGTGAATATCGCACTGGCAGTGGCACTTGGTAGCCGCATGTTTCCGCGCATTGCCAAGCTGGACTGGACCATTCTCGCCTCTGCCGGCACCATCGGCGCGCTATTTGGTACCCCCGTTGCCGCCGCGCTGATATTTTCGCAAACGCTAAATAGCTCAAACGATGTGCCCTTGTGGGATCGCCTGTTTGCACCGTTAATGGCTGCCGCCGCGGGTTCGCTAACCACCAGCCTGTTTTTTCACCCCCATTTTTCACTGCCCATCGCGCACTACACGCAGATGCACTTGATCGATATCCTCAGCGGCGCGGTTGTTGCTGCCATCGCCATTGCCGCTGGGATGGTTGCCGTCTGGTGTCTGCCGCGTTTGCACCATTTAATGCATCGATTAAGACACCCGGTGCTGATCCTCGGGGCAGGCGGTTTTATCCTTGGTATTTTGGGTGTAATCGGCGGGCCGCTTACCTTGTTTAAGGGACTGGACGAAATGCAGCAGATGGCGTTTAGCCAAACGCTGGGGACATCAGATTATTTCATGCTCGCCGTGATCAAACTAACGGCATTGGTGGTAGCAGCGGCGAGTGGTTTTCGCGGCGGACGAATCTTCCCGGCGGTATTCGTTGGCGTCGCGCTTGGCCTGATGCTGCACGCCCATGTTGAAGCTGTGCCGGCTGCCATCACGGTTTCTTGCTCTATTCTCGGGCTGGTGCTGGTCGTCACCCGTGACGCCTGGCTGAGCCTGTTTATGGCAGCAGTGGTGGTGCCAGATTCCACACTGCTGCCGCTGCTGTGCATCGTCATGCTGCCCGCCTGGCTGCTGCTGGCAGGCAAACCGATGATGGTCGCTGAGCGCCCTGATAAATAGCTATCCGCCGTTGCGAGATTCCAGCGCACGGGTCACCGTGCGCAATAATTCAGGAAGATCGGCTTTCGGTAGCACCACCTCAATTAACGACAGTCGTTGCGGATGGGACAACCGGGCCAGCACCTCTTCCAGCTGTACCGCCTGCTTCACCCGCCAACATTCGGCCTGACATTCACGGCTAAACGCCTGCGGCACCGACGTCCAGCTCCAGGCGGCGATGTCGTTATAGCGCTGATTTGCCCCATGTATGGCCCGCTCCACGGTATATCCGTCATTGTTGAGCAGTAAAATAACCGGCGATTGCCCGTCTCTGAGCATAGAGCCCAGCTCCTGAATGGTGAGCTGCGCCGCGCCATCACCAATAATCAGGATCACCCGACGGTCCGGACAGGCCGTTTGCGCACCGAATGCCGCCGGGAGCGCGTAGCCGATAGATCCCCACAACGGTTGAACCAGTACTTCCGCCCCGCAAGGTAGTGAGAGCGCAGCCGCGCCAAAGGCGGCGGTTCCCTGATCGACGAGGATAATGTCATCAGGCTTCAGAAACTGCTGCACCGTGTGCCAGAAGTTTTCCTGCGTCAGTGGGCCCTTCTCAACCTGAACACGCCTAATTGGCGGACGTTCTGGCGGTAGAGAAAACGACATTTCCAGGCACAGCTCACGTAATGTGGTGACCGCCTGCTCCATCGGGATGTTAAACCAGTGGGATCCAATTCGTGATGCATGGGGCTGAACGTCAATGGTGCGATCCTGCGGTAGCTGTTGTGTAAACCCAGCAGTGAGGGTGTCGACAAATTGTGTGCCGACACACATTATCGTATCGGCATCTTCTATCGCCTGACGTACATAATCGCTGCTGGCTCCAGCGCTGTACGTGCCAACAAAAGCCGGGTGACGCTCATCAAACAGTCCTTTGCCCATCAACAACGTGGCATGAGCCATCGGCGTTTCCACCATCCAGCGCTGTAAAACCGGCTGCAGGCCAAAACGCAGCGCGAGGAAGTCGGCCAGCAACGCTACGCGTGGGCTGTCCAGCAATCGTTCACGGGCATGGTAGCGAAACGCCTCTATCACGCTGCTTTCCGGCTCGCTCAGAGGAACAATCATAATATCATTCGGTGGCGTAGCAGGCTGTTTAGCCACATCAGCAGGCAGCATCAGATAGCCCGGCCTGCGCTCGCTGAGCATCATTCGCAACACACGGTCAATTTCATAGCAGGCATTTTGTTCATCCAGTATCGCGCTGGCCGTTGTTACTGCCTGCTGCATGCGGTAAAAATGCTGAAAGTCACCGTCACCCAAAGTGTGATGCATCAACTCTCCGCGACGCTGCGCGCCGCGACAGGGTGCGCCGACAATATGCAAAACAGGAACATATTCCGCGAAGCTACCCGCGATACCGTTAATTGCGCTTAACTCCCCCACACCAAACGTGGTGAGCAGCGCCCCAACCCCGGATACCCGGGCATAGCCATCTGCCGCATAAGCCGCATTCAATTCATTCGCACACCCGACCCAACATACGTTGGGATGTTCAATCACGCGGTCAAGAAACTGCAAATTATAATCGCCCGGCACACCAAAGAGATGGCCGACGCCACAGCCTGCCAGCCTGTCCAGCAGATAATCAGCAACGGAATACGGGGTTTGCATGACAGCTATCCTTCTGACGGTAACCTCATGTTGAGTATCGAAGAACTGTGATGACTGTCCAGGAAAGTCGCTGTGAAAGGGTGGAAAGCAGGATTTACAGTTTTGGCGGTTAAAATTCATTGAAGAATCGACGGTGTAACCGTATACACTGAAAGACACACGCATTGTGGAAGGGAGGTGACATGGTTTATCACGCAGATGAAAATCGTTATCAGACAATGGAGTACCGCCGCTGCGGTCAAAGCGGCCTTAAGCTCCCGATTGTCTCTCTGGGTTTGTGGCACAATTTTGGCGATACCACGCAGGTCGAGAACAGTCGCGCATTGTTACAGCGCGCATTCGATCTGGGGATTAACCATTTTGATCTGGCAAATAACTATGGTCCACCGCCGGGTTCGGCAGAACGGAATTTTGGTCGGATCCTGCAGGAAGATTTTTTACCGTGGCGAGATGAGCTTATTATCTCCACAAAAGCGGGCTACACCATGTGGGAAGGTCCCTACGGTGATTGGGGTTCACGCAAATATCTGATTGCCAGTCTCGATCAAAGCCTGAAGCGTCTGGGGCTGGAGTATGTCGATATCTTCTACCACCATCGCCCCGACCCTGAAACACCGCTCAGAGAAACCATGCGCGCGCTGGATCACATCGTCCGTCAGGGCAAAGCGCTGTACGTCGGGTTGTCTAACTATCCAGCAGATCTTGCCAGGCAGGCGATTGAAATACTCGACGATTTAGGTACGCCATGCCTTATTCACCAGCCCAAATATTCCCTGTTTGAACGTTGGGTCGAAAGTGGCCTGCTGTCGCTATTACAGGAAAAGGGGGTTGGCAGTATCGCCTTCTCGCCACTGGCGGGTGGGCAATTAACCGACCGCTACCTGAACGGTATTCCTGCGGACTCGCGCGCGGCAAGCTCCAGCCGTTTTCTTAACCCGGACCAGTTAACGCCACAAAAACTGGAAAAGGTCCGTGCGCTGAACGCGCTGGCAGAACGTCGGGGACAAAAACTTTCTCAGATGGCGCTCGCGTGGGTGTTACGGGATGACAAAGTCACGTCCGTGCTGATTGGCGCGAGTAAAACGGCGCAGATTGAAGACGCTGTCGGTATGCTGGCAAACCGTCACTTTACGTCTGAAGAGTGCGCGGAGATTGATGCTATCCTGAGTTGATTGAAATAAAGACACATTTATTAACAAAAAGTGCTCTCACTTGCGATTTAAGAGTTAAGGCGATGAAACGGGGCTTTACTGCCCCGTAATATTACGTTAACAGGCCGGCTACGGCTCGATCGTGAAGGAGAGAAAACATGTTCAGGTCACTGATTCTGGCGGCAGTCTTATTGGCTTTTACACCGCTGGCCGCGAACGCTGGCGAAATCACCCTGCTGCCATCAATAAAATTACAAATTGGCGATCGCGATAACTACGGTAACTACTGGGATGGCGGCCGCTGGCGCGACCGGGATTACTGGCACCATAACTATGAGTGGCGCAAAAATCGCTGGTGGCGTCATGACAACGGCTACCATCGTGGCTGGGACAAACGCAAAGCTTATGAGCGTGGTTATCGTGAAGGCTGGAACGATCGTGACGACCACCGCGGTCGCGGGCGTGGCCACAAACATCATCATTAATGTAACAAAAGGGCCAACAGGCCCTTTTGTTTTTACAAACCGAGTGCGGTTCCTACCAACAGCCAGATATTGAGCGCCACCACCAGCACAACAATCACCCAACCTACCTGTTTTACCCAACGGGTATTCACCAAATCGCCCATCAGCTTACCGTCACTGGTAAAGATCAGTAGCGGCACCAGCGCCAGTGCAATACCAAAACTGAGCAATACCTGGCTCATCACCAGAATACGCGTCGGATCCAGTCCCATCAAAATCACAATAAATGATGGCATCATGGTGACGGTACGGCGTACCCAAAGCGGAATGTGAAAGCGGATAAACCCTTGCATCACCACCTGCCCGGCCAACGTACCGACCACGGTAGAAGAAAGTCCCGCAGCCACCAGGCTTAAACCGAATACCGTCGCCGCAGCGTGACTCAACAGCGGTTCAAGTGTCAGATACGCTTGATCGAGATCGGCAATACCGGTATGCCCGCTAAAGTGAAATGCAGCGGCAGCCGTCGCCATCATCGCAAGATTGACAAATCCAGCAATCGTCATGGCGATTGCCACATCCCATTTCGTGGCCGCATAGCGCTGTTGACGTGTTCCGCCGTGCAGATGCTGAGTTAAGGAAGAGTGCAGATAAATGACGTGTGGCATGATAGTCGCGCCCAGCACGCCAGCCGCCAGGAACACCGCTTCGGAATTAGGCAGGCTCGGGATAACCATTCCCTTGCTAAGTTGCGCGAAGTTCGGCTGGGAAAAGATCAGTTCCACAATGTAAGCCGCAGCCACAAACAGCAGCAAGCCGCCAATCACTTTTTCCAGCGGTTTTTGCCCACGGCGCTGCAACATCAGAATCAAAAAAGTCGCGATACCGGTGAGCACGGCCCCCTGCAATAACGACACGCCGAGGATCAATTTGAAACCAATCGCGGCACCAATGAATTCAGCAAGGTCTGTCGCCATGGCGATAATTTCGGCCTGCACCCAGTAGAACCACACCACCGGACGAGGATAGTGATCGCGAATTTGCTCCGCCAGGTTTTTACCCGTGGCAATACCCAGCTTTGCCGACAGCACCTGAATCAGCATCGCCATCAGATTTGCCCAGACCACCACCCACAACAGTTTATAGCCAAAGCTGGCCCCTGCCTGGATGTTGGTGGCGAAGTTGCCCGGATCGATGTAGCCGATCGCCGCGATGAACGCAGGTCCCATTAATGCGAGCTTCAACTTGCGCGCTGCCCGTCCACTGCTACTCTCAACGCGATCGTTAGTCATTTTAGTGCCTCAGAAACATAGCCTTTGCTATGTTTCAAGCTACGCCTATTGAGAATGATTATCAAATTCATTTTAATGGGTGAAGTTGATTTCTCTGATAGCGTTTGTCTATGGATCGATAAGGATTCTGGAAATACCGGTGAGATGTTTAATTATTGTTATGAGATTAGCACAATGACATAACTTTTCACTTCCATACTAAACATAACAGAAGTGTATCACCGATCACTAATTTTGAATCTCGTCACAGGTCCTTATTATAGTGTGTGTTTGATCTCGTTTTCTTTATGGTTGTTACATAGAATGTGCACGAAAACTAAACCTGCCTCATATTTGGAGCAAATATGGACCGCGTTCTTCATTTCGTCCTGGCCCTTGCCGTGGTTGCGGTACTCGCACTGCTGGTAAGCAGTGACCGTAAAAAAATCCGCATTCGTTATGTTATTCAATTGCTTGTTATTGAAGTGTTACTGGCATGGTTCTTCCTGAACTCTGATGTCGGTCTGGGCTTCGTGAGAGGCTTCTCCGAGATGTTTGAAAAACTCCTCGGATTCGCTAATGAAGGGACAAACTTTGTCTTCGGCAGTATGAACGACAAAGGCCTGGCATTCTTCTTCCTGAAAGTGCTGTGCCCAATCGTCTTCATTTCCGCTCTTATCGGTATTTTGCAGCATATCCGCGTTCTGCCGGTTATCATCCGCGCGATTGGTTTCCTGTTATCCAAAGTGAACGGTATGGGCAAGCTGGAATCCTTCAACGCCGTCAGCTCCCTGATCCTGGGTCAGTCCGAGAACTTTATCGCCTATAAAGATATTCTCGGCAAAATGTCTCGCAACCGTATGTACACCATGGCTGCAACGGCGATGTCGACCGTTTCCATGTCTATCGTCGGCGCGTACATGACCATGCTGGAGCCGAAGTACGTGGTTGCAGCGCTGGTTCTGAACATGTTCAGCACCTTTATCGTGCTGTCGCTGATCAACCCGTACACCGTTGATGCCAGCGAAGAAAACATTCAGATGTCTAACCTGCACGAAGGCCAGAGCTTCTTCGAAATGCTGGGTGAATACATCCTGGCAGGTTTCAAAGTGGCAATTATCGTTGCGGCGATGCTGATTGGTTTCATCGCGCTAATCGCAGCCCTGAACGCCCTGTTCGCCACCGTGACCGGCTGGTTTGGCTACAGCATCTCCTTCCAGGGCATCCTGGGCTACATCTTCTACCCGGTTGCATGGGTAATGGGTGTGCCGTCCAGCGAAGCGCTGCAGGTGGGCAGTATCATGGCAACCAAACTGGTTTCCAACGAATTCGTCGCGATGATGGATCTGCAGAAAATTGCCGCCACGCTCTCTCCGCGTGCAGAAGGTATCCTGTCCGTGTTCCTGGTCTCCTTCGCTAACTTCTCTTCCATCGGTATTATCGCCGGTGCGATTAAAGGTCTGAACGAAGAGCAAGGTAACGTGGTTTCCCGCTTCGGTCTGAAGCTGGTGTACGGCTCTACGCTGGTGAGCGTACTGTCTGCATCTATCGCCGCACTGGTGCTGTAAGCGTAAGATAACGTCGTATTGATAAGACCGGGGAGATTCTTCTCCCCGGTTTTTTTATGCCTGCTATTCAGCAAACCGAAGAGATACAGGGTAAGAACAGGTAGGATACAGAAACAAAAAACCCCCGCTTTTCAGCGAGGGTTTAAATTTTGGTGGAGCTAAGCGGGATCGAACCGCTGACCTCTTGCATGCCATGCAAGCGCTCTCCCAGCTGAGCTATAGCCCCACGATGCTATTACGTACATACCAAATTCATTGGGATTAAATTTGGTGGAGCTAAGCGGGATCGAACCGCTGACCTCTTGCATGCCATGCAAGCGCTCTCCCAGCTGAGCTATAGCCCCATTACGTAAAGCTTGTCGAGTTGACGGGCGGCATCATATGAATTCCCTTCGCGTGTGTCAACGGCAAAATTAACTCATAGAATTCAATCGCTGAAAAAGCAGTCAAATGAAGAACATTGCGTAACAACTCGCATTCAGTAGTTAAACGCGTCACGGTTTCTACTAAAATGGTGCTATAAAATGAGCCACTAATTAACCCCACGACTATTCAGGGAATCGTTATGTTCAAGGAACGGATGACGCCAGAAGAACTTGCTAATCTGACCGGATACAGCCGACAGACCATCAATAAATGGGTGCGCAAGGAGGGTTGGGCTACATCACCAAAACCAGGCGTACAGGGCGGTAAAGCGCGTCTGGTTCACGTCACCGAACAAGTTCGTGAATACATTCGCAGTGCTGAGCGTTCAGCCGAAGGTTTATCAGATAATTTATCGTTATCCGGCGATACCTCTATCGAAGCTCTACTGATTAGGCTCGCCAAAGAGATGACTCCGTCAGAACAAAAAATGTTTACGTCACTGATCCTGCGTGAAGGCATTACGGGTTTGTTACAACGCTTAGGGATCCGCGACAACAAATAATATGAAAAAATTACGCAGCAAAATGACGACCGAAGAACTGGCGGAATGTCTCGGGGTTGCCAAACAAACCGTCAATCGTTGGATCAGAGAACAAAACTGGACCACCGAAAAGTTTCCCGGCGTTAAAGGGGGTCGTGCAAGGCTGATCCATATCGACTCCAGCGTCCGTACGTTTCTGCTCAATATTCCGGCTTTTCGCAAAGTCCCTGAAATTTATCAGGCTGAGGAACCGCTGGCAGAATACACCCACGTGGTGCGTAGCCACGCCTGTCGCCAGATAATTAGCGCACTGGACAACATGTCCCCAACGGAACAAGAAAAGCTGGCAATGTATATTTCGCGCGAAGGTATTCGCACTTTCCTTACCCGTCTGGGTATTGATGAGTCTGAATAACAGGCAAAAAAAACGGCAGGATGCGCTCCTGCCGTTGTTTCATCGCTCAACCGGTCTTACTGCTGGCTTTCACGCTCAGCAATAAACGCCAGCGCTTTATTAATACGCTCAATGCTGCGGGATTTACCAATCGCATGCACCGTTACGTCTAACGCCGGAGACTGACCCGCGCCGGTTACGGCTACGCGCAGCGGCATCCCAACTTTACCCATACCCACTTCCAGCTCATCAGCGGTTGCCTGAATCGCGTGGTGCACGTTTTCTGACGTCCACTCGCTGATAGCAGCCAGCTTATCGCGAACCACTTCCAGCGGCTGACGCGCTACCGGACGCAAGTGTTTCTTAGCTGCATCCGCGTCGAACTCAGCAAAGTCTTCGTAGAAGTAGCGGCAGCTCTGCGCCATCTCTTTCAGCGTTTTGCAGCGCTCACCCAGCAGTTTAACCAGCTCAGACAGCTGCGGGCCGACGCGAGTATCGATATTTTCCTGCTCAATGTGCCATTGCAGATGCGTTGCCACATATTCAGGTGCCAGCGAATTAATGTAGTGATGGTTCAGCCACTGCAGTTTTTCGGTGTTGAACGCACTGGCAGACTTGCTCACCGCACCAAGGGAGAACAGTTTGATCATCTCTTCACGGGTGAAGATTTCCTGATCGCCGCTGGACCAGCCCAGACGCACCAGATAGTTCAGCAGCGCTTCCGGCAGGTAACCGTCGTCGCGATACTGCATAACGCTGACCGCACCGTGACGTTTAGAGAGTTTTTTACCGTCGTCGCCGTTGATCATCGACACGTGTGCATAAACCGGCACCGGCGCATTCAGCGCTTTCAGGATGTTAATCTGACGCGGAGTGTTGTTGATATGGTCTTCACCACGAATAACGTGGGTGATTTCCATATCCCAGTCGTCGACAACAACACAGAAGTTGTAGGTCGGGGAACCGTCAGTACGGCGGATGATCAGATCGTCCAGCTCCTGGTTGCTGAATTCGATCGGCCCACGGATCTGGTCGTCAAAAATAACGGATCCATCCTGCGGGTTGGCAAAACGCACCACGCAGGGTTCATCAGCAGCATGATGTTCATGGCCGTGGCGGCAGCGACCGTCGTAACGTGGCTTCTCACCGTTTGCCATCTGCTCTTCGCGCAGTGCGTCCAGACGCTCTTTGGAGCAGTAGCATTTATACGCGGTACCGGCTTCCAGCATCTCATCAATCACGGCGTTGTAGCGATCAAAACGTTTGGTCTGGAAGTACGGGCCTTCATCCCATTCCAGATTCAGCCAGTTCATGCCATCCATAATGGCTTCAATAGCTTCCGGAGTGGAGCGTTCAAGATCGGTGTCTTCAATACGCAGCACAAACTCACCGTCATGGTTACGTGCAAAAAGCCAGGAATATAGAGCAGTACGCGCACCACCGACATGCAGGTAACCTGTCGGGCTTGGCGCGAAGCGAGTTTTGATTTTCATGAAATGGCCTTACGTTTATAAAGATGCCGACAACCGGCAAATCCTGGGAAGATTATCAGGCTCGTATTCTATCACTGTGGCCTGATTCCTCAATGTTGTTCAGGTTGGAACATCACGCTTTGCCATTTTCGTATACAAATCATGCTGCATGGATTGATTTGCGATCGTTTTGTTTAAATTTACGACGAACGAACAAATTCTTTAGAAAATGCGTTGACTCATTTTCAACTCTCCCTATAATGCGACTCCACACAGCGGGGGTGATTAGCTCAGCTGGGAGAGCACCTCCCTTACAAGGAGGGGGTCGGCGGTTCGAACCCGTCATCACCCACCAACTACTTTATGTAGTCTCCGCCGTGTAGAGTAAGAAATTGAGAAGTGGGTGATTAGCTCAGCTGGGAGAGCACCTCCCTTACAAGGAGGGGGTCGGCGGTTCGATCCCGTCATCACCCACCACTTTCTCTCCAGCTGGATTTCTTACGATAAAATTGAAGTACCGAAGTGGGTGATTAGCTCAGCTGGGAGAGCACCTCCCTTACAAGGAGGGGGTCGGCGGTTCGATCCCGTCATCACCCACCACTTCGGGTCGTTAGCTCAGTTGGTAGAGCAGTTGACTTTTAATCAATTGGTCGCAGGTTCGAATCCTGCACGACCCACCAATGTAAAAAGGCGCCCTAAAGGCGCCTTTTTGCTATCTGCGATTTATAAGATTCGAACCTGCATCGCCTGATGCGCTACGCTTATCAGGCCTACAGACAATACCGCACGCGTAGGCCGGATAAGACGTTAGTCGCTATCCGGCATAGACAACACTACACACGTAGGCCGGATAAGACGTCAGTCGCCATCCGGCACAGACAACACTACACACGTAGGCCGGATAAGACGTTAGTCGCCATCCGGCACAGACAACACTACACACGTAGGCCGGATAAGACGTCAGTCGCCATCCGGCACAGACAACACAACACGCGTAGGCCGGATAAGACGTCAGTCGCCATCCGGCATAGACAACACTACACACGTAGGCCGGATAAGACGTTAGTCGCCATCCGGCACAGACAACACTACACACGTAGGCCGGATAAGACGTCAGTCGCCATCCGGCACAGACAACACAACACGCGTAGGCCGGATAAGACGTCAGTCGCCATCCGGCATAGACAACACTACACACGTAGGCCGGATAAGACGTCAGTCGCCATCCGGCACAGACAACACTACACACGTAGGCCGGATAAGACGTCAGTCGCCATCCGGCACAGACATCACATCGTCAATGCCGCTACCAGTTTCTCCAGCGCGGGTGTCGCCTGCAGTTGGTCATACACAATATACAAATCCGCCGGAATACGTTCCTCTAACGGTCGAAATACCACGCCAGGCCAATTCATCTGCGCATAGCTGTCAGCAATTAACGTAATACCAATCCCCATGCTGATCATCGCCAGCACCGTTTGCGGCTCCCTCACCTCACGAATAATCATCGGGGAAAATCCAGCACTCAGGCAAACTCGCTGCAAAAATGCCCAGTCAGTATGAATGGAAGGCATTGTGACAAAATATTCATTTCTCAGCGCCTCCAGCGGTATGGACTCACTGGCAGTAAGAGGATGTTCTTCCGGCATGGCAACCAGAAAAGAGGACTCATGCAAACGCAAACTGGTAAACCCGGGAGAAAGCTCCGTAGCCATCCGCCAAATTCCCGCATCCAGCTCACGCCGTTCCAGCATCGTCATCTGCATCGCGGGCATGTTCTCGCGAAACAGCACCTCAACATTGGGATTATCCTTCATAAAACGCCGCATCACCGGACGCATTTTTCCCCACATCGCTGTACCGATAACGCCAAGCTCAATTCGCCCTGCCTCACCACGACCAATTTGCTCCACTCTCGCCAGCGCCTGATTAGCACTGGATAACAGTCGGCGCGACTCTTCCATCAATATCTTTCCCGCATGAGTTAACGCCACGCTGCGGGAATGACGGATAAATAGCAAAGTGCCGAGCTGTTGCTCCAGCTCTTTAATATGGGTACTGAGCGGCGGTTGCGACATATTCAGGCGAGCAGCAGCGCGTCCAAAATGCAGTTCTTCTGCGACAGCAAGAAAATAACGCAGTAACTTCAGATCGATACGGTGCGTGCGTTCCATGGATAATGCGCTCCTGAAATAAGGATAATGCGCAAAGTTACCACATTGCCTCGCAGATAATGAAACGGCGGGTATCAGAACCCGCCGCCAATGGAGTGTTAATGTGCCGGTGATTTCTGTGCCAGTCGTTCAGGCTCATGCCTGTACTTAAAGAACAATGCAAAGATAACCGCAAGTGCTAACGCATACGCGGCAAACACCAGCCAGATGGTTTGCCAATCCTTAACGCCATCGACAGAGAAGTAATCTACCGCCATCCCGCTCAGGATTGAACCCACCCAAGCGCCCACGCCGTTGACCATCGTCATAAATAGCCCCTGCGCGCTGGCGCGAATGTTAGAGCTAACCTCCTGCTCGACAAATACCGATCCCGAGATATTGAAGAAATCAAACGCACAGCCGTAGACGATCATCGACATCAGCAGCAGCACAAAACCAAACGGCGACGGATCGCCAAAGGCAAAGAAGCCAAAGCGCAGCGTCCATGCCAGCATGCTCATCAGCATCACCGTTTTAATGCCAAAGCGTTTAAGGAAGTACGGAATAGTGAGAATAAAGCCCACCTCCGCCATCTGTGAAACGGAAAGCAATATGGAGGGGTACTTCACCACAAAGCTGTCGGCAAATTCCGGGTTACGGGCAAAATCATGCAGGAACGGATTGCCAAAGACGTTGGTGATTTGCAACACCGCCCCCAGCATCATCGCAAACAAAAAGAAGATTGCCATCTGCGGTTTTTTAAACAGAACAAAGGCGTCCAGACCGAGCTTGCTGGCAAGCGTGGTGTTTGCTTTCTTCTCAGCAACCGGGATTTTCGGCAACGTAAGCGCATACAGAGCCAGCAGCAGCGATGCGCCTGAAGCGATATACAACTGCGCGCTGCTCAGTTCCAGTCCCATCAAGCTGACAGTCCACATCGCCACAATAAACCCAATGGTGCCAAACACACGAATTGGCGGGAACGCGGTGACCGGATCCTGACCCGATTGTGCCAGGCACGAGTATGAGACGCTATTCGATAACGCAATCGTCGGCATATACGCCATTGCGTTAACCAGCATCACCCAAAACATAGTCTGCGGATCGGTAACGGTTGTGGCATATAGCAACACGCCCGCACACACCAGATGACAAAGCATATAGGCGCGCTCGGCGCGTAGCCATTTATCGGCAATGATGCCCATAATGCCCGGCATGATAATCGCCGCCAGCCCTTTCGAACTGTAAATCATACCGACGTTCGCGCCGGTAAAATCCAGGGTATTAATCATGTAGGAACCCAGGGTTACCAACCAGCTTCCCCAGATGAAATATTGCAAAAACGACATGAGCTTTAAGCGAGATGCGATACCCATTTTTCCGTTCCTTGCCATAAAGTAAGACCCCGCAAGCGGGGTCATTTTTTAGTTATTCAGGCCAGTTTGCGCAAGAATCCGCAGATCAAATTGATGAAATTCTGCCGGGAGAGTTCCGCCGCAGCCAGCGTCTGCGCATGAGATAATTTAACATCACCCAGACCTTCCGCCAGGTTGGTGATGGCCGCCACCGCAACCACTTTCAAACCGCAGTGGCGCGCAGAGATAACTTCAGGCACCACCGACATCCCCACCACGTCACCACCGATAATTTGCATCATGCGGATTTCTGCCGCGGTTTCAAAGTTCGGCCCCGGATACGAGACAAAAACCCCTTCACTCAGCGGGAACCCTTCCT
This sequence comes from Citrobacter sp. MGH105, assembly GCF_001037485.2. Classification (NCBI taxonomy): domain Bacteria; kingdom Pseudomonadati; phylum Pseudomonadota; class Gammaproteobacteria; order Enterobacterales; family Enterobacteriaceae; genus Citrobacter; species Citrobacter sp. MGH105. Next base: position 1,531,506 of record NZ_CP073048.1, on the reverse strand, counting down.
CAGCGGCAACAGTTTGCAGGATCGCACGGTAGTCAGCATCATAGGCATTCGCCAGTGAAAAGAATCGCTCACCAAAACGCTCATCGTTTGGCCCTACCATCGGCGTACCCGGCATCGTATTGATGTGATCGCTAAGCGCAACGAGGCTACCCGGTCCGACTTCGGGACGCAAAGAGCCTGCGGCATTGGTGCAAAACAGCAGCTCACAGCCCAGCAGTTTCAGCGTACGAATGGCATCCGTCATCACCGTCATACCGCGACCTTCATAGAAATGTCCACGTCCTTTCATACAGGCCACCGGAATTCCCGCCAGATTTCCCAACACCAGTTCACCAGCATGGCCGCGTACGGTACTCACCGGGAACCCTGGTAGTTTCTCGTAAGAGATGGCAACCGCATCCTCAATTTGATCCGCCAACGCCCCCAGGCCAGAGCCGAGGATAAAGGCTACGCGCGGCGTAAAATCCGGTTTGTAACCACGAATGATATCAGCGCTATACCAAGGATTTTGCGAGAAAAGAGAGTGGCTCATGAGATGTCCTTAATACTGAGTAATCGAAATAACGTAGCGTACCGCATTGTTATAGCGAGACTACGCAATCGATTACCAATACCGTTTATCCCGATAACCGATAGTAAATCGGTATAGATGGCATGTGCTAAATCGGCCTGAACTCACATTTTTTTTCTGCCAGAAATGGCAAGGAGTACCAACATATCTGGAATTCGTCAGACGAGTGGGCTGACAAAACCCGCCCTGAGAATGACTGACAAACATTTGTTGATTATTAATAAGCGAAAGCAGGTACAACAACGTGCTTTCGCTAATCAATAATTTAAATGGGGGAAACTGCTGTTTACTTCTTATAGAGTTCGCTGGTCACTACAGCCTGAGAACCATTGCCTATAGAAGAGAAGTTCTTAATAACAAAGAAATCAGCACCTTCTTTATCTGCCATTTTCGAAATTTTGTGCATACATTGATTCACCGTATTTTCCGTTACGGTGATTGACTTGACATGCTTTAAACTATTAGCTTCTTGTTGCGAGATTTCTGTAGCAGCAAGGGCAGACAGACTGAGAAAACATAAAGAAGCGGCCAATGATGTGACTAATGTCTTTTTCATAACTATCCTCATAACTTACATATTAATATTTGAGCGTCAAGATATACTCTTCACATAATATTGCAAACAAAAATCCTTCTATTTATAAAATAGACGAACCGACAAGAATTAAAGATTCATGAGCAGTGTAAACACTAAAACCATCCATATAATAATCAGGTTGAACTGCTTTTAATTATATTTTAATACTACAAAGGAGGAGTAAATGAAGTATGTTATATACAGTAACAATACATACCTCTCACTGGGTATTCAAGAGATAACCTCAAATATCAAAGAGTATGCAAATGAGCATTGCAATCCAACAGTAATGATTATGGACATATCCTCTATAGAATTGCTTGCCAACAAGGATATAGATTTCACACTATTCTGTGCCGCAGTAGTCTTCATAAATAAAGAAAGTGAAGCAAACTCGCTTCAGTACTTTAACCTCCCCTTCCCGATAAAGTTCATCCTGCTGACGTCACATGTCAACATGATATTAGATGAATTAACATTAATCTCACTATCATTAAGCAAAAGAGTATTTTGCAGCCAAATGACTGAAGAGCAATTGTCATGCAAGGCATTATTAACATTAAAGGAAAACATTGCCATCAGGATGTATTTTCGTGAAGAAAAGATCGTTACGATTAGTGAATATTTAAATTTAGGGTATAAAACATCCTATAACTATTGTAATAACGCACTTAAAACACTTGGGTTAAATTATAGCATTGACTCATACAATATAATAAAAGCGTTAGATCGCACGAGTAAATTCGCGGAGATAAAATTTAGTGAGATAAAATGTCTGGTGAGAACAAACTACTTAAAAACAATGATCTTTACAACATATAAATGGGATTTATAACGCACAGAAACTGATTAATACTCAAGGAAGTTCACATCGAGCAGTGCAGCCAGTGAGAATACCTCTTCAAACCAAAATGCCGAACACCCCAAAAAAAAGGAGGCAGTGACACCTCCATAAAAATAACATTTCACTCCAATAGTTAAAATAATATAAATGTATCTATTGGGAATACAATTATCTATAAAAAACATTATCACGCAACAACATTGACGACAAAACAATAAATTTAGGATTTGTCACTGGTAAATTCCATACTTTGCATAAAGCTGGATAAACCACCTAAAAAGCCAATCATTTCTAATATGAGTATTCTGAATTAATGTGAATCTGATCAGTTCAGCTTGCTACATCAATATTATTTTAATACGATTACATCGTAAACTTCGTAGCAACTTTTAGGGGAGTCCCCTCCCCTTTTTTTTTGAACATACATAACGTCGTAGACTATATATTAAAACCGGCCTAATTATTCAAGTTACTTCTTCCTTGTAAAATACTCATGAAATAATCTGATGTGTTAATTGTCGCCCCCCCATTAAGGGAGAATAAATCAACCACTTCATTAAGATTACTATATACTTTTTTCAAAGCCTGCATTTGCTTTTCTATATCATGCATTTTTTGCAGCGCTTGTAGTACCAGATCTGCAGTACAAAAGTCCCTACTATTGTAAAGGTCTATGAATTTCCCACATTCCTCCAGGGTAAACCCCATGCTTCGCATTTGACTTAGTAACATCAGCTCATCAAGATTTTTTTGTGAGTAACTACGATAGCCATTCTCTTTTCGTACAGGTGGTGTCAACAACCCTTTCTGTTCATAGAAACGGATTGTTTTACTTGTTAAGCCAGTTATTTTTGCTACATAGCTGATGTTCATGCCTACCCTTCATTCCCGTTCTATTAATTAGCACATTAACTATTTCATCCAGTTCTTAAAACCCTAAACTCTTACAAACTGCAGACTATACTTCGGAGTATAGTTGCTGATTTTTTATAGTGGAAATTAGCTAAAACATTTATTGCCTAAAGATATAACTAAACTATTAAGCTATTTTTTATACATGTAAATCAATCAATTAGCGTTTTATTTTTTCTACTCATAAGTGGAATGATATATACCACTTAACTTTCAAGAGAGTAACTCCAGTAAAAACAAAAAGTTAAAAAATGACTTATGCTTACTTGTTCAGTTTAATTTTCACGTCTACACTTTTTTGGCGTCCTTTTTATCAGTAACAAAATCATTTCCTTTATATATTATTACAGTGTAGATGTATTACACCCCCGATTAATGAAGACGAACTCTAGATAGCCACTTTTTCTGTAAAAGAGGAGTAAGGCAATGTCGGTTAAACCATGGAATATACCTACAACGGAGGTCATTTTTGCTCAGGGAGAGCAACCCATATTCAGGGTTGGTGACAAAGTCAGAATAGCGACAAGACAACCAGTAGGTCACTACCGAGTCCCCAGATATATTCGCGGCAAAGTGGGAACGATAGAAACGGTACTCGAACCAGTCGCTATCAACAATGAGCAAGAAGGCTTTGGTCGTAATGCAGGGGCAAAGCGTCACTATTATCGTATTGCATTTCCCTTAGCAGCAATCTGGCCAAATTACACCGGCTCGCAAAACGATGGATTAAGAATAGAAGTTTACGAAACATGGCTTGAGGATACTGAGTTATGAGTTTACATGAACATTCCCATGATGAAATCACTGAGGCTGGTGAGCCTAATTTTTATGAAGTAATGGAAATTGCTATTAGAGAGCTATTGACTGAAAAAGGTTACATCGGGGCTGACGAAATACGACGCCAGATTGAAGTCCTGGATTCACGCACTCCAGCGCTCGGTTCAAAAGTTATTGTGCGAGCATGGACCGATCCTGATTTCAAAAAAAGATTGCTCGAAAATGGACGTAGCGCCTGCGAAGAAATGGGTATTAGCTTCTATGACGACACACAGCTCATTGCGCTGGAGAATACAGCAAAGGTTCACAACCTTATCGTTTGCACGCTTTGCTCTTGCTACCCACGTCCTCTGCTTGGATTGCCTCCTGACTGGTATAAACAGAAACCTTATCGAGCGCGAGCAGTAAGCGAGCCCCGGGCCGTGTTAGCCGAATTTGGTACACAGATCCCGGATGATGTTGAAATTCGGGTCAGTGATTCGACGGCAATGGTTCGCTTTCTCGTTATTCCTCAACGGCCTGCAGGAACAGAGAAATACAGCAATGATGAACTTGCCGCTCTGGTAACACGTGATTCAATGATTGGCGTTGTCCATGCAATTACACCTGAACAAAGGAAAGTGTCATGACAAAAACAGCACACCTGGTCCAAAAACTTCCTAATGATATTGGTGGAGAATCTGCCGGACCAATCGTTCAGACAGAACATGAACTTGAACCCTGGGAAAAACGTTGTCATGCTTTAGCCGATGTTCTTGATTTCCATAAAATAATCAATACCGAAGAGAAACGTCGCGGCGTTGAAGCTCTCGGCGCGCAGATGATAACTGAACTGAGTTATTATGAGCGTTGGATAGTTGCATTCTCAAACATCTGCTTTGAAAAACAAATCTTAACGCCTGAAGAGTTGGCAATCAAAATGGATGCGGTAAAAGATAGATTTTCCGGGACACATTCCTGCTAATTTATCACTTTATGTTGAGGCGACGTTTCATAATAACATTGAAGATGCTTCAACGGCATAAGATCGCGAATATAAAATAACACTAAATATCCACGAGGTACTTAGTGTTATTTGCAATTAATTACCGGCTACTTCGTTAAGAAGGGTTGCCAGGATGCTAACTGGAGCAACAACATTATGTGCAACACCATAATCAATCTCCAGAACAGTACTTGCATCCTGATAATCTATATGGGTATCACCATTATCATCCTGCCAAATAACCACCCGTAGGGGTAACTCTATTGCCGCATGAGGATTTGCTTGCATGGCAGGAGTACCACCCTTTGGGTTACCAAACAGAAATAACATCGTCGGTCGCAGAGCAAGACCTACATCTGTTGCCGCTTGCTGTTGATCAACCTGCACAAAAATACGAATATTTTTAGCATTCAATACGCTGACGAGTCTGTTTACAGTATCATCAAAATTGAACTTACTAGGCAGCGTTTTTGTCCGCTCCGGCTTTCTCATCTGTCGTTCCTTTATTTATAGAATATTTATGAAAATACCCGCCAGCGAATGACGGGTATTGATAAATGCTAGCACAGTTATTTAGGCGTCACGTCAACAGAGCCCCAGCTAATACCATTTGGGTTGTTGTCTACCGGGAGCGTGTTCACTACCTTACGCTCATTAATGTCAATCATCGAGACAGAGTTTGCAAATGAGTTAGTTACGTAAGCATATTTGCCATTTTTATCGACAACCACGCCATGGGCCCCATTGCCAGTAGTGATAGTTTTCGCTACCGTAAGGCTTGCGATATCAATCATGTTTATTGTGTTACCCGGCTTGCTCTTCGAGCCCTGATTGGTTACCAGCATGCTTTTACCATCCGGAGTGCCAAACAGCTGGATTGGTACGGTACCGACATTAATTTTCTTCACAACTTTACGCGTTGCTGTATCAATCACCGCTACAGCGTCTTCACCAGACAGGGAAACAAACACCAGTTTTCCGTCCGGTGAGAAACCTACCTGGGCTGGCATTTTACCTAATGGGATCTGCGCGACTTCTTTATTACTGGCTGTATCAACAACGGATACCGAGCCCCCTTTCATATTCGCGATATAAACTTCTTTACCGTCAGGACTCACTCTGAGGCCATGAGGGAACTTACCTACATTAATTGTCGTTAGATTTTTCAAATGCTCTGCATCAATCACGCTGATGGTGTTATCTGCACTATTTGAGATATACGCCATTTTCCCATCAGGGGTGACGACAACATGCGCAGGGTGTGCGCCAACCTGAAGTTTTGCAATAACTGTATCATTCTCGGCATTAATAACCCAAACTTCGCCATGTTCCTTTTTGCCTGCATGAGAATCTTTGCCCATGTCCATCTTCTCAGAATGGGTATCTTTACTCATATCCATATGTTCAGAGCCTGATGAATGTGTCCCGTTAGCACCAAGGTTGGTTACCCAAACTGTTTTATTGTCTGGTGACACCTGAACGTTATGCGGCATTTTACCAACATGTACTTTATCTACAGTCTTTAAAGACGCAGCATCAAGTACATTAACTGAATCTGCACCTTCATTTGCTACATACACTCTGTCTGCTGCAAACGTATAACCAGACCATGCCAGCATACTAATTTGCATTGCAATTAAAATTTTATTTTTGCTTATCATCGCCGCCAATACCCCATTAGTTAAATATATTTACCGGATTAGTTTCAGCAACCAGCTATTGTAGGATTATTTAACATGTCACTAATATTACTCCATCGGGATCGTGTTAATTCTACCTATAACGAGTTACTGTATAAATTGCTTAGTCATTTCATTAATCAATCGCCATACATCATTGTATTAGATACTGCTATCCGTACTTGCGTATAAAGAGTATCAACCTTCCAGCAAGTGGAAGGTCAAGAAAAAAAGTAATAATTTAAAATAGCCTTACAAATCCGCAAGCTGAGCAATTGCCTAAGAATATCGCAGGAGAATTTATAAATATAAAGAGGTAGTCCGGTGCCGGGTAAAAATATAAAAGTTAACGATCAGTTCATCGATACTGAAAGCCAAACTTAACGACATGACAAACACCAGCCATATCGTTAAAGCTGGTACAAAGGATCCCGTGCCCGACCGGCGGTTAATTCACTGGCCTGCATCCGTACTACGTCCCACAGCGCCTGAGCCGCAGTCGATAAAGAACGATTTTTACGTCGTGCCAGCATCAATTGTCGTTCCACAACCGGCGTCAGGCGTTTAACCTGCAAATGGCTGCCCTGTGGCAGAGGAAGCGCCAGCGCAGGCAGCACGCTGATACCAATCCCCGCCTCAACCATCGGGAAAAGCGTGGCAGGGTGACCTATCTCTTGAACGATATTGGCCTCAATGGAAAAGTGAGCCAGCGCCGCATCAATCAACGGTCGACTGCCGGAAGCGTAATCCTGTAATACCAGGCGCTCATGATATAAATCCTGCCAATTTACCCATTCGCGTTGGGCTAGCGGATGATCCCCTCGACACAACAGCAGGAACGGTTCGGATAACACCGCTTCACACTGCAGATCGGTCACAGCACCTGGATCTATCACAATGCCAAAATCTACCTCGCCCTGACGAATACTCTCCAGCACCCACTGTTGCGGACGATCGTGCAGCACAAAATCGATTGCTGGATAAAGCTGATTACTCTGGGCAATACACTGTGGAATAAGGTGAGCAGATATTGTCTGGCTGGCGGCAACGCGCACCGTTCCGGTTAACTGCGTTCCCACCTGGCCTGCTTCACGCAGCGTGCTGTGCAGTTCATCCAGAATACGTTCCAGCCGCGCCGCCAACTGGTGCCCTGCTTCTGTCAGCACCACTTCCCGCGTTGTTCTATCTAACAACCGCACACCCGTCTGCCCTTCCAGCTCTTTAACGCTGTGGCTGACCGCAGACTGGCTTAAGCCAATGATATCCCCCGCCCGGCTAAAGCTTTTGGCCTGAGCGACGGTAACAAAGATACGGAGCTGACGCAGAGAGTAATTCATCTATTCGATTCATATATGGATGCAATAAATCAATTTTATTTCTCAAACAGAAAAACGCAAAATGTTCCTACCGAATTTCAGGAGCTTTTATGAAACTTTTTCGTATCCTTGATCCGTTCACGATAACGTTGATTACGGTCGTTTTACTGGCGTCCTTTTTCCCGGCCGAAGGTGGCTTTGTACCTTTCTTTGAAGGCTTAACCACCGCTGCCATTGCCCTACTGTTTTTTATGCACGGGGCGAAGCTTTCGCGTGAAGCCATTATTGCCGGCGGTAGTCACTGGCGTTTACATCTGTGGGTGATGTGCAGCACGTTTGTTGTTTTCCCGGTGCTGGGCGTTCTGTTCGCCTGGTGGGCACCGGTAAATGTTGACCCGATGCTGTACACCGGTTTCCTGTACCTGTGTATTTTGCCGGCCACGGTGCAGTCGGCAATCGCTTTTACGTCGCTGGCGGGGGGTAACGTTGCTGCCGCCGTGTGTTCCGCTTCGGCCTCCAGCCTGCTGGGTATTTTTCTCTCGCCGTTGCTGGTTGGCCTAGTAATGAATATGCATGGCGCAGAAGGCAGTCTGGAGCAGGTGGGGAAAATCATGCTGCAGCTGCTGCTGCCGTTCGTACTGGGACATCTTTCACGTCCGTGGATTGGTAACTGGGTGTCCCGACATAAAAAATGGATCGCCAAAACGGACCAATCCTCCATCTTGCTGGTGGTGTACTCCGCCTTCAGTGAAGCCGTGGTTAACGGGATCTGGCACAAAGTGGGGATTGGTTCGCTGCTGTTTATCGTGGTGGTCAGCATCGTATTGCTTGCAATCGTGATTGGCATCAACGTCTTTGTTGCGCGGAAATGCGGCTTCAACAAAGCCGATGAGATCACCATTGTCTTTTGCGGATCGAAAAAGAGCCTGGCGAATGGGATCCCAATGGCAAATATTCTGTTCCCGACGTCAGTGATAGGAATGATGGTGCTGCCGTTGATGATCTTCCATCAAATTCAGCTGATGGTGTGTGCCGTGCTGGCACGTCGCTACAAGCAACAAACAGACGCATTGCAGGCGCAGCAGAAAAGCCGCGCCGCAAAGGCTTAGAGCGGGCGTTTCAGGGGCTGCACCAGTTGCGTCAGCCCTTCAGTTTTAATCAGCAGCGTGATTTGCATCAGCTCGCCCAGTTTACCCGGCGGGAATTCATCCTTACGGGCAAACCACAGCAGATACTCTTCCGGGACATCAATCAGCCGACGCCCTTTATATTTGCCAAAGGGCATCACGGTGTTGGCGATTTCAACCAGCTGCTCTTTTTCCATCTCAGGCACCCAGTAAGCGGATCATTTCAGCTTCATCGATCACGGCAATACCCAGTTCCTGCGCTTTTGCCAGTTTCGAACCCGCCGCTTCGCCGGCAATAACCAGATCGGTTTTCTTCGACACGCTACCGGCTACTTTCGCGCCCAGTTCGGTCAACCGTGCTTTGGCGTCATCACGCGACATCAGGCTCAGGCTTCCGGTCAGCACCACCGTTTTGCCCGCGAAGGGGCTGTCGATTTCGTCAGCGTTGATGACCACCGGCGCAGGCCAGTGAATGCCCTGCGCCAGTAACTGGCCTATCACCTCGCGGTTGCTCTCTTCGGCAAAGAAATTAAACACGTGCGTCGCCACCACAATGCCGACATCCGGCACTTTTTGCAGCTCGTCAATAGAGGCCGCTTCCAGCGCTTCAAGCGTGCCGAAATACGCCGCCAGACCTGCGGCTGTGGCCTCGCCGACTTCACGAATGCCCAGCGCGTAGAGGAAACGGGCAAACGTCGTTTCTTTCGCTTTTTCCAGCGCATTCACCACATTTTGCGCCGATTTCGGCCCCATACGATCAAGACCGGTCAGCTTGCCTGCCGTCAGGGTGAAGAGATCTGCTGGCGTATGGACATACTCTTTCTCGACCAGTTGATCGATAATTTTGTCGCCCATACCGTCAACATCGAGCGCGCGGCGAGAAACAAAGTGTTTCAACGACTCCTTACGCTGTGCCCCGCAGATCAGGCCGCCAGTACAGCGAGCGACCGCTTCGCCTTCCACACGTTCAACATCAGACCCGCACACCGGACAATGCTGTGGAAACACAATTTCACGCGTCTCTTCCGGGCGCTCGGAAAGCACCACGTTGACGACCTGCGGGATCACATCGCCCGCCCGGCGAATAACGACTTTATCGCCAATACGCAACCCCAGACGATCGATTTCATCGGCATTATGCAGAGTGGCGTTACTGACCAGAACCCCGGCAACCTGAACCGGCTCAAGACGAGCGACGGGCGTAATCGCCCCGGTACGTCCGACCTGAAACTCAACATCGCGAACAAAGGTCATCTGCTCTTGCGCCGGGAACTTAAAGGCCACCGCCCAGCGCGGCGCGCGAGCGACAAAACCAAGTTGCTCCTGCAACGCCATAGAGTTGACTTTAATCACCACGCCGTCAATATCGAAGCCCAACATCGGTCGGTCTTCTTCAACCTTGTGATAGTAAGCGAGTACTTCCTCCGGCGAGTCACACAGCGCTACCCTGTCGCTTACCGGCAGTCCCCACTCTTTAAATTGCAGCAGACGGCCCAGGTGAGTATCAGGCAGCACGCCACCTTCCAGCACACCAACGCCATAGCAGAAGAAAGTAAGCGGTCGCTTCGCTGTAATACGTGGATCGAGCTGGCGCAATGACCCGGCCGCTGCGTTACGTGGGTTAGCAAACACTTTATTGCCAGTACGGCGGGCCTCTTCGTTAATTTTTTCAAATCCGGCCTGCGGCAGGAACACTTCACCGCGCACTTCCAGACGCGTCGGAATGTTATCGCCTCGCAGTTTTAATGGGATCGCACGGATGGTGCGCACGTTCGAGGTAATGTCCTCCCCCGTGGTACCATCACCACGCGTTGCGGCACTGACCAGCACTCCGTTTTCATACAGGATACTGACCGCCAGCCCGTCCAGCTTCAGTTCGCAGCACCAGGTTAGTTTGTCCGTACTCTTCAGTCTGTCCTGCACGCGCTTGTTGAAGGCGAGAAAACTCTCTTCATCAAACACGTTATCCAGCGACAGCATTGGCACTTCATGGCGAATCTGGCTGAACGCTGCTAACGGGGCGGCGCCAACACGCTGGGTTGGCGAGTCGGGGGTGATAAGTTCCGGATGCTGCGCTTCCAGCTCGCGCAGTTCACGCATCAGGCGATCATATTCCGCATCGGGAATTTCCGGCGCATCCATCACATGGTAGAGATACTCATGATGGCGAAGCGTGGTTCGCAGTTCTGTCAGTTGTTGTTCGATTGATTCCATATCGCACCATCAATGATAAAAAACCCCCGACAGGCGGGGGTTTAGCAAGGAGATGTCACGCCAGAGGAAAATCAGGCGCGAGATTCTTTAACTTCGCGGATGCGGTCCTGATACTCGCGCAGTTTCTGCGGCGTCATCATGCGACGTTGATCGTCGAGCACCACACCACCCACTTCATCGGCAATGTGCTGTGCGGACTGCAGCATCAGCTTAAAGTTTTGCAGCTCGTCACCGTAGGACGGAACCTGCATAAAAATAGTCACGCCAGGGGTGCTGAAATCACCCGTCATTTCGGGGTCAAACGTTCCTGGGTTAACCATATTGGCAAGGCTGAACAGCGAAGGACCGCTGCCATCCGGGCTCAAATGACGATGGAAAATATTCATATCGCCAAATTTAAAACCGGCTTGCTGAATGCTGTTGAGCAGCACTTCACCGTTGAGCTCACTACCGTGATGCGCCGCAACGTTCATAATAATGACCGCTTCTTTACGCTGCGGTTTTTCAGCAACAGGCGCTTCTTCAACTACCGGCTCAGGCTGCGGTTGATGTTCAACGGCAGGCTCTGCGGGCTGGAAAGCCTGCGGCGCAGGTTGCGGTGCTTGCTGCACGGGCTGCTGAACCTGCGGAGCAACGGGCTGATGCTGCATCGGCTGCTGCACAGGTTGTTGCTGAACAGGCTGATGCTGCACCGGCTGCTGCGGTTGTACAGGCTGCGGCTGCTGCTGAGCATGCGGCGGCGGTACCGGCGCTTGTGCAGGCTGCGGCGCGGGTTGACGCGGCTGAGCAGACGCATAAGGCGGCTGGTACTGGTGTTGCGGCGACTGAGGAGGAACACCATGTTCCTGCGCGTTACCGGGAGCATGATTCACACGATGAACGCGAACTTCGCCCACGCCTTCGTCTTCCTCGACGTTGTCGTCGAACGAATCCTCGTCTTCACGTTTAGACTTCATGCGTTTCAGTGGGCGATCGCGGAATATAGAAGACCGCTCTTTACGGCTAGTCCAAAAACCATGTACCAGTAAAGCGATTATGGCGATCGCGCCAACAATGATTAATATCAGACGCAAATCCTGCATCATTATATTCTCTGTTGTTCTAACACCTTGCCACCACGGCAAACATTTACTCACTAAGAGTATTTGTCGATTACGCCAAGTGCAAGTGCACTCTTGGCTTTCACGGCATAAAGATGAACAAAATTGTGCTTTTTGCTGTTTTTTCGAACATTTCTGAACAGCTTAACGCTCAACAACCCGGTAAGATACGCAAAGTTTACCAGAGCTTATATAACAAGGAGTATGTCCTGACCATGGTTTCATCATCTGCAGTCGTACCTCGCAGCGGCCTTTATTACTTTTCACAGGGATGGAAGCTCATCACCCAACCGGGCATTCGTCGCTTTGTCATCCTGCCTTTGCTGGTGAATATCCTGCTGATGGGCGGCGCATTCTGGTGGCTATTCACACAACTCGATAGCTGGATCCCCGCGCTGATGAGTCACGTCCCTGACTGGCTTCAGTGGCTCAGCTACTTGCTGTGGCCGATTGTCACTATCTCCGTACTACTGGTGTTCGGCTACCTGTTTTCCACCATAGCCAACTGGATTGCCGCGCCGTTTAACGGTCTGCTGGCTGAACAACTGGAAGCACGCTTAACGGGCGCAACACCGCCTGATACCGGCGTTCTCGGCATCATGAAAGATGTTCCCCGTATCATGAAACGTGAATGGCAAAAGCTGGCGTGGTATCTCCCGCGCGCCGTCGTGTTGCTGATCCTCTATTTTATTCCGGGTATTGGTCAGACCGTCGCCCCAGTGCTGTGGTTCCTGTTCAGCGCGTGGATGCTGGCCATTCAGTACTGCGATTATCCGTTTGATAACCATAAGGTGCCTTTTAAGGAGATGCGCGTCGCGCTGCGCACACGCAAGGTCACCAATATGCAATTTGGCGCATTGACCAGCCTGTTCACCATGATTCCGGTGCTCAATCTGTTCATCATGCCGGTCGCGGTTTGTGGTGCCACGGCGATGTGGGTAGACTGCTATCGTGCTAAGCACGCGTTATGGAAGTAATGCAAAAATGTGTAAAAGCGGGCTGGCTTATGCCCGCTCTTATTCCATACTGCAACGCATTATTTCCTGGTGGCATATAGATATACGAATTCCTTACTTCCCCATACTTGCTCAACAGGTATGCTGAAGCGGTATCCCAATTTCATACAGTTAAGGACAGGCCATGAGTAAGATTTTTGAAGACAACTCGCTGACTATCGGTCATACGCCGCTGGTTCGACTGAACCGTATCGGTAACGGACGCATTCTGGCGAAGGTGGAATCACGCAACCCAAGCTTTAGCGTCAAATGCCGTATCGGTGCCAACATGATTTGGGATGCCGAAAAACGTGGTGTACTGAAACCGGGTGTAGAGCTGGTCGAACCAACCAGCGGCAACACAGGGATTGCGCTGGCCTACGTTGCCGCAGCTCGCGGCTACAAACTGACTCTGACCATGCCTGAAACCATGAGCATTGAGCGCCGCAAGCTCTTAAAAGCGCTGGGCGCGAACCTGGTGCTGACCGAAGGCGCAAAAGGTATGAAGGGCGCGATTCAGAAAGCGGAAGAAATTGTGGCCAGCGATCCGGAAAAATTCCTGCTGCTGCAGCAGTTCAGCAACCCGGCAAACCCGGAAATCCACGAAAAAACTACCGGCCCGGAAATCTGGGAAGATACCGATGGCCAGGTTGATGTCTTTATTTCCGGCGTCGGTACCGGCGGTACGTTGACTGGTGTGACCCGTTACATTAAAGGCACTAAAGGCAAAACCGATCTGATCACCGTCGCGGTTGAACCTACCGACTCCCCGGTTATCGCCCAGGCGCTGGCAGGTGAAGAACTCAAACCAGGCCCGCATAAAATTCAGGGCATTGGCGCAGGCTTTATTCCGGGCAACCTTGATCTGAAGCTTATCGATAAAGTCGTTGCCATCACTAATGATGAAGCTATTTCTACTGCGCGTCGTCTGATGGAAGAAGAAGGTATTCTGGCTGGGATCTCTTCCGGTGCTGCGGTTGCTGCCGCGCTTAAGCTCCAGGAAGATGAAACCTTTACCAATAAGAATATAGTGGTTATTCTACCGTCATCGGGTGAGCGTTATCTGAGCACTGCACTGTTTGCCGATCTCTTTACAGAGAAAGAACTGCAACAGTAGTGCCAGCATGTTAAAAACGCGTAAAAAAGCACCCTTTTGGGTGCTTTTTTGTGGCCTGCTTCAAAGTTTCAACTCTCCTGGCATTGATTCAACCCGCCGGAACTGGTATTTAACCAAGCTAATTATTTTGATGCGCGAAATTAATCGTTACAGGAAAAGCGCTAGCTGAATCGATTTTATGATTTGGTTCAACTCTTCCTTTCGCTGCATAATGTTTAATGACGAACGAAACGTCAGCGGCAAGAAGTTGCCAGCAACGGATTGCACCGAACTCCTTTTGTGTCGCGTCCAGTTTACGCCGATGCTAACAATACAGGCTAAAGTTGAGCCGCCAGGCTAGACTTTAGTTCCACAACACTAAACCTATAAGTTGGGGAAATATAATGTTCCAGCAAGAAGTTACCATTACCGCTCCGAACGGTCTGCATACTCGCCCTGCTGCTCAGTTTGTTAAAGAAGCAAAAGGCTTTACTTCTGAAATTACTGTGACTTCCAACGGCAAAAGCGCTAGCGCCAAAAGCCTGTTTAAACTGCAGACTCTGGGCCTGACTCAGGGTACCGTTGTCACCCTGTCCGCAGAAGGTGAAGACGAGCAGAAAGCAGTTGAGCATCTGGTTAAACTGATGGCTGAACTCGAGTAAGTTCAACGAGTTCTTTTAAATATCAGTCACAAGTAAGGTAGGGTTATGATTTCAGGCATTTTAGCATCCCCGGGTATCGCTTTCGGTAAAGCATTGCTGCTGAAAGAAGACGAGATCGTCATTGACCGGAAAAAAATTTCTGCCGACAAGGTTGATCAGGAAGTTGAACGTTTTCTGAGCGGTCGTGCCAAGGCATCTGCGCAACTGGAAGCGATCAAAACCAAAGCTGGTGAAACGTTCGGTGAAGAAAAAGAAGCCATCTTTGAAGGGCATATCATGCTGCTCGAAGATGAGGAGCTGGAGCAGGAAATCATAGCCCTGATTAAAGATAAGCACATGACGGCTGATGCAGCTGCGCATGAAGTTATCGAAGGTCAGGCCACAGCCCTGGAAGAGCTGGATGATGAATACCTGAAAGAACGTGCGGCTGACGTACGTGACATCGGTAAACGCCTGCTGCGTAACATTCTGGGTCTGGCAATTATCGACCTAAGCGCTATCCAGGACGAAGTTATCCTGGTTGCCGCAGACCTGACCCCGTCAGAAACCGCACAGCTGAACCTGAACAAGGTGCTGGGTTTCATCACTGACGCGGGCGGACGTACTTCCCATACCTCTATCATGGCGCGTTCTCTGGAACTGCCTGCTATCGTAGGTACGGGTAGCGTAACCTCTCAGGTGAAAAACGACGACTATCTGATTCTGGATGCCGTAAACAATCAGGTTTACGTCAATCCGACCAACGACGTTATTGAGCAACTGCGTGCCGTTCAGGAGCAGGTTGCAACCGAGAAAGCGGAACTCGCTAAGCTGAAAGATCTGCCGGCTATCACGCTGGACGGTCACCAGGTTGAAGTTTGCGCCAACATCGGTACCGTTCGTGACGTTGAAGGCGCCGAGCGTAACGGCGCTGAAGGTGTGGGTCTGTACCGCACCGAATTCCTGTTCATGGACCGTGAGTCGCTGCCAACTGAAGAAGAACAGTTTGCTGCGTATAAAGCCGTTGCTGAAGCCTGTGGCTCTCAGGCGGTCATCGTCCGTACCATGGACATCGGCGGCGATAAAGAGCTGCCGTACATGAACTTCCCGAAAGAAGAGAACCCGTTCCTGGGCTGGCGAGCTGTGCGTATCGCCATGGATCGTAAAGAGATCCTGCGTGACCAGGTTCGCGCTATTCTGCGCGCCTCTGCTTTCGGCAAACTGCGCATCATGTTCCCAATGATCATCTCTGTTGAAGAAGTGCGTGCACTGCGCAAAGAGATCGAAATCTACAAACAGGAACTGCGCGACGAAGGTAAAGCATTTGACGAAAGCATTGAGATTGGCGTGATGGTGGAAACACCAGCTGCGGCAACAATTGCGCGTCATTTAGCCAAAGAAGTTGATTTCTTTAGTATCGGCACCAATGATTTAACGCAGTACACCCTGGCAGTTGACCGTGGTAATGATATGATTTCACACCTTTACCAACCGATGTCGCCATCTGTGCTGACGCTGATCAAGCAAGTTATTGATGCTTCTCATGCTGAAGGCAAATGGACTGGCATGTGTGGTGAGCTTGCAGGCGACGAACGTGCTACACTTCTGTTGCTGGGGATGGGTCTGGACGAATTCTCTATGAGCGCCATTTCTATCCCGCGCATTAAGAAGATTATCCGTAACACGAACTTCGAAGATGCGAAGGTGTTAGCAGAGCAGGCTCTTGCTCAACCGACAACGGACGAGTTAATGACGCTGGTTAACAAGTTCATTGAAGAAAAAACAATCTGCTAATCCACGAGATGCGGCCCAATTTACTGCTTAGGAGAAGATCATGGGTTTGTTCGATAAACTGAAATCTCTGGTTTCTGATGATAAGAAAGACACCGGAACTATTGAGATCGTTGCTCCGCTCTCTGGCGAGATCGTCAACATCGAAGACGTGCCGGATGTAGTTTTTGCTGAAAAAATCGTTGGTGATGGCATTGCTATCAAACCAACCGGTAACAAAATGGTTGCCCCTGTTGATGGCACCATCGGCAAAATCTTTGAAACCAACCACGCTTTCTCTATCGAATCCGACAGCGGCATTGAGCTGTTTGTTCACTTCGGTATTGATACCGTTGAACTGAAAGGCGAAGGCTTCAAACGCATCGCTGAAGAAGGTCAGCGCGTGAAAGTGGGCGACCCGGTTATTGAATTCGATCTGCCGCTGCTGGAAGAAAAAGCCAAGTCTACCCTGACTCCGGTTGTTATCTCCAACATGGACGAAATCAAAGAGCTGATCAAACTGTCCGGTAGCGTGACAGTGGGTGAGACTCCGGTTATCCGCATCAAGAAGTAATTCTTTTTGCAGAGAAAGATGGCGCCATCAGGCGCCATTTTTTTTATCTGATGGATATCAAAACCCTGCCGGATGGCGCTACGCTTATCCGGCCTACAGCAAACTCCGTAACGTAGGCCGGATAAGACGTTCTCGTCGCCATCCGGCATTAAATCTGTGAGGTGACCGGTCGGTAACACGCCTCGCGCATCAGAATCTTCATCCCTTCCGGCCCGCTTTCCAGCATCCGTCGCTCCGAGTCTGCCACTAACAATTCACAGTCGTAGCCACCCGCAATACCAAACATGGCCCGCGCTACACAGATATCTTCCAGCGCTGCTGCCCCGTTGGTGTCAAAATGTCCAACCATACGCCCATTCTGGCGAACTACCAGCCGGTAACTCTTCATCGCGCCTCCCCTGCCGGTGGCAGAATTAATTCATCACAACCGCACTGATGCGTCCAGCTCATTACGTCCAGTACGCGCTGCGCGGCATCGTATGCTGCCGTAGTCAGCGCTTTCCCCAGCACAATGCCGCTCGCCAGTTCAGCACAGAACAGATCGCCGGTGCCTTTTAAATCCGTCTTCACCCGCGGGTGAGCGAACACCTCAACCGTTTCAGCCGTCACCACCGCAACGTTAATAATCTCTTCGGTATCCCCCGGCGCGCTGGTAATTACCACCCATTTCAGGGTGTCAGTGAGCAGTGATTGTGCCGCCGTAATGGCTTCATCAAGCGTTCGACACGGCTTTCCGCTCAGCATTTGCAGCTCGAACACGTTCGGCGTCAGCCCCTGCGCCAGCGGCAGCAGGTGCTGACGATAAGCCTCCGGGATTTCGGCTTTGACATACATACCGCTATCCGTATCGCCAATCACGGGGTCGACCAAAATGCACAGGTCCGGATGCGTTGCCCGAACGGTTTCCAGCCACTGTGCCAGCAAGGCGATTTGCTCTGCGCTGCCCATGTATCCTGTAGTCACCGCCTTCAGCTCGCGCAGAGCATCACGCTCATTTAAGGCGCGGAGATAACCGCTAAACCACTCGGCCGGAATAACGCCGCCATAAAAGGTTTCATAATGCGGGGTGTTACTGAACAGTACCGTGGGTACTGCCGTCACGCGTAATCCCTGCGCTTTAATAGCCGGAACAGCGATACTGTTGCCTACGCTGCCATATACCACCTGTGACTGGACGGCGACAATATCGGTCTGTAATGCCCGATGCTTATCGTCGAAGAGCACTGACTGAATATCACTCCCCTGCTCCATAAATTTCTCCTCTCGCTGGACAGCGCGCTTACGCCTCACTATTATCGTCATATGCTAAAATTCATTTTGTCATAGGTCAATAATGATCGACGGAAAAACCGCTAACGAAATTTTTGACAGTATCCGTCAACATGTCGCTACAGGCACGCTGGCAGCGGGAGAAACGTTGCCACCAGTGCGGGAACTGGCAACGGAATTAAACGTGAACCGCAATACTGTCGCGGCGGCTTACAAACGCCTGGTCACCTCCGGGTTGGCGCAGAGCCTGGGACGCAACGGCACGGTGATTAAGGGGATTAATGCCCCGGTTGCGCTGGAAGGTGGTAATCCGGATACCCCGCTTGTCGATCTTTCCGGCGGGAATCCAGCGCCCTCGCGTCTTCCTGACCTGAGTAGTTATTTCGCAAAGGTAAATAAGAATCCGCGTTTGTACGGCGATGCCGCTGTGTCACCAGGGCTTAAGGTATGGGCATCACAATGGATGCAAAATGCAATGCCCGGCAAAGGGGAAATTGATATCACCAGCGGCGCTATTGATGCTATCGAACGGCTACTGTGCGCCCATTTACTGCCTGGTGATAGCGTTGTCGTAGAAGATCCATGCTTTTTGAGCAGCATCAACATGCTGCGTTATGCTGGTTTCTCCGCCAGTCCGGCCAATGTTGACCACGAAGGCATGCTGCCGGACCAACTGGAACTCGCGCTACAGAAAGGCGCGCGGGCGGTAATTCTGACACCGCGCGCGCATAACCCCACAGGATGCAGCCTGAGCGCCTCACGCGCGGCGCAATTGCAGGAAATCCTGGCCCGCTATCCGCAGACGCTGGTGATCGTCGACGACCACTTTGCGCTGCTATCTGCTTGCCACTGGTATCCGGTGATTGCGAAGGAAACCACGCATTGGGCGATTGTCCGTTCGATGTCGAAAACCTTAGGCCCGGATTTACGCCTGGCCATCGTAGCCAGCGATCCCGTCACATCCGGGAAACTGCGTTTACGGCTCAACTCCGGTAGTCAGTGGGTCAGCCATCTGCTGCAGGATTTAGCCTGCGCGTGCCTGAGTGACGAGACATATCAACACACACTGGCACAAACGCAGCAGTTTTACGCCGTCCAGCAGCAAAAGCTGAATTCGGCTCTGCGCCAACATGGCATTGAACTGCCCGTCGGTGACGGTCTGAATCTGTGGTTACCGCTGGCAGATCACAGTCAGGAGATCGCTTTTGCGCTGGCAAAGTCCGGCTGGCTGGTGCGGGAAGGCGAAGTGTTCGGCGTCAATACGCCTGCACACGGTTTACGCATTACGCTGTCAACATTAGAAGACAGCGACATTGATAAGCTGGCGGTTGATATTCATCAGGCGCTAAAGCGCTAACAGGAGAGAAAAAGTGCGAGTTCATTTTGTTATTCATGAGTCTTTTGAATCTGCTGGCGCGTATCTGCCGTGGGCCGAATCACGCGGCTATAGCGTCAGTTGGTCGCGCGTTTATGCCGGAGAAGCAGTCCCTGCGAACGCCGATGATTTCGATATGTTGGTGGTGTTTGGCGGTCCACAGTCACCACGAACCACGCTGGCAGAGTGCCCGTACTTTGATTCTCAGGCCGAGCAGCATCTGATCAACCAGGCGATTGCGGCACGTAAAATTGTGGTGGGGATCTGCCTGGGTTCACAGTTAATCGGCGAAGCGCTGGGTGCGAAGGTGTGCCAGAGTCCGGAAAAAGAAATTGGTCACTACCCCATCGTTCTGACCGAAGCCGGTCAACAGCACCCGCTGTTCAGCCATTTCGGCTCACCGCTTACCGTCGGTCACTGGCACAACGACATGCCAGGAATAACCGACCAGGCGACCATTCTTGCTGCCAGCGAAGGCTGCCCACGACAAATCGTGCAATACGGTAATTTCGTCTATGGTTTCCAGTGCCATATGGAGTTCACTGCTGACGCGATTGAAGGATTAATTCAGCACTCAGAGCAAGAGTTGGCTGAAGCTGAAGGGAAACGCTTCATCCGCCCGGTTGAAGAGATGCGCGCCTGGGACTACCAGCAAATGAATGAGAAGCTGTGGCAATTCCTTGATAAGCTTGTGGAAAAACGTAACGATTAATCATCCCTGGCCGGATAAAACATTATCCGGCCATCGTGCCAGGCAGTTACCTGATGGCGCTGCGCTTATCAGGCCAAAAAGTTAAATTCCCAGCCCCTGATTAAAGTGCTCTTCACCAAAGACGCCGGTCGAAAGGTAGCGATCGCCGCGATCGCAGATGATCGCCACAACTACCGCGCCGGGCGTAGCACGTGCAACGCGTAACGCGCCCGCGACCGCGCCGCCAGAGCTGACACCGCAGAAAATTCCTTCACGCACGGCCAGTTCACGCATGGTATTTTCGGCATCATTCTGATGAATATCCAGCACCTCATCCACCAGCGAGGCGTTAAAAATGCCCGGCATATATTCCGCAGGCCAGCGGCGAATTCCCGGAATACTACTGCCCTCTTCCGGCTGCAGGCCAACGATAGTGACCGCTTTTTCTTGCTCACGCAGAAAACGCGACACACCGGTAATGGTGCCTGTCGTTCCCATACTGGAGACAAAGTGGGTAATACGACCTGACGTCTGCTGCCAGATTTCCGGTCCGGTGGTGGTGTAATGCGCGTACGGGTTATCCGGATTATTAAACTGATCCAGCAACTTACCTTCTCCACGCTGCGCCATTTCAAGAGCTAAATCGCGCGCGCCTTCCATCCCCTGCTCTTTGGTGACCAGAATCAGCTCGGCACCATAGGCGCGCATCGCCGCACGGCGCTCCTGACTCATGTTGTCTGGCATCAACAGCTTCATGCGGTAGCCCTTCAGCGCGGCGATCATTGCCAGCGCAATTCCGGTATTACCGCTGGTAGCCTCAATCAGCACGTCGCCTGGCTTAATTTCTCCGCGCTTTTCCGCTTCGACGATCATCGACAACGCGGCGCGGTCTTTCACCGAACCTGCGGGATTATTGCCTTCCAGCTTGACCCAAATTTCACTACCGTTATCCGGCGCCAGACGTTGTAATTTCACCAGAGGCGTATTGCCAATTGTTTTTTCTAATGTGTTCACGTTATCAGCTCGTAAAAAAGCCCGGTAAGCGTAGCGCCACCGGGCGATAACTATGCAAATTAACCTATCAGGCTGATTGCGCCAGGGCAAGTTCCTCTTCACGCGTTTCAATACGCTGGTCGCCGTTATACAAACGTGCATTTTGCAGCCCGACAAACAGCCGTTCACCGCGGCTCGGGGAATCATCGCCTTGCATGATGACCGTCAGCGGTTCGTTGTACCACCCGAGGGGTTGTACAACTAATTGGGTGTAGTGCCCCTTCGGACTAGCTTCCAGCACCTGCACCGGCAGCGGCGAATCCAGGCTGGTACGGCGGCTCACATCCACTTCCCATGGACGCAGGAACAGATCGACCGGTCCCTGGTAGCCAGGTGTATAGCCCAACGGCCAGCGGTGTGCGCCCACGTGGAACTGTCCGCCACGAATCGTCCCCTGCAGGCGGTTAACCTCGCCCATAAACTCCAGCACAAAACGGGTGGCCGGTTCGCGCCAGACCTGATCCGGCGCATCGGCCTGTTCAATATGGCCCTGGCTCATCACCACCACGCGATCCGCAACTTCCGTCGCTTCTTCCTGATCATGGGTGACAAACACGCTGGTAAATTTCAGCTCTTCATGCAACTGACGCAGCCAGCGACGCAGCTCTTTGCGCACCTGCGCATCAAGCGCGCCAAACGGTTCGTCGAGCAGCAGGATCTGTGGCTCTACCGCCAGCGCACGCGCCAATGCCACGCGCTGCTTTTGTCCGCCGGAGAGCTGTGCCGGGAAACGGTCCGCCAGATGAGCCAGTTGAACCATTTCCAGAAGTTTGGTCACTTTTGCTTTGATGGCCGCCGCATTCGGGCGCTCACGCCGTGGCAGGACCGTCAGACCAAACGCGATATTGTCGAAAACGGTCATATGACGAAACAGCGCATAGTGCTGGAACACGAACCCCACCTTACGGTCGCGGGCGTGCAATCGGCTGACGTCGGTACCGTGAAAACGGATATGCCCGCTGGACTGATGCTCCAGCCCGGCAATAATGCGCAGCAGCGTGGTTTTGCCCGAGCCGGATGGCCCCAGCAGCGCGACCATCTGACCTGAAGGAATATCCAGCGAGATATCGTTCAGCACCTGGGTGCGACCAAAAGACTTCTTAATATTGGCAATCTCAATGCTCATGATTTTCCTCCTGCTGCGCGCGTTTTTCCTGGTTCTCCAGACGCCATTGCAACATGCTCTTCAAAAACAGGGTAATAATCGCCATCAGCGTTAATAGCGCCGCGGCGGTAAAGGAGCCGACCGTGTTGTAGTCCTGCTCCAGTAATTCAATCTGTAGCGGCAGCGATAGGGTTTCGCCGCGAATCGAGCCGGAAACCACCGACACTGCGCCGAATTCGCCTATCGCACGGGCGTTGGTCAATACCACACCGTACAGCAATGCCCAACGGATATTCGGCAGCGTGACGCGGTGGAACATCTGCCAGCCGGATGCACCCAGCAACACAGCCGCTTCATCTTCATTGCTTCCTTGGCTTAACATCACCGGCACCAGCTCACGCACCACAAACGGACAGGTCACGAACACTGTCACCAGCACCATCCCCGGCCAGGCAAACATAATTTGCAGGTTATGCTCATCCAGCCACCCACCAAGCGGGCCGTTAGAGCCGTAAAACAGCAGATAGACCAGACCGGCGACCACCGGCGAGACAGCAAATGGAATATCCAGTAACGTTAGTAGTAGTTGGCGTCCGGGGAAGTTAAAACGGGTCACCAGCCAGGCCAGCAACACACCAAACACCAGGTTCACCGGCACCGCAATTAGCGCAATCAGCACCGTCAGCCAGATGGCATGCAGCATGTCCGGATCCGCCAGGTTCTGTAATACCGGCATTAATCCCTTGCTGAACGCCTGCACGAAGATGTAAATCATCGGCACCAGCAAAATAAACGCGGAGACCAGCATGCCCGTGCCGATCAGAAACCATTTCCCCCAGTTGATGCGGGGTGCACCATAGCGTTTCAATTGGGTAATGTCTGCCATCAGTGACCTACCACACGTCGACCAAAGCGACTTTGCAGAGTGTTAATTGAAAACAGCAGCAACAACGACGCCCCGAGGATCACAGAAGCAATCGCGCTGGCGGCCGGGTAGTCAAACTCCTGCAAGCGAACAAAAATCATCAGCGAGGTCACTTCCGTTTTCCATGCGATGTTTCCGGCGATAAAAATAACCGCGCCAAACTCACCAAGGCTGCGGGTAAACGACAGCGCAACGCCCGCCACCAGCGCAGGAGACAGCTCCGGCAGCACTACTTTACGGAAACTCTGCCAGCGCGTAGCACCGAGCGTTTCTGCTGCTTCTTCATATTCCGGGCCTAACTCTTCCAGTACCGGTTGCACGGTACGCACCACAAACGGAATGCTGGTAAAGGCCATCGCTACCGCGATACCGAGCCAGGTGTAGGTCACCTTGATATCCAGCTTCGCCAGCCACTCGCCGTAGAAGCCATTAACCGAAAACAGTGACGCCAGCGTCAGACCTGCCACCGCCGTAGGCAGTGCAAACGGCAGGTCCATCAGCGCATCCAGCAGCGTACGGCCCGGAAAGCGATAGCGTGTTAAGATCCACGCCATCAGCAAACCGAACACGCCGTTAAAAATCGACGCCACAAACGCCGACAGCAGCGTCACTTTATAAGCCGCCACCACCTGCGGATTGGTAATCACATCCCAGTATTGCGCCCAGCTCATTTGCGCCAGTTGCATCACCAGCGCGCTCAGCGGCAGCAGCAATATCAGGCAGACAAACAGTAAGCTGGTGCCCAGGCTCAAAGTGAAGCCGGGCAGCACACGTCGGGAAGAAACAGCAAACATTTACTTACGCCCCGCCGCCAGCAGTTTGTCCAGCTCACCGCCGCTGACAAAGTGCGTTTTCATCACTTCAGGCCACGAGCCAAACTTATCTTCCACACGGAACAATTCGGTCTGCGGGAATTTATCTTTCAGCTTGTCCATTACCTGCGGGTTATTCACGCGGTAGTAGAAATCGGTAATGATGGTTTGCGCCTGCGGGCTGTACAGCCAGTTCAGGTAAGCTTTCGCCGCTTTTTCAGTACCGTTGGCCTGCACATTTTTATCTACCCAGGCCACCGGGAACTCCGCCAGAATGTTGACCTTCGGCACCACCACTTCGAAGCCCTGGTCTTCATACTGTTTACGGATGTTGTTCACTTCCGATTCAAACGTGATCAGCACATCACCCAGACCGCGTTCAACAAAGGTGGTCGTTGCACCGCGACCGCCGGTATCAAACACTTCCACGTTTTTCAGAAACTGGGTCATAAACTGTTCGGTTTTGGCTTTATCACCACCGTCAGCTTTATCTGCCGCGCCCCACGCAGCCAGATAGGTATAACGCGCGTTACCGGAAGTCTTCGGGTTAGGGAAAATTAGCTTCACGTCCGGGCGAACCAGATCGTTCCATTCGTGGATATTCTTCGGGTTGCCTTTACGCACCAAAAACGCCATGGTGGAATAGAATGGCGAACTGTTATTCGGCAGGCGGCTTTGCCAGTCGGCAGGGATCAGCTTGCCTTTGTCATGCAGGATCTGCACGTCGGTCACCTGGTTATAGGTCACGACGTCAGCTTTCAGCCCCTGCAAAATCGCCAACGCCTGTTTTGATGACCCGGCATGAGATTGTTTAATCGTCAGTTTGTCGCCGCCGTTATCCTTCGCCCATTGCTGTTCAAACGGCGGATTAAGGGCAGCAAACAGCTCGCGGGAAACATCGTATGAACTGTTCAGCAGTTCCGTTGCCTGCGCTTGCCCCACCAGCAACAGCATGGCTGCCAGCGTCAGTGTTCTTTTTTTCAGTAAGTTAACGGCCATTGCGCACCCTTATAAATTAAATGACTTTCTTATGGTCATCATATTTATAACCAGTGCTAAAGGAGTAACGGTTTTATATACCGTTTGATGATTTGAAAGTTGAAAAGAGAATAAGGGGTACCTCCTCCCCAGCACATGGGGAGGAGACCGGCATCAATCAGACGCCGACGCTAACGCTTTCAGGCAGGGTACTGCCGCCATCAATCACGTTTTGCGTGCCAGTTAAATAACTGGACTCATCCGATGCCAGGAACGCCGCCAGTTCACCGACCTCAAGCGGGCAGGCCAGACGACGCATCGGGATCGCTTTCGCCATTTCGACTAAAACGGATTCAGGATCTTCCGGGTTAGACTGACGCGCAATGCTTTCCGCCATTGGCGTACGAACGTAGCCAGGGCAAATGGCGTTCACGCGAATGCCGGACTGCGCATATTCTACCGCCAGGGATTTGGTCAAACCGATGATCGCGGCTTTCGACAGCGCGTAGGCCGTTTCGCCCGGGTCAGCAACCATATCGCCGGTCACCGATGACATCATCACGATGCGCCCATCTTTGCGCGCAATCATCTCCGGCAGAACGGCTTTCGTCACGTTCCAGACGCCTTTAATGTTGATATCAATGTGAAAATCGCGATCTTCATCGCTCATATCAAGGAAGTTGCCGAGGCGGCATACGCCGGCATTGTTCACCAGAATATCGATTTTGCCTTCAATCTGCTTCGCGCGCGTCACCGCTTCCTTGACCGACGCAAAATCTCTGACGTCAGCGTGAACGGCTGTGCAACGGTGCCCACGCCCAGCCAACTCATCCGCCAGTTTTTCAATCTCATCGGAGATATCCAGCAGGATTAAGTTCGCACCATGGCGGGCAAACGTTCTGGCGATACCCTCACCAATACCCTGAGATGCGCCCGTAATCAATGCTGTTTTGCCCGTGAGTTTTCCCATTTCAATATTCTCCTTTTGAATATGAAGCCTTCGCTTCATTCACGCAGAAGATACAGCAATAACAAATTAGTGCTGAGGAATAGCTCACTAAATCAGGTTAATCTCAGGTAAAAAAAATCCCCGACGATGCGGGGATGTCTATTTCGTGGCCGATAACAGGATCAGCTCACCATTACAGCGCCATTAAACGGTCCAGCGACGGTGCAAAGTAATAGCCGCCGGTTACCGGTTTGGTGAAGCGCAGCATCGCATCACGCTTACCGTCAGTGTCACCAAACATGCTCAGCAATTGTTGTTCAATGTTGTACAGACGAGCGCAGTAGGCGCAGAAATAGAGACCATGCGTGCCGCTGGCAGTACCGTATGGCAGGCTCTGGCGCACAATTTTCAGCCCTTTACCGTCTTCTTTTAGGTCAACACGGCTCAGGTGAGAGGTGACCGGACGGTCATCACCGTCGATCTCTTCGTTGGCTTCCTTGGTGCGACCAATCATCATTTCCTGGTCATGGATGCTCATGCGATTAAGCTGCTTCAGGTTATGTTCCCAACGCTGCACAAACACATAGCTGCCACCGGCATCCACGCCATCTTTGATAACAGCAACTTCACGGCGCGTTTCTTCGCCTGCCGGGTTTTCCGTACCGTCAACAAAGCCGCTGAGATCGCGCTCTTCGACCCAACGGAAACCGTGGATTTCTTCTTTAACTTCAATACAGTCGCCAAATGCTTCCATTGCCGCCTGCGCAACGGAGAAATTCACGTCATGACGCAAAGAGAGAATGTGGATCAACACGTCATATTGGGTTGCTGGTGCCAGACCTTTACCGTAAGGGATAAAGTCTTTTAACTCTTCAGCACCGACGCCGCCACTCAATGCACGCCAGGTGTTGTTGCCAAAAGCGACAACCGCGCCCAGATGCGCATCCGGGAACTTAGCTTCAAAGGTCGCCAGCTTATCGGCGAAGGTTTTGCTGGCCGCACGCAGGGCATCAACGTCGCCTTTAACATTGGCTTCAATCCAAATCGCCGCACGGCAATGTTCTGGCAAAATGCCACTCTGAACCTGAGACATTGTTCCTCCTGAAAAAAAGATGCCACGACATCGTGGCATTGATGGGCGCTATTCTACCTGTTTTTTTAACAAGCCGATTTGTTCAGACGCAAATTAACGCCGCCAGATAATTTTGCTTACTTTCCACGCTTTCAGCGTGTCGTCAGACGGCATTATATCCTCAGGCCCACTCCATTCGCCGGAAAAAATATAGCTAATATGTTGACTTCCCTCAGCTTTACACTCAACGCCCGCGCTGTCATCGCCGGTTGCTTTTTGGCAATTGCCGAAAGCTTTAGTGTAAAGGTCGCTAAACGGTGTACCGATTTCGACACCCGCGGCTGACGAAATATCGTGATCTAATACATCAATACGACTGATGGTTCCCTGGCTGCCGTTGATGACTATCGCCAGCTTGTCGTCTTTCATCGCTTCATAGAAGCGCACCACATTACCGTTATCGGTCTTCATTCCGCTACGCAGGCGGTAATCACCGTCCAGCGCATCAGCAATGGCTTTTTCATCCAGCGGCGTAGCGCCCGTTAACGCTCCTACGCCCTGCTCTGTGACCTGCGTTGAAGAACCAAACCAGTTCCACGGATTGGCGGCAGACCAGTTCACCGAGGACAACGTTGAACACCCGGCCAGTAGCAGCGGCATCGCGCATAAAGTCAAACGCAGTGATTTCATTTCACTTCCTTCCTTATTTATCAACGTTGCTTGGAGTCCGGCTTCCCCAAAAAGTGCCGTTATTCTTTCTCAAGGGAAAAACAGGCGCGCAGACGTTGATTGGTTAACAGCCAGATCAGCGCGACAATATCCGCCACCAGCAGCGCCAGCCCGACGCCATTGAGAGGATCGCCTGCCAGCCACATCACCGGCTGCCAGCACAGCAGCACCAGTTGAGCGAGAATCAATAATCCGCGCAGCCAGCGCCAGAGCACCGGAAACGCAAAGCGTCGCCCACTGAGTAAAAACGCCAACACGGCGGGAACGCCGGGAAGCAACCCCAGCCAGAATGCGTCATGATCGGGATAAAACAGATTCAGCAAGGTGTTGCCCTGCTCACGGGAAGAACCGGCAATCACAAACAATACCCAGGTGCGTGCCTGCAACAGCAGTACGCACCAGAAGAGAAAAGGCAGGCGCAGACGCCCATGACCGTCATAGTCGGCCGGATGAAACTCAGTACTCTTCATCTTCGATCAAACGCTTGCCCAGATTGAGTACATCCGCATGTTCATAGCCCAAACGTTCATACATGCCCTGTACGACGTCGTTATCGTCACGCACCATGATTTGAATCTTCGGACAACCGCGGGCAATGAGCTTTTTCTCCAGCCGGTTGAGCAGCGCATTGGC
The DNA here is from genome assembly GCF_001037485.2 of Citrobacter sp. MGH105. Lineage (NCBI taxonomy): Bacteria > Pseudomonadati > Pseudomonadota > Gammaproteobacteria > Enterobacterales > Enterobacteriaceae > Citrobacter > Citrobacter sp. MGH105. Next base: position 1,502,737 of record NZ_CP073048.1, on the reverse strand, counting down.
GATGCCGCGACCGCGAAACTCAGGATGCACGCCCAGGTAATAGGCGGAACCGCGATGCCCGTCGTATCCGCCCATCACCGTACCGACCACCTCGCCGTTCACTTCAGCAACGAGGAACAAGCTGACGTCATGATTGACTTTACGTTCGATGTCCATTTCAGGGTCGTTCCATGGACGCAGCAAATCACAACGCTCCCAGAGGGTGATCACCTCTTCGAAATCTTCCTGGCGAAAAACGCGTATTTCCATGGTATTGGGTACCTTTTCAGGACGTTAAAAAGCGATTATGGCGCGAACGGCTGATTTAGCCAATATCTGACGCGAAGCGGCGGAAAAAATGGCATAATACGGAACTGTCACGTATTGAAATGAAAAGTAAAACAATTCTTATCTCGATCCGTCGCAACGGACTACGCGATACGATATAACGTTTAGAACCTTTTTTTTACAACTCAGGCCGTATGAGCACTTTTAAACCACTAAAAACACTCACATCGCGCCGCCAGGTGCTGAAAGCCGGGCTGGCCGCCCTGACGCTGTCAGGCATGTCACAAGCCATCGCTAAAGAAGAAGCGCTAAAGACCAGCAATGGACACAGCAAACCGAAAGCGAAAAAATCCGGTGCTAAGCGCGTTGTTGTCCTTGATCCGGGGCACGGAGGGATTGATACCGGCGCAATTGGTCGCAACGGGTCGAAAGAAAAGCACGTGGTACTGGCGATTGCCAAAAACGTGCGCTCGATCCTACGTAACCAAGGGATTGATGCACGCCTGACCCGCTCCGGCGATACGTTTATTCCGCTCTACGATCGCGTCGAGATCGCCCACAAACATGGTGCCGATCTGTTCATGTCGATCCACGCCGACGGTTTTACCAATCCGAGCGCTGCGGGCGCTTCGGTCTTTGCCTTATCCAATCGCGGCGCCAGTAGCGCCATGGCGAAATATCTGTCCGATCGTGAAAACCGGGCCGATGAAGTCGCCGGAAAGAAGGCCACTGACAAAGATCATTTGTTGCAGCAGGTGCTGTTCGATCTGGTGCAAACTGACACCATAAAAAACAGCCTGACGTTAGGCTCGCATATTCTTAAGAAGATCAAGCCGGTACACCGTCTGCACAGTCGCAGCACGGAACAGGCCGCCTTCGTGGTGCTAAAATCACCTTCGATTCCGTCGGTCCTGGTCGAAACCTCGTTCATCACCAACCCGGAAGAAGAACGATTGCTGGGTACGGCGGCGTTTCGTCAGAAAATCGCCACCGCTATCGCCAATGGCATCATCAGCTATTTCCACTGGTTTGATAACCAGAAAGCACACTCGAAGAAACGTTAACCATGAAGCCCGATGCACAGCGCGTAAAACAGTTCCTGCTCAGCCTGCAGGATGAAATTTGTCAGCAGTTATCCACCTTAGACGGCAGCGAATTTGTTGAGGATAACTGGCAACGCGAAGCGGGCGGCGGCGGGCGCAGTCGGGTGTTGCGTAACGGCGGTATTTTCGAGCAAGCAGGCGTTAACTTCTCCCACGTCCACGGCGATGCAATGCCGGCCTCGGCTACCGCGCATCGCCCGGAGCTTGCCGGGCGCAGTTTTGAAGCCATGGGTGTCTCGTTGGTGGTGCACCCGCAGAATCCCTACATTCCAACCAGTCATGCCAACGTACGGTTTTTTATCGCGGAAAAACCGGGGGCCGATCCCGTGTGGTGGTTTGGCGGTGGCTTTGACTTAACGCCCTACTACGGCTTTGATGAGGATGCGGTTCACTGGCATCGCACGGCGCGGGACCTGTGCCAGCCGTTTGGCGATGACGTTTATCCACGTTACAAAAAGTGGTGCGATGACTACTTCTTCCTCAAGCACCGCAACGAGCAGCGCGGCATTGGCGGGCTGTTTTTCGATGATTTGAATACCCCTGATTTCGACCACTGCTTCGCTTTTATGCAGGCGGTAGGTCAAGGATACACCGAGGCGTATCTGCCCATCGTCGAACGCCGTAAAATGATGAGCTGGGGCGAGCGCGAGCGTAATTTCCAGCTTTATCGTCGTGGGCGCTATGTGGAATTTAATCTGGTGTGGGATCGCGGCACGTTGTTCGGTTTACAAACCGGCGGGCGCACGGAGTCGATTCTGATGTCGATGCCGCCGCTGGTACGCTGGGAGTATGACTGGCAGCCGGAAGCGAACAGCCCGGAAGCTGCCCTTAGCGAGTTTATTCAGGTCCGCGACTGGGTGTAATTGCCTGATGACGCTACGCTTATCAGGCCTGCAACAACGGCAAACCCGTAGGCCGGATAAAACGCGTTAGCGTCGCATCCGGCACAATAATCTCATCATGCCCACTGGCGCATACGCTGATGCAGCGTCAACGACGGTTTCTCCGCAAACAGCTGCTGGTAGTCGGTGGCAAACTGCCCTAAATGCCAGAATCCCCACTGCATGGCGGCGTCTTTCACCGTCGCACTCTGCGACCATGGGCTTATCAACTCACGGCGCACGGCGTTCAGGCGAATACGTTTCAACCAGGCATTCGGGCCAATACCGAGGATCGCGTGAAAGGCGTTTTGCAACGTCCGGCGGCTAACGTGCAGCTGATTGCATAAGTCGAGCACGGTCAGCGGCTCTGACATATTTTCCAGCACATATTCGCGCGCACGTGACAGCAAGCGACGATAGCTCTGATGGCTGATGCTCTCCGCAGTCATAATCGGCTGCGCTTCTTCCAGCATGGTGCCCATCGCCAGCAGCAGGTTATCCCCCAACACTTTACGCACCGCGGGTTGGTGAAGGTTTTCAGGATTCTCACTAAACGTCGCCAGCGCCTGCTGCACAAAGCCCCATAGCGCGGCTTTGTGTTGTTCTTTAACTTCCAGCGCCGACTGATTGCGCAGCATATGCAACACCCTTTCCGGGTTATGCAGGAAGTTGGCCTGACGAGCAATGGCCTCTTCCGAAATGACGACACCCAAAATGGTGTAATCATCCGGGGTACTCAGTTCAAACTCCGTCCCGCCTGGGCGGGTGGCAATTTCAGCGCTACCCAAACACTGGGTACCAATAAATCCCTGCTCGCCGCGCGTGGCCGGAATGCCAAACCAAAATGAGTTTGGCCAGACAAGGCACGACTGACGCAGCGCCAGTCCGGTGTATTCACGGAACACCTGAATATCATCGAGCAGGATTTCCGTGAACTCGCCATGAAATTTTCCCGGATGCAGTTGGTCGTAGATCTGCTGCCAGGCGGTAATCGTCAGCGCGTGCTCATACACATCCGTTGTTCGCCGTTGGTGAACGTTGTCCACTTCCACTTTCGGCGTCAGTTTAACGTCTTCGGGTAATACTTCATGATAAAGATGGTGCAAGTTTGCAGTACGGTTCTTTTTCATGATCTTTTAAGCCGGAAGCTTCAACGAAGCCCCCGGCCCTCCGACAGGTTAATTTTTTAAGCGGTAGCGACTACTGCGTTTACGCAACGCTCCATCAGAAAAGAGCTGTTCCAGCGCATTTCTGGCTTCATCAAGTGACCAGCCAAAGTGGGCCGCCACTTCCCCTGCCGTCATTCCTTGACGGACCGATGCTAACAGCGTCAGAAGTTGGGCAGAGGATTCAGATGTCACTGGGGCGTCCTGTGTCTTCTCTGGTTTCACTTCTGTTTTCGCTTCTGGCTTCCGTTCAGGTTTCTTCGGCTGGCGTTTAAAACCGCCGATCAGCCACTGGGTGTCATCGTCCGGCCGGCCTATTTCCTTACGGCTGATAACACGGCCCGTACGCGCTGCGGCTGCACTGCCAGCATCCAGCGCTGCGCGGCATGCCGCCAGATCGCCTTCCACCACCAGCGTCAGCCGACCAGGATCGAGCACTTCGTGGCTAAGCAGACGCACGTTCGCGGCTTTCAGCATGGCATCGGCCGCGTCCACGGCAGCCACCATGCCATCCACTTCCAGTAATCCCAGTGCATTGATCATCACTACCTCTCTTACGCGCGCTGGATTGGATTACGGGCAATATCCAGAACGGCATCGGCAAAGGCGTTACATGCGGCTTTACAAGCGGCCTGGCTACCGGTCAAAAACGCGGCTGAATAGTTAGTTTCTGACGGCGGTGGTACATAGGTCACCAGTTGTACATCGGCAGATTTCAGCGCGGCATCAATACCAAATGTCGCTTCCAGCGGCGGTGCTACCAGATACGCCATCGGATCGCCCAGTCGGCATCCCGCGGTTGCGGAGAGATACGAACCGGTACGCGAAACCACATGCGCCAGGAAGGCGGTATCTTCTGCGTCATTCGCCCACTGGAATGCCGCCCCGCTTTCAATATTGGCCACCATCGCGTCCAGACCCGCGCGAACTTCGGCCGGGTTTGGTCCACCGAGCATAATCAGTACTTCGCCCGAGGTTGGAGAGGGACTATGCGCCGCACCGGCATACAGCGAGCGGCCATAAACCACTTCGACCATTGCCTGTTTTGTCGCTTCGTCTGCGGCAATATACGCCACGTCATCAGAATCTGCTGTGATGAGTCCGAGGCTACGTATATGTGGCGGTAATTTAAGTTCGCGGGCAAAACCGTCATTTACCGAGGCAATCACACGCATTGCGGTGACTGAAGGTCTAATTAAATCTAATGCTGGCATGATGCCTCCTTAACGGGTCATATTGATGCCGGATGCTTTTTGCTCCAGCATGCGCTTGGCCAAATCCACAATCACCGCCGCCGCTTCAACCGGTGGCGTACCGCCCTGGTGAATGTTCGAGATACAGGTACGATCAGCCTCAACGGTGGTCGCCACACGCGGCGAATAGACGGCATAGCAAGAAAGACTTTCCGACTGGCCGAGGCCCGGACGTTCACCAACCAGCAGGATCACCGCTTTTGCACCCAGCAGTTCGCCGATCTGATCTTCGATTTTCACGCGCCCATAGCGAACAAAGAACGGCGTCCCGACCTTCAATCCGGCCTGTTTTAAGCCCGACAACAGCGGCGGCAGGATCTCTTCATAGTTAGCGGTAATCGCGTCGGTAGACAGGCCATCAGAAATAATCACCTGCACATCCGGATTCATTACACACTGTGATTTCAGTGCTTCAATGGCTTCCGCACTCAGACGACGCCCCATATCCGGACGCGTCAGATACAGGTTTTTGTCGCTGATTTCCGAGCGCACTTCCAGCAGCCCCTGGGCTTTTACCCACTCTTCCGGCACTTCTTTCAATACCGTATCTTTCGAACGCGAGTGGTCAGCCAGGAAACGCAGCAGCGCCTGGGTACGCGGACGAGGACCGGCACGACCAGTACATACACGCGCAGCGGTGCTACGGCGAAGTTCAGTCAACACCTCTGCACGGTGCGGATTCTCAACGCCAATCCATGCTTTGGCTTCGGCTGAGCCTAAGTCCATCGCGCAGCTTTCACCGGTCGGCGCGGCGCACTGCGTGGTGCTGCATTTTGCTGGTGCTGACGGTTCTTGAGCCTGCGGTTGAGACTCACCCATTGACGCCATTACGCTGCGTACAATTTCTTCAATCTGTTTTTGATCCATCGTGTGTCATCCCCGCGTCATCAGAAGAACAGTGACGGATCGCCCGCCCGTTTGGTCAGGCGACCGTTTGCCATAATGCCCATGGTTTCCAGCCAGCGTTCAAACTCCGGCGACGGACGCAGGTTCAGCAGCTGACGCACGGTCGCGGTGTCATGGAAGGCGGTGGTCTGATAGTTGAGCATGATGTCGTCACCGAGCGGCATGCCCATGATGTAGTTGCAGCCAGCGGTGGCGAGCAGAATCATCAGGTTTTCGTTAAGGTTCTGGTCAGCATCAGCATGGTTGGTGTAGCAGCAGTCGCAGCCCATCGAGATGCCGCTCAGCTTGCCCATAAAGTGATCTTCCAGACCCGCGCGAATAATCTGACGGTCGTTGTAGAGATACTCTGGCCCGATAAAGCCCACCACGGTGTTCACCAGGAACGGATCGTAGTGACGTGCCAGCCCGTAGTTACGCGCTTCCATCGTCACCTGATCGGCACCGAAGTTCGCGCCCGCGGAAAGCGCAGACCCTTGCCCGGTTTCGAAGTACAGGCAGTTTTCCCCGGCGATACGGTTGAACTCAGCGCCCACTGCGCGCGCTTCATCCAGCATTGCCAGCTCAACGCCAAACTCTTTTAAGCCTTTTTCGCTACCGCAGATACTCTGGAAAATCAACCCGCCCGGCGCACCGCGACGAATCGCTTCGATCTGGGTAGTCACGTGTGCCAGTACGCAGCCCTGGGTCGGGATGTTGAATTTGTCGATAACGCCGTACACGGTATCCAGTACGCGGCTTAAGTTTTCCACGTCATCCGTTACCGGGTTAACACCAATCACCGCATCGCCCGCTCCGAAGGACAGCCCTTCGTAGATTTGTGCGGCAATACTCTGCACGTCATCACGGGTGTCGTTCGGCTGCAAACGGCAGCTGAAGGTGCCCGGCAGACCGATGGTGGTATTGGCCTTTTTGATCACCGGCATTTTCTTACCGCCGTAGATCAGGTCCGCGTTAGAGCAGATTTTTGCTACCGCAGCGACCACTTCCGACGTTAACCCTTTGCGCGTAAACGCAATGTCATCAACGGAGGTTTCATCGCTCAGCACGTACTCGCGCAGCTCGCTGATACTCCAGTTTTTGATACGGTTATAGGCCGTCTCGTTGACGTCATCCTGAATCAGACGAGTAACACAGTCCTCTTCATAGGAAATCACCGGGTTATTGCGGATATCCGCCACCGTCATTTCCGACAGTACCTGCTTGGCCGCCACGCGCTCCTGCGAACTGGTTGCGGCCACTCCTGCCAGCACATCCCCCGAACGCAGTTCGTTGGCTTTTGCCAGCACCTCTTTAACATCCTTAAACTGATAAACATTGCCGAACAATGTGGTCTTTAGTTTCATAAGTCGTTCCCTCAGGAAGGAAATGCGAGTGATTTCACCGTCACCGGCACAACCGATCCGCCAAAAAGAGGCGTACCAATGTCGATATAGTCCCCCGCCCGGACAACCACCTCATCGATGACTGCCAGCGGGTGTTGCTGTAACTGTGGGCGTAACAGCATGCCCAGGGCCTTACCAAAATCCTGCTCGGCTACCACCAGCAGGGGATGCGGATTCGGATAGCGCGCGACAAAGGCCAGCAGCGCATCAATCACCGTTAACAGCGCGGCATAGCGCACCGGCAGCGAACCGGGCAGCGCCAGCACGTAGGCGTCCGTTTGCGGGTCCAGATCGAGCTGCATTAGCGCCTGTTGCCAGGCGGCCACCAAATCAGCCTCATTAACCGGAATCGCCACCGGCAGATTGCGCAGCGGAAGCGCCACGCCTTCCAGCCAGATGGTGCTGCCCGAAAGCGACAGCGTATGCGCACCGGCGCCAATCACCGTGGCGCGCACGGTTTGCGCCGGGAACTGCACATTCATCTCACGCAGGCGCGGATGTTCATGCAGCGCCGTCGCTAACAGCGGGCCAATATCGGAAAAACAGAACGGATCGGCTGGTTGGTTGCGGTAGCACTCGCCCACCCCGCCGGACAACGTAATCACTTCCGGTTTCACGCCCGCCGGTAACAGGCCGGTTTGCATCAGCGCCTGCGCCAGCGGTGATAACGTGCCGTCAATCACCTCCACAATCAGCGCCGCCATCCGTCGGGCTACCTGAACAAGCTGCGCCGCATTGAGGGTTCGGGCGTCGGTGCCCGGACCAAATACGTCATCAACAATCATCTGCCCCGGCTGATGCGCATGTACTACTCGCCCCTGGCCGTCAGTTTCCAGCAGTCGCCCGCCGACGTTGAGGCAAGCCGAACCGCTGACCTTTCCGGCATCAAACAGAACGTAGTTCGACGTACCGCCACCGATATCGATGTTCAGTACGCGGCACAACTTCTGCTCGGACAGGGTTTGTGCCCCCGCACCGTGACCGGCAATCACCGATTCCAGATGCGGACCGGCGCTGGCCACAACAAAATCCCCCAGCGACTGAGAGAGCGTCATCACCGCCGGACGCGCATTACGGGTTTTGGCACTTTCTCCGGTGATGATGATCGCGCCGGAATCGACAGTCTCAGGCGCAATACCCGCCGCCTGATACTGGGCGAGGATCAGCGCCTTAAGTTCGGCCTCTTTCAACCCGCCCTGCTTATCAACGGGGGTAAAGAACACCGGGCTTTGCCAGCTAATTTCGCGTTTGATGAATTCGTAGCGCGGCACCTGCGACACTGCCGCACGGTTGACTAACTCAAGGCGCGAGAAAATCACCTGAGTGGTAGTGGTGCCGATATCGATACCGACGCTCAGTAGCTGGCGAGTATTCACGATTGCGCCTCCGGGTTGGTTTCTACTTCTGCTGGCACATCTTCATCTTTCGGTACCAACAGCATAGCCACACCAATCGCCGTCACGCCGCCAATCAACTTGCCGACAATCATCGGGAAGATCATCGCGTTCATGTTGGCAGCGGCGAAGCCTAAGTGGTCACCCAGTGCAAAGGCCGCGGAGACCGCAAAGGCGCAGTTGATCACTTTGCCGCGGGTATCCATATTCTTCATCATGCCGAACATTGGGATGTTGTTCGCCAGCGTCGCAACCATACCGGCAGCCGCAATATTATTGATTTTTAACAGGTTACCGACGCTCATCAGCGGTTTTTCAAACCAGCGGGTCAGCAGCAGCACCATCGGGTACGCACCAAGCAGCACGCAGGAGATAGAACCGATAACTTCGATGGCGCGCATCACTTCACCCGGCTTGTCGCCCGGCGCCATAAAGATGGGATCAAGACCCGGAATCAGCTCCCAGCCGAGCAGGAATTTGACCACTGCTGCTGCCAGGCCGATGGTGATCAGCGCTACCAGGAATTTCGCGAAGATCTGGAAGCCGTTGATCATTTTTTCCGGGATGAATTTCAGTCCCAGCGCCACCAGCACAGCCACGATCAGCACCGGGATCATATTCATCAGGATCAGCGCGAAGGTGAATTCCACCGGCTGTCCGTTGATTTCGACGCCGGAGTACATCGCAATCAAACCGCCCGCAATACAACCAATCGGAATGGTGACAATACCCGCCAGCACGCCCAGCGCCAGATAACGACGGTCAGACGGTTCAATAATCCCCAGCGCAACCGGAATGGAGAAGACCAGCGTCGGCCCCATCATCGCCCCGAGGATCAGGCCAGAGTACAGCCACGCCGCAACGTCGCCGCCCGCCAGCTCTTTCGCCAGGAAGAAGCCGCCCATATCGCACGCCAGCAGCGTTCCGGCAAACATCGACGGGTTCGCGCCCAGCATTTCATACAGCGGAATAATCACCGGCCCGAGCACATGCGCCAGAACCGGTGCCAGCGCGGTCATACCGACCATCGCCAGACCCAGCGCGCCCATCGCCATAAAACCTTCTTCAAACTGGCCGCCCGATCCCTCAATACTCTTACCAAACTTACCGAGGAAGCGTGCCGAACCGCCGAACTGCGACAGGATCCTGTCCACGGCGGCAATCAGCATAAAGAACATCATGATGTACATGATGATTTCGTTAATTCCCATAGCCCCTACTCCCTGTCATTTGTGATTTGTAGGCCGGATAAGACGTTTACGTCGCCTCCGGCATTAACGCCGTGTTATTGCCGGATGGCGGTGCAAGCACCTTATCCGGCCTACAGGCATTACCCGGCAGCCGCGTACAGGTCGATGATCTGTGCCTGCGTGGCGGTCCGTGGGTTACTGCGAATACAAATATCCTCCAGCGCGGCGTGAGCCCATGCGCTGTACTGCTCGGGCTTTGCCCCAACGTCAGAGAGTCGTTTGGTCTGGCCCACTTCGCTAATCAACTCGCTGACCGCGTTGATAGCATCACGATCGTCCGATTTCTTGTTGGTTAACGCGCGTCCGATATGGCTAAAGCGCTCACGACACACCATGCGGTTGAACCCCATTACCGTGGGAAGCAGCATGGCGTTAGCCTGTCCGTGTGGAATGTGCAACGTCGCCCCCGGCTGGTGCGCCATCGCATGGCACAGGCCAAGCCCAGCGCTGGAAAACGCCATCCCGGCCATACAGGAAGCCAGCAGCATGCTTTCGCGCGCCGCCAGATCCTGACCGTAGCCGACGGCCTTAGGCAGCGATTTACCGATCATCGCTATCGCGCCAATCGCCAGGCTGTCGGTAAACGGCGTCGCGTTCAGGGCGCTATACGCTTCAACGGCGTGCGTCAGTGCATCAATCCCGGTCATCGCCGTTACGTGCGCAGGCACGCCTTCCGTCAATGCGGCGTCAAGGATCGCCACATCCGGCATCAGGGTTGCGTGGGCCAGCACTTTTTTGAGTCCGGTCGCGGCGTCGATAATCACCGTGACGTTCGTGGTTTCTGAGCCCGTTCCGGCGGTAGTCGGTACGGCAATCAGCGGCAGACGCGGGCGTAACACGCTACGCTCGTCCATGTCAGCCAGCGTCTGGGTAGGATTGGTCACCAGCAACGCCACTGCCTTAGCGGCATCCAGCACGGAACCGCCGCCGAAAGCCACGACACCGTCGCACTTTGATTCACGCAGTTGCGCGACTGCCGCGCAGACGTCCGTAATGCACGGTTCACCTACCGGACATGGCCACAGCGTCATTGCCACACCTTTCATCGCCAGGCTGCGCTCCAGTGCCGCGGTCATCCCAGCCTGATGCAGAAAGCTGTCAACCATGACGAACATATGCGTCAGTCCGCGCGTTTGTGCTTCCTGTCCGCAGGTACTGAGCGCTCCCAGTCCACATAACGTAACCGGGGGAACGCTAAACGTTTTTACGCGTTGCAGATTCAGGGTATCGAATGCCTGAAAGAGCGCGGTCTGCAATTCAGCTTGCATAGATTCCTTCCGCTTTTTCTTTTCCGCTGTTGGCAATCGCCAGCGGAGTCATAAACAGGCTGTGCTGGGGTAAATGCACCTGCAGTTCCGGGAAACGCTTACGGAACAGTTCATCAACGCCTGGCTGCATACAGGAGCCACCCGCCAGCCACAAATCAGCGACACCCTGTCCGGCAATATGGTGCGCCACGATTTCCGCCATCTTTTCGTAGACAGGCTTCACCACCGGCCAGATTTCTTTGCCATTGCTGCGCTTGTACTGCTCGGCTTCTTCCAACTGGATACGACGGTTCCCGGCCAGCGTCAGAGAGATATGGTGCCCGCCGGTCGCTTCATCAGCGGAGTAAGTCACTTTGCCCTGTTTAACAATCGCAATCCCGGTAGTGCCACCACCAATATCCACCACGCCGGCGTTATCAAGCTGCAACAGATCCGCCACCGCGGTTGGTTCGTCGAGGACATGGCTCACTTCAAGCCCGGCAGACTCCAGCACGTTAATAGAGATGCGTGGGTCAGTTCCCGGTGGAAACGAGGTTGCCGCATGGGTAAAACGGCAACCCAGTTGTTGTTCGAGCGTATCGAGATGGCGACGAACGATGGTCACCGCACCAAAGAAATCCCAGACGATGCCATCGCGCACGACATCGGCCCAGTCCAGGCAAACCGCGACCGGCTGTCCGTCACTGTCCACAACCATCGACACCACATCACACGTTCCCAAATCAATGCCCAACCACAGCGGTGAATCGCTCTTTACAGGCGTCTGGTTACATAGCGTTGCCGCTTTTAGCAGTCTGGGTGTCAACCAACGTTGTTCGTCGTGCGCCATCTCATTTACTCCTTATACAATTCTGAAGGCGTCTACCAACACACAGCGACGCAGACGCACAAACGTACGCGCACTGGTCACCCCTTCCCCGGTTGGTGTGGTAATGGTCATCGTGGTCCAGCCTTCACCGCCCAGTCCAAGACCGGCAATGCACGGTCCGTTCTTAACGAAGATGCTGGTATCAATGGCGTTTGCCATACGGTTCATATTTTCGATATTGCGTGAGTGCATCGCCGCCGTATGGTGGCAGCCGCCTTCCAGCTTGACCGCCAGTTCAATGGCTTCATCGACGTTAGCAACCCGCACGACCGGCAGCACCGGCATCATCAGTTCGGTAACGGCAAACGGATGCGTCGCGGAGGTTTCGACGAATAACAGACGGGTTTGCTCCGGTACGTTCAGACCAATCGCCGCAGCGATTTTTCCGGCATCGCGCCCGACCCAGTCACGACTGACTGTGCCTTTACCGCGCTCATCGATATTTTTCAGCAGCACCGGCTGCAGCTGTTCGGCCTGAGCCGCGGTCAGTTTCACCGCATGCTGGCTTTCCATCAGACGCATCAGTTCATCAGCGACGCTATCGACCACGATCAGCACTTTTTCGTCGGCGCAGATGATGTTGTTATCAAACGATGCACCTTTGACTATCGACTGCGCCGCGCGTGCCAGGTCAGCCGTTTCATCAACCACCACTGGTGGATTACCCGCACCAGCGGCAATCAGACGTTTGTTGGTGTGCTTACGCGCGGCGTCTACTACGGCTTCACCACCGGTCACCACCAGCAGGCCGATACCTGGGTACTTGAACAGACGCTGGGCAGTCTCGATATCCGGGTTGGCAACGGTGACCAGCAGGTTTGCCGGACCGCCTGCGGCAACCACCGCCTGGTTAAGCAGAGTGATAGCGCGCTGAGAGACTTTTTTCGCCGCCGGATGCGGTGCGAAGACCACGCTGTTACCAGCGGCAATCAGGCTGATGGCGTTGTTAATGACGGTCGCGGCCGGGTTGGTGGATGGGGTTACCGAGGCCACCACGCCCCACGGTGCGTTTTCAATCAGCGTCAGACCGTTATCGCCGGTCAGAACCTGTGGAGACAGGCATTCCACACCCGGCGTGCCGCGCGCCTGCGCCACGTTTTTGGCAAATTTATCTTCGACGCGTCCCATGCCGGTTTCAGTGACGGCAAGTTCCGCTAATTCTCTGGCGTGCTTTTCGCCCGCCTCACGTAGAGCCGTGATAGCCAGTTGGCGCATAGCGACGCTTTTCAACCCCTGCTGGGCCAGTTTTGCTGCCGCCACTGCGTCATCCAGGGAGGCAAAAACGCCCATTTCTTGAACGGCACTGACGGGTTGGCTGCTGTCTTTCATTTTCAGCAGTACCGCTTTCACGACCTGTTCAATATCCTGTTGATTCATGATTTTCTGCCTTATTTATGGAAGATCACCTGACCACCTGCCACCACTTCATCGACAATGCCAATCACGCACAGATCGACAGGCGATGATTCATTCCGGTGCGCCTGACGGGCGGAGCTTCCGCTGACCAGCAGCACCCACTCTCCGGTTCCCGCCCCGATGCTGTCGATAGCAACAGCACATTGCCCGTCGGGATTTCCCTGGGCGTCAATCATTTCCACCATCAGCAACTTGTCGTGCGCGAGCCCCTGATGGCGTACGGTACAAACAATTTGTCCTGTAACGATTGCCAGTTTCATACGCGCCTCCGTGGCATATTTCAGGTAAAACCTCCCCCTACCCTCCGCAGAAGGTAATGTGAAAAGGAGAGAGGGTGACGCCAGCAATGAAGTCTGTGGCGTCACATGGACGACTTACATGTCGTTGCTGTCGCCTTTAAAGCTGATCGGGAACACTTCTTCCAGATCGCCGTGCGGACGTGGGATCACGTGTACTGAAACCAGCTCGCCAATACGCTGTGCTGCCGCAGCACCTGCGTCCGTTGCAGCTTTACATGCCGCTACATCGCCACGGACCATGGCAGTGACCAGACCGCCACCGATCTGCTTCACGCCAACCAGTTTCACGCGTGCCGCTTTAACCATTGCGTCAGAAGCCTCAATCAGTGCAACCAGGCCCCGGGTTTCAATCATTCCTAATGCTTCCATTATGCTTTCCTCTTAAGTCAAAGGGGGGTCCAGAACGGGACCTTATACAACCAGTGTGTGCGAGGCGTTTTCACGACTCACGTCAGTCTGGCGAGGCACTGCTGCCACCAACGCCAGTTCGATAATTTCCTGTACGCTACAGCCACGAGAGAGATCATGAAGCGGTGCGGCAAGCCCTTGAATCAACGGACCTACTGCGCGATATCCTCCCAGACGCTGAGCTATTTTGTAGCCAATATTGCCTGCCTCCAGCGATGGGAAGACCATCACATTGGCATTGCCCTTTAACGGACTGGCGGGCGCTTTTTGCGCGGCGACATCCGGAACAAAGGCGGCATCAAATTGCAGTTCTCCGTCCACGGTAAGCTGCGGGGCACGCTCACGAACGATCTCGGTCGCCTGCTGCACGTTAGCGACGTTAGGATGGCGAGCACTGCCATTACTTGAAAACGACAGCATAGCCACGCGCGGCTCTTCACCTGTGATCGCCTGCCATGTCTGCGCGCTGGCAATCGCAATATCCGCAAGCTGTGCGGCGGTGGGCTGCGGCACGACGCTGCAATCGGCAAAACCTAATGACGGACCAAGGTACTGCGGCAGCATCAGGAAAATTGACGACAGCGTTTTACAGCCAGGCTGTAGCCCGATAATGCGTAATCCGGCACGCAGCACGTTCGCTGTTGATGAGAGATTGCCCGCAATACAGACGTCAGCTTTACCCGCGCTAACCATTGCAGCGGCGAACATCAGCGGATCGTTGAGTTTTTCCAGCGCATCCGCAGGCGTTTTATCTCCCGCGCGGGCCAGCCAGCGCAGCGCAAACTCTTCGCGCATTGGCTGATTGCTTTGCGGATCGATAACCTGAATACCATCCATTGCCACCCGGTGACTGAGGGCAAACTGGCGCAGCGCAAACGGACTGGCAACGAGAATGGGATGTGCCAGACCGTGCTGGTGCAGGTAATTCGCCGCCTTCAGCACCCGGACATCCAGCGCATCCGGGAACACCACCCGTGCCGGTGAGCGTTGGGCGAGTTGACGAGCACGTTCAATGATCATTGCTTCTCCCCCAGTCGCTGTTGAATTTGGTTAACCGTCAGCGGATGCTTCGCAACGCTCAGAATCATCATCACGTAGACCGTACTGGAAAGGCGGTTGAGCGCCTGCATAATGTCCGGTCGCATAACCTCAAAACTGCGAGTGATGAACACCTGGGCCGCCACCGTCTCCGTTTCACGGACTTTGGTACGCAGCAGATTAAGCAGCGCGCAATCACGTCCGTGGCTGGCTTCAGGCACCAGATGGTCGTGGTCCAGATAGCGCAGCGGTTGATGCGAAAGACGGTGTAAATCTTCGTCACTTAACCCCACGACAGCTTGTGCTGCCAGCGGCTCATCCATGGCGTCAGCGCGCATAATATTGCCCAGGCGCGAGCGGATATCCGCCAGCCACGGCTGCCACGGTTCTGCCATCTCAATCTGCAACCACACAGCCAGGGCGATGGTGCTGTCCAGCGCGGCGCGAAATCCCAGCCGAGGGTCACTTTTGGCGACCATCTTGTCCGCCGTCAGATGCGTCAGGGTGTCCGGTTTCTTCGCCACCGGTTGATGGCACAGTTCGCAGCTGGCCTGTGGATGCGTATCACTGCTGGTTAACCCATGCACCGGCTGCGGCTGCTGTTCTTCATCATCAATAAACAGGCTGCCCTGCTCGTCGATAAACTTAATACGCAGATGTCGGCTTTCCAGTAATTCCCGGGCAGACGGCGTCAGGCGAGCGTCAGCGGGGAGATGAATTTCAGCCCCTTCGCTAAGCGTATGATTCGCTCTGAGCCATGCTTCGGTAATGAAATCCTTCATACATCCGCCTTAGCAGGACTGCCAGTTCGCAGGCCAGGCCACATACAGAAACTTCACCGTCGATGGCGTACCAAATTCGATGCTGGAACCTTTCGGGATAAACATTACGTCCCCGGCTTTTGCAATCATGGTTTCGCCTTCGTGGCGAACGTGCAGCTCGCCTTCCAGAATCATGTCGATTTCGTCGTAGTTCAGCGTCCATGGGAAAAAGGCGTTATCCCACTGCATAAACCCGGCGGCCATGCTGCTACCGTCCTGGTCGGTCACCAGATCGGTTAAGCCCACGCAGTGCGGCTGCGCGCCGTCAAAACGACCAAACTTCACGCTGCTGCCGTCGATGACTTTGACGCCGCCTTTGCCGGTTACCGAGTTAAAACTCGGCTGCATTCCGCCCTGCTCCAGCGACTGCTTCTCCTTCATAACTTTGTCCATCAGCTGGGCGACCAGGCTTTCGGTAAACTGCCCTTCCGGTAACTGCGCAATGATGGTTTCGCGAATGCGCTGGCTTTCCGTTTTGCCATCATCAACCGCCGCCGGTACAGCAGCAGTTGGCGCGGATTCATCGCATTCACTGATGGTAACGCCCAGCAGCTCCGCAACTTCGCGCGCCTCCGGGGTAATGATGCTGGCGCGCAGAACAACCGACATTTCCTGTTCGCCGCGTGCGTGGGCCGCACGAATATCGTTAGCTGTGATGAGTTTTTTCACCTGCCCTTTCCTCCTTTTGGCTGAGCTCAGTCAGATAATCCACCAGGTGCTGCACGCTGCGCGGGTCATGGCTATTGAGCTCAAAAATCGGCTCCTGAAACCCCATCCCGCGAAGTAGTTGTCGCGTTGCGGCGACGTCGGCATCCGGCATGTCCGTTTTACTGATAACGGCGATTTGTCGTTTACTGGCGCCGATATCCAACAGCCCGGCAGGTAAGCGACTTTCTTTATCATTTGCCGCGTGTATATAAATCAACGTATCGACATCCTGCAGCGTGGTAATTAAGGCGTGATACCAACGCGGATGGCTAAAATATTCCCCTGGCGTATCGATATCGCCATTTTCATTAAACTCCACGGCCTGTGTTTTTCTGGCGAGGGAATAATTCCCCTGTAGCGCATTAAAGAGCGTTGTTTTCCCCGCCCCCACCGTACCGACAAATGCAATACGTTTCATCGCCGCCTCTGATTAACTTTTTGTCAGGTTGCACAAAGTGAAATTTAATAATCGACCCAGACCGCTTACCGTCTGTAATAACGCTTCTTCTACTGCGCCTACCGAACCGTAGATCACCAGTGCGCCGCTGAATCTATCGAGAAAACCGATATGTACATCCGCCGCCTTCATGGCTAAGTCACCGGCAATCATCGCGGTTTCGCCTGGCGTCAGCGTCATGATGCCGATAGCGCCCGCTTCGGGAACGCCGATCTTTTTCGCTAATTCCTCGCCGGGGTGCGCAATGAGATGCGCCAGCGTGACCTGTTTCCCCGGCACAAATTCCTGAATAATGCGTTCTTTTTCCATTGCTCACCGCCTCCGCTAAAACTGCCCTCATCGTGGCAATTTTTTGTCAGAGTAAATAACAAAATTCGGCAACCAGGTTTAAAAGGTGAAGTAGATCACTAAGAAAGGGAAAATAAAAAGGCGCGGGAGAAACCCGCGCCGGAAATAAATTAAAGTGAAATTACAGCGGCTGCGTTTGGGCTTCTACAACCGCCAGCGCCACCATATTAACGATACGACGAACAGAGGCGATCGGCGTTAATACGTGAACCGGTTTCGCAACCCCCATCAGCACTGGGCCAACCGTAACGCCTTCAGAACTGG
This sequence comes from Citrobacter sp. MGH105, assembly GCF_001037485.2. NCBI lineage: Bacteria > Pseudomonadati > Pseudomonadota > Gammaproteobacteria > Enterobacterales > Enterobacteriaceae > Citrobacter > Citrobacter sp. MGH105. The sequence goes on along the minus strand of NZ_CP073048.1, from coordinate 1,485,240 downwards.
AAACGCGTAGTAAGTTGTAACTAATACGGGCCGCTTCCATATTTGGCATCACCAGAATATTCGCTGAGCCTTTCAACGGACTGTCCGGCATGCGGTCATTACGGATGCTTTCCACCAGCGCGGCGTCGCCGTGCATTTCGCCGTCAATCATCAACTCTGGCGCGCGCGCCTTAATCAGCTCCAGCGCGTCGCGCATTTTGCTGGCCGACGGACAGTTAGAGGAACCAAAGTTGGAGTGCGACAGCAACGCCACCTTCGGTTCGATACCAAAGCGACGCACGGTCTCTGCCGCCATCACGGCGATTTCCGCCAGTTGCTCAGGCGTAGGATCGTCGTTGACGTAGGTATCGGCGATAAAGGTGTTACCGCTTGGCAGCAGCAAGGCGTTCATCGCCCCGGCAGTATGCACGCCGTCGCGATGGCCAAATACCTCTTTTACCACACTGAAGTGCTCATGATAGTCGCCAATCGTACCGCAGATCATCGCATCCGCTTCGCCGCGCTGTACCATGATTGCGCCAATCACCGTAGTGTTGGCAATCACCGCACGCTGCGCCTGCTCCTGGGTAATCCCACGACGCTTCATAATCTGGTAGTACTCGCTCCAGTACTCTTTAAAGCGCGGATCGGACTCATTGTTGACGATTTCAAAATCGACGCCCGCTTTGATCTGCAGACCCAGTTTCTGGATACGCATTTCAATAACGCTTGGACGACCTATCAGGATCGGTTTTGCCAGCCCTAACGTGATCAGCTCCTGGGTAGCGTGCAGTACGCGCGCTTCTTCCCCTTCGGTCAGCACCACGCGCTTCGGCGCTTTGCGTGCCAGGGAGAAAATCGGCTTCATGAACAGGTTGGTTTTGTAGACGAATTCAGTCAGCTTATCGATGTAAGCGTCAAAGTCGGCAATCGGACGCGTTGCCACGCCGGAGTCCATCGCCGCTTTCGCCACCGCGGGGGCGATTTTGACGATCAGACGCGGGTCGAACGGTTTCGGAATGATGTATTCCGGGCCGAAGCTCAGGTCCTGATCGCCATAAGCAGAGGCCACCACTTCACTCTGCTCAGCATGCGCCAGCTCAGCAATCGCGTGCACCGCCGCCAGTTTCATCTCTTCGTTGATGGCCGTCGCACCAACGTCCAGCGCACCGCGGAAGATGAACGGGAAGCACAGGACGTTGTTAACCTGGTTCGGGTAGTCTGAACGACCGGTACAGATGATGGCGTCGGAACGCACCTCTTTTGCCAGCGGCGGCAGGATTTCCGGCTCCGGGTTGGCGAGTGCCAGAATCATTGGCGCACGCGCCATCTTCTTAACCATTTCCTGCGTCAGCACTTTCGGGCCCGAGCAGCCGAGGAAAATATCTGCGCCGTCAATGACATCATCCAGCGTACGCTTACCGTCATCCACCACCGCGTAAGCCGCTTTGGTTTCCGCCATGTTCGGTTCGCGGTCTTTGTAAATCACACCTTTGGAGTCACAGACCACAATATTGTGTTTCTGCATACCCAGCGCTACCAGCAGGTTCATACAGGCAATCGCCGCCGCACCTGCACCAGACACCACCATGCGCACGTCAGAGATATTTTTCTCAACCACCCGCAGACCGTTCAGAATAGCGGCTGTACTAATGATTGCCGTACCGTGCTGATCATCGTGGAAGACCGGAATATTCATGCGCTCGCGCAGTTTTTGCTCAATGTAGAAGCACTCCGGCGCTTTAATATCTTCGAGGTTGATACCGCCAAACGTGGGCTCCAGGGCCGCAACCACATTGATAAACTTATCCGGATCGAGTTCATCGACTTCAATGTCGAACACGTCGATCCCGGCGAATTTCTTAAACAGAACGCCTTTACCTTCCATCACCGGTTTGCCGGCCAACGCGCCAATGTTGCCGAGACCCAGCACCGCTGTGCCGTTGGAAATAACCGCAACCAGGTTGCCGCGCGCGGTATATTTGTAGGCTGCCAGCGGATCCTTTTCAATTTCAAGACACGGTGCAGCCACGCCCGGCGAGTAGGCCAGCGCCAGGTCGCGCTGCGTTGCCAGAGGCTTGGTCGGAGAAACCTGGATTTTACCGGGTACCGGAAATTCGTGGAAATCGAGGGCGCTTTGTTTTAACTGGTCATCCATCTTGTTGTTCCTTTCACGTATCTATCAAAAAAGTGGCGCGGGTAACCATTCTACTGAGCCGCACATTATCACCTCAGTCAACGGTACAAACTTTGAAGGTCCCCAAACTCTCACCATTCAAAGAAAGAATTTGTTATCAATTTATAACAACCATGTTACCTGCTTAATCCAGCAATACCATGCCTGTCTGCTATGCTTTTTGCTGACAACGCCCGCAATTTTCCCAAAAGTGTGAATCACAACACGCATCTAACACTTTACTTTTCAAGGAGTATTTCCTATGACCCGTAAAGAGCTTGCCAATGCCATTCGTGCGCTAAGTATGGATGCCGTCCAAAAAGCTAACTCCGGCCACCCTGGAGCACCAATGGGGATGGCCGATATCGCCGAAGTTCTGTGGAACGATTTTCTACGCCATAACCCGACCGATCCCACCTGGTACGATCGTGACCGGTTTATTCTGTCCAACGGCCACGCCTCAATGCTGCTTTACAGCCTGTTGCATCTTTCCGGTTACGACCTGCCGATCGAAGAATTAAAGAACTTCCGTCAGCTCCATTCGAAGACGCCAGGGCACCCGGAAATTGGCTACACGCCGGGCGTGGAAACCACGACAGGACCGCTGGGTCAGGGTTTAGCCAACGCCGTCGGTATGGCCATTGCCGAGCGTACGCTGGCAGCGCAGTTTAACCAGCCGGACCATGAGATTGTTAACCACTTTACCTGGGTCTTTATGGGCGACGGCTGTCTGATGGAGGGTATTTCACACGAGGCTTGTTCGCTGGCGGGCACGCTGGGGCTTGGCAAACTCATCGGCTTCTACGATCATAACGGCATCTCAATTGACGGTGAAACCGACGGCTGGTTTACCGACGATACTGCAAAACGCTTTGAGGCTTATCACTGGCATGTGGTGCACGACATTGACGGCCATGACCCAGAGGCGGTGAAAAAAGCCATTCAGGAAGCGCAGGCTGTTACCGATAAACCATCGCTGATTATCTGCCGCACGGTGATCGGTTTTGGATCACCAAATAAAGCAGGGAAAGAGGAAGCGCACGGCGCTGCGCTGGGCGAAGAAGAGGTGGCACTGACCCGGCAGAAGCTGGGGTGGCATCATCCTGCTTTTGAGATCCCCAAAGAGATTTACCGGGCGTGGGACGCACGCGAGAAAGGCGAAAAAGCGCAACAGGGCTGGAAGGAGAAATTCGCAGCTTACCAACAAGCCTACCCGGAACTGGCGGCAGAGTTTACTCGCCGGATGAGCGGTGGGCTGCCGGAAAAGTGGGAAGAAACAACCCAGAAATATATTACCGAGCTGCAGGCCAATCCGGCCAAAATCGCCACCCGCAAGGCCTCGCAAAATACCCTCAACGTTTACGGGCCTATACTGCCTGAGCTGCTTGGCGGATCGGCGGATTTGGCCCCCAGCAACCTGACCATCTGGAAAGGCTCTTCCTCTCTTAAAGAGGATCATGCAGGAAACTACATCCACTACGGCGTGCGGGAATTTGGCATGACCGCGATTGCCAACGGTATCGCCCATCACGGGGGCTTCGTTCCGTACACCGCTACGTTCCTGATGTTTGTCGAATATGCCCGAAATGCCGCGCGTATGGCGGCACTGATGAAAGCCCGACAAATCATGGTTTATACCCACGACTCGATTGGCCTGGGGGAAGATGGTCCTACGCACCAGGCCGTTGAACAGCTCGCTAGCCTGCGCCTGACGCCTAATTTCAGTACCTGGCGACCGTGCGATCAGGTTGAGGCGGCGGTAGGCTGGAAGCTGGCAGTCGAACGTCATGACGGGCCAACGGCGCTGATCCTCTCGCGGCAGAATCTGGCACAGGTTGAGCGCACGCCTGAGCAGGTGCAGCAAATTGCCCGCGGCGGCTATGTGCTGAAGGATGGCGGCGGTAAGCCGGATGTTATTTTGATTGCTACCGGTTCAGAAATGGAAATCACGCTGCTGGCAGCGGAAAAACTGACCGGAGAAGGTCGTAACGTGCGAGTGGTTTCTCTGCCCTCAACCGATATCTTCGACGCCCAGGATGAGGCGTACCGGGAATCGGTCCTGCCAGCAAACGTCAGCGCTCGCGTGGCGGTAGAAGCAGGAATTGCTGACTACTGGTACAAATATGTCGGGCTGAAAGGGGCAATTGTTGGGATGACGGGTTATGGAGAGTCGGCTCCAGCGGACAAATTGTTCCCGTTCTTCGGCTTTACGGTAGATAACATCGTCGACAAAGCGCACAAGGTGCTTAACGCGTGATCCACAGTGTGGGCCAGGCATCTGGCCCATGCCAGTTATCGCAGCTTGGCTCCTGGGCATAGCGCACCAGGCGAAAACTTTGACCGTCGTAGCGCCAGCGGGTCTGGATACCGCAATCTGCCAACCCTCGTCCTTTAGCGAGGGTGACCAGCTCCCGCGACTTCTCGTCAAACGTAGCGTTGGTCAGCTCCATATCGCGACTTTCTGCATCCGTTTTAAACGGCAGGCTTAACCGTACCGCGCGTGAAGTCAACGGAGTCGTACGTGAAACCAGCCACGCCAGATCGATGGTGTTATACGCCCCGGCCTCACAACCAATCATCAGCAGCGCTTTATCATCCGTTAGGGCCGTGACGCGCATCTCGCGACGCAGCGGATCGATAGAGCAGCGAATACCGTTGATCCGCCAGTTACCATAGTCCAGCAGTTCACTGCGCTCCTGCTGCGTGAGAGGCGTTGGCGTTGGATTAATGACCGCTACACCTTTCAGCGCGGGGGCCGGAGGTACGCTGAGCGGAGGCTCGTCACCTTTTTCAATCCATGCAGTTTCGCTCCCCACCCGTTTTTGCTGGGCGTCGATAAACAACAACGCGGCTTTTAGCCCGGCCAGCGAAAGGTTTTGCGCACCTTTTTGCAGGGTAATCGCCTTCGCGTCCTGTACGGTTTGTAAAAATGCGCTGATGGTGGCGGGATCATCGGTCGTCAGCTGCCAGGGAGTTATGCGCCAGTGCTCGCCGCTCAGCGAGAGTGGCGCACCATCCAACAGCAGACGCGGCGCAATATCACTCTCTTTGACGCTGGACGATTCCAGCCCGCCCAGCTCAATACGCAACACGGCGTCAGTATGTGCCCCAGCGCTGCGGCTCAAGGTCATGACCAGGCCGTGGTGCTCACCGGTATTACGCGCCACGCAAAAATTTTGGTTATTACACGTTACCTGCCAGTCAGAAAACGCCTGTTGCGCGGGCGCAGCCCACAGCAATCGGGCGGGTAGCAACCCGAGCAGGAAAAGGAGAATAACGCGATAGCGCATGGACGGTACAACCCCGAAGTCAAAACACACAGCCTAAGCGGTATCTTCCTTGCGCGACTGATGTGGCTCAATAAGAATCGTCGGATTGGCCGTAAATTTGTAAAGAAATATAAATCCCGCGCATTAGTCCATGAGATGCGATGACTGCAAATAGTTCAGCAATAGCACCGTTTTACCGTCACGGATCTCACCCGTTTTGATCATTTCCAGCGCCTGTGTGAACGGCAGTTCCAGAACTTCAATATCTTCATCTTCCACGCCGCCCCCCGCGTTTGTCCGCTGACTGTCACGGTATTGCGCGATGAAGAAGTGGATTATTTCCGTCACACCGCCCGGCGACATGTATAGCTCAAACAGTTTACGTACTTCACCCACTTCAAAGCCGGTCTCTTCAATCGCCTCTTTTCGAATACATGCTTCCGGTTCGTCGTTATCCAGCAGCCCGGCGCAGGTTTCAATCAGTTGACCGTCTTCGTTACCGTTGACCCATGTCGCAACGCGAAACTGGCGGATGAGCACCACCGTTTTCTTCTCCGGGTTATACAGCAGGATTGTGGCGCCGTTACCACGATCGTAAACCTCACGTTTGTGACGGATCACCTCTCCATTCTTACGGGTCAGGTCATAAGTGATATTGCGCAGGACGAAGTAGTTATCGGAGAGGACTTTATCTTTGATGAGGGTAATTTTTTGCGACATACCGGCTCCACAGCAAGAAGTGAGAAATAATACTACGCCGTGAAACCGGGTTTGTCTTGGAACAATGTAGGCCTGATAAGCAAAGCGCCATCAGGCATGCATGCGGCACATTGCCGGATGGCAACGCTAACGCGTTTTATCCGGCCTACTCGCCGATTAATGAGATTTGACTGATTTTACGCCCAGCCAGTCGACGATCCCCTGGGCGGCGTGCCGCCCTTCCGCCATGGCCGTCACCACCAGGTCTGCACCGCGTACCGCATCGCCACCGGCAAAGATTTTCGGGTTACTGGTTTGATAACGGTATGCACTTTCAACATCGGCGGCAATGCGCCCCCAGTTATCGACCTTAACGCCATGCGACTCCAGCCACGGCATGCCGTGTGGGTGAAAACCAAACGCCATAATCACCGCATCTGCGGGCATGACAAACTCACTCCCGGCAATGGGAACCGGGCGACGACGGCCCTGCGCATCAGGTTCGCCAAGTTGGGTACGTAAGAAACGCACACCGCTGACTCGCCCATCGGCATGCAACACCAGCTCAACCGGCTGAACGTTAAACTCGAAATTTGCCCCCTCTTCCCGGGCGTTCTTCACCTCTTTTTTCGAGCCGGGCATGTTGGCTTCATCACGACGATAGGCGCAGGTCACCTGGCTTGCGCCATGACGCAGGGCGGTTCGCACACAGTCCATTGCCGTATCGCCTCCGCCCAGCACAACCACGTTTAGTCCGGCGGTGTCGATAAACGGTTCTTCAGGCAGTTCCTCCAGCCCCATCACCTGCTTGGTGTTGGCAATCAGGAACGGCAGCGCATCATACACGCCTGGCGCGTCTTCATTTGGCAGGTCCGCCTTCATGGAACGATAGGTTCCTACGCCCACGAACACGGCATCGTAATCCTCCAGCAGCTTTTCAAGCGCGACATCCTTACCCACTTCACAGTTAAGTTCAAAATGAATACCCATGGCGCTGAAGATTTCACGGCGGCGCGCCAGCAGCGATTTGTCCAGCTTGAAGGCCGGAATACCGAACGTCAGCAAACCGCCAATTTCGGGATGGCGATCGTAGACGGTGGCGCTGATACCGCTGCGCGCCAGCACATCCGCACAGGCCAGACCCGCCGGACCCGCACCGATGATGGCAACACGTTTGTCCACTTTCTGCACATGGCTTAAGTCCGGTCGCCATCCTTTACTCAGCGCCCGATCGGAGATGTAACGCTCAATATTACCGATGGTGACTGCGCCATGCTCGCTACGCACCGTGCATGCCCCTTCGCAGAGTCGATCCTGCGGGCATACACGTCCGGTCACCTCCGGCAGGCAGTTGGTCTGGTGAGAAAGCTCAACCGCCGCGTCGATATTCCCGGCTTTGACCAGTTCAATCCACTGCGGAATGTGGTTATGCAGTGGACAGGTCCATTCGCAAATACTGTGGTCGCCGCATTTGAGGCAGCGAGAGGCCTCGCGCTCCGCCTGCGCCGTACGAAACGGCAGATAGATCTCTTCAAAGCTGGTTTTCCGGGCCTCAATCGCCAGTTTATCCGGCTCCCCGCGCGCAGGCGTCGCCTGCATTTGCTCACGTTTAGTGATGACATGTGGAACAAAATCGGTAGTGCTGGCATGCCATGGCTGGCTTTCCAGACTTGCGGTACGCAGCCTGCGCGCTTTTGACAGACCGGTAAGCGAATTTTCCGTCACCAGCTGTAACGCCTGCGCCGGACAGTTTTCTACGCAGGCGGGTCCCTGTTCACGCCCCTGGCACAGATCGCATTTGTGCGCGGTAGCTTTCACCTTCCCTTTGGCGACGGGAGTGAGTACGATCTGCATCGTGCCGAAAGGACAGGCTACAACGCACGATTTACAGCCAATACACTTTTGCGGGTTCACCTGAACGCTGTCGTTATCATGGCTAATTGCCCCGTTTGGGCAGCTTCTGGCGCAGGGTGCATCTTCGCAGTGGTGGCAGGTCACCGCGCTGCGCTGCTGCTGATGCTTAATGACGGTAATTCGGGGCTGAAAATGCCGTTGGTTCAGGACATGCTGTTCGCCATTGTGAGCCATGACGCAGGCGACCTCACAGGCATGGCATCCCAGGCACTGCTGGCTATTGACCATAATAAAACGATTCATGGCTTCCTTCTTTTTTGGTTGCAAAAACCTTATTCTTTATAAGAGTGTTATTAACCGACACGGAAGGAAGCGGCAATGTTCATTTGCCCAGGAAGCACAACTATTTATCCAGAACCTGTGGCAGATCAATTTATTTCATCGCATATGAAATTGTGTTTCAGTTACCATCCAGTTTCATGGCGTTTTATTAACATTTATCAAATACACCGCATCGTTCACGCTGTTTTCAGGCGCGACGTGTATTGTGTGAGGATGCACAAGTGACGGTAAAGCGTCCGGTTTCGGCCAGTCTGGCTAAAGCTTTTTTCTACATAGTGCTGCTGTCAATTCTCTCAACGGGTATTGCGCTGCTCACGCTGACCAGCAGCTTGCGAGATGCCGAAGCCATCAACGTTGCTGGCTCATTGCGCATGCAAAGCTACCGTCTGGGTTACGATCTACAAAGCCAGAGCCCGCAGCTTAACGCCCACCGCCAGCTTTTCCAGCAGGCGCTAAACTCGCCAGCACTACAGAATCTGAACGCGTGGTATGTGCCACAAGCGGTAAAAAGCCGCTATGGACGTCTGCATGCTAACTGGCTGGAAATGAACGCCCGCCTGATCGACGGCGATTTAAAATGGTACCAGGCCAACATCAACAACTACGTCGATCAGATCGATCTCTTCGTGCTGGCGTTGCAGCATTATGCCGAACGCAAAGTGATGCTGGTATTTGGCATCTCGCTGGCGGGCGGGATAGGCATATTCACCCTCGTCTTCTTTACCCTGCGGCGCATTCGCCAGCAGGTGGTGCGTCCACTGAATAAACTGGTGATGGCCAGTCAGCAAATTGAACACGGTCAGTTTGATATCCCACCGCTGGATACCGGTTTGCCCAATGAACTGGGATTGCTGGGCAAAACGTTTAGCCAGATGTCGAGTGAATTACACAAGCTGTACCGCTCGCTAGAAGCCTCGGTCGCAGAGAAAACCCACGATCTCCACGAAGCCAATCGCCGTCTGGAGGTGTTGTATCAGTGCTCCCAAGCGTTAAATACCAGCCAGATTGACGTGCACTGCTTCCGCCATATTTTACAGATCGTCCGCGAACATGACGCCGCGTATTTCCTTGAGCTCACCGTCGGTGATAACTGGCGGATTAGCGAAGGGACTAAAAGCCTCGAGCTGCCAATGCAAATCCTGCCAGTCACCATGCAGGAAACCGTCTACGGCGAACTGCACTGGCAAAGTCCAAACGTCAACGCTTCTACTCCGCTGCTCAACAGCGTCTCCTCGATGCTGGGACGCGGGTTGTACTTCAACCAGGCGCAAAAACATTTTCAGCAGCTGTTGTTAATGGAAGAGCGCGCGACCATTGCACGCGAGCTGCACGACTCGCTGGCGCAGGTGCTCTCTTATTTACGCATTCAGCTCACGCTGCTGAAGCGCTCGATTCCAGAGGATAACGCTCCGGCGCAAAGCATTATGGCGGATTTCTCTCAGGCGCTGAATGATGCCTATCGTCAATTGCGCGAGCTGCTGACCACCTTCCGTCTGACCTTACAGCAGGCCGATTTACCCTCCGCCCTGCATGAAATGCTGGAAACACTGCAAAATCAGACCTCAGCTAAACTCACACTCGATTGTCGGTTGCCTACGCTTGCGCTGGATGCGCAAATGCAGGTGCATCTGTTGCAGATCATCCGCGAAGCGGTGCTGAACGCCATTAAGCATGCCAGTGCGAGCGAAATTGCTGTCAGTTGCGTAACGGCTCCGGACGGCAACCACACGGTTTATATCCGCGATAACGGCATCGGCATTGGCGAGCCGCATGAGCCTACAGGGCACTATGGACTAAATATTATGCGTGAGCGGGCGGAAAGACTAAGCGGCACGTTGACCTTCTCTCAACCTTCTGGAGGGGGAACGTTGGTGAGCATCAGTTTTCGTTCGGCTGAATCAGACAGTGAGCTAACGTAAAGAACCGCAAAGCGCCGTCGGGTCTGGATCCAGGCCTGACGGCGTTGGCACGAAAGGTATGCTGTAAACGGGCATGATAATTTACATTATCTTCTTTTTTTCTCCACGTTTGACCCGTACCTTGCCGCTAAAGTGAAGCAAGCCATACCCATAACGATACGCAGAAACACGAGGTCCTCTTTTAATGGCGAATTTTTTCATCGATCGCCCCATTTTTGCCTGGGTGTTAGCTATCCTGTTGTGCCTGACAGGAGCCCTGGCTATTTTTTCACTGCCCGTTGAACAATATCCCGATCTGGCACCGCCAAACGTGCGGGTCACCGCCAACTATCCTGGCGCCTCGGCTCAGACTCTGGAAAACACCGTCACCCAGGTTATCGAGCAGAACATGACCGGTCTCGATAACCTGATGTACATGTCATCGCAGAGCAGCGGGACAGGTCAGGCTACGGTTACGTTGAGCTTTGTTGCCGGAACCGATCCTGACGAGGCAGTCCAGCAGGTGCAAAACCAGCTGCAATCGGCAATGCGTAAACTGCCGCAGGCGGTACAGGATCAGGGAGTTACGGTGCGTAAGACCGGGGACACCAATATTCTGACTATCGCCTTTGTCTCCACCGATGGCTCAATGGATAAGCAGGACATCGCCGACTACGTCGCCAGTAACATTCAGGATCCGCTCAGCCGTATTAACGGCGTGGGGGATATTGACGCTTACGGCTCACAGTACTCCATGCGTATCTGGCTTGACCCGGCCAAACTGAACAGTTTCCAGATGACCGCTAAAGATGTGACCGATGCTATCGAGTCACAGAATGCGCAGATTGCCGTCGGACAACTTGGCGGTACGCCTTCGGTGGACAAGCAGGCGCTGAACGCGACGATCAACGCCCAGTCGCTACTGCAGACTCCGGATGAATTCCGCGCCATTACGCTACGCGTCAACCAGGATGGTTCAGAAGTTAAACTGGGCGATGTGGCAACGGTCGAAATGGGGGCTGAAAAGTATGATTATCTCAGCCGCTTTAATGGAAATCCTGCCTCTGGCCTGGGCGTGAAGCTGGCTTCAGGCGCCAATGAAATGGCGACAGCAACGCTGGTCATTAACCGTCTGAACGAGCTGTCACAATATTTTCCGCACGGGCTGGAATATAAGGTGGCGTATGAAACCACCTCCTTTGTTAAAGCCTCAATCATCGACGTGGTAAAAACCCTGCTGGAAGCTATTGCACTGGTATTCCTCGTGATGTACCTGTTCCTGCAAAACTTCCGCGCCACGCTGATTCCCACCATCGCCGTTCCCGTCGTCCTGATGGGTACCTTCTCCGTGCTTTACGCCTTTGGCTATAGCGTTAACACCTTGACGATGTTTGCGATGGTGCTGGCGATCGGTCTGCTGGTCGATGACGCCATTGTGGTTGTGGAAAACGTCGAGCGTATTATGAGTGAGGAAGGACTCTCACCGCGGGAAGCGACACGGAAATCGATGGGACAAATCCAGGGTGCGCTGGTCGGTATCGCCATGGTGCTGTCAGCGGTGTTTATCCCGATGGCCTTCTTCGGCGGCACTACCGGGGCTATTTACCGCCAGTTCTCGATTACTATTGTTTCCGCGATGGTGCTGTCTGTTCTGGTGGCGATGATCCTGACCCCCGCTCTGTGCGCCACCCTGCTCAAACCGCTGCATAAGGGCGAGCATCACGGACAAACCGGTTTCTTCGGCTGGTTTAACCGGATGTTTAATCGCAACGCCGAGCGCTACGAAAAAGGCGTCGCCAGAATTCTGCACCGCAGCCTGCGCTGGATACTGATCTACGGCCTGCTGCTCGGCGGAATGGTTTTCCTGTTCCTGCGCCTGCCAACCTCCTTCCTGCCACTGGAAGACCGCGGCATGTTTACCACCTCGGTACAGTTGCCCAGCGGCTCCACACAGCAGCAAACATTGAAAGTGGTTGAGGAAGTGGAGAAGTATTACTTCACCCATGAGAAAGACAACATTATGTCAGTCTTTTCCACGGTCGGTTCTGGCCCTGGCGGGAACGGTCAAAACGTGGCACGTATGTTTGTCCGCTTAAAAGACTGGGATGAGCGCGACACCACTACCGGGACCTCTTTCGCCATCATCGAACGTGCGACCAAAGCCTTTAATAAGATTAAAGAAGCCCGCGTCTTCGCCAGCAGCCCTCCGGCTATCAGCGGCCTCGGAAGCTCTGCCGGTTTCGATATGGAGCTGCAGGATCACGCCGGTGCGGGCCATGATGCGTTAATGGCCGCGCGCGACAAACTCATTGAGCTGGCAGGGAAAGACACGTCCCTGACCCGCGTTCGTCATAACGGTCTGGACGACAGCCCACAGTTGCAAATTGATATCGATCAGCGCAAAGCCCAGGCGCTGGGCGTTTCCATCGACGACATCAACGACACATTGCAAACGGCCTGGGGTTCCAGCTACGTCAATGACTTTATGGACCGGGGTCGCGTGAAGAAGGTTTACGTGCAGGCGGCAGCAAAATATCGCATGCTCCCGGACGACATTAACTTGTGGTACGTCCGCAATAACAACGGTGGCATGGTGCCTTTCTCGGCCTTTGCGACTTCACGCTGGGAAACCGGTTCACCACGTCTGGAGCGCTATAACGGCTACTCCGCGGTCGAGATTGTCGGCGAAGCCGCGCCTGGCGTCAGTACCGGTACGGCAATGGACATAATGGAATCGCTGGTGCGCCAGTTACCGACAGGGTTTGGCCTCGAATGGACTGCGATGTCTTATCAGGAACGGCTATCTGGCTCTCAGGCCCCTGCCCTGTACGCCATTTCTCTGCTGGTCGTGTTCCTGTGTCTGGCGGCACTGTACGAAAGCTGGTCGGTACCCTTCTCCGTCATGTTGGTCGTGCCGTTGGGGGTCATTGGTGCGCTACTGGCGACCTGGATGCGCGGCCTGGAAAACGATGTGTATTTCCAGGTCGGGTTACTTACCGTTATCGGGCTATCGGCGAAGAACGCAATATTGATTGTTGAATTCGCCAATGAGATGAACGAGAAAGGACACGATCTGCTCGACGCCACGCTCCATGCTTGTCGCCAACGTTTACGCCCAATTCTGATGACGTCACTGGCGTTTATCTTCGGGGTGCTGCCGATGACCATCAGCAGTGGCGCTGGCTCCGGCGGTCAACATGCGGTGGGGACTGGCGTAATGGGCGGGATGATTTCAGCCACTATCCTGGCGATTTACTTCGTTCCCCTGTTCTTTGTGCTGGTGCGCAGACGCTTCCCATTGAAGCCACGCCCAGAATAATCGGACACAAAAAAGGCGACTTACGTTGAGTCGCCTTTTTTTATCCTTTACAGGACATGAATTTCTTCCAGAAAATTATTTACGAAGCATCACTTCGATAAAATCTTTCCAGTTCCCCAGTTCACGTTCAATCATAACAACCTCTCTTATTATTATGGGCATTCTACGAAATCATCATCATTAAAAGAAGGCAATTTAACCGATGGTTGCGATTGATTCCTCCAGTGTTTGGGGTTTATGTGATCACTATGCGCTATACCCATAAATTTTATGTGACTTACTGCAATATTTTGAAATATTCATACATCATCTACTACTTTTGCAATTCTGATGGAAAAACAGGCTGATGCAAACAGGCAGATTCTGATTTCTAGTTATACGGTATTTTTTGGAGCTTTCAGGAATCATTATTCACTGTTGTTCAACAATGTTATATTTTTCTATAACGATTGAATGACAATATGTATTATTCATTGCCACAGAATAAAAGAATAAATATTCAAGTTACGTCAATAAGGATTCAAATGATCACCCTTTACGGCATTAAGAATTGCGACACGATTAAAAAAGCCAGACGCTGGTTGGAGGCTCAAGGTATTGACTACCGCTTTCATGATTATCGCGTCGACGGTCTGGACAACACGCTATTACAGTCCTTTATCAGCGAATTAGGTTGGGAGGCGCTGCTCAATACGCGTGGAACCACCTGGCGTAAACTCGATGAATCTACGCGCAGTCAAATCACCGATGCGGCTTCCGCCGCCGCGTTGATGATTGAAATGCCAGCAATTATCAAACGCCCATTGCTCTGCGCGCCGGGTAAGCCTATGCTGCTTGGTTTCAGTGAATCCAGTTATACTCTGTTTTTTAATGAGGTGTAGTCTATGTCGTGCCCGGTCATTGAGCTGACACAGCAGCTTATTCGCCGTCCTTCCCTGAGCCCGGATGATGCCGGGTGCCAGGCGTTAATGATTGAACGCCTGCGCGCGGTAGGTTTTACCGTTGAGCGAATGGACTTTGGTGACACACAGAATTTTTGGGCATGGCGCGGTAAAGGTGAGACCCTGGCATTTGCCGGTCACACCGACGTAGTGCCTGCCGGCGATGTCGACCGCTGGATCAATCCACCGTTCGAACCGACCATTCGCGATGGCATGTTGTTCGGGCGTGGCGCTGCCGATATGAAGGGTTCACTGGCGGCGATGGTCGTGGCCGCAGAACGTTTTGTCGCCCAGCATCCAAACCATCAGGGTCGTCTGGCCTTTTTGATAACGTCTGACGAAGAAGCCAGCGCCAAAAACGGCACCGTGAAGGTGGTTGAAGCGCTGATGTCGCGTAATGAACGACTGGATTATTGCCTGGTGGGTGAGCCATCCAGCACGGAAATCGTTGGCGACGTGGTGAAAAATGGACGTCGTGGTTCACTGACCTGCAACCTGACCATTCACGGCGTGCAGGGCCACGTAGCCTATCCGCATCTGGCCGATAACCCGGTACACCGCGCGGCCCCCATGCTCAACGAACTGGTGGCGATCGAGTGGGATCAGGGTAACGAATTCTTCCCGGCGACCAGCATGCAGATTGCCAATATCCAGGCTGGAACCGGAAGCAACAACGTTATCCCTGGAGAACTGTTTATCCAGTTCAACTTCCGTTTCAGCACTGAGCTGACCGATGAGATGATTAAAGCACGGGTTCACGCGCTGCTGGAGAAACATCAGCTGCGTTATACCGTCGACTGGTGGCTTTCCGGTCAGCCGTTCCTGACCGAACGCGGTAAACTGGTGGATGCAGTGGTGAACGCCATTGAGCACTATAATGAGATTAAACCGCAGTTACTGACTACAGGCGGGACGTCCGACGGGCGTTTTATTGCCCGCATGGGGGCGCAGGTAGTAGAACTTGGGCCGGTCAACGCCACTATTCATAAAATTAATGAATGTGTTAATGCCGCCGACCTGCAGCTGCTTGCCCGTATGTATCAACGTATCATGGAGCAACTCGTCGCCTGATGAGTGTTCCTGTAAGAGGAAATGAGCATGGACTGGCTGGCAAAATATTGGTGGATTCTGGTGTTGGTGTTTCTGGTAGGCGTGCTGCTGAACGTGATTAAAGATCTCAAGCGCGTCGATCACAAGAAATTTCTTGCCAACAAGCCGGAGCTTCCCCCGCATCGTGACTTTAACGATAAATGGGACGACGACGACGATTGGCCGAATAAGGACCAACCGAAGAAATAATTAGTAGGCCGATAAGTCCCGTAGGCCCGGTAAGCGTTAGCGCCACCGGGCATTACGTGCCGGATGGCAACGCTTCGCGTTTTATCCGGCCTACGGTGATCAATCAGATCATGGTAATCACATCATCATCGTGAGGCTTACCGCCGCTCAGCGCTTCATCAAAGTAGTGCTTCGGTACGGTAAAACGCAGATGATCGAGCGCAAACTGCATGCTGCGTTCATCAATGGCGTGCCCCAGATTTTCGACGATATCCAGCGTCACATCCCCACCAGCGCGAATTAACGCTTCCTGCGCGGCAACAGCATGAGATAACTCAATTACCCGGTCTTCACCACCGTGAATCAAATGCACCGTCGTCGCGGTGGTTGCAGCCTCTGGCAAGGTGGCATAGCGGCCATTGAAGGCGATGACCCGCGATGCCAGCCCCGGCTCAGCTTTGATGCTCTCAAGTGACATAATTGAACCCTGAGAAAAACCAATCAGCGCGGTTGCCTGCGGCGAAACGCCGCTTTGCTTCTGCCAGTAGCGCACGGTTTCGATAAACACCGGCATAATGGCGTCAACACGTTCCTGACGATTCTCTTCTGTTACGCCCTGCACCGAAAACCACTGACGTCCGGACGTCGTTCCGTAAGGCTCTGCTCCACCAATGCTAACGATTAGCGCATCCGGAAACAGCGGCGCAAACCAGGAGCCGATTTCGCCCATGGCAACCGGGTTATCGCCGACGCCATGAAACAGCAGCAGTAGCTGTTGAGCGGGTTTATCGGGACTTTGAACAACAAAATGGTCATGTTTCATGGCGATCTCCTTAACTGATGAGAATCATTCTACGCCGCTTAACCGCAATGACCATGCCAGGAAATTGAAGAAGTTAGTGAAAAAATTGCCATTGCATAATGCGATTATGTAGCCGCTGTTCACGCTCTGCATCCAGCTGATTTAATGCCTGCGCCGCTTCGGCGCGCTGAATGACCAGCAACGCTTTACGACCAGAAATCTTGAGCTGTTGACACAATTCGGCGTCGCTACGTTTAGCCTGGATGCGTCCGCGCAAGGCCGGAAGAGGTAACTCACTGTGCTCAAGCAGACGACTCAGACAGCCTAGCGACGTCAATAATGGCCGATGCGCGAAGGCAAACCCGGCCAGCTCAGCCCAGTCATCCTCATTAAGCGTAGTCTCTTTCAGCGGGACCAGCGGAATGCTCTCACCGTTCCATCGAGCAAGGATTTCCGCATCACGGCGCAAATGCTGGTGCTCCCGCTCGGTAAGGCGTTTCCCCGCTTCGCTAATGGGAAGTAACGCCATGGCGGTATAACAGCCGCTGCTGGCTTCCCGATGATTTCCCATTCGCACCAGCACAAAACCGCAACGTTGCCAGAAACGCCATAGTTCAGCCGTATACCCAAAACTGACCGACAGATAGTCACACGATGTGGAATAGCGGTAGGCCAGCATAATCAGCTGTTGCCCAATACCTTCTCTTTGGCGCGCAGGATGAACCGCAATTCGACTGACCCGTCTCCCGACGAGCGTCGCCGCCAACGGGTCACCACCGTGCGCCGCCAGCGACTGCGCAACCAGATTCCCTCTCGGTCGACGATATCCGGCCCAGACGGCCTGGCTTAATTCCGCGGATAGTCCCCCTTCATCGACCAACCAGACGGCTCCCGCTACGGAGTCAGCGGTTGATGCCTGAAGAAAATGCTGACCAGGCGCGTCCATCATTCGCCGCAGGTCCAATGGCGAGGTGCGATAATGCGCTCCGGAAAGCAGCTGGTATACCGCTAACGGCAGCGCCGGGTTAGCATGCCAGGACTGTTGCTCAAATGCCGAGAAGTGAAGCTCCCCCAATGGGGCATGCGTGAACGTTTCATCATCAAACACCAGCGCATCGCTGACGATTTGCTCCAGCGGACATCCCTGCGCCCAGCGTACCGGTTGCTGCAACTCATAGCGTTGAAGATTGGGGAAGCGAGCACAGAATTTCAGCAAGAAGCCTCTCCCCGTACCCTCGTAGCCTTGTACTGTAGTGGTTAACAGCGTACGAGGAAAACGCGCCACCAGTTGGTGCAGCAGCGGCGCGGGGATCGCGGCGGCTTCATCCACAATTAGCCAGTCTGCGATTGCAGAACTGCTTAACAGCGCATCCGGGGCCATAAAACGGTAACGCTCTCCGGCAAATTGCGCCAGCACATCGGTTGCCGCTTTGGCAGGCGCTGTCACAATCGCAGTGCCGTTAATCCGCGCTATGAGTTGCCCTGCCAGAGCAGACTTGCCCCGACCCCGTGCGGCCGTCACCGCAACCACACCGGGAGGCATAGCCAGCAAATGATTTAATATCATCGCCTGTTCTGGCTGGGGTTCGCCGGTTGCCGCATGCCAGGCTGCGCGAGCAGGAAAATGCGGACAGGCAACCGGCTGATGCTGTTGCCAGTGCAGAGCCTGTCTATCGCGGGAAATCACCCGTTTGACGTGCTCAATAAAGTGCGGTGTAGGGATCGGTTCAGCACAATCGCTCCAGCGTAGTGAATCCGCGTCTGGATGTGTGTGCCAGGAATGCCAGGGTGGGGTCAGCAATACCAGCCAACTGCCAGCAAGCAGTGTGCCGCTTAAGGCGGCAAACGCCGCAGCGTCAAAACCTTGCCTGGCGTCAAAAATCGCATGACGAAACTCGCGCCCTAATAATATTTTTAGCGCCTGCGGCGTACAGCACGGCTCGGTAGGGGCTTGCTCCCCTACCCACAGCCAGTCGCCGGGTAACGTGCTACGTAGCGCTAATGCCTGTTCCTGACACCAGTTATCCTCGCCGCTGATAATCAGCAGACGACGGATCCCTTCGTGGGTCATTTGTTCGGTTAACGCGCTCAGCGCCGTGTTATCGGACATCCCTGCCACAGAGTCTTAAATACCTTTACCAAAAGTATTACATTGCCCCGGATCGCCACTGTCAAAACCGCGTTTGAACCAGGTAAAACGCTGTTCAGAGGTTCCGTGAGTAAAGCTGTCCGGTACTACGCGTCCTTGTCCCTGCTGTTGCAGACGATCGTCACCAATGGCCTGTGCGGCGTTCAGTGCCTCTTCCAGGTCACCAGACTCCAGTACGCCCTGCTGCTGCATGCTGTGGCCCCAGACACCGGCAAAGCAGTCTGCCTGCAGTTCCATTCGAACGGAAAGACGGTTCACTTCTGCCTGTGAGGCATTCTGCTGCATCTGACGAACTTTAGGTTCAATGCCCAGCAGTTTCTGCACGTGATGACCCACTTCATGGGCGATAACATAGCCCTGAGCAAAATCACCATCAGCGCCCAGCTTGTTTTTCATGTCGTCATAGAATGAAAGGTCGATGTAAACCGTACCATCTGCCGGGCAATAAAACGGCCCCATCACGGACTGACCCGCACCGCAGCCGGTACGCGTCGCGCCCCGGTACATCACCAGCTTCGGCTGTTGGTAGGTGCGGCCCATTTTTTCAAACTGCTGTCCCCAAGTATCTTCTGTTGTAGCCAGAATCACCGAGGTAAATTTTGCCGCTTCATCATCGTTTGGGCTGATGGAGCGTGATGATTGCTGTTGGGAGACCGGCTGGCCAGTCATTAGCCCGGTGAGATCCACGCCATAATAACCCGCCACCAGCACCACAATCAGCAGGATGATGCCGCCTTTACCACTGGGCAGACGAAAACCGGGCCCACCCATAGAGGGGCCGCCGCCAGAGCTGTTTCGTCTGTCTTCCACATTGTCACTTTCACGACGCCCTTGCCAGCGCATAATCACCTCAACTTTTTATTCATTATGATGATGATCGTAGGCGGTTCGGAACAGGATTACCATAAGAAATAGTAATCAAATCAGGTGGGGTTAATGAGCCGGAGAGCGATCGCCGGCTCAGGGGAAGATTAGTCTAACTTCACACCCAGGCGATGCGCGACGGCTTCATAGGCTTCGATCAGGCCGCCCAGACTCTGGCGGAAGCGATCTTTGTCCATTTTATCCAGCGTTTCTTTGTCCCACAGGCGGCTACCGTCCGGTGAGAATTCATCACCCAGGACCACTTCACCTTTATACAAACCAAACTCAAGTTTGAAGTCGACCAGAATCAGACCAGCATCATCAAACATCTTTTTCAGCACGTCGTTAGCTTTGTAGGTCAGCTCTTTCATACGTGCCAGATTCTCTTTGCTCACCCAACCAAAAGTTTCGCAATAGGAATCGTTAATCATTGGATCGTGCATAGCATCGTTTTTCAGGAACAGATCAAACAGCGGCGGATTCAGCTCAATACCTTCCTCAACGCCTAAACGCTTAACCAGAGAGCCTGCCGCGCGGTTACGTACCACACATTCAACCGGTACCATCTCCAGTTTTTTCACCAGACATTCGGTATCAGAAAGCAGTCGCTCCATCTGGGTAGGAATACCCGCTTCTTGCAGTTTAGTCATAATGAAATGGTTGAATTTGTTGTTCACCATGCCTTTACGGTCAAACTGTTCAATGCGCGCGCCATCCCCTGCTGACGTATCATTGCGGAATTCGAGCACCAACAGGTCCGGGTTTTCCGTGCTGTATACGGTCTTCGCTTTACCACGATACAACTCAGCTTGCTTTTGCATCTTTATTACTCCTGGGTGTGAATTAACGATAAATATTGCGTTTTTCTGCCGACGCACACGTTTGCGTATCATATCAGAAAAAAAGGGCTGGAGTTATCCAGCCCTTTATTTTTACTTACTGAACGCTGCCTGGAAGACGGCGACCAGCGCGTCGTTCTGGCTTTGCGTCAGGGTATGCCCCTTCGGATCGATAAACTGCAAGCTGCTGCGGTTGTCTAAATCACCGACCTGCAGTTTATAGTCGCCGGATACCAGACCCGGATCGCTTGCGCCCAACTCCTGCCAGTTGCTATCGGACAGTGGTTTGTAGGTCACCGCGATGCTGCCCTGAGAACGGGTGCTGTCGGTTACCTTCATCCCCACTTTCTCAAGCGCTGCCGGCAGACGCTGCCACACCACGTTGAACGGTCCACGTACCACCAGCATTGGTAAACCGGTGTCATCGGCGGCGCTCTGAACATCCATGGTGGCTGCAGAGCGGTTCTGCGCGGCATTCGCGGCGTCGGTGGCGTTCTTATCCAGACCAGCAGAGATAACGTTCATCATCTCAGCGCTGTAACGCTGCATTGATGCCGCATCGGCTACGGGTTTACCCGCCTGCTCGAGGTTGACCAGTTTCACCGTTACCGCTTGCTGATAGCCCTGCGGTTTAACCGAGATTTGATAACGTCCACGGTACTGCTCGTCTTCATCCAGACGGTTCCAGTCAACCCAGTCGGTGGTCAACGTCTGGCTGGCATCATCACGTTTGGTGATCGTGTAGTTTTTAGACTGAATGACGCTAACGACCTGCGGCCACAGTGTGTTGCCACGACCGTTTTCCACCAGTAATGTCGACGTATCACCCGCGATCTGTGTGCGAGCACCGGTGACTAATGCTAACGGCTGAGCCGGTGGACGAATATCCAGCGCTTTACCCACGGCACCACTGCCGTTGGTTACCGGGATATTATAGTCGCCCGACATAACCGGCAAAATCATCCCAGCTGGAGCATGAAGCTCAGCAAGCGGTGCGGCCTCCAGATAGGATTCATCACCGCTCACCTGGCGCTTATAGCGCGAGTCAGAGCTACAGGCCGCGAGCAACATAACAAGCGAAACACCCGCAACCTTGGCCAGGCGCGACTTTTGTACTGAGTAAGCCATCAAATCTCCCTAAACTTTACAGCAAACCGGCATGCTTAAGCGCCGCTTTGACGATTTCACGAGCATTGTCCGTGATTGGCGTCATCGGCAGACGTAGCGTATCGGTCGCCACAAGTCCCAACTCCTTACACGCCCATTTCACGGGGATAGGATTGGGTTCGACAAATAGTTTGTTGTGTAACGGCATCAGACGCTGGTTAATCACCCGCGCCTCGGCAAATTGCCCGGCTGCCGCCAGTTTGCACATTTCAGCCATATCACGTGCCGCAACGTTAGACGTTACGGAAATCACGCCATGACCACCGAGCTGCATAAAATCCAGTCCGGTCGCGTCATCACCGCTGAGCAGAATAAAGTCGTCCGAAACCAGCTCTTTGATCTGGTGAACGCGACTTAAGTTCCCCGTGGCCTCTTTAATAGCGATAATATTTTTAACTTTCGCCAGACGACCCACGGTTTCCGGCAGCATATCGCAGCCAGTACGGGACGGCACATTATACAGAATTTGCGGCAGGTCAGTATGCTCAGCGATGGCTTTGAAATGCTGGAACAAACCTTCCTGGGTTGGGCGGTTGTAGTAAGGCGTCACCGTCAGGCAGCCGACAACACCGCTGTCGTTGAAACGCTGCGTCAGACTAATGGCTTCCGCGGTCGCATTGGCGCCGGTTCCGGCAATCACCGGAATACGCCCGTCAGCCAGTTCCAGCGTCATCATCACCACATCGCCATGTTCATCATGACTCAGGGTGGCGGACTCACCGGTGGTGCCAACAGAAACGATCGCCGAGGTGCCGCTGGCGACATGATAATCAATCAGTTTTTTCAGGCTCGACCGGCAGACTTTACCTTTCTCATCCATCGGCGTAACAAGCGCGACAATACTTCCCGTGAACATGGGCCATCCTCTGTGCAAACAAGTGTCTCAATGGTACGTTTGGTACGACAATAAAAGCAAGCGACCAGAGCCGTTCTGATTGTTGTATGCATGTTTTTTTTATGCTTTCCTTATGATTACCTCACCGCTCAAAGGAAGAACAGGTTTGACATCGTCATCGCAACACTATCTGGTCATTACTGCGCTGGGTGCCGATCGCCCAGGAATTGTGAACACCATCACGCGTCATGTCAGCAGTTGCGGCTGTAATATCGAAGACAGCCGACTGGCCATGCTGGGTGATGAGTTCACGTTTATCATGTTGCTGTCGGGCACCTGGAATGCCATCACCCTGATTGAATCAACCCTGCCATTAAAAGGCGCAGAGCTGGATTTACTCATTGTGATGAAGCGCACGACCGCGCGCCCCCGTCCGGCAATGCCTGCTACGGTATGGGTGCAGGTCGATGTCCCTGATTCTCCCCATTTGATTGAACGCTTCACCGCTCTGTTTGACAGCCACCAAATGAATATTGCGGAACTGGTTTCACGCACGCAACCGGCTGAGAATGGAAAGGCGGCGCAGTTGTTTATTCAAATTACCGCACATAGTCCTGCGTCACATGATTCGGCAAATATTGAAGATGCGTTTAAAGCACTCTGTACAGAACTCAATGCGCAAGGCAGTATTAACGTCGTCAATTACTCACAGCATGATGAACAGGATGGAGTTAAGTAATGAACCCACTGAAAGCCGGTGATATCGCACCGAAATTTAGCTTGCCGGATCAAGACGGAGAACAAGTAAATTTAACCGACTTCCAGGGACAGCGTGTTCTGGTTTATTTTTACCCGAAAGCCATGACACCCGGCTGTACCGTACAGGCCTGCGGCCTGCGCGATAACATGGATGAGTTAAAAAAAGCGGGTGTTGAAGTGCTGGGGATCAGCACCGACAAACCAGAGAAGCTTTCCCGATTCGCGGAGAAAGAAGTCCTGAATTTCACGCTCCTGTCCGATGAAGATCATCAGGTTTGCGAGCAGTTCGGCGTCTGGGGTGAGAAGTCATTTATGGGCAAAACCTACGATGGCATCCACCGCATCAGCTTCCTGATTGATGCCGAAGGGAAAATTGAGCATGTGTTTGATGACTTCAAAACCAGCAACCACCACGACGTGGTAATGAATTGGCTGAAAGAGAACGCCTGACCGTGAAATGCCGGATGGCGGCATGAACGCCTTATCCGGCCTACAAATGCACGCACGTAGGCCGGATAAGACGCGTTAGCGTCGACATCCGGCAGATGACCGCCCGGTTACTCAAACGTCCCTTTCACACACGCTTTCTGCTCCCTGACTACGGCTTTTCCCTTCGCCCACAGGTGATGAACTTTCAGCGCGTCGTTGAGCACCAGAATGTCCGCATCGCATCCCACCGCCAGACGCCCTTTATGCTCCAGTGCCAAAAATTCTGCGACCGTACGCGTCAGCGGACACAGCGCCTGTTCCAGCGGTATGGCATGAACCTTCACCAACTGGCGCACCGTCTCAGCCAGTGATTCAAACCCCGCGACACCGATGCCGGTGAGATTGCCAAGCTCATCAAATTCCGGCTGGCTGCCATTGCCATCTGAGCTAAGGGTAATGCGCGACAGCGGCACGTTCTGGCGCAGCGCCGTGGCGATAGCCGTGGCCGGGTCGACGGGCTCATCAATGCTGCTGGTAATGTCGATATAACCGCCTTTACGGGCATACTCCAGCGCCGCCTGGAACAGCGGTTCCGCACGGTTAACGTGTGTCGGCAACAGTTTAGTAATCGGCACATCGCAACAGTCAAGGATCTGGTACAACGGTTCCAGCATGCGCTGGCTGTCGCCCATATGGAAAACGCTGATCCCCGGTTTGCGCCCTAACAATCCGCCGACACGCGACTGCGCCGCCATATTTGCCAGCGCCGAGGTATCCGGGGCTGAAGAACGATGGTCCGAAACCGCACACTTCACGCCAATCACTTTATCGATCAGCGCCACGTCGCGATCGATGCTGCCGGTGATAGTCGGGGAAGGCAGAGAATACGCCCCGGTCAGCATCCATGCGCTGATGCCTTCAAACTCCAGCGCGCGGGTTTTTGCCAGCAGCGATTCCGGGTGACGGGTAATGCCATCGGTACCCAGCAAACCCACCACCGACGTGACGCCAGCTTCAACCAGCCGTGACAAGCGCACTTCCGGCGTGCGGGTATGCGGCCCCGCCTCCCCGCCGCCGCCAATAAGATGGACGTGTTGATCGATAAATCCTGGGCACACAATCGCGCCGTCAAGATTGATACACTCGCAACCGGGAAAGTCTTCAGGAGAAATTGACGGGGCGATGGCAACAATTTTGCTGCCAGAGACCAGTATATCCTGTAGCCCTAAATCTTCAGGCGCATACACGTGTCCCTGCTGGAACAACGTCAAATCAAGAATTGAACAGTTCATAACCTTCCTTGTCAGGCAATAACCTGCATAACCCAAATAGAGAGCAGCGCATTAATGACGCATACCGCAATAATTAGCGGGTAATAACGAGGATGAACCCCCGCGGTCCCCAGACAACGGCCCACATTTTGCACCGGATTTCCCATCAGGTAGATAGCCGGCAACAACACCGTGGCATCATGTCCCGAAAGCGTACCGGCGACAACCAGGCTGGCGCACACGCCAACGCCGCCTCCCATACTCATCACCGCTGCCAGCAGCACAGTGGCAGATTCCCCCGGCAGCCCCCACAGAGCCATTACCGGCTCGCATACCCGTCCTACAACCTCGAGCAGCCCTGTCACCTTCAGCGCCTGAATAATCACAAACGCCATCACCACGTTAGGCAACAGACTGGTTGTTGCAATGGTAAACCCGCGCCGTGCGCCATCGATAAACATATCCATGACGTTTTTACGTACCTGCGTTGTCATCTCACGCCTCCTGCTGCATACGGCGATTTTCCAGCTGCGCGATCCACACACGCAACAGGTTCGCGCCCACAAATTTGAAGACAAGGATCACCGCCAGCGGCGTAATCACCGGAACGGTCACCATCGTAAACAGCGCTGCGCCAGAAGAAAAATAGTTGGTAATGCATGCGCTGCCGCTGGTTTGCCAGCAGGCAAAAATAGCGCGTTCCTGCTCTGTGATAATGCCCTCTTCCGCCATTTCTTTGGTCATCCCGGCCGCGGCATCGGTATTTTGCAAATTCGCAATCAACGCCAGCGAACAAATACCCGGAATGCCCAGTAACGGACGCAGGACCGGCGTCATCAGCTGTTGTGCCGCGCGCAACCCACCCAGCCCTTCGGTGACAGAAATAATCCCGAGCGAAAGAATGACGGAAGGCGCCAGCTCAAGCGCGAATAAGAAGCCGTCTTTTGCCCCCATCCCCCCTGTGCCACGAAAAGAGACCGCCGTGTCGCCCGCAGCATTAATCTGCCCAAACGCACCGTTGAGGACGGTGAAGTCAAAGACCCGCCACCATTCGGTACTTTTCGCAAACATGCCGGAAAAAAGAATAATCGTAATAAAAAAAGCGAGATAACCGCCCCATCCCACCTTTTGCTGCGTGTGTGTGCTGTGACCCATTTTGTTCTCCTGTTGGCCTTAATCCTTGTGTGACTAAAAGACATCACGATGGTCAAGTTAAAGACAAACGTGGAGAAAAACGACACCAGAGGAGATTATTCAGAAAGAGTGGATAGAGGTCAGACAAGTTCAGATCCGGCGACATGATATCGCCGGATCTTGCAGATTAGGGTTCGTCAACGACCTGACCATCCGGCCAGGCATGCATTACCGCTTTGATTAACGTCGCCAGAGGAATCGCAAAGAATACGCCCCAGAATCCCCACAGACCGCCGAAAATCACCACGGAGAGAATAATCACCAGTGGATGCAGATTGACCGCCTCGGAGAACAGCACGGGAACCAGCAAATTGCCGTCCAGTGCCTGGATTATCAGGTACACAGCAAAACAGCTCCAGAACTCGGTGCCAAGCCCGAACTGGAACAGCGCCACGCCAACCACCGGAATCGTCACCACAAAAGCGCCGATATACGGGATCAGCACAGAGAACCCGACCAGCACCGCCAGCAACAGCGAATAGTTGAGACCAAACAGCAGGAAGCCGAGCCAGGTCGCTACGCCGACCACCACCATTTCCAGCACCTTCCCGCGGATATAGTTGGTGATTTGCTGGTTCATCTCTTTCCATACCTGTCCCGCCAGCCCGCGATTACGCGGTAGCACCCGGCGCACGGCGTTCAGCATCTGGCCTTTATCTTTGATCAGGAAGAACACCATCAACGGGACAAGCACCAGATAAACCGCCAGCGTGAGTAATCCGACCAGGGAGGCTAACGAATATTTCACCACCGAATCGCCCATGGTGAGCATTCGCGAGCGCATATTTTCCGCCATCGCATCAATGATGCCCGCATCCATCAGCGCCGGGTAACGTCGTGGCAAGGTGGCGGCAAAATCAGACAATTTATTGAGCATGCCAGGCATGTCGCGGATCAGGTAAATTCCCTGCTGCCACGCAACGGGCATCACCACAAAGGCCATCAGCAGTAAAATACCGACAAACACCACCAGCACAATCGATGTCGCCCAACGCCGTGAACACCCAATATGTTCCAGCCGCACTGTCGGCCATTCAAGCAGGTACGCCAGCACAATGGCGACCAGCAGCGGCGCCAAAAGACCGCTAAAGAAAAACAGGATGCCAAAACCGGCAACAAGAATAATCAGCAGGGCGATGGCTTCGGGGTCGCTAAAGCGGCGACGATACCATTGCATCAACATTTCGAGCATAAAACCCTTCCATGAACCCAATAGCGGGATTGCGATCCCGAATTGTATCGAAATGTCACAAAAAAGACTTCGCTTTTTATGGCTGATTACGCAAAGTGAAAAGACATTTTTCCTGGGTGTTCATCGTCAGGTTTCGCAGTTACACTCCGTAAGCTTGCGGAGTGTGAACGATACTTCACAGCATCGGTCAAATGGCTATCTCAAAAAAGAATACAGGACAGAGGTTATGTTCAGGCAGTTGAAAAAAAACCTGGTTGCTACCCTCATTGCCGCACTGACTATCGGTCAGGTTGCGCCAGCATTTGCTGATACTGCGGACACCCTGCCTGATATGGGAACGTCGGCAGGCAGTACGCTTTCCATAGGACAGGAAATGCAGATGGGCGATTATTACGTACGCCAACTGCGCGGCAGTGCGCCATTAATTAACGATCCATTGCTCACTCAATACATTAATGCGCTGGGGATGCGTCTGGTCTCGCACGCCGACTCGGTAAAAACGCCCTTCACCTTCTTTTTGATTAACAACGATGAAATCAACGCCTTTGCTTTCTTTGGCGGCAACGTTGTCCTGCACTCCGCACTATTCCGCTATTCCGACAACGAAAGCCAGCTGGCATCGGTTATGGCGCACGAAATTTCCCACGTCACGCAACGCCACCTGGCGCGTGCCATGGAAGACCAGAAACGTAGCGCACCGCTAACGTGGGTTGGCGCATTAGGTTCAATTTTATTAGCAATGGCCAGCCCGCAGGCGGGTATGGCGGCGCTGACCGGTACGCTGGCGGGTACACGTCAGGGAATGATCAGCTTTACGCAGCAAAACGAACAGGAAGCAGACCGCATCGGTATTCAGGTGCTGCAACGCTCGGGATTCGATCCCCAGGCCATGCCAACGTTCCTGGAAAAACTGCTCGACCAGGCTCGTTACTCTTCGCGTCCGCCGGAAATTTTGCTGACTCACCCCCTGCCGGAAAGCCGTCTGTCTGATGCCCGTAACCGCGCCAACCAGATGCACCCGGTGGTCGTCCAGTCGTCAGAAGATTTTTATCTGGCTAAGGCACGAACCTTAGGCATGTACAACTCTGGTCGTAACCAGTTGACCGATGACCTGCTGAGTAGCTGGTCGAAAGGCAACGTACGTGAGCAACGTGCGGCGCAGTATGGCCGGGCATTGCAGGCGATGGAAGCCAGTAAATACGACGAGGCGCGTAAAGCGCTGCAACCACTGCTGGCGGCAGATCCTAACAATGCCTGGTATCTCGACCTGGCAACGGATATCGATCTCGGCCAGAAGAAAACCAGTGATGCCATTAACCGCCTGAAAAACGCCCGCGACCTGCGCACTAACCCGGTTCTGCAGCTCAACCTGGCGAATGCCTATTTACAAGGTGGACAAGCCAAAGAGGCGGCGACCATCCTGAATCGCTATACGTTTAACCATAAAGATGACCCTAACGGCTGGGATCTGTTAGCGCAAACGGAAGCCAACCTGAGCAACCGCGATCAGGAGCTGGCGGCGCGCGCGGAGGGGTATGCCCTCGCGGGACGTCTGGATCAGGCTATTTCGATGCTCAGCAGCGCAAGCTCTCAGGTGAAACTGGGTAGCCAGCAGCAGGCCAGATACGATGCCCGTATTGACCAGCTACGCCAGCTGCAAGAACGCTTTAAACCGTACACGAAGATGTAATTATCGAACCTTTGCCGGATGGCGACGCTGTCGCGTCTTATCCGGCCTACGTCAGACGCGATATGTAGGCCGGATAAGGTCTTTTGGCCGCCATCCGGCAGTATTGTTATGCAAGGAGAAGTCATGTCAGACGCGATTAAAATCTACCATAACCCACGCTGCTCCAAGAGCCGTGAAACGCTGGAATTACTGAAGTCCAACGGCGTGGACCCGGAAGTGGTGTTGTATCTGGAAACGCCAGCTGACGCAGCAACCCTGCGCGAACTGCTGCAAATGCTCGGTATGGCCAGCGCGCGTGAACTGATGCGCCAGAAAGAGGATCTCTATAAATCGCTTAACCTGGCGGACAAAAATCTGAGTGAAGATGCGCTGATTCAGGCAATGGTGGAAAACCCGAAACTGATGGAGCGCCCGATTGTGGTTGCCAAAGGTCAGGCTCGAATTGGACGTCCGCCTGAGCAGGTACTGGAAATCGTCGGTTAACCTGCAACCTGCCGCAGTCTTCTCGGCTGCGGCGCTTACAGCTTCAGAATTTCTTTTACGAACGGAATGGTCAGCTTACGCTGGGCGGTGATCGACGCATGATCTAACTGATCCAACGTCATAAACAGCGTTCGCATTTCACGATCCAGACGCTTTAGCAGAAAACGTCCCACATCTTCCGGCAGTTCAAATCCACGAAGTCTGGCGCGTAATTGCAACGCCTGCAGCTTATCTTCATCGGAAAGCGGCTGTAGCTTGTAGATTTGCCCCCAGTCCAGGCGTGAGGCGAGATCCGGCAACCCCAGATTCAGCTGTCTTGGCGGACGATCGCCGGTGATCAGCAAGCGCGTTTTCCCCGACTCCAGGATACGGTTGTAGAGATCAAAGATCGCCATTTCCCACAGCGAATCACCGGCCACACATTCGATGTTATCGATGCATACCAGCGATAAATGCTCCATCCCGTCGAGCACCTCGGGGACGAACCAGGTGCGTTTGTCGAGCGGCACGTAGCCTACCGCATCGCCGCGCGCGGACAGTTCCGCACAGGCTGCATGCAGCAAATGACTACGGCCAGCGCCTTCACGCGACCAGAGATAAATATACCCGCTATGTTCCTGACGCAGCACGTTTTGCAGTGCAGCCAGTAAAGAGGAGTTATCCCCCGGCCAGAAACTTGCGAAAGTTTCGTCGTCAGGAAGATAAAGTGGCAAAGAGAGCTGTGCCGGTGTGTTCAGAGATACCTCAACCCAGGATTTCATAAAATCGCGTTGAGTTTAACACAGAAATACGTCGCGATAGAACCGGGCAGCGCTGCCGCCCGGTCAGAGATTTACTGTTGCGGACTGTCTGCATCTTTCGCGTCAAGCACGACTTCTTCCGGACGCAGCAGGCTGATAACTTTGAAAATCAGGCTCAGACAGACACCAACGATGGTCGCCAGCGCCATGCCTTTCAGCTCTGCGGCACCGATGTGAACTTTCGCGCCACTTACGCCGATGATCAAAATAACCGAGGTCAGGATCAGGTTCTGCGCCTTGTTATAGTCAACCTTCGACTCGATCAGTACGCGAATACCAGAAGCGCCAATCACACCGTACAGCAGCAGTGATACGCCGCCCATAACCGGCAGTGGGATAATTTGGATCGCCGCCGCCAGTTTACCCACGCAGGAGAGCAGAATGGCGAAAATTGCCGCACCACCGATAACCCAGGTACTGTAAACGCGGGTGATCGCCATTACGCCGATGTTTTCGCCGTACGTGGTGTTCGGCGTAGAGCCGAAGAAACCAGAGATTACCGTAGACAGACCGTTGGCAAACATAGAACGATGCAAGCCAGGATCGCGAATCAAATCTTTTTTCACGATATTCGCCGTCACCACCAGGTGTCCAACGTGTTCGGCGATGACCACCAGCGCCGCTGGCAGGATGGTCAGAATGGCAACCCATTCAAAACGCGGCGTGTAGAACGTCGGCAGCGCGAACCAGTGGGCCTGCGCAATCGGCGTAGTGTCCACAACACCCATCACGAAGGAGAGCGCATAACCGGCCAGCACCCCGATCAGAATCGGGATAATCGCCATAAAACCGCGGAACAATACTGAACCAAAGACCGTTACCGCCAGCGTCACCATAGAAATGATGATGGTTTTTGAATCCGGTAATTGCCCCTCAGCAGGCAGTAACCCCGCCATACCCGCAGCAACGCCAGCCAGCTCCAGACCGATGACGGCAACGATTGCGCCCATCGCCGCAGGCGGGAACATGACATCCAGCCAGCCGGTTCCTGCCTTCTTAACAATGAAAGAAACCAGGCAGAACAGGACGCCACACATAATGAAACCGCCCAGCGCCACTTCATACCCTAACGGCAGCAGCAGCAGTACCGGGGAAATAAAGGCAAAGCTTGAACCCAGATATGCGGGAATTTTACCCTTACAAATAAAGAGATACAGCAACGTACCAATGCCGTTAAACAGCAGAACGGTAGCCGGGTTGATGTGGAACAGGACTGGCACCAGTACCGTTGCGCCAAACATGGCGAACAGGTGCTGCAAACTAAGCGGGATTGTCTGTAAAAGCGGCGGTCTTTCACTCACCCCGATAGCACGGCGCGTCATAGTGTTTTCCTCTGAGTGTTGTTTGTTATTAGCCATTGGGTTGTTTTATTCAAAAAAAAGCCGACTCTTAAAGTCGGCTTCTTTTCACTTATTCGTTTACTTAGTACCAAAAATCTTATCGCCGGCATCGCCGAGCCCCGGAATAATGTATCCGTGCTCGTTCAGTCCCTGATCGATGGAGGCGGTGTACAGCTCCACATCCGGGTGCGCTTTTTCCAGTGCCGCGATACCTTCCGGTGCCGCAACCAGGACCAGCACTTTAATGCTGGTGCAGCCTGCATTTTTCAGCAGATCGATAGTGGCGATAACAGAGCCGCCGGTTGCCAGCATTGGGTCAACGATCAGCGCCATACGCTCATCGATGTTAGAAACCAGCTTCTGGAAATACGGAACCGGCTCCAGCGTCTCTTCGTTACGGTACATACCAACAACGCTGATACGCGCGCTCGGAACGTTTTCCAGAACGCCTTCCATCATGCCCAGGCCCGCACGCAGGATAGGCACAACGGTGATTTTTTTGCCTTTGATTTGGTCAACTTCAACTGGACCGTTCCAGCCTTCAATGGTCACCTTTTCGGTTTCCAGACCAGCGGTTGCTTCATAAGTCAGCAGACTGCCAACTTCCGAGGCGAGTTCACGAAAGCGTTTAGTGCTGATGTCGTTTTCACGCATCAGTCCCAGCTTGTGTTTGACGAGTGGGTGTTTGACTTCCACGATCTTCATACTCTTCTCCTTTCCTCAGACGAATGGCAACCACAAAAAAAATCGCCGGATTATACCGCTTTTCCTCTCTGGCGCAACACTGCATACGCTTGATATGGATCAACCAAAGTCATTTGCGTCTGAATGATGAGTATAAAACAAGCCCCGCACTGATGGCGGGGCTTGCTGTCAATGCTATGAATTTTAAAGATATTCAGCATTGGCCTGAATGACTTTTTGATACCACGAAAAAGATTTTTTAGGTGAGCGCGTTAATGTCCCGCTACCGTCATTATTTTTATCGACATAGATAAATCCGTAGCGTTTTTTCATCTCCCCTGTCCCGGCAGAGACTAAATCAATGCAGCCCCACGGGGTATATCCCATCAGATCCACGCCATCTTCCACCACCGCTTTTTTCATCTCACGTATGTGGGCGGCAAGGTAGTCGATACGGTACTGGTCGTTAACTGTACCATCGTCCTCGCGCACATCAATGGCGCCAAACCCATTCTCCACAATAAATAGTGGCAGCTGATAATGATCCCAGAACCAGTTCAGTGAATAACGAAGGCCAACCGGATCAATCTGCCAGCCCCAGTCAGATTTCTGCACGTACGGGTTGGAAACCAGGCTTTTCGACTCATCGTAATCCAGCTGTGGGTTGTCCGCCGTTGCCTGGGTCGCGAAAGACATATAATAGCTAAAGCCGATGTAATCAACGCAGCCCTCGGTCAGCGCCTGACGGTCTTCCTCGGTGATATCCAGTTCAAAGCCACGACGGGTAAAGTAGTTGAGAAGATGCCGCGGGTATTTGCCGCGCACATGGACGTCAGTAAACCAGTAACGCCGGTGCATGGCATTCATCGCCATCATCATATCGTCTGGCGCGCAGGTCAGCGGATAGATTGGACACATGGCAATCATGCACCCTATCTGTAATTCCGGGTTAATCTCACGCGCGACCTTTACCGCCAGCGCGCTTGCCACCAGCTCATAGTGCGCCGCCTGGTACATGACCGGCTCGCGGTCTTCGCCTGGCTGGTATTTCAGACCTGAGTTAGTAAAGGGCGCGAAATCTTCGTGATAATTTGCCTGGTTGTTAATCTCATTAAACGTCATCCAGTACTTCACTTTGTGCTGGTAACGAGTGAATACCACCCTGGCAAAACGGACAAAGAAATCGATAAGCTTGCGGTTGCGCCAGCCGCCGTACTCCGTCACCAGATGGTAAGGCATCTCAAAATGCGACAGCGTAATCACCGGCTCAATGCCATATTTCAGGCATTCGTCAAACAGGTCATCATAGAACTGTAGGCCAGACTCATTGGGTTGTTCTTCATCGCCGAAGGGGAAAATACGTGTCCAGGCAATAGAGGTGCGAAAACATTTAAACCCCATTTCGGCAAACAGCTTTATGTCG
This sequence comes from Citrobacter sp. MGH105, assembly GCF_001037485.2. Lineage (NCBI taxonomy): Bacteria > Pseudomonadati > Pseudomonadota > Gammaproteobacteria > Enterobacterales > Enterobacteriaceae > Citrobacter > Citrobacter sp. MGH105. The sequence continues at coordinate 1,451,564 of NZ_CP073048.1, read as the reverse complement.
TCTTTATAGTGATGATAAAAATCGATGGCCTCATGGTTAGGGTAATTTTTACCGGCAATCACACCGTCGGTAATTTCACGCGCCACCCCATGCGCTCCCGCGGTCATGACATCAGCAACGCTGACGCCTTTTCCGCCCTCCTGCCAGCCACCTTCCAGTTGATGAGCCGCGACAGCACCACCCCACATGAAATCTGCTTTAAATCCTGACATACCCTTCCCCTATCGTGATGACTCTGCGCAAAACGCTGTTGATGAGGTCCGCAACAGAAAAAAGAAACCGGTTTCAGTAAGATACTGTGCAATCGCCTAACAGGATTCAAGCACAAGACTGTACCCGGTTTCATTTTCGTGGCGCAGCTCAAACAAATAGATAAATGATTGTAAAATGCTGAAAAAACCAGCAGATAAAACTTGATGCAGAGCAGGCTCGCAAACGTTTGCTTTCCCTGTTAGAATTGCGCCGAATTTAACTTTTACTGCAAGTAAACATGTGGGGAAGCAGGCAGTGACCGATAAAACCTCTCTTAGCTACAAAGATGCCGGTGTTGATATTGATGCAGGTAATGCTCTGGTTGATCGAATCAAAGGCGTAGTAAAGAAAACTCGTCGTCCGGAAGTTATGGGTGGTCTGGGTGGCTTCGGTGCGCTGTGCGCATTGCCGCAAAAATATCGTGAACCGGTACTGGTTTCCGGCACTGATGGCGTTGGTACAAAACTGCGTCTGGCGATGGATCTGAAACGCCACGACACTATCGGCATTGACCTCGTCGCAATGTGCGTCAACGACCTCGTGGTTCAGGGCGCTGAGCCGCTGTTCTTCCTCGACTACTATGCGACTGGCAAACTGGATGTGGACACCGCAGCCAGCGTCATTAACGGGATTGCTGAAGGCTGCCTGCAGTCTGGCTGTGCGCTGGTCGGTGGGGAAACAGCTGAAATGCCGGGGATGTACCACGGCGAAGATTACGACGTGGCAGGTTTCTGCGTTGGCGTCGTCGAAAAATCAGAGATTATCGACGGTTCAAAAGTGGCTGACGGTGACGTACTGATTGCGCTCGGCTCAAGCGGCCCGCACTCCAACGGCTACTCTCTGGTGCGTAAAATTGTAGAAGTCAGCGGTTGTGACCCAGAAACCACCGAGCTTGAAGGCAAGCCGCTGGCCGATCACTTACTGGCCCCTACCCGCATTTACGTGAAATCCATTCTGGAACTGATCGAGAAGGTTGATGTGCACGCCATTGCCCACCTGACCGGCGGCGGCTTCTGGGAAAATATTCCACGCGTTCTGCCAGACAACACGCAGGCAGTGATCGACGAATCTTCATGGCAGTGGCCAGCCGTCTTCAACTGGCTGCAAACGGCGGGTAACGTCAGCCAGCATGAGATGTATCGCACCTTTAACTGCGGTGTAGGTATGGTTATCGCCCTGCCAGCTCCGGAAGTGGACAAAGCCCTTGCTTTGCTCAATGAGAAAGGTGAAAACGCATGGAAAATCGGTATCATCAAAGCTTCTGATTCCGAACAGCGTGTGGTCATTGAATGAAAAACATTGTGGTGCTCATTTCCGGCAACGGAAGCAATTTGCAGGCGATAATCGACGCCTGCGAACAGAAAAAAATCAATGGCACCATACGTGCAGTATTCAGTAACAAGGCCGATGCGTTCGGCCTTGAGCGCGCACGCGAAGCGAATATTCCGGCACACTCGCTGGAAGCCGCCCAGTTTGCCAGTCGCGAAGCATTCGACCGCCAACTGATACAAGAGATTGACGCCTATGCACCCGATGTCGTGGTGCTGGCCGGTTATATGCGTATCCTCAGCCCGGCGTTCGTCGCTCACTATGCTGAACGATTGCTGAATATCCACCCGTCTTTATTGCCGAAGTATCCCGGCCTGCATACGCACCGCCAGGTACTGGAAAACGGCGATGAAGAACATGGTACCTCAGTCCATTTCGTAACGGATGAGTTGGACGGCGGACCGGTCATTCTTCAGGCCAAGGTTCCGGTATTTGAAGGCGACAGCGAAGATGACGTCACGGCACGGGTTCAGGCTCAGGAACATACCATTTACCCGCTGGTGGTAAGCTGGTTTATCGACGGTCGCCTGAAGATGCGTGATAACGCTGCTTGGCTGGATGGCGTTCGTTTGCCGCCACAAGGCTACGCCGCCGACGAATAATAAAAAAACCAACCTGTAAGCCGAATGTCACCATCCGGCTTACAGGCATAACTACCTTTTCCGGTTAATACCACCGGTATTCATCTACGCTCCCCCTTTCTCTTTGCTATCAGACGGTTTATTGTCATATTTTTCTGGCACAGTTGGACATCTGAGAGCAATGCTCGCCATAATAAATCGGTAGTGTCCCGTGAATGAAACGGAGTAAAAGTGGTAATGGGTCAGGAAAAGCTATACATCGAGAAAGAACTCAGCTGGTTAGCGTTCAACGAACGTGTACTCCAGGAAGCTGCTGATAAATCAAACCCGTTGATCGAACGGATGCGTTTCTTAGGTATCTATTCCAATAATCTCGACGAGTTTTATAAGGTTCGTTTTGCCGAACTGAAGCGCCGAATCATTATTAGCGAAGAACAGGGTTCAAACTCTCACTCCCGCCATTTGTTAGGCAAAATCCAGGCCCGCGTATTAAAAGCCGATCAGGAATTTGACGGCCTGTACAACGAGTTGCTGTTGGAAATGGCGCGCAATCAGATTTTCTTAATCAACGAACGCCAGTTGTCGGTCAATCAGCAAAGCTGGTTGCGTCATTACTTCAAGCAATATCTTCGCCAGCACATCACGCCGATCCTGATTAACCGCGAGACGGATTTAGTCCAGTTTTTGAAAGATGACTACACCTATCTGGCGGTAGAAATTATCCGTGGTGATACGATCCGCTACGCGCTGCTGGAAATCCCTTCCGACAAAGTTCCCCGTTTTGTGAATCTGCCGCCGGAAACCCCGCGCCGTCGCAAACCGATGATCCTGCTGGACAACATATTACGTTACTGCCTTGACGACATTTTCAAAGGGTTCTTTGACTACGACGCACTGAACGCCTATTCGATGAAAATGACCCGTGACGCCGAATACGATTTGGTGCACGAGATGGAATCGAGCCTGATGGAGCTGATGTCATCCAGCCTGAAACAGCGTCTGACCGCAGAACCTGTACGTTTTGTCTATCAGCGTGACATGCCCAATGCGTTGGTCGAGGTACTGCGTGAAAAACTGACGATTTCTCGCTACGACTCGATTGTTCCCGGCGGGCGTTACCATAACTTCAAAGACTTTATTAACTTCCCTAACGTTGGCAAAGCTAACCTGGTGAACAAACCGCTGCCGCGTCTGCGCCATATCTGGTTCGACAACGAGAAGTTTCGTAACGGCTTTGACGCCGTTCGTGAACGCGACGTGCTGCTGTATTACCCCTATCACACCTTTGAGCACGTTCTTGAACTGCTTCGCCAGGCTTCTTTCGACCCGAGCGTGCTGGCTATAAAGATCAACATCTACCGTGTGGCAAAAGATTCACGCATCATAGATTCAATGATCCATGCCGCACACAACGGTAAGAAAGTCACCGTGGTGGTGGAATTGCAGGCCCGCTTCGATGAAGAAGCCAACATCCATTGGGCCAAGCGTCTTACCGAAGCAGGCGTTCATGTCATCTTCTCCGCGCCAGGCCTGAAAATTCACGCCAAACTGTTCCTTATCTCGCGTAAAGAAGGTGATGAAGTCGTGCGCTATGCGCATATCGGGACGGGGAACTTTAACGAAAAAACGGCACGCCTGTATACCGACTACTCGTTGCTGACCGCCGATTCGCGCATTACCAACGAAGTGCGCCGGGTGTTTAACTTCATCGAGAACCCGTATCGCCCGGTGACGTTCGATTATCTGCTGGTTTCCCCGCAGAACTCACGCCGTCTGCTGTACGCGATGATCGACAAAGAGATCGCCAACGCGCAGCAAGGACTGCCTTCCGGCATTACGCTAAAACTGAATAACCTGGTTGATAAAGGTCTGGTTGACCGCCTCTATGCGGCCTCAAGCTCAGGTGTGCCGGTCAATTTGTTGATTCGTGGTATGTGTTCTTTGATTCCGAATCTGGAAGGTATCAGCGACAATATTCGCGTTATCAGCATCGTTGATCGCTATCTTGAACATGATCGGGTCTATATCTTCGAGAACGGGGGTGACAAGCAGGTGTATCTCTCCTCCGCAGACTGGATGACCAGGAATATCGACTATCGTATCGAAGTCGCCACGCCGCTGCTGGACCCGCGTCTTAAGCAACGCGTGCTGGATATTATCGATATCCTGTTCAGCGACACGGTGAAAGCCCGCTTTATTGATAAAGAACTGAGTAATCGCTACGTACCGCGCGGAAACCGCCGTAAGGTTCAGTCACAATTGGCGATTTACGATTACATCAAATCACTCGAGCAACCTGACTAAAGATATGCCAATACACGACAAGACTCCACGACCGCAGGAATTTGCTGCGGTCGACCTTGGTTCAAACAGTTTCCATATGGTCATTGCCCGCGTGGTTGATGGCGCAATGCAAATTATTGGGCGACTGAAACAACGCGTACATCTGGCGGATGGCCTCGGCGAAGATAACAAGCTGAGCGAAGAGGCCATGGAGCGCGGGCTAAGCTGTTTATCACTGTTCGCCGAACGTTTGCAGGGGTTTCCTCCATCAAGCGTATGTATCGTGGGAACCCATACTTTGCGTCAGGCACTGAATGCGACTGATTTTCTCAAGCGAGCGGAAAAAGTCATCCCCTACCCAATTGAGATTATTTCCGGCAACGAAGAAGCCCGATTGATCTTTATGGGCGTTGAACATACGCAGCCGGAAAAAGGTCGCAAGCTGGTTATCGATATCGGCGGCGGCTCAACAGAACTGGTGATCGGAGAAGATTTCGAGCCTAAACTGGTCGAAAGCCGCCGTATGGGCTGCGTCAACTTTGCCCAGATGTACTTCCCGCGCGGTGTAATTAACCGTGAAAATTTCCAGCGTGCCCGCATGGCGGCTGCGCAAAAGCTCGAAACCTTAACCTGGCAGTTTCGCATTCAGGGCTGGAACGTTGCGCTGGGCGCATCGGGCACCATTAAAGCAGCCCATGAAGTGCTGCTGGAGATGGGTGAAAAAGACGGTTTTATCACCCCCGAACGTCTGGACAAGCTGACATCTGAAGTGTTGAAGCACGCGTCATTTGATGCGCTCAGCTTGCCGGGGTTGTCAGAAGAAAGAAAAGCAGTGTTTGTACCCGGACTCGCGATTCTGTGCGGCGTTTTTGACGCGTTAGCTATTCGCGAACTTCGCCTTTCTGATGGTGCGTTACGTGAAGGCGTGCTGTACGAGATGGAAGGCCGATTTCGCCACCAGGACGTTCGCAGCCGTACCGCCAGCAGCCTGGCGAACCAGTACAACATTGACAGCGAACAGGCCCGGCGCGTACTAGAAACGACGATGCAAATGTACGACCAGTGGCATACGCAGCAGCCAAAGCTGGCCAATCCCCAACTGGAAGCGTTACTGCGTTGGGCAGCAATGCTGCATGAGGTTGGGCTGAACATCAACCACAGCGGTCTGCATCGCCACTCTGCGTATATCTTACAAAACAGCGATCTACCTGGTTTCAATCAGGAACAACAGCTGATGATGGCAACATTAGTTCGTTATCATCGCAAAGCGATTAAACTCGACGACTTGCCCCGCTTTACGCTGTTTAAGAAGAAACAGTTTCTGCCGTTAATTCAGCTGCTGCGCCTGGGCGTGCTATTGAATAATCAGCGTCAGGCGACCACCACACCGCCGACTTTGACCCTGATAACCGACGACAGCCACTGGACCTTACGCTTCCCGCATGACTGGTTTAGCCAAAATGCGCTGGTGCTGCTCGATCTGGAGAAAGAGCAGCAATACTGGGAAGCCGTAACAGGCTGGCGACTCAAAATTGAAGAAGAGAGCTCACCCGATATCGCCGCATAAGATCTCAGCAGGTGTCAGTTCATCTGGCACCTGCTTTTCCAGAGTTTCATTCAACGGCAGTGGCTCACCAATCAGATACCCCTGCATGTAATCAATCCCCAGCGAAATAACCGCACTGCGTATTTCCTCGCTTTCGACGTACTCCGCAACCACCAGCATTCTTTTCATCCGCGCCAGATGGCAAATAGAGGCCACGATTTGGTAGTCGAGGCTGTTCGAAACAATATTGCGAATAAAGCTACCGTCAATTTTCAGGATATCGGCATTCACATTTTTCAGCCGGGCATAGCTGGCATATCCAGTACCAAAATCATCAATTGCAATCTGACAGCCCAGTGATTGCAGCTGCAGCAACGTTGCCTGTGCCTGTTCCGCATTGGTTAAGGCATTGCTTTCCGTCACTTCAAAGATAAGTTGCCATGCTTCAACCTTGTACTTATTCAGTAACTGATTGATGTCATTAGGAAGGCGCGCGCGACATACCGAGGTGGGTGATAAGTTAATAGCAAACCGGTGGGCGGGCATTTTTTCCCGATTCTGCGCCATAAATTTCAGCGTATTTTCAATCACCCACAGATCGATACGGGAGGACAAACCAAACTCATGGGCTACCGGCAAGAAACTATCAGGGGCAATAGTTTCACCGTCATCCCCCTCAAGCCGCAGCAGGATTTCGTGATAAACGTCGCCACGTACGCCAAAAATCGGCTGCGCCTTCAGGAAAAAACGATTGTTCTCCAGCGCCTGCTGAATACGGTTCATCATCGCAACCTTATCTTTCAGGTCGCGTTGCAGGTGCATCACACCACGCCGCTGCAAATTCTCTGGTGAATTGGTTGCCAGCGATAATTCGGCAATGGTACTTAACTCTCCCAGCAACAAATAGATATGGTTAACAGGAGAACGGACATAGCAAAAGCTGATCCCAACCTGCGGTTGCAAAGGCATTCCGTCCCAGACAAAACGAAACTGCTTGATATGCCTGTCCAGTGCTTCAATGCGTTCCTTGTGTAGCTCAGTGTTAAAACGCAGGATTAAATCATTACCTGACAATTGATAGACATGCTCATCCTGTTCAAGCAACGGTGTTATCCACTGAGCCAGTTTTTGCTTGTACTGGATACGCAGCATAATGCCGTAATTTTTCACCAGCAGCTCCATGCCCGGAACACCCAAAAAGCAAAGCACTGACCATGGCGCGTTTTTCAAATCCCGGTTCAAAGCGCGCAAATTCGGAATATGCACCATAGGGTCAAAGAAGGCCAGGCGATGGTTGCGCCGGGTAACAAAACGTTGACGCGTTGCAAGGACAGCAATGAAATTCACGATGAAGGAAAAAACCAGATAACTTGATGAGGTAATAGCAAGCTGCGTATCATAGCCCGAATACCAGGGCATATAGCGCTGATAATAATGGATTGCGGTAATAAGTACGACCGCCCATATCAACGAAATAAATTTATAACCGTAACGCATTGCCCCCCACAGCATGACAGGCAGTAACAATGACAGTGTATAATTCGTGCTGAATATTGAGCTTTGTTCATTTAGCGGCATACACAACATTGCCATTAGCACAGTCAATATAATCAACCAGACCACAAACTCTGTTTTAGTCACTTTGGTATCAAACTGCTGCTTTAACTGAGAAAAATAGCCTCTCAGATGCAAGGGGTTGCGAATTGTTCGAATGATGAAATAACACAGCGGCACACCTACAAGGTTCCCCGCGAGTATGGACTGATAGTTGATTAATGTGCCTGTATTGAAGGGCATAACGCCCACCATGCCGGATTTGCTTTCATAAACACCCACAAATGCGGCAAACTGAAAGAGTATCAGAAACAGCGTAGCCGGGCAGAAGACTTGCCAGAACATACGCTGAAACAACAGATGAGAGTCGCCGTGGGAAACGTTGTTTCGTCGGGGAGAAAATACTTTATATCCTCCCCAGCTAAGCACGACTGTAACTATAAAGTGCGAAATTATTGAAAGTGTTTCAAATAACCCGACCTGCGGATATTTGTACCAGATAATGGAAATGATAATACCTGGCAATGCCGCCCAGCCAAAAAAAAGCATCAGGCTAATCATCAGCGCTAACGGCAGGTAGAAAAGAATTACGGTCCCCGTACTAATATGGGCATAGGTGGTGGCAGTGCTCAATATAGGCAACAACAAAGAAGGTAAGATGAGAGGTAATGCCCACCATCTATCTCTAATATCAATATAATTTTTATTGAGTTTCATAGATGCTCAGTAGAATCCCACACATCCTGTAGGGGGTATTCAGACAGGCATCCCACCTGACTTTAAAACGATAAAGTAAAATACATCACAATGATTCATCGATTTTAGTTGTCAGCAACGTGTAATGCTTGATACATATCAAAAAAAATGCCCCTCATTCATCAATTATTACTCTTTTCATTATTTTTTATCGTTAATACATTATTCATGCAAATAATAATATTAATTTCCATAACATAAGAAGATAAAACAACCGAAGCAATTTTACATAAGGAAGAATTGACCATTTCCTCTCAGTGTGCCTTAATGTGAGTATCGCCCTCAGTTGGGTACACTACAAGGAACCTTTTGTGAGCCAGGTTACCAGCCTACGCAAACGACACCGATTTAACAGTCGCATGATCCGGATCGTACTGCTTATCAGCTTTCTCTTCTTCTTCGGACGCTTCGTCTACTCCGCCATTGGTGCATGGCATCACCACCAGGACAAAAAAGAATCTCAGCAGACCACTCAGCCGCAACAGACATCTTCTGCACAAATCGACGTACATTGATCGCTCGCGCCTGTGATACCCCCAGCATTAAGATTCCTTACCGGATGGCTAATCGCCTGACATTTAACCATCCGGTAAGGGATTTGAGTGATGAAACTTTACACACATCCCTCCTCTCTCGCTTAATTATCAGATAATCGGCCATATTTTTCGCACAAATGCACAATCTTTTCATCCCACTTCACCGCACCATTCGCGCTGATTTTTACGTTCCGGTTTAACGGACATAAAAAGACAAACAGTGCTCAAATAAACGCTAATTAATATCACCAGCAAATATCACTGACGCAAGCATTTATATTTCGCATGAAAATTAAATAGTTATTTGAATTGTTATCATTTTTAAATACTACAGGGTAATACCATGAGTGGTTTTTTATTATTCCCGAAAATAAGAAGCGGCCTTGAGTGGATCGCCGGGCACAGCGATGCTGTCATTCAATTCGGCTGGAATATCGTTGCCGCCGTGATCTTATTGTTTATCGGTAAATTTATCGCTCGTCTGCTCTCTCGTGGACTGGAAAAGTTACTGCTTAAACGTAAAGTCGACAGAACGATCATTCAGTTCTTCACCGCGCTGGTACGTTACATTACCCTCGCCTTTTCCGTCGTCGCCGCATTAGGTCGCATCGGTATTGAAACATCCTCCATTATTGCCGTCATCGGTGCCGCCGGACTAGCCATTGGCCTCGCGTTACAAAGCTCGCTTTCCAACTTTGCCGCTGGCGTGCTGTTGGTTTCCCTGCGACCTTTTCGCGCCGGAGAAGTAGTGCAGATTGGTGCAGTCACCGGAACAGTAGAAAAGGTGCACATCTTCTCCACCACCCTGCTCACCGCGGACAGCAAAGAAGTTGTGATTCCAAACGGTAAGATCATCGCTGACAACATCATTAACTATTCCCGTCACCCTTTTCGTCGTATCGATCTGGTGATTGGTGTGGGTTATCAGAGTCGGATTGCAGAGGTTAAGCAAGTTATTAATCACATTATCGAGCAGGACAGCCGCATCGATAAGCAACGTGGGGTAACCGTTCGTCTGGGCGAACTGGGCGCTTCAGCGTTGAATTTTTACGTGCGCGTATGGGTGCCCAATATCGAATACTGGAATACCTATTACGATCTGCTGGAAAACATTAAAGAGGCGCTGGACGCCAACCACATCGACCTACCCTATCCACAGATGGATGTGCGTATTCAGCATGTCGCACCTCAGCAACAGTCTCAGCTGCAACTGGTCGATTAATCTATTGCTTTCTCTATTTCAGTGGAGAAAGCATTGATACAACAATTGGATTGAATCAAAAACCACCCACCATTTCCACCAATTCTCCCTCGATCATAAAGTACACCTATAAAATACACAGAGCGCATTTGCACTCTCAAAAACAGACACAACCAAAATCATATATCACATTGTTATATAACAAAAAAATAGGCTTTAATTGATGAAAAACGATAGGTTTACTTTTATTAACGGGCAAGATTAAATGCATTGTTTTTTCGATGTGATTAACAAGGAATAGTAATGAACTTTAAAAAATGCTCCCTACCTTTAGCACTCATTGCCTGCTTCTCAATTGCTGGCTGCCAATCTAACGCTGACGAGCATGCGGCGGATGTTTATCAAACCGACCAGCTTAATTCAAAGCAAGAGACAAAAACGGTCAACATCATCTCGGTTTTGCCCGCGAAAGTGGCAGTAGACAATACGGCAAATAAACGTGCAGCGCAGGCTACTGGCGCTATTCTTGGCGCAGTTGCAGGCGGAGTCATCGGCCATAATGTGGGATCACGCAGTAATACCAACACTACGACTGGTGCCGTTGCTGGGGGTACAGCGGGCGCTGTGGCTGGCTCAATGGTCAATGATAAAACGTTAGTTGAAGGCGTATCTTTAACCTATAAAGAAGGTACTAAGGTTTACACTTCAACGCAGGTCGGTAAGGCTTGCCAATTTAGTACTGGTCTGGCAGTAGTCATCTCCACCAACTACAACGAGACCCGAATTCAGCCAAACGCGAAATGCCCTGAAAAAAGTTAACGATTGAGGGGACACATGAAAAAAATCGTTCTGGCGACCTTTCTCAGTATCTTTAGCAGCGCGGCGTTTTCATCGTCTTTGCAGGATCAGCTTTCGGCAGTCGCTCAGGCTGAACAGCAAGGGGCTAACGAGGAAAAAAAACAGCACGACGACTGGGTAGCTGAGCGCAATAAGCAGATCCAGCAAGATAAACAGCGGCGCGCTAGTGCCCAGGCAGCCGCTAATAAAAAAGCCGCTGCCGCGGCCGCTGAAAAGCAAGCCCGACAGGATAAGCGCGACGCCGAAGCTTTGCAGGATAAGAAAAGAGATCAGGGTTATGAAGATGAACTTCGCAGTCTGGAAATTCAGAAGCAGAAACTGGCTCTGGCTAAGGAAGAAGCGCGGGTCAAAAGGGAAAACGAATTTATCGATCAGGAATTGAAAAGTAAAGCCGCGCAAACCGACGTGACGCAGTCTGAAGCCGATGCCAATAGAAACATTTCTGAAGGCGGACGCGATCTCATGAAGAGTGAAGGTAAAGCTCGCGAAGATAAAGCCGATAGTTGGTTTAAATAATTTTTTACCTTAGCCGATCAATATCGTTGCCCTAACCTGTTTAACCTAAACAAAAGCCCTCTATTAAAGAGGGCTTTTAGTATTTACCAATTCAAATTAAGGTAAAAAATGGCGCAGTTATTCCCACTCAATCGTAGCTGGCGGCTTACCGCTGATGTCATACACCACGCGGGAAATACCGTTCACTTCGTTGATAATGCGGTTAGAGACGCGGCCTAAGAAGTCATACGGCAGGTGTGCCCAGTGCGCGGTCATAAAGTCGATGGTTTCTACCGCACGCAGGGAAACAACCCAGTCGTACTTGCGGCCATCGCCCATCACACCAACGGAACGAACCGGCAGGAACACTGTGAACGCCTGGCTTACCTTGTTGTACAGGTCAGCTTTGTGCAGCTCTTCAATGAAGATAGCATCCGCGCGACGCAGCAGGTCGCAGTACTCTTTCTTCACTTCGCCAAGCACACGTACGCCCAGACCCGGTCCCGGGAACGGGTGACGGTACAGCATGTCGTACGGCAGGCCCAGCTCCAGACCAATCTTACGCACTTCGTCTTTGAACAGCTCACGCAGCGGCTCAACCAGACCCATCTTCATCTCTTTCGGCAAACCGCCCACGTTGTGGTGAGATTTGATAACGTGCGCTTTACCGGTGGCAGATGCCGCAGATTCGATCACGTCCGGGTAGATGGTGCCCTGCGCCAGCCACTTAACGTCTTCCAGCTTCAGCGCTTCTTCATCAAATACTTCCACGAATACGCGGCCAATGATTTTACGTTTAGCTTCTGGGTCGTTCTCGCCTTTCAGCGCGTCCAGGAAACGCTGCTCGCCTTCCACGTGAACGATGTTCAGGCCAAAGTGGTCGCCGAACATATCCATCACCTGCTGAGCTTCGTTGAGACGCAGCAGACCGTTGTCGACGAACACGCAGGTCAGGTTTTTGCCGATAGCACGGTGCAGCAGCATCGCGGTCACGGAGGAGTCAACGCCGCCGGACAGACCGAGGATAACTTTATCATTGCCAACCTGCTCACGAATGCGGGCAACGGCGTCATCGATAATTTTTGCCGGCGTCCACAGCGCTTCACACTGGCAGATGTCGCGCACAAAACGCTCCAGCATGCGCATACCCTGACGGGTGTGGGTAACTTCCGGGTGGAACTGCACGCCGTAGAAGCGTTTTTCTTCGTGCGCCATGATAGCGAACGGGCAGTTGTCGGTGCTGGCAACGGTCACGAAACCTTCCGGAATGGCGGTCACTTTGTCGCCGTGGCTCATCCACACGTCCAGCAGCGGTTTGCCGTCTGCGGTCAGGGAGTCTTCAATACCGCGGACAAGCGCGCTGTCGGTCTGAACTTCAACCTGCGCATAGCCGAATTCACGTTCGTTAGAACCTTCAACATGACCACCGAGCTGCATTGCCATGGTCTGCATGCCGTAGCACACGCCGAACACCGGCACGCCCGCATTGAAAACGTATTCCGGCGCACGCGGGCTGTTTTCTTCGGTGGTACTTTCCGGACCACCGGAAAGAATGATACCGCTTGGGTTGAATTCGCGAATTTGTGCTTCCGTAACATCCCATGCCCACAGTTCACAGTAGACGCCCAGTTCACGTACGCGACGTGCAACCAGCTGAGTGTACTGCGAGCCGAAATCGAGGATGAGAATGCGATGTTTATGAATATTGTCTGTCATTGACGCTAATTCCGAGGCAAGTGAAACAAATTCGCCCGGCATATAGCCGGGCGCGGAAACTTATCAGGAGCCCATGCGGTAGTTAGGGGACTCTTTGGTGATGGTCACATCGTGAACGTGACTTTCCTGAATACCCGCACCGCTGATGCGTACAAACTCTGCTTTCGTTCGCAGCGCGTCGATAGTACCACAGCCGGTCAGACCCATACAGGAGCGCAGGCCGCCCATCTGCTGGTGAATGATCTCTTTCAGGCGACCTTTATAGGCAACGCGACCTTCGATACCTTCCGGGACCAGTTTGTCAGCAGCGTTATCGCTCTGGAAGTAACGGTCAGAAGACCCTTTGGACATCGCGCCCAGAGAACCCATACCGCGGTAAGATTTGTAAGAACGGCCCTGGTACAGTTCGATTTCGCCCGGGGATTCTTCAGTACCCGCCAGCATGGAGCCAACCATCACTGCGGCAGCACCAGCAGCAATCGCTTTAGCGATGTCGCCGGAGAAACGAATACCGCCGTCGGCGATAACCGGAATACCGGTGCCTTCCAGCGCTTCAACGGCATCAGAAACGGCAGTGATCTGCGGAACACCGACGCCGGTCACGATACGGGTAGTACAGATGGAGCCTGGGCCGATACCCACTTTAACTGCGCTGCAGCCAGCTTCAGCAAGCGCGCGAGCACCTGCGCCTGTAGCAACGTTACCGCCGATGATCTGCAGGTCAGGATATTTAGCGCGAGTTTCACGGATACGCTGCAGAACGCCTTCAGAGTGGCCGTGAGAGGAGTCAATCAGCAGAACGTCTACGCCAGCGGCAACCAGCGCGTCTACACGCTCTTCGTTACCTGCGCCAGCACCTACCGCTGCACCAACGCGCAGACGACCATGCTCGTCTTTACAGGCGTTAGGTTTACGTTCTGCTTTCTGGAAATCTTTTACGGTGATCATGCCGAGCAGGTGGAAGCTGTCATCAACAACCAACGCTTTCTCAACGCGTTTTTCGTGCATTTTGGCAAAAACGACATCGCGCGCTTCGCCTTCACGAACGGTCACCAGACGCTCTTTTGGCGTCATATATACGCTAACCGGCTGGTTCAGGTCTGTCACAAAACGCACGTCACGGCCGGTGATGATGCCGACCAGTTCGTTATCTTCAGTCACTACCGGGTAGCCAGCAAAGCCGTTACGCTCGGTCAGTTCTTTCACTTCGCGCAGAGTAGTGGTTGGCAGTACGGTCTGTGGGTCAGTTACCACGCCAGATTCGTGTTTCTTCACGCGGCGAACTTCTTCAGCCTGGCGCTCGATGGACATGTTTTTGTGGATAAAACCGATGCCGCCTTCCTGGGCCAGGGCAATTGCCAGGCGCGCTTCCGTCACGGTGTCCATTGCTGCGGAGAGCATAGGAATGTTCAGGCGAATGGTTTTCGTCAACTGGGTGCTGAGGTCAGCAGTATTCGGCAGAACGGTAGAATGAGCGGGAACGAGGAGGACGTCGTCAAACGTCAGGGCTTCTTTTGCGATACGTAGCATGGGCAATATCTCACCTGGGAGGTTATTAAATATTGCCGCGGCATTATACAGAGCGTAACCGATTGCATCCACACTTTTTTGCAAAAAAACCTTGCGCTCCTCTGTGAGCATGTTACTTTCGACTGAATAACTTGCTGATTTAGAATTTGATCCCGCTCACATGTTATCCTCTCAGACCACCTCAATTTTTACCGTAAGCCGCCTAAATCAGACGGTTCGTTTGCTGCTTGAGCAGGAAATGGGACAAGTTTGGATCAGCGGTGAAATCTCGAATTTCACTCAGCCGTCCTCCGGTCACTGGTATTTCACGCTCAAAGATGACACCGCCCAGGTACGCTGCGCGATGTTTCGCAACAGCAATCGACGGGTAACGTTCCGCCCACAGCACGGTCAGCAGGTCCTGGTACGCGCCAACATTACGTTGTACGAACCGCGTGGCGACTACCAGATAATTGTTGAGAGCATGCAGCCAGCTGGTGAAGGCTTGTTGCAGCAAAAATATGAGCAACTCAAAGCCAAACTGCAGGCTGAAGGGCTATTCGATCAGCAGTTCAAAAAATCACTACCCTCTCCGGCTCACTGCGTTGGGGTCATTACCTCGAAAACCGGGGCTGCGCTGCACGATATTCTCCACGTGTTGAAGCGTCGTGACCCATCCCTGCCCGTTATTATCTACCCGACCGCGGTCCAGGGCGACGATGCGCCAGGACAGATCGTTCGCGCCATTGAGCTGGCGAACGCGCGGGGCGAGTGCGATGTGCTTATCGTCGGGCGCGGCGGCGGTTCTCTGGAAGATTTGTGGAGTTTTAACGACGAACGCGTTGCACGGGCAATCTTTGCCAGCCACATTCCTGTGGTTAGCGCCGTCGGCCACGAAACAGATGTCACTATTGCCGATTTTATTGCAGATTTACGGGCGCCTACGCCATCAGCAGCGGCGGAAATTGTCAGCCGCAATCAACTGGAACTGCTGCGTCAAATTCAGCATGGCCAGCAGCGTCTGGAGATGGCGATGGACTACTACATCGCCAACCGTACTCGTCGCTTTACCCAGCTTCATCACCGTTTGCAACAGCAACATCCGCAACTGCGTCTGGCCCGTCAGCAGACCGTGCTGGAGCGGCTGCGTCAGCGGATGAATTTCGCTCTTGAGAATAAGATTAAGCAGGCCAATCAGCGCCAACAGCGCGTAAGTCAACGCCTGAGCCAGCAAAACCCACAGCCGCGAATTTATCGGGCGCAAACCCGTATTCAGCAACTGGAGTACCGTCTGGCAGAGAATATCCGCGCGCGTTTAAGTGCACAGCGAGAACGCTTCGGTAATGTGGTGACGCATCTTGAAGCGGTGAGTCCTCTCTCGACGCTCGCTCGCGGCTATAGCGTCACTACCGCGACCGACGGCAAAGTACTGAAGCAGACCAAACAGGTAAAAACCGGTGATGTGCTCACTACCCGCCTGTCAGACGGCTGGGTAGAGAGCGAAGTGAAAGGCGTAACGACGGCAAAGAAAACGCGTAAGAAAAAGCCAGATTAAACCGGCACAAACTCCACACGTTTCTTCGAAATCAGACCATGACCATTCTGACAGAAGTAATCCACCGCGCCGCAGGCTTTTAACACCTGGAGTGGCTGATGACACTCCGGGCAGCGCGCTTCTAACGGAATATCTTTTCTACAGTTTTCACAGTGTGCCACACCGTTTTGTGGTTCCAGTTCTGCATGACAATCCGGGCAGGTCATCGACATGGTGACTCCTTTAAATGGCGTTCAATTCTGCGCTAATTTTACCATGATACGCTTAGTGTGAACCACGCAACTGTTGCTGTAGGATCAGTAATCGTTCTACCTCATCCAGCCTGCGCTGCGTCGTGCGGCTCACCTCCTGCGGGCTGCGTTCAAACAGACTTTGCGTCCCCAGAATATGTTCCGCCAGACAATGGGCATAAATCGTACCAGGCAGACACCAGCGTTGCACAACATCACCGTCAATCAATTCGAGCACATCGTCGGCACCCCGTCGGTCGTAGCTGATGATACGCCCATCACGCAGATAAAGGCGCAGACCTTTTTGTCCGCCAGCAGGCCCCGCGTATTTATTCAGCCAGATATCCAACGGTACACCGCTAATCAGTCCTTGCAGATGCGCCTCTCCTTCAGCCGTGGTCAGGTCACCCTGGATGATGTTACGTCCCCGACGGTCTTTAGCGCTCTTCACCTGCAGGGTCATGCTGTCATTACCACCCAGGTAACGCACTGTTTCACGCAGCATGGCCAGTACGTGTGTGCCAATGTCCAGAATCACACCGTCCGGGTGGCGAAGCTCACGCGTATCTGGCTCACCGGTGGCAAAGTTGAGCGCGATCGGCTCTCCTGTAGCGTTAAATCCGCTCGGCTCCTGCAAAAAACCGTCGATTTTAACAACGTCTGAAAAGTGAGAGACAAGTGCCTGTTGTGGGTTATCGCCCTGCCACTGCGCACCGAGTTTTCCCAATGCCAGCTGCATTGCGCCATTGCGCGCCATCCAGTGGTCGAGCGCCAGCAAACGGTCGGCAGCGTCGGGTTGCTCCAGCAGCGTTTTCAGTTTTTTAATTTGGGAAAGCGTGGCAACAATCGGTTTTTCAACCACGATTCGTGCGATGGGAGCGGCCAGCGCCTGTTCAAGCACATCGAGATGATGCAGAGAAGCGGTGGTGATAAACAGGGTATCAAGCGGTGTTGCAAGAAGTTCAGCGAGCGATGCACAGCGTGTCACACCAGCGGGCTGTTTTGCGGGTTGCACGTCAAATCCCACACAGCACAGGGAATCACCGTAAAGTTTACGCAATGCGGGCAAGTATGCCGTTTCAACGACTGCGCCAAGCCCAACAAACCCTAACAGCATGTTCTCACCTCGTAAATGAATTGGCCGGGACATCACGTCTGCCCCGGCACAATCGAGGTGTTATCAGGCGCTAGTAGCCGGTTTAGTTTGCGTATTCTCCAGCATGCGACGGATCGGCACAATGAGGACGATCAGTACCGCAGCGCAGATAAGCAACGCAATCGAGCAGCGAGCGAAGAGATCCGGCAGCATATCCAGTTGGTCGGCCTTAACATGACCACCAATCAGACCTGCGGCCAGGTTACCCAGCGCACTGGCGCAGAACCACAGGCCCATCATCTGCCCGCGCATTCTTTCCGGAGCCAGCAGCGTCATGGTCGCCAGACCGATCGGGCTCAGGCACAACTCACCAAGCGTCAGCATCAGGATACTGCCCACCAGCCAGAATGGGGAGACGCCTGCGCCACCGTTACTGAGAACGTTTTGCGCTGCCAGCATCATCAGACCAAAGCCTGCAGCGGCACAGAGAATACCGATAACGAACTTGGTGATGCTGCTCGGGCGAATATTCATGCTCGCCAGTTTCGGCCACGCCCAGCTGAATACCGGTGCCAGCAGAATGATAAACAGTGCGTTTATCGACTGGAACCAGACCGCCGGGATTTCAAAATCGCCGATCATACGGTTAGTGTAGTCATTAGCGAACAGGTTGAATGAGGTTGGCTTCTGCTCAAACGCAGACCAGAAGAACGCGGCGGAAACCAGCAGGATAAAGCAGACCAGCAGTCTGGCGCGCTCTTTGCGGTTCAGACCAGCAAAGACAAACAGGTAGATAAAATAGAGCGCGACGGAGGCGGCAATCACATACACCAGCATACTGGCAACCGCGACCGGATTTATCACAATCACGCCCTGCGCAATCAGCGTAACGATAACAGCTACGCCGACGGCCAGCGCCAGCAGCCACGCGCCCACGCCATTACGTTTCACTACCGGGCTGTTCCAGGTTGAGTCCAGACCCACTTCGCTGTCATAACGTTTCATCGATGGAACGGCAAACACGCGGAAGATGATCAATGCCACCAGCATCCCGATACCACCGATGCCAAAGCCCCAGTGCCAACCGTGGGATTTAATCAGCCAGCCGGAGATCAGCGGCGCTATAAACGATCCCATATTGATGCCCATATAGAACAGCGAGAAGCCGCCGTCGCGACGCGCATCGCCTTTTTTATACAGCGTGCCAACCATCACTGAGATACAGGTTTTAAACAGACCAGAACCGAGCACGATAAACATCAGGCCGATAAAGAACAGGTTGTTCCCCATAATGGCCGAGAGCGCGATCGACAAGTGACCGAGCGCAATCAAAATGGAACCGTACCACACCGCTTTCTGTTGGCCGAGCCAGTTATCCGCCAGCCAGCCACCAGGCAACGCGGCGAGATACATCGTACCGGCAAAGATACCCACAATCGCCGAGGCATTTTCACGCGCCAGCCCCATGCCGCCGTCATAAACGGTAGCAGCCATAAACAGGATCAGTAACGGGCGAATGCCGTAAAACGAGAAGCGCTCCCACATCTCTGTGAAGAACAGCGAGCCGAGCGGGTAAGGATGACCGAAGAAAGTTCGGCTTTCTTTTTGATTAACAGAGGATTGCATAATTCTCCCGAAAGTTATGTCGTCGTGCGTGTAAACACCGCGATGTACGCCAGCCAGTTACGTATCTGACCGATTTTTTACATGCGGCGAAAAGTTATTTAACCATTTGATAACCTAAGGCTAGTTTTGTCTAGTACCAGCCCCCGGACTTTAAGATGAAAACTCGACAAATGTCTACTTTCTTAGATTTAAACTTGGCAAAAAACGAATAGTGATTGACTTTACACAGGGGGAGATCAGCAATGGGCAGACGAAAAAAAACCCGCGACAAGCGCGGGTTTTTATCTGCATCAGCAACAGTTACTTGCTTTTTTTAATGTGCTTAATCAGACGCTTACGCTTACGCATCTGAGTCGGCGTTAATGTATTACGTTTGTTCGCAAACGGGTTCTCCCCTTCTTTGAACTGAATACGGATCGGCGTCCCCATCACGTCCAAAGACTTGCGGAAATAGTTCATCAGATAGCGCTTGTAGGAATCCGGCAGGTCTTTGACCTGGTTGCCGTGAATCACCACGATTGGCGGGTTATAACCACCAGCGTGGGCATATTTCAGCTTCACACGACGACCACGCACCAGCGGCGGCTGATGATCTTCTACTGCCATGGTCATGATGCGCGTCAGCATCGCGGTGCTCACGCGACGTGTAGAGCTATCGTATGCTTCACGGACCGATTCAAACAGGTTACCCACGCCGCTACCGTGCAGAGCTGAGATAAAGTGTACGCGCGCAAAATCAATAAAGCCCAGACGGAAGTCCAGCGTCTCTTTGACCTGCTCTTTTACTTCCTGCGTCAGGCCATCCCACTTGTTGACTACGATAACAAGTGAGCGCCCACTATTGAGGATAAAGCCCAGCAGCGACAGGTCCTGATCGGAAATCCCTTCACGCGCGTCAATCACCAGCATCACCACGTTGGCATCTTCAATTGCCTGCAGCGTTTTGATTACTGAGAATTTTTCTACCGCTTCGGTAATTTTGCCGCGCTTACGCACGCCCGCGGTATCGATGAGCACATATTCGCGTTCATCGCGCTGCATCGGAATATAAATACTGTCACGCGTGGTTCCCGGCATGTCGTAAACCACTACGCGGTCTTCGCCGAGAATACGGTTAGTAAGCGTGGACTTACCTACGTTCGGACGGCCGACGATTGCCAGTTTAATCGGCAAATCCTGCGGGTTGAAATCGTCCTCAGGCTCTTCTTCGCCGTTTTCTTTGGCTTCAAGCTGCGCCCAGTATTCTGCGTCTTCATCCACTTCTTCCTGAGGAGCAACGTCATCCATCCACGGTAGCAGAACATGCTCCAGCAGGCTGAGAACACCACGACCATGGGACGCCGCGATCGGATAAATTTCACCCAGACCCAATGAGTAGAAATCAACAACCGCCTGGTCAGGATCGAGTCCGTCAGTTTTGTTGGCGACCAGGAAAGTCGGTTTCTGGCGCGAACGCAGATGTTTAGCAATAGCTTCATCCGCAGGCATCAGGCCAGCACGCGCATCCACCATGAACAGCACAACGTCTGCTTCTTCGATAGCCAACAGCGACTGTTCCGCCATACGGGTTTCAACACCGTCTTCGGTGCCATCAATACCGCCGGTATCAATACAGATAAACTCACGGCCTTCAATTTCCGCACGACCGTACTTACGGTCACGAGTCAGACCCGGGAAATCCGCAACCAGCGCATCTCGGGTGCGAGTTAGACGGTTAAATAACGTGGATTTGCCAACGTTAGGGCGCCCGACAAGCGCGACCACAGGTACCATGTTTAAAGCCTCATTTAAAAAATCATCAGACAACGGGCACATTTTTTGCCCCGTTGTTAAAAACAGTAAAACGGCCCCTGCACCAGGAGCCGTTTTTCAAAGCGAGCGGCCGGGACGATTAACGCGTAATAGAGTACAGCGTACCGTCTTTCGCCTGGATCAGCAGTTTACCATCAGCAGAGACCGGCTCGGTCAGGAAACCTGAGCTGTCGACTTTCTGCTGGGCAACAAAACGACCATCGTCAACGTTAATCCAGTGCAGGTAGCCTTCGCTATCACCGACGACCAGATTGCCATTATACAATACCGGGGACGTCAGCAGACGGTGCAGCAGATCGCTTTGCGTCCACAGCGTCACGCCGCCATCGGTGGTCAGCGCCAGTACGCGGTCATTCTGGTCAACCAGGTAGATACGGTTACCGTCGACGATGAAATCATTCACCGAGCCCAGTTCGCGTTTCCACATAATTTGACCACTGCGCAGATCCAGCGCCGTCAGGTTACCATTATAAGCCAGCGCGTAAACAACGCCATTGACGATAACCGGCGTGGTATCAACGTCGCTCAGACGATCGATTTCCGTTGGGCCTGTCGCCTGAGAGATTCGCTGCTGCCAAATCATCTGGCCTTGCTGCATCAGCACGGCGCTCACGCGACCGTTATCACCGCCGACAATAGCTGCGCCAAAGGCGGTTGCCGGAGCGGATTCACCACGCAGAGACAGGGAAGGCATGTCGAGGTTAACGGTCCATTTGATGGCGCCATCAGCTTCGTTTAATGCCTGCAACTGGCCGTTGCTGGTGTGGATCAGTACTACGCCATCGCTCACAACAGGACGAGACAGCGCTTCACCGGCGACTTTCGTCTGCCATGCGGTGGTACCGTCGCTGGTATTCAACGCATAAACCTGTGCTTTTTCGCTGCCAATGTAAACATGTCCGCCGGACACGGTTACACCGCCAGAAAGCTGTGCAGATGCACGGGAGAACCAGCCGTCTTTCTCACCCAGATTCACAGACCAGACTTCTTTACCGTCGCCTGCGTTCAATGCTTTCACTACACCAGCGCGATCGGCTGCATAGACAACGTTATCCGCCAGCGCAGGATGAAGATTGGAATAGAAATCACCAATACCGTTGCCTACAGAGGTGCTCCATTCCGTAGACGGAGTAAACTGGTTTTCAACCACCGGTAATGGGGACATCTTAACGACATCTTCTTCGCCACTAAACAGTGAACAGCCGCTCAATAGGGTAACGGAAAGCAGCCCTGGCAGAAGTAATTTACGCAATTGCATAGGGTCCCTCTCAGATGGACAAATTATTGATTTTCATCTGCATCATTTCGCTCAGAGCAGGAGAGGCATCGCTTTTCACACCCGCTTCCCATGCGCTACGCGCACCTTGTTTGTCGCCTTTGCTCAGCAACGCTTCACCGCGCAGATCGGCAACAATGGCCGTCCACCCTTCACCTTTAATGGTGTCGAGTGTTTTCAGCGCGGTATCAGCCTGTTTAAGCTGAACCTGAACACGAGCCAGACGCAGGTTAATCACCGCTTTGAGATTTTCATCGCTGGTCGCAGCCAAGCCCTGTTGCAGCTGACTTGCGGCTTTCTCAAGTTCATTTTGGTCAACAAACTGCTGCGCAAGTTCCAGTGAAGCTAGCGCGCCGTAGGTATTTTTATTCTCTGCAGCAAATTTCTCAGCGGCAGGAATGCTGTCCGGTTTACCCGCGCTAACCGCAGTCACCGTATTTTGATATGCCAGAGAAGCAGAGCGTGCGGACTCCGTCTGATGGCTGGTCCAGTAACGCCAACCAACCAGCGCGCCAACCCCTAAAATGATCCCAACAGCCAGCGCCTTGCCGTTTTCAGCAAAGAAGCGTTTTACCGCATCAACCTGGTCGTGTTCGTTCTCGTAAATTTCCACGCTGTCCTTCTCCTTAGCCCAGTAAAGTGCGCAAATGCGCGGCAACGCTATCCTGCGCTACTGCCGTTTGCTCACCAGAGCGCAAATCCTTCACTACAACAGTACCGTCAGCCACTTCGGACTCGCCCAGTACCAGTGCAACGCGGGCGCCCCACTTATCGGCACGGGCAAACTGTTTCTTAAAGTTGCCGCCACCGTGGTTTGTCATCAGTTTCACACCAGGAACTTCATCGCGCAGACGTTCTGCAAGCGTCATTGCCGCCGACTGCGTGTCCGCCCCTGAAGCAACCAGGTATATATCGACAACAGGATCTGCGTTAAATTCCGGATTAACTGCCTGAACTAACAAAACAAGTCGTTCCAGCCCCATAGCAAAGCCCACGGCTGGCGTTGCACGACCGCCAAGTTGCTCTACCAGACCGTCGTAACGACCACCGGCACACACGGTGCCCTGAGAGCCCAGGCTGCTGGTGACCCACTCAAATACGGTGCGGTTGTAGTAATCAAGACCACGAACCAGACGCTGATTGACGGTGTAGGCAATGCCTGCGGATTCCAGCAGTTTGCACAAGCCCGCGAAGTGCTCGCGAGAGTCGTCATCAAGATAGTCGCCCAGTGCAGGTGCGTCGTTAAGCAGCGCCTGTACTTCCGGGTTTTTGGAGTCGAGAACGCGCAGCGGATTGGTGTACATACGACGCTTGCAGTCTTCGTCCAGTTTCTCTTTGTGCAGTTCCAGGTAGGCGACCAACGCATCACGGTAGTTAGCGCGGGCTTCAAGCGAACCGATTGAGTTCAGCTCAAGGCTAACATGCTGAGAAATACCCAGCGCGCGCCACCAACGAGCGGTCAGCATAATCAGCTCCGCATCGATGTCCGGGCCTTGCAGGCCAAATACTTCGACACCCAGCTGATGGAATTGACGATAGCGTCCTTTCTGCGGACGTTCGTGGCGGAACATCGGCCCGATATACCACAGACGCTGTTCCTGATTGTACAGGAGACCATGTTCGATGCCGGCGCGTACGCAGCCCGCAGTCCCTTCAGGACGCAACGTCAGGCTGTCGCCATTACGGTCCTCAAAGGTATACATCTCTTTTTCAACCACGTCGGTGACTTCACCGATCGCGCGTTTGAATAACGGGGTCTGCTCTACAATCGGCAAGCGGATTTCACTGTAACCGTAGCTACCGAGCACGTTTTTGAGAGTGCCTTCAATGCGCTGCCAGATGGCGGTTTCGCCAGGCAGATAATCGTTCATGCCGCGAATGGCTTGAATGTTTTTTGCCACGTTTATTCTCTTTATGAATATAAAAATGAACCCTCAGCGCTAACCCGAACAATGCGGGCGCCATGCGGGTTCAATCATACACGGGAAGCACGCCGCTTCCCATCACGTTGTTATTTTTCAAGCTGCTGCACGTCGATACGACGCGCTTCGTCCAGAATACTCGCTTTAGCGCGGATGCGGGCTTCAAGCTGCGTAATCATGTCGTCGTTATCGAGTCTGTCCTTACGCACGCCGTCTTCATACAGGCCACTTTTCTTGTTACCGCCCGTCACGCCCAGCGTAGAAACCAGCGCTTCACCAGGACCGTTTACCACGCAGCCGATGATCGAAACGTCCATTGGCGTAATGATATCTTCCAGGCGTTGCTCCAGCGCGTTAACCGTACCAATAACGTCAAACTCCTGACGCGAACAGGTTGGGCAAGCGATGAAGTTGATCCCGCGCGCGCGAATGCGCAGCGATTTCAGGATATCAAAACCCACTTTGATCTCTTCCACCGGATCGGCTGCCAGAGAAACACGCAGCGTATCGCCGATCCCTTCAGATAACAGCAGGCCAAGGCCGATCGCGGACTTCACCGAACCACTACGCAAACCACCGGCTTCGGTGATCCCCAGATGCAGCGGTTGATCGATCTGTTTCGCCAGCAGGCGATAGGATTCTACGGCGAGGAAAACGTCAGATGCTTTAACGCTGACTTTGAATTGATCGAAGTTCAGACGATCAAGGTGATCCACGTGGCGCATAGCGGATTCCAGCAGCGCCTGCGGCGTCGGTTCACCGTATTTTTCCTGCAGATCTTTTTCCAGCGATCCGGCGTTGACGCCGATACGGATTGGAATATTTTTATCACGAGCGCAATCCACCACCATGCGAATACGCTCTTCACTACCGATATTACCTGGGTTAATACGCAGGCAATCAACACCGTATTCCGCCACCTTCAGTGCGATACGATAGTCGAAGTGAATATCGGCAACCAGCGGGACGTTAACCTGCTGTTTGATAAGCTTGAACGCTTCTGCGGCATCCATTGTCGGTACGGAGACACGAACAATGTCTGCGCCTACGCGTTCCAGCGCTTTAATCTGATTAACCGTCGCTTCCACATCCGTGGTACGCGTGTTAGTCATAGACTGTACGGCGATGGGCGCACCATCGCCGATCGGCACGTTCCCAACGTAAATGCGTGTCGATTTTCTACGTTGAATTGGAGCCTGGTTATGCATTAAAAAATCTCCCGCATTGCCGTCTGTTACTGAGCCGGTGATTGTTCGGCATTAACGGTCAGACGTGCAACCTGGTTAGTTCTGATAAAACGACTCAGATCGACAGGTTTACCCTGGAACTGAATCTGCACTGCCGCCGGGGCGCCAATTTTCAGTTTGTACGGCGCTTGACCGGTCAGGTTTAGATTGCCGTCTTTACGCTGCATCCCGCTGAACAGTTTTTTACCGGTCGCATCGGTTACTTCCAGCCAGCAATCGGCGGTAAAGTTCATCACCAGCGCGTTAGGATCGGCTACAGGTGTAGTCACACCTGCCTGATCGGTCGGCAGAGGAGCCGCTGTAGCTGGCGCTGCGGTTGCGGTATCGACGTTAGCCTGAGAAGGGGCAACAACGGCGTTCTGTTGCGCATCAGCGGCGGGTGCCGGGGTCGCAGCAACGTCTGGCGTTGACGCTGCGTCCGCTACCGCACCATCGTCAGGAGCCGCCGGAGGGGTATCCTGCCCTGCTGCTGCGCTGGTATCTAACGGTACGTTCTGCGCACCCTCTTTACCGGCATTCAGCTCAGCAGAGGATTGATCGGCCATGGTGGTGATCTCTTCCTGCTGCGCTTTATGGTTCTGCCACCACCAGGCGCCTGTCAGTCCGACAACGACAAACAGCACAAGCCAGGTAAAGGTCATTAACCAGCCGTCACGTTTCTTACGACGCTTACCGAGCGAGAAGCTCTGCATCGGTGCGACCTTAGCTGGTCGAATCGGAGCCTGTTTTTCCAGCCCTGGCAACAGTTCTTCTTCAGGAATATGCACCAGACGCGCATAAGAACGGATATACCCGCGCAGGAATGTTGAAGCAAGATCGGCTGGCGCCTTATCCTCTTCAATATCGCGTACCGTGGAGACCTTCAGGCAAAGTCGCTCCGCGACTGCCTGCTGGCTGAATCCGAGTTGTTCACGGGCATTGCGCAGACGAACGCCGGTGGATAGTGTTTCATTTTTGTCGTGCGTGGCTTCAGTATTCATTCGCTACAGCTGCGTAAATTTGGGTTCTGATGCCGGCGAGCCACAATGCTCACCCACACCGCGAAACATCTGGTCAGTTAACCTTCGTCAGACAGTATAAAACGGTCAGACTATCAATGACAAAACGGCGTAAACCTGAGGGCTAAACACTTGTTACGCCGTTACATACTGCCTTAAAGTCGACAAAAACGCACCGTTATTATTGACCTGACGACGACAACAAAAAACCTCATATGGCTTACGTTGCACTACGGTACAGGAATTATACCGTAGTGCGCCAACATCAAACGGTCTTAATCTCGATAGCGTCGCCCTGCATACGCTTACGCAGAGTACGCTTGGTACGGTCGATAACATCGCCCGCCAGCTGACCGCAGGCTGCATCGATGTCATCACCACGTGTTTTACGCACGATGGTAGTGAAACCATAGCTCATCAACACTTTGGAGAAACGATCGATACGGCTGTTAGAACTACGGCCATACGGCGCGCCCGGGAACGGGTTCCACGGGATCAGGTTGATCTTACACGGCGTATCTTTCAGCAGTTCTGCCAGCTGATGCGCGTGTTCAGTGCCATCATTGATGTGATCTAACATCACATACTCAATGGTTACACGACCCTGGTTAGCGTTGGACTTCTCCAGATAACGACGAACCGCGCCAAGGAATGTTTCGATATTGTACTTTTTGTTGATAGGTACAATTTCGTCACGAATTTCATCGTTCGGCGCATGCAGAGAAATCGCCAGCGCGACGTCAATCATATCACCCAACTTATCCAGCGCAGGGACAACGCCTGAGGTGGATAGCGTGACGCGACGCTTGGACAGCCCAAAACCGAAGTCATCAAGCATGATTTCCATCGCCGGAACTACGTTGGTCAGGTTGAGCAGCGGCTCACCCATCCCCATCATCACCACGTTGGTAATAGGACGCACGCCCGTAGCCTTTACCGCACCGACGATCTTCGCCGCGCGCCAGACCTGACCAATGATCTCCGATACCCGCAGGTTACGGTTAAAGCCCTGTTGCGCCGTAGAGCAGAATTTACACTCTAATGCGCACCCGACCTGTGAAGAAACACACAGGGTCGCACGATCGTCTTCCGGGATATACACCGTTTCAACGCGCTGATCGCCAACCGCGATAGCCCATTTGATCGTACCGTCAGAAGAACGCTGCTCTTCCACCACTTCCGGGGCGCGAATTTCAGCCACTTCTTTCAGCTTGTTACGCAGCACCTTGTTGATGTCAGTCATGTCATCAAAGTTGTCGCTGCAATAGTGGTACATCCACTTCATGACCTGATCGGCACGAAACGGTTTTTCGCCCATCTCTTTGAAGAATTCGCGCATTTGCTGACGGTTCAGATCCAGCAGGTTAATTTTTCCATTTTTATTTGGAACCGCAGGAATGACGACTTCAGAGGTGTTAACTAATTCAGACATAATTTTTTCCGGCCTCGTTGTTACACGTTGTGGCCCGTGGAGGGTTAAAAAGAAACGCCCCGGCAAGCGATCTGCTCTTCCGGGGCGTTGCATTGTACAAAGTCTGGCGCAGGGATGCCACGTTTGCACGAAGCATTAGCGAAAATAATATGTAAATCGCTAATTCATCTCCAAAGGATTTCGCGTCGCAGGAAGGCGGCAAGTTCGAGCATCCCCGGGAGCATAGAAAACTATGTGATCGGGGTAAACGAACGCTGCCAACGCATCTGCGACGTGAAAGACGCAGGAGATTAGCGAGTGCGCGGGCAAACCTCACCCTCACCAAAGAAATAGGCGATTTCGCGCGCCGCTGACTCAACGGAGTCGGAACCGTGAGTACCGTTCTCGGTGAAGCTGTCAGCATAGTCTGCACGCAGAGTACCGGCCAGCGCATTCGCCGGGTTGGTTGCGCCCAGCAGATCGCGATGACGCTGTACGGCATTTTCGCTTTCCAGAACAGAAACAACGATCGGACCGGAGGTCATAAATTCAACCAGACCGTCAAAGAACGGTTTGCCATCGTGCTCAGCATAGAAGCCACGTGCCTGCTCAACGGTCAGGTGCAGCATTTTAGTGCCGACAATTTTGAACCCTGCTGCTTCAAAGCGCGCAAAGATGCTCCCAATAACGTTTTTTGCCACCGCGTTTGGTTTGATGATGGAAAAAGTACGTTCAATAGCCATGATAACCTCTGTAAAGTGTTCTGTTGTTGTCTATATAGATGTACGACCTGGCGCGGATTATAAAGAGCATCCCGGCAATTGACTATTGATGAAGGTAACATTTCTTTAAAATAAGATGAATTTTAGCAACAAACAGTCACCAACTGATCTACTGCATCGAAAATCTCACCGTCGCTACCTGACCAGCGTCATCCATCACCAGCAGTTGATAATCCCCTTTGGTCGCCAGCCGTAGCGTAAGACGACGTCCACGTTCTTCCAGCCTTTCACCGTTAAGAAACCACCAGCGTTCACCGCTCCCACCACTGGTTTGCACCGGCAATGAGGCTTGAGCAGAACCGGGTAAACGCTTCACAATCGCGCCATCACGAATGCCTGTCAACTGCAATGGCTGCAAAGCGTCTTGCCCCAGCGGCGGACACGTGGCAGAAACTGGCGGTAATCTCGCCCCACGGCGTTCTGATTCCGGTAGCCATGGCTCCAGCGGCAACGGCCAGACGATTAACGTTTGCTCGTGCGCCTGCGGGCAATCCGCCGCCACACGTTTGCCTTCATCATCCAGCCAGACAGGAAAACGAATGCCATTAACCCCTTCCTGCTCGGGCAATAATAACGTTGGTGGCTGACTGCCATCCAGTAACCAGGTTGCCAGACGGCGACGGCAGTTGCTGTCTCCGGGGGCAAGGGATTGCCCACCCGGCCAGCACACCACGCCGCGACGCACGGAATCAGGACGTGGATCTTCCGGCTGATTGGTCCCGCGAGAGAGCAAAAGATTGTTGACCTGAGTGAGCAGCGGCACGGCGCTGGCAAATCCAAACTGGCCCACCACCGGCGTTCCGTCTGGTCTGCCAGTCCAGATACCGATCACATAACGGGCGTTAACGCCAATCGCCCAGGCATCGCGATAGCCATAGCTGGTGCCCGTTTTCCACGCCAGCGGAACCACTCTGCTCAGCGCGTTATCCGGCAATGGTTGCGCTTCATCGGCCATAATGCGGCGAATAATCCACGCCGCACCCGCCGACATCAACGGACGTTCAAGCAGTGGGTCGCCCGGCTGCAGACGCAGTTTTCCCGCTTTTCCCTGGCGGGCAAAGGCGCTGTACGCTGCGGCCATATCTTCCAGCCTTGCCCCCGCACCACCTAAAATCAGCGACAGATTCGGCGCGGCCCCTGCGGGCAGATACAGCGGTAAGCCGACATTACGTAACGATGCGGCAAAGCGCTTCGGACCATAGGCTTCAAGTACCTGCACGGCGGGTAAATTCAACGACCTTACCAGCGCTTCGCTCATGCTCACCGGGCCATGAAAACCGCTGTCAAAATTCCCTGGTCGATAGTCCCCGGTTCGCCGCGGCACATCCTGCAACAACGAAGCAGGATGAATGAGTCCGTCATCCAGCGCCAGACCGTAAACAAACGGCTTCAGCACCGAGCCTGGCGAACGGATCGCATTCACCATATCCACATGACCAAAGCGGGAGTCGTCATTCATATCTACCGACCCCACCCAACCACGCACGCTCATATCGGTGTGATCGACCACAATCATTGCCAGCGAACTGCGTGCAGGTAAGCGCCCCTTCCAGTTCTGCGCCAGCTCTTCCAGTTGACGCTGCAATCCGGCATCAAGGGTAGTCACGATTTTATCGCTCCGGCTTTTTCCCAGCATCATGCGTGAGAATAACGGCGCTAACTGCGGCATTTGCCGGGGCGCCAGCCAGACCGGTTCTTCACGTGACTCCTGTACCTGTCTGGCAGGCCAAATACCCTGGCTCGCCATACGCTCGAGCACTTTATTACGCGCTGCTTGGGCACGGTCCGGCCAGCGATCTGGACGCAGGCGACTTGGTGCCTGTGGTAAAACAGCCAGCAGCGCGGCATCGGAGTAACTCAAATGCGCGGGTGATTTACCAAGATAGGCCCAGCTTGCCGCCCCGACGCCCTGCAGCGTACCGCCAAACGGCGCACGGTTGAGATACAGTGTCAGGATATCGCGTTTGGAGAGATGCCATTCCAGCTGCAATGCGCGCCAGAGCTGGCGAAACTTGCCGCCGAAGGTTCGCGGATGGGGATCGAGTAATCGTGCGACCTGCATGGTGAGCGTACTGCCGCCCGAAACCACACGCCCAGAGGAGAGGTCCTGCCATGCTGCGCGCAGTACTGAAAACGGATTGACGCCGGGATGCTTCCAGAACCAGCGGTCTTCATAGTTAATTAACGCCTCAAGGTAGCGGGGCGACACCTCATCAATCGTTACCGGATACCGCCAGATACCTTCGGCATCGGCAAAGCGCCAGAGTGGCGTACCATCATGTGCCACCACGACCCGTGCCGGATCGACTTCGCGCAAGGGCAGCGGCCAGATTTTATCTGCCGCCCAAACTGCCGACACAATCAATAGCGCAACGGCTGCCAGCCAGAGCCAGCAGCCGCGTTTACCCAACCGGCGCATCATTTACGGTCTGACAATCAAAAGTCCCTCTGTCGCACCGGTCGCGCGCCACTGCGGAACATACATTGATTCCACCTGTGGGACGGGAACCTGGTAGGTCCCCGGCGTTACCGCTCGCGCCAGATACACCAGCGTAACCGGTTGTCCTTCATTGACCGCCACCGCAGCGACAAAGCGATCGTCACGGAACTCAACGTGCTGGATATCTGCCTGCTGCATCTGATTAAGCAGATTCGCCACTTCGCTACCGCTATCCTGCAGGCTGGCGCTGCCGTTGGCCAGATTCTGGTTTTCCAGTTCCAGTCCTGCTGGCAGTAAATCGACCACCAGCGCATCCGGCACGTTCTGGCTGGCTTTCACCTCCAGCCAGACCAGTACCAGCTCGCCGCTACGCAGAGAATCCAGCGATTTGCTGTTTCCGTCGAGCCCCAGAATTTGACGCTCAATATGCAGAACGTTGCTGGCAGGCGTCGGTGAGGTTTGCGGATAACCGCTCACATCCAGACGCAGCCACAGCGGTTGATTACCGGTATTGGTGACGCTCAGCGTAGACAGCGCATCGGCATCCAGATTACGCGTCTGTGATTTCTCCCCGGCTAACGGTTGCTCCGAGAGTGACGTTTGCGCCTGCCATGTGCCTGCCAAGTCCTGTAACGTACGCGCGGCAAGGAACAACGCATTATTTTCCTGAGTCGAGAGCCAGCGCTGCCCAAAGGCCTGTTCTGACAACGTGTTCAGCAGCGTATTCTGCACGTCAGGTTTGAGCTTGTTCTCTTCGAGCAAGGCCAGCATCAACGCGTTATCCCGTAACGCACTGCCGTAATCCGCCATCCACTGTTGTGTATCGCGGCGCGGCGTATTCAGCGCCAGCGTCAACGCCTGTTCACTGCGGTTGGCATCGCCCATATTTTTCAGCGCGATTCCCAGTTGTAACAGCGGTAAACCAGAGGCCGCTTGCGCACGGCGCTCCCAGATCTCACGCAGTGCGCCAAGCGGGGCTTTTTGCTGACGCGCCAGAACCAACGCGGCGTAGGCTTGTACGGCAAACCGGCTTGCTGAAGAGTCGTCGGTATAGCGAATCGACAACATTCCGGGATCCTGCAAATAGCGCAGCAGCCGCTCGTTGCCACGGTTAATGACCTCTACCGGGACGCTGTAGCCCTGTTCATTTGCCCGAACGAGGAAATCCATGACATACGCGGTCAGCCAGTACTCTTCCGACCCGTTTTTATCCCACAACGCGAAACCGCCGTTATCACGCTGCATCTGCACTAAACGAGAAATCCCAATATCGACTGCA
The DNA here is from genome assembly GCF_001037485.2 of Citrobacter sp. MGH105. NCBI lineage: Bacteria > Pseudomonadati > Pseudomonadota > Gammaproteobacteria > Enterobacterales > Enterobacteriaceae > Citrobacter > Citrobacter sp. MGH105. The sequence continues at coordinate 1,419,274 of NZ_CP073048.1, read as the reverse complement.
GCACGGCGTTTTTCATCGCTATCACCCACAATACCTAACGCCTTCAATTGCGCAGCGTTGGTGTATAAGGATGGGAACAACCCGCTCGCCGTTTGCTCCAGGCAGCCGTAAGGGTAAGCCTTCAGTTCGCGGATATAACGCGCCAGATTTAGCGGCGGCTTACCGCTGAACAGCAGTTGCCCCTGCATCGTTGCAGGGGAGAAGTTGGTCAGTTCTTCGCCCGGAAGCTGCCAGGTTGCGCCCGGCTGAAGTGCGACACCGTTATTAACGGTTTGCGCCGGGAACGCCGGACGCACGCCAATCTTCCACTGTTTATGCTGAACTGGCAGCGTTTCACCCGGTAAAGTCAGACCGCTAATTTCTGCCTGAATTTCGCCATCGCCAAACCCCTCCCGCGCACGCACCGGAATAAACAACGTAGTCCGTACGCCTGGTGCCAGATTCAATGGAGCAGGATCTTGCCCCATCAGCTCCAGTAAACCGCTGGCCGCGAGCTTAATATTCAGTGTTTGCGGTTTGTCAGTCAGGTTAGTCACGTCCAGCGTCAGTCGCGAGGTATCGCCTCCCGCCAGAAAACGCGGCATATTCAGTTCAGCAATTACCGGCGCGGCAACAATCACCTTGCTTTCACTGCTGCCAAAGTCATCCGCCGTCCAGGCCTGTGCCATTACCCGTAGCTCGCCGTTGAAATCACCAATCGGTAGCGTCACCGTACCTTCGCCCTGCTCGTTGAGCGTGACCGGCAGCGCCTGTTGCGCCACGATATTGACGTGATTAACCGGTGGCTTACCGCCGCGCTTTAATTCATCGCCATCACCACCAAAGCGCAGTGCCGCCAGCCGCCCTTGCCCTTCGATCACCTGGCCGTAAATATCATAAATATCCGTGCCATAGCGTTTTTGTCCGAAAAATGCCTGCCACGGATCTGGCGTGGCGTAATCGGTAATGTTCAACACCCCGCTATCAACGGCAGAGACCAGCACGTTAACCTGTTTTGGTACGTCGCCATTTTTGACGCTGGCTTTAATCTTGACGGTCAACGACTGGTTTGGACGTATTTTCGCCGGGTTTTCCAGCGCCAGCGCCAGACGACGGTTTTCATCACCTAACGGCAAATGCAGTAAACCAACCGCCCGTTTTGGCGTTGCCGAACGGGACTTGTCGCCAGGACGAACCACCAGCGCACTGAGATACAAATCGTGGCGATTCCAGGTTTTATCGATCGGGATGGAGATATCGAGACCATCCGCCGGTACGTCTATTTCTTGCCACCACAGCGGGCCTTCGCTGGATTCCACCATCGCATAACCTTTGCCAGCAGCGGGAGCGGCAACGTGCAGCTTCATGGTATCGCCAGGACGATAGCTGGGTTTGTCCAGTTTCAGAGTCACGCGATCGGGACGCACGGCCCCACTGCCGTCGCTGTTATCCTGCCAGCTATAACCTGCCCAGAAGCGTACGCTGCTCACCGCATCATTCGGGGCTTTCACTTCCAGACGATAGGCACCCCACTCAACCGGGAAGCTGACTTTACCGGTTTCATCGGCCTTAAGATCCAGAGTCTGCTCACCTTCAACCAGATCCTTTTGATCGAACTGTGATTGCCAGCCCTCGCCTTCAGACCAGTTCCAGTAATAATCCCGGCGCTCGCGGATCAAACGCACCTGCAAACCGGACACCGCTTTTTTCTCGCCCTGCGCATCGGCATAAACAATGTCGAAAGCGGCGTTGCTGTTTTCATCAACGATAGGCTGATTCACAGTGGTATCAGTGCGGTAGTCATAGACGGCTTTTGCCGCAAACTGCGGACGAATACCCGGCAGCGTGTCCGCAGGCCAGATGGCTTGTTCAGCCCGACGCGTCACCGGGCGGCCACCTGACTCCAGCAGGCTGGCTTGCAGGATCACCTGTAACGGGGAATGCGTCTCCTGCCATTGGCTGTTGGTGGTCACTTCGCCGCGACCGTGTTCATCCAGCGTAAGCTGAACTTCATCGAGGCTGCGGGACAGGTTTTCTTCGGCAATATTACCAAACTGGAACCCCGGCAATGCCTGCACCGCTTCGCGCAGCGGGCGCAGGAAAAGCTGCCCTTGCAGAGCATTGCCGTTAGCGGGCGCGCCGTACAGGTAGTAGCCCACTACCGAGAACTTCACTTCATCAGCCGGAGCCACCGGAATCTTATTAGCGGAGAGATTGAGCGCCATCCGCTCAGGCATAAAATCTTCGACGTGGAAATCCCACATCCGTGACTGGTTGTCGCCCGTATTAGCACGAATATGCCACATACCGGTTGGCGCGTTGGTGTCCAGCGGCCAGCTAAAGCGATACAGACCGTTCTCCGGCTGGCTAACCACCGAACGTAACACTTGCCCATCGGGCTTCACGACCTCCAGCTTCACCGGCTGGTCGGGCAACGTGTTGCCGTCGCTGTCACGCAGTAATCCGTTGAGGATCACCGTTTCGCCAGGACGATAGAGGTCACGGGGACCAAACATAAAGAATTGTTTGCTGTATCCCGGTGCACCGGCAATATCAAATTCAGCCAGATCCAACGCCGGGAGTTTCAAATCCAGCAGCGTGGTTTGCCCGTCTTTGCGGGCCAGCAATAAAGCCGCGTCTTTATCAGTCTCCAGTTTGACATGACCCTGCGCGTCGCTGGTAGCCTGCGCCAGCGTCTGTCCTTTTTCGTTGAGTAACGTGACCTCAATACCCTGCTGCGCAGCGCCGTTTTCCAGACTCTGCGTAAAGACATCCAGTTGATTATGGTAACGGTGTGCAGACACACCAATATCGCTGAGCGTGAACAGCGTAGCGGCATTACTGTAGTTGTATTGTCCAGCCTGATTCATCACCGCGATGTAAACACCTGCTTGCTGCAACGGCTTGATATCGCTCAGCGGCAGCAGCAGCTTCTCACGGGTGTTACGCGCAGGATTGAGATCAAAGCGTCCGGTATACACCAGTTCCGCCATTTTCAGTAGATTGTCAGATTCCCAGTTCGTCAACGAATTGCGGTATTCCCACTGGCTGACAAATGCGCCGAGCGATTCAGGCTTCACGCGAAAGAAGTTCACATCCACACTGTTAACGTTGAGGGCCATTACCGGCAGGCCTTCAATTACTTTTCCCGGCAACAGCGAGCCGCGACTGGCAAACCCAACGCTTGGCTGTACATCGCGGGTGGTAATGTTTTTTTCATAATCAATAGCGAACGTCGCTTTATTCAGCGCCAGCAAATCACGCTCAATGGTCACCACCAGTTCCCGGTTAGGTTCCAGATGGCGTAAGCGCAGCTCTTTCAGATTTGGCGCCAGCTCCCAGGCACCATCCACTTTGCCGCTTTTTTTATCAACAACGTGCACGACGCGGGAAAAATCTTGTTCTGGATCGAGGGGAATGGAGAAGGTCAAAACGAGCGTTGCCGCACCGTCGAGCTGGACCTCTGAGGCATCCAGCAACGTCAGCGACTTGCCCTGGCTCTGTTGCACCAGCTTTTGTAATTGGGCCTTGTCTTTTACTGGCGCAGTCTGGGGAGCTGGCGAGTCAGGTTTCGCAGCCGTCGGTGATTTTTCGTTATTATTATCGCACCCGACCAGTGCCAGCATCAGCATGCAGGCCGCTACGCGTAAATGTTTCATTTTTCATCCCTGGCCGTAGTGGCCCGTTAGCTACGTAGAACAACTATTATGCGTCAGATTTCCGGCTGTGGAAGTCAGTAACTGAACAACGTTGTCTTAATTTAAGTGATTAATGTGGATTCACCTGACAAATCAGCCTGTTTTACTTGTCGCTTTACGGTAAACATCCGACAATTTGCCAAAACCTGGTAAAAATGGAGATGCCTATGACCACCGCCTTCTTTGTCGCTGCCGACTGGCTTGCCGAACACATTGACGACCCGGAAATACAAATTCTTGATGCCCGGATGGCACCTCCAGGACAGGAAGATCGCGATGTTGGTGAGGAGTATCGTGCGGGCCATATTCCTGGCGCAGTCTTTTTTGATATTGAAGCACTTTCCGATCATACCTCACCGCTACCGCATATGATGCCACGCCCCGAAGCCTTTGCCGTTGCGATGCGCGAGCTGGGCGTTGATCAGGATAAGCATCTGGTTATCTACGATGACGGTAATCTGTTTTCCGCGCCACGCGCATGGTGGATGCTGCGGACATTTGGCGTCGAAAATGTCTCCATTCTGGCAGGCGGTCTGGCAGGCTGGAAGCGCGATGAGTTAATGCTCAAGGAAGGCGATGAGGATTTACCTGAAGGTGAATTTAACGTGGCCTTTACGCCTGACGCAGTTGTGCGCGTTACCGATGTACTGCTGGCCAGTCATGAAAAAACGGCGCAGATCGTCGATGCCCGTCCGGCTGCGCGTTTTAATGGCGAAGTTGACGAGCCGCGTCCTGGCCTGAAGCGTGGTCATGTACCCGGTGCGCTTAACGTACCGTGGACAGAGCTGGTTCGTGACGGCGAACTAAAAACTACCGATGAGCTGGATGCCATTTTCTTCAGCCACGGCGTGAGCTTTGACCGCCCTATTATCGCCAGCTGCGGCTCCGGCGTAACGGCTGCCGTCGTCGTGCTGGCACTTGCCACGCTGGGCGTTTCTGACGTCGTATTGTATGACGGCGCATGGAGCGAATGGGGAGCGCGCAACGATTTACCGGTAGAACCGCAATTATAAAGCTGGATAAGCCGGATAGCGCTTCGCTTATCCGGCCTACAATTTAGATAATCCGGTTCTGTTTAAAGTCGCGCAGGAAACCGCCCCAGCGGCGTTCGTAGAACGGTGCGATATGCTCAGTGATAAAGTGGCTCACGCCCTTCTCACCCTTCTTCACCTGGCAGATATCAATAGGTTCATCGCCCGGCAGCGTATCGGTCGCGACGCTGCCAGCAGCGTGGATGATCTCTTCAATATCCCCTTCCGCTTCAATACCAATCAGCAGATTCGGCTGGGCTTCCGCGCTTTCTTTGATTGAGCAGAGAAACGCGCGTTTTACCGGCTTAATGGTTTTAAACAGCGTAGTCAGCGAGTCAATCATCTGCGCCGGAGGTTCAGCGACTTCAGAGAGGATCAGCGATTCACCGCCTTCCAGTACTTCCTGGGTGCTGAGCGGATTCCCCTCTTCCCCCATCAGCAGGCTGATTTCACGCGGCATAAATTCTTTGCCGGTCGGCAGTTTCGCGTTGAGAAAGAGCGTTTCGCCGAGCGTCATTTCAAATAACGTACGCACCGGCATAACGACAAATGCTTGCTCATCTTCCACCGCCTGCTGCAGGGCTTCCAGAGAAGTGAAGAACGGGATCACGGTCGTGCCGTCTTCTTTTTCCCAATGCTGCAGGTCGAGAGCGCTGTCTTCAACCACCGCCTCGCCTTCTGCGGCAGTACCCGGCACCCAGACTGTGGATTCCAGTAAAGTACGGAAAAATGCCGGACGATGCGCAGGCTCTGTCGCCGCTTGTTCAAGCAATGTTTCTAATTCGTTTTTTGTTTCGGACATAAGTATCACAAATTGGATGAATACATGTAGGCCGGATAAGCGTAGCGCCATCCGGCAATACAGTAATAAATTATGCGGTCAGCAGATTCGCAATCGTGCGCACACCCAGACCGGTTGCGCCCGCAGACCACTGCTCAACCGGCGCTTTGCGATAGGTTGCGGAGCAGTCGATATGCAGCCAGCCCTGCTGGTAGTTTTCCACGAAATGGGACAGGAAGCCCGCTGCGGTGCTTGCGCCAGCCGGGTAAGCCGCGCTGCCGGTGTTATTCAGTTCGGCAAAGTTAGACGGCAACTGACTACGGTGAAACTCCGCCAGCGGCAGACGCCAGAACGGTTCGTTTTCTTGCGCCGCACTTGCCAGCAGGCGAGCAGCCAGCTTGTCGTCAAAGCTGAACAACGCGTGATAATCGTTACCCAGGGCGGTTTTCGCCGCGCCGGTCAGCGTGGCAGCATCAATGATCAGTTCCGGTTTCTGCGCACTGGCATCGATCAGGCCATCGGCCAGCACCAGACGTCCTTCGGCATCGGTATTCATCACTTCAACTTTTTTACCGTTGCGATAGTGAATAATGTCGCCGAGCTTAAAGGCGTTGCCGCTAATCAGGTTATCCGCGCAGCACAGATACAGCTTCACGTGCTTGTTCAGACCACGGGTGATGGCAAATGCCAACGCACCGGTGACCGTTGCCGCACCGCCCATGTCGGACTTCATTGAGTCCATAAATGCGCTTTGCTTGATGCTGTAACCACCGGAATCAAAAGTAATTCCCTTACCAACCAGGCAGGCATAAACCGGGGCTTCTTTATCGCCTGTTGGGTTGTAGTCCAGCGCCAGCAGCACTGGAGGACGTTCAGAGCCGCGACCCACGGTATGCAGACCCATGTAGTTCTGCTCGCGCAGATCTTCGCCTTTGGTGATGCGGTAAGAGACGTTATCGCACGCGACGGAGCACAGCAGATCAACAGCGCGCTGCGCCAGCTGTTCCGGGCCCAGCTCTTCTGCCGGGGCGTTAATGGTATCGCGCACCCAGTCAATAATCTTCAGACGGCTATCCAGCTCTTTGCGCTGCGCTTCGTCCAGAGCGGCCCACTCAACTTTGCGGGTGCCTTTTGGTCCCTTGTAGCCCTGCCAGAACGCCCAGCTACGTTCAGTATCCCAGCCTTCACCGTCCAGTTGCACGTGTTTAATGCCCAGGCCGTCGATTTTACGCGCGGCACGCTGGATAAGGCCGAGGTCATCTTTTCCGTTCAGGTGCAGGGTAATGCCGTCATTATTAATGCTGTATGTCGCCTTTTCACCCCAGCGGGCATCGGCGGGTTGCGTGGAAAGCGTAATTTTCATGGCTTCTGTCATTTTATTTATCCTTATTTTCGCGCATACAGGAAAACGGGCCACCCGTGGGCAGCCCGTTGACTTATTCGGCTTCGTCCAGCCAGACCAGCAAAATGGCCTCAAGGATTTTTTCGTTCGATGCCTGAGGATCATCATCGAACTCTTCCAGGTCACAGATCCACTGGTGCAGATCGGTGAAACGAACGGTCTTGGGATCGAGATCGGGGAAAGCGTCATACAGCGCCTCGCCGATTTCGCGGCTATCGGTCCACTTCAGTCCCATACTACCCTCTGTTAATGCTCACGCGCATGATTGATTGTGTAACGTGGGATTTCGACCACTAAATCGTCCTCGGTTACCCGTGCCTGACAGCTTAAACGGCTCTCCGGCTCCAGTCCCCAGGCTTTATCCAGCATGTCGTCTTCTTCTTCTGTGCTTTCCGGCAAAGAATCAAAACCTTCACGCACGATGCAGTGGCAGGTAGTGCAGGCACAGGATTTTTCACAGGCGTGTTCAATCTCAATCCCGTTACGCAGGGCAACGTCGAGAATGGTTTCGCCTGTCTCAGCTTCCAGAACTGCGCCATCGGGACAGAGATCCTGATGAGGCAAAATAACAATCTTTGGCATATTAAACCTCGTCCACGGAATGGCCTTTCAGCGCGCTACGGACGGATTTGTCCATGCGGCGAGCGGCGAATTCCTGGGTTTGTTTGTCTACGTTTTTAATGGCTTGTTCTATCGCGTCAACATCGTCACCCTGTGCAACCTCGCTCAAGTGCGCGGCGGCGGTGTCGATAGCCTGACGTTCTGCGGCGCTTAACAGCGCGGCATCAGCGTTCAGCGCACCGGATAAACTCTCCAGTACGCGTGCCGCTTCGACTTTCTGTTCTGCCAGCATACGGGCTTTAACGTCCTGCTCGGCAAAACTCATCGAATCCTGAATCATGGAGGCGATTTCACTGTCAGTCAGACCGTAGGACGGTTTAACCTGGATTGAGGACTCAACGCCTGTGGATTTCTCCATGGCGGTGACGCTCAGCAGCCCATCGGCATCCACCTGGAAGGTCACGCGGATATGCGCGCCGCCTGCTGGCAATGCCGGGATGCCGCGCAGCGCAAAACGCGCCAGTGAACGACAGTCCTGCACCAGCTCACGCTCGCCCTGCATCACGTGAATGGACATCGCGGTTTGGCCATCTTTAAAGGTGGTAAAGTCCTGCGCGCGCGCCACTGGGATAGTGGTGTTACGTGGGATCACTTTCTCCACCAGACCGCCCATGGTTTCCAGTCCCAGAGACAGAGGGATAACGTCCAGCAGCAGCATTTCGCTGTCCGGTTTATTTCCGACCAGAATATCCGCCTGGATTGCCGCACCGATAGCGACCACTTTGTCCGGGTCAATAGAGGTCAGCGGCGTACGGCCAAAAAATTCACCGACGCGTTCACGTACCAAAGGCACGCGCGTTGAACCGCCAACCATCACCACTTCCAGCACATCTTGCGGCTCCACGCCCGCATCTTTCAGCGCGCGACGGCAGGCCAGCAGCGTACGCTTGACCAGTGCGGAAATGAGTTCATTAAAGGTTTCACGGGTGATTTCCCCCTGCCATCCAGCCACGTTAACCGTTACAGAATCAGCGTCGCTAAGTGCGATTTTCGCTGCAATCGCGGCATCCAGCAGTTCACGCTGTACGCGGTTATCGCTGCGATCGGCCACGCCCGCCTGCTCGCGAATATAATCGGCCAGCAGATGGTCAAAATCGTCGCCGCCGAGCGCGGAATCACCGCCGGTCGCCAGCACTTCAAACACGCCGCGGCTCAGGCGCAGAATAGAAATATCAAAAGTACCGCCGCCAAGATCGTAGACTGCGATCACGCCTTCCTGACCGGAGTCCAGACCGTACGCGATCGCCGCTGCGGTCGGTTCGTTCAGCAGACGCAATACGTGCAGGCCCGCCAGACGCGCGGCGTCTTTGGTCCCCTGACGCTGTGCGTCGTCAAAGTAAGCCGGAACGGTGATCACGACGCCGTCCAGTTCGCCGGACAGCGATTCGGTAGCCCGCGCGGCCAGCGCTTTCAGAATATCAGCGGAGACGCGCACCGGATTAAGCAATCCGGCAGCGGTTTCAATCATCGGCAGACCGTTTTCGCTCGCCTGGAACGTGTATGGCAGATGCGGGTAACGCGCCTGGATATCCGCCAGAGAGCGGCCCATCATGCGTTTTACCGAGCTAACGGTGTTTGCCGTATCCAACGCGGCATTGGCGCGGGCATCGTAACCGACAGAGTAGCCCTGCTGCTGATAGTGAACCACTGACGGCAACAGGTGGCGACCTTCATGGTCTGCCAGCGTTTCGGCCTGGCCACTGCGTACGGTCGCAACCAGGGAGTTGGTAGTGCCTAAATCGATACCTACCGCCAGACGACGCTGGTGCGGCGCGGCGCTCAGACCAGGCTCACTAATTTGTAATAAGGCCATTTTCGCTTCCGGAAATTAAAAATCGAGCAGTTTTTCTTCGAGTTGTTCTGCACTGCTTCGCAGTTTATCGAGAAAACGCAGCTTACGCACGGTATCTGCCGCTGCGTCCCACGTCTCGCTATCCAGCTGTTCCACCATCAGTTGATGGCGAACGTTATACATTTCGCTGACGCGTTTCATAAACGCATCTAAACGTTGACTGTCTTTTGCCTGTTCAATCTCGTCCAGCTCTTCACGCAGCTCCAGTTGCTCCATCAGGAACGCGGTATCGCGCACCGTGTGCTGCTCGCTGCGGATATCAAAACCGTGTAAAGACAATAAGTATTCGGCGCGCATCAAAGGATGACGCAGCGTTTGCCAGGCCTGGTTGATAGTGGCGGACTGCGAAACCGCAGCAAGTTGTTCCGCCTGGGAACCGCTGGCGAATTTATCAGGATGATACTGACGTTGTAGATCCTGAAAACGTAGGCTTAGCGCCTGAGTATCGAGCTGATAACGGGCCGGTAAGCCAAAGAGGGTGAAGTAGTCCATAACATTCTCAGGGCATCGATTCTCTGTTGTTCGATGAGGCAAAACCAGAGAGTCAGGTAAAACAAACCCCACGCGCAGGCGACCACGGTGGGGTTATCAGTAAGCGCGTTACACGTGGAAGCTTTCGCCGCATCCACATTCGTCTTTCACGTTCGGGTTAGTGAACTTAAACCCTTCGTTCAGACCTTCTTTGACGAAGTCTAACTGCGTACCGTCGAGGAATTGCAGGCTCTTACCGTCGATCACGACTTTTACGCCTTTGTCTTCAAACACGGTATCTTCAGCCGCCGGCTCGTCAACAAATTCCAGTACATAGGCCATACCTGAGCAGCCGGAGGTTCTCACGCCCAGACGCAGACCAAACCCTTTACCGCGGTTTGCCAGGAAGGTATTTACACGCGCTGCTGCACTGTCGCTTAAGGTAATCGACATAATAAAACCTCAACTCTTAATTATTTTGCTTCACGTTTGCTTTTGTAATCCGCAATCGCGGCTTTAATCGCGTCTTCAGCCAGAATAGAGCAGTGAATTTTCACCGGTGGCAGTTCAAGCTCGTCGGCGATATCGGTGTTTTTAATCGCCTGTGCTTCGTCCAGAGATTTCCCTTTTACCCATTCGGTAACCAGAGAGCTGGAAGCAATAGCGGAACCGCAGCCGTAAGTCTTGAAACGCGCGTCTTCAATGATACCCTCATTGTTGACTTTGATCTGCAACTTCATCACGTCGCCACAGGCTGGTGCACCGACCATGCCGCTGCCCACGTTCTCGTCGCTGTTGTCAAAAGAGCCCACGTTACGTGGATTCTCGTAATGATCGATAACTTTTTCGCTGTAAGCCATGTTGAATTCTCCTTATCGGTGCCGAATTAGTGATGTGACCATTCAATGCTGTTCAGATCCACACCCTGTTTGAACATTTCCCACAGTGGAGAAAGGTCGCGCAGACGGCCAATGGAGTTGCGAACCAGATTGATGGCATAGTCAATCTCTTCTTCGGTAGTGAAACGACCTAAAGAGAAACGAATTGAGCTGTGTGCCAGCTCGTCGGTCATCCCCAGCGCGCGCAGCACGTAGGATGGCTCCAGGCTTGCAGAAGTACATGCAGAACCGGAGGATACAGCCAGGTCTTTCAGCGCCATAATCAGCGACTCGCCTTCAACAAAGTTGAAGCTGACGTTGAGAATGTTCGGTGCGCCCTGCTCGAGGTCACCGTTGAGGTACACCTCTTCCATATCTTTCACGCCGTTCCACAGACGGTTACGCAGACTGCGCAGGCGCGCCATCTCGGTTTCCATCTCTTCTTTAGCGATACGGTATGCTTCACCCATGCCGACGATCTGGTGCACAGGCAGCGTACCGGAACGCATACCGCGCTCGTGACCGCCGCCGTGCATCTGCGCTTCAATACGAATACGCGGTTTACGACGAACGTACAGCGCGCCGATACCTTTCGGACCATAGATTTTGTGGCCGGAGAAGGACATCAGGTCAACTTTCAGCTGGCTCAGATCGATAGGCAGTTTGCCTACGCTCTGGGTCGCATCAACGTGATAGATGATGCCGCGAGCACGGCACATTTCGCCGATAGTCGCGATATCCTGCACCACGCCGATTTCGTTGTTCACATGCATGATGGACACGAGGATGGTGTCGTCACGCATTGCCGCTTCAAGTTCTTTCAGGTCGATAATGCCGTTACGCTGCGGGGCGAGGTAGGTAACTTCAAACCCTTCACGCTCCAGCTGACGACAGGTATCCAGCACGGCTTTGTGTTCGGTTTTGCTGGTGATGATGTGCTTGCCTTTTTTCTGATAAAAGTTGGCTGCACCTTTAATCGCCAGGTTATCGGATTCAGTCGCACCGGAAGTAAATACGATTTCACGCGGGTCAGCGCCCACGAGGTCGGCAATCTGGTTACGGGCGATATCTACCGCCTCTTCAGCCTGCCAGCCGAAACGGTGTGAACGAGACGCTGGGTTACCAAAGTTTCCGTCCAGGGTCAGACACTGCATCATTTTCTCGGCAACACGCGGGTCCACCGGCGTGGTTGCGGAGTAATCGAGATAGATCGGTAATTTCATTGCTCTATAAACTCCGTACATCGCTTCAATGCAAGGAATCAGGCAACCGGCTGGATGTACGACCGAGTTAACGGGGTGTGTAGCACCCCGGCCTGATTCTAAAATACTTTTATTATGCGCGTAACTTAACGTCGATCGCGTCTTGAGCACGATTAGTGCGTGGAGCGTCATGGGTATGCTGGCGACCAGACACATCCAGGACTTCCTGATTATTTACCAGTTCGCCCAACGTAATGTTGTTGAGGAAACCGGTCAGACGATCGCTCAGATCGCGCCACAGCGCGTGGGTCAGGCATTTATCGCCGCCCTGACAACCGCCTTTGCCCTGGCAACGGGTCGCATCTACAGACTCGTCAACAGCGCTAATCACTTCACCTACTGCGATGCTGCCGGCATCTTTACCCAGCAGATACCCGCCGCCTGGTCCACGTACGCTGGAAACCAGACCGTTTTTACGCAAACGGGAAAACAGCTGCTCCAGATATGACAGGGAAATTCCCTGACGTTCAGAAATATCAGCCAACGGTACCGGGCCCGTTTCGGAGTTGAGCGCAACGTCCAACATTGCGGTCACGGCGTAACGCCCTTTTGATGTCAGTCTCATGTCTTACTTAGCCTCAAACTCGCCCCTGCCCGGGGTTTTTTATTGTAAAATGGGGGTATTGCATAGCAGGGGCAAGTCTGACATTCCCGACTAAATCAGTCAACTATTTACTTGACTAATTTAGTCAGGTATTTAACCTTCAGTGCCATTTTCACTTGCCGGATGCGCTTCGCTTATCTGGCCTACGAATCGTGCGGCCTGTAGGCCGGATAAGCGAAGCGCATCCGGCATTAGTACAGTTACTTGCTTTTATTCTGCTGCTCGATTGAAGCTAAAATCCCGCGCAGGATGTTCAGCTCCTGGCTCTCTGGACGCGCGCGCGTAAACAAACGACGCAGTTTATTCATCACCTGCCCCGGGTGCCCTTCGCGGATAAACCCGGTCGACAGCAGTGTTTGCTCCAGATGACCGTAAAAACGCTCTAAATCATCGACCAGCGGATACTCTGCTTCTTCGTAATCTACGGTCTTGTCGCTTTCCTGCGTCGCCAGCCAGGCCATGCGCACCTCATAAGAGATGACCTGCACTGCCATCGCCAGGTTGAGCGAACTGTATTCCGGGTTCGCGGCAATGGCGACGTGATAATGGCACTTTTGCAGTTCTTCGTTGGTCAGACCAACACGTTCACGACCAAAGACCAGCGCCACCGGCGAGTTCGTCGCTTCAGAGACACTTTTTAAACCGCATTCACGCGGATCCAGCATCGGCCACGGCAGCGTGCGGGAACGCGCACTGGTGCCTACCACCAGGCTACAGCCCGCCAGCGCTTCATCGAGCGTATCGACGATCTGCGCGCTGCCGATCACATCACTGGCCCCCGCAGCCAGGGCGATGGCCTGGGAGTCCGGTTTAACCAGTGGATTTACCAGCCACAGATTGGTTAAACCCATGGTTTTCATTGCGCGGGCTACAGAGCCCATGTTGCCAGTGTGAGAGGTTTCCACCAGCACGATTCGAATATTTTGCAGCATTGTATTTCTTCGGCTAAAGATTATTCGGGCATATTATCATAAAACGAAGACATATTCCGAACTCGCTGCTATACTCTGCGCCGTTTTCCCGTTCTTTAACATCCAGTGAGAGAGACCGATGCATCCGATGCTGACCATCGCCGTGCGCGCAGCGCGCAAGGCGGGTAATGTAATTGCCAAACACTACGAAACCCCAGACTCTGTAGAAACCAGCCAGAAAGGCAGCAATGATTTCGTGACTAACGTCGATAAAGCCGCCGAAGCGATTATTATCGAAACGATTCGCAAATCTTACCCACAGCACACCATCATCACCGAAGAAAGCGGTGAACATGTTGGTGAAGATTTGGATGTTCAATGGGTTATCGATCCACTGGATGGCACCACCAACTTCGTAAAACGTCTGCCGCACTTCGCGGTATCCATCGCAGTACGCATCAAAGGCCGTACTGAAGTCGCCGTTGTTTACGATCCAATGCGTAACGAACTGTTCACCGCAACCCGTGGCCAGGGCGCACAGCTGAACGGCTACCGTCTGCGTGGCAGCACCGCCCGCGATCTGGATGGCACCATCATCGCCACCGGTTTCCCGTTCAAAGCCAAACAGCACGCCGCTTCTTACATGAAAATTCTTGGCAACATGTTTACCGAATGCGCGGACTTCCGCCGCACCGGTTCTGCTGCGCTGGATCTGGCCTACGTTGCCGCAGCCCGCGTTGACGGTTATTTCGAAATTGGCCTGCGCCCGTGGGATTTCGCCGCAGGTGAGCTGATTGCCCGTGAAGCTGGCGCACTGGTTTGCGACTTTACCGGTGGTCATAACTACATGGCGACCGGCAACATCGTTGCAGGTAACCCGCGCGTAGTGAAAGCCATGCTGGCTAACATGCGTGATGAACTGAGCGACGCGCTGAAGCGTTAATCGTTTGATGCCGGATGGCGGCTAGCGCCTTATCCGGCCTACCAGGGAATTCCCCGTAGGCCTGATAGGCGAAGCGCCATCAGGCATTCATCCTACAACAGTGCTAAAACGGTCTTATCCCTCGCCCCACCGGCACCGCACTCATCCACATCACTACCGCAGCAGCGATCAGCACCGCACCACCGGCTAATGCCAGCGTCGTCCAGCCAATCTGTCGCCACAATACCGGCGCTTTATGCCCGCTAAGTTTCACCGCCAGCGAGCGGAAACTGTGTACCAGCAGAGCCAGTGACGTAATCGTCAAAGATGTTCCTGCCGCCATCGCCAGCGCCGACGCCATACCCCAGCTAAACACGCCAACCACTTTGCTGAACAGTAAAACCATGATGGCCCCCGAGCACGGGCGCATCCCCATAGACAGCACGATCATCAACCGGGCACGCCAATCATCACCACTTTGCAGCTGTTCAGGATCGGGCAAATGCTGATGCCCGCAGCCGCAACCCTCGTGATGCACATGATGCGGCGTGAAGGCAGTGAATTTTGGGCGGCGCAGCAGCTGGCGCAATTTCTTCAGCGCACGGACGCACAATAAAACGCCCAACACGCCAACCAGCGCATAACTTCCTTTCTCCAGCCAGAAACTACTCATATGTAGCTGTCGTGCAGGCAACTGCAAGATGGTAAGCACCACAACCACCAGTCCGATAGCGACCAGCCCCTGTAATAAAGATGAGGCCAGCGTCAGGCCAATACTCGACTTCAGCTTCGAGGGGTGCGTTGCCAGCCAGGTGGTAATGACGACTTTTCCATGCCCCGGCCCCAGCGCGTGCAGAACGCCGTAGAGAAAACTAAATAGCAGCAGCGATCCCCCGGCCTGGGCCGGCCTGGCAGCAACCGCTTTCAGCAACCCGCTCATCTGTTGGTTAACGTCGCGCTGCCAGACGACACTTTTCATCATCACCTGCGGCCAGGCCTGCCATAGCCACAGTATGCAGCCTGCCGCCAGCAGCAAAAACACCGCCAGCGGCCATAGCATGAGCCAGCGACGTCTGGCTGCGCGTTGTTGATACACTACTGACATTGCAGCGTTACCATCTGTGCAAACTGTTTACCCAACTCCATATCCTCCGGCGGTGCGTCTTCTTTATCCAGCGACTGCGCAAAGCTCAACGTTTGTTCATTCGGCGTCGGCGTATGTACTGAAATCCGGCATTTTTGGCTTATGGACTGCCCCAGCCTGGCGTCGCTATCTTTGTCATAGCTCATATCAACGTAGTAGGTCGGGTCGAAGGTTGAAATGGTATATTTTTGACCACTCAGCGGCTGAGCTTCGGCCAGCGGCAAAACGAACGTCAGCACTGCCTGGTGTTCCTCCCGCGCCATGCCATATTCCGTCGGCCTGTTTTTAAACTTTACCTTTTTCCCGTCGTGCCACACTTCGGTGAAATAGTGCTGCCCGAGAACGTTGGCCATCACTTCCGCCGCCAGTTTCTTCCAGATCTCATCACCAGGTTTGGCATTCCCCGCATCGTAAAGCAGATCCGCCGAGGTAATTTCATCCATCGTCCAGCGCATTTTCAGCGCGACGAACTGGTCATTCTCGCTCACTATCTCAGTTTTCAGATGGATAAAGCTGTGGGGATGCGCGCCTGCGCCAAAGGACAGGACAGCGAGAAACAACGTGATAATGATACGTTTAACGCCTTGCATGAGTTCTCCACGATGAAAATCTACACCGCCACAAATAATGATGCCTGGTTTGGCGAAAGTGTGCTGAGGATACCATTGAACGAAAAAATATTGAGCACCCTTTTCCGGTATCGATTCAGTTCTCAGTTTCGATAATTTCTTCTTCGGGAAATTCCCCTCAAACACCTTTTCGGCGTCAAAACTTAAGCCAAATGATAACGATATGTTAATTAATGGTTTCATTTTAATATTTAATTAACACTTAATTTGAACGACTGAATGTAAAACCATGCAAATTTAACTAATTATTAACCATTTTATTTCCATAAATTCACAATAATGGGCATAGATCACATTCGCAAAACTTATGATTCATTCCCTCTTCCATTCATTGTTAACTTCACGCCGTGACATGTCCTGCCCCCTACGAAAGGTACAACTATGAAATTCAAACTCGCATTACTCAGTGCAACCCTGGTTTCTGCATGCATGTTGTCCGGCACGTCCTTTGCGGCGGAAAAATATGAAATTGCTGTGGTTGCCAAAGTCACCGGGATCCCATGGTTTAACCGGATGGAAACCGGCGTAAATGAAGCAGCAAAAAAACTGGATGTGAATGCTTACCAGACCGGACCTTCAACGCCGGACCCGGCGCAGCAGGTGAAAGTGATTGAGGATCTGATCGCCAAAAACGTTAATGCGATCATCGTGGTGCCGAATGATGCCAAGGTCCTTGAGCCGGTACTGAAAAAAGCGCGCGATAAAGGCATCGTGGTGTTGACGCACGAATCCCCGGATGAGCAAATTGGCCAGTGGGATATCGAAACCATCGACAGTGAAAAATACGCACAGGCCAACGTCGATGAGTTAGCGAAAAATATGGGCGGCAAAGGCGGATATGCCATCTATGTTGGTTCGCTGACGGTTCCACTGCATAACGCGTGGGCGGATTATGCAATTAAGTACCAGAAAGAAAAATATCCGGAAATGTTCGAAGTCACTTCACGTCTGCCGGTCGCGGAAAGCATCGATAAATCCTACGCCACAACGCTGGATCTGATGAAAACCTACCCGCAGATGAAGGGCATTATCGGCTTCGGCTCACTGGGTCCAATCGGTGCGGGTCAGGCTGTGCAGAAAAAACGCGCCAAAGATAAGATCGCCGTCGTCGGGATCGCCATGCCAGCGCAGGCAGCACCTTACCTGATGCGCGGTGATATCAAAAAAGCGCTGCTGTGGGATCCAAAAGACGCGGGCTACGCGCTGGTCACTGTTGCCGATCAGCTGTTGCAGGGCAAAGAAGTGAACGCTGATCTGAGTATCGATGGTTTAGGGAAAGCCGATATCGACACGGAGAAGAAAGTGATCCGCTTTAACAAGATCCTCGAAGTCACCAAAGACAACGCACAATCACTTGGTTTCTAAGGCTTTAGCCAACACCAGGGAACCTTAACGCCGACCGCCTGGTCGGCGCTATCAACCAAACTAACACTCAGCGTCCCCCCGGACGCGCGCAGGGGTATTGTCCATGGCAGACACCACCGCATTTATCACTCTTGAGAATATCAGCAAACAATTCCCGGGCGTGCTGGCGCTGGATAACGTGAATCTGACGCTGAGAAAAGGCGAAGTTCACTGTCTGGCGGGTCAAAACGGCTGTGGTAAAAGTACCATTATTAAAGTGATCTCCGGGGTTTATCACCCGGAAAAAGGCGCGCAGATTTTACTTGATGGCAAATTGTTCCATCACCTGACGCCGCAGCTCTCTTCGCATTATGGCATTCAGGTTATTTATCAGGACCTGTCATTGTTCCCCAACTTTAGCGTCGCAGAAAATATCGCGGTCAACCGCTATCTGCCGGGTGGTGATATCTGGGTGCGTCGTGGTGCCATGAAGCAGCAGGCGCTGGCAGCCATGAAACGTATTGGGGTGAATATCGATCCTGATAAAAAAGTTGAAAAACTCTCAATTGCTGATCGACAGCTGGTCGCCATTTGCCGGGCGATTGCCGCCGATGCGCGTCTGGTGATTATGGACGAGCCCACCGCTTCGCTAACCCGCCAGGAGGTTAATGGCCTGCTGCGAGTAGTTAATGAACTAAAAGCGGCCGGAATTTGCGTCGTGTTTGTCAGCCATCGTCTGGATGAGGTGATGGAAGTGGCTGACCGCATCAGCGTAATGCGCGACGGCAAACTGGTGGGTACATACCCTGCCAGCGAACTCGACAGCCACGAGCTGGCCTTCCTGATGACCGGACAACGCTTCCACTACAGCCCGTTGCCGGAAAGGCCCGCGATTGAGCAAGAGCCGCTGCTTGAGCTGCGCAATCTCAGCCGCAGAGGCAAATACCAAAACATTAATCTGTCGCTGCATGGCGGCGAGATTGTCTCCATCGTCGGTCTGCTGGGTGCCGGGCGCACTGAGCTTTGTCTGAGCCTGTTTGGTATGACGCACCCGGAAAGTGGCGAGATTCGCATTAACGGTCAGCCGGTTACTCTGCGCAATAACCATGACGCTATCAAACACGGGATCGGCTATGTCTCAGAAGATCGCCTGACGCAGGGGCTGATCATGGAGCAGTCGATCTACGACAACACCATCGTCACGGTGTTTGATCAACTGCACACCGGTAGCGGCCTGCTCGATCACCGTAAAGCGCAAAAGTTGGTCGCCGATTTGATCCGCGAACTGAATATCAAAGTGTCCGATCCGCACCTGCCGGTCAAAACCCTTTCCGGCGGTAATGCCCAGCGTATCGCCATTGCCAAATGGGTGGCGACCAATCCCCGCATCCTGATCCTCGACTCGCCTACCGTCGGCGTGGATATCGCCAACAAAGAGGGCATTTACCAGATAGCCCGCGATTTGGCGGAACAGGGTATGGCGGTGCTGATGATTTGCGATGAAATCCCGGAAGCGTATTACAACAGCCACCGCGTGCTGGTAATGCGTCGCGGCAAGCTGGTGGCGGAATTTAATCCTCATCAATGCCGTGAAGAGGAGATTGCTGAAGTGGTCGAGGTAATCAATGAATAAGATGCATCTCTCCCGTTTAATCGGGCAACATGAGTTCTGGCTGGGCCTGCTGGTTGTAGCCCTTGCCGTTGGGCTGAGCATCAGCACCGACGAGTTCTTGTCTTTGGGGAACCTGACGGATGTGGCCACCAGCTACGCGATTCTCGGCATCCTGGCCTGTGGGCTGTTTGTGGTGCTGATTTCCGGCGGGATCGACATCTCATTTCCGGCGATGACCGCGATAGCCCAGTATGCAATGGCCAGTTGGGTTATCGGTCACGGCGGTAACTTCGCGCTGGCGTTAATCATCGCCATTGCGGTGGGGCTGCTGCTTGGGCTGATCAACGGTTTTCTGGTCTATTGGCTACGCGTTCCGGCAATCATCATTACCATCGCCACGCTGAACGTCTACTACGGTCTACTGGTTTACGCCACCAAAGGCACCTGGCTGTACGGCTTCCCGGACTGGTTTATGAACGGCATTAACTGGTTCTCGTTCACCGCGGCGGATGGCTACGACTACGGTTTGACCCTGCCCCTGCTGTGCCTGGCGGCGGTTATCATCTTTACCGCCGTGCTGATGAACTATACCCGTCTTGGCCGTCAGGTTTACGCCATGGGCGGCAACCGCGACGCGGCCTCGCGCCTGGGGCTGAATCTGCTGAAGCTGCATTTTTACGTCTATGGTTACATGGGCATTCTGGCAGGCGTTGCCGCCGTGGTTCAGGCGCAAATCACCCAGTCTGTTGCCCCCAATTCACTGCTCGGCTTTGAGCTGACGGTGCTGGCGGCGGTAGTACTCGGCGGAACCAGCATGAGCGGCGGGCGCGGAACGTTGACCGGAACCCTGCTTGGCGTGGTTCTGCTGGCCTTCTTACAAAATGGCCTGACGCTGCTCAGCGTCTCCTCTTACTGGCATACCGTGTTCAGCGGCGCCATTATCCTGGTCAGCATTAGCGCCACGGCCTGGAACGAAAAACGCAAACTGGCAAGGGAGCTTTGAGATGAAAACAATCGCCAGATTTTTACCCGGTGATGCCATCATTCGCCTGCAATGCGTGATTATTGTGGTCGTCGCCCTGGTCTTCTCGGCCCTGCTCGGCAGCCGTTTCTTCAGCGTCGCTAACTTCCAGTCGATTGGCTCACAGCTACCAATCCTCGGCATGCTGGCCCTCGGGATGGGCATGACCATGCTGACCGGCGGCATTAACTTGTCGATTATTGCCGGGGCGAACGCCTGCTCACTGGTGATGGCGGCGATTATCGTCACCCATCCGGATAACCCGCTGTTTCTGGTGCTGGCGCTGCTGGCAGGCGCTGCCGTGGCAGTGGCCATCGGTACGCTCAACGGTGCGCTGATTGCCTGGGTCGGGGTCTCGCCTATTCTCGCCACGCTCGGCACGATGACGCTTATCTCCGGGCTGAATATTCTGCTTTCCAACGGGACGGTGATTTCCGGTTTCCCGACCGCCATTCAGTACCTTGGTAACGCCACGATTGCCGGTATTCCGGTGGCGCTACTGCTCTTTTTCCTGGTGGCAATCCTGCTGTGGGTACTGCTGGAACACACCACGCTTGGGCGTAGCCTGTATCTCGTTGGTTCCAATGAACAGGCTACCCGCTACAGCGGCGTAAATACCGTACGGGTACAAATTTCGGTGTACGTGATTTCTGCCCTGCTCGGCTGGGTCGCCGCCATTTTGATGATGGCGAAATTCAACTCAGCTAAAGCCGGATACGGTGAATCCTACCTGCTGGTCACCATCCTTGCCTCCGTCCTCGGCGGTATCAACCCGGATGGCGGCTTCGGGCGCATTATCGGCCTGGTGCTGGCACTGATTGTGCTGCAAATGCTGGAAAGCGGCCTTAACTTGCTGGGGGTCAGCAGCTATCTGACGATGGCGCTGTGGGGCGCGGTGCTGATCCTCTTTATCGCATTACAGAATCGTAAAGCCTGATTTCAGGAGAAAAAATTATGGCAAGTTACTTTATTGGTGTGGATGTCGGAACCGGAAGCGCCCGTGCTGGCGTGTTTGATCTCAACGGCAGAATGGTCGGTCAGGCCAGCCGGGCCATCGAGATTTACCGCCCGCAGGCCGATTTTGTTGAGCAGTCTTCCGATAACATCTGGCAGGCGGTGTGTAACGCGGTTCGCGATGCGATTAACCAGTCGGATATCAACCCTATCCAGGTTAAAGGTCTCGGCTTTGACGCGACCTGTTCACTGGTGGTGCTGGACAAAGAAGGTAAACCGCTGACCATTAGCCCGTCCGGGCGCAGCGAACAGAACATCATTGTGTGGATGGATCACCGCGCCATTACTCAGGCCGAGCGCATCAACGCCCTGCATCATCGGGTGCTGGACTACGTTGGCGGCATTATCTCCCCGGAAATGCAGACGCCAAAACTGCTATGGCTGAAGCAACATATGCCCAACACCTGGGCCAATGCGGGATACTACTTTGACCTGCCCGATTTCCTGACCTGGCGCGCAACGGGCGATGACACACGCTCATTGTGTTCGACGGTGTGTAAATGGACCTATATGGGCCATGAAGACAAATGGGATGCCAGCTATTTCCGCCAGATTGGGCTGGAAGATTTGCTGGAGCATGATGCTGCCAAAATTGGTCGCTACGTGAAAACCATGGGCGAACCGCTCGGTCACGGGCTATCCGCACGCGCCGCCAGCGAAATGGGGCTGATTCCGGGGACCGCTGTCAGCGTCTCGATCATCGATGCCCACGCCGGTACCCTCGGCACGCTCGGGGCAAGCGGTGTTTCCGGCGAGGTTGCGGATTTTGACCGTCGTATCGCGCTGATTGGCGGCACTTCCACTGGACACATGGCGATTTCCAAAGAGCCGCGTTTTATCGGCGGCGTCTGGGGCCCTTACTACTCAGCCGTGCTGCCAGAATACTGGCTTAACGAAGGTGGACAGTCAGCAACCGGGGCGTTAATCGACCACGTTATTCAGTCGCATCCTTGCTACGAAACCCTGCTGGCGCAGGCTAAATCTCAGGGGCAGACCATTTACGAAGTGCTGAATGCGCTGTTGCGTAAAATGGCCGGTGAACCGGAAGATATCGCATTTTTAACCCGCGATATGCACATCCTACCCTATTTCCATGGCAACCGCTCGCCGCGCGCTAACCCAACGCTCACGGGCGCCATCACCGGACTGAAACTGTCACGTACGCCGGAAGATATGGCGCTACAGTACCTTGCGACCATCCAGGCCATTGCGCTGGGAACCCGCCATATCATTGAAACGATGAATCAAAGCGGCTACACCATCGATACAATAATGGCCAGCGGCGGCGGGACGAAAAACCCAATCTTCGTTCAGGAACATGCCAACGCCACCGGCTGCGCGATGCTGCTGCCTGAAGAGAGCGAAGCCATGCTGCTGGGTGGTGCCATGATGGGAACTATCGCCGCGGGCGTATTCGAAACCTTCCCGGAAGCGATGTCGGCGATGAGTCGGATTGGTAAAACAGTTACCCCGCAAACAAATCGCATTAAGCAGTATTACGATCGCAAATATCGGGTATTCCACGAGATGTATCAGGATCATATGAAATACCGCCAGTTGATGCAGGAGGACGCATGAGCGACTCCTGGTCTCAGGCCACCGGCGTATTTCAGCTCTATAGCTATGCCCTGGCGGGTCTGGGGCAGCATCTGACTGAACCGCTCTGGCAGTCGCTGATGGCGGAGCTGCGCGGCTGTCGGGGGAAAATCGTCGTCACCGGCGTCGGTACCTCCGGCATCGCAGCGCGTAAAGTGGCGCATATGCTTGCGTGCGTGGAACGCCCAGCGATCTACCTCAACGCGACGGACGCGGCGCATGGCGATCTCGGTTTTTTACGCGCCAACGACCTGGTGATTATGCTGTCGCGTGGGGGGAATTCGGACGAACTCACCCGGCTGCTGCCCGGACTGACTGCGCGAAATGTGCCTATTCTGAGCGTGACTGAAAACGCCGATTCAGCCATTGCTAAAGCGTCGAGGCTGGTGATTTCCACCGGCGTCCAGCGTGAGGCCGACCCGCTGAACATGCTGGCGACGACCTCAATTCTGCTGGTACTGGCGATCTTTGACGCCGCCTGCGCCTGTCTGATGAGTGAAAGCGGCTACTCAAAGGAGACGCTGCTGGCGGTGCATCCCGGCGGCGATGTGGGATTAACGCTGAGTCGTGGTAAGTAACGCCAGACAGCTGTTTCGGAGGTAATGAATCTGTTGCCTCCGGTATATTGCTACGTTCACCTTATGTTTTTCACTTCTCTGAAACGATACTGCCTGTGAACGTGTTAAGGGCGTTCTCCGTCACGCCCTTTACAATCCCGACTCCCGGCGGGAAAATTGTTGCTACGCAATACCCTCCGCTTATTCCTCCAGGCTACCGGGCCGGGCGCGAGGTAGCGTCCTTGCAAAGCGCGCCCTGAGCCAGCATCCATGCTGGCTCTCCCGGCCTTACGGAAACACGTCGGCAATTTTCAGCCGGACCAGCCCACACCTGACCATCTGCGTTTTTTGTTTAAACAGCAAAACGGGTTTCACTGGAAGTCAGAGCGTTGAAGCGATGACCCCGGTCCGGCTGAAAATCGATGAGTCGTTGACGGCTGACCGGGTCTGCCCGCATGGATGCGGGCAGAGTGGACGGCCTGCAGGGACGCAGGCTCGTCCCCGACCCGACAGGCAGACGGCATAAGACGAATGAATCGCATCGCGACGATTTTCCCGCCGGGAGCCTGGGATGCAAGGGAGGCGGCGGTGAGCCTCCCTTGCACGTTCACGGGTATCTATGATTCAGAGAAGTGATAACGCTGGGGTGAACGGAACCCCATAGCGGAATAAAATATTCTCCATCATGTTTAACATGACATGCAGTACATCTCTGGCATATCTAAACAAAAGATAAAACAGTGAAAAAGCGGATTAACGCGCTGCGTTCCACTACCGCTATCTGTTCCGCACGTTAAAAATTCTGTGACGCTCCCCAGCATTCCTGGCGTAAAGCTTTCCATTCCTCAAATCTATGCGCAAACTTTAACTATTCTTATCAAACATACTCACGGGAGATCCTACAGATGATGTCAACGCTTGCCCCACCATCTGTACTTTCCGCTCCCCAGCGCCGTTGCCAGGTGCTGCTGACGCTTTTCCTGCCGGGGCAAATCGCTACTACACAAACCTTCAGCAGCCTCAACGGTGTCGATGATGCCACGGTTCAGGAAGATATTATTGGCGCAGGACTCGAAATCCAGCGCTATCACCGGCTCGCGATAGCCACCGCGCAGAATGGTGGCTATACGATCGAAGGAACCCCGCTAAATCAGCGTCTGTGTCTGTTGCAGTGGCTGCGCCGTGGCCTGCGGATTTGCCCTGCCTTTATCGCCCAGCAGTTTACCCCGGCGTTAAAAGCAGAACTAAAACAACGGGGGATCGCACGTACGCTGTATGACGACACCAATCTGCATGCGCTCATTAATCTGTGCTCCCGGCGCTTGCAGAAGCCGTTTGAGTGTCGTGACATCCAGTTCCTGCGCCTGTATTTACAGTATTGCCTGCTACAGCACCACGCGGGGATCACCCCGGAGTTTAACCCACTCCAGCAACGCTGGGCGCAATCCTGCGCGGAATATCCTCTCGCAGAGGAAATTGGCCGTCACTGGCAGCGCCACGTCATGCAGAGTGCACCGCTGGGCGAATCGCTGTTTATGGCGTTGCTGTTCTCAATGCTTCGCATCCCCGATCCCATCCGCGATAATCACCAGCAGGATCGCCGCTTGCGTCTTGCTATTGCGCGGCTGGTGCTGCGTTTTCGCGAGTATGGCAATGTGCGCTTCAGCGATGAGCAAGGGCTGAATGACCAGTTGTATATCCACCTGGCTCAGGCACTGAACCGCAGCGTGTTTGCCATCGGCATTGATAACACGCTGCCGGAGGAGTTCAGCCGCCTTTATCCCCGGCTGGTTCGTACTACCCGCGAGGCGATTCACGGCTTCGAGGCCGAATACGATGTGCAATTTTCCGAAGAAGAGATCGGGCTGGTGGCCGTTATTTTCGGCGCCTGGCTGATGCAGGAGAAGGATTTACACGAAAAGCAGATTATCCTGCTGACCGGTAGTAACGAACAACTTGAAGTGCATATAGAGCAACAGCTGCGCGAACTGACGCTGCTGCCGCTCAACGTAAAACATATGCCGATGCAGGACTTTCAAAAAGAGGGTGCCCCGCGCGGCGTAACGCTGATTATTACGCCTTACACCACGCCGTTACCGCTATTTTCACCCCCGTTGATTCATGCGGATCTGGCGCTTACGCCGCATCAGCAGCAGCAGATCCGCAAAATCCTCGAATCATAACGTTGCAGGCTGCGCGACCACCTTCGGGCGCAGAACGATTGCCGGGAGCGCCACCAGCGCCATCACCCAGAACACGCCGCTGCCCAGATTCTGGTACAGATAGCCCGCGAATACGGTCATGATGGCGATACTGCCGCCCATCGCTATCGCGGAATACACCGCCTGCAAACGAATAACTTCGCTCCCCTGGCGTGCCGCGATATAACGCATTGCCGCCAGGTGGCAGACGGTAAAGGTTCCGCAATGGAGGATTTGCACCACGATCAGCCACGGCAGCTCGGTGCTCCAGCCCATCAATCCCCAACGCGCCACCCCGCAAACGGCGGAAAGCAGCAGCAGATCGCGGGCGCTGAAGCGACGGAACAGCTTGTGGCTAAGTGCGAAAATAATCACCTCCGCCACCACACCTAGTGACCATAAATAGCCCACCGCCGAAGCGGAATATCCGGCAGACTGCCAATAGATGGCGCTGAAACCATAATACGCAGCATGCGCACCCTGTAGCAGACTCACGCAAGCAAGAAAACGCCAGCTCTGGGTTATCAGCGCACGCCAGGCGGGCCATCCCGCACTCTCCTGCTGACGGTTTTCACCCGCAGGCTGCACGCTCGGGCGAATCATCATGCCCAGCAGCATCGAGGCGACGCCAAGCGATAGCAGGACCAGGATCACCCGATAGTCAAACAGGCTCACCAGTTTGCCGGTTAGCGCGGAGCCGATCACAAAAGCCACAGATCCCCACAGTCGCACCCGACCGTAATCCATGGTTATCTGTTTCTGCCAGGTGTTGGCCAGCGCATCGGTCAGCGGTACCAACGGTGAGAAAAACAGGTTAAAACCGACCATCACCACCATCAGCCACGCCACGTTGGTTCCCGCCCAGAAGGCCAGCGCAAACACCAGCGTCAACAGGGCCAGAATACGTAACGCTGAGATCAGCCGAGAGGGATCGCTCACACGCGGCGCAATCAGCAAACTACCGAGAAAACGGGCAATCAGCCCCGCCCCCAGCAGTAAACCGATGGTTTCCGGCGTCAGCCCTAACCCTTCGAGCCAGACGCTCCAGAAAGGCAGAAAGATACCGTAGCTAAAGAAGTAGGTGAAATAACCGAGCGCCAGCCAGCGCGTGGAATGCAAAGCCATGAATCCCTCCCGTTTGGAGGCGATAGTCTGGCGACAAACGCAGGCTGGCGCAAGAGAGCATTAACAGGCAGATAACATGATTTTTGCCCTATTCGATGCTAATTTGCATCGCAAAATGGCAGCGTTCTCCCTGCGCTAAAACCTGCAATCCCGGCTGCCCCTGCATGTTGTGGGCATTCACCGGATGCGTTTGCGGCTCCAGACACAGGAACTCCTCACCCGACATTCTGAACAGCATCAACCACGGAGTTTGCGCTAAAATCGTGACTTTCATCACATCACGATGAATAACGGCCCGCCCGCTCCAGCCAGAATATCCGACATTCAGCCAGCTATCCTCACCGTATTGCGCATGCATGAAATCAGCCGCTGAAGGGATATCACGTTGCCATTCCAGCGGCAGATGCTGCTCCCCCTCAGGCCAGTAGCCGCTTGCGGTGAACTGCGCCGTACTGCGCTTATCAAAGGCGAAAAACGGATGGAACCCGCAGCCGTAAATCATTGGCTGCTCACCGCAATGAGTGAGCGTCAACGAGGCGTGCAGGCTCGAGGTTTCCAGTTGATAGCAAAGCTGCGCCGTATAGTCGTAGCCACAGGGATGCCAACTGCGCAACTGCAGCAAACAACCGCTTTGGGTGACAGTGATAACCTGCCAGCGTTGCAGCCAGCCGTCACCGTGCAGGAAAAAGGTGTCATCTGCGCCATGTTGAGGTAAAACCACCTCTTCACCGCGCAGCATAAAACGATTTCCCGCCACCCGATTCGCGACCGGCAGCATCGGGAACAGGCCGCAATCACCGGGTTGCTGACCATGACCTTCGCGTAAAATGGTCTGTTGATGTTGTAACGAAACCAGACTTAATAGCGAACCGCCCTGCGAGTCTACGCACATCCGCAGATGTGCGTTTTGTAGCGTCAGCAGACCATCCATTATCGGGCGCTTCGTTGCTGGGCTGATGTGCCAGCTTTTGTATGTTGCGCCGCCAGCTGTTCTTCCAGCGCTTCCAGCGTCACGCCTTTGGTTTCCGGTACATTACGCAGAACATATATGAAGCCCATCGCGCAAATCACACCGTACAGCAGGAAGCTTCCCGACGCGCCCAGACTCGCATTGAGCAGCGGGAAGGTATAGGTCAGCAGGAAGCAGGCAATCCACAGCGCCAGCGTCCCCAGCGACATCGCCAACCCACGAACGCGATTAGGAAAAATTTCAGACAGCAGCACCCAGGTCACCGGAGCCAGCGTCAGGGCATAAATAGCGATCGCCGCCAGCACCAGAACCAAAACCGGCCAGCCCATAATGCCCAACCCGTACGCCCCGGCAATCAGTACATAAATAACCGTTAATCCTGACGCACCGAACAACATCAGTTTACGACGACCAATTTTGTCCACTAACGGCAGAGCGGCAAGGGTAAAGACCAGATTGATGATCCCTGTCGCCACGATCGATTTTAACGTACCGTTGATGTCGAATCCGGCAGAAGCGAAGATCTCCTGCGCATAGTTGAAAATAACGTTGATCCCACACCACTGCTGAAACACTGCCAGCACCATACCAATAATCACGATCGGTTTGATCTGCGGTTGTAACAGCGTTGACCACGCGACCTTGTGATTATCTTTTTGCAACGTATGTTCAATCTCTTTCAGCGTTTGCCCGGCATATTCCGCCGAACCAATGCGCTGCAGCATGGCGCGCGCACGATCGGCTTTTCCCGCTTTCACCAGCCAGCGCGGCGATTCAGGAACAAAGAACATCAGCACCAGGAAAATTACCGCGGGCACTAATTCTGCGCCAAACATCCAGCGCCAGCCCGTCTGACCGTTCCAACTTTCAACAATTGCTTGCTGCGTAGCGCCTGTAGCAACAGGTTCGGCAATCATCAGGTTGATAAGCTGCGCCGCCAGCACGCCAATGACGATGGTGAGCTGGTTAACGGCCACAAAGCGACCACGCTTTTCAGCGGGGCTAACCTCGGCGATATACAGTGGGCTTAGCGCAGACGCCAGACCAATCCCCACGCCGCCAACGATGCGATAAACAATAAACATATCGAAGTTACTGGCGACGGCGGTTCCCCAGGCGGAAGCGCTAAAGAGGATCGCTGAGAGAATCAGCGGCATTTTTCGGCCAAATTTATCGGCGCACCAGCCGGAAATCAGCGCGCCAAAGATACAACCAACCAGCGCGGAACTCATCGCCCAGCCGGATTGTGCCGGATCGGTAATCGAAAAATATGCTTCATAGAAGGGTTTTGCCCCGCCGATCACCACCCAGTCATAGCCAAACAGTAAACCTCCGCAGGCCGCAACCAGGCAGATAGTCCAGACGTAACCAATCTTTAAATGTGTCTGCGCGTTATTCATTATGATTCCTCTTTCAGGGAAACGCAGGGTACAGTAGGTTTCGGGTGAGGTTACCCCCACCCGTTTCGGGTGTTACTGGAAAAGCCTTACGTTAATGGCGTGACGCAGCAGTAATGCCTTGTCATGTGCCGGATTGAGTTGCAGGAGTTCATCAAGTTCACGCTGACAGGCGGCGCTATTTCCCAGCCCCAGATGCCCAAGCGCATTGATAAACAGGCAGTGTTGCTGGTGTTTTGCTTGTGCTGAGGTATCCAGCACCACCAGGTCGGGTAGCGAGACGGCGAAGAAATCGACATCCGGCACGTTGTCGTGATGCGACTCAACCCATTGCAGGAAGCTATTGAACAAAGCGTCCGCCTCTGCGTCATCGCCAAGTTTTCTCTGCGCCATACCCTGCCAGAAGAGATAGTCCACTGGCTGGTCGTTGTAATAACGTCCGGCATCCAGTGAGCTGCCGCCACGCGTCGCACGGGAGAAGTAGCGCTGGGATTCCTCGAAATGGCCTTGCAGCTGCGCGCAATGCCCCAGCAAATACCAGATGTCATTATCCGTTTGCCCAGGCAGACGCCCCTCCCCGAGGTTTTGTGGGTAGTGCAACGCCTGTTGCAGCTGCGCGATGGCGGTTTGCAGGTCGCCGGACTGAACGGCAGCAAGGGCACGATGCATCTGATTCAGCAGATATTGCCCGGTGGCTTTACCTTCACCACCTTCCCACGGATGGAACACGCGTTCACGTAACACTGCGGCGGCATCGTCGTAGCGCCCCACCCCATTCCACAAGCTGAGCAGTTCCACCGTCAGATCGTCTCGATGGAAGACAATCTCTTTACTGGCTTCCAGTCGCTGCAGACGCTGCTCAGCGGGTTGTGCCATTAACTTCTTGAGATAGTCGAGTTCAAACAGGAAGCGAGCATTCTGTGGTTCCAGCGCCACGGCCTGCGACAAATACTGCATCGCCTGCTGTGCATCGTGCAGTTTGTTCCAGGCATAGATTCCCAGTAAACGGTGTACCGGTGCGAAATCCGCTTCCTGCGCAAGCGTGAACTGCCAGCAGGAAACCGCCTCGGCATAACGCCGTTTGCTGTACCAGAAGCAGCCGAGGAAATAGCGGGCAAAAGCACTTTGCTCAAGAGTTTGCAGCATCTGCACTTCATCCAGCGTATTGGGGAAGCGCACGCGGTTTTGCAGACACTCACGAGCACGTTCAATGAACGGTTGTGGATTATCGCTCAGCGAAGCGCGCCACAGCATCGGCAGCGTTTCCTGGCTGTCGAGCAGTTCCAGCACGCTACGGGCAGCATCCTTTTGCCCCAAAGAAGTCAGCCAGCCTGCCAGTTCACACGCGTTGGTCCCGCGCCGCCCGGTAATCGAGATTAGCGCCTGTGCAGTGGCCTCATCCTGGCAAATAGCCCAGCGCGCATAGTGCAGGGTGTAACTCAGCGGATAATCAACCAGTTGTTGGCGAATGTAGTCCAGCGCTTGCGCATTGCGATCAAGCTTTGCCAGCGCCAGCGCTTTCAGCCCCATCGCCAGGTTATTACTGCCGTTAAAGCGCAGGCTCTGCTCGACCTTTTCCAATGCGCCAGCGTAGTCCTGACGCTTCATCGCCAGACGCGCTAACGACCAGAAAGCTGCATCCCGGCAGTTGCCGCTCCAGCTGGCCTTATAATAATTATCCCACGCGCTGTCATCATCGCCCTGACGTTCCTGTGCGGCGGCCAGCAGCATACTTGCCTCACCATCACGCGGATTTTTATTGAGCTTATGCGCCCGCTCCAGCGCCTTGCCAGCACATTGTGCCGCCAGCGCCCAGTCGGCGCGGTTTAGCGCCAGCGTCCCCAGGGCCACATTATTGCGGTAGTCCAGCGGATCAACGTCCAGCGCGCGGCGATAATAATCTTCGGCATAGCGGCTGGCGTGGTTGTACTGCTCCAGATGCTGACCAATAAAATAGAGTTCATCGGTATTAGAAAGCGCTTCTGGCAGCGCTGGCGCAACGGCCGCCGAAGGCAGCGGTAATTCTTTCGCGATGTGCTCTTCGTACTGCAAAAGCGTAGTGCCATCGACGCTTGTGACGGTCATCGTCACCCGGGCATGGCCATTGTCAGACACATCGGCCAGCCAGCTCTGTCCAGGCTCAAGGGTGAGGGTATTTTCATAGAACGGCTGCCCGTGCGCAGCAAGCGTAACCTGAACATCGCGTAGCGGCGCAATCGCATAAACGCCCGCAGAAAGCTGGCTACGCTCACGCACCAGACGAAGCGCCAACTGCGTGCTGGCGTTTTGCACCATTCCCAGTTCGCTGTAGGGCAAGAAGTTTTGCACGAAGACTTTCTCTTCGTACGGCGCAAGCCAGGTGAAATCCGGCTGATTATCGGTAAAGACCCCGGTCATCAGTTCAATATACGGACCGTTGTCATCGGTGAGATTACGATCCCAGGCAACACCAAAGTCGCCGTATCCCCAGGTCCACTGTTTTTTCCCCGGCGAAACATGGTGATCGGCCACATGCAGCAACCCACCACGCTCGCCGTGATGCCACGCGCCAACAAAATCATAATCTGATTTTTCAGCCATATAGGAGGTCGGTACGGGTACGTTCTTGTAGCGTGAGATATCCACACCGGCCGAATAGTCCACTTTGTAGTATGTGCCGGTGGCGATTGGAAACGCTGAGACATCGCGCTTACCGTGGTCAAATACCGCCGTCACATCCGGAGGGAACACGCTCTGATGATCGTCGCCGCCCTTCACCGCCGGATTCGCCCACCATAAGAAGTGGCGCGGGGTAGCGTTACCGTTAAACACCTTCCCGGTTATCTCGATCAACGCGCGATCCGGATACAGCGTGAATCCGGTCATTACCTGTAAACCGCGCATAGGCTCAACCTCACCCATCCACACGGTGTATTCACCCTGCTCACCCTGCTGCTGAGTAAAATCCACCGGCATAAAGGTGGTCGGGCGATGATGTTGCGGCCAGTTAAACTCGATGCCGCCGGAGATCCACGGCCCAAGCAGACCGACCAGCGCGGGTTTCACCACTTCGTTGTAGTAGACGAAGTCGCGCTGCTGCACTTTGTCATACGCTCGATGAATACGCCCGCCTAACTCCGGCAGCAGCATGATGCGAATGAAGTCATTCTCCATCCACACCGCCTGATAGTCGCGCATTTCACGTTTGCCGGTCAGCGTATCAATCACGCCGTAAGGGTAAACCGCTCCAGAAGATCCCTGATACACCCGTTTTTCCAGAAACATTGGGTTGGCATCTTCTTCACCCGCCGCCCAAGTTGGGAGGGTGATCGTTTCCTGCCAGACTTTAACTGAACCGTACATGCCGCTCTCCACTCAATAAACAAAAGTAAAAATTCAACTTGATGCTATTCTGCGGCAGTTAGGTGGCGTTAAAATGCGCAATGCTCACGCAATATAGTTAAGGGAGTTAAGTGAATGCAGCGTTCGGGGTTCAACAACGTCAGGGTCCGTCAGGCGAATAAACAGATCTTTTTGTCTCACCTGTGGCGGGAAAAACAGCTCAGCAAGTCACAGCTGGCGCAGCTCACCAGCCTGTCGATCCCGGCGGTCAGCAATATCCTCGAAGAACTGATGGATGAAGGGAGAATCAGCCATTCGCGAGAAACCTTAAGCCAGCGCGGTTTGAGCAGCGGCAGCTATCATTTGCCAGAAAAAGGCGCCTGGACGCTGTGCATCAACGTCACCCCCACCAGCATCACCAGTCAACTGGCGGACGCGCGACTGGTGGCCGTAGGCGACTGGCAGCATGAAGTCATCAACCCCGAATCGCCAAAAGCGCTGCTGTCAGCCCTGGCGGCACACTGGCGGGAGTATCGTCGGGAATTTCCCGATGTGACGATTAATCTGGCGCTTGGCGTTCATGGTCAAGTTGATCCGATAACCGGTGCATCAAAAACCATGCCCCAGGCCCCGTGGAAAACTCCGGTGGAAATAAAATATCTGCTGGAGGAGAAGCTCGGCGTGCAGGTCCGGCTGGACAATGACTGCGTGATGCTGGCGCTGGCGGAAAAATGGCAAAACCCGGCGGCAAACGGTGATTTCTGCGTGATTAACGTTGATTACGGTATTGGCTCATCGTTTGTGATTAACGATAACATCTGGCGCGGTAGCCTGTATGGCAGCGGTCAGATTGGGCATACCATCATTCATCCCGATGGTGTCGCCTGTGACTGTGGTCGCTATGGCTGTCTGGAAACCGTAGCGTCATTAAGCGCATTGAAAAAGCAGGCCCGGGTGTGGATGAAATCGCAGCCGACATCCCTTTACGATCCGGAAACGCTCACCACTGACCAGCTAATTGCGGCCTGGCAGCACGGAGATGTCCGCATTCAGGCCTGGGCCGAAAATGCCGCCAGCGCCATCGGGCTGAGTCTTTATAACTTTCTGAATATACTGAATATTAACCAAATATGGTTGTATGGGCGTAGCTGCGCATTTGGCGACAGCTGGCTCAATACGCTGGTGCAGCAAACTGGGTTTAACCCATTCGATCACGGCGATAACCCGCGAGCCAGAGCCACGCAGATAAGCTTCGGTAAGCTTAATCGCACCCAGCAACTTATGGGCATTGGCTATCTGTATGTCGAGTCACAGCTTAGCGAGTTATAGCCATTACTCCGTCAGGCTCACCGCTAAACGTTCATGTACCGTGGCGATAAAATCGGTCAACGCCGGTTTGATTGGCCCTTTTTTCCACGCCATCAACAGCGCAATGGTCGGAACATCGCCAACAATAGGGCGGAAAACCACCTGTCCGGTATTAAAATTATTCATATAACCGGGTATCAAAGTCACCCCCAGCCCCATGCCGACCAGGTTCATGGTCACCAGAATGTTGGTTGCCACCTGCACAATGTTGGGCTGGCTTTTTTGCTGCTGAAACCAGTTTTTGACAATCATCGCTAACGCGCCAGAGTAGGCCGGATCGGTGCTGACAAAATTCACGCCGTGTAGTTGTTCTGCGGAGATTGCTTGCTCATTAGCTAACGGATGATTCACCGGTAAAACCACTACTAACGGCTCATGAATCAGCTCCAGATAATCGAGATCCGGGCTGTACACCGGGTGGCGCATTAAGCCCACATCCAGCTCTCCACTCAGGATCTTCTCTTCCTGTTCGGTGGTGATCAGACTCACCAGCTCAATGTGCGTATCAGGCTGTTTTAAACGAAACAAAGGCAGCACCTTCGGCAGCAGATTTACCTCTGCGGAAGGGACAAAACCGATGGCGAAATGATTATCTTCCTGCACCGTTTTACGGGCACGAACTTTAGCGTTTTCCGCCTGTTCGAGGATCGCCTTCGCATCTTGTAAAAAGCACTCTCCCGCCGCCGTCAGCGCAACTTTTCGTTTATCCCGCACCAGCAACGGAACGCCCACGCACGTTTCCAGATCGCGGATCTGGCTGCTTAACGACGGCTGAGAGGTATGCAGCTTTTCTGCCGCTCGGGTGAAATTCAGCGCCTGCGCCACCGCTACGAAATAGCGTAAGTGCCTCAGTTCCATGCCCTTCTCCTTGTTATCGAAAAAATGTCTCAACTGGTAGAAATTTACTATTTCACAGATTGATAACTAACCAGCAACATCCTTAGGGTACAAAAAAAGAAGGTCAATACATCTTAG
Organism: Citrobacter sp. MGH105; assembly: GCF_001037485.2. Lineage (NCBI taxonomy): Bacteria > Pseudomonadati > Pseudomonadota > Gammaproteobacteria > Enterobacterales > Enterobacteriaceae > Citrobacter > Citrobacter sp. MGH105. Next base: position 1,384,588 of record NZ_CP073048.1, on the reverse strand, counting down.
CTTTCAGGATTAAAAAATATGACCACACCCTCAAATTTAGACATCTACCAACTGATCGACACGCAAAACGGTCGCGTAACCCCACGAATTTATACCGACCCTGAAATTTACCAACTGGAGCTAGAACGCATCTTCGGACGCTGCTGGTTATTTCTCGCCCACGAAAGCCAAATCCCCAAACCCGGTGATTTTTTTAACACCTACATGGGCGAGGATGCAGTTGTGGTGGTTCGCCAGAAAGACGGCAGCATCAAAGCGTTTCTCAACCAGTGTCGCCACCGCGCAATGCGCGTCAGCTACGCCGACTGCGGCAATACCCGCGCCTTCACCTGCCCGTATCACGGCTGGTCGTACGGCATTAACGGCGATCTGATCGACGTCCCGCTGGAACCGCGCGCCTACCCGCAAGGGCTGTGCAAATCGCACTGGGGGCTGAACGAAGTTTCTGGCGTAGAGAGCTACAAGGGACTGATTTTCGGCAACTGGGATACCTCCGCGCCTACGCTGCGCGATTATCTCGGCGATATCGCCTGGTATCTCGACGGTGTGCTGGATCGTCGTGAAGGCGGCACCGAAATCGTCGGTGGCGTACAAAAGTGGACCATCGATTGTAACTGGAAATTCCCCGCCGAACAGTTTGCCAGCGACCAGTATCACGCGCTGTTCAGCCATGCCTCGGCCGTGCAGGTGCTGGGGGCAAAAGACGACGGCAGCGACAAGCGCCTGGGCGACGGACAAACCGCCCGCCCGGTGTGGGAAACCGCCAAAGACGCGCTACAGTTCGGTCAGGATGGGCACGGCAGCGGATTTTTCTTTACCGAAAATCCCGATGCCAACGTCTGGGTCGACGGCGAAGTCTCCAGCTACTACCGTGACACCTACGCGGAAGCCGAGCAGCGTCTGGGAAAAGTTCGCGCCCTGCGTCTGGCCGGTCACAACAACATTTTCCCAACGCTTTCCTGGCTCAACGGTACTGCCACCTTAAGGGTCTGGCATCCGCGCGGGCCGGATCAAGTTGAAGTGTGGGCATTCTGTATTACCGATAAAGCCGCCTCTAATGAAGTGAAAGCTGCGTTTGAAAACAGCGCCACGCGCGCCTTTGGCCCCGCCGGATTCCTGGAGCAGGACGACTCGGAAAACTGGTGTGAAATTCAAAAACTGTTGAAGGGTCATCGCGCACGCAACACCAAGTTGTGTCTGGAAATGGGGCTTGGCCAGGAGAAACGTCGTGAAGACGGCATTCCGGGGATCACCAACTACATCTTTTCGGAAACCGCCGCGCGCGGCATGTATCAGCGCTGGGCCGATTTACTCAGCAGCGAAAGCTGGCAGGAAGTGCAGGAAAAAACCGCCGCTTACCAGCAGGAGGTGATGAAATGAGCACCTTCGTTTCTCAGGAACTACACCACCGCATTACACAGTTTCTCTACCATGAAGCCAGCCTGCTGGATGACTGGAAGTTTCGTGACTGGCTGGCACAACTGGATGAAGACATTCGCTACACCATGCGTACGACGGTCAATGCCCAGACGCGCGATCGTCGCAAAGGCGTGCAGCCGCCGACCACCTGGATTTTCAACGACAACAAAGACCAGCTCGAACGTCGTATCGCGCGGCTGGAAACCGGCATGGCCTGGGCGGAAGAGCCACCGTCGCGTACCCGGCACCTGATCAGCAACTGCCAGGTCAGTGAAACTAGAGTTCCCGACGTCTTTGCCGTGCGCCTTAATTATCTGCTGTATCGCGCGCAAAAAGAGCGCGATGAAACCTTTTACGTCGGCATGCGCATAGACAAAGTGCGCCGTTTGCCGGGCGATGAGTGGCGCTTACTGGAGCGTGAGATCGTGCTGGATCAAGCGGTGATCACCTCCCATAACCTGAGTGTACTGTTCTGATGAGTCGTGTTTATGCTTGCCCCGTAGGGGATTTGCCGGAGGGTGAAGCGCTCCGGCTTGATACCTCGCCCGTCATCGCGCTGTTCAACGTTGGCGGCGAGTTCTATGCCATTAACGATCGCTGTAGCCACGGTAACGCCTCGATGTCGGAAGGCTATCTGGAAGACGACGCTACGGTGGAATGCCCGCTGCATGCCGCCAGTTTTTGCCTGAAAACCGGCAAGGCGTTGTGTCTACCCGCCACCGATCCGCTAACCACCTACGCGGTATATGTGGACGGTAGCGATGTGTTTGTTGATATTCCAGAGGACGCTAGATGAGCGATTTACGCGATAACGTGGTCTTTATCACCGGCGGCGGCTCCGGTCTTGGCCTGGCGCTGGTCGAGCGTTTCATCGAAGAAGGTGCGCGGGTCGCCACACTGGAGCTGTCGCCAGCTAAAGTTGCCAGCCTGCGTCAGCGCTTTGGCGAACATGTGCTGGCAATCGAAGGCAACGTCACCTGCTACGCCGACTATCAGCGCGCGGTAGATCAAATCCTGACGCATTACGGTACGCTGGACTGTTTTATCGGAAATGCAGGGATATGGGATCACAATGCCTCGTTGGTCAATACGCCTGCGGATGCGCTGGAGAGCGGCTTTCATGAGCTGTTTAACGTCAACGTGCTGGGCTATCTGCTGGGCGCGAAAGCCTGTGCCCCTGCACTTATAGCCAGCGAAGGCAGCATCATCTTTACCCTGTCCAATGCGTCATGGTATCCCGGCGGCGGCGGCCCGCTGTATACCGCCAGCAAACATGCGGCTACCGGGCTGATTCGCCAGCTGGCCTACGAGCTGGCACCAAAGGTACGTGTTAACGGTGTCGGTCCGTGCGGTATGGCGACAGATCTACGCGGCCCGCAGGCGCTGGGACAAAACGATACATCGATTATGCAGTCGCTGACGCCGGAAAAAATCGCCGCTATTTTGCCGCTACAGTTTTTCCCTGAGCCTGCGGATTTTACCGGCCCGTATGTAATGCTGGCGTCAAAACGCAACAACCGCACATTAAGTGGCGTGATGATCAATGCCGACGCCGGTCTGGGTATTCGCGGTATTCGTCACGTCGCCGCCGGACTGGATCTCTGAGGAGACGTTATGAACCCAAAAACTATTGCTATCGTCGGCGGCGGTCAGGCGGCGGCTATGGCTGCCGCTGCACTGCGCCAACAAGGTTTTGACGGCGAATTACACCTATTTTCCGATGAGCATCATCTGCCCTATGAACGCCCACCGCTCTCCAAAGCGATGCTACTGGACGACAATCCGCAACTTCAGCCGATACTCCCCGCTGACTGGTGGCGGGAACACAACGTACAGCTGCATCTGGGGGTTACTGTGCAGACGCTCGGCCGCCAAACCCATCAGTTGGTGCTGGCTAATGGGCAGAGTTATCCATGGGATCGGCTACTGATTGCAACGGGCGCTGCGGCACGCCCCTTTCCGCAACTGGATAAGCTGGGCGATCGTTGCTTCACCCTGCGCCACGCGGGCGATGCCGAGCGCCTGCGCGACAATTTATTGCCGGGCAAGTCGATTGTCATTGTCGGTGCGGGCACCATTGGTCTGGAACTGGCGGCCAGCGCGACTCAACGCGGCTGTCAGGTGACAGTGGTGGAGCTGGCGCCAACGGTCATGGGCCGCAACGCGCCTGCTCCGGTGCGCGACTACCTGCTAGCCCGCCACCAACTTGCGGGCGTGCGGGTACTGCTTAACAGCGCTATTGAGCATGCCGAAGCGGGAGAGTGTCTCTCGCTCATGCTGCAAAACGGCGAAACTCTCACCGCCGATGCGGTGATCTATGGTATCGGTATCGTGGCGAACGATATGCTGGCCCGCGAAGCGGGACTGGAGACAGTGAACGGCATTATCGTTGATGCCGCCTGCACCACCTCCGATCCCGCGATTTTCGCCGCCGGTGACGTAGCGATAACGCGCCAGGCTGACGGTTCGTTAGTACGCGTGGAAAGCTGGGAAAACGCCAATTTTCAGGCACAGGTTGCCGCCGCCGCGATGCTCAATCAACCGCAGCCAGCAGCAACGCCGGGCTGGTTCTGGACCGATCAGTACCGTGATAATCTACAGTTTATCGGCGAAATGCAGGGTGAGAACTGGCTCCTACGCGGCGATCCTGATGCGCAGAAAGCAATATGGTTCAACCTACAGGATGGCGTGATTGTCGGCGCAGTAACGTTGAATCAGGGCCGAGAAATACGTTTATTGAGAAAATGGATTCAGGCAAAGAAAAAGCCGCCAGTGGCGACTTTAATCGATGAAACAATCTTGCTTAAGTCAATATAACTGCCGGATGGCACTTCGTTTATCCGGCCTACATGTGAGTTACCTGTAGGCCGGAAAAGGTGTTTACACCACCATCTGGCAATCCGTATGACTTACGCGTAAACCGGGAAACGTGCACAGATATCCAGCACTTTACCTTTGACGCGCTCGATAACAGCTTCGTCATTGATGTTGTCCAGAACGTCACACATCCAGCCAGCCAGCTCTTTCACTTCAGCTTCTTTAAAGCCACGGCGAGTCACAGCCGGAGAACCGATACGGATACCGGAAGTCACAAACGGGCTCTTCGGATCGTTCGGTACGCTGTTTTTGTTAACGGTGATGTTAGCACGGCCCAGCGCGGCATCAGCTTCTTTACCGGTCAGGTTTTTATCAACCAGATCCAGCAGGAACAGGTGGTTTTCAGTACCGCCAGAAACCACTTTGTAGCCACGGTTCAGGAACACTTCCACCATCGCTTTGGCATTTTTGGCAACCTGCTGTTGGTAAACCTTGAACTCAGGCTCCATCGCTTCTTTCAGCGCCACAGCTTTCGCCGCGATCACGTGCATCAGCGGGCCGCCCTGCGCGCTTGGGAACACAGCGGAGTTCAGTTTTTTGTACAGCTCTTCGTCACCGCCTTTCGCCAGGATCAGGCCACCGCGTGGACCCGCCAGGGTTTTGTGGGTGGTGGTGGTCACAACGTGTGCGTGTGGAACCGGGTTCGGATAAACGCCTGCGGCAATCAGACCCGCAACGTGCGCCATATCGACGAACAGATATGCGCCGATGCTGTCAGCGATTTCACGCATTTTTGCCCAGTCAACAACACCGGAGTAAGCAGAGAAGCCGCCGATGATCATCTTCGGTTTGTGCTCTTTGGCCTGCTTAGCCATGTCTTCGTAGTCAATTTTACCGGACTCATCAATACCGTAAGGGATGATGTTGTACAGTTTGCCGGAGAAGTTAACCGGGGAGCCGTGAGTCAGGTGGCCGCCTTGTGCCAGGTTCATACCCAGAACGGTATCGCCCGGTTGCAGCAGAGCGGTGTAAACAGCAAAGTTAGCCTGAGAGCCGGAGTGCGGTTGTACGTTAGCGTAGTCAGCGCCAAACAGCTCTTTTGCGCGATCGATAGCCAGTTGCTCAACGATATCAACGTACTCGCAACCGCCGTAGTAGCGCTTGCCCGGATAACCTTCAGCATATTTGTTGGTCAGCTGAGAACCCTGCGCCTGCATAACACGCGGGCTGGTGTAGTTTTCGGAGGCGATCAGTTCGATGTGCTCTTCCTGACGTACTTTTTCCTGCTCCATAGCCTGCCACAGTTCGGCATCATAATCGGCAATGTTCATTTCACGCTTTAACATCCGCATCTCCTGACTCAGCTAACAATAAAATTTTCGGCCTTAAAAGGCGGTCCGTAGGACAACGGCGAACAGTATAACCGAATCATTCTTCGATAACAGGTCTTGACAAAGGATTTTACGCAAACGATTACCTTCATGGTACGCAAGGCTTTGGAGAACAAAGGTCTGCTGAATTTCAACGGATTTCTTTTCAGGTTTGTGATGCAGATTTTTCACGATGTAACCTTTACAACGCAAAGTTACAAAGAACCATTTACAATGCAGGGGTATTTTTTATAAGATGCATTTGACATACATCATTAAAGTCTCAGATAAAGGAAGACCGTATGCTTGACGCACAAACCATCGCTACAGTGAAAGCCACCATTCCCCTGCTGGTTGAAACAGGCCCGAAGCTGACCGCCCATTTCTACGACCGCATGTTTACGCATAACCCAGAGCTGAAAGAAATCTTCAACATGAGTAATCAGCGTAATGGCGATCAGCGTGAAGCGCTGTTTAATGCTATTGCCGCGTATGCCAGCAATATCGAAAATCTGGCGGCACTGTTGCCGGCTGTTGAGAAAATCGCACAGAAGCATACCAGCTTCCAGATTAAACCCGAGCAGTACAACATCGTGGGTGGCCATTTACTGGCAACGCTGGACGAAATGTTCAGCCCAGGCCAGGAAGTTCTGGATGCGTGGAGCAAAGCATACGGCGTGCTGGCGAACGTTTTCATCAACCGTGAAGCGCAGATTTACAGCGAAAATGCCAATAAAAATGGCGGCTGGGAAGGTACCCGTCCTTTCCGCATCGTGGCAAAAACCCCACGCAGTGCACTTATCACCAGCTTTGAGTTTGAACCTGTCGACGGTGGCGCAGTAGCTGAATATCATCCGGGGCAATATCTGGGCGTCTGGTTAAAGCCGGAAGGTTTCCCGCATCAGGAAATTCGTCAGTACTCACTGACCCGTAAACCCGATGGCAAAGGCTACCGTATTGCGGTTAAGCGTGAGGACGGTGGTCAGGTTTCAACCTGGCTGCACAACCATGCGAATGTTGGCGACGTTGTTCACCTGGCCGCACCTGCGGGCGATTTCTTTATGGACGTCGCGACCGACACCCCGGTATCTCTGATCTCCGCGGGCGTGGGACAAACCCCAATGCTGGCGATGCTGGATACGCTGGCAAAAGCGAAGCATACGGCGCAGGTTAACTGGTTCCACGCGGCAGAAAATGGTGACGTGCATGCCTTCCCTGATGAAGTCAACGAACTCGGCAAAACGCTGCCACGCTTTAGCGCACACACCTGGTATCGTGAGCCAACCGAAGCCGATCGCGCGAAAGGTGCGTTTGATAGCGTAGGTCTGATGGATTTGAACAAACTGGAAAGCGCAATCAGCGATCCGGCTATGCAGTTTTATCTGTGCGGTCCGGTTGGTTTCATGCAGTTCGCCGCGAAGCAGCTGGTCGGTCTGGGCGTGAAAAACGAGAACATTCATTACGAATGCTTCGGTCCGCACAAAGTCTTGTAATGTGTTACGCGAGTAGGCCGGATAAGGCGTTTACGCCGCCATCCGGCAATCACTCTGCCTGATGCGCTACGCTTATCAGGCCTACAAATTAACGGCGCGGCTTAGATTGCCGCGTCGTCTTCTTCACCGGTACGAATACGAATAACGCGTGCCACGTCGAATACAAAAATCTTACCGTCACCAATTTTGCCGGTCTGGGCAGTACGGATAATGGTGTCGACGCAGGTATCGACGATGTCGTCGGTAACCACAATTTCAATTTTTACCTTCGGCAGAAAATCCACCATATATTCCGCGCCACGGTACAACTCGGTATGGCCTTTCTGACGGCCAAAACCTTTCACTTCTGTCACAGTCATACCGGTAATGCCGACTTCTGCCAGCGCTTCGCGGACGTCGTCCAGCTTGAAGGGTTTAATAATCGCATCAATCTTTTTCATGCTATTCCTTGAAAAGGTCGCCTGTCTTTTGATCGAATAAAGCTAACATAATCCGCAGATTTATTCTTTGAAATCGTTTGCATCCAGCTCGTGCCGAGAAAGCAATTTATAGAATTCGGTGCGGTTGCGCCCCGCCATTCTTGCCGCGTGGGTCACATTGCCCTTGGTGATTTGCAGCAGCTTACGCAGATAGTTGAGCTCAAACTGGTTACGCGCCTCAACAAAGGTCGGCAGCGCGGTGTTTTCCCCTTCCAGCGCCTGCTCCACCAGCGCGTCGCTGATCACCGGCGAAGAGGTCAACGCCACGCACTGCTCAATTACGTTGACCAGCTGACGCACGTTGCCCGGCCAACTGGCGGTCATTAACCGCTTCATGGCATCGGTTGAAAAGGCGCGTACGAACGGTTTGTGCCGTTCAGCAGACTGGCGCAGCAGATGGTTCGCCAGCAGCGGAATATCTTCCGTACGCTCGGCCAGCGCAGGGATCTTCAGGCTCACCACATTGAGGCGATAGTACAAATCCTCGCGAAATTCGCCCCGTGCCATCGCTTTGGGTAAATCGCGGTGGGTCGCAGAAACGATCCGCACATCAATGTCGATATCGCGGTTACTGCCCAACGGTCTGACTTTTCGTTCCTGCAATACGCGCAGCAGTTTCACCTGTAACGGCGCAGGCATATCGCCAATCTCATCGAGAAACAGCGTGCCGCCTTCCGCGGCCTGAAACAGCCCTTCACGATTGCTCACCGCACCGGTAAAAGCACCGCGCGCATGACCAAACAGTTCTGATTCCAGCAGTTGTTCCGGCAACGCGCCGCAGTTAATGGCAATGAAAGGTTTTTGGCTGCGTGGGCTGGCGTTGTGAATAGCCTGAGCGAAAACTTCTTTCCCGGTTCCGCTCTGACCGTTGATCAAGACGCTAACGTCCGATTGCGCCACCATTCGCGCCTGTTCCAGCAGGCGTAGCATCAGCGGGCTGCGGGTAACGATAGATTCGCGCCAGCTGTCATCGGTGGCGGGCGCAGACTGTTCCAGCGCCCCGTCAATCGCGTGATACAACGCGTCCTTGTCGACTGGCTTAGTGAGAAAACTGAACACCCCTTGCTGGGTCGCCGCAACGGCGTCAGGGATGGAGCCGTGAGCGGTCAGGATAATCACCGGCATCCCTGGCTGTACTTTCTGGATTTCAGTAAACAGCTGCATGCCATCCATTTCATCCATGCGCAGATCGCTAATAACCAGATCCACTTTTTCACGGTTCAGCACCCGTAACCCTTCCTGCCCACTTTCCGCGGTCACGACGCTGTAGCCTTCGCTGGTCAGTCGCATTCCAAGTAATTTCAACAGTCCCGGATCGTCATCCACCAGCAGCAGATGCGCGGGCTTACGGCTTATCATGGCGTAACCTCATCGGCAGACGGCGCTGCGCCTTCTTCGTTATCAGGCGTAGTGAGTTTATCGTTCCCGTGCAGCGCATCAGGATTGTAGTTACCGCCAGGTTTGCGCGTGGAAAGCTGGCGCTCAATATCGGTCAGATTCTCCAGCTTGCGGGTCGTGAGATCGAGCTGGGACTGCAAATGCTGTTGCTGTTGGCGCAGCGTATCGAGATCGCTGTCGGACGCCTGCTGGAGTTTACTGTAGCGCATACGCTCTTCGGCAAGCTGCAACTGCAACGTTTGGCTGCTGCGCCAGACCTGATACAGCGGGCGTACCTGCGGCGGAATTTGCGGGCTTAACGCATCGAGGCGCGTAACAGCCTCCCGCCTTTCAGGCGGCGTAATGTTGGCATTATCGAGCAGGATCCCACGCCTGAAAGCGCCCTGCCAGGTATCTGCCATCAGGGTGCTGGCTTCACTACGCGCCTGCACCGGCATCAGGCGATTGGCACAATCCATCGCCCGCAGCCAGTACAACGGATTGGTTTCTGTAGACTGGCCAGACAGCGACCAGATATCCGTACAGTCGGTTGCAAGGTAGTCCGCCAGTTGATTAGGCGGAATTTTCTCCTGCGAGGGATCGCCGATAATATGATTCACCGCGTTCGGGACACAACCAACCAGCGCCAGGCACGGCAGGCTTGCGAGGATGACGCGACGAAGAAAATGTCGTTTAAGCATTCGGACAACAACGTATGGCATACTCACCAGACTTAGGTTTATTTTAGTGATTTTTCGCAGCAGCTAGCGGCAGTTCTATGCGAAAACAAACGTTTTGCGCATGGTCATCAACCAGATACAGCTTGCCCCGCATACGGCGGATGCAATCTCTGGCAATGCTTAGCCCCAACCCGCTTCCTTTTACCGCCCCTTTTCGCTGATGACTCCCCTGGAAAAAAGGCTCGAAGATCATGGTCTGTTCTGCTTCTGGAATCGGTGTGCCGGTATTCATTACATCGATGTATACCGTTGAGCCATGCAAACTGCTGCGGATCCAAATGTTACCGGATTCAGCACCATAGTGCACCGCATTGGAATAAAGATTGTCCAGCACGCTCATCAACAGCATCGGTTCTGCCAGGCAAGTGTTCACCGCAAGCGCAACATCAGTATGTATCATTTTGGCGCGAGCGGGCAGGCTATGCGCAGAAACAACGCTTTCCACCAGCGGCGCGATTTCCACACTTTCAAGTTCCACCTCGTCATCCGCCAGCTTGCGGTTGTAATCGAGGAGTTGTTCAATCAGCTTTTGCAGGTTACGGCTGCTGTCATCCAGAATACCGACCACCTCTTTTTGCTCCGGTGTTAACGGGCCAACCACCTGATCGGCCAACAATTCGGTACCTTCGCGCATGCTCGCCAGCGGTGTTTTCAGCTCATGGGAAAGATGGCGTAAAAACTGATGCCGTTGCGACTCAAGCCAGGAGAGGCGTTCGCTTAACCAGATGATACGCTGCCCCACGGATCTCAATTCCCGCGGCCCGGTAAATAATACGCTATCCCCCAGCGAGCGCCCTTCTCCCAGACAGTTGATCATCCGTTCAATGCCCTTCACCGGACCGATAATCATGCGGGTAAACAGCAAGACCATCGCCAGGCTGACGAGAAACAGCACCAGTGCCTGCCAGCCAAAAAACTGCCCGCGTTCGGCTATTTCCTGCTGTAACTGCTGCCCACGAGAAAAGACCACGGTACGCGTCGCTTGCACCATCTCGGTATTGGCATTGGCGAACGCTTCCAGCCGTGCAGCCGACACACTGTCAGGACCACTGTTTTTACACTGCAACTGCGCGAGATCGTTAAGATCCTGACGCAACGCCTGGTAGAGCTTGGTATCCGGCAACACCCCCGCATGCGCATCCAGCATGTCGCTGTAGCGTTTACGCTGGCTTTGGTAGACCCTGGCCAATGTTGGGTCATCAAGCACGCAGTATTGCCGATAGCTGCGCTCCATCTCCAGCGCGACGTTGGTCATCGCCTCGCTGCGTCTGGCATCAATCAGCGTGGTGCGGTTTGTCAGCGCAGCCTGCGCGCTCAGGGCATTCAGACTTTGCCATGCCTGCCAGGCCAGAACTAACAACGGCAGCAGGATAAGCAAGAAGGCCAACGTCACCAATTGACGTAAAGATCGGGGAAAAACTGACCAGCGCTTCAAGGCGTTACTCTCAATGGACAGGAATAGATTGATGCTAACTGAGGGGAACGCCAGATACAACAAAGCCGGGATTAACCCGGCTTTGTTGTGGAATAAGGCGGTGCCTAACTCGACGTTTCGCCCGGAGGTTGATATGAGCAATGCTAATATCAGATGTTGGACGGCAGGCACCTTGTTGTGCGTCATTCGAAGTTTATGTAGCACGTCCCGAAGGGGCTGACATAAGAAGGTGAATGAGCCACTGGTTAATATTATGCAGCATCTGTGCCAATATTCAAAACACTTTATTAACACAATGATAAGTATGAAAAATATTATTATTTTCACAAATAACAATTCTGGCTGTTTTTTGTTCTCTCTGTCGCCAATCAGCAACACTTGCAGCATTTAAAAACAAATCCCTATTAAATCAAATAATTAAACGTCTCTTTTTGACGACACCACAACCCTGTCCATGTCGGCATTTCCCGACACTTTACTTTTAGGTGCAAGCGCTGAGTTTATTGCCGGATGGCGGCGTGAACGCCTTATCCGGCCTACAACCGCATTTTCCCTGTAGGCCTGATAAGCGTAGCGTCATCAGGCGGGTTTCATCCGGCAGACAAAAAAAAGCCCCTCGCGAAGAGGGGCTTGATGACTATTGAGCGAATTAACCGAGCTGTTTACGCGCGTTGCGGAAAATACGCATCCACGGGCTATCCTCGCCCCAGTTTTCCGGGTGCCAGGAGTTGCTCACGGTACGGAACACACGTTCCGGGTGCGGCATCATAATGGTGACGCGACCATTTTCAGTGGTCACTGCAGTAATACCGTTCGGCGAACCGTTCGGGTTAGCCGGATAGGTCTCGGTCACCTTACCGAAGTTATCAACGTAGCGCAGCGCCACCAGACCTTTGCTCTCAAGCTGAGCCAGATGCGCACCGTCACGCACTTCCACACGACCTTCACCGTGAGAAACGGCAATCGGCATCATCGAACCCACCATATCAGCAAGCAGTAAGGATGGGCTTTGCGTCACTTCGACCAGACTGAAGCGGGCTTCAAAACGATCGGAGTGGTTACGTACAAAGCGCGGCCACAGGTCGCTTCCTGGGATCAGCTCACGCAGGTTAGACATCATCTGACAACCGTTACACACGCCGAGTGCCAGCGTTTGCGGGCGATGGAAAAAGGTTTCGAACTCATCACGGACGCGGTTGTTGAACAGAATCGACTTCGCCCAACCTTCACCAGCGCCGAGCACATCGCCATAAGAGAAGCCGCCGCAGGCCACCAGCGCCTGGAAGTTACCCAGGCCGATACGTCCGCCCAGCAGGTCGCTCATGTGCACATCGATGGCTTCGAAACCCGCACGGTGGAAGGCTGCTGCCATTTCAACGTGGGAGTTCACGCCCTGCTCGCGCAGTACGGCCACTTTGGGACGCGCACCGGTGGCGATGTACGGAGCGGCAACATCTTCGTTGATATCAAACGACAGTTTAACGTTGAGACCAGGGTCCGCATCGTTGGTTTTAGCGTCGTGTTCTTGATCGGCGCATTCCGGATTGTCACGCAGACGCTGCATCTGCCAGGTGGTTTCCGCCCACCACATACGCAGGGTTGTACGGCTTTCGCTAAACACCGGCTGGCCGTTAGCGGTCAGGTTGAAGCGGTCACCTTCAACGGCTTTACCGAGGAAGTGTACGCAGTCTGCCAGGCCGTGGGCAGCCAGAATCGCTTCCACCGCCTCACGCTCAGCAGCACGAACCTGAATCACCGCACCCAGTTCTTCGTTAAACAGCGCCGCCAGACGATCTTCACCCAGAGAGTGGATATCAGCGTCAATACCGCAGTGACCGGCGAAGGCCATTTCCGCCAGCGTAACCAGCAGACCGCCGTCAGAACGGTCATGGTAGGCCAGCAGCTTACGCGTAGCGACCAGCGCCTGAATCGCATCGTAGAAGCCTTTCAGTTGCTCAACGTTACGCACGTCGGCAGGCTTATCGCCCAGTTGACGGTAAACCTGCGCCAGCGACGTAGCGCCCAGCGCATTGTGACCAAGACCGAGGTCAATCAGCAGCAGGGCGTTGTCTTCAGTAGACAGCTGCGGGGTAATGGTGTGGCGCACATCTTCTACGCGGGCAAAGGCGGTAATCACCAGCGACAGCGGCGAGGTCATTTCACGCTGCTCGTTACCTTCCTGCCAGCGGGTTTTCATCGACATAGAGTCTTTACCCACTGGAATGGTCAGGCCGAGCGCCGGGCATAGCTCTTCCCCAACGGCTTTTACTGCTTCGTACAGGCCAGCATCTTCACCAGGGTGACCCGCAGCCGCCATCCAGTTTGCCGACAGCTTAATACGTTTGATGTCACCAATCTGCGTTGCCGCAATGTTGGTCAGCGCTTCACCGACCGCCAGACGCGCAGAGGCAGAGAAGTCCAGTAGTGCAACCGGCGCGCGTTCGCCGATAGACATCGCTTCGCCGTAGTAGCTATCGAGGCTTGCGGTAGTGACCGCGCAGTTAGCGACCGGGATCTGCCATGGACCAACCATCTGGTCACGCGCAACCATGCCGGTAACGGTACGGTCACCGATGGTCACGAGGAACGTTTTCTCCGCGACAGTCGGCAGATGCAGCACGCGGTTAACCGCATCTGCAATCGAGATTTCACCACGATTCAGGGCATCGCCTTTGGCTTTCAGCGTCTGCACATCGCGGGTCATTTTCGGTGTTTTACCCAGCAGCACATCAAGCGGCATGTCGATCGGCTGGTTGTCGAAGTGGCTGTCGCTCAAGGTCAGATGCTGTTCTTCGGTAGCTTCACCAATCACCGCATACGGCGCGCGCTCGCGCTTACACAGTTCGTCAAACAGCGGCAATTGATCGGCAGCAACCGCCAGCACGTAGCGTTCCTGGGATTCGTTACACCAGATTTCCAGCGGGCTCATACCCGGCTCATCGCTGAGGATATCGCGCAGCTGGAACTTACCGCCGCGACCACCATCGCTTACCAGCTCCGGCATAGCGTTAGACAGTCCACCCGCGCCAACGTCATGGATAAACAGAATCGGGTTCGCATCACCCATCTGCCAGCAACGGTCGATAACTTCCTGGCAACGACGTTCCATTTCCGGGTTGTCACGCTGTACGGAAGCGAAATCAAGATCGGCATCAGACTGGCCGGAAGCCATAGAGGAGGCTGCCCCGCCGCCAAGGCCAATGTTCATTGCCGAGCCGCCGAGGACGATAAGCTTAGCGCCAACGACGATCTCGCCCTTCTGCACGTGATCGGCACGGATGTTACCGATCCCGCCTGCCAGCATGATCGGTTTATGGTAACCGCGCAGCTCTTCGCCGTTATGGCTGTTGACCTTTTCTTCATAGGTACGGAAGTAGCCAGTCAGCGCCGGACGACCAAATTCGTTGTTAAATGCCGCGCCGCCCAGCGGACCTTCGGTCATGATATCAAGCGCGGTAACAATACGGTCCGGCTTACCGAAGTCTTCTTCCCACGGCTGTTCAAAGCCAGGAATACGCAGGTTGGAAACGGAGAAACCCACCAGCCCGGCTTTCGGTTTTGCACCGCGACCTGTTGCGCCCTCGTCGCGGATTTCGCCGCCGGAGCCGGTTGCAGCACCTGGCCACGGAGAGATGGCCGTCGGGTGGTTGTGAGTTTCAACCTTCATCAGGATGTGGGCTGGTTCCTGATGGAAATCGTAGCGGCCAGTTTTGTGATCGGCAAAATAGCGGCCCACTTCAGAGCCTTCCATTACCGCAGCGTTGTCTTTATAGGCAGACAGCACGTGGTCCGGCGTGGTTTCGAAGGTATTCTTGATCATCTTGAACAGCGACTTCGGCTGCTGTTTACCATCGATAACCCAGTCGGCGTTAAAAATCTTGTGGCGACAGTGCTCAGAGTTGGCCTGCGCAAACATGTATAGTTCAATATCGTTCGGGTTACGTCCCAGTTTGGTGAACGCATCCTGCAGATAGTCAATTTCGTCTTCCGCCAGCGCCAGACCCAGACGCAGGTTAGCGTCGATCAGCGCCTGACGTCCCTCACCCAGTAGATCAACGCTGGAGACCGGCGCCGGTTGGTGATGGGCAAACAGTTTTTCGGCATCGTTCAGCGCAGAGAAAACCGTTTCCATCATGCGGTCGTGCAGTTCGTCGGCCACCATCTGCCATTGCTCAGCGGTCAGCGTAGAGGCTTCTACATACCAGGCAATGCCACGTTCCAGGCGGCTAATCTGGTGCAGACCGCAGTTGTGGGCAATATCAGTCGCTTTAGAAGACCACGGGGAGATGGTGCCTGGGCGAGGCGTAACCAGCAGCAGTTTGCCTTCCGGGGCGTGGCTTTGCAGAGCAGGACCATATTTCAGCAGGCGTGCAAGCTGCGCGTGCTCATCTTCATTTAACGGTGCATTCAGATCGGCAAAATGGACGTACTCGGCGTAAATGTTGTGGACCTGGAGGTTGGCAGCCTGAAAACGTGCCAGCAGTTTGTTAATACGGAATGCAGACAGTGCAGGTGAACCACGCAGAATTTCCATCATAAGTCTCTCGTCTTCTAAGCTTTCGGTGTGCCCAAGTGGGGGAAACGGGCGTCATTATAAAGAATCTACCGCGCCGACGAAACCGTTTGCGTCGAAATAAAATCACGACCGTCACTTATCATCAAATGCGGTCAGATTTCTGAATAAGTTGCCAACTGACGCAAGTTTAAGCAAAATGCCGTTCATTAATGACGACTTCACTTCTTAATCAACACCACAGCAGACAGAGACAACGTACGGTTCAGAGAATTAACTAATTGAAAAAATTAAAGATTAATTATCTGTTCATCGGCATATTGACGCTGTTGTTGGCAGCGGCCCTTTGGCCATCTATTCCCTGGTTCGGTAAAGCCGAAAATCGTATCGCCGCCATTCAGTCGCGGGGAGAGCTGCGCGTCAGTACCATCGACTCACCGTTAACTTACGCGACCCTCAACGGCAAAAAATTCGGCCTGGATTATGAACTGGCCCAGGAATTTGCCGACTACTTAGGCGTGAAGTTAAAAGTTACCGTACGCCAGAACATCAGCCAGCTTTTTGACGACCTGGATAACGGCAATGCCGACCTGTTAGCCGCAGGTCTGGTCTATAACAGCGAGCGGGTGAAAAATTACCAGCCCGGCCCGACCTATTATTCGGTTTCACAACAGCTGGTGTACCGGGTTGGGCAATACCGCCCGCGCACGCTTGCCACCGTGAACGAAAACCAACTGACTATCGCCCCTGGGCATGTGGTGGTTAATGACCTCCAGCAGCTAAAAGAGAAAAAATTTCCCGATCTGAGCTGGAAAGTCGATGACAAAAAGGGCACCACCGAACTGCTTGATGATGTAATCGCCGGAAAGCTGGATTACACCATTGCCGATTCTGTTGCCATCAGCTTATATCAACGCGTGCATCCTGAGCTGGCCGTAGCGCTCGACGTCTCTGACGAACAACCGGTGACATGGTTTAGTCGGCTGGACGATGACAACACGCTGTCTGCCGCCCTACTGGATTTCTTCAACACCATGAATGAAGACGGTTCTCTGGCACGGCTGGAAGAGAAATATCTCGGGCATGGCGATGATTTTGACTATGTTGATACCCGCTCCTTTTTACGCGCCGTAGACAGCGTGTTGCCGGACCTCAAGCCGCTGTTTGAGAAATATGCGCAAGAGATAGACTGGCGACTGCTGGCCGCTATCTCGTATCAGGAATCACACTGGGACGCGCAGGCCACCTCTCCAACCGGCGTACGCGGACTGATGATGCTGACCAAAAATACTGCTCAAAGTCTCGGGCTGACCGACCGTACCGATGCTGAACAGAGTATCAGCGGCGGCGCGCGATACTTGCAGGATATGATGAGTAAAGTACCGGATACCGTCCCCGAAGGAGAACGCATCTGGTTTGCCCTTGCAGCCTATAACATGGGTTATGCACACATGCTGGATGCGCGGGCGCTGACGGTGAAAACCAAAGGCAATCCGAACAGTTGGTCTGACGTAAAACAGCGATTACCGCTGCTCAGCCAAAAACCGTATTATAACAAGTTGACCTATGGCTATGCGCGCGGCCACGAAGCTTACGCCTATGTGGAAAATATCCGTAAGTACCAAATTAGCCTGGTGGGATATCTGCAAGAGAAAGAAAAACAGGCGCTAGAAACGCAGCAACTGGCGCAGGATTACCCGACGGTGACGCCCGCAGAACTATTAGGTAAAGAGAAATTCCCGCTTTCGGCGTTTCTGTCTCAAACGTCGTCAAACTACCTGACGCACTCCCCTTCCCTGCTGTTTTCACCGCATAAAAAAGAGGAGAAGTAGTCTTGTACGCCTGATAAGCGCACTGCCATCAGGCTGAGAGTTACTGATTAGCGGATTTTTTCAGGGCCTTGATTTCCTGCCGGCGCATGCGGAAAAAATCACTGAGCAACGTGGCACATTCATCCCGCAGTACCCCCTCTGTCACTTCAACCCGATGATTCATTCCAGGGTGATGCAGTACATCCATTAATGACCCGGCAGCGCCCGTTTTCGCATCGCGCGCACCAAAAACGACCCGACCGATACGGCTGTGCACCATCGCGCCAGCGCACATTACGCACGGCTCCAGAGTGACGTACAGCGTGGCATCTAACAGGCGGTAGTTTTGCAGCACCAGGCCGCCCTGACGAAGCGCCATAATCTCAGCGTGGGCAGTCGGATCATGATGTCCAATAGGGCGGTTCCAGCCTTCGCCAATTACTCGGTTGTTATGTACCAATACCGCACCCACCGGGACTTCACGCTCATCCCAGGCGCGCTTAGCCAGCGTTAAAGCATGACGCATCCAGTATTCGTGGCTAAATTCAACATCTGACAAAGGGGTAACTCCAGTAATCAAAGCGGGCGCATTATACACGTCATACTTCAAATTGCATGTGCGTTAGCTATTCGAGTTGCTGAAGCTCTCCGCGCGGCGTGACGCGCCAGCGATGCTGGCAAAAAGAGAGCAGAGGATTGTCCTGATTACTGTCACTATAGCCACTGTAAAGCTGTAGCGGCGTGCCAATGTGGCGTTCCAGTTGTGTCACTTTCTCGTGGCCCAGACAGCGCAAAGTCAGTACCCAGCCGCCGTATCCCCGCGCCATTTTGCTGGCGATCAGATTGACTCGCGGTAGCCATGGAGTATCAAAGTAAACCTGCTCGACCAGTGACTGCGGAGAGCCGGTAATAAGCCAGATATCAGCGTCGGAGCTTAACAGGTAGGTTGTCAGCCGCTGCTGCACGAGCGGAAACGCCGTCACGTTACTGCGAAACCAGCGCACAAAGTCGGCCTGATGCGCTTTCAGACGCGCTTCGCTGCGCCCAAAAGTGCATCCCCATAACAGCAGGCTCATTGGCCAGCGGGCGGCACGTCCTTTTATCAGCAACGCCAGCGCAATCACCGGTAACAAAGGCAGCACAAGCAACGCATTCAGCGGCTGGCGACGCAGCAGATAACGAATAAAACTACCGAACATATCCTGCTGGTGTAACGTGCCATCCAAATCAAAAAAGACAACGCGGCGCTGGTGATTGGTCAAACCTTATTCCTCTGGATCAGTGAATCCCAATAGCCAGGTAAACAGGAACCCGGCGATAACTGCTACCAGATAGCCTAACAGATAGAACATCACTTTTCCGGCAACAATCGTCAGTGCCAGCGGTAATCCGGAGATGCCAAAGGTGATGACCGTCGCCACCTTCCAGTAGCTAATCAGCGCCCCACCTACCGCGCCGCCAAGACAAGCACCGATAAACGGCTTACCCAACGGCAGCGTTACGCCAAAAATCAGCGGCTCGCCAATCCCCAGCAGTCCGACCGGTAGCGCCCCTTTGATCACTTTCTTTAGCCGCGCATTACGGGTTTTCATCAGAACCGCGATCGCAGCACCTATTTGCCCAACGCCCGCCATCGCCAGGATCGGAAAAAGCGCGTTATAACCGTGCGCCTGAACCAGCTCAACGTGGATGGGCACCAATCCCTGATGAAGTCCGGTGAGCACCAACGGCAGGAAGGTTCCTGCCAGCACAGCACCGACCAGAAAACCGCCGCGATCGATAGCCCAGGATGCGCCGTGAGCGATAGATTCAGAAATCCATCCGCCAAGCGGTTGCAGCGCCACAATCGCGATGACACCGGTAATGATGGTGGTTAGCAGCGGGTTAAGGATAAGCTCCAGTGATTCCGGCAACAGCGTGCGGAATTTACGTTCGATCCAGCACATCAGCGCAACCACCAGCAATACCGCAATCACCCCACCGCGCCCCGGCTGCAACGCTTCGCCAAACAGGGTAATTTGCGCCAGTTGAGGGCTGGAAAGGATCCCCGCCATCACCCCGCCCATTGCCAGGGAGCCACCGAAAACTTTGGCGGTATTCACCCCGACCAGAATATTCATAATGGCAAACACGGCGCTGCCAAATATGCCCATCAGTCCCAGCATATTTGGATAGTGGGTCGCAAAATCCCCCACGATATCCGGGCGCTTAAGGATGTTAATAATGCCGGTAATCAAACCGGAGGCGATAAACGCCGGAATAAGAGGGATAAAGACGTTTGCCAGCTTGCGCAGCGCATCGCTCATCGGCGCTTTGTACTTCGCTTTGGCTTCTGACTTGGTGCGCTCAATATCATTGGCACCTGCTCGCTCGCCGCCATCGGCAATCAGGGAACGCATGGCATCCACCACTTTGGCAGCTTTACCGGGGCCGACAATAATCTGGTGCTGTGCGCCCTGCTTCACGTAGCCGCTAACGCCGGGCAGTTGCCTGAGGCGGGGAATATCGATCTGCCCGTCATCCTGAACTTCCACCCTGACACGGGTCATACAGTTTTCCAGACGCAGAATATTGTTCTCTCCGCCAACGCCCAGCAGGATGTCGCTGGCCAGCAACGCCGTCTTATCCATATACACCTCTTAGTGTTCTAACGCCGCGCGTAAAAAACCCTGGTGAGCGGCAAGCTTTTCGCGGGCGGCAGCGGCATCCAGGCCGGTGAGCGCCATTAAAATAGCTGGCTTAACATCATAATCCGTCTGCTTCAGCAGCGTTTCAGCTTGAGCCCGCGCAATACCGGTGGCTTCAACCACCATACGGCACGCCCGATCGACCAGTTTGACGTTGGTTGCCTGCATATCCACCATCAGGTTCTGGTACACCTTGCCAAATTTCACCATCGCGCCGGTGGAGATCATATTGAGCACCAGCTTTTGCGCGGTGCCGGATTTCAGTCGTGTTGACCCGGTCAGCGCCTCAGGCCCCACTACCGGAGAAATGGCAATATCCGCTTCATGCGCGATAGGGGAATCTGGATTGCAAGAAATAGCCGCCGTTGTACAGCCCACCGAACGCGCATATTTCAACCCGCCAATTACATACGGCGTGCGACCAGAAGCTGCCAGCCCCACCACCAGATCCTGTGCGGTAAGATTAAGCTCACGCAGATCGTCTTCGCCTAGCTGCGGGTTATCTTCTGCGCCTTCTACTGCCTTCAGCAAAGCGCCCGGTCCCCCGGCAATCAGCCCAACCACCAGACCGTGCGGGACGCCAAAAGTCGGCGGGCATTCAGACGCGTCCAGCACCCCAAGACGCCCGCTGGTTCCTGCTCCCATGTAAATAATGCGTCCACCGGCTTTTAGCGCGTCAGCTGCCGCATCGACCGCACGCGCAACTTCAGGAAGAGTTGCTTTTACTGCTTCAGCTACCAGCGTATCCTGTTGATTAAAACGATGAACCAACT
Source organism: Citrobacter sp. MGH105 (assembly GCF_001037485.2). Lineage (NCBI taxonomy): Bacteria > Pseudomonadati > Pseudomonadota > Gammaproteobacteria > Enterobacterales > Enterobacteriaceae > Citrobacter > Citrobacter sp. MGH105. The sequence continues at coordinate 1,363,674 of NZ_CP073048.1, read as the reverse complement.
CCAGAGTGGAGAGCGCATCCAGATCCATGGTCTGAGGATTGCGGGTTTCTGAAACTAACGCACCGAGATTCATTTTTTGTTCCTTAGGAATTTTTAATTCATAATAATCTGTCATAATGGAATATTATATTCACTAAGGCGAGTGATATTTTGTTTTGTAATCGCCATCACATTTTCGCCAGGAGAAAGCATGAACTGTTTAATTCGCATTCGTCAGCGTTATCCGGATCTCGCGCAAAGCGATAAAAAACTTGCGGATTATCTTCTTGCTCAGCCGGATACTGCGCGTCATCTCAGTTCACAACAGCTGGCCTTTGAAGCGGGCGTCAGCCAGTCCAGCGTGGTAAAATTCGCGCAAAAGATGGGCTTTAAAGGATTCCCGGCACTCAAACTGGCGATTAGCGAAGCATTGGCCAGCAATCCTAATCCCCATTCCATTCCGGTACATAATCAGATTCGCGGTGACGACCCGATGCGAATGGTAGGCGAGAAACTGATTAAAGAGAACGTGGCGGCGATGCATGCGACGCTGGACGTCAACAGCGAAGAGAAACTGATGGAGAGCGTCACGATGCTGCGTTCAGCCCGCCGCATTATCGTGACCGGGATTGGTGCATCGGGTCTGGTAGCACAAAACTTTGCCTGGAAGCTGTTGAAGATTGGTTTTAACGCGGTAGTCGAACGTGATATGCACGCCCTGCTGGCGACGGTGCAGGCGCTTTCACCAAGCGATTTGTTGCTGGCTATTTCGTACACCGGTGAGCGCCGCGAACTTAATCTGGCGGCAGATGAAACGCTGCGTACCGGCGCGAAAATCCTCGCCATCACCGGATTTACACCGAACGCCCTGCAGCAACGGGCAAGTCATTGTCTGTACACCATTGCCGAAGAGCAGGCCACGCGCAGCGCAGCGATTTCCTCCACCCACGCGCAAATGATGCTCACCGATTTACTGTTTATGGCGCTGGTGCAGCAGGATCTGGAGCATGCCCCGGAACGTATTCGCCACAGCGAAGCACTGGTAAAAAAACTGGTCTGAGCAAAGAATGCGCGTATAATGCCCGCCCGATTTGTGATGTTTTGAGAGTTTCCTGATGGCCCTGTTAATCACTAAAAAGTGTATCAATTGCGATATGTGCGAGCCCGAATGCCCGAATGAGGCGATTTCGATGGGTGATAGCATTTACGAGATTAACAGCGACAAGTGTACGGAATGCGTAGGCCATTACGACACGCCAACCTGCCAGAAAGTGTGCCCGATCCCCAATACTATTTTGAAAGATCCGGCGCATGTCGAAACAGAAGAGCAGCTGTGGGATAAGTTTGTGCTGATGCACCACGCCGATAAACTTTAGCCGCGTCGCCATCTGGCGATGAAGCCCCTACCCTGCCCCTGCAACAAACGCATAACCCGTAGACCGGATAAGACACTACGCGTCGCCATCCGGCATCGTCCTGAATCTAACTTTCGATAATCACCGTGGCGCAGGCGTAGTGACGCTCATCGGCCAGCGTCACATGCATGTGCGCAACGCCGAGTTTTTCCGCCAGTTTTAACGCCTCTCCCCATAATCGCAAACGCGGCTTACCAAGTTCGTCGTTAAAGACTTCAAACTGATTAAATGCCAGCCCATTGCGAATACCCGTGCCAAAGGCTTTTGCTGCCGCCTCTTTGACTGCAAAACGCTTCGCCAGAAAACGCACCGGCTGCTGATGCGTTTCCCAGATTGCCCATTCGTTGTCGCTGAGCACACGTCTTGCCAGGCGGTCGCCGGAACGGGAGATCACCGCTTCGATGCGGGCAATCTCCACGATATCCGTACCTAATCCCAGAATCGCCATTAGCCACGCGCTTCCAGCATCAGGCGCTTCATTTCTACTACGGCCTCTTTCAGGCCGCTCATCACCGCACGTCCAATAATGGCATGGCCAATATTCAGCTCGTGCATTTCCGGGATACGCGCGATAGCTTTAACATTGTGATACGTCAGACCGTGACCCGCATTCACCTTCAGGCCAAGACTTGCAGCATAGGTTGCCGCTTTGGCGATACGCGCCAGTTCGCTGGCCTGTTCTGCGTCGGTTTTCGCATCGGCGTAACAGCCAGTGTGAATTTCAATAAACGGTGCGCCAACTTCCGAAGCGGCCTTAATCTGCTCTTCATCGGCATCGATAAACAGCGAAACCAGAATGCCTGCGTCCGCCAGGCGTTTGCAGGCATCGCGCATCTTGTCACGCTGACCGGCGACGTCCAGCCCGCCTTCAGTGGTAACTTCCTGACGCTTTTCCGGCACCAGGCAGCAAAAATGCGGCTTAGTCTCAACGGCAATCGACAGCATCTCTTCGGTGACTGCCATTTCCAGATTCATGCGTGTATCCAGCGTCTGGCGCAAAATACGTACGTCACGGTCAGTGATATGACGACGGTCTTCACGCAGGTGTACGGTAATACCGTCCGCGCCCGCCTGTTCAACGATAAACGCTGCCTGAACCGGGTCCGGATATGCGGTACCGCGTGCATTACGTAAAGTGGCAATGTGGTCAATGTTGACGCCTAACAGTAATTCGGCCATGACAATCCTCGTTTTTTATTTTCGCTTCGGCATAAACTGCCGGAATAATTCGCGGCTCTTTAAGGGCTTACCACCAAGATACGGCTTTAACGCCATGCGGGTAAAGCGTTTCGCGGCGCGAAGCGTATCAGCATCCGGAAATTCCCGCGATTCGAGTGCTTTCAGATGGCGTCCGGTAAAGGTGGCATTATCAATCACTACGCTTGCGATAAACCCTTTTTCTTCCCTGTAGCGATAGGTCATGGTGTCGTCTACCGGCTCGCCGCTGCCCGCACAGTGGGTAAAATCGACGCCATACCCCAGATGACCAAGTAAGGCTAGCTCAAAGCGACGCAACGCAGGTTCTGGCGAACCCGTCGCGCCAGCCAGCGCCTGAATGCAGTTCAGGTAATCGAAAAAGAGTGCAGAAAAACGGGTTTCGTATTCGAGTACGCGCGAGATAAGCTCGTTAATATACAAGCCGCTGTACAGCGTGATTCCGCTAAGGGGGAGTGCCAGAGAAACGGCTTCGGCGCTGCGCAAGGTTTTGACCTCACCACGTCCACCAAAGCGAAGCAACAACGGGGTAAAAGGCTGGAGTGCGCCTTTAAGATTGGAGCGTTTGGAACGTGCGCCTTTAGCCACCAGGCGCACGCGACCCGACTCTTCCGTGAAGACGTCCAGCACGAGACTGGTTTCGCTCCAGGGGCGACTGTGCAGGACAAAAGCGCGTTGCCATCCTTCCATCATAATACTCGTCGTCTTTCAAGTTGCAGGTGCGTTGGCTGCGCCCGTTCACCCCAGTCACTTACGAGAGTAGGCTCCCGGGGATTCACGGACTTGCCGCGTGACTCTGCCTCTGGCCTCGCTCCTTCGGAGCCAGCGCAAGCGCTGTTCAAAACACTATGTGTTTTGTCCTGCACCTCGAAAGCCATAGAGTATTAAAACTACTGGTCGTCGCCGTAACCGAGGCTGCGCAGCGCGCGTTCGTCATCGGCCCAGCCGGATTTCACTTTCACCCACAGTTCCAGGTGAACGGGCGCTTCGAACATCTCCTGCATGTCTTTACGCGCTTCGATGCCGATGGTTTTAATCTTGGCCCCTTTGTTGCCAATAACCATCTTCTTCTGCCCTTCACGTTCGACGAGGATCAGGCCGTTAATGTCGTAGCCACCGCGTTCGTTAGAGATAAAACGCTCAATCTCCACGGTAACGGAGTACGGCAGTTCAGCACCCAGAAAACGCATCAGCTTTTCACGGATGATTTCAGAGGCCATAAAGCGCTGAGAACGGTCGGTGATGTAATCTTCCGGGAAGTGATGAATAGCTTCCGGCAAATGCTTACGCACGATGCCCGCAACGGTATCGACATTCAAGCCGGTTTCGGCAGAAATCGGTACGATATCAAGGAAGTTCATCTGACTTGCCAGGAACTGCAGGTGTGGCAGCAGATCGGCTTTTTCCTGAACGTTGTCGACTTTGTTGACGGCCAGAATAACCGGGGCTTTGCCATCACGCAGCTTGTTGAGCACCATTTCGTCGTCCGGCGTCCAGCGGGTGCCTTCGACAACGAAAATAACCAGTTCAACATCACCGATCGAGCTGCTCGCCGCTTTGTTCATCAGGCGGTTAATAGCCCGTTTTTCTTCCATATGCAGACCCGGGGTATCAACATAAATCGCCTGATACGCGCCTTCGGTATGGATGCCAACAATACGGTGACGTGTTGTCTGAGCCTTACGTGAGGTAATAGAAATCTTCTGCCCAAGCAGATTATTCAACAGGGTGGATTTGCCGACGTTCGGGCGACCGACGATAGCAATAAATCCGCAGTAAGTTTTCTCTTCGCTCATTCCAGCTCCAGTTTTTTCAACGCCTGTTCGGCGGCAGCCTGCTCAGCCTTACGACGGCTCGAACCTGTGCCAACCACCGGTTCACTCAGGCCGCTGACCTGGCAGTGGATAGTAAATTCTTGATCGTGTGCTTCACCACGGACCTGCACCACCAAATAAGACGGCAGAGGCAGGTGGCGACCCTGCAAATATTCCTGCAGGCGCGTTTTCGGATCTTTTTGTTTGTCGCCTGGGCTAATTTCATCCAGACGAGTTTGATACCAGTTCAGGATCAATTGCTCAACGGTTTGAATATCGCTGTCGAGGAAGACGCCGCCGATCAAAGCTTCAACGGTATCCGCCAGGATTGATTCACGACGGAAGCCGCCGCTTTTCAGCTCACCTGGCCCCAAACGTAAACATTCACCGAGGTCAAACTCACGGGCTAATTCAGCCAGCGTATTGCCGCGAACCAGCGTCGCGCGCATGCGGCTCATATCACCTTCATCCACACGCGGGAAACGGTGATACAGCGCATTAGCGATAACAAAGCTCAAAATAGAGTCGCCTAAAAATTCTAAACGCTCGTTATGTTTGCTGCTGGCGCTCCGGTGAGTTAATGCCTGCTGCAACAGCTCCTGATGATTAAAAGTGTAGCCCAGCTTCCGTTGAAGCCGATTAATTACGATGGGGTTCATGCGATACCAATAAATGAATGCGTCAACAATTCAGCACACGAAACAGACCTGATATACGCACTTCGCTGAGCCATCTGGCTTCGCCTGCATGCATTTATATACAAACCAACGCTGTTTCGTGTGCCGTGGCAACCTGTCGGTGCCAACCTAAAACTTCGGGGGAATATTCTATACACAACGACAAGGGATGTCGTTAGTCTGCGGGAATTTATCCGAGAAATAATTCACGCTGCCGCCGTAATGACGACAACGTGAACGATTATCGGTGATTAGTGAATGCCACCAATACGGCTTAAACGCACACCGGTCGGCCATTCACCTTCTTGCTTATCAAAACTCATCCAGATAGCGGTTGCTTTACCAACCAGATTCGCTTCCGGTACAAATCCCCAGTAACGGCTGTCCGCGCTGTTATCACGGTTATCACCCATCATGAAGTAGTGTCCCGGCGGAACGATCCAGGTTGCCAACGGCTGACCAGGTTGACGGTAATACATCCCCACCTGATCCTGCGCAATCGGCACGGTCAGAATGCGGTGCGTAACCTCACCCAGCGTTTCTTTACGCTCAGAAAGGCGAATACCGTTCTCTTTCGTTTCGTTCAGCGGAACTTCAAAGAAGCCGCTGGTCGCTTCACCGCCGTTACGACGAGCAAAGGTCTGTACAAAATCACTTGGCTGAACATCAGAGTACGTTACCGGCAGCGCGTTTTCACACGCCTGACCGGAACGGCATCCTGGCTGAATAGTCACCTCTTTCGCCACTGGATCGTACGTTACTTTGTCTCCCGGTAAACCGACAGCACGTTTAATGTAGTCCAGACGCGGATCTTCCGGGTATTTAAACACCACGATATCACCGCGTTTCGGATGACCGGTTTCGATCAACGTTTTCTGGTAAATCGGATCTTTAATCCCGTAGGCGAATTTCTCCACCAGGATAAAGTCACCGATAAGCAGCGTCGGCATCATCGAACCTGACGGGATCTGGAATGGTTCATAGATAAATGAACGCACCACCAGCACAATCGCCAGTACCGGGAAAACGGACGCCCCGGTTTCCAGCCAGCCTGGCTTAGGTGCCACTTTTTTCAGCGTAGCTTTATCCAGTGAATCACCTGCAGCAGCTTGCGCTGCTGCCTGACGCTCCCGGCGCTTTGGCGCGAAGATGAATTTATCTACGCACCATAAAATGCCCGTCACCAGTGTGGCAATCACCAGAATCAGGGCAAACATGTTCGCCATGCCAACTCCTTAAGATTATTTGCTGTCTTTACCGACATGCAGAATGGCGAGGAACGCTTCCTGCGGCAGTTCGACGTTACCGATCTGCTTCATGCGCTTTTTACCCTCTTTCTGTTTTTGCAGCAGCTTTTTCTTACGGCTGATATCGCCACCGTAGCATTTCGCCAGAACGTTTTTACGCAACTGCTTAACCGTTGAACGCGCGATGATGTGCGTACCAATGGCCGCCTGGATCGCGATATCAAACTGCTGGCGAGGGATCAGATCTTTCATCTTCTCAACCAGTTCACGGCCACGGCTCTGGGAGTTGTCGCGGTGGGTAATCAGCGCCAGTGCATCGACACGTTCGTTGTTGATAAGGACATCAACACGCACCATATCAGACGCCTGGAAGCGTTTGAAGTTATAGTCCAGCGACGCATAGCCGCGAGAGGTCGACTTCAGACGGTCAAAGAAATCGAGTACGACTTCCGCCATCGGAATCTCATACGTCAGCGCCACCTGGTTACCGTGGTAAACCATGTTGGTCTGGACGCCACGCTTCTCGATACACAGGGTGATGACGTTGCCAAGGTAAGCCTGCGGCAGCAGCATGTGACACTCAGCGATTGGCTCACGTAGTTCGTAGATGTTGTTCAGCGGCGGCAGCTTGGACGGGCTATCGACGTAGATAGTCTCTTTCGCCGTGGTTTCGACTTCGTAGACTACGGTCGGCGCGGTGGTGATCAGATCCAGATCGTATTCACGCTCCAGACGTTCCTGAATGATCTCCATGTGCAGCAGACCAAGGAAGCCACAACGGAAGCCGAAGCCCAGCGCGGTAGAGCTTTCCGGTTCGTAGAACAGGGAGGCGTCGTTCAGGCTCAGTTTGCCAAGCGCGTCACGGAAGTTTTCATAGTCGTCAGAGCTCACCGGGAACAGACCAGCGTAAACCTGCGGCTTCACTTTTTTAAAGCCTGGCAGCGGTTTGTCTGCCGGGTTACGCGCCTGCGTCAGGGTATCGCCAACCGGTGCGCCGAGGATGTCTTTAATCGCACAAACCAACCAACCTACCTCGCCGCATTTCAGCTCGGTACGGTCAACCTGTTTTGGCGTGAAGATGCCCAGACGGTCGGCGTTATAGACCTGACCGGTGCTCATCACTTTAATTTTGTCGCCTTTACGCATGGTGCCGTTTTTAATACGCACCAGTGACACCACGCCAAGGTAGTTATCGAACCAGGAGTCGATGATCAGCGCCTGTAAAGGGCCTTCCGGATCGCCTTCCGGCGGCGGAATGTCGCGTACCAGACGTTCAAGAACGTCAGTGACGCCAACGCCGGTTTTCGCCGAGCAGCGAACGGCATCCGTCGCATCGATACCAACGATATCTTCGATCTCTTCTGCCACGCGTTCAGGATCGGCGGCTGGCAGGTCAATTTTATTCAGTACCGGTACTACTTCCAGATCCATTTCCATGGCGGTATAGCAGTTAGCCAGGGTCTGCGCTTCTACGCCCTGTCCGGCATCAACCACCAGCAATGCGCCTTCACAGGCAGCAAGCGAGCGGGAAACTTCATACGAGAAGTCAACGTGGCCCGGGGTGTCGATAAAGTTAAGCTGATAGGTTTCACCATCAGATGCTTTGAAATCGAGCGTCACGCTCTGCGCTTTGATAGTAATACCGCGCTCACGCTCAAGATCCATCGAGTCGAGAACCTGCGCTTCCATTTCACGGTCAGACAGGCCACCGCAGATCTGGATAATACGGTCAGACAGCGTCGATTTACCGTGGTCGATGTGAGCTATGATTGAAAAGTTACGTATGTTCTTCATATAGTGTAATTATTGTGCCTTACGCCCGCCGGAGCAGGCTCTGAGAAGTCGCTGATCTGAGCTTAACGTCTGTTTAAGTGAAACGCCGCATTCTACACTACAACGCTGAGGCGAGGAAACGTTCATAGAGCAAGGATAGCGGGAACTGGAAACAACCTTGCAAAGTCGGTGAAACTTTTGCCGGATGGCGGCATAAACGCCTTATCCGGCCTACGCCTGCATCTGAGCACGCTGTAGGCCTGATAAGCGCAACGCCATCAGGCAAAGATATCACTGCTGGGTTTCGACGCGAATAAGATCGGGTGGGAGAGCAACGTTTAGAATGACCGGCTGCCAGGCTTCGCGTTCAGCAAGCTTACGAGAGTATCCACGAGCAATCAGGAATCCGCCCACGCCCCCCAGCACTGCGCCGCTTAATGCCGCAAGATCGGAACCAAACAGCACCTGGAACAGCGCTGCGAAAAGAAACAGCCCCGCCAACGGAGACATGTAGACCAGCATCGCCGATCCCAACAGGCTACCTTCGGCAATGCCCAGTTCAACTTTTTGACCTGGGGTCAAGGGTTCGTCGCAGGGCACCACGATAGTGTGTGTGGTCTGTGGTCCCAGTTTGTTCAGCACGCGGCTCCCGCATCCGGCCCGGGAAGCACAGCTGCTACATGACGCTTTCACATCACAGCTGACCGTCGCCAGACCATTTTGCCAGGAAACGACTGTTGCCCACTCTTTGATCATTGTGCGGCCCTGAACTTGATATTGTCCGCGATACGCTTCGCCGTTTGTGGTGGAAGCTCGCCCACTATCGTAATTTCCGCATTATCACGCACGCTGGTGCTGACTGTTCTACGGCCGGTACGCAGCAGTTGATCGGCGCTGTTCTGCGTCGCACGGTTTACGTTCACGGAGAAACTAAACAGGCCATCAGAATAAAGGCGTGATTCAATCGGCATGTTATCCATCGTCGGCAGCGGACGTCGACTGCTTGAGACCTCACTGAAACCTTGTGGCAACCACGACGGACTCCAGTTGAAGTTGGTTTTCTCACCCGCAGGAACCGACAGCAACGGTGGTAAATTCGCTTTTGCTAACGTCTGCATGCTGTCGCTAACACCGTTATTCACGGTAAAGGAGATTACACGGAACTGTTCCAGCGTTTCGCCATCACGATCGAGGAGATCGACACGCATCGGCAGTTTGGTCTCCGTGTCCATCCAAACGATATAGCTGTAACGGGTGCCGTCACGCGCCACAACGCGGATCACTTCACAGAGCCGATCGGCAATACGGGTGCGGCCTACTGAGATAAAATCATAGTAGGGAGCAAGGCGTTTGAAGTCGGTGTAAATCAGGGATGGCAGAGAGTCAACGATATAATCGCCATTCAGCGTGAACGGTTCGAGGCCAGGCTCAAAATAGCTAATTTCGTTGCCGCGTTGCACCACTTCCCGGCGCGGTCCATCCATTTGTAATAGTTGCGCGAGTGGACGGTTATCCTGGCGGGCATGACGATAACGTAGGGATTCAACACCCTGCTTATTGATGCTGACAAATGACAGCTCATAGGTTAGCGACTGGCTGGCCAGATTCATCTGCTGCAACAACGCCCCGGACGCAGGATTGGCCGAGGCGTTTACAGAGAAGAACAGGCTACCAGCCACAAGTGACATGGCAAACCAAAGTTGCTTCATTACTGCGATTGCGTTCCTAAAGTTTGAATTCCTGGCACCTGCACAGCGGCTTGCTGTGTTTGGGCCTGCTCAAACTGAAGCTGTTCAGAGTGCAGTCGACGTTGCAATTCGTAATCCTGCAACATGGCATTAATACGACGACGCTGCTCCTGTACCTGCTGTTGTTGACCGCCGCTGGCCGTCGCGTCAGAAGGTACACCCAAGCTAACCGGACTGGCTTTACCCATCATCGGTAATGTATTAAATACCGGTGTTTCGGGCTGCTGGGACGTTTCAGATTGCCCATTATAGTGCTGGACGCCAACGATAACTGCAAGTGATACGCACGCGGCCACACCCATTTGGGTAAGCTGCGCGGCCCACGGACGCATTTTCTTCCAGAATGGCATTTTCTGCCACTGGTGCGGTGCTGGCTGGGCCTCAGGAATCAATGGCGCCGTCTGACGTACTGGCTCATCCTGGATGGCGGCCATTACGCGGGCGGAAATATCGAAATGGAGAACGTCGGCGGTATCACCTCGCATGGAATCGCGAATCAGGTGATAACTCTCCCAGGTTTTTTGCATTTCCGGGTCGTGAGTTAGCTCTTTGAGTAACTCAGTATCCAGCGTTTCGCCATCCATTAAAGCGGAAAGTTTCTCTTTCTGCATGCCTAATACCTTTTCCAGTATTCCGCTATCGTCAACGCCTGATAAGCGGTTGAACTTTATTATCAATAGCTTCCCTCGCTCGGAAGATACGTGAACGCACCGTACCTACCGGACAATCCATGATAGCGGCTATCTCTTCATAGCTCAGGCCATCCAGCTCCCGCAAGGTTATTGCCATGCGTAAATCTTCCGGGAGGGACTCAATAGTTCGGAAAACTATCTGTCTCAGTTCTTCTGACAACATTAAGTTCTCAGGGTTCGAAATTTCTTTCAGTGCTCCGCCACTTTCGTAATTTTCTGCTTCAATCGCATCAATATCACTGGAAGGTGGACGACGCCCCTGAGCGACCAGGTAATTCTTCGCTGTATTGACTGCAATACGATACAGCCAGGTATAAAAAGCACTATCTCCCCGGAACGAGTCCAGCGCACGATAGGCTTTGATAAATGCTTCTTGTACTACATCGGGTACATCACCCGACGGTACATAGCGAGAAACCAGACTCGCCACCTTATGCTGATAGCGCACTACCAGTAGGTTAAAGGCTTTCTGATCTCCCTTCTGGACCCGTTCTACCAGGACCTGGTCCGTTAACTGCTCGCTCATCCGAGGTAAAGTCTCCCCAAACCAAATTTCCACGCGCTTTCGAAACGCCACTCCATCAGCTTCACTATGAGCAAGCAAATGCTTAGAGTGCTCAAGTTTCGTAAAGTTCCGTTACGCATTGTTTTTTGTTTGTCATGTTGTAGACAGGTCTTATCTCTCATTATAAGTCTACATAACCCGATCAACGCACTATCTGTACAGAAATGCCCATTTCACCGCTTGCAGAGTAACCCAACGGGCACTTTATTTCATCACATAATCTGATGCTAACGGCCTGCTTCACAAAATATTTATGCCTATTTCGCCCTCATCATGCTTTTCTTTCATGTTTAGTCATTGCAACACATTTAAAAATAAAACGTGCAGTATCGCGCAATGTGGTGCTATGGTGACCAAACACTGTTTAGTAAATTAAACAAACATCATGAATACGACTCCTGAATTATCCTGTGACGTGCTGATCATTGGCAGCGGAGCTGCCGGACTCTCACTGGCGCTGCGCCTGGCTGAAAAACATCAGGTTATTGTCCTGAGCAAAGGGCCGGTCAGCGAAGGCTCGACATTTTATGCCCAGGGGGGTATTGCCGCGGTTTTCGATGAAACCGACAGTATCGACTCCCACGTTGAAGATACGCTGATTGCCGGGGCCGGGCTGTGCGATCGCCATGCGGTTGAATTTGTCGCCAGCAATGCCCGCACCTGCGTTCAATGGCTTATCGATCAGGGCGTCTTATTTGATACACAGGTTCAGCCTAACGGCGAAGAGAGCTATCACCTGACCCGTGAAGGCGGTCACAGCCATCGACGCATCCTGCACGCTGCGGATGCTACCGGCAAAGAAGTCGAAACCACACTCGTCAGCCAGGCACAAAATCACCCCAATATCCGAGTTCTTGAGCGTAGCAACGCCGTCGACCTGATTGTCTCCGATAAAATCGGTCTGCCGGGAACGCGTCGGGTTGTCGGCGCATGGATCTGGAATCGTAATAAAGAAGCCGTCGAAACCTGCCATGCGAAGTCGGTAGTGTTGGCCACCGGCGGCGCGTCAAAGGTGTATCAATACACCACCAATCCGGATATTTCCTCGGGTGACGGAATTGCAATGGCCTGGCGCGCAGGATGCCGCGTCGCCAACCTGGAGTTTAACCAGTTTCACCCGACAGCGCTGTATCATCCGCAGGCGCGCAATTTTCTGCTGACCGAAGCGCTGCGCGGCGAAGGCGCGCACCTGAAGCGCCCGGACGGTTCACGCTTTATGCCCGATTTTGACGAACGTGGAGAACTGGCTCCCCGCGATATTGTCGCCCGCGCCATTGATCATGAAATGAAGCGCCTTGGTGCAGATTGCATGTTCCTCGATATCAGCCATAAGCCGGAAGAATTTGTTCGTCAGCATTTCCCGATGATTTATGAAAAGTTGCTGGGATTGGGCATTGATTTAACCAAAGAGCCGGTTCCCATCGTGCCTGCCGCGCACTATACCTGCGGCGGTGTGATGGTGGATGACTTTGGCCGTACCGATGTCGACGGGCTGTATGCGATCGGCGAGGTGAGTTACACCGGCCTGCATGGTGCCAACCGGATGGCATCGAACTCATTGCTGGAGTGTCTGGTTTATGGCTGGTCCGCGGCTGAAGATATCGACAGGCGCATGCCTTATGCTCGCGGCGTTAGCACGCTCCCGGGCTGGGATGAAAGCCGGGTAGAAAATCCGGATGAGTTGGTTGTTATCCAGCATAACTGGCATGAGCTGCGGCTGTTTATGTGGGATTACGTCGGTATTGTGCGTACGACCAAGCGCCTGGAGCGCGCTCTGCGCCGTATCACCATGCTGCAACAGGAAATCGACGAGTATTACGCCCATTTCCGCGTGTCGAACAATTTGCTGGAACTGCGTAACCTGGTGCAGGTTGCCGAGTTGATTGTCCGCTGCGCAATGATGCGCAAAGAGAGTCGGGGCCTGCACTACACGCTGGATTACCCAGAGCAGCTTCCAGAAGCCGGCCCGTCCATTCTCTCGCCGCTAAGTCATCACATAAACAGGTAAAACGCCTGGGTCAGCGCCGTGTAACCTTCAGAGTAACGTTGGTCTGGCCCACGAATCACCAGCCTGTCGCTAAAGCACTCCCCGGCCTGCGGGGAGAATGCCAGCAATACCCGATGCGGTAGTCGGGCTTCCGTTTCTGCTACATCCGTACGTAATCGCAGATGCCAGCCCATACTTAATGCCTGCTGGGTAAACGCGTTCCCAATCTGTTCCGGCAGCACTACACAAAAAAAACCTTCTTCCGTAATGCTGTCCGCCGCCAGCGTAAGCAACGCCTGGTGATCGAGCGTGGTGGTATAGCGCGCCTGCTCGCGCTGCGGTGTAGCACATTCCACGCCCTGTTCATAATAGGGGGGGTTGCTGATTATCAAATCAAAACGCACGGTCTGACGCGGTATCCACTGCTGCGCATCTTCTGTATGAACACTCACGCGATGCATCCACGGAGATTGCGCGATGTTCTCCTGCGCCTGCTGCGCGGCATCGACATCAAGCTCCACGGCGTCAATGATGACGTTTTCATCAGTGCGCTGGGCCAACATCAGCGCCAACAGGCCACTCCCGGTACCAATATCCAGGATCCGCTTTACGCCCGCAACGGGGGCCCAGGCCCCCAATAAAATGCCGTCTGTTCCGACTTTCATTGCACAGCGATCGTGTGCCACAAAAAACTGCTTAAAAGTAAATCCATTACGTCTCAGTACGGATGTAGACTGGGGCATGAAGAACAACCTTCCTGGAAAAAAAACGATAACATAGGATAAAAACAATACCTGAGAAGGTATATCCATACAAACAGATGAAGATTGCAGCCGTAACGTCTATAATCAGCGCCCCACTCAGAGGTAGAACATGACTGTAACGACTTTTTCCGAACTTGAACTCGATGAAAGCCTTCTGGATGCCCTCCAGGAAAAAGGTTTCACTCGCCCGACCGCCATTCAGGCTGCCGCCATTCCGCCTGCGCTCGATGGCCGTGATGTACTCGGTTCTGCGCCGACAGGCACCGGTAAAACGGCGGCATATTTGCTGCCAGCGTTGCAGCACCTGCTCGACTTCCCGCGCAAGAAATCTGGTCCGCCGCGCATTTTAATCCTGACTCCAACGCGCGAACTGGCGATGCAGGTTGCCGAACACGCTCGTGAGCTGGCGAAGAATACACATCTGGATATCGCTACGATTACCGGCGGCGTGGCTTACATGAACCACATGGAAGTCTTTAGCGAAAACCAGGACATCGTGGTCGCCACCACGGGTCGTCTGCTGCAATACATTAAAGAAGAAAACTTCGACTGCCATGCGGTTGAAACGCTAATTCTCGATGAAGCAGACCGTATGCTGGACATGGGCTTTGCCCAGGACATCGAGCATATCGCCGGTGAAACACGCTGGCGTAAACAAACCATGCTGTTTTCCGCCACGCTGGAAGGCGATGCGATTAAAGATTTTGCCGAGCGTCTGTTGGAAGACCCGGTCGAAGTCTCAGCGGATCCGTCCACCCGTGAACGCAAGAAGATCCATCAGTTTTACTACCGTGCCGATGATATCGAGCACAAAACTGCCATGCTGATCCACCTGTTAAAACAGCCGGAAGCGACTCGCTCGATTGTCTTCGTACGCAAACGTGAGCGTGTGCACGAGCTGGCAGGCTGGCTGCGCCAGGCGGGCATTAATAACTGCTATCTCGAAGGCGAGATGGTGCAGAACAAACGTAACGAAGCGATCAAACGCCTGACCGATGGTCGTGTGAACGTGCTGGTAGCAACCGACGTCGCCGCTCGCGGGATCGATATTCCTGACGTCAGCCACGTGTTTAACTTCGACATGCCGCGCAGTGGCGATGCCTATCTGCACCGTATTGGCCGTACCGGTCGTGCTGGCCGTAAAGGCACTGCGATCTCTTTGGTTGAAGCGCACGACCACCTGCTGCTCGGCAAAGCGAGCCGCTATATTGACGAACCGCTGAAAGCTCGCGTCATTGACGAACTGCGTCCAACCACGCGCGCGCCAAGTGAGAAATCTAACGGTAAGCCATCCAAGAAAGTGCTGGCGAAGCGCGCTGAGAAAAAGGCGAAAGAGAAAGAGAAGCCGCGGGTGAAAAAACGTCACCGCGACGCCAAAAATATCGGCAAACGTCGTAAGCCGAGCGGAGCTGCTACCCAGCAGTCCGACAAAGAGTAAACCGAATGCCGGGCCATTTAGCCCGGCATTTTTTCACGTGATGCAAAACTCTCTTCAATGCACTCAAGAAACACCCGCATCGCCGGACTAACGACTTTTCCGGCATGATAACCACACAATGCCGTAATTAACTCAGGTTGTTCACTGAACGGTAATTCAATCAACGCCCCTGAACGTAACTCCTTCTCGACGGCAAAACGCGGTAAAAAGCTGATCCCAAGATTTGCCGATACACACTGCTTAATGCTTTCAATGCTCCATAACTCAATGGTATTTTCCAGCGTAATCTGTCGTTTACGCAATAGCCCCTCGAAGCGTTGTCTGAAAATACATTGCGGCTCATTAATGATAAAACTGCAGGGAATGTGCTGGTTATGCTGAGTAAAATCAACGTGCTGAAGCAGTGGCGAAGCAACTAATGCCAGTGACTGATCGCCAAGCGGCATCAACTCCAGGGCATCGTCATTACCCACCCGATAAAAGACCCCCAGATCGACCTCGTCACTGAGCAACGCATCGCGAATGACATAACAGTTGAGCGACTGTAAAGACAACCGCACATGAGGCGCACGTTGTTTAAATCGCTGTAAAACCTGCGGCATTTTATACGCCAGCAGCGTTTCGCCTGTTGCGACACGTAGATCGCCGCTCGGCTGCGCATCCTGATGTGCCGACTGTCGAATCGATGCCATCACGCGCGTCAGGTCATGGATAAGCGGCATCAGCCGTTTTCCCTCACTGGTGAGACACATCCGGCGACCAATTTTTTCAAACAACTGCACCGAAAGCTCTTGCTCAAGCTGTTGAATATGAAAGGTAACCGTTGATTGCGTACAGCACAGTTTTTGTGATGCCCGCAGAAATGAGCCCTCTTCCACCACCGTTTTTAGCGTAATAAACCGACGTAAATCCATCCGCATCAACCCATCGAAAATATCGAATCCAGAATGCAAAAACATTCATTTTTTTAAATGTTTTATCTCGGGTACTGTCTATCAAAACAGAGGAGATAACAAGTGACCCCCACCCTTTTAAGTGCATTCTGGACCTATACATTGATTACCGCGCTAACTCCCGGACCAAACAACATCCTTGCGCTCAGTGCCGCGACGTCACACGGTTTTCGTCAGAGTACACGCGTACTGGCCGGAATGAGTCTGGGCTTTTTAATCGTCATGCTGATGTGCGCCGGGATTTCATTTTCACTGGCGGTCATGGATCCAGCCATCATCCATTGGCTTAGTTGGGCTGGGGCCGCTTATATCCTGTGGCTGGCGCTGAAGATCGCCACCAGCCCGACCTCGAACGCTCGATTGCAGTCAGAGCCGATTAGCTTCTGGGCAAGTTTTGGCTTGCAGTTTGTTAACGTGAAAATCATTTTATACGGCATTACCGCGTTATCCACGTTTGTATTACCGTACACTCAGGACGCCCACTGGCTGATTGGGGTAAGTATTCTGTTAGCGCTGATAGGCACCTTCGGGAATGCCTGCTGGGCGCTGGCGGGCCATCTTTTTCAGCGCGTTTTTCGCCATTACGGTCGACAGTTGAATATCATTCTGGCGCTGCTGTTGGTGTATTGCGCGGTGAGGATCTTTTACTAACAGATGCAAAAAAGCGGAAGACGCACTGGCATCTTCCGCTTTTTGATTCTCTGCTAAACGGGGTTATTCCCCGTGAGCCTTACAGGCTCTCAGTAAAGGTACGAGCAATAACGTCGCGCTGCTGTTCTGGGGTCAGAGAGTTGAAACGCACTGCATAACCCGAAACACGGATGGTCAGCTGCGGATATTTTTCCGGATGCTTAACTGCATCTTCCAGCGTTTCGCGACGCAGAACGTTCACGTTCAGGTGCTGACCACCTTCCACGCGGACTTCCGGCTGTACGTCTACCGGTACTTCACGGTATTCGATTTCGCCCAGTTTGCTGACTGCAACGACTTCATCAGCATTGAAACCTGCTTTCGCAACGATGCAGCGAGCTTCGCCTTTTTCGCTGTCCAGCAGCCAGAAAGAGTTCAGCAGGTCGTCGTTTGCAGCTTTAGTAATCTGGATACCTGTAATCATTTGATGCCTCCCCGGCAAAATTATTTGATCTCGGTTGGCCGTCATCCGGCCAATTGGTAAAACCATTGTTGCTTGAGTGTATATATACCCCTCACACACCCTTGAATCTTTGATTTAAATCAATAAAAACCACACATGAAAAGTGGTGATAGGTTGATTTTATTGTTTTACATCAACTTACGCTATGTGCGCAGCTAAACTTTTTACATAAATTTTCAACTATCTTTAAGGGGTAGACCATTGAGTAACGTACAGAATTTTGCGACGTCGAAAGAAGCAGTTAAGCTAGGGGGATTGAAAATTCGCAGGAGAGCGAGATGGCCACCGAATTAACCTGGCACGATGTGCTGGCTGAAGAGAAACAGCAGCCTTATTTTGTTAACACACTGCATACTGTTGCCGGCGAGCGTCAGTCAGGTATGACAATTTATCCGCCGCAAAAAGATGTGTTTAACGCTTTTCGCTTTACCGAGCTTGGTGACGTGAAAGTCGTTATCCTGGGTCAGGATCCTTACCACGGTCCAGGCCAGGCACACGGTCTCGCGTTCTCTGTTCGCCCCGGCATTGCCACTCCCCCCTCGTTGCTGAACATGTACAAAGAGCTGGAGGCAACGATTCCAGGTTTCACGCGCCCAACGCACGGATATCTGGAAAGCTGGGCACGCCAGGGGGTACTGTTACTCAACACCGTACTCACCGTCCGCGCCGGTCAGGCGCATTCTCACGCCAGCCTTGGATGGGAAACATTTACCGATAAAGTCATCAGCCTGATTAACCAACATCGGGAAGGCGTGGTTTTCCTGCTCTGGGGTTCTCACGCACAGAAGAAAGGCGCGATTATTGATACGCAGCGTCACCATGTGTTGAAAGCGCCCCACCCATCACCGCTCTCTGCGCATCGCGGTTTCTTTGGCTGCAATCACTTTGTACTGGCGAATGAATGGCTGGAACAACGAGGTGAAAAGCCAATTGACTGGATGCCGGTATTACCCGCAGAAAGCGAGTAAAAAAATGCCAGCGATTCGCTGGCATTTTTATTATCAGGCTTTGTTCTGACGCCACCACTCCGCGAGCAGCACGCCTGTTGCCACAGAAACGTTGAGCGTTTCTACCTTGCCAGTGCCGTCAATCGCTATGCACAAATCGTCGGCTGAGCATGCTGCTTCTGGCAGAGCTTCACGCTCACGCCCTAATACCAGCACCATTTTTTCCGGCAGCGTGGTAGTAAACAGCGGTTTGCCTTTCGCGCTTGAGGTCATCACAACCGTGTAACCCGCCTGGCGGAAGTCGTCCAGCACATCAACAATGCTGTCGCCGGTAATCGGCTGAACGTGCTCTGCACCACCTTCAGCGGTACGGATGGCCGCACCTGATTCCAGCAGCGCCGCATCCTGAACCACTACGCCTTTCACACCGAAGTGGGCGCAGCTACGCATCATGCCGCCCAGGTTATGCGGGTTAGCGATATCTTCCAGTGCCAGCACGCAATCCTGCGCCCCTGCCTGACCGACCCACTGCGTAACGGTAGTACCGTTACGTTTTTTGATCAGGAAACAGACGCCACCATGGTGTTCAGTGCCAGAGGCTTTCGCCAGCTCGGCTTCGTCAACCACGTGATAGGCTTTGCGGTTTGCCGCCATCCAGCGTAATGCTTCTTTAAAGCGCGGGGTTATGCTCTGAACAAACCAGGCGCGGACGATGGCGTCCGGACGACTCTGGAACAGAGCCTGACAGGCATTCTCACCGTAAACGCGGGTTTCTTCCGCACGCTGACGGCGTAATACTTCAGGATCGATAAAGCTCTTACCGCTAATACCGCCGTGATCGGCTTTATCCGCTGCGTCATCATTCGGTGCGCGGGACACGGTACGCCACGGTGAATCTTCACGTCTGCGGTCACGTTCTACATCGCGGTCACGACCACGTTCACGACCGCGTTCGCTGTTCGGACCCTTTCGGTCATCACGGGCAGGGCGACGACCGCCTTCGGCTCGGGAAGTACCGGGGCGACCACCGCCTTTGCCAGTACGTGGATTTTGGGTGCGTTTATCCGAGTCATCGTCACTGCGGACGTACATCACTTTGACCTTGCCGTTTTTGTTCTTCAGTTCGTCGCTCATGTTTTTCTCCACCTGCTCTGCGCGAAGCGCGCAGATTACCCGATGTGCACGTCGTTAGCCATTATTTCATTTAAAAGCTAAGGACTATTGTACTCATTGAATAAAACGCATTGTTGTTTAGAACAGACTCCCCGATAATATGTAACATAATAGAAACATACTGGCGTTCCTGCCGTGAAGTCCACTCCACTCATCCAGAGGTTAGTTATGAATACCGTTTGTACCAGCTGCCAGGCTATCAACCGCATCCCCGACGATCGTGTCCAGGAAGCGGCTAAATGCGGACGCTGTGGTCACGACCTGTTTGATGGGGAGGTGATCAATGCGACCGGTGAGACACTGGATAAACTGTTAAAAGACGATCTCCCGGTGGTCGTTGACTTTTGGGCCCCCTGGTGTGGTCCATGTCGTAACTTCGCCCCGATTTTTGAAGATGTCGCGGAAGAGCGTAGCGGTAAAGTGCGTTTTGTTAAAGTGAATACGGAAGCCGAGCGTGAACTCAGCGCCCGTTTCGGTATCCGCAGCATTCCGACCATTATGATTTTCAAAAAAGGGGAAATCGTCGACATGCTTAACGGCGCTGTACCAAAAGCCCCGTTTGATAGCTGGCTTAACGAATCATTATAATCTATACGGGGCGCATCTTGTGCCCCGTTTTCACCTCTGCGACAATAGCGTTTTTCAACGTGTTTCCCCATGACCGATAACGCTGTTCTTCAGTTACGCGCTGAGCGCCTCGCGCGCGCCACGCGTCCTTTCCTTGCCCGAGGTAATCGCGTCCGCCGCTGTCAGCGCTGCCTGCTGCCGCAGAAACTCTGCTTGTGCGCAACGCTGGCACCCTCTGAGGCAAAAAGTCGCTTTTGTCTGGTGATGTTTGATACCGAGCCGATGAAGCCCAGCAACACGGGGCGTTTGATTGCTGATATTCTGCCCGATACCACGGCTTTTCAGTGGTCACGCACCGAGCCGCCGCAGGCGCTGTTGGAACTGGTGAAAAATCCAGATTACCAGCCGATGGTTGTATTCCCGGCCTCCTATGCGGGTGAAGAGCGTGAAGTGATTTTCACGCCACCAGCCGGTAAGCCACCATTGTTTATCATGCTCGACGGTACCTGGCCTGAGGCGCGTAAAATGTTCCGCAAAAGCCCGTACCTCGATAACCTACCGGTGATCTCCGTTGATTTATCACGCCTTTCAGCTTACCACCTGCGTGGCGTTCACGCTGAAGGGCAATATTGCACTGCCGAAGTGGCCATCGCCTTGTTGGATCTGGCGGGAGATACGCAAGCCGCAGAAGGGTTAAGCGATCATTTCACTCGCTTTAAAACCCGCTACCTGGCAGGAAAAACTCAACATCAGGGAAGCGTCACAGCAGATTCATCAGAAAACGTTTAAAATCATTCGGTCACTGGTGTCATTAAGGAAGCCGATATGAGTCAGCGTGGTCTGGAAGCACTACTGCGACCGAAATCCATTGCGGTGATTGGGGCGTCAATGAAGCCTAATCGCGCGGGTTACCTGATGATGCGTAACCTGCTTGCCGGCGGTTTCAATGGGCCTGTTTTACCGGTGACGCCCGCATGGAAAGCGGTGCTGGGCGTACTGGCATGGCCCAATATCAACAGCCTGCCCTTTAGCCCGGATCTCGCCGTGTTGTGCACCAATGCCAGCCGTAACCTGGCGTTACTCGAAGCGCTTGGCGAGAAAGGCTGTAAAACCTGCATTATTCTCTCAGCTCCCGCGGCGCAGCACGCAGAGCTGCTGGCCTGCGCATCACGCTACAACATACGTTTGCTGGGCCCCAACAGCCTGGGACTTCTCGCGCCCTGGCAAGGGCTTAACGCCAGCTTTTCCCCCGTCCCGATTAAGCGCGGCAAGCTGGCTTTTATCTCTCAATCCGCCGCCGTATCCAACACCATACTCGACTGGGCACAGCAGAGAGAAATGGGCTTTTCTTACTTTATCGCGCTGGGTGATAGCCAGGATATCGACGTTGATGAGCTGCTGGATTACCTGGCGCGCGACAGCAAAACCAGCGCGATATTGCTGTATCTCGAACATTTAAGTGATGCCCGACGCTTTGTTTCCGCCGCCCGCAGCGCCTCGCGCAATAAACCTATTCTGGTGATTAAGAGCGGTCGTAGTCCAGCGGCGCAGCGTTTACTGCATACCAGCGCCGGGATGGACCCTGCGTGGGATGCCGCTATTCAGCGTGCCGGTTTATTACGCGTGCAAGACACTCACGAGCTGTTTTCGGCGGTCGAAACCCTGAGCCACATGCGTCCACTACGTGGCGACAGGCTGATGATCATCAGCAATGGGGCCGCGCCTGCCGCACTGGCATTAGATGAACTGTGGTCAAAAAATGGCAAGTTGGCGACGTTGAGTGAAGACACCTGCCAGAAATTACGCGATGCATTGCCTGAACATGTTGATATCGCCAACCCGCTGGATCTGCGTGATGACGCCAGCAGCGAACACTACGTTAAGACGCTGGATATTTTGCTCGCCAGCCAGGATTTTGACGCGCTGATGGTGATTCATTCACCCAGCGCAGCCGCTCCCGGAACCGAAAGCGCACTGGCATTGATTGAAGCGGTAAAGCATCACCCCCGAGGAAAATTCGTCTCGTTGCTGACCAACTGGTGCGGAGAGTTTTCCTCTCAGGAAGCCCGCAGACTGTTTAGCGAAGCCGGACTGCCCACCTACCGCACGCCGGAAGGTACCATCACCGCATTTATGCATATGGTGGAGTATCGGCGAAACCAGAAGCAGCTACGGGAAACGCCTGCGCTGCCTGACAGCCTGACCTCCAACACCGCCGAAGCGCATAATCTGTTACAGCGGGCGATTGCTGAAGGAGCGACATCGCTTGATACCCATGAAGTGCAGCCGATTTTACAGGCTTATGGCTTACACACGCTGCCAACGTGGATCGCCAGCGACAGCGCGGAAGCCGTACACATCGCGGAGCAAATCGGCTACCCGGTGGCGCTCAAGCTGCGTTCTCCTGATATTCCGCATAAATCAGAAGTTCAGGGGGTGATGCTCTACCTGCGTACAGCCACTGAAGTGCAGCAGGCCGCCAATGCAATTTTCGATCGGGTAAAAATGGCCTGGCCGCAGGCACGCATTCACGGCTTATTAGTGCAAAGTATGGCGAATCGCGCCGGCGCTCAGGAGCTTCGCGTTGTCGTTGAACACGACCCGGTATTTGGCCCGTTGATTATGCTGGGTGAAGGTGGTGTTGAGTGGCGACCGGAAGAGCAAGCCGTGGTGGCATTGCCGCCATTGAACATGAATCTGGCGCGTTATCTGGTGATCCAGGGGATCAAAAATAAAAAGATCCGCGCGCGCAGCGCACTGCGCCCTTTGGATATCGCCGGGTTGAGCCAACTTCTGGTGCAGGTCTCCAACCTGATCGTCGATTGCCCGGAAATTCAGCGTCTGGATATTCATCCGCTGCTGGCCTCGGCCGGAGAATTTACCGCGCTGGACGTTACGCTGGATATTGCCCCTTTCACGGGAGATAACGAAAGCAGACTGGCTGTACGTCCCTACCCTCATCAGCTTGAAGAGTGGGTGGAGTTGAAGAACGGCGAGCGCTGTCTGTTCCGCCCCATTTTGCCGGAGGATGAACCTCATCTTCAGCAGTTCATTTCTCAGGTGACAAAAGAAGATCTTTATTATCGCTATTTCAGTGAGATCAACGAATTTACCCACGAAGATTTAGCTAATATGACGCAGATCGACTACGATCGGGAAATGGCCTTTGTTGCGGTGCGTTGTAAAGATAATCACGAAGAGATCCTCGGCGTAACGCGAGCAATCTCGGATCCTGATAACGTAGACGCTGAGTTTGCCGTACTGGTTCGTTCCGATCTCAAAGGGCTTGGACTGGGTCGCCGATTGATGGAAAAATTAATTGCCTATACTCGAGATCACGGACTTATACGTTTGAATGGTATTACGATGCCGAACAATCGTGGGATGGTCGCCCTGGCCCGAAAGCTCGGGTTTGTTGTTGACGTCCAGTTCGAAGAGGGAATTGTTGGGTTAACGCTTAATCTGGCCCAATGTGAGGAATCGTGAGTAAGGTACTGGAAATGTTGACCACATTAATGGGTACTGGTGGTATCATTGCCCGCTTATGTCGTCTGCATAGCACAGAGGACCCTTCAATGAACAGAGAAGAAATGCACTGTGATGTTGTCAAAATTTAAGCGTAATAAACATCAACAACACCTTGCCCAACTACCCAAGATTTCTCAGTCAGTTGATGATGTAGATTTCTTTTATGCTCCCGCTAATTTCAGGGAGACTCTGCTGGAAAAAATAGCCAGCGCGACGCGACGGATCTGCATTATTGCGCTGTACCTGGAACAGGATGACGGTGGTAAAGGCATACTTGACGCTCTCTATGCGGCAAAACGGCAGCGTCCTGAGCTGGATGTCCGGGTGCTTGTCGACTGGCACCGAGCCCAGCGCGGTCGTATTGGTGCTGCGGCATCCAATACCAATGCTGATTGGTATTGCCGAATGGCGCAAGAAAACCCTGGTATCGATATTCCTGTCTACGGTGTCCCGATTAACACCCGTGAAGCGCTTGGCGTCCTGCATTTCAAAGGCTTTATCATTGATGACAGCGTCCTGTACAGCGGGGCCAGTCTGAACGATGTTTACCTGCATCAGCATGATAAATATCGCTATGACCGTTATCAGTTGATTCGCAACGCGCAAATGGCCGATATCATGTTCGATTGGGTGACGCAAAACCTGATGAACGGTCGCGGCGTTAACCGTCTTGATGATATCAACCGCCCTAAAAGCCCAGAAATTAAAAACGACATCCGCCTGTACCGTCAGGAACTGCGCGATGCGTCATTCCATTTTCAGGGTGATGCTGATAACGAACAGCTTTCGGTTACGCCTCTGGTGGGCCTTGGGAAATCCAGTCTGTTAAATAAGACCATTTTCCATCTTATGCCCTGCGCGGAGCACAAGCTTACAATCTGTACCCCTTATTTCAACCTTCCCGCCATACTGGTGCGCAATATCATTCAACTGCTGCGTGAAGGGAAAAAGGTTGAAATCATTGTCGGTGATAAAACCGCCAACGACTTTTTCATCCCGGAAGATGAGCCATTCAAGATCATCGGTGCGCTGCCTTATCTGTATGAAATCAATCTGCGCCGTTTCTTGAGCAGATTGCAGTATTACGTGAATACCGACCAGCTGGTCGTACGCCTATGGAAAGATGATGACAACACCTATCATCTGAAAGGTATGTGGGTTGATGATAAATGGATGCTGCTCACCGGCAACAACCTTAACCCTCGCGCCTGGCGTCTGGATCTGGAAAACGCCATCCTTATTCACGATCCTAAGCAAGAGCTCACCCCTCAGCGCGATAAAGAGCTGGAGCTTATCCGTACGCATACTACCGTCGTTAAGCACTATCGCGACCTGCAAAGCATTGCTGACTATCCAGTCAAAGTGCGTAAGCTCATCCGTCGACTACGCCGTATTCGTATCGACAGATTAATTAGCCGTATTCTGTAATCAAGACCCCGTCCAGTGACGGGGTTTTTCATATGGAGGCAACGGTGCGCCTGTTCATTCTTACCAGTATCCTTGCCATTTCGGGCTGCAGCCATATGGCTAACGACCAGTGGAGCGGGCAAGACAAAGCTCAACACTTCATCGCCTCCGCCATGCTTGCCGCAGCCGGCAATGAATATGCCCAACATCAGGGCAACAGCCGCGATCGCAGTGCGGCTATCGGCCTGATGTTCTCAGTCAGTCTGGGCGCGTCAAAAGAGCTGTGGGACAGCCGTCCCGCTGGGAGCGGCTGGAGCTGGAAGGACTTCGCCTGGGATGTTGCAGGCGCATCTACCGGCTATGCGGTCTGGCAACTGGCACATTACTAGAGACGCAGACCTTTCCCTTTCCCATGCAGCATTAGCGATACTAAAAACGCAACGACTGCCAGCGCAGTGACGTACCAGAAGAATGTCGTTTCCATACCGACAGACTTCAGGGACAACGCGACATATTCGGCTGAACCGCCAAACAACGCATTGGCCACCGCATAAGATAAGCCGACCCCTAGAGCGCGTACCTGTGCCGGGAACATTTCGGCCTTCAGAATACCGCTAATTGACGTATAGAAACTGACGATTAGCAGAGCACACATCACCAGAGCAAACGCCATATACGGGGATGTTACGCTTTGCAATGCTGTCAGAATGGGAACGGTGAAAATCGCGGCCAACGCGCCAAAACACAGCATTGAAGTACGTCGGCCAATTTTATCAGACAAGGCGCCGAACAGCGGTTGTACCAGCATGAACACACACAGTGCCGCCGTCATAATCCCACTGGCTACGTTGGCATGCATACCGGCTGTATTAACCAGGTACTTCTGCATATAGGTTGTGAACGTATAAAAACACAATGATCCCGCGGCGGTAAAACCAAGCACCATGACAAAAGCTTTGCGATTACGCCACAGACCTTTCAGGGAACCCGCTTCTTTCAGCGCGCGAACATCCTGTTTCGAGGTTTCATCCAGTTGGCGACGCAGCCATAGCGCAACAATAGCCAGCACGGCGCCCAACGCAAATGGAATACGCCAACCCCACTCTCTGAGCGCTGAGTCTTCTAACGTGTGCTGTAATATGACCACAACCAGTAATGCCAGTAACTGTCCGCCGATTAACGTTACGTACTGGAATGAAGCATAAAAACCTTTCTTACCTTCAACGGCGACTTCACTCATATAGGTCGCGCTGGTTCCGTATTCACCACCGACAGATAACCCCTGGAATAGCCTTGCCAGCAGTAATAGCGCAGGCGCCCAGGTACCGATAGTTTCATATCCCGGTAGACAAGCGATCACCAACGATCCCATGCACATCATACAAACGGACAGCAACATTGACTTTTTACGCCCGTGCTTATCCGCGATACGGCCAAACAGCCAGCCTCCAATTGGTCGCATCAAGAAGCCAGCGGCAAAAACGCCGGCGGTTTGTAAGAGTTGTGTGGTGGTATTTCCTGATGGAAAAAAGATATGAGCAAAATAAAGAGAGCAGAATGAATAGATATAGAAATCAAACCATTCGACCAGATTCCCTGATGATGCTCCGACAATCGCCCATATACGACGGCGGGTATCGCCGTCTGCCAGCGCCCCGTTCTCAGTTACACTACTATCAGCCATTAGAATTGTACCCCTGCCAACAATCGCGTGAATTTATCAATGATGGTCGTGTGTTTTTTGGTGAATGGAATGTTATATAATTGTTATATCTTATTGTGCGGTAAAGATCACGATTTTAATTAGCAGAGAAAGGATTCAGATATGTTCGAGGGAGAGAGCCGTGTAGTAGATCGAGACAGTGTGCTTTTGTTGGTCGATTAAGGCTGTTACGTCGAATCCGGCAATGTACTGCCGCGTTGCCTGATGCGCTGCGCTTATCAGGCCTACAAAATACGTTCAGCCCGGCCCCTGTAGGCCGGATAAGGCGGCACGCCGCACAGACGCAAAAAAGCCCATCCGTCAGGATGGGCTTCTTCACTAAATTAATGCCTGGCAGTTTATGGCGG
The DNA here is from genome assembly GCF_001037485.2 of Citrobacter sp. MGH105. Taxonomy (NCBI): domain Bacteria; kingdom Pseudomonadati; phylum Pseudomonadota; class Gammaproteobacteria; order Enterobacterales; family Enterobacteriaceae; genus Citrobacter; species Citrobacter sp. MGH105. The sequence goes on along the minus strand of NZ_CP073048.1, from coordinate 1,336,562 downwards.
GCGTCCTGCCCGCCACCCTCCGGGCCGTTGCTGCGCAACGTTCAAATCCGCTCCCGGCGGATTTGTCCTGGGCAGGAGAGCGCTCACCGACAGACAACAGATAAAACAAAAGGCCCAGTCTTTCGACTGAGCCTTTCGCTTTTATTTGATGCCTGGCAGTTCCCTACTCTCGCATGGGGAGACCCCACACTACCATCGGCGCTACGGCGTTTCACTTCTGAGTTCGGCATGGGGTCAGGTGGGACCACCGCGCTACAGCCGCCAGGCAAATTCTGTTTATCAACACACCTCCTGGGCATGTCGATGTAATCTGTAATCAAACTGAATCTTGTGTCTGTCTCTTCGCCAAAACATCTTCGGCGTTGTAAGGTTAAGCCTCACGGTTCATTAGTATCGGTTAGCTCAATGTATCGCTACACTTACACACCCGACCTATCAACGTCGTCGTCTTCAACGTTCCTTCAGGACCCTTAAAGGGTCAGGGAGAACTCATCTCGGGGCAAGTTTCGTGCTTAGATGCTTTCAGCACTTATCTCTTCCGCATTTAGCTACCGGGCAATGCCATTGGCATGACAACCCGAACACCAGTGATGCGTCCACTCCGGTCCTCTCGTACTAGGAGCAGCCCCCCTCAATTCTCCAGCGCCCACGGCAGATAGGGACCGAACTGTCTCACGACGTTCTAAACCCAGCTCGCGTACCACTTTAAATGGCGAACAGCCATACCCTTGGGACCTACTTCAGCCCCAGGATGTGATGAGCCGACATCGAGGTGCCAAACACCGCCGTCGATATGAACTCTTGGGCGGTATCAGCCTGTTATCCCCGGAGTACCTTTTATCCGTTGAGCGATGGCCCTTCCATTCAGAACCACCGGATCACTAAGACCTGCTTTCGCACCTGCTCGAGCCGTCACTCTCGCAGTCAAGCTAGCTTATGCCTTTGCACTAACCTCCTGATGTCCGACCAGGATTAGCTAACCTTCGTGCTCCTCCGTTACTCTTTAGGAGGAGACCGCCCCAGTCAAACTACCCACCAGACACTGTCCGCAACCCGGATTACGGGTCTACGTTAGAACACCAGCCATTAAAGGGTGGTATTTCAAGGATGGCTCCATGCAGACTGGCGTCCACACTTCAAAGCCTCCCACCTATCCTACACATCAAGGACCAGTGTTCAGTGTCAAGCTATAGTAAAGGTTCACGGGGTCTTTCCGTCTTGCCGCGGGTACACTGCATCTTCACAGCGAGTTCAATTTCACTGAGTCTCGGGTGGAGACAGCCTGGCCATCATTACGCCATTCGTGCAGGTCGGAACTTACCCGACAAGGAATTTCGCTACCTTAGGACCGTTATAGTTACGGCCGCCGTTTACCGGGGCTTCGATCAAGAGCTTCTCCTTACGGATAACCCCATCAATTAACCTTCCGGCACCGGGCAGGCGTCACACCGTATACGTCCACTTTCGTGTTTGCACAGTGCTGTGTTTTTAATAAACAGTTGCAGCCAGCTGGTATCTTCGACTGATTTCAGCTCCATGAGTAAATCACTTCACCTACATATCAGCGTGCCTTCTCCCGAAGTTACGGCACCATTTTGCCTAGTTCCTTCACCCGAGTTCTCTCAAGCGCCTTGGTATTCTCTACCTGACCACCTGTGTCGGTTTGGGGTACGATTTCGTGTTACCTGATGCTTAGAGGCTTTTCCTGGAAGCAGGGCATTTGTTACTTCAGCACCGTAGTGCCTCGTCATCACACCTCAGCGTTAAAAGGTACCGGATTTACCTGGAACCTCCGCCTACATGCTTAAACCGGGACAACCGTCGCCCGGCTAACATAGCCTTCTCCGTCCCCCCTTCGCAGTAACACCAAGTACAGGAATATTAACCTGTTTCCCATCGACTACGCCTTTCGGCCTCGCCTTAGGGGTCGACTCACCCTGCCCCGATTAACGTTGGACAGGAACCCTTGGTCTTCCGGCGTGCGGGTTTTTCACCCGCATTATCGTTACTTATGTCAGCATTCGCACTTCTGATACCTCCAGCATACCTCACGATACACCTTCAACGGCTTACAGAACGCTCCCCTACCCAACAACACATAGTGTCGCTGCCGCAGCTTCGGTGCATGGTTTAGCCCCGTTACATCTTCCGCGCAGGCCGACTCGACCAGTGAGCTATTACGCTTTCTTTAAATGATGGCTGCTTCTAAGCCAACATCCTGGCTGTCTGTGCCTTCCCACATCGTTTCCCACTTAACCATGACTTTGGGACCTTAGCTGGCGGTCTGGGTTGTTTCCCTCTTCACGACGGACGTTAGCACCCGCCGTGTGTCTCCCGTGATAACATTCTTCGGTATTCGCAGTTTGCATCGGGTTGGTAAGTCGGGATGACCCCCTAGCCGAAACAGTGCTCTACCCCCGAAGATGAATTCACGAGGCGCTACCTAAATAGCTTTCGGGGAGAACCAGCTATCTCCCGGTTTGATTGGCCTTTCACCCCCAGCCACAAGTCATCCGCTAATTTTTCAACATTAGTCGGTTCGGTCCTCCAGTTAGTGTTACCCAACCTTCAACCTGCCCATGGCTAGATCACCGGGTTTCGGGTCTATACCCTGCAACTTAACGCCCAGTTAAGACTCGGTTTCCCTTCGGCTCCCCTATTCGGTTAACCTTGCTACAGAATATAAGTCGCTGACCCATTATACAAAAGGTACGCAGTCACACCCCAAAGGGTGCTCCCACTGCTTGTACGTACACGGTTTCAGGTTCTTTTTCACTCCCCTCGCCGGGGTTCTTTTCGCCTTTCCCTCACGGTACTGGTTCACTATCGGTCAGTCAGGAGTATTTAGCCTTGGAGGATGGTCCCCCCATATTCAGACAGGATACCACGTGTCCCGCCCTACTCTTCGAGTTCACAACACATGCACTTTTGTGTACGGGACTTTCACCCTGTATCGTGCGACTTTCCAGACGCTTCCACTAACACACATGCTGATTCAGACTCTGGGCTGCTCCCCGTTCGCTCGCCGCTACTGGGGGAATCTCGGTTGATTTCTTTTCCTCGGGGTACTTAGATGTTTCAGTTCCCCCGGTTCGCTTCATTACGCTATGTATTCACATAATGATAGTGTGACGAATCACACTGGGTTTCCCCATTCGGAAATCGCCGGTTATAACGGTTCATATCACCTTACCGACGCTTATCGCAGATTAGCACGTCCTTCATCGCCTCTGACTGCCAGGGCATCCACCGTGTACGCTTAGTCGCTTAACCTCACAACCCGAAGATGTTTCTTTCGATTCATCATCGACTTGCAAAAATTTGAGAGACTCGAACACACCGCTTTTCATTTCTTATTACGGAGAAATGAAACAGTGTGTCGTTTCAATTTTCAGCTTGATCCAGATTTTTAAAGAGCAAATATCTCAAACGTGACTCGAAAGTCAGTTTTGAGATACTTCGGTCGGCGACTTTCACTCACACATACCAGCAAGTGGCGTCCCCTAGGGGATTCGAACCCCTGTTACCGCCGTGAAAGGGCGGTGTCCTGGGCCTCTAGACGAAGGGGACACTGAAGTCTCAATCGCAAGACGCCTTGCTATTTACTTTTCATCAGACAATCTGTGTGAGCACTACAAAGGCAGGTTCTTTAAGGTAAGGAGGTGATCCAACCGCAGGTTCCCCTACGGTTACCTTGTTACGACTTCACCCCAGTCATGAATCACAAAGTGGTAAGCGCCCTCCCGAAGGTTAAGCTACCTACTTCTTTTGCAACCCACTCCCATGGTGTGACGGGCGGTGTGTACAAGGCCCGGGAACGTATTCACCGTGGCATTCTGATCCACGATTACTAGCGATTCCGACTTCATGGAGTCGAGTTGCAGACTCCAATCCGGACTACGACATACTTTATGAGGTCCGCTTGCTCTCGCGAGGTCGCTTCTCTTTGTATATGCCATTGTAGCACGTGTGTAGCCCTACTCGTAAGGGCCATGATGACTTGACGTCATCCCCACCTTCCTCCAGTTTATCACTGGCAGTCTCCTTTGAGTTCCCGACCGAATCGCTGGCAACAAAGGATAAGGGTTGCGCTCGTTGCGGGACTTAACCCAACATTTCACAACACGAGCTGACGACAGCCATGCAGCACCTGTCTCAGAGTTCCCGAAGGCACCAAAGCATCTCTGCTAAGTTCTCTGGATGTCAAGAGTAGGTAAGGTTCTTCGCGTTGCATCGAATTAAACCACATGCTCCACCGCTTGTGCGGGCCCCCGTCAATTCATTTGAGTTTTAACCTTGCGGCCGTACTCCCCAGGCGGTCGACTTAACGCGTTAGCTCCGGAAGCCACGCCTCAAGGGCACAACCTCCAAGTCGACATCGTTTACGGCGTGGACTACCAGGGTATCTAATCCTGTTTGCTCCCCACGCTTTCGCACCTGAGCGTCAGTCTTTGTCCAGGGGGCCGCCTTCGCCACCGGTATTCCTCCAGATCTCTACGCATTTCACCGCTACACCTGGAATTCTACCCCCCTCTACAAGACTCTAGCCTGCCAGTTTCGGATGCAGTTCCCAGGTTGAGCCCGGGGATTTCACATCCGACTTGACAGACCGCCTGCGTGCGCTTTACGCCCAGTAATTCCGATTAACGCTTGCACCCTCCGTATTACCGCGGCTGCTGGCACGGAGTTAGCCGGTGCTTCTTCTGCGAGTAACGTCAATCGCTGCGGTTATTAACCACAACGCCTTCCTCCTCGCTGAAAGTACTTTACAACCCGAAGGCCTTCTTCATACACGCGGCATGGCTGCATCAGGCTTGCGCCCATTGTGCAATATTCCCCACTGCTGCCTCCCGTAGGAGTCTGGACCGTGTCTCAGTTCCAGTGTGGCTGGTCATCCTCTCAGACCAGCTAGGGATCGTCGCCTAGGTGAGCCGTTACCCCACCTACTAGCTAATCCCATCTGGGCACATCCAATGGCAAGAGGCCCGAAGGTCCCCCTCTTTGGTCTTGCGACGTTATGCGGTATTAGCTACCGTTTCCAGTAGTTATCCCCCTCCATCGGGCAGTTTCCCAGACATTACTCACCCGTCCGCCACTCGTCACCCAAGGAGCAAGCTCCTCTGTGCTACCGTTCGACTTGCATGTGTTAGGCCTGCCGCCAGCGTTCAATCTGAGCCATGATCAAACTCTTCAATTTAAAAGTTTGATGCTCAATGAATTAAACTTCGTAATGAATTACGTGTTCACTCGTTGAGACTTGGTATTCATTTTTCGTCTTGCGACGTTAAGAATCCGTATCTTCGAGTGCCCACACAGATTGTCTGATAAATTGTTAAAGAGCAGTGCCGCTTCGCTTTTTCTCAGCGGCGCGGGGTGTGCATATTACGCCATCCCGCTACGAAGTCAAGCATTTAATTTCGCTTTCTTCGCCGGAGTTCTCAGTGGAACTCCGCTGACCCGGCGGCTTGTAATCCGTTGTTCCGTGTCAGTGGAGGCGCATTATAGGGAGTTATTTCAGGCTGACAAGTTAAAAATATAAAAAACTTATCAAGCGATTACTTTTCAATCAACACGCTCATTTATGCCTGGATTTTATACAAAAACGAGCCCCGCAGGGCCCGTTTATTGTTGTTTTGTGACTTACTGCACTGCCACTATGCGATCGTCATTCACTTCCAGACGAATCGTTTTGCCCGGAACCAGTTCACCAGACAGAATTTGCTGCGCCAGCGGGTTTTCGATCTGCTGCTGGATAGCACGTTTCAATGGACGCGCGCCATACACCGGATCGTAACCATTCGCGCTCAGCAGTTTAAGCGCCTCGTCAGAAATATGTATTTCATAGCCACGCTCTTCCAGACGTTTGTACAGACGCTGCAACTGGATCTGAGCAATAGAAGCAATGTGCTGCTCACCCAGCGGATGGAATACGACAACCTCATCTATACGGTTGATGAATTCCGGGCGGAAGTTATGGCTCACGACGCCCAGCACCATATCTTTCATGTGACCGTAATCCAACTCACCGAAGCGTTCCTGGATCAGATCGGACCCCAGGTTCGAGGTCATGATGACAACCGTATTACGGAAGTCGACCGTTCTCCCCTGTCCGTCAGTCAGACGACCATCATCAAGCACCTGCAGCAGAATGTTGAACACATCCGGATGCGCTTTCTCCACTTCATCCAACAAGATGACGGAGTAAGGACGACGACGTACTGCTTCCGTCAGATACCCACCTTCTTCATAACCGACATATCCCGGAGGTGCCCCGACCAAACGAGACACGGAGTGTTTCTCCATAAACTCGGACATATCGATACGCACCATTGCATCGTCACTGTCGAACATAAAGTTTGCCAGCGCTTTGCACAGTTCGGTTTTACCGACACCGGTTGGACCAAGGAACAGGAATGAACCAATCGGACGATTCGGATCGGACAAGCCCGCGCGGCTACGACGAATGGCATTAGAAACGGCTTCCACCGCTTCGTTCTGACCAATCACGCGGCTGTGCAGCTCCTGCTCCATACGCAACAGTTTTTCTCGTTCGCCTTCCAGCATGCGAGCAACAGGGATCCCCGTCCAGCGCGCCAGCACTTCCGCAATTTCTGCGTCGGTGACTTTATTGCGCAGCAGACGCATGGTTTTGCCTTCAGACTGGGTGGCTGCTTCCAGCTGTTTTTCCAGTTCAGGAATTTTGCCGTACTGCAGTTCAGACATCCGCGCCAGGTCGCCAACGCGGCGCGCCTGTTCGATGGCGATTTTTGCCTGCTCCAGCTCAGCCTTGATAGTTTGCGTTCCCGAGAGGGAAGCTTTTTCAGCTTTCCACTCTTCCTCTAACTCAGAATACTGGCGTTCTTTGTCGTCCAGCTCTTCGTTGAGCATATCGAGACGTTTTTTACTTGCCTCATCAGACTCTTTCATTAATGCCTGCTGTTCCAGTTTGAGCTGGATAATACGGCGGTCGAGTCTGTCGAGTTCCTCCGGCTTGGAGTCAATCTGCATACGAATGCTGGATGCCGCTTCGTCAATAAGGTCGATAGCTTTATCCGGCAACTGACGATCGGCAATATAGCGATGAGACAGCGTAGCAGCCGCAACAATCGCCGGGTCAGTAATCTGCACATGATGGTGCAGTTCATAACGTTCTTTCAGGCCACGCAAGATTGCGATGGTGTCTTCCACTGAAGGTTCAGCCACAAACACTTTCTGGAAACGACGTTCCAGCGCCGCATCTTTTTCGATGTACTGGCGATACTCATCAAGCGTTGTTGCGCCTACGCAGTGCAGTTCCCCGCGAGCTAGTGCTGGTTTCAGCATGTTCCCGGCGTCCATTGCGCCATCGGCTTTACCCGCCCCAACCATGGTATGCAATTCGTCGATAAACAGAATGACGTTGCCTTCCTGTTTCGAGAGATCGTTCAGCACACCTTTTAAACGTTCTTCGAACTCACCACGATATTTGGCCCCAGCCACCAGCGCGCCCATATCCAGCGCCAGTACACGACGGCCTTTTAAGCCTTCCGGCACTTCACCATTGATGATGCGTTGGGCCAGCCCTTCAACGATGGCGGTTTTACCGACACCGGGTTCACCGATTAACACCGGGTTATTTTTAGTACGACGTTGCAGCACCTGAATGGTACGGCGAATTTCTTCATCACGGCCGATGACCGGATCGAGTTTGCCCTGTTCGGCACGTTCAGTCAGATCGACGGTATATTTTTTCAAGGCCTGACGTTGGTCTTCAGCCCCCTGGTCATTCACGCTTTCACCTCCACGCATTTGTTCAATTGCCTGAGTGATATTGGCGGTCGTCGCGCCTGCTGATTTTAATAAGTCGGTCAGCGTACCGCGTGACTCAAGCGCCGCCAGAACGAACAGTTCTGACGAAATAAAGTTGTCCCCACGTTTTTGCGCCAGCTTGTCGCAAAGATTCAGTACACGCACCAGTTCCTGAGAAGGCTGCACATCGCCACCGGTACCTTCTACCTGGGGCAAACGGCTCAAAGCCTGGTCAATGGCTGTACGTAACTGGCCAGCATTAATGCCAGCAGACGTTAATAAAGGACGTACCGATCCCCCTTCCTGATTCAGCAAGGCGCTCATTAGATGAAGTGGTTCGATGAATTGATTGTCGTGCCCCAATGCGAGTGACTGGGCATCGGCAAGAGCAAGCTGGAATTTATTAGTAAGACGATCCAGACGCATAACTCCTCCCATAACAGGTCAAAATTGCTACTGGAGATTAAATGAGGTCATCCCTCAATTATTCAAGGTGAATGACCTGAATTATGTGAAAAGAAAATTACACGTACCGGATCGTCTTGATTCTTTAGGTTATATCAGCCAAATAAAACTTGCCATACGACCCGTGGTATTGTCGCGACGATAAGAGAAGAACGTCTCACTTTCGCTGAAGGTGCAACGGTCGCCACCGTGGATGTTCTCGACTCCGACACTGGACAGACGCTGGCGCGCAAGCTGGTAGATATCCGCCAGATACTTATCGCCGCGCGGTACAAATGCAAGGTCCGCTTGCGGATCTTTCGTCATGAACGCCTCGCGGACTTCTGGTCCAACTTCAAACGCGTTTGGACCTATCGCCGGGCCTAGCCAGGCAATAATGTTTTCAGGTTTGTCGGCAAAACACGCCACCGTCTCTTCCAGCACGCCGGCGCATAATCCGCGCCAACCCGCATGGGCCGCAGCAACTTCCGTTCCGGCACGATTGCAAAACAACACCGGCAAACAATCAGCGGTCATCACCGCACACACGGTGCCCGGCGTGTTGCTGTACGACGCATCTGCGCGTTTGCAGGCGTAAGGCTCGCCGGTCAGTTTCAGGACATCCTTACCGTGGACCTGCTCCAACCAGACTGGCTTTGACGGCAGATTGCCCGCAGCAAACAGTCGTTTGCGGTTCTCTTCAACATGCTCCGGGTTATCGCCGCAATGGGCGCCCAGATTCAGCGAATCGTAAGGCGGCATACTGACTCCGCCAATACGGGTAGAACTACACGCCGCGACACCTTGCGGTATCGGCCACTGCGGGACAATTAGCTTACTCATAGCCAGGCAATATCATCCTTATGTTCTTCGAAATCAGCGCGCATCACTTCAATCAACTGCACCATATCTTGTGGGATCGGCGCATGCCATTCCATTTCGATACCGGAAATCGGGTGATACAAACGCAGCATGGTCGCGTGCAGCGCTTGACGGTCGAACTTACGCAGTACGGAGATAAATTCGTCAGAAGCGCCTTTCGGTGGACGTGGACGACCGCCGTAAACCTGATCGCCCACCAGCGGATGAGTGATATGTGCCATGTGCACGCGGATCTGGTGCGTACGTCCGGTTTCCAGACGCAACCGCAGACGCGTGTGCACACGGAAGTGTTCCATAATGCGATAGTGCGTTACCGCCGGTTTCCCCATTGGGTGTACCGCCATATGCGTACGCTTGGTCGGGTGACGGCTAATCGGTTCCTCAACGGTTCCGCCAGCAGTCATGTGACCAATTGCCACGGCTTCGTACTCACGGGTAATTTCGCGCAGCTGCAACGACTCCACCAAACGTGTTTGCGCCGGAACCGTTTTTGCCACCACCATTAATCCGGTCGTGTCTTTATCCAGACGGTGCACGATACCTGCACGAGGAACATCCGCGATTGGCGGGTAGTAATGCAGTAACGCATTCAATACCGTACCATCGGGATTCCCGGCGCCCGGATGCACTACAAGGTCACGGGGTTTGTTGATGACAAGAATATCGTCATCTTCATAAACGATATCCAGTGGGATATCCTGAGGTTCAAAACGAACCTCTTCATCAATTTCTGCATTGATGGAGACACGCTCTCCACCCAACACTTTTTCTTTCGGTTTATCGCAAAGTTGGTCATTTACCAGTACGCGCTGGTCGAGGATCCATTCTTTTATGCGCGATCGCGAATAATCAGGGAACAATTCGGCCAAAGCCTGATCTAAGCGTTGACCGAGCTGATTTTCGGAGACTGTTGCGGTGAGTTCTACTCGTTGTGCCATAAACTGCTTCTTCGTTTAACGTTGGGTTTTACGGCTTTGCCGTTTAATATAGTGTGCTATTGTAGCTGGTCTTAACCGGGAGCAGGAACAGAGAATCTCCCGTATTACATTTTGAGGAAAGTCAAAACGTCATGACGCGCATGAAATATCTGGTGGCAGCAGCCACGTTGAGCCTGTTTTTGGCGGGTTGCTCTGGTTCAAAGGAAGAGGTGCCCGATAATCCGCCAAATGAAATCTACGCGACTGCTCAGCAAAAGCTGCAGGACGGTAACTGGAAACAGGCAATAACGCAATTGGAAGCGTTGGATAACCGTTATCCATTTGGACCGTATTCTCAGCAGGTGCAATTAGATCTCATCTACGCCTACTACAAAAACGCCGATCTGCCACTTGCTCAGGCTGCCATCGATCGTTTTATCCGTCTTAACCCGACACACCCTAACATTGATTATGTCATGTATATGCGTGGCCTGACCAATATGGCGTTGGATGATAGCGCACTGCAAGGATTCTTTGGTGTTGATCGTAGCGATCGCGATCCGCAACATGCCCGAGCTGCGTTTAATGACTTTTCCAAACTGGTGCGTGGGTATCCGAATAGCCAGTACACCACTGACGCCACCAAACGTCTGGTGTTCCTGAAAGACCGCCTGGCGAAGTATGAATACTCCGTTGCAGAATACTACACTGCCCGCGGCGCATGGGTTGCCGTGGTAAACCGTGTGGAAGGCATGCTGCGCGACTACCCGGATACTCAGGCAACACGTAATGCCCTGCCGTTGATGGAAAACGCTTATCGCCAGATGCAGATGAATGCGCAGGCTGAAAAAGTCGCGAAAATCATTGCCGCCAACAGCAGCAATACCTGATTTGCCTCAGAATGCAAAACGGCAGCCCAAGGGCTGCCGTTTTTTTATCCGTTAACGCCACAACTGAAGCGGTTTAGCTCCGACGCATCCCATCAAATATGGCCTGCTTTCAGGTATTCCTCAAGTAAAAAATCGCCTGTTCCTGCGGTGCCTCACAAAAAGGTTTTCTTGACAAAAAGCGACAAAATAATGTGATTCGTATCACACATTTTGACATTAGGAACGGTATGCTGGAATCACCAAGACGGGAAAGACAAGAGGTAAAATTTATGACAATGAACATTACCAGTAAACAAATGGAAATTACTCCGGCAATTCGCCAGCATGTCGCAGACCGTCTCGCCAAACTAGAAAAATGGCAAACTCATCTGATTAATCCACATATCATTCTGTCTAAGGAGCCACAGGGTTTCATTGCTGATGCCACCATCAATACACCGAACGGACATCTGGTCGCCAGCGCAAAACACGAGGATATGTACACAGCAATTAACGATTTGATCAACAAGCTGGAACGGCAGCTCAATAAAGTGCAGCACAAAGGCGAAGCCCGTCGTGCAACAACTTCAGTTAAAGACGCCAACTTCGTCGAAGCAGAAGAAGAGTAGTCCCTTACATTGAGTGTATCGCCAACGCGCCTTCGGGCGCGTTTTTTGTTGACAGGGTGAAAACAGTACGGGTACTTTACTGACGTAGCCAAAGGAAAATTACATGAAACTTGTCCCGTTCTTCTTCGCATTCTTTTTTACCTTCCCCTGAATGGGAGGCGTTTCGTCGTGTGATAAAGAATGCGAAGACGAACAATAAGGCCTCCCACAACGGGAGGCCTTTTTTATTGATAACAAGAAAGGCAACACTATGACATCGGAAAACCCATTGCTGGCGCTGCGCGATAAGATCAGCACGCTGGATGAAAAATTACTGGCCCTGCTGGCTGAGCGACGTGGACTGGCCGTAGAAGTTGGTAAAGCCAAACTGCTTTCGCATCGTCCGGTTCGTGATATCGACCGTGAACGTGACCTTTTGGACCGACTCATTCAGCTTGGCAAAGCACATCATCTTGATGCTCACTACATTACTCGCCTGTTCCAGCTCATAATCGAAGACTCCGTCCTGACTCAACAGGCACTGCTCCAGCAGCACCTGAACAAAATTAACCCACACTCCGCGCGCGTGGCCTTCCTTGGGCCAAAAGGGTCATATTCTCACCTCGCAGCACGTCAATACGCTGCCCGCCATTTTGAACAATTTATTGAAAGCGGCTGCGCAAAATTTGCCGATATCTTTAATCAGGTCGAAACCGGACAGGCTGACTATGCTGTGGTACCGATTGAAAACACCAGCTCCGGTGGGATTAACGACGTTTACGACCTGCTGCAGCACACCAGCCTGTCTATCGTTGGCGAGATGACCATTACGATAGACCACTGTGTACTGGTGTCTGGCACGACGGATCTTGAGACTATTGAAACGGTATATAGCCATCCGCAGCCGTTCCAGCAGTGCAGCAAATTCCTGAATCGCTACCCGCACTGGAAGATTGAGTACACTGAAAGCACCTCTGCGGCGATGGAAAAAGTTGCGCAGGCTAACTCACCGCGCGTGGCGGCCCTGGGGAGCGAAGCCGGAGGCGTACTGTATGGATTGCAGGTTCTCGAGCATATTGAGGCTAACCAGTCGCAAAACATCACCCGCTTCGTGGTGCTGGCACGCAAAGCAATCAATGTTTCCGATCAGGTTCCGGCAAAAACAACCCTGTTGATGGCGACGGGGCAACAAGCCGGTGCGCTGGTTGAGGCGCTGCTGGTGCTGCGTAACCATAATCTGATTATGACTAAACTGGAGTCACGCCCGATTCACGGCAATCCGTGGGAAGAGATGTTTTATCTTGATATCCAGGCCAACCTGGAGTCGCCCCAGATGCAAAAAGCATTGAAAGAGCTGGGTGAGATTACGCGTTCGATGAAAGTACTGGGATGCTATCCAAGTGAGAACGTGGTGCCAGTCGATCCGAGCTAACGTTTGACAATGCCGGATGGCGCTACGCTTATCCGGCCTACGATTCATACGATTTTTGAAGGCCGGATAAGGCGAAGCCGCCATCCGGCATCTTAATTAAGGACGGCTGTCATTCGCCTGGCGTAACAAAGTACGGCTTTCACTCTGGAAGCGTTTCGCATAATCGCCAAACCAATGCTCCACCTTACGGAAACTGTCGATAAACGCTTGCTTATCGCCCTGCTCCAGTAAACCGATCGCCTCGCCAAAACGTTGGTAGTAGCGTTTAATCAGCGCAAGGTTGCTCTCAGACGACATAATAATATCGGCATAGAGCTGCGGATCCTGGGCAAACAGACGGCCAACCATCGCCAGTTCAAGGCGGTAAATCGGCGAAGAGAGCGCCAGCAGCTGCTCCAGTTGAACGTTCTCTTCCGCTAAATGCAGACCGTAAGCAAAGGTCGCAAAGTGACGCAGTGCCTGAATAAACGCCATGTTCTGGTCATGTTCAACGGCGCTGATCCGATGTAGTCGCGCACCCCACACCTGAATCTGTTCCAGAAACCACTGATAAGCTTCCGGCTGACGTCCGTCACACCAAACGACGACCTGCTTGGCCAGACTGCCGCTGTCCGGACCAAACATTGGGTGTAACCCCACCACCGGGCCATCATGTGCAGCCAGCATCGCCTGTAAAGGACCATTTTTCACCGAAGCCAGATCCACCAGGATGCAGTCAGACGGCAGACGCGGTAGTTTGGCGATCACCTGCTCGGTGACGTGGATCGGCACGCTGACGATCACCATGCCGGCATCAGAGACGATCTCCGGCGCGCGATCCCAGTCCTGCTGTTCCAGGATCCGCACCTGGTAACCTGACAGGGTGAGCATTTTTTCGAACAGACGCCCCATCTGACCGCCGCCGCCGACAATCACCACCGGCCGCAGAGAAGGACAAAGCGTTTTAAACCCTTTGTCGTTCTCACTGGAGTAGGACTCACGCATAACGCGGCGTAGCACATCTTCAATCAGGTCCGGCGGCACGCCAAGGGCTTCCGCTTCCGCGCGACGAGAGGCCAGCATAGAGGCTTCCCGCTCCGGCACGTAGATCGGCAGCCCAAAGCGGCTTTTTACTTCACCTACTTCGGCAACCAGCTCCAGGCGGCGTGCCAGTAAATCCAGCAACGCCTTGTCGACTTCATCAATTTGATCGCGTAATGCGGTCAATTCAGCAACCATAACCAACCTCTTATGCTACACGCGCCGACAGCTGGCCGCTTAAATCCTGGCTAATTTCACGCAGCAGCGCATCCGTCATTTCCCAGCTAATGCAGGCGTCAGTTACGGATACGCCGTATTTCATTTCGCTGCGCGGCTGTTCGGAAGACTGGTTGCCTTCGTGAATATTACTTTCAATCATCAAGCCAATGATCGAGCGATTGCCATCTTTGATTTGTGCAATCACGGATTCAGCCACGGCAGGCTGACGGCGGTAATCTTTATTTGAATTACCATGACTGCAATCTACCATCAGAGAAGGTCGTAGTCCCGCCTGCTCCATCTCTTTTTCGCACTGGGCGACATCTGCCGGGCTGTAGTTCGGCGCTTTACCCCCGCGCAAGATCACGTGACCGTCCGGATTCCCCTGTGTTTGCAGCAGTGCAACCTGCCCGGCCTGGTTAATACCGACAAAGCGGTGCGACTGCGCAGCCGCACGCATGGCGTTAATGGCGGTCGCCAGGCTACCGTCGGTACCATTCTTAAAGCCAACCGGCATCGAAAGACCGGAAGCCATTTCACGGTGAGTCTGCGATTCCGTAGTACGGGCACCGATTGCGGACCAGCTAAACAGATCGCCCAGGTATTGCGGGCTATTTGGATCCAGCGCTTCAGTTGCCAGCGGCAGTCCCATATTTACCAGTTCAAGCAGCAGCTGACGCGCAATTTTCAGACCTGCTTCAACATCAAAAGAGCCATCCATATGAGGATCGTTAATTAACCCTTTCCAGCCGACAGTGGTACGGGGTTTTTCAAAATAGACGCGCATCACCAGGTAGAGGCTATCGCTGACCTCTGCGGCAAGGGCTTTAAATCGACGAGCATACTCAATAGCCATTTCAGGATCGTGAATGGAGCATGGGCCACATACGACCAGCAGGCGCGGATCGCGACCGGAGATAATATCTGAGATGGTTTTACGCGACTGGGCGATTTGCGCCTCTTGCTCATGGCTCAGCGGAAATTCAGCTTTCAGCTGCTCCGGAGTCATCAGAACCTGTTCGTCGGTAATATGTACGTTGTTCAGCGCGTCTTTTTGCATGATGGTGATCCTGTTTAGCTCGTTTGCGATAGTTGATCCTCAGCGAGGAGGAAATAACGATATCACAACAGGTAAAGATTTCAATCCACAATCCGTAAATTTTAATTTACATTATGTTATTTCAAGGCAAAAACAGCCCTTGCAAATGTACATTTAAATTTACACCACTGAATTTTCAGATCCACTATGCTTAAAAAAACGAAGGAGCACAGGCAATGAAGCAACTCATCAGCATCTTGTTTCTATTACTTCTTAGCGGATGTCAGATAGACCCCTACACCTATGCCCCTACCTGGACTGGTACCGACTGGTACGACGCCGGGATACAAGATGCCATTTCGGGTTATGCCGTTAAAGATAATGAAACGCTTGCCGACAACTACAATGACCCCGACGTCGATCGTACGGAATACCTTAAGGGTTACGCCGAGGGACAACGTAAAACCTGCCAGCAGGATTTTGTTTATGCCAGAGGCCTGACCGGGAAAACTTTTCCGCCCAGTTGCGATACTGTCGAAAATGTTGACCAGTTACACAGCGCCTGGCAGCAAGGGGCAAACGAGGGTGCTGCCTCGATAAGGTTAAATTAAACAATGGTTTATATTTTATAAACCATTAGGATTTAACTTAAATCACCAATAGCATTATTCCAGGAATAATGACGGCTTAGGAAAATAATGTTATTTTGTTGCAAACAATCTTGAATGTATTTCGACGTTTTACAGCAAACGCTGGTAGGTAACTATTCATGAGCTATTCTTACCGACTCATACTTCTACTGGCACTGCTCCTGACCGGATTACCGCTGTATGCCCAAAGCGTTACGGAAGAAGCAAAATCGGTACGCGCTATGGTTTCCGGCATCGTCAGTTATACACGCTGGCCTGCACTTTCCGGGCCCCCAAAACTGTGTATTTTCTCTTCATCGCGTTTTTCCAGTGTCCTGAAAGATACCAGTGCAGGCGCATTACCCTATCTTCCCGTCATCATCCGTACGGAACAAGAAATATTAGTTTCGCAGTGTGACGGTTTTTATTTTGGAAAAGAATCCCCTACTTATCAGGTGGAATTAAAGAATAAATATCCGACTAAGGCATTGTTATTAATTGCTGAACAGAACCCCGAATGCGTTATTGGCAGCGCCTTTTGCCTCATAATTAAAGACGAAGATGTGAGATTTTCCGTAAATATGGATTCCCTTTCACGCAGCGGCGTAAGGGTCAGTCCAGACGTATTGATGCTTGCACGGAATAATAAGCATGGATAAGGGCCATTCTCCCATAGCACGCCCGACGTTTAAGCGAACATTACGGCGTATCAGCATAATCAGCGTTCTGGTAACCATGATGCTGATCTGGCTGCTGCTCAGCATTTCTTCCGTGCTGGCATTAAGACAGTATGCGCAAAAGAATCTGGATCTGACTGCCGCTACCATGACCCGTACGCTCGAAGCTGCATTAGTCTTTTCTGATAGTGTTGCAGCAACTGAAACGCTGGCGGCACTGGGTCAGCAGGGGCAATTTTCCGTTGCAGAAGTTCGTAATAAAAACCAGAAGGTGATCGCCACCTGGCGCTATAACGCGCAGGATACCACTGAAAAGATCAGCGGGATGATCAGCCACTGGCTGTTCCCACAACCGGTCACTCAGCCGATTTTGCACAATGGCAACGTCATCGGTGAAGTACGATTGACTGCGCGCGATAGCGTTATCAGTCATTTCATCTATTTGTCGCTGGCCGTCCTTACCGGGTGCATTCTGTTGGCATCCGGAATTGCATTAATGCTCACTCGCTATTTACACAATGGCGTTGTGGATGCACTGCAAAACATTACCGAGGTGGTACATGATGTTCGTACCAACCGTAACTTTTCACGGCGCGTATCAGAGGAACGCATTGAAGAGTTTCATCTCTTCGCCCTGGACTTTAATAGTTTGCTGGACGAGATGGAGGAGTGGCAACTTAAACTGCAGGCAAAAAACGCTCAGCTGTTGCGTACTGCACTACATGATCCTCTGACGGGTCTGGCAAATCGCGCCGCATTTCGCAGCAGCATAAATGCCCTAATGAATGATGATGCCGCCCACAGCAGCTCGGCATTATTATTCCTTGATGGCGACAATTTTAAATTTATTAATGATACCTGGGGCCACGCAGCGGGGGATCGGGTCCTGATTGAAGTCGCAAAAAGGTTATCCGAGTTTGGGGGGAGTCGCCATTACCCATACAGACTTGGCGGCGATGAGTTCGCTATGGTGCTGTACAGCGTTCATTCTGAATATGAGGTTCAGCGGATCTGCGCGGCACTGTCACAAGAGTTTAACCGACCTTTTGACCTGCATAATGGTCATCTGGCAAGCATGACGCTCAGTATTGGGTTTGCGCTGACGTGGGAACATGCTTCTGCCGAAAAATTACAAGAACTTGCCGATCAAAATATGTATCAGGCTAAACATTTGCGTTCTGAACGCATTATTAAAAAATAAGGAATTACACACATGCTAAAACGTTTATTATCCCCGTTTCTTCTGCTTTTACTGATTCTGGCTGGCTGTCAGGCACCTCAGGGAAAATTTACCCCAGAGCAAATTGCAGCCATGAAATCATACGGATTTACTGAAGCATCAGGAGACTGGTCTCTCGGCCTGTCTGACACTATCCTGTTTGACAAAAATGACTATAAACTCCGTCCTGAAAGTGAAAAACAGATCAAGGAAATGGCATCCAAACTGGCAGCTACCGGGCTAAATCATGCTCGCCTGGATGGTCATACTGATAACTACGGTGAAGACAGCTATAACGAAGCTCTGTCACTCAAACGCGCTAATGTCGTTGCCGATGCCTGGGCGCAGGGCGCTAATATTCCCCGCACCAACCTGACTACTCAGGGACTCGGGAAGAAATATCCCATTGCCAGCAACCAGACATCAAAAGGTCGCGCTGAAAACCGCCGCGTGGCGGTCGTGATCACGACACCATAATCGTCCCCCAACTGGCTGCGCGCCGCGCAGTCCTTCCATTGCCATAAAGAACAAAAGAGTAAACGTCGGGATAAAAAAAGGGCCAGCCTTTCGGCCAGCCCTTTTCTAACAGGATGTCGCTTGCGCGAATCTTAGTTAAGACGCTTTTACCTGACACCATTGATAATCATAAATTTTTGATTATAAACAGTTAGTTATATGTATCTCTAGTGCAATCAAGTGCAACCAAAAACATGCTGCGTGGACAGAATGTGGACACCCTTCTTACCAAGAAAGCATCATATCCTTATACAAAGAATTCTGAGCATGCTGTATGAGCACATCATTTGTACGTTGAGCGAAACCATACTTTTCGTTGACATACGCTTTTTGCTCTTCAGATAATAAGTCAAGATTCATATTTTGAAGTTGTTCTTTTATGAGATAATTCTGCCAATTCAGTACTTCTATATAAACTCTTATGGGATCATGGCGTGGGTCTTTTGCCCCTTTTGAATAATCAATCTTTAACCCCTCATCAACCTCCATTTTTTTAACACTTCCATCAACTTGTCTAATGAATATGGCACCTTTTCCTTCTTTAGGTTCCAAGCTGTTTTCTAGGATGTAATCTGTTTCATATAATTTTGAAAGTTCACTATCAGCATTTTCCTCAACCAAAGAATTTTTGAACATTGGTTGAATTATACATACAGCACCTCCCCACACATCTCTTCCAAATATAGGCTGGGTAATTTTTTCTTTTCCTGGGAGTGGATCCACAATCAACCTATCACTGTTGTTATCTAATTTCATCCCGTCTATATAAGGAAAGCCTAATCCATGTGAAACCAAAAACATCGATGAGACATTAAAGAAATATAAATCATTAATCCTAAGACAAAAAACGCTTGGCATAATTGCAAAGGAAAAATTTTCTGAACCTATAAAATTCACACCTTGCGGTTGATTTTCAAAACGTTTAATCATTAAAATTCTGTCATAACATCCCATACGATGAGAAATGGCAAAATTTGGCTCAATATCAGCAACATTCTTATCTAATTGACGCAACCCCAGCCACACACCGACTCTTACTTTATCCATCCAGTCAAGGAATAAATTAATTTGCTCTCTGTCTATAGACTTATTATCAGACATGCGTTCATAAACATCTTTAACTTTAGCTTCAAGATTAGAATAATCACCATTGCATTTCTCACAAGCAGGAAACGTGAAGTTGTCAAATGAAAATACGCGTCCTTTCGTATCGACATTATCAGAATTTGGTGCATTTATTTTAGTATACACACCCTCTTCATCACGATCACAAATGGGCATCCCAAAAAAAGCCTGTCTCTTTGGATCTCCTGTTTTTTTTATCAACCATTGTGGAATAATATGTTCTCTACTTTTCTTTTCAGGTTTACGCCCACAAAAAACGCAGTTTGCCTTACTACTCACTTGTAATTTCCTCATGCCTGTATAGTGATATCGGATTAAGAAGAGCAGCTTCTTCAAGATGATCAGGAGCAAAATGTGCGTATCGCATCGTCTCTCTTATGTTTGCATGGCCAAGAATCCGTTGGAGTACCAAGATATTACCTCCATTCATCATAAAATGACTCGCAAAAGTATGACGTAGCACGTGCGTCTTCTGCCCTTCAGCCAACACAATATCGGTCAGTGCGAGCATTTTCTTGAACTCCTGATAGCAGGGATGGAACATTTTCCCCTGCAAAGGAGCTAGCTCGTCATACAGCCACCGAGGGATCAGCACCGTGCGATTCTTCTTACCTTTAGTTTTCGTGAAGGTCAGCTTGTGGGGTAAAAGATGTGAACGAATCAGACGTTTGGCTTCACCCCATCTAGTACGCCTCACGAGACGATACTTTTAAGAACACTTTTTCTTAGAGCGACTAATACTACCATCATTACAAACAAATTTTCCGTCAGCGGTGCAATGCGATACTCCACCTTTAGATTTAGAACATGGGTAATTTTTTGCAGATACAGTAGAAGATGAAATTGAGAGCAGTACTATTATTAGAAAAGAAAAGCATACTTTCATTAGTATTATCCTTAAATAGAGAACATCAAATATTACTCATGGTTTTTATTGTTGTTGCCTGACATTCCTCGCACGGTTTAGCACCAATTTGGTACTAAAATCCTTATCGAACACTAGCCAGTTACAAGACTAAACCCAGCATAACCACCCAAACAATAATTCTGGTAAATATAGATGCATTGAGTTTCGCAATTACAGACCATATACTATCAAAAAAATGTTTACCGTTTGTGATCCGTTTCTAATATGTAGTAAAAACAAGACGACGCAACCATATTAATATAATTATTTTTATTATAATCACCATCAACATGTAATCAACTGCACAGCATCCACCATTACAACCGTAACAACAATAAACAATGCTTTCTGAACTTCAGTTCCCGCCAAAATATCGGATAATTTATTTATTAACCACACCCCACAATATTTCGACATATTATGGGCAGCATCAATAAAAAAAGGGCCAGCCTTTCGGCCAGCCCTTTTCTAACAGGATGTCGCTTGCGCGAATCTTAGTTAAGACGCTCTTTGATACGAGCAGACTTACCAGTGCGCTCACGCAGGTAGTACAGTTTAGCTTTACGAACAGCACCACGACGTTTAACAGCAATGCTGTCAACTACCGGAGAGTGAGTCTGGAAGACACGCTCAACGCCTTCGCCGTTGGAAATTTTACGAACAGTGAATGCAGAGTGCAGACCGCGGTTACGAATAGCGATAACCACGCCCTCGAATGCCTGCAGACGTTTTTTGGAACCTTCAACAACCCATACTTTCACTTCCAGGGTATCACCCGGACGGAAGGAAGGTACGTCCTGCTTCATCTGTTCTTGTTCAAGTTGCTTAATAATGTTGCTCATAATTTAATCTCTTATCCTGGGTAAACTGATATTGGGGGCTTACGCCTGCCCATCATGTTTATGTTGCTGTTGTGCGTGTTCCTTTTTGAACTCCGCCAGCAACCTTGCTTGCTCTTCAGTCAGAGCCAGGTTTTCCAGAAGTTCAGGTCTTCTAAGCCAGGTCCGGCCCAGCGACTGCTTCAAACGCCAGCGACGTATCTCAGCGTGGTTCCCCGACAGTAACACCGCCGGTACTTCCATCTGCTCTAACACTTCAGGTCGGGTATAGTGCGGGCAATCCAGCAACCCATCAGCAAACGAATCTTCGATTGCCGAAGCTTCATGACCCAGTACCCCCGGAATAAACCGGGACACGGAGTCGATCAGCGTCATTGCTGGTAACTCACCACCGCTGAGTACGTAATCGCCGATTGACCATTCTTCGTCAATTTCGGTTTGAATCACGCGCTCATCTATTCCTTCATAGCGACCACATACCAGAATCAGCTTTTGATTCGTGGCCAGTTCGCTAACGCCCGCTTGATCAAGCTTGCGTCCCTGAGGTGACAGATAAATCACCTTTGCGCCTTCACCAGCCGCAGCTTTTGCTGCATGAATGGCGTCCCGTAAAGGTTGCACCATCATTAACATCCCCGGTCCGCCGCCGTAAGGACGATCGTCCACGGTACGGTGCCGGTCATGAGTAAAGTCACGAGGACTCCAACTCTGGATGTTCAGCAGGCCATTTTTTACTGCCCGGCCAGTTACCCCGTAATCGGTAATTGCGCGGAACATTTCTGGAAACAGGCTAACGATACCTATAAACACAAGCCAATCCCCATAACGCCGACTTTTACCGTTTATCCGGTGGTTTAAAAACCAGGATCCCAATCTACTTCGATAGTACGAGTAGCGAGATCGACTTTCTTGATAACCTGCCCATCGAGGAACGGCACAAGACGTTCCTTGATACCAAACGCATCTTTCAGGTTTGCCTTGATGACGATGACGTCATTCGAACCGGTTTCCATCATATCGACGACTTTACCGAGATCGTAGCCTTCAGTAGTCACTACCTGGCAGCCCATAAGGTCTTTCCAGTAGTAGGAACCATCTTCCAGCGCTGGCAACTGCGAGGAATCCACGACAATTTCGCAATTAGTCAGTAGATTCGCCGAATCACGATCGTCAACGCCTTTCAGCTTGATGATCAGATCCTGATTGTGGTGCTTCCAGCTTTCCAGCTGTACTTGCTGCCACTGACCCGCCTTCTGGATAAACCAGGGCTGATAGTCAAAAATGCTTTCGGCGTCTTCAGTGGAAGAAAACACTCTGAGCCAACCACGGATACCGTAAGAAGACCCCATTTTCCCCAAAACGATGGGTTCCACAGGAGCCTGTGCGGCGAGTTGCTTGCTCATCATGACCACCGTGACAGATTAAGCTGCTTTGTTTGCTGCTTTGATCAGCGTAGCTACGCGATCAGAAATAGTCGCGCCCTGGCCAACCCAGTGAGCGATGCGATCCAGATCCAGGCGAGTGCCTTCTTCTTTTTCGCTAGCGATTGGGTTAAAGAAGCCAACGCGCTCGATGAAGCGACCGTTGCGTGCATTACGGCTGTCGGTAACAACAACCTGGTAGAACGGACGCTTTTTAGCGCCGTGACGAGCTAAACGAATAGTAACCATAACATCCTCTTGTGTGAATAAAACACCCAGGCCCCATCGAGGAACGGAGCCCGGGTGTCATATTAAAAGCCCGAAAATTTTACTGATTTCTGGGGAAAATGCAATCAGCAGTTGATAACTCTGCTATAAAAGGCCGTTGGCGGTGCCGTCAGTTCGGTGCCGGCGTGCGCGCAGCCACCGGAGCGTACACGCAGTATGTGAGGATGGCGAGCACACCCCGGTGCCGAAATGGCAAACAAGCCAGGCCGATTAGCGGCCTGGGAATCCTGGGGGCATCATCCCCTTCATACCACGCATCATCTTCGCCATTCCGCCCTTCTTCATTTTCTTCATCATGCGCTGCATGTCGTCGAACTGTTTCAGAAGGCGGTTTACGTCCTGTACCTGCATACCGCAACCGGCAGCGATACGGCGTTTGCGGGAACCTTTGATAATTTCCGGCTTAGCGCGTTCTTTCATCGTCATCGAGTTGATGATGGCTTCCATACGCACCAGCACTTTATCGTCCATCTGCGATTTCACATTGTCAGGGATCTGACCCATGCCCGGCAGCTTGCCCATCAGGCTTGCCATACCGCCCATGTTTTTCATCTGGTTGAGCTGTTCAAGGAAATCGTTGAGATCGAAGCCATCGCCTTTTTTCAGCTTGCTGGCTAATTTTTCTGCCTGCGCACGGTCAACCTTGCTTTCGATATCTTCGATCAGCGACAGCACGTCACCCATGCCGAGAATGCGCGAAGCAATCCTGTCCGGATGGAACGGCTCCAGTGCTTCGGTTTTCTCGCCGACGCCGAGGAATTTAATCGGCTTACCGGTAATATGACGAATAGAGAGCGCCGCACCGCCACGGGCATCACCATCAACTTTTGTCAGCACTACGCCGGTTAACGGCAGCGCTTCGTTAAAGGCTTTTGCGGTATTTGCGGCATCCTGACCGGTCATGGCGTCGACCACAAACAGCGTTTCTACCGGCTTGATAGAAGCGTGGACCTGTTTGATTTCGTCCATCATCGCTTCGTCAACGTGCAGACGACCGGCGGTATCCACCAGCAGCACGTCGTAGAATTTGAGTTTGGCTTCTTTCAGCGCGGCGTTAACGATATCGACCGGCTTCTGGCCGACATCCGACGGGAAGAAGTCGACACCGACCTGCTCGGCCAGCGTTTCCAGCTGTTTGATCGCCGCCGGGCGATAAACGTCCGCAGAGACCACCAGCACTTTCTTCTTGTGCTTCTCGCGCAGGAATTTACCCAGCTTACCGACGCTGGTCGTTTTACCCGCACCCTGCAGGCCCGCCATCAGCACCACGGCTGGCGGCTGTGCAGCCAGATTCAGGGTCTGGTTTTCTTCGCCCATTGCCGCAACCAGTTCGTTACGGACAATCTTGACGAACTCCTGACCCGGCGTCAGGCTTTTGTTAACTTCATGACCAACCGCTTTCTCTTTTACGCGATTGATAAACTCACGCACTACTGGCAGCGCTACGTCAGCCTCCAGCAGCGCCATGCGCACTTCGCGCAGCGTCTCTTTAACGTTGTCTTCAGTAAGGCGTCCACGGCCACTGATATTGCGCAGCGTGCGCGACAAACGATCGGTTAAATTATCAAACATTGTCTCTCGCCTGGGATGGAAACGGTCGGTCGCGACAGCGACACATCAACAGAAATTTGTCGCAGTATAACATGAAGCCGCCTTTGTTGTTATGCAACGGTTGGAGCAGCGGTCACGTAACGCTATACTGCTTTTCTTTATCACTGGCCAACTGTCGACACCTATATGCCCGTTTTTGCTCTGCTCGCCCTTGTCGCCTACTCAGTCAGCCTCGCGCTGATTATTCCCGCTCTGCTGCAAAAAAACAGCGGCTGGCGGCGTATGGCTATTCTCTCTGCGGTCGTTGCGCTGGTAAGCCATGCTATCGCCCTGGAAGCGCGTATCCTACCCGGCGGTGAAAGCGGACAAAACCTGAGTCTGTTGAACGTCGGCTCGCTGGTAAGCCTGATGATCTGTACGGTAATGACCATCGTCGCGTCCCGCAATCGTGGCTGGCTATTGCTGCCCATTGTCTACGCCTTTGCGCTGATAAACCTGGCCTTCGCCACGTTTATGCCTAACGAGTTCATCACCCATCTCGAAGCTACTCCAGGCATGATGATTCACATCGGGCTATCACTGTTCGCTTACGCCACGCTGATTATCGCCGCGCTCTACGCGCTACAGTTGGCATGGATCGATTACCAACTGAAAAACAAAAAACTGGCCTTCAGCAATGAGATGCCGCCACTGATGAGTATTGAGCGGAAGATGTTTCATATCACCCAAATTGGCGTGGTTCTGCTGACGCTCACCCTGTGCACTGGCCTGTTTTACATGCATAACCTGTTCAGTACCGAGAACATTGATAAAGCCGTTCTCTCTATCGTGGCATGGTTTGTCTATATCGTTCTGTTGTGGGGGCATTACCATGAAGGTTGGCGCGGACGTCGCGTCGTATGGTTTAACGTCGCAGGCGCTGGCATTCTGACGCTGGCCTATTTCGGCAGCCGTATCCTGCAGCAGTTCGTGAGTTAAATCTTTAAGGAACCCTACGTGGAACACATCTCCACCACCACGCTCATTATCACGCTCCTCATCATGGTGGTCATTTCCGCCTATTTTTCCGGTTCTGAAACCGGAATGATGACCCTGAATCGCTACCGCCTACGCCATCGGGCCAAACAGGGAAATCGTCAGGCAAAACGGGTTGAAAAGTTACTTCGCAAGCCGGATCGCCTGATAAGTCTGGTGCTCATCGGTAATAATCTGGTGAATATCCTGGCCTCCGCACTCGGCACCATTGTCGGTATGCGCCTGTATGGCGATGCTGGCGTCGCCATTGCCACCGGGGTACTGACGTTTGTGGTGCTGGTTTTTGCCGAAGTGCTGCCAAAGACGATTGCCGCACTATATCCGGAAAAAGTTGCCTATCCGAGCAGCGTCCTGCTGGCTCCGCTGCAGATTCTGATGATGCCGTTAGTATGGCTACTCAACACCATCACGCGGCTTCTGATGCGCATGATGGGCATCAAAACAGATATCGTAGTGAGCGGTTCGCTGAGTAAAGATGAACTGCGAACGCTGGTGAATGAATCGCGCTCGCAAATCTCACGCCGTAACCAGGATATGCTGCTGTCAGTGCTGGATCTGGAAAAAGTCAGCGTCGATGACATCATGATCCCGCGTAATGAAATTATCGGCATTGATATTAACGATGACTGGAAATCAATCGTGCGTCAGCTTTCGCACTCCCCGCACGGTCGTATTGTGCTGTATCGCGACTCGCTCGACGATGCCATCAGTATGCTGCGCGTACGTGAAGCCTGGCGATTGATGGCCGAGAAAAAAGAGTTCACCAAAGAGACCATGTTACGCGCCGCCGACGAAATTTATTACGTTCCGGAAGGCACACCGCTCAGCACCCAGCTCATTAAATTTCAGCGCAATAAGAAGAAAGTGGGCCTGGTCGTTAATGAATATGGCGATATTCAAGGACTGGTTACGGTCGAGGATATTCTGGAAGAGATTGTTGGTGACTTCACGACCTCAATGTCACCGACGCTTGCCGAAGAAGTCACACCGCAGAATGACGGTTCGGTGATCATTGACGGTAGCGCCAACGTTCGTGAAATCAATAAGGCGTTTAACTGGCACCTGCCGGAAGATGACGCACGTACCGTGAACGGTATTATTCTTGAAGCGCTGGAAGAGATCCCGGTTGCCGGCACACGTGTGCGTATTGGGCAGTACGATATCGATATTCTCGACGTGCAGGACAATATGATTAAACAGGTGCAGGTGTTGCCCGTCAAACCGCTGCGGGAAAGCGTATCGGACCAGTGAGTGTAATCCAGACCGGGTAGCGCATCAGCATTACCCGGTCTGAGGCTAATTAGCCTTTGGCTTTCGCCACAGAGACCATCGCCGCACGGATGGTACGTCCGTTCAGGGTATAGCCTTTCTGCATAACCATCAGCACATTACCGGCAGCAACGTCATCAGACTCTACCATTGCAATCGCCTGGTGCACGTTCGGGTCCATCGGCACGTCGATATCCGCAACCACCTGTACGCCAAACTTCGCCACAACATCCAGCATTGACTTACGGGTCAGCTCAATACCTTCGACCATAGCCGCCATAGCGTCATTGTCTTTGTCCGCAACTTCCAGCGCACGGTCCAGGCTATCCAGCACCGGCAGCAGTTCGTTGACGAATTTTTCCAGTGCAAACTTATGCGCTTTTTCTACGTCCAGTTCGGTACGACGACGCAGGTTTTCCATTTCCGCTTTGATACGCAACACGCTGTCGCGTTCGCGCGTTTCGGCTTCAGCAAGCTGAGCTTCCAGATTCGCAATTTTTTCATCGCGCGGATCCACCTGCTCAGCAGAAGCGTCTGGTTCAACCGCCTCAACTTCTTCGTGCTGATCCATGATAATTTCTTCCGGGGCTTGCCCCTCAGGCGTTTTCTGTTCTTTACTACTCATGAATTTCTCCGCGTTTTTTTCGCATTCATCTCGCTAACTTGGCTTATTATGGGGATCAGATTCAGGGATTCAAGGGAAGTACTCACATTGTCACTAATCTTCGTTACAAGGACCTCGAGAAAATGAACAAACATTTCAAGTGTATTGGCATTGTGGGGCATCCACGTCACCCCACTGCACTGACCACACATGAAATGCTCTACCGTTGGCTGTGCGCCAAAGGTTATGAGGTTATCGTTGAGCAACAAATCGCCCACGAGCTGCAGCTGAAAAATGTGAAAACCGGTACGCTCGCAGAGATTGGCCAGCAGGCAGACCTCGCCGTGGTAGTCGGCGGCGACGGCAATATGCTGGGCGCCGCACGCACCCTGGCACGTTATGATATCAAGGTTATTGGCATTAACCGCGGTAATCTTGGTTTTCTGACCGACCTTGACCCAGACAATGCTCAACAACAGTTAGCTGACGTGCTGGAAGGCCACTACATCAGCGAAAAGCGCTTTTTACTTGAAGCCCAGGTGTGCCAACAGGATTGCCAGAAGCGTATTAGCACTGCGATCAATGAAGTTGTGTT
Organism: Citrobacter sp. MGH105; assembly: GCF_001037485.2. NCBI lineage: Bacteria > Pseudomonadati > Pseudomonadota > Gammaproteobacteria > Enterobacterales > Enterobacteriaceae > Citrobacter > Citrobacter sp. MGH105. The sequence goes on along the minus strand of NZ_CP073048.1, from coordinate 1,308,669 downwards.
GCACCCCGGAAAAGTGGCGCACATGATTGAATTTGAAGTCTATATCGATGAAATTTTTGCCTTCTCCCAGCGTTCGGACGGCTTGATTATTTCCACACCGACCGGCTCTACCGCCTATTCGCTCTCTGCCGGAGGTCCGATCCTGACGCCTTCGCTGGATGCTATTACGCTGGTCCCGATGTTCCCGCATACACTTTCCGCACGACCGCTGGTGATCAACAGTAGCAGCACCATTCGCCTGCGCTTCTCTCATCGCCGTAACGATCTGGAAATCAGTTGCGACAGCCAGATCGCCCTGCCTATACAGGAAGGTGAAGACGTATTAATTCGCCGCTGTGATTATCATCTGAACCTGATACACCCAAAAGATTACAGCTATTTCAACACATTAAGCACTAAACTAGGCTGGTCAAAAAAATTATTCTAATTTAACGCCAACCTCTTTACTGTATAAAAAACCAGTTTATACTGTATGTAATTACAGTTATGGTTTTTCATACAGGAAAACAGCTATGTTGGCACAACTGACCATCAGCAATTTTGCTATCGTTCGTGAACTTGAGATCGATTTCCAGAACGGAATGACCGTTATTACCGGTGAAACCGGTGCGGGTAAGTCCATTGCCATTGATGCTCTCGGTTTGTGCCTGGGCGGACGCGCAGACGCCGACATGGTACGTGCAGGCGCCACGCGAGCCGACCTCTGCGCGCGATTCGCCTTAAAAGACACCCCCGCGGCTCTGCGCTGGCTGGAAGAAAACCAGCTTGAGGAAGGCCGTGAATGTTTGCTGCGTCGTGTTATCAGCAGCGACGGACGTTCACGCGGCTTCATTAACGGCACTGCCGTACCGTTGTCACAGCTGCGCGAGCTGGGCCAGTTGCTTATTCAAATCCACGGTCAGCATGCGCATCAGCTCCTGACAAAATCAGAGCACCAAAAGTCTCTGCTGGATGGTTACGCCAATGAAGCGTCCCTGACTCAGGAAATGGCTGCGCGCTACCAGCTGTGGCACCAAAGCTGCCGTGACCTGGCGCATCATCAACAACAGAGTCAGGAACGCGCAGCCCGGGCGGAACTGTTGCAATACCAGTTAAAAGAACTGAACGAATTCAACCCGCAGCCGGGTGAATTTGAGCAAATTGATGAAGAGTACAAGCGTCTGGCTAACAGCGGGCAATTGCTCACCACCAGCCAACAGGCGCTGGCTATCCTGGCGGATGGCGAAGACATCAACCTGCAAAGCCAGCTGTACACTGCAAAGCAGCTGGTCACTGAACTGGCAGGCATGGACGGCAAACTTTCCGGTATCCTGGATATGCTGGAAGAGGCCACGATCCAACTCAGCGAAGCCAGCGACGAGCTGCGCCACTATTGTGATCGTCTGGATTTGGACCCTAACCGTTTGTTTGAACTTGAACAGCGTATTTCCAAACAAATCTCATTGGCCCGCAAGCATCATGTTGCCCCTGAAGCGCTGCCACAGTTCTATCAGTCATTACTGGATGAACAACAGCAGTTAGACGATCAGGCCGACTCGCTCGAAACCTTAACCCTGGCGGTGAACAATCACCACCAGCAGGCTCTGGAAACGGCAAAAATGCTGCACCAACAGCGCCAGCATTATGCTCAGGAGCTGGGACAACTGATTACAGAGAGCATGCATACTCTCTCAATGCCGCACGGTGTCTTTTGCATTGATGTGAAATTTGAGGAACATCATTTGAGCGCAGACGGTGCCGATCGCGTAGAGTTTAAAGTGACCACTAACCCAGGCCAGCCGTTGCAGCCGATTGCGAAAGTGGCTTCAGGTGGGGAACTGTCGCGCATTGCGCTGGCTATTCAGGTTATTACCGCACGCAAAATGGAAACACCGGCGCTGATTTTCGATGAAGTGGATGTCGGTATCAGCGGCCCGACTGCTGCGGTAGTGGGAAAAATGCTGCGTCAGTTGGGCGAGTCAACTCAGGTAATGTGCGTTACTCACTTGCCGCAGGTTGCTGGCTGTGGTCATCAACACTTCTACGTCAGCAAAGAAACGGATGGCGCGATGACCGAAACACACATGCAGCCGCTTGATAAACGCGCTCGCCTGCAGGAATTAGCCCGCCTGCTTGGCGGTAGCGAAGTGACGCGCAATACCCTCGCAAATGCAAAAGAACTGCTGGCGGCATAAACTTTTTTACCTTGTTAAGGTCTGAGTTCAACATAAAATCGCCGACCGACCCGACAGCAAAAGGTTTTAAAGTGGTGAAAGGTCTATTATCATCGGCATATTACATATGAGCCGCGTACTGCTCGGGCCCGAAAAGGAATCAAATCACTATGCGCTGTAAAACGCTGACTGCTGCTGCAGCAGTACTACTGATGTTGACTGCAGGCTGTTCCACTCTGGAGCGAGTGGTTTACCGCCCTGACATCAACCAGGGAAATTATCTGACACCTACCGATGTCGCCAAAGTGCGCACGGGTATGACGCAACAGCAGGTTGCTTATGCTCTGGGTACACCAATGATGTCCGATCCTTTTGGCACTAACACCTGGTTTTATGTGTTCCGTCAGCAACCTGGTCATGAAGGCGTAACCCAGCAAACACTGACGCTGACCTTTAACAGCAGCGGCATTTTGACGAACATTGATAACAAACCTGCTTTGACCGACAACAAGTAGGATTAACAGATCAAAAAAAGGTGCTCAATGAGCACCTTTTTTATTGTCTGCTATTTTTTAGCGGATTTCTCTGCTCGCTGTCTGCGCAGCTCTTTCGGATCGGCAATCAGTGGCCGGTAAATTTCCACCCTATCACCGTCCTGGAGAACATCAGCAAGCTTTACCGGACGGCTGTAAATGCCCACTTTATTTTTGCTGAGATCGATATCGGTACGCAATTCCAGCAGCCCGGAAGCGCGGATAGCCTCTTCCACCGTAGCGCCCTGTTGCAGCGTCACACGCTGTAGATACTGTTTCTCGGGTAGCGCATACGCCACTTCAACGACAATTTTAGCTGACGCTGACACTGTAAACCTCTTTCGCGCGGACCGTGAAGGCCTGCACCATGTTCGAAGCCAGCTCTTTAAAGATACGACCAAATGCCAGCTCGATTAACTTATTGGTAAACTCAAAATCGAGATGAAATTCAATGCGGCACGCTTCATGACTCAGTGGCGTAAACTTCCATCCGCCAATGAGTTTCTTGAACGGTCCGTCGACCAGATGCATCAGGATGCTCTGGTTACTGGTCAATTGATTGCGCGTGGTGAACGTTTTGCTAATCCCTGCTTTCGAGACATCCACCGCCGCGGTCATCTGTCCCGGAGTCGACTCCAGCACACGGCTACCGGTGCATCCCGGTAAAAACTGGGGATAGGATTTAACATCATTCACTAGCTGATACATCTGTTCCGCACTGTAAGGTACTAAAGCGGTCCGGCTAATCTGAGGCATAACAATTTCCATCAATATCAATCACACAAATAATACCATTTATCCCCCGCTAAAAAAAACGCTATAGCCTAACTCGTGCTAAGATAGCGCCTTGCGCCCCGCTGGATGAAATGGGGTGTTTTTCGATTCCAGATTACCTATACTGAGCGGCATTATGACGAAGAAAAAAGCACACAAACCTGGCTCAGCCACAATCGCGCTTAACAAGCGCGCACGACACGAATACTTTATTGAAGAAGAGTTCGAAGCAGGACTCGCTCTGCAAGGTTGGGAAGTCAAATCCCTGCGCGCGGGTAAAGCTAACATCGGCGACAGCTACGTCATCCTTAAAGACGGCGAAGCATTCCTGTTTGGCGCCAACTTCACGCCAATGGCTGTTGCCTCAACGCATGTGGTATGTGATCCCACCCGTACCCGCAAGCTGTTGTTAAACCAACGTGAGCTCGACTCCCTGTATGGTCGAATGAATCGTGACGGTTATACCGTTGTTGCGCTTTCACTGTACTGGAAAAATGCCTGGTGCAAAGTGAAAATTGGCGTCGCGAAAGGTAAGAAACAGCACGACAAGCGCTCCGATGTGAAAGAACGCGAATGGCAGTTAGATAAAGCGCGTATTATGAAAAATGCTGGTCGCTAAACGCTATTCTCCTGTGACCAGTCTCTGATCCTGAGACTGGTTCTTATTTTTTAGTTATTGAAATCCACTCAATACATTCATCAGGTTTATGGTTTATTTGTGCTGAATCGTTCAGGTATGAAATAAACTCCCCTGGCATTACCGTAGCGCCCCATAGTCTAATAAAATAAAACTTCAAGACCATGCCACCTATATTCAAACTTATTTAATAACACTATTATTACTGTTGTTTATTATATCACCTCTCATTTCGATTAAAATACAAAATCTTTAAATACAACAAGTTAACCAAAAACAAATCATTAAATACACACCGGAAAGTATACTTTTCAATTAGCTAAATATATTTTTAATATGGATAAGTTGCAGAATACATTCTTTCTGACTATATCATCTAATACGAAAGAACTATTCAGCTAACAGGGCCCGAACGTATTTGATAAGTAAATGAACCTCTGCATGACCTAATCAATGTAATTACATGTGTAAATTCATCTTTATGGTGAACGGGGCCCCTGTCTGCTCATTTTCCCAGCGCGCTGTTGCGGATTAATACTCCCGACATGCCATCAGGAGTGAACATATGCGTCTACTCGCCGTTGTATCAAAATTAACTGGCGTTTCCACAAATGTTGAATCCTCTGAAGTTACGCTCAGTTCGCCTTCTATCGTGAAACTGTCGGTGTCACGTGAGGAGGTAAGTCAACTGACTCGCGTGAATCAGGATCTGGTTGTCACACTCCGCTCAGGTGAAACCATCACCATTAAGAACTTCTATGTCGGAAAAGGTGATGCGCAAAACCAGCTTGTTCTGGAAGACAGTAATGGCGCGCTGTGGTGGGTTCAGGATACTGATGGGGCATTCCATTTCCAGCATCTGGACGATCTCACTCCGCTAATGACTGCCGAGGGAAGCCATGAAGGCGGCGCCGTCTGGCCGTGGGTTCTTGGTGGGATCGCGGTCGCAGGCGGAATTGGCCTCGCGGCGGGTGGTGGAGGTGGCGGCGGTGGTGGCGGCGGGAGTGATAATAACGCCGGCAACGGAAATGGCGGAAATGGCAACGGTGGTAATGGGGATGGTGGTTCACCGCCAACAACAACCCCTAACATGCCTGACGTACCCATTATCACCAGCGTAATCGATAACCAGGAGCTGATTACTGGCCCTGTTAATCAGCTGGAATCCACCAACGACAATACGCCCACTCTTCAGGGCACCGGCCCCGCAAATGCCACATTGCATATTTTTGATAACGGCGTCGAAATAGGCCAGGTCACTATCGATGCCAACGGCAACTGGTCGTTTACGCCATCCTCTCCACTCGCAGACGGTACCCACAAGTTTACCGTCAGTGCATCAGACGGTACGGGCAGCAGCGACATGTCGGACAGTTGGGAGATTATTGTCGATACGCTTGCCCCCGACGCCCCAGTGGTCACAGAAGTAACTGACGATTCAGGTTCCATTAAAGGCTTGATAGGTAATAACGGTGTAACCGACGATGCCACGCCAACACTCACAGGCACTGGTGAAGCGGGCTCTTACATCAGCATTTCTGATAATGGCATTCTGATTGGCATGGTTCAGGTGGATGACAATGGTAACTGGACGTTTACACCTGACACGCCGCTTAGCGACGGTGTTCATAATCTGACGCTGACGCAAACTGACGATGCGGGTAACGTGAGCGCGGAAACGAGTGTACCGACATTCACCGTCGATACTACCCCGCCTGAAGGCGCGGTCATTTCCTCCGTAAACTTGCAAGGCACCGAGGTAACCGGTAGTGCTGAGGTAGGAAGCCAGGTCATTATCATCGGTAGTAATAATCAGGTTTTGGGGTCAACTACCGTTGATCAAACCGGCAATTTCGTCATCGCGATTTCACCTTCACAGACGCACGGTGAAGCGCTGATCGCGAAGATTCAGGACCAGGCAGGCAACGTCGGGCCAGACACGTCCTTCAATGCCACCAACTCTGGCTACCCGGGCGTGCCTGTTATCATCAGCATTGTGGATGATGTTACCCCCTCAACTGGGCCATTGAACAATAATCAGGCCACCAACGACCCAACGCCTACGATCTCGGGTACCGCAGACGCCAACAGCACGGTTAACATTTATAACAACGGCGCGCTTGTTGTAAGCGTGCTTGCCGATTCCAGCGGCAACTGGACCTGGACCTCCAACACCAACTTGCAGGACGACTCATACTCCTTCACCACCACAGCAACCAACCACCTGGGCACGGGAGGAACGTCAGCGGCATTCAATATCACTATCGATACTCAGCCACCGTCAGCGCCGGACGATCTGAACGTATCTGCCGACGGCTCTGTCGTCACCGGTACAGCCGAACCAGGAAGTACCGTGACCATCAATAATAATAACGGTCTTCAGATCGGCAGCGGCGTCGCCGGAACGGATGGCTCATTTACCATCACCATTAACCCGCCTCAGACCAATGGTGAAACCATTACCGCTATCGCCACCGATCCTGCCGGGAACCCAAGCCTACCGGAAACCGCGCTCGCGCCAGACATCACGGCCCCGCTGCCGCCAGCTAATCTGGTGATTAATCCTACAGGCGATCAGGTTACCGGCATGGCGGAACCCAACAGTACAGTACATATTCTGGATCCTGGTGGCGCGATAATTGGAACAGTAACCGCCGGCTCGAACGGAGAATTCACCGCCACGCTGGTTCCGCCGCAGACCAATGGAGAACATCTTGTCGCCAACGCGACGGATGCGGCTGGCAATACCAGCGGCAACAGCGCGATTACCGCCCCGGATACCACGGCGCCTGACGCGCCAACCGGCGTCACCGTCGCCGGGGACGGTGGTTCTGTAAGCGGACATGCTGAAGCGGGAAGCACCGTCACTGTAAAAGACAGCAATGGTAATCAGATCGGCACAGGCCAGGCAGACAGCGGCGGCAACTTCACGGTGTCGATTACGCCGTCAAAAATGAACGGCGAAACAGTAAAAGTTACCGCAACGGACAGCAGCAATAACGAGAGTCAGCCAACTTCTGCGGTGGCTCCGGATATTACCGCCCCTGGAACGCCCATCATCACCGCCGTGACGGATGACCAGCCCATGTACCAGGGCCCTCTCGATAACGGCGACGTCACTAACGACAGCAAACCTAAACTGGAAGGCACCGCCGAAGCAGGTTCTCAGGTCAAAATTTACGATAACGGCACCCTGCTGACGACCGTTGTCGCTGATATCAACGGTAACTGGAACTATACGCCAGCCTCGGCGCTGAGCGAGGGTGCTCACATCTTCACGGTGACCGCCACAGACGCCGCGAATAACACCAGCAGCGCGGCAAGCTGGAAAATCATTGTCGATACCATTGCGCCCACAGTTCCCGCAATCACGCTGGTGAACGATAACGTCGGTACGATAACCGGCGACGTTGCGAACAACGGTGGCATCACCAACGACAACACGCCGACGATTTCAGGCACCGGTGAGCCAGGTTCGTTAGTTAGCCTGTTTGACAATGGCACTTTACTGGACACTATCCTCGTCACCAGCTCCGGGACCTGGAGCTATACAGTGCCCGATGGCGCTCCGCTCACTGACCGGGTGCATAATTTCACGGTATTGGCTTCGGATATGGCAGGTAACGTCACCACCTCGCCAACGGTTGTGACGATCACGGTTGATACACAAGCGCCTGCCACGCCAGTCATTCTCAGCATGACGGATGATGTCGGCAGCATTAAAAGCGATCTACTTACCAACCAGAGTACGGACGATACGCTACCAAAACTTAACGGCACGGGTGTTGCCGGTTCAACCGTCACGCTGTATGACGGCACGACGCCTGTTGGCAGCGTGCTGGTACCGGCGGACGGTAACTGGAGCATTCAGGTGACTCAACCGCTAAGCGAAGGGCCGCACACGCTGACCGCCGTGGCGACAGATGCCGCAGGTAATGCCAGCACACCCGCAAGCTTTGCGTTAACCATCGATACCACGCCACCTGCTGCTCCGATTATTGTCGCCGGAGAGGGACTGATAGGCGGCGCTACCCTCCCCCTGGCAAACGGCGGCAGTACGAAAAGTACCACCCCTGTTCTTTCTGGTACTGGCGAGCCGGGAGCAACCATCACCGTTGCTGATAACGGCACAACGTTGGGTCGCACCACCGTCCAGCCTGACGGTACATGGACATTTACGCCACCGAATGCGCTGCCTGAAGGACCGCATAAATTCACCGCCACAGCGACTGACGCAGCAGGCAATACGGGGATCCCGTCGGCGAGCTTTACCCTGACGGTTGACAATACGCCCCCCGTGCAGCCTGGCGCGCCTGTCATTACCGACGATGTGGCTCCGGTAACGGGCGTGGTCACGAATGGCAATACCAATGACACCACGCCAACCTTTAGCGGCACCGGTACGTCGGGGGATGTTATTTCGGTGTATCTCGACGGCAATACCACACCACTGGGCACCACCAAGGTTGGTGCAGACGGCACATGGAGCTTTACGCCGACCACGGATATTAACCCGGACAGTTATCAGGTCACCATCACCGCAACCGATCCGGCAGGCAACGTCAGCCAGCCGTCGACTGCCGTCACCCTGAACATTGATATTACGCCTCCCGCAACGCCTACGATCGAGGCGGCAGATGACAACGCAGGCACTATTCAGGGAGATATTGCAGAGAACGGCACAACCGATGACAGTACGCCGACCGTGCGAGGAACAGGAGAAAGCGGCTCGATCATTACGCTGTATAACGGCACGACGGTTATCGGCACCACGACCGTAGTGAATGGTTTGTGGAACATCACACCGACGACGGCGCTGCCCAACGGCACCTACACGCTGACGGCAGTCGCCACCGATGCTGCAGGCAACCCCAGCGGCACCTCAAACAGCATTTCGTTTACGGTGAATTCGACACCGTTGGTCGTTAGCAACATCGAAGACGATCAGGGTGTCTTTACTGGCTCACTAAGCAACGGTAGCGTAACGGACGATACCCTCCCAACAATCAGCGGGACCGGCATTGCAGGCAGTACTGTATACATCTATGACAATGGTCTTCCTGACGCCATAGCAACTGTTCAGGTCGGTGTTGACGGCACGTGGAGTATCAACGTGCCACTAAGTGAAGGCGTGAATAATCTCACTTTTATCGCAAAAGACAGCAATGGAAACAATATCTCCGCTGCAACGCCAGTAACGTTAAACCTTGATACTAATGCCCCAAATGCACCATTGATCACAACTGTTGACCCTGACGGAACAAACGTTAAGGGAACAGCAGAACCTGGAAGTACTGTGATTATCTCGAAGGGCTCTACGGTATTAGGTAGCGCAATCGCTGATGCCGAGACAGGTCAATTTACCGTCACGCTCTCTCCAGGACAGACCTCAGGTGCTTTGCTAACAGCTATCGCGCAGGATACTGCGGGTAATCAAAGCGTTGAGACTTCGTTTACGGCATCAAACTCAGGGCAACCTATTCCACCCACTCTTGAAATCTTTGACGACTTCGCCCCTACTGTTGGCATCATTGCAAACGGAAAAACCACCAATGATACGCAGCCAACCTTACAAGGCGTGGCAACAGCCGGAGCTGATGTACATATCTACCAAAACGGAATCCTGCTGATCACCGTCCCGGCTGATGCGAGCACCGGAGCCTGGAGCTACACCATCCCCAGCGCGCTGGCGGACGGCACGACCTGGAACTACGCTGTCTCTCAAACGGTGAATGGCGACACCAGCGGCCAGTCGCCAAACTATGCCATTACCATCGATACCACCGCGCCGCTCGCGCCAAGCATCACCGCCGTTACTGATGATGTGGCTCCGGTGACGGGCAATGTCGGCAGTGGACAAAGCACTAACGACACGCGCCCAACACTGAGTGGTACTGGCGAGATTGGGGCGACCATTACGGTTTATGACGGCGGCGTGTCCATCGGCACCACTACCGTTAACAACAGCGGAAACTGGAACTTTACCCCGCAAAATGCCCTGAATGACGGCCCTCACACGTTTACCGTGCGCGCCACTGACGCGGCTGGCAATCAGGGGGCCCCATCCGCATCGTACCCAATAACGGTGGACACAGGCCTGCCTGGTGCGCCAGTTATTGTGTCAGTAACCGACGATGTAGGTGGAACAACCACGCTCATTTCCGGGCAGACTACCAACGATAATACGCCAACCCTGGCAGGTACTACCGAAGCGAATAGCGTGGTCACCATCCGCGATAACGGCACGGTGATTGGCACAACCACCGGCGACGGAAGCGGCAACTGGAGCTTTACGCCTTCTCCGGCGCTCGGCGAGGGCAATCACGCGTTGACCGCCACGGTCACGGACGCCGCTGGTAACGTCAGCCAGGCAACAGCGCCATTCTCGCTGTTGGTCGACACACTCCCACCAGTAGTGCCAACGATTGTGTCAGTCATCGACGATCAGCCGGGAAGCACTCTGCTGACCAACGGTCAACTGACCAATGATGCCCAACCCACGCTGAATGGCATTACCGAACCCAATGCCATTGTCACTATTCTCAGTAATGGTACGATCATTGGCACCGCAAATGCCGATATCTCCGGTAACTGGAGCTTCACCCCGACAAACGCGCTGGCGCAGGGGGAAAATATCTTTACCGTGACGGCGACGGATGCGGCTGGCAACACCAGCGGAGCCTCCTCTTCGTTCACGGTACTGGTGGATTCAATTGCCCCGTCTGCACCGGTAATTCTGACCGTTCAGGACAATACCGCTCCGACAACCGGGCCTATCTCCAACGGGCAAATCAGCAACGAAAGTCGCCCGGCGCTCAGCGGTACCGGTGAAGTTGGCGCGACGATTACCGTCCTGAGCGATGGTCAGGCCATTGGCACCACCATCGTCGGCGCAGGCGGAAGCTGGAGTTTTACACCCTCCGCGGCATTGGGTAACGGCCAGCATACTCTGACCGTCACGGCTACAGATAGCGCAGGCAATACCAGTCTGCCTTCTGGTGGCTTTACCTACACCGTCGATACTATGGCACCGACAGCACCAGTGATTACTCAGGTTGCGGATGATGTCGGCCCGCTGATCGGTAATCTGAACAACGGTCAGGCCACGAACGATCCACTCCCGACGCTTAGCGGTACGGCTGAAGCCAATTCCACGGTGAGAATTTACGATAACGGATCGTTTATCGGCTTTACCACAGCGGATGGTACGGGCGCCTGGATCTTCACACCGGGAACCCAACTTGGCAATGGTAACCACGCGCTGACGGTAACAGCCACCGACGCGGCCGGAAACATCAGCCCGACGTCTGCAGGATTTAACATCGTTGTTGATACCGTCGCCCCGCTTGCGCCAACGATTATCCAGGCGTTTGATGACGTGCAGCCGGGAACCGGAACGCTATCGAACGGAGCCTTTACCAACGACACCCGTCCCGTACTCAGCGGTTCAGCGGAAGCCGGTGCCCGGGTAGCCATCTACGATAATGGCGCGCTGCTGGCAACGGTGACTGCGACGATAGACGGCACCTGGGAATATCTGACCACCACACTTGGCAACGGTCAGCATGTGTTTACCGCCATCGCCACCGACGCCGCCGGGAACGTGAGTCCTGTCTCAGGTGGGTTTACGATTAATGTCGACACCATTGCACCATCCGTCCCGCTGCTGGTCTCTGTGGTGGATGATATCGCAGGCGGCGTGTTCAATGCAGCGCTCAGCAACGGACAGCTGACCAACGATGCACGCCCGACGCTGAACGGCACCGCCGAGGCAGGCAGCACCATCAGCATCTATGACGGAAGCACCCTGTTGGGTACCGCGCTGGTGCAAAGCAATAACAGTTGGTCGTTTACCCCAACCACACCGCTGGCGAATGGATCGCACACCTTCACTGTCACCGCCACTGATGCGGCGGGCAACACCAGCGGCGCGACGGCAGGCTTCAGCGTGGTAGTTGACACCACGGCGCCGACGCAGCCTTCAATCAGCAGCATTACTGACGATGTCGGGCCAAACACCGGGCCGATTGGCAGCAATCAGCCGACCAATGACGCGCGCCCAACGTTAAACGGCATCACGGAAGCCAACGCGCGAGTTGATATTTATGATAACGGCAGCTTTGTCACCAGCGTAACGGCGGATGGCAGCGGCAACTGGAGCTACACCCCGACTACCCCGCTGGCACAAGGTACCCACTCGTTTACCATCACTGCAACGGACAGTGCGGGTAATACCAGTGGCATATCGTCTGCGGCAGCGATCGTGGTCGATACCGTTGCCCCGGGTATCCCAACCGGGCTGGCGGTAAACGCCAACGGCACCGCGCTCACCGGCGTTGCCGAACCAAACAGCACGGTCATTATTACCTCCAGCGGCGGAACGGTGCTCGGCACGGCAACCGCCAACGCCTCCGGTAATTTCACCTTCACTCTGAACCCACCGCAAATCAGTGGGCAAACTCTGCTGGTCAGCGCACAGGATGCCGCAGGCAACATCGGTACAGCGGGTAACGTGCTGGCACCGTTTACCGGCGTACCACCTGCGCCTGTTATTTCCAGCGTGCTCGATGACGTCGGCACTATCATGGGACCCGTCGCTCCCGGTAAAACCACCAATGACACCCTGCCAACGCTCAGCGGAACGGCGCAGGCTAACGCCGTCATCAATCTGTACAACAACGGCGTGCTAATGGGCTTCACGACCGCAGACGGTAACGGGATCTGGAGCTTTACCCCATCCGGTGCACTCAGCGAAGGTAACCATGCGTTTACCGCCACGGCAACCAACGCCAACGGCGCAAGTGGGTTGTCCGGTTCGTTCAGCGTGATTGTGGACACCACGCCACCGACCGCGCCAACGCTCCTGATCAGCGCCGATGGCGGTACCGTCAGCGGCGTCGCCGAAGCGGGAAGCACGGTCACCATTTCTCTGCCCGGCGGCACCAGCGTGACGGCAATCGCCAACAGCAGCGGTGTCTACAGCGTCAACCTGCCGGTTCGCCAGATTGAAGGGCAGTCGCTGTCCGCCACGGCGACCGATGCGGCGGGAAATACCTCATCGCCGACAAACGCTCTCGCACCAGTATTGCCGCTACTGGCTGAAGACAATGTCACCAGCCTGCCGCTACAAACCGATGTCACCGTCAGCACCGAGCATCAAAGCGATTATGGTTTCCTGTTGGTCAATGCGCTGGGAAATGTCGCCAACGTGCTGGGGAACGATACGGCAAGCGTGAATTTCAGCATCGCTTCTGGCGGCAGCGGATCCATTACAATCAATGCCGCAGCGACCGGCGTAGTGCTGTCGCTGTTAAACACACTTGAAGTCGTCATCCAGCGCTTTGACACCGCGCTGAATGCCTGGGTGACGGTGGTGGATACCGGAAAACCAGACTTTGCCAGCCTCCTCACTCTGGGCGCCTCAGGCGTAACGCTCAATTACAGCGGACTGACTGATGGTGATTACCGCGTGGTCAGCTACAACACCAACCTGCTGGCGACCGGGGCATACACCAGCCTTGATGTCTCAGTGGTAAAAGCCAGCGCAGGAACTATCACCGGCGGTACTACCGAGTCTGGCAATATCATCACCGATACCGATCCCGCCAACGGGCAGGATAATGCCCCTTCCGGCACGCTGGTCACCGCCATCACCGACGGTAACGGCAACGTCGTGAACATCCCGGCGGGCGGCATTGATGTGCAGGGGAAATACGGGATCCTGCATATCAATCAGAACGGTAGTTACACCTATACCCTGACCAATACGTCAATCTCGGTGTATGGCCGTTCCGAAAGTTTCACCTACACGCTGACGCATGGCAGCGATCACTCCTCGGCAAAACTGGTGGTAACGCTCGGTCAGGCACCCACTACCAGTACGGTAACCGCGGCAGACGATGTGGCTGCGCTGACTTACGGGACGCAGGTCATCGCGGTTGATCATGGCACATCACAGCAAACCGGCTTCACCCTCGCCAACGTCGGACTGGGTAATGTGCTGGATGTCAGTCTGGTTAACGGTTTAACCAATCCGATCAAATTTAATGTGGATGATGGTGCAACCCGCACGCTGACCGTCAAGGCCAACGTTCTCGGCGTCACGGTTGGCGGTTTTGATCTCTATGTTTATCGCTTCAACGAGTCCATTCAGCAGTATGAGCAGTTCCGCGTGAAGCCCAACTGGGTCACAGCGCTGCTAGGAGGTAGCTCAACGGATTACACCATCACCCTGCCTGGCGGTGACTATCTGTTCCTGCTTAACGCCTCCGGCGGTCTGACGCTGCTGACCAGCTATACCCTGAATATACAGGCCGATCACACCTACGCCGTCGACAGCCTGAGTGCGACAACCAATGGAAACCTGCTGGTCAACGACTCGGCTCCGGCCAATACCGTTATCACCGAAGTTAACGGTGTCACCGTAAACGGAACGGGTACAACCACCATTAACGGGCAGTACGGCACGCTGACTATTGATGCGAAAGGGAACTACACCTACACGCTGAGAAGCGGACTGGGCGCAGACGGTATCAATACGCCGGACAGTTTCGTGTATAAGGTCAAAGCGCCAAACGGCGATACCGGCAGTGCATCGCTGAATATCAAACCAACCCCACAGGCGCTGGATGCAGTAAATGACGTCAGCAGCACGATGGCGGTTAGTACCCAGGCGGATACTTCCCGGTCGTTTACCGACGACAGCGTCGGGAACGCCAGCTGGAGTGCCCAACTCCTTTCACCCACCTCAAAAAGTGGTACTGGCGTCATTGAAATCGCTACGGGAACGGCAGTGCAAAACGCCATACTGCATTTTAACGTCGCGTCAGGTCTGACGCTGGGCGGGCTGACCGTCACCTGGGCGCTGTATGACAGCAACAACATCAAGATTGCCGGTAACTCTTTCAATGGCGGATTGCTGGTTGGCGGCGATATCGATATAGCCTTGAGCGGGATCGTACTGCACCCCGGCAACTATCGCCTCGACTATACCGGAAGCGTCGGGGGGCTGGGGCTGGGGAATATCACCATCACCCCCAGCGTGAAAGGTACGATAATCGACCTGCAAAACTTCGAGACTTCCACAGCGAACAGTGTCACCGGCAATATTTATGACGGAGACCATATTGCCAGCGTGCATACCTTGCTGACGGTGAACGGCACGGGCGGCAGTACCGCCACGCTTGATCCGCTGAGTAGCACGACCAGCGCCATCCTTAACGGGTTGTACGGCAAACTGACCATTGGCATTGATGGTCATTACACCTATGCCCTCAACAGCGATGTCTCGCTCTCCACCATTGTCACCAAAGAGACATTTACCTACACCCTTAACGACCAGAATGGCCATACCGATACCGCTACGCTGACCATCAATATGAATCCGCAAGTGGTGAGTACCGTCGATGCCGATCGCCTGACTGGCAGCGCCTACGGCGATACGCTGATTTATCACCTGCTCAACGCCAACGACGCTACCGGCGGCAACATTAGCAATGGTGCTACCGACACCTGGACCAACTTCTCACTGGCCCAGGGTGACAAAATCGATATCGGCGACCTGCTGGTGGGCTGGAACGGGCAGAACGCTACGCTCGGCAACTACCTCACCGTAACCACCAGCGGTAACAACACGGTGATTGCCATCGACCGCGACGGTACGGGCAACACTTATCACTCAACCAATCTCATAACGCTGGAGAACGTACACACCACGCTCGATGAGCTGGTGCAACAAAATCACATCGTGCCCTGACGTTAACGCAATGCGTTAAAGCGCCATAACTACAGCCCCGGATGCCATGACGTCCGGGGCAATAACAGTCGTCGCTGCCGTATTTTGTAAGGGATAAACTATGAGAAATATCGCGCCTGTTGCATTACTTCTGGCATTAACGCTCTGTACCCTGCGGGTGAATGCCGAAGATGAACCGCAAATTATTACGCCGGAAGGACTGGCCACCAGCCAGATGCTTCCCTCGCTGGACGGCGCGGTTGCCGATCTGCCGCTGAGCGCTGCCGCCCCCGGCAACCTGATGCTCAACGACGCGGTAAGTCGTGCCGTGAGCTGGCATCCTTCTATTCGTGAATCGATCGGCAAACTGCTTTCGCAAAACGAGCAGATCGACGTGGCGAAATCGAAATATTACCCGCAGGTTTCTGCCGGAATGAATAACGGTTACAGCAATACCTATACCGACCACGGCTTTAGCCCGGCTCTGGTTATTTCGGTGTCACAAATGCTGTACGACTTCGGCAAAGTGGCAAGCCAGGTCCGCGCCGAGACAGCCGGAGCCGCACAACAGCAGGCGAATGTGTTACTCAGTATTGATACCATCGCCCACGCAACCGCCAACGCGATAGTCCAGGTGCAGACGTGGCAGCAAATGGTGGACGCCGCCGAAGAACAGCTCACCGCCTTAAACGACATTGGTCGACTGACCCGACAACGCAATGATGAAGGGGCAACCTCGCTGTCCGACGTGGTACAAACCGATGCGCGTATCGAGTCTGCACGTTCTCAGCTGGCGCAGTATCAGGCCAATCTCGACAGCAGTAAGGCCACATTGATGAGTTACCTCGGCTGGAACTCACTTAACGGCATCAGCAACGAATTCCCGGCCAAACTGGACAGCAGCTGCGATGTGGTCAAACCGGAAGATAAACTGGTCCCCGCGGTACTGGCGGCCTGGGCACAAGCGAATGTGGCACAGGCAAATCTCGATTACGCCAACGCGCAGATGACGCCCACCATCTCTTTGGAACCGTCGGTTCAGCATTATCTCAACGACAAATACCCCAGCCATGAGGTGCTCGACAAAACCCAGTACTCCACGTGGGTAAAAGTTGAGATGCCGCTGTATCAGGGGGGCGGACTCACCGCCAGGCGCAACGCCGCCAGCCATGCGGTAGAGTCTGCACAATACTCCATCCAGCGCACCCGACTCGAAGTACGACAAAAATTACTGGAGTCCCGCAGCCAGGCAATTAGCCTCGCCACCGCCCTGCAGATTCTGCGCCGCCAGCAGCGACTGAGTGAACAAACGCGCGAGCTTTATCAACAGCAGTATCTGGACCTCGGTTCGCGCCCGCTGCTCGACGTGCTTAACGCCGAGCAAGAGGTGTATCAGGCCCGTTTTGCCGAACTCCAGACTCAAAACCAGCTGCGCCAGCTCCAGCTGAACTGCCTCTATAACACTGGCTCGCTTCGCCAGGCGTTCGCCTTAAATAATCGCAGCATTCAATCGGTGGAGATCAAGCTATGAGCGACCTCGATTCACATGCAGAAGATGCGATTAGCGAACACGCTCTTAGCCAGTGGGCGCAGGCGATGACGCATATTGCCAATCACTATCGCGTGGCCTGTTCTCCCGGCGCAATCCAGGCCAACGCCCCGTGGTTTGCGGGAAAAAGCCGGGCAACGGCCCTGTCGCAACTGGCGCGTCAGGCTGGACTGTCATTTCATGCGCTGAATACCGCCACGCAGGCGTTCGGCCAGTGGCGTTTACCGGTGGTGGCGGAGCTGCGCGACGGCCAGCTGATGGTGATAGAACATTTCAACGGAGAAGATACGTTAGATGTTTTTATCATCGCCGAAGAAGGCCAGCGTAACCGGTTAACGATTGCAGAACTTCTGCCGGAGATCGTGAGTATTACCGCGCTGCGCCCGCTGTCGGCGCTGAAGGACAGTCGGGTAGACCGCTATATTTCGCGCTTCAAGCCCGACTGGATGCGCGAACTGGTGTTAAAAGACATTAGTCCTTATCTGCCGGTCATGATTGCTGCCTTTCTGATTAACGTTCTGTCGCTCGCCGGGATTATCTTTTCTATGCAGGTTTATGACCGGGTGATCCCCGCCCAGTCTTATCCAACACTGTATGTTCTCTCCACCGGCGTTCTGGTGGCAGTGCTGTTTGGCTTTTTGCTGCGTGAAGCGCGTACCCACATCATGGATCTGCTCGGCAAACGCGCCGATATGCGCATTTCCGATCGCGTGTTCAGCCATGCATTGCGCCTGCGCAACAGCGCCGTCCCCCGCTCGACGGGGAGCTTCATTTCTCAACTGCGCGAGCTGGAACAGGTTCGCGAGATGATCACCTCCTCGACCATGTCGACCATTGTCGATCTGCCGTTTTTCTTTTTGTTTATCGTGGTGCTGGCTTTTATCGCCCCGCCGCTGGCATGGATAGCTCCCGTCGCTGCCCTGCTGATGATCCTGCCCGGTTTGCTGTTACAGAAGAAACTGGCGGTGCTCGCCAACCAGGCTGCCCATGAATCCACCCTGCGCAACGCGGTGCTGGTCGAGAGCGTTCAGGGGCTGGAAGACATCAAGCTGATGCAGGCGGAAAACCGCTTTTTACAGCAGTGGAACAGCTACATCCGCATTACCGGAGAGTCCGGGCTGCGCACGCGCAGGCTGACTCAGGGGCTGATTGGCTGGGGCATGTCGGTACAAAGTCTGGTCTACGCCGCCATCATTATGTTCGGCGCGCCGATGGTCATTGAAGGCACGATGACCACCGGGGCCGTGGTGGCCGCTTCGATGCTCGGTTCCAGAATGATTGCCCCAATGGCTAATCTGTGCGGCGTGCTAGCCCGCTGGCAACAGGTTAAGGCGGCGAAGATGGGGTTGGATAGCATCATGCAGCTCCCCACTGAAACACAGTACGATGAAGACCGGGTGCATCAGGAGATTTTTCACGGTCATTATCTGTTTGAGAACGCACACTTTCGCTACCACAGCGACGATCAGCGCGTTCCGCTGCGCATCTCGCGCCTGGAGGTCATGCCCGGCGAGCGCGTGGCAATCCTCGGGCGTAACGGTGCCGGGAAATCAACCCTGCTGCAGGCCATGGCGGGTGGTGTGGAGATTATCCAGGGCGATGTCCGGCTCGACAACCTGAGTCTGGCGCAGATCGATATGGCTGATTTACGCCGCAACATCGGTTTTCTTAGCCAGAACGCTCGGCTGTTTTTCGGCACCCTGCGCGAGAACCTGACCCTCGGCGCACCGCATGCCAGCGACGCGCAGATCTTCGAAGCGCTGGAGGTCAGCGGCGCGGCAGCTTTCGTTAAACAGCTCGCCAAAGGGCTGGCGCATCCCATTATGGAGGGCGGCAACGGTTTGTCCGGTGGACAACGGCAGTCGATCCTGCTGGCAAGAATGCTGCTGCGATCGCCCAATATCGTGCTGCTCGACGAACCCAGCGCCTCGCTGGATGAACATACCGAGCGGGAGTTTATTCAGCGCCTGAACCAGTGGCTGGGCAACCGCACATTGATTGTCGCCACCCATCGCGTACCGGTTCTGGAGCTGGTCGAGCGCGTGGTGGTATTAAAAGAAGGCCAACTGGTCATGGATGCCCCGAAAGCGCAGGCATTAAATGCGAGCCGGGCACCCGCCCCAACTCACGGTCGGGAGTGGAAAAATGAAAACCAATCCGCATGATGCCGCCATGGACGACCTCGATATCCGCCGCGAGCACCGTTTTTCCGGGGCCAGCCGCATTATTCTGCTCAGCACCCTGCTGTTTGTCGTTCTGGGTATCTGGGCATATTTTGGCAAGCTGGATGAAGTCTCAACCGGCAGCGGAAAAGTGATCCCCAGCTCGCGAGAGCAAGTCTTGCAGTCGCTGGATGGCGGCATTCTCGCCGA
Organism: Citrobacter sp. MGH105; assembly: GCF_001037485.2. NCBI lineage: Bacteria > Pseudomonadati > Pseudomonadota > Gammaproteobacteria > Enterobacterales > Enterobacteriaceae > Citrobacter > Citrobacter sp. MGH105. The sequence goes on along the minus strand of NZ_CP073048.1, from coordinate 1,288,917 downwards.
GCTTACGGTACGCGAGGGAGATAAAGTGCAGGCCAATCAAATAGTCGCCCGCCTCGACCCCACCCGTTCTGAGTCCAATGTTGGGGAGAGCGCCGCCCGTTATCGCGCCTCACTGGCTTCCAGCGCAAGGCTTAATGCCGAAGTTAACGATCTGCCGCTGGTCTTTCCCGATTCACTGCGCGCCTGGCCGGATCTCATCGCCTCCGAAACTCGCCTGTATAAAAGCCGCCGCGCGCAGCTTGCGGATTCAATGGCAGAACTGCAAGATGCGCTGATCTCAGTAAATAAAGAACTGGCCATCACCCAACGGCTGGAGAAAAGCGGTGCCGCCAGCCACGTAGAAGTGCTGCGCCTGCAACGACAAAAAAGCGATCTGGGATTAAAAATCACCGATCTGCGCTCGCAATATTTCGTGCAGGCGCGGGAAGCGCTGTCAAAGGCCAACGCCGAAGTGGATATGCTGGCGGCGATTTTAAAAGGACGTGAGGATTCCGTCACCCGCCTGACCGTACGCGCGCCGATGCGCGGTATTGTGAAAAACATCCAGGTCACCACCATCGGCGGCGTTATCCCGCCCAACGGCGAGATGATGGAGATTGTGCCGCTGGACGATCATCTGCTGATAGAAACCCGCCTGTCACCGCGTGATATCGCTTTCATCCATCCTGGACAACGGGCGCTGGTGAAGATTACCGCCTATGACTACGCCATTTACGGCGGTCTGGAAGGCGTAGTCGAAACCATCTCTCCGGACACCATTCAGGACAAAGTGAAACCGGAAATCTTCTATTACCGCGTGTTTATCCGCACGCATCAGGACTTCTTACAGAACAAACTGGGACGCCATTTCTCCATCGTACCAGGCATGATTGCCACAGTGGATATAAAAACAGGTGAAAAAACCATCGTCGACTATTTAATCAAACCGTTTAATCGCGCAAAAGAAGCGCTGCGCGAGCGCTAAATCCTTGAGGATTAGGGGTTGCGGGGGCTGGTCACGCGTGTCACAAGTCTGTTATACTTGCTCTAACACATTGGGGCTGATTCTGGATTCGACGGGATTCGCGAAACCCAAGGTGCATGCCGAGGGGCGGTTGGCCTCGTAAAAAGCCGCAAAAAAATAGTCGCAAACGACGAAAACTACGCTTTAGCAGCTTAATAACCTGCTCTGAGCCCTCTCTCCCTAGCTTCCGCTCTTAAGACGGGGATCAAAGAGAGGTCAAACCCAAAAGAGATCGCGTGGAGGCCCTGCCTGGGGTTGAAGCGTTAAAACTAATCAGGCTAGTCTGGTAGTGGCGTGTCTGTCCGCAGGTGCCAGGCGAATGTAAAGACTGACTAAGCATGTAGTGCCGAGGATGTAGGAATTTCGGACGCGGGTTCAACTCCCGCCAGCTCCACCAAAATTCTCCATCGGTGATTACCAGAGTCATCCGATGAAGTCCTAAGAGCCCGCACGGCGCAAGCCCTGCGGGCTTTTTTGCGCCCTCAATTTGTCCCGCGAAGTCCGAAGAGAACTAATTAAATCCGAACCTTTTAGGCACCTTGTTAGGCACCTCATAAAGCTTTATTGTTTTTGAGGTGCCTAAAACTATGGAAACCCAGCAATGGCAAGACAAACCAAACCTCTATCCGTTAAAGAAATCGAATCCGCCAAACCCAAAGAAGCGGACTACGTTCTCTATGATGGTGATGGCCTTGAGCTACTCATCAAATCCAGCGGAAGTAAAATCTGGCAGTTTCGCTACATTCGCCCTGTCACTAAGAAACGTGCGAAGAAGAGCATAGGCCCCTACCCGTCAGTTACCCTTGCCGATGCCCGAAACTATCGGGCAGAGTCCCGCTCTCTTCTGGCGAAACAAATTGATCCCCAGGAACATCAGCAGGAACAACTGCGCAGTTCAATTGAAGCCAAAACCAATACTTTCCAGCTCGTAGCTGAACGTTGGTGGAATGTGAAGAAAGCAAGCGTGACAGTGGACTATGCAGAAGATATCTGGCGCTCTCTTGAGAGAGATGTCTTTCCTGCAATTGGGGACGTTAGCGTTACAGATATTAAAGCTCACACACTGGTTCAGGCCGTTCAACCTGTTCAGGCCAGAGGAGCACTGGAAACCGTTCGTCGACTGTGCCAACGCATTAATGAGGTCATGATCTATGCCCAAAACACAGGGCTGATTGATGCTGTTCCCAGCGTTAATATCGGTAAAGCCTTCGAGAAGCCTCAGAAAAAGAACATGCCCAGCATTCGACCGGACCAGCTACCTCAACTGATGCAGACAATGCGAACAGCCAGCATTAGCCTTTCCACACGCTGCCTGTTCATGTGGCAACTTCTTACTATTACCCGCCCTGCCGAAGCGGCTGAAGCTCGCTGGGAAGAGGTAGACATAGAAGCGCGAGAGTGGAAGATTCCTGCAGCACGCATGAAAATGAACCGTGACCATACTGTTCCATTGTCAGATGAAGCGATTGCGATATTGGAGATGATGAAGCCGTTAAGTGGAAATCGAGAATTTATCTTTCCCAGCCGCATCAAGCCAAACCAGCCGATGAACAGTCAGACCGTTAACGCATCGCTGAAACGCGCAGGTTTTGGTGGGGTGCTCGTTTCACACGGTCTGAGATCTATCGCCAGTACAGCCCTAAATGAACAAGGCTTCCCACCTGATGTTATTGAGGCGGCCCTTGCGCATGTAGATAAGAATGAGGTCCGTCGTGCCTATAACCGCAGTGATTATCTTGAGCAGCGGCGGCCCATGATGCAGTGGTGGGCTGATTTTGTGATGGCTGCTGATCGTGGAAGTATGGTTGAGGGCGGTATGAAAGGAATGAGGTTAGTAGGGTGACGGATAACTAATGACGACCCCGACTTTAGTGCCGCGATGAATGAGGCTTTAAATGTCAGTGACCCTGACCCCGAATATGCTCCAGTCATAATCAGGAATAACCGGCTTCATGTTGGCTGCATATTCTGGCAATCGACAGATTTTTCTGCAAATTCGGACGGGGTCATCCATCCCAGCGCAGAATGGGGACGCCTCTGATTATAGTGTATGCGCCAGGCCTCGATTTTGCACCGTGCGTCCTCCAGGGACATGAACCAGTTCTCGTTCAGACATTCCTGTCGCAGCCTGCCGTTGAACGACTCCACCGTGGCATTGTCCGTCGGTGTTCCCGGCCGTGAGAAGTCTATTCGGATCCCTCGTTCATACACCCATTTGTCCAGCATTATCCCTGCAAATTCAGAGCCGTTATCGGTTTTCAGTAACTGCGGCAAGGGGCGTCTGAGCGCAATACTGTTCAGCATTTCGGCAACCTCCGTTGAGCGCAGATTCTGGCCCACGCAGATCCCCAGACATTCGCGCGTGTAGAGGTCAATGACCGTCAGCAGGCGTAACCGACGCCCGTCAAACAGGGCGTCAGAAACAAAATCCATGCCCCAGACATGATTCGGATAAAGCCCCTGAGGCTGGGGCTGTCGCCGCTGGGCCGATTTATTCCGACGCGGACGCTTGAGACGCAGGGACAGCCCCTGCTCGCGATAGAGCCGGTAAATGCGTTTATGATTATCGCGCCAGCCCTCCCGCCTGAGCATAACGTGAACCCTGCGGTAGCCATAGTGGACCCGGGTTTCGGTGATCTCCCTGATACGAAGGCGGAGCGCGCTGTCGTCTGCCGCCACAGAACGGTAGCGGAAAGAGCTGCGGCTGATCCGTAGCGCAAAGCAGACCTGCCGCTCGCTGGCCCCGTAGCGTGCCTGCAGGTCCCGGACCCATTCACGCAGGCGTGCCAGCGTCAGTTCTTTTTTGCCAGCACATCCTGCAGCATGGCCTTGTCGAGGCTCAGATCGGCAACCAGCTTCTTCAGCCTGAGGTTCTCTTCCTCAAGCTGGCGCATGTGCTTCAGCTCAGAGGGCGAAATATCACCGTATTTCTTGCGCCACGTATAAAACGTGGCATCGGAAATACCCAGTTTGCGACAGACGTCCGGCACGGACATCCCCAGTTCAGCCTGTTTGAGGGCAAAAACAATCTGCTCTTCGGTGAATCGTGATTTTTTCATCGGCACCACCTCCGTTCAGGGAGTGTAGATCATGCCGGAATTCTGTTTCTGAATGGCGCAGGATTTCGGGTCAGGGTCATCAGACCCACAAGTGCTAGGAGCGGACTATTTATCAATTATGAGTACATAATAATGTGATATCAGTGCCACCAAATTAGATTTGGCCATTGCAAAAAACCAATAAAATCAATATGATAAGGCAACACAAACGGAAAGATGGCTATCTATAAAGTGGGTATATTTTCAATATCAAACCAGAGGGAATGGGCAGGAAATAGTTAATAACTTACTTAATTTTTTGACTAAGAAAGTTATTTGATATTAATAATTATAATATTACATTGTAAGTCATGAAAACCTACAGTGAAGATATTTTAATGTTTACAATTGAACTTTACAAAACAATCATTAAGTAAAGTTTAAAATATATTCCTTTTTTATATTGATTTATTATATCTGGATGAGGTTGTTAAAAACATGAATAAATTAAAACCAACATGGCAGTTATTCGAGGAACTCGTTTGTCACATTCTGAAGGCAAACAATTTTCAAATAAATAGAAATAGTTGCAGAGGAGACGAAGGATTTGATTTTCTCGGTGATTTTGGAGGAGAAAGATGGGCTATTGAAGTTAAATTCTACCGCACAGCTCGAGCTCAGCCCTCACTTATTGATGCAGCTGCGACTCGCATTACCAGCAATGGCGTAGCCGCAGGTGTTAACAAAGGAATGTTAGTTGTTTCATGCTTTCTCACACCTGAGTTGCGAGAGGCTCTGGAAAATAAATTCAGTATTACTTTTGTGGATCAGGCTGACTTAAGAATTTGGTGTAGTTCACATCCTGAACTAGCGGAATCATTGGATGCACTATTAGAAGTAAATCTAGATGAAGCTCTTACGACGCACCTTTCTCGTAAAGAGAGTAACTCTATCATTAGAGATATGGCTCTTAATAAGAGTAACCGGATTGAGCGACAAAAAAATAAAGGAACAAAACTTTGCCTTGAACTAAAGAGTATTAAAAAAGGGAAAGCATCTTGGCGTCAATATGAAAAAAAATGCGAGGAAATCCTTAAATATCTGTTTCCTAATGATCTACACGGCTGGCATTCACAAAAAAGAACTGATGATGGTTTAAACCGTTATGATTTTGTATGTCGAATTAGACCCACTACTGAATTTTGGAAATTTGTTATTGAACACCTAAATAGCCGTTATGTTCTTTTTGAGTTTAAAAACTATTTAGGGAAAATCAAGCAAGGCCAGATACTTACCACGGAGAAGTATCTTTTGGAAAAAGGACTCAGGCGTATGGCAATTATTATGACAAGGACGGGAGCAGAGGCACATGCATTAGCTATGACGCAAGGAGCTATGAGAGAACAAGGTAAACTTATACTCATTGTAAACGATGAAAAAGTATGTGAAATGCTTCATATGAAGGAACGAGGGGAAGATCCAACTGATTGCCTTTTCGAAATTGCCGATAACTTTTTACTGACACTCCCTCGTTAACTCATGATAAACACACCAAATAGTAAAAATGTAAAAATTGAATCATCATAGATTTCATTTAAAGCTCGTAACACTATGTAAATTTAATCAATGGACTCCAAGCGGATGTTATGCACATCCGCTTCTTATTGATCGCAGCCTGATGATGTTGCAATAGACCACTTATACCAGAAATAAAATCTGCTGGCAGCACAATGCATTAATCAACGAGAGAGTTATCAGAATTTGTTATTCTTCAAAATGATCTGAGAGATGCGACACAATCCGAAGACGGGCTTGAGCATGCCTAGCCTACTAAAGTCCGTCGTCCGAGGGGCTGCTTCGGATTATAACTTTGTTCTATTTTGTCGACGCATGTTTTCTACTGCCAATGCAAAGTCTGTATTGGTAACGTTTTCCTGCCAACGAGACCAAAAATCTATTGTTGCACTTAACGGTGTCTCAGTTGGAGGGTCAATTTTTATTCTGCTTGGCAGGAGCACCAAATCACCCACAACCATAGCTTCCCCAACATCCATGATGGGAAGTGCCTCTAAGAGACTCTCCAGGCTTTCGGGTAGTAATTTTCGTACTGTTGCCTGGTCATCCGCATTAGTTAAACGCAATGAAATGATGTTGTTACATTGACTGAGTATAGTGGTACTTACATCTGAAGGTCTTTGGCTTACAATCATTAACGCAACCCCATATTTGCGGCCTTCTTTAGCGATTTTTTCAAATGCTTCAACCGCTCTGCGTTCAACTGGGTTACCTTCTTTTCTTGGCAGGTAAAGATGAGCCTCATCGCATACAAAAGCAACTGGCCTACGACTTTCAGGATTCGTCCAAAATTGAACTTGATATATGATGCGGGCAACCAACCCAATGATTACTGGCAATATATCAGCCGGAACTTCTGAGAAGTCAATTACTTTAATATTCTTTTTTTGGTTACCAAAACCCATCAGTGTTTCGGCAATCATACTTAACGAACCGTATTGATTGTATTTATCCGGACTATTGAAAAGAAACCCATAACGTCGATCTTGTAAGCGACTAGCCATTCGGACCAGCAATCTAGAAAACTCACCGTTAAAAGGGCCATTTTTTTCCTTTCCAGCTTGTGCCCCTGGGATTCTTTCTTCATTTAAAAATCTCAACTTTCCAATGACATTATCCAAAGAATACGGAATTGGACTGTCAAGTGTAAAAGCTTGTAACAGATCGCTACGACCATTCGTTTGTAGGAAAGCTTTCTTTTGCTCCGTAATCGCATCTTGCACGATAACTACTTGGTTGTGTGCACTGAATTCACTTCGGTCAACGAACAATGACTGAATTTCTTCCGAATTAAGTAACCAATAAGGCAGGAAGAGGAGTGAGTCATCATCAGTATCAACCTCATCCGGCCCTGGTATTCTCAATTGTTTGGCATAAGAAAGTTCTTTGTACTCACCGTGCAAGTCGAATACAACTAGGTTTGAAGATGGCAGTTTCGAACTCCTTTCCAGAATCGAGGCAACCGTCCATGATTTACCAGATCCCGTGCTACCAAGTAGAGCAGCATGTCGCTGGAACAATTTATTGCCATCAACATAAGCGCGTGCATTCTCATTAAGTTTATAAGAGCCTAGCTCCAGTGAGTGCTCTCCATCACCACATTCAGAAATCACACGCATGAACTCTTCGAGATGGGCATCTTTAAGTACATAACAGGTTGAGTCTATTTCCGGGACGTGGTCTAGTGACCTTGAAAACTTATATTTTTGCTCAATTGCATCCCATCGGGCCCCGCCCATTAAAGTAATCTTGACTGTGTTAATTACAATATCTTCAAAAGCGTCTATCTCGTCTGCTTCATCTTCTTGCACTTCTAGGGCAGGGAGCGGAGCGACTACTGCTTTTATTACTTTATCAATCATGCCAATGAGCCAACATTCAGTTGCTCCGCTTAGTTGGACTGCTACAAGCTGTCCAACTCTAGCCTTCCGCAGATCTTTATCAGTGTTTACCAGAATAGTTACTTTTCTGGTGTCTACTTCACGAATATTTCCAAGTATGTAGCTGTCATCATTAAAAGTAAAAAGAGCCATATTACCCTCCTAAGAACTCATTAGTGAAAACCTCAAAACGCCATAATTCCTTGTCATCTACATGCAGCCAGTTTTCAAACTTTGAATTGTAAATCCTGCTTTTATCTGAATTTGTCTGTTTGCAGATAAGCCACATATTTGGGCATTTAGATAACCACTCCTCGATTCTTTGGTTTGAATCCCGAGTAATTACTAATGCTCGGCACTGATCTTGTTCAAGTTTTTGCCTAAATACGTTATTAACAAGCTGGGAATCGTTAAAGCCAAAACCTAAAAATAGAAAACTTGTATGGTTTCCAACCGCATTATCATATTCAGCCAACTGGGCCCTGTCTTTATGTAATCTCTGATATTTAGCCGTACCTGGAGTGATCATCGCCCGCACAACGCCTTCAGGTTTGTTGAGAATCCAGCTATTACATTCGATAAGATGAGCTTCCCATTCAAAGGTATTTAAAGAGCCATGTGGTTTGTGCAGTCGAATATGTTTGCATTCTATGATTCTTGGTGGTTGTCTCGGCTTGCCAAAGCCTTTATGAATAGATTGAACTATTTTTTTTGCTTCACTCCAATCATAACGTTGAAGAAAGCCTCCGTAGAATCCCGTAATATATGGAATCTTGTGCCGAACAAAGGCGTATTCAGCTAATAAATCGTAATTCGGTGTTGCAACGTGAAGTTGTTTATCGGCCTGTGGCAGAGTTTCAACAAGCTTTTTCAGTAGTGTTCCAGCTGGCCAATCGCGTAATCCTGAAATGATTTGGTGGGCGTGAACGTTATCGTGATACGCAACAAAGCTTGCAGTTAGTTCGACTATACGAGTAGTCAGAGTCTCATCCTTGATGAAGTCCATAGCAGATTCAAAGTCATGGCTACAACCATCGAGAGCGGACACCACTTGCTGCCATTGTTGCGCCTGAGCATCTGTCATACTACTAGTCAACTCGGCTCGAAGGTGACGCTCTAGAGCTGGCATCCCAAAATTTAGATCAAGTGCACATGAAGTTCCTGTACCAAATAATACAAACGGCTTCTCAGTAAAAAACTCTGCAATCGCTTGATATGCAGATTCCTTTGTCAACTCCATGCATCCCCCACTTAAGACATCTAATTTCCGCGCTTACCGCCTAACATCCGCATCATTAGTACTTTATTCTCTTACTTTAAGGCTTCAAGTTTTTATTGCAGAGCAATTATCCAGAACTCTCATTTGTAGAGCTATATCAAGTTTCTGCCAATTGGAGGTTTCAGACCCAAGCCATCAGCCCCGAAACGCTTCCTCTCACAATTCAACGTAGCTTGCTAATTTTGCCGGTTAGCAAGCACAATTGGGTTGACGTCCCAGTTTTCTGGGGCCCCTTAGGGGATCATAAGGTTCTGATGAACAATGCCGATAATGTTTAGATAAGATGAATCTGATGTTTCCGCGTCACTCTCACAGGGACAAACTGCGTTGAATGTCGAAAACCTTTGAGACCCGTTGTGCCAAGCAAATTAACGACAAACGACAATGACCAAGGCAGGGATGCGCTACAGCGTCCGACTGTGTAAAGGAGAATACATGGCAAGCATTGTTTCGGAGTACCAACGCTTTCTCGATTGTTTAACGCAGCAGGACGTTCCTGATGATGTCCGGCGACTTGCGTATCTGATCTTCGATCATATCCAACCTCTCGCTGAAGTCGGCTCGACTCGCCGGGCGCGTTCAGTTCGTCTTGCCCCCCTAGCCCTAAGACATCTAATTGATCAGCCCATCGCTTACGAAGGCAATTCTGACGCCCCTGAAGCAGGTTCTGCTCTGGGCCGATTGCATCAGCTTGAGGTTGGTCCATTCCGTGGATTCATGCGGCAGGAGATATTTGACCTCTCCCACGATATCACTCTCATTTACGGTGCAAACGGTACAGGTAAAAGCAGCTTCTTTGAGGCTCTCGAAGTGTCAATGCTGGGCACTATCAGTGAAGCGCAGTTAAAGCGGGTGGAGCAAAGGCTTTATTGCAATAACGCTCGTCTCAAGCACCACGATGCGCCAGTGCTTCTTGCCGGTGAGGCTCAGAACTTACGGCCCGTCCAGCCTGATGAATCAGAGTATCGTTTTTGTTTCATTGAGAAGAACCGGCTTGATGACTTTGCCCGTATTGCTGCAAGAACCCCTAGCGATCAGCGACAGCTAATCGCAACGTTGTTTGGTGTAGATCAGTTCAGTGAATTTGTCCGTGGGTTTAACCCATCACTCGATCAAGATCTGATGCTTTCCGGACCAATGGCAGCTCAGTTGGTCGAACGGAGAAAGCAGGTAGCAGCTTCAGAGCAGGTAATTGCAGCACATCCGCAGAAAATAGCTTTGATTGAATTGCAGGAAAATGCGCTTGCGCAGCGCATATCCCCCGAAGCGACCTATCAGGCATGCGTTGAATGGCTGGAAGGTACACAACTTCAGCAGGGACGTCTGCCATATATTCAATCTCAACTTGATGCTATCCCACCACTGGTTTATAGGATTACGCAATCCCGACTGGAAGCGCTTCTCGCTGAAGCATACCGTCTACATGGGAGTTGGCAAGAGACCTCAAGGGAACTTGCATCACGTGCGACCGAGGTATCGTATGCAAAACTGTATGAAGCAGTGCAGGCCTTGGCTGTCGGAGCAACTACCTGCCCTGCTTGTGGTACAAATCTTGATACCGTAGCAGAGGATCCTTTTATACGAGCGCGTACGGGACTTGAAGCCCTGGCGCAGTTGGCACAGATTCAGTTGCGGGAGCAAACATTACGAACAGAGCTGAACGAGTCTCTCCAGCTACTGTTGGAGGAAATACGTCGCACCGTAACGGCAGCAATCGCCGCATGCCCGGAAACCCTTCATGCTGCAGTACTGCCGGAATTACCCCAGACATCAGTTGGAGCGTGGCTTGAGTGCTGGGTTGAAGGAGAGAAACAGCCCTGGAACACACTCCTGTGCATTGCCAAAGAGATTGAGCATATCGATAAACAGTCCCTCGCAGTACATAATCAACGTGGTGCGTTGACCGAGGAGCGGGACCGTCTGATTCAGTATCGGTTCGAAATTGAAAGACTACGTACGCAGCGCACAGCCGCCAACGTTGAACTAGCTGCAGCTCAATCTAATCTGACCCAGTTCAATGACAATAATCGAGATCTGCTCCAAGCCATTGCTGAAGAAGAAACTGTCATAAAGTTAAATCAACGAATTAAGGTAGCTTACGACGGATTCCTACCGGAAATCCAAAGATACATGGCCGCACTACCTGGCATATTGCTTCAGGGATTGGGTGAACAGGCTCGGGATCTGTATAACGCTTTTAACCGAAGCGATGCACCTAGCGATCTGCTGCATGCACTTCATATGCCAGTTGCTGAAAATGGCAAAATTGAAGTCGAATTCGCCGGTGAACCGGGCATTCGTTACGATGCGCTAATCATTTTCAGTGAGGGACATATCAAATGTCTTGGCCTCGCAATTCTGTTGGCCAAAAATATTGTCCAAGGATGCCCGGTGGTTATTTTTGATGATGTGGTTAATGCGATTGATGATGAGCATCGAGACGGTATATGGCGTACCTTCTTTGAAGATGGGCTACTGGACGACAAACAGGTAATCTTGACTTCCCATGCCGAAGAATTCCTCATCCGAATTCAACAGGAGTTAGGTGCAGCAAGGGCAGGAGCCATTAAGCGCTACAAATTCCTACCACACGATGGTGAACACGAACTGCGGGTAGACAGCAATCCACCGAGTAAGAATTACGTTCTGCTTGCGCAGCAGGCTCTAGATGGGGATGAAAAGCGTGAAGCTCTTCGTCAGTCACGTCCCGCCCTGGAAAGCCTTACCGATAGCCTTTGGTCGTGGATGGGCAGACGCGGTGACGGACGCATTGATATTAAACTCAGTGGACCACGTTCGCCTTGGGAATTGAATAATAAATGCTCTAAATTGAAATCGGCCGTTAATCGCATTTCAGGGCAGCATCCCGGGGCCCCGGCTGCAGTTGCTGCATTAGAAAGATTACTCGGAGTCAACGGCTCCAGCATTGAATGGGGATATCTGAACAGCGGCGTGCACGATTCACAGCGAGACCACGAATTCGACCGCTCCACAGTAAGAACAATAGTGGAGTCGATTGTGTCGCTTGATGCAGCCCTTAGCGTCATGAGAAATCAGTAAGTGATACACAGTGAAACTGGTGCCGGGTGGTGTCGCAATCAGCCTCCCTAAACGTAGCTTTAGCCGTTCAGATGCTTGCTGGCTTTCTCGATGAGTTGAATCGGGTTAGCCCCACGGTTCAACTGGAAGCTAGCGAGCACCTGATTATTTGGATTCGGAAAAAACAGCAATGACCGAATTGCTAATGGAGTACAGGGACAACAAATGGGAAATGATATTTTCATCACAAAATGGCATCAAAAAACCTGCAAACTCCAGTCGCAAATTAAAAGTTTCATTAAAAAAATAAGCGAGCAACTTACTTATAAATAACATCACCAATGGTATTATATCAATGATATTTTTTTACCAAATAAAAAGAAACAGATATGAAATAGCTGCAGTACTACTCATGATAAGCATTGGACTGCTTAATTTGGGGTGGCTGAGTTTAAAGAAAATCCCTGAAACTCCTCCAGGATATTATGAAAATATTGTCATCGAACACCTGCAATTATTCACGAACCTGCGCAACGAGTATCATAATCAGCAACATGAAATGAAGAGTGAAATGCTGTCCAAAGAGCATGCATCTATAGAAGTAGCTAGGATTGCATTAAAATTAAACATATTTGAATCCCGATATCTGGATTTTTGGGTAGCAGAGAGACCGATTATTATTGGTATGTTGAAGCCTTTTGAAGAGCCAAAATATAGAAGCTGGTATGTACACCTTCCTCAAGAAACTCGAAAACTGGTTAACAACATAGCAGATAATCTACACGAGGTTTATCCCAAACTTGCGAAGTGTAATCAAAATGCGGCTAAGGATTATATGGCATTAGTTTCGGGACTGGCGGCACCATCATCTCGCGATAAAGTATCTGCTGCCTTGGTTGCGCAAACCCGAGTAATAATGCGCAATATTTCTCAAGATCAGCATTCTCCATCAGAGATTTGCGATAGTGCAATGGTGTCATATTTTTCTTCGATACAACTGTTATCGAGAACATATAGTGAACTTGCAGATTCTTATCAAGAGCAACTAGAAGCTAATGAATTATTACGTAAAATAGTCAGCACGATATTATCCTTTCTTTTATTTTTAGTTTGCTATAAGTGCCGTGAAAATTTGATAAAAAAGGCAGCAAAATCACTGGGGGTATAATTTTTCTAAACTATTGAAGTTACTGTTATTCGAGTAAGGATTTTTAGGACTAATTAGGCATAAGATCGATTTTTAAATGGAATTTTCTCAAGATGAGCTTGTTAAAAATTTGTTTTTTCCAGAACTATACAAAAGAGATAAGAACAGTCTGGTCAGGTGGGCAAAGAACTAATATTCCGGAGTTCTTCTTCGTGCCGATTACTATTTTTAATGAAGCGACACACCTCTTATTTTTGAAATATAAAAACCACCTCTAAAGGTAATTATCTTTCACATCGCCAAATGAACACTATACCTGCCACCTCTGCTTTATGGATAATTACATTCGTTAGTTCCTGTACTACAGAATCTCAAAGCCATATCGTAATAATAATTATTATCAAGATGCCAAGGGATGATAAACCCCTGATTCAATAAAAGAAAGCAATAATACCTCACTTGAGAGTAACGTTCTTTTTTTACAGATTTATAGCGGAGATAAAGGCTCCTAGCTGATACACTAAAACCAAGCCCCAAATACTTCAACCTTATTTTTTCTGAAATGGTATGACTATTACTCTCCTCATTATAAATTGCAATTACAGGGTCTTCATCATGTTCGCATGCAATATCAAAGGCCCCCAGGGTTCCCAGCCAACTGCCCTGGGTACCACTAAACATGCGTTTATGAAGATAGTATTTATTTATATTTTCAAGAAGGGCTATAACATTCTCCCGAGAAACACCGTTTTTGCATTGAAAGCTTACAAAAACTTTCCGTTCCGCTCCCATAAACCAGTTATCGACTAATCTTTTATAGTAATCAGAAATATTTTTTTGTTCTACGGCGGACATTTTTAGGTCAGGCGTGGGTAAAGTAATCGTATTATTGTTTTTTAGTGACAGCATTACCGCCACTACTCGTTGCAGCATCTTAAATTCGAAAAGCAAACCAGTGCGTATAAGCTGTAACAATTCTCCAGGTCCAGATTCCTTCGCATGCTTATCAATATTTCGAGAGTATTTCCCACATGAAATGACCCCATAACCTACCAGCTCCCGATAAAACTCAAGAGGAGCATCTGCATACTCCAGTGCATAGCAGCATTCGGTCAGACGATACCGGATAAGATACGGTGTTGCTGATAATGCCAGATCTTCATCATTCATGAGATCTTTAATGGTTTGATCAATGAATTCCCCCTCCACACCATTGTTCTCCGCAGCAGTGTAAAGCAATGTGAGACCAAAATTGCTCGCTGTTTGAGTACTCTCGCCATAGTCAGTCCCCTCATCAAAAAACGTACTTACTCCGGACTGTTCAGCATACTCAGTCATCGCTAAAGAAAGTTTGCCATCAACAGACAGAATAATTTCCAGCGCTCCCAGCAGGTAGTGCTTTGCTATCGCAGTCTTTTTTTCCGACATGTTGGCTTCCCGTAAGATCTTATTGATTTTGAGAATAATGCGGGAATACCACTCTGCGATGGGATCTTTGCAAACCTCATTCATCACAATCTGACTAAAGTGAAGATTATCAATGGCATCAAACGCGGCTTTTTGTATCGGAGTTATCGCAGGCATATGTCAATGTCAAAAAAAGTAATATATTAATGACCTTAGATTACACCAAAATACTCACTTACAATCAATTCCTCTTACCAGACTGCAGGCAATCACCGAGCAGTAGTAATCGATAACTTAATCAAAAAGTAATTTCATATAGTTAAGAGAGGAAAAATGAATACAACTATTCAGACAGTGAAAATCCTGCGTATGCCTGCTGTGGTGCGCAAACTCGGTATCGCCCGTGCCACCATCTACGACTGGCTTAACCCAAAGTCACCACGCTATGACGCCACGTTTCCTAAACAACGCCGCCTGGGTATGCAATCTGTCGGCTGGGTGGAATCTGAACTTGATAAATGGATAGAGGAGAATTGCCCTCAGGTTTAATAGCGCCTTTATTCTGACTCTGCATCAGCTATGACAGAGAGTCACGACTGATGCGGAAAATTTAACTTTTTTGTGCATTCTGGAGCCCCCCAATGCCAAAACATGATGATTTTCCTGTTGATGCGTTTCCGCCACTCATCAAAAACGCAATCTGTGAAGCACACGAGGTAACAAAAGCCCCAATCGCTCTGATTGCGGCGTCCGCTCTGGGGGCAATTTCTCTGGCCTGCCAGAATCGTATTGATGTTATACGCCCAGGGAACCATCGTGGCCCCGTATCACTTTTTGTCCTGACTATCGCTGAATCAGGTGAGCGCAAAAGCACCGTTGACAAACTGTTGCTAAAACCATTGCGCGCGAAAGAAGAACAGCTAGAAAATATTCATAATCGGGAATATCAGATTTATTACAAACAAAACCAGATAGCTGTCTCAGTAAGAAAAGCGCTGGAAAACAAGCTTAAAGCACATATTAATCGGGATAAAGATATTACTGAAATAAAATCAGCAATAATGGCCCTTCAGTCTCCGGCCCCCCCTGTCAGACGCAAACTGACGTTCAACGATGCCACACCGGCTGCCATTAAAGCATTCCTTTGCGGTGGCTGGAATGCTGTGGGTGTGATGTCCGATGAGGCAGGAACAATTTTTGGTGGTCATGCACTTAGCGAATTGCCG
This sequence comes from Citrobacter sp. MGH105, assembly GCF_001037485.2. Lineage (NCBI taxonomy): Bacteria > Pseudomonadati > Pseudomonadota > Gammaproteobacteria > Enterobacterales > Enterobacteriaceae > Citrobacter > Citrobacter sp. MGH105. The sequence goes on along the minus strand of NZ_CP073048.1, from coordinate 1,273,323 downwards.
TTTATCAACACAATGTGGGATGGCGAGAGATTTAGCGTCGAACGTAAAAACGAACCCGACGCGGTTATTAGCGACGCCCGTATGACGTTATCATTGATGGTTCAGCCTGAAGCCTTCCGTGATTACCTTGAGCGTAAAGGCAGCATGGCTAAAGGTGTCGGCTTTTTTGCCCGGTGTCTGATTAGTTTTCCGACATCCACACAGGGTTCACGCCTGATCACCGTACCAGTGACATCGCAGGAACACATTCCTAAATTTCACGACCGTCTCATGGAAATTATTAACGAAAGCCTGGCCACTAACATTAGCGAGCGCCTTTCTCTTAAATTTTCACCTGAAGCTGAAAAAAGTTGGATCAATTATTATAATCAAATTGAAACCAGTATCGGTATTCAGGGCAAAAATGGGCTGAGTGACTTCAAGGATTTTGCGTCAAAGTCAGCTGAAAATATTGCGCGTATTGCTGCATTAATACATTACTTTGAGGGCAATACGGGAGATATTTCTGAATGTGCAACTCAATCAGCCATAGAAATTTTTAGCTGGTATGGCTTTGAGCATCAGCGCCTCTTTACCAAAGTAGATACTGCTGAAACACCAGAACAGGATGCAATGGAACTTCTGACCTGGATTGAGGTTAAGTATCGCGAGCGCCTTTCAGTTGCTCTTGATAAAAACTTTATTCGTCGCTATGGCCCTAACAGACTTAGGACTGGAGGGAAAATTTACATGTTACTGGACTGGCTTCAAAGTCAGCGTAAAATAATTATCTTTAAGCAAGATAATAAAACTTTGGTTTACCCGAGTTGGGCATCCACCCCCAACTATACAGGTCAAACCTTCAGCCGCTTCTGACTCTTTTTGGTTAAGGAAAGGCAGGTATTATATATTTTTCTTGCGTGTTATATGGCCTTACCGGCCAGGACCTGCATTAACTAAGACCTAAGGTTAAACTATATGAAAGGCAGAGGGACGAGCCCTCTGCCTGCGTTACATTTGGCCGGTTCCAATCACTGACGGATTCCGTTGGCTGCATCCAAAAGAACGTCCATCTCCATAGTGCTTTGTGTACTCTTTTGCCAGGTACATTGCTCTCTGACGTGCTGTAACATACTGCTCTTCATGCTCAGGACGTTTACCTTCTATCCAGCCACATGGGTGTTCCGGAAAATGAACCAGGCCAGCATAGGCCTCCCAGGGTAATTTCAGCGCACTGCACCAGGCTTTCTGGATAACATTCGCCAGTGAATCTATACCATCGTTGCATTGAGGCTGATAATCTCCCAGCGTATGGAAGGTGTCCTTGTTTACCAATAGCATCACATGGTAATGCCGGTTGCCATCCACCAGGCCATATTCTCTGCACCAAATATAACGTATGGACGTCAGATTCTTACAGGTAAGTCCTGCATGCCTTCGGGCAGTCATCTGAGCATTTGCATGGTATTTCAGCGAATCAAAGAAGCGCGAGATAACGCGCTCATCACGACGACCAGTACCGTCAGTCGGAAACCGCAAATCAAAACGAAATGTAGAAAGCCTGGGGTATTGATCAGTCGCTGCTGCCAGTGTTCGTTCTACGCCATCAGTGTATCGCGGATCGTATGTATATTTCGAATTCATAACTTTAGCCTTAGTATAATTTACATCTGTATCCCGAATAAGTTAGAGACAAATATCATTCATTTTATAATAACAACCCCCAACGGAATTCAATATATTTTCTGCATTACACACTCACCTTCTTTTTATTTAATAATACCAATACGGAGCGACTTATTACCCAACACCGCCACCGGAGGCAATAGAAGCAAGCAAAACCATCGTAGAACACATCATTTTATTTTCTGGAGTTATTTCTTAAATAAAATAAATCACAAGAGAAAGCTAACCATTTACTCATAGGCATTTTTTTGATACTAACTCATCTCATATGCAAGACACGTAAAAAATTACATAAAGAATACACAGTCGGTTACTATGAGATTGCGGCAAAAACTGAAAATAAAAAAATACAGATATATATCACCTTAACGACAACCATCTGGAGTTGTCGATAAGGAGGATAGTCTGGATATTACTGTATTACAGCATCTCTTTGACGGGATGTATGCCCTGGCGGTGGAAGGTACCGCCGTCACGGACTCTGCCGCAGTGCTGGCCGACAGTTACCTTCAGAACGACATGAGTCGTAATGATGCGGCTGAATCGCTGGTGCTGTACGAGTCCCTGAAAGCCTGCGGCTCCGGCTTTTCTTGTGGTCTTACCGGTGGCGCGCTGCTGCCGTTGACCGTCACCGCCGACGTCTGCTCTTCGCTGTTCATCCAGATGCGGCTGTGTGCGGCCGTTGCCATCATCGGAGGCCATGACACTGCAGACCCACGGGTACGCCTGCTTTGCTGGGGCGCGCTGGCCGGGGATGCCTGCTCGGATGCCATCAGTGGCATCATCACCCGGTTACTGACCCGCGCACTGAGCCAGTCTCAGGCCGAGACCGCTCTGCTGACAGTGGTTCGCGACGCATTACTGCTGAAAAGCAGTCAAGTGTTACTCAGGGAAAGCCTGCTGCTCCCGTTACTGGGCGGGGTAATCAACGGTGGTGCCGCCTGGCTCGTCACCCGCCTGACGGGGCAACTCGCCATTCGTCTGTTTATTCCACCGGTAACTCCGCCCTGTGCAGCATAATCCTCTGTATTTCATTTTCGGACATCACCTGTCCGTCATTACTCGTATAACACGCTGATTTTCCTGACGCATCGGCCATGTCCTTACAGGCGGGTTTGTTATCGTTTTTGTCCTGACGATACAGACCTGAATGGAGGGCTAATGGCCGTTTATCGCGAAGATGCTGACCTGCGGTTTCTGGGGCGTTGTGAGAATGAGGACCTGGATTTACTGGTCAGCCTCATTACCCATGACCCACGGGACAAAACCCTACGCTGGACGGAAACGCTGTCCGGCAGCGACAACTACAAACGTTTTTATCCAGCGCACCGTAATTACTGGCAGGAGATTGCCGCTGAAATCCAGACCTTTGGTGCCAGCAGTATCGCCAGTGTATTCAGGGGTGGGAAAGGCGTGCTGTATCGGGAAGTGTTATGCGATGTCTGTGACCATACGGGCGTGAAATACAGGAAGGAGGAGGCAACCGAAACCGTTGAGCTCTCCCTGCTGATGAAGATGCTCGAAAAAAGCCTCAGCGAAATGTCCCCGACTGAGCTGCAGGAGTTTGCTGACAGCATGGGTACGGAACTGACCGCACCGACAGCACCGCTGATTTTAATGGCCATACAGACTGCCGTCCGGTCTTCCGGTTTTGCAGCCTACCGTCTGTCGGTCGTGATGCTCAGTACGCTTGCGAAGGTTGTACTGGGGCGCACGCTCCCCATCGTGACTTATCTGACCCTGACCCGCTCTATCAGTGTACTGGCCGGGCCGGTTGGTATCGCCCTGAGCACCGGCTGGCTGATTGCCGATATGGCAGGCCCGGCACGGCGGGTTACGGTTCCGGCCTGCCTGCTGATTGCTTGTCTGCGTCAGCAGTATCTGTACAAATCAATGTAATCAACGGAAACCCTTCAATATGTCTGCGGAAGAAAAACAGCACGATCGCATGGCATCACGGCTGGCGATCATCATCAGTCGCCTGCTGATGGGGGAACGGTTGTCAGTTAGTGGGTTGTCTCAGGAGTTTCGTATCTCGGAGCGCACTCTGCGCCGGGATTTTCGTGAACGCCTGAGCTGCCTGGAACTGACATACCAGCAGGGGTGCTGGTCACTGGCCCACCAGCACGAAGGCCTGCGCACCAACCGGCATATTCTGCACTTTGCACGAGTAACCCGCACGGAGCAGCTGTTCCCGGCGATGGATAATCGTCTGATATCTGTGCTGACTGACAGCTCCGTAGAGCCACCTTTTATCGTCTGGCAGTCTCCACCGGAGCGCAAGCCCGGTCCCTTCGGCAGTTTCTGGCGTATCACACAGGCCATTCTGGAGCGAACTCTGCTGGATCTGACCGCAGAGGGGCAGCAGTACCGCTGGTTCGCACCTTATCGCCTGATTTATTTCGAGAACGGCTGGTATCTGGTCGGAGAGTACGCCCGGCAACTGCAGGTCTTTCTGCTGGAAAGCATTACCGATGTCTGCCTGACACCCAGGCAGTTTCTGCGCAGAAAACACATCGATGCCCTGACCGCCGACCCACATTTCATTCACTCACTGCCGCACTTCCAGTACATCCGCACTGTACTGGCAGAAACGGAAAATTAAGGATAATCATGAAAAAAATCGCATTTTTACTGGCGCTGCTTTCTTCAGCGCAGGCCAGCGCAGCCGTAAACCAGTGGACCCGTACCTGGGTTCAGGGGGGCACGGAATACCGGATACAGAATAAACAGAGTGCTGAACTGCTTCTGACCTGTTCACCGCACGACAATGTGTTCGTCCGGTACACCGCGCCTGATGGCAAAACGCTCACCAGCGGCAATGATGATGGTCGCAGTCTTGAGGCGCAGACAGACAACAGCGACACGTTTCTTATAAACGACACACTGTCTGATGCAGGGGGGAGTAACTTCGAGGCCTTCTGGAATGCAGTCAGAAAATCACAGCGGATTCATATCACTGCGACCGGCCTGACCTCCACAACGTTCACCTTCAGCAATGCCGCCCGGACCCTGCCTGAGTTTGATAAATCAGGCTGTCTGACCCGTATGTGAACCTTTACGACTCCAGCAAATATAAGGAAAAAATAATGAAAACAGCAATGAGTGCCCTCGCCGTGGCACTGATAATTTCACCTCTGCTGCACGCAGCAGAGGCCCCGGTCAGGATTGGTCTGGAGCAGGTTAAAAATCCGTATTACCCGAATCTGCATCAGCAGCGTGTTCACGTTCAGTCGCTCACGGACAGCGTCACCATTAAGGATGTTGTCGTTAACCGGGGGAACTGCCCGATTCAGAAGATGCCCACGGTCTACGCAGGTAGTAAGCCTGTCCCGCTGGTACCGTCAACGTTGCCTTACGGGAAAGAGATTGCCGTCTACATTAAAGGCCCATGCAGTGTGGCGGAGATTAACGTCATCACCAGTCAGGGGGACTGGCTGATGAAGTACTAGTTTCGTCTGAACAATATCTGGTCTGACAATCAGTTGTCAGACCCTGTTGTGCTATCAGTCGTAATATCAAAAAAATCAGGTATTAATACTGCGTATTAATAGCCATTATAAACCCCTCCCCCGTAAGGTCCCTCCCCTTATGAAGGATTCGCCATACTATATATCTCATTACTTCATTATGTTAGCGTCCTGCCACTGCTTGTCTGACCGCTTTGTGCCAAAAGCGGACGCTACGATTCCGCAGTGATTAAACCCCCAACCCCAAAAGACCTGTTGAAATGGGGTCAGCAAAACAGATACATTACGCACGTTGTTACCTTGTATCATCAGGATGCCGTTGACTGTGTTTTTTAGCCGTGAAGTCATTTCCAGAATCGTGCTTATCATCATGGCTGTTGCCGTGCTGAGCAGTTCGCTTATGGCAAAACCACAGGCTGTCTACAACGTCCAGGATACAACGACCATCAGTGACCATCAGCACGATAGCGATGAACCGCTGAATGAGCACGATCCGCTGCTGTTCCACTCGCACGGTAATGTGCACCACCTCAATGCCGATCATTCCCACGATCTGAACAAACTCTTCACCCTGACTGCTTTGCAGGCCTGGAACGCGGGCATACGGGCGACCTTTGCGCTGAGTTCAGAACAAATTCTGCGAATGCCACAGGCCACCCCCGAACGCCCTCCGAGATCCCTGTTTGCGTAATAACTGCTGTTAATTCGTTATTATTCAAACTGTAAGGATTTTGTATGAACACCTGCCTTAATTTACAAGGCCGGTTGAGCGGTGGCCTGTTTTCGACTCAGGCGCGTTCGGCTTGTCTGTTTTTCATATTGTTATTGCTTTTCTACAGCCAGGGTGCGGCCGCACATGGCGTAGCCGAAGGCGACAAAGGGTACATCCAGGAAATCACCGGGATTAACATCATCCCGTTTATCTACCTTGGCGCGAAGCATATGGTGACCGGCTACGATCACCTGCTGTTTCTGTTCGGCGTGATTTTCTTTCTCTACAAAATGCGCGATATCGGGCTGTACGTCAGCCTGTTTGCTATCGGACACTCCACAACGCTGCTCATTGGGACGTTCTTTGACATCAGCGTAAGCGCTTATCTCATTGATGCCATTATCGGACTGTCTGTGGTCTACAAAGCCCTTGATAACCTTGGCGCGTTCCAGCGCTGGTTTGGCTTTCAGCCTAATACGAAGATGGCGACGCTTATCTTTGGTTTCTTCCACGGCTTTGGCCTGGCGACCAAAATCAAGGAGTTCGAAATTTCCCCCGATGGCCTGTTCGTCAACCTGATTGCCTTCAATGTCGGGGTCGAGATAGGTCAGCTTCTGGCGCTGAGCGCCATCCTTATCATCATGAGTTACTGGCGGCAGACGGCGAGCTTTTTCCGCCATGCCTACACCGCCAATGTGGTGATGATGAGCGCCGGTTTCCTGTTAATGAGTTACCAGATTTGTGGCTACGTTTTAGCCTGAGGGAGAAAAGAGAATGTATAACACCGATTTACCGACCCGCGCAGAGCTGCCATCTGCGATGAAGCTGATGCAGTCCACTATCCTGGCGGCTATTGTTGCTTTAACGCTGCTGATAACCATCGTGATGCCTTCAGAATATGGTATCGATCCAACGGGCGTTGGCCGCCTGCTGGGCCTTAAACAGATGGGCGAAATCAAAACGCAGCTGGCGGAGGAAGCCGCCACGGACAAACAGGCGAGTACGAGCCAGTGGGGGCAGTCAACCACTCCGACGAATGAGCGCCCGGTGGCGGATAACCCGCCGACAATCACGCAAAACAACTACCCGGAGCTGAGCGTTCCGGCGACAACTCGTGCGCCAGAAGCCCCAACTGCCGGTTCTCAGCGCAATCAGCTGTTAATTACTCTGAAACCGAATGAAGCGGCTGAAGTTAAGATGGAAATGCGTAAGGATGCCCGGGTGACTTACCAGTGGACAAGCTCTGGACCTGTCAACGTGGATGCACACGGCGATCCGGTTAACGCACCGAAAGGGTTTTACCACGGCTATGGTAAGGGCCGCCAGATAACCTCAAAGGATGGTGTGTTGCAGGCGGCCTTTGACGGTAAGCATGGCTGGTTCTGGCGAAATCGTGGTTCAAAGACGATTACTATCCAGCTTGATACCAATGGCGAATACCAGAGCATTAAGCGCGTAATCTGATTAATCGGGCCCGTATAATGCGGGCCCATCTTATTCATTCCGGCAATACAAGACTTTACACTTTCGCCTCTTACATCCTCCCCGGGGGGATGCTAATCTTTTCTCTATGTTATGAAGACTGCCTGAGAGAAACGCCAGCGATGTATCTGATGTTTAAACGTTCACCCCGTTATATTCTGATGATTGTCATCATGGCCGTTGGCATGATGATGTCGTCGATGGGCACGTTTGCGTCACACGGTACCAACGGCCTGACTGGTTACGAGATGAATCTGCATGATGCAGAAGTCACCATGACAGTGCAGGATCACTCCCACGACTCGGATATCCCTCAGTCTGGTCACGCAGGCCATCATCAGACAGACCATTTCCATGAAACCCCTCAGCAGCCGCCCTCTGTGGAGATCTCCCTCTCTCCTGTAGCAGACAGATGGTTGCCGCTTGCCGATCTTCACAGCCCGGTTAAGGCCACGGACATCATTTACCGCCCTCCAAGCACCCGCCAGATCTGATGGCTGTTGCCGGTAGCAGTTTGCTGCCTGGCGTTTACCAACTTCAGATTTAGCGGAGAGGCTATGTACACAGACTCCATACAGGCGCGTCGCGAGATTGCGCGTAATTTTACTGAACTTAATTATCGAATTACCCCTCTGCACTGGCAGACACTGTGCATGGGCGTTAATCGCGATCTCCAGGCCAAAAAACTGCGTCCGAACGTCCCTGTTCCTTCACGACGTAAGGTCATTCCGTTCCTGAAAATGATGCACAAAGAAACGGGCTCGATGTTGAAAGCCATTCTTGCCTTTGGTTTCGATGGCCCCTGGACCTCCAGCGGTGGTTCGTTTCGTCTGGCGCGAGAAATTGGGTTCGATATTGCCCACCATGCAAAAAACATTCATCACAAAAACGGTACCGTCACCTTCCTTGAAATTGGTGCTGCCTGGGCAGGTTTTCGTGCTGAAGAAGCGACCAGCCATCAGGCGGCAATTTCCGGACTTGCCCAGAGCTTCAGGGAGCAGCTCGGGGAGAGCGCATTCCTGCATTTCACCAATCTCACGCCATGGCACGAATCGCTGCCAAAGGGGGTGACTGAGCATCCCTACGTGACGGCTGCCGGGCTGTGCGTACTGGAGAAGCAGGGAGTTTGGGCCGGTGAGGTCGATATTATCTACTCTCAGGCCGCAGCCTATTTCGAACAGGATTACACGGCATTCCTTCGCAGCGCAGCCCGTCTGCTGAAAGGGGATGGCGTCTTAATCTTCAATCATGATCCTGTTCTGGCGAGCGCGATGGATGAAGTCGCGTGGGAGCAAGGACTCCGGCTGGTTCGACGTAAGCAAATGGGCGGAATGAATGGCGCGATTGCCCGTTATCACCGGCTTCGTTCACCCCGGTGAGTCAAATGGTTTTCCCTGGGGTAAACCGTGAACAGGACGATGAAGTGGTCTGTGAATCACTGGTTATGTCGGCACTTCGTCGCAGCGTGGAGGTGTAACGCCCGATATGTTGACGCGCAGACATTTTCTCACCACCACAGGAGCGTTGCTGATGACAACATTACTGCCGGGGGAAACCCTGGCAGCCTCTCTGGCCGAAAAAGTCAGTGATACATGGCAAAGAATTATCGCTCGCCGCACTGCTAAGGAGACGATAACGCCGGGCTGGATTTTACAGTCGCTCGGGCTTCAACCGGGCTCAACGGAACTGCGGAGAGCCATTTTTGAACTGGTCAGGCGAATGCCCTATCAGCTTGGGTCATGGAATAACCAAAGCATGAGCCTGTTTGAGCAGGGTTTTGGCGACTGTCGTCATAAAGCCGCCGCGGCCGAACGATTGCTGGTTGCCGGTGGGATTACAGCAAGGCGAAAACTGGTGCAGTTTGACTGGGCTGACTTGCCCGTTCCTCCGGAAATACTGGCTATTTTGCCGCAAACCCAGGGATTTCATGACACCGTGACTTTTGAGTTAAACGGGAAAACATGCCTGTTTGATGCCACCTGGGATATAGCCCTGCGCGGCGCGGGCTTCCCGGTGATGCCTTCCTGGGATGGCAACTCTGATACCTGGTCGGTGACTTCCCGGATGTCGACGCAGCAAACCGTACAGATGCCACAGCCCGGGCAGGATATTTACAGCGCTAACCAGATGAGCTGGCCTCAGCGCGAGAAAACCATGGCCTTCAATCAGGCGCTGAATAGCTGGCTGGACGACGTTCGGGCTAACCGTGATGACTGGTGCACCATCGTCCATAGCGATGTTGAAGCCACACGGCTGAGTCTGAAAACCTGCCTGGGACTTCTGAGTTAACACCTTTCTCGTCAGAAGGGGCTTCGCAAGGAAGCGGTGATAACACCTTCGACACTTTTTATGCTGCTTCAGGTATAACGCTGGGATACCTGAAGCTTTTTTTATTCAACATATCAGTTGGTTGGTAAATCACTCATCCTCCCCACCAGGATAATGCTTGTCATTTTTTCCAGGTCCCTCTATGCTTTCATCATCCCCCCGGGGGGGATGTAAATTTAAGCCAAGAGAATTCCTGATGCTCAATATTCTTTCTAATCGTACCTATCGCCACCTGTTTATGGCACAGGTTATCGCCCTTATCGGCACCGGTCTGGCGACCGTCGCGCTGGGGTTGCTAGCTTATGATCTGGCCGGAGACAGGGCTGGTGCTGTGCTGGGTACCGCGCTGGCTATCAAGATGAGCGCCTACATTCTGGTTGCGCCGGTAGCGGCGGCCTTTGCCGATAAATTCCCGCGTCGCACCATGCTGGTGACGCTGGACTTAGTCCGCGCTCTGGTGGCGATCGCGCTGCCTTTTGTCACTCAGATCTGGGAAATCTACATCTTGATCTTCTTCCTGCAGTCTGCTTCGGCAGCGTTTACACCGACTTTCCAGGCGACGATCCCGGACATTCTCCCTGACGAACGTGAATATACCCGGGCGCTGTCTCTGTCACGCCTGGCCTACGATCTTGAAAGCGTTATCAGCCCGATGCTGGCGGCGGCGCTGCTGACAGTCATGAGTTTCCATAATTTGTTTGCCGGTACGGCAGTCGGATTCCTCGCCTCTGCGGCTCTGGTTGTTTCCGTGTCGTTGCCAAAAATGAAAGCGTTAACCGTCAAACGCAGCGTCTATGACAAAACGACGCGAGGCATGCGCATCTTCCTGAAAACACCAAGGCTGCGTGGTCTGCTGGCACTCAATATGGCCGTGGCAGCGGCAAGCGCGATGGTTATCGTCAATACCGTTGTTCTGGTACAGGCTGACTTTGGTTTATCACAGCGCTCGACTGCCATTGCGCTGGCCTTCTTCGGTGTCGGGTCGATGGTGTCTGCACTGGTTCTCCCGAGACTCCTCGACAAAATGCGCGACCGCATGCCGATGCTTGTGGGGGCCGCGCTTTTGGTGATTGGCCTGGGGCTGGGTATTTTCCTGATGGATTACTTCACTCTGGTTGTGCTTTGGGCATTGCTGGGCGTCGGATATTCACTTTCTCAAACCCCCAGTGGCCGCCTGCTGCGCCGCTCATCAACGGCGGAAGACAGACCCGCGCTATTTGCCGCTCAATTTGCATTGTCGCATTCATGCTGGCTGGTGACTTATCCGCTGGCCGGATGGGTCGGCGCGACATGGGGCACACAGGCTTCGTTCATCGCGTTGACCATCGTAGCGGCGCTGTCGTTGCTCACCGCCGTGCTTATCTGGCGTCCTGAGCATGAAGAATATGTTCAGCTGCACAGCCATACCGACGCCGAAACGAATAATGCATCCACTCATGAACATGATTTCGTCATCGACGATGAACATCCGTCATGGCCGAAGAAAGAGAAGTAATTTCCCTGAAAGACAACCAGGCAGGAGAGGATAAGCCGATAAAAAATGTGACCATAGCGATGATACACATTATCTTATCCCCTCCACCTGGAGAGGATAAGATATGACTGTTCACGCATCACACCCTGACATTATTAAAAGACTTAAGCGTGCCGCCGGGCACCTGAAAAGTACCATCCAGATGCTCGAAGATGAAAAAGCGTGTCTGGATATCGCCCAACAGCTGCATGCGGTTGAAAAAGCGATAACGAATGCAAAGCGTACCTTAATTCATGACCATCTTGATCACTGCCTGGAGGATGCGCTTCATGCCGATCATGCCGGAACTGAAACAACGCTAAGCGAATTTAAAGAGATCACCAAATATCTTTAAGGCAAGCGAAACATGACTGATTTTTCTGCTCTTCTGCAGCAAGGCGTAGCCAATGCCTGGCTGTTTATTCCCAGCGCTATCCTGCTGGGTGCGCTGCACGGACTGGAGCCAGGACACTCCAAAACGATGATGGCGGCGTTTATTGTGGCTATTCGTGGAACGGTGAAACAAGCGGTTCTGCTGGGACTGGCGGCGACCATTTCGCACACCTCTGTGGTCTGGCTCATTGCCATGGGTGGGATGTATGTCAGTCAGAAATTCACCGCTGAATCTGCGGAGCCCTGGTTCCAGTTAATTTCGGCCATCATCATTCTTGCCACGGCAGCATGGATGTTCTGGCGTACCTGGCGCGGTGAGAAGCTATGGAAAATGGAGCAGGAAGAGGAGCATTCCCACGGTCATCACGAACATGATGAAACCCGGATTATAGATACCGGCCACGGCAGCGTTGAACTCTCTATTTTCGAGGAAGGACAGCCACCTCACTGGCGTTTACGTACGCTCAGCGGCAGAAAGTGGGAAGCCAGCAACATTTCTGTAGCCACAAGGCGGGGCAATGGAACCTATTCTCAGGTTTTCGACTTCGTTGAAAAAGACGGGTTTATGGAATCAGCCCTGGCGATCCCTGAGCCACACAGTTTTGATGTGCGCCTGTCTTTAGGCCATCGTGGGCATGTACACGATTATGATGTGGAGTTTCGCGAGCATGAGCACGGTCACGACCATGACCACGATCACTCCGCACTGGAGGGGCTGGATGTTAATTCCCGCGAATACCAGGACGCTCACGAAAAAGCCCATGCGAACGACATCAAGAAACGTTTTGCCAATCGCAGCGTAACCACCGGGCAGATTATCCTGTTTGGGCTGACCGGCGGACTTATTCCTTGCCCGGCGGCCATCACCGTTCTGCTGCTCTGCATCCAGGTGAAGGAATTTACGCTCGGTGCCGCGCTGGTACTGTGTTTCAGCATCGGCTTAGCAATTACGCTGGTTTCTGTGGGTGCAGCTGCGGCGTTTAGCGTTCGCCAGGCAACCAAACGCTGGAGTGGCCTGGATACTCTGGCACGCCGTGCCCCATACTTCTCAAGCGTACTGATAGCCCTGGTCGGCATTTACATGGGCTACCATGGCTGGATCGGCGTTACCCGCTGATTTTCTCTTGTAAAAGCCACATGCCTGAACCCACCAATTGGTGGGTTTTTTATCTCTGAAGCCTGTCACATTTTCATCCCCCACAGGGGATTGCAATTGAGCTTTTATAGCCGCTCATTTATTATAAAGGCATCCCCCCTGGGAGGATGTGAAATCATAAATGGAACCTGCTATGCAAAAACAATACTTCAGTCAGATTCGTCGCCAGCTCGTCAACGTCACCGGCGTGTTGCTCGCTTCATTCATCGTCATTCCAGCCCTGGCAGCGCAAGGCGGTTTCTCCGCAGAGAAAGAGCCAGTCGCCACTGAACGCATGTATGCCGGTCATAAGGTTCAGCAGGAAAACAGTCAAAGCCGCATTCAGGCCGTGCCGTCGATGCACGAAGGGGCGTGGATCACACTGGAAGGCAATGTCATCAGCCAGCAGCAGGAAGAGTGGTATACGTTCCGCGATCCAACCGGAACCATCAAAGTTCGTATTCCACAGAAAGTCTGGAACGGGCAGCACTTCGATGCGCAGGATTTGGTGCGTGTGAGCGGGCAGATAAGCCGTGAGAATGGCACTACGAGCCTGAACGTTGAGGTGATCAAAAAGCCTTAAATTTGAAGGATCATGAGTATGACGAACTACATTGTCCAGTTCATATGTAGTTCGTCATTTGAATGTCCGTTGATCGCTCATAGCAGACATTAGCTAGCTGTTGCATCCCCCAACAACAAAGAGTTTTCCCCTGCAACACCAAATCAATGCAGAAAGGCCGCGCTTCTTTACCGGAAGCGCGGCCTTTCTGCATTTATGCCATTAACCACAAAGGAGTTTTATCATGAAATTAGCCAGCCGCTTCGGACGGATTAACCAGATTCGCCGCGACCGCCCACTGACAAATGACGAGTTGATGGTCCATGTACCCAGTGTATTTAGTACTGACAAGCACGAATCCCGCTCGGATCGCTACACCTACATCCCGACCATTACCCTGCTTGATAGCCTCCAGCGTGAAGGCTTTCAGCCGTTCTTTGCCTGCCAGACCCGAGTGCGTGACCAGAGCAAGCGAGAGCACACGAAACACATGCTGCGCCTGCGCCGGGTAGGGCAAATAACCGGTAAGCAGGTACCGGAAATCATTCTGCTCAACAGCCATGACGGCTCCAGCTCATATCAGATGTTGCCGGGGCTATTTCGTGCAGTCTGCCAGAACGGGCTGATTTGCGGTGAGAGTTTTGGTGAGGTACGTGTGCCACATAAAGGCAATGTGGTGGAGAAAGTCATTGAAGGGGCTTACGAAGTGCTGGGGATATTTGACCGGGTGGAGGAGAAGCGGGATGCCATGCAGTCGCTTTTGTTACCTCCACCAGCACAGCAGGCGATGGCAAAAGCGGCATTAACCTATCGCTTTGGTGAAGAGCATCAGCCGGTGACGGAATCGCAAATCCTTTCCCCGCGCCGCTGGCAGGATGATAGCAACGACCTATGGACCACTTACCAACGCATTCAGGAGAACTTGATAAAAGGCGGACTGTCAGGACGAACGACGAAAGGTCAGCGTGCTCAAACCCGTGCTGTCAAAGGTATCGACGGAGACGTAAAGCTCAATCGCGCTCTGTGGGTGATGGCTGAAAATATGCTTCAACTTGCTTCATAAACGACTTTAACTATTACCTCCAAGGCCCTGTCATGTCAGAGATAAATCTACCTCCTGATCTTCCGGTAACTGAAGCACGCACCATTCGTCGCGCTCTCCGCTTACTGGAAAAATATCAGCGCCAGCCTGGCGAACAATTTAATTCCACTACCTTCACCAAAACCTGGCTACAACTGCGTCTTGCTCTGCAGGAGCGCGAAGTTTTTCTTGTTTTATATCTCGATAATCAGAACCGTCTTCTGGAATGCGAGACGCTCTTTACGGGCACGATTAACCATACCGAAGTCCATCCACGCGAAGTGGTGAAACTGGCACTACGCCATAACGCTGCCGCTGTGATTCTGGCCCATAACCATCCATCCGGAGAGACAGAACCGAGTAAACAGGATCGAAACATCACTCAACATCTGGTGAACGCGCTGGCTATGGTAGAGGTGCGGGTGCTGGACCATCTTATTGTTGGCATCGATGTGCTTTCTTTTGCTGAACGTGGCTGGCTATGAGGCTAACCATGAAAATCATCGATAAAAAGGCCGCGATGGCGATTCAGCGACAGCATCCGGATTCCCGGATCTTTCGCTACTGCACGGGCAAATACCAGTGGCACGGCAGCGCCAGTCATTATACCGGTCAGGATGTCGCGGAGATTTCCGGTGTGCTGGCGGTTTACGCAGAACGCCGTCGTGACAACCACGGTCCGTATACACGCCTGATGTGCATCACCACCAACTGACACTAAATAAGGAGTAGAAAAATGCAAAATTCATGGGGACTGAAGCGCGACATCTCGCCGTGCTTCGGTGCAAGGCTTGTGCAGGAAGGCTGTCGCCTGCATTTTCTGGCGGACCGTGCAGGTATTAGTGGTACGTTTAACGAGGAGGAGGCACTGCGTCTGGATCAGGCATTTCCGCTAGTGATGAAACAGCTTGAATTGATGCTGACAACCGGTGAACTAAATCCGCGCCATCAGCATTGCGTCACGTTGTATCATAACGGACTAACTTGTGAAGCTGACACTCTCGGCTCTCATGGCTATGTTTACATCGTTATTTATCCTCAGGCATTTGCAACCAGGTAACACCTTCTCTTCTTTTATCAGGATCCAACTCATGCAAATTTCATCTGTACCGGCCACGGTGCCGGTTTCGTCACGCCTGTCGCCCGTAATGGTGTGGCAGCAGTTGTTAACGTATCTGCTGGAGCACCACTACGGCCTCACACTCAACGACACACCATTTCATGACGACACGGCCATTGAGGAGCATATCGATGCGGGGATAACGCTTGCCGATGCTGTTAATTTCCTGGTCGAAAAGTACGAACTGGCTCGTATCGACCGCAAGGGATTTACATGGCGAGAGCAACCCCCCTTCATTACTGCAACGGATATTCTGCGTGCCAAAAAGAACATCGGGCTGTTGCCCAGATCTTAAATTTTTCTAAGTACATGCTGCTCATGTGTTGCTATTTCCGCTACAGTAGCGGAAATAGCAACGGCATCGCATCTGACATTTAAAAAAATCAAATAAATATTGATAATATTTCTCATTTTACCATGAGCAAAGATCGAAGCCTTATGAGTCCCTAAGTGCTGCAAACCAATCTCTCATTTCTCACCAAAAGAAGATGGTAAAAATTTTAGGCACCTTCTTAGGCACCAACGAAAAGTTGAATTAGACATTAATTCAATAAATTCATTTAATTACAAACTCAATTCAGACTCCGCCAGCCCACCAAACACCGGTGAAAGCCCTCAGCGCAAGCTGAGGGCTTTTTTGTGTCTATTGACCCGTCCTGAAAGCGTTGACACGTTCCAGACTTAGATCCGGAGAACGTGATGATAGCTGAATACGAACAGGCAGATTAATTTCCTGATAACTCTTTTTATTTAACAGTGAACGACCATGGTTAAATAATATCCCTACAAGCTTAAAATCGTCACGATAAAAATAAACGTATTTTTTAAATACATTCGTCATTTAAACGTTCGACATCGTTAGCCAGCCCACAATGCCGCATAGTGTAAAAATATCCAGTTAACTTCTCCATGAACAACTCTTGAATTTTCCTACTAAATACATATATTACGCATCCCGTTCAGTACATGGAATAACCTTTGATTTTTTTAATTGATATTGGAGTTACAAATGTCAAATAAGAAAATTTCGCGGAGCAATGGGGCAACAGGCCCCGTTAATAAGGTTGTCGCATGGTCAACAATCGCTTTGCAGGCTCTGTATCCTGCTCTTCTTAGCTTCACGCCAACCATCAGCCATGCGTCAGCCGTTAAGGCATCGCAGGCCGCCGCAGAACAGCAAGAACTGCGCGGCCTGTCTTCTCTCGCCGCGCAGGCTGGCAGAAGTATTGAAAACGGCCATACGGGCAGTTTTGCCGCCAATACCGTCTCAGCACAGGCAACGAAGGAGGTGGTAGAGTGGCTACAGAAGTACGGTAATGCCCGTATTCAACTCAACGTCGATGACGCTTTCTCGTTAAAAGATTCGGCGTTCGATTTCCTTTATCCGTGGATTGATACAAAGCAGCATGTTTTATTTAGCCAGACATCGCTTCACCGTACCGATGACAGAACCCAAACTAATATCGGTATGGGTTATCGCTATTTCACGGCGGATAATTCAATGCTGGGCGCAAACTTATTTTATGACTACGATTTAAGTCGTCATCACGCACGTATGGGTGCAGGCGTTGAGTATTGGCGAGATTATTTACGCGCAGGCGCAAATGCTTATTTAAGATTATCAAAATGGAAGGATTCCCACGATCTGGATGATTATCAGGAACGTCCGGCGGATGGATGGGATATCTATACCCAAGGTTGGTTGCCATCGTATCCGCAACTGGGCGCATCGCTTAAATATGAAAAGTATTACGGCAAGAATGTCGGCCTCTTTGGCAGCGATCATCTTCAGGAAAATCCGTACGCCTTTACAGGCGGGATCAGCTATACGCCGGTTCCGCTAGTTACGCTTTCCGCTGAACACAAGCAGGGGCAGAGCAATACTCATGATTCACGCTTCGGCATAGAGATTAACTATCGCCCCGGCATCCCGCTGGCGAAGCAGTTGGACGGCGACAATGTTGCGTTAATGCGCGAAGTTCAGCACGGACGCTACGATTTTGTCGAACGAAATAACAATATTGTTCTGGAATACCGCAAAAAATCGGTTCTGAAAATCCGCCTGCCTGAAAGCGTACAGGGGGAAGGTGGCGCCGTTATTCCGGTGACTATTTCGCTGGATAAATCCCACTGGGGCATTCAGTCGGTAGAGTGGAACGATAGCGCATTTACCGCCGCTGGCGGACGCATTTCCGGTAGCGGCACATCATGGCAACTGACGTTACCCGCTTATACACCAGGCGGCACTAATCACTGGCAAATCGGTGCAACGGCGCGAGATGTTAAAGGAAACGCCTCTAACTATGCGGTGATGGACGTGACGGTGACGAGGAGTTCGGCCTCTGTCGGCACAATGGATTTTACATTGAACGGCGAGCAGCAACCGATCATCGCTGCTGACGGGAAGTCACAGCATCCGGTTACGCTGGTGCTTAAAGATACCAATGGTAATCCGTTAACAGGGCTTGCACATGACATTGAGTTGTCTTTAGCGTTTACACCTGACGCACAGAGAAATCGTGAGCGTTCGGCACAGGCTCCAAAGCTTGGTGAAGTGCAGGAAACCCGCTCCGGGGTGTATACCGCCACGCTGACGCCGGGTTTAACGGCGGGGACGGCACGCATAACCGCTAAAGTTCTGGGTAAAACAGAAACCCTGACGGTGAAACTAAAAGCGGTTTCCGCCGAGGCGGCAAAATCGACATTCACGGTAATGCCCATGGAGCAGGTCGTTGGACACCCGATTAGCCTGGCGTTAGAAGCAAAAGATAAAGACGGGAATGCCATCACCGGCGACGACAGCTTACGTTTTTATGCAGTTTCAGCCAGCGGCGAGGTCCGTTTTACTGCCGTAGAAGAGAAAGACGGCGTGTACAGCGCTAAGGCAACGTCTGAACTGGCTCAGGCGACACGCATTGGTGTGACGTCACAAAAACATGATTTCTCCGGGCTGGAAAAACAAGCCAACTGGATTGCCGACAAAACGCAGCCGGTGGTGCAGGCTTTTAACCTGACCAGGGACAATGCGCTGGCGGATGGCAAACAGAGTAATGTCGCGGTCGTTACCCTGACCGACCGTTATGGGAACCCGCTGTCCGGATACACGGTCACCCTGGCGTTACCGCCACAGGTTAAGATCGCGAATGGGGAGAACGTTGTGAAGACCGATGCCAAAGGTGAAGCAAGATTCTCACTGACCAGTTCAACGCCGGGAACTTATGATATTACACTAAGCGCGGGGAACATCAGCTCATCGCTAAGCGTAACATTTGCCTCAGCAATGGAGGGGGCAACATTGTCTCTGACAGCCAAAGACAATGGCGTAATCACCAATATTGCAGCAAACGGCCGCGATGGTGCCACGCTTGAGATCATGCTCAACAATACCGCCGCGTCGGTTGAAGGGCAGAAAGTGGAGCTTATCGTAACGCCACAAGGGCTCGTGTACCCGGAGAAAATCACCACCAATAAAGACGGTTACGCGACGGTAACGTTAACTACGGTTAAGGCAGGTCATTACACCGTTAATGCCAGGGTTACAGATGGGCAGCACAGCGTTGAGTCCTCAAGCGTTGACCTGGAATTCGTACCTGATATTAACAGCGCAGTGCTGAATTTGACCGCACCGTCTGAGAGCATTGTGGCAAACGCATCAGCGGCACATGAAATTCAGGTACAGGTTGTCGACGGTGAAAACAACCCATTTAGTGGTGACGTGCACCTGACCAGTTCCCCTGCCAGTGGATTAAAACTGGGCCAGTCCGAACTGACATTGGATGAGAAAGGAATGGCATCAACAACCTTTATTGCCGCAGAAGCCGGGCACTATCAATTGCAGGCAACCTTCATCAAAGAGGGTAAACGCGTTACGGCGAGTAAGGCGATTGAGGTGGTATCGGATCTGCAAAATGCCGCGTTGACGATCGAACCGTCAACGACATCCGCCGTAGTCAGTGATGTGGATAACGTGGCGTTTACCCTGCATCTGACCGATACATCAGGGAACAGCGTCAGCAACCGTAAGCTGAAAATTACGGCTACAGGCCCATCGCCACGCGATCCTCTGGTGATTGACAATACGCTTGTCACCACCAATGGTTCCGGTACTGCGACTGTAAATGTCCACGGTAATAAGGCGGGTCGTTACACGCTGACCGCCACATTGGCTGAACACGGTAGCAATGTCTCGGCAAATGCTTCGCTAACGCTGAATGCCGATGCCCAGAATCCAGTACTCACTCTGGAGCAGGATCCTGGCTATGCCGTTGCCAACCTTGAGCCGGTAGGCTTTATGGCCCGGTTGCAGGATAAATTCGGTAACCCGTTAAACGGCAGTGTCGAATTTAGCGCAGGCAGCAAAGCCAAACCCGGCAGCGGAACCTTTACGATGACGCCGGATAAAACCAACTTTAAGTTAGGGAATGCTTACTCTGAACTGAGAACGGATACGGCCGGTGTAAGTTGGGTGAGAGCGAAGGCGACGACGGGAAATAAAACATTGGAAAAAGTACTCACCGTCTGGGTAGTTGAGAACCATCAACCAAATTCCTGATCGGGATATAAACAAAAGATAGCCGGGGTGTTTTCGAGAGCACCCCGGCTACTGCCATAACCTCAAATATATCGACGCTTGCATTATTCTCATGGCCAGGCGATCTATGAGAATAATGAGCACTTAAATAGCGCCAACCGTCATCCCATTCTTCCCCCTTTTACTCATCAAAAGGAGGGAAAAAAACGACTCGCAGTTAAAAAAGCCATTCATGACCTTACTTATCAACCGGATAATCCCTGTTAATCCACGCATGTTCATCTTCCCAGGTAAACATCCATTTGCGAACCGGGCCGGCCATCACGTTAAGGTAGTAACTGTCATATCCCGCCAGGGTTGCCACCGGGTGATACCCTTTCGGCACCATCACCACGTCGCGGTTATAGACTGCCATACACTCGTCAAGCGACCGGTCATCGGTGTAGACCCGTTGCATACAGAATCCCTGCGGCGGGTTGAGGCGATGGTAGTAAGTCTCCTCCAGATAGGTTTCCTGTGGGGGATTATCGGTGTCATGCTTATGGCTTGGGTAAGAACTGGTACAACCTTCGTTGGTCCACACCTCCACCACCAGCAGGCTATCTGCGGGTTTATCTTCCGGTAAGATGTTGTGCACGTAGCGCTGGTTGTGACCTTTGCCGCGCGCTTCCCCGTCAATATCCTTAGGTGCGATCAGCCGCGTTGGGTGCGTGCCTTTCCCCGGCGCAGCGCAGACTGCCAGCTCCAGTCTGGTCACCGCCTGAACCTGTATGGTTTCACCAGCAGTGACATAAACCGCCCACGGTTTGATCCGTTCGAACGGGCTCATCCGCTCACCGATATCCGTAAAAGTTGCGCCCGGCGTGGTGACGGTCGCGCGTCCGGCAACCAGTACCAGACAACGTTCTTCGCTGACGGCGGGCAGCGTAAGCTGCTGCCCTTCCTCCAGTTCATACGCTCTAAAGCCAACATATCCCCAACCGGCGCTTTCCGGTGTCACTGACTGCGTACACCCTTGCGCGTCCGGCTGCTGCCAGCGTGATAATAAACGTGACATATCACCTCCTCAGATAAGCCCGGCATCCCGTGCCAGACGGCTAAGGTTGTTATAGCCCAGACGCGCATACGTCAGCGGATGCGCGATAGCTGGATCCTGCTCCGCCTCCACCACCAGCCACCCCTGATACTGGTTCGCCTTCAGCAAGGCCATGATCGGCGGATAGTCAACGCAGCCATCTCCCGGCACGGTAAAGACGCCGCTCAGCACCGCATCAAGGAAGCTGGTTTTGCGGTTTTTGACATCCGCCAGCACGTCGGCACGTACGTCTTTGCAGTGAACATGGTTGATACGTGATGCCCAGCGCTGCGCCACAGCCAACGGATCGGCACCCGCAAAGGTCAAATGCCCGGTATCGAGCAACAAGCCAACTTCATCACCGGTATTCGTCATCAGATTATCCACATCTTCAGCAGATTCAATCACCGTTCCCATGTGGTGGTGATAGGCAATCTGTACCCCCTGCTGCTGGGTGTAGCGCGCAAACTCGGTGAGCTTTTCACCGTACTCTTGCCAGCGCTCTTGCGGGAAGCGCGGACGCAGATGTACCGGCGTCTGCTGCTCGCCGTGAATGCAGCCACTGACTTCGGCAAAGACCAGCACCTTCGCTCCCAGTTCGCGCAGTAACGTCAGATGTGACTGCACGGCGGCAATCTCCTCCTCCACGCTGCGTTCCAGCAGACGTCCGGAGTACCAGCCGGAAACCAGTTGCAGGTCGTGGTGCTGCAAAATGGGGCCGAGCAGTCGCGCCTCACGCGGGAATTTGTTGCCCAGTTCGAAACCAGCAAATCCAGCCTCTTTGCCCTCGCTCAGACACGTATCAAGCGACGTCTCAGCGCCCAGTGAAGGAAGATCGTCATTCGTCCATGTCAGTGGATTAATACCTAATTGTACCGTCATCATCTTCTCCTGAATTATGCTTGTCCGCGCTCGCGCCACCAGGCGATAAGCTGCAGGTAGTTATCTTTAATGCGCGTCACCAGCTGCGCATCGTCAATATCGTGTTTCAACCACGCGCGGGAAGCGTCGCCGAACAGCGTGCGTCCCACGGCAAATCCTTTCACCACCCCATGACCCGCAGCCGCTTTAAAATCAGCACACAGTTGCTCTGCCGGTGCGTCCAGACCCAGGATCACCACGCCACGGCAGTGCGGATCGCGCCGTTCGATAATGTCACTCAACGCCGTCCAGCCAGCAGAAGTCAGCGGTGGGAGTTTCCACCAGTCGGGGTAGATCCCTAAGTTGTAGAAGCGGGAAATGGCGCGCAAATACAGTTCATCACTGCGCGGCATACTGGCCGGTAAAATCACCTCCAGCAGCAGCTCATGACCGGACTGGCAACAGGCGCGGTACACCTCAGCGATTTTCTGTTCTTGCTCCAGACGCAACGCGTGGGCATCTTCCGGATGGAAAAAGACCAGACACTTCACCACATGCTCCTGCGGCCAACTGATGAGCTGCGAACCTATATTGCCGTGTTCCATCTCCAGCGGGCGCGACCCCGGCAGTTCGATAGGGCGACCAATCCACCAGCCCTCTCCGGTTATCGCATTCAGCGCATCCTGACCAAACGTACCATCGCAGAGTAGCCCGGCCTTGCCCTCCAGCCCGGCGCTGTTGGCCGCTTCACGGCTGGCCTGCAAAATAAGCTGTTTCAATGCCGGAATACGCTTCAAAGACGCGCCGCACTGCAACGCCATCTCTTCCAGTTGGCTACGGTGATCGAAGGCCATTACGCATAGCTCTGGCCATGTGCGACGACGGGTCGTCACGCGATGCAAATGATTGAGATGCGGATCGAGATCCGGACGCGGAACCTCTGCAGCGCGAGAAAGATAATCATCAAGCTCAACTTTGCTCGGCATCGCCGGTGCACAGCCGTGACGCGACACCACCAGCGCACCGCAGGCATTGGCGTAGCGGCATGCCTGCTCCCATCCCTCATCGTTGAGATAGCCGCGCAGCAGACCGGACATAAACGCATCCCCCGCCCCCAGCACGTTCAGCACCTCTACGCGTACGCCGGTGACCGTCAGGCCATCGTCCAGCCGGGCCGGGATGGCGTCGGTATACACCGAGCAGCCGAGCGCACCGCGCTTGCAGACCAGCGTCGCGTGACTCACAGCGCGAACCTGCGACAGCGCCTGCAGCGTATCGGTACTGCCGCCCGCGATATGAAACTCCTCCTCGGTGCCGACAATCACATCAAAAAGATGCAGCACCTCCTGTAACTGGCGGGTGACCTGTTCGGCGGCGATAAAGCGCGTTTCGCCGTCGCCTAAAGAAGTAAGCCCCCACAGTACCGGGCGATAGTCGATATCCAGCGCCGTACGCACGCCGTGACGTCGGGCGTAAGCGAGCGCAGTCAACACCGCCTCACGGGTTTGCGGATGAGAAAGATGTGTCCCGGTGATGGCAAGACAACGAGCAGAAGCGATGTACTGTTCATCAACATCGCTGGCGGTAATCGCCATATCCGCGCAGTTATCACGGTAAAAAATCAGTGGGAAGGTGTCCCGGTCTTTAATGCCGAGTAGCACCAGCGCCGTCAGGCGATCTTTATCAGTGATCAGGTGGCTGGTATCGCAGCCTACCTGGTTTAATTCTTCACGCAGGAAACGCCCCATATGTTCGTCGCCAACGCGCGCCAGCATTGAAGAACGCAATCCCTGGCGTGCCGTGCCGTAAGCCACGTTGCCGGACGAACCCCCAAGATATTTGGCAAAGCTCGACACATCTTCCAGGCGCGCGCCAATTTGCTGACTGTAGAGGTCAACCGCCACGCGGCCCATGCATATCACATCAAACTGCTTTTCCACGTTGATACCTCTTCAGACAATGTCGTTCACGTTCAGCCAGCGGCCTTCCTGGTGCGAGAGTGCGATAGCGTCAAGCACGCGCGACACCTTCCAGCCCTCTTCAAAGTCCGGCCACATCGGTGCATCGGCGGCAATGCCGTCCACCAGGTCGCGTACTTCTACTGTTTTCTGGTCGTTAAAGCCGATACCATGCCCGGCTCCCATGCAAAACGCGCCGTAGTCCGGGTGCGCCGGGCCAACCAGTAAAGTGCGAAACCCCTGGCGGTTGACCGGATCGTCATGCAGATAGAGCTTCAGCTCTGCCATGCGCTCCTGGGTAAAACTGATAGTTCCTTTGGTCCCGGTAATCACATACGACAACCCCATCTTGCGGCCACAGGCAACGCGCGAGGTTTCAATCACCCCTTGCGCACCGCCTGCAAAGCGCACCATCGCGTGGGCCTGATCTTCGTTTTCTACCGTCACCATTTGCGAAGAACCGACTTTCGCCGGACGCTGTGGCACCACGATCTTCAGGTCGCCGCAGACCTGATGAATATCCCCAACCAGGTACTGCGCCATATTGACGATATGTGCCGCCAGATCGCCCAGCGCCCCAAGCCCAGCGGTCTCTTTAAAACAGTGCCAATGGATCGGCGCAAGCGGATCGGCCATGTAGTCTTCGTTGTGGGTGCCGTAGAAATGGATCACCTCGCCAATTTCTCCGCGCGCAATGATCTCTTTCGCCAGTTGCGCCGTTGGGTTCTTCATATAGTTGAACCCCACCAGGGTTTTCACTCCTGCCCGTTGTGCAGCCTCAACCATTTCACGTGCGTCGTGGGCGTTCAGCGCCAACGGCTTTTCTGAGTACACATGCTTGCCATGGCGAATCGCTTCCAGCGCCATCTCTTTGTGCAGATGATTAGGAGAACAGATATCCACGACATCAATGGCCGGGTCAGCCACCAGCGCACGCCAGTCTCCGGTTGAGCGATTGAAGCCAAACGCCTGCGCCCGCTCGGCGGCCAGCTCTGGAGAGACTTCCGCCACCATTTCGCGCACCAGCTTGCCGCGCAGGTTAAACACCGTCGGGGCCTGGGCATAGGCGATGGCATGCGCCTTCCCGATATACCCGGTGCCAATCAATCCAATACGAACTTCTTTCATCATGACCCTCACAATGCGCCGCGACGGCTCTTGGCGTAGGTATCGAACGCCACCGCCAGAACGATAATTAAGCCGGTAATAATTTGTTGGTAGTAAGCCGAGACGTTCATCAGCACCAGACCGTTAATCAGGATGCCCATGATGATCGAGCCGATAATGGTGCCGCCAATACGCCCGTAGCCGCCCATCAGTGAGGTACCGCCAATGACCACCGAGGCGATAACGCGTAGCTCAAACGAGATCCCGGCGACCGCTTCTGCACTGCCCAACCGTGCGCTGAGAATGAAGCCCGCCAGTCCTGCCAGACAGCCAATTAACACGTAGACGCTCACCAGCACGCGCTTCACGTTAACCCCTGCCAGACGCGCCGCCTCCGGGTTGCCGCCGATGGCGTACACGAAGCGCCCCCAGCGGGTTTTATGCAGCGCCAGATAACCGCCTACCGCCACCAGCGCGAATATCCAGATTGGAATGGAGATACCGAGCAGTTCGCCACGTCCCCACCAGCGGTATCCCGCGTCGAAACCGGCAATTGGCGCGCCGTCGTTAATCACCAGCGTCAGGCCGCGCCAGATAGTCATCCCGCCGAGGGTGACGATAAACGGCGGCAGACGCAGGCGGGTCACGCCGAGGCCATGCAGAAAACCAATCGCGGTGCCCATCGCCATACAGATACCAAGGCCAATCAGCCAGCTCATGCCGCCCCAGGCGTTCGGGTCGACGGTGGTGAAGTTGTCCCCTTTAATCACATACGCCGCGGTCATGGCGCACACTGCCAGAATAGAACCTACGGAGAGGTCGATCCCGGCGGTCAGAATGACAAACGTCATACCGACGGCCATGATCCCGTAGATGGAGACTTCGGTCAGAATGTTGAAAATATTGCGTTCAGAAAGAAAATTGCTGTTCTGCAACTGAAAGAAAATCAGCAGCAGGATCATGAAAATCAGTACCCCAAAGCGCTCAAAAAAGGCAATGGGATCAAGACGTCCGCCGCGTTTGGCTGGAACCTGCGTTTTAGAAATAATCTGCGTCATGAATCACTCCGTTATGCCGCATTCAGGGCGTTGTGGTTGATGGCCATCATCGTCATTAGCCGCTCTTCGTTGGCGTCGTCGCCGTGGATCTCGCCGGTCACCCGGCCTTCACTTAGCGTGATGATCCGATCGGAAACTGCCATGACTTCCGGCAGATCGGAGGAGATCACGATCACCGCTACGCCCTTTTTCGCCATATCAAACAGCACCTGATGGACTTCTGATTTGGTGCCAACATCGATGCCGCGCGTTGGTTCATCCACGATCAACACTCGCGGATTAAGCGCCATGCAGCGCGCGAGGATCACTTTTTGCTGGTTCCCACCGGAGAGCTTGCGCACCTCTTGCGCGCTGTTGACCATTTTGATCTGCAGCGCCTGGCGGTATGACTCGATCAGGGCATCCTCTTTGCGGGTATTCACGAACCAGCGCCAGTGCAGTAGTGACGAGAGGCTGGAGAGCGACAGGTTGTCGCGGATCGACAGCCCAAGCACCGCGCCCTCTTTTTTACGATCTTCCGGTACCAGCGCCAGCCCCTGATCCAGCGCAAACAGCGGATCGCGCGGCTGATATGGCACGCCATCAAGTTCAAAGCTGCCGGAAGTAAAACTGTCGGCGCCAAACAGGCAGCGGGCCACTTCGGTGCGCCCGGCACCCACCAGTCCGGCAATGCCTAACACTTCGCCAGCATGCACGTGGAAGCTAATGTCGTGCAGCGCGATACCATGCGGATCCAGCGGCGGTTTTTCGCGGCTAAGCCCCTTCACCGCCAGACGCACAGGTTTATCTTCATGGTGAGTTTCGCTGGCCGGACGGCGATTAAAGGCCACATCGCGCCCCACCATCAGGCGGATCAGCTGTTCTACGGTGGTCTGTGCAACTGCGCCATTCCCGGTGAATCGTCCATCCTGGAAAACAGTGAACTGGTCGCAGAGTTGAAAAACTTCATGCAGGCGATGGGTGACGTAGATAATGCTCACGCCACGCCCTTTAAGTTCCCGCACCACACGATGCAGGCTTTCTACTTCGCTGTCGCTCAGCGCGGCGGAAGGTTCATCCATAATGATCAGCTTTGCGTTCAGCGTCAGCGCTCGCGCAATTTCCACCATTTGCTGCTGCGCCACACTCAGTCGGGCCACGGCCGTGGTTGGCGCAACGTTCAGTTGCAGGTAATCCAGAATCACCTGCGCTTCCTGATTTACCGCCTTTTCGTCAACAATCAGATTGCGTTTACGCGGTTCGCGACCGAGGAACATATTCTCGGCGACGGTCATATTGGGCAGCAGATTAAATTCCTGATAAATCGTGATAATGCCCTTGTTCTGCCGCTCAACCGGAGAGTCTTCTACCAGCAATGTTTCGCCGTTGAACCAAATATCCCCGCGTGTTTGCGGCTGTGCACCCGCCAGCGCTTTCAGCAGGGTCGATTTTCCGGCACCGTTCTCACCTAACAGCGCATGAATTTCGCCTGCTCCGACGGTCAGCTGTGCGCTGCTCAGCGCCCAAACGCCGGAAAAGCTTTTCGCCAGGTCGGTCACTTTTAGTAAGGGTTGCGACATCGGTCTGCTCCTCCTCATAGAGAGCCGCCACTTGTGCGGCGGCTGCGGACATATCAGTTACCGGCCTCACTAATACGCTCGGCCTGCTGCAGGTTCTCTTTGGTGATAAGCGTTGGCGGGTAGTCAGCCCCGGTGATCGCCGTCTTCTCACGGACGTTATTCACCAACTGGCTCATGGCCGTTTTCACCGCAAAGCCAGGACGCTGATCCGCCGTCACTGCCAGCCAGCCGTCGCGCACACGCGCCAGTGCTTCCGGCACGGCATCGAAGCCCGTGACCAGAACTTCACCCGGTTTCAGTCCTTGTCCCTGTAACGCTTCAATCGCGCCCAACGCCATATCGTCGTTAGCGGAGAGGATCACCTGCGGACGCTTCGGCAAAGAAGGCAGAACGCTTTCGACAATGCGCATCCCTTCAGAACGCATCCAGTTACCGGTCTGATCAGCAACGATCTTGTACTTTTCACCACCCGCCTTCAGGCTGTCGCGAATGCCTTTAGTACGTTCAATGTTGGAGGAGGAACCTGGCTGGCCGGTCAGCAGAATAATGTCTGCCCCGTCAGGGAATTTGGTTTTGACAAAGTCGCCAATCGCCTGACCGCCTTTGTAGTTGTTCGCGCCGAAGTGCGGCACTTTTTTCTGGCTGTCAACGGAGCGGTCGAGGGTAACAACGGGCAGTTTCGCATCCTGAATTTCATCTACCGCGCTGGACACCGCGTTGACATCGTTTGGTGAAACAATAAAGCCCTGTGCGCCACGAGTTATGGCGTTTTCCAGGTCAGCGACCTGTTTTGGCGAGCTACCCTGCCCGTCCAGGACCTGTAAATTCACGCCCATCTCTTTTGCGGCTTTCACCGCCGTGCGCTGCATGTGAACTTCAAATGGCATCGCCAGGTTTGGCGTACTGAAAACAATTTGCTCGTTTTCAGCAATGGCTGCCCCGGATGTCATGGCGATGAGGACAGCTAAGATCAGTTTTTTCATTATTATGTCTCTCTGTGTAGGGTAGGTTGTGGTGACAATCAGAGGAGAACTTCACGCTGGCTATGCAGTGACTCCAGCGCTTTATCCGCCAGATACAGCGCACGCTCGCCATCGTCCCCGCTGCAATCAGGGACCGCTTCGCCGCGCAGTACCGCAACAAAGTGTTCCCATTCCGCGGCATAGGCCGATTTATAACGCTGCAGGAAGAAATGTTCAGGTAACGCGCTGGTGCAGCCGGTCTTCGCGTAGTGCTGCACCTGATTTTCGAGAATGTTGCCCGCGCACAGCAGCCCTTCAGAGCCGTGCAGCTCAAGGCGCTGATCGTATCCGTAAGAAGAACGGCGGCTGTTGACGATGGTTGCCATCGCACCGGATGAATATTTCAGTACGATGAGCGCGGTATCGATATCGCCCGCTTCGCCAATCGCCGGATCCACCAGATTGCTGCCCTGGGCATACACCGAAACCGGCTCTTCGCCCATGATAAAGCGCGCCATATCAAAATCGTGGATGGTCATATCGCGGAACATACCGCCGGACACACGCACGTATTCCGCAGGAGGCGGAGACGGGTCGCGGGAGATGATCAGCAGCGATTCCGGCTTTCCGATACGCCCGGCCAGTGCGTCAGTTTTCACACGGCGAAACTGTGGATCGAAGCGGCGGTTGAAACCGATAAACAACGGTACGTCGTACTCTTTGACCACTTTCAGGCAGTCGCGTACACGGGCCAGATCCAGGTGGACCGGCTTTTCACAGAAGATGGCTTTGCCGTGGCGGGCGGCCATTTCAATCAGATCCGCGTGGGTATCGGTCGCGGAGGCAATCAGCACGGCGTGAACGTTAGGGTCCGTCATCGCCTCATCCAGGCTTTGCAAACGAGCCTGGTACTGTGTGGCAAGACGGGTGGCAAATTCCTGATTCGGGTCGACGACGGACCAGAGGGTAGTGGCACTGTGACTGGCAATGTTAGCTGCATGTACCTGGCCAATTCGGCCAGCGCCCAGTAAAGCAATGTTAAACATAACGGCTCCCGGTGTTGGTGAATGCGATGAACTAACGACCCCTTAAATAAAACATTTATTTCATTTTTATAAATAGTGAAAATTATGTTTTTGGGTGCAAGTTAACACTTTTGAGATGAGTGAGATAAAATCTGTTATCAATATCACAACATAACAACAGGGAAGATGCAGGAATTGGCCCCCTTCCGTTCAGGAAGGAGGCGATGGATGAAGAGAAAGGAAAAATGAAATGAAAATTTCGTTGTCGCAGGTTACCGGATGACAGCGCTAACGACTTATCAGGCCAGGGGGGTGGAATCCGCTGTAGGCCGGATAAGCGCAGCGCCATCCGGCATTAATCGCTTTTAGTACTGACGTGCGTTTTTCACCTGCTCAAACGTCTGCTCAGCCGCTTTTCGCACCGACGGAGATTCTGCCACCTGCGCATCGCCAGTGCGCCACCAGGAGGCATAGTCGTGGGTCATGGTTTTCGGCAGGACTTTGATATCCAGCAGCACAGGTCCCGAATGCGCACGCGAGGCTTCCAGCGCCGCCAGCAGGCTTTGCTCGTCATGTACACGCCATGCCCGACAGCCGTAGCTTTCCGCGTTTTTAGCAAAATCGACCTTCACCAACGGCCCATCCAACCGTCCGGTTTGCGGATTACGGTGACGGTTTTCCGTACCGAAGCTCCCCATCCCATGCCCCATCTGCAGGTTGTTAATACACCCGAAGCTGGCGTTATCAAACAGCAGGATAGTGACTTTTATCCCCTCCTGGACGGCGGTTTGTAGTTCGGAATGCAGCATCATGTACGAGCCATCCCCCACCATGGCATATACCGGCTGCTGCGGCTTCGCCAGCCTGGCTCCAATAGCAGCCGCAATCTCATAGCCCATACAGGAGTAACCGTATTCCAGGTGATAGCTGTCCGGGGTTTTGACCTGCCAGATACGCTGTAAATCGCCAGGTAGCGATCCGGCGGCCCCTACGACGATAGCGTTATCTTCAATGTGCTGATTGATAAGCCCCAGCACCTTCGTCTGGGTCAACCGGGTGTTTAGCGTGTTGCCATATTCCGCCAGCTGAGCGTCAAGATGCCCAGCCACTTCGGGTTCGTCGTCGGGACGCCAGTCGCGCTCCCATAAACGTTGGCACTCATCGCGCCAGGCCTCTTGCGCCTGCGCGACCTCCTTCCCCCAATCGCTGCGGTAGTCTTTCAGTGTTTCAGTTAATGCCGTAAGCCCGGTACGGGCGTCGGCGATAAGCGCAGTGGCATCAAGCTTCAGTGCGTCAAACTCCGCCACGTTCAGCAGCAGGAACTCAACCTCCGGATGAGAAAACAGCGCTTTCGAACCGGTGGTAAAGTCGGTGAGGCGCGTACCGATGCCGATCACCAGATCGGCTTGCGGTGCGAGCTGATTCGCTGCCATCCCGCCAGTTACCCCAATACCTCCGAGGTTAAGTGGGTGGTCACTAACCAGCGCTCCCTTTCCGGCCTGAGTTTCGGCAAATGGCAGTTGCAGCGTTTCAACAAACGTACGAAACGCCTCATGCGCGCCGGAATATCGTACCCCGCCGCCGCATACCACCAGCGGACGGCGTTTGCGGGCAATCAGCGCCCGCGCCATCGCCAGACGCTGCGGGTCGGGCGGTCGACGTTCGATCAAATGAACGCGGCGCGCAAAGAAGCTCTGCGGATAGTCCCAGGCTTCCCCCTGCACATCCTGTGGCAGGCAAATAGTTACGGCACCAGTATCTGCGGGGTCAGTAAGCGTTCGCATCGCGTTTAGCATCGCGCTCATTAACTGCTCCGGTCGGTTAATCCGGTCCCAGTAACGCGAGACCGGGCGGAAGCAGTCGTTGGTACTGATGCCAAGGTCATGGTATTGCTCAATTTGCTGCAATACCGGGTCCGGCTGACGACTGGCGTAGACATCGCCAGGCAACAGCAGCAGCGGAATACGGTTCGCCGTCGCGGTTGCCGCGGCGGTGACCATGTTTGCCGCTCCCGGCCCAACCGATGACGTCACGGCAAAAATACGCTGGCGCCGATGCTGTTTGGCGAATCCGGTCGCCATGTGCGCAATTCCCTGCTCATTACATCCCTGCATCACCTGCAAATGACCGGGTGCCTGCTCCAGCGCCTGGCCAATGCCAAGCACGTTACCGTGACCAAAGATGGTGGCGACGCCCTCGACAAAGGGCGTTTCCACGCCATCGACACAGATATATTGTTGATTAAGGAATTTGACCAGCGCCTGAGCCATGGTCATACGTTCGGTTTGCATAAACCCTCCTGTCAGCCCAGCGTTGGCATGGAGAACGCGGCCCCTGTGTCCTGCAGCATCTCCGGCCAGCGTGCGGTGACGGTTTTCATCCGGGTGTAGAAGCGCACGCCATCGTTACCATGAACGTTCAGCGCACCAAAAATAGACCGCTTCCAGCCGCCAAAACTGTGGAACGCCATCGGCACCGGAATTGGAACGTTTACGCCCACCATGCCCGCCTGCACTTCTTCGCAGAAGCGACGCGCACAGCCGCCGTCACGTGTGAAAATTGCCGTGCCATTACCATATTCATGACGGTTAATCAGTTCCACCGCGCTGCTGTAATCTGCTACGCGCACCACAGAAAGCACCGGTCCAAAAATCTCTTCTTTATAGATGGTCATCTCCGGCGTGACGTTATCAAACAGGGTCGGCCCGACAAAATAACCCTGCTCATGGCCTTTAACGCTAAAACGTCGACCATCCACGCGCAGGCTGGCCCCCTGCGATTCCCCACTGTCGATATAACCGAGCACTTTATTACGGTGTACCGAGGAGATAAGCGGCCCCATTTCATTTTCAGGTGTCTGATCAAGCCCCGGCCCGACACGCAGCGCCGCAATCTGTTTTTCCAGTCTCGAGCACAGCTCATCTGCCGTTTTGTCTCCTACCGCCAGCACGACCGAAAGTGCCATGCAGCGTTCACCCGCCGCGCCGTAAGCGGCCCCCATAATGGCGTTGGTTGCCATATCCATGTCGGCATCCGGCATTAAAATGCAGTGATTTTTAGCGCCACCTAACGCCTGACAACGCTTACCGTGGGCCGAGGCGGTCTGATAAATGTATTCCGCAATCGGCGTAGAGCCGACAAAGCTCACGGCCTGCACGCGCGGGTCAGTTAACAGAACGTCAACGGACTCTTTGTCCCCCTGCACGACGTTGAACACGCCGTCCGGCAATCCGGCTTCTTGCAGCAGTTTCGCCAGTGCCAGAGCGAGAGAAGGGTCTTTTTCTGAGGGTTTCAGCACGAAGGTATTCCCGGTTGCCAGCGCGATGGGGAACATCCACATCGGTACCATTGCCGGAAAGTTAAACGGCGTGATCCCGACGCAAACCCCGAGCGGTTGCATCAGCGAATGGCTATCGACGCCGGTACCTACGTTGGCTGAGTGTTCGCCCTTTTGCAGATGTGGGATGCCACAGGCAAACTCCACCACTTCCAGGCCGCGGGTCAGTTCACCAACTGCGTCAGAGAATACCTTGCCATGCTCTTCGCTGATGATGCGAGCCAGCCTCTCCATGTTTTCTTCCAACAGCGCCTTAAAGCGGAACATCACTCGCGCACGTTTTAACGGAGAATGGCGCGCCCACCCGGGGAATGCGTCGTGCGCTGCCGCAATGGCTTGCTCGGTTTCCTGTGTCGTACTCATCACCACCAGGCGGATCTGCTCGCCGGTGGCCGGGTTGAAGATTGCCTGAACGCGCTGGCCTGAACCGGTGACACATTCGCCGTGGATAAAATTCGCTACTGTCTCCATCCTTAACCTCTCGCTGTTGATACGTGACTGTTACCTGAACACTGTTATCTGTGTACTATATATGAAACAAACATTCCATTTTAAGTTGAAATAAAATAAATAATGATTAATGTGATCAAGGATGGGTTTTTATGTTAACAAGCGGAATCGCATGATTAGCGTGCACTGGCATAACGTTTCAGCGGACGACAAGCCTGAAGCTTTTGTTTCGTTTTTACAGCCAGATGAATGAGTGACATTTCAAAGACGCGGTTTTGCGTTTAGAATCATAAAACTATGTACCAGGAGGTAAAATGACAACAGCAACCAGCCTGAACGAGCTGCAGCAGCAAATCCGCGATCGCTACGATAGCCTGAGTAAGAGGCTGCAGCAGGTGTCCCGCTATGTGCTGGATAATACCAATAGCGTGGCCTTTGATACGGTTGCCGTCATTGCTGAACGTGCCGGAGTGCCACCCTCTACGCTGATCCGCTTCGCCAACGCCTTTGACTTCACCGGCTTCAACGAAATGAAACAGCTGTTTCGTATGAACCTGGTAGAGGAAACCGCCAGCTACAGCGACCGCGCGCGCATGTTCCGTGAGATGGAAAGCGAAGCCGTACCGGAAACCCCGCTCGATATCCTGCAGGAGTTCGCCCGTTCGAATACCCAGGCGCTCCAGCAGCTGGCAGCCCGTGCCGAACCTGAAATGTTGGAACGCGCCGTACAATTGCTGGCAGAAGCCGACACCATTTACATCGCTGGTCTGCGTCGTTCGTTTAGCGTAGCGGCCTATCTCACCTACGCCCTGAGCCATCTTGAGTGTCGCCCTATTCTGCTCGACGGAATGGGCGGAATGCTGCGCGAGCAGATTAGCCGCATCAAAGCGCACGATATCGTGGTGTCGATTAGCTTCTCGCCTTATGCGGAAGAAACAGTGATGGTCAGCGAAACTGCGGCCAATGCCGGCGCGCGCCAGATCGTGATTACCGACAGTCAGATAAGCCCGCTGGCCACGTTCAGCGATCTCTGCTTTGTGGTGAAAGAGGCGCAGGTTGACGCGTTTCGATCCCAGTCTGCGACGCTGTGCCTGGTGCAGTCGCTAGTGGTGGCGCTGGCTTACCGTCTGGGTGACGGGAGTAATGAACGCGGTCATTCTGTCGGGTGATGAGCACCGCAAAAATTGACGATCCGCTTTATTACATTCCCGCCAGCGTGACGTGAAACCGTGATGTCTGCCGTTACTTTTATGGTCGTTGAAAATATCGCCCTTATTCAGCGACCAGATAAAATACAATCCGTTATTGCCATAAGCTACAATTATATTAATATTAGATAATCAACAATGCGTATGCTGACAATAATACGCAAAGGTTTACTATAGACCTGTCTTTTTTAAGCAGGAAAGTAAAATGAAAAATACAAAAGGGTTGATGATTATTGCCCTTGCTTTCACCCTGGCATCATGTGCTTCCATTCCTGAGAATATCAAAGGTAATAATCAACCCGATATCCAAAAAAACTTTATCTCCGTGCATAACCAGCCCGGTTTATATACCGGACAGCAGGCCCGCTTTGGCGGTAAAGTCATCAATGTGATTAACACCAAAAAAGATACGTTGCTGGAAATCGCCGTTTTGCCACTGAATGACTCTGCTAAGCCACAAATAGACGCGAGCTATCAGGGACGTATTCTTGCCCAGCAGAAAGGTTTCCTCGACCCGGTAAACTACAGAAACCATTTCGTGACTATTTTGGGAACAATTCAAGGAGATGAGTCAGGATTCATCAACAAAGTCCCATACAACTTTGTTAAAGTTGATTTACAAGGAATCCAGGTTTGGCATTTAACTGAGTCTGTCAACACCACCTATAACATGTGGGATTATGGTTACGGCGCATTCTGGCCTGAGCCGATGTGGGGAGCGCCTTACTACGCCAGTACAGTCACTCAGGTAACTCCGGAGCTAGTGAAATAATCCCAGAGGTAAGATGGCGTGACTATATTCCGGAGTCAGGTGTTGGCAAACAACCCTTCTCATCACCCCGCGTTTATCTTATTGCGCCATCCTGCTTCATGGGATCCTTCGCTTAACATGCATTCTTCCTGTTACATATAATTTTTAACCGCTAATTCTTTAGCGAAGAAATGGGCTTTACCCTTCTCATGCCTGACCATCTTTTGTTATTTACCGACAACTCCCCCACCCTGCATGCAATAAAAGAACATTTGTGTTTACACATTATTCAGGGATTACTATGAACAGAAAATGCTTACTGTTGATACCATTATTCTTTAGCAGCATCATCATCACCGCCTGCGATAATAAACCTGCAGTAAAAACCGCCATGGAGCCCGAGGTCGGCGTTGTTACCTTAGCGCCCTCCTCTGTAAATATTAAAAGTGAACTTCCGGGTCGCGCGCTTGCGTTCGAGATTGCCGAAATCCGCCCTCAGGTTGGTGGGATCATCATAAAACGCAACTTTGTTGAAGGTGATAAAGTCAGCAAAGGAGAATCACTGTATCAAATTGATCCTGCCCCGCTGCAGGCACGACTGGACTCAGCCAAAGGCGCGTTGGCAAAGGCACAGGCTACCGCCAATAATGTTCGTCTGACACTCAAT
The DNA here is from genome assembly GCF_001037485.2 of Citrobacter sp. MGH105. NCBI lineage: Bacteria > Pseudomonadati > Pseudomonadota > Gammaproteobacteria > Enterobacterales > Enterobacteriaceae > Citrobacter > Citrobacter sp. MGH105. The sequence goes on along the minus strand of NZ_CP073048.1, from coordinate 1,237,313 downwards.
CGGCAGTCAGCATTAATAAAATCTAATTACGTCAGCCGCCAGGACTATGACACGACGCGTTCACAGCTTAATGAAGCGCAAGCCAATGTTGCCGTCGCTAAAGCGGATCTTGAACAAGCCACCATCAATCTTCGATACGCCAATGTTACCTCGCCCATTGATGGCATTAGCGGCAAATCTTCCGTGACCGTGGGTGCCCTGGTTACTGCCAATCAGGAAAACGCGCTGGTCACCGTTCAGAGATTAGATCCGATTTATGTTGATTTAACCCAGTCAGTACAGGACTTCTTACGCCTGAAAGAAGAGAAAGCCAACGGCCAAATCGCCCAGCAACAAGGCAAAATTCCGGTTGAGCTGATGCTGGAAAACGGCAAGCCCTATCGCCATACCGGTACGCTTGAGTTTTCCGATCCCGCTGTTGATGAGACCACCGGTTCGGTAACCCTGCGCGCCGTATTTCCCAATCCTGAAGGTGAAATTTTACCCGGTATGTATGTCACGGCGTTGCTGGACGAAGGCAGTCAACAAAACGTGTTGATGGTCCCCCAGCAAGGAATTACGCATAACGAGCAAGGAAAAGCCACCGCGCTGATCCTTGACCAGGAAAACGTAGTGCAACTGCGTGAAATAAACGCAGTGAAGGCCGTTGGTAATCAATGGTTAGTGACCGCGGGATTACGTCCTGGCGATCGGGTCATTGTGTCCGGATTACAAAGAATTCGTCCGGGAATCAAAGCCCGGGTCCTCCCTTCAAAACTGAACACATCTGACACGGTAGCTGAACAGTAATATTTCAGGCATTAAGGACACTTTCTTCATGGCCAACTTTGTTATTGAGCGCCCGGTTTTCGCCTGGGTGCTCGCTATTATCATGATGTTTACGGGCGGTATCGCGATAATGAACCTGCCTGTCGCCCAATATCCACAAATTGCGCCCCCAACCATTACCATCAGCGCTGCCTACCCAGGGGCTGACGCAAAGACCGTTGAAGACTCCGTCACCCAGGTGATTGAACAGAATATGAATGGTCTTGATGGCCTGATGTATATGTCATCCACCAGCGATGCGGCAGGTAATGCCTCGATTATCCTGACCTTCAAAACGGGTACGTCACCCGATATTGCGCAGGTTCAGGTACAGAATAAACTACAGCTGGCGATGCCTTCCTTGCCACAGGAAGTACAACAGCAAGGGATCAGCGTTGATAAATCTAGCAGCAATATATTAATGGTCGCCGGTTTTATCTCTGATAATAACAGCCTGAGCCAATATGATATTGCCGACTATGTGGCCTCGAACATTAAAGATCCGCTAAGCCGCACTGCCGGGGTGGGGAGCGTACAGTTATTCGGTTCGCAATACGCCATGCGCATCTGGTTGGATCCGCAAAAGCTCGACAAGTATAACCTCACTCCCGAGGACGTCATTACCCAGCTCAAAGTGCAGAATAATCAGATATCTGGCGGGCAGTTGGGGGGCATGCCTCAGTCAGCCGATCAGCAGTTAAATGCGTCGATAATCGTCCAGACGCGTCTGCAAACAACCGATGAATTTGGCAAGATCTTCCTTAAAGTTCAGCAAGATGGTTCTCAGGTTCTGCTGCGCGATGTCGCGCGCATTGAGCTGGGTGCGGAAAATTATGCAACGGTTGCACGTTACAACGGCAAACCCGCCGCCGGGATTGCGATTAAACTTGCCGCTGGCGCCAATGCCCTGGCAACGTCCCAGGCGGTCAAACAAGAGCTGAACAGATTATCGGCCTGGTTTCCGGCTAGTATGAAAACCGTTTATCCCTATGACACCACGCCGTTTATCGAGATTTCGATTCAGGGTGTTTTTCATACTTTGATCGAGGCAATCATTCTGGTATTCCTCGTCATGTATCTGTTTTTGCAAAGTTTCCGTGCGACGCTTATCCCCACTATCGCCGTTCCGGTGGTTATCCTCGGAACCTTTGCAATACTCGACGTTGCCGGTTTTTCGATTAACACGCTCACGATGTTTGGCATGGTGCTGGCGATAGGGCTGTTAGTCGATGATGCCATCGTGGTGGTTGAGAACGTAGAACGTATTATTGCCGAAGAGCACTTGTCACCAAAAGCGGCGACGCATAAAGCGATGGGTCAGCTCCAGAGAGCACTGGTCGGTATTGCCGTCGTCTTATCCGCCGTGTTTATGCCAATGGCATTTATGAGCGGGGCAACGGGTGAGATTTTCCGTCAGTTTTCCATCACCTTAATTTCCTCCATGCTGCTGTCGGTGTTCGTGGCGATGAGCCTGACGCCCGCACTCTGCGCCATGCTGTTAAAATCCCACGAGGGAGAAAAAGAAAACACCCATTTTCTGTTTACCCGTTTCAATCACTTCATGGAGAAATGCACCCATCACTACACGGACAGCACCCGTAGGCTGTTACGTTGCACCGGCCGTTATATGGTCGTCTATTTAGTCATTGGCGCTGGCATGATGGTGCTGTTTCTCCGTACTCCTACCTCCTTTTTGCCTGAAGAAGATCAGGGCGTATTCATGACCACGGCACAATTGCCTTCGGGTTCAACGATGGTGAACACCAGCAAAGTGCTCGGAGAAATAACCGACTACTACCTGACGAAAGAGCAGAAAAACGTTGCTTCTGTTTTTACCGTTGGCGGATTTGGCTTCAGCGGACAGGGGCAAAATAACGGTCTGGCGTTTATCAGCCTGAAACCGTGGTCAGAACGTGTTGGCGAAGAAAACTCGGTTACCGCCATCATTCGCCGGGCAATGATGGCTTTAAGCACCATTAATAATGCCGTCGTTTATCCGTTCAATTTACCCGCAGTCGCGGAATTGGGTACCGCTTCAGGTTTTGATATGGAGCTGCTGGATAACGGTAATCTTGGGCATGAAAAAATGATGCAGGCCCGCAACCAGCTCCTGGCTTTGGCCAGCCAGTCACCCGATGAAGTTAACGGAGTGCGCCCAAATGGGCTGGAAGATACGCCGATGTTCCGCATTCACGTCAACGCCAAAAAGGCTGAAGCTATGGGCGTTGCGTTATCGGATATTAATCAGACCATCTCCACCGCGTTTGGTAGTCGCTATGTCAATGATTTCCTGAACCAGGGGCGCGTAAAAAAAGTGTATGTCCAGGCCGATACACCGTTCCGTATGTTGCCGGACAATATCAACCACTGGTACGTACGTAACGCCTCCGGTTCCATGACGCCGCTCTCCGCCTACTCATCCACCGAGTGGACCTACGGTTCTCCTCGCCTTGAACGCTACAACGGTCAACCCGCAATGGAAATTCTGGGCCAGCCGGTCGAAGGGAAAAGCAGCGGTGATGCGATGAAATTTATGGCATCGCTGATTAATAAACTGCCCGCAGGCGTCGGCTATGCCTGGACCGGTCTGTCTTATCAGGAGGCGCTATCCACAAACCAGGCACCAATGCTGTACGGCATTTCGCTGATCGTCGTGTTTCTGGCGCTGGCGGCACTGTATGAAAGCTGGTCGATCCCGTTCTCGGTGATGCTGGTTGTGCCAATCGGGGTGGTCGGCGCTTTGCTGGCTACCGATCTGCGTGGCCTGAGCAATGATGTTTATTTCCAGGTCGGCCTGCTCACCACCATGGGGCTGTCGGCTAAAAACGCCATTCTGATCGTCGAGTTTGCCGTCGAGATTATGCAGAAAGAAGGGAAAACGCCGCTTGAGGCTGCGGTGGAAGCCGCGCAAATGCGCTTACGTCCAATTCTGATGACCTCACTGGCCTTCATCCTAGGGGTTATTCCACTGGCAATAAGCAACGGCGCGGGCTCTGGTGCGCAAAATGCCGTCGGTACGGGGGTTATCGGTGGGATGCTGGCCGCGACGGTACTGGCAATCTATTTTGTTCCAGTGTTCTTTGTCCTCGTTGAAAATACGTTAACGCGATTTAAAGCTCGACGCTGATCCCCTGCCCTCTCCCTGGGTTTAGATTATTCAATTCCCAGGGATGGGGCTTCGTTTGTCAGGTCTACAGTTATTAGCGGGCACGGCTATCCAGCGAGTTTCTCGTGGATAGCAGGGTAAGCATTACGCGGATTTTTTATAAGGAACGACTGAGGGTAGGAACAGAGGTTGTCAATTCTAACTAAAGCCAGGCTATCAAAACGGTTAATCAATAGTGCAGACCGGAACCTTTCAGATTTACAGCCAGTTCACCCAGTTTTGTATTTGGATGCTGATGGCACATTTTAACCATTTTCGGTACAGCTTCCGTTTCCACCTCATGCAGGGGTACATAATCATCGCCTTTAAAGTCAGAATTTTTATTAACAATCACAAAGGCAATTGCCGTCTTGTATTGCTGACTCATATCAACAAATTCTTTACAGGTCATATCTTGTGGCGCAGCTTCCGTTGCCTGAGTAGCCAAAGCACGGGTCATTGGTGCCATAACAGAGGTCACAAGAATAGCCGCAGAAACCATCATTTTAATATTCACTATGCGCTCCAGAGTTAGCATTAATTTTTATCGGCGAGCTTATCAGTTTTAACCAGCGTCGCATTTCTACGCAGACTGATAAAAGCTAAAGAACTAAAGATCATCTCGACACCAATAAAAATTGAGGTAAATACATACGATCTGTCGGGATCCATATTCAGCCATACGCCGGCAATAAGCAGGTCAAAAATACCAATAAAAATGTTCCATCCATAACCCGGACTACGGAACAGTTTGACCCCAGAGGCGATACGAAAAATCCCCCCCAGAATAAACAGGCAGCAAAATACCATTGCCAGTGAATTCATGCCTATCACAGGATTCACGAGGAAACAGTAACCCAGCAGTAACCACGCGATAGCAAAAAAGGCATAGGTAAATTTGGCTTTCAGTTGCTTTTTACCTGAACTAAACAGGCTATAAATAGAATAGAAACCACATACCAGGAACATAAAACCGGTTGCATAGCTTAAATAAACACCTGCAGCAATCGGATAAATCAAGCAGCAGATGCCACAAATCAACATCAACACCGCCATAATCGTCGCGTGCTTTTTATAATGAACGAGTGTTTTTTCATTAAACGCTCTCAGGCTACGCTGATTAAAAACAAACATACATCCTCCGTTATATATAAACGCAATGTAACCTGTTGACACAATAATTATTACTCACTCAACATATGTTACTTACAGTGGAATGATAAGACTTCCACTAAGGAAGCGTATATAAGAACAAGAGAATGTCGCTATGCGTATATTCCTACACATGTCAGACATCTGACACTTGTAGGATTAAACGGTCATTATTCTATCTTGGCTCTGATTCCTCTCTTTAACATTATTTAATATGCTTATTGCGTTTGGTGACATATACCAAATTTATTCAGGAGAAAGTAATGAAAAAGATTATTCTTGCGGGTGTGCTTGCAACCATGATGGGTTCAGCACCAGTGATGGCTGCTACTGCTACCACAACCACTCCGGCGCAAGCTGCTACCGCAAATGTACAAAAAGAAGCTGCCGATGTTATGCAGGTCGCAGTGCAAGGCGCAAATGCGATGCGTGATATTCAGCTTGCTCGTCTGGCCCTGTTTCATGGACAGCCTGACAGCGCTAAAAAATTAACCGATGACGCGGCTTCCCTGCTGGCTGGCGACAGCAAAGATTGGGCGAAATTTGTAAAAGCTGCGCCTAAAGCCAAGATGATTGACGATCAGTACGTGGTTATTAACGCTACGGTCGCGCTGTCAGAAGACTATATTGCGACTCCGGCCAAAGAATCCGCTATCAAAACAGCGAATGGCAAAATGGCCAAAGGCGACTGGAAAGGTGCAGTGGATACTCTGCAACTGGCTGGTATCAGCGTGCTTCAGACCCAATACCTGATGCCTCTGAATCAGACTCGTAAAGCCGTTGCCAGCGCGCAAAAACTGCTGACTTCCGGTAAATACTATGAAGCAAACCTTGTGTTAAAAGGCGCTGAAGATGGCATTGTGGTCGATAGCGAGATGATCGGCGCAGGCCAGTAGTACTCAGCACTACGGAGTGTTGAACCAGGACTTTCTCTCCTGATCGGGCAGCTACAGCTACCCGATCAGGGGGATTAATGGCTAATCAGACTGTCTATCTCAATCTCAATTTCCCGCATAACAGCAATAATCTTCTGCAATGCCTCCTCGCGTACTGCCAGAGGAAGATCGTCATGTCGTCTGGATTCGAAAGGTTCGCACAGGTTCTGTAGCGCAGTGATACCCAGAATTTGCGCCGAGCCATGCAACCGGTGAAGAGCTCGCAAAAACAGCTGAGGTTCATCTTGCAGAACGGCTTTCTCAGCCGCTTGTATATCATTCAGCGTTGCCTCGCGAAATGTCTCGAGAATCTCGTTCATCAGTGCGCGATCGCCGCCGGTATTTTCCGTCAACACATTGAATTTCAAATGCCGGATTGTACAAGGAGACGAATAACCGGTTTCGATTTTACTCAATTCATGGGTCAGTGTCTGAATCGACACAGGCTTGAACAGGCACAAGTTCATACCATTTTGCAGGCATCGATCGCGTGACTGTGGAAGTGCGCTGGCCGTCAGTCCCCATATTTGTAAATTCGGCTGCTGACGACGTAGCGAAGCCGCGAGATCAAACCCGTCTTTTTTCGGCATATTTACATCGGTTATCAGCAGATCGTACGATTTCTTCGCCAGTTTGGCTTCTGCTTCCTCCCCATCACACGCTTCATCCACGCTGTAGCCAATGGCATTCAACTGTCGCTTGAGCAGCAGGCGATTGGTTGGATTATCGTCAGCTATCAAAATAGACAGACACGGAAGCGGTAACAGAGTACCGGGCGCATCGCCATCCGATACAATCGACTGTCGAGCTGTTTCAACCGGCAGCGTTATGGTAAACGTGGTTCCTTGCAACGGGACGCTCATCAACTCCAGCGTCCCACCCATCAACGTCACCAGTTCTTTGCAGATAAATAACCCCAGTCCAGAACCGGTTTGTTGACGCCCGCAGCGTCCCTGAGCGTAACGCTGAAACAGCCCCGCCTGCTCCTCTTCACTAATACCGCAACCGGTGTCGCTAATGGCGATGGTCAGGGTACCGTGATTCTCCCCCTCAGGCGTCAAGCGGGCCGTCACATGAATGCTGCCCTGCTCGGTAAACTTCAACGCATTACCCACCAGGTTGGTGAGAATTTGCCGCAAAGCCTGCTGATCGACAAATACCCGCTCGTTCGCCGGCAACTGACTAACGCAGGCAAGCGTAATGCCTTTCTGTCTGGCTAAGGCATCGAAAGAGTGGCACTGCAATTCAATGAGTTGCGAGAGATCCGTCCATTGAGGAACTACCTGGTATTTACCAGACTCAATCTTATCCACATCCAGAATCTTACCGATCAGCCCAAGCAATGACTGGGCCGTCGCCCCGGTAAGGGCAATCGCCTCTTTTCGCTGTGCCGGGCTGAGTTCTGAACTCGACAGTAATTCCACAAAGCCAACAATCGAACTTACCGGAGTACGTAACTCATGGCTCATACTCGCCAGAAAGCGACTTTTGGCCTTGGTTGCTTCAATCGCTTTATTCTTTTCGTTTTCCAGTTCTTGAGATAATGCTTCTTTGAGATGAAGCTGCTCTTCCAGTAGCCGCTGCGATTGTTTCCTTTTATTTACCTCACGGGAGAGTGAGATCCCCCAGATCAGGCTAATTGCTATCAGCAGCAGCGCGAATATCCCCAGTTGATAGAACTGTTTGCTATATCGACTCCAGAAATCGACCTGCGTATTGGAAATTTTCGACCACCTCTCCGTCATCTGCAAAATTTCACGTGGCGGTATGGCCTGAAGCGCTTTATCCATAACAGACTTCAACACCGGCTCGCGGGGAGAGATTGCAAAACTTACCGACGCACCAGGCATATCTGGAAGCCTAAAAAAGTGCATATTTTTCTGGTAGTAATGATCGACCATAAATCTTGCCGACAATTCGGTAGCGATTGCCGCATCAACGCTGCCCTCCTTGACCATGGCCATCGCAACACTGCCAGTATCCGCATTCACCCAGGTGGCCTGCGGATAGCGTTGCTTCAGCTCGCTTTCCAGCACATGCCCGGCAGGCAAAGCAATACGTATCGGCTTCTCCAGTAGCGATTCAGCGGTTTCCTCACGGGAAGTGATCATCACAAATGCCACATTCATCAGCGGATCGCTAAAGGCCGAATTGGGCGGGTTTTGATGAGTTAGCGTGATAGTGGGATACATATCCCACTGTTCGCCGCTTATTTGCTTTGTCTGCTCACTTTTAGAGCTAGCTAAAATGGGTTCAAAATCGAGCCCCGTTTGCAGATGAATAATATTCAGCAAATCACCAATAATACCGCGTAACTCACCACTGCGATCGACCAGCGTATAGGGCGAGTAATCTGGGTTGATTAAAATGCGGATAACATGCTTTTTCTTCAACCACGCTTTTTCCTGATCGGTGAAAGGAATAGGCGCATTCAGATAGGCAAGGTTGCCTCGGTTCAGCCAGTTCTGCATGACTTGCATATGAATTTCATTACTGATTGACGTAATGAAACCATCAAGAATATTTCTTAATACAGGCTGATCTTCGTTAACGACAAAATAATTATATTGTTCTTGCTTATCAAAGTAGTGCGTAATAACCAGTGATTGTGAGAAGTATCGAGAGATACAATGACTGCTGGTGATATTGTTACCAATATAATATTGGTTATCGCCATTCACTACCGACGCCATAGCCTGATACTCGTCGTCATAAAATGAGACTTTAGCCTCAGGAAAAGCCCCCTGGATAACATCGAGAAAAGGGCAATCCCGTACACACGCGACGCTAACCTGATGGTTCGAGGTCAGCGGCAGCAGAGTGTTTTTTAGCGATGTTACAAGCGTCGGCCACGTGGTCAGCAATGCCGAAGTGCGCAACAGATTTCCGCCAACATCCTGGCGTCGGGACAGTTGGGTTATCAGCGTATCAACATCGTTATTGGCGAGCGCGGCCAGCGCCTCTTGCTCATTATCATACTGCTTTATAATGATTTTTAGATTGAGGTTCTTTTGCATTAACGCAAGGTAATCCGCGTTGACGCCCCGATAATATTCACCGCTATTTTGATAAACAATGGGGGAGACTTCCGGTAACCAGGTGCCAACAACCAAGGTTTTTTTATGCGCTAACCAGTTTGTTTCTTCCCTGTTCAAGCCGATATTTTGCACTGAGGTATTATAGTTACTTTTTAGCTCAACTTGCCGAGCTGAGCTTACACCCGTAGACAACCCGATGGTAAAGACGACCATCAAAAAAATAAAAAAGCGTTCCAGCATTACTCTATCCTATTTTATTTCTCTGCGCATAATCATAAATTTCCATTAATGATGAACAATCTAATTTTTCCATCAACCGGCTTTTATAGGTACTTACCGTTTTATTACTGATATTCATTTTGCTGGCAATTGTGCTGTAATCCATGCCATTAAGGATATAACGCAATACTCTCATTTCCTGGTTCGACAACGTATCAAGCTTATCCTGCTCGCTGACGGATGAACCAGTAAAATGCTCAAGGGAAAAGGGAAAAGGGAAAATAGCTATAGCCATTTTTTGCTGCTTCGATTGCGGCAAGAATATTATTCATACCTTCTTTTTTGCTCACAAATCCGTTAGCACCGTATTCGGCGCTACGTTTGCCGTAAAAAAATTCATTTTTAGCTGAAATGATAATGATTACACCAGCATAGTGCCGCTTTCTCAGCTGCTCCAGCACTTCGATGCCACTTATACCGGGAATATCTACATCGATAATCAACAGCTCGGGCTTAGTTTTTTCAACGGTTTGAACCACTTGATCCCCGCTATCGAGTTCGGTGGTCACTGCGATACCATTAGTATCGAGTAAGTTGCGGATGGCAATGCGTGCCAATGGGTGATCGTCAACGATTATCGCGTTCATTGCGTATAAGAATCCCGATAAATAAAGAGAGGCGATGGCTATAGAGCAGGTGAGTCTTCAATATTATGTTTTATAAACGCAAGACTTTAAGATGAAAATTCTAGCATAGCCACGCGTATATTTTATTATTTTTTCATAATTCGAATGAATAAATCATAAAAACAACATTTTGATTTACAAAAATTAAACTTTGAACCTTTGTAAATATCAAATCATTAACACAACGTAAAGGAAAATTCCTACACATGTAGGACAGGTCTTTCATTTATTAGGGTTCATTCTTAACAAAGTTATTAATATCAATAGGGTAGTAAGCATTAGAACCGTAAAAATACGAAAAACACCCCTCATCTGACGATCATTCCGTTAGGGTGGCATGGTGTAAAGCTGCCATCAAATAGCCGCTTACGTTGAACATTCCCATGCACATTTCTATGCCAGCAACTTTATATTACAAACAGATATTATTTTTCAATACGTTGCCTACGACCGTTTTTTGTTAATTTTATTTCTATATGAAATTATCCTACACTTGTCTTTATGCTTAAATAAAGCAGAAACAGCGCATTTTCAAATTTCCAGGTTACATCGATGCACTGCTAAAAAATAAGATAGAGAATTTTTCATACTTTCGGGTGATAACAATTTTACTAACCTGAATTTTGGAGAAACTGTAAATCCAGAGGGATCGTACACTGGCACAACCTGGCGGGAAGAAAAACCGGCCAACGTTAAAAGCATCACTTTCACATTCTAAGGAGAAAAATAGGTTACCAGAACAGTAAGTTACGCTTCTCTTCTGGTAGTAAGCAAAGCAATTGATTGATGGCGTATAGCAAAATGAATCAAATACGAGAATCATTAAACAATGTTGCATTCCCTGACACAATGCCTGACGCATGGCCTTATCAATCCTGGTGTTCACCTGAAAATATTGATACCGATATTACATGGTATTCATTTACTGAGCTGGATTTGATGATCGAAGCCTGGCTGGGTAAAGACTCACTCATCCCGGTGAACAAAACCGTATGGGGTTTTGTGAACGAAAATGAACCATTAATCCAGATAGTTATCCACGAAGATATTGCATATATTGCAATTAATCACAGATTCTATTCATGGGTAATTATTGTTGCAGGAACATACAACTTAAACATCAGTCTCGATATTGCCTCCATATTTAAACACACAGCCTTAGCCGATACAGCGCTATGCATTATAGCCAATCGCGTTGACATACATTCAGTAGAGGTATCTCTTAACACCGCCCGCTCTTTTATGAACTTTGTTTTCTTTCATGAATTGGTTCATTTGATGTGTTGCCAGCATCAATACATCAAGATGAATGGCAACCAACTTCCGTATATCAGGACCATGGAGTTTATTGCCGACTTTCTAGCGTACGAACATTCACTCATGCCTTTAACTTACGAATATACCGTACAAAAAGACAACTGGGATCTGCAGATGAGTACCGCTCGATGCCTTGGCTTTGTCATCGCGTCCTATTTCATCATTAAGACGAAACAGATCAACAATTTAAATCTATATCCATCCATAAATGAAAGAACCACCTTGTTGCTGAGTTATATATTATCGCCATCTTTAACGCGGAGTGAAAGGGAGGGATTACTGCTAAAATATGAAGCCAGTGGAATAATGGATGCTTATATCCGGCGAGGAAAGCTAGGATTTAACATTGGCAATAATGATTCCCTCATCTCGACTGACTATTCTGCATGTCGTTGTAATTGCAGCAAATGCAGCGCATTCGCCAACGAGATATGTAACAAGGCCAAACCATTGAACAGCGAAGTATTAAACCATATGAGCATTTATACAGAATGCTTCCCTAAAAATAAGGTTTTTTACCCCTTTCCTGTTATAGATAAAAGAGATAACAAAACATCTCATTTTTGTAGTTTACAAAACCCTATACTGTTTTCCTTAGAGAAAACGATTAAAAGATCCTCTGCATTTCTTTCCAACCGATTCCTGAGTTTCCACTAAGAGCCTAATGGGATAGGCTCTAAATCACTTATTTCCGTCATCCTTAATGTGGCTCTGGAACAGCAGAGCCACAAGAGAGAGACATTAATCAGGCTTTACTGGGCAACGCTCCCACTGCCTGCGAGCTTTTGACTGTCAGTGTAACGACAGCTGAGCACAACAGTGCAGCAATCATAAAGATAAAGGCGCTGTTATAGCTTCCGCCGCTGCTTTGGATAAGCCAGCCGATGATGGGCGCTGATACAACCCCCGCCATCTGGCCGCCAAAGTTAACAATACCGGATGCCCGCCCCATGATGTTGCTCGGGATCGTATCCATCAGAATGCCCCAGAACGTCGCCATGGCAAAGAACATGAACAGGGCTGAGACACACTGATAAACCACCGCCATATCTGCACTGCTCACGCTGAAAGTCAGATACAGGAATCCCGCGGCAATAACAGAGGTTACAACATACAGCGTTTTACGCTGGGGTTTGAATTTGTCTGAGCAATAACCGCCTAACAATGTTCCGCCTGCCCCGAACAGGAAGGGAATGGCCGCCATGACACCGGTCTTTGCCAGAGAAAACTCTCGTACGGTAATCAGGTAGCTTGGTAGCCAGGTTGAAAAACCCCAGAAGGTAATATCAAACAAAAACCAGATACTGGCCATTTGCCAGAGCACCGGCATTTTGAGTACGTCTTTAAACGCGATAGCGCTGGTGTTTTGCAGGCTCCCCTGATCGTCAGCAGCCAGCTCAGCCAGGTCTTGCTGCGTAATGGCAGGGTGATCTTTCGGGTTATCACGCGTAAATAAGTAGATACCTGCCGCGATAAACAGACCGGGAATACCCAGCACGATAAAAACCATGTGCCAGCCAAATGCCCCGATGATGCTTGCTGCCACGACTACCGCCAGCGCTGGGCCTAAGGTGTTAACCGTTGACTGAATCGCCGTGGCGCGACCACGCTCTTTCGACGGGAAATAGGTTGATATCATCTTCCATGAGGCCGACGGGAAACATCCCTCACCGATACCAAAGAAGAATCGTACTGCTAACATCAGCGGCAGCGTCAGCACAGCGCCGGTTAAGCTGGTGAACACAGACCACCATGCAATACCAATGGCCATGATTTTGCGCGAGCCAAATTTATCCGCCAGTAATCCACCGGGAATTTGAAACGCAGCATAACCAATAAAAAAGGCGCTAATAATTAAACCTTGTTGAGTCGTATCAAGATTTAAATCTTTGCCAATATAAGGGAGCGAAACGCTCATCACCATTCTGTCGAGAAAAGAGAGCAGCCACGCCAGCCAGATCAGGGTCAGGACGGTATATCTTGCTTTCCAGGTCTTGGGTTTACCTGAAGGTAAAGACGTTTGTAGGTTCATTGTGATGTCCTTAGGGTGTAGTGATCTACCGCGACCATAAGTAGTCACGATAGATCCATGCGTGTTTAGCGTTATTTATTAATATTGTTTTCTAATAACCGTACCGCTACAGGCATAACTTTCCGTGCCATTGATTAAGGCAATGCGCCCATTAACCATGACAATTTCAATCCCTTCCGGGTACTGATTGGGTTCCACAAAAGTGCCTTTATCCGTAATTGTGTTCGGATCGAACATCACAATATCCGCTGCATAACCCACCTTCAGCAGTCCGCGATCCTGCAAACCCAATACTTCAGCAGGTTTCCCCGTCATCTTGCGGATTGCCGCTTCCCAGCTCAGACATCCCTCTTCACGGACATATTTACCGAGTACGCGAGGGAATGCGCCAAACACGCGCGGGTGCGGTTTGCCAGCCCCCATTAAGCCGTCTGTACAGACGTTTTGCTCAGGTCGACAGAGAAACTTAATCACGTGCTCTTCGGTACCATAGAAGTCGACCATCCCCACGGCGTTTTCCTCTTCAAAGAGCAGATCGAAGGTGGCGTTGTACGGATCTTTTCCGCGCAGCTCGCCCAACTGGACGAGGTTCAAACCGACAGCATCCTGATTTTTTTCCGTTTTCACGCTGGTGACAAAAATCTGGTCCAAGCCGGCAAAATCGATAAAGTTATCCCAGCCAGGAATACCCTGCTGAATATCATCAATCATTTTGGCGCGCAGTTCGGGCGAGGCGAGACGCTCAAGTAATTTGTCCGTACCACCGGAGTGAACCCAGGGCGGCAGGATCACGCCAAGCATCGTACTGCCCGCCACATACGGATACTGGTCGAAAGAGATACGAATTCCCTCTTCCTGCGCCTGTTCCAGCATGCCCAGCATCTGGTCGATCAGCCCCCAGTTTTTCTTGCCGCAAACCTTCATATGCGAAATATGTAGCCAGACGCCAGTGGCTTTGGCGATATCAATCAGTTCCTGGGTTGAGTTGATAATATCGTCAGCTTCACTGCGCTGATGCACCACAAAGATCCCGTCATATTTCGCCGTGACCTTACACAGTTCAATCATTTCGGCAGTATCACCAAAGGCGCAAGGCATATAGATAAGTCCTGTGGAAAGTCCAAATGCCCCAGCCTTTAGCTCTCGCTCAAGGACTTCACACATCTTCGCCACATCTTCACGGGTCGAAGGACGCCCATCCAGACCCATCGCTTCCATGCGCACGTTGCCATGAGGAACTAAATACGCGAGGTTTGTCGCCGGATGACGTGATGCCAGCAGATTGAGATAACCGTCTGTATTTTTATACTTCCAGTCAATTTTGTCGGTGTCACCGTCCAGCCCGGCGATATTTTTACGCCAGGCTGGAATATATTCTTCAGGTAGCGGTGCTAAGGCGACGCCATCCTGGCCCAACAGTTCGGTGGTGATACCCTGACGAATTTTTGCCGACAGCGCGGGGTTAATAATGGCCGACAGGTCAGAGTGCGTATGGGTATCAATAAAGCCAGGGCAAATAATTTTTCCTGTTGCATCAATTACCTGTTCATTGATGCCAACCTCAATTTGACCGATTTCGACAATACGTCCTTCATCAACCATCACATCGGCAATTCTGCCTTCACTGCCCGTCCCATCGATTACATTTCCGTTTTTGAAAATGGTTTTCATCGTTATTCTCCATGGCGGTGCTGCTGAGCGACACCGCCTGTAAGGTAAGAGGTGGTTATCTTTATTTTTATTGGCGATAGAGTGTCTGGATGATGCTGTAATAGCCGCTGGCCGAGCCGGTTAACTGATCGATCTCGATATACTCATCAATGGTGTGTGCCAGGTTTTCTCGTGAAGGACCGAAGCCGATGGTTTTGATTCCCGCTTCGCCCGCATAGTGGCTACCGTTGGTACAAAATGAGTACTGCGTAATGGTTGGATTAAAGCCAGCCTCGCGAACGCCCGCCAACGCTGCCTGCACGAATTCGTCTGACTCGTCGTACACCCAGCCAGGGAAGAAACGCTCTCCCTCAATCGTGGCGCCGGTATAGCAAGACTCCTGACCCACCGCGTAGGACACTCGGGCCTTAAACTGCGGATCCTGAGCAATAAGTTCGGCAAGCGCATTTTCCAGCGGAGCAATCACGCTTTCTTTGGTTTCACCCACCAGCAAACGGCGATCGTAGGTTGCGCGACAGTAATCCGGTACCACCGAGGCTCCCGGGTACGGCGAAGATTTAATGTCGGTCAGTTCCAGAATGCCAGGCCCCAGAACCGGATGCGTTGGCGGCGTGATCGTACGAATTTTGTCGATCAATTGCGCCATTTTGTACACCGCGTTAATCCCCGCCTGTGGGTTAGCGGAGTGCGCGGGCTTACCAAAGGTTTCGACCACAATCTCAGCGCGGCCACGCTGACCAATTTTCAGGTTTAACTCGGAAGCTTCACCGATGATTACGTAGTCTGGCTTATAGCGCTCGCTGACCAGGCGGGCAGCAATACCTTCAAAACACTCTTCGTGCACAATGCACGCAACGTAGATTTTCCCGGCAAAATTTCGCTGATTGTCCTGACCGAAAAAGCCCACGGCGGAGATCATCGCCGCCACGGCGCCTTTCATGTCTGTTGTGCCGCGACCATAAATTTTGCCATCTTCAATATCGCCGCCGTATGGATTGCGGGACCACTTCTCTTCGTTCACCGGCACGGTATCGATATGTCCATCGAGAACCAGCGTTTTCCCCGGCTGGGTGCCGACAATGCCGCCAACAATGTTGCCGTACTTATCAACGTGGATGTCATCGAATTGGTAATGCTGCATCATTGTTTTTATGGCATTAACCACTTCCCCTTCCTGACCGGAATAACTTTTTTGTTGGATCAGCGCCTGACAGTTTTTAATGACTTCTTCAATGCGGTTTGCAGATAACATGGGTTTCTCCGTTATATCTCTCAATCAGGGAATTATTTGTTGATGCCCGGGTACTGACCGCCCCAGACAATATCCAGATATTGTTGCGGGTCGGTATCCCCTTCGGTGCTGACTAACAACACACGAGAGTGCGCATCCAGCCCCAGTTGCTCACGCGTTTGCGCCAGTTCAGGCGAGGTCATCAGCAGCGCCAGCAGACCGGTAGTAACCGCACCTGACTCACCCGAAATAATCTGTGGATCGCCTGCCAGCGGGTTGCCCAACATGCGCATGCCCAACGCTGCAACTTCATCAGGACAGGAGGCAAATGCGTTGGCATAATCGCGCAGCAGTTTCCAGCCGATACTGTTCGCTTCACCGCAGGCAAGACCGGCCATCACGGTTTGTAAATCACCGCCCACTGCAATGGCATCCCCCTCTTTTGAACGGGCTGAGCGGTAGAGGCAATCGGCAATTAACGCTTCGGCGACGATCACTTTCGGGCGATTCTCCCCCCAGGCTGCCGTCACCATTCCCTGAACCATTCCGGCAAACGAGCCGACGCCTGCCTGCACAAAAATGTGCGTCGGCGCAACCTGATGCAGCTGATCTATCGCCTCCAGCATTAGCGTGCCGTAGCCCTGCATAATCCACTGCGGGATCTTTTCGTATCCTTCCCACGCGGTATCCTGCACCACAATCCAGCCATACTTTTCGGCCTGTTCTGCGGTCATACGAACCGCATCGTCATAGTTCATATCGACGATCTCAGCGGTAGCGCCTTCGTTACGAATAGAGGTCAGACGTTGCTGCGAAGAGCCCTTCGGCATATACACCACGGCGTTTTGCTTCAGTTGGCGCGCCATCCATGCTACGCCGCGACCGTGGTTGCCATCAGTAGTGGTGGCAAACGTGACGGTTTGCAGATCGTGGCGTACCTCTTCGCTGGTCATCACGTCAAACGGCAGTTCGCTGATATCCTTACCAACTAATTCAGCGATATGGCACGCCATCGCATAGGAGCCACCCAGTGCTTTAAAGGCTTTCAGGCCAAAACGCTGAGATTCATCTTTGAGGTAGATATTTTTTACGCCCAGTTTTTGTGAAAGCGCCGGTAGCGTATACAGCGGCGTCGGCGCGTAACCCGGAATAGACCGATGAAAATTCAACGCTTTTACCAGTTCCTGGCGGCTAAACGGTGCCAACGGCGCGTTCGGATGTTCGGTAAACGGTGTCTGGTTAATAAAAAATGATAAGTTTTCCTGCATCATAAAACCTCATTGTCCTGGTATTTCATTCCCTGTAATCGGTGCAATACAGAGATATTTCCGTTATCGGTATTGGCAATAGAGCAAAATGCTTACCAGCTTTTTATTAACCGAGTAAATTCTTATGAATATTTTAATAAAGGCTTTAATTTCAATAAATTAAATAGAAATAAAAATTGACACCAAAAAATATCACTGCGTCAGTTTATCGCCTCATTTTGATAAATTCTCATTATTGATAAATAGTGTGATCGCTGAAGATAAAATAAGAAAAACATCCAAAAACAGCGTGATAGATTGATTTTTCGCAAATCATTTTTGCATTGATTCGCCTATTTATCATTTTCCTTGAGAAATGCGACACACTGCCGGAGAAGTACCATGATTTCAGTACTCAGCAATATTCAGGATGATATATGCAATTATGCCGATGCTATTTCTGGCATAACGGGCACGGACGTTGAAATCATTGATGAATCTTTAATGCGCATCGCGGGTACCGGGAAATACCGGCATATGCTCAATGAGAACGTGGCCAAAAATGGCTACATCTATCGTCACGTATTGCAGGTGAGAGAAACGGTACTGATCAAAAATCCCGGCGAGCATCCGCTGTGTCAGTTATGTGAAAAACACCACTACTGTTCTGAAATGCTGGATTTGAACGCACCCATTTTTCTCAATAATCGCGTGATTGGCGTGATCGGGATTATTTGCTCAACCCAGGCACAGCGTGACACGTTACTGAGCCAGATTGATAAATTTGTCACCTTTATTGAGCAAATCGCCGTAATGATCTCCAGTAAGGTCTTTGAATGCCTGGAGCGTTTACGCGCGCAGGAAACGCTTGGCGCATTTCGGCGTCTGATCGATGCTATGGACCGGGGCGTGGTGGCAATTGATGGCAAGGGTCTTATCTGGCATGCCAATCATTCAGCCGATCGCATCCTCAACCGTGAGGTTCAGGGATTACCACTGACCATTGAAACAACCGGAGACAGCCTGTACGGCGATGAAGAAGCGTGGCTGACGCTTGAAGGTCAGAAACATCATGTACTGTGCAAACAAATTTCGCTCTCCTCGCAGGATAACGATCGCTTAACCATGGTTATCTTTCGTGATGCACACGACTACCTGAGTAACCTTACTCCATCCCCTTATGAGTCCGACATGCAGGTGCGACTGATTGGTCACTCTCCCTCAATGGAGCAACTCAGAAGCACCATCGGTAAAATCGCCAACAGTTACGCCAGCGTGCTCATCACCGGGGAAAGCGGCTCGGGGAAAGAGGTCGTGGCTTTTTCCATTCACCAAAGCAGTCCACGTAAAGCCGCGCATTTCGTGACAATCAACTGCGCGGCTATCCCCGAACAACTGCTGGAAAGCGAACTGTTTGGTTATGTTCGTGGCGCATTCAGCGGGGCCGATCCCAAAGGACGAATGGGAAAATTTGAACTGGCCAACGGCGGCAGCCTGTTTCTGGATGAAATTGGCGATATGCCGTTGCACCTGCAGGCCAAGCTGCTCAGGGTATTACAGGAAAAGGCGATCACCCGCGTTGGCTCTAATAACACCATCAATATTGATGTGCGCATTATTGCCGCGACCAACAAAAACATTAATGCGATGGTGGAGAATAATCAGTTTCGCGAAGATCTTTTCTATCGCCTGAACGTGGTCCCTCTGGTACTTCCTTCCCTGCGTGAACGCCGGGCTGATATTGCGGTCCTCGCACAGTATTTTGCCGATGAGTTCTCGGTCAGTTACCAGCGACCACCGCAAAAACTTCCTGATGACGTTATTAACCGCCTTTATGCCTGGCACTGGCCGGGCAACATTCGTGAATTACGCAACGTGATCGAATACATTTTTGTGATGCGCGGAGAAGCCGCCGGGATCAACGCCAGCCATCTTCCCCCTTACCTGCTCACCGCCGCTGACGGTAGGAAAACGACGATGACCGCGCAACCCTGTCAGCTTGCCAGCAAAGGAAAACAGGCGGAAAGAGAAGCTATCGAAAACGTCATCCAGCGGTTCGGCTCAAGCGTTGAGGGGAAAAAACAAGCCGCGACAGAACTGGGGATCAGCATTGCCACGCTCTATAGAAAAATAAAACTGTACGGTTTGTGAGCCCCCCCTCTTAGCGAAGAGGCTCACGTAAAACCATACTGTGCAACCGAATGCGTTACAGGGCCGATTGATTTCGATGCTGCTCGAAATAGCGTCTGGCCTTGTCGTCAGCTTCTTTCAGGTCTGTCGGATTCAGGTTCTTCTGCGCGATATCCAGTCCATTTTGCGCATCAGAATTCCCATTAGCGAAGGCCACCGCACTCCAGATATACGCCTGAGCATAATCCTGAGTTACCCCTTTGCCTTCAAGGTACATGGTTCCCAGCATCCCCTGAGCTTCCGCATTTCCCTTTCTTGCGGCCTGTTCAAACCACTCAGCGGCTTTTTTATCATCCTGAGCGACGCCATTACCTTCTAAATACATCAAGCCAAGATCTTTCTGCGAGCCTGCATCTCCCTGGGCCGCGGCTTTCTCCAGCCACTCCACCGCTTTTTTACTGTCCTGGGCCGTTCCCTCTCCTTTTGCGTACATCATGCCAAGCATGCCCTCGGCCAGCATATCCCCTTGAAGAGCAGCCTGATTAAACAGCTCAAACGCTTTTTTGTGGTCCTGAGCCACACCAACCCCCTCGCCAAGGTAATACATCGCGCCGAGCATGCTCTGGCCCAGCACGTCCCCTTTGCCGGCGGACTGTTTAAACAGCGCGAAAGCTTTGTCGGTATCCAGACCTACACCATCACCTTCAAAGTACTTTCTGCCCAGTAATCCCTGCGCTTTGGCATCCCCTCGTTCAGCCGCTTTACTCAATGACTTAACGGTGTTGTAGCCCTCTAATAGCGACGCCTTACTTTCAAGGAAATGCTTTGCGTCAGGATTGCCCTTCTCAACCGCACGATGGAGCCACTCAATGGCATGATAGTTTCCGCGCTCGGCAGCAATGCTTAACCACTCTACGGCCTGCTTATTGCCTTTTCCGACTTCGTTGTCAAACCACTCAATGACCTTACCGTCATACCAGCGCGCGCCCTCACCATCAAAGTAGACTAAGGCGAGCAGATAACGCGCATCGAGATTGCCCTGCTCAGCCGCACGGGTCAGCCATTCAACAGCGTTCTTGTCATTCTGCTGCACGCCCTTACCTTCGAAATACAGCACACCGAGATAGTATTGGGCATCGACATTCCCCTGAGCCGCCGCTTTGCTAAACCATTCGGCCGCTTTCTTGTCATCTTTCAGGCCGCCTTTGCCCTCATAGTACATCAGTGCAAGCAGATGCTGAGCACTCGCATTACCCTGCTCAGCCGATTTGGTCAGCCACTCGCTGCCTTTACTGAAATTCTGCTCTACCTCTTTACCTTTTAAGTACACGGTTGCAAGCACAAACTGCGCCTGCTCATCTCCCGCCTCAGCACCCTGCTGTAAAACAGCCACAGGTTCTTTATTCCACTCTTTTGCTTGTCCCTGTGAAGATCCCGCACCCCACAATATTCCGATGAAAGTGAAGGCGAGGAGAGGCCGAATGTTCATAAAACGTAATCCTTGTTAAGAAAAGGCACATAATGGAGATGCTCCAACGGCAAGCCAACTTATTTAACTGCGATTGTGATCCGTGTCGGAACTATCAGATATTAACTGGGAAATTTGCAAAATATAATTCTTTGACTATGCAGGTGATCCTTAGTGAATAATGCACAACAAAAAGGCCATGTTAATAACATGGCCTTTCGTCTGGACATGGCGTTGAAACTTAATCAAACACACCATTAATAACAGCGGTGACAATCGCCGTGCTCAGTGCAATCAGCACCAGATTATCGCCAATAACCTGCCATTCATAGCCCGGGTAATACGGAAGTTGATTCAACATTGATGGCGGAACGCTCTTCCTGGCGATCCCCGGAGGAAGCGGTTTTCCTCGCGCCAGATTTTTGGCAATACCTGGAGGCAGTGACTTATAGCCCGTTAGACCGTATCTGACGGCATACTGCCTGGCCACGTTATAGCTGATGTCACTATCAACATGGTCCGGCTTACCATAATTTTTACGCTGTTCTGATTGTGCGTTATTTTTTTGGTCAGCGTGTCCTTTCTGGCTATGACCACTATTCCCCTTGTTCCCGCTATTACCATGATTGCCACTGTTACCATTTCCGTTGCCATTACCGGGGTTAGCCAACACAGGAGTGGCACACATCGTCATCGCAGCAACGGCAACTACCGCCGCGGCCAAAGTTCGAAGCCTGGACATGATGATTCCTTAAGCTGTGGATACAAATAAAAATGTACGGTATTCGCTGAATACTGGCTATCGCTTCAACTCCGATTTATGGGCAAATAAACGATGTTGCTTTGCCATGGGCTCCCCAGATTGAGCGTTTTTGAGATTACAGCTCGCCATTCCCGCTATCTCAGATCGGCAAGCGACAGGCACAGGATCTGAGTTTTTGGGAATAACTTCGCGAAAATGGAGAGAAAACGACGTTTTTTTTCGGTTAAGCTATGTTCATGCTTTGGCGTTACCCCATGGCCGGAATCACTATCCAGGAACCCAACCATAATGGCAAAAAGTACCCCGCAGCTGCCGCTCGACCCCCATATGTGTCGCAGCTATGAGAAAAAGTCGCGAAGTCCGCTGGCGCTCTATTCCGAGTATCAGCGTATGGATGTCGAACTGCGGGCGCCGCTGGCTATGACCTACAGCCACTGGCATGGCCAGGTTGAGGTGAACGTGCCATTTGATGGTGATGTGGAGTATCTCTTTAATGACGAAGTGGTGAAGAGCAAACAGGGTTTTATCACCTTGTTCTGGGCCTGTACTCCCCATCAACTCACGGATGCCGGGCACTGTAAACAGATGGCCATCTTCAACTTACCGATGCATCTGTTTTTGTCCTGGCCGCTGGACAGGGAGCTGATTAATCACGTGACCCACGGGATGGTGATTACTTCGTTGGCTTCACAGCAGCTGAGCGCGTTTGAAGTACAGCGTTGGCAGAATGAACTCAATAGCGATAACGAACAAATTCGCCAGTTAGCCATTGATGAAATCGCGCTGATGCTCAAGCGCTTTAGCCTCGCTGGCTGGCGGCCGGTACTGGGTAACAAAACGTCGCGCACCCAGAAAAACAGTATTTCACGGCATTCACAGTTTTACGTCAGCCAGATGCTGGAGTTTATTGCCGCCAACTGCGACAAACAGCTTACTGTCGATGCTATTGCCGAACACGTAAAACTCAATCCCAATTATGCGATGGGTATTTTTCACCGGGTGATGCAACTGACGATGAAACAGTATATTACCGCGATGCGCATTAACCATGTGCGGGCTTTACTCAGCGATACGGATAAAACAATTCTGGATATCGCTACAATTGCAGGATTTCGCTCCAGCAGTCGATTCTACAGCTCGTTCCATAAATACGTCGGCATGCCGCCACAGCAGTATCGAAAATTGAGTCAACAACGCCGACATCATTCACCTTATGCCGAGGGGTAATTTATTCACCAAACTTTCTCTTACCTTACTACTAAAATATAAGTATCAAAATAGCAGGTCAAAAAAGATAATCTGCAACAGTTAATAAATAGGGTTCAGCCATGAACTCTGGCAACTATGTTACTCAGACATGAGTGACCTGTAGCAGGTATTTATTTGACGTGTTCAACCATTAATGATTGGGATGGAATTATGGAATTAAATAACTGCACCGCCAACAACAGAAAGCCATTGTCTTTCTTTTGGTCAGTTTTACCCATGGTAGTCATGCTGGGCGGGATTAGCATCGGATATTTTATCTTCAATATTCGTGCTGAACCCATGATCCTGATGGGAACGGCAGCCGCCTCGTTTATCGCCATCGCTCACGGCTACACGTGGGATGACATTCTACAATCTATTTGCAATAAAATATCTGAAGCGCTGCCGGTCATATTAATCGTCGCCAGTATCGGTTTCTTAATTGGCGCATGGATGGTGTCAGGTACTATTCCAATGATGATTTATTATGGTCTGAAGTGGATTAACCCTCAATATTTCTATATTTCGGCATTTATGCTGGGAGCACTGATCTCAGTATGCACCGGTACCTCCTGGGGTTCTATCGGGACCGTTGGTATTGCCATGATTGGCGTAGCGATTGGTCTGAATGTCTCGCTGCCCATTGCCGCTGGTGCTATTGTTTCAGGCTGCTGGTTTGGTGATAAGCTCTCACCGGTTTCTGATTCAACCAACATGGCTGCACTGGCTGCCGGGGTAAACCTGTACTCGCATATCGGCCACCTGCTGTGGACTACCGGCCCGGGTTTTATTATTTGCTGCGTCGTTTACAGCTATATGGGCATGGGCATTGATGCCTCGTCCAGCGCGCCAGAAAATATCACCAACTTAATGAATTCTATTGGTCAGATTTATCACTTTAATATTCTGCTGCTACTCCCGCCGATCATCGTTTTATATGGCTCACTGTCAAAAAGACCGCCCATTCCGATGCTCTTTTTATCTACGATAGTCTCAATGATTTTGGCGTTAGTCTTTCAGCAATTCACGGCATCCTCTGTCGGCGAATCCGTGGTCAGTGGCTTTAAGCTCGCAATGCTTACCGGAGATAATCTGCCGACACTGTCTTCCGATGTTTCCCGCTTACTGGAGCGAGGCGGCGCTATTTCAATGTTTAGCAGCTTCGTTACCGTTTTCAGCGCCTTCAGCTTTGCCGGGGCAATGAGTGCGACAGGCTCTCTGCACACCGTGATAAACGCGCTGACAAAAGGCGTTAAATCCACATTCCGCCTGGTGGCTACCACGATTGTGACGACATTTACCATCTGTGCCTGCACGGCAAATGGGACCTTACCGTTGCTTCTGTGCGGTGATGCCTTTAAAGAGGAGTACAAAAAACGAGGTCTTGCGGCAAAAAACCTCTCGCGAACCACTGAAGATGCCGGAACCGTTGTCGAACCGATTATCCCCTGGTCTGCCTCAGGCGTTTATTGCGCCACTATGCTGGGCGTTGCCACGCTTGATTACTTGCCCTGGGCAATCCTCTGTTACAGCGGCGTCATCTTTGCCCTACTGTGGGCGGTAACCGGTATTGGCATTGCTAAATATGAGCCCAATGAAGCCACTGAGAATATGGTTGAGCAAAAATCATAGACTACTAAATAGCTAAATATTAGCTATCACCAGGGTAAATTAAATATATCCATTAGATATACATAAACATTCTTCGCTTTTGCGTTGCTTACACTATTTTCAGAGACTTTCCAGGAGTCAACAATGTCTTTGTTTGATGATATTGTCACAAGGGATGTTAATTGTCGCAAATACGGGCAATTACAACAGATGTACGGTACCACCGATGTATTACCGCTGTGGATTGCAGATATGGATTTTGCGACACCAGAGCCAATCATGAGCACGCTGCGTTCGGTGGTGTCACAGCCTGTGCAAGGCTATAACCTGGATTATCCACAATGGAAAGAATCTGTTATTCATTGGTATGCACAACAGTATGATGCCGATATCAAGGCACACTGGTTACATTTTATTCCCGGTGTTATAAAAACTATCGTACTCTCTTTAATGGCGCTTACCCGTCCAGGCGATAATATTTTAACCTGTACGCCAATCTATGATCCCTATCCTAATCTGGTAAACACCAGCGGTAGGAATTTGATTCAGACGCGCCTCATTGAGAAAAACGGGCACTATGAATTTGACTGGTATGATTTCAGCGAGAAACTCAAGCAGTGCAAAATGTTTTTGTTCCCTTCACCGCATAATCCAGGTGGAATGGTGTGGTCGCGGGAAACGTTGGAAAAAATAAGCCACTATTGCCAGCAGGCTGGCGTCATCATTCTGTCTGATGAAGTGCATAGTGATTTAACCCTGCCAGGAAAGCGCCATTTGCCGTTTTTTACTGTTGATGAAGCGCCAGATAGTCGGTCAATCGTGCTTACTTCCATCAGCAAGACCTTCAATACGGCGGCGATCCAGGGCGGAATCGCCATTATTAAGAATGATGAATTACGCCATCAGTTCTACCACTTTCTGGATAACTGCTACCTTGCCGAGACGCATTCATTGCAGCAGGCGGCCATTTATAGCGCTTTTACCCATTGCGCCGACTGGCACCAGAAATTATTGGCCTATCTGGCCGACAATGTAGCGTTTGTGAAAAGTGAAATTGAAAAGCACTGTCCTTTGATCTCAATAGTGTATGGCGGCGCGTCGTATCTTCTGTTTCTGAATGCGGAAAAAATGGATCTCAGCGATGAGCAGCTAAGCGCTTTTTTTGTGCATGACGCCAGGCTTGGCCTGTCACCTGGGGCGCAATACGGTCCCGGTGGAGAGGGGCATATGAGACTCAACGTTGGCTGCCCGCGCCCGGTACTGGTAGACGCGATGAACAGGCTAAAAGCGGCATACCAGAAATGGCAGAACGCATAGCGTACATCACACGATTTGCCCTGCCACGGTGGGGCAAAATTATCCAAAGATGTTGCTGAACTGCTATAAAGTCTTTCCCTTCTGTCGGCTGGTGTTAAACTGGAAAGTGTGATCTTCATCATAACCTGCTTAAACAGAGACAAGAGACACTGCTATGCAACATATCATCGAGGGCTTCCTCAACTTCCAAAAAGAGATTTTCCCTCAACGCAAGGAACTCTTCCGCAGCCTGGCATCCAGCCAGAATCCTAAGGCACTTTTCATCTCCTGTTCCGATAGCCGCCTGGTACCAGAACTCGTTACTCAGCAAGATCCAGGACAGCTTTTCGTTATCCGCAACGCCGGTAATATCGTACCGTCATTTGGTCCGGAACCGGGTGGTGTATCCGCAACCATCGAATACGCGGTTGTCGCACTTGGCGTAACGGATATCGTCATCTGCGGTCACTCTAATTGTGGCGCGATGAAAGCCATTGCCGATAGCCAGCCCCTGGATCCGATGCCCGCTGTCGCTCACTGGCTGCACTATGCCGATGCCGCGAAAGCCGTGGTCGATAAAAAAACCTGGGATAACCCAATCGATAAAGTTAACGCCATGGTGGAAGAGAACGTTATCGCACAGCTTAACAACATTAAAACGCATCCTTGTGTCGCGGTTGGGCTGCGCAATAATGCGCTTCGTCTGCACGGTTGGGTGTATGACATCGAAAGCGGTGAAATCCGTACCTTGGATAAAAACAGCAAAACCTACGTTTCCCTTGCAGATAACCCGCAGGTGCATTTCGAGTAATTCCCCCACTGGAGCAAGGATGCTCTGGATAGCTTTTACCTACTTTTGTGCTATAGACAAAGCACAGACTTGCGACTAGCTTTAAAATAGCTACTGGTGTTCCTACATCGGATTTCGCACATTTATAAAATATTGCGACAGGTCTCATGCACAGAGTACAGACAGCCGTTCATACATGGTGCAGGCGATAAAAAGGAGCCGGTACGAATGCAAGCAAAAATAAAAAAAATAATAAATATGATATTTTATCATGAGTCGTGGGATATCATGCTTATTAAGGATAATGGTACACACTTATTCCCTGACAACACTCTGGAGATATTAAGCAAATCCACTGCGCAGCAGTTAAAAAAGAAATATACATTTCAGGCCGATCCTTTTCTGATTGAAAAAGACGATAAACTGTATGTTTTCTATGAAGCTTTTAGCTTCCGTAACTCAAAAGGCACGCTACGATGTCGCGTTCTTGACCGTGATCTGGTTGAACTTGAAGATATTAGCCTTGAAGGCTTTGACGACTTAAAGTGTCATTTGTCATTCCCTTATCTGATACATATCAACGATCAACTCTTCATGATTCCCGAGTCTTCAGAAAGAAAAGAGGTAATACTGTTTCAGTCAATTGAGTTCCCTGCACGCTGGAAGCAAGTTAAAGTTTTAATCTCTGATACCGAATTAACTGACAACATATTTATCTCAGTTAATGAAACCTGTTATCTGTTGTCCACCACGATGGATAATGAAATAATTATTCATTCGGCAGATCATCTTTACGGACAGTGGCAGCGAATTAATCCGGCGTTGAAGGTGAGCAATCCTCATCATCGAGGCGCAGGAGCCTCCTATCAGGTCGAAAATAAAATGTACTTCCTTACTCAGGAGTGCACGCCGGAAACTTATGGAAAATCAATCTATATCAAAGAATTAGTGACACTGAACGACGCTAGTTTTGCTGAGAGCCTGATCGAACAAATCAATTCGTCGATCAACCACAGTGACGGCGTCCACACGCTGAACTTCTCAAATAATTATATTGTTTATGATACAAAAGTTAATAAGTTCAGTCTGTTGGCAATCTTTAAAAAAATAGCATATAAATGTATGATAAAATACAGAAACACTTACCTTACCCGGCAAAATAACTGATTCACTGGATTCTCGGGTGGCATTGGTAGAAAATCGCTCGGGTTTATAGCATTTTTCTGGAGTCTGTATGGCAATTCTTGTCACTGGTGGTGCAGGTTATATTGGTTCACATACTGTGTTAACGCTACTGGAAAGAGGCGATGATGTCGTAGTCATCGATAATCTGGCGAACGCCAGCAGAATTTCGCTGGACAGGGTCGCGGAACTCACCGGAAGAGAGCCCATTGTCTATATCGCCGATGTTCTCGACAGGCAGGCATTAAAAAACATTTTCGCCGACCATAACATCACCGATGTCATTCATTTTGCGGGACTCAAATCGGTTTCAGAGTCGATAAAAGAGCCCCTCGCCTACTATGAAAACAACGTCACCGGTACGCTGGTTTTACTGGATGAGATGCTGGCCGCTGGCGTTAATCGTTTCATTTTTAGCTCATCTGCGACGGTATATGGTAATCCAGAAAGCGTACCGCTGAGCGAGCAATCACCTACGGGCGGCACCACCAATCCGTACGGTACGTCTAAGTTGATGGTCGAACAAATTCTGGCCGATTTCTCACGTGCACAACCCGATTTTCGCATTACCTGCCTGCGCTATTTCAACCCGGTTGGCGCCCATCCATCAGGTCGGATTGGTGAAGATCCTAACGGTATCCCTAATAACCTGGTTCCGTATATCTCTCAGGTCGCGATTGGTAAGCTGGAAACCGTGTCGGTGTACGGTAATGATTATCCAACCCCTGATGGTACCGGTGTGCGTGATTATATTCACGTCATGGATCTGGCGACCGGTCATTTAGCCGCACTGGATTGCCAGAACAAAGGCGCGGCTTACAAAGTGATTAATCTCGGTACTGGAGTCGGGTATTCCGTACTTGACCTCATTGAGGCATTTGAAAAAGCAGCGCAGACAAAAATTAATTATCAGTTTGTCGCCAGAAGACCCGGAGATATTGCCGAATGTTGGTCTGACCCATCGCTGGCATACAAAGAGCTAGGTTGGAAGGCCATCTATAACCTTGATGAAATGATGCGTGACACCTGGAACTGGCAAAAAAATAACCCGAATGGGTATCAAATTTAATGTTCTCAGCAGCGAGCCTGACCGTTAGGCTCGCTGCTGTGTCTGACTAGCGTACCGTTATTGTTGATACCTGGTACCAGCCGTTGCTCTGTTTCCCTTCATTGGCAAAGTTGATTCTCGCGACACCGGATTTATCCAGCATCGCAACCTCAATCGCGTATTGCCCTTTCGCCAGTCGGCCTGGCATAGATAACGCATAACTGACCTGATACTTACCGGGGAGCCAGCGGCGAATATCCTCCGCGGAATTCCCCTGTGCCACCACCTTATTGGCGCTGTCTACGACCCGGAATGCCAGCATGTAAGGCAGATAAATCGGTGCGACACCCTCATTGTACCAGGTACTGTTTAATGTCAGCGTTTGTCCGCTGTCCCACACGGACTCATGGCTCAGGGACGCAAGGCGAAATCGATAGCCCAATTTGGTCAGCGCATCGTCGACAATCGGTCGATAGTCGCTGGGTATCGTTCTCGATTTCAGGTTAATGGTACTGGCGTGCTGCTTGACCGCCCAGTCAAAAATCCCCTGCACTTCAGCACGTGTATAGTGAAAGGTGTTCTTCCAGTCCTGCATATACGAGCAGATCTCCAGACTCACCGGCGCACGTTTCCAGACGTCGTTGAACCCTGAATAACTCTGCTGCGCAGCCAGCAATCGCTGCGGGTAATCATCAGCCATATGGTTCCAGGTGTCCGAAAATACGCGCAGGTCCCCCCAACAGTCCGCACGCCACCCAGCCCCACGCGCCACCGCATTCGCCAGACTTTGACCGCCGCTTATCAACATTATTTTTGGTGTCACAGGGAAAGCAGAAAAGTGCATCGCGACGTAGCGATCCAGTTGCGCCGTGGTGTATCGCTCCAGTAATGGCTTCAGGTTCGGGAAGTTGCTGTTATGCCATTCTCCCCACGACCCCACCATGCCAATATCAACAAACGCGAGATTCTCATTACCATCGTAGCGCTTACCAAATGCGTTCAACAGACGCTGGCTGTATTGAATAAACAGAGGATCGTCTAAATCCGGTATAAACGTCTTATTATCAGACGTCCAGGTTCCTTTTACGCCTTTTTTAATCAGCCAGTCGGGAATTTTAGTGCCATCCGCCGGGTCGGCAAGCGCCATAAATCGTAACCCGACATTCATCGCAGGACGATGTGCCGCCGCGTATTTGAAGGCATCATCCACCAATGCAAAATTGTACTGGCCTTCGACTGGCTCCAGGTCCCGCCAGTAAAAACGCTCGTATTCAAATCCGGTATTGGGATAGTCCGCCAGCCCCAGCGTTTCACCGTATCCCTGATGAAAACTTGCCACGCCAATCCCCGGATTGGTTAACGGGCCCGTCAATGCTTTGGGGGTAACGGTCGTCAATGCGGCCATAACCGTCAGCGGGAAAAACATGCACAACAACGCACAAACCCATTTACGCTTCATCGCAATGACGTCCTCCACCAATTTGTTAACGCTAGCGGTCTTTCAGGCTTAACCACCAGTCCCAGATACCTACGTGAAAATTTTGGAACACATCAATACCTAACGCAGATTTGATCATATACAGCGTCAGCAATATGCAGCAGGTGACGAATAGCACGGCAATCAGCAGCAAAAAAGTGAGCAACATTCTCGACAGGGTTGATTCCTGGCGATGCTGGCGGCGTAAATCTCTGCCAAACAAAAAAACCAGATAATAACGCTTACTGAAAAAAGGAAAGCTTCTGCGAATATCGATCTGATGCCGCGAAGTCAGGGTTGTAGCAAGGAGCGCTTTTTCCAACCCTTCTTTTTGTTCAGGGGTCAATTCCTGCGCTATCCGCTCATCAAGGTGAGCGTAAAACCGTTCGATGGCAGGAGGACGATTTTGAGGACTGGTCAAAATTAACCTATATCTTTATCAATGGAATGGTAGACGTTAACCGTCTTTTTGGCGATTTCATGCCAATTGTAGTTTTGCAAATATACACCATAGTCCACGCTATTTGCTGTTGCCCCTTGGCCTAATTTTTCAGCCAGACCGGTTACATCTCCCACCTTAAAATAGGCCTCGGCGGGCAGTTGAACTTCAAGGTTAGCCGGAATATCACTGACGACGGCCGGAAGAGAAAATGACATTGCCTCCAGCAGCGCAATGGGCAATCCTTCATGGTATGAGGGCATCACAAACAATTTAGCCTGCGAAAACACCGCCTGAAGTTCGTCACCACGTAAAAAACCAGTCATCACAACACCTGGCGTGTCGGCGGCAAGCTTTTTGAGGCGCACGCTGTATTCGGTCGGATGATCCGCATCGCCAATTAACACTAACGGTATGGTCAAACCACTGTGTTGATAAGCGGCGATGGCATCATGCATCCCTTTTTCTTCCACAAACCGCCCAACCACCACGAGGTAGTTTTTCGGCTGCAGC
The DNA here is from genome assembly GCF_001037485.2 of Citrobacter sp. MGH105. NCBI lineage: Bacteria > Pseudomonadati > Pseudomonadota > Gammaproteobacteria > Enterobacterales > Enterobacteriaceae > Citrobacter > Citrobacter sp. MGH105. The sequence continues at coordinate 1,205,868 of NZ_CP073048.1, read as the reverse complement.
CCAAAGCGGGAGAGCGTATTGTCGATGGTGAGCTGTGATAATAACCTCGGCTCGTTCACGCCATTGTGAATTAAATGCGCATCATAGCGACCGTGTTTTTTCTGGATCAGTTGATTAATAACGTCAGAAATCACAATCACCTCGTTGGCATATCTCACCGCCCAACGCTCACCAAGCAACAATATTTTTTTGGCTACAAATCCCCATTTCTGGCGATCGTAATCGGGCCCGTGGTGGGTAAAAACCACCTTCTTACCCATCACGCGTAAGAGTGGGATCACAAGGCCAGGGCCGATAGCATGGACATGCACAATATCTGAATGGTCGATACGTGTCCTGAACGCCGCTATAACGGAATGGACAATAGCTTCCAGCGAGCGCTTTTTGGGTGCCCACAGCGCGTAGGTTTCGACTTTTTTATATACCGATCGTTTGTAATTTACATATGGCGAGCGAGCGATTACGCAAATATCCACGTCGAACTGCTGTTTAATGGCAGGATAAAGATTCTGACAGTGTGTCTCCACACCGCCCAATACATCGGGAATACCACGCGTTCCAAAAACCGTTATTTTTTTACTCATACTATGGCCTGCTCAGCAGTTCTTTATACAGCGCCTGTAGGGTATCCATATGTTTACTCAGCGCATATTTTTCACTCAATCGCGCACGACCATGTAAGCCCATATTCCTCGCCTTCTCAGGCGAGTCGGCCAGAGCGTCCATCGCATTGGCTAACTCCTGCACATTACCCGGTTCGAATAAAATCCCTTCGATACCGTCACGAATTTGTTCGGGGATGCCGCCAATGCGCGACCCGATAACCGGCTTGCCTAAGGACATCGCCTCTAATATCGCCATTGAACAGTTTTCATAGCATTCTGAAGGCAGGATCACCGCTCGCGCATGCTTAATAAGGTTGTCGAGGGCTTCCCCTTGTTGCACATAACCTAAAAACTCAACGTCCGGATATTTGGCGGCTAATTCATCATGCAACGGACCGTGCCCCACAACTTTCAGCGGCGCGCTGTTCTGCATTTTTTTATGCGCTGCCAACAACGTTGCCACGCCCTTTTCACGGCTCAGACGGCCAAAGTACAGCATATAGCCTTCATCGCTTACTTCGGCCAGGGGACGGCTGTCATCAACGCCATTGACGATGACATCAATGCGCGAATTTGGCAGCGTGCGCAGCAAAACACCGCGTAAAAAAACGCTTGGTGAAACAATCACATCCAGTGCCTGATAATTTTGTGCAATGTACTGCCAGGTTGCCTCCAGGGAGAGCAGTAAACTTTTTGAGGCTGAACCTTCCTGGCAACGATACCTGAAGGCATTGAAAACCGTTCCGGTAATACAGGAATCACACACCTTGCCGTCGCGCAGCATGGAATACGCGGGGCACACAATCTTATAGTCATGCGCAGTCAGCACCGTTTTGCAGCCAAAATTGCGCGCAACTTTAATCAACGCCGGTGTTAACTGATGGTAGATGTTGTGAAAGTGGACAATATCCGGGCGCTCTTTTTCTAATAACGCCAGCATTTTTTTGCAGGCCTGCGAATTATGAATAAAGTTAACCGCCGTTTTGATACCACCCAGCAGATTGCTCGCTTTGTGGTAGTCCACATTACTTACGAAATAATCCGTATAGTCCGAGGGGAAATTATTCTCATGAAGCATAGAGAAATCAATAACCTGCACTCCGGCCTGTTTCAGCATATCGCGTTCTTGAAAATAAACCGTTTCCGCGCCGCCTTTGATGAAAAAAAACTTATTCACGAGTAAAACTTTCATTACGCCAGCCTTAGTTATTCATGAATGATTTTGCTGTCAGGCGGAGTCAACGGATCGCGTACTGGTTTAGTCACCCCTTTAACCAGCCCGGCTGAAAGCACGGCCAGGTTCATTACGCTTTGCAGGCCGTTTAATAACGATCGATTCTGTACGGTTTTCAGGGCAATAAATGCAAGTAAAGGCAGAAATGCAATGTCGAAAAGTTCGAGATTGAAGGTCACCGCCGCAATGAACAAAGCAATCAGGTAAACAGAAAAAATCGCTTCGTTCCTGACCATTTTTAACGCTTTGCCAAAATAAGGTTTTCCCCAGGCACAACGTAAAAGCTCGCCTGGGGCCTGATAGTATCCGCTTTTCCAGCGGTGTTTCAGCATCTGAAAGGTCGGCATAGTATGGGAAGTATGAATAAAATACGGAATATTCAGACGACGCAGTTTATAACCCGCATCGCGCAAACGCAGGCCCAGTTCGGCTTCTTCATAAGCATGCAAATTACGGTTGGTAAGATAACCAATTTTTTCAATTGCAGATCGGCGATATAACCCGCCACCGCCTAAATGGTCACTATCCCCGAGCGGATAAATTTTATTAATACGCTGCTTACGCGATTTAAATTCATAGTTAACAGCATCGTCCATTTCAACGGTTCCCGCGACGCCTGCATATTCCGGCTCAGCCTGCAAAAATGCGACAGCTTGATCCACAAAGCCCTCTTCCAGCTCCATGTCACCATCCATCAGTAGCAGATATTCCCCTTCACTATACAGATAACCTAACTGATGCCCGACGCCGCAGCAGCGATCGTCTGGGTCAGTTAAGGACACTACGGTCACGCCTTTATCGATCGCAAGCTGTTGGGTGTTATCCGTTGATAGACTATCTGCCACAATAATTTTGTGTGGATAATCAATAAGCTGATTACGGATACTGTCAATCGTCTTCTCAATACATTTAGATTCATTGAGTGTTTTAATACTCACTGAAATAAACGGTTTTTGGTCCATACCATTACCCTACGCAGCGAAGGACGGTTCGACGAATCACTAAACTTGATCCTAGTGATAAATAGAACAGGAATTGTAACATCGGTGTAATCATCAGTATCTGGCTATAAGGTAAGCTAATTAAGCAACCAATCGCAAAAGCGTTAAACGCCGGTGCAAAGCTCAACAACTGAAGATCCTGCTGGTCCAGTTGCTCAAGCATCAGTAATGGCTTTGGCTGACAAACCTTCAGGATATAAATGAATAAGCTAATAAAGAGCAACGTGCCGATCACCCCCACTTCCCACAGCAGCATACTCAGGGAAGTCGAGTCGAGAATTAAGTTGTAGATAATATTCAAAAAGCCCGGCGACACCGTACTACCACTGTTAGTTGCATTGAGTCCGTAGCCAAATAACGTTCCTGAAAGCCCCCACAGATCGTTATTTTTCAACCAGAACAGGAACGTCGTAAAGCGCCCCAACTCACCGGTAGACATAATGTAGTTCGGATCAAAGATATAGCTTAAGGAGTCGATAAAAATACTTAACGAGCTTTTCGACGGATCGCCGCCGAACGCCGTAGAATAATAGTATGCGAGGATCACAATCGACAGGCTAATAAGCAACAGCATTCCCGCCACAATAACCAACAACGTCTTCAGATTGACCTTACTAACGTCTTTGACGTAGCTCGGTGAAAGCCACACCCACGCCAGGAATATAGGCGATAGCAGGATGACAAACTTCACTTCACCAATGATGCATAACCCGATACCGAGAACAATATGCAGCGCCATGGATTTGAACGTGGTGAGTCCATGCTTATATTCTGAGACTTTTAACAACATAATTAACAGGCAAAACAAGCCCATTGCGGCAGTATTCCCGCCTCCCATTGGGTCACCGCCAAACGTGCCAACCACGGAGTCCCATTTCTCATCTTCGCCGCGCACCGCGACGCGCTGGGGAACGACCAGTAAAACCTGATAAATCATTACCGGAATCTGCGCGTAAAACACCCAATACAGATAGCGCGTTGCGCGGTAAATCTGTGATTCCCGGCAAAAGCCCAGCAGCAAACAGATCATCACCAGCGACAGCGCAATTTCGTTTTTGAATGCCACAATCGCTACGGTGATCCCGCCCTGAATCAGCGTCGATGCTCCAGCCAGCACCAGAAACGAAAAGTACAACGCCAGGACAATCGTCTCCTGGGCATCCAGATGTAAGGAGCCATCACGCGTCTGCATCACCAATAATCCCACCATCAATAAGGTGAGGAAAAAAGGTATCCACAGCACTGACTGCATGCCGGTAAAGTATTGCACCAGGCCACACAGGATCAGCGTGACAAAGGTATAAACCTGTAAATAGTATCCGGTATTCAGCGTCATAGTATCACCGGCTTATCTTTCAGGAGATTGGCTCGCTTATTCATTTTTAGATAAATGAAGGCGTAGCGAATAAATGTCAGTGAAGAAAACAAGATGACCGACGTTGCATAATCTTTATAAAAATAGGGCGTCACAACAAAAGCGAAGAGTACAATCGCCAGCTGTTCCAGTTGGATGCGCAGAAAATAGCGATGGGAACCAAAAATAAGTTCTATCACCGTCAGAGGGCTTATCGCCAGCGCCGGGAATAAATAGGGCAACATGTAGCGTGATGTCTCAATGGAGTTTATCCAGTCTTCGCTAAAACCAAGGCGCATCACAATCGGGTAGAAAATAAACACGCCAAGAGTACAGATAACCCCCAGCACCAATAACAGCATCCGTACCCGGGTATATTCCTGATAATTAAAGGTGTTATTTCTAAAATCGATAGACCACTTGGAAAAAATAGTATTACGCACCGCATTCCCGATGATCACCACCGGCGCCAGGCAAAAGCGGCTAACCACGGAAAAATAACCCGCCGTCAGCGCCGAGAACCAAAAGTTAATCAGCATAATAGGCAAATTGCTGCTGGCCATCGCCAACACTTCCGCGCTGCCCACTTTGGTTATGTGATGAATATTCTGTTTGAAAAAATGCCAATTACTGGCGGGTCGCAGATGTCTGGCCGCCACCGAACGAATATCAAACGAATGCAAAATACAGCTTATGGTCAGCACCATCGTCACGCAGGCCCACGACCAATAAAATAGTTGTACATGGTGCGTAAGAAGGACGGAAAGTACAACGACCACAGAAACAGAAATGCGCTGGAAGATCAGAAAACGAAAGTTAGCCGTGCGTAGCGACAGGTTTTCCGAGATTAAAACCCACGCCGTTGCCAGCGTCAGTAAATAGAGGAACAGGATGTTCTGGTGAAACAGCCACGCGGTGAGTACGGCGTAAGGTAAGGCAATGATCGTGCTTTGTATTAGGCAAAACACGACATTCTGCACCAGTTCATCATCCTGCTGTTTAGGAATTAACAGCTGTGATGCAAAGGTACACACCTGAGCGCCCACCACGGCGATGCTGTAGTTGAGCGCATAAAGCCCCACTTCAGCCATATCGTACTTGTGTGAAATCAACCAAATAGACAGTGCACCAATCAACTGCGAGATGACTGATGAACCGGCTATCGTGGAAGCGCTCTTCAGTAGACTCATACGCGGCCTGGCGTTGCCATCAGTTGATCGGTACTGAAGTTCAGTGAACGCAGACCCTCTTGCGTCTCAAGATCCTTTTCTTCAACTGCATTGAGCACCGCACCAATCACCACGCCGTTATTTTCCTCGATCTTATCCAGCGCGTTGGCGATTTGTCCCGCCGACCCCGCCCCGGCTTTCACAATGAAAACAACGCCATCGACGGCACGTTTGATCAGTTGAACATCCTGGCTCTGATTCACAGCAGCAACATCAATAATGATGCGCTGATAATGCGATTTCAACTCGCGCATTAAGAGTTCAACATGCTCCGACGACAGCATCAGTAAAGATGAGATGGTGTTCTTGCCGTGTGGAATAAAGTCGAGATTATCACTGAGTTTGATCCTCGCCTGTTCAAGCTCTGTTTCCCCGCGCAGCAGTTCCGCTAAGCCTGCGGATGTAGCTGACGCCAGTTCGGATGTGAGCCCACCACTGTTAAAGAAATCTGCATCAATAAGCAGTGTTTTCTGGTCGAAACTAAAAGAGTTCGCTAACAGATTCGCCAACAAAGAACGCCCATCGCCGTGCTCCGTCGACGCCACGGCGAGCGTCTGTAAAGGTCGATTATCCAGCATAATCCGGGTACGGATACCGTGCACAATATCGGCATTAAGCGGGTTCTTCATGATCATGTCCCGCACCTGTGCGCGCCCTGAGGTTCCGCTAAAACGACGAATTTCACCCAACGGAACAACATTGAGCCGTTTTTTCATGCGACTGAGGGTACCGATTGAGTTATCCATTGCCGCTTTGACAATGAAATACATGATGCTGAACACCACCACCAGCATGACCACCATCAGCAACAATAAAGATTTATTCGGTTTCGCCGGTTTTAACGCGGGTACCGCAGGGTCGTATAACACCGCATCGGCATTCACGCCGGACAGCGACAGCTCCTGAGTACGTTGATAAAGCGATTTATACAGGTCTTCCATTTTATCTAACGACAGCTTTTGACTGTTCCAGGCATCCCGTTTTGACGCCATTTTCTGGAAGATCTCTTTCTGCTCAATCACTTGCTGTTGATAGTTTTTTTCGTCCGCCAGCGCCGCCAGATATTGCTGACGTAAACCGACTTTCAGCTCGCCCAACACTCGTCCGGTCTGGCTTTGGATCGACTGAACATCGGCCTCGGCTTTTAAAATAGCGGGATTTTTTGGCCCATAGACTTTACGCTGTTCGGACAACGTTCGTTGTGCCTGAATCAACGCAATGCGCAAATCCTGGATCTGAGCGTGGTTAGAGACCGAAGGCAGCGAGATAATGCTCTCAAGGGACTTACCTCCCCCGTTCACCTCGTTATAGACGGATTCAGCGGCAACCCGACGCTGGGTCGCATCGGCCAGGCGATTAGTTACGATACTTAACTGCTCGGTTTCAAAACCATCGATACCGCGGAAGGTCAGCAGCCCGGCATTTTTCAGATAGCTGTCCATCTCGTCTTTTTGCTTAGCTATCGACTTCTGAATCTCTTCCATTTTTTCAAAATTCAGTTCGCGAGCTTTCTCCACCTTCAGACGTTTCTGCTCCACCGTGTAGTTGATGAAAGCCTGCGCGACGCCATTCGCAATGTCAGCCGCTACCTGTGGGGACGTTGATTCATAGGTAATAGACGCCAGGTTCGTCGTACGAATACCAATGACATTCAGATTTTTCGCCAGCGTTTTCAGCGCTTGCTCCATTCTCAGTTGCCGACTTTCATTGCTATCAGCCCCCTGAGCACCGGCTTTTTCCCCGGTAAACTCCGGGTTTTCATCCAACTTCATATCACGTACGGCTTGCTCCAGCACAATACGTGAATGCATCAACGCATATTGTGTTTCGTAGTAACCACTGCGTGTTGAATCGAAACCATCAACCTGTGGAAACGGAGAAACGTTATCAGCCTGCGCCTTAATCAGCACCGTCGCCGTTGAAACATACTTTGAGGACATCATGCTGATTAACGGATACGCGACGACCCCGGCAACGATACCCGCCAGCGCGATTTTCCAGGCGTTCTTTTTCAGCTCTTTGGCAAAACGGGAGAATTCGACACTGCTTTCTCGTTTTTTGCCGTTTTCCACTATTGATAGTTTCATCGTCAGAAGAACCCCATGCCAATAATCACGACATCCCCAGGATGAACAGAGTGCGTTAAATCGACATTCTCAAGCAGCTGATTGCTCCCTGACAGGCGAATGTTGATATCTTTTCGGTCAGCACGATCTGTAAATCCACCCGCCTGCGCAATAGATTTCTCGACGGTAAGCCCTGGCTCATAAGCGAAGCCATTTGGACTTTTTACCTCACCTGAAACATAGTATTTGCGGAACTCAGCAATACTCACCGTCACCATTGGAGATGTAAAATAATCTCCGGTCAGGCGTTGAGTTAATTCTTTAGTCACTTGATCAACGGTTTTATCTTGTAATTTAAGAGCACCAACAAACGGGAAATTAATTTCCCCGCTCTTATCCAAAATAAACCGCATCGTCATATCGGGTTGACCATGAACAGCGATATTGACCGTATCCCCCGCCCCAAGTCGGTAATCCTGCTGAACAGTAGCAGGATCGTCCATTAATCGCGGGCTGGACGCTGTGCATCCGACCAACAGGATACTGAATAGCAAAACCGCGCACAGTTCTATTATTTTCATTTTAGATCTGAACCTTAGCTTTAAGCATAATCATAGAATTATCATAACCCAACGTTCTAATGACTTCCTGATTGTCGTTGGGACCGATATAAAACGAGTCAGTATCCTTATTCGAATTTAATGTATCTATCTGATATTTAATCTCAAAATTAACCGACGGTGTGTAGTCATAGCTCATGGTGACGCTAAACACGCCATCTTTATCATGTCGATCCTTGTTCTGTTTTTTATAGTCTTCCGAAGTGAATGAGTAGTCCAATAAAGTAGAAAAACGAGTGCCTAACCAGAAATGCTGGTAAGAAAGGCCATACTGGGTCACTAAAATATATCCCCCAACTTCCGATGGGTCTTTAATGCTTTGCGCAGAGTGGGCCGTGAAAACAGACTGTTGTAACGGCTTCCACTCCGCTTTTATGTCCCAGTTTAGACCATTAAAATCATGCGAGTTTGCGTTGTTTTCAAATGTTTTATACAACCATGAAATATTCATGTCGACATTGGTTTTCCCCGTCAACTGCGACTTCAGGCCATACAGTAAATAATACTCATTAGTGTCTTTTTCTGAGTTGTTATCATAGCGACGCTGGTTAGTAATAAAGCTATAGCGAAAGCGCGTTCTGGATGAGTATTGGTCAAAAACTTCCGCTATCAGGCTATTTTCATGCCATTCCTGTTCCTGAATATAATTGTAGAAGTCCTCACTGCTGTCCCGAACATCAGAGGTGTTACCGAAAGTCAGTTTTTTGTATAACAACGCCAGTTCCGCTTTGCCGCGACCATCAGGCGCACCGTAGCTGTAGCGTAATTCACTATTGATAAAATTCGTCGTCAGCGGAGATTTAATCCCATACTGCTCGAACTGACTAGGTAAAAAACCCTCGGTGATGTCACGACCGCGGGATTCATGCCCAAGCGAATCCTCCAGATTGAGGGTTAAGCCATGCTTGAGCCCATACCGCCAGGCACCGTTAAAACGGAAAAAATGATCGTTGTAGTTATCAGCAGAATCGCTTGAGTAGTTACGATAATCCCCAGAGTACATCAGCAAATACTTATCCTGACCACGCTCTCCAATCATACTCAGAACGGGCGCCGCACTCTGAAACGAGGAACCGATAGCATCGCTGCTATGTGGCTGATAAGACACGTTATCATTATAACCATAGTCCACAGCGACCTTGCCCTGGAAGTCTATCCCCGCAAAGCCAATGTGTGATTTCGGTGTTAAATCAGCCCATGCGGACTGCGATATCACGATTCCGGTAATAACGAGTAATTTAGTATGCATTCTTACCGACAAATCCTTTGAAAATAGTTTTAATAATAATTTTTATATCCAGCCATAACGACCAGTTTTGAATGTACTCAATATCGTACTGAACCCTTTTTTCCATCTTATAAAGCGCATCGATCTCCCCGCGGAACCCGTTGATCTGCGCAAGCCCAGTGATCCCTGGCTTAACTTTATGGCGAATCATGTAATTTTCGACCTGTTTTCGGTACTGCTCATTATGCGTAACCGCATGAGGCCTGGGACCGACAATCGACATACTTCCCTGCAAAACATTAATAAATTGAGGGAGTTCATCCAGCGAAGTGCGGCGCAAAAAGCTCCCGAATTTGGTTACCCGCGGATCGTTTTTAGTGGCCTGAATAACCGTATCGGAATTCTCCATGACGCGCATAGAACGAAACTTCCAGACCTTAATTTTTTGCCCACTCAAGCCATAGCGGTCCTGTTTGAAAAAAACCGGCCCACGGGACGTGAGTTTGATACCAATGGCAATCGCCAGCATCAGGGAGGAAATCATCACCATAATGATGCTGCCAAGAACCAAATCTTCCGCCCGCTTAATAAACGAGCCCGCCCCTTCGAATGGTGAACTGAAAATACCGATAGTTTGCAGATTGTGGATGGAGCGTAACTTGGACATGTTGTTACTGTAGGTATAAAAGTCAGGGACAATATAGGTATCTACGGTGGTGTCTGACATCATGGCCAAAAAGTGACGAATGCGATGTAAAGCAACCATCGGTAAAGCAATATAGATTTCGTCTATGTTTCCCTTCTTGGCTTCCTCGACCAGATTGATCACCGGACCACGAAAGGGGCTTTTAACCTTATCAACGACATCGCCACAGCGAGATAAGGCGCGCTCATCATAAAAGGCCAGATCTAATGTGATATTGGCGTATTCATTCATTAGAGCGGTTTCTGCGGCCAGACCATTGTCGGTCAGACCAATAATCGCCACACGGATACTCTTTTTCGTTGAATACTTAAAAATAAAAAAACGAATGTAGTAAAGAAAAGGTAATGGAATGAAGTACCAGTAAATAATGGCTGAATAAAAAGGGGAAGGCAGTCTGTCTAAGTAGCCCAGTGACTCAGGTTCAGCCACCGTCATACTGACCAGTTCGTTAAAAAAAATCGCCAGCAGCGTACAAAAAACCAAGCGCTTTTGATTACGTAAACCGATCGTCTTAATCTTTTGCTGGTACATTTTAATGTATTCAGCAAACAGCAAGAAAAAGATTGAGAAGAGAAGACTCAAAATGGCAATGGTGTTAAAGGGCACCAAACCCAGCAGATGGGCGCTAAAAATTAACGTCACATTGATAACAATGAAATCGACCAGTTTTAAAAAGACTGGATATCCTTGGCTGCTAATCTTTAGCGATTTTTTAAGCATATCTCAGCCCATTATTTATTGATCTTTAATTGTTTTTTTCTCATTTCATGTTGCTAATTATATCACAAGTCTAAAAAACGCAATGGTACATTGTCAGTAAATGTAAAAAATAATACTCATTACTGTGACAATACTCCCCAGTGAAATCGTATCTATATGATTTTAATGCAGATGATATCAATAGAAGTTTTATCTACCTCAGCAAAAAAGATAACCTTTAACAACATTTTCGCTATTGACAGATAACATCACATGGTCTATGAAAAAGTGTTTTATGTATGATAAATTGCACAAAAGTATTGTTTCAGTGACGTTGAATCACCTTAGAGGTGCTGTTTAATACAGTAATTAAAATAAAAACAGCTGCCTTACGAAAACATTTCAAATGATATTAATAATACAATTAATTACCTTTTATTATAATTAAACAACAAATATCATCATCATGAATACCTCATACGGTAACGCTTAAAAAGCGTACCCGAACCCTCAGCCCACCTAATGTCTCACTACGCGTTAGCTGAGGATGCGTGCGATGCAGACGAGCAATATCATTGACCAGCGCCAGGCCGATCCCGGCGCCTGGGACATTGCCTACGTTATCAAGACGATGAAACGGTAGCAGGGCCTGATGAACCATCTGCTCATCTATGCCCGGCCCGCTATCTTCGACCACCAGCACCACGGCCTCTCCTTCTCGTTGCAGCCGGGCGGTCACCATCCCCTGCGACGGCGTGTATTTCAGTGCGTTATCCAGCAGATTCCCACACAGCTCGCCGAGCAGCACTTCATCTCCCTCGACCCACACCGCGTCCTGTACCCCCTCATAGCCCAGATCGATCCCTTTACTACGCGACTGCGCCAGTCGGGTAAAACAGCTGGTTTGCACCACCTCATACAGATTAACCGGCGAGAAATGCCTTTCCCCCTGCTCCTTGCGCTTCACCGCAGACAGCTGCAACAGCCTCTCCGTCAGTTGAATGGTATTATCGAGCGTGCTACTCATGGCTTGTAAACTCTCATACCATTGCCGCGGTTCGGTGCTGGCGAGAGCCACCGATGCCTGAGTTTTCAGTACCGCCAACGGCGTTTTGAGCTGATGGGAAGCATCCGCGCTGAAGCGCTCCTGACGAGAGATCAGACCGCGAAGTCGGTCCAGATAACGGTTGAAAGCCACAATCAGCAGACGGGTTTCCGACCATGGCAGCAGCTCCGGCAGCGGCGTCAGCAGGCCAGGCTCACGACGCACCATCAGCGATGACAGCTGGCGCATCGGGCGTAGCACCCGGCGCAGCAGCCAGCCAACCAGCACCAGAGTCAGTAGCACCAGCAGCCCTTGCGAAACCCACGAGGAAAACAGCAGCTGTCGCGCCAGATAACGCCGCGATTGCAGCGTTTCAGCAACATAAATCTCCGCCATGCCGACAATGCCGCCTTCGTTGACGGGCTGCAGAAGACGTGCCACGCGGATTGCCTCACCGCGATATTCGGTGTGATAAAACCATGCCAGCGCCGGATAAAACCGCGTGCGCGAGGTAGCAGGCGGCATCGCCGGTAAATCGTCATAACCCGAGATAACCTTCCCCGCCGGATCAACCACTTTGTAATACAGTCGGTCGTTCATATTCAGTTCAAAGCTGTCCAGCACCACCCATGGCACGTTCACTTCCAGCTGTTTATTGCGCACCACCAGCCGCTCGGAGACGGTCCTGGCGGATGAAAGCAGCGTCCGGTCATACGCCTGGGTCGCCGCTTGTAGCGCACTGACATAGCTGTTAAATGCCGATAGTCCCCACAGCAACATTAGCGGCAGGCCCAGAAACATCAGCAGTTGCAGGTACAACGATTGGGGTTTAACCCACTTCATCGCTACGCTCCAGCACATAGCCCAGACCACGCAGCGTAGCAATACGCACATCGCTTCCCTGTAGCTTTTTACGTAAGCGATGGATATACAGCTCAATGCTTTCGGGACTAACCTCATCACTCAGGCTGAAGACCTGCTCAAACAACTGCTGACGTGAAACCGGCCGCAACCGACGGTACATCAGCACCGTCAACAGCGCCTGTTCACGTGGCGTGAGCGCCAACGGCTGCCCCTGCAACAGAAAATAGCCTTCATCGTGAAACGCCAGCTCCCCCAGTTGCTGTATGCCTTGCACCTGTCTCGCACTGCGACGCAGCAAGGCCCGCAGCCGGGCATCCAGTTCCTCGATTTCAAACGGCTTTGCCAGATAATCATCGGCTCCGACGTTCAACCCTTTCACCCTATCGGCCACCGCGCTACGCGCCGTCAGCAGCAGGACAGGAAGCGTCTGCCCGCGTTTGCGCAGCCGCTGAACGACTTCCAGGCCATCCAGCCCCGGCATATTGATGTCCAGCACCGCCAGCGCATACGTTTCGCTATGTAAAAGATGGTCGGCTGCCAGGCCATCAAACACGCAGTCAACGGCAAAACCGTTTTGCACTAGCGCTTTCTCCAGCCAGTGAGCTAACTCACGGTTATCTTCCGCTAATAAGAGACGCATATCACATCCTGTAAAGTTTCTGCCGCATTGAAAGGGAATTGAAAGGTTAATGTTTTAACAATCACGCAACCGAACTGCTACACATCGGCTCACATAATCACAAAAATCTTCTTCCGTACCTGAAAATCCGGTTTTCCGGTGTGAGGATAAACAATGAAAAAACAGTTATTTCGTACCCTTACTGCAAGCATTTTATTGATGAGTACCTCTGTACTGGCGGAACAAGCGCCGTCGCGCACTGAATGTATCGCTCCTGCTAAACCCGGCGGCGGTTTCGATCTCACCTGTAAGCTGATTCAGGTGAGTTTGATGGAAACCGGCGCTATCGAAAAACCGATGCGCGTAACCTACATGCCCGGCGGCGTTGGCGCTGTGGCCTATAACGCGATTGTTGCCCAACGCCCGGCAGAAGCGGGCACCGTGGTGGCCTTCTCCGGCGGCTCCTTGCTGAATCTGTCACAAGGTAAATTTGGCCGCTACGGTGTGGATGATGTCCGCTGGCTGGCAAGTGTCGGCACCGACTACGGCATGATTGCCGTACGCCAGGACTCACCGTGGAAGACGCTGAAAGATCTGCTGACAGCAATGGAAAAAGATCCCAACAGCGTGGTCATTGGCGCAGGTGCCTCTATCGGTAGCCAGGACTGGATGAAGTCGGCGCTGCTGGCGCAAAAAGCCAATGTCGATCCGCACAAGATGCGCTACGTGGCCTTTGAAGGCGGTGGCGAACCGGTTACCGCATTGATGGGAAATCACGTCCAGGTGGTTTCCGGCGATCTCAGTGAGATGGTGCCTTACCTCAGCGGCGACAAAATACGCGTGCTCGCGGTGTTCTCTGAAGAACGCCTGCCGGGTCAGTTAGCCAATGTGCCAACCGCCAAAGAGCAGGGTTACGACCTGGTGTGGCCGATCATTCGTGGCTTCTACGTTGGACCAAAAGTCAGCGATGCCGAATACCAGTGGTGGGTTGATGCCTTTAACAAACTCCAGCAGACCGATGAGTTTAAAAAGCAGCGCGATCTACGCGGTCTGTTTGAGTTCAACATGAGCGGCAAACAGCTCGACGACTACGTGAAAAAGCAGGTCACGGATTATCGTGAGCAGGCTAAAGCCTTCGGTCTGGCGAAGTAAACGCAGAGGCAAAGATGATGAGCGATCGTATTTTCGCAGGTATCTGGCTGTTGCTCTGCATAGCCGGGCTGTTCGTAGCCTGGCAAATCAGCAGCGAATACAGCTATGAGCCGGTTGGCCCGCGTCCCTTCCCGCTTGGCATTATCAGTCTGATGCTGGTCTGCGCCGTGGCGCTGCTGTTGCGCCATCCGGACACCATCAGTTGGCCCCGTCGCCACGTGCTGCAAAAGCTGCTGACGATGGTGATTGTTCTGTTGATGTACGCCTGGGGTTTTGAGTGGCTCGGTTTTCCCATCGCCACCGCCATTCTCACCGTGGTGATTGGCATGCTGTTCGGCGCAACCATCCCGGCTGCAGGAATTTCCGGCGCGGTGCTAGGCATTCTGCTGTGGTATGCCTTTGACAGACTGCTTGACGTCACCTTACCACTCGGCGCCTGGCTGGGTTAACGGAGAAACGATGGATACCTGGATTTATCTTTCTCAGGGTTTCGCGGTGGCAATGACGCCGGAAAACCTGGTCATCGCCTTGATAGGCTGTTTTGTTGGCACCATTGTGGGTTTGTTGCCTGGCCTTGGGCCGATCAACGGCGTGGCGATTCTGCTGCCGTTGGCCTTTGCGCTGCATCTGCCCGCAGAATCCGCGCTGATCCTGCTGGCTACGGTCTACATTGGCTGTGAATATGGCGGGCGCATCTCCTCCATCCTGCTGAACGTGCCCGGCGATGCGGCAGCAATTATGACCGCGCTGGATGGCTACCCGATGGCGCAGCAAGGGCGCGGTGGCGTGGCGCTCTCTATCTCGGCGGTCAGCTCTTTCTTTGGTTCGCTTATCGCCATCGGCGGCATCATTCTGTTTGCCCCAGCGCTAGCCCAATGGTCGCTGGCCTTCGGTCCGGCGGAATACTTTGCCTTAATGGTTTTCGCCATTGCCTGTCTCGGCAGCATGATGGCGCAAAATCCGCTGAAATCATTTCTGGCAGCGCTTATCGGTCTCGGACTTGCGACCGTCGGCGTAGACGCCAACACCGGGGTTTATCGCTTTACTTTTGACAGTGTCCATCTCTCCGACGGTGTGCAGTTTATCGTGGTGGTAATTGGGCTGTTCTCTGTCTCTGAAATATTGTTAATGCTGGAACATACCAGCAGTGGCCAGACGCTGGTGCGTAAAACGGGCCGCATGTTGTTCAACGCCAAAGAAGGCGCACAGTGCGTAGGGGCCACCCTGCGTTCATCAGTGATCGGCTTTTTCGTCGGCGTTCTGCCTGGCGCTGGCGCCACCATTGCCAGTGCCATCACCTACATGACCGAGAAAAAGCTCAGCGGCAACAGCGACAGCTTTGGCAAGGGGGATATTCGTGGCGTAGCGGCGCCAGAAGCCGCCAATAACGCCTCGGCCTGCGGCTCTTTTATTCCGATGCTGACGCTCGGCGTGCCGGGCTCCGGTACTACGGCGGTGATGATGGGCGCGCTGACGCTGTACAACATCACCCCGGGTCCAGCCATGTTTACCGAGCAGCCGGATATCGTTTGGGGGCTGATTGCGGCGCTGCTGATTGCTAACGTAATGCTGCTGGTGATGAACATTCCGCTGATCGGTCTGTTTACCCGCATGCTGACCATCCCGCTTTGGTTTTTGGTACCGGCTATCGCGGCAGTTTCCGCGGTTGGCGTGTACGCCGTTCACAGCACCACCTTCGATTTGGTATTGATGGTCGCCCTCGGCGTGCTGGGCTACATCCTGCGTAAAATGCACTTCCCAATGTCGCCATTGATTCTGGGCTTCGTTCTCGGGGAAATGCTGGAGCAGAACCTGCGCCGGGCGCTGTCTATCAGTAACGGCAGTATGGATATTCTTTGGGCCAGCGGCGTGGCGAAAGTGCTGCTGGTGATGGCGGTACTGGTTATCGTGGTCCCGCCGGTGCTGCGCATGATCCGTAAACGCAACAGCAAACCGCAGGTGGATATCAGTTAATAATATGCCGGATGGCGGCGCTATTGCGCCCTATCCGGCCTACAATTTGGCTCGGTTGTAGGCCGGATAAGTGCAACGCCATCCGGCATTTTTATTTTCCGCGCAGCCCCTGCGTTCCTTCCAGCACATGTTCAACAAACCGTGTCAGCTTAGGCAAAGGACGCAAATCCTGTCGCCACAGCAAATGAATTGGCCGCGGCTGCGGCGTAAACCCTTCCAGGATCCGAATCAATTTCCCCGTAGCCAGTTCTTGCGCCAGCAGCACCTCAGGTTGCAATAACAGCCCAGCCCCCGCTACCGCTGCCATACGCAGGCCATGACCATCGTTACAGCGCAGGATCGCATCGCGCTTCCATCTGACCTCCCCCGTCACGCCAGGCAGTATCCACTCGTTGCGAGCCGTCCACACGGTATGGGACAGGCACAGATGATCCACCAGATCCACGGGTGTCCGGGGGGTGCCATGACGGGCAAGATAATCTGGCGAAGCACAAATTGCCATACGGTAGGGACACAGGTATTTCGCCACCACGTCAGTCTGATGGATATCGCCAATGCGGATCGCCAGATCGACACCTTCATTCACCAGATCAACCATCCGGTTGGTGAGATCCAGTTCAATGCGCACCTCTGGCCAGGTCTGTAAAAACGCAGCGGCCAGCGGCGAGATCACGCAAGCGCCAAAAGAAGTGGGCGCGCTAATGCGCAGCGTCCCCGCAGGTGCCAGCCGCAGACGCTCTACCGAACGTTCGGCTATCGATACTTGCTCCAGCACGCGACGGGCTTCTTCAAAATAGACGCGTCCGGCATCGGTCAGACTCTGGCGGCGCGTATTGCGCTCCAGCAAACGCGTGCCGAGCTGCGCTTCCAGTTGGGTGATATATTTTCCCACCATCACCGCAGACATTTCGAGCCTCGTCGCCGCAGAAGTAAAGCTCCCACTCTCTACCACGGCGACAAACGTTTCCATGCCGCGCAGTTTATCCATATTACAAACCCCTGGTTAGTAATCATCTAACTTTTAGCCAGTTTATCTGATTTCATTTTCATTAAAGAATAGCGGCTCACACTATTGCGGAGGTGGTTATGAAAATCGTCATTATTGGTGCCAGTGGTACAGTGGGTCGCGCAGTTACGCAAGCATTGAGCCGTAAACATGAGGTGGTCCGCGTGGGTCGCACTCAGGGTGATTACCAGGTCGATATCACCTCGCAGGAGAGTGTCAAGGCCTTGTTTGAAAAAGTCGGTCGGGTAGATGCGATCGTTTCCGCCACCGGTAATCTGTTCTTTGGGCCGCTGTCGACAATGACCGACCAGGACTTTAATCAGGGGCTTCAGGATAAACTATTAGGCCAGATACGCCTGGCATTAACCGGGCAGCATTTCCTGAATGATGGCGGATCGATAACGTTAATTAGCGGCATTATCGCCCACGAGCCCATCGCCCAGGGGACAAACGCCGCAACGATCAATGCCGGGCTGGAAGGGTTTGTTCGCGCCGCGGCCTGTGAACTGGGCCATGGTCAACGCATTAACCTGATAAGTCCGACCGTGCTGAGTGAGTCCGCCGAAGCTTACGACAGTTTCTTCCCGGGCTTTGAAAGCGTGCCCGCCACCACCGTCGCCAACGCCTACCGCCGCAGTGTGGAAGGCATCCAAACCGGGCGTATTTATAAAGTCGGTTACTGACTTTGCCGCTGCCGTTGACACATCACCCACGGCAGCGTGATTAACCCACTGTTTTAAAATACTTTATCTTTTCCCTCGCATTAACCCACACCCTTCATAATGTTAAATATTTGTTGTTTTTGATCACAAATAATAAACAAACAAGCTCATTCTGTGCGCGTTTTTCAAAAATGTAGATATTTTTAATTTATGGCTACGAAACGAGCTGCGCCATATCTCCCTGACAATCTACTGAGAGGAACGATTTGATGAACGCACTGACTGCCGTAAAACCGAACGCTGAAGATCCAGCCCAGCACTACAGCGGTTTCACGCTGAAACCGTCAGCCCAATCCCCACGCCTGCTGGAGCTGACTTTTTCTGCTGAGACCACTGAGCAATTTCTGCAGGCCGTCGCACAGTGGCCGGTTCAGGCTCTGGAATACAAATCCTTCTTGCGCTTCAAAGTGGGCAAGATCCTCGACGACCTGTGCGGCAATCAGTTACAGCCCCTGCTGCTGAAAACCCTGCTCGATCGTGCCGAAGGCGCACTGCTAATCAATGCCGTTGGCGTAGACGACGTGGCGCAGGCGGAAGAGATGGTCAAGCTGGCAACGGCGGTAGCGCACCTCATCGGACGCTCTAATTTTGATGCGATGAGCGGTCAATATTACGCACGTTTTGTGGTGAAAAACGTCGATAACTCAGACAGCTATCTGCGCCAGCCTCATCGAGTGATGGAATTGCACAACGACGGAACCTACCTCGAAGAAATCACCGATTACGTGCTGATGATGAAGATCGACGAGCAGAACATGACCGGCGGTAACTCGCTGCTGCTGCACCTCGACGACTGGGAGCATCTGGAGCAGTACTTTACCCATCCTCTGGCACGTCGCGCCATGCGCTTTGCCGCACCGCCAAGCAAAAACGTCAGTCAGGAAGTGTTCCATCCGGTATTTGACGTTGACCAGCAGGGCCGCCCGGTAATGCGCTACATCGACCAGTTCGTCCAGCCAAAAGACTATGAAGAAGGCGTCTGGCTGAGCGACCTGTCCGATGCGCTGGAAACCAGCAAGAACATTATTTCCGTTCCGGTTTCAGTAGGTAAATTCCTGCTGATCAACAACCTGTTCTGGCTGCACGGGCGCGATCGTTTCACTTCGCATCCGGACTTGCGCCGCGAACTGATGCGCCAGCGTGGTTATTTTGCGTACGCGACCAACCACTACCAGACCCATCAGTAAGCGCGAAGGAAAAGCGGATGTATGATTTTGTGATTATTGGCGGCGGCATTATCGGCATGTCGACCGCCATGCAACTGATTGATGTCTATCCGGACGCCAGAATCGCGCTACTGGAAAAAGAGTCCGGCCCGGCCTGCCACCAGACGGGCCACAACAGCGGCGTCATTCATGCCGGGGTCTATTACACCCCCGGCAGCCTGAAGGCACAATTTTGCCTGGCCGGAAATCGCGCCACAAAAGCCTTTTGCGACCAAAACGGCATCCGCTACGACGTCTGCGGAAAAATGCTGGTTGCCACCTCCGCTCTGGAAATGGAGCGCATGCGCGCGCTTTGGGATCGCACCGCCGCTAACGGTCTGGAGCGCGAATGGCTAAATGCGCAGGAACTTCGCGAGCGTGAACCCAATATCACCGGACTGGGCGGCATTTTTGTCCCGTCGAGCGGGATTGTCAGCTATCGCGAAGTCACCGCCGCGATGGCGAAGATTTTCCAGGCCAAAGGCGGTGAGATTATTTACAACGCCGAGGTCACCGCGCTGAAAGAGCATGCTGCGGGCGTGATTGTCCGTACCCGTCAGGGCCAGGAATATGAAGGCGCGACTCTGATTAGCTGTTCTGGCCTGATGGCGGACCGACTGGTAAAAATGCTCGGCGTTGAACCTGGCTTTATCATCTGTCCGTTCCGGGGCGAATATTTCCGCCTGGCGCCAGAACATAATCAGATAGTTAACCATTTGATCTACCCCATCCCCGACCCGGCGATGCCGTTTCTCGGCGTTCATCTGACCCGGATGATTGACGGCAGCGTCACCGTCGGCCCCAACGCGGTACTGGCATTTAAACGTGAAGGCTATCGTAAACGTGACTTCTCGCTCAGCGATACGCTGGAGATCCTCGGCTCTTCTGGTATTCGCCGCGTGCTGCAAAACAACCTGCGCTCAGGGCTTGGCGAAATGAAGAATTCGCTGTGCAAAAGCGGTTATCTGCGGCTGGTACAAAAGTACTGCCCGAGCCTGACGCTTAAGGATCTGCAACCGTGGCCTGCGGGCGTACGGGCACAGGCGGTGTCACCTGATGGCAAGCTTATCGACGATTTTCTGTTTGTCACCACGCCACGCTCAATTCACACCTGTAACGCCCCTTCTCCGGCAGCAACGTCGGCAATCCCTATCGGCGCACATATTGTCAGCAAAGTTCATGCGCTGCTGGAGAACCAGAGTAACCCCGGACGCACGCTGCGTGCGGCACGTAGCGTGGAGACATTACACGCCGCATTTACCCGTTAAACCGATTAAGACAGGAAGCAATCATGCAACTTAACGATCCAACCTTATTTCGCCAGCAGGCACTGATCGACGGCAACTGGCGTGACGCCAACAGCGGCGAGACCATCGCGGTGACCAATCCCGCCAACGGTCAGCAATTGGGTAGCGTACCTAAAATGGGGGCAGATGAAACCCGCGAAGCGATTAACGCCGCTAACCGCGCCCTGCCGGCTTGGCGTGCGCTGACCGCCAAAGAGCGAGCCAATATCCTGCGCCGCTGGTTCAACCTGATGATTGAGCATCAGGACGATCTCGCCCGCTTGATGACCCTGGAACAGGGTAAACCGCTGGCGGAGGCCAAAGGCGAAATCACCTATGCAGCCTCATTTATTGAGTGGTTTGCCGAAGAGGGCAAACGCATCTATGGCGATACGATCCCTGGCCATCAGGCTGATAAACGCCTGATCGTCATTAAGCAGCCGATCGGCGTTACCGCCGCGATTACGCCGTGGAACTTCCCCTCAGCGATGATCACCCGTAAAGCCGGTCCGGCGCTGGCAGCAGGCTGTACGATGGTGCTTAAACCCGCCAGTCAAACCCCCTACTCCGCACTGGCGCTGGCAGAACTGGCTAATCGCGCCGGGATCCCGGCTGGCGTTTTCAGCGTGGTGACTGGTTCTGCGAGCGCGGTCGGCAACGAGCTAACAGGCAACCCGCTGGTACGCAAGCTGTCATTTACCGGCTCGACCGAAATCGGCCGTCAGTTAATGCAGCAGTGCGCCAAAGACATCAAAAAAGTATCGCTGGAGCTGGGCGGCAATGCGCCGTTTATCGTCTTTGACGATGCCGATCTTGATAAAGCCGTGGAAGGCGCGCTGGCATCGAAGTTCCGTAACGCTGGTCAAACCTGCGTCTGCGCCAACCGCCTGTACGTGCAGGACGGCGTGTATGAGCGCTTTGCTGAAAAACTCCAGCAGGCGGTGAGCAAGCTGCATCTCGGCGATGGTCTGCAACCTGACGTCACCACCGGACCGCTGATCGACGAGAAAGCGGTTGCCAAAGTGCAGGAACACATCGCCGACGCTCTGGATAAAGGCGCACGCATTATCGCGGGCGGTAAACCTCATGCGCTCGGCGGTAACTTCTTCCAGCCCACCATTCTGGTAGATGTGCCTGATAACGCGAAGGTCGCCAAAGAGGAAACCTTCGGCCCGCTGGCTCCGCTGTTTCGTTTTAAAGACGAAGCTGACGTCATCGCTCAGGCCAACGACACCGAGTTTGGTCTGGCCGCCTATTTCTACGCCCGTGATTTAAGCCGCGTCTTCCGCGTTGGCGAAGCGCTGGAGTACGGCATCGTCGGGATTAACACCGGCATTATCTCCAACGAAGTCGCCCCGTTTGGGGGGATAAAAGCCTCCGGTCTTGGCCGTGAAGGATCGAAATACGGCATCGAAGACTACTTAGAAATCAAATATATGTGCATCGGCCTTTAATAAAACAAATACTGGAGAACACCTGATGAGCACCAACAAAGAACTTATGCAACGTCGCAGCAACGCCGTTCCCCGTGGCGTAGGACAGATCCACCCTATTTTTGCCGAGCGGGCAGAAAACTGTCGGGTCTGGGACGTTGAAGGCCGGGAATTCCTCGACTTTGCTGGCGGTATTGCGGTACTGAACACCGGTCACCTGCATCCGCAGATCGTCTCTGCGGTAGAAGCGCAGTTGAAAAAGCTGTCCCATACCTGTTTCCAGGTGCTGGCCTATGAGCCGTACCTGGAGCTGTGTGAAATCATGAATAAGAAAGTGCCGGGTGATTTCGCCAAGAAAACCCTGCTGGTGACCACCGGTTCTGAAGCGGTAGAAAACGCGGTGAAAATCGCCCGCGCCGCCACCAAGCGTACGGGGACTATCGCCTTTAGCGGCGCTTACCACGGTCGTACCCACTACACCCTGTCACTGACCGGGAAAGTCAATCCGTACTCCGCCGGAATGGGGCTGATGCCGGGTCACGTCTATCGCGCGCTTTATCCTTGCCCTCTGCACGGCATCAGTGAAGATGATGCTATCGCCAGCATTCACCGCATTTTCAAAAACGATGCCGCGCCAGAAGACGTCGCCGCCATCGTGATTGAACCCGTTCAGGGCGAAGGTGGCTTTTACGCAGCCTCTCCTTCCTTTATGCAACGGCTGCGCGCCATTTGTGACGAACACGGGATCATGCTGATTGCCGATGAAGTACAGAGCGGTGCGGGCCGTACCGGTACGCTGTTTGCCATGGAGCAGATGGGCGTTGCGCCCGATCTCACCACCTTCGCCAAATCCATCGCCGGAGGCTTCCCGCTGGCGGGCGTGACCGGACGCGCCGAAGTCATGGACGCAATCCCACCGGGCGGTCTGGGCGGTACCTATGCCGGTAACCCAATTGCCTGCGCCGCCGCGCTGGCGGTACTGAACATTTTTGAACAGGAAAATCTGCTGCAAAAAGCCAACGAGCTGGGGCAAACCCTGCGCGAAGGCCTGCTGGCTATCGCGGAAACCCATCGCGAGATTGGCGACGTACGCGGGCTGGGCGCGATGATTGCTATCGAACTGTTCGAAAACGGCGACCACACGAAACCAGACGCCAAACTGACTGCGGAAGTGGTGGCGCGTGCACGCGAGAAAGGACTGATCCTGCTCTCCTGCGGACCTTACTACAACGTGCTGCGCATTCTTGTCCCGCTGACTATTGAAGATGCGCAAATCAGCCAGGGGCTGGACATTATCGCCCAGTGTTTTGCCGAGGCAAAGCAGAGTTAAACCCCCGAATAAAAACGGGAAATTGTAGGCCGGATAAAGCGCAAACGCTGCCATCCGGCAATGTTGTGATGCCCGGTGGCGCTACGCTTACCGGGCCTACGGGTAAGGTGCAGGAAGCGACGTCAATAACAATAACGAGGTTTAAAGATGGGGCAAGTGTCACAATCACATGATTTAGGGGGCGGGCTGAAATCACGCCACGTCACCATGCTGTCTATTGCCGGGGTAATCGGCGCAAGTCTGTTCGTCGGTTCAAGTGTGGCGATTGCAGAGGCCGGTCCCGCAGTATTATTAGCCTATCTGTTCGCCGGATTGCTGGTGGTGATGATTATGCGCATGCTGGCCGAAATGGCCGTTGCCACCCCGGATACCGGTTCTTTTTCCACTTACGCCGATAAGGCCATTGGCCCGTGGGCAGGTTATACCATCGGCTGGCTGTACTGGTGGTTCTGGGTGTTAGTTATCCCTCTGGAAGCGAATATCGCCGCCATCATTCTGCACTCCTGGGTACCAGGTATTCCTATCTGGCTGTTTTCTCTGGTTATCACGCTGGCGTTAACCGGCAGTAATTTGCTGAGCGTCAAAAATTACGGTGAGTTCGAGTTCTGGCTGGCGCTGTGCAAAGTGGTTGCCATTCTGGCGTTTATTACCCTCGGTGCGGCGGCGATTAGCGGTTTCTACCCTTATGCCGAGGTTAGCGGAGTTTCACGCCTGTGGGATCAGGGCGGCTTTATGCCCAACGGTTTTGGCGCCGTGATCAGCGCGATGTTAATCACCATGTTCTCCTTTATGGGCGCAGAGATAGTTACCATCGCCGCCG
The DNA here is from genome assembly GCF_001037485.2 of Citrobacter sp. MGH105. Taxonomy (NCBI): domain Bacteria; kingdom Pseudomonadati; phylum Pseudomonadota; class Gammaproteobacteria; order Enterobacterales; family Enterobacteriaceae; genus Citrobacter; species Citrobacter sp. MGH105. The sequence continues at coordinate 1,181,670 of NZ_CP073048.1, read as the reverse complement.
CCGAATCCGATACCCCGGATAAACATATCGTTCGCGCCACCAACTCGGTTATCTGGCGTATCTCTATCTTCTATCTGTGCTCTATTTTTGTGGTGGTGGCGCTGATCCCGTGGAACATGCCGGGCCTGAAAGAAGTCGGTTCTTACCGCTCGGTGCTGGAGCTACTGCATATCCCGCACGCGAAATTGATCATGGACTGCGTCATTTTGCTGTCGGTGACCAGCTGTCTTAACTCCGCGCTGTATACGTCATCGCGTATGCTCTACTCCCTGAGCCGCCGTGGCGATGCCCCCGCCTTTATGGGTAAAACGAACCGCAGCAAAACACCTTATGTGGCGGTATTACTGTCGACAGGTGCTGCGTTCCTCACCGTCATCGTCAACTATTACGCCCCGGCCAAGGTGTTTAAATTCCTGATCGACAGCTCCGGTGCCATCGCGCTGCTGGTGTATCTGGTCATTGCCGTTTCTCAACTGCGGATGCGCAAAATCCTGCTGGCGCGAGGCGGTGAAATTAAACTGAAAATGTGGCTCTATCCGTGGCTTACCTGGCTGGTCATCGCGTTTATTATCTTTGTGCTGGTGGTCATGCTGTTTCGCCCGGCCCAACAGCTGGAAGTTATCTCTACCGGGTTGTTAGCCATAGGAATTATTTGCACCGTGCCCATTATGTCACGCTGGAAAAAACTGCTATCGTGGCAAAAAGCACCATTGCAAAATACGCATTAAACCTGTTCCCGGCGCAGGCCGGGAAATCCTTTCAGGAGTATGACCATGACCGCCATTCCCCAACCGACGGCCATTGATGGATACCGCTGGCTGAAGAACGACATCATCCGCGGTGTGTATCAGCCTGATGAAAAACTGCGTATGAGTCTGCTAACCTCCCGCTATGAGCTAGGCGTGGGACCGCTGCGCGAAGCGCTTTCGCAGTTAGTTGCCGAGCGGTTAGTGACAGTGGTTAATCAGAAAGGGTATCGTGTCGCCCCGATGTCAGAGCAGGAGTTGCTCGATATTTTCGATGCCCGCGCCAATATGGAAGCCATGCTGGTCGCGCTGGCCATTGAACGCGGCGACGACGCCTGGGAAGCTGAAATTCTGGCGCGCGCGCATATGCTCAGTAAGCTTGAAGCCATTGACGCCAGCGAACAGATGCTCGACGAGTGGGATCAGCGCCATCAGGCATTTCACTCGGCGATTGTCGCTGGCTGTGGTTCACAATATCTGCTGCAAATGCGCGAACGGCTGTTCTCTCTGGCGGCGCGCTACCGGTTTATCTGGCTACGTAAAACGGTGCTGTCGGTTGAAATGCTGGAAGACAAACACGATCAGCACAAGACGCTGACCGAAGCGATTCTGGCACGTGATGCCGCGCGCGCCAGCGAATTAATGCGCCAGCACTTGCTGACGCCGATTCCGATTATTCAACAGGCTATGAGCGGTAAATTGCTGACGCAATAAGCCTGAATAATATTACTGTTCCGGAATACGTAAAACCTGCCCAGGATAGATTTTATCCGGGCTTTTCAGCATTGGTTTATTCGCTTCAAATATCTGGTTATACAGGTTGGCATTACCGTAAACCTGTTTGGCAATAGCGCTCAGGGTATCCCCTGATTTCACGGTATAAAACTGGCTTTCGCTCGCGGGTGCAGAAGTTTTAACCTGATCATCTACGCTGGCGATACCAGAGATATTACCAATCGCGATCAGAATTTTTTCTTTCGCTTCCTGACTTAATCCATCACCAGAAACAGTGGCTTTGCCTTCATTAATTTGCACGTCCACTTTATCCGCATCAGGGATGCCGGTTTTGTTCAGGTGTTCCTGCACTCTTTTTGCCAGATCGGCTGTGTCATGGTTTCCAGTGACCGCATCCCACAGTTTTTCACCTGCATCTTTTACGAAATTGAAGAGTCCCATATCCACCTCGGTAATTAACAATCAACACCCAAAAGTGTAGCAGAGGAGAAAGGGACACAAAGAAAACGGCGCCGAAGCGCCGTAGTAGAAAGGAATTAATTACGCGTCTGTATCCAGAAGGCATGGATCAAACCAGGAATGTAGCCCAGCAGCGTCAGAACGATATTGAGGATAAATGCCCAGCCGAATCCCTTCCCCAGCAGCACGCCAAGCGGGGGCAGAATAATAGTAAAAACGATTCTCCAGAAACCCATACACACTCCCTACAAGCAAAAATTAATCATTGTTTAAAAAGAGATTTTATCTCTAAGATTAATCAGTGTAGCTAACTCCTCCCGTCTCGCCCTGCTGTTTTACCCTCCTTTACGCTCTTTACGCTGGCGTACGTTGGCCGTTTATTTTAGAATATACTTAATTTAGACAACACTTAAATACATATGACTGAACTTGAACAACTCCAGGCCAGCGCTGAACAGGCTGCCGCCCTGCTCAAAGCGATGAGTAACCCGAAACGGTTGCTGATTTTGTGCATGCTCTGTGGTTCACCCGGTACCAGCGCGGGTGAGTTAGCCCGTGTTACCGGCCTTAGTCCTTCCGCCACTTCCCAGCATCTGGCGCGTATGCGTGAAGAAGGTCTGATAGAAAGCCAGCGCGATGCCCAGCGCATCCTCTACTCCATTAAAAATGCGGCCGTGAATTCGCTGATCGCCACATTAAAAACACTGTATTGCCCATAAGGAGCCATCATGACTATTGGGACGATTTCCCCACACGAGGCGCAGACACTGGTCGCGCAGGGTGCAAAACTGATTGATATCCGCGATGCTGACGAGTATCTGCACGAGCATATTCCTGAGGCACATCTGGCGCCATTACCCGCGCTTGAGCAGGGATCGCTGCCTGCGAATTTACGCGCCGAGCAGGTGATTTTTCACTGCCAGTCAGGCAAACGTACACAAAATACAGCAACAAAACTAAGCGCCATCGCCGCACCCGCGCAGGTCTGGTTGCTGGAAGGTGGAATTGACGGCTGGAAAGCCGCAGGGTTGCCGGTGGCGAAAGACAGTTCACAACCGTTACCGCTGATGCGTCAGGTGCAGATAGCCGCAGGCAGCCTTGCCCTACTCGGCGTTATTCTGGGCTATAGCGTTAGTAGCGCCTTCTTCCTGCTGAGCGGTTTTGTGGGCGCCGGGCTGATACTCGCTGGTGTAACTGGCTTTTGCGGTATGGCGCGATTACTGGACATCATGCCCTGGAACCGACGTACTCATTAAGCGGTAATCATTGAAACAGCACTGTACCCGCCGGTTGACGTGATCTATGGTGAGTTCTGCGATAAATGATAAATAAAGGAGCACAACAATATGTTTAAACCTGGCGATCTGGTTCAACCGCGTATGGGCGGTCCAAAACTGAAGGTTGTTGAAGTCAATGACGATCAAATTGTGGCGGTACAAGCCAGTAATGAAAGCGGTGATAAATTCACGCTGAAAGCAGCTGATGTCACGCGATATACCGAAGAGGGTGATTTCGGAGTTTGCTGAAAATAAGCGGTGAGATCTCCTCACCGCCTTCGCAATTAGATCAAAAAGTCATCAAGAGATTTGCCGGCCGCCAGCGCCTGGGCAATTGGCTTCGGTGTGCGACCTTGTCCGGTCCATGTTTTCGTTTCACCATTGAGATCGATAAAACGATATTTCGCCGGGCGCGGTTGGCGTTTTTTAACTGAACGTGCCGTCGCAGGTGTTATGCTCAGCAGCTCCTCCGGGCTGATCCCGTCTGCCTGCATCTGTGCCAGCAAGGCATTAATTTTTGCCTGCTGTTCTGCCCGTTGGCGCTGTAGCTGTTCTTCTTCATCGCGTCGTTCTTTGGTCACTACCCTGAATTTTTCAAGCATATCTTCCAGTACATCAACGGAAAATTCACGCGCCATTGCACGCAGCGAGCGGATATTATTTAAGTTTTTTAACATTGAACTCATATTAACAAAACCTCTTTAACGTAAAACATAAAAATGGTATTACGCTAAATATTGTATGCAACTGATTATTATAATTCCAGTCTAATTTATTCGTTTATCATTAAACAAATAGCCAACTCTGATATTTATAGCATCCATTCTGCTATCGCCCAGAAAATATATTCTATTACCCTGATTGCAGCTTTGAATATACCTGCAAGGTATCTCAGCGCGTCACTTAAGAAACAAGCCACAGTATCTCGTGGAACCAACGAGTATACCTATTGCACATCAGTCAACATTCAGAAAAGGAGCGCAAAAAATTCAGAAAAACAAGCAACAATAACTCTTTGATCTAAAAAGACTTTAATTAACACAGCAACGAAAACACCAAAACGAACAAAAAACAAACCATTGCAGAGCATTTTATCGACAAAAAGACAATAAATAAAAATTTTAAGCTAGTTGCTAGTTATTATCCAGGCAGATATCCTATTAAAACGCAAAAGCAGCAAGACAAATCACTAGCAGTTAAGGTATTCAAAACCTTTTTTCCCCTTTTTACAAGGAGCATTAACATGTTCTCTCCGCAGTCACGCTTGCGTCATGCAGTAGCAGACACGTTCGCGATGGTTGTTTATTGTTCTGTCGTGAACATGTTGATCGAAATATTCCTTTCTGGAATGAGCTTCGAACAGTCGCTGTATTCCAGATTAGTCGCTATCCCTGTCAACATACTGATCGCGTGGCCATACGGCATGTATCGTGATTTGTTCATGCGCGCGGCCCGTAAAGCCACGCAGGCAGGATGGGCAAAAAATCTGGCGGATGTGCTGGCTTATGTCACCTTCCAGTCGCCGGTGTATGTGATTATTCTACTGACGGTTGGCGCAGACTGGCATCAGATTACGGCTGCAGTAAGTTCGAACATCGTGGTGTCAATGCTGATGGGCGCTGTCTATGGCTACTTTCTTGATTATTGCCGCCGCTTGTTTAAGGTCAGCAGCTATCATCAGGCTAAAGCCTGACACGCTTCTTCGCGACTGGCACTGCCAGTCGCGTTATTAGTTAGAATTAACGTCGCCAAACAGCCCGCTCAGATAACGTTCAAGCGCAATACGCGAGCTAAAGCCGTGCGGAATACCATAATGCTCATGAGTCTCTCCGGCTAAATACAGCGGGAATTGCTGGTAATGATCGCAAGTTTTAATATCCGTTGCCGGTTCCGCCAGCGAAGAGCTACGCTCTTTCAACGTGGGATGGATAATTAATGCGGTACGCCCCATGCGAGCTTCACGATTAACATACACATAATTTTCGCCACGCCGATAGCCGTACGTTTTCTGCGTCACTACATCAACGGTAAAGCCCACTTTTTCAAGTACGCGCGCCACCTCATCAGGTCGTAAATACATATTATTTTCCTCGTTATCTTTTACTGCGGGCTTACCTTACCTGATTCAGCATTAGCAACGCTTTCAGAAAAGTCCATAAACGAGTGAACACGATGAGACGAATATCTTAAGTAACGTACAGATTTATGTCAGCGCCAACCTCAGTTGGTAGGCCGCCTGTTGCGCCATTTCCGCCGAGCTGATATTAGTAAATGACAGCAATATTCCCCCCTTTCCTTCTGACGTTATTCGCCAGCGGCTTAGCGCCTGAACCGCTAACCCGGCCTGATTCGCTTTGCGCACCAGCGCAGTATCATCTCCGTCTACACTCATCACCAGTTGAATCCCACCTTCCTGAGGAATGACGCTAAATCCTTGTTCGGTCAGGGCGTTTTCCATCCATTGTCGTCGTTCGGCATAATGCTGTCGCATACGTTTTAAGTGTCGCCAGAAGTGGCCGTCTCGCATGAAATCCGCCAGCGTTTGCTGCCATAGAACCGGGACGCTACAGGCCGTTAGCGCCGCTTGTTGGCGAAAGCGTTCAACCTGGGTCAGAGGCACCACCAGCCATGCCGTACGCAAAGCCGGAAACATCGATTTGCTGAACGTTCCGGCATAAATCACCCGCTGAGGCGCATCCAGACTTTTTAGCGGCGGCAACGGCTTACCGTGGTAACGAAATTCACTGTCATAGTCATCTTCGATTACCCACGCCTGCGCACGAGTCGCCCACTCCAGCAACTGGTGGCGACGGTCCAAAGACAGTGCTACCCCCAGAGGGCTTTGATGAGCGGGAGTGAGCAGTACAAAACGCGCCTGCGGGTAGTCGCGGATCCCGGCGCTGACATCCAGACCATCGGCATCCACCACTACCGGCATCAACTCAATGCGTTCCTGAGCCACCACGGGCCGGATCAGCGGAAAACCGGGATCTTCGACCCACATTCCCTCACCGGGATGCGCCAGAGCGCGCAGGATTAACGTCATTGATGCCGCATAGCCTGAAGTGATAAAAATCTGCTCTGGCTGGCATTCAATGCTGCGTGAAACGCGCAGATAATCAACAATTGCCTGGCGTAACACCCGTTCGCCACATACATCGCCCACCGCCAGATCAAAACGCGTTTGGGTGCGTAAACGCCGTCCCATCACCCGTGCCCAGACTTCACGCGGAAAAAGATCGAGTGCGGGTAATCCCATCTGAAAAGGTTGCGGTCTGGGATTTTCTCCGGCGAAGATGGCAGGCGATGCAGGCGCCCTTTCTGGTCGCAGTTGCTCACTGACAAACGTCCCTGCCTGTCCACGCCGCGCGAGCCAGCCCTGCGCCACCAGCTCGGCATAGGCATTTTCCACCGTCGAGCGTGATACTCCCAGCTCCTGGGCCCAGGTCCTGCTGGAGGGCAATCTGGTACCGGGCTTGAGTTCACCTTTCTCAATTGCGTTTTTTAACTGACGGGCGATTTGCTGATAACGTGGCATTTATGGTCTGCTTTTTTGGCAACAATATGGCTCTCTGTTGCAGTCCATTATAGTGCTACATTGCGGGTCATCCAAACGAGGAGAAATACCATGACAATGTTACGCCAGCCCTATTACGAACTCAGTCCCGAAATCTATAACGCTCTGGTTCAGGCAAGCCAAGCGCTGGAAAACTGCGCGCTGGAACCTACGTTGACGGAACTGATTTACCTGCGGGTCTCGCAAATCAACGGCTGCGCCTTTTGTCTGGAAATGCACAGTAAAGCACTGCGCAAATCCGGTGTTGCGCAGGCCAAACTGGACGCACTGGCAGGCTGGCGGGTGAGTCACCATTTCAGCGAACAGGAACGTGCGGCGCTGGCGTGGGCCGAATCGGTCACCCAGATTGCCACTACTCACGCCGAAGATGACGTTTATCTGCCGCTGCTAGACCATTTCAGCGCGAAAGAAATTAGCGACCTGACATTTGCCATTAGTCTGATGAACTGCTTTAACCGTCTGGCGGTGGGGATGCGCATGTGATTTTGCGCTGCCGGATGGCGGCATAAATGCCTTATCCGGCCTACGTTGTGCTCTCCTGTTGCCCGTAGGCCCGATAAGCTTAGCGCCATCGGGCAATTTATAACCACCCGTTAGCCTTCCCCCGCCACGCTCATCACCTTGCTCATTATCAATCTAAAATTCCCATATCTTGTATGGTTGAATCTTTTTAAAACTACATCTAGTATCTTTCCTATCAGGACACACACAACCCGACGCCCTCTATCGCGCCGATCCTTTATTTTTAAATGGAAATACGAATCATGAGCATTATTATTTACACTCGCAATAACTGTGTTCAGTGCCACGCCACCAAACGGGCAATGGAAAGCCGTGGTTTTGACTTTGAGATGGTAAACGTCGATTTACAACCCGATTTGGCTGATAGCCTGCGCGATCAAGGGTTTCGCCAGCTACCGGTCGTGGTCGCGGGTGAAACCAGTTGGTCAGGGTTTCGCCCGGACATGATCAACCGTCTGCATCCGGAACACCGTGTGGCCAGCGCATGAGTCAGCTCGTCTACTTCTCCAGCAGCTCCGAAAATACGCACCGCTTTATGCAGCGTCTGGGGCTGCCAGCCATCCGCATTCCGCTTAACGAACGCGAGCGGATCCGGGTAGACGAACCTTACATATTAATCGTGCCATCCTACGGCGGTGGCGGCACTGCTGGCGCGGTCCCAAGACAGGTGATCCGCTTTTTAAACGATACGCACAACCGGGCGTTAATCCGTGGGGTGATCGCCTCCGGCAATCGTAATTTCGGTGACGCCTACGGTCGCGCGGGTGATGTCATCTCACAAAAATGCGGCGTGCCGTGGCTCTATCGCTTTGAGCTGATGGGCACCCAAGGCGATATCGACAACGTTCGAAAAGGAGTGAGCGAATTTTGGCAACGACAACCGCAGAACGTGTAATGCAGCCAACGCTGGATTATCACGCCCTGAACGCCATGCTAAATCTGTACGATAAAGCCGGGCGCATTCAGTTCGACAAAGACCATCAGGCGGTGGAGGCTTTCTTTGCCGCCCACGTCCGCCCAAACTCGGTGGCGTTTGCCAGCCAGCAGGAGCGCCTGGAAACGTTGGTGGATGAAGGCTATTACGATGCCAGCGTGTTAGCCCGCTACGATCGCGGGTTCGTGCTGAAGCTATTCGACCACGCCCACGCCAGCGGATTCCGTTTCCAGACGTTCCTCGGCGCATGGAAGTTCTACACCAGCTATACGCTGAAAACGTTCGACGGTAAGCGCTATCTCGAAGACTTTGAGGATCGGGTCACGATGGTGGCGCTCACGCTGGCGCAGGGAGATGAAACGCTCGCGATGCAGCTGACCGATGAAATGCTCTCCGGGCGCTTTCAGCCCGCCACACCAACCTTTTTAAACTGCGGCAAACAGCAACGCGGTGAGCTGGTCTCCTGCTTCCTGTTACGCATTGAAGACAACATGGAGTCTATTGGTCGGGCGGTCAACTCCGCTCTTCAGCTCTCCAAACGCGGTGGCGGCGTGGCATTTTTGCTCTCCAACCTGCGCGAAGCAGGTGCGCCGATTAAACGCATTGAGAATCAGTCCTCCGGCGTAATCCCGGTAATGAAAATGCTGGAAGATGCGTTTTCTTATGCCAATCAACTCGGCGCGCGTCAGGGTGCGGGCGCAGTGTACCTGCACGCACACCATCCGGATATTTTACGTTTTCTGGATACCAAACGTGAAAACGCCGACGAGAAAATCCGCATCAAAACCCTGTCGCTTGGCGTGGTGATCCCGGATATCACCTTTAAGCTGGCCAAAGAGAATGCCGACATGGCGCTGTTCTCACCCTATGACGTGGAACGCATTTACGGCAAAGCGTTCGGCGATATCGCCGTCAGTGAACGCTATGACGAACTGCTTGCCGACGAACGTGTGCGCAAAAAATTCATTAACGCCCGCGATTTCTTCCAGCGGCTGGCCGAGATCCAGTTTGAGTCTGGCTATCCTTATATCATGTTTGAAGATACGGTGAATCGCGCCAATCCAATTGCCGGTCGGATCAATATGAGCAACCTGTGCTCGGAGATTTTGCAGGTTAACAGTGCCTCCACCTACGATGAAAATCTCAATTACGCGCAGACCGGGCACGATATTTGCTGCAATCTCGGCTCGTTGAACATTGCCCATACTATGGATTCACCCGACTTTGGTCGTACCGTGGAAACGGCGGTTCGTGGCTTAACCGCCGTTTCGGACATGAGCCATATCCGCAGCGTGCCCTCGATTGAGGCCGGGAACAACGCATCGCACGCAATTGGTCTTGGGCAGATGAATCTGCACGGGTATCTGGCGCGGGAAGGGATCGCCTACGGTTCACCGGAAGGGCTGGATTTTACCAATCTCTATTTCTATACCATCACCTGGCATGCTCTGAATACGTCAATGAAGATCGCCCGCGAGCGCGGCCAAACCTTTGCCGGATTCAAACAGTCGCGCTACGCCAGCGGTGAGTATTTTAAGCAGTATCTGCAGGGCGACTGGCAGCCAAAAACCGACAAGGTTCGCGTCCTGTTTGCCGCCAGCGGCATTACGCTGCCGACGCGCGAGATGTGGTCACAGCTGCGTGAAGATGTGATGCACTACGGCATTTATAACCAGAATTTACAGGCGGTTCCCCCCACCGGTTCTATCTCCTACATCAATCATGCCACGTCAAGCATTCACCCGATCGTGTCGAAAGTGGAGATTCGCAAAGAGGGCAAAACCGGGCGCGTTTACTACCCTGCCCCATTTATGACCAATGAGAATCTGGCCTTGTATCAGGATGCCTACGAGATCGGCCCACAAAAAATCATTGATACCTACGCAGAAGCTACTCGCCATGTCGATCAGGGGCTTTCACTGACGCTCTTTTTCCCCGATACCGCCACCACGCGCGATATCAATAAAGCGCAGATTTACGCCTGGCGTAAGGGCATCAAATCCCTGTACTACATCCGACTACGCCAGCTGGCGCTGGAAGGCACCGAAATCGAAGGCTGCGTGTCATGCGCGCTGTAAGGAGGAGAAAATGACATTATCCCGCGTGAGCGCCATCAACTGGAACAAGATTGAGGATGATAAAGATCTTGAGGTATGGAACCGTCTGACCAGTAACTTCTGGCTCCCGGAAAAGGTCCCGCTCTCCAATGACATTCCGGCCTGGCAAACTTTGAACGCCGCCGAACAGCAGTTAACAATCCGCGTTTTTACCGGGCTGACGCTGCTCGACACCATTCAGAATGTTGCCGGAGCGCCAGCGTTAATGGCTGATTCGTTAACGCCGCATGAAGAGGCGGTGCTGTCGAATATCAGCTTTATGGAGGCGGTGCACGCCCGTTCATACAGCTCAATATTCTCCACCCTTTGCCAGACCAAAGACGTGGATGCAGCCTACGCCTGGAGTGAAGAAAATACCCCACTCCAGCGCAAAGCGCAGATCGTTTTGACACATTACGCCAGCGACGAACCGTTGAAGAAAAAAATAGCCAGCGTGTTTCTGGAATCCTTCCTCTTCTATTCTGGCTTCTGGTTACCGATGTATTTCTCCAGCCGCGGTAAACTGACCAATACCGCCGATCTCATTCGTCTGATCATTCGTGATGAAGCGGTTCATGGGTATTACATTGGTTATAAATATCAAAAAGGTCTGGAGCATATTTCCGAATCCGCACGCGAGGAGTTAAAGAATTTTGCCTTTGACCTGCTGATGGAATTGTATGATAACGAAGCGCGTTATACGGAAGAGTTGTATGCAGAAACCGGCTGGGTGGATGACGTCAAAGCCTTCCTTTGTTACAACGCCAATAAGGCATTAATGAATTTGGGATATGAGGCGCTATTTCCGCCTGAAATGGCGGAAGTTAACCCGGCAATCCTTGCCGCACTGTCGCCCAACGCTGATGAAAACCACGATTTCTTCTCGGGCTCCGGCTCATCTTATGTGATGGGAAAAGCGGTCGAAACCGAAGATGACGACTGGAATTTCTAGCGCTCATTTTCGCGGGAAATACCGTACATTTTTCGCGGAAATATTTTAACAGGATCACACTTTTGTCGTGCAAATATAATTGTGTGATCTACACTCAATATCAGCCGCATTATTCGCCTGCATTCCAGCAATTCAGGCGATTTTTCATTGCCATTTACAAAAAATATTACCCCGTTCACATTCGCGCTCAGCCCTTATATCACGGGAAGTCCCGCCACTTGGCCTTTGGCAATATTCATGCCACAACCAAATTCAGGGTTGTCTCAGATTCTCAGTATGTTAGGGTAGAAAAAGGTCACTATTTCCATCAGGTAATATATCGATATAAACAAATAACAGGAATCATTCTATTGCATGGCAATTAAATTAGAAGTTAAAAATCTCTATAAGATATTTGGAGAGCATCCCCAGAGAGCCTTCAAATATATTGAAAAAGGACTTTCAAAAGAGCAGATTCTGGATAAAACGGGGCTATCGCTTGGCGTTAAGAACGCCAGTCTGGCCATTGAAGAAGGCGAGATATTTGTCATCATGGGATTATCCGGTTCGGGTAAATCCACAATGGTACGCCTTCTCAATCGCCTGATTGAACCCACCCGCGGACAGGTATTGATTGACGGCGTAGACATCGCCCGGATATCCGATGCTGAGCTTCGCGAGGTGCGCAGAAAAAAGATTGCGATGGTGTTCCAGTCCTTTGCCCTGATGCCGCACATGACGGTTCTCGACAATACGGCATTTGGCATGGAATTAGCCGGCGTAGGTGCAGATGAACGTCGTGAAAAAGCGTTAGATGCACTGCGTCAGGTTGGTCTGGAGAATTATGCTCACGGCTACCCGGATGAACTTTCCGGGGGGATGCGCCAGCGTGTAGGCCTCGCCCGCGCATTAGCCATTAACCCTGACATCTTATTAATGGATGAGGCCTTCTCAGCCCTCGATCCATTAATTCGTACTGAGATGCAGGATGAACTGGTAAAACTACAGGCGAAGCATCAACGTACCGTGGTCTTTATATCGCATGACCTCGACGAAGCCATGCGTATTGGCGACAGAATTGCCATTATGCAAAACGGTGAAGTGGTCCAGGTCGGCACGCCAGATGAAATCCTGAATAATCCGGCCAATGATTATGTACGCACCTTCTTCCGTGGCGTCGATATTAGCCAGGTCTTTAGCGCGAAAGATATTTCACGCCGTAGTCCTGAAGGTTTGATTCGTAAAAACCCCGGGGTGGGTCCACGTTCTGCGCTGCAATTATTGCAGGACAAAGATCGCGAATATGGTTACGTGATCGAACGCGGCAATAAATTCGTTGGCGTTGTCTCTATCGACTCATTAAAAACAGCGTTAAGTCAGGCGCAAGGTATTGAAGCGGCATTGATCGATGAGCCGTTAGCCGTAGATGCACAAACCCCTCTCAGCGAGTTGCTTTCTCATGTCGGTCAGGCCCCGTGCGCGGTGCCGGTTGTAGATGAGGAACAGCAGTATGTGGGCGTCATTTCAAAACGCATGCTGTTACAGGCTTTAGATCGTGAGGGGGTAAACAATGGCTGATCAAACTAATCCGTGGGACACCACACCAGCGGCCGATAGTGCCGCACAAAATGCTGATGCCTGGAGTACGCCATCAGGCGCACCCACTGACGGTGGTGGCGCGGACTGGCTGACCAGCGCACCCGCGCCGGCACCAGAGCATTTCAATATTATGGATCCGTTCCATAAAACGCTGATCCCGCTGGACAGTTGGGTCACAGAGGGGATCGACTGGGTCGTTACCCATTTCCGTCCGGTCTTCCAGGGCATTCGTGTCCCGGTGGATTACATTCTCAACGGCTTTCAACAGCTGCTGTTAGGTATGCCAGCCCCGGTAGCGATTATCCTGTTCGCGCTGATTGCCTGGCAGATTTCCGGCGTGGGGATGGGCGTTGCTACGCTGATTTCCTTAATTGCCATCGGTGCCATCGGCGCGTGGTCGCAGGCCATGATAACCCTGGCGCTGGTGTTGACCGCGCTGCTGTTCTGCGTGGTTATCGGTCTGCCGATGGGGATCTGGTTGGCGCGCAGTCCACGGGCAGCAAAAATTGTTCGCCCGCTGCTGGACGCCATGCAAACCACACCCGCGTTTGTCTATCTGGTGCCGATTGTCATGCTGTTCGGTATTGGTAACGTCCCGGGCGTAGTGGTGACGATTATCTTCGCCCTGCCGCCAATCGTGCGTCTGACTATTCTGGGGATTAACCAGGTGCCAGCCGATCTGATTGAAGCCTCGCGCTCGTTTGGCGCCAGCCCGCGTCAGATGCTGTTTAAAGTGCAGCTCCCGCTGGCAATGCCCACCATTATGGCTGGGGTTAACCAGACGCTGATGCTGGCGCTCTCAATGGTCGTCATCGCATCGATGATTGCCGTCGGCGGACTGGGCCAGATGGTTCTGCGCGGAATCGGTCGTCTGGATATGGGGCTTGCCACCGTCGGCGGGGTTGGGATTGTGATCCTCGCTATCATTCTCGACCGCCTGACGCAGGCCGTCGGTCGCGACTCGCGTAGTCGTGGCAACCGTCGCTGGTATACCACCGGTCCCATTGGGCTTATCACTCGCCCTTTCACGAAGTAATACACCCGTTGCCCGGTGACGCATGCTTACCGGGCTTACAATTCATTAACTTACACAAAATCATTCAAGTTGCATCGCGGCGGCAAACGAATGTATCTCCAGGAGCGTACAAGTAGTACGTGACTGGGGTGCATGAGTGCAGCCAACAAAGAGGCCGCTTGAAGGATGAAGTGTAATAAGGAACAACGATGCGACAGAAAGTAATTATTGCCACAGCGTTTGCCACCCTTGTCTCCACCAGCGCTTTCGCTGCCGACCTGCCGGGCAAAGGCATCACCGTACAGCCAATCCAGAGCACTATCTCTGAAGAATCCTTCCAGACGCAGTTAGTCGCCCGTGCGCTGGAGAAACTGGGTTACACCGTTAACAAAACCAGCGAAGTTGACTACAACGTCGGCTATACCTCCATTGCCTCTGGCGATGCAACTTTTACCGCCGTGAACTGGCAGCCGCTGCATGATGATATGTACGCCGCTGCGGGCGGAGACAAAAAGTTTTATCGCGAGGGGGTATTCGTTACGGGTGCCGCGCAGGGTTATCTGATCGACAAGAAAACCGCTGAGCAGTATAAAATCACCAATATCGCCCAGTTAAAAGATCCGAAGATCGCCAAAATCTTTGACACCAACGGTGACGGAAAAGCCGATATGATGGGCTGTTCACCGGGCTGGGGCTGTGAAGCAGTAATCAACCACCAGAACAAAGCTTTCGATCTGGAAAAAACCGTCGAGGTCAGCCACGGTAACTATGCGGCGATGATGGCCGACACCATTACCCGCTTCAAAGAAGGTAAACCCATTCTTTACTACACCTGGACACCGTACTGGGTGAGCGACGTCATGAAACCAGGTAAAGATGTGGTCTGGCTGCAGGTGCCGTTCTCTTCCCTGCCAGGCGAGCAGAAAGATATTGATACCAAACTGCCAAACGGCGCCAACTACGGCTTCCCGGTGAACACTATGCATATTGTCGCCAATAAAGCCTGGGCGGAGAAAAACCCGGCTGCGGCGAAACTGTTTGCCATCATGAAGCTGCCGCTGGCGGATATCAACGCGCAGAACGCAATGATGCACGACGGGAAAGCGTCTGAAGCCGACGTACAGGGTCACGTTGACGGCTGGATCAAAGCCCACCAGCAGCAGTTTGACGGCTGGGTGAACGAAGCGCTGGCCGCGCAGAAATAACCCACTCGCAGGCCTGATGAGTGTAGCGCCATCAGGCCTGTAACCGCATAAATGCCGGATGGTGGCGCGATGCACCTAATCCGGCCTATCCTCCCTCCCCCAATCGCACAATCCATCACTCAACAAATCAGCAACAGTTAATCACTTCCGTTATGATTGTTTTCTGCAACCCATTATTCAGTTGAAAACCATGACGAAAACCACTCAGGGACTTAGCCCTTCGCTGATCCTGTTAATGTCTATCGCCACCGGCCTTGCCGTCGCCAGTAACTATTACGCGCAACCGCTGCTCGACACCATCGCGCGCAACTTTTCGCTATCTGCCAGTACTGCAGGGTTTATCGTCACTGCGGCCCAGCTCGGCTACGCTGCCGGCCTGCTGTTCTTAGTGCCGCTCGGCGATATGTTTGAACGTCGGATGCTGATTGTCTCCATGACGTTGCTCGCGGCTGGCGGCATGCTGATCACCGCCAGCAGCCAGTCGCTGGGTATGCTGATTCTCGGCACCGCTCTGACCGGGTTGTTCTCGGTAGTGGCACAGATTTTGGTTCCGCTGGCGGCAACGCTTGCCACACCGGACAAGCGCGGGAAGGTTGTCGGCACGATTATGAGCGGCCTGCTGCTGGGTATTCTGCTGGCGCGCACCGTGGCGGGATTACTGGCGAATCTTGGCGGCTGGCGCACCGTATTTTGGGTCGCATCAGTATTAATGGCGCTGATGGCGGTTGCGCTGTGGCGCGGCCTGCCGAAGATGAAATCCGATACTCATCTTAACTATCCTCAGCTGTTAGGCTCGGTATTCAGCCTGTTTATTCACGATAAATTGCTGCGTACCCGCGCGATGCTGGGCTGCCTGACTTTTGCCAATTTCAGTATCCTGTGGACCTCGATGGCGTTTTTGCTCGCCGCGCCGCCGTTTAACTATTCGGAAGGAATGATTGGTCTGTTCGGTCTGGCGGGTGCCGCAGGGGCGTTAGGCGCACGTCCTGCGGGCGGTTTTGCCGATAAAGGTAAATCCCACCTGACCACAACCATGGGGCTGCTCTTACTGCTGCTTTCCTGGCTTGCTATTTGGTTTGGGCACACTTCAGTCCCCATGCTGATTATCGGTATTCTGGTGTTGGACCTCACCGTTCAGGGAGTACACATCACCAACCAGACGGTTATCTATCGCATTCATCCGGATGCGCGTAATCGCCTGACCGCCGGATACATGACCAGCTATTTTATTGGCGGAGCGGCAGGTTCGCTAATTTCAGCCTCTGCCTGGCAGCATGCCGGGTGGGCTGGCGTTTGTCTGGCGGGTACGACCGTTGCCGTACTCAACCTGGTGGTCTGGTGGCGAGGTTTTCACCGTCAGGAAGCCGTAAATTAAGCGTATAGCGCATGTTTACCGCTGATTGGGCTCCACAGGGTGTTAAGGAGCCCATCAGTCTGCTAAGGTTATAACTCATTGAACCAAGTTATATTAATTTCGGTAATGAAACCTATAACCCTATGGAAAGCCCTGTACCCCAGTCTGAATCCTGTTCGGCAACGTTAACGGAAGGATTCAAAGACAGCCTGCCAATAGTCATCAGCTATATTCCGGTCGCTTTTGCATTTGGTCTCAATGCCACTCGCCTTGGCTTTACGCCGGTTGAAAGCGTCTTTTTCTCCTGCATTATCTATGCGGGAGCCAGCCAGTTTGTCATTACCACCATGCTCGCTGCGGGCAGTTCGCTGTGGGTCGCCGCCCTTACCGTCATGGCCATGGATGTCCGTCATGTTTTGTACGGCCCTTCCCTGCGCAGCCGAATAGCCCAGCGACTGAGTAAACCCAAAAGTGCACTCTGGGCTTTTGGCCTTACCGATGAAGTCTTTGCCGCCGCAACGGCAAAACTGGTCCGGGATAATCGGCGCTGGAGTGAAAACTGGATGATCGGCATCGCACTGTGCTCTTGGGCCTCCTGGGTGTTTGGTACGGTGATCGGCGCGTTTTCCGGCAGTGGTTTACTCAAGGATTACCCGGCGGTTGAAGCGGCACTGGGATTCATGCTCCCGGCGCTGTTTATGAGCTTCCTGCTCGCGTCATTCCAACGTAAACAAGCGCTCTGCGTGACTGCCTCCCTGGCCGGGGCGCTGGCTGGCGTCATGCTGTTTTCCATACCTGCCGCTATCCTTGCAGGTATTGTCTGCGGATGCCTGACGGCGCTCATCCAGTCATTTTGGCAGGGAGGTCCTGATGAGCTATGAGGTTCTGCTACTTGGCCTGTTGGTCGGCTGCGTTAATTACTGTTTTCGTTATTTGCCGCTCCGTCTTGGGGTAGGCAATGTTCGCCCGACGAAGCACGGCGCGACGGGCATACTACTCGACACTATTGGCATTGCATCTATTTGCGCCCTGCTGGTGGTGTCTACCGCACCAGAAGTTATGCACGACGCTCGTCGGTTCGTGCCTACGCTGGTGGGGTTTGTCATACTGGGCGCAAGCTTCTATAAGACCCGCAGCATCATCATTCCAACGTTACTGAGTGCTCTGGGCTATGGATTAGCCTGGAAAATGCTGGTTGTCTTATAGATAAAAACAATCATTTTAAATAAATAATACATTTACTTTATTTGTCACTGTCGTTACTATATCGGCTGAAATTAATGAGGTTATACCCAAATGGATAGTTCGTTTACGCCCATTGAACAAATGCTAAAATTTCGCGCCAGCCGCTACGAAGAGTTCCCTTATCAGGAAGTGCTTCTGACCCGCCTATGCATGCACATGCAGGGCAAGCTGCTGGAAAACCGCAATAAGATGCTGAAAGCTCAAGGGATTAACGAGACGTTGTTTATGGCGTTGATTACGCTGGAGTCTCAGGAAAACCACAGTATTCAGCCTTCTGAACTGAGTTGTGCGCTTGGCTCGTCACGCACTAACGCTACCCGCATTGCGGATGAGTTAGAAAAACGTGGCTGGATCGAACGTCGTGAAAGCGATAACGATCGCCGCTGTCTGCATCTGCAATTGACCGAGAAAGGCCATGCATTTTTGCAAGAGGTGTTACCGCCTCAGCATAACTGCCTGCATCAGCTCTGGTCGTCTCTTAGCACCACCGAAAAAGATCAGCTTGAGCAAATTACCCGTAAACTTCTGACCCGTCTTGATCAGATGGAGCAGGATGGCGCGGTGTTAGAAGCGCTGCGCTAACGCGCCGACTCGCTCAGAAATCCAGATTTATAAATGAAAAAACCGACAGGCCAGCACGCATACTGCTGGCCTGTCTGATAAACAGGTCGGCTCAGCCGATGTGAAAAAAATAAGATCGTGGAGAACAACATGAGCGCAAATGCGGAGACTCAAACCCCGCAGCAACCGGTCAAGAAGAATGGCAAACGTAAAAGTATGCTGCTCCTTCTGACCTTGCTCTTTATTATCATTGCCGTGGCATATGGGATTTATTGGTTTTTAGTACTTCGTCATGTCGAAGAGACAGACGATGCTTACGTGGCAGGGAACCAGGTTCAAATCATGGCTCAGGTATCAGGCAGCGTGACGAAAGTCTGGGCTGATAACACTGACTTTGTAAAACAAGGCGATGTGCTGGTCACCCTCGACCAGACAGACGCAAAGCAGGCATTTGAAAAAGCCAAAACTGCGCTGGCTTCCAGCGTGCGTCAGACGCACCAGTTGATGATCAACAGCAAGCAGTTACAGGCAAGTATTGAAGTGCAGAAAACCGCACTGGCGCAGGCACAAAGCGACTTTAATCGCCGAGTTCCGCTGGGTAATGCCAACCTGATTGGCCGCGAAGAGCTGCAACACGCTCGTGATGCCGTCGCCAGCGCTCAGGCCCAGCTTGATGTCGCGATCCAACAATATAATGCTAACCAGGCGATGATTCTGGGTAGCAAGCTGGAAGATCAGCCCGCTGTGCAACAGGCTGCCACCGAAGTGCGCAATGCCTGGCTGGCGCTGGAACGTACCAGAATTGTCAGCCCAATGACCGGTTATGTATCCCGTCGCGCCGTACAGCCTGGTGCGCAAATTAGCCCAACCACGCCGCTGATGGCGGTTGTTCCGGCCACTAACCTGTGGGTAGATGCCAACTTCAAAGAAACACAGCTCGCGCACATGCGTATCGGCCAACCGGCGACCGTTATCAGCGATATTTACGGCGATGACGTAAAATATACCGGTAAAGTTGTCGGTCTCGATATGGGTACGGGCAGCGCCTTCTCCCTGCTGCCAGCGCAAAACGCAACCGGCAACTGGATCAAAGTCGTCCAGCGTCTGCCGGTACGTATCGAACTGGATGCGCAGCAACTGGCACAGCATCCATTACGTATTGGTTTGTCTACGCTGGTTACGGTAGACACCTCAAATCGTGACGGACAAATTCTGGCAAGCCAGGTTCGCACCACGCCGGTATCAGAAAGTAATGCACGTGAAATCAACCTTGCTCCGGTCAATAAGATGATCGAAGAGATCGTGCGGGCCAACGCGGGTTAATTCAAAGGTGCGTGTGATGCAACAGCAAAAACCGCTGGAAGGCGCGCAGCTCGTCATTATGACGATCGCGCTGTCCCTGGCGACATTCATGCAGGTGCTGGACTCCACCATTGCTAACGTGGCGATCCCCACTATCGCCGGGAACCTCGGCTCTTCACTGAGCCAGGGGACCTGGGTGATCACCTCATTCGGGGTGGCGAACGCTATCTCTATTCCGATCACCGGCTGGCTGGCAAAACGCTTTGGCGAAGTAAGACTCTTTATGTGGTCAACTATCGCCTTCGTCATTGCGTCATGGGCATGCGGGATGTCCACCAGCCTGAACATGCTGATTTTCTTCCGCGTAATCCAGGGTATTGTCGCCGGTCCATTAATTCCGCTGTCACAGAGCCTGTTGCTGAATAACTATCCACCCGCCAAGCGTTCCATCGCCCTCGCGCTATGGTCAATGACGGTGATTGTTGCCCCGATATGTGGTCCTATTCTTGGGGGCTATATCAGCGACAACTATCACTGGGGCTGGATATTTTTTATCAACGTGCCAATCGGGGCTGTGGTGGTATTGATGACACTGCAAACCCTGCGCGGTCGGGAAACCAAAACCGAGCAGCGGCGCATTGACGCCATTGGTCTGGCACTGCTGGTCATCGGTATCGGCAGTTTGCAGATTATGCTCGACCGCGGCAAAGAGCTGGACTGGTTCGCCTCGCAGGAGATTATCATCCTGACTGTGGTTGCCGTGGTTGCTATCAGCTTCCTGATCGTCTGGGAGCTTACCGACGAGCACCCCATTGTCGATCTCTCGCTGTTTAAGTCGCGCAACTTTACCATCGGCTGCCTGTGTATCAGCCTGGCCTATATGCTTTACTTCGGCGCAATCGTCCTGCTGCCGCAGCTGTTGCAGGAGGTATACGGCTATACAGCAACCTGGGCTGGTCTGGCGTCAGCGCCGGTTGGGGTGATTCCGGTGATCCTGTCTCCGATTATCGGCCGCTTCGCGCACAAGCTGGATATGCGTCGGCTGGTAACGTTCAGTTTTATTATGTACGCCGTCTGTTTCTACTGGCGTGCGTGGACGTTCGAGCCGGGTATGGACTTTGGCGCATCGGCCTGGCCGCAGTTTATTCAGGGGTTCGCGGTAGCCTGCTTCTTTATGCCGCTAACCACCATTACGCTGTCCGGCTTACCACCAGAGCGTCTGGCGGCGGCGTCCAGCTTGTCGAACTTTACGCGAACGCTGGCAGGTTCCATTGGCACATCGATTACGACGACAATGTGGACAAACCGCGAGTCGCTGCACCATGCTCAGCTAACGGAATCTGTTAACCCCTACAACCCAAATGCACAGGCTATGTACGATAAGCTGCAGGATTTAGGGATGACGCACCAGCAGGCTTCAGGTTGGATAGCTCAGCAGATCACTAATCAGGGGCTGATTATTTCCGCTAACGAAATCTTCTGGATGTCGGCGGGGATCTTCCTGGTCCTGCTTGGCCTGGTGTGGTTCGCCAAACCGCCCTTCGGTGCGGGCGGCGGCGGTGGTGGCGCACACTAACTATCTGATAAAAGGGATCTGCGGATCCCTTTTTTATTAGACCTACAATCAGAAGTAATATTTGAATCTCAGACGCCCGCCGTAACGCGCATCTTCGCTGTTATCACCATTATTCGGATTGGCCTCTACCCATGAAGCATAGGCACCGAGGTAGATGTTAAAGTTTTTCATATCCATCACATTGGGGAATAAATATGAGGCATGAATAGTGTGAATGTCATAATTGCCGGGATCGGTGATCCAGCAATCGTCCTCACAAACGGCATCGATATTGGTAGCATTGAAAGCTTCGATTTTGTTATGCGCATAGATATAACCCAGTTCAAATCGATGCCACAACGCATTCACCCCAGCGGTAAAATCTGTCTCATCGGTCGCATCCATATAGGCGGTATTCAGGTTAATCACTGCGCCATCTTCCGGGTCCGTTTTTTGACCATTCCAGGTCATGGTAAAACCATAGCCCGTACGATCTGACTGATCGATCCACGTCCCATTTTGGTAATAACCGTAGGCGTTGTTAACGACGTTACTTTCCATCGCTATCGCCGTTGAAAAACGCCCATTTTGCCAGGCGATAACCGGACGGACGTAAGCCACGTTTTTATCGTTGGTTAAATCCATTCCGTGGTACTGCTTCTCGGTATATAACGTACTGCCATTTTCCAGCAATGTGTTAACTTCGAAATACCAGTTGTCGATGGTTTTGCTCAGCAGGAAGTTACCCCCGCTGTCGCTACGTCCCCGTCCTTCTTTCATCATATAGATATAGCCGTAACCGTCACTGTAGAGATCGTTCGCTGTATTCCCCGAATATTCAACAAACGTATCCTGATTCAGCGGGAACATATCGTAGGCTTCAAAACGACCAACCTTAATTTTCCAGTCATTCTCACGACCAAAGAAGAAAACGGCATCATCGAGGTTCATTTTTCCGGTCAGGTCCGCCAGAGGCTGTACCGAGAACCCTGCAAAATTACCGTTGTCCCGCCGCTGGTAGCCATCAAAGCCCAGCAACAGGCGTCCGTTAATATCCCAGCGTTCATTGGTTCCTGGTGCCCAATCTTTATTCGCTGACGTTCTCGTCGATGTCAGGCTACCGGAACGGCTTGCCGCATCCATATTAAATTCGACATCGCCATAGAACTTAATATCGCTGAAGCCAGATAATGTCAGCTTAGGCGGAGTTTCACCTGCTGCAATCGGCTCGGCAGACTGGACATTCACCGTCGGCGTAGCGGCGACCTGCTGCTGCTTCAGTGAGCGAATTTGTGCCTCAGCATCGGATGCCCGTTTTTCGGCATTAACAACACGTTGCTCCAGTTCAGCCAGACGCTGCTCAATAGTGATATTATTTGCTGCCCAAAGGTTATGAGAAAAGCAAGCACCGATCATCAGCGCCAAATATTTAGCCTTCATTTTCATCCCTAAAGTTTAATGTATACCAGATAAGATTTGATAAAAACCCTATCTACCGGCTATTAAAAGAGTCTTGTTATTACCCGGATATCTGGCGTATTCCATTATGTTTTTCTATTAATTATTTATGTTTTTTAGTTTATGTGATCAATACACTCTGGCATCGTTAATTATCCACCTCTTTCTGCTTGCCAGATCACATTTTATTATTTAACAGGTCAGGCATCATTTAAATTAAAATATATTCTCGCCGCAAATATAATAAACGCACATTATATTAAGCAATAAAAAACCCCGGACATAAACCGGGGTTAATTTAAATACTGGAACAGCTAATCAATAAGACTAAATATGCAGTTCCTGCAGTTTCTCTTTCGGTAGCGCCAGCTCTTCATTGCTGTTCACGCGTACATCACGCTCCAGAATATGACGCGCGATATCCTGTGCTTCGCTAAGAGAGTGCATCTGATACGTACCGCACTGGTAAACGTTCAGCTCCGGGATCTGGTTCTGATCCTGTACTTTCAGCACGTCCGCCATTGCCGCTTTCCACGCGTCGGCTACACGCTGTTCGTCCGGCGTACCAATCAGGCTCATGTAGAAGCCAGTACGGCATCCCATCGGAGAGATATCAATAATCTCAACGCCGTTACCGTTAAGGTGGTTACGCATAAAACCTGCAAACAGGTGTTCCAGCGTATGGATACCTTTCTCAGGCATCACTTCTTTGTTCGGAATGCAGAAACGCAGATCAAACACGGTGATTGCGTCGCCATGCGGGGTGTTCATCGTTTTTGCAACCCGGACCGCGGGAGCTTCCATCCGGGTGTGATCGACAGTAAAACTATCTAACAACGGCATTTAGCCACCTCCGATAAATTTTTTAAAAATAATCTGAACTCTTTGTTCCGGGGCGAGTCTGAGTATATGAAAGACGCGCATTTGTTATCATCATCCCTGTTTTCAGAGATGAAATTTTGGCCACTCCCGAGTGGCCTTTTTCTTTTGTATCAAGCGTGCTTTTCCAGCCACACGCTAAACGGCTCAGTATCAGCCGCTTCGATCTCCTGCTGACGACGCTTTGAAGCCTCGGTTTCAGCAATAAATTCAGCTTCCTGCACTATTTCTAACGGCTCTTCACGCAGCAGATTTCGGTAAGCCTCACCCAACGCTTTGCCCGTGCCGCCAATGCCTTCATCAATCATAGACCGTAGGATCCGGGCAGAGAAAGTCAGTTCAGGATTGTCAAAACAGGCAACCAGTTCATCACAGACCTTCTGATACTCCTCTCCCCCATCGATGCTGTCCAGCGTTTGTGCCACGCGTTTCAGATCGCGGAACAAATCTTTCCCAACCTTCGGCAGCGGGAACTGGGCTGTTTCACAGCCAATACCTAACGTCAGCCCAGGCTTACGCCCTTCGAGAATCACGCGATTCCAGTTTTTACGCGTACACAGCAATTCATCGCTGCTCATTTCCGGGGCATCAGCCAGTGCACACCAGACCATAAACAGATCGAGGAAACGCACCTGCTGCTCGTCCACGCCGATAGGCGAGAACGGGTTGATATCCAGCGAGCGTACTTCGATGTACTCGATACCGCCACGTAGAAGCGCATCTGATGGCGTTTCTCCACGACGAGTGACGCGTTTCGGGCGAATAGGCGCATACAGCTCATTTTCAATCTGCAGAACGTTGCTGTTGATTTGCAGACGCTTACCGTCTTTCTCCAGACCGATCGCCGCGTACTCCTCGGAAGGCGTCTTAATCGCGCGCTTTAATCCTGCCACATACTCATGCAAATCGTTAAACGTAATTCCGAGATTGCTTTGCGACTTATTGGTATAGCCCAAATCACTCAGACGCAGCGACGTTGCGTACGGCAGGTAATACATCCCACAGTCGGTTTTTTCAAACGGCAGAGTTGTCGGTTTTCCTTGCAGGAATGAGGAACAAATGGCCGGAGAGGCACCAAACAAATACGGGATCACCCAACCAAAACGGTAGTAGTTGCGGATCAGACGGAAGTAGCCCGCGGAGATCTTCTCTTTTGCATCCTCACCTTCGGTTACACCGCATTTCGCCTGCCAGAAAGCCATAGGCAGCGAGAAATTGTAGTGTACGCCCGAGATTGTCTGCATCAACGCGCCGTAACGGTTTTTGAGGCCTTCACGGTACAGCGTCTTCAGGCGACCGGTATTTGACGTACCATACTGCGCCAGTTCGATATCCTGACCTTCGGCAATATAGCAAGGCATGCTCAACGGCCACATACGCTCGTCGCCAAGGTTTCTGGCGGTATAACGATGTAAGTCGCGCATGAACGTGAGCATTTTCTCAATGTCGTCACCGGGAGGAGTAATGAACTCCAGCAATGCTTCGGCAAAGTCAGTGGTTATCCACTTATGCGTTAGCGCTGAGCCTAACACCTCAGGATGGCCTGTCGTTGCTAATGACCCATCTGCATTAACACGCAGCGTTTCGCGCTCCAGACCACGTTGAATCCCCTTTAACGCCTGAGGATGGTTTTCCAGCCAGGCCAGCGCCTGTGATACGTCCGGGATCAAATTGACCTCCCGCCTGTCAAAATCGTTTTAATTAGCATAATGGTATTGGTTACCCTGAAGGCTATCCCACAACACAATTAGTGCCACCACATAATGCCTTGTGTCGTAACCGCTGCGACAACAACATAGCGCAGCGCCTTGCCAAGGCATAAGAAAAAGAGAACTGGGCCCCACGAGATGCGCATCCACCCGGCTAACAGGCACAGCAAATCCCCCACAACCGGCATCCAGCTTAATAATAGTGTGACAGCGCCATAGCGCCGCAACCAGCCTGTGGCTTTTTCTTGCCAGCGCGATGTTTTACGCAATGGAAAGAAACGCCCAAGGATAACGTTAGTTAACCCTCCAAGGCTATTACCCATTGTTGCTGTTAAGACTAAGACCCAGGGATGACTGACCCCGGAAACCAACAAAGCAACCAGAACAACTTCAGAATTGCCGGGTAATAGCGTGGCACTGAGAAAACTGCTGGCAAACAGTGACAGGAGCGACAGTCCATCACTCACAATAACCGGACATCCACGGCATCCATTCCCGCGGCATGCGCCGCCTGTATTCCAAAATCGGCATCTTCAAACACGACGCAACGAGCCGGAACAACCCCCATACGTTCGGCACAAAGCAAAAACGTATCAGGAGCCGGTTTATGGTGTTGTACGTGATCGGCTGCGACTACAGCATCAAAATAGCGACGCAGACCAAGGTGAGCGAGCAGCGCTTCTGCAATTGCGCTTTCACTCCCCGTACCTACCGACATAGGACGACGACCATGCCAGGCTTTCACGACATCAACCAACGGCAAAGGCTGGACGCTATCCAGCAGCATGCTTCTCACCTTGTCGGTTTTTTCACGTGCCAGTGCATGAGGATCAAGATCGGCATGGTTCAATTCAATTACCGACTGCGCAATACGCCACGTTGGGGAACCATTAAGAGCGACCATGGCATGTTCATCAAACCGTAGTCCATAATGCCCCAATACCTCATGCCACGCCTTACGATGCGTAGGCTCGGTATCCAGGATGGTACCATCCATATCAAAAATCAAACCCGCATAACGTTCGTACATCGTCTTCTCACAAGCCGAGTGACCAGACGTTATTTTATCGTAATTGATTGATTTTGTCGCTGACAGCGAATTGAGGGGTGTTCAGAGAGTATGTGGAAATGATTTGAGGGGGAGATGGTGCTGCCGATTATCTCGCAGACCGTGAAACAACAGTTTCGCTATTATTCAGGAGAAGATGGTGCATCCGGGAGGATTCGAACCTCCGACCGCTCGGTTCGTAGCCGAGTACTCTATCCAGCTGAGCTACGGATGCATCGGGAATTGCTGATTACTACTGATACTGCAAAGAAGATGGTGCATCCGGGAGGATTACTCGGCTGCGCCTCGCCCTGCGGGCCGTTGCTGAAGCAACGTTATCCTCCCTGGTGCTCGCGATTATCGCGCAGACCATGAAACAACAGTTTTGCTGTTGTCTCGGAGAATATGGTGCATCCGGGAGGATTCGAACCTCCGACCGCTCGGTTCGTAGCCGAGTACTCTATCCAGCTGAGCTACGGATGCATCGGAAAACTTGCTTTACTGCCGATATTGATATCGTGATAAGCGATATCAAGTAAGAGATGGTGCATCCGGGAGGATTACTCGGCTGCGCCTCGCCCTGCGGGCCGTTACTAAAGCAACGTTATCCTCCCCGGTGCTCGCGATTATCTCGCAGACCATGAAACAACAGTTTGCTGTTGCCTCGGAGAAGATGGTGCATCCGGGAGGATTCGAACCTCCGACCGCTCGGTTCGTAGCCGAGTACTCTATCCAGCTGAGCTACGGATGCATCAGGGAAACTTACTTTACTGCAGATTTGATGTCGCTGCTAAAGCGCTATCAAGTAATATGGTGCATCCGGGAGGATTCGAACCTCCGACCGCTCGGTTCGTAGCCGAGTACTCTATCCAGCTGAGCTACGGATGCAAATGGCGGTGAGGCGGGGATTCGAACCCCGGATGCAGCTTTTGACCGCATACTCCCTTAGCAGGGGAGCGCCTTCAGCCTCTCGGCCACCTCACCAACACGCCTCTTGCGAGTGCTTCGAAGAACTTGTTTCTGCTCATCGTCGCTGCGTGGCGCACATATTACTTTCTGGGACTTATAAGTCAAACAATTTTTCCAGAGCTTTTATCGTTTGCACATTTCACGCGCAATTAGTCTGCAAAAACGGCAAAAAGAGTGTTTTATCAACAGATAAATTGGCAATTTCCTGAAGGAGTGAACAAACGGAAACTTCGCAGGAAAAGGCATTACGCGCAGTGGAATCGAAAAAATGGGGAAGACGAAGAAGAAAAGAGAAGAAAAGAGAAGAAAAGAGAAGAAAAGAGAAGAAAAAGAGTAACTCAATCAGGTTGCGCCTCACCAGAAAGGTGAGACGCGAAAACCTTAGTAACTGGACTGCTGGGATTTTTCAGCCTGGATACGCTGGTAGATCTCTTCACGATGGACAGAAACTTCTTTCGGGGCGTTTACGCCAATGCGTACCTGGTTGCCCTTCACCCCTAAAACTGTCACGGTGACCTCATCGCCTATCATGAGGGTCTCACCAACTCGACGAGTCAGAATCAGCATTCTTTGCTCCTTGAAAGATTAAAAGAGTCGGGTCTCTCTGTATCCCGGCATTATCCATCATATAACGCCAAAAAGTAAGCGATGACAAACACCTAAGTGTAAGCAGTCACGGCATCACATTCTGTTAAACCTAAGTTTAGCCGATATACACAACTTCAACCTGACTTTATCGTTGTCGATAGCGTTGATACAAACGCTGCGGATTGAAGTCCGCAGCGTCGACTTACGCTTATAATTATTACAGTTTTGCGCTGACCCAGCCTTTCACACTGGCTAACGCTGCAGGCAGAGCCGCTGCATCCGTACCACCGGCTTGCGCCATGTCCGGACGACCGCCACCCTTACCGCCGACCTGCTGAGCGACCATTCCAACCAGTTCCCCTGCTTTCACGCGATCTGTCACGTCCTTAGACACACCCGCAATCAGAGAAACCTTACCTTCCACTACCGTTGCCAGAACGATAACGGTAGACCCCAGTTGATTTTTCAGATCATCAACCATGGTACGCAACATTTTCGGCTCAACGTCCGCGAGTTCGCTGACCAGCAGCTTCACGCCGTTGATATCAACCGCTTTGCTGGAAAGATTTGCACTCTCCTGCGCCGCAGCCTGTTCCTTCAATTGCTGCAATTCTTTTTCCAGTTGACGTGTACGCTCCAGCACGGAACGAACTTTGTCACCGATATTCTGGCTATCGCCTTTCAGCAGCTGCGCAATATCGCTTAAGCGATCGCTCTCAGCATGCACGGTTTGGATAGCACCTTCACCGGTTACGGCTTCAATACGACGAACGCCTGCCGCAGTACCTGACTCGGACACAATGCGGAACAGACCGATATCACCCGTACGGCTGGCGTGAGTACCGCCACACAACTCGGTAGAGAAATCACCCATGCTCAGAACGCGCACATGGTCGTCATATTTCTCGCCAAACAGTGCCATTGCGCCTTTGGCTTTTGCCGCTTCGAGATCCATGATGTTCGTTTCAATCGGCAAGTTGCGACGGATTTGCGCGTTCACCAGATCTTCAACGGCACGGATTTCAGCAGGCTTCATTGCTTCGGTATGAGAGAAGTCGAAGCGCAGCAGTTTATCGTTAACCAACGAACCTTTCTGTGCCACATGCGTGCCCAGAACCTGGCGCAGCGCCGCGTGCATCAGATGCGTTGCGGAGTGGTTCAAACGAATACGCGCACGACGGGCTTCATCCACATCAGCCTGTACCGCATCACCAATTTTCAGAGAACCCGCAGACAGCTTGCCAATGTGACCAATGGCCTGGCCATATTTCTGCGTGTCGCTAACGGCAAACGCGAAGCCTGCGCCTTTCAGTTCACCCTTGTCGCCAACCTGACCACCAGATTCCGCATAGAACGGCGTCTGATCCAGTACGACAACGGCTTCCTGACCTGCGTTAATTGCGTCTACCGCTTTACCATCAACAAACAGCGCGGTCACTTTGCCGTTCAGTTCCAGGTGCTCGTAGCCTTTAAATTCAGAGGCGCCATCAACGCGAATCATCGCATTGTAGTCTGCGCCGAAGCCGCTGGCTTCACGCGCACGACGGCGCTGTTCTTCCATTGCAGCTTCAAAGCCTGCTTCGTCAACCTTAATGTTACGCTCGCGGCAAACGTCTGCCGTCAGATCAACCGGGAAACCGTAGGTGTCATACAGACGGAATGCGGTTTCGCCATCCAGCGTATCGCCAGACAGTTTTGCCAGTTCTTCGTCCAGCAGCGCCAGACCACGCTCCAGAGTACGCGCAAACTGCTCTTCTTCGGTTTTCAGAACCTGTTCAACCATAGCCTGCTGACGCTTCAGTTCTTCACCTGCAGAGCCCATCACGTCCACCAACGGACCAACCAGCTTGTAGAAGAAGGTATCCTTCGCGCCCAGCATGTTGCCATGACGTACCGCACGACGAATGATACGGCGCAGCACATAGCCACGGTTTTCATTCGACGGGACAACGCCATCGGCAATCAGGAATGCACAGGAACGGATATGGTCAGCGATAACGCGCAGAGACTTGTTGCTCAGATCGGTTGCGCCAGTGACTTTCGCCACGGATTCAATCAGTGAGCGGAACAGGTCGATTTCATAGTTGGAGTTAACGTGTTGCAGCACGGCCGCAATACGCTCCAGACCCATACCGGTATCCACGGACGGTTTCGGCAGCGGTTCCATGGTGCCGTCAGCCTGACGGTTGAACTGCATGAAGACGATGTTCCAGATCTCAATGTAGCGATCCCCATCCTCTTCTGCGCTTCCCGGAGGTCCACCCCAGATATGGTCACCGTGGTCGTAGAAAATTTCGGTACATGGACCGCAAGGACCGGTATCACCCATCTGCCAGAAGTTGTCTGAAGCATAAGCCGCACCTTTGTTATCACCGATACGGATGATACGTTCGCGCGGAATACCGACTTCTTTTTCCCAGATTTCATAGGCTTCATCGTCAGTTTCATAGACGGTTACCCACAGACGCTCTTTTGGCAGAGCAAACCAGTTTTCACCGGTCAGCAGTTCCCATGCATATTGAATAGCGTCGTGTTTGAAGTAATCGCCGAAGCTGAAGTTGCCCAGCATTTCGAAGAAAGTGTGGTGACGTGCAGTGTAACCGACGTTTTCCAGGTCATTGTGTTTACCGCCCGCACGTACACAACGCTGCGAGGTGGTTGCGCGGGAATAATTACGCTTGTCGAGGCCAAGGAAAACATCCTTGAACTGGTTCATCCCGGCGTTGGTAAACAACAAAGTAGGGTCATTGTTCGGTACCAGGGAGCTGCTGGCAACTACCTGGTGTCCTTTACTATGGAAAAAATCGAGAAACGCCTGACGGATCTCAGCGGTGCTCTTGCTCATAATTATCCTGAAGAAATCAAGCTAACGAAATGTCATTACCAGCATCGGCACGCAAACTGCGCCTCTGGCAATCGAAAAGTGGGAATAAGATAAGTTTTCTTTACTGGGAAGTAAAATCCCGTATGCGGTCAATCGTCAAAATTTCGCCATATTGCCAGAATATCTTCCATCAGATAGCCGCGATAGAGCAAAAAACGCTGGACCTTTACTTTATCTGAAAAATCGACAGGTAAAGGTTCACCGTACTTCCGAATGGCCTGCTCGCGTGCAAGCACTGCCCAGTCAATTTCGCACTCACGCATGGCCCGCTCGATAGCTTCACGCGCGATCCCTTTTTGGTTTAATTCCTGGCGCACTCGGGCTGGTCCATAACCTTTGCGGCTACGGCTGGCGATAAACTGCCGCACGAAACGATCATCATCCAGATAACGACTTTCAATACACCAGGCGATGACCTTGTCGTAATCCTCCGGCGTGGCATCAATTTCTTCTGGTCCATTTTTCCCCATCACCGGAGCGGCCAGCTTGCGCCGCAGTTCCTGCTCGCTGTGGTCGCGCATCGCCAGAATACGTACAGCGCGGTCAAGCAGTCGGGAATAAGCGGAACGGCGGGAAGTTGCTTCTGTCATAGTAAGCCTTCAGAAATGAAAAAGGGCTGCATGATATGCAGCCCTTTACTATATGTGATTCACAACATGCGATTCAAAACAGATTATCAGAAATCTTCGTTCGTTTCTTTTACGTCTTCGCCGCTGTCATCAACGGAGAAATCAGGCGTTGAATCCTGGTTATTGAGCAGTAACTCACGCAATTTCTTCTCAATTTCTTTCGCAGTTGCCGGATTTTCTTTCAGCCAGTTGGTCGCATTCGCTTTACCCTGACCGATTTTCTCACCGTTGTAGCTGTACCATGCACCGGCTTTTTCAATCAGCTTCTCTTTCACGCCCAGGTCAACCAGTTCGCCGTAGAAGTTGATGCCTTCACCGTAAAGGATCTGGAATTCAGCCTGTTTGAACGGCGCTGCAATTTTGTTTTTCACAACCTTAACGCGGGTTTCGCTGCCGACCACGTTGTCGCCTTCTTTCACCGCGCCAATACGACGGATGTCCAGACGAACAGACGCATAGAATTTCAGGGCGTTACCACCGGTGGTGGTTTCCGGGTTACCAAACATAACGCCAATCTTCATACGGATCTGGTTGATGAAAATCAGCAGCGTGTTGGACTGCTTCAGGTTACCGGCCAGCTTACGCATTGCCTGGCTCATCATACGCGCCGCAAGGCCCATGTGAGAGTCGCCAATCTCGCCTTCGATTTCTGCCTTCGGCGTCAATGCGGCAACGGAGTCGACAACGATAACGTCAACCGCACCGGAGCGCGCCAGCGCATCACAGATTTCCAGCGCTTGTTCACCGGTATCCGGCTGAGAACACAGCAGGTTGTCGATATCAACGCCAAGCTTACGGGCATAGACCGGATCCAGCGCGTGTTCCGCATCGATAAATGCACAGGTTTTACCTTCACGCTGCGCAGCGGCAATAACCTGCAGGGTCAGCGTTGTTTTACCGGAGGATTCAGGCCCGTAGATTTCGACGATACGGCCCATTGGCAAACCGCCCGCGCCCAATGCGATATCCAGAGACAGCGAACCGGTGGAGATAGTTTCCACATCCATGGAACGGTCTTCACCCAGGCGCATGATGGAGCCTTTACCGAATTGCTTTTCGATCTGACCCAGCGCTGCAGCCAACGCTTTCTGTTTGTTTTCGTCGATAGCCATTAATTACTCCTGTCATGCCGCTTTCGGGTTAAACCGCGAAACGTGATAGATAATGTTCTGTTGAAGCAATTATACTGTATGCTCATACAGTATCAAGTATTTTGTAGAAATTGTTGCCACAGGGTTTGTAACGCGTAGACGGTCGCCTGTCGACGTACCGCGTCGCGATCGCCGCTGAAGCATTCCCTACGCGTAATCCCCTCACCGCTCACGCTGGCAAAGGCGAACCATACGGTACCTACGGGCTTTTCTTCACTGCCGCCATCCGGCCCGGCAATACCGCTGATCGAGACTGCGAAATGCGCGCGGGCAGCTTTTAGCGCGCCAATCGCCATCTCCACCACCACAGGCTCGCTCACCGCCCCATGCTGGGCCAGCGTCTCTTCGCGCACGCCAATCATTTGTGCTTTAGCTTCGTTGCTGTAGGTCACAAACCCGCGTTCAAACCAGGCGGAGCTTCCGGCAATATCCGTAATCGCTTTGGCCACCCAGCCGCCGGTGCAGGACTCCGCCGTCGTAACGGTCGCCCCACGCGCTTTCAGTGCCAGGCCAACCTGCTCACTTAACTGCATCAGTTCACTGTCGGTCATTTCAGCCTCTGTCAGTTAAAAAATATGCCGGACAAGATAGCACTTTCATAACCAATGTGGGGATGGAGAGAACGTTTTACGAGGGGGATTCCAAAAATTGCTCCGTTGCATAAATAAGACCTGCCGGATGACGATGTCAGGGCATCTTATCCGGCCTACAAGAGATTTCTTCCTGTAGGCCGGTGGAGCGATTACTGCACGCGCGCCAGCGCGACCGCCTGACCCAACTGCCACACGGCCATCGCATAGTGGGTACTGTGGTTGTAGCGGGTGATGGTGTAGAAGTTCGGCAGTCCATACCAGTACTGATAGCCGGTACCAATATCCAGGCGCAGCAGGCTGGCCTGCTGATGATTACCCAACGACTGCTGTGGCGTCAGACCCGCGGCAGCAAGCTGAGAAATGCTGTACTGGGTTTTAAAGCCGTTCGCCAGCCCAGGTGCCTGACCATTTGCCGGCACCGCGACCGTATCGCCTTTCACCCAGCCGTGGCCCTTGAAGTAATTCGCCACGCTACCGATGGCATCAACCGGATCCCACAGGTTAATGTGGCCATCACCATTAAAATCAACGGCATATTGTTTATAGGAAGACGGCATAAACTGGCCGTAACCCATCGCGCCGGCAAAAGAACCTTTCAAATCGAGCGGATCGTCGCTTTCATCTCGCGCCATCAGCAGGAAGGTTTCCAGTTCACCAGAGAAGTATTCCGCACGACGAGGATAGTTAAACGACAGCGTCGCCAGCGCATCCAGAATACGGGTTTTGCCCATCACGCGGCCCCAGCGCGTTTCAACGCCGATAATGCCAACGATAATTTCCGGCGGAACACCATAGACCTGCCACGCACGGTTCAGCGCATCTTCATATTGATTCCAGAAGGCCACGCCATTTTGCACGTTGTCAGGTGTGATGAACTGTTTGCGGTAGCGCAGCCATGCACCGTTAGGACCGGCTGGCGGCTGAGTCGTCGGTGCCTGGCGATCCATCAAACGCAATACCGAGTCCAGACGCTTGGCCTGCGACAGGATCTCCTGCAGCTGCTGGCGGTCAAAGCCGTGCTTGTTGACCATTTTCTCGATGAACTGCTGCGCGTTCGGATTATTGGCAAAATCACCGCCCGTTTGCATGACGTTGTGCTGTGGCTCAAGCAGGAAGCCGCCGGATGGCGCCCCCGTAGTCGTTTGAGTCTCTGAAGGTTTAGGTTTGCTGCTACAGGCAGCGAGCAGTACGAAAAGGGGGAGTAACGCTACATAACGACGCTTGAACATGAGACATCCATTAAACAAATTCAGCCTGGGAGAAGTATGGTAAAGCATCCTCCGCCATACAAGGAAGCGGTAGTCGCTCTCCTTCACAGAATTTACATCCCCTTTCATCTCTGACCTTCACATTTGCGAGCTTTCACGTAATAACTTTCAAATTAAAATATTTATCTTTCATTTTGAGATCAAAATAACACTTTTATATCTTTCGATCTGATTAAAATTAACCACCGTTTGGCAAGATAACTAAAATCCCTACAGGAGAGAATAATGATCGACACCATCACACTCGGTGCTGAGTGGTTTATCGGGCTGTTCCAGAAAGGCGGAGAAGTGTTTACCGGTATGGTGACCGGTATTCTTCCCCTGCTGATTAGCCTGCTGGTCATCATGAATGCGCTGATTAACTTTATCGGCCAGCAACGTATTGAACGTTTTGCTCAGCGCTGCGCCGGAAATCCACTGTCCCGCTATTTGCTACTGCCGTGCATCGGCACATTTGTATTTTGTAACCCGATGACGCTGAGTCTGGGTCGCTTTATGCCAGAAAAATACAAGCCCAGCTACTACGCCGCCGCCTCTTACAGTTGCCATTCCATGAACGGCTTATTCCCGCACATCAACCCCGGCGAACTGTTTGTCTATCTGGGGATCGCCAGCGGCCTGACCACGCTGGGGCTTCCGCTTGGCCCACTGGCGGTGAGCTACCTGCTGGTCGGTTTGGTGACTAACTTCTTCCGCGGCTGGGTGACCGATTTCACCACCACTATCTTCGAGAAAAAAATGGGCATTCAACTTGAGCAGAAGGTGCATCTGGCGGGAGCAACATCATGACACGTATTCGTATTGAAAAAGGCACCGGTGGCTGGGGTGGCCCCCTTGAACTGGATGCTGTACCGGGCAAGAAAATTGTCTATATCACCGCCGGAACTCGCCCCGT
Organism: Citrobacter sp. MGH105; assembly: GCF_001037485.2. Classification (NCBI taxonomy): domain Bacteria; kingdom Pseudomonadati; phylum Pseudomonadota; class Gammaproteobacteria; order Enterobacterales; family Enterobacteriaceae; genus Citrobacter; species Citrobacter sp. MGH105. The sequence goes on along the minus strand of NZ_CP073048.1, from coordinate 1,146,486 downwards.
AATAGTCGACAGGATAGCAAGCCTGACCGGTTGGCAGGCAGTTGATGGCTTCAAAGAAGGCGAGCCGCCGGAGAACGAAATTGGTGTGGCGATCATCGACTGCGGCGGCACGCTGCGCTGTGGTATCTATCCCAAACGCCGTATACCGACGGTGAATATTCACGCTACGGGTAAATCCGGCCCGCTGGCTCAGTACATTGTCGAAGATATCTATGTCTCTGGCGTGAAAGAAGAAAACATCACGATTGTCGGCGAGGCATCCGCTGCGCCGCAACCTGCAAGCAGCACTATCGGTCGCGATTACGACACCAGTAAAAAGATTACCGAACAAAGCGACGGCCTGTTGGCAAAAGTGGGAATGGGCATGGGTTCAGCCGTTGCGGTTCTGTTCCAGTCCGGACGTGACACCATCGATACCGTCCTGAAAACTATTCTGCCATTTATGGCGTTCGTCTCGGCACTGATCGGCATCATTATGGCTTCGGGTCTGGGAGACTGGATTGCCCATGGACTCGCGCCGCTGGCCAGCCATCCGTTGGGACTGGTTACTCTGGCGCTGATCTGCTCTTTCCCGCTGCTGTCGCCTTTCCTCGGCCCCGGTGCGGTTATCGCCCAGGTTATCGGCGTGCTGATCGGTGTACAGATTGGTCTGGGGAACATTCCTCCGCATCTGGCGCTACCTGCCCTGTTCGCCATTAACGCCCAGGCTGCATGTGACTTTATTCCGGTCGGATTGTCGCTGGCCGAAGCACGTCAGGACACGGTCCGCGTCGGCGTGCCATCCGTACTGGTGAGCCGTTTTCTGACCGGCGCACCTACCGTTCTCATCGCCTGGTTTGTTTCTGGCTTTATTTACCAATAAGGGGCACTCAAAAATGACCGTCATTTATCAAACCACCATCACCCGTATCGGCCAGAGCGCCCCGGATGCACTGTGCGACCAGATGCTGATTACCTTTCGTGAAGGCGCGCCAGCGGATATCGAAGAGTTTTGTTTCATCCATTGCCACGGGGACCTGAACGGCTCTTTACAAGCCGGGATCCAGTTTGAACTGGGCCAGCACCACTACCCGGTCACCGCCGTTGGCAGCGTGGCGGAACAAAACTTACGTGAACTCGGGCATATCACCCTGCGCTTTGACGGGCAGAGCGAAGCGGAATTCCCCGGCACTGTACACGTTGCGGGCCCCGTCCCGGACGGTATCACCCCGGGCTGTATTTTGAAGTTTGTTGCTTAAGATTGAAGGAGATAAAAATGAATCAGGTTGCCGTTGTCATTGGTGGAGGCCAGACCCTGGGGGCATTCCTTTGCCGTGGGCTTGCGACAGAAGGATACCGCGTCGCGGTGGTGGATATTCAAAGCGATAAAGCTGCCAACGTCGCGCAAGAAATTAACGCCGAGTTTGGCGAAGGTACCGCGTACGGTTTTGGCGCAGATGCCACCAGCGAACAGAGCGTGCTGGCGCTGTCGCGCGGAGTGGATGAAATATTCGGTCGTGCCGATCTGCTGGTTTACAGCGCGGGTATCGCTAAAGCCGCGTTTATCAGCGACTTTCAGCTTGGGGATTTCGACCGCTCGCTGCAGGTCAATCTGGTCGGCTACTTCCTCTGTGCTCGTGAATTTTCACGCCTGATGATCCGCGATGGCGTGCAGGGACGCATTATCCAGATCAACTCAAAATCAGGGAAAGTGGGCAGCAAACACAATTCAGGCTACAGCGCGGCAAAATTTGGCGGCGTGGGCTTAACCCAGTCGCTGGCACTGGATCTGGCGGAGTATGGGATCACCGTACATTCGCTGATGCTCGGCAACCTGCTGAAATCACCAATGTTTCAGTCGTTATTACCGCAATATGCAACCAAGCTGGGCCTTAAGCCAGATGAGGTGGAGCAGTACTACATTGATAAGGTTCCGCTTAAACGCGGCTGCGATTATCAGGACGTACTGAACATGCTGCTGTTTTACGCCAGTCCAAAAGCCTCTTACTGCACCGGGCAGTCCATCAACGTGACCGGCGGTCAGGTGATGTTTTAATGTTGAATTGCCGGATGGCGGCTGCGCTTATCCGGCAAAATCAAAGGAGTACATAATGGTTTCCGCACTGATTACCGTCGCCGCTATCGCCTGGTGCCTGCAACTGGCGCTTGGTGGCTGGCAAATATCCCGCTTTAACCGGGCGTTTGATCAACTCTGCCAGCAAGGTCGGGTTGGTGTTGGTCGCTCCGGTGGGCGTTTTAAACCGCGCGTGGTGGTAGCCATCGCGCTGGATGAGCAGCAACGGGTGACCGACACGTTATTTATGAAAGGTCTTACGGTATTCGCCCGACCAGGCAAAATTGCCACGATAATGGGCAAACATCTTGATGATTTACAGCCTGATGTGATCTTTCCCCATGATCCGTTATCACAGAATGCACTATCATTGGCGCTTAAACTGAAACATGGGTAATTTCGTTGTGAATGCTAATAGCTTGCGAAATTATCATTTTGCAACTTATTAAGTCAGGGTAATCACGCCTATGAAACCTCGTCAGCGTCAGGCTGCCATACTGGAGCATCTGCAAAAGCAGGGCAAATGCTCGGTTGAAGAACTGGCCCACTACTTTGACACGACCGGCACGACCATTCGCAAAGACCTGGTCATTCTGGAAAATGCCGGAACCGTCATTCGTACCTATGGCGGTGTGGTATTAAATAAAGACGAATCCGACCCGCCAATCGATCACAAAACGCTAATCAATACGCATAAAAAAGAGCAGATTGCCGAGGCCGCCGTCCGTTTTATACACGATGGCGACTCTATTATTCTGGATGCAGGTAGCACCGTACTGCAGATGGTGCCGATGCTCACGCGCTTTAGCAACATCACCGTCATGACCAACAGTCTGCACATTGTTAACGCCCTTTCGGAGCTGGACAACGAGCAAACTATCCTGATGCCCGGCGGGACCTTTCGCAAAAAATCTGCGTCATTTCACGGTCAGCTGGCAGAAAACGCCTTTGAGCAGTTCAGCTTTGATAAACTCTTCATGGGCACCGACGGCATTGACCTCAATGCCGGCGTGACCACCTTTAATGAGGTGTTTAGCGTCAGTAAAGCGATGTGCAATGCCGCTCGCGAAGTGATTCTGATGGCTGACTCGTCAAAATTTGGGCGCAAAAGCCCTAATGTTGTATGCAGTCTGGAAAGCGTCGACAAGCTGATTACCGATGCGGGCATAGACCCTGCGTTTCGTCAGGCGCTGGAAGCAAAAGGGATTGAAGTGATCATAACCGGAGAAACCAATGAGTGATGCACTACTGAACGCGGGCCGTCAGACGTTAATGCTGGAACTACAGGAAGCCAGCCGACTGCCAGAACGCCTGGGCGATGATTTTGTCCGCGCCGCTAATACGATTATCCACTGTGAAGGCAAAGTCATTGTCTCCGGTATTGGTAAATCAGGTCATATTGGCAAAAAAATTGCGGCGACCCTCGCCAGTACCGGCACGCCCGCCTTTTTTGTGCATCCGGCGGAAGCGCTGCACGGTGACTTAGGGATGATCGAAAGCCGTGATGTCATGCTGTTTATCTCCTACTCCGGCGGTGCGAAAGAGCTGGATCTCATCATCCCACGCCTGGAAGACAAATCCGTCGCACTGCTGGCAATGACCGGAAAACCGACCTCACCGTTGGGTCTGGCAGCCAAAGCCGTGCTGGATATTTCCGTTGAGCGCGAAGCCTGTCCGATGCGCCTGGCACCGACGTCCAGCACCGTAAATACGTTGATGATGGGCGACGCGCTGGCGATCGCCGTAATGCAGGCGCGCGGCTTTAACGAAGAAGATTTTGCCCGCTCACATCCGGCAGGTGCGCTGGGCGCTCGTCTGTTAAATAAAGTGCATCATCTGATGCGCCGTGACGATGCCATACCTCAGGTGAAGCTCACCACCAGCGTTATGGACGCGATGCTGGAACTCAGCCGCACGGGTCTTGGCCTGGTCGCGGTCTGCGACGACCAGTCACTGGTGAAAGGGGTCTTTACCGACGGTGACCTGCGCCGCTGGCTGGTTGGCGGCGGAGCGCTCACCACCCAGGTTAGCGAAGCTATGACTCAGAATGGCATTACGCTACAGGCGCAGAGCCGCGCGATTGACGCCAAAGAGATCCTGATGAAGCGTAAAATCACTGCCGCACCGGTTGTCGATGAAAACGGTAAACTCACCGGTGCTATCAACCTGCAGGATTTCTATCAGGCCGGTATTATCTAATCCTTCAGACCCAGACGTTTCGCCAGCCGGTGCAGGTTGGCGACGTCTGTTTCCAGCGCCCGCGCGCTTGCCGCCCAACTGTGATTATTTTGCGCCAGTGCCCGGCGGATCATCTCCCGCTGGAACGACTCTGTTGCTTCACGCAGATTGTGATGTTGTGGGATCTCCGCAACAACTTCCGCCACCTGCGGAGCCGGACCTTCATCCTGCAAGGCAAAATGCTGCGCCTCCAGCACCACTTCATCCCCTGCCCTGGTAGCCCTGGCCAGAACAACCGCCCGGTGAATGGCATGTTCCAGCTCGCGCACGTTTCCGGGCCAGCCGTAATTCAGCAGATGACTACGCGCTCCGGGGCTTAGCACCACGCGGGAAAGACCCAGCCGTAGTCGGCATTGCTCGCAAAAATAGCCGGCCAGCAGCACCACATCTTCGCCGCGCTCACGAAGAGGCGGTACAGAAAGGGGGAAAACGCTCAGACGGTGGAACAAATCCGCGCGGAAATTCCCGGCCAGCACCTCTTCGCGTAAATCACGGTTCGTCGCCGCCAGCACCCGCACATCCACGCGCAGGCTGCGATCGTCACCCACGCGCTGAATATCGCCGTACTGCAATACGCGCAGCAGCTTAGCCTGTAGCGCCAGCGAGAGTTCGCCTATCTCGTCGAGAAACAGCGTCCCATTGTCGGCCATTTCAAACTTACCGCTACGATTGCTGATAGCCCCGGTAAATGCACCTTTTACGTGACCAAACAGCTCACTTTCGGCTACGGTTTCCGGCAACGCCGCGCAGTTCAGATACACCAGTGGATTCACCGCGCGCGGCGAACCTTCATGGATAGCTTTAGCCACCAGCTCCTTCCCGGTTCCTGTTTCGCCGCTAATCAGCACGTTGAGATCGGACCCCGCCACAATCTCAATTTCTTTTTTCAACTGCATCATATTGGGCGACAGGCCAATCATCTGGGTTTCCGTCACCTGCTCAAAGTTGGTTGACGAACCTGGCAGCATATTCTGGCTTTCCAGTTGTTCAATCAGCAGCGCATTGCTCAGCGCACCCGCCGCCAGCGCGGCAATCAGCCTAAGTTCCTCATCGCTGAAAACATCGAACTGATCGGGCTCCATGCCATCCAGGGTTAACGCACCAATCAAATTTTGACCGGCGAACAACGGCAGCCCAATACAGGCATGCACCTTCAGACTCTCCTGCCCCGGAATCAGACCATCATATGGGTCTGGCAAATCGCTGTCGGCAGGGAAACGAACCACGTCTCCGGCGCGGGCAATCGCCTCCAGACGCGGATGCCCTTCCAGAGTAAAGCGTCTGCCGAGAACATCCTGCGCCAGCCCATCGATCGCCAGCGGAATAAACTGTCGCGACTCATAGCGCAGCAGTGCCGACGCGTCGCACTCCAGCACCTGACGCAAAGTGGTTATCAGACGTTGAAAACGGTCCTGATGTCCAATACCGCTTTGTAATTCAATGGCGATGCCCGCCAGCACGTCTACGGAAAAGCTCATGACTACCTCATTGTCATTTTGACAATTCATATTGTCATATTGACAATAAAATGAATAGTCATTTTGACTACCACTTAATAAGCAGGAAACAATAAAACCATTAAAATCAAAAAGATAAAAAGTTGGCACGCAACCTGCAATAAGCAAAACATCTTTTTTAGAAAAACGCTGAATTAATTACTGAGGTTGCTATGTCTATTCTGGTTAAAAATAACATTCATTGGGTTGGCCAACGTGACTGGGAAGTTCGTGATTTCCACGGGACTGAATACAAAACGCTGCGCGGCAGCAGCTACAACAGCTATCTCATCCGTGAAGAAAAAAATGTCCTGATCGATACAGTAGACCACAAGTTTAGCCGTGAATTCGTGCAGAACCTGCGCAGTGAAATTGACCTCGCGGATATCGACTACATCATCATTAACCACGCGGAAGAAGACCATGCAGGGGCGCTGACTGAGCTGATGTCCTGCATCCCGGACACGCCGATTTACTGCACAGCCAACGCCATTGACTCCATCAACGGGCATCACCATCACCCGGAGTGGAACTTTAACGTGGTGAAAACCGGTGATTCACTGGACATTGGTAACGGCAAACAGCTGATCTTCGTTGAAACGCCAATGCTGCACTGGCCTGACAGCATGATGACCTACATGACCGGCGACGCGGTGCTGTTCAGTAACGACGCCTTCGGTCAGCACTACTGCGACGAACGTCTGTTTAACGACGAAGTTGACCAGACCGAACTGTTCGAACAGTGCCAGCGTTACTACGCCAACATTCTGACGCCGTTCAGCCGTCTGGTTACACCGAAAATTACTGAGATCCTCGGCTTCAACCTGCCTGTCGATATGATTGCTACTTCCCACGGCGTGGTTTGGCGCGACAACCCGACGCAAATCGTGGAAATGTATCTGAAATGGGCGGCGGATTATCAGGAAGACCGCATCACCATTTTCTACGACACCATGTCCAACAACACCCGCATGATGGCGGACGCCATAGCCCAGGGCATCAACGAAGTTGACCCGAACGTGGCGGTGAAAATCTTTAACGTCGCCCGTAGCGATAAGAACGAAGTTCTGACTAACGTCTTCCGCTCTAAAGGCGTGCTGGTCGGTACTTCGACGATGAACAACGTGATGATGCCAAAAATCGCCGGTTTGGTGGAAGAGATGACCGGCCTGCGTTTTCGTAACAAACGCGCCAGCGCCTTTGGCTCACACGGCTGGAGCGGCGGCGCAGTAGACCGTTTGTCTACGCGTTTGCAGGATGCTGGTTTCGAAATGTCGCTGAGCCTGAAAGCGAAATGGCGTCCGGACCTGGATGCGCTGGAACTATGCCGCCAGCACGGCCGTGAAATCGCGCGTCAGTGGGCGCTTGCTCCACTGCCGGAAACAACCGTAAAAGCCGCATCCAAAGAAGAAGAATGCGCTTGCGCCGCTGCGGCTGCCGCCGATCTTGGCCCTAGCATGCAGTGCAGCGTGTGCCAGTGGATTTACGACCCGGCAAAAGGTGAACCGCTGCAGGATGTTGCGCCGGGAACGCCGTGGAGCGACGTGCCTGACAACTTCCTGTGCCCGGAATGTTCATTAGGTAAAGACGTCTTCGACGTCCTGGCAACGGAGGCAAAATGAGCCGCGGAATTGTCATTATTGGTTCGGGCTTCGCCGCCCGCCAGTTAGTCAAAAATATCCGTAAGCAGGATGCAAATGTCCCGCTGACCCTGATTGCTGCGGACAGCATGGATGAGTACAACAAGCCCGATCTCAGCCATGTTATCAGTCAGTCACAGCGTGCAGACGACCTCACCCGCCAGTCGGCGGGGGAGTTTGCCGAACAGTTTAATTTGCGCCTGTTCCCGCACACCTGGGTAACCGACATCGATGCTGATGCCCACGTAGTGAAAAGCCAGGATCAGCAGTGGCAGTATGACAAACTGGTGCTGGCGACGGGCGCTTCAGCCTTTGTACCGCCGGTTACCGGACGTGAGTTAATGCTCACGTTGAACAGCCAACAAGAGTATCGCGCTTGTGAAACGCAGCTGCGTGACGCCCAGCGGGTACTGATAGTCGGCGGCGGCTTGATTGGCAGTGAACTGGCGATGGATTTTTGTCGTGCCGGTAAAGCGGTAACGCTTATCGACAACGCCGCCAGCATTCTGGCTTCGCTGATGCCGCCGGAAGTCAGCAGTCGCTTACAGCATCGTCTGACCGATATGGGCGTACACCTGCTGCTGAAATCACAGCTTCAGGGGCTGGAGAAAACGGCGTCAGGTATTCGTGCCACGCTCGATCGTAGCCGCAGCGTAGAAGTCGATGCGGTGATCGCCGCCACCGGCTTACGCCCGGAGACCGCACTGGCGCGTCGTGCCGGATTGAACATCAATCGTGGCGTCTGCGTCGATAGCTACCTGCAAACCAGCCACCCGGACATTTATGCTCTCGGCGACTGTGCGGAGATTAACGGTCAGGTGCTCCCGTTCCTGCAGCCGATTCAGCTGAGCGCCATGTATCTGGCGAAAAACCTGCTCGGCGGCAATGCGCCATTGAAACTGCCAGCCATGCTGGTAAAAGTCAAAACGCCAGAACTGCCTCTGCATTTGGCCGGGGAAACCCAGCGCCGCGATCTGAACTGGCACATCGCCGCCGAAGCGCAGGGAATGGTTGCCAGAGGGATGAACGACGAAGGCCAGCTGTGTGCGTTTGTCGTCAGTGAAGACCGCATGAAAGAGGCCTTTGCGCTGCTGAAAACGTTGCCTGTGTAAGTCTGGGATACCGGATGGCGCCGCTTCGCGTCTTATCCGGCCTACGACTTTGCCCGGCAACGCTGCTACTGATTTATTAACCTCACGCACATGGATGTGCGTTGCCACTTGTCGGTATGCCCCGACATGTTTTTCTTGCCCCGCCAGTCCCGGGGCTTTTTTTATTTTTGCGCCAACGCTCGCGCCGCGGCAATCACGCCCTGCCCCAATGACAACCCGCCGTCGCCCGCCGGTAAACGCTGCGGGAACAGTAAGGTAAAATCACGCAGATAAAACGCCAGACGGGCCGACAATAAGCGGTTATGCATCACGCCACCGCTAAATACTAACGTCTTAATCCCGCGCGCTTCGGCCTGCATTCGCATCAGAGTGGCAAAACCACGCGCCAGCGCGTCGTGAAACGCCCATGCCCTTTCTGCTGGTTTGGCCTGCCAGTTAAGCCATTGCTGCCAAAAAACCGCTAAGTCCAGCTGATTGTCATCAAGCGGCACCGTGACTGGGTGATCAACGCCATTACATTGCGATGCCATCGCCTCAAGCGCACAGGCCGCTTCACCTTCATAACTCAATGATTCCGGTGCACATTGCAACGCGGCGGCAACGGCATCAAACAGTCGTCCGCACGATGACGCCAGCGGAGCGTTAACTCCCCGTTCAATAGCGCGCGCCAGCACGTTCCAGTTTTGATGTTGCAGCACCGATGTTTCCGGATAACGCTGCCAGTCAGGAACAAAACGCAGGCACTGCGCGAGCAGATTACGCCACGGCTGTTTTGCCGCCAGATCGCCGCCCGCCAGCGCTACCGCCGGTAAGCCGCCAAGGTGTTCGCATTCACGATAGTTGACCCGCAAACACTCTCCCCCCCACAGCGCGCCGTTTTCCCCCATACCGATACCGTCTAGCGTCAGAGCAATCACATCACCGCCATTGAGCGGCCAGCCGTGCTCCGCAAGACACGCAGCGGCATGCGCATGGTGATGCAGCACCGTTTCAGTTGGCAGCTCCATTTCACTGGCCCACTGGCTGGAAACATAGCCAGGGTGTGCATCATGCACGATACGCTGCGGCGTAAAGTCATAAATGTTCTGGATCAGGCGTAGCGCATCACGCCACTGTTGCTGAATGCCGTCATCGCTAAGATCGCCCAAATGCTGGCTGATAACCGCCTGCTCGCCGCGCACCAGACAGAAAGTATTTTTCAGATCCGCACCTAAGCACAGCATCGGCGGCACGTCGAGAAATCCTGGTGGTAGTGCGACCGCATCCGGCACATAACCCCGGGAACGACGCAGCATTTCCCCACTGTCACGCACCACGGAGTCATCCATCCGCTGCACAATTTCGCGATTATGCAGCAGGAAACCGTCGGCAATGTCGTGTAAATCTTCCAGCGCCTGGGCGTTGGTAATGGCCGGAGGCCTGCCGCTGAGGTTGCCAGACGTCATCACCAGCGGACAATTCATCTCTTGTAAGAGCAAATGCTGTAACGGATTCGCTGGCAGCATGACGCCAACCTCCGTTAACCCCGGCGCAATGCCCTCGCTCAATGCAGCGACATAGCGTTTCTGCACCAGCACGATCGGCGCAGCAGGGGTAGTCAGCAAACGACGAGCGGGTTCAGACAATCCTTCATCAGAGGGCAGCATCACTGCCAGAGGTTTCGCCGGACGGTGTTTGCGCAGCCTGAGTAGCGCTACGGCGTTATCATTTCGCGCATCGCACACCAGATGAAACCCACCAATGCCTTTAACCGCCACAATACCGCCTGCTTTCAGCCGCGTTACCGCCGCCTGCAGCGCCTCTTCTTTCTCCGCTCGCTCACCTGCACAGAACCACTCCAGATGAGGGCCGCATGCCGGACAAGCCACTGGCTGGGCGTGGAAGCGACGGTCGTACGGATCGCGATACTCTTTGTCACATTGCGCGCAGAGTGGGAATGACGCCATTACGGTAAACGGACGATCGTAGGGCATCGCGCGGATAATCGTAAAACGCGGACCACAGTGGGTGCAGTTGATAAAGGGGTATCGGTAACGACGTTCACCGTGGGTGTTCATTTCAACAAGGCATTCGGGACAGGTCGCGGCGTCCGGAACGATTTGCGTATTCATCGTACCGGCAGCACTTTGACGAATCGAGAAATCGGCAGGCTGCTGCGTCCAGGCGAATGGTTCACTCTCAACGCTGTCAATGCGCGCCAGCGGTGGGCAGTGTTGATGCAACTGCGCAATAAACTCCGCCGGATCTTCCTGTAAGCGCACAACCACACCGTCACCGTCGTTACACACATCGCCATGCAGTTGTAAGCGCTGCGCCAGTTGCCAGACGTAGGGGCGAAATCCGACGCCCTGTACTTTGCCGCGAATACGCAGCTGTACGCCGGAGTGGTTGTTTATTGTCATTAAGTCGTTCCCGCAGTCATCTATCCCGGTTTGCCTGATGGCGCTACGCTTATCAGGCCTACGTGGATGCGAACAGTAGGCCGGATAAGGCAAAGCCGCCATCCGGCATAAGTACTACCGTATTTTACGCGGATTTTCAGATATCAGAACAGCAAAGATGCGGTGGAATCCAGCGCGGCGCGACGACGTTTTTCCGCGCTCAGTTGCTCAAGCTTATTGCGATCCACATATATCAGTGCGTGAGTCGGGCACACTTCCATACAGGCAGGACCGGCCTCACGATGGTGGCACAGGTCGCACTTATTGGCTTCAGCTTTTTCTGCACGGACGTTCAGACCTGCGCCGCTGTTACGCACGACCGGACGCACGACCACTTCCATTGCGCCGTAAGGACAAGCCACAACGCAGGTTTTACAGCCAATGCAGCGTTCCTGCATTACGTGGACAAAACCTTTATCACGGCTGATCGCACCGTTCGGACAGACGTTAGCGCACGGCGCGTCTTCGCACTGGCGGCACAGCGTCGCCGTGGAGACATTAACACCTTTGATGACGTGAATGCGGGGTAAAAAGGTTTCAGGGGTCAGCGATGCGCAGTCCTGGTTATCCTGATGGGATACCACGCAGGCCACTTCACAGGTACGGCAACCAATGCATTTATTGGCGTCTGCAATGATGAAACGGTTCATCAATTTCTCCAGCAATGACAGAATATCTGCCGAAGCATACACAAATCGTGCCAGAATTTAATTTACTGTTTTTAAAGGTGTTTTATTCTGAAGAACGCAAGAAGGGCGTGTCATCGTCACTAGTGACGATGACAAATGACAGCTGTCAGCGCGAAACGGGCGGCGCAACTGAGTCGCGCGCAATGAGTTCACCGGTGAAGGTCTTTGACGGCGTAAACGCCCCGTCACCTAACATAAAGATCAGGCGCCCAATCGTTTCCTGAATCATTTCTGTTACCGGAATTTTAACGCTGGAAAGCGCCGGAATAGTGTATGGCGCGAGGGCGATATCATCAAAGCCAATCACCGACACCTGTGCGGGAACACTCACACCATGCTCGTGCAACTGCTTCATCGCGCCGATCGCCATATCGTCATTGCTGGCCACCAATGCGGTAAAATTGACCTTGCGCGAAAGCAAAGTATCCACACCCGCTGCGCCGCAGGCTGGCGTCCATTTTCCTTTAACAATCAGATCATTATTTAGCGCGATCCCATGATGTGCCAGCGCGTCTTTATAGCCTGAAAGTCGCTCCACGCCGGTTGGCGAATCCATCGAGCCGGTAATAAAACCAATCTCTTTATGCCCGGTGGCAATGAGCTGAGTAACGGCGTTAAAGCTGGTCTGCTTTTGATCGCACCATACGCTGTGGCTACTGTTTTTCCGCAGGCGTCGATTAAGCACCATAATCGGCTGGCTGTGGGCATCGATGATGTCATCTATCTCATCCACGCTGAGAAAACGCGGATATATCATAATCGCGTCACAGCGCAGGTCGAGCAGATACTGGATCGCCTGGCGCTCTTCCTCAGCGCTATGCTTACCGTCAGCCAGTAACAGCTGGCGCCCTTTATCTTCCGCCATCCGCGCGGTATGAAACAGCAGTTCGCTGAAATAGACGCCGTGATAAAGGGTGTTTGTTACCACCAGACCCAGTGTCTGCGTGGTTTTCGCCGCGAGACTGCGCGCCAGCAAATTTGGGCGGTAACCACTCTCTTCAATAGCCTGAAACACCCGGTCTTTGGTTTCCTGGCTGACATAGCCGTTTCCGGAAAGCACCCGGGAAACCGTCGCTTTCGACACTCCGGCCCGCTTCGCCACCTCCAGCATCGTGGTCATATTACTCATCCCTTTTCTCTCAATGTGACGCAGTGTACTGCACCGTTTTGCCGCTGTCCTTGCTGCTAAATCGCAGACGCTGACATCTGGTGATCTGCGTCACAATTACAAAAATTGATCAAAATTAAATCTTGATCAGTTAATTCAATTTAAACATGCTTTTGTGGAACCGGTTTCCTATCTGCGTTTCATCAACCCAGAAAAGCGACCCACGTAAACGGATAAAAAATAACGTACTCTACTGATAAAACAGGATTAAATCCGATGTCCAAGAATTATGCAGCGCTGGCGCGCTCCGTTGTGACGGCTCTGGGAGGCGTCGACAACATCACAGCAGTGACCCACTGTATGACCCGTTTGCGTTTCGTTATCAAAGATGACTCGCAGGTCGACAGCGCGACGCTGAAAACCCTCACTGGCGTGCTGGGCGTGGTGCGCAACGAGAACCAGTGTCAGGTGATTATCGGCAACACCGTTTCGCAGGCATATCGTGAAGTGGTCAGCCTGTTGCCTGCCAACATGCAGCCTGCTGAGCCGCAAATCAAACCCCGACTGACGCTGAAGCGAATTGGCGCGGGGATCCTTGATGCGCTGATCGGCACGATGTCACCGCTGATCCCGGCAATTATCGGTGGATCAATGCTCAAGCTGCTGGCAATGGTTCTGGAAATGACCGGCGTGCTGGTGAAAGGATCGTCCACCCTCACCATTCTGACCGTTATCGGCGACGGCGCATTTTTCTTCCTGCCGCTGATGGTCGCCGCTTCGGCAGCCATTAAATTCAAAACCAACATGTCGCTGGCAATTGCTATTGCGGGTGTGCTGGTCCATCCCAGCTTTATCGATCTGATGGCAAAAGCCGCGCAGGGTGAGCACGTTGAGTTTGCCCTGATCCCAGTGACGGCGGTGAAATACACCTACACGGTGATCCCGGCGCTGGTCATGACCTGGTGCTTGTCATACATCGAACGCAGGGTCGATCGTATAACTCCGGCGGTGACCAAAAACTTCCTCAAACCGATGCTGATCGTGCTGATCGCTGCCCCGCTCGCCATCGTCATCATTGGCCCGATCGGTATCTGGATCGGTAGCGCGATTTCAGCGCTGGTCTATACCATCCACGGCTATCTCGGCTGGCTGTCAGTGGCCATTATGGGCGCGCTGTGGCCGCTGCTGGTAATGACCGGTATGCACCGTGTCTTTACGCCAACCATTATTCAGACGATTGCCGAAACCGGAAAAGAAGGCATGGTAATGCCATCGGAAATTGGCGCCAATTTGTCGTTAGGTGGTTCATCGCTGGCAGTGGCATGGAAAACCAAAAACCCGGAGCTGCGCCAGACTGCGTTAGCAGCTGCCGCCTCAGCCATCATGGCGGGCATTTCCGAACCCGCGCTATATGGCGTGGCAATCCGCTTGAAACGTCCGCTGATTGCGAGCCTTATCAGCGGTTTTATCTGCGGTGCTGTTGCTGGAATGGCCGGGCTTGCAAGCCACTCCATGGCGGCTCCAGGTCTGTTCACCAGCGTCCAGTTTTTCGATCCGGCCAATCCGATGACCATCGTTTGGGTATTTGGCGTGATGGCACTGGCGGTAGTGCTTTCTTTTGTACTAACGCTGATTCTCGGCTTTGAAGATATTCCTGTCGAAGATGCAGCCGCGCAGGCCAGAAAAAACCAGGCCGCACAACCGGGCAATATCAATGGAGCCAGCATTTGACTGGTATGAACTGAGGTTAATTATGTCTGTTTTTCCGCAAGGATTTTTATGGGGCGGCGCACTGGCCGCCAACCAGTCTGAAGGGGCATACCGGGAAGGCGGCAAAGGGCTGACTACCGTCGATATGATCCCCCACGGCACACACCGCATGCCCGTCAAACTGGGTCAGGAAAAGCGCCTTACGCTGCGGGATGAAGAATTTTATCCCAGCCATCAGGCGATCGACTTTTATCATCGCTATAAAGAAGATATCGCGCTGATGGCGGAAATGGGGTTTACGGTTTTTCGTACTTCCATTGCCTGGAGCCGCCTCTACCCTAACGGCGACGAGCTGACGCCGAATGAAGACGGAATCGCGTTTTATCGGGCCGTGTTTGCAGAGTGTAAAAAATACGGTATTGAGCCATTAGTCACGCTGTGTCACTTCGATGTGCCTATGCATCTGGTCACCGAGTACGGCTCCTGGCGTAACCGCAAAATGGTGGAGTTCTTTACCCGCTACGCCCGTACCTGCTTCGAGGCCTTTGACGGTCTGGTGAAGTACTGGCTGACGTTCAACGAAATCAACATTATGCTGCACAGCCCCTTTTCAGGCGCCGGGCTGGTATTTGAAGAAGGTGAAAATCAGGATCAGGTGAAATATCAGTCCGCTCACCACGAACTGATAGCCAGCGCCCTGGCGACTAAAATAGCCCATGAAATTAATCCGCAAAACCAGGTCGGTTGTATGCTGGCTGGCGGTAATTTTTATCCTTACTCGTGTAAGCCGGAAGATGTGTGGACCGCACTGGAAAAAGACCGTGAAAACCTGTTCTTTATTGATGTGCAGGCGCGCGGGGCCTACCCGGCTTACTCTGCCCGCGTGTTTCGCGAAAAAGGCGTGGTAATCGAAAAAGCCCCGGAAGACGACGACATCCTGAAAAACACCGTCGATTTCGTCTCGTTCAGCTATTACGCATCGCGCTGCGCCTCCGCTGAAATGAACACGGGCAATACCAGCGCCGCCAACGTGGTGAAGTCGCTGCGTAATCCGTACATTGCCGCCAGTGAATGGGGCTGGGGAATCGATCCGCTCGGCCTGCGCATCACCATGAATATGATGTATGACCGCTACCAGAAGCCGCTGTTTCTGGTGGAAAACGGGCTGGGAGCGAAAGATGAAATCGATGCTAACGGTGAGATCAATGACGACTATCGCATCAGCTATTTACGCGAACATATTCGCGCCATGGCAGACGCGATTGAAGATGGCGTGCCGCTGATGGGTTACACCTCCTGGGGCTGTATCGATCTGGTTTCTGCCTCAACCGGTGAGATGAGCAAACGCTACGGTTTTGTCTATGTGGACCGCGATGACGCGGGCAACGGCACGCTGGCACGTACCCGTAAGAAATCATTCTGGTGGTACAAAAAAGTCATCGCCAGTAACGGTGCCGATCTGGCATGACGAATCTGCCGGAGGGGGTTACAGCCTTCCGGCAGAAGTGCTTATTTTCATTTCATTTATTACATTCCAGATTTGGAATCGTCCTTCCAGTTTCAGGTTTGCCCTCCCCCTTTTTTACTGGCATTTTATTCAGTAGTTTTTAATCCAGGCCGTTCACCACAAGGAAGCGTGCATGTTTGATAAAAAGGGCAAAACAGCGGTGGCAATCACCAAACCGGTACGTCGCTTGAAAGTCAGCTATGTCAGAAAACGCCATGAAGATCCAAAAACGGGTTATACGCGACGAATCAGTCGTCACGCCTCACTCACGCTGAACGGCGACTGGCTGGAACAAGCTGGATTTCCGACCGGTACAGCAGTGAATGTATCAGTGATGCAGGGGAAATTAATTATTGAGCAGGCAATTGAATGACGAGGATACACTGGGAAAACAGGCCGGATGTCGTTCACATCCGGCACTGATACGGTTTACTCTTCTGGTGCTTCCAGCTCGGAGAATCCACCGTGTCCTTCCCAACCGGCTAATCGCTGATAGACGGTATCAACAGCATCTTTGATCGGCTGTGTCATCGGGTAGTAAAAACCGACGATGTCCGGTTGAATGCCGAGGAAAATTACCTCACCAACATCGTCTTTCAGCTGATCTACCAGGTAGTTCAGCGGCATGTTGTGGGTGGTCATCATGAACATCTCGGCAATGTCATCGGGATCGATAATGCGGATTTCACCGGGGTTCAGCCCCATATCGGTGGCATCAACAATCAACAAACGTTGCGGACGCAGTTCTCGGATGGCGATAATATCGTTCTCCGGCGCGCTACCGCCGTCGATGACAACCCAGTTGCCTTGAGGATTTGCAGCACACATTTCAGCCAGCAGCGGGCCCGCGCCGTCATCGCCCATCATGCTGTTACCCACACATAATAAAACGTCAGTCACGGTGTCTCCTCACCATCAGATAGATGGCGCTTTCCTGGTGTATGTCGTGCAGCATGCTAAGCATCAGCTTGCTCCACTCCTGCTGCTGCGGGGTCTGCACGGCACGCGCATCATCGAACGCGCGCGCCAGCATTTGTACATGGTTGAAATCGATAACGATCTCGCCGTATTTCGGCACGCCTTCCATTTTCCGGCGGGCTTCGCTTCCCTCTGCAAGGGTAGCAATCCATGCCAAATATTCGTCCCATGGACAAGTTAACGCCGATTCCAGGCAATCGATGATCCCAAGGTGGTGACCAATCGCCAGGCTGTAATAGACAACCTGCTGCGCCTCAGCGGGCGTCGCATCGTTCTCATCAATAAATTTACGGCTCAGTTGACTGAACACCACCGTTTCACTCATCGGATACGCGCCTCTTCGACAACATGGTTAAGATGCGTGACGATCTCGGTCAGACGCGGATCGTTTTCCGCTTCCAGCCAGCGCGCCACCTGATGTTCACCCTGCCCTAACTGCGTCATATAGTCATCAGCAATCTGACGGCCGTAGCGGTATCCCGCCAGACGGCGAGCTTCGCGGTCTACCTTGACGCGCAGCGGCTGAACCATGTCCGGATGCAGAATTTCCGCCGGCTGTTCGTCCAGTTCACCCGGCGCACGCGCGTGAATTTTTTGCTCCAGCAGACCCAGCGCCATGGCAAAACCATACAGCGTTGCCGCAGGCGTCGGCGGACAACCTGGAATATACACGTCCACCGGTACGATTTTGTCCGTGCCGCCCCATACGCAATATAAGTCGTGGAAGATACCGCCGCTGTTACCGCAGGCACCGTAAGAGATACAAATTTTCGGATCTGGCGCAGACTGCCAGGCACGCAGCGCCGGAGAGCGCATGGCACGGGTTACCGCGCCGGTAAACAGCAGAATATCCGCATGGCGCGGTGACGGTACGACTTTGATGCCAAAACGTTCGGCATCAAACAGCGGAGAAAGCGTAGCAAAGATTTCGATTTCGCAACCGTTGCAGCCGCCGCAGTCCACGCGGTAAACATACGCTGAACGCTTGATGCTTTTCAGCAGCGATGCTTTCATGCTGGCAATGGATTCATCCACCGTCATCGGTACCGGAATACCGTTGGCGTCACGTGGGCCTAATAAATTGCTCATCAGCTGGCCTCTTTCATATGGCGAGTCAGTTCAATACGGTCAGACGGCACCAGGCATTTCTGGCGCTTACAATCCGGGCAGGTCTCAAAGCTTTCACGGTGGTTTTCCGCGCGGGTATCACCGTTGTGCTTAAGCAGCGCAATGGCGTAATCAATCTCTTTTTGCACCGCAAACGGACGGTTACATACGCGGCAATTGCACAGCGCAAAACGAGACTGCTGCAGGAAATCATCTTTCTTCCACACCGCCAGCTCATACTCCTGCGACAGCTTGATTGCCGCTGTCGGGCAGACTTCTTCGCAGCGGGCGCAGAAAATGCAGCGCCCAAGGTTGAACTGCCACGCCAGCTCATTGGTGACCAGATCGGTTTCTACCGTCAGAGCGTTCGACGGGCACGCATTGACACAGGCCGCACAGCCGATGCACTGCTGCGGATTGTGCTCGGGTTTACCGCGGAAATTTTTATCGACCGCAATTGGCTCCAGCGGATACGACGACGTCGGCGCCCCGGTTTTGATGACTTTTTTGATAAAGGTAAACATGGCGATTCCTTATTTCAGCGGCGAGTTTTTACGCTCGATGCTGTAGCGCTCAAGTTCTTTGTACGGCACGACTTTGCTCTTCTTCTTACGCACATCGACCACAGTCATACGGTCAGTACAGGAGTAGCAAGGATCGAGGCTACCGATAATCAGCGGGGCATCGGAAACGGTATTGCCACGCAGCATGTAGCGCAGCGTCGGCCAGTTGGCGTAAGTCGCCGCACGGCAGCGCCAGCGATACAGTTTCTGGTTGTCGCCGGTCATGCTCCAGTGGATGTCATCTCCACGCGGCGCTTCAGCAAAGCCCAGTGCAAAACGGTGAGGAATATAGGTAAAGCCTTCCACCGCCAGCGGTCCGCCCGGCAGGTTGTCCAGACCAAAGTCGATCATGTTCAGTGCGGTATAGACTTCATTGATACGGACTTTCAGGCGAGAAATAACGTCGCAGCCCTGCTCGCTGTGAACTTCCATCGGCAGCAGGCCATAGCCTACAAACGGGTGATCGGCGCGGGTGTCACGCGCGTGACCGCTGGCGCGAACCATCGGACCGACGTTACTAAAGTCGCGAGCGATTTCTGGATCCAAACGACCAATACCCACGGTACGCTGTTCCATGTTCGGCGTACTGAGCAGCATATCGACCAGTTCCTGCACCTCACGACGCATCTGCTGCGCCAGTTGACGGGTCTGGATCATATCGTCTTTCAGCAGGTCACGACGGATACCGCCGATCAGGTTCATACCGTAAGTTTTACGCGCCCCGGTGAGGATCTCCGCCATCTTCATCGACGTTTCACGCACGCGGAAGAACTGCATAAAGCCGGAGTCAAAACCGGTGAAGTGACAGGCCAGGCCGAGGTTCAGCAGATGCGAGTGCAAACGCTCCACTTCCAGCAGAATGGCGCGGATCATCTGCGCGCGTTCCGGCACCACGATACCCATCGCATTCTCTACGGAGGTGGTATAGGCGGTGCTGTGGGCAAAACCGCAGATGCCGCACACACGGTCCGACAGGAACGTCACTTCGTTGTAACCCATACGGGTTTCCGCCAGTTTCTCCATGCCGCGGTGGACATAGAACAGACGATAGTCGGCGTCGATGATGTTCTCGCCGTCAACAAACAGGCGGAAGTGACCGGGTTCATCGGAGGTGACGTGCAACGGGCCAATCGGCACCACGTTATTTTTCTTGTCGCCCAGTTCGTTGATGAACTCGTAGGTTTCAGCATCGGTAGTCGGCGCTGGGCGCTGACGATAATCCATGCTGTCTTTACGCAGCGGATAGAGTTCGTCCGGCCAGTCATCCGGTAACACCAGACGGCGCTCATCCGGTAAACCAACCGGGATCAAACCGTACATGTCGCGCACTTCACGCTCGCCCCAGACCGCTGCTGGAACGCGCGGCGTGACGGACGGGAACTCCAGTTTATTGGCATCGACTTCAACGCGGACGGTTATCCAGCACTTGGTGCCCTGCTCCATCGACATCACGTAATAAACGGCGTAATGACCGCACAGCTGACGTTCGTCGTTACCAAACAGCACGGATAACCAGCCGCCCTGTTTGTAGTACAGGAACTCCACCACTTCCGGCAGGTAGTTCACCTTGACGGTGATCGTCAGCTGATCTTTGGTCTGCCAGGCTTCATCCAGCACCACGCCCGGAAAGGCCTGGTGCAGCGCAGCGAGATATTGTTGACCTAATTTTTCTTCAGACATGCTCAAACTCTCTTAAATCACGCCACCAGCAAGGAGACGAACGCTAAAAACGAAAACCCAAAACCGGCCCAGGTCACGCGTGAAGTGGCGCAAAAACGCAGACGCGCCATGCTGTTTTCGAACAGGGCGATGACCAGCACGCCGAGGACCAGCTTGACGACGGCAATCACCAGCGCCAGCAGCAGTCCACCGGCGGTGAAGGTTTCCATCTGTCCCCACGGCAGGAACACGCCAACGAACATTTGCAGAACGACCAGCTGTTTGAGGCTAATGCCCCACTTCAGCACGGCAAAACCGCTGCCGCTGTATTCAGTCAATGGACCTTCCTGCAGCTCCTGCTCTGCTTCCGCCAGATCGAACGGCAGTTTGCCCATTTCGATAAAGGTGGCGAAAGCACAGGCGCACAGTGCCAGAATCAGCGGGATGCTGCGCGCAGCAGGCCAGTGGTAAATGGTATCGGCGATATTGCTGATATGGGTTGAACCCGCAACCTGTGCCGCTACCCACAGCCCCAGCAGCAGGATAGGTTCAACCAGCACACCGAGCATCGCTTCACGGCTGGCGCCAATGGCGGTAAACGGGCTACCGGTATCCAGTCCCGCGATAGAGAAGAAGAAACGGGCGATGGCGAACAGGTAAATTAAGGTGATCAGATCGCCAAGTTGTGGCAGCGGCGAGCCAACGGTCACTACCGGCAACGCAGTGGCGATAGTCAGCATCACGCCCACCATCACAAACGGCGTCAGGCGGAAAACCCAGCTGGAATCCGCAGGCGCAATGCTCTGACGGCCCAGCAGTTTGATAATGTCGCGGTATTCCTGCAAAACGCCCGGACCGCGGCGATTGTGCAAACGCGCACGCGCCACGCGGGTAACACCGGACAGCAGCGGCGCAACGGCAAACAGCACCAGCGCCTGAATTAACGGATATAAAACACTCATTCTCAGGCTCCTCGTGAAACCACAATCACCACCAGCACCGCCAGCTCAATCAGCGCCAGGCGACGGAACAGCACCGGTGCAGCCGCATTATGCCAGCCCGGAACCAGTGATACCGGGTTCAGCCATTTACGCAGTTTGAGTACCGGGGCAAAGGCTTCTTTCACCGGCATGGCAAAACCGTGCGCGGTAATCACCATTGACTGCTCGTGATCGTAACCACACACCCATGCCGCACCGCGTGAACGCGACGGCAGACGGTTGCCTTTGAAAATGGCCATGATGATGAACGGCAGCAGCGGACACGCGATCAGCAGCAGCGTGATCATTGGCTGAGAAACGGTGGTGTTCGCGGTTTCCAACGGCAGCGGAACGGCAGAGGAGATCATCGGCAGCAGCCACGGCGCAGCAACGCCGCCAATCACGCAGCAGATAGCCAGCGCGACGACGCTCACTCCCATCAGGATTGGCGCGCAGCAGGCATTTTCAGCTTCCTTCGTGCGCGGTGCGCCAAGGAACGTAACGCCATAGACTTTCGCCATACACATCACCGCCAGCGCGCCGGTAATTGCCAGCCCTACCGCAAGCAACGGTCCTAACAGGCTACCGACAAACGCGCCGCTGTTGCCAAGCTTAAAGAAGGATTGGTAGATAACCCACTCACCGGCAAAACCGTTCAGCGGCGGCAGTGCGGCCATCGCCATCAGACCAACCAGCATCGCCAGCGAGATAACCGGCATACGTTTACCGATACCGCCCAGTTTTTCGATATCACGATGACCGGTACGGAACCAGATGCTGCCTGCACCCAGGAACAGAACGCTTTTGAACAGGCTGTGGTTTACCAGGTGGTACAGACCGCCGGTCAAACCCAGCGCGATCAGCGCCGGTTGATTCAGGGAAATTCCGGTCACGCCAGCGCCCAGACCCAGCAGAATAATGCCGATGTTTTCCAGCGTGTGGTACGCCAGCAGGCGCTGGATGTTGTGTTCCATCAGCGCATACAGACCGCCAACAAACGCGGTGATCATGCCCAGCACCAGCAGCGTAATCCCCCACCACAGCGGCGCGTTACCGCCCAGCAGCGACAGGGAGAGAATACCCAGCAGACCAACCTTCATGACGACGGTAGAGAACAGCGCCGCAGCCGGTGCGCTGGCATTGGCGTGTGCCTGTGGCACCCAACCGTGGAGCGGAATAATCCCGGCCAGCAGGCCAAAACCTGCCACGCCCAGCAGCCAGATGTCAGATCCGAGCGGCAGCTCCTGGGTGCGCAGGTCTAGCAGACGCAGCTCCAGAGTGCCGTAACGTTGCCACACCAGGTAGCAGGCGACCGCCAGCAGCAGCGTACCAATACGCCCCAGCGCAAACCACAGTTTGCCTTCTTTACTGCATCCGGTGAGGAACACGGCACACAGCGCCATGATTTCCTCCATCACCACCAGCGTACCGAGGTTACTGGCAACCACCGCACATACCGCCGCGGCCATCAGCAGATTCACCAGCAGGCCGTTAGCTTTCACCTGCGGATGACGATGCCAGTCAATGTTGTACAGGCTGACAAACAGGCCGCACAGGCCCAGTGTAATCAGCCAGATAGCATTCAGCGGAGTAATTTGCAGACTGTGACCAATAAACGGCATCACGCCGCTCACTGCCAGCGCATTAGTCAGAACGGTAAAACCCGCGGCTGCCGTACACAGGCTGCCGACCGCACCGCCAACCCCAGCAATCCAGCCGCTCAGCGATTTATGAAATGAAAACAGAAATGCCAGAACCGCAGCCGCTGTAAACCAGGCCACGCCGCTGTTAATCAGTGAAATTGCGCTCATTTTGCATCCCCACTCTGAGCCTGCTGAAACAAGGTGAGATCGCCGAAATCGGTATTGAAAGTCAGCTCACGCTTACGTTTGCTGGCGCGGGCGATATCCATGTTGCTCACCAGATGCAGGGCTTTGGTCGGACACATGCGCACGCAGGCAGGACCTTGCTCGTCAAAACTACACAGATCGCATTTCACCGCGATGGCACGAACGCCAGGAACCCAGTCCAACAGCGAACTCACGCGAGCAGGCGCTGGCGGAGCCGGAGGCGCTTTTGGCGTATTGGCGTTTGCCGGAATGTGTAGCGGACGGCTACCGGAAAACTCTATCGCGCCAAACGGACAAGCGATCCCGCACAGTTTGCAGCTTACGCACAGGCTTTCGTTCAGCTGTACGGCGCCATCAACGCGGTTAATGGCATTAACCGGACACACGGTGGCGCAAGGCGCATCTTCACACTGGTGGCAAAGCTGCGGCGCGGATTCTTTTTCATTTAACATCACTTTCAGGCGCGGCATTGACTGCAGGCCATGCTGGCGATGTGTCTCTGAGCAGGCGGCTTCACAGGTGTGGCAGCCAATACAAAGAGTGGAGTCAGCAATTACAAAACGATTCACCAGGCATTCCTCAGGTGATAGTCATTTTTGACGAAAACATGTCTACCAAATGTCATTTCGACATTTTTCGACATGCCCATTCCCTAAAACGTCGTGACGCAGTATGTAGACCGCACCATGACAAAGTGGGCAGCACCCGAGGCTTAAGCCGGGCTATGTCCCTCAACCAGCTGGCTTAAATTCACCGGCATATTGTTCTCAACCGCGGTGTACAGGCTGTCGTAGACGGTGGCGATTTTTTCGAGATAGTGCTCCAGCACCTGCTCGCGATCGCGGTTGCTAATACGCTCATCGACCTTACCGTCGATAGTCAATTCTGCCTGTGCAATCAGCTGCTTATCATCACCGTCTTTCGTTTCGACGTAGTATTCGATGGTATGGCTGTTAAAGCCGTCCGCCAGCGTGACGTAGATAGTGAAGTGTTCAAAAAGGACGAAGCAGAGATCCTTGTCCGGTGCGCAGCTCATCGCATGATGCAAACGCGCTTTTGACAGGGTGATCCCCTGAACCAGCGAGTTGCAGTAAATACGCCACTGGTCCTGTAGGCGACGATGCCGTTCAGCGATGTAATCGGCTTTTTCGCTTATTTCCCAAATAGTCATGTCAGGTTACCCGTTTAGCAGAGATGAACAGCCTTAAGCACATTTCATGCCAAAATTAAATTACTTAATTTTCATATAGATAAAAAATCAAAGGCGGGTGACGACATGTCATTTCGTCATCGTCGTCATTGTCACGAATGAAAAAAATCAACCTGGCATGCTTATTGCTTTTACTACGGCAACTTCACAGGAGGCGGTATGCACGAAATAACCCTCTGCCAACGGGCACTGGAATTGATTGAACAACAGGCCACGCAACACGGTGCTAAGCGAGTAACTGGGGTCTGGCTCAAAATTGGCGCATTTTCTTGCGTAGAAACCAGCGCTCTCTCCTTTTGTTTTGATCTGGTATGCCGCGGGACCCTTGCAGAAGGTTGTAAACTCCACCTCGAAGAACAAGAAGCCGAATGTTGGTGCGAATCTTGTCAGCAATACGTCACGTTACTGACGCAACGCGTGCGCCGATGTCCGCAATGCAACAGCGATATGCTGAGAATTGTGGCCGATGACGGCTTACAGATTCGACGTATTGAAATAGATGAAACTCCAGCGCCGGATGGCGACGCTTAAGCGTCTTATCCAGCCTAC
This sequence comes from Citrobacter sp. MGH105, assembly GCF_001037485.2. Classification (NCBI taxonomy): domain Bacteria; kingdom Pseudomonadati; phylum Pseudomonadota; class Gammaproteobacteria; order Enterobacterales; family Enterobacteriaceae; genus Citrobacter; species Citrobacter sp. MGH105. The sequence continues at coordinate 1,121,596 of NZ_CP073048.1, read as the reverse complement.
AGAAAGAGCTCGTTTGTAGGCCGGATAAGGCAACGTAGCCATCCGGCAACAGATGTATCGCAAGTAAAAAGATCAGGAGTGAGCGATGTGTACGACATGTGGTTGCGCTGAAGGCAACCTATATATAGAGGGTGATGAGCATAATCCCCACTCGGCGTTTCGCAGCGCGCCATTTGCCCCGGCGGCTCGTCCGGCGCTGAATATTACCGGTGTGAAGACCTCAAATTTCACACCGAGCCAGACCGAAGAAGGCGATTTGCACTACGGTCACGGTGAGGCCGGAACCCACGCACCAGGTATGAGCCAACGCCGTATGCTGGAAGTGGAAATTGACGTACTGGACAAAAACAACCGCCTCGCCGAGCGCAACCGTGCCCGCTTTGCGGCCCGTCAGCATCTGGTGCTGAACCTTGTTTCAAGCCCGGGCTCTGGTAAAACTACCCTGCTGACCGAAACGCTGATGAAGCTGAAAGATAGCGTGCCGTGCGCCGTTATCGAAGGTGACCAGCAGACGGTGAACGATGCCGCCCGTATTCGCGCCACAGGCACGCCCGCCATTCAGGTCAACACAGGTAAAGGTTGCCACCTTGACGCACAAATGATTGCTGACGCCGCGCCGCGTTTGCCGCTTGACGATAACGGTATTCTGTTCATTGAAAACGTCGGCAACCTGGTCTGCCCGGCCAGCTTCGACCTCGGCGAGCGCCATAAAGTGGCCGTGCTTTCAGTAACCGAAGGTGAAGACAAACCGCTGAAATACCCGCATATGTTTGCCGCCGCATCGCTGATGCTGCTCAACAAAGTGGATCTACTGCCGTACCTCAATTTTGACGTTGAAAAATGCATTGCCAGCGCCCGGGAAGTGAACCCGGGGATTGAGATTATCCTAATTTCCGCCACCAGTGGTGAAGGGATGGATCAATGGCTCTCCTGGCTGGAGACGCAGCGATGTGCATAGGTGTTCCGGGTCAAATCCGCACCATTGATGGCAACCAGGCCAAAGTCGACGTTTGCGGTATTCAGCGCGACGTCGACCTGACGCTGGTCGGTAGCTGTGATGAACATGGCCAACCGCGCCTCGGCCAGTGGGTACTGGTCCACGTCGGTTTTGCCATGAGCATCATTAATGAAGCTGAAGCGCGCGATACGCTCGACGCGCTGCAAAACATGTTTGACGTTGAGCCGGATGTCGGCGCGTTGCTGTACGGCGAGGAAAAATAAATGCGTTTTGTTGACGAATACCGCGCACCAGAACAGGTGATGCAGTTGATAGAGCACCTGTGTGAACGTGCCGCCCACCTCTCCTACACGGCTGAACGCCCGCTGCGGATCATGGAAGTTTGTGGTGGTCATACCCACGCTATCTTCAAATTCGGGCTCGACCAGTTGTTACCGGAAAACGTGGAGTTTATTCATGGTCCGGGTTGCCCGGTTTGCGTTCTGCCGATGGGCAGAATCGACAGCTGTGTAGAAATTGCCAGCCATCCAGAAGTAATTTTCTGCACCTTTGGCGACGCCATGCGCGTGCCAGGAAAACAAGGCTCACTACTACAGGCCAAAGCGCGCGGCGCGGATATCCGCATCGTCTATTCACCGATGGATGCACTGAAGCTGGCGCAGGAAAACCCAACGCGTAAAGTGGTGTTCTTTGGCCTGGGTTTTGAAACCACAATGCCAACGACCGCTATCACCCTGCAACAGGCAAAGCAGCGTGACGTGCAGAACTTTTACTTTTTCTGCCAGCACATCACGCTTATCCCTACGCTGCGCAGCCTGCTGGAACAGCCGGACAACGGTATCGACGCCTTTTTAGCGCCGGGCCACGTCAGCATGGTGATTGGCACCGACGCCTACAACTTCATTGCTTCAGATTTCCATCGCCCGCTGGTGGTCGCCGGTTTCGAACCGCTTGATCTCCTGCAAGGCGTAGTGATGTTAATTGAGCAGAAAATTGCAGCCCAAAGCCAGGTAGAAAACCAGTACCGCCGCGTGGTACCGGATGCCGGTAACGCGTTAGCGCAACAGGCCATTGCCGAGGTGTTCTGCGTCAATGGTGACAGCGAATGGCGCGGTCTGGGCGTTATCGAATCCTCTGGCGTTCACCTGACGCCGGACTATCAGCGCTTTGATGCCGAAGCACATTTCCAGCCAGCGCCGCAGCAGGTGTATGACGATCCGCGCGCGCGTTGTGGGGAAGTGCTGACGGGCAGATGTAAACCACATCAGTGCCCGTTATTTGGCAAAACGTGTAACCCGGAGACCGCGTTTGGCGCCCTGATGGTCTCCTCAGAAGGCGCATGTGCCGCCTGGTATCAGTATCGTCAGCAGGAGTGTGAAGCATGAGCAGCGTACAACTCGCCCACGGTAGCGGCGGTCAGGCTATGCAGCAGTTGATCAACAGTCTGTTTATGGAGGCTTTCGCGAATCCGTGGCTGGCGGAACAAGAAGATCAGGCGCGTCTGGAACTGGCACAACTGGTGGCAGAAGGCGACCGTCTGGCGTTTTCAACTGACAGCTACGTTATCGATCCGTTGTTCTTCCCCGGCGGCAATATTGGCAAGCTGGCCATCTGCGGTACGGCTAACGACGTGGCGGTCAGCGGAGCTATTCCACGCTACCTCTCCTGCGGTTTTATCCTCGAAGAGGGCCTGCCGATGGAGACACTGAAAACCGTTGTTAACAGCATGGCAGCAACCGCGCGCGAAGCAGGTATCGCCATCGTGACTGGCGATACCAAAGTCGTGCAGCGTGGTGCAGCAGACAAGCTGTTCATTAACACTGCCGGAATGGGGGCAATTCCCGCCAACATTCACTGGGGTGCACAGACTCTCGGTGTGGGTGATGTGCTGCTGGTCAGTGGTTCGCTTGGCGATCACGGCGCAACTATCCTTAACCTACGCGAGCAATTGGGTCTGGATGGCGAACTGGTCAGCGACTGCGCGGTGTTAACACCTCTTATCCAGACGCTGCGTGATATTCCTGGCGTGAAGGCGCTTCGTGACGCCACCCGTGGCGGCGTGAATGCGGTCACGCATGAATTTGCCGCTGCATGTGGATTTGGTATTGAGTTGTCTGAAGCTGCCCTGCCCGTGAAGCCAGCGGTGCGTGGCGTTTGCGAGCTGCTGGGTCTGGATGCGCTCAACTTTGCCAACGAAGGCAAACTGGTGATTGCCGTTGAACGCCAGGCCGCTGAAACCGTGCTTGCCGCGCTGCGCGCGCATCCGTTAGGGTGCGATGCTGCAATGATTGGTGAAGTGGTCGAACGCAAAGGTGTTCGTCTTGCCGGACTCTACGGCGTGAAACGAACCCTCGATTTACCACACGCCGAACCATTACCTCGTATATGCTAGCAGCCGGTTGGCAGCATGCTGTAGGCCGGATAAGACGCATTTGTGTCACTATCCGGCATTAACGCTGCATAACGCCTGATGGCGCTTTGCTTATCAGGCCTACGGATTGCGTGACCAGCGAGTTTGCGGTCAGCCATCCGGCAATAATTTACGACTTATACCTATAATTCATTTACCGTTTTCGCACCGTTCTGCGGTGCTTTCCCTGGAAAAGCAATATGTCGTATACACCGATGAGTGACCTCGGACAGCAAGGCCTGTTCGATATTACTCGTACATTATTACAGCAGCCCGATCTCCCGTCTCTTAGCGAGGCGCTTTCGCAGCTGGTCAAGCGTTCAGCGCTGGCCGACTGCGCGGCTATTGTCTTATGGCAGGCACAAACGCAACGTGCGCGTTATTTTGCAACGCGTGAAAATGGTAAACCCATCGATTATGAAGACGAAACGGTGCTGGCACATGGTCCGGTACGCCGCATTTTGTCTCGCCCTGATGCGTTGCACTGCAACTATCATGAGTTTACGGAAACATGGCCACAATTGGCTTCAGGTGGACTGTATTCTGAATTTGGCCACTACTGCCTGCTGCCACTGGCGGCAGATGGGCGCATCTTTGGCGGTTGCGAATTCATCCGTAACGAAGACCGTCCGTGGAGTGAAAAAGAATATAACCGTCTACAGACCTTCACTCAGATAGTCGGCGTCGTTGCTGAACAAATTCAAAGCAGAGTCAGCAACAACGTCGATTACGATCTGCTGTGTCGTGAGCGTGACAACTTTCGCATCCTGGTCGCCATCACCAATGCCGTGCTCTCCCGACTGGATATTGATGAGCTGGTCAGCGAAGTCGCCAAAGAGATCCACCACTACTTCGACATCGATGCCATCAGCATCGTGTTACGCAGCGATCGCAAAAATAAACTCAGTATCTATTCCACTCACTATCTGGATGAACATCATCCGGCACACGAACAGAGTGAAGTGGACGAAGCGGGAACGCTCTCTGAACGGGTCTTCAAAAGCAAAGAGATGCTGCTGATCAACCTGAGCGAACGTGACATCCTTGCCCCTTACGAACGGATGCTGTTCGAAACCTGGGGCAACCAGCTACAAACCCTGTGTCTGCTACCGCTGATGTCCGGCAATACTATGCTCGGCGTACTCAAGCTGGCACAGTGCGAAGAGAAAGTTTTCACTACCGCCAACCTCAAGCTATTGCGCCAGATTGCCGAGCGTGTGGCAATTGCCGTGGATAACGCGCTAGCCTACCAGGAAATTCACCGCCTGAAGGAACGTCTGGTCGATGAAAACCTGGCGTTGACTGAACAACTCAACAACGTAGAGAGTGAGTTCGGCGAAATCATTGGTCGCAGCGAAGCTATGTACAGCGTACTCAAGCAGGTCGAAATGGTGGCGCAAAGCGACAGCACCGTCTTGATTCTGGGTGAGACCGGAACGGGTAAAGAGCTGATCGCACGAGCCATTCACAACCTGAGCGGACGTAACGCCCGCCGGATGGTGAAGATGAACTGCGCGGCAATGCCTGCCGGATTACTGGAAAGCGATCTGTTTGGTCATGAGCGTGGCGCGTTTACCGGTGCCAGCACGCAGCGGATTGGTCGTTTCGAGCTGGCAGATAAAAGTTCGCTGTTCCTCGATGAAGTTGGCGATATGCCGCTGGAGCTTCAGCCTAAGCTACTGCGGGTTCTGCAAGAGCAGGAATTTGAACGTCTGGGCAGTAATAAGCTGATCCAGACCGATGTCCGTTTGATCGCCGCCACCAACCGCGATCTGAAGAAGATGGTTGCCGATCGCGAATTTCGTAACGATCTGTATTACCGACTGAACGTCTTCCCGATCCATCTGCCGCCGCTGCGTGAGCGCCCGGAAGATATTCCGCTGCTGGTAAAAGCCTTCACCTTTAAAATTGCTCGTCGGATGGGACGCAATATCGACAGTATTCCTGCCGAGGCTCTGCGCACGCTGAGCTGTATGGAATGGCCGGGTAACGTGCGTGAGCTGGAAAACGTGGTAGAACGTGCGGTTCTGCTTACCCGGGGCAACGTGCTGCAACTATCCCTTCCGGATATTGCCCCTTTGACGCCGTCTACGCCTCCGGTGGCAACCGAAGTCGCACAGGACGGTGAAGATGAATACCAGTTGATTATGCGCGTACTGAAAGAAACCAACGGGGTGGTTGCCGGTCCCAAAGGCGCGGCACAAAGGCTGGGGCTGAAACGTACAACGTTACTCTCACGCATGAAGAGATTAGGCATTGATAAGGATGCACTGGTTTAACTGATTGCCCGATAGCGCTACGCTTATCGGGCCTACATGACGGAGGCGTTTACCTCGTAGGCCGGATAAGGCATCGCCGCCATCCGGCATAGAATTACTTCTTCCGCTGGTACTTCTCCGGTAACGCCGGCACTGGACGTTTGTCATCAATCAGGTGACGTACGGTCAGAATCGGGTGACGCCAGAGCATTCTCGGTCCAGCCCAACGCATAATTTGCTTCATCTCTTCGCGTTTAGCAGGTTGATAACAGTGCACAGGACACTGTTTACAGGCCGGTTTTTCCTCACCAAATACGCACTTGTCGAGGCGTTTTTGCGCATAGGCAAATAACGCATCGTAATGCCCCGGCTCGTCTGAAGCCTGCGGACACTGGCTCTCGTAGAGCGAAATCATTCTCTGGATCGTCATTTTTTCACGTGCAATGCGTTTGCCGGACATGATGCCTCCACAATTAAGTTGCATAAATAATACACCTTAATCATGAAGGCAACCAAGACCCGAGTACCACTTACTCGTCACAACGGCTAAATTGCCCTGCGTTTATAAGGACGGTAGTGTGGTAACCAAAAGTTATCTTTTATGCTTTGCAACAGCGCGTCGTCGCTCATCTTCTCTGCCACGCCCGACAGCTGCGCTGCCTTACCGACCTCAAAGGCAATGCTGCGGGTCACCTCACAGATTGTCTCAATCTCCGGCAACAGAGCACCTTCCCCGTTACGCACCAACGGGGAAGCATCGGCTAGCGCACGGCTTGCCGCCATCAGCATAGCCTCTGTTACGCGTGTCGCACCACTGGCGATAGCCCCCAGACCGATGGCCGGGAAAACATACACGTTATTACACTGCGCCACCGGAATGGAGCGTCCATTAAATTCAATCACACCGCAGGGACTACCGGTCGCGATAATGGCCTGTCCCTCGGTCCAGCGAATGATATCTTCTGGTCGCGCTTCCATTCTCGAAGTGGGATTCGACAACGGCATAACGATCGGGCGGCCGCAGTATTGGTACATCGTGCTAATGACCTCCTGCGAGAACAATCCAGCCTGACCCGACACACCCAGCATCACCGTGGGTTTGGCATTGTGGATAACCTCCAGTAGCGACGGTGCCAGCCCCTCAAACTGCCAGTCAGATACGGCCTCGGGAGACTGCGCCAGCGGTTGCTGGAAATCAGCTAAGGCATTATTGGTGGTCATCACCAGACCGTCGCGATCCACCATAAAAATGGTCCGTCTGGCTTCGGCCTCGCTCATTCCTTCACTGATGCGGCAGGCAATAATATGCCGGGCGATCCCACATCCTGCAGCCCCCGCCCCCACAATTACGATTGATTGCTGACGGAAGTCACGACCGCTGCCTCGGCAGGCCGCAACCAGAGTCGCCAGAGCCACCGACGCCGTGCCCTGAATGTCATCGTTAAAACAGCACATCTCATCGCGATAACGGTCCAGCAGCGGCACCGCAGTATGCTGGGCAAAATCTTCAAACTGCAGCAGAACGTTAGGCCAGCGCCGTTTTACGGCGGCAATAAACATTCCAATAAATGCGAAATAGTCTTCACCAGTTATGCGCGGATGACGCCAGCCGATATAGCGCGGATCGTCCAGCAGTCGCGCATTATTCGTGCCGACATCCAGTAAAATAGGTAGCGTATTCGCCGGATTTACCCCGCCACAGACGGTATAGAGCGACAGTTTCCCGATAGGAATCCCCATACCGCCAACGCCCTGGTCACCTAGCCCCAGAATGCGCTCACCATCGGTGACGACGATGACCTTGATATCGTGCCGTGGAATATCATGCAAAATATCGTCAATACGATCGCGATCGGGCCAGGAGATAAAGACACCGCGTGCACGACGATATATCCACGAGAATTTTTCACAGGCGGCCCCGACTACCGGGGTATAAACGATGGGCAGCATCTCTGGAAGATGCTTTTTCAACAGGTAATAAAATAACGTTTCGTTAGTATCCTGGATATTACGCAAGTAAATATGTCGAGCGTTGTGGGATTCAGCCTCAAGATATTGTTGATACGCCCGTTCGGCTTGTTCATCAATATTCTCAATGGCACAAGGCAGTAGCCCACTCAGGTTAAAGTCATACCTTTCTTGCTGCGTGAAGCTGCTTCCCTTGTTTAATAACGGAGATTCAAGCAGTAACTTCCCCGTAAACGGGACGTATAAAACATCGTTTGTCACGTTGCCATCCATAAATTACAACCAGATAAAAAATAAGAGCCTGCATTAGCAGGCTCCAGGGATTCAAATCAGGACATAGTTGGCAACCAGCATCGCCGCGATACCGGCCAGCGCTGGAAGCAGCGTTCTTCTGACGATCATAAACGGTGAACATTCTCCTGCTTTACTCACCGCAATAATGATTCCAGCCACTGGGGACATTGAGCGCCCCATTCCCGCCATTAACTGCATAGGCAGGATCATATTGACTGCACTCTCACCAAATTTTGCTGCAATGGAGGGGGCCAGGCCGGAGAAGGAGAAAAAGGCGGCAACGCCAGAGCCCGTCAGGACGGCGGTTACACCCACCAGTGCGGTCATCACCAGGGTCATGCTGGTAAAGCCCAGTCCTGCGTTTTGCACTGACTGTAACAGGTAGTCCACCGCGCCAATTTTCTGCAGCCCCTGGGCATAGATATCCGCACACACCAGCAAGGAAACGATGCTGGTAAACATGCTGCCCATCCCTTTGAAAAAGACCTGTATCCCTTTGCAGCAGCTTTTGAAATCTCGGGTAGCCACCAATTCAAAGAAAAATGCGACGACAGCGCCAAGGATCATCGCTGTGACCACGTCTATTTTGATGGACTTGATAACCAAAGGGCTAAAGACCAGCACCAGTACGACAGGCAGGACGGGTAACAGCGCGTAAATAGCGGGTACCTTTCGGCCTTCTTCTTCCGCTTGCGCCACGCTTTGCGCCCCCGGTACGAAGCCATCTTTTTTGTCGAAATACTTCGCGGTAAAGTAAATCACCACCGCAACGGCCAGCATCACCACCACCGCCACCGGCATCTGGTAATGCGCAAAGTAGATCGCGCTTTCCATGCCAGCATGTTTAGCCGCCAGATTCGCAGTACCTACCGCGGGCCCTAGATCCATAAACGCGCACAGACCAATCATCGCGGCCGCAGAGGCTTTACTGACCCCCAGACGAACCAGAACCGGGAAGAATGTCACCAGCAGCAACATCGCCAGTCCCGCCGCACTTGAAATTGCCACATGCAGAAGCTGTGCGCAGATATACCCCAGCGCAAGGATCAGGTAAGGCGCTTTAATCACCTGCAGCGGTCGAATGCACATATTGACCATCGCATTCGACGCTTTAATGTGATCCATATAGCTGGCAAATCCACCCGCAGCCATGATGATAAGACCAATACCTGCAATTTGTGTGGTGAGCGATTCTTTTGCAAAGCTAAAGATATCCAACCAGGTTGACCCCGTGGATTTTGCTTTATCGTAGAGAATGCTGTTTTCAGGATAAAACAGTACGGTAATGGTCAATAATGCCAGTCCAGCGAGTAATAAAACAGTTTGCGGCTGATAATTTTTCACAATTAACCATGCAGCAATAACTGTTATCACTATTGCTATAATAAACGCTGTCATAATAACAATTCCTATGCCATACAAATCGGGTAGGGTTACCTGTCATATCATCATAGCTTATATAGGATAGTAAAAAATCAACCCCATATATAAGCAGCTATAATATGTACGTAAATTTATCGTATTACATACTCAAATATTGAGATTTAATTGTAATGGGTTGTGTGGTTGTAAAATACGGGAAAGGTGTTTTCCCACCTCTTTTTGTGAGTAAGATCGCAACTACATCTGAATGTAGTCGCAGACCTCAGAAAAGGCTGGATGCGGGTTTCCAACATATTCATTCTATGATTGACGTCGAAAGTGTATTACCCTATAACAACGTTGATATACAATAGTCATCGGGTGTTATCCATGTACAAAAAAAACACGTTAAGTCTGGATGAGTATAACTTACTTACTCTTAATATGGGTGATCTAACTGAATCTGAGTGCCGACTCAATGAGTACATTAATAAACACTTCAATGAACTTCCCTATCATGGCATTGTTGACCTCTCGCAAAATGCGATGGTAAGCAAAGCAACCATTGGCCGATTTTTAAATAAGATTGGGTTTACGGGTTACGCCGCTTTTCGCAAAGCATTAGACATTACGCTGTCAAAAAATAAAATATCCGCACCTTTTGAGAAAAACATCAAACTACGTAACAATCCCAGCATTACCACTGAAAGTATCGTTACTGATTTCACCCATAAAGTATCAGAATTATTTAATCAATTTAAAAATAATATCGACATTGAAAGCCTTAATGCGTTTATCGATCTGGTACTGAACAATCAACGTCATATTTATGTCGTCGGTCCGTCATCATCTCATGCAATGGCAACGCATTTTTGTACACTGTTAAAGTACTTTCGCAGTGACATCACCCTTTTACCGACGGACATCAGCGAACTCCCCAAATGTCTCATCAATATTGAGGAAGAGGATGTCCTGATTGTGTTCTCCTACTATCGATTTAATCGGGTTGCCCTCAATATTGCAAAGTGGTTCAGAAAAAAGAACGCCGTCGTGGTACTGGTTACCAACTCAGAAGCGAACCCTTACGGTAAATTTTGCGATCTGCAGTTTGTTCTTCCCAGCGACGTACAGTCCATTTTTCAAAGCCGTATACTCGGCTTCTTTTTTATCGAACTCATATTGCATCTGGCTTATGAGAAAGGAGATAACGAGGGGAATTTTGCACAACTGGAAGAGTTATTTGTCTTTTTCGAAACGTTTTCTGCATCAGCACACAACACTTAGCACCGCCAGCCGCCAGGAGAGTTATCCCTCCCGGCAGCAAGACAAATCAGGCAATCTCTACCGTTTTCACGCGCTCGAACTCAGCTAAAGTTTCAGCGATTAGCGCGTCGTTAGCCCCGATATATGACAGCGGCTCGCAGGCGGCGGTAATTTCCTCTACAGACAATGATGCGCGGATTTCCGGGCTAGCCTGCACGATCTCCATGAAGCTGTGCTCTCCAGTTGCATGCTTTAGCAGGTTTTTCACTAAGTTATAGGCGGACTCTCTGCCGATTTTGGCGGCAAGTCTCATCGTCAGTGATTCCGACATAATAAAGTGCTTTGAGCAATCGAAATTAGCACGCATCTTCTCTTCATTAATGATGAGATGCGAAAGCAGATTCTTTGCGCGTGTCAGGCTGGTCGATAAAGCATTTGAGGCCTCCGGGAGGATTGTCCAGTTTAATACCCTCATTGAGGCGGCTCGCACATCCTGTTGATCCAGCATTGCTGGGGCGCCAGACGCATACATCCATCCCATCCTTGCCAGCGTTTGCATCATGTTACTGGCGCGCGGATTAACCTTGTGCGGCATCGTGCTCGACCCTCCACCACCTTCTCCCTCAAGCACTTCAGCAATCGGCGTGCGTCCCATTGTTTCGACATCGTTGGCCAGACGACATAGCGTGCCGTGAACAAGGGCAAAAAACTGCACAACTTCAACAACCGCATCCTGGCTGGCATTATTAATGCCGCAGGGTACGTTCAGACCCAGTGCCAACATCAGTCGTTCACGTGTTTCCATTCCCTGCTCTCCTACGGAGGCCAAATTACCTACCGCGCCGCCAAAGAGCCCGGTTACAGCTCGCGGGTACAGCTGCTGAAGTCTTATCAGATGGCGGTTAATCTCTGCCAGATAACTGCAAACATGCAGCCCCCACGTTGTCGCAGAAGCATCCACTGAATTGGTGCGTGCAACCATCACCGTTCGGGTATGACGTATTGCCATCGCTTTCATTGCCTCGCCAACATCGAGCAATTGCTCGCGCAGCAGCTGCAACGTTTGTTGCAGTCTCATCGCCATGCCAGAGTCCAGCAGATCCTGGGTAGTACATCCCCAGTGCAAAAACTGACTTACTAAAGGTGTACCGCAAGCAGAGATCTGATCGATCAGCGGTTTTATCGCCATACCAACCGTCTGTGTTTCCTGTGCAAGAGCCGGCCAATCTATCCGTATTTCCCTGCACGTTTTTTCAATTTCGACGGCGGCTTGCTCAGGGATAATCCCCTGCTCACCTTGCACTCGAGCGACAGTTGCCTCAAATCGCAACCAACACCGCAGCAGATTGTCGTCAGACCATATTTCCCGCATCCGACCTTGGGTGAACAATGAAGAATAAAGATCAGAATCAAATACCGTTGTTTGCTTACCGAACATACAGCGCCTCTCCGGCCAATGAATGCATCATAATCGAAAATGTGATTAATCAATTTTGCAGGATCTGTTTTCCAGATTATAGGGGAAAATAGTATTCCCACCCAAAAAACGGCCATGAGAATACAATATTCCCATTTTCGTTTTTTCCACCAAGTAGAAATGAGATGTACTTCACAGTAATTTGTGAATTACATTCCAAGCAGGCGTAATATTTCAGCAGAAATGCGCATTAAATATAAGAACCATTAATACAATAGTGAAATTAGTGATATTTATGCGTGAATAATCACATTTCATTACGAGAAAAAATAATTCCCATACCGCTGACACTCTTTTTCCACAAACAATTACCTCGCTGTGAACTTTATTTTATGGTCAGGAAACTAATGCTGGTTTGAGGGATGACATGAAGCTAAAAAATTATTCACTAATATTACTTATGGGTATGAGTTCCTCGGCGTTCGCCTTAAACGTCTATAATAAGGATGGCAATACTCTGGATATCTATGGCCGCGTTGAGGGAAAAATAGCAAGTGGTCAGAATTCATTTGCTGGCAGTGAAAGCCGAAGCGATCTGGGTGGCCGTGTAGGTATTTACCTCACCCGAGATCTGGATCTTCTGCCAGATACCAAAATCGTGGGTCGACTGGAATGGCAGGTGCGTACCGAAAAAAATGATAACAATACCGGTGAAAGCGATATGGAGGCCCGTTATTCCTATGTCGGTCTGTCAAATAAAACATGGGGTGAACTGATCACCGGGAGAACCAAAAATCCGTTGTATCAGGTAATGAAAATGACCGATAAGTACAAAAATTTCACCCCTAATATCTATAGCTATGGCATTACAACCATTGATGATTCATACCAGTTCAACCGCCAGGACGGCACCGTCCAGTGGAATGCCAAATTTGCCGGTAACGAAATTCAACTGGCATGGGTCTCCGGTAATGGCAACAGCGATAACGAAGCCCTGGATTACGGCGCGATGGCCAGCTACCGCAAGTCTTTCAAATTTGGTGATTTTAGAATTACACCCGCACTCGCGGCCAGTCGTTACAAACGACAGGATGGCGTAGTGACCACCGATGGGCGTAATCAAAACGATCAAATTATGGGAGGATTACAACTCAGTTATAAAGCCTATGAAGTCGCGGTAACCGCATTGCGTACTTCTATTTCTCGCGATAACAAAAGCGATAATAATTATAAAGGGATGGATTCACTCATTTCCTACAATTTTGGCACCGTCAAGGTTCTCACCGGATATAGTTTTTTAAATGAAGATGGTAAAGATATTGCTGAAAAAGAAGACTGGCGTGCTGAGGCGCAATTAACATTGGCTGAGGATACGTGGTTATCATTTACTTACGATAAAGAATTCGCCAGTAAGAACAAAAAAACCAATGATGATGCGCTCATCGTTGGACTCCGTTACGACTTCTAAGAGATAATCGATGAAAAAGATAACTTTGCTTGCCGCAGCAACGGTCCTGGCACTGAGTAGTATCTGCGCTCACGCTGATACGTTATTAGCGCCTTCCGCACATGCTAAAATGGATGGCGAGAATAAAATCGTCGCGCTTTATGGTAACTCGTTCACGTTCTATAACAATAATATCAATACCCGATTACGGGATTTGACGCAGTCTTTACTGCCTGACCATGCCAAAGGCTATAAATATCGGGGGATCACGATTTCCAGCGGTCATTTAGGCTGGCAAATTGAGAATATGCGCTACCAGAACACGTTACAGAAATGGGATGTAGTGGTATTACAGGGGAACTCCACAGAAACAATTTCAAAGAAAGAAAGTACCCGGAAAAATTTCGTTGACTCTGCAACCCAAATGGCTGAGATGGCGCATAAAGCAGGTGCAAAAGTTGTCTATTTCATGACCTGGCCGAAGAAAGCTAAACCCGAAGATAGCCAAAAGCTGGCGGATGCTTATATCTCCATTGCGCAAAAAACGGGGGGATATGTGGCTCCGGTAGGTCTCGCTTTCGTGAAAGCGCGCAAGACCCATCCGGAAATTAACTTGTATTATCATGATGGTGTACACCCTTCTATTTCTGGTACATATCTCGCCGCTTGCGTATTCTTCGCCACCCTGTACAACCAGTCTCCTGTCGGCGGCGCGCTTCCTGTTGATACGGACATGACCCCTGCCACCGCCAAAGCGTTACAACAGGTAGCATGGGAAACCGTTACTGAGTTCCAAAAGTCATAATCACCGGGTTATTCATCCCCAACACGCCGGCAATCGTGCCGGCGTAAAATACATTATCCCCCCTCTATTCCTTAGCAACCTACACAAATAAGAATTATTTTCATTTGTTTATGCCATGTGCTATATAACATAGCAAAGGCTATATTCGATGATAAATTAACCACCTTGTTGCGAGGGATACTATGCCGCATCTGCCCCATCTGAAGTCATTTCTCCTTGCCAGCGTGTTAACAGCGCTGACGCTGTCACCCGCCTGGGCGAAAGAAAAATTCAAAGTGGTAACCACCTTTACGGTGATTGCCGATATGGCAAGCAATGTAGCAGGTGACGCGGCGGACGTTAGTTCTATCACCAAACCGGGGGCTGAAATTCACGAATATCAACCAACCCCAGGCGATATCAAACGGGCGCAAGGCGCACAGCTTATTCTCTCCAACGGTCTAAACCTCGAACTATGGTTTGCCCGCTTCTACCAAAATTTGTCCGGCGTACCGGAAGTGATGGTCTCAAACGGCGTGCAGCCAATGGGCATCAGCGAAGGGCCGTACAACGGTAAACCAAACCCGCATGCCTGGATGTCAGCAGAGAACGCGCTTATCTACGTGGATAACATTCGTGATGCGCTGATCAAATACGATCCGGACAATGCCGCAACCTACCAGAATAATGCGCAGAATTATAAAGCGAAAATCCAGCAGACCCTGGCGCCACTACATACAGAACTGGCAAAGCTCCCTGCTGAAAAACGCTGGCTGGTCACCAGCGAAGGCGCATTCTCTTATTTAGCTCGTGATAACAATCTCAAGGAGCTGTATCTGTGGCCGATCAATGCCGATCAGCAGGGTACGCCCAAGCAGGTACGCAAGGTTATCGATGCCATCAGAGAGCATCATATCCCAACGGTATTTAGCGAAAGCACCGTGTCCGACAAACCAGCGCGTCAGGTTGCCCGTGAGTCTGGCGCGCATTACGGCGGCGTGCTGTATGTCGATTCGCTCAGCGCTACCGATGGTCCGGTACCGACCTATCTGGATTTACTGCGCGTCACCACGCAAACCATTGTTAACGGCATCAACAAGGGTCTGGAGAGCCAACCATGAGTCACTCTGCGATTACCGTAAATCAGGTTACGGTGACGTATCGCAACGGTCATACCGCATTGCGGGACGCCACTTTTCAGGTTCCGGGCGGCTCAATTGCCGCTCTGGTCGGCGTAAACGGTTCGGGAAAATCAACGCTTTTTAAAGCGCTGATGGGTTTTGTCCGCCTGGCGCAGGGGGAAATCTCAATTCTGCAACAGCCGGTAAATAAGGCGCTCAAACAGAATCTGATCGCCTATGTCCCCCAGTCAGAAGAGGTGGACTGGTCGTTTCCGGTACTGGTGGAAGATGTGGTGATGATGGGACGCTTTGGCCATATGGGCTGGCTGCGTCGACCAAAACAAATTGACCACGCCTGCGTAGATGCGGCGCTGGCGCGGGTTGATATGCTGGATTATCGCCATCGTCAGATAGGTGAACTGTCCGGTGGGCAGAAAAAGCGTGTTTTTCTGGCAAGGGCCATCGCACAGGACGGACAGGTTATTTTACTGGATGAACCCTTTACCGGTGTGGATGTAAAAACCGAGGCCCGGATCATCGACCTGCTGCGTGAACTGCGTGATGAGGGTCGAACCATGCTGGTCTCTACCCATAATTTGGGATCCGTCACCGAGTTTTGTGATTACACGGTGATGATTAAGGGCACGGTGCTGGCAAGTGGCCCCACCGAAACCACCTTTACCCCCGAGAATCTCGAACTGGCATTCAGCGGCGTACTGCGTCACGTTGCGCTGAGCGGCGGTGAACAGCACGTAATTACCGATGATGAACGCCCGTTTATTTCGCGACGCACGGCAAACGAGGGGGAATAACCATGAACTGGCTAACGGAGCCGTTTGGCTACCAGTACATGCTCAACGCCATGTGGGTCTCGGCGATGGTCGGTGGCCTGTGTGCGTTTCTCTCCTGCTATCTGATGCTCAAAGGCTGGTCGCTGATTGGCGATGCACTGTCGCACTCTATCGTGCCGGGCGTGGCAGGCGCTTATATGTTAGGGCTTCCCTTCGCGCTTGGCGCATTCCTTTCCGGCGGACTGGCGGCGGGCAGTATGCTGTTTCTTAATCAACGTTCGCGCCTGAAGGAAGATGCGATTATCGGACTGATTTTTTCGTCTTTTTTCGGTATCGGGCTGTTTATGGTGTCGCTCAATCCGATGTCGGTGAACATTCAGACCATCATTCTCGGCAACGTGCTGGCGATTGCGCCAGAAGATATTCTACAACTGGCCATCATCGGGGTTATTTCGCTAACCATCCTGTTTTTGAAGTGGAAAGATCTGATGGTGGTTTTTTTTGATGAAAACCACGCGCGCTCTATCGGTCTGAATCCGGGCCGGTTGAAGCTGTTATTTTTTACGCTGCTCTCCGTTTCCACGGTCGCCGCGCTGCAAACCGTCGGCGCATTTCTGGTGATTTGCCTGGTGGTTACGCCCGGTGCAACGGCCTGGCTGCTGACCGATCGTTTTCCACGCCTGCTCACTATCGCCGTAGCTATTGGCAGCCTGACCAGCTTTTTCGGCGCCTGGCTGAGCTACTGGCTGGACGGTGCAACCGGCGGAATTATTGTCGTTCTGCAAACGCTGCTGTTCCTGCTGGCATTTGTCTTCGCGCCAAAACACGGTCTGCTGGCGAATCGCCGCCGCGCCCGTCTGGTGAACAAGGAGTCAGTATGATCTTAACAACGCTGCTGGAACCCTTTCAGTTTGGTTTTATGGTCAATGCGCTGGTCATCTCCACCATTGTCGCCGTGCCCTGCGCGCTGCTGTCTGTATTTTTAGTACTCAAAGGCTGGGCGCTGATGGGCGATGCAATGAGCCACGCGGTTTTCCCGGGAATTGTACTGGCGTGGATTGCGGGCATCCCACTGGCAATTGGCGCATTTATCGCCGGGCTGTTCTGTGCGGTGGCGACGGGTTATCTCGACGATAACAGCCGCATCAAACGCGATACCCTGATGGGAATCGTCTTTTCCGGCATGTTTGGCGCAGGGCTGGTGCTGTACGTCTCTATCCAGTCAGAGGTCCATCTCGATCATATTCTGTTCGGCGACATGCTGGGCGTATCGTTCAGCGACATCATACAAACCGCGGTTATTACGCTTGGGATAGCGCTTATTATTGGGCTTAAGTGGAAAGATCTGCTTCTGCATGCGTTCGACCCGCATCAGGCAAAGGCCAGTGGGCTTAACACTGCACTGCTACATTACGGCCTACTGTGCATGATCGCCCTGACGATTGTCGCCACGCTAAAATCAGTAGGGATTATTTTGTCGATCTCCTTACTGATTGCGCCTGGCGCCATTGCGATTTTAATGACGCGGAAATTTTCCCACGCCTTGTGGCTGGCGGTGATTATGTCGGTCGTTACCTCGTTTATGGGCGTGTACCTGTCTTTTTTCATCGACAGTGCACCGGCCCCCACCATCGTCGTACTATTTTCACTACTGTTTGTGATGACCTTTATTTATTCCACCCTGCGCGATCGTCGTTTAGAACGGCGACGCCAGCAATACGACCTCTGACGGAGTGGGCAGTGATATGCCCGCTATCGTTATTAGAATACGTAATGACAATATTCCCAGCGTCCTGAACAAATGCCCCGTTCTGAAACCATGCCATATTTACCAGCGCTATTTAATAATCAGATAGTCACTATCACATTAGATAAAAATACAGGTAAATTTTATGAGCAAGATGAGCATGTCTGAAATCTATTCTGAACCAGAGGCCTATGGCTTACCACGCAAAGGTATAACACTTAATAATAAGGAAGCTGCGTTGGTGGTAGTCGATCCACAGAACGATTTTTTAAGTCCTCAGGGTATTGGCTGGGAGGTTTTTAAAAACAGCATCATTGAAAATAATACTGTAGAAAATCTCGAGACGTTGTTCAAAATGGCAAAAGAATCACAAATGCCTGTTTTTATTTCTCCACATTATTACTTTCCGCACGACCATAAATGGCAATCTACCGCACCGGGAGAAACATTTATGCACGGCACTGGAATGTTCAATCGTAAAGGTCCACTGACGATGGAGAATTTTGAAAATTCCGGCGCAGATTTTTTACCGCAGTTTAAGCCATATATTTATGATGGCGAAACGGTCATTGCCTCACCGCATAAGATTTTCGGACCAGAAACCAACGACCTGGTACTGCAATTAAGAAAACGCGGTGTCTCACAGGTCATTCTCGCCGGTATGGCTGCCAATCTGTGTATTGAATCCCATATGCGTGAATTGATTGAGCAAGGTTTTGAAGTTGTCGTCGTTAAAGATGCGACAGCGGGTCCGCGCATTCCGGAAGGTGACGGTTATCTCGCCGCTCTAACCAACTACCGCATCATTGCCAATGATTTATGGGACACCGACACCACGGTTGAAAAGGTAAAGGCAGCAGCTAAGTAATAGCTATGAGTACGGTTACCGAGGGTAATTGTATGTACAACATCGCTCATCCATTAGCCATCAAAATAAATTTCATTAAGCGCGGAGCTTTTCCATGAATCTTAAGTTAAAGGTTATTTCGGCATGTATTTTACTTTCCATGTCAGTTTCAGCTACTCAGGTGTTGGCCGCTGCCAATACAAATGAGACTACTTACTTAGTTAACCGTGGTGATCCACAATTAAAGGTCAACGGCAAATATATCGATCAGATCATTGCCGAGGTAATGGCGAAAAATAATCTGCCGGGTTTATCCATGGCGATTGTTCAGGCGCCTTATATTCCGCGCTCAGCGGGATACGGTCTGGCAACGGCAGCCAATGATGAGCTTGCTTCCACCAAAACCATGTGGGGAATTGGCCCTATCACGCAAGCTTTTACTGCAGTCGCAGTAATGCAACTGGTAGAGCAAGGTAAATTGGATCTTAATACTCCTGTGAGTGTTTATTTGCCTGGCCTGCCGGAAAGCTGGCATAACATTACGATTCTGGAATTAATGCAGCACTCATCCGGGATCCCTGATTTCAGATCTTTCGGCTATAAACAAGAGCAAAAATATACACCTGCGCAGCTGGTTGATCTTGTTAAAGATAAACCGCTCGAATTTAAAAATGGCACGGACATCAACTCCAGCGCAACTGACTTTATCCTGTTAGGAATGGCTATCGAGAAAGTCAGCGGAATGAGTTACGTAGACTTCGTCAACAAATACCAAATTGCGCCGTTAGGTCTGCAAAGCACCATGTTTGCAAAAGACATGCCAACGAAAGCATTCCTTGATCGCCCGACGCCTGATAAGCAACATAATCAGCATTCGAAATTTAAGTCAGAAATTGACTGGATCAACCCTGTTGAGCCTGCAACAGGTTACGTCGCAGCGGGTGACAAACTGGCGCCTGTCAGCGCGATCGCCACTGATAATCTGTTCGCCTACGGTGGTCTGTGGTCGTCAGCGGAAGACATCAGTAAGTGGGATATCGGTCTTGCCGGCAGCACGCTGGTTAAAGACAAAAAGCTACGCGACATTATCTATAGCCCGGCAAAACTGAAAAATGGCAAAGTCGTGCCTGCCATGGCCGGCTGGGAATTTACCCGCCATCCTGGTTTTCTGGAAATCAAAGGAACCACAGGTGGCTTTAGTGCCTATCTGAGCCGCTTTACCGCCGGTGATGAACTGGTTTGCGTGACAATGCTGACCAATAAAGAAGGCGTAGACATGACTCAGGTGGCTCGTGATATCGCTGAAGCCTATAAAATCGGGCTGGGTTCTGGGTTAAATTCAGAGAAGATCAAAAACCAGGAAAGTAAATTCTCTGTCGATGAGACGGTCTCCCGACTGAAAGCCATTCTGAAAAGCGAAGGCGTTCCGGTATTCACTGAAATTGATCACGAGAAAAATGCCGAGGGCGCGGGAATGAACCTGAGGCCAACGAAAGTCCTGGTATTTGGTAACCCTAAAGTCGGCACAAAACTGATGCAGGATAAACAGGGTGTCGCGCTGGATCTGCCGTTACGTGTCTCCGTATGGCAGGATAAGATCGGGCGAGTTTGGGTCGGTTATGAAAACCTGGATGACGTAGCAAAAACCTATGATCTTCAGGACAAGCAGACCATTGATAAGATTGACAACTTTATGACTAAGCTGGTCAGTCGGGCTGTTGATGCTTATATCCAGTAACGGGATATAGCACTCCCAGTCTTCTCATGCTGCGGGACCGTTAAAGCTCCCGCAGCGTGTCAGCGCCAGCTTAATAGCGGGCTAAACGCCTCGCGGCCCACCAGGGCACGAAGCGCAGGCAGATGACAGTTACGCGCCAGAAGCGGAGGTACGGCAAAAATAATGTCGCCGGAGAGCATCACATTCTCAAGTTGTCCCCATAGGTACCAGCCGGTTTCAACGCCACTGTCCGGGACGCGTAAATGCAAATGCCATCCCTCCTGCGGCTCATCAGCAATCCCCAGCCATTGGCTAAATCGGGGGATTTCAGGCACAACCTGAGTCACTAACGAACACACACCAACCTGGTTTGCCGGTATATACAACGTTAGCGCTCCCAAAGTAATACGTACCGCCGCCAGATTAGTGGGAGCCGTCATAACCGCTGGTCTCCTGATAACGCTCAAAGACCAGATTCAGATCGAGCAGCGTGTACCAGGTTTCCATCACGTTAACCACCCCCACAGCGATGCTTTGTAACGCCGGGGGCAACGAATCTCCTGGCAAATGAATCTGGCTTTCGGCGACTTCCAACACATCAATCAGTTTATCTATCAGGATCCCACTTTGCATTTTCTCGGCGCATCCAATCAAAATAGTGCGCTTACCTGCCGAATTGACGGTAGGTTTATCGATCAGGCTGTCCAGTCTCATTACCGATTCCACCCGTCCACGATAGTTGATGACCCCTTCAAGCATTGGCGCGCAACAGGGAACCCAGGAGATCGGGCGCTCAGCAAGGATCTCTTTAATTTGCGCCCCATAGAAGGCAAAATTTTTACCCGCCAGTTGAAATAACACCAGCGTACGCTGGGGTTCATCAACGTTTTCACACTCCGGCTTTTCACCATGGTTCAGCGCAAGAATCTGCTCCAGCTGTTGGCTCATATTGACTCCTTTTACTCGGCAATGCAGAAAGTGTTACGGCCATTTTGCTTCGCGGCATACAGCGCCTGATCGGCACGCTCGCGCAGCGTTTCAATCCGATCGCCAAACTGCCACTGGGCAATGCCCGCGCTGAAGGTACTGTGAAAACTGGCGTCGCTAACGGAAAACGTGACCTGCTCGTAATCCCTGCGCAATCGTTCGACCACGCGAGCAGCCTTGTCACTGCTGGTATTGGGCATAATGATGACAAACTCTTCACCACCGTAACGGCCAACGATATCGGTGCTGCGTAATCGATGGGAGAACAACTGCGAAATACCGACAATTACCTGGTCACCGACCGCATGACCGTAGGTATCGTTAACGCTTTTGAAGCGATCCAGGTCCACCATTACCATACAAAATGGGTTGCCGCTGTAGTTCGACTCGGCAATCGCGCTTTTGAGAAAATGGGTGGTCGTTGAGTGGTTATATAACCCGCTCAGACTGTCCTGCGACATGCGGGCACGCAGGACGCGCATTCTTTCCGCGCGGATCGATACAGCGCGGATCAGCTCCTCCGGGTCGCTCTGTTTGAGGATAAAATCCTCCGCGCCGATGCTCATTGCTCCTAACTGCGCATGCTTGTTGGTCTCGCTGGAGAGATAGGCGATAGGCAGGCCAATATGCTGCGGTATTTGGCGAATCAGTTTTGTCAGTTCCTCACCGCTGAACTCCGGCATGTGATAATCCATCAACACCAGATCGATCGGCTGCGCATTCAGTACATGCAGTAGATAGTGAGGTTTTTCCAGCACATGCACTTCCATGCCCGCCATGCGCAGCATCTCCGCGTTGTATTCCGCCACCGCGGGTTCGTCATCAATCAACAATACCTGGTAAGGCTTTTTCAGCGACGGTTGAGTCAGGCGATGAAGTTCCTGGACTAAATCGGTGATAGACGCAGGTTTTACGTAGTAGCCATCGCAGCCAGATTTGATGGCGTTGACGCGGGCATTGAAATCGCTATGACACGAGAGGAACAGCACAGGGAAAGGTTTGCCCACTTTTTGTTTCAAATCCGACATTGCCAGCGGTCCACCGTAGGCGTTGTCCGGAAAGCTAACATCCATAATCACCACGGCGGGCGGTTGCGACAATACGGCCTGAGTGAAATCCTGCGTGTTCGCGAACACATGGCAGGTAAAACCAAAACAGCGCAGTTGGGTCGCGAGCAGCTCGACCTGGTCAATATCATCATCACACAGGTAGATAGGCTTACTGGCCCGCCGAACATATCCCTCTTCCGGGCGCTGCTCGGTGATCGGTAATGTGAACTCCGTATCGCTGATACGATGTTCAAGATTGAGCTGCTCCTGGGTCAGGGTGTACAACCACCTGATGATTCGTCGCAGCTCATCGTAATGCAATGTGCTTTGCTCTGTTTCCGGCTCTATTAGTAAACGCTCACCTTCTGCTGAGGCATTCGCCAGCGGGCTAAAGCCAAAGGACCCTGCCGAACCGTGAATACTGTGCAGCAGGATATGTAGCTGTTTGCGACAGGCTTCGCTAGGCTCTGCGACCAGTTGAACGAGTAATCTTTCCGCTTGTGCCAGCATGTCGGGAATTCGGCGTAGAAACCCCTGCCGCAAACGCGCTATTTTTTCCTGCGCTGCCGCCATCGCTATATGCTTATTTTCTTGTTTCATCAAACACGTAGGCTTATTCAGTTAATCGCAGATGGTTGCAGTAGCGCATTGACAGCAGCCCCCAGATTTTCCGCGAGGTTTTCATCTTTTTTCACCCAACGGTCGTACAGAGCGTCGCTGCCCGTTACTTCATTGGCACTTAGTAAAATAAAAGGCTTAGCCCAATCCTGAGCGCGTAACAGCGCCAGCAAATCCAAACCACTGATCTCTGGCATATGCAGATCGCTAATCACCAGGTCGATGTTGTTATCCGAGTCCAGGCACGCCAGGGCGGAAATCGCGCTTTCCACAATCACCACATCGTAGCCGTCCATTTGCAAAAATATGGATGCCAGTTCAGCCGCAAAAAGATCATCATCAACTAATAAAATTCGCATTTTCTCTCTCGATTTTGCTCCATCAGCACAAAAGCATTTTTAATGTTTTTATCAAACTGTCCTGCTCGAAATCGCCCTTGGCGATGTAGGCATCCGCACCCACCTGAATCCCCCGTCGCCGGTCTTCTTCCTTCGCGCGGGACGTCACGATGATGATTGGCGTATGCTGGTAGTTTTTCTCCCCACGCAACGATTTGGTGAAGGTGAAACCATCCATAAACGGCATTTCGACATCCGTCAGTACGGCATCAAACTGGGTCAGCTTCGCTTTTTGCAGCCCCGACAGCCCGTCTTCTGCCAGAGTCACCTGATAGCCGTGCGCTTCCAGCACGTTCTTTTCTATCTCACGGGTATTCAGTGAGTCATCAACCACCAGCACATGCCAGGCATCCTGCGTTACGCTCGTGGCGGGCGCTGGTGTGCTGGTTTGCCGTGATTGTTGCGCCATCGCCATCAGCGCGGGAACGTGCAGGATGCTGACCAGTTGGTTATCCGGTGTTTGTACCATCCCGGAGACCAGCGACTGCTGTTGCATATGTTTCGGTAACGGTTTGATCATCATCTTGCGTTCATCGAGCAGCTTATCCACCTGCAGCGCCATTTTGCTGTACTGGTTCTGTACCACGATTAATCGCTGTCCAGGCGTTGAAAAGCTGCTCTGGCGTTCATGAATGCCCAGCAAGCTGCCTACGCAAACCACTGGGATAAACTCGTTATGTAAGATAATGGCAGGACGTCCGGCGATATCGCTGATCCCCTGTGGCGTGCATTCCACCACCTCAACCACATACTGCGCAGCCAGTCCAAACAGGTGCCCCTGCTCTTCAAATTGCAGAATCCGCATCATGGTTAACGAAACAGGCAACCGCAGGTTAAAGCTGGTTCCGACTCCCGGACGGCTATAAACCTGCAAATCGCCTTGCAGGTCAGTCACCACCGTTTTGCGCACCACATCAAGACCAACGCCGCGACCAGAAAGCTCGGAGACTATCTTGCTGGTCGAAAAGCCGGGATGAAAAATCAGCTCATTACATTCCTGCTCGGAGAGCTGCCCGGCCATTGAAGCAGGAACAAGACCTTTACTGACCGCCTTCGCGCTGATGGCCTCATAGTTCAGACCACGGCCATCATCTTCGATACGCAGTAGTATCCCGCTGCCGTCCTGCTGGGTGGTTATGGTAATCGTGCCGCGAGTGGATTTACCGAGCGCCAGACGTTCGTCGATCTCACCAATCCCGTGATCGACGGCATTACGCAGTAGATGAGTCAGCGACTCCGAAAGCCGATCAATGAGCTGGCGGTCGATTTCCACTTCTCCGCCAACAAAGCGGCACACCACCTGCTTGTTCAGTGTGGAAGCCAGTTCGCTGACCTGCAGCGAAATGGGTTCAAACAACGTTGAAAGTGGCAGCATACGGATCCGCGCCGCCACATCGTATAGTTCAAACATCTGCAAATGCTGGAGCTGAACGCTTTCTTTTAGCTGGGCGCTAAAGTCATGGATCTGCTGGCGAAGCTGTTCAGCGCTTAATCCCGGTAACCGTGGTACCAGTTGACTCAGGTTTTGTATCTGCTGTTCCAGGCGATCATGTCCGGCGAGCACCTCCCCCAGAATGTCGATCAGGCCATCGAGCTTGTTCAGTTTTACCCGAACGAAATCAGCCTGCTTAATACCGGAATCTATACTGGCTAGCGTCGCGGGCGCAGGGACTACCGGTTTTTCTGTTGCCCCGGCAGTTTCAACAGCCAGCGTGATATCCTCTCCCCGACTGGCGCGGGCAAGACGTTCGCACAGCCCGGCATCCGCCGGTGGCAACTGATTATCCCCTTCGCTGACAAAAAGCTGGGTAAGCTGACCAGAAAGATATTCCACAGACTCATGGATTAGATTGCCCAGCGCCCTGTCCGGCGTCAGTTTGTTATCACGTAGTTCACTCAATACATCTTCAAGATGATGCGTGACATCGGCAATACTTTGCAGCTTCAGCATCCGCGCGCCCCCTTTCAGGGTATGCGCAGCGCGAAACATCTCACCTATCCAGGCGTCGGTATGTTCATCAGCGGAGAGGAGAAACGCCCCTTCGCTGATCGTCTGCAAATGACCTCTCCCTTCATCAATAAAGCGCAGAACGAATTTTTTCAGATCGATAGCCATAATCGCTCTTATTAGCCACTTTGATGGGCGAATTGCGCCAGTTGATGTTCACACAGGAAACGAAACGTATTGCCAGGAAATACCATTGGCAAACGCAGACGACAAACCGATGACGGATTGTTTATCTCGTCGTTCAGTAACTGCATCACCACACGATAAGTCCGTTGAGCAGGCTGGTATAACTCGCTTTGCCGGTACATTTCAGCCAGATAATAGTGCGCAGGCCAGTAGCCGGGTTCCTGATAAACCACCTGCTTGAACCAGGCGATGGCCTGCTGGGTCTGGTGTTGCCACATCATCGCCAGGCCGAGCAGCATTTTGGCCTCTGCCGACCACTCATCCTGGGCGAGGATCTGCTGTGCGTTTCCGGCTGTTTGAGAAAATTCACGCTGCTCGAGGGCAATAACGCCCTGGATCAAAAGCGCATCCTGATTACGGGGATCGTCACGTAACACACAGGCGATACACTTTTCAGCTTCAGAAAAACATTTTTCATCCAGGCTGGCGCGTGCTTTCTTCAGCCAGTCATTACTCTGCTGCGCCGTGGGCACCAGAGGAACCTGTTCAACCACCGCTCTCGACTGCGGAATGCGCACCGCAACTCTGGGGACAGGCACAACCCTTGCCGCTTCACGATGGTGGCAAAAATAGAAAATCCCCTCTTCCTGCTCCAGCTTCAGAATGTCGAAATTGTTAGCCAGCGTTTCCGCATTGCCAAAAAATAAGGCTCCCTGTGGTTGCAACATCTTCAGCAAATTACCGTGCAGCTCGCGACGCGTTGGCGTATCAAAATAGATGGACACATTGCGCAGCAAAATGATGTCCACTTCCGGCAGTAACTGTTCTTTTATAATGTTGGTGCGATGGAAGGAGACCTTCTCACGGATCTCATCATGCAGCCGGTAGAGGTTTCCCGAGCGGGTAAAGTAGCGTTGCTGAATACTCGGGTCGACGCCGCGAAACGAGTAGCTTGAATAGCAGGCGTTGCGGGCTTTTGCCAGGATTGCCGGGTCAATATCACAGCCGTAAATTTCGATGCGCTGGGCCATCCCGCCGAGGTATTTCTCATGCAGCTTGATCGCCAACGAGTAGGCTTCCTCTCCGGAAGAGCATCCGGCACTCAGAATACGCACCGGGCCGCTGCGCTGTTGCAACAGACGCGGGATCCATTTATCGCAGATTAAATCCAGCGTATCGCTTTCACGGAAAAAATAGGTTTCGTTAATCGTAATCAGCGTGATGAAACTATCAAACTCATTCTGCGAGCTACGCAGTTGTTCATAGTATTCATAGTAATCATTGATTTTTCGCTCGGCCATTCGCCGACCCAGCGCCGTTTTCAGCAATGCTTCCATGGCGTTATCGAAGTGCAAACCGACCCGTTCTTTGATCAGGCGAGCGTAATCAGGAAGATTAGGGATCATGGCAATTTACTCTCAACATGCCCGTGGCAAGCCATCGAAAGCAGTACCGCAGCAAGACCATCCAGGGGGATCGTGCGGTGTATCAGTTGCTTGTCGATCGCGTTCTTATTCATACCGAATACCACCGAACTTTCTTCGTCCTGCGCCAGCGTTGTTCCGCCACGGCGGACAATAAGCTCAATGCCGCGGCAGCCATCGCTGCCCATGCCGGTCATAATCAGTCCGACGGCTTTTTCGCGAAACACCTCAGCCACCGACTCCAGCAACAGGTTGCAACTGGGATGGTAAACGTCGCTTTCCTGTCTTGGGATCGCCGCTAAACGCTGGTTGCTTTTGACGATCAGGTGCTGCTCCGGCGGCAATATATACACATACCCCGCTTCCACCCGATCGTCCTCCTGCGCCAGTCGCACCTTCAGATCGGTCACGCTATCCAGCCAATGCACCATATTTTTCGCGAAGCCATCGGCAATATGTTGGGCAATAAGTACCGGGCACGGGAACGTACCGGGCAGCTTCTGTAACAGTTTACTGAGCGCCTGCGGCCCGCCCGTCGAGCAGGCAATCGCCAGCACAAAAGGCCAGTCCTGTGGCGTTTTTACAACGTCTATCATCGGTCGTGCAGTGGGGATTACCGGTTCGCCTGGATAGCGTAATCCCTTGATATGTCGAATGACTTTCACACCGACCAATAATTCTACTTTACGATGCAAAGCATCCGTTGAGAGTGGTGAATCACTGCTATGGTGCAACACCGCCAACGCACCACGGGAAATGTAGTCATCATCCCATTGATTCTCTGGACAAAATCTCATGACAAGGATCGGGATTGCGCTGGTTGCCATGATCGTTTCCACGATTTCGACGTTATCGGCGCCCGAAATATCCAGCGTCAGAATCAGCAGGTCAGGCATCAGCTGTTGCAACAGTCGGATCGCCTGCCTGCGATGGGCTGCTTGCCCTACCACCTTAATGTGCGGGTGATCCTCCAGTTGCCTGACCAGCTCATTACGCGATGCGCTGCCCAGGTCGAGGATCAGCACCCGAATGTTGCTGCTATTCATGCATCTGTTTCCGTCAGTGTGAATGAGGACGAAGCCTCTTTCAGCGCTTTCGACAGTTGTGTCATATCCTGACTGACAACCAGAATGTCTTTGATAGATTGCGAGGTATAGTTACTGGCAACAACTATCTCACGCAGCGCCATGACCACCTGATTACTCGCCGTTTTCTGTTGCTGTGTTGAAAGCGATATTTGCAGCGCAGCCGTAGAGGTTTGCTCGGCCGTAACAACGATATCGTTCAGATGCTCGGCACTGACTTTACAGGCTATTGCGCCCGCTTTAATGCTCTCGCCGCCTTTTTCCGCGTTCAGCACCAGACGATTAATCGCGTTTTGGATCTCGCTGATCTTATTTTCAATTTCAACCGTCGATTCCGTCACCGAATCCGCCAGACGGCGGATTTCAGCCGCCACAACCGAGAAACGCTTACCGGCTTCCCCGGCGCTGGCAGCTTCGAGCGCTGCGTTAAAGGCGATAAGTTTCGTCTGATCCGCGACGCTGTTAATGATCACCATCACGCGACTGATTTCCGTCGACTTACTACCGAGCATCATGATTTCACGCATGTTTTGCTGATTGTCGGTATCAATATCCGTCATACGCATCAGCAATTGCGACATCGACTCGGAGCCTTTATTGCAATCCTCGAGCGTCTGGTTGGCAATATCCACAACCGCCCGTGAGTGTTCGGCTATCTGTGTCGATGAGGCAGACAGCTCTTCCATGGTGGAGGTAATTTCAGCTACTGAAGATGAGGTTTCCACGCTGGTTGATGCCTGCCCATCGACCGCTTCGGTAATATGCAAAGATGCCTGATGTACCGAATTTGCATGAGAAACCATACCGCCTACCAACGAGTGCAGACGCTGACGCATCATCTCCACCGCACTCAGCAGTTCGCCGATCTCATCGTGGTGATCAACCTGAACATCCACCGTTAAGTCGCCTTCGGCAATGGTTTGTGCAATCCCCAGGACACGGTTTAAGCGCCGGGAAATCAGGAAACGGCTGGCCACAGCAATCAGCAGTAAAATGATGGGCAGCAGCAGCGCGGTGAACAGCAGCAGACCGTTACGCACCAGATTGCTGCTCTTGGCGACATCATCAACATAGTTGGTGGTGGCGATTATCCAGTTAATCCCTTCAACGTATTCATAAACGGCAACTTTGGTCTTCGGCAATGCGCCATAACCGCTCACCCAGTTGTAGTAAGTGATGCCATTCTTGTGTTCGAGCATGTCGGCAAACAGCTTAAAACCATTAGCATCGGTAATATTAATTGCCTGCTGGTTGCTCAACGAGGGATGGACCAGCATACGACCTGGTTCAAATCCGGCATCCAGCACATAGGCGTAGCCATCTTTACCAATATGCACATTCAACAAACGCTGAATGATTGGTTGCAAACTCTGTTTGACGTCGAAACCCACCGCGACGGCCCCCACGACCTGACCATATTTGTCGGCAATCGGTTCGTAGTGACTAATAAACTGTTTACCGAACAGTGTGACCACACCGGAAAAAGGTTTATTTTTCAAAAGCAGCGGCAATGCCGGATTATCATGCCCTAGCGCTGTTGCTGTTGCCGTATTGCCTGAACTCGCCAGTAACGTACTGCTGACACGCACAAATTGCTCGCCTTGCAGAATAAACGTACTGGCAAATACGCTGGTTAACTCGGTGAAATGTGAGTTAGTATTTGGGTTGCTCAGCACCGTTTTTAATTCAGTAGAGTCCATATAACGCAGCGGTTTATTGGCAACGTTTTGATAATTATTAATATAAACATTGCTGTAATGTTCCGCATCGCGAGTCACGCGCTGAAACTCGTTAGAAATACTGTTGTGGAATATCCGCGTGTTGGTTTTAATCATCTCCAGCGCATTGACCTGCAATTCTCTGGAAAGATAAGACGATAATATAAAAGAGGCGCCAATCAGCAACGTTGCGATACAAACAACCAAAATCATACCGAGCTTCATCGCCACACCGGGATGGATGTTGTGCAGCCAGGACAATAGTCGAGCGCGCGGTCCCTCACTGGTGGTATTCGCCGTTCGATTTTTTACTTTAATAATGTCACTCATGATTTTTATTCTCTACCTGAGAAGAAATTACTCTTTTTTTTGGTCATCAGGAGCTAGCGCCCTGTGATTCGAGTGTGAACAGCGGCGTAGGTTTGCCAATGTGATATCCCTGTAACCAGCCCACATTCATTTTTTCCAGACAGGCCTGAATAGTGGCGTTCTCGACAAATTCAGCGACCACCTGCATTTTTTTCATTTCAGCAACGCGGCAGAATGACTCAACGATGTAGTAACTAATTTCACTTTCGGTGATCCGTCGAATAAAAGAGCCATCTATTTTCAGGATATCTGCTTCGATATTCATCAAGCGCGCATGACTCGCAAACCCGGTGCCAAAGTCATCAATTGCCACCCGACATCCCAGCTGACGTATTAAACGTAGCGTTTCCACGGTTTGTTCTTTGTCTGATAACGTATCTGCTTCCGTTATTTCAAAAATAATCCGCTGTGGCTCCACCGCGTAGTCGTGCAGGAGTTGGGTGATCTTCGTAACAATATTTGAACGACACACCGTTACTGGTGCCAGGTTAATAGAAAAACAACGCTGCGGGTGGCTACGCATAAATTTGAGGGTGTTTTCGATAACCCAGAGATCGATATCCGGTGCCAGCCCCGCATCATGAGCAACCGGCAGGAAACTGTTCGGTGGAATAAATTCTCCCCGTTCGTTAAGCATACGGATCAATATTTCATGATACGGCGCTTCACCGTGGGTACTGACTATTGGCTGTGCCATCAGGACAAACGCATTGTTATCCAGCGCATTTTGCAGCGCAGTGCGAATTTCCGTTTTATCAACAATGTGGTTGCCAAGGATCCGGCTATGCTGCGCCTCAAGGTTTTCCGGCCTGCCGTTGGTGAGAGATAAACCCGCCACCATGCCCAGTTTCCCCACCAGCTGATAAATATCATCACTCAGATCGTTAATCAGGCAATAGCCCAAACCACTGCGAAAACCCAACCGATGGTTGTTGTAAAAGAGACGAAAACTGTTGGCGGCCTGATACAGATCGCATAGCCGCTCCCAGGTGCCATTTTCCAGCCGGATGAGCAGATCATAACCCGCGTGGTAATAGACTTTCTCGCTTTTCACCAGATGTCTGCGCAAATGCTCAGCAAGGATCTTCTGGTAGCGGGCGCGGAAATGAAAACCATAGCGACGCGAAAAAAGCTCCAGCTCGGGGATCTGTATCAGACATACGGTCGCACGTTCAGTGGTAAATAGCTCCGTCTTCAGCGCCCGTAAATTTGCCATGCCTGTCATCGGGTCAGTCAGCCCCAGCAGCAGCGCTTGGTTAAAACGCTGACGGGTAAATTTTGCCAGTACCCCCATGATCACAATGGTGAGTGAAAAGACAAAGATCAACGTCGAAACCAGCGCCTGATGCAGCATGAAGTTAACATTGCTGGCGATATAGCTGTCGTTATGTTTGCCTAAGATGATTAATACGATCGTCCACACCAGCATTGTGAACAAGTGGCCAATCTTGATTGCTCCCCACAGCATCAACGGAAATAACAGGATCAGGCTATAGATAGAGAAAAAAACATCCAAATTATCCGGTGATGTTAAGAAGAACATCAGAAAAAACAGCAAGATGCACCAGGATATAACGCCGTAGACGCCAACATTGCCTTTACACTGTTCGGCAATGGCCCGCAGAAAGGTCAGCAGGAAAGACGGTCGACGAATGATGCGGTAAATCTTGTAAAATAAAGGGATCCCCGTCAGGCAACCGTTGATGATCCCCTGAATACGTACCAGCATGCCCAGACTCAACGCCGGAATGTTATCCACATCGGGGCGTTGTCCGTGGGCGACAAACATTGCAAAGAGTTTGCTGAACACCAGATACAGCAGGACGTTGTAGCCACAAAGCCAGAGCAGACGATTAAAGCTAATTTTGATGCGACCAAAGCTAACGCAGCTGCGTCTGCCGGTGAATTTGCGGTACGCGGCATAACTTAAGGTCGACGCGATGATCAGGCACAACGCATCTACCCGTTCATTTTGCGGACCGACCACAAACATGACCGTCAGGAACAGAAGAAATCCCGGCAACACCCGAAAACCAAACAAGACCAATGCGGCAGAAAATACGGCTAGCTTGAGATCGTAAACTGTTAAAATAGTATTATTGAGAATGCTATAACCGTTAAGATATTGTGCCAGCGGGTAAAAAAGGCCAGGTAAGACAAGTGGCAGGCACCATTCCCGAATGTTTTTTATCGTGTTTGAATTTATTATTGCGTCCAAATCAATTTATCCGCTATGCACTATACCAATAGGACTTTAATCCAGACTCGAATGTCACAAACAAATCCTTTTGGGTCAGCCGATGAACCATAGCAAAATTGTCAACATTGACCGCGCACTGAGAAAATAAAATAAGGTTCTATAATGAAGAGAGCATATTATTCATATCAAATAAGGAAATAAATACCCATTTATAGACAAAAATGGACATCCGGCGGGGATGAAATCACTAAAACGCTTGTCAGAAAAACAGCTAATTCATTGATGTTTATTAAAAAACAAAAAAGCCTTTGTCAGTTTCCCAACACCTCCAACCAGTACGTATAAAAAACCTTCTCAGGCGCCATGAATGTCAACATTAATATCCTGAAAGGGGCATTCAGAAAATGTATTTTTATGTACACTTTTGCCTATTGACGAAAAGAGCTGCGTTATCTATATTCGCATACCGTTATTTTTGTCATTACTCACCATGGTTCAATGTTAGTTATTTGTTACGTCATTACGTTTCACATCTTTCATCTACTTATTTGCAACAATAATATTCCATCAAGTAATAACAGAAATTAATTTTAGCACCGAATAATCTTTTCAGGAATTAACATAATCCGTGGCAAAGTCTCTGTTTTCCCTTAAAGCAATAAAAGGGTGGCAACATTCAATCACTGGCAAAATAACGCAATTCTTGCTGGCGGGTATCGTTATTGCGTTTAGTGCTGGCGCGTTTACCAACTGGAGCCTGATAGATAACTTTTCTTATCAGCAGTGGGTGCAACGGGCTGAGGCGAATGCACAGATTATGACCTACATCATCCGCAACGTGTATACCACCGTTTCGGTCGAAACCAGCGATGCAGGGCAGATATCCCGCATTGTCTCCGACAGACAGATTGGTGACACCGACTCTATTATGCAAACCGGTTATAACCCGGTTGACGTTCTGGCACTGGCTTCAGTACAGACCCATAGCCCTACATGGTTGTTTCTGTATACGCCGGAGAAAGGGTTTGTTGGCATCAACAACAAGTCAGAAGAGGGTGATGGGATCATCTCTTTCCCCGGTCGTCTGCCGCGCGATGTGCTGGGTAACTACTATGTTGGCTTCGCCCAGATTAATGGCGAAGAGTGCTTTATCAGCGCCGTCCCTATTCTGACGCCTTCAGGTGAGATCCTCGGTAGCCTGATAAGCAGCATCGGTAAAAAAAGCGATCTGTACGCCACCTACGATGCGATGCTGAAAAAGAGCAGTATCATTTTTGTCCTGATTTTGCTGGTAACGCTGGCGCTGGTCACGATATTTATGCGCCGTTTATTCCGTCCGGTTCCGCTGCTAATTAACTCCCTTACCCGCATCGCCCATGAAGAGACGGACTGTATAACGCCCTATCTCGATCAGGACGATGAGATTGGACATCTGGCCGGGGCGATTGAAAAATTGCGCGTCGCCATGAAAGAACGCGGCTATCTGCAACGTATGCATGAAATGTCGCAAAAGATGGAGCATATGGCCCATCATGATTCGCTGACCGGATTGCCCAACCGCGTATCGTTTGGTCTGGCTTTAGATAAGCGCGTCAGTGAACTTCATCAGGAGGACAGAGCGTTCAACCTGCTGTTGATTGACCTCGACAACTTCAAGCCGGTGAACGACACCTTTGGCCATAAAGCGGGCGATGAACTGTTAATCAGCGTTGCCCAGCGCCTGCAGCTCTTGCTGGGACCCAACGATATCGTGGCGCGTCTGGGCGGTGATGAATTCGCCATTTTGCAACATGTCGATGACAACGCCATCAAAGAAGCACATCGCCTGGCGAAGCGAATCATCCGCGCGCTGAGCACCCCATTTACCTGGAGCACGCATACTTTTTCCATCAGCTGCAGCATCGGTATTACCACCGCGCCCAGGCAGGGCAATAATAGCTCTACGCTCATGATTAATGCCGACCTTGCCATGTACGCGTCTAAACATCACGGCCGGGGTTGCTTCCATTTCTTCGAAGACGGCATGGTGATGATGCAAACTCACAGCCTGTTTATTAATCAGGAAATTATCGATGGTATTGATAACAAGGAGTTCGAACTTCATTACCAGCCAATCATCAATCTGGAAGATGAAAGCGTGTATGGCTACGAATCACTGATCCGCTGGAATCATCCAACTAAAGGACTGATTTACCCTGATTATTTTATCAACATTGCCGAGAACTCCGGTCTGATCGTGCGTTTGGGCGAATGGATTATTCGTCAGTCCTGTGAAGCCGCTGCCAAATGGCCGGAACGTATCAGGGTAGCCGTCAATATATCGGCCTACCAGCTGCACAGCCCAGGACTGGTTGACGTGATCAAAGATGCGTTACGCATCAGTCAACTTTCAGCCGAACGTCTTGAAATAGAAATTACCGAATCCGAAAAGCTGGATAAGTCGATTGCCTTACCCGTGCTGCAAGAGATCCGCTCTCTGGGCATTGAAATTGCGATGGATGATTTAGGCACCGGCTACGCGGCACTGGATTATCTGCTGATCTATCCTTTCACTCGCATCAAGATAGCGCGCACGCTGGTCGATAAACTGCAGCAGGATAATGCCAGTCAGTATTTGATTGTGATGCTGATTCAGTTTGCCCATAAGTACAATATGTCGGTCACCGCTGAAGGGGTAGAAACCGCGCAGCAACGCGACATTCTGCGCGACATTGAGTGCCAGAATGTTCAGGGCTATTTCTTTAGCTATCCGCTGCGCGAGCGTGAAGTGCTTTCCGCATTTACTAAAGAGGCCATTGAAGAAGGACTGTGCAATGTCTGACTTCTTTCGCCCGGTAAAGCGCATGCTGACGATTTTTGCCCTGTTAATAGTTTCAGCAACGCCATGCTTAGCAGGCTCTGCCCTGCCGTTGCACACGCTGGAGCAGATCGCCAGCAAGAAAAGCATTACCCTTGGTTATCAGGATGATGCGTTTCCTTTCTCCTGGCAGAATGGCAACGTACCAGCCGGCTATTCCATTGATATTTGCAACAGTATCGTCAGCGCACTCAAGACAAAACTTCAGCTTAAAAATCTGAAGGTCGAGTGGGTAAAAGCTAACTCGGCATCGCAATTTGTCCTGATTAAAAATCACATGGCAGATATCATGTGTATCCCGGCCTTTTATTCGAAAAGTCGCCACAGCGTTAGCGAGTTCTCGCTGCCGTTTTATTTTTCAAGTACCCGTTTCGTCATGCGTAAAAATGAGAGCAACGACAATCTGACAGAACTTTCTGGACATAGCGTACTGGTAAAAAGCGGCACGATTTACGTTGAACAGTTGCAAAAAGTGAATACTGCCAATGACCTGGATATTAATATTCAACTCGATACCAACAATATTACCGCATTCAATGAACTGAAGAGTGGTGAGTATTCTGCACTGATCTCCAGTACGGTTCTACTCAAAGGGATGATCGCGCAAACACAAAATCCTGAAGACTATAAACTTTCCGATATTGCGCTCAGCGCCCCGTTGCCGGCCGGCTTGTTACTCCCGTTACACGATAAAGAATTTAAAGAATTTGTTGATGACACGCTCTCTTCCCTGATGACCAGCAACGAATTTACTGCGCTGTACAATAAATGGTTTCAGTCACCGATTCCGCCGAAGGCCATTAATTTAAAGATTCCCATGTCAGATAACCTGAAAGCATTAACGTCTGCTAAAAAGAAGATCAGTTTTGATTATGAAAAATATAATTAATCGTGAGATGACAAGGGTGAAGCGTACGACGCAATGGCTGTTTTTACTGGCAGGCATCGGTATCACCCCCGCGCTGATGGCGCAACAGAACGCTGCGACACTCGATCATATTCAGAGTAGCAGCGTGCTCAACGTGGGTTACCGCCAGCTGCCGCCGTTTTCTTTTACTGACCACAATG
The DNA here is from genome assembly GCF_001037485.2 of Citrobacter sp. MGH105. Classification (NCBI taxonomy): domain Bacteria; kingdom Pseudomonadati; phylum Pseudomonadota; class Gammaproteobacteria; order Enterobacterales; family Enterobacteriaceae; genus Citrobacter; species Citrobacter sp. MGH105. The sequence continues at coordinate 1,085,305 of NZ_CP073048.1, read as the reverse complement.
GCAAAGTCACGGGTTATACCATTGCGGTATGCAACATGATTGCCGATAAATTGCGCCAGTATCTGAAGCTCAACAATTTAACCATTCATTACATTCCCGTGAATTTTGCCGAACGTTTCTCCGCATTAAACTCGCGTAAAATAGATATGGACTGTGGCGTAAATACCAATGCGCCGGAGCGGACCGCCAGCGTGTCGTTTTCTGAAAACTATTACACCGCAAAAATGCGCATCATCTCTTTACGTAAAAATAATATACGGTCAATTTCCGATCTTAAAGGTCGCACGGTGAGTCTGACCGGAAGTTCAAAAGATTTGCTGGAATTTAATAAAGCCAACAGAGAGCAACATCTTAATATTTCAACGATTACCAGCACCACCATTAAGGGCGCATTTGAGAAGATGGCGCATAATGAATCCGCCGCTTTCTTTATTGATGATATTCTGGCCTGGCCGCTAATTAATCATAGCGAGCAACCTGAACTGTTCAGCGTCTCTTCTGAGAGCATCGGTAATGATATGCACTATGCCATTATGATGAGGAAAAACGATCAGCAGTTTGTGACGTTTGTTGACAGTACGCTGAAAGATTTTTTTGCCTCGCCGGCCAACGTGCAATTACGTAAAAAGTGGTTGTCTCCCTGGTCCTGCGAAAAGCTGAAAAACCCGTCACCGGGCAGTTGTCAGCATAGCCATTGAACATTATCCGCCGCTGCTTACGCCACCGCCTGCTGCGCCTGTGGAAAATCCCCGGGGCGCTGCTGCTATTGCTGTCAGTCCATTCGCTGCGCGCGGCCTGGGATTTTGCCAATATTCAACAAAAATCCGATGCGCTTTATGGCCCGGCAACGCCAGAAGCGCAGCAACGGATCCACGCCTGGCAACAGCTTCTGCTCCAGTTGCGTAATGCTGACGAGCAAACGCAATTACGCGCTGTAAATCAATTTTTTAACGATAAGATCCGCTATACCGAAGACATTGATGTCTGGCATAACGTCGATTACTGGGCAACCCCTATCGAGTCGCTGCGCAAGGGTGAGGCAGATTGTGAAGACTACGCGATCGCCAAATATTTCACCCTCCGCCAGTTGGGAGTATCAGAAGACAAACTTCGCATCACCTATGTTAAAGCCCTGCGTTTAAACCGCGCACACATGGTGCTGACCTGGTACGCCACCCCTGAGGCGATTCCTCTGGTACTCGACAGTCTGACCAGCACTATTTCTCCTGCGACGCAGCGCATGGATCTATTACCCGTCTACTCCTTTAACAACACCGGCCTTTGGCTTCCCGGCAATCAAAACAATAAACGCGTTGGGGACAGCAAGAGGCTTTCTCGCTGGCAGCAAGTTTTCACCAAAATGCGGGAAGAAGGCTTCCCGATGGATAAATAGGAATCGCCCGTGTCTCTTTTTAAACAGTTACTTCTGGCAATCTCTCTCTTTATGATGGTTGTGTTCAGCGGCAATTTTATTGTGACGCTGGAGAGTTCTCGCAATCAGTCCAATAACCAACTCCTTTCACATGCCCAGGATGCCGCAACGGCGCTAGGCGTTTCGCTAACGCCCAACGTCAACGACCCGGCAATGATCGAGCTGATGGTCAGTTCCATTTTCGATAGTGGTTACTACAAAAAAATCCGCATTGTCGATCTGGCGAACGGCAAAATAATGCTTGAGCGCAGTGCGGCAGCGTCAATTCCCAACGTCCCGGCCTGGTTCGTCGATCTGGTGGATGTTACCCCGCAAACCGGTGAAGCAACGATTATGCGCGGCTGGCAGCAGGCAGCTCGCGTGGAAGTGACCAGCGATCCTATCTTTGCCGTGCAGCGTCTGTGGGACAATACCTTAGGCAACCTGCTGTGGATGCTGTCCTGTAGCCTCGCCAGCTTAATCGCCGGTATTCTGCTGCTGCGCAAACTGCTGCGCCCACTCAATTACATGGCAAAACAATCCGAAGCTATTACTCGTCGCGAGTTTCTGACGCTCCACGAGTTACCCAAAACGCCGGAATTACGCCGCGTTGTAGGCGCCATGAATTTAATGGCCGCGAAGCTTAAATCGTTATTTGAAGAACAAGCTATCTACAGCGAACGCCTGCATAATGAAGCTTATCTCGACAGCCAAACCGGAATTGCCAATCGCCGGGCTTTCGATATGCAGCTCCAGGCGCGGCTAAGCGATGCCGATACCGCACCGGGATATCTGATGCTGGTCCGCGTTCAGGATTTAGGCGGTCTGAATCAGCGCTTTGGCGGACCGCATACTGATAAGCTGTTGCTCAACATCGCCAACCTGCTGAACGCGCACAGAGAAAAGTATGCCCCTCTCGACAGCACGCTTGCCCGCATTCGCGGCGGTGAGTTCGCCCTACTCTGCCCTGGCGTCACACATGGTGAGATGTTGGATTTGTGCAATTCGCTGTGCCAAAAACTGACAGCCTTTTACGCCACCGGAATGTCAGACCAACAGCCGGTGGCCTATACCAGCATGGTGCCGTTTAACGCCGGAGATAATGCTCAATCATTGCTGATCCAGGCCGATCGCCTGCTGGTTGAAGCGGAAACACACACCGACCATCAGGTGGTTCCCACCACTGAAGTTCCTGCGAGTACAGAAGATCAGCATTTGTGGTTTGTGCGTCTGGAGCATGCACTGGAAAATCAGCAGTTCCAGCTGGTTTATCAGCCGGTAGTCGATTGCCGCCAGCCGGACAAAATCCTGCATTACAAGGTGCTGTCGCGCATTTTTGATGAGCAGGGTAACGCCATTACCGCGGGACGGTTCCTGCCCTGGATCCACCGCTTTGGCTGGAGTCATCGCCTCGATAAAGCCATGTTGAAACTGACATTGAACCAGTTGAAAACCGCGCCCGGAAAATTGGCGTTGAGTATCTCCGGCAGTTCTGTCGCCAGTGCGGCCGCCACTGCTGAGCTACTCACCCCGCTGCGCTATTCACCGAAATTAGCCAGTCAGTTGATTCTGGAACTGGATGAAAATCAGTTACCCGGTCCCCATCAGATGGCGGCATTTGTTAAAACCGTCGGTCAGCATCGCTGCTCGCTGGGTCTGCAACACTTCGGCAGCCGTTTCGATATGATTGGTCATCTGTCGCAGTGGGGACTGGCTTATCTGAAAATCGACAGCAGCTATATCCGCAATATTAATGAAGAAAACGATAAACGGTTATTTATTGAAGTGTTATCCAACGCCACGCGCAGTATTGATTTGCCGCTCATTGCTGAACGTGTTGAAACGAAAGGTGAGCTTATGGTGCTGCAAGAATTAGGGATTGATGGTGCAATGGGGCAATTATTAGGTGAGCCCGCGCCATTGTGATAAAACTGGCGTCTTGATACGCCTTTGTATAGCCGGATGGCGCTGCGCTTATCCGGCCTACAAACTGCCTGCATCAGCTAAAATATACGTTCATCGTTACCAAGCAGCTGTTCTAACCCGCCAAGTTCCTGGCGCGCGTTTGCGCGATTCATTAATTTAACCTGCGCCATCGGCGGAAGATCGGTAATGGCAATCACGCCCTTACGAATCAACAGGTTAATCAGGTCGTCGAGCACGCGAACCATCTCCAGGTCGCTTTTTTGCAGCATCGCTAAAGCCTGCTGATTGTCATTTTCAGGACTTTTTGCCACGCCTTCTGCCTGCACGTTTGCAGCAGATGAATCAGAATTCATATCAGTGCCTTTTCATTTTGCACGATGCTGCTGCCCTGTTTACACAGGGCAGCAGGCAATCGTTAGTGAGTGTGGTTTTGATCGGGTTTAGCAATCAGGTGATCCAACGAGTAGGTCGGAGAATGCAGATCGCCGCTTGTCGGAGTCGACAGCGCAGTATCAATGCCATGCGCCACTTTCGCCGGACTGGCGATCAGGTGATGATCGCCGCCGCTTTGAATGTACTTCGCAATATCCACGCCTTCATGCAGTTCACGGGCCAGATCGCTGAGATCGACTTTTTCAAGCACCCCCTTCGCCTTATCGTCAGCGCTGAGTACCGCTGTCGTCTGGCCGTGTCCGGTCGCAGCTGGTGCGTAAGACAGAGATAATGCGTTGTCATCGAACAGGTTGTGCAGCGCATGTTGCATCGCAGCATGATTTCCTTTATCCACCGTATGCCCTTTCACTGGCGCGGGATCGTCCATCGTCACGTTCAGCGTTTGGGTATAAGGCGTAATATTGCCGTGGTTATCATTCGCCTCAACCAATACGTTCACCCGGTTATGACCTGCCCGGAATGCGGAAGTCTCAACCTCAATATCATAGGTCAACCCATTATTGCCCTGATGAAGAATGGCATCGTACTGATGACCATTTACCAGCGCTTTAATATGATCGCCATCATTCACATCACCGCTCACGCTGCCGGTAATATGCGTGACGGTGTCCTGTGATTCCGCACGTGAAATATGGTTATCCCCGGTAACCTTATCGACGATAAGCGTGGCGTCTGCCTGCTGATCAACCGAATAGCTGTGGGAAGTTGTCTGTGAATATGGGTTGCCCGGCGTATCATGACCTTTAACCTCAACCGAAAATGTGGTGTTCACTTCCATGATATGACTGTCCACATCTACGTGATAAACCCGATCGCCATTGCTCAACGTGTCTACCGAACCGCTAAATTCCTGACCGCCAATTTTTAATTTGATCGAATCCCACACATCCACATCACCGCCAAGAGGCCCGGTTACCCTCACCGTCGCTCCCTGGAGTTCCTGATGATTCAGGACGTTATCATGGGTAACATTATCAATACCCATCGTTCCCACAGCGGTTCTGTCGATGGTAATGGTCTTATCGATATCGACCTTATCGCGGTTACCGGCGTCGTCATGGGCGATAACGTGAGCAAGGATCTTTTGATCGTGAATCAGGTCAATCGTACTAGCATCCACGCTAAATACCTTCTGACCACCGCTATTTTTCACATCAGCAACCAGATCTTTACCATTAACGGTGATGGTCACCTGATCGCCAACATCCACGTCCCCGGTCACATAACCGCTGATGGTGGTTTTCGCATGCTGAGTTTCCTCGTTATTCAGCACATCATCGACTGACACCTTATCCAGCACGATGCTGGCATCAACCTGCGTATCGATAGTGACCGTTTTGTCGTTTACGGCATGCATTGGGTTCAACGCCGAATCCTGCCCTTCTACGCTGACGTGAATATTCGGGTCATTTTGCAACCCGACCGTACTCACCATCGCTTTGTAGCCCAGTTGCCCGTTCATATGCGGCAGCTCAATGACACGCGTATGTACTGTGACGCCATCGACGAGAATGGCGACTTTATCACCGAGATGCACGTCGCCATCCACCGTACCACTCACCTCTACGCTTCCTGCTTTTACCTCATCGGCATTGATAACATCGTCACCACCAACGGTATTGATGGTAATGCTGCCGCTTGCCGTTTTATCAATCGAATAGCCCTGCGTGAAACTGGCTGGCTGTACATTGCCGTGATCGTCATATCCTAAGACTGTCGCGACAATAGCGTGATCGGCCAACAGGTCTTTGGTGTAGATATCAACGGAGTAGCGATGATTATTATCGACAGTCGCCGCATAAGGGTTTCCGTTAACCGTCAGAGTCACCTTATCGCCGGGGTGCACATCTCCGGATACCGACCCCGTTACTGTCATCTTAGGTTGCAGCGATTCCCGCGCGTTCAGCACATTGTCACCGGCAATGTTATCTATCGTCACGCCAGCATTAGCGCTCAGATCGACCACGACATTGCTGCTGGCAGAGGCACTCCCCAGGTTACCATGATCATCCGTCGCCAATACCGTCGCGACAATATGTGGATCATTGTGCAGATCGTTGATACTGACCTTCGTCGACCAGGCCTGGTGACCATGTTTATCATCATGCACGACTGCAGTTAGCGTATTGCCATTGACCTGCAGACTCACCACGCTGCCGTCATGGATCCCTTCACCGCTTACCGTGCCGCTGATGGTTGTTTTACCGCTTTGCGCCTCGGCAGCATTGATAACATCATCACCAGCAACCTTATCCATCGTTATCTGCAGCGGGTTATCCGTATCGACAGTGATGGTTTTCTGCACCGAATCTGTCGCTGTTCCCGCCTTGATGGAGACATCAAACGTTGGGTGCGCCTGCAGTTCATTCGTTGGCACATCCACTTCGTATGCCAGCTGTCCCGGCATCGTCGGGATAGTCATGACGTGCCCGGAGTACTGCACATAATTGATGGTAACAATCACTTCGTCCCCGGCCTGAACGTCGCCGGTGACCAGACCACGAATTGCTGTCGTTCCTTTTTGCGCTTCATCGTGGTTGAGAACGTCATCGCCCGCCACTTGATCAACGGTGAGATGCACGGTCGGTTGGTGAGGTTGTGTGGTTCCGGTGCCCGGTGTTGTCAGCGGGTTGTGCATACCATAAGGAGTGTTGGCTGGAATAGCGATATTGCCTAACCACGGAAGGTCAATAAACTTATGTTCTACCGCAGTTGCTGTATTGCCATGATCATCATGTGTGGTGATGGATACCGTGATATTACCGTCATCATGCCAGCCCCCTGAAACAACATTAAACGTGTAACCCAGCTTTCCATCCGGCAGAGTGATCACATTTGTTTGCAGTTGGCTACCGCCGACATCGACCGTAACCACATCGCCAGACTGTGCATCTGGAGCAACATGTCCCGTTACCGTGACGAATTCGGGGCGGCTTCCGGGATCCAAGGCTTGGTTGCCCTCGGAAACAGCAGAATCAATCGTTATCCCGGCATCAGCAACGGTATCAACCAGCACCGGCATATCATCGTACCCACGCGCGATGTTACCTGCGTCGTCTTTTGCCGTCACTTCAGCATGAATATTCGGATCCATGAGCAGATCTAAGGTCGAAACCTTTGTACTGAATACATGCTGACCGTTTTGATTTTCCACCCGCGCAAAATAGGTCTGATGGTTGATGGTCAGTTCAACCATATCACCGATTTTGACATCCCCGCCTACCGTCCCCGTAACCGTCGTTTGCTGCTTCAGGGCCTCGTCATGGTTAATCACCGCATCACCGCTATCGGTAACAATCGGATCAATATGCACAATCGCGTCAATCTTTTCATCAATGACCACGGTACTGTGCGCATCTGCCGTCGCGTTATTACCCGCCGCATCGGTAGTGGTGATTGTTGCAGTAATATGCGGATCGTTTTGCAGCCAATGCGTATCCACCTTGATGGAGTAACCCAACGTTCCCAGATTCGGCAGGTCCACCACTATAGCATCAACCATATGGCCACCAATATTCAGGTGCACCACATCATCAATTTTCGCATCGCCACCGACTGTACCACTGACAACTGTCGTCTTTTGCCCCAATTCAATCTTATTCAATACATCATCGCCCGTTACCGGATCGATAGTGATAGAGGCCTTCGCGTCAGCGTCCAGCGTAACGGTATGATGCGCTGTAATTTGTGCATGGTTCAGGGCATCGTCCGTGATATCCATGGTGACGTCGATATGCGGATCGGCAACCAGATCGGCCGTAGCAACGGGTACGTGGAAACCCATCTGATGATTGCCACGATCTTCCACCACCCCGGCATAGTTGTGGCCGTTGATGGTCATGGTGAATGAATCGCCCGGATGAACTTCACCGCTCACCGTACCGCTCACTATCGTATAGCCATGCATTTGCTCAGCGAGGTTCAGCGTATTATCCGGCGTCACGGCATCAATGGTTATCTGCGCATCGACACGGGTATCGATAATAACGGTGGTTTCTGCATTGGCCGTGGCTGGGTTGCCCGCACCATCGGTAGTGCTCACCGTCGCGGTTAAATGCGGATCGGAGATCAGATCTGCGGTGCTGACTTTAATGCTGTAGCCGAGAACCCCGCCCCCCACATCGTGCACTTTCCCTGTAAGAACGTGACCATTAACGGTGAGGTAAACGACGTCATTTACGTGAACATCCCCTGCCACTTTCCCGGTTATCCAGGTGAATGGCTGTTTTGATTCATCGCCATTGACCATGTTATCGCCAGTAACGGGATCGATCGTCAGCATTGCCTTAGCATGTAAATCAACCACCAGATCGTGCGATATCTCCGCTTTCTGGAAATTATGCACATTATCTTCGCCGACTACGCGGGCCACGATATGCGGGTCTTTGACCAGATCGCGGCTCAGAACGTCCAGCTTATATCCCAGCGCATTATTATGTTCCGGGAGTCGCTGAACAGTTGTGTCGTAAGTATGGCCGTTGACGATAACCTGAACTTTAGTCCCTACATGCACATCGCCCGAAACCGTCCCCATGATCTCTGTGAGGTGTTTCGCAGCTTCTGCGCCGTTCAGCTTGTCATCGCCCGCCACCGTATCAACGGTGATTTTAGCCGCGGCATGGTTATCAATATGTACATCATGGGTTGCGGTGGTAATGATCTCATTTTGCACCGCATCGTGGGAGATAATCGTGACGCTCACGGTCACGTTTTTATCCTGGGTGCCTTTGTTATCGCTGAACGCCGTTGATTTGACCGGGACCTGATAACCTAACTGACCGCCGCCAAGATCAATCACCTTGCCGTTAAACGTCTGGTGATTGATTTCTACGATCACCGCATCGCCAACCTGCGCATCACCATCCACCTTACCGCTGATGAGCTGCATCGGTGTATCCAACTCTAAGTGGTTGAGCGTGTTATCGTCAGTCACATGATCAATAGTCACAGTGCTGTGCGCCTGGGTATCCAGCGTAACGGTTCGATGCTCCACCGCCACTGCCTGATTGCCCGCAGCATCGTGGCTGACCAGCTTAACCATTACGTCGTTGCTGCCTTCCTGCAACACACCTGTTGGAACAAACACTTCGTAGCGCAGAACGCCGTGATCGTTAACTACCGTGCCGCTAAAGTCCTGATTATGTCCCTGTACGTGGATGGTCACCACATCGCCCACTTTGGCATCCAGGCCTTTCGCGATACCGCTAATCAGCGTCGGCATGCGGTTTTCAATGGCGTTCACCACATCATCCGATGCCACCACATCAGTCGTCACCACGTTTTTGGCAAAGTTATCAATATGAACTTTATGGCTATCGGTAGCGATGGCGAGGTTCCCCGCCGCGTCATGAGAGGTGACCGTGACGTGCACGTCGACATCCGTCAACACATGGACGCCATTGTTCGCAAAGGCCGATGAGTCCACATCAATGCGGTAACCCAGATGCCCGTTACCAAGGTCAATGACCTGGCTACCGTACTGATGGCCATTAACTTCCAGCTGAATGGGATCGCCGACCTTCGCATCTTCACCATCAACGATGCCGGTAATGCGCTGAGTCGCCGCGGACAGTTCCTGGTAATTGATAACATTGTCTGTAGCAATGTTATCCAGCGAGATGGTGTTTTGCGCATGAGTATCAAGAGTGATAATACGGTGCGACTCACTGGTCACTTCATTGCCCAGCGCGTCATGGCTGACTAGCGTCGCGACCACCGCGTTCTTTCCTTCATGCAAGGTTCCATGCGGCAGAACCACTTCATAGCGTAACTGACCGTTATCGTTGATCACCGTGCCGTTAAAGTCTTGCCCATGAACGCTTATTTTTACCGCATCGCCCACTTTGGCATCGCCACCGGCGACGATGCTAATAATCGTCGGCATCCGGTTTTCACTGGCGTTAACCACATTGTCCGTCGCCACTGCGTCAATCTTGATGGTGTTTTCCGCGTAGTTATCGATATGAACTTTATGGGAATCCGTCGCGATCGCCAGGTTACCCGCGGCGTCATGAGATGTCACCATCGCGGTAATTTTCACATTCGTCAGCACATGGCCGCTGTTATCGGCAAATGCAGAAGAGTCCACATCAATGCTATAACCCAGCTTACCGCGGCCAAAATCAACCACCTTACCGCTGTACTGATGGCCATTTATCTCCAGTAAGACAGGATCGTTGACCTTCGCATCCTCACCGCCAACAAAACCGGTAATGGTCTGTTTAGCCGCAAGTAGCTCTTGGTAATTCAATGTGTTATCGGCAGTGACATCATGTATACGGACAGTATTATGTGCCTGAGTGTCCAACGTGATGGCGTGATGCGCCAGAGTGGTCACTTCATTACCCACCGCATCGTGGCTGATCAGCGTCACCACCACCGCATTTTTACCTTCCTGCAGCGTACCGACCGGCACCGCCACTTCGTAGCGCAGTTCGCCATTTATGTTGACGACTTTGCCGGTAAAGTCTTGCCCCTGTACACTAACGGTCACCGGATCGTTGACGGACGCATCGCCGCCAACGGCACCGCTGATCAGCGTGGTCATGCGGTTTTCAATAGCATTCACCACATCCTCCGTCGCTACCGTGTCGATGCTGAGCTGGTTAGTGGCGAAGTTATCAATGTGTACGTCGTGGCTGCTGGTGGCGATCGCAGGTTGCCCGCTGCATCGTGGGAGGTGACGCTGACATGGACCGTCGCCTCTTTCAGCACATGACCGACGTTGTCAGAGAACGCCGCAGAATCCACCTCGATGCGATAACCGAGGGTATTTTTCCCGGTATCAATCACCTGGCCGTGATACTGGTGGCCGTTAATCTCCACCAGAACCGGGTCGCCCGCTTTCGCGTCTTCCCCGCGCACGTTTCCGGTAATCGTCTGCTTCGCCGCCGACAGCTCAGTAAAGTTCAGGGTGTTGTCGGCGGTGACATCATGAATATTGACGGTGTTATGCGCTTTAGTGTCCAGCACCACGGTACGGTGCGCCAGCGCGGTCACTTCGTTACCCACCGCATCGTGGCTGACCAGCGTCACCACCACCGCATTTTTACCTTCCTTCAGCGTGCCGACCGGCACCGCCACTTCGTAGCGCAGTTCGCCGTTATCATCGACCACCGTTCCGGTAAAATTCTGCCCCCGCACGCTGACGGTAACGGTATCCCCCGCTTTGGCATCGCCGCCTGCCACGCCGCTTATCAGCGTGGTCATGCGGTTTTCAATGGCGTTGACCACATTGTCGTTCGCGACGGTATCGATATGTACCGTGTTTTCCGCGAAATTGTCGACATGCACGCTGTGGGTGTCGGTGGCAATCGCCAGGTTGCCCGCCGCATCGTGGGAGGTGACGCTGACATGGACCGTCACCTCTTTCAGCACATGACCGACGTTGTCAGAAAACGCCGCAGAATCCACCTCGATGCGATAACCGAGGGTATTTTTCCCGGTATCAATCACCTGGCCGTGATACTGGTGGCCGTTAATCTCCACCAGCACCGGGTCGCCCGCTTTCGCGTCTTCCCCGCGCACGTTTCCGGTAATCACCTGCTTCGCCGCCGACAGCTCAGTAAAGTTCAGGGTGTTGTCGGCAGTGACATCATGAATATTGACGGTGTTATGTGCTTTAGTGTCCAGTACCACCGTGGTGTGCTGCACCGCCACCGCGGTGTTGCCTGCCGTATCCACCCCGGTCACTGTCACTTCTACATTGTTACTGCCTTCGGTCAGTACCGACGAGTCCACCGCCACTTCATAGCGCAGCGCCCCGTGTTCATCGGTCACCACCAGGCCGGTAAAGGTCCTGCCGTTCACCGCCACCGCAACGTTATCGCCCGGCTGCGCATCCCCGGTCACCGCCCCGCTGATCAGCGTCGGCATCCGCGACTCACTGCGGTTCACGACATTATCCCCTGCCACGGTATCAATGCTGATGGCGTTGGCCGCCTGGGTATCCAGTACCACCGTGGTGTGCTGCACCGCCACCGCGGTGTTGCCTGCCGTATCCACCCCGGTCACTGTCACTTCTACATTGTTACTGCCTTCGGTCAGTACCGACGAGTCCACCGCCACTTCATAGCGCAGCGCCCCGTGTTCATCGGTCACCACCAGGCCGGTAAAGGTCCTGCCGTTCACCGCCACCGCAACGTTATCGCCCGGCTGCGCATCCCCGGTCACCGCCCCGCTGATCAGCGTCGGCATCCGCGACTCACTGCGGTTCACGACATTATCCCCTGCCACGGTATCAATGCTGATGGCGTTGGCCGCCTGGGTGTCCAGTACCACCGTGGTGTGCTGCACCGCCACCGCGGTGTTGCCTGCCGTATCCACCCCGGTCACTGTCACTTCTACATTGTTACTGCCTTCGGTCAGTACCGACGAGTCCACCGCCACTTCATAGCGCAGCGCCCCGTGTTCATCAGTCACCACCAGGCCGGTAAAGGTCCTGCCGTTCACCGCCACCGCAACGTTATCGCCCGGCTGTGCATCCCCGGTCACGGCCCCGCTGATCAGCGTCGGCATCCGCGACTCACTGCGGTTCACGACATTATTCCCTGCCACGGTATCAATGCTGATGGCGTTGGCCGCCTGGGTATCCAGTACCACCGTGGTGTGCTGTACCGCCACCGCGGTGTTGCCTGCCGTATCCACCCCGGTCACTGTCACTTCTACATTGTTACTGCCTTCGGTCAGTACCGACGAGTCCACCGCCACTTCATAGCGCAGCGCCCCGTGTTCATCGGTCACCACCAGGCCGGTAAAGGTCCTGCCGTTCACCGCCACCGCAACGTTATCGCCCGGCTGCGCATCCCCGGTCACCGCCCCGCTGATCAGCGTCGGCATCCGCGACTCACTGCGGTTCACGACATTATCCCCTGCCACGGTATCAATGCTGATGGCGTTGGCCGCCTGGGTATCCAGTACCACCGTGGTGTGCTGCACCGCCACCGCGGTGTTGCCTGCCGTATCCACCCCGGTCACTGTCACTTCTACATTGTTACTGCCTTCGGTCAGTACCGACGAGTCCACCGCCACTTCATAGCGCAGCGCCCCGTGTTCATCGGTCACCACCAGGCCGGTAAAGGTCCTGCCGTTCACCGCCACCGCAACGTTATCGCCCGGCTGCGCATCCCCGGTCACCGCCCCGCTGATCAGCGTCGGCATCCGCGACTCACTGCGGTTCACGACATTATCCCCTGCCACGGTATCAATGCTGATGGCGTTGGCCGCCTGGGTATCCAGTACCACCGTGGTGTGCTGCACCGCCACCGCGGTGTTGCCTGCCGTATCCACCCCGGTCACTGTCACTTCTACATTGTTACTGCCTTCGGTCAGTACCGACGAGTCCACCGCCACTTCATAGCGCAGCGCCCCGTGTTCATCGGTCACCACCAGGCCGGTAAAGGTCCTGCCGTTCACCGCCACCGCAACGTTATCGCCCGGCTGCGCATCCCCGGTCACCGCCCCGCTGATCAGCGTCGGCATCCGCGACTCACTGCGGTTCACGACATTATCCCCTGCCACGGTATCAATGCTGATGGCGTTGGCCGCCTGGGTATCCAGTACCACCGTGGTGTGCTGCACCGCCACCGCGGTGTTGCCTGCCGTATCCACCCCGGTCACTGTCACTTCTACATTGTTACTGCCTTCGGTCAGTACCGACGAGTCCACCGCCACTTCATAGCGCAGCGCCCCGTGTTCATCGGTCACCACCAGGCCGGTAAAGGTCCTGCCGTTCACCGCCACCGCAACGTTATCGCCCGGCTGCGCATCCCCGGTCACCGCCCCGCTGATCAGCGTCGGCATCCGCGATTCACTGCGGTTCACGATATTATCCCCTGCCACGGTATCAATGCTGATGGCGTTGGCCGCCTGGGTATCAAGCACCACGGTGCGGTGCGTCACTGCAGTGGCTTCATTGCCTACCGCGTCATGGCTTACCAGCGTCACCTGCACATCGTTAGCCCCCTCTTTGAGAGTTGCGGAAGGCACAACGATTTCATAGCGTAGCTGGCCATGATCGTCGAAAACCGTGCCGTGAAACGCTTTGCCCTGAATGGTCAACGTAACCGGATCACCCGCTTTCGCATCACCGCTGGCAATGCCAGAAATAATGGTCGGCATACGAGACTCATTAGCGTTGACGACATCATCATTCGCCACCGTTTCAATGGTCACGGCATTTTGCGCATACAGGTCGTTATTGACGTGATGATCCGTGGAAACAATGGTGGTGTTTCCTGCGTCGTCAGTAGAAATTAATGTGGCGTGAATGTTCGGGTCATGCAGTAACCCCTGGGTCAGTACCGGGATGGTATAAGTCAGAGTCCCATTTCCGGGGTCGGTAACAACACCGGTATATTCTTTACCATCAACCAATAAAGTAACGATATCGCCGGGTTTAGTATCGCCGCCGACCGACCCGTGGATCAGGGTTTGCGGTTGACGCGACTCTTCGTAGTTAATGAGGTTATCCGGCGTGACGTTATCAACGGTAATGTCGATGTGTGGTCCGGTAATATCAATCAGCGCATGATCAAAACTTTCTGCCGTTCGTCCCGTCACATCGGTGGCTATTGCCACCACTGTTACATTTCCCGGGACCAGTCCCCCCAGATCGGTATCAATATTCCAGTGCCCGTTGCTCACCGGAACAGTAACGGTGAATGTGTTTTTTTGGCTATCGGTGAAGGTGAGTGTGATGTGATTTTGATTACTGGTGCCGCTTAAATGGGTCTGATGGAATTCGCTTTTGTTAATGAAACCGTCGTTGCCGGCAAACTCGGTAATTTGTACCTCAGGCGGGAAAACACTCGCGGAACCTGCGGTAACTCCCCCTATCGGCAGATTGATATCCCAGTTCGGGCTTCCCAGACCTTTAGTGTTAAAACCTGCTGTCGGATCAACCACCTGCCCGGTCAATTCAAGCTGAACCAGAGTGTGCCCCCCGCCGCCACCTTCTAATGTTGCCGGTGCTTCATTACCCGCCGCGGTGGCTTCCAGCACCTGCGTCGGGTCAGCGCCATCGGCAATGGCCTTTTGTGCGGCGGCAATATCCTGAGCACTACTTTCCGGATGATGGCTAACCTGTAGCCCGTGCTCACCCCAATGGCTATTACGGCCTATATCCAGCGTTTTTCCGTCTGGTAAAGAGATACTTACCGCGCCGCTGGCACCGGTCACAATTTCTTCACCGCTATATACCCTGTCGCCTTCATGAACCAGTCGTTGTGCACCATTGGCATCAACTACGTAAACCTGTCCAATAATTGCTTTGATCACACCGAGTAATTTGCTCACCGTAACCTCACTTAATTACCATCATTATTTTTATAAACTTGTTAATACATTAACGAACAAATATCACATTCAATTAATGTAAACATTAATATCTCAATGTAGAAAAAAACACATTTTATAGAATGCAATTACATGAGACTTGACTGGCAAATGAATATAATAAAAAATAACCAAAAATAAAACACGATGTGACAAAACATGTCGCTGAATAGCTGATTACAGCCATCAATTAAGACAATTCATATTTGTTAATTAATATAACGTGTTTGTAAAAATGGATGATAGCGACGACACCTGGATGTCATAACCGTGAGATATAGGGCATTCATGTCATGAAGAAGTTTTTAGTTTTTCTGCTTTCATGTTTTTCAATAAATGCAGTAAACGCAGAAGACTTACAAAATACCGTTAAAGATGCATTAGCGAATCATCCTGAAGTTAATGCTGCAATAAATAGCCGTTATTCCTCGGAGCAAGATCTGCGTGCGGCACAAGGTGGCTATTTGCCATCACTGAATTTAAATGCCGAGGCCGGGCGCAAAAATGTTGATGATGCAACTACCCGCGCTGCAGGACGCAATAACGGTCTGACTCAATCACCTAACGAGGCGACTATCAGCCTCGAGCAAAATGTGTTTAACGGCTTTGCGACCAACAGCGAAGTGGCGCGACAAAAAGCGACCGTAGACTCACGCGCTTACAGCGTGATGAACACCAGCGAAAGCACCGCTTATGCGGTGATTCAGGCCTATTTCGACGTGCTGCAACGCGAAGAATTTGTGCGCCTTGCTGAAGACGATCTGGCGAACCACGAGCGCATTTATGACCAGATAAAACTGCGTACCGATCAGGGCGTTGGGCGCTCCGGGGATTTTATGCAGGCCGAAGCGCGTCTGGCGCAGGCGCGAAACAACCTGCTGACCGAGCAGACTAACCTTGAAGATGCGAAAACCACCTTTGTCAGCGTGACGGGCATGGATCCGCAGGGCTTAAGCCAGCCAGAGAGCATTGACTCTCAGTTGCCAACCTCGCTGGAAGATGCCAAAAGTCGGATGGAAAAAAATAATCCATTACTGAAGTCTGCCAATGCGGATATCGAAGCTGCGCACCAGCAGTATGAAGCGTCGAAATCAACCTTCTATCCACGTGTGGACGTTGAGCTTTCCCGCGGGATTAGCAACAACACCGATACCACTCGCGCACACACCGAAGAGTGGGAAGCGATGGTAAAACTGCACTACAACCTGTACCAGGGCGGCAGCGACAAAGCCAACATGAACTCCCGCGCTTATCTGCACAAGCAGGCTCAGGATGTACGTAATAACACACTGCGCCAGCTGAATCAGGAGCTGCGCCTGGCCTGGACCGCACTGCAAAACGCACGCGCTCAGATTCCTTCGGCGGAAGAATATGCTGACCGCAGCGTCAAAGTACGCACGGCTTATCAGGATCAATTTAGTCTTGGCGAGCGTACGCTGCTGGATTTACTCGATAGTGAAAATGAAGTGTTCTCCTCTAAACGCCGTCTTGTTGAATTACGTTATCTGGCCATGACCAGTGGCTACCGTATTAGCGAACGCACCGGGGAATTAATGAACATTCTAAAAATCACACCGCCGCCTTCAGGACAACCGGTAGATTCAGCAGAAGAAAATAGCTTACCGGAACTTCATTAATAATTATTAATCCCCAATAAATCTCTGACCTGCACGCTTATTATTAGCTTGCTATTATTTAATAGTGCACGGTCAGAATGGTTGCGAAAATGAGTGCACAAGCCGAATTATTAAATGACGTCCCTGAGAATTACGCTACCCCTAATTCTCAACATCACGACCCACGTAGCCATAATGACGACCCGTTATTAGATAGCTTACTGATTCTGTGTTCTCTGCACGGTAAACCGGCGAGTCGTTCAACATTAAGCAGTGGCCTGCCATTAGAAAACGATCGGCTCACGCTAAATATATTTCCACGCGCGGCGGCAAGGGCCGGTTTAAAGGCGCGAGTCGTCACGCGCACGCTCGATAAAATTCCGGCAATGTCTCTGCCTGCTGTCTTGTTATTGAATGCAGGGGGAACCGGGGTGTTGTTGGCCTGGAACGATGACGGTAGCGCCCGTTTTATGCCCAGCGAAAGCGAAGGTGGGGAAATTTGCGTTGATGCTGCCACGCTTGAGCAAAACTATGCGGGCAAAGTCATTTTTGCGCATCCGCGCCACGAATTCGATTTGCAGGCAGAGGCCTTTTTGCCGCGCACCAAATCCTGGTTTAAAGACACGCTGAAGCTGTCGCGTTTTCTGTATATGGATGCGGTATTGGCCAGTCTGTTAATCAACCTGATTGCGCTCGGCACACCGCTCTTTACCATGAATGTGTATGACCGCGTCGTGCCAAACCAGGCAACGGTCACATTATGGGTGCTGGCAGTCGGCATCTGCCTGGCTTTTGTCTTTGATCTGATTTTAAAAATGCTGCGCGGTATCTGCCTTGATATTGCAGGTAAGAAAAGCGATCTCATCATCTCTTCGACCCTGTTTGAGCGCATTGTCGGTATGGAGATGAAAGAGCGCCCGGCACGCGTGGGCAGCTTTGCACAAAACATTCACGAGTTTCAGTCACTGCGTGATTTCCTCTCATCCCTCACTTTGACGACGATTATCGATTTGCCCTTCACCCTGTTACTGCTGATTGTTATTGGCATTATCGGCGGCGCGCTGGCATGGATCCCGGTACTGACATTACCGATTGCCCTATTGTGCAGTTGGGCACTACAAAAGCCGGTCAACGCTGCTGTGGCAAAAACC
Organism: Citrobacter sp. MGH105; assembly: GCF_001037485.2. Lineage (NCBI taxonomy): Bacteria > Pseudomonadati > Pseudomonadota > Gammaproteobacteria > Enterobacterales > Enterobacteriaceae > Citrobacter > Citrobacter sp. MGH105. The sequence continues at coordinate 1,067,414 of NZ_CP073048.1, read as the reverse complement.
ATGAGCCTCGCCAGCGAACGTCAGGCGCTACTGATTGAAACCCTGAGCAGTCTGGATGCCATCAAAGTGAATAATGCCCAAAGCGAACGCCAGTTCCAGTGGGAACAAACGCTGGGCAGCCTGAGCCGTCTCGAACTGCGGGTGAAAACCTTATCCAGCCTGGCCAGCAACCTTACCGGCTGGTTCCAGCAAATTTCAGGCGTGGTGATGATCATCGTCGGGGTGTACATGATTATCGACGGCAAACTGAGCATGGGTGGCTTGATCGCCTGCTACATGCTCAATGGTCGCGCCTTGATGCCGCTGGGTCAGCTCACCGGCCTTATCGCCCGCTATCAGCAGGCGAAGCTGACCATCAAAAATACTGAGAAAATGATGTCGCTGACGCAGGAGCGCCGTGCGGATGAAAACCCGCTCAAGCGTGAACAGTTACAGGGCAGCATTGAATTTCGCGATGTGGATTTCAGCTACCCGGAGCAACAAAACCTGTCGCTGCACAAAATTAACCTGACCATTCAGCCCGGTGAGCGCATCGGCATTATCGGGCGCAGCGGTTCCGGTAAAAGTTCACTGAGTAAACTTATCGTCAATTTATACCAGCCGAGCGCCGGGAACCTGCTGATCGATGGTATCGACTCTCGCCAGCTGGATGTGAACGATCTGCGCCACAGCATCGGCTACGTGCCGCAGGACATCCAGCTATTCAACGGCACGCTGCGCGATAACCTGCTGTGCGGAGCGCGCTATGTCGATGACGAAACTATGTTGCGAGCGGCAGAACTGGCTGGCGTCAACGAATTCGCACGCCTGCATCCCGACGGCTATAACCTGCAGGTCGGCGAACGCGGCTCCCAGCTTTCCGGTGGGCAACGGCAGGCGGTGGCGCTCGCGCGTGCACTGTTGCTTGATCCTCCTCTCCTGCTACTGGATGAACCCACCAGTTCAATGGACAACACCAGCGAAGAGAAGATCAAACACGCGCTGGCCCCCTGTATTGCGGGAAAAACGTTATTACTGGTCACGCACCGCGCTTCCATGCTGTCGCTGGTTGACCGTCTGATTATTGTTGATAAAGGTCGCATCATCGCAGACGGTCCGAAAGGGGTAGTGATGGATGCGTTGAAAAAGGGGCAAATTAATGCGTCTCGCTGATCTCCTGACTCGTGCCCGCAGTCACATGCAGCACTATTTTCGCGGTCGTGATGAAAATCAAACCGACAGTATTAATGAGGTTAGCCAGGCCATAATTGATGATGCCCCAAGAGTGATACGACTGACGTTGTGGGTGATCCTCGCGCTGGTGGTGCTGTCCTTCATCTGGGCTGGTTTTGCAAAAATTGATGAAGTGACACGCGGTGAAGGCAAAGCGATCCCTTCATCAAAACTGCAAAAAATCCAGAACCTGGAAGGGGGAATTGTCACCGAGCTGTACGTGCATGAAGGGCAAATCGTTAACGCCGGAACTCCACTACTGCACCTCGATGACACGCGCTTCGCCTCCAACGTTGGCGAAACTGAAGCCGACAAACTCGGTCTGCGCGCCAAGGTAGAACGCCTGACGGCTGAGGTTGAAAGCCGGGACTTTGTGATTTCACCCGAGATAGCCAGCCAGGCGCCGGATGTCGCCCGGGGAGAAACCGAGCTGTACAACAGCCGTCGGGAACAATTTCACAACGAAATTTCCGGGCTTGAAGAACAGCTGGTACAGAAAAAACAGGAGCTGCGCGACTTTGAGTCAAAGGAGGATCAGTTTAAGCACAGCCTCGGGTTAATCCGTCAGGAAATCAAAATGTCCGAGCCGCTGCTCGCTTCAGGCGCCATTTCAAAAGTCGAACTGCTGCGCCTGCGTCGTACCGAAGTGGAAACCGCCGGGCAGCTCAATTCTATTAGCCTGTCGCTGCCCAAGGCCACGTCAGAAATTAAAGAGATTGAGAATAAAATCGGTGAAAGCCGTGGCCGTTTCCAGAGCGATGCGCTGGCCCAACTCAATGAAGCTCGCACCAATCTGAGTAAAACCCAGGCAAGCGTTAAAGCACTGGAGGATCGGGTGAACCGTACCATGGTCACCTCACCGGTGCGGGGTATCGTCCAGCAGGTGATGGTGAATACTATCGGCGGCGTCATTCAACCGGGCAGCGATCTGGTGGAAATCGTTCCGCTGGATGACAAACTGTTAATCGAAGCCAAAATCCAGCCGCGCGATATCGCCTTCCTCCATCCGGGTCAACATGCGATGGTGAAATTTACCGCTTACGATTACACCATCTATGGCGGTCTGCAAGGCGAAGTAGTGCAGATAAGCCCGGACACCGTTACCGACAAGCAGGGGCGAAGCTTTTATATTGTGCGTTTGCAGACGGACAAAAATTACCTGGGAACAAAAGAGCATCCGATGCTGATCATTCCCGGCATGGTGGCGAGCGTCGATATTCTCACCGGCAAGAAAACGATTCTGAGCTACCTGTTAAAACCGATTATTCGCGCACGCGCGGAAGCACTCAGAGAACGTTGATCGGATGCGCTCCCTTACATTTTGCCGGGGAGCGCATGAATTTATAACGGCGTGCAAAAAGAGAGCTTCCCACGATTCAGGGTGATTTTCCCGTCATTAACCAGCTCCTGTAACACCTTATGGATGGCACTACGTGAAATATGGTTACGGGTCAAAATAAAAGTATACACGGATGTTTTCTCGCGAACCTCTGGCTCCATCGACCAGATATATTTTACGTGTTCAATAATCTGCTCACGAATAGTACGGTGCGACTGCAACGCTTCACGCTGAAAATAACGTTGAAGATGATGCGTTAAGATATCAAACGCCTGCTTCCATAAGTTTTTTGTCGTAAACAGGTGATCGGCATTTTGTACGCTCATCGCCCACATTTCACAATCGGTATCACAACGTAAATAGTGACCAGCCACTTCCGTACGCATTTGTGGCAGGCCGAGAATAGCAGGTGCAGAAATACTCACCGTGACTAAATCGTTTTCCACACGATAAACAGAGACAGTCCCTTTCTCCAGAAATAAGATATGTCCATCGGTCTTCAAATCAATACGCTGACGTTTTTTACGTAATGACAGCCAGGCATTATCCGACTTCTTCATTTCATCGCCAACGAGCACTACAGCATTTTCAATTTCTTTCTGGAACATGGGACTCTCTACCGCAAATTATGGCTTAGTCAAAAAGATGGTTAAATTTACTCGGCACTAAAAATAAATGTCAGCTCGCAAACAAGCTGACATTTATTCCCATCTACATCTACCACCGGCATTCCCTGGTGCCATTGACGCGTTAAGGTTCATGCTGTTTTCGCGTGGTGGTGCCAGGCAGTATATGGCGCTGTCCATAAAGAATTAATGGCAATCATCTTTGTCGACATTTTTTCATCTTTCTGTTCTTTGCAGAGTAGCCAAAAAGATACAATCAATTGATTTTAATGGATTTTATTTTCATTAAAAAGTTTTCATTCTTGTTATATCATGATACCAATTTGCAACACTTCGCGGTTCTCGCTGTGGAATCAGGTCCATGCTGGTGGTCTTTATAGGCTCAGTGGTATCATGACTAAACAACCACCAGACGCATCATCAAGAGTAGAGACAATATGTCTGAGACTGGCAATGTCAGTTATCTGATTGAAAATAGAATAATATTTACGCCAGCCACACAATGTCTGGCGCGGGTAGATCACCCCAATCAGCGGATAAAACTCAAACACTCAGCGTCGTTATGTCTTTTATTACTTATTCAACATCGCGGGCAAGTGGTTTCTCAAAACGAATTACTGGAATTCGGTTGGGGTAAAAATCACCGGCAGGTGAGTTTCAACGCCTTTTATCAAAGCATTCTCTCGTTGCGTAAAAGCTTACTGCAGCTGGAGCTTGAACAACCGCTGATCACAACGATCCCCCGCAAAGGGCTGATCATTCAAGAAGAGTTTGATATTCAGGTCATTGAAACACTCGAGGAGAACTCAGCTTCTGCTGAAGAATCCTTAGCGCCAGATGCCACCATTGAGGAATTTTTGGCTGACAGACCGCGTCAACCTTTGATAACGGCTGCAGAAACAGTAATGTTGGCACTTACCCTGATAATTTGTGTGCTGATATTATATCCGTGGCAAGCCAGCGATGATTATTTCTCCGGCTATATCACTACGGATAAAGCACCCACTGACTGTCAGTATTATTTCAATAACGATGCCAGTAATTTCTCCCGGCATACCGCGTTTATCGACAAAAACCCAGGACTGTGTCAGAGCCATAAATTTATCTATATCACGACCTATCCTGAGTCTAAGAAACTGTCCGTACTGGTGTGTCGCTCACCGATAAAAGCCAGGCAAGAAAATGCCTGTCAGTCGGTATATTACCCACGGTATGATAGCTAATGAACTTATATCCCCGAACGTCCCGCATCCAGACAGGTATTATCCTGCTGCTTTGTTTTGCTGCGCTTATTCTTACTGTCGTCTATCGGTACAGTAAGAACAATGGCGAGTTACATGATCTCACCTGCCGCTCTGCCATCGAAATTGTACGCAATACAAGCTCGTTCCGAGGGATTATTGATATTAAAACCGGGGGCAGTAAAGGTATTGTGAATATTGATGGTATTATCAAAGATGCCGAAAATAATGAGCAAACCGTGCAACGCATGGTACTTTTTACACAATCCAGCTACGGCTCAAGCCCGGTCTGGATTTCACAGAAAATCCAAATTTCCAATCGAGAAACGGCTCCCGCCAGCCTTATTCAGGAACTCCTCCCCGACTTTTTCCTGACCAACACCAGCGTATCCAACGTCGATTTTTTTGCGCTGAACAGCGCGACATACCTGATTACCAAAGAGGGGATCCCCTATCTGTACTGCCAGAATTATGCTTTGCCGGAAAATGAATAATCAATAAGCGTTCTGGCGGCAAAACCTACGGATGAATCTCAGTCGTTGTCGGTGATAAGATAGACCATTCAGGCCGAGCCAACGCTCGTCGTTACTGCCCTTCAGGCGGCTTTCGAATGACAAATTTGTGGGTTTATGTGAGTTTCCAGGGGCTCACGTGAGACTGCCCAGGTCCCCAAAAAGATTAAAAAAAGAGCAAAAGCGATATGAAAGAGTCACTTGATACGGACTTCACGAACCACACCCCAATGATGCAGCAGTATCTCAAGCTGAAAGCCCAGCACCCGGAGATACTGTTGTTTTACCGCATGGGCGACTTTTACGAACTGTTTTATGACGATGCGAAACGTGCATCTCAGCTGCTTGATATTTCCCTGACCAAACGCGGCGCGTCTGCGGGCGAGCCAATCCCGATGGCGGGCATTCCTCACCATGCGGTAGAAAACTACCTCGCCAAGCTGGTCAACCAGGGTGAATCAGTCGCTATTTGTGAACAGATTGGCGATCCGGCGACCAGCAAAGGTCCAGTTGAGCGCAAAGTGGTGCGTATTGTCACGCCAGGCACCATCAGTGATGAAGCGCTGTTACAGGAACGCCAGGACAACCTGCTGGCCGCTATCTGGCAGGACAGTAAAGGTTATGGTTACGCCACGCTGGATATCAGCTCCGGGCGTTTTCGTGTTAGCGAACCCGCCGACCGCGAGACCATGGCCGCAGAATTGCAGCGCACCAATCCAGCTGAACTGCTGTATGCCGAAGATTTCGCTGAAACTTCACTGATTGAGGGACGTCGAGGATTACGTCGTCGTCCACTATGGGAATTTGAAATCGATACCGCTCGCCAGCAGCTAAACCTGCAGTTTGGCACACGGGATCTGATTGGCTTTGGCGTGGAAAACGCCCCGCGTGGATTATGCGCGGCTGGCTGCCTGCTGCAATACGTAAAAGATACCCAGCGTACCTCGCTGCCGCATATTCGTTCCATCACCATGGAACGTCAGCAGGACAGCATCATTATGGATGCCGCCACGCGCCGCAATCTGGAAATTACCCAGAACCTGGCGGGCGGTGTTGAAAACACGCTGGCTTCAGTACTCGACTGCACCGTGACGCCGATGGGCAGCCGTATGCTCAAACGCTGGCTGCATATGCCGGTCCGTGACACCAAAGTCCTCACTGAGCGCCAACAGACCATCGGCGCGCTACAGGATTCCACCGGTGAATTGCAACCCGTGCTGCGTCAGGTCGGCGATCTGGAACGTATCCTTGCTCGTCTGGCCCTGCGTACCGCGCGCCCGCGCGATCTGGCCCGTATGCGTCATGCCTTCCAGCAATTACCAGAACTGCGCGCACAACTGGAAAGCGTAGACAGTGCCCCCGTGCAGATGCTGCGCGAGAAAATGGGTGAGTTTGCTGAGCTGCGTGAACTGCTGGAACGTGCCGTAGTGGAAGCTCCACCTGTGCTGGTTCGCGACGGTGGCGTCATCGCCCCCGGCTATAACGAAGAGCTGGACGAGTGGCGAGCGCTGGCTGATGGCGCAACTGACTATCTGGACAGACTGGAAATCCGTGAGCGCGAGCGCACCGGCCTTGATACGCTGAAGGTTGGGTTTAACGCCGTTCACGGCTACTACATTCAGATCAGTCGCGGGCAAAGTCATCTGGCGCCGATTAACTATGTGCGTCGCCAGACGCTGAAAAACGCCGAACGCTACATTATTCCGGAGCTGAAAGAGTACGAAGACAAAGTTCTGACATCAAAAGGTAAAGCGCTGGCGCTGGAAAAACAGCTGTACGATGAGCTGTTCGATATGCTGCTGCCGCACCTGGCTGATTTGCAACAAAGCGCCAGCGCGCTGGCAGAACTGGACGTACTGGTCAACCTTGCGGAACGCGCTTATACCCTGAATTACACCTGCCCAACCTTCACCGACAAGCCAGGTATTCGTATTGCCGAGGGACGTCATCCGGTGGTTGAACAGGTGCTGACCGAGCCGTTTATCGCCAACCCACTTAACCTCTCGCCTCAGCGACGGATGCTGATCATCACCGGCCCGAACATGGGGGGTAAAAGTACCTATATGCGCCAGACTGCGTTAATTGCGCTGCTGGCCTACATCGGCAGCTACGTTCCGGCGCAGAAAGTAGAGATTGGGCCTATCGACCGCATCTTTACCCGCGTGGGCGCGGCAGATGATCTGGCCTCCGGCCGTTCCACCTTCATGGTAGAAATGACCGAAACCGCCAACATTCTGCATAACGCCACCGAGAACAGCCTGGTGCTGATGGATGAGATTGGACGCGGCACCTCCACCTACGACGGCCTGTCGCTGGCGTGGGCGTGTGCGGAAAATCTGGCCAATAAAATCAAAGCATTAACGTTGTTTGCCACCCACTACTTCGAACTGACTCAGTTACCGGAGAAAATGGAAGGCGTCGCAAATGTGCATCTTGATGCGTTAGAGCACGGCGATACCATCGCCTTCATGCACAGCGTACAAGATGGTGCGGCGAGCAAGAGCTATGGTCTGGCGGTAGCTGCCCTGGCAGGTGTACCAAAAGAGGTTATCAAACGCGCGCGGCAAAAACTGCGCGAACTGGAAAGCATCGCGCCGAATGTTGCTGCGACCCAGGTCGACGGCACACAGATGTCGCTCCTGACAGCTCCGGAAGAAACGTCGCCCGCTGTTGAAGCACTGGAAAATCTCGACCCGGATTCGCTAACGCCTCGCCAGGCGCTGGAGTGGATCTACCGGTTGAAGAGTCTGGTGTAACGCCGTAATGCCCGATAGTGATACACTTATCGGGCCTGCAAAATATCGCTGTATTTAGGCCGGGTAAGGCGAAGCCGCACCCAGCGTGTTGATTAGCGCTTATCTTCTGCCAGCAGCGGTGGAATACTTGGCACCATCGGTGCGTCATCAATATCCTTCTGCGTCATGCGAAACGCTTGCGGGTAGTGCTCGCGGCTGGTACGGCGTAGCGGCTCAGTATCACGCCAGGTGTATAGACAATGCTGGCACTGATATACCGTCCAGACACCTTTTACCGGCGAGTTTGCCATCACTTCAATATGTTCATCGGCACAACGTGGACAAATCATCTGCTACTCCTTATTTACGGTTGGCCAGCATGGCGGTCAGTTTTTCTGCCCAAGCTTTCGTTTCCGGTAAATCGCATACCGGCTGGCTGTAGTGCCCACGGTTATCCGGCGCAACCGGCGTGGTCGCATCAATAATTAACTTGTCGGTAATCCCCGCCGGACTGGAACCCGGATCAAGCTCCAGCACCGACATATTCGGCAATTGCACCAGATCGCCCGCCGGATTGACCTTCGAAGACAGCGCCCACATCACCTGCGGCAGGTTGAACGGATCTACATCCTCATCAACCATAATCACCATTTTCACGTAACCCAGGCCATGCGGCGTCGTCATTGCGCGCAGCCCCACCGCGCGGGCAAAGCCACCGTAGCGTTTTTTGGTGGAGATAATCGCCAGCAAACCGTGGGTATACATGGCATTCACCGCCTGCACTTCCGGGAATTCGGCTTTCAACTGTTGATAAAGCGGTACGCAGGTTGCCGGCCCCATCAGGTAGTCAATCTCCGTCCACGGCATCCCCAGATACAGCGATTCAAAAATAGGTTTGGTGCGATAAGAGACTTTATCGATACGCACGACCGTCATATTACGTCCACCGGAATAGTGCCCGGTAAACTCGCCAAACGGCCCTTCGATTTCACGCTTACGACCTTCAATGACCCCTTCGAGGATCACTTCTGAACCCCATGGCACGTCAAAGCCGGTGAGCGGCGCGGTAGCGATCGGATACGGGCTTTCACGCAGTGCTCCCGCCATTTCGTATTCCGACTGATCGTACTTCAGCGGCGTGGCCCCCATCAGGGTGATGATCGGATCGTTACCCAGCGTGATGGCAATCGGCAGATCTTCACCACGCTCTTCGGCTTTATGCAGGTGCAGCGCGATATCGTGCATCGGCACCGGCTGCAGGCCAAGCTTGCGTTTACCCTTCACTTCCATACGATAAATGCCGACGTTCTGTTTGCCAAAGTTGTCCGGATCCAGCGGATCGCGCGACACCACGCAGGCTTTATCAAGATAGAAACCGCCGTCGCCATCGTTCAGGCGAAACAGCGGCAGAATATCAAACAGGTTGATCTCATCACCATCAACACAGTTTTCAGCCCACGCCGGATTGGCGCGACGCTCCGGCGTAACCGGAAATTTATCCCAACGGCGAATAAACTCATCAATCTGTTTTTTCACTGGGGTATTTGGCGGCAGGCCTAAAGAGATGGCGTGATTCTGCCACGAACCAATAGTGTTCATCGCCACACGGGCGTCGGTAAAACCACGAATATTGTCAAACCACAGCGCTGGCGCACCGTCACCAATGCGTCCGGTCGCATTGGCTGCCGCAGCCAGATCCGGCTCGGCGTTAACTTCTTCACTGATTTTCAGCAATTGTCCCTGGTCGTCCAGCGCTTGTAAAAAGCTGCGCAAATCATCAAATGCCATTATTCATTCTCCTGTGAAAAATTCTGCGCCTGCCGTAAACCCTGCCAGCGACGGGCGTTGGGGTGTTCCAGACCAAACTGATCGAGCACACGCGCAACGATATGCTGAGTGATGTCATCGACCGTTTGCGGGTGGTTGTAATACGCGGGCATGGGCGGGACCATCGCCACGCCCATGCGGGAAAGCGCGAGCATGTTTTCCAGATGAATAGTGCTAAGCGGCATTTCACGCGGAACCAGCACCAGCTTGCGCCCTTCTTTCAGCACCACATCGGCAGCGCGCCCCACCAGCCCTTCCGCGTAGCCTGCACGAATACCGGCCAGGGTTTTCATACTGCAGGGGATAATGATCATGCCGTCAGTGCGAAACGATCCAGAGGAGATGGTCGCCGCCTGGTCCGCCGGGTTGTGGCAAAAATCGGCCAACGCAGACACATCGCGGACGCTGTACGGCGTTTCCAGTTCAATAGTGGTTTTGGCCCACTTTGACAGCACCAGATGGGTTTCCACCTCGGGCATTTCTCGCAGCGCCTGCAATAGCGACACACCAAGGGGAGCGCCGGTTGCCCCGGTCATTCCGACAATTAGTCTCATTTAGCCTCTCAATTTTTGTTCGTATACGAACGTTTTGATTAAAATACTCTCACATAACATTTCGGGCAAGGTCATCGAGCACAGATCGCTAAAGCCGCAATTGTTAAAAAAAGATGCGTAACCCGCTATGATAGAGACTGACAGGAATTCCGGAGCGCTCATGCCGTTACGAAATAAAGCATTTCACCTTTTACGTCAGCTCTTCCAGCAGCATACATCCCGCTGGCAACATGAATTACCGGACCTGACCAAACCACAGTATGCGGTAATGCGCGCCATTGCTGAACGTCCCGGCATTGAGCAGGTTGACCTGACCGAAGCCGCAGTCTGTACCAAGGCAACCCTTGCGGAAATGCTGAGCCGAATGGAAAAACGGGAGCTGGTCAGGCGTGAACATGACCCGGCAGATAAGCGTCGACGGTTTGTTTATTTGACCGCGCAAGGAGAAGCATTACTGGCCAGCGCAACTCCGTTAGGCGATAGCGTGGATGATGAGTTTCTGGGCAGACTTAGCGAAGAAGAACGTGAGCAGTTCACACGTCTGGTGCGTAAGATGATGAACTAATCTGCCGGATGGCGACATAAATGTCTTATCCGGCCTACAAAGTCCAGCTCCCCGTAGGCCTGATAAACGCAGTGCCATCAGGCAACAAACATAGAAAAAGGCCAGTCCCAATGAGACTGGCCTTTCTTGATAGAACTTGTGCTTACTCGCGGAATAACGCTTCGATATTCAGTCCCTGAGTCTGCAGGATTTCACGCAGACGACGCAGACCTTCAACCTGAATCTGGCGAACACGTTCACGGGTGAGACCAATTTCACGGCCCACATCTTCCAGTGTCGCAGCTTCGTACCCCAGCAGACCAAAACGACGTGCCAGCACTTCACGCTGTTTGGCGTTCAGTTCGAACAGCCATTTGACGATGCTCTGTTTCATATCATCGTCTTGCGTGGTGTCTTCCGGGCCGTTTTCTTTTTCATCGGCCAGAATATCCAGCAACGCTTTTTCGGAATCGCCACCCAGCGGGGTGTCTACCGAGGTAATACGCTCGTTGAGTCGGAGCATACGGCTGACGTCATCAACCGGTTTATCCAGTTGTTCAGCAATCTCTTCTGCGCTCGGTTCGTGGTCCAGTTTATGCGACAACTCACGCGCGGTACGCAGATAGACGTTCAGCTCTTTTACAATATGAATCGGCAGTCGGATCGTACGGGTTTGGTTCATAATCGCCCGTTCGATCGTCTGGCGGATCCACCAGGTTGCGTATGTTGAGAAGCGGAACCCGCGTTCCGGGTCAAACTTCTCGACTGCACGGATCAGTCCCAGATTGCCCTCTTCAATCAGGTCCAGCAATGCCAGACCACGATTGCCATAACGACGAGCAATTTTCACCACCAGACGCAGGTTACTTTCAATCATGCGACGGCGAGAAGCGACATCCCCACGCAGTGCGCGACGCGCAAAATAAACTTCTTCTTCGGCTGTTAACAGTGGTGAATAACCAATCTCACCAAGGTAAAGCTGAGTCGCGTCCAACACACGCTGTGTGGCCCCCTGCGATAACAGCTCTTCTTCAGCCAGGTCGTTATCACTGGGTTCCTCTTCACTCAAGGCTTTTTCATCAAAAGCCTCTACTCCGTTCTCATCAAATTCCGCATCTTCATTTAAATCATGAACTTTCAGCGTATTCTGACTCATAAAGGTGGCTCCTACCCGTGATCCCTAACGGAACTAGCACGTGAAAGCCTGGTTCCGCCGAATTATCGCTGCGGTAAATAGCGCAGCGGGTTTACGGATTTCCCCTTGTAACGAATTTCAAAATGCAAGCGTGTTGAACTGGTTCCGGTGCTACCCATGGTAGCTATTTTCTGCCCCGCCTTGATTTCTTGTTGTTCCCGGACCAGCATTGTATCGTTATGGGCGTAGGCACTCAGGTAATCATCGTTGTGTTTGATGATAATAAGATTACCGTAACCGCGCAGTGCGTTACCGGCATATACGACGCGTCCATCTGCGGTCGCGACAATAGCCTGTCCTTTACTGCCTGCAATATCGATCCCTTTATTGCCACCTTCAGTAGCCGCGAAGTTTTCGATTACTTTGCCGTCAGTCGGCCAGCGCCAGGTAGAGATTGGCGAGCTGGTTGACGTTGAGCTTGCAGTTGATTCGGTTGCGCTAACTGCTGGAGCCGTTACAGGCGCTGTGACAACGGTCCCAGCAGGCTTGTTGTTCGGCAACATTTTATTAGCACTTTGTTCACCTGAATCCTCAGAATACGTAATTGTTGGTTTCGAAGCAACAGCAACGGTGGAATTTTGTGCAGGGTTGGTCACAACTCCTTGCTGTGCTGCATCCGCCTGGGTGATGGCATTCCCACCAGTAATCGGTGTACCCGACGCGTTGCCCACTTGCAGAGTTTGACCAACATTCAGGCCATACGGGGCCGGAACGTTATTGCGTTGTGCGAGATCACGGAAATCGTTCCCGGTAATCCAGGCGATATAGAAAAGGGTATCGCCTTTCTTAACAGTATAGGTACTGCCGCCCGTATAGCTACCTTTCGGAATGTTCCCATACTTACGGTTGTACACAATACGACCGTTTTCCATCTGCACAGGCTGTTCCGCAACAGGCTGGATCTGTGTTGACTGTGTGGTCGGACGCTGCACCGGCTGGATCTGTGGCGTTTGCTGTACTGTCGACGTCGAGCCCATTTTTGGTGGAGGCGTAATCAGCATGCCGGAATTGGTGTTCGTTGATGCACCGCCATCAACGGAACTGACCGGTGCAGGTGGATTCGAGGTATTTGAACAACCTGCCAGCCATAATGAAACCAGTGACAATGCCGCAATGCGGCGAACGGTAAATTTGTGGCTTCCCGCGCTCATTTATCCCCCAGGAAAATTTGGTTAAAACCAGTGACGTAATCACCGTGCAAGGCATCGGACTGGGCACTGGAAACGTGACCACGATACGCTTACTAATTCCAGAATATCCAGGAAAACTCCAGGTATTCAGAGCCAGTATCTACGCAAGCTCCCCTTTTACTAAGGGAACGAAACGTACGGCCTCCACGGTATCGATAATAAATTCGCCTCCCCGACGACGCACCCGTTTCAGAAACTGGTGCTCGTCGCCCACGGGTAAGACGAGAATACCGCCTTCATCCAACTGCATCATTAGCGCAGTTGGAATCTCAGGCGGCGCTGCCGTAACAATGATAGCGTCAAACGGGGCTCGCGCTTGCCAGCCCTGCCATCCATCACCATGACGGGTAGAAACATTATGTAAATCAAGCTGTTTAAGTCGACGACGCGCCTGCCACTGCAAACCTTTAATGCGCTCAACAGAGCACACATGGTGCACCAGGTGTGCCAGAATCGCCGTTTGGTAGCCAGAGCCGGTACCAATTTCCAGCACCCGAGACTGCGGCGTTAACTCAAGCAGCTCGGTCATCCGCGCAACCATATAGGGCTGCGAAATCGTCTGCCCCTGACCAATCGGCAGAGCAATATTGTCCCAGGCCTTATGTTCAAACGCCTCATCAATGAATTTTTCACGCGGCACGGCGGCAAGTGCATCGAGAACAAGCTCATCTCTGATGCCCTGCGCACGTAATTGTTCAAGAAGAGTGTGTACGCGTCTGCTTACCATTGCGTGTCGGCTCCCACGCTGTCTAACCAGTCAGAAACAACTTCATGCGCGCCATATGCGGTTAAATCGACATGCAGCGGCGTAATGGAAACATAGCCTTCATCGACGGCGGCAAAATCTGTATCCGGTCCGGCGTCGCACTTTTCGCCCGGCGGCCCGATCCAGTACAGCGTATTACCGCGCGGGTCCTGCTGTGGTATCACCTGATCCGCAGGATGGCGGCTACCGCAGCGGGTGACGCGGATACCTTTAATCTGATCCAGCGGTAAATCCGGCACGTTGATATTCAAAATGCGCCCGGTGCGCAGCGGTTCGCGACTCAGCGCCCTTAAGATACGGCAGGTTACTGCGGCAGCAGTATCGTAGTGTTTATGCCCATCAAGTGAGACCGCCAGCGCAGGAAAGCCCAGGTGACGACCTTCCATCGCCGCCGCAACGGTACCGGAATAGATAACATCATCGCCCAGATTAGGACCTGCGTTAATACCAGACACGACAATGTCCGGACGCGGACGCATTAATGCGTTCACGCCCAGATAGACGCAATCGGTAGGTGTACCCATTTGTACGGCGATATCACCGTTATCATAGGTGAACGTGCGAAGTGAGGATTCCAGCGTCAGCGAGTTAGACGCGCCACTGCGGTTACGATCCGGGGCAACCACCTGTACGTCAGCAAACTCACGCAGCGCTTTCGCCAGCGTTTGTATACCGGGTGCGTGGACCCCATCATCGTTACTCAGCAATATACGCATAATCACCCATTGTGTTAATAAGTTCCCTTACAACACTGGTGGCGAAGCTACCTGCCGGTAGCCAGAAACGTAACTCAACGGTTACATCATCCCACCAGTTCCAGCTTAATTGTTGTGGATACAGCAACATAGCACGACGCGATGCGTCGACTTTCTCGCGCAACAACAGCGACTGCAGCGCGGTTTCATCAGCAATAGCGGCTTCTTCAAACGCCAGTGCGTCGCGCTGAGTTCCCCACTCACCGCTGCCCGGTAATGCTGCTGTAATCATCAATTCTTTATCATCGACGCGACGCTGTAATTCGGTCTGTTCTTCCTGCGTGGCGACAAACCAACTTCCGCGTCCCGACAATTGTAGCGCATCGCCGTCAACAACTTGATTAAAGTCTGTTTTTTTCAAGCGTTCACTGACTATCTGATTAAACAACGCACTACGGGCCGCCGACAACCAAAAACTGCGCTTATTTCGATCGCGCACCGGCGCATCGCTTTGCGCCCAACGCAGCGCCCCTTGCAGGTTGCTGCCGCCAATACCAAAACGCTGAGCGCCAAAATAGTTCGGTACGCCGCGCTCGCTAATCGCCTGCAAACGCGCTTCAACGTCATTTCGCTGGCTCACTTCACGCAGCACCAGCGTAAATTCGTTACCTTTCAGCGCCCCTAAACGCAGCTTACGCTTGTGGCGCGCGTACTCCAGCACTTTACAGCCTTCGAGTTCAAATTTGCTTAAATCAGGCATTGCATTGCCCGGCACGCGCGCGCACAGCCACTGTTCCGTGACTGCATGCTTGTCTTTCTGGCCAGCAAAGCTCACTTCACGGGCGTGAATTTTCAGGAACTTCGCTAGCGCGTCAGCCACAAAACGGGTATTACAGCCGTTTTTCAGGATACGCACCAAAATGTGCTCACCTTCGCCATCCGGTTCGAAGCCTAAATCTTCGACGACGACAAAGTCTTCCGGATTCGCTTTCAGAACGCCATGGCCTTGTGGTTTGCCATGGAGATACGTCAGATCTTCAAACGCAGTCATTTCGTTGCCTTAATGAGTAACGCCACCGCTTCACAGGCAACCCCTTCCCCACGCCCGGTAAAACCGAGTTTTTCCGTGGTGGTCGCTTTCACGTTAACATCATCCATATGGCAGCCGAGATCTTCGGCAATAAACACGCGCATTTGCGGAATGTGCGGCAGCATCTTCGGCGCCTGAGCAATAATCGTCACATCCACATTACCAAGCGTATAGCCTTTGGCCTGAATACGCCGCCAGGCTTCACGCAATAATTCACGACTATCTGCACCTTTAAAGGCCGGGTCGGTGTCCGGGAAGAGTTTACCGATATCCCCCAGCGCAGCCGCGCCCAGCAGTGCATCGGTTAACGCGTGTAACGCCACGTCGCCATCAGAATGCGCCAGCAATCCTTTTTCATACGGGATGCGCACACCACCAATGATAATTGGGCCAACTCCGCCAAAAGCGTGTACGTCGAAACCGTGTCCAATTCGCATTATGCCTTCTCCTGATATACACAACATCCTCCAGGCAGCCTGAAGAATGATGTATCTAGATAGTTCGGGTCAGATAAAATTCCGCCAGAGCCAGATCTTCCGGGCGGGTGACTTTGATGTTGTCAGCGCGTCCTTCGACCAGCTGCGGATGAAAACCGCAATATTCCAGCGCCGAGGCTTCGTCCGTAATGGTTGCGCCTTCGTTTAGCGCACGGGTCAGACAGTCATGCAACAGCTCGCGAGGGAAAAACTGCGGCGTCAACGCATGCCATAAATCGGTGCGATCGACCGTATGGGCGATGTCTGTTCGGCCCGGCTCCGCGCGTTTCATCGTGTCGCGCACCGGCGCAGCAAGGATCCCGCCGATGCGGCTGGTTTCACTTATTGCCAGCAAACGAGATAAATCTTCCTGATGCAGACACGGACGCGCGGCATCATGCACCAGAACCCAACTGGCCTCACCTGCGGCTTGCAAACCAGCAAGGACAGAATCGGCACGCTCGTTGCCACCATCCACCACGGTAATTTGCGGGTGCGCTGCGAGTGGAAGTTGGGCAAAGCGACTGTCGCCTGGGCTAATAGCGATGACGACTCGCGTCACCCGGGGATGAGCCAGCAGCGCATCAACCGAGTGTTCGAGAATGGTTTTATTGCCAATAGAGAGGTACTGCTTAGGACACTCTGTTTGCATTCGGCGGCCAAACCCGGCAGCCGGCACCACGGCGCAAACGTCCATTAAAGTGGCTGCCATGTTAAATCCCTGGACGGTTTATCGATTGTTTTGCCCTGCAGTCTGAGCGCGTTTAGACGCGTCAGGCACCAGACGATAAAAGGTTTCGCCTGGCTTAGTCATACTGAGTTCGTTACGCGCGCGCTCTTCGATAGCCTCTTGCCCGCCATTGAGATCGTCAATTTCGGCAAAAAGCTGATCGTTACGCGCTTTCAGTTTCGCGTTTGTAGCTTGCTGCGCCGCAACATCATCGTTGACGCGACTATAGTCATGTATGCCGTTCTTACCGAACCACAGCGAATACTGTAGCCAGACTAATAAAGCCAGCAACAGCAACGTAAGTTTACCCATCCTGCCCCCTGAAAAACGGCATCAACATCCCATAAACTCCGCTGACAACTTTACATCAACGGACGGGAATGCCGCGACAACGCGGGCAAATGTACCACATTTGCCCGTTGTTACGTATACCCCATGTAAGGAGAACATAATCTCATTGTTGGTTACGGTTTGAATTATGGCCAGACAGTGAACAACAGCGGCGATCGCGTGAAAGGATGTATGCCTAACCCAGTAGCCACAGGAACAGTGCGCCAAACATTGCGCCAACCACCAGCAGGGTACAGGCAATACTCAGCAGCAATCTCCCCTTCAATAGCGAATGCAGGGCAATACCCGCGACAATCGCCACGGGCAACAACGCAAGGAAAAAGGGCCAGGTATAGAGGAAGAAAAACAGTGTGTTAGGGCCATACATCAGACACGGGAATCCCAGCGCCAGCAACCATGCGACAAAACCGACCACGGCTCCTGGGAGTGACCAGGTAGTTTCGTCGTCGGCGGCGAAGGTATCTGACTCTGTAATAGTAATGTTATGGCTGTTACGCATATCTAATCCTGTGACCGTGACTGACCGGGCGTGCAAGCTCGGGTGTCTCAGGATCTGATAATATCTTCCTGCC
Source organism: Citrobacter sp. MGH105 (assembly GCF_001037485.2). Lineage (NCBI taxonomy): Bacteria > Pseudomonadati > Pseudomonadota > Gammaproteobacteria > Enterobacterales > Enterobacteriaceae > Citrobacter > Citrobacter sp. MGH105. Next base: position 1,049,759 of record NZ_CP073048.1, on the reverse strand, counting down.
TCAGCAGGTCTAATAATTGAGGAACCAAATTTGTTACCAATTGTTCACCATCAAGATGAATCTCTGGCGATTCAGGCGCTTCGTAAACCGAGTCAATTCCGGTGAAATTGCGCAACTCTCCCGCACGCGCTTTTTTATACAGCCCTTTTGGATCGCGAGCTTCGCACGTTGCTAATGGCGTATCGACAAAAACCTCAATAAAACGCCCTTCACCCACGCGCTCGCGAACCATTTTTCGCTCGGCGCGATGTGGAGAGATAAACGCAGTCAACACCACCAGGCCGGCGTCTACCATTAGGTTAGCCACTTCACCAACCCGACGAATATTCTCCTTACGATCGGCATCGCTAAACCCAAGATCGCTGCACAGACCGTGACGCACGTTATCGCCATCCAGCAGATAGGTGCTCACCCCTAGCTTATGCAGCGCCTCTTCCAGCGCCCCTGCTACCGTGGATTTACCGGAACCTGACAGCCCGGTAAACCACAGCACAACACCACGATGACCGTGGCGTTGTTCCCGCTGTTGCGGTGTAACAGGATGGGCATGCCAGACGACGTTTTCGTCATGCAGCGCCATTATTTTCCTCCCAGCAGATCGCGCGCACCCCAGTGTGGGAAGTGGCGACGCACCAGTGCATTAAGCTCCAGCTCAAACGCGCTGAACTGAGAAGCTGTGGCAAGCTCCTGGACGATTGGCTCACGCACCAGTCCCGCGCCAACGGTAACGTTAGTCAGGCGGTCAATGATAATCAGCCCGCCCGTAACCGGATTCTGCTGATAGGTATCCAGCACCAGCGGCTCATCAAAAGTCAGATTAACCAGACCGATGCCGTTCAGCGGCAGCGCTTCAACGTCACGTTGGGTCAGGTTGTTTATATCGACCTGATACTGCACGCTATCAACGCGTGCGCGGGTCTTCTTGCCTGCGACTTTTATGTCGTAGCTCTGCCCGGGCGACAACGGTTGTTCCGCCATCCACACCACATCAACTGCAGCGCTTTGTACTGTCGGCAGCGTTTCACCGGCATCAAGCAGCAGGTCGCCCCGGCTGATATCGATCTCATCTTTCAGCACCAGGGTGATCGCTTCACCCGCATGCGCTTCCTGTAAATCGCCATCAAAGGTTACGATCCGCGCCACGCTCGACTCCACGCCGGACGGCAACACTTTGACGCGCTGTCCAACCTTCACGCTACCGGAGGCCAGCGTTCCGGCATAACCACGGAAATCCAGATTCGGTCGGTTCACATACTGCACCGGGAAGCGCATCGGCTGAGTATCAACAATGCGCTGGATCTCAACGGTTTCCAGCACTTCCAGCAGCGTCGGACCGCTGTACCACGGCATACTGGCGCTTTGCGAAGCCACGTTATCGCCTTCCAGCGCAGAGAGCGGCACAAACCGGATATCCAGGTTGCCCGGCAGTTGTTCAGCAAAAGTAAGATAGTCTTCGCGAATGCGGTTAAATGTCTCTTCGCTAAAGTCCACCAGATCCATTTTGTTGATCGCCACCACCAGGTGTTTGATCCCAAGCAGCGTGGAGATAAAGCTATGACGACGAGTCTGATCCAGCACGCCTTTACGCGCATCGATCAGTAGGATCGCCAGGTCGCAGGTCGACGCACCGGTCGCCATGTTACGGGTGTACTGCTCATGCCCGGGAGTGTCCGCAATAATAAATTTACGCTTCTCGGTAGAGAAATAACGATACGCCACGTCGATGGTGATGCCCTGCTCACGCTCGGCCTGCAAGCCGTCAACCAATAACGCCAGATCAAGCTTTTCGCCCTGAGTGCCGTGACGTTTACTGTCATTGTGCAGCGATGAAAGCTGGTCTTCATAAATCTGACGCGTGTCGTGCAGCAGGCGGCCAATCAGGGTACTTTTCCCATCATCCACGCTACCGCAGGTTAAAAAGCGCAGCAGACTTTTGTGTTGCTGGGCAACCATCCAAGCTTCAACGCCGCCTTCATTAGCAATTTGTTGTGCAAGTGTCGTATTCATGGCGGCTCCTTAGAAATACCCCTGACGTTTCTTCAGCTCCATGGAGCCCGCCTGGTCGCGGTCAATCACGCGGCCCTGACGTTCACTGGTGGTTGAAACCAGCATCTCTTCGATGATTTCCGGCAGCGTCTGCGCATTCGACTCCACCGCGCCTGTCAGCGGCCAGCAACCGAGCGTACGGAAACGCACCATGCGTTTTTTAATCACTTCACCGGGTTGCAGATCGATTCTGTCGTCATCAATCATCATCAGCATGCCGTCGCGTTCCAGCACCGGACGCTCCGCCGCCAGATACAGCGGCACGATATCGATATTTTCCAGCCAGATGTACTGCCAGATATCCTGTTCAGTCCAGTTAGAGAGCGGGAAGACGCGAATACTTTCGCCTTTGTTAATCTGCCCGTTGTAGTTGTGCCACAGCTCCGGGCGCTGATTTTTAGGATCCCAGCGATGAAAACGATCGCGGAAAGAGTAAATACGCTCTTTGGCACGCGATTTCTCTTCGTCACGACGAGCACCGCCAAACGCGGCATCGAAACCGTATTTATTCAGTGCCTGCTTCAGCCCTTCAGTTTTCATAATGTCGGTATGCTTGGCGCTACCGTGGACAAACGGGTTGATACCCATCGCCACCCCTTCCGGGTTTTTATGCACCAGCAGTTCGCAGCCGTAGGCTTTCGCCGTGCGGTCACGAAACTCGTACATTTCGCTGAATTTCCAGCCGGTGTCAACGTGCAGCAATGGGAACGGCAGCGTGCCCGGATAAAACGCTTTACGCGCCAGATGCAGCATTACGCTGGAATCTTTGCCGATGGAATACATCATCACCGGATTAGAAAACTCGGCGGCCACCTCGCGAATGATATGGATGCTTTCCGCTTCCAGTTGCCGCAGGTGGGTAAGTCGTTTTTGATCCATAACCGTTCCTATGTAATGCCGTTATTTTGCTAACGATGCTCAGATAACCTGACTATAGGGAGGGCAAGAGGGCGAATGAAATTACGAATTGGAATGAGTAGTTCCTCAAAGGAATAACGATCCGGAAAAGCAAATATCAAAAAGTGCTTAAGCTACCGGAATTCGGGCATTTAGGAGCAAATGAAATTGTTTTACCTCGATCACGGTTTCATACTAGCGGCTGAAAATTTCTGCTTGGTATTTAAGGACTCATCATGTTTCTCGCATTGCGCCACCTTCTTGCAGCCATGGCGCTCGGCGCGTGCTTCATCCTTCCCGCACAGGCAACATCTTCGAAGCCCGGAGATATCGCAAATACCCAGGCTCGATATATCGCAACGTTTTTCCCAGGCCGCGTGACGGGATCTCCGGCAGAAATGTTGTCTGCTGATTATATACGTCAACAATTTCAGCAGATGGGTTATAGCAGCGATATTCGGACGTTTAATAGCCGTTATGTTTATACCGCCAAAGATAACCGTAAAAACTGGCATAACGTAACGGGAAGCACCGTTATTGCTGCACATGAAGGCAAAGCGCCGCAGCAGATTATTATTATGGCGCACCTCGACACCTACGCCGCACAAAGCGACGCCGACTCCGATGCCAATCTGGGTGGATTAACCCTGCAAGGTATCGATGACAACGCCGCAGGTGTTGGCGTAATGCTGGAACTGGCGGAAAAACTCAAAAACGTGCCGACGCAGTACGGTATTCGATTTATCGCCACCAGCGGCGAGGAAGAAGGCAAACTGGGCGCGGAGAACATCCTGAAGCGAATGAGCGCCGCCGAGAAGAAAAACACGCTGCTGGTTATCAACCTCGATAACCTGATCGTCGGCGATAAGCTCTATTTCAATAGCGGTAAGAAAACCCCGGAAGCGGTGCGAAAACTGACGCGCGACCGGGCACTGGCTATCGCGCACAGCCGCGGTATCGTTGCCAGCACCAATCCAGGTCTGAACAAAGACTATCCGAAAGGCACTGGATGTTGTAACGATGCAGAGGTCTTCGACAACGCGGGGATTGCCGTTCTTTCAGTTGAAGCGACCAACTGGAACCTGGGTAAGAAAGATGGCTATCAACAGCGCGCCAAAAGCGCCTCATTCCCGGCAGGCAACAGCTGGCACGATGTGCGACTGGATAACCAGCAGCACATTGATAAAGCGTTACCAGGCCGGATAGAGCACCGTAGCCGCGACGTGGTACGCATTATGCTGCCACTGGTAAAAGAACTGGCAAAAGCGGGTAAATCCTGAAGAAGTGGTCCGGTAGGATGTAAATCTTACCGGACCACTTTCCTGTTACCCTTCGTGCAGTCCGCACTCACGCTTCAATCCGAAGAAGCGCGTCTCTTCTTCCGCCATACCCGGCTCCCATTTGCGGGTGGTGTGGGTATCGCCTACCGACAGATAGCCCTGATCCCACAACGGATGGTATTTCAAACCGTGTTTTTGCAGATACTGGTAAACAGTACGGTTATCCCAGTCGATGATTGGGAGAACTTTAAACACGCCGCGCTGGATAGCCAGCACCGGCAAATGCGCACGACTGCCCGATTGCTCTCGACGCAGACCGGCAAACCAGGTTTGCGCGTTCAGCTCCTGCAGCGCCCGGTTCATCGGCTCGACCTTGTTGATGTCATTGTATTTTTCAATGCCTTCAACGCCCTGCTCCCACAGTTTGCCGTAGCGTGCTTCCTGCCAGGCCGCACTTTCCTTTGCCCGGTAGACTTGCAAATTAAGCTTAAGCTTGTCCGTTAACTCATCAATAAACTGATAGGTTTCCGGGAACAGGTAGCCAGTATCGGTGAGGATCACCGGGATATCCGGGCGAATCTGATTTACCAGATGCAGGCTCACTGCCGCCTGGATACCAAAACTTGATGACAGTACATATTCACCAGGCAGGTTTTCCAGCGCCCACGCTACGCGATCCTCGGCGCTCAATTTTTCCAGTTGGTCGTTGGTTTGTGCCAACGCCATAACGCGTTCAACTTTCGGCAGTTCGTTCAACGCGTTGAGATCGAGTTTGGACATAAGTTCCTCACTGTTTGCCTTGCCTGATGGCGCTGCGCTTATCAGGCCTACCGATTCAGCAGACCCGATAAGTCAATTTCACATTATTCCCAGAAATCCCGGGCGGGATCGAGCACCGGGCGAATAATGCCCGCACGCACCGTAAAGTCACCGAAGCCTTCACCCGCTTCGCGCTCTTTCGCCCAGCGCCCAATCAGTTCATCCAGCGATGCCAGAATTTCCGGCTCGGTGATGTTCTCTTTAAACATCCGGGGAATACGGGTTCCGATACGGTTCCCCCCTAAATGGAGGTTATAACGCCCGGGTGCTTTACCCACCAGACCAACTTCCGCCAGCATCGCGCGGCCGCAGCCGTTAGGGCAGCCGGTCACACGCATGACAATGTTTTCATCACTCAGGCTGTGCTTCGCCATCAGCGTGTCGATGTTGTCGATAAACGTTGGCAGGAAGCGCTCGGCTTCCGCCATCGCCAGCGGACAGGTCGGGAACGAGACGCAGGCCATCGAGTTTTCACGCTGCGGAGTGACCGCGTTCATTAAGCCACTCTTCTGCGCAATCTTCTCGATCTTCGCCTTTTCACTCTCAGGAACACCGGCAATGATCAGGTTCTGGTTCGCGGTAATGCGGAACTCACCTTTGTGGATCTTCGCGATCTCAAGCAGACCGGTTTTCAGCGGTCGGCCCGGATAATCGAGGATTCGTCCGTTTTCAATAAACAACGTCAGATGCCATTTATTGTCGATCCCTTTCACCCAGCCGATACGATCGCCGCGACCGGTGAACTCGTACGGACGGATCGGCTCAAATTTGATCCCCGCCCGGCGCTCAACTTCAGCTTTAAAGGTCTCAACGCCTACGCGTTCCAGCGTGTATTTGGTTTTCGCGTTTTTACGATCGGTACGGTTACCCCAGTCACGCTGCGTGGTCACCACAGCCTCCGCCACGGCCAGCGTATGCTCAAGCGGCAGATAACCAAACTCGCTTGCCGTACGGGCATAGGTTTTCTTGTTGCCGTGCTCAATCGATAAACCACCGCCCACCAGCAGGTTAAAGCCCACCAGCTTGCCGTTTTCCGCAATCGCCACGAAGTTCATGTCGTTGGCGTGCAGATCGATGTCATTCTGCGGTGGGATCACGACCGTGGTTTTAAACTTACGCGGCAGATAGGTTTGACCGAGGATCGGCTCTTCGTCGGTGGTCGCGACTTTTTCCTGATCGAGCCAGATCTCTGCATAGGCGCGGGTGCGCGGCAACAGGTGCTCGGAAATTTTCTTCGCCCATTCATAGGCTTCGGCATGCAGCTCAGATTCATACGGATTCGAGGTGCACAGCACGTTACGGTTCATGTCGTTGGCGGTCGCCAGAGCGTCAAGCCCGACTGAATGCAGCATCTGGTGTACCGGCTTAACGTTCTTCTTCAGAATACCGTGAAACTGGAAGGTCTGACGGTTGGTCAGACGAATGCTGCCGTATATGGTGTTGTCATGGGCGAACTTGTCGATCGCCTGCCACTGTTTGGTGGTGATCACCCCACCCGGCAGACGACAGCGCAGCAGCATCGCGTGACGCGGCTCCAGCTTTTGCTCGGCACGTTCGGCGCGGATATCGCGGTCGTCCTGCTGGTACATACCGTGAAAACGGATCAGCAGGAAGTTGTCGCCTTTAAACCCGCCGGTCAGGCCGTCGTTTAAATCTTCGGCAATGGTACCGCGCAGATAGTTGCTTTCCAGCTTCATACGCTCAGCGTCGGACAGTTTGCCTTCGACCACCAATGGTCCTGGATGTTTTTCGCTCATTAGTAGACATCTCGCTGATAACGGCGCTCAATGCGCAGCTCACTTAAAAATTCATCCGCCGCTTCGATATCCATACCACCGAATTCGGCAATCACTTCCAACAACGCCTGCTCAACGTCTTTCGCCATGCGATTGGCGTCGCCGCAGACATAAATGTGCGCACCGTCGTTAATCCAGCGCCACAGTTCCGCGCCCTGTTGGCGCAGTTTATCTTGTACGTAGACTTTTTCTTTTTGATCGCGGGACCAGGCGAGATCGATACGGCTCAGTACGCCCTCTTTGACGTAACGCTGCCATTCCACCTGATACAGGAAATCTTCGGTAAAGTGTGGGTTACCAAAAAACAGCCAGTTTTTGCCTTCGGCTCCGTCAGCCGCACGTTGCTGCATGAATGCACGAAACGGCGCAATCCCCGTACCCGGTCCAATCATAATTACCGGTGTCTGCGGGTTCGCCGGCAGACGGAAGTTGTCGTTGTGTTCAATGAACACGCGAACTTCACCTTCTTCTTCCACGCGGTCGGCGAGGAAACTGGAAGCGCCACCAGCACGGGCGCGACCTTCTATCTCATAACGCACCACGCCCACGGTGACGTGCACTTCGCTTTCCACTTCCGCCTGGGAAGAAGCAATGGAGTACAAACGCGGCGTCAGCGGACGCAGAAGATCAACTAACGCCTGAGCATCCAGTTGCGCCGGAGAGAAGCGCACCATATCGACGATGGGCGTGGTTGCGGCGTAATGCTGCAACTGTGCTTTGTCACCCACTAACGGCAGCAAAGTTTCGCTGCGGGTTAAGGTGGCATAGTTTTCTACGATATTGCCGGTGTTAACCGTCAGCTCGAAATGCCACTGCAACGCTTCAGCGAGCGACAGGGTTTTGCCTTCAACCGTGACCGGCTCATCACCTTTCAGCCACAGCAGTTCAACCAGCTCTTTAACCAGAGCCGGGTCATTCTGATACCAGACGCCCAGCGCATCGCCCGGCTGATAACGCAGTCCGGAATCGCCTAAATCAATTTCAATATGGCGCACATCTTTTTCAGAGTCGCGGCCGGTAATTTTCTGATTCACCGCAATGGACGCCGTTAGCGGCGCTTCTTTGGTGTATGGGCTGGTGTGTACTTCATTTACTGCACCGCTGGCGGCAACTTGCACAGACGGTGCCGCAGGCGCACGCGCTTTCAGGACATCAACCAGACGAGCACGCCACTGCGCGGCGGCGGCCTGGTATTCGACGTCGGCGTCGACGCGGTCGAGCAGACGTTCACCGCCCAGCTCAGCCAGTTTCGCATCGAAGTCTTTTCCTGCCTGGCAGAAAAACTCATAAGAGGTATCGCCAAGACCAAATACGGCAAAAGCGGTGTTATCAAGCTTCGGCGCTTTTTTCGAGAACAGGAATTTATGCAACGCCACGGCTTCTTCCGCCGGTTCACCTTCCCCTTGCGTCGACGCCACCACGATCAGCAGTTTTTCATTGGCGATTTGTTTGAATTTATAGTCGCCAGCGTTGATGAGAGTGACGTTGAGCTTCGCGGCGATCAGATCATCGCGCAGGGCTTCCGCCACACGACGCGCATTACCAGTTTGCGAGGCGGAGATAAGCGTAATGCCAGGCATTTCAGCGACAGGCGCAGTCGCCACCACATTGCTGCCAGGCTGCTGATTCAGCACGCCCCAAAAATAGCCAGAAACCCACGCAAGCTGTGCGGGAGTGAAATCGGTCGTGGCCGCCTGAAGGCGTGCCAGTTGCTCCGGGTTTAGCGGTAGCAAAGCGGAAGGTGGGGCCTGTGTCGTCATGCGTTGTCATGTTCCAGTAAGCAAAGCGGATTTCAGCAATAAAACCCAAACTGAAGATAAGGTTAACGGCGGGGATAGTAACAATTAAAGAAGGGATGGAAATAACAAATAACCAAATGGACTAACCTGTTTTAGTTATAGTTATTAACAGCAAAACAGATTACATAAACATTTGATATATAAATAATTAATCAATATTGATTGTATGAATATGTAGCTTTGGTGCTGAGCATCCTTTTATACACAAAATAATTTAAGATGCATCGAGGCGGCAACTGAGCAAGTCCCCGGGAGCTTACATGAGTAAGTGACTGGGGCGAGCAAAGGCAGCCAACAAAGAAGCAGCTTAAAGAATGACGTGTATAAATAATGATAAAATTTGCTCTTTACGGTACCCTACCGCGGTTTTTCGCATTCTTGAGAGTAAAAAATGTCCACCACCTTGTTTAAAGATTTCACCTTCGAAGCCGCTCACCACCTGCCGCATGTACCGGAAGGGCATAAGTGTGGCCGTCTGCATGGTCACTCATTTATGGTGCGTCTTGAAATTACCGGTGAAGTCGATCCGCATACCGGTTGGATCATGGATTTTGCTGAGTTAAAAGCCGCGTTTAAGCCGACTTACGACAGACTCGATCACTACTATTTGAACGATATTCCTGGCTTAGAAAATCCAACCAGCGAAGTGCTGGCCAAATGGATTTGGGATCAGGTTAAACCTGTGGTCCCTCTGCTGAGTGCTGTAATGGTGAAAGAAACCTGCACAGCGGGCTGCGTTTATCGCGGCGAGTGATTTTAGGCTTGCCGGATGGCAACGCATCTTCTCCGGCCTGCATTGAGCAATAAACTATGGCCGGGTAAGCGAAACGCCCCCGGCAAAGTTATCAGGCAATATTCAGATACTTATGGGTCTGCATCGACAGACGCCAGTTACGCGCAATACAGGTATCAATGCACAAACGCGTCGCATCTTCTTTCTGGCTGATTGGCTGTAAGGCGATGATTCGCGGTTTGTCGTCACTCAACGTCGCCAGCAGTTCATCCAGTGCTTCAATATCGCGGACACGGCCAACCGGATGCTTGATTTCATTCGCGCGCTCCAGCGCCTGTGACAGCACATCATAGCCACCGCGCATATTCACCTTCGGCGATACGGTCACCCAGGTATTCGGCGTACAGCGTACTTCGTGCGTGCCGCTGGTCTCAATCTGGCAGCTAAAACCGTTCTTTTCCAGCAGGTCAGTCAGCGGCATCAGGTCATGAATGCAGGGCTCGCCACCGGTGATCACCACGTGACGGGCGGTATAGCCCTGACGCGAAATGACCGCCAGCAGATCTTCGCTGCTCGCAGCACCCCATTTATCGCTTTCTTTGGTCTTGGCCAGGATGCTGTACAGGGAGACTTCCCGATCCTCAAGCTTATCCCAGGTATGTTTGGTATCGCACCAGGCACAGCCAACCGGGCATCCCTGTAAACGAATAAAAATGGCGGGGACGCCGGTAAAGTAACCCTCACCTTGCAGGGTCTGGAACATCTCGTTAATCGGGTACTGCATAGCGCTCTCAATATGGGGATAAACGATAATTATCGCAGATCCCCGCCAAAGTATCATGCCCCATCGATGCTTTACGAGGCGATCGCTGCGACAAAGCGTGCCGTTATCTGCTGCGGACGGGTGATAGCCCCACCAACCACCACGGTATGGGCGCCTAATGCCAGGCATCGTGCAGCACGTTCCGGAGTATCGACGTTTCCTTCTGCCACAACCGGTACGCTAACTGCAGCCAACACATCACGTAAAAAACCGCAGTCGTTTTCCGCCAGCACATGCCCGGCAGTGTCAGCGGTATAACCGTAGAGCGTGGTGCCCACACAGTCAAAACCCAGGCGCTCAGCGGTCACCGCTTCGTCTACAGTGGCAATATCCGCCATCAGCAGTACGGACGGATAGCGAGCGCGGATCTGCGTGACCAGTTCTTCCAGCGTTTGCCCACCGGGGCGCGGGCGCGCTGTCGCATCCAGAGCAATAATTTCCGGCTCAACGGTCATCAGTTCATCGACTTCCTGTAAAGTGGCCGTGATAAAGACATCGCTACCCGGATAATCACGCTTGATAATCCCAATCACCGGCAGGGAGACGCTCTCTTTGATCGCGCGAATGTCCACCACGCTGTTCGCACGAATACCTACCGCACCGCCCTGCGCTGCCGCCAGCGCCATACGTGACATAATAAACGGGCTGTGCAGGGGCTCATTTTCCAGCGCCTGACAGGAAACAATTAATTTACCTTTCAGGGAATCCAGTACAGTTTTCATTACGATAAGATCTCTTCGACTTCGTTTTTAATGATGGTGACATGCGGACCATAAATCACCTGAACACCGTTACCGCGAATAATTACGCCACGGGCTCCGGTCGCTTTCAGCGCCGCTTCATCGACCTTGCTGCTCTCTTTCACCGTCACGCGCAGGCGTGTGGCACAACAATCCACCTCTTCCAGATTCTCTTTGCCTCCCAGCCCGGCGATCACTGCCGCTGCTCGCTCACTTTGCGGCAGGCCGGATTCAGTCGGCGCTGCGTTTTCACGACCTGGTGTCAACCAGTTAAAGCGGTTAATCAAATAGCGGAAGGTGAAGTAGTAAAGGAAGAACCACGGGATCCCCACCATGGGGACGTACATCCAGTTGGTTTTAGCTTCCCCCTGTAGCACGCCGAAAAGGAGGAAATCGATAAGCCCACCCGAAAAGGTTTGCCCGATGGTGATATGTAAAATATGCGCCATCATAAACGCCAGCCCATCGAAGAAGGCGTGAATGACGTATAACACGGGTGCGACAAACAGGAAGGAGAACTCGATAGGCTCAGTGATGCCTGTCAGGAAAGAGGTCAGGGCCGCTGACAACAGCAGACCAGCGACAAGTTTTCTGTTCTCAGGCTTGGCGGTGTGGTACATCGCCAGACATGCGCCAAGCAGGCCAAACATCATGGTGATGAAGCGCCCGGACATAAAGCGCGAGGTGCCCGCATAGAACTGCTGCGTATTCGGATCGGCAAGTTGCGCGAAGAAAATACGCTGCGTACCTTCAACTAACTGGCCGTTGACGATTTCACTACCGCCAAGCGCTGTCGTCCAGAACGGCAAATAAAAGATATGGTGTAAACCCAGTGGGCCAAGCATACGCAGGATGAAGCCGTACAACAGCGTCCCCAGATAGCCTGTCGCATCCACCAGACCACCCAGTCCAAAAATGAGTTTCTGGAAATGCGGCCAAACCACCGTCATGACCGCACCCACGACAATCGCGGCAAGGGAGCTAATAATCGGTACAAAGCGCGAACCGCTGAAGAAACCAAGGAACTGAGGTAATGAGACTTTATTGAAACGGCTATGCAGCGCGCAGGTGACAAGCCCAATCACCACCCCACCGAACACACCCGTTTCCAGTGTCTGAATACCCAGCGTCATCCCCTGGCCTACGGCACCGGGATTCTCGTGTGCCAGCGTTCCGTTGAGCGTCAATAAAGCGTTGATGGTGGCGTTCATCACCAGAAATGCCAGCAATGCCGCAAGCCCGGCGGTGCCTTTATCCGTTTTCGCCAGTCCCACTGCGACACCTACCGCAAAGAGCACCGACAGGTTGGCAAACACAATAGAACCTGCGCTGGTCATGATCGTGAAGATTGCCTGTAACCAGTCAACGTCCAAAAACGGATAAGCAGTCAATGTGTTTGGATTCGACAGCGCGCCGCCAATCCCTAACAACAGCCCCGCAGCGGGCAGTACCGCAATCGGCAGCATGAACGATTTGCCGAACCGCTGTGCCTTTTCGAACCATGCGCCCGATGAAGCGCCGCTAAACATTTGCATCATTTTTTCATCTCCCCGATTAATGATGAAAATTTTTACCATATTTAATATATAAAATGAAAATTATCATCAAAATCCAGGAAGCCGATCATACTTTTTTAAAATGACTGGCATCTCTCCCCTGCTTTCCGCCACACTATCAACAGATAAACGCATTAAGGATTTTGCATGTCAGAAAATGAAAACCTGCTGCTGAGATTGCGCCAGGGCGTTGACGGATATAGCCGAACACAGCAGAAGCTGGGAGAGTTTGTGCTCAGCGATCCGGCAAAAGTTGTCTACCTGACGATTACCGAACTGGCGCGTGAAAGTGACACCAGCGAGGCGAGCGTCACACGTCTGTGCCGCGCACTTGGGTGTAAGGGTTATAACGAATTCAAAATGGCGCTGGCACTCGATCTCCAGCAAGGACAGCCGGTAGAACACAGCGGGGATGAAATTGACAATGTGGTCAATGAATCCGTACAAGCACTGCAGGACACAGCAAAATTACTCGACAGGACATTACTGGAATCCGCCGCTTTGGCACTGCATCAGGCCCAGTCGGTACAGATTTATGGCGTAGCGGCCAGCGCTATTCTGGGTGAGTATTTACATTACAAACTCCTGCGCCTCGGCAAACCTGCACAATTGTTCAGTGACATGCATCGTGCTGCTATGAACGCTACAACGCTAAGCAAAGATACGCTGGTAGTGGCGATATCCAGTTCGGGATCCACGCGCGATCTGCTGCATGTCGTAAAGCTGGCGCGTAAGCAAGGCGTACGCGTACTGGCGCTGAGTAATACACCACGCAGTCCGCTGGCTTCGCTGAGTGATATTCAACTGGTCGCAGCCAAACCAGAAGGTCCGTTGAGCGCCGGCGCGCTAAACGCCAAGGTGGGTGTCATGCTGTTAGTGGAACTGCTCACCACGTCGCTGATTGGACTGGATGAAAAGTACAGCGATGTGAGCCAGCAAACCGCCAGCGCAACCCTTCCTCTACTGCTTTAAGAGCATAAAAAAAACCCGCCGCAGCGGGTTTTTACGTTAAGAGTTAAAGAACAGGATTACGCCTGACCTTTGATCTCTTTACGACCGTTGTACGGTGCTTGTTCACCCAGAGCTTCTTCGATACGAATCAGCTGGTTGTACTTAGCAACGCGGTCAGAACGGCTCATAGAACCAGTTTTGATCTGGCCTGCAGCGGTACCAACAGCCAGGTCAGCGATGGTAGCGTCTTCAGTTTCGCCAGAACGGTGAGAGATGACAGCGGTGTAGCCAGCGTCTTTCGCCATTTTGATCGCAGCCAGAGTTTCGGTCAGAGAACCGATCTGGTTGAATTTGATCAGGATGGAGTTAACGATGCCTTTTTCGATGCCTTCTTTCAGGATCTTGGTGTTAGTTACGAACAGATCGTCACCAACCAGCTGGATTTTGTCGCCCAGTACTTTAGTCTGGTATGCGAAACCGTCCCAGTCAGACTCGTCCAGACCATCTTCGATGGATACGATCGGGTACTGTTTGGTCAGTTCTTCCAGGAAGTGAGTGAATTCTTCGGAGGTGAATGCTTTGTTGCCTTCGCCAGCCAGAACGTATTTACCGTCTTTGTAGAATTCAGAAGCTGCACAGTCCATCGCCAGGGTGATGTCTTTGCCCAGCTCGTAGCCAGCTGCTTTAACCGCTTCAGCGATTACAGCCAGAGCTTCAGCGTTGGAACCCAGGTTCGGCGCGTAGCCACCTTCGTCACCAACTGCAGTGTTCATACCTTTAGCTTTCAGAACTTTAGCCAGGTTGTGGAACACTTCAGAACCCATACGAACGGCTTCTTTCAGAGTCTTAGCGCCAACCGGCTGAATCATGAATTCCTGGATGTCGACGTTGTTGTCAGCGTGCTCACCACCGTTGATGATGTTCATCATCGGAACCGGCATGGAGTATTTACCAGGAGTACCGTTCAGTTCAGCGATGTGTGCATACAGCGGCAGGCCTTTTGCAGCAGCTGCTGCTTTGGCGTTAGCCAGGGACACAGCCAGGATGGCGTTTGCACCGAAGTTGGATTTGTTTTCAGTACCGTCCAGATCGATCATGATCTTGTCGATGCCAGCCTGATCTTTAGCATCTTTACCCAGCAGAGCCTGAGCAATTGGGCCGTTAACAGCTGCAACAGCTTTCAGTACGCCTTTACCCATGAAACGGGATTTGTCGCCATCGCGCAGTTCCAGTGCTTCGCGGGAACCAGTAGAAGCACCTGACGGAGCTGCTGCCATACCAACGAAACCACCTTCCAGGTGTACTTCGGCTTCAACAGTCGGGTTACCACGGGAGTCGATGATTTCACGACCGATGATTTTAACGATTTTGGACATTAGATTTTCCTCAGTACAAGTTAAACTAAAACTCCAGACAAACAATGCACCCTAATGGGTGCATTGCCGTTCTAACTTATTTACTTCTTACTTCGCCTGACGCTTCTGATGTTCACTGGCGGCTTTCACAAAGCCGGCAAACAGCGGGTGCCCATCACGTGGCGTGGAAGTAAATTCCGGGTGGAACTGACAGGCCACGAACCACGGATGATTCGGTACCTCAATGATCTCGACCAACTGATCATCACCGGAACGGCCTGCAATACGCAGACCCGCAGCTTCAATCTGTTTCAACAGCATATTGTTGACTTCGTAACGGTGGCGATGGCGTTCAACAATTGTCGGCGCGCCGTACAGCTGACGAACCAGGCTATCGTCGCTCAACTGACACTGCTGCGCGCCAAGGCGCATTGTGCCGCCCAGATCGCTCTTCTCGGTACGGACTTCGACGTTGCCGTCTTCATCGCGCCATTCGGTAATCAGGGCCACCACCGGGTACTTACAGTCTGGCACAAATTCCGTGGAGTTGGCGTTGTCCATACCCACTACGTTACGTGCAAACTCAATCAACGCAACCTGCATACCCAGGCAAATGCCCAGATAAGGAATATTGTTCTCACGCGCAAAGCGCGCCGTCGCGATTTTACCTTCAACACCACGGTAGCCGAAGCCGCCTGGGATCAGGATTGCATCAAGACCTTTCAGGATCTCAACGCCACGCGTTTCGACATCTTGCGAATCGATCAGCTTGATGTTGACGGTGACACGATTCTTCAGACCACCGTGCTTCAGCGCTTCGATAACTGACTTATAGGCATCCGGCAGTTCAATGTACTTGCCGACCATACCGATAGTCACTTCGCCTGCCGGATTCGCTTCTTCGTAGATAACCTGTTCCCATTCTGACAGATTAGCTTCCGGACAGTTCAAGCTGAATCGTTTACAAATATAATCGTCAAGGCCCTGAGATTTCAACAGGCCCGGGATTTTATAGATGGAATCGACATCTTTCAGAGAAATCACCGCTTTTTCTGGAACGTTACAGAACAATGCAATTTTTGCACGTTCATTAGCCGGAACTGCGCGATCGGAGCGGCAAATCAGGATATCTGGCTGAATACCGATAGAAAGCAGCTCTTTTACAGAGTGCTGAGTCGGTTTAGTTTTGACTTCACCTGCCGCCGCCATGTACGGAACCAGCGTCAGATGCATAAACAGCGTGTGCTCACGGCCAATTTCTACGGCCATCTGGCGAATCGCTTCAAGGAACGGCAGAGATTCGATATCCCCAACGGTTCCGCCGATTTCGACCAGAACAACATCATGACCTTCACCGCCTTCCAGAACGCGCTCTTTAATGGCATTCGTGATGTGCGGGATAACCTGAACTGTTGCGCCCAGGTAGTCGCCACGGCGCTCTTTACGCAGAACGTCGGAGTAGATACGACCCGTAGTGAAGTTGTTGCGGCGGCTCATTTTGGTACGAATGAAACGCTCATAGTGACCCAGGTCCAGGTCGGTTTCAGCGCCGTCTTCGGTAACGAACACTTCCCCGTGTTGGATTGGGCTCATAGTACCTGGATCGACGTTGATGTACGGATCCAGTTTCATCATGGTTACATTGAGGCCACGGGCTTCAAGAATGGCTGCCAGGGAGGCTGCGGCAATGCCTTTTCCCAGAGAGGATACGACCCCGCCGGTCACAAAAATATAGTTCGTTGTCATGCTGGACCTGAGAAGTTAGGGTGAAACGATGGAATTACCAAGACGGGAAAGTAGTATACCCGAACATGACGAGCGCCACAAACTTTCATTATCCCCTCTCCTTCGTTCTTCAAGCCGCACCGGTGTTGGCTTCCTTCACTCACCCCAGTCACATAGCATTTCTATGTTCCTGGAGATTCTTTCAGTCGCCGCCTTGTTGCGACTCGAATAACTCGAAGAGGCAGTATACAAGGTGTTTCATCAACATAACGGGAAGAGAAAATAGCCTCTTTTGGGTAAATGTTTTTGACGTAAATCAAGCGCTTGTTATTTAAAAAATCACACAAATCGCCCTTGACCGACGAAATCCCTTAGAGATCAATTTCCTGCCGTTTTACCTGTTGCCAGACTTCTTCCATAGTTTCCAAATCAACACCAGTCATTTCCAGACCGCGCGAAGCCACAATTCGCTCAACTTCACGAAAACGCCGCTCAAACTTCTCGTTCGCTTTCTGCAATGCGGTCTCTGCTTTAGTGCCTAAATGCCGGGCCATATTAACCGTAGCAAACAGCAGATCGCCCATTTCCTCCTCCAGTTTAGCCTGGTCGACAACAGCCTGCTTAGCCTCAAACATGACTTCGTCGATCTCTTCGTAAACCTTGTCGACAACCGGTCCTAACGTTTTCCAGTCAAAGCCAACATTTGAGCAGCGTTTCTGGATTTTTTGGGCGCGCATTAATGCCGGTAAACTGCGGGGAATATCGTCGAGTGCGGAATGCTGTGCCTTCTGGGCGCGTTCTTCACTTTTGATTTTTTCCCAACGGGTCAAAACCTCAGTACTGTTACTGGCAGAAACATCAGCAAAAACATGTGGGTGACGGCGTTCAAGTTTATCGCTTATCGCAGCACAAATATCATCAAAGTTGAAGCGTCCTTCTTCCTGCGCCATCTGGGCGTAAAACACAACCTGGAACAGCAGGTCGCCCAGCTCTCCGCGCAGGTCGTCAAAGTCTTCACGCGCAATCGCGTCCAGCACTTCATAGGTTTCTTCGAGGGTGTAAGGGGCAATAGTGGAGAATGTCTGCTCTTTGTCCCACGGACAGCCGTTTTCCGGGTCGCGCAGGCGCTGCATAATACCGAGCAGTCGGTCGATTTGATTCATTGGGATATCCTGAAATTTCAATACAGTAGACCGGATAAGGCGATAGCCGACATCCGGCAACATAGCAATGCCTGATGGCAACGCTAACGCGTCTTATCAGGCCTACAAGGTTATCCGGCCTACAAAATAATTAATTACCGTGCAAGCGACGTGCGTCGATCACATCCGGTACCTGGTTCAGCTTGCCAAGCACGCGCCCGAGCACCTGCAGGTTATAAATTTCGATGGTCATATCGATAGTGGCCAGCTGTTGTTTGGTATCACTTCGGCTGGCAACGCCCAGCACGTTCACCTTCTCGTTGGCGAGAATCGTAGTGATATCACGTAACAAGCCGCTGCGATCGTTGGCCTGGACGCGAACCACCAGCGAATACCCTGCCGAGTAGCTTTCGCCCCAGACTGCATCAACAATACGTTCCGGCGCATGGGAGCGCAGCTCAGCCAGCTGTTCACAATCCGCCCGGTGCACGGAAATACCGCGTCCCTGGGTAATAAACCCGACAATCTCATCGCCAGGAATCGGCTGGCAGCAGCGGGCGATGTGGTGCATCAGGTTACCTACCCCTTCCACCACCACACGACCGTCGTCTTTACGACGGCTCTGCGGTGCTTGCGTTTTCTGCTGAAGCTGTTTCAGCGCGGCGGCATCCTGTTCGGCAGCGCTTGGCTTATTAAACTGCGCCTGCAGGAAGTTCACCATTTGGTTGAGGCGGATGTCTCCTCCGCCAATCGCCGCCAGCAACTCGTCCAGCTCATTGAAGCTGTAGCGCGGTAGCAGGTGTTTTTCCGCCTCTTTCAGGCTGATACCTAAATGCGCCAGCTCATCGTCGAGGATCTGGCGACCAGCAAGGATGTTTTTGTCGCGGTCCTGTTTACGGAACCAGGCGTGGATCTTCGAACGCCCACGACTGGTGGTTACGTAGCCAAGGTTAGGATTCAGCCAGTCGCGGCTTGGGTTTGGCTGTTTCTGGGTGATAATTTCAATTTGATCGCCCATCTGCAGCTGGTAAGTAAACGGTACGATGCGCCCACCAATTTTCGCGCCAATGCAACGATGCCCCACATCGCTATGAATGTGGTAAGCAAAATCGAGCGGCGTGGAGCCCGCAGGTAAGTCTACAACGTCCCCTTTTGGCGTAAAGACGTACACGCGGTCATCAAAGACCTGGCTACGGACTTCATCCAGCATTTCACCGGAATCCGCCATCTCTTCCTGCCAGGCAATCAGCTTACGCAGCCACGCAATGCGATCTTCATGACCAGAACGCGCCGCGCCTGAAGCGGTGCCCTCCTTGTACTTCCAGTGCGCCGCGACGCCCAGTTCGGCATCTTCGTGCATCTGTTTGGTACGGATCTGAATTTCGATGGTTTTCCCGCCCGGCCCCAGTACAACCGTATGGATTGACTGGTAGCCATTGGGTTTCGGATTAGCAACGTAATCATCGAACTCATCCGGCAGATGGCGATAGTGAGTATGTACTATCCCGAGTGCGGCATAGCAGTCCTGTAAACGCTCTGCCACGATACGCACTGCGCGTACATCGAACAGTTCATCGAAGGCCAACTGCTTTTTCTGCATTTTGCGCCAGATGCTGTAGATATGCTTCGGACGTCCATACACTTCGGCTTTGACGCCTTCCGTTTTCATCTCTGAGCGCAAATGACCGACGAACTCATCAATGTAATGTTCCCTGTCGATACGACGTTCATGCAGCAGCTTGGCTATGCGTTTGTATTCAGCCGGGTGCAGATAACGGAAGCAATAATCTTCCAGCTCCCATTTTAATTGCCCGATTCCCAAACGGTTGGCCAGCGGCGCATAGATATTGGTGCACTCTTTTGCCGCCAGAACGCGTTCATCTTCCGGCGCGTCTTTCACTTCACGCAGATGGGCAATCCGCTCTGCCAGCTTGATGACCACACAGCGGAAGTCATCTACCATTGCCAGCAGCATACGGCGGACGTTATCGACCTGCTCGGAAGAAACTGAATCGGTATGCGTGGCTTTAAGCTGGCGTATTGCCGCCATATCACGCACACCGTGGATAAGATGAACAATGGATTTGCCCACGCTCTCGCGCAGGATGTCTTCACTGACCACGTTGGCATCAGCCAGAGGGAACAGCATTGCTGCACGCAGCGTGTCGATATCCATGCTCAACATGGAGAGAATTTCTACCATCTCCACGCCACGCCACAGCAGCAGATCCGCATCCGGATGCCCCTGTGTCTGCTGGAGGCAGTACGCCCAGGTTTCGGCTAAGCGTTCACACGACTGCTGGCTGGAGATCCCCAGACTCGCGATCCATTTCTTTGGATCAAACTCACCAGCTTTATTTATATGTGCACTTCTTACCGCAACCATTGTCCTCTCCTTAAGGGGCCAGGCCTGTCGAAGTCGACAAGCCCTACCCATTGTCTTTCATGCTGCATTACAACCCGAAATCCAATGGGTACAAAATTCATTACAAACGCTCAAACAGGACCATTGATTCCAGGTGTCCAGTGTGCGGAAACATATCGAGCATCGCCAGTCGCCGTATGGCGTATCCAGCGTTGAGCAAAGCATCGCTGTCACGAGCCAGCGTTGCTGGGTTACAGGATACATAAACAACGCGTATAGGTTCTAATTTTATAATATGTTGCATCACACCTGCAGCCCCCGCACGCGCAGGATCGAGCAATACTTTGTCAAATCCGTTTTTCGCCCACGGCTGTCGGGTAACATCTTCCTCAAGGTTTTCATGAAAGAATGTCACATTGTGTAATCCGTTATTCAGCGCGTTTTCTCGGCCTTTTTCCACCAACGCCGGAACACCTTCCACGCCAACCACGCTTGCTGCCCGAGTTGCCAGCGGTAGGGTAAAATTTCCCATTCCACAGAACAGATCGAGTACACGATCTTCAGGTTGCACATCCAGCCATTCCAGCGCACGGGCGACCATTTGTTGGTTTACCCCTTCATTGACCTGAATAAAATCGCGCGGGCTGAAGGTTAACCGTAGTCCATTTGAATCATACCAGGGCGATTCTTCTGATATTGATTCCAGTATCTCGCTTTGCGGGGCCAGAAACAAAGACAGCCCCTGAGAATGCGAAAAGCATTCCAGTTTTTCTTTATCCGCAGCACTCAATGGCGCCGTGTGGCGCAAAATCATCAGGGTTCCGCTTCCCGCCTGTACCAGCTCAACATGGCCTAGATGGCGTAACCCTTGCAGACTTTCCAGACACGCTCTGAGATGGGGCAATAACGCCTCAAGCTGGGGCACCAAAATAGGGCATTGTTTGACATCGATAATGTCGCTGGAACCGGATTTGCGAAACCCCATCTGCAATTTTTGTTCTTTTGGCCGATAGTTCAGACTCAAACGTGCGCGACGACGATAGCCCCATGGGGCATCAGCTATAACATCAGACACCTCACATTTCATTAAACGCGACAACGCCGCGCTTTTGCTACGCTGCTGCAATGAGATGCTGGCATGCTGCTGCTGGCAACCGCCGCACACGCCAAAATGCGGACAACGTGGCACTTCACGCTGTGGGCTGTCGTTTAAACGTCGTTTTACTTGCGCGCGGGCAAACTGTTTTTTATCTTCGGTAATCACCACCTCGGCGCTTTCCTGGGGTAGCAATTCCGGTATAAACAACGCCTTTCCGTTATGGCGAGCGACGCCCTGACCGAAAGGATCAAGGTCATTGACGGTAACGGTTATGATCTGACGCGTCGTCACGCGTCGTTTTGCAGAGTAGAATTGCGCCATCGACGAGATATTTCTCTATTTAACAGTGTGACCCTAATTGTCCCATAACGGAACTCCATGACCAACTACAGCCTGCGCGCACGCATGATGATTCTGATCCTGGCCCCGACCGTCCTGATAGGTTTGTTGCTCAGTATCTTTTTTGTTGTGCATCGCTATAACGACTTGCAGCGTCAACTGGAAGATGCTGGTGCCAGCATCATTGAACCACTCGCGGTCTCCAGCGAATATGGCATGAACCTGCAAAACAGGGAATCCATCGGCCAGCTTATCAGCGTGCTGCATCGTCGCCATTCCGATATTGTGCGGGCAATTTCTGTTTATGACGAAAATAACCGACTGTTCGTCACCTCTAATTTTCATCTCGATCCGTCTGAAATGCAGTTGGCGACAGGTTCACCGTTTCCCCGGAAGCTGAGCGTCACCCGGCACGGGGATATCATGATCCTGCGAACCCCTATTATATCGGAAAGCTATTCACCGGATGAATCCGCCGTAAGCGACGCCAAAAACACCAAAAATATGCTGGGGTATGTGGCGCTTGAGCTGGACCTTAAGTCCGTACGATTGCAGCAGTACAAAGAGATCTTTATCTCCAGCGTAATGATGCTGTTTTGTATTGGTATTGCGTTAATTTTCGGCTGGCGTCTGATGCGCGACGTGACCGGCCCGATTCGCAATATGGTGAATACCGTTGACCGAATACGTAGAGGACAGCTCGACAGCCGCGTGGAAGGTTTCATGCTGGGCGAGCTGGATATGCTTAAAAATGGCATCAACTCGATGGCTATGTCTCTCGCTGCTTACCATGAAGAGATGCAGCACAACATCGATCAGGCCACCTCTGACCTGCGCGAAACGCTGGAGCAGATGGAAATCCAGAACGTCGAGCTGGATCTGGCGAAGAAACGCGCCCAGGAAGCGGCACGTATTAAGTCTGAGTTTCTGGCAAACATGTCCCACGAGCTGCGAACACCGCTGAATGGCGTGATTGGCTTCACCCGTCTGACGCTAAAAACCGAGCTCAACACCACACAGCGCGATCACCTGAATACCATTGAACGCTCGGCTAACAATCTGCTGGCCATCATCAATGATGTACTCGACTTCTCCAAACTTGAGGCGGGCAAGCTGATTCTGGAAAGCATTCCGTTCCCGCTGCGCAGCACGCTGGATGACGTCGTTACGCTGTTAGCGCATTCATCCCATGATAAAGGGCTTGAGCTGACGCTGAATATTAAGAATGACGTACCGGACAACGTCATCGGTGACCCGCTGCGTTTACAGCAGGTGATCACCAATCTGGTCGGCAATGCCATCAAATTTACCGAAGGCGGCAACATCGACATTCTGGTCGAGAAGCGAGCCCTCAGTAACACGAAAGTGCAAATTGAAGTGCAAATCCGCGATACCGGGATCGGTATTCCTGAGCGCGATCAGTCACGCCTGTTCCAGGCTTTCCGTCAGGCGGATGCCAGTATTTCCCGGCGTCATGGCGGAACCGGGCTAGGTCTGGTCATTACGCAAAAACTGGTCAACGAAATGGGTGGAGATATCTCCTTCCACAGCCAACCTAATCGGGGTTCCACGTTCTGGTTCCATATCAGCCTCGATCTCAACCCTAACGTGCTTATTGATCGTTCGACAACCCGATGCCTTGCCGGTAAACGACTGGCCTACGTCGAACCTAACGCCACCGCCGCACAATGCACGTTAGATATCTTGAGTGAAACACCGCTGGAGGTGATTTACAGCCCTTCGTTCTCCGGGTTGCCAGCGGAGCACTACGACATTCTGCTGCTCGGCATTCCGGTCACTTTGCGCGAACCACTCACCATGCAGCATGAGCGGCTGGCAAGCGCAGCAGCGATGACCGACTTCTTGTTGCTAGCCTTGCCTTGTCATGCACAAATTAACGCTGAGAAATTGAAACAGGGCGGCGCGGCGGCGTGTCTGTTGAAACCTCTCACCTCAACCCGCTTACTGCCTGCGCTGACAGAGTATTGTCAGCTAAACCACAGCGCGGATCCGCTGCTGTTAGATGAAAGCAAAATTGCGATGACCGTCATGGCGGTAGACGACAACCCGGCGAACCTCAAGCTGATTGGCGCATTGCTGGAAGATAAGGTACAGCACGTCGTGCTGTGTGACAGCGGGCATCAGGCGGTGGATCGCGCCAGACAAATGCCGTTTGACCTGATCCTGATGGATATTCAGATGCCAGACATGGACGGTATTCGTGCCTGCGAACTGATCCACCAGCTTCCTCATCAACAGCAGACACCGGTCATTGCGGTCACCGCACACGCCATGGCCGGGCAGAAAGAGAAGCTGCTCAGCGCCGGGATGAACGATTACCTGGCGAAGCCTATCGAGGAAGATAAGCTGCATAATCTGCTGTTACGTTACAAACCGGGCGCAAGCACATCGCTGCGGGCACTCACAGCAGAACCTCTTGAGCCGGTCGTCAATCCGAACACGACGCTCGACTGGCAACTGGCATTAAGGCAAGCCGCGGGTAAGAACGATTTGGCGCGGGATATGCTGCAAATGCTGATCGATTTTCTGCCTGAGGTGCGTAACAAAATCGAAGAGCAACTGGTCGGAGAGAACCCCGAAGGGCTGGTGGATATGATTCACAAGCTGCACGGCAGTTGCGGTTATAGTGGTGTCCCCCGCATGAAAAACCTGTGTCAGCTCATTGAACAACAGCTACGCAGTGGAACCAAAGAAGAAGAGCTGGAACCTGAGTTTTTAGAGCTTCTGGATGAAATGGACAACGTTGCACGCGAAGCGAAACGGATATTGGGGTGATATTCGCCGGATGCGGCGTAAACGCCTTATCCGGCCTACAGGTTTCGCTGTTTGCCGTAGGCCCAATAAGCATCGCGCATCGGGCAGTAAACGCCTTATCCAGCCTACAGGCTTCGCTGTTTGCCGTAGGCCCGATAAGCGTCGCGCATCGGGCAGTAAACGCCTTATCCGGCCTACAGGTTTCACTGTTTACCGTAGAGCCGATAAGCGTCGCGCATCGGGCAGTAAACGCCTTATCCGGCCTACAGGTTTCGCTGTTTGCCGTAGGCCCGATAAGCGTCGCGCATCGGGCAGTAAACGCCTTATCCGGCCTACAGGTTTCGCTGTTTGCCGTAGGCCCGATAAGCGTCGCGCATCGGGCAGTAAACGCCTTATCCGGCCTACAGGTTTCGCTGTTTGCCGTAGGCCCGATAAGCGTCGCGCATCGGGCAGTAAACGCCTTATCCGGCCTACAGGTTTCGCTGTTTGCCGTAGGCCCGATAAGCGTCGCGCATCGGGCACATCGACGAATGCGGCTAACAATTCAGCGTAATTGCTGCCCTGCTTTAAGCGTTGCGGCTACGTTTCGCGCCGTCATTCGTACGTTGTCGCTCGCGTTCTTTAGCGCCTCATCCAGGGTACAGATGGTATAGATGACGCTGAAAACCGCATCCAGTCCATGCTCGTGTACGACCCCCACATCGGCCGTCAGGCTACCTGCGATACCGATAACCGGCTTGTTGTAACGCTTTGCGACCTTCGCCACGCCAACCGGAACCTTACCGTGAATGGTCTGACTATCAATGCGCCCTTCACCTGTGACCACTAAATCCGCATCCGCAACGCAGGCATCAAGGTGTAACGCATCGGTCACTATCTCAATACCGCAGCGTAACTGTGCGCCGCAAAACGCATACAGCGCCGCCCCCATACCACCCGCCGCACCACCACCGGCCAGATCCAGCACGTTGATGTCCAGATCGCGGGCAATAAGTCGCGCATAGTGCGTGAGCGCCCGATCCAGGCGGGTAATCATCTCCGGCGTCGCCCCTTTTTGCGGACCAAAAACCGCGGATGCGCCCTCTTTTCCAGTCAACGGGTTGGTCACATCGCAAGCCACTTCTATAAGGCACCCGGCAAGACGGCTGTCTAACTGAGAAATATCAATCTGGGACAGAGATTCCAGACCGATTCCGCCTTGCGCAATTTCGTTATTTTGCGCATCCAGCAGTTTTGCTCCCAGCGCTTGCACCATCCCGGCACCGCCATCATTGGTGGCGCTACCGCCAATCCCAATGATGATATGCTCAACGCCAGCGTCCAGCGCATGACGGATTAACTCCCCGGTTCCCCAGGACGTCGTTTTCAGCGGATCGCGTAAACCCACAGGAACCTGTTCCAGTCCGCTGGCGGCCGCCATTTCGATAAACGCCGAGCGCTCATCACCAGATAAACCATAAAATGCCTGAATTGTGTTGCCCAAAGGGCCGGTAACATCAACATGCACAAGGTGACCTTGCGTTGCGGCAACCATCGCTTCGACCGTTCCTTCACCGCCGTCCGCGACTGGGATCTTCACGTAATCCGCATCGGGCCAGATCTCACGAAACCCCTGCTCAATAGCCGTTGCCACTTCAAGCGCACTCAAACTTTCCTTATAGGAATCCGGTGCGATTACTATTTTCATAAAGCATCCTTACGCATGTTGACTGTGTTAAGCATACACCAGGAGAAAAACCGCTCACTTTATGGGAGCGGTCCCAGTTCGCTTAGCGTACCATGCACGGACGCTTATTATCAAACGTCCAGTTCGGGATCAGATACTGCATTCCCATCGCATCATCACGAGCCCCCAGTCCATGTTGCTGGTACAGCTCATGCGCTTTCATGACCTGATCCATATCCAGTTCCACGCCCAGACCCGGTTTTGCCGGAACCTGCACCATGCCGCCTTTGATTTCAAACGGCTCTTTGGTCAAGCGCTGGTTGCCTTCCTGCCAGATCCAGTGGGTGTCGATAGCGGTAATTTTTCCCGGAGCCGCCGCCGCGACATGCGTAAACATCGCCAGCGAAATATCAAAATGGTTGTTAGAGTGCGATCCCCAGGTCAGCCCGAACTCATGGCACATCTGCGCCACACGGACAGAACCCTGCATAGTCCAGAAGTGCGGGTCCGCCAGTGGTATATCCACGGACTGTAACGACAGTGTATGCCCCATCTGACGCCAGTCGGTGGCGATCATGTTGGTGGCGGTCGGCAGACCGGTGGCGCGGCGGAACTCCGCCATCACTTCACGACCGGAGAAACCCTGCTCGGCACCGCACGGATCTTCCGCATAGGCCAGAGACCCCTTCAGATATTTGCCGATCTTAATCGCTTCATTTAGCGACCACGCGCCGTTCGGATCCAGCGTGACGCGGGCCTGCGGGAAGCGCTTCGCCAGCGCAACGATAGATTCTGCTTCCTCTTCCCCGGCCAGCACACCGCCTTTCAGTTTAAAGTCGTTGAAACCATACTTCTCATACGCGGCTTCCGCCAGGCGCACTACCGCATCCGGGGTCATCGCTTCTTCATGACGCAGACGATACCAGTCGCATTTCTCATCCGGCTGACTCTGGTACGGCAGCGGCGTTGCCTTACGGTTACCCACGAAGAACAGATAACCCAACATTTCAACTTCGCTACGCTGCTGGCCATCCCCCAGCAAAGAGGCGACGTTTACGCCCAGATGCTGACCTAACAGATCCAACATCGCCGCTTCGATCCCTGTAACCACATGAATAGTGGTACGTAAATCGAAGGTCTGCAAACCGCGACCGCCCGCATCACGATCGGCAAAAGTATTGCGTACTGCATTCAGCACATTTTTGTATTCACCTAACGTTTTGCCTACCACCAGCGGGATCGCATCTTCCAGCGTTTTGCGGATTTTTTCGCCGCCGGGAATTTCACCCACGCCGGTATGACCGGAGTTATCTTTAATAATCACAATATTGCGCGTGAAGAACGGAGCATGTGCGCCGCTCAGGTTCATCAACATGCTGTCATGACCCGCAACCGGAATAACCTGCATAGAGGTAACCAATGGGGTAGAAAATTGTGCGCTCATAATTAAGTCCTTATTCAAAATTAGTGGCGGCCGAAAACGGGACGTTTACGGTCAAAAGTCCATCCGGGGATCAGATACTGCATTGGGCCTGCGTCATTACGCGCGCCGCCGGGCAGCGCCTTATAGGCTTCATGCGCTTTCTGTACCTGATCCCAGTCCAGTTCCACGCCCAGACCGGGCGCATCGGGTACCGCAATTTTTCCGTTTTTAATCTCCAGCGGATTTTTGGTCAGACGGCAATCGCCCTCCTGCCAGATCCAGTGGGTATCAATAGCCGTTGGATTACCCGGTGCAGCCGCACCAACGTGGGTGAACATCGCCAGGGAAATATCAAAATGATTGTTAGAATGGCAGCCCCAGGTCAGGCCCCAGTCATCGCATAACTGTGCCACGCGTACCGCGCCAGAAAGGGTCCAGAAGTGCGGATCGGCCAGCGGAATATCTACTGAATTCAGCATCACCGCATGGCCCATTTCACGCCAGTTGGTAGCTATCATGTTCGTTGCTACCGGCAGACCGGTTGCACGGCGGAACTCGGCCATCACTTCACGGCCAGAAAAACCCTGTTCAGCGCCGCATGGATCTTCGGCGTAGGTCAGAACATCGTTCAGCCCTTTACACAGGGAGATGGCTTCATCCAGCAGCCAGGCACCGTTGGGATCAACCGTAATACGCGCATCCGGGAAGCATTTTTTCAGCGCACGAGCGGTGTCGATTTCCTGCTCGCCAGGCAGTACACCGCCCTTGAGTTTGAAATCTTTAAAGCCGTAGCGATCCTGCGAAGCCTGAGCCAGACGTACCACAGCCTCACTGTTCATCGCTTGCTGATGACGCAGGTGATACCACTCATGGTTTCCCGGCGTACTTTCCAGATACGGTAAATCGGTCTTTGTGCGATCGCCCACGTAGAACAGATAGCCGAGTACGGTGACCGCATCGCGCTGCTTGCCCGGCCCTAACAGTTCACAAACCGGCACGTTCAGCGCCTTACCCAGCAGGTCGAGCAATGCGGCTTCCAGCGCCGCTACCGCATTGACCCGCAGTTCAAAGGTCCAGGCGCCTTTGCCAAAGGTGTCAAAATCAGCGGCCTGGTTGCCTTTATGCACCTGCTGCACCACCTTATTCAGGCGCGCCACTTCCTGGCCCAGCACCTGCGGAATCGCATCCACCAGCGTCTGATAAATCACTTCACCACCAGGCGCTTCACCGACACCGGTGTTTCCGGCATTATCGGTGAGCACCACGATATTACGAGTAAAGTATGCGTTATGCGCGCCGCCAATATTGAGCAGCATGCTGTCATGACCGGCCACCGGGATGACCTTCATATCGGTAATAACGGGACTCGATTGTGTTGTCATCATCATTGTCCTGCGACAGGTTTCAGTTCGATACGTTTAATATCGCCCACCAGCACCAGATAGCTCACCACCGCAATCAGCGCATGTACCCCGACGTAAATCAACGCGCCGTTAAACGAGCCGGTAGTCCCGACGATGTAGCCGATAGCAATTGGCGTGACGATGCCGGAGATGTTGCCAAACATGTTGAACAAACCGCCGCTCAGACCGCTGATCTCTTTAGGTGCGGTATCAGCCATCACTGCCCATCCCAACGCGCCGATACCTTTGCCGAAGAAGGCCAGCGCCATAAAGCCGATGATCATCCACTCCACATTGACGTAGTTACAGAACACCATCACCATCGACAGCAGCATACCGAGTACGATTGGCGTTTTACGGGCGATATTCAGCGAACCGGTACGGCGCATCAACCAGTCGGAAATAATGCCGCCGAGCACGCCGCCGGCGAATCCGCAAATGGCCGGAACCGAAGCAACAAAACCGGCTTTCAAAATCGACATACCGCGAGCCTGCACCAGATAAACCGGGAACCAGGTGATAAAGAAGTAGGTCAGCGCGTTAATGCAGTATTGGCCGATGTAAATCCCGATCATCATCCGTGAACCCAGCAGCTGTTTGATTTGCCCCCACTTCACGCTAAACGGCACTTTTGTTTTGGCTGCCGCCTGATCCATGTTGATCAGCGCCCCACCTTCGGCAATGTACTCCAGCTCTTTTTGGTTTACGCCCGGGTGCTGGTTCGGTTCATGAATCACCTTCAGCCAGACGAAGCTGATAACAATCCCAAGACCGCCCATAAAGAAGAACACGTGCGACCAACCCACTTCGTGGGTCAGCCAACCCATGATTGGCGCGAAGATAACGGTGGCAAAGTATTGCGCAGAGTTAAAGATAGCGACCGCTGTGCCCCTTTCCTGTGCCGGGAACCACGCCGCCACAATACGACTGTTGCCGGGGAAGGAGGGCGCTTCAGCTAAACCAACGAGGAAGCGCAAAGTAAACAGCGCAACGATAATGCCGAAACCACTGAAGATATCGACAAAACCCTGCAGCAGGGTAAACATGGACCAAATAAAGATGGACCAGAAATAAACGCGTTTTGAACCAAAGCGGTCGAGCAACCAGCCGCCGGGGATCTGGCCGATAACATAGGCCCATGAGAAAGCGGAGAATACATACCCCATCCCTACCGCATCCAGACCAATGTCTTTGGCCATCTCCGAACCGGCAATGGATAAGGTGGCGCGATCGCCGTAGTTGAAGGATGTGACGATAAACAGCATCACCACTATCCAGTAGCGAGCGTTAGTGCGTTTTTCCGCGCTGCTCGCCGCCTGACTTAATGAACTCATTGTTGCACTCCTGAATCCTGGCTTTCGCCAGTTCATTCTGTACAGCACCTGTAGGGTGATCAGAATGAGAGGTTAGTGTGTGGCAGTGTTGGTACAGCTCAGGGCCGTTTTATTCTGACTCGCTGCCATTCCGGGAACTGACGGGAAAAGTATATGAAGGAGTGCCACTTGCCCTCACCGTGCATGAACACAACATTAGGGAGGCAGTGAGAAGTTGTTTGGGGCATAAGCCCAAAGTAGTGGAAGTTAGTTCACGTAATTAGGGTTTTATTGCCGGGTGGCGGCTTCGCCTGGCCCGGCTTGCGGTTCAAAGGGGGGTTGCATGCCCGTACGAGCGAGGGAGTTATTTAAGCAAGGTTCCCCAGTTTTTTACCCAGGGATTGGATTCGCTTTCCGGTTCAGGATGCTCGCTGGCATCAATCAGCAGCATTTCTCCTACACGGTGGGCGCTTTGTTCCTGCAACAAGGCATCGAACTGTTTGCCGCCATTGCAGAAATTAACGTAGCTACTGTCGCCCAGCCCAATTACCCCGTAATGCAGATTTGGCTGGAAACCGAGATTATCTTTGATCCCTTGAAACAGCGGCACGATGCTATCCGGCAGATCGCCCTGCCCGGTCGTGGAAGTCACCACCAGTACATATTTATCCTGATATGCCTGCCAGTCGCTAAGCTCCGGATCTTCGAACACCGTAGCTTTATGACCCTGCGCCGTCAAAATAGCTTCGGCCTCTTCGGCAACCAGCAGCGCGTTTCCGTACATCGTGCCGACAAAAATTCCAATTTCCGCCATAACCGTAATCTCCTGGGACTTAAGAATCTATCTGCTCATCCTGACCTGACAGCCCGCTGAACTCAACCCTTTCATTCTCAGGGAGAAGTCCACGCCAGCCAAACTGTGATAACGCCTGCATCCAGACGTCATCCAGTCCGGCTCGAATAACCAGCGGTTCGCCGGTGAAAGGATGGGTCAGCGCAAGCTGGCTGGCATGCAGCATCAATCTCTGGCAACCGAAATGCTCTGCGGCGCTGCGGTTTTGCCGCAAATCACCGTGCTTGCTGTCGCCGATAATCGGATGGCGCAAGTGCGCCAGATGGCGTCTGAGCTGGTGCTTGCGACCGGTTTTAGGGTCCAGTTCCACCAGCCCGTAACGGGTAGTCGGATAACGCCCGGTCGCTACCGGCATTTCTACCGTTGCCAGGCCACGATAATGGGTGACAGCAGGCTGCGGGCCTTTATCATCACGGGCAAACTTATCGGCAATCTTATCCAGCTCTTCGACCAGCGGGTAATCCAGCACGGCATCATCCATCAGCCAGCCACGCACAATCGCATGATAGCGTTTCTGAATTTGATGATGTTCAAACTGCTGGGACAGCAAACGCCCGGCTTCGCTGGACAGTCCCATCAGCAGCACGCCGGAGGTTGGTCTGTCGAGACGATGGGCGGTAAATACGTGCTGACCAATTTGGTCGCGCACCGTTTGCATCACCACCACTTTCTCATCCCGGTCAAGCCAACTGCGGTGAACCAACCAGCCCGAAGGTTTATTGACGGCGACCAGCCATTCGTCCTGATAAAGAATTTCCAGCATCAGGCGTTATCACTTGTAAACAGCGCATCCAGCTCCTGCAATGCCGCCAGAAGAATGTCGCGTTGCGGGTGATCGGCTGCCAGCGCCATTTCGTAATACGGTGCGACGGCAAAAGCTTGCGGAAGCGGCTGCGCGTTATCAATCAACGTATGCATGCGGGGAATCAACACCCACTGCAGCCACTCGACCGGCTCCATGGTATCCATACAAAAAGGCTGCGTACTGGTAAACAGATGCTCTGCTGGCTCATCCATCCGCCAGTGATGATGTTCACGCAGTAGCGCTTCAAGTGCGTGTAACTGCTGGCGCACACGGTCATGAGTCGTCATGAAATTAACCTCAATGATGAAAAAATCTGGCGCGAAGAATAGCACTAGTGAAGGGAAATAAAAAAAGGGAGCACTGTAAAAACAGTGCTCCCGGTTCGTTTCGCAGCATTCCAGCTACTTTTAGTGCTCCCTGCTCATCCGTGACAACTTTTCCTGTGGTCTTGCGACCGTGTTCATCCTGAACTTTTGCATCCTGCTCACATCACCCCGATGTGAAAACTTCATCCTGAAGTATCCTGGCCATCCAGACCCGCCGAACATCCTGACCGGCTCTCATTCTCCATCCTGGAGGTGTCCTTTAACGCATCCAGCGTCTTCCTCTTTGCTTCGTCCTGAAACCTGTCCTTGCAACACCGTCCTGGTGTGTCCTGGCGAAGAGCCATCATCCTGATGTTCTCTTCGTTGTGCGACTCCTTGTCGACAGATATAGAATCGCCTGTTTCGCTTTGTCTTACAAGATGCTTACAGGCTTACCCTTACGATTATTTTCGTATGAAAGTTGACAATAAAACACTAACCAATTGAATAATAATAAATTATTATTTTATCAATTCATTAAGTCTTTACTTATCACCTGGCAATGTCCTACAGGGTTTGTAAGAGATCTCTCACAAGGTTCAGGGCAAACTGGATTACAGAACTGGCTTAAGTTGAGTGAGGAATTCCGCAAGTGAGGCCGCCAGCACCGTTCGTTTACGGGTTCCCAGCGTTTCTTTGCACACTTCACCGGACAGATTGCACACCGAAATGACGTCAAGCTCATTATCTTGTGTGGCAATAAAAAGCGTAGGTGATAGCTTGAGGCGCTTTTGCGTAACCAGATGACCAATCAGGTTTTCCTGAACGCGCCTGAAGTCATCTTCACTCCAGGTTTGCAGCAGCGTGAGCTTTTCATCCGCAAACTGCGCGTGCATATCACCAGCAAACTGAGTGGTGTAAAAAGCGTGAACGGCAGATTGTACCACAATATCAAAGGCCCGTTCAACCGCATTGAGGTTATTTTCGCCGACAAAAGGTTGAGGCTGCCAAAATACGGCATCGTCTGTGGAAGAAATGATGCACGGAGAAGGTACGCCATACAGCTCTTCGCTGAGCGGCCAACTGTTGTTTTTTTCATGCCATGCGTCGCAATAACGCGTCGTAAAGGCTATCAACGCCTGCGCTGTCAATTCGTTCACTGATTTCTCTCTTCACAAAAGCCAGGATACACTTGTCGCATAGTGTATCTGGTTTATGACGGTGAAACATGTCCTCTTATGAAAATCATCAGGCGCTTAACGGCCTGACTCTCGGTAAATCAACGGATTACCGAGACAGTTACGATGCAAGTCTGTTGCAGGGCGTTCCGCGCAGCCTGAATCGCGACCCGCTGGATTTAAAGGCCGATAACTTGCCTTTTCACGGTGCGGATATCTGGACGCTGTATGAACTGTCGTGGCTGAATGCCAACGGCTTACCACAAGTCGCGATCGGTCACGTGGAACTGGATTACACCAGCGTAAATCTGATTGAGTCGAAAAGCTTTAAGCTTTACCTGAACAGTTTTAACCAGACGCGTTTTGATTCCTGGGACGCGGTACGCCAGACACTGGAAAACGATCTTCGCGCCTGCGCTCAGGGCGATGTCAGCGTGGCGCTGTACCGCCTTGACGAACTGGAAGGGCAGCCGATAGCCCACTTTAATGGGACCTGTATCGACAATCAGGATATCGTCATCGACAACTATCAGTTCAGCACTGCGTATCTGGAAAATGCCGTGAGCGGTGAAAAGGCAGTCGAAGAGACGCTGGTCAGCCACCTGCTGAAATCCAACTGTCTGATCACCCATCAGCCCGACTGGGGCTCCATACAAATTCAGTATCGTGGACGGAAAATCGACAGAGAGATGCTGCTGCGTTATCTGGTCTCCTTCCGCCACCATAATGAATTTCATGAGCAGTGCGTGGAACGTATTTTCAATGACATTCTGCGCTTCTGCCAGCCAGAGAAACTGAGCGTCTATGCACGCTACACGCGACGTGGTGGTCTGGACATTAACCCATGGCGCACCAACACCGATTTCACTCCGGCAACCGGTCGTCTGGTACGTCAGTAATCTTTTTTCTCAATTTTGCGTGCCGGATTCCGCGCGCAAGGTTGTGAAAGGTCATAAGCCAGGGCTATTGTAATCAATAGGGAATGACGTGTTGCGTCCCATAAGGAGTTTACTTGATTACACATATTAGCCCGCTTGGCTCAATGGACATGTTGTCGCAGCTGGAAGTCGATATGCTTAAACGCACGGCCAGCAGCGACCTGTATCAACTGTTTCGTAACTGTTCGCTTGCCGTTCTGAACTCCGGCAGTTTGACTGACAACAGTAAAGAACTGCTGTCCCGCTTTGAAAGTTTCGATATTAACGTACTGCGCCGCGAACGGGGCGTGAAGCTGGAACTGATCAACCCACCTGAAGATGCGTTTGTTGATGGACGCATTATTCGTGCGCTACAGGCTAACCTGTTTGCCGTACTGCGCGACATTCTGTTCGTAAATGGACAGATCCATAACGCCGGTCGTTTTCAGCATCTGGATCTCGAAAGCTCGGTGCATATTACCAACCTCGTATTCTCGATCCTGCGTAATGCCCGGGCGCTGCACGTCGGTGAAGCGCCGAACATGGTCGTCTGCTGGGGCGGTCACTCAATCAACGAAAATGAGTACCTGTATGCCCGTCGCGTCGGCACCCAACTGGGTCTGCGCGAACTGAACATCTGTACCGGCTGCGGTCCGGGGGCGATGGAAGCGCCAATGAAAGGCGCTGCGGTCGGCCACGCCCAGCAGCGATACAAAGACAGCCGCTTTATTGGCATGACCGAACCGTCAATCATCGCCGCTGAACCGCCTAACCCGCTGGTAAACGAACTGATCATCATGCCGGACATTGAAAAACGTCTGGAAGCGTTCGTGCGTATCGCCCACGGTATTATCATCTTCCCGGGTGGCGTAGGGACAGCAGAAGAGCTGCTGTATCTGCTGGGGATCCTGATGAATCCGGCCAACAAAGATCAAGTGCTGCCGCTGATCCTGACCGGACCAAAAGAGAGTGCGGATTACTTCCGCGTGTTGGACGAATTTATCGTGCACACGCTGGGGGAAGATGCGCGTCGCCACTATCGCATTATCATTGACGATGCGGCAGAAGTGGCGCGTCTGATGAAAAAAGCGATGCCGCTGGTGAAAGAAAACCGTCGCGACACCGGAGATGCCTACAGTTTTAACTGGTCGATTCGTATCGCACCTGATTTGCAGATGCCGTTCGAGCCGTCCCATGAAAACATGGCCAACCTGAAGCTGTACCCGGATCAACCCGTTGAAGTATTGGCCGCCGACCTGCGTCGTGCATTCTCGGGTATTGTGGCCGGTAACGTGAAGGAGGTCGGCATTCGCGCCATCGAAGAGTTTGGCCCGTACAAAATCCACGGTGACCGCGAAATGATGCGCCGCATGGACGATCTCCTGCAGGGCTTTGTTGCACAACATCGCATGAAGTTGCCAGGCTCCGCGTACATCCCTTGCTACGAGATCTGCGCCTGACCTTCAACACCCGCTAGCAGCGCTATAGCGGTGACAGTTTTGTCCATATCAAAGCCGGGTTTGGCGCATGCGCCTCCCGGCTTTTTTTAGTGATACCAGTCACATAGCTCAGACGATTATATAAATACCAATGATATGTCGTTAAATATAACGCGATACGCAAACGATTACCTTGAAAAACCAACCGTGATTTATCTTAGAAAATTATTATTAGTCGCCGAAATCATCTAAAAACAACAGTTTTTACAGCGCAACGCTCGTATCTTCGCGCCTTCGCTTTCATGAGATATGTCGTTAATGTTAGCCTTCGCGCCCGTAAATTCGCTTTGACTATTTTTTAACAGATTAATGGCCCAAATTTATCCACATAAAAGGTGGATTATTGCATTTGGGATCCCGATCACTGATACATTCATTACTAAAATGTATCTTTCCGCCCGCAAATTATTACGGCGAAAAATTATATAAAAAATCGCTCAACGAATTTCGATTTACAGTCGGGTGCTTTCTCATTGGATTGAACCCAAACCCGACTTTTTAAGCTTCCTCCAGGAGAAATAGATGGAAAACACTCAAACCAGCACTATCGTTACGGGCCAGACCCGCAGCGCATGGCGCAAGACAGACACCATGTGGATGCTGGGCCTTTACGGCACGGCGATTGGCGCGGGTGTATTGTTCCTGCCGATTAACGCAGGCGTAGGCGGTATGATCCCGCTGATCATCATGGCGATCCTTGCCTTCCCAATGACTTTCTTTGCACACCGCGGCCTGACTCGCTTTGTGCTGTCCGGTAAAAATCCGGGTGAAGACATCACCGAAGTTGTAGAAGAACACTTTGGTGTTGGTGCAGGTAAACTGATTACCCTACTCTACTTCTTCGCTATCTACCCGATTCTGTTGGTTTACAGCGTAGCAATCACCAACACGGTTGAAAGCTTCCTGACCCACCAGCTGGCGATTACGCCGCCGCCGCGCGCAATCCTGTCACTGATCCTGATTGTCGGCATGATGACCATCGTGCGCTTCGGTGAGCAGATGATCGTTAAGGCGATGAGCATCCTGGTATTCCCGTTCGTTGCGGCTCTGATGCTGCTGGCGCTGTACCTGATCCCTCAGTGGAGCGGTGCGATTCTGGAAACCATGTCATTTGACTCTGCGGCAACCACCGGCAACGGCCTGCTGTTGACCCTGTGGCTGGCAATTCCGGTAATGGTTTTCTCCTTCAACCACTCTCCGATCATCTCCTCCTTCGCCGTGGCGAAGCGTGAAGAGTACGGTGATGAAGCAGAGAAAAAATGCTCCAAGATTCTGGCATTCGCTCACATCATGATGGTACTGACCGTTATGTTCTTCGTCTTCAGCTGCGTGTTCAGCCTGACTCCGGCAGACCTGGCAGCAGCGAAAGAGCAGAACATCTCGATTCTGTCTTACCTGGCGAACCACTTTAACGCGCCGATTATTGCCTGGATGGCACCTATCATCGCGATTATCGCTATCACCAAATCCTTCCTGGGCCACTACCTGGGCGCGCGTGAAGGCTTCAATGGTATGGTGATTAAGTCTCTGCGTGGCAAAGGCAAATCCATCGAAATCAACAAACTGAACAAAATCACTGCTCTGTTCATGCTGGTAACCACCTGGATTGTGGCGACGCTGAACCCAAGCATCCTCGGCATGATTGAGACCCTGGGTGGCCCAATCATCGCGATGATTCTGTTCCTGATGCCGATGTATGCCATTCAGAAAGTACCGGCAATGCGTAAGTACAGCGGCCATATCAGCAACGTCTTCGTTGTGATTATGGGCCTGATCGCTATCTCCGCTATTTTCTACTCTCTGTTCAGTTAATTCCCCTGCGCCGCTCCTCGGGGCGGCGCACCTCGATACACAATGGACGCCTCATGATTAGCGTATTCGATATTTTCAAAATCGGCATTGGCCCTTCCAGCTCCCACACTGTTGGCCCGATGAAAGCAGGCAAACAATTCACGGATGACCTGATTGCACGCGGAATTCTCACTGACGTAACCCGCGTAGTGGTTGATGTCTATGGCTCTTTATCTCTGACGGGGAAAGGTCACCATACCGACATCGCGATTATTATGGGCCTGGCGGGTAATCTGCCGGATACCGTAGACATTGATGCCATTCCGTCCTTTATCCAGGATGTGAATACTCATGGGCGTTTGCTGCTGGCAGACGGTCAACATGAGGTCGAGTTCCCGGTCGACAAGTGCATGAATTTCCATGCGGACAATCTGTCCCTGCACGAAAACGGGATGCGCATTACCGCACTGGCGGGCGAAAAGGCCATTTACAGCCAGACTTACTATTCCATTGGCGGTGGGTTCATCGTTGATGAAGAACACTTTGGTTTACCGAACAACTCTCCGGTAAACGTGCCATATCCGTATAAATCCGCAGCTGATTTGCAACGTCATTGCCAGGAAACCGGCCTGTCGCTTTCCGGTCTGATGATGCAAAATGAACTGGCGCTGCACAGCAAAGAAGAGCTGGAACAGCACTTTGCTAACGTCTGGGAAGTGATGCGTAGCGGGATTGAACGCGGCATCACCACCGAAGGTGTATTGCCGGGCAAACTGCGCGTTCCGCGTCGTGCTGCTGCGCTGCGTCGCATGCTGGTCAGCAGCGACAAAACCACCACCGACCCGATGGCGGTTGTTGACTGGATCAACATGTTCGCGCTGGCCGTGAACGAAGAAAACGCAGCCGGTGGACGCGTGGTGACTGCACCAACCAACGGTGCATGCGGGATTGTTCCTGCCGTACTGGCGTATTACGACAAGTTTATCCGTGAAGTGAACGCTAACTCGCTGGCACGCTACATGCTGGTCGCGAGCGCCATTGGTTCACTGTACAAGATGAACGCCTCTATCTCTGGTGCCGAAGTCGGTTGTCAGGGTGAAGTTGGCGTCGCCTGCTCCATGGCAGCGGCTGGTCTGGCTGAACTGCTGGGTGGTAGCCCAATGCAGGTGTGCATCGCGGCAGAAATCGGTATGGAACACAACCTGGGTCTGACCTGCGACCCGGTTGCCGGCCAGGTTCAGGTACCGTGCATTGAGCGTAATGCCATTGCTTCGGTTAAAGCGGTGAACGCTGCACGTATGGCGCTGCGCCGTACCAGTGAACCACGCGTGTGCCTCGATAAAGTTATCGAGACCATGTACGAAACCGGTAAAGACATGAACGCCAAATACCGCGAAACCTCTCGTGGTGGTCTGGCGATGAAGATTGTCACCTGCGATTAATTCTCAGCACATTTTCGTATCTGTAGGCCGGATAAGGCGCTCGCCGCATCCGGCTTTTATTGCCTGATGGCGCTTCGCTTATCAGGCTTACGGATAGCGCTCTTTCGCAATGCTCGTCTCCACTCGTCGTGAATGTTACCCTACAGACTAATTTGTTAGGGAGAACACCGTGGCCGTCCACCTACTCATTGTTGATGCACTGAATCTCATCCGCCGTATTCACGCCGTACAGGGCTCCCCCTGCGTGGAGGCATGCCAGCACGCGCTCGATCAGCTGATTATGCACAGTCAGCCCACGCACGCCGTGGCGGTATTTGATGACGAAGCGCGTAACAGCGGCTGGCGTCACCAACGGTTACTTGACTACAAAGCCGGTCGCCCGCCGATGCCTGACGATTTACACCAGGAAATGCCCGCCTTACGCGCCGCTTTTGAACAGCGCGGCGTCTGCTGCTGGGTATCCAGCGGGAATGAAGCCGATGATTTAGCCGCCACTCTGGCGGTGAAAGTTAGCCAGGCGGGACACCAGGCGACTATCGTCTCAACCGATAAAGGCTACTGCCAGCTACTCTCCCCGACGCTGCGTATTCGTGATTATTTCCAGAAACGCTGGCTGGATGCGCCGTTTATCGAGAAAGAGTTTGGCGTACTACCGCAACAGCTGCCAGATTACTGGGGACTGGCCGGGATCAGCAGTTCTAAAATACCGGGGGTTGCCGGTATTGGTCCTAAAAGTGCCACACAACTGCTGGCACAGTTTCCAACGCTGGAAGCGCTGTATGAACATCTGGATGACGTACCGGAGAAATGGCGTAAGAAACTCGAAGAACATCGGGAGATGGCGTTTTTGTGCCGCGATATCGCGCGGCTGCAAACAGACTTACATATCGACGGAAACCTACAACAGCTACGGCTGGCGCGGTAGCCTTATTTCCTGATGGCGCTGCGCTTATCCGGCCTACTTATTGTACAACCCTGTAGGCCAGATAAACACCAGGTGATTACCAGGCGGTATGGTACAGCTCAACGATATCCCCAAGGCTCGCTTCACGCGGGTTTCCCCCGGTACAAACATCGTCAAATGCGGCTTGCGCCAGCGCAGGAATATCCTCTTTACGGACGCCAACATCGCGTAGATGCAGTGGGATACCTACATCGCGATTAAGGGCGAAGACGGCATCCACCGCCGCTTTGCGTGCCTCTGCCAGCGTCAGTCCTTCAACCTTAACCCCCATTATCCGGGCGATATCGCGGAATTTTTCCCCGGTGAATTCGGCGTTATAGTGCATCACGTGCGGCAGCAAAATGGCATTCGCGACGCCGTGCGGCGTGTTGTAGAACGCGCCTAACGGGTGTGCCATGCCATGCACTAATCCCAGACCTACGTTGGAGAAACCCATCCCGGCAACGTACTGGCCCAGAGCCATCGCTTCCCCCGCCTTGCTGTCGCCCGCAACAGAACCGCGTAATGACCCGGCAATAATTTCGATGGCTTTAATGTGCAGCGCATCGGTAAGCGCCCAAGCAGCCCGCGTAATGTAGCCTTCAATGGCATGAGTCAGTGCATCTACGCCAGTAGCCGCTTTTAATGCAGCAGGCATGCCGTCCATCATGTCAGCATCAATGAACGCCACCTGCGGGATGTCATGTGGATCGACACAAACAAACTTACGCCGATTCTCTTCGTCAGTGATCACGTAGTTAATGGTCACTTCCGCCGCCGTTCCCGCAGTGGTTGGGATAGCCATAACTGGCACGCTCGGGAAGCGTGTCGGCGATAACCCTTCAAGGCTGCGTACATCCGCAAACTCCGGGTTATTGTTAATAATGCCAATCGCTTTACAGGTATCCTGCGGGGAGCCTCCACCAATGGCGACCAGATAGTCTGCGCCGCTTTGCTGAAAGACACTCAATCCTTCCTGCACTACCGCAATGGTTGGATTAGGAATAACGCCTGAATAGATTTCCCATGCCAGACCTGCAGCATCCATTCGGGAAGTCACCTTCTCAACAACGCCGCACTGCACCAGATTTTTATCAGTCACAATCAACGCTTTGCGATAACCACGACGAATAACTTCATCGGTTAATGCGCCAACAGCTCCCCGGCCAAACCATGCCGTTTCGTTCAGAATCATTCTGTTCGCCATCGTTTTATCTCCTATTCTTCAATACGCAATCCATATGTTTTGAATTTTTCCAGCACAATAGCGATAGCCTCATCGTCCAGTACCGGAACCGGATCGGTAATCGCCAGCGTGCTGAGATAAAGCTGCGCCAGCACTTCCACTTCATGCGCTAACCACAGGGCTTTTTCCAGATTTTCCTCGCAGGCGATCAGCCCATGATGCTGCAACAGCGTTGCTTTTCGGTTTTTCAGCGCCACCGCAACGTGCTCGGAAAGCTCACGCGTGCCAAATGTCGCATATGGCGCACAGGGAATTGAGTTACCGCCAGCCGCCGCAATCATGTAATGGATTGCCGGGATTGGCCGGTTGAGAATAGAAACAGCAGTACAATGCACGGCATGATTATGGACCACCGCCTGAGCATCGGGACGCGTCTGATAAGCGGCCATATGGAACCGCCACTCGCTGGAAGGTAATTTCCCTTCTTCGTGCTGCCCCTCAGCATTGATGTACACAATGTGGGATTCGGTGAGTTTGTCATACGGAATACCCGTCGGGGTAATTAACATCCCGTCCTGGTAACGCACACTTACATTACCCGCAGTCCCCTGATTCAACCCCAGACGGGTCATTTCCAGGCAGGTATTGATAATCTGCCGTGCCAGCGTATTTCGTTCCATTACTTACCTCTCTCAGTGAGTCAAAATGCGACAACAGAACATTGCTAATACCTCGACGCTCTGTTGATTTAAGCGGGTATTTGCTAACTATCATCATGCTGAATAAAGAGAAGGGAATTTTTAGCACTGGATTTTGTGATGTTCATCAACTAATAACGCTGAATAAAAACATGCAGGCATAATATTACAATTGCAAAATGTCCGTTCTTAATAAAACCATTGTAAAACGGTCATTTGCGAATAAATTGTTACCATTGCCCGTTTTCCACTTAACTAATTAATTCGGGCATTATCCCTGTGGCTTTTTAATTTATTTTTCTCAAACGGTCATTGTTTTAAAGAAATTAAAGTGATGATAATCACATAAACCCACACCCTGAGCATAAATGTGACCACCATCATATTAATGGCCGGTTTTTATTTGAAAATGAATTCATGAGTTCATTCATGAAGGCCAATTTTATCTGGCAGGTTACCGGAACTCACCTGGATTAGCAGGTTGGTAAAAATCACCAATCGTACTCTTAAGCTGTTGAACATGCTTATGAACTGATGAGGATGCTATGGGAAACACATCAATACAAACACAAAGTTTTCATGCGGTAGAGCGGGGGCAGACAAAAAATTATGTCATTCCCTTCGCGTTGCTCTGTTCACTGTTTTTCCTTTGGGCGGTTGCCAATAATCTTAATGACATTTTATTACCACAATTTCAGCAAGCTTTTACATTAACAAACTTTCAGGCTGGTCTGATTCAATCTGCTTTTTATTTTGGTTATTTCGTCATTCCAATCCCAGCCGGGATCTTGATGAAAAAACTAAGTTATAAAGCAGGCATTATTACCGGATTATTCTTATATGCCATCGGCGCAGCATTATTCTGGCCAGCGGCAGAGGTAATGAATTACACCTTATTCCTGATTGGCCTATTTATTATTGCGGCGGGCTTAGGTTGTCTGGAAACGGCTGCCAACCCCTTTGTAACCGTACTGGGCCCGGAAAGCGGCGGTCATTTCCGATTAAATCTCGCGCAAACTTTTAACTCATTTGGTGCCATTATTGCGGTTGTTTTTGGGCAAAGTCTTATTTTGTCTAATGTGCCACATCAATCTCAAGACGTACTCGATAAGATGGCGCCAGAACAGCTAAGCGCCTACAATCACAGCCTGGTGTTATCGGTTCAAACCCCTTATATGATCATCGTCGCGGTCGTTTTGCTGGTCGCCCTGCTGATCATGTTTACCAAGTTTCCGACCCTGCAAAGTGACGATCACAGTGACAACGCTCAGAGTTCATTCTCCGCGTCTCTTTCCCGCCTGGTGCGCATTCGTCACTGGCGTTGGGCGGTACTGGCGCAGTTCTGCTACGTCGGTGCACAAACTGCCTGCTGGAGCTACCTGATTCGCTACGCAATCGAAGAGATCCCAGGCATGACGCCAGGTTTCGCCGCCAACTACCTGACCGGCACCATGGTGTGCTTCTTTATCGGTCGTTTCTCCGGCACCTGGCTTATCAGTCGCTTTGCGCCGCATAAAGTGCTGGCCGCATATGCCCTGCTTGCCATGATTCTGTGCCTGATTTCCGCCTTCACCGGTGGCCAGATCGGCCTGCTGGCCCTGACGTTGTGCAGCGCATTTATGTCGATTCAGTACCCAACCATTTTTTCTCTGGGGATCAAAAATCTGGGACAAGACACCAAATACGGCTCGTCTTTTATCGTCATGACCATCATTGGCGGCGGCATTGTGACCCCGGTGATGGGCTTTGTCAGCGATGCCGCTGGCAATATCCCGACCGCTGAACTGGTCCCGGCGCTTTGCTTCGCCATCATCTTTATTTTTGCCCGCTTCCGTTCACAAACGGCAGCCAACTGAATATTTATCCGAATAACGTGAGGAATCTGTGATGAAAAAAATCAGCTTACCAAAAATTGGTATTCGCCCGGTTATTGACGGACGTCGTATGGGTGTACGTGAGTCGCTCGAAGAGCAAACCATGAATATGGCTAAAGCTACCGCAGCGCTTATCACTGAAAAACTTCGT
The DNA here is from genome assembly GCF_001037485.2 of Citrobacter sp. MGH105. NCBI lineage: Bacteria > Pseudomonadati > Pseudomonadota > Gammaproteobacteria > Enterobacterales > Enterobacteriaceae > Citrobacter > Citrobacter sp. MGH105. The sequence goes on along the minus strand of NZ_CP073048.1, from coordinate 1,006,072 downwards.
CATGCCTGCGGCGCACAAATTGAATGTGTGATTGCCGATACCTGTATCGCCGGCATGGCGGAATCCGCAGCCTGTGAAGAAAAATTCAGCAGCCAGAATGTTGGCGTGACGATTACCGTTACCCCATGTTGGTGCTACGGCAGTGAAACCATCGACATGGATCCGATGCGCCCAAAAGCGATCTGGGGCTTCAACGGCACGGAACGTCCAGGGGCGGTTTACCTTGCCGCCGCACTGGCAGCTCACAGCCAAAAAGGCCTTCCTGCCTTCTCCATCTATGGTCATGACGTACAGGATGCAGACGACACATCTATTCCTGCCGATGTTGAAGAAAAACTGCTGCGCTTTGCCCGTGCCGGCTTAGCGGTCGCCAGTATGAAAGGGAAAAGCTACCTGTCTGTCGGTGGTGTATCAATGGGCATCGCCGGTTCTATCGTCGACCATAACTTCTTTGAATCCTGGCTGGGTATGAAGGTGCAGGCGGTTGATATGACCGAGCTGCGTCGTCGCATTGACCAGAAAATCTATGATGAAACCGAGCTGGAAATGGCGCTGGCGTGGGCGGACAAAAACTTCCGCTACGGCGAAGATCAGAACGCGCAGCAATATAAGCGTAACGCTGAACAAAGCCGCGCAGTGCTGAAAGAAAGCCTGCTGATGGCTATGTGCATTCGCGACATGATGCAGGGTAACAAAAAGCTGGCAGACAAAGGTCTGGTCGAAGAATCCCTGGGCTATAACGCGATCGCCGCGGGCTTCCAGGGGCAACGTCACTGGACCGATCAATACCCAAATGGCGATACCGCCGAAGCGTTGCTCAACAGTTCCTTTGACTGGAATGGCGTTCGTGAACCGTTCGTTGTCGCAACCGAAAACGACAGCCTGAACGGCGTAGCGATGCTGTTCGGCCATCAACTCACCGGCACGGCCCAGGTCTTTGCCGATGTGCGCACCTACTGGTCGCCAGAGGCGGTTGAACGCGTGACGGGTAAACCGCTGACCGGCCTTGCTGAGCACGGCATCATTCACTTGATTAACTCCGGTTCTGCGGCACTGGACGGTTCCTGCAAACAGCGCGACAGCGAAGGTAAACCGACCATGAAACCACACTGGGAAATCTCGCAGAAAGAGGCGGATGAATGCCTGGCGGCAACCGAATGGTGCCCGGCTATTCACGAATACTTCCGCGGGGGCGGTTACTCATCTCGCTTCCTGACTGAAGGCGGTGTGCCGTTCACCATGAGCCGTATCAACATCATCAAAGGGTTGGGACCGGTGCTGCAAATCGCGGAAGGCTGGAGCGTGGAATTGCCGAAAGATATGCACGACCAGCTTGATGCGCGTACCAACTCCACATGGCCAACCACCTGGTTTGCTCCGCGCTTAACCGGCAAGGGCCCGTTCAGCGATGTCTATTCCGTCATGGCTAACTGGGGCGCTAACCACGGGGTGCTGACAATTGGTCACGTAGGTGCGGACTTTATCACTCTGGCTGCCATGCTGCGTATCCCGGTGTGCATGCACAACGTGGAAGACGAGAAAATTTATCGTCCTTCCTCCTGGGCCGCCCACGGTATGGATACGGAAGGTCAGGATTACCGCGCTTGTCAGAACTACGGTCCGCTGTATAAGCGTTAAACATCGAGCGATTGCCTGATGGCGGCGAGGCCTACGAAGCACACGGTTTTGTAGGCCGGATAAGGCGAAGCCGCCATCAGGTAATAGGTAATCTCCCAGGAGCAATTATGAAACAAGAGGTTATTCTGGTTCTCGACTGTGGCGCGACCAACGTACGGGCCATTGCCGTTGACCGACAGGGGAAGATTGTCGCCCGCGCAGCGACCCCGAACGCCAGTGACATCGCCGCAGAAAACAGTGCCTGGCACCAATGGTCGCTGGAGGCCATTCTGCAACGCTTTGCCGACTGCTGTCAGCGGCTTTCCTCACAATTGGCCGCCTGCCAAATTCGCGGGATCGCCGTCACCACCTTCGGCGTGGACGGCGCGCTGGTGGATAAGAACGGTAAACAACTGTACCCGGTGATCAGCTGGAAATGCCCACGTACCGCAGCGGTAATGGAGAATATCCATCGCTACATGTCACCGCAGCAGCTGCAGGAAATCTCCGGCGTTGGGGCGTTTAGCTTCAATACGCTGTACAAACTGGTGTGGCTGAAAGAGAACCACCCGCAATTACTGGAACAGGCGCACGCCTGGCTGTTTATCTCGTCGCTTATCAACCAACGTTTAACCGGCGAGTTCACAACTGACATCACCATGGCGGGAACCAGCCAGATGCTGGATATCCAGCAACGTGATTTCAGCCAGGACATTTTGCAGGCAACAGGCATACCGCGTCGCCTGTTTCCGCGCCTGGTTGAAGCAGGCGAACAAATTGGGGTACTGCAACGCGAGGCCGCCAGCCAGCTCGGACTTCCAGAGGGTATTCCAGTCATCTCTGCCGGACACGACACACAGTTTGCGCTATTTGGCGCAGGAGCCCAACAGGATGAACCGGTACTCTCTTCCGGCACATGGGAAATTCTGATGGTACGCAGTGCGCAGGTAAATACCTCCCTGCTCAGTCATTATGCGGGCTCCACCTGTGAGCTGGATAGTCAGGCTGGGCTTAACAATCCCGGTATGCAGTGGCTGGCCTCCGGCGTGCTTGAATGGGTTCGAAAGCTGTTATGGACCGCGGACACGCCCTGGCAAACGTTGATTGATGAAGCTCGGGATATTCCCGCTGGTGCCGAAGGGGTGAAGATGCACTGCGACCTGCTGGCCTGTCAGAATGCGGGCTGGCAAGGGGTTACCCTCAATACTACCCGTGGACACTTTTATCGCGCCGCGCTGGAAGGACTGACAGAACAGCTGCAGCGGAATCTGCAAACGCTGGAAAAAATCGGCCATTTCCAGGCCACTGAACTGCTATTAGTTGGCGGGGGCAGCCGCAACATCTTGTGGAACCAAATCAAAGCGAACGTTCTCGGGATCCCTGTCAAAGTGCTGGATGATGCCGAAACCACCGTGGCAGGCGCCGCAATGTTTGCCTGGTCAGGCATCGGGGAATTTACCTCCCCGGAGCAGGCGCGCGAACAGGTGCGCTATCAGTACCGTTACTTCTATCCGCAAACCGAATCCGAACTCACAGGAGTCGAGTAACATGCTTAAAACGATATCTCCCTTAATTTCCCCCGACTTACTGAAAGTGCTGGCCGAAATGGGACACGGCGATGAGATTATCTTTTCCGATGCCCACTTCCCGGCCAACAGCATGGGGCCACAGGTCATCCGCGCTGACGGTCTGCTGGTCAGCGATCTGCTGCGGGCGCTTATTCCGCTATTTGAACTGGACAGCTACGCCCCACCGCTGGTGATGATGGCTGCGGTTGAAGGCGACACTCTCGACCCTGACGTTGAGGCTCGCTATCGTCAGGCGCTTTCATTACAGACCCCCTGCCCGGACATCACGCGTATTGACCGCTATGCCTTTTACGAACGAGCACAAAAGGCGTTTGCGATCGTTATCACAGGAGAGCGGGCAAAGTACGGGAATATTCTTTTAAAAAAAGGGGTAACGCCGTAATCTCTGGTCAGAATGCCCGTCAGGTACGGGCATTCATCATTAGATGAGGATCAGAACATGAAAGCGGCGCGCCAGCAGGCAATCGTAGATCTGCTTACTAACCACAAAAGCCTGACAACCGAAGCCCTGGCTTTGCAGCTTAACGTCAGCAAAGAGACCATCCGCCGCGATCTCAGCGAGTTACAGACCCAGGGAAAAGTGTTACGCAACCACGGTCGGGCCAAAGTTATTCACCGGGAAAATCAGGACAGCGGTGACCCATTTCATATTCGACTCAAAAGCCACTATGCGCACAAAGCGGATATCGCCCGTGAAGCGTTGGCATGGATCGAAGAAGGTATGGTGATTGCCTTAGACGCCAGCTCTACCTGCTGGTATCTGGCGCGACAGTTACCGGACATCAACATTCACGTTTTTACCAACAGCCAGCCCATCTGCCAGGAATTGGCTAAACGTGAACACATTCAGCTTATCAGCTCCGGCGGTCACCTTGAGCGCAAATACGGTTGCTACGTTAATCCCTCGCTTATCTCGCAGCTAAAACCACTCGAGATTGACCTGTTTATTTTTTCCTGCGAAGGGATCGACAGCGACGGTGCGCTCTGGGACTCAAATGCAACCAACGCAGACTTCAAATCCATTCTGCTTAAGCGTGCATCGCAGTCTTTATTACTGATCGATAAAAGTAAATTTAATCGTTCGGGAGAGGCCAGAATTGGGCATCTGGATGATGTGACGCATATTGTTTCAGATACACAGCTGGTTGAAGCAATCCAGGCCGAATAGGGCGATTACGCCGCCATCCGGCCTGGGTTGTAGCCTTATCGCTCGTCGCGACGACCGCCGACGGCAGCCCACAGACGACGTACGTGAACGGTTACTTCTTCACGGTCATGATACAGCTGACGCGCCTGAATCTGGGCATTTACGCCATGTTCATCAAGCTGGGCCTGAATGTAAGCCAGGTTCTGTGATACCTCTTCGTAGCGTTTTTTCATCGGCAGCTTGAGGTTGAAGATCGTCTCACGACACCAGCCGTTGACCAGCCATTGTGCCATCAGCGCGGCAACCTTCGCCGGCTTCTCCACCATGTCACAGACCATCCACGAAATGTTGTTACGATTCGGACGGTACTTAAATCCGTCTTCACGTAGCCAGGTGACCTGCCCGGTATCCATCAGGCTTTGCGCCATCGGGCCGTTATCCACGGAATAAACCCACATGTTGCGTTTAACCAGCTGATAGGTCCATCCGCCCGGGCAGGCGCCTAAATCCACCGCATACATTCCGTTCGCCAGACGCTCATCCCATTCATCGGCAGGGATAAACACGTGCAGCGCTTCTTCCAGCTTGAGCGTTGAACGGCTCGGCGCATCGGCTGGAAACTTCAGACGCGGAATCCCCATGTAAAACGGTGAGTTATTGTCAGGCCAGGAATAGCCGGTATAACAACAACCAGGGGCGATAAAGAAGACGTGAACCACCGGACGCTTTGGCGTTTCATACTTTGCCAGTACGCCTGCTTCGCGCAGCGCTGCACGCAACGGTACGGTAAATTTACGGCAAAATTTAACCAGCTCTTTGCTTTCATTGGTGTCGGCAACTTCTACTCGCAGATCGCCACCCTTTTCCACCACGCCCTGCAACATGCCAACGATCGGTGTAATACGATCTTCCGGCGGTAAGTATTGCAGCAGCTCGCCCACCACAAACATTTGACGCGCAAAAATCAGCGAACTAAACGGCAGCTCTTTCACTAACTTTTCAGCATCGTCCTGCTGATAGCATTCGAAGATGACGTAACCCGCATTGTCTTTCACGCGGGCAAAACCGAAGATTTCCCGGCGTCCTGCTTTATCCGTAATTTCTGCGGCGCACTCTTTTTCAAAACCTGGGCGACACAACAATACAACCTTATTCATGGCTAACGCCCTTACGTTTCAATCGAATAGCGCCCACTAACATCAGCGCCCAGCCTACGAGGAAGCTGAAGCCGCCGACAGGGGTAACAAACGCCCACAGGCGTAAATGAGAGAGCGCGAGACAATACAGGCTGCCGCTAAACAGCACTGTACCTAATGCCAGAAACACGCTACTCCAGTAAAACCAAATACTAATGCGCCGTTGCATGGCGACGGCCAGGCCAAAGATAGCCAGCGTATGAAACGCCTGATACTCAAGGCCGGTCTGAATCCACCCCATTTCAACAACACCGAGGGTTTTGCTCAGAACATGTGCCCCAAAGGCGCCCAACGCCACAAAAATAAAGCCACTTACGGCGGCAAAAATCAGCATAAAACGGCTGGTCATTTGAATACCCTACGTAAATTATTGTTCATAACGAAAGCGGAATTTTTCTTGTTCCGTGGCCGCTTTCGCCAGAATCCACTGACGGAAGGCGGCTATTTTACCCAGTTCTGCCTGACTGTCATGACAAACCAGATAAAATGCGTTTTTGCTGACCAGAACATCGTTAAACGGACAGACCAGACGTCCGGCTTCAATTTCGGACTGCGCCATGACGTTGTTAGCCAGCGCGATCCCCTGTCCATGGATTGCAGCCTGTAGCACCATGGCGCTATGGCTGAAGATAGGTCCCTGCTGTACGTTGATATGATTCAGGCCAAGCTGGCGCGTATAGGCTTGCCAGTCTCGTCGCGACGCATCATGCAATAACGTGTGTTTTGCCAGGTCGTCCGGTGTCTTTAGCGGTTTATCACCGGTAAGCAACAGCGGAGAGCAGACCGGCAATAAATATTCTGCGTACAATTTTTCAACGCGCAGACCCGGCCAGTTGCCGCGTCCGTAGAAAATCGCCACATCAACATCATCAGCCAGTTTGTCTTCCTGACGGTCCACCGCCTGGATCCTGACATCGATTCCCGGATAAGCTGAGTTAAAGCTAGAGAGTCTGGGCACCAGCCATTGGATCGCAAAACTGGGCAATAAACTAACGGTAAGCGCACCTTTTGCACTGCGTGCCTGAAGTTTACGCGTCGCGTCGGTTAATTGCGAAAAAATCTCTTTAATGTCGAGAAAGTAGCTTTGACCTTCTTCCGTTAACAGCAAAGATCGATTGCGTCGACGAAACAGTTTTAGCCCCAAAAAATCCTCAAGTGACTTGATTTGGTGACTTACTGCGGCCTGCGTCACAAAAAGCTCTTCTGCTGCGCGAGTAAAGCTTAAATGACGCGCTGCAGCATCAAAAACACGTAACGCATTTAAGGGTGGTAATCGTTTTGACATGACTTTTAGGCTTTGATGTTAAATGAATTTAACAATTAGCTAACAGGCTGTAACCTATTAGTTTTTTTTATCTGAGCCATTATAAATTGTCCGTTGAGGTTCTACCAGCAAATACCTATAGTGGCGGCACTTCCTGAAGCCGGAACGAAAAGTTTTATCGGAATGCGTGTTCTGGTGGGCTTTTGGCTTACGGTTGTGATGTTGTGTTGTTGTGTTTGCAATTGGTCTGCGATTCAGACCATGGTAGCAAAGCTACCCTTTTTCACTTCCTGTACATTTACCCTGTCTGTCCATAGTGATTAATGTAGCACCGCCAAATTGCGGTGCTTTTTTTTTGTCCGACTCTTTGTCGATGGACGACCGGTTAGTTATCCAGTTCTACCATCTCTTTCACATCAGTACGGTTAATCTGCTGTTTGTTGCCGTTAGCGTCTTTATACGAAATCATCCCCGTCTCATTATCGGTCTGTGGTTTACCATCAGCTACGATTGAGCGGCCATCATTGGTGTGCATCACGTAATTCGAACCAGAACAGGCGCTCAGGGCAAAAGTCAGCATACAGGCAGAAATAATGGCGGCAGTCTTTTTCATCTTCTTCTCCTTAAAGCGATTTATGCTAAAAAAATGAATTCCATAACAGGCAAAAGTATTCGCCTAACACTATTTAGCATAAGACACTGAACGGGCTTTGCCAGGATATCCAGAGTATTCCGATGGTTAGCACAACCCTTGTATCAATGCCCTTTTTGCGCCACGATCGGTTTACTGAACTGAGGAATACCATGAACGCTTTTAACCCCGCGCACTTTCGCGCACAATTTCCCGCACTCAACGATGCTGGCGTTTATCTCGACAGCGCTGCTACGGCGCTGAAGCCGCAGGCGGTCATTGAGGCTACCCATCAGTTTTATAGCCTGAGTGCCGGGAACGTCCATCGCAGCCAGTTTGCTGAAGCCCAGCGCCTGACCGCACGCTATGAAGCCGCGCGGGAAAAAGTCGCACACCTGATTAATGCGTCGGATGACAAAACCATCGTCTGGACCCGCGGCACAACGGAAGCGATCAACATGGTTGCCCAAAGCTATGCGCGTCCACGCCTTCAACCGGGTGATGAGATTATCGTTAGCGCAGCGGAACATCACGCCAACCTCGTTCCCTGGCTGATGGTCGCGGAGCAAACGGGGGCTAAGGTCGTCAAACTCCCACTCACCCCCCATTTATTGCCAGACGTTGAGCGCCTCACGCAGCTCATTACCCCGCGCAGCCGCATTCTGGCGCTCGGGCAAATGTCGAACGTCACCGGTGGCTGCCCGGATCTGGCCCGCGCCATTACGCTCGCCCATGCGGCTGGCATGGTGGTGATGGTTGATGGTGCCCAGGGGATTGTGCATTACCCTGCCGATGTACAGCAGTTGGATATTGATTTCTATGCGTTTTCAGGCCACAAGCTATATGGCCCCACCGGTATTGGCGTGCTGTACGGTAAGCCGGAACTGTTGGAAGCCATGTCTCCCTGGCTTGGGGGCGGTAAGATGATTAGCGAAGTCAGTTTTGACGGTTTCACCACTCAGCCCGCACCATGGAAGCTGGAAGCCGGTACGCCTAACGTTGCAGGCGTTATCGGGCTAAGCGCGGCGCTCGAATGGCTGGCGGACGTCGACGTTGCGCAGGCCGAAAACTGGAGCCGGGGTCTGGCGACGCTGGCAGAAGATGCCCTGGCGAAACGCCCTGGCTTTCGTTCCTTCCGCTGCCAGGACTCCAGTCTGTTAGCCTTTGATTTCGCGGGTGTTCATCACAGCGATATGGTCACTCTGCTGGCCGAATATGGCATTGCGCTGCGCGCGGGGCAACACTGCGCACAGCCGCTGCTGGCGGAACTTGGCGTATCCGGAACACTACGCGCCTCATTTGCCCCTTATAATACCCAAAGCGATGTGGAAGCGTTGGTCGCAGCCGTCGACCGCGCGCTGGAAATATTGGTGGATTAATGACAAGCCCTCTGTTCGCCGGACACCCGTTTGGCACAACCGTAACCGAAGAGACGTTACGCAATACCTTTATCCCGCTTACTCAGTGGGAAGATAAATATCGCCAGTTGATTCTGCTGGGTAAGCAGTTGCCGGCGCTCCCGGATGCGCTAAAGGCGCAGGCCAAAGAAATTGCGGGCTGCGAAAACCGCGTCTGGCTGGGGCATACTCTTCATGAGAATGGCACTCTGCATTTCTTCGGCGACAGCGAAGGTCGAATAGTACGTGGGCTGTTGGCGGTATTACTCACCGCGGTCGAAGGTAAAACGGCAGCCGAGTTACTGGCGCGTGCGCCGATGGCGTTATTTGATGAACTGGGTTTACGCGCTCAGCTCAGCGCCTCGCGTAGCCAGGGACTACATGCTCTGAACGAGGCGATTCTCGAGGCGGCCCAGAAAACCGGATGACGACGCAGATACGTCTTATCCGGCCTACAACACTGCACGAACCGTAGGTCGGATAAGCGTAGCGACATCCGACACAATCAGGCCTGACGCGCGGCCTTCGCCATCATCTTCTTCAGCGCATGGGAGACAGCAACAAAGCCAAAGGTGGCTGTCACCATGGTGGCCGCGCCAAACCCGGACGCGCAATCCATACGCTTCGGCCCTTCCGCCGTCGCTTTCATCGCACATACCGAGCCATCCGCCTGCGGGTAAACCAGCGCTTCGGTCGAGAACACACAGTCCACGCCCAGCTTGCCTTTGCTGTTTTTCACCACGCCAAAATCGCTTTTCAGCCGCTCACGTAGCTTGGCCGCCAGCGGATCCTGGATGGTTTTTGCCAAATCAACGACCTGAATCTGCGTAGGATCGATCTGTCCGCCAGCACCACCGGTGGTCACCAGCGGAATTTTGTTACGCCGACAGTACGCGATCAGTGCCGCTTTTGGGCGCACGCTATCAATCGCATCGATGACGTACGAAAATCCCGCGTTCATATATTCAGCAACGTTATCTGGCGTAACAAAATCATCGACCACGTTCACCCGGCACTCCGGGTTAATTTGTCGGATACGCTCCGCCATCACTTCAGCTTTTGCCAGACCGACGTTATCACGCAGCGCATGGATCTGGCGGTTTGTATTGGTGACGCACACATCATCCATATCAATGAGTGTGATAGCGCCAATACCGGTTCGCGCCAGCGCTTCCGCCGCCCATGACCCTACTCCGCCAATCCCAACCACGCAAACGTGCGATTGGGCAAACAGCTGCAACGCATTTTCGCCATACAGACGTGCCGTACCGCCAAAACGTTGGCGCCAGGCATCGCTAATAACCACAGACATAGAACCTCAAATTCATTAATACCGAGCAGTCTGACTGCCTGATGTCGGCTACGCCTTATCAGGCCTACTCAATAATGTAGGCTTAATAAGCGAAGCGCCATCCGGCAATTAACCGCTGAACACGTTACCCGCACCCGGCGCTGTTTTTAGTACCCATACGCGACCGTAGTGATTATACCACCCGGCACGGTGTCCGGCGTCAGCGCCAATACCCTGATAGATATCGAAGTGTTGCCCTTTAATAGCCCCACCCACATCTAACGCCACCATCAGGCGCAGTTCGTACTGGCCAGTAAACTTGCCGTTATTGTCCAGTAACGGGACTTCTGCCAGTAACGTTGTGCCCGCAGGAATGATACTACGGTCAGAAGCTACGGACGCGCGGCCAATCAGCGGCACCGCGCTGGCCCCTTTTACCGGAGCAAAAGATTGCGGTTTAAAGAAGACAAACGATGGGTTCTGCTCCAGCAGCTCACGCACTTCGGCTTCGCTGTGCGTTTCACCCCAGTGGCGAATAGCCTGCATCGACATATCTTCTTTTTTCACTTCGCCACGATCGATAAGCACTTTACCGATACTGCGATAGGCGTGGCCGTTTTTCCCGGCATAGCTAAAGAAGTTGAGCGGGCTGCCATCGCCAAAATCGATGTAACCACTGCCCTGAACATCCATAATGAAGTTATCCATCAGGGAGTTGCTGTATGCCAGAATATAATTGTCGCTTAGCGCGCCCGCGTAGATCTCGGCACGAGAGGGTAAGCGCCCACGTTTTGGCGGCATGCGATAGATAGGATACTGAAACTTGCCCTGGCGCGTATGGCGCGCCTGGATAACCGGTGTGTAGTAACCGGTAAACTGGACGTTACCGTAGTTGTCCGCCCCTTCCATTTGCCAGGCATCAATACCAAACTGGCGCATACTGCGCGTATCACCGCCCGCACGTAACCATTGCTGGATAGCGTTGTAGACGTCGCTCTGGTTGCCGTACAAACGTGGCGAAGCGCTGCGAATTTGATTAACCTGCTCGGCGAAATCACCGGCATTGATTGGCGCGCCAACCGCATCAGGCTGGTTCACCAGTGAGAAAGGCTGGGTAAATTTCCCGTCTTTATACTGCTGCCCACGATCGGTGGGTTTTGAGGAACACGCGGCGAGCATCGCGACTACAGCTCCCGCCAGAAGATATTTTGCCCAACGTCCTTTCATTGTTCTCGTCTTATGTTGCCTGAATGCGAGACGAAGATAACAAACCCCCGAACCTAATGAAATGCGTATACATACCCGAACGCAAATTTCGAGCAAAAAATAATCCAGAATGCGTTGTTTTTGTTCATTTTCACCCTAAAAACGTGATCAAGGTGAAAAAAGGGTTGCATGAAAATGCGAGCAGAGTATAGTGCGCATCCACGGACGCGGGGTGGAGCAGCCTGGTAGCTCGTCGGGCTCATAACCCGAAGGTCGTCAGTTCAAATCTGGCCCCCGCAACCAATTAAAATTTGATGTAAGATTTTTGCAAAGTAGTTCGAATCACAGCAAGGCGGCGACGCAGTGAATCCTTAGGAGCTTACTCCAGTAAGTGACTGAGGTGAACGAGGAAAGCCAACGCTGATGTGGTTTGAAATACGAAGCAAAAAGACGGACGCGGGGTGGAGCAGCCTGGTAGCTCGTCGGGCTCATAACCCGAAGGTCGTCAGTTCAAATCTGGCCCCCGCAACCAATCAAATTTGATAAAATATAAGCAGTACGGTGACGCGGGGTGGAGCAGCCTGGTAGCTCGTCGGGCTCATAACCCGAAGGTCGTCGGTTCAAATCCGGCCCCCGCAACCAACACATTAAACACCTTAACGGGTGTTTTTTTGTTTCTGCCGCCCATAAAAAAAGCGCTTTTCAGCGCTTTTTTGTTATCCCCTTCTCGCCAGCGTCGCCCCATCGGCGAAGTAGGCTTTAATCCCTGCCAGAATAGACTCTGCAACTTCCTGCTGGAAGGTCGCCGTTTTGAGTTTGCGCTCTTCCTCAACGTTACTGATAAATGCCGTTTCGACCAGAATAGACGGGATATCCGGCGCTTTTAGTACCGCAAACCCGGCCTGTTCAACCTGGTTCTTGTGCAGATTGTTGATTTTGCCAAGCTTACTCAATACCGCTTTACCAAACTTCAGGCTGTCGGCGATGGTCAGCGACTGCACCATGTCGAACATGGTGTGGTCGACGTAGCGGTCACCGCTCTTACTGACACCACCAATGAGATCCGAGGCGTTCTGGGTCTGCGCCAGATATTTCGCGGCGGTACTGGTCGCACCTTTGGTCGAGAGCGCAAACACCGACGAACCGCTGGGTTGTCGACTGGTAAAGGCATCGGCGTGAATAGAGACAAACAGGTCAGCACGCTGCTTCTGCGCTTTCGCCACGCGGACTTTAAGCGGAATGAAGATATCTTCATTTCGTGTCATAAAGACCTTCATGTTGCCCTCTTTCTCTATGAGGGCTCGCAGGCGGCGGGCAATCTGCAGCACCACATCCTTTTCACGCGTCTTGTATTTCCCCACCGCACCGGAGTCTTCTCCGCCGTGGCCTGGATCCAGCATAATGACAATGGGACGATCGCGCCCCGCTTTACCCGGCTGCGGGCCACTTTGTGCAGGTGGCACCTGTTTATCCAGATCGCCCTTATTGTAATCTTCCAGCAATGCCAGCAGCGGATCCTGAACGTCCTGGGCATTCGCGGGATAGAGATCCATCACCAGACGTTCTTTAAAGCCTGCCACCGGAGCCAGCGCAAAAAGTTGCGGCTTCACATTCTGTTTCAGCTCGAACACCATCCGCACGGTCTTTGGATCAAACTGGCCAACGCGCGCCGACTTAATATACGGATCGTCAGGACGAATCTGCGTCCCAATGCCCTTGAGCACCGAGTTCAAATTAACGTCTTCAATATCCACAACCACACGCTCAGGATTACTCAGGGCAAACTGTTTGTATTTCAGCAGACGGTTAGATTCTACCGTGACGCGAGTGTAGCTGGACGCAGGCCAGATACGTACGGCAACGACCTGACTCACGGCCGCCAGACCCACCTGGCTGACGCTCAAAAGCCACATAGCACCCGCACCTTTCAATAAACGGCGGCGACTGATTGCTGAATTGGATCCCGACATGCTTCTCCCGAGCAAAGAAATCTTTTTTAGAGGTAATACGTAAAACGTCCGAATTGACCGGAAACTTTAGCGAATGACGCATAATCTGTCATCTATAAAAGGGTAAACATTCTTTTTATATTCACGGCATTACTGAGAAAAATCTTCGGCATGGGTAAAAATTACGCTTGCGCACAGCGCAAAAACAGAATAAAAATACACAAATTACGAATAATCATGCAATGAGGGTGTGCCGTGGTGAAGGAGCGTAGAACCGAACTGGTACAGGGATTCCGCCATTCTGTTCCCTATATCAATACCCATCGGGGAAAAACGTTTGTCATTATGCTGGGCGGCGAAGCCATCGAGCATGAAAACTTTTCCAGTATCGTCAATGACATTGGGCTTCTTCATAGCCTCGGCATCCGCCTGGTCGTGGTCTATGGCGCACGACCGCAGATTGATGCCAATCTTGCGGCACATCATCATGAACCGGTGTACCACAAAAATACGCGCGTTACCGACGCTAAAACGCTGGAACTGGTCAAACAGGCTGCGGGGTTACTTCAGCTTGATATTACCGCCCGTCTGTCGATGAGCCTGAATAATACGCCATTGCAGGGTGCTCACATCAATGTGGTCAGCGGTAATTTTATTATCTCTCAGCCGCTGGGTGTTGATGACGGCGTAGATTACTGCCATAGCGGGCGTATTCGTCGTATTGATGAAGAGGCCATTCACCGCCAGTTAGACAGCGGCGCAATTGTGCTGATGGGCCCGGTTGCCGTTTCCGTCACCGGTGAGAGCTTTAACCTGACGTCAGAAGAGGTCGCCACGCAGTTGGCTATCAAACTGAAGGCCGAGAAAATGATCGGCTTTTGCTCCTCTCAGGGTGTCACCAACGATGACGGCGATATTATTTCCGAGCTGTTCCCTAACGAAGCTCAGGCTCGCGTTGAGTTGCAGGAAGAGAAAGGCGATTACAGCTCCGGCACGGTGCGCTTCCTGCGCGGGGCAGTGAAGGCCTGTCGCAGTGGCGTACGCCGTTGCCATCTGATCAGCTATCAGGAAGATGGCGCATTGCTGCAGGAACTGTTCTCCCGCGACGGGATCGGTACGCAGATCGTAATGGAAAGCGCCGAGCAGATCCGTCGCGCTACCATTAACGATATCGGCGGGATTCTGGAGCTTATCCGCCCGCTGGAACAACAAGGCATTCTGGTCCGCCGCTCCCGCGAACAACTGGAAATGGAGATCGACAAATTCACCATTATTCAGCGCGATAACCTGACCATCGCCTGCGCCGCTCTGTACCCTTTCCCGGAAGAGAGGATTGGCGAAATGGCGTGTGTAGCAGTGCATCCGGACTACCGTAGCTCGTCACGCGGGGAAGTGTTGCTGGAACGAATCGCCGCGCAGGCCCGGCAAATGGGGTTGAGCAAGCTGTTTGTGTTAACCACACGCAGCATCCACTGGTTCCAGGAGCGCGGCTTCACGCCGGTGGATATCGACCTGCTGCCGGAAAGCAAGAAAGAGATGTACAACTATCAGCGGCGGTCAAAAGTGCTGATGGCGGATTTGGCATAGGAGTGGTTGCCGGATGCGGCATAACTGCCTTATCCGGCCTACATCTACATCATGCCGTCATTAAATAATGCTGACAGCCCGCTGCGGCGTTCAGTGCGGGTGGCAATGGCGCGGCTTAATATCCGCTCATCGGCGTACAGCGACAGACGACGACGCGCACGGGTAACAGCGGTATAAACCAGCTCGCGGGTAACCACGGGTGAATGCTGGCTGGGTAAAATCAACGCCGCGTGGTCAAACTCAGATCCCTGCGATTTGTGCACCGTCATCGCCCAGGTGGTTTCATGTTCAGGCAAGCGGCTGGGCTGCACCGATTTGATAGAACCATCCGGCAGCGCAAACCACACCCTCAGGCCCTGTCCACGGTCGAGGGCAATGCCGATATCACCGTTAAATAATCCCAGCGAACTGTCATTGCGCGCGATCATCACCGGCCTTCCCTCATACCAGCGGCTATGCGTCGAACGATGAATTTTACGTTTTTGCGCCATCACCTGCTCAATGCGTTCATTCAAACCACTAACGCCAAACGGACCTTCCCGCAGGGCGCATAGCAGTTGATACTCATTGAAGGCCTGAATGACAGCCCCCGGCTCCGCACCCTCGTGCAACAAATCCAGGTAGTGCCCATATCCCGCCAGCGCCTCATCCAGCATCGCGGCATAATCCTCGCTGCTGTGTAGCGTGCTTTTTTCGATGTCGCTAAATCCCTGCTGGAACACCGTTTTTATCGCAGTTTTGTCGCCGCGATTAATTGCCGCAGCCAACTGACCGATTCCGGAATCGCTGCCGAAACGGTAGCTCTTTTGCAGCAGGCACAGACTGTCGCGCAACGCTGCTGCCTGAATTCCCGAACCGGCAGGAATAGCGCTCCCGGTCAGGCGACTGAGCTGGCGGGCGCGTTCCGGGGTAAACCCGTCACCAACGAAAGCACAGATATCCCCCAGCACGGCCCCCGCTTCGACGGAAGCGAGCTGGTCGCGATCGCCCAGAAAAATCACCCGTCCGTGCGGCGGCAGCGCATCGATAAGGCGCGACATCATCGGCAAATCAATCATCGAGGCTTCATCCACCACCAGCACATCCAAATGCAGCGGGTTTCCCGCATGATGACGCAGGCGCTGACTGCCAGGCTGAGCGCCTAATAATCGATGCAGCGTACTGGCGTCATCGGGGATGCGTTTCTTTTGCTCATCGGTTAGCGGTAGTTCTCGTAGCGCCGCGCCTAGTGAGGCGGTCAGGCGCGCAGCCGCTTTTCCCGTTGGCGCCGCCAGTCGAATACGACAGCGCTCACCGTCTGCCATTTGAATCAACGCCGCCAGCAGCCTTGCGACCGTTGTCGTTTTTCCCGTCCCCGGTCCGCCTGAGATCACCGATATCCGGCGGGTGAGCGCAACAGCAGCGGCTACTTTTTGCCAGTTAACCCCCTCCGATGGCGGAAACAGCGCCGCCAGCGTGTGGGTCAACCGTTGTTCATCCACTTCAATGGCGTGGTTCACTTCACTGAAAAAGCGAGCTACCGTACGTTCGTTGTGCCACATCCGGTTCAGATACAAGCGATCGCCGTACAGCACCAGCGGCGTGGGTTGCTCGCCACGGCTTACCGCACTGGAAGCCAGCAGACATTCCGCCCAGTCTTCTGGCTCGCCCGTTTCAGCGAGCCAGGCGCTTAACAGAGGATGCGCGTCCTCGCTCAGAGATAACCGTGAAAGCGGTAAGCAGACGTGCCCTTCTCCCGCTTCACGACTGAGCAACGCCGCAGCCAGCGCAACGGCAGGGTTGTCACTTCCGGCAACCGCCAGCGCGAACTGAGCATCCAGAGGCCGGAGCTGTTTTTGCTCAACAGCCTCCAGAAATCGTTTCTGGATTGTCATAACATCGTCTCCTGCACCGCACCGGCAAACATCTCGTCCATCAACGCAATCAACTCTCCGTCAGGTCGGGTCGCGTAAATTCCCTGCTGCGGATTTTCACTGTCAACGCCGCGCAGGAAGAGATAGATAACGCCGCCAAAATGGCGTTCATAATCGTAATCAGCAATGCGATGGCGTAAGTAGCGATGCAGCGCGAGGGTATAAAGTTGGTATTGAAGGTCGTAGCGATGCGCCTGCATGGCAGAGGCCATTGCCTGCTGCGTATAGGCGGAGCTGTCTTCGCCCAGCCAGTTCGATTTGTAATCGAGCAGGTAATAACGCCCCTGGTGGCGGAATACCAGGTCAATAAAGCCTTTCAGCATGCCGCGAACCTGCATAAAGTCCAACGTAGGGCACCCCGCCGATAGCGGATCGTATTGGCGAATTAACGCATCAAGCTGGTTGGCCATCAACGGCTGCGAAATCGGCAGATAAAACTCCATCTCCACCTGTTTTTCTCGCGCGGAAAGTTGGCTCAAACTCACGCCCGTCTCGTTGAGAGGCGCCTGCAAAATAGCGTCCAGCCATTCGGTCAAAACCGGCGTCCAGTGTGCGTCATAACCGCCCAACGCCAGTTGCTCCTCGACCCAATGCGGATCCACCGGTTGCGTAAAATCGAGATCTTCAAACAGGCTATGCAAGAACGTACCCGGCGAAGCGCCGCGCGGGAACTGATGCGGTGTAAGTCCTGACTCTTCAATAACCTCACCGACGCCTGCGGCATCGATATCCAGTCGCGGGATCAGATCCTGCGCGATACCCTGTCCACGCTGTTGCAGACCGGAATAACTGGTCACGCGCCAGCTATCGCCGGGCTTACGCTGCAGTATTTTCGCACTCAGTTCGCTGCTAACAGCCTGCACAACCTGCCAGGGTTCACCGTCAGGCTGCGCGGGAGTCTGGCAAGCAATATCGTTGCTACAAAGCGCTTCAATCGCGCTACGCAGACCCACGGCATCCATCGGCTCACCTTTTTGCAACAGGCGACCAAGGGCGCTCTGATGCACATCGGTATCCCCTTTTTTATCGCTCCGACGTCGTACCAACGGCGCAACGCCAAGGCTGCAGTGCCATACCGAACGGGTTAGCGCGACATACAGCAAACGCAGGTCTTCCGCCAGACGCTCTGCTTCGGCTAGCTCAACGCTCTCCTCAGCATCGCTGAGATCCAGCACGGCTTCAAAAGAGCTACGATCGTGGTAGAAAGCCTGATCCTGAACGCGGAAATTGGTGATAAACGGCAGCCAGACCAGCGGATACTCCAGCCCTTTCGATTTATGGATGGTGACGATTTTAACCAGATGCTTGTCGCTTTCCAGCCTGAGCTGCTGGCTGGACGCGTTGCTGTCGGGTTCAAGAATATGCTGGGACAACCAGCGCACCAGCGCATGCTCGCTTTCCAGCTGCGAGCCCGCTTCCTGCAACAGTTCGCTGATATGTAAAATGTCGGTCAGTCGACGTTCGCCTCCCGCCGTCGCCAGCAGGTTCTCTGCAATCTGGCGAGCCGTCATCAGCGCACGTAGCATCGGCATCACGCCGCGTTTATGCCAGATCTGACGATAGCCGTCGAATTCTTCGACCACCGCATCCCAGGCATTCTCGTCGTTATTTAACGCTTCAATATCCTGCGCATTCAACCCCATCATTGAGGTCGCCAGCGCGCTACGCAACGTGTTCTCACGTTCCGGCGTCATCACCGCCTGCAGCACCCATAGCAACTCCTGCGCTTCCAGCGTTTCAAATACGCTGTCACGGTTGGAGAGGTAGACAGAGGGAATGGCCAGTTGCGTCAGCGCATCACGGACCAGCGCCGCCTCCTGGCGGCTTCTCACTAGTACGCTGATATCTGACGCGCGTACCGGGCTGGATGCTTTGCCACTGACCAGTTGCGCTGCGCCAGAATGCCCGGCCTTAAGCCAGTCGCGAATTTGTGTGGCGCACACCTGGGCCATGTAGCTCTGATAATCGCCTACGCCGCAACTTTCTCCATCCATCAGCCACATACTCATAGCTGGCTGCGTTTCGCCGTGCAAAACAAACCGTAACGCCTGGTTTTTTTCTGCGGATTTTACCGGGCTGAAAGGGATTTCGCGGAACATAAAGGCGTCGTCCATCTGGCTGAAAAGCGTATTCACGCTATTGACCATGCCGGGGGCCGAACGCCAGTTGGTATCAAGCGTATAGTGTGCGCTGACTTCGCTGCGCGCCTTCATATAGGTGAAGATATCCGCGCCGCGAAACGCGTAAATTGCCTGTTTCGGATCACCAATTAGCAGCAGTGCGGTATCCGGCTGATGCTGCCAGATCCGACGAAAAATACGGTACTGCTGTGGATCGGTATCCTGGAATTCATCGATCATGGCGACCGGGAAACGAGTACGAATAGCCGTCGCCAGCGCATCGCCGCTTTCACTGCGCAACGCCGCATCCAGACGGCTGAGCATATCGTCAAAACCCAGCTCGCCACGGCGACGTTTTTCCTCGGCAACTGCCGAGCGGATCTCCGCCAGCGCCCGGGTGATCACCAGATCGCGGAGAGTTAACGGTTCGCTAAGCAGTTCATCAATAGCGACAAACAGCGGGTGCTGAGGGGTTATCCCGCCCGCTTTGGTGCGCTCTTCCAGAAAACGCTGTGAGAATTTCTCCAACGCGTCAGGAAGCTGGTAACTTTGTGTTTCTTCCTGCGCCCACGCGCTGATCTTTTCGATCCACTTGCCCTGATTACCGCGATTAAATTTACGCCGGTCAATTCCGGAGGCTTCCATCAGGCCATCCAGCTCATCAACAGAATCACACCATTGCTGCTTGATCTGGTTAATGCGCGCGAGAATTTGTTCATGCCGGGAGGCCAGCGTTTCGTCATCAGACGGTGGCGCCTTGATAACCGGCGCTTCCCCCTGCAGATAGCGATCGATATCTCTCAGCAGCGCTTGCGGTCCTTTCCACGTTTCAAAAACCACCTGCGCAATGTCGCGGGGCAGCGGGTAGCAGTGCCGACGCCAGAAGTCCGCGCAGGCCTGATAGCGCAGCAGCGATTCATCTTCTATCAGTTGCTGTTCGAACAGCATGCCTGACTCAAAGGCATTGAGACTGAGCATACGCTGACAAAAGCCGTGGATGGTAAACACCGCCGCTTCATCCATCTGTCTTTCAGCCAATAGCAGCCACTGCGCGGCCTGTTTTTTATCGGCAATTTCATCTAACAAACGGGCATATAGCGGGTTGTCGGTGGTTTCACGCAGACAGGCAATTCGCAGTTCATGAATATTGCTACGAATTCGACCGCGCAACTCTTCGGTAGCCGCCTCGGTGAAGGTGACCACCAGCAGTTCTTCGACGGTAAGAGGACGAGGAAAGGCGGCAGAGCCGCCCAGTCCAAGCAGTAAACGTAAATATAGGGCGGCGATGGTAAAGGTTTTACCGGTGCCCGCAGAGGCTTCAATCAGGCGCTCGCCCGTCAGGGGCAAGCGCAGTGGATCAAGGGACTCAGCGGCATCATTCATTCTTATCACTCATCAGGGGTAAGGTTTGCTGCAACGCGCTGACGGTCTGCCACACTTTCCAGCCTTCCGGGTGCACATATTCTGCTTTCCCATTCTGACTGCCGGAAACCTGTGACAATATCGCCATGCCTTGCGGCTCAACCACCGCCTGATGGAAGAAGTCGGCAAGTTTTTGCGGCGTCAGCAGTTTAATCTGAGCCACTATTTTATCACGTGAATCGAAGCGCATATTGCCGCGATCAAAATCTTTGCTTAACTGTGAGGCTTCTGCCCCCAGCGTTTGCGGCGCCTGCAGCATTTGCGCAATAATCGCCTGCTGAATTTGCGCGAACTCTTCAGGTTTCATCGCCCGCAGCTTCGCTTCCGCCGTCGGGAAGAACGCTTTATAACGCTCCCAGAGGTAAGACGGCTGCTTATCACTGCTTTGCAGCAGGAACCCCATTCCCCACTGACGGCCAACACTCATCGGGAAAGCAAATACGGCGTAGCCTAACTGTTCTTCAGTACGCAGCTGATTGTAGAACCACGGCTGAACAATCTGACCTAACATAGCGCTGTAGGCTGAACTGGCGTATTCATCGTATCCGGTTGGCACAAATACCGCGGCCAGCGCTGAATCCGTGCTGCTGCCTGCTTTTTCAAAGATGACGGACTGCTTCTTGTCCACAACCACATCTTTGTTGCGACACCACTGTGATCCGTTCGCACCAAGCTGTTTTTGGATATCCCGCGCCATGCTCGTCGTCTGAGCTTCGCTCATATTGCCAATGACCAGGAATTCAGGTCGCGCACCGGTTTTTAAAGCGTCGCGGTAGGTCATCACCTCTTTCAGGGTGATGGAAGGCAGCAGCTTACGGCGCTCGTCGCGGGAGAAGTACGGCACCTGAGAAAGCATCTGCACCGGCATAATAGCCTGATCGTAAGCTTTACCCTTTTCTGCGGAATCCATCATCTGGGCATACCAGGATTTCGCCTGTTCCAGCTGTTCGTCCGTTGAGGTATAGCTGAAATAGCCACTCAGCAGCGCCTGAAAAAGCTGCGGCAGACGTTGAGTGTAGCCGTTGGCGTTAAGCATCAACCCATTGTTAGCGTTGGTAGAGAAACCAATTCCACCTACCGATGCCTGGTTACTTAACTGATCGAGCGCAATCCCTGCCAGGTAATCGTTCAGGGCGAATAAGACCTGGTTGCGGGCGCTGTCCATGGCTTTCGGGTTACGCAGGATCACGCTGACGTCAGCCTTCGGCTCGCTGGCAAAATACTGGCTCGGGGCATACACCACGCGTAAATCCGGCTCATCAACAATCAGCTCTGGGTGAGCGTATTTTTTATCCGTCTTTATCAGCGTGAAATCATCCGGAATGTAGGGGTTCAACTCCGGTAACGACAGCGCAATGCCCTGCGCTTTTTGCTGCCAGTCGGCAAAGGTTTTGTCGCTGATTTTATCCACCTGGTAAGGCGCATCGACAAAATAAGCGGTTTTATTATGTGGCTCTTTCGCGCTGATATACCAGATACGCGCATTCTGCGGCGTCATCATTGCCAGACGTTGCTCAACGGCTTTCGCATCATATTGGTCAGCAATATTCACCGCATCCAGCGTATGCTCGACGGGAACGCGGATCATGGTATCAGCCAGCCATTCCACGTAGTCCATATCACGGGTGATGGAGGGATAACGGAAATCGAGATCCAGCACGTGCGCCAGCTCGTCAAAATAGCGTTTATCGACACCTTTCTCGCGTAACAAATTGAGGTAGCTAAAGATTGCCGCGACAACTTCATCGCGGTTCGCCAGCCCCTTGTCGGTTAACGTCGCGGAAATGGCTAATACGCCGCTGTTCCCGTTGACCACCGGATCGGAGTCTGCGCGAATACCTTCAACCAGGCCCTGCTTTTGCAGCCAGTCAGACAACGTGCCCGGGCTACGATTGCCAATCAGGTAGGTCACCAGTTCATCGGTTTTACTGCGGAACTGCGCGCTGTTGTTATCGATACGAAACTCGACGCGCAATACTTTACGCGGCATTGCCGGAACATAGTGGATGATGATGCCCTTTTGCGCATCAGTGACGACCGGGACGGTAATCTCAGGCTTTGCGATATTCCTGTTCGGTACGCGCCCAAAGGTGTCAGCCGCTATCCGCGCCAGCTCTGGCAGCGGTTTATTGCTATAAATCACCGCCTTCATCAGGTTCGCAGAGTAGTACTTTTCATGAAATTTTTGTAATGCTTGCAGCACCGGGTTGCCCGGTTTATCGCTTAATGTCTCAAGATTCCCGCCAGAGAAACGCGAACCTGGGTGCGCCGGGTTGATCGTCTCAGCGCTCACCTGCGCCATACGCATCCCGTCTCGGGTACGCGCCAGTGTCAGCTCGGAGTTAACCGCGTTACGCTCGCGGTCGGCATATTTTTTATCCAGCAATGGATCGGCAATAGCATCCGCCAGGCGATCCACCGCCCCCACCAGCGCGTCGTTTTCGACTTCAAGATAGAAGGCCGTACGATAAGGCGCAGTGCTGGCATTGTGGCTACCGCCGTGCATTTTCAGGAATTCAGCCAGGCTGTCCGGCTGTGGGTATTTTTTCGAGCCCATCAGACACATGTGTTCGAGATAGTGCGCCAGTCCCTGATGATCGTCCGGATCTTCCAGCGAGCCCACGGGGACTACCAGTGCAGAAAGGGATTTCACGGCCTGAGGATCGGATACCAGCAGCACAACCATGCCGTTATCAAGGCGCACGGCCTGATACTGACGGGTGTCTTTATCGCTTTTACGGATGGTTTCAGCTAAAGGCTGCCAACCGGTATCTGCCTGACTTACGGGAACCCAAAGGGCGACGAACAACAGTAATGCGCTGAACCAGGTGCTGCGGGGCATTCACAAACCTCATCATTAACGAATTCACCTGTTCACTACAAACCACGCATAAATACATGATCTGAACAGGGCAAGACTATGTGCTGAACGAGCCAGCATCTTCTCTTTGTAAGAATCAGTCCGTGACAGAATGCGCATCATAGTGGAAGCCATCGAATTGCGCAATTTTTATACAATCATCATGACTGATTAAAGCGAAAAATCGGTAACAGGTAGCGCTGAGACTGTAAAACAATAGCCTCCAGCGTATCAGCATCCAGTTGACGCCAAAGACGCTGATACCAGATATCATCACCTTCGCCACGTACCATCATGTTGCCTTCATAGGCTTGCAGAAACTTACTGCGCGCTTTTTGCAACGTTGCATCGTCATCTAACATGGCATCATTTGCGGCGTCATAACAGGTTTTTATCCATGCACCACTGCTTTCGGGTAATACCAGCAACGGTGACGACATGCCTTCCCGATACCCCTCAATGAGTTGCGACAGGTACAGCAGCGCCTGTTCTGCATCCAGCGGCGGAAAACGCCATTCTCCATCTTTACGCAGGAACAATCGGCTCTCTCCCCTACCGCCACTGGCACAATAGACAAGATGTTCCAGCCAAAGTTGCACCCCCTGCGCAATGCTTATCAAAGATGGGCGCCAGCGCAACAAACCGTCTTCTTGCACCTGCGGCAGCCAGCCGGTGATTTGCACGCCGTGACAGTTAAGATCGATTTCCATGCTCTGACAGGGCTGACGACAGGCGATAATGCGTTCAGCCAGCGACTGCATTTCCTGACGCTGCGTATCCCACAGAATTTCGCCAAACGGCCCATAGGGTAGCGCGCCCGCCGCACGAAAACGGCGGAACAGTCGTTCAGCATCGTTCTCTTCAACCAGCGTATTAAGCAATTGCTGATTAAGCTGGTAGCGGGTCACCCCTTCAAGAGTGAAAGGTTCCGTATCCGGGATCTCACTCTCTTCAGAGCGGAAGTTGACCCTTAAACGCATCTGGAAAAAGGCGCGTACCGGATGTGCCCAAAATCGCTGCAGCGTTTCCAGCGTTAGCGTTTCTGGCATTTCAAAGGGAAGAGGCTGCACAAAATCCGTGTGCGCTTTTCCTGACAGACTCGCCGCAGGCAGCCATTCCCGGGCATAGCTTTGCTGTTCGCCCGGCAAATAGTTTTGTGCATCAAAGGGCATACGGGTATGCAAACGGGTTATGTGCGCTTTTACCCTTGCCTCGCTTTGATCGCAGGTCAACGATTCATCGCCCGGCAGGTAGTGGCTTTGCCCGATGTAGTCCATCAGTTCTTGCACCAGCACCGACGGGAAGCGCTCGCTGTTATCCTGAATAGAGCGGCCAATGTAGCTGATGTAGAGCGTCTGCTGTGCCGAAATTAATGCTTCGAGGAACAGATAGCGGTCATCATCTCGACGACTGCGATCGCCCAGCATCGGTTTTTGGCTCATTAAATCAAAGCCCAGCGGCGCAAGTTGACGCGGATAAACCCCATCGTTCATACCCAGCAGGCACACCACTTTGAACGGAATGGAGCGCATCGGCATCAGCGTACAAATGTTAACGGGCCCCGCCAGGAAGCGCTGGCTGATGCGTTCCTGGTCAAGGCGCTGGGCTAGCTCATCACGCAACAGAGAGAGCGGTATAGCATCGCCGTACTCGGCCCCTAAACCTTCGGTAATAATGGCCTGCCACTGCTGTTCAATCAGCGTCATTGCAGCTTCGGTGTCCGCGTCCGGTAGGAAGAAATCATTAAGCATTTCCCGACAAATGGGTAGCCACTCTTCCAGCGGTCGTTCCTGCGCTAACCCTCTACGCCAGAGATTAAGCTGCATCAGCAACGAGGCCAGATGCCCTACCAGTTCGGCAATCAGGCCGCTGGACTCATCGTAAGGCAATACCGATTGCCACTCGCCCTGCGAGCTTTCCATCGCGTAGCCGAGCAGCATACGCGTTAAACCAAATTGCCATGTATGCTGACCTGTAGGTGGAAGTTCCAGTTCACGCACGTTATCGTCGTCAATTCCCCAACGAATCCCGGATTCATTGACCCATAAGCGAAGATAGCGCAACCCTTCTTCATCAATGTTGAAACGCGCCGCCAGCACGGGAACATCCAGTAACGCCAGGACATCCTCTGAGACAAAACGGCTATCCGGCAGCGACAGCAGGCTGATAAAGGCCTGTAAGACGGGATGAGACTGGCGTGCCCGACGGTCAGATATTGCATAAGGTAAGTAACGCTCGGCTGGCGCGCTACCAAAGACCGACTGAATGAATGGGCTGTAGCTGTCGATGTCCGCCACCATCACAATAATATCGCGCGGCGTCAGCGTTGGGTCCGCTTCCAGCATGGCCAACAGCCGGTCATGAAGAATTTCCACCTCGCGCTGTGGGCTATGGCAGACATGGAAAGTCACACTGGTGTCGTTCAGCTCAAGCCGGCGTTTATTGTCGCTACGGGAATATTCTTCCAGCGTAACGCCCGCCACGGCATTACTTTCGAGTTCCAGAATATCTGATTGAATATTATGCAAAAGGTTGTCAGGCGTAATATCGACAAACGCATCCAGTTCCTGACTGTTTTCCAGCTCCGAAAGCAAATAAATGTAATCACGCCCCAGCTTGCCCCACGAGGCCAGCATCGGGTTGCCCACATCCTGTTCGCCATCGCTGTTAAATAATCCTTCGGCTTTCTGGTTATCACGAAACAGCGGCAGATGCCGTTCTTCAAAGCTGTGCCGACGCTGACGAGCCATCAGCTTCGCCAGCCAGGCAGGATCTTTAATGTCGCCCCAATAGTAGCGACAAGGGTTGGTAAACAGCAGATGAATATCAATGTGCTTACCCAACGCCTGCAAGGCCTGCAGGTAAACCGGCGGTAGCGCCGAAATTCCGCAAATAAAGACGCGAGAAGGCAGCCCCTGCGGACATTCAGACGCATTTTCCAGGGTCTGAATAAATCGTTGGTATAAATTGGCACGATGCCAGCGCGGCTGGCCCAATTCCGCGGTGTATTCCACCAGCGCTTTCCACAACGGTGCCTGCCAGGCCTGAGACTCGCCGAGTCCCTCAACCAGTCGCCCCGATTCCCACTGGGTCAACCAATCAGGGCGGTAGACTAAATACTGGTCGAAAAGGTCAGCCGCGCGCGAGGAAAGCTGAAAAAGCTTACGTTTATCAGTATCGTCCGTCAGATAGTGGCGTAGCAATGCGAAGTCATCGCTATCCAGCAATTGTGGCAACAGCGTCATCAACTTCCAGCTCATACTCTGTTTGCTGAACGCACTCTCTTTCGGGATATCCGGCAGCACGCGCACAAACATATCCCAGATAAAACTCGCGGGCAGCGGAAAATCGATATTGGCGGCAATACTAAACTTCTGTGCAAGAGTCATTTGTAGCCACTGCGCCATACCGGTACTTTGAACCAGGATCATCTCAGGTTCAAAGGGGTCGTCCAGCCGCTCGCGCTCAACGATAAATTCCATTAACGCTTCCAGCACATCCAGACGGTTGGAGTGGTAGACCCTTAACATAGCGACTCCTGACTACTGACGATTCGGGCAATGCAGACGCGTCATCTGACCCTGCCTGCCGAGGGGTGAAGAAATTATAACGTTGATGCTGACACATCCCGCTCTCGTTGTCTGCATTCGGTTAACCTGCCAGTTCACAGGCGATGAAAACGGGTATAGCTGGGTTTGCTGCCAGGCGTGGCGCCAGAGTTGCTGATACTGGTTTCTGATGATAAAGCTGTTCATTAGCACCCGCTGGTATCCTGACAACGCGGTCACAATCATTACCATTAGTACCATTGCCAGCATCACTTCCGGCAGACTAAAGCCACGCTGTCTGTTCAGGGGATCTGGCATAACGTCTGCTCCTTTAGCGGACAAAAATCGCTCCAGCCACGCGCCGAGAATTCTATGTTGCCATCAATAAACGCCCCCTGACGCCATAACGATATCCCTTCATAGTGGGCAATAAGCAGCACATAATTATTGGTAAGCCGGCGCAGGCAAACCGCGGCATCCTGCGTGGGAACGCGCCGACACTGTACGGGGGGTTGTAAGCGCCAGGGCTGCATACGCCCCCATTCCATCGCGGATTGCACTACCGCCTGACGCTGCAGCGCCTGACTTTGTGTGGCCACACGCGCAGCAAAACTGGCCTCCTGTCTGCTAACGCCTTGCAGCAGCAGACTACCGAGCACCAGCAGCAACAGGACCATTGCCAGAGAGGATACGCCTCTCTCACGGTTCACAGGTTGAATCCCGTAACGCTGTAGACCGCTTCAACAACTTTTTGTGGTTGGTCATTGCTCACTCCACGCAAACGCAGCGTAAGAAGCGGGGAATATCCGCTGAAATTCAGCCTTTCAACCTGGAATGCCTCAATCTGCATCGTGACCGGATCGGTCATTTTCTCCCATCCTTTGCCAGTGCAGCCGGTGGCTCCACGCACGGTTTCCAACACCTTGTCCTGTAAACGAAACCCAATAGAATCAGCCTCTTTCACGGGACTGTTTTCCCAAACGCCATTGCTGTTGGCATCCCAGCGGGCAATAACACAGTCTCCCTTAGCCGATATCACCAGTCCCTCTCCGACACAGTGTCCCCGGCAATACCCCGCCCGCTGAAGATGCTTCGCCACGGTGTAGACCCGCTGCCATATTTCATCTTCCAGTACTAACTGGCGTGTGTTACGCAGAATCTCTCGCTGTAGCGCCGGTAAAAATCGTGCTGAGCTAAGCAATAAAATACTGCTAATCGCCATGGCAATGAGCATCTCCAGCAGTGAAAATCCCCGTTCATTTACTGACATAATCTGGCCTCATCGCGCTCGCAAAGCCTGATTCGTCCCCAGCCAGACACCACCACGCGCCATTCCCCTGCCGTATTTTTCAGGCGTATATGTCCGGCCCATGCCGTATTGCGCAGTCCAAAAAAGGCCAGTGAAGGTGTTATCTCTGCCATTTCGACGTCGTCCCAGGGCGATGTAAAAACCAAAGACGAAGCGGGTCGACACGTGGTTTGCGAAGCCGCAGAGCTGACAAAACACCATGATGTGCCATCCCGAATCACGCTTATCACATGATCGCGGTTACGCCAGTTAGCATCTTCACGCAGTTGCAGCAGGTAGTCCCGCACCTGGCAGGCGGTCTGCCACAGCCGCTGTTGCTGCTGCCAGCGCTGCCAACCATACAGTCCAGATGCACCAAGCGCCGCGACAATCAGCATCGCAATCAGGGTTTCGAGAAGCGTGTAACCTTGTTGTTTTTTCATGTCGCCAGTATGGCGTGAGGAAAATGAATAACGAGCGGGAAATTCGGTTTCTACGGCGAGCTATGGGGAATATTTAGCACGTTACAGGCCGTTGCAATATTTCAGGAATCCACGCCGAAGAACGCGATTTGAGACAAAAAAAACCGACGCACATGGGCGTCGGTTGTGACAGCATGAAACAGGTTAGATAGCTACTGGTGCTTTAATACCCGGGTGCGGATCGTAGCCTTCAATTTCGAAGTCTTCGAAGCGATAGTCAAAGATTGATTCAGGCTTACGTTTGATAACCAGTTTCGGCAGCACGCGCGGTTCACGGCTAAGCTGCAGATGCGTTTGATCCATATGGTTGCTGTACAGGTGCGTGTCGCCGCCGGTCCAGACAAAATCACCCACTTCCAGATCGCACTGCTGCGCCATCATGTGTACCAGCAAAGCGTAGCTGGCAATGTTAAACGGCAGGCCGAGAAACACATCGCACGAACGCTGATACAGCTGGCAGGAGAGCTTGCCATCCGCCACGTAGAACTGGAAGAACGCATGGCACGGTGCCAGCGCCATTTTATCCAGCTCACCGACGTTCCATGCGGAAACGATGATGCGGCGAGAGTCCGGATCATTTTTCAGCTGGTTTAGCACGGTGGTGATCTGGTCGATATGGCGACCATCTGGCGTAGGCCACGCGCGCCATTGTTTGCCGTAAACCGGGCCTAAATTACCGTTTTCATCCGCCCATTCGTCCCAGATTGAGACGTTGTTTTCATGCAGGTAGGCAACGTTAGTATCGCCCTGCAAGAACCACAGCAGCTCATGAATGATCGAGCGTAAATGGCAGCGTTTAGTCGTAACCAGCGGGAACCCTTCCTGCAGATTAAAACGCATCTGATGACCAAAAATGGAAAGCGTTCCGGTTCCGGTACGGTCGTTTTTCTGTGTGCCTTCATCCAGCACTTTTTGCATCAGTTCTAAATACTGTTTCATGGTTCCTCAGGAAACGTGTTGCTGTGGGCTGCGGCGGTACGCCCAAACCATCATAATAATGCCTGCGACAATCATCGGGATAGAGAGGATCTGCCCCATGCTGATGTACTGTACCCAGGTGCCGGTAAACTGCGCATCCGGCTGGCGGAAGAATTCAACAATAATACGAAACGCGCCATAACCAATCAGGAACAGACCGGATACCGAACCCATCGGGCGCGGTTTGCGAATGTACAAGTTCAGAATGATAAACAGCACAACGCCTTCCAACGCCATCTCATAAAGCTGTGAGGCGTGGCGTGGCAGCGAGCCGTAGGTATCAAAAATAGACTGCCATTGCGGGTTAGTTTGCAGCAGTAAAATATCTTCGGTACGGGAGCCGGGGAACAGCATGGCGTACTTGAAGTTCGGGTCAACGCGTCCCCACAGCTCACCATTGATAAAGTTGCCCAGACGCCCTGCACCCAAGCCAAACGGAATCAGCGGGGCAATGAAATCAGAAACCTGGAAGAACGAACGCTTAGTGCGTTTGGCGAAGATAATCATCACCAGGATCACACCGATAAGTCCACCGTGGAAGGACATACCGCCGTCCCAGACGCGGAACAGATACAGGGGATTATCGAGGAATAACGGGAAGTTATAGAACAGTACGTAACCAATACGCCCACCGAGGAAAACCCCGAGGAAGCCCGCATACAGTAAGTTTTCTACTTCATTTTTGGTCCAGCCACTGCCCGGACGATTCGCGCGGCGCGTCGCCAGCCACATCGCGAAAATAAACCCCACCAAATACATTAAGCCGTACCAGTGAAGCGCGACGGGTCCGATTGAGAAAATGACCGGATCGAAATCCGGAAAATGCAGATAGCTACTGGTCATCTGTCACCACAAGTTCTTGTTATTTCGCTGAAGTCAGACAGCAATTGATAAGCGCGCCTGCATAATGCAGGCGCTCCAAAGGTGCGAATGATAGCACAAGGGGTTAGAAGCGGATGCCGGGAAGATGTAAAAGATCTGTATAGGTAATCTCTATCCCCCGTAATACCTGATAGCGCTACGCTTGTCAGACCTACAATCCCCCGCGAATCAAGCCCCCCATGCCACGACGCTCCATGAAGGCCGCTACCTGATGGCGTACTTCTGTTGCCATCTGTGCCTCCAGGCTGCGCTGCGCCAGCGTTTGCGCCTCATCAAAATCGATATGGCGCAGCAGATATTTTACGCGAGCGACAGAACGACCGTTCATCGACAAATGACGGAAACCGAGACCGATCAGAATAGCCACGCACATCGGGTCGCCCGCCATTTCACCACACAGGCGCAAATCGATACCGCTTCTTTCGGCTTCCTGCGCAATCATCGCCAGCGCACGCAACATCCCCGGATGCAGGCTGTCATAAATGCTGGCTACCCGTGTGTTGTTACGATCGACGGCCAGTATGTACTGGGTAAGGTCGTTGGTTCCAACCGAGATAAAGTCTATCCGGTTTGTCAGATGCGGCAGCATGAACACCATCGACGGAACTTCCAGCATGATGCCAATGCGCGGTTTCGGGATCTCGTAACCGATCATCTCCTCCACTTCGCGTCCGGCGCGTTCAATCAAACGTCGCGCTTCGTCCACTTCATCGATGCTGGTTACCATCGGCAGCAAAATGCTCAGGTTTCCGGTTGCCGCATTCGCACGCAGCATAGCGCGAACCTGGATCAAAAAGATCTCCGGCTGATCGAGCGTTATGCGGATCCCTCGCCAGCCAAGGCAGGGGTTCTCTTCACTGATCGGCATATAGGGCAGCTGTTTATCGGCGCCGACATCCAGCGTACGCAGGGTCACCGGCTTGTCGTTAAACATTTGCAGCATCCCCTGATACTGCGCAACCTGTTCTTCTTCCGAAGGAAAACCGCTTTGCAGCATGAACGGAATTTCGGTGCGATACAGGCCAATGCCGTCGATTCGGCTACCCAGCTTTTCTTCATGTTCCGGGCTGAGGCCCGCATTGAGCATCACCTTCACGCGCTCGCCGCTTTTCAGCTGTGCTGGCTGGTTGACGTCGTCTTCCGCCAGGCGGCTCAGCTCAATTTCTTCACTGATAAGACGCTGGTATTCCTGGATCAATACCGGTTCCGGATCGACCAGCAGTTCACCGCGATAACCGTCCACCACCAGCGTACGGCGATGCAGCACCGACGGCTGGATATCGGCCCCCATAACGGTAGGGATACCCAGCGCACGCACCATAATTGCCGCATGAGAGTTGGCTGCGCCGTCCCGGACAACCACGCCAACTAACCGGTCCTGAGGAAGCTCCGCCAGCGTGGTCGCCGAAAGTTCGTCCGCCACCAGCACAAAGCGTTCCGGCCAGGCATTTGGCCCCTGGATAGAGTCATCAAGGTGGAACAGCAGACGCTGGCCCAGCGCGCGTAAATCTCCGGCCCGCTCTTTGAGGTAGTTATCGCTCAGCGCGGCGAACTGTTCGGCAAACTTTTCGATGATCGTTTTAACCGCCCACTCGGCCACCGAACCGTTATCCACTTCCGCAAACAGCTCGCGGCGCAGACGGGTATCGGAAAGTAAGTGCGAGTAAAGATCAAAGATCGCCGCCGTTTCTTTCTGCGCCCCAGCGGTAAAACGCTTGCTGTAGCGGCGGAATTCGTTCGCCGCCTCTTCCAGCGCACCGGTCAGTCGCTCGCGCTCAAGCACAGGATCCAGCGTTGAAGCCTGGTAGACCTGTTCCATCAACGGCAGCGTCGCATCCTGCCAACCTTCGGCTATCGCCACACCGGGAGCGGCAGGCAGCGCACGGATGCGCGTTTGACGGTACTGGCCGAACAGCGCGTTTAGCTGCGACTGCGAAAGTATGGCCGCCATTTGCGTGGCGAGCGTGACGAGGAAAGACTCTTCACTTTCATCGTACTGACGCAGTTCACGCTGCTGCACCACCAGCACACCTAAAAGCTGGCGACGCTGAATGATCGGTACGCCTAAGAATGCACGAAAACGCTCTTCTTTTACTGAAGGAATGTATTTAAAGCTGGGATGTTTTTGCGCATCGGCGAGGTTGATAGGTTCCGCCAGCCTGCCAACCAGGCCAACGATACCTTCATCAAACGCGAGTGCGACAGTGCGACCACGTGGTTTTTTTAGTCCCCGGGTCGCCATGAGGTAATAACAACGTCGATCGTGATCGGCCAGATAGACCGAACAGACCTCTGTATCCATCGCAAGACAGATGTCGGTAACCAGTATATTCAGCGCTTCGTTCAGACGCGGAGCACTGGCCACCTTTTCGACTATTTCGCGCAGGCGGGTGAGCATAATTTGCGTAGCTTAACCTCTTTTACGTCTGTACGCAGGTGCGCTTTGCGGTTTAGGAGTGCTCTCCTGAAGCGCCATGACAACACTTGCGAATTCTTTCATCACCCTGCGATAGACATCGCGTTTAAATGACACCACCTGTCGAACCGGATACCAGTAACTCACCCAGCGCCAGCCGTCGAACTCAGGTGTACTGCTGGTTTGCATATTGATTTCAGCATCGCTGCTGACCAATTGCAGAAGAAACCATTTTTGTTTCTGGCCGATACAAACCGGCTTCGTGTCCCAACGCACCAAACGTTTCGGTAACTTGTAACGCAACCAGTTACGAGTAGAAGCAAGGATCCGTACATCTTTACGACTGAGACCCACTTCTTCAAAGAGTTCCCGGTACATCGCCTGCTCTGCTGTCTCTCCTGCGTTGATCCCACCTTGTGGGAATTGCCAGGAGTGCTGACCAAATCGCCGGGCCCACATGACCTGCCCCTGGCGGTTACAAATTACTATCCCTACATTCGGGCGGTAGCCATCGTCATCAATCACCGGACTACCTCAACATAAACCTTATATACAAACGATTGTTTCACACTCCTGAGGGGCGGTAAACCACTCTGTTAAGGGTGCGATATTCTAATAACAATTGAATAACTCACAGTTAAAGGCCGAGTTATAAACAGAAGAAGGGCAAGCAAGGCGATTTTATTCACCTTTTCTGTGGATATAGTTGTGAAGAAGTACGGAATTACTATGGGAAAACCCAGAACAGTCCGAATAAGACATTCGTCACATATCAAAAATACTCTTATACATTCATAAAGTTAAAACCGATCCACGCAGATAAACACACAGAAATGTGATGTGCATCACGCATACGATCTTCACGCTGATGAAAGATCGACCAGCGTTGGTTTTATCCACAGATTATGCCAATAAGTTAGGCACAATTTGTGTGAAAATTCGATTTTCGTCGCACGTCAAGGCTGTAAATTGAAACAGTAGTGGGGGTTTTTCACAGTTATCCCATCTTTCTGTGGATAACATGGTGTAAGATCCTGTTCATTGTCAGTGACCAGAATTGGAAAACCCGCTTCGCTGTTGCGCAACTCCGCGAACGTGAATCTAAAAACCAATATAAATCATAGAATTGAATAAAGCATGTGGAAAAAGATAAACTCTGTCCACACGGTATAAAATCATTGCTCATTTTTTCACCTAAGGGTTAACCCGATGCCAGAACTCCGTCCGTTGCTTTCTCCCCCTGAATCTGAAGCCCAGTTGCTGAGCCAGGCACGGCAGCTTTCGGGCTACGCGTTAGGAGAATTAGCGGCAATGGCGGGAATCGTTACGCCGAAGGATCTTAAGCGCGATAAAGGCTGGATTGGCGTCCTGCTGGAAATCTGGCTCGGTGCCAGCGCGGGCAGTAAACCAGAGCAGGATTTTGCGGCGCTGGGCGTGGAGCTGAAAACGATCCCTGTGGACAGTCTTGGCAGACCGCTGGAAACCACCTTTGTGTGTGTGGCGCCGTTAACCGGCAATACCGGCGTCACCTGGGAAACCAGCCATGTACGACACAAACTCAAACGTGTTCTGTGGATCCCGGTAGAAGGCGAACGCAGCATCCCTCTGGCTGAGCGCCGCGTCGGCTCTCCCCTGCTGTGGAGCCCGAATGAAGAAGAAGACCGGCAATTGCGTCTGGACTGGGAAGAGTTAATGGACATGATTGTGTTAGGTCATGTCGAACGCATCACCGCTCGCCATGGGGAAGTACTGCAACTGCGTCCTAAAGCCGCCAACGCCCGCGCGCTTACCGAGGCCATTGGCGCCAACGGCGAACCCATCCTGACCCTGCCACGCGGCTTTTACCTGAAAAAGAACTTCACCCGCGCATTGCTTGAGCGACATTTCTTGTTCCAGGCGCAATAGGCACCGTCCGGCCTTTCACCCGCCGCGTTACGGGCCTATAATTACCGCTTCTTTTTTTTGGCAGGACTTTGTTCGATGTTATTTGCATGGATAACCGATCCTAACGCCTGGCTTGCGCTCGGTACGCTGACGCTGCTGGAGAT
The DNA here is from genome assembly GCF_001037485.2 of Citrobacter sp. MGH105. Taxonomy (NCBI): domain Bacteria; kingdom Pseudomonadati; phylum Pseudomonadota; class Gammaproteobacteria; order Enterobacterales; family Enterobacteriaceae; genus Citrobacter; species Citrobacter sp. MGH105. The sequence goes on along the minus strand of NZ_CP073048.1, from coordinate 971,241 downwards.
CGTTCTTGGGATCGACAATATTATTTTCCTTTCTCTGGTTGTAGCCAAACTCCCGACAGCGCAACGCAATCATGCCCGACGTATTGGGCTGGCGGCGGCGATGATCATGCGTCTGGCACTGCTGGCTTCTATCGCCTGGGTAACGCGGCTGACAAACCCGTTATTCGAGCTGTTTGGCGAGGCGATATCAGCACGTGACCTGATCCTTCTGCTGGGGGGATTGTTCCTGATCTGGAAAGCCAGCAAGGAGATCCACGAATCCATTGAAGGTGAGGAAGAGGGGTTAAAAACCCGCGTATCTTCTTTCCTGGGCGCGATTGTACAGATCATGTTGTTAGACATTATCTTCAGTCTGGATTCCGTGATTACTGCGGTTGGTTTGTCCGATCATCTGTTTATCATGATGGCGGCGGTGGTGATTGCCGTAGGCGTGATGATGTTTGCCGCGCGCCCAATTGGCGAGTTTGTCGATCGCCACCCTTCGGTGAAAATGCTGGCGCTCTCGTTTCTGATTCTGGTCGGTTTTACGCTGATTCTGGAAAGTTTCGACGTCCACGTTCCGAAAGGATATATCTATTTCGCCATGTTCTTCTCTATCGCGGTAGAGACCCTGAACCTGTGGCGTAATAAAAAAAATCCGCTCTGATGAAATCCATCGCTCCCCGCAAGGGGAGCGAATGCCAGCCACACCTACCCCTTCTCACAGTTTAAGATTTTACTGCTTTCACCCTGCACAACTTCGCGTTATTACTAAACTATTGTCAGACGCAGGCCATGTGAGGATAAGCAGATGAAAAAATGGGCAGTTTTGATTTCCGCCGTAGGACTGGCTTTTGCCGTTTCCGGATGCAGCAGCGATTATGTTATGGCGACAAAAGATGGTCGAATGATCCTGACCGATGGAAAACCAGAAATTGACGATGATACTGGTCTGGTGAGCTATCACGACCAGCAGGGCAATGCTATGCAGATTAACCGTGATGATGTGTCTCAAATCATTGAACGCTGATGGTTGAGGTCAGCAGCGCGCTGGCCTTAACAATTTTACTTCCCTTTTTCTCTTCCCTCAGCCATTTTTATAATCCTTATGTCGTGATTATAAAAAGGAAACGGCTATGCAATATCACCGTATACCCCACAGCTCGCTGGAAGTCAGTACACTGGGGCTGGGCACAATGACGTTTGGTGAACAAAACAGCGAAGCCGACGCACATGCACAGCTCGATTATGCAGTAGCACAGGGCATTAATTTGATCGACGTTGCCGAGATGTATCCGGTACCGCCGCGTCCTGAAACCCAGGGTCTCACCGAAACCTACGTAGGTAACTGGCTCGCCAAACACGGCAGCCGCGAAAAGCTGATCGTTGCGTCTAAGGTCAGCGGACCATCACGTAACAACGACAGCGGCATTCGACCGAATCAGGCGCTGGACCGTAAAAATATCCGTGAAGCACTGCACGACAGCCTGAAAAGACTGAAAACCGATTATCTGGATCTGTATCAGGTTCACTGGCCGCAGCGCCCGACCAACTGTTTTGGTAAGTTAGGCTACAGTTGGACAGACTCCGCGCCGGTCGTTTCCCTTCTCGATACGCTGGACGCTCTGGCCGAGTTTCAGCGCGCCGGGAAAATTCGCTACATCGGCGTTTCTAATGAAACCGCGTTTGGCGTGATGCGCTATCTGCACCTGGCGGACAAACACGATCTGCCACGCATCGCCACCATCCAGAACCCCTACAGCCTGCTGAACCGCAGCTTTGAGGTTGGACTGGCTGAAGTGAGCCAGTATGAAGGCGTTGAGCTGCTGGCTTACTCTTGCCTGGGTTTCGGTACGTTAACCGGGAAATACCTGAACGGCGCGAAACCTGCCGGTGCACGCAATACGTTGTTTAGCCGTTTCACGCGCTACAGCGGCGAGCAGACGCAGAAAGCCGTTGCGGCCTATGTGGATATCGCGAAACGCCATAATCTGGATCCTGCGCAAATGGCGCTGGCATTCGTGCGTCGTCAGCCGTTTGTCGCCAGCACTTTGCTGGGCGCCACGACGATGGAGCAGCTAAAAACCAACGTTGAAAGCCTGCATCTGGAGTTGAGCGAAGAAGTACTGGCAGAGATTGAAGCGGTGCATCAGGTGTATACCTATCCTGCACCGTAACAGTTAGCGCCTGATGGCGCTACGCTTATCAGGCCTACAAAGTGAACGCCCTGTAGGCCGTATACGGTAACGCCGCCATCCGACACATTCATAGCATACTCATCTCGCACCGTGACGATTAGCGCCTGATGGCGCTACGCTTATCAGGCCTACAAAGTGAGCATCCTGTAGGCCGGATAAGGCAACGCAGCCATCCGGCACATTCATAGCATACTCATCTCGCACCGTGACGATTAGCGCCTGATGGCGCTACGCTTATCAGGCCTACAAAGTGAGCATCCTGTAGGCCGGATAAGGCAACGCAGCCATCCGGCACATTCATAGCATACTCATCTCGCACCGTGACGATTAGCGCCTGATGGCGCTACGCTTATCAGGCCTACAAAGTGAGCATCCTGTAGGCCGGATAAGGCAACGCCGCCATCCGGCAACAGCATACAACAGACTATTGGCGGCGCTGCCAAATCCACAGCGCCGCAATCGCCAGCGCAAACAGCGCACCAAATCCAATACCAATCGCAACTGCCGGGATCCCTACCAGCACCGCCAGTGAGTAAATCCCGAGCATCAACAGCATCGCGCTGTTTTCACCCAGGTTTTGCACCGCTATCGCATTACCCGCGCCGACGCTTTTCTTACCCCGTTCCTGCAGCAACGCATTCAACGGCACCACAAAGAAGCCACCCGACACGCCGATAAGCATCAGCAATGCGTAGGCCGGAAGCAGCGAATGTTGAAGAGAGAAAATCAGCACCACGATGCCAATCAGGATCCCCGCAGGCATACAGCGCGACACGGTTTCCAGCGTTACCAGCTTCGCGGCCGCACCCGCACCGACCACAATCCCGATTGCTACCATGGCATTGAGGTAGGTCGGGGTGGCGTTATCGGTGATGCCGAGCGCCACCGGGACCCACAGCACCAGCAGAAAACGCAGCGTAACGCCCGCGCCCCAAAAAAGGCTGGTTCCCACCAGCGAGAAGCGTGTTTCACCGTTGCGCCACAGCGAGGAGGCGGCACAGAAGAAACTGCGCGTCATTTTCCCCAGATGCCAGGACTGGCCAGGACGAGCCGCGGCCAGTTTCGGGATATACAGGTTAGCCACCACGGCGCCAGCATAGGCCAGGGCACAGGCAGAAAGCGCGGCCATCACGTGCCAGTCGGCCAGAACGCCGCCGGCGACAGAACCGAGCAAAATCGCGGCAATGGTGGAGGCTTCCATCAGGCCGTTAGCCTTCACCAGTTTGTCACCGGTAGTCAGTTCACCGAGAATGCCGTACTTGGCCGGTGAATATGCCGCCGCGCCGATTCCCACCAGCGTATACCCAAGAAACGGATTAATGCCGAAGCAAATACTCGCCGCACCCAGCAGTTTCAGAGCGTTCGCGAACATCATCACTCTGCCTTTGGCAAAGCTATCCGCCACCTGTCCCACAAAGGGAGCAAACAGAATGTAAGCGCCCACAAACACCATTTGCAGGATTGGCTGACTCCAGTCCGGATAGAATTGTTCTTTCAGCAACGCCAGCGTAGCAAACAGCAACGCATTATCGCCAAACGCCGATAAAAACTGCGCGGCGATAACGGACATCATCCCTTTGGACCAGATTGAAGTGTTAGTGTGCACTGACTCACTCATGTTGTTTTTCCGGCTCATCAACCCAGCTTTTCAGCGTAACAAAATCCGGCTTACCGCTGCCGAGTAAGGGGAGTTGCTTCAGATGGCGAATATCACGCGGTACGGCGAGTTCAGGTACACCGTGCGCCCGCGCATACTGCTGTAGTTTTTCACGTGTCAGCTCGCTGTCGGTAGTGAACAGCACCAGCGCCTCACCTTTGCTGGCATCACTCTTGATCGCCGTGGCGTGCATTTTGTCTGCGGATACCGCCAACGCCAGTTGCTCAACCATTTCCAGCGAGACCATCTCTCCGGCAATTTTAGCGAAACGCTTAGCGCGCCCCTGAATCTGTACAAAGCCGTTTTCATCAAAGCGCACGATGTCTCCGGTGTCATACCAGCCGCGCTCAATCTCACCTTGCGCATTTTCTGCCGTCGGCACTTCCAACACGCCAGGTTTTTCGACGCGCAAATAGCCGCTCATAATATTAGGACCTTTCAGCTGTAAACGCCCACCGTCCTCAATTCCCGGAACGGCCAACAGTCGAGCATCCATACCAGGCAAGATGCGCCCTACCGTTCCCGATTTTGCCGCCATTGGTACGTTAATCGACACAACCGGCGCACATTCCGTCACGCCATAGCCTTCAAGAACGCGCAGGCCAAATTTCTCCTGCCACAGCTGCTTTGTGCTGTCCTGAAGTTTTTCCGCTCCCGCCACCACATAGCGCAGGCGGTGGAAATCGTACGGATGCGCAAAACGCGCGTAGTTGCCGAGGAACGTTGAAGTACCAAACAACACGGTGCAGTTCCGGTCATATACCAGCTCTGGCACAATGCGGTAATGCAGCGGGCTGGGATAAAGAAACACTTCTGCGCCAGTCAGTAGCGGCGTGAATAATCCCACCGTCAGGCCAAAGGAGTGGAACAGCGGCAGCGCCGACATAAAACGGTCATCGGCGGTGAAATCGGCAATCGTTTTGATCTGCTCAACGTTCGCCAGAATGCTTTTATGACTGTGAACCACACCTTTCGGATGGCCTTCTGAACCAGAAGTAAAGAGGATCACCGCAGCGTCTTCCGGCTGCTGCTTCACCTGCGCCAGATGCGGTGCCAGCAGATGTGAGAAAATCCACAGCTTATCGCTAAAGGTCACATCAGCTTTTAAGTCTTCCAGATAAACCCAACGCACCTGGGTGAGCTGTTCCGGTAAATGCCAGAGTTTGCCTTTATCGAGAAACTGTCGGGATGTGAAGATCGTTTTAATTTCAGACGCAGTAATGGCGCTGGTTAATCCTTTCACGCCCGCGGTGTAGTTCATCATGGCCGGAATGCGTCGGCGCGCAATGGCACCAAAAATGACCGCTGCGCTGATCCCCGCGTTTGGCAGCATCAGGCCGATTTTTTCACCTTCGACGCTGTATTTTTCCAGAATACGGGCCACAAAGAGCGTCTTTGTCAGCAGCTTGCGGTAGCTGTCCGGGGTAAAGTTAACATCTTCAATGCAGTTTTTGCCTGCGCCAAAACGGTATTTCGCCGCCAGCAGCGACTCGTATAGCGTTTCACGCGGACGAACCGCCATGCGTGCTTCCATCATAATTTGATGCAGCATCTCTCCGGCAATTTTGCGGCGATCGCGAGCACGCGGAGCTTCCGGCATCGGCAGTTGTGTGGGCGGTAGGATGTGTAAGCGGATGCGCGGGAAGAATCGCTGTTTAACCAAACCTTTCAGGCGGCTAAAGCGGGAAAGCTCCGCGCCTTCAATGCGCACAGGAACCACCGTCGCCCCCGACTTAGCGGCAACAAACCCCGCGCCGTCATAAATTTTCATTAACGAGCCGGAGGTCGAAATACGTCCTTCCGGGAAAATAACCACCGGACGGCCCTGTTCGACCAGACGAACCAGATGTTTAATCGACATCGGTTTGGTTGGATCTAACGGTACAAAATCAATCAGCGGGGTTAGCCAGCGCATATACCATTGCTGGCTGATCGAGGTGTAAACAGCGAAGACGGGACGAATCGGTAAAAAGAGCGCCAACAGGATGCCGTCTATAAATGAGACATGGTTGGGAGTGATTAGAACGCGTTCTCCCTGTAGCGCGCTGACATCGCCCGTGACGCGAACGCGGAAAAGCACGCGAAACAGATTACGAAAAAAGCCAAATAGCATCTCAACTCCCTGTGCCATTAATTATATAAACATCAATGGTGGGAGAGTATACGAGTTGGGGAATTGGCGCGACAGGTAACTGGTAAATACAATCCGAAAAAAAACCTGCGCATCCGCGCAGGTTGGTGCAAGAGACAGGTACGAAGTGCGTACCGAATAATCTCACCAATCAATACCTCTGGGATCTTGATTGTGGTCGTCAGCAGCCAGATACGCCAGTGCGAAAACGCAAAGGAATGAACCCAAATGCAACGAGTTGTGTAAATTATCGGTTACTGTTACAGATAGACTGAAGGTAAAAAAAAACCTGCGCATCTGCGCAGGCTGGTGTAATTCTAGTGATCAACCCGAAAGTTGATTTCACCTATCAATACCTCTGGGATCTCAACTCTAGCAATCTGCTCAGTTCTCTCACCAGCGAACAATCGCAACAGCACATCGCAAAGTGTAAGCAAAAATTAGCATTTTCTATTTTCTGTCTTACTTCGCTCGTTTGCGCTCACATTTGCGACGTTCTGACGGGCAATCTGCTTGAACAGCCAGCCATTTTCCGTAACACTGACGGAATGTAAGCGTTTACCCACAACAGGTACTATCATGGCGACCATAAAGGATGTAGCCCGACTAGCTGGTGTATCAGTCGCCACCGTTTCTCGAGTGATTAATGATTCTCCTAAAGCCAGCGAAGCATCGCGCCTGGCCGTAACGAGTGCAATGGAATCACTCAGCTACCACCCCAACGCCAATGCGCGTGCGCTGGCACAACAATCCACTGAAACCATCGGTCTGGTGGTTGGAGATGTGTCCGATCCATTTTTTGGGGCAATGGTTAAAGCTGTCGAGCAGGTGGCGTATAACACCGGTAATTTTTTACTGATTGGTAACGGCTACCATAACGAACAGAAGGAACGACAGGCGATTGAACAGCTCATTCGCCACCGCTGCGCAGCCCTTGTTGTCCACGCGAAAATTATCCCGGATGCTGAGCTGGCATCACTCATGAAGCAAATCCCCGGCATGGTATTGATTAACCGAATTCTGCCGGGATTCGAACAACGCTGCGTTGCCCTTGATGACCGTTTCGGCGCCTGGCTCGCGACCCGACACCTCATTCAGCAGGGCCATACGCGCATTGGTTATCTGTGCTCCAATCACACGATTTCAGATGCGGAAGATCGTCTGCAAGGCTATTACGACGCGCTGGCAGAGAGCAATATTCCTGTCAGCGATCGACTGGTAACGTTTGGTGAACCGGATGAAAGCGGCGGTGAACAGGCTATGACCGAGTTACTTGGCCGTGGCAAAAACTTCACTGCGGTAGCCTGCTACAACGACTCAATGGCGGCTGGTGCCATGGGCGTATTGAATGATAACGGCATTGATGTGCCGGGAGAAATCTCGCTGATTGGTTTTGATGATGTGCTGGTTTCCCGCTACGTGCGCCCGCGTCTGACCACGGTGCGCTACCCGATCGTGACGATGGCAACCCAGGCTGCCGAACTGGCGCTCGCGCTGGCGGAGAAGCGTCCCGTGCCTGAAATTACCCACGTTTTTAACCCAACTCTGGTGCGTCGCCATTCCGTTTCGACGCTGACAGAGCCGGGGAATTCATCGTCAAACGAATAACCAGGATAGCGTTATGACTACGATGTTGGACGTTTCACGACACGCAGGCGTCTCAAAAGCGACCGTTTCGCGCGTACTGAATGGCACGGGTCAGGTAAAAGAGAGCACGCGCCAGAAAGTGTTTAAGGCCATGCAGGCACTTGATTATCGGCCTAATTTTTTAGCGCGCTCTTTGGCAAACCGCACCAGCAACAGCATTGGTCTGGTAGTTTCCACATTTGATGGATTCTACTTTGGCCGCCTGCTGCAACAGGCTTCACGCCAGACGGAATCTCACGGCAAGCAGTTGATCGTCACCGACGGCCACGACACACCAGAGCGTGAGCAGGAAGCCGTGCAAATGCTGGCGGACAGGCAGTGCGACGCCATTATTCTCTATACCCGCTATATGAGTGAAAAGGCGATTATGTCGTTGATGAACAGCATTGCTATGCCCTTGCTGGTCATCAACCGTGATGTCAGCCAGGCCCGCGATCGCGCAATTTTCTTTGAACAGGAAGACGCGGCCTATCAGGCGGTCAATTATCTGATCTCGCAGGGCCATAGCGATATTGCTTGTATCACTGTGCCTGGCCATACGCCTACCGGTAAATCACGCCTGATGGGGTATCGTAAAGCGCTGGAAAAAAACGGTATTCCCTGGGATCCCGATAAGGTCAAATACGGCGACTCCACGATGACGCGAGGCTATGAGGCCTGCCGTGAACTGCTGGAGGAAGGGGTGAAATTTAGCGCCCTGTTCGCCTGTAACGATGACATGGCATTAGGCGCATCAAAAGCGTTACATCAGGCCGGGCTAAGGATCCCAACGGACGTCTCACTGTTTGGTTTTGATGATGCGCCCAGCGCCAAATGGCTGGAGCCGGGGCTGTCTACCGTTTATCTACCGATTGATACCATGATAACCACGGCAATCGACCAGGCTATCCGGCTGGCCAACGGCGAGAGCGTCGAGCCAATCCCACCGTTCACCGGCAAACTGGTACTACGTGACTCAGTAACGCTCGGGCCATACTTTAAGTAATCAAATGCCGGATGGCGGCGCAGTTAATCTTGTAGGCCGGATAAGCGTAGCGCCATCCGGCATTTCACAACGCTGTAATCAGATTAATTCCAGCGCTAACAGCTCATCAATGGTCTGGCGACGGCGAATCAGTCGCGCCACGCCGTTATCGAACAAAACTTCCGGCAACAGCGGACGGCTATTGTAGTTTGACGACATTGACGCGCCGTACGCCCCGGTATCATGCAGCACAAGATAATCGCCCGGCACCACCGCAGGCAACAGACGGGTTTCCACATTTCCGCCTTCCTGCTGGGTAAACACGTCACCAGATTCGCACAGCGGCCCGGCTACCACGGTTTCCCGTTGTGGGGTGTGTTCCAGAGAGCGACCATCTCCTGACAGCGCTGAGATATGGTGATAGCTACCGTACATGGCCGGGCGCATTAGATCGTTGAAGCCCGCATCGATCAGCACAAAGTGACGGCTACCCATCTCTTTTACGCTACGTACCTGCGCCACTAACACGCCAGCTTCCGCGACCAGAAAACGACCCGGCTCGATCTCAAGCGCGATCGGGTGACCCAGGTGTTTAGCAATCTGTTCACGCGCAGCGTTCCACAATCCAAAGTAGTGATCGGTATCGATCGCCTCTTCGCCTTCGCGATACGGGATTGATAAACCACCACCTGCGGAGATCGCCTCCAGATCCTGGCCAAATTCAACCACCTGGCGCACCATCGCACCGCACACCTGCTCCAGATGCGCATAGTCCACGCCGGAGCCGATATGCATATGAATCCCCACTAGCTTCAGCTTATATCGCTGAATCACCTCCAGCGCCGCGGGAAGATCGCTATACCAAATCCCGTGCTTGCTGTTTTCGCCGCCGGTATTGGTTTTCTGACTGTGCCCATGCCCAAAGCCAGGGTTTACGCGTAGCCACACGCGATGGCCCGGCGAGACCTGGCCCAGTTGTTCCAGCATATCCACCGACCCGGCATTTACCGGAATGCGCAATTCATGCACCCGCGCGAGCGTCGCTTCATCAATCATATCGGCGGTAAAGACGATTTCATCTTTCCCCGGTACGAAGCCTGCCGCCAGCGCACGTTCAATTTCGCCAAGCGAGACGGAATCAACCTTCACGCCCTGCTCGCGCATCAGGCGCAAAATATGAATATTCGAACATGCCTTTTGGGCGAAACGCACCACGTCAAACTGACTCAATTTGGCAATCTGCCCGCGGATAATCTGAGCATCATAGACCCACACCGGGCAGCCGAATTCGGCAGGCAGGCGCAGCAGGTTGTCGGCGGTCAGGTCAGTGTCAGTACTATTGAGTGGGCGTGGCATGGTGTGCTCCGGTATTGGCTTTTTTATGATTACGCCACAGCCCGAAAAGAATAAAAAATATCGTTTTATCGTGAGTCTATGCAAAAATGATATGGATTGATTCATTCGAGGATTGCCCATGCCCGCCGTTAACCTGCGACACATCGAAATTTTTCACGCCATCATGACGGCAGGCAATCTGACAGAAGCCGCGCGCATGCTACATACCTCGCAGCCCACCGTCAGCCGGGAACTGGCCCGATTCGAGAAAGTGCTGGGATTAACGCTGTTTGAACGTACGCGTGGCCGACTGCACCCAACCGTGCAAGGGTTACGTCTGTTTGAAGAGGTGCAACGTTCGTGGTATGGCCTGGACAGAATTGTGAGCGCCGCCGAAAGCCTGCGCGAGTTTCGCCAGGGCGAATTGTCGATTGTTTGCCTGCCGGTATTCTCACAGTCTTTTTTACCGCCGCTGCTGCAGCCATTCCTCGCTCGCTATCCACAGGTCAATATTCAGATAGTGCCGCAGGAGTCACCGCTGCTGGAAGAGTGGCTGTCGGCGCAGCGCCACGATCTGGGGTTAACGGAAACGCTGCATACGCCTGCCGGAACGAAACGCACCGAATTGCTGGCGCTGGATGAAGTGTGCGTGCTGCCGCAGGGCCATCCGCTGACTAAGAAAGCGGTGTTAACGCCGCAGGATTTTCAGGGAGAAAACTACATCAGCCTGTCGCGCACCGACAGCTACCGTCAGCTACTGGATACCCTGTTTAATGAGCACCAGGTGAAGCGCCGCATGGTGATTGAAACCCATAGCGCCGCTTCAATTTGTGCAATGGTACGGGCAGGTGTGGGGATCTCGGTGGTGAACCCACTGACCGCGCTGGATTACGCCAGCAACGGAGTCGTTATCCGCCGCTTCAGTATTTCGGTCCCCTTTACAGTCAGCCTGATTCACCCGCTTCATCGCCCCGCCTCGGCGCTGGTTGATGCTTTTACGGCGCATCTGCAGGCCCATCTACCGAGGCTTATTGACCCACTGGAGGCTATTTTGCATCCGCAGCCGAAAGCATAAACGCCACCGCATCTTGCGCATGGATTGCCGCAGTGTCGAAAACCGGTAGTGGGCTTAGCTCGGTGGGAACCAGCAGACCAATCTCGGTACAGCCAAAGATAACCCCTTGCGCCCCCTGTTTCGCCAGTTGGTCGATGACGCTCAGGTAATAATCGCGGGAAGCCTCGCTGAATTCACCGAGACACAGCTCATCGAAAATAATCTGGTTTATTTTCTGACGATCATCAGCTTCAGGGATCAGCGTGCTAATGCCGAATTCAGTCTGTAAACGCCCGCGGTAAAAATCCTGCTCCATGGTGTAACGCGTACCCAGTAGCGCCACGTTGTTCATCTGCTGCTTTTGTATCGCCCGCCCCGTCGCGTCGGCAATATGCAGAAACGGCACATCACAGGCGCTTTCAATCGCCTCAGCAACTTTGTGCATGGTGTTGGTACACAGCACAATTCCTTGCGCCCCGGCTTGCTGTAGCCCTGTGGCGGCCTGCGCGAGGATCTCACCGGCTCGCTGCCAGTCACCGCTTGACTGGCAGACTTCAATCTCGTGAAAATCCACGCTGTGCAACAGAATCTGCGCAGAATGCAGGCCGCCCAGACGCTGTTTTACGCCTTCATTAATGAGTCGATAATAAGGAATGGTAGATTCCCAGCTCATACCGCCTAACAGACCGATCGTTTTCATCATTTCCCCTGACTCGTTGTTGTCTCTCCAGTGAACCAAAGATGTGATCAACTTTCCACATCTGTTGGCGTGCATTTCTTTTTTTAATTTTCTGATATAGGTTTAATGAAACATTGTTTTAATTAATTACAGGAAGGCCGGATGTTTATTTTTCATAAAGAGACCACACTTGACGATCTGGGCAATGGCGTTACCCGGCGCATTCTTGCTCACGGCGGTAACATGATGGCGGTTGAGGTGAACTTCGAGCAAGGCGCAATCGGCCCGATGCACAATCATCCGCACGAGCAGCTGACTTACGTGTTGTCCGGTGAGTTTGAATTTACCATCGACGAAGAGAAACATATCGTTAGGGCGGGCGATACCCTGTATAAACAGCCCAACATTATGCATGGCTGCGTCTGCTTAAAACCGGGAACGCTGTTGGATACCTTTACCCCAATTCGCGAAGATTTTCTGCACGGGTAAGGTGCTAAATAAAAAAGCCGGGTCGCGTTGACGCTTTCCCGGCCTGTAAGAGACTCCACTCGCAGGCCGGATAAGGCTGAATCGCTATCCGGCATGCTTGTCTGACTTACACCCCAATATCTCTTAACTTTTCGCCTGCCATCAGCTTACGTTCGATATGCTCCAGCGTGACGTTTTTGGTTTCTGGAATCAGCCAGAACGTAATACCAATAAATACGACGTTCAGCGCAGTATAGAGCCAGAACGTACCGGCGGCGCCAATGCTGTCGAGCAGGGTCAGGAACGTTGCGCCAATGATCATGTTCGACACCCAGTTGGTGGTGGTGGAGCAGGTAATACCAAAATCACGGCATTTCAGTGGCTGAATTTCCGAACACAGAATCCACACCACCGGCGCGGCGCTCATTGCATAGCCTGCAATACACATCATCGTCATGCCAACTGACAGCCAGGATAGTCCACTGGAAGCCGTGCCATTATCAAACTGCATCAGGCAATATCCGAGCACCAGCGTCCCGATGGCCATTACGCTGAAACCAATTTTCAGCGCCGGTTTACGTCCTGCTTTGTCGACCGTGAAGACGGCAATAAAAGTGGCGAACATAAACGTTAAGCCAACTACCAGCGTGGCAATCATCTGCTGCTCTGTGGTAGTAAAACCCGCCATTTTAAAAATGCGCGGCGCGTAGTACATGATAATGTTCATCCCGGTGAACTGCTGCATCGCCTGCAGTAACATTCCGAGGAAAACCGCGCGACGCACGTTACGGTTAATTTTAAACAGCGCCCAACCCCCCTGCTTTAGCTTCAGGCTTTCACGGATTTCGTTCAGCTCATCGCGGGCTTTTTCTGACGTATCGCGCAACATGCGCAGTACTTCTTCAGCTTCGATGTGGCGACCTTTCTCCGCCAGCCAGCGCGGGCTGTTGGGCAAGAAAACAACCAGAATAATCAGCAATACAGCCGGAAGCGCCAGCACGCCAAGCATAGCGCGCCAGTTACCGCTATAGCTGAACGCGGTATCGGACAAAAAGGCCAGAACGATGCCCAGCGTCACCATCAGCTGATACATACTGATCATCTTGCCACGCACGTTTTCGCTGGCCATTTCGGAGAGATAGAGCGGTGCGGTGTAAGACGCGATCCCCACCGCAACGCCCAGCACCACGCGGGCAAAAATGAGCATTTCTACGCTGGAGGCAAACGCCGAGCCCAGAGATCCGACGACGAAAAGGATCGCGCCCGCCATCAGGCTGTATTTGCGCCCCAGGCGGAATGACAACCAACCGTTAAACAGCGCACCAATTGCCGCACCCAGCATCATGCTGCTTACCACCCACTCCTGCAGGCGGCTGGTCAACACAAAGTGATCGGTGATAAAAGGCAACGCGCCAGCAATCACGCCAATATCCAGGCCGAATAACAACCCTGCGACAGCCGCAGAGATAGAAACAAACATATTCATACGTCGCGTATCGCGCACTGGGCGCGGCGCTAAAGCAGCATCATTATTTATTGAGACCATTTTTTCCTGCCAGATACAGAGTAACCATGCCATTGAAAGTAAGGGATCCCTTGCAGGAAGCGTCAGGCGGGAAACGGCAAAAACATGGATTAAATAGCTACACCACATGGTTATGTGATGGATATTCCAATTTTAAAATTTACCGACAATCACTCAATTAAATTTAATTCATTGATATTAAAGAATATTAAAACAATAAATTTATACGTATGAAATTTAATATGGAATAATTTATAACCACAATATGGATTTTAATGATCCGAATATAAAAAAACCCTGCCAGAGGGCAGGGTTTAACGGTTCTGGAAAGCGAATTAACGTGCCAGCCAGCCGCCATCTACTGCAACAGTATAGCCGTTGATGTAGTCAGATGCGCTGGACGCCAGGAACACGACAGGCCCCATCAGATCGCTCGGCAGACCCCAACGACCCGCCGGGATACGATCGAGGATCTCTGCGCTACGTTGCTCATCAGCACGCAGCTGTTGAGTGTTATTCGTCGCCATGTAACCCGGTGCAATCGCGTTGACGTTGATGTTATGTTTTGCCCACTCGTTCGCCATCAGACGGGTAACACCCATTACGCCGCTTTTAGACGCGGTGTAAGACGGCACGCGGATCCCGCCCTGGAAGGAAAGCATAGAGGCGATATTGATAATTTTGCCGCCGTTACCCTGAGCGATAAAGTGCTTCGCCGCAGCCTGAGACATAAAGAACACGCTCTTAATGTTCAGGTTCATCACGTCATCCCAGTCTTTTTCGCTGAAGTCGATCGCATCGTCACGACGGATAAGACCCGCGTTGTTGACCAGAATATCGATATGGCCGAATTCTGACACTGCGCGCTCCAGCAGTGCCGGAATACCATCGATTTGACGCAGATCGGCGGTCAGGCTTAAAAAACGGCGGCCCAGTGCGGTCACGCGTTCGATGGTTTCTGTCGGTTCAACAATATTGATACCGACGATATCGCAGCCCGCTTCAGCCAGGCCCAGCGCCATACCCTGACCCAAACCTGTGTCACAACCGGTCACAACGGCGACTTTACCTTCAAGAGAGAATGCATTCAAAATCATTGTAAATCCTTAATTTTTTATAATGCCCGCCGCAGCAGGCACGGCTGTCGCCCGCAACTAGCGCAGATCTTTTACTGCAACATGGTCCATATCATCAAAGACCTGGTTTTCGCCGACCATGCCCCAAATGAACGTATAAGCTTTTGTGCCGACACCGGAATGAATAGACCAGCTTGGAGAAATCACCGCCTGCTCGTTGTGCATCACAATATGACGCGTTTCCTGAGGCTGACCCATCATGTGGAAGACGCAGGTGTCTTCTTCCATATTGAAATAGAAATAGACTTCCATACGACGTTCATGGGTATGACACGGCATGGTGTTCCACAGGTTACCCGGAGCCAGCTCAGTCAGACCCATGCTCAACTGGCAGGTTTCCAGAACATCCGGCACAAAGTATTTGTTGATGGTACGACGGTTACTGGTGAGGTCATCACCCAGCGTCACTGGCGCAACGTCCGCAGGCGTGACTTTCTTAGTTGGGTAAGTCGTGTGTGCCGGCGCGCAGTTGTAGTAAAACTTCGCCGGTTTCGCCGTATCAATACTGGCGAATACCACTTCTTTTGCCCCTTTTCCGACGTACAGCGCGTCGCGATGGCCAATTTCATAGCACTGGCCGTCAACGGTAATCGTGCCCGGGCCACCGATGTTGATCACCCCCAGCTCACGACGTTCGAGGAAATAGGTTACGCCCAGCTGTTTGCCGACTTCGCCACCCACAGAGACGGTTTTGGCCACTGGCATAATGCCGCCAACAATGATGCGGTCGATGTGGCTGTAGACCATGGTGTATTCATCTGCGACAAACACTTCTTCGACCAAAAACTCATTACGCAGCCCCTGAGTGTCCAGGGTTTTCGCATGCGCACTATGGATGCTTTGTCTTACGTCCACATTTACCTCCAGTGATAAATTGACCGTGAATGCTTAAACGAATAGCAAAACGCTGTTCCGTTTTATCTTATGCGCTCATGATATCCCTCCCTGAATGTGTTTTCAATTATAACTAAAACGATGTTTCACTTTTTCCGCATCTTATTATCAAAAGTGTAAGTGCGATCACGCTAGCGCATATAAATCGCAAAAATGATTTCAATAAAATCATTTAAAACAATTAGATAGATAAAAACACAAAAGAGTAGATCATTAGTGGCAGGGATAAGATATTGAAAATACAGCCAGGCTCATACGTCATTCACACACCTTTTCTAACAAAGTGCGCTATCAATCACATGAAATGAAACAACGTTTTGATATGTTGGCAGGGTTTAGAGTGTATGTTTCTGTAACTGGCCTTGCCCTCCTGCTGGAGGGCTTTTTTATAGAGGAAGAGATAACACGGCAGAAAACTGTTCGAGAAGAAAAATATATACCCTAAATAATTCGAGTTGCAGGAAGGCGGCGACGCAGCGAATTCCCCGGAGCGTACATAAGTACGTGACTGGGGTGAGCGAGTAAAGCCAACGCACATGCAGCTTGAAGTATGACGGGGATTAGTCTCGTTCGATAGCGAGCGCCACCCCCTGACCACCACCAATACACAGTGTTGCCAGGCCCTTGTGCGCCCGACGTTTCACCATTTCATGTACCAGCGAAACCAGAATACGACAGCCAGAAGCGCCAATCGGATGGCCGAGCGCAATGGCCCCGCCGTTCACATTCACCCGCCGTTCATCCCACTCCAGCATTTTCCCAACGGATAATGCCTGCGCGGCGAAGGCTTCATTAGCTTCGATAAGATCAACATCAGCCAGTTGCCAGCCCACGCGCTCAAGGCAGCGGCGCGTTGCATACACTGGCGCAATCCCCATGAGCGCGGGATCGACCCCGACGCTGGCAAAGGCGCGAATACGGGCCAACACAGGTAAGTTAAGTTCCTGCGCCTTGGCCTCGCTCATCATCATCACCGCAGCAGCACCGTCGTTGATGGATGACGCGTTACCCGCCGTTACCGAACCGAGTCTGTCAAAGGTAGGATCCAGACGCGCCAGCCCTTCGGCGCTGGCATCGGTACGCGGTTGTTCGTCGGTGTCCACCACGAACGATTGCCCATTACGCTGTGTTACCACCGGCACGATTTCATCTTTAAAGCGTCCGGCATCAATTGCCATCCGCGCTTTGTGCTGCGAGTGCAGCGCGTAGGCATCCTGCAATTCGCGGCTGATTCCGTATTCTCGCGCCAGGTTTTCCGCGGTAACGCCCATGTGATAATCGTTGAAGGCATCCCACAGACCGTCATGTACCAGGCTGTCGACCAGTTGGCTGTTCCCCAGCTGTGCGCCAGTGCGGCTATCGGTAAGGACATGCGGTGCACGGCTCATATTCTCTTGCCCGCCCGCAATCACAATGTCGGCTTCGCCACACTGGATAGCCTGGGTCGCCAGATGCAGCGCTTTCAGACCCGAGCCACAGACATCGTTAATGGTGATGGCGGAAACGGTATTGGGTAGCCCACCATTGATGGCAGACTGACGCGCAGGGTTCTGCCCGGCACCTGCGGTAAGCACCTGTCCGAGGATCACTTCATCCACAGCGTGAACGTCCACGCCCGTGCGTTCCAGTAACGCCTTGACCACCATGCTGCCTAACTCAACGGCAGAGTGGCGCGCCAGCGTCCCCTGGAAGCAGCCAATCGGTGTCCTTAATGCCCCGACGATCACAACCTCTTTCATCACTACCTCAGCGCAAAATAACACCGCAATAGTAGATGATTGTTAAAAATAGTTATCAAGGTTGTTTAAAAACGGTGATTTTTATCACAAAGGAAATTCGTATCACTTATTGGTCATCTGAACGCCACTCTGCTGTAAATGGTCACGCAGCCAACTTCCTGCCACACCAGGCGGTGATTTCTTATTCCACAACAGATCGATAGAGATAGCCTTTGGCCAGCCTGGCATCTTTAATTGCACCAGTGGTTTTTCTGCCGCAAACTCCTCCACCAGCGCACAAGGGAGCGCGCACCAGCCGAATCCCTGAACAGCCATACTTAGCAATAACAGGTAGTTAGGAGCAGACCAGACGGGACCGCGCGCCACGTTGGTGCCGCTTTCCAGATAGGTATTCAAGCGCAGCTCGCGCCAGGTGTGTAGCTGCTCCCACTGCAGTTTTTCTTGAGCCGCGAGCGGATGCGACGCTGCAACGTATAATCCCATCCAGGTTTGCATTGGCAGACGCGTAACGCCCATGTCGGTCGGGTAATCCTCCCGCGCCTCGATCAACCCCACCTGAGCACGTCCTTTTTGCAGCAGATCGATCACGTCTTCATCTTCACCAATCAGGCATTCAAACTCGGTATGGGGAAACTTGCGATCAAACTGCACCATCAACTCTTCCAGCACATCCGGATGCAGCGTGTCAGACAGCACAAAGGTCAGACGCGCCTCAGTTTCACCCGACAGCGAGATCGCCGCCTCATCGAGACGTTCGCTGGCCGTCAGAATAGCCTGCACATAGCCCAACACCCGCTTACCTTCCTCGGTCAGCGTTGGCTGGCGGGATGAACGGTCAAACAGCGCAAAACCAAGATCGGCTTCCAGATGCGCAATGGCCGTACTGATAGTGGACTGGCTTTTACGCAACCGCCGGCCCGCCGCAGAAAATGAACCGCAGGAAACGGTCTCCACAAATGCCGTTAATGCTTAAGGAGAATAACGCATGAACTATCTACTTTATCGATGGATACTATCTTTTAGATATCACATAAAACGATAAAATTGCCACCATTCCGTTATCCGGGCATCAAAGAAGGTTTTAGGTTATGCAACACGATACTGTCCAACGCCGCTCGTTAGTTGAGCGTATTTTTCATGCCGTCTGCTTTGAAGGCATTGCCACCGCGATCCTCGCACCAACCACCGCATGGTTGATGCAGCGCTCGGTACTGGAAATGGGCGGACTGACCATTCTTCTCGCCACCACTGCGATGATCTGGAATATCATTTATAACGCCCTGTTTGACCGTTTGTGGCCGTCGCACCTGGTAAAACGTACGGCGAAAGTGCGAGCATTTCACGCGTTAGGCTTCGAGAGCGGTTTTATTGTGATCGGGGTGAGCATCGTGGCGTATGTGCTGAACGTCAGCCTGGTTCAGGCATTCACGCTGGAAATAGGTTTCTTCCTGTTCTTCCTGCCGTACACCATGTTCTATAACTGGGCTTATGACACGTTACGCGAGCGCGTTATGAAGCGCCGCCAGCAGCGCGTTACTGCCTGATAATTAAAATAATAGTCGGAATCTTCTCGGTTCCGGCTATTGTCCCATTCACTCGCCCTCTTGTTCACACCTCCCCCAGCCCCTGCCATTTGTGGTAAATTGCGCTTCTTTTTGTTTATTTTATAGTTGATACGTTCAAATAATGTCGAAATTTTGGTCAAAAGAAGAGACTCTCTGGAGCTTCGCACTATATGGGACTGCCGTCGGCGCAGGAACCCTATTCCTACCCATACAGCTGGGTTCTGCAGGCGCGGTGGTGTTGTTTATCACCGCACTCGTCGCCTGGCCTTTAACCTACTGGCCGCACAAGGCGCTATGCCAGTTTATCCTGTCCTCAAAAACGTCGGCTGGTGAAGGGATCACTGGCGCGGTTACCCACTACTACGGTAAGAAGATTGGCAGCCTGATCACCACCCTCTATTTTATTGCCTTCTTTGTGGTGGTGCTGATCTACGCCGTAGCGATAACCAATTCACTCACTGAACAGCTGGCAAAACATATCACTATCGATCTGCGGATCCGCATGTTGGTCAGCCTTGGCGTGGTGCTGGTGCTGAACCTGATTTTTCTGATGGGCCGGCAAGCCACTATTCGGGTCATGGGCTTTTTGGTGTTCCCCCTCATCGCGTACTTTTTGTTCCTTTCGCTCTACCTGACCGGAAGCTGGCAGCCAACGCTACTCACCGGCCAGATGTCTTTCGATCAGCACACGCTTCATCAGGTTTGGATATCTATTCCCGTGATGGTTTTCGCTTTTAGCCATACGCCAATTATCTCTACGTTCGCCATCGACAGACGAGAGAAATACGGCGAGCAGGCCATGGGTAAATGCAAAAAAATCATGAAGGTAGCCTACGTTATCATCTGCCTGAGCGTACTGTTTTTCGTCTTCAGCTGCTTGCTTTCGATTCCGACAAACTATATCGAAGACGCGAAAAATGAAGGCGTGACGATTCTTTCCGCGCTGTCGATGATGCCGAACGCACCGGCATGGCTGTCGATTTCCGGGATCATCGTTGCCGTCGTAGCGATGTCAAAATCGTTCCTTGGCACCTACTTTGGCGTGATTGAAGGGGCAACGGAGGTAGTAAAAACATCGTTGCATCAGGTGGGTGTGAAGAAAAGCCGGGCCTTTAACCGCGCTCTGTCCATCATGCTGGTCTCGGCTATCACGTTTATCATCTGCTGCATTAATCCTAATGCTATTTCAATGATTTACGCGATAAGCGGCCCGCTGATTGCCATGATTCTGTTTATCATGCCGACATTGTCTACCTATCTGATCCCGGCGCTGAAGCCGTACCGTTCAGTGGGTAATCTGATCACCCTGATTGTCGGTCTGCTGTGCGTATCTGTGATGTTTTTTGGCTAGAACGTGTTGTTTAGCGGCTCATTCCAGTAAGCGGATGGGCCGTTAAACTGACTTATTTGATGTACGAATCCAGCACTTTCAGGACCACATCCAAATCCTCTTCGCGCTTAATTTCATCACCCTGATGCACAATGTGCTCGGTCAGATGACCTTTAATCACTTCACGCATTAATCCGTTTACTGCCCCGCGGATCGCCGCTATTTGCTGCAATACTGCCGCGCATTCATGCGGTTCATCCAGCATGGTTTTCAACGCCGCTACCTGCCCCTGAATCTTGCTGGTTCGGGCTTTCAGCTTTTGTTTGTCGCGGATCGTATGTGACATAACTTTACCTTTTTAACGTCTGGCTGTAGGGACAATACCATCGACATTCTACTGGGGGGTAGTATTTGATACTGGGGGGGAGTAGAATCAGGCGAAATTAAACAACTAAGAATCATTCTCATGGGTGAGTTTTCTACGCTTCTTCAGCAAGGTAACGCCTGGTTTTTCATTCCCAGCGCGATTCTATTGGGTGTGTTACACGGCCTGGAGCCGGGGCATTCCAAGACGATGATGGCGGCCTTTATTATTGCCATTAAGGGGACCATCAAACAGGCGGTGATGCTGGGGCTGGCAGCAACGCTGTCGCATACCGCCGTGGTATGGCTGATTGCGCTCGGCGGGATGTATATCAGCAAAGCGTTTACTGCCCAGGCCGTTGAGCCCTGGCTGCAGTTTGTCTCGGCGATTATTATTCTCGGGACCGCATTCTGGATGTTCTGGCGAACCTGGCAGGGAGAGCAGAACTGGCTGGCCCAGACGCATCGCGACCACAATCACGACCATCACCACCACCATGATCATGATGACCATCATCATGACCACGATGACGATCATCACCATCATCATCACGAACACGAGCATAATCACGACCATGCCGCACTGGCAGGACTCACCGAAGGATCGAAAGAGTATCAGGATGCCCACGAACGGGCGCATGCCACCGATATTCAGCGCCGCTTTGCGGGCAAAGAGGTCACCAACGGCCAAATATTATTGTTCGGTCTGACCGGCGGGTTAATCCCCTGCCCTGCCGCCATTACGGTGCTGCTGATTTGCATCCAGCTCAAAGCCTTCACGCTGGGCGCGACTATGGTGCTGTGCTTCAGCCTCGGACTGGCGCTGACGCTGGTAACGGTGGGCGTGGGTGCAGCAATCAGCGTGCAGCAGGCGGCCAAACGCTGGAGCGGATTTAACACGATGGCCCGCAAAGCACCCTATTTTTCCAGTGTGCTCATTGCTATGGTCGGCTTATATATGGGGATTCACGGCTATATGGGGATCGTCGGTTAACACCAAGAGAGCGCAGCAGCGCTTGCCGCTGCGCGTAAAACCTGGCTAGCTTGCGACATTCCCCCACACCAGTTGCCCTTTATGGAAGGTCGCGGTGCGTGGAGAAATTCGCGCGACCGCTTCTGCCGAACAAGAGGCATCCACCAGCACAAAACTGGCTTCATCCTGCGCTTTCGGCCACACGCGCTCACCTTTATCGTTAAGCGGCAACACATCGCCGGTGGCGAGGAACAACGCCCGCGACAGGTTGAGTTCGTTGGGGCGAATATAGAGCTGCGCGTACAGATTTGCCTTTTCCAGCATGTCGCCCAGCCCGTACGGCGACCAGTGATCAATTACGCTGTCGGTTCCGGTAATCACTTCCACGCCTTTATCGCGCAACTGCTTGAGCGGCATGTGCAAGGTGCCGATCGGCACCGTCGAGGCAATGGTAATCTGCTGTGCCGCCATGCGGCTCGCCAGCGCATCCACCTGCTGTTCGTTCAGCGTTGCCAGCGCAAACGCGTGGCTGATGGTCAATTTGCCCTTTAATTGCGGCGTTTTCTCCACCGTTTCCACCATGTAATTCACCGCCGCCACACCCGCCGGACTGGTTTCATGCAGATGGATATCTACGCCTTTATCGTAATCCAGCGCAATCTGGAACATGGTGTCGAGGGATTTTTCCATCGACCCATCGACGCTGGTTGGGTCCAGACCGCCGACGTAATGCGCTCCCGCCTGCATCGCTTCACGCATCAGCGGTTCAGATTTTGATAACAGCAGGCCATGCTGCGGAAATGCCACGATTTCACAGGCAAAACCCGGCTGACGACGCGCCAGTACCGCCTGCAGGTTTTCGAGATTTTTCAGCCCGGAAACCGGTTCTATGTTGCAGTGGCTGCGGGCGATCGAGGTGCCTTTTGATTGCAGCAGATCGATCAGCTTTTCTGCGCGCTCCTGCGTATAAGGCTGGAGTTCAGGCAGCAGCTTTTGTTCCAGGCGGATCATATCCTGAATAGTGGTGCCAGCCGGACGGTTCAGCGAACGCCAGGGACCGCCGTAAAAGGTTTTATCCAGATGGATGTGCATGTCGCGCATGGCGGGCAGCATCAGCTTTCCACCCGCATCGTAGTGCGGCAGCGTCGCATCCGGATGCTGCTTATTCTCGCGCAGCGCAACGATTTTTCCGTCCTGGATTTCAACGGTTTGCAACGCGGTACGGGTGTGCACCACCACCGAGTTTTCGTAATCAAAGCCCGCTTCCAGCAGGACGTTATCCAGGTAATAGTGTTTATCGTTAATCGTCATTGTGCTCTTCGACCCGCAGGTGTTCCCGACAGGATTAGCAGCATACGCGACCGGAGCGACCGCGCCAAACAGCGCGGCAGCGGTCACCATTTTTCCGCTCTGGCTTAAAAATTCACGGCGGCTGTTACTTTCCTTCATTCACGTCTCCTCTCAGGAATGGACAATATGGGTGCCCGTTTCGCCGCGCAGTGCGGCAGGCAGGCATTCCGGCGTGGTGATGATCACTCGTTTACCGCCACGCTCCAGAAACGCCAGGCTGGCAACGATCTTGGGTAACATGCTGCCAGGCGGGAAATGTCCCTCCTGCATGTAACGGGTCATCGTTGCGACATCCACCGTATCCAGCGCCTGCTGGTTGGGTTTGCCAAAATGAATACAGACCTGCTCGACGCCGGTGGTGATCACCAAAATGTCGGCGCGGATCTCCTGCGCCAGTAGCGCCGTGGAGAGATCTTTATCAATCACCGCGTCCACGCTCTGGTAATCCCCTTGATCGCTACGCACCACCGGGATCCCGCCGCCGCCCGCGCCAATAACCACAAAGCCTTGCTGGGTCAGCGTTTTGATCGCCTCCGCCTCGACAATGCGCTTCGGTTGTGGAGAGGCGACTACCCGACGGTAGCCGCGCCCCGAATCCTCAACAAAGCGCCAGCCCGGATTGACCCGCTGCAGTTCATCACGCTGCACTTCGCTAAAGAACGCTCCAATGGGCTTGGTCGGATTAGCGAAGCCCGGATCGTTTTTGTCGACCTCCACCTGCGTGACCACCGTAACTGCCCTCTGCTCACCGCGCCGCGCCAGACGGTTATTCAGCGCCTGTTGGATCAGATAACCGATACCGCCCTGCGTATCGGCAACGCAGTTTGCCAGCGGGGTAAGCGGCAGCCCTTCACGCTCGTGCGCGATTTCCGCACGCCGCAGATCCAGCCCTACCTGTGGCCCGTTACCGTGCGTCAGCACAATGTTGTAGTCCGATGCCAGCATCTCCAGCACCGTATCCGCTACCGCTTTCACCGCTTCAGCCTGGTGTTCAATCGACTGGCTGGCGTTATCTTTGATAATGCTGTTGCCGCCAATGGCAACGACCACAAGTTCTTTCATAGTGTTATCTTCCGCTTGCAGGCAATTCAGGTCGTTTTCGTCGGTTCCTGCTCAGGCGCAGTCACCGCTTCACGGCTATCAAGAACATGCTTGAGGACAAACATGCCGCTCATCATCAGGTAGGCCACAACAAACATCATCGAGCTGCCTTCCGCAAAGCCAACCGCAGGGGAGTGAATCACGCCAAACAGCGATAACAGCGCGCCAAAGGCTGCGGCAATCGCCCCGCGCAGCGGCTTATTCATAATGGCGAAGATAGCGACGCAGCCCCACAGCATGCTGGCCAGCGGCGCGCCGCTTCCCAGATGCACCAGTCCGTCGTAATAGACACCTTTGCTGTGCAGCAAGTCGCTACCCAGTTTCCCCGCGGATGTTCCGGCAGCGCCCATCACGCTGTTGACGATGGTCAATGCCCAGTTGGCAATCCACGGGAAAAGACAGATGAAGATGACGGGAACCTCGACTTTGGGCGTTTCTCGCACCACCTGGTTGGCGGTCACCACGCCGATAAACACCAGAATCGGCACTATCGCGGTCATCGGAATAATAGCGAGCATAAACGCCCCCAGCCCAAACAGCGGCACCAGGAACATGGTGATGCCTGAAGCGAGGGTATAGCCGATGCTGGCCCCCATCGCTTTCCAGCCCGCATGCCCAACATATACGGTCACCGGGAACGGGTTACCCAGCATGCAGCCGAGCATGGAGGCAAAGCCGTTCGCCATCATGACCTTACGGGTGTTGTACTCATCGCCCGCCGCGTGCGCACTTTCAATGTTCTCAAGGTCAAAAATATAGTTCGCCAGGCCCAAAGGAACTGCAGAAGCCAGATACGGTAGTGCGTGCGGTAAACCTTGCAGGAAGCTGTCGACATGAATTTCCGGCGGGTTGAAGCCAAAGGAAGACATCGACGCTTTAATGGCTTCCGGGCTTTGTAAACCGGAGATCCATGCCAGGGCCGTACCGGCAATCAGCAGCAGCAAACCGGTAGGAATACGAGCAAAAATCGGCTTCTTACCGAACCAGTTAATGAAGATCAGCAACAGGACGATGAAAGAGACGGTCGGCGCTTCGAATGCCTGCAGCATCGGGTTCATCGCCAGCAGCAACAGCCCCAGGCCGGACAGACAAGAAAGCAGTACCGTACGTGGGATCATCTTGCGGATGGTCTCGCCCAGGAAGGAGCCACCGACCAGGATCAACGCTTCGACAAAGCACCACACCAGGGCTATCTGGATAGCGAAGTTGGCATCTTTGGTTTGCTGATAAACCGGCATCAGCACCAGGAAGGTCACGGTGAAGATTGACGGTGCACTCGGTCCGGACGGCAGCGCCGTTACGTCGTTACGCCCGGTGTGCTTTGCCATCTGCAGGCCAAACCAGGCGTAGCAGACGCTGGCCACCAGCACCGCCAGACCAAAGGCAGGCGCAATGCGACCATAGACAATTTCGGTAGGGATCCCGACGACAAAAATGAGTAGTCCCATCATTGTCAGCAGGTTAGTCAGGTTGTTGGTCATCAGCCCAAAGTAAGCCGCCCAGTCACCACGTTTCCATTCTAGTTTTATGCTGTTCATGGAATATCCTTAACAGGTTAAGCATCGTTTGCGATCGCGGAGATCGCCCAGCCCTGCAGGTAAGCAACGTTTTTCGCTTCGCTACTGTGGGGCTAACCGCGTTAGCCCCGGTTATTGTTATTGGCAGTAGCGGTCGCGCCAGTTGAGGATCGCCTTTTCAAAACAGGCGAACGGCGGGTGAACTATTCCGGCGCCGATCATGCCGATCCCCGCGTCTTTGTGCGCAATAGCGGTGTTGATCACCGGCAGAATGCCGGTGCTGCCTACACGCGTAATATCGATAGCGGTCGGTACGCCCATAAAACCAAGCAGTGGAATGGTGACGTTGGGGTTTTCGCCGAGAGTGATTTCTCGCATCTGGCGAGAGAAATCAACGGCCTCTTCGACCGTACCGCCCACCAGCGCTACGATGGCCGGTGCCGTCGCCATCGCGAAACCGCCAATGCCGTAGGTTTCGGTGATCGCGCTATCGCCGATATCACGTCCGGAATCTTCCGGCTTATAGCCCGCAAACATCGGCCCAATCACCTGCTGCGCCGGACCGGTAAACCACTGGCCCGGTAAGCCGCTAATGCGCAGACCGAACTCAACGCCGTTGCGCGCCATCGTCGTCACCACGGTGCTGTATTCAATACCGTGTGCAGCGTCCATTGCGGCTTTACACATCGCCATCCAGGTCGGTCCGGAGAAGTAATCACTACTAAGGACGAACTCGAACACCTCACGTTGCTGCTCAACCGGATAGCCGGTCTGAATAATCCACGGCGTCAGCGCCTGAATCAGCAGCGCCGTCCCGGCGTTGTTGCGGTTATGGCACTCATCACCCATGTGCAATGCCTGCGCCAGCATCAGGCGCAGATCGATTTCGCCCGCCAGCTTCATAGCATCGCGCAGCATCGGTCCCAGCACATCGCGCATCCAGTTCAAACGATCGATAACGCTCTGATCGTTCGCGCCCATACGCAGGATCTTCGCCATCTGCTCGCTCATATTGGTATATGCGCGGTTGCCATAGGTTTTGTTCTCGACGATGTGCATAAACATCGATGCCGACGTCACGCCCGCCATCGAGCCGACACAGTCATGCTCGTGGCACGGAGAGAAGATGATTTCACCCGAGGCGGCCAGTTCGGCGGCTTCATCCAGATCTTTCGCCAGCCCTTCAAAGACCAGCGCCCCGGTTACCGCCCCCTTCATTGCGCCGCACATTTTTTCCCAGCGGATTGGCGGCCCGGCGTGCAGGATGGTGTTACGGGTCATGCCCGGCACGACGTTGATCGCCTGGTCATAGCCAATCAGCACCGGATGCGACTGGATAATGCGTTCCAGCGCCTGCTGGTTAGCGGCCGCGATTTTGTCTGCCAGCGGCGAATCGGCAATGTCATCCAGTGCCGCTACCACCTGCATGTTGCCCTGGCCCGGCGGCGTCCAATCGAGCTGAGTCACCGGTACGTTCTGCTTTTTCAGGTCATCGCTGAACATTGCTATGCCAACGTTAATCACGTTCAGCGGCTGGTTAAACAGTGTCTGGCTCATCAGGCTTCCTCCCCTTTACAGATAAATTCACGCGCCAGCAATCCTGTGTTGGTGCTACTGCTCGCCCAGATAACCCCGGCGTCGGTCAGCATCTGACACTGTTTTTCCAGCGACGGCGTATCAAGATCGGTTCCCAGCACATAGCCGAGGATCTCAAGCGGACGACCGTCTGCGACGGCGATCGCTTTGGCTTCAACGATCGCATCGAGCATCACGCCAACCGGATCTTCATGCGATCCAAATCCAAGGACGAAGTCCATCACGATCACGCCAACTTCAGGATCGCGCGCTTCCTGTAACAGACGACTAATGCGGTTGGTGGGATCGATCATCGGGTGCGGTTTGCCATTGGTAAAATCGTCATCACCGAAATCGAGGAAGGTATGCGCCACGCTGCGGTTGAGATCTTTCAGGCGGAACGCCGGATCCGGATGAATGTTGCTGTAAACTTCGGCATGTTTTTCCATGGCAGCAAACATCGCCTCATCGCACAACGTGCCGCCGCAGAACAAGCCACGGATGTACTTTTGCTGTGGAGTCAGACGGGCGCGAACCTCTTCAATCAGCGGCCAGTTGAGCGGATGCAGATCCAGACTCTCTTTTTTCACGCCGGTCAGCAGTACCGCTTTCAACGCCGCCTCTTTAGTACCGCGGGCAAACTGTAGGCCTTTTTCATCCGCAGGCGCGGCTTCACGTCCGAGGAAACACACCACCACGGGCTTATGACAGGCGCGCGCACGTTCCAGCACCTTGCGCGCCACCGCTGGCGCAGGCGGTTTGGAGATAAGCGCGATGATCTCGGTTTGCGGATCGGCCTCCAGCATGCCAATCGCGTCAAGCATCATCAGACCACCAATCTTTTCGCTCAGATCGCGTCCACCTGTGCCAATCAGCTGGGAAATCCCGCCGCCAAACTCGTGAATGCGTACGCTCAGTTCCTGGCTACCGGTACCGGAGGCACCAATAATGCCGATGTTGCCGCGACGCACCGCGTTGCCAAAACACAGCGCCGCGCCGTTAATAATGGCGGTTCCACAATCTGGTCCCATCATCAACAGCCCTTTTTCATGCGCCAGTTGCTTAAGCGCCAGCTCGTCCTCAAGAGAGACGTTGTCAGAGAACAGCATCACATTGAGGTTATTTTGCAGAGCCTGGCGCGCTTCACGCGCGGCAAACAGGCCATTGACTGAGATCACCGCCAGATTGCTCTCAGGAACATGCTTCTTCGCGCTGGCAAGCGTGGCATAGCGCGATTCATGCTGGCCACCCTGCTCTTTATGCGTAAACAGATCGTCAATCGCCATCAGCGTCTGGTCGTTCGCCGCCTCGCTGGCGCCTTTAATGACAATCATCAGATCGCCACTTTTCGCCTCTTCCAGCTCAGGCGTCAGCAGGCCGAGATTCTTCAGCACACCCTTATTCATCTCTGTCGCCATAGCCACAAACGCCTGCTCAACGCCATCGAGCTTATTTGCGCGCGTGGAGATAGACATCAGTGAGACAGAATCAAAATACGTGTTCTTTTTAACAACTATCCTGATCGACATAATTCCCTCCGGACCTGTGGCTCAGGGCGCAGGCATCCGCCATGCCATACAGCATGTCGCAGCCAGAACTTGAACCGATATTTTTAATGTCAGTAATATATTGCGTAGAAACGAGTTGTTGCTCAGTAATAAATTGGTTCAGCAGCCGGCCGATGCTTTCCCGATAACGCTGATTAAATGCTTCCTCTAGCGTTATTTTGCTAAGTAGCGTTGTATTATTTCCTGCACGTTGCAATGCTGCTAAAAAATCATCTCGATATTTCCTCAGCGGATGTCCGGGAATAAATAAAATGGTGCTTAAGCCTACTAAATAATCATCCGATGAGGGCGTCAGCCCTATCCCCAAACCAATTAAATGGCTGACCGCCGTAGTAATATTTTCTCCTGTACGCAACGCCATCAGTAATGTTTGTCGGCGGTTGAGTAATTGACGGGTGATTTCCTGATAAAACGGATTGTCACCCTGGTACAGAAATAATGTGTCGTCGCTTTTTAGCTGTTGGCGGATAACCTCTTCCCAATGCTGCCAGCCGACTGCGGCAAGGCTTGCTGCATCAGATATCCACCGTGGTATTCGCCACAGCAGGCAACCGGCGGTTTCTATCCATTTATCATTGCCAACAACTATTCCCGACCCGCTAAAATTGACCCGCTCACCGGGGTGAAACAGGT
This sequence comes from Citrobacter sp. MGH105, assembly GCF_001037485.2. Taxonomy (NCBI): domain Bacteria; kingdom Pseudomonadati; phylum Pseudomonadota; class Gammaproteobacteria; order Enterobacterales; family Enterobacteriaceae; genus Citrobacter; species Citrobacter sp. MGH105. The sequence goes on along the minus strand of NZ_CP073048.1, from coordinate 941,860 downwards.
CTTCACAATGCGTCAACGCCAACCGACAGCTGTTAGGTGCGTTATCACAATCTTCACTCAGTAACGTCAACAGCCGCTGCTGTTCGGGTATCAACAGGTTTACCGCGTGAGAAAAAACCTGTTCAACCCGTCCCGTTCCCCGGAAAGTGAGAAACGCGCTGTCTGCGGTTAGCGCCCGTACGCATCGCCGTGATGGCGTAGCGATAATGGCGCTCCTGTGTCAGGCTCCGGCCGCAATCAGCAGCTCGGCAATTTCGTGGTACCCTTTCTCTCGCGCCAGTTCCAGCGGGGTTTTACCGTATTTATCCGTCATGTGCGGGTTTGCGCCATGGTCGAGCAGCAGCTTAACGATCTCCTGCTGCTTCGCACCGCCGTCATTTAGCACGATGGCTTCCAGGAGCGGCGTCCAGCCAACAAAATTAGTATGGTTGACATTGATATCGGTACGCAGCAGTAGTTCGCGCACGATCTCGACATGACCTTTTTCGCTGGCAGGTGTAATACCAACGCCGCCAAAACGGCTCAGGCAATTGAGGTCGGGGTTAGCCGGTAATACCGTACGCAACAGCGTTAAATCATTCGTCAGGCAGCTAATCAGGAAGGGGTTAAAACAAGTTTGATCTTGTTTATTAATATCGGCACCCGCAGCAATCAATAAAGAAACACAGTCATAATGTTTATTCAGGCTGGCAATAATAATGGCAGTACGCCCCTGGCGGTTGGTGGCGTTAATATCCACATTTTTTGCCAGACAGGATTTTAATCCATCGGCATTGCCCTGCTCTGCCGCCAGCAAAAATTCAGTAATGAGTTCTTTCTCTGACATAATCGCTCTCCTGCAGTTTTTTAGACTTTTTAAATATCCGATAACCTGAGAATAGCAATAGAGTGCAGAGAATAACATCCGCTTAAATTTCATTCATCGTTAGCGCATCGATTATTGAATCAATTTTAACAATGAGGACAAAACGTGCTGTAGTGCAATCTTTCCCTTATGGCTGGGCCCCTTTTAGCCACTAATCAGTAGTCCGGGAAATCAGGCGGTATGCTGCACGGATAGCGGCCTGCAATTAAAATACAGAAGTGTGATTGCCTTCAAATCAAATGTAAAACTGGTGTTAAATTCTGTTCAAAACTGATTGCTCTGTATAAGGATTACAAATACATTCAACAATCATCGTGTTGCGGATGCGCATTGTCGCCGGAGGGGAGAAAGATGAATTCAATATTTACCGAGGAAAACCTACTGGCATTTACGATGGCTGCCCGCTATAGCAGTTTCAGCAAGGCAGCGGAGGAGCTTGGCTTAACCACATCGGCAATTAGTTACACCATTAAGCGCATGGAAATGGGTCTCGACGTGGTGCTGTTTACCCGCAGTACTCGCAGCATTGAGCTGACCGAGTCCGGACGCTATCTGTTTCGTAAGGCGACCGACCTGCTCAACGATTTCCACGCAATCAAGCACAGCATTGATACCATCGCTCAGGGAATTGAGGCTCGGGTGCGCATCTGCATTAACCAGCTGTTGTATACCCCTCAACATACGGCGCGGCTGCTGCAGGTACTCAAGAAACAGTTTCCAACCTGCCAGATAACCGTCACTACAGAGGTGTATAACGGCGTCTGGGATTCGATCATCAACAACCAGGCCAATATCGCCATTGGCGCGCCCGATACATTACTGGACGGCGGCGGAATTGATTACACCGAGATCGGCGCGATCCGTTGGTCGTTCGCTATTGCCCCGGATCATCCGCTGGCGTTTATGCCTGAACCCATTTCTGAGAGCCAACTGCGCCTGTACCCGAACATCATGGTGGAAGACACCGCACATACCATCAATAAGAAGGTCGGCTGGCTGTTACACGGACAGGAGTCGATTCTGGTTCCCGATTTTAATACCAAGTGCCAGTGCCAGATCCTAGGGGAGGGCATCGGTTTTCTGCCAGACTATATGGTGCGCGAGGCGATGGAAAAGTCGTTGCTGGTGACACGGCAGATCCACAACCCGCGTCAGGATTCACGAATGCTGTTGGCAACCCAGCATTCGGCAACCGGTCGTGTCACTCAGTGGATTAAAAAAGAGTTTGGCCCGCAAGGGATACTGACGGGGATTTATCAGGATTTACTGCATCGGGCGTGATGCACCGGATGGCTGTTATACCTTCCGGTGCATATTAGATAATCAGGCGCGGATATCGTCGTACTCGCGGGTTTTATCAAATTCATGTTTGGCAAACGGGCACAGCGGAATAACTTTGCGGTTTTCAGCGCGCATCTTCTCTACCACTTTCGCCACCAGCTGTTTGCCGACGCCCTGACCTTTCAGACTGGGATCGACATCGGTATGTTCAATGATGCTCAGATGCTCGCCCGTCGGCACGAAAACAATCTCGGCAACCTGGTTGCCCTCAGCATCATTGACATAAAACTTGTTATGGCCTGCAAGAATTTCCATGCTTCCCTCACTCATTTTTGGCGATATTTCAGCGCACCGCTCGGACAGGTATCGATGACCTTGATGACCGTAGCAACGTCCACTTCATCCGGAATAATCCACGGTTTACGTTTCAGGTTAAACAGCTTCGCGCTTCCCCGCACGCAATTGCCCGAATGCTGACACATCGCCGTGTTGAAGTAGACGTCAATCTTCTCGCCGGTATAGGCCCGGTAACCTGCATCCAGTAGTTCCTTATCCACGACATTGCCTCGCATTTTTTTATTGTCTGGGTCTAATCATAGACCTATGCGAGGCTGAAGGAAGCGGCTGAAAGCAGAAATATCATTCAGGCTTTTTCTGTATCGACGGCTGCGGCTCTGGCGGCAAATACTCCAGCATCGCTGGCGTCGGCGGCGGGAGGCGGTTATCGGCAATATCCCTGTCCACATCGATATGACTGATTTCGCCATTCTCATGATGGTGGACCGTCAGCACCCTCGCCTTGTTCAGTTCCATAACCAGCTCCCGGGTAATACGCAAACTTTCTGCCAGCTCATGGTGTTCCAGTCCTGGTCTACGGCTGCGACGCTCCACCCGAAAACGAAACTGGTTGTATTTCGCCCAGCCGATCAGCACCAGTCCGTTGACCAGGGCGACAAGGATATAAAACGTGACCGTATCCAGCGTGGTGAAAAAGGGTCGCACCCCCATATACGGTGAATGCGCCAGGGCTGTGATCAGCCCTTTATAGATCAAATAGATAAATCCAACCCATGCGATGGCCGTCAACAACACATCGATGATGCGCGGCAGCAAACGCCGCTCTGTGAAGATCAGTGGCTGGTTCATGATTCGATCCTCCCAATACCGCGGTCAGGACTCACCCAACGCGCTCTGCCACGTTTGCGTTTGAGCATCACTTTCGGGAACGCGACCAGCGTGGTGAACAGGCTTAGCATCCAGTACACCACCGGGAACCAGATAATCCAGAACAACGAGGCGCCAATGCCTTTTTCATAGCGTCGTTCAATCATCAGGCTCACCGCAAACTGCAGCAAGCACACCACGCCGAGGATAAGCCCGGTAAAGGCTGGCGGGAAAAGATGCTGTACATACAGCGAGTCCGGCATCGGGATCATCAGTCCTAACAGGAACAGCACGATACTGATCGCATAGGCAAACGACCAGGCGGTAGAAAAACAGAACTCAAGAAACAGCGGCCACATACGACGGAACTCCCACGACCACAGGCGACGCATGTTAACGATAAACACCTCTGCACCACCCTGCGCCCAGCGCAAACGCTGCTTCCACAGCCCTTTTAAGGTTTCAGGCATCAGGATCCAGCACAGCGCGCGCGGCTCAAAGAATACCGACCAGTGGCGCAATTGCAGCTTCCAGCTGATATCGATATCTTCGGTGATCATGTCCGGGCTCCAGTAACCGACCTCGGCCAACGCGCGACGACGAAACGCCGCAACTACGCCGGAAACGGTAAAGATCTGCCCATAGACTCGCTGAGTACGCTTAATTAAGCCGATAATGGAAGAGAACTCACCGACCTGCACACGACCGATTAACGTAGAGCGGGTTCGAATACGCGGGTTCCCCGTCACTGCACCAACGCGCGGGAACTGGATCAGCGGAGCCACAATATAGGCAACGGCATCACGATCCAGTAACGCATCGCCATCAATGCACACCAGGTAATCACTGCGCGCAGCGGCTGCACCGGTCTTGAGCGCCAGCGCTTTACCCTGGTTTTCAGCCAGATGAATCACCCGCAGGCTGGGGTATTCCACTGCCAGTTGTTCCAGCACGTCGTGAGTGTCATCCGTCGAGCCATCGTTGATGGCGATCACTTCGATATTCTTATATCGCTGTGCCAGTGCTGCCTCAATGGTTTCACGCGCGTTGATCCCTTCGTTAAAACAGGGGATCAGAATGGAAACCAGTGGATTCCCCGGCAGGGTCGGTGGTGGCGTGTCATCTCCCCATTTCCAGTGACGTTCACGGTAAAACCAGAAATAGACCCCGCCGCTTATCCACAAAGCAGACATGAACAATGGCCAGAAGAAGACGAAGTTCAACATCACTTCACCCGTAAAGATGACAGCCACGCCAAACGGCAGGCTGAACATCAGGCAAAGTATCAGGAAAGCAATAATGCGATCGGTCATTTTTGCGGATACCAGTATGAGGAGAACGTCGAGCGAATCTCTGACATCTCAGGTTTGTCGCTGATGAAATCATCCGGGTAATAGCCGTAGTTACCTGCACCGCTTAATTTCAGCTGGCGCATCCATTCGGCTATTTGTTTTCCGCTGATTTCAGCCTGATCCCCGGATTTACGCCAGTCTCGTGCCTGCAGTTCAAACACGGTTTTATCCAGCGCCCCAGGGGTTTGTGCAACGGCATTCACCAGTCGGTCAAGCCATGCGTTGGCATCATTGGCCGGGATCTGTTCCATGAATGGCATCGCCATCGGCGCCGTCCAGTCATAGGTATTGAGGAAATCATTCAGGTTTTGTGCAAACCAGGCTTCACTTTCAGGCTCCAGTACCGGCATGGCGTAAATATTGCGCGCAGTTTGCACCTGTGGACCGCGAATATTACGCACCGTCCGGGTCAGTTGTTTGGTGAAGTCAATCAGCATCTTACTTTTCAGGCGAGTCCAGCGCTCGAACGCCTGAGGATTATTACGTATTTGCTCGATACTGCCCGGAAGCCCTGCGGCACGGTAGGCGGCTAACGCCTCCGGTGACGCATCTTCAAAATCCGTCAGGAAAGCATCGTCATGGAACAAAATACCTTTGAAGCTGGCGTGCTTCGCCAGGTCTTCATAGATTTCAGTGATGCGTTTGCGCGCTTCGCTGTCCCAGGGCGAGAGACGAACATAGTTCTCGTGATTGATAGCAGTGCGTCCCGTTTTCGGATCCCATGCGGTTACGCGTGGAATGGACGCGTCGAGATCGAAAGCCAGAACCGGCATCCAGGCATACACCGTCACCCCTGCCCGCGTTTGTAACTGCCAGGAGATATAGTTAAAGAGATCGGCACGCATCGGCAGCCAGCGGTTGGGGAAATAGAGTTCGCGAATATTCCCGTCGCCCTGCGGATCGGCGTACGCCTGCAGGAAGACATGGGAAATACGCATGTCATAAACGCGCTGGATCAGCTTATCGATATTTCGCTTCTGCTGAGCAGGGTCTTTGTCATACACGTAATCCAGATCGACATGCATCACGCGCATCGTCTGTGGTTCACGGACCTGAGCGACCTGGCTGGCAAAGCGCTTGAGGGATGGGTTATCAGAAATCAGCACGCGCGGAATATCATCGAGAAACGCGGCATTCGCCAACCCTTCATTAAGCGTAAAGGCCATCTTATAGCCATGCTCTTTGGCCAGGTTTAACGTTGTACCGTTGGCTGCGCCGTAAGGCCATACCCACGCGCGCGGCGATTTGCCGGTCACCGCTTTGATCTTGTTAGTGATCAGAGAGATATCCGTGTTTATACGTCGCGTGTACTGTTCGTCCGTTTCGTAAGTGCCGGTTTTCTTATCATACAGGCGGTTCGCCACAGCGGGCTCTTTACTCCCCTGCGGGTTGGCCTCAGCGCCAAAGTGCGAGTTCCAGGTGTGCGCACCGACTTCCACCAACGGCGATTTACCCATTTCTTCGACCATTTTCCAGGTGGCAAATTTATCTCGCGCGGTCATTAAGCCGCCAAAATCGACTTTTTTGTTGGCTGGCGCATCAACCCAACTGCCTACTGGCGCCCAGAGCGCAGGCCAGTTGTAGGCTTTCAGTAGCGGCCAGACGCGGGTATAAAAACTGCTATATCCATCGTCAAAGGTGAGCAGTACCGCTTTTTCCGGCAGTACAATTTTACCGTCATGGGCGTCCAGAATTTGCTGCACGCTGATCGGTTGATAGCCATTATCACGCAGCCAGGCCATTTGGTCGCTCAACGCGCTGGTACGCACAGAGAGGTAGCGCTGGTCGGCTGCACCATCCTCCACATCATGGTAGCCGAGCACCAGAAAGCTATTTTTCGGCCACGGATGATCCGCCGTCAGCGGCGTTCTCTCTGCGGGAGGAACATAGCGAGGCGTTGTATTGTGCGCGCTGCTGCACGCGGTAATCATCAACCAGCCAGCGATTAATGCGCTAAGCCACAGGCATCTTTTCAGCATGAACAATCCTTAAAACCTGACATTTAAATCGAAAGCGAGGGAGATATTCCGCTCACGTTTACCGTCATAGGGGCGTTTATCCCAAATCAGCATCACCCCGCCGTCTACGACGTTGTTCCATTTAAGCCGTTGGCCGTATCCCACCTGGACGATAGCGCCTGCATCTTCACCTTGCTGCCAGTAGCCACCTACGCCAGCCAGACCTTGCTGCGTCCAGACGGTATCATAGTGGCGGTAAAGAACCTGCTCTGCGCTCAGGCCAGGGACAACCGAAAAATCACTCTTCGGGTTGTAATACGGAACATTTTCTTTGGTGTTGGTGCTCCCGCCGATACCCGGTGTAAAGTCCAGCGTGAAGCGCGGCGTGGTCCACATGCGCTCTTTTCCGCTGAGTCCATATTCGATGCGATCGTTACCGTCCGAGAAATGTGATGCGGCAAACGACAGTTGATATTCACGTCGTTCGTTTTGATACCAGCGAACAAACATATCGCCGCCGTTGGCATACACGCCGCTACGCAGCGCGCGCAGTGGCGTGTTGCGCGAAAGACGCTCGGCCGACCCACCAACGCGCCAGTTGTCATTGAAGTCATGCCAGCCGGATAGACGCCCGCCAATCTTCTGACCATCGCCATAATTTCGGCCAGACACTTCCATTTCCGCCCAGTAATCACGGGAAGTCCATTCTGCCCCCGCCGCCAGATCGCGGCTGATGCCCTTCCCTTCCTCAAATTCACCGGTAGCGAAGTTGAATCCGGTAAACAGTCGCCAGTTGTCATTAATCGGCGGACTGTAAATAGCCGTGTTGATGTTGAAGTCATTCTTACCGCTGACCGGGCTATCGGACGAGATCCCCTGCGTACCGCTAATGCGCACTTCCGACATTTTGTGGACATCACGAATACGCGCGAGGCGCAGCGTCGCTTCATCATCCGGGCTACGGGCAATAACGTCATCCGTCAGTTCATCTGCCTGTTTCCACTCCTGAAGATCCAGTGCAACGTAAGCCTGCTGACGTTCCAGCTCCAGGTTGCTTGGCTCAATGACTTCCGCCAGCTTAAGCTCTTTCTCCGCCGCATGCGGCAATCCACGCGCTTCAAGCACAGAGGCATAAGATATGCGCAATCCCTGGTTACCAGAGCCTGTTCGTGCCAGATGCTCTGCGAGCTTTTCTGCCTCTGGCAGTTCATTGGCAGCGATATGATATTGCGTCAGTAGCGACTGTCCGAGCAGCCAGTTATCGTTAGGCTGCGGCGTTGGCGAGCCATAGATACGCCGCAGATACGGACTCTCTTTGATCAAATCATCGACTTGTTTTTTGGCAGCATCGAAGTTTTCATTATCAATGTGCGCGTAGAACAGATCTTGTTGATCCTCAGGACTGAGCGGCGTCACCGGGATAGGTCCATTCGGGTAGTAGATGCTCGCCAGCATCGCTTCGGTTTTTTCCGGCTGGCGTTCGCTTAACCATGCTGATGCCACCCAGCGTTTTGCATAGTTTGGTACTTCGCCGCTTGCAGAAAGGGATTCATACTCATCAATCACTTCGGCAGTACGCTTACGCACCAACAGGGCACCCATACGGTCAATTCTCGCCCGACGGACATCATTCTGCGCAGACGGCTCATCTTTCCAGGCCGCCAGCAACTGGTCATAACGGGCCAGCGCTTTATCGGCCACGATAAACCGTTCTTCTTCATTACGTGCGGACGTATAGGAGGAGCGTACCATTTCAGCCGCCGCATCAAGCTCAAGACGGCGCTTCACTGGATCAGCCGTGGGAACGACCTCCGCCATATTTAAAGCGGGTCCGGAAACGCGGTTCGCCGACAGCGCAGATAGCAGCGTGGATTTTGCATTTTTGTTGCCTGGATCAACATCATCCGCCTGGCTGGCAACCAACAGTGCATCCCAGTTTTTCCCCTGAGAATGATATACGTAGGCAAGCAGTGCGTCGGAGTCTGCGCCCGGATGCGCCTGCGCCCATTTATTCGCTTCAGTAAGGGCTTGTTGGTTGTAGCGCGCATCCGCCAACGTCATTATCCAGCCGGTGCGTACATCTACGTTATCAGGCTCTTCCTGTAAAACGCTTTCCCACACCGCCAATGAATCATTCCAGTTTTTCTGGTTACGGTACGCACGTGCAGCGGCGACTTTGCCGCGCACAGGCACATCCATCTGCCCACGATACCGCTGCCAGATTTGAATGGTTGTTTTATCGTTGTTCTCAACCCAACCAGAAACCTGCAGCCAGTCGGCAACCTGATTTGGCGTTAGCGCACTTTTCTTTCCCTGATCCTCAAGGTAGCGCAATAGTGGCGCACTATTCCCCCCCCGCGCTTCAATAACCAAAGCATCATAATCTGATACCGCAGCAGAGATTTGCATAGGGAAAAGAATGCTTGCCGTAAATAAACAGCTTACAGACTTAAAACGTTTAATGAAGTTGGCATGTCGACGCATACTGAACATATCTGCCCTTATATCTTACACCAGAGTAAAAATAAGCGTTTTCAATAAGTTACGGTCAATCCCTGACAGTTGCCGACCATGTAAGATGCACTGCCGCTTATTTCGTAATAGGGTTATGAAGCAATTAATTCTTTCGTCTTATTGACTACCCGCACCGCGTCCTCTAATCGTTGGACAGGAGGCATAAACTCGGGAATTTTATCACTCCATGTAGTTCGTGGCTACGCAATAAGAAAAGTCTTAGGCAAAAAAGTATTTTAGACTAAATAATCCTAATACTCTTGGAATTGAATTCTGGATTTAAACAAAGTTTGCCCGGTGACATCATGTGACGATGCTTACTATTGCTGGTTAGCATAGCTACACCGCGCAACTGTTTGCATGGTAACTATTTTGAGAGGTGAATAGAGAAAAATCTGATAATAGGCTCTCTGCTAACAACAAAATATAACTTAATTTTTAGGGCTCAAACAGGGCCAATGAAATGAAAATAAGGGTACAGGCGCAAGAAGAATTAGATACAGTAACAATGCGTTGAAATCAAACAACTTTATTTATCATTTTTCGAAACCTACCATAATTGGTATTTGGAAACTCAATCAAATACGTGCGTGAATAATTGTGTATTACTCTACCTGTTAATATATTTACCAACCTTGCGTACTATTGACAATATCAACCACAATCAATTATTTCCCCTTACAATATGCAAGCCTATTTGCATTACAAGCAACTGATAGAAGCATAATTTTTTGCACTTACCTTCCCCTCAGTCTTTCAGGTAATCTGGGCAAAGACGCCAATGGGAGCCGGTCAATGAAAATCGTTAACGCAGAAGAAAAGCACATCCTCGCCATACGCGATATCTATGCACATCATGTTCTTCACGGTACCGGCAGCTTTGAAACCGACCCGCCGGATGCACACGAGATGCTTGCTCGTCTGGAAAAAATCCGCAGCCTCGGGCTGCCGTGGGTCGTCGCTCTGTAGGAAGATAAGGTCATCGGGTATTGCTACCTCACCCGCTACCGCGAGCGCTATGCCTACCGCTATACCCTTGAGGATTCGATTTATATTGCTCCAACGGCTCAGCGTCAGGGTGTAGGAAAAGCCTTACTGCGTCATGTGATTGGCTGGGCTGAAGCACAGGGTTATCGGCAACTGATTGCCATCGTCGGCGACAGCAATAATCAGGGATCGTTAAAAGTCCATCAGCAGGCCGGATTTACGCAAATCGGCACACTGAAAAACATTGGCTTCAAACATGGGCTATGGCTCGACACGGTATTGCTACAACGTAATCTGGGTGAAGGTAACAGCACGCTGCCACCGGATTCCGATGTATCTATTTAACATTTATAAAGAATAACTACAGGGAGAGAGTCTTGGAGCGGGCGAAGGGATTAGAATAGACTCTCCAATAAATTGAAAAATATGAAATTTTCAAGTTATAACTTTACTTATACCCCCAAAGATACCCCCAAAGCACAGAAGCTTTGAATTCAAGCAATTACCTTTGTCGATAAATCAGCAGGAAGCGAGATGATACCAAATGGCAGGCATACTCAAAAGCAGCGATACCGTTAGCATCAGACTAATTACGATTCATTAAACCCAGATCGCGACGGGCCCTCATGATATCAATAATCGTGAGATATGGCGTTTGTTCTTGCCAGCTAAACCCTCTGCGATCGATACGAACCAGTTCGTACTTTTCGACTAGAAAGTTAATGGCATTAGCGAGAGTGATACCGGCATCGATATGTTCCTGTATGACGGTTTCATCACAGAAAGGTGTATCGTTTAGTGTCAGGCCATAATGCTGTTCCAGCAGACGACTAAGTAGCATTTGCCAGATAGTCACGGGCGACAAGCATGGCTTCGCCGCCCGCATATTTGTTGTAGGTAGAAATTTCATTTTTTCTCTCGTGAAAGTAATTAACGTTGAGTGGGATAAATGGCGATGTATACGTAGCCACAACTACCAAGCGTATCGGCTTCGCAGGTGAGTCCGTTGTGATAGAGGGTGACACAGTGCTGATGGCGGGGGGAGAGTTCTCCGCTGGTGAGTATCAGCTCCAGCTGCTTGAGTATCAACGGAAAGGCCTGGTCGAGGCGCAACGCATGCTCGTCGCTGAAAGCACCGTTAAACCCGGCGCGGTCAGCGAGAAAATGCAGGCGGTCGCCTTCCTGCACCAGACGTGCTCCAAAACAGGGTGTGATCGTACTCTTTAGCCCCCACTGCTGGCAGGGGGGATTCTCCGGTATGGCACCGGATTCTGAGTGATTGTTCATTATTGTTCCTGATTAAAGTGAAGGATTAATTGAGAGTAACGCTTCGAAGAATGACATAGGGACCATTGCGGTCCTGGCGACGTTCAGCAAACACGGCCAGAACGCCGCGTATGTCCTCCACCTCGCGGCCAGCATAATGACAGATACTACCTGACCATTTATATTTGCTCGTACTGAAGCGAAACAGTCGGGAGCCAGGATGTTGCCGGTACAGGGTCATTGCCTGGCGTTTGCTGATGATTTTCATATCCAGCCTCGCTCTGCGAACGACACAATGCCCTCTGAACCGATGACCAGATGATCGAGCGTGTTCACATCAACCAGTGCTAGCGCTTCTTTAAGCCTGCCCGTAATGTTGCGGTCGCACTGGCTGGGCTCCGGGTCACCGGATGGATGGTTATGCGCCAGTACGACAGCTGCAGCATTGAAGCGAAGCGCTGATTTCACCACCTCACGGGGATGGACCTGGACATGGTTAATCGAACCGGCAAACAGCGTTTCGCTCTCCAGTAAACAGTGCTGGTTATCGAGATAGAGCACCATAAACAGTTCCCGTTCCTGTCTGGCCAGCTGTAGCCGAAGCCAGTCACGGGCAGCAGTACTTGAGGTAAAGGCTATTCCAGGCCGGCGCAGATATTTATCAAGCAAATTGATAGCCCGGCGGATGGTCCGTTGGGCATAAGGTGTCAATCCGGATGTCGCTGGGAGCAGACAACCATGCCGGGTCATAACCGCCAGCGGAAAGAGTTCAGGCTGAGATGACAGCGGGGATAATTCGGTATTCATTTCAGGCATTCCTCAGTCGATGAGATGCATAATGGCGCTGCACTCTGGATGGTGTAGCGCGAAGTCACGTAAGCGATAATAGTGCTCAGTCATCGCATCACATTCGGTATGACAGGCGTGGTGGCTGTATGCCATCAGACAGGCGACTATCCCTGCCGCTTCGCCAGTAAGTTCAGCGCCGTTGCCGTTCATGCTGTTGAACAATGCCCACGTCTTATCGTGCTCTGACTCAGGAGCCATGAAAGCACCGCCGTTGCTGAGCGTCGAAAAGTTCCAGATACCACCGTGGTAATCGACACACAGACGGCTCATCCAGCCAAAGATTCGGGGCTCAAGGGTTATCCATTGTGGGATGGAGCCAAAGTGCTGCGGCCAGAAGCCTATGCGTAACTCGTCAGGGACCACCGAGGCAGTAATTGCTGCCTGCTCAGCGAACTCAAAGTTTTGTGTATTCATTAAACTATCTCCTTATGCCGGAGCGGTTGTTTAACGCCCGAAAAACTCGAGCATGTTTTCTGCCATAACCCACAAGGCGCGATTGAGCTTCACATCGCCATCAATACCGGTAACAGCACGAGTGCGACTGCTTTTCCCCTGAGCGGTTCGCCCTGACAATCCACCTTTCATCAGGTTCTCCTGCACACGCTGGTATACTGTCCACAGGTCATCGCTGTAGTCCTCCCGGCGACGTGGGGTCAGCAACTGCGATACCGTGACCGGTTGGTGGTCTTCACCAAAGCGATACTTCAGAGCGGCATTCGCCAGCGCGTGACGGGCCGGGGCTGGTAACGCCAGCGACTGCATTGCATCGCGTTTCTCATCCACCCGGTCAAAGACCCCGAGCACTTCGTAAGCCCCTTCAATCACCTTCTCAACAACATTCCCTTTATGCGGTACCCGCACTTCTCCGAATGACTGACCGCAGACCAGGCCATTAGTACAGACGCCGCGAAATAATCCCGGCAGCATCTGGTAGCTTGATGAGCCGTCATGGCTATTAAGTAGAATGATTTCCGGCACCTGATGGCCGGTCAGTTGACCGGCACGACGCAGGCGAAGCATGTGTTTGGTGTGCTCCCTCTTGCTCTGGTCGCGAACCTTTGTCTGGCAGGCAAAGAACGGCTCAAAGCCTTCACGCAGCAGGCTTTCGAGGATGGTGATGGTCGGGATGTAGGTGTACCTGTCTGAACGAGATTCATGCTTGTCACTCCCGAACACGCTGGGAACATAGTGAGCAAGTTCATCACGGGTTAAGGGACGGTCACGGCGAACAAGGTTCACCGCACCAAAGCGGGATGCTAATCGCATAATTCACTCCTTTGTGCGTTTATCGGTATAAAAAGAAAAGGCCACGCTCCCGAAGGAACATGGCCTTTAACATTAAAAATGGCGTGGCGGATAAGACGTTATTGCCCCATATATTCAACCCTGGCACCGGTGGCCTTACCATCAGCACCAACGGTCACCACCACCTTATCGTAGATACGATACCCGGCATTGTAGACCTCATAAACCACAGTATTTCCCTCCACTTTGTAGCTGCCAAAATCAGCGGCCTCAGCCGTGTCACGGTCATACTCTTTCGTGTATGCTTCTTTGGCCGCTTTCATGACTGAGCCTTTGTTAATCTCCGGCGCTCGACTCCCGGCACTGGCAGCAAGGCCAGATACGTATTTCGGGCAGACCGTCATCATGTCCCCACGGGTGAATGTCAGTTGCGCACCAAAGACCTGAAGGGTCGATGTTTCCTGACCTGCAATCGAAGCAATTGCCTTTCTGGCGGCTGCAGGTGCCTGCCCGCCTTCAACCTCAACAGCCTTAAATCCTGTTTGCTGGTTGCACAACTGAGACGTGGGTACCAGATTGCCGTTTACACTGATGCGACTCCCCATCAGCTCCTGCGGGCCATTGGGGCAGCCCTGCAACTGACCAAAGATGCCAATGGTGTTGTTTTTCAGCATCACCAGTGCCTGACCATTTTCGGTCAGCGTCTGGCACCAGCCGTTTTTCACAGCCCAGTTACCCGCCTGAGCAGAAACCGAAATGGCTGACAAAACAAGTGCAATCACGGTCTGAATTTTCATATGTCACCTTATTAATGAATCAGAAGCGGCAACGGGGGACGCGGTACACAGAACCTGATGCATCTTTGTATCCTGACCATCACGTCAACGTCCCTGTTCGTCGTGCTCATGAACACTTTTGAGAAAGAAATATCCCTTTGCTTTGATAGGTAAAAGCGATCAATAGGGGGCTTATACATCGATATTTTAATAGATAAAAACGATCGATATTCTATTATCGATCGTTTTTACAGATCAATATACTGTTTTTTGAATGTGGTAATTGAGGGGTAAAGCGGCAGATTTCAGCCAAATATTCGGTCCCATAATGCCGTGGCAAGTTGCACTAACTTTTGTCGGATACTCCTTAACAGAGCAGTCCAGACAGAAGGCAGGTGGTCAGGATTAATCACCGTGTCAAAAGCCTTACCCGCTGCCTCACCAAACTGCTGCCGTACAGCGGCATCAGTGTCCGGGGTCTGATGCTCTGGTTTCAGCTGGCAATACACGGTACTGCTGGCCTGTACGGGCAAGGCATGCACAATCAACTCCACCAGGGCGGGCAGGTTATAGCCGGTATGTGCAGAGACAGCCATGACCGGGAAAGAGGACGGCAACTGACCGGCAACCTGCGCACTGACTGAAGCTAGTGAAAGGCATTGCTCAGAAGAAGGTGATGCCTGCCAGGGCTCACCATCCCTGAGGGGTGGAATACGGTCGGCCTGAGTGAGTACAAACAGGAAACGTGAAGGTTCAGCACCGGCTTCCATCAGTGCCCTGTATGTCGTGATATCCGTTGCCCGGGCACGGTCATCGGCACGCAGTACCCAAATAATCAAATCCAGCTCTCCCAGCAACGCCTTATAGAGCGCCAGATATTCCTCGTCGTATTCCGGTGTTTCGCCCACACCCGGTAAATCCACCAGTGTCATGCTGTGCTCACCAACGGTGAGTAACAGACGCTGGGGTTCGCGGGTGCAGCCTAACAAATCACTGGTCAGACAAACGGGTTGCTGAAAAAGCGCGTTGCATAATGAACTCTTGCCCGCACCACTTTTGCCCATGATGCCTATCACGGGTTCATAGTTAATCGCCTCCTGGAGGCGGGACAGAATACGTTCAGTAGCCTGCCGGGGTAAGAGATTGAGGCAGGTACGCACCACATCACTGGTATCCTGCGGATCGGGGATTTGAGGCATGATTTACTCCTGTGAAAAAACTATGCCGGGAAATTTTTCTCCCGGCGACTCACATGAGTAATGTAGGCGTTATATTTTTTGGAGTTATCGTTGCCTGTCTAGGATGGATTTTTGTAATCAAAAGGCTTGCTTTTATATCTTAGATACTCATCATGAATAAGTTTTTCAATAACTTTAATCTCTTTTTTATTAAGTGCCACTGCTAACTCAGATAATTCCTTGCTGGCTTTGGCAGAGATTGTCAAATCATGTTTTCCAGACCTTCTTTTTCGTTGCTTAAAAGAATCACTCATTTTTTTCAGGAGTGCACTTTTATCATCCAGAAATTTTCTGTAATTTTCCACATCCAGTTTATTCGGGATGGCCCAGCAATCAATCGCGCCCATTACACCAATGTATCGCTCATTAAGGTCTGCGGGTTTAAACCAGGACAGAACATTTCTTTTTATATCCTTTTTCTTTGATAAATACGACCATGCCCACTCAATGCCTTCATTATCATTTTTCTTTAACCATCTGGGGCTTTGAACCTGACTATTAAAAACAAGCCAGATACTACGAATATAATCGAATGTTTTCTTACTTTGATATGGACTGAGGGAACAAGACAGTTTATTCATGAAGGTAATAATTACCCGGCTTCTTTCAGCTGAACTCGTTGGATTACCAGATAGTCTGAAAAAAGAGTATAAGTTTTCCTCTCTTTGATCCCATTCCGGAATTAACACAGCCGTATCTTCAGGTAAATAAAGCTCCCGGGCAGAGGCTTTTCGTATATACGCCCAGAACCAAAAAATAGCACGTGAATTAACCGCCCCCTTCAACCACTTTAAATCGACGTCTTGTAGACATGAAGAATCTTCACCATGAAGACTTTTAGTTTTAACATTGCGTTTTTCCCCGGCCTGCATATTTTGCATTAAACGCTTAAAAGCTTCATCACCCCTGGTGGCGTTATTACTGCTTTCAGACACCGGGGGGCTTGAGATCGGTTCTCCTGTCCTGACTTCAATATCAGAATCCTCGGCCGCCTGCGCAGACTCACCTTCTGGCCAAGAGTCGATACTAAATTCTCTCTCAGGACTGGTAAAGCGGCTCCCTCCCTCAAGGAGAGGTTCTTCTGGCCTTGCTAATTCTTCAGCGCCCAGTTTACCAATCCATTTTGGATAATAATTCTCATTATCACTATCACTCACCGTTACCTCCTGTAGTAAAATCCACCATAAACAGTATGTATAATGAATCGATTATGAAGTAAACAAGTTTTTATTTTGAATGAAAATAGCTCGAAAATTGTAAGTTTTTTGTAAGAGTAAAATCGACGCCAACCTCTAAAATAAAGGGGGTTCCGGCGATTTACCAGGTAAAAATGAACATTCATAAACTTGTACAGCATACATAAATTTGTGGCAGGCATTCACTATGTTTTACATTGTCACGCGCACCGCGAATGTAGCTCACGTCAGTTCTGTTCTTATTATCAGGGTACAGGGCTGGACACGTTGTGTCCTGACAGCACTACTAGCTGGTGAGAACTAGCTGATGTAATTTTCTACTTATCAGCTGATGGTATGAGAAGGATGCCCGTTACTCTATCGATGGCAACTGGCCCTCTCCCGAACTCACACTAAATCGCGGGAGCATTACCATGACAAACAAAACTCATCCGATATCATCCAGTACCCAAACAACCACATCTTTACTGAATGATCAGCTCGTTGATATGACATTCATCACTGGCTATACAAACATGACCGATAAATGGTTCTACCGATTAATTTCAGAAAATGCGTTCCCTGCACCAATTAAACTGGGGCGTAGCTCACGCTGGCTAAAAAGCGAAGTGGAAAAATGGATGCTGGATAGAATACAAGCATCTCGAGGTTAGAACCTTTAATGTTGGTGTTTTACACAGGAAGGTTACGTAATTTAATTTAGGTTTTTAATATAATTATACTCACTCTCATTTGTTCCTATATTCATCGCTTACTATCAAAGCCCGTTCAAGCCCCCTCGTAAACAATATTTCAACAACCACTATCATCTTTTTAAAGTGATAATTAATTTAAGTGTCAGTTCAGTATTGGCTTAAAGAAAAGCCTTGCATGAAATATCATTAAATTAGTGCTTGTACTGACCTCTCTCATCATATGCAGTGGAATAATCATGCTTAAAAATTCAGATAGAACTTTTAATGAAGACTGGTTCCTGGCTTCACTTCTCAATGCACACATCGATGAAATGATATACAGATACTCATGCCTTTTGGCATTACGTATGGATTTTTTCTACCAAAAGGACAGTGCCCGGTATTCAAGCTTCAATCACCAAACACTTGAACGTGACTTGCGTGAACTAATGGATAAAATGACAAAAGAGAAAGGTGTGGTGGGCTATTTCTGGGTTGTCGAATGGACTGAACGACATAGATACCATGCGCATGTCGTATTCTGGCTGGACAGACAAAAAACACAGCACTCTTATCCCTTTGCCCTTACAGCAAATACACTTTGGGAGGAAATAACGCACCGGGACGGCGTATCGCACCGATGTGAATATCGGCCGCAGTATTCTGGAAATATCAATATACCTGTTCGGTATAACGATCCGGAAAGCATTAACAATATCCGTCATGTTCTGAGCTATCTGGCTAAGGAAGAACAAAAAGAAGGTTTGTGTGCATACGGCTGTAATGACGTTCCTCCACGCTCAGCGGCAGGGCGTCCACGTAAGCCAGGCCCCTGATCCTACGGCTACGCAACTGGCTCGGCAACCTGTACAAACCCCGTTATTACGGCGACAAATAATGTCCTCGCAGTCGTGACCGGACCAGCACACTTGAAGCTTGTCGCTCCAACCGCAGTGAATCAGCAAATCCACAACTCCATTTATACCCGGCAGCTCTCCTGTCGGGTATTTCTCATACCTGTCAAACAAGGGAAATCAAAAATGAAACAGCCAGAGAACACGATCGTGGTAAAGGTGGCGGAATACAGTTTATACATCACCCGGCTTAGGGTCTGCCGGGATAGCCTGGCTGGATGATGTAGTGATGCCGAGCGGCGTGGCTGGCGTTTGAGAGCGCTTGAGCAGTTAAGTAAAGCCTCATCGCTCTACTGCCAAAGGGCTAACTCTGCCGATACCAGCAGTGGAACAGCCCTTCAACTCAGGTTAAGCATCGTGACCACTGGAACCTCCGTTGCAGATTAAGTCGTTTCTCCAGTTTGACTCTCAGGCATGTTGACTATGGTTTCCTGGGAAAATAAGTTATTATTTCCACAATTCCGGAAATATAGAAATAAAATGCAAATGGAGCTTTCAAAAGCAGCAGACACCCTGAAAGAGCTGGGTCATCCTACACGACTGAGCGTGTACAGAGAGCTGGTTAAAGCCGGACATAAAGGGTTACCGGTTGGCGAACTGCAGAAGCGGCTCGACATCCCTGCCTCTACGCTGAGCCATCATCTCTCATCGCTGATATCAGTCTCTCTGGTACGCCAGGAACGTCAGGGCAGAACGCTCTTTTGCCATGCTCGATATGAAAACCTTGAGGCTCTGATTGCCTTCCTGACCGAAGAATGCTGCTCAGGAACTGACGACTGCCTCACCATGCCCCAGAAGACGGAGAACTAAAATGACAGGTGATCTTAAGAATGTTGATTCGGGTTTGTTCGACACCTCAATCACAGAGGCAAGATTCGGTGTTCCTGCCGTTCCCCATCCTCCACGTATCCTCATGTTGTACGGCTCTGTGCGCGAACGTTCCTATAGCCGACTGGCAACGGAAGAAGCGGCAAGGTTACTGACCGCAATGGGCGCAGACGTGCGGATCTTCAATCCTTCTGGCTTGCCTCTTCCTGATGATGCACCTGACTCGCATCCTAAAGTCATGGAACTGCGCGAGCTGGTTCGTTGGTCCGAAGGGATGGTGTGGTGTTCCCCTGAACGCCATGGTGCGATGACCGGCATCATGAAGGCCCAGATTGATTGGATACCGTTATCAGAAGGTGCAGTTCGCCCTTCGCAGGGTAAGACGCTGGCCGTAATGCAGGTCTGCGGTGGCTCTCAGTCTTTCAATGCAGTAAACCAGATGCGCATTCTTGGCCGCTGGATGCGGATGATCACCATCCCGAATCAGTCCTCTGTCGCAAAAGCCTGGCAGGAGTTTGATGAAGATGGACGCATGAAGCCGTCGTCTTATTACGACCGGATCGTGGATGTGATGGAAGAACTGGTGAAATTTACTCTGCTGACCCGAGGTAACTCAGCCTATCTCGTTGATCGCTACAGCGAACGAAAAGAGTCAGCAGAAGAACTTTCCCGGCGGGTTAATCAGAGCAAAATCTGAGGGCTGGTATGAGTGATATAACGGCATTCAACAACTGCATGAGCGTGTTCTGGCGGCAACATGAAGCCGAACTCTCTCGCTTCCTGACATCGAAGACAGGTGATAGCGAAAAAGCAGCCGACCTTCTGCAAGAGCTATTCCTGCGTGCCCGCGCTCATTCAGACAGTTTCTGCGAGATGGAGAATCCGCGAGCCTGGCTATATCGGGCGGCGAGGAATCTGCTGATTGATGAGTACCGCACCACCAGGAAGTTTGTTGAGCTGGAAGAAGATGCCCTATTAACAGACGCATCCCCTGATGCAATCTCAATGCTGGGTATATGCCTGCCTGAAACATTACAGGCTTTACCCGAAGATGAGCGGTGGTTGATTGAAGAGTCCGACCTTAACCGGCGTCCCCAGCAGTCCCTGGCCGATGAACTGGGAATTACGCTTACGGCGTTTAAATCCCGACTACTTCGGGCCAGAAAACACCTGAAAGAGACGATGACAGAACTTTGTCAGATCGAGGCGGATGACACGTCTTCCGTCTGCTGCCACAAAAAAATGAATTAATCGCGCATCTTTTCCCCACCACCTTCGTTTACTTCAGTGTAAAGCCAAATGACTAAACACTGAGGTAAACACTCCATGTCAAAAATTGAGATCTTTGAAGCTGCAGGCTGCTGCGCAACCAGTAGCGTTGTGGTCAGTGACGAAGCCGTCAAATGGAACGCCAGCGCCGAATGGGCGAAAAAGAATGGCGTTGATATACAGCGCTACAGCCTTGCGAATAACCCGCAGCAGTTCCTGAATTCACCGGTCATTAAAGAGTTTCTGAACACATCAGGGATGGAGTCTCTCCCTTTCACCTTGCTCGACGGCAAACTCGTGATGGCAGGCAAACTCCCGACTCGTGAAGATATCGCCCGTTGGGCAGGTATTCCGCTTAGTCAGGACTGGAGTGAAGACAGCACGCAACCACGCTGCTGCAGCATTCCACGTATGCCTTAATTCCAGAGGAGCAATCACTGATGAATATGCCATTTTTAAAAGACATTCCCCCGTTCATCGTTTTCACTGACAAAGGTGGCGTGGGTAAAACATCCCTGGCCTGTGCTACTGCGGTATGGCTGGCCGATCAGGGTAAGAGAACGCTTCTGGTGAGTACCGATCCGGCTTCCAATGTCGGCCAAGTCTTTAGCCAGACTATCGGCCACCGAATCACAGATATCAGTACCGTAGAAAATCTTGCCGCAATGGAAGTTGATCCGATGGCTGCAGCACAGGCATATCGTGACCGAGTACTCGACCCGGTTCGCGGGCTGATGCCAGCTGATGTGGTCAGCAGCATTGAAGAACAGCTCTCCGGTTCATGCACTACGGAAATCGCGGCATTTGATGAGTTTACTGGTCTTCTTACCAACCATGAGTTGCGGGAAAAGTATGACCATATCGTATTTGATACTGCGCCAACCGGTCATACCATCCGTATGCTTGAGTTGCCGGGGGCCTGGAGCGGTTATCTTGAAGCGAACCCTGATGCCGCCGCTAACCTCGGGCCGCTGGTGGGGCTGCAGAAACAACAGCACCAGTACTCAGACGCGGTTAAGGCGCTGTCTGATGCAGCTCTCACGCGCTTGGTTCTGGTTGCCCGAGCCCAAGCTTCAACACTGAAAGAAGTCTCTCATACGCACGATGAGCTTTCTGCTATCGGTTTGCAGCATCAACACCTTGCCATTAATGGCGTGCTGCCGCCGTTTGCGGGTGAAAATGATCCACTGGCGCAAAGTATTCTGGCTCGAGAAGAAAAAGCATTACAGGCAATGCCAGAGAACCTGGCGAACCTTCCCCGCTCGCAGCTGTATCTGAAGCCATTTAATCTGGTCGGTCTGGAAGCCCTGCGTCTGTTATTTACGGAGAACAAAGCCTCGCTGCCGCTCCCTGCTACCACGCTGAATACTTTGGATTTACCGAAACTTGCCTCTCTGGTAGATGAACTCAGCCAGACAGGCAAAGGGCTGGTCATGACGATGGGTAAAGGCGGTGTGGGCAAAACGACTGTTGCGGCATCGGTGGCGGTATCTCTGGCAAAACGCGGCCATAAAGTCCATCTGACCACGTCCGATCCGGCAGCACATCTGTCTTATACGCTGGATGGCTCGCTGCCAAATCTTCAGGTCAGCCGTATCGACCCGAAAGTTGAGACAGAACGTTATCGCCATTTTGTACTGGAAAATCAGGGGAAAGGGTTAGATGCGGAAGGGCTGGCGGTGCTGGAGGAAGACCTCCGCTCGCCATGTACTGAAGAGATCGCCGTCTTCCAGGCATTCTCGCGGATCATCAAAGAGGCAGACGATCATTTTGTTATTATGGACACCGCGCCAACGGGTCACACACTTCTGCTACTGGATGCAACAGGAGCCTATCACCGGGAAATGGTGCGTCAGATGGGGCAAACACATGACCATGTGATGACGCCAATGATGCAATTGCAGGACCCGGAAAAGACGAAGGTGATTATCGTGACGCTTGCCGAAACGACACCGGTACTGGAAGCAGCAAACCTGCAGCAGGATTTGCGTCGGGCTGAAATTGAACCATGGGCATGGGTAATTAATAGCAGTCTGGCTGCTGCAAAACCGTCCTCACCGTTCCTCGTAACCCGAGCCAGTCGCGAACTGCCGCTGATAAATGACGTTACAGAGCAGTATGCAAAGCGCATTGCATTAGCGGCACTGCAAAATGAAGAACCCGTAGGTACGGCTCTGCTGGCAAAAATGGCAGGCTAACAGATGGGGCTGCGGCCCCATCTTCTGTAGCCAAACTTTTGCTTATACAGGTTATAAGTTTAAGTACTTAACCTGCTGTCGCGAATTCCGGTAGTTTGTAAAACACCATTACTGGAGTAACACGATGCACATTATTAATGCTGAAGAACAGCACATTACCGCGATACGCAATATCTATGCTCACCATGTTCTGCATGGTACAGGTAGCTTCGAAACCGAACCTCCGGATACGCAGGAAATGCTTAACCGACTGAGGAGCATTCAGTCTCGGGGATTCCCTTGGTATGTCGCTCTGCATGGCGATACGGTCATCGGCTACTGTTATATTTCCCGTTACCGCGAACGCCATGCCTATCGGTATACGGTCGAAAATTCGATATATATTGATTCGGCTTATCAGCGACAGGGCGTCGGAAAAGCACTGCTCGATCATGCATTAAAATGGGCCGAGTCCGAAGGCTATCGCCAGATGATTGCTGTTGTGGGTGACAGCGCTAACGTCGCTTCTGTAGCGCTTCATATCCGCGCAGGATTTACTGAAATAGGCACATTAAAGGACATTGGTTTCAAACATGGCCGCTGGCTTGACACGGTTTTGCTGCAAATGAAACTTGGTGAAGGGAATAGTACTCTGCCAGAAGATTCAGATCTTATGCTCTGAGGCAGGAATAAGGGGGCGTCTGCCCCCTTTATGTTTATTTCAATCGCTTACCTGTTTCATCAACGACTTTCTCGCCGTCTTCCTTTGCAAATGCGCCTTTTTGCGCATCCGGAAGAATATCCAGTACCACTTCGGAAGGGCGGCACAGACGCGTTCCCAACGGTGTCACCACAATAGGGCGGTTAATCAGGATCGGATGCTGAAGCATAAAATCGATTAACTGATCGTCAGTAAACTTATCTTCCGCAAGCCCCAGTTCTTCATAAGGCTCGACGTTTTTACGCAGCAGCGCCCGTACTGTAATCCCCATATCTGCGATAAGTTTGACCAGTTCATCGCGTGACGGTGGATTTTCAAGATAATGAATAACGGTCGGTTCATTACCGCTGTTGCGGATCATCTCCAGCGTATTACGCGACGTGCCGCAGGCCGGGTTGTGATAAATGGTGATATTGCTCATATCAGTATCTCATTACAAAGTGAAAGAGAGACGTAGCGCCAGCGCTGCCAGCGTTACAAACAGCACAGGCAGAGTCATGACGATCCCGGTGCGGAAATAGTATCCCCAGGTGATGGTCATATTCTTCTGTGAAAGGACATGCAGCCAGAGCAGCGTTGCCAGGCTACCAATAGGTGTAATTTTAGGTCCCAGATCGCAGCCAATCACGTTGGCATAAATCATCGCTTCTTTGATAACGCCTGTTGCGGTGCTGCCATCAATAGAGAGAGCGCCAACCAGCACGGTAGGCATGTTGTTCATTATGGAAGACAGGAAAGCCGTCAGGAAGCCAGTACCCAGCGTCGCAGCCCAGAGTCCTTTATCCGCCAGTACATTCAGCACACCAGAAAGGTATTCGGTTAGCCCGGCGTTGCGCAGACCGTAGACCACCAGATACATCCCCAGCGAGAAAATAACGATCTGCCAGGGTGCCCCACGCAGCACTTTACCGGTGTTAATGGCATGGCCTCGTTTAGCTACCACAAACAGGATCACAGCGCCAACAGCCGCAATCGCGCTAACTGGAATACCGAGCGGCTCGAGGACAAAGAACCCTACCAGAAGAAGGATCAACACAATCCAGCCGGTTCTGAAGGTTGCCAGATCTTTAATCGCCTTTGCCGGTGCTTTCAGGAGAGCCAGGTCGTAAGTCGGTGGAATATCTTTGCGAAAGAACAGATGCAGCATCACCAGCGTGGCGATAATAGCGGCAATATCCACCGGCACCATGACCGACGCATACTCAGTGAAGCCCAGACCAAAGAAGTCTGCAGAAACGATGTTAACCAGGTTCGACACGATAAGCGGCAGGCTGGCCGTATCGGCAATAAATCCGGCGGCCATGACAAATGCCAGCGTGGTGCCTTTGCTGAACCCTAATGCCAGCAGCATGGCGATGACTATCGGCGTCAGAATAAGTGCCGCACCATCATTGGCAAACAGTGCCGCCACCGCTGCACCGAGCAGAACGATATACGTAAAGAGTAAACGGCCATGACCGTTACCCCAGCGGGAAACGTGCAGCGCTGCCCATTCGAAAAAACCGGATTCATCGAGCAGCAGGCTGATAATAATTACGGCAATAAAGGTCGCCGTCGCGTTCCAGACGATATTCCACACCACCGGAATATCTCCCACATGCACAACGCCAGATATCAGAGCCAGTCCCGCGCCCAGCATTGCACTCCAGCCGATCCCTAATCCCTTAGGCTGCCAGATAACCAAAATAATGGTCAGGACAAAAATAGCGCCTGCCAGTAACATAAAACCTCCTGACAGGGCGACTTTGCCGCCCTGTATATGCAAAAAAATTAACTCATCAACTCTCTGAGCTTTTCAATACCGGCGGGCTCTGACGCCATCACCGGAACAAGCGCTATGCGCTCAGCGTGCTGATTCTTAACAGCCTCAATCTGAGGCAGTTCCTGATGAGCACGCTGGCAAAGCAACGGAGAACGCGTATCCGCAATGGAAAGGCTGTTATTGATAATCCAGCCCCACGGATGAATCCCCGCTCTTTCAAGGTCAGCCTGCAGGTTTGCCGCTTCCAGTACCGGTGTGGTTTCAGGAAGCGTAACAAGCAGAACTTTGGTTCTATCCGGGTCCTGAAGCTGCATCATTGGGGTAGTAAAATGACCTTTACTCCCCATTTTTTTGGCAATCTCTCGGTGGTAAGCCCCGGTCGCATCCAGCAGTAACAGCGTGTGTCCCGTAGGGGCGGTATCCATGACAACAAACCGTTTACCCGCTTCACGAATCACCCGGGAAAAGGCCTGAAACACAGCAATTTCTTCAGTACAGGGAGAACGTAAATCCTCTTCCAGTAGCCGTTTCCCGGCCTCATCCAGATCCCTGCCTTTCGTCTCAAGAACATGCTGACGATAGCGTTCAGTTTCATCGTGAGGGTTGATTCGGCTGACCTGCAGATTCTTGAGGCTGCCATTCAGCGTTGTACTGAGATGTGCAGCGGGATCTGAGGTGGTGAGATGGACATCAAATCCCATATCCGCCAGCCTGACAGCGATGGCTGCAGCCATCGTGGTTTTACCTACGCCACCTTTGCCCATCAGCATAATCAAACCGTGTTCACTGCGAGCGATATCATTGACCAGGCCAGAGAGCGATAAGTTTTCAGGCGTGTACAGGATGTTCGTTACCGGGAGCGGTAATGCCTCAGAATGGGTATCCAGCAGTCCCTTCAATGCTGAAACACCAACCATATTGACTGGCTGTAGTAATAGGGTATCTGTCGGTAGCTCAGATAAACCGGCAGGAAGATTCGCCAGTGCCTCCTGCTCACGTTGCCATATCGCTGCGGCCAGGGCGTCATGTTCAGCTTCGGCTTTAGGCAGCACACCATTAATCACCAGATACTGGTTTTTCAGGCCAATTGCGGCGAGTTCTTCATGGGTGCGGGCGACTTCCTGCAGCGTAGATTTTTGCAGTCGTGCAACCAGAACCAGGCGGGTACGTTCAGGATCGGATAACGCCTCTACCGCATGAGCATACTGCTCACGCTGCTTTTCCAGTCCGGCCATTGGGCCAAGACAAGAAGCACCATCTGGATTACTTTCAATGAAGCTACTCCAGGCACCGGGAAGCTGGAGAAGGCGAATCGTGTGGCCCGTCGGCGCTGTATCAAAAATAATGTGATCGAAACGGGTCAGCAGGGAAGCGTCTGTCAATAAGCCGGTGAACTCATCAAACGCCGCAATCTCAGTCGTACAGGCTCCTGAAAGCTGCTCGCTGATACTGTTAACAACGTCATCAGGCAGAAGACCTTTGATAGGCTCAACGATTCTGGCGCGGTATTGCTGGGCGGCTTCCTGCGGATCAATCTCCAGAGCAGAAAGCCCAGGAACTGCTGTCACAGGGCGAATGGTATTACCGATAGCCTGATCGAACACCTGACCGACATTGGAGGCTGGGTCAGTACTGACCAGCAAAACTCGCTTACCCTGTTCAGCAAGGCGGATAGCCGTCGCGCAGGAAATAGAAGTTTTTCCTACACCACCCTTACCGGTAAAAAACAGGTAAGGCGGGATATTCTGTAAGAATTTCATATGTCCTCCTGACATATTCAGCAACAGGAAGTATTACCACCACAGCAGCTGGTGGGAGCTAACCCTACCTTCTCCAGCGGAATACCGAACCAGCGAGCCAGCTCAGCGCGTTTTGGGTATCGCCCTGCCATCACTGTTTCACCGTCCAATAGCAGTAACGGAAGCCCTTCTGCTCCAGATGCTTCGAGGAATGCTTTCGCTTTCTCATTCTGAACAAAGCTCATGGGCTGCTGCGTCAGGTTGTAACGTTCAACCTGTACACCACGTCCTTTCAGCCACTGCACATCAGCAGAAAAATCAACCAGAACCTGATCGACATCTGAGCCACATACGCCGGTACTGCAGCACATTGCCGGGTCAAACACCGTTAACGTCTTCATTCTGAATACCTCACATTCGTAAAATCATATATGTTCAGGCAAATTTTTTAGATGCAAACAGTCTTACCGCTACCAGAGCAGTTTGCCGATGCCAGCTTACGGGCGATGGCCTGTACGTCGTCCTGTTGGCTTAACCAGGCCTGCTCAATCACCTGAGCGGCCCAGGAAGGAATATGCGGGGATAAGCGGTAGTGAACCCACTTGCCCTGTTTACGGTCCAGCAATAGACCACTTTCCCGGAGCATTGCCAGGTGGCGGGAGATCTTGGGCTGTGACTGTTCTAGCGCAGTACAAAGGTCGCACACGCACAGCTCTCCCATCTCTCTAAGCAGCAACACAATGCCCAAACGGGTTTCATCGGAGAGGTTTTTGAAGAGTTGTAATGCTGTAAAAATCATAGTCGTTCCCCTACCTATCTGGCTCTATGATACTCGGCGAAAGATTCCTTGCAAGATCACATATGGTAAATCAAATGTATAGCATTAATAGCGAACGCACAAGTTTGTGCGTTCGCTATTAACTAAAGGAATCATTCAGTAAGCCGACAAGTATCGACAAAAATATCGAGGTTTAAATCCAAAGGTTTTGATAACAATGTTCTCTCATGCTTCCCATCACCAATAAAGAATAAATTCGTACCATCAGGGAAGTATCGATTTTTAATATCTTTAACCTTGGCTCTTCGGAATGCACTTATCTCTTTACCATCTTTCAAGAGGTTATCTTCAGCATACTCAGACATTGATATAAATGATTGAGTATCAGTCGGAAGATTTTTTCCCACAAACGACAGTATGAGATCAAAATTTCTGTCATCGATATCTTCCTTAAGAATTGCGTCAAGCATAAATGGAAGTCGATGTATATTGTCTGTTTTTCTTATTAAAGAATTTAATGCAAAATGATATGACATTACAGTTTTATGAAGTTCAACCCCTTGAAAAGGAAATGAATTTATTTTATAAAGTTCTGTATATCTAGGTTCTGTTACATTGAACAACTGCATATCATTAAGATATTTTTTAAATATTTCCTTGAAATCTTTTTCTTTGTTAAACCGCTCGACAAAAAGAGACTGCTCCTCTCCCATCCCATCAATTAATCCTTTAATTTCATCAGACCTTTTTGTATATTCTTCTATCTCTTCATGAATATTGCCTAACAGACGTATGTTTGCTTTATTATCGATCCATGTGTTGACAGATAAATTTTGTGATTTTTTCTCAAGAAAATATGAATACTTTGAAGATATATCAATTTCTAACTTTTTAATCTTCGCAAGTGAACTATTAATGTCAGACTGTATTTTTTGTATTTTATTATTTATTTGCTCCGATAGTTTATCAGTATCATTGATGTTTTGATAATAACCATATAACCCTTCTAAGGAATAAGGAAGTATTTGCGTACATGCAGGACAACGATCAATATTGTTATAGTTTTGGTTTTTAATATTTCTTTTAGTTCTTCTTAGTATCTTGACATGATTTTTAGTTAAGGATAACTTATTACACAAACCAGTATATACATCACGTTCTTCATCTAATGATGCTACTAATTTAATATAACCATCTATATACTTCTGAGCCTCATCACCAAACTCTTCATCCAGTAATTTAGAAACAACAAAGTGAGGCTCGGCGCTATATTTATTCAATGAGGAGATCTTCGACTGAAGTTGTGCCCGCTCTTTTGTTAATTTATAAAAATATTCTTTATCAAAAGAATTTTCTATGCCAAGATAATAATCAAGATACGTATCTTTAAAGTCTTTATAAAAACCAAGATTAGAGAATGACTCTCTCAAATAAACCCACCCTACAGATTGAGAAATATAATAAGGCAGGAACATGCATTCTATCGATGCTTTTTTTAGCTCACCCTTCTGTTCTAAAAGCATGTTAAAATCAAATAATTGAGATAACATCTCCTTAAGCTTCACATGTTCAACTCGACCATCAGAGTCAATTCCATGAAAACTAAAAACATTTCCCCCATCCTCTTTTAAATATATGCTACCAAGCTCTCTTACTATTATATATTTTTTATCTACGCCTCCTTTAGTGATGCTGAAATCCAATCTGAACGTAGGGTTGTATCGAATAATTTCGCTCAAGCCATCTTTAACATCGTTAATTCCAAAGGTAAATAAAATACTCTGTATTAAAGTACTTTTACCTGAGGTATTACACCCACTTATTATGTTTATTTTATTTGAAAACTTTTGGTCGAAATATAAATTATGACTTTCAGAGACAACAAACAATCTATCAAATTTTATAATTGTCTTCATGGTTTACCTTAATCGTAGCACTCAACGTATGAACACAGAACTGCAAAAAATGTATCAATATTATCTAGGTTTATAGAATGAGATTTTCTAACATTATCAACATATGCAGTTAATGCGTCTTGAAGAGAAAAATATTGAGTTGTGTAATCATTATTTCTAACAAAGTCTTTAATGATTTGATAATCGTAATTACTCATATCCTTGAGTAGTTCAAAAGAGTTAAGTATATAGTTTTCATGATTTTTCTGTATGCTAAGTGGTATTCTGAATTTCATTGAGAATTGCTGTGCTTCGTCACGCCAATAGTCGAATGCCTTTTGCTGTGAATCAATTATATTCATAACTTTCTTAACATCTTCGCCTTCAACCCTTTTTGTTGGATCGAGTAGACATATTTCCTGCCCTTGATTATATACAGTTTCCACATTTCTAAAAAGAGCAAGTATTACCTCGATGGCTGCTTTCGGGTCAGCTATATGAGAAAACTTTCTAGACATAAGTCCAATAAGCGATTCTTTTTGTTTTGCAGCTGTTCTTGGAAAATCTACCCACTGAATTTTTAGGTTACTTAGTTCTTTACGATGGAAAACAGAAGATTCTTCATTACAAATATCTGTAACTTTCTCTTCAATTTTATTCTGAATGTTTTTATGTAATTCATCATAAGCACAGATAGAGTTTTGCTCATTAATCCTTAATATCTGCTCAGTAATACCTTCTTTTTTTAAAGCCTTTGACGGTGAGTATTTTAATTCTATTTCTGTATTTGATATAAATGTTAGCTGGTGTTTATAATCTTCACTTTTTTCAAAAGCATCATTTCTTAAGTTTTCGCCCACCAATAGTATTTTAGATACCATCTCAGAAAACCTAGAATCGATAGTCCATATTTTCCCGCTAAGTTTCTTTGCTTGATAGGCATGTATCTCGTTTATATAACTTAAGCAATCAGTTTTATAACAAAATAGAAAATCATCGTGATGTTCGATACAAATAAAGAACTCTTTATTGATAAAAGAATTGAAATTATCTAACAAAAGATACAATGCACAGTTTCTTTGAAACTCAAAACCAGTTAACGCATCAACCCCGGCGTTTGCCGCTTTATTTTTAGCCACCCTGCTCTCCTACAACAGCTAAAAATTTCCATCGTCATCCAGTGATGGATGTGGATGCAAATTAAACCATTTAAGGCGATGTTTATCACGAAAATCAAAAAAAATAAATTTGTAAGATCACTTTTAGTGATCTAATGCACTGTTTTACATACTGTTTTTTTATACAGTCAAAAGATAGTACTTCTAGGGAAAACTTTAAAAATTAGTTTTCCCTATTTACAGACTTATACAACCTTAGTTAAAGATGCTTCAATATAATCCGCATACCACTGCATCATCTCCTTCCTCCCCTCCAGATATTGAGCATGGTTATACGTTCCACGAATTGAGTTCTTATCGACGTGAGCCAGTTGTAACTCAATCCATGCTGAGTTGAATCCCTGCTCATGCAAAATGGTACTCATCGTGTGGCGGAATCCATGCCCTGTAACGCGCCCGGCATAGCCGATACGCCTTACCAACACAGTTAATGCCATATCACTCATCGGTTTCTTAGGATTATTACGTCCTGGGAACAGCAACGTTCCTGCTCCAGTCATGGGTTTAAGCTGATTAAGCAGGTCAATTGCCTGGCTTGATAACGGAACCAGATGAGGTCGGCGCATTTTCATTCGCTCTGCTGGCACGTTCCAAACCTTCCGCTCAAAATCAAATTCCTGCCACTCCGCTTGCCTCAACTCCCCAGGCCTTACTCCTGTCAGAATAAGTAATTGCATCGCAATCTTAACAAGCACACTACCGGCATAGGTGTTCAGAGTCCGAAGAAACTCTGGCAATTCATCCTGGGTTAAAAAAGCATAGTGCTCTTTCTCATGAGGAGTCACGGCGCTGGCTAGATCTGGTGCTGGATTGTACTCGGCCCTGCCAGTCACAACGGCATACTTCCAGACTTCTCCACAACGCTGGCGAACCTTACGGACCTTCTCAGTTGCTCCTCGTGCTTCTATTTTTGAAAGAACTGCAAGCAACTCCATCGGCTTGATATCTTTGATTGGCCTGTGACCGATATAAGGAAATACATCTTTCTCAAAGGTTCTCAGCATTTCTTCGCGGTAGGAGACAGACCAGCGGTCATAGCGACGCTGATACCACTCCCGTGTGATAGCCTCAAACGAGTTTTCAGCGTCTTGTTGACGACTAAGTTTCTCAATTTTTCGTTCAAGAGAGGGATCGTTGCCAGCCGCTAATGTTCTTTTAGCATCCTCACGCTTACTTCGGGCTTCAGCTAAAGAAACATCGGGATAAACGCCAATAGCGAGCAGCTTCTCTTTACCTAACGAACGGTATTTGAGACGCCAGTATCTTTTACCGTTGGGATTAACCAGCAGGTAAAGCCCACCACCATCGGCCAGTTTGTAGGGCTTCTCTTTGGGTTTCGCAGTTTCAACCTGACGAGCAGTCAGCTTCATTGGGGGTACCTCTCAGCAGGGGGTACAATTATACCCCCATCCATACCCCCACATTGAGCTTGACCCTGGGGGAGTACAATTGAGTTCAATAGACTAATAGAATGCTATAACTGCTGATTTATCAAGGGAAAATTGAGTTTGGTAGACTTCAGGAGACTTGAGTTTGGAGCGGGCGAAGGGAATCGAACCCTCGTATAGAGCTTGGGAAGCTCTCGTTCTACCATTGAACTACGCCCGCATCGAAGTGCGTAAGGGATTATAAACCTTACGCTCTTCTTGGCAAGGGACTAACCGACTGACTGGCGATTAAATCACCGTCAGCATTTTGGCTTACTGCCCTGCGGCGGCAAATAACGCAGCGGATCGATAGCCGTCGCCCGGTAGCGGATTTGGAAATGCAGCCGCACCGTAGTCGCATCCGAGCTGCCCATCGTCGCGATTTTCTGCCCGGCCTTCACGTTTTGACCGTTGTTCACCAGCATGGTGTCATTATGCGCATACGCAGTGATGTAGTCCTCACTGTGCTTAATCATGATGAGATTACCATAGCCCCGCAGCTGATTACCGACGTAAACCACCTTCCCAGCGCCGGCGGCATAAATCGGTGTACCGCGCGCAGCCGAGATATCAATGCCCTTGTTGCCGCCGTCCGCGGTTGAATAAGGCAGGATCACCTTACCGCTGGCAGGCCACAGCCAGCAACGTTGCCCTACCGGAGGCCAGGAAGACTGCGGTACGGACGAAGACGGTCTGACAGCTGCCGTTTTGGTTGAGGATTTCTTGGTTGTTTTGCCAGAGTTAGAACTGGTTTTCGCACCACCGCTAACCTTCAGTTTTTGCCCTACTTCAATGGTATAGGGCGGTGAAATATTATTCAGGCGGGCGATTTCTTTCACGCTGGTCCCGGTAGCGCGCGAAATACGGTATAGCGTATCCCCCCGCTTCACGGTATACACGGAGCCGGAATAACTTCCTGTATCAGACGACTTGCTCCCGGAACACCCTGCTAACAGCAGACCGACGCACAGCAACATCACGATACCCAGGCCATTTTTCTTCAGGCGTCCTGCACTCAAAACAATACCTCGCAACATTTTCAGACGCTTTATCATAGCAGCCAGAAACCGGATGCCAAATCATATCGCGCAACGAACCGTCGGCCCTGGCATTTCACACCCTCTGTTAATCAATCTGACTTAATTAAGCATATAATATGGATGCTTAAGATTGATGGTGGACGCTATGCGACAGGAACATGTCATTTTATTGAATGAGCAGGACCAACCCTGCGGAACGCTGGAAAAATATGCGGCGCATACCGCCACAACCCCCCTGCATTCCGCTTTCTCGTGCTGGATATTTAACGAGCTGGGCCAACTGCTGGTCACCCGCCGCTCGCTGCACAAAAAAGCCTGGCCTGGCGTCTGGACCAACTCTGTCTGTGGTCACCCGCAGTTGGGTGAAACCCACGAAGCCGCTATTGTCCGCCGGGCTCGCTTCGAACTGGGTGCAGACATCGACTCGCTCAGCCCCGTGTATGCTGACTTTCGTTATCGCGCTACAGACCCGAGTGGAATTGTGGAAAACGAAGTGTGCCCGGTTTATGCCGCACATATCGTGAGTCCGCTACAGCTAAACCCAGATGAAGTGATGGATTGCCAGTGGAGCAGTCTTGAGGATGTCTTAAGCGGGATTGACGCGACGCCGTGGGCTTTTAGCCCGTGGATGGTAATGCAGGTTGCAGACAAAGAAGCGCGTGCGCTGTTGCGGAATTACTGCCAACAAATTATTGCCTGATGGCGCTACGCTTATCTGGCCTACATAACGAATCGTAGGCCGGATAAGGCGTCAGCCGCCATCCGGCATTTCACATCTTACTTAACCGGGCGCATCGCCGGGAACAGGATCACGTCGCGGATAGTGTGGCTGTTGGTGAACAGCATAACCATACGGTCGATACCAATGCCCAGACCCGCAGTCGGCGGCAGACCGTGTTCCAGAGCGGTAACGTAGTCTTCGTCATAGAACATTGCTTCGTCATCACCCGCATCTTTAGCGTTAACCTGATCCTGGAAACGCTGCGCCTGATCTTCCGCATCGTTCAGCTCGCTGAAACCGTTACCGATTTCACGTCCGCCGATGAAGAATTCGAAGCGGTCAGTGATTTCCGGGTTTTCGTCATTACGACGCGCCAGCGGAGAAACTTCTGCCGGGTACTCGGTAATGAAGGTCGGTTGAATCAGGTGCGCTTCCGCAACTTCTTCAAAGATCTCGGTCACGATACGGCCCAGACCCCAGCTCTTCTCAACTTTGATGCCGATAGATTCAGCAATCGCTTTTGCAGAGTCGAAGTTATCCAGATCGGCCATGTTGGTTTCCGGACGGTATTTCTGAATCGCTTCGCGCATGGTCAGTTTTTCGAACGGTTTACCGAAGTCGAAGACTTCTTCACCGTAAGGCACTTCAGTCGTTCCCAGAACGTTCTGCGCCAGCGTACGGAACAGCGATTCGGTCAGTTCGATCAGATCTTTGTAGTCCGCATAAGCCATGTAGAGTTCCATCATGGTGAACTCTGGGTTATGGCGAACAGAGATGCCTTCGTTACGGAAGTTACGGTTAATTTCGAACACGCGTTCGAAGCCGCCAACCACCAGACGCTTGAGGTACAGTTCCGGCGCGATACGCAGGTACATATCCAGATCCAGCGCGTTATGATGGGTGATGAACGGACGCGCAGCGGCACCGCCAGGGATCACCTGCATCATCGGGGTTTCCACTTCCATAAAGCCGCGACCCACCATGAACTGACGGATGCCAGCCATAATCTGTGAACGCACTTTAAAGGTATTGCGGGATTCATCGTTAGAGATGAGATCCAGGTAACGTTGACGATAGCGCGCTTCCTGATCCTGCAGACCGTGGAATTTGTCCGGCAGCGGGCGCAGCGCTTTGGTCAGCAGACGCAGTTCGGTGCAGTGGATAGACAACTCACCGGTCTTGGTCTTGAACAACTTACCTTTCGCGCCGAGGATATCGCCCAGATCCCATTTTTTGAACTGCTCGTTGTAGACGCCTTCCGGCAGGTCATCGCGAGCAACGTACAGCTGAATACGGCCGCCAACGTCCTGCAGCGTAACGAATGATGCTTTACCCATAATACGACGGGTCATCATACGGCCAGCAACGGATACCTCAATGTTCAGCGCTTCCAGCTCTTCGTTTTCTTTCGCGTCGAAGTCAGCATGCAGTTGGTCTGAGGTATGATCGCGACGGAAATCGTTCGGGAACGGGATCCCCTGCTCACGCAGGCTCGCCAGCTTCTCACGGCGCGTTTTCAGTTCATTGTTAAGGTCGGCTACCGCGTCAGCGCCCTGTACGTGTTGTTCAGACATGTTGGTTCCTCATAACCCTGCTTTCAAACTTGCTTCGATAAATTGATCCAGGCTGCCATCCAGCACCGCCTGCGTGTTACGGGTTTCAACCCCGGTACGCAGATCTTTGATGCGGGAGTCATCAAGGACATAAGAACGAATCTGGCTACCCCAGCCGATATCTGACTTGTTGTCTTCCATCGCCTGTTTCTCGGCATTCTTCTTCTGCATTTCCAGTTCATAAAGCTTCGCTTTCATCTGCTTCATGGCCTGGTCTTTGTTCTTGTGCTGGGAACGGTCGTTCTGACACTGCGTCACAATCCCAGTCGGGATGTGGGTAATACGCACCGCAGATTCCGTACGGTTAACGTGCTGACCACCCGCACCGGAGGCACGGTAAACGTCAATACGCAGATCCGCCGGGTTGATATCGATATCAATATCATCATCAACTTCCGGATAAACAAACGCAGAACTGAACGACGTATGGCGACGTCCGCCGGAGTCGAACGGACTCTTACGAACCAGACGGTGTACGCCGGTTTCAGTACGCAGCCAACCGTACGCATATTCGCCAGCAATTCTGATGGTTACGGATTTAATACCCGCCACTTCACCTTCAGACTCTTCAATAATTTCAGTCTTAAAGCCGCGCGCTTCAGCCCAACGCAGATACATGCGCATCAGCATGCTTGCCCAGTCCTGCGCTTCCGTACCGCCAGAACCTGCCTGAATATCGAGATAGCAATCTGCGCTGTCATATTCACCGGAGAACATACGACGGAATTCCAGCTGGGCCAGCTTATCTTCCAGCGTGTCGAGTTCTGCTACGGCTTCGTTAAAGGTTTCTTCGTCGTCGGCTTCTACAGCCAGTTCCAGCAGGCCGGAGACATCTTCCAGGCCCTGGCTCATCTGATCGAGCGTATCAACGATGGCTTCAAGAGAAGAACGCTCTTTACCCAGCGCCTGCGCGCGTTCGGGTTCGTTCCATACGTCCGGCTGTTCCAGCTCGGCGTTTACTTCTTCCAGACGCTCTTTCTTGGCATCATAGTCAAAGATACCCCCTAAGAACGTCAGAGCGCTCCGTGAGGTCCTGAATGCGGTTATTTACCGGATTAATTTCAAACATTGTCTGATTTCTTTTATTGGACTAGTCAAAATGCGGTGATAAGAGCGGGATTGTAACTAATCCACGCCCTTTTTTATAGCGATTAGTGACGCTAAAGTGGCCAGATATTGTCGATTATAATCTGCAAACTACGGTTGCCGCGAAACTCATTAATATCCAGTTTGTAGGCAAGCTGAACTTCGCGCACGCCGTTGTCCGGCCAGCAGGTGGTATCGATGTTAAACGCAATGCCGTCCAGCAGCGGACCACCGCCTACGGGCTCGACCATTACCTTCAGATGACGCTCACCGACCAGACGCTGCTGGAGCAAACGGAAATGCCCGTCAAACAGCGGTTCCGGGAACATTTGTCCCCACGGTCCGGCATCGCGCAGCATTTGTGCGACCTCCATGGTCATCTCCGCTGCGCTCAGTGGGCCATCCGACACCACTTCACCTTGCAGTAAGGCGGGATCCAGCCACTCGGTAACCAGTTCGCCAAAACGCTGCTGGAAACGCTCAAACTGCGCCTCTTCAAGCGATAACCCCGCCGCCATGGCGTGACCGCCAAACTTGATGATCATGCCCGGATGAAGGGTGTCCAGGCGCTCCAGCGCATCGCGCATGTGCAGCCCCTGAATCGAACGCCCGGAGCCTTTGAGAGTACCATCACCTGCCGGGGCAAACGCTATCACCGGGCGATGGAATCGTTCTTTAATGCGCGATGCCAGAATCCCCACAACGCCCTGATGCCACTCGGGATGATACATTGCCAGGCCGCCCGGAAGCGTATCGCTACTGCGTTCCAGCTTTTCACAAAGGGTCAGCGCTTCGGCCTGCATACCCTGCTCAATCTCTTTGCGCGTCTGGTTGAGTGCGTCCAGCTCATTGGCCAGCACGCGCGCTTCACCAATGTTGTCGCACAGCAACAGCGCTACGCCAACGGACATATCGTCCAGACGCCCCGCCGCATTCAGCCGTGGCCCGAGGGCAAAACCTAAATCACTGGCTGCCAGCTTTAGGGGGTCGCGATTGGAAATCTCCAGCAGCGCTTTAATACCAGGGCGGCATTTTCCAGCACGGATACGGCTTAAGCCTTGCCACGTCAGAATGCGGTTATTGGCATCCAGCGGTACCACGTCCGCCACCGTGCCAAGCGCAACCAGATCGAGCAAATCCGCCAGGTTCGGCGGTGCAATGCCTCGCTCATCAAACCAGCCTTTGTCACGCAGGAAAGTGCGCAGCGCCAGCATCAGATAGAAGGCTACACCAACGCCTGCCAGCGATTTCGACGGGAACTCACAGTCGTGCAGGTTAGGATTGATAATCGCCTCTGCGCCCGGCAGCGTATCCCCTGGCAGGTGGTGATCGGTCACAACGACCGGGATCCCCAACGTTCTGGCATGTTCGACACCCGCGTGAGACGAGATGCCGTTGTCTACGGTGACAATCAGCTGAGCACCACGGGCATGGGCCTGATCAACGACTTCCGGGCTTAAACCATAACCGTCCTCAAAACGATTTGGCACCAGGTAGTCAACGTTACTGCAGCCCAACGCGCGCATCGCAAGGATGCTTAGCGCCGTGCTGGTCGCGCCATCGGCATCGAAATCGCCGACAACGATGATACGAGTTCCCGCACGAAAGGCGTTGTAGAGGATCTCAACCGCCTTTTCGACACCGTTTAAATGCTGCCACGGCAGCATTCCTTTGACGCTACGCTCAAGCTCCTGCGCGCTACGTACACCGCGACTGGCGTATAAACGACGCAACAATGGCGGCAAGTCATCAGGCAGCTCGGCTGTCTCGTCGGCTTCACGCCGACGAAGTTGTATCTGTTGTTTCACGCGAATTATTTACCGCTGGTCTGTTTTGCATGTGCGTCGAGGAATTCTTTCATCTCTTTCGGGCCCTGATAACCAGGTACGACATAGCCATTGCTCAGCACAATCGCCGGTGTACCGCTGACGCCAAACTGTACGCCCAGCGCATAGTGGTTAGCGATATCCACATCACAGGTCGCCGCTTTCACGCCCTTGCCTGCCATCGCATCATCAAAGGCTTTGTTTTTGTCCTTAGCACACCAGATAGACTTCATGTCCTGCTCAGCCTGGCTGTCCAGCCCCTGACGTGGGAAGGCCAGATAACGAACGGTGATCCCCAACGCATTGTAATCTTTCATCTCTTCATGCAGCTTGTGGCAGTAACCACAAGTGATGTCGGTGAAAACGGTAATGACGTGTTTTTCCTGCGGCGCTTTGTAGATGATCATCTCTTTTTCCAGCGCGTTCAGATGCTTCATCAGCAGTTGGTTGGTGACATTCACCGGACTTGCGCCGCTCACGTCGTACATCGGTCCCTGAATAATATGTTTACCGTCTTCAGTTACGTACAGCACGCCGCTATTGGTCAGTACGGTTTTCATGCCCGCAATCGGAGCAGGTTGAATCTCGGTGCTCTGCACACCCAGCTTTGCTAATGACTGACGAATTGCCGCGTCGTCTGCATGTACCATGCCGGAAAACGCCGTCGCCAGAAGGGTGAACATCATAAAACGTTTTTTCATAGCCTATCCTATCCTGTCAGCACTCACGCTCGCGGGTGATGCTGTTGATGTAGTTGCCGCAAGCGCTCCGTTGCGACATGAGTATAAATCTGCGTTGTCGAGAGATCGCTATGCCCCAGTAGCATCTGCACCACGCGCAGGTCTGCGCCATGGTTGAGCAGATGCGTGGCAAACGCGTGCCGCAGGACGTGCGGTGACAGCTTTTCGCTGTCGATTCCCGCCAACACAGCATAGTGTTTGATACGATGCCAGAAGGTCTGACGGGTCATCTGTTGCGCCCGCTGACTAGGAAACAGCACATCAATCGATAC
Source organism: Citrobacter sp. MGH105 (assembly GCF_001037485.2). Classification (NCBI taxonomy): domain Bacteria; kingdom Pseudomonadati; phylum Pseudomonadota; class Gammaproteobacteria; order Enterobacterales; family Enterobacteriaceae; genus Citrobacter; species Citrobacter sp. MGH105. The sequence continues at coordinate 902,509 of NZ_CP073048.1, read as the reverse complement.
GCCGTTGAGCAACCATGGACGCCCATGCTCCAGGTAAGTTTCCAGCCAGTACACAGCCTCCTCACCCAACGGGACAAGGCGCTCTTTGTTACCTTTACCGATCACCCGTACCACACCCTGACGCAGGCTGACGTCACTCATCGTCAGTCCTACCAGTTCAGACACGCGCAGGCCTGTTGCATACAGCACTTCCAGCATGGCTTTGTCGCGTAGCTCCAGCGGTTGCTCAATAAGCGGCGCTTGTAGCAGTCGCTCAACCTGCGCTTCGCTGAGATCTTTAGGCAGGCGCTGCGGAAGTTTAGGTGATGCAAGCGAGGCGCTGGGGTCATCTTCGCGATATTTTTCGCGGTACAGATGCTGAAAAAAACGTCGCGTCGCACTGAGCAAACGTGCGGAACTGGTGGCTTTATACCCTCCATCCATCCGCTCAGCCAGCAAGGCTTGCAGATCATCACTTTGCGCGGTCGCAAGCGAAGCGCCGCGGTGATGTAACCATTCCACAAGCATGGTCAGATCGCGACGATACGCACTTAATGTGTTTTCCGCCAGATTTCGTTCCAGCCACAGGGCATCAAGAAACTGCTCGATGCGCGCCAGATCCTGTTCCACTCGCGCCCCTTATTCCACTCTCATTTTTGATGCATTATGCCTCATTGTGCCGAGAATGCGGCGATTCTGTTACACTACCCGCAACGCTACAGCAGAATTGAGATGTTTACGTCATGAACATGGGTCTTTTTTACGGTTCCAGCACCTGCTACACCGAAATGGCAGCAGAAAAAATCCGCGATATCCTGGGTCCCGAACTGGTGACACTGCACAACCTCAAAGACGATTCTCCGACCCTAATGGAGCAATATGACGTGCTCATTTTGGGCATCCCAACCTGGGATTTCGGTGAAATTCAGGAGGACTGGGAAGCGGTCTGGGAGCAACTGGACGACCTCAACCTGGAGGGCAAGATTGTCGCGCTTTACGGTATGGGCGATCAGTTGGGATACGGCGAATGGTTCCTGGATGCGTTGGGTATGCTGCACGATAAACTGATCACCAAAGGTGTAAAGTTTGTCGGCTACTGGCCCACAGAAGGCTACGAATTCACCAGCGATAAACCCGTCATTGCTGATGGAGAGCTGTTTGTTGGCCTGGCGCTGGATGAGACGAACCAGTACGATCTCAGCGATGAACGCATTCAGGCCTGGTGCGAGCAAATTCTTGGGGAAATGGCCGAGCACTGGTCCTGATAACCGATTTGCCGGATGACGGCGTAAATGCCTTATCCGGCCTGCATGACGCACCTAACTGTTGGCCTTCAAGCTGCGCGCCATCAGGCATGTGTCATGCGTTACCCTTGCCTCGCCTTTTGCAGCATCAACCGCCGTAAATCCCGCCACTCTGCATCATCCATACTGTCTGCTGCCAGCCACAAATGTTGACGTTTTCCGGCATCAGATCGCAAGCGTAGCATCATACCTGTTTTAACCATCCAGGGGGCGCTAACGATAGACCACTCTTGCCCTTGCCAGCGCAGACGGCCATCCATCAATAGCCGAATCTCACCCTGACAGGCGTTGATTCGACGCTGACTGCGAACGCTATCGAACACCACCAGAGAGAGCAAAACCAGCCATAATGGGGTGTAGCTCAATGGCCAGGGCATCAATAAAATAAACACCGCGACCAGCCCATGAATTAGCAGTGAAAGCCACTGCGCGCGCCATGATACGCGTAAATCAGATTGCCACTGGACCACGTTCCCGATTCCGTGTCTGGATAAGTCGCACCATCTGTTCCAGCTGCTCATCAGCTGGTTTCCCATGATTCATCAACCAGTTAAATAAATCTGGATCATCACATTCTAGCAGACGGATGAAGATACGTTTTTCTTCGTCACTTAAGCTGTCATATTCATGTTCAAAAAACGGCATGATCGAGATGTCCAGCTCGCGCATACCGCGGCGGCATGCCCAATGAATACGTGCTTTGTTGTTAATATCCATGTTCTTCTCCCTGTCTCGCGAAAACGAAGTATCCCGCTATTGTAACGTGTTTTTCCCGCTCTTTTTACGGGAATATCAGTAAACTGAAGCTCGCTCGCTAAATAAAACCTTATTAAGCCAAAGGATTCACCAATTTTGGATGTCTCCTCGCAAAGCACAATATATGGCACAAATAGCCTGTTTAAACCGCTTGCAATGGTCCATAGCTCTTTTACCATTAGTCATCATCACTGCGTTAAGCAAATCAGGACATTATTATGGCTTTTACATCTTTTCCTCCTCGCCAGCCTTTTGCGTCAACGCGTTTACCTCTGACGCTAATGACGCTCGATGACTGGGCGCTCGCCACCATCACCGGTGTCGACAGTGAGAAGTATATTCAGGGTCAGGTCACGGCGGATGTCAGCCAGATGACCGAGCATCAGCACCTGTTGGCTGCACATTGTGACGCCAAAGGTAAAATGTGGAGCAACCTGCGTCTGTTCCGCCAGGGTGACGGTTTTGCATGGCTTGAGCGCCGTAGCCTGCGTGATGCGCAGCTCACTGAGCTGAAAAAATACGCGGTCTTCTCGAAGGTGGCGATCGCCCCAGACGACGAGCGCGTCTTGCTGGGCGTAGCGGGATTCCAGGCACGTGCAGCGCTGGCCAATCTCTTTAGCGAATTACCGAACAGTGATAAGCAGGTCATTACCGAAGGTGCCTCCACGGTATTGTGGTTCGAACACCCTGCCGAACGTTTTCTGCTGATCGTTGATGCCACCACAGCAGAAACCTTGGTTGAAAAGCTGCGTGGCGAAGCTGAGTTAAATAACAGCCAGCAGTGGCTGGCGCTGGATATCGAAGCGGGTATCCCCGTTATTGATACAGCCAACAGTGCACAGTTTATTCCACAGGCTACCAATCTGCAGGCTCTGGGCGGGATCAGCTTTAAAAAAGGCTGCTACACCGGTCAGGAAATGGTGGCTCGTGCAAAATTCCGCGGAGCCAACAAACGCGCCATGTGGACTTTGGCGGGTGCCGCCGGTCGAGTACCGGAAGCTGGCGAAGACCTTGAATTAAAAATGGGCGAGAACTGGCGTCGTACTGGTACCGTACTTGCCGCAGTACAACTGGCCGATGGTCAGGTACTGGTGCAGGTTGTGATGAATAACGACATGGAGGCCGACAGCGTGTTCCGCGTCCGTGACGACGCAAAAACGCTGCGTATCGTACCGCTGCCATATTCGTTAGACGAAGAGTAATTGGTCGGCCTGATAAGCGCAGCGCCATTAGGCAATTCGGCACAGGCCGCCGGATTGCGGCATTGCCTCGTCCGGCCAACAAAATACAGCCCGGGCGAGGCGTTTACGCCGCCCCCGGGGTTGCACTGAATCTATGCGTGTTGCCCCACGTACAGATAGATCGCCAGGAAGTGGCAAACGCTGCCGCCCAGCACAAAACCGTGCCAGATCGCATGGTTATAAGGAATACGCTTACAGACGTAGAAAATTACGCCCAGCGAATACACCACACCGCCAACAGCCAGCAACGTCACGCCTCCCGCCGCCAACTTCACCGCCAGTTGATACACCACAATCAGCGAAAGCCAGCCCATTGTCAGGTAAGTCACCAGCGACAGAATTTTAAACCGGTGTGCGATGGTCAGTTTGAATAAAATACCGAGCAGCGCCAGGCTCCAGATAACAATCATCAACCCACGAGCCAGCGGCGAATCAAGCCCCACCAGCAGAAATGGCGTATAGGTCCCGGCAATCAGCAGATAAATCGCACAGTGGTCGAATTTTTTCAGCCAGACTTTCGCTCTCTGATGGGGGATCGCGTGATACAAGGTTGAGGCGAGGAACAGCAGGATCATGCTGCCGCCGTACAGGCTATAGCTGGTAATCGCCATAGCGCTGGCATTGGTATCCACTGCCTGAACCAGCAACAACACCAGTCCGACAATCCCAAACACCAGCCCGATACCGTGACTGATGCTGTTGGCTATTTCCTCTGCCAGCGAATATCCCTGCGCGATTAATGGCTTCTGAACCATAACTTACTCCCGAGAAACGAACCCTATCGTGATTGCTCCTCTAGCGTAACTGAGAATGGTTCCAGTGAACACCTGTTAGCTAAAATAATTACCAGACAAATATTTACCATTAAAAATCATGGTTTTAGTTTTTAAATTTCAGCTAACATGCGTACTATTAAAATCAAAGGCATTTAAAATCAATCACATAAAATTGCGTCTGATCCGGGTAAATCTCGGCAATGACACGTTTAAGTTCTTCAAGCGTCATGTTTTCCTGCTGGGCATGTTTATCCGTCAGCGTATCCAGCGTGACGGTTGAGGTGCCAACAACCTCAATCGTGCAGAAGTAACCGTCATCTTCGAAGCGCCCAACCCGTAAAATGTCCCCGGCTTTGAAGTGTGATTCAGACTCGTCACGAATAGTGATGGTCTTGCGTCCGGCCAGAATGTCATCCTGGAAACGCTGAAAAAAAGTGATGTCATTTGGCTGCATGTTATTATTCCCTGTAGATGAAGTCTGATGAGTGAGTTTTGCCATTGTGAGTATGTTCTCCCACGCTGCCATCGCCAGTCTCAACAATCTTGAGATGCTGGTCTACAACTATGTCATCAAAAACCGTGACAAAGTCATGTACATGACCATTCGCGAACTGGCCGATGCCGTGGGTGTTTCCACTACCACCGTACTGCGCTTTTGCCGCAAGCTTAAGTGTGAAGGTTACTCAGAATTTCGCGTGCGCTTCAAATTATATTTAGAGCAGAATGAACCGCAACAGGCTAATTTCGGTGCCAGCGAAATTATCAGCTTCTTTAAAGGCGTTAATAATGATGAGTTCGATAACCTGCTCGATCAGGCTGTTGATATTATATTATCTTCCGAACGTATTATATTCGTCGGAGCGGGAACATCCGGAGCCTTAGCCAAATATGGCGCACGTTTTTTCTCAAACGTTGGAAAATTCAGTAATCACATTGATGATCCTTATTTCCCGGTAACGAATGACATGGCCAGAAACGCGCTGGCGATCGTGCTTTCTGTTTCCGGTGAAACAGAAGAGATCCTGCGCTTTGCCAGCCAGTTCAGCCTGCATAACTGTAAGGTTCTGTCTGTCACCAGTCATGAACATTCGCGGCTGGCCAAATTGGCTGACTTTAATCTCTCCTGGCACGTTCCACAGACGCGCATTGCCGGGGTATACGATATAACTACGCAGATCCCTGTTATTTATATTCTGGAATCACTCGGCCGCAAGTTGGCGAAAAGAATAGCGTAAAAAAACAATCTGTTTTTTGGATGTAACAAATCACATTAGCGCTATTTTGTTATATCGTGACATTTATCTTTCCTTTGTTAGACTCAAAATCAGATTGTATTAATTTGAGACTGAGCGCAGATGAAAAAACTTACCTTACCGAAAGATTTTTTATGGGGTGGCGCGGTTGCGGCGCACCAGGTTGAAGGCGGCTGGAACAAAGGTGGCAAAGGCCCCAGCATTTGCGATGTACTGACCGGTGGTGCGCACGGCGTTCCGCGAGAAATCACTCAGGAAGTTGAGCCCGGTAAGTACTACCCCAACCACGAAGCCGTCGATTTTTACAGTCATTACAAAGAAGACATCAAGCTGTTTGCCGAGATGGGCTTCAAATGCTTCCGTACCTCAATCGCCTGGACCCGTATCTTCCCCAAAGGGGACGAAAGCCAGCCGAATGAAGAAGGGCTAAAGTTCTACGACGACATGTTCGATGAACTGCTGAAGTACAACATCGAACCGGTCATCACCCTTTCCCACTTTGAAATGCCGCTGCACCTTGTTCAACAGTACGGCAGCTGGACCAATCGTAAAGTCGTCGATTTCTTTGTCCGATTTGCTGAAGTCGTTTTTGAGCGCTACAAGCACAAGGTCAAATACTGGATGACCTTTAACGAGATCAACAACCAGCGCAACTGGCGCGCACCGCTGTTTGGTTATTGCTGCTCCGGCGTGGTGTATACCGAGCATGAAAACCCGGAAGAAACCATGTACCAGGTGCTGCATCACCAGTTCGTGGCCAGCGCTCTGGCAGTGAAAGCCGCACGTCGCATCAACCCGGAAATGAAAGTCGGCTGCATGCTGGCGATGGTGCCACTTTACCCGTTCTCCTGTAAGCCTGAAGATGTGATGTTCGCGCAGGAATCGATGCGTGAGCGCTACGTTTTCACCGACGTTCAACTGCGCGGCTACTATCCATCATATGTACTGAACGAGTGGGAACGCCGCGAATTCAACATCCGAATGGAAGCCGGAGATGAGCAAATCCTGCGTGAAGGCACCTGTGACTATCTCGGATTCAGTTACTACATGACCAACGCGGTAAAAGCGGAAGGCGGCAGCGGCGATGCCATTTCTGGTTTTGAGGGCAGCGTACCGAACCCGCACGTGAAAGCGTCCGACTGGGGCTGGCAGATTGATCCGGTCGGTCTGCGTTACGCCTTATGCGAACTGTATGAGCGCTATCAGAAACCGCTATTTATCGTAGAAAACGGATTTGGTGCCTACGACAAAGTGGAAGAAGACGGCAGCATCAACGACGACTATCGCATCGACTATTTGCGCGCCCACGTTGAAGAGATGATGAAAGCGGTAACGTATGATGGCGTAGACCTGATGGGCTACACTCCGTGGGGCTGCATCGACTGTGTCTCGTTCACCACCGGTCAGTACAGCAAACGTTACGGCTTTATCTACGTGAACAAACACGACGACGGCACCGGCGATATGTCGCGTTCACGCAAGAAAAGTTTTAACTGGTACAAAGCGGTGATTGCCAGCAACGGCGAGAAACTTTGATTTTTTGCCGGATGGCGGCGTAAACGCCTTATCCAGCCTACAGATTAAATTCCCGTAGGCCGGATAAGCGTAGCGCCAACCGGCGATTAAACCCTACTTCCCGCCAGCCAGCTCCAGAAAACTGCCCGTTACGTACGACGCCTTCTCGCTCAGCAGCCAGGTAATCGCCTGCGCGACCTCCTCCGGTTGTCCGCCGCGCTGCATAGGCAACATCGATTTCACGCGATCGACCCTTCCCGGCTCGCCGCCTGAAGCGTGCATTTCAGTGTAGATAAGACCAGGTCGCACGCAGTTTACGCGGATCCCTTGCGCCGCAACCTCCAGCGCAAGGCCGGTGGTGAGCGTGTCCACAGCGCCTTTTGAGGCCGCGTAATCAACATATTCGAATGGCGCACCAAGCCGCGATGCCGCCGAAGACACATTCACAATCGCCCCGCCTTGCCCTCCGTGTTTGAAAGACATGCGCTTTACCGCTTCCCGACAGCACAAAAAATAGCCGGTAACATTGGTCGCCAGCACGCGGTTAATTCTTTCGGCGGTTAGGCTTTCCACCGTGCTCTGTTCAAACAAAATCCCGGCATTATTCACTAACGCAGACAGTGGTTCACCTTCGCGGTCAATGGATTCAAACATTGCCACAACCTGGCTTTCATCGCTGATATCAGCCCGTAGAGCAAACGCCTTTCCCCCGGTAGCGGCAATGGTATTCACCACCTCCGTTGCTGCACGGATATTGTGATGAAAGTTAACCGCAACCGTGTAACCCTCTTGCGCTAACTGCAGCGCGGTTGCCCGCCCGATGCCGCGACTGCCGCCAGTAACCAATGCGATTCCCATGGATACCTCCAGATATGAAAAAGCCGGGAGGCGTCTTCGCCTTACCCGGCCTACAAAAGCTTTACTGCGCGGAAAAGTTACTGATATTCGCTCATCGGCACGCAGGAGCAGAACAGGTTACGGTCACCGTAAACATCATCAAGGCGTTTCACGGTCGGCCAGTATTTGTTCACCACACCAGCCGGGAAGACGGCGATTTCTCGGCTATAACCGTGATTCCACTCCGCGACCAGCTCGTTTTGCGTGTGCGGTGAGTTAACCAGCGGGTTATCTTCCAGTGACCATTCACCGGCTTTCACGCGATCGATTTCAGCGCGGATTGCCAGCATCGCATTGATAAAGCGATCAAGTTCCACTTTGCTTTCAGATTCAGTCGGTTCAACCATCAGGGTACCCGCGACCGGGAATGACATGGTCGGCGCATGGAAACCGTAATCGATCAGACGCTTGGCAATATCCAGTTCGCTGATGCCGGTCTCTTCTTTCAGTGGGCGAATGTCGAGAATACATTCATGCGCCACGCGACCGTCGCGACCGGTATACAGTACCGGATAAGCATCTTTCAGACGGCTGGCAATGTAGTTAGCGTTAAGGATAGCTACCTGGCTTGCCTGCTTCAGACCTTCTGCACCCATCATACGGATGTACATCCAGCTGATTGGCAGAATGGATGCGCTACCGAACGGCGCCGCTGAAACTGCGCCCTGACGGGTGAGCATTCCTTCAATCTGCACTACGCTGTGACCCGGTACAAACGGTGCCAGATGTGATTTGACGCCAATCGGTCCCATACCTGGGCCGCCGCCGCCGTGCGGAATGCAGAATGTTTTATGCAGGTTGAGGTGCGAGACATCTGCGCCGATAAAGCCCGGCGTGGTGATCCCAACCTGAGCGTTCATGTTCGCGCCATCAAGGTAAACCTGGCCGCCAAACTGGTGCACAACGTCGCACACTTCACGGATCGTTTCTTCATACACGCCGTGAGTAGACGGATAGGTCACCATGATGCAGGAGAGATTCGCAGCATGTTGTTCTGCTTTTGCTCGCAGATCGTCCAGGTCGATGTTGCCGTTCTTATCACACGCGACAACCACAACCTGCATCCCCGCCATCTGTGCAGATGCCGGATTGGTGCCGTGGGCAGAAGCCGGGATCAGACAGATATCGCGATGGCCTTCGTTACGGCTTTCGTGATAGTGACGAATCGCCAGCAGACCCGCATACTCGCCCTGCGCGCCGGAGTTCGGCTGCATGCAGACGGCGTCATAACCGGTCAGTTTTACCAGCCACTCGGAAAGCTGGCCGATCATCTGGTGATAACCTTCTGCCTGCTCTGGCGGGCAGAACGGGTGAAGTTCAGCGAATTCCGGCCAGGTGATAGGGATCATCTCGGCGGCAGCGTTCAGCTTCATGGTGCAAGAACCCAGCGGGATCATTGCCTGGTTCAGCGCCAGATCTTTGCGCTCCAGCGAGTGCATGTAGCGCATCATTTCGGTTTCGCTGTGATAGCGATTAAACACCGGATGGCTGAGGATCGCATCGTCACGCAGCATGCTGTCCTGAATGGAACGGCTGTCGAGCGCCACATCTTTATCCAGCGTATCGATATTCAAACCGTGGCTGTCGCCCAGCAGAACATTGAACAACTGCACCACGTTTTCACGGGTGGTGGTTTCATCGAGCGTAATACCTACCGCGTTATGGATATCGCTACGCAGGTTGATTTCTGCCGCTTCGGCACGCGCCAGAACAGCCGCTTTGTCGGCCACTTCAACACACAGAGTGTCGAAGTAGTGCGCATGGCGCAGCTTCAGCCCTTTCTGTTGCAGACCGGCCGCCAGAATATCAGTCAGGCGGTGGATGCGATTAGCGATACGTTTCAGGCCAACCGGACCATGATAAACGGCATACAGGCTGGCGATGTTGGCCAGCAGAACCTGCGAGGTACAAATGTTGGAGTTCGCTTTCTCACGGCGGATATGCTGCTCGCGAGTCTGCATCGCCATGCGCAGTGCGGTATTGCCCGCCGCATCTTTCGATACGCCGATAATACGGCCTGGCATGGAGCGTTTGAATTCGTCTTTAGCGGCGAAGAATGCCGCGTGTGGGCCGCCGTAACCCATCGGTACGCCGAAGCGTTGCGCAGAGCCGAAAACAATATCCGCGCCCTGTTTGCCCGGCGCAGTCAGCAGTACCAGCGCCATAAAGTCGGCAGCGACACTGACCACAACTTTACGGGATTTCAGCTCGGCAATCAGTTTGCTGTAGTCATGCACTTCACCGGTGGTGCCAACCTGCTGCAACAGCACGCCAAACACATCCTGGTGATCCAGTGCTTTCGCCGCGTCATCAACAATGACGTCAAAGCCAAAGGTTTCTGCACGGGTGCGAACCACGTCCAGCGTTTGCGGGTGAACATCAGCCGCCACAAAGAAACGGTTAGCATTTTTCAGTTTGCTGACACGTTTGGCCATCGCCATGGCTTCAGCAGCCGCAGTGGCTTCATCCAGCAGAGAAGCAGAAGCCATATCCAGGCCCGTCAGGTCCAGCGTGACCTGTTGGAAGTTCAGCAGAGCTTCCAGTCGTCCCTGGGATACTTCCGGCTGATACGGCGTATATGCGGTGTACCAACCTGGGTTTTCCAGCATGTTACGCAGAATAACCGGTGGCAACTGCACGGCGGTGTAGCCCATGCCAATGTAGGACGTGAAGCGCTTGTTACGCCCGGCGATGGCTTTTAATTCAGCCAGCGCAGCGTATTCGGTCGCCGCCTCGCCCACCTGTGGCGGGGTTGCGAGCTGAATGTCTTTCGGCACAATCTGGCCGATCAGCGCGTTTAACGACTCGGCGCCAACCGCATTCAGCATCTCTTGCTGCTGCGCGGCGTCCGGTCCGATGTGGCGTTCAATGAAAGCGCCGCTGTTTTCAAGCTGGCTTAACGTCTGTGTCATGGGCGATGGTTCCTGAAACGTGCAGTGAATCGTGATGGTCTCTAACTCAATTGCCCGGTGGCGCTGACGCTTACCGGGCCTACATAAAACCGTAGGCCGGATAAACGCAGTGCCATCCGGCACAATCTTATTCGTCTTCCAGTAATGCCTCGTACGCAGTGGCATCCAACAGCGATTCAATTTCGCTTTCATCGCTGGCTTTGATTTTGAAAATCCAGCCGCCCGCATACGGTTCGCTGTTGACCAGTTCCGGGGAGTCGCTGAGCGCATCGTTAACCGCAACAATCTCACCGCCTACTGGCGCATAGATATCGGATGCCGCTTTTACGGACTCCGCAACGGCGCAATCATCGCCCGCGCTGACGGTGGCGCCAACTTCTGGCAGGTCAACGAAAACCATGTCACCTAACAGCTCCTGAGCGTGTTCGGTGATACCAACGGTGTAAGAGCCGTCAGCTTCTTTGCGCAGCCATTCGTGTTCTTTGCTGTATTTCAGTTCTGCAGGTACGTTGCTCATCAATCAATCTCCAAAAAAGGATGAATTACGCGACGGCTTTGCCGTTACGCACAAAAACAGGTTTAGTCACTTTTACCGGCATTTCACGGTTACGGATCTGTACGATCGCAGTCTCACCGATACCCGCAGGCACGCGCGCCAACGCGATGCTGTAACCCAGGGTTGGGGAGAATGTGCCACTGGTGATAATGCCTTCATGCTGGTTGCCAGAAGCATCGGTGAAACGCACCGGCAGTTCATTACGCAGCACGCCCTTCTCAGTCATCACCAGCCCGACCAGCTGTTCGTGGCCTTTTTCGCGCTGCATTTCCAGTGCTTCACGACCAATAAAGTCGCGGTCGGCAGGTTCCCACGCAATGGTCCAACCCATATTGGCTTCCAGCGGAGAAATCCCTTCGTCCATCTCCTGACCGTACAGGTTCATACCCGCTTCCAGACGCAGGGTGTCGCGCGCGCCGAGACCACAAGGTTTGACGCCAGCCTGTACCAGCGCACGCCAGAAATCTGCCGCCTTTTCATTCGGCATGGCAATTTCATAACCTGCTTCGCCGGTATAACCGGTGGTTGCGATAAACAAATCACCTGCCTGAACGCCGAAAAACGGCTTCATGCCTTCAACCGCATGGCGCTGCTCGTCAGTAAACAACGTAGCTGCTTTTTCCTGCGCATTTGGCCCCTGCACCGCAATCAGCGACAGGTCGTCACGAACGGTGATGTCGATGGCGTAAGGTTCAGCGTGTTGGGTAATCCAGGATAGGTCTTTTTCGCGGGTGGCGGAGTTTACAACGAGGCGGAAGAAATCTTCAGTGAAGTAGTAGACAATCAGGTCATCTATCACGCCGCCCGAAGCGTTGAGCATCCCGGAGTAGAGGGCTTTACCCGTCTTCGTTAGCTTCGCGACGTCGTTTGCCAGCAGATAACGCAAGAACTCCCGGGTGCGGCTACCGCGCAGGTCGACGATGGTCATATGCGACACATCAAACATTCCGGCGTCGGTGCGAACAGCATGGTGTTCATCGAGCTGAGAACCGTAATGCAGTGGCATCATCCAGCCATGGAAATCGACCATGCGCGCGCCACATAGCGTGTGTTGTTCGTACAAAGGAGTCTGTTGAGCCATCTTTTCCTCGTTGAATAAGCGGGGCTACCAACTCTTTCGCGGTGAAATTTTCGCCACGAAACCCAGCACCGCAGCCGCTCCAGGGGCTACGACGCAAACGTTCTCTTTGTCCTGAACTTACCACCGAAACAGACGCTAAACCATAAGTCAAAATTAACCATCACATTAGCTTATGGCGAAAAACAGCCAGATCGCCAACAGAATAAAACTCCATACATATAGCAATTAATCAGAACAACAAACAAAGGTAAGCGTAAAATCACAGCACCAATCCACATTAAATGTGGAAAAAATGTCAAAAATGGCGTTATGAAAAAAACACAATATTAGAAAAACTAATGCGAAAAAAGGCGTGGAATTAGATTATTTCAAATGAGAGAAGCACCCCGGCGCGAAGGCCGGGAGAGGAAAGTGTGACGGGTCTCAAACTCTTAAGATTGTCCTTACGGACACTAACGTAACCACTCGGGAAGATCGTTCAGTCCCATCGCCTGACGGATGAGTTGTGGTTTTACGCCCGGGAGGGTATCGGCCAGTTTCAGCCCAATATCGCGTAGCAGTTTTTTCGCCGGATTCTCGCCTGCAAACAGTTCACGGAAACCCTGCATCCCCGCCAGCATCAGCGCTGCGCTGTGCTTACGGCTGCGCTCGTAGCGGCGTAAATAGAGATACTGCCCAATATCTTTACCCTGACGTTGTAGCCGCTTAAGTTCATCGATCAGCTCCGCCGCATCCATAAAGCCAAGGTTAACCCCCTGACCCGCCAGCGGGTGGATGGTATGCGCCGCATCCCCCACCAGCGCCAGACGATGGGCCGCGAACTGGCGAGCATAACGTCCCGTCAGCGGAAACGCCTGACGTTCGCTTTCAAGGCTGCACAGCCCCAGACGATTATCAAAGGCGATATTCAGCGCCTGATTAAACTCGTCAACGCTTGCCTGCTGCATACGTTCTGCTTCCTGCGGCGAGAGCGACCAGACGATAGAACACAGGTGTGGATCGCTGAGTGGCAGGAATGCCAGGATCCCCTCGCCATGAAACGCCTGACGCGCAACCGCACCGTGAGCTTCCTGCGTACGGATAGTCGCCACCAGCGCATGATGACGGTAGTCCCAGAAGGTGAGCGGAATGTCCGCTTTATTGCGCAGCCAGGAATTAGCGCCATCGGCACCGACGACCAGACGCGCCGTCAGCATTGCGCCATCTTTGAGGCTCAGAAATGCTTCGTTCTCGCCCCAGGCCACCTGCTGTATTTCAGCTGGCGCCATCAGCGTAATATCCGCTGAACGCTGTGCCTTTTGCCACAGTGCATAATGGATTTCTGAGTTTTCAACGATGTGGCCCAAATGGCTGTAGCCCATGCTCTGGTCATCAAACGCAATACGTCCAAAGCTGTCTTTGTCCCAGACTTCCATGCCGTGGTAGCAGCAAGCGCGACGAGCAACAATGTCGGACCAGACGCCAAGACGGGTAAGCAGTTTTTCGCTGGCTGCATTAATGGCCGAAACGCGAAGCTGAGGAGGTGCATCCGCCGCCAACGGCTGCGGAACATGTTGTTCTAATACAGCAACGCGCAACCCACTGCCCTGCAGGCCGCAGGCAACCGCCAGTCCCACCATGCCGCCACCAACAATTGCTACATCAACACTTTGCACTGTTTATACCTCGAAACCTGTAATCCGTAGGCCTGATAAGCGCAGTGCCATCAGGCATTTTTGCGGGGACCCTTGCCGGATGTCGGCGTTGCCTTATCCGGCCTACAGGTCATATTTATCGTGCAACCCAACCCAGGGTCCGCTCCGCCAGCGCATCGCGCGCAGGGGTGAATAATTCCATCGCCATCAACCCGACATTGCGCCCAACAACCAGCGGGGCCCAGTGATTGGCAAACAAATACACTAAATTGTTGGTCACACCAATCGTCGTCTCGCGATCGCGCTCGCGGCGCTGCTGATAACGTGCCAGCACCGCATAATCACCCACATCTTCCGCGCCGTTTTGCGCCTGCGTCAACGTCTCAGCAAGGCTCATTACATCGCGCAGGCCAAGGTTGAAACCTTGCCCGGCAATGGGGTGCAGCGTCTGGGCGGCGTTCCCTACCAGCACGGTACGATGGGTAATCGCTTTCAGCGCCGTAGTTAACGAAAGCGGATAAGCGCTGCGTTTACCAGCCTGGGTAATACGTCCCAGTCGCCAGCCAAAAGCGGTTTGCAGTTCACGGCAAAACTGTTCGTCGGACAAGGCCATGATCTCATCACGCTGCTCCAGCGGATGGCACCACACCAGCGAGCAGCGACCGTCAGACATTGGCAGCATTGCCAGCGGGCCATATTGCGTGAAGCGTTCAAACGCTCGCCCATCGTGCGGTACAGAGGTCGTGACGTTGGCAATCATCGCCAGTTGCTCATAAGGCTGTTGCAGCCAGTCAACACCGCAGGCAGTCGCCAGTGCGGAACGCGTGCCGTCAGCAGCCACCAGCAGGCGACCGGTAATCATCTCGCCATTCTCCAGCGTCACTTCAACGCGCTCCTGCGTGCGCGACACGCTGGCTACGCGGTCGGGGCAGTGCAATGTGACACCCGGTGCTTTGCGCAGCAGCGCAAACAGACGCAGCCCGACGTCGTGCAGTTCTACCACCTGGCCCAGAGCCGGAATACGGTATTCCTGCGCATCCAGCGTCACAAATCCGGCATGGCCGCGATCGCTGACGTGAACCGTTTTAATGGCCGTTGCGCAATCGGCAATCGCCTGCCATACGCCAATTCTCGCCAGCTGTTGGCAGGTTCCTGCCGCCAGCGCGATCGCCCGGGCGTCAAACCCTGGATGGCGGTCAGTTTCAGGTTCGCTCGCTTCTATCAGATGAACCGGCAGAGTCCCATGGCTGAGCTGAGAAATGGCCAGCGCCAGCGTCGCGCCAACCATACCACCACCAACGATAATCACGCTCATTGCAGTCGCGCCGCAGCCATTAAGGCTTCAATATCATCGGCTTTCTTCACTACGCTGGCGGTCAGGTTTTCATTGCCGTCCTCGGTGATGAGGATGTCATCCTCAATACGAATGCCGATACCACGATAGGCCGGCGGTACATCGGCATCCGGCGCGATATACAGTCCCGGTTCGACGGTGAGTACCATTCCCGGCTCAAGAATACGTGAGCGGTCCTGACCATAAACGCCGACGTCGTGCACATCCAGCCCAAGCCAGTGACTTA
Source organism: Citrobacter sp. MGH105 (assembly GCF_001037485.2). Classification (NCBI taxonomy): domain Bacteria; kingdom Pseudomonadati; phylum Pseudomonadota; class Gammaproteobacteria; order Enterobacterales; family Enterobacteriaceae; genus Citrobacter; species Citrobacter sp. MGH105. The sequence continues at coordinate 887,025 of NZ_CP073048.1, read as the reverse complement.
GACCATGCATAAAGAATGGGCGGTGCGCATTTTCGGTAATCAACTGATCGACATCACCGTGCAGAATACCAAGCTTCACCAGGCCCGTAATCATGATGCGCACCACTTCGCCAGTGACTTCCTGAATGGACGTTCCGGGACGATACAGACGCAGGCTGGTCTCTAAGGATTCCAGTACGATATCGTAGATTTCACGCTGTGCTGGGGTAAATTTACCGTTTACCGGGAAGGTTCGCGTAATGTCACCCGCATAGCCTTTGTATTCACAGCCAGCGTCGATTAGCACCAGATCGCCATCGCGCATTTCACTTTCATTTTCGGTGTAATGCAGAATACAGCCGTTTTCACCGCTGCCGACAATCGTGTTATAGGACGGATAACGCGCGCCATGACGGGTAAATTCATGGTGAATCTCCCCTTCTAACTGGTATTCAAACATTCCTGGACGGCATTTTTCCATCGCGCGGGTATGCGCCAGTGCGGTGATTTCTCCGGCACGACGCATGACCGCAATTTCTTCTGGTGATTTGAACAGGCGCATTTCATGCACCATCGGACGCCAGTCGATAATCGCGGCAGGCGCGTGCAGATTTTGTCTGGAGCCTTTGCGCAGTTTATCCAGCGCCGTGCACACAATCTCGTCTGCCCAGGCATACTCGCCCTGGGCGTGGTATACCGCGTCCAGACCATTGAGCAGCAAATACAGCTGTTGGTTGATTTCACTGAAGGCCAGCGCCCGGTCAACGCCAAGTTTTGCCGGGGCAGCATCCTGACCCAGACGGCGGCCAAACCAGATCTCCGCCGTCAGATCGCGAACCCGATTGAACAAAACGCTGTGGTTATGAGTGTCATCACTTTTAATCAGCACCAGCACGGCTTCAGGTTCGTTAAAACCGGTGAAGTACCAGAAATCACTGCTTTGGCGGTAAGGGTATTCACTGTCCGCACTACGCGTCGCTTCCGGTGCGGCAAAAATCAGCGCGGCGCTGCCGGGCTGCATTTGTGCCAGTAAAGCCTGGCGACGACGCTGGAATTCTTGCTGAGATATCTCGCTCATCACACTCTCCTTTGCGTTTCGTTCTTAGTGCAGAGTCGGTTTACGGACTTCCGGCGCGGTCGGCTGCTGACGCGTAAACGTGTCATGGCACAGCAAGGCGGCTACGCGCACGTATTCGATGATCTCTTCGAGCGACATTTCCAGCTCTTCCTGATCTTCGTCTTCGTCATATCCTAATTGAGCGATATTGCGCAGGTCGTCAATCGCTTCCCCGGTTTCGCCGGTCACTTTGTCGAGCTTCGGCTGCGTGACGCCAAGGCCCAGTAAAAAGTGGTTTACCCACCCCGCCAGCGCATCGGCGCGATCGAAAACGCTGACGTCATCCCCTTCAGGCAGATAAAGCTGAAAAAGGAAGCCGTCGTCTTCGAGGGCATCACTGGTGGCTGAGTGCATTTTCAGCAGCGCCTGAGCCAGCTCGTGACCAAAGGCCAGACCTTCGTTCGTCAGGTCGTGCAGCAGCGGCTGCCATGAGCTGTCGTTGTTTCCGCCGCAAATCATTCCGCTTATCAAGCCGTGCATTTCGGCCGGGGTTAATCCAGCCCCTTGTTGGTTCAAAAACTGGCTAACTTCGTTGTAACCAGGCATTTCGTTCTGTATAGACATAAGCATTCGTCATCAAAGGGAGGAATATTCATGATATGCTACCACTTTGGACCCTGGTGGACCAGAAAAGGGCTTGTATCTTGATACCAGGGTAGCTATAGTGTCGCCCCTTCGCGGACCCACGGTCTGGAGACGAAGGCAGCGCAGTCAATCAGCAGGAAGGTGGCATGTCTGCACAACCCGTCGATATCCAAATATTTGGCCGTTCACTGCGAGTGAATTGCCCGCCTGAACAAAGGGATGCGTTGAATCAGGCTGCGGACGATCTCAATCAGCGATTGCAAGATCTGAAAGTTCGCACTAGAGTCACAAATACTGAGCAGTTGGTTTTCATCGCCGCGTTGAACATCAGCTATGAATTAACTCAGGAAAAAGCGAAGACGCGTGAGTACGCGGCGAGCATGGAACAACGTATTCGGATGCTACAACAGACCATCGAACAGGCGTTGCTTGATCAGGGTCGCATAACCGAAAAAACGGGCCAAAACTTTGAATAACACTTTTCGGTTTACTGTGGTAGAGTGACCGTGAAGACAAAATTTCTCTGAGATGTTTGCAAGCGGGCCAGTCCCCTGAGCCGATATTTCATACCACAAGAATGTGGCGCTCCACGGTTGGTGAGCATGCTCGGCCCGTCCGAGAAGCCTTAAAACTGTGACGACGCATTCACCTTGAACCAAGGGTTCAAGGGTTACAGCCTGCGGCGGCATCTCGGAGATTCCCTTCTACCTGGCAACAGCCATGACATTACTTTCTGAACTCCCTTTATCTCGGCAAGAAATCCGTCAACTGATTCGGCAGCGTCGTCGCGCGCTTACTTCCGAACAGCAACGACAATACGGTCAGCAAGCCGCGACCCGAATGCTCAGTTATCCCCCTGTTGTACTCGCTCATACCGTGGCGGTATTCCTCTCGTTCGATGGCGAACTCGATACCCAGCCGCTAATAGATCAGCTGTGGCGAGCAGGCAAGCGCGTCTATCTTCCAGTTCTTCACCCCTTCAGCCCTGGCAACCTGCTGTTCCTGCACTATCATCCGCACAGCGACCTGGTAACCAATCGCTTAAAGATCCAGGAACCACGGCTTGATGTACGTGACGTATTGCCGCTCTCACAGCTGGATGTACTGATTACGCCGTTAGTGGCATTTGATGAGGTCGGGCAACGCCTGGGTATGGGCGGTGGATTTTACGATCGAACGCTTCAAAACTGGCAGCAGCATAAGATCCAGCCCGTAGGCTACGCGCACGATTGTCAGCGAGTGGAAAAGCTACCTGTCGAAGAATGGGATATCCCGCTGCCTGCGGTGGTGACGCCGTCCAAAATCTGGGAGTGGTAGCTTTTTTGCCAATTGCGGCAAGGCTCGAAAACAGAATGTATGCGTGACAGGAAGAGATTTTGAGGCCGGAAAATCAGAGGAAGGATGGGCAGGTCAACCGCCTGCCCATGTAGAGGAAATCAGTACAGCAGACGAGCGCGAATGGTTCCCGGAAGGGCTTTCATCGCCAGCAGCGCTTTCTCTGCCACATCTTCATCCGCTTCAATATCAATAACCACGTAACCTACCTGTGCGGAAGTCTGCAGATACTGCGCGGCAATGTTGACGCCCTGCTCGGCAAAAATCTGGTTCAGCGCAGTCAGTACGCCCGGACGGTTTTCGTGAATGTGCATCAGACGACGACCGCCGTGCAGCGGCAGCGAAACTTCCGGGAAGTTAACTGCAGACAGCGTAGAGCCGTTGTCGGAATACTTGGTCAGTTTCCCAGCCACTTCCAGACCGATGTTTTCCTGTGCTTCCAGCGTTGAACCACCAATGTGCGGCGTCAGGATCACGTTGTCGAAATCACACAGCGGCGAAGTGAAAGGATCGCTGTTGGTTGCCGGCTCGGTTGGGAATACGTCGATTGCTGCCCCTGCCAGGTGCTTGGTCGCTAACGCGTCGCACAGCGCAGGAATATCAACAACTGTGCCGCGTGCGGCGTTAATCAGCAGCGCGCCTGGTTTCATCAACGCAATCTCACGCGCGCCCATCAGATTTTTGGTGGAGGCATTTTCCGGTACGTGCAAACTGACCACGTCGCTCATATTGAGCAGGTCGGAAAGATGCTGCACCTGCGTGGCGTTGCCGAGCGGGAGTTTATTTTCAATATCATAGAAATAGACGTGCATCCCCAGCGATTCCGCCAGAATGCCTAGCTGAGTACCAATGTGGCCGTAGCCGATGATCCCCAGTTTTTTGCCACGCGCTTCAAACGAGCCGGTAGCCAGTTTATTCCACACGCCGCGGTGTGCTTTGGCGTTTGCTTCGGGTACGCCGCGTAGCAGGAGCAGCAGTTCGCCAATCACCAGTTCCGCAACGGAACGTGTGTTAGAGAATGGTGCGTTAAACACGGGGATACCGCGCTTTGCCGCAGCGCTGAGATCAACCTGGTTGGTGCCGATACAGAAGCAGCCAATCGCGACCAGTTTCTCTGCGGCGTCAATCACATCTTCAGTCAGATGGGTACGGGATCGCAGGCCAATGAAGTGGGCATCACGGATGGACTCTTTCAGTTGTTCAGTGTCCAGAGCGCCTTTATGAAACTCGATGTTGGTATAACCTGCTGCACGAAGGCTTTCGAGCGCTTTTTGATGCACGCCTTCAACCAGCAGAAATTTAATCTTATCTTTCTCCAGTGATACCTTTGCCATTTCCCCGACCCTGTCTTTTTTTGTTCAAACTGATGTGTTGTGTGTGGGATTTTCATCCGTCTCTTCAACATATCAAAAAATAATATTGCGGCAATATGAACGTTTGCGTCGCCGTGCTGAAGAAATGTCATTCAGAGAGAAATGTCAGAGGAAAATACTGGCGATAACTTTTTCTTTGGAGAGATCGGCAGGACAATATTATAAACGTGACACAAGTCACCAAATTTGCCCTGCCAGAATTTTTTTAACGGGAGAAGACACTCCCGTCAGATCATTTTACGATAGTTTTCACGCCGTCTGGTGTACCGATCAGCGCGACATCCGCACCACGGTTGGCAAACAGACCGACGGTTACCACGCCCGGAATCGCATTGATGGCGTTTTCCATCGCGATGGCATCGAGGATCTCCAGACCGTGTACATCAAGGATCACGTTACCATTGTCCGTCACTACGCCCTGACGGTATTCAGGACGACCGCCCAGCTTCACCAACTGGCGAGCCACAGCGCTGCGCGCCATTGGGATCACTTCAACCGGCAGTGGGAAGTTACCGAGAATATCGACTTCTTTGGACGCGTCGGCAATGCAGATAAATTTCTTCGCCACGGAAGCAATAATTTTTTCACGGGTCAACGCTGCGCCGCCGCCCTTGATCATCTGCATGTGGCCGTTGATTTCATCCGCGCCGTCAACGTATACGCCGAGGCTGTCCACTTCGTTAAGATCGAACACGTGGATACCGAGGCTTTTGAGTTTTTCGGTTGAAGCGTCCGAACTGGATACCGCACCTTCAATCTGACCTTTCATTGTGCCCAGCGCATCAATAAAGTGTGCGGCTGTTGAACCTGTACCTACGCCCACAATGGTACCGGGCTGTACATACTGAAGTGCCGCCCATCCTACTGCTTTTTTCAGTTCATCCTGCGTCATGATCGTTTCGCCTGTGGTGTGAATATGGTGGGAAAATTCACGCGCATTATAGAACATTGTGCAGAAAAATGTCCCCACACCCGCTCGCAAGCGGCGGATTTCGTCTTTACCCAACCTAAATTTGTGTCATAGTGCAGAACAAGCAAAATTTTCAGGAGTGCGTCAAAGCAATGAAACGTCCGGACTACAGAACACTACAAGCACTGGATGCGGTTATTCGTGAACGAGGATTTGAGCGCGCGGCGCAGAAGCTGTGCATCACGCAATCCGCGGTTTCACAGCGCATAAAACAGCTTGAGAATATGTTCGGACAACCGCTGCTGGTGCGTACCGTACCACCACGCCCAACCGAACAGGGGCAGAAACTACTGGCGCTTTTGCGTCAGGTTGAACTGCTGGAAGACGAGTGGCTGGGTGATGAACAAACCGGCTCGACGCCACTGCTGCTCTCACTGGCGGTGAACGCCGACAGTCTGGCGACCTGGTTACTTCCTGCGCTGGCTCCGGTACTGGCAAATTCGCCGATTCGGCTGAACCTGCAGGTTGAGGATGAAACGCGCACTCAGGAGCGTCTGCGTCGTGGTGAGGTGGTCGGTGCGGTGAGTATTCAGCATCAGGCGCTGCCAAGCTGTCTGGTGGATAAACTCGGCGCGCTGGACTACCTGTTTGTTGGCTCTAAACCTTTCGCCGAGCGCTATTTCCCTAACGGCGTCACCCGCTCGGCCCTGCTGAAAGCCCCAGCGGTAGCGTTTGACCATCTTGATGATATGCACCAGGCGTTCCTGCAACAAAACTTCGACCTGCCGCCGGGCAGCGTGCCGTGCCATATCGTTAACTCGTCTGAAGCCTTTGTTCAATTGGCGCGTCAGGGAACCACTTGCTGCATGATCCCCCACTTGCAGATTGAGAAAGAACTGGAAAGCGGCGAGCTTATCGACTTAACACCGGGCCTGTTCCAGCGCCGGATGCTGTACTGGCACCGTTTTGCACCGGAAAGCCGCATGATGCGCAACGTCACCGATGCGCTGCTGGCCTATGGTCACAACGTACTGCGTCAGGATTAAACCGCTCATAACCTCTGAGTGCCGGATGGTGGCGTAACGCCCTATCCGGCCGACAAGCCTTTTACCCTCTTTTCATGCTATTCCCGCCACGTCTTTGAAATAAATCACAAAATCAAACATGCCACGCGGCAAAAAACGACGTCCTGTTGGCTATTTTTTGCTGGCGACAAGCCAAATGAAAAAGCTCACCGTATTCGCAAAGATTCAACTTATTGCGTAATACGGAGCAAAAAATGGCAAACGTGCAGGAGTGGCAAACACTCGCCAATAAAGAACTCAGTCGCCGAGAAAAAACCGTCGAGTCGCTGGAAAGACAGACGGCGGAAGGGATTGCCATCAAGCCGCTGTACACCGAAGAAGACCTCGATAATCTGGAAGTAACCGGTACTCTCCCCGGCCTGCCGCCGTATGTGCGCGGCCCGCGCGCCACCATGTATACCGCGCAGCCATGGACCATTCGTCAGTACGCCGGTTTCTCAACCGCCAAAGAGTCCAACGCCTTTTACCGCCGCAACCTCGCCGCCGGACAAAAAGGACTTTCCGTCGCCTTTGACCTTGCCACCCATCGTGGCTATGACTCTGACAACCCACGCGTGGCGGGTGACGTCGGTAAAGCAGGCGTGGCGATCGATACCGTCGAAGATATGAAGATACTGTTCGACCAGATCCCGCTGGATAAGATGTCAGTATCGATGACCATGAACGGCGCGGTTCTACCTGTGCTGGCGTTTTATATCGTCGCTGCAGAAGAACAAGGCGTAGCGCCGGAACAACTCACCGGGACCATTCAGAACGATATTCTGAAAGAGTACCTGTGCCGCAACACCTACATTTATCCCCCAAAACCGTCCATGCGCATTATCGCCGACATCATCGCCTGGTGCTCTGGCAACATGCCGCGCTTTAACACCATCAGCATCAGCGGCTATCACATGGGGGAAGCCGGAGCGAACTGCGTGCAGCAGGTAGCGTTTACGCTGGCAGACGGTATTGAATACATCAAAGCTGCACTCTCCGCCGGACTGAAAATTGATGACTTCGCCCCGCGCCTGTCGTTCTTCTTCGGTATCGGCATGGATCTGTTTATGAACGTCGCCATGCTGCGCGCGGCGCGCTATTTGTGGAGTGAAGCGGTCAGCAGCTTTGGCGCGACCAACCCGAAATCTCTCGCTCTGCGTACCCACTGCCAGACGTCCGGCTGGAGCCTGACCGAGCAGGACCCGTACAACAACGTGGTACGAACCACTATTGAAGCACTCGGCGCTACGCTTGGCGGCACCCAGTCGCTGCATACCAATGCTTTTGATGAAGCGCTCGGTCTGCCCACCGATTTCTCCGCCCGTATTGCGCGTAATACGCAGATCATCATTCAGGAAGAATCAGAGATCTGCCGCACCGTTGATCCGCTGGCCGGATCGTATTACGTCGAGTCACTCACCGATCAAATTGTGAAGCAGGCACGCACGATCATCAAACAGATTGATGAGGCAGGCGGCATGGCGAAAGCAATCGAAGCCGGACTCCCTAAACGGATGATCGAAGAAGCTTCCGCGCGTGAACAATCGCTGATCGACCAGGGTAAGCGCGTTATCGTCGGCGTCAATAAGTACAAACTGGATAAAGAAGACGAGACGTCGGTACTGGAGATCGACAACGTGAAGGTGCGCAACGAGCAGATTGCCTCGCTGCAGCATATCCGCACCACCCGCGACAACGATGCCGTCAAGACCGCGCTATCCGCGCTGACCCACGCCGCGCAGCATAATGAAAACCTGCTGGCCGCCGCCGTCAGCGCCGCTCGCGTTCGCGCCACGCTCGGTGAAATCTCCGACGCGCTGGAGGTCGCCTTTGACCGGTATCTGGTTCCCAGCCAGTGCGTCACCGGGGTGATTGCGCAAAGCTATCACCAGTCAGACAAATCCGCCGACGAGTTCGATGCCATTGTTGCGCAAACCGAACAGTTCCTCGCGGAAAATGGACGCCGCCCGCGTATTCTGATCGCCAAGATGGGTCAGGACGGCCACGATCGCGGCGCGAAGGTGATCGCCAGCGCCTATTCCGATCTCGGTTTCGATGTCGATCTCAGCCCGATGTTCTCCACTCCGGAAGAGATCGCCCGTCTGGCGGTAGAAAACGATGTGCATGTAATAGGCGCATCGTCACTGGCGGCGGGCCATAAAACGCTGATCCCGGAACTGGTTACCGCACTCAAAAAATGGGGGCGTGAAGATATCTGCGTGGTAGCAGGAGGCGTTATTCCGCCACAGGATTACGCCTTCCTGCACGAACATGGCGTGGCAGCCATTTATGGTCCCGGCACGCCAATGCTCGACAGCGTCCGCGATGTGTTAACCCGTATCAGTCAGCATCATGATTAACGCCGCCACGCTTGAAGATACCGTCCGCCGTTTGCGACTCGGTGAACGGGCTACGCTCGCCCAGGCGATGACGCTGGTCGAAAGCAACCACCCGCGCCACCAGCCACTGAGTACGCAATTGCTGGACGCGATAATGCCGTTCACCGGTAACGCCCTGCGTTTGGGGATCACCGGTACGCCGGGCGCGGGCAAAAGCACTTTCCTGGAAGCATTCGGCATGTTGCTCATCCACCACGGATTACGGGTGGCGGTGATCGCCGTCGATCCCAGCAGCCCGGTCAGCGGCGGCAGCATTCTTGGCGATAAAACCCGCATGACGGAGCTGGCCCGCGCCGAATCTGCGTTTATTCGACCGGTCCCTTCCAGCGGTCATTTAGGCGGTGCCAGCCAGCGTGCCCGCGAATTAATGCTGCTGTGCGAAGCGGCTGGCTTTGACGTGGTGATTGTAGAAACCGTCGGCGTTGGGCAGTCAGAAACCGAAGTCGCAGGCATGGTGGATTGCTTTATCTCACTGCAAATCGCTGGCGGTGGCGACGATTTACAGGGCATCAAAAAAGGCCTGATGGAAATGGCGGATCTGGTCGTCATCAATAAGGACGACGGTGATAACCATACCAGCGTTGCCATTGCCCGCCATATGTACGAGTCCGCCCTGCATATTCTGCGCCGCAAATATGACGAGTGGCAGCCGCGGGTTCTGACCTGTAGCGCCCTGGAAAAACGCGGTATCGAGGAGGTTTGGCAGGCGATAACCGACTTTAAAACGTGCCTGACCGCCAGCGGTCGACTGGAAAAAGTTCGCCAGCAGCAGGCGGTGGACTGGTTACACCAACAGGCTGAAGAAGAAGCCCTGCATCTGTTGTTTGCCCGCACTGATTTCGACCGCTATTTCCAGCAGACGCTTCAGGCCGTCAAAAACAATGATCTTTCGCCGCGCACCGGTCTGCGGCACATCAGCGAATTTATTCAGCATCATTACTTTCAATAAAGAGAACATTATGTCTTATCAATACGTCAACGTGGTCATCATCCAGAAAGTCGCGGTTATTGAGTTCAATTACGCCCGCAAGCTCAATGCCCTGAGTAAAGTGTTTATTGACGATCTGATGCAGGCGCTGAGCGATCTCAATCGTGCAGACATTCGCTGCATCATTCTGCGCGCTCCAAGCGGGGCCAAAGTGTTTTCTGCCGGGCATGATATTCATGAACTCCCGACCGGACGTCGCGATCCGCTCTCTTATGACGATCCGCTGCGTCAGATAACCCGTATGATCCAAAAATACCCGAAGCCGGTGATCTCCATGGTCGAAGGCAGCGTCTGGGGCGGCGCGTTTGAGATGATCATGAGTTCCGATCTTATCATTGCAGCCAGTACCTCCACTTTCTCGATGACCCCGGTCAACCTCGGTGTGCCGTATAACCTGGTGGGCATCCACAACCTGACCCGCGACGCTGGTTTTCACATCGTGAAAGAGCTGATTTTTACCGCTTCGCCCATCACCGCTCAACGCGCCATGGCGGTCGGGATCCTTAACCATGTCGTGCCCGTTGAGGAACTGGAAGATTTCACTCTGCAAATGGCGCACCACATCTCGGAAAAAGCGCCGCTGGCCATCGCCGTCATCAAAGAAGAACTGCGCGTGCTGGGTGAAGCGCACACCATGAATTCCGATGAGTTCGAGCGTATTCAGGGCATGCGCCGCGCGGTGTACGACAGCGAGGATTATCAGGAAGGGATGAACGCGTTTATGGAAAAACGTAAACCAAATTTTGTTGGCCATTAATCACGTCCGAGGAAGGAGACGGCCATGAAACGGATGAGCGCCGAACAGGCGGCAGAAATTATCCAGCACGATGATATGGTGGCGTTTAGCGGCTTTACCCCTGCGGGTTCACCCAAAGCGTTACCCAGCGCAATTGCCCAACGCGCCTGCGAACGGCATCAGAACGGGCAGCCTTTTCAGATCCGCCTGCTGACCGGAGCATCAATTGGCGCCGCCGCTGATGATGTTCTATCCGCGGCGGATGCCGTTTCCTGGCGGGCGCCTTATCAAACGTCATCGGGCCTGCGCGAGAAAATTAATCAGGGCCAGGTGAGGTTTGTCGATCTCCATTTGAGTGAAGTGGCGCAAATGGTTAATTACGGCTTTTTTGGCGAGATCGATGTTGCCGTCATTGAAGCCTCCGCCATTGCGCCAGATGGCCGGATTTGGCTTTCCAGCGGTATTGGTAATGCGCCGACCTGGCTGCTGCGGGCGAAACAAGTGATCATTGAATTGAATCATTACCATAATCCGCGCGTGGCGGAGTTTGCCGACATCGTGATACCCGGTGCGCCGCCGCGGCGTAACAGCGTACCCATTTTTCATACCATGGATCGCGTGGGCAGCCAGTGCGTGCAGATAGATCCCAAAAAGGTGGTTGCGGTGGTGGATACCGAGCTGCCCGATGCCGGAAATGCGGCGGATAAAACCAATCCGGTCAGCCAGCAAATTGCCGATAACGTCGTCACTTTCTTGCTGGCAGAAATGGCTCACAAACGTATTCCAGCTGAGTTTCTACCCTTACAAAGCGGCGTGGGCAATATCAACAACGCGGTAATGGCGCGACTGGGCGAGAACCCGGATATCCCGCCCTTTATGATGTATTCGGAAGTGTTGCAGGAGTCGGTGGTGCATCTGCTGGAAACGGGCAAGATAACAGGTGCCAGCGCCTCCAGCCTGACCATTTCAGCCCCGTCGCTACAGAAGATTTACGACAACATGGACTTCTTCGCCAGCCGGATTGTGCTGCGCCCGCAGGAGATCTCCAATAACCCGGAGATCATCCGTCGGCTGGGGGTTATTGCGCTCAACGTCGGTCTGGAGTTTGATATCTACGGCCATGCCAATTCCACGCACGTTGCGGGGGTGAACCTGATGAATGGCATCGGCGGCAGCGGGGATTTCGAGCGCAATGCCTACCTGTCTATCTTTATGGCGCCGTCGATTGCCAAAGGCGGGAAAATCTCCACCATCGTACCAATGTGCAGCCATGTCGACCACAGCGAACATAGCGTTAAAGTGATCGTGACCGAACAAGGGATTGCCGATCTGCGTGGGCTATCTCCGATGCAGCGGGCGCACACGATTATCGATAACTGTGCGCACCCTCTTTACCGGGATTATCTGCACCGCTATCTGGAGAAAGCACCCGGCGGACATATCCATCACGATCTCAGCCATGCGTTCGATCTGCATCGTAATCTTCTCGAAACAGGATCGATGCTCGGTTAACTTGCGCTACCGTCACGATCTTCAGCAATATGCTGAAGCATCGTGGCGGTATAACGATGGTTTTTCAGCGAATAGAGAAACTCCTGCATATACATGGGGCTGCCGGGCGCATCGAAATACTTTAGCGTCGACGGGTTCACCAGCCGCCAGGCGAAGTGAGGAATCACCGTCAAAAACTGCCCGCGCTCTACCGCGCTGATCTTGGCCATAAAGCTGTACGGACGGTAGATAATCGTCGGGTTGATCCCACAGGGCCGCATGTATGCATCCAGCATCGCCTCAAAGTTGGCGCGATTCTGGAAGCGCATTTGCAGCCAGGGCAGCTCGCGCAGCAGATCCTGCGGCTGTTTTTCTTCGTAGCGACGGGAAACGAGAAACCCCAGACGCAGCGGGGGCAGCTCGCTAATCGCCAGATTCTCCAGTTCCTGGACGCGGGGGGAAACGTGCTGCGGCGAGATAATAAAATCCAGTTTGCGATCGAACAGGTTATCAATCACCCCATTCTCGCTGAATTCAACGGCCTGAGCCGTCACGCCGTCATACTTGTCACCAAGGCTAATCAACTGGTCAAAAATAATCGTTGGGTAGGTATTGTCGATACCGATGACGATTTCCCGCGAGCGGCGAGAGGCGTTATGGATTTCGTTATCAATGGCAGAAAGGCGCTGATAAACGGGAAACAGCTTCTGATACAGTTCCTGTCCGGCTTTATTCAGACTGATGTTGTTATCTTTGCGGGTAAACAGCGTATAGCCGATTTGATCCTCCAGTGCGGCAATGCTTTTACCGAAAGGCGATGCGGTCATATGTATTTTTTCTGCCGCTCTGGCAATGTTATTGGTTTGCGCCAGCAGAATGAAATTACGCATCTTTTTCGAGATAAAAATATCCATAGCGTCCCCTTAAAAATCGCTATGGCCTATCCTCATTACGGCGAAAAAAAAGACTGGATGTGGGGTCTCATTTTTACAGTTGCTCACAGAAAAAACCCGGCTGGAAAGCCGGGTCTGCAATGATTACTGGGTTTTGGCTGGCGTTGCTGCTGGCTGCCCCGCCGTCGGCTCAATCTGGAAGACCACATCAACCTGATCGTCAAACTGAATAACCGGCTGTTCGTAGGTTTCCTGAGCGGATGTCGCAGGCGCTGCATCTGCTTTCATCATCCGTACCATCGGGCTCGGTTGATAATTGGAAACGTGGTAACGCACGCTGTAAACGGGCCCCAATTTGCTGTTAAAGCCCGCAGCTAACTGCTCAGCCTGATGAATAGCATCATCAATTGCTGCTTTACGCGCTTTATCTTTGTAAGTATCCGGCTGGGCAACGCCAAGCGATACCGAACGGATCTCATTCAGACCGGCCTTCAGCGCACCATCAAGCAGCGCGTTGAGTTTGTCCAACTGACGCAGCGTGACCTCAACGGTACGTACCGCACGATAGCCTTTAAGGACGCTTTTACCATTCTGGTAGTCGTAGTCCGGCTGGGTGCGCAGGTTTGCCGCGCTAATATCTTTCTTCGCTATCTGGTTCTGTTCAAGGAAGGACAGATATTGCGCCACGCGCTCATCTGCCTGCTTCTTCGCTGAAGCCGCATCCTTTGCAGCAACGTTCACTTCAATCGCCAGAGTAGCGATGTCTGGTGCCGCATCCACGCTTGCCGTTCCGGAAGTCACGATGTGCGGTCCATTTGGCAACTCATTTGCCTGTACCGATAGTGCGCTGAATCCGACTAATGCCGCCAGGGCCATTATTTTGAACTTCACGGTCGTTCCTCCATGTTTCATTAATTACCCCGAAACTCAGGGCACATGCAGGCAAGCTTAGCCGATCTCGCTGCGTTGTCCATCAGACAACACTTAGTTGAACAACGCATGAACGTGCGCAACACCTTCTTTTGCCAACTGAAAAGCGATAAACCACATCACCAATCCTACCAGGGTATTGATGATCCGCTGTGCTTTAGCAGTGCGCAAACGCGGAGCGAGCCAGGCCGCCAGCAATGCCAGGCCGAAGAACCACAGGAACGAAGCGCTGACGGTACCCAGCGCAAACCAGCGCTTAGGCTCAACGTCCAGTTGGCCTCCCAGACTCCCCAGCACCACAAAGGTATCCAGGTAAACATGGGGGTTGAGCCATGTCACCGCCAGCATAGTAGCGATAATTTTCCAGCGGCCCTGCTTCATCACCTCGGCGCTGGCCAGTTCCAGGTTACTGCTCATCGCCGTTTTTAACGCCCCGAAACCGTACCAGAGTAAAAATGCCACCCCACCCCAGGTGACAAGCGCCATCAGCCATGGTGACTGCATCAGCAAGGCGCTACCGCCAAAGATCCCCGCGCAAATCAGCACTAAGTCGCTGATAGCGCAGAGTAAAGCAATCATGATGTGATACTGGCGACGGATCCCCTGATTCATCACGAAGGCGTTTTGCGGACCGAGCGGAAGTATCATAGCCGCACCAAGTGCAAGCCCTTGAAAATAATACGATAACACGTTAATCATCCCGAACTGTTTCTCTTAGGAGCAGACTATAGCGCGGGGAAAACATTAGCGGAAATGGATAATTTTAATCAGGGATAAGAAGAATTAATACCAAGGGGGGGGAAATGCCGGATGACGGCTGACGCCTTATCCGGCCTACAAAACCTGCGGGCCCGGTAAGCGATAGCGCCACCGGGCACGCGATTACTCTGCCGCGCTCTCTTTCACACGCTTGAAGTTCACATCCATCTGCGGGTACGGGAAGCTGATACCGTTGGCGTCAAACTCGCGTTTAATACGCTCCAGTACGTCCCAGTAGACGCTTTGCAGATCGCTACTGTTGCTCCAGACGCGTACCACAAAATTGATCGAGGAAGCGCCCAGCTCATTCAGGCGCACCGTCATTTCACGATCTTTAAGGATACGCTCGTCAGACTGAATGATATCGGTGAGGATTTTTTTCACCTGATCGATATCGGAGTCGTAAGCCACGCCGATGATAAATTCGTTACGACGAACCGGCTCACGAGAGAAGTTAATGATGTTCCCGGCAATGATTTTACCGTTTGGGATCACAACAATCTTACCGTCTACGGTACGCATAGTCGTGGAGAAAATCTGCACGTTGAGTACGGTTCCCGCTACGCCGCCGAGGTCTACATACTCACCTGCGCGGAACGGACGGAACATCACCAGCAGCACGCCAGCGGCGAGGTTAGACAGCGAACCTTGCAGCGCCAGACCAACGGCTAAACCTGCGGCACCGAGAACGGCAATCACAGAAGCGGTTTGTACCCCAACGCGACCCAGAGCGGCAATCAGCGTGAACGCGATAATCCCGTAGCGCACCAGTGCGGAGAGGAAGTCAGCAACGGTTGCATCAATTTTACGTGCCACCATCAGGCGGTTAACGGTGTTTGATACGATGCGCGCCACAATCATACCGATAATGACAATGGCGATGGCCGCAACGATGTTGACGGCATAGCTTAACAGCAGCTCCTGATTGCGGACCAGCCAGGTGCCCGCACCATTTATGCTGTCGACAACATTCAAATCTTCCATTCAATATTCCTTTTTTGCTTACCCAAATGGGAAAAATAAAGCCGTCCCAACGGGACTGGCAATCTGACAAGGGTAAACAATAAACCTGGATTTTGCCAAACAGATCACAGAATTCTCTGCCAGCAGCATATTGAAATGGCAATAAAAAAGGCCCGCATTTGCGGGCCTCATGTCACGTAGAACGGCGTAAATTACAGAACGTCAACCGCGTTCAGTTCTTTGAAAGCCTGTTCCAGACGGGTGATCATGGTTGCCTGACCAGCACGCAGCCATACGCGCGGATCGTAGTATTTCTTGTTCGGCTGATCTTCGCCTTTCGGGTTGCCCAGCTGGCCCTGCAGGTAAGCTTCGTTCGCTTTGTAGTAGTTCAGAACGCCTTCCCAGGTAGCCCATTGGGTATCGGTGTCGATGTTCATTTTCACTACGCCGTAGCTTACGGAGTCTTTGATTTCCTGAGCAGTAGAACCGGAACCGCCGTGGAAGACGAAGTTCAGGCTGTTGTGCGGCAGGTTATGTTTCTTAGAAACATAGTCCTGAGAGTCGCGCAGGATGGTCGGGGTCAGAACAACGTTACCCGGCTTGTAAACGCCGTGAACGTTACCGAAGGAAGCTGCGATGGTGAAACGCGGGCTGATTTTGCTCAGCTCGGTGTATGCGTAATCAACGTCTTCCGGCTGGGTGTACAGTGCAGAAGCGTCCATGTGGCTGTTGTCCACGCCGTCTTCTTCGCCACCGGTGCAACCCAGTTCGATTTCCAGGGTCATGCCCATTTTGGACATGCGCGCCAGGTATTTGGAGCAGATTTCGATGTTCTCTTCCAGAGACTCTTCAGACAGGTCGATCATGTGAGAAGAGAACAGCGGTTTGCCGGTTGCTGCGAAGTGTTTTTCACCCGCGTCCAGCAGACCGTCGATCCACGGCAGTAGTTTCTTCGCGCAGTGGTCAGTGTGCAGGATAACCGGAACACCGTAGTGTTCAGCCATCTGGTGAACGTGATGCGCGCCAGAGATAGCACCCAGGATTGCAGCGCCCTGAGGAACGTCAGACTTCACGCCTTTACCCGCGATGAAAGAAGCACCACCGTTGGAGAACTGTACGATTACCGGCGCTTTAACTTTTGCAGCGGTTTCCAGAACGGCGTTGATGGAGTCGGTACCCACGCAGTTAACAGCTGGCAGAGCAAAGTTGTTTTCTTTTGCTACCTGGAAAACTTTCTGTACGTCATCACCAGTGATTACGCCTGGTTTTACGAAATCAAAAATTTTAGACATATTACGAATCCTGTATCTTCGGCCTTGGAAAGGGCGCGCGCTCTAAAGCGCGCTAATAATTGGGCAGGTTTCCCTGCCCATTAAATGCTTACTTTTTAGCGCGCTCTTCGAGCATCGCTACTGCTGGCAATACTTTACCTTCCACGAATTCGAGGAAAGCGCCGCCGCCAGTGGAGATGTAGGAGATTTTGTCAGCAATGCCGAACAGGTCGATTGCTGCCAGGGTGTCACCGCCGCCTGCGATAGAGAACGCTTCGCTGTCTGCGATAGCGTTAGCAACGATTTCAGTACCTTTGCGGAAGTTCGGGAATTCGAACACGCCAACCGGGCCGTTCCACAGAATGGTTTTCGCATTTTTCAGGATGTCAGCCAGCTGCTGTGCAGAAGCGTCGCCGATGTCCAGGATCTGCTCGTCTTCTTTCACATCGCTTACGGACTTCAGAGTAGCCGGTGCAGTTTCAGAGAATTCAGTCGCTACGCGAACGTCAGTCGGGACCGGGATGTCGCAAGTGGTCAGCAGACGCTTAGCTTCGTCAACCAGGTCAGCTTCGTACAGGGATTTACCCACGTTGTGGCCTTGAGCGGCAACGAAGGTGTTCGCGATACCACCGCCAACGATCAGCTGGTCAGCGATTTTTGACAGAGAATCCAGAACGGTCAGTTTGGTGGAAACTTTAGAACCGCCAACGATAGCAACCATCGGACGAGCAGGTTCTTTCAGTGCTTTACCCAGCGCATCCAGCTCAGCAGCCAGCAGCGGGCCTGCGCAAGCTACATCAGCGAATTTACCGATACCGTGAGTAGAAGCCTGTGCACGGTGAGCTGTACCGAAAGCATCCATTACGAATACGTCGCACAGCGCAGCATATTTTTTGGACAGTGCTTCGTCGTCTTTCTTCTCGCCTTTGTTGAAGCGAACGTTTTCCAGAACCACCAGTTCACCGGCAGCGACTTCAACGCCGTCCAGGTAATCTTTTACCAGGCGAACCGGAGCAGACAGTTTGTCTTTCAGGTAGTTAACAACCGGCAGCAGAGAGAATTCTTCGTTGTACTCGCCTTCGGTAGGACGACCCAGGTGGGAAGTTACCATCACTTTCGCACCCTGTTTCAGGGCCAGTTCGATGGTCGGCAGAGAAGCACGGATACGCGCATCGCTGGTTACTTTCCCTTCTTTAACTGGTACGTTCAGGTCCGCACGGATAAAAACGCGTTTACCAGCCAGATCCAGATCGGTCATCTTAATTACAGACATGGTGAATCCTCTCGTTGATTCATAAAGTTTTGTCGACGCTCAAGCGTCGAGCCTGAAACCAATAGCAGCCATCGCTAACGTAGTGTCGAGCATACGGTTAGCAAAGCCCCATTCATTATCACACCAGACCAGCGTTTTGATCAGGTGAGCGCCACTCACACGCGTTTGCGTACCATCAACGATGGCACTGTGCGGGTCGTGGTTAAAATCTACAGAGACCAACGGTAATTCCGTATAGTCAACTATACCATGAAATGCACCTTGTGCTGCTTTTTGCAGCAACTGGTTGACTTCACTGGCTTTTACTGGTTTTTTCACCGTCACGCTTAAGTCGATCGCCGTCACATTTATGGTTGGTACACGCACCGCTATCGCTTCAAAACGATCGTTAAACTGCGGAAAAATTCGCGTGATGCCCGCCGCCAGTTTGGTATCAACCGGAATAATCGACTGGCTGGCCGCTCGCGTGCGACGCAGGTCAGGATGATAAGCATCAATAACCTGCTGATCGTGCATCGCGGAGTGGATCGTGGTGACGGTACCAGACTCAATGCCGTAAGCATCATCCAGCAATTTAATGACGGGTATTATGCAATTCGTGGTGCAGGAAGCGTTGGAAACGATCCGGTGCTCAGCGCGCAGCTGATCCTGATTAACGCCATACACAACGGTTGCGTCGATGTCGTGACTACCAGGATGTGAAAAGAGCACTTTTTTTGCACCAGCGGCAATATGCGCCTCGCCGTGTTCGCGATTGCCGAAGACCCCCGTACAATCCAGCACGATGTCGACACCCAGTTCGCGCCATGGAAGTGCATCGAGTGTTCGCTCATGCAGAATGCGGATAGCGTCATCGCCAACGATGAGCTGGTCACGTTCCTGACGAACATCCCAGGCAAAACGTCCATGGCTGGTGTCATATTTCAACAAATGCGCCATGCCTGCAGCATCCGCAAGTTCGTTGATTGCCACCACGGTGATTTCCGCCCGACGCCCGGATTCATACAAAGCACGAACCACGTTGCGTCCGATGCGACCGAAACCATTAATCGCTACGCGTACGGTCATAGGTCTCCTGCAAGGATTTCTCAGAAACGATGTGGCAGACAGAGTAATGCAGCAAATCGCTCAGGGAAACCTTACCTGTCGCAAACTGCGACTAATTGGTTAATTGTCGAACATTTAATCGACTGAAACGCTTCAGCTAGAATAAGCGAAACGAGGAATAAAAGGAATGATTGTCCAGCAACAGAACACAGTTATCTGACTTGCGTCACATTTTAACGCCATTCAACGCTAAATTTATTCCATATTCCAGAATGACGAATAACCGTAGCAAAATTATTTCATTGTCGTGTTACACACCCTGATTTAAATCAGAAAGCCCCCTAACCTGCATCTAATCACCAGCGCGAGGTCCGAGTCCCGGAGCCCTTCAATGATGCCGCAGACGGTCTGGATAGCAGACTGAACCGTGCGATTGCGCAACGCGCGGCGCGTTCCGGAAAAGCAAAAAAAAAACGGGCCGCCTGAGCGACCCGTTTTCACCTGTAATCGAAATTACAGCAGTTCTTTTGCTTTCGCGACAACGTTGTCTACGGTGAAGCCGAACTCTTCAAACAGCAGCTCTGCCGGAGCAGACTCACCAAAGGTGGTCATACCGACGATTGCGCCGTTCAGGCCCACGTATTTGAACCAGTAGTCCGCGATACCTGCTTCCACTGCAACGCGAGCGGAAACCGCTTTCGGCAGCACAGACTCACGGTAAGCGGCATCCTGTTTGTCGAACGCGTCGGTAGACGGCATGGAAACCACGCGAGCCTTCACGCCTTCGGCAGTCAGTTTGTCCCACGCAGCCACAGCCAGCTCAACTTCAGAACCAGTTGCGATGAAGATCAGTTCCGGCTGACCGTCGCAGTCTTTCAGCACGTAACCACCGCGAGCGATGTTTGCCAGTTGCTCTTCGGTACGCTCCTGCTGTGCCAGGTTCTGGCGGGAGAGGATCAGCGCGGTCGGGCCGTCCTGACGCTCAACACCGTATTTCCACGCAACGGCGGATTCAACCTGGTCACACGGACGCCATGTGCTCATGTTCGGGGTCACACGCAGAGAAGCAACCTGCTCTACCGGCTGGTGAGTCGGGCCGTCTTCGCCCAGACCGATGGAGTCGTGGGTGTAGACCATGACCTGACGCTGTTTCATCAGCGCAGCCATACGCACCGCGTTACGGGCATATTCCACAAACATCAGGAAGGTGGAGGTGTACGGCAGGAAACCACCGTGCAGGGAGATACCGTTCGCGATAGCGGTCATACCGAATTCACGCACACCGTAATGGATGTAGTTACCGGCAGTATCTTCGTTAATCGCTTTCGAACCAGACCACAGCGTCAGGTTCGACGGTGCCAGGTCAGCGGAGCCGCCGAGGAATTCAGGCAGCAGAGGACCGAAGGCTTCAATCGCGTTCTGAGAAGCTTTACGGCTGGCGATTTTCGCCGGATTAGCCTGCAGCTTAGCAATGAACTCGTTCGCTTTTGCGTCGAAGTCAGACGGCATTTCACCTTTCATACGACGGGTGAATTCAGCCGCTTCCTGCGGGAAGGCTTTCGCATAAGCAGCGAACTTCTCGTTCCATGCAGCTTCTTTTGCCTGGCCTGCTTCTTTCGCATCCCACTGCGCGTAGATTTCAGACGGGATTTCGAACGGCGCGTATTTCCAGCCCAGCTGTTCACGGGTCAGTGCGATTTCTGCATCGCCCAGCGGTGCACCGTGAGAGTCGTGAGTACCCGCTTTGTTCGGAGAACCGAAACCGATGATGGTTTTGCACATCAGCAGGGACGGTTTGTCGGTCACTGCGCGTGCTTCTTCTACTGCACGTTTAATGGCGTCAGCATCGTGGCCATCAACGCCACGAACCACATGCCAGCCGTAAGCTTCAAAACGCTTCGCGGTGTCATCGGTGAACCAGCCTTCAACGTGGCCATCGATAGAGATGCCGTTGTCATCGTAGAACGCAACCAGTTTACCCAGCTTCAGCGTACCGGCCAGGGAACATACCTCGTGAGAGATACCTTCCATCATGCAGCCGTCGCCCATGAAAGCATAGGTGAAGTGGTCAACGATGTCGTGACCTGGACGGTTAAACTGCGCCGCCAGCGTTTTTTCAGCGATAGCCATACCCACTGCATTCGCAATGCCCTGACCCAGAGGACCTGTAGTGGTTTCAACACCGGCGGTGTAACCCACTTCCGGGTGACCCGGAGTTTTGGAGTGCAGCTGACGGAAGTTCTGCAGCTCGGACATCGGCAGATCGTAGCCGGTGAGGTGCAGCAGGCTATAAATCAGCATGGAGCCGTGACCGTTGGACAGCACGAAGCGGTCACGGTCAGCCCAGGACGGGTTAGTCGGGTTGTGGTTCAGGAAATCACGCCACAGGACTTCGGCAATGTCAGCCATACCCATCGGGGCACCCGGGTGACCGGATTTGGCTTTCTGTACTGCGTCCATGCTCAGCGCACGAATAGCATTGGCAAGCTCTTTACGTGAGGACATTTTGACTCCAGATCGGATAATGAAGGCTGAGCCCTTAACGACTTGACGACAGCGCGTTTTGGGCTACGCCGGAAAAAAGTGCCAACAATGTAACCCAAGCCGCGTGTCATGTACATGGAGCATCCTTTTGCCGCTTCAGAAATCTCTGGATCATGCGCGCAAGTTGCGCAATCTTCTCGCCCGCGTATTGTTCTTTTCTTTATACTTAGGCCGAGCGTCGGTTCACCTGCAAACGACGTAATTTTTAGAATAATCCTGACTTTGTGCGGAAGAGAAAAAATGAAAATTCGCGCTTTACTGCTTGCTACGAGCATGGCTGCGGCATTGACCGGCTGCCAGAACATGGACTCCAACGGACTGCTTTCTTCTGGCGCGGAGGCTTTTCAGGCCTACAGTCTGAGCGATGCTCAGGTAAAAGCGCTGAGCGATCAGGCCTGTAAAGATATGGACAGCAAGGCTACTATCGCTCCGGCCAGCAGCGAGTACGCAACGCGTCTTGGCAAAATCGCCGCCGCGCTTGGCGATAACATAAACGGCCAGCCGGTGAACTACAAAGTCTATATGGCGAAAGATGTGAATGCCTTTGCCATGGCAAACGGCTGTATCCGCGTGTACAGCGGCCTGATGGATATGATGACCGACAACGAAGTCGAAGCGGTGATCGGCCATGAAATGGGCCACGTCGCGCTGGGCCACGTGAAAAAAGGCATGCAGGTTGCGCTGGGTACAAACGCCGTACGTGCAGCGGCGGCGTCAGCTGGCGGCATTGTCGGCAGCCTGTCACAGTCGCAATTGGGCGATCTTGGCGAGAAACTGGTGAACTCGCAGTTCTCCCAGCGTCAGGAATCCGAGGCGGATGATTACTCGTATGATTTGTTGCGCAAACGCGGGATCAATCCGGCAGGTTTAGCCACCAGCTTTGAGAAACTGGCCAAACTGGAAGCTGGACGTCAAAGCTCAATGTTTGACGATCACCCGGCATCCGCAGAACGTGCGCAACATATTCGCGATCGCATGAGCGCCGACGGGATCAAATAACCGTTAATCGTGCCGGATGCGGCGTGAACGCCTTATCCGGCCTACAAACATCAACCAGCTGTAGGCCGGATAAGCGTTAGCGCCATCCGGCAAAACAACTTACTCGCCTTTTTTCGCTGCCTGGATGTACAGCATTTCCAGAGCCAGCGTAGCCGCCGCCAGCGCGGTGATCTCTGACTGATCGTAGGCCGGAGCCACTTCAACGACGTCCATCCCGACGATGTTCAGATCTTTCATACCACGTACCAGCTTGATCGCGCGGTCGGAAGTCAGACCGCCAATCACTGGCGTACCGGTACCCGGCGCAAACGCTGGATCCAGACAGTCGATATCAAAGGTCAGATACACCGGCATATCACCGACAATCTGCTTAACCTGGGCGATGATGTCATCTACGCCGCGATCGTTCACCTGGCAGGCATCCAGCACGGTAAAGCCGTTATCTTTGTCGAACTCGGTACGGATACCAATCTGCACTGAGTGATTCGGATCGATCAGACCTTCGTTCGGCGCAGTGTAGAACATGGTGCCGTGGTCGAATTCACAGCCGTTAGCGTAGGTGTCGGTGTGGGCATCAAAGTGCACCAGCGCCATTTTACCAAAATGCTTAGCGTGCGCGCGCAGCAGCGGCAGCGTGACGAAGTGGTCGCCGCCGAAGGAGAGCATGCGCTTACCGGCAGAAAGCAGCTTCTCAGCATGAGCCTGCAGTTTTTCACTCATTTCACGCGCATCACCGAAGGCATAGACCAGATCGCCGCAGTCCACCACGTTCAGGCGCTCGCGCATATCGAAGTTCCACGGGAAGCGGTTATGCTCCCACGCCAGGTTAGTGGACACCTGACGGATCGCCGCCGGACCATGACGCCCGCCCGCGCGGCCAGACGTTGCCATATCAAACGGTACACCGGTGATCACCCAGTCGGCGTCGCTGTCGTACGGCATGAAGTTCATCGGCAGACGTAAAAAACCAAAGGCGTTAGAAACCAGGGAGTTGTCGTATTGATGACCTAAGGTGCTCATGTACTGACCTCTTTAAAAATCGATGAAAAAAAATCCCCTCCGCGTCGTTAAGCCCGACGAGGAAGGGATTGATTTGGTAGCTGCATATTTACGGCAAATTATCGCCGTTATTTTGTACGGATTCAAGTAAGTGCCACAAATGCGGCTTCGCCTTATCCGGCCTACTTCCGTAGGCCCGGTAAGCGTAGCGCCAGCAGGCATTTATCGTTACTCATCTTCCAGATAAGTATAACCGTACAGACCGGCCTCAAACTCTTCGAGAAACTGTTGCTGCAGCTCAGTATCCAGATCGGTCTTTTTCACCTGGTCACGGAACTGCGTCAGCAGGGTGTTCGGATCCAACTGCACGTACTGCAGCATATCCGCCACGGTATCCCCTTCGTCGGACAATTCCACTTCTACGCTGCCGTCAGGGAAGACGAACACGTCAACCGCTTCGGTATCACCAAACAGGTTGTGCATGTTGCCGAGGATCTCCTGGTACGCCCCCACCATAAAGAAGCCCAGCATCGGCGGGTTCTCCGGGTCATATTCCGGCATCGGCATCGTGGTCGCGATGCCATCACCGTCAACGTAGTGGTCGATAGCACCATCAGAGTCGCAGGTGATATCCAACAGCACCGCTCGGCGTTCAGGCACCTGGTTCAACCCTTCCAGCGGCATTACCGGGAACAGCTGATCGATCCCCCACGCATCCGGCATCGACTGGAACAGCGAGAAGTTGACGTAAATCTTATCCGCCATTCGCTCCTGCAGCTCGTCGATAATCGGACGGTGCGCACGGTTGCTCGGGTCGAGTTGTTTTTGCACTTCATGGCACATGTTCAGATAAAGCTGCTCAGCCCACGCGCGCTCTTGCAGGCTAAAGGTACCTGAAGAGTAACCAACGTGAATATCGTGCAGATCCATTTGGCTGTCGTGCAGCCATTCACGCAGTGAACGACGGGTTCCCGGTTCATGCATTTCTTGCCAGGTTTCCCACATGCTTTGCAAAGCACGCGGCGCATCATCAGCCGGAGGCGTTGCTTCTGTGTGTTCGCTACGCTCAACGCCGATAATGTTTGATACCAGCACGGTATGGTGCGCGGTCACCGCGCGGCCAGACTCGGTGATTACCGTCGGATGCGGCAGACCGTGTTCTTCGCAGGCGTCGCCAATAGCCCAGATGATGTTGTTGGCGTATTCGTTCAGGCCGTAGTTTACGGAACAGTCAGACTGCGAACGGGTACCTTCGTAATCCACGCCCAGACCACCGCCCACGTCGAAGCACTGGATATTGACGCCAAGCTTGTGCAGCTCAACGTAGAAACGCGCCGATTCACGTACGCCGGTGGCAATATCACGAATGTTCGCCATCTGCGAGCCAAGGTGGAAGTGCAGCAACTGAATGCTGTCCAGACGACCGCGCTCGCGCAGAATTTCGACCAGTTGCAGCACCTGGTTTGCCGCCAGGCCGAATTTCGATTTTTCCCCGCCGGAGGACTGCCACTTGCCAGAGCCCTGCGACGCCAGACGCGCACGCACGCCCAGACGCGGAACGACATTCAGGCGTTCAGCTTCATCCAGCACGATTGCAATTTCAGACATCTTCTCGATGACCAGATAGACCTTATGGCCCATCTTCTCGCCAATCAGCGCCAGACGGATATATTCGCGGTCTTTATAACCGTTACACACGATCACGCTACGGGTCATTCCGGCATGGGCCAGAACGGCCATCAGTTCAGCTTTGGAACCCGCTTCCAGTCCCAGCGGTTCGCCAGAGTGGATCAGCGATTCAATCACGCGGCGGTGCTGGTTGACCTTGATCGGGTAAACGAGGAAATAGTCACCGTTGTAACCGTAAGATTCACGGGCACGTTTAAACGCGGCGTTAATCGAACGCAGACGGTGTTGCAGGATCTGCGGGAAGCAGAACAATGCAGGCAAACGCTGGCCCTGCGCTTCACGGGCTTTCACCAACTCAGCAAGGTCAACGCGCGCTTCGGGTACGTCCGGATCCGGGCACACGCTAATGTGACCCAGTTCATTGACGTCGTAGTAGTTATTACCCCACCAGGCAATATTGTAAGTACGCAGCATCTTGCTGGCTTCCTGGGAACTCATTGCAACCTCCTGCATGGAGCGTAGTACACCGTGTTCGCCTGCTGACGAAGGCGAACCCAAAGAAATGTCGTCAGACATAGCGAACCTCAATTTTATTAACAAGTGTAAAACAGTTGACTACTATCGCAATCCGAAGACGCGATAACAACCCAAATACAGGCAGAATTTGCAGCAGATAGTGCTGACGCTCCGACTGTGCGACCGGTTTCTTTTTCATATCAATGTAAACACGTAACCGAACTTAATGCTGACGGTTCGGCGAAACCACGAGAAAACTCTTGTTTACCAAGAGCGCCCTTGTTCAGTTCTTAGTGACCGTTACCGGCTCTTGAGTCCTGAGATACGCCGAGATGGGTATACACTTCATCCTTCATGCAGCCTCTTTGTTGGCTACGCTCATTCGCCCCAGTCACGTACTACTCGTACGTTCAGGGGACTCATTCACTTGCCGCCTCGACGCAGCATAAATGATTTTGTGTATATAACATCGACAGGTATGCAAAGCAGAGATGCAGATTGCGGGGGACATATGTACACCAGAACGGTGCGACAGATTCTGCAGAATACAACGGTTCATTATCTCGTATCACCTCCACGGTTGCTCCTTACGGAACGAACCCACAAACCAAAGCTAAAGTTTTAACCCGGCTGGAAGTGGCAACACGATGAAAACGTCGTGTGCTTTTGTATGAGCCGCGCGCCGCGTTTTATACCGACAACAGTACGAAAATGCAAAAGATAAATATGCACATTGCCAGCACCGTCAGGAAAAATTTCCAGTTACATTTTCAGTACAATGCGACCTCAATCAAAAAAAGCTGGAAATCAGGCGAAGAACTGTCCTAAAATAGCCGTCCAGATGTTAATCCATCTATACCGATTAACACTCAGACTGCCAGTGTCCGTCATATGCAGACTCATGGTAGAATCTTCTACACATGACTATTCCACTCGACAGTTTGAGCTAACCAAATTCTCCTTAGGTGAAATTAAATATGGCAAAACACCTTTTTACGTCCGAGTCCGTATCAGAAGGGCATCCTGACAAAATCGCTGACCAAATCTCTGATGCTGTGCTGGATGCAATCCTGGAACAGGATCCAAAAGCACGCGTTGCCTGCGAAACCTACGTCAAAACCGGTATGGTTTTAGTTGGCGGTGAGATCACCACCAGCGCATGGGTTGATATCGAAGAGATCACCCGTAACACGGTTCGCGAAATTGGCTATGTGCATTCCGACATGGGCTTTGACGCCAACTCTTGCGCGGTACTGAGCGCGATTGGTAAACAGTCTCCGGACATCAACCAGGGTGTTGACCGTGCCGATCCGCTGGAACAGGGCGCAGGCGACCAGGGCCTGATGTTTGGTTATGCAACCAACGAAACCGACGTGCTGATGCCAGCACCTATTACCTATGCTCACCGTCTGGTGCAGCGTCAGGCTGAAGTGCGTAAAAACGGCACCTTATCCTGGCTGCGTCCGGATGCCAAAAGCCAGGTAACCTTCCAGTATGACGACGGCAAAATCGTCGGTATTGATGCGGTTGTTCTGTCTACTCAGCACTCTGAAGATATCGACCAGAAATCGCTGCAAGAAGCCGTTATGGAAGAGATCATCAAGCCGGTACTGCCGACTGAATGGCTGACCGCTTCGACCAAATTCTTCATCAACCCAACTGGTCGTTTCGTTATCGGCGGCCCGATGGGCGACTGCGGTCTGACCGGTCGTAAAATCATCGTTGATACCTACGGCGGCATGGCGCGTCACGGCGGCGGTGCATTCTCTGGTAAAGATCCGTCTAAAGTTGACCGTTCCGCAGCCTATGCAGCCCGTTACGTAGCGAAAAACATCGTTGCCGCAGGCCTGGCTGACCGTTGTGAGATTCAGGTTTCCTACGCAATCGGCGTGGCAGAACCGACATCTATCATGGTGGAAACGTTCGGTACTGAAAAAGTGCCTTCAGAGCAGCTGACCCTTTTGGTGCGTGAGTTCTTCGACTTGCGCCCGTATGGCCTGATTCAGATGCTGGATCTGCTGCACCCGATTTACAAAGAAACCGCTGCTTACGGTCACTTTGGTCGCGAACATTTCCCATGGGAAAAAACCGACAAAGCACAGTTGCTGCGCGACGCTGCCGGTCTGAAGTAATTTAAACCAGACTTAACGCTTATGAAGACCAGCCTCGCGCTGGTCTTTTTTTATACCTATTTCCTCTCCCACATCCATCACCAAACCGCGCTGATTACTATTGCTTTAAATGAAAATGAAAGCGATTACATCACACCATATTTCCCTCTACCTTGAATTAACATCTCTTAGCCAGCACACTTGCATCACTGTTACATTATCTTTCATCATTGTCTTAAATTCAGACGACAAACATTATTTAATCCCAATAAATAATGTTAACTTTCAATGAATTAACTAATAATCCGCATGAATGATAGTGTAAGCGATTACACTAATGTGATGTGATTCGCATTTTTTTACCCCGTACTCACCTACCCTTAACATCAACAAAACTAGCTACCCAACCGGAGGGCATCATGCCTGACAATAAAAAAACGGGGCGTTCCAACAAAGCCATGACATTTTTTGTCTGCTTTCTGGCAGCCCTGGCTGGATTACTTTTTGGGCTGGATATCGGTGTTATTGCCGGTGCTTTACCGTTCATCACCGACGAGTTTCAAATTACCCCGCACACTCAGGAATGGGTGGTGAGTTCCATGATGTTTGGTGCGGCGGTAGGTGCTGTCGGCAGCGGTTGGCTCTCCTTCAAACTGGGACGCAAAAAAAGCCTGATGATCGGTGCGATCTTGTTTGTTGCGGGTTCACTGTTCTCCGCCGCTGCGCCAAACGTTGAAGTCCTGCTGGTTTCCCGCGTGCTGCTCGGCCTGGCTGTAGGTGTTGCGTCTTATACCGCGCCGCTGTACCTGTCCGAAATTGCCCCGGAAAAGATTCGTGGCAGCATGATCTCCATGTATCAGCTGATGATCACCATCGGTATTTTGGGCGCGTATCTTTCCGATACAGCGTTTAGCTACAGCGGCGCATGGCGCTGGATGCTGGGTGTAATCATCATCCCTGCCCTGCTGCTGCTGGTTGGCGTTATCTTCCTGCCGGACAGCCCACGTTGGTTTGCAGCTAAACGTCGTTTTGTTGATGCCGAACGCGTCCTGTTGCGTCTGCGTGACACCAGCGCAGAAGCCAAACGCGAGCTGGATGAAATCCGTGAAAGCCTGCAGGTAAAGCAGAGTGGCTGGGCGTTGTTTAAAGAAAACAGCAACTTCCGTCGCGCAGTATTCCTTGGCGTTCTGTTACAGGTGATGCAGCAGTTCACCGGGATGAACGTCATCATGTATTACGCACCGAAAATCTTTGAGCTGGCGGGCTACACCAACACCACCGAGCAGATGTGGGGGACTGTTATCGTCGGTCTGACCAACGTGCTGGCAACCTTTATCGCCATTGGCCTGGTTGACCGTTGGGGCCGCAAGCCTACGCTGATCCTTGGCTTTATCGTGATGGCTGTTGGTATGGGCGTGCTGGGTACAATGATGCACGTGGGTATTCACTCGGCATCCGCACAATACTTCGCAGTACTGATGCTGCTGATGTTTATCGTTGGCTTTGCCATGAGCGCCGGTCCGCTGATTTGGGTACTGTGCTCTGAAATCCAGCCGCTGAAAGGCCGCGATTTCGGCATCACCTGCTCTACTGCAACCAACTGGATTGCCAACATGATCGTCGGCGCAACCTTCCTGACGATGCTGAACTCACTGGGCAGCGCCAACACCTTCTGGGTATACGGCGGCCTGAACGTACTGTTCATCTTCCTGACTCTGTGGCTGATCCCTGAAACTAAAAACGTCTCTCTGGAACACATTGAGCGTAACCTGATGAAAGGTCGTAAACTGCGCGAAATTGGCGCACACGACTAATCACCAAAGGCTTCCTCCCCTGCGGAGGAAGCCTTCCTCTTGCAGTCCCTTCCCTGTCGCACTATCCTCTGGCGTTATGAAAACCTCCCGTCTCCCTATCGCCATCCAGCAAGCCGTTATGCGTAGCCTGCGGGAAAAACTCGCCCAGGCCAATCTCAAGCTCGAACGCCAATACCCGGAGCCAAAGCTGGTTTACCAACAGCGCGGCACCGCCGCGGGCACTGCGTGGCTACAAACCTATGAAATTCGCCTTAATCCCGTCCTGCTGATGGAAAACGTCGACGCATTCATTAATGAAGTGGTACCCCATGAACTGGCGCATTTACTGGTGTGGAAGCACTTTGGGCGCGTGCCGCCACACGGGAAAGAGTGGAAATGGATGATGGAAAGCGTTCTGGGCGTACCGGCCCGGCGCACGCATCAGTTTGAACTGCAATCGGTGCAGCGCAAGACCTTTACTTACCGCTGTAAGTGTCAGGAGCACCAACTGACCGTCCGCCGCCATAACCGCGTTGTGCGCGGTGAGGCCACCTACCGCTGTGTTCACTGCGGCGAACCACTGGTTGCAGAATAATCTTCAGAATTATCAGGAACTTTTCTGACCTAACTGATTGCATACTGGAATAACTTTCGCTACGTTGCGGGCTCGTTTTGACACGGAGTTTGTGATGTACCGTCATTTTTCTTTTGCTGCGGCCCTGTTAGCCGCTGCGTTTTCAGGCCCGGTTTTAGCCGAAGGCATCAACAGTTTTTCTCAGGCAAAAGCAGCAGGCGTCAAGGTTAACGCCGATGCGCCGGGCGATTTCTACTGCGGTTGTAAAATTAACTGGCAAGGCAAAAAAGGGGTCGTTGACCTCGAATCCTGCGGCTATAAAGTGCGAAAAAATGAAAACCGCGCCAGTCGAATTGAATGGGAACACGTTGTCCCCGCCTGGCAATTTGGTCATCAGCGTCAGTGCTGGCAGGACGGAGGGCGTAAAAACTGCGCCAAAGATCCGGTCTATCGCAAAATGGAAAGCGACATGCATAACCTGCAACCTGCTGTGGGTGAGGTAAATGGCGATCGCGCTAACTTCATGTACAGCCAGTGGAACGGTGGCGAGGGTCAGTATGGGCAATGCGCCATGAAGGTCGACTTCAAAGAGAAAGTTGCCGAGCCGCCAGCCCGCGCTCGCGGTGCCATTGCTCGTACCTATTTTTACATGCGCGACCAGTACGATCTAACGCTCTCCCGCCAGCAAACTCAGCTTTTTAACGCCTGGAATAAGCAATATCCGGTCACCGACTGGGAGTGTGAGCGCGACGAACGCATTGCAAAGGTACAGGGGAACCATAACCCATATGTGCAACGCGCTTGCCAGGCGCAAAAGAGCTAACCTACACTAGCGTCAATATTTTTAACCATGCCCTGGCCTTTCGCAGCCCAGGGCCATGACGCGGATGTTTAACTATGCGCATTCCTCGCATTTATCACCCTGAGCCAATCACTTCCGGCAGCCAAATTTCACTGTGTGAAGATGCAGCCAACCATATCGGCCGCGTGCTGCGTATGGGACCGGGCCAGGCGCTACAGCTGTTTGATGGCAGCAATCAGGTATTCGACGCTGAAATCACCCACGCCAGTAAAAAAAGCGTGGACGTGAAGGTACTTAACGCTGAACTAGACGATCGTGAGTCGCCGTTGCACATCCACCTGGGTCAGGTGATGTCGCGTGGTGAAAAAATGGAATTTACTATCCAGAAATCGATCGAACTGGGTGTAAGCCTCATTACGCCACTTTTTTCTGAGCGCTGCGGCGTTAAACTGGACAGTGAACGCCTGAACAAGAAGCTCCAGCAGTGGCAGAAAATCGCCATTGCCGCCTGCGAACAGTGCGGTCGTAACCGGGTGCCCGAAATTCGCCCGGCAATGGATTTGGAAGCATGGTGCGCGGAACAGGACGAAGGTCTGAAACTGAACCTGCATCCGCGCGCCAGCGCCAGCATCAATACGCTGCCGCTGCCGGTGGAACGCATCCGCTTGCTGATTGGCCCGGAAGGCGGGTTGTCGGCAGATGAAATTGCCATGACCGCACGTTATCAGTTTACTGATATTCTGTTAGGACCTCGCGTTCTGCGTACTGAGACAACCGCGCTCACCGCCATTACTGCGCTACAGGTGCGTTTTGGCGATCTGGGCTAAGGCATAAACGGAGAAGAAAATGATCAAGCTCGGCATCGTGATGGATCCCATCGCAAGCATCAACATCAAGAAAGATTCCAGCTTCGCTATGCTGCTGGAAGCGCAACGTCGCGGTTACGAAATTCATTATATGGAGATGGCCGATCTTTATCTGATCAACGGTGAAGCCCGCGCCCATACGCGTACCCTGAGCGTAGAGCAGAACTACGACAAATGGTATGAGTTCAAGAGCGAGCAGGATCTCCCGCTGGCAGACCTGGACGTTATTCTGATGCGTAAGGATCCGCCATTTGATACCGAGTTCATCTACGCAACCTATATTCTGGAACGTGCAGAAGAAAAAGGGACGCTGATCGTCAACAAACCGCAGAGCCTGCGCGACTGCAACGAAAAGCTGTTCACCGCATGGTTTGCCGACCTGACGCCGGAAACGCTGGTCACGCGTAACAAAGCGCAGCTGAAAGCCTTCTGGCAAAAACACAGCGACATCATTCTCAAACCGCTGGATGGTATGGGCGGCGCATCTATTTTCCGTGTGAAGGAAGGCGACCCGAACCTTGGCGTCATTGCTGAAACGCTGACCGAGCACGGTACCCGCTACTGCATGGCGCAGAACTATCTGCCAGCAATTAAAGATGGCGATAAACGCGTCCTGGTGGTCGATGGCGAACCCGTTCCTTATTGCCTGGCGCGTATTCCGCAGGGCGGCGAAACCCGTGGCAACCTGGCCGCTGGCGGTCGTGGCGAGCCGCGTCCATTGACCGACAGCGACTGGGAAATTGCACGTCGCATTGGGCCAACGCTGAAAGCGAAAGGTTTGATTTTTGTCGGTCTGGATATCATTGGCGATCGCCTGACGGAAATTAACGTTACCAGCCCAACCTGTATTCGTGAAATTGAAGCGGAGTTCCCGGTTTCGATTACCGGTATGCTGATGGATGCCATTGAGGTGCGTTTGCAGAAATAAATACGTTGCCGGATAGCGACGCCATCGCGTCTCATCCGGCCTGGAATTGCACCCCGCAGGCCGGATTAGGCGAAGCCGTCATCCGGCAATGCTATCTTCAGAGGGTGACATCTTCGAGCTTTGCCCACATACTGGGCTCTGTTGCTTTTTTGAACCAGGAAACAGAACCTCTGACAATGAATTTACAGCATCACTTTCTGATTGCCATGCCTGCTCTCCAGGATCCGATTTTCCGCCGTTCCGTGGTGTACATCTGTGAACATAATGAGAACGGAGCAATGGGGATTATCGTTAATAAGCCTCTGGAAAACTTACAAATTGAAGGGATTCTGGAAAAGCTGAAGATTACCCCAGAAGAACGCGATCCGGCCATACGTCTGGATAAACCAGTGATGCTCGGCGGCCCGCTGGCGGAAGACCGTGGATTTATTCTCCACACTCCACCGTCACGCTTTGCCTCCAGTATTCGCATCTCAGATAACACCATCATCACAACCTCCCGCGATGTACTAGAAACCCTGGGTACGCAGGAGCAACCGTCCGAAGTGCTGGTTGCGCTGGGTTATTCATCATGGGAAAAAGGTCAACTGGAACAAGAGCTACTGGATAACGCCTGGCTCACGGCGCCCGCAGACCTCAACATCTTATTCAAAACGCCGATTGCCGACCGCTGGCGCGATGCGGCGAAGCTTATCGGGATAGATATTCAGACCATGCCTGGCGTGGCGGGACATGCCTGATGAGCGGAACATTACTCTCTTTTGATTTTGGTACGAAAAGTATTGGTGTTGCTGTTGGTCAGCGCATTACCGGTACGGCGAGACCGTTGCCCGCCATTAAAGCGCAGGACGGTACGCCAGACTGGAGTTTGATTGAACGCCTGCTGAAAGAATGGCAGCCGGATGAAATCATTGTCGGCCTACCACTCAACATGGATGGCACAGAACAGCCCCTTACCGCGCGCGCGCGTAAGTTCGCTAACCGTATTCACGGTCGCTTTGGCGTAACCGTAACGCTGCACGATGAACGCTTGAGCACCGTCGAGGCCCGCTCCGGCCTGTTCGAACAAGGCGGATACCGGGCGTTGAATAAAGGCAAAGTGGACTCCGCTTCTGCCGTTATTATTCTCGAAAGCTATTTCGAGCAGGGCTACTAAAGCCGACCCTGCGCCTGGCGCTGCTGCTGGCTCTGCGTAAACGTCTGCATACCTGTCTGCTGCCCGGTTTGAATTACGCCGGGTAGCTGATGCGTTTTCCCTTCACGAATCAAATTGCCCACGGCTGGCGTGTTGACGAGCAGCTCAAATAGCGCCACGCGTCCTCCCAACTTATCTTCCTCCAGCTTTTGCGAAAGTACCGCCCGTAGGCTGTCTGCCAGCTGATTACGCACCGGATCTTTCTCCTGTGCGGGAAAGGTATCCACCAGCCGCGCGATGGCCTGCGCCGCCCCTCGCGTATGTAACGTTGCCAGCACCAGATGCCCGGTTTCCGCTGCCGTTAATGCCAGACGAATGGTTTCCGCGTCGCGCAGCTCGCCCAGCAAAATGACGTCGGGATCTTCGCGCAGCGCGCCGCGCAAACCGGCGGCGAAAGAAGCGCAGTGTACGCCCACCTCCCGTTGGTGAATAAGACAACGCTGGCTGGTGTAGCGATATTCAATCGGGTCTTCCAGCGTCAGAATATGCCCCGCAACATGCTGATTCAGGTACTCTACCATCGCCGCCAGAGTCGTTGATTTACCGCTACCGGTAGCGCCTGTCACCAGAATTAACCCATTTTCACTGCGCAGCAGTTCAGGTATGACGTCAGGGGTCTGGAGATCGTCTAAACGTGGGCAATCAAGCGGGAGCAATCTTAGCGCCAGCGAGGTTCCCTGTTGATGAGCAAAAGCACTGGCGCGCAGCCGCCGGGAACCTGCCAGCGCAATAGCAAAATCAATCTGCCCCTGTTCCTGCCACTGTACCTGTTGTTGCTCACTGAGCCAGCACATCAGCAGATTCTCCACGTCAGGCGTAGTAAAGGGTGCGATTTCGACTTTTCCACGTATGCGCCAGCGCGCAGGCCATGCATTGCACAGGTGTAGATCCGACACGTTATGCTTTACACTAAGGGCCACTATTTCTTCCATATTCATATGAACATCCTCGGAAAATGAACGATATCGCGCATAACCTGGCACATGTCCGGGACAAAATCTCAGCCGCCGCGACGCGTTGCGGGCGGTCTTCAGAAGAAGTTACGTTGCTTGCAGTCAGTAAAACCAAACCTGCGAGCGCCATCGAAGAAGCCATTACCGCCGGGCAGCGTGCCTTCGGTGAAAACTATGTGCAGGAAGGGGTGGATAAAATCCGCTACTTCCAGGAAAAAGGCGTCAACGATCTGCAGTGGCACTTT
Organism: Citrobacter sp. MGH105; assembly: GCF_001037485.2. NCBI lineage: Bacteria > Pseudomonadati > Pseudomonadota > Gammaproteobacteria > Enterobacterales > Enterobacteriaceae > Citrobacter > Citrobacter sp. MGH105. The sequence goes on along the minus strand of NZ_CP073048.1, from coordinate 851,758 downwards.
ATCGGCCCGCTGCAGTCCAACAAAAGTCGTCTGGTCGCTGAGCACTTTGACTGGTGCCATACGATCGACCGTCTGCGTATCGCTGCCCGTCTGAGCGAACAGCGCCCGGCGGAACTGCCGCCGCTCAATGTACTGATCCAAATTAATATCAGCGATGAGAACAGTAAGTCAGGAATTTCGCTGGCAGAGCTTGATGCACTAGCCGCTGAAGTCGCTGCACTGCCGCGCATTACCCTGCGTGGTCTGATGGCGATTCCGGCTCCAGAGTCAGATTATGTAAGGCAGTTTGAAGTTGCACAGCAAATGGCGGTAGCATTTGCCGGGTTGAAAACACGCTACCCAGGCATCGACACTCTCTCACTGGGAATGTCTGATGATATGGATGCCGCCATCGCGGCGGGTAGCACGATGGTGCGCATTGGCACTGCCATTTTTGGTGCTCGTGATTACACTAAAAAATAAGGAAAACTAAGGAACACCATGAATACGTTGACCTTCCTGCTCTCAACGGTAATTGAGCTGTATACCATGGCGCTGCTGCTGCGCGTGTGGATGCAATGGTCTCGCTGCGATTTTTACAACCCGTTCTCGCAGTTTATAGTGAAAATCACTCAGCCCATCATTGGGCCGTTACGCCGCATTATTCCCCCGATGGGGCCGATCGACAGCGCATCGGCATTAGTTGCGCTCGTTCTCAGCTTTATCAAAGCAATCGTGCTGTTTAAGGTGGTCACGTTCCAGCCGATCATCTGGATCGCCGCCGTACTGATTGTCCTGAAGACTATCGGGCTGCTGATTTTCTGGGTGCTGCTGGTGATGGCAATTATGAGCTGGGTCAGCCAGGGCCGCAGTCCTGTAGAGTACGTGCTGATTCAACTGGCAGATCCGCTGCTGCGTCCTATCCGTCGCATACTTCCAGGCATGGGCGGGATCGATTTCTCCCCAATGATTCTGGTTCTGCTGCTCTACGTTATTAACATGGGCATCGCGGAAGTGTTGCAGGCGACAGGCAACATGCTGCTGCCGGGGCTGTGGATGGCGCTATGAGTGCCGTTACACCCTGCGACGACGGTCTGGTTTTACGGCTCTACATTCAGCCTAAAGCCAGCCGTGACAGTATTGTGGGTTTACATGGCGACGAAGTTAAAGTCGCCATTACCGCCCCGCCAGTAGATGGCCAGGCCAATAGCCATCTGGTGAAGTTTCTCGGCAAACAGTTCCGTGTGGCAAAAAGCCAGGTCGTCATTGAGAAGGGCGAGCTTGGTCGTCACAAACAGGTTAAAATCATTCATCCGCAACAGATCCCGCCCGAAATTGCGGCGTTAACTGATTAGGTATCCCATGCAAAAAGTTGTCCTCGCGACCGGCAATGCCGGTAAAGTGCGTGAACTCGCCTCTCTTCTGAGTGATTTCGGTCTTGATGTTGTTGCCCAAACGGAACTGGGTGTTGATTCTGCAGACGAGACCGGGCTGACGTTTATTGAGAACGCCATTCTGAAGGCGCGTCATGCCGCGCAAATTACCGGCTTACCGGCCATTGCTGATGACTCAGGTCTGGCAGTAAATGCCCTTGGCGGCGCGCCGGGTATCTATTCAGCCCGCTATTCCGGCGAAGATGCGACCGATCAGCAGAACCTGGAAAAACTGCTTCACACCCTGCAGGATATTCCTGATGACAAGCGCCAGGCGCAGTTCCACTGCGTGCTGGTGTATATGCGCCATGCAGACGATCCAACGCCTGTTGTGTGCCACGGAAGCTGGCCGGGCGTGATTACCCGTGAACCTGCCGGAAACGGTGGTTTTGGCTACGACCCGATCTTCTTTGTGCCGTCTGAAGGGAAAACCGCAGCCGAACTGACCCGTGAAGAAAAGAGTGCAATTTCTCACCGCGGCCAGGCGCTGAAGCTGCTGCTGGATGCCCTGCGTAATGGTTAAGCTTCCGCCGCTAAGTCTTTATATTCACATCCCGTGGTGCGTGCAGAAATGCCCGTACTGCGACTTCAACTCGCATGCGCTAAAGGGCGAAGTCCCTCATGACGACTATGTGCAGCATCTGCTGAGCGATCTGGATACTGAGGTGGCCCATGCCCAGGGACGTGAAGTAAAGACGATTTTTATCGGTGGTGGCACGCCGAGCCTGCTTTCTGGCCCGGCGATGCAAACGCTGCTCGACGGCGTGCGAGCACGGCTGAATCTGGCCGAAGATGCAGAAATCACGATGGAGGCGAATCCCGGGACGGTGGAAGCCGATCGCTTTGTGGATTATCAACGCGCTGGCGTCAACCGTATTTCGATTGGCGTACAGAGCTTTAGCTCCGCCAAACTCGAACGTCTGGGACGTATTCACGGGCCGGAAGAAGCCAAACGAGCAGCACACCTGGCGAGCGGTCTGGGGCTACGCAGCTTTAACCTCGACCTGATGCATGGTTTACCGGATCAGACGCTGGAAGAGGCGCTGGGTGATTTACAGCAGGCCATCGCGCTCAACCCACCGCATCTTTCCTGGTATCAGTTGACCATCGAACCCAACACGCTGTTCGGTTCCCGACCGCCGGTTTTACCGGACGATGACGCACTGTGGGATATTTTTGAGCAAGGCCACCAGCTACTGACCGCCGCGGGATATCAGCAGTACGAAACCTCAGCCTACGCCAGACCGGGTTATCAGTGTCAGCACAACCTTAACTACTGGCGTTTTGGCGACTATCTTGGCATTGGCTGCGGCGCACACGGTAAGATCACATTCCCTGACGGACGAATCCTGCGCACCACCAAAACACGGCATCCGCGTGGGTATATGCAAGGGCGTTATCTCGAAAGCCAGCGCGATGTCGCCGAAGCCGATAAGCCGTTCGAGTTCTTCATGAATCGTTTCCGGCTGCTGGAAGCCGCGCCTCGCGCGGAGTTTACGCAATATACCGGTCTTACCGAAGACGTTATTCGTCGACAGATCGATGAGGCTATTTCCCAGGGCTACCTGAGTGAATGCGATGAGTACTGGCAGATTACCCAACACGGTAAGCTGTTCTTGAATTCGCTGCTGGAGCTGTTTCTGGCGGAGTGATGGCTGGTGAACGTAGACCTGATAAGCGTAGCGCCATCAGGAAAATTGCCGGATGGCGGCTGCGTCTTATCCGGCCTACAGGGTTAGGGCGGTAAGCGCAGCCACCTTCATCGATTAATACTGATTAAACATTTCCTGGATCTGCTTAGGATCCTTGGTTTGAGTCAGCGCAAGCTGCAGCAGAACACGTGCTTTTTGCGGGTTCAGGGAACCTGAAGCCACAAATCCGTATTTTGCATCATCAACTTCTGCATCCTGTGTAGTGGCGCCCGTTGGTACACGGGATGAACGCACTACAACGGTACCTTTATGCGCGGCGGTTGCCAGCGTATCGAAAATGGTTTTATACAGGTTACCGTTACCTACACCCGCACTGACGATCCCGGCGTAACCCGCATCCACCAGCGCTTTTGCCGGCAGATCAGAGGCGTTAGCGTAGTTATAAACAATTCCAACTTTCGGCAGCTCGGTCAGCTTAGACACATCGAACGGAGTAGACGTGGTGTGCTTACGCGCAGGCGTACGCTGGTAGTCGATTTTACCGTTATGGATGTAACCCAACGGGCCGTAGTTAACGGATTTGAAGGTAGCGACGTCGGTAGTGTTGGTTTTAGTCACGTCACGACCATCCATAACGGTGTCGTTCATCACCACCAGCACTCCGCGGTTGGCAGAGGCTTTGTCTGCGGCAGTTACTACTGCGTTATACAGGTTAAACGGGCCATCAGCGCTCATACCCGTAGACGGACGCATTGCGCCGACCAGCACCACCGGTTTGTTACACTTGACGGTCAGGTCGAGGAAATAGGCGGTTTCTTCCATGGTATCCGTACCATGTGTTACCACGAAGCCGTCGGTTTTATCACACTCGGTATTAATCTTTTTCGCCAGCGTTAACCAGACTTCGTCATTCATATCCTGGGAGCCGATATTCACCACCTGCTCGCCTTTAACGACAGCGATATCTTTCAATTGAGGTACGGCCTCAACCAGATTTTCTACGCCAACCTTGCCTGCCGTGTAGTTAGATTTTGTCGCGGAATCACCGCCGCCGGCAATCGTCCCACCGGTCGCTAAAATGGTGATGTTTGGCAGTGCAAGCGCCGCGCCGCTGAAACCCATAACCAGTGCGGCAAGTGCCGTTTTCTTGAAAAACTCCATGTTATTTCTCCAGTTACTTGAATTTGCAGCATTATGTCTATCCTACAGATGAATAATGTGACGAGTTCCAATTAACCAGATTTATATCTCCACCAAATTGCCGTTCTTAGAGATGGATATCAAAAAAACAGAAATATACAAAATAAAACGGCACAGAATGTTTCTGTGCCGTTAATAAGAGGTGAAGATTATTTCAGAGTGCTAACCAGCGTTTTACGATCGTTTTCCAGCGTCACAACGCGGGAACAGACATCTTTGCCAAACTGCTGGAAGTCTTGTTCCTGATTCTTCCATTCGTTCTGAATTGAGGTCTGCAAACCACCGAGGCTTCCGAGTACGCCCTGCAGTGGATTACCACCGCCTTTGAGCACGGCTTTCGCCCCCATTTCGTTGATGCTGTCCTGCAAAATGCCGCCCATCGCCTGATTAACCAGCTGTTGTCCGTCCGCGCGGACCTGATCAATCGCCTTATAATGGAAAGTCAGGCCATCAGTTCGATGCTCGATGATGCGGTTCATCTGCTCTTTCAATTGCGCATCCAGCTTGGTTAAGCGGCCACGCATGTTGCTGCTTTCACCGACCTCTTTGGCGATGATTTTGTCCAGCGCCACGCGACCTTTCTCTACGCGCGCTCTGGCACCTTCGTCGATCCACGGCAGGCTGCTACGCAACGCCGCCTGATAATCTTTGGCCTGCTCACGCTGTGCGGCATTCAGGTTGTACTGTTTACCGTTGAAGGTGACATCGCCAGCCTGGGTAATAACCAGGTCGCCATTCTCGCCCTTCACCTGCACCGTTTGTGGGCTCAAAATCACATCGTCACGCGGGGTGACGCTGCACTGGTAATCTGCATGTGCGGCCATCGCCGTGAACGTTAGGACTGCCGCCAGCAGCGTTTTGCGCATCATATCTTTCCCTCAATACAAATCGGGCCGGCATTTGCCGACCCTGTGCTACTTAGTCCCACCAAATATCGAAAAGTTCGCTGGTACGCACTTCTTCGAGTTTGTGCTCTTCCAGCCACTTACGCACGATTGCCTGGTGTTCTTCGGTGCATTTGCCGATTTCCTGCAGACAGATCAGACCTTCCCAGGCCAGATAGCCGCTGCCGTCAAAAGCCAGCTTGTTCGGTTCGATGACTTCATTGATAAAGTCATCAACGATTTGATCGACCTGCTCTCCAGATGTACCTTCCGGGAAACGCCATGCAACCGAAAATCCTACTTCCTGGAATTCTTCGATGTGCATCTTTTTACGCAGACGACGGCTACGGTTCTTTGCCATTATTTCACCCTCTCGAACATTAAGTCCCATACGCCGTGGCCAAGACGATGACCACGTTGTTCAAATTTGGTTACCGGGCGCGATTCCGGGCGCGGTACATAATCGTTACTCTCTGACTGGTTTTTATACCCGTCAATCGAGGACATCACTTCAAGCATGTGCTCCGCATACGCTTCCCAGTCGGTCGCCATATGGAACACGCCGCCCAGCTTCAGCTTACTTAAGATATGCTCAGCAAACGGTACCTGAACGATACGGCGTTTATTATGACGTGCTTTATGCCACGGGTCAGGGAAAAACAGCTGAACCATAGATAAAGAATTGTCAGGAATCATTTTATGCAGGACTTCAACAGCATCATGGCACATGACGCGCAGGTTCTCGACACCCTCTTCATGGGCTGAAGCCAGACACGCACCAACGCCAGGTGAGTGAACCTCAATGCCGAGGAAATTCTGTTCCGGACGCGCTTTCGCCATTGCAACCAGCGACGCTCCCATACCAAAACCGATTTCCAGCGTGACTGGCGCGTCACGGCCAAACAGTTCTGCGAAATCTACAGGCTCTTCGCTGAACTCAACGCCCATCACCGGCCAGTAGTTTTCCAGCGCGTGTTCCTGCCCTTTCGTCAGTCGCCCCTGGCGACGAACAAAACTACGAATCCGGCGCAGAGGGCGGCCGTTTTCATCAAATTCCGGTGAAATGACGTCGTTCTTCATAAAAGTTTAGTCTGCTGTGTTTGAGTTCTGAAAACGGGCATTATCCAAAGTTAGTTGCCGGATGCAAGTAAAGGAAGAAAGTGAGCAGCGGAAAGTTCCGGTTTACACCCCGTTGCCGCTGTGCTGCAATCTTGCCCCCGGCAATAATGAAACGGTAATCATGCAAGCGTCTCAATTTTCGGCTCAGGTTTTGAGCTGGTACGACAAATACGGGCGGAAAACGCTGCCCTGGCAAATTGACAAGACGCCTTACAAAGTATGGCTCTCTGAGGTAATGCTGCAACAAACTCAGGTTGCGACCGTTATCCCCTATTTTGAGCGCTTTATGGCGCGCTTCCCAACGGTAACGGATTTAGCCCATGCGCCGCTGGATGAAATTCTGCATTTGTGGACCGGGCTGGGTTATTACGCCCGTGCGCGAAATCTGCATAAAGCCGCGCAGCAGGTTGTGACGCTGCATAGCGGTATATTTCCGCAAACCTTTGATGAAGTAGCCGCCCTACCTGGCGTCGGACGTTCAACCGCAGGCGCGATCCTTTCTCTCTCTCTGGGTCAGCATTTTCCGATTCTCGACGGTAACGTCAAACGCGTGCTGGCTCGCTGTTATGCTGTAAGCGGCTGGCCGGGTAAAAAAGAGGTCGAAAAGAAGCTGTGGGAGCTGAGCGAGCAAGTTACGCCGGCCCAGGGTGTTGAGCGTTTTAATCAGGCGATGATGGATTTAGGCGCAATGGTCTGTACGCGCTCAAAACCTAAATGTTCCCTGTGTCCGTTGGAAAATGGCTGTGTGGCGAGCGCCAATGCAAGTTGGGCGCTGTATCCCGGTAAAAAGCCCAAACAGACGCTACCGGAACGAACGGGCTATTTTTTACTGATGCAGCATGATGACGAAGTGCTGCTTGCACAGCGACCGCCCAGCGGCTTATGGGGTGGTTTATACTGTTTTCCGCAGTTTGACGATGAAGATGGACTGCGCAACTGGCTGGCGCAACGACAAATTAACGCAGATAATCTGACCCAACTTAATGCGTTTCGCCATACCTTTAGCCATTTCCACTTAGATATTGTGCCTATGTGGCTTCCCGTGTCTTCATTCACCTCATGCATGGATGAAGGCAACGCGCTCTGGTATAACTTAGCGCAACCGCCGTCGGTCGGACTGGCGGCTCCCGTGGAGCGTTTGTTACAGCAATTACGTGCCGGTACACACGTTTAACGTACCGGACGATAAAGAGGACTTTTTATGAGCAGAACGATTTTTTGCACTTTCCTGCAACGCGAAGCAGAAGGACAGGATTTTCAGCTGTACCCGGGCGATCTGGGAAAACGCATTTATAACGAGATTTCTAAAGAAGCATGGGCGCAATGGCAGCATAAACAGACCATGCTGATTAACGAGAAAAAACTCAATATGATGAACGTCGAACACCGTAAGTTACTGGAACAGGAGATGATTAACTTCCTGTTTGAAGGTAAGGATGTGCATATTGAAGGCTATACGCCAGAATCATAAGAACCGTTGCCGGATGGCGCTGCGCTTATCCGGCCTACGTTTTAATCTGGTCCTTGCAAACAACAAACACAACACGCACTCCCGGAATGATGAAAAAATTTCTCGCGCTTGCCGTTATTGCGCCGTTGCTCATCTCCTGTTCCAGTTCGACCAAAAAAGGCGATTCCTATAACGAAGCCTGGGTCAAGGATACCAACGGTTTTGATATTCTGATGGGGCAATTTGCCCATAATATTGAGAATTTGTGGGGATTTAAGGAAGTGCTGATTGCGGGTCCGAAGGACTACGTCAAGTATACCGATCAGTATCAAACCCGCAGCCATATCAACTTTGATGACGGTACGATAACCGTCGAGACCATTGCCGGGACAGATCCCGCCGGACACCTGCGTCGGGCGATTATCAAGACATTGCTGATGGGCGATGATCCGGGTTCTATCGACCTCTATTCCGATGTCGACGACATTAAGATTTCCAAAGAGCCATTCCTGTACGGACAGGTGGTTGATAATACCGGCCAGCCCATTCGTTGGGAGGGGCGTGCCACCAACTTTGCCAACTACCTGCTGCAAACACGACTTAAAAGCCGCAGCAATGGCCTGCGTATCATCTATAGCGTGACGATCAATCTGGTGCCGAACCACCTTGATAAGCGCGCGCATAAATACGTCGGTATGGTGCGTCAGGCTTCACGTAAGTACGGCGTCGACGAGTCGCTGATTCTGGCTATCATGCAAACCGAATCCTCGTTTAACCCGTATGCGGTGAGCCATGCCGATGCGCTGGGACTGATGCAGGTGGTACAGCACAGCGCCGGGAAAGATGTGTTCCGCTCGCAAGGGCGCTCAGGCACACCAAGCCGTAGCTTCTTGTTTGATCCGGCCAGCAACATTGATACCGGCACGGCCTATCTGGCAATGCTCAACAATGTCTATTTAGGTGGTATCGATAATCCGACCTCACGCCGCTATGCGGTAATCACCGCGTATAACGGCGGCGCGGGCAGCGTGCTACGCGTGTTCTCGAACGATAAAATTCAGGCCGCGAATATCATTAACAGCATGTCTCCAGGTGACGTTTATCAAACGCTGACCACCCGACATCCCTCTGCTGAATCACGCCGATACCTTTACAAGGTCAATTCCGCACAAAAATCCTATCGACGCCGCTAATGTATTCCTCTTCAGCCCCCTAAAACGGGGGCCTGAAGCACCAAAAACGTTAACTCCATCACTCTTTTGCTTTGCAATCAGAAATTGTTTGCAAATATTTGTCACAGGTAACAAAAAAAGAGTGCCTCTCATTGATAGAATCACATCATATAGCCACGGCAAATGTGCCTTTTAAAACATTCATCCGCATTACGGTGTGAGGAAATTAACATGAATCTTAAGCTGCAGCTGAAAGTTCTCTCGTTTCTGCAGTTCTGCTTATGGGGTAGTTGGCTCACTACCCTCGGCTCCTATATGTTTGTCACCCTTAAATTCGATGGTGCATCCATTGGCGCGGTGTATAGCTCGCTGGGGATCGCCGCCGTGTTTATGCCAACGCTGTTAGGGATCGTGGCCGATAAATGGATCAGTGCGAAGTGGGTTTACGCCCTTTGCCACCTGGTCGGCGCAGGAACGCTGTTTGCCGCAGCCGAAGTCACCACGCCAGGGGCCATGTTCTTTGTGATCTTGCTTAACTCCCTGGCCTATATGCCAACACTGGGGCTAATCAACACCATCTCCTACTATCGCCTGCAATCTGCCGGGATGGATATCGTTACCGACTTCCCGCCAATTCGTATCTGGGGCACCATCGGCTTTATTCTGGCGATGTGGGCCGTGAGCTTCTCCGGCTTTGAACTGAGCCATATGCAGCTGTACATCGGTGCGACATTGTCCCTGGTACTGGTACTGTTCACCCTGACGCTGCCGCATATTCCGGTTGCCAATCAGCAGAAAAACCAGAGCTGGACATCAATGCTCGGTCTGGATGCTTTCGCGCTGTTTAAAAACAAGCGTATGGCGATTTTCTTCATCTTCTCAATGATGCTGGGCGCAGAGCTGCAGATTACCAATATGTTTGGTAACACCTTCCTGCACAGCTTCGATAACAACCCACTGTTCTCCGGTAGCTTTATCGTGGAACACGCATCGGTGATGATGTCGATTTCACAGATTTCCGAGACGCTGTTTATCCTGACCATCCCGTTCTTCTTAAGCCGTTACGGTATTAAGAACGTGATGCTTATCAGTATTGTGGCGTGGATGCTGCGCTTCGGCCTGTTTGCCTACGGCGATCCAACGCCGTTCGGTACCGTGCTGCTGGTTCTGTCGATGATTGTTTACGGCTGCGCCTTCGACTTCTTCAACATCTCTGGTTCCGTGTTCGTGGAGAAAGAAGTACGCCCTGAAATCCGCGCCAGCGCACAGGGTATGTTCCTGATGATGACCAACGGTTTCGGTTGTATTCTGGGCGGACTGGTGAGCGGTAAAGTCGTTGAACACTATACGCTGAACGGTATTACCGACTGGCAGACCGTGTGGTTGATCTTCGCAGGTTACTCGCTGGTTCTGGCTTTTGCCTTCGTTGCGCTGTTTAAATACAAACACGTACGCGTTCCAGCAGGCACACAGACTATCGCGCACTAACGTTTACGCAGAGAAAAGCGGGTTACCAAAAGGTAACCCGCTTTTTTTGCGCTTACTTCACAACATATCCATACAGACGCTTAATACCGTCTGCATCCGTTTCACTGTAAACACCTTGCAGCTCCGGCGAGAAGCCTGGCAGCAGGTTTACGCCCTCTTCCAGCGCCAGGAAATATTGCTGTACCGCCCCACCCCATACTTCGCCCGGTACCACGCACAGCACGCCCGGAGGATAAGGCAGCGCACCTTCCGCCGCAATGCGGCCAGCTGCTTCACTAATCCGCACCAGTTCAACATCACCACGGATAAAAGCGCTGTTCGCATCCTGTGGGTTCATCGCCACGGCAGGTAAACTTTCCTGACGAAACATCGCTTTTTGCAGATCTTTCACATCAAAGCTGACGTACAGTGAGTGCATCTCCTGGCACAGTTCACGCAGCGTGTAATCCCGATAGCGTACCGGATACTTGTTGAAGATGGTGGGCAGCACATCTGCCAGCGGCGTATCGTCTTCAATATGCTGCTCAAACTGCGCCAGCATCGCCACCAGTTGCGCCAGTTTCTCTGCGCTTTCTGCCGGGGTCAGCAGGAACAGAATCGAGTTAAGGTCGCATTTCTCCGGTACGATGCCGTTTTCACGCAGGTAATGCGCCAGAATCGTCGCCGGAATACCAAACTCGGTATATTGCCCGGTTTGTGCGTCAATGCCTGGAGTGGTTAACAGCAGTTTGCAAGGATCGACGAAATACTGGTCGCGCGCGTAGCCGGAAAAACCATGCCATTTAGCACCTGGTTCAAAGCTAAAGAAGCGGCGCTCGCTGGCAATCACCTGCGTCGGATAGCTTTCCCACGGTTTGCCATCAACTACCGGGGGAATAAACGGCTGAATCATCTTGCAGCGGGTAAGAATCGCTTTACGGGCCTCAATGCCCAGCATCACACACTCCGCCCATAGCCGACGGCCGCTCTCGCCTTCATGGATTTTGGCGTTAATGTCCAGCGCCGCAAACAGCGGGTAAAACGGACTGGTAGAAGCATGCAGCATAAATGCATTATTCAGACGCTTATGCGGGCAGAACCGCGCCTGACCGCGAATATGGTTATCCTTTTTGTGGATCTGCGAAGTTTGCGAGAATCCGGCCTGCTGTTTGTGTACCGACTGGGTGACAAAAATCCCCGGATCGTTAGCATCAAGCTCCAGCAGCAGCGGTGACCCATCGGCCATCATCGGAATAAATTGCTCGTAACCGACCCATGCGGAGTCAAACAGGATGTAATCACACAGATGACCGATCTTGTCGATCACCTGCCGGGCGTTGTAGATCGTACCGTCATAGGTGCCGAGCTGAATGATCGCCAGACGGAACGGGCGCGGTTGATCGGCCTTTTGCGGCGCAACCTCGCGAAGTTGCTGGCGCAGATACTCCTCATCAAAGCAGTGCTCGTCAATACCACCAATAAAGCCAAACGGATTACGCGCCGCTTCCAGATACACCGGCGTCGCACCCGCCTGGATCAGCGCACCGTGGTGGTTCGACTTATGGTTATTACGGTCAAACAGCACCAGATCGCCGCGCGTCAGCAGCGCATTGGTTACTACTTTATTGGCCGCAGAGGTGCCATTCAGCACAAAGTAGGTTTTATCCGCGTGGAAAACTTTCGCGGCAAATTTCTGCGCATGTTTCGCCGAGCCTTCATGAATCAGCAGATCGCCAAGCTTAACGTCGGCGTTGCACATATCCGCGCGAAACAGATTCTCGCCAAAGAACTCGTAGAAATGGCGCCCCGCGGGATGCTTTTTAAAGAACTCACCGTGTTGATGTCCTGGGCAGGCAAATGTGCTGTTCCCCATCTCGACATACTGAGTCAACGTGTCATAGAACGGCGGCAGCAAATCTTCTTCATACTGACAGGCAGCAGACTCCAGCTCCAGCCAGTCCTGCGCCTGACCGCGAATGACCGCATTCACGCCCGCCGGCAGATCAACATCCGACTCTGCGAACAGAAACACGGGTATATGAAAACCGGTGCGTTTCAGCAAAGCAAGGATCCCGCTGCGGCTATCCGCAACGGTAATGACGACTGCCGCAACGTCAGTAAAATCAGTACTGTCCAGCGACACCACCTGACGATGGCTGGACAGACGAGAAACCAGTTCTCCACTGGCGGCAATTTTCATTGATTTCATAAGCGCAATAACCCGTTTCGGGAAAATCAAAAGTCCCGGACAAAGCCATATTGCTTTGCCCACGAAATGACAGGTCAAACTGGTTACCAGCCCCGACCGCCAGACATCAGTAAAAGCAGATAGCCTCTGATTTTACTGTTATCCTGCAGTGAGCGTGCGCTGCCCTCACCGCATGGTGGGAGCGTAAAGATAAGTCGCAGGAAGGGGCAAACGTCGCGCAAAAAGGCGATGTTGAAGGCGATGTAGGGGGAGTAATATCATCCCAGGCAGCCCCATTCAGACAGGAGAAAATTCGCGCAATCATGGCACCTTTCACTTTCAGGCGCAAGATAAAATCCGGAGCCTGAACCTCACAGATAAACAAGCAATCCGCCTGTCAATCGCGGCATAATAATGCAATCTGAAAACATATTTTACCCAGAGAATTGCCTTTAGCATCAAGACGATAATGGGTATGCAGGAGCAAACGTGGTAATTGGACCCTTTATTAATGCTGGCGCCATTTTATTTGGTGGTGTTCTCGGCGCACTACTCAGCCAGCATTTACCGGAACGCATTCGTGCCTCCATGACCTCCATATTCGGATTGTGCTCTTTGGGAATTGGTATTTTGCTGGTTATCAAATGCGCTAACCTACCGGTGATGGTCCTGGCTACGTTGGTCGGTGCATTAATTGGTGAGTTCTGTTATCTGGAAAAAGGGATCAATACCGCGGTTGCCAAAGCGCAGCAGCTTTTCACCCGGTCGGATGCCAACACCACGCACGAATCCTTCATCCAGAGCTATGTGGCCATCATCGTGCTATTTTGCGCCAGTGGTACCGGGATCTTCGGGGCGATACATGAAGGGATGACCGGCGATCCGAATATTTTAATCGCCAAGTCGTTTCTTGATTTCTTCACGGCCATCATTTTTGCCTGTTCATTAGGTATCGCGGTATCGGCAATTTGTGTACCAATGCTGGCAATCCAGCTAACGCTTGCCACCTGCGCGGCAATGATTTTGCCCCTAACGACGCCAGCCATGATGGCCGATTTCAGCGCCGTAGGTGGGCTACTGTTGTTGGCAACCGGTTTACGTATTTGTGGAATCAAAATGTTTGCGGTTGTGAATATGCTTCCTGCCCTTCTGCTGGCAATGCCGCTTTCCGCCGCGTGGACGGCATTTTTTGCCTGAGAATGCGTGCAATAGCAACAATGTGGTGATAGATTGTGCAGTCTGCGTTGATTTGAAGAAATTTCGTTGACGAAACGAAGCGAATCGGTTTTAATGCGCCTCGTTGCCCGGATAGCTCAGTCGGTAGAGCAGGGGATTGAAAATCCCCGTGTCCTTGGTTCGATTCCGAGTCCGGGCACCACTATTTAGAAGAACCCGCCTATGGCGGGTTTTTTGCTTTTGGCGAAACGGACTCTTCATCGAACTTTGCCAACTGCTCACCTCCAATTCGTCTACTCTTATACACAAATTAGATTGGCAGAAGTCGCGCGTAAGCTGCTGGCATCTACCTTTCTCGGCAACACTCAAGAGCATGGGCGAATCCAGGACGTTGAGACACACCGCCCCCCCACCTGTATACCCGAAATCTTAAAATCTGATCCGAAGGAGACGCTTCTTGTCTTACTCTGATGTTGTATATTCCAGAGTTTTCATCATTTATTCCCGGCTTAAATTCATTCAGGAGAACAAACCAATATTAGTGTTAAGGCAATAATATAGTTTTACTCCCGAATATTGCACCCCCCTAAAAACTCTTCGTACTGTTATAATTCTCCCAATAATACTGCCAGCCAGCCCCACACGGATAAACTGTACTCTGCAATAGGATTGCATATATTTAAATAATACATACAAAACCATCAATTATTATTTAACCGAATGTTTTAATAAACAGCAATTCTCTTTTTAGGTCTTTATTTCATGTGTATAATTCAGTTTGAGTTTTCAGATAAATAATTGCAGGAAACACCTGACGCCATTGAGGATGCAAATATGAATTCCAGGTCAGCAGTATTTTTATGTACAGCAGTATTTCTGCTAGCTGGTTGCACGCCACACTCTCCTATTGATGCAAAGAAAGCAGGGGCACGGACAGAGAACGGCGTAAGTAAGACTGCTTCAGCACAGAAACTGACGGACAAGGATATTTTTGGCAATGAAACTACGCTGGCGGTGTCCGAAGAGGACATCCAGGCTGCGCTGGAAGGGAATGTATTTCGCGTACCTCTGAGTTCGCCTGTTATTCTGGTACAGTCCGGTAGCCGAGCACCGGAAGCCATCATGCAGCAGGAAATGAGTCGATATTATACCGTCGCAACATTCTCCGGTATCCCGGACAGGCAAAAGACCGTGACTTGTAATAAAGATAAAAATAAAGACGAGAGCCAGGATATTGCTGTTGTAGAAAACATGAACTGGATGCAGGCTCTGCGTTATGTCGCCGCGAAAGGTCATCAGAAAGCAATCATCGTTTATCAGGATACATTGCAGTCAGGCAAATATGACGCTGCGACAAAAAACATGCTCTGGTCAGATTATAAAAATGAAAAACTAACCGACAATACATCACTACGTTATCTGGTGCGTTTCACTCTAGTGGACGTGGCAACTGGTGAATGGGCTACCTGGTCGCCGGTCAATTATGAAGATAAAATGCCACTACCACTGCCAGGGAAAAAAAATGCTGCAGAAGCAACTGCTGAAAGGCAATTTTCGCAGCTTAAGCAAAAAACCTATGCATCAATGGTTAAAGACCTGGTGAACCGTTACCAGTAATCCGTCCTGGCTACCATTATTGACTTGTAGCGGCGCGTCAGCGAATCCGACGTACCTGCTACCCCTGGCGGGCTGGAGCAGCAGGGCAAGATTACTCCCCCCGCCAGCCCTATCGGGTCAGGACAGAGAATCTCACTGGAGTATGAATCGTAACGTTAGCTTTATATGTAAATCACCAAGCTCATTGCGTCGTAGTCCATACGCCACCGCCACACCCTGATCATTTAAGCCATCGGAACACCATTTATTTTACTATTAAATCATATAGTTAAACACATAAACTCATCCAGAACACGGCGCGCATGAAAGTCGGTTATGTCGGCATCTCCCGTACCAACCGCAAAACCAAAATCCCCACCGGATATACTCGCAGTCCCAGCCTGCACCTTAAGGGCGACTGGCTCGAAGAGGCGGGATTTGAGACCGGGCGCGGCGTGACGGTGAAGATTTCAGACGGGTGTATTGTGCTGATGGCGGATAATAACGAGGTGCAGGAGCTGCGCGAACAACTTTATCAGGCTAAACAGGTGGTTAAGGGGATTAAGGATGTGCTGGTTTAGTGGACTGAACGAGGGTTAAATAATAAGAAAGCCGGGAAGATTTTATAACCTTCCCGGTTTTTTGTTTAATAAAGTCTGGAATCTGAACGTGGTTCAATTTCTCTTATACCAAGTTTGCTTGTTTTTTCTAAAATCAAATCATAGCAATAAACAGTATCACCATCCTTTTCTAAATGAATCCCTTCTAGGCTGACTTTATATATTCCTTTAGGAATATCAGCATTATGCCAACCGGTATAATCTTCCCACTCCCAAAAGACCGACATATCGGCAATATATAAATCACCTGTCACATTAAGGTAAAAATATTTATCACTAAATATAACTTTCCTATTTTCATTATCAGGGAGTTCATTTAAAAATAACCGAACAACATAGCCTCCATCATCAATGCCCATGATAGGTAAAGCAATACCTTCATCAAGAACAAGATCCCCTTTATCTGTGGTAGTAAATCCCTGGAGAATATTGTCCCCATTTTCTATTTTCCCACCAAAAGGTACTAGTATCCCCGGATAATCGAAGATAATTATTCCATTAAAATCAACATCGACTTTTATTGTTTTAACCACACTTACCTCCTGAGGTCTTACCCGCTTGTTTATTATTGTACCATTCCAATAATTTTGAATGAGCTTCTTTAGGAGTTACATTTCTGGCTAAGACCTCACCCGTCGAAGGAATTCTTAAATCACCTCTTATATGAGAGACAGAATCTAAATTGCGACTAGTAGCAGTAAATAAATCATCCGCTGTTCCTGTCCACGACCCTTGAATTTTGCCTATGTCACCTTTAATAGCTCTGTGCAATTCTTCATGCATTCCAGAATTATAAGGATCAGGAAAGAATGTTGGCGTATTTCTCATAGTACCAAGCTCGGTCAGACCGATGCTATTGGCCTTGTTGCGTGGGATTAAATGGTGTCCCATTCCATTAGGATCCCACGCCCACGGCATTAACCCTAAAGGATCTATCCATGTCAGCGGATTAGGAACGTAACTATAGAGGTTGATACCACCCGCCAGCCCTATCGGGTCAGGATGCGCAATCTATGCGTCTTGCTGATCGTACCGTCAACTTCGTATATAAATTATCAAAGTTGCAATGTCATAGTGCCATCGTCTGTCGTCATACATAGATAAATTTACTCATAAACTGGGAAGGGGTAATTTCTTAACCAGTTTTTGATTTGGTAAATTTCAGAAATGAAAATAAAATCACATGATGTGTTCATTCAAAAAATTTAAATGTTTATCATTATTTAATTCGCTGTTTGTATTTCAGTCGTGCTTCTTTCCTCACAAATTCACTAGGATCATTGTCAGCCATTTCTTTTAAAATAGATGTTGGTAATTTTTTATTATAAGTTAATCTAACTCTAATCCCATCATCGGGATCTTTTGATAACAGCAAATAAATATCAAAATCCAAAGGATATTTCGATGATATAGCATCCCTAACAATAGGATTTATATCTCTTGACAAAATATTAATTATTTCTTTTGGTATGGATTTGTTTCTTGCAACCCATACTTTCATATCATGATGATTTTCAATAAGATCCATCCATACATCAAGAGGAGCCTCTTCTGTGGCCGCTCGGTTATACTCATCAGGAATATCACTATTTCTCAATGAGACAAATTCTGCGCTATTTTTTATCATGTCATTAACTCACTTTATTCCTTTACAACCTTTTTTAGGGATACTTCGCCCCGTATTCCCTTTATGTTTATCAGGCATAAACTGACCATTTTCATCAGCATCTGCAATCCATTCTAGAGTGGTTGATGTTTCTCTATATACTTTGTACGCAGACCCACCGTGCCCGGTAGTGTCTTTAGACCACCACAAACCTGTTCTTCCATCTTTATAATATTTCTCTTTAAAAGGACCACCTTGCAAAATAGCTGTAGTCTTATCGCCATCTATTTGCCAACCACTTAATCCAAGAGGATCAATCCACATCAGCGGATTAGGTACATACGCGTAGTTGTTTATTCCCCCACGTAGCCCTATCGGATCCGGCGTAATAAACCGCCCCATATCTGGCGCATAATACCTGAACGTATTGTAGTGAAGCCCCGTTTCCCTGTCCAGATACTGACCCGCGAACCGCAGGTTCTCTTCCGGCGCACCACCCCATATCTTCCGCCACCTGCCTCCCTCTTCATCCGCGTATTCCGACCGCGTTTCTCCCCACGTCTCCACATCCTGACGCCAGTGCAGTTTCCCGTCCTCATCCGTCAGCGCCTGCGGCATACCGTTATGGCTGCAGCGGTAGTAGTCCACACGCTGTTTGTCGCCGGTACCGTAAATCCTCGCCAGCGGCGTGTAACTCCCCGCCCCTTCGTACACGTACACCAGCGACTGTCCGTTGCGGGTCTCCGCCAGTAGCCGGAACCCTTCCCACACAAAGGTTGTCACCTCCTGCGTCCCGGTGACACGCCCGTCATCCGGCGCAGATACCGTCACCTCGCTGCGCTTTTCTGTTCGCCGCCCAAACGGGTCGTAGGTAAAAATCACCCGGTGTCGCGTATTTCCGGCCCCGGTTACGTCCGGCGTGTCCAGCACCGCTTCCGTCATCCGGTGTTCACTGTCATAACCGTAGCGCCACAGGCCACCCGGGCCCGGTTTCTGCACCATCCGGCCGTAAACATCATACCTGCACGCACCATTACCGCACTGCGTCTGCCGGTTATGTGTCAGCGACTGCCCTGCCTGCGGGGCAGTCAGCAGGTTACCTGCCGCATCGTACGTATGATGCGTCACCCCACGAAAACTGGTGTCGTGGCGACAGACGTGGTCACCGTCATCGTAATGGTAGCCCTGATAGCGGTAGTCGCTGATTTGCGTTTCACTCAGCAGGTTGTGACGGCTGTCGTACTGCCAGTGCCACGCCTCCACCGGCCGCATCCCGTTCTCTTTGCGGTAGATTTCCCGACGCGCCTGCCGCCCCAGTCGATCATAACGCGTACGTGTCGTCAGGCCGCCCTGCGTTCGACTGATTTCCCGGTGCAGGTTGTCACGGGTAAATTCCGTAATCAGCCGCTCATCCAGGCTGATACTCAGCGCATGACCGCTGCCGTAATACAGCGTCTTCAGGCTGCGACCATCCGGCAACTGAACGGATGTCCGGTTACCCAGTTCATCCAGGCTGTAGCTCACCCGGCCAGAGTCGTTCTCCTCCGCCGTCAGCCGGCCGAGCCGGTCATGCTCCAGCAGCACGCGCTGTGCAGGACTCTCTGCTCCCGGCGGATAAAACAGCGCCGCCTGCAGAGTCCCTCCCGTCGTGTACCGGTAGACCGTGTGCCCGTCCGGCGTTTGCTTATCGGTCACTTCCCCGGCTGCGTTATACTGCCAGCGGTGCGTCAGCGCATCCGGCGTGCCGGCCGCCCAGGTTTTACTGACCACCCGGTCACAGACATCGTATTCGTAGCGGGTGATAACACCATCCAGACCCCGCTCTTCCGTCAGATGCCCATTTATGCCGTGGATAAACCGGTACAGCTCACCACTTTCGTTATACAAACGCGTCAGCCGGTTGCGCGCGTCATATTCACGCCGCACGGTATGGCCCAGCGGGTCAGTCACCACGCTCACCCGACCACAGGCATCATACTGCCAGCGCACCGGATTATTGTGTCCCACCCGGTAGCTTTCCGGCAGCCCCTGTGCCGTCCAGGACAGGCTGGCCGTCCAGTCCTCGGCACCGGAAACCGTTTTTAGCCTGCCTGCCGGGCTGTAAACATAGCGGGTACTCTCCCCGGCCGCATCCACCTCTTCGGCCAGCCGGTAAGCCGCATCGTACCGGTACTGCGTTGTTTTCCCGGAACAGTCCTGAACGCTGATAAGCTGCCCACGCTCATTACAGCTAAAGCGTTGTACGCCGCCCTTTTCATCTGTGAATTCGACGACCTGGCCCCATTCATCACGACGGTAATAACAGCACAGCCCGAGTGCATTGATTTCTGCACGCAGACCAAAGTTCGCATCATAAAAATACTGGTGTACGCTTCCCTCCGGCCCGCTGGCCTGAACAGGCAGCGCCCGGTCTTCAAGCCAGCGTGTACAAACGGCCCGGCCCAGCGGGTCGGTCTCCAGAATCATGTTTCCCGCATTATCATAGTGATATGCTCTGCTGGCACCCAACGGGTCGACGGTACGCGAAAGCTGCCCGTCCTCGTTCCACTCATAGCCCCATACCTGCCCGGATTCATCGGTGTACTTCTCCACCAGATAGCGATGATCCCATTCATGCCGGTGCGTTTCGCCACCGCCATGGGCGACGATGGTCACGCCCTGTGTCAGGTCATAACCAATCGTGGCGCTGTCACCTCCGCTGGACTCATAGGCCACCACCCGCCAGCCGTCGCTGAACTTTTTCCATTGATAGCGGTGACGGGCCCCGCCGGGCATCCGGTGCCCTGCCATCAGGGCGTCCGGGGTGTAATCAAATTCACGCAGGCAGACATCATCCGCATCGGTCACACGGCACAGTTCCCCCTGCGGGGTGTAGTCGTAGGACATCAGTAGCCGATGAACCGGCTCGCCACCGGGGGTGTCCGGGGTGAGCATATGCTCAGTGATCCGGGTCGGACGCTGCGGGGAGTGTAAGTCCTGATAATGCAGCACCACCCGCAGGCTTTCCTGGGTATCGGTAATCGCCTGCAGGCGATCCTGTTCGTCATAATGGAGCCGCAAGCCATTGCCATAATTATCCGACAGCAGGTGCAGGCGCAGTTGCGAGGGCGCTGACGGGTGCGGAAGATAGAGCCGCCAGGTGGCGCCGTCCAGATCACCAATCACCACCATGCCCTGTTCGCTCTGCGCAAATAACAGTCCTTCATCGGGACTGAATCCTGCCTCACCCGGCGGGGGACAGACAAAACGGAGTTCGCGTCCCCCTTCATCATGGAAGCAGGTGTATTCCTCCTCCCTGACCACGCGGGTTTCAAATGCGGTGCGCCAGCCGCGACCAAAGAGCCCTTCATGCGGGTTACGGCTGTTGTAGATGCGCTGCCAGATGAGAGGGAAACGGGCCGGGAGCTCAAAATCACAGTCCTCTTCCCCGCTCAGAACCTTCGCGCCCGTCGCGGCATGTACCGGATTCCACAGTGCCCGCACAGATTCGCCAATCTTACTGGCAAGCATTGCCGCCGCCATCCCCATTATCATGCAGGGAAGCTGTTTCAGTAGCTTAGTGGGGCGGCACGTCAGGACGGAAAGCGCGAGCAGCGCGGTTTCCACGCCGGGTGATTTGCCGCTATGAATAGGGCGAACCGCAACCGGTTTCCCCCCGATGATGACGTTGGGAGAGACCACCGTGGAAACGGTGCCGCCGCAGGTTGTCCGGTCTCCGGTGCGGACAGCAGGCAGACCATTGATACTGACCTGAGAAGAGCCTTCGGCCATAAACTGTATGGGATTCGGTGGGTGTTTTTCGCATAGCACCACATCATGCTCAGCTTCCACCACTCCGCCTGACGGTCCGGCCACGACAGGGTTAACCATCTCTCCCAGCAGTTCGCTGCCATAGCTGAACAGCGCAGACACCCCGTTCAGCACTTTCATCCCGGTGGACATCCGGGCGTCCTCTTCTTCCCGCCGTTTCTTCTCTTCCGCCTCCATTTTTTCCCGCGTGGCGTTTTCGGCGGCAGTCATCAGACGCCCTGCAGCTCTGGCGGCAGGCAGACTATTGGTCTGCACATTTAAAGAGCCCGTCACAATTTTCCCCTGCGGTGAAGGGGGGGAGATAAAGTTTGCCGCGCCCTGAGCAATATCGCCGACAACCTCAGCGGCCCCCGATAACGAAACGGTCAGCCCTCCGACAATACCCGCGGCTGTACAGGTTGTTGCGGCGGCTGACGCTGCCGCAACCGTCGCAGCTGACACGCCTGCAGCAGTTGCCGCCGCGGCGGCAAGAGGGGCAGCAGCGGCAACCACGACGGCCCCAACAGCAACGCAAATAGCCGCTTCAAAAACCCCTCCCAGTATATCGGCCAGAATACTGGTATGAATGATGTCGTCGCCCAGACGGGCAGCGTTCGGATTGCTCATGGCAAAACGTCCTCTGTCTGATCTCAGTCCCTGTCCAGCGTATTTTTAACCTGCAGCCAGAACCGTTCGTCCTCTTCGCTGAAGGCATTCAGCACGGTGCAGGTCAGCATCAACAGACGCCGTTCAGGCATCAGTACGGCCAGCTGGCGCTGGCAACAAAAATAAGGTTCACGAAGATATGTAGCCGTCGTTTCCCGGGCGGGACAGTCAGGCAATAAAGGCAGCGTTAATACGACAGGCGGCGTCTGTTGAAAGTTATTGATCTGCGCCGCCACCTGCGCCCACTGAAATGTCAGTTCATCATCAAACGTTCTGTCTTCGGGGATAACTGCACGGGTGATCACCAGTGAAGTGTGAGTACGGGTATTGCGAATAACCTGCATC
Source organism: Citrobacter sp. MGH105 (assembly GCF_001037485.2). Lineage (NCBI taxonomy): Bacteria > Pseudomonadati > Pseudomonadota > Gammaproteobacteria > Enterobacterales > Enterobacteriaceae > Citrobacter > Citrobacter sp. MGH105. The sequence continues at coordinate 829,416 of NZ_CP073048.1, read as the reverse complement.
GTGCAGTCAAGCCAGTCTTCTCCGGTCAGCGCCAGATGGCCTTCATTCATGCGGTAAATGGCGTTCATTTTCCGCCCCCCGTCTCTTCGGGGAATAATCCCTGTATAATGCTGGTTAAGTCTTTTTTATGGTTTTTACCGACAACGCCAATAGCCGGGGCGGGCTCTTCCGGATTCAGGCCCAGCATAGCTGTGCCTGTCGTAATGAGACTGTTACCCTCAGCCACGATGTTAAACGCCTTGCCCTTAAGGTTAATCACACCCCCGGCATGCAACTCCAGTGCGCTCTCCCCACATTCCAGCCGGATCATGGAACCTGAGCCGATGACCACGTTTCCCGCGCTTTGCATTATCCTGTCGCCGCCGTTAAAACAGGTCACATCGGTTTTGACATTCACTTCCTGAAACTGCCGAATATTGAGCAGCTGGTGCCCATCAATTTTGACATCTTCGTTGGCGGTCACGACTTTCAGCCGGTTATTGCCCACTACCAGACTCTGGTTACGAATGATCGCCGTACCCTGATCGTTGAGTACCGTCGTCTTCATGTCCTTCTGCGCATGCATCGACAACAGTTCCTGACCTGTTTTATCCTCGAACATCAGCTCGTTATACCCGCTCCCCTTGTACGTCTTCGACCGTATCGTCATCTGCGTCTTCGTCCCCGGCAGCCCCCCCGGCGGCGGGTTATCCGCATGGTACGTCCGTCCCATGATTATCGGCTGGTCAGGGTCCCCGTTCAGGAAGTCCACTATCACCTCCTGTCCCACCCGCGGTATCGCCAGGTTGCCGAACCCCGGTCCCGCCCACGCCTGTACCACCCGTATCCAGCACGAGCTGTCCTGGTTCGCCGGGTTATACCGGTCCCAGTTAAACTTCACCCGCACCCGGCCATGCTCGTCGCAGAAAATTTCCTCCCCCTCCGGGCCGGTGACAGTGGCTGACTGCGGGCCGTCCACTGACGGCTTTTCCATTGGCCGGGGTCGCCACGTCCTGTCCGCCGGCATCACCGTAAAATCATTCTCAAGGGTGGTCCCTGAGCCGGAACGCCCCGCCACCGCCTGCGGCTGTTTCCCCTGCAAATCGCTGCTCACCACCTGCCATTCCCGGTTCAGGCCCGCCTGCGGATGTTCCGTCAGCTGAATGCGCCGTCCCGGCCATATTGCCGGAGAACGACTTTTTCCCTGCGCCTCTTCGGCATTATTGCGCCAGCCCTCCACCTGCCAGCGGGCGAAGTTCTGCCCGTGGCCGTCCTTGAAGCGCCCCGGATAATCAAACACTTCATACTGTGTACGCTGGTAATCCAGATTCTGCCCCTGCTGCTCAAAGCGCCCCGCCCAGCCGGGGCGTTTAAAGGTGTAGTCCTTGCCGATGACAGAAGACGGGCGTATCTGCGCGCTGTGGCGGAACTGGCTGATGCACGGCGTACTCACTTCGGTCCGGGTATTCGGGTTCCACGGGATGTCAAACGCCTCCGGCAGAAAGCGCACCGTGTCGCACAGCACCAGACTCTGGTCGTCGCTGTCAGGCGAGTGCTCTTCGTAGAAGAACAGCCCTTCCTCCGCCGCCATCCGCGCCAGAAAGTCATAATCCGTTTCACCGTACTGCACGCAGAATTCCCGCGCCGGATGCGCCTCACTGAACAGCGGACTCCAGTCCGTCACCCCGTTTTCCTGCAATATCGTTCCCAGAATGCTTTTAATGTCCTCATTCTGAAAAATACGGGAGTTCTGCCGCAGGGAGGCTCGCCACACCGGTGGCCGGACAATCATGCTGTACAGCATCTGATGTCCGTCGTTTTCCCCCTGCTCAAACCAGGTCACAATACCGTTCACCCGGCGCTGTATCTCCGTGCCCTGCCAGATTTTAAGATGGGCTGTTTTTTCCAGTACCTGAGAGAAATCAATGCTGAGAAGCTGCCGGCTGACCAGCGAAATATTGAGGGTGAACAACGAGGAAAGGGACTGCTCCAGGTGAAAGGACGCCACGGCCAGCGCATCCGGTGGCAGGCCGTCCACCTCCAGTGTGAAACGTAATCCTGTTGACATGAATAATCTCCTGAATTAACAGGGAAAAGAAACCACCAGCCGGACTGCGGCGAATGACAGTACAGTGTTACGCTTGCATTATTCAGGCACGCTACCGCCGAAGTTTCCGGCGTCCGCCATCTCCCGTAAAAAACGTAACCCCTTACTGACACTGCTTTTTTGTTTACGATCCCCAACAAAACAGCACCCTGCCCGTAAGGACAGGGTGCTGTGGATTCAGCCTTACGCTTCCAGCGGCGCGCGCCAGTCATCAGCACCAGAGGTGCCGGACTTGACGTGCTCCCACTCGATTTTGCGGTAGGCCAGTGAGACTTCGAGCAATTGCGTGAACTCGCGCTTCGCCGGGTCCTGGCAGTGCGGCATATGCAACTTCATATCCACAATCGTCGAGTCCGTCAGGCGGGTGGTGAAATAGTGCTCCTGTTTGCCTTCAACAGAGGTACGCCACCAGTGCAGTTCAGTTTTCGGCAGCATTTCGCCGGAGGCCAGCGCGTTGTAAAGCAGTGGTACGGCTTTGTTCAGCGCCACAGTAAAAATGAACGGCTTGTGCGAACGCTGACCACTCGGCTGCCCGGACTGCGGATCGGTGGGTACAGTCACGTTGTGCTGGAATTCCTGTACCAGCATTTCATCCTCGTGCCCCTGCACGTAGATATTGCCGACAGAATCTGCGGTAAATGCACCAGCGGTAATATTCCCCTGGGTTTGCCCCGTAATTGAGATGTAACACGGTGTTGGCATTCATAAACTCCTTGTTAACGATTAACGATACTTACATACATCTGCCAAAAGATATCCGGCAGATAAAAACATGCTTAACACATAAAAAACTCTGTAGTTTAAACTCTCTTCACATGGCAGATTGAACCGTAAACCCAGAGGCTAAAAAGCATATTCCTGATGACTGAATTAAATATTCACACATCCATTATGGTGATATATCAATATTCATTTCTATAAAATAATGACAATACCACATTCATGAATAAATATTATATTCATCATTATTCCATTACTCCAATCGGTAAAAACCATTCACCAACCAACCCGTCACACAAAGATAATTGCGGTATATTGATTCATGAAAAATATATTAACTACATATAAAATCAAAAAAAAATCACATATAAATCATATAATTACATAAAAATAAAAATAACTGAAATTTCTTTTAATTTATTCTTAACGAAACCAATACAACCTAAACAATAACCACAACAGAAGGATACTCCTGTATTTCATTTAGAAAAAGTGCTTCTCAAAAAATTTTCTTCGCGTAATAATGATTACCAGTTGTTTTTTATTGCACGGTATTTCATGGTCTGTACGGAGATGCAGAAAACATAACATAACCTGATGGATGATCTCTATGAGCAAAGATTATAACGGCAGTGTGGCCCCCAAAGAACGCATTAATATTTCTTACGTTCCAAAAACTGACGGCGAGCCTTCTGAGGTGGAATTACCCCTCAATATGTTGATAGTGGGAGATACCGGAAACTCACAAGAAACAGCACCACTTGATGAACGCCAGATGGTTTCTATCGATAAGCATTCATTCAATTCAGTGATGGCAGAAGCTTCCATTAGCCTGAATTTTGCAGTTCCGGCAGCATTGAAGGACGACGCAAAAGATGACGATGAGATGAATGTCTCGCTGAAAATCAAATCCCTGAACGATTTTTCTCCGGACAGTGTGGCAAAACAAGTGCCGGAGTTGAACAAATTGCTGGAACTACGCGAAGCGCTGACAGCATTAAAAGGGCCGCTGGGTAATTTGCCAGCATTTCGCGCCCAGCTTCAGGCATTGCTGGAAAATGAAGAATCCCGCGAACAGTTACTGCGGGAGATCAGCCAGGCAGAAAACCAGTAATCTCTGTTTTTCAGGGAGATTATCCTGGTATGGGCTTGCGGAAAGATACCACCAGAACCGATGACGCAATAACGCAGACAGTGAGCCGGTTATGTATCACTCAGACAGGCGATATCAACACAGAAACACTGGATGTATTGATCGCGGCGCCTGACCAGAGGCTCGGATGTCTGATGGATGAAATCATCCATATCAACGGGTATCAGCAGATGAAGCCACACTGGCGGAAGGTGTTCCACTGACCGTGAAACCTGACTCCAGAAATACAGATCAACACAAGGATTTTCAGTATGTCGTTAAAGGAAGAGGAACTTGTTTCCACCCGCGCTGAACAGGGAAGCCATGCCCCGTCGTTGCTTGATGAAATCATGGCACAAACCCGTATCCAGCCCGGTGCTGACGGTTATGATATTGCCCGACAGGGCGTAACGGCTTTTGTTGCCAGCCTTCTGCAATCCAGCTCACCAGCAGACCCCGTAAATAAACTGGCCGTGGACAGTATGATTGCGGATATTGACGCCCGAATCAGCCGCCAGATGGATGCTATTATTCACGCCCCTCAGTTTCAGCAACTGGAGTCATTCTGGCGTTCAATGAAAGCCCTGGTGGAACGCGTTGATTTTCGCGAGAATATTAAGGTTAATATCCTGCATGTCACCAAGGAAGAACTGCTGGACGATTTCGAGTTCGCGCCAGAGATTACCCAGTCAGGCTTCTACAAGCATGTTTATTCCAGCGGATTTGGTCAGTTTGGTGGTGAACCCATCGCGGCGGTATTAGGCGCATATGAGTTCAAAAATACCACGCCAGACATGAAACTGCTGAACTATGTCAGCGCCGTCGGCGCTATGGCCCATGCGCCGTTCCTTTCTTCCATATCGCCGGAATTTATGGGACTCAATTCATGGACTGAGCTGCCCAATATCAAAGATCTTTATGCCATCTTTGAAAGCCCTGCTTACACAAAATGGCGCGCCCTACGTGATTCCGAAGACTCTCGCTACCTGGGGCTGACCGCACCGCGTTTTCTGCTCCGCCAGCCCTATTCAGCCACCGAAAACCCCATCAGAAGCTTCAACTACGCCGAAGATGTCAGCCACAGCCACGAGCATTATCTTTGGGGCAATACCGCCTGGATGCTAGCCAGTAATGTGGCTGACTCGTTCGCAAAATATAGATGGGCGCCGAATATTATTGGGCCGCAGAGCGGCGGCGCGGTAAAAAATCTTCCGGTACATTTATATGAATCAATGGGACAGATTCAGGCCAAGATCCCAACAGAGGTGTTGATCACCGACCGCCGTGAGTTCGAACTGGCCGAAGAGGGGTTCATCACGCTGACCATGCGCAAGGGCAGCGATAACGCAGCCTTTTTCTCCGCCAATTCGGTTCAGAAACCCAAGCATTTTCCGGGCAAAGATGCCGAAACCAACTACAAGCTGGGTACACAACTACCGTACCTGTTCATTATCAACCGCCTCGCACACTACATTAAAGTTTTGCAACGCGAGCAGCTCGGGTCGTGGAAAGAGAGAAGTGACCTTGAGCGAGAACTCAATATTTGGGTCCGCCAGTATGTCGCTGACCAGGAGAATCCGCCCACTGACGTCCGCAGCCGTAAGCCCCTGCGTGGCGCTAAAGTTGAGGTTCTGGACGTAGACGGCGAACCAGGCTGGTATCAGGTGGCAATTTCCGCAAGACCCCATTTTAAATATATGGGTGCGTCGTTTGAACTGTCTTTAGTCGGACGGTTAGACAAGTGATACCGGAGCACGAGAGACCTGCCGGATCGCTGTTTGAGCGTCTGGAAAACCCTCCTGCCAGAAACTGGCGGGGGGACAGCAATATAGAGGCATTCAGACAGTCCATTCGCCACAGCCTGCGAAATATCCTGAATACTCGCTCCGGCAGTTGTCGGGGTACCCCGGAGCTCGGCATCGAAGAGCCGGAAGGAGCAGATAATTATCGCAGCGCCATGAGCCAGGCTATCGTGCAGTGCATTGAGCGTTATGAACCCCGAATCTCACATTCTGAGGTTCGGGCGGTGCTTCCCTTTATGGCCAGCCCACAGGAAATAACATTCCATATCACCGCCTGGGTGACATTTAACGACATCGACGATGTGCTTGAGTTTGATATGGCACCGGACGGCAGTCAGCATTATCGGGTGGAGTAGTAAAATGGAATTCGAAGAGCGTTATTACAGGCAGGAACTGAATTACCTTCGCCAGTTAAGTAAACAACTGGCAACCGAAAAGCCGCATCTGGCCCGGTTTCTGGCTGAAAAAGGAGCCGATCCGGATATCGAGCGTCTACTGGAAGGCGTGGCATTTCTGACCGGCAATCTGCGCCAGAAAATTGAGGATGAGTTTCCTGAGCTGACACATGGCTTGATCAAAATGCTGTGGCCCAATTATCTGCGCCCGGTGCCGTCGATGACGCTGATTGAATACAGCCCGGATATGGACAAAACCTCCGTGCCGGTATGCATCCCCCGCAACGAACAGTTCACAACCGGTTCGAAAGGGACTCAGGGAAACCAGGTATTGTCTGCGTATTCCGGCAATGAACACGATGTAGCCCCGCCCTGTACGTTCACTCTTTGCCGGGATATCTGGCTGCTGCCCGTTCAACTGGATCAGGTAGAGGATCGCAGTACGCCCCGCCATGGCATTATTGATATTACATTTGCCATCGCACCTGGTACAGATTTCACCACTCTGGATCTAAACAAGCTGCGCTTCTGGCTGGGCAACGATGATAACTATACCCGCTACCAGCTGTATTTGTGGTTTTGCGAATATTTACAGGGCGCAGAGTTGCTTACGGGCGAGCAGTCGATCCCGATGCCCGAATTTATGCTGAAAGCTGTGGGGTTTGAACCAGAAGATGCCATGCTGCCCTGGCCCGGTAATGTCCACAGCGGCTACCGCATTCTCCAGGAATTTTTCTGCTACACCGACAGTTTTCTCTTTTTCGATGTCTGTGGCATTCCGGCGCTACCTGACAGGTTAAAGGAGAATCGTTTCACCCTGCGGCTGCGTTTTTCGCGCCCCTTACCCGTGGATATCCAGTTACACTGCGATTCCCTGCGTTTATATTGTGCGCCCGCCATTAATCTTTTTTTCCATCATGCCGAAGCGATTACGCTGGATCACCAGCGGGCAGATTATCCACTGATACCCAGCCGCCACTATCCGGATCATTACGACATTTTTTCGGTTAACAGTGTGGTGAGCCAGACGCAGGATATATTCAGAAAAAAAGAGTTTGGACAACCCGTTACAACACCTTCTGTGCGTCAGTGGCCTGCATTTGAAAGCTTCAGTCATCAGATGGAATACAGTCGCAAGCGGGAAGTTGTCTACTGGCAGCACCGGACAAAGACCTCGCTGTTTCAGCGGGGCTTTGATCATAGCCTTGCTTTTATTCACGCTGATGGCGGCCACCCGGATGCCTCGCTGCTTAATAATGAAGTGGTCTCAGTATCGCTGACCTGCACCAACCGTGAGTTGCCGATACAGATCCTGCCTGGCGACATAACCGGTACAACAGGTAAAAACGCATCAGTGGCATCGTTTCGCAATATCACCCGACCCACGCCGCCACTCTGGCCGGTTATAGACGGCAGCCTGCACTGGTCCCTGTTGTCCGCCATGAACCTGAATTATCTGTCACTGCTGGATGCTGATGCGCTCAAACAGGTCATAGCCAATTTTGACCGCCACGCCATTCATCATCCACAGATGGCTCGCCTGTCACAGCAAAAGCTGGATGCCATTGAACGGCTGGACACCAGACCCGTTGATCGCCTGTTTACCGGGATACCGGTGCGTGGTCTGGCGTCAACTCTGTATATCCATCCGGGACCGTTTGTCTGTGAAGGAGAGATGTACCTTCTGGGTGCAGTTTTGTCACACTTTCTGTCGCTGTATGCCAGCGTCAATTCATTCCACATGCTGACAGTTGTTAACACGGAAAGCCAGGAGTCATGGAAATGGGCGGAAAGAACCGGGCAACACCCGCTCATCTGACCCCGGACGATGCTCCGGTACAGGATGAACAAAACGCATTACGGGAGAGTTTTCTTCAGGACGCCTGCGCCTGTAATTTTTTTGCCCTCTCAGAACTGCTGCACCGGCTGGCATCAGAGGGGGGAGAAACACCGGAATTATCGCTGGATACCCCTCCGTCACAGGAGACCATTCATTTCCGGGCTGATGCCAGACTGGGCTTTCCGGTAAGTGATGTCAGCGCGCTAGAGCAGGAGACCTCCGGGCAGTTCCGGATGACCACCACCTTTATGGGGCTACAGGGCAGCCAGTCTCCCCTGCCAGGTTATTACCTTGATCACCTGGCCTGGAAATCCGCACATGAGCAAAGTCCGGTTGGCGATTTTCTGGATATGTTCAGCCACCGCCTGACACAGTTCGTCTGGCATACCTGGCGTAAGTATCGCTACCACGTCTCTTTCCGTAACGGTGGCGTGGATGCGTTCTCGCAACGGATGTATTCCCTGGTCGGGCTTGGCCACCGGCAACTTCGCGAAAGGCTGCCAGTTAATCACAGCAAAATGCTGGCCTATGCCGGAATACTGGCGAATCCGGGACGCTCGCCAGAGATCGTCTGCTCGCTGGTCGCGCACTGTTTCGATTTAAATTTATCTGACGTGACGCTGCAAAACTGGCAGCGACGGATGGTGGAAATAGAGCCGGATCAGCAAAACAGTCTCGGATGTTACACGATTAAAAATGGCGAAAAACTGGCCGGTCGATCGGTGCTGGGCAGTTTTGTTCTCGGGACGAGTGTTCCCGATCTCAGCGGTAAATTTCAGTTAAGCATTAACAACCTGAGTCGTAAGCGGTTTCTCTCGTTCCTGCCATCAGGAGAAAGCTTTCTGCTGCTGGCGATGTTTGTCTCCTTCGTCCTGCGCGATCAACTTGCCTGGGATTTGCACCTGGGACTGGCACCGGAGCAGGTGGGCACCATGCGGCTGGGCGATAACAAGAGCGCACTACTGGGCTGGACGTCATTTCTCGGCGAACCGGGAGAACATCCCTCAGTCACCATCAGGGTCAGGGAGTAAAATATAACCATCATGGAGCATGATATGGCGGAAGAAAAAACGCGGCAACAAACGCTTTCACTGCATGTCGTCAACGGCAGCGAACTGGAAAGCGGGCGCGCGGCACGGTGTCTGTTCACACAGAGCGGGGATGTGGGCCACAGCAGTGAGTGCCACTGGCCGGTTCAGGACAGGCATCAGGATGTTCCGGCGAAAGCGTTCAGCATCAGCCTGCATGATGGCGCATTCTGCCTGCATCAGCTGACTGCACCACTATGGCTGAATCAGGCCAAAGTCACGGTAGCCTCGGATCTGGTGCAGTTACGCCAGGGCGATGAGATCCAGACGGGGCATCTGATACTCCGGGTTTATCTGAATCAGGGCGGGATGCGGCATTACGACGAAGAGATGGCTACCCCTGAAACCATTGTTTCTAACCACGACATTTTGTCAGACACGTTGCTGTCCACTGACGGCGCACCGGAATATCCGGGAATGCCGTCCCGCCACCAGCTTGCCGATACCGTTGTGAATGGCTTTTCCACCGACCCATTGCAGGCGCTGCGGACCGAAAGTCTGACCACAAGGGACAATCCTCTTGCGGCAATCACGCCTGTACGTCCATCCGCTCCGTTGTCTGATCCGGTCACACATGGCGGGATCAACACACCGTTTATGGATCTGCCATCAATGTATGCCTATCCGCAGGACAGCGATGATGACGCAATTTCACCGGCAGAGGCGGCACAGCGCCATCTTGCTATAACCCCGTTGCTACGCGGGTTGGGAGGATCGCTTACTGTGCATAACACGAAAGATGCCGATGATTTTCTGGAAGAAGCCGGGAGGACACTGCAGGCGGCGGTTAAAGGGTTGCTTGAGCTACAGCAGCACCGCAACAGCCTCTCTGACAAACATCTGCGCCCGCTGGAAGATAATCCGTTGCGCCTGAATATGGACTACGCCACCGCTCTGGACGTGCTGTTTGCCGAAGGAAAAAGCCCGGTTCATCTCGCCGCACCTGCCGCCGTCAGCGAGAGCCTGCGCAATATCCGCCATCACGAAGAAGCCAACCACGCGGCCATTGTGGAATCGCTGCGCGTGCTACTGGACGCCTTCTCGCCACAGAGCCTGATGCGCCGTTTTGTGCAGTATCGCCGCAGCCATGAACTACGCAAGCCGCTGGATGATGCCGAAGCCTGGCAGATGTACTGCGATTACTACGACGAACTGGCCTCCAGCCGCCAGCAGGGTTTTGAGATGCTTTTTAACGAAGTGTATGCCCAGGTCTTTGACCGGGTACTTCGTGAAAAACAGCGGGAGCCGGAAGCATGACAGGGCGTGGTTTCCTCGCCTGGGTATTGGTGGCGTTGTTAACCATCGCCTTGTGTGGTTGTGAAACAGCAAAAAAAATCGGCCAGGTCATTAAAAACCCAGATATTCAGGTCGGAAAACTGGCTGACCAGTCGTCACTGGTGACGATTACGTTGCTGACGGAGCCGGATGCCAACATCAATGCGGACGGTGAAGCTGCGGCGGTGGACGTACAACTGGTTTACCTGAGTGATGATTCGAAATTACAGGCTGCGGATTATGACCAGCTCGCAAGTACGCCGTTACCGGATGCACTGGGGAAAAACTATATCGATCATCAGGATTTCAGCCTGCTGCCCGACACCATAAAAACCCTGCCACCGGTGAAGCTGGATGAGAAAACACAGTTTATCGGCGTGATTGCCTATTTCTCCGACGACCAGACCACACAATGGAAGCAAATCGAACCGGTGGCAGGGACAGGACACCACTACCGCCTGCTGGTACATATCCGACAGAGCAGTATTGAAATGAAAAAAGAGGATGATTAACGATGGCAACCACGCGAAACAAAGTGATGTGGCGGGAAGGGACACTGATGCGTCCGCACCACCTCCAGCAGCAGCAACGTTATAACGATTATGTGAATAATCTGCGTTTCCGGACCATTAATGATCTGTCCTGGGGATTTACCGAGCTTTCGCTTAATAATGAGTCGCTGGCACAGGGCAAAATTATGCTCGACAGTGCGTCCGGCACCCTGCCGGACGGCACGGTGTTCTCCATTCCGGACCAGGATTCGCTGCCCGCTCCGCTACATCCGGACAGCTTTCCTGACGAAGAGAGCCGTAATATCTATCTGGCCTTACCCGTTGCCAGTGACGTGAGAGGCGAAGTCAGCTACGGACAGCAGATCGGACGTTACCGACTGCACGATGCCGATGTCCGGGATCTGCATTCAGAGAATGGTGATGCGCGGGCACTGACACTGGGACAGTTAACGCCTCGTATTATGAGCGGGGCTGATGATATGAGCGCATATGTCACGCTACCACTGTGCCGTATCAAAGACAGGCACGCTGACGGCTCCCTGATACTGGATGACAGCTTTATCCCCACCTGCCAGAACATCTACGTTAGCACGCGGCTGCGTGAATTTTTGCGCGAGGTACAGGAAGCGGTTGGCGGACGGGCTAATGACCTGGCTAATCGTATTGGCTCTCCGGCGCAAAGCGGTATTGCAGACGTGGCGGAATTTATGATGCTGCAACTGCTCAACCGTAACCAAACCCGGTTCACCCATCGCGCCCGCAGATCACAGCTTCATCCGGAAATGTTTTATCTCGATCTAGCCGGACTGCTAGGTGAACTCATGACATTTACCGAATCGTCCCGCCTGCCCTGCCCGCTGGATATCTACGATCACCGCAACCTGACAGAAACCTTCAAAACACTGTTGCCGGAAGTGAAGCGGGCACTGCATACCGTCCTGTCGCCCAGGGCGGTTAACCTGCCGCTGCATCTGCGCGATGGCATCTGGCAGGCTGACATACATGACTCAGCGCTGTTGCAGTCAGCCACCTTCGTGCTGGCGGTGGCGGCGAAAATGGAGACACAGCAACTCCAGCGCCAGTTTATCCAGCAGTCAAAAATTTCCTCGCCGGAAAAAATTCGCAATATGGTCAGTGTGCAAATCCCCGGTATCCCGCTGCATACGCTGATGGTGGCCCCCCGCCAGCTTCCGTACCATGCCGGTTTCAGCTATTTCGAACTGGACAAGAGCGCTCCAGCCTGGGCGGATGTGGCGGCCACCGGTGCCGTCGCCCTGCATGTATCCGGTTCGTTTCCGGATCTGAACATGCAACTGTGGGCTATAAGAGGATAAGACGATGGATGCGCTATCACAGCCCCCTTTACCCGAATACGAAAGCGAAGGCCTCCGTCAGTACCAGCTTACGCTGCGCGGCAACAGCCTGAACCCGATGATCGACGCAGCCACACCGCTGCTGGGGATGGTAATGCGTGTTGCGGGGATGAACAGCCATGCCATGCCTGAACACCTGTTCACTCAGGTGGTGACGGATGTGCAGGCAATGGAGCAGCTACTTCAGGAGCAGGGCTATGAGCCAGGCGTGATTATCTCGTTTCGTTACATCCTCTGTACTTTTATAGATGAAGCGGCACTGGGTAACGGCTGGTCCAACAAGAACGAGTGGATCAAACAGTCGTTACTGGTGCATTTCCACAATGAAGCTTGGGGTGGTGAAAAGGTCTTTATTCTGCTGGAACGCCTGATGCGCGAGCCAAAACGCTACCAGGATCTGCTGGAGTTTTTGTATATCTGCTTTTCACTGGGCTTTCGCGGGCGCTATAAAGTCGCGCCTCAGGATCAGGGGGAGTTTGAGCAGATATACCGCCGCCTGTATCACGTCCTGCATAAACTGCGCGGCGATGCGCCCTTTCCACTGCTGCACCAGGATAAAAAAGCCCATGGCGGACGCTACCAGCTCATTAAACGATTGACCATCCGCCATGTTCTGTCCGGCGGTATCATCGTGCTGGCGCTGTTTTATCTGTTCTATCTGCTGCGCCTGGACGGCCAGACGCAGGACATTCTTCACCAGTTAAACCGGCTGCTCGCCAGGTAAGGACACATATGATCCAGATTGATTTGGCCACACTGGTAAAACGGCTTAATCCCTTCGCGAAACAGGCGTTGGAAGCCGCAGCCTCGGAGTGTATGAGCCAGCAGGCGGCGGAAATCACTGTCAGCCACGTACTGCTCCAGATGCTGGCTATCCCGCGCAGCGATTTGCGGGTCATTACTGAACGCGCCGGGATCGGCACCGATGATTTACGCCAGGCGCTGACAGTGGAAAATTACGCCACCACCCGTTCAGTGGATAGCTATCCGTCGTTTTCCCCCATGCTGGTTGAATGGCTGAAAGAGGCCTGGCTGTTGGCGTCCGCTGAAATGCAGCAGACAGAGTTGCGCGGGGGCGTCCTGCTGCTCGCCCTGCTCCACTCGCCGCTGCGCTACGTGCTGCCCGCCGCCGCCCGGCTGCTCACCGCCATCAACCGCGACCAGCTACAGCAGGATTTTGCTGGATGGACGAAGGCTTCAGCCGAGTCGGTTATGCTGAATGCGGACGGGCAGGTCATCAGCGCCGCAACCGATACCGGAGACAGCCTGCTTGCCCGCTACGCCAGAAACATGACCGATGATGCCCGCAACGGCAGGCTCGATCCAGTATTGTGCCGCGATAATGAAATTGACCTGATGATTGATATTCTCTGCCGCCGCCGTAAAAACAATCCGGTGGTAGTCGGTGAGGCAGGCGTCGGCAAAAGCGCGCTGATCGAAGGACTGGCGCTGCGCATTGTCGCAGGCAAGGTACCGGACAAGCTGCGCGATACCGATATTATGACCCTGGATCTTGGTGCACTACAGGCAGGTGCGTCGGTGAAAGGCGAGTTTGAGAAGCGCTTTAAGGGGCTGATGGCGGAGGTCATTCAGTCACCGAAACCCGTTATTCTGTTTATCGACGAGGCCCACACGCTGATTGGTGCGGGCAACCAGCAGGGCGGGCTGGATATCTCTAACCTGCTAAAACCTGCGCTGGCACGCGGCGAGCTGAAAACCATCGCCGCCACCACCTGGAGCGAATATAAAAAATATTTCGAGAAAGACGCCGCCCTGTCGCGTCGTTTCCAACTGGTAAAAGTACGCGAACCCAATGCTGCCGAATCCACCATTATTTTGCGCGGCCTGTCGGTGGTGTATGAGCAGTCCCACGGCGTGCTGATTGATGATGAAGCCTTACAGGCAGCAGCAACGTTAAGCGAGCGTTATCTTTCCGGACGTCAGTTACCGGATAAAGCCATTGATGTGCTGGATACCGCCTGCGCCCGCGTTGCGATCAATCTTTCCTCTCCACCACGGCAAATTTCAGCGCTGACCACACTGAGCCATCAGTGCAAAGCAGAAATTCACCAGCTTGAGCGTGAAATCCGCATAGGCCTGCGATCTGATACCTCGCGGTTGAATGAAGTACTGGTGCAGTATGACGAAACGCTGACCGAATTGGATGAACTGGAAACGGCATGGCACCAGCAGCAGGCGCTGGTACAGGAAATTATCTCGCTGCGTAAAGGGCTGCTGGATGAATCCGTTAGCAGTGAAGAAGAAAATGTGCAGTCAGAAGAAGTGGATGCCGAAAACACCCCCGTTCCGGCAAATGAATTCGCGACGAAGCAACCAGAAACCGTCCCAGAACGCTGTCCCGCAGAACGACTGGCAGCGCTGACCGCCGAACTGAATACTCTGCACCATACGCAGCTTCTGGTTTCCCCACACGTCGATAAAAAACAAATCGCAGCTGTGATTGCCGAATGGACAGGCGTACCACTTAACCGTCTGTCGCAGAACGAGATGTCGGTCATCACCGATTTGCCGCTGTGGCTGGGTGACATTATCAAGGGCCAGAATCTGGCGATTAAGCATCTGCATAAGCACCTGCTGACAGCGCGTGCGGATCTGCGCCGCCCGGGGCGACCTCTGGGTGCATTCCTGCTGGCCGGCCCCAGCGGCGTGGGTAAAACGGAAACCGTGTTGCAACTGGCAGAACTTCTCTATGGCGGTCGCCAGTACCTCACCACCATCAATATGTCCGAATTCCAGGAGAAACATACTGTTTCTCGCCTGATTGGTTCCCCTCCAGGCTATGTTGGCTACGGCGAGGGCGGCGTGCTGACCGAAGCGATTCGTCAAAAACCTTACTCCGTAGTGCTGCTTGATGAAGTGGAAAAAGCGCACCCGGACGTGCTTAACCTGTTCTACCAGGCGTTCGACAAGGGCGAGATGGCAGATGGCGAAGGCCGTCTGATTGACTGTAAAAACATCGTCTTTTTCCTCACCTCCAACCTCGGTTATCAGTTGATTGTCGAACATGCCGATCACCCTGAAACCATGCACGACGCGCTGTATCCGATACTGGCAGACTTCTTCAAACCTGCGCTACTGGCACGCATGGAAGTGGTGCCATACCTGCCGCTGTCGCGTGAAACACTCTCCGTCATTATCGCCGGGAAACTGGCGCGGCTGGATAACGTGTTGCGTACACGCTTCGGTGCAGAGGTGATAATTGAGCCGGAAGTCACCGACGAAATAATGCAGCGCGTCACCCGCGCTGAAAACGGCGCGCGGATGCTGGAGTCGGTCATCGACGGTGAGATGCTGCCGCCGCTCTCCCTGCTGCTGTTGCAGAAAATGGCGGCGAATATCGCCATTGCCCGTATCACGCTGGGTGTGACAAACGGCTCCTTTATCGCTGATGTGGAAGATGCACCGGAGGATAGCACTGATTCCGACACACAGTCGGAACCAGAAACAGAGGACAAAACCGTTCTATGAGCAGAATACAGACGCTCATGATCATAATGCTGCTGCCGGGATTATTCCCCCGCGCAGTACAGGCGGAAACACCTGCAAAACAGGTGATTGCCGTACTGCCGGGGATTGTGGTGCCGGAAACCAACGCACAGACGACGCTCAGTGCCATGCTGGACTGTCGCCGGGAGCCTGCTGCACTGGAGCGTCTTGACTGCTATGACCATATTCTGGCACCAGAGCAACCCAGCTTTAATGGCGCGCTGGTAAAGGCCCGTTATGAAGGTGAAGCCTGGAAACGGGCTTTCGCCCAGGAGAAACAGCGCCCGGATAATTCCACCGCACTACTGATGACGCAGAGCGATGGCGAACGCCCTACTGTGGTTATTACTACACCTGCCATCGGCAACGTCCCGCCACGCCCGGTACTGATGTTCAGTTGTGTGGACAACATCACCCGGATGCAGGTGGCGCTGACCCATTCCATGACGCAGAACGACATCGCCGTGACGCTGACCACTGACCACGGACGCTTTCAGTCTCATTGGTTTATCCGTGAGAACGGTGTCCTGTTGGAGTCCAGCCGCGGACTATCCGGTATTGACGAAATTAAGCAGCTCTTTGGCACAAAAACCCTGACCATCAACACCGGTACGGACAGTGCCGCCGG
Source organism: Citrobacter sp. MGH105 (assembly GCF_001037485.2). Lineage (NCBI taxonomy): Bacteria > Pseudomonadati > Pseudomonadota > Gammaproteobacteria > Enterobacterales > Enterobacteriaceae > Citrobacter > Citrobacter sp. MGH105. The sequence continues at coordinate 813,058 of NZ_CP073048.1, read as the reverse complement.
AAAACTGACATTTAACATTGACGGGCTGGCGAAAACCATCGCACCGCTGCGTGACGCCTGCCACTGGGCGGGGGAATAAAAATGGCAATGGACTTACGTAACCCGGATACCTGGATTTCACACCTGCTTGAAAATCTGCCGGAAGATAAACATGTCTCCGCGCTGAAAGACGATAATCCCGACTGGGAATATATCGACGGCGAAATGCTTAAACTTGGCTCACTGACGCACAGTCAGTTGGATATCCCGGAAATACAGCGCCGGGGATTAGTGCTTCTGGCGTCGGAAAGCAAAGACTTTCGCCTGCTGGCCCACCTATTACGTACGCTGCAACACGCCGGTGATCCGCTGCTGGCGTTACGTTTACTGACGTTATATGTGGAACATTACTGGACGCAGGCCGCACCGCAAAATGCAGCTCATAAACAGCGTTTCGCCGCCCAGGTACTGAAACGATTTGAATCCGGTGCAGAGAGCTTCGCAGAATCGGCAGATATCACGCAACGCGACAACCTGCTGGCTGAGCTGGCAAAACTGGCGCAGCGCTGGCAGGAGCAAAATATCCCGGCACTGGCGCAGGCCGTCGACGATCTCTCGTCGCAGTATCGCCGGGCATTTCGCGGGGCAGAGCCTGCGCTGTCTGCCCCGTCACCCACGCCATCCGTCGGCGCACCTCCGGCCGCAGCCACACTACCCTCCCCGGTATCGCCATCGGTGTCCGCCCCCGCTATCCCGACCGTCGATATTGACAGTCATGATGATAAGGCCTGGCGCGACACACTGCTGAAAGTCTCCGCCATTCTCTGTGAGCGCCAGCCGGATTCGCCGCAGGGTTACCGCCTGCGTCGCCATGCGTTATGGCAGGCCATTACATCCGTACCCCAGGCAGAAAGCGACGGGCGAACGCCGCTGGCGGCGGTACCTGCTGATATGACCGCCGATTATCAGACCCGACTGAGCAATGCCGATCTGGCGCTCTGGCAACAGGTGGAAAAAAGCCTGCTTCTGGCCCCGTACTGGCTCGATGGGCATTACCTTTCGGCGCAAACCGCGCAACGCCTGGGTTACTCCAGTGCAGCAGAAGCCATCCGGGATGAAATGGCCCGTTTTCTCGTCCGCCTGCCGCAACTTGCCACCCTGCGGTTTAATGACCGCACGCCGTTTATGAGTGAGCAGACAAAACAGTGGCTGGCGACGTCTCCGGGCAGTCAGACAGCCCCGATTGTGCGGACCGACGAAGACACAGAGGCTGTCCACCAGTGTTTCAGCGAGAAGGGACTGGAAGCCGCACTGCAATACCTGGAAAAGCTGCCGGAAGGCGATCCGCGCGATCAGTTTCTCCGGCAGTATCTGGGCGCGCAACTGATGGAAGACGCCGGAATGGTGCAGCTTGCACAGCAGCAGTACCGGATGTTGTTTAAAGCAGGGCTGCGTATGACGCTGGCTGACTGGGAGCCGTCCCTGCTGGAGCAACTGGAAAACAAATTCACGGCAGAAAAATAATAACGTAACAAGGAGTTACCGTGTTCAGATTACCAACCCCTCGACTGTTCAGCAGTCTGCGATCCGTCCTCCGACCGGCGATGCCCCGCGTTAAGGTTTCCGCCGCCTGGCTGCTGGCACTGGCGTGGATTGTGCTGCTGGTATGGATCTGGTGGAAAGGCCCGTCATGGTCGTTCTACGACGAGCAGTGGCTTAAACCGCTGACGAACCGCTGGCTGGCGACGGCAGCCTGGGCGCTCGCAGCGCTGGTATGGCTTACCGTCAGGGTAATGAGGCGCCTGCAACTGCTGGAAAAACAGCAAAAACAACAGCGTGAAGAGGAAAAAGATCCGCTGACTGTAGAACTGACTGCCCAGCAACGTTATCTCGACCACTGGCTGCTGCGTCTGCAACGCCATCTCGACAACCGTCGCTACCTGTGGCAACTGCCGTGGTATATGGTTATTGGTCCATCCGGAAGTGGCAAAACGTCGCTGCTGCGCGAAGGTTTTCCATCCGACATTATTTACGCCCCGGAGGCCGTGCGGGGAGTGGAATTGCGCCGGTATGTTATCCCACATGTGGGAAAACAGGCGGTCATTTTTGATGCAGACGGCCTCCTGTTTGAGCAACAGGAGGCGGATGTGCTGCACCGTCGCCTGTGGACAACTATGCTGGACTGGCTGGTACAAAAACGCGCCAGACAGCCGCTGAACGGCCTGATACTGACGCTGGATCTGCCCGATCTGCTGACTGCCGACAAACGCCGCCGGGAGCACCTGTTGCAAATTCTGCGCGGACGTTTGCAGGATATACGCCAGCACCTTCACTGCCAGTTACCGGTGTATGTGGTACTGACCAGGCTGGATTTACTGTACGGTTTCGCTGCTCTGTTTCAGTCTCTGGACAGGAACGATCGCGATGCCATTCTTGGCGTTACCTTTACCCGTCATGCTCATGAAAATGACAACTGGCGCGCAGAGCTGAATGCATTCTGGCAGACCTGGAGCGAACAGCTCAATAACGCCCTGCCGGAGCGACTGCTAACCCCCGGCTCCCGCAGTTCCCTGTTCAGCTTTGTTCGTCAGATACAGGGCAGCCGTGAACCGCTGGTATCCCTGTTGAGCGGATTACTGGACGGGGAAAATATGGACGTCATGCTGCGAGGCGTGTACTTCACCTCCTCCCTGCAACGCGGCCAGATAGACGATATTTTTATGCAGTCTGCCGCCCGTCAGTTCCGCCTGGGCAATAGCCCTATGACGGCCTGGCCTTTGGTGGACACAGCCCCCTATTTTACCCGCAACCTGTTTCCACAGACTTTACTGGCAGAGCCTAACCTCGCCGGTGAAAGCCGCGTCTGGCTGATGCAGTCCCGCCGCCGGTTATCGGTGTTTTCCGTCACCGGGGGCATCGCCGCGCTGCTGCTGATTATGGGCTGGCATCACTATTACAATAACAACTGGCGTTCCGGCATCACCGTACTGGAGCAGGCCAAAGCCTTTATGTCGGTTCCGCCACCGCAGGGTATGGATGATTATGGCAACCTGCAACTGCCGTTACTCAACCCGGTGCGTGACGCCACGCTGGCCTACGGTGACTGGGGCGATCGCAGCCGCCTGGCCGATATGGGATTGTATCAGGGCAGGCGTGTCGGCCCGTATGTGGAGCAGACCTACCTACAACTGCTGGAGCAGCGTTACCTGCCCGCCCTGTTTAATGGTCTGGTCAAAGAGATGAACGCCGCGCCGCCGGAGAGCGAGGAAAAACTTGCGGTACTGCGCGTCATCAGAATGCTGGAGGATAAAAGCGGACGCAGCAACGAGGTAGTGAAACAGTACATGGCAAAACGCTGGAGCGATAAGTTCCATGGCCAGCGAGATCTCCAGGCGCAGCTTATGTCTCATCTGGACTATGCCCTGCAGCATACAGACTGGCACGCGGAACGTCAGGCAGGCAACGTCGACGCCACCAGCCGCTGGACGCCTTATTACGGCCCGGTGGTGGCGGCCCAGAAAGAACTCAGCAAACTGCCCGTCTACCAGCGTGTTTACCAGAGTCTGAAAACGCGTGCCCTCGGCGTGCTGCCCGCCGATCTGAACCTGCGTGACCAGGTGGGCGCCACGTTTGATCAGGTGTTTACCTCCGGGGATGATAATAAACTTATTGTTCCGCAATTCCTCACCCGTTACGGCTTGCAAAGTTATTTTGTCAAACAGCGCGATGCGCTGGTCGAACTGACGGCGATGGATTCCTGGGTGCTGAACCTGACCCACAGTGTGAAATACAGCGAGGCAGACCGGGCGGAAATCCAGCGTCAGCTCACCGAACAGTATCTCAGCGACTACACCGCCACCTGGCGCGCCGGGATGGATAACCTTAACGTGCGCAATTACGAATCCATTGCTGAGCTAACCGGCGCACTGGAGCAAATCATCAGCGGCGATCAGCCTCTCCAGCGGGCGCTGACGGCACTGCGCGACAATACACAGCCCGCTGTACTCTCTGAAAAACTGGATGACAGAGCGCTTCAGGAAGCCATGGCAGAGCCGGAGTATCAGTTACTAACCCGCCTGGGACATGAGTTTTCCCCGGAGAACAGCACGCTGGCGGTACAGAAAGACAAAGAAAACACCCTGCAGGCAGTTTATCAACAGTTGACGGAACTGCACCGTTATCTGCTGGCGATCCAGAACGCACCGGTACAGGGAAAATCAGCACTGAAGGCGGTGCAGCTACGGCTTGATCAAAACAGCAGCGATCCAATCTTCACCACCCGCCAGATGGCAAAAACATTGCCTGCCCCGCTTAACCGCTGGGTGGGCAGGCTGGCCGATCAGGCCTGGCATGTGGTAATGGTGGAGGCGGTTCACTATATGGAAGTGGACTGGCGCGACAACGTGGTGAAACCGTTTAACGAGCAGCTCGCCAACAACTATCCGTTTAACCCTCGTTCGTCACAGGATGCATCGCTGGATGCCTTTGAACGCTTCTTTAAACCGGATGGTGTACTGGACACGTTCTACCAACAGAATTTGCGTCTGTTTATAGAAAACAACCTGAGTCTGGAGGACGGGGATAACAACGTGATTATTCGCGAAGACGTCCAGGAGCAACTGAATGCCGCGCAGGAAATTCGCGATGCCTTCTTCAGCAGGCAAAACGGCCTTGGCGCTCAGTTTGCCGTGGAAACCGTATCGCTTTCCGGCAATAAACGGCGCAGCGTACTCAACCTTGACGGTCAGTTAGTGGACTACAGCCAGGGCCGCAATTATACCGCGCATCTGGTTTGGCCAAATAACATGCGTGAGGGTAATGAAAGCAAGCTGACGCTGATTGGCACCGGCGGCAAAACGCCGCGCAGCATCGGTTTCAGCGGACCGTGGGCACAGTTCAGGTTGTTTGGTGCAGGGCAACTCACCGGCGTACAGGATGGCACATTCAGCGTGCGTTTTAACGTGGACGGCGGCGCAATGGTGTACCGGGTGCATACGGACACGGTAGATAACCCGTTCACCGGCGGGCTGTTCAGCCAGTTCCGGTTGCCGGATACCCTGTACTGAGGAGGCTGAAATGAGCCAAGACATACTCACACAAATTATTGTTACCGGCAGCGATCCTCGCGGCCTGCCGGAATTCAGCGCCCTGCGGGAAGAGATCAATAAATCCTCTCACCCGTCGCAGCCAGAGCTGAACTGGAAACTGGTGGAATCACTGGCACTGGCGATCTTTAAAGCCAACGGCGTGGATCTGCACACAGCTACCTATTACACCCTGGCGCGCACGCGTACACACGGGCTGGCCGGATTTTGCGAAGGTGTGGAGCTACTGGCGGCCATGATAAGCCACGACTGGGATAAATTCTGGCCGCAGGATGAATCAGCCCGTACCGGGATGCTTGACTGGCTCAATACCCGGACCGGTAATATCCTACGCCAGCAACTGTCCTTTTCAGACACTAACCTGCCGTTGCTGTACCGGACTGAGCGCGCATTGCAGTTGATCTGCGACAAACTCCAGCAGGTAGAATTGAAACGCCAGCCGCACGTAGAAAACCTGCTTTATTTTGTGCAGAACACGCGTAAACGACTAGAACCACAGCCAAAAAGCAGCGTGGGTACTACGTCACAGACCACCGTCAGAACGTTGATCTATGCCCCGGAGAGCACACAGCCCGTCACGGAGGAAAGCCTTCCTCCCCTGCCCGACCTGCCGGAAATGAAGGTGGAAGTCCACAACGGCACCACACCGGTCGCCAGCGCCACGCCAGGCCGGAATTGTAAAGGTTTTATGGCGGGTATTGCCTGTACGACGGCTGCCGCTGCCGCACTGTGGTGGTGGCAGGTGTACCCGATGCAACAACAACTTTCACAAGTCAGGGATACAGCACAGGGCGCGGCAACAGTCTGGCTGTCGTCGCCTGAACTGGACAGTTACGGGCAACGGCTGCAACAGCTTCCCGACACCTCGCCGCTGCAACTGCTGGAAACAGGCATGCAGATGATGCAAACCGCAGACAGCCGCTGGCCGGAGAGTTTGCAACAGCAGCAGGCAACAGCGCAGTGGAATGAAATCCTGAAAACCCGCGCGCAAAGCAGCCCGCAAATGCGTGGCTTGCAGCAGGCGCGGCAAAATCTGCGTGACTTTGCCGACCTGATGATGCAACGGGAGACAGAGAAACAGGGCTTTACCCTCTCCTATATCAAAACCGTCACCTGGCAGGCGGAACGACTGCTGAATCAGGAAACGCCGCTGGAATCCCTGCTGACACAGTACCAGGACGCCAGGGCACAGGGACGGAATACGGAAGCGCTGGAAAAACAAGTTAATGAACAGATGAATGGCGTATTAAGCCGCTGGCTGCTGCTGAAAAGCAATGTAGTGCCAGAGTCGGCAACTAATGCAAAATCACGAAAATAATCGTTAACGCGAGGAGAACAACATGGCAAATTTAATTTATTTAACTCTGAACGGTGAAAAGCAAGGATTGATTTCAGCAGGTTGCTGTTCACTTGATTCTATCGGTAATAAAGCTCAGTTACTGCATCTTGATCATATTATGGTATATGAACTGACGCATGGATTAAGTCGGGATCAAAATGTCAATCATCATTCAGTTACGATAAAAAAACCTGTCGATAAATCATCTCCTTTGCTGGGAAAAGCAATTAACGATAATGAAATATTGACCTGCACTTTTGATTTTTATCGGACAAATCGATTTGGAATTAATGAAAAATATTACAAGCTGGAATTAAAAAAAGCCCGAATTAGTGATATTAATTTCTCGATTGCACATGTAATCATTGACAGCGAAGTACAACCTCAGGAAAGTATTTCTTTTATATATGAATCAATCAACTGGGAACACTGCATTGCCGGGACCAGTGCGTACAGCTTATGGAATGAGAGGGTGTTTTAGTGAAATCTTTACCCAAGGAGTACATATGACATTAAGGAGTAAAAGCCAGTTAAATGGTTCTATTCACAAAGGTATTCCTAGAACTGAGCAACCTCAGAGGGATAAGCTTAAAACTAATATTCCTGAAAGGAAATCATTAACTGGCACTGATAAACTCAATATATGGAAAAAAATAAGAGAAGATGCTTATAAGGAAAATAAAGCAAATTGGAATACATATGATCAGTTTATTTTTCAAGCAATGTCTGATATGAATAGGTATTTATCAAAATATCCTTCATATACTCGTCTGGACTGGCTATGGATTAAAGCGATGTTATGGACAGAAGGTGATGCAGATGGGCATAAACATGAATGGGAACACAAACCATTACGCATTGGTGTTCAGGGAGATAAAGCTGCTCCAGTTGTAATCCGTAGGTCGGAGGCGGTTAGCCTGGTCATTCCTTCTGGTTCAACATGGCAAGGTATCACATCAAGTAATATGATAGCAGATCCACATATGAATATCAGAGCTGCAATTATATACTTAATGAATAGATTATCAAAATCAGATATGGTTTCTGTGGATGATTCAAATGACAAAACAATTTATACTGTAAAAATATCTTCGACTGAAGGTCATAGTACATTTGACGCTATAGCCAAAGACACAAATCGAATAGGCACCACAATGGATATTTTAATAAGGGCAAACCCCGGTGTGAACCCCAATAAAGTTCATAATGGTCAAGAGTTACGATACTGTAAGGGTCGTATACAAAGAGTTATTACAGGGTGGATATCGCCAATAACAGCTAGCGTTATTGCCAGCAGTTATAATGGTGGTGGCGATTCTAAATATGCAGAAAAATTATCTTATGTACACACATTATTTACATCTGCAACAGGAAATAAAAATCAATGATTAGTATTTCACGGATTTTGATAATATTAGCTCCGCTGATAATTAGCATTTACTCAATCCATAGCACATATGCAAATAATGTTTATTATCTAAGTAAAAACAACTGTGAATCAGGAGAAGAGGCGGAACTTGTCGACTGCCTGAGAAATGAAGTAATTGAAAGCACTATAACGCTGAGAAAAGCCGAAGATAATATCAGATTGCGTATAAATAAATGGTCTGAAGTCAAAAGTGCAGCACTGGATGATGCTATCCCTATTGCACTTTACAGACTGGATAAATCTAATCAAGAGTTTATTCGTTATCGTCTTGCTCAGTGCTCGTTTGCAGAATCATGGGGAAATGGTGTGGGTAGTTTTACTCGCATATATTCCTGTATGGCTGAACTAAACAGGCAAAGAGGCGAACAATTAATACATGCAGACATTCCAGATTATACAGAGGGTATGAAATAATCATGACTCGTTTACTGTTATGCTTTTTACTTTTTGTATGCAACTCATCATATTCACGCGAGAAGCCAGAATATTCAAAAACATATACCCCAGACGAGTATTATTATTTATCATCTAAAATCCCAAAAGAAGTTCGTCAAGTAAGTTTATATACTGATTATTGTATTATTTACCTATCTTTTTCGATAACAAAAACCCAGTTTTGGATGACACCGTAAAAAACATACATAAATACTGTACAAAATTAGACATATGGAACAGTAGACTGAAGACAAAATATACGAACAATCATAAGTTATTACTAATTTTGACTATGACAGATGATGCTATTTTTCTCTATCATGACTATGAAGATAAAATTTTTAAATAGGGAATAAGGTTGCCAGAAAGCGTCTATTGATATTACTATAACAAGCCAACACAGAATCATCATTGAATACAAAGACTGAAGTTTAATTATAGTTACTTACGACCAAAAAAAATTAGCTAACCAAGGAGATTACAACAAACCATAATACTCACATATATTATCATTATTGCGAATAAGAAAGATAATTCTTAAGGATACTAATCAATGAACATAAAAAACATTCTATATATTGTATTTATATATAACATTGCCAGCGCACACGCTATAGAAACATCTGATTGCTCATACGACCAGTTAATACAACAAGATAGAGTTTACTGGTGCCTTATGGACAAATACCAGCAAAGTGTTATCGCTTTAAAAAAAGAAGAAATCAATGCACAAAAAAGGCTGGAAATATTCGATAATAATGAAGGGAAGAAAAGAGGCCTTAATGAAGATGGGACCCTTGCATACGATTCTAACATTCACCTTGCAAGAATAACCTTCCCCGAACTTCATCGTTATTTTATCCTTTACAGGGAAAAACAATGCGGCTATTCATCACTTAGTATTGGAGCGCTTTCCGGTTATGGGATTCCAATATCTTCATTATATTGCAAAACCGAGATGAATATTTCACAAATAAAATGGCTTAACGATTATATATAGAGATTATTATGCGCAAGAGATTCCTTATTATAATTAATTTCATTATGATATTTTCTCATTGCAACTATTTGTCTGCAGAAAATGTTAACCATATCGTTATTTATGATATGCCGCAAGACTTGCGGGATTTTTTTGAAACCGCTGATTCCTGTGAAGGATGGATAAGAGATTTTGATGTTCGTCAAGAAAAATTGACTTATCAGTTTGTAGAGGATTCGATTAAAAGAGACTGCTCAAACATTGAAAATAAATTACTCTCAATGAAAATAAAATACAAAAATAATAAAGATTATTCCGCAAGACTAACGGTCTATGATGACACCATCATAATATATGACGAATATAAAAAGTCGCGGATAAAAAATAAAAGTAATGAGTGATTTTATGATTAGCATTTTAGCATTTACACAATAATTTAGAGAGAGAAGTAGTAACCAAACTCACATCATCTGGTTGTGTTTAAACCAGCAGGTTAATCCTGCAATTCGATAAGGGTTCGTTTTGTGGTGGTCTGTCCGGTGGTCTTGGCAAACTAAAAAAATAGCATTCTTATTGAAAACAGTTCATTAGCCCAAAGAACTACACCGAGTCCGGCACCACTATTTAAAGAACCCGCCCAAAAGGCGGGTTCTTGCTTTCGAGTATTTCGAAAATTATTCCCATCAAATAACCCCGTGATGGCAACATCACCATCACAGGGGTTGCGCGATTATTCCTTCACCACAATCAGCGGTTCGATATCGCTCTCTTTTTTAATCACCAGCGACTCGTCACCACGCAGGCAGGTACCGCCATAGTTACCACCTACGGTAAAGGTACAAACCTGGATATATTTACCGGCAACTTTTGGCAGACACCAAAGCTGCTGATAAATGTTCTTCTGCTCGGCAAACTTACCGCTGGTTTTATCCAGGAGCTCTTCCTGATGACTCACCAGATCGATGTTGCTGCCACAACGTCCTGCAATAGGTTTCACCGCATAACCGGTTTGCGCCAGCTCTTCATTAACAGTGAAATCCGTATCAAGCAGATAACGGTGGTGCGGGAACAGTTGCCAGAGGATCGGCAGAATCGCTTTGTTGCCAGGGATAACCGTCCACAGAGGTTCGAAGACCAGCACTTCCGGGCGCAGCAACACATCGATTAAGCGCACTTCCTGACTCGTATGCCCGGTACGAATTGGCACCGCGGCGTACTCCGTTTCGCTGACCTCGCGCACCTGTTCAATTGCGGTTTCCCACGCCCAGGTCTTCCAGACGCAGTTCACCAGACGGCCTTCCCCGTCAATCAATTGACCGGCGTCATCCCAGCGCAGTTCATCCAGACCTCGCAGAATTTTGCTGTCAAACCCGGCCTGACGCAGCGCCTGCTGCATAAACTGCGCGTGATAGTTTTCCTCGATATCCTTATCCTGCATGATGTGGACAAACGGACGTGCACGGCTGTGCTTCCAGGCACCAGCCAGTTCGTTGATCAACCCTTCAGCCGGGTTGTGTCCCTGCCCTGTGTAACCACGCTCGGCCCATCTTTCGAGAATCAAACCGGCTTCGGTATGACACGATGCGGAATCGGCGTTGTACTCATACACCTTCAGTCCACGTTCATCCATACAGAAATCCATACGCCCCGTAATCATATGATGCCGACGACGCTGCCAGGAAAGGCGCAGGCGCGGCCAGAGGATTTTCGGGATATCAAACAGCGCCAGCAGGTTGTCGTCTTTCAGCACCTTATCGGTCGCATGCAGATACATCAGGTGCAGCTCGTTGGTGGCTTTAATCAGCTCCTGCTCGGCGCTCTCGGTAATGGTGAAGTACTGATGCGGGTCCTGATTAATCACATGGCCGTTCGCCAGCACGTAGGCTTTTTGCAGCGGATCCTGCTCATTCAGCCATTTACCGTCAAATTGCCCGTTATCTTCCAGTCGCGCGCCGCCAATTTTCAGCGAATCATTGGCGATCTCCGGCTGCGGTAGGCTGAAACGGGTATCATCGGTCTGGATCATCCAACCAAGAATAGTCGTGTCGTCAAAGGTATCACGCAGGGTGTAACAACCGTTCTCAACCACCATCTCCAGTTCGCGGGTCCACTGCTGTCCGGGAGGCAGCGGCGTATGGAGCACATTCTGTTCGGCAATACGGATTTTGTTTTCCAGCAACTGGGTGACGACCGCCACATGCCCGGTATCTTTAAATTCGCCGCCTTTTTGCCAGATAAGCAGTGCGCCTGCTACCGGCGCGCGGGGCGAACCATTCGGAAATGCCTGTAACGGCAGGATATTGTCATTCACCACTTCGCGCAGGAAGCGTAAGGAGAATATCTCCCAGGCCATGCCCACATCGGTGAAGACCATGCCATAGTTAAGGAAGAGAAAGCGGCGTGCGAACTCTACGCACTGCCATTTGTGGCCCATGTATTCATCGTCGATATAGCTGCGAAATGCTGCATCATCGTCGTAGTCCCGTGGGTCGAGGGAGCTGTAATCTGAAGAGTAGATTGCTACGCCACCTGGGGCATAGCCCAATAATGTCCCGAATGGGGCATCCTGACTGGTCGTTCCTTTGCTCATGCACCTTACCTCAAAACAATACAGCCTGAGCAGGTTGGCGTGAATTTTTCGCTCTGATTGCCTGCTCTGCGACACTAACCGGACAGAGGTCGACATCATCATACACCTCAACGCAGCGGCTGGCGCTCAGAGGCGAAAAATTCACAGCAGGAACTACGCTTTGGTCAGGGTGACCGGTACGCTTTTATACGCCGGAGTCAAACTTTGTGTATCTACCGCATCCAGCGAAAGCAGGACATTCGCTTCAGGCAGATAAGCGCCAATTGAGCCAGCCGCCATGTTGTAAATCACCACCGTTAAGCCGTACATGATGCGATCCGCGCAGGGCTGACCGTTGTCGTCCAGCGCCTGAACGTTGACCACATCACCCTGGCTCAGACCGCGGCTCGTCGCTTCTTCGGCGCTTAAAAACACCACATCCCGACGGCCAGTAATGCCACGATAGCGATCGTTCATACCATAAATCGTGGTGTTGTACTGATCGTGGCTACGCAGCGTCGCCAGAACCAGTGCATCAGCAGGCTGATGTTCCCGCCCTACCGCCCGCTGATGACTGACGATAAAGTTGGCTTTGCCATTTTCCGTTCGCCATTCACGGCGCGAAGCAGGCGTATCCATACGAAATCCGCCCGGCTCGGCAATACGTGCGTTGTAGTTGTGGAATGCGGGGATCACGGCTTCAATGGCGTCACGGATCAACGTGTAGTCCCCGGTAAATGCTTCCCAGCTGATCGGAGAATGCGGCAGCGTGGCACGCGCCATGCCCGCCACAATCGCGGGCTCCGATTTTAGCCAGTGGGAAGCCGGCTTCAGCGCGCCACAGGAAGCGTGGACCATCGACATAGAATCTTCGACGGTCACCGACTGGATCCCCGTCGCCTGCATGTCGCGCTCCGTTCGGCCTAATGCAGGTAGCAGGTAGTTATGCTTTGCCAGCAGCAGATGCGATCTGTTCAGTTTGGTCGCCACATGGACCTGCAGATCCAGATTTTTCATCGCCGCAAAGGTACGCTGCGGCTGGGGCATCGCTACCGCCAGATTGCCGCCCATGCAGATGAGCGCTTTTGCGTCTCCCCGCTCGATGGCCCGAATGCTCTCCACGCTGGAGCGTCCATGTTTGCGCGGAACGCGGATAGAAAAATGCTTCTCAAGGCGTTGCAGGAAGTCTTCGGACGCCGCTTCGTTGATCCCTACAGAACGATCGCCCTGCACATTAGAATGGCCGCGTAACGGGCAGATCCCCGCCCCCGGCTTACCCATATTACCTTTCAGCAACAACAGATTTACCAGCTGCTGGACGTTCTCGGTGCCGTTTTTATGCTGAGTGATGCCCAGACCATAACAAACAATCGTGGCGCTGGATTTACTGTAGCTGTGCGCCAGATCTTCCATCTGACTACGCGTCAGACCCGAGTCCTGTTCCAGCTCCGCCCAGTTATGCTGACGTAAGTCGTCATACAGCGCTGCATATCCCGCGGTATGTTGGTCGATAAACGCATGATCGAGCGTCGGCTGCAGATCCAGTAGGATCCGCGCTTCGTCCATTTCGATCAGCGCCTTCATTATGCCTTTGAGCAACGAGGCGTCACCGCCCATTTTTACCTGGTAGTAGTCGTTGCTCAGCTCCGTCGCCTGACCGGTGAACATCTCTTTCGCACTTTGCGGGAAGCTAAAGCGCTCAAGCCCCCTTTCGTTCAGCGGGTTGATGGAGATAATTTTGGCTCCACGTTTGGCAACGTCGCGTAAGGTGGTCAGCATGCGTGGATGGTTAGTACCAGGGTTATGCCCGATACAAATCACCAGATCGCAGTGGTCAAAATCATCAAGTTCAACGGTCCCTTTCCCAAGGCCAATGGCCGGCGTTAGCCCTGCGCTGGTCGGTCCGTGGCACATGTTTGAGCAATCAGGAAAGTTGCTGCTACCATATTCGCGGGCAAACAGCTGATACAGGAACGCCGCCTCATTTGACGTTCTGCCGGAGGTATAAAACTCAACCTGTTGTGCTGAGTCATAGCTGCGCAGACGCTCGCCGATCTCCCGAAAGGCGATATCCCAATCCACCGCCTGCCAGGTGTCTGACACTGCATCGTATTTCATTGGATGCGTCAAACGACCAATGTTTTCCAGTTCATAATCGCTGTAGTGCCAGAGTGTGGAAACCGGGTGACGACTGAAAAATTCCGGTGACGCTTTCTTACTGGTTGTCTCCCAGGAAACCGCCTTAACGCCATTTTCGCACAGCTCCATTGGCGCACGATGCCCGGGGTCCGGCCACGCACAGCCCGGACAATCGAACCCTTTCACCTGGTTCATTTTGAACATCGCGATAATGTCGCGCGCGACAGCCTTTTGCGAAAACACCGAAGCAGTGACGGCTTTTACCGCACTCCACCCACCCGCAGGGCCCTGATAACCGCTTACTCCTGGAACACCATTTTTCATTATTACTGCTTATTCACCGCCAATTTTTGATGGTGAATACGGTAGCAATTTCCGTCCAACATTGATTTCCTCTTCATGGAGTACGGGCCAGGTACAATGAACGGGTTAGATTTATCTTCCCCTTTCAGCACAAAGCGACATAAAGTCCCAATCTGTTAAATTGAGTTCTACCTAACTGCTACACTGCATCAACACAACCACTCAGAAGGCAGGTCAATATGTCAGACAATACCTATCAGCCCGCGAAAGTCTGGACGTGGGAAAAATCGAACGGCGGCGCTTTCGCCAATATCAACCGTCCTGTTTCCGGTGCCACCCACGAAAAAACGCTGCCGGTTGGCAAGCATCCGCTGCAGCTCTATTCGCTGGGTACACCAAACGGGCAGAAAGTGACGATTATGCTGGAGGAGCTGCTGGCGCAGGGCGTGAAGGGCGCGGAATACGATGCCTGGATTATTCGCATTGGCGATGGAGATCAGTTTTCCAGCGGCTTTGTTGAGGTGAATCCGAACTCGAAGATCCCGGCACTGCGCGACCACTCGCAAAACCCACCGGTTCGCGTATTCGAATCTGGCGCAATTCTGCTCTATCTGGCGGAAAAATATGGTTATTTCCTGCCGCAGGATTTGGCAAAACGTACTGAAACACTGAACTGGTTGTTCTGGTTACAGGGTGCGGCGCCGTTCCTCGGCGGTGGTTTTGGTCACTTCTATAACTATGCGCCGGTAAAAATCGAGTACGCGATCAACCGCTTCACTATGGAAGCCAAGCGCTTGCTCGACGTGCTGGATAAACAGTTAGCACAGCATCAGTTTGTGGCAGGAGATGAATACACCATTGCCGATATGGCGGTTTGGCCGTGGTTTGGCAATGTGGTGCTGGGCAACGTGTACGACGCGGCAGAGTTCCTCGACGCAGGAAGCTACAAGCACGTGCAGCGATGGGCAAAAGAGGTTGCCGCGCGTCCGGCGGTTAAGCGTGGCCGTATTGTAAACCGCACTAACGGGCCGCTAAACGAGCAGCTTCATGAACGTCATGACGCCAGCGACTTCGACACCAATACCGAAGATAAGCGCCAGGGTTAACGCAAGATGCCGGATGGCGGCATAAATGCCTTATCCGGCCTACATAGAAGGCGTAGGCCTGATAAGCGTAACGCCATCAGGCACTAACCGATTGTCATGCGCTGGTGACGTCGTACTCCATGCGGCGAAGTGCGTCTAACGTGGCTTTAGCTTCATCTTCATCAATGATGCTCATGGCGAACCCTACGTGCACCAGCACCCATTGCCCGACCAGCTCAGCGGTATCACCTTCACAAATCAGGGCAATATTGACATCACGTTTGATGCCGCACACTTCAACCTGCGCAAGCTGGTGAATATCTTCACCAACGGCCAGAACCTGACCAGGGACTCCAATACACATATCTGACTCCGCCCCATAGCAACCTATGGGTTATTCGACTTCAATACTTTTCACTTTCAGTGAATCGCCTGCATCAACCCGCAGACGATCGCCCTGACATAGTGGACACTGCGCATCATGCTGGGTGATTTCCACAACCTGACTGCAATCCCAGCACCATGCCTGGGCTGGTTTGTAATCAATATGCAGCTCACACCCTTGCGCCAGCGTGCCCTGACAGACGATGTCGAAGCTGAAACGGACGGCGCTCTCTTCAACGCACGAGAGCGCTCCGATTTCCAGCCAAACACCGGTTACACGTTTGACACCGTGCTGCTCTGCCTGCTGTTGAACAATCTCAACCGCGCTCTGACAAAGGGACAGCTCATGCATTTTCGCAGTTCCGACGACCCAGCAGCAGCGCGCGGCGATTTAGCTGCGGCGCATTCGGATCGCTCACCGGCAGCGATAACAGCATGCGCGCGCAATCGTCAGTCAGACGCACACCTTCTTGCGCCGACATACTGTGCGAAAGCGGCGACATCAGTGAACAGGAAAGGTATTGCGATACGCCCTCCAGTTCACCCACGGTAAAGGTCATCTCGCCATACGGCAGACGCAGCCCGATTTTTTCGCTGACTTTACGCACCGGCCAGATCTGGTCCGGTCCGGGGAAAATCAGTGCGCTGAGCATCCAGGGTGTGATAACACACCCCGTCCACTGTCCTTCAAACAGCGTAAAATCAGAAACATATACCGGCATGTTCGGATGCAAGAAAGAGAGATCGTGCATCGAACGCCGGGCAACCTCTTCAAACGCTGCCTGAATCTGCGTCTTCGGGGCCGTCTGAAAACCGACAAACTCCTCAGACATGAGCCGCCTCCCGAGGGATCGCTTCAACGCCTGATTCGCGAAGCGCGGCAAGAACCTGCTCCAGCGCAGGTTCAATCATCGCTTCAACCGTTGGCGTTAGCCCGATATGCGGTTCCAACGATTCCGGAATAACGCCGACTAAGGTCAGCTTTTTCGGAAACTCGCCGGTAAAACGCAGGGCCGACAATACGTCGGCCAGGCCAAGCTGGTGCGGTGAGATTTTGTTGGTAAACAGCGCCGGGATCTCTTCATCCCGCAGGACCATCATCGTTCCTGGCGTGTTTTTCTTCGACACAATGGCGTCAGCAATGATCAGATGATCTCTGTTCGCCATATCGCCGAGAAGCTCCATCCCAGCCGTACCACCGTCCAGAACATCAACAAAGTCTGGCAGGATGTACCGTTGCTCTAATGCCTCAACGATACGTACCCCGATGGCTTCGTCGGTCAGCAAAATATTGCCGACCCCTAAGACTAATATCCGCATTACAGAACCTTAACTGAGACCACTTCGTTCCCGTCAACGTCCACCACATGCACCGCACATGACATACAAGGGTCGAAGGAGTGAATGGTACGAACCACTTCCAGCGGTTTGTTTGGATCGGCAATCGGCGTACCTACCAGCGAGCGCTCATACGGTCCCACTTCATCATTAAAGTTACGTGGGCCAGAGTTCCAGGTTGACGGTACAACCGCCTGGTAGTTGCTGATAATGCCGTCTTTAATCACCATCCAGTGAGACAGCATACCGCGTGGCGCTTCGAGGAAACCAACACCTTTGAATTCGCCTGTTGCCGGAATATCCGGTTTCACGAAGGTGGTGTGGTCGCCTTTACCGATGTTCACAATCAGCGCGTTGTACTGATCCTGCAGAACGTTCTGCAGTTCACAGCAGTGAACAGTACGGCCAATAATACGGCCCAGCGTAGAGTGCAACTGCGACACTTCGATAGTTTTACCGGTCAGCTTGGTGTAAATCGCGATGATTTCATTCAGCTTGGCATGGGTAGACTCGCGTTTGGCCGCCAGTTTACACAGCATGTTGGCCAGCGGACCCACTTCAACCGTTTTACCGTAGAAGGTCGGTGCTTTAACCCAGGAGTATTTGCCGTCGTCTGACCAACCGGTGTAATCAGGAACCGTTGTGCCTTCCCACGGAGCCTGCGGCGCTTCGTCTTTGTACCACGCGTGTTTCGCACTCTCCTGAAT
Organism: Citrobacter sp. MGH105; assembly: GCF_001037485.2. NCBI lineage: Bacteria > Pseudomonadati > Pseudomonadota > Gammaproteobacteria > Enterobacterales > Enterobacteriaceae > Citrobacter > Citrobacter sp. MGH105. Next base: position 795,267 of record NZ_CP073048.1, on the reverse strand, counting down.
CCCTTTGATCAGGTACTCATCGGAGTGAGAGGTGATCGGACGATAGGTCGACAGATCGGCATCGGTGATGTAACCGCCCGGGAACAGGAAGCTGCCGTTTTTACCATCTGTCGGGAATTCCGGCGCACTCAGGTAGTTAACCGCACCCTGACCACGTTCCAGCCACTCAGGATAGAACGCAGCAATAACCGCGGTATCAACCTTGTACACCTGCTCAACAAAGTCGCTCAGCTTATCGATGAAGGACTTGATGTACATCAGGCGTTCAAGGTTCAGCACGCCGAGGCCATCAAGGTTAATTGGGTTAGCAACCCCACCTACTGCCAGGTTCTGGATGTGCGGCGTTTTACCGCCCAACAGTGCCACAACGCGGTTGGCATCACGCTGGCATTCCAGCGCTTGCAGGTAGTGTGCGACCGCAATCAGGTTCACTTCCGGCGGCAGCTGCATTGCCGGGTGCCCCCAGCAACCGTTAGCAAAAATGCCTAACTGACCGCTGGCAACAAGATCTTTGATCTTGTTCTGAACCTTGGTGAACTCTTCTGCGCTGTTCAGGTGCCAGGAGGACACGCCGTTCAGCATGGCAGACGCTTTCGCTGGGTCAGCTTTCAGGGCAGAGGTGATATCCACCCAGTCCAGCGCAGACAGCTGATAGAAGTGAACAATGTGGTCATGCGTGGTGTGCGCGGCCAGAATGATGTTACGGATATACTGTGCGTTCACCGGAACATCAATATTCAGCGCACTTTCTGCTGCACGAACGGAAGAGATAGCGTGAGTGGTCGTACAAACGCCACAGATACGCTGCACAATCATCCAGGCATCGCGCGGATCGCGGTTTTTCACGATCTCTTCCATGCCGCGCCACATGGTACCGGAAGCCCATGCTTTAGATACCACGCCATTTTCGATTTCGCAGTCGATGCGTAAATGACCCTCAATACGGGTTACCGGATCAATAGTAATTCTCTGGCTCATGCTTTGCTCGCCTCATGACGATTTTGATCGTTTTGTTTTAAAGGAGGAAGTATCGGCAGTAGACGAATGAGTACGATGTATGCACAAATCTCAATAGCCACAAAACCAATAGAAATCAACAGCTCTTCCCAGGTTGGGAAGTAGTGGTAGCCACCACCAGGATTGAACGCCACCAGCGAATAGGACAGACGCCATGTTGCACAACCCAGCAATGCGCTCAGCGCAGACAGATACAGCATGCGCGAGTCATTACGCAGCTTAGTGACACGCAGCACCACCAGCGGGAAGACCATCAGCACGACTTCAAGCCAGAACATCAGGGAGTAAAGATCGCCTGAAAACGCATAGGACAGCTTGTCGCGATAGATCAGTTCGCCAAAGCGCAGAACGACGAAAATAGCCAGCAGCACGCTGATGGTATTCGTCAGCTTGATGAACAAACTTTTCTCGTCCGGACCGTTACCTTTCAGACCGGCTTGTACCAACGAGCCTTCAAAGATGACGATCGAGAAGCCCATAATAAAGGCGGTTAATACCGAGAAAAGCGGCAGCATTTCATAAGCTTGCCATAGCGGATGCACCTTATAACCCGCAGAAATCATCAATGAACCCATTGAAGACTGGTGCATGGTTGGCAGCAGCGCGCCGAGGGCAATAATAAAGAACATCACTTTATTCAAACGTTTGAGGGAAACTTTCCACCCCAAGCGTTCAAACAGAGCCGGAGCAAATTCCAGCGCCATGATGCCGATATAGATGGTCATACAGACCGCCGTTTCGAACAGTACCGAGTTCACGTTGAAGTGGCCCGGAATGTAGAAATACGGCAGGTTCCAGTAACGACCGACGTCAATGGTGATCGACAGACCACCCAACGAGTAGCCAAACAGGCTCGCCAGCAGCGCCGGGCGAACCAACGGATGGTATTGTCCTCTGTTGAAAACGTACACCGCCCACGCCAGCGCCCAACCGCCGCACGCGAAGCCAGTACCAATCAACAGGTCAAACGCGATCCATACACCCCATGGGAAACCGCCGTTCAGATCGGAGACTGAGCCCAGTCCGAAGACCAGACGTTTCACGATCAGGAGCATACACAGGACGATAAGCGGCCCAAAAATAATGACCGGTTTGCTGATTATTTTTCCGCCCAGCGGTTTAGGATCATGACTCATGATCGTCTCCTCCATCGTGATGGTCGTTTTTCGTGTTACGACGAACCAGCACGGTTAAGCCCGCCAGCGCAGCCAGGGGTAATATCATGCCCTTGTACAGGGAATGTTGAACATGTTCGGAACGCGCACCAGTTGAAAGATCATCCAGCTTCGGCAGATCCAAATCCTCGTAAGGAACACCCGTCAGTACCATAACCTGCGTACCACCACCTTCTTTCTCACCGTACAGGTGCGGGTAGTACTTCGGTACCGTATGCAGATAGGTATCGCCTGCTTTCACCGTCTGACGCGGATAGTGGTATTCGCTACCTGGCTTCAGCGCGAGACGTTTTTTCGCCTCAGCCATCAGCTCTTCACGCGTACCAAAAATCACCGCACCGGCTGGGCACACTTCAACACAACCCGGTAAACCACCTTTGTCCAGACGCTCAACGCCTTTCTGGTTACACAGTTCACATTTGTGAAGCGCACCAAACGGGTTGTTGTAGTCGTACTTAGGCACGTTGTACGGGCAGGCGACCATGCAGTAACGACAGCCCGTGCAGACATCTTTGTCATAATGGACGATGCCGGTTTTCGGATCTTTCTTCAGCGCGGAGACCGGGCAAACGGAAACGCAGTTCGGATCAACACAGTGCATGCACTGTTTCTTGATGTATGCGTAACCATTTTCTTCCTGGTCTTTGTTAACGCCTGTTCCGCTACGCCACACCTGAATGATGTTATTGGTATACGGCGACAGTTTGTCGTTGTTCGACCAGGTTTGCTCGCCTTCCGGGTTACGCGCCGGGAAGTTGATATCCTGACACTTGGTGACACAGGCCTGGCAGCCTACGCACAGCGTCGAGTCATAGAGCATCCCAAGAGAACCAGGGATCGGCGGACGGTTTTCTGCAGCCGCATGGCTGATGGACGGCGCTGCGCCCAACAGCAATGCCCCGCTGGAGGCTGCTTTAATAAAGTTACGTCTGTTCACGGTTATTCTCCCCGTGAGTCAGCGTTATCTTTCTTCTGCTGACGCCCCAGTTCACGAACCGCCATCACGCTGACACCGGCAACCAGTCCTACTACGCCACCCAGCAGTCCAATCGCTCCGGCAGAAACATTGCCGCCTTCTTTCATGTTGACATCAGGTTTCTCGGAACGCGGCGTTTGGTTTTCCACGTGAGCAAGCTGGTGAATACCTTTATGGAAGCCGACGCCTTCTTCGTTACAGCCGTAGCAAGGGTGACCGATAGCCACCGGCCACACGCCACCCACATCGCAGAATTGCAGCGTTGAGCAGTTGCCGTAGGTTTCTGGTCCTTTACAGCCCAGATGGTAGAGGCACCAACCTTCACGGTGGCCTTCATCGCCAAACTCTTTAGCAAAGCGACCAGCATCGAAGTGCGGGCGGCGTTCGCAGTGTTCGTGAATCAAACGGCCATAGGCGAATGTCGGACGGTTTTTGGTATCCAGCTTCGGCGGCTTACCATAAGTGATGATATGCGCGACCGTTGCGAGGAAGTTATGCGGGTTCGGCGGACAGCCGGGGATGTTGATGATGGTTTTGCCTGGCAGTACTTCTTGCAGGCCGACTGCACCCGTTGGGTTAACGCCAGCGGCAGCAACACCACCCCACGCGGCGCAAGAGCCGATGGCAATGATAGCGGCTGCGCCTTCTGCGGCCCGGCGGATGTGATCCACGATCGGCTCGCCGGCAACCATACAGTAAATACCATTATCTTTCAGTGGGATAGAACCATCTACTACCAGAACATATTGCCCTTTGTACTTCTCCAGAGCGTTATGTTTGTTCTCTTCGACCTGATGGCCGAAGGCGGCAGAGAGCACCTCATGGTATTCCAGAGAGATTGTCTCCAGAACGAGGTTTTCCACTGTAGGGTGTGTCGCGCGAAGCAGCGATTCAGTACAACCCGTACACTCCTGAGCACCAATCCAGATAACCGGTGGGCGCTGAGGACGAGAAACTGATTCGGCCATTTCTGCGGCGGCTTTGCTACTGAGCCCCATGGTAGCGGCCAGTGCTGCACAAAGCTTCATGAAATCACGGCGATTAATGCCGCTCGAATTGATGAGAGAGTTATCTCCAGTCATTTTATAGTTATTCCGTTGCGAAGACCTGGCTTTTATTTTGCACCATTCGCATGTTGCATATTGCGATCGGCGCGCCATTACCACACTTTTTATATGGTTATGTGCATTATAATACTTCGGCGGAGCAACAAAACGAAGGCGTAGGTCAATAGTGTAATTAATTAAAGCAAGATAATACCCCTTTCGGATCAAGCTTCGAGTCGATAGCCGGCCATGAAAAACCGAATTGTTGTACTGGACTGGTTCTCTTTAAAGAAATCCATCACCATCTCTTTATCCAGCCCATAACGGCGCGTCAGGATCCCCGCTTCCCACGCGCTGAGCTGTCGATCGCCCGTTTTTTCAAACATTCGATGTGAAAATCCCAGCACAAAACCACGCTTATAATCCGCACAAAAATTCGCCACTGAGCGTGCACTGTTCGCACTTGAGGCGTTTAATCCGGCCATCAGACCTTTACCAAAATGGTTGTCCATGCATAACCTCCAATCGCTATATAATAAATTATATAGCGATTTTTTAAGCAAAGACCAGAGGTATCACGAACTTTTTATAACGGCTTAAAAGGACACCCACTCATCCGTTTTAGCGGCCGCAGACGTTTTGCTGTCTGCTGAAGAGGAAGCGGTTTGACTGGCTGCGTATTGCACATCATTAGCGGAAAGGCGGAACTGTTGCACCGAGCGTTGCAGCTCCTCTGTTTGTCGTTCCAGCGCCACTGCCGCGGCGGAAACTTGTTCTACCAGCGCAGCATTCTGTTGCGTTACGCTGTCCATCTGCGTGATCGCCACGCTCACCTGCGAGATACCCTTATTCTGTTCTTCCGAAGCAGAGGCAATTTGCTTCATGATGACAGTCACTTCGGTGGCGCCACGCAGAATCGCCTCCATGGTTAATCCTGTTTCTTTAACCAGACGAGCGCCCTGATCAACACGACGCGATGACTCGCCAATCAGCGTCTCAATCTCTTTCGCCGCCCCGGCGCTGCGACTGGCAAGGTTGCGTACTTCACCGGCGACGACGGCAAAACCGCGCCCCTGCTCGCCTGCCCTGGCTGCTTCAACCGCCGCGTTCAGCGCCAAAATGTTGGTCTGGAAAGCAATGCTATTAATAACTGACGTGATTTCCGCGATCTGTTTAGAGCTGGCGGCAATGCCGTCCATCGTCTCTACCACTTCTGAAACCAACGTGCTCCCTTTGCCTGCCGTTTCTGTGGCCGTATCGGCAAGTTGGCTGGCTTCACGCGCATTTTCTGCGTTCAGTTTTACCGTTGCGGTCAGTTGCTCCATGCTGGCAGCGGTCTCTTCCAGTGCCGCAGCCTGCTCTTCAGTACGTGAGGAGAGATCGTTATTGCCGGTGGAAATTTCCGTCGCCCCTCGCCAGATGTTGTCACTACCTGAACGGATGGTACTGACGGCTTCGCGTAGGCTATCCTGCATCGCGCACAATAACGGCACCAGTTGACCCACACAGTTACGACCAAAATCTTCGATGGGATGGCTAAGATCGCCCTGCGCAATCTGCTGGAACTGTTGGCGAATACGTCCCAGCGGTTTCACCATCATGGAAACAAGGTAGCGGTCGGTAAAGAAAAGGAGGGCAATCCCAAGGATAACGGCGGTGATAATTAGCGTCCGGATGATAGAGGTTTTGCCATCGACCATCACGCGGGTGGTATCGAGTCGCTCACCTGCCGTGGCGTTAAAACGCTCGGCACTGGCGCCAAATTCACGGCTCAACGCAGGTGTAATAGTGCTGGCATGCTCAGCAAAGGCCGTAAGCGTTCCCTGCTGCGCCAGCTGCATTTGCGGGATCACGCCGTTGTCCAGCAGCGCCTGCCACTTCGTCAGTACTGCGTTAGCGACGTCAGGGTCCATAGGGCCCGGAGATAATGTTTTCATCTCCTGGAGTTTTTTGCTCATATTCTCCAGGGACTGTTGCGCTGGCGCAAAATCAGGCGTTCCGCCACTCATTTTGACATCCATGGCGCGACTTAAGCGCGTTACGAAGCGAAAGTACTGATCGTTGCCCTGACTGAGAACCGTCATCTGATGGACAAGATGACGGTCAATATCATTGCCTTCAGATATTTTTGATAACGAATGAAGACTGAATAAACCCACGCCCGACCAGAGCAGGCAAAAAAGTCCCAGTATTGCCAACATGACAATACGAATAGTGAAGTTTTTCAGCAAACGCATAATAATTTCCTTGCCGTTGATGAGGAATTCGCCATCAGGCGATACTTATCCTTGTTATCGGCAGGCAGTAGAGAAGATATAATGCGTTCTTTATTTTTTTACTTTCTTAAGTACATCCACTATCTCTCCACACTATATCAATATGAATGCTAATGAAATTAGGTAGCATTATTATTCAGGTAATTAGTTATAAGCATTAAATAATCTATTGTTTTCTATCGCAAATATTTGTTAAACCACGCAAGAGTACGTTCCCAGGCTAAATCAGCGGCAGCTTTATCATAACGGGGGGTCGAATCGTTGTGAAAGCCATGATTAACGCCGGGATAGATATAGGCTTCATAGACTTTCTTATTGGCCTTAAGCGCCGCTTCATAGGCAGGCCATCCCTCATTAATACGTGTGTCTAATTGCGCATAGTGCAGTAATAAAGGCGCGTTTATTTTAGGGACATCTGATGCAGGAACCTGCCGCCCATAAAAAGGCACCGCGCAGGCCAGTTCAGGGAAAGCCACAGCAGCGGCATTCGACACACCACCACCGTAGCAAAATCCGGTGATACCTACCTTTCCCGTCGTCCCTGAATAATGTTGCATAAATTCAATGGCGGCAAAAAAATCATTCATCAACTTTACGGGATCAACCTGCTGCTGCAATTCCCGACCTTTATCATCATTGCCAGGATATCCCCCTACCGAACTTAATCCATCCGGCGCAAGTGCCATAAAGCCCGCCTTCGCCACCCGTCTCGCCACATCTTCAATATACGGATTCAGCCCACGATTCTCATGCACTACCACCATCGCCGGAACTTTCCCTGTCACCTTCGCAGGTTTAACTAAATACCCCCGCACATCACCATGCCCTTCAGGCGAAGGATAGGTAATATATTCCGCCAGAATATCGGAATCGGTAAATTCTACCTGCGTTGCGAGGGCATAGTTGGGTTTCAATAAATTGAATAAGGCCAACGCCGTCATGCCACCCACTGCATATTTCGCTGCCAGATTGAGAAACTCGCGTTTCGTTATTTTGCCATGCGCGTAATAGTCATAGTAGTCGAGCAGCTCTTGCGGAAAGTCTTTGGCAGTCAAACGCGGCATCGTCGCACTCCTGATTGATGTTTTTTTAAGCAAAGCACAGTGACCTGTTTTTGCCCAGTTTTTCATCTCAGTGTGACCTGGTGAACGGGATATTCACCGTGAACCCGCTAGAATAGAAACGTTGTTTCGAAATTCACCTGCACTAAGGAGATCTCATGGCCTGGTTTGCCAATCCTGAACGTTACGAGCAGATGCTCTATCGCTACTGTGGGCGCAGCGGTTTGCGTTTACCCGCGCTATCGCTGGGTTTATGGCACAGTTTTGGGAACGTTCAGGCGCTGGATTCACAGCGCGCCCTGTTGCGTAAAGCATTTGATTTAGGCATCACGCATTTTGATTTAGCCAATAACTATGGGCCGCCACCGGGCAGCGCAGAAGAGAATTTTGGCCGATTGCTGCGCGAGGATTTTGCACACTATCGCGATGAACTGATTATCTCCACCAAGGCAGGCTATGACATGTGGCCTGGGCCATACGGTTCTGGCGGTTCGCGCAAATACCTGCTCGCCAGCCTCGACCAGAGTCTGAAACGCATGGGTCTCGACTATGTCGATATCTTCTACTCTCACCGCGTTGACGAAAATACGCCAATGGAAGAGACCGCCTCGGCGCTGGCCCACGCCGTGCAAAGCGGTAAAGCGCTGTATGTCGGCATCTCATCCTATTCTCCGGAACGTACGCAGAAAATGGCCGAGCTGATGCGGGAATGGAAAATTCCATTGCTGATCCATCAGCCGTCTTACAACCTGCTTAACCGCTGGGTAGACAGCAGCGGCCTGCTGGATACGCTGGAATCCAACGGCATGGGCTGCATCGCATTTACGCCGCTGGCTCAGGGACTGCTGACGGGGAAATACCTCAACGGTATTCCGGAAGGTTCACGCATGCAGCGTGAAGGGAAAAAGGTTCGTGGGTTAACGGAAAACATGCTGACGGAAGAAAACCTTACCAGCCTGCGTTTGCTTAATGAGATGGCGCAACAGCGTGGACAGTCGATGGCACAAATGGCCTTAAGCTGGCTGCTAAAAGACAACAGGGTAACGTCGGTATTGATTGGCGCCAGTCGACCGGAGCAACTGGAAGAAAACGTTCAGGCGCTGGCGAATCTGACGTTCAGCGCCGAAGAACTGGCGCAGATCGATAAGCACGTCGCGGACGGTAAGCTGAACCTGTGGCAGGCCTCATCTGACAAATAACCGTAGGTAACACCGTGCCGGGTAGCAACGTTGTTCTTCCCGGCACGTAATACGGGCCAGCCAGTCCCTCACACCTCTTCTGCTTTGATTTCTGGGCGCTGATATTCCGGCCACACCAGCGCGACAAGTGCAGGGTAGGCTTCCAGGCTGAACTCCCTGAAGCACTGACGTAAGTTAAGCACGTCCAGATCGGCATGCGGGACTTTCTCGCCACTCAGACAGCGTTTTTTAATATTGTCGTAATATTTATACACTGCAGAGTTGAGATCGCTGCAACGCCGCTGTGCATCAAATAGCCCTGGCGTCTCATTCAGCTCCACCATTGTCATCCGTTTGATCGTCGAGTGGATAAAATCGATATATTCGTGATTGACGCGCCAATACCAAACCGGAGTAATCGAATTCATCAGTACCGAGAAATGATCTTCACCCTCTTCTTTACTCAGTATTTCCGGCTGGTTTTCAGCGTATCCATTTTCTGCATTACGGTTTTTATTTGCACTGCGCATCAACAAAAGTACCCCGCAGGTCAGCAATAGCAGGGTAATAACAGAATAAAATATACTGTTCATATACTGGCTCCATTTTTTTTGATTTTAAAATTACGCCATGCTATTGTCAACGCGGCATGGTTTATTTAAAACAACATATCATTGGCATCAAAGGATATTTCAACATGCTTCCCGAGCATCTTGTTCCCTCGTGTTTTCACTTATCCAACTCACCTGACAATACCACCTCCACAGATAATAGTGAAAATTTGACTCAGGGGAAGATAACATTAAGCGATTACGAATCCGATATTTTGATTAGCTCAACCGCTACCGGTCAGTCACGAAATATGCTATTTGAAGAGTGCGACCGCCATTTAAAAGAGCGTCTATTTCGTGCAGCAAAAATTGAGTCATTCTCTCGTCTACTCAATTCACTACAGGCAGAAGGCGACATTAATGCACAAGAATTAAGTAAAATTTTGACTCAAAAAACAGCCATCATAAATGAACAGGGCAACAAAATTTGGCTTAATTTAATTACCCGTGAAACCAGCGACCCTATTTTTTATTCTCTGGAAGAGAAATAAAATGAAAGATGTTGAGGATAATAATGTTTATTTGGCTTTAGATAACCATAAAAGCGATGAGTTTGTCTTAAAGCAAAATTTAGCCGTGTTGATTGCCAATAAAAACGCGACACTGGAAAGCGTTGCTCAGGAGATAGTCTCTATTCCCGCTGCACTGGTGCGGATGAAATGGCAAAATCGCCGTGAAATTTACTCGCTACAGGCTAAAGAAGAGATCTACGGTGCCGCGATCGAAGCCATTATGGAGCAGCAACCAGAACTGCGGGACAAAATCATGGCCCGACTGGAAAGCACCTACCAGCATATACTCGCGCGGGAAACGGCCACCTTACGCCTGACGCGAAAGCTGTCTGAAGGGAACTACGAACCCACCAGGATAACCACGGTCGCGTTAGATGAGAACAGATAAGAACATGTGTGCGAGGGAGTTGAATCAGGAGAGACACGCCGGGTAAGGCGGCAACCATTACCCGGCAATGAGGAAGATTACTTCGCTTTCACTGTCTCTTCGCCAACCAGACCAATCTTCAGGAAGCCCGCCTGATGCAGCGTATCCATCACCTTCATCATGGTCTCATAATCAACGGTTTTATCTGCCCGGAAGAAAATCGTGGTGTCTTTCTTCCCGTCAGTTAACGCATTTAGCTCGTTAATCATGGTTTCATCCGTCACCTGATTGTTGCCAATAAACATACTCTTATCGGCTTTAACTGACAGGTAAACCGGTTTTTCCGGACGCGGCTGCGGCGTGCTGGTGGAGGCAGGGAGATTCACCTTCACATCTACGGTTGCCAACGGCGCGGCAACCATAAAGATGATCAATAAAACCAACATAACGTCGATAAACGGCGTCACGTTGATTTCATGCATTTCACCGTTATCGTCCAGGTTTTCATTAAAGCTCATTGCCATGGAACATTATCCTACACGTAATTTCTGCGCTGCACGTACCGGATGCGCGGATGCGCTTGCATTCAGGTCCAGATCGCGACTTTGCAGCAACAGCACCTGTGCCGCGACGTCGCCCAGCATCGCTTTATAGCTGCCAATCTGACGTGCGAAAATGTTGTAGATAACAACCGCTGGAATTGCTGCGACCAGACCGATTGCGGTCGCTAACAGCGCTTCTGCGATACCCGGCGCAACAACGGCGAGGTTGGTCGTTTGGGTTTGCGCAATCCCGATGAAGCTATTCATGATGCCCCATACGGTACCGAACAGACCGACGAATGGAGAGATAGCCCCGATGGTGGCCAGGTATCCGTTACCGCGGCCCATATGACGACCTACCGCCGCCACACGACGCTCCAGACGGAAGCCGGTACGCTCTTTAATGCCTTCGTTATCGTCGCTGCCTTCTGACAGTTCCAGCTCGTTCTGCGCTTCGTTAATCAACTGTGCGCCCAGGCTTTTGCCATCGAATCCTGCGGCAATTTCACTTGCCTGATCTAAAGAGCGGGCTTCCGCCAGCAGTTGCTGTTCACGCTTAAGGCGGCGTTTCTGAGTAAAGAACTCAAGGCTCTTACTAAAGAAGATAGCCCAGGTGACCACTGACGCCAAAATCAGCCCAATCATCACGCACTTAACCACGATATCGGCGTGCTGATACATACCCCAGACGGAAAGATCCGTCTGCATCAAATTATTACCCACTCTGTATCTCCAGGACGCAAATCACAAAATCTGAGCGTAATCATATCAAAACGACGTCGAATTGATAGTCGTTCTCATTACTATTTACATATTGCCGCACCTTTGGTTTCTTTTCCTTGCGCTTACGCAGTAAAAAAGTCACCAGAAGCATTTTGAGATTATTTTCTACTGTATGAACGTTCTGCAGGATGCGTCATCTTTGATTCATGGTAGTTTAGACATCCAGACGTATAAAAACAGGTAAGACAACATGGCAGATAAGCAACTTGAAACCAAACTCGTTCACGCAGGACGCAGTAAAAAGTACACGCTGGGCTCGGTAAATAGCGTGATCCAGCGCGCTTCTTCGCTGGTTTTTGACACCGTAGAGGCTAAAAAACAGGCCACGCACAACCGGGCGAACGGTGCGCTTTTCTATGGGCGTCGCGGAACCCTGACGCATTTCTCTCTTCAGGAAGCGATGTGCGAACTGGAAGGTGGTGCGGGTTGCGCGCTGTTCCCCTGCGGTGCGGCGGCCGTTGCCAACACCATCCTTGCCTTTGTGGAGCAAGGGGATCATGTGCTGATGACCAACACAGCCTATGAACCCAGTCAGGATTTCTGTACCAAAATTCTCGGCAAGCTCGGCGTGTCCACCGGCTGGTTCGATCCGCTGGTTGGCGCCGATATCGTTAAGCACATACAGCCGAACACGAAAGTCGTATTTCTGGAATCTCCCGGCTCTGTCACTATGGAAGTGCATGATGTTCCCGCTATTGTTGCCGCCGTCAGAAGCGTCGCGCCGGATGCAATCATCATGATTGATAACACCTGGGCTGCCGGGGTGCTGTTCAAAGCGTTGGATTTTGGCATTGATATCTCTATTCAGGCAGGCACCAAATATCTGATTGGTCATTCTGACGGCATGGTCGGCACGGCGGTATCTAATGCCCGCTGCTGGGATCAACTGCGCGAAAATGCCTATCTGATGGGGCAAATGCTGGACGCCGATACCGCCTATATGACCAGCCGTGGACTGCGTACGCTGAGCGTTCGCCTGCGTCAGCACCATGAAAGCAGCTTAAAGGTCGCCGAGTGGCTGGCCAGCCATCCGCAGGTCGCCCGCGTGAACCACCCGGCACTGCCCGGCAGTAAAGGGCATGAATTCTGGAAGCGTGATTTTACCGGCAGCAGCGGCCTGTTCTCCTTTATATTGAATAAGAAGCTCAATAATGAGGAGCTTGCTGCGTATCTGGATCACTTCAGCCTGTTCAGCATGGCCTACTCCTGGGGCGGTTTTGAGTCGCTGATTCTCGCCAACCAGCCGGAACACATTGCGGCAATCCGTCCGCAAGGCGAGGTGGATTTCAGCGGAACGCTCATCCGTTTACATATCGGTTTAGAGAATGTTGACGATCTGATTGCCGATTTGGCCGCAGGATTTGCCCGAATCGAGTAAAATTGCCACAGATGGACATATATGCAGACACTTCTGGTGGAAAAGTCTGCAATTGTTGCGTCCGGGATCAAGGCATCCCGGGCAATTCAGGAGTACAATCCACACATAAACGCTGTTCCACAGGAAAGTCCATGGTAGTCATTCAAGATATTGTCTCCGCGCTCTGGCAACACGATTTTGCCGCACTGGCGGATCCGCACGTTGTGAGCGTGGTGTACTTCGTCATGTTCGCCACGCTGTTTTTAGAAAATGGCCTGCTGCCCGCCTCCTTTTTACCCGGAGACAGCCTGTTATTACTGGCAGGAGCGCTGATCGCTCAGGACGTGATGAGTTTTTTACCTACCATAGCTATTCTGACGGCCGCAGCCAGTCTGGGCTGCTGGCTGAGTTATATTCAGGGACGCTGGCTAGGCAACACGCGCACGGTGAAAGGCTGGCTGGCGCAATTACCGGAAAAATACCATCAGCGCGCCACCTGCATGTTTGATCAACACGGCCTGATGGCGCTGCTGGCAGGGCGTTTCCTGGCGTTCGTTCGCACCTTGCTGCCAACGATGGCGGGCATTTCAGGGCTTCCTAACCGTCGGTTCCAGTTTTTTAACTGGCTGAGTGGCCTGCTGTGGGTCACCGTCGTCACCAGTTTCGGCTATGCGCTGAGCATGATCCCATTCGTTAAACGCCATGAAGATCAGGTGATGACCTTTCTAATGATCCTGCCGATTGCCCTGTTAACCGCAGGATTGTTGGGAACATTGTTCGTGGTGATTAAAAAAAAATACTGTAGCGCCTGAGTATTATCCGTAGCCGGGGTAATTCCCGGCATTATGCCTGATGGCGCGCGGCTTTAAGGCCTACGGTATACCTGTCAGGCCTACTACAAGAAATCAACTCCCCTGCATCATACGAATTCTTGCCGCATCTTCCCCCGGCGTTACGCCAAAGAAACGTTTGAACTCCCGACTGAATTGCGATGCGCTCTCATAGCCGACGCGCATGGCAGCCGCACTGGCCTTCATCCCATCGTGAACCATCATCATCCGTGCTTTATGCAGGCGATAGCTCTTAAGATATTGCAGCGGCGACGTGCTGGTCACCGCTTTAAAATTATGATGAAAAGCCGACACGCTCATGTTCGCCTCTGCCGCCAGCTGTTCTACATTGAGGTTTTCGGTGTATTTGGTTTCAATCCGCTTCAGTACCCGGCTTATCAAACTGAAATGCGTCTGGCGACTGACCAGCGCAAGTAACGCGCCGCCGCGCGGTCCGGTCAGCACATGGTAGAGGATCTCGCGAATAATCTGTTTCCCCAGAATACGCGCATCCAGCGGTCGCTCCATCACATCCAGCAGGCGCTCAGCAGCGCAGAGAATTTCGTCAGAGAGCGTTGCAGAGTTAATCCCGCTGGCCGCCATGGCGGGCTGGAACAGCTCGTCTTCCCCAATGTCCATCAGCAACTCCTGCAATTGCAGGATATCGACATTCAGATAAATACCGGCCAGAGGAACCTCCGGCGTCGCATAGGTTTCACATTCAAAGGGTAAAGGTACGGTTAGCAGCAGGTATTCGTTGGCGTCATAGCGAAATACGCGCTCATTGATGTAACCAATTTTATGTCCCGAAAAGAGAAATATGATGCCTGGCTGATACATGACCGGTGTACGCGCCGCCGGCTCCGTACCGTGTAGCAGGCGGACATCTGGCAGCAGTTCGTTAAGTCTATTTTCATTGTTTTTCAGCTGCTTAATTTTATCTGTCAGCAGAAGACAGATCTCATCACGGTTCATGGGACACCATTTCATCATCGGTTTTCGACCCTGACATAATGCGCAGATTTATCCGTTTTCTCCAGCAGTCTGTAGAAATGGGCAAGACATCGGCAGAAATGAGCATTGAGAGCAGCGCGGCGGGCGACCACAATGTTCATCATCCGGCAGACACTCACCTGCCCTCTTTTATTACCCACCAAAGGGAACGAGCAATGAACAACTTTAATCTCCATACCCCAACACGTATTTTGTTTGGTAAAGGCGCGATTGCTGAGCTGCGCGATCAAATTCCTCAGGACGCTCGCGTACTGGTTACCTACGGCGGCGGCAGCGTGAAAAAAACTGGCGTCCTGGCGCAGGTTCAGGACGCGCTGAAAGGCCTGGATGTGCTGGAGTTTGGCGGTATCGAGCCAAACCCGTCTTATGAAACGCTGATGAACGCAGTAAAAATCGTGCGTGATGAGAAAGTGACGTTTCTGCTGGCGGTAGGTGGCGGTTCAGTGCTGGACGGCACCAAATTCATCGCGGCAGCGGCACAGTACGCTGATGGCATCGATCCATGGCGCATTCTGGAAACCCACGGCAACGACGTAACAAGCGCCATCCCGATGGGCTCCGTATTAACCCTGCCTGCAACCGGCTCTGAATCTAACTCCGGCGCGGTAATTTCGCGTAAAACCACCGGCGATAAACTGGCCTTTATGACCCCGTTTGTGCAGCCAGTATTTGCCGTTCTGGATCCGGTTTACACCTATACCCTTCCGCCACGTCAGGTTGCGAACGGCGTTGTAGATGCCTTCGTGCATACCGTTGAGCAGTATGTAACTTATCCGGTAGACGGGAAAATTCAGGATCGCTTTGCCGAAGGCATTCTGCTCACGCTGGTAGAAGAAGGTCCGAAAGCCTTGCAGGAGCCGGAAAACTACAACGTGCGTGCGAACGTCATGTGGGCGGCAACCCAGGCGCTGAACGGCCTGATTGGCGCAGGCGTACCGCAGGACTGGGCAACGCATATGCTGGGCCATGAACTGACCGCAATGCACGGTCTGGATCATGCTCAAACGCTGGCCATCGTTCTGCCAGCGCTGTGGAATGAAAAACGTGATACCAAGCGTGCCAAACTGCTGCAATACGCAGAGCGTATCTGGAATATCACCGAAGGTTCCGACGACCAGCGCATCGACGCCGCCATTGCCGCTACCCGCGCTTTCTTCGAACAAATGGGCGTACCCACTCGCCTGTCTGACTATGGCCTGGACGGTAGCTCCATCCCGGCATTGCTGGAAAAACTGGAAGCACACGGCGGTACGCAACTGGGCGAACATCAGGACATTACGCTTGAAGTCAGCCGTCGGATTTACGAAGCTGCCCGCTAAGGTTTTTTAACCTCCGCCTTTCGTTTTTGGGTATTTATACCAGGCTTAAGTCACACCTAACTCACCGGGGGCTGCCCCGGTGAACTCAATTTACACCCAATCATTCATGATGCATCGAGGCGGCAATTAAGTGAATCCCCGGGAGCGTACATAAGTACGTGACCGGGGTAAACGCAAGCAGCCAACAAAGAGGCAGCCTGAAGGATTAAGTGTGGGGGGGAATTATGACCAGTCCAACCATTATCAAGCTACAGGATGGTAACGTCATGCCACAACTGGGCCTGGGGGTCTGGAAGGCAAGCAACGAAGAAGTCATCACCGCCATTCATAAAGCGCTGGAAGTGGGCTATCGCTCAATTGATACCGCTGCGGCGTACAAAAACGAAGAAGGTGTCGGCAAAGCAATACGCGATGCTGGCGTACCACGGGACGAGTTATTCATCACCACCAAGCTGTGGAATGATGACCAAAAACGCCCCCGGGAAGCCTTACTCGAAAGCATGGAAAAACTCCAGCTTGATTACCTCGATCTATACCTGATGCACTGGCCGGTTCCGGCGATCGACCACTACGTTGAAGCGTGGGAAAACATGATCGACCTGCAAAAAGAAGGGCTGATTAAGAGCATCGGCGTGTGCAACTTTCAGATCAATCATCTCCAGCGGTTGATGGATGAAACCGGCGTACCTCCGGTGATTAACCAGATCGAACTTCATCCGCTTATGCAACAGCGCCAACTGCACGCCTGGAACGCAACGCATAAAATCCAGACCGAATCCTGGAGCCCGCTGGCGCAGGGCGGCAAAGACGTCTTTGATCAAAAGATCATCCGTGACCTCGCTGAGAAATATGGCAAATCACCGGCGCAGATTGTCATCCGCTGGCACCTGGATAGCGGGCTGGTGGTGATTCCAAAATCGGTCACCCCTGCGCGTATCGCAGATAACTTTAACGTCTGGGACTTCCGCCTGGATAAAGACGAATTAGGCGAAATCGCGAAACTCGATCAGGGCAAACGTCTGGGGCCAGACCCGGATCAGTTCGGCGGTTAACCCCTTCCCTCCAGCCCGACACTCTCGTCGGGCCTTTACTGATTTGAAATATCAGGAAACAATTCACACACATATATTGATGTATTTCTTGCAGTCGCTGGAGCAGCATTACGCAACATAACCTGTTAATTATTAAATAAATATATTTATTTAATGAATACATTCACCATATCCATAGGTGCGTAAACGTGACTGAGAAAAAAAGTAGCGGAGTCAAATGGCTCCCATTAATTCTTATAATATTCATTTCTGCCGGACTGTGGCAGCTTACTCCACCTTCCGGGTTAAGTGCGCCAGCCTGGCATTCAGCAATTATTTTCGTCGCGACTATTGCCTCTATCGTGGCAAAAGTTTTACCCATCGGCGCGGTCGGCATTATTGGGATTACGGTTTTTGCACTCGCCTATGCTGCCGGGGATAAAACCGCCAGCGGCGCTATCACCACGGCACTGAGTGAGCTGAACAGTTCACTTATCTGGCTTATTGTCGTGGCTTTTATGATTGCCCGCGGGTTTATCAAAACAGGCCTCGGACGACGCATTGCGCTGCAGATGATCCGTCTGCTCGGCAAGCGCACGCTGGGACTCGCCTATGGTCTGGCTTTTGCCGATCTGATCCTCTCCCCGGCAATGCCGAGTAATACAGCACGCTGCGGCGGCGTCATCTATCCGATTGCTGACTCTCTGGCACGCAGTTTCCATTCGAACCCGGAAGATGAGTCCCGCAGTAAAATCGGTACCTTTCTTATCACCTGTATTGGCAACGTCAACGACGTCACCGCCGCGCTCTTTATGACCGGCTATACCGGCAACCTGTTGGCGGTGAAACTGGCGGCCAATGCGGGCGTCACGCTGACCTGGGGCGGCTGGTTTATGGCGGCTCTGCTGCCATGCCTTGTGTCATTACTGCTGGTTCCACTGCTGGTCTACTGGATCGTGCGCCCGGAAATTAAACACACGCCGGACGCCCCTAACCTGGCGCGCAAAGAGCTGGCGGAAATGGGCAGTATGTCTCGCGGCGAATGGCTGATGCTGGCTACCGTCGGCGTACTGCTGGTGCTGTGGATTTTTGGCGATACGTTAGGCGTCGACGCCACCACTGCCTCGTTCGTGGGACTGTCCATTTTATTGCTAAGCGGCGTTCTGAGCTGGGAAGATGTGAAGAGCGAGAAAGGCGCATGGGACACACTGATTTGGTTTGCCGCGCTGTTGATGATGGCGAACCAACTGAAAAAACTGGGCTTCACCACCTGGTTTGGCAATCTGATCGGCGATAGCCTGAGCAGTACTATGCACGGTACCAGTTGGGTGATCGTCCTGCTGCTGCTGAACGCTGCCTACTTCTATACCCACTACTTTTTTGCCAGCGGTAATGCACAGATTGCCGCGCTGTACGCCGTTTTCCTTGGTGTCGGCCTGCATCTGAATATTCCCGCAGCCCCCACGGCATTAATGCTGGCCTTCACCAGCAGTTTGTACTGCTCGCTCACCCAGTACACCCACGCTCGCGGTCCAATCCTGTTTGGTGCCGGGTACGTTCCAACAGGCGTCTGGTGGCGTACAGGATTTATCATCAGCTTGTTTAACCAGGCGGTGTTTATCACCGTGGGTCTGATGTGGTGGAAGGTGTTGGGTCTGTACTAAACTGACTGCGTCCTGACGAATCACCTTACCTGCGGAGAAAAGGAATGACCTGTATTTTCTGTCAAATAGTTGAAGGTAAAGCACCCTGCCATAAGGTCTGGGAAGACGAGCATCATCTGGCTTTTCTGTCGATTTTCCCGAACACCGACGGTTTCACCGTGGTGATCCCGAAAAAGCATTATCCCAGCTATGCCTTCGATATGCCGCCGCAGGCACTGGCTGATCTGATGCTGGCGACCCAAAAAGTGGCTAAGAAACTGGATAAAGCTTTCCCGGATGTCAGTCGTACGGGGATGTTCTTCGAAGGTTTCGGCGTAGACCATGTGCACAGCAAATTAAGCCCCATGCACGGTACTGGCGATCTAACCCACTGGAAACCGATTGAAGCGCGGCAGAACAAATTTTTCGAGCAGTATGAAGGATATCTTTCGTCACACGATCATGAACGAGCGGATGATGCAAAACTGGCCGCATTAGCGGCCAGAATTCGTGAAGCATAAATACTGAGTCTCTCTGCCGGATGGCGGTTCAAGCACCTTATCCGGCCTACAAAATCGTGCTATTTGTAGGCCTGATAAGCGTTTCACCACCGGGCAAGGCAGATTAGCGCCCTGCCACTTTCCCGCGTTTTTTGTTTGCGGCAGGCGTCTGGCGCTGATGCGCCACCGGTGTGTGCTTGGTCAATGCCGGGCGAGTATGACGGTTTTGGCGACGCGCTTCGCGCATCTCTTCCAGCGTAGGCGCCGGGACCAGACATTCGCGACGACCGCCGATCAGATGCTTTTTACCCATATCTTCCAGCGCCTGGCGGATTAACGGCCAGTTGGCTGGATCGTGGTAACGCAGCAGGGCTTTATGCAAACGACGCTGCTTATCACCTTTCGGCACCACCACGTCTTCACTCTTATAACCAATTTTACCCAGCGGGTTTTTCCCGGTGTAATACATGGTTGTGGAGTTCGCCAACGGCGATGGATAGAAGTTCTGCACCTGATCCAGACGGAAACGACGTTGCTTCAACCACAACGCCAGATTCACCATATCTTCGTCACGCGTACCCGGGTGCGCGGAAATAAAGTACGGGATCAGGTATTGCTCTTTACCCGCTTGCTTAGAGTAGGTATCGAACAATTCCTTAAAGCGATCGTAGCTGCCCATCCCCGGCTTCATCATCTTCGACAGCGGGCCTTCTTCGGTATGCTCTGGCGCAATCTTCAGGTAGCCGCCAACGTGGTGGGTCGCCAGCTCTTTGATATAACGCGGGTCTTCAACCGCGATGTCGTAACGCACGCCCGAAGCAATAAGGATCTTTTTAATGCCTTTCAAATCACGCGCACGACGATAAAGGTTAATCGTCGGTTCGTGGTTAGTGTCCATATGCGGACAGATATCCGGATAGACGCATGACAGACGACGGCAAGTTTGCTCGGCGCGCGGTGACTTACAGCGCAGCATATACATGTTCGCCGTTGGGCCGCCGAGGTCGGAAATCACGCCGGTAAAGCCTGGAACGGTGTCGCGAATGGCTTCGATTTCATTGATGATCGAGTCTTCAGAGCGGCTCTGGATGATGCGCCCTTCGTGCTCGGTGATCGAACAGAACGAACAGCCGCCAAAGCAACCACGCATAATGTTGATCGAGAAACGGATCATCTCATAGGCCGGAATGCGGCTGTCGCCATACGCCGGATGCGGCACGCGTTTGTACGGCAGCGCAAAGACGCTATCCATCTCTTCGGTAGAGAGCGGAATGGCTGGCGGGTTGATCCAGATGTAGCGATCGCCGTGCTTTTGCATCAGCGCACGCGCACAGCCTGGGTTGGTTTCGTGGTGCAGGATACGCGACGCATGCGCATACAGCACTTTATCGCCCTTCACTTTTTCGAAGGACGGCAGCAGCACGTAGGTTTTTTCCCACGGTTTCGGGCGCGGCGGCTGTACGGTTACCGCTTTCGCTTCCTGCTTTTTCGGTGCGACCGGCTTGTTGTCAGCACACGGCAGATCTTCACCATACGGATGCGGGATCGGGTCAATCTTACCCGGCGTGTCGAGGCGCGTGGAATCCACCCCACTCCAGCCCGGCAGCGCTTCTTTAACCATAATCGCAGTGTTACGCACGTCGCGGATCTGATCGATGGTTTCGCCCATCGCCAGACGATGCGCCACTTCCACCAGCGGACGTTCGCCGTTGCCGAACATCAGCATGTCGGCTTTGGAATCCACCAGAACAGAGCGACGAACGGTATCGGACCAGTAGTCATAGTGCGCGGTACGGCGCAGGCTGGCCTCAATACCGCCGAGAATAACCGGCACATCTTTCCATGCTTCTTTACAGCGCTGGGTATAGACCAGCGTGGCGCGGTCCGGACGTTTGCCCGCAACGTTGTCCGGTGTGTAGGCATCGTCATGGCGCAGTCGGCGATCGGCGGTGTAACGGTTGATCATCGAGTCCATGTTGCCTGCGGTCACACCAAAGAACAGGTTCGGTTTACCCAAACGCATAAAATCGTCTTTGTTGTTCCACTCCGGCTGGGCGATAATCCCTACGCGAAAGCCTTGTGCTTCCAGCATACGTCCGCAAATTGCCATGCCAAAGCTGGGATGATCGACGTATGCATCGCCGGTAACCAGAATGATGTCGCAGCTATCCCAGCCAAGTTGGTCCATTTCGTCGCGTGACATCGGCAAAAACGGTGCCGGGCCAAAACAGGCAGCCCAGTACTGCGGCCAGGAGAAAAGGTCTCTGTCCGGCTGGATCAGGGATATTGCGCTCATAATGCTTCCAAAAATGGTAAAAAAATAATCAAAGGCCGAGGATTATACGCTGTATGTCGGCAAGAAATGAAGTGGAGTCTGAACCAGACCAGTAGAAAGTTATATAAATTGTTAAATTTTACGACGATCATTTTTATCAATCATAATTAAGACCATGCCGGCCAGCTGAGATAACTCTTTTTCGGCGGGGGATTTTTCATTGCGACTCAACGATTCACTGCATATTTCCCAGTTACGGGTTGTTGTTCACCTGTGCGGATTTCTGGTTCTTCTCTACAGCTTTTCTATGCTGCCACCGATGCTCATCGCTTTGTTAAACAAAGAGCGGAGCTTGTTCGCCTTTTTCAGCACGTTTATGACTTTCTTCACCCTCGGCGGCGGGGCGTGGTTGGCAACCAAACATGCGGGGATTCAACTGCGCACCCGGGATGGTTTCGTCATTATCGTCCTGTTCTGGCTGTTGTTTTCGTTTATCAGCGCGATGCCGATGTGGATGGACGATGGCTTAAACCTCTCTTTTGCGGATGCCCTGTTTGAAGGAGTTTCTGGGATTACCACTACAGGCGCAACGGTGATTGATGACGTCAGCGCCTTGCCGAAGTCGTATCTGTACTATCGGGCTCAGCTCAATTTTATTGGCGGTCTGGGTGTTATCGTCCTCGCCGTGGCGGTATTGCCGCTGCTGGGTATTGGTGGCATGAAGCTGTATCAGTCTGAAATGCCGGGCCCTTTTAAAGAAGAACGCCTCACGCCAAGACTTGCTGATACTGCACGCACGCTGTGGATGACCTATGTCATTCTGGGTCTTATTTGTACTCTGGCCTACTGGGCTGCCGGGATGTCGTTTTTCGACGCCTTATGCCACGGGCTGTCGACGGTCTCTCTCGGCGGATTTTCCACTCGCAGCGAGAGCATCGGCTTTTATAACAGCCATGCCATTGAGCTTGTCGCAGGGATATTTTCACTGCTGTCTGCGTTTAACTTCACCCTCTGGTACGTTGCTATCGTGAAACGTACCTTCAAACCCTTTCGTCGCAATGCCGAATTGCGTTTCTTTTTGCTTATCGCTCTGGTTGTCACTCTGATCGCCACCTGGCAAGTTTGGCGGGCAGGCATGTACGGATTAACGGACAGCCTGGTGCATGCTTTTTTTCTGGCCAGTTCGATGCTGACAGATAATGGCCTGTCGACGGCGGATTACGCGCAGTGGCCTTCGCACACGATCTTCATGCTGCTCAGCGCCAGTTTCTTCGGCGGTTGTGTGGGATCGACCTGCGGGGGGATTAAGGTGCTGCGCTTTTTGATTATGTTCAAGCAGTGCCGTCAGGAGTTACACCAGCTCGCGCATCCCCGTGCCCTGCTTAACATCAAAGTGGGCAATAGCGTGGTAAGCGACCGGGTGGTGCGTTCGGTATGGAGCTTTTTCTTTCTCTACGTTTTGTTCACCAGCTTTTTTATCTGGGCGCTCAATCTGATGGGCTACGATCTCTTCTCCTCTTTCGCCACCGTCGCCGCCTGCATCAACAATATGGGGCTAGGATTTGGCGTCACCGCCACGACATTTGGCACCTTAAACGAGGAAGCAAAGCTACTGATGTGCGCGGCCATGATCATGGGGCGTCTGGAGATTTACCCCATTCTGATCCTGTTCTCGCGCATGTTCTGGCGGGCGTAACGAATACCCCGGCGCATTACGGCGCCGGGTTCACCAACATCTGTCCGATTGAGCCACGATCCGCCATTTCCAGCGTCTGGCTATTAAAGTAGAACGGGAAATGGGCCCAGGAAGGCTGTCCGTAATAAACCAGTAATTCAACCTGGCCATCAACCCAGACAGTATCTTTCCAGCCTCTATCTTCCGGGAACGGCATCGCGCCATTCACATTACGGATCAGGAACGAAACACCTTCAATATGGAAGGACTGGGGCATATCCGCCCGCACCGTCCAGCGCTCCCAGGAGCCCTGCTGGGCAGTAATATCCATACGATTGACGTCCCACAGCTGACCGTTGATGCCAGGATCGTCGTCCAGGCTGATATCACGGCTGCGAATCGGCGAACCGCTGAGGATTTCCGTTGGCAGCAGGCGCATTGGCAGGCTATCGGTCACCAGCGGCAGAAGACCTGTCGGGCGCAACGTCAATACCAGCGTGGAGATGAGAATACTGGAAGGCTCAAAGAACCCGCGGATCCTGTCGACAATACTGGCCGCCTCACCGCAGGTGATAGAGACCTCATTACCGTTAGTCATATCCACCAGGATCTCACGACGCTCGCCCGGTGCCAGCGAGAGCTGCTTCACCGAAACAGGCGCAGGTAAAAAACCCTGATCGCCGGAAATCACATGCAGCGCACGGCCATCGCTCATTTGCAGTTGGTAACGACGCGAGTTTGAAGCGTTCAGCAAACGCAAGCGCACCCAGCCGCGGGAGACTTCGACATACGGGCTTTGCGCCCCATTGACCAGCAGCGTATCACCGACAAAGCCACCGCTGCCGGGCTCGCTGTATTCCGGCGTGCCAAAGTTGTCCAGCCGCTTGTCCTGGATAATGACCGGAAAATCATCCACGCCATAGTGGTTGGGAATAGACAGTGATTTACTCACTTCATCTTCAACCAGCCACATCCCGGCAAGACCGTTATAGACCTGCTGAGCAGTACGATTTGGCGTATTAGCGTGATACCACAACGTGGCGGCATTCTGGCGAATCGGTAGCACCGGCGCCCAGTCAGCATTCGGGGACATCATGCGCGCCGGGCCGCCCATCAGCGGGCCAGGTACCTGTAACCCGGCGACGGTCATCGAGACATTTTCAGTCAGACGGTTGCTGTAGATAAGCTTGACGTCATCCCCTTTCCAGACGCGGATTGTCGGTCCCAGATAGCGGCCGTTAATTCCCCAGACAGGTGCGCGCGTGCCTTGTGTAAAGGACCAGTGCGCACGTTGCAGCGTCATAAATAGCGGCTGCCCCCGGCGGGATTCCAGCAGCGGAGGCACGGGTAACGGTTGTTGCTGACCGGCAGCATTAGCCTTCAGCGGAACAGCACCTGCACACAGTGCGATCCCCGATGCCTGAATGAACTGACGCCGACTGAATGACATATAAACTCCATAAAAAACTGGCTATTAACACGCAGGAAGTCATTTCCTGTAAAAAACCCGAATTGCGCGGATTAAACCTTACCGGCGGCTTCCCGCTCAGCAACTTCTTTATCGAGTTCTGCGATTTTTTGTTCCATCAGCGTGCGGCAATGCGCTGCCAGTTCACGAACCTGATCTTTCCCAAAGTGGCTAATATCCACCGGTGGCAACATCTCGACAATTGCCAGACCATTATTGAGTCGATTGAGTTTTATCTTGTTCGAGGTTGTGGAAACGCACACCGGAATGACCGGGACACCAGCAGCAATCGCTGCATGGAACGCGCCGGTTTTAAACGGCAGCAGACCGCGACCGCGGCTACGCGTCCCTTCAGGGAACATCCAGATAGAAATGCGACGTTTTTTGAAATGATTCACCACGGCAGCAATGGTGCTGTGCGCTTTAGCGCGGTTGTTTCTGTCAATCAACAGGTTACCGGTTAACCAGTACAGCTGCCCGAAGAAAGGGATCCACAGCAGGCTTTTTTTACCTACCGTCACCGTCGGCGGCTGAACGATATTCGCAGCGGTAACCATGTCATAGTTGTTCTGATGGTTACAAATATAGATAGCATTACCATAGTTCTGCGCGTCTGCCGGCATGCGGCACTCGACCTTCAGGCCATAAAGGGGAGCCAGGCGGCCAAACATATGACCGAACGTTGCAACGTGTTTTGGATTTCGTGGGCTGAACAGACAGTATATGCAACCGAAAATACAGACCAGAACGCAGTAAATAACAGTAATAATTAAACGAAAAATATATAGCATAACAACCTCTAAGGCCTAAGAGCCTGGCATTTTACGTCACCTGATTCATCACGCGGTATCAGGTTAGGGCTTTGTTAAGGGCGGCTCTCTGGAAAAGCGTATTGTTAATCGCAACGCACGAATAAACAACGGTTTCACGGGAATTTTTAACGTTGGCTCTCCCTGGGCTTTAACAGGGAGAGCCGGACGGTAGCGTTATTCTTCGCTGTCGCCGTGACTGGCGCGTCGAGGCGAGTCAATCTCAATGCTGTCGATACGCTGCAGACCACGCATTAGCGTGCCGCGACGGCCGCGCTCTCCGGTCACTTTCTGCAACTCTTCAGGACGCAGTTTGATTTTGCGCTTACCGACGTGGATGGTCAGCGTGCTCTGCGGCGGCAGCACGTAAAGTTGCGCCAGGCCATCCTCGCCTTTCGCCGCTTCCGCTGAAGGGATATTAATGATCTTGTTCCCTTTGCCTTTCGACAACTGCGGTAAATCGCTCACCGGGAACATCAACATGCGGCCAGCCTGAGTAATAGCCAGTAGCATGTCGGTTTCATCTTCAATCACCACCGGCTGCATCACGCGCGCATTTTCTGGCAGCGTAATCAACGCCTTACCCGCACGGTTACGTGCGACCAGGTCATTGAAGGTACAGACAAAACCGTAGCCCGCATCGGAGGCCATCAGCAGTTTCTGATCGTCGCCTTCCATCAGCATGTGCTCAACCGTCGCGCCTGGCGGCAGCGTGAGCTTCCCGGTCAGCGGTTCACCCTGACCGCGCGCCGACGGCAGCGTAATCGGGTCGATGGCATAGCTGCGACCGGTCGAGTCCACGAACACCACCGGCTGGTTGCTCTTACCCTTCACTGCCGACTTAAAGCTGTCGCCCGCTTTATAGCTTAATCCTGGCGCATCGATGTCATGGCCTTTCGCGCTACGCACCCAGCCACTCTGGGACAACACAATGGTCACCGGCTCAGATGGCAGCATGTCGTGCTCGCTCATCGCCTTCGCTTCTTCGCGCTCCTGCAACGGAGAACGACGATCGTCGCCATAGGCGTCTGCATCGGCCTGCAGCTCTTTCTTCAGCAGGTTACTCATTTTACGTTCGGAAGCCAGAATGGCCTGCAACTGATCGCGCTCTTTCGCCAGCTCATCCTGCTCACCGCGGATTTTCATTTCTTCGAGTTTGGCAAGGTGGCGCAATTTCAGCTCAAGGATGGCTTCAGCCTGGGTTTCAGAAATGCCAAACCGCGACATCAGCTCAGGCTTAGGTTCATCTTCATGACGAATAATTTCGATGACTTCGTCAATGTTGAGGAACGCCACCAGCAAACCTTCAAGGATGTGCAGGCGCTTGAGCACTTTTTCCAGACGATAATTCAGGCGGCGACGCACGGTATCGCGGCGGAACGCCAGCCATTCGGTGAGGATCTCCAGCAGGTTTTTCACCGCCGGACGACCATCAAGACCGATCATGTTCAGGTTGATACGGTAGCTTTTTTCGAGATCGGTAGTGGCAAACAGGTGGTTCATCACCTGCTCCATATCCACACGATTAGAGCGCGGGACAATCACCAGACGGGTCGGGTTTTCGTGATCCGATTCGTCGCGCAGGTCGTCTACCATCGGCAGCTTTTTATTGCGCATTTGAGCAGCGATCTGCTCCAGCACTTTTGCCCCGGAAACCTGATGCGGCAGCGCGGAAATCACCACCGCGCCGTCTTCTTTCGTCCATACCGCACGCATACGTACGGAGCCGCGTCCGTTCTCGTAAATCTTACGAATTTCCGCGCGCGAAGTAATGATCTCCGCTTCGGTCGGGTAATCCGGCCCTTGCACGATATCCAGCAACTGATCCAGCGTCGTTTTCGGCTGCTCAATCAGGGTAATCGCTGCTTTTGCCACTTCACGCAGATTATGTGGCGGAATGTCCGTTGCCATACCAACGGCAATACCGGTCGTGCCGTTCAGCAGAATATTTGGTAGACGAGCAGGCAGCATCTTCGGCTCCTGCATGGTGCCGTCGAAGTTTGGCACCCAGTCCGACGTTCCCTGACCGAGTTCACCCAGCAGGACTTCCGCATATTTAGACAGGCGTGATTCGGTATAACGCATCGCCGCGAAGGATTTCGGATCGTCCGGTGCCCCCCAGTTCCCCTGCCCGTCGACCAGCGGGTAACGGTAAGAGAACGGCTGCGCCATCAGCACCATCGCTTCATAGCAGGCGCTGTCGCCGTGCGGATGGTATTTACCCAGCACGTCACCGACTGTACGGGCGGATTTTTTAAATTTGGCGCTGGCATTCAGCCCCAGTTCGGACATCGCGTATACGATGCGACGCTGAACGGGTTTCAAACCATCGCCAATAAACGGCAACGCCCTGTCCATGATGACGTACATGGAATAGTTCAGATAGGCGTTTTCCGTGAATTCATGCAGCGCCAGGCGCTCTGCCATATCGCTCATTAATCGTGGTTCCTCAACTTTGTACCCCTCTATTGAAGGGCAATATTGCCGCAGATACTACCCTATCTGGCGTGTTGAGTCACAAAGAAAAGGGCCGCGAATGCGGCCCTGATGGGGATTACTTAGCAACTTTGGTAATCTGTTTCACGTCGATTTCAACGGAGTTCCAGTCTTTATCCACCTCACCCTGGATTTCAACCACATCCTGCGGTGTGACGGTTACGCCGTTCCAGCGCTTGTGATCGATATCCACATTCACCGTGCCGGTCGCATCTTTAAACACGTACAGGTCGTCGGAAATACGCTCAACGATGTTCCCGCGCAGGGTAACCCAGGTGTCATCACGCAGTGATTTGGCGCTTTCTACCGTCGTGCTGCTACCGTTCGGGCCGACAAATCCGCCGTTTTGGCTCTGCGTGGTGGTTGTCGTTGGCCCAGAGAAGCCGCCCTGCTGAGCTGCCAGAACAGGTGCGGAACACAGTGCCATTACGGCAACCATTGCAGCTAATTTTTTCATCGTCATGTCTCCCTTTCATGTTGGTTTACGACTATTAAATAAGTTAATCCTTAACAAGTTCTTAAGGCAAAAAAAGATACTTTTTTTGCTGTACAGAGACTGTAGCCACAGGTTTACTGACTGCAAATGAGTTATCGCAGGGATGAACATATGCGTATTTTACTGATCGAAGATGACACGTTGATTGGCGATGGCCTGAAAACAGGTCTGAGTAAAATGGGTTTCAGCATCGACTGGTTTACCGAAGGTCGCCAAGGGAAAGAAGCACTCTACAGCGCACCTTATGATGCGGTAATCCTCGACCTGACGCTGCCAGGCATAGACGGACGGGACATTTTGCGCGAATGGCGAGCCAACGGAAAGCAGGAGCCTGTGCTGATTCTGACCGCTCGCGACGCGCTGGCAGAACGCGTAGAAGGCCTGCGCCTGGGCGCAGATGACTATCTGTGCAAACCCTTTGCGCTGATCGAAGTTGCCGCCAGACTGGAGGCACTGGTACGTCGTGCCAGTGGCCAGGCCAGCAACACATTGTGCCATGGCCAGGTAACGCTCGATCCCGGCGCGCTGGTCGCCACGGCGGCGGGTGAACCTTTGTCACTCAAACCTAAAGAGTTCGCGCTGCTGGAACTGCTGATGCGCAACAAAGGTCGCGTCCTGCCCCGCAAACTGATTGAAGAAAAACTGTATACCTGGGACGAAAATGTCTCCAGCAATGCGGTTGAGGTCCACGTCCATCACTTACGCCGTAAGCTCGGCAGCGACTTTATCCGTACCGTGCATGGCATTGGCTATACCCTGGATGACGCATGAAACTCACACAACGCCTCAGCCTGCGAGTCAGGCTAACGCTTATTTTTCTGATTCTGGCATCAGCAACCTGGGCCGTATCCAGTTTTGTGGCCTGGAGGCAGACTACCGATAATGTCGATGAGCTGTTTGATACGCAGCTGATGCTGTTCGCCAAGCGGCTTAGCACGCTGGATATCAGCGATGTCACCACCTCAAACAATATGGCCCGCACGCCAAAAAAACTGAAACATGGCCATATTGATGACGACGCACTGGCGTTTGCCATCTACTCCACCGACGGCAAAATGGTGCTACACGATGGCGACAATGGCCAGGATATTCCCTACAGCTACAGCCGGGAGGGGTTTAGCGACGGCCAACTCAGGGGCGACAACGATTCCTGGCGCTTCCTGTGGCTGAATTCCGCTGATGGAAAATATCGCATTGTGGTGGGCCAGGAGTGGGAATACCGGGAGGATATGGCGCTGTCGATCCTTACCGCACAGTTAACCCCGTGGCTGGTTGCGCTGCCGCTGATGTTTCTGATCCTGGTGGTCATGCTGAGTCGCGAACTCAGGCCGCTAAAAAAACTGGCGCAAGCTCTGCGCTGGCGCGCCCCGGAGTCAGAAGAACCGCTCGACCCGAAAGGTGTGCCAAGCGAAGTGCGCCCGCTGGTTGAATCGCTTAATCAGCTGTTTACCCGCATCCACTCTATGATGGTCCGCGAACGGCGCTTTACCTCTGACGCCGCTCACGAGCTGCGCAGTCCGTTGACCGCGCTGAAGGTGCAAACCGAAGTGGTGCAACTGTCAGACGACGACCCGCAAACGCGGGAAAAAGCGCTGGTGCAGCTGCATGCGGGAATTGAACGCGCCACCCGACTGGTCGATCAGCTCCTGACGCTTTCGCGCCTCGACTCCCTCGATAATCTTCAGGATGTGGCAGAAATCTCGCTGGAGGAGCTACTGCAATCCGCGGTGATGGATATCTACCACCCGGCCCAGCAGGCGCACATTGACGTACGTTTGCAGATTAACGCGCACAATATCACGCGTACAGGACAGCCGCTGTTGCTGAGCCTGATGGTACGAAATCTGCTGGATAATGCCATTCGCTACAGTCCGCAGGGGAGCATTGTGGAAGTGACGCTCAACGCCCGTAACTTCAGCGTCAAAGATAACGGTCCTGGCGTTGCGCCAGAGGTACTTACACACATCGGTGAACGCTTTTATCGTCCACCGGGACAAAGCGTGACCGGCAGCGGTCTCGGTCTGTCGATTGTCCGTCGTATCGCAACACTGCATGGAATGTCAGCCTCGTTCGGCAACGCTCCGGAAGGTGGCTTTGAAGCAAAAGTCAGTTGGTAATTGCGTTATTGTTGCTCATATAGCAAAAGACTTTGCACATTTTGCTAATTTCACCGTACCGCTGGTGGGAGTAAAATCGTCCTCAAACGTATTTCCTTGAGGACACAAAATGAGCAACATTCTGATTATCAACGGGGCGAAAAAATTCGGCCATTCTAATGGTCAACTGAATGACACCCTGACCGAGGTCGCGGACGGTATCCTGCGCGACCTCGGGCATGATGTTAAAGTCGTACGCGCAGACAGCGATTATGACGTAAAAGCAGAAGTGCAGAATTTCGTCTGGGCCGATGCGGTTATCTGGCAGATGCCAGGCTGGTGGATGGGCGCACCGTGGACCGTGAAAAAATACATCGATGACGTGTTTACCGAAGGTCACGGTACGCTGTACGCCAGCGACGGCCGCACACGTTCAGATGCCTCAAAAAAATACGGCTCCGGCGGGCTGATTCAGGGCAAAAAATACATGCTGTCCCTGACCTGGAACGCACCGATGGAAGCCTTCACTGAAAAAGACCAGTTCTTCCATGGCGTTGGCGTTGATGGCGTCTATCTCCCGTTCCATAAAGCAAACCAGTTCCTGGGAATGGAAGCGCTGCCGACCTTTATCACCAATGACGTGATTAAAATGCCGGACGTCCCGCGTTATATCGCAGAATATCGCAAGCATCTGACCGAAATTTTTGGTTAACTGGTAACCTGGAATTAGAAGGAGTTAACCATGCTTACCGTTATTGCAGAAATCCGTACACGTCCAGGTCAACATCACCGCCAGGCGGTACTGGATCAGTTTGCCAAAATCGTTCCGACCGTACTGAAAGAAGAAGGCTGCCACGGCTATGCGCCGATGGTGGATCACGCCGCAGGTGTGAGTTTTCAGACCACAGCGCCAGATTCAATCGTGATGGTTGAGCAGTGGGAAAGCATCGCGCATCTTGAAGCGCATTTGCAGACCCCGCATATGAAAGCCTACAGCGAAGCCGTGAAAGGTGACGTGCTGGACATGAATATTCGTATTCTGGAGTCGGGCATTTAAGATTGTCGATTTGCCGGGTGACGCTTAGCTATCCGGCATAAATCGCTTCGTCAGATGAGAGCCGGATAAGGCATTTTACGCCCGTCTCCGGCTTTTTTACATGCAATTACCCTTCGAGATCCGCCAGGTCGCCTTTCTCTTGCAACCAGTTACGACGATCTTCAGAACGCTTCTTGGCCAGCAGCATATCCATCATTGCGTTGGTACGCTGATCGTCTTCATCATCGATAATGAGCTGCACCAGGCGACGGGTGTTCGGATCCAGCGTAGTTTCACGAAGCTGCATCGGGTTCATTTCACCCAGACCTTTAAAGCGCTGCACGTTCGGCTTGCCTTTCTTGCGCTTTAACTGCTCCAGTACGCCCGCTTTCTCTTCTTCCGTCAGCGCGTAATACACCTCTTTACCGAGGTCGATACGGTATAACGGCGGCAGCGCCACGTAGACGTGACCGTGTTTCACCAGCGTGCGGAAGTGCTTCACAAACAGCGCGCACAGCAGCGTAGCGATGTGCAGGCCATCGGAGTCCGCATCCGCCAGGATACAGATCTTGCCGTAGCGCAATTGGCTCAGATCGTCGCTGTCCGGATCGATACCGATCGCCACGGAAATATCGTGAACCTCCTGCGAAGCCAGCACTTCATCGGAAGAGACTTCCCAGGTATTGAGGATCTTACCTTTCAGCGGCATGATCGCCTGATATTCACGATCGCGCGCCTGCTTGGCCGATCCGCCCGCGGAGTCACCTTCGACAAGGAACAGTTCGGTGCGATTAAGATCCTGTGCGGTACAGTCCGCCAGTTTACCCGGCAGCGCCGGACCGCTGGTCAGCTTTTTACGCACTACTTTTTTCGCCGCACGCAGACGACGCTGCGCGCTGGAAATCGCCATCTCAGCCAGCAGTTCGGCTGACTGCACGTTCTGGTTCAACCACAAACTGAATGCATCTTTCACCACGCCAGAGACGAATGCCGCACACTGACGCGAAGAGAGGCGCTCTTTGGTTTGTCCGGCAAACTGCGGATCCTGCATTTTTACCGACAACACATAAGCACAGCGATCCCAGATATCTTCCGCCGACAGCTTCACGCCACGCGGCAGGATGTTACGGTATTCGCAGAACTCGCGCATCGCATCCAGCAGTCCCTGACGCAGACCGTTAACGTGCGTACCGCCCTGCATGGTTGGGATCAGGTTCACATAGCTTTCGGTCAGCAGCTCGCCGCCTTCCGGCAGCCAGAGCAGCGCCCAGTCCACCGTCTCCGTCTCACCGCTGAAATTACCGATAAACGGTTTTTCCGGAAGTGTCGGTAGGCCATTCACCGCTTCGCTCAGATAGTCATTCAGACCATCCTGGTAGCACCAGCGCTGCTCGCTGTTGTTGACCTCATCCTTAAAAGTGATCTCAACGCCTGGGCACAGTACCGCTTTTGCTTTCAGTACGTGCGTTAAGCGCGAAACAGAAAAACGCGGGCTGTCAAAGAAGCTTTCATCCGGCCAGAAGTGCACGCTGGTCCCGGTATTGCGTTTGCCGCAGGTACCGACAACCTGTAAATCCTGCACTTTATCGCCATTCTCAAACGCGATGTTGTATACCTGCCCGTCGCGGCGCACGTTCACTTCCACACGTTTGGACAGGGCGTTAACAACGGAGATACCCACACCGTGCAGACCACCGGAGAACTGGTAGTTCTTGTTAGAGAACTTGCCGCCCGCGTGCAGACGACAGAGGATCAGCTCAACCGCCGGAACGCCTTCTTCAGGGTGAATATCTACCGGCATGCCGCGTCCGTCATCAATGACTTCCAGAGACTGGTCGGCATGTAAGATCACGTCCACGCGTTTTGCGTGGCCCGCCAGTGCTTCATCCACACTGTTATCAATCACTTCCTGCCCAAGATGGTTCGGACGGGTCGTATCGGTGTACATCCCAGGGCGACGGCGTACCGGCTCAAGCCCAGTGAGTACCTCAATGGCATCAGCGTTATAAGTTTGCGTCATGGTTTAAATAAGCAATTCGAATTGATCGTCAGAAACTGTGCAGTCCAAGGAAATCGACAATCGGGTTGAAATAATCTTCGAAGCCCGTGAATGCGTGGTTTCCGCCCTCAATAACTGTCTGACGGCAGGAGGCGTAATACGCCACCGCCTGGCGGTAGTCCAACACTTCATCGCCCGTTTGTTGGAGCAGCCAGATCAAATCCGGCGCTTCCAGCGGGTCAATCTGCATGACTTTAAGATCGTAAATATGGCGTGACTCTAGCACATATTGCTGCCCCGTGTAGGGGTTCTCGTTTTGACCGAGATAGTCGACCAGCAGTTCATAAGGCCGTACGGCAGGGTTCACCACCACTGCCGGCAGCATAAAACATTGCGACAGCCAGGTGGCGTAATAGCCGCCTAAAGAGGAACCGACAATCCCCAGCGACTCTCCGCCGTGTTCAAGAATGATCGATTCCAGCATCTCTGCGGCTTGCGCAGGATACGGAGGTAGCTGCGGCACGATCATCTCAACGTGCGGGTGGTGTTCCGCCAGCCAGTTTTTCAGTAAACACGCCTTCGCCGAACGAGGAGAGCTATTAAATCCGTGAAGATAGAGAAGCGTAGACATCAGTAGCCTTCTGAAGCGGTATCAGGGTGGAACCGATTACCCTGCAGACGACGTACCTGAGTCTGCAACGTCCCGTCGGCAAAAAGCTCCAGCGTCCGCCAGCCTGGGCTGATGGTATCCAATGTGAAGTTGGAACAGTGCGGTTTAAATTGCACACAGGTCGACGGCGTCGCCAGCAGACGGCGACCGTTCCAGTCCAGATCCAGTTCCTGATGAATATGCCCGCACAATAGATACCTGGCGCGAGGATAATTCACCAGCACGTTATCCAGCTCAGCGGCATTACGCAGACTGTGCTGATCGAGCCAGCTGCAGCCCGCAGGCAGAGGATGATGATGCAGAAGCAGCAAGGTATTACGCTCTGGCGCATCAGCAAGTTTACGCTCCAGCCATTCGAGCTGGAATTCACTTAACTCACCGTGGGGAACGCCGAACACCTGGCTGTCCAGCAACAATATTTGCCACTGTTCGCCAATGAAAACGCGTTTGGCCGGGGAAATGCCCGCATCCTGCAGCGCGCTGTACATTGCCGGCTGAAAATCGTGATTACCCGGTAGCCAAACGCAGGGCGCACGAAAACTTGCGATGCCCTCAGCAAAATGCTGATAAGCCGCAGCGGATTGATCCTGCGCCAAATCACCCGTCGCGACGATCAGATCGTACTCAGGCGACTCTGCATGTATTGCATCCAGTACGGATTGATAGCTGTCCCAGGTGTTCACACCCAGCAGCGTTTCATGCTTTTCGGCAAACAGGTGAGTATCTGTAATTTGTAAGATCCTGACTCTGGCCTCACCAGCCAAAGGAAGGGTTAACAGGCTTTCCAAATGGTGTCCTTAGGTTTCACGACGCTAATAAACCGGAATCGCCATCGCTCCATGTGCTAAACAGTACCGTAACCAGTCGGCCAAAAACTGATTAATTTGATGCTTTTCGTCGCGTTGATGCAACTTTTTATTTGGATAATCATACCGCGCTTTGAAGCGAAAGATCTGCTGACTTGAACACACTTCAGCCACCCTTGCGTCATGATACAGGCGCACGGTCAATGAAGGCAGGCTCCAGTATGTGACGGCCGGTGCCGTTTGTTCGATCGCAACAAGCGTAGTGTATCGGGTCGATTCCACGATCGTTAACCGATATTGTGCGTTTGCTACCTGATAGCTCACTGTTTCACCGGCTGCATCATTACGTGGCAGCAGGCGGCGCAATTGCGAATAGTTGGTTTCGCACAGACGCATCATTTCAGGGAAGTCAGGTGTGTAACGCTTCATTTTTTCCACTCAGTTTTTAACTCTTGATAGTGCAGCTGTAACCATTGCAAGGCGATGACAGACGCTGCGTTGTCGATTTTCCCCTCTTCTACCCATTGGTAAGCCTGTTCCCGGCTTACCACATGAACACGAATATCTTCGTTTTCATCAGCCAGACCATGGATCCCGCTCGCGGTCGTGGCGTCCACTTCGCCGACTAAAATAGACAGGCGCTCACTGGTGCCACCCGGGCTTGCCAGATAGCTCAGAACTGGCTTCGTCCGTTTAACTTCCAGCCCGGCCTCTTCCATTGCTTCACGACGGGCTACATCTTCAACGGTTTCGCCCTCTTCGATCATCCCGGCCACCATTTCCAGTAACCACGGGCTTTCGCTGGTATCAAATGCCGCGATACGGATCTGCTCGACCAGCACAACTTCATCTCGCTCAGGGTCAAAGGGTAGCAAGACTGCCGCATGTCCGCGCTCAAAAATTTCGCGCGTTACCTCGCCGCTCATCCCCCCGTTAAACAGGCGATGGCGAAACCGATAAAGATCCAGTGAAAAAAAACCGCGGTATAGCTTTTCTCGTGCAATAATTTCTACATCATTTTTAGTGAAAGTCATTGGCAAGTTGTCTGGTTTACTCATTGTGCTGTCCTGAAACCAATAGTGATTAAAATGTGAATTTCAAGGTCGTTTGACTGATGTTTGAACGCCCTTGTGTTAAATTGATGCAAATTAACGCCGTATGGCACGTAACGCCAACTTTTTGAAGTGGCGGATTCTGCTAGAATCAGCAAATATTTTTACAATTTGATCAGCGCTAAATACTGCTTCACAACAAGGAATGCAAATGAAGAAATTGCTCCCCATCCTTATCGGCCTGAGCCTGTCGGGGTTCAGTACTTTGAGCCAGGCAGAAAACCTGATGCAGGTTTATCAGCAAGCACGCCTGAGCAACCCGGAATTGCGTAAATCCGCCGCCGATCGCGATGCTGCATTCGAAAAAATTAACGAAGCGCGTAGCCCATTACTGCCGCAACTGGGTTTAGGTGCCGATTACACCTACAGCAATGGCTACCGTGATGCAAATGGCGTCAACTCCAACGCCACCAGCGCATCTTTGCAGTTAACTCAGTCTATTTTTGACATGTCTAAATGGCGTGCCCTGACGCTGCAAGAAAAATCAGCAGGCATTCAGGACGTGACCTATCAGACCGATCAGCAAACGCTGATCCTGAATACCGCCACGGCCTATTTTAACGTACTGAACGCAATTGACGTGCTTTCTTATACCCAGGCACAGAAAGATGCGGTCTATCGTCAGTTAGATCAGACCACTCAGCGTTTTAACGTTGGCCTGGTTGCCATCACTGACGTACAAAACGCCCGCTCACAATACGATACTGTACTGGCGAACGAAGTTACCGCGCGTAACAATCTGGATAACGCGGTAGAACAGCTGCGCCAGGTAACCGGTAACTACTACCCGGAACTGGCTTCACTGAACGTTGATGGTTTTAAAACCAACAAACCGCAGGCGGTAAACGCGCTGCTGAAAGAAGCAGAAAACCGCAACCTGTCGTTATTGCAGGCCCGCTTGAGCCAGGATCTGGCACGTGAGCAGATTCGTCTGGCGCAGGATGGTCATTTACCGACTCTGGACCTGACCGCCTCTACCGGGGTATCTGACACCTCGTACAGCGGGTCTAAAACCAACAGCTCCCAGTATGACGACAGCAACATGGGCCAGAACAAAATCGGTCTGAGCTTCTCGCTGCCGCTGTACCAGGGCGGAATGGTTAACTCGCAGGTGAAACAAGCGCAGTACAACTTTGTTGGCGCGAGTGAACAGCTGGAAAGCGCACACCGCAGCGTGGTGCAGACCGTTCGTTCTTCGTTCAACAACATTAATGCGTCTATCAGTAGCATTAACGCGTACAAACAAGCGGTTGTCTCTGCACAAAGTTCTTTGGATGCGATGGAAGCCGGCTATTCCGTAGGTACACGTACCATTGTGGATGTGTTGGATGCCACCACCACGCTGTACAACGCCAAGCAGCAACTGGCGAATGCGCGTTATACCTATCTTATCAACCAGTTAAACGTCAAATCTGCGCTCGGTACGCTGAACGAGCAGGATCTGGTGGCACTGAATAATACGCTGGGTAAACCCGTATCCACGACCCCGGATTCGATCGCGCCGGAAAACGCGCAGCAAGATGCCGCGGCGGACGGTTATACGTCCAACAGCGCGACGCCTGCGGCGCAGCCGACAGCAGTACGTTCAACCAGCAGCACCGGCAACAACCCGTTCCGTAACTGATGCTGATGACGGGGCTTCGGCCCCGTCTGAACGTAAGACAACGTAAAGATCCGCCCCTTCTTCCGCATTCTCGCCTCTTACCGCTTCAATTTCGACCAGTCATCCTCTATTCTGAGCAGAGTTACCACTGGGTACTGGAAGACATAAATGAAACGGACAAAATCTATACATCACGCCTCGTTCCGCAAAAGCTGGAGCGCGCGCCATCTGACTCCTGTCGCCCTGGCAGTTACCGCTGTGTTTATGCTCGCGGGCTGTGAAAAGAGCGACGAAACGGTTTCGCTTTATCAGAACGCTGACGACTGCTCTGCGGCGAATCCGGGTAAAAGCGCCGAATGTACTACCGCGTTTAACAATGCGCTGAAAGAAGCTGAACGTACCGCACCAAAATACGCCACTCGTGAAGACTGTATCGCTGAATTCGGCGAAGGCCAGTGCCAGCAGGCTCCTGCGCAAGCGGGAATGGCACCGACCGGTGAAGGCCAGGCTCAGGCGCAGAATCAAAGCAGCGGCAGCTTCTGGATGCCGCTGATGGCGGGCTACATGATGGGCCGACTGATGGGCGGCGGAATGGGCGCTCAGCAACCGCTGTTCAGCTCGAAAAACCCAGCCAGCCCGGCTTACGGCAAATACACGGATGCCAGCGGTAAAAACTACGGTGCAGCAACGCCGGGTCGCACCATGACCGTACCGAAAACCGCTATGGCACCGAAACCAGCTACCACCTCTACCGTAACCCGCGGCGGATTTGGTGAGTCTGTGGCCAAACAGAGCACCATGCAGCGTAGCGCAAGCGGCACCACCACACGTTCAATGGGTGGCTGATCGTCATGGAAAGAGTCAGTATTGTTGAGCGCCCGGATTGGCGCGACAAAGCCACCGAATACGGTTTCAATTTTCACACTATGTACGGCGAGCCGTACTGGTGTGAAGACGCGTACTATAAGCTCACTCTTGCTCAGGTTGAAAAACTGGAAGAGGTCACCGCAGAGCTGCATCAAATGTGCCTCAAGGTGGTGGAAACGGTCATCGCCAGCGATGAGTTGATGACCAAGTTTCGCATTCCGAAGCATACCTGGGGCTTTGTCCGCCAGTCCTGGCAGACACAGCAACCGTCGCTCTATTCACGTCTCGATCTGGCGTGGGACGGCACGGGTGAACCCAAGCTTTTAGAAAACAACGCCGATACGCCAACCTCGCTGTACGAAGCCGCGTTTTTCCAGTGGATCTGGCTGGAAGATCAGCTCAATGCGGGCAACCTGCCGGAAGGCAGCGATCAGTTCAACAGTCTGCAGGAAAAACTGATCGAGCGTTTCACCGAGCTGCGTGAGCAGTATGGTTTTCAACTGCTTCATCTGACCTGCTGTCGTGACACGGTAGAAGATCGCGGTACGATCCAGTATCTGCAGGATTGCGCTGCCGAAGCTGAGATCGCAACAGAATTCCTCTATGTAGAAGATATTGGTCTTGGTGAAAAAGGTCAGTTCACCGACATGCAGGATCAGGTAATTGCTAACCTGTTCAAGCTCTATCCGTGGGAATTCATGCTGCGTGAAATGTTCTCCACCAAGCTGGAAGACGCTGGCGTTCGCTGGCTGGAACCGGCCTGGAAGAGCATTATCTCCAACAAAGCACTGTTGCCGCTGTTATGGGAAATGTTCCCGGACCATCCGAACCTGCTGCCAGCGTACTTCGCCGAAGACGATCATCCGCAGATGGATAAATTCGTCGTCAAACCGATCTTCTCGCGCGAGGGGGCTAACGTCTCCATCGTTGAGAACGGTAAAACGATCGAATCCGTGGAAGGACCGTACGGTGAAGAAGGCATGATCGTGCAGCAGTTCCATCAGCTACCGAAGTTTGGCGACAGCTATATGCTGATTGGCAGCTGGCTGATCAACGATCAACCAGCCGGGATCGGCATTCGTGAAGACCGCGCATTAATCACGCAGGATCTGTCACGTTTCTATCCGCATATTTTTGTCGAATAATTGAGAGAGCCGGGTGGTGACTTCGCCTTACCCGGCCTACGACGCGAACTTAATGCCCGATAAGCGCAGTGCCATCGGGCATTCATCATCCAACCTGCACCGACAACATACTTAAACTTCCCATCTCAATACCATCTACCGGGATCGTGACAGACTCTTTACCGTCCCAAGCCCCGAGTACATACAGCAGCGGCAGATAGTGATCCGGCGTCGGGTTCGACAACGATCCACCTTCATGATCGAGATAGTTCACCAATGGATGCTGATCAACCGGTCCCTGCCATGTCAGGTTTGCCTTAACATAGTCATTGAATGAAGTCGCCCACGGATAAGGCGTGTTCTCACCGTGCCAACGTGCAGTGCGCAGGTTATGCACCACGTTACCACTGGCCACCAGCATAATGCCCTCATCACGCAGCGCCGCCAGCTTACGGCCCATCTCAAAATGCCATGACGCGGGTTTGGTGCTGTCGATACTCAACTGCACCATCGGAATGTCCGCATTCGGATACATCTTGATCAGCACGCCCCAGGAACCGTGGTCAAAACCCCAGGCTTCTTTGTCCAGGGTCACAGGCACTGGAGCAAGTAAGTCAACCAGATGCTGCGCCAGTTCAGGCGAGCCTGGAGCCGGGTAATGGGTGTCATATAATGCTTGCGGAAAACCGCCAAAATCGTGGATCGTTTTGGGGGCTTCCATCGCTGTCACACCCGTTCCACGGGTGAACCAGTGCGCAGAGACAACCACAATGGCTTTCGGACGCGGCAACGTTTCCCCCAGTTGCTGCCAGGCACGGGTATAAACGTTATCTTCCAGAACATTCATCGGGCTACCGTGACCCAAAAACAATGCTGGCATACGAGTTGAAGACATGATGATATCCTTACTGAGGGAGTCATTTTGATACCACCACAATACGCTTATTCGGTTGATGAAGAACTCAGATAACCATGATGAAGATCATCAGTTATTTTGACGATCTAACCCGGACAGCAGATTGATAAGGAGTTTTATTTGTCGATGTCAGTACCTTTACTTCTGACTTTACTGGCAGGTGCCGCCACGTTTATCGGCGCATTTCTCGGCGTGTTAGGGCAAAAACCGTCTAACCGCGTTCTCGCCTTTTCTTTAGGCTTCGCCGCCGGGATTATGTTACTGATCTCCCTTATGGAGATGCTACCTGCTGCGCTGGCCGCTGAAGGTATGTCGCCAGTGCTGGGCTACGGAATGTTTATCGTCGGCTTACTGGGCTACTTTGGCCTGGACCGTCTATTGCCGCACGCGCACCCTCAGGATCTGGTACAAAAAACAACGCAGCCTCTACCCGGCTCTATTAAACGCACCGCGATTTTATTAACGCTCGGCATCAGCCTGCACAACTTTCCTGAAGGGATTGCGACGTTTGTTACCGCCAGTAGCAACCTTGAGCTGGGCTTTGGTATTGCCCTCGCTGTTGCATTGCACAATATTCCTGAAGGATTAGCGGTGGCGGGTCCCGTCTATGCCGCCACAGGCTCCAAACGTACGGCGATATTCTGGGCAGGGATTTCAGGTATGGCAGAAATACTGGGCGGCGTACTGGCGTGGTTAATTCTCGGTAGCCTTATATCACCAGTGGTGATGGCGGCAATAATGGCGGCTGTCGCAGGTATTATGGTGGCGCTGTCCGTCGATGAATTGATGCCGTTGGCAAAAGAGATCGATCCCAATAATAATCCTAGTTATGGGGTGTTATGTGGAATGTCGGTGATGGGATTAAGCCTCGTCATCCTCCAGTCGATGGGAATCGGATAATCCAGAGGGCGGATGCCACCCTGCAAATTTACAGCATCCGCTCATCCATAGCAGAATATGAAGGACTAATCCTGTTCCTTAACCGCGCTGTTATCTTCACCAGAGCGGCGAAAGAGTTTGTTTCGCGCTTCAAGTAAGGCATCTCTGTCCTGGCGGAATGCCCGACAATAACGTTTCATATGGCAATAATACCCCACCGCAACAAGTGCAATTAATACAATCCAATACCAGGCAATAAACATTCTTTTACCCTTAAAATTTAACATCATTAAACATTTAACGTTAAAATTTTACACAAACTTATTCTGACATACTCATATAGTGGCATATTTCACAAACAAATATATGATTTCGATCATATAAATCAGCGGCTACGCTATTAGCCAAACTCGTTATAAACAATTAAAACAATGTCGACAAGATCACACTACGCAATAATAAATATTGTTCTTAAAATATCTCACTCATACTATCAAAAAAATAATAAAAATTAGCTCCTGCAGAATAATACATTTCATCAATATTAATTAAGGCATTACAAAAATAGTATTAGCAATGCTGCTTTATTTTATCAAAACAGTAAAAACATAATATATTCAGCAAGATTATATTTATAGGTAATATAAGGAGATATATCCATGTTTACACAATACCGAAAAACACTTCTGGCAGGGACTCTGGCACTGACATTTGGATTAGCAGCAGGAAACTCTCTTGCCGCTGGTTTTCAACCGGCCCAACCTGCAGGAAAATTGGGCGCAATAGTAGTTGACCCTTATGGAAATGCCCCGCTTACTGCGCTGGTTGAATTAGATAGCCACGTTATTTCAGATGTTAAAGTTACCGTCCATGGTAAAGGTGAAAAAGGCGTTCCGGTGACTTATACCGTCGGCAAAGAGTCACTCGCCACGTACGATGGCATTCCTATTTTTGGCCTTTATCAAAAGTTCGCAAATAAGGTAACCGTTGAATATAAAGAAAACGGTAAGGCCATGAAAGATGATTATGTGGTGCAAACTTCCGCCATCGTAAATCACTACATGGATAACCGCTCTATATCTGATTTACAGCAAACAAAAGTGATTAAAGTAGCACCGGGTTTTGAAGATCGTCTTTATCTGGTGAATACCCACACCTTTACCCCGCAGGGTGCAGAATTCCACTGGCATGGTGAAAAAGATAAAAATGCCGGCATCCTGGATGCGGGTCCTGCTGGCGGAGCACTCCCCTTTGATATCGCACCCTTTACCTTTGTCGTCGATACGGAAGGTGAATATCGGTGGTGGCTGGATCAGGACACCTTCTATGACGGCCATGACATGGATATCAACAAGCGCGGCTACCTGATGGGTATTCGTGAAACACCGCGAGGCACCTTCACCGCCGTCCAGGGCCAGCACTGGTATGAATTCGATATGCTGGGGCAAGTTCTGGCCGACCATAAGCTGCCACGCGGATTCCTGGATGCTTCACATGAGTCGGTCGAAACAGTGAACGGCACCGTACTGCTACGCGTAGGTAAACGCGATTATCGCAAAGAAGATGGCCTTCACGTACATACCATCCGCGACCAGATTATTGAAGTCGATAAATCTGGACGTGTTGTTGACGTATGGGATCTGACACAAATTCTCGACCCGATGCGTGACGCGCTGCTGGGTGCTCTGGACGCAGGCGCGGTATGCGTCAATGTGGATCTCGCTCATGCAGGCCAACAGGCAAAACTAGAGCCAGATACCCCCTATGGTGACGCCCTCGGCGTTGGTGCGGGCCGTAACTGGGCTCACGTAAACTCCATTGCCTATGACGCTAAAGATGACTCCATCATTCTTTCTTCCCGCCATCAGGGTGTCGTCAAAATCGGTCGCGATAAACAGGTGAAATGGATCCTGGCACCGTCTAAAGGCTGGAATAAGGCGCTGGCAAGCAAACTGTTAAAACCGGTTGATGATAAGGGCAACGCGCTGAAGTGTGATGAAAACGGTAAGTGCGAGAATACTGATTTCGATTTTACCTACACCCAACACACCGCCTGGCTCTCCAGCAAAGGAACGCTAACCATCTTTGACAATGGCGATGGGCGTGGACTCGAACAACCAGCACTACCAACAATGAAATACTCCCGGTTCGTCGAATATAAAATTGACGAGAAAAAAGGAACCGTTCAGCAAGTTTGGGAATACGGGAAAGAGCGCGGTTATGATTTCTACAGTCCTATCACGTCGGTAATTGAATATCAAAAAGACCGCGACACGATGTTTGGATTTGGTGGTTCTATTAATTTATTTGATGTTGGACAGCCTACCATCGGCAAAATCAACGAAATTGACTACAAAACAAAAGAAGTCAAAGTCGAAATTGATGTCCTTTCCGATAAACCAAACCAAACGCACTACCGCGCATTACTGGTTCGCCCACAACAAATGTTTAAATAATTTCGTTAGGTTAAGGATTAATTATGTCATCTAAATGGATTACTTCATTATTTAAAAGCGTGGTATTAATGGCAGCACTGGTATCACCATTTGCAGCATCGGCTTTTACTGAAGGTACTGACTATATGGTGCTGGAGAAACCGATTCCCAATGCTGATAAAACGTTGATCAAAGTATTTAGCTACGCCTGCCCATTCTGCTACAAATATGATAAAGCCGTGACCGGTCCGGTGTCAGATAAAGTTGCCGATCTCGTGACCTTCACTCCTTTTCATCTCGAGACCAAAGGAGAATACGGTAAACAGGCCAGTGAAGTCTTTGCAGTAATGATTGCTAAGGATCAGGCCGCAGGGATCTCATTGTTTGACGCCAAATCACAGTTCAAAAAAGCCAAATTCGCTTACTACACTGCCTACCACGACA
The DNA here is from genome assembly GCF_001037485.2 of Citrobacter sp. MGH105. Classification (NCBI taxonomy): domain Bacteria; kingdom Pseudomonadati; phylum Pseudomonadota; class Gammaproteobacteria; order Enterobacterales; family Enterobacteriaceae; genus Citrobacter; species Citrobacter sp. MGH105. The sequence goes on along the minus strand of NZ_CP073048.1, from coordinate 750,823 downwards.
AAAAGGAACGCTGGTCTGACGGTAAAGATCCCGCGTCATTCATCAAAACAGGACTGGACGCTGCAGGTATGAGCCAAGCAGACTTCGAGAGCGCCTTAAAAGAACCCGTAGTCCAGGAGACACTGGAAAAATGGAAAGCGGCTTATGATGTTGCCAAAATCCAGGGGGTTCCGGCTTACGTGGTCAATGGTAAGTACCTGATCTACACCAAAAGCATCAAATCGATTGATTCCATGGCTGAGCTTGTCAGAGAGCTGGCGACAAAATAAACAGGGAACCGGCTATGGATTTTATCAAAGGATTGTGGCGAGACTTATGTACCACACCGGTTAATACCCTGGTGAGATGGCAGGAGCGACGCTTTTTGTGGTTGCTAATGGCTTGTGCCATGGGTGGGTTAATTATTCTGGCGCACTCGTTCTTCCAAATCTATCTCTACATGGCCCCTTGCGAGCAATGTGTATACATCCGCTTTGCCATGTTTGTGATGGTTTTCGGTGGGCTGATCGCGGCAATAAACCCTAAAAACCTCATTCTAAAACTGGTCGGCTGCATTGCGGCATTTTATGGCAGCATTATGGGCATTAAGTTCTCCATCAAACTTAATGGCATTCATTATGCGGTACATAACCCGGACCCGGATTCGCTCTTTGGCGTACAGGGATGTTCCACCGATCCGACATTCCCTTTCAATTTGCCGCTGGCAAACTGGGCTCCAGAATGGTTTAAGCCCACTGGAGATTGCGGCTATGACGCACCTGTCGTTCCTGATGGCGTAGCGCTTAGCAGTATGCAAAAGTGGTTTGTCGATCTGTACCAGCAGTCCGAAGGCTGGTATCTGCTTCCGCCATGGCATTTTATGAATATGGCGCAGGCATGCCTGCTCGCTTTTGGTTTGTGTTTAGTGCTGTTGCTGGTAATGAGCGGAGCCTGGGCACTTAAACTGTCCAGAAAAAAATAGCCAGGTTGTAATAACAAAAAACCGAAGCCAGAAAACTGACTTCGGTTTTTTTATCCCTACCACGGTTGTCGCGGTAGTCAGCAATTAGCTGGCTTTGCGCTCATGCGCCTGACGGTAAGCCACCAGGTCTTCGATAGTCACTACAGCCATATTATGCTTACCGGCAAATTCGATGCACTCTGGCGCACGGGCCATGGTGCCGTCATCATTGGTCAGTTCGCACAGCACACCGGCTGGTTTAAACCCTGCCAGCGTCATCAGGTCGATGGTTGCTTCAGTATGACCACCGCGGGTCAACACGCCGCCTGCCTGAGCACGCAGCGGGAAAACGTGCCCCGGACGGTTAAGATCGGAAGGTTTTGCGCCATCCTTAATTGCCGCACGCACCGTAGTAACACGGTCTGCTGCGGAAACGCCGGTGGTTACGCCTTCTGCGGCTTCAATGGTCACGGTAAAACCGGTACCGTAAGCGCTGGTATTATTTTCCACCATCATTGGCAGATCGAGCTGTTTGCGTCGGTCTTCAGTGATGCACAGGCATACAATACCGCTACCGTGACGGATGGTCAGCGCCATCTGTTCTACGGTCATGGTTTCTGCCGGGAAAATCATATCGCCTTCGTTTTCACGGTCTTCGTCGTCAAGCACCATTACACCGCGTCCTTCACGCAGCGCAGACAGCGCATGTTCAACACGTTCGAAAGGCGTACCAAAAGAGGAAAGTAGCGTCTGATTCATGGTAAAAAAACCTCACTAAAATTATGGTTACCAGAATCAGGGCAGTCTTAGGAGTACCGTCTAAGCGGCAAAAAAATAACGTGAGCGGGTCCATGCCCGACTGGATCGTTACTCTCTCCCATCCGGACTCTAACCGTCGGCCCCGGAATTACACCGGATCTGCTGACCTTTTTGCCGTAACAAAAAGCGCTCGCGGGCTTTCAACATCAGTTGATTTACCGCCGGTGGGGAATTTCGCCCCGCCCTGAGAATAAGCGGGTTAACTATAACGCTATTGATTACCTTCATCAACGCCTTTACTCGTCTTAGCTTCACACAATTCTGGTTTATGCCTGTGCCAGTTCGCACTACAATAGGCAGCAACACGTACCAGTTCAGGGAAACCACAATGATTGACCCGAAAAAAATTGAGCAGATTGCTCGTCAGGTTCACGAGTCGATGCCGAAAGGGATCCGCGAGTTTGGCGAAGACGTCGAGAAGAAAATTCGTCAAACGCTGCAGTCACAACTGACCCGTCTGGATCTGGTAAGCCGCGAAGAATTCGATGTACAGACTCAGGTTTTATTGCGCACGCGTGAAAAGCTGGCGCTGCTTGAGCAACGTCTGACTGAGCTTGAATCACGTGATAAAACGGCAGAAGTTAAGCCAGCCCCCGCGATCCCGTCAGTTGATCCGCAAGAGTAAAAACGACAACGGGCCGCAAGGCCCGTTTTTCTGTTAGTGTTCCAGTTCTAGCTTCCTGGCTTCCGTCGCCTGCTGGCAGTACAGCGCATAGCGTTTGCAAAACCAGCTACGATGTTCTTCATCCATATTCCCGGTTATCGCCTGGATATCAATGGGATGGCCCTCAGCCTGCATCCTGGCAAAACTACGGGCCAGGAAATCGAAATTGTTCAGTGAATACATATTGCTGTTCATGAGCATACCCTCCAGTTATTGAATATCTGCTAAGGCCATATGCTTTTTCTAATTTCAGTATTTCCCTGGATACGAAGTTATTCTGTACATATTGTGCGCAAATCAACGTTCTGATTCACAGTTTCCGACAACTCTTCCTTATCGTACACAAGCGCCGCTGATTGACTCGCTGTTAAGTGAAATTGGATTGTCCAGCGGTTCGCTGTCAGCACTGGCCGAGCTGTTAAAATCAGTGGAAAGTAGCGCTGTGGCTCAAGAATAAAACGTAAAAATGCCGGATGGCGACGCGAAAGCGTCTTATCCGGCCTACAAACGTTACGTCACGTAGGCCGGATAAGGTGTTCACACCGCCATCCGGCAAACTTTTCAGGTGTTATTTATCGCTGTCTTTCTGGATCTTCTTAATGATATTTGTCGTAGAGCAGCCATCTTCGAAGTTCAGCACCAGCACTTCACCGCCGTTCGCCCACACCTCTTCACTGCCCGCAATCTGCTCTGGCTTATAGTCGCCGCCTTTGACCAGCAGATCCGGCAGAATGCCAGCAATCAGACGCTGCGGCGTATCTTCTTCAAAAGAGACCACCCAGTCGACGGATTCCAGCGCGCCCAGCACGATCATACGCTGTTCCAGCGGGTTGACTGGACGCGTTTCGCCTTTCAGACGTTTGGTCGAAGCATCGCTGTTTACCGCCACGATCAGACGATCGCCCAGCTTGCGCGCATTCGCCAGATAGGAAACGTGGCCCGCATGCAGGATGTCGAACACGCCGTTGGTCATTACCACTTTCTCGCCGCGCTTGCGGGCGCTGGCAACGGCCTGTTTCAGCTCAGATTCGCTCATCACGCCAAAGCCAGTATCGGCCCGACCGCGCACGGCGTTTTCCAGTTCAATCGGAGAAACGGTAGAGGTCCCCAGCTTACCGACGACAACACCGGCTGCGGCGTTAGCAAAATAGCACGCCTCTTCCAGTGAGTTACCCGCCGCCAGCGTCGCCGCCAGCACGCCGATAACCGTATCGCCTGCACCGGTCACGTCATACACTTCCTGCGCCTGGGTCGGCATATGCAGCGGCGATTTGCCCGGTTGCAGCAACGTCATCCCCTGCTCGGATCGCGTGATCAGCAGTGCGGAAAGGTCGAAATCAGCAATCACTTTCATGCCGCGTTCAACCAGTTCATCTTCGCTTTTGCACTTGCCCGCCACCGCTTCAAACTCAGACAGGTTCGGCGTCAGCAGCGTTGCGCCACGGTAGCGTTCAAAATCGGTTCCTTTCGGATCGATAAGCACCGGCACCCCAGCCTTACGCGCCAGAGCAATCATCTGCTGCACGCTTGCCAATGCACCTTTGGCGTAGTCGGAGAGCACCAGAGCGCCGATAGAACCCAGCGCCTGATTAATACGCTCGTGCAGAGGCTGCGGATCTACGCCTTCAAAACCTTCTTCGAAATCCAGGCGAATCAGCTGCTGGTTGCGGGAAAGCACGCGCAGTTTGGTGATCGTCGGATGGGTCGGCACGGAAACGAAATCGCATTTTACGTTCACATCCGCCAGCGTTTTGCTCAGCGCACGCGCCGCGTCGTCAATACCGGTCAGGCCCACCAGACGCGAATTCGCTCCCAGAGAGGCAATGTTCATCGCCACGTTTGCTGCGCCACCGGGACGTTCTTCGATGGTATCGACCTTCACCACCGGAACCGGCGCTTCAGGTGAAATACGGCTGGTAGGACCGTACCAGTAGCGATCCAGCATCACATCACCGACAACCATGACTCCTGCACGTTCAAACTCTGGCAGCGTTACTTTCATTCCTGTCTCCTGAGAGATTCTCTGAGGGTCTTAAAATTTGCGCGCGATAATAGCACACTTCACTCGGCAACCAGCCACTTCCGCCAGCTGTCACGCACCAGCGTACGTTCAGCGTCAAAGTGCTCCAGCGCCACATGGCCTGGAAGTTCCTGCAACGCAAGATGATGAAGTTCATCACGCAACGTCGTATAAGCACGGGTAAGCGCCAGCGCTTCCTGCTCGTCCATAATGTCGTTTTGCGCCAGTAATTCCAGAATGCGCACGTTATCCGACCAGCGCGTCAGCTTCGGTTTTTCATGCGCATAGCGCAGCACCAGATACTGCGTAATAAACTCAATATCTGTGATGCCGCCTTCATCCGCTTTGATATCAAAACGATCGCGATGCTTATTACCCAAATGGGCACGCATTTTCTCACGCATTTCGCGCACCTCGGTCTGCAAAGTTTTCCCATCACGGACGAGGGTCATGATATCGCGACGAATCGCATCAAACTGAGAGGTCAACTGCGGGTCGCCGTACACTACGCGAGCACGCACCAGAGCCTGATGCTCCCATGTCCAGGCTTCGTTACGCTGATAATCGGCAAAAGCGTCAGCTGATGTCACCAGCATCCCCGCCGCTCCTGACGGACGCAAACGCGCATCCACTTCGTACAAAATACCGGACGAAGTACGGGTACTAAAGAGGTGCATAATGCGCTGCGCCAGACGCAGATAGAACTGTCGCCCGTCAATCTCACGCTCACCGTCCGTCATCACGTCCATCGGACAGTCATGCAGGAAGATCAAATCGAGATCCGAGCTGTAACCCAACTCCCAACCGCCCAGTTTGCCATAGCCGACGACGGCAAAACCACGCCCCTCGCGTTCGCTAAGATGAGTGGGTTGACCGTAGCGCGCGACCATCTGCGTCCACGCCTGCTGGACTACCGCATCAATAATAGCTTCCGCCAGCCAGGTTAAATGATCGCTCACCTTCATCACCGGCAGTGTACCGGCGATATCGGCCGCGGCAATACGCAGTAGCTGCGTTTGCTTAAACTGGCGCAGAGCCTCAAGTTGCTGCTCTTCGTCATCTTCCGGCACGCGCAGCAAATACTGGCGCAGCTCATCACGGTAAGCATCCGTCGCGGTAGGTTGATACAGGGTGTTCGGATCCAGCAGTTCATCGAGCAACAGCGGATACCGCGCCAGCTGGCTGGCGACCATCGGCGAGGCCGCACAGAGCGAAATCAGATGCTTCAGCGCCCCGGGGAATTCGCTCAGCAGTTCCAGATAGGTCGTACGGGTAACAATCCCCACCAGCAGAGGGGTAATGCGCGATAGCGGGACTGAGGCGTCGTCACGCGTACAGACATCGCTCAGCAGATGCGGCATTAAATGATCCAGCACCTGGCGTCCGCGTGGGCCAATGGTGCGTTTATCCAGCTCTTTGCGGAAATCAGCAATCAGAGACAGCACGCGCCGGCGATCGTCATCCGCCAGATGCGTCAGCACCGGCGTGGTGTCATCTTCCTGTAATGCATCCTGCCACAGTTCGCGCCACTGTTCTGAAAGCGACTCTTCCTGGGTTTCAGCTTCGTCATCGCCAATCAGCTCGTTAAATACCCGGCGTACGTTGTCCATATGATTGGCCAGCACATCAGTTAATTGCTGCCAGTCATCAACGTTCATCCCCCACGCCAGCCGCGCGCGATTCAGTTCATCGCCTGGCAACGTTTGGGTCTGTTCATCATTGATGCTTTGCAGCAGGTTTTCCAGGCGGCGTAAATAGAGATAGGCTGCTCGCAGTTGTTCCGTATCGGTATCAGACAGCAGGTGCAGCGCATTGATGGCGCTAAGCGTCGGTAACAGCGAGCGGGATTGCAGCGACGGTTCACGTCCGCCGCGAATCAGCTGGAATACCTGCACGATAAATTCTATTTCGCGAATACCGCCCGCCCCCAGCTTGATGTTGTCTTTCAGACCACGGCGGCGCACTTCACGCGCAATCATCCCTTTCATGTTACGCAACGACTGGATCACGCTGAAATCAATATAGCGACGGAAAACAAAAGGCCGCAGCATGGCACGAAGCTCGCTGACGTAAGTGCCGTCGGCATCGCCCATAATGCGGGCTTTGACCATCGCATAGCGTTCCCAGTCGCGCCCTTGCTCCTGGTAATAATCCTCCAGCGCAGAGAAGCTCAGTACCAACGGACCGCTGTCACCAAACGGGCGTAAACGCATATCCACCCGATAGACAAACCCATCCATTGTGGGCTGATCTAATACCTTAATGAGCCGCTGGCCCATACGGGTAAAGAACTGGGCGTTATCCAGCTCGCGTCGCCCGCCCTGTGTGCTGCCATGTTCTGGCCAGGCAAAAATCAGGTCGATATCGGAGGAAAAATTCAGCTCGCCGCCACCCAGTTTCCCCATGCCTAAAATCAGCAGCGGCTGCGCCACACCTTCAGGATTACAGGGCGTACCCCATTCGCGACAGCAGGCGGCGTATAACCAGTCACGCGCGGCGACGATCAACGTTTCAGCCAGATGGCTTAGCTGCTGCAAAATACTCTCTTCGGTCACCAGCGACAACGTCTGTGCCCAGGCGATACGCACCATAATGCGACGGCGAAACAGGCGTAACTCACGCATCAGCGTGTTTTCATCACTAACGTCAGCCAATGTTTGCTGTAACCAGTCGGCATAGTGTTGCCATTCATCCGCCAGGGGTGGAGCGCTTTCCAGCTCAGCCAGCCATTCGGGATGGGCAATAATGCTGTCACGGACAAAATCGCTGAATGTAAGTACTGACTTCGCCTGAACGCTAAGCGAGGACTCAGATATTGCTGCTGGCAGCCGCTCAACAACGGTCGGCCAGTACTGCTGTAACGGTGAAGAGAGCTGCTTCATTTACGGGTTATCCTTTGAATGGTGCCGGATGCGTCTTTTCGCCTTATCCGGCCTACATGACAGTTACACACATCGCGTAGGCCTGATAAGCGCAGCGCCATCAGGCATCCCGGCCTCGGCCCTGATTATCGTTTTCCGCTGTGCAGCCAGAACGGTTCCAGTGCAATTGCCTCGTTACGGAAGTGTTCAATTTCAATATATTGGTTGGCCGCAATGGCGTGGCGCAAACCCTGCCAGTTGGCGATCCATTCTGATGCGACATTTTCATCGTAGTATCCCGCCAGCATCAGCATGCTATCAATGTTGCGCGTCAAACGTGGAAGCTGATCGGCGTACTGATCGCCCAGCGGCTGCGCAAAAGCGGTTTTCAGCTCAGCGGCATGGCGTGAAAGATGGGTATCCGAGAAACGCTTAAAGGAGTCGGCAATTTTTCCCTGCGCCTTCGCATCAAGGAACGGCTGCCATCCTTTGGTCACCAGCCATTCGGTCAGCGCCAGCTTGGCCATTGCCGTTTGCGTGCTGTAAACCGCCGAAACAGCAGAAACGTCCGACGAAATGATCGCTTCCGACTGGGTCAACAAATCACGTAAGTGAGCGCTCGCTTTTCGCGGCACATTACCGCCAAACAGCATCAGAATGTGACGCACCAGGCCCATAGCCGCCAGCACCTCGGCTTTCGCCCCTTTAACGCCGCGCACCCACAGCTCTTCATGGTACTGCCACTGTGATAATGCCAGCTCCAGCGCCGCTTCCAGCCCCTGCTCAATACTCGCTTTCGCCGGAACTTTCAAAATGCGTGTCGGTTTGAGTTCGCGCGGCGCATTCCCCTGAGCCAGGTGATAACCGCGCGCTGCTTTGCTCAAGCTACCCTGGCGTAAACCGGTTTGCGAAACCAGCTGGTTTGCCAGCTTCAGTACCGCACGGGTATCGCCGCTTAGCAGTTCAAGTTCAAGCTCACAGATAGGTTCTGCAAACTCGCCCGCTTTCACCTCCCCCAGATCGAGGGCCATTTCAATCCGGCTGCCATCAACATCAACCAACCATTTCTCACGGTAAAAATCGGTGCTGAACAACGGCTGCACTTGAGAAGCGAGCTCAGCGGGCAGCTCGCCATCAGGCCAGACTTCCGTTGGGAACAAGGTGAGGTCCAGCTCAGGCGCGTTTAGCGCAACGTTATATTCCGGCCGTTGGTGCAGTCCGCCCGTCACGCGTCCGGCAATTTTCATGGTCATTTCGTAATGACCATTTTCACCGCGAATACGCAGCCCCATATCGTGACCACGCAACCACGCATCCGGTGTTTCGTAGTAGATATTCAGCAACTGGCTGGGCGCATGATGCTCTCCCCCCAGCGTATTCAGACGTTCACGTAGCGCATCTACAGCGTCACTATTGACGATAAATTTTAATTCGATTTCCTGAGCCATGGTCTTGTACTTATGGGTTATGTCACAGTTGAGAAAACTGACTGCGAACTAAGTTCGTTATTTATGGTCAGTAGATAGTATTTTGCGCCAAATTGCCATGCAACGAGCAATTTGACGGGCGTAAAAGTTTCGAGTGGTGGCAAAAAGGACACAGATGATTCCGATTGATGTCGAATGCTTTGCGTAGAGACACTGATGCCACTACTATCGTTCCACTTTCTATGACAATAACGACAGCCTGATGCCAAAATTACGCCTGATTGGATTAACTTTACTCGCACTTAGCGCCACTGCAGTCTCTCATGCCGAAGAAAAGCGCTATGTCTCTGACGAACTGAACACCTGGGTCCGCAGCGGTCCGGGAGATAATTATCGCCTCGTGGGTACGGTTAACGCCGGCGAGGAAGTCACGCTATTACAGACCGATGCCAACACTAACTACGGCCAGGTGAAAGACAGCACCGGTCGTACCGCCTGGATCCCGCTGAAAGAGCTGAACAGTACGCCGAGCCTGCGTACCCGCGTTCCCGACCTGGAAAACCAGGTTAAGACCTTGACCGATAAGCTCAATAATATCGATACCACGTGGAACCAGCGCACCGCCGATATGCAGCAAAAGGTCGCGCAAAGCGACAGCGTGATCGACGGACTGAAACAAGAAAACCAGAAGCTGAAAAACGAGCTTATCGTGGCGCAAAAGAAGGTCAGCGCAGCCAACCTTCAGCTTGATGACAAACAGCGCACCATCATCATGCAGTGGTTTATGTACGGTGGCGGCGTGTTGGGTCTTGGTCTGCTGCTCGGCCTGGTTCTGCCACACATGATCCCAAGCCGTAAACGCAAAGATCGCTGGATGAACTGAATCGCCTTCTCCGCCACACTGACATATGATTAAGGGATCATAGTTTTCAAAAGGAAAGTGGCGTGAAGATTTATCTGGTCGGTGGTGCTGTTCGGGATGCGTTATTAGGGCTACCGATTAAAGATAAAGATTGGGTTGTTGTTGGCGCCACGCCGCAAGAGATGCTCGACGCGGGCTACCAGCAGGTAGGCCGCGATTTTCCCGTGTTTCTGCATCCGCAAACCCGCGAAGAGTATGCGCTGGCGCGTACCGAACGTAAGTCAGGCTCGGGGTATACCGGGTTCACCTGCTATGCCGCCGCAGATGTCACGCTGGAGGCCGATCTTCAGCGTCGTGACCTGACCATCAACGCAATCGCCCGCGATGACGACGGGGAGATTATCGACCCGTATAACGGACGCGACGATCTGGAAAACCGTCTGCTGCGCCATGTTTCATCTGCCTTTAGCGAAGATCCGCTGCGCGTGCTGCGCGTGGCGCGCTTTGCTGCCCGCTATGCGCACCTCGGTTTTCGTATCGCTGACGAAACCATGACGCTGATGCGTGACATGACCACCGCTGGTGAACTGGAGCATCTGACACCAGAGAGGGTGTGGAAAGAAACCGAAGGCGCATTAACCACCCGTAACCCACAGGTATTTTTCCAGGTCCTGCGCGACTGCGACGCACTGCGCGTCCTGTTTCCGGAAGTGGATGCTTTGTTTGGCGTTCCAGCCCCCGCACAGTGGCATCCGGAAATCGACACCGGCATTCACACGCTGATGACGCTGTCGATGGCAGCCATGTTAAGTCCGGAAGTCGACGTGCGTTTTGCTACGCTGTGCCACGATCTTGGCAAGGCATTGACGCCTAAAGCGCTGTGGCCGCGCCATCATGGCCACGGTCCGGCAGGTGTTAAGCTTGTCGAACAACTGTGCCAGCGCCTGCGCGTGCCGAATGACATCCGTGATTTAGCCAAACTGGTTTCCGAGTTCCACGACCTCATTCATACCTTCCCGATCCTGCAGCCGAAAACCATCGTTAAGCTGTTTGATTCCATCGATGCCTGGCGCAAACCGCAGCGCGTGGAGCAAATCGCCCTCACCAGCGAGGCCGATGTGCGTGGGCGAACCGGTTTTGAAGCGGCAGATTATCCGCAAGGCAGGCTGTTGCGCGAAGCCTGGCAGGTTGCGCAGGCGGTGCCAACGAAAGACGTGGTTGAAGCTGGATTCAAAGGTCAGGCAATTCGTGAAGAACTGACCCGACGTCGCATCGCGGCAGTAGCCAGTTGGAAGGAGCAGCGTTGCCCGAAAGCGTAGACACTGCGTTGCCGAATGCGCTGTGCTTATCCGGCCTACAGGTTCGAAACGGATATAACCCGTAGGCCGGATAAGGCAGAACGCCGCCATCCGGCACCACGGTAAGTCATCAGAAGAACACGACGTAAACGGCAGCCGCCACAATAAAGCGGTAAATCGCAAACGGAATGAACGAGATGCGTTTAATCAGTTGCAGGAAGGTTTTGATCGCCACCAGCGCCACGATAAACGCCGTCACAAATCCGACTGCAAACATCGGGATATCTGATGCGCTGAGGAAAGACCAGCTCTTGTAGAGATCCAGCGCCGTCGCGCCCATCATCATCGGTACGGCCAGCAGGAAGGAGAATTCAGAGGCCGCGTAACGACTCACGCCCATCAGCATGCCGCCAGAAATCGTCGCCCCGGAGCGAGAAAAACCCGGCCACAGCGCCAGACACTGGAAACAGCCAATCATAAACGCCTGGCGATAGGTCATATCATCCAGCCCCGGCGCACGCGGTTCTTTCGGCTTCAGGCATTCTGCGGCAATCAACAGTACACCACCCACCACCAGCGCATACATCACGTTGATCGGGTTAAACAGCGATTTGATGGTGTCGTGGAATATTAGCCCCAGTACCACGGCTGGAATCATCCCCAACAGGATATGTCCCAGCGTCAGTCGACCTTTGCCAGTGCCTTCATGCGGAGCCTTGCCGAAGTGTATGCCGATCAGGCCAAACAGACGTCGCCAGAACATCACCACAACTGCCAGGATAGAACCTAACTGGATAACCACTTCGAATGTTTTTGCAGTGTCACCCTCAAAACCCAACAGGTGGCCAACAATAATCATATGGCCGGTACTGGAAACGGGTAAAAATTCCGTCAATCCTTCGACCACACCCAAAATTGCCGCCACCAGCAGCGAGTGCATATCACTCATTAATAAACCCCTAGATAGAGAAACCACGGCAAAAAAGAGCCGACGAAAGGACCCTTTTATACCCGTTTGTTTTAGAAATTATTAAATTAATTATTTTCTTTCAGATTATTGCCACGCTCAATGATAACCCCGACGTTCGCCGCACGGGCTACCGCGCCAGGTTTACTGAGTTTGATCCGTACCCAGGGAGAATTAAAGCGGCTAAGCAGGAGATCTGCCACCTCTTCCGCAACCCGTTCTACCAGCGCAAAGCGCCCACCTTCCACATGATTAACAACCGTTTGAGCAATATCAGCATAGCTCAGGCAATCAGCCACATCATCGCTTTTAGCCGATTTGCGGTTATCCCATGCCATTTCGATATCGAACACCAACCGTTGTTCGATCGTTTGTTCCCAGTCGTAAACACCAATAGTGGTGATTACAGAAAGTTGCTCTATAAATACAATATCCATCACGACCTGCCTGCTTTTTGGCTAACCCGGATACCACTTCCGGCGAAATATGCGTATTATCCACAGAAGTAGCGTTTTACACGACATTTTCAAAACGGAACAGCTTATGAGTGCAATCGCGCCTGGAATGATTATCTTCGCGTACCTCTGTGGCTCAATTTCCAGTGCTATTCTGGTATGCCGCCTTGCTGGATTGCCGGACCCGCGCGACAGCGGCTCTGGGAATCCGGGCGCGACAAACGTGCTGCGCATCGGTGGCAAGGGAGCCGCCGTCGCGGTACTGATTTTCGACGTCCTGAAAGGTATGTTACCCGTCTGGGGTGCCTATGCGCTAGGCGTCAGCCCCTTCTGGCTGGGATTGATCGCAATCGCCGCCTGTCTGGGCCACATCTGGCCGGTGTTCTTCGGCTTTAAAGGTGGGAAAGGCGTTGCCACCGCCTTTGGCGCGATTGCGCCGATTGGTTGGGACTTAACTGGCGTGATGGCAGGGACCTGGCTGCTGACCGTCCTGTTGAGCGGCTACTCGTCGTTAGGCGCTATCGTCAGCGCGTTGATCGCCCCTTTTTACGTCTGGTGGTTCAATCCCCAGTTCACTTTTCCGGTGTCCATGCTGTCGTGCTTAATTCTGCTACGTCACCATGACAACATTCAGCGTCTGTGGCGTCGTCAGGAGCCGAAGATCTGGACCAAACTGAAGAAAAAACGCGAACGAGACCCCGAGTGAATTTATTGTCGGATAGCGACGCAACGGCGTCTTATCCGGCGTGGGGGATGTGATACCCCTCCACCGGTTTGCCTAATCGGTTCTGACACCACGTCGCCAGAAATTCCACGCACACGCGCAGCTTCACGCTGCGATACAGCGGCTCCTGATAAACCGCCCAGATATTAGCGCTCTGCGCATAGTCCGGTAGCACACGCACCAGTTCACCGCTGGCCAGAAACGGCTGCACATCCCATTCAGAACGCAGCATGATCCCTTTTCCCTGTAGCGCCCACTGCAACACAATCTCACCGCTGTTAGAGGAAAGATGTCCCGCCACCTTGACCGACTTTTTCTCCTGACCATTGTCCAGTTCCCACACTCCGTGAGTCATATCGCGTTCTTTGGTGACCAGACAATCATGACGACTTAATTCCTGTAACGTCATCGGCTCACCGTATTTTTGTAAATACGGTGGGGCCGCACACAATATTCTTTTGTTTTTCGTTAACAAATGCGCAATATAATAATCCGGTATCTCGTCATTAATACGAATATCTAAATCGATATTATCCTGCGCCAAATCAATTTGCCGATCGTAAAGCTCAAAATGCACCTGTAATTCAGGGTAGCTATGCATCAATTCGGTAATTGCCGGTGCAATATAACTGCGCCCAAAGCCAAAACTACAGCCGATACGAATCATCCCTGCCGGGCGCGTTTTGAGTTGCGTGACGTCATCGACCAAATGCTGATAGCCCGCGAGGATCGCCTGCGCATGTTCATAGCAACGTTGACCACTTTCCGTGAGCGCTACACCACGCGCAGAGCGGCTTAGCAGCGTCGTCCCCAGCGTGGACTCTAGGATCTGAATGCGTTTTGTCACAAACGCCGGCGTTTGCCCCAGCGTCGCGGCGGCGGCGCTGAAGCTGCCGCTATGCACAATTTCAACCAACACCTGCAGGTCTTTCGCAAGGGGATACGTGTTCAGCATGATCGGTCTATCCGTAATGTTGTTCACCGCAGTGTAATTCTCTCATGCGTCTTAAACCCTGCCTTTGCGCAATTTTTATTGCCTTATCCGGACATCATTCACGAACTGTTAATTAGATATTCACAGTGGCAAATAATATTAATCCACATTTTTAGTGGTAGTTTGTGGCGGAGAATTTATTTCCAGATAAATAAAAGAACTGGAGTTAACAAGATGAGCAATCAAAATAACCAAAATGCGATAAATACGCTGACGAACATTGTCGCTGATTTTACCGCCATGATTTCTACCCGCATGCCCGATGACGTCGTGGATAAATTAAAACAGCTGCGTGAAGGCGAAACCTCGCCGATGGGTAAAATCATCTACCACACCATGTTTGACAACATGCAGAAAGCTATCGACCTGAACCGCCCAGCCTGTCAGGACACCGGCGAGATTATGTTTTTCGTGAAGGTCGGTTCCCGTTTTCCGCTCCTCGGCGAACTGCAAAGCATTCTGAAGCAGGCCGTTGAAGACGCCACGGTAAAAGCGCCGCTGCGCCATAACGCGGTCGAGATTTTTGACGAAGTGAATACCGGCAAAAATACAGGTACCGGTGTGCCGTGGGTCACCTGGGACATCATCCCTGATAACGATGACGCGGAAATCGAAGTCTACATGGCAGGCGGCGGCTGTACGCTGCCGGGACGCTCGAAAGTGTTAATGCCTTCTGAGGGCTACGAAGGTGTGGTGAAATTTGTTTTTGAAAATATCTCCACGCTGGCAGTCAACGCCTGTCCGCCAGTGCTGGTGGGCGTAGGTATTGCCACCTCCGTAGAAACCGCCGCCGTTCTTTCTCGTAAAGCGGTGCTGCGCCCTATCGGCTCACGTCATCCGAATCCGAAAGCGGCCGAACTGGAACTGCGTCTGGAAGAAGGACTTAACCGTCTGGGCATTGGTCCGCAAGGATTGACCGGTAATAGCTCGGTGATGGGCGTGCATATCGAATCCGCCGCGCGCCACCCGTCGACTATCGGCGTTGCCGTCTCTACTGGCTGCTGGGCCCACCGTCGCGGCACGCTGTTGGTTCATGCTGACCTCTCCTTCGAAAACCTGTCTCACACCCGGAGCGCGTTATGAAAAAGATCCTCACAACCCCGATCAAAGCCGAAGATCTGGCAGACATTCGCGTTGGCGATGTCATTTACCTGACCGGTACGCTGGTGACCTGCCGTGACGTTTGCCACCGCCGCCTGATCGAACTGAAGCGCCCGATTCCTTATGACCTGAACGGCAAAGCCATTTTCCACGCGGGCCCGATCGTACGTAAGAACGGTGAAAAATGGGAAATGGTTTCCGTCGGCCCAACCACCAGCATGCGTATGGAAGCGTTTGAGAAAGACTTTATCGAGCAGACCGGCGTCAAACTGGTGGTCGGCAAGGGCGGCATGGGACCGCTGACGGAAGAAGGCTGCAAGCAGTTTAAAGCGCTGCACGTCATCTTCCCGGCAGGCTGCGCAGTCGTGGCGGCAACCCAGGTTGAGGAGATCGAAGAGGTGCACTGGACGGAACTCGGCATGCCGGAGTCCCTGTGGGTGTGTCGGGTAAAAGAGTTCGGCCCGCTGATCGTTTCCATCGATACCCACGGCAATAACCTGATCGCTGAAAACAAAAAGCTGTTCGCTGAACGTCGCGACCCTATCGTCGATGAAATCTGCGAGCACGTGCATTACATCAAATAACCCTCCCGGAGAGGCGCTACGCCTCTCCCCTTTCGTAGGGATACAACAATGGCACCTTTAGCTGGTTGGTGGCGATACCTGGCTCCGCTGGTGGTCATCGCCATTATTGCTGTTCTACCCGTCCCCACCGGTCTTGAGAGCCACACCTGGCTCTATTTTGCCGTCTTTACCGGTGTGATTGTCGGGCTTATTCTGGAACCTTTACCGGGCGCGGTAGTGGCGATGATTGGCATTTCGATCATCGCCGTCCTTTCACCGTGGCTGCTGTTCAGCCCGGAGCAACTCGCGCAGGACGGTTTTAAATTTACCGCCAAATCGCTGTCTTGGGCGGTATCTGGCTTTTCAAACTCGGTCATCTGGCTGATCTTCGCGGCCTTTATGTTTGGTACTGGCTATGAGAAAACCGGACTCGGTCGGCGAATCGCGCTGATGCTGGTGAAAAAGATGGGGCATAGGACGCTGTTTCTCGGCTATGCGGTGATGTTCTCCGAACTTATCCTCGCTCCCGTCACACCTTCCAACTCCGCCCGTGGGGCCGGAATAATCTACCCGATTATCCGCAACCTGCCGCCGCTGTATAACTCACAGCCCAATAGCGCCAGTTCACGCTCCATTGGCTCATACATCATGTGGATGGGTATTGTCGCTGACTGCGTTACCAGCGCCATTTTCTTAACGGCAATGGCGCCGAACCTGCTGTTGATCGGTCTGATGAAAGGCGCGTCCCACACCGCGCTAAGCTGGGGTGACTGGTTCTTAGGCATGCTGCCGCTGAGCATTTTACTGGTGCTGATCGTGCCGTGGCTGGCGTACGTGTTATATCCACCGATGCTGAAATCCGGCGATCAGGTTCCACGCTGGGCGGATACCGAACTAAAAGCGATGGGACCGCTCTGCGCTCGCGAGAAAAAGATGCTGGTGCTGATGGTCGGCGCGCTGGTGCTGTGGATCTTCGGCGGCGATTATATTGACGCTGCGATGGTCGGATACAGCGTGGTGGCGTTGATGCTGGTACTGCGCATCATTAGCTGGGATGACATCGTCAGCAATAAAGCCGCATGGAACGTCTTTTTCTGGCTGGCCTCGCTGATCACGCTGGCCACCGGGCTCAATAACACCGGTTTTATTACCTGGTTCGGCAAGCTGCTGGCAAACGGGCTGAGCGGTTATTCGCCGATGATGGTGATGGTAGCGCTGATCGTGGTGTTCTATCTGCTGCGTTACTTCTTTGCCAGCGCCACAGCCTATACCTCTGCCCTCGCACCGATGATGATTGCCGCCGCGCTGGCAATGCCGGAAATCCCGCTACCGGTCTTCTGCCTGATGGTCGGCGCCGCCATTGGTCTGGGCAGCATTCTGACCCCGTACGCTACCGGCCCTAGCCCTATCTACTACGGCAGCGGCTATTTACCAACGGTGGATTACTGGCGACTCGGTGCTATTTTTGGCCTGATTTTCCTCGTGCTGCTGGTGATTACCGGTCTGGTCTGGATGCCCCTCGTTTTACTGTAAAACCCTGGTGGGGCGACGTATTGTCGCCCCTTTATCCATAAGCTTCTCATATGATCGATTTCCCGATGCGCTGAGGCATACTTTTTTGTATGCAAACACCCTCATGCTGATAGGGGAAACGCTCTGGACACGGTTGCGCACGAGACACTCACACGGGGCTGGCAGGCCGAACTGGATCTGCATTTTACCTGCACCGGGCACAAAACGGTGCTCGCCTCGGCGCGTCATCATGGTCCATTGACGGTTCAACGCCCGTTTTACCCGGAAGAGGACGTTTGCCATCTCTATTTGCTTCATCCACCGGCGGGGATCGTCGGCGGGGATGAGCTCCATATCGCCGTAACGCTCGACGAAAACAGCCACACGTTAATCACCCAGCCTGGCGCGGGAAAGTTTTACCGCAGCCGTGGACCGCAGGCATTGCTGCGCCAGCATTTTACCCTCGCACCCCACGCGACGCTGGAGTGGCTGCCGCAGGATACGATCCTCTTTCCCGGCGCCAACGCCGCTATTCAGACCGTCTTTCATCTGACATCCGCAAGCCGCCTGCTGGCCTGGGATCTGCTGTGTCTTGGCCGACCGGTTATGCAGGAGACCTTCAGTTACGGCACGCTGCAAAACCGCCTGGAGGTATGGCGAGATGGGCAGCCACTGCTGATAGAACGCTTGCAGTTGCAGGAGGGGAATCTGAGCGGCGTCGCACATCATCCCTGGGTCGGCACGTTGCTGTGTTATCCGGCCAGCGAACATATGCTCGAGGGCACGCGGGAGCGGCTTACGGCGCTTGGCGATTACACCGGGGCAACGCTTAACGATTCGCTGCTGACAATCCGTTTTCTTGCTAGTGACAACCTGGTTGTCCAGCGCGTTATGCGCGACATCTGGCAATTTCTGCGCCCGCTGCTGACACACAAAGCGCCCGTACTCCCGCGAATCTGGCAAACCTAAGAGAACCCTTATGGAACTGACTCCCAGAGAAAAAGACAAGCTGTTGCTATTTACCGCCGCGCTGGTGGCGGAACGTCGCCTGGCCCGCGGGCTGAAGCTGAACTACCCGGAATCGGTGGCGCTGATTAGCGCTTTCATCATGGAAGGGGCGCGGGACGGGCAAACCGTGGCCGCGCTGATGGAAGACGGGCGTCACGTCCTGCGCCGCGATCAGGTGATGGAAGGCGTACCGGAGATGATCCCGGATATTCAGGTTGAAGCCACATTTCCGGACGGATCGAAGCTGGTCACCGTCCACAATCCGATCGTCTAAGGAGCAGCAATGATCCCAGGTGAATATCAGATCGCAAAAGGCAATATTGCGCTTAATCAAGGGCGGGAGATCTGCACGATCGTGGTGGAAAATCATGGCGACAGACCCATCCAGGTGGGATCGCACTATCACTTTTACGAAGTGAACCCGGCGCTCCGCTTTGACAGGCTGGCTGCACGCGGTTTTCGTCTGAACATTGCTGCGGGCACAGCGGTGCGTTTTGAGCCGGGACAAAAACGCGAAGTCGAACTGGTGCGCGTTGCTGGTGCACAAAGGATCGTGGGTTTTCGCAGCGAAGTGATGGGCGCACTGGAGGCTGATAATGAGTGACATTTCCCGGCAGGCGTACGCCGACATGTTTGGCCCAACCACTGGCGATAAAGTGCGCCTGGCGGATACCGACCTGTGGATCGAGGTGGAACAAGACTTCACCACCTACGGCGAAGAGGTCAAATTCGGCGGCGGAAAAGTGATCCGCGACGGCATGGGCCAGGGACAAATGCGCGCCGATGCATGCGTGGATCTGGTGATAACCAACGCGCTGATCGTCGATCACTGGGGGATCGTGAAAGCGGATATCGGCATCAAAAACGGCAGGATCTTCGCCATCGGCAAAGCAGGTAATCCCGATATTCAACCCAACGTCACGATCCCGATAGGCGTAGGAACTGAAGTCATCGCTGGAGAAGGTAAGATCGTCACCGCGGGCGGCGTGGATACGCATATTCACTGGATTTGCCCACAGCAGGCGCAGGAGGCGCTGGTTTCTGGCGTGACGACGATGATCGGCGGCGGCACCGGTCCGGCAGCAGGCACTCACGCCACCACCTGCACGCCGGGCCCGTGGTATATCGCGCGCATGCTGCAGGCGGCAGACACGTTACCGGTTAACATCGGTTTGCTGGGCAAAGGCAATGGCTCAAACCCAGACGCCTTGCGCGAGCAAATCAGCGCGGGCGCAATTGGCCTGAAAATCCATGAAGACTGGGGCGCCACGCCTGCCGCTATCGACTGCGCGCTAACCGTGGCCGACGAAATGGACATCCAGGTCGCGCTGCACAGCGACACGCTCAACGAGTCCGGTTTCGTTGAAGATACGCTGGCGGCGATTGGCGATCGCACCATTCATACTTTTCACACTGAAGGCGCGGGCGGCGGCCATGCGCCGGATATCATCACCGCCTGCGCGCATCCGAATATTCTGCCCTCTTCCACGAATCCGACGCTGCCCTATACCGTCAACACCATCGACGAGCATCTCGACATGCTGATGGTTTGCCACCACCTCGATCCGGATATCGCCGAAGACGTGGCCTTTGCTGAATCCCGCATTCGCCGGGAAACAATCGCTGCCGAAGATGTGCTGCATGACATTGGCGCGTTTTCCCTGACCTCGTCCGATTCACAGGCGATGGGGCGCGTTGGCGAAGTGATCCTGCGTACCTGGCAGGTGGCGCACCGCATGAAGGTTCAGCGTGGCCCGTTGGCAGAAGAAACCGGTGACAACGACAACCTGCGCGTTAAACGCTACGTCGCCAAATACACCATCAACCCGGCATTAACCCACGGTATCGCCCATGAAGTCGGCTCCGTTGAGCCTGGCAAACTGGCCGATCTGGTGCTGTGGTCGCCCGCCTTTTTTGGCGTAAAACCGGCGACGATCGTCAAGGGCGGGATGATCGCCTGCGCGCCAATGGGCGATATCAACGCCTCGATCCCCACCCCGCAGCCGGTGCATTACCGCATGATGTTCGGCGCGCTTGGCGCGGCGCGGCACCACACCCGGCTGACCTTTATTTCGCAGGCCGCTGACGCGCAAAACATCCCGCAGCAGCTCAATCTGCAAAGCGCTATCGCCGTCGTCAAAGGCTGTCGGACAGTGAAAAAGGTCGACATGATCCACAACGGCCTGCAACCCAATATCACCGTCGATGCTCAGACTTACGAGGTGCGTATTGATGGCGAACTTATCACCAGCGAACCGGCAGATGTTTTGCCGATGGCGCAACGCTATTTTCTGTTTTGAGGAGTGACGATGATCTATCTGACCCAACGCCTTGACCACGCTCACCGCGTTACTGCAAGCGTCACGCTGCCCATTGATATCCGGGTAAAAAGTCGCGCCAGGGTAGCACTGAACGACGGTCGCGAAGCCGGGCTAATGCTACCGCGTGGTTTGCTGCTGCGCGGTGGCGATCTGCTAAGTACCGACGATGGCAGCGAAGTGATCGAAGTGATCGCCGCACCGGAGTCGGTTTCCGTGGTGCGCTGCGCCGATCCTTTCCTGCTCGCCAAAGCCTGTTATCACCTCGGTAATCGCCACGTTCCGCTGCAAATCCTGCCGGATGAACTGCGTTACCATCACGATCATGTGCTGGACGACATGCTGCGCCAGTTCAACCTTGAGGTGACATTCGCCCAGTTGCCGTTTGAGCCGGAAGCGGGTGCCTATGCGAGCGAGTCACACGGGCATCACCATGGTCATGCGCACTGATGCATAACAGCCAACAGCTACGTCTGATGCAGCTCGCCAGCAGCGCGCTCCCGGTAGGGTCATTTACCTGGTCCCAGGGTCTGGAGTGGGCGGTGGAAATCGGCTGGGTGAAAAGCGTCGATGACTTCTCTGCCTGGCAAATCCAGCAGATGGAGCAGAACTTTTTTACCGTTGACCTACCGCTGCTGGCGAGACTGTATCGCGCCTGCGAGCTGGACGATCTCGACGCAGCACGCCGCTGGAGCGCTTACCTGCTGGCCTGTCGCGAAACCCGCGAACTGCGGGATGAAGAACGCAGTCGGGGTGCGGCGTTTACGCGGCTGGTCACCGACTGGGAGTCGGATTGCTCGCGAGAATGGCGCACCCTCTTTGTCGACAGCCAACTCTGCGGCATGGCCTGGCTGGGCGTGCGCTGGAAAATTCCGCTGATGGAGCTGGCGTTAAGCCTCGGCTACAGCTGGATTGAGAGCGCTGTCATGGCTGGCGTCAAGCTGGTTCCTTTTGGACAACAGGCGGCCCAGCGTTTGATTATTGCGCTCTGCGATCGCTATGCGCAGGGTTTGGCACAGGCGCTGACGTGTCCTGACACCAGCCTCGGCTCCGCAACGCCGTTGGCCGCTATCGCGTCTGCCCGGCATGAAACCCAATATTCCCGATTATTCCGCTCCTGAGGAGAAAAAATGAGTAACTACAAGCATCCCCTGCGTGTGGGCGTTGGCGGCCCGGTTGGCTCGGGCAAAACGGCGCTGCTGGAAGCGTTATGCAAAGCCATGCGCAGCAGCTATCAATTGGCGGTGGTGACCAACGATATCTACACCAAAGAAGATCAGCGCATTCTCACCGAGGCGGGCGCACTGGAGCCAGAGAGGATCGTCGGCGTGGAAACCGGTGGCTGCCCGCATACCGCCATCCGCGAAGATGCGTCGATGAATCTGGCCGCCGTAGAAGCGCTGAGCGAGAAATTCGGCAATCTGGATCTGATTTTTGTGGAAAGCGGCGGCGATAACCTGAGCGCCACCTTTAGCCCGGAACTCGCGGATCTGACGATCTATGTGATCGATGTTGCTGAAGGCGAGAAGATCCCGCGTAAAGGTGGTCCGGGGATCACCAAATCCGATTTTCTGGTGATCAATAAAACCGATCTGGCCCCTTACGTCGGCGCATCGCTGGAGGTGATGGAGCGCGATACCTTGCGCATGCGCGGCGAGCGCCCATGGACGTTTAGTAATTTAAAATCTGGAGAAGGCCTGGAAAAAATTATCGCGTTTCTGGAAGAGAAAGGAATGTTGCGGATGTAGTGAGAGCTATCGCCGGGCGGCGGATTCGCCTGACCCGGCCTACGGTTTTGTAAGCCCGGTAAACGCAGCGCCACCGGGCAAAAAAACTTATGCTGCCGGTAATTCCGCCAGCGGCCAGCGTGGACGCACGGTCACGCCAAGATCCGCCGTTGCACCCGCTTTAAAGCGCACCATGCCCGCGTAGGCGATCATCGCCCCGTTATCGGTACAAAATTCCGGACGCGCGTAAAACACTTCGCCACGACGTTTTTGCATCATCTCAGCCAGCTTTGCGCGCAGCGTACGGTTCGCACTCACGCCCCCCGCCATCACCAGACGTTTAAAACCGGTTTGGTCCAGCGCGCGTTTGCACTTGATCATCAGCGTATCAACTACCGCGTCTTCAAACGCACGGGCGATATCAGCGCGGGTCTGATCGTCATTTTCGTTATTACGAATGGTATTCGCAGCGAAGGTTTTCAGGCCGGAGAAGCTGAAATCCAGCCCCGGACGGTCAGTCATCGGACGCGGGAAGACAAAACGTTTTTCAACGCCTTGTGATGCCAGCTTTGACAGCATTGGGCCACCAGGATAATCCAGCCCCAGCAGCTTGGCGGTTTTGTCGAACGCTTCACCGGCAGCATCATCAATCGATTCGCCCAGCAATTCATACTGACCGATACCGGTGACGCTGATCAGCTGCGTGTGACCGCCGGAAACCAGCAGCGCGACGAACGGGAACGCAGGGGGATTATCTTCCAGCATTGGCGCCAGCAGATGCCCTTCCATGTGGTGCACAGGAATTGCCGGTACGCCCCAGGCGAACGCCAGCGAACGTCCTACGGTTGCGCCAACCAGCAGCGCACCAACCAGACCAGGACCTGCGGTATACGCCACCGCATCGATCTCTTTTGCCGTCAGTCCCGCTTCTTTCAGCGCGGCCTGGATCAACGGTACGGTTTTACGTACGTGATCGCGCGAGGCCAGTTCAGGCACTACGCCGCCGTAGTCAGCATGTAATTTCACCTGACTATACAATTGGTTGGCTAAAAGACCTTTTTCATCGTCGTAAATGGCGATGCCGGTTTCATCGCAGGATGTTTCAATACCCAGTACACGCATGACTTGTTTTACCTCGCTCTATTACCGCGCAGTGTAGGACCAATGCGGGTTGATGTAAAACTTTGTTCGCCCCAGGAGTTCGGCTCGTGTATACTCCTTGTCCTTATAAAAGTCCCTTTCAAAATCGCGTCGGTGCTTTACAAAGCAGCAGCAATTGCAGTAAAATTCCGCACCATTTTGAAATAAGCTGGCGTTGATGCCAGCGGCAAACCGAATTTATTAAAGGTGAGAGTTACATGCCGGTAATTAAAGTACGTGAAAACGAGCCGTTCGACGTAGCACTGCGTCGCTTCAAGCGTTCATGCGAAAAAGCAGGTGTTCTGGCGGAAGTTCGTCGTCGTGAGTTCTATGAAAAACCGACTACCGAACGTAAGCGCGCTAAAGCTTCTGCTGTGAAACGTCACGCGAAGAAACTGGCTCGCGAAAACGCACGCCGTACTCGTCTGTACTAATCCATTGAGAGCCAAAGCTCTCAATTCAGACTGAGTTGTAGTTGTAAGGCCGTGCTTCCGGAAGGAATGCGCGGCTTATTTTCGTTTATACACGTCATCATTCAAGCTGCCTCAGTGTTGGCTGCAGTCGCTCACCCCAGTCACGTACTGCTGTACGCTCCTGAGGATTCGCTTCCTTGCCGCCTTGATGCATCCTGAATGATTTTGTGTATATGAGTCATCAAAAAACAGGGGCTTATGGCTGGACGAATTCCTCGCGTTTTTATCAATGACCTGCTGGCAAGAACCGACATCGTCGATCTCATCGACGCGCGGGTAAAGCTGAAAAAGCAGGGCAAAAATTATCACGCGTGCTGTCCGTTCCATAACGAAAAAACCCCCTCTTTCACCGTAAACGGTGAAAAACAGTTTTATCACTGCTTTGGGTGTGGCGCGCATGGCAACGCCGTCGACTTTCTCATGAACTACGACAAGCTCGAGTTTGTGGAAACCGTCGAAGAACTGGCCGCAATGCACAACCTTGAAGTGCCCTATGAAGCAGGCAGTGGCCCCAGTCAGATAGAGCGCCATCAACGGCAAAGCCTTTATCAATTGATGGACGGCCTGAACACTTTTTATCAACAGTCTTTGATGCAGCCCGCCGCTACCCCTGCGCGCCAGTACCTGGAAAAGCGAGGATTAAGTAGCGACGTGATCACCCGTTTTGCTATTGGTTTTGCGCCCCCCGGCTGGGACAACGTCCTGAAACGGTTTGGCGGCAATGCTGAGAATCGCAAATCGCTGGTCGATGCGGGGATGTTGGTCACCAACGATCAGGGACGCAGTTACGATCGCTTCCGCGAACGGGTGATGTTCCCCATTCGCGACAAACGTGGTCGGGTCATTGGTTTTGGTGGACGCGTGCTGGGCGATGCCCTGCCGAAATATCTGAACTCCCCGGAAACCGATATTTTCCATAAAGGTCGCCAGCTGTATGGCCTTTATGAAGCCCAGCAGGATAACGCCGATCCACAGCGCCTGTTAGTGGTAGAAGGCTATATGGATGTGGTGGCGCTTGCGCAATACGGCATTAACTACGCCGTTGCATCCCTAGGGACGTCAACTACTGCCGATCACATCCAACTGTTGTTCCGCGCGACGAACAACGTAATTTGCTGTTACGACGGCGACCGAGCAGGACGTGACGCAGCATGGCGCGCGCTGGAAACCGCACTGCCCTATATGACAGACGGACGCCAGCTACGCTTCATGTTTTTACCTGACGGCGAAGACCCCGATACGCTGGTGCGTAAAGAAGGGAAAGAGGCCTTTGAAGCCCGGATGGAGCAGGCGCTGCCGCTCTCCGCGTTTTTATTTAACAGCCTGCTGCCGCAGGTGGATTTGAGTACCCCGGACGGACGCGCACAGCTCAGTACGCTGGCATTACCGCTGATTACTCAGGTACCAGGCGAAACGTTGCGCATTTACCTGCGACAGGAGTTGGGAAACAAGCTCGGCATTCTGGATGACAGCCAGCTTGAACGTTTAATGCCTAAACTGGCAGAAAATGGGGCTTCCCGCCCTGTTCCACAGCTAAAACGTACGACCATGCGTATACTTATAGGGCTGCTGGTACAGAACCCGGGCCTCGCCCCGCTGGTTCCACCGTTAGGCGCACTGGATAGTAATAAGCTGCCTGGACTTGGCTTATTCAGAGAACTGGTCAACACTTGTCTGGCTCAGCCAGGTCTGACCACCGGGCAACTTTTAGAACACTATCGTGGCACAAATGATGCTGCGACCCTTGAAAAACTGTCGATGTGGGACGATATAGCAGATAAAGATATCGCGGAAAAAACCTTCACCGACTCACTCAACCATATGTTTGATTCGATGCTTGAACTGCGCCAGGAAGAGTTGATAGCTCGTGAGCGCACACACGGTTTAAGCAGCGAAGAACGCCGGGAACTCTGGACACTGAACCAGGAACTGGCCAAGAAATAAGAGAAAGACAAAACAAAGACAAAATCATTCGCGTTGTATCAAGGCAGCAAGTGAACGAACGCCTGGGAGTGTACATAAGTACATGACCAGGATGACAAATCCGCCGGGAGCGGATTTGAACGCTGCTTGCGGCGGCCCCGTAAGGGGCGAGGCTCAGGATGAGCCGAGTAACGAACGCAGCTAACGCAGAGACAACGTGAAAGATGAAGTATTTAACGGCTTAACTGCCGAATATCGTTCGGGAAGCCCCCGACAGCCGCACGGAGAGGCAGCGGCAAAATATAAGTATGCCCTCGTTTTGCCGTTGGCGGTTTTACCGCCCAACACCAATCAAACGAATTAAGTGTGGATACCGTCTTATGGAGCAAAACCCGCAGTCACAGCTGAAGCTTCTTGTCCAACGTGGTAAGGAGCAAGGCTATCTGACCTATGCCGAGGTCAATGACCATCTGCCGGAAGATATCGTCGATTCAGATCAAATCGAAGACATCATCCAAATGATCAATGACATGGGTATTCAGGTGATGGAAGAAGCACCTGATGCCGATGATCTGCTGCTTGCTGAAACCTCCAACAGCACCGATGAAGACGCGGAAGAAGCGGCTGCCCAGGTTCTGTCCAGCGTTGAGTCCGAAATCGGTCGTACGACTGACCCGGTCCGCATGTACATGCGTGAAATGGGTACCGTTGAACTGTTAACCCGCGAAGGCGAAATCGACATCGCTAAACGCATCGAAGACGGGATTAACCAGGTTCAATGCTCCGTTGCCGAATACCCGGAAGCTATCACCTACCTGCTTGAGCAGTACGATCGCGTAGAAGCTGAAGAAGCACGTCTTTCCGATCTGATCACAGGCTTTGTCGATCCAAATGCGGAAGAAGACATGGCGCCAACGGCGACCCACGTCGGTTCTGAACTCTCTCAGGAAGAGATGGATGACGATGAAGATGAAGATGAAGAAGATGGCGACGACGACAGCAGCGATGATGACAACAGCATCGACCCTGAGTTAGCGCGTGAAAAATTCGGTGAACTGCGTACTCAGTACGAAATCACTCGCGACACCATCAAAGCGAAAGGCCGCAGCCATGCTGCCGCGCAGGAAGAAATTCAGAAGCTGTCCGAAGTGTTCAAACAGTTCCGCCTGGTGCCGAAGCAGTTCGACTACCTGGTAAACAGCATGCGCGTCATGATGGACCGCGTGCGTACTCAGGAACGTCTGATCATGAAGCTCTGCGTTGAGCAGTGCAAAATGCCGAAGAAAAACTTCATCACCCTGTTTACTGGCAATGAAACCAGTGAAACCTGGTTCAACGCGGCAATCGCGATGAACAAACCGTGGTCTGAAAAACTGCACGACGTGGCAGATGACGTTCACCGCGGCCTGCAGAAACTGCAGCAGATTGAAGAAGAAACCGGCCTGACCATCGAGCAGGTTAAAGATATCAACCGTCGCATGTCCATCGGTGAAGCGAAAGCACGCCGTGCGAAAAAAGAGATGGTTGAAGCGAACTTACGTCTGGTTATCTCTATCGCTAAAAAATACACCAACCGTGGCCTGCAGTTCCTGGATCTGATTCAGGAAGGTAACATCGGTCTGATGAAAGCGGTTGATAAGTTTGAATACCGTCGTGGTTACAAGTTCTCCACCTATGCAACCTGGTGGATCCGTCAGGCGATCACCCGTTCGATCGCGGATCAGGCACGTACCATCCGTATCCCGGTACATATGATTGAGACTATCAACAAGCTCAACCGTATCTCCCGTCAGATGCTGCAAGAGATGGGCCGCGAGCCGACGCCAGAAGAACTGGCTGAACGCATGCTGATGCCGGAAGACAAGATCCGTAAAGTGCTGAAAATTGCTAAAGAACCTATCTCCATGGAAACGCCGATCGGCGACGATGAAGATTCGCATCTGGGTGATTTCATCGAGGATACCACCCTCGAGCTGCCGCTGGACTCTGCGACCACCGAGAGCCTGCGTGCCGCAACGCACGACGTTCTGGCTGGCCTGACCGCCCGTGAAGCGAAAGTTCTGCGTATGCGTTTCGGTATCGATATGAACACCGACCACACGCTGGAAGAAGTGGGTAAACAGTTCGACGTTACCCGCGAACGTATCCGTCAGATCGAAGCGAAGGCGCTGCGTAAACTGCGCCACCCGAGCCGCTCTGAAGTACTGCGTAGCTTCCTGGACGATTAATCTCGCCGCATAAGCATAAACGCCACCGCAAGGTGGCGTTTTTCTTTATAGTCCCCGCCTGAGCAAGGCATCATTCACTTCCCGATACGCCTCTACCAGTTTATCCAGCGTGATCCGGCTTAACCCGCTGGGATTCGGCAATACCCATATTTGCGTCGCGCCAATGGTTAGCATTTGTTTTCCCCACTGCGCTTTACGCTGGCTAAGACCCTGCTCAAATGCCTGTTTCCCAAGGATAGCGAGCGCGGCTGGCTGATACTCTTCTATTTTTTCAATAAGCAGACGACCGCCGCTACGCATCTCTTGTAGCTTCACTTCATTGGCTTGTACCGTTGGTCTGTCGACAAACTTAGTCACGCCGCAGCGAAAGTCCAGCAGATGCTGTGCCTCTTCAGGTTTAAGCTGGCGATCGGTGAATCCCGCCTGATGGATAACCTTCCAGAAGCGATTAGCGGGGTGCGCAAAGGGGAATCCTGTACCTGCGGAAGAAAGCCCCGGATTGATGCCGCAAAACACCACCCGCAGCTCCGGTGCCAGTATGTCCTTAACCATAATTACTCCGAACAATACATCAGAGGAACCAGTATAACGGACTGAAAATACATTGTTTATAAAAACAGCATCCGTACGCTTATGTCTGGATTGCAACGCGGAGTTACTTTATAATCCACCGCCACGGCCCCTTAGCTCAGTGGTTAGAGCAGGCGACTCATAATCGCTTGGTCGCTGGTTCAAGTCCAGCAGGGGCCACCAAATAAAACAAGGAGTTAGATGAGCAATCATCTGACTCCTTTTTCGTTTTATACGAATCGGGTCAGGTAATGGGTCAGGTAAGGAATTGCCTCCCTGCCCTCTTCATCTCGCTGCCAGCATCACCGGATAGTGCTTCGCCACGATATCATTCATCTTTTCTGTCAGGTCGATACGTTTAAAAGTGATGTGCGCGGTTCCTTTCTGGAAGTAACGTATACTGAAAAAATCATCTTCGTAAATATCCTTCGAAGGGTTATCCCGAATATGTTCCATCAATCGAGTAGTAACATCGCCACGGTTATCGGGTATCGGTTTACCATCCAGCAGAAATAACATTCGTTCCAGGTCCGCTAATTGATCCCGCCGCCATCCCCAGTTCAAACTAAATCCCCAGCGGCTATGCGTCACCAGATTGTTGACGATGATCTTTTTACCAAAGCTGCAGGGACTATTGGTTTTGTAATCCCACGACAGCCCTTTGAAGACATTGATAATGCCACGCTCAAACACATCCATTTTGTTCAGATGTAGCTGCTCAAAAGTACTGAGGATATTTGCCTCGCTGATGGCGGGCAGATCCCCCTCCTCCAGGTTCTTATGCCACTGGTCACGGGCCTGAGCATCCATCAAGGCCATCATGCCAGACTTCAACATCAAGTCTCGCCAGATACTACGGTCAATATTGCGGGTAACGGAAGGCAGCGCTTTGTCTACCTTTTCGGTCATCCAGCTATCGTAACGGTGCCCGGCCTTCATCGCCCAGTCTTGCGCTGTGCCACCGCCAATTTCTGAGGTTAGCCGTGAAATGGCATCAAGCTGCTGAATGAGTTGTTCTATCTGTTTCAGTGCGGCATCGCGGCCAGTCACTATGCGTTCAATACTGGTCGAGCAAATCAGCTCGCTATGATCGGTTAATACTTCAGCTTTAGTTTGCATGACATTTTGTCCTTAAAAAGCAAACGCGCCCGCCGGGTAATGGCAGGCGCATTATGCAATATGTAAACAAGGGAGAAAGCTCAGAAATTTAAATCAGGAAGGTTGTACGCAATATTCACCGTACTACGTTGTTACGGCTTTGCCGCAACAAGCCAGTTGCCTGCCGTGCTCGCAGAATATCTGCTGCCCGAAGATAAGGTGATTGTTCCTGCCAACTAAACCTTCTGCGATCGATACGAACAAGCTCGTATTTTTCCACCAGAAAGTTAACGGCATTGGCCAGCGTGATACCTGCATCGATATGTTCCTGTATAACGGATTCATCCCTGAACGGCGTGTCGTTCAGGGTCAGGCCGTAGTGTTGTTCCAGCAGGCGTGTCAGTAGAATTTGCCAGATAGCCACGGGTGACAGGCAGGGTTTTACCGCCCGCGAAGTTGCTGCAGATTGAGGTTTCATGCTTGCTCTCGTGAAAGTAATTAGCGCTTAGTGGGGTAAATGGCGATGTATACGTAGCCGCAACTGCCGAGGGTGTCGGCTTCGCAGGTAAAACCGGTGTGGTACAGGGTGACGCAATGAACGTGTAGGGGATTCAGTTCACCGGAGGTCAGCATCGATTCCATCTGGCTGATAAAGTGCGGGAATGTTTCATCCAGCTTCTGGCATTCGGCGTCACTGAACTTACCGGTGATACTGGCCCGGTCAGCTAGGTAGTGCAGCCGGTTGCCCTCCTGCACCAGACGTGTTCCCAGGCGCGGCGTGATATCGCGCTGCAAGCCCCAAGTGATGTTGCTCATTACAGTTCTCCACTATTGTCAGTTTAGGGTGATGCTCATCAGGCAGGCATAAGGCCCGTTGCGGTCCTGGCGGCGTTCGGCGTACACAGCCAGGACTCCTGTGATATCCGGAACGTCCCTGCCGGTGTAATGGCAGACGCTACCGTGCCACTGATATTTTCCGGTGCAGTAGCGAAAGATTCGGGACTCAGGATGCTGGCGGTATATCGTCATTGCACGGCGTTTACTGATAATTTTCATGTCATACCTCACAGCAGACCGTGTTCTGCGAACGAATAGATTTGCCTGCCGCCGACAATCAAGTGGTCAGGGACGCGGATATCCACCAGCTGAAGCACCTGCACCAGTCGCTGCGTGAGGGTTTTGTCAGCCTGGCTGGGTGTTGTCTCACCAGAGGGATGGTTGTGCGCGAGTATCACCGCCGCCGCGTTGAAGTATAGGGCACGTTTTACCACTTCCCGGGGATGCACCTCGGTACGGTTAATCGTGCCTGTGAAGAGCGTCTCATGGGCAATCAACTGATTCTGGTTGTCCAGATACAACACACGGAACTCTTCCCGCTCAAGCGCGGCCATATGCAGTCGCAGCCATTCACGTACGGCGTGGGTAGAGGTGAAGGCCACGCCGGGCTCATGCAGGTGGCGGTCCAGAGCCCTGAGCGCCCGCTGAATGAGACGCCGGTCCTGTGGCGTCATCTCGCCGGGTAAAAAGGAAAGCTGTTTCATCTGTTGCTCCTTCGGTCAGTCGATAATACGCAGAATGGCGTGGGCCTCTGGATGCTGCAGGGCGTAGTCCCGCAGGCGGTAATAGTGTTCAGTCATGGCATCGCATTGGGTGCGACAGGCGTGATGGCTGTACGCAATCAGGCAGACAGCAATACCTGCGGCTTCTGCACTCATTTGGGCATCGTTGCCGTTCAGGCAATTAAACAGACGCCATATCTCATCATTGTCAGACTCGGGAGCCATAAACGCCCCGCCATTGCTGAGGGTGTAAAAGGACCAGATACCACCGCTGTAGGTCGAACAGAAGCGATCCATCCAGGCGAAAATACGGGGTTCCAGCGTTATCCACTGCGGGATAGCGCCAAAGTGCAGTGGCCAGAAGCGGATGCGTTGTTCGTCAGGTACTGGTGTTGCAGTAAGGTCTAATTGAGGTTCATTAGCGGATATCAATTCGCATTGAGTTTCTGTCGTCATGGATATTCTCCGTCAATAAAAAACGCCAGCGACGATGGCTGGCGTATGGGGGTATGCAGGAATGATGAATGGGTGTGGTCAGCAGGAGGATGCTCTGAGGATGCCATACTGCCGGATATAGCGGTTAAGTCCTTCACCGGCATCAGGTTCAAAACACCACGCCCGCCAGACCATTCGACCTTCAGCGTCACGAACCACCAGGCGGAAGTGACTGCGCTGGTCATCTTCAATAGAGATGTTTTGATACCGGCTGGTAACAGCTTCGGCCTGCTGTCGGGTGAAAGGTCCCGTTGGCAGTAATTGAAGTTCAGACATTCTGATAACCTTTAAAGACAAAGCCCCTGACGCAGACGCGTCAGGGGCTTTGAGAGAGTGTTGTTGTGCGGATTCAGTCAGAAACCCGTTTGCACCTTATACAAGCGCAAAGTTTTGCTGCCCCGGACAATCTTTACATACAGGGCATTATCTTTTGTGCCACGCACAAACCCGGCCTTCACATCCCCTTTGCAGTCGCCGCCGTCAAAAGGGATGTTAAGTCCGGTGTTAAATACCAGGTCAATAAGCCCGAAACTTAAATCTTCACAGGCTGGACCGGGCATGTCCTGAATCAGGGCAAACTTACGGTCATCACTGACATCGGCCATTGAGCAGACTGTAGTGTTGATGTCATTACCCTGGCACCAGTATTCCTGGCCGGGATTGTCTTTATCCATCAGACTTTCCGGAAGTTGCGCGGCACCGGCGCTGAAAGCCGCGAGCGAGAGAATTAAAGCCGGGATAACAGAGGTCACTATTTTTAGCATGGTCTTCTTCCTGAATAAATGCGAACCGGATTGCGCCAGATATACCTGCAAGCCATCTGGCGCGGTTAAAACATCTGTAACCAGATCCTCAACAGTTACCGGTTCGGCGGCAGAGTTCAGCCATACTCTGCTTTGCCACCCATTGCTGCAGCTCCCTATCTTTTTGAGAACGCTTAGCCTCCAGCGCGGCCTGTTGTTTGGGATTGACGCAGTTATCAGGCACGACCATCAGGGTGTTTGGTTTAAATTTTGTCCGGGCTAGTCGCACTGTCTCTGCCGGGTCATCAGTTCCACTCGCTCGCTGCTGCGCCTCGTCAAGCAATGCAGCCTGTGTATCAATCAGAACGAAACCACATGCCTTTCCCTCACCCTGGTAGACAGATGTCAAATCGGAGGAAGAACCACTGGCTGTTTTGAGCGCCAGTTTGCGTACCGTTTTAGTATTTTTATCGGCCAGAAAATAGCCTCCATTGTATCCCTGACGTAGCAGGAATTGCCGGGTCCAGGGATAATTATCGATCACTCTGGCACCATACAGCGCGTTGCTAAGGGTATGGTTGTCCAGACCATCAGCTGATTTCCAGCCATCTGCCTGCATGTACTGCCAGGCCTTAACCGTACCCACGATATTTTCAGCGGCTACTGGTAAAACTGTTCCGACGCACAGGCTGAGCGCCAGCGTGGTGGCAGTGAGTAATTTCATTTTTGCTCCTTAAAGGGTGAAAAACCGTCGTCACCGACAACGAAAAGTGAATGGAAAGTTTGAAAGTGAGGTAAAACCCGAAGAAAATCTGGGTGTGACAACAGGTTACGTACCTGTGTATCCGGGACAAAAAGCGCAGGGTTGAATGTGACCGTGTGAATATCACCCAGCGTGAAAACCGTTATATGTCCCTCATGTTCACCGGTCAGGTACCAGCAGCCGTCGCTGCACACCAGTCGATAGGGAGCCAGACCAGTGCAACGATGACCCTCTGCCAGTAGCGTTACCCGACGGTGTTCTGTGATGGCGCGAATAAGTCGCGTAAACACTTCAGGCCGTGCTTGCGTCCTGACGTTGGTGCTGTGCCAGATAAGGCAAGGAGACTCGCTGGCGCTCAACAGAGAGTTGACCAGTTGGTTGTCTATATCCGGAAAAAGCGCCTCCACACCGGACTGACGGACAAAGGTCTGCACCGTCAGCTCCCTCTGACGGCTGCCGGACAGCAGACGACATTGCCCGTTACGGAATTCCAGATCGAGATAGGCCAGACGCTCGCGAAAATCCCGACGCAATGTGCGCACTGACACGCCAAATTCGGCGGCCAGTGTCTGTATGATCAGCGTTTCTCCCGCCACAAGACGGCTGATAATCAGCGACAGCCGGACCGCGAGGCGCTCATGGCGGCGCTCAGACTGAGACATGAGAGGCGTTCTCCACCCTGTTAATGGACTGAAAATTAAGTGATTAGTGTAACGAGAGGGTCGGACAGGATACGGACAGCGGAAGCGGTATTTTTTCTGCAGGATGAATGCAATCAGAATGCGGCTTCATCGTCTTTTTGAGGAAAAAATGCCTGGAAATCGATCAACGAACGGACAGGAGGTGTCCGTATGCTGCCGGAGCTAACATCCGTTTGCCTCAAATCTGGAGAGCATAGCTTCCGCCATCACCCATAGCGCCCGGTTGAGCTTAACGTCGCCGTCAATGCCGCGCACGGCACGGGTATGCGTTCGCCCGCCTTTTGCACTACGTCCGCTGAGCCCGCCTTTAATCAGATTTTCCTGAATACGCTGGTAGGTAGTCCACAGGTCGTTACTCTCATCCTGCCAGCGGCGCGGGGAAAGTATCTGCGATTCAGTAACAGGCTGGTGGTCCTCACCAAAGCGATACGTAAGCGCGGCTTTTGCCAGTGCCTGCTGCGCAGGTGGCGGCAACCGCAACGACTGCATCGCATCCCGCTTCTCCTCCACCCGGTCAAAAATGCCCAGCACTTCATACGCGCCTTCAATCACCTGACTCACCACGTCCCCCTTGTGCGGCACCCTGACCTCACCAAACGACTCGCCGCAGACGAGGCCGTTCTGACACACGGCTCTAAATAATCCTGGCAACATCTGGTACGAGCTGGTGCCATCATGGGAGTTAAGAAGAATGATTTCCGGCACCTGTTTACCGGTGATCTGCCCCTCCCGACGCAGGCGCAGCATATGCTTCGTATGTTCACGACGACCCGGGTCACGCACGCGGGTCTGGCAGGCAAAGAACGGCTGGAAGCCCTCCCGCTGCAGGCTATCGACCAGAGAGATGGTGGGTATATACGTGTAGCGTTCACTGCGGGATGCGTGTTTGTCCTCGCTGAACACGCTGGGCACCACGCGAAACAGCTCTTCGCGGGTTAACGGGCGGTCGCGACGAATAAGGTTTGCAGCGCCAAAGCGCGAAGCCAGACGGGTCATAAGCAGACTCCTCATAACGGAAAAACAAATAAAAGAAAGCCCTGTCGCACAGGCGACAGGGCTCGGGAAAGAACAGACAATCGTTAAACGTTCAGAAGAAGAAATTCCAGACGGCCCGGGCAACCGACACCACGGTATCGCGCACCGCGCGTATGACTGCCCTCACCGGAGCCGGTATCAACGGCAGGGCACTTACCGCATCCAGCGCCGTGCCGATCGTTTCACCAAAATCGTCACGCGCTTTTTTCTGGACTGTCGGTGTGCGAAAGGAGGGCTTCAGTTGCGACACCACCGGGCTGCTGGCCTCACGCGGCAGGCACTTAATCATCCGCTCGGCCATCACCCGCAGTCCCCACTTAGCCCGAACTGAAATGGCACACACCGGATGCACGGGCTGGAACAACTCATGCAATAGGCAGATTTTACGGCTGATGTTTTGTTTCTGTTCTGTGGATAATCGTTCTCCTCTGCTGGTGGGTTCAGCCTTGTCCGACTGGCTGATAACAAACAGCACCTTATGCCGGTATGCCTCGCCAATCACCTTGTGATAAAAGTGCTCATCCACTGACAGCGCCCGGTCATCAGCCTTGATCAACCACAGTACCAAGTCGAGGCGAGGAAGCTGTTCACGGTAAAGAGCAGCATATTCGGTATCACGTGCGCCACTTTCCCCGACACCAGGCAAATCCACTAGTGTCATAAACCGCCCTCCAACCTGAAAACGAAAACGCAGTGGCTCACGGGTACAGGCTGCTACATCGCTGACCGGCGATACCTCACCGGCAAACAGAGCATTGCACAGACTGGATTTACCAGCCCCGGTTTTGCCCATAATGCCGATCATTGGTTCATAACTGGTTAACTGGCTTACCTGGTGCAAAATGCGTTCAGACACCCATTGCGGTAACCCAGAAAGTGAGTTCTGCAGCGAATGCAAGCCTTCCCGATTTCTCATGACATCTCCTGAGACAAATAAAACAAAAAAGGCGAATCCTTGAGGAATTCGCCGTAATGATGTTGCGTTCATGGAAATGATATATGTCTGAAAAATTTTAGAGTGCAGGTGTCTTATTAACAAAACCAGGGCTATACCCCAGCTTCGGCTTCGCGGAGAATACTGATGATCTGTTCGTCGGAAAAACGCTTCTTCATGGGGATGTCCTCATGTGGCTTATGAAGACATTACTAACATCGGGGTGTACTAATCAACGGGGAGCAGGTCAGTTCTCATGCTTTAAAACTTGAAGTTATGAATGATTTTTTTAGTGTTCAACCTGATATCTGAGCACTATATAACGCTATTCTTACCAGAAAAAATTTGATCACGATCGCGTGTAATAAATTTAAATTACTTGATTTAATCTATTCGGCATGAGTATGCTACACCGCACAAAGCATATGTAATTTATCTTTATTCGGAGTTTGAATGCTGCTCACCTACAAGGAAATAGCTACGTTTACGGCAGGCTCGCACATCAGCCGTATCCAGGAAAGCGCAGATGGGTCCGCATTTCGTTTCTATGCGACCGAACAGTTTCTGGTAGATGACTGGCAGTCAGCTATTGTGTCAGCCGAGAAAGAACAGTGGGTGAAAACGCATCAGGATGTTGTGCTGGCGCAGAAAGGAGATGTTGTCATCAGCTTGATTCATGGCAAGGCGGTTCGCGTGAGCACCGAAAATGCCGGACGTATTTTAGGTAATAACTACGTCAAAGTGGATGTTGATACCAGTCGGATTGATGCCGCGTGGTTCCTCTGGCATTTCAATGAAAGCCCGGAGGGACGACGTCAGCGGATTCAGACCACCCAGGGTTCTACCGTCGTACAGCGTATCGCGGTTAATGAACTGAAAAATTTTACCGTTACCCTCCCGCCACTCGCACAGCAAAAAGCGATGGGAGGGCTCTATCTGGCGGCGCGAGAAAAACGCTTTTATCAGCAGCGAATTGCCGCCCTGAGTGAACAACAGATCCTGAGCCTGCTCAGTGGTATGATTTGACTTATTACGTCACCTCTTTGTGACGAAGAAAAACAACAGGAACAACTATGTCTCCCCAGATTGAAGCGCAAAATTTAAGTGAACTGCAAGGCCGCCTGTGGAATATCGCCGATACCCTGCGCGGTAAGATGAATGCCGATGAATTCCGCGACTACTGCTTAGGCTTTATTTTCTACAAATATCTTTCTGAAAAATTCGTTGCTTACGCGAACAAAATTCTGGCGGAAGATGGCATTCAGTATAACGAGCTGACTGCGGAGCATCCGGCATATCAGGACATCGTTGATGCGGTAAAAGAAGACAGTATCAAGACCTTAGGCTATTTCCTGCCACCAACGGATTTGTTCCACACGATGGCGGAACGTGTGGCTAAAGACCCGAAAGGCACAGGCACCGGCTTTATTCTGGAAGACCTCGCTACTACCCTGCGCAGTATTGAACAGAGCACGCTGGGCACTGATTCTGCGGATGACTTCAGCAACCTTTTTGAAGATCTCGATTTAGGTTCCAGCAAGCTTGGCAACACTGCGAAAGCGAAAAATGAGTTGATCGGCAAAGTCGTCACGGAACTCGATAAACTGAGCTTTAACCTGAGTGAAGCGAGTTCCGACATTCTGGGTGATGCCTACGAGTACCTGATCGGCCAGTTCGCCTCAGGCGCAGGTAAGAAAGCCGGTGAATTTTATACCCCGCAGCCGGTTTCCACCCTGTTGGCTAAAATCGTCACCACCCACAAGTTGAAGCTGAAAAACGTCTATGACCCGACCTGTGGCTCTGGCTCTTTGTTATTGCGCGTGAAGCGTGAAGCCTCGTCGGTGGGTAAAATCTACGGTCAGGAGATGAACCGTACCACCTACAACCTGGCGCGTATGAACATGATCCTACACGGGGTTCACTATGCGGATTTTGAGATCATTCAGGAAGATACGCTGGAGCATCCGCAGCATACGCATCTGAAATTTGACGCCATCGTTGCTAACCCACCTTTTTCCGCTAAGTGGAGCGCCAGCCCGCTGTTTATGAATGATGACCGCTTTGCCCAGTACGGCAAACTGGCACCGTCCAGCAAAGCAGATATGGCGTTTGTACAGCATATGTTCCATCACCTGGAAGATGACGGCACTATGGCGGTGGTGTTACCCCACGGCGTACTGTTCCGTGGTGCAGCGGAAGGCCATATTCGTCAGTTTATGATTGAGAAGCTGAACTGCATTGATGCGGTGATCGGCCTGCCAGCCAATATCTTCTACGGCACCAGTATTCCGACCTGCGTGCTGGTATTGCGCAAGTGCCGCAAGCACAACGACACTATTCTGTTTATCGACGCCAGCAATGACTTTGAGAAGGTGAAAACACAGAACCGCCTGCTGCCGGAGCATATCGACAAAATCGCCGATACCTATAACGACTGGAAAGCGGCTGAGAAGTACAGCCATATCGCGACGCTGGAAGAAATCCGTAGCAACGATTACAACCTCAATATTCCGCGCTATGTTGATACTTTTGAAGCGGAAGAAGAGATTGACCTCAACGCCGTGGCGCAGGAGATTCGCGATCTGGAAGGGAAAGTGGCGGAGATTGATAAGACCATTGCTGGGTTCTGTAAGGAGCTGGGGATTGATGCGCCGTTTACTCTGACGGAGGGGGGGAAGTGATGGTGCCGAAGCTTAGATTTGCGGGGTTCAATGAGCCATGGAGTGAAACCTCGCTCGGTAAAATATCTTCATTTATTACCAGCGGTTCTCGTGATTGGGCACAGTACTATGCTGACGGCGGAGATAAATTTATTCGCATGACAAATCTCGTAAGAGATGGAATTACATTAAACTTGTCAGATTTAAAATTTGTTCGTTTGCCTGAAAATTCGAATGAAGGTAAACGCACAGCCTTACAGCATCATGATATTTTGATTTCTATTACCGCGGAACTGGGTAAACTGGGATGGGTTCCAGATGATTTGGGAACTGCGTATATTAATCAACATACTGCTTTAGTTAGACCTAATTTATCTATAGTTTCGTCCAAGTTCATCGCAAATCTTTTGTCGACGAAAAAATATAATAATATATTAAATCAGCAGAATGATTCTGGAGCTAAGTCTGGGCTTAATTTAAGCACAATTAAAAATTTTGGATTTTATGCAACCAATAAAATAGAACAAACCAAAATCGCCGATTTTTTGTCCTCTGTTGACGAAAAAATCGTGCTACTGAGCAAGCAGCACGACCTGCTGTGTCGGTACAAAAAAGGGATGATGCAGAAGATTTTCAGTCAGGAATTGCGGTTTAAGGATGAATGCGGCGAAGATTTCCCAGTATGGCATCATAAAAACCTAGGTGATATCTGTAGAATAAGAACTGGAAAACTAGATGCTAATGCAATGGTTGTTGGTGGAAAATATAGATTTTATACATGCGCGAGAGAATTTTATCAAATTGATGAGTATGCATTTGACACTGAAGCCCTATTAATATCAGGTAACGGTGCGAATGTTGGGTACATACATTATTACTCAGGAAAGTTTAATGCTTACCAGAGAACGTATGTACTGGACGGTTTCATTCATAATATTGAGTATGTGAAATATTTTCTTGATATGTATTTGAATGAAAGAATTTATGGGGAAAAGAAAGAAGGAAATACCCCTTATATCGTTATGGGGACTTTGGCTGATATGCAGATCAAATTGCCAATCATTAAAGAACAAACCAAAATCGCCAACTTCCTCTCCTCTCTCGACGATAAAATTACCGTCAAAAAAGCAGAACTGGACAAGCTAATAACCTGGAAGCATGGCCTGCTCCAGCAAATGTTTGTATAAAAATAATCCGGCCCGACCAACTTCGGGCCTGCAAAATAATAAAAGGCACTATGTACTGATGGCAACGCAAAGCGAATACGAGTTAGAAGCGCAACTGGTGGAACAGCTGGTTGGCATGCACTACGAACGGGTGAATGTCACCGACGAAACCAGTATGAAAGCCAACCTGCGAAAGCAGATTGAAATACATAACCGGCTGGAATCTTCTCCGCTAACGGACGGCGAATTTAACCGTATTTTCTTGCACCTGACAAAAGGTAATGAAGTCATCGATCGCGCCAAAATTCTGCGCGATCGCTACCAGTTATTGCGTGATGACGGCACCGAGAAGTGGCTCAGCTTTATCAATAAAGAGGAGTGGTGCCAGAACGAGTTTCA
Source organism: Citrobacter sp. MGH105 (assembly GCF_001037485.2). NCBI lineage: Bacteria > Pseudomonadati > Pseudomonadota > Gammaproteobacteria > Enterobacterales > Enterobacteriaceae > Citrobacter > Citrobacter sp. MGH105. The sequence goes on along the minus strand of NZ_CP073048.1, from coordinate 710,676 downwards.
GGTGGCGAGCCAGGTGACGCAGTTCAACGCCGAGCAAAACACGCGTAAAACCCGCTTCGACGTCACGCTGCTGATCAATGGCCTGCCTCTGGTGCAGATCGAGCTGAAGCGTCGCGGCCTGGGGCTGAAAGAGGCCTTCAACCAAATTGATCGTTACCATCGGGATGCCTTCTGGGTCGGCAGCGGCCTGTTCCAGTATGTGCAGATCTTTATTATCAGCAACGGCGTGGACACCAAATACTACGCCAACAACCGCGCCAACCACTTCGAACAGACCTTCTTCTGGACCGATGAAAAGAATAACCCGCTAAAAGCGTTGGAGAAATTCACAGACGCATTTTTGAAAGTGTGCCACATCGCCAAAATGATCACCCACTACACGGTGCTAAATGAAACCCGTAAGTGCCTGATGGTGATGCGCCCCTATCAGTTTTACGCCTGTGAGGCGATGATCCGTCATGTGAAGGAAAATCTCCACAAGCAGGGACGGCCGGAGAACGGCTATATCTGGCATACCACCGGCTCCGGTAAAACGCTGACCTCTTTTAAAGCCAGCCAGGTGATCATGGAGATGCCGGAAGTGGACCGGGTTATTTTTGTGGTCGATCGCCGGGATCTGGATTATCAGACGGCGAAAGAGTTCAACGGCTTTGCGAAAGACAGCGTGGACACCACCAACAACACCGGTACGCTGATAAAACATCTCAAGCAAAGCAGCACCAAACTGACCCTGACCACCATTCAGAAGCTGAATAACGCCATCACCCATGAAGGGTATAAAGCGCAGCTCGCACACCTGCGCAAAGAGCGTATCGTCTTTATCTTTGATGAATGTCACCGCAGTCAGTTCGGTGATACCCATAAAGCAATTGTGAATTTCTTCGAGAATGCGCAGCTGTTTGGTTTTACCGGGACGCCAATCTTTGCCGATAACGTCAATATCACCAATGGGGTCAAACAGACCACCGAGCTGTTGTTCGATAAATGCCTGCATAAATACGTGATTGTCGACGCCATCCGCGATGAAAACGTTCTGCGCTTTGCCGTGGAATATGTCGGCACTTACAAGCGCAAAGAGAGCAGCAATGAGATCGATATCGATGTGGAAGATATCGACACCAAAGAGGTGATGGAAAGCGATATCCGGTTAGGCAAAGTGACAGACTATATCCTTGCCCATCATAACGCCAAGACCCGCAATCGCGAGTTCACCGCGATGTTCTGCGTCGGGTCAGTCGATATGCTGATCACCTACTACAAACTCTTTAAAGAAAAGCAGGCCGCACTGCAGGCAGCGGATGCCAACTACAAGCCATTAAAAATTGCCACCATCTTCACTTATGCCGCCAATGAAGCGGACAAAAGTGATAAAGAGGCGGTAAACGGTCTGCTGGATGAAGAGGATATTAGCCTGCCGCAGGGAGCGAAAGTTGATACCTCGAGTCGCGATCATCTGGATAGTTTTATCAAGGATTATAACGAGCTGTATGGCACCAGCTACTCAGCCAATGATTCAAAGAGCTTCTATAATTACTACAAAAATATTGCTCAGCGCACCAAAGAGAAAGGCATCGATATTCTTCTGGTGGTGAATATGTTCCTCACCGGCTTCGATAGCCCTGCGCTGAACACGCTCTACGTCGATAAAAACCTGCGTTTTCACGGCCTAGTGCAGGCATTTTCCCGCACCAACCGCATTCTCAACGAGAAGAAAAGCCACGGGAATATCGTCTGCTTCCGCAATCTGAAGAAAGCTACCGACGATGCTATTGCCTTGTTCTCGAATAAAGATGCCTCTTCTACGGTGCTGGTCAAGCCCTTTGATGAATACTTCGGGGATTATCAGGACGCCGTCGATCGCTTGTTAACACTGACGCCAACTGTAGAAAGCGTGGACGATTTACCGGATGAGGAAGCACAACTGGCATTTGTAACGGCGTTCCGTGATGTGATGCGTTTGAAAAACATACTCGAAAGCTTTGCCGATTTTGACGATGCGGCTAAACCGCTGTCGGACCAGACGCTGGCCGATTTCACCAGTAAATACCTCGATATCCACGACAAGGTGAAAAAGCACTCCAGCAAAGAAAAAGTCTCGATTCTTGAAGACGTGGATTTTGAAGTTTCGCTGATTCATCGCGATGAAATTAACGTTGGCTACATTCTGCGTCTGCTGGCGGGCATCCAGGCGATGCCGCCAAAAGAGCAGCAGGAGCAGAAGAAAAAGATCATGGATATTGTCGACAGCGACGTGACGCTGCGTAGCAAACGTGAGCTTATCGATAACTTTATTGAAAAAAGTCTGCTGCATGCCGCGCATGACGAAGATATCACTCAGGTGTTTGAAGCCTATGTCGAACAGGAAAAAGGTAAGGCGCTGGCGACCTTGTGCAGCGAAGAGCGACTCGATTCCATCAAACTGACCGGCTTACTGGATAACTACCTCTTTACCGACGTGATGCCGCGAGAAGATGAAGTGGCAGAAACGCTGACCTGGACGCCGAAGATTCTGGAACGTAAGAACGTGCGGGCACGTGTCTACGACCGCGTGCGCGATGTGATTGAAACGTTTATCAATGGAATGCGCGGGTTTTAATAGATTTTAGTGATGAATATGGCAAAGGTATTTTCATGAGCGAGATAGATATCCAGGGTGATGAAGCGCTGCTTCAACTGCTGTTGAACGCAGATAAAGGCGATATAGATCTGCTGATCGATTACGTCACTAACACCGGTAAGCTTGGTTTTTCCATGTCAGACAGCGTGAAGACTGTATTACAGGATGCCAAACGCCAGGATATACCCGATGAAGAAACTCTCCGTCTCCTTGTTCGGGAGTTGCAGCATTTCGGCGGTAATACGTTCGTTAATCTATTCCGTCGCAACGGCGTTAGCTACAGCGAAATTGTAGCTGACGTTGCCAGCCATCTGAAGATGAAAGTCCCGGCCGCTGCATCGGTAGAAGAAAAAGAAGCGCTGATTATTGACTGTGTATTTACCTCGTCATGGAAAAAAATGTCGGATGATGAGCGCCGCCAAATTCTACGTGGTATGGGCATTAGCGCCCCTGTCAGTCTGGACATTCCCGTCTGGCAGAAAGCGGCATTAGTTGCCAATGGTCTTGCTCAAACGACAGCTGGCAAAGTGCTACCTTTAATTGCAGGGCTTGGCATAGGGCGTGCGTTGGGTGTATTAACCGGACCGGTTGGCCTGGCTATTACCGGTCTTTATACCGCCTATGACATCTCAACCCCCCGCGTTTCGAGTGACACTGCCTTGCGTGGTGCAAATTGCCTGGATTCGCTTAAAAAACTCCCGCCAGTTCCGGCTTGCCACCCGGCCATCACCCGCCACGATGCCTGCTCTCATATACGATCAACGCTGGGGTTTTGGGCATGATATTCACCAACCTGCGCTTACGGTTGCTACAATTCCACCTTCGGAAAGTATCAACACCGGTGCGATGCAGGAGCAGGATATTACCGGTATTTCACGGCTGAGCCCGCTGTTGCAAACATTACCCTCTCTGGCGGCCTCTACACATATTGCCAGCCATCAATATATGGAGGTCATTATTAATGGTCCTCTGGCGAGTGTAAAAGATGGCCCAGGTTTCCGAGGCTTCAGCTTGGGAGAAAAAGGGATTAAAGAACATGCCGTTCTGCTGAATCCTAACAAACTCAGTCAGCTTGTTAACGCCGGTATGTTGTTGAATGTTGCTTCTGCCGTGCTAGCGCAAAAGCACCTGGCTGATATCAGCAAGAAATTGACGGAAATTGTTGAGGCGGTACGTGAAGTTTCTGCATTCCAGAATAACGCGCGCAAGTCAGAGATCATTGGGGCCATACAGTATTTGCAGCAAATTACTCCCGTGGCTATTGAGGAGCAATGTTCGCCAGCAATACGCCAAAAACTGGAGGATATTGAAGTCCAGTTCTCCGCCCTGCAGGCACACTTACTGACTGATATTACTGCTGCTGGTGACAAAGTGGCTGCACTTAAAGACCGTGGGCTCTTTGGCAGTACGGAGATTACGAATAAGATCCAGACCCAACAAAAGATCCTTGATGAGCGAATCCATGAATGGGACCTGGCGATGAAGGTTCGTGCGCAAGCGTTGCATCTTCTGACTCATGCCGAAGGTAACACAACACTCGTCAGGCACCGCCAACAAACCATTGTTCATAACTATCAGGAGTTCGAAAGCGTTGTTGATAAAGTTGAGCGTCAGGTTCACCAGCGGATACAAGGTATCAGCGCATTGACGGAACAGAGCAATACCACCAATGCTAATAAAGTATTACTGCGGAAATGGACGACAACAACGTTAATGCAGCAAAAGATGGCTATTGAAGAGGCACATTCGTCGTTCGGGAAATTCCAACAAGGATTGTTGGCTGAGCAGCCGCAATCCGCACGATTACTGGTAGAAATGCAGGACGGGAAACCGGTGAAGTGTTTTGAATTGCCGCTAATATGAACAATTCGTCTTTTTTGAGTGGGCATCTAATGGAACATGACAATTCTTCACTGGTTGAGTTGCTACCGGAATTTTTTCACCAATGGCCAAAAAACCTGGAGTGGGCCAGAGAAAAAGATAAAAAAACAAATATTGATGCATCTCAGCTAACTGAATTCTTCAGCCTTCTCTCTGAACCACTGATAGTTGTTCAGCATCGATCTTTATCTTTTGATCCCTGGGAAGTAGCAGGCCTTGGGCGTAAAGAAGTTCGTAACACAGCTGTTCTTGCCTGGCTTCTTGATCCTGAGGGGACTCATGGTTTCGGGAGACTACCTTTACAGGCATTCCTGCAGGCAATACGACACAGCAGAAATGATATCCCTGAAGATTACCTTCACTATTGTCGGGTGCGGGTTGAAACTAATCCTACTGGCGATAATACCAATCGTGTTGATGTAGAAATCAATGCGGATAATTTTTTCCTGCTTATAGAGGTGAAAATTGATGCGTATGAACAGCCAGAACAAGTCGCCCGATACTGTTCTGATGCTAAATTACGCGCAATGTCACGTCCTTGGGCCGTTATATTTTTAACGCCTCGTGGCGGAAAACCGCTGACCTGTGGCTTAGATTTCAAACCAGAGGATGTTCCCTGTATTTCCTGGCGATATCTCGCCACAGCTTTAGAGTCTTCGTTGCAACCGCATTACAAAGAATTCATTTCTGATAATGAAAACTCGCCTTCACGCCAAATGGCTGCCCATGCCGCATTTTGCTTTCTTAATCGAGTTCGTACATTTTAATTTAAGGGATTAGACATGAATCCACACAGCGATGCAGAACGTCAGGCCGGTATACTGATTCTTTCGCAACTAAAGATGTTTAACGAAGCTGTTGTTTATTTTGAACAGCATTTAAGCCCTGCCTTCTGGAAAAGCTTTGATCAGTGTGTTGAACGATTTATGAAAGACAACAGCTGGGTAGGTAAAGCAAATTATGAACATCAGGATTATTGCTGGCTGGCCCATCCAGCTTGGGTCATTGAAGGCGTTAACTGCAAATATTGGTTTGAAAACAGTTCGACTGTTACTGAAGGAAATGATTATATTTTAGCCGTCCTGACGGGTACGGGAACCGAGCAGGGGCTGTTTGGTTTTGAGTTTAAATTGAATGCCGGGTATTTTGGTGGAGTCAAAAAGATTGCTAGTTATGCGAGTAATGTTCAACAATCCTACCGTGAGCAACTGCAGACACTAGGGCTATTGGAACAAGGGAAAGGTAACTATTTCCTACCTGTCACGATTAAACCTAATTTACTCACTGAGTGCTGGAAAGAGCATGGTGAGTTTCCAGTGGAACATGAAGTATTTTTTCCATTGCAAACAGCTCTTGACAAGCTACTACAATCTACAAAAATTTTGGATGCTATATTTTTGTCCGAAGCGCAGATTGCAGTAAGTGAATAAGTTAAATAATTAACGTTATCTGGTTTGATTTGGCCTTTCTCGCATAAGAAAGGCCATTGCAGTAAAAATTATCCCCGACTACACCCGAAACTTCTATCTCCCTCACCAAATACCTTCGTATCAAGCTTGGTCAAGTAATCCAGTCGTTCAAGCAACTCATTGTATATGATGTCAAAATCAGGATCGTTTACGTTGAGCACATACCTGCAATTGTCCGGAAAATGTACAATTTCACGACAATCTTCAAGTTCCAAGCCGAGAGCGCTATACCACGCCCTGACTATCAGATTGCTAAGTGTACCACTATGTTTGAGATGCCCCAGATGGTAGTAAGCATCTTTGTTAAAGAACAAGCAAATGTGGAAATGGCATTTGCCATTCTTTGAGTATTCTCTTGCCCAGACATTACGTACAACGTTCTTATTGACTCTGATCCCAGCAAACTTTCTGCGATGTTCATGTGCTTCCAAAATCGCTTTCATCGAATCCAGAAATCGTGATATTGCACCGGGTTCAAGGTTAGGAAAACAGCATACCGTATCACCATTATCTAAAATAGGTGGGTAATGAAGATCCGCTCTTAATGCCATAGTACGTGGAAACTGATTGATAGCATTACTGACTGTCAGAGCAATTTTATCTCTGTAAGCGAGAATATGATCGCCATGAGTACCTTGGTAAAGTTTCATCATACATCTCTGATTTTAATATCCCTGCTATTCACAGGGATATGTTGTGAGTGATTTATCAAATAAATATATATTACCTTTCCAACATTTAAATTTAGGCAAAAGCTATCACCTGCCTGCGGTGGCAGTTCCAAAATAACTCTGCAATTAGTTAGAACAAGCAAGTATATCGATGGTATTTTTTTACTTCATTAAACCCCCCAGGTATCCATCGCCTGTATAAAGATAGTTTTTCCTTTTTTAGCAGCCTTTATCTTCCCTTGAGAATAAAGAGTGCTTAATAATTCATTTACTTTACCGCGGTCCCTGAACCGGTTAGGCCCATATTGCAGTATGGTATTCTTCCTCATATATGGTAAAAGATTTTGATTGCAATATTCTTTTATCCACCAATAAAGCTCATCTGCATCTGTATTGACCATATCTAGCTCCTGTTGTTTGGAAAATAATTTTATATACTCATCTACGTACCATGCACTTATTTCTATAGCAGCTTCAACAGCGGTAAGTGATACATCCCCTTCATCACCATTAAAATAGTGTAATAATGCAGCAATCCTTGCCATATTTTCAGCGATTTTAGATGCATAATCTTTAAAGTCTGAAAGAAACCCGAGTAACCGCATTTCTGTTTCAACTTGATTATAAAATGCAATCCATCTCTGTCTTGCTTCTGGCGAGAAATGAAGGCAAATACGTTCATCTTTGTTTTCGATACTCTCATTGACGATCTCCATTAATCGCTCATGGAACACAGGCAAATGTTCACTTGAGACAACAGGATTAGTTATTTGTCTATATCCTTGTGTGGAAAAGGGACGACAAATAAGTGTACGAGCAAAAAATCCTATCCCTTTTGCTATATCCCCTTTTCTTTCAATATATCTATTAATAACTACAGACTGAACCTGTAGGGATAATGTTAATCTGGCATTTTTTATTAACCTCTCAGGTGCGTTTTTCCTTTCGACTGAATACGTTGCGCCATCCCACATTTTGTTGACAAACGGCAATTCATTTAATGCATAACCATTAAATATGGTCCCAGCCTCATCTGATAAAATGCCAACTGATCGCCAGTCACCACAGAGATACTCTTTTATCGCCGCTGGTGTGGTATCATTAAACGTCAACTTATATCTGACAGGCTCTACAGGATAACTATCTTGCAGCATACTCAGACTTTCACGTGTTATGGTTGGATCTTTGCCACCACGGATCTCTGACTTCAGTTTTGACATCAAAGCTTTCTCTTCCGCCTTGAAAATCTTTACGTTATACCGCCACTTAATTATTTCTTGTTTATATAGGTCAAATAGCCGTTCCTCTAGTTGGTAAATGGGCTTCATTAACAACTTAGTTACCGTGCTCTTCCGTTCCCCAGATTCCGCAATTGTCACAATAAAAAGCGATGTAGGGCTACGCAGATTATTCAATCTACAAACATCAATTCTGTTCTGACAAGCAAGAGATATGACGCCAAGCATCTCTGCTGCAACCATGGGAAGCGGTGCATGAGTATGTTGCACTATCTCATAAATTGCATTTCCCGCCCTCGCGGGGAACACATGTATGGGGAACTCTTGATCTCCCGACATAAATCCTCATCATCATTTAATGTAAAAAGTACCTCCGGTTGAGTTGCTATTCCGCTATTAATAGTGGAAATAGCAAGATGCATTCCCAACCATTAGATGAAAAATACTAAAAAACCATGGTTCTTAGCGTTCATTAATCCAGTAGAGTAGATCGCTAAGCAACCACCCGCACGACTTAGCTCCAAGTGATTTGCGTTGAGGAAACCTCCCAGCCTTTTCGAGCTTCCAGGCTGTCGAGCGAGAAATCGAAGTGATATACTGTCGCTCTTTTTCACGCACCAGACGGTCACCTTTCTCACCGTAGACATGCAGAATTTGCAGCCGTTGTTCAGGGGTTGGAATGATAGATGTTGTACTCATACTGCCTCCTTTGTTTCAGTGAGTGCAGCATGAAACAGTGCGAGTGTGGAGTAAAGCTGAGGAGCTCTTGCTAAGGCTTTGTTAAGCCTTTAGCAAGAGGTGTTTTTTATTTTATTTTCATTAGGTTAGCAGCCATTTTAGAGGTGAAAATAATGCTCCACTCTCTTGGTGATGACCTGGCAAGCTCGTTCAATATTTGAGCTACATTTGATGGTGTCTTAGCAAGATTTTTGCCTTTGCAATAAAGTGTGATTAAGCACGAAGCTATCTTCGAATGCTGAGGCTGATGTTTGTAAGGCTGATCTCTTTTTTCAGATGTTTCTTCGAGGACTTTTTTTATGGTTGATTGCGTAACTTCAATTCCATTACTTAAAAGAATTGTGCTGACATTTGAATAAGTCACATTTCCATTAATGCTGAACAGTTCATTAATAAGTAAAACCATTGCAACTCTGTTAATAGGTGGGTCATATTTTTCTATATTACTAGCTTCATTAGAGGGAAATAATTCACATAAAATTTCACATCCAGAATCAGCTATATAAACCCTTTCAAAGGAGACATAAGTATCTTTATTAAAAAGCAAACAATCACTTTCATCTCGACCAAATATTTTAACCTCTCCAGGAATGGTTTCCCAAGATTCATTAGCATTTTTGAGATTGTAATTTTGCCTTGCTAATCGAGTGGTGCTTGTAGGTTGCAGTCGCCAAAAACCACTGGCATATCCATTGTAAACATATTTAAAAAAAGAACTGCCATTAAAAACCGGATACTCATTTATTTCTGATTTATCACAAGGTATGAATGTTCTTACTGCAAACTGAGAGCTATCCTTATGTTGATAAAAGTCTCCTCCAGCTCTGATATCAAATGTATCATAACGATGTTCTTTTTTATTCGCGTAACGAATTATTCGGCAGTATTCTGAACGAAGGTTAACATAGAGACTGATTTTATCATCCAGCCATGTAGATATAATATCTTCCAAGCTCACTTTAGATTTTTTCGAGAACTCGTCAGCACGACAAAAAGTATCGGGGATGTCGAATTCTTCAGGAAGATTAAACAGATCAGAAGCATCAAAAAAATCAGATTTACTTGTCATTTATCACCACCAATGCATTGACCTTATAAATTACAACGGATTGTATCAAGGTAAGGCAATGAGTTTAAAGGCTATTTAATGGCAAGTAAGTATTTTCATGATCTCAAATCAAGAGATGTACAGCGCTACTCTGGCTTTGTTGAATAAATCGAACTTTTGCTGAGTTGAAGGATCAGATCACGTATCTTCCCGACAACGCAGACCGTTCCGTGGCAAAGCAAAAGTTCAAAATCACCAACTGGCCCACCTACAATAAAGCCCTCATCAACCGTGGCTCCATAACTTTCTGGCTGGATGATGAAGCTATTCAGGCCTGGTATGAGTCAGCAACACCTTCTTCACGAGGCAGACCTCAGCGCTATTCTGACCTTGCCATCACTACTGTGCTGGTCATTAAACACGTATTCAGGCTGACCCTGCGGGCTGCGCAGGGCTTTATTGATTCCATTTTTTCTCTGATGAACGTTCCGCTACGCTGCCCGGATTACAGCTGTGTCAGCAGGCGGGCAAAGTCGGTTAATGTCAGTTTCAAAACGCCCACCCGGGGTGAAATCGCACACCTGGTAATTGATTCCACCGGGCTGAAGGTCTTCGGTGAAGGCGAGTGGAAAGTCAAAAAGCATGGCCAGGAACGCCGCCGTATCTGGCGTAAGCTGCATCTCGCCGTTGACAGTAAAACACATGAAATCATCTGCGCTGACCTGTCGCTGAACAACGTTACGGACTCAGAGGCCTTCCCCGGGTTAATCCGGCAAACCCACCGGAAAATCAGGTCAGCCGCCGCCGATGGCGCTTACGATACCCGGCTATGTCACGATGAACTGCGGCGTAAGAAAATCAGCGCGCTTATCCCTCCCCGAAAAGGTGCGGGTTACTGGCCCGGTGAATATGCAGACCGTAACCGTGCAGTGGCTAATCAGCGAATGACCGGGAGTAATGCGCGGTGGAAATGGACAACAGATTACAACCGTCGCTCGATAGCGGAAACGGCGATGTACCGGGTAAAACAGCTGTTCGGGGGTTCACTGACGCTGCGTGACTACGATGGTCAGGTTGCGGAGGCTATGGCCCTGGTACGAGCGCTGAACAAAATGACGAAAGCAGGTATACCTGAAAGCGTGCGTATTGCCTGAAAACACAACCCGCTACGGGGGAGACTTACCCGAAATCTGATTTATTCAACAAAGCCCGCTACTCTATGAACGATATAAGCATTCAACGTGGTATCCCAATTAGCAGCCTTGCAGCCAATCCCTATCCGCACTAAAATCAGAACATAAAAATGAGGCTTCAAACATGACAAAAAAAACAGCACATACTCAGATTACCAAAACTCACATCTACCGTGCCGTTGCCAGCTCGACCGCGATCGAAACGGGTGTTTCTGTGCAAAAAATTGAGCAGCAACTCAAAAAAAACCAGGCACAGGCGAAAGCCGTTGGCCTCGCCCGTTAATCTGGCAAGATATCGCTCACTAGTTGCTTCATAGGGCTGTAGTTCCCTGATACACCTGCCTGTATTGCCTTAAAGTAAAACGCCTTGTGCTCATCCCACAGGCTGTAATCAAGTAAGCCCTTCCCTGCCAGAACCGACAGCACATCACAAAGCAGTCTCGACAGACGCCCGTTACCTTCTCTGAATGGGTGGATCAAAATAAACTCCACGTGGCATTCAGCCAGATAATTGACCAGATCCGGACGAGCCAGAGATTTCAGTTCACCAGACCTGGAGAGAAACTGCTTCTCGAAACCATCAAGAAGAAGCGGAATCCTGTCGGCAGCAGCAAACTGAAAGCCATCCTTAGTCAAGTTGGCATTACGCAGCCTTCCCGCCCAGTCGTACACATTCCCTAGCCATTGGCGATGCCACCTGCTGATGTGCTCAAAAGCCAGCGCTTCAGGCGGCTGGCCCTCAATAAATAGCTGCTCATACAGCATCAGCAGAAGGCCAGATTCCAGCGCCTCCATTTTCTCTTCATCTGTGATCCCTAACTTATTAGCCAGTACCAAGTCTCCAGAGCCCGGCTGATATCGCTCTTCTGCTGAATTAAGCTCATATTTTGCCAAGCTCTCACCTCCGCCCAAACAAGTTCACAACGTTGTTTTCCTGCTGTCGTTGATAGTTGTTAATCCGATCTTCCCAGATCTCAAGCGCCCTGCGCTTTTCAGTCAGGTAATCATAACGATCATAGTGTTTCGAGCTAACGTCGTTCAAAGCGTGATTTTGGATACGGTCACGGATCTCTTTGCTGATCCCTGCCTCCCCCATCAGAGTCTTACAGGTCCGACGTAAATCTCGCGCTGTGAAAACTTTAAACTCAGGATTAAAAGCCCGGAAATACATGATGGAACGGGCCAGGCTATCGGTACGTACCGGGCGCTCTCCATTGGTCGAGAGTGGGAAGATATAGGGACTCTTGCTTTCCTTAGTCAGTTCTTTCACTGAGGTTAATTCCTGTAGTGCCGATTCAGTCAGCGGGATCAGGTGCTCACGCTTGTTTTTCGATACATCAGCTATAACCAGTAACGTCTTTTGCTGCCAGTCAATCGCGCTCCACTGGCTGGCAATCATTTCAAATGGTCGCTGCCCGCCAGCATAAACACAGAAGCGGATTAGGTGCTGCATCAGCGGCCCAACGTTAGTTGCCTGAGCGAACTGCTCCATGACAAAACGTAGCTCTTCCAGCGTTAACCATGTATCACCCACCTTTTCTGCCGAAGACTGCTTAGGTATTGCCGACACAGGGTTAACTTCAAGGCCAAACGTGATACCTACGCTGGTATTCATCGGATCGTTATCGGCTTTCAGGCCGTAGTTAAATGCCGCCATCAGATACGAGCGAATCCGATTAGCATGGACCACCGCATCACGCTGGATAATGCCTGATAGAATGGTTTTGATCTGCAGAGGCGTCACGTCCTTCGCTTTGGTTTCACGAGGAATAACCGTGTAGCACTCTCTTTCAAGACGTTTCAGAACATCAGCCCAGGTCCGCTTATTATCGAGCTTCATCTTGTTGACGTAGCCATGCACCAGTTCTTCAAAAGATCCCTGAGAACGATGGATCTGCATAATGTGCTGTTCGGCCAGGCGCTGTTGCTCAAGCTCTTGCTGGGGTTCCTTTCCTTCGACAAGCCAGGCTCCGTACTTTTTCGCCAGTTCATTGGCCGTCACCAGTTTCATCTCAGGCCAGATGCCCAACTGGATGAACTTCTCTTTCTTACCTTTCTCAACGTAGTAACGGAAATAAAAAACTTTGCTGCCTGACGGCTGAACCTTAACGCCAAGCCTGCCAGTACCACGTTGAGCACTGTTGCTCCACACGTAGTACGCCGTGCTTTTTGTCTTCAATCCACGTATAGCAGTCTCGGTAAGATTAGCGGCCATAAGTTTACCTTTCTAAGAATATGCGTTACCTGACCCGATGCCCATTTCGGGTCAGGTAACGGGTCAGGTAAGGATAGTACAATGGGGAAATGAGAGAACCAATCAGAAACAAAAATAACTTCATAACTGATTGATTATAGACAATTAAAAATACAAATAGAGACAATGACGAACAATTAAAAACATGCCAATTTTATGACTCATAATCGCTTGGTCGCTGGTTCAAGTCCAGCAGGGGCCACCAAATTTCAAGGACTTGCGAGAAATCGCAGGTCCTTTTTTTATGGGTAATCCGTAGAAATTGGTATGTAGTAAAAAAGAGTTTGTCCTGGAAAAATCAATACTTGCTTGCATTAATATGTTGAATGAGTACACGGAAGAAAATGGCTGGCGGGGACTAAAGCTATTTACGCGATACACCTGTTCAGAAAACAGCATGTTAATGGCAACACCATTTGGACGCCGCCATCCTGGGATGGAAACGTCCGTTAGAGTTTAATTCGATAGTCAGCTCACACTAGCTCTTTGAGCTGCTCCTGCATATAGGTTGAAAAATACTCTGGGTTTTTGATAAGGATACGGTTACCGGAGGCGACTTTTTCTGCCCATCCGGCCACTTTTTTCGTGAACTCGGGATTCCATCCCTCTTGCTCACCCCGTGCCATCACAACTTCCGGACTCGCTGGCACACCTAAGTCATGCAAATACTTTAAGATTCCCTTAGCCGTACTTTCATCCATTGAATGTGGTACTGACGCCGAAGTGTTCATACCACCAATAAAATCCAATGCTTTCTCAATTGCTGTTGGCATGCTCTTATCCTTAAAATTAACCACGTGAGAGACACATTTATACTATGTACCCAACTCCGCCGGGATATCAAAGAGAACATCGCCTTTATTTGACTTACCCCGCAGCTAAACGCTTGCGCGGCTGTTTTCTGCGCTATTTTTTTGCTTGTCCGGCTAAAACCAGTCCGGTAGCCACCGCATTACGCGGCCCTTCGGTACCTCGAATATTGCCCTGCCCGGCGACAACGCCGTAATGCGCCAGCGCATCGGTGATCATCTGCGGGATTTCGAAATCCAGCGAAGAACCGCCTACCAGCACCACAAAAGTCATATCGCGAATAGAGCCACCGGGTGACACCTGGCGTAACGCGCGCAGGCAGTTGGTCACAAAAACCTTCTCTTTAGCCTGTCGGCGCACCAGACGGATTTTTTCCAGCGAGGTCTGGTTATCTACCGGGATCAGCTCACCCTCTTTCAAGTACACCACTTTGGCGAATACTGACGGACTGAGCGGTTCGCGGAAAAACTCCACCGCGCCGTTCTCATGGCGAATGCTGAACAGGCTCTCCACTTTTGCCAGCGGGTATTTTTTTATTTCCTCCGCCAGAAATGCATCGCTTAAGCCCAGCTCAGTTTGAATCAACAGGCTGACCATATTCCCCGCGCCGGCCAGATGTACCGCTTTCACTACGCCGTCGCTATTGATGACGGCGGCATCGGTAGATCCTGCGCCTAAGTCGAGGATCGCCAGCGGTGCGGCGCATCCGGGCGTAGTTAACGCCCCCGCCACGGCCATGTTGGCCTCCACGCCGCCCACCTCAACCAGAGTGTTTAACCGGACGCTCAGCTCACTGGCGATGGCCTGCATCTGTAAACGATCGGCTTTCACCATCGCCGCAATGCCCACGGCGTTCTCCATTGAACACTCTCCGGCGATGCCGCCCTGCACCTTGCGCGGAATAAATGTATCGACCGCCAATAGATCCTGAATATGCACCGTGTTCATGTCATGACCGGTCAGCGAGGCCATCACCTTACGCACCCGCTCCAGCATGCCGCCTGCGTGCGTGCCAGCTTCCCCACGAATATCGCACACGGGCGCACAGGCGCTCATCGCCTGCATAATGGCCTGAGCGCCCTGCGCTACGTCGGCTTCACCGCCACGCTTTTCACCACGGATAAAGATCTTACCCGCCGGGATCACTCTTGATCGCACATCGCCCTGCGGGGTTTTCAGCACCACGGCGGAACGGTTGCCAATCAGCGCTCTGGCGATGGGGACGATAGTTTGCGTTTCCTCAGGAGTCAGGGCAAAGAAGGTCGCGATGCCGTAAGGATTCGACAGCACCCGCACTACCTGTCCCGGGGCCGCCACTTCCACCGCCGCCAGCACGCCTTCCGGCACCTTCTCCAGCAGAGTGACTTCATCAACCACCGGTATTGGCCGATGCAGGCGATTATTCACCAGCACGCCATCATCTTTTTTCAGGATGGCCGCCACCACGTTGACGCCGCGATCCAGCGCTTCATTGATAAACCAAACCGCCTCAAGGAAATCCATCTCCTCACCCACCAACGGTATCCAGCCCTGGGCAAATCGATCCTCGCTCAACGCCGCCAACGTCTCCACGGCGATGGTTGTTCCCATGCCCACGCCAACGCCGCCGGGCGTTTGCGGGTTATGGCCAATCATCGTTGATTCGGTAATGATGGTTTCAGTGATGGTTTCCATCGCCACATCGCCAATCACCGGCGCGGCCTCGTTGATGCAGATTTTTGCCACATCCTGCAGCGACCACGGCGTTTTATCCAGCGCCTGCTGCAGGGACGCGACTACCCCGGCGATATTTTCCCGCGTGCCTTTCATCCCGGTCGTGGCGACAATCCCGCTGGCGATAAACCGGCCATCCTGCGCCAACGCCACTTCGGTGGTGGCGTTGCCGATATCGATCCCTGCAATTAACGGCATGCTGCCTCCGTCACTGACTGCCTTTACGCAGCTTATTTCTCTGCTGGTATACCTCTGCCGATTCGCGGACAAACCCGGCGTTCACCGTGGCGTGCCAGGTGTGTTCCAGTTCATCGGCAATGGCCTGCAACTCGGCGAACGAAGAACGAAACGGTCGCAGCGCGTTGTAGATCTCCAGAATGCGGGCATCCGGGATCGCAATCAGTTCTGCCGCACGACGAAAATTGCGCGCCACGGCATGACGCTGCATCTGCTCGGCAATCTGCGCCTGGTACTCCAGCGTTTGCTGAGAAATACGCACATCCTGCGGTCCTACGCGGCCCGCCAGCACATTCTCAAGAGTAATGTCGGTTAGCGGCTTACCTGTAGGCGTCTGGATTTTCTCCGGGCAGCGGGTGGCTAATGGGTAATCCTGCGCGGTCATGATGTTGTCGTTCATGGTCATTCCCTTACCAGTGCAATATGCAACGTGACGGGCGCAGCATCCTGCACCACGTGTTTGGTTTCTTTGATATGAAACAGCGCGGCCTTGGCCATAAATTTAGGGCGCACCATCTGGTCATTGACCACTGGCACCGGAGAAGGCGACTCTTTACGTGCATAGCGCGCGGCGTTTTTACCAATCTGACGATAGGTTTCCAGCGTCAGCAGCGGAGCCTGAGAAAACAGTTCCAGGTTACTTAGCGGCAGCAGATCGCGCTGATGAATCACCGTAGTTCCTTTCGACTGGATACCAATCCCGATGCCTGAGCCGCTGAGATTTGCCGCATCCCATGCCATAAAAGAAACATCCGAGGTACGCAGGATCCTCACTACTCGCGCATGCAGTCCCTCTTCTTCGATGCCAGCAACCAGCTCTTTCAAAATCGCGTTGTGCGGCATATCAATCAAGGTTTTATGCTGATACTTATCAAATGCCGGGCCGACGCCAATCACCACCTCATCCACGCGTTCATCCGCGTTAGCTGCCTCGCCTTCGCTCACCTGTAAGGTGAAAACCGGCTTACGTTCAGTTGTGCATTCCACTGTGTACCGCCTTATTCGATCGAGCCGGGCTGAACCACGCCCGCAATATTTTTAATTTCCGCCCAGCGTTCGGCACTGATGCGATAGCCGGTACCAGGTCCCTGATAATCATTGATGTCGTTGACGGCGCTGACGACGTCGAACTGGCGATCCAGAATGGCCGACGTTTGCAGGTAATCACCGGTAACACGCTGTCTCAGCATGTTGAGGATATTGCTGGCGATATCTTCGAAGCCGCTGCAACTCAACGCACCGACGATATCCAGCCCGGTGATATTGCGCTTCATCATCTCTTCCACGGCAGCCAAATCCTCAACTACATTACGCGCAGGCATATCTTTGCTGCCGTGAGCATAAGTAGCAGCTTCGACTTCTTCATCGCTAATCAGCGGCAGGCCCAGTTCGCGGAACACCGCCTGAATGGCGCGTGCGGCCTTATTGCGAATGGCGATGGTTTCCTCTTCCGTGACCGGCCGCAGACCGCCGTCAACCATCAGATCGCGTTGCAGAATGTTGTAATCATCGAAATCTTCAGCGTCGAAGTTCGACCCGGCAAACATGTTGTCGTAGTTGGGTACCGCGCTGTAACCGGAGAAAATAAAGTCGGTACCCGGCAGCATCTGCATCAGGGTACGGGCAGTACGGCGAATATCGGAGTGGGAAAAGGTCTGGTCATTGGCGGAGGCCACTTCAAGGTCGAGCATTGAGGCAATCAGGTTTTCCGCCAGCACCGCGCGGATCCCTGACGGCACAGCGCCGGTCATGCCGATACAGCTGACCGCACCGTTTTGCAGCCCCTGTACGCCCGCGCCTTTAGTGATAAAAATGCAGCGCGACTCCAGATAAAGCATCGATTTACTTTCGGAATAGCCCATCAGCGCCTCCGAGCCGGTGCCGGAGGTGTAGCGCATCTTCAGGCCACGCGACGCATAGGCCGAGGCGAGAAACGCTTTGGACCACGGCGTATCATCGCCGTCGGTAAACACCGACTCTGTACCGTATACCGATACCGTTTCGGCGTAGCTGGTTAACCCGCGCATCCCCAGCTCCAGCTCCGTGGCCTCTTCAACGGAACATTGCGTCAGCACACCGGGGCGACCGCACTGGGAACCCACCAGCAGTGCCAGGGCGTTAAACGGCGCGTAGCGGGCGATCCCGACCGTAGTTTCCTGCTCGGAAAAGCCGCGGATCCCCGCTTCAGCAGCGTCGGCGGCAATCTGTACCGGGTTATCTTTCAGGTTAGTCACGTGGCACTGGTTGGAGGGAGTGCGTCTGGCGCGCATTTTTTGTAGCGCCATCATCATCTCCACCACGTTCATTTGCGCCATCACTTCCACCGCTTTCGCCGGGGTGATGGCGGTGGTAATGGCAATAATCTCTTCCCGACTGACGTGGATATCCACCAGCATTCTGGCGATCTCCAGCGCGTCGAGCTGCATGGCGCGCTCCGCCTCGGCCACGTTAATCGCATAGTCGGCAATGAAACGGTCGATCATGTCAAACTCGGCGCGGCTCTTACCGTCCAGCTCAACAATACGACCATTTTCCACCTTCACCGACGACGTCGGATCGTAAGGGCTTTCCATGGCGATCAGCCCCTCTTCAGGCCATTCGCCAATCAGCCCATCCTGATTTACAGGCCGCTT
This sequence comes from Citrobacter sp. MGH105, assembly GCF_001037485.2. NCBI lineage: Bacteria > Pseudomonadati > Pseudomonadota > Gammaproteobacteria > Enterobacterales > Enterobacteriaceae > Citrobacter > Citrobacter sp. MGH105. The sequence goes on along the minus strand of NZ_CP073048.1, from coordinate 692,174 downwards.
CGCAAGCACTTCGAATCGTTTTGATCTTCTCATGATTTATTGACTCAAAAGGTAAAAAATAGGGACGCCGGGCCGCATTACCGGGGACACCACACCCGGCATTCGCCTTTCATCAGCAATGGCCGAACTCTAAATGAGCCAAGCAATAAAAAAATAAAATTAATTTCGTTCCAATTTGGCACCTAATAAAAACGCATCGTTCCATATTGAAACGCAATTCAGGAATATTCATCGTGAATTGTGACGAGGTTAAATGATCATTATCAATAAACGCAAAATCAGGGAAATGAATTTAATCTTTATGAAAAATCCACCCTATTGACTTAATAACGTGCGGCGAGAAAATAAGGTAAAGCCAATGATAAAAATAGCTGTTGCGCGATATGTTTCGTGACCTCAGCCCTACAACATTTTCAGGAGAGACTGTGAATAAGAGCCAACAAATTGCCACCATTACGCTGGCGGCTGCAAAAAAAATGGCGCAGGCCGTTGAGGCTAAAGCGCTTGAGATCAATGTTCCGGTGGTCTTTTCCGTGGTGGATCACGGCGGGAATACGCTGCTAATGCAACGCATGGACGATGCGTTTGTCACCAGCTGTGATATCTCTCTTAATAAAGCGTATACCGCCTGCTGCCTGCGTCAGGGTACCCATGAAATTACCGACGCGGTACAACCTGGCGCTTCGCTATATGGTTTGCAGCTTACTAACCAACAGCGCATTGTTATTTTCGGCGGCGGCTTACCTGTCATATTAAACGGTAAATTAATTGGTGCCGTTGGCGTTAGCGGCGGCACTGTCGAACAAGACATATTATTAGCAGAAACCGCACTGAATTGTTTCTCTGAATTATAATTTAAATCTAAGAAGGTATATTATGAGCTATCGTATGTTTGATTACCTGGTGCCAAATGTGAACTTCTTTGGCCCCAATGCTATTTCCGTTGTCGGCGAACGCTGCAAACTGTTAGGCGGTAAAAAAGCGCTGCTGGTTACGGACAAAGGTCTGCGGGCTATTAAAGACGGTGCGGTAGATAAAACCCTCGCCCATTTACGTGAAGCGGGCATTGACGTGGTGGTTTTTGACGGCGTTGAGCCAAATCCCAAAGACACCAACGTGCGCGATGGTCTGGAGGTCTTTCGCAAAGAGCATTGCGATATCATCGTTACCGTTGGCGGCGGTAGCCCGCATGACTGCGGTAAAGGCATCGGTATCGCGGCAACTCACGAAGGCGATCTCTACAGCTATGCCGGGATTGAAACCCTGACCAACCCGCTGCCGCCTATCGTTGCGGTGAATACCACTGCCGGTACCGCCAGCGAAGTCACCCGCCACTGCGTGCTGACCAATACCAAAACCAAAGTGAAGTTTGTGATTGTCAGCTGGCGCAACCTGCCGTCGGTCTCCATTAACGATCCGCTGCTGATGCTCGGCAAACCCGCTCCGCTGACCGCCGCGACCGGTATGGACGCCCTGACCCACGCCGTAGAAGCTTATATTTCCAAAGATGCCAACCCGGTCACCGACGCCGCCGCTATTCAGGCTATTCGCCTGATCGCACGCAACTTGCGTCAGGCCGTAGCGCTGGGCAGCAACCTGAAAGCTCGCGAGAACATGGCCTACGCCTCTCTGCTGGCGGGCATGGCCTTCAACAACGCCAACCTCGGCTACGTTCACGCAATGGCGCATCAGCTTGGCGGTCTGTACGACATGCCACACGGCGTGGCGAATGCCGTTCTGCTCCCGCACGTGGCGCGCTATAACCTGATCGCTAACCCGGAGAAATTTGCCGATATCGCAGAATTTATGGGCGAAAACACTGACGGACTTTCCACCATGGATGCCGCCGAACTGGCCATTCACGCCATTGCCCGCCTCTCCGCTGACATCGGCATTCCGCAGCATTTGCGCAATCTGGGCGTTAAAGAAGCCGATTTCCCGTATATGGCGGAAATGGCGCTGAAAGACGGCAATGCCTTCTCCAACCCGCGTAAAGGGAACGAGAAAGAAATTGCCGAGATCTTCCGTCAGGCATTCTGATAACGCAGGGGGCGCAATGTCACTTTCATCACCGGGCGTACATCTGTTTTATCACTCACGCTGGCAGGATACTCGCGTGCTTGATGAGCTGTGCTGGGGACTGGAAGAGCAAGGCGTCCCTTGCCGGGCAATCTGTTGCGACCAGCATGACTGCGCGCTGGCATTGAGCAAACTTGCGGCCAAAAGCTCAACGCTACGTGTCGGTCTGGGTCTTAACGCCACGGGTGATATTGCTTTAACCCACGCCCAATTGCCCGAAGATCGGGCGCTGATCCGTGGGCATATCCGCGCCGGAATTGCGCAGATCCGAACGCTTGGTGCCAATGCCGGTCAACTGGTCAAAGTACTTCCCTTCAGCGAGATAAAATAAATGTACCGCATCCACACCCGAACCGGCGATAAAGGCACGACCGCGCTGTTTGGCGGCAGCCGTATCGATAAAGACGACATCCGCGTTGAGGCCTATGGCACGGTGGATGAACTGATTTCCCAGCTTGGCGTCTGCTATGCCAGCACGCACCAGGCTGAACTACGCCAGGATCTGCACGCCATGCAGAAGATGCTGTTTGTACTGGGTGCGGAACTCGCCAGCGATGAGAAAGGACTCGCGCGCTTACAACAGCGTATTGGCGAGGAGGATATTCAGGCGCTGGAGCAGATTATTGACCGCAATATGGCGCAAAGCGGCCCGCTCAAAGAGTTTGTTATTCCGGGGAAAAATCTGCCATCGGCACAGCTACACGTTGCGCGAACCCTAACCCGCCGACTGGAGCGGATCCTTATCGCGATGAGCAGAACGCTGACGTTACGCGATGAACCCAGACGCTATATCAACCGACTGTCAGACGCGCTGTTCTCGATGGCGAGAATTGAAGAAACTAGTCCAGATGCTTGCGCTTAAACTGACTGGCATCAATATCGTATTGCTTCATCTTGCGCCACAAGGTAGTGCGACCAATGTTCAGCAGTTGCGACATCTCCTGTACGCGTCCGCTGGTGACGCGAGCAGCATGGATAATCGCCTCTTTTTCGATAGCGGTAAAGGTCAGACTGGCTGGCAGCAGTGAAGACGCCGTCTCCAGACCAGGACGTTCGGCAAACAGATAATCCGGTAGATTGCTCAGCCGAATATGGCCGTTATCACTGCTGATGGCGATGTTTTCGATAATGCTGTTCAGCTCAAAGTCATTGCCCGGCCACGAATAGGCCACCAGCTGTGCCAGCGCGTCGTCGTCGATCTTCAAACTGGATGAAAAGCGTTTTTTCAGGCTATTCAGCCGCGTATAAATCAGCGAGGGAATACTGTTACGCCGAGCCCGCAGCGGGGGGATCACTATCTCAAAAGAGTGCAGCGCGTAATACAGCTGACGGCTAAAGCGGTTTTGCTCCACCAGATTGGCGAGATCAACCGTGGTGGTGGCGATCACTTTGACATCCACCGGAATCAACCGACGGGCATCCAGGCGGGTTAATACCCCCTGCTTGATCACCTGTAACAGCGCGGATTGCAGCTCCGGCGCCAGATATTCAATTTTTTCCAGAAACAGCGTGCCGCCGTTCGCCAGTTCAAGACGGCTCAACCGGCCATTTTCATCGTCGGTTGGCGCACTGCCCATAAAATCCTGCCCCAGCACGCTGTTGGCATAAAGCTGACAGTTCACGGCGATATACGGCCCGCTGGCGCGCTCGCTTTCGTTGTGAATGGCCTGGCTCAGCAGCTCCTTACCAACGCCTTCTTCCCCGCACAGTAGGATCGGGAAACTCCCCCTCGCCGCCTGGCGTCCAAAGTGGATCAAGCGGCGGGTTTCCGGATCGTCAGTCGACATCTGCTCAAAGGTGTGGCTCACCTTGCCAAGCTGGCTGGTCATCAGCTGGCGCATTTGCTCCACCGGATGCAGCAGCAGGATAAAGCTGTTGCCCTGCTCCTCAACAATCGGTTTCAGGGTGATGACCGCATCAACAAACTGATGCTGGCTTTCAAAGGTAACTTCGACGTGATTCAGGCCGCGGGCATGTTTGATCGCCCGGCGCAGCAGCATGGGGAGATTGAGCAGATCGTGAATGTTTTTTCCCTGACTGGCCTGCGCATCGAGATGCAAAAGCAGTGCCGCACGCGCATTGAGAAACTGCAATACGCCCTGTTCGTTCCAGGCCATCACACCATCATCCATACTCTCCAGCAGCCCGTACATCTGGTTCAGATGGCGGTTGGATTCAGCCAGCAGGCTGTCGGTCAGCAAAGAGTTGCCGACTTCTCTGGCAATCGCCAGCGTCAGGGATAAATCAGAAACGCACTCATGCTCCACCAGACAACACAGCGAGATGGAGCCGAACAGTCGACCATGGTTATCGAAGACCGGCGTCGAGCAGAACGACCACGGATGCAGAGCCTGTTTAAAATGCTGATCGCCAGAGGTTTTTGTCGGCTGGCCCGGCATCGTCGCCAGCGACAGTGCACAACTGCCAATGATGCTTTCCGCACAGTAGCTGCCGTCGCGAAACCCAAGCTCCGCCAGCTGCTCCACCGTCTGCGGATCACCACAACGGCTGAGAATACAGGCTGATTCATCCAGAATCAGCAGCGCGCACGGGCGGCCGTCCATAAACTCCCAGGCATCTTCCAGCGCAGCCTGAGCAATCGTCAGCAACGCCGTCTTGCGACGACAAATCGACTCAAAGGTCAGCCCTTGCGCCTGATGCGGCGCCTGCCAGGTTTCCCGCTGCATAAACTTGCTGCAACGATGCCATGACTGGGCAATGACTGAAGAGACTTCCTTCCCGATGCTATGCGTGTGCGCCGTCATATCCCTTTCCGCTGTTTAACCATAGACAACCCCTCCGGCAGAGACTGTCAGAGGGGGAGAAGATGCCGGATAAAAACCTACCGACGACTGATTAACGCGCCAGCCACTGCTGTCCCAGCAGGTCTGCCGTCAAAATAGCGGCATGTACGCTTTCAGGCGTTACCGGGAACGGCATATTGTGGATGGTTTCACCTTCTGCACAGGTCGCTTTTGCTACGGCCATGATCTTGCCGTCAACGTCTTCTTTCACGCCCATTTCCGCTAACGTTACCGGCAGGCCTACTTTCTGACAGAAATTCAGCACGGTTTCGATCTCTTCCATCGGGCTGTTTTGCAGCACCAGTTGCGCCAGCGTACCAAAGGCGACTTTTTCACCGTGGTACAAATGATGGCACTCTTCCAGAATCGTAAAGCCGTTGTGGATCGCATGCGCCCCTGCCAGACCGCTGCTTTCAAAACCGATGCCGCTGAGGTAAGTGTTAGCTTCGACAATACGCTCCAGCGCATCGGTCACCACGCCGGCCTGCGCGGCAAAGCGTGCCTTCTCGCCTTCCGCCAGCAGGGTATCATAGCACAAGCGCGCCAGGCTCAGCGCCGCCACGGTGGACTGTCCGCCCGCCATGCTGGTCGCTCTGGCGTCATAACAGGCTTTCGCTTCAAACCAGGTCGAGAGCGCATCGCCCATCCCGGCCACCAGCAGACGTACCGGCGCTTTGGCAATGATTGCAGTGTCCATCACTACCATATCCGGGTTTTTCGGGTAGATCAGATACTCTTCAAACTCACCGGCTTCGGTATAGATAACGGACAGCGCGCTGGTTGGCGCATCGGTAGACGCGATAGTCGGGATCACCACCACCGGCAACTTCTGGTAGTAGCCAATCGCTTTGGCGGTATCCAGCGTTTTCCCACCACCAATCCCAACCACGCCGCGGCAACCGTGCTGTTTCAAAATGGCAATCAGGCGATTAATTTCAACATGGCTACATTCACCGTTAAAGCGTTCCGCATGGCAGCTAATGTCATGACTGTGCAGGCCGTTTAGTACCTTCTCTCCCGCCAGCTTCATCACGAAGTCATCCGCAATCACGAAAAAGCTGTCCGCCAGATTTTTAGCGTATTGACCAAACAAGGTGGAAGCGTCAGGACCCTGGAGATATTTGGCTGGAGATTGAATAACTTTTAGCATTCCTTTCATCCTCAAATAAGTACATGTTTTTACATGGTGAGCCCTGGCGTTAACCTGTTTAGCCTGATGCTGACGGCGAAAACGGGAGGTACCGGAGCGATGCAATAACTGTATGGCGAGGCGTGCACAAAAAAATCTTTCGTCTTTTTGTTCTGATATGAAACAGATAAAAACAACACATGTTTCATATTGGAACGCTTAACCATAAAAAATATAAGGTTTGCGATCCCGATCCGTTCATTTACCACCAAATCTCCGGCACAGACGAATCTCACTTTCTCTTTTACCCACTCACTTGCCAAAATACCGGTAAAAAAAAGCTGACAGTGCAGTGTGACCTGCATTCATCGCGAGAGGAAAAAGTCGAGCAAGCTCGCATTGTGGTCGTTCCCCGTTCTTTTCGGTTTCATTTCGGAACAAAAAACAATAACAACGTTCCGTAATGAAACTCATTTTAACGTTGTTTTTTTCCACGCTGACTTCGCCAGAATCTCTCTATCGCCTCCGCACCATGACCATGCTTCCGGGGGTTTGTCTTACACTCAACCTCAAGGAGCCGTTATGTCTCAATTCTTTTTTAATCAACGCACCCATCTCGTGAGCGACGTCATCGACGGTACGATTATCGCCAGCCCGTGGAATAATCTGGCGCGTCTGGAAAGCGATCCGGCTATTCGCATCGTGGTCCGCCGTGACCTTAACAAAAATAACGTGGCGGTCATTTCCGGCGGCGGTTCAGGGCACGAACCCGCGCACGTTGGGTTTATCGGTAAAGGTATGCTAACGGCCGCGGTCTGTGGCGACGTGTTCGCTTCCCCGAGCGTAGATGCGGTACTGACCGCCATTCAGGCGGTAACCGGTGAGGCGGGCTGTTTGTTGATCGTGAAAAATTACACCGGTGACCGTCTTAATTTCGGTCTTGCCGCCGAGAAAGCCCGTCGCCTTGGTTACAACGTTGAAATGCTGATTGTCGGCGATGACATCTCCCTGCCGGATAACAAACACCCGCGCGGCATTGCGGGAACCATCCTGGTGCATAAAATCGCCGGCTATTTTGCCGAACGCGGCTACAACCTCGCCACCGTCCTGCGTGAAGCGCAATACGCGGCCAATAACACCTTCAGTCTGGGTGTTGCGCTTTCCAGCTGTCATTTGCCGCAAGAAACCGACGCCGCCCCGCGTCATCATCCGGGCCACGCGGAGCTGGGTATGGGCATTCACGGCGAACCAGGCGCCTCGGTCATCGACACCCAGAACAGTGCGCAGGTGGTGAACCTGATGGTGGATAAACTGCTGGCCGCCCTGCCTGAAACCGGCCGTCTGGCGGTGATGATTAACAATCTTGGCGGCGTTTCTGTTGCCGAAATGGCCATCATTACCCGCGAACTGGCCAGCAGCCCGCTGCATCCGCGTATCGACTGGCTGATTGGCCCGGCCTCGCTGGTCACCGCGCTGGATATGAAAGGCTTTTCACTGACGGCCATCGTGCTGGAAGAGAGCATCGAAAAAGCGCTGCTCACAGAGGTGGAAACCAGTAACTGGCCGACGCCGGTCCCACCGCGTGAAATCAGCTGTGTACCGTCATCTCAGCGTAGCGCACGCGTGGAATTCCAGCCTTCGGCGAACGCCCTGGTGGCCGGGATTGTGGAACTTGTCACCACAACCCTTTCCGATCTGGAGACCCATCTTAATGCGCTTGATGCCAAAGTCGGCGATGGCGATACCGGTTCAACCTTTGCCGCAGGCGCGCGCGAAATTGCCGGTCTGTTGCATCGTCAGCAGTTGCCGCTGGATAACCTTGCCACGCTGTTTGCGCTGATTGGCGAACGTCTGACCGTGGTGATGGGCGGTTCCAGCGGTGTGCTGATGTCTATTTTCTTTACCGCTGCCGGGCAGAAACTGGAACAGGGAGCTAACGTTGCCGAAGCCCTGAATACGGGACTGGCGCAGATGAAGTTTTACGGCGGCGCAGACGAAGGCGATCGCACCATGATTGATGCGCTGCAACCGGCTCTGACTTCGCTGCTCACGCAGCCGCAAAATCTGCAGGCCGCCTTCGACGCCGCGCAAGCGGGAGCCGAACGAACCTGTTTGTCGAGCAAAGCCAATGCGGGTCGCGCATCGTATCTGAGCAGCGAAAGCCTGCTCGGAAATATGGACCCCGGCGCGCATGCCGTCGCAATGGTATTTAAAGCGCTGGCAGAGAGTGAATTGAGCTAAGCCATAAATGCCTGATGCGCTTCGCTTATCAGGCCTACGAGTACAAACCTATGTAGGCCGGATAAGGCGCTTGCGCCGCCATCCGGCGAAGAAGAGCCTGATGCGCTGCGCTTATCAGGCCTACGAGTACAAACCTTTGTAGGCCTGATAAGGCTTTTGCGCAGCCTGATGCGCTGCGCTTATCAGGCCTACGAGTGCAAACCTATGTAGGCCGGATAAGGCGCTTGCGCCGCCATCCGGCAGTGCGTTAACGATAAACGCGGATCCCGCCCTCTACACCGCGGCTAAACAGCACCTGCCAAAGCTCAATATCTCTGGCGCGGAAAGCCCCAGCGCAGGCACATAAATAGTAATTAAACATTCTTCTGAAGGTGGCGGAGTAACGTGAAGACAGCTCCGGCCAGGCCTGATTAAAGCGCTCATGCCAGGCCATCAGCGTTTTATCGTAATCGCTGCCAAAGTTATGCCAGTCCTCCATCACAAACCGTGATTCGCTGGCCTCGGCAATATGGGAAATTGCCGGCAAGCAACCGTTCGGGAAAATGTATTTATTGATCCACGGATCGACGCTCATCCCTTTTTTATTGCTGCCAATAGTATGCAGCAGGAACAGTCCGTCCGGTTTTAAACAACGGTCGGCGATGCTGAAATAGGTGTCGTAGTTTTTCGGCCCGACGTGTTCAAACATCCCCACGGACACAATGCGATCGTAGTGTTTATCAAGATCGCGATAATCCTGCAGCAGAATGTTAACGTCCAGCCCTTCACAGCGCTGCTGCGCCATTTTCTGCTGCTCTTTGGAAATGGTAACGCCTTCTACCGCCACGCCATAATGACGCGCCGCATATTCTGCCAACCCGCCCCATCCACAACCGATATCGAGTAAACGCATACCCGGCTTAAGCTGCAGCTTCTCGCAGATCATTTTTAATTTGGCATTTTGCGCTTCGTCTAATGTGGTCGCGTCTTTCCAGTAACCGCAGGAATATTGCATATGCGGATCAAGCATCAGCGCAAAGAGATCGTTACCAATATCATAATGTTCTTTACCGACGATCCATGCACGGCTACGTGACTGCAAATTAAACAGGCGTGCGCTGGCAATGCGTAAAATATCTTTCAGATTACCTGGCATCTGCTGGTCGAGTTTTGCTTTCAGGATTTTGCAGAACAGAATATCGAGCCGTTCGCAGTCCCACCAGCCTTCCATATAGCTTTCGCCAAGCCCTAACGAGCCTTGTTGCAATACCCGTTTAAAGAAACCGGTATGATGAAGTTGAATGTCCCAGGCGCGCGAGCCATTAATTCTGATATCCGCTTGCGAAAGCAGCTCTTTTCCCATTCGGGTCCAGTTATCATTTGTTTCATTGACGATGACAGCATCTGAACAAAGCGAGTTCATGGTATTTACCAAAAGTGGACTAAAAATTATTACGCAAGATTATTATGGAAAAAAGAGTGTATGTATTATGATCCGCGGACAAGATCTATCGAACAGCGGACACACCATCGGGAGCATTGACGATTCATTTATGGAAACTCTCGCGCAAAAACAGTGGAACTCCTTCCCGGATAACTCCATGACCGAACTGCCGCAGGACGTATTCTTTCGCTCTTATGTCCTGGAAGCCAACCACCATGTACCGCAGCATTCACACTCTTTTATGCAGTTTCATTTCGCCCGCAAAGGCAGCATGCGCATTGATGTTGCCGGTAAGTGCTGGATAATCCCGGCGCATTATGGCATCTGGATCCCAAATAATACGGAGCATGCGGTTTGGGCATTAGATGATGTATATTTAGAAAATCTGGATATTAAACCGGGTTTTCTTGAAGAGAGCATCAATGAATGCAAAGTAGTGGCTATCAGTGATTTCGCCAGAGAGTTTATTCATTACGCCACGAATTCAATTTCAGGCCATTATGATAGTCAGTCAAAAGAGGGCAAGCTGGTTAGTGTGCTGGTCGATATTATTCTGCAACTCCCGGAAGTCGCTTTTGTATTACCCTGGCCGCAGGATCGCGAATTAACCAAAGTCTGCCGAACAATACAAGAATCCCCCGCACTGGAGCATTCGGTTGAATACTGGGCGCAGCATTTGGGTATGTCTGCCCGTACCTTTTCACGTCATTTCAAAAAAGAAACCGGATTGCCCTTCAGCGTCTGGAAGCAAAAAATGCGAATACTTGAATCGGTATTAATGCTGAAGAAAAATAAAAGCGTAACCGCCGTGGCACTCGACGTTGGGTATTCAAGTACCGCGGCATTTAGCTACGCATTCCGCCAGGCGTTTGGCGTTCCGCCCTCTAATTACTGATTAACGGCGTTGATGCCAGTAAGCCGCTGCACGAACCCGTTGCTGATCGAACGCCTCGGTTTCAAAACGAGCACTCAGGTTTTTCACCACCTTTCCTTCACCGGTGATCCAGATGTAATAATCGTCTGCGGGCACCGATAGCCGCGATAAGTGTTCATCCACCGCATGCTCGTCATGACCGATAAACCACTGAATGGTAAATCCGTCGAGATGGTCTAAATAGTCCTGGTACGCTGCATCCTGCACGCTAACCAGCGCCGTGACGTGCGGACGTACCGCTAAACGACTGAGCGACTCCAGGCGTCGGCGCAACGCGGGCATTCCCGACTCATCACACACGTAAACCTGATACGCATAATCCTCTGGCACCACCAAAGAACCGCGCGGCCCGCCGATCGTCAGCTTGTCACCCTCACGGGCATTCATCGCCCACGTACTTGCCACGCCGCCGTCATGAATATAGAAATCCAGTGCCAGCTCATGGCGCGCTTCGTCATACAACGGCGTGTAGTCACGGGATAACGGACGTACACCGTCCGCCCAGACAATGCCTTCATCGGTGACGACAGGTGGTACAAAGTTGCTGCCCGGCTCCGGGAAAAAGACCTTGGTATGGTCATCAAAGCCGTGCGAGCTAAAACCGTCCAGCGCGTCACCGCCCAGTACGATGCGCTGAAAACCCGCGCTAATACGTTCTACTCGCAGGACGGTAAGTTCACGGAAGCGCAGTTCATTGCGAACGCGCTGTGGGTAGCGTGAGGTGTTTTTTGTCATTTTTTCGCCTTGTGAAGATAATACGATATATCTAAATTGATTTTTTAAATGATAATGATTGCTAATCAAAAATAATGCAAGCACTTTTTGATATAGTTAAATTATGATTACCCGGCTATCACACCCATATAAAAATAGTTAATAATCATCACGTTATACAGAATATAATTTGTAGACTTGCAAACTGATAATTTTTAGATATAAATTAGATATATCTAAATAACATCAGGAGACGATGATGCAAAACCATCATGAAGGTTGCTGTAAGCACACTGAGCACCAACACGAAGGCTGCTGCAAGGGTGAAGGACATCACCATGAAGGCCGCCACAACGAGTACCATGCAGGTTGCTGCAAAGGTGAAGAACATCGCCATGAAGGTTGTAACAAAGAACATCACCACGAGCAGGGTTGCGGACATCGCCACGGTCGTGGTGGCGGCGGTGGTCGTCGTCAGCGGTTCTTTGGCCACGGCGAATTACGCCTGGTGATTCTGGATATCTTGACCCGCGACGCCAGCCACGGCTACGAACTGATTAAAGCGATTGAAACCCTGACTCAGGGTAACTACACCCCAAGCCCGGGCGTTATCTATCCAACGCTGGATTTCTTGCAGGATCAGGCACTGATCACCGTCCGCGACGAGGAAGGTGGGCGTAAACAGATTGCGATCACGACCCAGGGCCAGCAGTGGCTGGATGAGAACCGTGAACATCTGGAACATATCCACGAACGTATTAAAGCCCGCTGCGTGGGTTTTGAATTACGCAAAAATCCACAGATGAAACGCGCGCTGGAAAACTTCAAAGCTGTGCTGGATCTACGGGTCAATCATGGTGATACCAGCGATGCGCAGATCAAAAAAATCATCGGTATTATCGATCGCGCTGCGCTGGATATTACTCAGCTGGATTAATCTGCACAGCAGGCGGAACCCGTATGCCCGACGTTCCGCCTGTATTTTTAGTATTAATGCAGCACCGTAACCGCATCTTCCAGACGACCCGCGCGATGTTTCACCATCGCGGAAATCTGCGCACTCTCTTCAACCAGTTCGGCGTTTTTCTGTGTAATGTTGCTCAGCTCATTCACCGCGCGGGTCAGGCTGGAAAGACCGTCTGATTGTTCCAGCGTGGAGTGGCTGATTTGGGCGATCAGCTGAGTGACGTTTTGCACCTGCGCCACAATATCGTCCATCGTGCGCCCTGCGGCGTGAACCTGGTCAGATCCGGACTGCACCTTGTCAGCGCTGGCATCAATCAGCTTGCGAATATCATTGGCTGCACTGGCGCTACGGCTAGCAAGATGACGTACTTCTCCCGCCACCACGGCGAACCCTTTCCCCTGCTCGCCCGCCCGCGCGGCTTCAACAGCAGCATTCAAAGCCAGAATGTTGGTCTGGAAGGCAATATCGTTAATCAGCGTCGTAATGGTGCCGATCCGCTGGGTGCTGTTGGCGATATCGTCCATGGTTTTGATGACGGTATCCATCGCCTCACCGCCGTGCGTTGCTGCGCTGCTGGCGGCAATAGAGAGCTTATCGGCCGCGGCGGCGGTCTCTGAGTTTTGTTTCACCGATGCCGCCATCTGATTCATGGTGGTCACCGTTTCCTGCACGTTCTCGACAGTCTGCTGCGTATGCTTGTTTAAATCGTCGCTGCCTTTCGCCAGCGTTTCGCTGTCGCTGCGCACGCAACTCACCTGGCTGGAGACGTCGTGAATGAGCCAGCGACACATTAACCCAAGCTGGCCCACTGCTCGTAGCATCAGGCCTAGTTCATCACTACGGTTAAGATGCGACACGCTGTTCCGCTCACCGGTCGCCACTTTCAGCGCCTGACGGGTGACATTCTCAATAGGACGCACAATTTGCCATTCGAAAATAGCCGTTCCCAGCACCATCACCAACGCGCTCATCAGCAGTAACGGCCATTCGGCGCCCATTTGCTGCAATGCGACCGCTAGCAGGACAAACAGGAATGCCATCACGCTGCGCACCCGCCAGCGAATCGGCATCGCCGGCAGTTTACCCAGCCAGCCTTTGCGTACCACCAGCCCTTTATGAATAAGCCGGTTGCAACGTCCTTCGTTCAGCGCTTTATATAAAGGCTCTACCGCCGCAATTTCCTCGTCAGTTGCCCGGGTACGAATCGACATATACCCGGTCACGCGTCCTTCCCGCACCATCGGCACCGCATTGGCCCTCACCCAGTAGTGATCGCCATTCTTACGCCGGTTTTTCACAATCCCGCTCCATGGCTCGCCCTGCTTCAGGGTGTACCACATATCCGCAAACGCCGCTTTTGGCATGTCCGGATGACGAACCTGATTGTGCGGCTTATCGAGCAATTCATTCAGCTGATAGCCACTGACCTGGACAAATGTATCGTTCGCATGGGTGATATAGCTTTGTAAATCGGTGGTAGACATGAGGGTGATATCATCATCCAGCGGTGTATTTTGCTGACTAACGTAGGGATGAGAAGACATGATTGCGTCCTGTGCAGGTTATCTGGTTGTTAACTCTTTCGGCTTATGTTATTTCGGCGATAATTTTTTTATCTTTAGTTGTTAAATTTGATTTAGATCGCAATTTGCGATTAAACCTCAAAATTTGTACGCATTCTAATCCATTGATTTAAAATACTTTCATCTAGTAACTATTCAACGTCACTTCTACCAGCGCACCGTCACAGTGCAAATATTGCCCATTTTTAGCGCAAATTTGCGTTTATTCGATCTGTTTTCAGGCTTCTGACCTGGGCAAAATGCCAGCAAATGTTAAAGCATGGCATTAAATGTTGCGTAAATGAGATATTTCCTGGTGTTTATCCCGATTTTTGCTAAGCGCGCCGGAATGGCGCAATCCCTGCAATACTTAAATCAGTATCATGTGATACGCGAGCTCCGGGAGCATATTTTGAACAGGTTACCTTCCAGCGCATCGGCCCTGGCCTGCAGCGCACACGCACTGAATCTCATTGAAAAGCGCACGCTTGATCATGAGGAAATGAAATCATTGAACAAAGAGGTGATTGAGTACTTCAAGGAGCATGTCAATCCGGGGTTCTTAGAGTATCGAAAATCTGTAACTGCAGGCGGGGATTACGGAGCCGTAGAGTGGCAAGCGGGAAGCCTGAATACGCTTGTCGACACCCAGGGGCAGGAGTTCGTCGATTGCCTGGGCGGTTTTGGAATTTTCAACGTGGGGCACCGTAATCCAGTCGTGGTTTCCGCCGTACAGAATCAACTCGCGAAACAACCTCTGCACAGCCAGGAGTTACTTGACCCTCTGCGGGCCATGCTGGCAAAAACCCTCGCCGCACTGGCGCCCGGTAAACTGAAATACAGTTTTTTCTGTAACAGCGGGACCGAGTCGGTTGAAGCCGCCTTGAAGCTGGCGAAAGCATATCAATCGCCGCGCGGTAAATTTACGTTTATTGCCACCAGCGGCGCATTCCACGGTAAATCACTGGGCGCGCTGTCCGCTACGGCTAAATCCACCTTCCGTAAACCTTTTATGCCGCTGCTGCCGGGCTTCCGTCATGTGCCGTTTGGCGATATTAACGCAATGCGCACCATGCTCAGCGAGTGTAAAAAGACCGGTGACGATGTCGCAGCTGTGATCCTCGAGCCGATCCAGGGTGAAGGAGGGGTGATCCTGCCGCCGCAAGGTTATTTGACTGCCGTTCGTAAACTTTGCGATGAGTTTGGCGCGCTGATGATCCTTGACGAAGTGCAAACCGGCATGGGGCGTACCGGCAAGATGTTCGCCTGCGAACACGAAAACGTGCAACCCGACATTATGTGTCTGGCCAAAGCGTTGGGCGGCGGTGTGATGCCCATTGGCGCGACCATTGCCACCGAAGAGGTGTTCTCCGTCCTGTTCGACAATCCTTTCCTGCATACCACCACGTTTGGCGGTAACCCGCTCGCTTGTGCGGCGGCGCTGGCCACCATTAACGTCCTGCTGGAGCAAAATTTACCGGCTCAGGCGGAGCAGAAAGGCGATATGTTGCTGGATGGTTTCCGTCAGCTTGCGCGGGAATACCCGGACCTGGTACATGATGTTCGCGGCAAGGGCATGCTGATGGCGATTGAGTTTGTCGATAATGAAATCGGCTACAACTTTGCCAGTGAGATGTTCCGCCAGCGGGTGTTGGTTGCCGGCACGCTTAACAATGCAAAGACGATCCGCATCGAACCGCCGTTGACGTTAACGATCGAGCAATGCGATCTGGTATTGCGATCGACACGCAAAGCCCTGGCAGCATTACGGGTGAGCGTGGAGCAAATGTAACAACCTTACCCGGCCTATAAAAGACACTCTTTTGTAGGCCGGATAAGGCGCAGCCGCCATCCGGCAATTAGCCTAACTTAAACAATCCGCACACCAGCAGGCATAAGGCGTTCTGGCGTCAACAGTACGCTTTCGCTGCCATCGTCGGTTTCCGCACACAGCAGCATGCACTCTGATGTCTCACCACGCATTTTGGCCTTTTGCAGATTACACAGCACCACCACCGTTTTGCCCATCAACTCCTCTTCACTGTAGTAAGGCACCAGGCTGGTTACGGTTTGCAGCGTACGCTCTCCCACATCTACCTGTACGATATACAGCTTATCGGCATTGTCATGGCGCTTTACCTGTGCGATTTTTCCAACACGTATTTCCATTCGGGCAAAATCAGCAAATGCGACGGTATCCATTGTTTTCTCCTTTGGTAAAATTTTACTAAATACTAGCAAAATATTTTCCGGGCATTGTTCTCAAAAGCGGGAAAATGACGTACTCATCACACTCTGAAAGCCCAGTTTTACCCCGAGCATGTCAATTAATCATGCTTTTTTTACTGAAAACAGATGAATAGATAAGCACTTCATTTACAATGCGCAGGTAACTCAGGGAAAAGGCAAACATGGCAACACTTAAAGACATCGCAATCGAAGCTGGCGTGTCCCTGGCGACAGTGTCCCGGGTTTTAAACGATGACCCCACGCTGAATGTAAAAGAAGAGACTAAGCATCGCATTCTGGAGATCGCGGAAAAGCTGGAGTACAAAACCAGCAGCGCCCGAAAGAACCAGACCAGCGCGCTCGGCCCCCAGCATATTCTGGCGCTCTACAGCTATCAGCAAGATTTGGAAATCAACGATCCTTACTACCTCGCGATCCGCCATGGGATTGAAACCCAGTGTGAGAAACTCGGGATCGAACTGACCAACTGCTATGAGCACAGTGGGCTGCCGGAGAGCAAACACATTACCGGCATTCTTATTGTCGGCAAGCCTTCTCCCGCTCTGCGCGAGGCGGCAACAGCGCTTACCGACAACATCTGCTTTATCGATTTCCATGAATCCGGCAGCGAATATGACGCCGTCGATATCGATCTGGCCCGCATCAGCAAAGAGAGCATCGACTTCTTCATTGCCCAGGGCGTCACCCGCATTGGTTTCATCGGCGGCGAAGACCAGCCAGGCAAGGCCGATATCCGCGAAGCCGCGTTTGTCGAATACGGTCGTCTACAGCAGGTCGTTTCTGAACAGGACATCTATCGCGGCGGTTTTTCCAGTTCATCAGGCTATGAACTGGCTAAAGAAATGCTGGCAAAACCCGACTATCCCAGCGCCCTGTTTGTGGCTTCAGACTCGATTGCCATTGGCGTTCTGCGCGCCATCCACGAGCGTGGTCTGAATATTCCGCAGGATATTTCGCTGATTAGCGTTAATGATATCCCAACGGCGCGTTTCACCTTTCCTCCGCTTTCCACCGTTCGCATTCATTCGGAAATGATGGGCAGTCAGGGCGTCAACCTGCTGTTCGAAAAAGCCCGTGACGGGCGTGCGCTTCCCCTGCTGGTTTTTGTTCCCAGCAAGCTGAAACTGCGCGGCACCACCCGCTAAAATCCCCCGCTAACCCGCCCGGTTTCTTCTGATGCCGGGCGCGCATTGTCATGCATTCTTTTCCGCGTCCGAATTATTTTCGTGATCCAGTTAAAGTAAATCACCTCACTCGCTATATTTTAGTAAAACTTTTACTAAAATCACCATCAATCACACTTACTCACCATTAAAATGAATGGTTCCGATTTTTCTCCACCGGGAGGCCTTATGAATCGCTGGGAAAACATTCAGCTCACCCACGAAAATCGACTGGCGCCACGCGCATATTTTTTCTCTTATGACTCCGTTGCGCAGGCTCGCTCGTTTGCCCGCGAAACCAGCAGCCTCTTTCAGCTGCTAAGCGGTCAGTGGAATTTTCAGTTCTTTGAGCATCCGCTGCAGGTACCGGAAGCCTTTACGTCGCAGTTTATGAGTGACTGGGGCAGCATCACCGTCCCCGGCATGTGGCAGATGGAAGGACACGGCAAGCTGCAGTATACCGACGAAGGTTTTCCTTTCCCGATTGATGTCCCCTACGTTCCGACCAATAACCCCACCGGGGCCTATCAGCGTATTTTCACCCTCAGCGAAGGCTGGCAGGGCAAACAGACGCTGATTAAGTTTGATGGCGTAGAAACCTACTTCGAAGTTTACGTGAATGGTCAGTACGTTGGCTTCAGCAAAGGCAGTCGCCTGACGGCCGAATTTGATATCAGCGCAGTGGTGAAGACCGGTGATAACCTGCTGTGCGTTCGCGTAATGCAATGGGCTGATTCCACCTACGTTGAAGACCAGGATATGTGGTGGTCGGCGGGAATTTTCCGCGACGTCTATCTGGTCGGCAAACAGGCGACCCACATTCAGGATTTTACCGTTCGCACCGAGTTCGATGATGACTATCGCGACGCCACCCTCTCCTGCGACATTGCGCTGGAAAACCTGGCCTCCACGCCAGCGATAGCGTCGCTGGAATACACCTTGTTTGACGGTGAGAAGGCGCTGCATAGCGGTGTGATTAACACCCTGAAGGTGGATAAACAAACGCAGACCGCTTTTCATTTCAAGGTTAGCGCGCCGCAGCAGTGGTCGGCGGAATCGCCGTATCTCTACCATCTGGTGATGACGCTGAAAGATGCCAGCGGCAACATCCTTGAGGTCGTGCCACAGCGTGTTGGATTCCGCGATATTAAAGTTCGCGACGGTCTGTTTTACATCAATAACCGCTACGTGATGCTGCATGGTGTTAACCGCCACGATAACGATCATCTTAAGGGCCGTGCTGTCGGTATGGATCGCGTTGAAAAAGATCTGCTGTTAATGAAGCAGCACAACATCAACTCCGTACGCACCGCCCATTACCCGAACGATCCGCGCTTCTATGAATTGTGCGATATCTACGGCCTGTTCGTGATGGCCGAAACAGACGTTGAATCTCACGGCTTCGCCAATATCGGCAATATCAGTCGGATCACCGACGATCCACTGTGGGAAAATGTCTACGTTGAGCGCATCGTGCGCCACGTCCATGCGCAGAAAAATCACCCATCGATCATCATCTGGTCGCTCGGTAACGAATCCGGATACGGCTGTAACATCCGCGCCATGTATCACGCTGCGAAAGCGCTGGATGACACGCGTCTGATCCATTACGAAGAAGATCGTGACGCTGAAGTGGTGGATATCATCTCCACCATGTACACCCGCGTGCCGCTGATGAATGAGTTTGGTGAATATCCGCATCCTAAACCACGCATCATCTGTGAATATGCTCACGCCATGGGCAACGGTCCCGGCGGGCTAACGGAATATCAGAACGTCTTCTATCAGCATGATTGCATTCAGGGGCACTATGTCTGGGAGTGGTGCGATCACGGGATTCAGGCTAAAGATGACGACGGCAACGTCTGGTACAACTATGGCGGCGACTACGGCGACTATCCGAACAACTACAACTTCTGCCTTGATGGCCTGATTTATTCCGATCAAACCCCAGGACCGGGATTGAAAGAGTACAAGCAGGTAATTGCGCTGGTGAAAGTGCGCGCACAGGATCTGGCCCGCGGCGAGCTACGGGTAGAAAACAAACTCTGGTTCACCACGCTTGACGACTACACCTTGCATATTGAGGTTCGCGCCGAAGGAGATACGCTCTCTGTTCAGCAGATAAAACTGCGCGACGTTCTTCCCAACAGCGACGCGCTGCTGCAATGCGCACTGCCGGAGCTGGATGCGCGCGAAGCGTTCCTTAACGTCACCGTGACGAAAGATTCCCGCACGTCATACAGCGAAGCCGGGCATCACATCGCGACTTATCAGTTCCCGCTGAAGGCCAGAACGGCGACTGCCGTACCGTTTAGCCTGCAAAACGCCAACCCTCTGACGCTGGAAGACAGCCGCCAGAGCTGCACCGTTCGCGGTTATAACTTCCATCTGACCTTCTCAAAGCTGACCGGTAAACCGATCGCCTGGAACGTCAATGGCGAAGAGCTGATTACCCGCGAGCCGAAGATTAATTTCTTCAAACCGACCATTGATAACCACAAGCAAGAGTTCGAAGGTCTCTGGCAGCCGAATCATTTACAGATTATGCAGGAGCATCTGCGCGAGTTTACCCTTGAGCAAACCGATGATGCGCTGCTGATAACCAGCCAGACCATTATCGCCCCGCCGGTATTCGATTTCGGTATGCGCTGCACCTATCGCTGGCGTATTGCCGCGGACGGTCAGCTGAATGTGGAACTTTCTGGCCAGCCTTACGGCGAGTACCGGGACATTATTCCGTGCATCGGTTTCACTATGGGCATCAACGGTGATTTGGGCCAGGTGGCGTATTACGGACGTGGTCCAGGTGAAAACTATGCCGATAGCCAGCAGGCCAACATCATCGACATCTGGCGCAGCAGCGTGGATGAGATGTTCGAAAATTATCCTTTCCCGCAAAACAACGGCAATCGTCAGGACGTGCGCTGGGCAACGCTAACCAACCGCCACGGCAACGGTCTGCTGGTGGTTCCGCAGCGCCCTGTCAACCTGAGCGCCTGGCGCTATACGCCAGAAAATATCTTTGCCGCACAACACTGCAACGCGCTACAGCGTAGCGATGACATCACCCTGAATCTGGACCACCAGTTGCTGGGCTTAGGTTCCAACTCGTGGGGAAGTGAAGTACTCGATTCCTGGCGCGTCTGGTTTACGTCATTCAGCTACGGCTTCACGTTGTTGCCGATTTCCGGCAGCGAATCTGGCGCTCAAACCACCGCCAACCGCGCCTTTGGCACCGGGTTCTTTTCCACGAATATGCACAGCGAGAATACAAAATGAGGATCATCGACAACTTAGAGCAGTTCCAGCAACGCTATGCTTCAGGTCGGAAATGGCAACGCTGCGTCGAGGCTATTGAAAATATTGACAATATTCAGTCAGGCGTCGCCCACTCTATCGGTGATTCCCTGAGCTACCGCGTGGAGACAGACTCCGCGACCGATGCGCTGTTTACCGGTCATCGTCGTTATTTTGAGATCCATTACTACCTGCAAGGGCAGCAAAAAATAGAGTATGCCGCCAAAGAGGATCTCCAGGTGGTTGAATATTATCGCGATGAAACCGATCGCGAATATCTGAAAGGTTGTGGAAAAACCGTCGAAGTGCACGAAGGACAAATGGTTATTTGTGACAACCATGAAGCCTATCGTTTTATTTGTAATAACGCAGTGAAAAAAGTCGTACTCAAAGTCACCATCGAAGATGGTTATTTTCATAATAAATAAAAACACAGGCGGCGCCGACGTTGCGCCGCCAGTACCCTATAATAATCAGGAATCGGAGATGTGCTATGTCTGATACCAAACGTAATACCATCGGCAAGTTCGGCTTACTTTCACTCACCTTTGCCGCGGTTTATAGTTTTAATAACGTAATCAACAATAATATTGAGCTTGGTCTGGCATCCGCACCGATGTTTTTCCTCGCGACGATTTTCTACTTTATTCCGTTTTGCTTAATCATCGCCGAATTTGTTTCGCTGAATAAAAACTCCGAAGCCGGTGTCTACGCATGGGTAAAAAGTTCGCTGGGTGGACGTTGGGCATTTATTACTGCCTACACCTACTGGTTCGTTAACCTGTTCTTTTTTACCTCGCTTTTGCCCCGCGTTATTGCCTACGCCTCATATGCTTTTTTAGGCTACGAATACATTCTGACGCCGTTCGCAACCACCGTGTTAAGTATGGTGCTGTTTGCCTTCTCCACCTGGGTTTCGACCAATGGTGCAAAAATGTTAGGGCCGATTACCTCGGTCACCTCCACGTTGATGCTGCTGCTGACGCTGTCCTATATTTTACTGGCAGGTACGGCGCTGGTTGGCGGCGTACAGCCTGCTGACCCTATCACCGTAGACGCAATGATCCCGAATTTTAACTGGGCCTTCCTCGGTATCACCACCTGGATTTTTATGGCGGCAGGCGGCGCGGAGTCGGTGGCGGTTTACGTCAACGACGTCAAGGGCGGCTCCAAATCGTTCGTGAAGGTCATTATCATTGCCGGAATTTTTATCGGCGTGCTCTATTCCATCTCCTCGGTGTTGATTAACGTCTTCGTCAGCAGCAAAGAGCTGAAGTTTACCGGTGGATCGGTGCAGGTATTCCACGGCCTAGCGGCATATTTCGGCCTGCCGGAGCTGGTCGTTAACCGCTTTGTCGGCCTGGTCTCCTTTACCGCGATGTTCGGCTCCCTGCTGATGTGGACCGCAACGCCGGTGAAGATCTTCTTCTCTGAAATTCCGGCGGGTATTTTCGGTAAAAAAACCGTCGAACTGAATGAAAACGGCGTCCCGGCCCGTGCAGCATGGATCCAGTTCCTGATCGTTATCCCGCTGATGATTATCCCGACGCTCGGCTCCAATACCGTGCAGGATTTAATGAACACTATCATCAACATGACCGCCGCCGCCTCGATGCTGCCGCCGCTGTTTATTATGCTGGCTTACCTGAATCTGCGTGCAAAACTGGACCACTTACCGCGCGACTTCCGTATGGGTTCGCAAAAAACCGGCATTGTTGTAGTGTCGATGCTGATCGTTCTTTTCACCATCGGATTTATTGCCTCTACCTTCCCAACCGGCGGCAATATCATGACCATTATTTTCTATAACGTCGGTGGGATTGTTATTTTCCTCGGTTTTGCCTGGTGGAAATACAGTAAATATATCAAAGGGCTAACCAAAGAAGAAAAAGCTATTGAGGCAGCCCCTGCTTCAGATATCAATTAATGACTAAAACATAATAACAATAAACAATATTCGCCAAGGCTATAACAATAAAAATTAAATTTTATTTGCTTAGGATCGAAGCATGAAAAACATTAGCCATTGTTGCAGGGCAATTATTGCCCTGCCCTTTTTCTGCGTCTCCTCTCTGGGTGCAGAAGAAGTTCGCCCTGCAGAACACGACGACACGAAAACGCCAGAAATATCTTCCCCCTCATTTCGCTTTTATGGCGAATTGGGCATGGGGGGATATATGGATTTAGAAGGACAAGACAAACATAAATACAGTGATGGTACCTATATAGAAGGTGGCCTGGAGATAAAACACGGCTCTTGGTTTGGTCTGATCTACGGCGAGGGCTGGACCGTGCAGGCCGACCATCAGGGCAATGCCTGGGTTCCTGACCATAGCTGGGGCGGATTCGAGGGCGGGATCAACCGCTTTTACGGCGGTTATCGTACCAATGACGGAACGGAGCTGATGCTCAGCCTGCGCCAGGACTCTTCGCTGGATGACCTGCAATGGTGGGGGGATTTCACTCCAGACCTGGGCTACGTTATTCCCAACACCCGTGACATCATGACTGCCATTAAGGTGCAAAACCTGACCGGTCCTTTGCGCTACAGCGTGACAGCAACGCCCGCCGGACACCACGACGAGAGCAAAGCCTGGCTGCACTTTGGTAAATACGATCGCTACGACGATAAATATACCTATCCGGCCATGATGAACGGCTATATCCAGTACGACCTGACTGAAGGCGTAACCTGGATGAACGGCCTGGAGATCACAGATGGTACCGGACAGCTGTTCCTGACCGGCATCCTTTCGCCCAACTTCGCCGCCCGTGCCTGGCACCACACGGGCCGCGCCGACGGGCTGGATGTGTCCGGCACCGAAACCGGCTATATGGTCAGCGCAATGTATGAAGCACTAAAAGGCGTTTACCTCTCCACTGCTTATAGCTACGCCAAACACCGACCGGATCGCGCCGAGGACGAAACCACTTCCTTTATGCAGTTCGGTATCTGGTATGAATACGGCGGCGGCCGTTTCGCTACCGCCTTCGACAGTCGGTTCTATATGCAGAATGCATCCGGCGACCCGAGCGACCAAATCTTCCTGATGCAATATTTCTATTGGTAACAAGGACCGGAATACCATGAACATGAAACCTATTCTTACGCCGCTGGCCTGTATCCTGCTGATGAACTTCTCCGCACATGCCGCCAGTGCTAACGACTTTAAAAACATCATTAATCGCACCGGTGCGCCGGGCTACATGCATGACTACGATCACGACGACCACCAGCGCTTTAATCCATTTTTCGATCTCGGCGCCTGGCACGGTCATTTGCTCCCGGACGGCCCTGCAACGATGGGTGGTTTTCCAGGCGTGGCGTTGCTGACCGAAGAATACATCAATTTTATGGCCAATAATTTTGACCGTCTGACGGTGTACCAGCACGGTAAAAAGGTCGATTTCGCGCTTGAGGCCTACAGCATTCCCGGCGCGCTGGTGCAAAAGCTGTCATCTAAGCATGTGCAAATAGAGATGACGCTGCGTTTTGCCAGCCCGCGCACCTCGCTGCTGGAAACCAAAATCACCAGCAACACGCCGCTGGATCTGGTGTGGGACGGCGAGCTGCTGGAGAAACTGGAAGCCAAAGAGGGAAAAGCGCTGTCGGATAAAACCATTGATAGCGAATTCCCTGGCTATCAGCGCAAAATCACCGCCACGCACGACGGTCTGAAAGTCACCTTCGGCAAAGTGCGCTCAACCTGGGATCTGCTCACCTCCGGTGAGTCGGAGTATCAGGTGCATAAATCTGTCGCTATGAAAACCACGGTTAACGGTCATCGCTTTACGGGGAAGGCCCATATCAGTGGTTCGACAACCATTTACACCACCTGGTCTCATCTGCTTACCGCCGAGGATGTGGCGAAAGAGCAGCCGCAGATCCGCGATATTCTGGCGCGCCCGGCCTGGTATCTTGCTGCATCACAAAAGCGCTGGGCAGATTATCTGCAAAAAGGCTTAACTAACCCGGATGCCACAACGGAACAAACCCGGGTCGCGGTAAAAGCTATTGAAACGCTGAACGGCAACTGGCGCTCGCCAGGCGGTGCGGTAAAACACAATACCGTGACGCCATCGGTCACCGGCCGCTGGTTCTCCGGCAACCAAACCTGGCCGTGGGACACCTGGAAACAAGCCTTCGCCATGGCGCACTTTAACCCGGAGATCGCCAAAGAGAATATTCGCGCCGTCTTTTCATGGCAGGTTAAACCCGGTGATCCGGTTCGCCCGCAGGATGCCGGATTCATTCCCGACCTGATTGCCTGGAATCTCAGCCCGGAACGCGGCGGCGACGGCGGTAACTGGAACGAGCGCAACACCAAGCCCAGCCTGGCGGCCTGGTCGGTGATGGAGGTCTACAACGTCACCAAAGACAAGGCCTGGCTCGAAGAGATGTATCCAAAGCTGGTTGCGTATCACGACTGGTGGCTGCGTAACCGCGATCATAACGGCAACGGCGTGCCGGAATACGGCGCTACCCGCGATAAAGCCCACAATACTGACCGCGGCGAAATGTTGTTTACGGTGAAAAAAGGCGACAAGGAAGAAACGCTCTCCGGGCTTAACAACTACGCCACTGTGATCGATAAGGGTCAGTATGACAGCCTGGAGATCCCAGCGCAGGTTGCCGCCTCGTGGGAGTCCGGTCGTGACGATGCGGCTGTATTCGGTTTTATCGATAAAGATCAACTGGATAAATACGTCGCGGGTGGTGGAAAACGCAGCGACTGGGTGGTGAAATTTGCCGAAAATCGCAGTAAAGACGGTAATTTGCTGGGTTACTCGCTGTTGCAGGAGTCAGTCGATCAGGCCAGCTACATGTACAGCGACAACCATTATCTGGCGCAGATGGCAACCCTGCTCGGCAAACACCAAGAGGCGCAACGCTATCGCCAGTTGGCGCAAAAACTCGCAGATTACATCAACACCTGCATGTTCGACCCGACAACAAAATTCTATTATGACGTTCGTATTGAGGACCAACCGCTGGCAAACGGCTGTGCGGGTAAACCGATCGTCGAACGTGGCAAAGGGCCGGAAGGCTGGTCGCCGCTGTTTAACGGCGCAGCAACGCAGCCCCATGCGGACGCGGTGGTTAAGGTGATGCTCGACCCCAAAGAGTTCAACACCTTTGTCCCGCTTGGCACGGCGGCGCTGACCAACCCGGCTTTCGGCGCGGATATCTACTGGCGCGGGCGCGTCTGGGTGGATCAGTTCTGGTTCGGGCTAAAAGGGATGGAGCGTTACGGCTATCGCGATGAAGCGTTAAAACTGGCGGATACCTTCTTCAGCCACGCCAAAGGCCTCACCGCTGACGGTCCGATTCAGGAAAACTATAACCCATTGACCGGCGCACAGCAGGGCGCACCGAACTTCTCCTGGAGCGCGGCGCATCTCTATATGCTGTATAACGATTTTCTTAAAAAACAGTAATCTGTGACATAACGCCGGATGGCGCTTCGCTTATCCGGCCTACAAAGACACATTTTCACAGGCCGGATTAGGTGCTTGCACCGATATCCGGCATATTCGTCCTCTGGCTCCACTCCTTTTTTGAATCCCATCACAATCACGGCATTCCCCTTTTCCCTTTTACGCGGCGACGGCTAAATTATTAACTCATCCGACCACATAACAATAATTTTACATACTGGACACCTTTATGAGCTATCCGTCGCTGTTCGCCCCGCTCGATTTAGGCTTCACCACGCTTAAAAACCGCGTGCTGATGGGTTCAATGCATACCGGGCTGGAAGAGTATCCCGATGGTGCAGAACGGCTGGCCGCGTTCTACGCCGAGCGCGCCCGTCACGGCGTAGCGTTAATTGTGAGTGGAGGCATTGCGCCTGCGCTTTCCGGCGTGGGAATGGAAGGCGGTGCGATGCTGAACGACACCAGCCAGCTTGCTCACCATCGAGTCATTACTGATGCTGTGCATGATGAAGGCGGTAAAATCGCCCTGCAGATCCTGCACACCGGACGTTACAGCTACCAGCCGCATCTGGTGGCACCTTCTGCTATTCAGGCACCCATTAACCGCTTTACGCCACATGAATTAACGCACGATGAAGTGCTGCAGTTGATTGAAGATTTTGCCCACTGCGCACAGCTGGCGCGGGAAGCGGGCTACGATGGCGTGGAAGTGATGGGGTCGGAAGGGTATCTCATCAACGAATTCCTGACCCTGCGTACCAACCAGCGCGATGACCAATGGGGTGGTGAGTATGCCAACCGCATGCGGTTTGCCGTTGAGGTGGTGCGAGCGGTACGTCAGCGTGCCGGGAATGACTTTATTATTATCTTCCGCCTGTCGATGCTCGATCTGGTGGAAAACGGCGGAACCTTCGACGAAACCGTTCAGCTGGCGCAGGCTATAGAAGCCGCGGGGGCCACCATTATTAACACCGGTATTGGCTGGCATGAGGCGCGTATTCCCACTATCGCTACCCCGGTACCGCGCGGCGCGTTTAGTTGGGTGACGCGTAAGCTAAAAGGGCATGTGACAATCCCACTGGTCACCACCAACCGCATTAACGACCCCCAGGTCGCCGATGACATTCTGGCCCAAGGCGATGCCGATATGGTGTCGATGGCCCGTCCGTTCCTCGCCGATGCCGAGCTGCTGTCAAAAGCGCAAACCGGACGAGCGGATGAGATCAACACCTGTATCGGCTGTAACCAGGCCTGTCTGGATCAGATCTTCGTCGGCAAAGTCACCTCTTGCCTGGTCAATCCGCGCGCTTGCCATGAAACCAAAATGCCGATTGTTGCGGCAGCTACGCCAAAGAATCTGGCGGTTGTCGGTGCGGGTCCTGCGGGCCTCGCCTTCGCCATTAATGCCGCAGCGCGCGGGCATCACGTGACGCTATTTGACGCACATGGCGAGATTGGCGGGCAGTTTAATATCGCCAAACAGATCCCCGGCAAAGAAGAATTCTATGAAACCCTGCGCTACTACCGTCGGATGATCGACGTGACTGGCGTGACCCTAAAGCTGAATCACTTTGTCAGCGCACACGATCTGCACACTTTCGACGAAGTGATCCTTGCCAGTGGGATCGAGCCTCGTATGCCGCCGATCGAGGGGATCGATCATCCTAAGGTACTGAGCTATCTCGACGTTCTGCGCGATAAAACGCCAGTGGGTAAACGCGTGGCGATCGTGGGCTGCGGCGGGATCGGTTTTGATACCGCAATGTATCTGAGTCAACCCGGTGAACCCACCAGCCAGAACATTGCGGAGTTCTGCGTGGAATGGGGGATCGACACCAGTCTGCAACAGCCTGGCGGCTTACGCCCGGAAGGCCCGCACTTATCCCGCAGCCCGCGCCAGATAGTGATGTTACAGCGCAAAGCCAGCAAACCGGGACAAGGTTTAGGTAAAACGACGGGCTGGATCCATCGCGCCACCCTGCTCTCACGCGGCGTGAAAATGATCC
The DNA here is from genome assembly GCF_001037485.2 of Citrobacter sp. MGH105. NCBI lineage: Bacteria > Pseudomonadati > Pseudomonadota > Gammaproteobacteria > Enterobacterales > Enterobacteriaceae > Citrobacter > Citrobacter sp. MGH105. The sequence goes on along the minus strand of NZ_CP073048.1, from coordinate 664,163 downwards.
CGGCAGTCAGCTATCAGAAGATTGATGATGATGGGTTACACGTTGTGTTGAACGGTGAACAGCTGATCTTTAACGTGGATAACGTGGTGATTTGTGCCGGACAAGAGCCGCGCCGTGAGCTGGTCGATCCGCTGCACGCGGCTGGTAAAACGGTGCATCTGATCGGCGGCTGCGATGTGGCGATGGAACTGGATGCCCGACGCGCCATTGCGCAGGGCACCCGACTGGCACTGGAAATTTAACGTTATATCTTTCGTAGGCCGGATAAGGCGTTAGCCGCATCCGGCACCCGCTATTACCGACGGCGACCGGTTTTGACCGCTTTCAGCACCACGAATTTATTATTGGTGGCGATGGTTACGCAATTGCCGAAAATCTTCTTCAGCTTGTGGAAGTAGTCGAGGTGACGGTTAGCCACAATATACAACTCACCGTTGATTTTCAGGCAGCGGCGGGCATGGTGGAACATTTCCCAGGCAATGTTATCCGTCAGCGCGTGCTTCTGGTGGAACGGTGGGTTGCACAGCACAGCGTTAAAGCGAAACGGTTCAACGCCAGACAGCGCGTTGTTAATCATAAACTCGCAGCGATCCGACGCTTCAGGCATGTTACTTTCCACGTTCAGGCGGCTTGAAGCCACCGCCATTGGCGATTCATCAACAAACACCACACTGGCTTCAGGGTTTTTCGCCAGCAGCGTCATACCGATGACGCCGTTGCCGCAGCCGAGATCAACAATCTCCCCTTCGAGGTTTTCCGGCAGATGCTCGATAAAAAAGCGCGCGCCGATATCCAGCCCGGTACGGGAGAAGACGTTGGCGTGGTTATGGATAGTCCAGTCGGTGCCTTCCAGCTTCCAGCTTAGCGTTTGCGAGGCAGCGGCCAGCTCCGGTTTGCTGAACGTACAGTTGATCAATCGGGCTTTTTTCCACGCCAGCGTCGTGGTGGTTGGACCCAGCACTTTTTCAAACAGTTCCAGCGTCGAGGTATGTACATCACGCGCTTTTGCCCCGGCGATGATGCGCGTTTCTGGCGTTACCACTTCGCGCAGCGCACGCAGTTGCTGCTCCAGCAGCGCCATGGTTTTTGGCAGCTTAATCAGCACCACGCCCGGCGCCTGCGGATAGTCAGCGGTACTGTCGAGGAACTTGACGCTCGACTCGGCAATATCGTTGTGACGCAGGTTCTCGCGCGTGGCAAGCTCGCTGAGATAGGAATCGCCGATGCTGTACGGCGTATGTTCCGCCAGCGCACAGCCCAGCGCGCCGAAGGTATCATTCAGGATCAGCACCGGGCCGCTAATCTCGGTATCGTCCAGCTGTTGCAGCAGATATTCATCTGCAGCTTCCCACGCCAGCAGCGGGTTAACGTCATCCGTTTCCGGGAAACGTTTAAGTGACAGCGAACGGAAACCGTTGTCTATGTGGCTCATCGGCCCTCCTGAATGGTAAAATTTCGGCGTATCCCTGAAAAGGGTGCGTGAGTATACACTTTTATGATTTGCGTGGACATGAATGAACCAACTAACTTACCTCCAGGGCTACCCGGAACATTTGCTTTCTCAAGTGAGAACGCTGATTGCTGAGCAGCGCCTGGGCGCAGTGCTGGAGAAGCGCTATCCGGGTACGCATGACTTCGCGACCGACAAAGCGCTCTGGCAATATACCCAGGATCTGAAAAATCAGTTTCTGCGTAACGCCCCGCCGCTGAATAAAGTCATGTATGACAGCAAGATCCACGTTCTGAAGAATGCACTTGGGCTGCATACCGCCGTCTCTCGCGTGCAGGGCGGTAAGCTCAAAGCCAAAGCGGAGATCCGCGTCGCCACCGTGTTTCGCAGCGCCCCAGAACCCTTTTTACGCATGATCGTCGTTCATGAACTGGCGCATCTGAAAGAAAAAGAACATGACAAAGCGTTTTACCAGCTTTGCTGTCATATGGAGCCTCAGTATCATCAACTGGAGTTCGATACCCGCCTGTGGTTAACGCAACAATCGTTAAAGCAAACTGCGTAGTCGCGCACTGGCTTTGTCTTCAGGGCATGCTAAATTGACAAAAGAATCCCTTTTCGCAGCCTGAAGGCCTTTATGATACGTTTCGCAGTAATTGGCACAAACTGGATCACCCGCCAGTTTGTCGATGCCGCCCATGAAACCGGCAAGTATAAGTTAACCGCAGTCTATTCCCGTAGCCTTGAGCAGGCACAGACCTTCGCCAACGATTACCCTGTCGAACATCTGTTTACCTCACTGGAAGCGATGGCGCAAAGCGAGGCAATCGACGCTGTCTATATCGCCAGCCCGAACTCCCTGCACTTTCCACAGACCGAGCTGTTTTTGCGGCACAAAAAGCATGTTATTTGCGAAAAGCCGCTGGCCTCCAATCTGGCGCAAGCCGAAGCCGCTATCGCCTGCGCGCGTGAGAATCAGGTCGTGCTGTTTGAAGCGTTTAAAACCGCCTACCTGCCTAATTTCCTGCTGTTACAGCAATCACTACCCAGAGTAGGAAAAATCAGGAAAGCGTTTATCAATTACTGCCAGTACTCCTCGCGTTACCAGCGCTATCTGGACGGTGAAAATCCGAACACGTTTAATCCGGCATTCTCCAATGGCTCGATTATGGATATCGGTTTTTACTGCCTGGCCTCAGCGGTTGCGCTGTGGGGCGAACCGCTGAGCGTTCAGGCCAGCGCCAGCCTGCTGGAAAGTGGCGTGGATGCCCACGGCGTGGTGGTGCTGAATTACGGTGATTTCAGCGTTACGCTCCAGCACTCAAAAGTAAGCGACTCGGTATTAGCCAGTGAAATTCAGGGCGAGTCGGGATCGCTGGTCATCGAGCATATCTCCGAATGCCAAAAGGTGTGCTTCGTGCCACGCGGTGGGAAAACGCAGGATCTGACGACGCCTCAACACATCAATACTATGCTGTATGAGGCAGAGGCTTTTGCCCATTTGGTTGAATCCGACGAAGTGGATCACCCGGCACTGGCCGTCAGCTGTATCACCGCCAAACTGCAAACGGAGATTCGCCGCCAGACCGGCGTGGTTTTCCCGGCAGACGAAGCGGAAACATCGCTGACTGCGTAAAGGTGTGTAAAACGAATGTTGCAGGCCATTGACTGAATGCATGGCCTGTAATATTTTGTAACCCGCAAAGGGGAGTAACTTCGTTGTCGGTTGATCGTCATTACGATGTGTGAAAAACCACATCCGGTCACCGGGCGATAACAAAGGAATACGCCACCGTATTCCTTTGTTGTTGTAAGTGAGACCTTGCCGAATGGCAAGGTCTATGCATAAAAAGCAGCGGCTAACGTCATTCGGCGTTGGCCGTTTTTTTTATGCATGGGGAAATACAATGAATACTGTCGGCACACCGTTGTTATGGGGTGGCTTCGCTGTCGTAGTGGTAATTATGCTGGCCATCGACCTGCTGTTACAGGGTCGTCGTGGCGCGCATACGATGTCAATGAAGCAGGCTGCAGCCTGGTCTATCGTCTGGGTAACGCTGTCGTTACTGTTTAACGCCGCCTTCTGGTGGTACCTGGCGGAAACCCAGGGGCGCGCCGTTGCCGACCCACAGGCGCTGGCGTTCCTGACCGGCTATTTGATCGAAAAATCGCTGGCGGTAGATAACGTCTTTGTCTGGTTGATGCTGTTCAGCTACTTCTCCGTACCGCCTGCGTTGCAGCGTCGGGTACTGGTGTATGGCGTGCTGGGTGCGATTGTGCTGCGTACGATCATGATCTTCGCCGGCAGTTGGCTTATCACCCAGTTTGAGTGGCTGTTGTACGTGTTCGGCGCGTTCCTGTTGTTTACCGGCGTGAAGATGGCGCTGGCGAAAGAAGATGCCTCCGGTATTGGCGACAGACCGTTAGTACGCTGGCTGCGCGGTCATTTGCGCATGACCGATACCATCGAAGATGAAAAATTCTTCGTGCGTAAAAACGGCCTGCTGTTTGTTACGCCGCTGATGCTGGTGTTGATTCTGGTTGAGCTGAGCGATGTGATTTTTGCCGTCGACAGTATTCCGGCTATCTTTGCCGTGACCACCGACCCGTTCATCGTGCTGACCTCGAACCTGTTTGCTATTTTGGGTCTGCGTGCGATGTACTTCCTGCTGGCGGGCGTGGCGGAGCGTTTCTCCATGCTGAAGTACGGCTTGTCGGTCATTCTGGTGTTTATCGGTATTAAGATGCTGATCGTCGATTTTTACCATATCCCGATCGCTATCTCGTTAGGCGTGGTATTTGGCATTCTGTTTGTGACGCTGGTTGTTAACGCGTGGGTCAACCACCAGCACGATAAAAAGCAGCAAATACAGTAAGTTTCATCTGCTAGCTGAAAAGCCCGACAGCACACTTCGTGCGTCGGGCTTTTTATTTATCATGTCAAAATAATGTTAAGTTAAAGTTATAAAATATGATCTCAACGCGGAATCCAGGATATTTCGCTTCCCGAACCGCGTTCTTTCCTTATACTCAGCCATGCAAACATTTGCCCGATCCTGAAAGATGCGTCAACAGAACGCACAAAGGTAAGGCAACAACACAATGAAAGGATTACTACATGACTACGCAACGTTCATCGGGGCTACTCTCGCGTTTGGCGCAAGGGAGCCTGGTTAAACAAATTTTGATCGGTTTGGTACTGGGGATTTTACTGGCACTGGTGTCAAAGCCTGCGGCAGAAGCCGTTGGTCTGCTGGGTACGCTGTTCGTCGGCGCATTAAAAGCCGTCGCGCCAATTCTGGTTCTGATGCTGGTGATGGCTTCTATCGCCAACCACCAGCACGGGCAAAAAACCAATATCCGCCCCATTCTGTTCCTCTACCTGCTCGGAACATTTTCAGCGGCATTAACCGCCGTTGTCTTCAGCTTTGCTTTCCCATCAACACTGCATCTTTCCAGCAGCGCGGGGGATATCGTACCGCCATCCGGGATTGTTGAAGTGATGCGTAGCCTGCTGATGAGCATGGTTTCTAACCCAATTGATGCTCTGCTGAACGCCAACTATATTGGTATTCTGGTATGGGCTGTCGGCCTGGGCTTTGCGCTGCGCCACGGCAATGAAACGACCAAAAATCTGGTCAATGATATGTCCAACGCCGTCACCTTTATGGTGAAGCTGGTGATTCGTTTCGCGCCAATCGGTATCTTTGGTCTGGTCTCCTCCACGCTGGCAACCACCGGTTTCGCCACGCTTTGGGGCTACGCCCAACTGCTGACCGTACTGGTAGGCTGTATGCTGCTGGTGGCATTTGTGGTTAACCCACTGCTGGTCTTCTGGAAAATTCGCCGTAACCCGTACCCTCTGGTGCTGGCCTGTCTGCGTGAAAGCGGCGTGTATGCCTTCTTTACCCGCAGTTCGGCAGCAAATATTCCGGTGAACATGGCGCTGTGTGAGAAGCTGAATCTGGATCGTGATACCTATTCGGTGTCTATTCCGCTGGGAGCCACCATCAATATGGCGGGCGCGGCGATCACCATTACCGTACTGACGCTGGCGGCGGTGAATACGCTGGGTGTTCCGGTTGATTTACCGACGGCGCTGTTACTGAGCGTGGTGGCTTCGCTGTGTGCCTGTGGTGCATCGGGCGTGGCGGGCGGTTCTCTGCTGCTGATCCCGCTGGCGTGCAACATGTTCGGTATCCCGAATGACATCGCCATGCAGGTTGTTGCCGTTGGCTTTATCATCGGCGTATTGCAGGACTCATGTGAAACGGCGTTGAACTCTTCTACAGACGTCCTGTTTACCGCTGCAGCCTGCCAGGCAGAAGACGAGCGTCTGGCAAATAACGCCCTGCGCGGATAATCTCTACGCCCCTCCGTCATCGGGCGGAGGGGTTCTTTTCTTGTACGCTTTTTTCAAGTTTGAACGGATCAATTCCGCGTTTTTGCATTCGCCGGAAGCGAATAATATTCAGGCCGTTCATCACCAGAAAACTCCCTTCGATCATCGTCCCACCAATCGATCCCAGCCAGAAATTATGGATAACCCAACAGGCAGTTGCGCACCACATGACGCAGCGTACGGTTAACCCTTTGCAGCGAAACAGCGCCCAGGTGCTGGCCAGCGTGCCAATTATCGGCAACAGCTCCATCGCATGCTGTAATTTCGCCAGCCCGAGAACCAGGGTGAGGACAATAAAAACGGTCATTACCCACAGTTTGCGGGTATGCATTGAGACAAGTGTGCGGATGGTGTTGAGTTCTGCGCTCATTCCCGCAGGCCAGGCCCCCATCAGGAAAAAATGCACGCCGATGGTGGCGCTATAGACGGCGAGTTGCAGCCGGAACCGGCGCTCATCGCGATTGAAAAAGGTGGTAATACCGATCAGAAAGGCGATGACACCTACGCCCTGGGCCAGCCAATACGCGGTCATGCAAGCAACCCCAATTCTATCTCGTAGGCCGGATTAGGCGAGTTCGCCGCCATCCGGCAACGGTTTGTGCCTGATGGCGCTGCGCTTATCAGGCCTACGGTTTGCGCAGACCTGCATGCAGGTACCATCAGGTATTTACTACAACGTTACGCCGCTTTTAAATATCGCTAACTCTCTAAAATCATTCCGCTCGTTGCAGGTTTGCTTGCCGTTGGCGAACTCGACGATGGTATCGACAAATTCTTCCAGTAACTGCGGCATCGCTTTGCCGTGGATCAACTGTCCAGCGTCAAAGTCGATCCAGTGCTTTTTCTTCGCCGCCAGCTCGCTGTTGGTAGCAATTTTCACCGTCGGCACAAAACCACCGTACGGCGTACCGCGACCGGTACTGAACAGCACCATATGACAGCCCGCGCCCGCCAGGGCACTGGTCGCCACCGCATCGTTACCCGGTGCGCTCAGCAGGTTCAGACCATGCGTCTTCAGACGTTCGCCGTAGCGCAGTACGTCCACCACCTGGCTGGAGCCTGCTTTTTGCGTGCAGCCGAGAGATTTATCTTCCAGCGTGGTGATACCGCCCGCTTTGTTGCCCGGCGATGGGTTCTCGTAGATCGGCTGGTCGTGAGCAATGAAGTACTGCTTGAAGTCATTGACCATGGTGACCAGCTTGCCGAACGTTTCTTCATCGCGGCAGTGGTCCATCAGCAGTTGCTCGGCGCCGAACATTTCCGGTACTTCGGTCAGTACGGTGGTGCCGCCGTTGGCAATCACGTAGTCAGAAAAACGCCCCAGCATCGGGTTGGCGGTAATACCGGACAGGCCGTCAGAGCCGCCGCATTCCAGACCAAACTTCAGCTCACCCAGTTTACCCGGCTCACGCTTATCGTTACGCATCACGTTGTACAACTGGTGAAGATGTTCAATCCCCGCTTCCACTTCGTCTTCCTGATGTTGGCAGACCATGAAGTGAACGCGCTCAGGATCGTACTCGCCTAAGGTTTCACGGAAGGCATCAACCTGGTTGTTTTCACAACCAAGGCCAACCACCAGCACCGCACCCGCATTCGGGTGACGCACCATGTTTTGCAGCATGGTGCGGGTGTTAATGTGGTCGTCGCCGAGCTGTGAACAGCCGTAGGTGTGGCTGAAGAGATGTACGCCGTCGATTCCTTCGGCATCGTTAGTCTCTTTCAGAAAACGGTTCTGCATCTGGCGCGCCATGGCGTTAACACAGCCAACCGTCGGTAGGATCCACAGTTCGTTGCGCACGCCAACATCGCCGTTGGCACGACGGTAGATCTGCACATCGCGATCCACCGGTTGTGCAACTTCCGCCTGAAAATCAGGGTGGTAGCTATACGTGTCCAGGTCGCTCAGATTAGTGCGCGTGTTGTGAGCATGAATATGCTCACCCGCCGCAACGTCCACCAGCGTATGACCAATTGGCAAACCGTATTTAATGACGTTTTCGCCTTTCGCAATATCACGTAAAGCGAATTTGTGGCCACGAGAGACCGCCTGACGCAGGGTTACCGCCTGCCCATCAACGGTGACTTCGGTTCCTTCAGCCAAATCAGCGAGCGCTACCGCGACGTTATCCAGCGCATGGATCTTGATGTATTGCATACCTTCACCCGGGCCTTAGTTCAGTTCAATGGCGAAGTAATCACGCGCATTGTTAAAGCAAATATTTCTGACCATTTCACCCAGCAACTGGATATCTGCCGGTGCTTCACCTGCAGCAACCCAACGGCCAATCATCTGGCACAGAATGCGACGGAAGTATTCATGGCGCGTGTATGACAGGAAGCTACGGCTATCGGTCAGCATGCCGACGAAACGGCTCAGCAGGCCGAGCTGGGCCAGCTGCGTCATCTGACGTTCCATCCCGTCTTTCTGATCGTTGAACCACCAGCCGGAACCGAACTGCATCTTGCCCGGCATACCTTCGCCCTGGAAGTTGCCGATCATGGTGCCCAGCACTTCGTTATCACGCGGGTTCAGGCAGTAGAGAATGGTTTTCGGCAGCAGGTTCTGTTCATTCTGCTTGCTCAGCAGTTTGGACAGTTCTTCAGCCATCGGACGGTCATTGATGGAGTCGAAGCCAACATCCGCGCCCAACAGTTTGAACTGGCGCAGGTTGTTATTACGCAGCGCGCCGATGTGGTACTGCTGTACCCATTCGCGACGAGCATATTCCGCACCAAGGAACACCAGCACGGCAGTTTTAAACTGGGCAACTTCATGCTCACTCAGGGTTTCACCCGCCAGGCGACGCGCCAGAATGCTATCCAGTTCAGATTCGTTAGATTCGGCAAACAGCACCACGTCCAGCGCGTGGTCAGAAACTTTACAGCCGTGAGCCGCAAAGTGATCCAGACGTTTGGTCAGTGCAGCTTGCAGATCGCTGAAGCGGCGGATATCCGTGTCAGACACTTCACCGAGCTTCGCCATGTAGTCATTAAAGGTCGCCAGCTCAATGTTAAAGGCTTTATCCGGACGCCAGCTCGGCAGCACTTTCACATCAAAGCTTCCGTCTTTAGCAACGGCCGCATGATGCTCCAGAGAGTCGATCGGGTCATCGGTAGTGCCGACCATTTTCACATTCATCTGCTGCATGATGCCGCGCGCGGAGAATTTATCCTGCGCCAGCAGCTCGTTGCACTGGTTCCAGATTTCATCAGCAGTCGCAGGAGAAAGCAGCTTACCTGTAATACCAAACGGACGACGTAATTCGAGGTGCGTCCAGTGATACAGCGGGTTACCGATAGTGTGCGGAACCGTGGCGGCCCATGCGTCAAACTTCTCGCGATCGGACGCATCGCCGGTACACAAGCGCTCAGCGACGCCATTGGTACGCATCGCACGCCATTTGTAGTGATCACCCTTCAGCCAGATGTCATACAGGTTATTAAAACGGTAGTTTTCAGCGATTTGTTGCGGTGGTAAATGGCAGTGGTAATCGAAGATCGGCTGGTCTTTGGCGTAATCATGGTACAGACGGCGGGCAAATTCGGTGTCCAGCAGGAAATCTTCAGTCATAAACGGGGTCATTATCGTCTTCCTCTCAACGAGTGCGTCAGATTGCTTATGTTTTGATGTTGACAAAGTTATCACACCAATTTCCATACACTGAAGATATTTTCGTGAGTTAGATCAACAAATGGTGACAAAAAAATTACTCTCAAAGAGGTAAATCACGCGTCAAGCCGCGCCAGCGCTGGCTTTGCTGAATCGAAATAATGACCACACGAAGATTCACACTTTTGTGATGGCACTCACCTTTTAAAGCTGTATGACAAGTTATCTTTTGGCCGTCGCGATACATAAGCCGACGGAATGCAAATTACCGATGTATAACCATCGGATTGACCGGTACGGAAACCGAATTAGCACAATTATTGACATGGCAAAGTTCGGGGAGTACCGGCTTTTATTTCGGTCCCCCCTCGTAAAAGAACATCCTCCGCCCTGAACTGGAAGATGACCGCTCGTTCGCGGACATAACAAAACGATGAGGTTTTACATGCGTAAAATTAAAGGGTTACGTTGGTACATGATTGCACTGGTGACGCTTGGCACCGTGCTGGGTTACCTGACACGTAACACTGTGGCGGCAGCTGCGCCAACTCTGATGGAAGAGTTACACATCTCCACTCAACAGTATTCCTATATCATCGCAGCGTATTCTGCTGCTTACACCGTAATGCAACCCGTTGCCGGCTACGTGCTCGATGTGCTCGGCACAAAAGTTGGTTACGCGATGTTCGCCGTTCTGTGGGCCGTCTTCTGTGGCGCGACCGCACTGGCTGGCAGTTGGGGTGGACTGGCGCTGGCGCGTGGCGCGGTAGGTGCCGCTGAAGCCGCAATGATCCCTGCGGGTTTGAAAGCCAGTTCTGAGTGGTTCCCGGCAAAAGAACGTTCAATTGCCGTGGGGTACTTTAACGTCGGCTCTTCTATCGGTGCGATGATTGCTCCGCCGCTGGTCGTCTGGGCAATCGTCATGCACAGCTGGCAGATGGCATTCATTATTTCCGGTGCGCTGAGCTTCATCTGGGCGATGTGCTGGCTTGTGTTCTACAAACACCCGCGCGACCAGAAAAAACTGTCTGATGAAGAACGTGATTACATTCTGAATGGTCAGGAATCACAGCATAAAAACAACACCTCGAAAAAAATGTCGCTCGGTCAGATCCTGCGTAACCGCCAGTTCTGGGGCATCGCACTGCCGCGTTTCCTGGCTGAGCCGGCCTGGGGTACCTTCAACGCCTGGATCCCGCTGTTCATGTTTAAAGTCTACGGCTTTAACCTGAAAGAGATTGCGATGTTTGCCTGGATGCCGATGCTGTTTGCTGACCTGGGCTGTATCGTTGGGGGCTACTTACCGCCGCTGTTCCAGCGCTGGTTCGGCGTTAACCTGATCGTTTCACGTAAAATGGTCGTCACCATGGGCGCATTGCTGATGATTGGCCCAGGGATGATTGGTCTGTTCACCAGCCCGTACATTGCTATCGCCCTGCTGTGCGTCGGCGGCTTTGCTCACCAGGCGCTGTCCGGTGCGCTGATTACGCTTTCTTCTGACGTATTTGGTCGTAATGAAGTGGCAACGGCAAACGGCCTGACCGGTATGTCCGCCTGGCTTGCAAGTACGCTGTTTGCACTGGTTGTTGGCGCACTGGCTGACACCATCGGCTTTAGCCCGCTGTTCGCCGTACTGGCGGTATTCGACCTGCTCGGCGCACTCGTTATCTGGACGGTATTGCAGAACAAATCGGCCAGCGAGGTCGACTCGGGATCACAGACTGGCGATCCTGCTCCGCAAAATTAACCCGCTGTTTTTCATCAAGGGTATATAATGCGAAGCCGCCAGTTATCTGGCGGCTTTTTTATCGCCGCGAGTGGAGCAGTAATCGCAAAAGTGGTATAACAAATATAGTCTGCCGTATCATGCCTGGAGCGCATATGGAAATCACCGAACCACGACGTTTGTACCAACAACTTGCAGCTGATCTGAAAGAACGCATTGAGCAAGGCGTCTATCTGGTGGGTGACAAACTCCCTGCCGAGCGCTTTATCGCCGATGAAAAAAATGTCAGCCGTACCGTGGTTCGTGAAGCAATTATCATGCTCGAGGTAGAGGGTTACGTTGAGGTGCGCAAAGGATCGGGGATCCACGTCATTTCCAACCAACCCAGACACTATGTCGCGCCAGATGAAAACCTGGAATTCGCCAGCTACGGTCCTTTCGAACTGCTCCAGGCGCGTCAGCTCATTGAGAGTAACATTGCCGAGTTTGCCGCCACGCAGGTGACCAAACAGGACATCATGAAGCTGATGGAGATTCAGGAGAAATCACGTAACGAAAAAAGCTTTCGTGACTCCGAGTGGGATCTCCAGTTCCATGTGCAGGTAGCCCTGGCAACGCAGAACTCGGCTCTGGCCGCGATTGTTGAAAAAATGTGGACTCAGCGCATTCATAACCCCTACTGGAAGAAACTGCACGACCACATCGACCTGCGCACGGTTGATAACTGGTGTGATGACCATGACCAGATCCTTCGGGCGCTGATTCGCAAAGATCCTCATGCCGCCAAACTGGCGATGTGGCAGCATCTTGAGAACACGAAGCAGATGCTGTTTAACGAAACCAGCGATGATTTTGAGTTCAATGCGGACCGTTATCTATTTACCGAAAATCCGGTCGTTCATCTCGATACAGCGGCTAACAGCGCAAAATAAACAATCTTATCAATGCAGGCGCGACCACGCGCCTGTTTCTGACACTTGGTAAGCATTAGGTATAAAATGTCAGCCTGTGTAAATCCTCTCGCCACCCTCCATTGCGATAAGCAAAATCACAGTTCAACAACCGTAATTTCTATAACGGACTACGTTGACCTTTGTTACAATTAGATGCTGTTTGAATTTTTGTATTTAAGAGCTTGCTAACTTCACAACTTTACAGGGAATAGTTCAGGCCGTGAATTTGTATCAAACCGCGAGTCATGTAAAAAATATTAATAAAATCGTGGTGTTACAAAACCCAGAAAACCGGCATGACGACAACCGATTCTCCAGGAATATTGAATGGAACTACTGACTCAATTACTAAATGCTTTATGGGCTCAGGATTTTGAAACGCTGGCCAATCCTTCCATGATTGGCATGCTCTATTTTGTACTCTTTACCATTTTGTTTCTGGAAAACGGACTGCTGCCAGCAGCCTTTTTACCTGGCGACAGTTTGCTGGTACTGGTCGGCGTACTTATTGCCAAAGGCGCAATGGGTTTTCCGCAAACGGTGCTATTACTCACCACCGCAGCCAGCCTCGGTTGCTGGCTCAGCTATATACAAGGTCGATGGTTGGGCAATACCCGCACAGTGCAAAACTGGTTATCTCATCTTCCTGCACATTACCATCAGCGTGCGCATCATCTGTTCCATAAGCATGGCTTGTCTGCGCTGCTGGTCGGTCGCTTTATCGCGTTTGTCAGAACATTACTGCCGACCATCGCAGGATTGTCCGGCCTGAACAATGCGCGCTTTCAGTTCTTCAACTGGATGAGCGGACTGCTTTGGGTCCTTATTCTCACATCGTTGGGCTATCTGCTTGGCAAAACACCGGTGTTTCTCAAATATGAAGATCAGCTGATGTCTTGCCTGATGCTGCTTCCTGTGGTGTTACTGGTGTTTGGTCTGGCAGGTTCACTGGTTGTTCTTTGGAAAAAGAAATACGGGAACCGAGGGTAAATTATGCTGAAATCATGCATAACGCTCCGACGACTTGCCTGGTCCACCACTTTTATGTTGTTCATCGGCGCGTTGCTCCTGACCTGGTCGGTCATTCGCCAGCAGGAGTCAACGCTTGCCATTCGCGCCGTAAACCAGGGAGCCAGCATGCCTGATGGCTTCTCTATCTGGCATCACCTGGATGCCAACGGCATTCGTTTTAAAAGCATCACTCCGCAAAATGACGCCCTGCTGATTACCTTTGATTCCAGTGCGCAGAGCGCAGCGGCAAAAGTCGTACTGGATCGAACGTTACCGCACGGTTTCGTTATCGCTCAGCAGGATGAAAATAATCAGGCGGTTCAGTGGTTATCCCGCTTACGTGAGACCCCACACCGTTTTGGTTAATTTCCAGGAATCTGAATTAGATCACTCACTTTGGTGATTTCACCGTTTAGCGCCTATGATTAATAAACTGGGTTTATGACCCAACGCTTTATTATTCTGGAGCATCGACCCTAAACGAAGAGGTCGAATCACAATGGAAGGTTCAAGAATGAAATACCGCATCGCTTTGGCAATTAGCCTTTTCGCTCTCAGTGCCGGCAGCTACGCCACCACCCTCTGTCAGGAAAAAGAACAAGACATTCAGCGGGAGATTAGCTATGCCGAAAAACACAACAATCAGAGCCGTATCAATGGGCTGAACAAAGCGCTGAGCGAAGTCAGAGCAAACTGTACTGACAGCAAACTGCGCGCTAACCATCAGAAAAAGATCGCCGAGCAGAAAAATGAGATTGCCGAGCGTCAACGTGACTTAGCCGAAGCTAAGCAAAAAGGCGATGCGGATAAGGTAGCAAAGCGTGAACACAAGCTTGCTGAAGCTCAGCAAGAGCTAAAAGAACTCGAGACCCGCGATTACTAAGTACGGTAACTAGCCACTCAACTGGAGAAAACTATGTCGAAAGATAATGCTACGGAAAACCTGCGCGCTGAGCTGAAATCTCTTGCGGATACGCTTGAAGAAGTACTTAGCTCCTCTGGCGATAAGTCGAAGGAAGAGATGAGTAAAATTCGCAGCAAAGCCGAACACGCGCTGCGCGAGAGCCGCCATCGTCTGAGTGAAACCAGCGATGTAATCGCCAAACAGACCCGTGAGGCCGCGGCTAAAGCCGATAACTACGTGCGCGAAAACCCATGGACAGGCGTCGGCATTGGCGCTGCAGTCGGTGTGGTGCTTGGTGTACTGCTGTCGCGCCGTTAACAATGGCTGATTCTCAACACGCACAAGGTCCAGGCAAAGGCGTACTGGGTATTGGACAGCGGATCCTGACGATTCTCGTTGAGATCGTAGAAACACGGCTGCGGCTGGCCGTCGTTGAGCTGGAAGAGGAAAAAGCCAATCTCATCCAGATCCTGCTGATGCTTGGGCTGACTATGCTGTTCGCGGCGTTTGGCCTGATGAGCCTGATGGTGCTTATAATCTGGGCCATTGACCCTCAATACCGCCTGAACGCCATGATTGCCACCACCGTTGTGCTGTTGCTGTTAGCGCTGATTGGCGGGATATGGACGCTGCGTAAAGCACGTAAAACAACGCTGCTACGCCATACACGCCAGGAACTCGCTAATGACAGGCAAGCCCTGGAGGATGATGCATAATGAGCAGCAAAGTCGAACGTCAAAAGCGTAAGGCGCAACTGCTTGGACAGATCCAGCAGCAACGGCTGGATCTGTCTGCGACTCGCCGCGACTGGCTGGAAGCCACCGAGGTCTACGATCGTGGCTGGAAGACGCTACTGAATCTGCGTGGCTGGGTGTTGGTCGGGAGCAGTATTATGGCGGTTCGCACCATCCGCAACCCGAATCTGCTGGTACGCTGGGCTAAGCGCGGCTTTAGCGTCTGGAGTATCTGGCGTCTGGTGAAATCGACCATCAGACAGCAGCAACTGCGCGGCTAATCCTTTCCTTACCCCCAACCTCAAAAATTTTGAAAAATACTGACAGTTTTCCTTGCTAACAATTCTCATTAAGCACGTTTATGATTCTCTCCATCGACAGCAACGACGCGCTCTGCAGCGTCGATGCACAAAAAAACACAATAAGCCGCCTGAGTGGTTTCCTGGAGAGTATGATGAAGAAATTAGAAGATGTTGGTGTACTGGTAGCGCGCATTCTGATGCCAATCCTGTTTATTACCGCAGGTTGGGGAAAAATCACCGGATATGCGGGTACCCAACAGTACATGGAAGCCATGGGCGTCCCAGGATTTATGCTGCCGCTGGTGATTCTGCTTGAGTTTGGCGGCGGTCTGGCAATTCTGTTCGGTTTCCTGACCCGTACAACCGCGCTGTTCACCGCAGGCTTCACATTGCTGACGGCGTTCCTCTTCCACAGCAACTTTGCGGAAGGTGTGAACTCTCTGATGTTCATGAAAAACCTGACCATCGCAGGCGGTTTCCTGCTGCTGGCTATCACCGGTCCAGGCGCATTTAGTATTGACCGCGTACTGAATAAAAAGTGGTAATCAAACTATACTGAACACATCAAAAAGCGAGGAGATATCTCCTCGCTTTTGCTATCTGAGGAGGCGAAAATCATGGGACAACTGATTGACGGCGTCTGGCATGACACCTGGTACGATACCAAATCAACCGGTGGAAAATTTCAACGTTCTGCATCGGCTTTCCGTAACTGGCTCACCGCGGATGGCGCGCCTGGCCCGACCGGTGAAGGTGGCTTTGCTGCCGAAAAAGACCGCTATCATCTGTACGTTTCTCTGGCCTGTCCGTGGGCGCATCGCACGCTGATTTTGCGCAAACTCAAAGGGCTGGAACCGTTTATTTCCGTTTCTGTTGTGCATCCGCTGATGCTGGAAAACGGCTGGACCTTTGACGATAACTTCCCGGCGGCAACTGGCGATACCCTGTATCAGCACGAATTTCTTTATCAGCTCTATTTACACGCCGATCCGCACTACAGCGGTCGGGTCACCGTTCCGGTGCTGTGGGATAAAAAGAATCACACTATTGTCAGCAACGAATCTGCAGAAATCATCCGCATGTTTAACACCGCGTTTGATGCGCTGGGCGCGAAAGCCGGAGATTACTATCCCCCTGCCCTGCAAAGTAAAATCGACGAGCTGAACGGCTGGATTTATGACAACGTTAATAATGGCGTGTATAAAGCCGGATTTGCCACCAGTCAGGAAGCCTACGACGACGCCGTGGATAACGTCTTTCAATCTCTGGCACGACTGGAGCAGATCCTTGGGCAACATCGCTACCTGACCGGCAACCAGTTAACAGAAGCAGATATTCGCCTGTGGACCACACTGGTACGCTTTGATCCCGTGTATGTCACCCACTTCAAGTGCGACAAACACCGGATTAGCGACTATCTGAACCTGTACGGTTTCCTGCGTGATATCTACCAGATGCCGGGTATTGCGGAAACCGTCAATTTCGATCACATCCGCAATCACTACTTCCGTAGCCACAAAACCATTAACCCGACCGGCATTATTTCTGTTGGGCCGTGGCAGGACCTCAACGAACCTCATGGGCGTGACGAGCGTTTCGCATGATTTACACAGGCCCCCATTTGGGGGCTAAATAATTAATACCGTAAATATTTACCATCATTCCATTCACAGCTATTCTTAATTTGATTACTTTAAAAACAAGTAATTGAATGCAGAACGAGGCAAAAATGGATTGGTATTTAAACGTATTAAAGAATTACTTTGGTTTTGGTGGCCGCGCGCGTCGTAAAGAATACTGGATGTTTGTGCTGGTCAACATCATCTTCACATTCGTGCTGGGTATTCTGGACAGAATGTTTGGCTGGGAGCGCGCCGGTGGAGAAGGCATATTAACGACGATTTACGGGGTTCTGGTCTTTATTCCGTGGTGGGCGGTACAGTTCCGGCGTTTACATGACACCGATCGTTCAGCCTGGTGGCTACTGGTGCTGCTGATCCCGATCGTTGGCTGGCTGGTGATCATCATTTTCAACTGTCAAAACGGTACTCAGGGGAGTAACCGCTTCGGGCCCGATCCCAAACAGTTATCCTGACGTAGCATATGTAGATGCCTGATGGCGCTGCGCTTATCAGGCCTACAACATACTCCGTCTTCCATGCCGGATAAGGTGCAATGCACCGCATCCGGCGTAACAGTCAGACTATTTACCCGCAAACAGCTTGGGGATTTCCCGCAGACACCAGGATTTCGCCTCGCCCATGCTGTCACGACGCCAGGCCATAATAATATCTATCTCGCTTGTCGATTCCGGACTAACGACCCGCAGCCGACCAGCCGCAATATCCTCTTCCACCAGCGGGTACGGCATCGTCGCCACGCCAAGTCCTGCCAACAGCGCCTGACGTTTATCTTCTATCGTACTCACCGTCAGACGCGGCTGCTTATCCAGCAGTTGAACCGTCAGCACCGGACGTTCACGGGCGGTATCCGCCACCGCGATCCCACGGTATTTAACGCGGGTGACTTCCGATAACGGTTCCGGCTCCTGATGGATGGGATGATCCGGGGCCGCTACATAGACGTTCATCAGCGAGTACAGCTTGCGCGAGTTAATTTCTGAGGATGAGCGAAAATGCATATCCGGCGCAATCACGATATCCGCCCGCCCCTGCTCAAGACGCTCCCACGCCCCGGCCAGAACTTCGGTAATAACGGAAAGCTGGGTATTGGCCTTCCCGGCAAGCCTGTCGATCAGCGGGAAAAACGCCGCCGTCGGCACCAGCGCTTCGGTAACGATAGTCAGATGCGTTTCCCAACCGCGAGCCAATGCTTCGGCATCGGTAGTCAGTTTATCCGCAGCTTCCAGCAGTACGCGCCCGCGCTCCAGCAACATACGCCCAACGTTAGTGAATTTTGTGCGGTGGCCTGAACGGTCAAACAGCACCACGTCCAGCTCTTCCTCCAGCTTCTGCATGGTATAGCTAAGTGCGGAAGGCACGCGTCCCAGTTCGTCTGCCGCAGCAGCAAAACTACCGCGTCTGTCTATTGCGTCCATGACGCGTAACGCTTCAAGCGTTAAAGCCCTTTCTTTGGCCATCTCGTTCTCATTCAGGAAATTTGAACATACCGGGCAGAATATCTGGCTAACAATGCAGCGTCTAGCCATTTAACATAAAAGGAAGTAAAGAGAGGTCAAGAACTATGATTACTACCCGTACAGCCAAACAATGCGGGCAAGCAGACTACGGCTGGCTGCAGGCCCGTTATACCTTCTCCTTTGGACACTATTTTGATCCTAAACTGCTGGGTTATGCCTCGCTGCGTGTTCTGAACCAGGAAGTTCTGGCACCGGGGGCCTCTTTCCAGCCACGGACCTATCCGAAGGTGGATATCGTCAATCTGATCCTCGAAGGGGAAGCGGAGTACCGAGACAGCGAAGGCAACCATATCAAGGCCAAAGCAGGTGAAGTTTTACTGCTCGCGACACAGCCCGGGATTAGCTATAGCGAACACAATATCAGCAAAGACAAACCGTTAACCCGGATGCAGCTCTGGCTGGACGCCTGCCCACAGCGTGAGAACGCCTGTGTACAGAAAGCCACGCTGGGCACCGGTAAGCATCAGCTGCTGGCCTCGCCGGACGGTGAACAAGGCAGCCTACATCTGCGCCAACAGGTATGGGTGCACCACGTTGAGCTGCAGCAAGGTGAATCGTTGAGTTTTCAGTTACATGGGCCACGTGCTTATTTACAGTCGATTCACGGCAGATTCCATGCGGTGACATCTGGCGCCGAAAAAGAAGCGCTCACCTGTGGCGATGGGGCATTTATTCGTGACGAAACTAACATAACGTTAGTCGCCGATACCCCGCTGCGCGCTTTGCTGATAGATTTGCCCGTATAGTCAGGGAAAACAATGGAGTACGACTATTGAGCAAGAAATCATCAAAAAAACGCCAGCCTCAGGTTGAGCCGAAAAAACAGGAAACAGTTACCTTCGGCTATGAAGAAATGCTGACAGAGCTGGAAGCGATTGTGGCCGATGCCGAACTACGGCTGGAAGACGAAGAAGCCGCCTGAACAGGCGGCTTAGACTTATGCCGGGTGGCGTCAACGCCTTACCCGGCCTATAGATTAATGTGCCTTACTGGCCATGATCTCAATAATCTGCTTGTCGGTTTCCTGCATTGAACGACACGCCAGCGCACACAGGTTAGCGATAGATTGTTCAACGTTATGCGCCACAATCCCTTCGTTGCCGGTTACAGCAGTATCATCCAGCGCCATCAGTACCGCTTTCCACGCCGCGGAAGCACTGGTTGAGACTTTCATCGCGCAGCTGTTTGAAGCGCCATCACAAATCATTCCGCTCACGTCGCCAATCATGCTACTGATCGCCATCGCGATGGTGTTGTAGCGACCATCTACGATCCATGCCATCCCCGCAGCTGCCCCCATCGCCGCCGTGGTTGCTGCACACAGTGCAGACAAACGCGGAAGCTGATGATGGATGTAGATAGCGCTCAGATGAGACAACATTAGCGCACGTGCCAGTTTCTCCTCATCCGCGCCAAAGTGCTCGGCCACCACCATCACCGGAACAGTCGCGGTAATGCCCTGATTACCAGAGCCGGAGTTGCTCATGGCCGGCAGCGTCGCCCCGCCCATTCGCGCATCCGATGCCGCACTGGTGCGGATCAGAATAGAGGTGGAGAGATCGTTCGCCAGCAGGCCACGCGCACACTGCTTCTCAAGCGTGGTTCCGATGTGCAAACCCCAGTTACCGCGCAGCCCTTCCTGAGACAGCGCACCGTTCAGTTTTGCTGCATCGAGGATAAAGCGGATTGACTCAAACGGTACCACATTCACGAACGCCAGAATCTCTTCCAGCGAGGTGTGAGACAGTACCGCCAGCGGCGACTCCTGTTCCTCTTCCTGAGCATTCTGTTCTGTGGTGAACACTACGCCCTTATTGGTCTCGATGTGCACAATGTTGGTATGACCGCCCACAATCGTCACGCACGCCCATCCTTCAGCACTGTAAACCTTCGCGCGGGAAAAGAGGATGTCCTCGCAAGGCTCCTGTAGCATCACCGCAACCTTGCCAGCGCTCAGCATCGCTTTCGCATCGGCGATCGCTTGTGGCGACGCATCTTTCAGTACCTCTAAACCGGCACGGGCATTTCCCCCCAGCGCACCCAGCGCCGCCGCGACAGGTAACCCGACCATTCCGGTACCCGGCACGGTAACACCCATGCCGTTTTTCATCAGGTTCGGTGAGACCCACGCGTCAATGCGTTCAACCGCGCCGTCCAGCTCAGAGGATGCAACCGCCGCCGCCAGAGCCAGAGAGATAGGTTCTGTACAGCCCAACGCAGGCTTAACTTCTTCCTGCACCGCGCGGATAAAACTATCCCATAATGGATTCAATGTAGTCTCAAACATAACAACAACCTTTGCTCAAATATCTCAGGAAAATGCCAGGAACGGAGAAACGCACAACAGCAGGCCCGTGAAAATAATCAGATACAGGGAAACGCCTTTGTATTTGTGCAGTGCAGGAACTTTGTAGACCAGCCAGGCCGGGATCAGACAACCCACCATGCCGAAGATAGGGCTACAAATAGAGGTGAAGCTCAGCACCGGCGCGTTGAGCACAATTGCGCTCCAGGCCAGCAAGATGGCAAAAATCATAATGCCGCGCTGAACAAAGGTTTCGTTGATTTTCTCAGCTGGCATATAGCGGCGCAGAATGTTCATCACGATCCCTTGAGTCGCTTCACGGAAACCTAAGTAGACACCGAAGAAAGCGGTCATAACGGCGAAAATGTTCAGAATAACGCTGACGATTTTCACCCAGCCAGCACCCGCACCATTGATAAATTGCGCGGCAATCGCCAGAGCGGAAATGTTCTGCTCATAAGCTTTAACCGCTTCGTCGTGGCCCATCGCCAACGTGAAGGAAACGGCGTAGAAAAAGACGGTAACAAACAGAATACCGAACGCGATGTTCATGGCACGCAGGGCTTTATGGCGCGCCACTTCGATGGATTTGTTGCGTGAACGGTATGAGATAACCATCGGGCTTAAGGTCTGAATAAACAGAATCGAGGTCAGCGTAAACGGCAGGGTGATGATCGCATTTTTGATCAGCAGCGCCATCGGCGGCAGTGAACCTGCGTTATGCAGATGCCACATCCCTACCATCGACACGCCAAGCGCTGCCACAACCAGCAGCTTGGTCATTACCATGCCGGTGGAGATTTTAAACAGCATTTGTTCCCCGCGTGACGAGATAGCCACCAGGATGCAAATCAGTACCAGGCCATAGAACGGGCTGTCGGACAGTAAACCTTCCGTCACACCAAACGTGTGCAGATAGGAGGCGCTGTCATTGGTGATGGCAGTGGAATAAACGAACATCCAGATAACCAGCATCACAAAATACAACGCACCTAACAGGATGCCCCAGTTCTTACCCAGATAGCCGCTGATCACGCTCGGGTAGTCTTTACACTCTGGGGACTCAGCCAGCGTGTTGATAAACAGGCGCTGGAACAGGTACATGGCAGGGTAGCCGATGATAGAGGAGAGCAAGAACACCCACAGCCCCATCAATCCTACCTGGACAGGAAGAAAAACAATCCCCGCGCCAATTGCCATACCGATACTCATAATGACCCAGCCGGTGTCCGTGCTGTCGAATTTAATGGCTTCACGCCATTCGCTTTCGGTCATTCCCGCCCGACGTGCCGGAGCAGATGCGTCGAGTATTACGCTACTATTCGTTGCCGTTTCCATAATTTCCCGCTCAATGTGTAGGTAGAGGTTTTTATATTTTTTTCGTACTGCATCAATGCGATACGCAGTACTTAGGTGCAGGTGAGCTATTGGAGTAATGAAGAAATCATACGCGCAGGATCAGAGAAAAACTTCACAAACAAACCCCTGTAATTTCTAAAAGTTAAGAAATATTTTCTCTTTTATATGAACATATGGGATTTAAATTCTATTTTTGAAGCCGATCACAACAAAAAAGGTGCACTAAAGTGCACCTTTTTTATTCTGCTATCTTGATTAAATCATTAATTGCCGGATGGCGGCGCTTACGCCTTATCCGGCCTACAAACCCAGGCTCGGCTTTTAACTTCAGGTACAGACCACTTTAATCGCCAGACCACCGCGTGACGTTTCACGGTATTGTCGTTCATATCTTTGCCCGTTTCATACATGGTCTCGATCACTTTATCGAGCGACACGCGTGGATCAGATGTTCGACGTAGCGCCATACGTGCGGCGTTATCGTTTTTGCCCTAACCCTATTAGATCAAAGTCTGAGCCTGTTCGAAAGTAGGGACTTTTTTTGCATACGACACCCATCTGGGGGATGGGTGCAGCCAGTTCTGTTTCAGGCACTTCGGCCAGCTCTTTTTTCAGTTCAACCTACACTGCATGAAGTTCATCAAAATTACTGGCAACATCTTTTGGCACATAGAAAAATAGCCGACTATTGAAGGGCATTTCCACAATTCCAAACATTAACTTTTATCACGTCTCTGCATAGGGTGCTAACGTAATATCCTTTTTATATTTATGGACAACAAAATTAGTATTCTTTGTGTGGTTGCCTTAACCGACATAAAACCATTGCATGAAATTGATGCACAACTCCCTGCACATGTGGAATGGCTAAAAAAAATTATGCCGATGGCCTTTTGCTGGCTTCAGAGCGAAACATTCCACGCACAGGATGCATAATACTTGCAAACTATTATGACGCGGATGTACAACAAACTGTCTGGCGCAAGATCCTTTTCGCTTGTCCGCTGCAGCTAAAATCGATTTAATTCCCTTTGAACCCTCGATGGTAGCCACGGAATTAAAATCGGTCTTATCACCAAAGAACAAAAAAGCCTGGCGGTTGGAGTTCACGCCAGGGCAACGGACTTTTTACATATTGCATACCTGCGAGGAAACCCCGGCAGGGGTTATCAACGTAATCTCAGTGTACTTTTTCGCTTTTTGTCGCCGATACAAATGGACGAACAGCGTCACGGATCTGCCAGACAGGCGGTTCTTCATCTATCTTCATCACAGAGGCCCGTACAAAAGGTACTTGCGCAATTGACATGATAACATTTAACCAGCGATCACGTATTATACGTTCTGTTCGCTCATGACTCGGATCGTCCAGTTCAATGATGCAGACAATTTTATTATTCTTTTTAGATACCAGAACATAATCCATCGCCATATTATTATAAATCATAAAAAAACGTTTTCGTTCTTCTTCACTAAACCCAGGTTGTTCAGGAAAGTTAATCAAACGACCTAAAGATACCTGGCAATGAATATAGCAATATTGCCCAAACCATTTTTCAAGATTATCAAAATAGATTTTCTCACTACGGGTAATGAGCCACTCTTTTCCTTCTAACCAGACACCTTCATCAACCATTCCCTGAAATAACTCGTCACGCTCTTGCCAACGGGAATCACGATATTTCTTTGCTGAAACATAAGGTTTCGGTGCATGCGTCGCTGATTTTGGTGCGGATGTGACCGGGCTCGGTACAGGTTGTACTGCCGCAGTCGGCGGTAACTTATAGACCGTACGAGGCATTAACTTCCGTGCAACAACAATTCCCGAGGCAAAAGCAATAGCAAGGCAACTGACAAAAAAAATAAAGCTCATAATTAATTACTACCCATTCAATCAATTTACATTATATCTCACAAACAGCATTGATAGTGCGAAATCATAAAATACCCTTACCAATACAGTTGCTTTACAAACAGTATATTATTTTTATTAATACCGCCACTTATGTTTTACGTCAACATTAATATTTTGAGTATAAATAATATTAGCATCATCCATATCATTAAATTTATTTTAAGATAAGACTGAAATAATTAAGTTTTATCTAAATAATCTATCCCTCCAAGAGTAATTGTTAAAGCCAGTTTGGGGCCAGAGAGCACGCAGAAACCGGAGCATATACGTAGTTCGTGAGGATTACTCGCTGCGCTCGCACTAAGGCCGCTCAAAACGCAAATGCGTTTTGTCGAGCAACACTCGGTTCCATTCTGGCGAATAAAATAGCCTAATGGGTTAGCCTCTAAGTCAATTAAGTAATAAATAAACAGATATGGTCGAATGCCAAAGATATAGCCCAGCAGCGTTATCTTAATCAGGCGAACGCGAAGCAATACCGAGTCTGCCGTTGTCAACGGCAGTATAAATGAGCCACGGTATTACGTATAAATTCAAAGTCGATGATGGCATCGATTTTGCGGACCAGATGGCCTTCGGGGACAAGATCGCCAAGAGCCATGGTTTCAAATAAGTACTGCTGTGGGGATGGTTCTCTAAGCATGGTGATCAGTCCATTTTTTGCACTGATCTTATTAGAACAAAATTTGAGGTGCACCAAAGTACACCTTTTTATCATGCCAAATTGATGGATTCATTGCCGGATGGCGGCGCTTACGCCTTATCCGGCCTACAAACCCAGGCACGGCTTTTAACTTCAGGTACAGACCACTTTAATCGCCAGACCACCGCGTGACGTTTCACGGTATTTGTCGTTCATATCTTTGCCCGTTTCATACATGGTCTCGATCACTTTATCGAGCGACACGCGTGGCTCAGATGTGCGACGTAGCGCCATGCGTGCGGCGTTGACGGCTTTTACCGCGTTGATCGCATTACGCTCAATGCACGGTATTTGCACCTGTCCAGCAACCGGATCGCAGGTCAGCCCCAGGTTATGCTCCATGGCGATTTCAGCCGCAATACAAACCTGCGACGGGCTACCGCCGAGCAACTCGGTCAGCCCGGCTGCCGCCATTGAACAGGCTACGCCAATTTCACCCTGGCAGCCGACTTCGGCACCAGAAATAGAGGCGTTCATTTTATACAGCGCCCCTATCGCCCCCGCGGCCAGCAAGTAGCGGGCAATGGAGTTTGCATTCACCGGACGGCGGAACTTGTCGTAATAGGCCAATACGGCAGGGATAATTCCACATGCGCCGTTGGTCGGTGCCGTCACAACCCGGCATCCGGCGGCGTTTTCTTCGCTCACGGCCAGCGCGAACATGTTGATCCAGTCGATAACGTTCATCGGGTCGCTGGACAGATTATCGCTGGAAACCAGTAACCGACGTAATGCTACGGCGCGACGCGGTACGTTAAGCGGGCCAGGCAGGACGCCTTCGGTGTTCATGCCGCGCTCAATCCCGGCGTGCATGACATCCCAGATGGCGGCAAAGCCAGCATCGATTTCTTCTTTGCTGCGCATCGCCAGTTCGTTCTGCATCATCAGACCGGAAACGGACAGCCCGTTACGCTCACACAGTTTCAGCAGTTCGCTGGCGGAATGAAAATTGTAGGGCACGTGTGCTTCAACATCATGCGCCTGACCAAATTGCTCCTCTTCAACGATAAAACCGCCGCCGACGGAGTAATAGGTTTTGCTTAATAGCGTCTCGGTGCCGTTCCATGCGGTGATACGCATGCCATTTTCATGGCGCGGCAGCGTTTCGGTGTGAAAGAGGATATTTTTGTCTGGGGAGAAATCGACAATATGCGTGCCCTCTGCAACCGGTAAACGTCCGGTACGGGCCACTTCCTGAGTAAAACCAGCGATAGAATCTATATTAACGTTTTGCGGACTGTTACCGGCCAGTCCCATCATGATGGCGACATCCGTCGCATGACCTTTTCCGGTCAGGGAAAGCGATCCATAAAGATCGACCACAATATGCGTAGCCTTGGGAAGTTCCCCGCTGCTGACCAACAGATCGATAAAGCTTTTACCTGCGTTCATTGGCCCCACGGTATGGGAGCTGGAAGGTCCAATGCCAATCTTAAAAATATCGAATGCGCTAATCATATCCACACCCTCGGATTGCCGTTCAGTGAAGACCAGGTTTCACACTCATTAAGGATCGGGGCGATCCTGAGATCGCCCCGCAAGGGATTACAGCGTGTCGCCACGTACGGCGATGGCTTCAATCTCCAGCTTCACATCCTTTGGTAAGCGGGCGACCTGTACGCAGCTGCGCGTAGGGTAAATTGCCTTATGCTCATCAAAGAACTGCTGGTACACCTGATTAATGGTGGCGAAGTCGTTCAGGTCAGAAACGAAAACGGTCGTCTTCACGATATCGCTCACTTTCAAACCTGCGGACTCGACGATCGCTTTCACGTTTTCCAGGCTTTGACGCGCCTGATCGGACACGTTTTCAGCCACTTCACCGGTCTGTGGACACACCGGGATTTGACCTGACGTCAACACCATGCTGCCCAGATCCACACCCTGTACGTAAGGCCCAATCGCCCCTGGCGCACATTCGGTTGCAATTACTTTTCTCATAGTCCCTCCGGCGTCAGAGCGCCTGGGTGAAAGTACGTGAAATAACATCCTGCTGCTGTTCGCGGGTCAGCGCGTTGAAGCGCACCGCATAACCAGACACGCGGATCGTCAGGTTCGGATAGTTTTCCGGGTGCTCAATGGCATCCATCAACATTTCACGGTTCATAACGTTAACGTTCAGATGCTGACCACCTTCCACATGTGCTTCATGGTGGAAGTAACCGTCCAGCAGACCGACCAGGTTGGTTTTACGCACTCCATCCTCTTTGCCCAGCGCTGCCGGCACAATGGAGAAGGTGTACGAGATACCGTCTTTGGCATAGGTGAACGGCAGTTTGGCAACCGAGGTTAACGACGCCACCGCACCTTTACGATCGCGGCCGTGCATCGGGTTCGCCCCTGGCGCAAACGGCGTACCTGCGCGACGTCCGTCCGGCGTATTACCGGTTTTCTGTCCGTACACCACGTTGGAGGTAATGGTCAGAATGGACTGCGTCGGCACCGCGTTACGGTAGGTTGGCAACACCTTAATTTTCTTCATAAAGCGTTCGACCAGGTCGCAGGCAATGCTGTCTACGCGCTCGTCGTTGTTGCCGTATTGCGGATAGTCGCCTTCGATTTCGAAATCAACTGCCAGACCATTTTCATCACGAATCGGTTTCACGCGAGCGTATTTGATAGCCGACAGAGAATCCGCCGCCACGGACAGACCCGCCATACCACAGGCCATCGTGCGATAGACATCACGATCGTGCAGCGCCATCAGCGAAGCTTCGTAGCTGTACTTGTCGTGCATGTAGTGGATGATGTTCAGCGCGCTGATGTACTGCACGGCCAGCCAGTCCATAAAGTGGTCCAGGCTCTCCATCACCGTGTCGTAGTCCAGCACGTCATCCATCAGCGGTGCCGTTTTCGGCCCGACCTGGATTTTCAGCTTCTCATCCACGCCGCCGTTGATTGCATACAGCAACGTTTTGGCGAGGTTGGCACGTGCCCCGAAGAACTGCATTTGCTTGCCGATAACCATCGGGCTGACGCAGCAGGCAATGGCATAGTCATCGCTGTCAAAGTCGGCACGCATCAAATCGTCGTTTTCATACTGCAAAGACGAAGTGATGATAGACACCTGGGCGGCGTACTTTTTGAAGGCTATCGGTAGCTGCTCAGACCACAGCACCGTCAGGTTCGGCTCCGGTGCCGGGCCCATAGTGTGCAGCGTATGCAGGTAGCGGAACGAGTTTTTGGTCACCAGCGTGCGGCCATCGAGCCCCATGCCGCCAATAACTTCGGTCGCCCAGATAGGGTCGCCTGAGAACAGGGTGTCGAATTCCGGCGTACGCAGGAAGCGCACCATACGGATCTTCATAATGAAGTGGTCGATCAGCTCCTGCGCCTGCTGCTCGTTTAAAATTCCCGCTTTGAAGTCGCGCTCAATGTAGATGTCGAGGAACGATGCGGTACGGCCCAGCGACATAGCGCCACCGTTCTGCGATTTCACCGCAGCCAGGTAAGCAAAGTACACCCATTGCACCGCTTCCTGCGCATTACGCGCCGGACGGGAGATATCGCAGCCGTATTTCGCCGCCATTTCCTGCATTTGCAGCAGAGCGCGACGGTGTTCAGACAGCTCTTCGCGAAGACGAATCGTGGCTTCAAGATTCTGGCCCCACTCCAGGTTCGACTGGAGATCGGCAAACTGCAGTTCACGCTCACGCACCAGATAGCGGATACCGTACAGCGCGACGCGGCGATAATCACCGATGATACGACCACGACCGTAACCATCCGGCAGGCCGGTCAACACGCCGGATTTACGGCAGCGCAGCATATCCGGAGAGTAGGCGTCGAATACGCCCTGGTTATGGGTTTTACGCAGTTCAGTAAACTGGTATTCAAAATCAGCATCCATCTCACGACCATAAGCATCAAAAGAGCTTTTGATCATATTGATGCCGCCAAACGGATGCAGAGCACGCTTGAGCGGCTTATCCGTTTGTAGACCGACGATTTTTTCCAGTTCTTGTTCAATATAACCCGCATCATGCGCGGTTATCGTGGTCGCAATATTGGTATCGAAATCAACCGGCGCGTGCGTCGAGTTTTCAATACGGATGCCCGCCATAACTTTTTCCCACAATGCAGTGGTCGCAGGCGTTGCTTCGGCGAGGAAAGATTCATCCCCTTCATAAGGCGTATAGTTGTGCTGAATAAAATCACGGACATTAATTTCTTCTTTCCAGTCCGTACCTTTAAAGCCATTCCAGGCTTCGGCATACAGCATATCGCTGGTATCGATATTTACCTTCATGAAAAATAATCTCTCTGCTGAAATTTAATTATGCAAATTCTACTGGTGTATTAATTTTGCCTAAGGCAATGGCATCACGCGCAATCATTTTCTCTTCATTTGTGGGAATAACCGCACAAATAACACGAGCATCTTTATTAGAGATAATTCTTTCGCCATGGGAATTTGGCAGGCTATTCATTTCGCTGTCGATATTCACCCCTAAAACGGCGAGATGTTCAATAACCAGACGACGAATTAATACCGAGTTCTCACCAATTCCGCCGGTGAAAATAATCCCATCAAGACGATGCAGCGATGCGGCATGTCCGGCGATATGGCGTGCAATACGATGCACAAACGTTTTAATCGCCAGCTGCGCACGCTCATGTCCTTCGTGCCAGGCTTTTTCTAACGTACGTAAGTCAGAGGACAAACCGGAAATACCCAGTAAACCGGACTCTTTATTCACTACGCGCTCAAGGTCGCCGAGCGTCTGGTTGGTTTCGCTGGCAATCCACGCCATGGCGCCGAAATCGACGTCGCCACTGCGTGTGCCCATCATCAGCCCTTCCAGCGGCGTCATGCCCATTGAGGTATCAACGCTCTGTCCATTACGTACCGCACAGATTGACGCGCCGTTCCCCAGGTGCGCCACAACCAGACCGGAGTCATCACTCTGCAGGTCAAGAAGCTCATGCGCCCGTTGAGAAACATAGCGGTGCGACGTGCCGTGGAAGCCATAACGACGAACGCCCAACTCCTCATAATATTTCCACGGTAAACCGTACAGATAGGCCTCAGGGGCCATCGTCTGGTGGAAGCTGGTATCAAATACCGCGACCTGCTGCACGCCTGGGAAAAGGTGCTGAGCAGATTCAATCCCGCTCAGGTTCGCATAATTATGTAGCGGTGCTAGTGGCGATACCCGGCGAATATTGTCGATAACTTCGTCAGTAATAATTGCTGATTCGGTAAAGATATTTCCGCCGTGGGCAATGCGGTGGCCAATTAAGGCCACGCTGTCCATTAAATTACGTTTCTCCAGTTCAACGGCAATTGCTTTTAATGCGTCTTCGTAGCTGTGGTGAGCCAGCTTAGCTGGCTCTCCTCCATTAATTGCTATGAACGCATTTTCAGAGTTAATACCGTCTGCAATTCCCGCCATTAAAACTTCACAGTTTGCTGCATCCAG
This sequence comes from Citrobacter sp. MGH105, assembly GCF_001037485.2. Classification (NCBI taxonomy): domain Bacteria; kingdom Pseudomonadati; phylum Pseudomonadota; class Gammaproteobacteria; order Enterobacterales; family Enterobacteriaceae; genus Citrobacter; species Citrobacter sp. MGH105. Next base: position 634,203 of record NZ_CP073048.1, on the reverse strand, counting down.
CACTGAGAATTTAATGGAAGACGAACCACAGTTAATAACCAGTACTACCGGAAACTCATTCATTTCACTACTCCGCTCATCCTGAGCTTAAGGATTAAAACAGTTTGTAGACGATGTTCAGGATGGTCAGCAGACCAATCACGGTAACAAACACGTTATCCAGACGGCCACGGTATTTCGCCAGTGATGGCGCTTTACGGATGGCATACATCGGCAGCAGGCAGAGCAGAGAGGCAATAATCGGCGCGCCCATTGCTTCAATCAGGTCCAGGATGTTCGGGTTGGCGTAAGCCACAACCCAGGTGGAGCCCATGATGAAGATCATGCTGATGGTATTAAGTTTGCCGGCAGAAACTTTCGTTTTATCGCCTTTATAACCAAACTTCAGCACCAGACCGTTCAGACCTTCCAGCGTGCCCAGATAGTGGCCGAAGAAAGATTTGAAGATAGCAACCAGGGCGATGATTGAAGCACCGTACTCCAGAACAGTTGCGAAAGTGGACTTCGTACCGGACAGTGAAGCGAAGTGGTTCGCCAGGTAAGACAGCACAGGAATGTTTTGCGCTTTCGCATCCGCCATGTTTGCCGGAGACAGCGTGAACAGGCAGCTAAAGGCGAAGAACATTACCACCGCAACCATCAGCATACTGGCGCGGGAGATGATTTTGGAACACTTCTGCTCGGTAAATTCACGACCGTAATCTTTCTCATACTCTTCACGTTTAGAGACGACGAAGGAAGAAACGATTGGCGAGAAGTTGAAAGAGAACACCATGATGGAAATACCCAGCCATACGGTAACCAGGATGCCGTCATGGCCAGTCAGGGCGATATTGCTGATATCAACCTGATCGATAACCGCAGAGTTCCAGTAAGGAATCAGTGACAGAGAAATAAGCACCAGGCTGGCAATGAACGGCCATACCAGGTAGCTCATCACTTTAACCATCAGATCTTTACCAAACCAGATGACGAATGCCATCAACAGCAGCAGGAACAGCGCCACGAAGCCACGGTTCAACGCTGGCATCTGCAGCTGGTTTTCCCAGAAGGTCATAAAGGTGTTGGTAATGGTGACGCCATAAATCCACAGCAGCGGACAAATCGCAAAGAAGTAGAGGAACGTGATAACCACGCCGCCCGTTTTACCAAAGTGCTCTTCAACCGTTTCTGTGATGTTACCGGAAGGGTTAGAACCGGAAAGACACAGGCGTGCCAGCGCACGGTGGCAATAGAAAGCGATGGGGTATGCTAACACCAGCATGATCAGAATGGGGATCAGTCCGCCAAAACCTGCGCGGATAGGGAAGAACAGCACCCCAGCGCCGATGGCTGTACCAAATAAACCCAGTGTCCAGGTGGTGTCCGATTTGCGCCAGGACGACTGTTTTGTCTGGCTGGATACAATGCTATCAGTAGTACTCATATCCTATCCTCAACGAAGTATATTAAGCGTCAACTAAACCAGTAATTTGAGATACACGAGAAAGGTCGATATTACCGCCAGAAATAATGCTGACTGTTTTTCTGTTCTGGATATAGCTATCTAATTTCCCGCTTAATAATGCTGCGCATGCCAGCGCGCCGGCACCTTCAGTCACAACTTTATTTCGCTGAATTAATGCCACCATGCTGTTGCGAATTTCATCTTCGCTGACCAGGACAATGTCATCCACCAACTCACGAACAATTTCATACGTTAAAGTACCCGGGCGGGAAACGTCACAGCCATCCGCCAGGGTGCCGGTCGTTCGGTGCGTGGTTATTTCTCCAGCGTGGAAAGAAGCCGCCATGCCGTGAACGTTTTCAGACTGTACGCCAATAATTTTAATGGTCGGGTTAATAGATTTAATTGCCACCGCAATACCAGCAATCAGTCCACCACCGCCAATTGGCACAATCACGTTATCGACATCGTACAGATCTTCCAGAATTTCCAGACCAATAGTGCCCTGACCAGCAATAACTTTCGGGTCATCATAAGGTGGAATAAAGATGCGGCCTTCAGTTTCCACAATCTCGCTAACCTTAGCGATGGTGTCGTTGAAGTTGTCGCCGTGCAGTACAACTTCTGCGGAATAATCGCAGGTTGCCGCTACTTTAGACTTCGGTGCGCCTTTCGGCATCACCACTTTGCCGTCGATTCCGAGCATAGCGCAGGAGAGAGAAACACCTTGCGCGTGGTTACCTGCAGAGCAAGCCACCACGCCCTTACATCTTTCAGCTTCGGTTAATGAACTGAGCTTGTTAAAAGCACCACGGATTTTAAATGAACCGGTACGCTGCATGTTTTCAAACTTGAGGAAAATTTCCCCTTTGCAACGTTCACTAAAATAGTTAGAGCGAGGCATTCCCGTTTTATAAATTTTCCCCGCAAGTCTTTTTTTCGCTTCGAGGATATCTTCAATTGCAACTGGGAGATCGTATGTAATGTGCATTAGAACCTCTTACCTGGGTATTAAAGTAAATAGATAGCCGTGACCATTGTCAGATATAGACAAATGGCGTTTATTTCGTGTTAAAACAAATTTAATCTTTAATCAATTTCAATTAATTGCCTTCGTCTCCGACAATTATATGATGAATACTCTTTGGCTAATTCCACCAAAATAGATGCTGCTTTTTTAATTCGATAATTTTTCGACCACACGGCGGCATAACGCGCGACGGGTAAGGTTTCTTCTACCGGGATAGTAATAAACTGGTTTGAGCCAAACGGTGTGGTCATATCGCAGGGAATTACTGTTAAGAAATCAGCATTGAGAACAAGATTATAAATCGTAACGACAGAGTCTGTTTTAACGATGTTTTCACTGCTGATGCCATTATTCTGTAACGTGGTAAGAAGTTCGCTGTAGTACCCCATATTCGTTTGTGGCAACACCCACTGTTCGTTTTTCAACGCGCTCAGCGAGGTGATGCCGGTGCATGTTCGGGACTTGCTGGCAACCAGGATAAAGTCTGACTCAAAGAGCGGCTCAACATGCAGATCGTGCAGTTTCATCTCATCACTCAGCGTACCGATGGCGAAATCCAGCCGTCCGTCACGAATCGCCGGTAAGAAGGAGGAGAGCTGAGCTTCATACATAGAAACCTGCGCTTTCGGGAACACTTCTTTGAATTTTTTAATCATGCCGGACATGATGGTGAAGGCAATCAGTGAAGGAAAGCCAAACGACACATCAACGACCGCATTGCTCGTCATACTGTTCATCTCATCAACCATGTTTTTCATTTCACGGGTAATAGATTCAGACCATGAGAGCATCACCTGACCTGCCTGAGTCAATGTCACACCAGTATTTTTACGTACAACTAACTCAATACCAAAATAAGCCTCAACATCATTGATGATTTTACTGACAGCGGGTTGGGTTAAACCTAATTCTTTTGCAGCTGAGCCGATAGAACCGCTTCTAATGACTTCCTGAAAGACCACTAAGTGCTGTGTTTTAGGGAGTGTAATAGTATTCATATCGACCTGCGTTAATTACTTTGTTGACGGCAGGAAGTGTACCAAATTAAGCGAACAAGGATATGTGCTACCCCTCACAAATCCCCTTGACTTACATTTTGTAAGACTATCATTGAAATTTAAATCACTTAATAATCATATAGATATGAATTATCGATCTTACTTTATCCTGATTTTAGTCAAAAAAAGATGGGGGGATAACGATTTTTTATGGCTATAACCTCCCCATTTTTTCCACTATTTTTTAAAACCATGAAAGGCTATATTTCAATCAATTACAGAACAATTATCAGGCAAGATGGCGCTTAAATTTAATAAACAACTTATCAAATTTAATTATATTTTAATGATTATGGCGATTAAATAACGTTATGCATCACATTTTTTCGCCATATTTGTTTGTAAAGAAACATTGCATTCATTAAAATTCAATCTAAAAAACACAAACAATTATCATATGCAACATCATATTAACACTGATTTTGTGCAATTTATTAGCAAGTAATTTTGTGATGGCGATCGATTGCGTTCGATTATTCTCGATAAAAACGTATCGCACAGTGTTTTGTGTTGGTCGTCACAAAATTAGAAATATCCACCGACACATTCCCCTCAGATAAAAGAAATTCGGTGCATAAATAATAGGGATATAAAAATTAGATAAGAAGGAAATAAGCGCCTGCATCCTCGAAAACCAATCTCAATGCTCGCTGTAAAACCTCTGCCGGATGGCGGTGTAAACACCTTATCCGGCCTACAAAACCAGTCTCTCCCCCAGTAGGCCTGATAAGCGCAGCGCCATCAGGCATGGCAACCTGCCCAGAAAGCAAAAACCCCGCCGAAGCGGGGTTTTATAAAGAGTGAAGCTGACCGATAAGGCGCGTTCTTTTGAGCATAACGTCGTGGACAGTCATTCATCTGGCTTACCCAGAAAGCAAAAACCCCGCTTCGGCGGGGTTTTATAACGAGTGAAGCTGACCGATAAGCCGCGTTCTTTTGAGCATAGCGTCGTGGACAGTCATTCATCTGTCTTACCCAGAAAGCAAAAACCCCGCCGAAGCGGGGTTTTATTAAAGAGTGAAGCTGACCGATAAGCCGGGTTCTGTCGTGGACAGTCATTCATCTAGGCCAGCAATCGCTCACTGGCTCAAGCAGCCTACCCGGGTTCAGTACGGGCCGTACCTTGTGAACCCCTATTTGGCCTTGCTCCGGGTGGAGTTTACCGTGCCACGGACTGTTACCAGCCGCGCGGTGCGCTCTTACCGCACCCTTTCACCCTTACCTGATCCCACTTGCGTGGGCCATCGGCGGTTTGCTCTCTGTTGCACTGGTCGTGGGTTTCCCCCCCAGGCGTTACCTGGCACCCTGCCCTATGGAGCCCGGACTTTCCTCCCCTCCGCCCGTCTCCCCCGAAGAGGACGACGACGAAGCGGCGACTGTCTGGTCAGCTTCGGCGCGCAGTATAGAGGGTTTGCGGGGCAATGTCACCCCGCACTGCGCATTCCTATCGCTAACGTGGCAGCGATGTTTCTTGAGGCGCGATAAATATTATCAAATGCCCCACGGAAGGCCTCTTCCAGCGTGCTGATGCTGGTCAATACGCTAAACACCGCATCGATACCATATTGATGCACTACCTCCACATCGCGCGTCAGGCTGCCGCCAATACCAATAACCGGCTTGTGGTACTTCTTCGCGACATTCGCCACGCCTACCGGCACTTTGCCGTGAATGCTCTGGCTGTCGATCCGCCCTTCGCCGGTCACCACCAGCGTACAGTCGTGAATATGCTCTTCCAGATTGAGCGCCTGGGTCACAATCTCGATACCGCTGCGTAGCTCGGCGCCTAAAAAAGCCATTAATGCCGCGCCCATTCCGCCTGCCGCACCGGAGCCTGGCACATCTTTCACATCGACCCGCAGCGATTTTTTAATGATGTCGGCATAATGAGACAGATTACGGTCCAGTTCGAGAATGCGTTCTTCCGTCGCCCCTTTCTGCGGGCCAAAAATGCGCGAAGCGCCAGAATCGCCGATGAGTGGATTAGTCACATCGCAGGCCACGCGAATAGAACAGGTTTTTAAGCGCGGATCCAGACCCGAGATATCGATGGAGTTCAGACTCATCAGGCTTCCCCCACCGTAGCCAATTTCTGTCCCGTTGGCGTCACACAGTTTTGCCCCCAGCGCCTGCACCATACCCGCGCCACCGTCGTTGGTCGCACTGCCGCCGATGCCAATAATGATGCTCTGCGCACCGCTATCCAGCGCCTGCAAAATCAGCTCTCCGGTACCGCGTGACGTAGTGACTAAAGGGTTGCGCTTTTCAGGAGGCACCAGCGCCAGACCACTGGCTGCCGCCATTTCGATAAACGCGGTTTTACCGTCCCCGGACATGCCCCAGCAGGCATTCACTTTTTCGCCCAGCGGCCCCGTCACCCACGCTGAATGCTCACTCCCTTGCGTCGCGGCAATCATGGCTTCAACCGTTCCTTCGCCGCCATCGGCAACCGGAACAGAAACATATTGCGCATCGGGGAAAATTTCCCGAAATCCTTTTTCTATTGCCTGAGCTACCTCGGTGGCAGAAAGGCTTTCTTTATAAGAGTCTGGGGCAATTACGATTTTCATAGTTATGTAGCCTGACTGTGCCGCGCAAGGCAAGAAATACAGGGCGCACATCCGCGCCCTTCTTGTTAGCGAGTGACTTCCACTTTCGCCAGTTTTTCGTAGTAGCATGCGAGCGCACTGTGATCGGCAGTACCCAATCCATCTGCGCGTAGCGCCTGCATCATCTCCATGACTGCTGCAGTCAGCGGCAACTGAGCGCCAACGCCATGAGAGGTATCCAGCGCGTTCGCCAGGTCTTTGATATGCAGGTCAATACGGAAACCTGGTTTAAAGTTGCGATCCATCACCATCGGCGCTTTCGCATCCAGCACGGTGCTGCCTGCCAGCCCGCCACGGATCGCCTGATACACCAGGTCCGGATTCACACCCGCTTTGGTCGCCAGCGTCAGCGCTTCAGACATCGCGGCAATGTTCAGCGCCACAATCACCTGATTCGCCAGCTTGGTGACGTTACCCGCGCCAATTTCACCGGTATGCACCACGGAGCCTGCCGTCGCTTTCAGCAGATCGTAGTACTTGTCGAAAATCGCTTTATCGCCGCCGACCATCACCGACAACGTGCCGTCAATCGCTTTTGGCTCGCCGCCGCTGACCGGCGCATCCAACATATCCACGCCTTTCGCTTTCAGCGCGTCGCTAATTTCACGGCTGGCCAACGGTGCAATGGAGCTCATGTCGATAAGCACTGTGCCCGGTTTCGCCCCTTCAATAATGCCGCCTTCACCCAGTGCCACTTCCTTAACATGCGGAGAGTTCGGCAGCATGGTGATGATCACATCACACTGCTCAGCGATATCTTTCGCCGTGGCGGCAGTTTCAGCACCTGCGGCAATTACTTCCGCAATGGATTCCGGGTTACGGTCAGCAACCACCAGCGAGTAACCTGCCTTGAGGAGGTTTTTACTCATTGGTTTACCCATAATACCGAGGCCAATAAAACCAACTTTCATTGTCATGTCTTTATCTCTCTCTACTGTCGATGGTGGTTATTTCTTAAAAGAATCAGCCAGTTTCTGCGTGGCTGAACGGAACACGCCAAGGTCGCTGCCAACGGCAACAAACGTCGCGCCCCACTCCAGATAACGACGCGCATCCGCCTCTACCGGGGCCAGAATGCCGCTTGGTTTGCCGTGTGCTTTCGCGCGGGCAAAAATGTGCTGGATAGCTTTCTGCACATCAGGATGTGACGCATTGCCGAGGTGACCTAGCGCCGCAGCCAGATCGCTTGGTCCGACGAAGACACCGTCAACGCCTTCTGTCGCCGCGATTGCGTCAACGTTATCAACGCCCTGCTGACTTTCGATCTGCACGATGATGGTGATGTTCTTATTCGACTGCGCAAAGTAGTCCGGTACGGTGCCAAACATATTGGCGCGATGGGATACGGACACGCCGCGAATACCTTCCGGCGGATAACGGGTCGACGCCACAGCGTTAACCGCTTCTTCTTCCGTCTCAACGAACGGGATCAGGAAGTTGTAAAACCCGATATCCAGCAGGCGCTTGATAATCACCGGTTCGTTGGTTGGTACACGCACTACCGCCGCGCTGTCGCTGCCTTTCAGCGCCATCAATTGCGGAATAAACGTCGAGATATCATTCGGCGCATGTTCGCCATCCAGTACCAGCCAGTCAAACCCTGCCAGACCTAAAACTTCGGTACTGATTGGGCTGGCCAATGCAGACCAGCAGCCAATCTGAATTTGTTGCGCCGCGAGGGCCGCTTTAAACTTATTCGGGAAAATCGTGTTATTCATCGCCTATACCTTTGTTTATTTCTGCAATTCCATACGTTTAATGTCACCGACAATAAACAGGTAGCAAACCATTGCCATCAGCGCCGAGCACCCTACAAACATCAGCGCAGCATTAAATGAGTGCAGCTCGCTCACCAGATACCCAATCACCAGCGGGGTGACGATGGAAGCCACGTTGCCAAATACGTTAAATACCCCACCGCACAGACCGACAATCTCTTTCGGCGCGGTATCGGAAATCACCGGCCAACCCAGCGCGCCGAAACCTTTACCGAAGAACGCCAGCGCCATCAGCGCCACCACAAGAGCGGTATTATCGGTGTAGTTACACAGAATAATGGTCGATGCGAGCAACATGCCGAGCACTATCGGCAGCTTACGCGCCAGGGTAATGCTGAAACCACGTTTAATCAGATAATCAGAGAACACGCCGCCGAGCACGCCACCGAAAAACCCGCACAGTGCCGGAATCGAAGCCACCAGGCCCACTTTCAGAATCGACATACCTTTTTCCTGAACCAGGTAAATCGGGAACCAGGTGAGAAAAAACCAGGTAATTGTGTTGATAAAATACTGGCCAAAGAACACACCAAGCATCATACGATTTGTCAGCAACTGCTTGATATAATGCAGTTTAGGACCACCTGACTTCACATCGCCCGGTTTTTTATGGTCCATATCCACGACCGCGCCGTTTTCAGAGATAAACTTCAACTCTTCTTGCGACATGCGCGGGTGATCGGTTGGGTTATGAATAAACTTTACCCACAGTCCGGTAAGCACAAAACCAATCACGCCCATCACGGTAAAGACGTGCTCCCAGCCCCAGGCGAAGGTCAGCCAGCCGAGCAGCGGGGAAAACAGCGCCAGGGAGAAATACTGTGCGGAGTTAAAAATCGCAGATGCCGTGCCGCGCTCTTTCGTTGGGAACCAGGCCGCCACGATACGGGCATTAGCCGGGAAGGATGGCGCTTCCGAGAAGCCCAGCATAAAGCGCATGATGAACATTGAAATACCCGCCCAGGCCAGCGGGAACATGTCCACAAAGCCCTGCAGGAAGGTAAACAGTGACCAGAAGAACAAACTGTAGGTGTAGACTTTCTTCGAGCCGAATTTATCCAGCAGCCAGCCGCCGGGGATTTGCATCAACAGGTAAGCCCAGCCGAAGGCGGAGAAAATGTAACCCATTGAGATGGCGCTGAGATGTAACTCTTTCGCCACTTCAGTTCCGGCAATAGACAGCGTCGCACGGTCCGCATAGTTAACGGCTGTAACAATAAATATTATCAGCAATATTAAATAACGGGTGTGCGTACCTTTCTTTTTCTCGACAACTGTATCCAATATCATTCTATTTACCTCGGGCACATAAAAGGTTTTTATTATTATTTTGTGGGTATTTCTCGTGATAAATTACCGATAATAAAAATAGATAATAATTTATCAGACGTTATGAAACCGTGATTTAGTATAATCATCAGCACAACGTTAATCATTGTGCAAGTGCTCATTAAATACACGTTATTAAATTAATGTTTTGGGCATATGCACACAAGCATGGGCGCTAATGCACACATTTACGTATTGCTACCACTGGTGACCCGGCCTTGCTGAGTTTAAGTGATCATCGTCACATTCTTCACGTTAAACTCCTGACATTCTTATTTCACGATACCGAATCTTTATTACTTAAAATTAGATTCAAAATATAAATATCCACACTATTATCACCACCTTGTTGGAGAATACTGGACAATGGCCGACATCGAAATCAGACAAGAATCGCCAACGGCGTTTTATATTAAAGTTCACGAAACAGATAATGTGGCGATAATTGTCAATGACAATGGTCTGAAAGCCGGAACGCGTTTTCCGGACGGACTGGAACTCATTGAACATATTCCCCAGGGTCATAAAGTGGCGCTATTGGATATTCCTGTTCATGGCGAAATCGTGCGTTATGGCGAAGTGATAGGCTATGCCGTTCGCGATATCCCACGCGGCAGCTGGATTGATGAATCAATGGTTGAGCTGCCCAAAGCCCCGCCGCTGGAGACGCTGCCGCTGGCAACTAAAGTGCCAGAGCCGCTGCCACCGCTAGAGGGCTATACCTTCGAAGGTTACCGCAATGCTGACGGTAGCGTAGGTACCAAAAATCTACTCGGTATCTCCACCAGCGTGCACTGCGTAGCGGGCGTGGTGGATTATGTGGTGAAAATCATTGAGCGCGATCTGCTGCCTAAATACCCGAACGTTGACGGTGTGGTGGGGCTCAATCATCTGTACGGCTGCGGCGTGGCGATCAATGCTCCAGCCGCCATCGTGCCGATTCGTACCATTCACAATATTGCGCTTAACCCGAATTTTGGCGGTGAAGTGATGGTCATCGGCCTCGGTTGCGAAAAACTGCAGCCTGAGCGGCTGCTGGAAGGCACGCACGATGTGAAAAGTATTCCGGTCGACAGCGCCAGTATCGTCAGCCTGCAGGATGAAAAGCACGTCGGTTTTCAATCGATGGTCACCGATATTCTGCAGGTGGCCGAACATCATCTGGCAAAGCTCAATCAGCGCCAGCGTGAAACTTGCCCGGCTTCAGAACTGGTGGTCGGCATGCAGTGCGGCGGTAGCGATGCGTTTTCCGGCGTGACGGCCAACCCGGCGGTGGGTTATGCCTCCGACCTGTTAGTACGCTGCGGCGCGACCGTAATGTTCTCTGAAGTAACCGAAGTGCGCGATGCCATCCACCTTCTGACCCCACGTGCGATTAACGAAGAAGTAGGTAAACGCCTGCTCGAAGAGATGGCCTGGTACGATAACTACCTTGATATGGGCAAAACGGATCGCAGTGCCAACCCTTCTCCGGGCAACAAGAAAGGCGGTCTGGCAAACGTGGTGGAAAAGGCGCTGGGTTCGATTGCCAAGTCTGGCAAGAGCGCGATTGTCGAAGTATTGTCGCCGGGTCAGCGTCCAACCAAACGTGGCCTGATTTACGCTGCAACCCCCGCCAGTGATTTTGTTTGCGGTACACAGCAGGTCGCTTCCGGGATCACCGTGCAGGTGTTCACCACCGGTCGCGGTACGCCGTATGGTCTGATGGCCGTGCCGGTGATTAAAATGGCGACACGCACCGAGCTGGCCAACCGTTGGTTTGACCTGATGGACATTAACGCGGGCACCATCGCCACCGGAGAAGAAACCATTGAAGATGTGGGTCTGAAACTGTTCGAATTTATTCTCGACGTCGCCAGCGGGCGTAAGAAAACCTTCTCGGACCAGTGGGGACTGCATAACCAGCTGGCGGTGTTTAACCCGGCGCCAGTGACCTGATTATCGAAACGAAAGCCAACGAAAAAACGGGGATTTATCCCCGTTTTTTATGTCTATGTAACAACAAATAAAGTGATAACGTTCGCATTTTAAGAGGTTTTTTTAAACATCTGTTTTTTTCGATTCAAACCCACAAAATAAACCTAACAACATGAAATTAAACGAAATAATATCACCATTGTTTTATGTTATATTTTCGTTTTGATAAAAGAGAAACCTACCGAAAGACGACCTTGTTTTAATGCGATAATCCCCTATTTTTTACCGCTTTGACTTTCTCCGATGTAAAACAGATTATTCATAGGCTCCTGTAATTTACCTCATAAGCATTCTGACCTGAATAAAGAGGGAAGTTATGTATACCCTGAATAAAAATAATGTCGCTTTGGCCTGTCTTATTTCCTGTTTACTGGCAACTCCTGTCGTCGCGAGTGCTGAAGGCCAATCGGACGCAAAGCCTGTTAAATTACGCTACACGTTATGGGACCGTAATCAACTCCCTGGCGAACAACAGCTCGTTAATGAATTCGAAAAAAACAACCCTGGCATCAAAGTCGAAATTGAATTAACACCTTATGACCAATATTTTATCAAGCTAAGTTCAGCAGTCGGCGGAAATGTAGCACCGGATGTATTCTGGATGAATATGCCTAATTTCCAGCAATATGTTAAAAATGGCATGCTGGAACCACTGAGCAATTATCTGAAAGAGAAATCAGCGCCGAAACTGGATGATTTTGTTAAAAGTTCAGTCGATGCCTATCAATACCAGTCGCAGCAATATGCCATCCCAAGGGATATTGATGCAATTGCCGTCTGGTACAACAAAAAAATGTTCGATCAGGCTGGCGTGAGCTATCCCGATAAAAACTGGACATGGGACGATTTAAAACAAAAATCAGTGCAGTTGCGTAAAGGGCTGGATAAACAGTCTTATCCACTGGCAATGGAATTCAGCAGCGGACAGGACAGTTATTTTAACCTGCTATTACAGGCTGGCGATAAGATTGTCCTGCCTGAGGGCAAAACGGATGTTGCCAATGACAAAGCCATCGCCGTCTATCGCGATGTTCAAGGCATGCTGAACGCGGGACTAATCCAACCGCCAGGCGAGATGGAAGCCTCGGATGTCTTCCAGTCCAACCGAGTGGCCATGGTCTACGCAGGCTCATGGTGGGCATTACCCTTCTCTCAAAATGAGCTGATTAAGGATCACATCGGCGTGGTACCAATGCCTAAAATGGCAGAGCAGGCAGGTGTATCCCATAGCCTGGCATTTGCCATGTCAGCAAAAAGCCAGCATAAAGATGCGGCGTGGAAGTTCATTGAGTTCATGAGTTCTGAGCATGCGCAGCAGACACTGGCTACGGGAAAAGTCGTGATCCCCGCGAACCAAAAAGTAGCCAAAGAGTGGGCTGAAGGCTTTAAGGGTATTGATGTTTCAGCCTATATAGATTCATTGGCTTTCTCACATAAATATCCAACCGCAGGCTCCAATACCGCCAAGTGGAATAGCATCCTGAATGATGGCTTGAAAAAAGTCTGGACGGGTACTGACCCAGAAAAAGTCATGCCTGGTGTTGCAAAACGCGTTGAACGAGAAATGCAGAAATAATCCTGAGGGAGCCATGCTCCCTCTCGCTTTCGCCCACGCAATATATTTTGGTTGCACAGTGAGCATCCCGGAGTCTGTATGAGCTATTCAGATGAAGCTGCATCCCCACAATTACCAGCCAGGGAAGTGCATAAAAAATCCCTGACCAAGCTGGAAAAAGAAGAACGCTTCTGGGGATGGATAATGATTATGCCGTTACTGGCGGGGTTAATTGTTTTTTACTTTACTCCATTCTTCCAGAACGTTTTTTATAGTTTCACCGACCTGGGCGAGTTTCAGATCTGGACGACGATCAGCTTAGATAACTATATTAATTTATTCAGCGATGATGAGTTTCGTTCAGCAATATATAACACCCTGGCCTATGTTTTTATTTGCGTACCGATAATCACCATTTTGTCATTACTGCTCGCAATTGGCCTGAATCAGGCGATTCGCGGTCAGTGGTTGTTTCGCACACTGTTATTTCTACCCGCTGTCACTATGCCTGCGGCCATTGCTATGGTCTGGCAGTGGTTGATGAACCGAAACTTCGGCTTAATTAATCAGATCCTGGCTTTTTTCGATCTTCCGGCCATCGGTTGGTTATCCGATCCCGATGTCGTCCGTCTGAGCGCCTCGTTGGTTATCATCTGGTCGGCTATTGCGCTGAAGATGATCATTCTGCTCGCTGGATTGCAGGGGATCCCCAAACAAATTTATGAAGCGATGTCGCTGGATGGCATCAGCAAATTGCGTGGATTCTGGTCTATTACCTTACCGCTAATGATCCCAACGCTGTTTTTCGTACTGGTGATCTCTTTTATCGAAACGCTGCAAATTTTCGATGTGGTTTATCTGCTGTTTGGCAGTTCATCCATGGTGGACGATCAGACGATGACCATCGCCTATCTCTTCTATAAATACGCCTTTATCTACCATGAAAAAGGGTATGCCTCAGCAATCGCCGTGGTGATTTTCGTTATCACGATGGTCCTGACGCTGCTGCAAATATGGATTGGTAAACGACTTAAAGCACAGTGAGGCACCACGATGTTCATGACAAAACGTGAAAAATGGCTAATTTACGGCCTGATGATCCTCGCGACGCTGGTAACGGTGGTTCCGTTTATCTGGATGATCATCACCTCTTTTAAAACCCAGGCAGAAAGCATCGCCTTTCCGCCGATCCTGCTACCCGCCAACCCAGGGTTTCAGGCTTACGGTAAAATCTTGCATGAAATGCCTTTTGGCAGCTTTTACTTTAACTCGATCGTCTCCACGCTGGTCATCGTCATTTTGCAGACGCTGATTGCGGCAATGGCAGCGTACGGTTTCTCCCGACTGCGTTTCAAAGGACGAGATGTCCTGTTTATGCTGTGTATTTCAATTCTGATGCTGCCCGGTCAGATCTTTTTAATCCCACAGTTTTTAACCGTTGAAAAAATCGGTTTGCTGAACTCAATTCCTGGACTGGTGCTACCGGGCTTATTCAGCATATATAGCGCCTTTTTATTACGTCAGTTTTTTCTGTCAGTACCTAAAGAACTGAAAGAGGCAGCCATTATGGATGGGTATAACCATCTGACTATTTTCTTCAAAATTATGCTGCCATTAATTAAACCGGGACTGATTGCCTGCGTCATTATTAACGGACTGTGGAGCTGGAATAATTTAATGTGGCCGCTGATCGTCAACACCTCCATGGATAAAATGACATTACCAGTAGGATTAGCCTCACTTTCTGGCCGCTCAGGCGTGGAATATCCGATGTTAATGGCGGGCGCATTGCTGGCGATTATCCCGATGTTGTTACTTTATATCTTCTTCCAGCGCTATTTTATTCGCGGCATCGCTGGTGCCGGAATTAAAGGATAAGGGGCAGTGTTATGTCAGGTATTCAATTACAGGCAGTAAGCAAAGTCTATCCCAATGGCTTTCAGGCGATCCATGGCGTTGATCTTGAAATCCACGACGGCGAATTCATGGTGTTTGTCGGGCCATCTGGCTGCGCCAAATCAACGCTGCTACGCATGATTGCAGGTCTGGAAGATATCACTCATGGCCATATCGCAATCGGAGAGAAGTGCGTCAACGACCTGCTACCAAAGGAGCGAGGCGTTGCCATGGTCTTCCAGAATTATGCCCTCTATCCCCACATGACGATTTATAAAAATATGGCATTCAGTCTGTTAGGGAAAATGAGCAAAGAAGAGATTGATATCCGCGTCCGGGAAGCTGCACACAAGCTGGAAATCGAAACATTGCTCGACAAAAAGCCCGGTCAGCTTTCGGGCGGTCAATGCCAGCGCGTAGCCGTTGGCAGGGCCATCGTGCGTAAGCCAGACGTTTTTTTGTTTGATGAGCCGCTGTCCAACCTGGATGCAAAACTGCGTGTTTCAATGCGCGTGCGGCTGACAGAACTGCATCGACAACTGCGTCACGAAGGCGTGAGCGCAACCATGGTGTACGTCACGCACGATCAGATTGAAGCGATGACGATGGGAGACAGAATTTGCGTTCTAAATGGCGGTCGTATTATGCAGGTGGATACCCCAGGGAATATTTACCATCACCCCAGGAATAA
Organism: Citrobacter sp. MGH105; assembly: GCF_001037485.2. Classification (NCBI taxonomy): domain Bacteria; kingdom Pseudomonadati; phylum Pseudomonadota; class Gammaproteobacteria; order Enterobacterales; family Enterobacteriaceae; genus Citrobacter; species Citrobacter sp. MGH105. The sequence goes on along the minus strand of NZ_CP073048.1, from coordinate 618,833 downwards.
ATTTGTTGCTGGTTTTATTGGTAATCCGGCAATGAATATTATGCTGCTTGATATTGACCCCAGCACTCGTGGCCTGCGCCTGGCTGATAATTTAATCCTGCCACTAAATACGCGCTTGAGTAACCTACTGGAGCAATATCCGCACTCCAGCGTCTGGTTTGGCATCCGCTCAGAGGCCATTCAGTTAGCCTCGCAGCATGATGCCTCGGCGTTCGATGCGCACATTACCAACGTAGAAAGGATGGGCAACGAAGACCTTCTGCATTTTGATATTGGTGAGCAACATATGATCTTACGTATTAACTCCTCACCCGACTGGACCCCACTTCCCGGTGAATCTATCAAAGTGAAATTTAATCTGGAAGCCGCCTTTTTGTTTGATAAAAAACATGAAGAAAATTTGGTCTGACCGTTATTCAGGCTAAGTGAAAAATGAGAGGTTTATATGTGTGCGAATAAAGTGACCGTATTAGTGGTAGGGGCTGGTGCGCGCGGAGAAATATATTCTCGCTATGCGCTTGAACATCCAGACAGAATGCAGGTGGTAGGCGTTGCCGAGCCCAGAGAGGCATACCGCCAGCAGTTTGTCGCACAGCATAAGATTGACCCAAATAACGTGTTTTGCGACTGGCAAGAAGCTGCGGCCCAACCCAAAATGGCCGATGTGGTACTTATTTGCACGCAGGATAATATGCACAAAGACCCTGCCGTGGCGTTTGCTAATCTCGGCTATCACATTCTACTGGAAAAACCGCTCGCCCCTACGCCAGAAGATTGCCGGATCATTATTGATGCGGTCAAACGCAACAACGTATTACTGGCCGTCGCGCACGTCCTGCGTTACACCCGCTATACGCAAAAGCTGAAATCACTGCTTGATGATGGCGTAATTGGCGATATTGTCAGCATGCAGCATCTCGAACCCGTAGGTTACTGGCATCAGGCGCACTCGTTTGTACGTGGTAACTGGCGCAATGAAGCAGAATCGTCATTTATGTTGTTACAGAAATCCTGTCATGATTTGGACTGGATCCGCTACATCATGAGCGACAACTGCCAGGACGTAGGATCATTTGGTAGCCTGAGTCACTTTGTGAAAGAGAATCAGCCTGCTGGTGCCGCCGACCGCTGCCTTGATTGTCAGGTTGAAGCAACCTGTCCCTGGTCTGCCTGCAAAATTTATCTGGGTGAAAACCACAAATGCACTCCACACTTCCGTCGGGTGCTGACTGCAGATCCTAGCGAAGAGAATGTTCGCCAGGCGCTGCGCGATGGGCCTTATGGTCGTTGCGTTTATCGTTGTGATAATGATGTGGTGGATCATCAGGTTGTTAACTTACGTTTTGCCCACCAACAGACAGTGACCTTTACCATGACCGCGTTTACCAAAATGGAAGATCGAAAAACGCGCCTGTTTGGCACCAGAGGTTATCTGGAAGGTGATGGCGAGCAAATCCGGGTGTTTGATTTCCTGACAGACAAAGAAACAGTGCATCAGATCGAGGAGATCGCCGCTGGCACACAAACCCAGATGGGGGGGCATGGTGGTGGCGATTACTATCTGATGGATCGCTTTATCCACGCAGTGATGGCCAACGATCAAAATATGATTCTTTCTGGCCCAGATGAATCACTGGAAAGTCACTTAATGGTCTTTGCCGCAGAGCGCGCTCGCAAGGAAAACTGTCTGGTTACGCTGTGAAGCCGGAGGAGATGAGGCATGTTTTACGGTGTTGATATTGGTGGAACCAAAACTGAAATTGTCGCTTTTGATAAGGAAATGCAAGTTTGCTGGCGTAAGCGCGTCGCCACGCCAGTGCAGGATTATGAACTCTTTCTTTCGACCTTTACTTCACTTATTGATACCGCCGACTGGGCGACTGGAACGCAAGGAAAAATTGGCATCGGCATGCCCGGTCTTATGGACAGACATACCGGAAAATTACTGTCATCTAACGTGCCTTGCCTCACAGGACGCCAGGTGATGAACGATCTGGCCCACCGCCTCAATCGTTCGGTTGAACTGGACAATGACTGCTGCTGTTTTGCACTCTCGGAAGCCCATACCCAGCAGGCTCGCCAGTTCTCCCGAATTTTTGGTGCCATTATTGGCACCGGCATGGGTGGAGGGTTAGTCATTGACGGTCAGTTGTATCGGGGTCGCAACCGAATGGCCAGTGAGTTCGGCCATTTACCGCTTCCGGCAACGTTTATGCGTCGTTATCACTTGCCGGAGTTGAAGTGCGGCTGTGGCTTACAAGGGTGTCTGGAACGCTATCAATCCGGTCCTGGTTTACTGTGGCTCCACAAACACTTCAGTGGAGAACAACTCAAAATGGAGACCCTGCTGGAGCATTATCGTCATGGCAATGCCAGCGCCGTTACTACCATAGAAGCATGGATTGATATGTTGGGTTGTACGCTGGCGCAATTGCAGTTGATTCTGGATGTCGATGCTTTTGTTCTCGGCGGTGGAGTTTCCAACATCGAGGAAATTTATACGTTACTGCCGCAGTCCATGTCACGTTACTTGTTCCCGGGATTAGAGCCTGCCCGCGTATTCCCGGCCATCCATGGTGCATCCAGCGGGGTTCGCGGTGCCGCATTGCTGCTGGTTGAACAGGGTACGCTGACCCACTAAAACACTGCTGGCGAGAAAATCTCGCCAGCAATTTCAGTTATTCATCCGCAATCACCACATCCACCCCAAGCTGGATTAACGTCCGGTGATAATTTTCAGGGATACCGCTGTCGGTAATCACCCGGTCAATCCCGCTGATTTCGCTAATCATACAGAAACTTTTGCGGCCAAACTTGCTGGAGTCAGCGACTACCGTGACCTCCTGTGCAACCTCACACATTACCTGATTCAGATGCGCTTCTCCCGGATGTGGCGTGGTTATCCCTGCTTCCAGGCAGAATCCATCAACGCCCAAAAAAAGCTTATCAAACCGGTATTGTCTGAGCTGGTGTTCTGCTGAAGGGCCATACAATGAATAGACGCTTTGCCTGACGTTCCCTCCCAGGATCATGACGTCTACGCGCTCAAAATTCGCCAGCTCCCACGCAATGTTGAGCGCATTGGTCATCACCACCAGATCGCGGCGATTCTTTAGCATTGGAGGAATGAGCGTGGTGGTCGAACCGGAATCGAGGATTAACGTGTCACCATCTTTCACAAAGCTGGCTGCTTTTTCGGCAATACGCGTTTTCACATCGCGATTCAGCCGGTCCTTATCCTGCAAAGGCCGGTCAAGGGCAAAGTGCTGATTGAGAACCGCCCCGCCGTAGGAGCGCATGACGCATCCTTTCTGCTCCAGATAACGTAAGTCGTTGCGGATCGTGACCGATGACACACCAAAATGGACGCTCAGTGGCTCGACACGAACGCTACCCTGATCGCACAGCAGATCAATTATTTGCTCGCGACGTCTTAAGTTATCCAGCATTTCTATTGCTCCATCAAATATTCATGTTGTTTTGTTTTAGCGCTTTAGCACTTTCGTTTTCTTTTGAATATATTACATCAGAAGCAATAAGGTGAATTTGTGCGCACAGACTCAGCGTTTAATTTAACCAAAACTGACTATTTTCTTTCGTTTTAGCAAACCGAAACGAAGAAAACCGAAAAAATGAAAAGACTCAAAACGGGTAAGATGCGAGAAAGGGACGGTAAGCATGAAAAAAACGAAAGCGAGCTACTAAAAAAGCTCGCTTATGGTTTGTTTTTGTTTAATTGAATGGGATCACATTTTTGAATTTTAGAGCGGGACTACTCAACAATGATCACTTCAACACCGCTGCGGCGTAGTTCCTGCAAACTCTCCTCTGGGATACCTTCATCAACAATGATGGTATGGATCCTCTGGGTATCAATGATCTTATGCAGGCTGGAGCGGTTAAACTTCGTCGAGTCGGTAACAACAATAATACGTTCAGCCACTTCACACATCCGACGGTTGAGACGCGCTTCATCTTCGTTGTGCGTGCTAACACCACGCTCTAAATCAATAGCATCAACGCCAAGAAACAGCATGTCGAAGTGATAATTTTGTAGCGACTGCTCAGCCTGATCGCCATAAAACGATTGTGACTGACGACGCAAATGACCGCCGGTCATCAGCAGCTCAACCCCTTCGGCTTCCAGTAGCGCATTGGCGACATTCATACCGTTGGTCATAGCAATGACATTAGTATGCTGGCGCATCAGGCGGGCAATTTCATAGGTCGTGGTACCGGAGTCAAGGATCACGCGGTGTCCCGGTTGAATCAACTCTGCGGCGGCTCTGGCAATACTGCGTTTTACTGCCGTATTAAGTGAACTCTTATCTTCAACAGAAGGCTCCACAACAGGCGCATTGCTTTCGCAAATCAGCGCTCCGCCATAGGCACGTACCGCAATCCCCTGCTTTTCCAGAAAAGCGAGGTCGTTGCGAATAGTGACCGTGGAGACGCCAAAAAATAAGGAGAGATCGTTAACCTGAACGCTTCCCTGCTGCCGTAACCGCTGGATGATCTGCTCACGTCTTTCGCTGGTGCCAATAACGCGCTTATCTGCAGAGGACTCGGTGTTACTCATAAGAAATCCTTTAGTTGAACCTTTCGTTTTATTTCGTTTTATCTATTAACGCCTTTCTTTTACGCGAATGCAAGCCCCGCAAGCAGGGAAGAGCCGGACGAACTTACGCTGAAACCTTTCATTGTGTTTCTTTTGTGAAACAGATCGGAAAACTATTATCTTTCGTTTTATTTTTATAACACCATGATGCAGTATTAAATGAAACAAAACGAAAGATTGATGTCGCAGTAATCTGACCTGGAGAGGAAAGTGAAACATCTAACTAAAATGGTCGAGCAGCATAAACGGGGGAAGGCAAACGGGATTTATGCCGTTTGTTCCGCGCATCCAATCGTACTGGAAGCCGCAATACGCTACGCCCATGCCAATCATACACCGCTGTTGATCGAAGCAACCTCTAATCAGGTTGACCAGTTTGGCGGCTATACAGGTATGACGCCAGCCGATTTTCGCAGTTTTGTCTGCCGATTAGCCGACTCGCTTGATTTTTCTCAGGATATGCTGATTCTCGGCGGAGACCATCTCGGGCCAAACCGTTGGCAAAATCTGCCTGCGGAACAGGCAATGGCCAATGCTGACGATCTGATCAAGAGCTATGTCGCCGCAGGCTTTAAAAAAATCCACCTCGATTGCAGCATGTCTTGTGCCAACGACCCGGTTCCACTGACGGATGAAATCGTCGCTGAGCGCGCCGCACGCCTGGCCAAAGTCGCCGAAGAAACCTGTATGGCACATTTTGGCGAGTCTGACCTGGTCTATGTGATTGGCACAGAAGTTCCGGTTCCTGGTGGCGCACACGAAGCGTTAACCGAACTGGCGGTAACAACACCAGATGCCGCACGTGCAACGCTGCAGGCCCACTATCACGCCTTTGAAAAGCGCGGGCTGGAAGGTATATGGGCACGTATTATCGCCCTGGTCGTGCAACCTGGCGTTGAATTCGACCACACGCACATCATTGATTATCAACCGCAGAAAGCCGTGGCACTCAGCAAAATGGTGGAAGACTACGACACGCTGGTTTTTGAAGCGCATTCTACCGATTACCAAACGCCACAGTCCTTGCGCCAACTGGTGATAGACCACTTCGCTATTCTGAAAGTGGGACCCGCGCTTACCTTCGCCCTGCGCGAAGCGCTGTTTTCGTTAGCTGCCATTGAAGAAGAATTGCTGCCTGCAAAAGCCAGCTCGGGCCTGCGACATGTGCTGGAAAGCGTAATGCTTGATAGACCAGAGTACTGGCAGAGCCATTATCACGGTGATGGCAACGCACGCCGTCTGGCCCGTGGATACAGCTACTCTGATCGGGTTCGTTACTACTGGCCGGACAGCCAGATTGATGAAGCATTTGAACGTCTGGTACGTAACCTGGCGGACGACCCCATTCCACTACCGCTGATTAGCCAGTATTTACCCTTGCAGTACGTAAAAGTGCGCGAGGGAGATCTCAGCGCCACGCCGCGAGAACTCATCATTAACCATATTCAGGACATACTGCAGCAATATCACTGCGCCTGCCTGGGTGCTCCAGATCGTAACGCATAACAAAAAAGAGAAAAATACCATGCCAAACATTGTATTAAGTCGCATTGATGAACGTCTGATTCACGGTCAGGTTGGTGTGCAATGGGTCGGGTTTGCGGGGGCAAACCTGGTGCTGGTCGCTAATGATGAGGTGGCTGAAGATCCAGTGCAGCAAAACCTGATGGAAATGGTACTGGCAGAAGGGATCGCCGTACGCTTCTGGTCACTACAAAAAGTGATCGACAATATTCACCGTGCCGCCGATCGCCAGAAAATTCTGCTGGTCTGCAAATCGCCTGCGGATTTCTTCCGTCTGGTCGAAGGCGGTGTTCCTGTTAACCGTATCAACGTTGGCAATATGCACTACGCCAACGGCAAGCAACAAATCGCCAAAACGGTTTCTGTAGACGCTGCCGATATTACGGCGTTCAACGGGCTCAAAGCCGCTGGAGTGGAATGCTTCGTTCAGGGCGTTCCAACAGAACCCGCCCAGGACCTCTATAAACTTCTCTGAGGGATTCACAATGGAAATCAGTCTGTTGCAGGCTTTTGCGTTGGGTATTCTCGCCTTTATTGCAGGCCTGGATATGTTCAACGGGTTAACGCACATGCACCGCCCGGTTGTTCTCGGGCCGCTGGTCGGCCTGATTCTGGGCGATCTGCATACCGGTATTTTAACAGGTGGCACGCTGGAACTGGTGTGGATGGGTCTTGCCCCACTAGCGGGAGCTCAACCGCCAAACGTTATTATCGGCACTATCGTGGGAACCACGTTTGCCATAACGACCGGAGTGAAACCTGAAGTTGCCGTAGGTGTGGCGGTACCGTTCGCCGTAGCAGTACAGATGGGGATTACCTTCCTGTTCTCTGTGATGTCCGGGGTGATGGCTCGCTGCGATCGCATGGCAGCGAATGCCGATACCGCCGGGATTGAGCGGGTCAACTATCTGGCGTTGCTCGCGTTGGGGACCTTCTACTTTTTATGCGCGTTCCTGCCGATTTACTTTGGTGCGGAACATGCCAAAACCGCGATAGATGTTCTGCCAACGCGTCTGATTGACGGCCTGGGTGTGGCAGGCGGCATCATGCCAGCTATCGGCTTCGCCGTACTGCTGAAAATCATGATGAAAAACGTCTATATCCCCTACTTCATCCTGGGTTTTGTAGCCGCAGCCTGGCTCAAACTCCCTGTGCTGGCGATCGCCGCCGCAGCACTGGCAATGGCGCTGATCGATTTTCTGCGTAAATCACCTGAACCTACAGCTCCCGCAGCACAAAAAGAGGAATTCGAAGATGGCATCTAATCAAACTGCTCTGCCGAACGTTTCCGAAACCGAAGAAACGCTGCTGTCCGGCACCAATGAAAACGTCTACGAAGACCAGAATATCGGTGCCGAGCTGACGAAAAAAGATATCAACCGTGTTGCCTGGCGTTCAATGCTGTTGCAGGCCTCTTTTAACTACGAACGTATGCAGGCATCAGGATGGCTGTACGGCCTGTTACCTGCTCTGAAAAAGATCCATACCAATAAGCGCGATCTGGCGCGTTCGATGAAAGGCCATATGGGCTTCTTCAACACGCACCCGTTCCTGGTCACGTTTGTTATCGGGATTATCCTGGCGATGGAACGCTCCAAGCAGGATGTGAACAGTATTCAAAGCACCAAGATTGCCGTGGGTGCGCCGCTTGGCGGCATCGGCGATGCCATGTTCTGGTTAACGTTACTGCCTATTTGCGGCGGTATCGGGGCCAGCCTGGCGCTGCAAGGCTCTATTCTTGGTGCAGTTGTCTTTATTGTTATGTTCAACGTGGTTCATCTTGGTCTGCGCTTTGGGCTGGCACACTATGCTTATCGAATGGGCGTTGCTGCCATTCCGCTGATTAAAGCTAACACCAAAAAGGTTGGACATGCGGCATCCATCGTAGGGATGACGGTGATCGGTGCGCTGGTAGCGACCTATGTTCGCCTGAGCACTACGCTGGAAATCACTGCTGGCGATGCGGTAGTGAAACTGCAAACAGACGTGATAGACAAGCTGATGCCTGCTTTTTTACCGCTGGTCTACACATTAACCATGTTCTGGCTGGTCCGCCGTGGCTGGAGTCCTCTGCGCCTTATCGCCATTACCGTGGTGCTCGGCGTCGTAGGTAAGTTCTGTCATTTCCTGTAAATATAAGGGGTTGTAGATGTTAGGTATTATTTTGACGGGTCATGGCGGGTTTGCCAGCGGAATGGAAAAAGCGATGAAACAGATTCTGGGTGAGCAGACTCAGTTCATTGCCATCGACTTTCCGGAAACCTCAACCACTGCCTTGCTCACCTCACAACTTGAGCAGGCGGTGGGTGAACTGGATGCGCAGCAAGACATCGTGTTTCTGACCGACCTGTTGGGCGGGACGCCATTTCGCGTCGCTTCCACGCTAGCCATGCAAAGGCAAGGTACTGAAGTGATCACCGGTACCAATCTACAACTGCTACTGGAGATGGTGCTGGAGCGCGACGGCCTGAGCAGCGAAGCGTTTCGTTTGCAGGCGCTGGAATGCGGGCACCGGGGTTTAACCAGCCTGGTGGACGAGCTGGGACGCTGCCGTGAGGAAAAGCCCGTTGAGGAAGGGATATGACACTGCTACTGCGCGCCAGACGTCTACTGACCGAACAGGGCTGGCTGGACGATCATCAATTGCATATTGAAGACGGTATCATTGCGGCAATAGAGCCAATTCCTTCCGGCGTTATGGTCCGCGATGCTGAACTGCTCTGTCCGGCATACATTGATACCCACGTACACGGGGGCGCGGGTGCCGATGTGATGGATGAAGCACCGGATACGCTCGACAAACTGGCGATGCACAAAGCACGTGAAGGGGTAGCCAGTTGGCTACCCACCACCGTCACCGCCCCATTACCAGATATTCACCGGGCGTTGAAACGTATTGCCCATCGCTACCATTCCGGCGGGCCCGGCGCGCAGGTACTGGGTAGTTATCTTGAAGGTCCGTACTTTACGCCGCAGAACAAAGGGGCGCATCCGCCTGAGCTCTTCAGGGAACTGGAGCTCAGGGAGCTGGATGAACTGATTGCGATTTCCCAGCAAACATTGCGCGTCGTTGCGCTGGCACCAGAAAAACCCGGTGCATTGCAGGCCATCGAACATCTGAAGCAGCGCAACGTACGGGTGATGCTGGGACACAGCGCAGCTACCTTGGAACAAACCCGCGCAGCCTTTGACGCCGGCGCTGACGGACTGGTTCACTGCTATAACGGTATGACCGGTTTACATCATCGGGAGCCAGGAATGGTTGGCGCAGGGTTAACCGACCCTCGCGCCTGGCTGGAACTTATCGCTGACGGACACCATGTCCACCCGGCGGCCATGAAGCTCTGCTGCTGTTGCGCCAAAGACAGACTGGTGCTGATCACTGATGCCATGCAGGCTGCAGGAATGCCAGACGGACGCTATACGCTCTGCGGTGAGGAGGTGGAAATGCACAGTGGTATTGTGCGTACCGCTTCCGGTGGCCTTGCTGGTAGCACGCTCTCGGTTGACGCAGCCGTACGTAATATGGTTGAGCTCACCGGGATAACGGCAGAAGAGGCAATTCATATGGCCTCTCTCCACCCCGCACGTCTGTTGGGTATCGATCGCCAACTGGGATCGTTAGCAGTGGGAAAACGTGCAGACGCGATCGCGCTCAATAGCGGGCTACATTTACAACAGATCTGGATTCAGGGTCAGGCTCTCCCCCTTTGACCTTTCATTTTGTCTCGTGTTGGCCTGCGGTCTTCGATCGCAAGGCCTTTCTTTTCCTTTCGCTTGAGTAAATATCTAACCATCCTACAACAAACCTACTTCTTATAGATCAATAAGATAACTACACCTTTCGTTCTCACGATCACAAATTTCGTTTTATTTCATTTTGAATTATTGCTCTTTCGATTTCTTTCCTATAGATTTTAATCAATCGACGAGATGAACAAGTGAAACGAAACGAAAGATAGCGACATTCTCGCCAGCGTCTTATGTGGAATTTACAAGACTAAGGACTTAAGTTATGCCAGAAACCTATACCCCTGTTACCGCGGTAACGGGCACCTGGACCGAAGAAGAGATCCGTCAACAACCTGCCAGTTGGATCCGTTCCCTTACGAATATCGACAACATTCGATCTGCCATTGACAGCTTTCTCGCGCCATTACTGCGCAAAAACGATCTGCGGATCATACTGACCGGGGCTGGAACATCAGCATTCATTGGCGACATCATCGCCCCCTGGCTGGCAAGCTATACCGGTAAAAACATCAGCGCTGTGCCGACCACCGATCTGGTCACCAATCCGATGGATTACCTGAATCCCGCACATCCGCTGCTGCTCATTTCTTTCGCTCGCTCAGGTAACAGCCCTGAAAGCGTTGCAGCAGTGGAACTGGCTAATCAGTTTGTGCCTGAGTGTTATCACCTGCCGATCACCTGCAACGAAGCAGGTAGCCTCTATCAAAACGCAGTTGCAAGCGACAATGCCTTTGCTCTGTTAATGCCCGCAGAGACACATGATCGTGGCTTCGCGATGACCAGCAGCATTACCACCATGATGGCCAGCTGCCTGGCAGTATTTGCCCCAGAGAAAATCAACAGCCAGACCTTCCGTGACGTGGCCGATCGGTGCCAGGCGATTCTGACTTCGCTGGGCGATTTCAGCGACGGTGTATTTGGCAATGAACCCTGGAAACGGATCGTTTACCTCGGTAGCGGTGGATTACAGGGAGCAGCGCGGGAATCGGCACTGAAAGTCCTGGAGCTGACTGCAGGCAAACTGGCCGCATTCTATGACTCCCCGACAGGCTTTCGTCACGGTCCAAAGTCACTGGTTGATAACGAAACGCTGGTAGTGGTCTTTGTTTCCAGCCATCCGTATACACGTCAATACGATCTCGATCTGCTGGCAGAGTTACGCCGCGATCGGCAGGCATTGCGGGTTGTCGCGATTGCCGCACAAACCCATGAGGTGATTGAAGCAGGCCCACATATTCTGCTGCCGCCAGCACGCTCTTTCATCGATATGGAATTGGCGTTCTGCTTCCTGATCTACGCCCAGGTTTTTGCTTTGACGCAATCCATCAATATCGGCAATACACCGGATACGCCTTCTGCCAGCGGCACTGTGAACCGCGTTGTACAGGGCGTTGTTATTCATCCCTGGAACGCCTAAAAGGATCGTTTTATGAGCATTATTTCCACGAAATACCTCCTGCTGGATGCCCAAAAAAAGGGCTATGCCGTACCCGCCTTTAACATTCATAACGCCGAAACGATCCAGGCGATCCTTGAAGTGTGCAATGAAATGCAATCGCCGGTGATCCTGGCAGGAACGCCGGGTACCTTTAAGCATATCGCGCTGGAAGAGATCTACGCGCTGTGCAGCGCTTATTCCACCAGCTACGGTATACCGCTGGCGCTGCACCTCGATCACCATGAGTCGCTGGACGACATTCGTCGTAAAGTGAATGCAGGAGTGCGCAGCGCAATGATTGACGGCAGCCACTTTCCGTTTGAAGAAAACGTGAAGCTGGTGAAATCCGTTGTGGATTTTTGCCATGCCAAAGATTGCAGCGTGGAAGCTGAGCTGGGTCGCCTCGGTGGCGTAGAAGATGATATGAGTGTGGATGCAGAAAGCGCCTTCCTCACCGATCCACAAGAAGCTAAACGGTTTGTTGAGCGTACTGGCGTAGATAGCCTTGCTGTTGCCATCGGCACAGCACACGGTTTGTACACCAAAACACCCAAAATCGATTTCCAGCGGCTGGGTGAAATTCGTGAGGTAGTCGACGTTCCGCTGGTGCTGCATGGCGCAAGCGATGTCCCTGACGAATACGTCCGCCGCACGATCGAGCTTGGCGTTTGCAAAGTTAACGTCGCGACCGAACTGAAAATCGCTTTTGCCGATGCGGTCAAAGCGTGGTTTGCGGAGAATCCGCAGGGCAACGATCCTCGCTATTACATGCGGGTCGGTATGGATGCGATGAAAGAAGTGGTGCGTAGCAAAATCACTGTATGCGGGTCAGCAAACCGCTTATTAATCAGTGAAACTGCCGCTCAGTCTTAAGCACTGTGTTAGCTAATGGCCATACCCTTGTCGGTTTGGCCATCAGCAATCGGGCTTACTCTCCCTGCTGTTCCAGCGCGTGCTTATACAACGCATTCTTTTTCACGCCATGGATTTCAGCAGCCAGCGCGGCGGCCTTTTTCAGCGGCAGTTCTGCCTGCAATAAGGCCAGCGTACGCAGCGCATCAGCCGGGAGGTCATCTTCTTGCGCTTTATGCCCTTCGACAATCAGCACCATTTCGCCCTTACGACGGTTTTCATCTTCCTTGACCCACGCCAGCAGTTCGCCAACTGGTGCGCCGTGAATAGTTTCCCAGGTTTTGGTCAGCTCGCGCGCCAGTACCACGTAACGGGATTCGCCCCAGACGGCAACCATGTCTTCCAGGCTATCCAGCAAGCGGTGGGTAGATTCATAAAAAATAAGCGTACGCGGTTCTGCTTCAATGGCTTTCATCGCATCGCGGCGGCCTTTTGATTTCGCAGGCAGAAATCCTTCATAGCAAAAACGGTCTGAAGGCAGACCTGCAGCGCTCAGGGCAGCAATCGCCGCACAAGGACCAGGCAGAGGAACAACGCGGATCCCCGCTTCGCGACAGGTACGCACCAGATGGTAGCCAGGATCGTTAATCAGCGGCGTTCCGGCATCGGAAACCAGCGCAATGTTTTGTCCTTCTCTGAGCTTCGCGACCAGCGTTTCGGCCTTTTGCTGCTCGTTGTGGTCATGTAGCGCGAACAGACGCGCGTTAATCGCGAAGTGTTGTAACAATAATCCTGTATGACGAGTGTCTTCAGCGGCAATCAAATCAACGGCTTGTAAAACTTCGAGCGCTCGTTGGGTAATATCAGCCAAATTTCCTATAGGAGTAGGTACAATAAAGAGTTGGCCTTGAGAATTATCCGCCGATTCGTGTTGTTTCATTGTGTCGTCCGTATTGCCGATTTAATATTGAGCATTGAGTAAAAAAATATCACTGGATACAGTATGGTACCCTCAACATTTTCTCGTTTGAAAGCCGCACGCGCGCTACCAGTCATTCTGGCAGCACTGATTTTCGCAGGCTGTGGCACCCAGGCGCCAGACCAGAGTGCAGCCCATATGCAGGGCACTGCGCAGGCTGATTCCGGCTTTTATCTGCAACAAATGCAGCAAAGCTCTGATGATAGCAAGACCAACTGGCAATTACTCGCCATTCGTGCACTGCTGAAAGAAGGCAAGAGCCAGCAGGCTATCGAACTGTTTAACCAGCTACCGCAGAAGCTAAGCGATGCCCAGCGTCGTGAGCAGTCACTGCTGGCCGTCGAGATTAAGCTCGCGCAGAAAGATGTCGCTGGCGCACAGGCCCTGCTGGATAAGTTAACTCCCGCCGATTTCGATCAAAACCAACAGGCACGCTACTGGCAGGCGCAAATCGACGTCAACCAGGGTCGCCCGTCTCTGACGCTGCTGCGCGCCCTGATCGCCCAGGAACCGCTGCTGGCCGCGAATGCTAAGCAGAAAAATATGGACGCCACCTGGCAGGCGCTGTCGTCCATGACCCAGGAGCAAGCGCAAGCGCTGGTCATCAATGCTGATGAAAACGTGCTGCAAGGCTGGCTGGATCTCCAGCGCGTCTGGTTCGATAACCGTAACGATCCGGACATGATGAAAGCCGGTATTGCGGACTGGCAGAAACGTTATCCGCAAAACCCAGGGGCAAAACTGTTACCAACACAGTTGGTTAACGTGCAGAGCTTTAAGCCCGCCTCCACCAGCAAAATCGCCCTGCTGTTACCACTGAACGGTCAGGCCGCTGTATTTGGCCGGACTATTCAGCAAGGCTTTGAAGCTGCGAAAAACATGGGCACTCAACCTGTCGCAGCCCCTGTTGCTGTCGCACCTGCCGCAGTTCCAGCTGCCGCGACCACCACAGAACAGCCGCAAACGACTGACGGCGTTGCCAGCCCGTCTCAGGCGTCAGTAAGCGATCTGACCAACGAGACGCCGGCTCAGCCAGAAACACCTGCTGTGCAGCCCGCAGCACCCGCTCAGCCAACAACCGCCAGTGCACCGGCGAATCCATCCGCTGAGCTGAAAATCTACGACACTTCATCACAGCCGCTGAACCAGATCCTGACTCAGGTTCAGCAGGATGGCGCCAGCATCGTGGTTGGCCCACTGTTGAAGAACAATGTTGAAGAGCTGATGAAAAGCAACACGCCATTGAACGTCCTGGCGCTTAACCAGCCGGAGTCGGTGAAAAATCTGCCGAATGTCTGCTACTTCGCCCTGTCGCCAGAAGATGAAGCGCGCGACGCCGCGCGCCACATCCGCGATCAAGGAAAACAGACGCCGCTGTTGTTGATTCCACGGAGTTCATTAGGCGATCGCGTTGCCAACGCCTTTGCACAGGAATGGCAAAAACTGAGTGGCGGCGTGGTATTGCAGCAGAAGTTCGGCTCCACCGCTGAACTTAAAATGGGCGTCAACGGCGGCTCAGGGATTTCCCTGACAGGCAGCCCTGTGGCCTCCTCTGTGCCAGCCCAACCCGGCGTAACGATTGGCGGTCTGACCATCCCGGCAGCACCTACCGATGCACAAATCACCGGCGGCAGCGGTCGTGTTGATGCCGTGTATATTCTGGCGACGCCGGAAGAAATTGCATTTATTAAGCCGATGATCGCCATGCGCAACGGCAGCCAGAGCGGAGCAACGCTGTACGCCAGCTCTCGTAGTGCGCAGGGCACTGCCGGCCCGGATTTCCGTCTGGAGATGGAAGGCTTGCAGTACAGCGAAATTCCGATGCTGGCAGGCGCTAACGCACCTCTTATGCAGCAGGCGCTTGACGCGGTTCGTAACGACTACTCGCTGGCGCGTATGTATGCCATGGGTGTCGATGCCTGGTCGCTTGCCAACCACTTCTCGCAAATGCGTCAGGTGCAGGGTTTCGAAATTAACGGTAATACCGGGGCCTTAACCGCAACGCAGGATTGTGTGATTAACAGGAAGTTATCATGGCTCAAATACCAGCAAGGACAAGTCGTCCCCGCCAGTTAACGAGTAAACAGACCGGTGACGCGTGGGAATCCACCGCGCGTGACTGGCTGCTGAGCAAGGGACTGCATTTTATCGCCGCCAACGTGCGTGAACGTGGTGGCGAAATCGACCTGATAATGCGTGAAGGCAACACCACCGTATTTGTTGAGGTTCGCTACCGACGCTCAGCACAGTTCGGCGGTGCGGCGGCGAGTGTGACCCGGAGCAAACAACACAAATTATTACAGACCGCCCGCTTGTGGCTTGCGCGCCACAATGGGAGTTTTGATACTGTGGATTGCCGGTTCGATGTGTTAGCCTTCACCGGAAATGATGTTGAGTGGTTTAAGGACGCGTTCAACGACCGCTCATAGTTGAAGATTCAGAGCCTGGTTCTTAAGGATTAGCGTGTTAGATAGAATTAAAGTCTGCTTTACAGAAAGCATTCAAACTCAGATAGCTGCGGCTGAAGCACTTCCGGATGCAATCTCCCGTGCCGCCATGACGCTGGTTCAGTCCCTGCTCAATGGCAACAAAATTCTCTGTTGTGGTAATGGGACGTCCGCTGCCAACGCACAGCATTTTGCTGCCAGCATGATCAATCGTTTTGAAACAGAACGCCCAAGTTTACCTGCGATTGCACTAAACACTGATAATGTGGTCTTAACTGCGATTGCCAACGATCGCCTGCACGACGAAGTTTATGCAAAACAAGTCCGTGCGCTGGGACATGCAGGTGATGTTCTGCTGGCAATCTCTACGCGTGGTAATAGCCGCGATATCGTAAAAGCCGTTGAAGCCGCCGTGACACGCGACATGACAATCGTCGCGCTGACCGGGTATGACGGAGGGGAACTGGCCGGATTACTGGGGCCACAGGATGTTGAAATCCGTATTCCCTCACACCACAGCGCCCGCGTTCAGGAAATGCACATGCTGACGGTCAACTGCCTTTGCGATCTTATCGATAACACGCTTTTCCCTCACCAGGATGATTAAGGAGTACACATGAAGGCATTTTCGCCGCTTGCTGTGATTATCGCTGCACTGCTGCTGCAAGGCTGTGTCGCTGCCGCCGTTGTTGGAACTGCAGCTGTCGGGACTAAAGCCGCGACGGATCCTCGTAGTGTCGGCACCCAGGTTGATGACAGTACCCTGGAATTACGCGTCAATACGGCATTGTCGAAAGATGCCCAGATCAAGAAAGAAGCGCGAATCAACGTGAGCGCATATCAGGGTAAAGTGCTGCTGGTCGGCCAGTCGCCGAATAGCGAACTGTCTGCGCGAGCAAAACAGATTGCGATGGGCGTAGAAGGTACGACTGAGGTCTTTAATGAGATCCGTCAGGGCCAGCCAATCGGTCTGGGCGATGCGTCCAACGATACCTGGATAACCACCAAAGTACGTTCCCAGTTACTGACCAGCGATCAGGTGAAATCCTCTAACGTGAAAGTAACGACTGAGAACGGAGAAGTGTTCCTGTTAGGTCTGGTGACCGAGCGTGAAGCGAAGGCGGCGGCGGATATCGCCAGCCGGGTAAGCGGCGTGAAACGCGTCACGACAGCCTTTACGTTTATTAAGTAACACGCCTGTAGATGGTGGCATCTTATCCGGCCTACAGAACGTAATCGTTTGTAGGCCGGATAAGCGTCAGCGCCATCCGGCATTTTTTTATTTAGCCCTTTCGCGTAGCTCGGAAGAGGTCAGGATCGAAACCCCTTCATGCCCAGGCGCCAGCGCTTCTGCCAGCATTGCCCGCGCAACATCGCGCGCTTCAATCGACTTCCAGTTACCCGGCAGCAACCTGAACAACGGCGCTAAAAACATCTCATTCGTCCGCTGTTTGTCCCTATCACCCAGTAGCATTGAAGGCCGGACAATCGTCAGCCGTGGCCAATTCTGCGCGATCAGCGCCTGCTCCATTTCACCTTTCACCCGATTATAAAAAAACGGTGAATTCGCATTGGCGCCCATCGAACTCACCACCAGCATATGCTGGGCGCCTAACCTACGTCCCGTCAGGGCCGTATCTACCACCAGCGTGTAGTCCGCATGGATAAACGCCTCTTTGCTGCCCGCTTCACGCCGGGTAGTCCCCAAACAACAAAAGACAATATCGACCGGATCGGTGACCTGTGCCAAAGCATCGGTTAGCTGCGGATCATGGGGGTTATAGATACCAACCGTATCTGCCAGCGGTCGACGCGTTGGTGCCGTGATGGCATTGACCCGGGGTTCATTGAGCAGCATACGCAGCAAATGTCCGCCCACCAGCCCCGTGGCTCCCGTTATTAACACCTGACTCATCGCTTATCTTCCCCAGGTCTTCAATCACTGTTCTAACTATAGATCACGTAACCAATGCATCTTTTTACCAAAGCCCAGCGTGTTGTCCGTGAATTTGACTTCATCCAGTCGAATCTCCCATACGGGCGCTGGCAGCATTCTGGCAACGGGGAAACGACGGTTGTAGGCTTTACGCGCGTCTTCGCTCTCCTGCCCCTCAAGACGCCGGATTTCCCCTTTGAACTGTACGCCACGAATCAGAGCGACGGTTTTAGGCTGACCGTTTACTGTACCGGCAATCGGCGCGCGTGGTCCGGACATCTGCGCATGCCGCGTTTTCTCTTCGGTCAGCACATAGAACAACATCTTCTGCGCATCAAACAGGTAAAACGCATTGGCGCACCATAATTCACCTTCATGGTGTACGCACCAGGTCACGACGTGCTGTTTTGCCAGCCAGCGAGACACCGCAGTCAGTGTTTCCATTTCTGTTCTCTTTTATACTGTAGGCCTGAAAATTATCACGTCGATGGTAACAATGACACCCTGGTATCTGTACCTGATCCGTACCGCTGACAACGCCTTATACACCGGAATAACCACCGATGTGCAGCGCCGCTATAAGCAGCATCAAAGTGGGAATGGCGCGAAGGCGCTACGCGGAAAGGGGGAACTCACGTTGGCATTTGCGGCGCAGGTCGGCGACCGTTCGCTGGCCCTGCGCATAGAGTATCGCGTTAAACAGCTCACCAAGCGGCAGAAAGAGCGCCTTGTCGAAGGCGAAGGGTTTGAGGCGCTATTAAGCAGCCTGCAAACCCCGGAAGCTTAAAAGCGATTGAAGTGGTCGTGGTATTCCACAAGACCCGTCACGCCATCCAGCGCATCGTCCGCCAGGCGATGAACCTGGAACGCGCTTTCGGTGCCCGGCCAGCGGCAACGCAGGTCATGATGGGCTGCCAGCTCAAAGCCAAAGCGGCTGTACAGGGCCGGATCCCCCAGCGTAACCACCGCGGCGTAGCCAAACTCGTTCAGTGAATCGAGTCCTTCATAGACCAGCTGACGCGCCAGGCCCTGCCCCCGGTAGTTTTCATCCACCGCGAGCGGCGCCATGCCGACCCATTGCAGATCTTCACCCTGAACATCGACTGGGCTGAACGCGACGTAACCCACTACCTGACCTTCGTCATCGGTAGCAACCAGACCCAGCGTTAAGAAACCATCTTCACGCAGGTCGTGCACTAATTTCGCTTCCGCATCGCTCTCAAATGAACGGCGCAGCAGCGCATCAATACCAGGGGCATCAATGGGAATTTCAACTCGAATCAGCATGGCTCACCTACCGAGGTCTGTTTGGTTTCTGGCGACGTTTTCATCCCCGCCTCAACAAAATCCGCCAACTGCATCAGCATGACGCGCAACGCTTTAGGCATCTGCTCCAGTTCGATGGCATCCATCAGATTTTTTACGTATAGCCCTAATTCTGTATCACCTTCAATCACCAGACGACGCTGGAAGAAAAGCGTATCCGGATCCTGCTTGCGGGCCACGATCATCAGCAGATCGCTGGCATCGGCGCTAAAACTCACATCCGCATCTGCATTCTGGCTGACGATAAGTTTATCGTTCTCAACAGAGGTATACCATTTGAGGTCAATGTCACGCACATGAATGCTCAGCCAGCGACCTTCGAGAAACTCCAGCTCCCCATCGGCCAGCGCCTGACTAAACTGCCAGCTCAGGACCTGCTCCAGAACCTGGCGCTTCAGCGCAAAGGGCGTCAGTTTAACTGGTACACTCATCAGAGAAGGACCAAATTGTACTAAGCGTGAACGCAGTTTATCCAACACGAGCTTTACTCCCTGTTTCAATAGTCCTGCTATTTTGCCATATCAAATAAACGACATAGCGGCATAAATCAACAATTCGATGCGAAATTGTTACCTCTTTATTGGTGTCACCAATACGACTTTAACTGCCTCAAATCAAAAATTGTCTCAGCAAGGTTAACTAAAATCCCCATTCGTTAACATTTCTGCGCCCATCACGGCGCAACGTTCAGGATAAATTATGGAGCTGCTCTGCCCTGCCGGAAACCTACCGGCGCTTAAGGCGGCCATCGAGAACGGCGCTGATGCTGTCTACATCGGGCTGAAAGATGATACCAACGCCCGTCATTTCGCCGGCCTTAATTTTACCGAGAAAAAATTGCAGGAAGCGGTGAGTTTTGTCCATCAGCACCGCCGTAAGCTGCACATTGCGATTAACACCTTTGCGCACCCGGATGGTTACGCGCGCTGGCAACGTGCCGTTGATATGGCAGCGCAACTGGGTGCAGACGCGCTGATCCTTGCCGACCTCGCCATGCTTGAGTATGCCGCAGAGCGCTACCCGCATATTGAGCGCCATGTCTCTGTTCAGGCATCTGCAACCAATGAAGAGGCAATTAATTTCTATCATCGCAACTTTGACGTCGCCCGCGTGGTGCTGCCGCGCGTGCTGTCTATTCATCAGGTGAAACAGCTTGCTCGCGTCACACCTGTTCCCCTGGAAGTGTTCGCCTTCGGTAGCCTGTGCATTATGGCGGAAGGCCGTTGCTATCTTTCGTCCTATCTGACGGGTGAATCGCCAAACACGGTTGGTGCCTGCTCACCTGCCCGTTTTGTCCGCTGGCAACAGACCCAACAGGGGCTGGAATCCCGTCTTAATGAAGTGCTGATCGACCGCTATCAGGACGGGGAAAACGCCGGTTATCCGACGCTATGCAAAGGCCGCTATCTGGTTGACGGCGAGCGTTATCATGCGCTGGAAGAACCCACCAGCCTGAACACGCTGGAGCTGCTGCCGGAACTGCTGGCAGCCAATATTGCCTCGGTGAAAATCGAAGGTCGTCAGCGTAGTCCGGCCTATGTCAGCCAGGTGGCGAAAGTGTGGCGTCAGGCGATCGACCGCTGTATGGCCGACCCGCAAAACTACGTCCCGCAGGCCGCGTGGATGGAAACGCTCGGTTCTATGTCCGAAGGCACGCAGACCACGCTTGGCGCGTATCACCGTAAATGGCAGTGAGAGAAGCAATGAAATATTCCTTAGGGCCGGTGCTGTGGTACTGGCCGAAAGAAACGCTGGAAGATTTTTATCAGCAGGCTGCCGTAAGCCAGGCCGACGTTATCTATCTTGGCGAAGCGGTATGCAGTAAACGCCGCGCCACCAAAGTGGGCGACTGGCTCGATATGGCGAAATCGCTCGCTGGCAGCGGTAAACAGGTTGTGCTGTCAACACTGGCGCTGGTGCAGGCCTCTTCTGAACTGGGAGAGCTGAAGCGCTATGTCGAAAACGGTGACTTCCTGCTGGAAGCCAGCGATCTCGGCGTAGTAAACATGTGCGCCGAGCGTAAGCTGCCGTTTGTCGCCGGGCATGCGCTCAACTGCTACAACGCGGTTACCCTGCGTATTCTGCTCAAACAAGGCATGGTGCGCTGGTGTATGCCGGTAGAGCTTTCCCGCGACTGGCTGGCAAACCTGCTCAACCAGTGTGATGAGCTGGGTATTCGCAATCAGTTTGAAGTAGAAGTGCTGAGCTACGGGCATCTGCCGCTGGCGTACTCTGCCCGCTGCTTTACCGCACGCTCTGAAGACCGTCCAAAAGACGAGTGTGAAACCTGCTGCATAAAATACCCGAATGGGCGCGATGTGCTGTCGCAGGAGAATCAGCAGGTCTTTGTCCTTAACGGGATCCAGACCATGAGCGGCTATGTTTACAACCTCGGCAACGAACTGACATCGATGCAGGGGCTGGTTGATATTGTGCGTCTGTCCCCTTCAGGCACTGAAACATTCGCCATGCTCGACGCCTTCCGCGCCAATGAAAATGGCAGTGCCCCATTACCGCTTGCCGCCCACAGTGACTGTAACGGCTACTGGAAGCGACTGGCTGGACTGGAGCTGCAGGCCTAGCCGGATGCGGCATAAATGCCTTATCGGGCCTACAAATAGCGATCCCGTAGGCCCGATGAGCGCAGCGCCATCGGGCATGTTATATTCGGTGCCCGCCGTATAAAGCTCACTTTGTTAACAACATTCGCTAATCTTTAATGCAGTATTAAAAGATTAACCGGTAACAAAGTGAGCCGTTATGACTGACAAAACTATTCCGTTCTCGGTGCTGGATCTGGCGCCGATCCCTGAAGGATCCTCGGCAAAAGAGGCCTTCACACACTCGCTTGATCTCGCTCAACTGGCTGAAAAGCGCGGCTACCACCGCTATTGGCTGGCGGAACATCACAACATGACCGGCATCGCCAGCGCAGCAACCTCAGTGCTGATTGGTTTTCTGGCTGCCAATACCACTACGCTGCATCTCGGGTCTGGCGGCGTGATGCTGCCTAACCATTCGCCGCTGGTGATCGCCGAGCAGTTCGGTACCCTGAACACGCTATATCCGGGACGAATCGATCTCGGGCTTGGTCGCGCACCGGGCAGCGATCAACCAACCATGCGCGCACTGCGCCGCCATATGAGCGGTGATATCGATAACTTCCCACGCGACGTCGCTGAACTGGTGGACTGGTTCGACGCCCGCGATCCTAATCCCCATGTACGCCCGGTTCCCGGCTACGGCGAGCAGATCCCGGTCTGGTTATTAGGCTCCAGCCTGTACAGCGCACAACTGGCGGCCCAGCTTGGTCTGCCGTTTGCCTTCGCCTCGCACTTTGCCCCGGATATGCTGCATCAGGCGCTGCATCTGTATCGCACCCAATTCAAACCCTCAGCGCGGCTGGTAAAACCGTATGCGATGGTGTGCATCAACATTATTGCCGCCGACAGCAATCGCGACGCCGAGTTTCTTTTCACCTCCATGCAGCAGGCATTTGTGAAGCTGCGTCGTGGCGAAACCGGCCAGCTACCGCCGCCGGTAGAGAATATGCAGCAGCTGTGGTCCGCTTCTGAGCAGTACGGCGTACAACAGGCGCTGAGCATGTCGCTGGTCGGTGATAAGGCAAAAGTGCGGCATGGTCTCGACGCCATTTTGCGTGAAACCCAGGCTGATGAGATTATGGTTAACGGCCAGATTTTTGATCATCAGGCACGCCTACATTCGTTTGATTTGGCGATGGATGTGAAGCAGGAATTATTGGGGTAGTACTATTTGTGCCGGATGGCGGCTGCGCCTTATCCGGCCTACTCAATCTCTGTGGGCCCGGTAAGCGTAGCGCCACCGGGCAATTGTTCTACTGGTATACAGGCAACAGATTCACGCTCGACAGAATATGGATAACCGCGTTGCCGATACCGAATACCAGGATCAGCGCAATCATCGGCTTGCCGCCCCAGACACGGAATTTCGGGCTACCGAAACGCTCGCGGGATTTACGTGCCAGCAGCGCCGGAACAATGGCGGCCCAGATGGTTGCCGCGAGTCCTGCATAGCCAATGGCGTACAGGAAACCGTTCGGCCACAGCAAGCCACCGATAATTGGTGGGACAAACGTCAGCAATGCCGTTTTGAAACGTCCCATTGCCGAGTCATCAAAGCCAAACAGATCCGCCAGATAGTCAAACAGACCGAGCGTAACGCCGAGGAATGAACTCGCCACCGCAAAGTTGGAGAACACCACCAGCAGCAGATCCAGACAGCGGCTGTTTAGTACACCGCTCAGCGCCTGTACCAGCACATCAATGTTACCACCCTGCTGCGCAATACCGATAAACTCCGGACGCGGAATATTACCCATCGTCCCCAGCAACCATACGGTATACAGCACCAGCGCCAGCAGCGTGCCGTACACCAGACACTTAACGATGGTCTTCGGATCTTTACCGTAGTACTTCATCAGGCTCGGGACGTTGCCGTGATAGCCGAATGAGGCCAAACAGAACGGCAGCGTCATCAGCAGGTACGGCGTATACGAAGCATTGCTTTCCGCCACGTTAAACAACGTTGTGGGCTGAACGTGTCCCAATAAGCTGCCGAAGGTCAGGAAAAAGGTAATCACCTTCGCGCCCAGCACAATTGCCGTCATGCGGCTCACCGCTTTGGTACTTAACCACACCACAAACGCCACCAGTAACGCAAAGCCAAGACCTGCCGCACGCGCCGGAACGTTCAACGACATCTCGGAGAAGGTGTGATGCAGGATCGACCCGCTCGCCGAGATATACGCGTAGGTCAGAATATAGAGAACAAAAGCAATCGAGATGCCGTTCACCACGTTCCAGCCTTTGCCCAGCAGATCTTTGGTAATGGTGTCGAAGCTGGAGCCAATGCGGTAATTGAGGTTAGCTTCAAGGATCATCAGCCCGGAGTGCAGCATACAGAACCAGGTAAAGATCAGCGCCGCCATTGACCAGAAGAACCACGCCCCGGACATGACCACTGGCAGAGAAAACATCCCCGCGCCAATAATGGTGCCGCCGATGATCACCACGCCGCCGAGCAGCGAAGGTGACGTTTGGGTGGTGGTTAGTGTTGCCATTTAGCCATCTCTCCAGTCATTTATATTGTGACTACATCTCAATGTGCTGCACTGTACCAGTACACGAGTACAATTGAAATAAAAAAAGCCCCGATTGTTGAGATCGGGGCCGTATATTTTACTTTACAGCTATAAAGCTAAAAGGCTTATGCATCACCGCCGAAACGACGACGACCAGCAGAGTCATCACGACGCGGAGCAGAAGAATCGTCACGACGCGGACCACGGTTGCCTTCACGACGTTCGCCGCTGAAACGACGACCATCGCCACGACCGCCTTCACGACGTTCGCCGCTAAAGTTACGACCTTCACCGCGACCGCCTTCACGACGCTCACCGCTGAAACGGCCACCGCCACGACGCTCACCACCGGTGTGCGGAACTGCATCGCCAACCAGCTGCATGTTCATCGGCTTGTTCAGGATGCGAGTACGGGTAAAGTGCTGCAGTACGTCGCCCGGCATACCTTTCGGCAGTTCGATGGTGGAGTGGGAAGCAAACAGCTTGATGTTACCGATGTAACGGCTGCTGATATCACCTTCGTTAGCAATCGCACCAACGATATGACGAACTTCAACACCGTCATCACGGCCCACTTCAATGCGGTACAGCTGCATGTCACCAACGTCACGACGTTCACGACGCGGACGGTCTTCACCACCACGGTCATTACGGTCACGAGGGCCACGATCGTTACGGTCACGCGGACCACGGTCATCACGGTCGCGGAATTCGCGTTTCGGACGCATCGGCGCATCTGGCGGCAGGATCAGAGGACGTTCGCCCTGAGCCATTTTCAGCAGTGCAGCTGCCAGCGTTTCGATATCCAGTTCTTCTTCCGGCTGCATTTTCGCCAGCAGAGCACGGTACTGATCCAGATCGCTGCTTTCCAGCTGCTGCTGTACTTTAGCGGCGAATTTTTCCAGACGGCGTTTGCCCAGCAGGTCTGCGTTCGGCAGTTCTACTTCCGGAATAGTCAGCTTCATGGTGCGTTCGATGTTACGCAGCAGACGACGCTCGCGGTTCTCAACGAACAGCAGCGCACGACCCGCACGACCCGCACGACCGGTACGGCCGATACGGTGAACGTAAGACTCGGAATCCATCGGGATGTCGTAGTTAACAACCAGGCTGATACGCTCAACGTCCAGGCCGCGGGCCGCAACGTCGGTAGCAATCAGAATATCCAGACGGCCATCTTTCAGACGCTCCAGAGTCTGCTCACGCAGGGACTGGTTCATGTCGCCGTTCAGTGCAGCGCTGCTATAACCGCTACGCTCCAGCGCTTCTGCTACTTCCAAGGTCGCATTTTTGGTACGTACGAAAATAATCGCCGCATCAAAGTCTTCTGCTTCCAGGAAACGCACCAGCGCTTCATTTTTACGCATGCCCCACACAGTCCAGTAGCTCTGGCTGATGTCAGGACGGGTAGTAACGCTGGACTGAATACGTACTTCCTGCGGCTCTTTCATAAAGCGGCGGGTAATACGACGAATCGCTTCCGGCATGGTTGCAGAGAACAGAGCGGTCTGATGACCTTCCGGGATCTGCGCCATGATGGTTTCAACGTCTTCGATGAAGCCCATACGCAGCATTTCGTCAGCTTCGTCCAGTACCAGACCGCTCAGTTTGGAGAGGTCCAGAGTACCGCGCTTCAGGTGATCCAGCAGACGACCCGGCGTACCGACGACGATCTGTGGCCCCTGACGCAGGGCACGTAATTGCACGTCATAACGCTGACCGCCGTACAGGGCAACCACGTTCACGCCGCGCATGTGTTTAGAGAAATCCGTCATGGCTTCTGCTACCTGAACCGCCAGTTCGCGGGTCGGTGCCAGCACCAGAATCTGAGGTGCCTTCAGCTCAGGATCAAGATTGTTGAGCAGCGGTAAAGAGAACGCTGCAGTTTTGCCGCTACCTGTCTGGGCCATACCCAGAACATCGCGGCCGCCCAGCAGATGCGGAATGCACTCTGCCTGGATTGGAGATGGTTTTTCGTAACCCAGATCGTTAAGGGCTTCAAGGATAGGAGCCTTCAGGCCCAGATCTGCAAAAGTGGTTTCGAATTCAGCCATGTAGTACGTGTGCCTCAAAATTAATGGCGGCCAGTCTACATAACTCATCATGAAATTGATCTGCAATTTTCATTGAAAAGTGTGAACCGGCTCAAAGTAGGTGTATTAACGAACAACAACGCCCTCACCCGTGAAGGTGATGGCAATCAAAAAAGATTACGGGCTGATGTGTACGTCAGCTATTGCTGGTCCGATTCTGCCAGGTCATCTTGGTCCTGGCCCAGGAGCGATAATTCCAACAATGCGTATCGGTGCTCAACAAAGTTATGAACGTTGTTAGCCACCGCCAGTTTGAACAATGCCGTAGCGTTGTCCAAATCCCCCAGACTTAGGTAGTACTTACCTAAATAGAAGTTGGTTTCACTGAGATGCTCAGCGAGCGAGGTGTTATCCGTTGCGTCCGCCTTCAGGCGTTCCATCAGCGTTGCTTCGCTAATGTTGCCCAGGTAGAACTCGACAATGTTCCATCCCCATTGCTCTTTATCCGATTTCTCAAAGCGTTGCTTCAACGCTTCTTTAGCCTGCTTCTCATCGAGCTTCTGCTCGGCAAGATAAAGCCACAGACTACGGAAAGGATCATTGGGATCGTCTTGATAAAACGCTAGCAGATCATCTTGCGCTAACTTGTCGCGACCGCCGTAATACAATGCGATACCGCGATTTAAGTGCGCGTAGTTGTAAGTTGGATCAAGCTCAAGTACAGAATCAAACGCTTCATAGGCAGCATCAAAATTGCCTGCCTGCGTTAAATATATACCTAAGTAATTGAATACTTCAGGCATATCTGGTCGGATTGCCAGCGCTTGTGAAAAATCATTTCGCGCCAGTGCCCTCAGACCGAGACTATCATACAACACTCCGCGCTCATATAAAAGCTGTGCGCGTTCGTCATCGGTTAAAGCCCGACTGGCAAGAATTTGTTCCATACGTGCCAGAATCACTTCCTGCTGCAAAGTCGGTTGCAATGGTACTGCGAGGACTTCACTCTTTCGCCAGGCGGAATTACTGCATCCAGCCAGCGTGAGTGCTGTCGCAACGAAACACCAGCGCAAAAAAGGCTTCATTTCCCACTCCCGAAGACAACGATTGAATGAACGTCCAGGTTCCCCGGTTGCTAACAAGGCATCCTGCCGGGTTAAAGGCCCTCCGCTTTCACGGAGGGCAATGGCAACCTTACTCGCCCTGGCTTGCCGGAGCTTCCGGTTCGCCTGCAGGCTGAGACTGCTCAGTTGCTTCTTTAATGCTCAGACGTACACGGCCCTGGCGATCAACTTCCAGAACTTTGACCGGTACTTCCTGGCCCATCTGCAGGTAGTCGGTCACTTTCTCAACGCGCTTATCAGCGATCTGAGAGATGTGTACCAGACCTTCTTTACCGCCACCGATGGCAACGAATGCGCCAAAATCAACGATACGGGTCACTTTACCATTGTAGATACGGCCTACTTCGATCTCTGCGGTGATCTCTTCGATACGACGGATAGCATATTTCGCTTTCTCACCGTCGGTCGCAGCAATCTTCACGGTACCATCATCTTCGATTTCAATGGTGGTGCCGGTTTCTTCGGTCAGAGCACGGATAACAGAACCGCCTTTACCGATAACGTCTTTGATCTTGTCCGGGCTGATCTTGATAGTGTGGATACGCGGAGCGAACTGAGAAATATCGCCACGCGGAGCGTTGATCGCTTGTTCCATCACACCCAGGATGTGCAGACGCGCACCTTTAGCCTGGTTCAGAGCAACCTGCATGATTTCTTTGGTGATACCTTCAATTTTGATATCCATCTGCAGTGCAGAGATACCGTCGCGGGAACCCGCCACTTTGAAGTCCATATCGCCCAGGTGGTCTTCGTCGCCCAGGATGTCAGACAGAACAACAAAGTTGTCACCTTCTTTCACCAGACCCATCGCGATACCCGCAACGGCTGCTTTGATCGGCACGCCTGCGTCCATCAGCGCCAGGGAAGCGCCACATACGGAAGCCATGGAAGAAGAACCGTTAGATTCGGTGATTTCAGAAACCACACGTACGGTGTACGGGAATTTATCCAGTTCCGGCATTACTGCCAGTACGCCACGCTTCGCCAGACGGCCGTGACCAATCTCACGACGCTTCGGAGAACCGACCATACCGGTTTCACCTACGCAGTACGGAGGGAAGTTGTAGTGGAACAGGAAGTTGTCAGTACGCTCGCCCATCAGTTCGTCGAGGTTCTGCGCATCACGAGTGGTGCCCAGGGTCGCAGTAACCAGCGCCTGAGTTTCGCCACGGGTGAACAGTGCGGAACCGTGGGTACGCGGCAGAACGCCAGTACGCACGTCCAGGCCACGGATCATGTCTTTTTCACGGCCATCGATACGCGGCTCGCCTGCCAGTACGCGGCTACGAACAACGTTTTTCTCGATAGCGTGCAGGATTTCACCCAGTTCGTTAGCGTCCAGGGTTTCGTCTTCAGCCACCAGAGTCGCAATGGTTTCAGATTTGATCACGTCAACCTGAGCATAACGCTCTTGTTTGTCAGTGATACGGTAAGCATCGCTCAGGCGAGCTTCTGCCAGTGCGGCAACGCGTGCGTTCAGCGCTTCGTTGACGGCTTCTGGCTGCCAGTCCCAACGCGGTTTGCCAGCTTCTTTCGCCAGCTCGTTGATAGCCTGAATCACAACCTGCTGCTGTTCGTGACCGAACACAACAGCGCCCAGCATCTGGTCTTCGCTCAGCAGTTCAGCTTCGGATTCAACCATCAGTACGGCTGCTTCAGTACCTGCAACAACCAGGTCCAGCTTGCTTTCTTTCAGTTCGTCCTGAGTCGGGTTCAGTACGTACTGGTCATTGATGTAACCAACACGTGCAGCACCGATCGGGCCGTTGAATGGGATACCAGACAGAGTCAGCGCAGCAGATGCACCAATCATTGCCACGATGTCCGGGTTAACCTGCGGGTTAACGGAAACAACGGTCGCGATAACCTGAACTTCGTTAACGAAGCCTTCCGGGAACAGCGGGCGAACCGGGCGGTCAATCAGACGCGCGATCAAGGTTTCGCCTTCGCTCGGACGGCCTTCACGACGGAAGAAGCTACCCGGGATACGGCCAGCAGCGTAGGTACGCTCCTGATAGTTAACGGTCAGCGGGAAAAAGTCCTGGCCTGGTTTCGCTTTTTTCTGGCCAACAACGGTAACGAATACCGCGGTGTCATCCATGCTAACCATAACAGCGGCAGTCGCCTGACGCGCCATCATGCCGGTTTCCAGCGTAACGGTATGCTGACCGTACTGGAATTTACGAACGATCGGATTAAGCAAAATAATATCCTTTCTCTATTTTTTGACGGCACATTTTTGCGCCATCGTTAATACCCGATCTTCTGCGCATCCTCGCGACTAATGACAACCCTAACCCATAAGCATGAGTAAAGCCTCTCATTAGCCGCGCGAACCTCTGCAACGGAAGATCATTCATAGCAACAATACATTAGTTTCCAGCGAATTGCTGCCATCTGCTGGAAAAAAGGGGCCATGAAGGCCCCCTCTTTCTGAAACTCGAAAGAATTAGCGACGCAGGCCCAGACGCTCGATCAGCGCGGTGTAACGTGCAACATCTTTACGTTTCAGGTAGTCGAGCAGTTTACGACGCTGAGAAACCATGCGCAGCAGACCACGACGGCTGTGGTGATCTTTTTTGTGCTCTGCAAAGTGGCCCTGCAGGTGGTTAATCTGTGCAGTCAACAGAGCAACCTGAACATCGGTAGAACCGGTGTCGTTTGCATCACGACCAAACTCAGAAACGATTTTAGCGGTAGCTTCAGTACTTAGAGACATTTTAAAACTCCAAAGTGATAAGAATGAAAGGATGCCGATCTCTAATTCAGCTATCCCAGTGTACGCCACGCAGATTGTTAAACAATTTACGCGACGTTAAGCGGCAGTATTCTACTCGCAGCGCCCTTTTATCGCAAGACAGAGAGCACTATGCAGGATACTCAACCACCAGGCGGCGGGGGGCGACACGACCTTCATCGTCCATCTCCCCCATGCCAATAAACTTGTCGTCATCGCCTTCCGTCACGCGTACCAGCCCTTCCAGCGGGGCGCCTGTCGTCCGTACCGGATTACCATTTTTAAAGTAAACCGACGATGTTAAAGGCAAATTAACAACAGGATAGTCCGATGCCGGACTGTCCATTGGCATCAGCAAAGGATCAAGCAGTTGAGCCGCCGGAATGTTCTGCTGTTCTGCCTGTTCGACCAGCTCACGCAGGTGTTCCAGCGTGACCATACGATCCACCGGATACTTGCTGACCGTCAAACGACGCAGATACGTTACGTGCGCGCCGCAGCCCAGCTTCTCACCGAGATCGTCAACGATGGTACGAATATAGGTGCCTTTGGAGCAGTGAACTTCCAGCTCCAGTTCGTTACCCTCGTGACGGATAAACAGCAGCTCATAGACGGTAATCGGGCGCGCTTCACGCGGCACTTCAATGCCCTGACGCGCATATTCGTACAGCTTCTTACCCTGATACTTCAGCGCCGAATACATCGATGGAATCTGCTCGATATCGCCGCGGAAAGTCTCCAGCGCGCTCTCCAGTTGTTCTGCGGTGAAGGTTACCGGACGCTCCTGCACGATCTGCCCATCGGCATCGGAAGTGTCAGTACGCTGGCCCAGACGGGCAACCACGCGATAGCGTTTGTCAGAATCCAGCAAATACTGTGAAAACTTTGTCGCTTCACCAAGGCAGATAGGCAGCATACCTGTCGCCAGCGGATCCAACGCGCCGGTATGTCCCGCGCGGTTGGCATTGTAGATGCGCTTTACTTTTTGCAGCACGTCATTGCTGGACATGCCCTGCGGCTTATCCAGCAGCAGGACACCGTGAATATCGCGACCACGACGACGAGGACGACTCATCAGTCCTCCTTGCTGTCGTCCGCTGGGTTCACACGACGCTCATCGTCATGTTTCACCACGCTGGTCACCAGGTTGGACATGCGCATCCCTTCAACCAACGAGTTGTCGTAGAAGAAGGTCAGCTCAGGCACGATACGCAGACGCATTGCTTTACCCAGCAGAGAGCGGATAAAACCAGAGGCTTCCTGCAGTGCCTTAATGCCGTTTTTCACGGCAGCTTCGTCCTGATCGTTGAGGAAAGTCACGAATACTTTGGCATATGCCAGATCACGGGACATCTCAACACCCGATACGGTGGTCATCATACCAACACGCGGGTCTTTGATTTCGCGTTGCAGGATGAGTGCGATTTCTTTCTGCATCTCCTGCGCGACACGCTGCGGGCGACCAAATTCTTTCGCCATAATAAATTCTCCAGACAAAAAAGGGGCATTCAGCCCCTTTTGAAAATAATTCGGTGATTAGGCTGTAGGCCTGATAAGCGTAGCGCCATCAGGCATTACATTGCCGGATGTCGGCGTAAACGCTTTATCCGGCCTACACCCGAACAACCTTAAGCAATTGTACGTTTGATCTCGATGATCTCGAACACTTCGATCATATCGCCAACGCGAACGTCGTTGTAGTTCTTAACGCCGATACCACATTCCATACCGTTACGGACTTCGTTAACGTCATCTTTGAAGCGGCGCAGGGATTCCAGCTCGCCTTCATAGATAACCACGTTGTCGCGCAGTACGCGGATTGGGTTGTGACGTTTAATCGTGCCTTCGGTAACCATACAGCCTGCGATAGCGCCGAATTTCGGTGATTTGAACACATCACGAACCTCAGCCAGACCAATGATCTGCTGTTTCAGTTCCGGAGACAGCATGCCGCTCATCGCTGCTTTCACTTCGTCGATCAGATGATAGATGACGGAGTAGTAACGCAGATCCAGACTTTCTGATTCGATAACTTTACGTGCAGAGGCATCAGCACGTACGTTGAAGCCAACCAGAATCGCGTTGGATGCCGCAGCCAGGGTCGCGTCGGTTTCGGTGATACCACCTACGCCAGAACCGATGATCTTCACTTTTACTTCGTCGGTAGACAGTTTCAGTAAAGAGTCGGAAATCGCTTCTACAGAACCCTGTACGTCAGCCTTCAGCACGATGTTCACTTCGTGAACTTCGCCTTCGGTCATGTTGGCGAACATGTTCTCAAGTTTAGATTTCTGCTGACGAGCCAGTTTAACTTCACGGAATTTGCCCTGACGGTACAGTGCAACTTCACGCGCTTTCTTCTCGTCACGAACAACAGTAACTTCATCACCCGCAGCCGGAACACCGGACAGACCGAGGATTTCCACCGGAATGGACGGACCCGCTTCCAGTACTTCCTGACCCAGTTCGTTACGCATCGCACGAACGCGGCCGTATTCGAAACCACACAGAACGATATCGCCCTTGTTCAGGGTACCTTCGCGAACCAAGACGGTAGCAACCGGGCCACGACCTTTATCCAGGAAGGATTCGATAACCGCACCGCTCGCCATACCTTTACGCACAGCTTTCAGTTCCAGTACTTCGGCTTGCAGCAGGATAGCATCCAGCAGTTCGTCGATACCGGTACCCGCTTTCGCAGAAACGTGAACGAACTGGCTCTCGCCGCCCCACTCTTCCGGCATGATGCCGTACTGGGACAGTTCGTTTTTAACGCGATCTGGATCCGCTTCCGGTTTATCGATTTTGTTGACTGCAACAACTACCGGCACACCTGCCGCTTTCGCGTGCTGGATAGCTTCGATAGTCTGCGGCATCACGCCGTCGTCTGCTGCAACAACCAGAACAACGATATCCGTTGCCTGAGCACCACGAGCACGCATGGAGGTAAACGCGGCGTGACCCGGGGTGTCCAGGAAGGTGATCATACCGTTGTCAGTTTCAACGTGGTACGCACCGATGTGCTGAGTAATGCCGCCCGCTTCGCCAGAGGCCACTTTCGTTGAACGAATGTAGTCCAGCAGAGACGTTTTACCGTGGTCAACGTGACCCATGATGGTCACTACCGGTGCGCGCGGTTCAGCCGCAGCGCCGGTGTCACGGTCGCTCATTACTGCTTCTTCCAGCTCGTTTTCACGACGCAGGATAACTTTGTGGCCCATCTCTTCGGCAACCAGCTGTGCGGTTTCCTGGTCGATGACCTGGTTGATGGTCGCCATTGCGCCCAGTTTCATCATTGCTTTGATGACCTGAGAGCCTTTGACCGCCATCTTGTTCGCCAGATCGCCAACGGTGATGGTTTCGCCGATCACAACGTCACGGTTAACGGCCTGAGCTGGCTTCTGGAAGCCCTGCTGCAGAGCGGAACCTTTACGCTGCTTACCGCCTTTACCGCCGCGAACCGCTGCACGTGCTTCTTCACGGTCAGCTTTAGATTCAGCGTGTTTGTTACCTTTCTTCGCCGGACGCGCAGCTTTAGTGCTGCGAGTACGACCACGACCGCCTTCAACTTCACGATCGTTCTCGTCTTCAGCCTGGCGAGCATGCTGAGAGGTGGTGACGTGATAATCACTGGTGTCTTCGACAGGTTCAGCGTTATTCACACCATTTTTCTCGTTTTCTTCCGCCATACGGCGAGCTTCTTCCGCTACGCGGCGCGCTTCTTCTTCAAGCTTGCGACGTGCTTCTTCTTCCGCTTTACGCTTCAGTTCTGCGGCTTCATTTTCACGGCGGGCTTTTTCGGCCTGGGCGGTTTTAGTCATATCGTCGGTCTGTTGATTGCTCACTTTGTCTTTTTCCGCAGCTTCACGTTTCGCTTTATCAGCGGCTTCACGCTTAGCTTGTTCTGCGGCCTCACGTTCGGCTTTTTGTTGCGCCTCGCGTTTGGCAGCTTCTTCTGCCTCACGACGGGCTTGCTCTTCCGCTTCACGCTGCGCCTGCTCTTCCGCGGCAAGGCGTTCAGCCTCTTGCGGATCGCGTTTCACAAAGGTGCGTGTCTTGCGGACTTCGATTTGTACCGATTTGCTTTTTCCACCGGTACCTGGAATATTGAGAGTACTGCGCGTTTTACGCTGCAATGTCAACTTATCCGGCGCTGAGCCGTTTTCACGGTTCAAATGCGCCAGTAAGGTTTGTTTCTCTTGTGCGGACACAGAGTCGTCAGCAGACTTCGGGATACCGGCATCAGCAAATTGCTGTACCAGGCGATCTACGGAAGTCTGTATCTCTGCAGCCAGCGTTTTTACGGTTACATCTGTCATACTGTTCCTTCCTGCTACAGTTTATTACGCTTCGTCGCCGAACCAGCAAATATTACGGGCAGCCATAATCAGCTCACCGGCTTTTTCGTCGGTCAACCCTTCGATATCAGCCAGATCATCAATGCCCTGTTCAGCGAGATCTTCCAGCGTACAAACACCACGGGCCGCCAGTTTGAAGGCCATCTCACGATCCAATCCTTCCAGATTCAGCAGATCGTCAGCCGGTTTGTTATCACCGAGGCTTTCTTCCTGGGCCAGTGCCAGAGTGGTCAGTGCGTTTTTAGCACGCTCGCGCAGCGCTTCAACGGTCTGTTCATCCAGGCCGTCAATTTCCAGCAGTTCTTTCATTGGCACGTAGGCCAGTTCTTCCAGCGTCGCAAAACCTTCTTCCACCAGAACGGTCGCGAAATCTTCATCGATATCGAGATATTTGGTGAAGGTATCGATGGCTGCATGTGCTTCAGCCTGATGCTTCGCTTGCAGGTCATCAACGGTCATCACGTTGAGTTCCCAACCGCTCAGTTGTGAAGCCAGGCGGACGTTCTGACCATTACGTCCAATCGCCTGAGCCAGGTTACCGGCTTCAACCGCGATATCCATGGTGTGTTTGTCTTCATCCACCACGATAGAAGCGACGTCTGCTGGCGCCATTGCGTTAATCACGAACTGCGCCGGGTTATCATCCCACAGGACGATATCGATACGCTCGCCGCCCAGTTCGGTAGAAACCGCCTGAACGCGCGCACCGCGCATACCAACACAGGCGCCGACCGGATCAATACGCTTGTCGTTGGTCTTAACGGCGATTTTCGCACGCGATCCCGGATCGCGAGCAGCCGCTTTAATTTCGATAACTTCTTCGCCGATTTCCGGCACTTCAATGCGGAACAGCTCAATCAGCATTTCCGGCTTGGAACGGGTTACGAACAGCTGTGCACCGCGCGCTTCCGGGCGAACTGAGTACAGAACACCACGAATACGGTCACCAGGGCGGAAGTTTTCACGCGGCAGCATGTCTTCACGCAGGATCACAGCTTCAGCATTGCTGCCCAGATCCAGAGAAATGTTGTCGCGGTTTACTTTCTTCACCACACCGGTGACGATTTCGCCTTCGTGTTCGCGGAACTGATCAACAACCATTGCGCGTTCAGCTTCACGTACTTTCTGTACGATAACCTGCTTCGCGGTCTGGGTAGTGATACGGTCAAAGGTGACAGATTCAATCTGATCTTCAACATATTCGCCCACGTTCAGACTTTCGTCTTCGAAGCGTGCCGCTTCCAGCGTAATTTCTTTGGTCGGCTGAGTAACTTCTTCTACGATTACCCAACGACGGAAGGTATCGAAATCACCGCTTTTACGATCGATTTCTACGCGAACGTCGATCTCTTGCTCATATTTTTTCTTTGTTGCTGTAGCCAGCGCACTTTCCAGCGCTTCAAAGATTTTCTCGCGTGGCAGCGCTTTTTCGTTGGATACGGCTTCAACAACAGCCAAAATTTCTTTGTTCATCGCGGGCTTTTCACCTCAATCCAGACTGTTAAAAGTGGGGAACCAGGTTCGCCTTCTGGATATTACTCAGCGCGAACACTTCATCTTTGCCTTCGACTGTGACCGTGATCATCTCACCGTCCACCGCTTTGATAACGCCCTGCCATTTACGACGGTTTTGTACCGCCATACGAAGAACCAGCGTGACTTCTTCACCCAGGAAACGCACGTAGTGTTCAGCTGTGAACAGAGGACGGTCGAGACCCGGAGAGGAGACTTCCAGGTTATAGGCAACGGTGATTGGGTCTTCGACATCCATCACGGCGCTTACCTGATGGCTCACATCAGCACAATCATCAACATTGATGCCATCTTCACTATCAATATAGATGCGCAGTGTGGATGTGCGACCACGAATAAATTCGATGCCGACCAGTTCGTAGCCCAGGGCTTCAACTGGCGCTGTAATCATCTCTGTTAATTTTTGCTCTAATGTGGACAAGCCCACCCCCAAGACATAAAAAAAGGGCCTAAAGCCCAGTTATTCTGTAGTCAGATAACAAAAAACCCCGATAAATCGGGGCTTTAGATAACTGAACCCTATAACCGCACCTGCGGTTCGGAGAACCTTCCGAAAGAATTTTTTTCAAATCCAGCTACGAAGGCCTAAGTCTTCACAGTATATTTGAAAAAGAACTCTAAGGGAAAGTGGTTGCGGGGGCCGGATTTGAACCGACGACCTTCGGGTTATGAGCCCGACGAGCTACCAGGCTGCTCCACCCCGCGCCTGAAACGTGGCAAATTTTACTCGTTTTGGGTAAAAAATGCAAATACTGCTGGGATTTGGTACCGAGACGGGACGTAAAATCTGCGCACAGTATATTGATTCACTATGCGTTATGTCAACCTTGTTACGACTATGCAAATCAATGAATGCTGCCCAGCGCTAGCCCAGCAAGATAAATATGCCGCCCGCGCCGTTATTTAACGAAATTATCACTAAACTCTTCCTGTCATCCAGAAAAGATGATTAAATGAAAACTCATTTATTTTGCATAAAAATGCAATTAGTATAATAAGCCGACCTCTTCACCAGTCTATCAAGCAGGGTTTTATTTTATGACGACGATTCTCAAGCATCTCCCGGTAGGTCAACGTATTGGTATCGCTTTTTCCGGCGGCCTGGACACCAGCGCAGCACTGCTGTGGATGCGACAAAAAGGGGCTGTCCCATATGCATATACTGCGAATTTGGGCCAGCCGGATGAGGATGACTATGACGCCATTCCTCGCCGTGCAATGGAATATGGTGCTGAGAATGCTCGCCTGGTAGATTGCCGTAAGCAGCTGGTTGCCGAAGGGATCGCTGCCATTCAGTGCGGTGCATTCCACAACACCACCGGCGGACTGACCTATTTCAATACCACCCCGCTGGGCCGTGCCGTGACCGGCACCATGCTGGTTGCCGCCATGAAAGAAGATGGCGTAAATATCTGGGGTGACGGTAGCACCTATAAAGGTAACGATATTGAACGTTTCTATCGTTACGGTCTGCTGACCAACGCCGAACTGCAGATTTACAAACCATGGCTGGATACCGATTTTATCGATGAACTCGGCGGTCGCCATGAGATGTCCGAATTTATGATTGCCTGTGGTTTCGACTACAAGATGTCCGTTGAGAAAGCGTACTCAACAGACTCCAATATGCTCGGCGCGACTCACGAAGCAAAAGATCTGGAATTCCTGAACTCCAGCGTCAAAATCGTTAACCCGATTATGGGCGTGAAGTTCTGGGATGAGAGCGTGAAGATCCCGGCAGAAGAAGTGACCGTGCGTTTTGAACAGGGTCATCCGGTTGCTCTGAACGGTAAAACCTTCAGCGACGACGTTGAGATGATGCTGGAAGCCAACCGTATCGGCGGCCGTCACGGTCTGGGTATGAGCGATCAGATTGAAAACCGTATCATTGAAGCGAAGAGCCGCGGCATCTACGAAGCCCCGGGGATGGCATTGCTGCATATCGCCTACGAGCGTCTGCTGACCGGTATTCACAACGAGGATACCATCGAGCAGTATCACGCGCACGGTCGCCAACTGGGTCGTCTGCTGTATCAGGGCCGCTGGTTCGACTCTCAGGCGCTGATGCTGCGTGACGGTCTGCAGCGTTGGGTTGCCAGCCAGATTACCGGTGAAGTGACGCTGGAACTGCGTCGCGGTAATGACTACTCAATCCTCAACACCGTGTCTGACAATCTGACGTACAAACCAGAACGTCTGACGATGGAAAAAGGCGACTCCGTATTCTCTCCGGACGACCGTATCGGTCAGTTGACCATGCGTAATCTGGATATCACCGATACCCGCGAGAAGCTGTTCGGCTATGCGCAGTCTGGCCTGCTGACCGCCTCTTCCGCAACCGGCCTGCCGCAGGTTGAGAATCTGGAAAATAAGGCGAAGTAAAGATTCACTATCTTAAGGCCGCGAAAGCGGCCTTTTTTATGCGCGGAATATAGGATGTCTGTAGGCCTGATAAGCGTAGCGCCATCAGGCGTTGTAATAATGTCGGATGGCGGCGTTAACGCCTTATCCGACCTACAGGATAGCCACAAATAACAGACGAAAAAAAAGACGCTTTGCAGCGTCTTTTTTTTGGAATTTGGTACCGAGGATGGGACTCGAACCCACAAGCCCGTTAGGGCACTACCACCTCAAGGTAGCGTGTCTACCAATTCCACCACCTCGGTACAGAATACTTAGCGTGGGATATCGCTGGTCGGCTGAGCCGGAGCAGCTGGCTGAGTTTGCTCGGTTTTCGCCGGTGCGCTCAGATTTTCCCACTCACTTCCTTTATTGGTCTTATTGCTGTTCATGTTACCCAGCACCAGACTGATGATGAAGAACAAGGTTCCCAATACAGCTGTCATACGGGTCATGAAGTTACCAGAACCACTTGAACCAAACAGAGTACCAGAAGCGCCTGCGCCAAAAGAGGCTCCCATATCAGCGCCTTTGCCTTGCTGCAGCATGATCAAGCCTACCAGGCCAATTGCCACAATAAGGAAAACTACTAAAAGAGCTTCGTGCATAATCAACCTGTTCCTTGCGGAGTTGCCGCGTACAATGCTTCGACCATTAAAGCGGGAATATTTACTGTTTCCCACTGAAGCGGGTGTGAATACTAACCAAAGCGAATAACCTTCGCAAGGGCAATTTGTTAGCATTGTATCAACTGCGGAAAAAATCGCCATATCAATCAAAAACGCAGCAACTTCTCCCAGCATCTCTGCATAACGGCACGTTGATCTTCAAGATTCGCCCATACCACAACGGGGATTTCACAAATCAGGTCTGTATTTTCTGGCCAGCAGTGAATAATTTGCTGATTCACCAACTCTTCCGCCACCATCGATTCAGGTAACCAGGCCATTCCCATATGGCGCAGTACCATTTCTCGTATCGTTTCGCTTAAACCACTCTCAAATACTTTTTTTAGCCGTGGGCGGACGCGTTGTTCTGCCGACTCAATAATACGTCTGACAAAGGTGTAGTCGCTGTAGCATAGCCACGGAATCGGAGCATGCGGATCATTAAGCGCATCAGCCAACTGGGCTGAAATAAC
This sequence comes from Citrobacter sp. MGH105, assembly GCF_001037485.2. NCBI lineage: Bacteria > Pseudomonadati > Pseudomonadota > Gammaproteobacteria > Enterobacterales > Enterobacteriaceae > Citrobacter > Citrobacter sp. MGH105. The sequence goes on along the minus strand of NZ_CP073048.1, from coordinate 579,512 downwards.
CGGTATAAATCGCTCATACCGCCATAGGGAACGTTTTAACCCTCCGGCGATCTCCAGCCCCGGCTGGGCAGACGGTAAATCGTAGGTTACCAGTAAATCAATTTGCCGGTTCATCAGGGCATTGAAGTGGTTGTCTATCCCCTGGATACTGGCGTTTACCGTAAAGTTTAACTGCGGCTCACTCTGTCGCAGGTAGTTGATCATATCCGGCAGGATATTCACCGACAGCGTATGCAGGCTAACCATCACCAGCGTGTTATCCGTTGCTGGCGTCATCGCCGACAGCTCATGGCTTGCCTCTCTTAACGTGCTGAGAACGTGCCGGGCATAAGGTTCAAAGCGTTCACCATAGCGCGTCAGCGTGACAGGGGTCGTTGTCCGGTCAAACAAAGGCACGCCCAGCACCTCTTCCAGCGCCTTTATACGCCGACTCAACGCAGGTTGAGTAATATGCCGCTGCGCCGCGGTCTGAGAGTAGTTTCCATGCTGGCTCAAGGCCAGAAAATCTTCCAGCCACTTACAATCCACGTTGTGCTCTCCGCCATGCCATAACCGCATCCTCCAATAACAAATCGGTAATAGTCATAGTTATAGTAATGGCTTTATGGTGGGCATCATAACAACAATATTTCGTTTCACCTGCCGACTCTCACCCTCGACGTTTGACAGGACCGCTATGTTTACTTTATTGACCAATGCCCGTGTTTTTTCTCCTGAGGATTTAGGCCTCTGCTCCCTGCTCATTCATGCCGACCGAATTGTGGCGGTAGAAAAAGATATTTCATTGTTTGATGGCATCAACGAGGTCATCGATTGTCGGGGTAAATGGGTTATCCCTGGTATCATCGATCAGCATGTTCATCTTACCGGTGGCGGTGGTGAAGCCGGATTTGCCAGTCGGACGCCCGCCGTCAAGCTGCGCGATCTGATTCAGGCGGGTATTACCACGGTGGTTGGCGTGTTAGGCACCGATGCCATTTCCCGTTCGCCCAAAGATCTCTACGCTAAAATGCAGTCTCTCAACCTTGAGGGATTACGCGCGTTTATGCACACGGGAGCCTACGCCGTTCCCAGCCCAACTATTACGCGATCCATCCGCGATGATATGGCCTTCATTCCGGCAATTCTTGGTGTAAAAATCGCCCTCGCCGATCACCGCGGTTCTTACCCCTCTTCCCAGGAGTTGCTGAGGATAGTGAGCGATATTCGCGTCGCTTCCCTGCTGGCTGGGAAAAAGGGCTTGCTGCATGTGCACCTGGGGAATCTGCCGGAAGGGATGTCGCAACTTATTGAGCTGTGTGATGCGGGTATTCCGATTCACCATATTTCACCGACGCATGTTGCGAGAACTGAACCCTTGTTCGAACAGGCGATTGCTTTCGCCCATCGCGGCGGCCATATCGACGTTACGTCTGGCGGCAGCCGCTTTACACCTCAGGAACAGGCGATCCTCCACGCCCTGGAAGCGCAGGTTCCGGCGGATCGCATCACGATCAGTTCTGACGGCAATGGCAGCGTTCCGCGCTTTAACGCTCAGGGTATCGTTGAAGGTTTAAGCGCGGCACCGGTCGCAGGCAATCTTAACCTGCTTCCTCGCCTGATTGATGTCGGGATTCCGGTGTCACAGGCCATCGCGATGCTGACGGCAAACGTTGCGCGCTCGCTGGGTATTTCCGGGGGCGTGCTCTGCGCCGGAGAACGTGCTGATATCTGTGTACTCAATAATGACCTCTCGCTGGCCCATCTGTTTGCCGCGGGTAAACCGTTGCTGCGGGATGGCGAGTGCCTGGTTACCGGCAACTTCGAGTAAGGGGGCAAGAATGTCATTGCTACTGGCGCTAATCGCCATCATTTTTGCCGGACGTCTGATCCTCAAAAAATATCACCCCCAGTCGGTACTGTTATTGACCGGGATTGTGCTGTTGCTTATCGCGCATTTTAGCGGAATGACCTCACTCAGTGGCCTGGTGAAAAAGAGCACTGGATTTGGCCCCTTTGACGCCTTTGAGTTTATTCGCGATACCCTGAGCGTGCGTCTCGGCGGCCTCGGACTGCAAATTATGCTGATTGGTGGTTTTGCCACCTACATGTCAGCCATTGGCGCAAGCCAGGTACTGGTTCGGGTGACGTCTCGTCCTTTGCAACGGCTGAACTCGCCTTATCTGCTGCTGGGGCTGGCACTGCTATTGGGTCAATTCCTGTCGCTGTTTATCAGCAGCGCCACCGGATTGGGTCTGCTGTTGATGGCGACGCTTTACCCGCTGCTTACCCGTCTTGGCTGTAGCCGCGCCGCGGTTGCCGCCGTTATCGCCAGTACCTGTGCGGTTGAGTTTGGCCCCGGTTCCGGCAACTCTGTTCTCGCCGCCAAAACTGCAGGCATCGAGGTCGTGAACTATTTCGTGCAGGATCAGTTGCCGATCGTTGTGCCCGTCATTCTTTTCATCGCCCTACTGCATATTGTTGTGCAACGCTTTTTTGACCGTCGGGAAAGTGGCGACAATGCAGCTCAGCAAATGCAGACATTAACGGCGACTGATGAAGCCGACGCACCTATCGCCTGGCTGTTTCTGCCAATGCTGCCGCTGGTATTGATGCTGGTGTGCAGCGATTTAGTATTCAGCTCTCTCAAGATCACGCTGGATACCGCTGTACTGATAAGCCTCGCTATTACGCTGGTTTGTGAGTACTGCCGTCATCGCAAGGCGCGTGAGGTGATGGCTGGCGTACAAAAGGTTTTTGACAGCATGGGCAGCGTTTTTGCCACCGTCGTGACGCTGATTATCGCCGGTGAAGTCTTTTCCGCCGGACTGAAAGCCATTGGTGCCGTTGACGCACTGTTGTCACTTTCCGGTGAATTTGGCCTCAGCGCCGCCTCTATTATCCTGCTGATGACCCTGATCACCTTCGCAATTTCAGCGCTGATGGGCTCCGGGAATGCGGCATTTTTCTCCTTCGCACCCATGGTGCCGGACATCAGCCGTCATATCGGTAGCGATATCGCTGTCATGATGTTGCCTATCCAGATCTCGGCGGGTATTGGTCGTACGTTATCGCCTATTGCTGGCGTCATCATTGCTATCGCGGGAATTGCAGGCGTCTCGCCTGTGGATATTGTTAAGCGTACCGCGATTCCGATGCTGGGCGGTTGGCTACTGATGATTGCGCTAACCTTTGCCCGGTCTGGACATCTGCTGGCGGTTCTGCCGTGGCTGGCAGTCCTTGTGCTACTGATGGTCGGTGGTTACTTCTGGCAGCGCCGACGTAAACAGCAGCTTGCCGTACAGTAAAAAAAAGCCGGAGTCTCAGACTCCGGCTTTCACTTTCTTCGGAATTACGCCGCTTTCACAGCATCGGCAATACGGTGGGCGAATTCAGTCACCTGCGCTTCGTCTTCACCTTCAACCATCACACGAATTAACGGTTCGGTACCAGACTTACGCAGCAGGACGCGTCCACGGTTACCCAGCGCCGCTTCCACTTCCGCCATCACCGCTTTCACGTTTTCATGTTCCAGTGGATCGCCGCTACCTGCTGTGTATCGTACGTTAACCAGCAGCTGTGGGAACATTTTCATGCCGCTGCACAGGTCGTGCAGGCTCATATGGTTGCGTACCATCGCCGCCAGCACCTGCAGACCCGCCACGATACCGTCACCAGTAGTGGTTTTGTCCAGCAGGATCACATGACCAGAGTTTTCGGCACCGATACGCCAGCCTTTTTCCTGCATTTTTTCCAGCACATAACGGTCGCCAACTTTTGCACGGGCAAACGGAATACCCAGCTGTTTTAGCGCCAGCTCGAGGCCCATGTTGCTCATCAGCGTACCTACCGCGCCACCGCGCAGCTGACCCTGACGCAGGGCTTCACGGGCGATGATGTACATGATCTGATCGCCATCGACCTTATTACCTTCGTGATCAACCATAATGACGCGGTCGCCATCGCCATCCAGCGCAATACCCAGATCGGCTTTTTCCGCAATCACGCGCGCCTGCAGGGCACGGACGTCGGTGGCGCCGACTTCTTCATTGATATTCACACCGTTTGGCTCACAGCCAATGGCAATCACGTTTGCACCCAGTTCACGCAGTACATTTGGCGCAATGTGGTACGTCGCACCGTTAGCGCAATCCACCACAATTTTAAGCTCATTCAGACTCAGTTCGTTCGGGAAGGTGCCTTTGCAAAACTCGATATAGCGACCGGCAGCATCAACGATACGCGTGGCTTTACCCAGTTCAGCGGAATCCACGCAGGTGATCGCTTTTTCCATCTCGGCTTCAATGGCTTCTTCCACTGCATCCGGCAGTTTAGTCCCGTCGGTAGAGAAGAATTTAATCCCGTTGTCATAGTACGGGTTGTGAGAAGCGGAGATAACAATCCCGGCCTCAGCACGGAAGGCGCGCGTCAGATACGCAACGGCGGGTGTTGGCATTGGCCCTGTGAATGAGGCTGAGAGTCCGGCGGCAGCCAGGCCCGCTTCCAGCGCAGACTCCAGCATATAGCCGGAAATACGCGTATCTTTACCGATAATAATTTTACGTGAACCATGACGAGCAAGCACTTTCCCTGCAGCCCAGCCCAGCTTGAGCACAAAGTCAGGAGTAATTGGGGCATCGCCTACGCGACCGCGGATCCCATCAGTGCCAAAATATTTACGATTACTCATAGCGTTTTTTTTCCTTTGCAGACAATGTGGCTTCCACCACACGCATCGCTTCTACGGTTTCTTTGACGTCATGGACACGAACGATCTGCGCCCCCTGCATTGCGGCAATCACCGCGCACGCAAGGCTACCGCTCAGGCGTTCAGATGGCCCCACATTCAGTAACTGGCCAACCATTGATTTTCGTGACATCCCAACCAGCAATGGCAGATTAAAATGATGAAACTCAGACAAACGTGCCAGTAATGTGTAGTTGTGAGTGAGATTTTTACCGAATCCGAATCCGGGGTCGAGCAACAATTTATCTTTTGTGATTCCAGCCCGCTCGCAACGTGCTATTTGCTCAACAAAGTAACGGTTTACCTCAGCAAAAACATCCTCATACTTTGGTGCTTCCTGCATGGTTTTCGGCTGCCCCTGCATATGCATCAGGCAAACCGGTAATCCGGTCTCTGCTGCGGCTTCCAGCGCTCCAGGCTCCGAGAGTGAGCGAATATCATTGATGATATGCGCGCCAACTCTGGCGCATTCGCGAATCACTTCGGGTTTTGAGGTATCGACCGAAATCCACACTTCAAAACGCTGAGCAATCGCCTCGACCACTGGGATCACTCGCTGCAACTCTTCATCCACACTCACATCAGCCGCGCCCGGACGCGTGGACTCACCGCCCACATCAATGATAGTCGCCCCGGCGTTAATCATCAGGTTTGCGTGTTTTACCGCCTCAACCAGAGAGTTGTGCGCTCCACCATCGGAAAATGAGTCTGGCGTGACGTTCAAAATCCCCATGACGTGCGGATGGCTGAGATCCAGTGAAGAACCCTGAGCAAAGAGTTTCATAGTTTTATCCCTGGTAAAATCTTGAATATGCAGATAAGAAAAACCCCGGAGCAAGCCCCAGGGTTTTCAATTAAAACACGGTCATCATCAACGATAACTTATTTGTCGCCCAGTTGCTCTGACATAGTGCCAGAGTCCGGCGCACGCGGTTCATCAACCGGACGCGGTGCACTCGGCTTGCCGGTGCTGCCAGAGTTGTTGTTAGAAGAACCCGGTTCTTCCCAACCCGCTGGCGGACGCACGTCGCGGCGAGCCATCAGATCGTCAATCTGCGGCGCATCGATGGTCTCATATTTCATGAGTGCATCTTTCATCGAGTGCAGAATGTCCATGTTTTCGTTCAGCAAACGACGTGCACGGTCATAGTTACGCTCAATCAGCAGCTTAACTTCCTGATCGATAATGCGAGCGGTTTCATCGGACATGTGTTTCGCTTTCGCCACAGAACGTCCCAGGAACACTTCGCCTTCTTCTTCAGCGTACAGCAACGGACCGAGTTTATCGGAGAAGCCCCACTGAGTAACCATGTTACGCGCCAGGTTAGTCGCGACTTTAATGTCGTTCGACGCACCGGTAGAAACATGTTCAGCACCGTAGATGATCTCTTCCGCCAGACGGCCACCGTACAGTGTGGAGATCTGACTTTCCAGTTTCTGACGGCTGGCGCTGATTGCGTCGCCTTCAGGCAGGAAGAAGGTCACACCCAGCGCACGACCGCGCGGGATAATCGTTACTTTGTGCACCGGATCGTGTTCCGGTACCAGGCGACCGATAATCGCGTGGCCAGCTTCGTGATACGCGGTAGATTCTTTCTGCGCTTCCGTCATCACCATGGAGCGACGTTCCGCACCCATCATGATTTTGTCTTTCGCTTTTTCGAACTCAACCATCGACACTACGCGCTTGTTGCCACGAGCAGCAAACAGCGCCGCTTCGTTCACCAGGTTCGCGAGGTCCGCACCGGAGAAGCCAGGCGTGCCACGTGCAATGATTGCCGCATCGATATCCGGAGACAGCGGTACGCGACGCATATGCACTTTCAGGATCTGTTCACGACCGCGAACGTCTGGCAGACCAACCACAACCTGACGGTCGAAACGGCCTGGACGCAGCAGCGCAGGGTCAAGAACGTCCGGACGGTTAGTTGCTGCGATAACGATAATACCTTCGTTACCTTCGAAGCCGTCCATCTCAACCAGCATCTGGTTCAGCGTCTGTTCACGTTCATCGTGACCACCGCCCAGACCTGCGCCACGCTGGCGACCTACGGCGTCGATTTCATCGATGAAGATGATGCACGGTGCCGCTTTCTTGGCTTGTTCGAACATGTCACGCACACGAGATGCACCGACACCCACGAACATTTCCACGAAATCAGAACCGGAAATTGTGAAGAATGGAACCTTCGCTTCACCTGCGATAGCTTTCGCCAGCAGGGTTTTACCCGTACCCGGAGGACCAACCATCAGGACGCCTTTCGGGATTTTACCGCCCAGTTTCTGGAAACGGCTCGGTTCGCGCAGATACTCAACCAGCTCAGCGACTTCTTCTTTTGCTTCGTCACAACCCGCAACGTCAGCAAAAGTCGTTTTGATCTGATCTTCCGTCAGCATGCGCGCTTTGCTCTTGCCGAACGACATGGCACCTTTGCCACCACCGCCCTGCATCTGACGCATGAAGAAGATCCAGACACCAATCAGCAGCAGCATTGGGAACCAGGAAATGAAGATAGAAGCCAGCAGGCTCGGCTCTTCAGGTGGTTCGCCAACAACCTTGACGTTTTTGGTCAGCAGGTTATCAAGCAGCTTCGGATCGTTAACCGGGATGTAGGTCGTGTAACGGTTACTATCTTTCTTGGTAACGTTAATCTCACGTCCGTTGATCTTCGCTTCACGAACCTGGTCCTGATTGACCTCTTGCAGGAAGGTAGAGTAATCAACCTTACGGCCATTAGACTCGCTGGGCCCAAAGCTCTGGAATACTGACATCAGCACAACGGCAATGACCAGCCAGAGAATTAGGTTTTTCGCCATGTCACTCAAGGGATTAACCTCATATTACAACTGTGTTAAAAACAGCGTCAGGATACTCTATATCCAGTTTCTTTCAAACTTTCGTTTGAAATCTGCCGGTTATGGTTTACGCCCGGTCGCTACAATATACACTTCACGCGAACGGGCGCGAGAAGAGTCCGGCTTACGAACTTTGACCTTCGTAAACAGGGAGCGAATCTCTCTTAGATACTCATCGAAGCCTTCGCCCTGGAACACCTTCACTACAAAACTACCACCTGGCGCTAATACATCACGAGCCATTCCAAGCGCCAGCTCTACCAGATACATGGCCCGGGGAATATCCACCGCCGGTGTTCCACACATATTTGGCGCCATATCAGACATGACAACTTGTACTTTACTGTCACCTACGCGTTCAAGTAACGCTTTCAGGACTAATTCATCACGAAAGTCGCCCTGAAGGAAGTCCACACCAACGATTGGATCCATAGGTAAAAGATCGCAAGCGATAATGCGGCCGGTGTTGCCGATCTGCGTAACTGCATATTGCGACCAGCCACCGGGTGCAGCACCGAGATCAACTATCGTCATCCCCGGTTTAAAAATTTTGTCACTTTGCTGTATTTCATCAAGTTTAAACCAGGCACGGGAACGTAACCCCTTTTTCTGCGCCTGTTGAACATATTTATCGCTAAAGTGTTCCTGAAGCCAGCGACTCGAGCTGGCAGAACGCTTTTTACCTGTCATTTCACATTCCCAAAGGGCAGTTCATCGTAACCAATGGTGTAAATTTCTACACAGCTATTTGGTGATATATGGGAGATGGCGGTAGAATGACCCGTTTTCAATCCCAACGTAAGCAAAAATATACGATGAATCTGAGTACTAAACAAAAACAGCACCTGAAAGGTCTGGCACATCCGCTCAAGCCTGTAGTTATGCTTGGCAATAATGGTTTGACCGAAGGGGTACTGGCCGAGATTGAACAAGCGTTAGAGCACCATGAACTTATCAAGGTGAAAATCGCCTCGGAAGATCGCGATACTAAAACCTTGATCGTGGAAGCTATCGTACGCGAAACCGGCGCCTGCAATGTACAGGTCATCGGCAAAACGCTGGTACTGTATCGCCCGACTAAAGAACGTAAAATCTCGCTGCCACGCTAAGAATATCCCAAAGTTGCACACGAAGTTTGTGTAAAACGCGGGGTTTTCCGCTAGCAGGAGAGCAAAATGCCACGCTCTCTTCGTTGATAAAAGGCCGCTATGCGGCCTTTTTCCTTTCTTTACAATGTATCAACATCTTAACCAAGATGCGAATTACAGGTATTCTACCTTCGTCACTTCATATTCCACTTCGCCGCCCGGCGTTTTGATAACTACGACGTCATCCTGCTCTTTACCGATCAGGCCACGAGCGATAGGCGAGTTCACTGAAATCAGGTTCTGTTTAAAATCGGCTTCATCATCGCCGACAATACGCCATGTCTGCTCTTCATCGTTATCGAGATTCAGAACGGTAACCGTCGCACCGAAAACAACGCGGCCATTGTTCGGCATTTTAGTAACGTCGATTACCTGCGCGTTGGACAGTTTAGCTTCGATATCTTTAATGCGTCCTTCGCAGAAACCCTGCTGTTCGCGCGCCGCGTGATACTCCGCGTTCTCTTTCAGGTCACCGTGCTCACGCGCTTCAGCGATAGCGGCAATAATTTCAGGACGGCGCACAGATTTCAGAAAATCCAGCTCTTCGCGCAGTTTTTCAGCACCACGTAAGGTCATCGGGATAGCTTGCATTTGTTATACCTCTTGAACATTCCTGTAGGGGGTAGTTGCTCTCACCCCGGCTGCTAAGCCCACCCTGGCGTGTGTCATGCCAGAGTCAGAAGCAAAAAAATACCGACCCGGGGCTCAAGGTCCCAGGTCAGCTACAATTCTCTATTTGATGATCATTTTACCCTGGAGTTCCTTATGGGTCATCGTTTACTTTTTGGGGCGTTGCGCCGTAGTATGACGGCCTGTTTCCAGGTTGTTAGCGCGAGATTATGCGATTTTCCAGATTTACCATCGGATTGACTGCCAGTATAGCGTTCAGCGTTCAGGCTGCGAACGTCGACGAGTATATCAATCAGCTCCCTGCCGGGGCCAACCTCGCCCTTATGGTACAGAAGGTTGGCGCACCTGCACCCGCTATTGATTTTCATAGCCAGCAGATGGCGCTGCCCGCCAGTACCCAGAAAGTAATCACCGCGCTGGCGGCATTGATTCAGCTCGGGCCTGACTTTCGTTTTACCACCACGCTCGAGACCAAAGGCAGCGTGGAAGGCGGCGTATTGAAAGGCGACTTAGTGGCACGATTTGGTGCCGATCCGACGCTAAAACGCCAGGATATTCGCAATATGGTGGCGACCCTGAAAAAATCAGGTGTGACGCAAATTGCCGGGAATGTCCTGATCGACACCTCTATTTTTGCCAGTCATGATAAAGCGCCCGGCTGGCCCTGGAACGACATGACGCAGTGTTTTAGCGCACCGCCCGCAGCGGCTATTGTCGATAGAAACTGTTTCTCGGTTTCACTCTACAGCGCGCAAAAACCCAACGATCTCGCCTTTATTCGCGTGGCATCTTATTACCCGGTCACCATGTTCAGTCAGGTGCGTACTCTCGCCCGAGGTTCTGCGGAAGCGCAATATTGTGAACTGGATGTGGTTCCCGGCGATCTCAACCGCTATACGCTGACTGGATGCCTGCCACAACGTGCCGATCCGCTGCCGCTGGCGTTCGCCATTCAGGACGGTGCCAGCTATGCCGGGGCAATTATCAAAGATGAGCTAAAACAAGCAGGTATCACCTACAGCGGTACACTGCTGCGCCAGACGTTGGTCAACGAACCAGGAACGGTGGTCGCCAGTAAGCAGTCGGCACCGCTGCACGACCTGCTTAAGATTATGCTGAAAAAATCGGACAACATGATTGCCGATACCGTTTTCCGTATGATTGGTCATGCCCGATTTAACGTGCCGGGCACCTGGCGGGCGGGTTCTGACGCCGTGCGCCAGATTTTGCGTCAGCAGGCAGGCGTCGATATCGGCAACACTATTATTGCCGACGGTTCTGGCCTCTCCCGCCATAACCTGATTGCCCCAGCGACCATGATGCAGGTGCTGCAATATATCGCTCAACACGATAACGAGCTGAACTTTATCACTATGCTGCCGCTGGCGGGCCACGACGGCTCTCTGCAATACCGTGCGGGTCTGCATCAGGCTGGTGTGGATGGCAAAGTATCGGCGAAGACAGGCTCGCTGCAGGGGGTTTATAACCTCGCAGGTTTCATCACCACGGCAAGCGGCCAACGCATGGCATTCGTGCAATATTTATCTGGTTATGCGGTAGAGCCAGCTGACCAGCGTAATCGCCGTATTCCGTTGGTGCGCTTCGAGAGCCGGTTGTACAAGGATATTTATCAGAACAACTAAATGGGTAATTTGATTGCCGGATGGCGGCATTAACGTGCCTTATCCGGCCTACAGTGAGACCTGGAAACAAAAACCCCGGCAACATGGCCGGGGTTTTTAATGCGATTAACGCTTGTAGATGAACTCAACGCCTTCTTCGTCGTCTTCGTCCCAATCGTCATCCCAGTCATCTTCCGCTTCGTCTTCGACTTCAGCGAGCTGCTGGCGGTGATAATCATCCCACATGAACTCAACTTTCTCTGGCTGTTTCGCTTCTTCAGCCTGAACAATCGGGTTCTCGATGATAAAGGTCATCACATCCCAGCAGAGATCTTTCACGCCCAGTTGGCTGGCGGCAGAGATCAGGTAATATTTACCTTCCCAACCCAACGCTTCGGCGATAGCTTTCGCTTTCTCTTCCGCTTCAGCCTTGTCCATCAAATCAATTTTGTTGAACACTAACCAGCGCGGTTTAGATGCCAGATCCTGACTGTATTTTTCCAGTTCGCCAATAATGATACGTGCGTTTTCAACTGGATCAGAGCCATCAATCGGATCGATATCGATGAGGTGAAGCAGTACACGGCAACGTTCCAGGTGTTTCAGGAAGCGGATGCCCAGGCCTGCGCCTTCAGCCGCGCCTTCAATCAGTCCCGGAATGTCGGCAACCACGAAGCTCTTTTCGTTGTCCATACGCACCACGCCCAGGCTCGGCACCAGGGTGGTAAACGGATAATCAGCGACTTTCGGCTTCGCCGCGGACACCGCACGGATAAACGTCGATTTCCCAGCGTTTGGCATGCCCAGCATACCCACGTCCGCCAGTAGCATCAGCTCCAGCATCAGATCGCGCTTATCACCCGGCGTACCCATTGTTTTCTGACGCGGAGTACGGTTAACCGAGGATTTGAAACGGGTGTTGCCCAGACCGTGCCAGCCACCTTTAGCGACCATCAGACGCTGACCGTGTTTGGTCATGTCGCCCATGGTTTCGCCCGTGCCCTGATCGATAACACGCGTACCAACAGGTACTTTAATGGTAACGTCTTTGCCACGCTTACCGGTGCAATCACGGCTCGCGCCATTCTGACCACGTTCCGCACGGAATGATTTTTCAAAACGGTAATCGATCAGCGTGTTCAGGTTTTCGTCGGCTTCCAGCCAAACGTCACCACCGTCACCACCATCACCACCGTCCGGACCGCCTTTTGGGATGTACTTTTCGCGGCGGAAGCTGACGCAACCATTACCGCCATCACCTGCAACGACCAGAATCGATGCTTCATCAACAAACTTCATTTTACTCTCCGTAAATCATTCGCCTGAGCGGGGTTGCGAAACCACCGTTTCATGCTTACGTAAACCGCCCCAAATTCGATGACCAATGGCGGAATACATCGCGCCCGCAACCACGATAAACGCACCGAGATAACCTAATAGGTTTAGCATCGGTCTGGCGAAGAAATCGGGCCAGGCCAGTGATAATAAATCTGAAAATAACAACGTAAACAGCGGTGTGAGCGTGATAAGAGCGCTCACCTGCGCCGCCTGCCAACGCGCCATTGCTTCCGCGAGAGCGCCATATCCTACCAGCGTGTTCAGGCCGCAGAATATCAGGCATGCCAGCTGCCAGTCGCTGAGCTGCGTGATGACACCGGGTTTAGCCAGCGGCAACAACGCAATCGTACATAAAGTGTACAGTAAAAACAGGATCTGCGGTGATGCCAGGCGGCGCAATAACACCTTTTGCGCGACCCCATAGCTCACCCAGACCATCGCCGCACCGACACCAAAGATAACGCCCCAGGTGTAATCGGTGAGTCGGGTAAAAATTTCGATCAGACTGGTATTAAAAAACAGGACCAGGCCGCTCAGAAGCATAATGGCGCCAATCACCTGCGTGCCGCGCATCTTTTCTTTCAGGATAAAGACGCTGGCGATCATCATACCAACCGGTGACAGCTGACCGATAACCTGCGAAGCCGTTGGGCTCAAATACTGCAAGGATGAACTAAACAGAATGAAGTTACCGAACAACCCACCGGTTGCGATAGCCAGCAACACCAGCCAACGCGCTTTGCGAAAAATACGCAACGGAGGGAGCTTTTTTTTAACCGCAAGAATAGCGCCAAGGCCAACGCTTGCCATTAAAAAACGGTAGAACACCACGGTAGGAGGCTCCATCACCTCCAGCACTTGCTTCATTGCTATTGGCAAAGCGCCCCAACATACCGCCGTTGTGAGTGCTAACAGAATACCAATGCCTGCCTGCTGCTTCATGCCGTATTCCCTGCAAGGGCTCGTTTCCGGGTTGTCACGGCGCGACGAGCGTATTTACCGGCCGTCGAATGTAAAAAGCCCCGCAACGTGTTGCGGGGCTTTTATCCGTTACCGGGACGCGAAAAACTTATTCAGCAACGATGCTGATGAATTTACGGTTTTTCGGGCCTTTCACTTCAAATTTCACTTTACCGTCTGCTTTAGCAAACAGAGTGTGGTCTTTGCCGCAACCAACGTTGGAGCCAGCGTGGAATTTAGTACCACGTTGACGAACGATGATGCTACCAGCCAGAACTGTTTCACCGCCGAAGCGTTTTACGCCCAGACGTTTAGCTTCTGAATCGCGACCGTTACGAGTCGAGCCGCCAGCCTTTTTATGTGCCATTTAATCTGCTCCCCTTAACTTAAGCGCTGATGCCAGTGATTTTCACATCAGTGAACCACTGACGATGGCCCTGCTGCTTACGGTAGTGTTTACGACGACGAAACTTAACAATTTTAACTTTCTCGCCACGACCGTGAGCAACGACTTCAGCTTTGATAACGCCGCCATCAACGAAAGGAACGCCGATTTTGACTTCTTCACCGTTTGCGATCATCAGAACTTCTGCGAATTCAACAGATTCGCCAGTTGCGATGTCCAGCTTTTCCAGGCGAACGGTCTGACCTTCGCTTACTCGGTGTTGTTTACCACCACTTTGGAAAACCGCGTACATAAAAAACTCCGCTTCCGCGCACACCTTTTTGATGATTCAGAGTGCGCTATAAATATTCACAATAGGGCGCGAATATTACGCAAAACGCGAGCCTTTGACAAGTGCTACCGTCAATACATGAAGAAAAAAAACACAACACGTACGGTAACGTTTATCTACGGCGTTTTTTCAGTACAATCAGCATATATTTATAACCCTAAACCCGACGTTACCTTCCCACACAGTAAGGTAATCGGGGCGAGAAGCCCGGCTTTTGCGATGAATTTAGAAAAAATCAATGAGTTAACCGCGCAAGATATGGCGGGGGTCAATGCGACAATCCTTGAACAGCTCAATTCCGACGTTCAGTTGATCAATCAACTGGGGTACTACATCGTTAGCGGCGGCGGAAAACGCATTCGCCCAATGATCGCCGTCCTCGCCGCGCGGGCCGTTGGTTACCAGGAAAATGCGCACGTTACGATTGCGGCCCTCATCGAGTTTATCCACACAGCGACCCTGCTGCACGACGATGTTGTGGATGAGTCAGACATGCGCCGTGGGAAAGCTACGGCAAATGCGGCGTTTGGTAATGCGGCCAGCGTGCTGGTTGGCGATTTTATCTATACCCGTGCATTTCAGATGATGACCAGCCTTGGCTCGTTGAAAGTGCTGGAAGTCATGTCGAAAGCAGTCAACGTCATTGCCGAAGGTGAAGTCTTGCAGTTGATGAACGTCAACGACCCGGACATCACCGAAGAAAACTATATGCGCGTCATCTACAGTAAGACCGCGCGTTTGTTTGAAGCGGCAGCCCAATGTTCAGGTATTCTGGCTGGCTGTAGCGAAGAACAAGAAAAAGGGTTGCAGGATTATGGCCGTTATCTCGGTACCGCTTTCCAGTTAATTGACGATTTGCTGGATTACAGCGCAGATGGCGAGCAGCTGGGTAAAAACGTCGGTGATGACCTCAACGAGGGTAAACCAACGCTGCCACTGTTGCATGCCATGCGCCACGGCACCCCAGAACAAGCGCTAATGATCCGCCAGGCCATTGAGCAAGGTAATGGTCGTCACCTTCTGGAGCCGGTTCTGGAAGCGATGAACGCCTGTGGTTCTCTGGAATGGACCCGTCAGCGGGCAGAAGAAGAGGCTGATAAAGCCATCGCTGCGCTTCAGGTGCTGCCCGATACGCCGTGGAGAGAAGCGCTGATTGGTCTGGCACATATTGCCGTACAGCGCGACCGTTAATTCCCTACAGCATCTTCCCTCATCCCGTGTCCTGCACGGGATTTTCTTATAAGTTCCAGTAATCATTTCCCCCTTCCAGATAATCACGCAGAACCTTGGCATATTCTGAATATACACACACTTTACATGAACATTTTAGAACATTCGTTCTTCGGGCGTTATAGTGTCGGCACAACCGATCGTGAAACCGTAAGCCGTTAACCAAAGGAGAGATGAATTGATGGAAAGCAAGCTGATTGACTGGCATCCGGCCGACATCATCGCCGGACTGCGCAAGAAAGGGACCTCAATGGCCGCTGAATCACGTAAAAATGGATTGAGTTCATCAACGCTGGCCAATGCGTTAACGAGACCATGGCCAAAAGGTGAGTTGATTATCGCCCGGGCACTGGGAACTGACCCCTGGGTGATTTGGCCGTCACGCTATCACGATGCCAAAACGCATGAGTTCATCGACAGAACGCGGATGATGAGGAGTCGCAGAGAGAAAAAGAATCCGGAATGAACATTGAGCTGTAACCCCCGGCCAACTGAACTGGGGGTTACAAGAGACGTTGACGATTACTCGCCTTTCACGCGCTCAATGTTTGCGCCCAGCGCACGCAGTTTATCTTCGATGCGCTCATAGCCGCGATCGATGTGATAAATACGGTCGACTACCGTCGTACCTTCAGCAATACACCCTGCCAGCACCAGGCTTGCAGATGCGCGCAGATCGGTCGCCATAACCTGTGCGCCAGAGAGCGTTTCCACGCCGTGGCAAATCACGGTATTGCTTTCGATTTCTGCGTGAGCGCCCATACGGCTCAGCTCAGGCACGTGCATAAAGCGGTTCTCAAACACGGTTTCCGTGATGAAGCCGGTCCCTTCTGCCACCAGGTTCAGCAATGTAAACTGGGCCTGCATGTCTGTAGGGAACGCCGGATGCGGTGCAGTACGCACATTGACCGCTTTCGGACGTTTACCGTGCATATCAAGGCTGATCCAATCATCACCCACTTCAATATCCGCACCCGCATCACGCAGCTTCGCCAGAACGGCATCCAGCGTGTCCGGCTGTGCATTACGGCAGATAATCTTGCCGCGAGAAATTGCCGCCGCCACCAGGAAGGTACCGGTTTCGATACGATCTGGCAGAACGCGATAAACACCACCGCCAAGACGCTCAACGCCTTCGATGGTAATACGATCGGTGCCCTGACCCGTGATCTTCGCGCCCAGCGCAATCAGGAAGTTCGCGGTATCCACAATCTCCGGCTCGCGCGCAGCGTTTTCGATGATGGTGGTGCCTTCGGCAAGCGTTGCTGCGCACATGATGGTGACCGTCGCGCCGACGCTCACTTTGTCCATGACGATATGCGCGCCTTTCAGACGGCCATCAACGGACGCCTTCACATAGCCTTCTTCCAGCTTAATAGTCGCGCCTAACTGCTCCAGGCCGGTAATGTGCAGGTCAACCGGACGTGCGCCGATAGTGCAGCCGCCAGGCAGTGAAACCTGACCCTGACCAAAGCGGGCAACCAGCGGCCCGAGCGCCCAAATGGATGCACGCATGGTTTTCACCAGATCGTACGGCGCACAGAAGACGTTCACATCACGCGCATCGATGTGCACAGAACCATTACGCTCAACTTTCGCACCCAGCTGGCTCAGCAGCTTCATTGATGTGTCAACGTCCTTCAGTTTCGGGACGTTTTGGATCTCTACAGGTTCTTCAGCCAGCAGCGCCGCAAACAGGATCGGCAGTGCGGCGTTTTTAGCGCCTGAAATTGTGACTTCGCCCTGGAGCTTAGTTGGCCCCTGAACACGAAATTTATCCATTATTCTGTTCTCTGTTAAGAATTTATCTTCGCTACCGGCACATCACCCGTAGCTCAAAAACCGTTAAGTTTGCGATCGCGCGCCCATTCCGCTGGGGTAAACGCCTTAATCGACACGGCATGAATGCGGTTGTCCGCAATGTACTCCATCAACGGGCCATAGACCGATTGCTGCTTCTTGACCCGGCTCATGCCTTCAAACATCTCACCCACGGCAATAACCTGAAAGTGACTGCCGTCGCCAGAAACGTGGACTTCCTGGAGGGAGAGTGCATTCATCAGCACGCTCTGAATTTCATTATTTTCCATGGGCTCTTCATTCGTCAGATAGTGAAAACAGCCCAACATCTTAGAGCAAAGTGGCGCTGTCATAAATAAGCAAAAAGCCTCGCTGATAAATCAGACAAGGCTTTAGTGGCAGATCCCCCTCAGGGGTTTTGCCGGATAGCGGCACAAGACCTTATCCGGCCTGGAAAAATTAACGCGGAAGGACATCGTCAGGTAGATTGTAAAGCTGCGCCAGCGTGTACACTTTATCGTTAACACCAGTGAGTGAAACGCTGTTTCCCTGCTGCTTGCCCTGATTAATCAGATGCAACAGTAACGCCAGACCGCCGGTATCTACCCGGGATACCTGGTTCAGGTCGATGCAGGATACCCCTTTCATCGCCTCAATTCGCGCATCCCATAATGGGTTTAACACGTCCTGATCCAGCTCCCCCACCAGCACCAGCTTGTCGCCTTCACGCGTCCAGGTGAGTGACTGCGTCATTATTTTTTCTCTTCCAGCGTGATTTTCTGCTGAGCAATAGATTTCAGCTGCGCCGTCAGGCCATCAATACCTTTGGTACGCAGCAGGTCGCTCCACTCATTTTGTTTGGTGGTGATCATACTTACGCCTTCAGCAATCATGTCATAAGCCTGCCAGTTACCGGTCTGGGAGTTTTTACGCCACTGGAAATCCAAACGTACCGGAGGACGACCGTTTGGATCGATGATGGTTACGCGGATAGGCACGATGGTCGCATCACCCAGCGGTTGCTCTGGTGCAATTTCATAAGTCTGGCCATGGTACATCGCCAGAGCCTGGCCGTAGGCCTGCTTCAGATATTCACGAAATGCGGCAAAATAGGCTTCACGCTGAGCAGGGGCCGCATCTTTGTAGTAGCGACCCAGTACCAGCGCACCCGCATATTTAACCTGCACGTATGGCAACAGTTCCTGATCGACAACCTGGCGCAGGTAATCCGGGTTTGCGCGGATTTTAGGTTGTTCATTCTTCAGACGGTCAAATGTCTTCTGCGCCGCCTCATTCATCTGTTTGTACGGGTTCGTTTGGTCGGCTGCAGTTGCTGCGCTAAGCGGGGCAATCACCAGCATAGCCACCATCATCAATCGTTTAAACATACGTCGATTCTCCTGAGATTATTTCGTTGCGCCCGCAGGCGTAGTGGCTTCATTATTGCCGTCAGTTGCGGCTGGCGCATCGCCAGAATTCTTATTGTCATCACCTTTACTGTTGCTGTTGTAA
Organism: Citrobacter sp. MGH105; assembly: GCF_001037485.2. Classification (NCBI taxonomy): domain Bacteria; kingdom Pseudomonadati; phylum Pseudomonadota; class Gammaproteobacteria; order Enterobacterales; family Enterobacteriaceae; genus Citrobacter; species Citrobacter sp. MGH105. The sequence goes on along the minus strand of NZ_CP073048.1, from coordinate 560,953 downwards.
AGGAACTGACCAATCATATCTTCCAGCACCATCGCGGATTTCGTGTCCTGAATCGTACCGCCATCTTTGAGGATAGACGTTCCCAGCTCAGGATCTTCAAAACCCACATTCAATGCCAGATACTGTTCGCCCAGCAGACCGGAAGTACGGATGCTCAGAGAACTGGTGTCAGGAATATGGTTAAAACGCGATTCGATTTCCAGCGTCACGCGCGGCAGGTACGTTTTCGGATCTAACGAGATGTCCGATACGCGTCCAACTACCACCCCGCCAATCCGCACCGGAGAACGCTCTCTCAGGCCGCCGATATTATCAAAGGTCGCATAAATCGTGTAAGTCGGCTCAGTACGCATTGAGGTAACGTTCGCCGCCTTCAGGCAAACAAACAGCGCTGCCAGCAGCGCAACCAGCAGGAATAACCCGACCCAAATTTCATTTTTTTTCGTTTGCATGAACTCAATTCCCAAACATCAGTGCGGTCAGCACAAAATCCAGCCCCAGAACGGCAAGAGAGGCGTGCACAACGGTGCGTGTCGTTGCCCGGCTAATCCCGGCAGAGGTCGGGATCGCATCATAACCATTGAACAATGCAATCCAGGTGACCGTAATGGCGAACACCACGCTCTTAATCAGACAGTTAACCAGGTCCAGACGCCAGTCGACGGCATTTTGCATAGCCGACCAGAAGAAGCCTGCATCAATACCCTTCCAGCTTACGCCAACCAGTGAACCACCCCAGATACCCACTGCGACAAAAATAATCGTCAGCAGCGGCAATGAAATGACGCCAGCCCAAAAACGTGGGGAAATCACCCGGCGCAGTGGATCGACGGCCATCATCTCCAGACTGGAAAGCTGTTCGGTCGCCCGCATCAGGCCAATTTCTGCGGTTAAGGCCGACCCGGCCCGCCCGGCAAACAGCAGCGCCGCAACAACCGGTCCCAACTCACGTAACAATGACAGTGCCACCAGCATACCGAGGCTGGTTTCCGCGCTGTAGGTGGTCAGCACCAGGTATCCCTGCAACCCCAGCACCATACCGATGAACACGCCAGAAACAATAATGATCAGCATCGATAAGACACCGACATTATAGAGCTGGCGTATCAGCAGCGGCGCATGTTTGCGAAACTCCGGCTTGCCGACAACCGCATTGAACAACATTAATCCGGCTCGCCCGAACGTCCTGAGGGTTTTTATTCCCCGATGTCCGAGTGATGCCAGCGCATTTAACAACATGGGTGGCTTAACTCCCTGTTTTGAGTAAATCGATGTGGTAGTCGCCCGCCGGGTAACGGAACGGAACCGGTCCATCGGCAATGCCGTCAAGGAACTGGCGTACGCGCGGATCGGCATTTTCTTGTAGTGCCTGAGCACTACCGTAGGCCACTATTTTTTTGTCCGCCATTATATAGGCGTAATCCGCAATACTCAGTACCTCAGGCACATCATGTGATACCACCACACAGGTGACGCCCAGCGCGCTGTTCAGTTCTGAAATCAGCTTCACCAGAACGCCCATGGTGATGGGATCCTGGCCGACGAACGGCTCATCAAACATGATGAGGTCTGGCTCCAGCGCGATAGCACGTGCTAACGCGGCGCGACGCGCCATCCCACCGGATAATTCAGAAGGCATTAATTTGGCCGCACCCCGCAGGCCGACGGCCTCGAGCTTCATCATCACCGTGCTCTTCAGCAACGGCGCTGGCAACGTCGTATGCTCGCGCAGAGGGTACGCGACGTTGTCAAACACATTCATGTCGGTAAATAGCGCACCAGACTGAAACAGCATACTCATGCGCTTACGCACGGTAAATAAACGCGAACGGGACATGGCCGGGACGTTCTCACCGTCAAACAGGATCTCGCCCTTATCCGGGGGGATCTGTCCGCCAATCAGACGCAACAGCGTCGTTTTGCCGATGCCTGATGGCCCCATGATCGCCGTCACCTTACCGCGCGGTACCGTCAGGGAAATATTATCAAAGATGCAGCGGTCACCCCGGGAAAAGCTGACATCGCGCATATCGACTAGATTCGCCACAGACTGCCCCATTGATTCATCCTTTACTATTGCCTCGTTGATCGAAGAGTTTGGCGCTCAATTTAGCCATGAACTCAACATATTTACAGATTATTGCCTGTCCTGGTTAGCGAAAGCTGGCATTTGTTTTACTTTTTAGCCGCATAAAGTCAAAATTAAGACTTCGTTACGGCTTCCAGAAGATCCTTCAAGTGGACCGGCGAGTATACCTGAAGAAAGGACTTTAGATGCTTTTAGCGACGGCGCTGTTAATAATTGGTTTACTTCTGGTGGTCTACGGTGCCGACCGTCTGGTATTTGCCGCATCCATTTTATGTCGAAATTTCGGTATTCCTCCCATTATCATCGGAATGACCGTGGTCAGCATGGGTACGTCGTTACCCGAGATCATTGTCTCCGTTGCCGCATCGATGAATGGGCAACTCGATCTGGCTGTCGGGACCGCCATAGGTTCTAACATCACCAACATTCTGCTTATTTTAGGCCTGTCGGCGCTGATTCATCCTTTTACCGTGCATTCTGATGTTCTGCGTCGTGAATTACCGCTAATGTTGCTGGTAAGTATTTTAGCTGCATCGGTCCTGTATGACGGGCAGTTAAGCCGCAGCGACGGTTTCTTTCTTCTGCTTCTGGCCGTGCTATGGCTGCTATTCATTGTTAAAATCGCCCGTCTGGCCGAGCGACAAGGCAATGACAGCCTGACGCGTGAGCAGATAGCTGAGCTGCCGCGCGAAGGCGGATTACCGGTCGCATTTTTGTGGTTGGGCATTGCGCTGATTATCATGCCAATGGCAACACGTATGGTGGTGGATAACGCTACCGTGCTGGCGAACTATTTCGCCATGAGCGAACTTACTATCGGGCTGACAGTGGTCGCCATTGGTACCAGCCTGCCGGAGCTGGCAACAGCGATTGCGGGTCTGCGTAAAGGTGAAAACGATATTGCCGTCGGTAACATTATCGGCGCAAACATTTTTAATATCGCTATCGTCCTCGGGCTACCGGCGTTGATTACGCCAGGTGAAGTCAATCCAATGGCCTTCACCCGTGACTATAGCGTCATGCTGCTGGTGAGCGTGATTTTTGCACTACTCTGCTGGCGACGTCCGCGCCAGATTGGTCGCGGCGCAGGTGCGCTGCTGACCGGCGGTTTTATCATATGGCTGGCGATGCTGTATTGGTTATCGCCACTTCTCGTTGGATAACTGGAAACGCATTATGTCGCACTTAGAGTTGCAACCGGGTTTTGACTTTCAGCAAGCAGGCAAGGAAGTCCTGGCAATTGAACGTGAAGGCCTGGCGGAGCTTGATCAGTACATCAACCAAAATTTTACCCTCGCATGCGAGAAAATATTCAGCTGCCCGGGCAAAGTGGTGGTGATGGGAATGGGGAAATCCGGCCATATCGGGCGGAAAATGGCAGCCACATTTGCCAGCACCGGCACCCCCTCATTTTTTGTACACCCAGGCGAAGCCGCACATGGCGATCTGGGTATGGTCTCGCCGCAGGATGTGGTCATCGCCATCTCTAACTCCGGTGAATCCAATGAGATAGCGGCGCTGATCCCGGTATTAAAACGTCTTCATGTACCGCTTATCTGCATGACCGGTCGTCCTGAAAGCAGTATGGCGCGTGCGGCAGATGTGCATCTGTGTGTTAAAGTGCCCAAGGAAGCTTGTCCGTTAGGCCTGGCGCCGACCAGCAGTACGACAGCAACACTGGTGATGGGCGATGCCCTAGCGGTGGCATTATTAAAAGCGCGCGGCTTTACCGCGGAAGATTTTGCGTTGTCTCATCCCGGTGGCGCACTGGGCCGTAAGCTTTTACTGCGCGTTAACGATATTATGCATACGGGCGACGAGATCCCGCATGTGAGCAAAAACGCCAGCCTGCGTGACGCCTTAATTGAGATCACGCGTAAAAATCTCGGCATGACCGTCATTTGCGATGATGCCATGAAGATTGACGGTATTTTCACCGATGGCGATTTACGTCGTGTCTTCGATATGGGCGTTGATGTACGCCAGTTAGGCATTGCCGATGTGATGACCCCTGGAGGCATTCGCGTGCGTCCGGGTATTCTTGCCGTCGATGCCCTGAACTTAATGCAGTCCCGCCATATCACCTCGGTAATGGTTGCTGATGGCGACCAGTTACTCGGTGTGTTACATATGCATGATCTGCTGCGTGCAGGTGTAGTGTAAGAAACTCAAGGATAACGAAAATGAGTAAAGCAGGTGCGTCGCTTGCGACCTGTTATGGACCCGTCAGCGCAGACGTTATCACCCGGGCAGAAAACATCCGTTTGCTGATCCTGGATGTGGATGGCGTACTGTCTGATGGTCTGATTTATATGGGCAACAACGGTGAAGAGCTGAAGGCTTTTAACGTCCGTGATGGTTACGGAATTCGCTGTGCGCTCACTTCCGGTATTGAGGTTGCCATTATTACCGGACGAAAGGCTAAACTTGTAGAAGATCGCTGTGCCACTTTGGGGATCACCCACCTGTATCAGGGGCAGTCAGACAAACTGGTTGCCTTTGGCGATCTCCTTAGCAAACTGGCGATCGCGCCGGAGAATGTCGCCTACGTTGGCGATGACCTGATCGACTGGCCGGTGATGGCTAAAGTAGGATTGAGCGTCGCGGTGGCAGATGCCCACCCTCTGCTGATCCCGCGAGCCGATTATGTCACCCACATTGATGGGGGACGTGGCGCTGTGCGTGAAGTCTGCGATTTATTACTCCTGGCGCAGGGCAAACTGGACGAGGCCAAAGGGCAATCGATATGAGCAAAACCAGACGTTGGGTTATCATTCTACTGTCGCTGGCTGTCCTTGTGATGATTGGTATTAATCTGGCAGACAAAGATGACACCGCTCAGGTCGTCGTCAATAACAACGAGCCAACCTATAAGAGCGAACATACTGATACCGTCGTGTATAGTCCGGAAGGCGCGCTGAGCTATCACTTGATCGCACAACACGTTGAATATTATTCGGAACAAGCGGTTTCGTGGTTTACTCAACCGGTATTAACCACGTTTGATAAGGATAAAGTACCGACCTGGACGATCAAGGCCGATAAAGCCAAATTGACCAACGATCGGATGCTGTATCTGTACGGCCATGTTGAGGTTAACGCCCTGGTGCCTGACTCTCAACTACGCAGAATTACGACCGATAACGCGCAGATTAACCTGGTGACACAAGACGTCACTTCCGATGATCTGGTGACGTTGTATGGCACAACATTTAACTCCAGCGGACTGAAGATGCGCGGCAACTTACGCAGCAAGAACGCCGAGCTGATTGAAAAGGTTAGAACCTCATATGAAATCCAAAACAAACAAACTCAGCCTTAATCTTGTGCTTGCCAGCTCACTTCTGGCCGCCAGCATTCCGGCATTTGCCGTCACCGGCGATACCGACCAGCCGATTCACATTGAGTCGGACCAGCAGTCCCTGGATATGCAGGGCAACGTGGTGACGTTTACTGGCAACGTGATTGTGACCCAGGGCACCATCAAAATTAACGCCGATAAAGTCGTTGTGACCCGCCCGGGCGGTGAAGACGGTAAAGAAGTGATTGATGGTTACGGTGATCCGGCCACGTTTTACCAGATGCAGGACAACGGTAAGCCAGTGAAAGGCCGCGCCTCACACATGCACTATGAACTGGCGAAAGACTTCGTCGTTCTCACCGGTAAGGCTTACCTGGAACAGCTTGATAGCAACATCACAGGCGATAAGATCACCTATCTGGTAAAAGAGCAGAAAATGCAGGCCTTCAGCGATAAAGGCAAACGCGTCACCACCGTTCTGGTTCCGTCGCAGTTGCAGGACAAAAACAAGGCTCCGGCAGAGAAAAAAGGTAACTGATTCGTTATGGCAACATTAACTGCAAAGAACCTTGCAAAAGCCTATAAAGGCCGTCGTGTGGTTGAAGATGTCAGTCTGACCGTCAACTCAGGGGAGATCGTCGGTCTGCTCGGTCCTAACGGTGCAGGCAAGACAACAACCTTTTACATGGTAGTCGGCATTGTCCCGCGCGATGCGGGTAACATTATCATTGATGACGAAGACATCAGTCTGCTGCCTCTGCATGCGCGCGCACGTCGCGGCATCGGCTACTTACCGCAGGAAGCATCGATTTTCCGTCGCCTGAGCGTGTTTGATAACCTGATGGCGGTACTGCAAATTCGTGACGATCTGACCAGCGAGCAGCGGGAAGATCGTGCCAACGAGCTGATGGAAGAATTCCACATCGAGCACCTGCGCGACAGCTTAGGTCAGTCGCTCTCCGGTGGTGAACGACGCCGCGTGGAGATCGCCCGCGCACTGGCCGCTAATCCGAAATTTATCCTGCTGGATGAACCGTTTGCCGGTGTTGACCCGATTTCTGTTATTGATATTAAACGGATCATCGAACACCTGCGCGACAGCGGCCTTGGCGTGCTGATTACCGACCATAACGTCCGCGAAACGCTGGCAGTGTGTGAGCGCGCCTATATCGTAAGTCAGGGACACCTGATCGCACACGGCACGCCAACAGAAATACTGCAGGATGAGCACGTTAAGCGCGTATACCTTGGGGAAGACTTCAGACTCTGATAGGGTAGAAGACTTCACGTCACTGCAGGAGAAAACAACTCTGAACATGAAGCAAGGTTTGCAACTCAGGCTTAGCCAACAACTGGCGATGACGCCTCAGCTACAACAGGCTATCCGTCTGTTGCAGCTGTCCACGCTGGAACTTCAGCAAGAACTTCAGCAAGCGCTGGAAAGTAACCCACTGCTCGAGCAAACCGATCTTCACGACGAAATTGATACCCAGGAAAAACAGGACAGCGAAACCCTCGACACCGCAGATGCACTCGAACAAAAAGAGATGCCTGAGGAGTTACCGCTTGACGCCAGTTGGGATGAAATTTACACCGCCGGGACGCCTTCGGGCACCAGCGGAGATTACATCGACGACGAACTGCCTGTGTATCAGGGTGAGACCACGCAATCACTACAGGATTACCTGATGTGGCAAGTGGAACTGACCCCGTTCTCGGATACCGATCGCGCCATTGCGACATCCATTGTGGATGCGGTAGACGAAACCGGTTATCTCACCGTGACCCTGGACGATATTCTCGAAAGCATGGGCGATGACGACGTCGGTATGGACGAAATCGAAGCCGTGCTTAAACGCGTTCAGCGCTTTGATCCCGTTGGCGTGGCCGCCAAAGATCTCCGTGACTGCTTACTGATCCAACTTTCGCAGTTTGATAAAGCCACGCCGTGGCTGGAAGAAGCGCGTCTGATCATCAGCGATCACCTCGATCTGTTAGCCAACCATGACTTCCGCACCCTGATGCGCGTGACCCGGCTGAAAGAAGACGTGCTGAAAGAAGCCGTCAACCTCATCCAGTCGCTTGATCCCCGCCCAGGGCAATCGATCCAGACCGGCGAGCCGGAGTACGTCATTCCGGATGTGCTGGTGCGTAAGCATAACGATCGCTGGGTGGTCGAACTCAACGGCGACAGCATTCCGCGCTTACAGATTAACCAGCACTACGCCGCCATGTGCAATAGCGCGCGCAACGATGCCGACAGCCAGTTTATTCGTAGCAATCTGCAAGATGCGAAGTGGCTGATTAAAAGCCTGGAAAGCCGCAATGATACGTTGCTGCGCGTCAGCCGCTGCATCGTTGAGCAGCAGCAAGCTTTCTTTGAGCAAGGCGAAGAGTTTATGAAACCGATGGTGCTGGCGGATATCGCCCAGGCCGTCGAGATGCACGAATCGACCATTTCCCGTGTGACCACGCAAAAGTATCTGCACAGTCCGCGCGGCATTTTTGAATTGAAGTATTTCTTTTCCAGTCACGTTAACACTGAAGGCGGAGGTGAAGCCTCATCCACAGCTATCCGTGCGCTGGTGAAGAAATTAATTGCTGCGGAAAACCCCGCGAAACCGCTGAGTGACAGCAAGTTAACCTCTATGCTGTCAGAACAGGGTATCATGGTGGCACGCCGCACCGTTGCGAAGTACCGAGAGTCTTTATCCATTCCGCCGTCTAACCAGCGCAAACAGCTGGTGTGACCCAACCGATAAGGAAGACACTATGCAGCTCAACATCACTGGAAACAACGTCGAAATCACCGAAGCCCTGCGCGATTTTGTGAATACAAAATTTGCCAAGCTCGAACAATATTTCGACCGGATTAATCAGGTCTATATTGTGTTGAAAGTGGAGAAGGTTACACATATCTCGGATGCAACACTGCATGTGAACGGTGGCGAAATTCATGCCAGCGCGGAAGGTCAGGATATGTACGCCGCCATTGACGGTTTAATTGATAAACTGGCTCGGCAGTTAACAAAACATAAAGATAAACTGAAACAGCACTAACTTGTCCGGGCAGTTAGCGGGTGCAGGACGGCCTGTTGTGTAGCACAACGGGCCATTTGTACAGTTAGCGCTTAGGTGAAATTATGACAAATAACGATACGACTCTACAACTGAGCACTGTTCTTAACCAGGAATGTACACGCGCAGGCGTTCACTGCCAAAGCAAGAAGCGCGCACTGGAAATCATCAGCGAACTTGCGGCAAAACAGCTTAGCTTGCCTGCTCAGGTGGTATTTGAAGCCATTCTGACGCGTGAAAAAATGGGCAGTACCGGCATCGGTAATGGTATTGCTATCCCGCACGGAAAGCTGGAAGAAGACACGATGCGCGCGGTTGGTGTGTTTGTTCAACTCGAAACACCCATCGCCTTCGACGCCATTGATAATCAACCTGTCGATCTGCTTTTCGCCCTGCTGGTCCCGGCAGACCAAACCAAGACGCATTTGCATACGTTGTCACTGGTCGCAAAACGTCTGGCAGATAAAACCATCTGTCGTCGTCTGCGCGCCGCGCAGAGTGACCAGGAGTTGTATCAAATCATCACGGACACCGAAGGTGGACAGGATGAAGCATAACAACCCAATGGCATCCTTTTTTGTCGTTGTGAGGAGAAACAGTACATGGTACTGATGATCGTCAGCGGCCGTTCAGGGTCAGGTAAATCTGTCGCCCTGCGTGCGCTGGAAGATATGGGTTTTTACTGCGTGGATAACCTTCCCGTAGTGCTGTTGCCCGATCTGGCTCGTACACTGGCCGATCGCCAGATTTCTGCGGCCGTCAGCATTGATGTGCGCAACATGCCTGAGTCCCCGGAAATTTTCGAGCAGGCAATGAATAATCTGCCCGAGGGTTTCTCACCACAGCTGCTGTTCCTTGATGCAGACCGTAACACGTTGATTCGTCGCTACAGCGACACGCGCCGTTTACACCCGCTCTCCAGCAAGAACTTGTCTCTGGAAAGCGCTATCGATAAGGAAAGCGATTTGCTGGAGCCTCTACGCTCTCGCGCTGACCTGATCGTTGATACCTCCGAAATGTCCGTACACGAACTGGCAGAAATGTTACGTACCCGACTGCTGGGTAAACGTGAACGTGAATTGACGATGGTATTCGAATCCTTTGGTTTCAAACACGGTATCCCGATTGATGCGGATTACGTCTTTGACGTGCGCTTCCTGCCTAACCCACACTGGGATCCGAAGCTGCGCCCAATGACCGGTCTTGACCGCCCTGTCGCCGCATTCCTCGACAGGCACACAGAAGTACACAATTTTATCTACCAGACTCGCAGCTATCTTGAGCTATGGTTACCCATGCTGGAGACCAACAACCGTAGCTACCTTACCGTAGCCATCGGCTGTACCGGCGGGAAACACCGTTCGGTGTATATTGCAGAGCAGCTGGCAGACTACTTCCGCTCACGCGGTAAAAACGTGCAGTCACGCCATCGTACGCTGGAAAAACGTAAATCATGACCGTGAAGCAAACCGTTGAAATCACCAATAAGCTGGGCATGCATGCCCGCCCAGCGATGAAACTGTTTGAATTGATGCAGGGTTTCGAAGCAGAAGTTTTGCTGCGTAATGATGAAGGAACGGAAGCTGAGGCCAACAGCGTTATCGCTCTGCTGATGCTGGATTCAGCCAAAGGGCGTCAGATAGAAGTCGAAGCCACGGGACCACAGGAAGTAGAAGCCCTGGCCGCAGTGATTGCCCTGTTTAATTCAGGGTTTGATGAAGATTAATCGAGTACACAGAACGTAGCCAGTAGGCCGGATAAGGCGTTTACGCCGCATCCGGCAATAACTACGCTAATACAGATTATTTTCCCGCATAAACGACTCACCACCTAACTGGCGCATTTGGCGCATAATCCAGGCCTGGCGGTTACGCACATAACCAGAAGGCGCATTCGCCTTAAAACGCAAAGGATTGGGCAATACTGCCGCCAGCAAGGCCGCTTCAGACAGGCTCAACCGACTGGCCGGTTTATGAAAATACCGTTGCGCCGCCGCCTCCACGCCAAATATCCCATCGCCAAACTCGGCGATATTCAAATAGACGGTCAGAATACGTTTCTTACTCCAGACGGTTTCCATACCCAGCGTTAGCCCGGCTTCGAGACCTTTACGCACCCAGCTACGTCCATCCCACAAAAAGAGGTTTTTCGCCGTCTGTTGCGATAACGTTGACGCCCCGCGAATGCGGTTTTCATTGCGTTCATTGTGCGCCAGCGCTTTCTCTATGGCGGTGACGTCAAACCCCCAGTGGTCTGGAAACTTCTGGTCCTCTGCAGCAATCACCGCCAGTCCCATCCACGGTGAGATCTCATCCATGCTCACCCAGTCCGAGTGCGCCACATAGCCGAAATCACCGGACAGCCATGCGCCCAGCTGTCGCTCGACCATTACCGCCGAGAAAGGCACAGGCATCACGCTGAAAAGTGCGATGCCCCCGCCCCAGAATACGGCGAGGACAACCACCACCCGCAGAAAAATACGTCGCAGAAAGGCGGTTACTCCTTTTCTCATTCAGTCAGCACCAGCACACGCGATACCAGTTTATCGATGCCACTCGCAGCCTGAGCGATGTCCTGCGCCAGCATATAGGCAGGCGTGGTGACGATTTTGTTGTCTTCATCGACGACAATGTCATCAACCGGACAAGGCACATGCTCAGCGCCCATCTCTTCCAGCACCTCTGCCGTGTCGATATCAGTGCCGATGGTCAGACGCAGCGGGAAGTCAAAAATTTTTGGTAACATGGCAGGCGCAATGCACATAAACCCCAACGGCTTACCCGCCTGATGCATGGCCACCGCCAGCGCGGCTAAATCGCTGTCAACCCGGCATTCGCTGCCCTGACTGGCAAAATTGCTCAGATTTTTGGCCGCACCAAACCCACCCGGCACGATCAACGCATCCAGTTCCGATGAGACTGCCTGCGCAAGTGGGCGAATATCGCCACGTGTGATGCGCGCGGCTTCAATCAGCACATTGCGAGTTTCCTGCATCGGCTCGCCGGTCAGATGATTAATCACATCCGCTTGTTGTTTATCCGGTGCAAAACAGACGGCTTGAGCGCCGTTGCGGGCAATGGCCAGAAGCGTGAGAACAGTTTCATGGATCTCTGCACCGTCATACACGCCGCATCCGCTGAGCACTACACCCACTTTTTTCATCGTGATACTCCTTTCTCAACTGGCTGAAACATATTAGTTATTATGATTTAAATGCTACGCTTCACACATTTAACTGATTCATGTAACAAATTATTTAAGATTTGCTATCTTAACTGCGTGCGGCCTGAAAATTAGGGCTGCGCCCTTGTAAACAATGATAATAATTTACGGCGCAGCCACGATTTCCCTGGTGTTGGCGCAGTATTCGCGCACCCCGGTCAAGCCGGGGTCATTTTTTTTCCACGCTCGCCACCCAGGCTTTTAATACTGCCACGTCGTGCTGCCACTCCTGCTTCATCTCTTCAATCCATTCAGCAACGTTATCTTCCCAAGCAGGAAGATCCGGCGACTGGATTTGCTGACCTAGCTGTTGCAGGTGACGCAGCCCCACTGAACCTGCTGCGCCTTTAATTTTATGGCCTTCCTCAACAACACCTTTTTTATCCCGTGCCGTCAGGTTGGACTCCAGCACGCTCAAATATCCCGGCATCATCTTCTCAAACACCGCCAGCCCGTCGGTAATTAACTTCGGTCCCACCAGCTCGAGGTATTGTTCCAACATAGGAATATCTAACAGCGCTTGCGATTTACTGCTTTCTTCAGATGTCACAGTGCTCTCCTCTTCGTTTCGGGTATCCCAGTATTTTTTGATCATGGCGGTTAGCGCCGGAACCGACAGCGGCTTACTCAGCACGTCGTCCATGCCTGCGTCCAGATACTCTTTTTTATCTTTCAGTACGTTGGCGGTGAGTGCAACCAGCGGTGGCAGATCTTCACGGGCGTATTTTTGCGTGAGCTCCCGCGAGATATCCAGACCGGTCATATCCGGTAGCTGAATATCCAACAGCACCAGGTCATATTCACCCGGCGTAAACATTTCCAGCGCGGCTTTCCCGGTCATCGCGACATCCACGCTGTTGCCTAATTTTTCCAGCACGGAGCGCGCAACAATAACGTTCAGCTCAATGTCTTCTACCAGCAGCACATTCAGGGCTGGCAGCGGCATTTCATCGTCTTCAAAAGCATCTTCAATCTCTTCCGCTACCGCAGGGGCATGCACGGTTAGCGTAAAGATGGACCCTTTTCCTGCCTGGCTGGAAACCGTAATATCACCGCCCATGTTTTTCGCCAGACGCTTCGACACAGCCAAACCAATCCCTGTCCCCGTTGCCGGTTTACCGCCGTTACTGTCCTTCACCTGATAATACATAGCGAAGATTTTATCCTGCTCATCCTGCGGAATGCCGATGCCAGAATCTTCAACTTCGAAATGCAGCATATTCCCCTGGTCATAGCGCGCCCGCACGGTCACCTGCCCCTGCTGGGTAAACTTCACGGCGTTGCTGATCAGATTCCACAGGATCTGACGCAGACGCGTTCCGTCGGTAATGACCTTATGCGGCAGCGGTAACGTCGGCTCAAGCACAAAACGCAGCCCCTTTTGCTGCGCCTGTAGGCCAGAGAGGTTTTCCAGATCCGCCATAAAACTGGTGAAATCGATCGGCTGGTTATCGAGCTGGACTTTACGTCGCTCCATCTTATCCATGTCGATAATATCGTTGAAAATATTCCCCAGCGTCACAGCAGAGACGTGGATTGTTTTCAGGTATTTTTCCTGCTCCGCGGTCAGATCCGTATCCAGCAGGATCCGGCTTAAGCCGACAATGCCGTTAAGCGGGGTGCGCAGCTCGTGGCTGATGGTAGAAATAAAGGTGGTCTTATCGCGGCTGGCGCGCTCAAGCGCATCCTGATAACGCTTACGCTCGGTAATATCGCGCCCAAAGCCCATCAGACCATGTCGCTTACCTACGCGGTCATAGTAAGGCACTTTGCGAATTTCAAAGCAGGCTTTGCGCCCGTCCGGGTAGTCCAGCCACTGTTCGTAGGTGAGCGAAACATTATGGCGGAACACCTTCTCGTCGGTCTCAATCACCTTTTCAGCCGCTTCAGGAGAGTAAACGTCAGCCGGTTTTAAGTTCACCAGCTGCTTTTCGCTTTTGCCAGTCAGCAGCTCCATAGCACGGTTACAGCCGGAAAACTCTTTATCTTCATTGCGATAAAAAACCAGGTCCGGCGAGGCATCAAGGAAAGAGCGTAAAAAGGAAGACTGTTGCTCAAGCTGGATCTGTGCTTCTTCGCGCTCTTTGATTTCAACCTTCAGTTGCTCGAATGTTTCCTGGCGCTCTGCTTCGGCTTTTTCACGCTCAACAATTTCCTGATTGAGCTGGGCAATATTATCTTTCAACTGCACATTGAGCTTGAGATCTCGCTCGCGCATCTCTTCCAGCTTTTGTACCAGTCGTGACAGGCGTTGCCGGGACTCCTCAAGTTGCTCCACCACCACAGACAAGAAATAGACGGCCCAGGGGGTAATTAACAGACCAAAAAAGATAGAACGGATGACATCAATGCTTTCTACCTGGCCATGCAGCACCATGGTGACAGCCATCTGCACCACAATTGCCAACACGACCAGAGCCAGCGCCAACAGCAGCGAAAAGCGCACCAGACCTAACTTCATCATCAGGTCGACGTAATATTGCGCCAGCATACGGATTTGCTTCATAGAGGGTTCCTTCACGACAACTTGGCACAATAATACTCAATTCTCAGCGTGACGTTGAAGATTGTGCAAGAAATGCGGAGGTTATCGGTGAAATGACCGCGGAGAGGCCATCGTAGGCCTGATAAGCAAAGCGCCATCAGGCAAGCAGGCGCAGATTGCCGGATGTCGGCTTTGCTTTATCCGGCCTACGGAGAGTTAGTTCTCAGGCTGCGCCCATGGCGTACCGAGCGCCGAGCCTTGCACACCGTACTTGTTAAGGTACTTATCCAGTTCGACCATGCCGGTCCAGCGGTTTTCACACCATAGCGGTGCCAACAGCGTTGGGCGGCGCGCGCTGGCGGAAATTCGATGATAAATCACCTCTGGCGGCGTATGACGGATCATCTCCCCGGCGGTAACCGTATAGTCGTCCAGTTCAATTCCGTTCAGCCGCCCGGCTTCCCAGGCTTTCGCCATCGTACTGCCTTTCACAATATGCAGCGGGTGCAGCTTAATACCGTCAACACCCGTCTCCACTACACGTTCCATGGTTTGCAGGCATTCTGCATGCCCTTCTCCCGGCAGACCGACAATCAGGTGCGAGCACACTTTCAGCCCACGCTCGCGTGCCAGTCGCGTAGTGCGTTGGTAGCAGGCAAAATCATGGCCGCGGTTAATACGATGCAGGGTTTTGTCATGCGCGGTTTGCAAACCGAGTTCCAGCCATACCTCATAGCCGAGGTCTTTATACTCGCAAAGCAGATCGAGTACCGCATCCGGCACGCAGTCGGGGCGCGTCCCAACGCATAACCCGACGATACTGGCCTGGCTGACCGCCTGCTGATACATCGAACGCAGCACCTGCACTTCAGCAAAGGTGCTGGTATAGGCCTGGAAATAGGCCAGATAGCGTTTCGCGCGATTGACCAGATGCGCCTGATGCTCAAGCTGCTCGGCAATAGAATGGTGCTGCTGTGCTTCATCGGCAAACGAGGCGACATTGCAGAAAGTACACCCGCCACGTCCGATGGTGCCATCACGATTTGGACAGCTAAAGCCGCCGTGAAGCGTGAGTTTATGAACCTTTTGCCCGTAACGGCGAGAAAGATCCCCACCAAACATATTGACTAATTTCTGTAACTGCATAATCTGGTAGACCGCGCCTTGAAAAGAGGCCAAAGCCTGCCATTTTTTGCCCCAGTCGGCGATGACCTGGATCAATCGCCCTGGCGTGCTTTTATTCATTGCATAACAAATCAAAATAATCGAAATTTCATTCATTCAAAATGAAATTACTTTTCCTTATATCCGACTGTTTTTTTTATCTTCTTATACTCTCAGCATAAAAACAGTATCTTTAAGACGCCAAAACTCCAAAAACCAGCATAAAATGCCAAGCATAGCGATAAACAAAGGGAGGACGGGGGATATACAGCCTTTCTGACAGTGAGACAGATCACACTTCGCTCCCCATCCCCCTTGCGTTAAATCAATGTAAAAAAGCCTTAAATTTCAACATATTCATAAAGTTAATCGCCCTATAGCACATTTTTGCATAAATAAGATTGCCATTTGACCTGTGTGTGGATTCCCGATAACGTGGAAATCCGCTGGAAGCTTTCTGGATGAGCAGCCTGCTCATCATATTTATGCAGTAATTGAGATTCCCTCTGAAGCAAGTCCTCAAACTTGTTTGACCTATGCGAAAAGGATAAAGAGGGCGAATGCGAGGTAAGCGTATGACACGCAAACCCCGTCGCCATGCTCTTGGTGTGCCCGTGCGCAACGGTCCAGATGGGAATCCCGCAGAGCCTGGGGAGGTTCACTGATATGTTGTACGATAAATCCCTTGAGAGGGATAACTGTGGTTTCGGCCTGATCGCCCACATAGAAGGCGAACCTAGCCACAAGGTAGTGCGTACCGCCATACACGCACTGGCCCGCATGCAGCACCGTGGCGCAATTCTAGCCGATGGTAAAACCGGCGATGGTTGCGGTTTGCTGTTACAAAAACCTGACCGCTTTTTCCGCATCGTGGCGCAAGAGCGCGGCTGGCGTTTAGCTAAAAACTATGCCGTCGGCATGATCTTTTTAAATAAAGACGCTGAACTGGCTGCGGCTTCTCGTCGCATTGTCGAAGAAGAATTACAGCAGGAGACCCTGTCGATTGTCGGCTGGCGCGACGTGCCGACCAACGAAGGTGTTCTCGGTGAAATCGCCCTCTCCTCCCTGCCTCGTATCGAGCAAATTTTTGTCAACGCCCCTGCGGGCTGGCGTCCGCGTGATATGGAGCGCCGCCTGTTCATCGCGCGCCGTCGCATCGAAAAACGCCTCCAGGACGATAAAGACTTCTACGTGTGTAGCTTGTCGAACCTGGTCAATATCTATAAAGGTCTGTGTATGCCGGCGGATCTGCCGCGCTTTTACCTGGACCTGGCGGACCTGCGTCTGGAATCGGCCATCTGCCTGTTCCACCAGCGCTTCTCCACCAATACCGTACCGCGCTGGCCGCTGGCCCAACCGTTTCGCTACCTGGCGCATAACGGTGAAATCAACACCATCACCGGCAACCGCCAGTGGGCACGCGCACGTACCTATAAATTCCAGACACCGCTGATCCCTGACCTGCACGACGCCGCACCGTTCGTTAACGAAACCGGCTCCGACTCCAGCTCAATGGATAACATGCTGGAACTGCTGCTGGCTGGCGGGATGGACATTATCCGTGCCATGCGTTTACTGGTGCCGCCGGCCTGGCAGAACAACCCGGATATGGACCCGGAGCTGCGCGCGTTCTTTGACTTTAACTCCATGCACATGGAGCCGTGGGATGGCCCGGCGGGCATTGTTATGTCCGACGGCCGCTTTGCCGCCTGTAACCTTGACCGTAACGGCCTGCGTCCGGCGCGCTACGTCATCACCAAAGACAAGCTGATTACCTGCGCTTCTGAAGTCGGGATCTGGGATTATCAGCCGGATGAAGTGGTTGAGAAAGGTCGCGTCGGCCCTGGCGAGCTGATGGTTATCGATACCCGCAGCGGGCGCATTCTGCACTCCGCCGAAACCGATGACGATCTGAAAAGCCGCCATCCGTACAAAGAGTGGATGGAGAAGAACGTCCGCCGTCTGGTGCCGTTCGAAGACCTCGCAGACGATCAGGTCGGCAGCCGCGAACTGGACGATGACACGCTCGCCAGCTATCAGAAACAGTTTAACTACAGCGCCGAAGAGCTGGATTCCGTGATCCGCGTGCTAGGTGAAAACGGTCAGGAAGCGGTCGGCTCAATGGGTGATGATACCCCGTTTGCCGTGCTGTCCAGCCAGCCGCGCATCATTTATGACTACTTCCGCCAGCAGTTCGCGCAGGTGACTAACCCGCCGATCGACCCGCTGCGTGAAGCGCACGTTATGTCGCTGGCCACCAGCATCGGTCGTGAGATGAACGTCTTCTGCGAAGCCGAAGGTCAGGCACACCGCCTGAGCTTTAAATCGCCGATCCTGCTGTACTCCGATTTCACCCAGCTCACCACCATGAAAGAGGAGCATTACCGCGCCGACCGCCTGGATATCACCTTCGATGTGACCGAAACCACCCTCGAAGAGACCGTCAAAGCATTGTGCGATAAGGCGGAACAGATGGTGCGTAACGGTACGGTGCTGCTGGTGCTCTCTGACCGTAACATCGCGAAAAACCGCCTGCCGGTTCCGGCACCGATGGCCGTGGGCGCAGTGCAAACGCGCCTTGTAGAACAAAGCCTGCGTTGCGACGCCAACATCATCGTTGAAACCGCCAGCGCCCGCGACCCGCACCATTTTGCTGTCCTGCTCGGCTTTGGCGCGACGGCCATTTACCCGTATCTCGCGTATGAAACGCTGGGACGGCTGATCG
Organism: Citrobacter sp. MGH105; assembly: GCF_001037485.2. NCBI lineage: Bacteria > Pseudomonadati > Pseudomonadota > Gammaproteobacteria > Enterobacterales > Enterobacteriaceae > Citrobacter > Citrobacter sp. MGH105. The sequence continues at coordinate 542,889 of NZ_CP073048.1, read as the reverse complement.
ACACTCAGGCGATTGCCAAAGATTACCGGACCGTGATGCTGAACTACCGTAACGGCATCAACAAAGGTCTGTACAAAATCATGTCCAAAATGGGCATTTCGACCATCGCCTCTTACCGCTGCTCGAAGCTGTTTGAAGCGGTTGGTCTGCACGATGATGTCGTGGCGCTGTGCTTCCAGGGCGTGGTCAGCCGTATTAGCGGCGCAGGGTTTAGCGACTTCCAGCAGGATCTGCTGAACCTCTCCAAACATGCATGGCTGGCACGTAAACCTATCAGCCAGGGCGGTTTGCTCAAATACGTCCACGGCGGCGAATACCATGCCTACAACCCGGACGTGGTGCGCACGCTGCAACAGGCGGTACAAAGCGGCGAGTACAGCGACTATCAGGAATATGCCAAGCTGGTCAATGAGCGTCCGGCGGCCACGCTGCGCGATCTGCTGGCGATTACGCCTGGCGATGAAGCCGTAAGCATTAGCGAAGTAGAACCCGCAACCGAACTGTTTAAACGCTTCGATACCGCAGCTATGTCCATCGGAGCATTAAGCCCCGAAGCACACGAAGCGCTGGCCGAAGCCATGAACAGCATCGGCGGCAACTCGAACTCCGGTGAAGGCGGTGAAGACCCGGCGCGCTATGGCACCAATAAAGTGTCGCGCATTAAGCAGGTTGCTTCCGGTCGCTTTGGCGTAACCCCGGCGTATCTGGTCAACGCCGATGTCATCCAGATTAAAGTCGCTCAGGGCGCGAAACCTGGCGAAGGCGGTCAGTTACCGGGTGATAAAGTCACCCCGTACATCGCCAAACTGCGCTATTCGGTGCCGGGCGTGACGCTGATCTCCCCGCCGCCGCACCACGATATTTACTCTATCGAAGACTTAGCGCAGCTGATTTTCGACCTCAAACAGGTCAACCCGAAAGCGATGATCTCCGTGAAGCTGGTTTCCGAACCAGGCGTTGGCACCATCGCCACAGGCGTGGCGAAAGCCTATGCGGATCTGATCACCATTGCTGGCTACGATGGCGGTACCGGCGCAAGCCCGCTCTCCTCGGTGAAATATGCGGGCTGCCCGTGGGAACTCGGTCTGGTGGAAACCCAGCAGGCGCTGGTCGCTAACGGTCTGCGTCACAAGATTCGTCTGCAGGTTGATGGCGGTCTGAAAACCGGTGTCGATATCATTAAAGCGGCGATTCTGGGTGCGGAAAGCTTCGGCTTCGGTACCGGTCCAATGGTGGCGCTGGGCTGTAAATACCTGCGTATTTGCCACCTGAACAACTGCGCAACCGGCGTGGCGACTCAGGATGACAAACTGCGTAAGAACCACTATCACGGCCTACCGTTCAAAGTGACTAACTACTTTGAATTTATCGCCCGCGAAGTCCGTGAGCTGATGGCGCAACTGGGTGTGAAGCGTCTGGTGGATCTGATTGGTCGTACCGACCTGCTCAAAGAGCTGGAAGGGTTTACCGCCAAGCAACAGAAACTGGAACTGTCTCGTCTGCTGGAAACCGCCGAACCGCATCCGGGTAAAGCGCTGCATTGCACCGAGAACAACCCGCCGTTTGATAACGGCGTGCTGAACGCTCAGTTGTTACAGCAAGCGAAACCGTTTGTCGACGAGCGCCAGAGCAAAACCTTCTGGTTCGATATCCGCAACACCGACCGTTCTGTTGGCGCGTCGCTGTCGGGCTATATCGCGCAAACGCATGGCGATCAGGGGCTGGCGTCTGACCCAATCAAAGCGCACTTCAGCGGTACCGCAGGCCAGAGCTTCGGCGTGTGGAACGCGGGCGGCGTGGAGTTGTATCTGACCGGTGATGCCAACGACTATGTCGGTAAAGGTATGGCGGGCGGTCTGCTTGCAGTGCGTCCTCCGGTTGGCTCTGCTTTCCGTAGCCATGAGGCGAGCATCATTGGTAACACCTGTCTGTATGGTGCCACCGGTGGCCGCCTGTTTGCCGCGGGTCGTGCGGGTGAGCGCTTTGCAGTACGTAACTCCGGCGCAATCACCGTGGTTGAAGGTATTGGCGACAACGGCTGCGAATATATGACCGGCGGCATCGTCTGTATTCTCGGAAAAACGGGCGTCAACTTCGGAGCGGGTATGACGGGCGGATTCGCCTACGTGCTCGATGAAGACGGTGAGTTCCGCAAACGCGTGAACCCGGAACTGGTAGAAGTGCTGAGCGTGGACTCGCTGGCTATCCACGAGGAACACCTACGCGGTTTGATTACCGAGCACGTACAGCATACCGGCTCTTCACACGGCGAAGAGATCCTGGCTAACTGGCCAGCATTCTCGGCGAAATTCGCGCTGGTAAAACCAAAATCCAGTGATGTGAAAGCACTGTTGGGTCACCGTAGTCGTAGCGCAGCAGAGCTGCGTGTGCAGGCGCAGTAAGGGGTAGCAGCAATGAGTCAGAACGTATACCAATTTATCGACCTGCAGCGCGTTGATCCGCCTAAGAAGCCGCTGAAGATCCGTAAGATCGAGTTTATCGAGATCTACGAGCCGTTTTCCGAAGGCCAGGCCAAAGCACAGGCAGACCGCTGCCTGTCCTGCGGTAACCCGTACTGCGAGTGGAAGTGCCCGGTGCATAACTACATCCCGAACTGGCTGAAACTGGCGAACGAGGGGCGTATTTTTGAAGCAGCAGAACTGTCGCACCAGACCAACACTCTGCCGGAAGTCTGTGGCCGCGTATGCCCGCAGGATCGTCTGTGTGAAGGATCCTGTACGCTGAACGATGAGTTCGGCGCGGTGACTATCGGTAACATCGAGCGCTATATCAACGATAAAGCATTCGAAATGGGCTGGCGCCCGGATATGACCGGCGTGCGTCAAACCGACAAGCGCGTGGCGATCATCGGTGCCGGTCCGGCAGGCCTGGCCTGTGCTGATGTGCTGACCCGCAACGGCGTGAAGGCGGTGGTATTTGACCGCCACCCGGAAATCGGCGGTCTGCTGACCTTCGGTATCCCGGCCTTCAAGCTGGAGAAAGAGGTCATGACCCGCCGTCGTGAGATCTTCACCGGTATGGGCATTGAGTTCAAATTGAACGTGGAAGTGGGCCGCGATGTACAGCTTAACGATCTGCTGAAAGATTATGACGCCGTGTTCCTTGGCGTAGGTACCTATCAGTCGATGCGCGGTGGGCTGGAAAACGAAGACGCTTCCGGTGTGTTTGATGCCCTGCCGTTCCTGATCGCCAATACCAAACAGTTGATGGGCTTTGGCGAAAGCAGCGACGAGCCGTACATCAGCATGGAAGGCAAACGCGTCGTCGTTCTCGGCGGTGGCGATACCGCGATGGACTGCGTGCGGACCTCGGTTCGCCAGAACGCAGCACATGTCATCTGCGCTTATCGTCGTGACGAAGAGAACATGCCGGGTTCCAAACGCGAAGTGAAAAATGCGCGTGAAGAAGGCGTCGAATTCCAGTTCAACGTCCAGCCTTTAGGCGTGGAAGTGAATGCCAACGGTAAGGTATGCGGTGTGAAAATGGCGCGTACCGAAATGGGTGAACCGGATGCGAAGGGCCGTCGCCGTGCGGAGATCGTTGCCGGTTCTGAACACGTTGTTCCGGCAGATGCGGTGGTACTGGCGTTTGGCTTCCGTCCGCACAGTATGGAGTGGCTGGCAAAACACAGCGTCGAACTGGATTCTCAGGGCCGCATTATTGCTCCAGAGCGCAGCGACAACGCCTTCCAGACCAGCAACCCGAAAATCTTCGCCGGTGGCGACATCGTGCGCGGTTCGGATCTGGTAGTCACCGCGATTGCCGAAGGTCGTAAAGCGGCAGACGGTATCCTGAACTACCTGGAAGTGTAATACAGCCTCTTAAGGCATCTCATCTGCCCTGGTGGGTGAGATGCCAAATTCCTGCCGCAATACCGCCAAACCTGCCGATTAAGCCAGTCTGACAACACGTTTAGTAAACAGGGCAAATAACCTTAACACCCCAAACAGATCGACATCATGAATAATAACCATGTAAAAATCAGACGAAAACGTTTGCTTTACGTTGAGAACTGTATATTATGCGGCGGATTTTTTGGGCAAAATTCATGGAGGCGTTGTGTCGCAAGACAACAATTATAGCCAGGGCCCCGTCCCTCTGGCGGCGTGAAAAGGCGTAGTTCCACTAACATTTGTCATGTTGGGACTCACATTCTTTTCCGCCAGTATGTGGACCGGTGGCACACTCGGTACCGGTCTTTCTTATAATGATTTCTTCCTGGCAGTTCTCTTCGGTAATCTTCTCCTCGGTATTTACACTGCATTTCTCGGTTTTATCGGCGCAAAAACAGGGCTCTCAACCCACCTTCTGGCACGTTACTCATTTGGTGTGAAAGGTTCATGGCTTCCCTCTCTGCTGTTAGGCGGCACACAGGTAGGCTGGTTTGGCGTTGGTGTGGCCATGTTTGCTATCCCGGTTGGCAAAGCGACGGGAATTGACGTCAATATCCTGATTGCGATTTCCGGTCTGTTGATGACCCTGACCATCTTTTTTGGCATCTCAGCGCTGACCGTTTTATCTATCATCGCCGTGCCTGCCATCGTCGTACTTGGCAGCTACTCCGTCTGGCTGGCAGTGAGCGATGTCGGCGGTTTGGAGCATTTAAAAGCGATAGTGCCGCAAACGCCGCTGGATTTCTCCACCGCACTGGCGCTGGTAGTCGGCTCGTTTGTCAGCGCAGGGACGTTAACCGCTGACTTCGTCCGTTTTGGCCGCAACGCCAAAGGCGCGGTGCTGATCGCCATGGTGGCGTTTTTCCTTGGCAATTCGCTTATGTTCATCTTCGGCGCTGCGGGCGCGGCTGCGGTTGGACAGGCGGATATCTCTGACGTGATGATTGCCCAGGGACTGCTGCTGCCCGCGATCATCGTTCTCGGCCTGAATATCTGGACCACCAACGATAATGCGCTGTACGCATCGGGCCTGGGATTTGCCAATATTACCGGCCTTTCCAGCCGTACGCTGTCAGTGGCTAACGGTATTATTGGCACACTGTGCGCACTGTGGCTTTACAATAACTTTGTCGGCTGGCTGACATTTCTGTCGGCAGCGATTCCCCCAATTGGCGGGGTGATCATCGCCGACTATCTGCTGAACCATCGCCGCTATGCCGACTTCAGCAAAGCGCAATTTATTTCCGTAAACTGGATAGCGATCCTGTCCGTTGCACTGGGCGTTGCCGCAGGTCACTATATTCCCGGCATCGTGCCCGTCAATGCCGTACTTGGCGGCGTATTCAGCTATATCCTGCTGAATCCACTTTTCAATCGCAGCCTTGCTAAATCCCCGGAGGTCAGCCATGCAGAATAATAACATCACCATTCATCAGGCGCGTTTACAGGGACGTGAAGGGTTATGGCAAATCACGATTGAAAACGGGCGCTTTAGCCGTATTGAGCCTCAAGACGCAGCGACGTTACCACAGGGTGAAGTGCTTGATGCTGAAGGCGGTCTGGCTATCCCACCGTTCGTTGAGCCACATATCCATCTGGACACTACACAAACCGCGGGCGAGCCGAGCTGGAATCAGTCTGGTACGCTGTTTGAGGGCATTGAACGCTGGGCTGAACGTAAGGCAATGCTCACTCACGAAGACGTCAAAGCGCGCGCCATGCAGACCCTGAAGTGGCAGATGGCCAACGGCATCCAGTATGTCCGTACTCACGTTGACGTTTCCGACCCTACGTTGACGGCGCTAAAAGCCATGCTGGAGGTGAAGCAAGAAGTCGCTCCGTGGGTAGAGCTACAGATTGTCGCGTTCCCGCAAGAAGGCATTCTTTCTTATCCCAACGGTGAAGCGCTCCTGGAGGAAGCCGTGCGTCTGGGCGCCGACGTCATTGGCGCGATCCCGCACTTTGAATTCACGCGTGAATATGGCGTAGAGTCGCTGCACAAGATTTTCGCTCTGGCGCAAAAATACGACAAACTTATCGACGTGCACTGTGACGAAATCGATGATGAGCAATCCCGCTTTGTTGAAACCGTTGCGGCACTGGCACATCGCTACAATATGGGCGAGCGCGTGACCGCCAGCCATACCACGGCGATGCATTCCTACAACGGCGCGTATGCTTCCCGTCTTTTCCGTCTGTTGAAAATGTCCGGCATTAACTTTGTCGCAAATCCACTGGTGAATATTCACCTGCAAGGGCGCTTTGACACTTATCCTAAGCGTCGTGGTGTTACGCGCGTCAAAGAGATGCTGGAAGCGGAGATCAACGTCTGCTTCGGTCATGATGACGTCTTCGATCCGTGGTACCCGCTGGGCACTGCGAATATGCTGCAGGTGCTGCATATGGGATTACACGTGTGCCAACTGATGGGATACGGACAAATTAACGATGGGTTGAACCTGGTCACCAGCCACAGCGCGAAAACCCTGCACCTGCAGGACTACGGTCTGAACGTGGGGAATTCTGCGAATCTGGTGATCTTGCCTGCAGAAAATGGGTTTGACGCGGTTCGTCGCCAGACGCCTGCCCGTTATTCCATTCGTCATGGTCGAGTCATTGCCGAGACGGTCCCAAGCCAAACCACACTGCATCTGACGCAGCCAGAAACGGTGACGTTTAAGCGCTAGGTCGTTACATTCCATGTCGGATGGCGTAAGCCTTGCCATCCGACACAGTCTCTCACTCTCAAGCTTGTAATAAGCTGGCGCGGACTTTGATCACCACTTTTTTGATGTCCATCGGGGCCTGCACCACACAACCCGGTTTATGCGGCTCGCCCGGCATAAAAATCACAAATTTTCCCGGCTTCAGTACCATAGCCTGTTCATCGGCAATCTGGCTGCACAGCTGATAATCATCCTCGATGTGCATCTCTTCACAGTGACGAGCAGAATCGGTCATCCCGAACAGAATCCGTTCTTCGCCGGACAACAGCATCTGAATATCAATGTACTGCTGATGCAGCTCCGCTTTCTTATGCTCTGGGCTCTGCGTTGTAAATTGCATGACATTCATAAAAATATTCTCGCCCTGCAACGTGTAGCGCCCAGGCGTCTTCTCCTGCGGATTCGCCGCAATGGCAAGCGTTAACGCCTGTTGCAAGACCGGATGTAATCCGGCAGAAGGCAGTGAATTCAACGCATCTGATATCATCATCATTCTCCCAGGGCCAACAGCGCGGCCCCCAGTAATCCAGCGTCATGACGGTAATGCGCCGCCAGCAATTCCACGTGATAGGCCAAAGGCTCTTGTGCCAGATAATGTTCCACCAGCGCCAGATACCCTTCAGCCAGCCCAACGCTGCCGCCAATCACCACAATCTGGCAATCGGTCGTGGCCTTCACATCGGCAACAAGCCTTGCCAAAGTACGCGCCGAGCGATGGATCAACCGGCTTGCCTGCTCATCCCCCTGTCCGGCATGGCTAAAAATAGTTTTGGCGTCGAATCCGGCAAGCGCGCCTTCGGCAGCCGCCGCTATTCCACGACCGGATGCGATCGCCTCAACGCAACCCACACGCCCGCAGCCGCAAACAGGCCCATGCGGATCGGCCAGCGTATGTCCCAGATGCCCAGCCAAACCGCCGACTCCGGTCAGCAGTGTCCCACCGCTGACGACTCCCCCGCCCACGCCTGTGGAGACGGTAATAAACACCAGATCGCGGTACTCACCACCAAGCGCATGGTACTCAGCCCACGCCGCTGCCTGTGCGTCATTGACGGCCAGCGTCGGCAGGTCGGTGATTTGCTCCAGCGTTTGTGTCAGCGGAAAATGCATCAACCCGCCGAGGTTATGCGGATTCAGCGCCAGTAAAGCCCCCTCACGGATAATCCCCGTCGAGGCGATCGCTACCCGATTAGCACGCCCCTGTAGCGGTGCAACCAGTGTTTGTAACGCGGCGCGCAGCGCTTGCGGCGTTTTACTGGCAGGCGTCGGCAGTTCACGCCGCTCGCGGACTTGCAGATTGTTCTCTACCAGCGCGGCAGCCAATTTGGTGCCGCCAATATCAATCGCCAGTGTGGTCATGACGCCGCCTCATGCATCGTAGTGGCGCTCTGTAGCTCAAAGAACGACATATTCTTCCCTTACGGCTATTGCCCGGTTCAGCACCGGGCAATTGGATTAACTTTTGGATTTCACCATGGTGCTTTTGTCACCGCCGAACGGCACGGCCCCGCTAAACGGTCGACCATCGATGGCGTCATGCGTACGTAACGCTTCAGGACGCAGCCAGCGCTGTACGCGGGACGGCATATCGAGACCAATCAGCAGGATCACCACAAATGTCAGGCCGAAAGAGAGCGATCCCAGCGCGGTACCCAGATCAAGACGTTGGGCAATCAGCGCGCCGATGATCGGTGCCAAAGCCCCGCCCAGTGCGCCCACGTTATAGGTGAAGCCCAATCCCGCCGCACGCTGATCGGTATCGAAATAGCCGCCAATCAGTTTTGGTAAGATCCCGGAGATCCCCTGGCCGAGCATTTGTTGGAAAAACAGCAGCAAACCCAGTACCCAGACGTTTGAACCGCCTATTGCAAACACCGGAATAATCAGCAACTGCGAGGCCAGCAGACTGCAGACATAGGCTTTACGCGTGCCCAGCCAGTCACCAAGAAAACCGCCGACGCAACAACCGACCGCCGCACCAAAGCCACTAAAGAAGAGCACTCTGGCCACCGTGGAAGGATCGTACAGCAGTTCCGTTTTCAGATAGGTTGGCAACAGCGCCTGAATCGGCCACGAGTACAGGAAGGCAAATAGCACGACCACCATCAGCATCACGCCCGTCGGCCAGCGTTTCCCGCTGCTTTGCACCATAAAGCTAATGAAGATAAAGGCGCATATCAGTCCCAGGACCGCCACGATAGCCGCATTTTGCAGGTTGCCAGCAAAGCAGAACCACAGCGCAGTTGCAGCGGCGAGCGTCATCAGAATATTAATTACCCGATGCTCGCCCCGGTAGAGAATGTCCACCATCGTGCGCACTGGCGCTTTGCCTTCGTGTTTTTCTTTCCAGTCTTCCGCTTCCGGAATATTTTTACGCAGCCAGAGGGCGAAGATAATTGGCAGGATGCCGATGAAGAACAGCGCGCGCCATCCCCAGACCGGGACCACCAGACTGTAGACCTGGGCGGCGATCACGGCACCAACGGAAAAGCCGGAAATCAGGAAACCACTGGCTTTGTTTCGCAGATGTTTAGGCCAACTTTCAATAACATAGGTTGCGCTGGAACCATACTCACCGGCCATCCCCATACCGATAACCAGTCGGGCGATAAACATGGTGGTGTAGCCCGGCGCAAAGCCGCAGGCCAGCGTCCCCACGGAGAACAGAATGATGCTGGTGACCATCGCCAGGCGGCGTCCGTAACGATCGCCCATGGCCCCCAACATTAATCCGCCAAACCAACGGGAGATAAAGGCGGCCGAGATCAGGCTGGCAGCCTGCACCGTCGTCAGTCCGAATTCGCCCTGCACTTCTGTCAGCACCAGGGCGATTAACACAAAATCGAAACCATCAAGCAAATATCCCAGCCAGGCGGCGGAAAATGCCCGCCATTGTGCCCGATTGAGATGGCGATACCACGGGATGCTTTGGGTAGAAGTACTCATTTTACTCTCCCGACGATTTTTGTTGTTGTGCCGGGTGGTGGCTTTGCCTTACCCGGCCTACGGTCGAAAATCCAGGCCGGGCAAGCGAAACGCCCCCGGCGACCCGTGATTACGCCTTTTCCGCCAGCAGTTGGTTTGCCAGCGCTTTCAGTTCCGGCAGATATTGTTCATCTACCGGGGCAAAGGGTTTACGGCACAGTGGGACAGAAACCACATCCATATAGTGCAGTACCGTTTTCAGGCCGCGGAACACGCCAACCTTAATGAGCAGATCGATAACCTTATTGCACTCAGTTTGCAGCTTTTGCGCCGTGCGGATGTCGCCTTCTTTGAGCGCTTTCACAATTCCCTGATAGCGCCACCCCATGATGTTGTAAGTGCTACCGATACCGCCATCTGCACCCGCCAGCAAACCAGAAGCAAAGATCTCGTCATAACCGTTATAAAGCACCAGATCGGGATGAGCGCGGCGGATCTGTTCCATCTGATAGAGATCGCCGGAAGTTTGTTTCAGCGCGCCAACGCCAGGTAGCGTCACCAGCGTGTTGATCTGATCCAGCGTCAGTTTTACGCCGCTCAGCGCCGGGATGTTATAGACCACCATCGGCAATCCATTAGCTGAATCAATAATTGCGCGGTAGTGGTCGCAATGCTCTTCAAAGCTGAACGGATAGTAAAACGGCGTGACGGCCGAAACTGCATCAAAGCCGTAACGATGCGCGGCGCTCGCCAGCTGTTGGCTTTCTTCGGTGCTCACCGTGCCAACATGAGCGATCAGCGTCACCTTGCCTTTCGCTTCTTCGGCCACAATTTCCAGCACCTGCTCTCTTTCAACGCGGTTTTGGACAAAGGCCTCACCCGTTGAGCCACCGACATAGAGCCCATCGACACCCTGACCAATGTTGAAACGCACCAGGCGGCGCAGACTCTCGATGTCCAGTCTCTGTTGGTTATCGAATGGGGTTAACAACGCTGGCATTACGCCTTTTAAATCTCTTGCCATAACGACCTCTGACGATGATTAGTGTTATCTGACTACATACCTTTATACCTGTTATACCAGATCAAATAAGCAGCAATACAATACAGAACGCTTATAGTGCGATCTACTTCACTAAACACTTCATCCTTCGAGCCGCCTCTGCGTTAGCTGCGTTCGCTCACCCCTGTCACATAGTTATCTATGCTCCAGGGAACTCGCTCTCTTGCCGCCTTGATGCAACTTGAATGATTTTGTGTTTAAACGATCGTCGGGATCGCGATCACTTACGCAACTTTTTACTTTTGCTGAAGGCGTGCCAGGTCGCGGAAACGCTGTTGAGGTGTTCTTGCAGTGCGCGGTCAGCTTCTTCAGGATCGCGCTGGCGAATTGCGTCGACAATAGCGATATGCTGCTGATAACTCACGTTATTGTGTTCATACAACTCTTGATCGGCAACGGTCGGACGGGCGGCAATCAGCCAGTCTAACAGCGCAACATGGATAGCCATAAAGATAGGATTGCCCGGGATCTCAGCCAGTACACGGTGAAAATCAACGTCCGAGCGGATGAACAACGTATTGTCATCGAGCGACTGGCTGTTGATCTCCAGTGCTTTAGCCAGTCTGTCGATTTGCTCATCTGTCGCATGTTCGGCGGCGTATCGTACCAGGCTGGATTCAAAGAACAGTCGCAACTGCTCGAAGTGGGCAATGCCGCCGGGATGTGCGAGGAAATCTTTCGCCATACCAGACAGCTCGCTGATGATGGTATCAGCTGAAGGACGCGAAACGCGGGCGCGCTCGCCGTTGTTGATTTGTACCAGACCTTTGCGTTTTAACGCGGCCAGCGCTTCTCGTACAGAAGGACGGCCCACGTTAAAGAAGGCCATCAGCTCCCGCTCAGACGGCAACTGTTCGCCCTCGCCAAACTCCCGACGACGAATCATCTGCTCCAGTTCTTCTTCAACCATTTCAGACAGTTTTTTACGCGCCAACGGGCGATTGCGTAAGCTACGGCCAATGGTGGATGGAGAGTCTTCAGCTTGCGAATCAAATGCGTTCATAGGGTCCATTCAGCTAAGTCGTGGTGACAAACAACAGCGGGTTTATCCTAACACAGGATCGAAAGCAGGGTGAAATGATGGACGATCTGATCCGGCTGGCCTATTGATAATATACGTAACAGCAATATTATTTTAAGCGAGTATCTTCTACCTCATTTTAATTGAATGGAGTTAAACACCTTCATGAAAATTATGAATATGAACGTGATAATTTATCATAACCGTATATTTTATAACGATAAATAATTACACCATCGAATTAAAAATAAGATATTCACTCCATAAAAAATGCCCAGAAAAATATAACATCCGTTTTGACAGCAGCGTTATTACCGGATTTATCTTCTTCTCTGACATGGAGTGAAACAATGTTCGGCATCATTATCTCTGTCATCGTTTTATTAACGATGGGTTACCTGATCCTCAAAAACTACAAACCGCAGGTCGTGCTGGCCGCCGCCGGGATCTTCCTGATGATCTGCGGCGTCTGGCTGGGCTACGGCGCATTGGTCACTAACGACAAAAGCAGTGGCTATCTACTGGTCGATATTTACAATGAAATTTTGCGTATGCTCTCCAACCGCGCGGCCGGACTGGGGTTATCAATCATGGCGGTGGGCGGTTATGCCCGTTATATGGACAGGATGGGGGCCAGCAGAGCGATGGTTAGCCTGTTAAGTCGCCCGCTCAAGCTAATCCGTTCCCCCTATGTAGTTCTTGCCGCCACCTATGTGATTGGTCAGATCATGGCGCAGTTCATTACCAGCGCATCCGGGTTAGGTATGTTGCTGATGGTGACGCTGTTCCCAACGCTGGTTAGTCTTGGCGTGAGCCGTTTATCCGCTGTTGCGGTCATTGCCACTTCGATGTCGATTGAATGGGGCATTCTGGAAACCAACTCTATTTTTGCCGCGCAGGTCGCGGGCATGAAAATCGCCACCTATTTCTTTCAATACCAGTTGCCCGTCGCGTCGTGTGTCATTGTCGCCGTCGCCATTGCGCATTTTTTCGTTCAGCGTCAATTTGATAAAAAAGCCGCACCGGAAAGTAACGGATTTGCGGAACATAAGACGCTGGAAAACGTACCCCCGCTCTATTACGCCATTTTACCGGTGATGCCGCTGATCCTGATGCTGGGCTCGCTTGCCCTTGCACAAATGGGGCTAATGAAAGCTGAGTTGAATCTGGTGGTGGTGATGTTAATGAGCATGACGCTGACTATGTTTGTTGAATTCCTGCATAAACATAATCTGCGCGAAACGATGGATGATGTGCAGGCTTTTTTTGACGGCATGGGGACGCAGTTTGCCAACGTTGTCACCCTGGTGGTCGCCGGTGAAATCTTTGCGAAAGGGTTGACGACTATCGGGACTGTCGATGCCGTAATAAAAGGCGCAGAGCATTCCGGTCTTGGCGGTATCGGCGTGATGATCATCATGGCGGTTGTCATCGCCGCCTGCGCAATCGTCATGGGGTCAGGCAACGCGCCGTTTATGTCTTTTGCCAGCCTCATTCCGGATATTGCCGCCGGGCTGCATATTCCTGCCGTAGTAATGATTATGCCGATGCATTTTGCCACTACGCTTGCCCGCGCGGTGTCACCTATTACCGCAGTGATCGTCGTGACTTCAGGTATTGCCGGCGTATCGCCCTTTGAAGTGGTAAAACGTACAGCAATCCCGATGGCCGTAGGATTTGTGGTGAATATGGTAGCCACCATCGCGCTGTTTTATTGATACCAAAGCCAGAAAACAGAACAGGCCCCAAAGGGCCTGTTTTTTATTTCACTATTTATTTCACTACGCGCAGCGCTGGACGCCCACCGCGAGGCGGTGGCGGAGTATCATCCGGATCGTTGTCGTCGCCATTATCAGGTTTATCGCCATCAATGACCGACATGACCGTTTCACTCTCAAAACCAGACGTGTCGTTGTCGTCATCATTTAAGCTGGCAACATCTTCGTCGTAGGCGGCTTCCGGTTCGAACATCGTACCGGCGCCATTTTCACGTGCATAAATTGCCAGAACGGCAGCCAACGGCACAGACACCTGACGCGGCACACCACCGAAGCGCGCGTTAAAGCGCACTTCATCGTTAGCCAGTTCCAGGTTGCCCACCGCACGCGGTGCAATATTCAGAACAATTTGCCCGTCACGCGCATATTCCATTGGAACCTGCACGTCCTGGAGCGTCACATCCACCACCAGATGCGGCGTGAGCTGGTTGTCCAGCAACCACTCATAGAACGCGCGCAGCAGATACGGACGGCGTGGTGTTAGCTGTGGCAAATCCATACAGGTTAACCCCGGCCCAGACGCATTTCACGTTCAGGCTCAGTCAGAGAAGCCAGGAAAGAGTCACGTTCGAAGACGCGAGTCATGTACCCTTTCAGTTCTTTCGAACCTGCACCGTTGAATTCAATACCCAGCTGCGGTAAACGCCACAGCAGCGGCGCCAGGTAGCAGTCTACCAGGCTGAACTCATCGCTCAGGAAGTAAGGTTTCTGGCCAAATACTGGCGCGATTGCCAGCAGTTCTTCGCGCAGACGCTTACGCGCGACTTCGGCTTCAGATGCAGAACCGTTCACGATGACGTTCATCAGCGTGTACCAGTCTTTTTCAATACGCTGCATGTACAGGCGGCTTTCACCACGCGCAACCGGGTAAACCGGCATCAGCGGCGGATGCGGGAAGCGCTCATCCAGGTATTCCATAATGATGCGAGATTCCCACAGGGTCAGCTCACGATCCACCAGTGTCGGTACGCTCTGATTCGGGTTGAGGTCGATCAGATCCTGAGGTGGATTGTCCTTCTCCACATGCTCAATCTCGAAACTAACACCTTTCTCAGCCAGCACAATGCGGACCTGATGGCTATAGATGTCAGTAGGACCAGAAAACAGCGTCATTACCGAACGTTTGTTGGCAGCGACAGCCATGAAAACCTCCAGGTATATTCAGAATTTTTACTGCTACCAGCCACTCAGTGGCCAGCCAGAAGTGATGTCACCCAGACTCGGGAAAGTCATTACTGTTCAAAATACAAACAAAAAATGAACGATACCGGACATTTGGGCAGAAAATTGGATGATAGTTTACCAGATTTTGTGACCTTTGTGGTGAGTCGATTCTTGAAATGGGGAAAAAGAGGTGGCAATCAGCGGATTACCGTGGATCTGAGGCGAGAAATAACGATAAAAAAACCCGCCGAAGCGGGTTTTTTCGCAAATTGTCGTCTGCCGAAGCAGAGTACAATTAACGTTTGGAGAACTGAGGACGACGACGTGCTTTACGCAGACCGACTTTCTTACGTTCAACCTGACGAGCATCACGGGTAACGAAGCCAGCTTTACGCAGTTCGCCACGCAGGGATTCGTCGTACTCCATCAGAGCGCGGGTGATACCGTGACGGATCGCACCAGCCTGACCAGAGATACCACCACCTTTAACAGTGATGTACAGATCCAGTTTCTCAACCATGTCGACCAGTTCCAGCGGCTGACGAACTACCATGCGGGCAGTTTCACGACCGAAGTACTGTTCCAGAGAACGTTGGTTGATTACGATTTTACCACTGCCCGGTTTGATGAAAACGCGAGCTGCGGAACTTTTGCGGCGACCAGTGCCGTAGTATTGATTTTCAGCCATTGCCTATAATCCCGATTAGATGTCAAGAACTTGCGGTTGCTGTGCCGCGTGGTTGTGCTCGTTGCCAGCGTAAACTTTCAGTTTACGGAACATAGCACGACCCAGCGGGCCTTTTGGCAGCATGCCTTTAACCGCGATTTCAAGCACACGCTCAGGACGGCGAGCAATCATCTCTTCAAAGGTCGCTTGTTTGATACCACCGATGTGGCCGGTGTGGTGATAGTACACTTTGTCAGTACGCTTGTTGCCGGTTACAGCAACTTTGTCAGCGTTCAGAACGATGATGTAATCACCGGTATCTACGTGCGGAGTGTATTCCGCTTTGTGCTTACCGCGCAGGCGCAGAGCCAGTTCGGAAGCCAGACGGCCCAGAGTTTTACCGGTCGCGTCAACAACATACCAGTCGCGTTTTACGGTTTCTGGTTTAGCTGTAAAAGTTTTCATTAAAAGCTTACCCAAATAAATAAGTTACACGTTGGTGAACACCCAAACGTTTTGTCAGTTGAGGTTCACACGACATTGTCCAGCAAACCTACCCCTTCGAATAGCCTATGCCGGCGCATAGAAAGTTTTGGGAAAAAAACTCTCTCGTAACGTGGGGTCGCAAGATTATAGAGAAGTCAGGGTCAAAGATCGACCCCTTTATGTGATTTGCGGCAGGTTTAACCGGCTAAATGTTCCCGCTTCAGATACTCTTCGCTTTGCATCTCCTGCAAACGCGACAAACAACGCTGAAATTCAAACTTCAGACGCTCGCCCTGATAAATTTCATAGAGGGGTGATGCCGCACTGACCACCAGCTTGACGTGGCGTTCGTAGAACTCATCCACCAATGCGATAAAGCGTCGCGCTTCACTCTCCATCAGCGGGGTCATGACCGGCACATCAGACAACAGCACCGTGTGAAACAGACGCGACAGCGCAATATAGTCATGCTGACTCCGGGCATCGACGCAGAGCGTGGTAAACGACACCGCCAGCGTTTGGTTTTCGACGGCCAGCGTCTGCATCGGACGATGATTGATCTCCAGCGTTGGCGCATGTTCACCTTTGGTTCCCGCTAATGCCAGCCAAAGCTTATCCATCTGCTGGCGGGTTTCCTCATTCAATGGCGACAACCACAAATGCGCCTGCGTTAAGGTACGCAGACGATAATCGACGCCGGCATCGACATTCATGATGTCACAATGCTGTTTGATGGCATCAATGGCAGGAAGAAAACGCGTGCGTTGCAAACCGTTGCGATACAGCTCATCTGGCGGAATATTGGAGGTCGCCACCAGCGTAATACCGCGGGCAAACAGCGCCTTCATCAGGCCGCCAAGCAGCATGGCATCGGTGATATCAGAAACAAAAAATTCGTCGAAGCACAGCACGTCCGTTTCGGCCTTAAAGCGGTCGGCGATGATTTCCAGCGGATCGCTCTGCCCCTGTAAGGCAGTAAGCTCTTCATGCACGCGCAGCATAAAACGGTGAAAGTGCAAACGCTGTTTACGTTCGCCCGGCAGGCTATGGTAGAACAGATCCATCAGCCAGGTTTTTCCGCGCCCAACTCCGCCCCACATATATAAACCACGCACCGGTGCGTTGATCGGTGACTCACGCTTGCCCAGCAATTTACCAAAACGCGCCATCAGTCCACTCTCCTGCGGCGCAGGACGTGCTGGCGTTGTAAGCGCCTGGAAAATTGTTTCCAGTCGATTCACGGCTTCGAGTTGTACGTTGTCGGGTTGATGACTGCCGTCGTTGAGGGCTTGCTGGTAACGCGATGTCGGGGAAAGGCTTTGCATGATGTTATTGTTATTCCTTGAGAATCGATGTGCCGTCGCTCACGGTTGACGAAAAAAAGGCCGTTCTACATTACGTGATATAAACACGGGATTCCACTTCTACGGGATTAGCGGTTATAGTGGCATAATCAGGCGCAGGCATGGAGCCTAAAGCCAACACCCTACGGAAACACAAGACAACGGGAGATGTTCATGACCTGGGAATATGCGCTAATTGGGTTAGTCGTCGGTATCATTATTGGTGCTGTAGCCATGCGTTTTGGTAATCGTAAATTACGCCAACAGCAGGCATTGCAGTACGAACTGGAAAAAAATAAAGCTGAGCTGGAAGAGTACCGCGAAGAGCTGGTGAGCCACTTTGCCCGCAGCGCTGAATTGCTGGATAACATGGCGGATGATTATCGTCAGATTTACCAGCACATGGCGAAAAGCTCCAGCAACCTGCTGCCGGGTATGTCGCCGGAAAACAACCCGTTCCGTAACCGTCTGGCAGAGTCTGAAGCAGGCAACGATCAGGCGCCGGTTCAGATGCCACGTGACTATTCTGAAGGGGCATCCGGCCTGCTGCGTAGCGGCGCAAAGCGCGACTAACCGCACATCGTTAAGAAATTTATTGGGCGCAGCAATTGCGCCCTCCGCTTCTCTTCCTGTCCCAGCTATTATTTAGTCGTTAGCCGCATTGTGACCTAACCGAAAATTCAATAACATCAACCTGTTTTGAATCATCTTCCGTTTACTCAAGGTACGAGAGCAGGATCCATGAAAAAACAAACCCAGCTGTTGAGTGCATTAGCGTTAAGTGTCGGGTTAACTCTCTCGGCGCCATTCCCGGCCGCAGCGTCTATCCCCGGCCAGGTTCCCGGTCAGGCTGCGCTTCCCAGCCTCGCTCCGATGCTGGAGAAAGTGTTACCTGCAGTGGTGAGCGTAAGGGTTGAAGGTACTGCCACTCAGGGGCAGAAAGTCCCGGAAGAGTTCAAAAAGTTTTTTGGTGATGAACTTCCCGATCAACCGTCACAACCCTTTGAAGGGCTGGGCTCAGGGGTCATCATTGACGCAGCCAAAGGCTATGTTCTGACCAATAACCACGTTATTAATCAGGCGCAAAAAATCAGCGTTCAGCTTAATGATGGCCGTGAGTTCGACGCTAAGCTTATCGGCAGCGACGATCAGAGCGATATCGCACTGCTACAAATTCAGCACCCCAGCAACCTGACGCAAATTGCCATTGCTGACTCCGATAAACTCCGCGTGGGTGATTTCGCGGTGGCTGTGGGTAACCCGTTCGGTTTGGGTCAAACAGCCACCTCCGGCATTGTATCTGCCTTGGGTCGCAGTGGGTTGAACCTGGAAGGTCTGGAAAACTTTATTCAGACTGACGCCTCTATCAACCGCGGTAACTCCGGCGGCGCATTGCTCAACCTGAACGGTGAGCTGATCGGTATTAACACCGCGATTCTGGCCCCCGGCGGCGGCAGCATCGGGATTGGTTTTGCAATCCCGAGCAACATGGCGCGCACGCTGGCACAGCAGCTGATGCAGTTTGGTGAAATCAAACGCGGTCTGTTGGGTATCAAAGGCACCGAAATGACCTCGGATATCGCCAAAGCGTTCAAACTGGACGTACAGCGTGGCGCGTTTGTCAGTGAGGTTCTGCCTAACTCCGGCTCCGCAAAAGCAGGGGTGAAATCAGGTGACGTCATTACCAGCCTCAACGGTAAACCGCTCAACAGCTTCGCCGAACTGCGTTCACGCATTGCGACAACTGAACCTGGGACCAAGGTCAAACTGGGCCTGCTGCGTAACGGTAAACCGCTCGAGGTTGAAGTCACCCTCGATACCAGCACATCATCGTCCGCCAGCGCAGAGATGATTGCGCCTGCGTTGCAAGGGGCCACGCTCAGCGACGGTCAGTTAAAAGACGGCACCAAAGGCATCAGAATTGATAACGTAGAAAAAAGCAGCCCTGCCGCACAGGCCGGTCTGCATAAAGATGACGTTATCATTGGCGTTAACCGCGATCGCGTAAACTCAATCGCCGAAATGCGAAAAGTGCTGGAAGCGAAACCGTCGATCATTGCTCTGCAGGTGGTGCGCGGTAACGAGAGTATTTACCTGCTCCTGCGTTAACGCATGCAACCGGACATCAGCCCCTCGTGTGATGTCCGGCAAACTCGTGATATGCTGCTGCCGTTCCCTTTATTAATGACGCCGCCATCATGTTTGTGAAGCTTTTACGTTCGGTCGCGATTGGTTTAATCGTCGGCGCCATCCTGCTGGCCGCGATGCCCTCTCTGCGAAAAATTAATACGCTTACCGCACCGCAGTTCGACAGTGCAGATGAAACGCCTGCCAGCTATAACTCGGCGGTTCGCCGCGCAGCGCCTGCCGTTGTGAACGTTTATAACCGCAGTATGAACAGTACCGCGCACAACCAGCTTGAGATCCGCACGCTCGGCTCAGGCGTTATCATGGATCAGCGCGGCTATATCATTACCAATAAGCACGTCATTAACGATGCCGACCAAATCATCGTCGCATTGCAGGACGGCCGCGTATTTGAAGCGCTGCTTGTGGGGTCTGATACGTTAACCGACCTTGCGGTGCTGAAAATCAACGCCACTGGCGGGCTGCCAACAATCCCAATTAATAACAAACGCGTGCCGCACATTGGTGACGTAGTACTCGCCATCGGTAACCCGTACAACCTTGGGCAAACCATCACTCAGGGGATCATCAGCGCCACCGGTCGAATTGGCCTGAACCCGACAGGACGGCAAAACTTCCTGCAAACAGATGCTTCCATCAACCACGGAAACTCCGGCGGTGCGCTGGTCAACTCACTGGGTGAATTGATGGGGATTAACACGCTGTCATTTGATAAGAGCAACGATGGCGAAACCCCGGAAGGGATCGGTTTTGCCATTCCGTTTCAGTTGGCGACTAAAATCATGGATAAGCTGATTCGTGACGGGCGCGTGATTCGTGGCTACATCGGTATCAGCGGTCGCGAAATTGCACCACTGCACGCTCAGGGCGGCGGGATGGATCAAATTCAGGGGATTGTGGTTAACGAAGTTTCCCCGGATGGTCCGGCAGCACAGGCAGGCATTCAGGTTAACGATCTGATTATCTCGGTCAATAACAAACCGGCGGTGTCTGCGCTGGAAACGATGGACCAGGTGGCAGAGATTCGACCAGGTTCAGTTATCTCCGTTGTCGTGATGCGTGATGACAAACAGTTGACGCTGCAGGTAACGATCCAGGAATACCCAGCCACCAATTAACGTCACGTCTGGCGGCCTACTGACCATAAAAAAACCGGAGCATGTTGGCTCCGGTTTTTATTAGGCGATATCGTAGAGAGTTAGTACGTAATGCCTGATGGCGCTACGCTTATCAGGCCTACAAATACACGCAGGCCTCTCTCGCGTTACTTAACGAACTCTTCGCCCAGAGTAATATCTTTTTTCAGCGTATCCAGCATGCCTTCCAGCGAGCTTTGTTCAAACGCGCTCAGCTTGCCGATAGACTGACGCTCTTCTACGCCGTTTTTACCCAGCAGCAGCGGCTGAGAGAAGAAACGAGCATACTGGCCGTCGCCTTCAACGTAAGCACATTCAACCACACCTTTTTCGCCGCTCAATGCGCGAACCAGGGACAGGCCGAAACGTGCAGCAGCCTGACCCATAGACAGGGTTGCAGAACCGCCACCGGCTTTGGCTTCCACAACTTCAGTACCCGCATTCTGGATACGTTTAGTCAGGTCAGCTGCTTCTTGTTCGGTGAAGCTTACGCCAGGAATTTGTGACAGCAGTGGCAGGATGGTCACGCCAGAATGGCCGCCAATAACCGGAACTTCAACGTCGCCTGGTTGTTTGCCTTTCAGTTCCGCAACAAAGGTGTTGGAGCGGATGATGTCCAGCGTGGTCACGCCAAACAGTTTGTTCTTATCGTATACGCCTGCTTTTTTCAGCACTTCTGCAGCGATAGCAACGGTAGTATTCACCGGGTTGGTGATGATACCGATACACGCTTTCGGGCAGGTTTTAGCAACTTGCTGCACCAGGTTCTTCACGATTCCGGCGTTGACGTTGAACAGGTCGGAACGATCCATACCCGGTTTACGTGCGACACCCGCAGAGATCAGTACCACATCAGCACCTTCCAGTGCAGGGGTAGCATCTTCGCCGCTGAAGCCTTTGATTTTCACAGCAGTAGGGATATGGCTCAAATCAACGGCCACACCAGGTGTTACTGGAGCGATGTCGTACAGGGAGAGTTCTGAACCTGAAGGCAGTTGGGTTTTTAACAGTAATGCTAGCGCCTGACCGATACCACCAGCAGCGCCGAGGACTGCAACTTTCATCCTAAACTCCTTATTATATTGATAAGCAAAATGTCTATTGCTCCGCGGCGGCGACCTTAATTCACAAATCCAATGAATACAACAACCACGCGTCAAGAATGCGTAGTCACGCAAATTTGGCTTTTATGCATTTAACTTACGTAAAATAAAACCTAAGTTACGTAATTCAAAACCACCCACACAGTAGAGCAACTTTCCAACAGGTGCTGACAATATACCCTACCCGCCTCTCAAAACAACATCAATTTGATAACATTTAATTTACTTTTAACCTTATTTGCGAGCCGTGACACAGGCATGTTTCTTGATAACGAAATTTGATAAAATTCCGCTCTTTCATAACATTATTTCAGCCTTGAACAAGGCAGACTGTTTGCATAAAAATTCATCTGTATGCACAATAATGTTGTTTCTACCGCCATATTACGGGTGACTTATGCGAAGCTCGGCAAAACAAGAAGAATTAGTAAAGGCGTTTAAAGCGCTGCTTAAAGAAGAAAAGTTCAGCTCTCAAGGCGAAATCGTCCTCGCGTTGCAGGATCAGGGCTTTGATAATATCAATCAGTCCAAGGTTTCACGCATGCTGACCAAATTTGGCGCCGTGCGTACCCGCAATGCGAAAATGGAAATGGTGTACTGTCTTCCGGCGGAGCTGGGCGTACCCACGACCTCAAGCCCGCTGAAAAATCTGGTGTTGGATATCGACTATAACGATGCGGTCGTAGTTATTCATACCAGCCCCGGCGCTGCTCAGTTGATTGCACGTCTGCTGGACTCATTGGGGAAAGCGGAAGGTATCCTGGGTACGATTGCAGGTGACGATACCATCTTCACCACCCCAGCTAAGGGTTTTACGGTAAAAGATCTGTACGAAGCCATTCTGGAACTGTTCGAACAAGAACTGTAATACCGCCTCCCCGTCGCCTCGCGGCGGGGGAAAACACTCTCTTTTCATCCCCCTCCTTCTCTTTTCCACTGCTATTGATTTAACAAATGGTGCGTTTAACCATCAAAACACATTCACATGGTGAATATGCAGCCTTAAAAACGCACATTTTGCAAAATAAAGCATCTACATGATTTAATTAAATTTATTTTGTATAAGCTGTTTGAAATGCTCTTTTTAATTCCATTGAGTTATAAAAAATCATTTTCTTAACACTCAAAACCCAGTGAAACAATTAGCGTGGTATTAATTTATTGGGTGATTAGTGTATACTTGATTTTGTGATGAGGGTCACGAAACACAGACCCCCAATAAAAGAATTCGACGAGGTAAATATCATGAAAATCAAAACTACTATTGCAACCTTAAGCCTTCTTTCTGTTCTCTCCTTCGGTGCAAGCGCCGCGGTTACTCAGGTGAACTCACAAGAAGCACAGAATCTGCAATCCATCGGTAGCGTCTCCGTCTCTCAGATCGGTAGTTCACCAATGGACATGCGTCAGGCCATCGCCGCTAAAGCTGAAAAAGCAGGCGCCAGCAGCTATCGCGTCACCGAACTCCGTGAAGGTGCTCACTGGCACGCTACTGCAGAACTCTACAAATAAACCCTCGTCGTCTAAGTCCGACGACTTGCCCCCGCCTGCCGGGGGCTTTTTTATGTCTTACATTGAGTGACGAACGTTAAAACGCAACTGCCCTTCCAGCTCTTCTTCCGCTTCATCGAACAGTAAAATCAACGCGCCGTATCGCCTGCGCAGCTTCTCCGGTAAATGGACAAATTCAATCTCCAGCGGCAGCGGCAAGACTTCCCCGATCACCACCTCCCACAGAGAAT
Source organism: Citrobacter sp. MGH105 (assembly GCF_001037485.2). Lineage (NCBI taxonomy): Bacteria > Pseudomonadati > Pseudomonadota > Gammaproteobacteria > Enterobacterales > Enterobacteriaceae > Citrobacter > Citrobacter sp. MGH105. Next base: position 519,673 of record NZ_CP073048.1, on the reverse strand, counting down.
CCAAATCAACCACCTTTTCCCGGGCCAGACCGAATGTGCGCGTGAACTCGCGATAGAAATCGCCCTGATCTTCTATCTCGTCAAAATCAAATGTATAGATGTTCATCTATAGCCACCATCCCGACGCCAGCTACTCTACAGACCGCCAATATCCAAGGGTCTCTCGCATTTTCAGGTAAGTATAGCCATAAAAAAACCGACGCTTTTAGCGTCGGTTTACAACTCTTAATTACTGACCAGCGCATGCTGGTATTTGTGCAGCATCCCACTGAGTCGTTTTACCGGCTCGGTCACCTGCGGCGGTGCTTGCCAGATAATTAATTTCTCCTGGTAGACCTCGAGCTCCTCCAGTAACTGGCTAAAGTAGCGTCGGCGCTTGTCGTCATTTCCTGCTGAAATTACGTAATCGGCAGTACGCCGAAGCTGACGATGGAACGCAGATAGATCCTCGTTTACCGGTACCGGTGCATCACGCAGGCGCTGGTGCGCGATGATCATCGTCAGCGCCAGGCGAAACTTCGCCAGATCGCCGGGAAACTTGTTCATCAGCAAAAACAGCTGCTGATAAAGTGCCGGAAGATGATTTTCTTTACGACGGACTACATTGGTGGTCATTGCTGAAACCGCCGCCGACACGAACTGGTTGAGCAATACGCGGCCTGTTCTGTCACGGGAGTTATCACGCACCAGCAGAATGACGATAAACGCCAACACGCAGCCAACAATCTGCCCCAGCGCACTATCAAGGAACTGGCTAAAGTGGAAGGTCATCGGGTTATCCAGCACAATGATATTAATGGTGCTGGCCAGCGCCCCCATCGATCCCAACCGTCGTTTCTGTACCTCAATCCCCAGAAAGAATCCCAGCACCGCCAGGCTCAGACACAGTAACAGCATGCTTTGTTGCGTATTAGGGATAATCACCAGGAAATAGAGCGCTCCGAGCGGTAACGCTGCCAACGTCCCATAGATAAAGTCTATCGCCACCATGCGAGGATTTGGCAAACGCATTGCCAGCGAGGTGACGACCGCAATCATCACCATTGCACCGCTGCCGGAAGTCCATCCGGTCCATAGCCAGAATAAGGTCCCCAGCACACAAGAAAGCGTGGTACGCCAGAAGTTAACCATCGCATGATGACGCTCGGCAGACTCCACTTTCACCACCGGCTCACCTTGCAGGATCTCTTCTTCCGTAGCGCTAATCTTGGTATTACTCACCACACCACGTTTGAGCAGCAGGTAGCGCGTCGCGGCCCCCGCCCAGCTGTATATGGTGACCGGCGTTTCGCGCTCGCCAGTCCAGGCAATCACCCGACGCATCCGCTTCAGCTGTTTGTGGACATCCTGCGCCGTTTCAACCGACGTATCGAACAACTCGCGGAAGGTGTCGGTGATAAGTTCCGGGCGGGTATTTTGAATAAGATAGGTTTCACAGGACTGCGTGATGAGCGTGAGCGACAGCGTGTTCAATGCTTTAAGCCTGCGGTTAGCACGCCCCCAGCGTGAAGACTCCATATTCAGGTTACTGCGCATGCCTTCCAGCGCTGCCGTACGACGGACTAAATCGCCCCAGGCTTTATCCACAACCTCGCTGTCGCCGTGCTTAATGCACAACTGCATCAGTTGATATTGCGCCACCAGCAGGCTATCCAGCTCAACATCAATCTCTTGTTTTATCGAACGGGGAGAAAAAAGCAGATCGGCCACAATGGCGCAGACAATCCCCATCACAATTTCACTGCAACGTTCGAGTGCAAACTGTGGCGTCAGCAGCGGTTCAGCCTGAATGGTAATGACGATGATCAGCGCCGTATAGCCCGAAAGCCCCCAGGCATAGGAGTTCTCGATCTTCACCAGTGACGAGATCCAGGTACAAAAACCGGCCCAAATACAGCACACCAGGATCATCAATAACGGAGCGCGGATCATACTGATGATAATGATCAGTCCGGCAATACAACCGATAAATGTCCCGACAATACGCAGCATGCCGCGATAGCGAATAGCCCCTGAATAGGGTTCCCCACCGGCAGCAAAGGCCGGGCCTGCCGCCACAATAGCTGCAGTCAGCACCGCCCAACGCGGAGTTTCAAGTTGGAAGTGAAAACCAACGAACAGCGCCAGTACAATCGCGCACGCCAGTTTTACCGCAAAGCGGATATGCTGGTTGGCAATGGAGAAAATACCCATCACGATTAACCAAACTCGCGCAGGCGGTGCGCCATTTTACGGAAGAAGGACTCCTGGCTTGCATCACGGTCCTGCTTACCGGTAATGACAACGGTAGCCGTTGTCCCGGCAGGCCACAGAGTTCCCTGCTGTTCATCAAGGCGGATTCGCACCGGTACACGCTGCGCCAGGCGCACCCATTCCAGATTTGAATCAATGGTCGCCATACCTTTTGCATCCTGCGTACTGCTGGCATTTGTTACCCCCGCCGCCACGCTATCAACGGTGCCTTTTAAGACATTATTACTGCCCAACGGGGTGATCTCAGCGCGATAACCAGGGCGAACGCCTTCCAGTTTGGTTTCTTCCATATAGGCCAGCACATAGAAAGAATGCTGTTTGACCAGTGCCACCGCTGTGGAACCACGCGTAATAAATTCGCCGCTATAGACGTTCAGGTTAGTGACCCAACCGTCTGCTGGTGCGCGGATGACGGTACGTTCCAGATCTAATTTTGCCAGGTCGCGGGTCGCTTGTGCTTTCGCAAGCTGGTGTAATACGGTTTGCAGGACGTTGTTTGACTGGTCAATCTCTTCACGAGACATGGCCTGCACGCCAAGGCGGTTACGACGTCCAGCCTCCTGGCGTTTTTCCTGGGCCAGAACCTGATAATAAGAAACATCAGCTTCGGCCTGCTCAAGGGCTTTCTTGTAGCGTGGCTGATCGATGGTGAACAGAATCTGATCCTTTTTCACCAGTTGGTTATCATGGACGTTAACGTTGGAAATAAGACCCGCAACATCCGGCGCAATAGCGACAACTTCCGCGCTGAAACGCGCATCACGTGTCCATGGCGACTCGGTGTAATACACCCATGCGCGAAAAATAGCGATGAAGGCCAGAATGACCAGTACGAGAGTCGTGGCCGTACGGGAGAGTTTTTTTGTTAGTGTTTTCACTTCAACCTCAAACGAACAGGCGCGTTATTAAATAGAACAGGCAGCAATACAGCGCGGTGTTAAACAGAGCCGGATGCCAGACAAAATCATAGATGCCGGTTGGAACCAGCATCCGGCGCACCAGCCAGAAAATCGCCAGTGACAAAAGTAATTCGAAAAAAATCGGTGGGAAGGACAAACCAAACACCACGATAACGGGAAACAGACTCATGTTGACCTTGGTAACTTAAGAGAGTGCAGGTGATAGATTTTCTAGCGTATGTCACCGCAGAGAAGGGCAAGGATGAGCCAGGCGAGAGCGACATAGCTGTTATTTGAATAATAATATATTAACGTAACTGTTATGCTGTTATCTATATTATGTGATCTAAATCACTTTTAAGCCAGAGTGAACAATGGAACGATTAAAACGTATGTCGGTGTTCGCCAAAGTCGTCGAACTGGGCTCCTTCACCGCCGCCGCAAGACAGCTACAAATGAGCGTTTCATCGATAAGCCAGACGGTCTCTAAACTGGAAGATGAGCTACAGGTCAAGCTGTTAAACCGCAGTACACGCAGCATTGGGCTGACCGAAGCTGGTAAAATTTACTATCAGGGCTGCCGGAGAATGCTGCACGAAGTGCAGGATGTTCACGAGCAGCTTTATGCCTTTAACAACACGCCCATCGGTACGCTGCGCATTGGTTGTTCTTCAACCATGGCACAAAATGTCCTCGCCGGATTGACTGCGACCATGCTGAAGGAATACCCCGGTCTGACGGTAAATCCGGTAACAGGCATCCCGGCACCGGATTTAATCGCCGATGGTCTGGACGTGGTCATCCGCGTCGGTGCGTTGCAGGACTCCAGTCTGTTCTCGCGTCGCCTGGGCGCCATGCCGATGGTGGTCTGCGCGGCTAAAAGCTATCTCGCACAGTTTGGTGCCCCGGAGAAACCCGCCGATCTCAGCAACCACTCGTGGCTGGAATACAGCGTGCGCCCGGATAATGAATTCGAGCTTATCGCTCCGGAAGGAATTTCCACCCGCCTGATCCCAGAGGGTCGTTTTGTGACTAACGATCCGATGACATTGGTGCGCTGGCTGGCTGCGGGTGCGGGCATTGCCTATGTTCCGCTGATGTGGGTGATCAATGAGATCAATCGTGGCGAAGTGGAGATCCTCCTTCCCCGCTACCAGTCGGATCCGCGTCCGGTCTATGCGCTATATACCGAAAAAGACAAACTGCCGCTCAAGGTCCAGGTGGTGATTAACTATCTGACGGAGTATTTTGTCGATGTAGCGCAGCTTTTTCAGGGGATGTACGGCCGGGGAAAAGAGAAATAAAAAGAGTATTGGCCGGATAAGGCGTTGACGCCGCGTCCGGAAAGATGCCCGATAGCGCTGGTGCTTATCGGGCATACATCATGATGTTATGCAGTACCACCTACCGTCAGGTTATCCACCTTCAGCGTCGGCTGGCCCACGCCCACCGGCAGGCTCTGCCCTTCTTTACCGCACACACCAACCCCGTTATCCAGCTTCAGGTCGTTACCTACCATCGAAATCTGCTGCATCGCTTCGATACCAGACCCAATCAGCGTCGCGCCTTTCACCGGTTTGGTTACTTTACCGTTTTCAATCAGATACGCTTCAGACGTCGAGAACACAAATTTCCCGGAGGTGATATCCACCTGGCCGCCGCCGAAGTTAGGTGCATAAATACCGTATTCAACGGATTCGATGATTTCCTGCGGCGTGGATTTCCCCGGCAGCATGTAGGTGTTGGTCATACGTGGCATCGGCAGGTGCGCGTAAGATTCACGGCGACCGTTACCCGTTGGCGCGACGCCCATCAGGCGCGCGTTCAGTTTGTCCTGCATGTAGCCTTTCAGAATACCGTTTTCGATCAGCACGTTGTACTGACCCGGTGTGCCTTCATCATCAATAGCCACAGAGCCACGACGGTCCGCCATTGTGCCATCATCCACAACGGTACACAGTTCCGACGCCACCAGCTCACCCATGTGACCGCTGAATACCGAGGTACCACGGCGGTTAAAGTCACCTTCCAGACCATGACCGACCGCTTCATGCAGCAGAACGCCAGGCCAGCCAGCGCCGAGTACTACCGGCAGCGTACCAGCAGGCGCTGCTACCGCGGACAAATTAACTAACGCCATGCGTACGGCTTCTTTCGCCCAAGCGTCAGCACGGACTTCACCATCAAGGTCGCCAAGGAAATAGTCATAGCCAAAACGACCGCCACCACCGCTGGCACCGCGCTCGCGCTTACCGTCCTCTTCGACCTGTACGCTTACGGACAGGCGTACCAGCGGACGAAAGTCAGCGGCCAACGTACCGTCGGTCGCTGCTACCAGAATCAGTTCATAAACACCGGTCAGGCTGGCGGTTACTTCCTGGACGCGTTTGTCGGCGGCACGGGCCACGCTATCAACGCGACGCAGAATATCCAGTTTCTCTTCGCGGCTCATGCTCTGTAACGGATCAACCGAAGTGTAAAGCGCCTGATGCTCAACCGCTCCCAGCGTTTTTACTTTGCCGTCACCGCTGTCACGCACGATAGTACGGGCAGCATGAGCACTTTGCTCCAGCGCCAGCAGGCTGATCTGGTCTGCATAGGCAAACCCTGTTTTTTCGCCGCTGATGGCGCGCACGCCAACACCCTGATCGATATTGTAAGAGCCGTCTTTAATGATGCGGTCTTCTAAAACCCAGGATTCGTGATAGCTCGACTGAAAATAGAGATCGCCGTAGTCAAGACGGCGTTCGGCCAGTTGGCCCAGAATGGCAAACAGATCCTGATGTTTCAGGCCATTCGCCGCTAGCAATTGTTCACTTACCAGGTTCAGACTCATCGTTTTGGTTACTCATTTAATTCTGCCGGATGGCGGCAAAAACGCCTTATCCGGCCTACGTTGTTAGGCTACTGTAGGCCGGATAAGCGCTGCTCCATCCGGCAATACTATGTACTGAGATTGGGGCAATTACTTGCCCCCGTCAAATCATTGCTGGCTTTCTTTGCGCGGCTGACGCAGAACTTCGTTAATCTGCGGTTTATCGACCGGACCGGTGATGCGATAGCGCAGAATCGAAACTTTGCTCCATAATGGTCCCAGAACCTTACTGGCAGCAAATACCGCCGCACCGACAATCGGGTTGACAGCAAACGCAGCGGCAACCCCTACGGTGGCAGAAATTTCAGGCGCGACGATGGCTTCCATATCCAGCTCCCGACGGACCAGGTTCACTGAGCCTTTCATCGCAATGTCTGCCTCCAGACCATCCACCAGCGTGTCGTCGGTATGCATCACACCATCTTTAATCCACGCCGTGCTGCGAATCGAGTCGAAATAGAAACCTTCACTGAAGGTATCGCTAAAATCAAAACGCAGTTTACGTAGCAACGCATCAAAGCTCAGCAGTCGCAACAGTTGCCCCGCATGCCCGGTACTGAGTTCGGTAAGCTCACCTTTGCCCAACCGGGTACGCAAAATCCCATTCAGCGATGCTTCGTCCGGATCCCACGGCGGGTTACGCCAGTGCAGGTCATACTCCACGTTGAACGAAGAATTACGAATCGGGGTCGATACGCCAAAGAAACTGGCCGCAGAGTCAATTTTATTACCGCTCAGTTTACCCTTCAGTGACGTTCGCTCTTTGCCCGGCGCATTCACCCACACGCCATCGGTGGTCAGTCTGGCAAAGCCCGTATCCAACAGACCGTTGCTCAACGTTAGCGTGTCGCCTTTAATTGCTACATCGGCATCAATGCGCCCATATTTCTGTCCCCACATCCAGCACTCGGCACAGCGTAACTGAAGGTCAGGCCAGCCGCGGAAGCTGAAGTTGTCCACGGCGGAAAACGGCGAGGCTGATGTGTTGCCCGGTGACGCTTTCGCCGCGCTGGGGTTGTAATAAAGATACTTAATATTGGCCAGCCATGGCGCATTATTGCGCATCGCCAGCGTGGCATTAATTTCACGACCCTGCGCCTGCACGATGGAGCCATTGCTCGCAGGCTCAGACACAATACTCAAATTATTCCACTGCTGACCGCCCAGGGATAATGATGGCGTACGCACGGTGATGCGTTGTGGGAAGTTGGCATTAGTGCCAACGTTATCCGCTGCGCCTTTTTGGAACAACGCCAGCCATTGCGCGCCATCCATAGGGGGAAGATTAAGCTCAATGCCTTGCTGATCGGGTAACGCGGGCACAGTACGGCTTTCCGACGTCCAGATAGCGCGGTCAAGCGTCAGTTTCTGATTCAGCAACCAGCGGCTGTTAAAGTGGTTCTTACTGCCAGCATTGCCGGTCAGTTCAAAGCTGCGCAGATTACCGTTGGCCTTAACATTCACCGGCAACGCCTCACCGACCGCCTTATTCAGCGGAGCCGGTAAGTGACTACTTACATTCTTCAGGTCCCCCTTTAGCTCAATGTCGTAAGTCGGCCCGGCATGATACGGAAGATCGATACCCACCTTGCCATTCCACGCCATGCTGCCGCTTAAGGCATCGTTGACCTGCGCCGGTAAAATCCCCATGCGGGTTGGCTGCCAGTCGCCTTGCAGGTTCACGGCTACCTGATAGGCTTTCGCACCTTCGGTGGTGGAGAAGTCGACGTTCAGCGGCTGATTAAACCAGTTCGCCGTCATCGGCTCGCTCTTCAGATCGCCGTTGATAAAGCTGAATTTACCATTCAAATTCTTCAGCGTGCTGTCGAGTGGTTTAATAAACAGACTGTTATTACGCAGGTTGACGTCGCCTTTGGCGGTAACCAGCGAGCCGTCTAGCGGAATATCAAGATGTAAGCGAGCATTCACATCACCGTCAATTTGCAACTGTTCCAGCGTGGCGCCGAGAGAATCCTTCAACGGAGTCTCATCAAAATAAGGTCCAACCGCCTTGCCTGGCCCGTTGATATCGGCATCAATCAGCAGCTTTTCTTTTGCATAGTCGGGAATATTAGCCGTCAGGTTACTGGCCTTCACGCCGCCTAGATTGACGCTATCCGTCTTCATCCACAGGCCATCGTTAATGAAGTTTAGTTCGATATTAAGATCGGTTAGCGCAGGCCAGTCGGGCTGGAAAGCAAATTTCGCATTGCGTAGCGGCACCAGGACCTGAAACTGCCCTTCATTGTGCAGATACGGGAACAGATTCGGGTTACCGCCATACACCAGCGTGGCGTTATCCGCTTCGCCGCCCTGAATAGCGCCGCTGAGGTAGTCAACCAGATCCTTACCCATCAGGTTTTCCGGGAAATAGCGCCAGGCCTGGGAGCCATCGTCGGTGCTGATACCGGCCAGAATGCCCAACCATGGCTCATCATCAGCCGGTTGCAGATAGCGAAAACCACCGCGCGCATGTACCGCTTTCGCTTTAACATCAATGTTGCGCCCGTCTAACTGGAAGCCTTTATCATTCTTCAGCCAGCTTAGCGTCGCCACGCCGTTCTCTATTTCCAGCGGCGCGCGGAAGACGGTTTCATACGGCATTTTGGCTTGTTTCATGGAGGCGGTAAGCGCCCCATTTTCAACGCTGCCCGCAAGCGTACCGGAGAAATGTTCTGCCCCCGGCAGCAGCTTCCACTGTTTCCAGGCCAAATCGGTCCACGAGGACAGGAAGCGGGTTTTTTCTGTCGCCTGTAACGGGATATCCAGCGCAAGCACATCTATTTTGCCGCTGGGTTGCGTGGCCCGCCAGATATCACCCAGCGCAGGTGATAACCGGGACGCCATCGGACGCAGTCCTTCTAACCCGGCCAGTTCCAGATTACTGGCGCGAATGCGTAGCTCATCACTGCGTTTGTTATTCTCGCCACCGACTTCCTGCTCGGGGATCCAGGCCAGTGTTAATGCCCCGCTCGGCCAGGGCTTATCATCCATGGTGATACGCGTATCGGGAATAGAGAATTGCCAGCCCGGCTCTTCACGGCTGATGTGCGCCGTCAGATTATCGACGGAGAGCGTGTGCGTACGATTTTCACCCAGCCAACTTGCCCCGCCTTTTTTCAGCCAGACATCACCACCAGAAACGACGCCTTTGTTGATCGTCATCCATGCTTCCAGGCTAAAACGCGCGGTTTGTAGCGCGACATTATCCTGCATCCATTTGCCCAGCCACGGTTTGACGTCGATGTCGTCTGCCTGCAGCCAGACTCGACCGTTATTCAACAGCCCTTCGTCATCACGCAGATCCATACGCACCTGCATAATGCCGTGCTGTCCGGTCAGGCTGGAGAGACTGACCTGACCCTCGGCGCGATGCCGATTTTTACCATTCAACCAGGTAAGCTGTGGGATCGCCAGTTCAGCACGTTGACCTGAGAGGGTTATAAAGCTGATATGGCTGTCGCGTAGATCGAAATGATCAAACTGACGCAGGAAGAGATCGCTGAGATGGCCGGTTTCAATCCCATCTCCGCCTTCGCTGCGCTGGATAGGAGTATTGGTGCGCAACTGCAGTTGCCAGAAGGTGAGATCGCGAAACTGCCAGCGCATGTGCAGCAAACTTTGCCAGACATCCAGCGCCAGCGTGACGCGTTTTACCGAAAATTCTCCCCCATCTTTCAGCTGCGCATGGATATTACGCGCTTCAAGCGTAGGACCGAAATTTTGCCAGCTGGCAGAAAGCTGGCTGGCGGAAACAGGTAGACCAGTGGCGGATTCAATCTTGCCAAGAATGGCCGGACGCCAGCTATCAAGATGAGGTAACGCAAGGCGCAGTCCACTGACCAGCAGCGCTGCGATGACAACGAATGCGGCTCCAGTGAGCAGTAAAATCCCCGGCAATCGCCTCACGCGCCTCTCCTTGTCTACCAAAAAATATGACTCACACCCCTTGAGTGAATATTGCCGGATAACGGCGCTTGCGCCTTATCCGGCCTACATGCGCGGGTGCCACTACACGATTTACATCATGACGACGTCGAACTGCTCCTGGTTATACAGCGGTTCGATTTGTACTTTGACCTGTTTGCCGACAAAGATCTCAACTTCCGCCAGCGCATGTGACTCTTCACCTTTCAGGGTTTCAGCCACTGCCGGAGAGGCATAAACCAGGAAACGATCGGAGTCATATGCATGGTGTACGCGCACGATTTCGCGCATGATTTCATAGCATACGGTTTCCACCGTTTTCACCGTACCACGCCCATGGCAGGTCGGACACTCGTTGCACAGTACATGTTCCACGCTTTCACGTGTGCGTTTGCGCGTCATCTCCACCAGGCCCAGCTGTGAAAAACCGTTAATGCTGGTTTTTACGCGATCCTTGCTCAGAGCCTGCTCCAGGGAGTGCAGCACCCGGCGACGGTGATCTTCATTATTCATGTCGATAAAATCGATAATGATAATACCGCCGAGGTTACGCAGACGCAGCTGACGAGCAATGGCCTGCGTTGCTTCAATATTAGTATTAAAGATAGTGTCGTCGAGATTACGATGCCCAACAAACGCGCCAGTGTTGATATCCACGGTGGTCATCGCTTCGGTTTGATCGATGATCAAATAACCGCCGGACTTCAGCTCAACTTTGCGTTCCAGCGCGCGCTGGATTTCATTCTCAACGTCAAAGAGATCAAAAATAGGCTGTCGCCCGCTGTAATGTTCCAGCTTGCTGGTCATCTCGGGGATATATTCCGCCGTAAATTCCAGTAACGCCTCATAGGTCAGACGGGAGTCGACGCGGATGCGGTCAAGCTGCGCATCGGCAAAGTCACGCAACACGCGCTGTGCCAGTGCCAATTCACCATACATCTGGTAGCGCGTTTGCGGGCGCTTTTTACGCTCCATGACTTTCGTCCAGACGCGCTTCAGGTAGGCAGCATCCGAGGCCAGATCCTCTTCGCATACGCCTTCCGCCGCCGTGCGAATGATGAAGCCACCCTGCTCATCGCAGTAATCCGCCACCACTTTTTTCAGGCGTTCGCGTTCGGTTTCGCTTTCGATACGTTGGGATACGCCAACGTGCGAAGCCCCCGGCATAAAGACGAGATAACGGGAAGGCAGCGTGATGTCCGTCGTCAGGCGTGCGCCTTTAGTTCCCAACGGATCTTTTACCACCTGTACCATCAGATCCTGACCCTGGCGCACCAGTTCAGAAATGTCGCGTACGGTGAACTGTTTTTGTTCTTCACCCGCCACGCATTCGGTGTGCGGCATGATGTCAGAAGCGTGAAGAAATGCGGCTTTATCCAGTCCAATATCTACAAAAGCCGCCTGCATACCCGGAAGTACACGACTTACACGACCTTTGTAGATATTGCCTACGATTCCGCGTCGCGCCTCACGTTCAATATGAATTTCCTGCAGAATACCACCATCGATGTAAGCCACCCGAGTTTCCGATGGCGTTACGTTTACCAACAATTCAGCCGTCATGTTTATCCCTTTTCTCACGCAGTGCGTTAAAATTGGTCAGCAACTCATACGTTTCTACCAGCGGTAAGCCGACTACGGCGTGATAGCTGCCATTTATCTTCCTGACAAAACAGCCACCTAACCCTTGAATACCGTATGCACCTGCTTTATCCATTGGTTCACCGCTGGCAACATAGCCCGCGATGTCCTCATCGGTTAGTGCTCTGAATGTCACTTCCGTCACTACCAGGCAGTCCAGACTGTGCTGGCGATCGGCCAGTGCCACGGCCGTCATAACTTGATGCGTTTTGCCCGACAGTTTGCGCAGCATTGCTGCGGCATGGTCGGCGTCGTGAGGTTTTTCCAGCACTTCGCCATTAAGGATAACGATGGTATCCGCACCCAATACCGGCAAATCGCGCTGGGCCAGCGCTACGCCAGCCTGCGCTTTTTCGCGCGCCAGACGGGAAACGTACTGCTGCGCGCTTTCCTGCGGGTGCCGCTGTTCTTCAATCCCAGGGACCAGTCGTTCAAACGTAATACCAAGCTGAGCGAGCAACTCCTGACGACGTGGAGAACCTGAAGCAAGATACAGAGTATTCATATCAACCTTATTGCACCGCAAACTGCTGACGGACTTTACGCATCAGTAAGAATAGCCATGGCCAAAGCACACCATTCACTACACTACTCCAGAACACTTCAGGTCTGAAAGAGACGTTGATCACTAAAAACTCGGCCCAGAAAACAATAATATCCACGACCAGTGATAACAACATGACCACCAGCGCCTGTTGCCAGAGCGCGAGGTTTCGGAATAGCTGGAATTTCAACGCGACCAGATAAGCAATGATACTCATCGACAATGCTCGCACGCCAAGCGTGGAGCCGCTGATGAGATCCAGTATGGCACCCACCACAAATCCCGTGCCCACATTTACGCGATGCGGCAGCGCCAGGATCCAATACAACAAGATGAGCAGCACCCAGTTTGGCCGGAAAACCAGAATGTCATCCGGCCAGGGCATGACTTGCAGCAACAGTGCAATAAGGAACGAGAGCCAAATCACCCAACGTCCCTGGCTACGATAGCTTGCCACTTACTGTCCTCCCGGCTTACGCGGAGCAGGTTGTGGCGGCGTGGTATCTGCGGGCGCTGGAGCCACGCCTGTTGCAGGTGCTGGCATTGGCGCAGGTGGCCCCATGGTATCTGGTGCAGGCAGAACTTGCGGCATCATTTGCATCAGACGTTCATTCGCAACGCGGTGTACTTCTTCCGGCGTCATCGGGTTTGCGCCATTACGATCGGCACCCCACAACAGCAGCAGATAGCGCAGACGCTGCAGACCCGCAGTCGGGCGAGCCTGAATCACGGTATATGCGCGCTGAGTGTCCAGCTTAACGGAAGAAACAACAGCAACCGGATAACCTTCAGGGAAACGTCCACCCAGACCCGAGGTGACCAGCACATCGCCAACGCGAATATCGGTGTTGGCTGGCAGGTGTTCGAGTTGAAGATCGTCGGTGCAGCCGTTACCCGCAGCGATCACGCGGATATCGTTACGCAGTACCTGAATGGGCAGCGCATGCGTCGCATCGCAAATCAGCAGCACGCGGCTGGTCAATTTAGCCACCGCCACGACCTGACCTACTACGCCTTTGTCGCTAATAACCGGCTGGCCTTCGTAGACGCCGTTAACGCTCCCTTTGTCGATCACGACCTGATCGCTGTAAGGGTCATTAACCGTTGAGATGACCTGCGTCACCATCTTTTGTTCGTCCTGACGCAATGGCGATCCCAGCAGCTCACGCAAACGCGCGTTCTCCTGTTTGTATTGCCCCAGCATCAGTAGTTCGCTATTTTTCAGCAGCAGTTCCTGACGCAACGCCCGGTTTTCAAGTTCGAGTTGGTCACGCGAAGCCAGCGTTTGCGACACGCCGTCGAGTAATTCACGAGGACCATTTGAGATAAAGTAGAAAGGACTGACGGCGGTATCCATGTACGTTCGGATTTGACTAAACGTACCCAGGCGGCTGTCGGCAATAATAACGCCGAGCGCCACCAGCACCGCCAGAATAAGGCGAATCTGTAGCGACGGGCCACGGCTAAAAATTGGCTTCATAGTCTATGCGTATTCTCGTATCAGAGCGGAAGGGCAACCCGCGGGGGCTACCCAACCTGCATCCGATTACTCTTCGCTGAACAGGTCGCCGCCGTGCATGTCGATCATTTCCAGCGCCTTACCGCCGCCGCGCGCCACGCAGGTCAGCGGATCTTCAGCAACAACAACTGGAATACCGGTTTCTTCCATTAACAGACGGTCAAGGTTACGCAGCAGCGCACCGCCACCGGTCAGCACCATACCGCGTTCGGAGATGTCAGACGCCAGTTCCGGCGGGCACTGTTCCAGTGCAACCATTACTGCGCTTACGATACCGGTCAGTGGTTCCTGCAGAGCTTCCAGAATCTCGTTAGAGTTCAGGGTAAAGCCGCGCGGAACGCCTTCAGCCAGGTTACGACCGCGAACTTCGATTTCGCGCACTTCGTCACCCGGATAAGCGGAACCGATCTCGTGTTTAATACGTTCTGCGGTCGCTTCACCGATCAGTGAACCGTAGTTACGACGAACATAATTAATGATGGCTTCATCGAAGCGGTCGCCGCCAATACGGACAGAAGAGGAGTAAACCACGCCGTTCAGGGAGATAACGGCAACTTCAGTGGTACCACCACCGATATCAACAACCATTGAACCGGTTGCTTCAGAGACTGGCAGACCCGCACCGATCGCGGCCGCCATCGGCTCTTCGATCAGGAACACTTCACGAGCACCTGCGCCCTGAGCGGATTCACGGATCGCACGGCGTTCAACCTGAGTTGCTCCAACCGGTACACACACCAGTACGCGCGGGCTTGGGCGCATGAAGCTATTGCTGTGCACTTGCTTGATAAAGTGCTGGAGCATTTTTTCAGTCACGAAGAAGTCAGCGATAACGCCGTCTTTCATTGGGCGAATTGCAGCGATATTGCCCGGCGTACGACCCAGCATCTGCTTCGCATCATGACCTACTGCAGCCACGCTTTTCGGCGAACCGGCACGATCCTGACGAATGGCCACAACAGAAGGCTCATTCAATACGATGCCTTGTCCTTTTACATAAATAAGGGTATTCGCGGTACCCAGGTCAATGGACAGGTCATTGGAAAACATGCCACGAAATTTTTTCAACATACTAAGGGATAATCCTGAAAGCTGGGGCGGAAAACAAAATCCGCTTACTTTACCAACCACACGCAGCAGCGACAAGGCGCAAAAATCATCTGCTACGGTGAAAATTAGTGCAGTTCGTTTCCTTTGTTACAAAACCGGCCTGAGTCCATCAGGGCTGAATAAATCAGCAGCACTCCTCGCTTTTGTTTGCAACCTGTCAAAGGTCATTCACCTGCATGTTTGCTGTTACAACCTGGCGAGCAGGCAAGCACACCCCCAGAAGGCACAGCGCGCGTTATTCTACGTGAAAACAAATTAAACGGCAGGTTAAACCGAGTATCTTTGCGAATATTTTTTCACGTTAGTGTCAAGTGGTTGTGATGCGGCAAAAAAATCCCCTTGCCCACCTGCAACTCCGCGTTCTGTCAGCGTATGCCACTCACTACGCGAACGTACGCCCGTGGCGTAAACCTGCGTGGGTGTTCCCGAACAGGCCTCCACCAGGCTTTGAACCAGAAGCTGATTTTCCGTTCGCTTATCAATGTTCCTCACCAGACTTGGATGAAGCTTCAATAACTCAACGTTAAGCTCTTTGATCCAACTGGTGCTCACCAGCGTTAACCCCGCCTGCGTAACGGCAATACGCACGCCCAGCGCATTCATCAATCTGATGACGGGCTGTAACCGGCTGATATGTTGACAGACATCTGCCTCAGCAAGTTCAATAATTATGCGTTTGCGTAATGATTTTTCGCACTGCATCAGCGTATCACGCAGCCAGCGCTGAAAACGTGGACGAATAAGCGATTCAACCGTTGTCTGCATCGCCAGATTTTCCTGCGGCCAGTAGCCCAAAAGCAGGATCAGACGGCTTATCTGCAAACGGTCATATTCTTCTGCCAGACCAAATTGCAGGACCATCGGCATATATTCCGCCGAAATGACCTCTTCGTTGCCATCAAAAATACGGCACATCAACTCCCGATGGTGCACCCGGCCTTCGCGCGTTACCGCAGGCTTTTGATAAATTCTTGGCCCACCCCGGCTGAGCATCTGTTCGATCAGCGTTCGCCAGCGTACATTGCCCCGACCTTTTTCCGGCAGCGAGTCATCATAGACCGACCAGCTATTTCCGCCCTGCAATACCGAATTCCGGGTGGCGGCTTCGGCATGATCCATTACTTGCTCCGGCGACTGACCGCTGCGGCAAACGCAAATGCCAATATGAACCATATCGGCACGATCGATCATTTTATTAGCCGGAAGTGCATCTACCGCTTTTAATAATTGCCCGGCGATGCTTTCCGCCTCTTTTAGAGTACGGTGCGGCAGCAGGATAGCAAAATCGCTACGGTGGTAGCGCGCCAGCAACGCGCCCGGATAGCGCGTCATAAAAGTCGACAACAAATTGATCAGCGTCGAGATTTGTTCTTCCGCGAGGGTGATTCCCCAGCTATCGCGCAGCAGCGTAAAGTCCGGTAGGCGCACCATCATCACGACGCCATGCGAGCCTACTTTTTCCTGATCTTCCAGCAGCGTGGCCAGTTGGTTATCAAAGAACAAGCGGTTGCTTAGCCCGGTTTTTGTATCCTGCGCGACATAGGAACGAATCAGCGTATCCAGGCGGCTGCGTTGCTCGCGGGCATTTTGAATTTCAGTCAGCAGCATATCGAGCGCACTGCTGGTACGCGCAGGCCATTCATAGACCGTTCCCCGTACGTTCGGTCCACGTTCGCCGTTCAGAATACGCGTAGAACGGATCTCCAGCAGCTCCTGACCCGAAAGCTGGCGCTGAAGCCAGCGCACAGACAAAAAGAGCATCAGAATAATGAAAGCAATGGCTATCGTGAGCGGTGCGGTGGTCAGTAGCGAATGGAAATAGTTACCCATCGGATCCTGATAAACCAGACGCAATGACATACCCGGATGCTTGACCAACGGTACGGTAATCTCGCGGTAGAGATTGTTTGTCCCTGCCGGTCGGTAGCTGCTGGTCCGTGAGTGGTCATACACCACGTTTTCGCCCTGCAACAGTTCGATGCGCACGATATCAACAGAAACCATCAGTTCATCTATTTGCGGAGTTAACGCAACGACATCTCTGGAGACCAGATGCGTATCAATCGCCGTCGCGACTGCATGAACGCGCGTGGTGAACTTATATTGAATAGCGTTGTAGAAACTCAGCGAACAGCCGATCAGAGTCACGAAGATCGTTAACCCGGTAAGCAGCGTGACAAAAGCTGAAAATTTCGTCGTTAATCGCATCCTTGTGTTAACTCCGACAGTTATGAAACAGGCCTGAAAGTGATAAATCGACTCTAAAATGCAAAACTGACCACAAAATCCGCCAATTTATACAAACTGTGAGGGCATACTACCAAATCAGGTATATCTGGCAATTTATTGCGCAGAATCGGCATCATGTTTTGATTAGCGAGTATAGTCTTCATTATTAATTTTCCAATCCACTATACGAATTGAGGACAGGTTATGCAGGCTTTGATCTTAGAACAGCAGGACGGAAAAACCCTCGCATCCGTTCAACCCCTCGACGAAAATCAGCTACCGGAAGGCGATGTGACGGTGGATGTCCACTGGTCAAGCCTGAACTATAAAGACGCCCTGGCTATCACCGGCAAGGGAAAAATCATTCGTAATTTTCCGATGATTCCTGGTATCGATTTCGCTGGTACCGTGCGAGCAAGCGAAGATCCCCGTTTTCATGCGGGTCAGGAGGTTTTACTGACCGGTTGGGGCGTAGGTGAAAATCATTGGGGTGGACTGGCAGAACGCGCACGCGTGAAAGGCGACTGGCTGGTTGCGTTGCCAAAAGGGCTGGATGGACGTAAAGCCATGGTCATCGGTACCGCTGGCTTTACCGCCATGCTTTGCGTCATGGCGCTTGAAGATGCAGGAATTCGTCCGCAAGACGGTGAGATTGTCGTCACTGGCGCCAGCGGAGGCGTGGGCAGCACGGCCGTTGCGTTACTGCATAAGCTGGGTTATCAGGTTGCGGCGGTTTCGGGTCGTGAAAGCACCCACGACTACCTGAAAAGCCTGGGCGCTAACCGCATTCTTGGCCGCGATGAATTTGCTGAATCTCGCCCGCTGGAAAAACAGCTGTGGGCTGGCGCGGTGGATACCGTTGGCGACAAAGTTCTGGCGAAAGTCCTCGCGCAGATGAACTACGGCGGCTGTGTTGCCGCCTGCGGCCTGGCGGGCGGTTTCGCTCTGCCAACCACCGTGATGCCATTCATTCTGCGTAACGTTCGTTTGCAAGGAGTGGACTCGGTGATGACCCCGCCGGCACGCCGTGCAGAAGCCTGGGCGCGTTTGGTTAAGGATCTGCCGGAATCGTTCTATGCTCAGGCTGCAACGGAAATTACGCTGGCGGATGCGCCGAAGTTCGCCGATGCCATCATCAATAACCAGGTGCAAGGCCGTACGCTGGTGAAGGTGAAGTAACAGACTCTGGCGCAGAAATTTACACTTAATTAACGAAATTTCGCGGCACATCTACAGACTCCCTGCCATATTAACTACGCGTCCCCTGTCAGTTATGACGCGTAAGCCGGGAGTCTGTTATGAAGAAATTACGTCCATTTACAGAAGCCGACGTCACTGACGAGTCGGCTTTTTTTATGCAGCGTCGCCATGTACTGAAAGCATTAGGGATCAGCGCAGCCGCGTTGTCTTTACCCCACTCTACGCAGGCTGACCTTCTGAGTTGGTTTAAGGGTAATGACCGCCCGCCCGCGCCTGCGGGAAAGCCGCTTGATTTCAGCAAGCCCGCCGCCTGGCAAAATTCGCTTCCTTTAACCCCAGCGGATAAAGTTTCTGGCTACAACAACTTCTATGAATTCGGTCTCGACAAAGCGGATCCGGCAGCCAACGCGGGTAGCCTGAAAACCGATCCGTGGACATTAAAAATCAGTGGTGAGGTCGCCAAACCACTCACTCTCGATCACGATACCTTGACCACCCGTTTCCCGCTGGAGCAACGGATTTACCGCATGCGCTGCGTGGAAGCCTGGTCAATGGTCGTGCCGTGGATTGGTTTCCCGTTACATAAACTGTTGGCGCAAGTGGAACCCACCAGCAATGCGAAGTATGTCGCGTTCGAAACGCTGTACGCACCGGAAGAAATGCCAGGGCAAAAAGATCGCTTTATTGGCGGCGGGCTGAAGTATCCCTATGTTGAAGGGTTACGCCTGGATGAAGCGATGCACCCACTCACACTGCTTACCGTGGGGGTTTATGGTAAGGCCCTTCCGCCACAAAATGGCGCGCCCATTCGCTTAATTGTGCCGTGGAAATATGGATTTAAAGGCATTAAGTCGATCGTGAGTATCAAACTCACGCGCGAACACCCTCCGACAACCTGGAATCTGGCCGCGCCCAATGAATACGGGTTTTATGCCAACGTGAATCCGCATGTCGATCATCCCCGCTGGTCCCAGGCCACTGAGCGTTTTATTGGCGCTGGCGGTATTCTGGACGTACAGCGTCAGCCCACGCTGATGTTTAACGGCTATGCCGAAGAGGTTGCGTCACTGTATCGCGGACTCAATTTGCAGGAGAATTTTTAAGTGCGACTGACCGCAAAGCACATTACCGGGCTGAAATTTTGCCTGCATCTTGCCGGTTTTTTGCCGTTTATCTGGCTATTTTGGGCGATAAATCACGGCGGTCTGAGCGCGGATCCGGTCAAAGATATCCAGCACTTTACTGGTAGGACAGCTCTGAAATTCTTGCTGGCAACCTTGCTGGTCTCTCCACTCGCGCGCTACGCTAAACAGCCATTATTGATACGCACACGTCGCCTGTTAGGGCTATGGTGTTTCGCCTGGGCAACACTGCATTTAACCAGCTACGCGTTACTGGAACTGGGCATTAATAATCTGGCGTTGTTAGGGCGGGAATTAATTACGCGGCCTTATTTAACCTTGGGCATTGTCAGTTGGGTCATATTATTCGCCCTCACCTTAACATCCACGCAGGCTGCGCAGCGAAAGCTGGGTAAAAACTGGCAGTATTTGCACAACTTCGTCTATCTTGTGGCGATCCTGGCACCCATACATTATCTGTGGTCGGTAAAAATTATCTCCCCTCAACCGATTATTTATGCAGCGCTCGCTGCGGTGCTATTAGCGTGCCGTTACAAGAAGTTTCGCCAGTGGTGGCGGTAGTTTCACGATATGTGCAGTGCGTTGCAAAACACGGACGATCCGATTTTCTTTACATGTTAACGGTTGATTATCTTCCCTGATAAGACCAGTATTTAGCTGCCAATTGCTACGAAATAGTTATAATGTGCGACTTTGCTATCCCCGGTAGCGTTTTTAAGGCGCTGAAAGGGTGACAATCGCATATTGAAGGTATATTTTGTCTTTTACCCGAAAATGGCAGAAGATAGCCGCACAATGACTAACAAGTCTGGCAATCTCACTTAATGGCAGCAGCACCCAGTGCAGCGCCTGAGATGCGTGGCATCTTGTCACTCACTGTTATAAAAATGCTATACAGACGGCGGTAAAACGTCTGTCACAATCTCACTAAACAAAGAGTACGGAACCCACTCATGGATATTCGTAAGATTAAAAAACTGATCGAGCTGGTTGAAGAATCAGGCATCTCCGAACTGGAAATTTCTGAAGGCGAAGAATCTGTACGCATCAGCCGTGCGGCGCCAGCTGCAAGTTTTCCGATGATGCAACAGGCTTATGCTGCACCAGTGATGCAGCAACCAGCTCTGTCTAACGCTGTCGCACAAACTGCCTCTCCAAGTATGGAAGCTCCGGCAGCAGCGGAAATCAGTGGTCACATCGTACGCTCCCCAATGGTTGGTACGTTCTACCGCACCCCGAGCCCGGATGCTAAAGCGTTCATCGAAATCGGACAGAAAGTGAATGCGGGCGATACCCTGTGCATCGTTGAAGCCATGAAAATGATGAACCAGATCGAAGCCGACAAATCCGGCGTAGTTAAAGCGATCCTGGTAGAAAGTGGTCAACCGGTAGAATTTGACGAGCCGCTGGTCGTCATCGAATAACGAGGCGAACATGTTGGATAAAATTGTTATCGCCAACCGCGGCGAGATTGCCCTGCGTATTCTTCGTGCCTGTAAAGAACTGGGCATCAAGACTGTCGCTGTGCATTCAAGTGCGGATCGCGATTTAAAACACGTATTGCTGGCGGATGAGACGGTCTGTATCGGCCCGGCTCCGTCCGTAAAAAGCTATCTGAACATCCCGGCTATCATCAGCGCCGCTGAAATCACCGGCGCGGTGGCAATTCACCCGGGCTATGGCTTCCTCTCTGAGAACGCCAATTTTGCTGAGCAGGTAGAGCGTTCTGGCTTTATCTTCATCGGCCCGAAAGCCGACACCATCCGCCTGATGGGCGACAAAGTGTCCGCAATCACCGCGATGAAGAAAGCGGGCGTACCGACAGTCCCAGGCTCTGACGGTCCGCTGGGCGATGACATGGACGCTAACCGCGCTCATGCTAAACGCATCGGCTACCCGGTTATCATCAAAGCCTCCGGCGGCGGCGGCGGTCGCGGTATGCGCGTCGTGCGCAGCGATGCCGAACTGGCACAATCCATCTCCATGACCAAAGCGGAAGCAAAAGCCGCTTTCAATAACGACATGGTCTACATGGAGAAATACCTGGAAAACCCACGCCACATTGAAATTCAGGTGCTGGCTGACGGTCAGGGTAACGCAATTTATCTGGCAGAACGTGACTGCTCCATGCAGCGTCGTCACCAGAAAGTTGTCGAAGAAGCACCAGCGCCAGGCATTACCCCGGAACTGCGTCGCTACATCGGCGAGCGTTGCGCCAAAGCGTGTGTTGATATCGGCTATCGCGGGGCGGGTACTTTCGAGTTCCTGTTCGAAAACGGCGAGTTCTACTTCATTGAGATGAACACCCGTATTCAGGTTGAACACCCGGTAACCGAAATGATCACCGGCGTTGATCTGATCAAAGAGCAGCTGCGCATCGCAGCGGGCCAACCGCTGTCCATCAAGCAGGACGAAGTTGTGGTTAAAGGCCATGCGGTAGAATGCCGTATCAACGCCGAAGACCCGAACACCTTCCTGCCAAGCCCGGGTAAAATCACGCGTTTCCACGCGCCGGGTGGCTTTGGTGTGCGTTGGGAGTCTCATATTTACGCAGGCTACACCGTACCTCCGTACTATGACTCAATGATCGGTAAGCTGATCTGCTATGGCGAAAACCGCGACGTCGCTATCGCCCGTATGAAAAACGCATTGCAGGAACTGATCATCGACGGTATCAAAACCAACGTTGACCTGCAGATCCGTATCATGAATGACGAGCACTTCCAGCACGGTGGAACCAATATCCACTACCTGGAGAAAAAACTCGGACTTCAGGAAAAGTAAGCGTGCGTTAACCGAAAAGGCCGGAAATTCCGGCCTTTTGTTTTTCTCCCCTCCCGCACGTGCCATAAGGTACAATCCCCGCTTTCTTTATCCACAAGGGACAAAAAATGGACGCTCGTTTTGTTCAGGCCCATAAAGAGGCGCGCTGGGCGCTGTGGCTAACCCTTTTATATCTGGTCACATGGTTAGTGGCCGCTTACTTACCAGATTCAACGCTGGGTTTTACCGGCTTACCGCACTGGTTCGAAATGGCCTGCCTGCTAACGCCGCTGGTTTTTATCGTGCTGTGCTGGGCGATGGTGAAGTTTATCTATCGCGACATTCCGTTGGAGGATGACGATGCAGCTTGAAGTTATTTTACCGCTGGTCGCCTATCTTCTGGTGGTCTTCGGTCTCTCAGTTTATGCCATGCGCAAGAGATCGACAGGTACCTTCCTGAATGAATATTTCCTCGGCAGCCGTTCCATGGGCGGTGTCGTGTTAGCGATGACGCTAACGGCAACCTACATTAGCGCCAGCTCGTTTATTGGCGGTCCTGGTGCCGCTTACAAATACGGACTGGGATGGGTGCTGCTAGCGATGATCCAGTTGCCCGCCGTATGGCTCTCATTGGGAATTCTTGGTAAGAAATTCGCCATTCTGGCACGCCGTTATAATGCGGTTACCCTCAACGATATGCTATTTGCGCGCTACCAGAGCCGCCTGCTGGTATGGCTGGCGAGCCTCAGCCTGTTGGTCGCGTTTGTCGGGGCAATGACCGTACAGTTTATTGGCGGCGCACGTTTGCTGGAAACCGCAGCGGGTATCCCCTACGAAACCGGTCTGCTGATTTTTGGCGTCAGCATCGCGTTATACACGGCGTTCGGCGGCTTTCGCGCCAGCGTACTGAACGATACCATGCAGGGCATGGTGATGCTGATTGGTACTATCGTTTTGCTGGTCGGCGTTGTTCATGCTGCCGGTGGCCTCAGCAATGCGGTGGTAACCCTGCAGACTATCGATCCTAAACTGGTCTCGCCGCAGGGCGCTGATGACATTTTGTCACCCACGTTTATGACCTCATTCTGGGTGCTGGTATGCTTTGGCGTGATTGGCCTGCCGCATACGGCGGTGCGCTGTATCTCTTATAAAGACAGTAAAGCGGTACACCGCGGCATTATCATCGGCACCATCGTGGTGGCGATTCTGATGTTTGGTATGCATCTGGCGGGCGCCCTGGGACGGGCGGTAATCCCTGACCTGACGGTACCGGATCTGGTAATCCCTACGCTGATGGTCAAAGTCCTGCCGCCGGTCGCTGCCGGGATCTTCCTCGCCGCACCTATGGCTGCGATTATGTCGACGATCAATGCCCAATTGCTGCAAAGCTCCGCTACGATTATTAAGGATCTGTACCTGAACCTTCGCCCGGAACAGCTGGAAAACGAAACCCGGCTGAAACGCATGTCGGCAGTGATTACCCTGCTGCTGGGCGCGTTACTGTTGCTGGCCGCCTGGAAACCGCCAGAGATGATTATCTGGCTTAATCTGCTGGCGTTTGGCGGGCTGGAAGCCGTCTTCCTGTGGCCTCTGGTGCTAGGCCTCTATTGGGAACGGGCAAACGCGTCAGGCGCATTGAGCGCGATGATTGTCGGCGGCGTGCTTTATGCTCTACTCGCCACCTTTAACGTTCAGTTCCTGGGCTTCCACCCAATCGTGCCCTCGTTACTGATAAGCTTGCTGGCTTTCTTGATAGGCAACCGTTTCGGTTCCGTCGTCCCGCAAGCCGCCATATTGACTACTGATAAATAAAGAGTTTTGCCATGCCATGGATCCAACTGAAACTGAACACGACCGGTGCCAACGCTGAAGAGTTGAGCGATGCGCTGATGGAAGCGGGCTCCGTTTCCATTACTTTCCAGGATACGCATGATACGCCGGTATTTGAACCTCTGCCGGGCGAGACTCGCCTGTGGGGTGATACCGACGTTATCGGCTTGTTCGATGCAGAAACCGACATGAAAGAAGTGGTTGCCATCCTGGAACAGCATCCGCTGCTGGGTGAAGGCTTCGCGCATAAAATCGAACAGCTCGAAGACAAAGACTGGGAACGCGAATGGATGGATAACTTCCACCCGATGCGCTTTGGTGAGCGTCTGTGGATTTGCCCAAGCTGGCGCGATGTCCCGGATGAGAATGCTGTCAACGTGATGCTGGACCCGGGTCTGGCGTTTGGTACAGGCACGCACCCCACTACCTCTCTGTGCCTGCAATGGCTGGACGGTCTTGATCTTAACGGTAAAACGGTTATCGACTTTGGCTGCGGCTCCGGCATTCTTGCCATTGCGGCACTGAAGCTGGGTGCGGCGAAAGCCATTGGCGTGGATATCGATCCGCAAGCGATTCAGGCCAGCCGTGATAACGCCCAGCGTAATGGTGTTTCTGAGCGTCTGGAGCTTTATCTGCCGAAAGACCAGCCAGAGGCGATGAAAGCCGACGTGGTGGTCGCCAACATTCTTGCTGGCCCATTACGTGAACTAGCTCCGTTAATCAGCGTACTGCCCGTTGAGGGCGGTTTGCTGGGGCTTTCTGGTATTCTTGCCAGCCAGGCGGAAAGCGTCTGTGAAGCCTATGCCGATCTCTTTACGCTCGATCCGGTTATCGAGAAAGAAGAGTGGTGCCGCATTACCGGCCAGAAAAAATAATCCCTTCCGGCGTGGTTATCTGACCACGCCATTTTCAGACAATTGACCAGCATACCGACACTTTCCTCAGCGATATAATAATCAATTGATTTTGTTATTTTTTATATTGATTTTCGTTGAGTAAACGTATGCGTTTCAACTGTTTTACAACAACTTTGCTGGCAGCATGCATGATGCCACTGACCACGCTGGCCGTACCATGGGGATATACCGAAGAAAACGGCCCCGCACGGTGGGGAGAAATCAGCAAAGCGTATGCAACGTGCCAGACAGGCATAAACCAATCCCCCATAGACATCCAGACCACCACAACCAGTAAACTCGGTCTCCCCGCGCTGAACATGCAGTACGTCGATGGCCCAACCAGATTTCGGAGCATTAACCATACGTTGCAGGCAACGATGAGTAGCTACACATCTAATTCTATTGAAATTGATGAAACGCTTTATTATTTAAAACAATTTGATTTTCATGCCCCGAGCGAACATACCCTCAACGGTAAAACCTATCCGCTGGAGCTGCAGCTGGTCCACAAAAATCAATCCGGAGACATCGCTATCGTGGCGGTTATGTTTGACATCGGCGAGCCAAACCAGGCGATTCAAAATTTGTGGGAGTCCTTTCCAACCATGGAGGACAGCAGCATGGCCGTCTTCTCGCCGGTCGATATCCACCAGCTTTTACCCGACAATAAAACCTACTGGCGCTACCGTGGTTCGTTAACAACACCTCCCTGCACCGAAGGCGTCACCTGGACTATCCTGAAAACGCCTGTTGCTCTTTCTGCCGAACAGATGGATAAATTCCACTACATTGTTGGGCCAGCAAACAATCGCCCGCTGCAGCCGTTGAATGAACGCAAGATTACGGACAGCTATTCTGGGGATACCGAGATCCTGTACTAAAATGAGGTAGCGATCACACAATGACGAGGTAATTTGCTGATTAATTCAGCAGAATATCTTGTCAGTACCGTCTGCAGCTGAAGAAAAAATGAGAAGTTACGCAAAATTATATGTGTATATAAAATCGACACATTTTTATAATGTGATGATTTATATGATTAAATATTTTCATGCGTTCACATTTACGGCAATTCATTGATCCACCTCAGTGGATTGGTCAAAGTTTGGCCTTTCATCTCGTGCGAAAAATGCGTAATATACGCCGCCTTGCAGTCACAGTATGGTCATTTCTTAACTCATGCGCATCGGACAATACCAGCTCAGAAATCGCCTGATCGCAGCACCTATGGCTGGCATCACTGACAGACCATTCAGGACGCTGTGCTATGAGATGGGAGCAGGATTGACAGTATCCGAGATGATGTCTTCTAACCCGCAGGTTTGGGAAAGTGACAAGTCTCGTTTACGGATGGTGCACGTTGATGAGCCAGGAATTCGCACGGTGCAAATTGCCGGTAGCGACCCTGTTGAGATGGCCGATGCCGCACGTATTAACGTGGAAAGCGGCGCCCAGATTATTGATATCAATATGGGGTGTCCGGCTAAAAAAGTGAATCGCAAGCTCGCAGGTTCAGCCCTCTTGCAGTACCCGGATTTAGTGAAATCGATACTAACCGAGGTCGTCAATGCAGTGGACGTTCCTGTCACACTCAAGATTCGCACCGGCTGGGCTCCGGAACACCGTAACTGCGTAGAGATTGCCCAACTGGCTGAAGACTGTGGCATTCAGGCTCTGACCATTCATGGACGCACCCGCGCCTGTTTGTTCAATGGAGATGCTGAGTACGACAGTATTCGGGCAGTTAAGCAGAAAGTTTCCATTCCGATTATCGCGAATGGCGACATTACTGACCCGCATAAAGCCAGAGCTGTACTCGACTATACGGGGGCGGATGCCCTGATGATAGGACGTGCAGCTCAGGGAAGACCCTGGATCTTTCGGGAAATCCAGCATTATCTGGACACTGGGGAGCTGCTGCCCCCGCTGCCTCTGGCAGAGGTGAAGCGCTTGCTTTGTGCGCATATTCGGGAACTGCACGACTTTTATGGTCAGGCAAAAGGGTACCGAATTGCGCGTAAACACGTATCCTGGTATCTCCAGGAACACGCTCCGGATGACCAGTTTCGGCGCACATTCAACGCCATTGAAGATTCCAGCGAACAGCTGGCGGCGTTGGAGGCATACTTCGAAAATTTTGCGTAAACAGAAATAAAGAGCTGACAGAACTATGTTCGAACAACGCGTAAATTCTGACGTACTGACCGTTTCTACCGTTAACTCTCAGGACCAGGTAACTCAAAAGCCCCTGCGTGACTCGGTTAAACAGGCACTGAAGAACTATTTTGCTCAATTGAATGGTCAGGATGTGAATGATCTCTATGAGCTGGTACTGGCTGAAGTAGAACAGCCCCTGTTGGACATGGTGATGCAATACACCCGCGGTAACCAGACCCGTGCTGCCCTGATGATGGGCATCAACCGTGGTACGCTGCGTAAAAAACTGAAAAAATACGGCATGAACTGATACTAATCAGTTAAATGTTTGTTTTAAAAGGCGCTACTCGGCATGGGGAAGCGCCTTTTTTATTGACGTCACACGGGAGGCTTTGGCGATGAACGCGAGATGTGAACCTGTCTATTTTGGCGATGAATCTAAAAAGATAATCCTGGGTGACGCGCTAACTGAACTGAAAAAACTGCCGTCTGAAAGCGTCGAACTCATTTTTGCTGACCCTCCTTATAACATCGGGAAAGACTTTGACGGGATGGTGGAATCCTGGGACGAAGAGGCCTTTCTGGCGTGGTTGTTTGAGTGCATCGACGAGTGCCATCGCATCCTCAAACCACACGGCACCATGTACATCATGAACAGTACGGAGAACATGCCGTACATCGACCTCAAATGCCGCCCGCTTTTTACCATCAAGAGCCGTATCGTGTGGTCATATGATAGCTCGGGGGTACAGGCCAAAAATTACTTTGGTTCGATGTATGAACCGATCCTGATGATGGTAAAAGATCAGAAAAACTACACATTTAATCGTGACGATATTCTGGTTGAAGCCAAAACTGGCGCTAAACGCGCGCTAATAGACTACAGAAAAAACCCGCCGCAGCCCTACAATCAGAAAAAAGTGCCGGGCAATGTCTGGGAGTTCCCACGCGTACGCTATCTGATGGACGAATACGAAAACCACCCCACCCAGAAACCCAAAGCCCTCCTGGAGCGTATAATTCTGGCGTCCTCGAACCCAGATGACAAGGTACTGGATCCGTTTGCCGGCAGCTTCACCACCGGAGCTACCGCCGTGGAATTGGGTCGCAAGTTTGTCGGGATTGAGATCAATACTGAATACGTAAAAATGGGGCTCAGAAGACTGAGTATCGGTTCTCATTTTTCAGAAATTGAGCTTGCCAAGGTGAAAAAACGTAAGACAAAAAACCTGTCTAAAAAGAGTCGATTGACGGCAAAGAGTGGCGCTCTTTCAACAAAGTAAAGGCATTGTAAGTCTGCTTTTCAGCTTAAAAATTTCGTGTATATTCCCTGCACGCTTGGGCATGAATACACAGGGTTTAGGAATGATTCGCAAGTATTGGTGGCTGGTTGTTTTTGCGGTCTTCGTTTTTCTTTTTGATGCGCTGCTCATCCAATGGATAGAGCTGATGACAACAGAGCACGACAAGTGCCGGAATATGAACTCAGTGAATCCCCTAAAGCTGGTCAACTGCGTCGACCTCGACTAGCACCGTCGACAGCCGTCAGGCCCTGGCGGCTAGACTACCCAACCTGGTTTTCACTCTGCATTAATTGCATTACGCAGCCGTCCGGGCTTAACATTTTTAATACATTATCAACTAATGCTGGCGCTTGCCCATACAGATCATAACTCTCTGGATTCATTAACCAGTTTTTTATTATTCCGCTAAAGCTACCATGCAAAATAATGATGATAACGTCTAAATCCAAGCTGGTGGCAATCAAATTTTCATCTATGCATCGTTGGAGAGAATCGCGAATACTTTGGTGGCTGAGACCTATTTTATCGCGAATGGCCTGCTCTGATATCATATCTTTATGGAATTCGCATTTATGATATAAAATCTGCATTAATGCCTGCTGACGAGGGTTCTCCGCAATATATTGTAATCCCACCACAAATTTTTCACGCAGTCGCTGTAAAGGGTTATCACCCCAACGACCAATTAGCTTGTCCTGAATAAGATCGCGTAAAGGAGGTTGTTGTAACCATAACTCATTAAACAATTGAGTTTTATTTTCGAAATGCCAATAAAGTGCACCCCGTGTCACATTGGCGGCATCCGCTATGTCGTTTAGCGTCGTATTACCTACGCCACGTGCGGCAAACTGTACAATCGCCGTTTCCATCAGGTGCTGTCGCGTTTTGAGGGCATCCGCTTTCGTTTTTCTGGCCATGATTCCGACTATCTGGATTGGAGTAGAGAATGATTAACTTTCTTATCTAATATTTTCGATCTGGAACAAATGTATCACTTAGCGTTTATTTAGACGAGGTCTAAAGTATTTAATTGCGGACATTACACACGAATAGATAAAACAAATAACAAAAACAAATATATTCACCATTCAGATGATCATTTCAAAATGTATTTATCAGCATCATGGTGTTGCTATAAATATCACAATGAAACGGTAGCTGATTAATCTTTTTTTGCTTTTATGTGCCGTGAACCCCGCCCATAAATAAGTATTGCTTACATCGCAAGCTAATAATTTGTAGGATAGCCAACTATTATTTTTTCTTGTGCGCGTTATCACCCCTATTGTTACTCGGTTAATAACGAGCGTTCGGTTTTTTAAGGAATAGAAATGACGAAAAATGCCAGGTTTTCACTCCTGCCCTCATTCATCATCATCTCCGCTGCATTACTCGCCGGTTGTAACGATCAGGGAGAAACACAAGCACATCCCGCAGAGCCGCAGGTGACTGTCCATGTCGTCGAAAAGGCCCCTTTAGCCGTGACGACCGAATTACCCGGACGCACCACAGCATTTCGTATTGCAGAAGTCCGTCCTCAGGTTAGTGGAATTGTACTTAAACGGAATTTCACTGAGGGAAGCGATATTGAAGCCGGGCAGTCACTTTATCAGATCGATCCCGCGACTTATCAGGCTGACTATGACAGCGCCAAAGGTGAACTGGCGAAGAGTGAAGCGGCGGCTGCAATCGCGCATTTAACGGTGAAACGCTATGTGCCGTTGGTTGGCACCAAGTACATCAGCCAGCAAGAGTACGATCAGGCAATTGCTGATGCTCGTCAGGCCGATGCCTCCGTGATCGCAGCAAAAGCGGCGGTCGAAAGCGCGCGTATCAATCTGGCCTACACCAAAGTGACATCGCCAATTAGCGGACGCATCGGTAAATCCAACGTCACCGAAGGTGCATTAGTCACGAATGGCCAGGCTACAGAGCTTGCTACCGTTCAACAGCTCGATCCCATTTACGTCGACGTGACACAGTCCAGTAACGACTTTATGCGCCTCAAACAGTCCGTTGAACAAGGGAGTCTGCATAAAGACAGCGCCAGCAGTACTGTCGAACTGGTGATGGAAAATGGTCAGTCATACCCGCTAAAAGGCTCTTTGCAGTTTTCTGATGTGACGGTTGATGAAAGCACCGGCTCAATCACCCTCAGAGCCGTATTCCCTAACCCACAGCACACGCTGTTGCCGGGCATGTTTGTGCGCGCACGCATTGATGAAGGCGTCCAGCCGAATGCCATTCTCGTTCCGCAGCAGGGGGTAACGCGTACTCCTCGCGGTGATGCCACCGTAATGGTCGTTAACGACAAGAGTCAGGTTGAGTCTCGCGCAGTCGTTGCCGCACAAGCTATTGGTGACAAGTGGCTCATCAGCGAAGGCCTGCAACCGGGTGACAAAGTTATCGTGAGCGGCTTACAGAAAGCACGTCCAGGCGTTCAGGTTAAAGCAACCGCCGATACCGAAACCCCTGCCACGAAAGCCCAATAAGGTAACCGGACATGGCTAACTTTTTTATCAGGCGTCCTATCTTTGCCTGGGTATTGGCTATCATTCTGATGATGGCGGGTGCTCTGGCAATCATGCAACTGCCCGTGGCACAGTACCCGACCATTGCGCCTCCTGCGGTCGCCATTTCTGCCACCTACCCTGGTGCAGATGCACAGACGGTTCAGGATACAGTCACACAGGTTATCGAACAGAATATGAATGGTATCGATAACCTGATGTATATGTCCTCCACCAGCGACTCGGCCGGGAGTGTGACTATTACACTGACTTTCCAGTCCGGTACCGATCCCGATATCGCGCAAGTGCAGGTGCAAAATAAACTGCAGCTCGCCACTCCGTTACTGCCGCAAGAAGTTCAGCAGCAAGGGATCAGCGTTGAGAAATCCAGCAGCAGCTTTTTGATGGTTGCGGGTTTTGTTTCTGACAACCCACAAACCACACAGGATGACATTTCCGACTACGTCGCTTCGAACGTTAAAGACTCAATCAGCCGTCTGAATGGCGTGGGTGACGTGCAGCTGTTTGGTGCACAGTACGCCATGCGCATCTGGCTGGATGCAAACTTATTGAACAAATATCAGCTCACGCCGGTTGATGTGATCAATCAGTTGAAGGTACAGAACGATCAGATTGCCGCAGGTCAGTTAGGGGGTACGCCTGCATTACCTAACCAGCAGCTGAACGCCTCTATCATTGCGCAAACGCGACTGAAAGACCCTGAAGAGTTCGGCAAAGTGACGTTACGCGTGAACAGCGATGGCTCGGTTGTTCACCTGAAAGACGTCGCGCGTATCGAGTTAGGCGGGGAAAACTACAACGTCGTGGCGCGTATTAACGGTAAGCCTGCATCCGGCCTTGGGATCAAGCTGGCAACCGGGGCAAACGCGCTGGATACTGCTAACGCGATTAAAGCCAAGCTGGTTGAACTGCAGCCATTCTTCCCACAGGGAATGAAGGTGGTCTACCCGTACGACACGACGCCGTTTGTGACCATCTCCATTCATGAAGTGGTAAAAACGTTGTTTGAAGCGATCGTGCTGGTGTTCCTGGTCATGTATTTGTTCCTGCAAAACATCCGGGCAACGCTCATTCCAACCATCGCCGTACCTGTCGTATTGTTGGGCACATTTGCCGTGCTTGCTGCGTTTGGCTACTCAATAAACACCCTGACGATGTTCGGCATGGTACTCGCCATCGGTCTATTGGTCGATGATGCGATAGTGGTGGTGGAAAACGTAGAACGCGTGATGATGGAGGATCATCTGCCGCCCAAAGAGGCGACGGAAAAATCCATGTCACAAATACAGGGAGCACTGGTTGGTATTGCCATGGTGCTGTCTGCGGTATTTATCCCGATGGCCTTCTTTGGCGGTTCAACCGGGGCTATCTATCGGCAATTTTCCATCACCATCGTTTCCGCCATGGCGCTTTCAGTACTGGTCGCGCTGATCCTGACTCCCGCACTTTGTGCAACGTTGCTGAAGCCCTTATCAGCTGAACATCACGAGAAAAGAAGCGGTTTCTTTGGCTGGTTCAATGCCAAATTCGATCACAGCGTCAATCACTACACCAATAGCGTCAGCGGTATTGTGCGTAAAACTGGGCGTTACCTGGTCGTCTACCTGATAATCGTCATCGGGATGGCTGTGCTGTTTATGCGCCTGCCAACCTCCTTCCTGCCAGAGGAAGATCAGGGCGTCTTCCTGACGATGATTCAACTTCCTGCAGGCGCCACGCAAGAACGCACCCAGAAGGTGCTTGATCAGGTCACCCACTACTACCTGAACAATGAAAAAGCCAACGTTGAAAGCGTCTTTACGGTTAACGGCTTTAGCTTCAGCGGCCAGGGGCAAAACTCAGGGATGGCGTTCGTCAGCCTCAAGCCCTGGGAAGAACGTAGCGGTAACGAAAATAACGTTGAATCAATTATCGCCCGCGCTACCCGAGCGTTTAGTCAGATTCGTGATGGTCTGGTGTTCCCTTTCAACATGCCAGCCATCGTTGAACTGGGTACCGCAACGGGCTTCGACTTCGAGCTGATTGACCAGGGCGGGTTGGGGCATGCTGCGCTAACCCAGGCACGTAACCAACTGCTGGGCATGGTTGCCAAACACCCTGACCTGCTGGTTCGTGTGCGTCCAAACGGGCTCGAGGATACCGCACAGTTCAAGCTGGATGTCGATCAGGAAAAAGCTCAGGCCCTTGGCGTCTCGCTGTCTGATATCAACGAAACTATCTCAGCTGCGCTAGGCGGCTATTACGTCAATGACTTCATTGACCGTGGCCGCGTGAAAAAAGTGTACGTACAGGCCGATGCCAAATTCCGTATGTTGCCGGAAGACATCAATAATCTGTATGTTCGTAGCGCCAATGGCGAAATGGTTCCGTTCTCCACGTTCAGTTCCGCACACTGGATCTACGGCTCACCGCGCCTGGAGCGCTATAACGGTATGCCTTCTATGGAACTGCTGGGAGAAGCTGCGCCTGGCAGAAGTACCGGTGAAGCAATGGCGCTAATGGAAAGCCTGGCGGAAAAACTGCCAAACGGTATTGGTCATGACTGGACGGGGATGTCCTATCAGGAACGACTGTCGGGTAACCAGGCTCCTGCGCTGTATGCCATCTCGCTAATCGTTGTTTTCCTTTGCCTTGCCGCATTGTATGAAAGCTGGTCTATTCCTTTCTCGGTGATGCTGGTTGTACCGCTCGGTGTTGTGGGCGCATTGTTAGCAGCATCACTGCGTGGGATGAATAACGATGTGTATTTCCAGGTTGGCTTACTAACCACAATCGGCCTCTCGGCTAAGAACGCCATCCTGATCGTCGAGTTTGCCAAAGACCTGATGGATAAAGAAGGCAAGGGGTTGATTGAAGCGACGCTGGAGGCATCGCGCATGCGTCTTCGTCCTATCCTGATGACATCCCTGGCCTTTATTCTGGGGGTTATGCCTCTGGTTATCAGTCACGGTGCAGGTAGTGGTGCGCAGAATGCGGTCGGTACAGGTGTTATGGGAGGAATGCTGACCGCAACATTGTTGGCTATCTTCTTCGTCCCCGTCTTCTTTGTTGTCGTAAGACGGCGTTTTAGTCGGCACAACGATTAATTTGTAAAATAAAGGCGTCTACGGACGCCTTTTTCACCCATGTTACGCCTCTTTATTTATTAATAAGATAGCCATTTATTTCATTTAAAGCATTCCTTTAAACGCGCCCGCGACCTTTCTTTTTATCCATTATTTTTACAATCCACATGAATTGAGATTATTCCTCATGTCAGTCCTTTTTTAAGAAGTGGTAAAATAATCGCCGAGTTCGCAGATGGCTTAGCGTTTGTCTTTGCTCTATTAGCGAAACGCTTATTTTTGAGGTAACACCATGAAAAGATTAATATCCGTTGCACTGCTTACCGCATTCCTGGCTGGCTGTGCACACGATTCTCCTTGCGTACCTGTATACGACGATCAGGGACGCCTGGTTCATACCAATACCTGTATGAAAGGCACCACCCAGGATAACTGGGAAACAGCCGGGGCCATCGCCGGTGGTGCTGCAGCCGTTGCCGGACTGACGCTTGGGATTGTCGCCCTGACCAAATAAATCATCTTAAAAGCGCGGTTATTACCGCGCTTTTAGCAATAAGCATAAAATCTGCATATAAGACAAAACGTTGCTTAATAGAACCTGACATGTAATAAAATTATTATAGATTTCACTCACACATCCGCGATTTGAAATTAGCATTTTTTCTGTTTTTCGTAACACCACATTTTCTTTTCATTATTCTCACGCCATTAATATTAACGCCAGAAATCGTTATCACGCGTCCTGTCTGATTTTTAAATTTTTTGCGCCGAAATGTGGCTTACGTTTCAATTTTGCACCACTTCAGGGCGCTGCATTTATTTTTTCCTGTCTACACTCTGCATATTGCGTCGAATAATCAGGCGCAAAAAACTGGCACTACCTTTGCTTAAAAGAGTATGGCCAAAGCCACAGACAGGTAAAAGACGTTTTCAGAACGTTTCCATAACAATAATTCCTCCACACAGGATGCTCTATGAAAAAGATGATAATCGCCAGCCTGGCTGCGGCCGGTGTGCTGCTTGCTGTTGAAAATCAGGCACATGCCGGCGCAACACTTGATGCCGTAAAGAAAAAAGGGTTTGTGCAATGTGGGATCAGCGACGGCTTGCCTGGCTTTTCTTACGCCGATGCAAGCGGCAAGTTCTCGGGTATTGATGTTGATGTATGTCGTGGCGTTGCCTCCGCCGTATTTGGCGATGATAGCAAAGTAAAATATACCCCGCTCACCGCCAAGGAACGCTTTACCGCATTACAGTCTGGTGAAGTCGACATGCTCTCTCGTAATACCACGTGGACCTCTTCTCGTGATGCCGGTATGGGCATGTCCTTCACTGGTGTAACGTATTACGACGGCATTGGTTTTCTTACCCACAATAAAGCAGGCCTGAAGAGCGCTAAAGAGCTGGATGGTGCAACGGTCTGTATTCAGGCGGGAACCGATACCGAACTAAACGTGGCCGACTACTTTAAAGCCAACAAGATGAAGTACACCCCCGTCACCTTTGACCGTTCGGATGAATCAGCCAAAGCTCTGGAATCTGGACGTTGCGATACGCTGGCTTCCGACCAGTCTCAGCTGTATGCCCTACGCATCAAGCTGAGCAATCCTGCGGAATGGATCGTCCTGCCAGAAGTTATTTCTAAAGAACCTCTGGGACCTGTCGTACGTCGTGGGGACGATGAGTGGTTCTCCATTGTTCGCTGGACGCTGTTCGCCATGCTAAATGCGGAAGAAATGGGTGTTAACTCGAAAAACGTCGATGAAAAAGCGGCTAATCCAGCAACACCGGATATGGCACACCTGTTGGGTAAAGAAGGGGATTATGGCAAGGATCTGAAGCTTGATAACAAATGGGCCTACAACATTATCAAGCAAGTTGGTAACTATTCGGAGATCTTTGAACGTAACGTTGGATCGGAAAGTCCGCTGAAGATCAAACGTGGACAGAACAACCTCTGGAATAACGGTGGCATTCAGTATGCGCCACCGGTGCGCTAATGCGTAGTGATGTAACGGGCGCCGCAACTGCGGCGCTCAGCCCAGAGTCATAGTTACTGAGGTTTTCTTATGTTCCATCGCCGCTCAACCGTAAAAGGATCGTTATCCTTTTCTAACCCTGCGGTCCGCGCCTGGTTATTTCAAATACTCGCCGTCATTGCGGTTATCAGCATTGCGGTCTATCTCATTCATAACACGATAAATAACCTGAACAATAGCGGTATTACCTCGGGGTTTTCTTTTCTCGATCGCAGCGCCGGATTTGGCATCGTCCAGCATCTGATCGATTACGAGCAAGGCGATACGTATGGTCGTGTCTTTGTGGTCGGCCTGCTCAATACGCTGTTAGTTTCAGCACTGTGCATTGTTTTCGCATCAATTCTCGGTTTCTTTCTCGGGCTGGCACGCCTGTCAGATAACTGGTTATTGCGAAAGCTCTCGACGATCTACATCGAAACGTTCCGCAATATACCGCCGCTGCTGCAGATCTTCTTCTGGTATTTCGCCGTATTACGTAATCTGCCCGGCCCACGCCAGGCCGTTAACGCGCTGGATTTGATGTTCCTGAGTAACCGGGGGCTCTATATTCCGTCCCCGCAAATGGGAGAAGGTTTTTTTGCCTTTTGCACCGCTGTCGTTATCGCTATCGTCGTCACCATCGGATTATTTCGCTTCAACAGAATGCATCAGACCAAAACCGGTCAGCTACGTCGGACCTGGCCCACAGCTCTGGCGTTGATCGTACTTTTACCGGTGATTTCACAGTGGATGTTTGGCGCTGCGCTTCACTGGGATATTCCCGAGCTCCGTGGTTTTAACTTCCGTGGCGGTATGGTGCTTATTCCTGAACTGGCGGCACTAACTCTGGCGCTTTCGGTATATACCTCGGCATTTATTGCAGAAATTATTCGGGCGGGCATTCAGGCCGTTCCTTACGGCCAACATGAAGCCGCACGCTCGCTGGGTCTGCCAAATCCGGTGACGCTACGCCAGGTAATCATCCCACAGGCGCTACGCGTCATCATTCCCCCACTGACCAGCCAGTACCTGAATATCGTCAAGAACTCTTCTCTTGCAGCCGCCATTGGCTACCCGGACATGGTTTCACTGTTTGCCGGCACGGTACTCAATCAAACAGGGCAAGCCATTGAAACGATCGCCATCACCATGTCGGTATACCTGATCATCAGTCTGAGTATTTCTTTGCTGATGAATATTTATAACCGCCGTATTGCACTGATTGAGCGCTAAGGAGCCATGATGACAAAAGCACTGCTGTCTCACCCCTCGCGCCAGCGCAGCAATCCGGCAAGCCGCTGTCTACTCTGGGTGCGTAAAAACCTGTTCTCCAGTTGGTCAAATAGCCTGCTCACCCTGCTATGCGTATGGCTGATTTGGTCATTTCTCCCGCCACTGTTGAACTGGGTATTCTTTCAGGCCAACTGGGTCGGTTCTACCCGGGCAGACTGTACCAAAGCCGGAGCCTGCTGGGTGTTCATCCATGAACGCTTCGGGCAATTCATGTATGGGCTTTATCCACACGATCAGCGTTGGCGTGTAAATCTGGCCCTGATAATTGGTCTGGTTTCTATTGTTCCGATGTTCTGGAAAACCATTCCCCACCGAGGCCGTTATATCGCCATCTGGGCAGTCATTTATCCGATTGTCGTCTGGTGGCTGATGTACGGTGGTTTTTTCGGGCTTGAACGCGTAGAAACCCGGCAGTGGGGTGGATTAACACTGACGCTTATTATTGCATCCGTGGGGATTGCAGGCGCGCTTCCATGGGGTATTTTACTGGCGTTGGGACGTCGTTCCCATATGCCAGTCGTGCGGGTTTTATCCGTCATTTTCATTGAGTTCTGGCGCGGTGTACCGTTGATTACCGTTCTGTTTATGTCCTCGGTCATGCTTCCTCTGTTTATGTCCGAAGGAACCAGTATCGACAAGCTTATCCGGGCGCTGGTCGGCGTTATTCTTTTCCAGTCGGCCTATGTCGCAGAAGTGGTTCGCGGAGGGTTACAGGCCCTACCGAAAGGTCAGTATGAGGCCGCTGAATCACTGGCGCTAGGGTACTGGAAAACTCAGGGGCTGGTCATTCTTCCGCAAGCCCTCAAGCTGGTTATCCCGGGTCTGGTTAACACGATTATCGCCCTGTTCAAGGATACCAGCCTGGTCATCATCATCGGTCTGTTTGATCTCTTCAGTAGCGTGCAGCAGGCAACTGTGGACCCCGCGTGGCTGGGTATGTCGACAGAAGGATATGTTTTCGCTGCACTGATTTACTGGATCTTCTGTTTCAGTATGTCGCGTTACAGCCAGCATCTGGAAAAACGTTTTAACACCGGGCGTACACCGCACTGAGGAATTTATGAGCCAATTATTAATGCCGTCTACCGACGCGATGATTACGCTGGAAAACGTCAACAAATGGTACGGACAGTTTCATGTCCTGAAAAACATCAACCTGAAGGTAAAACAGGGAGAGCGCATCGTATTATGCGGGCCTTCCGGTTCGGGTAAATCGACAACTATCCGCTGTATTAACCATCTGGAAGAACATCAGCAAGGACGCATAGTAGTGGATGGGATTGAGCTCAATGAAGACATCCGCAATATTGAGCGCGTCCGACAAGAAGTTGGCATGGTCTTTCAGCACTTTAATCTCTTTCCTCATTTAACTGTCTTGCAAAACTGCACGCTGGCACCTATCTGGGTGCAAAAGATGCCGAAAAAAGAGGCTGAAGTACTGGCAATGCACTACCTTGAGCGGGTCCGCATTGCCGAACATGCACATAAATATCCCGGGCAAATTTCTGGTGGACAACAACAGCGCGTAGCCATTGCACGCTCACTGTGTATGAAACCCAAAATCATGTTATTTGATGAACCCACATCAGCGTTGGATCCTGAAATGGTAAAAGAAGTGCTGGATACCATGATAGGTCTGGCGCAATCGGGCATGACCATGCTATGTGTAACCCATGAAATGGGCTTTGCCCGCACAGTAGCTGATCGGGTGATCTTTATGGATCTTGGCGAGATTGTGGAACAGGCACCACCGGATGAGTTTTTTGCTCACCCCAAATCGGAACGCACTCGCGCGTTTTTATCGCAGGTTATTCATTAAATATATATGCCGGATACAGTTCCGGTGGATTTCCGCGTATAAATGCAAAAAGGCCATCCTTTCGGATGGCCTTTTCACTTATTTGATGTCTGGCAGTTTATGGCGGGCGTCCTGCCCGCCACCCTCCGGGCCGTTGCTGCGCAACGTTCAAATCCGCTCCCGGCGGATTTGTCCTACTCAAGAGAGCGCTCGCCGACAAACAGCAGATAAAACAAAAGGCCCAGTCTTTCGATTGAGCCTTTCGCTTTTATTTGATGTCTGGCAGTTCCCTACTCTCGCATGGGGAGACCCCACACTACCATCGGCGCTACGGCGTTTCACTTCTGAGTTCGGCATGGGGTCAGGTGGGACCACCGCGCTACAGCCGCCAGACAAATTCTTTTCTAAGTGCCGAACTTTAACCGAAAAACTGGTGCTGATACCCAGAGTCGAACTGGGGACCTCACCCTTACCAAGGGTGCGCTCTACCAACTGAGCCATATCAGCACACTAAATTTGATGCCTGGCAGTTCCCTACTCTCGCATGGGGAGACCCCACACTACCATCGGCGCTACGGCGTTTCACTTCTGAGTTCGGCATGGGGTCAGGTGGGACCACCGCGCTACAGCCGCCAGGCAAATTCTGTTTATCAACACGCTTTTGCATGTCGATGTCATCTGTATCAGGCTGAAAATATCTCTCTTCGCCAAAACATCTTCGGCGTTGTAAGGTTAAGCCTCACGGTTCATTAGTATCGGTTAGCTCAATGTATCGCTACACTTACACACCCGACCTATCAACGTCGTCGTCTTCAACGTTCCTTCAGGACCCTTAAAGGGTCAGGGAGAACTCATCTCGGGGCAAGTTTCGTGCTTAGATGCTTTCAGCACTTATCTCTTCCGCATTTAGCTACCGGGCAATGCCATTGGCATGACAACCCGAACACCAGTGATGCGTCCACTCCGGTCCTCTCGTACTAGGAGCAGCCCCCCTCAATTCTCCAGCGCCCACGGCAGATAGGGACCGAACTGTCTCACGACGTTCTAAACCCAGCTCGCGTACCACTTTAAATGGCGAACAGCCATACCCTTGGGACCTACTTCAGCCCCAGGATGTGATGAGCCGACATCGAGGTGCCAAACACCGCCGTCGATATGAACTCTTGGGCGGTATCAGCCTGTTATCCCCGGAGTACCTTTTATCCGTTGAGCGATGGCCCTTCCATTCAGAACCACCGGATCACTAAGACCTGCTTTCGCACCTGCTCGAGCCGTCACTCTCGCAGTCAAGCTAGCTTATGCCTTTGCACTAACCTCCTGATGTCCGACCAGGATTAGCTAACCTTCGTGCTCCTCCGTTACTCTTTAGGAGGAGACCGCCCCAGTCAAACTACCCACCAGACACTGTCCGAAACCCGGATCACGGGTCTACGTTAGAACACCAGCCATTAAAGGGTGGTATTTCAAGGATGGCTCCATGCAGACTGGCGTCCACACTTCAAAGCCTCCCACCTATCCTACACATCAAGGACCAGTGTTCAGTGTCAAGCTATAGTAAAGGTTCACGGGGTCTTTCCGTCTTGCCGCGGGTACACTGCATCTTCACAGCGAGTTCAATTTCACTGAGTCTCGGGTGGAGACAGCCTGGCCATCATTACGCCATTCGTGCAGGTCGGAACTTACCCGACAAGGAATTTCGCTACCTTAGGACCGTTATAGTTACGGCCGCCGTTTACCGGGGCTTCGATCAAGAGCTTCTCCTTACGGATAACCCCATCAATTAACCTTCCGGCACCGGGCAGGCGTCACACCGTATACGTCCACTTTCGTGTTTGCACAGTGCTGTGTTTTTAATAAACAGTTGCAGCCAGCTGGTATCTTCGACTGATTTCAGCTCCATGAGTAAATCACTTCACCTACATATCAGCGTGCCTTCTCCCGAAGTTACGGCACCATTTTGCCTAGTTCCTTCACCCGAGTTCTCTCAAGCGCCTTGGTATTCTCTACCTGACCACCTGTGTCGGTTTGGGGTACGATTTCGTGTTACCTGATGCTTAGAGGCTTTTCCTGGAAGCAGGGCATTTGTTACTTCAGCACCGTAGTGCCTCGTCATCACACCTCAGCGTTAAAAGGTACCGGATTTACCTGGAACCTCCGCCTACATGCTTAAACCGGGACAACCGTCGCCCGGCTAACATAGCCTTCTCCGTCCCCCCTTCGCAGTAACACCAAGTACAGGAATATTAACCTGTTTCCCATCGACTACGCCTTTCGGCCTCGCCTTAGGGGTCGACTCACCCTGCCCCGATTAACGTTGGACAGGAACCCTTGGTCTTCCGGCGTGCGGGTTTTTCACCCGCATTATCGTTACTTATGTCAGCATTCGCACTTCTGATACCTCCAGCATACCTCACGATACACCTTCAACGGCTTACAGAACGCTCCCCTACCCAACAACACATAGTGTCGCTGCCGCAGCTTCGGTGCATGGTTTAGCCCCGTTACATCTTCCGCGCAGGCCGACTCGACCAGTGAGCTATTACGCTTTCTTTAAATGATGGCTGCTTCTAAGCCAACATCCTGGCTGTCTGTGCCTTCCCACATCGTTTCCCACTTAACCATGACTTTGGGACCTTAGCTGGCGGTCTGGGTTGTTTCCCTCTTCACGACGGACGTTAGCACCCGCCGTGTGTCTCCCGTGATAACATTCTTCGGTATTCGCAGTTTGCATCGGGTTGGTAAGTCGGGATGACCCCCTAGCCGAAACAGTGCTCTACCCCCGAAGATGAATTCACGAGGCGCTACCTAAATAGCTTTCGGGGAGAACCAGCTATCTCCCGGTTTGATTGGCCTTTCACCCCCAGCCACAAGTCATCCGCTAATTTTTCAACATTAGTCGGTTCGGTCCTCCAGTTAGTGTTACCCAACCTTCAACCTGCCCATGGCTAGATCACCGGGTTTCGGGTCTATACCCTGCAACTTAACGCCCAGTTAAGACTCGGTTTCCCTTCGGCTCCCCTATTCGGTTAACCTTGCTACAGAATATAAGTCGCTGACCCATTATACAAAAGGTACGCAGTCACACCCCAAAGGGTGCTCCCACTGCTTGTACGTACACGGTTTCAGGTTCTTTTTCACTCCCCTCGCCGGGGTTCTTTTCGCCTTTCCCTCACGGTACTGGTTCACTATCGGTCAGTCAGGAGTATTTAGCCTTGGAGGATGGTCCCCCCATATTCAGACAGGATACCACGTGTCCCGCCCTACTCTTCGAGTTCACAACACATGCACTTTTGTGTACGGGACTTTCACCCTGTATCGTGCGACTTTCCAGACGCTTCCACTAACACACATGCTGATTCAGACTCTGGGCTGCTCCCCGTTCGCTCGCCGCTACTGGGGGAATCTCGGTTGATTTCTTTTCCTCGGGGTACTTAGATGTTTCAGTTCCCCCGGTTCGCTTCATTACGCTATGTATTCACATAATGATAGTGTGTCAAAACACACTGGGTTTCCCCATTCGGAAATCGCCGGTTATAACGGTTCATATCACCTTACCGACGCTTATCGCAGATTAGCACGTCCTTCATCGCCTCTGACTGCCAGGGCATCCACCGTGTACGCTTAGTCGCTTAACCTCACAACCCGAAGATGTTTCTTTCGATTCATCATCGACTTGCAAAAATTTGAGAGACTCGAACACACCATTTTCCATTTCTTATTACGGAGAAATGAAACAGTGTGTCGTTTCAATTTTCAGCTTGATCCAGATTTTTAAAGAGCAAAACTTCGCAGTGAACCTTTTCAGGTACACTCTGAAGTTTTCTTGTGTTTTTGCAGTAAGAGATGGTGGAGCTATGCGGGATCGAACCGCAGACCTCCTGCGTGCAAGGCAGGCGCTCTCCCAGCTGAGCTATAACCCCATCGTAGAATGCTAATCTCTGTACCCTAATTCGTTTCCGGGCAAGGCGCGGTGGTGCGAAGCATACTGAAGTATGCGAGCATCGCCGTAACACAGCACGGAGGCGAATTTGGTAGGCCTGAGTGGACTTGAACCACCGACCTCACCCTTATCAGGGGTGCGCTCTAACCACCTGAGCTACAAGCCTGCAGAGATTTTCTTACTGCTAATTTTCATCAGACAATCTGTGTGAGCACTACAAAGAACGTTTCTTTAAGGTAAGGAGGTGATCCAACCGCAGGTTCCCCTACGGTTACCTTGTTACGACTTCACCCCAGTCATGAATCACAAAGTGGTAAGCGCCCTCCCGAAGGTTAAGCTACCTACTTCTTTTGCAACCCACTCCCATGGTGTGACGGGCGGTGTGTACAAGGCCCGGGAACGTATTCACCGTGGCATTCTGATCCACGATTACTAGCGATTCCGACTTCATGGAGTCGAGTTGCAGACTCCAATCCGGACTACGACATACTTTATGAGGTCCGCTTGCTCTCGCGAGGTCGCTTCTCTTTGTATATGCCATTGTAGCACGTGTGTAGCCCTACTCGTAAGGGCCATGATGACTTGACGTCATCCCCACCTTCCTCCAGTTTATCACTGGCAGTCTCCTTTGAGTTCCCGGCCGAACCGCTGGCAACAAAGGATAAGGGTTGCGCTCGTTGCGGGACTTAACCCAACATTTCACAACACGAGCTGACGACAGCCATGCAGCACCTGTCTCAGAGTTCCCGAAGGCACCAAAGCATCTCTGCTAAGTTCTCTGGATGTCAAGAGTAGGTAAGGTTCTTCGCGTTGCATCGAATTAAACCACATGCTCCACCGCTTGTGCGGGCCCCCGTCAATTCATTTGAGTTTTAACCTTGCGGCCGTACTCCCCAGGCGGTCGACTTAACGCGTTAGCTCCGGAAGCCACGCCTCAAGGGCACAACCTCCAAGTCGACATCGTTTACGGCGTGGACTACCAGGGTATCTAATCCTGTTTGCTCCCCACGCTTTCGCACCTGAGCGTCAGTCTTTGTCCAGGGGGCCGCCTTCGCCACCGGTATTCCTCCAGATCTCTACGCATTTCACCGCTACACCTGGAATTCTACCCCCCTCTACAAGACTCTAGCCTGCCAGTTTCGGATGCAGTTCCCAGGTTGAGCCCGGGGATTTCACATCCGACTTGA
Organism: Citrobacter sp. MGH105; assembly: GCF_001037485.2. Classification (NCBI taxonomy): domain Bacteria; kingdom Pseudomonadati; phylum Pseudomonadota; class Gammaproteobacteria; order Enterobacterales; family Enterobacteriaceae; genus Citrobacter; species Citrobacter sp. MGH105. The sequence goes on along the minus strand of NZ_CP073048.1, from coordinate 475,549 downwards.
CAGACCGCCTGCGTGCGCTTTACGCCCAGTAATTCCGATTAACGCTTGCACCCTCCGTATTACCGCGGCTGCTGGCACGGAGTTAGCCGGTGCTTCTTCTGCGAGTAACGTCAATTGCTGCGGTTATTAACCACAACACCTTCCTCCTCGCTGAAAGTACTTTACAACCCGAAGGCCTTCTTCATACACGCGGCATGGCTGCATCAGGCTTGCGCCCATTGTGCAATATTCCCCACTGCTGCCTCCCGTAGGAGTCTGGACCGTGTCTCAGTTCCAGTGTGGCTGGTCATCCTCTCAGACCAGCTAGGGATCGTCGCCTAGGTGAGCCGTTACCCCACCTACTAGCTAATCCCATCTGGGCACATCCAATGGCAAGAGGCCCGAAGGTCCCCCTCTTTGGTCTTGCGACGTTATGCGGTATTAGCTACCGTTTCCAGTAGTTATCCCCCTCCATCGGGCAGTTTCCCAGACATTACTCACCCGTCCGCCACTCGTCACCCAAGGAGCAAGCTCCTCTGTGCTACCGTTCGACTTGCATGTGTTAGGCCTGCCGCCAGCGTTCAATCTGAGCCATGATCAAACTCTTCAATTTAAAAGTTTGATGCTCAATGAATTAAACTTCGTAATGAATTACGTGTTCACTCGTTGAGACTTGGTATTCATTTTTCGTCTTGCGACGTTAAGAATCCGTATCTTCGAGTGCCCACACAGATTGTCTGATAAATTGTTAAAGAGCAGTTGCGACGCGCTTTAGCGCTCTGTCGCGAGGTGGCGTATATTACGCTTTCCTCTTTCAGAGTCAACCCTCATTTTCAGGTTTTTCTCTTCAACCGAACCGGCTGTTTGCGTGAAGTGATTCACATCCGCCGTGTCGATGGAGGCGCATTATAGGGATCCCATTTTTTAGCACAAGTATTTTTTGGATCTTTTTTTCTGAATGCTTGTTTTTCACTCCTTTCGCTACATTCCTGCGCAATTTGGCTGATTTTTGATAGCTAAACCACTTGCACAGTCTCAATAATCCAACCAAAGTCTTCATTACTGCTCTATTTTCGTTGAGGTAAACATGTCTGATGTACTGCGTCCTTATAAGGATCTTTTCCCACAGATCGGAAATCGCGTAATGATCGACACCAGCAGTGTCGTCATTGGTGATGCCCGTTTGGCTGATGATGTCGGAATTTGGCCACTGGTTGCCATTCGTGGCGACGTTAACTATGTACAAATTGGTGCCCGTACAAACATTCAGGACGGCAGCGTTCTCCATGTCACACATAAATCCACGTCTAATCCGCAGGGTAATCCATTGATCGTGGGTGAGGATGTAACGGTCGGTCACAAGGTCATGCTACACGGCTGCATCATTGGCAACCGAGTATTAGTCGGCATGGGTTCGATTCTGCTGGATGGCGTGGTAGTAGAAGACGACGTTATGATTGGGGCTGGGAGCCTGGTTCCCCAAAACAAACGCCTGGAAAGCGGGTATCTGTACCTGGGAAGCCCGGTTAAACAAATCCGTCCATTAAGCGATGAAGAGAAAGCAGGCTTACAATATTCAGCTAACAACTATGTTAAGTGGAAAGATGAATATTTAAGTCAGAGTAACCAAACCCAACCTTGAGCATCTTCCTGCTGGGCCTGGATCAATCCTTCAGCTTCTTCTTCCAGATCCCAGCGATGCTGTTGAAAGATTTCCAACCACTGTTCAGGCGTGTCGCCGCCAAAGCGGGACGCCAGCATCTCTCCAGAGATGGCACATGTTAACTGCATACCATGAACCATCGCCGGAAACACAACGGCGTTGACATCCGTGCGCCATTCTTCTCGATCGGGAAACTGGATCGCCTGATTCATGCCGACAATTCCTGCTGCATGCTTTTAATGACGGGTTCAATCTGCGGCAAAACCCCATGCCAGAGTAAAACGGCGTGCGCTGCTTGCCCCACCAGCATACCCAGGCCATCAGCATATTGTTTCGCCCCATGTTCGGCACACCAGGAGAGGAACGGTGTATCTCCTTTCTGATAAAACATGTCATAACAATAGACAGATGGGTGAATAAGAGATGTCGGAATAGCCGGTATCTCACCGCTAATTCCGCTGGATGTCGCGTTAATAATTAGATCAAAACTGTAATTATCAAGCTCGTCCATTCCTACCGCCTGTACGCTGCCGGTATGGGAGAAGATTTGTGCCAGTTCTTCAGCGCGCGAAGCGGTACGGTTAACAATAGTCACCGCACAATCCATAGAAAGAAGAGGTAATAAAACTCCACGGGATGCACCACCCGCACCAATCAACAGAACTCGCGATCCGGGACGAATAAAAGATAAACGCTCAAGATCGCTCAACAAGCCGATACCATCCGTGTTGTCTCCCAGTAAACGTCCATCCTCCAGCCGTTTAAGGGTATTGACGGCTCCAGCAAGCGATGCCCGCTCCGTTAGTTCATCGGCACGTGCAAATGCCTCTTCTTTAAAAGGCACGGTGACATTTGCCCCCTTCCCGCCCTCAGCAAAAAAAGCGTTCAGCGTATTCACAAAATCATTGATAGGCGCCAGTACACGCCCATAGGAGTGATCAATCTTCAGCTGCTCTGCAAATTGCTGATGAATAAAGGGCGATTTACTGTGCGCTATCGGATTACCAAAAACAGCATAGGCTTCTTTCATATTACCCCTGTCGAAACTGTTCACCTGTCAGAGCATCACGGATCTCCGAAGGATTCAAACGCCCCCCGGTCTCCCCTTCAACCACGGGAAAGTCTGTACCGAACTGTGCGCGAACTTCATCTACCGTTCTGCAAGGCGGTAAGCCACTCAAATTAGCACTGGTAGAAACTAACGGTTTGCCATAAGCCTGGCACAACGCAACCACCAGCGGGTGATCGGTGACGCGAACAGCCAGAGAATCAAAGCGCCCGGTCAACCAGCGTGGCGTTGTCGCAAGCGCTGGGAAAACGAAGGTAACAGGACCAGGCCAACGGGCGAAAACAGCGTCACGTTGAGCATCGGTGAGCATGCTATCGTCGATATATGGTTTAAGTTGTTCAAAGTTTGACGCGATTAAAATTAACCCTTTATCGACCGGACGTTGTTTTAGCGCCAACAAACGGGTTACAGCCGTTTCGCTATCGGGGTCGCAGCCGACACCAAATACAGCTTCAGTTGGATAGGCGATGACTTTTTCTTGTTTCAGAACCGCTATCGCCGCAGCGATAGCGTCTGTGGGCAGGCTATTATTCACTTTTTTATTCCGCCGAAATCGGCTTTCCACATTGTTTACTGGCACAGAAATGCTTCACACCCTGCGCGGTTTTCTTTTCGATGAGAAGCGGATAATGACACTCAGGACATTCTCCGGCTAACGGTTTGAAGTTAATGACAAACTGGCACTCCGGATAGCGATCGCAGGAGTAAAAGGTTTTGCCATAACGGGAACGCCGCTGGACAAGATGACCAGTCTGGCATTGAGGACAGACTATTGCTGTTTCATCAGGCTTGTCGATGAGCTCGGTGTGATCGCACGCAGGATAGTCACTGCATCCAATAAACATACCGAATCGTCCCTGTCTCAGCACCAGCTCAGCGCCACATGCAGGACAAAGCTTACCCTCCAGAACTTTGACTACATGTCCGTCCGCGGAAGATTTCAGCGGACGGATGTAATCGCATTCTGGATAGTGTGAACAACCGAGAAACGGACCGTGTTTCCCGGAACGAATAACCAGTTCAGCCCCGCATTGTGGGCAGGGCTCGTTTTTACGCACCGTGAACAGTGCTGATTTAGCCATAACAACTCATACTGAATGAAGATTGATTAATGCAGCATACCTTCATTCACTTCAAAGAGTAATTCTTCCATTTGCTGATAGGCATTTTCACAACCTGGAATGTTGAATAGCACCATCAGAATCACCCACTTCAGGTCTTCCAGATCGAACTCTGCCGTATCTAGCGCGAGTACGCGCTCAATAACCATTTCTCGCGTTTCGAGGTTTAGCACCTGAATCTGCTCCAGGAATAGCAGGAATCCTCTACAGCTTGCATCCAGTCGGTCGCACTCTTCCGCAGTATAAATACGTATAGAAAGAGGGTCCGATGCCAGCTGCATAGGTTCAGCAAGACCATCCTGATAGTCAGCAAGCTTCTCCAGCCAAAGTAACGCGTTGTAAATGTCTTCACGATCAAAACCAGCGTCGGTAAGATCCCGTTCCAGTTTGTCCTGATCCACACGCAGCTCAGCTTCGTTATGGATATATGTCTCAAACAAATACATTAGTACGTCGAACATGGCATGCCCTCCTCAATCGGACATAGCCGCCGGGTACAGCTGCGATCCACCCTGCTAACTCCAGTTCGAGCAGTTGAGCCACTACCTCTGGCACAGGTTGGCCGGCACGTTCAGCGACGACGTCAACAGGTGTTACCTCATCTCCTACGTTAGCCAGGAGCTCCGGAAATGGCAATGCCACCTCTTCGTGATCTGGCGAATAAATTGATTTTTCAGGTTCATCTGGCAACCATTGCAGCCCATATTGCAAATTTTCAAGAATTTCCTCTGGTGTCGTCACAAGCATGGCTCCCTGCTGAATAAGCCAATGCGGGCCTTCACTTCCCGGGCTCCCAATCGGCCCAGGTAAAGCAAACACCTCCCGCCCTTGTTCAATTGCACAGCGAGCAGTAACCAGCGACCCGCTACGCTGTGCAGCTTCGACAACCAGTACACCTTTACTTAGACCACTGATAATGCGATTTCGTCGGGGAAAATTGCGCGGCAAAGGGAGCATATCTAATGGGAACTCAGACACCAGTGCGCCCCCAGCCTCAATAAGTCGCTCCGCAAGACGGATATGCTGTCGTGGATGAATGGTCTCAAGTCCATTTCCCAGCACCGCAATACTTGTGCCTTGTCGGTTTATCGCAGCATTGTGCGCCACGCCATCAATCCCCCGGGCCAGACCGCTGGTGATCGTCACCCCACATGCAGCAAGCTTTTCACAAAACAACCGTCCCCAGCGTTCGCCATACCATGAATGTTGTCGACTACCGACAACGGCAACTTGAAATGAGTGGAGGCATGCGGGAGCTCCTGCCACAAAAAGCACCCCAGGATAATCCTCAATCGCACGGAGCTGTGGCGGATAATGCTCGCTGTCGGCAACCACAAAATGGTGGTTAGGCTGTTCAAGCCAGCGCAGCGTTTTTTCCAGCGTCAGATCTGAAAAGGTTAAAAAGCGTCTTGCCTGGCGTGGAGAGAATCCTGCCTGCAAGAGTACCGCGTTGTTAATGCACGGTTGAGTATTGAGCCAGTGAGCAACGCGCACTATCTCATCACCATACAGTTCATTCACTTGCGCTAAACGTAGCCAAATTTCGATTTGGGTCATCCCTGTTCCCCTGCCACAAGCAGTCCTGGCAATCTTTGCGATTGGTCACTGATGCTGTCAATCAGAGGGGGTTTTGTCTAGAATAGAGGTAATAATCTTTTCAACTCCTGAACTCAACTCTGGATAACTATGTCAGTTTTGCAAGTGTTACATATTCCGGACGAGCGCCTTCGCAAAGTCGCAAAACCGGTTGAAGAAGTGAATGCAGAAATTCAGCGTATCGTTGATGATATGTTCGAAACGATGTACGCCGAAGAAGGTATCGGTCTGGCAGCAACACAGGTCGATATTCATCAGCGCATCATTGTTATTGATGTCTCTGAAAATCGCGATGAGCAGTTGGTACTCATTAACCCAGAACTGCTGGAAAAAGACGGCGAAACCGGCATTGAAGAAGGCTGTCTGTCTATTCCTGAACAGCGTGCGTTAGTACCGCGTGCAGAGAAAGTAAAAATTCGTGCGCTCGATCGCGACGGCAAATCTTTTGAACTGGAAGCCGATGGCCTGCTCGCTATCTGCATTCAACATGAAATGGATCACCTGGTCGGTAAACTATTTATCGATTATCTGTCTCCGTTGAAGCAACAACGCATTCGTCAGAAAGTTGAAAAACTCGACCGCCTGAACGCCCGAGCTTAAGGACAAGGATCAACGTGTCAGACTCACTACGTATTATTTTTGCGGGTACACCTGACTTTGCAGCGCGTCATCTCGACGCGCTGCTGTCTTCTGGACATAACGTCGTTGGCGTGTTTACCCAACCGGACCGCCCGGCGGGACGCGGTAAAAAGCTGATGCCCAGCCCGGTAAAAGTGCTGGCAGAAGAAAAAGGGATACCGGTCTTTCAACCCGTCTCTCTTCGCCCTCAGGAAAACCAGCAACTGGTTGCTGATTTACACGCAGACGTGATGGTGGTGGTGGCATATGGCCTGATCCTGCCAAAAGCCGTACTGGAAATGCCGCGCCTGGGTTGTATCAACGTTCACGGTTCCCTGCTTCCGCGCTGGCGGGGTGCAGCACCGATCCAGCGCTCACTGTGGGCAGGCGACGCCGAAACCGGTGTTACCATCATGCAGATGGATGTTGGCCTCGACACCGGTGATATGCTGCTAAAGCTGTCCTGCCCAATTACGGCAGAAGATACCAGCGGTTCGTTATATGACAAGCTGGCAGAACTGGGGCCTCAGGGGCTGATTGAAACGCTAAAACAGCTGGCTGCCGGCACAATAAAACCGGTGGTACAAGACGAATCACTGGTTACGCATGCAGAAAAACTCAGCAAAGAAGAGGCCCGTATCGACTGGTCGCTTTCGGCTGTTCAATTGGAACGCTGCATCCGCGCCTTTAACCCCTGGCCAATGAGCTGGCTTGAAATCGATGGTCAGCCAGTGAAAGTCTGGCAAGCTTCGGTTATTGCTGTAAACACCCAGGCCGAGCCAGGCACCATTTTAGAGGCGACAAAGCAGGGTATCCAGGTCGCAACAGGCGACGGCATTCTGAATCTTATCTCTTTGCAGCCTGCCGGTAAAAAAGCCATGAGCGCGCAGGATCTGCTTAATTCGCGCCGGGAGTGGTTCGTGCCCGGAAACCGTCTGGCCTGACGGTTCATCTCTTTAAGCCCGGTGTCTCCGGGCATTTTTATTTTTGCGCTTATGAAAAAACATCTTAATTTACGCAGTATGGCGGCCCAGGCCGTCGAACAGGTTGTCGAGAAAGGACAATCACTAAGTAACGTGCTGCCCGCCATGCAGCAAAAAGTTGCCGATAAAGACAAAGCGCTGTTACAGGAACTTTGCTTCGGCGTATTGCGTACACTCTCTCAACTGGAGTGGATGATCCAGCAACTGATGGAACGTCCAATGACGGGCAAACAGCGCACCGTTCACTACCTGATCATGGTGGGCTTCTATCAACTGTTGCATACTCGTATTCCAGCGCACGCTGCGTTGGCTGAGACCGTAGAAGGCGCGGTCGTTATTAAGCGTCCACAGCTGAAAGGGCTGATCAACGGCGTACTGCGCCAGTTTCAACGCCGTCAGGATGAACTGCTGGCCGAGTTTGCGCAAAGCGATTTGCGCTTCTTACACCCCTCCTGGCTGGTGAAACGTATTAAGAGTGCGTATCCGCAGCAGTGGGAAGCCATTATTGAAGCCAATAACCAGCGACCGCCGATGTGGCTACGAGTCAATCGTAATCACCATACTCGCGACGCCTGGCTAGACCTGCTTACCGAAGCGGGTTTGACAGGTTTCCCGCATCCAGACTACCCGGATGCAGTGCGTCTGGAAACACCGGCTCCAGTTCACGCCCTCCCTGGTTTTGACGAAGGTTGGGTCACCGTTCAGGATGCTTCCGCTCAAGGATGCGTAAATTATCTGTTGCCGGAGGACGGTGAGCAGATCCTCGACCTGTGCTGTGCGCCGGGCGGTAAAACCACTCACATTCTGGAAGTTGCTCCGCTAGCTAACGTCATGGCCGTCGATGTGGATGAAAAACGCTTATCGCGCGTTTACGACAATCTGAAACGTCTGGGCATGAAGGCAACCGTAAAACAGGGAGATGGCCGCTATCCACAGCAGTGGTGCGGTGAACAACTGTTTGACCGTATTTTGCTGGACGCCCCATGTTCTGCTACCGGGGTGATCCGTCGCCATCCGGATATCAAATGGCTGCGCCGCGACCGGGATATTGCCGAACTTGCCCAATTACAGGCTGAGATCCTGAACGCTACCTGGTCACATCTTAAATCTGGCGGCACGCTAGTGTATGCAACGTGTTCTATCCTGCCAGAAGAGAACCAGCAGCAAATTGCCGACTTCCTGGCACGCACACCGGATGCGGTATTAAGCGAAACCGGTACGCAGGAAAAACCCGGACGTCAGAATTTACCGGGTGCAGAAGATGGCGATGGCTTCTTTTACGCTAAGCTAATCAAAAAGTGATGAGATAACGGGTCGCGACTGATGAAAATTATCATTCTGGGCGCAGGGCAAGTTGGCGGTACGCTGGCTGAAAACCTGGTCGGAGAGAACAACGATATCACGGTAGTCGATACCAATGGTGAACGCCTGCGCAGCCTGCAGGACAAGTTTGATCTCCGTGTCGTGCAAGGGCATGGCTCGCATCCCCGCGTATTACGTGAAGCCGGTGCCGACGATGCCGATATGCTGGTTGCCGTAACCAGCTCAGATGAAACAAATATGGTTGCCTGCCAGGTAGCTTATTCACTGTTTAATACGCCTAATCGCATCGCCCGTATTCGTTCACCAGATTACGTTCGCGATGCCGACAAGCTGTTCCAATCCGATGCAGTGCCAATCGATCACCTGATTGCGCCTGAGCAACTGGTTATCGATAGCATTTATCGCCTGATTGAATATCCGGGCGCATTGCAAGTGGTGAATTTTGCCGAAGGTAAAGTCAGTCTGGCAGTAGTAAAAGCCTATTACGGCGGGCCGCTTATCGGTAATGCGCTGTCAACAATGCGTGAGCATATGCCGCACATCGATACCCGCGTTGCGGCGATTTTCCGTCATGACCGACCGATCCGTCCGCAAGGTTCTACGATCGTTGAAGCGGGTGATGAAGTCTTCTTTATTGCGGCATCACAGCATATACGCGCCGTAATGAGTGAACTGCAGCGTCTGGAAAAGCCGTACAAACGCATTATGTTAGTGGGTGGTGGTAATATCGGTGCGGGTCTGGCACGTCGTCTGGAAAAAGATTACAGCGTCAAACTGATCGAACGTAATCAACAACGCGCATCCGAACTTGCAGAGAAACTACAAAATACGATCGTCTTTTTTGGTGATGCTTCGGATCAAGAGTTACTGGCCGAAGAACATATCGATCAGGTCGATCTGTTCATCGCAGTGACCAACGATGATGAAGCAAATATCATGTCGGCGATGCTTGCCAAACGGATGGGTGCCAAGAAAGTAATGGTGTTGATCCAGCGCAGAGCATACGTCGATCTGGTGCAAGGCAGCGTGATCGATATTGCGATTTCACCGCAGCAGGCGACCATCTCCGCGCTGCTGAGCCACGTGCGTAAAGCTGATATTGTTGGCGTTTCTTCACTTCGCCGTGGCGTCGCGGAAGCCATTGAAGCCGTCGCACACGGGGATGAAACGACGTCGAGAGTTGTAGGGCGTTCAATTGATGAAATTAAACTTCCGCCCGGAACCATTATTGGCGCCGTTGTACGTGGTAACGATGTCATGATTGCCAACGATAACCTGCGCATTGAGCAGGGCGATCACGTAATTATGTTCCTGACAGATAAAAAGTTTATTACCGACGTCGAGCGACTATTCCAGCCAAGTCCTTTCTTCCTGTAATAATTTGGGCGCTAATACAGCGCCTTTTTTATTTCCCTTTATTTTTCATGGTCTAATAAATTTTCCTTTCGGCAATACATAAATGGAAATTGCCTAAACATTTGTTAAACTTATAAACGTCAGCTGCATAGGGAGAATAAAATGAGCATTATTAAAGAGTTTCGCGAATTCGCGATGCGCGGGAATGTTGTCGATTTGGCAGTGGGTGTCATTATTGGTGCGGCATTCGGTAAGATTGTTTCATCACTGGTTGCCGATATCATTATGCCGCCGCTGGGGCTGTTAATTGGTGGAATTGATTTTAAACAGTTTGCTTTAACGCTACGTGATGCACAGGGAGACATCCCTGCCGTGGTCATGCATTACGGTGTATTTATTCAGAATGTATTCGATTTCATTATTGTTGCGTTTGCTATCTTTATGGCAATCAAACTGATCAATAAACTGAACCGTAAAAAAGCGGAAGAGCCGGCTGCACCGCCAGCTCCATCGAAAGAAGAAGTATTGCTAAGTGAAATTCGTGACCTGCTGAAAGAACAGAATAACCGCTCTTAAGCACTCACTGAAACAAGAAGGCCAGTGGTAAAAAAGTTAATTACTTTCTTGCCACTGGCCTCCCAGTTACCCCGATTGCCATGTTTGCCTTTACGCAGATAACTTCCTTTCCCTTTCTTATTTTTCTCAACGCGCTGTCTGAACAGTGGGTCATGCAGAAGCGCCTCAATGGCGTTGTCCTTTATCTGCCCTTTGGTGTGCTGATAACGACTCATAATATCTCCAGTTTGTAGTAATTTACGCCGCGAGTGTAGACCTGGCAGTTCAAGAAATCAACAGCCTGATGTTGTTCCACTGGCGCCTTGCTCAAGAGCTTCAAGAATAGAGCAGTACACGCTGCTGTGTGCCTTGCCGCAGCATGCATCATTCAATCGCTGCAGAGACCGCTGCATCGTCTGAAGTTCAGCAATACGGGCTTCGACTTCTTGCAGTCTTTCCTGGACGATCCCTTTTGATTCCTGACAGGTATGGTGTTCGGGATCAACCCGGATCGAAAGCAATTCACGGATCGACTCCAGAGTGAAACCAAGCTGCCGGGCATAACGAATAAACTTCAAGCGCTGAAGATCGCTTTCTGTATAGAGGCGAAATCCGCCTTCAGTACGCACTTCATGCTCCATCATCTGCTGCTTTTCATAGTAGCGGATAGTATCTGGCGTAACGTCAGCCAGTTTCGCTATTTCACCAATTCGGTACATGCTCTCTCCGCTATTCATCGTTGATCTTTTTTAGCAGCTTATCTGCGTAGTCACCGCGCAAAAACTCGGTGCTGAGTCCAGCCTGCCGAAGTTTAAGTTCCAATAGCGACAGTCTTCGGCTCACCTCAGGATAACTGGGATCATCTTTGCGGATCCCCGCAAGTATTTCAAGCAGCTGTATTGCCTCTCTGCGTTGCTCGAGCTCAGGAGGAAGGCAACCTGCATTTTTTAATAAACGGTATCCGGCTCGGAGTTCAGGCGGAACATGGGAGTCATCGTCAAGAGTCATCGGTTCGCCCGTTCCCGGTAAATCATCAAACTCGCCTTTAGACTGTGCATCAATAATATGGCGCTCTGCCCACTGGTCCAGTAACCACATACAACACTCCAGGGGATGAACAAAAAGAGTACAGATATTGTAGATAAGTGGGGATATGACGGATATAAAAAAACCCGCCGAGGCGGGTTTTTTTACGTTACTACAGATTACTCTGCAGCAGCTTCTGTTTTCTCTGAACGATCAACCAGCTCGATGTATGCCATCGGCGCGTTGTCGCCTGCACGGAAACCACACTTCAGAATGCGAGTGTAACCACCGGCGCGGCTCGCAAAACGCGGGCCCAGTTCGTTAAACAGTTTTGCCACGATCTCGTTATCACGAGTACGGGCGAATGCCAGACGACGATTAGCTACGCTATCAGTCTTGGCAAGAGTAATCAGCGGCTCAACTACGCGACGCAGCTCTTTCGCTTTCGGCAGAGTCGTCTTGATGATTTCATGACGAACCAGTGAACCTGCCATATTGCGGAACATAGCCTGGCGATGGCTGCTGTTGCGGTTCAGTTGACGACCACTCTTACGATGGCGCATGACCTTATCCTTCTCAGTAAAACCTTAACCTGTGATCCGGTTACTCGTCAGCGATGCTTGCCGGTGGCCAGTTTTCCAGGCGCATGCCCAGAGACAGTCCACGGGAAGCCAGCACGTCTTTAATCTCGGTAAGAGATTTTTTACCAAGGTTAGGCGTCTTAAGAAGCTCAACCTCAGTACGCTGTACCAGATCACCGATATAGTGGATAGCTTCTGCTTTGAGGCAGTTAGCAGAGCGGACAGTCAATTCCAGATCGTCAACAGGGCGCAGCAGGATCGGATCGAATTCTGGTTTCTCTTCTTTAACTTCCGGCTGACGTACATCACGTAAATCAACGAAAGCTTCCAGTTGTTCAGCCAGAATGGTTGCCGCACGACGAATCGCCTCTTCAGGATCGATTGTGCCGTTGGTTTCCATTTCGATGACCAGCTTGTCCAGGTCGGTACGCTGTTCTACACGCGCTGCTTCAACATTGTAGGCAATACGCTCTACAGGGCTGTAGCATGCGTCGACCAGCAGACGGCCGATTGGGCGCTCATCTTCTTCCGAATGAATTCGGGTAGAAGCCGGCACATAACCACGACCGCGCTGAACTTTGATACGCATGCTAATAGATGCATTCTCATCGGTCAGGTGGCAGATCACGTGCTGTGGCTTGACGATTTCGACATCACCATCATGGGTAATGTCGGCTGCAGTCACAGGGCCAATGCCAGATTTATTCAAGGTAAGAATAACGTCATCTTTACCCTGAACTCTCACCGCCAGCCCTTTCAGGTTGAGCAGGATTTCCAGGATATCTTCCTGAACGCCTTCTTTGGTGCTGTACTCATGTAGTACACCATCAATCTCAACCTCGGTCACCGCGCAACCCGGCATCGATGAGAGCAGAATACGGCGCAGTGCGTTACCCAAAGTATGGCCAAAGCCACGCTCTAAAGGCTCAAGGGTCACCTTGGCGTGCGTCGAACTCACTTGCTCGATATCTACCAGGCGCGGTTTTAGAAACTCTGTCACAGAACCCTGCATTGTGTCCTCTCTTTGGTACTAAGCTTTACTTGGAGTAAAGCTCGACGATCAGGTGTTCGTTAATGTCCGCAGACAGATCAGAACGCTCCGGCTTACGCTTGAACGTACCTTCCATCTTGCCAGCATCAACTTCCAGCCAGGTTGGCTTTTCACGCTGCTCAGCCAGCTCCAGAGCGGCTTTCACGCGAGACTGCTTCTTCGCTTTCTCACGAATGCTAACAACGTCATTCGGACTAACCTGATAAGAAGCGATGTTAACAACACGACCGTTTACCATAATTGCTTTATGGCTGACCAGCTGACGTGCTTCTGCACGAGTGGCACCGAAGCCCATACGGTATACAACGTTGTCCAGACGACCTTCCAGCAGACCCAACAGGTTTTCACCGGTGTTGCCTTTCAGACGTGCTGCTTCTTTGTAGTAGTTACGGAACTGACGCTCCAGCACACCGTAGATACGGCGAACTTTTTGCTTTTCACGCAACTGCACACCATAGTCAGACAGACGCGGTTTACGCGCACCGTGCTGGCCAGGAGCTTGTTCAATTTTACACTTGGTATCGATCGCGCGAACGCCAGACTTAAGGAATAAGTCAGTGCCCTCACGACGGCTCAGCTTGAGCTTAGGACCCAAATATCTTGCCATTTTCTTTCTCCAACAATCCTAGAAACGACAGCGTTATACGCGACGTTTTTTCGGCGGACGACAACCGTTATGAGGGATCGGAGTCACATCAGTAATATTAGTGATGCGGAAACCAGCGGCGTTCAGAGCACGAACAGTAGATTCGCGACCTGGACCCGGTCCTTTGACCATAACTTCCAGATTCTTGATACCGTATTCTTTTACGGCTTCAGCGCAACGCTCTGCTGCAACCTGAGCTGCAAACGGAGTGGATTTGCGAGAACCACGGAAACCGGAACCACCGGCTGTTGCCCAACCCAGTGCGTTACCCTGACGATCAGTAATGGTAACGATGGTGTTGTTAAAAGAAGCATGGATATGAGCCACGCCGTCAGAGACTTGTTTTCTTACACGTTTACGTGCACGAATTGGTGCCTTTGCCATTATTCAATCACCCCGATTATTTCTTGATCGGTTTGCGCGGACCCTTACGGGTACGTGCGTTGGTCTTGGTACGCTGACCGCGAACCGGGAGACCACGACGATGACGCAAACCGCGATAGCAACCAAGGTCCATAAGGCGCTTGATGCTCATGCTAACTTCACGGCGCAGATCACCTTCAACGACAAATTTGGCAACTTCGTCACGCAGCGTGTCGATTTGTTCTTCAGACAGCTCACTGATCTTAACATCTTCAGCGATACCCGCGGCAGCCAGAATGGCTTTAGAACGGGTCTTGCCGACGCCGTAGATCGAAGTTAATGCGATCACAGCATGTTTCTGATCAGGAATGTTAATGCCTGCTATACGGGCCACTATGCACTCCTACTATTTAATATGTACGCACCATGCTGAAAAGCCCGTTTTCAGGATACTCAAATGGAAACGCACAGACATACAAAAGATTGGCTGGCTAATCTAGCCAGCTCAACCCAACTTTGCAAGAAAAATATGCGAATAAATCAGCCTTGGCGCTGTTTATGCTTCGGCTCGGCACTGCAAATCACACGGATGACACCATCACGCTTAACGATTTTGCAGTTACGGCATAATTTCTTGACGGAAGCACGAACTTTCATTTTTACTCTCCGTAACTTCTCGGGCGACTGTTAACGGCCATAGCCTTTCAGATTCGCCTTCTTCAATGCAGACTCGTACTGACTTGACATCATCAGAGTTTGCACTTGAGCCATAAAGTCCATAATCACGACAACAACGATAAGCAGTGAGGTCCCACCGAAGTAGAACGGTACTTTCATTGCATCACGCATGAACTCCGGGATCAGGCAGATAAAGGTAATGTAGAGCGCACCAACCAAAGTCAGGCGGGTCATTACTTTATCGATATACTTCGCCGTTTGCTCTCCCGGACGAATTCCTGGTACAAATGCACCGGACTTCTTCAGGTTATCTGCTGTTTCACGCGGGTTGAAAACCAACGCCGTGTAGAAGAAACAGAAGAATATGATTGCAGACGCATAGAGTAACACATAAAGCGGTTGCCCAGGCTGCAAATACAGCGAAATTGTTGTCAGCCAGTTCCAACCAGTCCCGCCCCCGAACCATGACGCGATGGTCGCCGGGAACAGAATAATACTGGAAGCGAAGATTGCCGGGATTACCCCCGCCATATTCACTTTCAGCGGTAAATGTGTGCTCTGTGCAGCATAGACACGACGACCTTGCTGACGTTTCGCGTAGTTTACCACAATACGGCGTTGACCACGCTCAACAAATACAACAAAGAACGTCACTGCGAATACTAATACTGCAACCAACAGCAACACGAGGAAGTGCAGGTCGCCTTGACGCGCTTGCTCGATAGTATGGGCAATGGCTGGCGGGAGTCCCGCGACAATACCGGCGAAGATAATGATTGAGATACCGTTGCCGATACCACGTTCAGTAATCTGTTCGCCCAACCACATCAGGAACATCGTCCCTGTAACCAGACTTACAACAGCGGTGAAATAGAATGCAAAGCCTGGGTTCATCACCAGGCCCTGCATACCAGGCATATTCGGCAGACCGGTAGCAATACCGATCGACTGGAATATTGCCAGCACCAGAGTACCGTAGCGGGTGTACTGGCTGATCTTACGACGACCAGACTCCCCTTCTTTCTTAATTTCTGCCAGCGTTGGATGAACCACCGTCAGCAGCTGGATAATGATCGACGCCGAAATATACGGCATGATCCCCAGAGCAAAGATAGAAGCACGGCTGAGAGCACCACCAGAGAACATGTTAAACATTTCAATGATGGTGCCTCGCTGTTGCTCAAGCAGTTTGGCAAGTACAGCGGCATCAATACCAGGGATCGGAATGAAAGAGCCAATACGGAACACAATCAGCGCGCCGATTACAAACAGCAGTCTGCGTTTCAGCTCGCCTAAGCCACCTTTGGCACTTTGAAAATCTAATCCCGGTTGTTTAGCCATCTGCTACTTATTCCTCGATTTTACCGCCAGCAGCTTCGATAGCAGCACGAGCGCCTTTAGTAACACGCAGGCCACGAACAGTTACCGGAGTAGTGACTTCACCAGCCAGGATCACTTTCGCGAACTCGATCTGGATACCGATAATGTTAGCTGCTTTCAGCGTGTTCAGGTCTACAACACCGCCTTCAACTTTAGCCAGGTCAGACAGACGAACTTCGGCTGTAATCGCTGCTTTACGTGAAGTGAAGCCGAATTTCGGCAGACGACGGTACAGAGGCATCTGACCACCCTCGAAACCGCGACGTACGCCACCGCCAGAACGAGACTTCTGACCTTTGTGACCACGACCACCGGTTTTACCGAGGCCAGAACCGATACCACGACCCAGGCGGCGAACCGCTTTTTTAGAGCCTTCGGCCGGAGACAGAGTATTTAAACGCATCTCTTACTCCTCAACTTTAACCATGAAGGAAACCGCGTTGACCATACCACGAACAGCAGGAGTATCCTCGCGCTCTACGGTGTGACCAATACGACGCAGACCCAGGCCAAGCAGCGTTGCCTTGTGTTTCGGCAGACGACCGATTGCACTGCGGGTTTGAGTAATTTTAATAGTCTTTGCCATGGTTTATTTCCCCAGAATTTCTTCAACGGATTTACCACGCTTGGCAGCGACCATTTCCGGAGATTTCATATTTTCCAGGCCATCGATAGTTGCACGAACCACGTTAATCGGGTTAGTGGAACCATACGCTTTAGCCAGAACGTTACGAACTCCAGCGACTTCCAGAACGGCGCGCATTGCACCACCGGCGATGATACCGGTACCTTCGGAAGCCGGCTGCATGAATACACGAGAACCCGTGTGAGTACCCTTAACCGGGTGCTGCAGGGTGCCGTGGTTCAGCGCGACGTTAATCATATTGCGACGGGCTTTTTCCATCGCTTTCTGGATCGCTGCTGGAACTTCACGCGCTTTACCGTAACCAAAACCAACGCGACCGTTACCATCACCAACTACAGTCAGAGCTGTGAAGGAGAAAATACGACCACCTTTAACGGTTTTAGATACGCGGTTAACCGCGATCAGCTTTTCCTGCAGTTCGCCAGCTTGTTTTTCGATGTGAGCCATCTTACACCTCTACCTTAGAACTGAAGGCCAGCTTCACGGGCAGCATCTGCCAGTGCCTGGACACGACCATGATATTGGAACCCGGAACGGTCAAAAGAAACATCTTTGATGCCTTTTTCCAGAGCGCGTTCAGCAACAGCTTTACCTACAGCTGCAGCAGCGTCTTTGTTACCGGTGTACTTCAATTGTTCAGCGATAGCTTTTTCTACAGTAGAAGCAGCTACCAGAACTTCAGAACCGTTCGGTGCAATTACCTGTGCGTAAATATGACGCGGGGTACGATGTACCACCAGGCGAGTTGCACCCAGCTCCTGGAGCTTGCGGCGTGCGCGGGTCGCACGACGGATACGAGCAGATTTCTTATCCATAGTGTTACCTTACTTCTTCTTAGCCTCTTTGGTACGCACGACTTCGTCGGCGTAACGAACACCCTTGCCTTTATAAGGCTCAGGACGACGGTAGGCGCGCAGATCTGCTGCAACCTGACCGATCAGCTGTTTATCAGCGCCTTTCAGCACGATTTCAGTCTGAGACGGACATTCTGCAGTGATTCCCGCAGGCAGCTGATGGTCAACTGGGTGAGAGAAACCTAAAGCCAGGTTTACTACATTCCCTTTAACCGCTGCACGATAACCTACACCAACCAGCTGAAGCTTCTTAGTGAAGCCTTCGGTAACACCGACAACCATTGCATTCAGCAGGGCACGCGCGGTACCAGCCTGAGCCCATCCATCTGCGTAACCATCACGCGGACCGAAGGTCAGTGCATTATCTGCATGATTTACTGCAACAGCATCGTTGAGAGTACGAGTCAGCTCGCCGTTTTTACCTTTGATCGTAATAACCTGACCGTTGATTTTTACATCAACGCCGGCAGGAATAACGACCGGTGCTTTAGCAACACGAGACATTTTTTCCTCCGATTAGGCTACGTAGCAGATAATTTCGCCACCAAGACCAGCCTGGCGCGCTGCACGATCAGTCATAACACCTTTAGAGGTAGAAACAACTGCGATACCCATGCCAGCCATAACTTTCGGCAGCTCGTCTTTACGCTTATAAATGCGCAGACCTGGGCGACTGACACGCTGAATGCTTTCTACAACAGCTTTACCCTGGAAATACTTGAGAGTAAGTTCCAGTTCCGGCTTGGTGTCGCCTTCAACTTTAAAATCTTCAATAAAACCTTCTTCCTTCAGCACGTTGGCAATTGCCACTTTCAGCTTGGAGGAAGGCATGGTGACCGCAGCTTTATTCGCGGCCTGACCGTTACGGATACGGGTCAGCATATCCGCGATCGGATCTTGCATGCTCATCTGTCTTTACTCCCGTGATTCAATTGGTAATTACCAGCTAGCCTTTTTCAAGCCTGGTACTTCACCGCGCATGGCGGCTTCACGCAGTTTGATACGGCTCAACCCGAACTTGCCCACATAGCCATGCGGACGACCTGTTTGACGGCAGCGGTTACGCTGACGGGACGGGCTGGAATCACGCGGCAGAGACTGCAGCTTGAGAACTGCGTTCCAACGATCTTCGTCGGTCGCGTTCACATCAGAGATAATAGCTTTCAGTTCAGCGCGTTTTGCGAAGTACTTATCAGCTAAAGCTACGCGCTTTACTTCGCGTGCTTTCATTGATTGCTTAGCCATTCAGTAACCCTACCTTACTTGCGGAACGGGAAGTCAAAGGCAGCCAGCAGAGCACGGCCTTCTTCATCAGATTTCGCAGTAGTGGTAATGGTAATATCCAAACCACGCACGCGGTCGACTTTATCGTAGTCGATTTCTGGGAAGATGATCTGCTCACGGACACCCATGCTGTAGTTACCACGACCGTCGAAAGACTTAGCGGACAAGCCACGGAAGTCACGGATACGTGGAACAGCAATAGTGATCAGGCGCTCAAAGAACTCCCACATGCGTTCGCCACGCAGAGTTACTTTACAGCCGATCGGATAGCCCTGACGGATTTTGAAGCCTGCAACTGATTTGCGTGCTTTGGTGATCAGCGGTTTTTGACCGGAGATTGCTGTCAGGTCAGCTGCTGCGTTATCCAGCAGTTTCTTGTCAGCGATCGCTTCACCAACACCCATGTTCAGGGTGATCTTCTCGACCCGAGGGACTTGCATGACAGAATTGTAGTTAAACTCAGTCATGAGTTTAGCGACTACTTCGTCTTTGTAGTAATCATGCAGTTTCGCCATCGTACTACTCCAAATTACTTGATAGTTTCGCTGTTAGATTTGAAGAAACGGACTTTTTTGCCGTCTTCGAATCTAAAGCCTACACGGTCAGCCTTGCCGGTTGCCGCGTTGAAGATAGCAAGGTTAGAGATCTGAATAGCTGCTTCTTTCTCTACGATGCCGCCTGGTTGGTTCAGGGCCGGAACCGGCTTCTGATGTTTCTTAACCAGGTTGATACCTTCAACAATGACCTTGCCGGAAGACAGGACATTCTTAACTTTACCGCGTTTACCTTTATCTTTACCGGTTAACACGATAACTTCGTCATCACGACGGATCTTCGCTGCCATGATTCGCTCCTTAGAGTACTTCTGGTGCCAGAGAGATAATTTTCATGAACTTCTCGTTACGAAGTTCACGAGTTACCGGCCCAAAAATACGCGTACCGATAGGTTGCTCGCTGTTATTGTTTAAAATAACGCATGCATTACCATCGAAGCGAATGACAGAACCGTCCGGGCGACGAACACCCTTCTTGGTGCGCACCACTACCGCCTTCAGCACATCACCTTTTTTGACCTTACCACGCGGAATTGCTTCCTTGATGGTGATCTTGATGATATCGCCGACGCCTGCGTAGCGACGGTGCGAGCCACCCAGAACCTTGATACACATTACGCGACGTGCACCGGAGTTGTCGGCGACGTTCAGCATAGTCTGTTCTTGGATCATTTTAGTGCTCCGCTAATGTCAACTACTACTGAGACCCGAAAATCAGGTCGTTAAAAAAGCCCCATATCGGGGGCGCGGCATTATAACACCGCTTCAACGATATGGGTAGAAAAAATAAACGGCTCATCGCTGAGCCGTTTATTCGTTGAGAATGCCTACTGTATTACAGAACGGCTTTCTCTACAACGCGAACCAGCGTCCAGGACTTAGTCTTGGACAGCGGACGGCATTCGCGGATTTCAACCACGTCACCAGTACCGCATTCGTTGTTCTCGTCATGTACGTGCAGTTTGGTCGTACGCTTAATGAATTTACCGTAGATCGGGTGTTTCACAAAACGTTCGATAGCAACAACGATGGATTTCTCCATTTTATCGCTAACAACGCGACCTTGCAGAGTACGGATTTTATCGGTCATTACGCACCCGCCTTCTCAGTCAGTAAAGTCTTAACGCGTGCGACGTCACGACGCACTTGCTTCAACAGGTGAGACTGTTGCAGCTGGCCACTTGCAGCCTGCATACGCAGGTTGAACTGCTCACGCAGCAGATTCAGCAGCTCGGTGTTCAGCTCTTCAACACTCTTCTCACGCAGCTCTTTTGCTTTCATTACATCACCGTCTTAGTTACAAAGGTGGTTTTAATCGGCAGTTTCGCTGCTGCCAGCTTGAATGCTTCACGGGCCAGCTCTTCCGGTACGCCGTCCATTTCATACAGGACTTTACCCGGCTGAATCAAGGCAACCCAATACTCCACGTTACCTTTACCTTTACCCATACGCACTGCCAGCGGCTTTTCAGTGATCGGTTTGTCCGGGAATACACGGATCCAGATCTTACCTTGACGCTTAACTGCACGGGTCATAGCACGACGTGCTGCTTCGATCTGACGGGCAGTCAGACGACCACGGCCAACAGCTTTCAGACCGAAGCTGCCGAAGCTAACATCCGCGCCAGCAGCCAGACCGCGGTTACGGCCTTTGTGCATTTTACGGAATTTTGTACGCTTTGGTTGTAACATCAGCGACGCTCCTTATTTACGGCCTTTACGCTGCTGCTTTTTAGGTTGCGCAGCCGGTTTTTCCGGTTGTTCAACAGCAGCCATACCACCCAGGATCTCGCCTTTGAAGATCCACACTTTAACGCCGATTACACCGTAAGTGGTGTGCGCTTCAGAGGTGTTGTAGTCGATGTCAGCACGCAGAGTGTGCAGAGGTACGCGACCTTCGCGGTACCATTCGGTACGTGCGATTTCCGCGCCGCCCAGACGGCCGCTAACTTCAACTTTGATACCTTTAGCGCCCAGACGCATTGCGTTCTGTACAGCACGCTTCATAGCACGACGGAACATAACACGACGTTCCAGCTGAGAAGTGATGCTGTCAGCAACCAATTTTGCGTCCAGTTCAGGCTTACGCACTTCGGCGATATTGATCTGAGCAGGAACGCCAGCAATATCCGCTACGACTTTGCGCAGTTTTTCTACGTCTTCGCCTTTCTTACCGATAACGATACCCGGGCGAGCGGTGTGAATGGTCACACGGATGCTCTTAGCCGGACGCTCGATAACGATACGAGATACAGACGCTTTCGCCAGTTCCTTAGTCAGGTACTGACGTACTTTAAAATCGCTGTCCAGGTTGTCAGCGAATTCTTTGGTGTTCGCAAACCAGGTTGAGTTCCATGGTTTTACAATACCCAGGCGAATACCATTAGGATGTACTTTCTGACCCATTGCTAGTCTCCAGAGTCTCAGCGATCGGACACAACCACAGTAATGTGGCTGGTGCGCTTCAGGATGCGATCTGCACGACCTTTTGCACGCGGCATAATGCGCTTCATGCTCGGGCCTTCGTCTACGAAAATTTTCGTAACTTTCAGATCGTCAATGTCAGCGCCATCGTTGTGTTCAGCGTTAGCAATGGCAGATTCCAGGACTTTCTTAACCAGTACAGCCGCTTTCTTATTGGTGTAGGTCAGAATATCCAGAGCCTGCGACACTTTCTTACCGCGAATCAGGTCTGCAACAAGGCGAACCTTCTGAGCAGAAGAACGAGCATGGCGATGTTGAGCTAAAGTTTCCATCTCTTCCTCCTACCTTATTTCTTCTTCGCTTTTTTATCAGCAGCGTGGCCGCGATAAGTACGAGTCGGTGCGAATTCACCCAGTTTGTGACCGACCATTTCGTCGGAAACAAATACCGGAACGTGCTGACGACCATTATGGACAGCGATGGTCAAACCGATCATGTTAGGAAAGATCGTTGAACGACGGGACCAAGTGCGCAGGGGCTTCTTGTCTCCGCTTTCCACCGCTTTCTCTACCTTCTTCAGCAAGTGCAGGTCAATAAAAGGACCTTTCTTGAGAGAACGTGGCATGGCTTATCCTCTAAAATTATTTGCTACGGCGACGTACGATGAATTTATCAGTACGCTTGTTGCTGCGGGTCTTCTTACCTTTGGTCTGAACGCCCCACGGAGTTACCGGGTGCTTACCAAAGTTACGACCTTCACCACCACCATGTGGGTGATCGACTGGGTTCATCGCAGTACCGCGAACGGTAGGACGAACACCACGCCAGCGTGCAGCACCTGCTTTACCCAGAACGCGCAGCATATGCTCAGCATTGCCAACTTCGCCCAGAGTTGCACGGCAGTCTGCTTCGACTTTACGCATTTCACCAGAACGCAGACGCAGGGTGACATAAGCACCATCACGAGCAACGATCTGAACGTAAGTACCAGCGGAACGTGCCAGCTGACCGCCTTTACCTGGTTTCATTTCTACGTTATGAACGGTAGAACCAACCGGGATATTGCGCATCGGCAGGGTGTTACCTGCTTTGATTGCAGCATCAACGCCAGACTGAATCTGGTCGCCAGCTTTCAGGCCTTTAGGGGCCAGGATGTAACGGCGTTCACCGTCTTTGTACAGAACCAGCGCGATGTTCGCGGAGCGGTTCGGATCGTACTCAAGACGTTCAACAACTGCCGGGATACCGTCTTTGTTGCGTTTGAAGTCAACAATACGATAAGCCTGCTTGTGACCACCACCGATGTGACGAGTGGTGATGCGGCCATTGTTGTTACGACCACCGGATTTGCTGTTTTTTTCAACCAGCGGAGCAAAAGGTTTGCCCTTGTGCAGCTCTGGGTTGACCACTTTAACAACGTGGCGACGACCCGGAGATGTCGGTTTACATTTAACAACTGCCATTGTATTACTCCTCCGACTTACTCAGCGCCGCCGACGAAGTCCAGATTCTGGCCTTCCTTCAGGGTGACGTAAGCTTTTTTCCAGTCGCTACGACGACCGATACGCTGTCCGTGACGTTTAACTTTCCCTTTAACTACCAGGGTGTTAACGACTTCGACTTCGACTTCAAACAGTTTCTGCACAGCAGCTTTGATTTCTGCTTTGGTCGCGTCTTTAGCAACTTTGAGAACGATGGTGTTAGTTTTTTCCATCGCAGTAGACGCTTTTTCAGAAACGTGCGGTGCGCGCAGCACTTTCAGCAGACGTTCTTCACGAATCATGCCAGCATCTCCTCAACTTGCTTAACAGCATCAGCAGTCATTACGACTTTGTCGAAGGCGATCAGGCTAACCGGGTCGATACCAGTTGCATCGCGTACGTCAACCTTGTGCAGGTTGCGCGCAGCCAGGAACAGGTTTTCGTCCAGCTCACCGGTGATGATCAGCACATCTTCCAGAGCCATGTCTTTCAGTTTCTGTGCCAGCAGCTTAGTTTTAGGCGCTTCTACAGAGAATGATTCGACAACGATCAGACGATCCTGACGTACCAGTTCGGACAGAATGCTTTTCAGCGCGCCGCGGTACATCTTTTTGTTAACTTTTTGACTGTGGTCCTGTGGACGAGCAGCGAAGGTCACGCCACCTGAACGCCAGATCGGGCTCTTGATAGAACCTGAACGCGCACGGCCGGTACCTTTCTGGCGCCACGGCTTTTTGCCTGAACCAGTTACTTCAGCACGAGTCTTCTGAGCACGAGTACCCTGACGAGCACCAGCTGCATAAGCAACAACAACCTGGTGAACCAGCGCTTCGTTGAAATCACGACCGAAGGTAGTTTCGGAAACAGTCAGCGCGCTCTGCGCGTCTTTCAATACTAATTCCATTGCTATCCCCTTACGCCTTCACAGCTGGTTTAACGATCAGGTCGCAACCGGTCGCACCCGGAACACCACCTTTAACCAGCAGCAGGTTGCGCTCAGCGTCAACACGTACTACGTCCAGGCTCTGAACGGTTACACGTTCGTTGCCCAGCTGACCTGCCATTTTCTTGCCTTTGAACACTTTGCCCGGAGTCTGGTTCTGACCGATAGAACCCGGAACGCGGTGAGACAAGGAGTTACCGTGAGTAGCGTCCTGGGTACGGAAGTTCCAGCGCTTAACGGTACCAGCGAAACCTTTACCTTTAGAGGTACCGGTTACGTCAACTTTTTTAACGTCAGCAAACAGTTCAACGCTAATGTTCTGACCAACGGTGTATTCTTCACCATCTGCCAGACGGAATTCCCACAGGCCGCGGCCAGCTTCTACGCCAGCTTTAGCAAAGTGGCCAGCTTCCGGCTTAGTTACACGGTTAGCTTTTTTAGCACCGGTGGTAACCTGAATAGCGCGATAGCCATCGTTAGCCAGATCTTTAACCTGAGTAACGCGGTTTGCTTCAACTTCGATAACGGTTACTGGGATAGATACGCCATCTTCAGTGAAGATGCGGGTCATACCCACTTTTTTACCGACTAAACCAATCATTGTATCAACCTCTCAATCGCTCGATGACCTGATTAACCCAGGCTGATCTGCACGTCTACACCGGCAGCCAGGTCCAGACGCATCAGAGCATCAACGGTTTTTTCAGTTGGCTCAACGATGTCAACCAGACGCTTGTGAGTACGGATCTCGTACTGATCACGCGCGTCTTTGTTGACGTGCGGGGAGATCAGAACGGTGAAACGCTCTTTGCGGGTCGGCAGCGGGATCGGACCACGAACCTGCGCACCAGTGCGCTTGGCAGTCTCGACGATTTCCGCGGTTGATTGATCGATCAGACGATGATCAAACGCTTTCAAACGGATACGGATTCTTTGGTTCTGCATGAGACCAGAGCTCCAATTATTTTATAGACGAAATAGTTACTCCTCAAACCCATTACGATTGATGGGAGAGTGTAACCGTTCTTACAGAGTTCCCCGATTGGGAACATTGTCTGGTATTGCTTTCGCAGTACCGGTGGCTCATATCGAACCGCTGTCAATATTAGACAAGCCCGCGCATTATACGTAAATCTCAGTCTTAAGCAAGTGCCGCGTAGAAATTAATCACTCGTTCACAAATGCGGCGCTCCTTCCACTCTGATTGTATGTCCTGTGGTGCAACGCGTTTTCCGTGGAAGAGAGCATCCATAACCCACATCCCGGGCTTGTAGGGCCGCCGGGTTTACCTGAAGGTAAACTCTTTACCAGATAAGGCTTGCCCATGTACATCGACCTCCCCTTTCTGTTGATTTATGTTTCGCTATCAGGGCTGCTCTTAGTCCATGACCTACGTACCGGGTTACTGCCCGACAAATTTACCTGCCCTCTTTTGTGGGGCGGTCTTATTTATCATCAATGCTGCAGACCTGCACAGTTATCCGACGCGCTTTGGGGGGCCGTAGCGGGCTATGGGGTATTTGCTTTGTTCTACTGGGGGTATCGTTTGATATGCCGACAGGAAGGATTAGGCTTTGGCGACGTCAAATTTCTTGCCGCGCTAGGTGCATGGCATCGCTGGGAATCATTACCACTTTTGGTTTTACTTGCCGCGGGTATGGCATGTTGCCTCACCGGGATTTCCTGCGTCCGTTACGGGAAACAGGTACTAAAAAACCCGCTGCCATTTGGGCCATATCTGGCGGCTGCGGGTTTTGTTATTGGCCTGGTAAGTATGATACAGGGCGGTTAGTCACTGACTTTAATTTGCGATTGCAGATAATTTTGTAAGCCAAGTTTTGCAATCAGGTCCAGCTCGGTTTCGAGCCAGTCAATATGCCCTTCTTCTTCAGTCAGGATCTCAATCATCATATCCCGGCTGACATAATCATGAACGCTATCGGCATAGGCAATGGCTTCACGTAAGTCTTTAGCACCATCGAGTTCGAGTCGAAGATCGGATTGCAGCATCTCTTCAACGTCTTCGCCAATACCCAACTTACCAAGATCCTGCAAGTTCGGGATCCCTTCTAAGAATAAAATACGCTCGATATATTTATCAGCGTGTTTCATCTCATCGATAGATTCATGGTACTCAACATCATTGAGGCGAGTCAGTCCCCAGTTTTTAAACATACGAGCATGGAGAAAATACTGGTTGATCGCGACAAGCTCATTTCCCAATAGTTTATTGAGATAATTTATGATTTTAACATCACCTTTCATTTTATAGTCCCTCCGCTTCCACTCTTAGAGCGTAGATGGGGCTACAGGGATGTCAAAAAAAAGAGTGTGACTTAGGCGATCTCTTTAAATTCTGGCATTTGCGTTAATTCATCCTGCATGACTTCGCGGGCAGCACGAATGCACTTACCGCATTGATTTCCAACAGGAATAAATTTACGTAATTGCTGAAAGGACTGAGGATGAAACTGGCGAACAGCCTGACGTATTTTTTTATCACTTATCGCATTACACAAACAAACGTACATGATCGCTCCCGTTCAATTTCTGCGCAAAGTGTAAATGAGAATAGTTATGATTACAATAGCACAACGCGATTTACGCGGCGGGAGAATGAATAAAAAATGCGAATAAATATGACAACGACTAAATTGCAGGTAGCAAAAAGGGCGCCGAAGCGCCCTTTTTAAGCTCAAAGCTAATTAATCAATAATTAGCTCATTACTTTAGCAACAACGCCCGCACCAACAGTACGGCCGCCTTCACGGATTGCGAAACGCAGACCGTCGTCCATCGCGATCGGGTGGATCAGGGTAACAACCATTTTGATGTTGTCGCCCGGCATTACCATCTCTACGCCTTCTGGCAGTTCGATGGTACCAGTCACGTCAGTAGTACGGAAGTAGAACTGCGGACGGTAGCCTTTGAAGAACGGAGTATGACGGCCGCCTTCGTCTTTGGACAGAATGTACACTTCAGATTCGAACTTGGTGTGCGGCTTGATAGAGCCCGGCTTAGCCAGTACCTGACCACGTTCGATTTCTTCACGTTTGATACCACGCAGCAGAACACCAACG
This sequence comes from Citrobacter sp. MGH105, assembly GCF_001037485.2. Classification (NCBI taxonomy): domain Bacteria; kingdom Pseudomonadati; phylum Pseudomonadota; class Gammaproteobacteria; order Enterobacterales; family Enterobacteriaceae; genus Citrobacter; species Citrobacter sp. MGH105. Next base: position 448,296 of record NZ_CP073048.1, on the reverse strand, counting down.
TTCTCACCAGCACGGCCTTCGTCCAGCAGTTTGCGGAACATTTCAACGCCAGTACAGGTAGACTTAGCAGTCTCTTTGATACCAACGATTTCAACTTCTTCACCAACTTTGATGATACCGCGCTCTACACGACCGGTAACAACGGTACCACGACCGGAGATGGAGAATACGTCTTCGATAGGCAGCAGGAACGGCTTGTCAATCGCACGCTCTGGTTCTGGGATGTAAGAATCCAGGAAGCCAGCCAGTTCGATGATTTTCGCTTCCCACTCTGCTTCGCCTTCCAGCGCTTTCAGAGCAGAACCACGAACGATCGGAGTGTCGTCGCCCGGGAAATCGTACTGAGACAGAAGTTCACGAACTTCCATTTCTACCAGTTCCAGCAGCTCTTCGTCATCAACCATGTCGCATTTGTTCAGGAACACGATGATGTACGGAACGCCTACCTGACGACCCAGCAGGATGTGCTCACGAGTCTGCGGCATCGGGCCGTCAGTCGCAGCAACAACCAGGATCGCGCCGTCCATCTGCGCAGCACCGGTGATCATGTTTTTAACATAGTCGGCGTGGCCCGGGCAGTCTACGTGTGCGTAGTGGCGAGTCGGGGTGTCATATTCAACGTGAGAAGTGTTGATGGTGATACCACGAGCTTTTTCTTCCGGCGCGTTATCGATCTGGTCGAATGCACGAGCAGCACCGCCGTAGGTTTTAGCCAGTACGGTAGTGATTGCAGCGGTCAGGGTAGTTTTACCGTGGTCAACGTGGCCGATGGTGCCGACGTTAACGTGCGGTTTTGTACGTTCAAATTTTTCTTTAGACACGGCTATATTCCTTACTATAGTGCTCTCCCCTATGGAGAGAGCACGGGACTTAGGTTTTAATCCTGTGGATTATTTACCACGGGCTTCAATAACGGCCTGAGCAACGTTGTTCGGCGCATCGTCGTACTTCAGGAACTCCATGGAGTAAGAAGCACGGCCTTTGGTCAGAGAACGCAGCTGGGTTGCATATCCGAACATTTCAGACAGCGGAACTTCAGCATGGATAACAACGCCAGTGACGTTGGATTCCTGACCACGAAGCATACCACGACGGCGGCTCAAGTCACCGATTACGTCACCGGTGTTCTCTTCCGGAGTCTCTACTTCAACCTTCATGATAGGCTCAAGCAGAACTGGTTTCGCTTTCTTAAAGCCATCTTTGAAGGCGATAGAAGCGGCCAGTTTAAACGCCAGCTCAGAGGAGTCAACGTCATGGTAAGAACCGAAGTGCAGACGCACGCCCAGATCAACAACCGGGTAACCAGCCAGCGGGCCAGATTTCAGCTGTTCCTGGATGCCTTTATCAACGGCCGGGATGTATTCGCCAGGAATTACACCACCTTTGATGTCGTTGATGAACTCGTAGCCTTTCGGGTTTGAACCCGGCTCCAGCGGGTACATGTCGATAACAACATGACCGTACTGACCGCGACCACCAGACTGCTTAGCGTGTTTACCTTCGATATCGGTAACTTTCGCGCGAATCGCTTCGCGGTAAGCAACCTGAGGTTTACCGACGTTCGCTTCAACGTTGAATTCACGCTTCATACGGTCAACGATGATGTCGAGGTGCAGCTCACCCATACCAGCGATAATGGTCTGGTTAGATTCTTCGTCAGTCCATACGCGGAATGACGGGTCTTCTTTAGCCAGACGGCCCAGAGCCAGACCCATTTTTTCCTGGTCAGCTTTGGTTTTCGGTTCTACCGCGATGGAAATTACCGGCTCAGGGAATTCCATACGTTCCAGAATGATCGGGTGATCCGGGTCACACAGAGTGTCACCAGTGGTCACGTCTTTCAGACCGATTGCAGCAGCGATATCGCCCGCGCGAACTTCTTTGATCTCTTCACGTTTGTTAGCGTGCATCTGTACGATACGGCCGAAACGTTCACGTGCAGTTTTCACGGAGTTCAGGATGGTGTCACCGGAGTTAACCACACCAGAGTACACGCGGAAGAAGGTCAGGTTACCCACGAACGGGTCAGTAGCGATTTTGAATGCCAGAGCAGCAAACGGCTCGTCATCGCTAGCATGACGCTCAGCAGGAGTATCTTTACCGTCGTCCAGAATACCGTTGATCGCAGGTACGTCTACTGGGGATGGCAGGTAATCAATTACCGCATCCAGCATCGCCTGAACACCTTTGTTCTTGAACGCAGAACCACAGGTTACCAGGATGATTTCGTTGTTCAGAACGCGCTGACGCAGAGCTTTTTTGATCTCTTCTTCAGTCAGTTCTTCACCACCCAGGTATTTCTCCATCAGCTCTTCTGAAGCTTCTGCAGCGGACTCGATCAGGTTCTGGTGCCATTCTTCAGCCAGTTCCTGCATGTCAGCCGGGATATCTTCATAAGTGAAGGTTACGCCTGCATCTTCTTCGTTCCAGTTGATGGCTTTCATTTTCACCAGGTCAACAACACCGGTGAACGCTTCTTCAGCGCCAATTGCCAGCTGCAGCGGAACAGGGTTCGCGCCCAGACGGGTTTTGATCTGACCAACAACTTTCAGGAAGTTCGCACCCATACGGTCCATTTTGTTAACGAACGCAATGCGCGGAACTTTATATTTGTTTGCCTGACGCCATACGGTTTCAGACTGAGGCTGAACACCACCAACTGCGCAGTAAACCATTACTGCACCATCAAGCACACGCATGGAACGTTCTACTTCGATAGTGAAGTCAACGTGCCCCGGGGTGTCGATGATGTTTACGCGATGCGGTTCATACTGCTTAGCCATACCAGACCAGAATGCAGTAGTCGCTGCGGAGGTGATAGTAATACCACGTTCCTGCTCCTGCTCCATCCAGTCCATGGTGGCTGCGCCGTCATGAACTTCACCGATTTTATGGTTTACACCGGTGTAGAACAGAATACGTTCGGTAGTAGTGGTTTTACCGGCGTCGATGTGCGCACTGATACCGATGTTACGGTAGCGCGCGATGGGTGTTGTACGAGCCATTTGATTCCTCGTTTATCTTTTAGGCGTTCAATTTAAGTAGCCCAAAGCGGGCTGCTTACTAGAAGCGCCCGCCTGGTGACTAAAACTCCGAAGGGATTACCAACGGTAGTGTGCGAACGCCTTGTTGGCTTCTGCCATACGGTGAACGTCTTCACGTTTCTTAACTGCAGTACCTTTGTTTTCTGCAGCATCAGAAAGTTCGTTCGCCAGGCGCAGAGCCATGGATTTATCACCGCGTTTACGAGCAGCTTCAACGATCCAACGCATTGCCAGAGCATTACGACGGACCGGACGGACTTCAACTGGTACCTGATAAGTAGAACCACCAACGCGGCGAGACTTAACTTCGACAGTCGGGCGCACGTTTTCGAGAGCTACTTCGAAAGCTTCCAGTTCGTTTTTACCAGAACGCTGAGCCAGGGTCTCCAGCGCGCTGTATACGATAGTTTCGGCAGTAGATTTTTTACCATCTACCATCAGGATATTTACAAATTTAGCCAGCAGTTCTGATCCGAACTTCGGATCCGGCAGAATTTTACGCTGACCAATGACGCGACGACGTGGCATGGAAATACTCCGTTGTTAATTCAGGATTGTCCAAAACTCTAAGAGTTTAGTTTGACATTAATATAAAACGTTTGGCCTTACTTAACGGAGAACCATTAAGCCTTAGGACGTTTCACGCCATACTTGGAGCGTGATTGCTTACGGTCTTTAACGCCGGAGCAGTCAAGCGCACCACGAACGGTGTGGTAACGAACACCCGGGAGGTCTTTTACACGACCGCCACGGATCAGGATCACGGAGTGCTCCTGCAGGTTGTGACCTTCACCACCGATGTAGGAAGTCACTTCAAAACCGTTAGTCAGACGAACACGGCAAACTTTACGCAGTGCGGAGTTCGGTTTTTTAGGAGTGGTAGTATATACACGAGTACATACGCCACGTTTCTGCGGGCATGCTTCCAGCGCAGGCACGTTGCTTTTTGCAACTTTGCGTGCACGTGGTTTGCGTACCAGCTGGTTAACTGTTGCCATTAAATAGCTCCTGGTTTTAGCTTTTGCTTCGTAAACACGTAATAAAACGACCTCATACAATATGAGGACGCAGAATTTTAGGTCGGTGTCGAAAAGGTGTCAAGAAATATACAACGATCCCACAATTACCAGGACATCTGGCTGGGATGCTTCACCGTAAGTCTGACGAAGTCAGTATAGCTAACCCTGACGACACTGTCTGAAATTTGACCACTCAAACCGCGAGCCTTAATGTCTTCTTCCAGTACATAGACCTTAATGGAGGCATTTTGCAGACTTTCAAGGAAACGGCTGCCTTCTATTGCCGCCGTCACGCCATCCTGGAGCAATAAAAGCTCATCGTCTTTATCTACCAGGCGAAGAAGAGAGGAGAAATCGGTAAGCCACGCGGAGCGATGTAGTGTGTGCAGCATGAGGGTCTCAAAACCTTAAAATGACGTCAAAGTTGCCTAACTCACGGCGTAAATCTTCCGGTTCAAGCGCTGTCGCATCGACCACAAAATTAACACCCTGCTGAAGGCCTCGCTCGCGTAATGAGGCAGCGCAGAGCCAACATTGATCGATATCGTACAACCCTAACAGCTTGAAGGTTGCGATATAGTCTCGCGCCAGCACGGCATCCGGTTGTTGTCCCTGGAGGATTTGAAAGACGCCATCGCCGATAAAAAACACGCCGAGGTCTTCCGTTAATGCAGATGTCGCTAGCAATGCATCTAATCCTTCACGGCCAGATGCGCTGCCATGCGGCACGGTAGAAAAGACAAAAGCAACACGTTTCATCAGAACTGCACCACGCGATCACAGGTCAGGGATGCCTCAGCCAGCGATCCAAGCCCGCTGAGGTTAAAACCTGATTGTAAATTAGCCCCTGCCAGTCCCAGACGCTTTGCCTCAGTTTCATCAACAACGCCGCGACGCAACGCCGCCGCCACGCAGATATTCAGCGTAACACCATGCTGTTGGTTCAGCTGTTGCCAGGCCCGCACCAGATCATATTCATCACTGGCGGGTGAAGTCAGTAAGTTGGCGTTATATACACCTTCTCGATAGAAAAAGACGCTGCATAACTCATGCCCTTCTTCGAGAAGCGCATGTGCAAATTGCAACGCGCTACTCGCCTGCTGCGTGCCATAAGCAGGCCCTGTCACCATGATGGCAAAACGCATTACTTGTCTTGCCCCTGGAAATCGCCGCTTTTGAACTGACGAATATAGAGGTAGACCGTATGTTTGGAGATGTTCAGCCGATCGGCGACCTGATTGATGGCATCTTTAATATCGAAGATACCTTTCTCATATAAATTCAGGACGATCTGGCGGTTCTTCGCGTTGTTGGAAACATTGCGATCGGCATTCACTTCTTCGATCGTGAATTCCAGCGTCTGGGTAACCAGATCTTCCACCGAAGAAGCGAAGTTGACGGCAGAGCCCACTTCCGGGGTTTCCGGTGGTATAAAGGTATTCATTATCTGCGAGAAAGGAACATCAAGGTTCATGTTGATGCACAGCAGACCAATCACGCGATGCTCACGGTTGCGAATGGCAATCGTCACCGACTTCATCAAGACACCGCTTTTCGCACGTGTGAAGTAACACTTCGACACGCTGCTATCCGCACCCGTCATATCATGCAGCATACGCAACGCAAGGTCGGTAATCGGTGAGCCAATTTTACGGCCCGTGTGTTCACCGTTAGCAATGCGGATGGCCGAGCATTTCAAATCCTGCAAAGAGTGCAATACGATTTCACAATGGGAACCAATGAGCATCGCCAACCCGTCCACTACCGCTTCGTAGGATTTGAGGATATCGAAGTCGGTTTGATCGAAAGGACGTTGATCCAGCAAATCTAGCTCACTGGTTTCGTTGGTTAAAAGCGACCTGGACATGAAAAAAAGCACTCCTTTTCAGGAGCCTGTCGTTATGTTGTCAGGGCAGGCTCATCACTATTATAGGGGCATCTAAAGTAATACAGCGCACAAGGCGCTTTCCAGTATTAATTATATCCTGTCGATAATAAAAAACCGCCGCCCTGTGGGCGGCGGTTTCTGTTAGCTTATTTTTTGCTGCTGTCTGCAGCTTTATCTGCCGGTGCAGCATCTGGCTGCGCGTCAGCTTTCGGTGCCGGTTTGATGTCTAACAGTTCAACATCAAAGACCAGCGTAGAGTTGGCCGGAATACCCGGGACGCCGGTTTTGCCGTAAGCCAGATCCGGTGGGATAACCAGCTGGATTTTGCCGCCTTTCTTGATGTTTTTCAGGCCTTCAGTCCAGCCAGGGATGACACCGTCAAGACGGAAAGACAGCGGCTCACCACGGGTGTAGGAGTTATCAAACTCTTTACCATCGATCAGCGTACCTTTGTAGTTGACTACCACGGTATCGCTGTCTTTCGGTGCAGCGCCAGTACCTTCTTTCTCTACTTTGTAGACCAGGCCAGTAGAAGAGGTTTTAACGCCTTTCTCTTTAGCAAATTTCTCGCGGTAAACTTTACCTTTGGCTTCGTTGTCAGCCGCGTCTTTTTCCATTTTCGCCTGAGCGGAGCTCTTCACGCGCGCTTCAAACGCCTGCAGAGTTTGTTCGATTTCCTGGTCAGACAGTTTGCTCTTGTCTGCAAACGCATCTTGAACACCAGCGATCAGCTGATCTTTATCCAGTTTGATGCCCAGTTTTTCCTGCTCTTTCAGAGAGTTTTCCATATAACGACCCAGGGACGCGCCCAGCGCGTAAGCGGCTTTTTGGTCGTCATTCTTGAATGCTGCTTTGCTGTCAGCAGTAGCGGCTGGTTTCGCAGCATCAGCAGCGAAGGTGATCGGGGCATGCAGAGCAACAGCCATTGTGGTCGCCAGCAGCGTTACTTTAAACAGTGATTTCATCCATATCTCCAGGGCCGGGGCATCTCACCCCAGGGTTAGCTAACATAAAAATGTACTATAAAGCGTTGCAGAACAAATCAACATACAGGCACGCCCTATTATCACCACTTTTCAGACTCTTTTTGTTTAAATTAGTTTCGTTACCGAAGATTGAGTGCTGTGCAAACAGGCAAAGTTAAGTAGAATTCGCCGCAGTCCGCGATCTGCCGGAGAAAAAAGAAAGAGGTGAATCATGCAGGATACAACAATGGAAACTCGCCTGGCTGAACTGGAAAGTCGCCTGGCATTTCAGGAGATCACCATTGAAGAGCTCAACGTGACGGTGACCGCGCATGAACTGGAAATGGCCAAACTGCGCGACCATCTGCGTCTGCTGACGGAAAAGCTCAAAGCAACGCAGCCGTCCCACATTGCGTCGCAGTCTGAAGAGACCCCGCCGCCACATTATTGAGACGTAAAAAAAGCGGGGATATCCCCGCTTTTTTGTGCCGGATGACGACGTAAACGTCTTATCCGGCCTACGGTAGGCCTGATAAGCGTAGCGCCATCAGGCAATCATACCGATCAGTGGCAACCGCAGCCGCCGCCGTTACCTTTACCGCCACCGCCGCAGCAGCCTTCGCCGCCGTGCTCGTGACCATGGTCGTGACCGTGGCCGTGACCACCGCAGCAACCGTCATGACCGTGGTCATGATCGTGGTCGTGACCGTGCGCACCGTGAACGTGGCCGTGAGCCAGTTCTTCTTCGGTCGCTTCGCGGATAGCAACAACTTCTACGTTGAATTTCAGATTCTGGCCAGCCAGCATGTGGTTACCGTCAACCACAACGTGGTCGTCTTCCACTTCGGTAATTTCTACCGGTACTGGACCCTGGTCAGTTTCAGCCAGGAAACGCATGCCAACCTGCAGTTCGTCAACGCCCATGAAGACGTCTTTAGGAACGCGCTGCACCAGGTTTTCGTCGTACTGACCGTATGCGTCGTTTGCGCCAACAGCAACATCGAATTTGTCGCCAACTTCGTGACCATCCAGCGCTGTTTCCAGGCCAGAAATCAGGGAACCGTGACCATGCAGGTAGTCCAGCGGTGCACTCACCGGAGACTCATCAACCAACACACCGTCTTCTGTACGTACCTGATAGGCCAGGCTGACCACCAGGTCCTTTGCTACTTTCATGATATCTCCTGAGCATGGAAAGAATAGTGGCGCAGATTGTAGCGGAATTCTGCACCCGTGTACCCTCTAGCTTAAAAAAAGCTGCGCCATATCGCTAGTCCGGATGAAAAATCCCGATCACTTGCTCTTCTTTGCGAACGTGCTCGCGCGCCTCTTTATCGGCTTCCCGCATCTGATGACCGCACTTAACACACTCAACAATATCGATATTATTTTCGCGCCACATCGCCAGCGTATCCTGCGACTGGCAGGACGGACATTTTGCACCTGCGATAAAACGTTTACGAATTGCCATGGTTATCCTCTACTCAAATTCATCCCAGCCATCCAGCTGACGTCGCTCTTGCTGCATCTCTCGTTGGAAAATTTCCTCCAGCTCGCGCCGGGCTTCCCTGGCTCGAGAGATTTGTACCGTATCTGTATGCATGGGGATCAGTTCCCGCAGCATGCGCATATCCAGCCGCCGAAAATGCAGCTGAGCGCGCTGAGCCTGGTGCGGATGCATTCCCAGTGTAACCAGCGTTTTACGCCCCAACTCCAGCGCACTGGAGAACGTTTCGCGGGAAAACTGCGTCACACCAGCCTGTAATAACTCATGCGCCTCTACACGTCCGCGCGCTCGCGCAAGAATATGCAAATGCGGAAAATACTGTTGGCACAGTTCCACCAGTTTCATGGTGTCTTCAGGCTCATTACAGGTAATAACAATAGATTGCGCCGCCTCTGCCCCTGCGGAGCGCAACAGTTCCACCTGCGTGGCATCACCGTAATAAACCTTATAGCCATATTTACGCATCAGATTCACCGCGCTGATATCCCGCTCCAAAACGGTAATGCGCATTTTATTGGCCATCAACAGGCGACCAATAACCTGACCAAAACGCCCAAACCCCACCACAATCACCTGCGGTTTATCATCTTCCACCCAGGGTTTTTCGTCTTCCTCATCCGTGCCGTTAAACTGGCGGGAGAGCCATTTATCAATCAACTTCATCACCAGCGGCGTGGTCATCATCGACAGCGTGACGGTCACCAGCAGCAACGCCATTTGGTCGCCCTGAAACAGCCGTTGCGAGGATGCCGTTGAAAACAGCACGAAAGCGAATTCACCACCCTGACTTAAAACCCCGGCAAATTGCATCCGTTCAGAGCTTCTCATGCCGTTAAGACGCGCCAGCACATACAACACCAGCATTTTTACGACCACCAGCACGATCACGCTCGCTGCCACCCACAGAATATGGGTGTAGAGCACGCCGAGGTTGAGCGACATGCCAACGGAGATAAAAAACAGCCCGAGCAACAGGCCTTTAAACGGATCGATTGCCGTTTCCAGCTCATGTCGGTATTCGCTTTCCGCCAGCAGCACGCCCGCGATAAACGTTCCCAGCGCCATTGACAGCCCCAGCGCATCCATAAATAGAGCAGACCCCAGCACCAACAGCAGCGTGGCAGCGGTGAACACTTCCCGCACGCCAGAATCCGCAATAAAGCGGAAAACCGGACGCAGCAAATAGCGACCGCCAATCAGCATGCCGGCAAAGGCCAGCACCTTCATTCCCACTTTGATCCAGTCAAAATGTTCGTCAGCAGAACCCGCCAGCAGCGGAACCAGCGCCAGCGCGGGGATCACCGCCAGATCCTGAAACAGCAGTACCGAAAAACCCAGTTGTCCGGATTCACTGCGGTTCATGCCTTTTTCGCGCATCAACTGTAGCGCCATAGCGGTAGATGACATCGCCAGACCAATGCCGCCAACCACTGCCGCCTGCCAGGAGAACGCAGTGAGCATCAATAATCCGGCCAGCACCACCGCGCTCAGCATCACCTGCGCGGCACCGACGCCAAAAATTGAACGCCGCAGTTGCCACAGTTTGGCGGGATTAAGTTCCAGCCCAATTATGAACATTAGAAAGACTACGCCCAGCTCGGAAAAATGCAGGATTTCATCCACATCGCTGATGAACCCTAATCCCCACGGGCCGATAGCAATACCCGCCAGCAAGTAACCCAGCACCGGACCGATACCCAGCTTTGAGGCCAGGGGAACTGCAGCCACCGCCGCGAAGAGGAACAACACTCCTGCTGTCAATAAATCAGAACCTTCCATCAGCGGCCTCCCACAGGGATCGGATTCGCCAGCCAGTCACCATACGCTTTCGCATGGCTGTCCAGCTCCTGCTTCGTTTGCCGTCTGGCCCAGTAAACGATAATTGGGCTCATCCAGTGCATGCGGCACATACCGGCCGTTAGCTCGAAAGGACGCAGCACATCGCTCATTGGATAACGGTTTAGCGCGTCATAGCGGTAGGCACTTTCCGGTTCTCCGGTAGTGATAACGCTACGCCAGTACTTTCCCGCCAGTTGATTCCCTCCGGGACCGCTGGCAAATCCGCGGCTCAGTACGCGGTCAAGCCATTCCTTTAACAGCGCCGGACAGCTATAGGTATAGAGTGGGTGCTGAAAAACAATCACATCATGCTCACGCAGCAGCGCCTGTTCATGCGGAATATCGATAAAAAAATCAGGATAGTGCGCGTAAAGGTCGTGCACGGTAACATTGCTGAGCTGCATGGCCGGTTTAAGCAGAACACGGTTCGCGACCGAGTCCTGAGATTCCGGATGGGCATACAGCAGCAAGACTTTCGCTGGCTGGAACATCATCCCCCTCCCGGTTTTGTCTTTTGTCTATTTTCGACGTTTTGGGCTACCATTGCGCCTCGGTGCGGCAAACGGCCCGCACATTACATTATCATAATGATAAATTAACATAGTCTGAACATACGGCGCCTTATGATTGTTTTCTCATCGTTACAAATTCGTCGCGGCGTGCGCGTCTTGCTGGACAATGCCACGGCCACCATTAATCCTGGGCAGAAGGTTGGCCTGGTGGGTAAAAATGGCTGCGGTAAATCTACCCTGCTGGCATTGCTGAAAAATGAACTCAGCGCCGACGCTGGAGGATTTACCTATCCGGGAAACTGGCAGCTCGCGTGGGTGAATCAGGAAACGCCTGCATTGCCACAGCCCGCGCTGGAGTACGTCATTGACGGCGACCGCGAGTATCGTCAACTGGAAGCGCAGTTGAACGACGCCAACGAACGTAACGATGGACATGCCATTGCCACTGTCCATGGCAAGCTGGATGCCATCGACGCCTGGACCGTGCGCTCACGCGCCGCCAGCCTGCTGCATGGCCTCGGCTTCTCCAACGAACAGCTTGAGCGCCCGGTCAGCGACTTCTCCGGTGGCTGGCGTATGCGTCTCAACCTGGCCCAGGCGCTGATTTGCCGTTCAGACCTACTGCTGCTCGATGAACCCACCAACCACCTCGATCTCGACGCGGTGATCTGGCTGGAAAGATGGCTGAAAAGCTATCAGGGCACGCTGATTTTGATCTCCCACGATCGCGACTTCCTCGATCCGGTGGTAGATAAAATTATTCATATCGAACAGCAAACCATGTTCGAGTACACCGGCAACTACAGCGCGTTTGAAATCCAGCGTGCGACCCGCCTCGCACAGCAACAGGCTATGTACGAAAGCCAGCAGGAGCGCGTGGCGCATCTGCAAAGCTATATCGATCGTTTTCGCGCCAAAGCAACGAAAGCGAAGCAGGCACAGAGCCGTATCAAAATGCTGGAACGCATGGAGCTGATTGCCCCAGCGCACGTGGACAACCCGTTCCACTTCAGCTTCCGTGAGCCGGAAAGCCTGCCAAACCCGCTGCTGAAGATGGAAAAGGTTAGCGCAGGCTACGGCGATCGCGTCATTCTCGATTCGATCAAACTGAATCTGGTGCCGGGTTCCCGCATCGGCCTGCTCGGTCGCAACGGCGCGGGTAAATCGACGCTGATTAAGCTGCTGGCCGGCGAACTGGCCCCAATCAGCGGTGAGATTGGCCTGGCGAAAGGCATCAAACTGGGCTACTTCGCGCAGCACCAGCTGGAGTTTTTACGCGCCGATGAATCACCCATTCAGCATCTGGCACGCATGGCGCCGCAGGAACTGGAGCAGAAACTGCGTGACTACCTGGGTGGATTCGGCTTCCAGGGCGATAAAGTCAGCGAAGAGACACGCCGCTTCTCCGGTGGCGAAAAAGCGCGTCTGGTACTGGCGTTGATCGTCTGGCAGCGCCCTAACCTGCTGCTGCTCGATGAACCAACCAACCACCTGGACCTGGATATGCGTCAGGCGCTGACCGAGGCGCTGATCGATTTTGAAGGCGCGCTGGTTGTCGTCTCGCACGACCGTCACCTGATCCGCTCCACCACCGACGACCTCTATCTGGTACACGACAAGAAAGTCGAGCCGTTTGATGGCGATCTGGAGGATTATCAGCAGTGGCTGAGCGATGTCCAGAAACAGGAAAACCAGGGCGACGAACCGGCGAAAGAGAGCGTTAACAGCGCCCAGGCGCGTAAAGACCAGAAGCGCCGCGAAGCGGAACTGCGCTCCCTGACGCAGCCGCTGCGTAAAGAGATTACCCGTCTGGAAAAAGAGATGGAGAAACTGCACGCGCAGCTGGCGCAGGCGGAAGAAAAACTCGGCGACAGCGAACTGTACGACCAAAGTCGCAAAGCCGAACTTACCGCCTGTTTGCAGCAGCAGGCCAGTGCGAAATCCGGGCTGGAAGAGTGTGAAATGGCCTGGCTGGAGGCTCAGGAACAGCTTGAGCAGATGCTGGCCGAGTAGTCATCATTGCCGGATCCGACGCCAACACGTCTCATCCGGCATTTTTGTTGAATTATCCCTGTGTCGCCAGACGCTGGCGGATTTCTTCGAAATGCTCGCGGTTACACAGCTTGCCGTTGAGAAAACGAGTTTTCAGCTCCCCTTCCTGCTCTTGCTCCCAGGTCTGTTCGTCATGCAGACGCAGTTCCCCTTGCTCATCACGTGTGACGCGAAGCAGACCACGGGCTGAACGTTTCAGACCATTATCAGTTTTCGGTTCTTTAAAAATCGTCCGGCCTTTGCCGTCGACTTCTCCCCACGTCGCTTTCATCGCAAAACCAAAGGTGTCACGTGTGTTGTATTGATAAGTAAAAGAACCAACGCCAAACACGACGTTTGAACTGGCAAATCCTTTCGCTTCCAGACGACGCAGGATCTCATTCGCTCGCTCAAGGGTGATGGAGTCGCCATAAATCAGTCCGACATGCGGGTCGAGCACCTTGTAGCCTTTGGCGTTAATCGTGCCGCCAAAAATCTCCCACAACACTTCCACAGACCCTTTCTCCTGAGCGGAACGATCGCTGCTTGTATCGTCATCTTCGCCAGTACCACACAGGATCTCCACCGGGTTGCCGCTATCCGGACGGAATACCACCCGACCTTCACGCGCCAGAATGATGTTCTTCAGTTCGCGGGTATATTCCGTCAGCACCTGCCAGTAGTCCCAGGTATCAGAGACTATCGATACAAATCCTTGCGGGTAGAGATCGGCAATCAGGCGGCGGAAGGTTTCAATTTCATGCTCGCGCTCACCCATACACATCACGCTGTGTTCGGTAGCCGGAATGCTGGCGCCGATAAAATAGGGCTCGCCGTCGGTGTAGTAATCGCGAGCGTACAGCAGAGATGGAATACTGTCGGTCCCTTTAAAGCTTAACAAATGCCCACTGCCCGCCTGCATGGTGTCCTGTAATCCGGACATACCGCGAAATGAAAAGTCATGGCACTGGAAGTCAAGGTGCGTCAGGTCGCTACAGGTTTGCTCTGCCCAGCGAGCGCAGATTTTGCGGTAGTGGTGAGCTATCGTGGCATTTGTTGACGCCTTCCACAGCTCCGCCGACAGCACGGTCTCCAGGTAATTCACCAGCCAGAAAAACTCAGGTTGGGTGTTGATGATAGTTAAAACCGGTACCGCCATCGGGACTTTGCTGCCTTCATCCAGCGCCTTAATGTGCAGCGGCAGATAGCCCAACTGATGCAGTGCACGAATATGGTCCACCGCCACCGCATCTTTGCCCAGATAGCTGTCCATGACCTGTTTGTATTCGCTGACCACCTCGTCTTCCGGGCGGGCAAAGAACGCCTCATTAAACAGGTCGACTAAAAACCACTGCATAAAACCCTGCAGGCCGAAGAATACCAGTTTGCCATCCGCCAACGGCGAGGAGAAAAAGCGATCGCTGCGCGGGGTAAAGTTGGAATACACGCGATGGGTACCCTGTGGATACTGTACGCGATGAGAAACTTTGTAGCCGTCGATAGCCAGAATCGGGTTCATTTTCATAATCAGTCTCTCCCTCAGGCGCGGTAAATCGCGTCAATGTCGATAAGCTCAAGCTGCGGATGTACCAACGCAGGGGCAGTTAAAGAGGTGGTGGTGTAGATAGCATCAATACCGTTTGCAAACAGGTGATCAACGCCCTTAGAAAAGATACCGTGGGTGACATACAGGCTGACACTGCGGGCGCCAGCATCACGTAACACCTGTGCAGAGCCTATAAACGTACCGCCTGCGTCACACAGATCGTCAACAATCAGCAGATCCCTACCCCTGACGTCTCCGGCCAATAACGCAAATCCCGTCAGGCTGCCGCTTGCCACATCACGTTTTTTACTCAGGATGGCGTACTGCTCCACACCGGCTACTCTGGCTACAGCATCAATCTTCTTCAGCGATCCCGCATCGGGAGCAACCAGCATCAGCGCGTTTTGCTGAAACAGCCGCGATAATGACTCGCTTTGCATCAGGCAGACCTCCTGGGGGATCGCCACAAAGTTGTCGATTGCAGCCGCCGCCGCATCGCTGTGCGGGTCGAGCACGTTGACCTTGTCAAATTTCAACGTATTGAGCTGACTGGCGAAGACTTTCAGCGCAAAGCTGTCACCCGATACCATATGTCTGTCCTGACGCGCCCACGGCAGCCAGGGAAGGTCGAGATGGCTGACCAGTACATCGGTCTGATGACGTACCGCCTCAACCAGTTGCGCCAGCAGCATAAAATCGTTCATATCACGCATAGCCGTGGCACGGATGCGCATCAGGCGAGCAAAGGTTGGCAACGCATCGGTGACTTTTAACCAGACAGCACCATCAGGAAAAACACCGCTGGCAACGGCATAGGTCTGGTCGTCCAAAGTTAGTGTCAATTTTATGTTCATCGCGCTCACCCCTCAATTGTGTCCCTTCGACACAATTAATAATGTCCCTGTGACACATATTAAGCAAGCATAAAATGAATTATTTTTAAGGCGTGAGCTAATCCACTGATAAGCAATAAGAAAAAACGAACCTTGCCCCCCGGTGTCGGGCTGGTACACTTGTCAGCGTTACAAATCATCGTGAGTACCTTATGACCACCGAAGCCGACTACCTGAATCAGTACGATGCCAGCCGCTTCCCTTCACCTCTGGTGACGGTAGATAGCGTGTTATTTACCCTGCATCAGCAGGCGCTGTGCGTATTACTGGTCGAGCGGGCAAATCAGCCGCAAAAAGGGCGTTGGGGATTACCCGGCGGCTTTATTGATATCGAAAACGATGATTCAACCCGCGCCACCGCGCTGCGCAAACTCACCGAAAAAACAGGCGTTTCGCCTTCGTGGCTGGAACAACTGGATACCTTTTCCGGCCCTGATCGTGACCCGCGCGGCTGGAGCCTGACGGTCACCTGGTTTGCACTAATCGCCTGGGTAGACTGCGCGCCCCATATCGCCAGCGTCAGCAATGCCCGTTGGGTGCCGGTTGATGAACTGAAAAACTATTCACTCGCGTTTGATCACGAGAAAATCATTACCGCGGCGCTACACCGCTTACGGCAAAAAACGATGTACTCGCTCCTGCCCGTATACTGCTTGCCGGAAACATTTACCCATGGGCAACTGCTCGAAGCCACCGAGGTGATCCTCGGTCAGTCGATCCAGCGTAAAAGTCTGATTCGTCGCTTTGAAGCGTCAGGAATGTTTGAAGATACCGGAGAAAGCGTGGCGACAGGGACGCGTAAAGCCCGCCTGTGGCGACGTAAACCCAACGTCGATTTTCATCTTTTCTCGCGTAACCTGCTGACTGACTAGCGACAAAATCACATATTGGCTAACCCGCACGCGCTGTGCGCGGTATAGTTATTCTTTCCGATTATTAATTGCTCCGGTGTTATGGTTGAAATCACGTCCACAGAAATGACCCCACCTACCGACGATTCGCGAGAATTCCGCCCGATGCGCGGTATCAGTAACCGCCATCTGCAGACGATGCTGCCGCGTTTAATTCGCCGCAAGGTGAAGTTCGACGCCCACTGGCAGCGTCTGGAATTGCCTGACGGTGATTTCGTCGATCTGGCGTGGAGTGAAGATCCGCAACAGGCGAAACACAAACCGCGCCTGGTGGTTTTTCACGGTTTGGAAGGTAGTCTGAACAGCCCCTACGCACATGGCCTGATTGAAGCGGCGCAAAAGCGCGGCTGGCTGGGCGTGGTAATGCATTTTCGCGGTTGCAGCGGCGAACCCAATCGTCTGAACCGCATTTATCACTCCGGTGAAACAGAAGATGGCACCTGGTTTTTACACTGGCTGGAGCGTGAGTTCGGTCGCGTACCGACCGCGGCGGTAGGTTATTCACTCGGTGGAAACATGCTGGCTTGCCTGCTGGCAAAAGAAGGCAACGATATTCCGATAGATGCGGCGGTTATCGTTTCTGCACCTTTCGTGCTGGAAGCCTGTAGCTACCATATGGACAAGGGCTTCTCCCGGGTCTACCAGCGCTACCTGCTCAATCTGTTGAAAGCCAATGCCTCACGGAAGCTTGAAGCTTATCCAGGTTCGTTGCCGGTGAGTCTGGCCCAGTTGAAATCTTTGCGCCGCATTCGCGATTTTGACGATCTAATCACCGCCAAAATCCACGGTTTCGCCGATGCTATAGACTATTACCGCCAGTGCAGCGCCATGCCGTTGCTCAATCGGATCGCCAAACCAACGCTGATTATCCATGCGAAAGACGATCCGTTTATGGATCATCATGTGATCCCGAAACCGGAAAATCTGCCCTCACAGGTGGAGTACCAGCTTACTGAACACGGCGGCCACGTCGGATTTATAGGTGGCACGGTGCGCCGTCCTGAGATGTGGCTGGAATCAAGAATCCCGGATTGGCTGACAACGTATCTGGAGGCATCATCATGATTATCCCCTGGCAAGATATCTCCCCGGACGCGCTGGACAATTTGATTGAAAGCTTTGTCTTGCGCGAAGGCACCGATTATGGTGAACATGAACGCTCGCTCGAACAAAAAGTCGCCGACGTCAAACGCCAACTACAATCAGGTGAAGCCGTGCTGGTGTGGTCTGAACTGCATGAAACGGTCAACATTATGCCGAGGAAGCAGATTCACGAGTAATCCGTAGCCGCCGGCCGACTTTACTATAATTACAACCATTTCATGGAGTTGTTATGTCTGCCAAACATCCGGTGATTGCGGTAACAGGATCCAGCGGCGCGGGGACCACCACCACCAGCCTCGCGTTTCGTAAAATTTTCGCGCAGTTAAATCTGCGCGCCGCCGAGGTGGAAGGTGACAGTTTTCATCGCTATACCCGTCCAGAAATGGACATGGCGATTCGCAAAGCGCGCGATGCCGGGCGGCATATCAGCTATTTTGGCCCTGAAGCTAATGACTTCGGCTTGCTGGAACAAACCTTCATCGAATACGGTCAGACGGGCAAAGGCCAGTCGCGAAAATATCTGCACACTTACGATGAGGCCGTACCATGGAACCAGGTTCCGGGGACATTCACGCCCTGGCAGCCGCTGCCTGAACCGACGGATGTACTGTTCTACGAAGGGCTGCACGGCGGTGTTGTCACCCCGCAGCAAAACGTGGCCCGGCATGTCGATCTGCTGGTTGGCGTGGTACCTATCGTAAACCTGGAATGGATCCAGAAGCTGACCCGCGATACCAGCGAGCGTGGACATTCGCGTGAAGCGGTGATGGACTCGGTGGTGCGTTCAATGGACGATTACATCAATTACATCACGCCGCAGTTTTCCCGGACGCATATTAACTTCCAGCGCGTACCGACCGTCGATACCTCCAACCCCTTTGCCGCTAAGAGCATTCCATCACTGGATGAAAGCTTTGTCGTGATTCATTTTCGTAACCTGGAAGGGATCGACTTCCCGTGGTTACTGGCCATGTTGCAGGGATCATTCATTTCCCATATCAATACGTTAGTCGTACCTGGCGGCAAGATGGGTCTGGCGATGGAATTGATTATGCTGCCGCTGGTACAGCGACTGATGGAAGGTAAGAAGATAGAGTGATGTGGTCTTTTGCCGGATGGCGGCTGATGCCTTATCCGGCCTACGTGTTTATATCCTGTAGGCCTGATAAGTGAAACGCCATCAGGCATGACATCACGCAGCAGCAACCACTTCATAGGAATGGGTAATATTCACTGCCTTTTCCAGCATCAACGCCACGGAGCAGTATTTTTCCGCTGAAAGATCGACGGCGCGGGAGACTGACGCATCTTTCAGATCGTTACCCGTTACGATGAAATGCAGGTTGATGTGGGTAAACAGGCGCGGTGCTTCATCACGACGCTCTGAAGTCAGTTTCACTTCGCAGTTGGTCACATCCTGACGACCCTTTTGCAGGATCGATACCACATCAATTGCGCTACAACCGCCGGCAGCCATTAATACCATTTCCATCGGGCTCGGCGCTTTATCACCGGAGTTACCGTCCATCAAAATTTGGTGGCCAGAGGCGGACTCACCGAGGAAGGTTAACCCCTCAACCCACTTTACACGCGCTTGCATATTTCGTAACTCCAATGTTTCAATTTTCCTGACAGATTACGCGCACATAACAATTCTCGCAACGGAAGGCGACCTGCGTCATGCTGAAGCGAGACACCAGGAGACACACGGCGAAAGCTATGCTAAAACAGACGGGATGCTACAGTAATACATTGACGTACTGCATGTATGCAGAGGACATCACATTACAGGCTGCAGTATATTTTTGACAGCCCCTTTCCCAGGTAGCGGGAAGCATATTTTTGCAAACCCAGAGGCAGCGTCGTTTTCTGGCTCTGGAGACAGCTTATAACAGAGGATAACCGCGCATGGTGCTTGGCAAACCGCAAACAGACCCGACTCTCGAATGGTTCTTGTCTCATTGCCATATTCATAAGTACCCATCGAAGAGCACGCTGATTCACCAGGGTGAAAAAGCGGAAACGTTGTATTACATCGTTAAAGGCTCCGTGGCAGTGCTGATCAAAGATGAAGAAGGGAAAGAAATGATCCTTTCTTATCTGAATCAGGGCGATTTTATTGGTGAATTAGGCCTCTTCGAAGAAGGTCAGGAACGTAGCGCCTGGGTACGTGCCAAAACCGCATGTGAAGTCGCTGAAATTTCCTACAAAAAATTTCGCCAATTAATCCAGGTCAACCCGGATATTCTGATGCGCCTGTCTTCTCAGATGGCTCGTCGTCTGCAGGTCACGTCTGAAAAAGTGGGCAACCTTGCCTTCCTCGACGTAACCGGTCGTATCGCGCAGACTCTGCTGAATCTGGCGAAACAGCCTGATGCGATGACCCACCCGGACGGCATGCAGATTAAAATCACCCGTCAGGAAATCGGCCAGATCGTTGGCTGCTCCCGTGAGACCGTCGGTCGTATTCTGAAGATGCTGGAAGATCAGAACCTGATCTCCGCACACGGTAAGACCATCGTCGTCTACGGCACGCGTTAACCCCATCGAAGTGGCGCGTTACCCAGTAATGCGCCACTTTTGTTTACTCCGATGTGGCGAAGACTGATATACCACCCAGAGATCAACTACGCACTACGACAAACGCTGGTGCTATGTTTACCTGTGGCTGTTGGTCTGATCATCGGTCAGCTTCATTTGGGGCTTCTCTTTTCCCTCGTCCCTGCCTGCTGCAACATTGCCGGTCTTGATACCCCGCACAAGCGCTTTTTCAAACGCTTAGTCATTGGTGCATCGCTGTTTGCCGGGTGCAGCTTGATCATGCAGCTACTGCTTGCGCAAACTATACCGCTACCATTGATCCTCACCGGCCTGACGCTGATTCTTGGCGTAACCGCCGAGCTAAGCCCCTTGCATGCGCGATTACTGCCAGCCTCGCTTATCGCGGCGATTTTCACGCTCAGCCTGGCCGGGAATATGCCCGTCTGGGAGCCGCTGCTGATCTACGCGCTGGGCACGTTATGGTACGGCCTGTTCAACTGGTTCTGGTTCTGGATGTGGCGCGAGCAACCGCTCCGTGAATCGCTCAGCTTGCTGTACCGTGAATTAGCCGATTACTGTGAAGCCAAGTACAGCATGCTGACCCAGCATGCCGACCCAGAAAAAGCGCTGCCTCCCCTGCTGGTTCGCCAACAAAAGGCGGTGGATCTGATTACCCAGTGTTATCAGCAAATGCATATGCTGTCGGCACATCACAACAACGAATACAAACGCCTGCTGCGTGCCTTTCAGGAGGCGCTGGATTTACAGGAGCATATTTCCGTTAGCCTCCACCAGCCAGAAGAAGTGCAAAAACTGGTTGAGCGTAGCCACGCAGAGCAGGTAATTCGCTGGAACGCGCGAACCGTCGCCGAACGCCTTCGGGTACTGGCCGATGATATTTTGTATCACCGCTTGCCGACCCGTTTCTCGATGGAAAAGCAGATTGGCACGCTGGAGAAAATCGCCAGGCAGCATCCGGACAATCCGGTGGGGCAATTTTGCTACTGGCACTTCAGCCGTATTGCCCGCGTGCTACGGACCCAGCGCCCGCTGTATGCCCGTGACTTAATGGCTGACAAGCAGCGTCGGTTGCCGCTGATCCCTGCCCTGAAAAACTACCTGTCGTTGAAATCCCCAGCGCTGCGCAATGCCGGACGCATCAGCGTTATGTTGAGTATCGCCAGCCTGATGGGCAGCGCTTTACACCTGCCAAAGCCTTACTGGATTTTGATGACAGTCCTGTTTGTTACGCAAAATGGCTACGGGGCGACCCGGGTGCGCATCTTACACCGTTCCGTAGGTACGCTCGTTGGACTGGTTATTGCCGGCGTCACGTTGCACTTTCATATTCCCGAAGGTTTCACGCTGGCGGCCATGCTGCTGATCACCCTGGTGAGCTATCTGATCATCCGTAAAAACTACGGCTGGGCTACCGTCGGTTTTACGGTAACGGCGGTATACACCCTGCAACTGCTGACGCTGAACGGGGAAGAGTTTATCGTGCCGCGGTTTGTCGATACGGTCATTGGCTGCTTAATCGCCTTTGGCGGCACGCTCTGGCTGTGGCCACAGTGGCAGAGCGGTCTGCTGCGTAAGAACGCCCACGATGCGTTAGAAGCCGACCAGGAGGCAATTCGTCTGATCCTCAGCAACGATCCACAGGCCACGCCGCTGGCGTATCAACGCATGCGCGTCAACCAGACGCAAAACACGCTGTTCAACTCGCTGAACCAGGCAATGCAGGAGCCGGGATTTAACTCGCACTACCTTGCAGACATGAAACTGTGGGTCACGCACAGCCAGTTCATCGTTGAACACATCAACGCGATGACCACGCTGGCAAGGGAACATACGATGCTGACGCCGGATTTGGCGCAGCGGTATCTGGAGTCCTGTGAAATTGCGCTCCAGCGCTGTCAGCAGCGGCTGGAATATGATGGGCCGGGAAGCTCGGGAGATGTGAATATTCTCGAAGCGCCAGAGATGCTGTCCCATGGTCCGTTAAGCACCCTTGAGCAGCATCTGCAGCGGGTTCTTGGGCATCTGAACACCATGCATACCATTTCGTCGGTAGCATGGCGTCAGCGACCGCACCACGGGATCTGGCTGAGCCGCCGACTACGGGACATGAAAGGTTAAGAGATTTGCCGGATGCGCTACGCTTATCCGGCCTACGAATCACACCTTACCCTGTAGGCCGGATAAGGCGCTCGCGCCGCTATCCGGCAATCAGCCCACCACCTTCGCTACCGCCTGCGCGAAACGTTGCATTCCTTCATCGATATCCGCCTGCTCCACTACCAGCGACGGTGCGAAACGCATCACGTCCGGCCCGGCGTTCAGCACCATCACCCCTTCGTGCGCGGCGGCATAGAGGAAATCGCGCGCCCGGCCTTTAAACTGCGGCTTCAGCTCAGCGCCAATCAGCAGCCCCATCCCGCGAATATCGCTGAAAATATCGAACTGTTGATCAATCTTGTGCAAATGCTGGACAAACGCCTGACGCCTGGCCTGAATCCCTCCCAGCACGTCCGGCGTGTTGATGATATCAAACGCTGCCCCCGCTACCGCGCAGGCCAGCGGGTTACCGCCGTAAGTGGAGCCGTGCGAACCCACGTGGAACGCGGAGGCAATCTCCTGAGTGGTCAACACCGCGCTTACCGGGAAGCCGCCACCGAGCGCCTTCGCGCTGGTGAGGATATCCGGCGTCACGCCGTAGTGCATATAGGCAAACAAATCGCCGGTACGCCCCATTCCACTCTGCACTTCATCAAATACCAACAGCGCCTGGTGCTGGTCACAAAGTTCACGCAAACCTTGCAGGAATTCCGGCGTAGCCGCAGTGACGCCACCCTCTCCCTGAATAGGCTCAACGACCACCGCGCAGGTGTGATCGTCCATCACCGCTTTGACCGCATGCAGATCGTTAAACGGGACATGGATGATATCCGCCGGTTTTGGCCCAAAGCCGTCGGAGTATTTCGGCTGCCCACCAACGGACACGGTAAACAGCGAACGGCCGTGAAACGCATTATGGAAGGCAATGATTTTGGTTTTGAACGGACTATGACGCACGCAGGCATAATGGCGCGCCAGCTTAAAGGCGGTTTCGTTGGCTTCAGTACCGGAGTTCATGAACAGCACGCGCTCGGCAAAGGTCGCATCAATGATTTTACGGCCTAAGCGCAACGCCGGTTCGTTGGTAAATACGTTGCTGGTATGCCACAGGGTTTCGCCCTGGGTTTTTAACGCCTCAACCAATGCCGGATGGCAATGCCCTAACGCGGTCACTGCAATGCCGCCCGCGAAATCAACATACTCTTTGCCCTGTTGATCCCACACTCGACTCCCTTTTCCTTTTACCGGGATAAACTCAGCCGGTGCATAAATCGGCAGAATCACTTCATCGAATGTCGCGCGCGTAATTGCAGTTTGTTCAGTTGCCATGTCATTACCACCCTGTTAAGCAGAAACGCCAGTGAAATTATAATCACAAAATATGAATAAAAAATCACTGAATAGCAACTACAAATCAGCGATTGAGAAAATTAGCCAGCAGCTGATGCCCCTGTTCGCTGAGAATACTCTCCGGGTGAAACTGTACCCCTTCCATATCCCACTCGCGGTGACGAATGCCCATAATCTCCTGCGTTTCACTCCAGGCCGTCACCTCAAAGCACTCGGGAAGCGTCTCAGGGGCAACCACCAGAGAGTGGTAGCGCGTCACCGTTAATGGGTTAGCGAGTCCCTGAAAAACACCCTGCCCGGTATGGGTAATCGGCGAGATTTTACCGTGCATCACTTTAGCCGCCCGAACTACGCTCGCGCCAAAGGCCTGCGCCATCGCCTGGTGGCCAAGACAAACACCCAACAAGGGGAGCTTACCGGCGAAATGACGAATAACCTCCAGTGAGATACCGGCGTCATCCGGCGTGCATGGCCCAGGGGAAATCACGATTTTTTGCGGGTTCAGCGCGTCGATTTGCGCCAGCGTCAGCTCGTCGTTGCGCCGGACAAGGACATCAGCGCCCAGTTCGCAGAAGTATTGGTACAGGTTCCAGGTAAAAGAATCATAGTTATCAATAAGCAGGATCATGGCGGCTCCGGTACATAAGAACCGCGCTATTCTACTCAGTTTCCGGGGCTTCGCTTACCACTTTACGAAATATCGCCCGCAGTGCAGACAGGTCACCCATCGCCCCGCTCTGATTAGCCTGATTCCACTCCTCAACCGGAATGCCATCCCAGCTCAGCATATACCCGGCATGAATCGCTAACTGTTCGAAGAAAATACGCTGCGCCAGGCCACTGCCAATGCGAAACGGATGCAGCACATTGATTTCGCAATAATAGTGGGCAAGACGATCGACAAACTTGTCTTCCGGCAATCCCACCAGCCAGGACTCCTCTTCCAGGTCCTGCATCAGCGCATTGCCCTCTTTCTCGATATAGGCGAAGTGGCAAAAGCGAGTATCGCCCTGGTAAATATCGACTTCACGCAGGTGTCCCGCCCAGTCAAAAATATCCCGATACAGCTGGCGATGAATGGCGCACAGGTGCGGTAAGCCCCGTTTAAGTGGCCCCAATTCGATAGTCGCAGCACGCAGCGCTGTCAGTTCATAAGCAGCCTGCGCCAAACGCTGCGCCTGATGAATCCCCAGACGGTTACGCATGACATTCAGGCCCGGATATAAATACGGGTCGCGACCATCACCGAATTTATCGCTCATAGTGCCTCCTCAGCTCTTCAAGACGCGCCAGGGCGTCTTCAGCACTCAGAGTAACCCGTGGAATATCTACGCCTTCCAGCCGTCGGCTGGCCTGGAAATTGGCGTTTCGCCGTTGTTCCCACAGCCTGGACTTTTGTTTATCGGTGAGTTTTTTCACGTGACCTCCCTGAATGAGCCGACACTTGCCACAAGTATAAGCAGCAATTTCGGGTTACGCAGAGAGAGGGGTGAACGCGGGCAAGAACTACCCGCGCAAGATACGATTACGGCAGGACTTTAGCAGAAAGGATAACAATCGGTTTTGACGGGACATTCTGGTATGGACCGACATCATGGGTCTGTACCTGAGAGATCTTATCCGCGACATCCATACCTTTCACAACTTTACCGAAAACAGCGTAGCCAAAGTCGCGCTGGCCGTGATCGAGGAAAGCGTTATCTGCAATGTTGATAAAGAACTGGCTGGTCGCGCTGTCTTTATCCGCTGTACGCGCCATAGCAATCGTGCCGCGAGTGTTACGCAGTCCGTTATCGGCTTCATTCTTGATTGGCGGGTTAGGTTTCTTCTGCTGCATCTGCTCGGTAAAACCGCCGCCCTGCACCATGAAGCCTGGGATCACACGGTGGAACGTGGTGTTGTTATAGAAACCACTGTTGACATAATCGACAAAGTTTTGCACTGAAACCGGGGCTTTCTGACTGTTCAGCTCCAGCTCAATGTTACCAGCAGAGGTTGTCAGCAGAACATGTGGATCACCTTTTGCTGCCAGTGCTGCGGGAGAGAGAGCAGAAAGAGCGAGAACAGCTGCAACAGCCGCCAGAGTCGATTTGAGCATGAGAATTCCTTAACAAGAGCAGAAATGAAGCAAGTGAATTGATTCTAAAGAGCCTTCAAGGACAAGGCCATCCCTTTACTTAATTTTACGTACCTGAAACAAATGTAACCTCATGGCTGCAAGTATCAATGTGATCAAGATCACATTGAAAAATGTAACGCACCAAGTTATTACCGATAAATATTTAAATACATCACTAAAGCGCCTAAAATCTGCCCGCTCACGGCGCAGTCAATGCGCCTTACACTTCTATACAGGCCAGTCATGACTAACAGCAATCGCATCAAGCTCACATGGATTAGCTTTCTCTCCTACGCCCTGACAGGTGCGTTGGTAATTGTCACCGGGATGGTGATGGGAAACATCGCAGATTACTTCCATTTGCCCGTTTCCAGCATGAGTAACACCTTCACCTTCCTGAATGCCGGCATTCTGATCTCTATCTTTCTGAATGCATGGTTAATGGAAATCGTGCCACTGAAAACCCAGTTGCGCTTCGGCTTTATCCTGATGGTACTGGCCGTTGCCGGACTGATGTTCAGCCATAGCCTGGCCTTGTTCTCCGCCGCCATGTTTGTATTGGGCCTGGTAAGCGGTATCACCATGTCGATTGGTACGTTCCTGGTAACTCAAATGTACGAAGGTCGTCAGCGCGGTTCCCGCCTGCTGTTTACTGACTCCTTCTTCAGCATGGCCGGTATGATTTTCCCAATGGTTGCCGCGTTCCTGTTAGCGCGCAGCATCGAATGGTATTGGGTCTATGCCTGCATCGGCCTCGTATACGTCGCCATTTTCCTGCTGACCTTCGGTTGTGAATTCCCGGCACTGGGTAAACACGCTCAGCAGTCAGACGCGCCGGTAGTAAAAGAAAAATGGGGGATTGGCGTGCTGTTTCTGGCGATCGCCGCGCTGTGCTACATCCTCGGTCAGTTGGGTTTTATCTCCTGGGTTCCGGAATACGCCAAAAGTCTGGGCATGAGCCTGAACGATGCGGGTAAACTGGTCAGCGACTTCTGGATGTCTTACATGGTTGGCATGTGGGCATTTAGCTTTATTCTGCGTTTCTTCGATTTGCAGCGCATCCTGACCGTACTGGCGGGTCTGGCTACCGTCCTGATGTATCTGTTTATCACCGGTACGCCAGAGCATATGCCGTGGTTTATTATGACTCTGGGCTTCTTCTCCAGTGCGATTTATACCACCATCATTACCCTTGGCTCCCAGCAGACGAAGGTCGCCTCACCCAAACTGGTTAACTTCGTTCTGACCTGCGGCACCATCGGCACCATGCTCACTTTCGTCGTCACCGGCCCTATCGTGGCACACAGCGGCCCGCAGGCGGCATTGCAAACAGCTAACGGCTTGTATGCGGTTGTATTCGTGATGTGCTTTATTCTTGGGTTTGTCACGCGCCATCGCCAGCATAACGCCCCAGCAGCGCATTAATCTCACTGCCGGATGGTATCCACATCATCCGGCACATTCTCACCCCTCTCTTCTTTCACTGGTCATGTAGGCCAATTCTTACAAAAACCCTTTAATTTGTACGCTATTTATACAAACACGAAAACCCAAATAATTCCGTCACTTATAAAAATGCTGACAAATCAGTTATATACCTCTTAAGGAGTATATAAGGGCGAATTTGATTTGTATCAATAAGCGCGGTTGCTGAATCGTTAAGGTAGGCAGTAATAGAAAAGAAATCGAGGCAAAAATGAGCAAAGTCAGACTCGCTATTATCGGTAATGGTATGGTCGGCCATCGCTTTATTGAGGATCTTCTTGATAAATCCGACGCTGCCAATTTTGATATTACCGTCTTCTGTGAAGAACCCCGCAAAGCGTACGACCGCGTACACCTGTCTTCCTACTTCTCACACCACACCGCCGAAGAGCTTTCTCTGGTGCGTGAAGGATTCTACGAGAAGCACGGTGTTAAGGTGTTAGTGGGCGAGCGCGCAATTACCATTAACCGCCAGGAGAAGGTGATCCACTCCAGCGCAGGTCGTACGGTTTACTACGATAAGCTGATCATGGCGACGGGCTCTTATCCGTGGATCCCGCCGATTAAAGGTTCGGAAACCCAGGACTGCTTCGTTTACCGCACCATCGAAGACCTCAACGCCATTGAGTCTTGCGCACGCCGCAGCAAACGCGGTGCTGTCGTCGGCGGTGGTTTGCTGGGCCTGGAAGCCGCCGGTGCGCTGAAAAGCCTCGGCGTTGAAACCCACGTGATTGAATTCGCCCCAATGCTGATGGCTGAACAGCTGGATCATATGGGTGGCGAGCAGTTACGTCGCAAAATTGAAAGCATGGGCGTGCGTGTGCACACCAGCAAAAACACCAAAGAGATCGTTCAGGAAGGCACCGAAGCGCGCAAAACCATGCGTTTTGCCGACGGTAGCGAACTGGAAGTCGATTTCATCGTCTTCTCTACCGGTATTCGTCCACGCGACAAACTGGCCACCCAGTGCGGTCTGGACGTCGCGCCACGCGGCGGTATCGTCATTAACGACACTTGCCAGACATCTGACCCGGACATCTATGCCATCGGCGAATGCGCCAGCTGGAACAACCGCGTGTATGGTCTGGTCGCTCCAGGCTATAAAATGGCGCAGGTTGCCGTTGACCATATTCTCGAAACTGAAAACGCCTTTGAAGGCGCGGACCTGAGCGCCAAGCTGAAGCTGCTCGGCGTTGACGTCGGCGGTATTGGCGACGCGCATGCGCGCACGCCGGGCGCCCGTAGCTATGTCTATCTCGACGAAAGCAAAGAAGTCTACAAACGCCTGATCGTTAGCGAAGATAACAAAACCCTGCTCGGCGCGGTTCTGGTGGGCGACACCAGCGATTACGGCAATCTGCTGCAACTGGTGCTGAACGCCATCGAACTGCCGGAAAATCCGGATTCACTGATTCTGCCAGCACACGCGGGCAGCGGTAAGCCGTCTATCGGTGTCGATAAACTGCCGGACAGCGCGCAGATTTGCTCCTGTTTTGACGTCACCAAAGGCATGCTGGTTGCCGCTATCAACAAGGGCTGCCATACCGTTGCGGCGCTGAAAGCAGAAACCAAAGCCGGGACCGGCTGCGGCGGGTGTATCCCGCTGGTAACGCAGGTTCTGAACGCCGAACTGGCGAAACAGGGTATCGAAGTTAACAACAATCTGTGTGAACACTTCCCGTACTCACGTCAGGAACTGTTCCATCTCATCCGCGTAGAAGGCATCAAAACCTTCGAAGAGCTGCTGGCAAAACACGGGAAAGGTTACGGCTGTGAAGTATGTAAACCTACCGTAGGTTCCCTGCTGGCTTCCTGCTGGAATGAGTACATCCTCAAACCGCAGCACACGCCGTTGCAGGACACCAACGACAATTTCCTGGCGAACATCCAGAAAGACGGTACTTACTCCGTGATCCCGCGCTCTGCGGGTGGCGAAATTACCCCTGAAGGCCTGGTAGCTGTGGGCCGTATCGCGCGTGAATTTAACCTGTACACCAAAATTACCGGTTCTCAGCGTATCGGCTTGTTCGGCGCGCAGAAAGATGACCTGCCGGAAATCTGGCGTCAGCTGATTGAAGCCGGTTTTGAAACCGGTCACGCGTATGCCAAAGCGCTGCGTATGGCGAAAACCTGCGTAGGCAGCACCTGGTGCCGTTACGGCGTCGGCGATAGCGTGGGCTTCGGCGTGGAGCTGGAAAATCGCTACAAAGGCATTCGTACCCCGCACAAAATGAAGTTCGGCGTCTCCGGCTGTACCCGTGAATGTGCGGAAGCTCAGGGTAAAGACGTGGGTATCATCGCCACTGAGAAAGGCTGGAACCTGTACGTTTGCGGTAACGGCGGGATGAAACCTCGTCATGCAGACCTGCTGGCAGCGGATATCGATCGCGAAACGCTGCTCAAGTACCTTGACCGTTTCATGATGTTCTACATCCGTACTGCCGACAAACTGACCCGTACCGCACCGTGGTTAGACAATCTGGAAGGCGGTATTGAGTATCTGAAGTCCGTCATCATCGACGACAAGTTGGGTCTGAACCAGCATCTTGAAGAAGAGATGGCCCGTCTGCGTGAAGCAGTGGTGTGTGAGTGGACAGAAACCGTTAACACCCCATCCGCGCAGGTTCGCTTCAAACACTTTATCAACAGCGAAAAACGCGATCCGAATGTCCAGGTTGTGCCTGAACGTGAACAACATCGTCCGGCCACGCCTTATGAGCGTATCCCGGTGACTCTGGTGGAGGAAAACGCATGAGCCAGTGGAAAAACATCTGCAAAATCGATGACATTCTGCCTGCAACAGGCGTCTGCGCCCTGTTAGGTAACGAGCAGGTTGCGATTTTCCGCCCGTATCACAGCGACCAGGTGTTTGCGATCAGCAACATCGACCCGTTCTTTGAGTCCAGCGTGCTTTCTCGTGGGCTGATTGCTGAACATCAGGGCGAATTGTGGGTTGCCAGCCCGCTGAAAAAACAGCGTTTTCGCTTAAGCGACGGTCTGTGCATGGAAGACGAACAGTTCTCCGTGAAACATTACGAAGCGCGAGTGAAAGACGGCACGGTGCAACTGCGCGGTTAATTAATTTTGGGAGGCGCAACGCCTCCCCTTTTTTGACGTATTTGTAGGTCTTTTATTAGTAGGCCTGATAAGCGTAGCGCCATCAGGCAATTGCACAAGCACATTGCCGGATGGCGGCATAAATGCCTTGTCCGGCCTACGGTTACGATTTCTTTTTATTGTTTGTACTTCAAGGATAATCAACACATGTTCACAGACACTATCAATAAGTGTGCGGCTAACGCTGCGCGCATCGCACGCCTGTCGGCTAATAACCCGCTCGGATTCTGGATCAGTTCGGCAATGGCGGGAGCCTATGTGGGTCTCGGCATCATTCTTATTTTCACCCTCGGTAATCTGCTCGACCCGTCCGTTCGTCCTCTTGTGATGGGTGCAACCTTTGGTATCGCCTTAACGCTGGTCATTATTGCCGGTTCGGAACTGTTTACCGGTCACACCATGTTTCTGACGCTCGGCGTCAAAGCAGGCACCATCAGCCACGGTCAGATGTGGGCAATCCTGCCAAAAACCTGGCTGGGTAACCTGGTCGGTTCCGTGTTTGTCGCTCTGCTTTACAGCTGGGGTGGCGGTAGCCTGCTGCCGGTCGATACCAGCATCGTCCATTCGGTTGCTCTGGCGAAAACGACCGCGCCTGCAATGGTTTTGTTCTTTAAAGGCGCACTGTGTAACTGGTTGGTTTGTCTGGCAATCTGGATGGCAATCCGTACCGAAGGCGCGGCAAAATTCCTCGCTATCTGGTGGTGTCTGCTGGCGTTTATCGCTTCCGGCTACGAGCACTCCGTTGCCAACATGACGCTGTTTGCCCTCTCCTGGTTCGGCCATCACAGCGAAGCCTATACCCTGTCAGGAATTGGTCATAACCTGCTGTGGGTGACACTCGGTAATACTTTGTCCGGTGTCGTATTCATGGGATTAGGTTATTGGTATGCTACGCCAAAATCGGAGCGTCCGGCTCCGGCAAAAATCAATCAGCCAGAGGCTGCTGCCAATAATTAAGGGGTAATGTCGTGGATCATTTGCCTATATTTTGTCAACTACGTGACCGCGACTGCTTGATCGTCGGCGGTGGTGATGTCGCAGAACGCAAAGCGCGGTTACTGCTGGAAGCGGGCGCCCGTTTAACGGTTAATGCGCTGGCGTTTATTCCACAGTTCACCGTATGGGCAGATGAAGGCATGCTGACGCTGGTGGAGGGACCGTTCGATGAGTCCCTGCTCGACACCTGCTGGCTGGCTATTGCCGCCACCGATGACGATGCCGTCAACCAAAGCGTCAGCACCGCCGCAGAATCACGTCGTATCTTCTGCAACGTGGTCGATGCGCCAAAAGCAGCCAGTTTTATCATGCCCTCCATTATCGACCGCTCACCGCTGATGGTGGCGGTCTCCTCCGGCGGGACATCGCCAGTGCTGGCCCGTCTGCTGCGTGAAAGACTTGAATCCGTACTGCCTCAGCATCTGGGCCAGGTCGCGCAGTATGCCGGCAAGTTGCGCTCCCGAGTGAAGCAACAGTTTGCCAGCATGGGTGAACGTCGCCGCTTCTGGGAAAAATTGTTCGTGAATGACCGCCTGGCGCAGTCGTTGGCGAACAATGACCTGAAAGCCGTCGAGGAAACCACTGAGCAAATGCTCAGCGAACCGCTGGATCACCGTGGTGAAGTGGTGCTGGTTGGCGCCGGTCCTGGCGATGCCGGCCTGCTGACGCTGAAAGGGCTACAGCAGATCCAGCAAGCGGATGTTGTGGTCTATGACCGTCTGGTTTCCGACGATATCATGAACCTTGTACGCCGCGACGCAGACCGGGTATTCGTTGGTAAACGTGCAGGCTATCACTGCGTACCGCAGGAAGAGATCAACCAGATCCTGCTGCGTGAAGCACAACAGGGCAAGCGCGTGGTACGACTGAAAGGTGGCGACCCGTTCATCTTTGGCCGCGGTGGCGAAGAGCTGGAAACGCTGTGCCATGCCGGTATTCCATTCTCTGTAGTGCCGGGTATTACCGCAGCCTCCGGTTGTTCTGCCTATTCCGGCATTCCACTGACCCATCGTGATTACGCTCAGAGCGTGCGTCTGGTTACCGGACACCTGAAAACCGGCGGAGAGCTGGACTGGGAAAACCTGGCAGCAGAGAAACAAACGCTGGTGTTCTACATGGGGCTAAACCAGGCGGCCACGATCCAGGAAAAATTGATCGAATTTGGCATGCAGCCCGATATGCCCGTCGCCCTGGTAGAAAACGGTACCTCCGTGAAACAGCGTGTCGTCAATGGTGTGCTGACGCAGCTCGGAGAATTAGCGCAACAGGTTGAAAGCCCAGCGCTAATTATTGTTGGCCGTGTGGTAGGCCTTCGCGATAAGTTGAACTGGTTCTCGAATCATTAATTGAATGCTAATAAATGCCCTGACTCTCAGGGCATTTATTTTCTCGTTTGTTATTCATGATTTATTCTCAAAGCTGAATTAAGAAAGACTAAATTCATTCATAAACAAAATGTATTTACGCTCTTATTTATAAAAAACACGTAAAAAACCCTGTTTATATCCGAACAACCCATAAATTAAATTCACATCCTAAATAATACCTGACCATTGAGTAATTTGACGAAACACTGTCATTCAGTGGCAAAATAATAAATTACCTCGAAATAAATTCATGCCTTCAATGGCATGTTTTGTGCGTATTTATTTAAGGATGTCGATTATGCAAAGGAAAAAACTCATTGCTGTGGGTATTGCTCTTGCGTTGCAAACTTACTATCTCCCGGCGATAGCCGCAAATAGCAGCGACGATGACAATGATTGCCCTACTGATATATCCGTATTATCAAAAGCCGAACGTGACAAACTCTCCGCACGCTGCCTGGCAGATTATACAGAACAAGACAATCACTGGGGATGGGTCGCGGGTGGTGTCGCTGCGCTAACAGCTGGTGTAGCGATAGGTATCGATAACAATGGCGGCGGCCATTCCCACCATAATGATACTCCGGCAACCCCATCAGATAATGGCGATGTAACGCCCACACCTCCTGACGACGATAACGGTGATGTAACGCCCACGCCTCCCGATGACGATGGCGGCGATGTAACGCCCACACCTCCCGACGACGATGGCGGCGATGTAACGCCCACACCTCCCGACGACGATGGCGGCGATGTAACGCCCACACCTCCCGACGACGATGGCGGCGATGTAACACCTACACCACCTGATGATACCTCTGTTATTACCTTCAGTAACGGCGTTACCATCGATAAAGGCCTGAACACACTGACATTTGACGGCATCAAGCTGGATAGCGGCACGGACCTCGGCGGCGCCGTGTGGAATTACGTCGAACAGGACGATCGGTGGCAGATCACGTTACAAGACGGTAAAACGCTGCTGGTATCCGACTGGAAAGTAACCGACGAGAATGCCGCCGTCATTGAAGGTACGGTGCAAGGAAGCGATCTGTACTGGAAATATGACAGCCAGGGATACCTGATCGTTGCCGATGATCAAACCACCGTTGCAACGGGCGACGACGAGTCACACGTTGCCGATCGCGGGGTTGATACCCGTGGTGAAGGTAAAACCGGGGTCATCATCTCCGGCGATAGGACAAACAACACGTTAAGCGGTGATTCCTCCGTCAGCGATGGTGCGGTCGGCATCGTCATTACCGGTGACAACACCACCAATACGATTTCAGGACAAAGCACCGTCGACGGCGCAACCGGCGCACTGATTTCAGGTAACGGCACCACCACCCGCATTTCAGGTGGCATTGACGTCACAGGTGGCGGCACCGGCATGGTGATCGATGGCAACGAAACCACGGTGGCGAATACCGGCACCTCTAACATCAGCGGTCAAGGTTCAACCGGCTCCATCGTCAATGGCGACAACTCGCACGTTATTAACGATGGCGAACTCTATGTGGCCGACGGCGCTACCGGGGCAAAGATTACCGGTGATGATGTCCTCATCGACAACAAAGGCGATACCACCGCCAGCGGTGCAGGTTCTACCGGGCTATATATTGACGGCGACAACGCAACCATTAACAGCGAAGGGAAGCAGGATATTTCCGGCGGCGCAACGGGCATCCTGATTAACGGCAACAGCGCCACCTTCGATAATATCGGCACCACCGATGTCAACGGCGCAGGCTCTATCGGTATCAGCATCACCGGCGACAAAACGCGTATTACTAACGATGGTGAGCTAAACGTTACCGACGGCGCGACTGGAGCCAAAATGACCGGTGACGGTACGGTGATTGATAACACCGGCGACTCCGCGGTCACCGGCGCGGGGTCTACCGGACTGTACATCGCAGGTAATAAGGCGCTGGTTATTGGCGAAGGAGATCAAACCATTGCGCAGGGCGCAACGGGTACCGTCATTGCGGGCGATAATTCCCGAATCGCGAATACGGGTGATATCACCGTGGATGGCGCGGGCTCTACTGCCGCAGTCATTGATGGTAATGATAATAATCTGACCCAGGCAGGTGACATGCTGGTCACCAACGGTGCGACGGGCATCGTCACAGACGGGACAGGTAACGAAATCAAAAACACCGGTCACGCGACCGTGCGTGATGAAAGCTCCGTCGGATTTATCATCGCGGGCGAACAAAACACCTTTTACAACAAAGGGAACATCGACGTCAGCCTGAATGGTACTGGCGCCCAGGTGAGTAGCGATTCGTCACAGGCAACGCTTGATGGTGATATTAACGTTACCTCAGCGCAGGACAGCGATGGCGTATTTCGTGGCGCAACGGGTGTAAACATCAGTGGCGATAGCAACACCGTTAATATCACTGGTAATGTAAATATGAGTGCTGACTATATGCAGGACTCTCTGATAGCGAGCGATACATCACTAACCGGCGTCACTGTCGGCGGCGACAACAATAATATTTCGCTCGATGGCGGGCTTAACATTGATGTTAGCGATCAGTCCGCTGGCAGCGGGCAGTACCTGAACGTTGTTGGCTTAAACGTGACGGGTGACGGGAACAGTGTCGCGATCGATGGCGGTATTAATATTACTCACAGCGAATATGGCGATATTGACGATGTGCTTATTCATGGTATTGATATCAATGGAAACAGCGAAGCCACGCTAAGCGGTCACTCTACGGTAGATACGGCAACTCTTAGCGGCGGCAATGTCGTGCTGGCTCAGGTCAAAAATGGCGGCACACTGGTTTTGGATGACAGCTCAGTTATTGATATTAATGCCAAATATGTGGATTCGTTCAATTTCACCTCAAATGCCTTGCTAATGGCCGACGGGGAAAGTTCATCGATTGAAAACAACGGCAGCATCACCAGTCAGGGCGTATATACCATCATGCGCGCTGACGATGGCGCAGAAATCAGCAACAGCGGCAATATCCTTATTTATGCAACGGGCAATAACGTCAGCGGCAGCGATGACCGTACAGGTATTACTCAGGCTAACGGTAACGGCTCTGTTGTTCAGAACAAGGCTGGCGGGGATATCACCGTTATTTCTGACCAAACGCCGGCGTACATCGGTGGTATAAGCGTATACCCACTGAAATGGTACACCCACACCTTTTACGCCATGCTGTCCTCCGGATACGGCAGCGTTATCAATGATAAAGGCGCAACTATCCATTTGCAGGGCGCAGGCGTATATGGCGTTAGCGCCAGCAGAGGAACAGCGATAAACGAAGGCGATATTTACCTGGATGGTTTTATCCCGACGCTGGACGATGAAAACAACATCACTGGCACCAGCTACTGGCAGCCATCATCGCTCTATCTCACCAGCTCAGGAATGGTGGCTGGTTCCACCGACGGTGGCGATGGCGACGCTACCGCTACCAACACCGGCACCATTACCGTTAATAACGCCGGGTTCGGCATGATGGCGCTTAATGGCGGCACCGCGATTAACCAGGGTGTGATCACCCTGACCGCCGATGAGGGCGTGACCGGCCAGGCAAACGAGCTGGTCGGTATGGCGGCGCTCAATGGCGGCATCGTGATTAACGATACGACTGGCACCATCAATATTGATGCTGATTACGGCCAGGCGTTCCTGAGCGACAGTACCAGCTACATCATCAATAACGGCGCCATCAACCTCAACGGCAGCCCGATGGATGACGCCGATTCCCATATGGGCAGTACGCCAACGGATAAAATCTGGATCCAGTCCCTGCCCGGCAGCGGCGACAGCGACACCCAGACCTCTGATGCGGGTTTCTTCACCAACGGCACGCTGGCGAATTACGGCAATGAAACGCTGAACGGCGATGTGGACGTTAACGGGGGCTGGCTGTACAACGAGACGGGGGCCTCGCTCACCGTCAACGGTACCCTGACGATTAACGGCGGGGCTAACGCGCTGGCCAACTACGGGACGCTGGACGCGAACGCTATTTCCACCTGGCACAGCCTCTTCAATGAAGCGGGCGGCAGCATCACCACCGATCTGTTAACCCTTAACGGCGACGTCACTTTTTACAATAACGGCGATTTCACCGGCTCCATCGCGGGCACCAGCTACCAGCAGGAAATCGTCAATACTGGCGATATGACGGTGGCGGAAGATGGCAAATCGTTGGTCAGCGGCAGCTTCTATTTCTATAACGAAGAGGGCGCAACACTTACCAACAGCGGCAGCGCGGTGGAAGGCGGCGAGAACACTATCATCAACCTGACGCGCGCCAACGATTCGCTGACACAGGTGAACAGCGGCACCATTACCGCCACCAACGGTTACAGCGCCATCACCACGGTCAACGGCAGCAACAGTCCCAAATGGATCTGGAACACCGAAACCGGCGTGATTAACGGTATAAACCCGGATGCGCCGCTAATCAATCTGGGCCGCGGCTATAACTTCGGCAACCAGGGCACTATCAACGTGCAGGGCGATAACGCCGTAGCGATTAGCGGCGGCACCAGCAGCTATGTAATCAACCTGGTCAACAGCGGCACCATCAACGTCGGAACCGAGCAGGGCAAAGAGGACGGCACCAACGGCACCGGGCTTATCGGCATCAAAGGCAACGGTAATGCCACCACCATTAACAACACCGCAGACGGCGTGATCAACGTTTACGCGGATGACTCGTATGCGTTTGGCGGCCAGACCAAAGCCATCATTAACAACGGTGAAATCAACCTGCTGTGCGACAGCGGCTGCGACATCTACGCTCCGGGCACCACCGGTACGCTGAATGACCACAACGGTACGGCAGACATCGTTATCCCAGATGCGGCTACCGCCCCAACCGAGGGCAGCATCCCCACGCCGCCAGCGGATCCAAACGCGCCGCAGCAGCTCTCCAACTATATTGTCGGCACCAACGTCGATGGCAGTTCCGGTACGCTGAAAGCCAATAATCTGGTGATTGGCGACAACGTGAAGGTGGATACCGGTTTTACCAGCGGCACGGCGGAGACCACCGTGGTGGTGGATAACGCCTTCACCGGCAGCAATATCCAGGGTGCGGACAACATCACATCCACCAGCGTAGTGTGGAACGCACAGGGTAGCCAGGACAGCGACGGCAACGTTGACGTCACCATGACCAAAAACGCCTATGCCGATGTGGCGACCGATGGTTCTGTCAGTGACGTGGCGCAGGCGCTCGACGCCGGTTACACCAACAACGAGCTGTACACCAGCCTTAACGTAAGCACCACCGCTGAGCTGAACAGCGCGCTGAAACAGGTAAGCGGCAGTCAGGCTATCACCGCGTTCCGTGAAGCCCGCGTGCTAAGCAACCGCTTTACCATGCTGGCCGATGCCGCGCCGCAAATTAAAGATGGCCTGGCGTTCAACGTCGTAGCGAAAGGCGACCCACGCGCTGAATTGGGCAACGATACCCAGTACGACATGCTGGCATTACGTCAGTCGTTGGATCTCACCGCAAGCCAGAATCTGACGCTGGAGTACGGTATCGCACGTCTGGACGGTGACGGTTCGAAGACCGCGGGCGATAACGATCTGACCGGTGGCTACAGCCAGTTCTTTGGTCTGAAGCACAGCATGGCGTTTAATGAAGGTCTGGCGTGGAACAACAACCTGCGTTATGACGTGCACAATCTCGACAGCAGCCGTTCTGTCTCTTATGGCGACACCAACAAGGTGGCGGATTCCAACGCACGTCAGCAGTATCTTGAGTTCCGCAGCGAAGGGGCGAAAACCTTCACCATGCTCAACGATACGTTGAAAGTCACGCCGTACGCCGGGGTGAAATTCCGTCATACGCTGGAAGGCGGCTACAAAG
Organism: Citrobacter sp. MGH105; assembly: GCF_001037485.2. Classification (NCBI taxonomy): domain Bacteria; kingdom Pseudomonadati; phylum Pseudomonadota; class Gammaproteobacteria; order Enterobacterales; family Enterobacteriaceae; genus Citrobacter; species Citrobacter sp. MGH105. The sequence continues at coordinate 410,077 of NZ_CP073048.1, read as the reverse complement.
AGCGTAGCGCGGGGGACTTTAACCTGTCGATGAACGCTGGCAGCGAAACCGCCGTAGATTCCATTGTCGGAATGAAGTTCGCCTATACCGGTGAAAATGGCTGGAGCGCCAGCGCCACACTGGAAGGCGGTCCGAACCTGAGCTACAGCAAAAGCCAGCGTACTGCGTCACTGCAAGGTGCCGCAGGCCAGTCCTTTGGCGTAGACGACGACCAAAAAGGCGGAGGCATCAACGGTCTGGCGACGGTCGGTGTGAAATACAGCGCCAAAGACGCCAGTCTGAATCTGGACGCTTACCAGTGGAAAGAGGACAACATCAACGATAAAGGCTTTATGTTGAATTTCAGAAAAACATTTCGTTAATTAATTAAACCCAGCAGCCTGGTATTATTTATTAATACCAGGCTTTTTATTTAAATTAAATTCACTAATCGTATGCTTTATATATAAAGCAACATGTCCATTTCTGGACTACTTAAAGTTTATGTTAGTTGATATCTTATCCGGCGAAAAATGGACTTCATCCATTTAGAAATAGATATCTAACAAGGATTTTGACATGCTGAAATTTGCAAAAATCACCTTAATTGCTGGTGTTCTGGCTACGCTGACCGCGTGTACTGGTCATATCGAAAACACAAAAAATAACTGCAGCTACGATTACTTCCTGCATCCAGCAATTTCGATTTCTAAAATTATTGGTGGCTGTGGTCCGGCTGCAAATCAGTAATAAAAGCGATTGCGCAGATACAAAAAACCGGGAATATCCCGGTTTTTTGCATTTATAGATTCGATGCTCATTCACATGTTATCGCACTCACACTCTCGCGTAAAATACGCAGCACCGTTTCTTCTCCACTTCGGTTTGGATTGATTCGAATCGCATAATCGCCCAGCGACGGATTTGCTTCGCGAAACGTCCCCGAAAGACGATAGAACAGTGGAGGGATCTCATACTTCGACTCTGCTCCCACCGGGTATGGCAGCGCACCTCTCTCTTGTGCCGCTTTCAGCACACGAGCGGCAATCGGCTGGTGAAACTCCACGATCAGCACCTTCGACTGAGCATTGGCAATGACGGCTTTTTTCACCTCGGGCAGCACTCCGCTATTGAGCATCGTCAGCAACCGTTCGGAAACGCCAGCCTGTACCGCATGCATCACCGGAGCGAAAACCAGGCCGCGGAGCACCTCCAGCGCCTGCGCGCCCTGAATCTGGCTGCCACCGGAATAAAGCGTCGCACGGATTTTAGCGATAGCCTCCGCCTTGCCGACCACCGCCCCTACTCCCTCCGGACCAAAGAGCTTGAAGCAGGAAAAGGTAGACAGCGTCGCCCCACATTCACAGCCGATGCCGTCAACTTTCATCACCGCGTAGTTATCGTCGGTTAACGTCGGCACGCCGCACTTTGTTATTTCCGCCAACACCTCGGCTAACACGTAACGATCCTGCGGTTGCTGACGCGTATGCTGCACCAGTGCGGCGTCAGGACGATGCTGCGTAATCGCCTGCGTGATTGTCGGGAGGCAGTTGAAATCCGCCCTGACCAGGGTAATACCCATCTGCTCAATAAGTACCTGCGTTGTGGGATACACAGGCGCATCATGAACCAGCAGACGCTGGCCGGGTTTGAGCAGCGCAGCCAGCCCGGCGCGAATAGCCCCGGTGCCCGCCCCCTGAACCAGCGCTGCGGCCTCAGCATGAAATGCCTCGGCCAGCACCTTTTCCACACGTTGCGTCACCCGAGGCTGATTTAGCCCCGGAGCCAATCCCAAATCACCTCCGGCCAGAAAATCAGCGCCAGGAAAGTGACGGCAAATCGTATCCACCAGCGCAAACTGCTTTTGCTGTGCTTGCGTGAGCGTCAGGCTTTGCAGAGGAAACGTCTTCATGTTTTACGCCTCCTCAGGCCGGAACAAACAGACCAAACCAGTAGAGAATATTCAGTACAATACCGGTGATCATCACCGCCACTACCGGCGCAGCCATCTTCTGTACTGGACGTCCAATCGATTCATTGAGGAAGTAGATCGCTACCGCAATTGAGAAACCGGTGTAGCCTGCCATCTTGATGGCGGCAAAAATCGAACCGATCAACAGTGCCATTTCCATCAGCATATTCATCGCATTACGAATATTGTCCGATGCGTTACGTACTGATGGATAACGCCCCAGCCATTTGCCAATAGAGCGCAGCAGCAGCACTTCCGCTGAAATCACGATAGCGCCAAGGATTGCCGCAATCCACGGATTCGGTGCCAGGTAGCCAACGGAATAAACGAAGGTGAAACCCGCTACCGCGTAAACGCCCGTCGCCAGTGCGGTTGTCGCAATCATCGGTACAAAGCCCAGCCCGCGCATAAACTCCGCCAACGCCGCCTGGTTAACCAGCGTCTGCGACTGCTCCGGCGTAATCCCTGCCGAATAGGCTTTTTCCAGCGTAAAAATTGAGACCTCACTGCCAGCAAAAATTTTCATACTGGCAACGGCGGCAATCAGCGCGCCGACGATGGCAATATACGGCAGGTTTTTAATAATCCGCGAAGTTCGTTCTTCAAAGACCGATAGCCCGCTGGCATCCATCTCCTCATCACCGCGGTGGCGAATATCATGCGTAATGGCGATCGCCAGCAGCATCATCATCCCCACAAAAATCTCAATCGATTCTGGGTTCAGATGCGGGAAGTAACGCACCACCACCACGCGAGTCATCAGTACTACCACCGCCGCGATAATGCTGTGCTTCCAGCCAAACTGGTAGAAAATCGCCACCAGCGGGAAGAGTGCGAATGCGGAAACCACTGGAGAACTCAGTTCACCGAGGCTACCCAGTACATCAACCGGCAGCGCCGTGAGCAAATGGTTCACCGGCAGCAGGCAGGTCAGAATCAATACGCCCCAGATAGCGCCCAGACCGAACGCCAGCAGGCTGTTCATCGCCAGCACGCCGAGAATATCCGTCGGCAGGAACAGCAACCAGGCGTTGAGCAAGCCGGTTTTCAGGGTAAAGGAGATCCCCACCGACGCCACAAAGCCGATACTCAGACCAAACGCGATACTTCCCGCCTCACGGCGATTCATGTACCCCTCGATCAGCTGCGGCAGAATCGGGCGGATGCCGTCATGAAAGACGGCCGCCGAGCGGTGTGCCAGAAGTGACGTCATGCCGGTCAGGCAGGCCACCACCACAATCTGAATATACAGATCCATAGTCATGCCTTTTATTTCAGGTGGTTAACCAGCATCGGAATCGCATGTTCAACATGTTCGACGGAGAGACCAAAAGCCACTTTCCCTTCCGCAACCATTTTTGCGATATGTTCGTCTTTCGCCTTAATACCCGGCTTGGCGATAGTGCAGCTTTTGTTGTAGCCAATCACCGCGATGGCAATCGACAGCGCTGCACCCGCGCCGGTGTTACAAGCGCCGATGTAGTAATCCAGTTGTCCAGATTTCACCTTCATCGCCGCTTCCATATCGTTATGAATGGAGACTTCAAAGCAGCCCGGTGCTGCGGTTTCGATGGTCTTTTTAATCTGCTCACGCTGTAAGCCAGCAACGCCAATCTTTTTCATGATTCTGTCCTTATTGGAAAAATTGTGAGGGGTTATCACGCAACATCGTGTCCACATCGGCCTGGCTGAATCCTGACTGGCGCAACTGTGGGATAAAAGTGGTTAACAGATAGTCATAGCCATTACCGCCATTGGCTTTTAAATGCGAGCGGCGGGTAATATCCATGGAGAGCATCACGCGATTAAGCAGCCCGCGATTACGTAGCTCATGCAGCATGCCAATGCGCTTCTCGTCCGGGTAATAGTTGTTTTTACCGATGGTATCGAATTGCACATACGCACCGAGATCGATCATGCGTAAGATATTGTCGAGGTTATCTTTCAGGTCGCAGTGACCAACGGTTACGCGGGAAAGGTCAACGCCGTGCGCCTGTAGCAACACCAGCTGTTCCACCCCCATCGTGCTAAAAGAGGTATGGGTTGAGATGGGGCGTCCGGTTTCGATGTGTGCCCGCGCCGCGGCGATAAACACCTTCTCTTCAAGCGGCGTAATCACGCCTTCACTGGAGCCGATTTCCGCGATAATTCCGGCCTTTAATTCAGTACCATCAATACCGATGACTATCTCATCGACCATCTCCTGCGCGAGCTGTTCCACGCTGCGGGCCGCAACATGTTCAGGGAAGAACGCATCCTGGTAATAGCCTGTGCAGGCCACGACGTTGATTCCGGTCTCGCGCATCAGGTCGAGCATGAATTGCGGATTACGCCCCATATAGCGGTTGGTCATCTCAATAATGTTGCTGACGCCTAACGCCCGGAGATCCTTCATTTCCTGACAAATGAGATCGTACTGATCTAACCGGCAGTCGAGGTTATTCTTGAACCCGGAGAGATCGATATGCAGATGTTCGTGGACCCAGGTGTAGCCCGTCGGATCAAAGTTCATAAAGTGTCTCCTGTAAGGCGCAATGCCGAGAGAAAAGAACAGCCATTTTGTGGTGCCGCCGCGCCGAAAAATTCACACACCGTAGCGCCAACGTCAGATAACGTCGCCCGGATGCCTAATTGCGCAGGCTCCAGCCCCTGTTGATATACCAATACCGGCACAACTTCCCGGGTATGATGGCTGTGACCAATGGTCGGATCGTTACCGTGATCGGCCATAACCACCAGGCAGTCATTTGGATCCATAGCGGCCAGAAGGCGCGAAAGATTAAGATCGACAAGCTGCAACCGCTCCGCATAACGTGCCACGTCTTCCGCGTGTCCGGCGAGGTCGGTCTCCTGAATGTTGATACAGATAAATACCGTCGACTCAGCGTTAAATTCGTTAAGCGTGATATCCATGATCTGCTGGCTATCCACCAGGTTTTGCCAGCTGCGCCCGTGCGGATTGCCAACGATGTCCGCCACTTTACCGACCAGCACGGTAGGGATTCCGGCGTCATGCAGTTTTTGCGGTACCTGTACCTGCTCATCTACACCAAAACCCATATGCCTGACCTGGAAGCCATTTTCATAGGCGCCGGAGCGTGGGGCGTTAATACCGATAAAGCGTCCCTCTTTGGTCTCGGCTGCATCCAGAATGCGCTGGCTGTCTGCAAGCTGACCGCCAAACGCGATCACGCGCCCAACCTGAACCTGCTCACGCACCACCTGGCCTATCTTTAGCACCTCATCAAACGGGATAACGGCAAGATTGGCGGTAATGTTGTAGACCTGACCTAAATCCGCTTCGAGGTTATCGCCCACCGCAACCGCATCGTTGACCCAAAGAAACGCCAGGTCGTCGCCGCGGCGTTCCACATGCCAGCCCGCAGCTTTCAGCGCCTGTTCAACTCCATCGATGACGTCGCTAAATGGCATCCGCAGCGGGGCCTGAGGCCGTGTGCCTAAAATCTCCTGATGGCCCATAAAGGTATCTCCCCCTTCATGCTGTAGCTCTGCAACGCCCCAGACTGCAGATGCTGAAGGTTTCATCACGCCCGGCGCAAAGCCCAGAGCGTTAATCAGCCCCAACTTCTCAAGCGTTGGCAGCCGTAACTGCGGGAGTTCGCCCAGGATATGACCACAGGTATTCGCTCCGGCATCCTGCGGCCTGACACGCGCGACGTCTTTCATTGCACCAACGCCAAAACTGTCGATTACTAACACCACGAATCGGGCCATTAGTCCTCCAGAATATTGCCGAGACTGTCGTAACGCGCGACGATTTCAGCTGCACCGTGCTGAATACCCGACACCAGCACCACGTCGCTACGCGTCACGAAGATCTGGGTGCGAAAACAGAAGATCACCGCGCTGCTCACCGGAAACTCCCCGGCAACAGGCAGGTAGTAGTCAATACTGCTGTCATCTACGGGTTTTAGCTTCGCTGCGATCGGCGAGTCACTTTCTGGCGTAAAGACCAGCGCATTTTGCGCATGGCCGCGACGGTAATAACCCCCACCGTAGCAATAACTGTCCCCGCGAAAATTGTGCGATACCTCGCTCAGCCAGAGCATCGCGATTCGTTCCGGCTGGTCGCCTTTTTGATTGGAAGGAATAGTGCCTGTCAGTGCATGACCCGGCTCGGCGTGGGTGACGCCATATTCCGCCAGCAGAGGGAGTGACGAACAGCTACTGGCTGACGGCGCGTTAAGTTGCTCAATGGCAATCCCGGCTTCCGCCAACTGACGTCGTGCATTCACCAGCGTGTGCAGATTAGGCGTCGGCATCGTCTGCGCTGAGTTTTCATCCCATAACAGGCAGGGGAAATGGGTCAACCCGCTCAGGCGTAAGCCCGGCAGCCTGCGAATTTCATTGACCACATCCGTCAGATACATCAGCGGAAATCCGCTTTCCTGCCCCGGATAGAGAAAATCATCCTTGTCGTACACTTTCAGCATCACGTTCTGTTCACAGCTGGCCTTCACCGCTGCAGCTGAAACTTCACGCGCTTTCTCCAGCGAGAACAACGTGATGACCTCGGTGCCCTGCGCGACTGCGTCATTGACCAGTCGCGACGGGATCTGCACCAGATGTCCCTGGTGCGCAACCGGTAACCCGGCACGACGCATCACACGACTCTCCTTGTAATCGACAACCACGATGCCTTCATAGCCAAGCTGCAACAGCTTGTCCGCCAGCCACGGGTTACGTCCTACCTGTTTGGTCATCAGATATAGCGAGATGCCATGTTGCCTCGCGACATCCAGCAGACGTTTGCCATTCTCAATAACCTGGTCAACATCAATAACCCAACTGTCAGGTGCGATCTTTCCCTGCTGCCACAACGCGATAGCAGCCGAGATAAGCGTGGGGTTCTGGCGTTTCAATGCCTCTATAAACATTTCTCTGCCTCGTTTCTAATCCTTCAGCTAAATATTCATTTTTTTGAATATTTAGGGTGCAATAGGCTAATTCTCCATGGGTTTTAGACGCCTTCGTTCGCAGCCATCCACAATCCATACAAGTTCGCCAGCATGTAGCCTTCTTCATTCGCGTGCAGCGTCACCGTGAACTCTTTCAGCAACGCCTGATGTACCAGCAAAATAGTTGGCCAGAGATGAGATTGCGTCAGCTCCTCTAACAGCTCACCATCCAGTGCTTCAATCACTTCGCCCTTGCGGCTACGCATTAACGCGCTCGCCATATGGGTCATCGCCATGATTCCTTGCTCATTTTGAATCGGCAAACACCACTCTTCATCCAACCGCCTGACTACTTGCAGCATGCCGCTGCAAATATCCTTGTCGATAACGCCTGCTTCGCACAGCAGGTTAAGCCTGTTTTCCATGTCGTTCGCCTTCACTTAATAACTGGGTTCCTGTTCACCGTTCGCCACACGTTGCTGGTGGGCAAGCAGCGCCTCTTTATTAACAACGGCCCGCAGTAGCTGTTGCATCGGATAATCCTCTGCCCGAGTCAGTACCACGGCCTCCGTGGCCTGAAGAAACCGCGGATCGTTGGTGAGCGGCGTGGCTTCTAATCCCAAAACTGCCAGCTCGGCCTCCGCAACTACGTTCCAGATAACCGCGTCCACATCCCCTTTCGCGATGCGCTGCAAACTCTCGTGATAGGGCATATCGATCAATTCAACGTCACGGTCGCCAAAACAGGCCTCGGTCATGATTTTCTGATCCGCCGAACGGTTATCCAGACCGACACGTTTTACTGTTACAGATTCGCCCTTGCGACAAATCAGCTGGTGCTCGCCAACGTAGGTATGCGGCCCCAGCGCCAACGTGATACGCAATCTGTCCTGGGCAAGGTAACTTTCCGCCGCCAGACGAGAAACCACCGCCATGTCGTAGACGCCGTTTAGCAGGCATTCCACGCGAATATCAGCCCCACGCATGTGTGCGTAATAAAACGGGATCCCGTCGAACTGCGCCTTCAGCCCACTCGCCAGCCCTTCATATAAACGGGTGTAGGGCAGCGGCATCGCACAAACTACGTTATTAATATCTACATGCTTTAGCAGCGTACGGTTATCCATCTCCACCAGATAGCTACCGTTACGTCCGCGACGCTCAATACGGATCGCCCCTGAGGATTCCAGCGTTTTCAACGCGGCCTGGGTTAACCCTACCGATGAGTGACACTCGGCTGCCAGTTCATCAATAGTTTTCAGTCTGTTACCACACTTCTCACCGAGCAGGTAACGGGCCAGGGTTGTCAGCACAACCCCCTCTTTCTTGATAAATGTCCGACGCATTTTATATTTTCAGTAAATTGAATATTTATATCTTCATTAAAGTGAAGATATAACGCAATGAGGAAATATGCAAACGGCGAGGCGCTTCACATTTTTTGAGGTTCACAAACGAGCAGGCGAAAAAAAACCGGGCGTAACCCGGTTTCTTCAGTATCGCAGGGAGCATTACGGCTTGGCGACAAAACCAATCGCTTCGTAAACGGCTTTCAGCGTAACAGATGCGCGGGCGCTGGCTTTTTCCGCACCTTCTTTCATCACTTTCTGCAGGAAAGCTTCATCGTTACGGAAACGGTGATAACGTTCCTGAAGCTCAGTCAGCATACCGGAAACGGCCTCTGCGACTTCACCTTTCAGATGACCATACATTTTGCCTTCGAAGTGCTGTTCCAGCTCCGGAATGCTCTTGCCGGTGACGGCGGAGAGAATATCCAGCAGGTTGGAAACACCCGCTTTGTTCTGCACGTCGTAGCGTACAACCGGCGGCTCTTCAGAGTCGGTCATCGCACGTTTGATTTTCTTAACCACAGATTTCGGATCTTCCAGCAGACCGATCACGTTGTTGCGGTTGTCATCCGACTTGGACATTTTCTTCGTCGGCTCCAGCAGCGACATCACGCGCGCGCCGGATTTAGGAATGAACGGCTCAGGCACTTTGAAGATGTCGCCATACAGGGCATTAAAGCGCTGGGCGATATCGCGGCTCAGTTCCAGATGCTGTTTCTGATCTTCGCCAACCGGTACCTGGTTGGTCTGATACAACAGGATGTCTGCCGCCATCAGTACCGGATAATCAAACAGACCGGCGTTGATGTTCTCCGCATAGCGCGCGGATTTGTCTTTGAACTGGGTCATACGGCTCAGTTCGCCGAAGTAGGTGTAGCAGTTCAGCGCCCAACCTAACTGTGCATGCTCCGGTACGTGAGACTGCACGAAAATGGTGCTTTTTTCAGGATCGATACCGCATGCCAGATACAGCGCCAGCGTATCGAGCGTTGCTTTACGCAGCTGCTGAGCATCCTGACGAACGGTGATGGCATGTTGGTCAACGATGCAGTAGATACAATGGTAGTCATCCTGCATGCTCACCCACTGACGCAGCGCACCCATATAGTTGCCAATGGTCAATTCACCTGAGGGCTGTGCGCCACTAAAAACGATGGGCTTAGTCATTTTTTGATTCCTGATTTTCGCTATGCGGAAGCCCGAGAGCGGGCAGTAGTTCATTAATACGGTCGTAAATAACGTCGGGCTGGCTCAGCGCGATCGACTCGCCGTAGTTGTAGCCATAGGTCAGGCCAACGGACGGACAGCCAGCAGCTTTTGCCGCCTGAATATCATTGCGTGAATCCCCTACGAAGAGCATTTGCTCAGGCTTGATACCAAGCTTACTTGCCACCAGCAGCAGCGGATCCGGATGCGGTTTTTTATTCTGCACGTCGTCACCACCGATGACCACGCTAAAGTACTTGGCGATATCTAATGCTTCGAGCAATGGCGCGACAAACGGGGTCGGTTTGTTGGTCACCAGACCCAGCGGCAATCCTTTCGCATGTAGCGCGCCCAGCGTGTCGGCAACATCAGGGAACAGGAATGTCCCCTCTTCTGCGACATCGCCGTAGTATCTGTCGAACAGCTTACGCAAAATACGTACCTGCTCCTCGGCGGGAATATCATCATCAACGGGTGGTTTACCCATCGTTTTACGTAATGTTGCGCGCTCCTGACGGGACCACGCCAGCGCGCGCTCCATCAGTACATCTGCACCGTTACCAATCCAGGTGATAACGCGTTCTTCTCCAGCAACCGGCAGTTCCAGCGCATACAGCGCCATGTCCACCGCTGCGGCTAATCCCGGCGCGCTGTCGACCAACGTGCCGTCGAGGTCAAATGCAGCACCCCGAATTTCCTGAAACTTATCCATGACTTACCTTCGCCAGTTCATTGCGCATTTCATCAATGACTTTTTTGTAGTCTGGTTGGTCGAAAATGGCGGAGCCTGCGACAAACATATCTGCGCCTGCTGCGGCAATTTCACCAATGTTATTCACTTTGACGCCACCGTCCACTTCGAGGCGGATATCGTAGCCAGATTCATCAATACGACGACGCACTTCGCGCAGCTTATCCAGCGTTTGTGGGATGAAGGACTGTCCGCCAAAGCCTGGGTTAACGGACATTAGCAGGATCACATCGAGCTTATCCATGACGTAGTCCAGATAACTCAGTGGTGTTGCCGGGTTGAATACCAGGCCCGCTTTACAGCCATGCTCTTTGATCAGCTGTAAAGTGCGATCGACATGCTCGGAGGCTTCCGGATGAAAAGTAATGATGCTGGCGCCAGCGGCGGCGAAGTCCGGGACAATACGATCGACCGGTTTCACCATCAGGTGAACATCAATCGGGGCGGTGATGCCATATTTACGCAGCGATTTCAGTACCATCGGTCCGATGGTCAGGTTCGGTACATAGTGATTGTCCATGACGTCGAAGTGCACGACATCGGCACCGGCAGTCAGCGCTCTCGCGGTGTCCTCACCCAGGCGGGCAAAATCAGCCGACAGAATTGAGGGGGCGATCAAATACTGTTTCATCCGCTTCTCCTTGAGATTTATTTCTTCGCAGGCGTTACAACTCCTGGTTTATACAGTGCCAGCAGTTCGTTCACCTTTTTACGCGTGCCGCCATTGCTGCTTATGCTGCGCCGCACTTTGACCTGAAAATGTTTCGCCGCTCGGTACCATTCACGGGTATCGGGCGTATCGTGGTTCGAAATTAACACCGGGATCTGCTTACTGACCAGCTTTTCTGCCATCTCGGCCAAATGCGCTTGCTCTTTCGGGCTAAAGCTGTTGGTGTGATACGCAGTGAAATTTGCCGTCGCCGAAAGTGGTGCATAAGGCGGGTCACAATAGACCACAGAGTTGCTATCCGCACGGTCCATGCACTCTTCATAGGAAAGGCAATGGAACTCCGCATTCTGCGCTTTCTCAGCAAAATGGTACAACTCGGCTTCCGGGAAGTAAGGTTTTTTATAACGCCCAAACGGGACGTTAAACTCGCCGCGCAGGTTATAACGGCACAATCCGTTGTAACCAAAGCGGTTCAGATACAAGAACAGCACTGCTCTGCGGAACGGATCCTCGCTGGCATTAAATTCTTCTCTGAACCGATAGTACACCTCAGCCTGATTGGTTTCAGGCATAAACAGCTCACGCGAAGCCTGCACATACTCATCGGTACGAGTCTTCACGATGTTATAGAGACTGATAAGGTCGCTGTTGATATCGGCAAGAATATAACGAGAAAAGTCGGTGTTGAGAAACACCGACCCGGCACCCACGAAAGGTTCAATCAGGCACTCACCCTGAGGTAAATGCCGTTTGATATCATCAAGCAGGGGGTATTTCCCCCCTGCCCATTTCAAAAAAGCGCGATTTTTTTTCATGCTGACTAACTAATTACACCTTCTCCGGCTGTGGAGAAAGCTCCGACAGCATCCTGCGCTTTAGTCTTTGTCCCGCAATTGGGCGAAACATCAAACCATTGCAGAACATATCCTATCTTACTTCAAATCGGCCTGAACCTGATGCAGCGGTTTTGCCCACGGGTTTTTCGCCTGAATATCAGCGGGTAACGTAGACACTGCACGTTTCGCATCTTCTTTAGACGCATACACGCCTGTCACCAGAACATACCACGGTTGACCGTTACGCGTCGTCTGGTACACCACGTAGTTCTTCAGGTTTTCTTTCTTCGCCCAACCGTTCAGGTTGTCGTAGTTAGAAGAACTGCTGAGCTGCAACGTGTAATGGCTGGACGGCGCAGATTTTAACGCTCCAACATTACCTGCACTTTTCGCTCCGCCAGCAACAGGCGTTGTCGTTGTTGCTGTCGCCGTTGGCGCAGGCGTTGCGGTCTGCGTTGGCGTCGCAGTTGCTTTCGGCTCAGCGGTCGCTTTCGGCGTAGCGGTTACCACAGGTGCTTTAGTTGTGGTGGTCGGCGCGGTAGCAGTTACGGTTGGTTTTGCCTGAGCAACAGGTTTCGGCTCTGTCGGCGTCGCTTTCACCGTAGTTTGCGGTTTGCTCTTCGGCTCAATAACGGCCTGTTTACGTTCCTGGCGCGTAGCAGCAGGACGCTCAGTCGTTTCCGTTTTCGCCGTCTGGCGCGCAGCATTACCATTACGCATCGGCGCAACGGTCGCAGGTTCGGTCGGCAGCGTAGAGTTAACCACTGCGTTGTTAACCTGCTCCTGACCCTGTGGTTGTGTCAGAGCATTGTTCAAATCGCCCTGCACTTCAACACGCTGCTGGCCTTCGGTTGCCGCAGGTGCCTGACCTTGAGTCGGGGTAGAGGAAATCGGTGGCAGGGAAACATCCTGCTGGGTATTGCCAGCGGTCTGCTCAGTGCCCGTTGCAGGTGTCGTTGCGCTCGCCTGATCCGTTGCATTGCTGCCAGAAAGATCGATGCTCTTCTCACCAGATGCTGCCTGCTCATTGGAAGAAGATGAGGGGGCTTTCAGCGCAGAACCAATGCCGATAATCAGCAGCAGCAGTACCAGAACACCCACACCCATCATCATGTATTGGCGGGAGGCAGGTTTGCTGGCGGCTTTCTTACGCTTGCGCGGACGACGTTCTACACGCTCTTCATCCACGGCATCGTCATCAGATTCATACTCTTCTTCAATGTCCTGCTCTTCTTCACGCTCTTTGCGTGCACGTGCAGGACGGCGATCGTCAGCATCCAGATCAACATCATCAAAATTGATTTGCGGCTCATTATCGCGTTCAGACGATTGACGAGAACGACCAGTACGACGATCGCTGGGATCGGGTTTCAGCTCGTCTTCTGGTTTGAATTCATCCATTTAACACCCCACTCAAAGGTTAATGCTTACGACTTTGCACATAACCTGAAGCTAAAAGACCTACGTTTCGCAACGTAAGCCTGACCTTTCTTGTTGTTACGCCTGCTGGCAATCAGCAATAGCGTTAAGAACCACCTCGTGCGACACTCCGCCGCGCACTTCACTCTTCCCTATCGCTCGCGGAAGCACCAAACGAATCTCTCCCGCTAACACTTTTTTATCTCGCAGCATGTGCGGCAGATAAGCCTCGGTGGACATTTCACGCGGCCCATTCACCGGTAAGCCAGCTCGCTGTAACAGCGTAATGATGCGCTGCGTATCAGCGGAGGTGAACTGACCCAAACGTTCTGACGTACGGGCAGCCATTACCATACCTGCTGCGACTGCTTCACCATGTAACCAATTGCCATAACCCATTTCAGCTTCGATCGCATGGCCAAACGTGTGTCCCAGATTCAGTAAAGCACGTAAGCCCATTTCACGCTCGTCTGCTGCGACAACTTCTGCTTTCAGCTCACAACAACGACGGATACAGTACGCCATTGCCGGACCATCCAGACGCAGTAACGCATCCAGATTGTCTTCCAGCCAGCTGAAAAATTCACCGTCAAGAATGATGCCGTATTTGATCACTTCCGCCAGCCCCGATGCCAGCTCACGCGCAGGAAGCGTTTTCAGACAATCGAGATCCACCACCACGGAGGCCGGTTGGTAAAACGCGCCAATCATATTTTTACCGAGGGGATGGTTTACGGCGGTTTTGCCGCCAACGGAGGAGTCGACCTGCGACAACAGAGTTGTCGGGACTTGAATAAAACGAACACCACGTTGATAGCTGGCTGCCGCAAAACCGGTCAGATCGCCAATCACGCCGCCGCCAAGGGCAACTAACGTGGTATCACGACCGTGCGGTTTTTGCAGTAACGCGGTGAAAACCGTATCCAGAACCGTCAGGCTTTTATACTGCTCGCCATCGGGAAGGATAACGCTATCAACGTTAACACCCGCCTGTTCAAGTACGCCGCGAACCTTATCGAGATAAAGGGGAGCCAGGGTTTCGTTGGTCACCAACATAACCTGATCGCCCGATTTCAGCGGTAAGAATGAAGCTGGCTCATTGAACAAACCAGCCGCGATGGTGATAGGGTAACTACGTTCCCCGAGAGTGACTGTGATCCTCTCCATTACGCGACATCCACCTTAGTTACTTGTACCCGCAGACGAGTGTGTATTCAGCCAGAATTAGTTGCTTTCCAACATATGAATAATCTGGTTTGCTACGACTTTTGCGCTCTGATCGTCGGTGCGAATGGTCACGTCAGCAATCTCTTCGTACAGAGGATTGCGTTCGTCAGCCAACGCTTCCAGAACTTCACGAGGCGGTGATTCTACCTGCAGCAGCGGGCGTTTCTTGTCACGTTGAGTACGTGCAAGTTGTTTTTCAATTGTCGTTTCAAGATAGACCACGACGCCACGCGCGGAAAGACGGTTACGTGTTTCACGTGATTTTACAGAGCCACCGCCAGTTGCCAGCACAATACCCTGTTTTTCCGTCAACTCGTTGATGACTTTTTCTTCGCGATCACGGAAGCCGTCTTCACCTTCTACATCGAAGACCCAGCCCACATCAGCTCCGGTTCGTTTCTCAATCTCTTGATCAGAATCGTAAAATTCCATATTGAGTTGTTGAGCTAACTGGCGCCCAATAGTGCTTTTTCCGGCACCCATAGGCCCAACCAGAAAGATATTGCGTTTCTCTGCCATTTTTTCGGTACTACTAAGACTATTCGTTAATGGTAAACCCGCTTCGCAGACACCCAGCGCAGCAGGACATGAACTGAAACCTCATAAGATATTGCGAGAGTCAGACTGAAAATTATCTCAATACTCAAGCGGGTTTGGCAACTGAATAAATCACCAAACCTAACGCATTTCTGGTCGTGGCAGGCATGCTACCCTGCAAACATCAGACCTGGCGACGTATCGCGCAGTCAAATGACACCCAATAAGCCTATGGCTCACCACCGGAAAGGCAAAGCGTATTCACTGCCGCATAAGTAAAGAAAAGTACCGACGCTCAAATCGGTACTCCTTGTATGCTAAATACACCCTCACGTCAAATCCCTGAAACGTGTTCAGTGCAAAAACAACGGCTTTTCATGCATAAGTTATTCCGTTGAAACCAGTCTGGGCGTAATAAAGACCACTAATTCGCGCCGTTCGTCTTCTTTACCATCATGGCGAAAAAGAGAGCCAAGCCAGGGAATGTCGCCTAATAGCGGCACGCTGTCGGCTGCGGATTTATTCTTATGTGAAAAAATCCCGCCAAGCGCAATCGTCTCGCCGCTTTTTACCTCGACCTGCGTTTCAATCTCCTGCTTGTCGATAGCCAACACTTCGCCATCTGCCTGCTGTAGAACCTGTCCGGGAACATTCTGGCTGATATGCAGTTTCAGCCTGATTCTCCCTTTCTGCAACACCGTTGGTGTTACCTCCATCCCCAGTACCGCTTCCTTGAATTCGACGGATGTCGCACCGCTTTCACCGCTGGAGACCTGATAAGGGATCTCACTGCCCTGCTTAATACTGGCAGGTTGCAGGTGAGATGCCAGTAATCGTGGACTGGCGATGATATCCAACTGCTGTTTTTGCTCCAGCGCAGACAACTCCAGTTCCAGTAAACGACCGTTAATACGGCCAATGTTAAATCCCACACGGGATGTGGCGGTGGCTACAGAAAGGTCGCTGGCGAGCGTCGTGACATTCCCAACCGCCCCCGAGTGTTGTGCGTCAGCCAGCGACCACTTCACTCCCAGCTCGCGCAAACTTTTTTCATTAATAGTCACGATATGCGCCGCCAGTTCGACCTGGGCAACCGGCAAATCCATTTCCGATACCCACTTTTCCAGGGTGTTAAGCGCAACGCTATTATCACGCAGCAGTAATCGGTTGGTCCGTTTATCCACCGTCATGCTTCCCTTGGCACTGAGCAGCTTTTCTCCTGCTTTTGCCAGCTCGGCAGCATCGGCATAGTGCAAAATAATGCTGCGCTGCTCCAGCGGCATACTGGCCTGAATCCGCGCCTGTTCATTGTCCTGGCGGGCCGCATTTTCACTCTGCCATTGAACAGAATGTACATGCAGGATGTTTCCCTCCTGGCGTAATACCAGTCCGGCACTTTTTACCACCGTCTGCAATGCCTGCTTCCAGGGGACATCCGTCAAATGCAGCGACAGCACACCGCTGACATCTGGCGAAACCACCAGGTTTTTCTGTTCCTGTTCAGCCAGCGCCTGCAATACCTGAGTAACCGGCACATCATCGACCACCAGCGTCACGTTTTGCGGTTTCGTCGCCAGCGCGCTCGTTATCCCGACCACCAGCGCTATTACTATCCACGCTATCCATCGCTTCATTTACCGCTCCTTGTCGTTGCCACTGCCACCGCGGCGGTTCGCAGTTTTTTTCTGTGTCGAGGGTTATGTTCTGGGCCGTTATCTGCGTAATCGTCCAACCGTTTTTCAGGACGTCATTTGGCTTAACCCGCCGCCATTTTTTCTGGCTATCCTGAACGATGCCAATGGGTCGCGTGCCCTGGCTCACCATGCCCTGAAAACGCCATGTCGACAGCTCAGCAATTTGGCAACGGTCCTCCGGCGGCAGGAAGGGATTACGCATACCGGTGAGCATCAGTACGCTTACGCATATCAACAGCCAGCGTTCAACCGTCATTCAGACGCTCCAGCTGTAGCGTTAGCAGCAGCTCCGTGTCTTCTGCGCTAAGCGAAAATCGGCTGACGTTCATCCCCTGATCCGCCAACTGGACAAACGTCAGCGGGATAGCATCCCAGGCCGATATCAGCGCCATCTCTCCGCCTTGCGCAGAGGGTTGCCAGTGGATAAGACGAGTAAGTGAAGTCTGAAACAGTAGTGGAGAGAACAGGGTCAGTTTCTCTTCCGGCTCTGCTGGTGATGCCGCTAACAGATAGACATCTCTCCATTGCATCTGAATAGCTGCCCGTTGCTGGACCAGCGTCTCGCGTTGCATCGTCCGCTCCCGCGCTACGGGATAAAGACATAACGTCACCAGTATGAGTAGCCCCAACATCCAGCCGCACCAGCAGATGAGTCGAAAGCGCGGCGACTGCGCTAACCAGACATCACAGAGCGTTATCATGCGCGCCGCTCCGTGTCAGTCGATAGTGGAATTGCCAGCGTCCCTGCGCATCCTGCTGCGTTTCACCGGGGCTGCTCAACTGAAATAATGGCTGCTGGCGTAATTGCGCTTCCAGAGTCTTCAGCGCGGCAAAGTTCAGCGTGTTTCCCGTCAGTTCCAGCGTGTCCTGCTGCCATGCCATTTTTGTTAACCACGCCTGCTCAGGCAGTAATTCCGCCAGCTCTTGCAAAACCGACTGCCAGCTTCGGGTCTGCTCACGCTGTTTGTTCCGTGCCTGCACCTGTTGCCATCGTTGCTGGCGCTGCTGCATACGCGGCTTTAGCGCCATTAAGGCCTCGACACGCGTCTTTTCGGCATCTGCCAGCAACAATTCAGCCCGATTTTCTACACTCAACACGCTGTAATAGCGCAACAACACGCCAGTACTAAGCAGTAGCGAAGCGCTAAATAAGATGCCCCAGAAGCGCAGGCAAGCGTAACGCCGAGTCTGACGCCAGGGCAGAAGATTAATGGTCGCTATCATCGGTACGCGCCTCCCATAGCGAGTCCCAGCGCAATGGCGAAGTGATGACTTTGCGTTGGAATGGGCGGCTGGCGTACAGACACGGCGCTCAAAGGATCGAAGCCGCCAGGGGAGCATTGCGCAATGGCTGTCGTGGGCAGAGATAATGTCGTGGCAAGCTCATCGATACTGCCAATATCGCCCGTTGATTTACGTCCCCATGCCGAACGGGTCGCCCATAACCACTGGGCGTCATCACGCCATACCAGACACTGCTGATGCTCTGGCAAGAAGGGAATAAATCGCTGTAACGCGCTGGCATCCGGTGTAATCGCCGTAACCTGCACCTTCAGGGTTTGGATAAGCGTCAGAAGCGCTGAAATCTCTTTGCTTTGCGCAGCAGTGACGTTAAACGCCGAGCTCAACGTGTCTTCGCTATAATCAAAATGCAGCGCATCCGGCGCCATATCCAGTTCACGCGCCATCGAACCAGACAACCATGCGGTTTGCTCTGGCTCGCGTAACGTCATTGTCGGACGAGGAAACTTTTTTTGTAACGTCCTGTTGGCGGGAAAAGAGAGATGAATATGGTGTCGGCGAGGAAGCTCCCGGCTCCACGGCAGCAGCGCGGCGACCAGCTGTTCAGGCTCGCGAATGTGGCCATCGACGATAGCCTGAGGCGTCAGCGGTATACGCCACCAGCGTTGCAGATACCAACCTGATGCTTCGCGAACGATAGCGACAGCCAGCGCTTCATGTTGCTGAATATGCAGACCAATTTTCCAGATATTGAAAGCCATTGCTGATGATCTCCTTATCACCCGTCGCTTTAACGGGTATATCAATGCGTCTGGCTTGCCTTTATACTACCGCGCGTTTGTTTATAAACTGCCCAAATGCCACTAAATGGGAAATCTCCAGTGAAGTTCGTAAAGTATTTATTAATCCTTGCAGTATGTTGCATCCTGCTGGGAGCAGGCTCGATTTATGGCCTTTATCGCTATATCGAGCCGCAATTACCTGACGTCGCGACGCTCAAAGATGTGCGTTTACAGATCCCGATGCAGGTTTACAGCGCTGACGGCGAGCTAATCGCGCAATATGGCGAGAAACGTCGAATCCCGGTCACGCTGGATCAGATGCCGCCGGTAATGGTTAAAGCCTTTATCGCCACAGAAGACAGCCGCTTTTATGAGCACCATGGGGTAGACCCGGTGGGGATCTTCCGTGCGGCCAGCGTCGCATTGTTCTCTGGTCACGCGTCGCAAGGGGCGAGTACCATTACCCAACAGTTGGCGAGAAACTTCTTCCTGAGCCCGGAACGTACGCTGATGCGTAAGATCAAAGAAGTGTTCCTGGCGATCCGCATTGAACAACTGCTGAGTAAAGATGAGATCCTCGAACTGTATCTGAACAAGATCTATCTGGGGTATCGCGCCTATGGCGTGGGTGCTGCCGCGCAGGTCTATTTCGGTAAGACGGTGGATCAACTCAGCTTAAGTGAAATTGCGGTGATTGCTGGTCTGCCAAAAGCTCCGTCAACCTTCAACCCGCTCTATTCGATGGACCGTGCAACCGCGCGACGTAACGTTGTACTGTCGCGTATGTTGAGCGAAAACTACATCACGCAGGCCCAGTACGATCAGGCGCGCGGCGAGGCCATTGACGCTAACTACCACGCGCCGGAAATCGCTTTCTCTGCACCGTATCTGTCTGAAATGGTGCGCCAGGAGATGTATAACCGTTATGGCGAGAAAGCCTATGAAGACGGGTATCGCATCACCACCACCATTACGCGCAAAGTACAGCAGGCAGCTCAGCAGGCAGTACGTAACAACGTGATGGATTACGACATGCGCCACGGCTACCGCGGCCCGTCGAACGTGCTGTGGAAAGTGGGCGAAAGCAGTTGGGACAGCAAGAAAATTACCGATACGCTGAAAGCGCTGCCGACTTATGGCCCCCTGCTGCCGGCGGTTGTTACCAGCGCCAATCCACAGGAAGCCATTGCCGCGCTGGCGGATGGTACATCAGTGTCATTACGGATGGATGGTATGCGCTGGGCGCGTCCTTACCGTTCGGATACTCAACAAGGCCCAACGCCGCGTAAAGTGACCGACGTAGTACAGACTGGTCAGCAAATCTGGGTACGCCAGGTGGGAGATGCCTGGTGGCTGGCGCAAGTGCCGGACGTCAACTCCGCCCTGGTCTCCATCAATCCACAAAACGGCGCGGTGCTGGCGCTGGTTGGTGGTTTTGACTTCAACCAGAGCAAGTTTAACCGTGCAACCCAGGCGTTACGCCAGGTGGGCTCCAACATCAAGCCATTCCTGTATACCGCCGCGATGGATAAAGGTCTGACGCTGGCGAGCATGCTCAACGACGTGCCAATCTCCCGCTGGGATGCCGGTGCTGGTTCTGACTGGCAGCCGAAGAACTCCCCGCCGCAGTACGCCGGTCCTATCCGCTTACGTCAGGGGCTGGGTCAGTCGAAAAACGTAGTGATGGTACGCGCCATGCGCGCTATGGGCGTGGATTACGCGGCAGAGTATTTGCAACGTTTCGGGTTCCCGGCACAGAACATTGTGCATACCGAGTCACTGGCGCTGGGTTCGGCTTCGTTCACGCCGTTGCAGGTGGCGCGCGGTTACGCGGTGATGTCTAATGGCGGCTTCCTGGTCGATCCGTATTTCATCAGTAAGATTGAAAGCGATATGGGCGGCGTTATCTTCGAAGCGAAGCCGAAAATTGCCTGCCCGGAATGCGATATTCCGGTGATATATGGCGATACCCAGAAATCTAATGTGCTGGAAAACAGTAACGTAGAAGATGTCGCCGTCTCGCAAGAACAGCAGAATGCCGCCGTGCCTATGCCGCAACTTGAGCAGGCAAACCAGGCTCTGGTCGCGCAAAGCGGCACACAGGAGTACGCTCCGCACGTGATCAACACGCCGCTGGCCTTCCTGATTAAAAGCGCGCTGAACACCAATATCTTTGGTGAACCAGGCTGGATGGGAACCGGTTGGCGCGCAGGTCGCGATTTACAGCGTCATGATATCGGTGGGAAAACCGGGACCACCAACAGCTCTAAAGATGCGTGGTTCTCCGGTTACGGACCAGGGGTAGTAACGTCGGTATGGATCGGCTTTGATGACCATCGCCGCAACCTTGGTCATACAACGGCTTCCGGCGCGATCAAAGACCAAATCTCCGGCTACGAAGGCGGTGCGAAGAGTGCACAGCCTGCATGGGATGCTTACATGAAATCCGTGCTGGAAGGTGTGCCTGAACAACCGCTGACGCCACCACCGGGTATCGTGACGGTCAATATCGATCGCAGTACCGGTCAACTGGCGAGCGGCGGTAACAGCCGTGCAGAGTATTTCATTGAAGGTACTCAGCCAACGCAGCAGGCGGTACACGAGGTAGGGACAACCATTATCGATAATGGTGAGACACACGAACTGTTCTGATCGATTGCCGGATGGCGCTTCGCTTATCCGGCCTACAATTTCGGTACAATTATTTGATCTTCCTGAATTTTGTAGGCTGGATAAGGTATCAGTTGGCAATCGTAATTAAAGCCGTCCCTGCCCTTTCAGCCATTCACGGACGAGGAACAGCGCACTGACATTACGTGCTTCATGAAAATCAGGATCTTCCAGCAGGTCCATCAAATGCGCCAGCGGCCAGCGCACCTGCGGTAATGGCTCGGGTTCATCACCCTCCAGCGATTCAGGATATAAGTCCTCTGCCACCACGATGTTCATCTTGCTGGAGAAATAAGATGGCGCCATGCTGAGTTTCTTTAAAAACGTCAGATCTTTTGCGCCAAACCCCACCTCTTCTTTCAGCTCCCGATTCGCCGCCTCAAACACGCTTTCGCCAGGATCGATTAATCCCTTGGAAAAACCCAGTTCGTAGGACTCCGTCCCGACCGCGTACTCGCGAATAAGGATCAGATGGTCGTCAACAATCGGCACAATCATTACCGCTTCACGCGTGGATGGACGCATACGTTCATAAACGCGGCGTACGCCATTGCTGAACTCAAGGTCCACGCTTTCGACCTTAAACAGCCGGGATTGGGCGACGGTTTCCACTTTCAAAATCGTGGGTTTCTGTAATGATTTGCTCATTGTGAGGATCTATGCTGTGAAATCTGGGGTTATTGTGCGATATACCGCACGGTTTCGGCAATGTGAATTGCCGTTTATTTACATTTATGTAACGTACTAAAAGTTAATCCCTATTTCAAATTAAAAGTCAATAGGTTGAAATAACTCCAGGAATTTGCTGATATTCCATTTTTGGTGATTTTGCTATGATTCGCATTTACTGGGCTGTACTTAAAGATGCTCAAGTTCGACTCCACACTTGCCGATAGCCAACCACAGAATCACGAATATTGAACAGGGTGCGACTGACCACGCCTGACAGACTAAGTAAGATGGGGAAAGCATGAGCACCATTCTGATTTTTTTAGCTGCTTTGCTGGCCTGCTCATTGCTTGCAGGATGGCTACTCAAATCAAAATCCAGGCAGAAAAATTTACCCTTGAGCAGCGTCTTCTCAGACGCCTCGAAACGTAAACTCACACCTGAAGAACGCAGCGCAGTCGAAAACTATCTCGAAAGCCTTAGTCAAATTCAGCAAGTTCCTGGTCCAACAGGAGCCAGTGCTGCGCCGGTCTCATTAACGTTGAATGCCCAAAGTAATAGCGTCATCGTGCTTACTCGTTCGATTACACGTTACGGCATTACCACCGACGATCCTAACAAATGGCGCTACTATCTTGATTCCGTTGAGGTACATCTTCCCCCTTTCTGGGAACAATACATCAACGACGAAAACAGCGTTGAGATAATCCACACCAATACGATACCGCTGGTTATCTCGTTGAACGGCCATACGCTGCAGGAATATATGCAGGAAGCGCGAGGTTATGCGTTACAGCACACCGCTTCTACCCAGGCTTCCATTCGTGGTGAAGAAAGTGAGCAGATTGAACTGCTGAATATTCGCCAGGAAACCCATGAAGAATATGCGCTCAGCCGCCCTTCGGGATTGCGCGAGGCGTTGCTGATAACCGCCTCATTCCTGCTGTTCTTTTTCTGTTTGGTTATCCCGAACACGTTTGTTCCGTGGGCAGTTGGTGGCGCGGTATTGCTGTTAGCTGCGGGTCTGTGGGGATTGTTCGCCCCGCCGTCCAAAAGCGCTCTGCGGGAAATTCATTGTCTGCGCGGTACGCCGCGTCGCTGGGGGTTGTTTGGCGAAAACGACCAGGAACAAATTAATAATATCTCGCTGGGTATTATTGATCTGATCTACCCACCTCACTGGCAACCTTACATCGCCCAAGACCTTGGCCAGCAAACGGATATCGATATTTATCTCGATCGCCACGTTGCCCGCCAGGGGCGTTTTTTATCTCTGCACGATGAAGTGAAAAACTTCCCGTTACAGCACTGGCTGCGCAACGCCGTCATCGCAGGCGGCTCGTTGCTGGTACTACTGATGCTGCTGTTTTGGATCCCGCTGGATATGCCGATAAAGGTCACGCTCTCCTGGATGAAGGGCGCGCAAACTATCGAAGCCACCAGCGTTAAACAGCTCGAAAACGCGGGCGTTCGCGTGGGTGACACGCTGCACCTGAGTGGTACGGGTATGTGTAACATTCATACCCAAGGGAGCTGGAATGCGCAGCCTGCCACGCCGTTTATGCCTTTCGATTGCTCGCAAATTATCTGGAATGACGCGCGCGCATTGCCGCTGCCTGAGTCTGACCTGGTGAATAAGGCTACCGCCCTCACGCAGGCAGTGAGCCGTCAGCTGCATCCCAAACCTGACGATGACTCTCGCGTCAGCGCATCGCTACGCTCGGCAATCCAAAAGTCCGGCATGGTGTTACTGGACGATTTTGGTGAGATTGTCCTGAAAACGGCCGATCTGTGTGCAGCCAAAGATGAATGTGTACGCTTAAAGAATGCACTGGTTAACCTCGGTAACAGTAAAGACTGGGCCGCGCTGGTGAAACGGGCAAACGCAGGCAAACTGGATGGCGTGAACGTGCTGCTGCGTCCGGTAAGCGCAGAGTCGTTGGATAATCTGGTGAATACCTCTACGGCACCGTTTATTTCACGCGAGACTGCGCGAGCAGCCCAGGCGCTGAATAGCCCTGCTCCCGGTGGTTTCCTGATTATCAGCGACGAAGGCAGCGATCTGGTCGATCAGCCGTGGCCGACGACCTCGCTATATGACTATCCGCCTCAGGAACAGTGGAACGCCTTCCAGCGCCTGGCGCAGATGCTAATGCAGACGCCGTTTCGCGCGGAGGGGATCGTCACCAATATTTCGACTGACGCCAATGGCACCCAGCACATTGGACTGCACCGTATCCCGGATCGTTCAGGATTATGGCGCTACCTTGGCACGACGCTGCTGATGTTCTCCATGCTCGGATGCGCTATCTACAACAGCATACAGGCATTCAGACGCTACCAGCGTCACCGCACCCGCATCGCGGAAATTCAGAGCTACTATGAAAGTTGCCTCAATCCAACACTGATTGACAACCCGGAAAGCCTGATTCGATAACACGCTCGCGCGCCAGGATATGCTACCCTGTCGCGCATCATGTTTTCTTCTGGGGAGTTTCCATGCATATCAATATTGCCTGGCAGGATGTCGACACCGTGTTGTTAGATATGGACGGCACGCTGCTCGACCTGGCATTCGATAACTATTTCTGGCAAAAACTGGTGCCGGAAACCTATGGCGCGAAGCAGGGTATCTCTCCTCAGGAAGCTCAGGACTATATTCGTCAGCAGTATCATGCCGTGCAGCATACGCTAAACTGGTATTGCCTGGATTACTGGAGCGAGTGCCTGGATCTGGATATTTGCGCCATGACCACGGAACAGGGACCGCGCGCCGTTTTGCGCGAAGATACCGTACCGTTTCTTGATGCCTTAAAAGCCAGCGGCAAGCGCCGCATTTTGCTCACCAACGCGCATCCGCATAATCTGGCGGTGAAGCTTGAGCATACCGGTCTGGCCTCACACCTTGATTTATTACTTTCCACCCACACATTTGGTTATCCCAAAGAGGATCAGCGGTTATGGCACGCTGTGGCTGAAGAAACGGGAATGAGTGCAGAGAAGACGCTGTTTATTGACGACAGCGAACCCATTCTCGACGCCGCTGCTCTGTACGGTATTCGTTACTGCCTCGGCGTAACCAATCCCGACTCCGGCATCGCCGAAAAACAGTACGCACGCCATCCGTCACTGAATGACTACCGCCGACTGATCCCCTCACTGATGTGAAGGAGACGCCATGAAAGAAAAGCCCTCTGCTGAAGTCAGGCTGGATAAATGGCTGTGGGCTGCACGCTTTTACAAAACGCGTGCGCTAGCCCGCGAAATGGTTGAAGGCGGTAAGGTGCACTACAACGGCCAGCGCAGTAAGCCAAGCAAGATTGTCGAGCTGAACGCCACCCTCACCCTGCGCCAGGGAAATGACGAACGAACGGTCATTATCAAGGCCATTACCGAGCAGCGTCGCCCGGCAACGGAAGCCGTTACGCTGTATGAAGAAACCGCGGAAAGCGTGGAAAAACGCGAAAAAATGGCGCTGGCGCGTAAACTTAACGCGTTAACCATGCCGCACCCGGACAGACGACCGGACAAGAAAGAGCGCCGCGACCTGTTACGATTTAAACACGGCGACAGCGAGTGACTGTCACCTGCAAGAGAGATGATTATGCCGCAACATGACCAATTACATCGTTATCTGTTTGAAAACTTTGCCGTGCGCGGCGAGCTGGTGACCGTTTCGGAAACCCTGCAACAGATCCTCGAAAATCATACTTACCCGCAGCCGGTCAAAAACGTGCTGGCTGAGCTGCTGGTTGCCACCAGCTTGCTCACCGCCACGCTGAAGTTTGCCGGTGATATCACTGTGCAGTTGCAGGGTGATGGTCCGCTGAGCCTGGCCGTCATCAACGGCAACAACAACCAGCAGATGCGCGGCGTGGCCCGCATGCAGGGTGATATTCCTGAAGATGCCGATCTGAAAACGCTGGTGGGCAACGGTTACCTGGTGATCACCATTACCCCGGAAGAAGGCGAGCGTTATCAAGGCGTGGTCGGTCTGGAAGGTGACACGCTGGCAGCGTGTCTGGAAGATTACTTCATGCGTTCTGAACAGCTGCCGACACGCCTGTTCATCCGCACTGGCGACGTCGATGGCAAACCCGCTGCTGGCGGAATGCTGCTGCAGGTAATGCCGGCGCAAAACGCACAGGCAGATGATTTCGATCACCTGACCGCCCTGACCGAAACCATCAAAGCCGAAGAGCTGCTGACGCTGCCGGCCAACGAAGTGCTGTGGCGCCTGTACCACGAAGAAGAGGTTACTCTCTACGATCCACAGGACGTTGAGTTCAAATGCACCTGTTCACGCGAACGCTGCGCAGGCGCACTGAAAACGTTGCCGGACGAAGAAGTGGACAGCATTCTGGCGGAAGAAGGCGAGATCGATATGCACTGCGATTACTGCGGTAGTCACTATCTGTTTAACGCCATGGATATTGCTGAGATCCGCAGCAATGCCTCCCCTGCCGATCCCCAGGTGCATTAATCACTGTCTTGCCTGATGGCACGGCGCTTATCAGGCCTACGGAAAAACTGTCGTAGGCCGGATAAGGCGTTCGCGCTGCCATCCGGCAAAAACGATGTCGGCAACACACTCACTCGGTGTAATAAGTCATCGGCAGTCTTTTGCCATCAATAGTGATATCCCGCCAGATTCTGGGGGCTGA
The DNA here is from genome assembly GCF_001037485.2 of Citrobacter sp. MGH105. NCBI lineage: Bacteria > Pseudomonadati > Pseudomonadota > Gammaproteobacteria > Enterobacterales > Enterobacteriaceae > Citrobacter > Citrobacter sp. MGH105. The sequence continues at coordinate 383,491 of NZ_CP073048.1, read as the reverse complement.
GCCCAGTTGCTGATTCGCCACCGCCTGCAGCAATTTATCCTTATTGAATCCTTCAGGTAGCCTGGCAACAGCTAACAAATCCCATTTGTTTTTTTGCACGCCGAAGACCAGACTCTCCCCATCGCCAAAGGCATATAACACCTGCTCAGGATGACCATCCGCATTGAGGTCTTGACTCACCAGTACGCACGCATTCTGCTCAGCACAAGAGGTGATGCGATACCCCTGTGTTTTGACAAACGCCCAGAACGCATCGTCTGGCTTCTGGCTCCCCGGAGCAATCACAACCTTCGATACTAACTGTGTTGCGGTTAGCTCTTTAACCGGATCCCGGCGCCCTTGCAGCAGAGAAATCAAGTCGCGTCTGCGTTTACTGTCTTGATTAAACGCCACATCTTTTTGTAATGCTTCCAACGCTGCGCGCCCTGGTTTTCCACTGTGATCCAACATATACAGGCTGACTTGATCCGGTTTAATTTTTCCGCTGTGATACAGCCTCATATGGCTGTTAACGCTGATGCGCCAGGCATCAATAACCGGCGATGACAGCAGAACCAACAGCCCCAACGCCAGCAACGAAACGCCAAGAATGACCGGCCCCTGAAGCTCAAGTGGATTGCGCCCGCGGCGCAAAATGCTGGCCAGATAGCCAAACGACCATACCAGCAGTACCACGACCACCAGCACGCCATACAAACGCTCAGGCGTCCAACCGTACTGTTGTATTCGCACCCACAGTGACCAACCGGCAATCAGCATATAGATAGGCGCGACAATCAGAGAGCATTTGATCAGATAGCGTAACGCGCCAGGATAGGGTAACGCCTCTTTTTGCGGTTCACGCACAATAGCCATCAACAGCAACAGGAGCAGCGTCAGCGTTGACATCAACCCGGCCGCAGACACGTGTTGCGAAATAGCCTCCAGCCCGGTGAAGGGTAAGGTCAGTATGAACATCAGCGCCAACAGCGCGACCAGAGGTAACAGACCGGTGGCGATAAACGTCAGTAATTTTTGTACCGCCGTGACCAGACGCGACTGTGTTCGGGCCAGTACCACTGCCAGTGCGGTAATCAGACCAAAGGCCACATAGCCAAACCAGTCAGTATCAAAGAAGAGCGTGCTGAAGAAGGGAATACCGACCAGCTTAAACATCTCGCTCCATAGAAGGAGCACCAGCCAGAACAAACCGTTGGCGACAAAGACAATCAGCAACGTCAACGCATTAAGCCACAATTGCCGATAAAAATGAGGGTAACGCGCCTGCTCACGAGAGACATGAAGCGAGTACTGAATCCAGGGCAAAGCAAGCATCGCCATCAGCAGTAAGCGCCAACCATAGAACATAAAAACTTCATGTTGCCGCCACTTATCACTGTCCTCGACTTGCCACTTTAGCCAGACACTCATCGCCAGCACGACAACAAAGATCAGCGCCATCCAGTACCACAGCGCGCGTTGTTTGAAAGAAACAACAGTAAGTAAAAGAGCCGAGGTGATCGCAATCGTCGCAGGCATGCCATAGAACAGCCAGCCGTCATTATGGGGCACCAGATATGTCATCAGCAGATAGCATAATGTCCCCTGCAACAGGCCGATGAATATCATGCCCCAACGCGTCGTACGTGAAATTTCAGCACTATCCATGTCAGTATCCAGAATGAAGGGAAAAGCTAATTATCGCATCAACTTCACAATTTTGAGCATTGATAGAGCGATTTCAGACCACGACGACGGGAAGTGAATCGATATTGTTCATGTATAACCCACATTCATTTCTTACATGAATGCGATTACACTCACAAGATTCCCGCCAAAAACACTCTCCATTAACGTTTTAAGAACATTTTCCACAACAAAAAAGGGTTTCCTGCCATAATATCTGCCTCTTTGTGACAGGAGTCGCAGCGCATTCGGTCGCCCGTGATTTTCCCGGATGCGTAAATCTATGAGCCTTGTCGCGGTTAACAATCCCTAAAAAACCTTACTATTCCAGGTAATACATATTGGCTAAGGAGCAGTGAAATGCGTGTGAACAACAGTTTAACCCCGCAAGATCTCAAGGCTTATGGTATCAATGACGTTCAGGATATCGTTTACAATCCAGACTACGACACGCTTTTCCAGGAAGAACTTGATCCAAACCTGGAAGGTTATGAACGTGGCGTGTTAACGAATCTGGGCGCCGTTGCCGTTGATACCGGTATCTTTACCGGACGTTCGCCAAAGGATAAGTACATTGTCCGTGACGACACCACGCGCGACACGCTGTGGTGGTCCGACAAAGGTAAAGGTAAGAACGACAACAAACCGCTCTCCCCGGAAACCTGGCAGCATCTGAAAGGATTAGTCACCCAGCAACTTTCCGGCAAGCGCCTGTTTATCATTGATGCTTTCTGCGGCGCTAACGCCGATACCCGTCTTTCCGTGCGCTTCATTACCGAAGTTGCCTGGCAGGCGCATTTTGTCAAAAACATGTTCATCCGCCCAAGCGACGAAGAGCTGGTTGATTTCAAACCTGATTTCATCGTGATGAACGGCGCTAAATGCACCAACCCACAGTGGAAAGAGCAGGGTCTGAACTCAGAAAACTTCGTGGCTTTCAACCTGACTGAGCGTATCCAGCTGATTGGTGGTACCTGGTACGGCGGCGAAATGAAGAAAGGTATGTTCTCCGTAATGAACTACCTGCTGCCGCTGAAAGGCATTGCCTCCATGCACTGCTCAGCAAACGTTGGGGAAAAAGGCGATGTGGCAGTCTTCTTTGGCCTGTCCGGCACCGGTAAAACCACGCTGTCCACCGACCCGAAACGTCGCCTGATTGGCGATGACGAACACGGCTGGGATGACGACGGTGTGTTTAACTTCGAAGGCGGTTGCTACGCGAAGACCATCAAACTGTCTAAAGATGCCGAGCCGGAAATCTACAACGCGATCCGTCGTGACGCGCTGCTGGAAAACGTCACCGTGCGCGAAGATGGTTCCATCGATTTCGATGATGGTTCAAAAACTGAGAACACCCGCGTTTCCTACCCGATTTATCACATCGATAATATCGTTAAGCCGGTGTCAAAAGCGGGCCATGCTACCAAAGTGATCTTCCTGACCGCCGACGCATTTGGCGTGCTGCCGCCGGTTTCTCGCCTGACCGCAGACCAAACACAGTACCACTTCCTGTCTGGCTTCACCGCCAAACTGGCCGGTACCGAACGCGGCGTCACCGAACCGACCCCAACCTTCTCAGCCTGCTTCGGCGCAGCATTCCTGTCTCTGCACCCAACGCAGTACGCAGAAGTGCTGGTGAAACGTATGCAGGCGGCAGGTGCGCAGGCGTATCTGGTTAACACCGGCTGGAACGGTACCGGCAAGCGTATCTCTATCAAAGATACCCGTGCGATTATCGACGCCATCCTGAACGGTTCGCTGGATGACGCGGAAACGTTCCGTCTGCCAATGTTTGACCTGGCTATCCCGACCGAGCTGCCGGGTGTGGACACTCGCATTCTCGATCCGCGTAATACCTACGCATCTCCGGAGCAGTGGCAGGAAAAAGCCAATGCACTGGCGAAACTGTTTATCGAGAACTTCGAGAAATATACCGATACCCCTGCGGGTGAAGCGCTGGTTAGCGCCGGACCGAAGCTGTAACGAAAAGTGCCGGATGGCGGTTTCGCCTTATCCGGCCTACAGCAACAAAAAGGGAGGCATTTTGCCTCCCTTTGTTATGCGTCTTTCGTGTTGCCCGGCGCGCGAGTGAAGGGAACCGGAAGCCATGCACGAATCGACAACCCACCGCGTTCACTGGTACCAATCTCCAGCATACCGTTATGGTTATCAATAATACGCTGCACAATCGCCAGCCCCAGGCCCGTGCCGCTGGTACTGCGCGCGCTGTCGCCGCGGACAAACGGCTGGAACAGGTGCTTACGCTGCTCCGGCTTGATGCCCGGACCATCATCTTCTACCTGGAACCAGGCGCGATGCTGCTCCATTCCGCTACTGACCTTAATCCAGCCGTTGCCGTAGCGGGCGGCGTTAACCACCATATTGGCAACTGCACGCTTGATCGACAGCGGGTGCATCTTCACCTGAATGCTGCCCGGCAGCAGCGCAGTTTCGATTTCACGTTCGTAGCCGCTTTCTGCCGCAACCACTTCACCCAGCACCGAGTTCAGATCTGCCATCTCCATTGGCATCTCCTGACCGGTACGCAGGTAATCGATAAACTGCTCGATGATGGCGTTACACTCTTCGATGTCCTTATTGATGGACTCCGCGAGATAACCGTCTTCCTCGCCCATCATTTCCGTCGCCAGACGAATACGCGTCAGCGGGGTACGTAAATCGTGGCTCACGCCCGCCATTAACAGTGTACGGTCATCGGCCAGCTGCTTCACGCCCGCGGCCATATGGTTAAAGGCTCGGGTTACGGAGCGCACCTCTGAAGCGCCATACTCACGCAACGGCGGCGGAATGATACCTTTCCCCACCTGCAGCGCCGCATGTTCAAGATCCACCAATGGCCGGTTCTGGATACGGATAAACAGCCACGCCCCACCGATAGCCAGCAGCATAATCGCCAGCGTATAGCGGAACAGTGGTGAAAAATCGCCCTGATGAATTTCCGTAAGCGGCACGCGTACCCAGATATTGGGCGACAGCCAGGTTTTCAGCCACACGACCGGCGAGCTTTTGTTGACCTCAACGCGGACTTCCGTTGGGCCACCCAGCTGCTGCGCCATCTGATGGCTTAAGAATTCATAGTGTTGCGCCCAACGCAGTCCGGCCTCTTCAGCGGCCTCATTGGAATAGAGGGAAATACCCAGCTCACGATAAATTTCCCGGCGGAATGCGGGCGGCACCACCAGTTGCGTACCGTCCTCCAGTTGCAGTTTATCGGTCATCAGCATACGAACTTCGTACGCCAGGACCTTATTAAACTGCTGGAGGCTCGGCAGAATCGCGAAGTTCAGCACTACCAGGTATGTCGTCACCAGGCTGGCAAACAGCAAGGTGACGATGAGCAATAACGTGCGGGCAAACGAACTTCGTGGTGAGAAGCGCATTCGCCTCATGCTTTAGAACCGTCCGGAACAAAGACGTAGCCCAGACCCCATACGGTCTGAATGTAGCGTGGATGAGCCGGATCTTCTTCCACCATGCGGCGCAGACGGGAGATCTGGACGTCGATAGAACGTTCCATCGCAGAATATTCACGACCACGGGCGAGGTTCATCAGCTTGTCTCGCGACAGCGGCTCGCGCGGGTGGCTTACCAGCGCTTTCAGTACCGCAAATTCCCCGCTGGTGAGCGGCATCGGCTCATCTTCGCGGAACATTTCACGCGTACCGAGGTTCAGTTTGAACTTACCAAAAGCGATAACCGCTTCTTCCTGAGAAGGTGCGCCCGGCAGTTCATTCGCCTGACGACGCAGGACTGCGCGAATACGTGCCAGCAGCTCACGCGGGTTAAACGGTTTCGGGATGTAATCGTCGGCACCGATTTCCAGCCCTACGATACGGTCAACTTCTTCACCCTTCGCTGTGACCATAATGATCGGCATCGGGTTGCTCTGGCTGCGCAGGCGACGGCAAATAGACAGGCCATCTTCTCCCGGCAGCATTAAATCCAGCACCATCAGGTGAAAGGACTCACGGGTCAGCAGACGATCCATCTGCTCAGCGTTTGCGACGCTTCGAACCTGGAAGCCCTGCTCGGTCAGATAACGCTCCAGAAGCGCACGCAAGCGCATGTCGTCATCGACCACCAGAATCTTATAGTTCTCTTGCATTGTTATTACTCCCAAAGGTTCGCAACAATTAAGTGTATATTCTTAAGAAAGCTAACGTGAGTCACCAGCGAATTCTGGTATGAATTCCAGGCTAAATTGTTACAAAGCATATTAAACAGCAGCTTAAGTATACAATGTTTCTCGCAATACATTATTTATTCTGTTGATATGCTCACTTAATACTAATTGTGCGCATCATCACAGAGTCGAAGGTAAAACAATAAGATGAAAACGCCCCTGATAACCCGTGAAGGGTATGAAAAACTTAAACAAGAGCTGAATTATCTCTGGCGTGAAGAGCGCCCGGAAGTCACCAAAAAAGTTACCTGGGCCGCAAGTCTGGGTGACCGCAGCGAAAATGCCGACTACCAGTATAATAAAAAGCGCCTGCGTGAGATCGACCGCCGCGTCCGTTATTTGACCAAGTGCATGGAGAATCTAAAAATCGTCGATTACTCCCCGCAGCAGGAAGGCAAAGTCTTCTTTGGCGCATGGGTTGAGATTGAAAATGACGATGGCGACATCCGCAAATTCCGTATTGTTGGCTACGATGAGATCTTCGGTCGTAAAGATTACATCTCAATCGACTCACCAATGGCGCGGGCGCTATTGAAAAAAGAGGTCGGCGATCTCGCAGTAGTAAACACCCCAAGTGGCGAAGCCAGCTGGTACGTGAACGAGATTGAATACGTGAAGTGAGACCGGAACAATCCGAAGCCCCGGCAGATGGCTGGCATTTTTGCCAGTCAATCCGTATAACTATCCCCTGATTTTTTATCCTATAGACGAAGCTATCCATGATGAATGATTCTTTCTGCCGCATTATCGCAGGTGAAATTCAGGCTCGTGCTGAACAGGTAGAAGCTGCCGTTCGCCTGCTTGACGAAGGGAACACCGTGCCGTTTATCGCACGATATCGTAAGGAAATCACCGGCGGTTTGGACGATACGCAACTGCGTAATCTGGAAACCCGTCTGGGATATCTGCGTGAACTGGAAGACCGCCGTCAGGCAATCCTGAAATCTATCGGCGAGCAAGGCAAACTGACCGACGATCTGGCGAAAGCGATCAACGGTACGTTAAGTAAGACCGAACTCGAAGATCTCTATCTGCCGTATAAACCAAAGCGCCGCACCCGTGGGCAGATCGCCATTGAGGCCGGACTGGAGCCGTTGGCAGACCTGCTGTGGAACGAACCATCTCACGACCCGGAAACGGAAGCCGCAAAATATCTCAACACCGAAAACGGCGTGGCGGATACCAAAGCCGCCCTCGACGGCGCGCGCTACATTCTGATGGAGCGCTTCGCTGAAGACGCTGCTCTGCTGGCGAAAGTACGTGATTATCTGTGGAAAAACGCCCATCTGGTTGCCACCGTGGTAAGCGGTAAAGAAGAGGAAGGCGCTAAGTTCCGCGACTACTTCGATCACCACGAACCGATTTCTACAGTACCATCCCACCGTGCGCTGGCCATGTTCCGTGGCCGTAACGAAGGCGTGTTGCAACTTTCACTGAATGCCGATCCGCAATTCGATGAGCCACCAAAAGAGAGCCACGGCGAACAGATTATCCGGGATCACCTGGGACTACGCCTGAACAACGCCCCAGCAGACAGCTGGCGTAAAGGCGTGGTTAGCTGGACCTGGCGCATCAAAGTGCTGATGCACCTCGAAACGGAGCTGATGGGTACCGTGCGCGAACGTGCGGAAGATGAAGCTATCAACGTCTTTGCCCGTAACCTGCATGACCTGCTGATGGCCGCTCCGGCCGGGCTGCGCGCCACCATGGGCCTCGATCCAGGTCTGCGTACCGGTGTAAAAGTGGCAGTGGTTGACGGTACCGGCAAGCTGGTCGCGACCGACACCATTTATCCGCATACCGGTCAGGCCGCCAAAGCCGCCGTTGCCGTTGCGGCGCTGTGTGAAAAACACAACGTTGAACTGGTGGCGATTGGTAACGGTACGGCGTCGCGCGAAACCGAGCGTTTCTTCCTCGACGTGCAAAAGCAGTTCCCGCAAGTGACCGCGCAGAAAGTGATCGTCAGTGAAGCCGGCGCGTCGGTTTACTCCGCATCCGAACTGGCGGCGCTGGAGTTCCCGGACCTCGACGTATCTCTGCGTGGCGCGGTGTCTATCGCCCGTCGTCTGCAGGATCCGCTGGCTGAGCTAGTGAAAATCGATCCGAAATCTATCGGCGTGGGCCAGTATCAGCACGACGTAAGCCAGACTCAGTTGGCGCGTAAGCTGGATGCGGTGGTGGAAGACTGCGTGAACGCCGTCGGCGTCGATCTGAATACCGCCTCCGTACCGCTGCTGACCCGTGTTGCTGGTCTGACGCGCATGATGGCGCAGAATATCGTTGCCTGGCGTGATGAGAACGGTCAATTCCAGAACCGTCAGCAACTGTTAAAAGTCAGCCGCCTGGGTCCTAAAGCCTTTGAACAGTGCGCGGGCTTCCTGCGTATCAACCACGGCGATAACCCGCTGGATGCCTCTACCGTTCACCCGGAAGCTTATCCGGTTGTGGAACGCATTCTGGCTGCCACCGAGCAATCGTTGCGTGATCTGATGGGTAACAGCAGCGAATTGCGTAATCTGAAAGCCGCTGATTTTACCGACGAACGCTTCGGGGTGCCGACCGTCACCGACATCATCAAAGAGCTGGAAAAGCCGGGCCGCGATCCGCGTCCTGAATTTAAAACCGCGCAGTTTGCCGATGGTGTAGAAACCATGAACGATCTGCTGCCGGGAATGATTCTTGAAGGGGCAGTCACCAACGTCACCAACTTCGGCGCATTTGTTGATATCGGCGTGCATCAGGATGGTCTGGTGCATATCTCTTCACTGTCGAATAAGTTCGTCGAAGATCCACACACCGTGGTGAAAGCGGGCGACATTGTGAAGGTGAAAGTGCTGGAAGTGGACCTGCAACGTAAGCGTATCGCGCTGACCATGCGTCTGGACGAGCAGCCGGGTGAAACCAATGCGCGTCGCGGCGGCGGGAATAACGATCGCGCTCAGGGTAATCGCCCGACGCCAAAAGCGGCGAAACCGCGTGGCCGTGACGCACAGCCTGCGGGCAACAGCGCGATGATGGATGCGCTGGCTGCGGCAATGGGTAAAAAACGCTAAGTTTAAACCCTGTGCCGGATGGTGGTGTAAACGCCCTGTCCGGCCAGGTTATCGCAATTAATTTGCAGGCCGGATAAGACGCATGAGCGACGCCATCCGGCATATTTAATCCATGCACCGCTTTGCACCACAATATATTTATCACTTCATTAACAGATGAAACCTTAATTAAACATTAAGATCCCCAATAATTACTTCCGCGAATCACTCGTTTCCAACCAGAATAAATATTGAGGAATATCAAAATTGGCTCAAATTATTATCCAATTGTACATTCCGTCACATTTATTCTATTGATGATAGAAACCATTCTCATTATCATTGATTTGTTGATTATTTACTCTTTCCTTACGTTGGCTAATCATCTGGTCTCATGCCGCCCTGTCGCCCCATGAGGTTATCATCCAGTTAGCGAGATATAAGTAGGTCCCTATGCAATTCACTCCTGACAGTGCGTGGAAAATTACCGGTTTTGCCCGTGAAATCAGCCCGGCTTATCGTCAGAAACTGTTGTCACTTGGCATGCTACCCGGCTCATCCTTCAACGTGGTACGCGTCGCCCCGCTCGGCGATCCTATCCATATCGAAACGCGTCGCGTAAGTCTGGTATTGCGTAAGAAGGATCTGGCGTTATTAGAAGTGGAAGCGGTTTCCTGTTAATACAGTGAGTCTATAAAAATGAAAAAACTAACCATTGGTTTAATTGGTAATCCTAATTCCGGCAAGACAACTTTATTCAACCAGCTCACCGGCGCGCGCCAGCGTGTAGGCAACTGGGCTGGCGTTACCGTTGAGCGTAAAGAAGGCCATTTCGCCACGACGGACCACCAGGTCACGCTGGTCGATTTACCCGGCACCTATTCTCTGACGACAATCTCATCGCAAACCTCTCTCGATGAGCAGATTGCCTGCCACTATATTTTAAGCGGCGACGCGGATCTCTTGATCAACGTGGTCGATGCTTCAAACCTTGAACGCAACCTCTACCTGACGTTGCAACTGCTTGAGCTGGGTATTCCCTGCATCGTCGCACTGAACATGCTGGATATTGCTGAGAAACAGCAAATCCGTATCGATATCGACGCCCTCTCCGCTCGTCTTGGCTGTCCGGTGGTTCCACTGGTTTCCACTCGTGCGCGCGGCATTGAAGCACTGAAGCTGGCGATCGATCGCTACAAAGAAAACGACACCGTTGAGCTGGTCCATTATGCCCAGCCGCTGCTGCAAGAAGCTGACTCCCTCGCCGACGCAATGGCCAAAGATATGCCGCTTAAACAGCGCCGCTGGCTGGGCCTGCAGATGCTCGAAGGCGATATCTACAGCCGTGCTTACGCCGGTGATGCAGCACAAAACCTTGATGCTGCTGTTGCTCGCCTGAGTGAGACAATGGACGACCCGGCGCTACATATTGCCGATGCACGTTACCAGTGCATTGCTGCTATCTGCGATACCGTCAGTAATACCCTGACGGCAGAGCCGAGCCGTTTCACCACCGCGGTAGATAAAATTATCCTCAACCGCTTCCTCGGTCTGCCGATTTTCCTGTTCGTGATGTACCTGATGTTCCTGCTTGCCATCAACATTGGCGGCGCGCTGCAACCGTTGTTTGATGTTGGCTCCGTGGCACTCTTTATCCATGGTATTCAGTGGATTGGCTATACGCTGCATTTCCCGGACTGGCTGACCATCTTCCTGGCCCAGGGCCTTGGCGGCGGGATTAACACCGTGCTGCCGCTGGTACCGCAAATCGGCATGATGTATCTGTTCCTCTCCTTCCTTGAAGACTCCGGCTACATGGCGCGCGCCGCATTTGTGATGGACCGTCTAATGCAGGCGCTGGGACTGCCGGGCAAATCGTTCGTCCCGCTGATCGTCGGCTTTGGCTGTAACGTACCGTCAGTGATGGGCGCACGTACGCTGGATGCCCCGCGTGAGCGTCTGATGACCATCATGATGGCGCCGTTTATGTCCTGTGGTGCACGTCTGGCGATTTTCGCCGTCTTTGCCGCCGCGTTCTTTGGTCAGAACGGCGCGCTGGCGGTCTTCTCGCTGTACGTACTGGGTATCGTCATGGCGGTGTTGACCGGCCTGATGCTCAAACACACCATCATGCGTGGCGAAGCAACGCCGTTCGTGATGGAGCTGCCGGTATATCACGTGCCGCACATTAAGAGTCTGATCATTCAAACCTGGCAACGTCTGAAAGGCTTCGTTCTGCGTGCAGGTAAAGTCATCATCATCGTCAGCATTTTCCTCAGTGCCTTTAACAGCTTCTCACTGAGCGGGAAAATCGTCGACAACATCAACGACTCTGCTCTGGCTTCCGTGAGCCGCGTCATTACCCCAGTCTTCAAACCGATTGGTGTTCACGAAGATAACTGGCAGGCAACCGTAGGTCTGTTCACCGGCGCGATGGCGAAAGAAGTGGTTGTCGGTACGCTGAACACGCTCTATACCGCAGAAAACATTCAGGAAGAAGAGTTCAACCCGGCAGATTTCCACCTCGGTGATGAGCTGCTCAGCGCGGTAGATGAAACCTGGCAAAGCCTGAAAGACACTTTCAGCCTGAGCGTGCTGGCTAACCCTATCGAAGCCAGCAAGGGCGACGGTGAAATGGCTACCGGTGCAATGGGCGTGATGGGCGAGAAATTTGGCAGCGCCGCCGCCGCGTACAGCTATCTGATCTTTGTTCTGCTGTATGTACCGTGCATTTCAGTGATGGGCGCTATCGCACGTGAATCCAGCCGTGGCTGGATGAGCTTCTCGATTCTGTGGGGCCTGAATATCGCCTACTCTCTGTCGACGCTGTTTTATCAGACGGTCAGCTACAAAGAGCACCCGACCTACAGCCTGGTGTGCATTTTAGCGGTCATCCTGTTTAACATCGTGTTGCTGGGCCTGCTGCGTCGAGCTCGCAGCCGCGTGGACCTCGCACTGCTGGCAACCAACAGGACGGCGAGTTCCTGCTGTTCCAGCACGACTGGCGATTGCCACTAAGGTTATCGACAATGGCATCGCTTATTCAGGTTCGTGATTTACTGGCTTTGCGGGGGCGCATGGAGGCTACACAAATTAGCCACACGCTGCATACCCCGCAGCCCATGATTGACGCCATGCTGAATCAGTTAGAAAAGATGGGCAAAGCGGTGCGGATTCAGGAAGATGCCGACGGGTGTCTTTCCGGAAGCTGCAAAAGTTGCCCAGAAGGTAAAGCCTGCCTGCGCGAGTGGTGGGCTTTACGCTAATCAGATGCTCTTTGCCGGATGGCGCTACGCTTATCCGGCCTACAAATGATGCAAACGTCCAGGCCGGATAACGCGTTTACGCTGATATCCGGCTTTTTTGCGTAATGGATTCCACACAGATTTCATTATTTCAGCAAAAAAGTTCTATCCTCCAGCCAGCCACGCATCGTTATTAATTCGTGGATGATTACTGGTAACCTGGGAAGTAGAGTCTCGTCATCTTTTTTCTCAGGTATAGCACCGCGTTTCCACTGATCGATATCACTGTTGTGCCCGATGACGAGATTATGCAGCATCGCCGGATGGCGCTGTTGGAGCTCATCCAAAAGCATATTCGTAAACGCGATTTGATGGGGCTGGTAGAAAAACTGGCCATCCTGCTTGTTAAAGGACACGCTAATGACAACCAGTTGAAAGCCTTGTTTAATTATTTAATGCAGGCCGGTAACACCACACATTTTGGCGAGTTTCTTCATGAAGTCGCCGAACGTTTACCCCAACATAAGGACAAGTTGATGACTATCGCCGAAAGATTACGACAGGAAGGGCACCTAAATGGTCTTCAGGAAGGCCATAGGAAAGGGTTGCAAGAAGGGCTACAGGAGGGGTTACAAACGGGTCTGCAACAAGGCAAACGAGAGGAAGCATTACGTATTGCATCAACTATGCAGGCTGATGGTATAGACCCACTAACCATCTTCAGAATTACTGGCTTGACCGCTGAGAATCTGGCTACGCGCAGCCATTAATCTCAGGCCCGGCGAGCATGGCACCACCGGGCAACACATCAAATTTATAGTTTCTGTTTTAACGCCACAAGCGCTGCACAGAACTCTACGGGATGCGAGATAAACGGCGCATGCGCCGCTTTGGCAAACACCAAAGACTCGCTCTGCGGCCACAGTGCATCCAGCATCGGGACGACTTTGCGCGGCACCAGCCCGTCAAGATAGCCATACAACCGCAGGAAAGGCATTTCCACCGCGCACAGCGGTTCTCGCAGATCGACCGTTTTCAGGATCTCAAGTCCACCATTGAGCACCTCGACGTCCGGCATGGGTAAAGCCAGTACCGTTTTCTTTAGCGCTCGCGCATCCTGACGCGCAGTTTCTGTGCCCATCGTTTGCAATGCCAGAAAACGCTCCACCGTACGCTGGAAATCTTCGCTCAGCTGCTGCTGGAAACCTGCCAGCACCTCTGGCTTGATTCCCGGCCACTCATCCCGCGCGCTAAAGCAAGGGGAAGACGCGACGGTCGCCAGCGCCTGAACACGCTCAGGATGCGTTAACGCCACCTGACTCGCGACCAGCCCGCCCAGACTCCAGCCGAGCCAGATAGCTTTCTCCGGTGCCTGTTTCAATACCCGCTCAGCCATCTCTTCCAGTGACATTGCACCGAAACCCTGGCTACGACCAAATCCCGGTAAGTCGACAAGATGCAGTGTAAAATGCGAGCTCAGTTCCTCGCTTATGCAATGCCACACTTGCGCATTCAGTCCCCATCCGTGCAGCAGCACAAGATGGCAATTTCCCGAACCCTGGGTCTGCCACCAGATGTCATTCATCAGTTATTGTTCTCTTTTAGCCTGAAAGGATGCATCTATGCTAACAGTACCGGGATTGTGCTGGCTATGCCGAATGCCCCTGACATTAGGGCATTGGGGGATCTGCTCAGTCTGTACGCGGGCAACGCGTCAACACGCCAGCCTGTGCCCTCAATGTGGACTCCCTGCCGCTCATACCGTCATTCCCTGTGGGCGCTGCCTGCAAAAACCGCCGCCGTGGCAGAGACTGGTTACCGTCAGCGACTATGTTCCGCCGTTGAGCGGGCTTATCCACCAGCTCAAGTTTTCACGACGCAGCGAAACAGCCTCAGCTCTTTCACGTTTGCTATTACTGGAGGTACTACAGGCCCGGCGCGCCAGCGGCCTTCCTCTACCGGACAGGCTGGTCAGCGTCCCGCTCTGGCAACGCCGACACTGGCGCAGAGGGTTTAATCAGAGCGATTTACTGTGCCGTCCGCTGGCGCGCTGGCTGGGTTGCGACTGGGACAGCCGGACCATCTCGCGGGTTCGGGCAACCGCCACACAGCACCATCTCAGCGCCCGATTACGTAAACGTAACCTGAAAAATGCCTTTCGCCTTGAATTGCCGGTGCAAGGACTCCATATGGTTATTGTGGATGATGTCGTCACTACCGGAAGTACCGTCGCGGAAATCGCGCAGCTGCTTTTACGCAACGGCGCGGCGACTGTCCAGGTATGGTGCCTGTGTCGAACCTTGTAGAGCCTCGATGATGGGCGTATTATAACCAAGTAAAATAGTCAACTATTAGGCCATTACTATGATCCATATTTCCGATGCTGCACAAGCGCACTTTGCCAAACTGCTGGCAAATCAGGAAGAAGGGACACAAATCCGCGTATTTGTGATTAATCCCGGCACGCCTAACGCTGAATGTGGCGTTTCTTATTGTCCGCCGGACGCCGTGGAAGCAACCGACACCGCCATTAAATTTGACCTGCTGACCGCATATGTTGATGAACTGAGCGCACCGTATCTGGAAGATGCAGAAATCGATTTCGTTACCGACCAGTTAGGATCCCAGCTGACCCTGAAAGCACCAAACGCCAAAATGCGTAAAGTTGCCGATGATGCGCCGCTGATGGAACGCGTGGAGTACATGTTGCAATCGCAGATCAACCCACAGCTGGCTGGCCACGGTGGTCGTGTCTCTCTGATGGAAATCACCGATGAAGGCTACGCCATTCTGCAGTTTGGCGGCGGCTGTAACGGCTGTTCAATGGTAGATGTAACGCTGAAAGAAGGTATCGAGAAGCAGCTGCTGGCTGAATTCCCTGAACTGAAAGGCGTTCGCGATTTAACCGAACACCAGCGCGGCGAGCACTCTTACTACTAACGCCCGAACCTGTAGAGTATCCGTAGGCCCGATAAGACGCACCCGCGTCGCTATCGGGCATTGCTGCCGAATGGCAGCGTAACGGCCTACAACACTGCATTTCTCTGCCTGTGCCCTGCAACAATCCCCCGCATAATTTGACCAGCCTCTCATATTTTAAATTTTGCCTGTCCAGGTGATTTTCAAGCGCAGCATGTTACCCGTATCATTCGTATCAGCACCTAACACACCCATAATAGCCAGTTAAACTGATTAGTTTTGAAGGCAACCAGCATTGGTGCTGAGAATACTCTGTTCCCGGTCGGGACAATCGGAATTTGTCATCTAAACACTGACGTTACCCATAACAAAGTAAAGGCCAGGTAAATCATGCCATTAGTCATCGTTGCTATCGGTGTAATCTTGTTACTCCTCCTGATGATCCGTTTCAAAATGAACGGCTTCATCGCTCTCGTCCTGGTGGCGCTTGCTGTCGGATTGATGCAAGGGATGCCACTGGATAAAGTCATCGGTTCGATTAAAGCCGGCGTCGGCGGAACCCTTGGCAGCCTCGCCCTGATTATGGGTTTTGGCGCCATGCTGGGCAAAATGCTGGCGGACTGCGGCGGCGCACAGCGCATCGCAACCACGCTGATTGCTAAATTCGGCAAAAAACACATTCAGTGGGCGGTGGTATTAACCGGCTTCACCGTCGGTTTTGCCCTGTTCTACGAAGTTGGCTTCGTGCTGATGCTGCCGCTGGTATTCACCATTGCTGCCGCTGCTAACATCCCGCTGCTGTACGTTGGTGTGCCGATGGCGGCTGCGCTGTCCGTTACTCACGGCTTCCTGCCACCGCACCCGGGTCCAACCGCTATTGCCACCATTTTCCACGCAGATATGGGTAAAACTCTGCTGTTTGGTACGATTCTGGCAATCCCGACCGTTATTCTCGCCGGTCCGGTATACGCGCGTTTCCTGAAAGGCATCGATAAGCCAATCCCGGAAGGTCTGTACAGCGCAAAAACCTTCACTGAAGAAGAGATGCCAGGCTTTGGCGTCAGCGTCTGGACCTCTCTGGTCCCGGTTATCCTGATGGCAATGCGCGCCGTGGCGGAGATGATTCTGCCGAAAGGCCATGCTTTCCTGACGGTTGCAGAATTCCTCGGTGACCCGGTCATGGCAACGCTGATTGCGGTGCTGATTGCGATGTTCACTTTTGGTCTGAACCGCGGACGTTCGATGGATCAGATTAACGACACGCTGGTGTCCTCAATCAAAATCATCGCGATGATGCTGTTGATCATCGGTGGTGGTGGTGCCTTCAAACAGGTTCTGGTTGATAGCGGCGTAGACAAATACATCGCTTCAATGATGCACGGCTCTAACGTTTCTCCGCTGCTGATGGCATGGTCTATCGCTGCAGTACTGCGTATCGCACTGGGTTCCGCAACCGTTGCAGCGATTACTGCAGGTGGGATTGTGGCACCGCTGATTGCAACGACCGGCGTAAGCCCTGAGCTGATGGTTATTGCGGTTGGTTCCGGTTCCGTCATCTTCTCCCACGTGAACGATCCTGGGTTCTGGCTGTTCAAGGAGTACTTCAACCTGACCATCGGTGAAACCATCAAGTCATGGTCAATGTTGGAAACCATTATCTCCGTCTGCGGTCTGGTAGGGTGTCTGCTGCTGGGTATGGTGGTCTGATAAAACTGAGCCTGATGGCGCTACGCTTATCAGGCCTACGTGCTACGAGCCATCACCATAAAAAAGCCGGGGAAATCCCCGGCTTTTTTACTTCTTCTTCGCGGCCGCTTTTCGCCGCTTATCCAAATCCTTAATCAGCTTATTCACGCCTTCATCGGCGAACATCTGTTCCAGCGTGGCGGTGAGCTTACGCCGCCAGTTTTTGTACTGGTCGCTGGTCCCCGGAATGTTGACCGGCTCAGCCATATCCAGCCAGTCTTCCGGTTGCAGGCCCAGCAGCGCACTGTTGCTGTCAGCGATGTAGCGTTGCATGCCGCGATTCAGAATCGGCGTCATCGACATCAGGGACGCCTTGTGACCGGCACGTTTTGGCAGGCAGCCGTATTTGTGCAGCGCGTCCAGCAGCCCTTGTTTCGCCAGTTCCCGGTCCTGATACAACCCGCGCAGCACGACTTCATCCGGATACAGGCCCAGTGCTTTACCTAGCG
This sequence comes from Citrobacter sp. MGH105, assembly GCF_001037485.2. Taxonomy (NCBI): domain Bacteria; kingdom Pseudomonadati; phylum Pseudomonadota; class Gammaproteobacteria; order Enterobacterales; family Enterobacteriaceae; genus Citrobacter; species Citrobacter sp. MGH105. Next base: position 366,231 of record NZ_CP073048.1, on the reverse strand, counting down.
TCAGATCGCCGCTATCCCAATAACCTTTAAGCGTAGGAAGGTCATGCGTCGCCGCGACTGCCATTGATTGTTCCGGGTACGCTTTCGGCGCACGGAAGTTTTTCTCATGGTCATTCTCAAAATAAAGCACTTTGTAGGAGTAGACGCCGCTGTCACGCAGCTTGCTGACGATCTCCACCGGCACGGTACCCAGATCTTCACCAATCACCATGCAGTGGTGACGTTTACTTTCCAGCGCCAGAATTGAAAGCAAATCATCGACCGGATAATGCACGTAGGCACCGTGATCGGCAGTTTCACCGTAAGGGATCCACCACAGACGCAGCATCGACATGACATGGTCGATACGCAACGCGCCGCAGTTCTGCATATTGGCGCGCAGCAGTTCGATAAACGGTTCGTAGGCGCGTGCCGTGATGATGTGCGGATCCATCGGCGGCAGTCCCCAGTTTTGCCCAAGCGGACCGAGAATATCCGGCGGCGCGCCAACTGAAGCTTTCAGGCAATACAACTCGCGGTCACACCAGGTTTCCGCCCCGCCTTCGGCCACGCCAACGGCCAGGTCGCGATACAACCCTATCGGCATTGCAAAGCCCTGGCTGGTTTTCCAGCAGTCAGCAAACTGGGTATACGCCAGCCACTGTAACCACAGGTAGAAATCTACGTCATCACGATGTTCTTCGCAGAAGCGTTTTACCTCTGGCGAGTCCACTGACTGGAAAGCTTCTGGCCACACCGGCCAGCCCCAGCGCAATGCGTCCTCTTTCACCTGATGCGCATGCAGCGCATCAAAGGCCGCCTGCCAGTAGAGGCTATCCCCTTCCTGAGCCACAAACTGGCGAAATGCCGCCATCTGCTCATCATCACGCGCAGAGAAGCTTTTCCACGCCATACGTAGCGCCGTCATCTTCAGTGCGGTAACAGCAGAATAATCAACCCACTCGGCATCGCGGGCGCGTTGCAGAGCTTGCTGAGTCGCGGGTTTCTTCCACCACGCCTGCGCCTCTTTACTCAGACGGAAATCATCTACGGCGTTTACATCAATATAAATAACGTTCAACCAGCGACGTGACGACGGGCTGTACGGGCTGGCACTCTCCGGATTCGCCGGATACAGCGCGTGAATCGGATTAAGCCCGATAAACGCGCCGCCGCGTTGCGCCACATCCACCAGCATGGTGCGGAGATCGCCGAAATCGCCAATCCCCCAGTTCTTTTCCGATCGCAAAGTGTAGAGCTGAACACATGCGCCCCACAGCTTCTGCCCGGCTAACAACGCCTGCGGTTCATAGCAGCGCTTTGGTGCCACGATGATACGACAATGGGAACGCAGCTCGCCCTGGGTCAGGGTCAACGTGTGATACCCCTCCGGCAGCTTCGCCGGAAGGTTAAAAGATTTACCGCCGACGGCATGCCCTTTGTGCTGCACGCCCTCTTCGGTGGTCAGCAGCCAGTTAAACTCTCCGCTTCCCTCAACCGCCAGCGGCATTTTCTTGCCAGCGGTATAGACCATGACATTCGGCACCGGGGTTACCGCCACCTGAGTGGCAGCGGTGGTGCGATGCATGGCGTCAAGCAAACGCCGTTTGGTTTCGGCGCCAATAGACTGCGGTTTACCGTGGGCATTAATGTAATTGGGGCTGATCCCCGCCGCCAGCGCGGCATTATCCAGACGTTTGCTTTCCATCGCGATTCCTTAACGTTTCGCCTGCCAGATACGAGCCTGATAATCGCGGATGGAGCGATCCGAGCTGAACATGCCGCAACGCGCGGTATTCAGAATCGCCGCCCGGGTCCAGGCGTCCTGGTCACGATACAACACGTCAACCTGCTTCTGAGCTTCAACGTAGGCCGCGAAGTCCGCCATCACCAGATACGGATCGCCGCCCTGCTTGCCGATACTGTGCAGCATCTGGTCAAAGGCATGCTTGTCGCCATCGCTGTATTTCCCGCTTTCCAGCTCTTTCAGGACAGCATCCAGCACTTTGTCTTTTTTACGCCATTTCACCGGGTCGTAGCCTTTGGCTTTGAGCGCCTTCACCTCTTCCACGGTATGACCAAAGATAAAGATATTCTCGTCACCCACCTTCTCGGCGATTTCGACGTTTGCGCCATCCAGCGTACCTACGGTTAACGCACCGTTCAGCGCCAGCTTCATGTTACCGGTGCCGGAAGCCTCTTTCCCTGCGGTTGAAATCTGCTCAGAGATATCCGCCGCCGGGATCAGCATTTCCGCCGCCGAGACACAATAATCCGGCAGGAAGACGACCTTCAGCTTGTCACCGACTTTCGGGTCGTTATTGATGGTTTGTGCAACCTGGTTGATGGCGAAGATGATATTTTTCGCTAGGTAGTAACCCGGAGCAGCTTTTGCGCCAAACAAGAATACGCGCGGCACGCGATCTGCCTGCGGGTTCTCACGGATTTCTTTGTACAACGCCAGAATATGCAGCAGATTCAGGTGCTGGCGCTTGTACTCATGAAGACGTTTAATCTGAATATCAAAGATAGCGTTAGTCGTTATTTCAATACCGGTACGCGCTTTAATAAACTTCACCAGACGCTCTTTGTTCGCCAGCTTGATGTCACGATACTGCTGACGGAATTTCGCATCGTCCGCGTATTTTTCCAGGTTAATCAGCTGGTCGAGGTCGTTAGCCCACTCTTTTTTCAGCGATTTATCCAGCAGTGCGGCAAGCGCCGGGTTGCATTGCTTAATCCAGCGACGCGGAGTAATCCCGTTAGTGACGTTATGGAATTTGTTCGGCCAGAGCTGGTGATATTCCGGGAACAGATCTTTCACCACCAGATCGGAGTGCAGCGCCGCCACACCGTTGACCGCAAAACCGCTGACCACGCACATGTTGGCCATACGCACCTGTTTATTGTGCACCACTGCCAGCTTCGCCCAGACTTCAGCATCACCCGGCCAGGTTTTATCAACCAACGTCTTAAAGCGGTCGTTAATCTCTTTGATGATTTGCATGTGGCGCGGCAGGAGTGCTTTCACCAGTTTCTCATCCCAGCACTCTAACGCTTCCGGCATCAGGGTGTGGTTGGTGTAAGCGAAGGTCTTGCTGGTAATCGCCCACGCATCGTCCCAGCTCATCTGGTGCTCATCAATCAGCACGCGCAGCAGTTCAGGGATCGCGATAGTCGGGTGAGTATCGTTAAGTTGAATGACTTCGTAATCAGCCAGTTCGTGCAGCTTACGCCCTGCCAGATGATGGCGGCGCAGAATGTCGGCTACGGAGCAGGCGCACTGGAAGTACTGCTGCATAAGGCGCAGCTTTTTACCCGCGGTGTGGTTATCGTTCGGGTACAGCACTTTCGTCAGTTTTTCAGCGTCGATGCCCTGCTGCTCTGCGCGCAGGAAATCGCCGTCATTAAATTTGGTCAGGTTAAACGGGTGCGCATGGCTGGCCTGCCAAAGACGCAGCGGTTGCGCTACGCCGTTACGGTAACCGAGAACCGGCAGATCCCAGGCCTGGCCGGTGATAGTAAACCCTGGCTCCCAGTGCCCTTCTTTGGTGACCTTGCCGCCAATCCCAACCTGCACATCCAGCGCCTCGTTGTGACGGAACCACGGGTAGCTGCCACGATGCCAGTCATCCGGGGCTTCCATCTGTTGGCCATCGGCAAACGACTGACGGAACAGGCCGTACTGGTAGTTGAGGCCATAGCCCGTCGCCGACTGGCCGACTGTCGCCATCGAATCAAGGAAGCAGGCCGCCAGGCGTCCCAATCCACCGTTACCCAACGCCGGATCGATCTCTTCTTCCAGCAGGTCAGTCAGGTTGACGTCATGCACTTTCAGCTCATCGCTCACCGCCTGATACCAGCCGAGGTTGAGTAAGTTGTTGCCGGTCAGGCGACCAATCAAAAACTCCATCGAGATGTAGTTAACGTGACGCTGATTTTTTGCCGGTTTCGCCGCAGGCTGGGCGCTGAGTAACTCAGCCAACGCCCCACTCACTGCCTGCCACCACTGGCGCGACGTCATTTCTTGAGCCGACAGTAAACCGAAGCGCTGCCACTGACGCGTCAGGGCAGCCTGAAATTGATCTTTGTTGAAAGTAGGCTGTGACATAGGGGTTCCAGATCCTTAGGTAATAAAACAACGTTATCGCTAGTTTGCCTGGCTCGTTGTTGACATTCCTCATCCTGGCACGGATTAGGGAGGGAGGAGGAGCGGGGATGAGCATAAAAGTGTGATCGCCGCCACTTTATTATTACCAACTACGCCAATAAATCGACTGACTTCGCAGTGCACTGTACCTGAGACGCCTCGCCTGATTTGACAAGAATCAGCATAATACCTTGCAAGACGAGATGACAAATTAATAATTATAACTTTTACAACAATTACTACAGCCGCTATTTTTAAAATAACAAGACGGTTGAAATCAAAATAATTCAAGAGCACACTAAGATAAATCTTCGACATAAAAATAAATCAAACAAATACTATCCAAGGATATATATGGCAAACTTATCTTGGATTACTCTGAAAGGTGAATTACAGGGTGATATTTCCGAAAACTGCGGCTCCAGGTACTCTATAGGAAATAAATCTCAGACAAACCATCTCAACCAAATTATGATTTATGGACTTGAGCATGAAACAACGCGTCAGCAGAACGTTAATCACCACGAACTCCAGATTATCAAACCTGTTGATCGTTCGTCCCCTTTGCTGAACAAAGCGATCAACGATAACGAAACGCTGGAGTGCGAAATATTCCTCTATCGAACCACACCAACAGGAATGCAAGAAGTCTATTATAAAATTAAATTATTCAAAGCACATATATCAAACATTAAATTAATAGTCCCTCACAATATCATTGAAAACGGAAACGAAGCACAAGAACGCGTTTCCTTTATTTATGAATCGATTAGTTGGGAACACTGCATGGCAAGTACCAGCGCTTATAGTTTGTGGAGTGAACGAACTTTCTGACGCCAGACATCTCTTGATAAGGAAAAATCATGCGTAAACGTAACTCCATGTTAAATGGCAACTCACTCAGGTTTCGGGACGAACGACCGCAGGCAAGAGATTTTAATAGCTGGCATACCATGAACCCTGTGCAGCGCGATATGGCCTTTATGGATGGCTCATTTATCACGCAAAGTCATCACATCCTTCTGCTCACTCTCGAAGAAGCACAGCAGGTGACGGACGATTTAATCGGCGGAGTGGATAAATTTTTTTCCTACCGCGCAGCACCCGGCAACTTCAAAGATGGCCTGGATGGCTTCCGCAGTCTCTCTAAGCTTACTACCTATTACAATTCCGCACAGGAGTTGGTCTTTAATTTCAGTGCAATCCGCATTAAAGCTATTGAATACAAAATCGGCGGTAAAACCTATATCAAAATTACCGGGTATCCCGCCCTGCGCCGGATTCTTAACGGAACCCGCTACGGAGCAAGCCATCCACAGATGCTGGAAATGGCATTGGGTAAACGTGGGCTTTATAACAATATCCGAAATGGTGTCAAATACTGCATCTACTTCTCACTTGTCTGGCGGGCAATTGAACTGATTTTTAAGTCTGATTATGATCTGGTGGATTTTTTGGTAGATATCTCAATGGATGCTGCAAAGGCGGTGGTGTCGGGGGTAGTGATTGGGGTCATTGCTGGAGGGCTTGCTCTCGCCAGTTCACCCATCATTGTAACTACTTTTTTTATAATAGCCTTAGGGTTATACCTTAATAATAGGTTAAATCATATTGAGGATGATATTGGACTATCTGTAGAATTAAAAACAAGAATCCGTGAATATTTCCGTAAAATGGAAAGAAGAGGTTCTGATTATGGATTCAATTCTCAATATTTTTACTCGTTCTAGAAAAGATGACATGAAAAAAATACACTTACGAATCTGGGCTTTTTTTGTGATTATTTTTTTAACCGCTGTTATTTACAGTTTGTTATTTGGAAGGACGATGACTGAATTTTTATCATTAATAAAAATGGGCGATATTATCTCTTATGATAAGACATGCGCACTGATAGGTTCAGTACCACTAATAAGTTATACAATGATTGCTGTCGTCAGAATTTTACTGAGTAAAGATGCACAGTACCGTTCACTTCCCAATCCTTATGAAAGTTTGGTACTCACTGCCATCACTTTTTCCTTTATTATTGGCGTTATTGCTAACTGTTTCGTTCCTTTTTTATTGTTTGGATTATCATACACATCCTGCCCCCAGAAGAAGCTTCATGATTTCTACGTTACAGATATCGAACTGTGTAAAACTATCGTAGATAAACGTGGCTTGTGGTAACGGATTCATCATACTTTTATTAATTTAAGGAATTGAATCGTTATTTTCAAAGAAAATGAGTATAGAACTCTGCAAAATCTATAGTCACCAATGATTTACATTAAAAATTATCACCAACAGTAACAATTAAGATAATTCTATAACAGCAAATCATGCTTCGTCAGAAGGGGTTCAATCGCCGCCCTTGGTCAAACACTTCAACAGCCGCGCATCCTGACACCGGTTTCAGTAGGTGTCTATCATCTTAAGAATTTGTGACATAGCGCAAAATAAGACAGTCCAATCCCGGACATAACTTGCAATAAATCTTAATCTGGCCGACCTTATATCTATTAATTACGAAGCGCAAAAAAAATCATTCTTCCCTATTTTCACACAGTGAAGTGACTAACTTATGTTGATTCCGTCTAAATTAAGTCGTCCGGTTCGACTCGACCATACGGTGGTTCGTGAGCGCCTGTTGGCTAAACTTTCCGGCGCGAACAATTTCAGGCTTGCCCTGATAACAAGTCCTGCTGGTTATGGAAAAACGACGCTGGTTTCACAATGGGCGGCAGGGAAAAATGATTTAGGCTGGTACTCTCTGGATGAGGGCGATAATCAGCAAGAGCGCTTTGCCAGTTATCTGATCGCCGCTATCCAACAGGCAACCGGTGGACACTGCACCACCAGCGAAGCGATGGTGCAAAAACGTCAGTACGCCAGCCTGACGTCACTGTTTGCCCAGCTATTTATCGAACTGGCCGAGTGGCACCGCCCGCTCTACCTGGTAGTAGATGATTATCATCTGATCTCTAATCCGGCCATTCACGAAGCGATGCGTTTCTTCCTGCGTCACCAGCCTGAAAACCTTACGCTGGTCGTGCTGTCGCGCAACCTGCCGCAGTTGGGCATTGCTAACCTGCGGGTACGCGATCAACTACTGGAGATAGGCAGCCAACAGTTAGCCTTTAACCATCAGGAAGCCAAACAATTTTTCGACCGACGTTTGTCCTCCCCCATCGAAGCGGCTGAAAGCAGCCGGATGTGCGATGACGTTGCTGGCTGGGCCACGGCATTACAACTGATCGCCCTTTCCGCCCGCCAGAACAATCATTCCGCGCACCAGTCAGCACGACGCCTCGCGGGGATCAACGCCAGCCATTTGTCCGATTATCTGGTTGATGAAGTGCTGGACAGCGTCGACCTCGGCACCCGTCACTTCCTGCTGAAAAGCGCCATTCTGCGTTCCATGAACGATGCGCTAATCGTCCGCGTTACAGGGGAAGAAAACGGCCAGATGCGGCTGGAAGAAATTGAGCGCCAGGGGTTATTCCTGCAGCGAATGGATGACGTTGGCGAGTGGTTCAGCTATCACCCGCTGTTTGGCAGCTTTTTACGCCAGCGCTGCCAATGGGAGCTGGCGAACGAACTGCCCGAAATACACCGCGCCGCTGCTGAAAGCTGGATGGCGCAAGGCTTCCCCAGCGAAGCTATCCACCACGCGCTGGCGGCCGGCGACGCCCATATGCTGCGCGATATCCTGCTTAATCATGCGTGGGGACTGTTTAACCATAGCGAGCTGACGTTACTGGAAGAGTCGCTGAAAGCCCTGCCGTGGGAAAGCCTGCTGGAAAATCCGCGTCTGGTTCTGTTGCAAGCCTGGCTGATGCAAAGCCAGCACCGCTACGGAGAGGTTAACACCTTGCTGGCGCGCGCAGAGCAGGAAATGAAAGGCGACATGGAGCCAACACTGCACGCCGAATTCAACGCTTTACGGGCGCAGGTAGCGATTAACGACGGCAACCCTGACGAAGCCGAACGCCTGGCGAAACTGGCGCTGGATGAGTTACCCATCGCCTGGTTCTATAGCCGGATCGTCGCCACCTCGGTGCACGGCGAAGTCCTGCACTGTAAGGGCGATCTCACGCGCTCTCTGGCGTTGATGCAGCAAACCGAGCAAATGGCGCGCCATCATGACGTCTGGCATTACGCACTGTGGAGTCTTATCCAGCAAAGCGAAATTTTGTTTGCCCAGGGCTTTTTACAGGCCGCCTGGGAAACTCAGGAAAAAGCGTTCCAACTGATCAAAGAACAGCACCTGGAACAGCTGCCGATGCACGAATTCCTGGTACGTATTCGCGCGCAGCTACTGTGGGCATGGGCGCGTCTGGATGAATCAGAAGCTTCTGCCCGTAGCGGTATTGAACTGCTTTCCACTTTCCAGCCGCAGCAACAGCTACAGTGTCTGGCGCTGCTGGTTCAGTGTTCACTGGCACGGGGCGATCTCGATAACGCTCGCAGCCTGCTCAACCGTCTGGAAAACCTGTTGGGCAACGGTCACTATCACAGCGACTGGATCTCCAACGCCGATAAGGTGCGGGTGATTTACTGGCAAATGGTGGGCGACAAAAACTCGGCCGCCAACTGGCTGCGCCACACGCCGAAACCAGAATTCGCCAATAACCACTTCCTGCAAAGCCAGTGGCGCAACATCGCTCGCGCGCAAATCCTGCTCGGCGAGTTTGAACCGGCTGAGATTGTGCTGGAAGAGTTGAATGAAAATGCGCGCAACCTGCGCCTGATGAGCGATCTGAACCGCAACCTGTTGCTGCTTAATCAGCTCTACTGGCAAGCAGGGCGCAAAAATGACGCCCAGCGTGTGTTACTCGACGCCCTACAGCTGGCGAACCGTACCGGGTTTATCAGCCACTTTGTTATCGAAGGCGAGGCCATGGCGCAACAACTGCGTCAGCTGATTCAGCTCAATACCTTACCGGAGCTCGATCAGCACCGCGCCCAGCGCATTTTGCGTGAAATTAACCAGCACCACCGCCATAAATTTGCCCACTTCGATGAAGGATTCGTTGAGCGTCTGCTTACTCACCCGGAAGTGCCGGAGCTTATCCGCACCAGCCCGCTGACCCAGCGCGAATGGCAGGTTCTGGGACTGATTTATTCGGGCTACAGCAACGAGCAGATCGCCGGAGAGCTGGCCGTCGCGGCAACGACCATCAAGACGCACATCCGCAATTTGTACCAAAAACTCGGCGTCGCACATCGCCAGGATGCGGTGCAACATGCACAGAAGCTGCTGAAGATGATGGGGTACGGCGTTTAGTTAATGCCTGATACGCAACGCTTATCAGGCCTGGAATTACCTTAGCACAGCTCTAACTGGATATGATGGTCAGCAATCACCTGCATCACACCAGCAGGCGGCAGCGTGTCGGTATACACCGCATCCACCATGCTGATGCTGCCCATATTCACCATCGCGTTACGCCCAAACTTCGAGTGGTCCACCACCAGCATCACATGCCGTGAATTCTCAATGATCGCGCGCTTGGTACGAACTTCGTGATAATCAAACTCCAGCAGGGAACCGTCGCTGTCGATGCCGCTGATCCCTAAGATGCCGAAGTCCAGACGGAACTGAGAAATAAAGTCGAGGGTCGCTTCGCCCATAATACCGCCGTCGCGGCTACGCAGTTCACCACCGGCGAGGATTATGCGGAAATCCTCTTTCGCCATCAGCGTGTTCGCCACATTGAGGTTGTTGGTCACAATGCGTAAATTGCTGTGATTAAGCAGCGCGTGAGCCACCGCTTCCGGCGTGGTTCCGATATCAATAAACAGCGTTGAGCCGTTCGGGATTTGCGTGGCAACTTTGCGGGCAATGCGCTCTTTTTCCGCCGTCTGCGTCGCTTTACGGTCATGCCACGGGGTGTTGACCGAGCTGGATGGCAGCGCCGCGCCGCCGTGATGGCGCAAAATCATGTTCTGATCGGCCAGATCGTTAAGATCGCGGCGAATAGTCTGCGGGCTGACGGAGAAATGCTCCACCAGCTCTTCAGTACTGACGTATCCCTGTTTTTTTACCAGCTCGATGATCGCGTCATGTCGTTGTGTTTGCTTCATTAGTGTTCCCTGAAATTTTGCCGGATGCGCTAACGCTTATCCGGCCTACAAAGTTCGTTTCCGCACATTCATCGTATCGGCAAACGCCATTGCCAGACCCACGGCCAATCCGGCGATATGAGCGCCATTCGCCATCGACATGCCGAATAGATCAAACCAGCCGGCAACAATCCAGATCAAAGCAAAGATAATCAAACCACGCTGCAGGAAAATACCGCTTTGCGGATCGCGCTCGCCGCGCAACCACACGTAGCCCATCAGCGCATATACCACGCCAGACAGTCCACCAAACCACGGGCCGCTAAATTTCTGCTGAACATAGCCGCTCAACAGGGCGCTGATCACGGTAATAACAATCAGTTTTCCACTGCCCAGACGCTTTTCAACCGCACCGCCGAGATACCACCACCACAACAGGTTGAACAGAATATGCATCAGCGAGAAGTGCATAAAAGCGTGGGTGAAATAACGCCAGAATTCAAATTTCAGCGAAGGGTCAAACGGCCATGCCAGCCAGAGCATCACCGCCTGGTCGCCCAGCACGTTCATCGCGATAAACACCAGCACACACGCGGCCATCACCAACCAGGTTACCGGGCCTGCGCGTTCGCGCAATGTGGCCAGGAACGGATAACGCTGGTAGTGCAGACCGCTGTCGGTCTGACCCGACTGCCAGCTTGCCGCAAGGTAGCGCGGATCGCCCGGATTCTCCAGAAATCGCGCCAGTTCAGCATGCACGCGCTCGGCCTGGGACTCATCCGCCAGCCAGACATCCGTTTGCTGATGTTGTTGAATCGTCAGGATAACGCCCTGTGTCGCCATATAATCAACAAATGCCTGCGCCACGCGGGGGTTAGCAAAAGAGGTAATCATCAACATGGTTGCTGTCGCTTCATCCACACAAAAGAGGACAGTATATATATCCTACCCGTTTCAGGCTGCATCTTTGTTAGCTTACGAACCGTATGCCACTTCTGCCGGAAAATGTCGATGCCAGGCGTCGAAGCCGCCGTCAACGCTGTAAACCGCGTCATAACCCTGCTGAAGAAGATATTGCGCCGCACCTTTACTGCTGTTGCCGTGATAACACATCACCAACACGGCGGTGTCGAAATCATGCTCGCGCATAAATGACCCCAGCGTGTCGTTCGTCAGATGAAACGCCTGCGGGGCATGACCCATGGCATAGCTTTGCGGATCACGGATATCCACTAACACCGCGCTCCCCTGATGCAGCTTCTGATGCGCTTCTTCGACATTAATACATTCAAACTGATCCATTGCTCTCTCTTCTTTATATGGCAGGTGACGCTTTTCAGACATGTTACTGCTTAGTGTACGTCCCGACGGCAGTTAAACGCCATAATGTTATATGTATCACTGTAAATTGTTTATCCGATGTTACCAATGGCGCGATTCTTTGCTATTATGCTCGATAACGAACATTAATGAGCTATAACGAAAGTGCGAGAGGCCAGCATGGAAACCAAAGATCTGATTGTGATAGGTGGAGGCATCAACGGTGCCGGTATCGCGGCAGATGCCGCTGGACGCGGTTTATCCGTGCTGATGCTGGAAGCGCAGGATTTAGCCTGCGCCACCTCTTCCGCTAGCTCCAAACTCATCCACGGTGGCCTGCGCTACCTGGAACACTACGAATTTCGTCTGGTAAGCGAAGCGCTGGCCGAACGTGAAGTGCTGTTGAAAATGGCACCGCATATCGCCTTCCCGATGCGCTTTCGCCTGCCCCATCGCCCGCACCTGCGTCCGGCGTGGATGATCCGCATTGGTTTGTTTATGTACGATCATCTGGGCAAACGCACCAGTTTGCCAAGCTCTACCGGTTTGCGTTTTGGCGCGGATTCCGTAATGAAACCTGAGATTGTGCGCGGTTTCGAATATTCCGACTGCTGGGTAGACGATGCGCGACTGGTTTTGGCAAACGCCCAAATGGTCGTACGCAAAGGCGGAGAAGTATTAACCCGCACTCGCGCCACTTCTGCTCGCCGTGAAAACGGTTTGTGGATTGTTGAAGCTGAAGATATCGATACCGGCAAAAAATACACCTGGCAGGCGCGTGGCCTGGTCAACGCCACCGGTCCGTGGGTGAAAGAGTTCTTCGACGACGGTATGCACCTGCCATCACCGTACGGCATTCGCCTGATTAAAGGCAGCCACATCGTAGTGCCGCGCGTACATACCCAGAAGCAAGCTTATATTCTGCAAAACGAAGATAAGCGTATTGTGTTTGTTATCCCATGGATGGACGAATTCTCGATCATCGGGACGACAGACGTTGAATACAAAGGCGATCCGAAAGCAGTGAAAATTGATGAAAGCGAAATCAATTACCTGCTGAAGGTCTACAACGCGCACTTTAAGAAACAGCTGGGCCGTGATGATATCGTCTGGACTTACTCAGGCGTGCGTCCGCTGTGCGATGACGAGTCTGACTCACCGCAGGCGATCACCCGTGATTACACGCTGGATATCCACGACGAAAACGGCAAAGCGCCGCTGCTGTCGGTCTTTGGCGGTAAGCTGACCACCTATCGTAAGCTGGCTGAGCACGCGATGGAAAAACTGGCATCGTACTACCAGGGTATTGGTCCGGCATGGACGAAAGAGTGCATTCTGCCAGGCGGTGACATTGGCGGCGATCGCGAAGATTACGCGGCCAAACTGCGCCGTCGCTACCCGTTCCTGACCGAGTCGCTGGCACGCCATTACTCTCGCACCTACGGCAGCAACACCGAATGGGTTATCGGCGAAGCCACCTCGCTTGCCGAGTTAGGTGAAGACTTTGGCCATGAGTTTTATGAGGCCGAGCTGAAATATCTGGTCGATCATGAATGGGTTCGTCGTGCGGAAGATGCGTTGTGGCGTCGCACGAAAGAAGGTATGTGGCTGAATGCTGAGCAGCAGTCGCGTATGACCCAGTGGCTGGCGGAGTACATTGAAAAACACCAGTTGTCGCTGGCGTCCTGATAAAAATGCCGGATGCGGCTAGCGCCTTATCCGGCCTACAAGAGTGCATAAACGTAGGCCGGGCAAGCGAAGCGCCCCCGGCATCGTGTGTTACAACCGCACCGAATCGATATGCCAGATGTTTTCGGCGTACTCTTTGATCGTCCTGTCCGACGAGAAGTATCCCATGTTGGCGATATTAATCATCGACTTGGTGGTCCACTCTTCCGGGTGACGATACAGTTCATCAACCTTATCCTGGCAATCAACGTAGCTGCGATAATCCGCCAGAACCTGATAGTGGTCGCCAAAGTTAATCAGCGAATCCACCAGGTCGCGATAGCGTCCCGGCTCCTCAGGGCTGAATACGCCACTGCCGATCTGTGTCAGCACCTGGTGCAGCTCTTCGTCTTTCTCGTAATACTCACGCGGCTTGTAGCCCTGGCTGCGTAAAGCCTCGACCTCCTCCGCCGTATTACCAAAGATAAAGATATTTTCTGCGCCCACATGCTCCAGCATCTCAACGTTGGCGCCGTCCAGCGTACCGATGGTCAGCGCGCCGTTAAGAGCAAATTTCATATTACTGGTACCGGAGGCTTCGGTCCCGGCCAGAGAAATCTGTTCAGAAAGGTCGGCAGCAGGAATAATCACCTGCGCCAGGCTGACGCTGTAGTTGGGGATAAACACCACTTTCAGCTTGTCGCCAATTTGCGGATCGTTGTTGATCACTTTCGCGACGTCGTTGATCAGGTGAATGATGTGTTTCGCCATGTAATAAGCAGAAGCCGCTTTACCGGCGAAGATATTCACACGCGGCACCCACTCAGCGTCAGGATCGGCCTTAATGCGGTTGTAGCGGGTGATCACATGCAGCACGTTCATCAACTGGCGTTTGTATTCGTGAATACGCTTGATCTGCACATCAAACAGCGATTTCGGGTTCACCACCACGTTCAGTTGCTGGGCGATGAGCGTGGCCAGACGCTTTTTATTCTCCAGCTTCGCGCGGCGCACAGCCTGATTTACCAGTGGGTAATCGCAGTGCTGCTCAAGCTCGCTGAGCTGGCTGAGATCGGTTCGCCAGGTGCGACCAATGTTCTCATCCAGCACTTCAGAGAGCGACGGGTTAGCCAGCGCCAGCCAGCGGCGCGGCGTCACGCCGTTGGTGACGTTGCAAAAACGAGTCGGGAAAATCTTCGCAAAATCAGCAAACAGCGACTGCACCATCAGGTTGGAGTGCAGCTCGGAAACGCCGTTAACCTTGTGGCTCACTACCACCGCCAGCCATGCCATACGCACACGACGGCCGTTTGATTCATCGATAATCGACGTCCGCCCCAGCAGAGCAGTATCGTTTGGATACTGTTCCTGCAACGTCTTCAGGAAGTAGTCGTTGATTTCAAAGATGATTTGCAGATGGCGCGGCAAAATTTTGCCCAGCATATCGACGGGCCAGGTCTCCAGCGCTTCGCTCATCAAGGTGTGGTTGGTATACGAGAAGACCTGGCAGCAGACCTCAAACGCATCGTCCCAACTGAACTTATGTTCATCGATCAGTAAGCGCATCAGCTCAGGGATCGACAGCACCGGATGGGTATCGTTGAGGTGAATGGCGATTTTATCCGCCAGATTGTCGTAGGTTTTGTGCAGCTGATAATGACGGTTCAGGATGTCCTGCACCGTAGAGGAGACCAGGAAATACTCCTGGCGCAACCGCAGCTCGCGTCCTGAATAGGTGGAGTCGTCCGGGTACAGTACGCGGGAGACGTTCTCGGAGTGGTTTTTATCTTCCACAGCCGCAAAGTAGTCGCCCTGGTTAAATTTACCGAGGTTGATCTCGCTACTGGCCTGGGCATTCCACAGGCGCAGCGTGTTGGTGGCGTCGGTGTCGTAGCCGGGGATAATCTGGTCGTAGGCGACCGCGAGGATCTCTTCGGTTTCTATCCAGCGCGTTTTCTTACCTTCCTGCTGAATACGCCCGCCAAAACGCACTTTGTAGCGCGTGTTGTGGCGTTTGAATTCCCACGGGTTACCGTATTCCAGCCAGTAGTCCGGCGACTCTTTCTGGCGGCCATCAACAATGTTCTGCTTGAACATACCGTAGTCATAACGAATACCGTAACCGCGTCCCGGCAATCCCAGCGTTGCCAGAGAGTCCAGGAAGCAGGCCGCCAGGCGCCCGAGACCGCCATTGCCAAGACCCGGGTCGTTTTCTTCGTCGATCAGATCTTCAAGATCCAACCCCATACCTTCCAGCGCATTTTTGACATCGTCATAAATGCCCAGCGATAACAGTGCATTGGAAAGCGTGCGGCCAATCAGAAACTCCATAGACAAGTAATAGACCTGACGAGTTTCCTGAGATAATTGCGCACGGTTAGAACGCAGCCAGCGCTCCACGAGACGGTCGCGCACCGCGAACAACGTGGCGTTCAGCCACTCATGTTTATTGGCAATGACCGGGTCCTTACCAATCGTGAACATCAGCTTATAGGCAATAGAATGCTTAAGTGCCTCTACGCTGAGTGTGGGCGATGCATAAGTAAATGGAGCATTCATATAGGTGATTCCTGGATATCTATTTCAAGCGATAGTAAAGCTCACGGTATGACTTCGCCGCGACTTGCCAGCTAAAATCCATGGTCATGGCCTGACGTTGTACAAACCGCCAAAGCGAAGGCCGGGACCACAATACGAAAGCACGCCGGATCGCGCGTAACAGCGACCAGGCATTACTATCTTCAAATACAAACCCACTGGCGATACCGTCCGCCAGGTTTTCCAGCGAACTGTCAGAGACTGTATCAGCCAGCCCACCGGTGCGCCGCACCAGCGGCAGCGTGCCGTACTTCAGTCCATACAACTGCGTTAAGCCACACGGCTCAAAACGGCTGGGGACCAATATCACATCGGCCCCACCCATGATGCGGTGCGAGAAGGCTTCGTGATAGCCGATCTGCACCCCCACCTGTCCTGGATGTTCCGCCGCTGCGGCGAGGAATCCTTCCTGTAATACCGGATCGCCCGCGCCTAGCAATGCCAGCTGTCCACCCTGCTCTAACAACCCCGGCAGCGCTTCCAGCACCAGATCCAGCCCTTTTTGACTGGTCAGACGGCTCACCACGGCAAACAGCGGTACTTTATCGTTGACCTTAAGTCCCATCGCTATCTGAAGCTGACGTTTGTTTTCTGCCTTCTCCTCCAGTGTGTCGCGCGTATATCGCGATGCCAGCAGGAGATCGGTTTCCGGGCTCCAGATTTTTTCATCAACGCCGTTCAGCACGCCGGAAAGACGCCCTTCGCGATGACGCTGCTGCAACAGACCTTCCATGCCGTAGGCAAACTGCGGCTCGGTAATTTCCCGCGCGTAGGTCGGACTGACCGCCGTAATGTGGTCGGCGTAGTACAATCCTGCCTTCAAAAACGAAATCTGCCCGTTAAACTCCAGTCCGTGCACATTAAAGAACGACCATGGCAATTGGATGTCATCCATATGCTTTGCATAAAACATGCCTTGATACGCCAGGTTGTGGACGGTGAACACCGATTTCGCCGGATGGCCGCGCGCCGCCAGATACGCCGGAGCCAGACCCGCATGCCAGTCGTGCGCATGCACCACATCCGGGCGCCAGAATGGGTCAAGGCCACAGGCCATTTCACAGCCAACCCAGCCCAGCAATGCAAAACGCTGCACGTTATCGGTATACGCAAACAGGTTAGTGTCGTGATACGGGCTACCGGGGCGGTCATAGAGATGCGGCGCATCAATCAGGTAAATACCCACGCCGTTGAAATGCCCGAACAGCAGCGTGATACGTCCGGCGAAGGTATCCCGACGCGTTACAACCTGAGCATCGGGAATGCCGCGACGGATATCAGGAAACGCCGGGAGCAGCACGCGGGCATCCACGCCGTCCGCTATTTGCGCTGCGGGTAACGCCCCAATAACATCCGCCAGTCCCCCGGTTTTTAACAGGGGGAACATCTCTGAACAAACGTGTAAAACCTGCATTATCGCTCCTGTTTGATCTGCAGTTTGCGTAGCATTTCACGCGTGACCAGCACAATACCTTCCTCTGAACGGTAGAAACGACGCGCATCTTCTTCCGCGTTTTCACCAATCACCATGCCTTCGGGAATAACGCAGGCGCGGTCGATAATGCAACGACGTAAGCGGCACGAACGTCCCACCCACACTTCAGGTAACAACACTGCCGAATCAATGTTACAGAATGAATTCACCCGCACTCGCGGGAACAGAACGGACTGCACCACCACCGAACCTGAAATTATGCATCCGCCAGAAACCAGCGAGTTCAGCGTCATTCCGTGGCTGCCGGAACGGTCCTGAACAAATTTCGCCGGTGGCAGCGATTCCATGTGCGTACGGATTGGCCAGTCCTGGTCGTACATGTCCAGTTCAGGCGTCACCGAAGCCAGATCGAGGTTCGCCTTCCAGTAGGCTTCCAGCGTACCCACGTCACGCCAGTACGGCTCGGATTCCGGGTCAGACTGCACGCAGGACAACGGGAATGGATGTGCATACGCCATGCCAGCTTCGGTGATTTTCGGGATAATGTCTTTACCGAAATCGTGACTGGAGTTTTCATCGAGGTCATCTTCCGCCAGCAATTCATACAGATAATCGGCGTTGAAAACGTAGATCCCCATACTGGCAAGAGATTTGGTCGGGTCGCCTGGCATGGCTGGCGGGTTAGCGGGTTTTTCAACAAACTCGATAATTTTGTCGCTGTCGTCCACGTCCATTACGCCAAACGCGCTGGCCTCTTCAATAGGCACTGGCATACAGGCCACGGTGCAACGCGCGCCTTTCTCGACGTGGTCGATAAGCATGCGTGAGTAGTCCTGCTTGTAGATATGATCGCCCGCGAGGATCACCACATATTCCGCTTTATAGCGTCGAATGATGTCCAGGTTTTGGGTCACCGCATCCGCCGTACCGCGATACCAGTTTTCACCCTGCATTCTCTGCTGGGCAGGCAGCAGATCGACAAACTCGTTCATCTCTTCGCTAAAGAACGACCAGCCGCGCTGAATATGCTGCACCAGCGTGTGGGACTGGTACTGGGTGATCACGCCAATACGGCGGATCCCGGAGTTAATACAGTTGGATAAGGCAAAATCGATAATGCGGAACTTACCGCCAAAGTGCACAGCAGGTTTGGCACGTTTGTTGGTTAAATCTTTTAAGCGGGTACCGCGGCCACCGGCCAGGATCAGGGCAACAGATTTTAATGGCAGCTGGCGCGCCAACATTACACGATCGTTCTTCTCTAAACTCACCATGACTAACTCCTTTTTTATCTTCTCTGGAACACACACAGTCCGTGCGCAGGTCCCTGCCAGACAGCCGTAAGCACCGGATTATCCTCTCCGGCAAATGGGGGAACGGCGCACCATTCCCCTTCAGGTAAAACGATATCTGTCACCTCAAGCGTGGCATTTATTGCAATCAGAAAACGGTCTGATAGCAGGATTTGCATCTGCCTCGGGCCGTTTTGCCACTCATCCGCACTTAAGGGTTGTGCGTACTTATTCAGCCAACGAACATTGCCATCGCCCTCTTCCCACCAGCGATCGTCCGTTAATGCAGGAATTTGCTGACGAAGATGGATCAGGGCAGCGGTAAATGTGGTTAGCCCGCTGTTTGCCTGCTGCCAGTCCAGCCAGGTTAGAGCGTTATCCTGGCAGTAAGCGTTATTGTTGCCGTGCTGGCTATGACCATGCTCATCGCCCGCCAGCAACATCGGCGTCCCCTGGGAGAGCAACAGCGTGGATAACAGCGCATGAATGCTGTCGCGCCGCCGCTCAATCAGGTC
Source organism: Citrobacter sp. MGH105 (assembly GCF_001037485.2). Taxonomy (NCBI): domain Bacteria; kingdom Pseudomonadati; phylum Pseudomonadota; class Gammaproteobacteria; order Enterobacterales; family Enterobacteriaceae; genus Citrobacter; species Citrobacter sp. MGH105. Next base: position 347,223 of record NZ_CP073048.1, on the reverse strand, counting down.
CAGTGTGCCGCCTAATCCTTCTTTACCATGATTGTCGCTGTAGTTATTGCTAGTGCCGTCGCGATTTTCCTCACCATTCGCTTCATTGTGCTTATTTGTGAAGCACACACAGTCGCGTAGCGTAAAACCGTCGTGCGCAGTCACCAGATTGACCGTCGCGCTGGGTTTGCGACCATCGCGTTTAAACACGTCGCTGGATGCGGCAAAACGCCCGGCAAACTCACCCAACGAGAGATTACGCTGGAGCCAGAAGCGTCGGGTCGCATCGCGGAAATGGTCATTCCACTCGGCAAACGGCGGGGGAAAATTCCCCACCTGATACCCGCCTTCACCAATATCCCACGGTTCCGCAATCAGCTTAACGCGTGAGAGCAGCGGACAGTTTTGGATCGCGGTAAACAGTGGCGCATCCTGACGAAACGCAGGTGTACGCCCCATGACGGAAGCCAAATCAAAACGAAAACCATCCACATGGCAGGTTTCAACCCAGTACCGCAGGCATTCACATGCGTATTCCACAACGCCTGGATGGCTCAGATTGAGGGTGTTCCCACAACCGGTCCAGTTGTAGTAATCACCATCGTCCCTGATCCAATAATAGCTACGGTTATCAATTCCGCGCAGCGAGAAGACGGGGCCTTCGAGATCCAGCTCAGCGCTGTGGTTCAAAACGATATCGAGAATGACCTCAATCCCCGCTTTGTGCAGCGCTTTTACCGCGTCGCGAAACTCATCAAGCGCACTCTCCGGCGAACAGGCATAGGCCGGATGCAGCGCAAACATCGCTACCGGGTTGTAGCCCCAATAGTTCGACAGCCCCAGCCGCTGAAGCCGTGGTTCGCTGGCAAAATGCGCCACCGGCAGCAGCTCCAGCGCGGTAATGCCGAGGCGCTTGAAGTAATCGATCATCACTGGATGGCCCAGCGCTTTGTAGGTTCCGCGAATCTCTTCCGGCAGGTCTGGATGCAAATACGTCAACCCTTTGACATGCGCTTCGTAAATCACGGTATTGCCCCACGGCGTGCGCGGCGGGGTATCATCCTCCCAGTCATAATGATCGGACACCACCACGCCCTTCAGCGCGATGGTGGCATTATCATGATGATCCGGTTCATTTAGCCCACCGTGCAGCAGCGGGTTATCTTTTAACTCGCCATCCACCCGACGGGCGCAAGGGTCAAGCAGCAGCTTGGCCGGATTAAACCGGTGGCCCTGCTGCGGTTGCCATGGGCCATGAACACGATAGCCATAGCGCAGACCGGGCCGGGCGTTGGCCAGATAGCCGTGCCAGACATCACCGCTACGCCCCGGCAGGTCATAGCGAAGTTCGCACCCTTGCTCATCGAATACGCATAATTCAACGCGTTCAGCGTGGGCCGAGAAGAGTGTGAAATTGACACCATGGCCGTCATACGTTGCACCATGGGGGGTGGCGTTGCCGGTTGCCAGTTGCGTCATTACCCCTCCCTGACCAGCCAGATCGTTGCCAACGGCGGTAACGTGAGGCTCAGTGAGTGCTGACGACCATGGCTGGCGATTTCATCGCTGTGCACCGCACCGCCGTTGCCGGTATTGCTACCGTGGTAATGCATCGAGTCGGTATTGAGGATCTCACGCCATTTACCTGGCTGATTGATACCGAAGCGATAGCCGTGGCGGGGCACAGGCGTAAAGTTACTGACCACGATGATTTCATTGCCGACCTTGTCACGACGCACGAAAGCCAGCACCGAACGTTCGTTGTCATCCACCACCAGCCATTCAAAACCATAGGCGTCAAAGTCGAGCTCGTGCAGCGCTTTGTGATGACGGTAGGTGTGGTTCAGATCGCGCACCAGACGCTGTACGCCGTGGTGCCAGTTATCGCCACCTTCCAGCAGGTGCCAGTCGAGGCTGGCGTCATGGTTCCATTCACGTCCCTGCGCAAACTCGTTGCCCATAAACAGCAGTTTTTTGCCCGGGAAGGCCCACATCCAGCCGTAGTAGGCGCGCAGGTTGGCAAACTTCTGCCATGCGTCTCCCGGCATGCGATCGAGAATGGATTTTTTACCGTGTACCACTTCATCATGCGACAGCGGCAGGACAAAGTTTTCGGTGTAGTTGTACAGCATGCCGAAGGTCAGCTTGTCGTGATGGTACTGACGATGAATCGGATCCAGCTTCATGTAGTCCAGCGTGTCGTGCATCCAGCCGAGGTTCCACTTATACCAAAACCCTAAACCGCCCATATCCTGTGGTCTTGAAACGCCGGCAAAGTCGGTCGACTCTTCCGCCATGCTCACCGCACCAGGCACCTGCTCGCCAAGAATGCGGTTGGTATTGCGCAAAAATTCAATGGCTTCGAGGTTTTCACGACCACCAAATTCGTTTGGGATCCATTCCCCTTCTTTGCGGCTGTAGTCGCGATAAATCATCGACGCCACGGCATCCACGCGCAGCGCGTCAATACCAAAGCGTTCAATCCAGTACAGGGCGTTGCCCACCAGGTAGTTGCTGACTTCACGGCGACCATAGTTGTAGATCAGCGTGTTCCAGTCCTGGTGATATCCTTCGCGCGGGTCGCTGTGTTCATACAGGTTGGTGCCATCAAACTCAGCCAAACCAAAGTCGTCCGACGGGAAATGACCCGGCACCCAGTCGAGAATGACGTTCAGCCCCGCCTGATGCGCAGCATTCACGAAATAGCGGAAATCATCGCGCGTCCCGAAGCGACGGGTCGGCGCATACATGCCGGTAGGCTGGTAGCCCCAGCTACCGTCGAACGGATGCTCGTTAATCGGCAACAGTTCGAGGTGGGTAAAGCCCATCCATTTGGCGTACGGCACCAACTGATCCGCCAGCTCGCGGTAGCTCAGCCAGAAGTTGTTATCGGTATGACGACGCCATGACCCCAGGTGAACTTCATAGATAGAGATCGGTGCATCAAACTGGTTGGCTTTTTTGCGCGCCTCGCTTTGCACTACTTTTTCCGGCAGACCACAGATAAGTGACGCGGTTTCCGGACGCATTTGCGCTTCGAAGGCGTAAGGGTCCGCTTTGATTCGCAGCTTACCGTTGGCATCGATCATCTCGTATTTATACAGTTGACCATGCTGCGCACCGGGGATAAACAGCTCCCAAATACCGCTTTCTTTACGCAGGCGCATCGGGTGGCGACGACCATCCCAGTAGTTGAACTGCCCAACCACTGACACGCGTTGAGCGTTAGGTGCCCAGACTGAGAAGCGCGTACCGGTTACGCCATCCATGGTATCCGCATGCGCACCCAGCGTTTCGTAAGGTCGCAGGTGCGTACCTTCAGATAACAGCCAGGCATCCATATCCTGGATCAGCGGGCCAAAACGATAAGGGTCATCAATCAGATTCTGTTGTCCATGCCAGACAACGGCCAACTGGTAGCGAAAGAAATTTTTACGGCGGGGAAGTACAGCACAGAAAAAACCGCGAGAGTCGAGGCAATCCAGCTTGCCGACTTTGCGTCCGGTTTTGGGTTCGATCACCCACACTTCGGTGGCGTCAGGTAATAGGGCGCGGACTTCAAGTCCAGCATCAGTTTGGTGCATACCGAGTACGGAAAAAGGATCCGCAAAATGGCCTGCAATTAGCGCATTAATCACGTCTCTATCGATACGAACGGACATGGTTGTCATCCTGTTTTATGGCGTCACCCCTTCCAACTGATTTTCGACATCAGGTAGTGACACTTTTTTTGACCTGAACGGCGCAGCACAATTGTGCATCCTCTCTGCGTCGTCCCACCTTCAGGCAACAACTTAATACCTCCGGTACTAAGTCACCCTTAAAGAATAGCCAATGCTTTATCTTACTCCTGGTAAAAAATGAAACATCTGCGCTTACTCCTGTATTACGCAAAAAAAGGGGTGATTCCTCACCCCTTGATCGTTAACAAACTATTACGCCAATTGGCGCAGCATACGGCGCAATGGCTCCGCAGCACCCCACAGCAACTGGTCGCCCACGGTAAAGGCTGACAGGAACTCCGGTCCCATGTTCAGCTTACGCAGACGGCCTACTGGCGTGGTCAGCGTGCCGGTAACGGCCGCCGGGGTTAACTCACGCATGGTGATATCCCGATCGTTTGGTACAACTTTGGCCCACGGATTGTGCGCCGCCAGCAGTTCTTCCACGGTCGGAATAGACACATCTTTTTTCAGTTTAATGGTGAACGCCTGGCTGTGGCAGCGCAGTGCACCGACGCGCACGCACAGGCCATCAACCGGGATCACGGAAGACGTGTTGAGAATTTTGTTGGTTTCCGCCTGTCCCTTCCACTCTTCACGGCTCTGACCGTTATCGAGCTGTTTGTCGATCCACGGAATCAGGCTACCGGCCAGCGGTACGCCAAAGTTATCAACCGGCAGTTCGCCGCTGCGGGACAGGGTCGTCACTTTACGTTCGATGTCGAGAATAGCAGAGGAAGGGGTCGCCAGTTCCTCGGCCACATGACCATACAGATGACCCATCTGAGACAGCAGTTCACGCATATGGCGCGCGCCGCCGCCGGAAGCCGCCTGATAGGTCGCCACGGAAACCCAGTCAACCAGGTCATTGGCAAACAGGCCACCGAGGGACATCAGCATCAGGCTAACGGTACAGTTGCCGCCGACAAAGGTCTTAATGCCTTTGTTCAGGCCGTCGGTGATGACATTCTGGTTAACCGGGTCGAGAATAATGATGGCATCGTCTTTCATACGCAGCGAAGAGGCTGCGTCAATCCAGTAACCCTGCCAACCGCTTTCACGAAGCTTTGGATAGATTTCGTTGGTATAATCGCCGCCCTGACAGGTCACGATGATATCGAGCGCCTTCAGCGCATCCAGATCAAAAGCGTCCTGAAGTGTGCCGGTCGCGGTGCCACCGAACGTCGGTGCCGCCTGCCCGAGCTGGGAAGTAGAAAAGAAAACAGGGCGAATGGCGTCGAAGTCACGCTCCTCAACCATGCGTTGCATGAGAACAGAGCCGACCATACCGCGCCAGCCGATAAAACCAACATTTTTCATAGCGTTTTTTCCTGCAGAGATGTGTGCTGTGTATGCTAACCAGTATCCTACTGGCCTATCCTTCACCATACAAAAAGCAGCCAAAGTCGCAAGTGAAATTAATCAATGATAGCGAAGCCATCAGTAATGCGACTTATCCCGCTGCGCAAGCAAGCAGAAAGTCCGCGGTAATTATCAGGGAATTTGAGTTATGAATGAAATCATTTCAGCGGCAGTTTTATTGATCCTGATTATGGATCCGCTCGGAAATCTGCCCATTTTCATGTCCGTATTGAAACATACCGAACCAAAACGTCGCCGCGCGATTATGATTCGCGAGCTGTTTATTGCGCTGTTGGTGATGCTGATATTCCTGTTTGCGGGCGAGAAAATTCTGGCATTTCTTAACCTGCGTGCAGAAACCGTATCGATCTCCGGGGGCATCATTTTGTTCCTGATCGCCATTAAGATGATTTTCCCCAGCGCCACCGGGAATAGCACCGGGCTTCCGGCTGGTGAAGAGCCATTTATCGTACCGCTGGCGATTCCGCTGGTAGCCGGGCCGACAATCCTGGCCTCATTAATGCTGTTGTCGCATCAGTATCCAAACCAGATGGGGCATCTGGTGATTGCGCTGCTGATCGCCTGGGGCGGTACATTCGTTATTTTGCTGCAGTCTTCGCTGTTTTTACGTCTGCTGGGAGAGAAAGGGGTTAACGCGCTGGAGCGCCTGATGGGGCTGATTCTGGTGATGATGGCAACCCAGATGTTCCTCGACGGCGTGCGGATGTGGATGAAGGGGTAACGCACTCACTTTACGCCGGGTGTCGGCTTCGCCTTACCCGGCCTACGGTGTTGATATGTGCTCGTTTGTAGGCCCGGTAAGCGCTAGCGCCACCGGGCAATCAGCGCCGTGAATGTGTTTGTAAGAAACACCTCAATCATTTAAGTCTCTGAAAAAGCGTATTTTCATTTCTGCGAAGCGCCTTCCGGAATGCCCTCTTGTCAGCATCACGGATAAGCATTATCTTCTCGCTGCACCTGCAAAATCAGGTGCCAGAATTAGCCTTCTGAACTCCTTCATCGGTGACGCAAGTATTTTTGTGTCGCACGCTTAGGTACACTCCAATGGTGGACCGGGCGGGGGCGTCGCAAGACGCGCCGGTATCCGATGAGGCCGGTAAGGCTAACCCTGTTCGGTTCCACCACCAGTGAGATTAGCCTCTCCAGTGGTGGATGAAATCACTCATTGGAGGCTGCCCTATGGCTACTACCCCTCTCTTTTCACACTCTTTATTTACCCTTCCCTTTAGCCATGCCACGGACTTCACCGAACTGGCGGATAACTGTGAGCGTTTTGTCGAAGGGCTTGTTGAATGTCATGACCCTGTTGAAAAACTGGCGATTTGTGCGCGCCTGTCGGCCTGTCTGGCACTACTGCAACCAACCTTAACGGAACCTGTACCGCAGCATCTGCAGGCCAGCCTGACGGTAGAAACCTTACCAACCCGCTCTCCCCTCTTTGAACCCGAACCAGATCAGATGGGGCGTTACTGCCAGCTTTTGACGCATTTACTGATGAGTAAAACGCTGTCTGACGAGATGGAACGCGTGGCGGGTGATTTACTGCAGGATTTAGTGGGCTATTTCGCCGATACGCTAAAAGCGCCGCGTTGGTTGAAAACCGAGGATGGGGTGATGGTGCTGTAAAAAAGCCGGGTGGCGGCTTCGCCTTACCCGGCCTACGGTGTCGATATGTGCTCGTTTCCAGGCCCGGTAAGCGCTAGCGCCACCGGGCAATGCCATCAGCTCAACAGCTGAAAAGCAATCATACCGACAATCGCGCCGACCGTACCGAGGATGGTTTCCATCATCGTCCAGGTCTTCAGCGTTTGCGCTTCGGTCGCGCCGGTAAATTTACCGAACAACCAAAAACCAGCGTCGTTAACGTGGCTGACCACGATAGAGCCGCCCGCGATACAGATAGACAGCGCCGCCATCTGGGCACCGGAGTAGTTCAGTTGCTCAATCACTGGCATCACCAGACCGACCGCCGTTAAGCAGGCCACTGTCGCGGACCCCTGAATGATACGCACCGCCGCCGCCAGCACGAAGCAGGTGATAGCGATCGGCAAGCCCATACCGGTTAACGCTTCGCCCAGTGCAGGACCAACGCCGGAATCTACCAGTACCTGTTTGAACACGCCGCCAGCACCAATCACCAGCAGAATAATCCCCGCTGGCTGCAGTGCATGGCCGCAGATTTCCATCACGCGGTCTTTTGGCATGCCCTGGCGTACCGCCAGACCGTAAATCGCCACCAGACAGGCAACCAGAATCGCGGTAAACGGATGACCGATAAACTCGAACCATTCGTAGGTTGAAGAACCGACCGGAACAAAGCGTGCGGCGATGGTTTTCAGACCAACCAGCACCAGCGGCAGCAGGATCAGCGATAAGCTGAAGCCAAAGGAGGGCATTTTTCCTTCGCCCAGATGCGGCTCGGTAATGTCTTCCGGTACGTGCAGCTCAACGTAACGGCTGATGAAATTACCCCACAGCGGCCCGGCGATAATCATGCCCGGGATCGCGGCGCACAGGCCAATCAGGATCATCCAGCCAAAGTCGGCGTGCATCTGAGAGGCCAGCAGCATCGGCGCAGGCCCCGGCAGCAGGAACGCTGCGGCAGCCGCCACGCCCGCAAACAGCGGAATGACCAATTTAACCAGGTTAGTACCGGTATGGCGCGCCATTGAGAACGCTACGCTAATCAGCAGCACAATCGCCACCTCAAAGAACAGCGGCAGCGCGCAAATCAGACCTGCCAGGCCAATCGCGTAATGTGCGCGGCTATGACCGAAGGATTTCAGCATTTTGACGGCAATCTGATCGACCGCGCCGGTCTCATGCAAAATCTTGCCGAACATCGCCCCCAGCGCCACCACAATCGCCAGGAAACCGAGCGTGCCTCCCATCCCTTTTTCCATGGTCGCCGCGATTTTATCGAGCGGCATACCGGAAAAGAGACCTGCACCAATGGATACCACCATCAAAGCAACGAAGGCGTGCATACGCGCCTTCATCACTAAAAACAGCAGTAATAAAACGGACCCTACTGCTGTTAAAACAAGCGTTAATGTGCTCACTACTTACTGCCTTGGTTAATAACCTCAATGGTGCTGGCGACCACACCGTCCAGTGGTTGATCGATATCGACTACCAGTACATCGTTTTCATTCGCACCCGGTTCTTCCAGCGCTTCAAACTGGGTAACCAGCATCTGCGTTTTGAAGAAGTGGCCTTTACGCGCCTTCAGACGGCTTTCAATAACGTCAAAATCCCCTTTCAGATAAATGAAAGAGAGGTTCGGGTTACCGTCGCGCAACTGGTCGCGGTAGACTTTTTTCAAGGCAGAACAGACGATCAGCGAAACCTTGTTGGTACGCTGCATCGCAAAGGCGGCATCATTCAGCGCCTGTAGCCACGGTTTACGGTCGTCATCGTTGAGTGGCTCACCGGAAGCCATTTTCATGATGTTGCTGCGCGGATGGAGAAAATCGCCATCAAGAAACGCGGCCTGCAGTTGATGCGCCACTTCGCTGGCGACAGCAGATTTACCGCTGCCCGATACGCCCATCAGAACGTAAACGTGGTGATCATGATTAGTCGTGCTCAAAGCGTTGCCCCCACTGGTACAAGAATCAGGAAATTGTTACGGGTAACTGTTATCGGTAACATTGTCCAGCCGGATAAATAGAGAAGCAATATCCATTCGTGCTCGAAGTGTATAAGTGTGAGCTACTTCAAACTTGTTGGCTTAAATAGATCCGCCCGGTGACAAGGTGAAACCTAAATCTAACATTTTAGGCGTGACTGCTTCACCACGAATGCGCGCCAGCAGGCGTTCTGCGCCAATGCTGCCCATCCGTTCACGCGGCGTGAGTACACTCGCCAGACGCGGCTCCATCACCTGCCCGATGTCGTGACCATGGAATCCGGCAATCGCCATGTCATCCGGGATTTTCAGCCCTAAACGCTGGCATTCGAAGGCCGCCCCTACCGCCAGGTCATCGTTGGTACAGAAAACGCCGTCGAGCTGCGGGTATTCACGCCGCGCCTGACGGATGAGTTCAATACCGGAGGAGTAGGAAGAAGACTGTTCCACCATCACGCTGTACGGCACCAGGTTGGCATCGCGCATTGCCTGCTCGTAGCCTCTCTGTTTGATGATAGTACGTTCATCAAGACGAGCGCCAAGATAGGCTACATGACGGTGCCCGCGGGCGATAATAGCGGCAGTCATCTGACGCGCGGCTTCGAAGTTGTCGAAACCGACGGCGATATCCAGACACGGAGACTGGCTGTCCATCAGCTCAACCACCGGGATACCGGCAACTTCAATCATTTTCAGCGTACGGGGTGTATGGCTACGTTCGGTGAGGATCAGGCCATCAATATTCCACGACAGCATCGATTCCAGGCGCTCTTGTTCCATCTCAGGCTTATAGCCGTAGTGCGCGAGCATAGTTTGATAACCATGGGCGTCGGTGACGGCCTCAATGCCGCGTAGCACTTCAGCAAAAACCTGGTTAGTGAGAGACGGTAACAGCACGCCGATAGCGCGGCTGGTGGCGTTAGAAAGGATATCAGGAGCGCGATTGGGGATATAACCCAGCTCATCAAGTGCAGCGGCAATTTTGCCCCGCAGCGCCACGGAGACCTGCTCCGGGTTACGCAAAAAGCGACTGACCGTCATTTTGGTCACGCCCACGCGGTCGGCTACATCCTGAAGTACGGGTCTTTTCTTTTTCATCGTCCTGAAGCGTTAAAAAGGGATAGATTTTCCCAGTTTACCACGGACGCATGGAATTAATGACAAACGATGAAAAGCCGGATGGCGACGCTTTCGCGTCTTATCCGGCCTACAATGGGTTACAGCACGTTAGACTGGCGGCAGGTCAAACAGTAACACTTCACTGTCGCTGTCGGCATGAATAGAAATTGCCTGTTCATCCCAGATTGCCAGACCGTCGCTGGTGGTCGCTTTAGTGCCGTTAATAGTGACATTGCCTTTTACCACCTGGATCCAAACGCGGCGTTCAGCGGCAATCTGATGCACCGACTGCTCATCTTTGACCAGCGCCCAACGGTACAGCTCCATATCCTGGTACACTTTCAGTGAACCATCACGGGCATCCGGCGACAGCACCAGTTGTTTACCCTGAGCGGCATCGAAACGACGCTGTTCATAGCGCGGTGTAATACCGTTCTCCTGCGGCATGATCCAGATCTGATACAGATGCAGCTTCTCAGTATTGCTCGGGTTGTACTCCGAGTGACGGATCCCCGTCCCGGCGCTCATAATCTGAAACTCACCGGCCGGAACCTGCTCTTTGTTGCCCATGCTGTCCTGATGCTCTACCGCGCCTTCCAGCACGTAGGTCAGGATTTCCATGTCTTTATGGGGGTGAGTACCAAATCCCTGACCTGCGTCGATCACGTCATCGTTAATCACGCGCAGTGCTGAGAACCCCATAAAGTTCGGGTCATAGTAGTTGGCAAAAGAGAAGGTATGCCAGGAATCAAGCCAGCCATGATTAGCGTGGCCACGGTCGTTAGCTTTGCGTAAGTAGATCATTGTGTTCACCCCCAGATGTTTTCGATGGAGTAAGTGTGGACTCAATCCGCCTGGGATCATAGAGGGTGAAAATTGACTCCTCTGTTCAAAAAATATGAACAAGCCCAGAGGAGTCTGTGCAGGCTATTTGGCGAGGGTTATCGTGGCAGGCGTTGCCTGTTCAAAGGCGCGTTCGAGGATCTCCAGGTTGGTAAGAACTTCAGATTCCTTGACGTAATTAGGCGTACCGGCCGTCAACGTCTGGTACACCGCGTCATAGACACGACCGTAATCCCCCACTTCCGGCTTTACCTCTTCTTTTACCGTGATGCCGTCATCGTTGACGTACTCCAGCACCCCAACAGAATCGTCAGCGGCGAAACCTGGTTCACCGGGCATGATATTGGCCTTCAGGCTGGTTTCCTGCTGGTCGATGCCGTACTTCACAAACGAGCCTTTGGTGCCATGGACAATAAACTTCGGATAGTCGATTTTCACCAGATGACTGGTTTTAACAATGGCTTTCAGGTCGCCGTAAAACAATTGCGCTTCAAAGGTATCGTCCGAGTTCGCTTTGTTGCGCAGACTGCGAATGTCATAGGCTACATGGTCAGGACGCCCGAAAAGGGAAATAATCTGATCCATGGTGTGTACGCCCAGACCATAAAACGCGCCGTCCTGCGGCAGTCCCGGCTTGGTTTCTGCTTCAGGACGGTAGTAATCGAAATGGCTTTCAACCTCAACAATCTTGCCGAGCTTGCCGCTCTCAATGGCTTTTTTCGCGGTGAGGAAGCAGGAGTCAAAACGGCGATTCTGATACGGCGTAACGGTCAGTCCTTTGCTTCGCGCCAGTTCGAACAGCTCTTTTGCTTGCGCAAGCGTCGGCGTAAAGGGTTTCTCAACCAGCACATTTTTACCCGCTTCCAGCGCGCGTTTAGCGTATTCAAAATGGCTGTCAGCATGAGTACAGACGATCACCAGTTTCACCTGCGGATCGCTTAAGGTTTCATCGAGGTCGCTGGTGAAGTGAATATGTGAATACTGCGGCGCCTGCTCTTCCGGCCTGGCGTTGCGGCGGAAAATGTGCGCGACGTGCCAGCTATTTTTGCGGTTGAGGACGTACGGCAAATGGTAGCGGGTGGTGCTTTTACCAAAACCAATAAATGCGCAGTGTAAGGTCATGAGACGATCCTTTTGAAGGTGATTGTCTACACCATAGCGCAAAGCGGCTGGAGACTGAATCCATCCTGTCATCGTGCCGGATGCGGCGTTACCTTATCCGGCCTACCGCATTATACAGCCAAAAGATCGGGCGTAAGTGGCGTAGGCAGATTATTCACGGCCTGCGCGCAGCAACCGGAGCGTACACTGAGTACGTGAGGATTGCGAGCACAGCCCGGGATTAAGCTGGCAAGCAAACTAGCCCGAAACCCAGCCAAAAAAAAAGCCAGCAAAAGCTGGCTAAAGTAATACTGGAAGCAATGTGAGCAATGTCGTGCTTTCAGGTTCTCCGTAGGGGTTCCCCTGAACGCAGAGCAATAATAATCATTCTCATTCGCACTTGTCTACTTCTTTTTGCAGAAAAATGCAGTTGACGGATTTTTCTTTCTCAGCGAGTGTAAATGCACAATTAACCCTGCAGGAGATAAGGAATGAGTGAGATAGTGATACGCCACGCTGAACCGAAAGATTACGACGCAATTCGTCAGATCCACGCCCAGCCGGAGGTGTACCACAACACGCTACAGGTTCCTCATCCTTCCCTCGAAATGTGGCAAGCGCGGCTAACCGAGCAAGCCGGTGTCAAACAGCTGGTTGCCTGCATTGACGATATCGTCGTGGGGCATCTCTGTATTGAGGTCGCGCAGCGCCCGCGCCGCAGCCACGTGGCCGATTTTGGTATCTGCGTGGATGCCAGGTGGCACAATCGTGGCGTTGCCAGTGCGCTGATTCGTACGATGATCGACATGTGCGACAACTGGCTGCGCGTCGAGCGCATTGAGCTGACGGTATTTGTTGATAATGAGCCTGCGGTAGCAGTCTATAAGAAGTACGGCTTTGAAATCGAAGGCACCGGTAAGAAATACGGCCTGCGCAACGGTGAGTACGTTGATGCCTACTTTATGGCGCGCGTGAAATAAATTTAAGGGCGAGTCATATCGCCCTGATTATTGAAAGGACGCAATAGTGAAAAAGTTTCTTCCCCTGGTTTTGCTGGCCTCGCTCTCCCCTGCTTTTGCCACTACTGTACAAAATCTCGATTCCATACCCTGTGCCATCCAACATCCGGAAGGTAAACAGATTTTCGCTGAACAAATGGCGGGAGCAACCCCTGCAAAAGGATTTGGTGAGCTTCCTCAGGGCTTATCTGAAAAGCAGTGGATTGCCTGGGTTGCACCGAATGAAGATCCTGGCAACCTGATCCTGACTGGTGCTAAATCTTGGGGAAAAGACGGTAAATATATTGGCATTGCCTGTTTCGCCGATAATAAGGCTGACGCCGAGCAAGCAAAAAAATACGCGGATAACACCTGCCCGGAAAACTACAGCAACGGGCGCGCTAATAAATTATATCTCGGCGTTTTTTCCTGGCAGAATCCACAGCTAACGCCGATTGCACGCTCGGAAAAACCGTTAAACCAGCTCTCAGAGTGGAATAAAGCCGCTGAAAAAGAGAACGATGATGAGTCCGTCAGACCGCTGGCTTATTATACAAAGCTGGATCTGGCACCGTACCGGATAGCACCCGATACCCTGGCATTCGGGGTACGGGGTGGATACTCCGATGCCTACTCCGGCGGCGGCGCATTTTATGAAGTGCTGGAACTCTACACCATCAAAGACAGCAAAATAATCAACGTGTTTTCTGACCTTGTTTATTACTATTCAGACATTGCCGGAGACTGGAATAAAGACGGCACAAGGCAGCACGACATCAGCGAAAGTAAGTACATTCTCAAAATGCGCTCGGCAAAGACGCACGGGTTTTATGACTTAGAGCGCGTTAACCTACAGGATAAAAGCAGCCAAATATTCCGCTGGTCCGAATCACTGCAGCGATATGCGCCATAACCTACCGGTCAGGCCTACATCGTTCAGAACGCTGTAGGCCATTATTCTTAGTACCCCGCCGTTAAATCATCCACGGAACGCGGGTCAGAAGCACCATACAGTGCGCCATCCGGTCCAACCATAATGCTCTGCGTGCTGCCCATCGCCTCTTTCAACGCTACTTTCTGTCCTTTTTGCTCCAGCAGCTTGATTGTATCCGGGCTAAAGCCCTTCTCGATACGCAGTTCATCCGGCAACCACTGATGATGGAAACGCGGCGCGTTGGTCGCTTCGGCGACGTTCATTCCGAAATCAATGCTGTTCACTACCATTTGCAGCACGGTAGTGATGATTCGGCTTCCACCTGGGCTGCCGGTAACCAGCCAGGTTTTCCCGTCTTTTACCACGATAGTCGGCGACATCGACGACAGCGGACGCTTCTTCGGTCCAACCGCGTTGGCATCACCGCCCACCAGTCCATAAACGTTCGGCACGCCCGGCTTAGCGGAGAAGTCGTCCATTTCATTATTCAGCAGAATACCGGTGTTACCCGCCACGATGCCGGTCCCGAAGGTGGTATTCAGGGTATACGTTACCGCCACGGCATTGCCGTCTTTATCCACTACCGAGAAGTGCGTAGTCTGGTTGCTTTCATACGGGGCGAGCTTGCCAGGTTTGATCTGGCTGGAGGGCTTAGCCTTGTTGATATCAATCTGATCGGCAAGCGTTTTAGCATAGGCTTTGTTGGTCAGCGCTTGCCACGGCACTTTCACAAAATCCGGGTCGCCCAGATATTCTGAACGGTCGGCGTAAGCATATTTCTCCGCTTCAGCCATAACCTGCATAGCATCGGCGCTGCCAAATCCGTACTTCTTCATATCGAAGTTTTCGAGAATATTGAGGATCTGCACGATGTGAATACCACCAGAGGACGGCGGCGGCATGGAGAAGACCTGATACCCGCGATAGTCACCGCTGATCGGCGTGCGCTCCACGGCTTTATAGCTGGCTAAATCCTCTTTGGTCATCAGCCCGCCGTTCTTCTGCATTTCCCCGGCTATCTGATCGGCAATTGCCCCTTTATAAAACGCATCCGGGCCATTCTCGGCAATCATTTCCAGGCTTTTCGCCAGATTCTTTTGCACCAGCTTGTCGCCCTTTTTCAGCGGCTCGCCGTCCTTCCAGAAAATGGCTTTGCTATTCTCGTGATTAGGGAGCACTTCGCTGCCATAGGTTTTCAGATCGTCGGCCAGCGCGTCATTAACCACAAAGCCCTCTTCCGCCAGCTTCATCGCCGGGCGCACCACTTTGTTTAGCGGCATCGTGCCGTATTTCTCCAGCGCCAGCGAGAAACCCGCCACGGTACCCGGCGTACCGGATGCCAGATGCGACGTCAGCGACTTTTTCGCATCGGCGTTGCCCTGCTCATCGAGGAACATGTCACGGGTCGCGCCAGCAGGCGCCATTTCACGAAAATCGATCGCGGTGGTGTTACCGTCTTTGGTACGCAGTAGCATAAAACCACCGCCGCCCAGATTGCCCGCCTGGGGATGCGTCACCGCCAGCGCATAGCCAACGGCCACGGCGGCATCGACGGCATTCCCACCCTGTTTAAGAATGTCCACACCAACCTGGGTAGCTAAAGCATCCACAGAGGCCACCATCCCATGCTTAGCACGTACGGGATGGAACACATCTTCCTCGACTCCGTAAGATACCGGCGGTGGCGCAGCCGGCGCGGCAGCAACGCTAAAACAACTTCCTGAGAGCAGAGCAGCAATGGCTACCCGGCGTAAAAACGTCGGTTTTATCATCGTTATTCTCCAGATGTATGGGGGTCTGCCCCCACTAAGCCTGGTGCATAACTCTGAAATAATCATCGTAACGGCGAGAAAGGAGTAAACTTAAGAGATCCCCGAGAGGAGAAAAGCGATGAAACGACTCTTACTTTTAGCCATGCTGTTGCCGTTTGCAGGCTTTGCACAGCCCATCAACACCATGAATAACCCGAACCAACCCGGTTATCAGATCCCGAGTCAGCAGCGTATGCAAACCCAAATGCAAACGCAGCAAATTCAGCAGAAAGGGATGCTCAACCAACAGTTGCAAACGCAGACGCGTATGCAGCAACAGCATCTGGAAAACCAAATTAACACCAACTCCCAGCGGGTCCTTCAGTCTCAGCCAGGCGAGTTGAATCCCAGCCAGCAGCAAATGCTGCCCAACAGCAACGGTGGGATGTTGAGTGGAACCCGTAACCCGGACAGCTCTCTGAATAAGCAACATATGCTGTCAGAGAAAAAGAACGGCGACATGCTGAAGCCCTCCAGCACGCCGCAGCCTAACGTTCCGTTAAAAACGATTGGGCCTTAAAAAGGTTGGAAATCCGGACCAATCGTATCAATGGCATCGGTACAGATGCAGTCCACGCCCCAGCGCAGCAGTTCCGCCGCGCGCTGGGGTCGGTTGACGGTATATACCAGAATACGTAGCCCCGCATCACGCAGCGCATCCACACGCGCTTCATCCAGCAGTTTGTGATTAAGATGAATAGAGACGCAGCCAAGCCGCGTGGTCAGCTCGCGCCAGTCCTCGCGCCATTCATCAAGCAGCAAGCCTCTCGGCAGTTCAGGTACCGCCTGCTGCGCCGCTTCAAGTGCATCAATTTCAAAGGATGACAATAGTGGCGGCGTCATTCCCGCCCACAGTTCCCGCGCGGCCAGCGCCACGACTTTGCCGGTTAACGTTCCGGTGCCGGTTGTGGGTTTAATTTCAATATTCGCCATCATACCGTGCTGACGGCAGCGCTCGGCCACTTGCGAGAGCAGCGGCAGCGGTTCACCTTTAAACTCACCGCTAAACCAGCCGCCGGCGTCCACGCGCAATAAATCCTGCCAGTTCAGCTCGCCTGCCACGCCCCAGCCGTTGCTGGTTCGCTCCAGGTTGTCGTCATGCAGTAAGAAGATCTCACCGTCTTTCGACAATTTAGCGTCAAACTCGATCATGGTATGCCCGTATCGCGCCCCCACGTCGATCGCCGCCAGGGTGTTTTCCGGGGCCAGCTTACCGCCGCCACGATGGGCGACAATATGGGGGTAAGGCCAGTTACTCATACACGTTGTCCTGTTTCGCCATCAAAAAGATGCAGATGTTCTTCCGGCAGATGCAGCCACAGCGTGCTGCCTGCCGTCGGGCGATGCTGATGCGCCAGTCGCACCACCAGCTTTTGCTCACCCCAGCGTCCGTGTGCCAGGTTATCTGCGCCCAGCATTTCCAGTGTATCAACAACCAACGGCACGCCGCCTTCGGCCTGCGAGCTTAGCGCAATATGCTCTGGGCGGATACCCAACGTCATTTTACGCCCAATAGCCTCTCTCGCGCTTCTGCCGATGGGTAGCGTCATGCCACCCTCCAGTTCAAAATGGGTGCCCGAGGTACTGATGCGCCCGTCCAGCAGGTTCATTGCCGGGCTGCCGATAAAACTCGCCACAAAGCGGCTGGCAGGTTTTTCATACACCTCAACCGGTGTACCTATCTGCTCGGCAATGCCTTTGTTCATCACCATCACCCGTTGGGCGAGGGTCATCGCTTCAACCTGGTCGTGCGTCACGTATAGCGAAGTGGTTTTCAGGCGGCGATGCAGATGTTGTAACTCCAGACGCATCTGTACGCGCAGCTTGGCATCGAGGTTAGAAAGCGGCTCATCGAACAGGAATACCGCTGGGTCGCGCACAATCGCTCGCCCCATCGCTACGCGCTGGCGCTGACCGCCAGAAAGTTCGCGCGGACGACGTTTGAGCAGCTCACCTAGCTCGAGAATACGCGCCGCCTCATTTACCCGCTCAGCAATGTGTTCCTTGCCCATCCCGCGGATTTTCAGCCCCCAGGCCATGTTTTCTTCCACACTCATATGCGGGTAGAGCGCGTAGTTTTGAAAGACCATCGCAATGCCGCGATCCTTCGGCTCCATCTCGGTGACGCGTTTATTATCAATCCAGATATCGCCACCGCTCACCCGTTCCAGCCCGGCCACCATCCGCAACAGCGTAGACTTTCCGCAGCCGGATGGGCCAACCATCACGATAAATTCCCCGTCCGCGACGTCCAGCGTCAGCGGTTTAATCACCTGGGTTTTGCCGTCCCAGCTTTTGGTTACTGCCTGTAGTTTTAAACCAGCCATTTTTATTTCTCACTATCGACCAGACCGCGTACGAAGGCACGCTGCATGGCTAACACGATGATTACCGGAGGGATAAGCGTCAGCAGCATGGCTGCCATTACCTGATTCCATTGGGTGGTGCCTTCACCAGTGGCAATCATGCCTTTGATACCCGCCACCGCAGTGCCCAAATTGACGTCGGTAATAATTAACAACGGCCACAAATACTGGTTCCAGCCGTAGATAAAGGTAATAACGAACAGCGCCGCCAGATTGGTTTTTGACAGTGGTAGTACGATATCGCGGAAAAAACGCATCGGTGACGCACCGTCAATACGCGCCGCCTCAACCAGCTCATCCGGCAGGGTCATAAAGAACTGTCGGAACAGGAAGGTCGCAGTAGCCGATGCCATCAACGGCAGCGTCAGACCCGCATAGCTGTCGAGCATTTTCAGGTTGGCGATAACCTCCACGGTGGGGAAGATTCGCACCTCAACCGGCAGCATCAGGGTGATAAAAATCATCCAGAAGAACAGGTTGCGCAGCGGAAAACGGAACCAGACGATGGCGAATGCGGAGAGCATGGAGACGGTGATTTTCCCTACCGTAATACTGAACGCCATGATGAAGCTGTTAAGCATCATCAACCAGAACGGCGCGCTGTTGACGCCCACACCGTTGACCCAGATGTATTTCATGTTCTCCAGCAACTGCGTGCCGGGAACCAGCGTCATCGGCGTTTCAAACACCGCTTTATTGTCCAGCGTCGCCGCGACAAACGCGACGTACAGCGGAAACAGGATCACCATAATCCCCATAATCAACATGGCATGGCTGAATATTGTCAGCCCACGACGGTTCTCAATCATTGGTAACGCACCTTACTTTCCACATAGCGGAACTGCACCACCGTCAAAATAATGACCAGGAACATCAGCACCACCGATTGCGCGGCCGAGGCGGAGAGATCCAGCCCAACAAAGCCTTCGCGATAGATCTTATAAATCAACGTCGTGGTCGCCTGTACCGGTCCACCCGCCGTGGCGGCATCGATCACCGGGAAGGTATCAAAGAAGGCATAAACCAGATTCACCACCAGCAGAAAGAAGCTGACCGGGGCTATCAGCGGCAGCGCCAGCTTAAAGAAGCGGCGAACCGGCCCTGCGCCATCAATCGCAGCAGCTTCGATCAGCGATCGCGGGATAGACTGCAGTGCGGCAAAGAAGAACAGGAAGTTGTAACTAATCTGCTTCCAGACCGACGCGAACACCACCAGAAACATCGCCTGACCGCTGTTTTGCGCATGGTTCCAGTCATAGCCAAACTCACCGAGAAAATGGGTAATCAGCCCGCGACCTGGGTTAAACAGGAAGATCCACAATACGGCGGCGACGGCAGGCGCGACGGCATAGGGCAACAGCATCAGCGTCTGGTAAAAACGGCTGCCGCGCACCACGTAATTCACCAGCGCCGCAAAAAATAACGACACCAGCAGACCGCTTACCGTGACTAACGTACTGAACTTAATGGTGGTCCAGAATGAGTCGAGGTAGTACGGGTCATGAAACAGCGCGACAAAGTTTTCCAGTCCGACAAACTGGCTAGAAAGACCAAACGGATCAACGGATTGTAGCGAGTACCACAGCGCTTCACCGGCGGGCCAGATAAAGAAAATAACGGTGATAACCAGCTGCGGAGCCACCAACAAATAGGGAAGCCAACGCGAGCGGAATACCGGACGGGATGAAGACATGTAGGTTCTTTTCCTGGAAGGTGCCGGATGGCGGTGCAAGCACCTTATCCGGCCTACAAACTACGAACTTGTAGGCCTGATAAGCGCAGCGCCATCAGGCACTTATACACTTAAGACTTGGTCGATTGCTCAAAGCGGCGCAGTAACTGATTGCCACGCTCAACGGCGGCATCCAGTGCCTGCTGCGGGGTTTTCTTCCCGGTCCAGACGCTTTCCAGCTCTTCATCCACAATAGTGCGGATCTGCGGCATATTGCCCAAACGCAGCCCTTTGGTGAACGGCAACGGCGGCTTGTTCAGCATCTCGCGGGTGGCAATATCAGCCCCAGGGTTCTTCTCATAGAAGCCCTGCTCACGGGTCAGGTCGTAGGCAGCGGTGGTGATCGGCAGATAGCCGGTCTTCTGGTGCCATTCGGCAGCAATTTCAGGCTTCGCCAGGAAGTTGAGGAACTGCGCCACGCCTTCGTAGGTTGCTTTGTCTTTACCCTGCATCACCCACAGGCTGGCCCCACCGATAATCGCATTCTGCGGCGCGCCCTTCACATCGGCATCGTACGGCATCATTCCGACGCCATAATTGAATTTAGCGTAGTGGCGGATGTCGGCCAGCGAACCGGAAGAGGCGGTGGTAATGGCACAATCTCCGTTGTAGAACTTCTCAGTGGATTCGTCCTTACGCCCGAAGTAGCTGAAATCACCTTTTTTGTTCAACTCCTCCAGCAGAGCGATATGTTTCACCTGTTCCGGTTTATTGAACTCCAGCACCGCGTCAGTACCGTCAAAGCCATTGTTTTTGGTTGCTACCGGCAGACCGTTCCAGGCGCTGAAGTTTTCAATCTGAATCCATCCCTGCCAGCCGCTGGCGTAACCGCACTTCATTCCTGCGGCTTTCAGCTTCGCGGTGTAATCCGCCAGATCCTGCCAGGTTTTCGGCGGCTGCTCAGGGTCTAAACCGGCTTTTTTGAAGGCATCTTTGTTGTAGTACAGCACCGGAGTGGAGCTGTTAAACGGCTGGGAGAGCAAGTGTCCGCTTTTAGAGTCGGTGTAGTAACCGGAAACGGTCGGTACGAACTGAGACTCATCGAAGTTAATGCCAGCCTCTTTGAATACTTCATAGACCGGTTTAATGGCTTTTGAGGCCATCATGGTTGCCGTGCCCACTTCATAAACCTGCAGCAGCGCAGGCGCGTTTCCGGTACGGAAAGCGGCAATTCCTGCACTCAGGCTCTGCTCGTAGTTACCTTTGTACTGCGGAACAATTTTGTAGTCGGGATTGGCTGCATTAAAACGTTGCGCCAGTGAATCAACTTCTTTACCCAGTTCGCCTTCCATTGAGTGCCAGAACGGGATAGTGGTGACCGCCAGTGCCTGACCTGCAAATGCCAGGCTAAGTGCCAGTCCTAAAGCTGTATGTCGTAACGATATCATCGGTTATCTCTCTTGTTGTGCCGGATGCGCGATATCACGCGTTTTATGCTCGCGGGGGTAACATGACATGCTCGAATGACAGAAAAATAACTTTTTTATTACAAAAAAAAGATAGTAAGGCGACAAACAGATGGCAAGGCGGTGAAAGCGTAGTGACAGGAAAATGCGGGGTGGTGCACAACAAAGCCGGATATCGCTATACCTTCTCCGGCCTGGATGGCGTTATCTGCTGCTCCAGCAAGGAAGATTAATCCCGACGCCAGCGTCGCTCATATTCATTCTGTAAACGCTGCTGCTCTCGCCGCTCACGTTCACGTTGGATATCCGATTTATCATCATCCCAGCCTGGGCATACCGAGCTGGTAAACACTTCGCAGGGCGAGTCGGATTGCGCTAACGGGTTGTCCGGTTTCTCTTCCCAGATAGCGGGATCGCGCGGGTCAAACGCTGGCGGTGTTGAGGCCAGGGTAGTTAATGAAAGCGTCAAAAACAAACTGCCAATCATCATGCAGGTACCTGAACGAATCATCCTTTCTCCATGTTCATTTTATTATTGATAACTATTCTCAATAATAACATAGAGCAATAAAAAGGGGCCACAGCGGCCCCTTGTCTATTCAGAGAATGATTAACCGCCCAGATACGCGCTTCGCACCGCTTCGTTAGCCAGTAACGCATCACCTGTGTCTTCCAGCACCACATGACCGTTTTCCAGCACGTAGCCGCGATCGGCGAGCTTCAGCGCCTGGTTAGCGTTCTGTTCGACGAGGAAGATGGTCATCCCCTGTTCGCGCAGCTGTTCGATGGTGTTAAAAATCTGCTGGATGATAATCGGCGCCAGACCCAGCGACGGTTCATCAAGCAGTAGCAGCCTCGGCTGGCTCATCAGCGCGCGGCCTATCGCCAGCATCTGCTGTTCACCGCCGGACATCGTTCCCGCACGCTGAATACGACGCTCATGCAGACGGGGAAACAGGTCATACACCCATTTGATGCGTTCCTGAAACTGGTCCTTTTCGGCAAAGAAGCCGCCCATCGCCAGGTTCTCTTCCACCGTCATGCGGGAAAACACGCGACGCCCTTCCGGCACAATCGCTACCGCTTCGCGCATGATTTTCGCCGTCTGCCAGTCGGTAATGTCTTTACCATCAAAGACGATTCGCCCACTGGTCGCTCGCGGGTCGCCACACAATGTGCCGAGCAGCGTGGTTTTTCCCGCGCCGTTAGCACCAATCAGAGTAACGATTTCACCCTGGTTGATATACAAGCTGACGTCGTGCAGCGCCTGTATCTTGCCGTAGTGGGCGTTGACTTTGTCGAACGATAACATCGCCTTATCCATATTAATCCTCGCCCCCATTATGCTTCACCTAAATAGGCGCGGATAACATCCGGGTTATTACGAATCTGTTCCGGCGTCCCATTTGCCAGCGGCGTGCCTTGGTTCACCACGTAAATACGGTCGGAAATCCCCATCACCAGCTTCATGTCGTGCTCAATCAACAAAATGGTGGTGTTGTGATGGTTACGCAGTTCAGCAATCAGCTCGTCCAGCTCCTTGGTCTCTTTCGGGTTGAGTCCAGCAGCGGGTTCATCGAGCATCAGGATTTCCGGCTGGGTCACCATGCAGCGGGCTATTTCCAGACGGCGCTGGTCGCCGTAGGCCAGGTTACTGGCCTGACGGTTGGCGTGCTCCAGCAAGCCAATACGCTCCAGCCAGGTGGCAGCGCGATCCAACGCTTCACTCTGCGCACGACGGAACGACGGGGTTTTCAACAGGCCGGAGAAGACGCCGGTTTTCAGTTGCTGATGTTGCGCCACCAGCAGGTTTTCAATCACCGTCATTTCGCGAAACAGACGCACGTGCTGAAAAGTACGCACCACGCCCATACGCGCGATTTGCTGACCCGGCAGCCCTTCCAGGTGCTGGTCGCGCAGCTTAATCGTCCCGCCGGTCGGCTTATAAAAACCGGTCAGGCAGTTGAAGACCGTGGTTTTCCCCGCGCCGTTCGGGCCGATTAACGAGACAATCTCCTGCGGTCGCAGTTCCAGTTCAACGTTGTTTACCGCCAGCAGACCGCCGAAGCGCATCATCAGGCCGTTAACGGATAATAATGGCTGACTCATGCCTGCTCTCCTTTTGCTTCCCCGTTTTTCAGCTTCAACTGTGGACGGGTCATCGGCAACAAGCCCTGCGGACGCCAGATCATCATCAGTACCATTAAACCACCCAGCATTAACATGCTGTATTCGTTGAAATCACGCATCAGTTCGCGTGACACCACCAGCAGGATAGCTGCGAGGATGACCGCAAACTGCGAGCCCATTCCGCCCAGTACCACAATCGCCAGCACAAAGGCCGACTCGGCAAAGGTGAAGGATTCCGGGCTGACGAAGCCCTGGCGCGCGGCAAACAGCGTACCGGCAAAACCGGCAAACGCGGCGCTGATGGTAAAGGCTGTCAGCTTGATACGCGTAGGGTTTAAGCCCAGAGAACGACAGGCAATTTCATCTTCACGCAGCGCTTCCCACGCACGACCCAGCGGCATACGCAGCAAACGGTTGATAACAAACAGCGAGAAGACCACCAGCAGCAGCGCCACCAGATAGAGGAAAATGACGCGGTCAGACGGATCGTACTTGACGTTAAAGAAGTTGCTGAAGGTATCCCAGCCGCCTTCACGGGCGGTACGGCTGAACTCCAGACCGAAAAAGGTCGGTTTCGGGATCTGGCTAATACCGTTTGGACCGCCGGTTACTTCGGTGTTGTTGAGCAGCAGGATGCGGACGATTTCGCCGAAGCCTAAGGTCACAATCGCCAGATAATCACCGCGCAGGCGCAGTACCGGGAAGCCGAGCAGGAAGCCCGCAGCAGCGGAAACCAGTCCCGCCAGCGGCAGACAGGTCCAGAAGCCGAGTCCGTAATAGTGGTTCAGCAGCGCGAAGGTGTAAGCGCCGATGGCATAGAAGCCGCCGTAGCCCAGCACCAGCAGGCCGGAAAGCCCCACCACCACGTTTAAGCCGAGGCCGAGGATGATATAAATCATCGTCAGCGTGGCGATATCCACCGTACCGCGCGAGACCATAAACGGCCACGCCACGGCAATCACCAGCAGCGCCACCAGGAACAGCTTCTGTTTAACGGTGGAGCCGTCAATCGCCGGCAGAATAAATTTCGGTCCGGAGACGCTCTTCAGGCCTTTCTGGAAGGCTGGACGCAGCAGTTGGAAAAGAAAGACCACGCCAGTGCCGATAAATACCCACTGCCAGCGGATATCCGCGGCGGTATCGACCACCAGCTTGGTACCGTCCAGCTCTAACTGAACGCCCATAAAGACGCCCGCCAGGACGAAGAACATAGCGGCAGAGAGCAGCGCCATTGCAAAATGCATCGGTTTCATACTTTCTCTACCTCCGGGCGACCCAGAATACCGGTCGGCATCACCAGCAGCACCAGAATTAGCAGCGCGAATGAAACAACGTCTTTGTATTCAGTACTCAGATAAGCAGAGGAGAGCGCTTCCGCAACGCCCAGAATCAGGCCGCCGATCATCGCGCCAGGAATACTGCCGATGCCGCCCAGTACCGCCGCGGTAAAGGCTTTCATCCCGGCCATAAAGCCGATGTAAGGGTTAATTACGCCATAGAACTGACCGAGCAGCACGCCCGCAACCGCCGCCATTGCCGCGCCAATCACAAAGGTCAACGCAATCACGCGATCGGTGTTAATGCCGAGCAGGCTGGCCATCTTCAGGTCTTCGGCACAGGCACGGCAGGCGCGGCCCATACGGGAGTAACGGATAAACAGCGTCAGCGCCAGCATCGCCAGGAAGGTTACGATCCAGATAACCAACTGCATGGTGGTGATGGAAGCAGAGAAGTTATCGCTACTGCCGACAGTCCACTGGCCATTAAACAGGCTGGGCAGCGCCACGTCGCGCGAACCTTCCGTCAGGCTGACGTAGTTTTGCAGGAAGATGGACATCCCGATAGCGGAAATCAGCGCGATCAGGCGCTTGGAGCTGCGCACGGGCCGATACGCCACGCGTTCAATGCTCCAGCCGTAGGCGCTGGCAATCACAATCGCGCCGACGAAGCCCGCCGCGACCAGTAGCCAGCTGGAATCGATGCCCATCATCATTAGCGCTGCGATGATCATAAAGGAGACATAGCTGCCGATCATATACACCTCGCCGTGGGCGAAGTTGATCATGCCGATAATGCCGTACACCATCGTGTAACCGATGGCGATCAGCGCGTAGGTGCTTCCCAGCGTGACGCCGTTAAACATCTGCTGCAAGAAATAGAGGAACTGCTCGGACATAAGGTAACCTTTTTAAACCCGCCCGTTTTGCACGGGCGGTGGGATAACT
Source organism: Citrobacter sp. MGH105 (assembly GCF_001037485.2). NCBI lineage: Bacteria > Pseudomonadati > Pseudomonadota > Gammaproteobacteria > Enterobacterales > Enterobacteriaceae > Citrobacter > Citrobacter sp. MGH105. Next base: position 321,843 of record NZ_CP073048.1, on the reverse strand, counting down.
CGTCTTCAGGTATTACTTCGCGACGGTCGAAGAACCGTCTGCATGCCACTGGAAGACACCAAACTCAAATCCCTTCAAATCGCCTTTTTCGTCCCATTTCAGCGGCCCAATCACGGTATCAGCCCCGTGTGCTTTCAGATCTTTCACCAGGTCCAGCGGCTCTTTGCTACCGCTGCGATCCATTGCTGTCGCCAATGACTGGACGGCTGCATAAGTGATCCACACGTATGGTCCGGTTGGATCTTTCTTGTCAGCTTTGAGCGCATCGACGATAGCCTTATTCGCCGGATCCTGGTCATAGCGTTTTGGCATGGTTACCAGCATGCCTTCAGCAGCATCACCGGCAATATTAGACAGCGACGCGTTGCCCACGCCCTCCGGGCCCATAAACTGGGTTTTCAGCCCAACGGAGCGCGCCTGGCGCAGCATTTGCCCCATTTCCGGGTAGTAGCCACCGTAATAAACAAAGTCGATATTTTCTTTTTTCAGGCGAGCGATCAGCGCAGAAAAATCTTTTTCCCCGGCGGTGATACCGTCAAAGAAAACGATGTTGGCTTTGCCCGCTTTCAGGCTGTCTTGCACCGAACGCGCCAGACCTTCACCGTATTGCTGTTTATCGTGAATGATGGCGATACGCTGTGGCTTCACCTTCTCCAGAATGTATTTCGCGGCGGTCGGCCCCTGAGAGGAGTCCAGACCCGCTGTACGCATAATGTGAGCGTAACCGCGCTGGGTCAGTTCCGGGTTTGTGGCACCCGGAGAAATCATCAGAATGCCTTCATCTTCATAGATATCTGATGCGGGCTGCGTTGAAGATGAGCACAGATGTCCAATAACGTACTGAATACCGTCATTGACGATTTTGTTCGCTACCGCAACGGCCTGTTTCGGATCGCAGGCGTCGTCATATTCCACAGCGACCAGTTTGTCGCCTTTGACCCCGCCTTTGGCATTGATATCTTTAATGGCCTGACGTGCGCCATTAAATTCCATATCGCCCCACTGCGCGACCGGACCTGACATCGCGCCGACAACAGCGACCTTGATATCTTCCGCCATGACCGCGTGTGACATTGCCAGTGCTATCACCCCTGCGATGATTGTTTTCGCATTCCGTTTCATTACCTGAATCCCCATTCGTGACGTAATTAATATTTTGTATTTATGTGGTTAAAAAGCAGTCTGTGCTTTTTTTGAACTACACTATTTTTACCAGTCTCATTAATGGTTTAGCGCAGTTTTTTAAGCAAAATAAGGCTAAAATCTCTATTTTTCAGTCGATTAAGAAAAGATAATATTCTGCTTTTCACTATAGATAAACAAAAAAAAGCACGTTTGTCAGCATAAAATAACGGTACAAAGAGCCGAATAAAATGCTGCATTCCAGGGTATTATTCTGCCTGTTTTTCAATCTCTACGGTTTCAAACTGTCATTACCGTTGTTACAAAATTATTAATCTGGTTATTCACATAAAAAAGAGAAAGCATCCGGGCGAATTATTTCGGTACACTCATTCCATCTTTTGTGATTTGGACATGCTGTTAATGAAGCTGACCATCGTTCGTTTAGATAACTTTAGCGACCAGGACCAGATTGATCTGGGCAAAATCTGGCCGGAATATTCCGCCTCATCATTAAGCGTAGATGAAACGCACCGGATCTACGCCGCACGCTTTAACGAGCGTCTGTTAGGCGCAGTTCGCGTAACCCTGAGCGGCACGCAAGGTGCATTAGATTCATTGCGCGTACGCGATATCACCCGCCGTCGCGGCGTCGGGCAGTATTTGATCGAAGAAGTCATCCGGGAAAACCCTGACGTGAGTTCATGGTGGATGGCCGACGTCGGCGTTGAAGACCGCAGCGTGATGGCCGCGTTTATGCAGGCGTTAGGGTTTACAGCCCAGGAGAATGGCTGGGAAAAAAGATAAAAAAGCCGGATGGCGCTGACGCTTATCCGGCCTACATGCTGGGAGCAAAAAATAAAAAACCACCTCGCAATTTTCCAAGAATTTCACGTTGCAGGAAGGCGGCAAGTTATGAAGTCCCCGGGAGCTTACATAAGTAAGTGACCGGGGTTGAATAACGTAGCCAACGCATCTGCAGCGCGAAAGGCGCCTGGAAAATTATTTGGCGTCGGTCGCCGTCCCGTTTGCATGCCAGTCAAACACGCCGAATTCGAAGCCTTTCAGATCGCCCTTCGCATCCCATGACAGCGGCCCCATTACGGTTTCCACTGAGTTTGCTTTCAGGTATTTGGCAATTTCAGCCGGGTCGTCAGACTGGTTCAGACCGGCCTGCAAGGATTGCAGCGCGGCGTAAGTGGTCCATACGAATGCACCGCTCGGATCCTGTTTCTTGGCTTTGATCGCGTCCACTATCGGTTTGTTCGCCGGAACCTGATCGTAGTTCTTCGGTTTCGTTACCAGTAAGCCTTCTGCAGACTCACCCGCGATGTTAGACAGCGACACGTTCGCAACCCCTTCTGGTCCCATAAACTGGGTTTTCAGACCCGCAGCGCGTGCCTGGCGCAGAATCTGCCCCATTTCCGGGTGGTAACCACCGTAGTAAACGAAATCGATATTCTCTTTCTTCAGGCGCGCTACCAGCGTCGAGAAGTCTTTTTCACCGGCGGTGATCCCGTCGAAGAACACCACGTCAGCGTTGGCTTTCTTGAGGTTGTCCTGCACGGAACGCGCCAGGCCTTCACCGTACTGTTGTTTGTCGTGAACGATCGCAATGCGCTTCGGCTTCACTTTTTCAACGATATATTTGGCAGCGGTTGGTCCCTGATCGGAATCCAGACCGGTGGTACGCATCACCAGGTTATAACCGCGCGCGGTCAGCTCCGGCGCCGTTGCCGCTGGGGTGATCATCAGAATGCCTTCGTCTTCATAGATATCTGATGCAGGCTGAGTGGAAGACGAGCACAGGTGGCCGATAACATATTTAATCCCGTCGTTGACCACTTTGTTAGCTACCGCTACCGCTTGTTTCGGGTCACAGGCATCGTCATATTTCACCATGACCAGTTTGTCGCCTTTCACGCCGCCTTTGGCGTTGATATCTGCAATCGCCTGCTCTGCGCCAGTAAATTCCTGATCGCCATACTGCGCTACCGGACCGGACATCGCGCCGACGACGGCAACTTTAATATCCTTAGCAAACGCCATATTGCTCAAAGACAGGGCGATACATCCTGCCAATAACGCTTTACCCTTCATATTCATCCTGACAATCCCCATTATTGTGGTTATTACGTGTGTTGTGATGTTGTTGCTCAGCACTTTATTTCGATTATTGGATAGCCACCCGTGCTTTAGCAGCATACTCTGCTAAAACATACCCGATTTTTATTATTTTGGAATAGCTAAATTTGACATGCAGATAACAACTTGATGACAAAAAGCTTAAACGTCAGGAGAGAGGGGAAGAGATAAAAACAAAAAACCCCGGATTTTCATCCAGGGTTTATCAGCATTTCCAGTTCGGCTGGAAGATTACGCTTCGATCGCCGCGCGCAGTTTTTTCATGGCGTTCTTTTCAAGCTGACGAACACGTTCAGCGGAAACGCCGTAGCGATCGGCCAGTTCCTGCAACGTCGACTTGTTGTCTTCGTCCAGCCAACGGGCACGAATGATGTCCTGGCTACGCTCGTCCAGACCTTCCATTGCGTGAGTCAGTTTGTTCGCGGCCTGATCTTCCCAGTTATCTTCTTCAATGCCGTCGGCAAAGTTAGAAGATTTATCCTGCAGATACAGCACCGGGGCCATCGGCTGGCTGTCAGACTCGTCGTCTGAAGACATGTCAAACGTCATGTCCTGCGCCGCCATACGGGATTCCATTTCGCGCACGTCTTTGCTGGAAACACCCAGCTCGCGAGCAACCATTTCAACTTCGTCCTGGTTAAACCAGCCCAAACGCTGCTTGGTTTTACGCAGGTTAAAGAACAGCTTACGCTGTGCTTTGGTGGTCGCAACTTTAACGATACGCCAGTTACGCAGAACGTATTCGTGGATCTCAGCTTTGATCCAATGCACGGCGAAGGAAACCAGGCGCACACCCACTTCCGGGTTGAAACGGCGCACGGCTTTCATCAGGCCGATATTACCTTCCTGAATCAGATCCGCCTGCGGCAGGCCATAACCCGCATAATTACGAGCAACATGAACAACAAAGCGCAGGTGAGACAGGATCAGCGTTTTAGCTGCTTCCAGATCGCCCTGGTAATGCAGCTTTTCAGCCAGTGCCCGCTCCTCGTCAGCCGACAACATCGGCCACGCGTTCGCAGCCCGGATGTAAGATTCCAGGTTACCAACAGGGGCTAAAGCTAAATTTTGCATTTCTTTGGTCATTCAAATCCTCTCAATCTTTTCATCTGGCGCATTGGCTAAAAACTAATTAACAAAAACCAGTAGCAACAACCATGCCAGAGCTTATGAGCAACGAGAATATCATTCAATCTTTTATCAGACAGTGATTTTATCCACAAGTTCCATGTCGTAATGTGTATAGATTACGCACAAAATGTGACATCACAATGAATACGCCGGGAAGAGATCACAGGGACTCTTTCCCTGCAGAGCGAACTACTCAGTGCAGGGAAAGATTATACCAGAGATTTTTTAATCGGGGGTAAAGTGGCGTAAATGTTGAACCGTGGCAAGCCAGGCTGCCACCCAGCCAATCATTGAGCACACCAGCAGCAATAACAGGCACTCATCGAATGATAAGCCATTGATATCAAACTTGGTTCCAAATACCTGTGCCACCTCAGTCACCGCTGACGACAGACGCATCACCAAAATTTCTGACAAAATCAGTGAAAGAAATGCACCGGAAAAACCGAGCAGTGCACCGCCGTAGAGGAACGGACGCAAGATAAATCCATCCGTCGCGCCAATCAGTTTTTGCACGTTAATGGTATCGCGACGCGCAAAAATACTCAGCCGCACGCTGTTACCGATGACGAGGAAGACCGCCGCCACCATCAGCACGCCAATCATCGCGGAAACGCGTCCGACAAGGCCCGTCAGCGCCGCCAGGCGAGCGAACCAGCTGTCATCCATTCGCACTTCATCAATACCGTTGATTTGTGCGATGCGGTCACGCAGCGTGTTCAGCGACTCCGTACCCTGAAAGTCCAGTTTCGGGATAACAACCGCCACGGCCGGAAGCGGGTTCTCTTCCAGCATATCCAGCGCGCCGCCAAAGCCAGACCAGTTGCGGAATTCACCCAGCGCGTCGTCACGAGAAAGATAATTCACTTTCTCCACGCCCTGCTCGGCCTGCAACTGACCAACCACCCGCGCCGCCGCATCATCATCCAGCGTTTTTTGCAGGTAAACGGTGATCTGCGGAGACGGATAATACTGGCTTGCCGCATGGTTTACGTTCTTATAAACCATGTAGCACACGCTTGGCAGCGTCAGGGAGATGGCAATAACCATCACCGTCAGAAACGTCGCCAGCGGCTTGCTTTTCAGGTCCTGTAACGCGCCCTGAAACGCATAACGTACCTGCTCGTTAAAGACATTGGTTTTACGCGAATTCGGCTTTGGCGCGGCTTTCGCACGCTTTGGCGTGTTGCGACCGCCGTCACCCGGCGCACCGCCCGATTTACGAAAGCGATCCAGTCGGCCACCGAACTGTTTGATTTGGTTAATAGCGTCACGTCTATTCATGCGCCAGGCCTCCATGCAGATGTCCATCGCTCAGAACCATTTGGCGATAGGAGCGACGGGAGATCAGGCCAATATCGTGCGTGGCCATTAATACCGTGACCCCGACGCGGTTAAACTCTTCGAACAGGCGAAGGATCCCTTCTGACAGCGCGTCATCCAGGTTCCCCGTCGGTTCATCCGCCAGCAGCACCGCAGGTTTGTTCACCACCGCACGGGCGATGCCGACGCGTTGTTGTTCACCGCCGGAGAGCTGAATCGGGAAGTTTTTCGCTTTGTCCAACAGCCCGACCTTATCCAGCGCCGCTGACACGCGACGACGAATATCGTCCCCGCTGGCACCCGCGATGATCAGCGGGATTGCCACATTGTCAAACACGGTTCTGTCCATCAACAGGTGGTGATCCTGAAAAATCATGCCAATCTGACGACGCAGAAACGGCACTTCACGGTTTTTCAAACGGCTGATGTCATGCCCGCTAAAGTAGATTTTCCCGGCGCTGGGCCGTTCAATTCCACAAATCAGCTTCAGCAGGGTACTTTTCCCCGCGCCGGAGTGGCCGGTCAGAAACGCCATCTCGCCAGGCTGCATATGGAAGGTCACTCCCTGCAGCGCTTGTCTCCCACCGAGATAGGCCTTGCTGACATGTTCAAAGCGAATCATTGTTAATCCTCTCGGGCAAAAAGTGCCTCTATAAAATCGTCCGCTTTAAACGGACGTAAATCCTCGATACGTTCGCCCACACCGATATAGCGGATAGGGATGCCAAACTGATCGGCTACCGAGAAGATAACCCCGCCCTTCGCCGTACCGTCCAGCTTGGTCAGGGTGATACCGGTTAAGCCCACCGCTTCATGGAACAGTTTGGCCTGGCTTATCGCATTCTGCCCGGTGCTGGCGTCGATAGTCAGCATAACTTCATGCGGCGCATCTTCGTCCAGCTTCTTCATGACGCGAACGATTTTTTTCAATTCTTCCATCAGGTGCGATTTATTCTGCAAACGCCCTGCGGTATCAGCGATCAGCACATCCACATTACGCGCCTTCGCCGCCTGGATGGCATCAAAGATAACGGACGCGGAATCCGCGCCAGTATGCTGAGCAATCACCGGGATGTTGTTACGCTGACCCCAAACCTGCAGCTGTTCTACCGCCGCCGCACGGAAAGTATCACCTGCCGCCAGCATTACCGATTTACCCTGCTGCTCAAACTGACGCGCCAGCTTACCAATAGTGGTGGTTTTGCCCACGCCGTTGACGCCAACCATTAAGATAACAAATGGTGTTTTGCCATCAACATTCAGCGGTTCGTCAACCTTCGCCAGAATCTCGCCCATCTCTTCTTTCAACAGACCGTACAGCGCTTCCGCATCTTTAAGCTGCTTGCGGCTGGCGCCTTCCGTCAGATTCGCAATGATTTTGCGGGTCGTTTCTACACCCACATCAGCGATCAGCAGTTGCTCTTCCAGCTCTTCAAACAGATCATCGTCGATCTTTTTACCACGGAACAGACTGATAAATCCGGAACCGAGGTTTTCTTTTGTTTTCAGCAGGCTGCGTTTCAGGCGCGCAAAGAAACCTTCTTTGGTTGGTTTTTCCTGCTCCTGGACCGCCTCTTCTTCTACCGGTTCTTCTACCGGCACCACCATAACCGCTTCTTCAGCAGCCTCAGCGGCCAGCGCCTGTGCTTCCAGATCTTCGTCGGTCAGCTGCGGTTCGTTTTCAGCTTCTTCTTCAGCCGCCTCAACGATTTCCACGGTTTCCGCTTCGGCCTGCCACTCTTCGGCAGAAACTTCTTCAGTTTTCACCTCTTCCGGCAGCGGCAATTCTTCGCGTTCGATAACCACCGCTGCTGGCGTTTCCACTACAGTTTCAGCAACGGGTTCAGCAACCGGCTCAATCTCCGGCTGCACTTGTTCGGCGACAGGTTCGACTTCCGGCTGCAGTTTTTCGATTTCCGCAACCTGTTCAGTTACTTCAACGACTTCAGCTGCAAAGGCTTGCGTTTCAGCCTCGCTACGGGTTTCCTCGACGTGCGGTTGTTCGTCAACGACGGTAGTTTCTTCAGCAACCGGTTGTTGTTCTTCGTTTTTTACTTCTGTCTCGTTTTCCGGTGCCTGCTCTTTTTGACCAAAGCCCAGCCAGGAAAAAAAGCCACGTTTTTTCTCTTTCGCCATTTGCGACTACACTCCCCCGCTGTTGCTTCATGGCACAGCGTCAACGCTATGTACATAGCAGCTAAAAAAATGATGAAATAGTCTATCACTTAACTTAACTCACATCACCGCCTGGAATGACATGCTATAGGCGGATTGAGCAATAATAGAAATGAAAAAACCGAATCACTCTGGTAGCGGCCAGATCCGCATTATTGGCGGGCAATGGCGTGGCCGTAAACTCCCGGTTCCGGACAGTCCCGGCCTGCGTCCGACCACCGACCGTGTGCGCGAAACGTTGTTTAACTGGCTGGCCCCGGTAATGGTCGATGCTCACTGTCTGGACTGCTTCGCCGGCAGCGGCGCGCTGGGGCTGGAAGCCCTCTCTCGCTATGCGGCAAATGCGACGCTTCTGGAGATGGATCGCGCGGTATCTCAGCAGCTACAAAAGAATCTCGCCACGCTGAAAGCCTCTCACGCCCGCGTCGTCAACACCAATACGCTGACATTTTTGGCTCAGGCAGGTACGCCGCATAACGTGGTATTTGTTGACCCGCCGTTTCGCAAAGGATTACTGGAAGAAACATTAACGCTTCTGGAAACTCATGGCTGGCTGGCAAATGAAGCGTATATTTACGTTGAAAGCGAAGTAGAAAACGGCTTACCGCCGGTTCCGGTGAACTGGTCGCTATACCGTGAGAAAGTCGCCGGACAGGTCGCCTATCGCCTGTACCAACGTGAAGCACAAGGAGAGCACGATGCTGATTAACCTGGGACGCCTGCTGATGCTGTGCGTCTGGGCATTTTTACTACTGAATATTTTCCAACCCTTTCCACGCCCGCTTAACATCTTCGTTAACGTCGCACTGATATTTATGGTGCTGATGCATGGCATGCAGCTGGCGCTGCTAAAAAGCACCATGCCTAAAGATGGCCCGCAGATGACCAACGGAGAGAAAATCCGTATTTTTCTGTTCGGCGTCTTTGAGCTACTGGTGTGGCAGAAGAAGATTAAAGATCAGTTGAAGAAGTAGCTGTGATCTTTTCGCCCGGCGGCACGTTGCGGGCCGGGGCGAAAAATCTGTAGGCCGGATAAGGCGTAAGCCGCCATCCGGCATCAGTCAGATGACACCTTAGCGTTCAAGCGTAAAATCAACAAATCGCGAACCTTTGTAACTCAGCGTGCCTTTATCCCCGACCGTTAATGCGTGGTACTGCTGCGCATCCAGACGAAACGTCTGCTCCATCCCCCCGTTTTGTGGCTTAAAGCTGGCTTCATAGCGCATGCTGGTTCCTGCCGGGCTCACTTCCTGCTGATGGGACCGCCGATCGTTTAGCGGTTTTTCCCGTTTGTTACTTACCACCACCTGCTTTTGCACCAGCGGCGCCGCATCATTATCGGCTTTTTCTCGCCGCTGCTGAACAAAGCGAAACGACGCAGCGATAACGATTAAGACAATGATAACAATGAAAAAAAGTGGTGGTTTGCTCATATTATTAACCCATCAGAAAATGCGGAAATAAGCATACATCGCCTGTTATGGTGTTGTCATCTGGCTGTGTCGACCTCTACACTGGACAGTAGAGCCGTGAGCACCCCGCTTACGAAAAAATAACGAATTCAAGGAACTAAGATGCTTTGGTCGTTTATCGCTGTCTGTCTTTCCGCATGGTTGTTCGTGGATGCTTCCTATCGTGGACCTGCCTGGCAACGCTGGGTCTTTAAGCCCCTGACGTTACTCCTGCTGGCGCTGCTGGCCTGGCAGGCGCCAATGTTTAACGCTATCAGCTATCTGGTGCTGGCTGGCCTGCTTGCCTCGCTGCTGGGCGATGCGCTGACGCTGTTACCGCGCCAACGCCTGCTGTACGCCGTGGGGGCATTCTTCCTGTCGCATCTGCTGTACACCATCTACTTCGCCAGCCAAATGACGCTGTCATTCTTCTGGCCTTTGCCGTTGGTGCTGGTAGTGCTGGGGGCGTTGCTGATCGCCGTGATCTGGACGCGTCTGGAAGAGCTGCGTGTCGCTATCTGCACCTTTATCGGCATCACGCTGATGATGGTCTGGATGGCCGGTGAGCTGTGGTTCTTCCGCCCGACCGCCCCGGCGCTGTCGGCATTTATGGGCGCATCCCTCCTGTTCATCGGCAACATTGTCTGGCTGGGTAGCCATTACCGTCGCCGCTTCCGCGCCGATAACGCCATTGCCGCCGCCTGCTACTTCGCCGGACATTTCCTGATTGTTCGTTCGTTGTATCTTTAAAACGCTTGACTCTGGAGTCGACTCCAGAGTGTATCCTCCGGTTAATACGAAATGATTATCAACCGGAGGATGCCATGTCGACACCCGATACCCGTGGCAAAAAAGTCCCACAATTCTCTTCTTTCAAGCCAGCGCCTGCACCACAAAAGGCGGATGACTGCTGCTGCGAAGGAAGCTGCTCCACTACACCAACCGTATCCGATACCGTAATAGGTACCCGCTATTCCTGGAAAGTGGCAGGCATGGACTGCGCAGCTTGCGCCCGCAAAGTAGAGAATGCGGTCCGCCAGGTCAGCGGCGTCAACCAAGTCCAGGTTCTGTTCGCCACTGAAAAACTGGTGGTCGATGCCGGTTCCGATATCCGCCAGCAAGTTGAAAACGCGGTGCAAAAAGCAGGCTATACCCTGCGCGATGAGCACGCGACGGACGCCGCTCCCGAGTCACGTTTTAAAGAAAACCTGCCGCTGATTTCGCTGATTATCATGATGGCGATTAGCTGGGTGCTGGAGCAGTTCAATCATCCCTTCGGTCAGATAGCGTTTATCGCCACCACGCTGGTCGGCCTGTATCCCATTGCCCGTCAGGCCCTGCGTCTGATGAAAACCGGCAGCTACTTTGCCATTGAAACGTTGATGAGCGTCGCCGCCATTGGCGCACTGTTTATCGGCGCGACGGCGGAAGCCGCCATGGTGCTGCTGCTGTTTTTAATTGGCGAGCGTCTGGAAGGTTGGGCCGCCAGCCGCGCCCGTAAAGGGGTCAGCGCACTGATGGCGCTCAAACCGGAAACCGCCACACGCCTGCATAACGGCGAGCGCGAAGAAGTGGCTATCAATACCCTCCGGCCTGGCGATGTTATTGAGGTTGCCGCGGGTGGGCGTTTACCTGCCGACGGCAAACTGGTCTCCGGCTTTGCCAGCTTTGATGAGAGCGCCCTGACCGGCGAATCGATCCCAGTTGAACTCGCCACCGGCGAGAAAGTCCCGGCGGGTGCCACCAGCGTGGATCGTCTGGTTACGCTGGAAGTGCTCTCCGAGCCGGGTGCCAGCGCGATTGACCGTATTCTGAAGCTGATTGAAGAAGCGGAAGAACGCCGCGCTCCCATTGAGCGCTTTATTGACCGTTTCAGCCGGATTTACACTCCAGCCATTATGGCGGTTGCGCTGCTGGTCACCCTCGTACCGCCACTGCTGTTTGCCGCATCCTGGCAGGAGTGGATTTATAAAGGGCTGACGCTACTGCTGATTGGCTGCCCTTGTGCATTGGTGATTTCAACGCCCGCAGCCATTACCTCTGGTCTGGCCGCTGCGGCGCGTCGTGGGGCATTAATCAAAGGCGGAGCCGCGCTGGAACAGTTGGGTAGAGTCACTCAGGTGGCGTTTGATAAAACCGGCACCCTGACCGTCGGTAAACCACGCGTCACGGCGATTCATCCGGCAAGCGGTATTGGTGAGGCTGAACTGCTGGCACTAGCGGCAGCGGTAGAGCAAGGCGCGACGCACCCGCTGGCACAAGCAATTGTTCGGGAAGCACAAACGCGCGAGCTGTCTATTCCTGTCGCAAAAGAGCAACGGGCGCTGGTTGGCTCTGGAATTGAAGCGCTGGTCAACGGCGAACGCGTACTGATTTGCGCCGCCGGTAAGCAGCCTGCCGATGCCTTTGCCGGGCAGATTAGCGAGCTGGAAAGCGCGGGCCAAACGGTGGTGTTGGTGCTGCGTAACGATACCGTTCTCGGCGTACTGGCCTTACAGGACACGCTGCGCGATGACGCTCGCAGCGCCATCAGCGAGCTTAATCAGATTGGTGTGAAAGGGGTGATCCTGACCGGTGATAACCCGCGTGCGGCCGCCGCCATTGCCGGTGAACTGGGCCTCGAATTCAAAGCAGGACTCTTGCCAGAAGATAAGGTGCAGGCCGTTACCCATCTTAACCAACAGTCGCCGCTGGCGATGGTCGGCGACGGCATCAACGACGCTCCGGCAATGAAAGCGGCCACAATTGGTATTGCGATGGGAAGCGGGACCGACGTCGCGCTGGAGACCGCCGATGCCGCTCTGACCCACAACCGTCTGCGTGGTCTGGTGCAAATGATTCAGCTGGCGCGGGCTACCCACGCCAATATTCGCCAGAACATTGCGATTGCGCTGGGCCTGAAGGGGATTTTCCTCGTCACCACGCTGCTCGGGATAACCGGATTGTGGCTGGCGGTGCTGGCGGATACGGGGGCAACGGTACTGGTGACCGCTAACGCGCTGCGGTTGTTGCGTAAAGGGTAACCTGTAGGCCGGATAAGCGTTAGCGCCATCCGGCATAACAAGATTACTGCCCTTTGCGCACTAAATAGCGGTACGGCAGAGAGTCGGTCTCTTTGGCCACCAGTTCATGCTCCATAAAGGTACAGAAGCCGGGAATATCGCGGGTTGTCGCCGGATCGTCGGCGACAATCAGCAACGTTTCACCCGCCTGCATACCGCGCACAGTTTTACGCACCATCATTACAGGTTCCGGGCAGCGTAGTCCCTGGGCATCAAGCGTATGGTCGGGAGAGGTAAACAGATCGCTCATCGTAGTCTCATTCATGCAAAAACGGCGTTATTTTACGCTCTGTTGTGGCGTAAGCCAATCAGGTTAACGATTGCGTGAAAAACAACCATTGCAATGTGCTCTTAAAGCAGTATCATGCGACGGTTTTTTATTGGGTTCCCTCACCCCATCCAACAAAAAGGTCACAATATGACTCCGTTTACACAATCTCAGCGCGTAAAAGCGTTGTTTTGGCTATCGCTATTTCATCTGCTGGTGATCACCTCCAGCAACTATCTGGTGCAGCTACCGATCTCCATTTTTGGTTTCCATACCACATGGGGCGCTTTTAGCTTTCCGTTTATTTTCCTCGCGACCGACCTGACCGTGCGTATTTTTGGCGCGCCGTTGGCACGACGTATCATCTTTGCGGTGATGATCCCCGCGCTGCTGATCTCCTATGTTGTGTCATCACTGTTCTATATGGGGTCGTGGCAGGGGTTCAGCGCGCTGCTGCACTTTAACCTGTTTGTCGCCCGTATCGCTGCAGCCAGCTTTATGGCTTACGCGCTGGGACAAATTCTGGATGTGCATGTCTTTAACCGCCTGCGTCAGAACCGCCGCTGGTGGCTAGCGCCGACGGCTTCCATGCTGTTTGGCAACATCAGCGATACGTTGGCCTTTTTCTTTATCGCTTTCTGGCGTAGCCCGGATGCCTTTATGGCCGAGCACTGGATGGAAATCGCGCTGGTCGACTACTGCTTCAAGGTACTGATCAGCATTATTTTCTTCCTGCCGATGTACGGCGTACTGCTGAATATGTTACTGAAAAGGCTGGCAGATAAATCTGAATTATCTGCATTGCAGACGAGTTAAAGGTTCATTTTCCGAGTTGTGATAAGATGGTCGAATGAGCCGTTATGGCCGTTTATCGAAAGGAAGAAGTCAATGCGCAATCTGGTTAAATATGTCGGTATTGGCCTGCTGGTTATGGGGCTTGCGGCCTGTGATAATAGCGATACGAAAGCGCCGGCAGAGGGTGCCGCCGCAGAAAGTAACGCCACCGGACAACCGGTCAGCCTGCTGGACGGCAAACTCAGTTTTTCCCTGCCAGCGGATATGACCGATCAGAGCGGCAAGCTGGGTACCCAGGCGAACAATATGCACGTGTATTCTGACGCAACCGGCCAGAAAGCGGTGATTGTAATTGTCGGCGACAATACCAACGAAGATCTGGCGGTGCTGGCAAAACGCCTGGAAGATCAGCAGCGTAGCCGCGACCCGCAGTTGCAGGTCGTCACCAATAAATCTATTGAGCTGAAAGGCCACACGCTGCAACAGTTAGACAGCATCATCTCGGCCAAAGGCCAGACCGCTTACTCTTCCGTGGTGCTGGGTAAAGTGGACAACCAACTGCTGACGCTGCAAATCACGCTGCCTGCTGACGATCAGCAAAAAGCGCAAACGACCGCAGAAAACATCATTAACACGCTGGTTATCCAGTAACGGTTAAGACGATGACTCGGCCTCCGGTGACACCGCCTGAGGCCGTTTTTTTAGCCGCCAGGTCAGCAGTAACGCCACCGCCACCAGCCCGGCTGCCGCCAGATAGATAACCGGTACACCCGCCCACGTCATTACCAGCCCGGCCAGCGGCCCGGTAACGCCCAGCGATAAATCCATAAACACCGTATAGGTCGCCAGCGCGGCGCCCTGATTTTGCTGCGGGACGGCTTTTACCGCCACCACGCCCAGCGCCGGGAAGACCAACGAGAACCCGGCACCTGCCAGCAGAACGCCGATTTTCGCCATCCACGGCATGGAGGCCATGCCCACCAGCAGTAACCCAACAATCTCGACGCTAAAACAGATCATCGCGACATTGAGCCCACCTAACCGGTTGATACCATTTGGGAATAACAAGCGAGTGCCCACAAACGTACAGCTAAAAAGCGTCAGCGCAAAAGCTGCACCGTCCCAACCTTTAGCATCATAAAACAGCGTGATAAAGGTGGCGATCACGCCAAATCCGGCGGAGGCCAATGCCAGCGCCATGCCGTACAACCAGACGCGTCCAAGTACCGCGCGAAACGGCAACGGTTTGCCTTTGCTGGCCTTCACCGCCGGGCGGGGGAGCGCCAGCAGTATTGCCAACAGCGCCACGCCCATCACGGTCAGCGCCAGCCCCTGTAAGCCACCCCAGGCATAACACAGAACGCCCAGCGGAGCGCCTATCGCCATCGCGCCATAGGTCACGATGCCGTTCCACGAAATCACCCGTCCGATATGCATCGAGCCAACAACTCCCACGCCCCATAGCGTAGAGCCGGTCCCGGCAAAGCTTTGCCCGATGCCCAGAATCACCCGCCCGATGCATAACAGTAACAAACTTACCAGCGGCCAACCTTGGGTTGATCCCGCCAGCAGATAGCCCAAACCACTTAAAAAGCAGCCGCACAGTCCGAATACCACGATTTTTTTCGGCCCCAGCAGATCGGCATAGCGACCGGCATGAGGGCGGCTCAGCAGCGTGGCGAAATATTGCAGACTGATGACCAGTCCTGCCCAGAAGGCGCTAAATCCCATCACATCATGGACATAGCCTGGCAATACCGCGAGCGGCAGGCCGATGGTCAGATAGCTGGCGAAGTTAAACATCACCACCGAGACAATGCGCAGATTAAGGCGCAAACCGCTTAGCGTCGGTTCAGCGACGGGTTCGGGCATGGAAGGTCACCACATTTTCACAACAGTGTTTCATTTCTACCATGTTGCAGACCATAAATCAGCAGCCAGTTTAGGAATAACAGACGTAAGCCAACCGCTACACTTAATGCAAAAACGCAAACAGGAAGAAAACATGACAACCGCTCAGCCCGATAAAACGGGTATGCATATTTTGCTCAAACTGGCCGCTTTGGTGGTGATCCTCGCGGGCATCCATGCCGCGGCGGATATCATTGTGCAGCTGCTGCTGGCCCTCTTTTTTGCCATTGTATTGAATCCACTGGTCACCTGGTTTATCCGCCGGGGAGTCGGTCGCCCAATCGCTATTACCTTAGTCGTGGTGGTGATGCTGATCGTTCTTACGGCGTTGGTTGGCGTGCTGGCGTCGTCAATCACTGAATTCATGGACCTGCTGCCAAAATACAATAAGGAGCTAACGCGCAAGGTTCTGTATTTGCAAGAGATGGTGCCTTTTCTGAATCTGCATATGTCCCCGGAACGTATACTGCAACGCATGGACTCTGACAAGCTGATGACCTTCACAACCACGCTGATGACGAGTCTTTCTGGTGCCATGGCCAGCGTCTTTCTGCTGGTGATGACGGTAGTTTTTATGCTGTTTGAGGTGCGTCATGTCCCCTATAAGATGCGTTTTGCGTTGAATAATCCGCAAATCCACATTGCGGGGCTACATCGGGCACTGAAGGGTGTGTCACACTATCTGGCGCTGAAAACGCTGCTCAGCTTATGGACCGGTGCCATAATCTGGCTGGGACTGGCACTGATGGGGATTCAGTTTGCTCTGATGTGGGGCGTACTGGCATTCCTGTTAAACTACGTGCCCAACATTGGCTCGGTCATTTCCGCCGTCCCGCCCATGATCCAGGCACTGCTATTTAATGGCATTTACGAATGTCTGTTGGTTGGCGCACTATTTCTGGTGGTGCATATGGTGATTGGCAATATTCTCGAACCCCGAATGATGGGGCATCGGCTGGGATTATCGACGCTAATCGTCTTCCTCTCTCTGTTGGTATGGGGATGGCTGCTCGGTCCGGTCGGCATGTTGCTCTCCGTGCCATTAACCAGCGTGTGTAAAATCTGGATGGAAACGACCACTGGCGGCAGCAAACTGGCGATTTTGCTGGGGCCCGGCAGGCCCAAAAGTCGGCTTCCCTGAAAAACTACCAACCGAGGTAGTTTTTATATTTTTATATGACCGTTAAAATGACGCTAACGCAGTTATATATAGAAGCTTATCTTAAATAAAGAGTGAAAGGGATTTCATTCTTTATAAAGAAAATACATAAGTCAAGATGATGGTTTCTTTACCAAAACGCATAAAAATAATGAATCCCCCCAAAGCATTTAACTTAAGCTATCTACTTAGCTTTAAAGGTTATTTTATTTGATACATTTTCTCTAAAAATCTATACTTCTCGCCAATGATGATGCTGAAAAATTTCTGTTGAAGAAAGTCCTGGGATATTACTATCCGGTCATCTCATTACCTTGCTACCAACCATATGAAATAAAATGCTAATTTAGCTTAAATATAATCATAGGCAATACAAGGTGCCCATGATTTCGGAGTTTATTATTTAATACGTATAAACGGTACTTTGATAGGGAGCTTTAATGAAACAGTATATTAAGTGGTTTGCGGCCATTGCCGTTGTCGGTGCTCTGGCGGGTTGTGCACGTACTGCGCCGATTGATCAAGTTCACACCAGTGTGAGCGCGGGGCATACTCAGGACCAGGTTAAAACCGCGATCCTGAAAGCCGGTATTCAACGCCAATGGGTCATGTCTGAAGCCGGACCAGGTGTTATTAAAGCTCGCCAACAAACCCGCGATCATGTAGCTGAAGTCCGTATCACTTATACCGCCACCAGCTATGACATCAAATACGACAGCAGCCTCAACCTGCAGGCATCTGGTGGAAAAATTCACAAAAACTATAACCGCTGGGTACGCAATCTGGATAAAGACATCCAGCTTAATCTGTCAGCCGGCGCCAATCTGTAATTATGCCTAAAGTCGGGCTGAAAAGGCCCGATACTCTTATTATCTGCCATTTAACAGGTTGTCCCCACATGTACGAACAGGATTCGCTTAGCGCACTGGATGCCATTACTGAAGCACAACGTATCGCCTTTGCCCCTATGCTTTTTCAAACCGCGTTGTGTCTGCGAAATGCGGGAGTACTCACCTGGCTAGACAAGCAAGGTAAACGCGGCGCCACGCTCGACGAAATTACCGAAAACAGCACCATCAACGAATATGCCGCCAGCATCCTGTTGGATATGGGGTTAAGTGGGCGAATCATTACCCACAAAGAAGGATATTATTACCTCGCTAAAGTCGGTCATTTTCTTTTACATGACACGATGACGCGCGTGAATATGGACTTCACTCAGGATGTTTGCTACCAAGGATTGTTCTATCTTGAAAATGCGTTGAAAGATGGAAAACCCGCGGGACTAAAAATTTTTGGCGACTGGCCAACAATCTATCCTGCGCTATCACAATTACCGCTGGCTGCGCGTGAAAGTTGGTTTGCTTTTGATCATTACTATTCAGATGGCGCATTTGATGCCGCATTGCCATATGTATTCGCCAGCGCCCCTGCAACCCTGTACGATGTCGGTGGAAATACCGGAAAATGGGCATTACGTTGTTGTCAACATGATGACAATATTACAGTCACCCTCTTAGATTTGCCGCAACAAATTGCACTTGCCCGCGAAAATATAGAAAATGCAGGATTATCTCATCGCATAAATTTCCATGCTGTGGATATGCTTAGCGACTCGCCTTTACCTGACGGCGCTGATATCTGGTGGATGAGCCAATTCCTGGACTGTTTTTCCCCGGAACAAATTATCGCTATGCTAAGCAACGTTGCTCGGGTGATGAAACCGGGCGCGAAGCTGTGCATTATGGAGCTGTTTTGGGATGCCCAAAAATTTGAGGCGGCCTCATTTAGCCTGAATGCGTCTTCGCTTTATTTTACCTGTATGGCGAATGGCAACAGCCGTTTCTACAGCGTAGAGAAGTTTTATCACTATCTGAATCAGGCAGGTTTTCAGGTAGATGAACGCCACGACAACTTAGGTGTTGGGCATACTTTATTGATATGTCAGAAGAAAAAATAAGAAACAATCGGAACAACCGATTTACCGCGGATACGCGTTGATGAAATTTGCTTTCAACATTATTGACTGGCAGGCCAAGGCACCAGGGTTAAGCGAAACAGAACAGTGGCATGAATGGTCACGGCTTTCGCACGCCATCGATCCCACCGCGCCGTTGGCTAAGCTCCATGAGTTACCGATGATGACAGCTCGCCGCCTCAGTTCCGGTAGCAAACTGGCCGTCGATTGCGGTCTGGCGATGCTACGCCGTCATGATATCAATGCCGTTTTGTATACCAGCCGCCATGGTGAACTGGAGCGTAACTACAGGATCCTGCACGCTCTCGCGACTGAGCAAGCGCTCTCACCGACCGATTTTGCCCTTTCTGTCCATAACTCTGCTGTGGGTAACCTGACCATCGCCGCAAAAAAACCGATTGTCTCCTCCTCGCTTTCTGCTGGCAGGGATACATTCCAGCAGGGGTTATGCGAAGTCATCGGGCTGTTGCAGGCGGGATATCAGCGCGTATTGATGGTCGATTTCGACGGTTTTCTGCCCGAGTTTTATCACCCACAGTTACCACCAGACATGCCAACGTGGCCGTTTGCCGTCGCGCTGGTTATTGAATCCGGTGATAGCTGGCAATGTGAAACCCGTCCACACAGCGCACAGGACGAGACAACGTTGCCGCAAAGCCTGTTGTTTTTACAACATTACTTACAAGATGCCAGGGCGTTTACCCTGCCTGGCGAACGCGTACAGTGGCAGTGGAGTCAGGGATGAACACGATGATCCTGCGGCTTAACCGGGTATGGCGACTGGTGATGACCGGTTTTTGCTTTGCCCTGTTTGGCCTCGGCGGGCTCCTCCTATCTACGATTTGGTTTAACGTCCTGCTGATCGCGGTATGGGATAAAGCCCGACGTCGGCGTATCGCCAGACGCAGTATCGCCGCCAGTTTTCGTCTCTTCTTAACCGTGGCGAAGCGGCTTGGCGTGCTGGATTACCAGATTGAAGGGCGAGACATTTTACGCAACGAACAAGGGTGTCTTGTCGTCGCCAACCACCCGACGCTCATCGACTATGTCCTACTGGCCTCGGTCATGCCAGAAACCGACTGTCTGGTGAAAAGTGCACTACTAAAAAATCCTTTTCTCGGCGGCGTAGTCCGGGCCGCAGATTATCTGATTAACAGCCAGGCTGATGCGCTATTGCCCGCTTGCCAGCAACGTCTGAAGCAAGGCGATACCATTTTAATTTTCCCCGAGGGAACCCGTACACGCCCCGGAGAAGCAATGACGTTACAGCGTGGTGCAGCAAATATCGCCGTGCGCTGCAGCAGTGATTTACGCATAGTGACTATTAACTGCAGCGAACAAATGCTGGATAAAGAAAGCCAATGGTACAACGTCCCATCTGTAAAACCGATGTTTACCATTTCAGTACACGAACGGGTTAAGATCGACCAATTTTACGACGCAAACTCACAAGAACCGGCGCTGGCCGCAAGGCAGTTGAACCGGCATCTTTTGCTTCAATTACAACCAGGTACTTTACCTCTTTCAGGAATTAATGATGCAAGCGCTTTATCTTGAAATCAAAAATCTCATTATAACGACATTGAATCTCGACGAACTGACAGCTGATGATATTGAAACCGAAGCGGCACTCTTTGGCGATGGCTTAGGTCTGGACTCAATCGATGCCCTGGAGCTGGGTCTGGCGGTGAAAAACGAGTATGGCGTGATCCTCTCAGCAGAGAGCGAAGAAATGCGTCAGCACTTCTTCTCCGTCGCCACGCTGGCATCTTTCATTCACGCGCAACGTGCCTGAGGATAGTCCGTTATGACCGAACAAAAAGCCATTTACGCAGAAGTCTCCTCGCTGCTGGTCAAGCTGTTTGAAGTTGACCCGCAAGATATCAAGCCTGAGGCGCGCCTGTACGAAGATTTGGAACTCGATAGCATCGATGCCGTCGACATGATCGTGCATCTGCAAAAGAAAACCGGTAAGAAAATCAAGCCGGAAGAGTTCAAAGCAGTTCGCACCGTACAAGATGTCGTCGATGCGGTAGAACGCCTTCTCAAAGAAGCGTAATTCTCCGTGTCGGGCACACGCTCGTTGCCAGTCGTACAACTGCTGACAGGTCTACTGTTGCTGGCCTGGCCGTTTTTGATCTGGTTTGGCCTGGCGCATAACAGTCTGCACTGGTTGCTACCGTTGATGGCGCTACTCCTTTTTTTACGCTTTCGCCAGACCCGGCGACAGGCGGGGCCGCTGCGCGTCGTGACACAGGTAGTGGCGGTCGCGGGTATCACCTTGTGCATTGCCAGTTATCTGCTCAAAACGCACCAGCTGCTGCTGTTTTATCCGGTAGTGGTAAACGCCGTTATGCTGTTGGTTTTTGGTGGATCGTTATGGTCAGCAATGCCCATTGTTGAACGTCTGGCACGACTGCGCGACCCAAATCTGCCCGATGCGGGCGTGCGCTACACGCGCCGTGTGACACAAATCTGGTGCGCCTTTTTCATCCTCAATGGCAGCATTGCGCTCTTTACCGCACTGAATGGCGATATGACCCTGTGGACCACCTGGAACGGCATGGTTTCCTATCTGCTAATGGGAACATTGATGGTAGGCGAGTGGTTAATTCGCCAACTGGTGATAAAACGAGATACCCAATGAAGCAGCCCCTCACACTCGCTCAATGGCTCTGTGCCCCACGTCCGGACGACGTTCCTGTTGCGTGGCAGGAAGAGCATACCTGGACGCTTGGCCATCTGCGCCATGATGTGGCCCAGTTGATAACATATCTGCGACAGCAGGAAGGTGAACGCTGGGCATTGTGCTTCGAGAACAGCTATTTATTCATCGTCGCGCTGCTGGCAACGCTCTATGCCGGCAAAACACCGGTGATCCCAGGACATTGTCGCGTTTCGTTGTTAAACGAGCAGCACTTGCTGTTTGACGGCGTACTGAGCGATAAAGCGATGGACTGGCAGGGAACGCTGCGGGTGGTCAGCTCCGCCATGACATCCGTGGCTCACGACATCACGTTCCCAGCAATACGCAGTGACGCCTTTGTGGAGCTATTCACTTCCGGTTCGACCGGCCAGCCGAAACGCGTGATCAAACCGATCGCTCGTCTGGATAGCGAAGCGGCATTGCTCGCTACACGCTTTGCCGATCGTCTGGCAGGTTGCCGGGTGGTCGCGTCAGTGGTACCGCAACATCTGTATGGCCTGACGTTCCGTATCTTTTTGCCGATGGCCTTAGGTCTGCCGCTGCACGCGGCGATGCTTTGGTATGCCGAACAACTGGCGGCGCTGAGCGCTGAGCATCGGTATGCGTTTATCAGCAGCCCGGCGTTTCTGAAACGCCTCGACCACAACCTGACACCGCCGCCGGTCGAACTGATTTTGTCTGCGGGCGGCATGCTGCCCTGGCAGGACGTCACGCAGGCTGCTGACTGGCTAAATGTCTGGCCCGATGAGATCTACGGCAGCACTGAAACCGGGATCCTTGCGTGGCGCTATCGCCATCAGGATGATGTGGCATGGCTGCCCTTTCCCGGCGTCAGATTCCAGTCAGAAGACGACGCATTTCGTGTGTTTTCACCGCTAATTAACGCTGATGATGGCCTGTTACTCGATGATGTACTGCAGTTTATCGAAAATGGACAGTTCCGCCTGATGGGCAGACGCGGGCGGGTGGTCAAAATTGAAGAGAAACGCATTTCACTCAGCGAAGTGGAGCAACGTTTACTGGCACTGGATGGTATCTGTGAAGTCGCGGCATTGCCGGTCTCACGTGGAGGACGTCAGGGCGTTGGCGTCCTGCTGGTACTGGATGACGAAGCCCGGCAACGCTGGCTTGAGTGCGGTGGTAAACCGCAAGAACTGACCTGGCGACGTTCGCTGCTGCCCTGGCTGGAGCCTGTCGCGGTTCCCCGCTACTGGCGGGTGATTGATGAGATTCCGGTCAACAGTATGAACAAGCGTGTCTATGCGCAATTACAGGAGTTATTTCATGAAACCCCATGAAATCGAGCGCCATCAGGCACTGCCTCATCAGGCTGAGATTGTTTTACAACTCGACCCTTCTCTGTTTTGGTTCAGCGGGCATTTTAGCGTGCAGCCACTGCTGCCGGGCGTTGCACAGCTGAACTGGGCGATGGATTACGCCACCACGCTGCTGGCCCCTGGCTGGCGTTTTCACAGTATTCAAAACGTGAAGTTCCAGTCGCCGTTATTGCCAGAGGCCACCGTCACCCTGAGTCTGAGCTGGCAGGAAGCGCGTCAGATGCTCTCTTTTAGCTACCAGCGCCACGACGGTGACGTGCGCCATACCGCCAGCAGCGGGAAGATTCGGTTATGCCGCTAACCTTTTCCCCGTGCGTGTTGATCCCCTGCTACAACCACGGCGCGATGATGTCGGACGTATTGGATCGTCTTCAGCCGTTCAATCTCCCCTGCATTGTGGTGGACGATGGCAGTGACGAGACTACACGAGATGAACTGGCACGCCTGGCGGCAGAATACAGCAATCTGACGTTAATTCGCCTGCCCATCAACGCAGGCAAAGGCGCGGCGGTTATTCGCGGAATGCAGACGGCGGCAGATGCCGGGTTCAGTCATGCCGTGCAAGTCGATGCCGACGGGCAACATGCCATTGAAGATATTCCCAGGCTGCTTGCATTGGCAAAAGAACATCCGACAGCACTGATTTCCGGGCAACCGATTTACGATGATTCGGTTCCTCGCTCGCGCCTGTACGGTCGTTGGGTAACCCATATCTGGGTGTGGATAGAAACGCTCTCGTTGCAGCTCAAAGACAGTATGTGCGGCTTCCGGGTGTATCCGGTGGCCCCCACGCTGCAACTGGCACAGCGCGTAACGCTCGGCAAACGGATGGATTTTGATACTGAAGTGATGGTGCGCCTCTACTGGCAAGGCAACACCAGCTATTTTATCCCCACGCGAGTCACCTATCCGCAGGACGGGCTATCCCATTTCGACGCGCTTAAAGACAATTTGCACATTTCATTGATGCACACTCGCCTGTTCTTTGGCATGTTGCCACGCATCCCCTCCCTGCTTTGTCGTCGTTCATCGACACACTGGGCGCAGCAACAGGAAGTCAAAGGGTTGTGGGGAATGCGCCTGATGCTACTGGTCTGGCGTGTACTGGGTCACAAAGCCTTCTCCCTGCTACTGTATCCGGTCGTCGGCGTATACTGGCTCAGCGCTTCAACTGCCCGAAAAGCCTCTCAACGCTGGATTAGCCGCGTAAGGGCGCAACTGATCACACGGCGGATGCCAGTACCGCCAAACCTGACCAGTTATCAGCATTTCCTGCGTTTTGGCGGCGCGATGCTGGATAAGATCGCCAGTTGGCGTGGTGAGCTGCACTTCGGTCGCGATGTGATTTTTGCACCAGGTGCAGAAACGACGCTGAATATCAGCGATCCTCGGGGAAAACTGCTACTGGCTTCACATCTTGGCGATGTCGAGGCCTGTCGGGCACTGGCCCAGCTACAGGGCAGTAAAACAATCAATGCGCTGGTATTTAGCGATAACGCCCAACGCTTTAAACAAATCATGCAAGAGATGGCCCCGCAGGCTGGATTAAATCTGCTCCCGGTGAACAGTATTGGTCCAGATACTGCCATTCTGCTCAAAGAGAAATTGGAGCGCGGTGAATGGGTAGCCATCGTAGGCGATCGCATCGCAGTCAATCCCCAACGCGGCGGCGAGTGGCGCGTGTGCTGGAGCCGCTTTATGGGGCAAAACGCGCCATTCCCTCAGGGCCCGTTTATTCTCGCGTCTATTTTACGCTGCCCTGTAGATCTGATTTTTGCCCTGCGTCAGCAGGAGAAACTCCACATCTACTGCGAACCGTTTGCCGACCCGCTGCTCTTACCGCGCGCCACACGACAACAGGCATTACAGAATACTGTCGATCGCTACGCCGAACGCCTTGAGCACTATGCGCTTCAGTCGCCCCTCGACTGGTTTAACTTTTTCGATTTCTGGCAACTGCCGGATACCAATGACAAGGAGTAAAGGGTGCTTAACGATCCCCGCTTTACGGCTGAAGTCGAGCTAACTATTCCGTTTCACGACGTCGATATGATGGGCGTAGCGTGGCATGGTAACTACTTCCGTTACTTCGAGATTGCCCGTGAGGCACTGCTGAACCAATTCGATTATGGCTATCGGCAGATGAAAGAATCTGGCTATCTGTGGCCCGTGGTCGACACTCGGGTGAAGTATCGCAATGCGCTGACTTTCGAGCAGCGTATCCGTGTACGCGCCCAAATTAAAGAGTACGAAAATCGCCTGCATATCGGCTACGAAATTTTTGATGCCGAAACAGGTAAACGCGCCACAACAGGCTACACCATCCAGGTCGCCGTCGACGAAAAAAGCCGTGAACTGTGCTTTGTCAGCCCGGATATTCTGTTTGAACGGATGGGAGTGACACCATGAAATTATGGCCATTGCTCGTGCTGCTCGTCAGCCCTTTCGTCAGTGCCCTGACGCTCGACTCCCTACAACAGCGTTTTACCGAACAACCGGTGGTTCGCGCCCACTTCGATCAAACCCGGACGATAAAGGATCTGCCGCAGCCGCTGCGATCTCAGGGCAAGATGTTGATCGCCCGCGACCAGGGGTTGCTGTGGGATCAAACGTCCCCGTTCCCGATGCAGCTGCTGCTGGACGACAAACGGATGGTTCAGGCAATTAACGGTCAACCACCGCAGACCATTACCGCTGAGAATAACCCGCAAATGTTCCAGTTTAATCATCTGCTACGGGCGTTATTCCAGGCGGATCGTAAAGTGCTGGAACAAAACTTCCGCGTGGAGTTTGCAGACTTAGGAGAAGGTCGCTGGACGCTACGCCTGACGCCAATCACCACACCGCTGGATAAGATTTTTGCGACGATTGATTTAGCAGGAAAGACCTACCTGGAGAGCATTCAGCTCAATGATAAGCAGGGCGATCGCACCGATATCGCGCTTTCCCAACACCAACTAACGCCAGCGCAACTGACCGATGACGAACGCCAACGCTTTGCCGCCCAGTAAACGCCCCGCGCTGTTATGGGGAGTCGTCTGCCTGCTTCTGCTGGGCATCTTTCTGACGCTGCTACCTCAGACCCGCCTTAACAGCAGCGTGCTGGCCATGTTGCCAAAGCAGACGCTGGGCGCTATACCTCCGGGCCTGAACGAGGGATTTATGCAGCGTCTTGACCGTCAGGTGGTCTGGCTGGTGAGCCCCGGTAAGCAACCGGACCCAGCTATAGCCCGGGACTGGTTGGCTTTACTGCAAAAATCGCACGCGCTAGCCCAGGTAAAAGGTCCAATGGATGCCGACAGCCAGCAAGCCTGGGGGGCCTTCTTCTGGCAACATCGTAACGGCCTGATAGATAACGAGACCCGCGCCCGGCTGCAAAACGGCGGTGAAGCGCAGGGCCAGTGGATCCTGTCCCAACTTTACTCCGCATTCTCCGGCGTCAGTGGCAAAGAGCTACAAAACGATCCCTTCATGCTGATGCGTGGTTCGCAGTTGGCCATGGCCAAAACCGGGCAGCGCCTGCGCCTGATGGATGGCTGGCTTGTCACCCAGGATGAGCAAGGCAACTATTGGTATCTGTTACATGGCGAGTTGACCGGCTCATCGTTTGATATGCAACAGACGCACCAATTGGTCACCACGCTGAATACGCTGGAAGGTGAGCTAAAAGCCCACTATCCACAGGCTCAACTGTTGTCTCGCGGGACGCTGTTCTATAGCGATTACGCCAGCCAGCAGGCGAAACAAGATATCTCTACTCTCGGCATAGCCACTGTGCTCGGGGTGATCCTGCTCATCGTGGCTGTATTTCGTTCGCTGCGTCCGCTGCTGCTGTGCCTGATTTCGATTGGCATTGGTGCGTTGGCGGGGACCGTCGTCACGCTGCTGATTTTTGGCGAGCTCCATCTGATGACGCTGGTGATGAGCATGAGCATCATCGGTATTTCCGCAGACTATACGCTCTACTATTTGACCGAACGGATGGTGCACGGTGCGGAAATATCGCCATGGCAAAGCCTTGCCAAAGTGCGCAATGCCCTGCTCCTGGCTCTACTCACCACCGTAGCGGCTTATCTGATTATGATGCTGGCCCCCTTCCCCGGTATTCGCCAGATGGCGGTATTCGCGGCGGTAGGTCTGAGCGCCTCCTGCCTGACGGTCATTTTCTGGCACCCGTGGTTGTGTCGTCGGTTGCCGGTACGCCCGGTGCCGGCAATGGTACCCATGCTACGCTGGCTTGCTGCATGGCGGCGGAATAAGAAATTATCCGTTGGCCTGCCGGTGGCGCTGGCGTTGTTCTCGTTGGCAGGTATGGCGACGCTACGCGTAGACGATGATATCTCCCAGTTACAGGCGCTGCCGCAGGAAATTCTTGCTCAGGAAAAAGCGATTACAGCCCTGACCGGGCAAAGCGTCGACCAGAAGTGGTTTGTGGTGTACGGCAAATCCGCTCAGCAAACGCTGGAGCGGCTGGAAACCTTTATCCCCGCGCTGGAACAGGCAAAAAAAGACGGGTTACTCAGCGGATATCGCACCATTCCGCTCAATTCACTCGCCCGGCAACAGCAGGATCTGTCTCTGCTAAAAGATGCCGCGCCCGCCATCACGAAAGCCTTAAACAACGCCGGTCTGGCGACGGTGAACACAGATCTTAGCGCCATGCCCGTAACCGTCGATGCCTGGCTTGCCAGCCCGGCCAGTGAAGGCTGGCGCTTGCTATGGTTGTCTCTGGCTGATGGCGAAAGCAGCGTACTGGTTCCCGTTGAAGGGGTGAAACAAAGTGATGCTTTAAATACGCTCAGCGCGAAATATTCCGGCGTGGCGTGGGTGGATCGTAAGAGCAGCTTTGACAACCTGTTTTCCCTTTATCGCCATATTCTGACCGGCCTGCTATGCATTGCGCTGGCGGTAATTGCCTGTGGCGCCGTCATTCGGCTTGGCTGGCGTAAGGGCTTAATTAGCCTGGTACCCTCCGTGCTGTCTTTAGGTTGTGGTCTGGCAGTACTGGCCCTGAGCGGTCATGCGCTCAACCTGTTCTCGCTGCTGGCACTGGTGCTGGTACTGGGAATTGGCATTAACTACACGCTGTTTTTCAGTAATCCACGCGGTACGCCACTGACATCGCTGTTGGCTATCACGCTGGCAATGATGACCACGCTCCTGACGCTCGGCATGCTGGTCTTTAGCGCCACTCAGGCAATCAGCAGTTTTGGCATTGTGCTAGTGAGCGGTATTTTCACCGCCTTCCTGCTGTCACCGCTGGCGATGCCAGGAAAAAAGAGAAAAAAAGAAGATGATTAAACAGAGATTCTGGCGCACCGCTGCGCTCGTCGCCACGTTGCTGTTGGCAGGTTGCAGCCACTCGCAGCCGGAACAGAAAGGCCGCCCGCAAGCCTGGTTAGAGCCGGGGACTCGTGTAACGCTACCTGCCCCGGGGATTTCTCCCGCGGTGAATTCACAACAGCTACTAACCGGAAGTTTCAACGGCAAAACTCAGTCACTGTTGGTCATGCTCAATGCTGATGACAAGAAAATCACACTTGCCGGGCTGTCATCAGTCGGCATTCGCCTGTTCCTCGTGACTTACGATGAAAAAGGACTGCACACCGAGCAATCGATCATCGTTCCACAATTGCCGCCAGCCAGCCAGGTGCTGGCTGACGTGATGCTAAGTCATTGGCCGATTAGCGCCTGGCAACCGCAATTACCCACAGGCTGGACGCTCGTCGATACGGGTGACACGCGTGAGCTGCGCAATGCCCGCGGCAAAGTGGTCACGGAAATCACGTATCTGAATCGAAAAGGAAAACGCGAACCGATCAGCATTGAACAGCACGTTTTTAAATACCACATCACCATTCAATACCTGGGTGACTGAGATGATCTACATTTCTGCCGTTGGCATGATTAATGCGTTGGGCAATAACACTGATGAAATCGCAGCCAACATCACTCGTGGCATAGCGCCGGGAATGCGCCCGCGCACGGGCTGGCTGCAAGGACACCCATCCGCCGTGTTAGCAGGCGTTGACGGTGAGCTGCCCGCTATTCCTCAGCACTTTAGCGCTCATCGTTCGCGCAACAACCAGCTATTGCTGGCAGCACTGATGCAAATCCAGCCGCAGGTGGACGACGCTATCGCCCGATTTGGTCGCGATCGTATTGCTGTTGTTCTCGGCACCAGCACCTCCGGTCTGGATGAGGGTGACGTTCACGTAGATTTGATGCTCAACGGCAAAGAGAGCACTGACTGGCGCTATCCGCAACAGGAACTGGGCGATCCGTCGCGTTTTCTTAGCCACTGGCTGGCGCTGGATGGCCCGGCCTTTACGCTCTCAACCGCCTGCTCGTCCAGTGCAAGAGCTATCATGAGCGGATGTCGTTTGATCGAATCTGGTCTGGTCGATATCGCCATTGTCGGCGGTGCGGATACGCTAAGCCGAATGCCAATCAACGGATTCCACAGTCTGGAATCACTCTCCCCAACGCTGTGTCAGCCGTTTGGCCGCAACCGTTGTGGGATCACCATTGGCGAAGGCGCCGCATTGATGGTATTAACCCGCGAGCCACAGCCTATCGCGCTCCTTGGCGTCGGCGAATCCAGCGACGCGTACCATATTTCTGCTCCCCATCCACAGGGGGAAGGTGCCATTCGCGCCATCGGCCAGGCGCTTAACGACGCAGGAATGACGCCGGAACACGTGGGCTATATCAATCTGCACGGTACCGCCACACCGTTAAACGATCAGATTGAGTCCAACGTCGTGAGCGCGCTATTTGGCGAAACGGTCCCGTGCAGTTCAACCAAACACCTGACCGGGCACACGCTGGGCGCTGCGGGGATCACCGAAGCAGCGATCAGTATGCTGATTCTGCAACGCGAGCTGCCGCTGCCGCCGCAGGATTTTAGCCAGTCGCCACGCGATGAAACATTGCCACCCTGCGGCATCATTGAACAGCCGCAGCCGCTGACTCGCCCGGTTATCTTGTCTAATTCGTTTGCCTTCGGTGGCAATAATGCCAGCATCCTGCTCGGGAGAATCTCATGAGCCACTATTTATCACCGGGCGATTATTTACCGCATGATGCGCCGATGCTGCTTCTTGAAGAGGTCGTCAGTGTGGCGGACGAAACCGCCACCTGCCACGTGACGGTTTCAGCAAACAGCGTACTGGCCCCTTTTCTCGACCCTGATGGCAATCTGCCTGGCTGGTTCGCACTGGAACTCATGGCGCAGACCATTGGCGTCTGGTCTGGCTGGCACCGCCAGCAACAAGGTCAGGCGAGTATTACGTTAGGCATGGTACTGGGCGCACGTGAGTTAGTCTGTGCTACAGGTGTTCTGCCTGCCGGGAAGAAGCTGAGTATCCATGTCAAATTGCTGATGCAGGATGCACGATTCGGTAGCTTTGAATGTGCCATCCAGGCAGACAACGAGACGCTGGCAACCGGTCGCGTCAACACCTTCCAGCCGACATCAGAAGAAATTAACACGCTATTTCAACAAGGAGCGTCCACATGAGCCGTTCAGTTTTAGTTACGGGTGCCAGCAAAGGTATCGGTCGCGCCATCGCCAGACAACTGGCCGCGGACGGTTTTGTGGTCGGCGTACACTATCATCGCGATGTGCAAGGAGCACAAGAAACGCTGGATGCTATCCTCGCCGCTGGCGGCGCAGGGCGCCTGTTGACATTTGACGTTGCCAATCGCGAGCAGTGCCGTGAAATACTGTCGCAAGATATTGAGGCAAACGGCGCATGGTACGGCATTGTCAGCAACGCTGGAGTCACTCGGGATGCCGCTTTCCCTGCGCTCAGTGATAACGACTGGGATTCGGTGATCCATACCAACCTCGACAGCTTTTACAACGTCATTCATCCGTGCATTATGCCGATGATAAGCGCACGCCAGGGGGGCCGTATCATCACACTGTCTTCGGTTTCGGGCGTGATGGGCAACCGCGGTCAGGTCAATTACAGTGCGGCAAAAGCCGGAATTATTGGTGCCACCAAAGCGCTGGCTATCGAACTGGCAAAACGCAAAATTACCGTAAACTGCATTGCACCGGGACTCATTGATACCGGGATGATCGAGATGGAAGAAGCCGCATTGAAAGAGGCGATGTCGATGATTCCCATGAAACGAATAGGTCAGGCTGAAGAAGTGGCCGGGCTTGCCAGTTATTTAATGTCGGATGTGGCGGGCTATGTAACTCGCCAGGTGATTTCCATCAATGGAGGGATGTTATGACACGTCGTGTCGTGATTACAGGCATGGGCGGCGTCACCGCCTTTGGGGAAAACTGGCAGGCTGTCTCCGCCAGGTTATTGGCATATGAAAATGCGGTACGCAAAATGCCGGAGTGGCAGGTTTATGACGGACTACACACACTGCTGGGAGCGCCGATCGACGACTTCACTCTGCCGGAACACTATACCCGCAAGCGAATTCGCGCCATGGGGCGCGTATCGCTGATGTCCACCCGCGCAACAGAGCTGGCGCTTGAGCAAGCCGGGCTGATTGGCGATCGGGTACTGACTAACGGTGAAACCGGGATCGCTTATGGTTCATCAACCGGTAGTACCGGTCCAGTGAGCGAGTTCGCGACCATGCTGACCGAGAAACACACCAATAACATCACCGGCACGACCTACGTGCAAATGATGCCGCATACCACTGCCGTTAACACCGGATTGTTTTTCGGTCTGCGTGGGCGAGTCATCCCGACATCCAGCGCCTGCACATCCGGTAGCCAGGCAATTGGTTATGCATGGGAAGCCATTCGACACGGTTATCAAACGGTGATGGTCGCCGGCGGCGCAGAAGAACTGTGTCCTTCCGAAGCCGCCGTGTTTGATACGTTATTCGCAACCAGTCAGCGCAACGACGAGCCGAAAACCACCCCATCCCCATTCGATGAAAAACGCGATGGTCTGGTCATCGGAGAAGGTGCAGGTACGCTAGTACTGGAAGAGCTGGAACACGCTAAAGCGCGCGGAGCAACGATTTATGGTGAAATCGTTGGCTTTGCCACTAACTGCGATGCTGCCCATATCACCCAGCCGCAGCGCGAAACAATGCAGATTTGCATGGAAAAATCGCTGAATATGGCAGGTATTAGTGCCCGGGATATCGGCTATATTTCAGCGCACGGAACCGCAACCGATCGTGGTGATGTTGCAGAAAGTCAGGCAACCTCTGCAATTTATGGTGATAATGTTCCGCTATCCTCGCTTAAAAGCTATTTTGGACATACCCTTGGCGCTTGTGGCGCACTAGAGGCCTGGATGAGTCTGCAAATGATGCGTGAAGGCTGGTTTGCGCCTACGCTAAATTTGAGTCAGCCAGATGCCAATTGTGGCGCGCTGGATTACATTATGGGTGAAGCCCGCAAGATTGATTGCGAGTTTTTGCAGAGCAACAACTTTGCGTTTGGCGGCATAAATACTTCTATCATCATTAAACGTTGGCCGTGATATGTACCGGATCGTTCTTGGGAAAGTTTCTGTTTTAAGCGCAGGTGCACTGCCTGCCGCACTGAGTGAGCAAGCGCCGCAAGGTGCTCGCCGTGCGCGCTGGCTGGCCGGTCGCGTGCTGCTTTCCCATACCCTTTCGCCATTACCGGACATCATCTATGGCGAGCAAGGAAAACCGGCCTTTTCTGCTGACACGCCGCTGTGGTTCAATCTCAGCCACAGCGGTGATGATATCGCCCTGCTGCTCAGCGACGAAGGGGAAGTCGGCTGCGATATAGAAGTCGTTCGCCCGCGCGATAACTGGCAAACGCTGGCAAATACGGTATTCAGTCTTGGTGAACATGCAGAAGTCGAGGCCGAACGCCCGGAACAACAGTTGGCGGCGTTCTGGCGCATCTGGACGCGTAAAGAAGCTATCGTGAAGCAACGCGGCGGCAGTGCCTGGCAAATCGTCAGCGTCGACAGTACCGCGTTAACTTCCTCACTCTCCGTCAGCCAGTGCCAGCTCGATACCCTGAGCCTGGCGGTGTGCACCCCCACGCCGTTTACCCTGACCGCAGACACCGTGCAGCGCCTGGAAGCCTTAGCGTAAATTTTCCGGAAAGTTTTTCGGCAGCTCGCTCGCCGCACAGGCAATAACGTCATCGTTGTTCGCGCCGCAGTCACGTACGAAAGTGATGGTCGCGAACTCATCAATCACCTCGGTGGGATACGCCGGGCCGGTATCGCGGTACGACATCATTAGCGGAATATGGTCATTCTGGAAGCAGACCGTTTTTTCCGGATTATTGATCACCCAGCGAGGGAAAAAGATGGTGCCGTGAAAGAGTTTGTCACCCAGGTTTACGA
Organism: Citrobacter sp. MGH105; assembly: GCF_001037485.2. Classification (NCBI taxonomy): domain Bacteria; kingdom Pseudomonadati; phylum Pseudomonadota; class Gammaproteobacteria; order Enterobacterales; family Enterobacteriaceae; genus Citrobacter; species Citrobacter sp. MGH105. The sequence goes on along the minus strand of NZ_CP073048.1, from coordinate 288,954 downwards.
TCAGGCTGACGTCGGTCCCGGTCGGTTCGGTCCACGAAATTTTATAAACGCTCTCCCCGACCCGCACAATATAGGCCCGCTGATCTTTCACCCAACGATTCCCCACAATACCGCTGTGAATGCGGTAATCCAGGGTAGTGTCGTTTTTCACGTAGATCTCGTAATTCCAGCCATTATCGTAGGTATAGACCAGATGTTTGCCGACAAATCCGCTTAAATCATGTTTATCAAACGCGCTCATATTCGTTCTCCTCTTACTTGATGCGAGGATCTTAACGCTTCAAAATTTGGATGAATAACGCTATGTTTGTATCAAATTCATTCAATTATTAGATGAGTTATGCACAAAACAACCCTCGATCAGTGGGCCCTATTGGAGAAAGTGGTGGAGCTGGGCAGCTTCGCTAAAGCGGCGGAAGAGACCAACCGTAGCCAGTCTTCGGTAAGCTATAATCTGGCACTGTTACAGGAGCGACTTGGCGTAACGCTGCTGACCCCGGAAGGCCGCAGGGCTGTCCTGACACCGGCCGGAGAGCTATTACTCAATCAGGTCAAACCGCTACTGAAGGCCTTTTTATGGGTGGAAACCCGGGCCGCAACGTTACAAAACGGTACACGAACGCGGCTGGATTTGATGGTAGATAGCATCTTCCCACGCAAACGCCTGTTTGCCATTCTCAAACAGTTTCAGCAGGCCTGGCCGCAAACGCAGGTGCGTCTGACCGAAGTCCTGGAGAATGGTGATGCTCGACTGGCAGCACATGCCGATGCGGACGTAATGGTCCTGACCCGGCGTCAGGATGTCACCGGACGCGGCGAATGGCTGATGAATATTGACTTCGTGGCCGTGGCCCACCGCGATCACCCACTCTGCATGCTGGATGCGCCGCTGAATGAAGACGCATTACGCGCCTGGCCGCTGATTCGCATTGCCGATCGCGATAACCCACAACAACCGGCGCGTGATGCCTGGACCTTCTCGACCATTGATGCCGCGATTGATGCGGTGATGTATCAGGTCGGTTACGGCTGGCTGCCCGAGGAACGTATTCAGACGCAGCTTGATAAGGGGCTTTTACGCCCACTGCCGTTAAGCCATGGTGCTCGTCGCGCCACGCCTTTGCATCTGATCGTTAAAGATACTCTCGCTCCGCTGGATGAACAGGTCAGTACCCTCCTGCGTTTATTGCGAGAGCATTAACCTTTTCCCCGGATGCCGGACGTGTGTTACAAAATACGCTATTCCCCTTACCCCCTGTGCGCCAACGCGCCACATGAAAGGTTAACTGCAGATGCAACGAGTCACCATTACCCTCGATGACGATTTACTGGAAACGCTCGACGGCCTGAGTCAGCGCCGTGGCTACAACAACCGTTCCGAAGCGATCCGCGATATTCTGCGTGGCGCACTGGCGCAGGAAACTACCCTTGAACACGGCACTCAGGGCTTCGCGGTGCTCTCGTATGTTTATGAGCATGAGAAGCGTGATCTGGCCAGCCGTATTGTTTCTACCCAACACCACCACCACGATTTATCGGTCGCCACGCTGCACGTGCACATCAACCATGACGACTGCCTGGAAATCGCCGTGCTAAAAGGCGACATGGGCGATGTACAACATTTTGCCGATGACGTGATTTCCCAGCGCGGCGTGCGCCACGGCCATCTACAGTGCCTGCCGAAAGAAGAGTAATTGCCTGTTTCGTTGCCGGATGGCGGCTACGCCTTATCCGGCCTACGTCCGTTATCGTTTGTAGGCCAGGCAAGCGAAGCGCCCCCGGCAATAATGATTACGCCATCGTACCAATCGTCTTTCTGAAACGCAGCAGTGCTATCAGGAAGAACGCGCTGCCAATCGCCAGCAGCGTCAGAAACTGCGGCCAGACAATGCTAAACCCGGCGCCGCGGTAAAGTATCGCCTGCGCGAGACTGACGAAATGGGTAGTCGGCATGGTCAGCATAATGTCCTGCACCGCCTGCGGCATGCTTTCACGCGGTGTGGAGCCACCTGAGAGCATCTGTAACGGCAGCAGCACCAGAATCATCAGCAGCCCCAACTGCGGCATGGAGCGCGCCAGCGTGCCCATAAAAATGCCGATCGAGGTGGTGGCGAACAGGCTCAGCGCCACGCCCAGCATAAACAACGGTATCGAACCTTCAATCGGCACCCCGAGCACGCCTTTTACCATCAGCATCAGCGACAGACCGGAAACCACCAGCACCACCAGCCCCATCGACCAGATTTTTGCCATCATGATCTCAAACGGCGTCACCGGCATCACCAGCAGATGTTCAATGGTCCCGTGCTCGCGTTCGCGGATCAACGCCGAACCGGTCAGCACAATCGCCAACATAGTGATGTTGTTGATAATCGCCATCACCGCGCCAAAGCGGGCGGGTTCCAGATTAGGGTTAAAGCGCATGCGCATTTCCAGCGCCACCGGCGGCTCATTGTTATCGCGGTAACGCGCCACAAAGCTGTTCACCTCGCCGCTGATGATATTCTGGATATAGCTGTTGCCGGTAAACGCCTGGCTCATGCGCGTGGCATCGACGTTAACCTGTATATCCGGTTGTCGTCCGGCCAGCACATCACGCTGAAAATCAGGCGGAATGTTTACGGCGAAGGTATAGCGCCCGGCGTCCAGCCCGGCATCCATTTCATCGGCAGTGATCATCTCCGGCGGTAAAAACCACGGGCGATAAAAGCTGTTCACAATCCGATTCGACAACTGCGACTGGTCCATATCGGCAATAGCAATCGGTGCCAGATGCAGCGAACCCGGCAGGACGGTCGCGGAAGAATAAACCGAAATCGTGAAGGCGAAGACGATCAGCGTCAGCATCGCTTTGTCACCCAGCAGGCTGCGCAACTCTTTGATGCCGAGGTTATAAATATTGCGTAATCGGCGCATCACCCCTCCTGTTTTTTCAGCAGTAATACGCTCAGACCAATCACCACCGGAATGGCTACCGCCAGCGGAATAAACAGCTGCCAGAGATCGGTCAGATCCAACGCTTTAGAGAACGTTCCGCGCGCGATGGTCAGAAAATGGCTGGTCGGATAAATTTCACCAATCCACCGGCCCGGCCCTTCCAGCGAGGCAACTGGATCGATCATTCCGGAAAACTGCGTCGCCGGGATCAATGTAATAATCGCCGTACCAAAAATGGCCGCGATCTGGCTTTTCATAAACGTGGAGATTAACAGCCCCAGCCCGGTGGCAATGGTGACGTACAGCAGCGCAGCCAGCGTCAGGGTCACAAAGCTCCCCTTATGCGGAACGCCGAATACAAACACCGACAGCGCGCACAACAGCAGGAAATTCAGCATGCCCAGCACGATGTACGGCAACTGTTTGCCGAGTAAAAACTCGCTGCGGGTCGTGGGCGTAACGTACAGATTGATAATCGACCCCAGCTCTTTCTCACGCACCACGCTGAGGGCGCTGAGCATGGAGGGGATCATCATCAACAGCAGTGGGATCACTGCCGGAACAATCGCCGGCAGGCTCTTCACATCCGGGTTGTAACGATAGCGAGTTTCAATGGTCATCAGCCCGTTTTGCCCGCTGGCATTTGGCTGGCGCGCCATCACATCCTGCAGCCAGGTCTGGTGCATCGCCTGCACGTAACCCCTGACCGTTTCAGCGCGGCTTGGCATTGCGCCATCGACCCAGACGCCAATCTTCACCGGCGTTCCACGCGCGATGTCGCGGCCAAAATTTGGCGGAATTTCAATTGCTACCGCAACTTCGCCAGAACGCATCCGTTTGTCCAGCTCGTCATAACTGGTGAGCGGCGGTTGTTCGATAAAATAGCGCGATCCCGCCAGATTCAGCGTCCACGCCTGGCTGCTGACGGTCTGGTCGCGGTCGAGCACCGAAAAACGCAGGTTTTCCACATCCATGCTGATGCCGTAGCCCATGATAAGCATCAGGATCACCGTGCCCATCAGCGCCAGCGTGGAGCGTACCGGATCGCGCCGTAGTTCCAGCGCTTCACGGCGGCTGTAGCTGAATAAGCGCCGCAGGCTAAAGCCTTGCCGCGGCGGCTTACTGTTTTCATGCACTTTCGGGACATTGGCTGGCGCTAACTGAGTTTCCGGCGCCGGGCCTGCCGCTTCCTGCAACCAGGAGATAAACGCCTCTTCCAGACTGGCAGCTCCACGCTGTTTCACCAGTTCCTGCGGCGTACCGCTGGCCAGTACTTTTCCGGCGTGCATCAGCGACATGCGGTCGCAGCGCTCCGCTTCGTTCATAAAGTGGGTGGAGATAAAAATGGTCACTTTGTCCTGGCGCGACAGGTCGACCATCAGTTGCCAGAACATATCCCTCGCAACCGGATCGACCCCGGAGGTCGGTTCATCAAGAATGAGCATCTCCGGGCGATGGATCACCGCCACCGCCAGCGACAGGCGTTGACGGATCCCCAACGGCAGCGCACCGGGCAGCGCATCTTCGACATCGGTCAGCGAAAAGCGCTCGCTCATCTCCTGCACCCGCCCAGGGATTTCTGCTTCGGGGATATGGAACAGCCGCGCATGTAGTTCGAGGTTTTGCCGGACGGTCAGCTCGCTGTAGAGCGAAAATGCCTGCGACATATAGCCTACCCGGCGGCGGGTATCGATATTTTTCGGATCAACCGCTTGCCCAAACAGCCACGCCTCGCCTTCGCTTGCGGGCAGCAGTCCGGTGAGCATTTTCATGGTGGTGGATTTACCGCAGCCGTTGGAGCCGAGAAAACCGAAGATTTCCCCGCGCGGAATGCGGAAGTTAACGTGGTCCACCGCCACAAATTTACCGAAGCGCATGGTCAGGTTTTTCGCCTCGATGGCAATCTCTTCCTGCTCAGCGTGATACGGCGGGATCACTACCGGTTTATGCGCCTGGCGCTGGGCTTCAGGTAACAGCGCGATAAACGCCTGCTCCAGCGTGTTGCTGTTGGTTTGCTCACGTAGCTGCTGCGCGCTCCCGGTGGCTAACACCTCCCCGGCGTTCATCGCCACCAGCCAGTCAAAGCGCTCGGCTTCTTCCATATAAGCGGTCGCAACCAGCACGCTCAGGTTGGTCTGCCGCTGGCGAATGCTGTTAATCAGATCCCAGAACTGGGCGCGGGACAGCGGGTCGACCCCGGTGGTGGGTTCATCGAGAATTAACAGTTCCGGGTCGTGGATTAACGCGCAGCACAGCCCCAGCTTTTGCTTCATCCCGCCCGAGAGTTTCCCGGCAGGACGGTCGCGAAACGGTGCCAGTCCGGTGCTATTCAGCAGCTCGGTAATCCGCGCCTCACGCTCCGCTTTGTCATGCCCAAACAAGCGGGCAAAGAAATCGACGTTCTCATATACCGACAGCGTGTGATACAGGTTTTTCCCCAGCCCCTGCGGCATCCAGGCAATGCGCGGGCAGACATCCCGGCGATGTTTTGGGTCGCGCATATCGCCACCCAACACCATCACGTTGCCGTGTTCAATGACCCGCGCGCCGGAGATGAGCGACAGCAGGCTCGATTTTCCGACACCATCCGGGCCAATCAACCCCACCATACAGCGGGCAGGGATATCCAGCGTGATATTGTTCAGCGCTACCGTTTTCCCGTAATGCTGACTCACGCCGTCAAGGTGCGCCACGGGAGGAACGGGAACCAGCGCCAGATGCGTCATTGCGGCAACCTCACCACCAGGTCGTCAGGCCAGGCGCGACTTTCATCAACACGCACCCACGCCATGCCCGGCAGACCGGTTTTCACGTACTCCAAATGCTGCTGTAACAGCTCTGGCGGGATACGCGCTTTGACGCGAAACATCAGTTTCAGCCGTTCATCGCTGGTTTCGACCGTTTTCGGCGTGAACTGCGCGACGCTAGCCACAAAGCTGATGGTCGCCGGAATACGCAGATCCGGCGCAGCATCCAGCACCAGCCGCGCTTCTCCACCAATCTTCAGTAAACCAGCCTGTTCGGTTGGCAAGAAGAACGTCATGTAGACATCGCTGAGATCGACCATATTCAGCACGCGACCGCCTGCGGAAAGCACCTCGCCCGGTTCAGCTACGCGGTACTGTACGCGGCCATCGCGCGGGGCTTTCAACTCGCTGTCATCAATATCAGCCGCAATACGACGTTCGGTAGCCTGCGCGGCTTCTACGCGGGTTTGCGCCTGAATGATACTGGTGCGAGCGGCTTCAATGGCGGCTTTTGCCGCAGAGACCTGCGCCTTTGCGGATTCCAGTGCAGCGCGTGCGCTTTCTGCCGCAGCCCTGTCGTCATCCAGCTGTTGCTCAGACACCGCCCCACGCTGAGATAGCGAACGGGAGCGGACGTGGCGTTTAGAGACCGACTGCAGTTCCGCCTCACGCTGTTTTACCACCGACTGCGCGGCGCGCATTTCACTTTGCCGCTGCTCTAACAACGCCCGCGCTGCCGCCACCGCACTTTCGGCCTCTTTGATTTGGGCTACCGCTTCCAGCCGCTGCTCCTGCAGCACGCGGGTATCCATTTTCGCCAGCACTTCGCCCTGGCGAACGAACTGCCCTTCCGACACGAGGATCGTGTCAATTCGCCCGGCAATCTTGGTGGCAATATCCACTTCGGTAGCTTCAATTCTGCCATTGCTGGCTGCAAACCCCTCCGGTATTCCCGCAGGACGAAGCACCCACCATGCTATCGCGGCCACCACGACCAGAATGCCCGCCACCCACCACATCATATGACGTTTAAACTTATCCATATTCGACCCGCCGTAATCCCTGTTATCAAACGATGCGTGTCACAAAGCCCACTGAACAGCTATTCAGCGGGAGATTCCATCCGGGATAAGAAGGAATGAGAAACAATGGCCAGAGAGCAGACAGGCATGTAAGCAACCTGCGCCGCGAAGGAAGTGAATGATGAAAATGCTGTGATATCGGGTAGTAATGTTGTCATCATCAGCGTTCCTGGCCGGAAATGAAACACGCATACTCATTACTGCTGTCTATTGAATACTAACACCTGGATTCAATATGTCTATTCGGTTGTAGCAGGTATGTTGCAGGCAAAAAACCGTGCCCGGCAATCCATTTACCGGGCAAATTTCACAAGTGAGCTTTATGTAAAACGCAGCGGGTCCACGCTCAACGTATCGTCTTCGCTTATTCAGACACCTGTGTAGAGACATTAAAGTTGTATCCTTTAACCTGAAAAAGACTTTAAAGTTGTAAAGTTTTAAAAAAACACATACAAAACATGATGCTAAGTGTGTATCACACGCTGTTCCAACATTATGCCTTGATGTTCTTGCAGGAACTGCAATTTACAGGAGGAAAAAGGTGTTTTTGTAGTTATCTGGCGTTACGTGACAGTGTTGGTCAGATACTTCCACCTCTTCAGAGTTAAAGTTTGATATATGGGAAAAAAAACGCTCCCGGACGGGAGCGTAAGCCAGTGACTTCGGCGTCAAATGAGGGTCTAACAAGTGGAGCTGCGGGTTAATTCTGGGTGATCTGACTGCGATGCTTATCAGCCTGCTGCTGGTGAACAACGGAAGACTGACCATTATTCGCCTTCTCATGTACAGCTGCGGCCTTCTCATGCTCGCTCATTTCAGAAAATGACTTTGCTGTTTCGTTGGTAGCTCCGGGTTTAGCTTTCATCATTTTTTTATGCATTTCAGCCATGTCCTGGTGGGCAGCAGAATTGCTGTTTTGCATCATGTCATGGGACATTGCGGCCTGATCGTGACTGCTCATATCCATCATTGTCATGCTGTCTCCCTGAATTGCACTTTTTTCAGCAGATGACTGCATCTGGTGGGCAGGTGCCTGTGCATTATTTACCTGGTCATGCATGTTCATTGTCTCTGCAGCCATGGCAGATGAAGCGGCAGCCATAATGGCAACAAATGATACGAGAATCTTTTTCATGGTTGGGTCTCCGGTGTTTACATACCCAAACAATCAATGGCTTATAACAGAGAAAGCAGTTGATCTCAGGGCGGGTTAATCATCACTCCAGGAACCAGGTGATTGTGTTATCACGCTGCTCCTGATTTATGAATAATTATAAAAAACCGCCTCTGTTTATCGCGTGACTGAATGATGACAATTTTGTCACCTTCCAGGTTTCTCCTGAACAACGGGATTAATCCATTAACAGGCGCACTTTGAACACAATTTCACGCCCCTGCTGTTCTGCTGACAGCTCGCCGCCGTGAGCATGAATGATCGACCTTGTAATTGATAATCCCAGCCCCGCGCCTTCCGTGTTGTAGAACCTTGATGAGTCTGCGCGATAGAACCGGTCAAACAAACGTTCCAGATTAGCGGGAACCTGGCCGGACATCGTATTCGTAATCATCACGTTCACACAGTCACTGTCACGCTCAAGGTGTATCGCTGTACAGGTGTTATCGGGAGAATACTTGATTGCATTGGAAAGCAGGTTACTGAAAGCACGTCGGAGCATATCGCTGTCTCCGGCAACAACGCCCTCTCCTTCAACCGTGATTGTCTTTCCTGTTTCGTCTGCCAGGGGCTCGAACAACTCACGTAATTCATTCAGTTCGGCTGCCAGATCCACATCATGTTTATCCAGCCGCAGCAGACCATGCTCTGAACGTGCCAGAAAAAGCATGTCACTGGTCATTCGTGACAACCTTTTCAGTTCTTCCAGGTTAGCGAATAAAATTTCGCGGTAATGCGAAACATCCCTTTCCTTAGCCAGTGCAAACTGCGTCTGCATCATCAGATTACTGACTGGTGTGCGCAGCTCATGCGCGATGTCAGACGAGAAATCTGACAGTTTCCGGAATGCCCCCTCCAGGCGATCAAACATATTATTGAACTCCTGCATGGTCTCAGAGATTTCCGGCGGAGCCAGATCGGGATTTAGACGCTGATCCAGGCTGTGTACGGTCATGGAGGAAGCCAGACTGGTCATTTCCCGTAGCGGTTTCAGACCAATACGTGTGGTCAGCCAGCCCAGAAAAACAGAAATAAAGACCAGACCGATATTGAACCAGAACAGCCAGGTACTGAGTTTGTCCATAAACAGGGTGTGATACCCAGTATCCGTGGCAACCGTAATGATGACATGTTTGCTTTTACCCTGTTCCGGCGTCACGGCAACCCGCCGCGAGATACTGCGGTACACGGTGTTATTTTCTTCCGTCTGGATCATATAGTCGAGAATATCACCCGACTTATTAAGCAGGACCGCTGGAACAACAGAATTTTTGGCATAGAGTTCAACAATTTTTTCATTTTCCATGTTTTTTATAGAAATGAATAAGCCATTGTGCCCCACCATCGCATCGTTTATTTTTTCTGATAATGACTTAATATCCGTTTTGTTCCTGAACGTCTCTGTTTTAAGAAACTCTTCGGTGAGCTGAAGTTTACCTGTCAGAAAATCGCGGTCCTGATTATCGAAATAGCCATTAAGGGTGCTAATCAGGATAAAACTTGATAACCACCATACCGTAAGCATCACCGCAGAAAAAATCAGGCTCAGGCGTGTGGTCAGGGAAATTTTGAACCTCACTCTTCTCTGATCTCCAGGACATATCCGGCACCGCGAACGGTATGGATCAGTTTTGGCTCAAAGTCATCATCAATTTTACTTCTCAGACGTCTCACGGCGACATCAATCACATTCGTATCACTGTCAAAATTCATGTTCCAGACCAGGGACGAGATAAGACTCCTGGGTAACACTTCTCCGGTGCGTTGCAGCAGCAACTCAAGCAGAACGTATTCTTTACCGGTGAGATGGATCTTCTTCCCCGAACGGATCACGGTCCGGCGCACCATATCAACGGTCATATCGGCGATGGTGCAGACTGTTGCGGCCTGCGAGCGTGCCCGGCGCAGTAGGGTTCTTACACGTGCAACCAGCTCCGTAAAATCAAAGGGCTTAATCAGGTAGTCATCTGCGCCAAGCTCCAGTCCTTTCACTTTGTCCCGCACGTTGTCCTTTGCGGTTAAAAACAGGACCGGTTCTTCGTGCCCGGACTCCCTCAGTGCGCTGATGATTTGCCACCCGTCGAGGAAAGGCAGCATCACGTCCAGTATTATCAAATCATACTGTCCCTTCGACGCGGCCCCGAGACCATCGCGGCCATTATTAAAGAGATCGGCCTGATAGCCTTCCTCAACCAGTCCCTGCTGCAGGTAACGACCTGTTTTTTGTTCGTCTTCAACGATTAAAATACGCTGCATGGTCAACTCGCTGATATGAAAGTAAAAATCTCACGCATGAGCTTTGGCTGTCCCCTAGCTGACCTGAGACGGAGCAAGCATTCCGAGCCACGCTACGGCGCCCAGAATGATAATCGCAACAACGAATTCTGTCAGGATGCTGTTTCGCATCAGGGCAACGCTGCGATCATAATTCCCTTCCCTGACCATAACTTCAAGCCGGGGACCCAGGTGAAACCGGTTTGCTGCAGCCAGAAGAAGCATCAGAACAAACAGAGCCGTCTTGGCAAGCAATATCCTCCCCCAGGAACTGTTGAATAAGGGAGTTAAGTTACCCTCAGCAATATACAGATAGTTGACCAGCGCACTCAGGATCAGGGCTACAACAATCACCGTTCCTGCCGTGGCAAATTTTGCCAGGGAGTCAGATATCACAATGACGCTCTGTGCATTATGCTCGTTTCTGCGCATCAGCAGGATAGCAAATGCAACCAGAGCACCTGTCCAGGCACCTGCAGCGCCGAGATGGGTCAGATCGCTCAGTAAATGGAGATAGTAATGCAGACCGTCATGCATAACGGCGTGTCCTCCCCAGGCAAGTGTAGCCAGCGCCACGCCCCCACTCATCGTCATCAGCAGGCAGGACAATACTCTCTTATTAGTGTAAAGGAACAAAGCACCGAGTGTGGTAAACAGGGCACAGAGCCTGACAATCCAGCTAATACCCACATCAGTTTCTTCTATCACCATCTCGATAACATGGATGGATAATTCTCTGAGGTCAGTTACTCCACTCATGGCATTAGATACCAGGAGCATATTAATGCCAGTAAGAATGATGCCTGTAACAACAGCAAAAGTTATAAACGACCTGAAATTAGTCAGGTTATAGGTTTCATGTCTGACACCGCTTATTCCATATATCTGAAAAAATGGCAATCCAAATATTACCATCAAATCCAGATAAAGAAGAAAACGAATAACAATCATAATCAGGTCGTTCATAATATTACTTCACTGTAAAGGTGTAATTACCGGTAATAGGGTGCGTATCTGAAGAAACCGCGCGCCAGTCAACACGATAAGTGCCAGCGGGTAAAGGCTCTCGCGGAATAATGACCATCGATTTAGGGTCAGCGCCTGGCGCCACTTTTGCCGCGACCGGCATCGGAGAATGTGATGACATGCCTTTCATACCCGTCATCGTTAATTTTGCACCTGAGAATTTCACGGTCAGATTTTCCGAGAAATTAAGCTGAATCTTTTCCGGGGCCGCTACGGCTGAATCAGCCTGTGGCACAGAGCTTTTTAATTCCGGATGGGCCATAGCAGAGAAAGCAACGCCCATAACGAGGCCACCTGTAAGAATGGCTTTATTTAAAATCGACATTTTATTTACCTGTTTAGTTGAGTGTTTTATATCAGTGCGTTAAAACCAGATTCTGGCTCCCGCCAGGAATACTACCTGATGGTCTTTCTCACCTTCTCTTTTCGCCATATCGGATGTTTTCCCGTAAAGTTGATTCCAGGAAACGCCTATATAGGGTGCAAACTCACGGCGTATTTCATAGCGCAGCCGGAGCCCCAGCTCTGTGTCAGTCAGTCCCCTGCCGCGACCCCGCGATTCATCATCCTGACTGTAGAAATTCACCTCATAGGATGGCTGGAGTATGAGCCGGTTAGTCAGTAAAACGTCGTATTCTCCTCCCAGACGAAGGGCTGCTTTTCCGCCATTACTGACAAAACCCGTAATTTCAGACTCAAAATTATAGAGTGCCAGCCCCTGAAAACCGACAGCAGCCCAGGTCCGGGCAGAAGCAGGTCTGAAATCCTGCCTGACACCCGCAACCAAATCCCACCATGGGCCAACCGCATGTCCCCAGAGTAACTGCGCTTCAGCCGCCTCCGTTTCCCCATTGCTTCGTTCACCTTCACTCTTTAGCCAAATCCGATCTGTGTCGCCTCCAATCCAGCTGTTAACACTCCAGCTGAAATTGTTGGTGTTATCCGACCGTTGCCATTCCAGTTGATCCAGCAGAACCAGATAATTAATCGCACTGTCGTGAATCGCATGCCCCTGTAAATTGCCGAATGCAGCCTTCCGGTCGGCATCGGTAACAGGCGGAATTGGCGTTCTGCTCTCAGTTACAATGGGCTCCATTGACGTCATCTCAGTGAAATTCTCATCTGCTGGCATCTGCATGGCAGACATGTCGTGCCCGGCGTGGGGATCTGCAGAGACGGAGCCCGCCGCAATAGAAAGCTGTGAGGTAAACAAACCGGCGACCAGAACAGGTATGGCCTTCAAATTTCTCTTCATTCGCATCATTCCTCCACCCGGACTTCACGAAACATTCCCATTTCCATGTGATAGAGCAAATGGCAGTGATACGCCCAGCGGCCAAGCGCATCTGCTGTCACTCTGTAACTGCGTTTTGTACCAGGGGGAACATCTATTGTGTGTTTACGAACCATGAAATTACCGTTTTCATCTTCCAGATCGCTCCACATACCATGCAGGTGAATGGGGTGAGTCATCATGGTATCGTTGATCAGCGTGATCCTGAGCCGCTCACCGTATTTCAGCAGCACCGGTGCGGCATCTGAAAACTTGATTCCGTTAAATGACCAGGCAAACTTTTCCATGTGGCCGGTTAAATGCAGTTCTATGGTACGGCCAGGTTCACGTCCGTCAGGATCCTCAAAGCGGCTTTTCAAATCCGCGTACGTGAGAACCTTTCTTCCGTTATTTCGAAGACCAATACCCGGATCATTTAATTTCGGAGAGACGCTCATCGCCTGCATATCAACCAGTGGGTTATCCGTTTCTGACGCAGGATGACTTTGCATACCCGGCATTCCGGCCATCCGGGAATGATCCATACCGGCCATGCTGCTGTGATCCATGGGCGCGGAGGATGTCCCGCTATCCGGAAGGTCAGCACCGTCCATAGACATCATCTCTCCGCTGTTATCCATGCCTCCCATCTGGCTGTGGTCCATTCCTGCCATATCATGTCCCATTCCCCCCATACCCATATCTTCCATGGTCAACAGAGGACGGGGATCGAGGGGGGGAACGGCAGCACTTAACCCCTCTCTCGTGGCCAGTGTCCCTCGAGCGTAACCGGTCCTGTCCATGGATTGTGCGAAGATGGTATAGGCCTCACCCTGAGGCTCCACAATGACATCATAGGTTTCGGCAACGGCAATCCTGAATTCGTCAACGGTAACCGGGTTTACATACTGGCCATCTGCAGCCACGACCGTCATTTTCAGCCCGGGGATACGGATATCGAAATAGGTCATTGCCGAGCCGTTGATAAACCGTAAGCGTATCTTTTCACCGGGACGGAACAGTCCGGTCCAGTTTTTCAGCGGGGCCTGCCCGTTCATGAGATAGGTGTAGGTGTAGCCACTGACATCCGCGAGGTCAGTCGGATTCATTTTCATTTCAGCCCACATTTTCCGATCGGCAATGGTGGCTGACAGCCCCCTGGTATTCACGTCGCGGAAAAAAGAGCCAACGGTTGGTTTATTGAAATTGTAGTAATCCGACTGTTTTTTTAATTTTTTCAGCAGGCTGTGAGGATTTTCATCGGTCCAGTCAGACAACATGACCACATGCTCACGATCGTAAGTAAACGGTTCTGGCTCCCCGGCATCGATGATAATGGCACCGTATACCCCCTCCTGTTCCTGCAGACCGGAATGGCTGTGGTACCAGTAAGTCCCGTTCTGCTTAACCTTAAAGGTGTAAACGTAGGTATCATCAGGCTCTATGCCCATAAAACTCAGCCCCGGAACACCATCCATATTGGCCGGAAGAATAATGCCGTGCCAGTGAATGGACGTCTGTTCATTAAGACGGTTTTTGACCTTCAGGGTAATGGTGTCACCTTCTTTCCAGCGAAGAACGGGCCCCGGCAGGCCTCCATTGATTGTTTTGGCCTGACGCTCACTGCCCGTGATATTGACGGCCGTTTCACCAATGGTCAGGTCAAACTGAGTACCCTGCAGGGATGCGGCAACTGGCAGGCTCAGACTGGAACGCGCATTGAAACTCCATACGCCAAGACTTCCGGCTACGCCAGAGAGGGTTAACCCCTTCAGGAAAGTTCGTCGAGACGTTTTCAACAGCATGCGCATTCCCTTATTTAAAGTATGGTTACTGACAGAATTCGAGAACCGATTTAAATTAAATTACTGGTTCATCCACTTACAATGAAATGAATCTAGCACACCTTAAGAAACAAATTCATTACAATCGTGTAATGTACATAGCTGTATTACATTTACGTCATCTTCCCCACAGGTTGATTATTTTTATATATGATCATAAGGACATCTTTTATGTACCTCAGAAGGTAATTACACATGAATATATTAATCACGACCACTGCGTTTACAGCTTTATTTTGTGGGGCAGCTTTTGCTCAGTCCAGTGATATTGCCCATGAAGCACATCGATTTGTTAATAATGCCTCAGCCGTCAGTCATGTGAATTCCTCGACGCATGAAAACTTACCGGACAGGGTTAATAAAAACAACACGCCCTCATTCTCTGAAATGAATGAACATGAAAGGGCCATTGTTGCTCATTCATTTATGAACAACAGCGCGTCCTATGCGCATCAGAAAATGATTGAGGAACATAAAAAAATGCTGTCCGGCAGTGATGCAAATTCAAAGACCTCGTCTTCTTCTTTTAACGAACTGAATGCCGGAGAAAAAGCCGCTCTCGTGCATGAGCAGGTCAATAATGCCGGTGCGGAAGCACATCAGACGCAGGCAAGAAAGCTTCGCGGGCTGTATTCGACCAGGTAACTGCAGGCGGGTTAGTGCTTAGCGTCAGGTGCGCAGCAGGGCTTTACTGACGGGTTACGTAGCAGGACATGAGCCCCATATTGCTCTGCCGTAACCTGTTTCAGTCCCGTTAATCATCACCGTCGGGCTGGTCATACAGTTCCCAGAGCTTCAGGAGCAAACGGGAAACAAGATATGTTACAAAAATGACGACCATCAACGGTGCTCCCGATTAACTGACAGATGACACGCCTCCTGAAAACCCCTAGCATACGCCGCAGTGTTCATGCTAACGGCGAATTCCAGTAAATGTATTCTACCGATGTCGTAAAAGAAAATGCCTACCTTTCAGCCACCCGCTCGGGGCTGGAATCGAACGAGATCGCTACTCTTCAGCGCTCCTTGCCTTCCCGGTTTAATCTGCGGCATTTGAAAAAAAATGAATCATTAAAACTCGTACTGCAAAAGAAAGCGGGAAAATCACGTGTCGTGGCCTATAAATTTACGTCCGGTTCATTTAATTACACGGCGTATCGTATATCAGATAAAAAGTTCTATAACCTTTCCGATACTTCCGGGAAAGGCAGTCTCGATTATCCGTTACCGGCCACAGCAAGACTCAGTTCGCCTTTCAATCCTGCAAGACTTAACCCGGTATCGGGAAAAGTGAGTCCCCATAATGGCATTGATTATTCCATGCCCATGAACACGAAAATAGTCAGCGTCATCGACGGAAAAATCACCCGGGCCGAATACAACAGTACCATGGGATATTTTGTTGAAGTAACGGGAAAAGCCGGTGTTAAAACTCGCTATCTCCACCTCAATAAAATACTCGTTACTAAAGGGGCCAGGGTTACACGGGGAGGTGCTATTGCGTTATCCGGTAACAGCGGACGTTCATCCGGTCCTCATCTGCATTACGAGCTGGTCATCAATAACAACCCTGTTAACTCTCTGGCGTTCCGGGCAGCGGCACCCGCTGATAACAAACTCGAACAGCATGCCTTTGCGCATGCCAGAGACTACGAACGATACCTGGACTGATAACGGGACCGCGACGCGGCCCCGTCTGCCGGATTAATTTTTTTTATCGTTTTCACTTCCGTGATGTTGATGATCTCCATGCCCTCCGTGGCCGTGGAAAAGATGCATTAGCGGGCAGACCAGCAATAACAGATATGGCCAGTAACCTGCCACATGTGACCAGTGTTCGCGCAGGAGGGCAAATGCCGCGATCGCGGCGACAGCAATAAGCGCATAGGTGGTACTTTTCATACTGGACTCCTTCTGTTCGTAACTGACCCTTCACTCAGTGTTATTTCCCGAGCCTGACACTTTTCAGACGCAACGCATTCACAATGACGCTGACGGAGGAAAGAGCCATGGCCGCCGCCGCAATAACTGGCGACAGCAGTATTCCATACACAGGATAAAGCAGACCTGCAGCCACAGGCACGCCAAGTGCGTTGTAGATAAATGCAAAAAACAGATTCTGACGGATATTTTTCATGGTGATCTCTGACAGATGACGGGCCCTGTTCAGTATCATCAAGTCGCCTTTGAGAAGGGTGACTCCGGCACTTTCAATTGCCACATCTGTACCCGTTCCCATGGCTATACCCACGTCAGCCGCTGCCAGCGCCGGGGCATCATTCACACCGTCTCCGGCCATCGCAACCACATGGCCAGACTCTTTCAGTCGGGTTATCACTGCTTTTTTGCCATCCGGCAGAATTCCGGCTTCAACCTCATCTATTCCCAGTTTCCGTGCGACTGCTTCAGCAGTAAGCTGGTTATCCCCGGTGAGCATAACGATGCGGATCCCCGCCTGACGCAAAGCTTTAAGCGCATCCGGCGTGGTTGTTTTCACGGGATCCGAGATAGCTATCAGGCCTGCAAGGTCCCCGTCTGTGGCCACATAGATAACGGTAGCGCCTTCCATCCGCAACGTATCCGCAACGGCCTTTTGATTATCAATAACTATACTGTTTTCCTGCATAGCCAGTTCATTACCAATAACAACCCGTTGACCTTCGACATCGCCTGAGACACCTTTACCCGACGGTGCATCGAAATGAGTGACTGCGGGTATTGCGATCCCCTTTTCCTGTGCTGCTTTAACTACTGCCATACCCAGCGGATGCTGCGAGCCTTTTTCCACTGCGGCTGTTACACGCAAAAGAGATGTTTCCCCACCCGGATTGAGACTGATAATCCCTGTCACCGTAGGCGAACCTTCCGTGAGCGTGCCTGTTTTGTCGACAACCAGCGTGTCCACTTTTTCAAGACGCTCAAGGGCTTCGGCATTCCTGATTAACACCCCGGCCTGGGCTCCTTTGCCCACCCCCACCATTATCGACATCGGCGTGGCCAGCCCCAGCGCGCAGGGACAGGCAATAATCAGGACCGACACAGCCGCAATGAGACCGTGCGCCATCCTGGGCTCGGGCCCCCAGACAGACCAGATCACGAAAGCAACAACCGCGATAAGTATCACCAGAGGAACAAACCAGCCTGAAACGCTGTCAGCCATTCTCTGGATGGGGGCACGCGAACGCTGTGCATCAGCGACCATCTGAACAATTCGTGAGAGCATTGTTTCATCACCGACTTTCTCTGCACGGATGATGAGACTCCCTGTCTGATTAATGGTCCCCCCGATGACAGGGTCACCCTCCGTTTTGGTAACCGGCATAGATTCCCCGGTCACCATCGATTCATCAACGGTTGTTTTGCCTTCGATCACGATACCGTCGACCGGAATACTCTCTCCAGGTCTGATGCGGAGCTTATCGCCAGGCAGGACATCTTCCGCATTAATATCCGTTTCATGACCGTCATGATCCAGCCGTCTGGCGGTTTTGGGGGCAAGGTTCAGAAGCGCAGTAATGGCGCCTGAGGTTTGTTCCCGTGCCCGCAGCTCAAGAACCTGTCCCAGCAGAACAAGCACCGTAATAACTGCTGCGGCTTCAAAATAAACGGCCACCAGGCCATCCATGTTTCTGAACGATGCAGGAAACCAGGAGGGGAAGACGGTTGCAATGACGCTGTAAACCCAGGCTACGCCGGTCCCCATTGCAACAAGGGTAAACATATTCAGGGAGCGGTTACGTAACGACATTCCGGCCCGGGCGAAGAATGGCCAGCCACACCACAACACGACAGGGGAGGCCAGAAGCAGCTGCAGCCATGTGTTGTACTGTGGCGGTACTGTATTCCTCAACTCGGGAAACAGATGAGATCCCATTTCGAGTACCAGAACCGGAAACGCCAGCAACAACCCCAGCCAGAAGCGTCTTGTCATGTCGTGAAGTTCATCACTCGGCCCCGTGGATGCCGTAGCTACGAGCGGCTCCAGTGCCATTCCACAGACAGGACAGCTTCCGGGACCACTGCGGCGTATCTCCGGGTGCATCGGACATGTCCACACACCTTCAGAATTCTCTTTTTCCGCCTGGTGGTGAG
This sequence comes from Citrobacter sp. MGH105, assembly GCF_001037485.2. Classification (NCBI taxonomy): domain Bacteria; kingdom Pseudomonadati; phylum Pseudomonadota; class Gammaproteobacteria; order Enterobacterales; family Enterobacteriaceae; genus Citrobacter; species Citrobacter sp. MGH105. The sequence continues at coordinate 270,505 of NZ_CP073048.1, read as the reverse complement.
GCTGTTTTATCTGATCAGGGCTGACTTCGTGATGATCGTGGTGATGGTGATGGGAATGTTCACTGGCATCTTCGGTAAGATAACGATCGGGATGGGCTTTAAATTTACTCTCACAGCTGGCGGAGCAGAAATAAAGTTGATGGTCCTGGTATCGAATGCTGCTGTGCGCCCTGTCGGGCAGGATGGCCATCCCGCACACGGGATCTCTCACCTTATGCAATACGTGGCCCTCGTCCGGGGATAATGTCTGCTCAGAAGCAGTCTGGTTGTTGTGTTGCACTGCATTGTCATTTTTCACAGTAACTCTCCTTATGCATACCGAAGCATCTTCTGTCTTCAGGGTATGTCATGGATGCGATTACCACGAATATCGCCGGCACAGGAGTGCCTGCTACCGGCGTCCCGTTATCAGCCGTTCCGCTGACTATTCGATTCGCTGGAAGACTTTTTTACTTCCATCCGGTGAGAATGCGATAACATCGTAAGCCTCTTTTCGGGCTCCCATCTCCATTCCAGGACTTCCTGCTGGCATACCGGGGGTGGCGAGACCGTATATACCTGAACCAGACTGCATTGCCTTATGTATCGTTGTCGCAGGCACATGGCCTTCAATGATCAAATTACCGGCAACCGCGGTATGACAACTTCGCAGTCCTGCAGGAATAGCATGCTTTTCTTTCAGGGCTGACAGCGCCTGATCATTCATGACGTGAGTTCGTACTTCAAACCCGTCTTTTTCCATCGCCTTGCCCCACAGGGAACAACAGCCACAGTTTTCAGATTTGTACATATCAATCACTTTTTCACTCGCCATCGCGGGCAGTGAAAGGCCGAGAGCCAGCGCCATCAGAACCACTTTTTTCATACTCACCTCTGTATATTATCGATTTAAACCCTGACGTCAGGGTGAATCAGTAAAGAAGGACACCCACAGGGGGTGCCCTTTCAGGTTCAGGACACGCTTTTTTTATGTCTGCGCAGCCAGATTAATTTGTAGGCGGCAGGAATAATGAACAGGGACAGCAGCGGAGCCGTGATCATCCCACCAATCATGGGTGCCGCGATACGGCTCATGACTTCTGAACCTGCACCGGTTCCCCAGAGTATTGGCAGCAGACCCGCAATGATCACCGCCACGGTCATGGCTTTCGGCCGGACACGCAGTACGGCACCATGATAGAGGGCTTCATCAAGGCCTTCCGGTGTGAACGTCTCTTTACGGGACAATTCCGGGTGCGCTTCAATGGCATGACGCAGATACATCAGCATGACCACGCCAAACTCTGCTGCCACCCCGGCCAGAGCGATAAACCCCGTTCCGGTTGCGACAGACATATGGAAGCCCTGCCAGTACAGGAACCATATCCCGCCAACCAGGGCGAACGGCAGGCTCATCAGGATCAGCAGGGCTTCATCAACCCGGCGGAATGCCAGATACAACAGGATGAAGATGATCATCACCGTCATCGGCACCATCAGCTTCAGTTTCTTGTTGGCATGCTCAAGCAGTTCAAACTGTCCGGAGAATGACACGCTGGTACCCGGTCTCAGTTTCACTTTCTGACTGATCGCCGTTTTAATGTCATTAACCACCGACACCATATCCCTGCCGCGCGCGTCAATGTAAATCCAGCTGGCTGGACGGGCATTTTCCGTTTTCAGCATAGTCGGCCCGGAAACGACCTTAATATCCGCAACATCGCCCAGCGTGATCTGCTGCTTCATCGGGGTCAGGATCGGCATCTGTTTCAGGGCCTGCGGGCTGTTCCGGTAATCCTGCGGATAGCGGATATTAATCGGGTACCGGGCCACGCCTTCAACCGTTTCCCCTACCGTCGCGCCGCCGATGGCTGATGAGATGAACAGCTGCACATCGCCCACCGTCATTCCGTAGCGGGAGGCTTTTTCCCGGTTGATATCCACATCAATGTAGCGCCCGCCTTCCAGTCGCTCTGCGAGAGCAGACACTACGCCGGGTACGGTTTTGGCGACCGCTTCGATACTCTGCGCCGTTGCATCGATATCGGACAGAACCGTTCCGGACACCTTGATACCTATCGGGCTTTTGATCCCGGTTGAGAGCATATCAATACGGTTACGGATTGGCGGCACCCAGAGGTTTGCCAGCCCCGGTAAACGGACGGTCCTGTCGAGTTCTTCAATAATCTTGTCAATCGTCATGCCTGGACGCCACTGATCCTCAGGTTTGAGCTGGATCGTGGTTTCAACCATTTCGAGCGGTGCGGAATCCGTGGCGGTCTCTGCTTTACCGGTCTTGCCAAATACAGAGGCCACTTCAGGAACGCTTTTGATTAACTTGTCCGTCGTCTGCAGGAGCGCTGCAGCTTCAGCCGGAGAGACACCCGGCAGGGTCGACGGCATATACAACAGGTCGCCCTCGTTAATCTTCGGCAGAAACTCACCGCCCACCTGGCTCAGCGGCCAGATAACGGTGAAAATGGACAAGGCCGCAACCAGCAGGGTTGTTTTTGGCCAGTGGAGAACCCGCAACAGCAATGGATGATACGCTTTGATCAGTACCCGGTTCAGGGGGTTACTGGTCTCTGCAGGAATTTTCCCCCGGATCCAGAATCCCATCAGAATCGGAATGACGATGATGGCCAGCGCGGCCGCGCCCGCCATGGAGTACGTTTTCGTGAATGCCAGCGGGCCAAACAGACGTCCTTCCTGACCTTCCAGGGTAAAGATAGGAATAAAGGACAGGGTGATGATCAGCAGGCTGATAAACAGTGCGGGTCCCACTTCAACGGAGGCATCGGTAATCACCTTCCAGCGGGTGGCGTTGTCAATCTGCTCACCCGGATGCTGATGATCCCACTCCTCAAGCCGCTTATGCGCATTCTCAATCATCACAATGGCGGCATCCACCATCGCACCGACGGCAATCGCTATCCCTCCCAGCGACATGATATTGGCGTTCAGTCCCTGGAAGTGCATGACGATAAAGGCGATACACAGACCAAGCGGCAGAGAGATAATCGCCACCAGGGCAGAACGTACGTGCCACAGGAACAGGGCACAGACGATGGCCACCACGATAAACTCTTCCAGAAGTTTGGAACTGAGGTTATCAATCGCCCGGTCGATGAGCTGGCTGCGATCGTAGGTGGTCACGATTTCAACGCCTTCCGGCAGGCTGGCCTTCAGCGTCTCAAGTTTATCCCTCACTGCCGTGATAACGTCGCGTGCATTTTTACCCGACCGCAGGATCACCACGCCGCCAGCGACTTCGCCCTGGCCGTTCAGCTCGGCAATACCACGCCGCATTTCAGGCCCGGTCTGCACGCGGGCAACATCCCGCAGATAAACCGGCACGCCGTTCTCGCCTGTTTTCAGGACGATGTTATTAAAATCATCAATGCTCTGAAGATAACCGCTGGCACGGACCATATACTCAGCTTCGGCCATTTCAACGGATGAGCCACCGGCCTCCTGGTTAGACGATTCAAGGGCCTGTTTCACTTCGGGCAGGCTGATACCATACTGAGACAATTTTACCGGATTGACCTGAATCTGGTACTGTTTCACCACGCCGCCAACCGAAGCGACCTCAGCCACGTTCGGGATGGTTTTCAGCTCAAATTTCAGGAACCAGTCCTGCAGAGAACGCAGTTCTGAAAGGTCGTGTTTTCCGCTGCGATCGACAAGGGCATATTCAAATATCCAGCCCACCCCCGTGGCGTCCGGACCGATTTCAGAACTCACACCGGCGGGCAGTTTTCCCTGTACCTGGTTCAGGTACTCCAGCACGCGGGAACGGGCCCAGTACAGATCGGTGCCGTCTTCAAAAATGACATACACATACGAATCACCGAACTGTGAAAAACCACGCACGGTTTTTGCGCCAGGCACGGACAGCATGGTGGTGGTAAGTGGATAGGTGACCTGGTTTTCTACAATCTGCGGGGCCTGGCCGGGATAGCTGGTTTTGATAATGACCTGCACATCTGACAGGTCAGGCAAGGCATCGACAGGCGTGTTAATAATCGTCCATGTGCCCCAGATGCTGAGAAACAGGGCCCCCATCATGACCAGGAAACGGTTGGCGACAGAGCGCCGGATAATCCATTCAATCATCGTCGTCTCCTCAGTGCCCTGAATGCATATTTACAGGCTGGTCAGACATTGCTGGCATACTGCTTTCTGTTTTTTCAGGGTGGCGCATACGTTCCAGTGCGCCCGTAATATTGGCTTCAGAGTCAATGAGGAACAGGCCACTGACCACCACGGTATCGCCTTCATTCAGGCCGGAGCCGATGCCGGACTGTTGCTGTGACTCATGCAGAACGTGGATCTGTTTCGGCACAAACTTGCCTTCATCATCAACAGTAATCACGCGCTGTTCTTTGCCGGTATCGATAACGGCCTGGCTTGGTATCAGCAGCATCTCCTGGCTTCTGGTATTCAGTTTCAGATAGGCATTCATGCCCGGCTTGAGAAACTCATCCTTATTAGAAACCTGGAGACGGACCTGAAGCGTACGGGTTGTCTGATCCACGCTGGGAAGAATATTCCATTTTTCGACATGGAATGTTTTATCCGGATAAGCCGGTACCGAAATTTCAAACTGCGACGTATCTTTCAGCAGATAGGCGATAGATTCTGGCACTGCAGCGCTGATCCAGACCGGGTCCATTCCCTGAATCTGAGCCACCACCTTATCTTTCGAAATATTCATGCCGGTGCGCAGGTCAAATGCAGTAATGACACCATCAATAGGTGCTTTAATGGTAAAACGGGTCTGAATGCTCCGGGTAGAACGCAGTCTCTGAATATCCTCTTCCGGCATACCTGCCAGGCGAAGCCGTTCCAGAACGCCTTTAATTTGCGTGGAAGTACCACCGGTGCTGGATAACAGAAGGAATTCACTCTGTGCTTCCACCCAGTCCGGAATGGTAATATCGATAAGTGGCGTCCCCTTCTTCACATGATCGCCAATCGTCATGGGGTAGACTTTTTCGACAAACCCGTCAGAACGCGCCTGCACAATAACAAACTGATACTCGTTATAGCTGACATTAGCCGGGATTGTCTGAGAATAATTCAGCATTCCTCGCGTGACTTTTTGCGTTTTTAATCCCAGATTCTGAACCTGGGTTGGGTCGATACGGATCCCGCCACTGCTTTTATCGCCACTGTCATCAGCATATTTTGGCACCAGGTCCATATCCATAAAGGGCGATTTTCCGGGTTTATCAAATTTGGTATCCGGTTTCATTGGGTCATACCAGAAAAGCACCTTTCGTTCCGGTGCCTTTTGTTCTGTTTTTTCTGTCTTTTGTGCTGAGTTTACATACTGCCAGGCAGTAACCGATATCAGCCCCCCTGCTATGAGGCTGCTGATAATTATTGCAGCATATTTTATCTTTAAAGAAGCCATACAATTTTCCGCTAAAAAATCAAAACACCTGGCATATGCGCCTGACGGTTAACTCACACATATACCTATGTGAATGTACAGGCGCACAGGATGTAATCGCTCCGGACAGCCAATCAGGACTGCGTCACGTTAATGCTTTTGAGTAAGGAGATATTGCCCTGCTGAATAAACGAGAAATCGACATGGTTGCCTGTTTTCAGGGCATTAATAGCATCGTCTGCATTAACAAAAGTAAAGCGCATGGTCATTGCAGGCCAGCCCACCGCTGGAATTGCTTCATGCGAAATGGTGATTTTCTTAGTATTCATATCAATGTCTTTAACGACACCGGTGCCCTTGATAACTTGCTGTACCGAAGCATCACTGGCAGTATTCATATCGCCATGCTGATGTGTTTCAGCATGAAGGCCGGCAGAAAACATGACAGAGAAGGCACCAAATAAAACGGCTTTAAGTGAATTACGCATTTTAATTTCCTGATTAATTAAATAAATTTACTCTACCCAACCGCCACCCAGCGCGGTAAACAGATTAATTTCGTTAACCTGCCGGGAATAGGTAAGATCGAGAATGGTTTGCTGGGTAGCGAAGAGGGAACGTTCTGCATCCAGCACTTCGATGTAACTGACAGCACCACTTGCATACAATCCTCTGGCACGCTGGAGAGTTATCTGAAGTGAATCAAGATAACGCTGCTGTGACTCAAGTTGCTGGCTAAGGCTGTCGCGCAGCGCAAGCGTGTCGGAAACATCCTTAAAGGCTGACTGAATTTTTTGTTCGTAATTAACCACCGACTGTTGCTGGCGAATTTCAGCCAGCTTCAGATTGGCTTTATTCCTGCCAGCATTAAATATAGGAATTTCAATTTTAGGGATAAAATTCCACATTCCACTTCCTGACGTAAACAGGCTGGACAGCTCCGTACTGCTTGCGGAAAGACCACTGGTCAGGGTAATTGAGGGGAAAAAGGCCGCTCGCGCTGCGCCAATATTGGCATCAGCCGCTTTCAGCTGATATTCCGCTTCCATAATATCCGGTCGCTGCAGCAAAATTTGTGAAGACAGATTTGGTGGCAATTTTACTGGGGCTATCTCCCCGCCTTTCATCCCTTTTTCTGACGGAAGTGCGCGGTACGTTCCCAGCACCAGTTGCAGGGCATTGTTTGCCTGAGCCAGATCGCCTTCTCGTTTGGCTATTTCGGCGCGGGTACTTTCGATTTGTCCTCGCGCCTGTTCAAGTGCCAGAACGTTCGTACTCCCGGTCACGAGCTGCTGCTCAACGAAAGCATAGGACTGTTGATAATTTTTCAGCGTTTCCCGCGCAATACGAAGTTGTTCGTACGCCAGTTGCTGGCTGAAATAGCTTTGTGAAACGTTGGATACCAGCAGGATGTGTACGGCCCGACGGGCTTCTTCGCTGGCAAAGTAGTTCTGGCGATCAGCATCACTCATGTTCTTAAGTTTGCCGAAAAAATCGAGCTCATAGCTGAGCTCCAGTCTCGCGTCGTACTCCTGTGTGGTCGGCTTGTCACCTTTCAGACCACCGCTGTATGTTATCCCGGATGAGGCATTCAGCTGGGGATAACGATCTGCATCCGTGACGTTGAACTGGGCTCGGGCCTCTTCAACCTTCAGGGCAGCCATTCTCAAATCACGGTTATTAGTCAGAGCTTCACCGATCAACCGGGTAACCTGGGGATCGACAAAAAAGTTACGCCAGCCCGTATCCTGATAGCCATTTACCGCTGGCGTCAGGCTGTTATGGGACAGTGAAAACTGCTGGGGTACCGGTGCTGCGGGCCGCTGATATTCAGGCGCAAGCGACACGCAGCCTGCCAGGATGAATATCGTGCTAATGCTGAGTAATTTTAATTTGAACATAACGCTTCTCGTCCAGGCAGACCTGGTAAATGGTTCAAATGAAGTCCAGAGTATTGATAGGGGTACTTTACCTAACGCTCTCTGTTTGCCGGGTGACAGGATAATGACAATGTTGTCATTTTTGCTGTAATCCGTTGATAACGATCGTGGGCGCAATAGAATGACATTAGCAGCCAGCCGGGGAGCAAGATGAAAATATTGATCGTCGAAGACGAAATTAAAACAGGTGAATATCTCAGCAAAGGGCTTACAGAGGCAGGGTTCGTAGTGGATCACGCTGATAATGGTCTTACCGGATATCATCTCGCCATGACAGCCGAGTATGATTTAGTCATTCTGGATATCATGCTACCTGATGTGAACGGCTGGGATATCATCCGCATGCTGCGCACTGCCGGAAAGGGTATGCCGGTCTTACTGCTGACAGCCCTCGGCACGATCGAACATAGGGTCAAAGGACTGGAACTGGGTGCGGACGATTATCTGGTTAAACCCTTTGCGTTTGCCGAACTGCTCGCCCGGGTGAGAACCCTTCTGAGGCGGGGAAACACGATGATCACGGAAAGCCAGTTTAAGGTGGCTGACCTCTCGATTGATCTCGTATCCAGAAAAGTCAGTCGCGCCGGAAACCGCATTGTGCTCACCAGTAAAGAGTTCAGCCTGCTGGAATTCTTCATTCGCCATCAGGGAGAGGTTCTTCCCCGCTCCCTGATTGCCTCTCAGGTCTGGGACATGAATTTTGACAGCGACACTAATGCGATCGATGTCGCAGTAAAGCGACTCCGCGCTAAAATAGACAACGATTACGAGACAAAGCTGATCCAGACAGTCCGGGGCGTGGGCTACATGCTGGAGGTCCCGGATGCATAGCAAACCTTCCAGACGCCCTTTCTCACTCGCTCTGCGGCTGACCTTTTTTATCAGCCTGTCCACGATACTGGCTTTTATCGCATTCACCTGGTTTATGCTGCATTCTGTTGAAAATCATTTTGCCGAGCAGGATGTCAGCGATCTTCAACAAATCAGCACCACACTGAACCGTATACTGCAGTCCCCGGTGGATCCGGATGATAAAAAAATAAGCAAAATAAAGGAATCAATTGCCAGCTACCGCAACGTTGCCCTTTTGCTCCTCAATCCCAGGGGGGAAGTGCTCTTTAGCTCAGCTCAGGGGGCGGCACTACGCCCGGCAGTGAATTCAGCAGATTTTAGCGAGCACAGCCGCGCACGGGATGTCTTTCTCTGGACGGTGGAGGATCCTGCGGGACCGATGGATACCGGGTCCGAAATGAAGATGGAAACATACAGGATTATCGCCTCCTCTGGTCAGGCGATATTTCAGGGCAAACAGCAGAACTATGTCATGCTGACTGGCCTATCCATTAATTTCCATCTCCATTACCTCGATGCGCTGAAAAAGAACCTGATTGCGATTGCCGTCGTGATAAGCCTGTTGATTGTTCTGATCATTCGAATCGCTGTCCGTCAGGGGCACCTGCCCCTTCGTAATGTCAGCAATGCCATTAAAAACATCACCTCCGAGAATCTTGATGCGCGACTGGAACCGACACGCGTTCCCATTGAGCTGGAGCAACTGGTTATCTCGTTCAATCATATGATTGGAAAGATTGAGGATGTCTTTACCCGCCAGGCCAATTTCTCTGCCGATATCGCGCATGAGATCAGAACGCCCATCACCAATCTGGTGACGCAGACTGAAATCGCACTGAGTCAGGATCGAACACAGAGGGAACTTGAGGATGTCCTCTATTCCAGTCTTGAAGAGTATAACCGGATGACCAAAATGGTCAGCGATATGCTGTTCCTAGCACAGGCAGATAATAATCAGCTGATACCTGACAGGGTCATGTTTGACCTCAGAGCGGAAGTCATGAAAGTCTTCGAGTTTTTCGAAGCCTGGGCCGAAGAACGCAATATCACGCTCAAATTTAACGGGATGCCCTGCCTGGTTGAGGGAGATCCACAAATGTTCAGAAGGGCGATCAATAATCTGTTATCCAATGCCCTGCGTTATACCCCGGAGGGACAGGCAATCACCGTCTCAATAAGAGAGCAGGAGAGCTTTTTTGACCTTGTGATTGAAAATCCGGGGAAACCAATCCCTGAAGAGCATTTATCAAGGTTGTTTGACCGTTTTTATCGGGTGGATCCGTCCAGACAACGAAAAGGAGAAGGCAGCGGCATCGGCCTTGCGATTGTGAAGTCAATCGTGGAAGCACATCACGGAAGAGTGCAGGTGGAATCGGACGTACACTCAACGCGTTTTATCTTATCCGTGCCCAGACTGGAGAAAATGATTCCGGACACCCAGTGCTGGGAATAAAGATTTAAATGACAAAGATGTCATTAGCCTGTCATGCAGCAAACAGAAGCCATTCGATATAATTAGTGCAACTTATCAGGAAGGCTGGATTGCTTTATCAATATCCGGCGTCAGTGGACGCCAGGAAATGAATATCCAGTCCCCTCCCGGAGAAATAAACACTTCCGAACCTGTTTCAGTTATGGAACTGAAAACACCGGTTGTACTCCCCCGGACATCACTAATTAAGAAATGGAGAGTTATCATGAAAAATATCGTATTAGCATCCTTGCTGGGCTTTGGCTTAATTTCTTCGGCCTGGGCCACTGAAACCGTGAATATCCATGAGCGGGTCAACAATGCACAGGCACCTGCTCACCAGATGCAGTCTGCTGCGGCTCCTGTCGGGATCCAGGGGACTGCACCTCGTATGGCCGGTATGGACCAGCATGAACAGGCCATTATTGCTCATGAAACCATGACGAACGGGTCGGCGGATGCGCACCAGAAAATGGTGGAAAGTCATCAGAGGATGATGGGAAGTCAGACCGTTTCCCCTACCGGGCCGTCGAAGTCATTAGCGGCAATGAATGAGCATGAAAGAGCTGCAGTTGCCCATGAATTTATGAATAACGGTCAGTCTGGCCCACATCAGGCCATGGCCGAAGCGCATCGTCGCATGCTCAGTGCAGGCTGACGGCGAGGGAAGTATCTGTGCTGTCCTTATTTCCTTGATAGATTTTTCCGTAACCGGATATATGGCAACATCTTTGCCCCCTACAGGGGGCATTTTTATCAGATTCTGCTACAGTTAACGGGCATCAACGCTAAAAGGATATTTTTTATGAAAGCCAGAAACACTTTATTTGCAGTATTAATGTTATCCCTGCCAGCGATTTCAGCAGAACATTCAGAAATGAAAATGACTGATATGTCTACCTCGGCTTCGTCACAGGAATATATGGCTGGCATGAAAGACATGCATGACAAAATGATGGCTGCCGTAAATGAGTCCGATCCCGACAAGGCTTTTGCGAAAGGCATGGTAGCGCACCATGAAGGGGCAATAGCAATGGCTGAGACCGAGCTCAAATACGGAAAAGATCCGAAAATGAGAAAGCTCGCGCAGGACATCATTAAAGCTCAAAAAGGTGAAATTGAGCAGATGAATAAATGGCTTGATAGTCAAAAGTAAACATTGTAGAAATGTCACGACAAGCGTGATTTTACATCGTTCCTGGGCGCGGGAGTCGGTTAATCTTTATATAATTCAAACCCGATTAATTTCGGGTTTTTACTACTCTGTACTCCGGTCCTTTGTTGAGGACCGGAATATATGCACCTGAGATGCTTATTTAATACATTATCTCGTCATGGATACAATGTCGCTCAGGATCTCAACCAGCTCGCTTCTCTCCTGCGTTCCGTCATGATAGGTTGATCTTGAGATGATTCTTTCTGATGTCATCTGAGGCCAGAATTTATCTAGTACATTATCGGGTTTCATTCCCACAGCCCGGCCGATTATTTTTTTAGCGTCACAGGTGTCCGTAAACGTGACGGCTACACCAGTAATTTCCTCGATAAGATCCGGGCACAGATAGTTTTCTATCTCACGTTTGCGCGTAGCGAAAAATACCTTACCGGCCTCCTCTACTTCTTTTTTACGCTTCTGGATGGACAGAACCTGTGCAGGGTCTCCCCCAATATCGGAGTCCAGAAATACGCACCAGGGAAGCCCCAGATCTTTGGCCAGATTCAATGTAACCCAGTGTTTGACGCTACCACACCCTCCTATGAGGACTGGCACTATTTTCACGTCCTCCAGAGAGGCTGGCAGCGCACCTGACTGTTTTAATGAACTGGCCGCATGCCTCAGGAAAGTAACATCCGACTTTCCCTCTACCAGAACAATCCCCTGCGCCCTTTCCATACCGGTCTCTGGCAGCACCCCCAGGCTTTCAGTGGCTTCCTTCAGCACTGCGTCATCCGGCATTTTTACTACGGGTTCACCCGCCTCATTTCGGGTAACATAACGTACGCCTTCGACAGGGATTAATCCGGCCAGCGCCGGGACATGGGTGGTGACGATAATCTGACGGTGCGGCTGGCCTGCCAGTGCCAGTAACGCTTTCATCAGCATCATCTGATAGTTCGGATGCTGTGACGTTTCAGGCTCCTCTATGGCATAAATCACATTTCTGGGCGTCCCCGCGACATTCTTTTCAGCCTCAGCCCGAAAAAAATTCAACAGGATAAGCCTCCTTATCCCGCTGCCGCGCTTATTGATGGGGATGCCATTTTCCCCGTCCAGGGTGAAATTGAAGGTCCACTTGGGTTTCTCCTTAAATCGTGGAGTCAGTTCACTGGCGAGTTCGGGGGCCATTTCACGTAATTTATCCAGCGTTCTCTGTGCGACATCCAGGACGCTGTCCTGAATCTCATTTTCCAGCGCTGTAATTTTGTCCTGCAGCGCAGCCTGAGCGTCTTTTACGGCCTGCTGTAAGGGGTTTTTAGCTTCGGAATCCCCGTCGCTGCTTTCCCTGTCGGCTTTGAAAATCGCATACGTGGGCAGCAAATCGAGGATCTTACCCCATAATGATTTTGTGTCGGTTCCGAACTCTTTATCGACATCCAGCATAATTTCCGAACAGGTATAGGGGGCTGCGGCTTCCCTGATGGCCTGACGCCATAACGATGCAGTGCGTTTATCCGCCACATTTTTTTCAACTTCTTTTCCCACCGCCTTGAGCTCAGAAATTTTCATGCCCAGTAAATTTCTCAGGGGCTCCTCATCCGGGTGGATGCAGCGGATGCAGGTCTGCTCCGGTTTTCCTGAGGTCGTTGCTTTAAACGTTTTGACGATTTCAAAATTGCCGTCCTCATTCAGCAGATGTTCTGAGGCGAGCGTGGTCTGCACCCTGTCGTCGATCATGATAAAATCGGGCAGGTCATCAAATTCACAGGCTATTTCAAAACGGCCGTCCCCTTCTCTTAGGCTGAAACAGTTCATGTCATTCTTGTCAGCCTTCATTCCTTCTGTTTCAAAAAAAATAGCCAGCGCTTCCATAAGCGTTGATTTCCCAAAGTCATTACGACCGACAATACCCGTCATGCTTTCATCAATAATGATTTCAGTAGAGTTTCTGTAGCCTCTGAAGTTTTTCAGTTTTAATTTTCTGAGCCGCATATGAAGTCCTGTGTGTAAGAAAGCGTTTTGCTGCAACCTGAATACAAAATATATTTTCAAATGCCTGCCAACAAGCAGGGATAACCGTTATTCAGAATATCTTAACGACATTTCGGGATTATGATCTGGTCGCGCTTTCAGAACTTTACTGCCCCTCAAAACACCGGAAACTAACTTGTGGTTGGTTACATGGCAAAGTTAAAACTCCAGAATCACGGGTAATGATTTCAATGCTTATTATATTTTTTGGAATTGACTCATGAGCTTTATAATTTAAATGATAATAATAACCATTCTTTTATGCGTAATATTTGCTACTGACACTGATGAATTTAAAAGAAGATAGATTTTCATTTACGGATTATTTCCTAAATTCATCGATAATGTGATCGACATAAAATTTTCACTGAAGAATGAAGAGATAATTTAAGGCCGAGCGAAATAGCTCAAAATGGTGTATTTAACATAACAGAAGAAATGAAAGGCTCTATCGCAACCTGATACTTCAGGCCGCTAAGGGGTTAATCTTGTTGAAGAAAAATTAGACCGGGAAGCGCCAGGCGTCACCATTTCTCCCGCCTGGCTGGAAGTGAAGAATAATTGTGCATAGCTCCGTATTCGGGCTTTGCATCTGACAATGGTTCCCTGGATGAAAGTACGATCTCCACTCCAAGGACGCTGAACACCCTAAACAAACGCTCAAAACCCGCACTTGCAGGGTTGGCCTCTAGTCGGGCATAAGTTTGCTGTGTTATACCCAAACGTTCAGAAACATCTTTTTGCGTCAGTCCATTGGCTTTGCGAAAGCCGATTAAAACAGGACGTAACTGATTCAAAGTCTTCAAAGCGTATTGAGTGTTCATAAGTGACCTTCCGTATCGACGAGTTAACAAGCATAACGCAGGGATTTACAGCATATAGGCTGTAATGCTCATTAACAGACTATAGGCTGTAATACGAATCCTGCCAAGATGCGGCATCTTTCAAATACAAGGCCGTATTGGGTAAGCAGTACACCGTTATATAGCACCCCTTGCCCCTTTGCTGGAGAGGGACCCACGTGATCGCAGGTCTTTTAGACGTTGTTGCTAACCGGCATCATACACAGGTAGTAACCCCCAGGGAAACTCTATGAGTGATAATTTATTCCTGTCCCAGTCAAAATATAAAACCTTATCTAACTAGCTTTCTTAGTATTTTATAAATGAAGTGAAATTAGCGAAGAAGTTTTACATTGTAAAGTGAGCAAAAATATTTACCATTCAACTGGCAAAATTTACAATCTGCAGCCCTTAGCCTGAGAAAATGCACATTAACAGAATAATCATCAAGTCCGATAGAGGCATAACTTACGTCCTCAAAAATATCAGAAATAAATGAGTTGAAATTACAAAAATTAACTTCACTTAACATCTTGAACACCGCAGAAATATATCTATCATGCATTATCTTGACTTCGATAACCTTAGATAAACTTGAATGCGACTTACATTTGAAGAGATCAAAGAGAAAGTAAATCAGCATATTTTTATTGTCCGAAATCCATTTTAAAATTTTATTACGTGCACATGGTAATATATACACTGGATTTTTGAAAGGGTTTGAAACGTCAACCACAAGGGAACAATAACCATGAGGATTTATTCCACTTATAATTAAGTCACTAAGTCCTTTCACTGCATTCAAATAGTTATCAAAACAAACCTCATATAAACTGGTACTATGAACTGCACATTTAGATTCAAACAACCATCTATGACGCAGATAACCAATGCCTTTAGAGTGTATATCTTCAACAATACATTTGTGACAGTAACGAATGTTTGAGATGTTTACCAATGGATATGAATTAGTTATGTGAAAATTTTTCCGACAGGCATCTTCAACAGCGTTAAAATACCCGTAAACACCAGAAGATAACGACACTATATTGGAAGTTAGTATATAACCATTTCTAGTGGCAAGAATGTCATATATATCCTGCAAGCTATGCAATTTGTACATATCAATCAGTTCGAAACGAGGAAAGGCATCGTACCTTAGTGCGCCATGCTTTGATATTATGTTCCTGCAATTGGATAAGTTATACATTATCTGTGAACGCAGAAGAAAACTGTGCCACAATTCATTTTCGTAAACCATATAACTCCCTCTTATTTAATTAGTTCCATTTTTCTGAGAAGTATCATTGTCATTGGTAGTTTATCTCTGTATTTCAAAAGCCAGCCATGCCCTCCCAGTAAAGCATCTAGACTTGTAAGTGACATCGAGTACTGCCCCTGAGATAAAACATCATTTATTAATGATGATGAGATAATATCTCTCTCGCTCCAGTCTACTCTTTTATTTTTATAGCATCGTATTGTTTTAGGAAGACAGGAATTAAGCCAGTCACATTCATGTTTATTTAGCCAATAGAAACTTGCATAACAACTTTCTTTGACTAACTTTCGTGTTATAGAAACGGATTGATTATGTATAAATCTTAATATTTTCTGCTTATGACGCCGTCTTAAAGAATCTTTTTTACATTTTTTACGCCATGAGCATAAACCGTAACAAGATGAAATTACAGAGGATACAGCTCCTTCCGATAATGAGTTTTTCTCAGCTATGGATGCCAGACTAAACCCCCTTACAGCCATAGACTTGATAAGCAATTCAGTGAATATATTAATTTTTGTGTTTCGCTTAAACGCCCTCAGGTATTTTTTATAAATAAGTGTTTTAATGTAACATCTGCTGCGACTAAATTCCTTCCCAAGGTTGCTAACACTAGTATTATTTTCAACTATATGAAAACTGTATTTCTTATGACTTTTAAAGATTTCTTTCTTTTTATTAGTACGACTTCCTGCATACGTTGGCCAGCAAGTATTTAACAAACAATAACAAAGCAAAAGATGCTTTGTGGGATGCTGACAACATTTGTCTTTGAGTATAGGCTCCCAGTAATGATAATCAGTTAGGGATGTTGGTATAAGTCCCGATGAACCCTCCCCAAATAACTGGCACTTAGCATAAACATGTGCGTAGAATACATTTTTCTTTAAATTTCCATCCAATGATAATAAATTCAACTTTTTAAGTACATCCATGTAATTGGGGTGTGTAATATCTTTTCTTCTGATTATATTTAGGGACTCATAACAAAACTTAGCAAAATCGAAGTCTATCTCATTGCTAAGTTGTTCTGTATACGAAACAGGAGGCATCAGTCCAATACGTATGTGCGGTGAAGAAGGGACATGGATGCTTTCAAGCGCTACCGGATGCCGATGGCAGGTTGTAACCCCATGAAGCTGATGCGCCAGATGCCAATAAGTAACACCATAATGAAAAGTATCTTCACGAGCGCAAACCGGGCAAAACTTCAATAGTGTGCGCTGCCCTAGTGAAAAATTACTAAGGCGGCACAATCGATTAAGCCTGGCAGGGGTCGTGTTGAAATCCATAATTTCATTACGACTGATTGGTAGTGCCCAGGCAAAAAGAGGGAGTAAAGTCTGTTCATGCCAGAGCTGATCTGCACTTTCGGATGTATGAAGAGAAATAGCCTTTAATCCTGAATTGAGAATTGGATGGACGTTCATATCAGGTTTGTTGAAAATGATCGTTAACAGAGAAGATGGGGACATACCGTACACGGTAGTTGTCCGACAAAACCGGCTGAACAAGGATTCATCAGGCAAAACAGGCAACATTCTCATTTCCCACACCTCTCTTTGACCGTTACGAACTGTTACCTCATTACAATTTATTAAGTGGATCTATATTTATAAGCCCGCAACGCTGAAGAGCATCGTAGGTATTTTTCTTTTCAGCTGTTCTGTTGATAACAAGATCGTGGTCAAGAGACAGTATTTTCTCGTCGAAATTGCGCAAAACCTCGTCTATTTTTCCTACGAATTCCTTGTGCTGTGGCCTGTCTATATCCCCAGGGATCAAAGACTTTAGGGACTTCTCTGCCATGATTTTAGCCGAAGCATCACCCTCATTAGATGCAGAGAGCCATTTAGCTTCCTCATCTTCAGTCGCGGCCCCCGGGAGTGGAGTATCCTTATATTCCTCCGTATGACTCACGAGTACCGGTACAGAGGCCGACAAGACTGCGCCAGTGATGATTTCATTGCCGCTACCGATAACCTTTAATTGTGCCCCCCGATAAATCATCTGAGCCAATCCAATATTGCCTTTAGATAAAATGAATAATTTTTCGTTTAACTCATCATTTAATGGAGTTTCAACATTTGTCCATTGTAATGGCCATAAATAATGAATAAACGATTGCCAGTCTTGTGAATCGTATCTAACATTCTTAATTTTCATGTAACCACCAGACTCTGCCCGCCTGGCAATTCTCATTTTCTTTGTCAGCGTCTCGTCAAAAGGATGATTTCCACAAAAAACCATAGATACCCCCATGGAATCTACAATTTCATGTAAAAAATCAATCAACTTACTCTCACCCCCGGTTCTTGAAAATTTAAGCCTCTGCATTTCATCAATAACAAGGATACCCAAAAATGATGATTTAATTCTTTGTGCAATCTGGCGAGCCAGAGCACCATTTCTAATCTCAGGTGTAGTTCGTTCAATACCAATTGCATCATCTAATTTTTGTAAAATCTCTTCACAAAGGTCTCTCACACTTGAATTGTATGGACAATTAATCTTTACCCATACAATTTGCTTACTGAAGCCGGGAAAAACTCCTTTATAGCTGCTGTGTTCTATAATCTGAGGGAAATGATCCATGACTTGCTCAATCATGGTAGTTTTTCCAGAACCACTCATTCCAACTATCGTAATAGTTTCAGCCTGGGATTTAAAATATCCACTTTCTGGCTCAATATCAGGACGCTCATTTCCATAGTAATGAAGATATTGAATTGTTCCGCTTTTTAAAGGATTACGAGCTGCATAGCTTTCCCTAAGTGCCCGTAAGATCATCTTATAAGCCTGGATAAGATTGGTTTGAGGGCAACGGAATTTCTTTATACGTTCGACATACTGCTCTCTAACATTCGCCGGGGCAGTCCAGCGGATTTTTTCGTCAATTTCGGGGAAATAACTCATTTCCAGAAGTACTTCATCTTCCGTAAGCGCTTCAGGAAGTGCTTCAATTAAGGGATTGCCACGATACTCAGGTAACTCCTGTTCTTTATATATCGCTGAAACGCGCCGTATAAGATTCATTATTCTGCGTCCTCAGTCTTCTTCTTACCTTTTAACCATCTTTGTTTCTCCTCCCGGCCAGGCAAAAGCAGAACATTACTGGATGAAGGAAGTAGGGGTTCAGATCTTCCATTAGCAACATGAGTTCGCCCTAATGAATCAAGTTCATTTTTCCTGTTCTTTTTAATATTTTTACCATGTACCCGGCGAGATTCGTATATTTCATTTAATCTTTCGTTACCTTTCCTGTTAAATTCATCTTTATTATTGATATTGCTGAGCGAATCCAGAGTAAATAAATTAATTTCTTTTTGAGTATCTACCCAATCAGCCATTACATCTGTATCAAGATGAGCTTTCCCTTTAAATACATCTCTTTTCTTAAGTAGGTAATGTTTTTTGAAAATGCTATTTTTGTCAAATCTTACATATATATAATCTACGCAATTGTCATCTATTCTTGCTTCACAAGTGGTTCTTCCAAATACTCTGACACCTGATGCAATTTCAGGATCACATTCATAAAAAAGATTATTGTACTGAATCCCACCGGCGGTAATGTTAGCGTTCACAGGGATTAACAATCGTGCGATCACTTCGTCGGCCCCAACGGCTCTTGCGCTGAATCTCCCGTGCTTTAAGCTTATCATCCAACTATTTTTTGGTGATATTACGAGATCATTTTCAATCAGTAAGGGATTGATATAAGCCAGTTCCTCATACGTTCTCTGATTATGTGCAAGTATCTCCCGAATCAGTAAAGACGTGACCTCCTGAATCGTTAAACAAGCCCTGGATTGCGGTGTTGGCTCTCCTTTAACAATCTTTCCCCTTCGTGTTGTTCCAATAAGCCTATGAATAACCTCATCATTCAGAATGCCGAAACAGCGTTCAACAATGCTTTTTCTGTCGCCTCTACCGACTGGCGCAAACTCAAGTTTTGTCAGGGGGGTCATCTCTTCCTGAGGTTTAAGACCAATCATCTCCCCGTTGTCACACATCAATGTTAATGGAATGTGAGAACAAGGCCAATCATCATCAGTAATAGAGATTCCAAATAATCTACAATATTCTTTTTTTGGCATAAAGCAATTTGCTAACGCTTGTCGGGCGGCTCGCCATGAAGCATGGTATAAAGAAACATGAAGGCCAACAATCATTCTTGTTGCACGATCCACCACTGTATAAATAGTAGGACGCCCAATGACTTTTCGTCTGTTTAAACTCGAAATAAGATGTACATCAGCGACAGTTGAGTCTATTTCGAAAACATCACCCGGCAAAACAGTTGTATTAGCCACACTACCTAAAAGCGCCCGCATTTTGAGGTCTATTTCTTTTTTCGTGTTCTTCTTATTTATCGAGAAATCTTTAGTGAAGAGTTTTTTATTCCAGTATGAAAATTGTTTTAAAGAAGGAACATATGGAGCTCTATTTTCTAGGTTTGCTGTTTTAATTTCATCCCTAAAATACAAATCAATATGTCTCTCTAATGTTTTCTTTATCGTATCTCCGTTAACTTTATAATGATACGTAATGAGAGATTTTCTAATATTATTTATATCTCTTTCATTAAGAATGAAAACACGTGATCGTTCATTAGGTAATGCTCTGTTTTTTTTTGGAATTCCCAAGTTTAATTTCATGTTTGATTCTACTTTTCCCAGCGGCGCCACAGTTCGAGAATGCGGGTAGCAATGCATAAATATCCTGCCCATGTCGCCAATACAACGCCAGAAGCGTTCTGATAGTATATTGTGATATTTTTTTATTTCTTGAGTAATCCATTAAAAGGTGCGACTTTTTATGTAATGCATAGTCGAACAGAAACATTCTGTCATCTACAAGATCTTTAATGATATTGTAATTTTCATCTCGCCTTCCTCTGTCTTTATCTGTTAATTCTTTCTCATCTACTAACATATATGAAGGATATATATAATCTTTACAAGTTATGCTATTTGATTCAATATAATATTTAAACATTGAAAATGAGAAAGGGATTGGCTTACCCGTTCTTTCTGATTTTATTTTAAACAAAATTAACAAATCGACCTTTCTGTCAAAATCCAAAACACGGTAAAGTCCCTCTGCAAGCAAATCAGTGCCTTGAGAGAGCCAGACTGAATTCCTAATAATATCCATTTGCGTTCAGTCCTATATAGTGGTCATTGGAAATTATCTTTATCAGACCGGTTTCGAGTATTGGATATGATAAATCAACATTTATCATTTTTAATCCAATCATTGCCTGCAATAACATCATCGCTTCTTGTGCATCTACCCCAAAGATTGATGAAATCATTGCACGTAGTCCTACTATGGGATAAACATCTGGTTTAAGCTTCCATAGGATTTTATCAAGAGGATATTTATCATAAAATTCAGAACCATCTCTTAATACAGAAGTAGCCCAGCAAATGTTTTTACCGACGACGTTATTGAGTTCCGAGCCAACATAAATTTGAAACTCAACATCAATCAACTGCCAAAACATCCTCTCTATTTCAAGTTTTTGGGCTTCGCGTTCAGGTATGCTCTCGTTATGTTTTACTGCTATAGCTTTGTATCGAAGTCCGCCTTCAGGAGTTCTCAAGGTCAGTAAAAAATCGGTTGTCATAACATTCAGAACTTCGACAGGTACTCCTCTTACTCCCCTCACCATAGGATGTTGAAAATGTAGATGATTTGCTATTTGTTGGGTAAGCCGGAGAGGAAAGAGTGGGAATTGTTCCCGGATATCAATCACCGAGTCATTAAACTCAGCCAGATAGAAAAAGTTACTTTCGACAGAAGAAAGGAGATGATGGTTTCGAAACGTCTTAAGGCCAAAGACTATCGAACGGTTTCCACGGGATTTAACGTCCTGAGCTCTAAGCCAGGGCTGATAACTTTGGCCATAGCCCACTCCTATGCCGTCACCTAGCGCATTTTCATAATCCAAATAGGATTTGAGACGCCTACCCCTAGCCATGATCGTACCCTAAAAACGACATTGATACGTACCTATATGTGCATTTTATAGTCTCCAACCCTATAACCACACATTCAGTAAGTATACAACATTAGCGTCGTTTTTTGAGAATGGTTACAACTTTAGTGCTTTGTGTACAACTTTATTGTCCTCGGACAACACCAAATCCTGCGCGCATGCCCAGGCGCTCGACCATGCCCACTGGAAGTTATAGCCTCCCAACCAGCCGGTGACGTCCATCACTTCGCCGATAAAGTAGAGCCCTGGCACTTTGCGGGCTTCCATCGTGCGCGATGACAGCTCGTTGGTATCGACGCCGCCCAACGTGACTTCAGCGGTACGATACCCTTCCGTACCGTTCGGCTGCACCCGCCACTCGGTCAGCGTTTCAACCAGCGTCTGTTGATCGCGCACGTTAAGCTGCTTCAGAGATACGTCAGGAATTTGCCCTAACTGCTGCAGGCATTCCACCAGACGCTTTGGCAACTGCATTGCTAAGGTGTTCTTTAAGCTCTGGTTAGGGTGTGCGCTACGTTGTTCGTCGAGGAAGCTCGCAAGGTCAACATCCGGCAACAAATTAATACTGACAAATTCGCCTGGCTGCCAAAAACTGGAAATCTGCAAAACAGCTGGGCCCGAAAGTCCTCGGTGTGTAAAGAGCAGATTTTCGCGAAATACGGTGCCATCCTCGGCAGTGATAACGGAGGAGACCGACACGCCAGAGAGCACCTGAAGCTGCTCCAGCAGTGGCTTATGCAATGTAAAGGGCACCAGTCCCGCGCGCGTTGGCAACACCTTCAGTCCGAACTGTTCGGCAATTTTATAACCAAACGGCGTTGCCCCCAGACCCGGCATGGAAAGCCCACCGGAAGCGATAACCAGTTTTTTCGTGCCGACCATCATGCCGTTCAGTTCGAGGGTGAAACCTTCATCATCCTGCACCACGCTCAGGACTTCGCTCCGTAACCGCATAGTTACGTTACCTTTTTCACACTCGTCTACCAGCATATCGACAATTTGCTGAGCGGAATCATCGCAGAACAGCTGACCCAGCGTTTTTTCGTGCCAGGCAATACCGTGTTTGCCCACCAGGTCGATAAAATCCCACTGCGTATAGCGTGCCAGTGCCGATTTGCAAAAATGGGGGTTTTGGCTCAAATAGGCGGCCGGTTCGACATAAAGATTGGTAAAGTTGCAGCGTCCCCCGCCAGACATGAGAATCTTGCGTCCTGGCTTTTTACCATTATCAATAAGCAGTACTCGACTACCTGCTTGTCCTGCCTGCGCGGCACAAAACATACCCGCTGCGCCAGCGCCTATAATAACGGTATCAAACCTTTCCACGTTGCGATCCTCTCTAAAAAGCGGGTGTGAATTGTAAAGATTCCTCAGTGGTCGCACCAGCACCAAACTACCGATAAAGGGTATTTAACTGAAATATATAGGATAATTCTTTAGTGGTGTAAAACAAAGCAGGAGACAAATCAAAAAAACTCTATATTTCACTTTGCCCGCGCCGCCAAAGTCACTGATAATGCGCCGCGTTCATGTCCTCAAAATGGCGTAACGTCCTATGCTACATTTGTTTGCTGGCCTGGATTTACATACCGGGCTTTTACTATTGCTTGCTCTGGCTTTTGTGCTGTTCTACGAAGCAATTAACGGCTTCCATGACAC
Source organism: Citrobacter sp. MGH105 (assembly GCF_001037485.2). Taxonomy (NCBI): domain Bacteria; kingdom Pseudomonadati; phylum Pseudomonadota; class Gammaproteobacteria; order Enterobacterales; family Enterobacteriaceae; genus Citrobacter; species Citrobacter sp. MGH105. Next base: position 247,882 of record NZ_CP073048.1, on the reverse strand, counting down.
AGCCAATGCTGTCGCAACCGTGATCTATACCCGTGCAATGCGTTCGCAATTGGCGGTGGTCATGGCTGCGTTGTTCAACTTCTTTGGTGTTTTGCTGGGTGGTCTCAGCGTGGCGTATGCCATCGTGCATATGCTACCAACGGATCTGCTGCTTAATATGGGATCGTCACATGGCCTTGCCATGGTGTTCTCCATGCTGCTGGCGGCAATTATCTGGAACCTGGGTACCTGGTACTTTGGTTTACCTGCATCCAGCTCCCACACGCTGATTGGCGCCATTATCGGTATTGGTTTAACCAATGCACTGATGACCGGCACCTCGGTGGTGGACGCACTTAACATTCCGAAAGTTATCGGTATTTTTGCTTCGCTTATCATCTCGCCAATTGTTGGTCTGGTGGTTGCAGGCGGTCTTATTTTCATTCTGCGTCGTTACTGGAGCGGTACAAAAAAACGTGCCCGTATCCACCTGACGCCAGCAGAACGTGAAAAGAAAGATGGCAAGAAAAAGCCGCCGTTCTGGACCCGTATTGCACTGATCCTCTCCGCTATCGGCGTAGCGTTCTCTCATGGCGCTAACGACGGGCAGAAAGGCATTGGTCTGGTGATGCTGGTGCTGATTGGCGTAGCGCCTGCAGGCTTCGTGGTGAATATGAATGCTTCCGGTTACGAGATTACCCGTACCCGTGATGCAATCAATAACGTCGAAGTTTTCTTCCAGCAGCGCCCTGACCTGCTTAAACAGGCCACAGGCGTAGACCAGCTGATTCCGTCCCCGACGGATGCGGCACCCGCGACGACGACAGAGTTCCATTGCCACCCGGCGAATACCATCAACGCGCTGGAACGTGCGAAAGGTATGCTGGCGAACCTGGAAACCTACGACAAGTTAAGCGTCGAACAGCGTGGTCAGCTGCGCCGTATTATGCTGTGCATCTCTGATACCACCGATAAAGTGGTTAAGCTGCCTGGCGTAAGCGCTGACGATCAGCGTCTGCTGAAAAAACTGAAAGCCGACATGCTGAGCACCATTGAGTACGCGCCTATCTGGATCATTATGGCCGTCGCACTGGCGCTGGGTATTGGTACGATGATTGGCTGGCGTCGCGTTGCCACCACCATCGGCGAGAAAATCGGTAAGAAAGGCATGACTTATGCCCAGGGGATGTCGGCGCAGATGACCGCCGCAGTCTCTATCGGTCTCGCCAGCTACACCGGTATGCCCGTTTCCACCACCCACGTTCTCTCTTCTTCCGTTGCGGGGACGATGGTTGTTGATGGCGGCGGATTGCAGCGTAAAACGGTAACCAGCATTCTGATGGCCTGGGTCTTCACCCTGCCAGCTGCGATTATTCTTTCCGGGGTGCTGTACTGGCTCTCCCTGAAGCTTATCTAAGCGAATGCACGGTAAAAAAGCGGGTCAGGAAGCTGACCCGCTTTTTTTGTATCTGTTGTTGGCATCAGTGCCAGATAATCAGCGCAACCATGCTGATTAGCACCAGGCCGCATAGCGCGCTGGTGAGAATGAACTGACCGCGAACCCGCTCACAGCGGCGAATAAATTCATCATCATGATGATCGCGGTAACGCTGAGCGTAGATATACCACACCAGACGCATCTGCTTGTTCGGTTGCCCATGCGAGGTAAAAAAGCCCCCTCCATCTACATACTGGTAAAGTAATGGATCGCAACCACGAAGTACCACTAACAGTGCGCGTAGCGAAGAAAAATAGCGCGCCATATTAACAATGCAAACGACACATAAAGCCCAGAATAATGCAATGGTGCTTATCATACCTCCTCCCCGGCGACCCGCCCACGGAACTCCTTTCCGGGACTACCGCTCCCCGATACCCTGCCAAACCATTCAATGAAGAGTGCAGCCGAAACCGTTCGTGTTAGTATCACGCATCCGAACGCCTCTTTAGATAGTGTAGGAGATTAGTTAATTTTTTTGCCATAAGGTTAATCGCTATCAATGCAATTAACTAAAAAATTTGTTTAACTATTTGGCAAGCAAGGCGGATTGACGGATTATCCTGGTCGCTATAATGTAAGGATAGTCCTTATATGGTACGTTTTTACGACTGGGCTAGCCCCGCGCACAAGGTTCGCAGGACGCGGATGACGCGGCGGCATATAACGCCAGCAGGCTAGTCATCGACAACTTATGGAAGGAGTAACACTATGGCTTATAAACACATTCTTATCGCGGTTGATCTTTCTCCGGAAAGCAAAGTTCTGGTTGAAAAAGCGGTTTCTATGGCGCGACCTTACAATGCTAAAGTCTCCCTTATCCACGTTGACGTAAACTATTCCGACCTGTACACCGGGCTCATCGACGTGAATCTGGGCGACATGCAGAAACGCATTTCTGAAGAAACCCACCACGCGTTAACCGAGCTGTCCACCAATGCAGGCTACCCTATCACCGAAACCCTGAGCGGTAGCGGCGACCTGGGTCAGGTTCTGGTTGATGCCATCAAAAAATACGACATGGATCTGGTCGTCTGTGGTCACCACCAGGATTTCTGGAGCAAACTGATGTCCTCCGCGCGCCAACTGATCAACACCGTCCACGTCGACATGTTGATTGTTCCGCTGCGTGACGACGAAGAAGCATAAAATGCTTGCCGCCGGAAGTTAACCCGGCCCACTGCAAGTCGTTAAGCCTGTAAACGCCCGCCTTCGCGGGCGTTTTTGTTTTTATCATTCGGTCACAATTAGTACATCAATCCAACAAACAAATCATAATTAGTGTGATCAACTAATTGGATCGAAAACTATCTCTATAATACTCTACCCTTGCGGCCAATAACCGCAGTCTATAACAAAATAAGACTTTTTCGGCGCGTTTAAGCATACGCGTTCATACTTTTCGGGATGGCTTTGAAAGGCGATGGAATATGAATAAAACTGCACCTACGGGCTTGCTGCAGCAACCTCGTCCGTTCTTCATGATCTTCTTTGTGGAATTATGGGAACGATTTGGCTATTACGGCGTACAGGGCATCCTGGCGGTATTTTTTGTTAAGCAGCTCGGATTTTCACAAGAACAGGCATTTGTCACCTTTGGTGCCTTTGCCGCACTGGTTTACGGCCTGATCTCGATCGGCGGCTACGTCGGCGACCATCTGTTAGGCACCAAGCGCACGCTGGTACTCGGTGCCATTGTGCTGGCAATCGGCTACTTCATGACCGGGATGTCGCTGCTTAAGCCGGATCTGATCTTTATTGCTTTGGGTACCATTGCCGTTGGTAACGGGCTATTTAAAGCCAACCCGGCAAGCCTGCTGTCAAAATGTTATCCCCCGAAAGACGCCCGTCTGGACGGTGCTTTCACCCTGTTTTATATGTCGATTAACATCGGTTCGCTACTGTCACTGTCGCTGGCGCCGGTGATTGCCGATAAGTTTGGCTACGCTGTGACTTACAACCTGTGCGGAGCCGGACTAATCGTCGCGCTGTTGGTATACTTTGCCTGCCGCGGAATGGTGAAAAATATCGGCTCTGAGCCAGACCATAAGCCGCTGAACTTCCGTAACCTGCTGTACGTGCTGGCCGGTACGGTAGTGATGGTATTTATCTGCGCCTGGCTGATGCACAACGTGCAGATTGCCAACCTGGTGCTGATCGTCCTGTCGATTGCCGTGACCATCATCTTCTTCCGTCAGGCATTCAAACTGGATAAAACCGGGCGCAACAAGATGTTCGTGGCCTTTATCCTGATGCTGGAAGCGGTGGTGTTCTACGTGCTGTACGCGCAGATGCCGACATCGCTAAACTTCTTTGCGATCAATAACGTACACCATGAAATTCTTGGTTTCGCCATCAACCCGGTGAGCTTCCAGGCGCTGAACCCGTTCTGGGTGGTACTGGCGAGTCCGGTACTGGCCGCAATCTATACCCGTCTGGGCAACAAAGGCAAAGATCTGACCATGCCGATGAAATTTACGCTCGGTATGTTCCTGTGCTCATTGGGCTTCCTGACGGCCGCCGCTGCCGGGATGTGGTTTGCCGATGCACAAGGGCTGACGTCGCCGTGGTTTATCGTGCTGGTGTATCTGTTCCAGAGCCTGGGTGAACTGCTGATTAGCGCCCTGGGACTGGCTATGGTCGCCGCTCTCGTGCCACAACACCTGATGGGCTTCATTCTTGGGATGTGGTTCCTGACGCAGGCCGCGGCCTTCCTGATGGGGGGTTATGTCGCCACGTTCACCGCCGTACCAGAGAACATCACCGACCCGCTGCAAACGCTGCCTATCTATACCAACGTCTTCAGTAAGATTGGCCTTGTCACCCTGGCCGTAACGGTTGTTATGGCGATTATGGTGCCATGGCTGAACCGCATGATTAATACGCCGAGCACCGAGCAATAACCTTCAGTGCCGGATGGCGGCTATTGCCCCTATCCGGTCTACATTCAACATGCCCGGTCACCTTGCGCTATCGGGCATTTTCACTCACTACCCTTTACGCGCGTCTATCCACTCCTGAACTTCCACCACAAAAGTGTCCGGCGCTTTACGGTACATTTTGCGCGCCAAGTCCAGAATCGTATGCTGACCGAGCGCTTCTTCCATTCGCTGCTGGGCCATGTCCATTACCGAACGCACGCCACAAATGCCTTCACAGGCCCACTCGGGTGGATGCTCCTCAAATACCGCCAGCCGCTGGCGAATTTCACGACATTCAAAGATGCGCTTATCGCCATCAATAGCATTCACCACATCCAGCACCGTGATGTGTTCAGCGGGTTTAGCTAACTGGAAACCGCCACCTTTGCCTTCAATGCTGCGCACCAGACCCGCTTTGGACAGACGGGTGAAAATTTTTGCCAGATAGTCATACGGTACGCTTTGCAGTTCGGCTATTTCCCGCACGCTCATATCCCGCGCGTCGCCCTTACTGTCGACCATACACATCAGGCTATGAATGCCGTACTCAACTCCCGAACTGTAGAATGCCATTTTCTTATCTCAGCCAAAATGAATCTGAGTTTATTGTAGCTTTTTCATCTCATTCATTCCAGACAGCAAAGTAACCCCTTTTCACAACAGAACTTTAAATACATATTTATCAAACAGATAATCAAGAAATACCACCCTTTAAGGCAAAAAGGAGCTCGATCGCATTGCAATTCATAACTACGACAAATAAAATCCGAGTAAATAATTCGTAGTCACCAGTGAGAAAACCCCAATGCGTAAACAAATTCTGATCGTGGGCGCCGGCTTTGCCGGTATGTGGGCAGCATTAAGCGCCGCACGACTGGCGGATAAACATCAGCAGGCAATTGATATTACAGTAATTGCGCCACAGCCGGAGCTGCGTGTCCGCCCACGCTTTTATGAAAGCGCCGTTCATACGCTGGTCGCACCACTGCAACCGTTGTTTGACGTTACCGGCGTCAACTTCCTGCAAGGTCACGTCGAGCAAATCCTCCCGGACTCTAAAGAGGTGAGCTGGAAAGATGCCAACGGTGACACTCATCTGCGTCGCTATGACCGCCTGGTGCTCGCCAGCGGAAGTCACGTAAACCGCGACGCCGTCGCCGGTGCCGCCGAGCACGCGTTTGACCTCGACCAACTCGAGAGCGCCGCCGTACTGGAGCAGCACATTAATAATCTGGCATTACAACCGGAAAGTGAGGCTCGTAATACCGTGGTGGTCTGTGGTGGTGGTTTCACCGGGATAGAGATGGCGCTGGAATTACCGGGTCGTTTGCGCGAAATATTGGGCGCTGATGCTAAGACCAGAGTTGTCGTAGTTGAACGTGGTGCTCAGCCAGGCGGACGCTGGAGCCAGGAATTACGTGACGTGATTATCGAAGCCTCTGCTGAACTAGGCGTCGAGTGGCTGGTCAATGCGGAAGTAGAGTGCGTGGATGCCTCCGGCGTCACGCTGAAAGATGGGCAGGTGATTGCCTCTCAGACGGTTATCTGGACCGTCGGCGTGCAGGCTAATAGCCTGGCAGCACAGATTAACGCCCCGCGCGATCGGCAGGGCCGTCTGCATGTGAATGCCAATCTGCAGGTTGTGGGTCACGATGATATCTACGCCACTGGCGATGTGGCCTATGCCGCCACCGACGACAAAGGCAACCATGCGTTAATGACCTGTCAGCACGCGATTTTGTTGGGTAAATTTGCCGGTAATAACGCCGCGGCGAACCTGTTGGACGTAACACCATTGCCATATCGTCAGGAAAACTACGTCACCTGCCTGGATCTTGGTGCCTGGGGTGCGGTGTATAGCGAAGGATGGGATCAGCAGGTGAAACTGACGCGCGCAGAAGCGAAGAAGCTGAAGGTGTCGATTGTCAGCGAGCTGATTTACCCACCGAAAGCAGACCGAGCAGTAGCATTTGAGATTGCCGACCCGCTGGCACCGTTTGTTTAATAGGTTATGCCGGATGCGGCTAACGCCTTATCCGGCCTACAAACCACACGCTGCCGTAGGCCTGATAAGCGTAGCGCATCAGGCAGCACAGCGCACCAAGCCGGATGCGGCTAACACCTTATCCGGCCTACAAACCACACGCTGCCGTAGGCCTGATAAGCGCAGCGCATCAGGCAACACAGCGCACCAAGCCGGATGCGGCTAACGCCTTATCCGGCCTACAAAGACACGCTGCCGTAGGCCTGATAAGCGCAGCGCATCAGGCAGTTCAGCGCCCCAAGCCGGATGCGGCTAACGCCTTATCCGGCCTACAAACTATGCTGTCCCAGCGTAGATATCAAACCGATGTCCTTTCGTGACTACCGCATTCGGCGTAGCGACATCCGCCAGCGGCGGCGCGTAGTCTGGGCGCTTCACCACCACACGTTTGGTGGCCAACTGACGCGCAGGCTCCAGCAGCCCATCCGCATCTAAATCCGGCCCCACCAGCGACTGAAACACCCGCATCTCTTTTTTCACCAGCGCGCTTTTCTGCTTATGTGGAAACATCGGATCGAGGTACACCACCTGCGGGCGCGGCGTAATATCGATTAACGCCGTCAGACTCGACGCATGGATCAGCTGTAAACGTTCCTGCAGCCACGGACCGATTTCCGGGTCGGCATAGCCGCGCGCCAGGCCATCATCAAGCAGCGCCGCCACTACCGGATTACGTTCCAGCATTCGTACGCGGCAGCCTACCGAGGCCAGTACAAACGCATCGCGCCCCAGCCCAGCTGTCGCATCGACCACATCCGGCAGGTAATCGCCTTTAATGCCAACAGCCTTCGCCACCGCTTCACCGCGTCCACCGCCAAATTTGCGCCGATGGGCCATCGCACCGCCCACGAAATCCACGAAGATACCGCCGAGTTTGGGTTCATCACGTTTGCGCAGTTCCAGATGTTCCGGCGTCATCACCAGCGCCATCAGGTTATCTTCATCGTGTTCCAGTCCCCAGCGGGCGGCAAGAACAGATAAGGCGCCGTCTCCGGCGCCTGTTTCATCTACTAAGCAGATTTTCACGTGAATAATCAGCCTTTGATCCCGTAATGCTCCAGCATTGCATCCAGCTGTGGCTCACGGCCACGGAAGCGCTTGAACAGTTCCATCGGCTCTTCAGAACCGCCACGGGTGAGGATGTTATCGAGGAACGATTGTCCGGTTTGACGGTTGAAAATCCCTTCATCTTCGAAGCGAGAGAAGGCATCTGCCGCCAGTACGTCTGCCCACAGATAGCTGTAGTAACCCGCTGCGTAGCCACCAGCAAAAATGTGGCTGAAGGCATGCGGGAAGCGGCCCCACGTTGGGCCCGGCACCACGGCGACCTGTTTTTTAATTTCCGCCAGCGTCTCGAGGATTTTAGCCCCTTGCTGCGGGTTAAACTCCGCGTGCAGACGGAAATCAAATAGACCGAACTCCAGTTGACGCAGAATAAACAGCGCTGCCTGGTAGTTTTTCGCCGCCAGCATTTTATCCAGCAGTTCCTTCGGCAGCGGCTCACCGGTCTCAAAGTGACCAGAGATAAACGCCAACGCTTCCGGCTCCCAACACCAGTTCTCCATAAACTGGCTCGGCAGTTCGACCGCATCCCATGGCACACCGTTGATACCGGAAACGCCCGCGGTTTCAATACGAGTCAGCATATGGTGCAGACCATGGCCGAACTCGTGGAACAGGGTGATCACTTCATCGTGGGTAAACAGCGCAGGTTTACCGTTCACCGGACGGTTAAAGTTACAGGTCAGGTAAGCGACCGGCTTTTGCAATGTGCCGTCTGTCTTGCGCATCTGGCCGACACAGTCGTCCATCCACGCCCCACCGCGTTTGTGTTCACGGGCATACAGATCAAGATAGAAGCTGCCGCGCAGCTCGTTGTTTTCGTCGTACAGCTCGAAGAAACGAACTTCCGGATGCCAGACGTCAACATCGGTGCGCTCTTTGGCGGTGATGCCATAAATACGTTTAACCACTTCAAACAGACCGTTAACGGCTTTGTTTTCCGGGAAGTAAGGACGCAGCTGCTCGTCGCTGATGCTGTAGAGGTGCTGTTTTTGTTTCTCGCTGTAGTAAGCGATATCCCACGGCTGTAGCTCATCAACACCAAATTCCGCTTTCGCGAAGGCGCGCAGCTGAGCCAGCTCTTTCTCACCCTGCGGACGGGCACGTTTCGCCAGGTCAGTCAGGAAGTCGAGTACCTGCTGCGGGTTCTCCGCCATTTTGGTAGCCAGAGATTTAAAGGCGTAGCTTTCAAAGCCCAGCAGTTGTGCCAGTTCGTGGCGCAGCGCGAGGATCTCTTCCATTATCGGGCTGTTGTCCCACTTGCCCGCGTTCGGCCCCTGATCGGAGGCGCGGGTGGAGTATGCGCGATACATCTCTTCACGCAGCCCCTGGTTATCACAGTAGGTCATCACCGGCAGGTAGCTTGGGATATCCAGGGTTAACAGATAGCCTTCCTGCTCTTTGGCTTCAGCCTGCGCTTTTGCGGCGGCCAGCGCGCTTTCCGGCATCCCGGCAAGTTCCGCGTCGTCGGTCACCAGCTTGGTCCAGCCCATCGTAGCATCGAGGACGTTATTGCTATACAGGTTACCAAGCTCAGACAAGCGGGTGGCAATCTCACCATAGCGCTGCTGTTTTTCCTTCGGCAGACCAATACCAGAAAGCTCAAAATCGCGCAGCGCGTTATCAACCGCTTTTTTCTGTGCGGTGTTCAGGGTGGCGTAATGATCGCCATCACGCAGGTCACGGTACGCTTTGTACAGGCCTTCATGTTGTCCAACCCAGGTACTGTATTCAGACAGCAGCGGCAGCGTTTGTTCGTAGGCTTCACGCAGTTCCGGGCTGTTTTTCACCGAATTCAGGTGACTAACCGGAGAGAAAATACGCCCCAGCACATCGTCGACTTCCGCCAGCGGCTGGCAGAGGTTTTCCCAGCTATACGGCGCGCCCTGTGCGACTACGCGCTCCACATTCTCGCGACAGTCGTTCAGTGCCTTAGTGACGGCAGGCACAACGTGCTCTGGCTGAATTTTAGAAAACGGCGGCAGTTCGAAGGGAGTCAGCAATGGATTGGTCATTAGCGCGGTCCTGTTGAAAAGAGTGAATGAAGCGCGTATCCGGCGCTGTGCATATTAATTTGTACAATGGGGTTAAGTGTAGAGGATTTCAATGCTAACCGTGATGGAAAGACGCCCGGTGGCGCTGCGCTTACCGGGCCTACGGGTAATCTGTGCCGATCTGCTGTAAACTGTGGCAAATCGTCATTTCAGCGGAATTTCATTACCCATGCTCAGTTATCGCCACAGTTATCACGCAGGCAACCACGCCGACGTCCTTAAACATACCGTTCAGAGCCTGATCATCGAGTCGCTCAAAGAGAAAGAAAAACCGTTTCTCTATCTGGACACCCATGCTGGCGCAGGCCGTTATCAGCTGAGCAGTGAGCATGCCGAACGTACCGGTGAATACCTTGAAGGTATCGCCCGTATCTGGCAGCAGGACGATTTGCCTGCCGAACTGGAACCCTACATTGGCGTAGTGCAGCACTTCAACCGTAGCGGTCAGTTGCGCTACTACCCGGGCTCTCCGTTAATTGCTCGCCAGCTGCTGCGCGAACAGGACAGTCTGCAATTAACTGAACTGCACCCGAGCGACTTCCCTCTGCTGCGCGGCGAATTCCAGAAAGATGAGCGCGCTCGCGTGGCCAAAGCCGATGGTTATCAGCAGCTGAAAGCAAAATTACCGCCGGTTTCCCGTCGTGGGTTGATCCTTATCGATCCGCCATACGAAATCAAAAGCGACTACCAGGCAGTAGTGGCCGGTATTAACGAAGGCTACAAACGTTTCGCGACCGGCACCTATGCGCTGTGGTATCCGGTGGTTCTGCGCCAGCAAATCAAGCGCATGATCCACGACCTGGAAGACACCGGCATCCGCAAAATTCTGCAAATTGAGCTGGCAGTACGCCCGGACAGCGATCAGCGTGGCATGACGGCATCCGGCATGATTGTGATTAACCCGCCGTGGAAGCTGGAGCAGCAGATGAACAACGTCCTGCCGTGGTTACACAGCAAACTGGTTCCAACAGGAACCGGTCATACTTCAGTCAACTGGATCGTCCCTGAGTAATCACAAATATCAGTGGAACCTATCAGGCGGTGTCATACAATTACGGCCATCACCGACGATGTTTGTTAGTCCTGATAAGCACGATATTGTCAGGTAATCATTCACAGAACAGTTAAAGGAAAAGCCATGACCAGGCATTACGATTACATCGCTATTGGCGGCGGCAGCGGCGGTATTGCCTCCATTAACCGTGCAGCAATGTACGGTCAAAAATGCGCACTGATTGAAGCCAAAGAGTTAGGCGGCACCTGCGTTAACGTTGGCTGCGTACCGAAGAAAGTGATGTGGCATGCCGCACAGGTCCGCGAAGCGATCCATATGTACGGGCCGGATTACGGTTTCGACACCACCATCAATAAGTTCGACTGGGATAAACTGATTGCCAGCCGTACCGCTTATATCGATCGCATTCATACCTCGTACGACAACGTGCTGGGCAAAAATAATGTCGATGTGATTAAAGGTTTTGCGCGCTTCGTTGATGCCAAAACCATTGAAGTGAACGGTGAAACCATTACTGCCGATCATATTTTGATCGCCACCGGCGGGCGCCCGAGCCATCCGAACATTCCAGGCGTGGAATACGGTATCGACTCCGATGGTTTCTTTGAGCTGCCAGCGTTACCAAAACGTGTAGCCGTTGTTGGCGCAGGCTACATCGCCGTTGAACTGGCAGGCGTAATTAACGGCCTGGGTGCCCAAACGCACCTGTTCGTACGTAAACACGCGCCGCTGCGTAGCTTTGATCCGATGATTGTCGAGACGCTGGTTGAGGTGATGAACACCGAAGGCCCGACCCTGCATACTCATGCGATTCCGCAAGCGGTCATTAAAAACGCCGACGGCAGTCTGACTCTGCAACTGGAAGATGGCCGTAGCGAAACGGTGGATTGCCTGATTTGGGCGATCGGTCGTGAACCAGCCACCGATAACTTTAACCTGGCCGTTACTGGCGTGAAAACCAACGAAAAAGGCTACATCGTCGTTGATAAATTCCAAAACACCAGCGTACCGGGGATTTATGCCGTTGGCGATAACACCGGTGCCGTTGAGCTGACGCCGGTTGCCGTTGCCGCGGGCCGTCGTCTGTCCGAGCGTCTGTTTAACAACAAGCCGGACGAGCATCTGGACTACAACAACATCCCGACCGTGGTCTTCAGCCACCCGCCGATTGGCACCGTGGGCTTGACCGAGCAGCAGGCTCGCGAACAGCACGGCGATGACCAAGTGAAAGTGTATAAATCCTCGTTTACCGCGATGTATACCGCTGTCACCTCACATCGTCAGCCGTGCCGTATGAAGCTGGTTTGCGTGGGTCCGGAAGAGAAGATTGTTGGTATTCATGGCATCGGTTTTGGCATGGACGAAATGCTGCAAGGCTTCGCGGTGGCGCTGAAAATGGGCGCGACTAAGAAAGACTTCGATAACACCGTCGCTATTCACCCGACTGCGGCAGAAGAATTCGTTACCATGCGTTAATCTGAATGACCGGTGTCAGGAAATGAGTAATTCCCCGACACCGGTACACTCTTCAAAAACAAACATCCTCCGATGCACATTCAGTAGACGCATTCCCGCCACATTGCACCGTCGTAGAACCACAGGCTGTACGATCACGCAGTATGAAAACCAAACATTTCGCATGACACAATCTTCAAAAATAAGATTTTCAAGATAACAACAATTCAGAGTTAAATTTGCGAAAAGAATATTATTAAAACTACTATTAATTAAATTACTGCGAAAGAATATCGCTTTTACAGGCTGACTCTGAATATGCTGATCTATGAATTGCTGGTGTTCTTGCAAGCCATTCACAGCAAATTGCGTGGATTTATCTCCTTGATGTTGCAAAGTATTCTTCTCACGAGTATTTTGCAAACACAAAGGGGTAATCCCCTGACGCTTAGCGTTAAGGTTCATAAAGATTCCAATAATTGTGACGTTATCCGGACAGATAACAAATAAGAGGGACCTTTAAATGACCTGTTTAGCTACCTGGAAACAAGACCGTTTTTATCCAGTTATTTGCAGAGTTGCGTAACGATATAAAAGTTCAAAAACACAGTTATTACACAAACAAAAAAGAATAATTTCACTTAGGTGTATATTTCATGCCAAAAAGTAAAAGCAGTAATTGTATCCTGGTCATTGAATCCCCTTGGAAACTGGATGACCATGATTCCAATCGTTCTTCGGTCGTTCCATTTATTCAAGGAATCGCCAGACTCCAGGGCGACACTGAGGTCTATTTTCTGAATTTCTACAATAAGAAGAGTTTCGAAATTGCCCTTGAGTGCCTGTGTATGCAGGTTTTTCGCAATACAATTGTTTACGTCGCAGCGCATGGTAGCGAATCACACATTGGCGGCATTTTGCTGAAAGATATTCTAAAAGCAGTCAGTGAAAAAGCCGCAGACAATAACATCAGTGGGTTGATGCTGGGATCGTGTTTTGCAGGAACCAAAACTCAGCTGTTGAAAGAGTACACTCAGGGAAGTGGTTTGCGCTGGTGTGCAGGTTACTCTTCATCATGTGACTGGTTGACCGGAACAATGATTGACAGCGCTATCATCAGTAACGCCCTCAGCATTAAGAAGTCACATTACGCGAGTCGCGAGAAAATGGTTCAGGCTTTCGCTTGTGCAGTTGCGCCTTTTGCGCCCGGTGCCGTCATCGGCCAGAACAAAAAAGACAACAGCGTTCCCCTTTATCAATCGTTGAAGATTGTTATTCAACCTGAAGGTCAGGGGTACCATGCTCTCGTTTCCTCTGAAGAAATATTTGCGCAAGCACAAGCAAACTATGTGCAGGAAGAAGAGGAATACATTGCTTAACTCATCACCCGATATCGACGTGCTGTTGTAACCGAGCAGGCATGTTATACCGGTTCATGGAGAAAAATCATCCAGCCTGCAAAACGCGTCAGGCTGGATAACGCCAGAGGTTATTTACCCTGCATATATGGCGTATACACGCCGTTTAAGCTTTCGAGGAACGCCACGATATCGTCGATATCTTCCTGCGGCAGTTCTTTACCCACCTGATAACGCAGCATCAGTTTTACCGCGCCATCGAGCGTAGGCACATCACCGCGATGGAAATAAGGTGCGGTCAGCGCAACATTACGCAAGCCCGGGACTTTTTGACGCAGCTTGTCACGTAATTCATTAGTGACGTTCATGCGGCCAATATCTGCGGCAGTGACCTCACCGAAATTAAAGTCCTTTTTCAAACCCAATGGCTCAAATGAGCGCCCGCCTAAAATAATACCGCCATGACAGGTCGCACACTTATTATCTTTAAACAATTGATAGCCATGTTTCTGCTGAGCAGTTAACGCCGCTTCATCGCCGCGTAGCCATTTATCAAACGGCGAATTTGGCGTAATTAGCGTTTTCTCAAACTCAGCAATCGCATCGGTAATATTATCCCCGCTGAATCCCTGCGGATAAACCGCGATAAACTCTTGCTTCAATTGCGGATCTTTATCCAGTTTCTGGATAATTTCATCCCAGGATTTAGACGCCATTTCGATAGGGTTCAACGGCGGGCCGCCTGCCTGCGCCTGCAATGTTGGCGCACGACCATCCCAGAATTGTTCAACGTTGAAGACCGAGTTAAACACCGTCGGCGCATTAATCGGGCCAACGGCGCCGCCTACGCCGATCGACGTTTTCCGGCCATCCACGCCGCCTGCATTCAGGGCGTGGCAATGCGCGCAAGAAATCGTGCTGTCGCCTGAAATACGCGGGTCGTGGTAAAGCGTAAAGCCAAGCGCTACTTTGCGGGCATCAGTCGGGATACTTTCTGGTATCGGTTGTACCGGTTCATTACGATGCTGCGCGGCGGTATCGTTACTGGCGTAATACTGCTCACGCTGTTTCGCAATCCAGCCCAGGATGTCGGCTCGCTCCGTATCGCTGACCTTCCCGGCCCAGTGCAGCGCGGTATATCGCGTTGGCGGCATGGTGTCGTACTGCATCACCCATTCAATTTTATTCAGGTCGCTTTGCGAAACGGGTTTATCTGCGACCAGCGCCGCACGAACGGCTTCAAGATTGAATGATTTGTATCCCAGTTGAATATCATAATTCATCAACTGCTTAGCGACAGGAAAAGAAGAATAGAAAGGTAATTCAGCTGAAGGCGTGTGACAATAATCGCATCCTTTTTCGCGTAAAAATCCTAATACCTTATTATTTTCTTCCAGCGTAGAGGCCTGAACATCAGCCTGTTTGCTACGTTGATTATCGTGATACCACACATAACCGGATAATCCAAAATAACAAATCACGACGCCAGCTATGGCAATCGCGGTAAGACGGGTAATGATTTTCATTATTTTACCCTCACCGTTGTGAGTTATTGTGACCCAGAAAAATTAGAATAATTAATGCACAGTCTTTGTCAGACCTGACCATCATAGGAAATAAGGGGATTACTATTTTGATAAGTATCAAGCAATTACATGGAGGAGAACTATCAATAGAATAGCCTGCGCCTATTATAGAGATAAGGCGCTACCTGTCTTTGTTCACACCTCGTTGCAATCGAATGCTCTGAAAATGGAATATATTCAGATCATGCAGAACTTTGAATTATCCATTATTTTCATTGGGATAGTCTGATTCTTTAAATTTTGCTCAGCATTAAAACGTGATCAACCGCACGCTTTACTCACCCGACACCGAAGCGAGTGTCTACGCTTAACTGACGACCGGGCAATAGCCTTAATCTTTCAACGTCCATCGGAGGTCTTTCTCATTATGCTCAACCAGAAACTACCCCACGCCCCTTCTGAAGAAATGACGATCGACATCGATCTGCTTTATGAAATGGATCCGTGCGAGTTAAAGCTGGATGAAATGATTGAGGCGGAGCCTGAGCCGGAGATGATTGAAGGGCTTCCCGCTTCAGATGCGTTAACTCCTGCCGATCGTTATCTCGAACTGTTCGAACACGTCCAGTCATCCAAACTGTTTGCGGATAGTAAAACCTTCCCAGATTGTGCGCCCAAAATGGACCCGCTCGATATTTTAATTCGCTATCGCAAGGTTAAACGCCATCGGGACTTCGATCTGCGACGCTTCGTCGAGAACCATTTCTGGCTCCCGGAAACGCCCTCCAGCGAATACGTTTCTGACCCGGAAAGTTCGCTGAAAGAACATATTGATCAACTGTGGCCGGTGCTGACGCGCGAGCCGCAGGATCACATTCCCTGGTCCTCGCTGCTGGCGTTACCGCAGTCATACATTGTGCCAGGCGGGCGTTTTAGCGAAACCTACTACTGGGATTCCTACTTTACCATGCTGGGTCTGGCAGAGAGCGGCCGCGAAGATCTGCTGAAATGTATGGCAGATAACTTTGCCTGGATGATTGAAAACTATGGTCACATCCCGAACGGCAACCGTACTTACTATCTGAGCCGCTCACAGCCACCCGTTTTTGCCCTGATGGTGGAGCTGTTTGAAGAAGATGGCGTACGCGGCGCGCGTCGTTACCTTGATCATCTAAAAATGGAGTACGCGTTCTGGATGGATGGCGCCGATTCCCTGGTACTCAACCAGGCCTACCGCCACGTGATCAGAATGTCGGACGGCTCTCTACTTAACCGCTATTGGGACGATCGTGATACGCCGCGCGATGAGTCATGGCTTGAAGACGTCGAGACCGCCAAGCATTCGGGTCGCCCGCCCAATGAAGTGTATCGGGATTTACGCGCGGGCGCGGCTTCTGGCTGGGATTATTCATCGCGCTGGCTGCGCGACGCAGGCCGCCTTGCCAGCATACGCACCACGCAGTTCATCCCAATTGACCTGAACGCATTCCTCTACAAGCTGGAAAGCACTATCGCCAATATTTCCGCGCTGAAAGGTGACAAAGAAACGGAAGCGCTGTTTCGCCAGAAAGCCAGCGATCGTCGTGATGCGGTAAACCGCTATCTCTGGGACGATGAAAACGGCTGCTATCGCGATTACGACTGGCGGCGCGAACAAATGGCCCTGTTTTCTGCCGCCAGTATTGTGCCGCTGTATGTCGGTATGGCAACGCATGAACAAGCCGATCGGCTTGCTAACGCAGTTCGCAGTCGCCTGCTCACGCCCGGTGGCATTTTAGCCACGGAGCATGAAACCGGGGAACAATGGGATAAACCCAACGGCTGGGCGCCGCTGCAGTGGATGGCGATCCAGGGCTTCAAACTGTACGGTGACGACCATCTCGGGGATGAAATTGCCCGTAACTGGTTGAAAACGGTGAATCTCTTTTATCAGGAACACCACAAACTTATCGAAAAATACCACATAGCCGACGCAGCGCCGCGCGAAGGCGGCGGTGGGGAATATCCGTTGCAGGACGGCTTTGGCTGGACCAATGGCGTGGTGCGCCGACTCATCGGTTTGTATGGCGAACCCTAGCAGCTGACGGTCTGAGTCATCAGGCTTTTAGTTAATCGCATCGTACAGCTCGGCGTGAATTTTCTGCCATTTCTTGTTCTCAGGGCTTGGCTGGGCGCGAACACGCAGCTCGGCCTGCTCAAGATCATATTGCTGACGCGCAACGACCGCAGGCACGGAACAAAAACTTTGCAGATAACTTTTATGCAGCGAAGTGAGCGATGCCCCATTCGACATCGCATGGCTGAGCGTAGTCATAAACTGTCGGCATGGTTTGCTTTCATCCATCTGCGAAGGGTAACGCAGCAGCAGTCTCAACACCTCTGTATTGCCCGCCGAAAACGCCTGCTCCGTCCACGCCAGCTTCCAGTCCATCCCGCCCTGTAGGAACAGTGACGTCACGCGGGTGTCATTGCGATCGATAGCCGCCCGCATGTTAAAGGCATCCCAGGTGATGCCCATTCGGGTCACCGCCTCCCGTGCGCTAGGGGCATCACGTCGCGGTTCCTCCTGCACAATTTCAACGGATTGTCCGGAAGACGCCTGTGGCGCTGGCGAAGTGAATAACCAGAACGCACCCAGCGAAATCGCCAGCACCATCACGCCGACCGCTACCCACAACATACCGGAAATCAGCTGTTCACGTTCTTCCGCAGTGCGCTTGGCCCGCTTTTCCGGCGGATCAATACTGTCTGCGATTTCATGCTTATCGCCTCCCGCTTGCTCGTCTTTTTGCTTTGCTGTTTCCCAAAACTGGCGGACCATGGCCTCATCAGATTCCAGATACGACGCAGGATTAATGCGCGTACGCCGTTCTTCAAATGCCCGTTGCACAGGATGAGTTATCTGTCGGTACTGGTAGTCCAGCAACATCAGTTGTACCGACGTCAGCGGCTGCTGCGCGATAACGCAGTTACGAGCCAGGCGGCAATCATCCAAAAACATGCGTAGCGTGATACGCGGCTCAACAAATGACATGAGCACTGAGGTATCGTTAAAAATCTGCGTAAAGTGGCGAACGAATAATTTCTTATCGACGACCATCAGCGCCAGCTCGCTAAACATCATACCGTCCAGCGCATCTCGTCCTTCGCCCAACTTTAGCCAGCGACGCAGACGTTCACCACCAAAGTGCTGTTTCAGAAAGCTGTTGAGAGGATGTTGATCCGGCCATACCCGTGCAATCAGAGATTTGAGGGTTAATTCTATTGCGCGAAGTTGACGCTGCGCCCGCATCTGAGCATCCGGCTCCACAGGCGCAATTTCGGTTTGATACTTCAGGATGGGCTGTTGCTGGCGTAATTGTTCCAGAGAAGCCACAAAGCGCAGCGCTGAAATCAGCTGGTTTTCACTGACGTCCTGGCCATTTTCATATTGGGGTACACTCTGTTGAAGATGACGTAGCCGCAGAGTGAACTGGCTCAATTGCGCATCATTCATCTGCAACCGTCTGGCGACAGCCCCCCAGCCGCCCAGATTCAGTCGTGCCTGATCCAGTTGCTCGAGAAACCACCGTGGGTCTTTGCCTTCTGCTGCATGTACGCCTAGCAGCAGTAATATTTCTACCGACGCCTGGCGGATAATCCCCAGACAATGTTCAAAGGGTGTACATGTCGCTTGTAACGCGCTATTGGTCATCATCTTCCCTAAAAGGACCCAAAACGTGCGGCCTCACAATGGTATGTAATTATCTTTTTTAAACGCAACGTTGTGCCGATGTAGACTAGAACACATTCATATAGCAAATAAATAAGTTTTACAGTGACTTCCGCACAATCATTGAAAATTATTCTGGAGATAAGCCTGTGCCTGTACTGCAAACATCACGTCTGCTCTGCCGCCCACTGACAGAAAATGACTGGACGTTCTTCTTAACGCTACAGCAGAACCCAGATGTGATGCGTTTTGTCGCTGACGCACGTACTGAAGAGGAAATACGGACAGCCTTCGACTCCCGCCTGCCTGAATGGTTTCCCGGCAGCCCGCACTGGCTATGTCTGCTCCTGTGCGATAAGACATCGGGAGCACCGCTTGGCGTGACCGGATACATTCAGGAGAGCAATGAATGTGCCGAGGTTGGCTTTCTGCTCGCCCCAGAGGCGCAGGGTAAAGGGTATGGCGCTGAATCTCTGCATGCCGTGTGTGAATACGCATTTGCCAGCGGCGGTCTGCGGCGACTGACCGCCTGTGTCACCGCAGGAAACGAAGCCTCACGGCGTCTGTTGGAAAAGGTCGGGTTCATTCATGAAGGCACGCTACGCGCAAGCTACTGGCTACATCATACCTGGCACGATGACTGGATTTTTGGTCTGTTAAAACAGGAATATCAGCCGCCCACGGCATAGGTCGTTTTGCGGTAAATACTGGCTGTCAGGCAACTAGCGTAACGGCGTGTTTTTTTTAGAATAGGTCTCTTTGCACAGAGACTATTATGCCGCTGCGTTCGACGCATTTCACGCCCGCTTGTATTGCATTTATTAAGCAATGGCAGGGCCTGTCGCTGGAAAAGTATCAGGACAAAAAAGGCATCTGGGTCATTGGCTACGGACACGAAATCACCGCCAATGAATCCTTTGATACCCCAATTACGGTGATGCAGGCAGAAACATTGCTGCTCGCAGATATGAGGATCTGCGAGGCATTCATCCATAAGGAAATGACGCAAATAAAAGACAGGTTTCAGCTGGAAGCATTAATTACGTGGATATTCAGTGTGGGAATTACCCAATTTTGCGCTAAAAATATCTGGCCGGTGTTTATTTCACAGCCAGAAATATTCTGACTGTGAAATATGTTCCTAGTAAATGGTGTTGTTTAACATCATTGCCGCCTGCGTACGGTTTTTTACCTCCAGGCGCTGGTACAACGATTCAAGATGGGCTTTTACCGTTCCGGTACTGATATTTAACAGTCGACCAATTTGTTTATTAGATTCTCCGGCGGCCAGCATGGTCAAAATCTCCCGCTGACGCGCGCTGAGCAATCTGATATTTTGCCCACCGCTTTCGGTAGCGGTTATGCAGTCTCTGGGGATAAACATCATACCCATCGCGACGCTATTGAGGGCCAGCGTAAAGGTTTCCGCGTCAGAATCGCGCGGAACAATGGCCAGCACGTTCAGTTTAGTGACCTCTTGCAGCCATTTTTTA
Source organism: Citrobacter sp. MGH105 (assembly GCF_001037485.2). NCBI lineage: Bacteria > Pseudomonadati > Pseudomonadota > Gammaproteobacteria > Enterobacterales > Enterobacteriaceae > Citrobacter > Citrobacter sp. MGH105. Next base: position 227,765 of record NZ_CP073048.1, on the reverse strand, counting down.
CGGCAGTCCGTTGCGGTCACCAGCACCTTCACCATCGCAAAGCGCTCTGCTATCTGTTGCAGCAAGCTACAGCAGAACTCAGCATCAAGGTCGCCATCCAATATAACTAATGCCTCGGGTTTATCTTCCAGCGTCAGCCAAAGTTCATCTGCCTGACTGACACCCTGAACATCCACTCCTGGAATACGTTGCTGCAAACTTACATTCATTCCATGAATAAATATTGACTGCCTGTCAAACATTACTACCTGCATTATTTATCTCCATCCGAATAGGATATTAGCCTTAACATGCGGAAGGGTATTACCCATAGGGTAAAATAAGAAGTCACCATTTGGCGGGGGGCCATTTTACCGATAGATGGGGAAGAAAGAAGCAGAAGTTATGAATAGTTACAGCTCAACCCGAAGGATCATACAAAGGAACAAAAACAGGTTCGAAAATTAGGGAAAGTCTTAATATTCGACGCTCATGATAAGACAATGAATATTAATTAATATGATTTTATATTTTTAGCTAAAAATAAGATATCTACGACAATGGATAAATCTGTTACAAAATACAATCTAGCATTAAGTGCTTATTCAACGCATGCCGTGACCTGTTGAATAAGCACCTTATGGGTTTACAGGAACATTCCGCCGGATACCTCGATACGCTGTGCCGTCATCCAGGCCAGTTCATCGCTAAGCAGCGCAGCAATTGCATCGCCGATATCATCCGGCAAACCAACGCGTCCCAGCGCCGTTTGCGATGCAATGTACGCATTCAATTGCGCATTATCCCGCACATTTCCGCCGCTAAAATCCGTTTCTATTGCGCCTGGCGCAATAATATTCGCCGTTATGCCGCGCTCTCCCAGCTCTTTTGCCTGATAACGGGTTAACACTTCCATCGCACCTTTCATGGCTGCGTATGCGCTGTAACCCGGTAGCGCAAAGCGGGCAAGCCCGGTCGAGACATTGAGGATGCGACCACCTTTATTCATCAGCGGTAGCAAGCTCTGCGTCAGGAAAAAGGGGCCCTTAAAATGGATGTTCAAAAGTTGGTCAAATTGCGCTTCAGTAAATGCCGGATACGGTGCGTTAATGCCGATCCCGGCATTGTTCAATAAATAATCAAATGCGTTACTTTGCCACTGCGTTTGTAACGTTCCCTGCACCTGTTGAACAAACTGAGGGAATGTAGAAATATCACCGACATTCAACGGTAATGCCGCCGCTTTACCGCCAGATTGGCGTATTTCATCCACAACCTGCTGCGCTTCTTTTTCATTGCTGTTCCACGTCAGGATAATACCGATTCCTTTACTCGCCAGCTTCAGCGCCGCGTTCTTACCGAGTCCACGGCCGCCGCCAGTCACCAATGCGATACGTTGCGTCATAAGAAACCTCATTTCAGGTGTTGTGAAGATTGAGACAAAGCTTATTAGGTGATAGAAGAACAATAAATACTGCTAACTGCGCATTACTGTTTCATTTAGAACAACAATAGGGCATGAGAATGGATAAAATTCACGCAATGCAGTTGTTCATCCGCGTCGCAGAACTGGAGAGCTTTTCGCGCGCGGCAGACACCCTCGGACTTCCTAAAGGTAGCGTATCGCGCCAGATCCAGGCTCTGGAAAATCATCTGGGCACGCAATTGTTGCACCGCACAACACGCCGCGTTCAGCTCACGCAAGACGGCATGATCTATTACGAACGCGCGAAAGATCTGTTGAGTAATCTGGATGAGCTGGATGGGCTGTTCCATCACGATCCGTCCAGCATCAGCGGCAAGCTGCGCGTTGATATGCCGGTCGGTGTAGCAAGAAACCTGGTGATGCCCCGCTTACCGAGCTTTTTGCATCAGTATCCGGGCCTGGAACTCGAACTCAGCAGCAGCGACCGCCTGGTGGATTTGGTCCGCGAAGGTTTCGACTGTGTGGTACGCGTAGGTACGCTGAAAGATTCAGGGCTGATTGCGCGCCCGCTGGGGAAACTCACGCAGATTAACTGCGCCAGCCCGCAATACCTCGCCCGCTTTGGTTATCCGGAAAATCTGGAGGATCTTGCCTCGCATGCAGTGGTGCATTACTCGGTCAATTTGGGAACGCGTGCGCAAGGTTTCGAAGTGGCGACAGAAAACGGCACGCAATGGGTTAAAACCGGCGGCATGCTAACGGTAAACAGTACCGAAACCTATCACGCAGCATGCCTTGCCGGTCTGGGCATTATTCAGGTGCCGCGCGTTGGCGTGCGTGATGCCCTGCGCGCCGGTACGCTGGTCGAAGTGTTGCCGCAATATCGCGCCGAGCCAATGCCAGTCTCTTTGCTTTATCCGCATCGGCGCAACCTCTCCCGCCGGATACATCTGTTTATGGAATGGCTGACTGGCGTGATGAAAGACTATGTGGATTAGTCCATTTTTCAGGATGCGCCCCTGAGCAGGCTATAATGTCATGAGTGAACAAAATAAGGACAACCGATCGGATGACGCAGGAACAAGACGCAAAACACCCTACGCCAGAACATAAATCAGCCTCCGCCGCGCCGGAGAAAAACGCTAAAGCGAACCAGGCGCTGAAAACCGCGCTGACCTTCGCTGATAAAATTCAACGCCAGCCCATCATCGCCCATCTTATTCGTGCCGCAGAGCGGTTTAACGATCGTATGGGAAATCAGTTTGGCGCCGCCATTACCTACTTCTCGTTTCTGTCGATGATCCCAATCCTGATGGTGTCGTTTGCCGCCGCGGGTTTTATTCTCGCTTCGCACCCTACGCTGTTGCAGGATATCTTCAGCAAGATTCTGCTGAACGTCAGCGATCCGACGCTCGCCTCTACGCTTAAAAACACCATCAATACCGCCGTTCAGCAGCGTACGACCGTAGGTTTGGTTGGGCTGGGTATCGCGCTCTATTCCGGCATTAACTGGATGGGGAACCTGCGCGAAGCGATTCGTGCCCAGTCGCGGGATGTTTGGGAACGTACGCCGCAGGATCAGGAAAAAATTTGGGTCAAATATCTGCGTGATTTTGTTTCCTTGATTGGCTTACTGGTTGCGCTGATTGTTACTCTGTCCATTACCTCTATCGCCGGTTCCGCCCAGCAGATGATTATCTCTGCGCTGTATCTCGACGGTATCGAATGGCTGAAGCCCGCCTGGCGACTGATCGGCCTGACCATCTCTATTTTCGCCAACTACCTGCTGTTCTTCTGGATTTTTTGGCGGCTACCGCGTCACCGACCGCGTAAGAAAGCGCTCATACGCGGTACCTTTATCGCGGCGCTGGGGTTTGAAGTCATCAAAATGATCATGACGTATACGCTGCCATCACTGGTGCAGTCGCCGTCGGGCGCGGCATTTGGTTCCGTGCTTGGACTGATGGCGTTCTTCTACTTCTTCGCTCGTCTGACCCTGTTTTGCGCAGCCTGGATTGCCACGGCGGAATACAAAGACGACCCGCGTATGCCGGGGAAAACACACCGCTAATCTTTGTTAACTGGCCGGATTGGGCTGCGCCGATCTGGCCTACGGGAGAGTATTGTTGGCCGGATAAGCGCAGCCCCATCCGGCAATTATAATGCCGCCCGCTCTCACTGATTTAGTGAATAAATCCAACCCGTAACTTTTATTTAACCAAAAACCAGTTTTATCATCCAAGTTTTAAATTGTGTGAAGCATTTCATGGAAGTGAAATCTCAAGCCTAAAAATTATCCCCTTTTTGCTCTGTTTTTGACCAATCTCAAAGTTTGTTACAGATTGAAATGTCTCTTTTGCTGTGCGTAATATGACCTTTCGTTCGGCCAAAAATAAGAAAATATTATGCAAGCAACAGCCACAACACTCGACAACGAACAGGAACACACCCCGGTCAACTCGCGCAATAAAGTTGTCGTCGCCTCGCTCATTGGCACCGCCATTGAGTTCTTCGACTTCTATATTTACGCCACCGCCGCGGTGATCGTGTTCCCGCATATCTTCTTCCCGCAGGGGGATCCGACCGCGGCTACGCTACAGTCCCTCGCCACTTTTGCTATCGCCTTTGTGGCCCGACCAATCGGTTCCGCGGTGTTCGGACATTTCGGCGATCGCGTCGGCCGTAAAGTCACGCTGGTTGCTTCACTGCTTACCATGGGGATCTCAACAGTCGTCATTGGCCTGCTGCCGGGCTATGAAACTATCGGCATTTTCGCCCCACTGCTGCTGGCGCTGGCGCGTTTTGGTCAGGGTTTAGGTCTGGGCGGTGAATGGGGCGGCGCAGCGTTGCTGGCGACGGAAAACGCGCCACCGCGCAAACGCGCGCTGTACGGATCATTTCCGCAGTTGGGCGCGCCTATCGGTTTCTTCTTCGCCAACGGTACCTTTCTGCTGCTCTCCTGGCTGCTGACCGACGAACAGTTCATGAGCTGGGGCTGGCGCGTACCGTTCATCTTCTCCGCGGTGCTGGTGATTATCGGTCTGTACGTCCGCGTTTCGTTGCATGAATCCCCGGTCTTCGCCAAAGTAGCCGCGGCGAAAAAACAGGTGAAAATCCCGCTGGGTACTCTACTGACAAAACATGTTCGCGTGACGATCCTCGGCACGTTCATCATGCTGGCGACCTATACGTTGTTCTATATCATGACCGTCTATTCGATGACGTTCAGTACCGCCGCAGCGCCCGTAGGGCTTGGCCTGCCGCGTAATGAAGTGTTGTGGATGCTGATGATGGCGGTTATTGGTTTTGGCGTCATGGTACCGGTGGCGGGCCTGCTGGCCGATGCGTTTGGTCGCCGCAAGAGCATGCTTATCATCACCACGCTGATCATTCTGTTTGCGCTGTTTGCCTTTAAACCGCTGCTCGGCTCTGGCAATCCGGTGCTGGTGTTCGCCTTCCTGTTGCTGGGCTTAAGCCTGATGGGTCTGACATTTGGCCCAATGGGCGCACTGCTTCCGGAGCTGTTCCCGACCGAAGTGCGCTACACGGGGGCGTCGTTCTCGTACAACGTTTCGTCGATTCTCGGCGCATCAGTTGCCCCATACATCGCTGCATGGTTGCAGGCAAATTATGGTCTGGCGGCTGTTGGTACGTATCTGGCATCGATGGCGGCATTGACGCTGATTGCACTGCTGTTGACCCACGAAACCCGCCATCAGTCGTTGTAATTCTTTTGCCGGATGCGGCGTAACCACCTTATCCGGCCTGGGTTGAACATGAAATCCAGGCCGGATAAACATCCGGCCAGACATCACTTCTTCATCTGTGACAGGATCGTCCGGCACTGATTCGCGTCACCCTCTGACGGCGAAATCAGTGCCAACAAGGCTGCCGCAGGAGTGACTAACGTGGCTAATGCGGCAGCAACCGCACCGCGCGCAATCAGCGGTCCGGCCTTCACGCCAGCCTGCGGATTCTTAAAGGTGCCGCGAACATACAGCGGCGAACGCAGAGTAATAATACGAATCCCTTTGCTCTCCGGATCGATGGTTAAATCCAGTTGCTCCGACGCAAAGCTCGCCGTACCAGTGACATTAATGACTGCGTTTTCCGTGTCGAAAGCAAAAATCTGCGGACGCGCCACGCCGTTAACAATATCCAGATTCGCCGCCGCGCAGTTCACCCGCACTTCGTCATCACCAAATATCTGCCCGACAAGATAGTTCCCCAGATTCAAGCCCACAATTTCCATCAGATTCCGGCTGATCAAGCCGTCATTCATCAGCAGTTTCAGGTTGCCATTGCTGTTACCCAGCAGCGCCGCTACCGAGTTTCCACTTCCGCTAAACCGAGCGTCCCCGTTCATTTCACCGAGCGTTTTCTGCATCAGTTCCACATCGGGCATCAGCGCTTTTAGCTTCAGCCGCCGCGCCTGAATATCCGCCTGTCCCCGCATCGGCTTTTTATCCCCTTCCAGATGGATGCTGGAGACAATGCTGCCTCCCGCAAGACCAAATTTCAGCGGTTGCAGGCGCAGGTCGGCATTTTTCAGGATGATATGAGTGGAGAGATCGCTGATCGGCAGACTACTGCCATGCTCAATACGCCGTCCTTTGAAACGCACGTCAGCGTCCATCACGTTCCATTTATCGGTTTCAAAACGGTCATACGGCAAGACCTTGTCCGCAGGCTGAACGCTCTTCTCACCTTTGCGTTGTTCAGATTGTTTTGCCCGTTCCGCCCCTTTGCCTGAATCCACCCCGATCAGCGGCCCCAAATCGGCCAACCTCAGCTGGCGTGATTCCACATCACCCTTCAGCATGGGTCGCGGCTTACCGGTGGTGTAGGCCAGCGTTCCGTGAATATCGCTGTCGCCAATACGACCATTGAAATCGCGATAATCAAAAACAGAGGATTTTTCCGGGTCAATTTTCGCCACCAGACGTCCGTCGGTTTCAAACGGCGGCGTATCCGGGAGCAGTACGCCGGTCAAATCGTACAAATCCCCTAGCGAATCTCCCGAGAATTTAAGCCGCAGATCCGCCCCGCCCATATTCATCGGATCGTTTATCGTGCCGATAAACGCTACGCGCGTATTGCCCGAACGGAAATCAGCCTGAATCGGGAAAGGCGTATCTTCGCCACGCAGCGCCAGCATCCCGCCTATTTTTCCGCTACCACTCAGCGGTTCGCCGTTATATCGCCCTTGCGCTTTCAGCCCAAACACGTAGTCCTCGACGCGGGCGTTGCTCTCTTTACCTTTTGCGCCGGTCACTTCGCTAAAGGGCAACGGTTTACCCAGCGGATCGACCAGGATCTCAATCTCCGACTTCGTCACCTTATCGTTAATGGCGATACGTCCCTGGTCGAACAGAATGTTATCCAGCCGGAAAGACCATGCGGATGGCGGCGCATCAGGATCGCGGTTTTCGTCCCCAGCTAAGTTAAAGGTCCAGTTATTGTTTTTCTCCGACAGGCGGATCAGCCGCGCATCGGGTTTGACCAGCTTGACCCACGGGAGCCAGACGGTTTTTGTCAGCAGTGCCAGCGGGGCGAGCGTAGCTTCAACGCGCGGGAGATGCACCATGGTGACGTCGGGAATGTCCGGCGGGTTGCCGAGGATGATATCTTCAGCATGAACATGCGGCCACGGAACCCAGCTACGCCAGCCAGTTTCCTGCTTCTGGCGTTCCCAAACCACGCCCAGGTCACCCCGTATAGCAAAGGGCCGGTTGAGTTCTGTAGAGACTTTCTGGTTGATGGTCGGTTTGAGCCGGTTCCAGTCAAATGTCGCAATCACAATAATGAGTACGACGATCAACAACAAGAAAACCCCTATTACTGAAGTGGTTATTTTACCTGTTTTCGTCATGTCTAACCTCCTTACTTCCTTCCTTGCCTGTCCTAAAGATAGTCCAGCAGGATGAAAAGGAGGTGCGCTACGCCCTCATCAAAGCGACAGGATCACCTCTTCAAGCGTATCCAGAGGCACTGGACGAGAGAGAAAATAGCCTTGCGCAGCGAAAGCCGGTGAGTTTTGCACATCGCGCCACTCTTCCAGCGTTTCAACGCCTTCGACAATGACACCGCGGCAATAGCGGTTCATGAGCTGCAATAGTAGTGTGAAGAGATTACGTCCCTCCGGCGTCTTGCGCAGCATGACGAACAGATCCCGCGCCACTTTGATATAGTCATAACTCACTTCACTAAGCGCCGAGAAGTTCGCCATTCCGGTACCAAAGTCATCCAGCCAGAGCGGGCCGAACTCGCACATTGAGGCGAACGACGACCCCTTCGGCAAGCGGATATGTTCCACCAGCTCAAAACGCAGCCACGGCAGGCCTTCAATGATTTTCAGGATTTCGGGATCCTGACGCATCGCAATGAGTGTTGGTCCATCGACATTCACTGAAGCCAGCAGGTTGTTGGCTCTGAAAAAGCCCCCTTTCAGCTCAAGCTGCAGAAGTTGCTCTTTCACTACATCAACACGATGCCGTACAGCCACTTCAGCAAAATAGCGGTCTGGTGCAATACGTTGGGAAGGGTTATCAGGATGGCTCACGACGGTCAGCAGTTCAACGGCCATCAGCCGTCCGTTGGTCTGGTAAATTGGCTGGTAGGTGTAAGCACGCTCGCACTGCAGCCAATAGCGTCTTTCCAGCAAGCTTTCAATACTCGCATCGGGCGTAATGAGCTGCTGGGTAACCTGCTTTATCATCTGAGATGTCCTGTAAATAAGAGTGTGACTGACCGGACTCGTCAAAGGTTATCGGCGCTCAGACGAAGAACTTTACGTTCAGCTGTGCGCAAAAATAAAAACTAAGCGGCAAAAACAACGCAGAACACGTGCTGGCTCAAAAAAATAATGGAACGATGTTTTAATATAGTTGACCACTTAACACCCACAGCGCACACTAACGCTAATTTTTTTCAGAGCAGGTTACGACTATGTCCAGAAAGATTGCCGTGATTGGCGAATGCATGATTGAGCTGTCACAGAAAGGCGCTGACGTTCAGCGCGGATTCGGTGGCGACACGTTGAATACATCCGTTTATATCGCCCGTCAGGTCGATGCGGCGGCACTTTCCGTACACTATGTGACTGCACTGGGTACCGACAGTTTTAGCCAACAAATGCTGGAGTCCTGGCAGGGTGAAAACGTAGATACCTCATTAATCCAACGCATGGAAAACCGCCTGCCGGGTCTCTACTACATTGAGACCGACAGCACTGGCGAGCGCACCTTCTATTACTGGCGTAATGAAGCCGCCGCAAAATTCTGGCTGGAGAGCGATCAGTCTGCCGTGATTTGCGAAGAGCTGGCGACATTTGACTACTTGTATCTGAGCGGAATCAGCCTGGCGATTTTAAGCCCGGCAAGCCGTGACAAGCTGCTGTCATTGCTGCGTGAATGCCGTGCCAACGGCGGAAAGGTCATTTTTGACAATAACTACCGCCCACGTCTGTGGAGCAGCAAAGAAGAAACCCAGCAGGTGTATCAGCAGATGTTGGAATGCACCAATATCGCATTCCTGACGCTGGACGATGAAGACGCACTGTGGGGTGAAAAACCCGTTGCCGAGGTGATTGCCCGTACTCACGCAGCTGGCGTTCAGGAAGTGGTAGTGAAGCGCGGCGCAGACTCTTGCCTGGTTTCCATTGCAGGCGAAGAACTGATCGACGTTCCGGCCGTTAAATTGCCGAAAGAGAAAGTGATCGATACCACTGCGGCCGGAGACTCCTTCAGCGCCGGGTATCTGGCGGTCCGTCTGACCGGTGGCGATGCCGCCGAAGCCGCAAAACGCGGCCACCTGACGGCAAGCACCGTCATTCAGCATCGTGGGGCGATTATCCCCCGCGACGCCATGCCGCAATAATTTATTGTTCCTGTAGGCCGGATAAGGCGTTAACGCCGCATCCGGCACTGGGTAAGCCGGGAGCGCTTCACTTGCCCGGCTTACAGGTTACGATACCCTTTACTGTACAGGCGGGATATCCGTCACTTCAGGGTGTGATTCATCCGTTTCAACAGACGTTGCCGCTGCGGTAACGGGCGCCATAATGCTATCCCACGTCGCCTGCAGATCCTTCATATTGAATTCAGGTTCACCCTTCGGCTGCAGCAGAATTAACGCCATATCTTGCGACAGCTGCTGACGCAGGTCCTGATTCAGCATCTCAACGCTCAGGCTGTTGAGGAAGCTCTGGCGTAAACGCTGGTACTGTTCAGGCGCAATATCCACCACCTGATTTTGCAGCGAGCGCAAACGCTGGCTGATCAAAATATCGGTATCGGTACGACCATAGGTGGCAAACAGCTTCTGCAGTTCCAGATTCTTTTGCGCTACCAGCGCATTGAACTCTTCTTCCGGCAGTCCCTTATCACGCACTTTCGCCAGCTCACGCGCAACCGTACCCAGATTGGCGTTCAGCTTATCGTTCGGCGACTCAACGTTAATCGCGCACTGCGCGCGCAGGAACAGCACCCGGCAGTCAAATCCGAGGCCAATGTCTTTGGCATTGTTTTTGGTTAGCTCTTGCTGAATGTGCCAGAACAGCGCCTCACGAGCTAAATCAGCGCGCCAGTAACGTAACAGCGCGGCAGATTCACGGATCGGCTGCCACGGCGTATCCCACATAATAGACAGGCGATCCTGGCGTACCGCATCGGTCATAATACTCACGGCTTCAGCTCGCAGCGGAGAGAGCGTGGGAACCGGTGCAGGCGTTTCGCGTTTTCCTTTTAACTCGCCAAAGGTTTTATTGATTTGCTCAGCTACGCTGCGTGCATCAACGTTACCGACGATGATCAGCGTCATCGCGTCCGGGGTATACCATTTCTGGTAGAAAGACTGAATTTTCGACGCGTCTACCGGCGTTTTCAGCGGATCGGCGGGATCGTGCCCCAACAGGGTCGATCCCTTCAGACGGTAACGCCACCACCCTTCTTTGGTATCTGATGGCCAGGTTGCAACCATATCTTCGCTATTCAGCGCATGATTGACCGTTTCAGAGGTGATGCTCAGTTTACCGGAGATATTCGCCAGATAAGAAAGTGACTCTTTCAGTAGGTCGTTACGGCTGTTAGGCAGACTGAGGTTATACAGCGTGGAATCATAGGAAACGATAACCGGCGGCATGGGACGTTTGGGATCGAACCCCTGCTGCCACAGTGAACGGGCTTGCGTGGCATCGAGGCCACCGCTTTGCGTCAGCGCGATACGCGGGATCGCATGGCTGAAACCACTCTGTTGCGCACTTTCGGTGAGTGAACCGGTATTGACCAGCAGGCGAACCTCAATACGGTCGCTCGGACGCTGGGGAGTGGCTAACACTTGCCACTGTAAACCATTTGCCAGCGTGCCCTGTTGCCACGCTGGATCAGGCTGGAGCGCATCTGCCTGCACATAGCCGGCAGTGGCCATCATCAGCAAGCCGCCCGCTAAAAGTCGAATTTTTGTGCCCTGCATGTGAACCCCTGATCAACTATCCTGGAAATAAAAAGACAGCCCTCGAAAGGACTCTCTGAATATGACGTTAAAAACACTTCGTGTTAGACCGCGAGAACATAAAAATGTCACGGAAGAAGTGAAAAAATCCCGAGCCGCCGAATCGACGGTTTCAGGCACAGGGGGTAATTATGCGCAAACGCCCGCAGTCCTGGAAGGGACTACGGGCATAAGTGACGAGATTAAGAGGATAAATCGTGCGTTTTGCCATCCGGCGCACGATTATTCAGCGTGTCATCCAGCTTTTTGGTATCCAATTCTTTCACCCATTTAGCCACAACGACAGTTGCAACACCGTTACCAATCAGGTTGGTCAGCGCACGGGCTTCAGACATGAAGCGGTCAATACCAAGAATCAGTGCCAGGCCTGCAACCGGTAAATGCCCCACCGCAGAGATAGTCGCGGCCAGAACAATGAAGCCACTCCCGGTCACACCCGCTGCACCTTTTGAGGAGAGCAGGAGCACCACCAACAGGGTTATCTGATGGAAGATATCCATGTGGCTGTTGGTCGCCTGAGCGATAAACACCGCCGCCATCGTCAGATAGATTGATGTCCCATCAAGGTTAAACGAGTAGCCCGTGGGTATAACCAATCCGACAACCGACTTCCGACAGCCCAGTTTTTCCATCTTATCGAGCATACGCGGCAGCGCAGACTCGGAAGAAGAAGTACCCAGAACGATCAGCAGCTCTTCACGGATATAGCGGATGAATTTAAAGATACTGAAGCCGGTTGCGCGCGCAATTGAACCCAGCACCAGCACCACAAACAGAATACAGGTGATGTAGAAGCAGATGATTAGCTGACCCAGTTGCACCAGCGTTCCGACGCCATATTTACCGATGGTAAAGGCCATAGCACCGAAAGCACCGATAGGCGCCAGGCGCATGATCATATTGATGATGCCGAAAATAACCTGCGAGAAACTTTCAATCACGTTGAAAATCATCTGGCCCTTGCTGCCCAGACGATGCAGCGCAAAACCAAACATTACTGCAAACAGCAATACCTGCAGGATGTTACCGCTGGCAAACGCGCCAATGACGCTCGCCGGGATAATATCCATCAGGAAACCTACGATCCCCTGGTCTTTTGCCTGTTCGGCGTAAATCGCAACCGCTTTGGCATCCAGCGTCGCCGGATCGACGTTCATCCCGGCACCGGGTTGCACCACGTTAACAATGATAAGACCGATGATCAGCGCAATCGTACTGACCACTTCAAAATAAAGCAGTGCAACCGCACCGGTGCGGCCTACAGCTTTCATACTTTCCATGCCTGCAATGCCGGTAACGACAGTACAGAAGATGACAGGTGCGATGACCATCTTGATGAGCTTAACGAAGGCATCACCAAGCGGTTTCATTTGGGCGCCTAATTCAGGGTAGTAATGGCCAAGGAGAATACCAATGGCAATCGCTGTCAGGACCTGAAAGTAAAGGCTTTTGAATATAGAGGTTTTCATAGGGTGTCCTTAAAGTAAAAACCACAGGTCTTGTAAGGTTTTGTTTAACCTGCGGCCTTAAAGTAACACCCACACAACTTGACAGAAATGTACCTGGATCATAATTGATACAAAAATGTTAAAAATTTTGAGCTGGCTCGCACAAGCGAGACCTTTTTTAACTTTTGTAATCAGCGCTTTCCGGCGCCAGATAACGTTCTTCGAAGATATTTGCCGGAACCGGTCGGGCAAACAGGAACCCTTGTGCCACTTCCACCCCGGCATGTGATAGCCATTCACGCTGCGCTTCGGTTTCGACACCTTCGGCGATCATCTGCAAATTAAGGCTGTGGGCCAACTGAATGATGGCGGAGATCATGCTGCAATCCTCAGGTACCCCATCGACAAACATCTTATCGATTTTGAGGACATCCACCGGTAGCGACTTCATGTGCTGCAGCTGTCGCAGGCCCGCATACCCCATGCCAAAGTCATCCAGTGCGATACGTACTCCCGCATTACGCAATGGGCGCAAAATGGCCACCGCGGCGTGGGGATCATCGATATGTCGGCTTTCAGTCACTTCCAGGATCAACGTACCAGGCTTGATGCGATAGCGGTTTAACAACTCCAGCAGGTCCGAGACCATACTCGGGTGCATCAGCTGTAGTGCGGACAAATTCACCGACAGCGGCAGCATCAGACCCCGTTCCTGCCACGCTGACAGCTGGCGGCACGTCTCTTCCAGCACCCAGTAACCAACCGTCACCATCAGGCCGCAGGACTCAATCCTGTCGATTAACCCTTCGGGCAACTCCCAGCTTCCGTCCGGCTGCTGCATCCGCAATAATGCTTCTGCGCTCAATACCTTACCGCTGGACATTTCCACCTGCGGCTGCATCCAGAGCGCGAACTGACGATTATCCAGCGCGGTAAGAATATCGTTCTCTTCCGTCAAACGCTGCTGCGCCTCTTCCATCTGTAACGGATCAAAGAACTGAATTTGATTTTTACCCTTATGGCGCGAGGTTAACACGGCCGACAGGGCGCGGCGGTATAGCTGCTCTGCGGTCAAATCACCATAGAACATTGCTACCCCAATGTTGCAGGTAGGACGCAGTTGAATACCCTGAATAGGTAATCGCTCGTTAACGATAGTAAGTACTTGCTGACCTAAAGTAATAGCGTGCCAGGGTTCTTTTACGCCATGGGCGATGATGGCGAAGTCATAGCCACTCACCTGGGAAAGCACCATCCTGGGGGCTAATACCGACTTGAGTTTTTCGACCAGCGTAAGCAGCAGGATTTCCCGCTGAGTTTCGGTTAACACACCCGCGGTGTCACGTAGGGTTTCGCAGGTGACAATCATCAGCGCCGTCGTCTGCTGGCGGGTAACAACCTGCTCCAGCAGCCCCATTAAAAACGACTTATTGGGCAGTTCGGAAACCGGGAAACGCATTGCAAAGTCGCTTTGCTCTTCGCTATGTCGCTGAATCAACTGCTGATTAAGATTGTAGCTACGCACCAGCATACCAATCTCATCATCCTGATGTAGACGCGGCAATGCCAGTTGATAGCCAATCAGATCCTGCTGTTGGATGTCGTTCAGCTCACGGGCAATTTTACGTAAGGGGTGCACAATCAAGCGGTTAATGCACCAGGAGATGGCGACGGTCAGTATTAACGACAAAAGTAAGTAAATGGTCACTAACGTCGAGAGCGTACTCATCACGAATTTGTACATGCGGTACGAATCCGCCTGCAGTACCAGATACGCCAGCGGTTGCGGGTTAGCTGAACGCTCAAGAGAATAGATCGGCAGCGAAATTTGTACCGGAAGCTCAAACAGGCGAGTCACCGTAACAGGAACGGGGCGTTCAGGGATAAAGCTCATCCGCAACGCCTGAAACTGATTGGGCAGCACCACATCGGCGCGACTTACCACGCCCGCTGGCCGAATACTTTTTAAAATGGCTTCCGCTTCGGGAATATCCCCTTTCAGGATAGTGTCCGACAGAGGCTCACGGACGGAGCGAGCGATACTTTCCAGTTGCGTAGCCGTGTTATAGCGGTTTTGCTGGACCAGATGGAACAACAAAACGGTGCAAAAAATAAAAACGAACACCATAACAACGGCCGCAACCATTGCCATCTGCTTAATTGTTAACGAGCGACTGACACGCAAACTGACTCTCCACGGATAGACGAAACTGCCGTCAGAGTATACCCGATCGTAGCGGTATTAAGAGAGGCGGTATCTGAAAACTTCCCAGCGTGCATTATCGCGACAGGATAGGCACCTGGCGACGAGATTTATCTGCATTTAAGCCGAAAAAGGCCGCAAGGTCGCCCCCTGCGGCCTGGTTCGGGCGCATGTTGCCATCACGGCAGGCAGACGCCCACAAAGCGCATTACTTCCTGTTACGCAGCCAGCTCACAATCAGGCTGGCAATGGTGCCAGCGATGATTGGAGCCGCTAAATCGTGCCAGAAGGTCACGCCTAACTGTGCGAGCGTCATATAGCCGCCTGTGTTGCAATGGCAACTGTTCACGGCTATCCTTGAGTTGTTCAGGTTCAAGTCAGCCCCCGTTTTGTTGCCCAGGTTTATACCGAACAACGTGCGGGGGTTTTCTCTTTCCAGCAACCGATGCCGCCGGGGATCAAGCCCCCGCAACATTGCGCCTCACCGGGAATTCCCGGCTTGCCGCTGATTCTACGGCAGCCCACTTGCCATATCACTGCGCAATATTGCGCTCTGCGTAGCGCCTCGCAATTCACCCATTTTCTCACCAGCACGCTGGAAAGATTCTTTCCAGTTGGCAACATTTCTGCCGACCATTAGTTCAGACAAAAACATAACACATTGATATCTATCAGTTCATTTTCTGGCACAGCGATTGCTATTTGACTGTGAGCTGTTCTGTTCCGAATTAAAGGAGATATCATGTCTGACTGTCGTACTTACGGATTCAACACCCAGATCGTTCACGCGGGGCAACAACCCGACCCTTCAACTGGCGCGCTTAGTACGCCTATTTTCCAGACCTCAACGTTTGTTTTTGACAGCGCCGAACAAGGTGCCGCTCGCTTTGCGCTCGAAGAGTCCGGGTACATTTACACCCGCTTGGGTAACCCCACCACCGATGCGCTGGAGAAAAAGCTGGCGGTACTGGAAAGAGGTGAAGCCGGGTTGGCAACCGCGTCCGGTATTTCTGCTATCACCACAACGCTGTTGACGCTTTGCCAGCAGGGTGACCATATCGTTTCCGCCAGCGCGATTTACGGCTGCACCCACGCGTTTTTGTCGCACAGCATGCCGAAGTTTGGGATTAACGTCAGCTTTGTCGACGCGGCAAAGCCTGAAGAAATCCGCGCCGCCATGCGACCAGAAACCAAAGTTGTGTATATCGAAACGCCCGCCAACCCAACGCTGTCGCTGGTCGACATTGAAACGGTGGCCGGTATCGCCCATCAACAGGGCGCATTGCTGGTGGTGGATAACACCTTTATGTCGCCGTACTGTCAGCAGCCTTTGCAACTGGGTGCGGATATTGTGGTTCACAGCGTCACCAAATATATCAACGGTCACGGGGATGTGATTGGCGGCATCATTGTTGGTAAGCAGGAGTTTATCGACCAGGCGCGGTTTGTAGGCCTGAAAGATATCACCGGCGGCTGCATGAGTCCTTTCAATGCGTGGTTAACACTGCGCGGCGTTAAAACGCTGGGCATTCGTATGGAACGCCACTGTGAAAATGCGCTGAAAATCGCCCGCTTCCTCGAAGGGCATCCATCTATTACTCGGGTGTATTATCCTGGCCTGACTTCGCATCCACAGTATGAGTTGGGCCAGCGGCAAATGAGCCTGCCAGGTGGAATTATCAGCTTCGAAATCGCCGGCGGCCTCGAGGCTGGTAGGCGGATGATCAATTCTGTAGAATTGTGCCTCCTCGCGGTCAGTCTCGGTGATACCGAAACCCTCATTCAGCACCCAGCGTCTATGACACATTCGCCCGTTGCACCTGAGGAACGGCTCAAAGCAGGTATTACCGACGGGCTTATCCGTCTTTCTGTGGGTCTTGAAGATCCAGAAGATATTATTAACGACCTTGAACACGCCATCAGAAAGGCAACATTCTGACCAATATGGCCTGAACCGACGCCGTTCGGTTCAGGTTGTTGAGAATCAAGGCACAACAGTCTGGCAATACACGCGATCCTCTTTCGGGGAGAACGTGTATTTTGGGCAGGGGGTTCTATGCAGGACAACACATTACAATTAAGCAACAATACAGCAACCGCCGTACCATTCTCAAAAAAAATACCGTTTACGAAATACGATTTTGGCTGGGTATTACTGTGTATCGGCATGGCCATTGGTGCCGGAACGGTACTGATGCCGGTACAAATTGGCTTAACAGGCATTTGGGTATTTATCGTTGCCTTTATTATTGCTTATCCGGCAACTTATATTGTGCAGGATATTTATTTAAAAACATTATCAGAAAGCGAAACCTGTAATGACTACACGGATATTATAAGTCATTACTTGGGAAAAAACTGGGGCGTATTTCTTGGCGTCATCTATTTTCTGATGATTATTCACGGCATATTTATTTATTCCTTATCCGTGGTTTTTGACAGCGCCTCATATATTAAAACCTTCGGCTTGACCGAGGCCGATCTTTCACAATCGATAATCTACAAAGTGGCTATTTTTGCCGTGCTGGTCGCCATTGCTTCCGGGGGAGAAAAGCTGCTGTTCAAAATCTCCGGCCCGATGGTGGTGGTCAAAGTGGGTATCATCATCGTATTTGGTTTTGCGATGGTTCCGCACTGGAACTTCGCTAATATCAGCGCCTTCCCTGAAGCATCGGTCTTCTTTCGTGATGTACTGCTAACCATCCCGTTTTGCTTCTTCTCAGCGGTGTTTATTCAGGTGTTGAACCCAATGAACATCGCCTACCGCAAACGGGTGGCAGACCGGGTGCTGGCTACGCGTATGGCAATCCGTACGCATCGCATCAGTTACATTACTCTGATTGCTGTCATTCTGTTTTTCTCCTTCTCTTTTACCTTTTCCATTAGCCATGAAGAGGCCGTTTCGGCTTTCGAACAAAATATTTCAGCACTGGCGCTGGCGGCTCAGGTCATTCCTGGGCAGATTATTCATATCACCTCAACGGTATTAAATATCTTCGCCGTATTAACCGCGTTCTTTGGTATTTATCTGGGATTCCACGAAGCGATCAAAGGTATTATTCTCAACGTTCTGAGCCGCGTCATTGACGTTGAGAAAATTAATCCGTTGGTGCTTACGCTGGGTATTTGCACCTTTATTGTTATCACCCTGGTCATTTGGGTGTCATTTCGCGTATCGGTACTGGTGTTCTTCCAGTTAGGTAGCCCGCTTTACGGGATTGTGTCGTGTATTATTCCGTTCTTCCTGATCTATAAAGTAACGCAACTGGAAAAACTGCGCGGACTGAAAACCTGGTTGATCCTGCTGTACGGAATTCTGCTGTGCCTGTCGCCCTTATTGAAGCTGATTGAATAACCCATGTATATCGCGCCGTCAGACGCTGGCGGCGCTTAACCCACACTCTCCAGCTGATAGCCGCGAATTTTATTCAGCACCGTGGTGTGCGACACACCCAGCGCTTTGGCGATATGCCGTGACGACACATTATCTTCCACCATCTGTTCAATGAGCTGGCGTTCAGCGCAGAGAACCTGCTCTTTAAAAGGACGTTCTGTCGCGCCCCGCTCAACGGCAGGCAAATTCACCATCCCTAATTCTTCCCGCGTAATAACATCGGATTCCGCCATCAGCATCAGGCGAATAATGGTATTTTCCAGTTCGCGCACGTTTCCCGGCCAGGTGTGATGGTGCAGGGCATCAAAACAGGCTTTATCCAGAATGATCCGCCGCTGGAATTCCTTCGCGTATTTCTGCACAAAGTGGCGAATCAGCAGGCTGATATCCTGTGGGCGCTCGCGCAAAGGTGGAATGGTCAGTGAAAGCACGTTGATGCGGTAATAGAGATCGGCGCGCAGCAGACGTTGTTCCACCATCTCTTCCAGATTGGCATTGGTTGCCACAATAATGCGCACATTGACCGGAATAATATGCGCTCCGCCAACGCGCCGAATCCCGCCATCCTGAAGCACGCGCAGGAGTTTAGCCTGTAAGCTCAGCGACATTTCGCCAAACTCATCGAGAAAAAGGGTGCCTTTATCGGCCATTTCAAACAGCCCTTTTTTGCCTTTACAATCCGCGCCGCTGAAAGCCCCTTTCTCATAGCCAAAGAATTCACTCTCCATTAGCGACTCAGGTAGCGCAGAGCAGTTGACCGGAATAAACGGATAAAAACGTCGCTGCCCGGAATTATGGATAGCCCGGGCCAGTAGCTCTTTACCGGTCCCCGTATCGCCACGGATCAGAACGGTATATTTGCTGTCGGCAATTTTAATCGCCTTTTCGATAAGCGCGTGCATGCTCTGGCTGCTGCAAATAATGTCAGAGAAATAGCGCGGCCGTTCCGGCTCCGGCGTTGACAGCTCACTTATCTCCTCACAGAGGTAAGCGACATGAATAATATCGGCGCGCTGGCTTAAACAGGATTGCACACAGGAAATATCCTGTAGCTGGCGGCACCAGGATTTAATCAGGATCCGCCCAGGCGTGACTTTCATGGAGATAATATTGATATCACAGCAGGAAAACTCCTTCAGGACATCCTCAACCATCGACAGACGATCAATTGTTTTAATATCCCAGCGTATCGTGACCACATTTGCTCCTGGTAGTTAGCAACTGCGAAATAGATATTTCTGTGACTAGAGGGAATCTGACTACATTCTAGACGCTGTGGAATAATGTTCTGCCAAAGGACTCACATTGTGGACGTAAAGAGAAAATATAAAAAAACCGGAGCACAAGGCTCCGGTTATCGGGTCATAACCCAGGTTTATTGCTGTGGGTTCTCATCCTGGTCAACGGCAAAACACGCCACCAGTTGACCGCCGTAATCTTTCAACTGCGGCTGAAGCTGGGTACACGGACCAAAGCGACGACGGCAGCGGGCGTTAAACGCGCAGCCCGGCGGCGGATTCAGCGGGCTTGGCAGTTCACCGGTCAGCTTGATACGCTCACGGCGATCGTCCGGGTTCAGACGCGGCGTTGCGGAGAGCAGCGCTTGCGTGTACGGATGACGCGGATTATTGAAGATTTGGTCCTTCGTCCCTTTCTCCACGCAGCGGCCTAAATACATCACCATCACTTCATCGGCAATGTGCTCGACCACCGACAGGTCGTGCGAGATAAAGACGTATGACAGCCCCAGTTCCTGCTGCAAATCCATCATCAGATTCAGCACCTGCGCACGCACCGAAACGTCCAGCGCTGAGACCGGTTCATCGGCAATCACCACGTCCGGATCAAGCATCAGACCGCGAGCGATGGCAATACGCTGACGCTGACCGCCGGAGAACATATGCGGATAGCGGTCGTAGTGTTCGGTTTTCAGCCCCACTTTCGCCATCATCGCCAGCGCTTTTTCACGACGTTCCTCTTTGCTGAGCGTGGAGTTGATCAGCAGCGGCTCTTCCAGAATCTGTCCCACTTTTTTACGCGGGTTCAGGGAACCGTACGGGTTCTGGAATACAATCTGGATTTTCTGCCGACGCAGCTTTTGCGCCTGCGGGTCGTGCTTAAGCAGATCCTGTCCCTGGTAATACAGCTCACCGCCGGTCGGGACTTCAATCATCGTCAGCAGGCGGCCAAGGGTGGATTTCCCACAGCCCGACTCGCCTACCACCGCCAGCGTTTTACCACGCTCTAAGGTAAAGGAGACGCCGTCCAGCGCTTTCACCAGGCGCTCCGGGGCGAACATGCCCTTTTTCACCGGGTAGTGTTTTTTCAGATCAATAGCCTGCAACAGCGGCTGTGGCAAAGCGGCCTTTTGCGTACTCATAGCCCAGGCCTCCCGGCATCATCAAGTGGGTAGTGGCATTTCGACTGACGACCGCCTTCCAGCAGGTTCAGTTCAGGTTCTTCAGCGCGGCATTTGTCGGTCGCATAGGGGCAGCGTGGGTTCAGCAAACAGCCGCTCGGGCGGTCATATTTCCCGGGAACCACGCCCGGCAGCGAGGCCAGACGTGCTTTATCCTGAGCAAACTCAGGCAGCGCGCGCAGCAGCGCCTGGGTGTAAGGATGACGTGGCGCGCGGAAAATATCCTGCGCGGCTCCGGTTTCTACCACCTGGCCGGCGTACATCACGATGATTTTGTGTGCCGCTTCAGCCACCAGCGCCAGATCGTGCGTGATTAAGACCAGCGCCATGTTCTCTTTTTGCTGCAATTCCAGCAGTAGCTCGATGATCTGCGCCTGAATAGTCACATCCAGCGCCGTTGTCGGTTCGTCGGCAATCAGCAGTTTCGGACGACAGGCTATCGCCATCGCGATCATCACGCGCTGGCTCATCCCACCGGACAACTGGTGAGGATATACATCCAGACGTGAGGCCGGATCGGGGATACCCACCAGCGTCAGCAGGTCTATTGCCCGCTGAATACGCGTTTTTTTGTTGCCGCCCTGGTGCACTTTAATAGCTTCCATAATCTGGTAGCCGACGGTGTAGCAGGGGTTAAGGCTGGTCATCGGGTCCTGGAAGATCATCGCCACTTCCGCGCCCACTAACTGGCGACGCTCTTTCTCAGAGATGCGCTTCAGGTCGCGACCATTAAACTCCAGATTTTCGGCCATAACGCGGCCTGGGTAGTCAATCAGTCCCATAATCGCCAGCGAACTGACGGACTTACCAGAGCCGGACTCTCCTACAATGCCAACCACTTCACCCTGATTCACACTGTAGCTAATGCGGTCTACGGCGCGGAATTCGGAACCTACGTCGCCGAAATGCACCGATAATTTATCTACATTTAATAACGCCATCTCGAACCTCTTACTGCTTCAGTTTGGGATCGAGCGCGTCACGCAGACCGTCACCCATCAGGTTAAATGCCAGCACCGTCAACAGGATCGCCAGCCCCGGGAAGGTCACAACCCACCAGGCGCTTTGGGCAAACTGCAGAACGTCAGAGAGCATGGTGCCCCATTCCGGCGTAGGCGGCTGTGCGCCCATCCCCAAGAAGCCGAGGGCAGCCATATCGAGAATGGCGTTAGAGAAGCCAAGCGACGCCTGAACAATCAGCGGCGCAAGACAGTTAGGAAGAATGTTGACGAACATCTGGCGCATCGCGCCGGCTCCCGCCACGCGAGATGCTGTGACGTAGTCGCGGTTAACCTCCACCAGCACGGCGGCGCGCGTCAAACGGACATAGTGCGGCAATGCCACGAACGTCAGCGCCAGCGCGGCGTTGCCAATCGAGGGGCCAAATACCGCCACCAGCACCAGCGCCAGCAACAGGCTCGGCAATGCCAGCATGATATCGACCACACGCATGATGACGTTATCAACAATCCCGCCAAAGTAACCGGCGATCAGCCCAAGAACCACGCCCATCAGCAGGGAGAGTACTACCACCAGACAGCCGACCAACAGCGACAGACGCGCACCGTACATCAGGCGGGACAACACGTCGCGGCCTACATCATCAGTACCAAACAGATGCGCCATGGTACCGCCGTCCTGCCACGCGGGAGGAGCCAGCAGCGTATCGCGGAACTGGTCTGCCGGGTTGTAGGGTGCGAGGACGTTGGCAAAGACCGCAATCAGGATCATCACCACAACGTACACCAGCCCAACAACCGCACCTTTGTTGCGTTTAAAATAGTGCCAGAACTCCTGCAACGGAGTCATCGGCACCGGTGCAGCAATAACTTTATTTTCAGTAACCTGTGACATGATGGCCCCTTACTTCTTATGCCGAATACGCGGGTTCACCACGCCGTACAGCAGGTCTACCAGCAGGTTGACGAGAATAATCATCGTCGCGACCAGCAGCACCCCGCCCTGCACCACCGGATAATCGCGGCGTTGCAGCGCATCGATCAGCCAGCGCCCCAGCCCCGGCCACGAGAAGATGGTCTCGGTCAGAATCGCCCCGGCCAGCAGCGTACCAACCTGCAGGCCGATAACGGTCACCACGGGCAGCATCGCGTTACGCAGAGCGTGAATAATGATGACGCGCATACGGGTCAGGCCTTTGGCGCGCGCGGTACGGATGTAATCTTCACCCAGCACTTCCAGCATCGATGAACGGGTCATACGCACAATGACCGCCAGAGGAATGGTACCCAGCACCATCGCAGGCAGGATCATATGCGCCAACGCATCAATAAAGTTGCCCTCTTCACCCCAGATGGCGGTGTCGATCAGCATAAAGCCGGTTAGCGGATTGGAATCATCAAGGAACACCATGTCGCTCACCCGCCCAGAAACTGGCGTCAGGTTCAACTGCACGGAAACCAGCATGATCAGCATCATGCCCCACCAGAAAATCGGCATAGAGTAACCGGTCAGCGCCAGGCCAACTGCCGTGTGATCGAAAATGGAGCCGCGCTTAACGGCAGCAAGTACACCCACTGGGATACCCACTGCGACGGCGAAAATCATCGCGCAGACGCCGAGTTCCAGCGTTGCTTTGAAGCGAGGTACGAACTCTTCCCACACCGGTAAGCGGCTTTTCAGTGAGATACCTAGATCACCATGCATAACCCCCCAGATATAGTGGAGGTACTGCTGCCACATCGGCTTATCCAGACCGAGTTCAGCCAACAGTTGAGCATGACGCTCAGGGGAGATCCCACGTTCACCCGCCATGATCATAACCGGATCGCCGGGGATCATATGGACAAAGGCAAAGGTGAGAAGAGTGATACCGATAAACGTGGGGATGACGAGTCCCAAACGTCGGAGAATGAACTGCAACATAACCCGGATTCTCTCTAATGACGCACGGCCTGGAACCGTGAGTCTGTATTGCTCACAAATCTTATCCCACGCAAACTGCATCGCGGGTAAAGCATTACGCCGGAGGGCGCTGCGCTTATCCGGCCTACACAATACCGGGGCGCAGCGCTTCCTTAATTGCTTTTAATTATTCGACAGAGACGTTTTCGAAGTGGTGTTTGCCTAATGGATCAACCACATAGCCTTTCACTTCTTTACGCACTGGTTCGTACACGGTGGAGTGAGCAACAATCAGAGCCGGAGCCTGGTCGTGCATAACAACCTGAGCTTGCTTGTACAGTTCAATACGTTTGTTGTGATCGTCGGTCGCACGCGCCGGCTGGATCAGGTCTTCAAACGGCTTGTAGCACCAGCGAGAGTAGTTGGAACCGTCTTTCGCTGCCGCACAGCTGAACAAGGTCGCGAAGAAGTTGTCCGGATCCCCGTTATCACCGGTCCAGCCCATCATCACCGCCTGATGCTCACCCGCTTTGGCGCGTTTCAGATACTCGCCCCACTCGTAGGTCACAATCTTGGCCTGAACGCCAATTTTCGCCCAGTCAGCCTGAACCATTTCTGCCATACGACGTGCGTTCGGGTTATATGGACGCTGTACCGGCATAGCCCACAGCTCAACGGTAAAGCCTTTGTCCTGACCAGCTTCCTTCAGCAGCGCTTTGGCCTTCTCAGGATCGTAGGTGTAGTCTTTAACGTCGTCGTTATAGCCCCACATGGTCGGCGGGATCAGGTTTTTCGCGGCAACGCCAGCGCCCTGATAAACCGCTTTGATGATCGCTTCTTTGTTTACCGCGTAGGTCAGCGCCTGACGGACTTTCACGTCATCAAACGGTTTCTTCTCGGTGTTGAAAGAGAGGTAGCCCACGTTCAGACCCGCCTGCTCCATCAGGTTGATGTTTTTATCCTGCTTCATGCGCGCGATGTCTGCCGGGTTCGGGTACGGCATCACCTGGCACTCGTTCTTCTGCAGTTTGGCGTAACGCACGGAAGCGTCAGGCGTAATGGAGAAGACCAGACGGTCGATCTGCGGCTTGGTGCCCCAGTAACCTTCGAATGCTTTATACAGAATACGGGAGTCTTTCTGGTACTGCTGCAGCTGGAACGGACCGGTACCAATTGGGTTCAGATCCACTTTCTCCGGAGAACCGGCTTTCAGCATGTTGTCAGCATATTCTTTGGAAAGAATAGAAGCGAAGTCCATCGCCAGGTCAGCCAGGAACGGCGCTTCCGGGCGAGTCAGCACGAACTGAACGGTTTTATCGTCCACTTTTTTCACTTCGGAGATCAGATCCGGCAGACCCATCCCTTCGAAGTATTCATAGCTGCCGCCAGAGACTTTATGGTACGGGTTCTGGGTATTTTTCTGACGATCGAAAGAGAACACCACGTCATCGGCGTTAAAATCGCGCGTCGGTTTAAATTCTTTGTTGTCCTGCCACTTCACGCCCTGACGCAGGTGGAAGGTGTAGGTTTTGCCGTCTTCGCTGATTTCCCACTTCTCAGCAAGGCCCGGGATCACTTCAGTCGTACCGGTTTTGAACTCGACCAGGCGGTTATAGATCGGTACGGAGCTGGCATCATAGGTGGTGCCAGAGGTGAAAAGCTGCGGGTTAAAGCCTTCAGGAGATCCTTCTGAACAATAAACCAGAGTTTTAGCCTGTACGCTTGCTGCGACGGTCATAGCCACCAGGCTCAGACCAAGCTTCAGCATCCCTGACTTCTTCAAGGAAATACTCATTCTTCTGCTCCAATGTGATGTTTGTTGTTTTACCCTTTGCAGTGGGTTTGCACCGCCTGGCCTTTTTTGTTTTTTACCCGGCCGGGTCGGCGTTAAGAGGATGGGGATTCCGTTCACATAAGCGACTGAGTTGCAGTGCGGATTCTCCATGAAATGCCCCTCATACCCTACAATCTGTCAACAGAATGTGAAAACGTCAATACAGGTCACCGTGATTTACGCCAACGGTGAGAATTCACAAACAAAGATTAAAAAAAGTGCGGAAGGACATTTTCAGCAGGGAAATTTGTGCTACGCGTACTATGCCAGAATAAACATCTTCATATTTCGCAACATTTGGTGATTAACATTTATGCAATTTATTCAAACTTTCTAAATTAATGCTGCATATCTGAGCGATTAATACCATGAACGTTAAAGCGCACAGCGGAAAATGCCAGCTTCAGCCATAAGTAGCGCAAAAAAAGTTTCAAGCAAATATAAAAAAAGGCAATGGAATATGTCACAGAATCGTTAACAGTCAGTGGGAAGTGGTGCACAATTTTTGCAGATAAAATGAAGGTCAAACGTGGGGTCGGAAAAACAAAAAATACGCCCTGCCAGCGCTTCGCCTGTAGGCCGGATAAGGCGCTTGCGCCGCATCCGGCAATGTCTGTTATAGCGTGATGTTTTGCCTGATGGCGCTTCGCTTATCAGGCCTACAAAAGCCACAAATGCAAAAAACCCGCTCAGAGAGCGGGCTTTTCTAATTTGGTCGGTGATAGAGGATTACTCGCCACTGCGTGGCTCGCCCTGCGGGCCGTTGCTGACGCAACGTTCTCTCGCTACGCTCGAGTCGACCCCCTTGCCCCCGGAGGTTCTCATCCTCGTGGATTCCGGAAAGCAAAAAGCCCGCTCAGAGAGCGGGCTTTTCTAATTTGGTCGGTGATAGAGGATTCGAACCTCCGACCCCTTCGTCCCGAACGAAGTGCGCTACCAGGCTGCGCCAATCACCGAATGCGGGGCGCATCTTACTGCTCAGCTGCGCGCCCGTCAATCCCTTAGTATCAAAATGCCATTTGATCGGCGAGAAAGTCAGCAGCTCAGTTACTGGGCTGTCGCCTTATTCGCGTCCGGGATACGGCACCAGTTATTATTCTCGTTAATACCGCCATTTGGCGAGGTATAACCGAGGCAACCCAAAATGGTGTCGTACAGTTCCACATGACGACGCGGCACCTTCATATCAGCTTCTTGCTTAAGGTGTGCAAACGCCTTCGCATGGTCGGGGTCTTCCAGATATTTGTCAGACATCCACACCATCATAGGAACGCGGAACTGCTCAGGTGGCGCCATTTTACGCGGCGTACCGTGCAGGTGCTCGCGCTCGTTAATCGACTCACCGTGATCGGCGGCGTAAAACACGATCGCTTTCTTATCACGTAGTTGATCAAATACTTTGGTAATAAAGTGATCAACATAGGTTACCGAGTTATCGAATGAGTTGATCATCTCAGCTTTCGAGCAACCGCTATCAACATTGACACATTCCGGCTTCCACTGCGCATAATCACGGGTATAGCGCTGGGTGTAGTTAAAATGCGAGCCCTTGGTATGCAGAATAATTAGATGCTTGCCACCATCTTCATTATTTTGCAGAGACTGCTGCATCTCGGTAATCAACAGCATATCGTCAACGTTCTTGCCACGGTTGCGCGGCTCTGCGCCAATCTGCTCACGATAGGCGATGTTCTCCGCCATGGTGTTACTGTAGAACCACATCTCGCTTTGCATCGCGTAAAGATCGGTCTTGAACCCTAACTGGCCGAGCACGGAGAAGACGTTTTGTTCTTTCAGAGTACGCTGCGGGTTTTCTTCTGCCCCACCCTCACGCACAAACATGCAACGCAGCGAAAGTTTGGTTGCCGTATCACAGGAATATCCACGGAAGGCGGCCAGATTTTTCTCCTGGGCGAGCCTTGGCGTGGTATTACGCTCATAGCCAAAAATCCCCATATGATCCCAGCGGGTCGTTTCGCCGATAATAAAGACCACATAGGTGTCGTCGAGGTTTTTGGGGGCAACATAGGTAAACTTCTTCGCCGGGTTCATCAACGATTTGTTGTCTGAGGATTCATCCACCTGTGCCCAGGCGTACAGACCCAGCGCGGAGAGCCAGTTTGACGGCAGATAGGAATTCGCCACTACCCCGCCATAGCTGGGCAAATCGATCCCCGTTGCTCGCTCAACGCTTCTCTGTTGCATACTCAGCAGGCGAATCGGCACCCATACCATCAAGCCAGCCAACAATACCACCGCCACGCTACGCCATCTCATGCCAGGCGTACGGATCTGTTTCATCAGGGTATAGCGGCAGCGATTACTCCAAATCAGAACCAACGGTAAAATGCTGACCGAAACCAGCCACACGACAAAATGCCAGCCAACCACTTCTTTCGATAAATCAATATCCGTGGTCATTACGGAGGCAATAATACCGTAACCAATTACCACGTTCAGGAAGGTCATGTAATAGCTGGCACCGGCAGAACACAGCACCACTAACGTTGTCAGGACACGCCAGGCGCGCCGACCAAATAAAGAGAGAAGTCGTAGTAAAAAGAAGGTCACCAGCACAGTGCCGGCTAATTCAACAACCGCAGAGAGTCCTTTCCAGACGGTAAACTCGTGTGCATATCCGCTAAAGCGCCGGAAAAATACAGCACAGTTCATAAACAAACCGATATAGATTGCCAGCAGGAAACTGAGTTTCTGCTGCGTCATCGACTTAATATATCTCA
Organism: Citrobacter sp. MGH105; assembly: GCF_001037485.2. Classification (NCBI taxonomy): domain Bacteria; kingdom Pseudomonadati; phylum Pseudomonadota; class Gammaproteobacteria; order Enterobacterales; family Enterobacteriaceae; genus Citrobacter; species Citrobacter sp. MGH105. Next base: position 199,949 of record NZ_CP073048.1, on the reverse strand, counting down.
TGCAAACAAACCCTGGGAATCGGGATTAAAACACCCTGAGCAGTAGTCAAACAGACCAGGCAGGGGAAAATGCGACAACAGCAGAAGTGAAATGTCTACGGGCGCGGGTAAGTAGACCACAGGAGGGGGAAAAAGTGCTTATAGAGAATGCAAATGACGCATATATTTTTGTAAATATATGCGCCAGGTATTAATCAGACTACTAATAGGTTTAGGCGTGCGCCTCGGCATATACGCTACGCTGTGGCTGGCGGATGGTGGTGGAGAGTGCCAGCGAGATAATTAACAGCGCAAAGATAACGCAGAAGGTCACATAGAAACCGCCGAACAGCGAGGCGATAATGGAACCACAAATGCTGCCGATACCGAAACCTAAGTAAATGACACCATAGTTTTTAGCCAGATTGTTCAAACCGAAGAACTCGCTCACCAGTGACGGGAACACGGTGATGGTACCGCCAAAGTTAAATGCTACACAGGCAATCGCCGCGAAGAAGGTCGCATCATTCAGCGGGGCGAACAGCAGTGCCGCCATACCGACCAGCGAAACGACCTGCCCAATGGTGATAACGCGAATACGAGAGATTTTGTCGGACAGAATCCCCAGAACCAGACGACCTGACAGGTTAGCGATAGAAATGACGGTAACCGCATTTGCCGCCGTTGCCACATCCATATGCGCCAGGCTTTGTGCAATATCTTTCGCCACGCCAATCACATATAGCCCACTCATACACGCCGTCAGGAACATCACTGCCAGCATCCAGTACTGCGGTTTACGCATGGACTGCGCCAGGGTGTAGTCATTCTCAACCACGCCATTTTTCGTTTTCACTTCCTGATTCGGCGCGTCTTTCATCAGCGTGGAGCCAAAGACGATCATCACCAGCACAATCGCGCCCCAAATCATGAAGGTTTTTTCCAGACCCACAGTGCTCAACAGTTGGCTGTCGATGAATTTAAAACCGAGGCTGCCAAGACCGTAAGAACCGATGGCAAAGGCGGAAATCAGCCCTTTACGCTCAGGGAACCATTTTACACAGTTGGAAAGTGTTAACAGGTAACCTGCGCCATCCGCCAGACCGACCAATACACCGGCGCTCAGCCACAGCATAATCAGGCTGTCAGAGTGGGCGGTTAAGAAGAAGCCGACACCCAGTAAAATACCGGAGGCCATGGTGACGCGTTTCACGCCAAAACGTTCCTGCAGTTTCCCGGCGACGGAAGAAGAAATTGCCAGCCCGAGGCTCAGCAGGCCAAAGGAAAAGGCAACCTGACTCACCGGCGCATCAAGCTTAGAAGAGAGCGCACCGTTAAACAGGCTCCAGGTATAAACAGAACCTAAAGCAAATTGGGTAATGATGGTGCCGATCAGTGTCAGCCAGCGGGTACGCTGATAATCAGAAGTTTTCATGGCAGTCTTCCTGCATAAACAAAATGGGAAATTCTCTGCCAACAACCATACCGAAGCGCTTTTATGAGCAGGAGAAAACGGCATGAAATGCCGCCAGGACGGAATGAAATGCCTGGAATGCGGAATGAATGACGAGACAAAAAGTCGGGTTACTGAATTTTATCGCATGAGTTAGTACACGCTATCGCTGGAGTGCGTGTGATTGTTGATCTCAACATGTAATCAAGATGTTTATATGCTGATTACTTACGTTAAAATTTGGCGCTCACTCCCATGGTGTACATATAGTCGCTGTTGTTGGTACTGTTTTCCGCCTGCGAAAGCGCCGCGTAAGCCGCCATGTGCGGGTTCAACAGCATATCTGCACCGACGGTGACATCCACCCAGTTACCATCCTGACCCGCTGCTGACATGCGACTGAGACCCGACTGCGCCTTCCAGATATTCTCGCCAAACTGCTGGTTATAGCTGATTTGCGCCCACGGACGCACATCACCGAACTGCGAATTGACTCGCCAACCCAACGAACTCACGCTGGCATGCCACAGCGGATCGTTCTGCGTTACCGACGTCGCGCTATCGCCAAATTCGTTGTAAGTAGATGTGGTTGAACCGTCATAATGCAGCGCGGCAACCGGACCAGTTGTCACCTGCCTTGAAAGCGGGAAGTTCCAGCCCATACTCATGCCGCTGGTCGCATCCATAGGCGTCTCATCCGCCAGATTCACCACGGGACCCGCCACGTTCTGAGTGGAACGAATACGTTCTTCCAGAATGTCGTTATAACGTGGTTGGTGATCGCTGTCCCATGTATAACGTTCAGCCGTATGCCCTGACATCGCATCAACGATATATTCTTGTTGCCAGCCATATGCTGTATTGATGGACAGCGCACAAACTACGACGCTCGCCAGAGTTAACCTTTGGCGACCACTACTGTTTCTTATAATCATCAACGCGACTCCAGAAAAGAGCCGAATTCGGCGATATTATTGTCATTGAGTGAAGGATATTGGGCCCATCAGGCCCTGTATTAAATATTGTCTTTTTAGCTGGCGCGTCAAGGCGGGCCGAATGAAATTTTTACGCCAGTAAAAACAGCGAGGAAGAATATGCAGCGTTGCGGATGGGTCAGCCAGGACCCACTTTACATTGCCTACCACGACAAGGAATGGGGCGTCCCCGAAACCGATGGTAAAAAGCTGTTCGAAATGATCTGCCTTGAGGGCCAGCAGGCCGGGTTATCGTGGATTACCGTGCTCAAGAAACGGGAAAACTATCGCCACGCCTTCCACCATTTTGACCCGGAAAAAGTGGCGGCCATGACCGAAGAGGATGTGGAAAGGCTGGTACTGGATGCCGGCATTATTCGTCATCGCGGAAAAATTCAGGCCATTATCGGCAACGCTCGCGCTTTTCTGACGATGGCGCAAAACGGAGAGTCGTTTAGCGAATTCGTCTGGTCATTTGTTGATAACCAACCGCAAGTGACTCACGCCGCCAATCTGAGCGATATTCCCACCTCCACGCCTGCGTCAGACGCGCTGTCTAAAGCATTAAAAAAACGCGGATTTAAGTTTGTCGGCACCACCATTTGTTACTCCTTTATGCAGGCGTGCGGCCTGGTCAACGACCATGTCACCAGCTGCATCTTTTATCCGGGAGAACAACATGATTCGTGAATCCAAGGCTGAAGATCTGCCGTCAATTTTGGCGCTGTGGATGGAAAGCACAATCCATGCCCATCCATTTATCGAAGAGCGCTACTGGCGCGAAAGTGAATCCGTGGTGCGGGATGTTTATCTGCCAGCCGCGCAAACCTGGGTTTGGGAAGAAGAAGGCGAGCTCAAAGGCTTTGCCAGCGTGATTGACGACCGCTTTCTCGGCGCGCTGTTTGTCGCACCTGCCGCCATCAGAAGCGGGATCGGCAAAGCGCTGGTGCAGCATGTCCAGCAGCGCTTTTCAATACTCAGCCTTGAGGTATACCAGAAGAATCAATCAGCGGTGAACTTCTACCATGCGCTGGGTTTTCGTATTGAAGACGGCGCATGGCAGGAAGAGACTCACCACCCCACGTGGATTATGGGCTGGCAGGCGGATCAAACGCCGTAAGCGCCAACGTTGGTCCGCTATATTTTTCAAGCCACGCCAGCGCGGTGTTGCCCGCGCAGCCATTCCCCAGCTTCGAGCTGGGGAGATCTTTGGTCAGCACGTTGACGGCGCCATTTTTACAAATACCGTTCGCTGCGAGATCCAAATCAGGCCAGGCGCCTTCATGAATACAGATGACGCCGGGTTTAATACCCGCCGTCACCACCGCGCCCGCCAGAACTTGCCCGCGCTGGTTCCACACCCTGACCGTATCGCCATCCGCAATGCCGCGCGCGTGGGCGTCCTGCGGATGAATCGTTATCGGCTCACGATCCGCTACCGCGTACTGCTCCCGTAGCGCACTGTAGTTAAGCTGACTATGCAAACGGTGCGCCGGGTGGGCGGAAAGTAGCTGTAGCTGGTCCGGTTCAGCGTTACCGAACCACTCATCCGGCTCCAGCCACATCGGGTGTCCCGCGCAGTCCGCGTAGCCGTAACCTGCAATCCTCGCGGAGTAGATTTCAATTTTGCCGCTGTCCGTTTTCAGCGGATGCGCCTGCGGGTCGCGGCGAAAATCCGCAAAACGGATAAACTGTGCGCTGGCGGCGTTTTCCGGCATTTCGATCAGGGCGTTGCGCTGCCAAAACTCGGCGAAAGGCGGCAATGTCACCTGCTGACTGGCCCCACGTTGCCCGGCAATATTGTAAAAAGTCTCCAGCCACGCCAGTTCGCTTTTACCTTCGGTGAACCGTTCATATCCGCCCTTTTCCCAGCGCTCACTCAGCTCGGCAAAGACATCAAAATCATTTCGCGCTTCGTCCTGCGGCGGTACGACCTGCTTCATCGGCACCAGGTGCTGGTTGCTGTAATCGCCAGTCATGGTCAAATCATTACGCTCAAAGGAGGTGGTTGCTGGCAGCACGATATCAGCATGCTTTGCTGCTGCGGTCCAGAAACACTCCGAGATGACCACCAGCTCCGGTTTTTGCCAGGCGCGAATTAAACGGTTAGTGTCCTGATGATGGGTGAAGTTAGCGCCACCCGCCCACCACAGCATACGGATGTCCGGGAAATGGCGGTCCATGCCGTTGTGCTGGTAAAAACCGCCGGGATTTTCCAGCGCTTCGACAATTCGCGCCACCGGGATTTTATCTACCGCGTCGGTGCCGCCTTTAACGCTGCCCTGCATTGAAGCCAGCACCGCAGCCCGGCGCGTTGGGTTGCCGCCGTTGGCAAAATGGTACGACAGCCCAAAACCGCCGCCTGGCGTCCCGATTTGTCCGAGCATGGCGGCCAGGGTGACAATCATCCAGTGTTTCTGCTCGCCATACTGTTGGCGCTGCATGCCCCATCCGGCCATCAGCATGGTGGTATTTTGGTGAAATATCGCTGCAAGTTCGCGTATCTTCGCGGCCGGAATACCACAAATCTCTGCCGCCCATTTTGCCGTTTTTGCAACATCGTCAGATTTACCCAGCAGATAGTCGGCAAAACGGTCATATCCGGTAGTACACCGGGAGAGAAAGTCCTCGTCATGCCAGCCGTTTTCCACCAGCGTATGCGCGATGCCCAGCATCAGCGCTACGTCGGTCCCCATATGCGGGGCAATCCATTCCATCTTATCGCCAAAGAAATCGACGCTTTCCGATCGCATCGGATCGATACAGATCAACCGTTTACCGCTGTCGCGCAATGCCTCAAAGTACGCGAGGCCCTGCTCATCGGACGCGTTCCAGGCAATCTTCAGGGTATTCAGCGGATTGGCGCTCCACAACACCACCACCTCGCTGTTCTCCAGCACCACCGGCCAGCTGGTTTGCTGCTGGTAAACTTCGTTCCCGCCCACCACGTACGGCATGATCGCTTGCGCAGCCCCCGTCGAGTAATCCCCCAGATGCCCGGTATAACCGCCCGCCAGCGCCATATAACGCTGTAACAGGGTCGCCGCTTTGTGTAACACGCCGTTGGAACGCCAGCCGTACGAACCGGCAAAAATTGAGGCCGGGCCGTAGCTGTCACGGATGCGTTTATGCTGCGTATGGATAAGATTCAGCGCGTCGTCCCAACTGACACGAACAAACTCATCCTGCCCACGTACGCCCTGTGGGTTTTCCGGCGAGGCGAGAAACCCTTTACGCACCATCGGAAAACGTACCCGCGTTTTACTGTGAACCTGGTCGCGCACCACGGTTTGCAAAGAGTTGGGATGAGCGGTGGGCAGCGCGCCACGCGAGGAGAAAACCGTCTCACCATCAGTGTCGACGAGGATTGGTCCCCAGTGGGCGGCGGTTAACACCGAGTAATGTGCGGGTGAATTAGCCAAGATGGCGCTCCTGAATGCGATGTGACGGATTATTTATTATGCCGTTCAATGTTACTTACAAATTTCAGAGTCTTCCCTGGAATTTTCTTCATGTTCACACGTCATAATCAACCGCCACGGTCGCTGTGGCAAAGAAGAAAAAGTCATTAAGGAATTAAGATGAAGAAACGTGTATTTGTTATTGCTGCCATCGTGAGCGGCGCCCTGGCGGTTTCTGGCTGCACAACAAACCCTTACACCGGCGAACGCGAAGCGGGTAAATCCGGCATTGGCGCAGGTATTGGCTCTCTGGTCGGCGCGGGCATTGGCGCACTCTCTTCTTCGAAGAAAGATCGCGGCAAAGGCGCACTGATTGGCGCAGCGGCTGGCGCGGCCGTTGGCGGTGGTATCGGCTATTACATGGACGTGCAGGAAGCGAAACTGCGCGAAAAAATGCAGGGAACGGGCGTCAGCGTGACGCGCAGTGGCGATAACATCATTCTGAACATGCCAAACAACGTCACCTTCGACAGCAGCAGTGCCAACCTGAAGCCTGCGGGTGCTAACACCCTGACCGGCGTGGCGATGGTACTGAAAGAGTACAATAAAACCGCCGTCAACGTGCTGGGCTTCACCGACAGCACCGGCAGCCAGGATCTGAATATGCGTCTGTCACAGCAGCGCGCAGACTCCGTAGCCAGCGCCTTGATCACTCAAGGGGTCGCAGCTAACCGCATCCGCACTCAGGGTATGGGCCCGGCAAATCCGATCGCCAGCAACAGCACAACGGAAGGTAAAGCGCAAAACCGCCGCGTAGAAATTACCTTAAGCCCGATCCAGTAACGTTTTGTGCCGGATGGAAGCAGACCGTATCCATCCGGCATGAAGCACTTGCCATCGTTGATTTTCGCGTTAAGGTGTTGTCACCAAATTCAGGGAAATCAGCGATGAGCAAATCAACACGGGCAACCATCAGCGATGTGGCGAAAGCTGCAAAAACCGGCAAGACCAGCATTTCACGTTATCTCAACGGTGAAAAGCACCTGCTTTCCGACGCGCTGCTGGCCCGCATTGAACAAGCCATTGCCGATCTCGACTACCGTCCCAGCCTGATGGCAAGAGGCCTGAAACATGGTCGTACCCGCCTGATTGGCCTGATCATCGCCGATATTACTAATCCCTACTCCGTCAACGTGCTAAGTGGTATTGAAGCTGCCTGTCGCGATAAAGGCTTTACCCCGCTGGTGTGTAACACCAACAACGAAGTGGATCAGGAACTGCATTATCTCGACCTGCTGCGCAGCTACCAGGTCGAAGGGATTGTGGTCAACGCCGTCGGGATGCGCGAAGAGGGGCTGAACCGCCTGCAACAGTCTGCGCTGCCGATGGTGCTGATTGACCGTAAAATTCCCGATTTCGCCTGTGATATGGTCGGGCTGGATAACACCCAGGCGGCAACGGTTGCCACCGAACATCTGGTCGAACAAGGTTTTGAAGCCATCCTGTTCCTCAGCGAACCACTCGGCATGGTGAATACCCGCCGCGAACGCCTGAGCGCTTTTCGTGCCACGCTCGCGCAATACCCCGGCGTGATCGCGCAAAATGCCGAAGTCCCGCTCACGGACAATACGCAACTGGACGACACCCTGCGCCAGTTTCACCAGCAGCATCGTGGAATGCGCAAAGCCGTTATCTCTGCCAACGGTGCCCTCACGCTACAAGTAGCCCGCGCCCTGAAACGCATTGGCCTCAACTGGGGGAGCGACATTGGCCTACTCGGTTTTGACGAGCTGGAATGGGCCGAGCTGGCGGGCGTTGGTATTACCACATTGAAACAACCCACCTGGCAGATTGGTTACACCGCCGTTGAGCAGGTTGTGCGCCGGATCGATGGCGGCTCTGCGGCCATTCAGGAGCAGGTCTTCTCCGGCGAGCTGATCGTGCGCGGCTCTACCTGCCGTTAAATTACCTTCGTGATGGTGATCATAAATTCGACATCATAGGCTTTTCTTTGGAACCGGTTCCATCTAGCGTTATAACAAGAACGCTAGTCTGGAGTTTCCATGAAAAGAAAAATTATGGTGGTCACCGCCGCTTATGGGCACGACCAGGTACGGGCCGCAGGCGGGCAAACGGCAATGCTGCCCATCATCGCTGAAGCCGGTGCTGACGGCGTCGAAATCCGCCGCGAGCTATTAACCGACGTTGAGCTGAAGACGCTGTCCACGATGGCCTCTGCGATCGAAATCTTCGGCCTGCTGGCCTGTTACTCTGCGCCTGAACCGTTGTTCCTTGAGGACGGTAGCCTCAACCCCCGTCTTCCAGAACTACTTGAGGAAGCGCAGGCCTTGCAGGCACTGTGGTTAAAAGTCTCCCTCGGCCATTTTTCCCATACCGAACAGTTCGACGTTCTACGCCAATGGCTGGACAACAGCGGAATGGAGCTGGTTGTCGAGAACGATCAGACCGACTGCGGACGCCTGCAGCCGATGCAGCGCTTTAACGAAGCCTGTCAGGCGCAAAACCTGCCGATATCTTTAACCTTCGATATGGGGAACTGGCTGTGGGTGGGCGACTCCCCGGAACTGGCGGCGCAGAACCTGGCGTCAACCGTTGGGTATATCCATGTTAAAGCCGCAGTTGCACATCGCGACAGCTACCGCGCCGTACCGCCAGATACCGCCGATCCGCGCTGGCTGGCGCTGCTAAAAACGCTGCCCAACGATGTCCCACGCGGCATTGAGTTCCCCCTGGAAGGGCAGGATTTGGTGGCGGTTACCCGCCGCTACGTCGAGCTGTTACGCGAGGAGTAACACATGAAAAATTCACTGGATGTGGTCACTATTGGTGAAGCGATGGCGATGTTTGTCGCCACGCAAACCGGCGAACTGGCGGATGTGGAGCAGTTTATCAAGCGCGTTGCAGGCGCGGAGCTCAACGTGGCGACCGGTCTTGCCCGTCTGGGCCTGAAGGTCGGTTGGGTGAGCCGTGTAGGCAACGACAGTTTTGGACGTTTTATCGTTAAGTCGCTGGAAAAAGAAGGGATTGATGCGCAGGGAGTCACCCAGGACGGGCGTTACGCTACTGGCTTTCAGCTTAAATCTAAGGTCGAAAATGGAACCGATCCCATTGTGGAATATTTCCGTAAAGGTTCCGCTGCCAGCCACCTCAGCATTGAGGATTACCACGAGAACTATTTTGCCAGCGCACGTCACTTGCACCTGAGCGGCGTGGCAGCCGCGCTTTCTGCCAGCTCCTATGAACTTCTGGCGCATACCGCCCGCACGCTGAAAGCCCAAGGGAAAACCATCTCCTTTGACCCAAATTTGCGCCCGGTATTGTGGAAAAGCGAAGCCGAAATGGTGGAAAAACTGAACCGCCTGGCATTTCAGGCTGACTGGGTTTTACCTGGGTTAAAAGAGGGCATGATTTTAACCGGTCAGCAGACGCCTGAAGCCATCGCCGACTTTTATCTGCGCCATGGGGTGAAGGCTGTGATCGTCAAAACCGGGGCTGATGGCGCCTGGTACAAAACCGCCAGCGGCGAACAAGGCTGCGTGGCACCGGTAAAAGTCGACAACGTGGTCGATACGGTCGGCGCAGGCGATGGCTTTGCCGTGGGCGTTATTAGCGCCCTGCTGGAAGGCCACTCGGTGCATCAGGCGGTGACACGCGGCAATAAAATTGGCGCACTGGCCATTCAGGTTCAGGGCGACAGCGAAGGATTACCCACACGTGAACAATTAGGGGAATAAACTCCCGGCCAACTCTGTACCCTACATACAGAGGCGGCGTATCAGCATAACCAGAGGGCAGTCTATGAATAGCTCAACTAATGCAGCAAAACGCTGGTGGTACATCATGCCAATCGTGTTTATCACGTATAGCCTGGCGTACCTTGATCGCGCGAACTTCAGCTTCGCCTCCGCCGCCGGTATCAACGAAGACCTCGGCATTACCAAGGGGATCTCTTCCCTGCTGGGCGCGCTGTTTTTCCTCGGCTATTTCTTCTTTCAGATCCCGGGCGCAATTTACGCTGAACGACGCAGCGTACGAAAACTGATTTTTGTCTGTCTGATCCTCTGGGGCGCATGCGCGTCGTTAACCGGCATGGTCAGCAATATTCCAATGCTTGCCGCCATCCGCTTTATTCTTGGCGTCGTTGAAGCCGCCGTGATGCCGGCAATGCTGATTTATATCAGCAACTGGTTTACGAAATCTGAACGCTCGCGCGCAAACACTTTCCTGATCCTCGGTAATCCGGTCACCGTTCTGTGGATGTCCGTGGTTTCCGGTTACCTGATTCAGGCGCTGGGCTGGCGAGAAATGTTCATCATCGAGGGCTTCCCGGCCATCATCTGGGCGTTCTGCTGGTGGGTGCTGGTAAAAGACAAACCGTCTCAGGTCGGTTGGCTGTCAGAATCTGAAAAAGCCGCGCTTCAGGCACAACTGGAAAAAGAGCAGCAAGGCATCAAAGCCGTACGTAACTATAGCGAGGCTTTCCGCTCACGTAACGTCATCCTGCTGTGTATGCAGTATTTCGCCTGGAGTATTGGCGTCTATGGTTTTGTCCTGTGGCTGCCGTCGATTATCCGCAACGGCGGTGCAAATCTGGGGATGGTGGAAGTTGGTTGGCTGTCATCCGTACCGTATCTGGCGGCAACGGCGGCGATGATCCTCGTCTCCTGGGCGTCCGATAAGCTGCAAAACCGTAAGCTGTTTGTCTGGCCACTGTTATTAATAGCCGCTTTCGCGTTTATCGGCTCCTGGGCCGTAGGCGCAGACCACTTCTGGATTTCTTACACGCTGCTGGTTATTGCAGGCGCGGCAATGTATGCCCCCTATGGTCCCTTCTTCGCCATCATCCCGGAAATGCTGCCGCGCAACGTCGCCGGTGGAGCAATGGCGCTGATCAACAGCATGGGCGCGCTAGGTTCATTCTTTGGTTCATGGTTTGTCGGCTACCTCAATGGCGCTACCGGCAGCCCGTCCGCCTCGTACATTTTTATGGGGGTAGCGCTTTTTGTCTCAGTGTGGCTAACTTTAATTGTTAAGCCTGCTAATAATTCCCAAATTCCGGTTGGCGCACGCCACGCTTAAATTTTAACTTACGGAGATTCGCATGAAGCCGTCCATTATTCTCTATAAAGCGTTACCTGACGATTTACTGCATCGCCTGGAAGAACATTTTACTGTGACTCAGGTGCCTAACCTGCGCCCGGAAACGGTCGCACAGCACGCCGACGCTTTTGCCAATGCAGAAGGTCTGCTGGGCTCCAGTGAAGCCGTCAATACCGCTCTGCTGGAGAAAATGCCCAGGCTGCGTGCGACATCCACGGTTTCCGTAGGCTATGACAACTTCGACGTCGATGCCCTCAACGCGCGTAAGGTGCTGTTGATGCACACGCCAACCGTGCTGACGGAAACCGTCGCCGATACGGTAATGGCGCTGGTGTTAAGCACCGCACGCCGCGTAGTGGAAGTTGCCGAACGGGTAAAGGTTGGCGAATGGACCAAAAGTATCGGACCGGACTGGTTTGGTACCGATGTACACCACAAAACGCTGGGGATTGTCGGTATGGGCCGCATTGGGCTGGCGCTGGCACAACGTGCGCATTTCGGCTTTAGCATGCCGATTCTCTATAATGCGCGCCGTCACCATCAGGAAGCAGAAGAACGCTTCAATGCACGTTACTGCGACCTCGATACGCTGTTGCAGGAGTCTGATTTTGTCTGCCTGATCCTGCCGTTAACCGACGAAACGCATCATCTGTTCAGCACCGAGCAGTTTGCCAAAATGAAGTCTTCCGCCATTTTTATTAACGCCGGACGTGGCCCGGTGGTCGATGAAAAAGCGTTGATTGCTGCCCTGCAAAAAGGCGAGATTCATGCCGCTGGCCTGGATGTATTTGAGCAAGAGCCATTATCGGTAGACTCACCGCTACTGTCACTGCCCAACGTGGTGGCCGTACCGCACATTGGTTCAGCCACACACGAAACGCGCTACAACATGGCGGCCTGTGCGGTGGATAACTTAATCGATGCGCTGCAAGGACGCGTTGAGAAGAACTGCGTAAACCCGCAGGTCGCATCATAAACAAAAGGCCGGGTAGCGCTTACGCTCACCCGGCCTTTCATGCATTACCGTATCTTAATTACTGAGCGGCATTCACCGCAGCAGTCCAGGCCTGATTAAATGCCTGATGCTGAGCAGCCAACGGGCCAATCAGCGTATTGTACTGACTTGCCTGCTGTGACGTTGGGAACTGGATACCGTTGGCGACAAAGCTCACCTGTGTATCCTGCTGCGCCACAAAATCACCAACCTGCACCAACTGCTGCGTGAAAATTTGCGCGGCAGGGATCAGCGGCTGTAAGGCCTCTGCTGGTGCAGTAACAACTTTGTTGTACACCTGATCAAAGACCGGCTTCAGATCTTCGCCCTGCTTCAGCGCGCCATGCGCAGCATCTGCCTGTAGTTTCGCATTCTGCAACTGTTGCCCTAATACACCTAGCGCACCATTTGCCTGACGCAGCGGCTCACGCTGAGTCACATAATCCTGAGGAACACGAATCGCATTTACGCTATCAACCACCGGGCGCAGACCGGAGTCCATCGCCTGATTAACCTGCTGCGAATAGCCATACAGAATCGCGTAATCGGACACAAACGGGCCAAACTGTTTTTTCTGATCGGCGGTCAGCGTTGGTAAACGCTCTCCGCTACGCATTGCAGTATTCTGCAGAAAATCGATAAACGCTTTGCGTTGATCGCCTTCTTTATCAAAACACCCACTCAGGCCAACTACCATTAAGAGCGCCAAAACAGGCGCAAACCAGCGAGAGCAGGACTTACCTGTCGCCATTTTAATACTCCTTTCACCCAAAAATGCGCACAACGACACCCGCGTGCCTGACGTTGACAAGGATAGTCCAGGTCAGCCCCGCAAGATACCCTTTCCGCGTAATCTTGTGGGGGAAAATAACCGTTCCCGCCACCGTTCGTTTTGCTAAACAATGCTGCATTTACCACTCGGCGTCATATTTTAGTCATCTTTACAATCGGAATCGATCGTTCGGAGATCCTGACCTTTATCAGTTCGTTAGCCAGCAATAGATTGTCACCTGCGATCCGCTGAAACGAATCCATCACGCAAACCTTAAATCCGGCTTCATTTTTTCCGACTACTCTTAATGAGCTTCGAAGAAATTCACGATCCCGCTGTGTGATTTGTAGGAGTTCTCAATGGAATACAAAGATCCTATGTTTGAACTGCTAAGCAGTCTGGAGCAGATTGTTTTTAAAGATGTATCGCAGACGGTCACTCTGCCGCAAAAAACCAACCCTTTCACCGAATTTGAACAGCTACGACGAGGGACAGGTTTAAAAACAGACGATTTTGCCCGAGTGATGGGCGTGACGGTCGCGATGGTTCATGAATGGGAGTCTAAACGCGTAAAGCCTTCCACTACCGAATTGAAGTTAATGCGCCTGATTCAGGCAGACCCTAGGTTAAGTAAGCAACTGATGGATTGAACTATTTTTCAATTTTGCTCAAGAACGGTCCTGTAACAGGGCCGTTCTCTTACGAAGGTTATCCACAAAAAAGAAAATAGTAGTTGCATCCACATGCGTAAAATGAGTTAATGCCCTCAACGGTTTGACGTACAGACCATTACAGCAGTTAGTAAGGCAAGTCCCTTCAAGAGTTATCGTTGATACCCTTCGTAGTGAGCATTTCCTTTACTGTTAAAAAATCTGTAAAGCACGCCATATCGCCGAAAGGCACACTTATTTTTTAAAAGGTAATACACTATGTCCGGTAAAATGACTGGTATCGTAAAATGGTTCAACGCTGACAAAGGTTTCGGCTTCATCACTCCTGACGATGGCTCTAAAGACGTGTTCGTACACTTCTCTGCTATCCAGAACGATGGCTACAAATCTCTGGACGAAGGTCAGAAAGTTTCCTTCACCATCGAAAGCGGCGCTAAAGGCCCGGCAGCTGGCAACGTAACCAGCCTGTAAGCTTAAAAAGCTCAAAATTCTGAATCCCTGCCAAACGGCGGGGATTTTTTTATCTGTATTTTGTAAGTCTCCCCTCCCCAACGCTTCTTTGCATTACTTTACCCGTCGTCCCTTTGACCTTTCCCTAAGGGCAAGCTTTATAGTGAGCCAGTCTATATTCCACAATTTTCACAAGGAATTGAAGCTATGTCGAAATCCTCACTGCTGCTGATTTTAGGTTTGCTCACCACTGGTACTGCGTTCGCGGCAACGCCGGAAGCTACTTTTCTGGCCGAACACGGGCTTAGCGGGAAATCCGTCGAACAAATCGTAGAGACGATTGATCAATCACCGCAGAGCCGCCCGCTGCCGTACTCAGCGTCCATCACCAGCACCGCGTTGAAGCTCTCTTCGGGCGATCAGGTTTATACCCTGCCGCTCGGTGACAAGTTCTATCTGTCGTTTGCCCCGTATGAATGGCAAACACATCCTTGTTTCAACCACAGCCTTTCTGGCTGCCAGGGCGAAATGCCGGAGAAGACATTCAATGTCAAAGTGACGGATAACAAGGGTGATGTGGTGGTACAAAAAGCGATGAAGAGCGGCCGAAATGGCTTTGTCGGGGTATGGCTACCGCGCAATATGGAAGGCACCATCGCAGTGAGCTACAACGGTAAAACAGCGGAGTATCCTATTAAGACGATGGAAGACAGCCAGACCTGTCTGACAAAATTGCAGTTGCGCTAACAACATAAAAAAATGCCGGATAAGGCGAAGCCGCCATCCGGCATTTTCTAAGTCAGCGCAGGGTCGTTACTGCAGCAGAGAAATATCAGCCACGCGCAAGAACAGCTCGCGCAGTTTTTCGAGCATAGACAGACGGTTAATACGCAGATCTTTATCTTCTACGTTGACCATCACTTTCTCGAAGAACGCATCAACCGGTTCACGCAGTTCCGCCAACTCAACCAGCGCTTCCTGGTAACGACCGGCAGCGAAGACAGGCTCCAGCTTATCGCGCAGCACAACCACCTGCATCGCCAGCGCAATTTCTTCCGGCTCTTTCAGCGTTGCCGCATTCACGCGGTCATTCAGCGTCTCTTCAGACTTCGCCAGGATGTTCGATACACGCTTGTTCGCGGCAGCCAACGCGGACGCGGCTTCCAGCGTACGGAAGTGCGAAACCGCCTTCATACGTGCGTCAAAATCAGCCGGACGAGTCGGACGACGTGCCAGTACGGCCTGAATGGTGTCGACGGTATAACCTTCGTCCTGATACCAGGCGCGGAAGCGACCGAGCATAAAGTCGATAACGTCATCCACCACGTTGGCGTTGGTCAGCTTGTCACCATACAGACGAACCGCTTCTTCGGTCAGCGTTTGCAGATCCAGATTCAGGTTCTTCTCAACGATAATACGCAGCACACCCAGCGCAGCACGACGCAGCGCAAACGGGTCTTTGTCGCCTTTCGGATGCTGACCGATACCGAAGATACCCGCCAGGGTGTCCATCTTGTCAGCAATCGCCACGGCACAAGCTACCGGGTTCGACGGCAGGTCATCACCAGCAAAACGCGGCTGATACTGCTCGTTCAGCGCAACAGCTACATCTTCCGCTTCGCCATCGTGACGCGCATAGTGCATGCCCATCACACCCTGGGTGTCGGTGAATTCGAAGACCATGTTGGTCATCAGATCGCACTTGGACAGCAGGCCAGCACGCGTTGCGTGGTTAACATCAGCGCCAATCTGACCAGCAATCCAGCCCGCCAGCGCCTGGATACGATCAGTCTTGTCGCGCAGCGTACCCAGTTGCTGTTGGAACAGCACGGTTTGCAGACGCGGCAGATGGTCTTCCAGACGTTTTTTACGGTCGGTATTGAAGAAGAACTCGGCATCCGCCAGACGCGGACGAACGACTTTCTCGTTACCAGAGATAATCTGGATCGGATCTTTCGATTCGATGTTGGCAACGAAGATAAAGTTCGGCAGCAGTTTGCCGTCGTTCGCGTATACCGGGAAGTACTTCTGGTCACCTTTCATGGTGTGTACCAGCGCTTCAGACGGAACAGCGAGGAATTTCTCTTCGAACTTCGCAGTCAGCACTACCGGCCATTCCACCAGCGAGGTAACTTCTTCCAGCAGGCTTTCGCTCAGGTCAGCGTTACCGCCAATCTTACGCGCCGCTTCTTCAGCATCGGCTTTGATTTTCGCTTTACGCTCAGCGTAATCCGCAATTACTTTGCCGCGCTCACGCAGGATTTCCGGGTACTGATCGGCAGAATCGATGGTGAATTCCGGCTCGCCCATAAAGCGGTGTCCGCGGATCACGCGATCGGACTGAATGCCCAGAATCGTTGCCGGAATCACTTTGTCTCCCAGCAACAGAGTCACGGTGTGAACCGGACGCACGAAGTGGACGTCAGACGCGCCCCAGCGCATCAGTTTCGGGATCGGCAGCTTCGCCAGTGACGTGGCGATCATGTTCGGCAGCAGCGTTTCAGCGCTTTCGCCTTTCACATGCGCACGGTACAACAGCCATTCGCCTTTGTCGGTAGTCAGACGCTCAGCCTGATCAACCGTGATGCCGCAGCCACGTGCCCAACCTTCTGCCGCTTTGCTCGGTTTACCTTCAGCGTCAAACGCCTGGGCAATGGCCGGACCGCGTTTTTCAACTTCGCGATCGGGTTGAGATTCCGCCAGATTCGCGACTTTCAGCGCCAGACGACGCGGCGCGGCGAACCACTCAACGTTGCCGTGCGCGATGCCAGCGTTATCCAGCTCCGCGGTAAAGTTTGCAGCAAAGGACTCAGCCAGGCTGCGCAGTGCTTTTGGTGGCAGCTCTTCAGTGCCGATTTCCACCAGAAAAGTTTTCTCAGACATGGCCGCCTCTTATTTGTCTTTGTTGCACATCGGGAAGCCAAGGGCTTCACGGGAAGCGTAGTAAGCTTCTGCCACTGCTTTGGTCAGGGTGCGAATTCGCAGGATATAGCGCTGACGCTCAGTGACGGAGATGGCTTTACGCGCATCCAGCAGGTTGAAGCTATGGGCGGCTTTCAGAATGCGTTCATACGCAGGCAGCGGCAGCGGATTTTCCAGCGCCAGCAGCTGCTGCGCCTCTTTCTCGTACTGCTCGAAGCAGGTGAACAGGAAGTCCACGTCGGCGTATTCAAAGTTGTAGGTGGATTGCTCCACTTCGTTCTGATGGAACACGTCGCCGTAAGTGGTTTTACCCAGCGGGCCGTCGCTCCAGACCAGGTCGTAAACGCTGTCTACGCCCTGAATGTACATGGCCAGACGTTCCAGACCGTAAGTAATTTCCCCGGTTACTGGTTTACATTCCAGGCCACCAACCTGCTGGAAGTAGGTGAACTGCGTCACTTCCATGCCGTTCAGCCACACTTCCCAACCCAGACCCCAGGCACCCAGCGTCGGGTTTTCCCAGTTATCTTCCACGAAACGGATATCGTGAATGGTCGGGTCCATACCCAGTTCTTTCAGAGAACCCAGGTACAGCTCCTGAATGTTGTCCGGAGACGGCTTAATCACTACCTGGAACTGATAGTAGTGCTGTAAGCGGTTCGGGTTTTCGCCATAGCGGCCATCGGTCGGACGACGAGAAGGCTGCACATAAGCAGTCGCCATCGGCTCCGGCCCCAGCGCACGCAGGCAGGTCATTGGGTGAGATGTTCCCGCGCCGACTTCCATGTCCAATGGTTGAACGATGGTGCAGCCCTGGCGAGCCCAGTAATCCTGTAAGGTCAGGATCAAGCCCTGGAAGGTCCTGGTATCAAACTTTTGCATATTATTTCGTGCTGGATACGTGTGGATTTAAAGGAAGCGGTCAGTATACCCGCTGGCTGCAAGATATACAGTACGAAACGGGAAAAAGGGGGAACTTAGCGCATGGAAAGGTGCAAAAACTGCCCGTCTGCATCAAAAGAGCAGACAAAACTCTCTTTACGGAAGGTAGAACCACGCATCTCATAGCTACCCTGGAATTGCTCCAGGCCGGAGATATCAATTTTCTGCGCGCCAGTGTTGTAGCGTTGCGCCGCCTCATTTTTGCACAATGACTCCATATCCAGCGAACGTGTGGCACTGACCTTAACCTTTTGCGCTTTCTGCGCAGGTGCAGACGATTGTGTGTCAGCGCACGCTACCAGCAAAAGGGCAGCGATCGCGGGAAAGAAATACTTCATCATCATTTTATTACCGCCTGGTTTGCTGGTCAGTCTTATTATTAGTGTCTGGAAACAGATCCTATTTTGAGAATCTCATCAGACCATCTCAAGCTTTAGCGTAAGAACTCGGATTATTCCAGTGAGCTACGTTCGCAAAATATCGGTCAGACTTTTTTTAATGGACACAGAGGAACTGATGCAGCCCAAAATTTTCTGGATTGATAACCTGCGCGGGATAGCCTGTTTAATGGTCGTGATGATCCACACCACAACCTGGTACATCACCAATGCGCAAAGCGTCAGCCCGTTGAATTGGGATCTGGCTAACGTGCTCAATTCAGCCTCTCGCGTCAGCGTTCCGCTGTTCTTTATGATTTCGGGCTATCTGTTCTTTGGTGAGCGTAGCGCCAAACCGCGCCATTTCCTGCGCATCGCACTTTGCATTCTGTTTTACAGCAGCGTGGCGCTGGCCTATATCCTGCTGTTTACCTCGATCAACGCTGAGCTGTCGCTGAAGAACCTGCTGCAAAAGCCGGTGTTCTATCACCTGTGGTTTTTCTTCGCGATCGCCGTCATCTACCTGGTTTCTCCGCTGATACAGGTGAAAAATATCAGCGGCAAGATGCTACTGGCGCTCATGGTTGTCATTGGGGTGATTGCCAATCCCAACACCGTCTCGCAAAAAATCGGCGGCTTTGAGTGGCTCCCAGTCAACCTGTACATCAGTGGCGATACTTTCTATTACATCCTGTACGGCATGCTGGGCCGGGCGATTGGCATGATGGATACGCAAAAGCGTGCACTCAGCTGGCTCTGTGCGGCGTTATTCATTACCGCAGTATTTATTATTTCTCGTGGCACATTGCATGAACTGCGCTGGCGAGGCAATTTTGCCGACACCTGGTACCTCTACTGCGGCCCAGCGGTATTTATTTGCGCCGCCTCGCTCCTGACGCTGGTCAAAAATACGCTCAGCGCACGTACTCTGCCGCTACTGGGCCTTATTTCTCGCCATTCATTGGGCATTTATGGTTTTCATGCGCTGATCATTCACGCACTACGTACCAACGGAATTGAACTCAAAAACTGGCCACCGCTGGATATACTGTGGATTTTCAGCGCCACGCTGGCGGGTAGCCTGCTGTTGTCCATACTCTTGCAGCGTATCGATACGCGCAGGTTGGTGAGTTAAGACTCACCCTTTTGTTCATTCGGCCCTGGACGCAGGAGTAAAACTTGTCCGGCCAAACACACGAAGAATGCTGCCGGGTATAACCCTATTTCGAAGGGCGCCAACGGGGCATTCCACACCCCCACCAGCAACAGCCCTGCCGTGATGAGCGCCACCATCTGACAAACGGAAGCGAAGCGTTCATCGTTTTGATTGAGATTTACTGCGCGCTGATAGGCATACGTTACGAACATCCCCGTCATCAGCGCCCCCAAAAAATACCCCTTGCCGCTCAATAACGGGCATGCGCGCCATAAACCGATACTGTAAGTCAGTATGCCTGAGAGGAATAATATCCATGGCAACAGCCTGGTTGTCTTCATTGGGATCTCCTTATCCATCATGGATACAATATGAATAACCCGCTAAAGACAACACAGAAAAAAGCGACTACACAGGACTTTCAGAATACATCCATACGTGTAACTTATTATTTTCGTGGATATATATATTCGGCAAATTCCCCTCTGCTAGCCAGAGGGGAAAGTGGTCAGGACATCAGCGGTTGTAATTGCTGATAGATACGACGGAAAGTTTCTCGACGCTGTTGATAACGAGCATGACGCTCCGCGTCAGGATAATGCGCCTGCTCCAGCGTAAGCTGAGGCAGTAACTCTGATAACGACGTTTGCAGATTCATGGCAACTTGCGCCAGGCGCGCCGCGCCGAGTGCAGGACCAACGTCACCGCCGGTACGGTAATCCAGCTGCAATCCGCTGATGTCAGATAGCATCTGACGCCAGTATTCACTACGCGCCCCACCGCCGATCAGCGTAATGCTGGCGGGCTGAATGCCACAGGCATGTACCACGTCCATACCGTCAGCCAGCGCAAACCCCACACCTTCCAGCACCGCCTGTGCCAGTTCTGCCGGACCATGCTGATGCGTCAGACCGAAAAATACGCCCTTGGCCTGCGGATTGTTGTGCGGCGTACGCTCGCCGGACAAATAAGGTAAAAACCAGACCGGCTCCGCGTGTTCATCCGCCTGTTGCGCAGCGTCAATCAACGCAGGAACGCTCGCCAGTCCGGTTAATTTTGCCGCCCAGTCCAGACACGATGCCGCACTTAACATTACAGACATCAGATGCCATCGCTCAGGCAAAGCATGGCAAAAACTGTGAACCGCACTTTCCGGTTTGCTAAGGAAACCATCACTCACCGCAAAATAGACGCCGGATGTCCCCAGCGAAAGCATCGCCTGACCGGCATTCATCATGCCTACGCCAACCGCGCCCGCCGCGTTATCACCACCTCCGGCAACAACCGCAACCTCCTGCATTCCCCAGGCTTTAGCGACGTCTGGCAATAAGGTTCCGGTAATCTCGCTGCCTTCATAGAGCGCAGGCATATGTGCGCGAGCCAGTTTACAGGCAGCCAGCATGACATCGCTCCAGTCACGCTTCGCGACATCCAGCCACATTGTCCCTGCCGCATCAGACATATCGCTGGCAAAATCACCGGTCATGCGCAAACGCAGGTAATCTTTCGGCAGCAGGACTTTATCAATCTTGTTGAAAATCTCCGGCTCGTGGCGTTGCACCCACAGCAGTTTTGGCGCGGTAAAGCCAGGCATCATCAGGTTGCCGGTGATGGCACGAGACTGCGGAACCTGACTCTCCAGCATCACGCACTCTTCAGCACAGCGACCGTCGTTCCATAAGATAGCCGGACGCAATACCTTCTGTTGTTCATCCAGTAGCGTAGCGCCGTGCATCTGCCCGGCAATCCCTAACGCTTTCACCTCGCGGAGTGAATGCTGCTGACCCAGTGCTTTTACCGCGCGATCCGTTGCCAGCCACCACTGCTCTGGGTCTTGTTCTGACCATAACGGGTGCGGGCGCGAGACGGTGAGTTTCTCCGTTTTTGAAGCCACCACATCGCCCTGCTCATTGAGCAGAATGGCCTTTACGCCTGATGTGCCAAGATCTATCCCGATATACATAAGGCATCGTTCCTTAAAGAAAGGCCCGGTAGCGCTAGCTGACCGGGCTTACGGACGTTCTCAGAGACCCGTTATTTGTCGAACAAATAATGGTTTACCAGATTTTCCAGCAATTCCTGATGACCGCTCTGGTGCACTGGCGCCAGATTGTGTTGTTCAGCGTACTGCGCAATTTCTGTCAGCGTCATCTGGCCTTTCAGAATTTGCTGGCCCAGCTCACCATTCCAACCGGCATAACGTTTAGCCACACGCTGATCCAGGCCACCGTCTTCAATCATACGGGCCGCAATTTTCAGGGACAGCGCCATGGTATCCATCGCGCCAATATGACCATAGAACAGATCGTATTTATCGGTACTCTGGCGACGTACTTTGGCATCAAAGTTCAGACCGCCGGTAGTGAAGCCGCCCGCTTTAAGGATTTCGTACATCACCAAGGCATTCTCTTCTACGCTGTTCGGGAACTGGTCGGTATCCCAGCCCAGCTGTGCGTCGCCGCGGTTGGCATCGACAGAGCCAAACAGACCCAGCGCGATAGCGGTGGCGATTTCGTGATGGAACGAATGGCCTGCAAGCGTAGCGTGGTTGGCTTCGATATTCAGTTTGATCTCTTTTTCCAGACCGAACTGCTTGAGGAATCCGTACACGGTTGCCGCATCGTAGTCGTACTGGTGCTTGGTCGGTTCCTGCGGTTTCGGCTCGATAAGCAAAGTGCCCTGGAAACCGGTTTTGTGTTTGTGTTCCACGACTAATTGCATGAAACGACCAATCTGCTCACGTTCCTGACGCAGATCGGTATTCAGCAGTGTTTCATAACCTTCACGGCCGCCCCACAGAACGTAGTTTTCACCACCTAACTTGTGCGTGGCATCCATGGCCGTAACCACCTGCGTGGCGGCCCAGCTGAACACTTCTGGATCTGGGTTTGTGGCCGCACCCGCACCGTAGCGTGGGTTAGTGAAGCAGTTTGCTGTACCCCACAGCAGCTTCACGCCGCTCTGTTCCTGTTTTGCCGCCAGCACATCAACCATCTGCGCAAAGTTGTTTTTGTACTCTTTCAAAGACGCGCCTTCCGGCGAAACATCCACGTCATGGAAGCAGTAGTAAGGCACGTTCAGCTTGTGGAAAAACTCAAATGCCACATCCGCTTTGCGTTTCGCCAGTGCCAGAGCTTCACCAGGCTGCTGCCATGGACGATCGAAAGCGCCCATACCGAACATATCCGCCCCGTTCCAGCAGAAGGTATGCCAGTAGCAGGCCGCAAAACGCAGATGATCTTCCATGCGCTTGCCCAATACGATTTCGTCAGGGTTGTAATGGCGAAATGCGAGCGGGTTGGTGGATTGAGTGCCTTCGAAACGAACACGATCGAGTTGGTCAAAATAAGCCGGCATAATAAGCTCCATAATCAGGTAATACGGCAAGTAAACTGCGATATGGCTATACTGGAATTTCCTGATTTATTGCTCAATTACGTTATTTCACACCGCCATTAAGAGAATACCCAAACGTGCGCTGGCTCCCAAAAAAACGCGCTAAATAAAGAAATAAAAAAGCGATCGCGATCGAAGGTTAGTCATTAAACAAAAAACCGTAATGCGCAGATAAAAAATGACAATTGTCATCCCGCGACCAGTATGTAAATTTTGCGTAGCCTCAGGCAATCAGGAATTTTGTCACGCTTCATCAAGCAGTCGTACCTGCGGTTTTGCTAGTATCGACAGGCCCACGTTAACCTTTCCAGGACAGGTTCTTATGTTTGATAAACGTCACCGCATCACTCTGCTATTTAATGCCAATAAAGCCTACGACCGCCAGGTGGTAGAAGGTGTGGGTGAATATTTACAGGCATCGCAATCCGAGTGGGATATATTCATTGAGGAAGATTTCCGCGCCCGTATCGATAATATTAAAGACTGGTTAGGCGACGGCGTTATTGCTGATTATGACGATGATGATATTGCGCAATTACTTGCCGATGTTGAAGTTCCCATCATCGGCGTTGGAGGCTCCTACCATCTGGAGCAAGATTATCCACCGGTACATTACATCGCCACCGACAACCATGCGTTGGTAGAAAGCGCTTTCCTGCACCTGAAGGAAAAAGGGGTTAACCGCTTTGCATTCTATGGTCTGCCATCGTCAAGCGGCAAACGCTGGGCCGCGGAACGTGAATATGCGTTTTGCCAGTTGGTTGCCAAAGAGAAGTACCGCGGCGTTGTCTATCAGGGGCTGGAAACCGCACCGGAAAACTGGCAGCACGCGCAAAATCGTCTGGCGGACTGGCTACAAACACTACCGCCGCAAACCGGTATTATCGCCGTTACCGATGCACGGGCACGACACGTCCTGCAAGTTTGCGAACACCTGCATATTCCGGTTCCGGAAAAGCTGTGTGTGATTGGGATCGACAACGAAGAACTGACCCGCTATCTGTCGCGGGTGGCGCTTTCATCCGTGGCTCAGGGAGCCAGGCAGATGGGGTATCAGGCCGCTAAGCTCTTACATCGTTTACTGGCAAATGAAGAGCTGCCGCTGCAACGTACACTGGTTCCTCCGGTGCGCGTCATTGAACGCCGCTCAACCGACTACCGTTCATTAACCGATCCGGCGGTGATTCAGGCGATGCACTTTATCCGCAACCATGCCTGTAAAGGTATTAAGGTTGAACAAGTGCTGGATTCAGTGGGGATTTCTCGTTCGAATCTGGAGAAGCGTTTTAAAGAAGAAGTTGGAGAGACTATCCACGCCGTGATTCATGCCGAAAAGCTGGAAAAAGCGCGCAGCCTGTTGATATCTACCACGCTTTCAATCAACGAAATCTCACAGATGTGCGGCTATCCATCTCTGCAATACTTTTATTCGGTCTTTAAGAAAGAGTATGACACGACGCCCAAAGAGTATCGCGATGTGAACAGCGAAGTGTTGCTGTGAGGATTATTGCCGGATGCGGCGAAGCCGCCATCCGGCACACAGAATTACATATGCGCGGCGATTAAACGCTGGTTATCCTGATACATTGCGAACAGATAGTTGTTGTAGCTCTGTCCTTTAGTGGAATAACCCTTCAGCTTATGAATCATCGCGGTAGCGGTGACTTCCTGATCGGCTTTACGCAGCTGCGCACGTGACTTACGGAATGAAGAGTAAGCCGGATGCGTGTTCAGGTTGATGACGTAAGCATTCACCGACTCTTTCACCGATTCAAACTGTGAGTAGCCTTTCACCTTACCCGGGGCATTGTTACAACGACCTTTGCCACATTTCATGCCAAACAGGTTGTTGTTGCTACGCGCCAGCTTCGACGTACCCCAGCCACTTTCAGCCGCAGCCATGGTTGCCACCATACTGGTCGGGATAATGTCTACGCGCTCAAGCAGCGTATTCCATGGGATTTTACGCGTGTTGCCAGACCAGCTCACCTTGTAGCGCTTCGCGATGTCTTTCATACGCGTACGCTCAGTCGGTGACCAGCGGTTCTGGTACTGTTTTGAAATCAGCCAGTTACGATCCGCCGTAATGGCAGCATTTTGACTGGTAATATAAGGCATAACCGTCCGGAGAAACGCTTTTTTCCTTGGTGTTCCGGAAGGGTATTTTCGCAAATCAGGAAGTGAACTACTCTTTGCACTATTGCGAGAATACTCTTGTTTACTGCTTACCTGTGTATTACTTGTCTTGATTACCTGGGGCTTGTGACTCGTTGTCGCCGTGTGTGTCTTTGCCAGCACCTCACCCGAAAATGCAACGGTGAGTAACATAAGAATCATTGCCCCATATCGTCGAATGGGAGTCAATATCATTAGGTCTCCTGGTCGGATTTATACATTCCAACACCTTATATTTTTCACAAAAATGAGAGATGAATCTCAAATCATATCAAAAATAGCCGTCAAGAGCACCCAAAGGAATAGTCCAATTCTGAAACTATGTCACGCATTAACGGTTCAGGATGCTATTAATTCGAAGAAAATGTGGAGGTTATCGCAAAATAAGTTCATTTTTTGCGCGCGATCGCTCACCCTCACTTCTCCTCCTGGCGGAATCGACTCAAAGGAGGAGTTTCCGGCCTGATTTCACTGGCAAACTGGCGAAAATCGCAGCACCAAGGACAGCATTATGAAACTTGCCGCCGTTGCGCTGGCGCTCATGCCCGGCATTGCCATCGCCTCATCATGGACTTCTCAGGGACTCCCCATCTTCGAAGCGGAAGGTACGGGTAAATTCGTCAGCCATGCAGCGTTGACGAAGGGTACGCGTCCTTTAATCCTAAATTTTGACCAACAGTGCTGGCAGCCTGCTGATGCGATAAAACTCAACCAGATGCTGTCGCTAAAACCGTGTGAAGGCGCCCCGCCGCAATGGCGCTTATTCAAAGACGGCGATTACACGCTGGAAGTGGATACCCGCTCCGGAACGCCAACGTTGATGCTCTCGGTAAAAAGCGCCGCAGACCCTGTCACGACCCAGATTCGCCAGTGCCCGAAATGGGATGGTTCGCCGTTAACACTGGATGTGAGCCAGACCTTTCCGGAAGGTGCCGTGGTGCGTGATTTCTACAGCCAGCAAACGGCAACGGTAAAAAATGGGTCGATTACCCTACAGCCTGCCGCAGCCAGTAACGGACTGTTGCTGCTGGAACGGGCGGAAACCGATGCCCCGGCCGCTTTCGACTGGCATAACGCTACGGTGTATTTCGTCCTGACGGATCGCTTTGTAAATGGTGACCCAAGCAACGACCACAGCTACGGGCGTCGCAACGACGGCATGCAGGAAATTGGTACTTTCCACGGGGGCGATTTGCGCGGTCTGGTCAGCAAACTCGACTATCTACAACAGTTAGGCATCAACGCCCTGTGGATCAGTGCGCCGTTTGAGCAAATTCACGGCTGGGTCGGCGGTGGCACCAAAGGTGATTTCCCCCATTATGCTTACCACGGCTATTACACTCAGGACTGGACCACCCTCGACGCGAATATGGGTAATGAAGCTGACCTGCGTGCGCTGGTTGACGGCGCGCACCAGCGCGGCATTCGCATCCTGTTTGATGTCGTCATGAATCATACCGGCTACGCCACGCTGGCGGATATGCAGGAGTATCAGTTTGGGGCCCTGTACTTGTCGGGCGATGAACTGAAAAACACGCTCGGTGAACGCTGGACGGACTGGAAGCCAGCCGCCGGGCAAAGCTGGCACAGCTTTAATGATTACATCAACTTCAGCGATAAAGCAGGCTGGGAAAAATGGTGGGGGAAAAACTGGATCCGCACCGATATTGGCGATTACGACAATCCGGGTTTTGACGACCTGACCATGTCACTGGCTTTCCTGCCCGATCTGAAAACCGAATCCACCACGCCTTCCGGGCTGCCAAACTTTTATCTACACAAACCAGATACGCACGCTAAAGCTATTGCTGGTTACACGCCCCGAGATTATCTGACCCACTGGCTCAGCCAGTGGGTGCGTGATTACGGGATTGACGGATTTCGGGTCGATACCGCCAAACACGTCGAACTTCCCGCCTGGCAGCAGTTAAAAACACAGGCCAGCGCGGCGCTGGTTGAATGGAAGAAAGCGAACCCGGATAAAGCGCTGGATGACAAACCTTTCTGGATGACCGGCGAGGCCTGGGGTCACGGCGTGATGCAAAGCGACTATTACCTTCACGGCTTTGATGCGATGATCAATTTCGACTATCAGGAGCAGGCGGCAAAGGCCGTCGATTGTCTGGCAAATATGGATGTCATCTGGCAACAAATGGCTGAAAAACTACAGGATTTCAACGTTCTGAGCTATCTTTCCTCGCACGATACGCGTCTGTTCCGCGAAGGTGGAGACAAAGCCGCCGAGCTATTGCTGCTGGCGCCAGGCGCGGTACAACTCTTTTACGGAGACGAGTCGGCCCGGCCCTTTGGACCAACAGGTTCAGACCCATTGCAGGGTACGCGCTCAGAAATGAACTGGCCGGATGTGGCCGGGGAATCTGCCGCCAGCGTCACTCACTGGCAGCGCATCAGTCAGTTCCGGGCCAGACATCCCGCCATCGGTGCTGGTAAACAGACCACGCTGACATTGAAGCAGGGATACGGATTTATCCGCGAGCATGGCGACGATAAGGTGATGGTGGTGTGGGCCGGTCAGCCCTGATCCCAACAGGCTTCTCGCTGTGCATACAGCGGGAAGCCCAACACAAAATAAAAAACCAGCCAGGCAAACATCTGTAGCACAAAACATCAATCCAGCCCGCTCCCCCTGATTTGCACCCTGCCATAGGTAGCGCTATGGTTAGCCACTTTACTACTCAGTTCGACAGACCCCCTGCTATGACATTCTCACTTTTTGGCGACAAATTTACCCGCCATTCAGGCATCACCCGCCTGATGGAGGACCTCAACGACGGTTTACGCACCCCAGGCGCCATCATGCTCGGCGGTGGTAATCCGGCGCAAATTCCAGAGATGCAAAATTACTTCCAGTCTCTGCTGACAGATATGCTGGCAAACGGCAAAGCCACTGATGCGCTTTGTAATTATGACGGTCCGCAAGGGAAAACCGAGCTACTGTCTGAACTGGCGAAACTGCTACGTGAGAAGCAGGGTTGGGATATCGAGCCACAAAATATTGCACTGACAAATGGCAGTCAGAGCGCGTTTTTCTACTTATTCAATTTGTTCGCCGGACGCCGCGCTGACGGAACAACGCAAAAAGTGTTATTCCCGTTAGCGCCGGAATACATTGGCTATGCAGATTCCGGGCTAGAAGAAGATCTCTTCGTCTCAGCACGTCCGAACATTGAGCTGCTACCGGAAGGCCAGTTTAAGTATCACGTTGATTTTGAACACCTGCACATCGGTGAAGAGACAGGGATGATCTGCGTATCGCGCCCCACTAACCCGACAGGCAACGTGATCACCGACGACGAGCTGATGAAGCTGGACCGGCTGGCCAACCAGCATGGGATCCCGCTGGTGATTGATAACGCCTATGGCGTACCATTCCCAGGCATTATCTTTAGCGAAGCACGCCCGTTGTGGAACCCCAACATTGTGTTGTGCATGAGCCTTTCCAAGCTGGGTCTGCCAGGTTCCCGCTGCGGTATCATTATCGCGAATGAAAAAATCATCACTGCGATTACCAATATGAACGGCATCATCAGCCTTGCACCTGGCGGGATGGGACCGGCGATGATGTGCGAGATGATTAAACGTAACGATCTGCTGCGCCTGTCCGAAACGGTTATCAAGCCGTTTTACTATCAGCGCGTTCAGGAGACAATTGCGATTATTCGCCGCTACTTGTCTGAAGATCGCTGCCTTATCCATAAACCTGAAGGTGCGATTTTCCTGTGGCTATGGTTCAAAGATTTACCGATCACCACAGAACTGTTGTATCAGCGCCTGAAAGCGCGCGGCGTACTGATGGTTCCTGGTGACTACTTCTTCCCGGGGCTGGATAAACCCTGGCCGCATACCCATCAGTGCATGCGGATGAACTACGTGCCAGAGCCGGAGAAAATCGAAGCTGGCGTGAAGATTCTGGCGGAAGAGATCGAACGCGCCTGGCTGGAAGGCTAACGCAAACCCGACCCAAGTGCGGGTCGGGCTCACTTCACAGCGGCTGTGAACGCAGGCGCTGTCGCTGAATGCTGACGGCATCAATACACTGCAACGCGCTGGTCGGGCAGGCCTCGACACACGCGGGCCCCGTCTCGCGATGCCAGCACAAATCGCATTTTATCGCCTGCACCCGCGACGAACGGGCAACGACATTCATTGCCCCAAACGGGCAGGCCAGCATACAGCTTTTACAACCAATACAACGTGCCTGTTCAACGAAGATATGCCCATGTTCACGACGAATGGCGTGAGTTGGACAAACATTCGCACAGGGAGCGTCTTCGCATTGATGGCAGGCGACCGCCGTGGTAAAGGCGTCGTCTTTGATGACCCGAATCCGCGGTATAAACGCAGAAGAAGAGACCGAAGCACAGTCCTGGTTTTGCTGATGCGCGACGACGCAGGCAACTTCGCAGGTACGACACCCAATACATTTTGCCGCATCCGCCATAATAAACGCGTTCATTGCCCCCTCCCTCTGCGTGAAAACCACAGAGTGCCAGAGAGACCGCCCCTGGCGCTTTGATCGGACAGGGGAAACGGTTAAATTTTGTCAGGTGCCTGAACGACTTTGGGGGATTGCCTGCACTTTTGTAGGCCGGGTAAGCATAGCGCCACCCGGCGATCCTCATTTACGCCGAATTAATATGCTCTTTGCAGTAGCGCCTTTTCCACGCCGCAGGCGTCAGGCTGGTATGCTTACGAAAGATTTTACGAAAGTAACCCACATCATTAAATCCACATTTAATCGCCACTTCGGTAAGTGACAGCGAGTCACTGATCAACAACTTTTCCGCTGCCCTTACCCGCTGGCGATGCAATGCTTCAGTTAGCGTCAGCCGGAAAGCGCTACGGAATACACGCCCCAGATAATCCGCATTGCAATGCAGCTCTTTCGCCAGAGTTGAAGCACTAATCGGCAGGTGGAACTGAGTGTGGATTATTTGTTGCGCTTTCCATGCCAGCGCATTACCGGGGCTATCTGCGGGTTGCTCGCTAGCCGCCGCGGAGATTTGCTGCAAAATCAGCAGTAGGATCAGTTCCAGCGCAACGCTGCGATGAATATTTTCCTGCTCGCGTAAGAACTGGCGAAACAGCGAAATAATATATTGTGGCTCGCTAACCCGCGCATGCTGAGGAATCGCAAGCAACGGTTCTGTAAGTGAAGCATCGTTTTCTGCTGTCACCTCAAAGTGTAGCCAGTAAAATTTCAAATCAGCCGGAAACTATCCCACACCAATATGCGAACGCTGCGGCCATAACAGCAAACTTTCTCCAGCATTCACGCAAAAAACGGTCTGGCCTTCGCGAATCGTTAATGTCCCTTTTTCGACAAAGATGATTTCCCAGGATTGCAATTGCCGCGCCGGATGGCTTCCCACACCTCGGGAAATAAATAGCCCACCATTTTGCACTTTAATCGGAAGAGACATGGATAATTCGAGCATATATATTCAAATTCCCGCTTTTTGCATTATTCAAACCGCTCTTTATTATTGATTATTCACGATAAACTTGCTTTTCGCTGGATCGAAATCACATTTTTATAATGAAGTCGGAATTGTCATCTTTTTATACTTTTCTCTTCCCTTGTTGACCCAAACATTTCGTGCAGAATAAATAACGTACTTTGCAAATTACAAACAAATAACCCGCAACGTAGCGGGATACTTTCTGAACATCCTCTCCGGGAGTTATTTATGACTTCGGCTCCGATTACGACATCTGATTTGGCACAGCGTGCCCAGGACGACAAATTATCCCTGCGTGAAAAAATAGGTTATGGGTTAGGCGATGCAGGCGGGACGGTAATTACCTGTCTGATCATGAACTTCCTGACATTTTTCTACACCGATGTCTTCGGGTTAACGCCCGCGCTGGTCGGCACATTGTTTATTGCCCTGCGCGTATTTGATGCCATTTCCGATCCGATAATGGGCATACTTGCCGACCGCACGCAAAGCCGCTGGGGGCGTTTTCGCCCATGGCAGCTGTGGGTGGCAATTCCCATTGGCATCATTGGCGTACTCACGTTTACCGTCCCTGACGCCAGCATGAGCGTAAAAATCGCCTGGGCATTCGGCACCTATCTACTGCTCTCTGTCGGCTATACCGCCATCAACGTACCGTATTGTGCGCTGATCAACACCATGACGACCCGCCATAACGAGGTGATCGCCTGTCAGTCCTGGCGCTTTGTGCTGTGCGGCGTGGCGGGATTCCTTGTCTCCGTTGGTCTGCCGTGGATGGTGGATATTCTGGGTCAGGGCAATGCCGCGCAGGGTTATCAGTTCGGCGTGGGCATCCTGTGCGCCATCGCTGTGGTGATGTTCCTGTGCTGCTTCTTCTGGGTTCGCGAGCGTGTGCCGCTGGCGATGATGGGGAAATTTACCCTGCGTGAACACATTGGTGGGCTACGCAAAAATGACCAGTTGCTGCTGATGCTGGTGATGTCTTTCCTGCTGATTAACGTCTTCAATATTCGTGGCGGCGGGTACATGTATTTCATTACCTACGTGCTGGAAGGCAGTACAGCTTACACGTCGCTGTTTTTCACCATGGTGACCTTTGCGTCCATCATCGGTTCAGTGGTTGTCAGCCCGCTGACCCGCCGTATAGATACCGTCAAACTCTATTACTACACCAACCTGGTGCTGGCAGCCCTGGCAGTGATGATGTGGTTCCTGCCGACCGGTCCGGCTTATCAAACATTATGGCTGGCGGTTATTCTCGGCAACGGCATTATTCTGGGCTTTACGCTGCCTCTGCACTTCTCGCTGATGGCCTTTGCCGACGATTACGGCGAGTGGAAAACCGGCGTGCGTTCTTCCGGCATGAATTTCGCCTTCAACCTGTTTTTCATCAAGCTGGCCTGGGCCTCAAGTGCGGGGATCATCAGCCTGTTATTTATTTTTGTCGCCTATCAGCCAGGCGCTGGTAACCAAACCGCCAGTTCGCTGCAAGGAATTACCGCGATGGAGACGCTACTTCCCGCACTGTTCCACCTGCTGTTGGCGCTGTCTATCCGCATCTGCAAACTCAATAATCCGATGATGTCGCGCATTGCCACCGATCTGCGTCAGCGTCATGTACAGCCTTAAGGAGCACGAAATGAACGTACTGGAAGTCGACCTGCATAAGCTCACCGTCAGCGATCCGTTCCTCGGACAATATCAGCAGTTGGTGCGTGACGTAGTGATCCCCTACCAGTGGGATGCACTGAATGACCGCATTGCAGAGGCGGAACCAAGTCATGCGATAGAGAACTTTCGTATCGCCGCAGGACTGCAGGATGGCGAATTTTACGGCATGGTTTTTCAGGATAGCGACGTAGCGAAATGGCTGGAGGCAGTCGCCTGGTCCCTGTGCCAGAAACCTGATGCGGAACTTGAGAAAACCGCAGATGAGGTCATCGAGTTGGTGGCCGCTGCGCAGTGTGAAGACGGCTATCTCAATACATACTTTACAGTGAAAGCCCCGGATGAACGCTGGACTAACCTCGCCGAGTGTCATGAGTTGTACTGTGCAGGTCATTTGATCGAAGCAGGTGTCGCGTTCTTTCAGGCGACGGGAAAACGTCGTCTTTTAGATGTCGTGTGCCGTCTGGCAGACCACATCGACAACATTTTCGGGCTCGGAGAGAATCAACTGCGCGGCTATCCGGGACACCCGGAAATTGAGCTGGCGTTAATGCGCTTATACGAAGTGACCCAGCAACCACGCTATATGGCGCTGGTAAATTACTTTGTGGAACAGCGCGGCGCGCAACCCCATTTCTATGACGAAGAGTACGAAAAGCGCGGCCAAACCTCTTACTGGCATACTTACGGCCCGGCATGGATGGTGAAGGATAAACCCTATAGCCAGGCTCATCAGCCCATTTCAGAACAGCAAACGGCGATCGGTCATGCAGTGCGTTTTGTTTATCTGATGACCGGCGTGGCGCATCTGGCACGCTTGAGTCAGGATGAAGGCAAACGTCAGGATTGCCTGCGTCTGTGGAAAAACATGGCCCAGCGTCAGTTGTACATTACCGGCGGGATCGGTTCACAAAGCAGCGGCGAGGCGTTTAGCAGCGATTACGATCTGCCTAACGACTCCGTGTATGCGGAAAGCTGCGCCTCAATCGGTCTAATGATGTTCGCCCGCAGAATGCTGGAGATGGAGGCAGACAGCCAGTATGCCGACGTGATGGAGCGCGCCCTGTATAACACTGTATTGGGCGGGATGGCACTCGATGGCAAGCACTTCTTCTATGTGAACCCGTTGGAAGTACATCCTAACTCATTAAAATTCAATCATATTTATGATCACGTGAAACCCGTTCGTCAGCGCTGGTTTGGCTGCGCCTGTTGCCCGCCGAATATCGCCCGCGTACTCACCTCTATTGGTCATTACATCTACACACCACGTCAGGACGCGCTATATATCAATATGTACGTGGGCAATAGCATGGAAGTCCCGGTGGCGGATGGCTCGCTCAAGCTGCGCATTAGCGGGGATTATCCATGGCATGAGCAGGTGAAAATCGCCATCGAATCACCGCAGTCGATATATCACACCCTGGCCCTGCGCCTGCCAGACTGGTGCACCGCGCCGCAGGTTTTACTGAATGGTCAGCCAGTTGAGCAGGATATTCGTAAAGGCTATTTGCACATCAGCCGAACCTGGCAGGAAGGCGATACGCTCAGTCTGACCCTGCCAATGCCGGTGCGTCGGGTATACGGAAATCCATTAGTGCGTCATGTTGCCGGTAAGGTCGCCATTCAGCGTGGACCGCTGGTGTATTGCCTGGAGCAGGCCGATAACGGTGAGGAATTGCATAACCTGTGGTTGCCAAAAGAGAGTGAGTTCAGAGTATTCGAGGGTAAGGGATTGTTCAGCCATAAAATGTTAATTCAGGCTGAAGGCTTGAAGCAAAGTAATGCCGATGCAGCACAACAATCGTTGTGGCACTACGATGTTTCCCCAGCTTCGCGCCAGGCGCATACATTGACGTTTATTCCGTGGTTTAGCTGGGCGAACCGTGGTGAAGGCGAAATGCGTATCTGGATAAACGAGCAGTAATAATAAGGCGGATGGCGGCGGTTAGCCCCCATCCGTCAATGTCTCATGAAAAGATTGCCCTCCTCCCTGAGGACAAACGGGTGAGAATCAGAAACGCCAGGTCAGACCGGACATAAAGGTGAAGCTGTCATCACGATCAACCATCGGACTATTTTTAATGTCATCCGGCAGTGCGCTATAGTTGGCGCTTGCCAGCAGCGTCAGGTTAGTGGTTAATGCGTATTTAGCGGACAGGCCAACATACGGTGTCCAGCTATCGCCTGGGGAATAGCTTGATAAACCACTACGACGGGACTCATTACCCGAAATGCCGTAGTAGTATTCATTGAATTTTTCGTCATAGTAGAGCACGCCAATTGATGGCGTCAGCGTCAGCTTGCCCATCGGCATTGGACGGAACAGTGAAACTTCCCCTACCCAGCCATTACTGTTGTCCAGCACATCCGCAGCGGCGGAGACTTTCACGCTACCCCATCTTTCATGGTGATACCACGCGGCACCCGCCATTGCAGTTGCGTCACGCTTATCCAGCGTTTTCATCGCGTGATCGTCATTGTCGCCGGGATCAAACTCCAGCGGCATATAAGAGGCAGTAATACTAAATTCATTACTTTCACTCTTAGACAAAATATAACCTAGCGTTGTTTGCCTAAAATAAAATGATTCACTTTCATAACTGACAAGCGGTACTGCGTGAACATTATCATTATACCCGCGATAAGGTGATTCATTATATACAGCGCCAGCGCCAATAGAAAATTCTGCGGCAGTTGCACTCGCCATAAAAGAAAAGGCGAGCAGCGCCACAATATTGCGTTTAATTAACATGCCAACATTCCATTTTAAAATAAGCTACAAAGCGGGTGCATAATAATGCTTACAATTTCATCGGTGCAAGGTTCTTATTTATATAGTAATATATATAAAATTATATATATTGGGCTTGGCGATGAATAAATTACAACTTAGACACCGGGAACTGAAGATTATTTCGGTAATTGCTGCCAGTGAAAATATCAGCCATGCCGCTACTGTTCTCGGCATTGCTCAGGCCAACGTAAGTAAGTATCTTGCTGATTTTGAATCAAAAGTGGGGCTAAAGGTATTTGACCGCACCACCCGACAACTGACCCTCACGCCGTTTGGTATTGCGTTACTTCCTTACATCAATGACATGTTAGACAGAAATGAGCAGTTAAATAATTTCATTGCTGATTATAAGCACGAGAAACGTGGCAAAGTAACGGTATATGCACCAACCGGAATTATTGCTTACTTATCGCAACATGTTATTGCAAAAATAATGGATATTGGCGATATCAGTCTGGTGCTAAAAACCTATAATCTGGATCGCAAAGCATTTTATGAAGGCGTCGACTTTCCTGACGATTGTGATATTTTACTTTCCTATGCTCATCCTAAAGATGAATCACTGGTCGCCAGTTTCATCACTAAATATGCGGTTATTGCTTTTGCCAGTCGGGAATATCTCACCAAGAATCCTATTAGTAGTCCTGATGAATTAGTCAACCATTCCTGCATTCTAATTGATTCTATGATGATTGATGATGCCAACATTTGGCGATTCAATTCTGCTGAAGACAAAAAGATGCGTGACTATCGTGTGACGGGAAATTACATCTGCGACAATACACAATCCGCACTGGCGCTGGCACGTAATCATTTGGGGATTGTTTTTGCGCCAAATGAAAGTGTGCAAAGAGATTGTCGTTCCGAGATGCTGGTCCCGTGTTTCTCGGAGCAACATGAATGGTGGTTGGATTTAGTGGCGATTTTCCGCAAGCGTGAATACCAGCCCTGGCGTGTGCAGTATATTCTCGATGCAATGCTCGCGGAGATACGTCAGCAGCTTGCTCAGGCGATACGACAGCCTGAGTAAGCGAAATAGCCTGCGCTTAGTGGTCGAGATACAGGTAATGCACCCAACTGGTCATCCGCAACAAGACTTTGCGCATGATTGACACATGTTCGAAGTGGTCAGAGTAAACGGCAACCTGGGCGTAAATCCCATCAGGTAATGCGTTCACATCCGCATTGTCATTCAGCTCAATCGTGGCGATTACCCCTTCCGAACCGGGCGTAGAGTTTAAAGATTGCAGTGCCCCGTTCGACTGGTATGTACCACCCGGTACTGCCGGACTAATGGCGGCCAGTTTACCGCTAAACACCTTACCCGGCAGGGCATTAAACACCACTTCCGCTTCATCGCCTGGTTCCAGTCGCAACAGCGAGTTTTGACGGAACTGGGCGATAATTTGTCGTTTCTGATCCGGGATGAATACCATGACCGGACGCATCGGCAGCGCGGCGGCATAGGTTCCTGGGCGCATCAGCACCTGAGTGACGTAACCATCGCTGGGCGCGCGAACCACGGTCTGGTCCAGGTTGAACTCTGCTTCCGCTAGCTGTGCTTTCAGGCTGGCAATTTGCGAATTCTCACCCAGTACCAGGCTGTCCAACTGGCTCTGAATTTGCTGTTGTTCTGCAACGGAGGATTTCACCGAGGCTTCCTGCGCCAGGTAGTTTTGGCGCGCCGCATCGATATCGCGTTCAGAAAAAGGATTCACCTTCGCCTGACTCCCCTGCGCATAGCGCTGGTAATCTTTTGCCAGTTTGTCACGCGTGGCCTTTGCCCGCTGCGTGTTGGCTTTCATTTCGTCTAACTGCGCAACCAGAGCCTGCTCTTTATGCTGTGCGGTGACAATATCAGCCTTCAGGCGATCGACCCGCGCCTGATAACGCCCTGGATTAAGCTTAAACAGAACCTCGCCTTTTTTGATTAGCGTATTCTTCTTATCCGTCACTTCTGTCACTACACCCGTTACCTGCGGCACCACGGGAATAGAAATTACCGCTTTTTGTGCCTTAAATGTATACGGATGGTTATAATTCATCAGTAATATAAGTCCGCAAACAATGAATATACCGCCTAATGCCGCGGTAGGAACTGTCCATTTATTTACAGGAATTTTAAAAATTTTAAATATTGACCATGCACACGCCACATAGGTCAGAACAATCAGTAAATCCATCGATATTACTCCGCCGGAGAGGTCTTGGCCTCACCCAGTTTCTTTTCCAGATCCGCAACCCTTGCCTGAAGCTGGATC
This sequence comes from Citrobacter sp. MGH105, assembly GCF_001037485.2. NCBI lineage: Bacteria > Pseudomonadati > Pseudomonadota > Gammaproteobacteria > Enterobacterales > Enterobacteriaceae > Citrobacter > Citrobacter sp. MGH105. Next base: position 162,957 of record NZ_CP073048.1, on the reverse strand, counting down.
AGGGAAGAATCCGCGCTCTGCATGCCCCACCCGCGTTCCGGGCGATAAAGCGTTGCCCAGATCCATAAAAAGGGCCAAATAACATGTAAGGTAAACAAACTAACCCAACCCGCAACATGTATTGCGTCGGCATGAGGATGGTTACGTTTCTTTGCAATTAGATAGGGAATATCATGCAGAATAATAATCCCGTAAAAAATGACCAGGAATACAAAAATAAGCACTCCTAATGCAAAATAATTAAGGAACATATTTGCCTCAGGGATTTAAATTAAGAAATTAGGATGCAATTTGATTTAAACAATAGAGTTGATAATAGTATTGGAATGACCAGATTGGATGCAATTATCTTATTTATATAACGATATATGGGTTTATATATACCCGTCGTCTTTTGAGCTGCTTCTTTGTTGGCTGCGTTCGTTCACCCCAGCCACTTACCTGAGGACATAACTTGATGCCCGGTACGCTAAACGCGACCGGGCAGTAGGTGACGTGAAATTAAAACAGCCCCAGTGGTTTATCAGAGTAGCTCACTAACAGGCATTTGGTTTGCTGATAATGCTCAAGCATCATCTTATGCGTCTCGCGCCCGATACCCGACTGCTTGTAGCCGCCGAACGCCGCATGTGCCGGGTAAGCATGGTAACAGTTGGTCCAAACTCGCCCCGCCTGAATCCCACGTCCCATTTTGTACGCCAGATTTCCGTTACGACTCCAGACGCCAGCGCCAAGCCCATATTGAGTGTCATTAGCGATTTCCAGCGCCTCTTCCATGGTTTTAAACGTCGTGACAGCCAGCACCGGCCCGAAGATCTCCTCCTGGAAAACCCGCATGTTGTTCTTACCAAACAGAATGGTCGGTTCGAGGTAGTACCCCTCTTTTAACTCGCCATCCAGCTGTTTGCGCCGCCCGCCGGTGAGAACATCTGCCCCTTCTTTTTTACCAATGTCGATGTAATTCAGAATGGTTTCCAGTTGACCATGCGACACCTGCGCGCCCATTTGCGTCACGCTGTCTAACGGGTTGCCGCTACGGATACTTTCCACCCGACGAATAGCTCTTTCCATAAAACGTTCGTAAATGGATTCTTGTACCAGCGCACGACTCGGGCAGGTACATACTTCGCCCTGGTTGAAGGCAAACAATGCAAAACCTTCCAGCGCTTTGTCAAAGAACGCATCTTCTTCATCCATCACGTCCGCGAAGAAGATATTGGGGGATTTCCCGCCCAGCTCCAGCGTAACAGGAATAATGTTCTGCGTGGCGTACTGCATGATCTGCTGCCCAACTTCCGTTGAGCCGGTAAACGCCACTTTTGCAATGCGTTTTGACGTCGCCAGATACTCACCGATTTCCCCACCCGCGCCGTTTACCACGTTCACCACGCCAGGCGGGAGCAGATCGCCGACAACTTCCATCAGCAACAACACGGACAGCGGCGTCAGGCGCGCAGGTTTAAGCACGACACAGTTACCGGCAGCCAGGGCGGGCGCCATTTTCCAGCTGGCCATCAACAGCGGGAAGTTCCACGGGATAATTTGCCCCACCACGCCAAGAGGTTCATGGAAGTGATACGCCACGGTATCGCTATCAACTTCGCTTATTCCCCCTTCCTGTGCACGAATACAGGACGCGAAATAGCGGAAATGGTCAATCGCCAGCGGCACATCTGCCGCGCTGGTTTCACGGATGGGTTTACCGTTATCCCAGGTTTCAGCCGTCGCCAGCAGCTCCAGATTTTGCTCCATACGATCGGCAATTTTGAACAAAATCGCCGCCCTGTCCTGCACGGAAGTCTGCGCCCATTTATCTTTTGCTTTGTGCGCGGCATCCAGTGCCAAATCGATGTCCTTTTTGCCGGAAGAGGCCACTTCGCACAGTAATTGCCCGGTGACCGGCGTCAGGTTTTGATAATACTCACCGTCCACCGGTGCGACCCAGTCACCGCCGATAAAGTTATCGTATCGGGCTTTTAACTTCAGAGGGTAACCATACTCGCCGGGATAAATACGTGTTGAAGGGGGGTTATTGGTCATGACCGTCTCCTTGCTGTAGGGGTACTACAAGGGTAGACGGGACTGGCGAATTATTCGCCAGCCTTTTACTGCTTTACGACAGGTATCACGAATTACATGGCAGCACGATAAATCGCCATGATTTCTTCATGTGTCGCCTGAATCGGGTTAGTGAAACCACAAGCATCTTTCAGAGCATTAGTCGCCAGAACGGCAAAATCTTCTTCTTTCACGTTCAGCTCACGCAGCCCAGCCGGAATATTCACTTTCTGCGCCAGTTCGCGGATCGCCGCGATGCAGGCTTCCGCCCCTTGCTCTTCGCTCAGTCCAGCCACGTTAACGCCCATCGCAGCCGCACAATCACGCAGACGAGCGGCAGCAACTTTGCTGTTGAAAACCTGCACATGCGGCAGCAGCACGGCGTTACATACACCGTGTGGCAGATCGTAGAAGCCACCCAACTGGTGCGCCATGGCGTGCACGTAACCCAAAGAGGCGTTGTTAAATGCCATACCTGCAAGGAACTGCGCATAGGCCATGGCTTCGCGCGCCTGAGCATTGCCGCCCTCTTCCACGGCGACCGGCAGGTTTTCCGCAATCATGGTGACCGCTTTAAGCGCGCACGCATCGGTAATGGGGGTCGCAGCAATAGAAACATAGGCTTCGATAGCGTGAGTCAGCGCATCCATACCTGTAGCCGCCGTCAGAGACTTCGGCATACCGACCATCAGCGAGGAGTCATTGACGGACAGCAGCGGTGTAACATGCTTATCCACAATCGCCATTTTAATGTGGCGTACTTCATCAGTGATGATGCAGAAGCGGGTCATTTCAGATGCCGTACCCGCCGTGGTGTTGATGGCGATCATCGGCAGCTGCGGTTTTGCAGAGCGGTCAACGCCTTCGTAATCACTAATATCGCCGCCGTTAGCCGCCACCAGCGCAATGCCCTTCGCACAATCGTGAGGAGAGCCGCCGCCGAGAGAAATAACGCTATCACAGTCATTTTCTTTCAGCATTTTCAGGCCAGCAGCAACGTTACTGGTCGTGGGGTTAGGATGCGTACCATCGTAAATTACGCTGGAAATATCATGTTCCTGTAGCGCTTTTTGAATATCGCCAGCCATACCTAATTTCGTCAGCATGGCATCCGTAACAATCAGCGTACGGCGAAAACCATATTCCGCCATTGTATTCATTGCGTCTTTTAATGCGTCAGCGCCGATTACATTCACGGAAGGAATAAAAAATGTTGAAGCAGCCATTGTACGATCCTTAATTACTCTAAAGAGACAGGCAGCATACGAGTGAAAATCCCAACAAAATATGATCGAGGTTGTTATTTTAATAACATTCAGAATAAAAAAGCACATTAGGTTCATAATCTAATGTGCTGATTTCAATCAATATATATATTGTATTAATTCATTTTATTTCTGAATTAATTGTTTCATTATTTTTCAGGAAACAGTAATGCATCGCGTAATAAATGATCATTTCCGCGACGACGCGTAAAACCAATCCGGTCAAAATATTCCAGAATCTGGATAGCTAATTTACGCCCCACATTAAGCCTGTCGCGAAAATCGGCGGCGCATGTCGATCCCCTTTCCTGATCCAGTTCGCGGATCATATTGGCAAAGGCCACAATCCGATCGTTACGGTAATAACGATCTTTCACGATCGCGGTAATGATGCCTTGCTGTGCCGCTTGTCGTAACGCCACACGCATCATCTGTTCATCCGTTCCCGTCTGTTTTGCCAAATCGCGCACCCACCACGGCTCATCGCCAAAAAGTGGTTCTACTTTTTGCCAGATTGCCAACTGCTCATCGCTGAAACCCGCCTTATGTTCCGGCAAATGCAACCAGCCATGATGGCTATGGATCGCGCCACTCTCGCGCATCTTTTCAATTAGCAGCAATACCAGCGCTTCGTCTTCCATCGGCAAAGCCATACGGCGCAGGCGCTCGCGCCCGGGTCCTGGTTCATCACGGTGCTGCTCATGGTAGGTCGCCAGCGTATCGAGAACTTTTCGCTGCCAACGCGCGGCAACGGGGGCATTCAACAGGCTGTATCCCGCCTGAATAAAACCATGTTGCTCAATCAACGGGCGCATCCCGTTGCCGTTGAGCTGACGCGCCCATGCGAAATCAGGAATATTCACCGCCCCACGCGTCAAATGCAGCGCCAGGGCGTCGCCGTCGTTCTGCACATTTTCCAGCGCCGACAACCACTGCAAATATTCCGGCTTACGCTTTCCGCGTCGCGGCGGATTAAGCGTCACAACACGTGCACCTGCCAGCGTTGTACGGGCAGAAATATCACGCAGCACCAGACGGTCGTTATCGGCAAGCCAGAGTGGTGTATCAAACACCAGTTCAGCTAGTGTCCCTTCAAGCAGAGAGATACGCCCGGTAACATGGCTAGCCGCGTGGTGAATATGCAACGGTTGCCACTGCATCAGCGGCGCGGCATGTTCTAAAGAAACAATCACGCGGGTAAAAGCCTCTGGCGGCGCATCGGAAAGCAGCCAATCGCCGCGGTTTAGTTCTTCTTTTTGCGCATCACCGGCAATATTCAGCGCAATACGTTGTCCCGCTTGCGCGCGGTCGGTGGCCTGATTTTGTGCATGCAGGCTACGTACGCGCATCGGTTTGTTGACGCCCGTGAGCCACAGCGTGTCACCGACATTCACTTCACCGCTGAGCGCCGTCCCGGTCACCACCAGCCCTGCGCCTTTGACCGTAAAGGCGCGGTCAATCGCCAGGCGGAAGCTGTGATCGCGGGCATGCTCGCGCGACGTTAATTGCAACAAATGGTCACGCAGTTCCTCTATGCCACGGCCTTCATTGGCCGCAGTGACGAAAAGCACCGACTCCGCGAAACCATAATTCCCCAGCGTGGCCTGAATCTCCGCACGTACCTCTTCAATTCTTGCTTCGTCTACGCGGTCGGCTTTCGTGAGTGCCACGGTGATCTGCGGATTGCCCGTCAGCTGCAGAATTTGCAAATGCTCACGGGTTTGCGCCATTACGCCATCATCACACGCCACCACCAGCAACGCGTGATCGATGCCGCCGACCCCCGCCAGCATGTTGGACAGAAACTTTTCGTGTCCAGGAACGTCGATAAACCCCAGCACCCGCCCATCCGGCTGCGGCCAGTAGGCATAGCCGAGATCGATGGTCATGCCGCGCTTTTTTTCTTCCGGCAGACGGTCGGCATTCACACCGGTAATCGCCTGTAATAACGTTGTTTTTCCGTGGTCAACGTGTCCGGCGGTTGCAATAATCATTTCAGCATCATCTCCATAAACCGGGTCTCGTCTTCAAGGCAGCGCAGATCCAGCCACATGCGACCATCATAAATTCGCCCAATGATCGGTACGGGCAGAGCACGCCAGCGGGCGGCCAACGCTTCGAGGCTGCTCCCGCGCCCGTCATGTGGGGTAAAGGTTAGCGCCGCGCTGGGCAGCCTATCAACAGGTAGTGAGCCGCTGCCAATCTGCGACAAGCAAGGCATCACATTCAGGGCGAACTCATCACCGTAATGCTCTGCAAGCTGTGCCTGTAATAGCTGTGCCTGCGCGTGGATCGCTTCTTGTGAGCGGGTGAGCTGGCGCAACGTCGGCAACTTCTCCGCCAGCGCTTCCGGGTGCAGATAGAGCCGTAGCGTCGCTTCCAGCGCAGCCAGTGTCATTTTATCTGCCCGTAATGCGCGTTTCAGCGGATGGCTCTGCAAACGAGCGATCATCTCTTTTTTACCGACAATTATCCCAGCCTGCGGCCCGCCCAGCAGTTTATCGCCGGAGAAACTCACCAGACTGACGCCAGCGTCAATCAGTTGCTGCGGCATCGGCTCCTGCGGCAAACCATACAGACTGAGATCAACCAGCGAACCACTGCCCAGATCCGCCACCACCGGAACATCCAGCTCCTGGCCAATTACGGCCAGCTCCGCCTCATCCACCGACTTTGTGAAGCCTTCAATGCTGTAATTACTGGTATGCACTTTCATCAGCAGACCGGTGTTTTCATTCACCGCCTGGCGGTAATCTTTCGCATGGGTCCGGTTGGTGGTCCCCACCTCGCGTAGAATGCATCCGGCCTGACACATGACGTCCGGAATACGAAACGCGCCGCCTATTTCCACCAGCTCGCCGCGAGACACAACCACCTCTTTGCCGTTCGCCGTGGCGGCCAGCATCAGCAGAACAGCTGCCGCATTGTTATTGACGATACAGGCGTCTTCCGCCCCCGTCAGACGGCAGAGTAAATCCGCCAACGCCCGATCCCGATGTCCCCGCCCGGCATCATCCAGACTGTATTCCAGCGTCACCGGCGTGCGCATCGCCTGTACCACCGCTTCAATTGCTTCTTCGGCCTGCGACGCGCGTCCAAGGTTGGTATGCAGCACCGTTCCGGTCAGGTTAATCACCGGGCGTAGCGCGCTTTGCGATTCTCGTTCCAGCCGGGCGCTGGCTTCTTGCGCCCAGTCCTCACACCATGCCGGGAGCGCGTGCGTGTCGCGAATAGCTTCTCTGGCTTCATCGAGCATGTGACGCAGCAGGTCAACCACCCGGGTATGGCCGTGAGATTCACGTAAGGCTGGGAAGGCGCTATCGCGCAATAAACGATCGATAGCAGGAAGCTGGCTGTAGAGTGAACGCATGTCGGTTGTCATGAAAGGGCCTGGCTGTTGGTGGCCCTCTCCACCGTGGAGAGGGATATCGATATAGGAAGGATTGTACCGTGACTTTGCTCAGGCGGACATAATACGCATCAAGCCTTTGGCGGTTCTGTACGGGCAAAACTCTCGCGTTGAAAGAGCGTTTCCACCAGTTTGACCAGACGGGGGCGATCAACACACCAGCCGGGCGCAACCCGACGGAAATTGAGATAACCGACGGCGCAGGCAATCGCAATGGTTGCCAGGTTAACCGTATCCGTTTTCAGCGTACCATCCGCCAGATAGCCTTCCAGCACATCCAGACTACGGGTGATCTTCTCACGCTGACGTAACAATTCAGTTTCTGACTGCTGCGCGGCAGGGCGAGCCTGTTCGCGCACCGAAACTAAACCGGCATCCATAATGCCGTCTGCCAACGCTTCCAACTGGCGTACCTTCAGCGCGGCCAGCGGATCACGCGGCAGCATGGCTGGTGCAATATCCAGTAGCTCTATATATTCCGCGATGATAGGAGAATCAAACCAATACTCGCCCGCATCGGTGACCAACGCGGGTACTTTACCTAACGGGTTATAGCGCGCCACGCCGCTATCCGCGTTATAGGGGAGTTCATTCACAAATTCGAAGGTGATGCCCTTTTCCAGTAACAGAATAGAAATTTTACGCACAAAAGGGCTGGTATAGCTGCCAATGAGTTTCATGCAGGGTCCTTTTTGCCAACAAAAAAGCGGTGCCCAACGATAGTGGGACACCGCTTAGTATGGCTCAGGTCACTGAAAATGGCAGGTGATGGCAGTCTCAATGATCCAAATAAAGGTAATGCATCCAGCTGGTCATGCGCAGCAGCACTTTACGCATCACCGACACGTGGGCGAAATGGTCGGAATAGACCGCCACCTGGGCATAGATACCGTCCGGCAGCGCCTCCACATCGGCATTCGGATCCAGTTCAATGGTTGCCAATACGCCATCGGTCCCCGGCACCACCGTTAAGGACTGTAATGCCCCCTGCGCCTGATAAGAACCTCCCGGCACAACGGGAAGGATACTGGTTAGTTTGCCGCTGAACACCTGGCCTGGCAGCGCGTTGAATACCACTTCGGCTTCATCGCCCGGCTCAAGACGCAGCAGTGAGTTCTGGCGAAATTGCGCCACGATTAGCCGTTTTTGTTCAGGAATAAATACCATAACTGGTCGCAGAGGCAACGCGGCGGCGTAAGTCCCCGGGCGAATGAGCACCTGCGTCACGTAACCGTTGCTGGGCGCACGCACAACGGTCTGCTCAAGATTATATTTGGCTTCGGCAAGCTGGGCGCGCAGGGAGGCGACCTGGGATTGCTCACCGTTGACCATACTGTCTAACTGGCTCTGAATCTGCGTCTGTTCCGCTACTGAGCCTTTGACCAGCGCATCCTGTGCCAGATAGTTTTGCCGGGCGTTATCGATATCGCTTTCAGAGAACGGGTTAACCTTCGCCTGGCTACCCTTCAAATAGCGCTGATAATCTTTATACAGGCGGTCACGTTCCGCAGACACGCGGGTGGTATTGGCGACCGCTTCCGACAACTGTGCTTTCAGGTTGTCGATGTTGTGCGTAGCGGTAACCAGATCAGCCTGCAGCCTGTCGACACGCGCCTGATACCGTACCGGATCGAGCTTAAACAGCACATCGCCTTTTTTAATTAGCTGATTATTTTTATCCGTTACCTCACTAACAATTCCTGTGACTTGCGGAGTGACCGGAATTGAAATAACCGCTTTTTGCGCCGTAAAGGTATACGGATGGTTATAGTTCATTAATAAAATCAATCCCGCAACAATGAACACCCCACCTAATGCAGCGGTAGCAAGCGTCCATTGGTTTACCGGAATACGGAATATTTTAAAGATGGCCCAGGCAAAGGCAACATAGGTCAGGACTATCAACAAATCCATGATTAAATCTCCGGAAAGGTGGAGTTATCGGTTTTTTTCTCCCCATCCAGTCTTTTTTCCAACTGGGTGATTCGCGCTGCCAGCGCGGCAATCTCAGGGTCTGACTCCTTTCCGGTCGGTGTGATGTGTGACTGCATTCCCCATCCCTTTTCAGGCTGGTAGAGCGTGGCCCAGATCCACAGGAACGGCCAAATAACATGAAGAGTGAACAAGCTCACCCATCCTGCAGTATGGATGGCATCGGCATGGGGATGGTTGCGCTTCTTAGCCATGTTATAGGGGATATCGTGGATGGCGATGATTCCATAAAACAGAACCAGAAATACGAAAATCAGCACGCCCAACGCGAAATAATTTAGAAACATACCTGCCTCGAATTCACGCTAATTAGAGTTTTTTTATGCCGGCAGCCGTATGCACCCTGGCTGATGTTTTGAACATAACTGGAGTTAAGGGTTTTTGCCATACCACAAAATAAATATTTTTTCTGGTGAGAAATTGCTTTGTTTTGCAATAAAAAATGTCGGGGGTAGAACCTGCCGCAGATCACATCTGATAAATTTCAGATGAAAATACTTTGCGATTCACATCACAAAAATCCAACAAACAAGGAAAGCAAAAATGTGAATCACTTCACATTTAATCCTAATTTTCAGCGAAATATTGCGCTGCGATGTTTTTTTGTACCGGTATTTTGTGATGAAAATCACATTAACCAACGCCATACACCCTATATTTACGTGACGAATGTCACATAAAAGGCCGTCGACTGGACAGTTGAACGATTCAGTGCCAGATTTCGCAGTATCTACAGGGTCCGGCTACCTCCTGCCGCTACATTAACAAACCTCGGGCTTTCAGCCTGCGTGATAGCAAACATAAGAAGGGGTGTTTTTATGTCATCCGATATTAAGATCAAGGTGCAAAGCTTTGGTCGATTCCTCAGCAACATGGTGATGCCAAATATCGGCGCGTTTATCGCGTGGGGTATTATCACCGCATTATTCATTCCGACAGGGTGGTTGCCGAACGAAACGCTGGCGAAGCTGGTCGGCCCGATGATCACCTATCTGCTGCCGCTACTGATCGGTTATACCGGTGGTAAACTGGTTGGCGGCGAGCGTGGCGGCGTAGTCGGTGCAATCACCACCATGGGCGTTATCGTCGGTGCGGACATGCCAATGTTCCTCGGCGCGATGATTGCAGGTCCACTGGGCGGCTGGGCGATCAAACACTTCGACAACTGGGTAGACGGTAAGATCAAATCCGGTTTTGAGATGCTGGTGAATAACTTCTCCGCTGGCATCATCGGTATGATCCTCGCCATTCTGGCATTCCTCGGCATTGGTCCATTGGTTGAAGCACTGTCCAAAATTCTGGCGGCAGGCGTTAACTTCATGGTTGTCCATGACATGCTGCCACTGGCATCGATTTTCGTTGAACCGGCGAAAATCCTGTTCCTCAACAACGCCATTAACCACGGTATTTTCTCACCGCTGGGTATTCAGCAGTCCCATGAGATGGGTAAATCCATCTTCTTCCTGATTGAAGCTAACCCAGGTCCGGGTATGGGCGTGCTGCTGGCGTACATGTTCTTCGGTCGCGGCAGCGCTAAGCAGTCTGCAGGCGGCGCGGCTATCATCCACTTCCTGGGTGGTATCCACGAAATTTACTTCCCGTACGTGCTGATGAACCCGCGCCTGATCCTGGCCGTTATTCTCGGCGGTATGACTGGCGTATTTACCCTGACTATCCTGAACGGCGGTCTGGTTTCTCCGGCGTCTCCGGGTTCTATCCTGGCCGTGCTGGCAATGACACCTAAGGGAGCTTACTTCGCTAACATCGCTGCTATCTGTGCGGCTATGGCAGTCTCCTTTGTGGTCTCAGCCATTCTGCTGAAAACCAGTAAAGTGAAAGAAGATGATGACATTGATGCCGCAACCCGTCGTATGCACGACATGAAAGCGGAATCCAAAGGCGCATCTCCGCTGGCGGCTGGCGATGTAACCAACGACCTGAGCCATGTTCGTAAAATCATCGTTGCCTGCGATGCCGGTATGGGTTCCAGCGCCATGGGTGCGGGCGTACTACGTAAGAAAGTGCAGGATGCAGGGCTGTCTCAGATTTCCGTCACTAACAGCGCGATTAACAATCTGCCGCCGGATGTGGATCTGGTCATTACCCACCGTGACCTGACCGAACGCGCGATGCGCCAGGTGCCTCAGGCACAGCACATTTCGCTGACCAACTTCCTCGACAGCGGTCTGTACTCCAACCTGACCGAACGTCTGGTCGCTGCGCAGCGCCACAACGTGAACGAGGAGAAAGTTCGCGACCACCTGAAAGACAGTTTTGAAGAGGGTGATACCCACCTGTTCAAACTGGGTGCGGAGAACATCTTCCTTGGCCGTAAAGCGGCTAACAAAGAAGAAGCGATTCGCTTTGCTGGTGAGCAACTGGTGAAAGGTGGCTACGTTGAGCCAGAATACGTTGAGGCGATGCTGGACCGCGAAAAACTGACCCCGACTTACCTGGGTGAGTCCATCGCAGTACCGCACGGTACGGTTGAAGCCAAAGACCGCGTGCTGAAAACCGGTGTGGTGTTCTGCCAGTACCCGGAAGGCGTTCGCTTCGGTGAAGAAGAAGACGATATTGCCCGTCTGGTTATTGGTATCGCAGCGCGTAACAACGAGCACATCCAGGTGATTACCAGCCTGACCAACGCTCTGGATGATGAATCCGTGATCGAACGTCTGGCCCATACCACCAGCGTGGATGAAGTTCTGGAACTGCTGGCAGGTAAAAAAGCTTAACAGTTAAGTATCCCCAAAATAGTTCGAGCTGCAGGAAGGCGGCAACGCAGTGAATCCCCAGGAGCGTACATAAGTACGTGACTGGGGTGAGCGAGGAGAGCCAACGCATCTGCAGTTCGAAATATGAAGGCGATATCCTCTCCCTTGTGGAGAGGGTTAGGTTGAGGGAAAAGCCTCACCCCAGCCCTCTTGGGTAAAAACATTAATGAAGGTTAATACTATGAAAGCATTACATTTTGGCGCAGGTAATATCGGTCGTGGCTTTATCGGCAAACTGCTGGCGGACGCGGGGATACAGCTGACGTTCGCGGATGTAAATCAGGTCGTGCTCGATGCCCTGAATGCCCGTCATAGCTATCAGGTTCATGTCGTGGGTGAAAACGAGCAGATTGATACCGTCTCTGGCGTCAACGCCGTGAGCAGCATCGGCGATGATGTTGTTGAACTGATTGCCCACGTAGATTTAGTCACTACCGCCGTCGGTCCGGTTGTGCTTGAGCGTATCGCTCCAGCCATCGCCAAAGGACTGGTTAAACGCAAGGCGCAGGGCATCGCTACTCCGCTAAATATCATCGCTTGTGAAAACATGGTGCGCGGAACGACCCAGTTGAAAGGCCATGTAATGAACGCGTTAGCAGATGAAGATAAAGCCTGGGTTGAAGAACATGTTGGCTTTGTCGATTCTGCCGTGGACCGCATTGTTCCGCCTTCGGCTTCAGCAACCAACGATCCGCTGGAAGTTACCGTCGAAACCTTCAGTGAGTGGATTGTCGACAAAACACAGTTCAAAGGTGAACTGCCAAACATCCCAGGAATGGAATTAACTGATAACCTGATGGCATTTGTCGAACGTAAACTCTTCACGCTGAACACCGGGCATGCTATAACCGCGTACCTCGGAAAATTGACCGGTCATCAAACCATCCGTGACGCGATTCTCGACGAGAAAATCCGCGCAGTGGTAAAAGGTGCGATGGAAGAGAGCGGCGCGGTACTGATCAAACGCTATGGCTTTGATGCAGCAAAACATGCGGCATACATTCAGAAAATCCTCGGTCGTTTTGAAAACCCGTATCTGAAAGATGACGTTGAGCGCGTGGGTCGTCAGCCGCTGCGTAAACTTAGCGCTGGCGACCGCCTGATTAAACCGCTGCTGGGTACACTGGAGTATGGTTTGCCGCATGCGAATCTGGTTACCGGTATTGCGGCAGCGATGCACTATCGCAGCGAAGAAGATCCGCAGGCACAGGAACTGGCCGCGCTGATTGGCGAAAAAGGTCCACAGGCCGCGCTGGCGCAAGTTTCCGGGCTGGATGCCAATAGTGATGTCGTGCTTGAGGCTGTTAACGCGTATAACGCAAAGAAATGATGCAGGACCTGGCGCAGGATATCCTGCGCCTGAATAATAGATTGTCAGATATGCAGGCAATAATGGAACAAACGCAGGCCTTTGAAAATCGTGTGCTTGAGCGTCTGAATGCTGGCAAAACCGTACGCAGCTTCCTCATCACCGCCGTAGAACTGCTCACCGAGGCGGTGAATATCCTTGTGCTTCAGGTATTTCGCAAAGACGACTATGCGGTGAAATACGCCGTAGAACCGCTGCTCGACGGCGATGGTCCGTTGGGCGATCTTTCTGTTCGTCTGAAGTTAATCTACGGCCTGGGCGTACTCAGTCGCCCGGAGTATGAAGATGCTGAGCTGCTGATGGCGCTGCGGGAGGAGCTGAATCACGACGGCAACGAATACGCATTCACCGACGACGAAATTCTTGGACCGTTTGGTGAACTTCACTGCGTGACGGCACTCCCGCCGCCACCCCAGTTTGATACCTCAGACTCTGGTTTGCATGCCATGCAGATCCAGCGTTACCAGCAGATGGTTCGATCCACCATGGTCCTTTCCCTGACCGAGCTGATTTCTAAAATCAGCTTAAAAAAAGCCTTTCAAAAATAAGACGATGTTTGCTTATTTCTCTTCCTGCTGCGGTCGATACAGCTGCCGATAGTACGCCAGACGTTGCAGATACAGCTGCGCGTTTTCCTGCGGTATTTCTGAAGGGACAACGTTGCGCGGCGGTGTTTTATTCAAATATTCGCGAAAAGCCTGGCTTGAAGCCATAAAATCGACAGTTTTATCAATCAGGATTGAAACGTTCTCACCTATTTTCGCCATAATCTTCCCTCCTCCATGTATTAACCGCGCTCAGCCTGTGCGGTTGATCATTTAAGTTTAGGATCAGTTGAGTGTTTATATTGAGGAAAACGTGCTTCACCACGAACACGCCAAAAAAAAGCACCACGGCCGATCTTATCGCTTAAAATTCCTTGTTAATCAATGTAGTAACATTATCATTAGCTAATTAATACTTACGGTATTTGATTATTTATCTTCGAGCAGTTGTGAATAATCCCGCTCTGCGCGCATACTATAGGGCATTCATCCTATTTTTATCAGAAGCTATCCTATGAAAGAAGTCGAAAAAAACGAAATTAAACGCCTGAGCGATCGTCTGGACGCTATTCGTCACCAGCAGGCAGACCTGTCCCTGGTTGAAGCCGCCGACAAATACGCCGAGCTGGAAAAAGAGAAAGAAACTCTGGAAGCCGAGATCGCACGCCTGCGTGAAGTTCATAGCCAGAAGCTGAGCAAAGAAGCGCAAAAGCTGACAAAACTTCCGTTCCGTCGGGCCATCACCAAAAAAGAGCAGGCTGACATGGGCAAACTGAAGAAGAGCGTGCGCGGCCTGATCGTCGTCCACCCGATGACCGAGCTTGGCCGTGAAATGGGTCTGAAAGAGATGACGGGCTTCGCGAAGAGCGAGTTCTAAACACTCCCGCATCACAGGCTCTCAAGACACCCGCCGTACGACGGGTGTCTTGAGAGCATCGGGCTATATTCTGAATTTTTTCTTGGAAATATTTACACCGCTTATATACAAGTTCATTTTTAACGGCAATTCCTGCTTTTCAGGAAAAAAACTCCACCATCATGTCCGTTTATATTTATACAATGAATTTTTTCATCCTCTTTTCTCATGACCCGCAGAATATAATTGACCCACAAAATTAAATAACATTATCATCCATAAAACAATGCCTCTATACATAAATATTATGATTATATTTTTATAAGGCATTGCTATGGGTAATTAATAAAGAGCGTCGGGTACTTGCACAATTCCATAGAAACAATGAATATTTTCATTATAACCATACATTAATGGGTTATTGGCAATGCCCGCAGAATGGTGAGTTAGCTGTATAAATAACAGGTTAGCTATTTACACCATATAAATTATAAATAAGGATATTTTATATGAACAATAATGGAAAATTTGTTCCCCTGCTTGTTTTAGGATTCACATTCTTGTTATCAGGTTGTGATTACTTTGCAGATAAACACCTTGTCGAAGAACTAAAAAAACAGCAAAAAGAACAAGAAGCAAAGATAGACCTATTAGAAAAACAACAAACTACACTTATCCAGGCGACCCAAAAGGTCGCTGAAGTCGTTGGCCGCATTGAACGCAAACAACGACTATTCGACTACACAGAACTGGACCCATCACAAACGCACTATTTTATTATTAACAACGGCAATATTGGATTAGCCGGGCGCATTCTATCTATTGAGCCAATAGATGATGGAAGTGTTATTCATCTTGATTTGGTTAACTTACTCAGCGTTCCCGTATCAAACCTGGCGTTTAATATGACGTGGGGTACGAAAAAACCTTCCGAGGCAAAAGATCTGCCTCGCTGGCGACAACTTCTGCTCAACACGAAAATGGATTCGACAATCGAACTCTTACCGGGAGCATGGACAAATGTCACGCTGACATTAAAAGGCGTATCGCCCAATAATCTTAAGTATCTAAAAATAGGCATCAACATGAAGAATGTTATTTTCGAAAGCATACAACCTATTAAAGATACAAAAAAGAAGCAAAAAAAATAATAGCCATTGATACAACTATTTTAGAAAAGGAAAGCACTTATCCATGAACAAAATATTTAAAGTCCTCTGGAATGCCGCTACGGGAACATTTATTGTCACCAGCGAAACCGCAAAAAGCCGCGGCAAAAAAAGCGGCCGCAGAAAGCTGGCGGTTTCCGCACTCATCAGCCTTAGCGGTATTATGATCTCAGCGGATGCGCTGGCCAACGCAGGGAACGATACTGGCAGCGGTGTTACTGTATCCGGTACAACGGGAACAGGGTGGATTGCAATTGGTACCGCTGCCACAGCCAATACTTACACCAACGAAGATGGCGCAAGCGCCGCAATGGGTTATAACGCCTCTGCGATGGGGAAATGGAGTACCGCCATTGGTTCATACAGCCAATCCTCCGGCGACTCTTCGCTAGCGCTTGGCGTAAAATCGGTTTCTGCCGGTGACCGGGCCATTGCAATGGGAGCCTCTTCCTCGGCCAGTGGAAGTTATTCGATGGCAATGGGTGTTTATGCCGATTCGAGCGGTGCAAAATCGGTTGCATTAGGTAATAAAGCCACTGCGAGCGGAATAACTTCCGTTGCACTAGGTAATCAATCCACTGCGAGCGGCGATGACAGCGCTGCATTTGGTAATGGCGCAAAAGCGATAGGCACCAACTCAGTTGCCCTTGGCACTGGCTCTACCGCCCTGGAAGACAATTCCGTCGCCGTGGGTAACAGCACCACTCAACGGCAGATCACCTATGTTGCTAAAGGCGACATCAATTCCAGCAGTACCGATGCCGTCACAGGTGCGCAAATTTATTCTTTAAGTCAATCTGTCGCCGATCGACTCGGCGGAGGGGCTTCTGTTAATTCTGATGGTACGGTGAATGCCCCTCTCTACGAGGTGGGCACTGGCATCTACAATAACGTAGGCAGTGCATTAAGCGCACTTAACACTTCTATCACTAACACAGATGCCTCTGTCGCAGGATTAGCCGAAGACGCGCTGTTATGGGATGACAGCACTAGCGCTTTTAGCGCTAAGCACAACGGAAGCGCCAGCAAGATCACCAATCTGGCGGCGGGCACCTTGGCCGCGGACAGCACCGATGCCGTTAACGGCTCCCAGTTGTTTGATACAAATGAGAAAGTGGATCAGAACACTGCTGATATCATCGCCAACACCGACAGCATCAACCAAAACACTGCCGATATTACCGCCAATACCGACAGCATTAACCAGAACACAACCGATATCGCCGCTAATACGACCAGCATTAACCAGAACACCACTGATATCGCCACCAATACCACCAATATCAATAACCTGAGCGACTCTGTTACCACGCTCACCGATGATGCCCTGCTGTGGGATGCTGACTCTGGTGCATTCAGCGCTAACCACTCGGGAAGCGCCAGCAAGATCACCAATCTGGCGGCAGGCACCCTGGCCGCGGACAGCACCGATGCCGTTAACGGCTCCCAGTTGTTTGATACAAATGAGAAAGTGGATCAGAACACTGCTGATATCACTACCAATACCGACAGCATTAACCAGAACACAACCGATATCGCCACTAACACCACCAATATCAATAACCTGAGCGATTCTGTTACCACGCTCGCCGATGATGCCCTGCTGTGGGATGCTAACTCTGGTGCATTCAGCGCTAACCACTCGGGAAGCGCCAGTAAGATCACCAATCTGGCGGCAGGCACCCTGGCCGCGGACAGTACCGATGCCGTTAACGGCTCCCAGTTGTTTGCCACCAACGAAAATGTGTCTCAGAACACCACTGATATCGCCACCAACACCACCAATATCAACAACCTGAGCGACTCAGTTACCACGCTCACCGATGATGCCCTGCTGTGGGATGCTGACTCTGGTGCATTCAGCGCTAAGCACGCGGGAAGCGCCAGCAAAATCATTAATGTCGCCGCCGGGGACCTTTCTGAAGACAGTACAGACGCGGTGAACGGCTCACAGCTGTATGAAACCAACCAGAAGGTAGATCAAAACACATCAGATATTGCAGATATCAATACGACGATCACCAATCTTGGTACCGATTCACTGAGCTGGGATGAGGCAGCGAATTCGTTCTCCGCCAGCCACGGAAGTAGTACGGCAAACAAAATCACCAATGTCGCCGCCGGGGAGCTTTCTGAGAGCAGCACCGACGCGGTTAACGGTTCGCAGCTGTTCGAAACCAATGAAAAAGTGGATCAGAATACGACCGATATCGCCGCCAATACCACCAACATATCTCAGAACAGCACCGCAATTGATAACCTGAATACTTCTGTCACTGACATTAATACCTCCATTACCGGCCTCACTGATAATGCTCTGTTATGGGACGAAGACATCGGAGCTTTCAGCGCAAACCACGGTGGAAGTACCAGTAAAATCACCAATGTCGCCGCCGGGGAGCTTTCTGAGGACAGTACCGACGCGGTAAACGGCTCACAGTTGTATGAAACCAACCAGAAGGTAGATCAAAACACCTCTGCTATCGCGGATATCAATACGTCCATCACCAACCTTGGTACCGATGCACTGAGCTGGGATGACGAAGAGGGTGCGTTCAGCGCCAGCCACGGTACCAGCGGTACCAATAAGATTACCAATGTAGCAGCAGGTGAAATCGCCAGTGACAGTACTGACGCCGTTAATGGCTCTCAGCTCTATGAAACTAACATGCTGATTTCTCAGTACAACGAATCTATTAGCCAAATAACCGGCGATACCAGCGAAACCTATATCACGGAAAATGGTACCGGCGTGAAATACATCCGCACGAATGATAGCGGGCTTGAAGGCCAGGATGCATACGCAACGGGTGACGGCGCAACAGCAGTGGGTTACAACGCCGTCGCATCCGGTGCTTCGAGCCTGGCTCTTGGAGAGAACAGCAGCAGCAGCATTGAGGGCAGCATCGCCTTGGGCAGTGGCTCCAGCTCTAACCGCGCTATTACAACCGGTATACAAGCAACGAGCGTAACAAGCGATGGCGTCGTCATTGGTTACGATACAACAGACAGAGAGTTGCTGGGCGCGTTGTCATTGGGGACGGATGGAGAAAGCTATCGTCAAATTACCAACGTTGCGGACGGCTCTGAAGCGCAAGATGCAGTAACAGTTCGTCAGTTACAAAATGCCATTGGTGCGGTCGCCACTACACCGACCAAGTACTACCACGCAAACTCAACGGAAGAAGATTCACTGGCTGTCGGGACTGACTCACTGGCAATGGGTGCGAAAACCATCGTCAATGCTGATGCAGGTATTGGTATTGGTCTGAATACACTGGTGATGGCTGATGCCATCAACGGTATTGCTATCGGTTCTAACGCACGCGCCAACCATGCAAACAGTATTGCAATGGGTAATGGTTCTCAGACCACTCGCGGCGCACAGACTGACTACACCGCCTACAACATGGACGCACCGCAGAACTCTGTCGGTGAGTTCTCTGTCGGCAGTGAAGACGGTCAACGTCAGATCACTAACGTCGCGGCGGGTTCGGCAGACACCGATGCCGTAAACGTTGGTCAATTGAAAGTCACCGACAGCCACGTTGCCGCAAATACCGAAAGCATCAATAACCTGAACACGCAGGTGAGTAGTCTTGATACCCGCGTCACCAATATCGAAAACTCTGTCGGCGATATTGTCACTACCGGGAGCACCAAGTACTTCAAGACCAACACCGATGGCGTAGATGCAAATGCCCAAGGTACGGACAGCGTCGCGATAGGTTCCGGATCTATTGCGGCTGCTGAAAACAGCGTGGCGTTAGGTACAAATTCAGTCGCAGATGAAGCGAATACGGTGTCTGTCGGTTCCTCGACTCAACAACGTCGTATTACCAATGTTGCCGCAGGGGTGAACAACACTGACGCGGTTAATGTGGCGCAACTGAAAGCCTCAGAAGCAGGTTCCGTTCGTTATGAAACCAATACCGATGGCTCGGTTAACTACAGTGTGCTCAACCTGGGAGACGGGAGTGGCGGTACCACTCGGATCGGCAATGTTTCAGCGGCGGTGAACGATACGGATGCGGTGAACTATGCGCAATTGAAACGCAGCGTAGAAGAAGCAAACACCTATACCGATCAAAAAATGGGTGAAATGAACAGTAAAATCAAAGGAGTAGAAAACAAGATGAGCGGCGGCATTGCCTCAGCAATGGCCATGGCTGGTCTTCCACAAGCTTACGCACCGGGAGCCAACATGACCTCGATTGCTGGGGGTACGTTTAATGGTGAAAGTGCCGTCGCCATTGGTGTCTCCATGGTAAGTGAAAGCGGGGGCTGGGTGTATAAATTGCAAGGAACCAGCAACAGCCAGGGCGATTACTCTGCAGCCATTGGTGCTGGCTTCCAGTGGTAATGAAGTAACAATACTCCCGACATCAAAGGCAATGGCATCATGCCATTGCCTTTTCACTTCTCTTTGCTGCCCCCAATTGGCCCTACCAATTATAACCAGATCCTACCAGCACCTCACACTTCATTAAAATGTTCGTACAATACCGTTGCCAATAAATAACATTTGATTAACCATTCATTGTCATTACCCCTACACAACAATATTGGCAGGGCCACTTTTACACATAATGTGACGAAGATTTGAGCAAAGACTCATTCCATTATGTCAGCGGCCCCCAGGAGACCTGCAATGAATCTCTGGCAACAGAACTACGACCCGGCCGGTAACATCTGGCTTTCCAGTCTGATCGCATCGCTCCCTATCCTGTTCTTTTTCTTCGCCCTGATTAAGCTCAAGCTGAAAGGCTATGTTGCGGCGTCCTGGACGGTGGTGATTGCTCTGGCAGTCGCCCTGCTGTTTTACAAAATGCCGGTCGATCACGCGCTGGCATCCGTAGTGTACGGTTTCTTCTACGGTCTGTGGCCAATTGCCTGGATCATTATCGCCGCGGTATTCGTCTATAAAATCTCGGTGAAGACCGGACAGTTCGACATTATCCGATCATCGATACTCTCGATTACCCCAGACCAGCGTCTGCAAATGCTGATTGTCGGTTTCTCCTTTGGGGCATTCCTCGAAGGAGCGGCAGGCTTCGGTGCTCCGGTAGCGATTACCGCCGCACTGCTGGTTGGTCTTGGCTTTAATCCGCTGTATGCGGCAGGTTTGTGCCTGATCGTAAATACCGCGCCGGTCGCTTTTGGCGCAATGGGCATTCCGATTCTGGTTGCCGGTCAGGTTACCGGACTGGACAGCTTCGAGATTGGCCAGATGGTAGGTCGTCAACTGCCGTTCCTGACCATTATCGTGCTGTTCTGGATTATGGCGATTATGGATGGCTGGCGTGGTGTCAAAGAAACCTGGCCTGCGGTGATGGTCGCTGGCGGCTCGTTTGCTATCGCACAGTACCTCAGCTCTAACTTTATCGGGCCGGAACTGCCGGACATCATCTCTTCTCTGGTCTCACTGGTGTGTCTGACGCTGTTCCTGAAACGCTGGCAGCCGGTACGCATCTTCCGTTTTGGCGATATGGGCGCTTCGCAGGTCGATATGGATCTGTCACGCACCCGCTACACCGCTGGGCAGGTGGTACGCGCCTGGTCACCGTTCCTGTTCCTGACCGCTACCGTCACGCTGTGGAGCATACCGCCGTTTAAAGCGCTGTTTGCGCCAGGCGGCGCGATGTACCACTGGGTGGTCAATATTCCGGTTCCGTTCCTCGACAAGCTGGTTGCCCGTATGCCACCGGTCGTACACGAAGCTACAGCCTACGCGGCGGTGTACAAATTTGACTGGTTCTCCGCGACCGGTACCGCAATACTGTTTGCCGCCCTGCTGTCTATCGTCTGGCTGAAAATGAAGCCATCTGCTGCGCTGCAGACCTTTGGTAGCACGCTGAAAGATCTGGCGCTGCCTATCTACTCCATCGGGATGGTGCTGGCATTCGCGTTTATCTCTAACTACTCCGGGCTTTCATCCACCCTGGCACTGGCCCTGGCACATACCGGCAGCGCATTTACCTTCTTCTCGCCGTTCCTTGGCTGGCTGGGGGTATTCCTGACCGGGTCCGACACCTCATCAAACGCATTGTTCGCCGCCCTGCAGGCCACGGCCGCTCAGCAAATCGGCGTTTCGGATGTATTGATGGTGGCCGCAAATACCACCGGCGGCGTGACCGGCAAGATGATCTCTCCACAATCTATCGCTATCGCCTGTGCGGCAGTGGGATTAGTGGGGAAAGAGTCTGATCTGTTCCGCTTTACCGTGAAGCACAGCCTGATTTTCACCTGCATGGTGGGTGTGATTACCACGCTGCAGGCCTATGTCTTAACCTGGATGATTCCATGATAGTGATGCCCAGACGCCTGTCAGACGAAGTCGCATCTCGTGTGCGGGCGCTGATTGAAGAACAACAGCTGGAGGCGGGCATGAAGTTGCCCGCTGAGCGCCAACTGGCCGTACAGCTCGGCGTATCGCGCAACTCGCTGCGCGAGGCGCTGGCGAAACTGGTGAGCGAAGGCGTGTTGATTAGCCGTCGTGGCGGCGGGACGTTTATCCGCTGGCAGCATGAGGCCTGGTCTGAACAAAACATCGTTCAGCCGCTGAAAACTCTGCTGGCGGACGACCCTGATTACAGTTTCGATATTCTGGAAGCCCGCCACGCCATCGAAGCCAGCACCGCCTGGCATGCAGCTATGCGTGCCACTGCTGCCGACAAAGAGAAGATCAGACTCTGTTTCGAGGCCACACAAAGCGAAGATCCAGATCTCGCCTCGCAGGCAGACGTTCGCTTTCATCTCGCCATTGCGGAAGCCTCGCACAACGTGGTGCTGTTACAGACCATGCGCGGTTTCTTCGACGTATTGCAGTCTTCGGTGAAACAGAGCCGCCAGCGTATGTACCTTGTGCCACCCGTATTTTCGCAACTGACGGCGCAGCATCAGGCCGTCCTGGATGCGATTGTTGCCGGAGATGCCGACGGAGCGCGTAAAGCAATGATGGCGCACCTCAGTTTTGTCCACACCACGATTAAACGATTTGATGAAGATCAGGCCCGCCAGGCGCGTATCACCCGCCTGCCCGGTGACCCTGGTGAGAATAGCAGGGAGAACAACACATGATTATTTCAGCAGCCAGCGACTATCGCGCCGCAGCCCAGCGCATCCTCCCCCCCTTCTTGTTCCACTATATAGACGGAGGGGCGTATGCAGAGCACACTCTGCGCCGTAACGTGGCAGACCTGTCAGAGGTGGCGCTGCGCCAGCGCGTGCTGAAGAATATGTCCGACCTGAGCCTGGAGACAAAGCTGTTCAACGAAACGCTCTCCATGCCGGTGGCCCTTGCACCTGTCGGTCTGTGCGGCATGTACGCGCGCCGGGGCGAAGTTCAGGCCGCCGCCGCCGCTGATGCCAAAGGCATTCCGTTTACGCTTTCCACGGTATCCGTATGTCCGATTGAAGAAGTCGCCCCAACCATCAAGCGTCCAATGTGGTTTCAGCTATATGTTCTGCGCGATCGCGGCTTTATGCGCAACGCGCTGGAGCGCGCCAAAGCGGCGGGTTGCTCCACGCTGGTCTTTACCGTCGATATGCCAACACCGGGTGCACGCTACCGTGACGCCCATTCCGGGATGAGCGGCCCAAATGCCGCACTACGCCGCTACTGGCAGTCAGTCACCCATCCACAGTGGGCATGGGACGTTGGCCTGAACGGTCGCCCACATGATTTAGGTAATATCTCGACTTATCTTGGTAAACCTACCGGTCTTGAGGATTACATCGGCTGGCTGGCGAATAACTTCGATCCGTCGATTTCCTGGAAAGACCTCGAGTGGATCCGCGAATTCTGGGATGGCCCGATGGTGATCAAAGGGATCCTCGATCCCGAAGATGCCCGAGACGCCGTACGCTTTGGCGCGGACGGTATTGTTGTCTCTAACCACGGTGGTCGCCAGTTAGACGGCGTGCTGTCTTCAGCTCGCGCGTTACCCGCTATTGCCGATGCGGTAAAAGGCGATATCACCATTCTGGCAGACAGTGGGATCCGCAACGGTCTGGATGTCGTACGTATGATTGCGCTGGGCGCGGATAGTGTTCTGCTGGGACGTGCTTATCTGTACGCGCTGGCCACCCACGGTCAGGCCGGGGTGGCGAATCTACTAAATCTGATCGAGAAAGAGATGAAGGTGGCAATGACCCTGACCGGGGCGAAATCGATTAGCGAAATCAGCCGTGATTCGCTGGTACAAGAACTGGGTAAACAGGTGGCTGACTACCCGATGCAGCCCAAACGTGGAAATGCGGCGTAAACGTTAATTTGCTATGCTGCCCCGTACTTAAGGGGGCAGCATGCTAAACATCGTTTTATTCGAACCAGAAATCCCGCCAAATACCGGCAATATTATCCGTCTTTGCGCCAACACCGGCTTTCGTCTGCATATTATTGAGCCAATGGGCTTTACCTGGGACGATAAGCGCCTGCGTCGCGCGGGGCTGGATTACCATGAATTTGCCGCCGTGCAACGCCACCCTGATTACGCCGCCTTCGTCGCCGCAGAAAATCCGCAACGTCTGTTTGCCCTGACCACCAAAGGTACGCCAGCGCATAGCGCGGTAAGCTATCAGGATGGGGATTATCTGATGTTTGGCCCGGAAACTCGCGGTCTGCCAGCCAGCATCCTCGACGCGCTGCCTGCCGAACAAAAAATTCGTATTCCGATGATGCCGGACAGTCGCAGCATGAACCTGTCGAATGCGGTGTCGGTGGTGGTGTATGAGGCCTGGCGCCAGTTAGGTTATCCCGGCGCGATATTGCGTAGTTGATTTTTGTCGGATGGCGGCTGACGCCTTATCCGACCTACGAAAGAATTTACCGTTATTTTTCGAGCGTTATCGGCGCAGTCAGGTTGGACACGGACTGCACGCAGCCACCGGAGCGTACACGTAGTACGTGAGGATGGCGAGCACAGCCCGGGTTCAAGATGACAAGTAAGATAGCTCGAAATCAGATGCCATCGCCGTATTCGAACGTATGATGTATCCCGTTGAAATGCTGATCCATATCCATGGACGGTTTATCGCTGTCTGGCTTACCGACGATGCGCGCCGGTACGCCTGCGGCGGTGGTATGCGGCGGTACGGGCTGTAGCACGACCGAACCTGCGCCAATCTTCGCGCCGCGCCCGACTTCAATGTTGCCGAGAATTTTTGCTCCCGCGCCGATCATCACGCCTTCACGAATTTTCGGGTGGCGGTCACCGCCGGCTTTACCGGTCCCGCCCAGCGTGACGGATTGCAGAATAGAGACGTCGTTTTCAATCACCGCGGTTTCACCAACCACAATGCCGGTGGCGTGATCGAGCATAATCCCACGGCCAATTTTTGCCGCCGGGTGAATGTCTACCTGGAAGGTAACGGACACCTGATTTTGCAGGAAGATCGCCAGCGCCTGACGCCCCTGATGCCACAGCCAGTGACCGATACGGTAGGCCTGAAGCGCATGAAAGCCCTTCAGATACAGCAGTGGAGTGGAATATTTATCTACAGCCGGGTCACGCGTGCGTACTGCCTGAATATCGCAGGCCGCTGAGGCAATCATTTCAGGATCGGCCGCATAGGCCTCTTCTACGACTTCGCGAATCGCAATGGCGGGCATGATTGGAGAAGCGAGTTTATTCGCCAGCATATAGCTTAGCGCACTGCCGAGATTTTCATGCTTGAGCAGTGTTGCGTGGTAAAAACTGGCCAGCATTGGCTCACATTCCGCCAGTGCCCGGGCTTCCGCTTTAATGTTTTTCCAGACGATATCCAGTTCTTCACACGGCATTGCGTACTCCAGAAGGTAGCAAAACGACCGATCCGTTCTTCGCGGATCGGGTCGTTATATTCAACAGTTCCTTACAGCTAGTGGCGACTCAGCTCGTCCTTGCGTGCACGGCCTAATAACGTCAATGCTGCCTCGCGCGCGTTTTTTCCGCAATACAATACTTGATAAATTTCCTCGGTTATTGGCATCTCAACACCAAAACGGTGCGCCAATTCACGAACTTCTTTCGTATTGCGATAGCCTTCAACCACTTGGCCAATCTTGTCCTGCGCACCCTGCACGTCCATCCCCTGGCCGAGCATCATGCCAAAACGACGGTTGCGCGACTGGTTGTCGGTACAGGTCAGCACCAGATCGCCTAAACCCGCCATCCCCATAAAGGTGGCAGGATCGGCCCCCAGCGCCGCACCAAGACGAGACATTTCGGTCAGCCCACGGGTGATCAATGCGGTTCGTGCATTCGCGCCAAAACCGATGCCGTCAGACATCCCCGCACCAATGGCAATGACGTTTTTCACCGCGCCGCCAAGCTGCACGCCAATGAAATCCGGGTTGCTATAAACGCGGAAGCTTTTGCCGCAGTGCAGCAACTGCTGGAGATCGTCAGCAAAAGTGTCGTCCGTCGAGGCCAGAGAAATCGCCGTCGGCATGCCCGCAGCCAGCTCTTTGGCGAACGTCGGGCCGGAAATAACCGCCAGTGGAATTGAGTCCCCCAGCGCTTCACGCGCGACGTCCTGCAGCAGACGCCCTGTTTCCGCTTCCAGACCTTTTGTCGCCCAGACCAGTCGTGCGTCAGGACGCATCAATGGTTTGATGTTACGCAGCACTTCGCCAAAGACGTGGCTCGGCACCACCACCAGAATATTACGACTGGCGGCCAGTGCAGTGGCTAAATCACTTTCCAGGCGCAGCGTGTCGGGAAAAGGCACATCAGGAAGGAACGCGACGTTGCAGCGATCGTGCTCGAGAGTCGCGATATGTTTAGGATCATGGCCCCACAGGACAACCTGATGGCCATTTCTTGCCAGGGTGATGGCAAGAGCGGTGCCGTACGAGCCGGCACCAATCACAGTCATTGAAGCATTACTTTGGTTCATCAGGCATCCTGATGTTCTTCAGTACCTTCGCCAGCCTGCTGCTGTAAATAGTTCATGAACAGCGCATCAAAGTTGACCGGCGCAAGGTTCAGTTGCGGGA
This sequence comes from Citrobacter sp. MGH105, assembly GCF_001037485.2. NCBI lineage: Bacteria > Pseudomonadati > Pseudomonadota > Gammaproteobacteria > Enterobacterales > Enterobacteriaceae > Citrobacter > Citrobacter sp. MGH105. The sequence goes on along the minus strand of NZ_CP073048.1, from coordinate 136,539 downwards.
ACGTACCGCGTGAAACCAGGCTGGTGATGCATTCGCGGGCATACGGGAACAGAATGTTCGGGCAGTATGCGCCCAGGCAATGCGCCATCTGAGTCCCTTCGATACCACTGATGGAGAAAATACCGCCCTGCTGAACTTCGCACAGGAACGCAGTTTCTTCACCCAGGGAAGCCGTTACGGTGACACGCAGCACTACTTCATACACGTCATCTGCCAGTTGGGTAGATGCGGTATCAAGATCCAGTTTAACCTCTGGCTGCCAATCTTTCTGGAAAACATGCGGTGCATTTGGCGCTTCGAAAGACACATCCTTGGTATAAATACGTTGGATCTGGAAAGCCATTTCAGTGTTATTTTGTTCTGACATGTTGAGAAAACCCTTTAGTGTTGTCCTTTAAATACTTCGGTACGCCTTAACGCAGCAGCGGATCCAGTCCACCACGCGCATCCAACGCATACAAGTCGTCACAACCACCAATGTGCTGTGCATCAATAAAAATCTGCGGAACCGTAGTACGGCCACTGCGCTTGATCATTTCTTCACGCTTCACGGCATCGCCGTCAATCGGAAGCTCCTGGAAACTCACACCCTTGCTGTTCAGGAGCGCCTTTGCGCGATGGCAAAACGGGCAGGTTGCTTTGGTATAGATCTCAATATTGGCCATGACTTATCTCCAGTGTTCTTTTTACCCTGCGGCATGAAAGAAGACGGGTAAATTACTTGCCGCGAACCAGTGGCAGATTCTCACCACTCCAGCCCGCTACGCCATCTTTCAGTACAGACACCTGCTCAAAACCGGCTTTGATCAGCGCAGTTGCTGAATCCTGGCACTGCATGCCTGAACCATCAACCACAATCACAGGTTTGTTTTTGTGTTTTTCCAGTTCGCCAAAATTGTTGGCTTTGATTTCGCTCGGCAGCAGGTTAGTGGAGCCTGCGATATGGCCTTTGCGGAAGTCGTCGCGCTGACGTAAATCCACGACAACGGCGTCTTCTTTATTGATGAGACGTGTGGCTTCTCCGCGCGTAATCACCTTCACTTTGGAAGTCAGGCTCTTAAACGTGGTAAATAATACAGCCGCCAGTAACGCAATCCAGGCGATACTCAATACAGGGTGGCGACTAACAAATTGCATAATTTCTTGCATGGGGGGTAACAACTCCCGACTCAGTGATTAAAAAAACCAGGAAAGGAGTATACCTGCGCGTTGGCGCAAATACAGCCAGAGCGTGCATTGGATTGCATTTTTGCGGGGCGCTACGGAAAAAAAAACCTAAAACCACGCCCTCTGCGGCGCGCTCTGGTCGATTATTTGATCTTCCGGGGCTACTTTATCGATTCAGCTGTAGTAAAATTACGCAATTATTTTTTATCTATTAAGTGTGAGGTTGTCGCAATGTCGGTTTCTAAAAAACCTATGGTACTGGTGATTCTGGATGGCTACGGTTATCGCGAAGACAGCCAGGATAACGCCATTTTTAGTGCTAAAACCCCGGTAATGGATGCCCTGTGGGCAAAACGTCCGCATACCCTGATTGATGCGTCTGGCCTGGAAGTTGGCCTGCCCGATCGCCAGATGGGCAACTCCGAAGTCGGCCACGTCAACCTGGGCGCGGGCCGCATCGTGTATCAGGACCTGACCCGTCTGGATGTCGAAATTAAAGAGCGTACTTTCTTCGCTAACCCGGTGCTGACCAATGCGGTCGACCAGGCAAAAAATAGCGGCAAAGCGGTTCACATCATGGGTCTGCTCTCTGCGGGCGGTGTTCACAGCCACGAAGATCACATCATGGCGATGGTAGAAATGGCTGCTGAACGCGGGGCTGAGAAAATCTATCTGCACGCTTTCCTTGATGGCCGTGATACCCCGCCGCGCAGCGCTGAACATTCACTGCAGAAATTCGAAGAGAAATTTGCCGCGCTGGGCAAAGGCCGCGTAGCGTCCATCATTGGTCGTTACTACGCGATGGACCGCGACAACCGTTGGGATCGCGTTGAACAGGCTTATGACCTGATGACGCTGGCAAAAGGTGAGTTCCAGTTCGCTACAGCGGTTGAAGGCCTGCAGGCTGCTTATGCCCGCGACGAAAACGACGAATTCGTGAAAGCGACCGTGATCCGTGCTGAAGGCCAGGCTGAAGCCGCCATGGAAGACGGCGATACGCTGATTTTCATGAACTTCCGTGCTGACCGTGCGCGTGAAATCACTCGTGCGTTTGTTAATGCTGATTTCGACGGCTTCGCCCGTAAGAAAGTCGTTAACCTCAACTTTGTGATGCTGACCGAATACGCGGCCGACATCAAAACTGCGGTTGCTTACCCACCAGCGTCTCTGGCTAACACCCTTGGCGAGTGGATGGCGAAGCACGACAAAACACAGCTGCGTATTTCCGAAACCGAAAAATATGCGCACGTGACCTTCTTCTTCAACGGTGGCGTAGAAGAGCCGTTCAAAGGTGAAGACCGCATCCTGATCAACTCGCCGAAAGTGGCGACCTACGATCTGCAGCCGGAGATGAGCTCTGCTGAGCTGACCGAAAAACTGGTTGCGGCGATTGAGAGCGGAAAATACGACACCATCATTTGTAACTACCCGAACGGCGACATGGTTGGTCATACCGGCGTAATGGAAGCAGCGGTTAAAGCGGTTGAAGCGCTGGATCACTGCGTTGCACAGGTCGCGAAAGCGGTTGAATCCGTTGGCGGCCAGTTGCTGATCACCGCAGACCACGGTAACGCAGAGCAGATGCGCGATCCGTCCACCGGTCAGGCGCACACTGCGCACACCAACCTGCCCGTTCCGCTGATTTATGTCGGTGGTAAGAACGTTAAAGCAGTCGAAGGCGGCAAACTTTCTGATATCGCCCCGACGATGCTGACGCTGATGGGTATGGAAATCCCGCAAGAGATGACTGGTAAGCCGCTGTTCATCGTGGAATAATCCCTCCCCATGAGGGGAAAGGCGATTAATACCATCACTCGGGCCGTGAAACCGCGTAAGTTTTCAGTCAGGCCCTTGTTCTACGCCAGCGCGCTTAGCGCTGGCGTATTGCTGTGCGCCTTTTCCGCCCACGCGGACGAACGCGACCAGCTCAAATCTATTCAGGCCGATATCGCGGCAAAAGAACGCGCGGTACGCCAACAGCAACAACAACGCGCCACCCTCCTCGCTCAGCTTAAAGCTCAGGAACAAGCCATCGCCGTTGCCGCAAGGCAGTTGCGCGAAACGCAAAACTCACTGGCGCAGCTGAATGCACAAATCGCAGAGATGAACGCAGCACTCGCGAAGCTGGAAAAACAGCGGGCCGCGCAAGAGCGCAGCCTGGCAGCGCAGCTAGACGCAGCTTTTCGCCAGGGCGAACACACCGGCATTCAGCTCATTCTTAGCGGTGAAGAAAGCCAGCGTGGGCAACGCCTGCAGGCCTATTTCGGCTATCTGAACCAGGCGCGACAGGAAACCATCGCGCAGCTGAAACAAACCCGCGAAGAGGTCGACTCGCAAAAAGCCGAGCTGGAAGATAAGCAGAGCGAGCAGCAGACGCTACTGTACGAACAGCGCGCTCAGCAGGCTAAGCTGGAACAGGCACGTAACGAACGCCAGAAAACACTTTCGAGTCTGGAATCATCGATTCAACAGGGTCAACAGCAACTGGGCGAAATGCGCGCCAACGAATCCCGTCTGCGCAACAGCATTGCTCGCGCCGAAGCCGCGGCCAAAGCGCGCGCGGAACGTGAAGCACGCGAGGCGCAGGCCGTACGTGATAAGCAGAAGGATGCGTCACGAAAAGGCTCAACCTATAAACCGACCGAAAGTGAAAAATCACTGATGTCGCGTACCGGGGGCCTGGGTTCGCCGCGCGGTCAGGCATTCTGGCCCGTTCGTGGTCCAACGTTACATCGTTATGGCGAACAGCTGCAGGGTGAGCTACGTTGGAAGGGGATGGTTATTGGCGCATCCGAAGGCACCGAAGTTAAAGCCATTGCCGATGGTCGCGTCATTCTGGCGGACTGGCTGCAGGGCTATGGCCTGGTGGTCGTCGTTGAACACGGTAAAGGCGATATGAGCCTGTACGGTTATAACCAGAGCGCACTGGTCAGCGTCGGTACGCAGGTTCGCGCCGGGCAGCCTATAGCACTTGTGGGTAGCAGCGGCGGTCAGGGCAGGCCGGCACTCTATTTTGAAATTCGTCGCCAGGGTCAGGCGGTCAATCCACAGCCGTGGTTGGGAAGATAAGTTTTGCCACAACAATTTCGTCGTCTACTACTCTCTCTCGCCAGTCTGCTGGCCTTCGCAACACCTGTATTTGCTGGCAAACTCGCCATCGTCATTGATGATTTCGGCTATCGCCCACACACTGAAAACCAGGTACTGGCGATGCCTTCTACCATCTCCGTTGCCGTTCTGCCTAACGCCCCACATGCGCGTGAAATGGCAATCAAAGCGCATAACAGCGGGCATGAAGTCTTGATCCATCTGCCAATGGCGCCGCTGAGCAAGCAGCCGTTAGAGAAAGACACGTTACGCCCTGAAATGAGCAGCGAAGAGATTGAGCGGATCATTCGCGACGCGGTAAGCAAAGTACCGAATGCGGTCGGTCTGAACAACCATATGGGCAGCGCGATGACCTCCAGTCTTTTCGGCATGCAGAAGGTGATGCAGGCGCTGGAACGCTACGACCTCTACTTCCTGGACAGCATGACCATCGGTAACAGCCAGGCAATGCGCGCAGCGTCAGGCACCGGTGTGAAGGTCATCAAGCGCAAAGTCTTCCTGGATGACACGCAAAACGAAGCCGATATTCGCCGTCAGTTTAATCGTGCCGTCGAGCTTGCGCGCCGCAACGGTTCCGCAATCGCCATTGGCCACCCTCACCCGTCTACGGTTCGCGTCCTGCAGCAGATGCTGTATAGCCTGCCAGCCGACATCACGCTGGTTCGCCCAAGCAGCTTGCTCAATGAACCACAGGTGGATACCTCCAGACCAAACCTCACACCACCGAAGAACGGTACGCCTGATGCACCACGTAATCCTTTCCGCGGGGTGACATTATGCAAACCGAAACAGCCGTTAGAGCCGGTGTACGCCAGCCGCTTCTTCAGCGTGCTCGGCGAAAGCATCACCCAAAGCACGCTGGTGCAGTATATGCGCCTGCAGTGGCAGGGCTGGCAATAATCAGTCTTTACTATCCAGCGTTAAATGGGCCAGGCGGCGCGGCGTCAATGATTTATCGCGCCACTGGCTAAAACGGATAGCCCACAACAGCACCTGATAACCCAGCTTAACGCTGCAGATATTACTCACCATACGCTTGAACATACCCGATACAAATACTTCAGCAATCATGCGCTGACGGATTTTCTCGTCCGGCTCTTTACGTATGCAATGACAAACGCGTAGCGCTTCGTAAATCACCTGCTGTTTGAATTCCGGGTAAATTGGAATGCGTCCGGCGTAGTCGTGATTCATCTTATCCAGCAGACGGGTAATTTTGATGTAGTGGCGCTGGTAAGCGAGGTTTTTCAGCCCGGTGCGCGGCAGACGGCTAACAGATGCGCCGTGCAGGAAGTATTTGTACAGCGGGACTTCCGTGTAACGCGCGCGCTTCGCATTAAACATAAACTCCGTTGTCCAGATAATATCCTGGTGGTGCAGGCCAGACAGAAAGGTCAGCCCCGCGTCGCGGATAGTCTGATGACGATAAACGCCCATCCAGACAACGTGCCGCCAACGGCGGCTGGCTAACGCTTTGCGTAACCAGTCTGGCCCGGTCATCACGCCGGTAGAACGAATACGATCGGTAGGAATGGATGCCCAGGTGTGGCCCGTCTCGGCAATACACCAGTCAGCGTTGCACTGCGCAACATCCAGGTTGTCTTTCAGCGCCATATTCATCAGCGTTTCATACATTTCCGGATAGGCAATATCATCGCCGTCTACGTACGCGATATACTCTCCCCTGGCAACTTTCATACCGGTATTGCGCGCCGCAGAAACGCCCCCATTGCGCTGGTGCAGCAGATGAACGTGCGGATAACGATCCGCATAAGACTGAGCAAGCTCCGCAGAGTTATCCGTAGAGCCATCATTAACAATAATGATCTCCAGGTTCTTCCAGGTTTGCGCAATCAGTGAATCCATACACGCAATGAACGGCTCACCCGTGTTGTAAAGCGGCATAATGACGCTCAGGAGACCAGGGGTATAGGTCATATCAAATCCTGCCAAACAGTAGAGTTATCGGCACTTTTTAGCATATTAAGCGGTAGATTTTCAGAAAAAAATATTAATTCTTTAGCGGAAAATGCGCCGGGCAGGAGGAAGCAAAAAAGCCCCGGATGGTAATGATAATCAACATCCGGGGACAACACACAGAATCCACAGGGTGGATACGGTTAATCCCAGCTCAGGATCACTTTCCCTGACTGGCCTGAACGCATCGCGTCAAAGCCCTGCTGGAATTCATCGATAGAGAATCGATGGGTGATTATCGGCGACAAATCCAGACCAGACTGGATCAGTGCAGCCATTTTGTACCAGGTTTCAAACATCTCACGACCGTAGATACCTTTAATAAACAGTCCCTTAAAGATAACTTTCGTCCAGTCGATGGACATATCAGATGGCGGAATACCCAGCATAGCAATACGGCCACCGTGGTTCATGGTGTCCAGCATGGCACGAAACGCTGGCGGCGCCCCTGACATCTCCAGGCCCACATCAAACCCTTCGGTCATACCCAGTTCAGCCATCACGTCGGTCAGATTCTCTTTCGACACGTTGACCGCGCGGGTGATACCCATTTTGCGCGCCAGCTCAAGGCGATACTCATTAACGTCGGTGATCACCACGTGGCGTGCGCCAACATGCTTCGCGACCGCTGCCGCCATAATACCGATTGGACCCGCACCGGAAACCAGCACATCTTCCCCAACCAGATCGAACGACAGCGCCGTGTGCACTGCATTACCGAACGGATCGAAGATAGACGCCAGGTCGTCGGAGATATTGTCCGGGATTTTAAATGCGTTAAATGCCGGGATCACCAGGTACTCCGCAAAGCAGCCAGGGCGGTTTACACCGACACCGGTCGTATTGCGGCACAGGTGAGTACGTCCACCGCGGCAGTTACGGCAATGCCCGCAGGTGATATGACCTTCGCCTGAAACGCGATCGCCGATTTTAAAGCCTTTAACTTCCTGACCGATGCCAACAACTTCGCCGACATATTCATGCCCAACGACCATCGGTACCGGGATGGTTTTTTGCGACCATTCATCCCAGTTATAAATGTGAACGTCAGTCCCGCAGATGGCTGTTTTACGGATTTTAATCAGCAAATCGTTATGACCGACTTCCGGTTCAGGAACGTCGGTCATCCAAATGCCCTCTTCCGCTTTCAGTTTGGATAACGCTTTCATTTCACATCCTCAGGCAATAACGCCCAGTTGTTTACCAATGCGTGTGAACGCCTCAACAGCACGCGTAATCTGCTCAGGGGTATGCGCCGCAGACATCTGGGTACGGATACGCGCCTGGCCTTTTGGAACCACCGGATAGAAGAATCCGGTAACGTAAATCCCCTCTTTTTGCAGCTCGCGGGCGAATGCCTGCGCCACTACTGCATCACCCAGCATAACCGGGATGATCGCGTGATCCGCACCGGCTAACGTAAAGCCTGCGGCAGACATTTGCTCGCGGAACTGACGTGCATTCGCCCACAGGCGATCGCGCAGGTCGCTGCCAGCTTCAACCATTTCCAGCACTTTAATGGAAGCCGCAACAATCGCCGGTGCCAGTGAGTTGGAGAACAAATAAGGGCGGGAACGCTGACGCAGCCACTCAACAACTTCTTTGCGCGCTGCGGTGTAACCACCGGATGCGCCGCCGAGTGCTTTACCCAGCGTACCGGTGATGATGTCCACGCGACCCATCACGTCACAGTATTCATGGGAGCCACGACCATTTTCGCCGACAAAACCGACGGCATGGGAATCATCAACCATGACCAGCGCGTCGTATTTATCCGCCAGATCGCAAACGCCTTTCAGGTTAGCGATTACCCCATCCATAGAGAACACGCCATCAGTGGCGATCAGGATATGACGAGCGCCCGCTTCACGCGCTTCTTTCAGGCGAGCTTCCAGTTCCACCATATCGTTGTTGGCGTAACGGAAACGTTTTGCTTTACACAGACGCACGCCATCAATGATAGAAGCGTGGTTCAGGGCATCGGAAATAATTGCGTCTTCTGCACCCAACAGCGTTTCAAACAGGCCGCCGTTGGCGTCGAAGCAAGAAGAGTAAAGGATGGCATCTTCCATACCGAGGAATGCCGCCAGTTTTTGCTCCAGTTGTTTATGGCTGTCCTGGGTACCGCAAATAAAGCGAACCGAAGCCATACCAAATCCGTGAGAATCCATACCCGCTTTTGCCGCTGCAATCAGTTCCGGATGGTTAGCCAGTCCCAGATAGTTGTTCGCACAAAAGTTAATAACGTGGCTTCCATCCGCCACGGTGATATCCGCCTGCTGGGCAGATGTAATAATGCGTTCTTCTTTAAACAATCCTTCCGCACGTGCGGTTTCGAGATCGTTCGTTAACTGTTTGTAAAAATCCCCACGCATTTCAATTCTCCAGACTGGGCAAATTTCAGCACATATTACCCAAAGCTATACGTTGATACGAGATGACGCATCATCACTTCTTCAAAATGAAGCATAAATCACGTGTACCCGCACGGCTTATCGGTGAATGGCTGAAGCCTAAGCCATGTAGTGATATGATAGAAGTATTCGTGTCTGAGATTGTCTCTGACTCCATAATTCGAAGGTTACATTTATGATCATCGTTACCGGCGGCGCGGGCTTTATCGGCAGCAACATCGTTAAGTCCCTGAATGATAAAGGCATCACCGACATCCTGGTGGTGGACAACCTGAAAGACGGCACCAAGTTTGTTAACCTGGTGGATCTGAATATTGCTGACTACATGGACAAGGAAGACTTCCTGATCCAGATTATGGCCGGGGAAGATTTCGGCGATATCGAAGCGATTTTCCACGAAGGCGCATGCTCTTCCACCACCGAGTGGGACGGCAAGTATATGATGGACAACAACTATCAATACTCCAAAGAGCTACTGCACTACTGCCTGGAGCGTGAAATCCCGTTCCTGTACGCGTCCTCTGCCGCCACCTACGGCGGTCGCACTTCTGATTTCATCGAATCCCGTGAATATGAGAAACCGCTGAACGTCTACGGCTACTCAAAATTCCTGTTCGACGAGTACGTGCGTCAGATCCTGCCAGAAGCCAATTCTCAGATTGTTGGCTTCCGCTATTTCAACGTCTACGGACCGCGTGAAGGCCACAAAGGCAGCATGGCAAGCGTTGCTTTCCACCTCAACACCCAGCTTAACAATGGCGAAACGCCAAAACTGTTTGAAGGCAGTGAAAACTTCAAACGTGATTTCGTTTACGTAGGCGACGTGGCTGCGGTAAACCTGTGGTTCCTGGAAAACGGGGTTTCCGGCATCTTTAACCTCGGTACAGGTCGTGCGGAATCTTTCCAGGCCGTTGCCGATGCTACGCTGGCGTACCACAAAAAAGGCAGCATTGAGTACATTCCATTCCCGGAAAAACTGAAAGGCCGCTACCAGGCATTTACCCAGGCAGATCTGACGAACCTGCGCGCAGCGGGCTATGACAAGCCGTTTAAAACCGTCGCCGAAGGCGTCACGGAATATATGGCCTGGCTGAACCGCGACGCGTAAGAAGTTAGCATGAAAATACTGGTGATCGGCCCGTCATGGGTGGGCGACATGATGATGTCGCAAAGTCTCTATCGCACGCTCAAGGCGCGTTATCCCCAAGCGATAATCGATGTGATGGCACCTGCCTGGTGCCGTCCGTTATTGTCGCGCATGCCTGAAGTTAATGAAGCTATCGCCATGCCGCTGGGGCACGGCGCGCTGGAGATCGGCGAGCGCCGTAAACTCGGCCACAGCCTGCGTGAGAAGCGCTATGACCGCGCTTATGTGCTGCCTAACTCGTTTAAATCAGCTCTGGTGCCATTCTTTGCGGGTATTCCCCATCGTACCGGTTGGCGTGGCGAGATGCGCTACGGTCTGCTGAACGATGCGCGCGTACTGGATAAAGACGCATGGCCACTGATGGTCGAGCGCTATGTGGCTCTGGCTTATGATAAAGGCGTGATGCTGACGGCCAAAGATTTGCCGCAGCCTCTGCTATGGCCACAGTTGCAGGTCAGCGAGGGTGAAAAATCGCTAACCTGTAGCCAGTTCTCCCTTTCAGCCGAACGCCCCATCATCGGTTTTTGCCCAGGTGCGGAATTTGGTCCAGCGAAACGCTGGCCACATTACCACTACGCAGAGTTGGCGAAGCAGTTGATCGATGAAGGCCATCAGATTGTGCTGTTTGGCTCAGCAAAAGACCATGAAGCTGGCAATGAGATCCTGGCAACGCTGAGCACTGAACAGCAAGCCTGGTGCCGTAATCTGGCGGGCGAAACACAGCTGGAACAGGCCGTCATTCTGCTCGCCGCCTGCAAAGCGGTCGTCACCAACGATTCTGGATTAATGCACGTGGCCGCAGCACTGAACCGTCCACTGGTCGCATTGTATGGTCCAAGCAGCCCGGATTTTACGCCTCCGCTTTCCCACAAGGCACGTGTCATTCGCCTGATTACGGGGTATCACAAAGTGCGTAAGGGCGATGCGGCAGAAGGCTATCACCAGAGCCTGATTGACATCACGCCGCAGCGCGTGCTGGAAGAACTCAACGACCTGTTGTTACAAGAGGAAGCCTGACGGATGCGGGTTCTGATCGTTAAAACGTCGTCTATGGGCGATGTACTGCATACGTTGCCCGCATTAACCGATGCGCAGCAGGCTATTCCGGGTATTCAATTTGATTGGGTGGTGGAAGAAGGGTTCGCTCAAATCCCCTCCTGGCATTCAGCCGTTGACCGGGTTATTCCAGTGGCGATCCGTCGCTGGCGTAAAGCCTGGTTTTCAGCGCCGATTAAAGCCGAGCGTAAAGCGTTTCGTGATGCGGTGCGCTTACAGAAGTATGACGCGATAATCGATGCGCAGGGTTTGGTTAAAAGCGCGGCGTTGGTGACACGTCTGGCACGTGGCATCAAGCATGGTATGGACTGGAGCACAGCCCGCGAACCGCTGGCGAGTCTGTTTTATAATCGCAAACATCACATAGCCAAACAGCAGCACGCGGTAGAACGTACGCGTGAATTGTTCGCCAAAAGTCTGGGGTATGCTAAACCGCAGTTGCAGGGTGATTACGCGATTGCGCAGCATTTTATGAATGAACATAAGGCTGATGCAGGCCAGTATGCTGTATTTCTGCACGCCACGACACGTGATGATAAGCACTGGCCAGAAGCCAACTGGCGGGAGCTTATTGGCCTGTTAAATAATACGGGCATCCGTATTAAACTCCCCTGGGGTGCTCCTCATGAAGAAGCGCGCGCCAAAAGGCTGGCAGAAGGGTTTCCCTACGTTGATGTCCTGCCGCGAATGAGTCTGGAAGATGTGGCTCGCATTCTGGCGGGGGCAAAGTTTGTGGTGTCGGTTGATACAGGATTGAGCCATTTAACCGCCGCGTTGGATCGCCCTAATATTACGTTGTATGGCCCAACGGATCCCGGACTGATTGGGGGATATGGGAAGAATCAATACACACAGCAAAGCCATTCCGGAAAATTGCAGGATCTGGATGCTAACTTAGTCAACATATCGCTAGTTGATAATAATTTGCTTTAACTTTAAGAGATGAACCATGCTTCGCCAACACATGTTTTCTCGTTTTATTTGTAGTATAAAAAATAATCCATTCGATTTTATATACTTCTTATTTTACGCTGGGATCCTGGCAACGCTTGCGATGGTGCTGGTCAATCCAGATGAAGCGCTGAAGGTATTTATTTTCTCCACGGCGCTATCTCTACCGCTTATAGGAAAAAATATAAAACATGTGTGCAGTAACAAACAAAACCTGGTTTTACCTGTTATGTTGTTGCTCTTCGGTTTACTCCAGATTATTTGGGTAGAAATATTCAAACAGCCAGGATCTGCTTTTACCGGAGCCTATAGGTCATACCAGAACGGTGGCAAAGTGATGATTTTTTCCGCACTGGTTATGACCGCTTTGGCATCGCGAGAGCCATGTGCCAACAAAACTCGCATCACCAGTATCTGGACGATTCTTACAGCAATAGGTCTGTATCTATTCGCAGGCTACGAGGTCGCCGGGGCACCAGATATTATGACCTACCGTGTTGCGCTGGGCTTTGAACACCAAACCGGCACAGCCTACGCTCTGACGCTAATTGCATTATTAGCCTCTCAGGCCATTATTAATCTGCGTCTAAAACACACCGTTGCACTCTATCTGTTACATTTTTTGATATCGCTGGCAGTCATCATCACAACGCAAACTCGAGCCGCTATTTTGGTATACCCGATACTGAGTGTCGGCCTATTCCTGATGTACTATCGTCACAACCGCACCATGCTATTAAGGGCACTGCTGGGTTTTGTAATACTGGTGGGGGTTGCTGCAATCCCCTTAAAGCCAATCATTGAAAGCCGCTATCAGAACTTCCTGGTTGATCTGCACTCTTATAATCAAAACAATAGTTATACTTCTATCGGCGCGAGACTGGCGATGCAACGGGCAGGTATTGAAGCCGGGAAAGTGCACCACTGGGGACAGTCACTCGAACAACGCGGAGCAGAAATTCAGCGACTTGCGGTGCAGGACACCTCGCTGCAAGGGGCACTTGAGTTCATTAACGTCCACTTGCATAACGAAATAGTTGATACCTTCTCACTAAAAGGCATCCCTGGTGTTGTTGTGCTACTCTTGCTCTATACTGCCATGTTTTTAATAGCTTACTGGCAACGTAGTCCTCTGTTGTTCGTCGTCTCAGGCGCTATCGCAGTCTATGGCTTGAGTGATTTATTATTGTATGCCAAAGGTGAAGCCCTGAGCAGCGTGCTGGCGTTATGTGTAGCAGCAGTACTGAGCTCGAATCCAACAAGAGAACGATGCCATGGTTAACGCTTCCGGTTATTTACTGAGCATTATTATACCTACATACAACAACGCTGAACTCATCACAGCGACGTTGGCGTCTATACATCAGAGCATCACTGATGATGTGGAGGTAATAATTGTTAATGATGGCTCTACGGATTTAACCGAAGAGCGTATAAATGCGTTTTACCGCGAAAAAGATTGTCATAATGTTAAATATATAAGTCAAAAAAATCAGGGTGTTGCAATCACCCGTAATGTTGGGCTTGCTCATGCGACAGGGAAATATATTGGCTTTGTAGACAGTGATGATATTGTCTGCCAGAATTATTTTACAATTCTCCTGCCTAAGTTAAGAGACGAAAAATATGACATCATCGAATTTAACTTAACTCGAGATATAAACAATTTGTATAAGAACGCGCCTAAAATGGAAAACAACATTACCCAGCGCGAAATAATCTTATCAGATGACAATTACGCCCCTCTATTACCAATATTCAAGGCAGGGCAATGGCATCTGATGACAAAAATCTTTCACCGTAATATCATTGGTAGCGATAAGTTCGAGGAACATCATCGCTACGAAGACATGATTTTTTGTCCATTCCAGTATTTTAAATGTCATAAGATTCTAAAAATCGAGAATAAGTTATATTACTACCGAGTAAACGATAAAAGTATTACCGAGAACATTATTGATAGTGACGCTGACAGCATTTTCTTTGCTATGCGAAAAATGTATAAATATATTAATGAAAATAGTTCCAAGCGTACTGTTGCGACATTTATGATTATCAATTGCTTTCTCGAAGGACGTAAACTTTTACGCAAGAAAAAAGGCTATTATCGCTATAGCGAGAGTATGCTAAATGACATTCAGAATGCACTTGCATGCTGCGATACGAAAATCGTTAAGAAGAAAATAATTCTGAAGATGAAATACCCCCATATCGATCGTTCTATTTCTGAAACAAGATATAAGATAATATCTGCTTGCAAAAGCTTATTCTTGCGAAAGGGATTTTAACATGTTTGAAAAAGTTGACCGAATTCTTATTTGCAAGCTCAAGTTTTATGGGGATGTTCTGCTAACTACACCTGTTATTGCCAGCATTCGGGCTCGTTATCCGCAAGCTAAGATCGATTTGCTGCTCTATAAAGATACCAAAGCAATCTTAGCCGCCCATAAAGATATCAATAATTTTTATCTGATTGAGAAAAAGCAAGGCCTGCTGTCAACAGTGAAAAATTACCTTTCAGTGCGTCAAAAACTGAAGAAAAATCACTACGACCTGATCGTTAACCTCACCGAACAATGGCCGATCGGCGCTCTTATAGCCTCTTTGCGTTGCCCTTCAATTGCTTTTGAGCGCGAAAAAGATCAGTGGAACCGACTTTTTACGCGAGTAACGCCATCCATTGGAACGCATATTGTTGAACAAAATTTATCTATTCTAAAAGGTATTGGGTTCAGCGAAACAGAACTGAAGAAAGAGATGTCTCTTTGTTATCGCCCTGACGACTATCAACATTTAGTTACCCTACTCCCGGAATTGCCTTCACAAAAATATGTCGTTATTCAACCCACTGCCAGACAAGAGTTTAAATGCTGGGACGATGAAAAATTTGCGCATGTTATAGACCACCTTCATCGGCGTGGTCTGCATGTTTATCTTACCTGTGGGCCAGCGCTAAGTGAGCAGCAGCAGGTTCAGCGCATTGCTGAACTGTGTCAATCCTCCCCTGATCTGACGCTGGCAGGTAAAACCACCTTTTTGCAGTTGGCTGCATTGATCGATCATGCAGTTCTGTACATTGGCGTCGATTCTGCTCCTATGCATATGGCAGCGGCGCTAAAGACACCGCAGGTCTGCCTGTTTGGTGCCACCAATTATCAACAGTGGAAGCCATGGTCAAATAAAGCTTTATTGATTTGGGCTGGCGATTATCATCCGATGCCTTCTCGAGATAAACTCGACAGATCTAAAAAATATCTAACATGGATACCGGAGCAAGCTGTGATTGACGCTATCGATAAGGTACTTCATGATAGTGACAATATAAAAGGTAATGAGAAAGCATAAATGGACAGCAAAAAAAACGTTATTAACATTGCTTACTGTACAGATGCCAATTATCTGGAATATGTAGCAGTGTCCATTATGTCTGTCATAATGAACAATCCGGGGCAAGATCTGTCATTCTTCGTCTTTGTCTATGACGTTACAGATGAAGAAATCAATAAACTGCGTTCTACCAGTGATAAAATTCAGGTTATCAATATCGATAAGGAAGAGATTGAAAAGTATAACAATGACTTTGCAATCAAACACCTGAACCGTTCTACCTATATGCGTCTGGCCGTACCGCGCTTACTTAAAGATAAGGTTGAACATTTTATCTATTTAGATGCTGATACACTATGTTTTGATAAGCTCAATGATATTAACAGCATTGATATTAGCAATGTCATTTGCGCTGTCAGCCATGATTCTCTCGATATTCATGATACAAAAAATGCCAAACGTCTGAGCCTCAGTACTGGTCATTATTTCAATGCTGGATTTTTATATATTAACATTGAAAACTGGATCAAGTTTGACATTGAAAATAAAGCAAATACAGTGTTATTTGAACAAGGTAAATCCTTACCTTACTTTGATCAGGATGCACTGAACATCGCAATGAACGGTAACGTTAAATTTATTGATAAGCGATGGAATTTCTTATTTAACTGGTTCACAGACCAGCAAAAAGATACCTTTTTTTACCAAAAAGATATCCTGCCTCGCATTATTCATTTTACTGGTGGGAGAAAACCCTGGTATAAAGAACATACTGGGCTTTCACAGCAACTTTATCTTTTCTACCATCATTTCACACCATGGCGAAACACCGAAATGCGTTCTTATGCTCCACGCATGAGACCTACTGATTACCGAGTCTATTCACGCCAGGAAGCTAAAAAAGGGAATTATTTCGCCTCATTCAAATGGTATTTGAAATATCTTAAGACTAAATTACGTTAATAAAAAACTCCCTTACGGGAGTTTTTTTACTTACTTTTTAATTTTTCACGCAAATAACCAATATAGCTTATTACCGAGGCGAAATACTTCCCTTGTAATCTTTCATGGCGTGATTTCTTTTTATACTGTTTTGGCGTTCTGGCTGGTAGCAGTGGAACATCCGCCCACGGCGAAGCCTTCCAGGCTTCAACAAAGTACTGTGCAGAGGGATAGCTAGCCCATGAATTCCATGGTTTAGTTACACCTATATAATGGATAAGAATCGTTTCAGGCGTTATATACTCTTTATATTTCGAAAGGTTCTTGCTTTTTAATTCTTGCTTAATACCATAGATAGCATTAAATCTTCTTTCCAGAAAAATCACTTTTTTAAAGAAAAGAATATTCAAGACATCCTGATCCGGAAATGAAAGTTTGTTATTTTTGTCTAATAAGATATCAAAAGCTGCATTGATAAAATTCTGCTCTTTCCACTTTTTCAGGTTTGCAAATATGACACCTGAATTGAAATAATCTTTATTTATCTCAATATCTCTGGCAGGGCTATCATCCACATCAGTAATTACCGCTGCGACATATTTTCCAAGATCAATCTGCGTGAGTTCAAAAAGTGAACCTTTGCACATCACATCCGCATCAATGTATAAAAGTGAATCAATTTTCTCACCAAGATATTCAAAGGCAATAAATCTGAAGTACATTGCATGTGACCAAGCGTGGCTACTTGGTAAAACCTTTAACCCATTAGCATCCATAACATAAATTGAGATGTTTGTGGAAAATTGCTCTGCTAATTTAGAAATCCGCTGCTGGTAATCAGCATCAATGTAGTCAGTAAAAAGATGAAAATGGATATTTAAATCTTTATTATTCAATAGTACCGATGTCATCGAAATTGCAGCACCAAACATAAAATTCCTGTCAACACCCCAGGCGATGTTAAGTTGTATTTTTTGTTCTGTCGGCGCTTGATTAAACTCAAGTATCTTTTTTATAGACTGATGACAATCAAAGTTCATTCGCTACACCTATTTAATCTATTATCAATAAGTTATTGTTTCTATATTCAATATGCTTTTGAATTGTGTAACTTATTTTTTATATACATTACATGACTAAGTACCGAGCGAATATATTTACGCTGCACTCTTTCATGCCGTGACTTACGTTTATACAACTTTGCCGTATTTGCATTTAACAAGGATTGTTCCGCCCATGCGGATTTTTTATATGCTTCGATGAAGAATTTAGCCACCGGATATTTAGCCCATGTATGCCATGGCTTAGTAACACCGACATAATGGATTAAAACAGTATCATCTGTAATATAATCCTGATAAATCTTATCGTTTTTGTTTTTTAGTTCCTGATCCACACCATAAATACAGTTAAAATCTCTTCTCAGGAAAATCACATTCCCTACAAATAATATATTTAACACATCCTGGTCAAAATATAGAAGTTCCTTTTGACGTTTTTCTAAAATAGAAAATGCTTTGGTCAACAGGTTCTGTTCACGCCACACTTCGAGATTAGCAAATACCACGCCAGAGTTAAAGTAACCGTTACTCAGTTCAGGAATACCGAGTCTGTTACCGGATTTAATACGCACTTCATCAATATCATTAATAACAGCGGCATATTCTCCACAGAAATTAATCTCGGTAAGCTCGCGGAGAGATCCTTTGCAAATAACATCTGCATCAAGATACAGTACGGAGCTTAAGTCTGTGCTTAAATATTCAAATGCGAAATAACGATAGTACATTGCATAAGTCCATGCTTTTGTACTCGGTAAGTCACGAAACGCCGCGTTATCGAACACAAGAACCGTCACAGTCGTACTATACATTTGGGTCAGGCGTTTTACACTCTCCAGATAATCGTCATCTATATAGTCTGTTGCTATATAAAAGTGAATATCAATATCAGGGTTATTCACTAACACTGAGGTCATTGAAATGCCAGAGCCAAATAAAAAATTACGGTCGACACCATACGCAACACTTAGTTTTTTACTCTTCTCATGCGTAGAGCTGTCTATGACGTGTTTTTGAATAACTAGCTTCTGGAAATCAATGTTCATAATAAAATGGCCTCAAACTTTATGTGTGATTTATAGCGCTTTTCTTATTGTTCTTCGTCTTATTTTTTGCGCTTTTGTGACAGCCTGTTCAAACAACCTGACTTCCTGACGAAAGATTTCACGTAGTGGCATCGAAAAATAGACACGTAAAAAACGGTAGATATCTCTGGACGTCAGACCGATCTCAAGTGAAGAGAAATAGAGTCCGATCAAGTCCTTGTCTCGCCAGCGGCGCGGTACATGTTGACGAATTTGTGCACGATGCAGATCGATTACGGAAAGTTTGATATCCGCAATATTTTCTGGCATCGGTTGTTGGAGTAAAAAATGGCAAATATAGCAATCCCGATGATTTACTCCACCCCGATGCATTTTACCCACCATTTCTGCCACACGGGTAATAATGGTCCGTTTTAATACAAAATCAGGACGCTCAACTCCCCACCCGGCACAAAAATCTTCAAGGCTGATGGCGGGAGAAAGGTCCTCAGTGATGATAAACGAGGTTCGCTCTAACGGATTCAGACCTTTTTGACCAAATGCAACCCCTGTCATAGTATCAACATTCAGTTCTTTTAAGCGGTGAATCGCCAGCCACTCACGGTCGGCACCCAGTACAGGCATACGCAGAGATATAAGGTTCTTCACCACTTCTTTAAGCGTGGTTCCATGATGATATTTAAGAAAATAACCCTTTCCCATCATCTCAAAACGTAGGGTACGCCGTGTTTCCAGAGCGCGAAAAACCTCACCATCCAGCTTAGTGACTTCAGTAAACGGGTCTTTTCCTTGCCACTGCGTGGCAAATGGTTCTTTTAATTCAATCATTCTTAGGACCTAAAATGATATCTGCAGCTTTATCTGCCAGGCTGTAGAGATCTTCTGTATCAGCAAAATGCCGCGCGTTCCCGGCCCAACAACTTCTCTGCTCATTATTTTGCAGCGCATCGAAAAGTACTGTATTCAGATTTTCCTGCTCAAAAGGTTCAGGAATCACCACCCCACATTGTGCGGCGTTGATATAACCCGCATAGCCGCAAACTTCGGTAGTTAATACCGGTAGCCCGGCAACTACAGCTTCTAGCAAGACAATACCGGCAGCTTCCTGTACAGCGGGGTGAAGTAATAAATCAGCAGCAGACATCAATTCTGCGACATCGTCTCGCCCCGAGAAGAACTGCACTTGTTCTTCAACCCCCAATTGACGAGCCTGAGCGCGATAACGATCGGCCTTATCCTGACCAACAACCATCAATCGCGTGCGGTGGCGGATGACATCAGGCAAAGAAGCCAACGCCTGTAATGTTCTTGGAACGCCTTTGCGTTTGAAATCGGAACCTACCTGTAAGAGTAAGTACTGATCGAGACCAATACCGTTTTTTTCTCTGACAACCTGCCGGCTGTTTTCAGGTTGTTGGCTGTACTTTCGGTCAGGATAGATTCCTGGTGGCAGGATACAAAAACGCTGGCTCTCAGTTTGGTAATGATGTTTGAAGTCACCAATTTGCTTATCGGTTAACATCAAAAGCGTAGTGCCGGCACCCCGCTGAAATACAGCTTGTTCAAATGCAGAATAGTGTCGGTACCTGCTAGTCAATTTGTAGAAAAAGCCTTTCTCGCGGGCGACCTTTTCTGCATAGCAAACGTCCGCAGCGTAATACACATCCAACCCAGGCATTTTATTAAAACCAACGACACGATCGACGGGATGTTGAGTTAAATAATTCTGAACCCACTGATAATATTGCTCGTTTTTCCCATGATTCGTTCTGGATGTGACGGGGACGAGTATAATCTCCAGCCCTTTCGGACGCTCGCCCTGCCATGACTGGGTAAATACCTGAACATGATGGCCACGAGAAGCAACCGTCAGCGCTACCCGCAAGAAATCACGTTGTAACCCACCATAGGGAAAATACTTGTACAAACAAAAAGCAATATTCATGCATTAATATCCGCATCGCGTCGCCAGGCATGTCAGGTTTGAAGCATCAGAATCGTGTAATCCTTGCCTAAAGCATCCAAAGATGACTTTCTGTGCTTTCGAAACGTTTCTGCCCGCTAGCTACCTGAAATTGCGCAGTAGTATATCATTTATTATCACGCATTCCGAAATGAATATTTTTTGAACAAAATACAAAATAAACCATGAAAAACATACAGATAAAAAAGACACCAGTTCATCAGAAAACGTACACCGCACAAGAGGTTAAGACATATAAATGCGGCCATGTGCATTTTTGAAATAGCCATCAGCGAAATCGGTCCCTCATCAATTCCATCGTTTTGATACAACCTGGATAAAAATGATGGTAAAGCCATAGTTAAATACATAGAATCCCCAGCACATTCATAAGTCAGCTACCATTATGCTCGAATTGCTTTACACCGCCCTTTTCTACCTTATTCAGCCTTTGATCTGGATACGGCTTTGGGTGCGCGGACGTAAGGCTCCGGCCTACCGTAAACGCTGGGGCGAACGCTACGGCTTTTATCGCCGCCCGCTAAAACCTGGCGGCATCATGCTTCATTCGGTTTCTGTGGGCGAAACGCTGGCTGCAATCCCATTAGTTCGCGCTCTGCGACATCGTTATCCCGACTTGCCGATCACGGTAACCACCATGACGCCAACCGGTTCCGAGCGCGTACAATCTGCTTTTGGTACTGACGTTCAGCACATTTATTTACCATACGATTTACCGGATGCCCTGAACCGTTTTCTGAATAAAGTTGACCCCAAACTGGTGTTAATTATGGAAACCGAGCTGTGGCCAAATCTGATCGCGGCACTCCATAAGCGCCACATTCCTCTGGTCATTGCCAACGCACGTCTTTCTGCTCGTTCAGCCGCTGGTTATGCGAAATTAGGTAAATTTGTTGGCAGACTACTGCGTCGAATTACGTTGATTGCCGCACAAAACGAAGAAGATGGCGCACGTTTTATTACGCTTGGCGCCAGAAGCAATCAAGTCACCGTTACTGGCAGCCTGAAGTTTGATATATCCGTCACACCGCAACTGGCCGCAAAAGCGGTGACATTACGTCGTCAATGGGCGCCTCACCGCCCGGTATGGATTGCAACCAGCACCCACGACGGCGAAGAAAGCATCATCATTGCCGCCCATCAGGCGTTATTAAATCAGTTCCCGAATCTTTTATTGATTCTGGTTCCCAGACATCCTGAACGGTTCCCGGATGCCATTAACCTCGTACGCCAGGCTGGACTAAGCTATACCACTCGTTCTTCGGGTGAAGTTCCATCATCAGGTACTCAGGTTGTGATCGGCGATACCATGGGTGAGCTGATGTTGCTGTATGGCATTGCCGACCTTGCTTTTGTCGGCGGTTCACTGGTTGAACGTGGTGGACACAACCCGCTGGAAGCGGCAGCGCATGCTATTCCGGTGTTGATGGGACCACATACGTTTAATTTTAAAGATATTTGCGCCCGTCTCGAACAGGCAAGCGGATTGATCACCGTCACCGACGCAGCTACGCTGGTGAAAGAGGTCTCTTCCTTACTGACCGATGCAGATTATCGTAATTTTTATGGCCGTCACGCAGTTGAAGTTCTGTATCAAAATCAGGGCGCTCTACAGCGTCTGCTGCAACTGCTGGAACCTTACCTGCCACCCAAAACGCATTGAGGCAAGTCATGCAAAAACGGGCGATTTATCCAGGAACCTTTGATCCTATTACTAACGGCCACCTCGATATCGTGACGCGTGCGACAAGCATGTTTGATCACGTGATTCTGGCGATTGCCGCAAGCCCCAGTAAAAAGCCGATGTTTACTCTGGAAGAGCGCGTTGAGCTGGCACAACAGGCAACGGCGCATCTTGGCAATGTGGAAGTGCTGGGATTCAGCGATCTGATGGCAAACTTTGCCCGTGATAATCAGGCGAACATTCTGATCCGTGGCCTGCGCGCGGTAGCCGATTTTGAGTATGAAATGCAGCTGGCTCATATGAACCGCCACCTCATGCCACAGCTGGAAAGCGTTTTTCTGATGCCATCTAAAGAGTGGTCATTTATCTCATCGTCACTGGTGAAAGAAGTTGCCCGCCACCAGGGTGACGTGACGCACTTTTTGCCGGAAAACGTCCATCAGGCGTTAATGAGTAAACTGAAGTAATGCACCTGGCCGGATGCAGCATCCGGCCAGCAATGAAACTATTTCTGACAGCGACGACAATAGAACGTTGTACGCTGGGCGTGTTTTGTCGCAACAATCGGTGCGCCACATGCGCGGCAAGGTTCACCTTCTCTCCCATAGACCTGCAGCTCCTGGGCAAAATAGCCAGGCTTACCGTCACTTTGCAGAAAGTCCTTCAGCGTCGTCCCGCCCTGCTCGATAGAACGCAGCAACACCGCCTTGATAACGCGTACCAGCAATTCACACTCATCTTTCGACAGGGATGACGCAAGACGGTCAGGATGAATCCCAGCCGCAAATAGCGACTCGCTGGCGTAGATATTACCCACACCCACCACCAGCTTGTTATCCATCAGCCAGGGTTTAATCGCCGTTTTCTTCTTCGCACATTTCTGCTGTAGATAATTGGCGTTGAAATCGTCGCTCAGCGGCTCAGGGCCAAGATGAGCGAGGACATTATGTCCATCCAGTTCTTTAGTCCACAGCCAGGCGCCAAAGCGACGGGGATCGGTATAACGCAGAACTTTGCCGTTGCTCATCACTAAGTCAACGTGGTCGTGCTTGTCTGCCGGAAGCTCTTCAAGAAGGATACGCAAGCTACCCGACATCCCCAGATGAATGATTATCCAGCCATCCGCCAGTTCTAGCAGCAGGTATTTCGCGCGCCGCTGTACGCTGAGGACAGGTTGATCACTCAGACGATAGATTTCCTCAGATACTGGCCAACGTAAACGACCGTTACGCACCGTCGCGTGCACAATCGTTGCCCCCACCAGATGCGGCTCAATACCACGGCGGCTGGTTTCGACTTCAGGTAATTCAGGCATAGTATCTCCGGCGGTATGTCAGGTCTCATTAATATGGGGACGGCCAGAAAACAAAAAACCCCGCCGAGGCAGGGTTTTTCTTTACATTAAAACGAAAATTATTTGATTTTCGCTTCTTTGTATAAAACGTGCTGACGAACAACTGGATCGAACTTTTTCAGTTCCAGTTTTTCCGGCTTAGTACGTTTGTTCTTCGTAGTGGTATAGAAGTGACCAGTACCAGCAGAAGAAACCAGCTTGATTTTCTCACGAATACCTTTAGCCATGATTTATTTCCTCTTAGTACTTAGTACTTTTCGCCACGGGCACGCAGTTCAGACAGAACTGTTTCGATGCCTTTCTTATCAATAACACGCATACCTTTAGCAGATACACGCAGGGTGACAAAACGCTTCTCGCTCTCAACCCAAAAACGGTGAGAGTGCAGGTTAGGCAGGAAACGGCGTTTAGTCGCGTTCAGTGCGTGGGAACGGTTGTTACCGGTCACCGGACGCTTGCCAGTAACTTGGCAGACTCGGGACATGTCTATTCTCCAAAAATCAAATTAGCTCGAGCTTCGTATGGGGTATTGGCGCCTCGTCAGGCTTCTCAGCCCGGTTATCGCAGTTCAATACACTTAATCTTTCAATGTTGCCTCGTCATTGGACGCAACAAGAATGATTTTGCGTATTTGCGAACTCTCGATTGCCAGGCCCAAATGCCAAACCCGAGATTCTCAAAGGTGGCGTAGTATACGCTGAGTCAGCGATGTGCTCAAGTCCCGAACAGACAAAGATCCCGATGGATCGCGTAAAGTGCGTTAAATCCAACCGCGTTCCGCAAAAGAAACGTACTCTCCGCGCCCAATGACCAGATGATCAAGCACCCGGATATCCATGAACTGACAGCATTTCACAACACGCTCGGTGATGAGTTTATCTGCTTTACTGGGCTCTGCACACCCCGAAGGGTGATTATGCGCAAGGATCACCGCAGAAGCATTCATTTTTATCGCTTCACGGACAATTTCTCTCGGATGTACCTCGACATGGCTAAGCGTACCGGAAAAAAGTTTGCTGTGTTTAATCACGCGATGTTGAGAATCCATAAAGATCACCAGAAAGATCTCGCGTTCCTCTTGCGAAAGCTGGCTTTGCAGAAATTCACGCGCCATTTCCGGACTAAGTAGAGCCCGCTCCTCTATCATTCGCACGTTGTAGTAGCGTCTTGCCAGCTCCGCAATCCCCTTCAACTGTGCGTACTTCGCGATACCGATTCCCTGAACATAGCTAAAATCCATGTAATCAGCAGACAACAGGCCATACAGCGACTCAAAATGCTGAAGCATCTCTTTCGCCAGCGTAAGCACATCTTTACCCTGCAGGCCGGTGCGTAAAAAAAGAGCCAAAAGCTCAACATCGGTCAGAGAACTGGCCCCCTGCGCCAATAGCTTTTCCCGGGGCATCATACTTCCTGTATTTTCCATGCTTCTCCCTCCTTTCGCGTCCGCATAGTGGCATAACACCGACGGTGATTCGACGCGTTGTTTTCACTTCTTCGTAGCGCCTCGCAAAGTGGAGTACGGTCAAAAGCACGACAAATTGCGGATTGTGATAAAATATCCGCCTTCTGGTGAAATCCAACAGGAAAGATCATGATGAGCCTGGCCGGTAAAAAAATCGTACTTGGCGTCAGTGGCGGTATTGCTGCGTACAAGACCCCTGAGTTGGTGCGTCGTTTACGGGAACGCGGCGCTGACGTCCGCGTGGCGATGACCGAAGCGGCAAAAGCATTTATTACTCCCCTGAGTTTACAGGCGGTTTCAGGTTATCCCGTTTCCGACAGCCTGCTTGACCCCGCAGCCGAAGCCGCGATGGGCCACATTGAGCTGGGAAAATGGGCCGATTTGGTCATCCTGGCACCCGCTACAGCAGACCTGATTGCTCGTGTCGCCGCAGGTATGGCCAACGACCTGGTGTCAACGATTTGTCTGGCAACGCCTGCTCCTGTTGCTGTACTGCCAGCCATGAACCAGCAGATGTATCGCGCTGCCGCGACCCAGCACAATCTGGGTATTCTTGCCTCACGCGGTTTGCTCATTTGGGGTCCTGACAGCGGTAGTCAGGCATGTGGTGATATCGGCCCTGGACGTATGCTGGATCCGTTAACGATTGTGGATATGGCGGCAGAACATTTTTCACCTGTCAACGATCTGCAACATCTCAACATCATGATTACGGCGGGCCCGACGCGTGAACCGCTTGATCCCGTGCGTTATATTTCCAACCACAGTTCCGGGAAGATGGGGTTTGCGATCGCGGCCGCTGCCGCAAAGCGCGGTGCAAACGTCACACTGGTATCGGGTCCGGTTTCGTTATCCACACCACCATTTGTTCAGCGGGTTGATGTGATGACCGCGCTGGAAATGGAAGCCGCTGTGCAATCTGCGGTTCAACAACAGCATATTTTTATCGGTTGCGCTGCAGTCGCTGATTATCGCGCTGAAACTGTCGCCCACGAAAAAATAAAAAAACAAGCGACGCAGGGTGATGAATTAACAGTAAAAATGGTCAAAAACCCGGACATTATCGCCGGTGTTGCCGCACTGGATGCTAACCGTCCTTTTGTCGTTGGGTTTGCCGCCGAAACAAATAATGTGGAAGAATATGCCCGGCAAAAACGCATCCGCAAAAACCTTGATGTGATCTGTGCGAACGACGTTTCGCTGTCAACTCAAGGGTTTAACAGCGATAGCAACGCATTACACCTTTTTTGGCAGGATGGAGACAAAGTCTTACCGCTTGAGCGTAAAGAACTCCTGGGCCAATTATTACTCGACGAGATCGTGACCCGTTATGATGAAAAAAATCGACGTTAAGATTCTGGACCCGCGCGTAGGGCAACAATTTCCGCTCCCGACGTACGCCACTTCTGGTTCTGCCGGACTTGACCTGCGTGCTTGTCTTGATGACGCCGTAGAGCTGGCGCCGGGCGCAACAACGCTGGTGCCAACCGGGTTAGCTATCCACATTGCCGATCCTTCTCTGGCAGCGGTAATGCTCCCGCGCTCCGGGCTGGGCCATAAGCACGGTATCGTGTTGGGCAATCTGGTTGGTTTGATTGATTCCGACTACCAGGGCCAACTGATGGTGTCCGTCTGGAACCGTGGTCAGGACAGCTTCACTATTGAGCCGGGCGAACGTATCGCGCAGATGGTATTTGTACCGGTCGTGCAGGCTGAATTTAATCTGGTGGAAGAATTTGAAGCCACCGATCGTGGCGAAGGTGGCTTCGGCCATTCCGGGCGCAAGTAACCCGCAGAAAAGTATCCCATAGCGTAATAACGCAATAACACACCGCAAACAACAGTTTGCGGTCGCTGTGTGGATGCCTGCCTGGCAAGAGCTTATTTTCAGGGGTATTTTGTAACATGGTAGAAAAGCAAACTGCGAAAAGGAATCGTCGCGAAGAAATACTTCAGTCTCTGGCACTGATGCTTGAGTCCAGCGATGGTAGCCAACGCATCACCACAGCAAAGCTGGCAGCCTCAGTTGGCGTATCCGAAGCGGCATTGTATCGCCATTTCCCCAGCAAGACCCGTATGTTCGATAGCCTGATTGAGTTTATCGAAGATAGTCTGATTACGCGTATCAATCTGATTTTGAAAGATGAAAAAGACACCAACGCGCGTCTGCGTCTGATCGTTCTGCTGATTTTAGGATTTGGTGAGCGTAATCCAGGCCTGACACGAATTCTGACCGGACACGCATTGATGTTCGAGCAAGACCGTCTGCAAGGTCGCATTAACCAACTTTTTGAGCGCATTGAAGCGCAGTTGCGCCAGGTTCTGCGAGAAAAAAGAATGCGTGAAGGTGAAGGCTACACCGTGGATGAAACGCTGCTGGCCAGCCAGTTACTGGCTTTCTGCGAAGGTATGCTGTCCCGGTTTGTACGTAGCGAATTTAAATACCGCCCAACGGATGATTTTGACACCCGCTGGCCGTTGGTCGCCGCTCAATTGCAATAGCGATTTCGTCTTATCTGGCCTACGGGGTTACGTAGGCCAGATAAGCACAGCGCCATCCGGCAGTTCTTAAACGCCGTACGCTTCGCGATAGGCCCGTACTGCCACCAGATGCTCCGCCATCTCTGGTTTCTCTTCCAGATACGCAATCAGATCTTTCAGGGTAATGATAGAAATCACCTTGCAGCCATAATCACGTTCCACTTCCTGAATCGCGGAAATCTCGCCGCGACCGCGTTCCTGACGATCGAGAGAAATCAGTACCCCCGCCAGAGTGGCGCCATTCGCCTGAATAATCTCCATCGACTCACGAATCGCCGTACCTGCGGTGATAACATCATCCACCAGCATCACACGTCCCTCTAGTGCGCTACCGACCAGATTGCCGCCTTCACCGTGGGTCTTCGCCTCTTTACGGTTAAAGCAGTACGGCAAATCTTTATCGTGGTGTTCCGCCAGCGCAACGGCCGTTGTGGTCGCAATCGGAATACCTTTGTAGGCAGGGCCAAACAGCAAATCGAACTCAATACCGGAATCCACCAGCGCTTCGGCATAAAAACGGCCTAACAGTGCCAGGTCGCGCCCGGTATAAAACAGCCCGGCGTTGAAGAAATAGGGGCTTTTGCGCCCGGATTTCAGCGTAAATTCGCCAAACTTTAGTACCTGCTTGCTAAGCGCAAACTCAATAAACTGGCGCTGATACGGTTTCATGGATTCGCTCCTCATCTCACTTTATTACAGACAAAAAAAAGGCGACTCATCAGTCGCCTTTAAAATCAATTTTCTAACGCCGCCTTCTGCGTCGCTACAATGGATTCGATTCCCCCTCGGGCCAATGCCAGTAGGGTGAGAAGTTCTTCATGGCTGAACGGTTCGCCTTCCGCCGTACCCTGAACCTCTATAATGCGACCGTCCTCAGTCATCACTACGTTCATGTCGGTTTCAGCAGCAGAGTCTTCAACGTACTCAAGGTCACAGAGTGCTTCACCGTTCACAATGCCCACGGAAACCGCGGCGACCATCCCTTTCATCGGGTTAGTTTTCAGCTTACCGCTCGCCACCAGCTTGTTCAGCGCATCAGCCAACGCAACGCATGCGCCGGTAATTGATGCGGTGCGCGTACCGCCATCGGCCTGAATAACATCGCAGTCCAGCGTAATTGTGAATTCGCCGAGCGTTTTCAGATCAACAGCTGCGCGCAGCGCGCGGGCGATCAGACGCTGGATTTCCATGGTACGACCGCCCTGCTTACCTTTCGCCGCTTCACGGGCGTTACGGGTGTGCGTGGCGCGTGGCAGCATGCCATATTCTGCGGTGATCCAGCCCTGGCCCTGACCTTTCAAAAAACGTGGGACGCCTTCATCAATAGAAGCGGTACACAGCACTTTGGTATCACCAAATTCGACCAGCACGGAGCCTTCAGCGTGTTTTGTATAATTACGGGTCAGGGTGACGGGACGCACCTGATTGGCACTACGACCTGCTGGACGCATGATAAAATCTCCGGCTTGAAACGAATGTGGCTGCGCATTATACGGACTTCCGACTGTTATTCCTATCCTGACAAGACGCGGATGGCTATAATCCTCCCATCTCATCTTTAAAAACAGGAACGTCTATGATCCGCAGCATGACCGCCTACGCCCGGCGTGAAATCAAGGGTGAATGGGGTAGCGCCACCTGGGAAATGCGCTCGGTAAACCAGCGTTATCTGGAAACTTATTTTCGCCTGCCGGAGCAGTTCCGTAGTCTCGAACCCGTTGTTCGCGAACGTATTCGCACGCGTCTGACGCGCGGTAAAGTCGAATGTACCCTGCGTTTTGAGCCTGATGCCAGCGCGCAAGGCGAGCTGATTCTGAATGAAAAACTCGCTAAACAGCTCGTTAGCGCTGCTAACTGGGTCAAAATGCAGAGCGATGAAGGTGAAATCAACCCGGTTGATATCCTGCGCTGGCCAGGCGTAATGGCTGCCCAGGAGCAGGATCTGGACGCCATTGCCGCCGAAATCCTCGCCGCGCTTGACGGTACGCTGGATGACTTCATCGTTGCGCGTGAAACCGAAGGTCAGGCGCTGAAAGCGCTGATCGAGCAGCGTCTGGAAGGCGTCAGCGCTGAAGTCACAAAAGTGCGTGCTCATATGCCGGAAATCCTGCAATGGCAGCGCGAGCGTCTGGTAGCCAAACTGGAAGACGCCCAGGTGCAGTTGGAGAATAACCGCCTTGAGCAAGAACTGGTGCTGATGGCGCAGCGTATCGATGTGGCAGAAGAATTAGATCGTCTGGAAGCCCACGTCAAAGAAACCTACAACATTCTGAAGAAAAAAGAGGCGGTTGGCCGTCGTCTGGACTTCATGATGCAGGAATTCAACCGTGAGTCGAACACTCTGGCATCGAAGTCTATCAATGCCGAAGTGACGAATTCCGCGATTGAACTGAAGGTACTGATCGAGCAAATGCGCGAGCAAATTCAGAACATCGAGTAAGCAACCATTCTACGTAGCCCGCCAATAAATGGCGAGGCTATGTATTTTTCCCGACGCTTTGATACTCCCTTGTTCAATTCGAATTATATTTTCTCATCATTCTTTATTGAAGCTCATAATACAAAGCGCATATCACCACGCATTTTCAGCAAATTCGCATTAGCTGTAGTTATTAAAATCACTTCACCTTAGAAAATCTCAATCGTGACAAGGCGCACAAATCGTTAACCTTAGCCCCCAGCAAATCAGGGGGAATACATGCTGTTACACGTTTTATATTTAATTGGTATTACTGCCGAAGCCATGACCGGTGCGCTTGCTGCTGGGCGTCGTCGTATGGATACATTTGGCGTCATCATCATTGCCACCGCGACGGCCATTGGCGGCGGATCGGTACGCGACATTCTTCTCGGCCACTATCCTCTTGGCTGGGTAAAGCACCCTGAATACGTCATTATCGTGGCGACCGCTGCGGTACTCACCACCATTATTGCTCCCGTCATGCCCTATCTGCGCAAAATATTCCTCGTACTGGATGCGCTGGGCCTTGTGGTCTTTTCTATTATCGGTGCTCAGGTGGCACTGGATATGGGCCATGGACCGATTATCGCCGTGGTCGCTGCGGTCACGACCGGCGTCTTCGGTGGCGTATTACGCGACATGTTCTGCAAACGCATCCCGTTAGTGTTCCAGAAAGAGCTGTATGCTGGCGTATCATTCGCCGCTGCTGTGTTGTACATCGTGCTGCAACATTATGTCTCCAGTCACGATGTAGTGGTTATCTCTACCCTGCTCTTCGGCTTTACCGCCCGACTGCTGGCGCTGCGCCTGAAGTTAGGGCTACCGGTATTTTACTATCGCCATGAAGGCCATTAAGGCATAAAGCCCGCGATCCGCTGAGCAGCCAGCCAGTTGCTCAGCGCTATGACCTCCCTGGTCTCCAGCCACTGAATGATCTGTCGTGCCCGGCGTTCCCCCATTAAAGGGAGCTGCCGCCAGCTTTGCTCATCACGGTCCTGCAATTGTTGCCACGAAGCATCCCGACTGGCATTCAGGGTTGCCTGTGTTAACGGTATTCCCATGGCAATAACCCAACGTGTGAACGGAAGATGGCGCGACAGGTTGAACTGATGCCACATCTTCTCCCCTTTGATTACACCAAGTGCAGACTCTAACTGTTCCTGAGTTAACCCAAGCCAGGAAAAGATATGTTCAAAGCGATACACCTGGTTGAGCTCTCGCCATCCCGCCTCGCCGATCCCCTCCAGCCCCAGCACCTCTTTGCCGCCCAGCCAGACCAGTCTGGCAACAAACTGTTCCTGGCACTCCGCTGTAGCATAAAAACAGGTTAATGAATTGAAGCGCCCCTCGGGGGGTATTGGCTTAGTACGCTGAGTGCTGCGCCAGACCACCTCGTCTATACGGGGTATCCCTTGTCCAGCCAGGCTCACCAGAATCTGATCGCCAGGCGCGATATCCCATTCATTCCAGCGTCGGACGGAGCCAATATTGACGCGCTGTACGCGTTTATCATCCAGCATGACGGGAGTCAGCAATGCAACCACCGCAATTTTCCCGCTTTTACCAACGGAGAACTGAATACCAGTAACCTCAGATACCCTCGTCACGGGAGGATATTTCCACGCCGCCAGCCACTCACCCTGCCCGGGTAGCCAATACTTTGCCCGTGGCTCTTTTGCCGTTCGCACCACGACACCATCTGTCACAAAAGGTAATGCTGAACTCCACCACCTGGCGCGCAACTTTTCGACGTCATCCGCATTCTTCACGGCGTGAGTATAACGTTGCGTGTAACTGAACCCGGCAGCCGTGAGCTGCTCCAGTCTTTCAGGCATGACCGCCGGACCATCAGGCCAGGCCCAGATAAAAATTGCCAGCGAGCGTAACATTTCCGGATTGCCCTGGCGCATCATTAATCCAGCAACCTTCGAGCGGGCGTTCATTCCCCCTCTCTGCTTCTGAATATGCCCCTCTTGCTGCAAAAATATCTCACCCTGCAACGTACTGTTAGCGAGTTTCCCCTTGGTGGAATGTGGTACGGAAGGGATCTGCAGAACCTTTTGCGTCCAGTCTTCGCCTTTCAGGCCATTACCACGGCTAATCGCCCGTACCAGATTGCCATTGCGATAGACTAACGTCACCGCCACGCCATCCACCTTCGGTTGCACCCAGAGATCGCTGCGAGCGAGCATCCATTGCTGTAGCGCTTGCTTATCAGCAAGTTTTCGAACGCCCGTGTGGGGAACAGGATGCGAGACGGTGCCACTTATTGGGGGCACAGACAGATCTGGTGGGACTTCATCGCCAAAACAGCGCTGCCATTGAATTAGTTGCGCATTGAGCTGGTCATAAACGCCGTCGTCTACGGCACTTTCCCCTTGTTTCCAGTAACTGTCATTCCACTGTGTAATCTGTTGCTGTAGTCGTGAAATTTCCTCGTTTGCCCTGGCAGGCGACCAGACGGGGCATACCGCCCACGCAGGTAAATGCCACACCAGTAAAACCAGCCCTATGCATTTCCATAATCCCATGCTATCTCCGCTGAACGATACGTTTCCCTGCAGGTATAGCGCGAAGTGAAATAGAAACAGAGCGGCAAAAATTCATCCTGCGAACAGCTTTCCGGACATTTGCATGTATTGCTGCAAATCACCGATAAAACAGGAAACTGGTACGCAAAACGCAATAAACATGCGCAAAAAGTGTGACAAGGGCTACGTCACATAGCGGCTACGTGTATAATAAGCCCGTATGTAGGCTCTCTTTCGACAATCACATACATTAAGATACTCATGGCTCAAGGCACGCTTTATATTGTTTCTGCCCCCAGTGGCGCGGGTAAATCCAGCCTGATTCAGGCTTTATTAAAGACCCAACCGTTGTATGACACCCAGGTTTCTGTTTCGCACACCACGCGCGCACCGCGCCCGGGGGAAGTGCACGGTGAACACTATTTCTTTGTGAACCATGACGAATTCAGAACCATGATTGGCAGAGACGCGTTCCTGGAACACGCGGAGGTTTTCGGTAATTACTACGGCACCTCGCGTGAAACCATTGAGCAAGTATTAGCATCCGGCGTAGACGTCTTTTTAGATATCGACTGGCAAGGTGCGCAGCAAATTCGTGAAAAAATGCCGCATGCGCGCAGTATTTTTATTTTGCCACCGTCTAAGATTGAGCTGGACCGCCGCCTGCGTGGCCGCGGTCAGGATAGCGAAGACGTGATCGCGAAACGTATGGCGCAAGCTGTTGCAGAAATGAGCCATTACGCCGAATATGATTATCTTATTGTGAATGATGATTTCGACACCGCCCTGGGCGATTTGAAAACCATCATTCGCGCCGAACGTCTGCGCATGAGCCGCCAAAAGCAGCGTCATGACGCTTTAATCAGCAAACTGTTGGCAGACTGAACCCACATTCAGTATCATGCCCAGTCATTTCTTCACCTGTGGAGCATTTTAAGTATGGCACGCGTAACTGTTCAGGACGCTGTAGAGAAAATTGGTAACCGTTTTGACCTGGTACTGGTCGCCGCGCGTCGCGCTCGTCAGATGCAGGTAGGCGGAAAGGATC
The DNA here is from genome assembly GCF_001037485.2 of Citrobacter sp. MGH105. Classification (NCBI taxonomy): domain Bacteria; kingdom Pseudomonadati; phylum Pseudomonadota; class Gammaproteobacteria; order Enterobacterales; family Enterobacteriaceae; genus Citrobacter; species Citrobacter sp. MGH105. The sequence goes on along the minus strand of NZ_CP073048.1, from coordinate 103,275 downwards.
CGCTCGTACCGGAAGAAAACGATAAAACTACCGTTATCGCGCTGCGCGAAATCGAAGAAGGTCTGATCAACAACCAGATCCTCGACGTGCGTGAGCGCCAGGAGCAGCAAGAGCAGGAAGCCGCTGAATTACAAGCCGTTACCGCTATTGCTGAAGGTCGTCGTTAATCACAAAGCGGGTCGCCCTTGTATCTGTTTGAAAGCCTGAATCAACTGATTCAAAACTACCTGCCGGAAGACCAGATTAAGCGTCTTCGGCAGGCGTATCTCGTTGCACGTGACGCTCACGAGGGCCAGACACGTTCAAGCGGTGAACCCTATATCACGCACCCGGTAGCGGTAGCCTGCATTCTGGCCGAGATGAAACTCGACTACGAAACGCTGATGGCTGCGCTGCTGCATGACGTGATTGAAGATACCCCAGCCACCTATCAGGACATGGAACAGCTTTTTGGTAAAAGCGTTGCAGAGCTGGTAGAAGGGGTATCGAAACTTGATAAGCTTAAGTTTCGCGATAAGAAAGAGGCGCAAGCTGAAAACTTTCGCAAGATGATTATGGCGATGGTGCAGGATATCCGCGTCATTCTCATCAAACTTGCCGACCGCACCCACAACATGCGCACGCTGGGCTCATTACGCCCGGACAAACGTCGCCGCATCGCCCGTGAAACCCTCGAAATCTATAGTCCGCTGGCACACCGTTTAGGTATTCATCACATTAAAACCGAGCTGGAAGAGCTGGGTTTTGAAGCGCTGTACCCAAACCGCTATCGCGTGATTAAAGAAGTGGTTAAAGCCGCTCGCGGCAACCGCAAAGAGATGATCCAAAAAATCCTCTCGGAAATCGAAGGGCGTTTGCAGGAGGCAGGTATTCCGTGTCGCGTAAGCGGGCGTGAGAAGCACCTGTACTCTATTTACTGCAAAATGGTGCTCAAAGAGCAGCGTTTTCACTCCATCATGGATATCTACGCATTTCGCGTCATCGTTCATGATTCCGATACCTGCTATCGCGTACTCGGCCAGATGCACAGCCTGTACAAACCACGCCCTGGTCGCGTGAAAGACTATATCGCCATTCCGAAAGCGAACGGATATCAGTCTTTGCACACCTCAATGATCGGCCCTCATGGCGTCCCGGTTGAAGTACAGATTCGTACTGAAGACATGGACCAGATGGCAGAGATGGGTGTCGCAGCGCACTGGGCTTACAAAGAGCACGGCGGCGAAAGCAGCACCACTGCGCAAATCCGCGCTCAGCGCTGGATGCAAAGCTTGCTGGAACTGCAGCAGAGCGCCGGTAGCTCGTTTGAATTTATTGAAAGCGTCAAATCTGATCTCTTCCCGGATGAGATTTATGTTTTCACACCGGAAGGGCGCATTGTCGAACTGCCCGCCGGTGCAACGCCTGTCGACTTCGCCTACGCCGTGCATACCGATATCGGTCACGCCTGCGTCGGCGCGCGCGTCGACAGACAGCCTTACCCGCTTTCACAACCGCTCTTTAGCGGCCAGACCGTTGAGATTATCACCGCGCCGGGCGCACGTCCGAACGCAGCGTGGCTAAACTTCGTCGTCAGTTCGAAAGCGCGCGCCAAGATTCGCCAACTGTTGAAAAACCTCAAGCGCGATGATTCCGTCAGTCTGGGTCGTCGACTGCTCAACCATGCCCTGGGCGGTAGCCGTAAACTGGCTGAGATCCCCCCAGAGAGCATCCAGCGTGAGCTTGAGCGTATGAAGCTCGCCACGCTTGACGATCTGCTCGCAGAAATCGGTCTGGGTAACGCCATGAGCGTGGTGGTAGCGAAAAACCTCCAGCAGGGCGAAGCAACAGCGAACGTACCAGCACAATCTGGCCATGGTCATCTGCCAATCAAAGGCGCAGACGGCGTGCTGATCACCTTCGCGAAATGCTGTCGTCCAATTCCAGGCGATCCAATCATTGCCCACGTCAGTCCGGGTAAAGGTCTGGTGATCCACCATGAGTCCTGCCGTAATATTCGTGGCTACCAGAAAGAGCCAGAGAAGTTTATGGCGGTGGAATGGGATAAAGAGACGGAGCAGGAATTCATCACCGAGATTAAGGTGGATATGTTTAACCACCAGGGTGCTCTGGCGAACCTGACGGCGGCAATCAACACGACCACCTCCAATATTCAAAGTTTGAATACGGAAGAGAAAGATGGCCGCGTTTATAGCGCCTTTATTCGCCTGACCGCTCGCGATCGTGTGCACCTGGCGAATATCATGCGCAAAATCCGCGTCATGCCGGACGTGATAAAAGTCAACCGTAACCGAAACTAGTCTTATGAATGAACAGCGCTATGCACGTATCCGCGAGATGCTCGCACGTCGTCAGCCCGATCTGACCGTCTGCATGGAGCAGGTTCACAAACCTCATAACGTTTCTGCGATTATTCGTACTGCAGATGCGGTCGGCGTGCATGAAGTCCACGCCGTCTGGCCGGGTAGCCGTATGCGCACCATGGCCTCTTCTGCCGCAGGCAGCAACAGTTGGGTGCAGGTGAAAACTCACCTTACCATTGGCGATGCGGTCACACATTTAAAAAGCCGGGGCATGCAGGTCCTGGCAACCCATCTGTCAGATAAAGCCGTGGATTTTCGCGAGATTGATTACACGCGCCCCACCTGCATCCTGATGGGCCAGGAGAAAACCGGCATCACTCAGGAAGCATTGGATCTGGCTGATCAGGACATCATCATTCCCATGACTGGCATGGTGCAGTCACTGAACGTTTCTGTCGCCTCCGCGCTGATTCTGTACGAAGCACAGCGCCAGCGGCAAAACGCGGGGATGTACCGACGAGAAAACAGCATGCTGCCACAAGAAGAGCAGCAGCGCTTACTGTTTGAAGGCGGTTATCCGGTGCTGGCGAATGTCGCTAAGCGCAAAGGTCTTCCCTACCCTCACGTAAACACGCAGGGCGAAATTGAAGCCGATGCAACGTGGTGGGCCACTATGCAATCTGCGAGATAAACGCGATGAAAGGCCGTTTACTGGATGCCATCCCACTCAACTCTCTGACCGGCGTTGGCGCAGCGCAAAGCAGTAAACTGGCTAAAATTGGCCTGCACACCGTGCAGGACCTCCTGCTCCACCTCCCTTTGCGTTACGAAGACCGTACCCATCTGTACCCAATTGGCGAACTGCTGCCGGGTGTCTATGCCACCGTTGAAGGCGAAGTGCTGAACTGCAATATCACCTTCGGCGGCCGCCGGATGATGACCTGTCAAATCAGCGATGGCTCGGGGATTCTCACCATGCGCTTTTTCAACTTCAGCGCAGCGATGAAAAACAGCCTTGCTACCGGGCGTAGGGTACTGGCCTACGGCGAAGCCAAACGCGGGAAATACGGCGCAGAGATGATTCACCCGGAATACCGCGTACAAGGCGATCTCAGCACGCCAGAATTGCAGGAAACACTCACACCAGTATATCCAACCACCGAAGGTGTGAAGCAGGCCACGCTGCGCAAGCTGACCGATCAGGCACTGGATCTGCTCGATACCTGCGCCATTGCCGAACTGCTGCCGCCAGAGCTGTTACAGGGCATGATGAGCCTACCCGAAGCACTGCGCACATTGCACCGCCCCCCACCTTCGCTGCAACTCAGCGATCTGGAAACCGGACAACATCCGGCGCAGCGACGTCTGATTCTCGAAGAACTGCTGGCGCATAATCTCAGCATGCTGGCACTACGTGCCGGGGCACAGCGTTTTCACGCCCAGCCGTTAAGTGCTAACAACGCGCTAAAAGATAAGCTGCTGGCAGCATTGCCGTTCAAACCTACTGGCGCACAGGCCCGTGTTACCGCTGAGATTGAACGCAATATGGCACTGGATGTGCCGATGATGCGCCTGGTACAGGGTGATGTCGGCTCCGGTAAAACGCTGGTTGCCGCGCTGGCCGCGCTGCGGGCTATCGCACATGGTAAGCAGGTTGCGCTAATGGCTCCTACCGAACTATTGGCTGAACAGCATGCGAATAACTTCCGCAACTGGTTCGCGCCACTGGGCGTTGAAGTGGGCTGGCTGGCGGGCAAGCAGAAAGGTAAAGCGCGTCTGGCGCAACAGGAAGCTATCGCCAGCGGTCAGGTGCAGATGATTGTCGGCACGCACGCGATTTTCCAGGAACAGGTGCAGTTCAACGGGCTGGCGCTGGTTATCATCGACGAACAGCACCGCTTCGGCGTTCATCAGCGTCTGGCACTGTGGGAGAAAGGTCAGCAGCAGGGTTTCCACCCACACCAGCTAATCATGACCGCCACGCCGATTCCACGTACCCTGGCGATGACGGCCTATGCTGACCTCGACACGTCGGTCATTGACGAACTCCCTCCGGGGCGTACGCCGGTCACTACGGTCGCCATTCCGGATACCCGCCGCAGCGATATCATTGATCGCGTGCGCAACGCCTGTACCCACGAAGGACGTCAAGCATACTGGGTCTGTACGCTGATTGAAGAGTCTGACTTGTTGGAAGCTCAGGCGGCAGAAGCGACGTGGGAAGAGCTTAAACTGGCGCTGCCAGAACTCAATATTGGCCTGGTACATGGGCGCATGAAGCCCGCCGAGAAGCAGTCAGTAATGGCGGCCTTTAAGCAGGGTGAACTGCATCTGCTGGTTGCCACCACGGTGATTGAAGTGGGCGTGGACGTGCCAAACGCCAGCCTGATGATTATTGAAAATCCGGAACGCTTAGGTCTGGCCCAGTTGCACCAGTTGCGTGGTCGCGTAGGCCGTGGCGCGGTGGCTTCCCACTGCGTTCTGCTCTACAAATCACCGCTGTCTAAAACCGCGCAGCAACGCCTGCAGGTTCTGCGAGACAGCAACGACGGGTTCGTAATTGCGCAAAAAGATTTAGAGATTCGCGGCCCCGGCGAGCTGTTAGGTACTCGCCAGACCGGAACGGCAGAATTCAAGGTCGCAGATTTACTGCGCGATCAGGCGATTATCCCGGAAGTTCAGCGCATTGCCCGCCATATTCACGAACGTTATCCGCAACAGGCCGTGGCACTGATAGAGCGCTGGATGCCGGAAACCGAACGCTACTCCAACGCGTAGTTAATTCATAGCGGCGGCGGATGTTACCCCGCCGCACAGCCGTTATTGCGCGAAAATCGGTAACAGCAGATACAGCTTAATCACCAGCGCGTTGACGATATCGATAAAGAACGCCCCCACCATCGGCACCACCAGAAACGCCATATGGGATGGTCCAAAACGTTCGGTAATCGCCTGCATGTTGGCAATCGCCGTCGGCGTCGCGCCGAGACCAAAACCACAGTGTCCGGCTGCCAGCACGGCGGCATCGTAGTTCTTACCCATCATGCGCCAGGTGACGAATATCGCGTACAGCGCCATGAAAATAGTCTGCACAACCAGGATTGCCAGCATCGGCAAGGCCAGTGAAGCCAGTTCCCACAGCTTCAGACTCATCAGCGCCATCGCCAGGAACAGCGACAGACTTACGTTACCCAGCACCGAAACTGCACGTTCGAACACCCGATAAAAACCCAGTAGCGCCAGACCGTTACTGAGGATCACCCCAACAAACAGCACGCAGACGAAGGTCGGCAATTCCAGCACTGTTCCAACCAGCATTTGCGCAACGATTTTACCCACCGTCAGACAGATAGCGATCAGAGCAATGGTTTCAATCAGCACCAGCGAAGTGATCATGCGCCCAACGTCCGGCTTTTCAAATGCGGTCGGCACGGCCTGATCGTCCGGCATACCGTCTGGCGTGGTGGAGTGTTTGACCAGATAGCGTGCCACCGGGCCGCCAATCAGCCCACCCAACACCAGACCAAACGTTGCGCAAGCCATTGCCACTTCAGTTGCATTGGTGAAGCCATAACGTTCAATAAACAGCTTGCTCCACGCGGCCCCGGTTCCGTGTCCACCAGAGAGGGTGATCGAGCCAGCGATCAGACCCATCAGCGGGTCCAGACCCAGCAGGGTCGCCATACCAATACCGATGGCGTTTTGCATCAGCAACAGGCCAACAACCACAATCAGAAAGATACCCACCACGCGGCCACCGGCACGCAAACTGGCGATATTGGCGTTCAGACCGATAGTGGCGAAGAAGGCCAGCATCAACGGGTCGCGCAGGGTCATATCGAAATTCACTTCCCAACCCATGCTTTTTTTCAGCACCAGCAGCGCAATCGCCACCAGCAATCCGCCTGCAACGGGTTCGGGAATGGTGTATTTTTTCAGGAAGGAAACAGACTGGACGAGCTTACGTCCCAGCAGCAACACAAGGGTTGCCGCAACCAGCGTTGATAACGTATCGAGATAAAACATTTACAGCTCCATTAGTGCGTTTAGCACAATCACGCACGATGCATTCCAGACCGATTTTTAGCTCTTATTGAGTTTTCGGAGTGGATTTTAAGCAGAAAATGATGAAAAGTTATATAAAAATGTTTGTTTATCCGTTTTAAATATTAAGAATACCTGCTAGCAAACGTTTGCTTTTCTGCCCTGGTCAGATAAAATCACCGCTTTTCCACCATGGGATTGCCTCTGATGTCCGTTAACGCCGTAGAGTCAACAAATGCGCAACCGGTTGCGCAGACTCACAACAGTGAACTGATTTACCGTCTTGAAGATCGCCCCCCGTTAGCCCAGACCCTGTTTGCCGCCTGCCAGCATCTGCTGGCCATGTTCGTCGCGGTGATCACCCCTGCTCTGTTAATTTGCCAGGCGCTTGGTTTACCGGCTCAGGATACTCAACACATTATCAGTATGTCGCTGTTCGCCTCCGGCGTGGCTTCTATCATTCAGATCAAAGCCTGGGGGCCGGTCGGCTCAGGGCTGCTATCCATTCAGGGCACCAGCTTTAACTTTGTTGCGCCACTGATTATGGGCGGTACGGCGCTAAAAACCGGTGGCGCAGATGTCCCAACCATGATGGCGGCGCTGTTCGGTACGCTGATGCTGGCAAGCTGCACCGAGATGGTTATCTCGCGTGTCCTGCACCTGGCGCGTCGTATTATTACTCCGCTGGTCTCAGGGGTGGTGGTGATGATTATCGGCCTGTCGCTGATTCAGGTAGGTCTGACATCGATTGGCGGTGGCTATGCCGCAATGAGCGACAACACCTTTGGTGCGCCGAAGAATTTACTGTTGGCAGGCGTGGTGCTGGCGCTAATCATCCTGCTTAACCGTCAACGCAACCCGTACCTGCGCGTTGCGTCATTGGTGATTGCGATGGCGGCAGGCTATCTGCTGGCCTGGTTTATGGACATGCTGCCGCAAAATACCGCACCGGTAAGCCAGGACCTGCTGATGGTGCCAACGCCGCTGTATTATGGCCTGGGCATCGACTGGAGTTTACTGCTGCCGCTGATGCTGGTCTTTATGATTACCTCACTGGAAACCATCGGCGATATTACGGCCACCTCTGATGTCTCCGAGCAGCCGGTTTCGGGTCCGCTGTATATGAAGCGCCTGAAAGGCGGCGTGCTGGCGAACGGTCTGAACTCGTTTGTTTCCGCCGTGTTCAACACCTTTCCGAACTCCTGTTTTGGCCAGAACAATGGGGTTATTCAGTTAACAGGCGTTGCCAGCCGCTACGTTGGTTTTGTGGTGGCGCTGATGTTGATCGCGCTGGGCCTGTTCCCGGCAGTCAGCGGTTTTGTACAGCATATTCCTGAGCCGGTACTGGGCGGCGCAACACTGGTGATGTTCGGTACTATCGCAGCATCCGGTGTGCGTATCGTATCCCGCGAGCCGTTGAACCGCCGCGCGATTCTGATTATCGCGCTGTCGCTGGCCGTTGGTCTGGGTGTTTCCCAGCAGCCGCTGATTCTCCAGTTCGCCCCGGATTGGGTGAAAAACCTGCTCTCTTCCGGTATCGCCGCTGGCGGTATTACCGCAATCGTTCTGAATCTGGTATTCCCGCCAGAAAAGCAATAAGCAAAATGCGGCGTTGGTTCTGAATCAACGCCGCTGTAACGCTCTTTCACCATTCCCGCCTTGAGCATTGCGCCTAAATCGTGCATAACTTGACTATGTGCACTTCGCGGGATGGAAGACCATGAAATTTATTGGAAAGCTGCTTCTTTACGTGCTGATCGCCCTTGCAGTGGCGATTCTCGGCCTTTATTTTCTACTGCAAACCCGCTGGGGGGCAGAGCACGTCAGCGCCTGGGTTTCGGAGAACAGCAGCTACCATCTGGCGTTTGATGCCATCGATCACCGGTTTTCCTCCCCTTCCCATATTCTGCTGGAAAACGTCACCTTTGGCCGGGATGGTCAGCCCGCAACGCTGGTCGCTAAAACGGTCGATATTGGGCTGAGTAGCCGCCAAATCACCGACCCGCTGCACGTAGACACCATTTTGTTGCAAAACGGCACACTGAATCTTTCCCAGCAAACCGCGCCGCTACCGTTCCAGGCCGATCGCCTGCAATTGCAGGATATGGCGCTTAACAGCCCCGGCAGCGAGTGGAACCTCAGCGCCCAGCGCGTTAACGGCGGCGTCATTCCCTGGAGCCCTGAGGCAGGTAAAATTCTCGGGAGCAAAGCGCAAATTCAGCTCAGCGCCAGTTCGTTGACGCTCAACGATGTTCCAACTACCAACGTCTTGATTGAAGGCAGCATCGACCATGACCGGGTGACGCTAAGCAATATTGGCGCTGACGTGGCGCGTGGGGCATTAACCGGCGTAGCGCAACGCAATGCAGACGGAAGTTGGGTTGTGGAGAATCTGCGCCTGAACGATATCCGGCTGCAAAGCGACAAATCGCTGGCCGACTTTTTTGCCCCGTTAAGCACTATTCCTTCCCTGCAAATTGGTCGTCTGGAAGTGACGGATGCCCGTCTGCAAGGCCCCGACTGGGCGGTGACGGATCTCGATCTGAGCTTGCGCAACATGACCTTCAGTAAGGACGACTGGCAAACTCAGGAAGGAAAATTGTCGATGAACGCCAGCGAGTTTATTTACGGCTCTCTGCACTTCTTCGATCCGATTCTGAACGCCGAGTTCTCACCGCAGGGCATTGCGCTGCGCCAGTTCACCACCCGCTGGGAAGGCGGTATGGTCAGAACATCCGGAAACTGGATGCGCAGCAACAAAGCGCTGGTCCTTGACGATGCCGCGATTGCTGGTCTGGAATACACGCTGCCGGAAAACTGGAAGCAGCTGTGGATGAAACCCCTGCCAGCGTGGCTAAACAGCCTGACGCTGAAGAAATTCAGTGCCAGCCGCAATCTGGTGATAGATATCGACCCGAATTTCCCGTGGCAGCTCACCGCGCTGGACGGCTACGGCGCTAACCTCGGACTGGTACAGAACAATCAGTGGGGGATCTGGAGCGGTAGCGCCACCCTCAACGCCGCTGCCGCTACCTTTAACCGTACCGATGTGCGTCGTCCTTCTCTGGCGCTAATGGCAAACAGCAGCACCATCAATATCAGCGAACTGAGCGCCTATACGGAAAAAGGACTGCTGGAGGCCACCGCCAGCATTTCGCAGCTACCTCAGCGCCAGACGCAGGTCAGCCTGAACGGGCGCGGCGTGCCAATGACGATCCTGCAGCAGTGGGGCTGGCCCGCACTGCCGCTTTCCGGAGATGGCAACATCCAGCTTACTGCCAGCGGCAATATTCAGGCCGATGCGCCTCTCAAGCCAACGGTCAACGGTCAGTTGCATGCGGTGAACGTGGAGAAACAGCAGGTAACGCAAACCATGCAGGCGGGCGTGGTTTCGGGGAGTGAAGTCACTGCACCACCACCTGCACAATGATTTATTGCCCGGTGGCGCTTCGCTTACCGGGCCTACTCACGCTCATAAGCGAATATATTCACTGCACAACAGCCACTTCACCGGCTCGTCTTCTTCAATCACCGGGAAGCGACCGCCAGATTCCAGAAAGTGGTTGTCATGCTGGTCGTCATTGACCATCGAGATTTCCCAGCCCAGCACGAACGCCTTCTCCGCCCAAAAGCGATGATACAAGCGCGGTGGCAGGCACACTCCTTGTCCCGGTTTCAATACCAGCGTCTCGCCAGCGTTAACGGTACGCCGCTGACCATCCACGCTAACCTCAACAACGCGTCGGGCGTCATACTCATCATCAGGCGTGACCCACGCCAGCTGCATACATAAATCACCGCCGCCGCGATTAACGATATCTTCCATTTTATGGCGATGAAAATGCCATGGCGTTTGCTGATCCTGCTGAATTTGCAGCATCTTTTCGGCATACGATTTGGGGTAATCCGCTGACCCCATCAGACCATTGCGCAACGTTAGTAACGTCAGCCCCGTTTGCGCAAAATCTCCGTGCCCGAAGTCGGTAATATCCCAGCCCAACTGGAGATCGCGCACTTCACGCCACAGAGTTTGATCCTGTTGCCGCCAGGCATCGACCGTAAAATATGCGAAATCAGGCAGGCAGACCCGAAAAGTCTCAGCGATGGCATGCGCTTTATCGACGGCATAATTAATGTGTGAACGCTTCATTCCACTTTTCCTTGTTGCGAAAGAGGCGGGTCGCCCCGCCTGCATGCCGTTAGTAAAGTGATGCTTTGCCGGTTGAACCGAACAGTTTCATTTTGTGGCGGATCACGTCCCGCGCGGCGCTAATGGCTTCCGGATAGATTACGTTCGGGTCCCACCAGGTTTCTTTCGCCAGGATTTCGCGGACTTTCTGGAAGTAGGCGTATTTCATATCGCTGGAAATGTTGATTTTGCCAACGCCTAGCGTCACGGATTCGGCAATTTCCGCATCCGGGTTCGCGGAACCACCGTGCAGCACCAGCGGAATATCCACACGCCCGGCGATGTCGCGCAGGATGTTCATTTGCAGCTCTGGCTGCATCCCTTTCGGGTAGATCCCGTGCGCGGTTCCAATCGCCACCGCCAGCGTGTCTGCACCCGTTCGGGCGATAAAATCCTCTGCCTGAGCAGGATCGGTATAAGTAACCTTCGACACGCCGCCTTCCACTGACGTCCCGGTCTGGCCAATCGTTCCCAACTCCCCTTCCACCGAAACACCTACCGCATGCGCCAGTTTGACCACTTCGCGGGTCAGCGCCACGTTCTCTTCATATGGTAGCAGCGAGCCATCAATCATCACCGAGGTAAACCCACACTGAATCGCCCGCAGGACATGCTCAACCGAAGCGCCGTGGTCCAGATGCAGAGTAAAGGGAACCGGGCTGCGCAGGGTGATATCACGGACATAGCTAAAAAACGCATCGCCGACAAAATCATGTTCGCTGGGGTGAATGGAGATAATCGCCGGGGTATTGGTCGCTTCCGCTTCTTCCACTACTGCGCGTACAAAGCAGCTGTCCGCCACGTTGAATGCGCCGATGGCAAAACCGTGCTGACGGGTAGGTTGCAGTAATTCTTTCATCGAAACTAACATGTTAATTCTCCAGTTTCAGGGTGTAGAAAGCCCTGCCAGTGCGTCATCGCAGAGGCATAGAAGGCGTTACAGAAAATGAATCAGGCTTTGCCGATAGCGCCGCTGGCCTGCAGGTACGGAATAATGGCTTCCTCGCAGGCCTGCTCCATCAGGGCCAGGGCATCAACGAGTTCACCGGATGTGTCGCGACACAGGGTATGCAGTAGCGCAGCCTTTCCGGCTTCGAAAACCGCCGCACCAACGTTTATCTTGGCGACACCAAACGTCGGACAGCGCTGTAGCTGGTCAAACGGCGTCCCGCTGCCGCCATGCAGCGCCAGCGGCACCGTTGATAACCGGGCTATTTCCTCCAGCCGCTGGAAATCAATAGCAGGAGTGATACCCGGCGCGTACATGCCGTGTGCCGTACCCACCGACACCGCCAGCAAATCGATCCCGGTCTGTTGGATAAAGGGTTCCACGTCGGCGGCCAGGGTCATCAAATCAGCGTTAGCTGCGTGGTCATAGCACGGAGCATCGGCCAGATGGCCCAGCTCGCCTTCCACGCACAGAGAAACGCTGGCGGCAAGCTCAACCACCGCCCGGGTCTGGCGAATGTTCTCCTCCAGCGCAAAGGCGGAGGCGTCGATCATTAAGCCGCTGAATCCGGCGCGAAAAGCCTGGCGAATGCGTACAGGATCCTTTCCATGATCCAGCGCCAGCGCGACCGGAACCGAGGCTTCCTCTGCCAGCGTTTTGACCACCGCTGCCGCTATCGGGGCCGGAAAATGCTCCAGATGCCCCTGATACAAATTCAGAATGATGGGCGCATGGTGTTTCTCCGCCACTCGCACCGCTGCGCGGGCGCTTTCCAGGTTCATACAGTTGATGGCCAGCAGCGCGTACTGTTCGCGCCAGGCTTTGGTCACCATGCTTTTCATATCGGCAAACATACGGCCTCCGGTTATTCCAGGGTGAAGGTGATTTCTTCGTCTTTCAGCTTTTGATCGCTGAGTTCGTCAAACTCTTCATCACGCTCGGTTACCGGTTTCTTCCACAGCGACAGCATGACGCCACAAATCACCGTACCGATCCCCAGCGCCAGGCAAAACAGCAGCGGATGCGTAAAGAGCGGAACCACAAACATGCCGCCGTGCGGTACCGGGCTTTCGACACCCCACACCATAATCAGGCCACCCGCAATCGCCGAGGCCACCACGCAGGAGCCCACCACGCGCAGCAGGTCGCGCGCCGCAATCGGAATAACCCCTTCGGTAATCATGCAGATCCCCATCGGGAATGCAGCCTTCAGCGCCTCACGTTCCGCACGGGTGTACTTGTGACGCGTCAGCAGGAAAGAGAGCGTAATGCCAAATGGAGGGATCATCGAACCGACAAACTTCACCGCTTCCGGACCGTACACGCCGCTGACCAGCATGCCGTCAGCAAACAGCGACATGGTTTTATTCACCGGCCCACCGAAGTCGAATGTCGCCATCGCACCGAGGATAGCGCCCATCAGAAAGCGGGATCCGCCCTGCATGGACTCCAGCAGATGAATCAACGCGTCCTGCAGCCAGGCAATCGGCTTGCCAATCAGCGTCATCATCAACAGACCGCCAATGACGGTACTCAGTACCGGCAGCACCATGATGGGCATCAACCCCTGCATCGACTGCGGCAAACGGATATAGCGCTTGAGCAGCAGGACGGTATAACCGACCAGAAATCCGCCCAGCATCCCACCGATAAAACCGGTATGAATTTCTCCGCAGACGAAGCCGACAATCAGGCCCGGCGCGAATCCCGGACGGTCAGCAATGGAGTACGCAATCGCCGCACTAATCAGCGGTACGATTAACCCCATCCCCCAGCCGCCAATCTGGTTGAGCATCCAGGGAATGGTTCCTGTTTTTTCACCGACGTTAGTGCCGCCAAGTATTTGCCCGAGAGCAATACAGATCCCGGCGGCGACAATTAACGGGATCATCCACGAAATTCCCGTTAATAAATGTTTTTTTATTTCCTGAGATAGCGGAATTTTATTTTCACTCATGTGAAACCCCTCCAGAATGAGGATCGCTACTGGTTATTATTAACTAATGATTTTTCGACCTTTTCAAGAAACTGAATGGGCGATTTTATGACGATTTCAGTTTTTACTCGCACAATGCGTTTGTTTGAAAATCGCTCCTCCCCTTTTATTTTTACATCGACAGCAAGAATCACGACATCAGCCGCAGAAATATCTTCTGTCAGCAGTTCGTTTTCTGTGCCAATGGTGCCCTGGGTTTCAACTTTTATATTATGACCAAGCGCTTTAGCACCTTTAATTAACTTCTCACGGGCAATATAGGTGTGCGCAATACCCGCAGTACAGGCGGCAACACAAACAATATTCATAACATGCTCCACATTTTATTTAGCAGACATTGGATTCAGCATATTGGCTAAAAAGCTCAATAATTTTTTGTGGACTACTTTCAACTAATAGTTGTTCAATAATGTCGTCATCTGCCAACGCGCCAGCAACCTGCGAAAGCAGACGAATATGGGTGGTATTTTGATCTTCAAGACGTACGGCAAACAGAATAATGCAGCGCACGTTGCTGCCATCCAGGGTTTCCCAGGGAATATCCTGGCGGGTACGCCCAATCGCCAGCGTGGTATTGACCACCGCCGAGGATTTTCCGTGCGGGATCGCAATATGGTTTTCGAAGCCGGTCGAGCCTTCTGACTCACGTTGCCAGACATCCTGAATAAACGTTTCGCGACAGCTAATTGCTCCATCTTTTTGCAGAATATCCGTCAGTTCCTCAATAGCCTCCGTTTTGCTTGTAGCCTTCATGTCCAAAATAACGCGATTTGTATTGAGTATTTTCGTGATGTCCATCAATCATACCTCATGGAGTTCAGACATTAATTTTCAACGACCAGCGACGTCGCCCGATGTAATTTTTCCGTAATAACCGTTTCTGTTACCCGCTTAATATCCGCATCATTGAAGAAGGCAGTGACATACACGACCGGCATGGCAACCGCGGGTAAATTAATCGTCGATACCACCAGTTCAATATCGTCCGTCAGTACAGAGGGCAGGCTGCCTGCCGACACCACGCCGACGATAGTCCAGTCCGGAAAGGCGCGCAGAATACGGCTTTTGAGTAAGTGAGAAGTGCCGATACCCGTTGAACAGACCAGTAGTACGCGTTTACGCGCTATCTGACGCTCCATTGCGGCCTGAAAATGCACGGTTAAATATCCCACTTCATCTTCCGACACGGCCCGCTCGCCCCAACCGCTAAACACCCGATTCACCGCACACTGGGTCAGACGCCACACGTCCTGCAACTCGCCTTTGATATCCTCCAGAAGCGGATTACGAATGCGGATCTGGTAGTTCAGTCGGTTAATCAGCGGCTTAATGTGGATCAGCAATCCGTCATACAGCGCCGTGTCCTGGCTAAGATCGCTGTCGACCATCTCGGCGAAGGTGGCAATCAACCGATGGGTAATCAAACGCGCTTCGTCGCTGGAGTGCATATGGCCAATCACACTCACGTCATTATGCTCTTCAATCACCACACCCGAGGAGATAATGTATTGATATATAAACCAGACTTCGTCTTCCGGCAGCGGGTGGGCAATGCGTTTTTCGATATGCTGAATCATGCGACTGGCAATGGAAAATATGTTCTCATCACAGGTAGAGATGCTCTCTTCTTTTCTCGGAAGCGCATTGCCCCGCGTGATGCGGTACATCATGATCAGAATATGGGTAAAGATATTGACGTAATAAGGCTCGCCGAGCGACCAGCACAGGTCGTTCTCCATTTCCTGCAATAACGTCTGGACAAATAAAACGTCTTCTTCGCCAAAGTAATGCACTAACGCTTTATAACTGCCCGGATCCAGGCGTGAATAAATCACGCTGCCGGGTTCATTATGGTTAATCACACCGTTAATCAGCGATGCCATCGCCTGGCGCACACCGCTCTCGCTGCCTTCAATGTGCGTGCCGCTCTGACTACGAATCAACGACAGGCCCAACGGGGTAATCCAGGATTCAATTACTTTCAGATCGTTAACAATCGATGCGCTACTAATGAAATAACGTTCGGATAATTTACTGATCGACGTTTCATGCGGCGTTTCGCTTAATAATTGTGAGGCTATCTTGACTCGCCGTGAATTATTCATCATGCCGTCAGCATCATCACCCTCCGTTCCTAATAACTGGTCCATATATAAAAGGTCTGTAATATTATCAGCACTTAATATCACCCCAGCACCAGCACGTTTATCGATGGCTATTTTCCATTCTGATAACCATGGTTCCAGTAAGCGCAGATCGCGCTGCACAGTTTTCTCTGAAACAGATAAATATTCGGCAATTTTCAGCAGCGTGACATATTCCTTCTTAGACAGAAGAAATTTTAATAATCTGTTTTGTCGCGAGGTAATCATTTGCATTATTTACCCTTATTACATACCAGATTAAATATCTATACCCGTCATACTTCAAGCTGCATGTGCGTTGGCTTTCCTCGCTCACCCCAGTCACGTACTTATGTACGTTCAGGGGATTCGCTGCGTCGCCGCCTTCCTGCAACTCGAATTATTTAGGTTATAAAGAAGCATTTATGCTCCACGTGTAATCCGTGATGATAAATATAAGAGGACTACGATGCGCCAACAATACTAAATCGTGTCCTGTATTCCGGACAGAAATAAGACAAAAACGAGAAATAGTGAGATATTTACGGCGCAGATCACATTTTTCGCGGGATTCAGAGTGATATCGCTCGCAAATATGGGGAGATAAAAATTTAATTCAGGATGTTTTGGATTTTCAGATCTGGAATACTGCTCGCAGCGTGGGCCGGATAAAACGCATTGCATCGCCATCCAGCCCACGTTGAGATTTACTTACAGGGTAATCGTCAGCATATCCGCATCCGGCGTGACAACCGTTCCCCACTCACTGCCCACAGATGAGCCGCCCTTCACGCCGCTAACCTGCGTAATATTACGCAGACACAGCGTCCAGTTACGCGCTTCGCCACTTCCTTGCACGGTGATGGTATTACCCGTGCGCGTCACCTTCAGCGTGAAGATAACCGAACCGTCAGCCGCCGGGACTTCACAAATCGCCTCCCGACCCTCCTGCAAATGGAACAGCTGGAACGCCGTCCCTTCGTGCCAGGCGTAGTCCGGCTTCTGGTTATTGCAGCCCAGCGCCAGCAGTGTATTGTCGCGCACATAAACCGGCAGACTCAGGAAGTCATGCTGCTGCTTATGCCAGCGGCTGCCCGCCACCTCGTCGTTACGCCACAGATGCGTCCAGCGTCCTTCCGGCAGATAGAACTGCACATCACCCGCCTCGCTAAACACCGGCGCAACCATCACGCTATCGCCCAGCATGTACTGGCGGTCGAGATAATCACATGCCGGATCGTCCGGGAACTCCAGCATCATTGCGCGCATCATCGGTGTTCCGAGTTCATTGGCGCGCGCCGCTTCGCGATACAGGTACGGCATCATGCGGCATTTCTGCTCAGTGAAGTAGCGTACCACATCGCAGGATTCATCATCGTACGCCCATGGCACACGGTAGGATTTACTACCGTGCAGGCGGCTGTGGCTGGAGAGCAGCCCAAACGCACACCAGCGCTTGTAGACGTGCGCCGGGGCGGTATTCTCAAAGCCGCCAATATCGTGACTCCAGAAGCCAAAGCCGGACAGGCCGATGGACAAGCCGCCACGCAGGCTTTCGGCCATTGATTCATAGTTGGCGTAGCAGTCGCCGCCCCAGTGCACCGGGAACTGTTGCGCACCCACTGAGGCCGAACGGGCGAACAGCACTGCCTCTTCTTCACCGACGGTCTCTTTCAGCACGTTCCATACCAGTTCGTTGTAGATGTACGCATAATGGTTGTGCATTTTCTGCGGATCGGCACCGTCAAACCACTGAACGTCAGTAGGAATGCGTTCACCAAAGTCAGTTTTGAAGCAATCAACGCCGATATCCACCAGACCTTTCAGCTTGTTGGCATACCACTCGCAGGCTTCAGGATTGGTAAAGTCATAAATCGCCAGGCCCGGCTGCCATTTATCCCATTGCCACAGGGAGCCGTCCAGGCGCTTGAGCAGATAACCTTTCTCTTTCAGTTCATTGAACAGCGGGGATTTCTGGCCGATATAGGGGTTTATCCATACGCAGACCTTCAGCCCTTTCTCTTTCAGGCGGCGGATCATACCTTCCGGGTCAGGGAAGGTCACCGGATCCCACTCAAAGTCGCACCACTGGAAGGCTTTCATCCAGAAGCAGTCGAAATGGAAGACGTGCAGCGGCAGATTGCGCTCGGCCATCCCGTCGATAAAACTGTTCACCGTCGCTTCATCGTAATTAGTGGTGAACGATGTAGTCAGCCACAAACCGAATGACCAGGCTGGCGGCAGCGCCGGACGACCGGTAAAGCGGGTATAGCGATCCAGCACCGCTTTCGGCGTAGGGCCGTCAATGACGAAATATTCCAGATACTCGCTTTCAACGCTGAACTGCACTTTTGACACTTTCTCAGAGCCGATTTCAAACGACACGCACTGCGGATGGTTTACCAGTACGCCGTAACCACGGTTGGTGAGATAAAACGGGATGTTCTTGTAAGACTGCTCGGTACTGGTGCCGCCATCGCGGTTCCATGTTTCCACCGTCTGGCCGTTACGTACCAGCGCAGTAAAGCGCTCACCCAGACCGTACACCGTTTCGCCAACGCCCAGATCCAGGCGTTCAAACATATAGTTTTTCCCGCTGTTGGTGTCCTGCACGTAGCCGTTATTTTTCAGCTGGCTGCCGGTAATACGTTCGCCGTTACGCAGGAAATCCAGCGACCAGAACTCGCCTTTAGTGACCCGCACGCTCAAATTACCGCTTTTCAGTTCGGCAAATTCAGCGGTGTTTTGAATCTCTACGTTGACGTCCTGCAGCACGTTCAGCGGATAGTGCGGACCGTTATCTAACGCGCCCTGGAAGTGTTCCATACGCACCCCAACCACGCCTTCCTGCGGCGAGAAAAAGCGCAGGGTGAAGAGTGGAGTATCCAGTTGCCAGGTACGTTCACGCACATCGCGCGGTGCAACGTAGACAATCATCTCGTTACCCTGTTGCTCGACCTCGAATACCTGAATCGGGTGAGTTAAATTCAGGCCAGGCTGCGTCAGCCAGTTTCCGTCGCTAATTTTCATCGTTGGTTCCTTAGTTCTGTAATTCTTTCGTCGAAAAATCCTGCTGATTGCGGTGCGCACCCTGAGCCAGCTGACTCATGATTTCCGTCAGATACGGCGTTTTCAGGGTATAGAAGCGTTTGGCAATCACGGCACTCAACAGGTAACAAATAGCCGGGACAATCGTGAACAATGCGATAATGATGCTAATGGTGGCGCTGTTCTGGGTTTTCGCTGCGGCATCGTAACCGCCGCCCGCCAGCATCCAGCCGATCATCGCCCCGCCGAGCGCCAGACCCAGCTTGAGCACGAACAGCGTGCCCGCGAAGCTGATCCCCGTCAGACGTTTTCCGTTACACCACTCGCCGTAATCAACGGTGTCGGACATCATCACCCACTGGATTGGCGTCACGAGCTGATGCAGTACGCCAATCACGAAGATGAAGGCGAACATGGTGAGGTTGGCGTGCATCGGCACGAAGAACATTGCCAGACTGACGACCGCCAGCAGGGCGTTCGTCCACCAGAAGACGCTGACTTTGCATTTCCAGTCAGTCAGCGGTTTTGCCAGCGCAGAGCCGATAAGATTGCCGACGCAATAGGTGGTGAGGAAGGCGACAAACACTTCCGGGGTACCCAGAATCCAGGTGACGTAATACATCATCGCCCCGCCGCGAACGCAGACGGCAAGGATGTTGAGGATGGTCAGCAGGCCGACGATACGCCATTGGTCGTTCTGCCAGATGTCGCGCAGGTCTTCACGCATTGAGTTGCTGCTCGGCGGCGCTTCCACACGTTCTTTGGTAGTAAAGAAGCAAAACGCCAGCATCAGGAACGCCACAACCGAAAGCACGGCAATCCCGCCCTGGAAGCCCAGCGCTTTATTTTCACCGCCAATCAGATTCACCAGCGGCATCATCAGCACGGTGGAGAGCATGCCGCCCGCCGTCGCCAGCACAAAGCGCCATGACTGCAGGGAGATACGCTGCGTTGGGTCATTGGTTATCACACCGCCCAGCGCGCAGTAGGGAATATTCACCACGGTATAAAGCAGGGTCAGCAGCGTGTAGGTGATTGCGGCATAAATCATTTTGCCGTGCAGGCTGAGATCCGGCGTGCTGTAGGCGAGCACACAGACCAGACCAAATGGCAGAGCGCCAAACAGCACCCATGGGCGGAATTTCCCCCAGCGTGAACGGGTGCGGTCGGCGAGCAGTCCCATGCAAGGGTCTGAGATAGCATCCAGCGCGCGAGCCAGTAAGAACATCGTGCCGACAAAACCGGCCGGGATACCAAAAATATCGGTATAGAAGAACATCATATATAACATAACGTTATCAAAGATGATGTGGCTGGCAGCATCGCCCATGCCGTAGCCAATCTTCTCTTTAACGGACAAAATCTCACTTTTCATTACGCATCCTTGTTAGCACTTTCACACGCACTGATACCGGTTACAGTTCTTGTAAACCATCCCTGTGAGCGCGGGTATTCCGATATCTCGTTATCAAATTACGATTCTTGTTTTCTGTGATCAGAGTAGCGTCAAAAAATGTGTCTAAGTGTAAGTAATGGATTTTGCGGGGATTTATTTGAAACTGGTCATGGTATGGAGAAACGGAAGTTAAAAAAGTGAGTGAGGGGGTGTGGAAACGTTTGGAAGTAGCTATAATGCGCCCCGCCTCCATGTAGCAATCGAGGCGCGGAAGATCGTCATCTCCGGTGAGGTGGCTGGACTTCAAATCCAGTTGGGGCCGCCAGCGGTCCCGGGCAGGTTCGACTCCTGTGATCTTCCGCCAATTTGCCTCTCCTGAACTCCACTGTCTCAAGTAAATCCCCTATAATACCCGCAACTACTGCTAATTATGTTCTCCCGAGGTCAACTGTCTCTACCAGAATCAAGTGCATTCTGGGGGCATAATGGGGGGCATGATTTATAGCCCCATTTTGAGATGCCCCCAATGAAGCTAACAGTCAGACAAATCGACACAGCCAAGCCCAAAGAGAAGCCGTACAAGCTATCTGATGGTGGAGGCCTTTATCTTGAAGTAACCACCAACGGCTCACGCTATTGGCGTTTAAAGTATCGTTATGCGGGTAAAGAAAAGCGCCTTGCTTTCGGCGTTTATCCTGAGGTTTCTCTCGCTCAAGCCCGTGAAAAGCGTGAAGCTGCGAAAAAGTTACTATCTGCTGGAAGCGATCCCGGAGAAGCAAAGAAAGCAGAAAAAATCGCTCAAAAACTAAACTACGAAAATACCTTCGAGGCTATTGCCCGTGAATGGCACCAGCTGAGAGCGGATCGTTGGTCATTGCGCTATCGTGATGAAATTATTGATACCTTTGAAAAGGATATTTTCCCCTACATCGGTAAGCGTCCCATAGCTGAAATTAAGCCCATGGAATTGCTGGAAACCCTTCGTCGTATGGAAAAGCGTGGTGCATTAGAAAAGATGCGCAAAGTCAGACAGCGCTGCGGTGAAGTATTCCGTCATGCAATCGTGACCGGACGCGCTGAATACAATCCTGCACCCGATCTCGCTACAGCCCTCGCAACACCGAAGAAAACACATTTTCCTTTCCTGACTGCCGAAGAGCTCCCTCACTTTCTTAGAGATCTTGCAGGCTATACCGGGAGTGTTATTACCAAGACTGCAACTCAAATCATCATGCTTACAGGGGTACGAACTCAGGAATTACGTTTTGCCCGTTGGGAGGATATCAATTTTGAAAAGCGACTCTGGGAAATTCCTTCTGAAGTGATGAAGATGAAACGACCTCATATCGTTCCGATGTCGAATCAGGTTGTTGAACTCTTTAGGTCACTGAAGCCTATTACGGGGCTATACCCGCTGGTATTCGTCGGACGCAATGATCGTACGAAGCCGATCTCAAAGGAAAGCGTTAATCAGGTGATTGAGTTGTTGGGATATAAAGGAAGGCTGACGGGGCACGGTTTCCGTCACACAATGAGTACCGTCCTACACGAAGAAGGCTTTAACTCAGCATGGATTGAAACACAGCTTGCGCATGTGGATAAGAACGCGATACGTGGGACATATAACCATGCGCAGTATCTGGAGGGGCGGAGAGAGATGATGCAATGGTATGGTGATTATATCTATGAGCTAGCCAGGATTAGTAACGAAATACATGCAGCGGGTAATTACAAGACTGCATGATATAAATTAATTCCAGTAAGGATTTCTTTTAAAAAACAACATGTAACAAGTAACCAAGGAAGGTTTTTTTATAAGATAGTTGGCCTAAAATTGCTCATTATTTCATTTTAAAATTCAAAGTCAAAAGTATCATTCTGGTAACCAATTGATTATCAATAGAAAGACCAAAATCATTTACCTGTGTTTTTATACATGATAGACTTGCTAGGGAGGTGGGCATATATGAATGAACTTGATTTTAAAATACCTTTAACTGCTTATTTTGGGGAAAATAAATCTGCAGCCCTAAATTTTGAATTTCCGTTTGACTTCAATAGACGTAGATGCGATCTACTTGTTTCAACCTGCGATTCAATTATAGGAGTCGAAATAAAAAGTGATTTAGATAATCTTGATAGATTAGAGGATCAACTGAATTCGTATTATAAATGTTTCAATCAAATTTACGTTGCATGTGGTAAGAAACATTATCAGAAAATTAGACAGATGAAAGGACGATTCGGAATTATACTCATCTCTGATGGTACATTAACAATTAAGAGAAAAGCTAAAATAATAAAATCTCTAGCATTGATGCCCATTCTAGATATGTGCGATAAAATATCTTTAGAAAAGTTAAGCAATTTAAAATATCAGAATAAATCTGATTTAATCATGTCTATAATAAATAATTTTAGTAAGGAGGAAATTTATAGAATTTATCACTTATCTATTCACGAAAAGGTATCGCGAGTATATAATGCGTTTCTTTCAGAAAAAGGAGATGTAATAACCAGCGAAGATATCACTCTCCTGAGTCTGAAATCAATGAATCTAGGTGCATTTTAATTATTTTTTACAAGCTTTGCCATCCTAGAAATATGAATATTAGAACGAACAGAAATCCAATATGACGGATTGAGTCCACCTGCTTTTGTTAAACTGGCTTGTGTGATCTCATTTTTTCCCCAGCAAACTAAGGTGTCATTTTGAAAAGCATTCAATGTGACAATATTCCTCGCACATTGATCATATCCACCAACATCACGACGAACTTTTGAAAAAAAGATAGAATCTCTTGTTGGAAAATCTATTCTAGGAATCCAGTTATAAGCTTTAACATCATTCCTAAATGGGTGAATGCATGCATAATCGCCATATAAAACATTTGGCATAGCTATTTTAGCCAGTTCCAAATTAATATTTTCATATAATGAAAGATTACCATAGTAAACTTTATTTTCATATTGATTTTGAGTTTTATCTAAGTATTCAGTAATATTTCCGGGATAATGCTCAGAGCAAAATATATATTTCCCGGTATAGAATCCATTTATTTTTTGGAAAAAATAAGAAATAAACGCAACAATATATTCGAATGGTTTTTGTTCGATTTTTTCCTTAATATATGATGCATCAAAGATGATACTGTGAATGAGATATGGTTTCTGCTGAACCAATTGCAATAACGTATTAAATAAAGAGCTTAATCCTTGTTCGAAGATTGGTATACGGATAACTACATGGCGAGTATGCTTACACAAATTTTCAGCCTGAACAATCAATTCATTAATATTGGAGTCAGGATAAGCAAGCAGTACAGGCAAAACACCCGGTATTTTGCCTTTTACATACTCTATAAAAGAGCACCAGTTTTCAAAGTAATTACTATCATCATAAAAACTTTCAATTTGTTCATTAGAAAGAGAGTCAATTGTCGTTAGATCAAGAATCAATTGTTCCGATTTAATTACTTGACACAACTCGTCTATTTTCTTGTAGACGCTAGCATCCTGATTGTTTTTGCCTTTCCTCGACTTTGTAAGCTCAATGATTGGTGTCATACTCTGCCAAGTATTTTGATCAAGGTTCTTTAAAGCTCTAATTTCAGCAATAGTGGTTTTTATAATAGGGTAATATTTAATATTCATATAACTTCCTCTGTAAAGTCTCCACTCTTATTTTTGCAGCAAGGACAGAGACATCAAAGTAATCAGAAATTATTTCGGCATTAGCCCCTTTCATTTTAATAAACTCAATGAGTATCTTTTTAGGCATTAGCAAAGCTCCAGCAAAATTGTTAGCTTCGTATTCCATTGAGTCCATCTGCGAACTACGATATAAAGCCTTATCAATAAACTCTATGGCTCTATTTCTATGTAAAAAATAATGGCCAAGCTCATGAGCCAAAGTAAAACGTTGCCTTTTTTGATGATGTAAAGAATTAACTGATATAACCCATTTGCCATTGTCATTCTTTTGAAGTTGACCAGAAATATCATCAGCCATCACAACACGTCTTAACTCAATTCCAATTTTATTTATAAAATCATCTAGATCAAATGGTGTTGGTTTAACATTAAGTGTAATGGCATAATCAAGTACGTCTTGTGGATTATTTAAATCCATCATATCCACAGGCAAAAAGGCAGAGGTACTGCTTACTTTTCTTTTAAGGATTGCCATGGTTAACATCCTCTTTCTCACCAGTTACTATCTGCCCTTTTTCTTGCAAAGAATCTATCATATTCTTAAAATAGTCATCGGTATTAACCTCTGACTCATCATCAGGAGCCAACTTATTTTTTAGCTTATAAAAATCCATCTTAAGTAATTTAATTTCATGCCTGAGTTGGATAACAATATCATTATCTTCATTTTTAGTTATCCCAGATAATTGTTCGCCTTCTTCTGCAAAGATATCAGAAACTTTAGATTTTACATCGCTGTCAAAACCTTTATCATTTGCAAAAAAGTATCTAACTTTTTCAGCTATAGTGATATCAAATTTGTCATCCGCATTGATTTTTATTACCAATACAGCAAAAAATGCAGAGAACGTGCAAAAAAATATCAATATCGTTATTGTATATGAATAAAAACTACCAATTTGAGAAAGCAAATCATTGGTACTTAATATATAACCTTTACTCATCAAATGAGCTAGCGCCTTAGTTTCCTTAGCAGTCATATCCGAAACGGAATTAGCTGAAACATACCAACCAAAGGTATTAACAAATTCTTTTATCGGACTTTTAAAGAAATAAAAAAACAGGAAAGAAACAAACCCGATAAGCAAAACAAATAAGCATAATTGAAGAAACAACTTCAATACAGGTCGGAAAAAACTGTCATAAACTCCTTTTTTCTTTGTATCTTCGGACATAATAAATCCTAATCGGAACTCAGAACCCTGTGTTTAAGTTCAGTGTATCTCAAGTTGACATAGAAAGTTAATGATTTTGTTAAGTTGCCACCATAGGACCGAAGCACTTTAGTGTGCTTCGGTCTGA
The DNA here is from genome assembly GCF_001037485.2 of Citrobacter sp. MGH105. Classification (NCBI taxonomy): domain Bacteria; kingdom Pseudomonadati; phylum Pseudomonadota; class Gammaproteobacteria; order Enterobacterales; family Enterobacteriaceae; genus Citrobacter; species Citrobacter sp. MGH105. Next base: position 78,211 of record NZ_CP073048.1, on the reverse strand, counting down.
GGAATTTTATTTCCAACGAGCCCTATCTTCCCAGACGCTACGCAGCATTCCTGTTGTAGGTACTCTTACACTAAACCAGCCATAACTGAAAACTGCTTCTGATCGTCATCAAGCGAATCATCACCTGTCAGCACAACTTCACTTCCCTGTGCTGCAATGCCTGGCGACAAACCGCAATCACCGCGTCTTGGTTATCTCACCTGAGCAGCACAAGCGGCTTTTTTCATTTTAGCCGGTTAAGGATCTCTTCACCCTTCGTTCTGCGGGCAATTTCTCTCGCCGTCTCTTCAATACCGGGGTAGATGGTACTGGGTTTGATATTAAGCCTGCTAAGTTCCTGCAGGATCGCTTTCTTGTTGCTGATATAGATTCGGTCTACCTTAAGACCGCTGTGGCCGGTATCCGGCAGGACAGCCTCATGCCCGAAAAGCAGAAATGCACCGGACTGGGATGAAATCCTCTGGTTGGCAATTCTCCCGCGCACAAAAAGGATACGGCTCAAGTCGCCCGGACGTATTGCGTCTTCGAAGTACGGTTTTTCGGAGCGGATGAAATGAATTAGCCTCTTCATTTCCGTAGATTTTTTGTTTCGATGATCAATGGGAATGTCAGTTTCCGGAATGATTTTATTTTTATCTTCCATACTAAGCAGGGACAAGTTAGTGATGCAACTTACGGTGTCAGAGTTATAAAACTTGATGTCGTCCGCCTGGACGGTAAAAATTTTCACATCCCCTGTTTTCTCTTCCTCCGCGTTTTTATCGAGCATGTCTGCGCAGCAGAAATATAGGGCGACCAGCGGATTGGCTGTGACGTCCAGCAGGCGGGTAGGCAGGCCGTAGTGCTGCATGCGGACCAGCTTATCTATCATGAAATGGTCCTGATAAAATTCAGCCGGATGGGCCGTCAGGATCTCGTTAATCATGTTTTTTTCTTTATGCCTGTAGAGAGGCACGGCCTCCTCTTCACGAAAGAGGGAAGGTTCCAGCTTGTACTTATAGTCGCTGTGTCCGCGGTAAAAGACTTCCTGCCCTTCCTGAGCCTTAAATTCATTTATTTTCTGCAGGAATGCCTCTACCGACGTCACGCTCTGCTCGCGTTCATACAATCCTGGCGGCGGCGGCGGCGGAACGTTGGCAAGCGGGGGGACCGGAAGTCTTAACCCAAAAGCATTCATGACTTCAGGAAGGCTGACTTCCTTGATGGCCCAGTGGGTCCTCGACGTTTCAAACAGGTGAAAAAAGAACCGATCGCCCAGCACTCTGAAGTTATCTACAGTCACTTTCTCGTAGTCATAATCGATGCGGACTGCATACTCTAAATTTTTCCCGTTGACTGTTACACTCTCAAGCATACCCACCCGGATATTGGATACCAGGCGCGACCGTCCCTCAAGGTTCTGTTCATTCACGAACTCAGTCATCAGCAGGCAGGGTATGAGCTTAAGTTTATCGAGGACCGTTTTATTCACTTCTCTGTAGATGATCGAGAGTCTGTCATTCGTGTATTCCAGATAACGACTCAGGGGCATCGAGCTTTTGGCAATCTGGCCCACGGGAACGTTCCAGTCTTCATCACTCACTTTCATTATCAGATTTATCACGGGCTTCCCTTCATGTTCATCATTGAGCATATGGTGAGATAACTTTATTCCTGTAAGAGCTTTAAATAAACAGGAAATCCCTGCTGGTAATGGACCGTAAGCCTAACGCCAGGACATCTTCGTATAGTTACGGTGCCCTGTAACCTCATTATTCAGCTGAGCTTCACTGATAAGGGATGCATAAGGTCTCCAGTGTATAGAGTTTCCTTGACGCTCCTTGAACATTCTGTCAGGCACTCCGCTTTTTTCCCAGTCACTGAGCCGCGTCCGAACCTGACTACTGGACGCCGCATCTGCCAGCATTCTGATAACAGCTGCGAATGATCGGTTAAGTGGAATAATGCCGTCCAAGAAATGATTATCAGCAACGGTACGGGTGCCATGAAACCATAATGCTGAAATCGCTTCGTCAGGCTCGGTAAGATTGTTGATGGTGTATTAAAACAGAAGCTGATTAGCTGTTTTCGGAATATACGGGTCCGCTGTAAAGACCTTTTCAAGATCAATATCAAGCAGTACAATTTCTAGTTCAGGAACCGTGCAACCAAAACCTTTACTGCTGGCAATAAGTGTGTTATCCCGTCCTGAGCAGTTGAGCACAAACCCCATAGAAATCTCCTTTTAGAAATATGCGTATTATTTAATAAATTTAGAAAGATCAACTTAATAATAAAATCTCATTTTTCTTCATCTTCGAAGTATGATTGCGGCCCTCCTGCCAGACGGTAACTTTCCCTGAGGTCATCCAATTTTTTTTCTTTATAGAAAGGTTCTGCGAAATGTTTTTCATAAACGTTAATCAGGTTTTTATTTCTGGTCGCATGGAATCTTTTTTTTACATCATGAGCTTCCAGCACGTGTATTTTATAGCGTTTCCTGACTGAGTTGTTATCACGAAATTTTTCAAGCGATAATTGGCTGTCTAAGCCCAGCTTCCCCGTGGTCCAGAATTCGACATGAATGTCGGCTTCTGGCTTCTCTTTTTTGGCGGCATCGTAAAATACAGGTACCTGATCTCCTATCCAGTGTTTAACATCTTCATGTTTGACAAAGGAATAGGGTTTGTAGCCTTTGCATTCAATAAACCTTACCTCCTGATATCCCTTAGCGATGAACACATCACTTTCAGCTTTTTTACCGTCAGCAGAACGGAAAACTTTTCCTATCTCAACGGCTCCTTCATGTTTCATCACTTCAGCAACAAGATATTCGAAGAGCGCCCCCTGCAGCTGCGCCGCGGCACCTTTAACATTCGTTAGCGCAACCATAATAGAATCAATTTTTTCTAGGTTAGAGCTGGCATTTGTGAAGTAATAGAACAGAAAATCGTTCAGCTCGCGCAGTGACTTTGCAAACTCTTCACCGAACAGATTTTCTGGTGTAGCGGGGATAACGCCTTCCTTCTTCAGAGCATGAAAAGCATCTTTATCGAACTGACTGGCGGCCAGCATAAAAAGACTTTTACCTACGTTTCTTATGCTCCTTAGCGATTTACATTTAGCTATGAAGGGCTGTACCTGGGCCAGAGTGACTTTGGTCCCCAGCAGAACGTCACACGCAAAAAAACCCGGCTTGTTTACATCGCTTCCTGGCGTAACAAAAGGAGACAAATAGCTGGGACCTGTTAAATCGAACAGATAGTTTGAAATAGCAGGTGGCTTCCCTTCTTCATCCAGCCTCGTCCTTGCCAGGTTATAGCTGATCAGATTGAGGTTCTGACTCCACTGAACCATCGTCGCGATAAAAATGCTCTCTGTCACCAGACGCGCGTGTATCTGTCTCGATACGGAATCGTACCGCCTTTCATCTTTTTCTCTGAGAGCGATGCATTCTCCAATTTCAGGCAGGATAATTTCAGTGCATAAACCGATTTTCACCAGCCTTTGCCATACTACAGTGAACGAAATTTTTTTCTTCATGGCTACAGGTGAACCACTTGCAGCACCAAAATCACGTTTAGGAATGATCCCGCCTCTGGCCAGAAGGGCGCTCAATGCAAGGCCCAATGCTGAACCACTCTCTATCAGCTTATCGGTCAGTACCTGCCAGAACTCATCGCTACCATAGGAGTCCCTGATATATACAAACTGCTCCCTCTTTGGGAATACGTTTTTAATGCTGTTTATCTCACCGGCTAAGACAGCCCGTGAGATAACCTTCCTCGCATTTTCAGCAGAGATGTTTTTGCTTTGAATCAGCAGATCCGCCAGCGTTGAACTCAGGCAGGGACCTTCGCGCTTCAAAAGAGAGATGAGTGTCATAGTTTCCTTGTCACACTGCGCTATTAATAATTACAAACATAACATTCTTGGCTCTCTTTTAAAAAAGACACTCAATCATTTTATTTAATATCAATGATTTATTTATGAAATTTCACCTTGCAGTCATTAATTTGTCGCGATTGATAATTTTTAGTTTTTTATTCTGATCACATTCAGAGCGTATATCTGGCACAAAGCAGTCGATACAGCCTCTTACGCATCAGTTGCATAAATCCAGTCAGCACATTGAGGACATCTCTTCTCCCCATGCCAGTAGACATGGCACCAGCAGCATCGCCATTGCCGTATCGTCGTGTTAGTAGGTCGAAGGCGCATTTCTCAAGGTGGGATAGTTTTTGGCGAGGTTTGTTCTGGTACTGTTTGGAGCTTGTTAAATCGACATGTTTTAAGCCGAGCGACATTGTTGATATGCCCCGGTAGGTGAACAAACGTTCTTGTAGATGTCAGAGGATCAAACTGAACACCGATCTGCAGTTTGCAGTAAATACAATGCAATGAATCAAAATCAACCTGTTGAACAGATTCTGGTGTAACCCATTCACCATCTACGGTGACGGCGTGCATTGCTAAGACGAAGTAATTCATCATGAACTCCGGTACAAATGAAAAAAGCCAGCATGGTTAGCTGGCTTTGTGGATAGTAGGGGGAAGGAAGCGTTACGCCTTTTACAACGGGTTAGATTTACCGGCCTCTTTTTATTCTCTTCCTTTTCTGCAGTGAGCGTACTTCCCCACGACCAAAGGTTCTGGCATTTCCAGGAAGAACCAGTCGGGCACAGGCATCGACTTTGGTGATGTAGCTCAACGCCTGAAGTAACCCTTTATCCTTACTGTTGTCACCACGCACCAGTTTGCCGAGGCAGCAGTCCTCATAACGCTCTTTGTAAGCGTTGCAGTTGTAGAAGATGCCTTTACCTCTAGTGATGGTGTCTTTCCAGTATTTCCCGAAAGCATGAGCGATCACGCCATCCTGCTGTGCCTTATTGCCATTTAAGATAAACAGCATGTGGTAATGAAACTTACGTTGTGGGCCGTATTCCAGTTTCCACACTGTCCCGAGAACATGGCGAAATAATGGATTCTTTTGCATATTGCGAAACAACTGCTGACGGTGCTTACGGGCGTCATCAGCAGTGATGTCAGCCTTATGCTCATTCGCCCATGATAAATCTATCCGCAACACAAGTAGTCGGGAATGACGCTCCTGCAGATGTCTGATGTAATTCAACACTCCTTTCAGGTTCTTCAACGAAGTCCGCTGGTACTTTCTGCATGTCTGTTTAAACCCTGCCTGACTGACGGCATGCCGGTAGTCCTGCACCAGCTTATTCAGCAGTTCTGCTGTGGTAACGGTATCTGCCCCTACTATTTTCCCGTTATGGACACGCGCATATAAATCAGCGCGAGTAAATAAACGCTGAAATGTAGCTATACGTGGATTAGCTATTCGTACTTTCATCGCATCTTGCGGTAACATATTGAGATGACGGATAGCATCAAGAATGGTGGCTGACTCTGCACTCTCTTTGTATCCTGAGCGGTTATACAGAATAGTGAAAGGTAACTTACGTCCTCTGCTGACAGTTTTAAGGCAGATATCCAACTGCTCTAATTTGAATCGGAACTCATTGTCATCAGTGATGATGATGTGGGGAGTATTATTCTCAATATGATATTCAGCATGAGATAACAGGAATGATTCGGATAAGTCCATAATGTGTTTCCCTGAAGCCAATCAGTAATGGCTGACTGGCAATGTATTCGTGTTGTTATTGGATGAGTGTATTTGTCTTATATTCAGTATGAATAGTGGTATCAGAGATATTGTCTTTGTGATAACAAAGTGTAAGTGTGTGAAGCTATAATGAGTGTGATATAACGTGTTTATATGAAGTGATATTGAATGGTGATTGAGTGCATTAAAAAATAATTGATAAAGCATTAAATAAAATAATAAATAAACCGTCTTTATAAATCACATGAAACCCATGTACAACAAGGAGCTGAAGTATAAAAACATGGTGAAAAGTTAGTGACCTTTTTATCACTATCTTTAATTGTCTTTATGCTCTCGAGTCATTAATGCGAGCTTCTAACCATTCTTTTACTTCACGTTCAATCCAGCGGGAACTACGGCCAAACTTTACAGGTTTTGGAAACTTACCTTCCTGTGCAAGCTTATAAAACCATTTATCAGATAACCCAGTCAGTTCAGTAATGAACTGCATGCTGACGAACTTATCGTTATGAATATCAATGGTGTTCATGAGAGGACTCCGGGAATGTAACAGGAGGACACCGGGCGGCATCCTTTCATGTCATAGGTCGTATATGTACGCCTTTACTATCCATCCACTCAGTGCTTTGTTAAGGCTTTAAGTCTCTATATAAAGCACGCCCTGACAACCTCCGGGATTCCTCTGCTGGCGGGTTTGCATAGCATGTGGTTTTTTGCTTATGATTCCACTTCAATGAAAGTGTCATTTTTCATGTGAAAAATGCCTTATAACAAGCTCTACGTGAGGTTTTACACCTACGTTTTACACTATGTTTTCAACTATGAACATTGCTATGATTTTCACTGTGAAGTATCCTTTTAAGATCATTTAAAGTTGAATGTAAAAGGATAGCTAATCTTGAATGGAAAAATGTGGATAGATATAAAAACAAAACGTGATGTAAGATTGTTTTTATGGATGGTAGGAAACGATGTTGCTATTGAAAATTACCGGCAAACAAAGGAAATTAAAACATACCACCTGAATCACATATATGGTGAAGACTACAATTTAGCAACACTGGCAATAAACGAAGCTTTTCGGATTCTTTATAAGCATTCGGACGAGTTAATCTCATACGCCTATAGATTTAAAAAAGCGAAAGAAGCATTATTACCAATAAAAGAGTTTGGTTGGTTTAAACGTAACAATGATGCCTGTTATTTTGCATGGGCATATATCAGGGTTTTTAGTAAAAAAAATAGTTCTTTGGCAAACTTTGGTGGAAATGACTCATTTTCTATTTATACCAGAACACCTTATCATCGCTTTATTAGAATTGAACATCCAGTAAGTCACCGTGAGCGCATTGAGTGTATAGAGGATTTTTTTGATAGATCACGAATGGATCTTTCATCTAAGTTATCCATTATGTTAAGTATAAGGGATGCGTGGGATAGACATTCTCAGTTAGCAGATATATTGCCGTTGAAGAAGAATGACAAGGGAAAAATAAACTGGGCATGGGACTATATCTGCAAAGATAAAATAAATTATATCAATGGCTCGATAAAAAGAGCACAAGAAAAATTAATTGAAAAGAGTAAGACTGACGAGACAGGCCAGATTTCACAAGCAGTTCTTGATGAAATATATAAATCGAGCATTGAAGGATATATTCATCAACCTCATTTCCTCAGTCTCTTTAGACCATCAACAACGACTGAGAAATATCTGGCGCTACGTTGCATTTACATTTCCATGTACTATTATGATAAAAACTTTATACCCAGATTTAAAAAAGCCTGGGAATTAACATCCTTTCGTAAAGCAAAAAAGAAAAGTAAGAACAAAACCTTAAAGTTAACGAAAAGAGAACTTGACGGCAATGACACTCCATCCGATTCTACTGATAATACGGAAAAAGAAATAGCTAAAACTGATAAAGAGCTCATGAGAGAGAAAGCACATGAGATAATGAAGAACATCAAAACCAGAAACTCGGAACTATCGTCAGAAAAGGGTAGCGATACTCCTCCAGATTTAAGTAGAAATGGTTGGCCTTTTATTTGACTAAAAGTAAAGTGGTGAATATTTTATTTTCATTTCTGATTAATTTATTTTATTAATATATTGGTTTGATATTCACCACTAACTTTGGCCACAAAGGATTAGAAAATTAAACTCCAGATTTTTTCAATTCTATATCATCAGAATGAATCAATACGTCATATCTCTACCGAAGTTGTTCTAACTCACCGATCTGTCACGCCGATCGATATCCGCAATTTTAATAGTTACCAGCTATCAATATTTAATGATTGATGGTTTTTTTCATAGATATTAACGATCAATTTCTGGAAACCGATCTGTATTAACGATTATCCCACCCTCTCACAAATGCATACGATCAGATGGCCTTTTGTACAACTGAAGGCCATTTTTCTTTTATAAAACACTCGGTAAGGAACAACTATGTTGAAGACTACCTCTACTTTGCTTTTCAGCGCAGCTTTATTCAGTACCACTGCACACGCCGTTATCCAAGACCAGCAATGGGGGAACTGGTTCGGTAACATCAGTGCGATGGAGTTTGAAATCAATACCCAAAACAACTCAGGTGAAGTGCTCACACTAACCTGTACAAGCGGAAAGTTAGCTGTTGCTTATAGCGTTCCCGCAGAAGACTATCGCGTTTCTTCCCTGACGGGACTTGCAGAACCGGGGATGAGTATTAACGGCACAAACTATTCTCTGGATGAAACAGCTTTTACTGCACTCAAATCTGCGGGAGATAAAGGAGTAATAAAAATAACCTCAATGAATGCCGCTATCTCTAAAAAATTCAGTGCTAAAGGGCTGAATGAAGCGCTGGCCGATATCTCATGGCAAGACTGTATTAATCACTAATTAATCAAAGGGAAATATAATGCATAAATTAATTGCTTTATCGCTCAGTTCAGTCGCTCTGCTTATTCCATCTATATCTTCTGCATTGACAGTTCACGGAGATATACATCCCGAGCGTTATACCTTTTTCCTGACCCAGGAAGGCAGTAGCCAACTAAAACAGGCGAATGATCGACTAGCCAAGAATCCACAGGCCTACACGCTTGACGTGAACCATACAGGCATTCAGCCCTTTGATGCAGTCCGGTGGGATGGTAAGCCTGTAAAGGCCGTAACCTGTGTGCTGGTAGACGGCATTATGATGGGGAAAAAAGCTACCTGGTCACAATGCAAAGATGAAAGTGGTGCGGAATATTTCGGTAATGCCGGATGGCCTGTTCGTGATTACGTCGCAAAAGCCTGTGAAGTCGGAAAATCAGATTGTCCTGTTTACCTTGTGCTTCAGACAGATCCTCCAACAATGCGCAGCGATATGGCTAATTTCGTTCCTGCCCCTAAAAACTTTAATGCTTCTGCAAACCTGACGGATGAAATTAAAAACGACGGATGTCAGATGGCTAACAATTCCTTTGAATATGCGAAAAGCAGTATTCGTTGTTCTGCAATCAATACCGTGCGTTTTATTCGCAAACAAAATACCGAAGCCAAATATGAGGCTGATCTCACCACAACTTCAGGCGAAAACCTGACAATGACTGTCGGGTACACCTATGGGAATGCATCCAGCAAAGAACCAGGCTGGCGTACCATTTCTGTCAAAGAGGGGGGCATTATTACTGATATCCGCAAACAGGGCCAATGGCTCCCTAATGGCTACAAGTAGAGGTGTTTTCCGTGCATAGTCAAAGTGAAGTGGTTACGAACATGCCGGTTAATGAGCCCCTATGGCCCGATTGTACGTGGCAACTTGTCCTGTGCGTAGCGGGGATTACGTTGATGCGAAGCCATTCGGTCACGGTCAAGGCTCTGGGTGCAGGTTTGACCACCTTTAGCCTGATAAAAGCGATAAAAAAACTCGCCGTACTTGCCTGATGGCAAGACGCGGAGGCCACAGGATAAAAATACGATGTCTGAAAATAGCACAGGAAAACTTCGCAGCCTTACAGAAAAGCTGAATTTCCCACGCAGGAAAGCATCTGCCGAAAACCAGGATATATCTTCTGAACGTTTACCGGAAAGCACGGCTAAACCTCCGGTAAGTGGCGCTGACAAATACAGATTGTTACTGGAAAATATTGTCATCAATGGCTTGCTGAATATTGCCGAGGATAAACTTAGTGATGATGCTTTTGTTGAAGTTGTTTTCAGCAAAGCATATGAGCTTTTGCCTGCCCCGGTCAGGATCGTCCTGAAGCGGGAATGGTGCCTGAGTTACCTTCAGTCGCAAAAAGCGCCGATTCTGGTGAAACTGCAACTTTACCGCGCAGGAAAGCTTAGTTCTGCCGAACTATCTGCATTGCCGTTACCAGATTCAGAAAAGGCAACATCGCAGATACAACCTTCGATTTTGCCTTAATAATCCTGCCTTTCAATCCAGGCCATCCTTCGGGGTGGCCTTTTTTATGCCGATTTTTCACAGGAGTTTTTATGACCCGTTTAGCCAGTCGCTTTGGTGCGGTGAATCTTGTTCGCCGCGACCGCCCGCTAACCCGTGACGAACTGGCGCACTATGTGCCGAGTGTCTTCAGCGAAGACAAACATGAATCCCGCAGTGAGCGTTACACATACATCCCTACTATTACCCTCCTCGATAACCTTCAACGCGAGGGTTTTCAACCGTTCTTTGCCTGCCAGACCCGAGTGCGAGATCTGAGTAAGCGAGAGCACACCAAACATATGCTGCGCCTGCGTCGCGAAGGGCAAATTACCGGCAAACAGGTGCCAGAAATTATTCTGCTTAATAGCCACGACGGTTCAAGCTCATACCAGATGCTACCAGGTTTATTTAGATCGGTTTGCCAAAATGGACTGATTTGCGGTGAAAGTTTTGGGGAAGTGCGTGTGCCGCATAAAGGCAACGTAGTGGAGAAAGTCATTGAAGGGGCTTACGAAATACTGGGGATTTTTGACCGAGTAGAAGAGAAGCGCGATGCCATGCAGTCGCTTATGTTACCGCCACCTGCTCAGCACGCCATTGCGAAAGCGGCATTAACCTATCGTTTTGGTGAAGAGCATCAACCAGTGACGGAATCACAGATACTTTCCCCGCGCCGATGGCAGGATGAAAGTAACGATCTTTGGACTACCTACCAACGCATTCAGGAAAACCTGATTAAAGGTGGGCTATCGGGACGAACCATCAAAGGTAAACGCGCTCATACACGCGCAGTGAAAGGTATCGACGGTGATGTGAAGCTCAATCGAGCACTGTGGGTTATGGCTGAGAATATGCTGCAATTTGCTTCATGAACTCTATCACGAAGGCTCTTTTGCCCCTACGACTAAACTGGTAGGGCTTTTTGCTTTAAGGAACAATTATGTCTGCGCCCAATTTATTCCCGGAATTTCCTGTAAACGAGCAACGTGTTATACAACGCGCACTGCGATTGCTGGAGAAGTATCAGCGTCAACCCAGTGAATCATTTACTAGCACCAGCGTTACTAAAGCCTGGCTTCAACTCAGGATGGCACACCTTGAGCGTGAAGCTTTCATCGTGATGTATCTCGACAATCAGCACTGTTTGCTGGAACGCGAAACACTGTTTACCGGCACACTGAGCCATACCGAAGTACATCCCCGCGAAGTGGTGAAATCGGCACTGAAGCATAATGCTGCTGCGGTAATTCTGGCGCACAACCATCCATCTGGTACGACAGAAATCAGCCAGCAAGATAAACATATTACTCAGCGTATCGTGAAAGCGTTGGCGCTGGTGGAAGTGCGCGTACTCGATCATCTCGTAGTCGGGAATGAGACAATTTCATTTGCTGAGCTGGGATTACTTTAAAAGGAGGTTCTCATGTCATTAATATCAGCCCATGAATGGGGACTACAAAGAGAAATTGTTCCACGGTTTGGTGCCAGATTAGTTCAGGAAGGCAACCGGCTGCATTATCTGGCTGACAGGGCTAATTTGATGGGCATTTTCAGCGATACGGAATGCTTCAAATTGGATGACGCATTTCCACACTTTATCAGTCAGATGGAATCGATGCTGACTACTGGTGAACTGATCCCCTGTCACCATCACTGTGTCACTCTCTACCACAACGATTTTACCTGCGAAGCCGACACCCTTGGCAGTTGCGGCTACGTGTACATCGCGGTTTATCCCACTCAACGCTAACTAATTTCCTGAGATCAAAAATGAAAACTCAACCTGCAACAACTCCGCAGGCGGCGAAGCCATGTCTGTCGCCCCTGGCTGTCTGGCAAATGTTACTGACAAGCCTGCTAGACCAGCACTATGGTTTCACGCTAAACGACACGCCATTCAGTGATGAAACTGTTATTCAGAAACACATTGAGGCAGGTATTACCTTGGCCGATGCCGTAAACTTTCTGGTTGAACGCTATGAGCTAGTTCGTATTGACCAAAAAGGCTTCTCTGTGCAAGATCAAGAACCTTGGTTAACTTCTATGGATGTCCACCGAGAACGATTTAAACTCAACGTGGAACGTTTATAATTTAACCAGTTAACTGACAAGGAAAAACATGTGGGGGCATAATTGGGGGCACACTTAAAAATCGCATAGAAAAATAATCAATAAATTCAAGGTGATTACTTATCAAATGCGACTCCTGTGATCTCCGCCAAAATTCTTATTACAATTATCTTTATTTTTCAGTATCAACTCTCGTAATTTCAGCCCCATCGATCCTCTCTAAAAGATAGGAAATCAAACCTAAAATATTTAAGCAATCTAATTCTGAAAATTGATCTGGTACTAATTTATCTGCCGGCATATGTGAGGCAGGATTTCTAAAAGCAGCCATAACCCCGCTAGAAAGAAAGTGCTGACCTTCTTGCATACTTTTTCCCGTATCAGTAGATAAATTACTAACTTTGATTGCGGGAGAATTACCAGGAAATATTCTATCTGTTAGTTTTCTTCCATCTAAATCACAGCCAGTTAGTTCTCTAATAATCTCACAATAGATTTTTGTTCCTTGATCCGCTGCTAACCCATACTGTTTATTAATATAATATTGTTGAATTCTATCTTTAACTTTTCCATTCAGATGGCGCCAATGAAGCATTGGATACTCAGGGATAATATTATGCAATGCATTTATTACTGGAGAATATGTTTCTAATGCATCTTCTTTACCAAGAAAATCTATTATTTTAGAAGTTTGCTCACGCATATTTTTTGGCATGGTATTCATCCAGTGATTAGTATCAATACCTGTAACCTTTTTTATTTCATCATCTTTTTTTTCCTTCCTCTTATTACGCCACTCATTGTTAACCCTACTAATTAATGTTGAAAGAAAATCTCTTAACTTTGCCATTTCATCATTATCCCAATCAACAGATTGTCTGTTTGTTGAGATAACGTCATCATCTAACTCATCGATAAAATCTACAGCAAACCATCCTGTCAAATACTGAAAAAAGTGGCTTGATGTACTATTTGAAAAAAACTCAGGGTTATTTACCAATTTTCCTCTAGAGAATAATGAAACTCCACGAAGACCGGAGTTAGGCCTTATTGGTGTTTCAGATGTATATAACTTTCCTGATATTTTGTTTTTATACTCTGACTCTTCTGGAAGGATATCCTCAACATCCCAAACAAACTGTTGATTAAATTCACTATATCTTCTATAGTTATCAACTATTATCAAATCACCATTTTGTTTTTTTAATGATATCTTGAAACTATTATCAACAATAAATATTTTTGAAAGACTATCAGCAAGGGATTCAACATCAAAAGGCGATTGACGTTTTAATTCTGATAATTTTATTTTTGTACCGTTAGGCAGTTTAGTCGCCTCATTGTTGATCTGTATAATAGGTTTATATTCCCCACTTGCATTTAATAAATCATCCCAGTTTAATACAAAACGATTTCTTAAACCATTCCTGATGGTATCAATGGTGATTTCTTTTGCAAGTCCAAATAAAGCTAACTTTCCGAGTCCTTTCTTTCCTGTGGCAAATCGACCAAACCGAGGAGTAGGTTTATCTCCATCATCCTTACGCCGATTCCTGCCAATAACTAAGAATCGGTTCTGAATATCATTTGAATCCATACCGATACCATCGTCTTTGACACTAATGAATTTCTTTGAGCCTATTTCTAAAAATTCTAGCGTAACATTTTCTGCATCAGCATCATAAGCATTCGAAATTAACTCAGCAAGAGCAGGAGGTAAGGTCGAATACATTTTAACACCTAAATGCTCAATTGTTTTAGGATCAAAGGTCATTCTAAAATTCTGTATCATGAAACAATCCTTTATCTAACATGTGGATTCTATATGCTCTTTAATCTTTATAGCATGGGCATGAATAAATGATGGAGGTAACGCATTCCCAATCATCAATGCTGCAAAATCCCTTCCTTTAGCGAGAGAGAAAAAATATCCAACAGGGAATGTTTGTAGAGCAGCCGCTTCTCTAAGAGTTATTGCCCGATCTTGCTCAGGATGAAGGAAACGTCCTTTTGAAGGATTTATACACCCTCCAGTAATTGTAGGTGAAACTGCGTCCCAAGCCATTCTGCCATACACATCCCTGTAGCTATTAGGATTTCGAATGTGGCAAGGCAACCAATATTCTTTAGGTAAGTCGGCCCTCGAACCACCATTTTTAGGCACAAGGCTTATCATCTTTTTTACTCTGTCAGACCTATTTTCTATAATATCATGTAATTTGTCATTACTCTTACCCGGAATTGGAAAATTAAAAATAGCATCTTTTACTGTAGGTTGTGGTGTAACAATTTCAGGTTCATTAACTACGCCCAATTTTGACACAACAAGTATCATTCGTTTGCGCCTTTGAGGTACGCCATAGAATGCTGTATTTTTAACTTGTAAACTCAAAGGACCTACGTTATAACCCATTTCACATAATTCATTCAAAACTCTTGTTATTCTTTCATCTTTTGCTAATGCGGGCACATTCTCGATCATAACAACTTTCGGTTCGAAAGCTTGAACAAACCTCATAAGATCAAAGATTAAATCGTTTCTACTGTCATCTATAGATGTTACTTTATTTCTTGTGCGATGGGATGAAAAACCTTGGCAAGGTGGACACCCTGCTAATAAATCTAATTCACCTGGCTTGATATTTAGTTCCAACATGATTGCGTAGGGATCAAGTGTACGAATATCAGCTTCATACAAAGGGTGCTCTGGATGGTTAACTCTATATGTTTCAGCTGCAACATGTTCCAACTCAACACCTAACTTAACCTCAAAACCAGCTTTTTTTAAACCACAAGTTAAACCGCCAGCACCACAAAAAAGATCAATAGCTGTCAGAACCATTTTAGAACCCACTTTAAAATTAACAAATATATGATATTTCCATCAATTTAATAACATTCAACGTGTTACGATAAATCTTGTATACAGTGGATAATTATTTATTGTCATACAAAATTTTAATCTGCGATCCAAGTCGCATTATGCACGCCTCCTTCACCCACTTACTAAAATTCCCTTTCCCCGCAGCCTTCTCAATCTGCTCCAAAAGCTCATCCTCGAACCTGATGTTCTTCATCGTGCTCTTCGTGCGGTCAAAATTTGGCTTCTTTTTTTCTTGCATGGTAGGTACCACTTAGGTTAGTTTATCATCATGTGGTACCTACCACACGAGCAATGAAATCTGACAACACCCTAAGGTGCCCCAACACCAAAGGGCGTCTAACCTCATCAACTATCAAGGAGTTGATTATGGCTGATTCGCATTCTACCCCAGACATCGACCAATCCGGAACCGAACGTTCGGTAATTGTGGGATACCGCCCTAATGTTTTCGACAAATCTACACCCAAAATTATTCTTTCAGGCAAGTGGCTACGCGAAGCGGGGTTTGATACGGGGCAACAGATTACCGTAAAAGTGATGAATGGCTGTATCGTCCTGATGGTCTATGGCGAGCAGGAGCAACAGTTGCAGGATGAGCTGAAAGAGGCCAATCAGAAGTTAAATAGAATTGAGAGCACGCTGGCGACTCTTCAGTGAAGTACGGCTGAACCTGCAAGCGGTACTTACAGGTTCACCTGGTGCCGGATGGCGATAACGTTTATCCGGCCTACGCTATCAAATGAATCACCGAATAGAGCCATCGGGATAAAGGTACATCCCCCCTTCCAGATAAACAGGCTCACCGTCACTTATCTTCAAATCATCATATAGCGATTGCATTTCATTATCTTCTGACTCTAGACGATAATAGGTATCTACATCATATTTCTCATTGCGTAAATCATCATCATTATAGATACCTAAATGTTTCTTTAGCCCTACAATAGTAAATATCCATTTCAGACCATCTTTAATATAATATGCACCGCCATAAGCATTCTCATCTGGAAATTCTTCATATCCCAGGCGTAGCGCGTGTACACGTGCATGTTTTCCTGTTGTTAGACTATTCATATACACTCATTTTAATTGTCTCATACCATACACTGAACGTCATATTCAAAACACTCTCCTGATAGCCTATTCCAAAAGGTATAAATGACATCACAGTGAAGCACGCATTATAATGTCAATTAAATTGACAGGCACAATACCATCCCAGCTTAAATGATATGTGTATTTTTATTTATAAATAATTGCAACAATGGACGACTAATGAAAAACGTATTTATAGCGATGATTATCGCTCTCGTCACTATCACCGCATCATCCACTGTTTTCGCATGCCCGAAAGGAGAACACCCGCACGGCGGTACTGGCTCACACCATAAGGGCGGCTGGTGCTCATATGATCAGTAAAATTGCCATTCCTGTCTTGTTATTGCTCTGTTTTTCAACACCTGTGCTGGCAAAATCGACATTGAATATCGACGGCAACTCGCTATATCACGGCTATCAGTTGTATGAGAAAGATTTTGATTATTTGAATATTCGGGATGAACAGACAGCAGTGATGTATATGTCTTTTGTTGCCGGTGTAGCGGGGACACTGTCAAAAGAAAAAATCATCTGTAATGAGAGCATAACCATTGGACAGGAAGCTGATATTGTTGGTAATTACCTCCAAACCCATCCTAAAGAACGAACAAAATACAGTCCTTCTGAGTTGGCCATGATCGCTTTAGGCAAAGAACTTGCTTGTAGCAAAAATAGTAATAGCTAGCGCTGCACTCTGCTTGTGTTGCCGGATGGCGCTTGCGCTTATCCGGCCTACGATTCCCCCAAAAAACAAAGCCGCCGATCGGTTAATCAGCGGCATTTACATTACTGCAATGCATCAGAAGTTATATTTCACGCCGAGCATACCGCGGGTATCGCTGTAACCTTTATCCCCGACCTGTTGGGCCACGTTGCTCCACACATTGAGGCGCGGAGTGATTTGACCTTCAACGCCGACTTTCAGCTCGCCGATGTTTTTGGTGCCGCGCATGTCATTGCTCACATCGTCCATCTTCACGCTGGTTGTCTGCGTATTGTGGATCCAGTTGGCTTCAACAAACGGCTGGAACTCGCGAGATTTACCGTCGTCGATGGCGTTGTGCCCGTTGATAAAGGCTTTCACACCCAGACGGGTCATCAGGTTGCCATCGGTGTTGTCCTTCACGCGGGTACCGTTCGCTTCGCGGTGACTGTCGGCTTGCACGTCCATCCATACCACCTGCGCTTTCGGTTGCAGCCAGTAGCTGTTGCGCTCGCTTTCACCCAGTTTGAAACTGTAACCGGCTTCAACCGAAGCGGTTATCCCGCTGGATTTGTATTTCTCTGCTGCCTGCTCCTGGCCCATCACTTTGTTATCAAACCAGTTGTACAGGGCCCAGGTATCCACGTAGGTGCCGGTCTTGTCGGCGTCATTGGCATACCATGTGCCATACAGCCCCACGCTGTAACCGGTGACCTGGCCACGTGAATGGTAGCCGGTCAGGCTGGACCGCGTACGGTTCTGGCTGTTGGCATAACCGGCCATCGCGCCGAGGTGCCAGCGGTCAAGACCGTCGCTACTCCACTGCGCCAGGTCGCCGCCTAGCTGCATCACATAGCTGTTGCTTTGGGTTTTCAACTGCCCGCTACCGTCTTTGAAGCGGGTATGCGCCCCAACGTTACGCATCCACAGGCTGGTAACTTTCTTCTCGCCTGTCAGCATATCGACGTACTGCGTTTCACCCAGACGATCGTGCAGTCGGGTCATAAACAGCGTGTTAGCCGCATAGTTGTTCGCCAGATAACTGCCTGCTTCCGGACGGTATTGCTGCTCAGTGACAGGAGGCGCAACAGGTTCTTCCGGCTCAGGGATAATCGGGTCTACAGGATCGACCGGGTCTGGATCAATAGGGTCAACCGGGTCCGGATCAACAGGGTCAGGGTCATGCGGATCGACGGGGTCCGGGTCTTCCGGATCCGGAGGAGCAGGAATAAAGCTGGTCAGATACCAGTTACTGCCTTTCTGCACAACGTTATAGTCGTACGCACCGGCAACAATACGGCCCGTTTTCTCAAAAGTACCGTCAGAATTACCAGCTACTTCGATAATCTCAATACCTTCAATGGTCTGCGCCCCAGTTCCGCCAATGTTATTCACCGCCACAAACGCATTACCCGCGGTGTTGCCGAGCACTTTCAGCTTGTCGGTTTCGGAGGTATCGTCATTCAGGACAGTATTGAAAACCAGTTTGCCGCCGTTCCCGGTAAAATCTTCATTGATGGTAAGCGTCTGCCACGGTTCGCCGTCAGCATGCCCAAAGTTCACCACTGACCCGCCGTTCAGCGTCAGGTCGGTGAGCGTTGAGCTGTTAGTCATGTTCCAGGTCGCGTCGCTCATTTGCAGCGAGATAACGCCCGTCCCGGCAGTGGCGCTGGTGATGTATGACGCCCCGCTCCACAACGAGTTGTCGGTCATGTTGAGCTTAATGGTACTGTTTTGCTGCGGCAGGCTGCTGGTTGCAGCAGTCGCGCCAGCGGCATGAAGATCGCCGTCGATAAGGAAACGCCCGCCAGTAGAACCGTCTACGATGCCGCCCGTTTCAGTGCTGATGGCATAACTTTCGTTGCTATGATCGCCCGCCATGGTAATGGCGGCACCGCCTGCCAGGTTTATCGCCCCGCGTGAAGTCGCATACAGGCCGCGTGGCGCTTTGCTGTATGACGCCGCTTTCGCCGAACTGTTCACGTTGATCGTTGCGTTTTCACCGAGATTCACGGTCGCGTTGGTGGAATAAACCGCATGAGCGCTGACGCCGTTGACCGTAATCGTCGCGTTGTTGCCCAGTTCCGTTTTGGACGATGAGGCGGCATAAATCCCCGTTGAAGAAGCACCCGAAGTCTCAATGGTGGCGTCATTGCCAAGCAGTATCGAGGAACCGCTCTGCCCGGTGCGAAGACCCTCTGAACTGTCACCTGTCGTCACAATGTGTGCCCGGTCGCCGACCACAATTGTATTTTTGGCCTGCGTGGCGTCTTTCATCGCGTTTGCTGTGATACCACGTCCCTGGGAACCGGTGGTTTGAATATACAGATCGTCGCCGACGTAAATGCTGGCCGAGCCCTTCCAACCCTGGCTATAGGAGTTGTAACCTGCGTTAATACCGTCACCATCCTGACCGTCCACATAAATACTGGTGCGATCCCCGGTGATGATAAAGACCGGGTTATCCGGCGTATTGGCCCCGTGCGTGCGGATACCGTCAACATCTTTACCATTATTGGCGGCATTCTTCGACTGCGTGCGAATCGTCAGGTCATCCCCAAAAATAACGCCCGGACTACCCGTTGTACTGTTCTGAATAACGGTAACAGAGTGCTCAAAAGCTTCAGCGCCGGGTCCATTAATCGTTAATCCATTGCCATAAACGGGAATAGTGCCCGCACTCCATTGATAAACATAATTCGGCATGGCGCTGGTTTTAGCGAAACTGGCATTTGCCTGCGCTGGAATTATTGCCTGCAATTCCGGGGGCAGACTGCTAACCAGTCCGGTGGAGGGTAGACTATCAACGTCAACCCATGCCGCTTGAGCTGAAAATACCATAGAGGTTAATGCGGCTGAAACCGCTATGGCAATACGAGAATAAGATTTGGGATTTGGCATATTAGCCTCCTGCTTTCAGGCGTAGAGCGTCCACCACATCGCAAGGATGTGAAAATAATAAAACTCAAAAATACGTTATAAAATATTCGACAATATTTGATGAATACTATGGCCTAACTTATCTTCAAGCCTGAGCTTGTAGACATATATTTTCTTAATATCGATATTATCTATTTTGGTAATTTGCTGAATACTTTTCCCTGACACAAAACGCTTCAGTAATATCATTTCAGTATAGTTAAGTGAGCGTCCACGTTTGCTGTTAGCGAGATGACCAGTAAAGAGTCGCCTAATTTTCTGATGTTGAACTTCGTCATCATCATCAGAATATATAATCCCTTGTATTTTATTGCTTTTGGACAGCCAGTAGTTGGCTAACGGCGCCAGGTTCCTGTCTGCTATCAACACAATATGCATACCGCTGTAGGCAAGCCGGTCAACCCATTGCGGGTCGGCAAACAAGCGCAGATTCGGGAAAGAAAAGTCCACAAAAATAAACCCACGCGACAAATGGTTTTGATTATTAAGCAGAAGCTTTTCAATAATTCCTTTTTGCAGAAAACCATTCCCCTCAGGCCAGATCGCAAAAGCGGCACGGTGGCAGTAACTGGCGCGAACCGCAGTATCCGGAAATAATTGACAGGATAATTCACAGCTTATGCAACGAACAGTCTGTGACGGTGAGCTCTTCATCAAAAATGACTCCTGTTATTTTTCCATAAATATTTCATTGGTAAATAAATGTGTCAATCCAACACGTTGTACGTTCCTTGTCAGTTAATAACAGTGGCGCTAATAAAATGTAATAAACTCCTGATGTACTAATATGTATGGTCTGTGAGTAATACGATTGCGCTAAGCTTATTTAAGCTTTATCTCAGAATAACAACCTATGCATTAGGAATTTTATGCATAAATTCAGGTTCCAGGATAAACAGTAAAAAAGCACTATTTGCTAAAAAACAACCTGCATAAAAGTTACTTACTAATTACGTAATTCTGATAACTCAATCACCCTTGTCATGTTGTGGACAAATATAAAGATAATTCAGATAAAACTGTAATGAATTCTCATTATTTAACCTTAGTTAATTCTCACCTAAGAAATAAGATTGCTAACATGTTGTATTTAAAGAAGTTTTAATGAATAAGTGAAATTCTTATCTTCGTTCATGAACAAAGAGTGAGGCGCATTTTCGATTTGGATGTAAAATTTAAAGGATGCGTTAGCGCACGCTGTGATTCGTTTTGGTTACTGAGGGCTGGGCAATTGTACCTTATCAATCAGTTGGTCGAATTTAATCCTGATAGCAAAAGTCTGGTCAATCGTCAGACCGGGCGAGCAATTCAGCTCCAGCTCCCTGCCTCGCTCTGTTTTCTCTATTTAATTACTCACGCAAGTGACATTGTTTCCCAGAACACGTTGATGACAATTGGTTGGGGTGAAAGAAATAATGTGACCACCACCAACACATTTTACCAGGCTATTCTGACGCTACGAAACGCGCTGGCGGACGTGGGGTTGCCTCGTGATACGGTGAAAACTATTTCCCGACGCGGGCTCAGATTAAATGAGAATACGCAAGTAGAGACAATAACGCTTCAACAGAGTGAAGTTTCTCCGCCGCCGGTTATTGAAGAAATCCCCCCCGCAAAGATAATTCCTTCGACACCACAACAAACGACGCAGATACCCTGGTTTGAGGTTTTATTTAGCGCCAGTGCCGTGATTGCCACGTTGATCATCTGGCTGGTGTGGTATCAAACGCGCCCTGTTATGCCGTTTAGTAAATTTGTCCAGGCTTCCATGCAGACGCCATCGCGGCAAAATTGCAAAATCTATTACTCACCAAATGAACACGACCAGCAAGGCTATTTCAATCTGATGCAGTTACATCCCTATCTCTGTGAAAACAACAAGCACGTGTTTCTTACCGGTTACAGCAAAGCGGAAAGGATCGTGGCATTTGTCTGTGATAAAGATGCACGGGTGGATGCTAACGCATTTTGTTCTACTCATTATTACTGGATGCGCGGGCAATGAAAAAAACACGCCACCTTATAGTGCTCGTGGCCGGGCTGGTTACTGTGCTCGGTTCAGGCGGATGGTTATGGCATTCACGCTATGCCGACAAACCGCTGAATTGCATCGGTAACATGGAATGGAATATTGGCAGCAACCGCTTTACCGGTACGTTATCGTTTCGGATGTACAACAGTGAAGGCCTGGCCACTATTACCGGCAAACTGTATGGGCGTAATACCTCAGACATTAGCAGGAACATCTATTTTAACTACACCCAAAAGCGCGATGCCCGAGTGCTACAGGCGATGCAGGTCGTCAAAACCTTCGCTGACACCGCTGATGAAGCGGATATTAACGACACATTACCTGGATTTTACCGCCAAAGCGGACGAAGCCTGAGCCTGGTCATGGAGGAGTATAAAGGTGCATGGATTTTTGCCAGCTCCAATGTGCCCTCGCTGTATTGCCGCAAAAGGTAACGTCATATCCGGAAACAAAAAGCACGGCCCCTCAATGAAATTCACATTTGTCATCATTGACTTACGCGACATGGGTCACTGAATCCACACATAACCCATTGCTATTCTTCATCGCGAATCAGGAAACATCCTGAATATCATAATATCCGTTGCGTAATAATTAAGCGAAATGGGCGTTATATTTTGCCCAGAAGACTTCAACCTACGGATGGATATTTGGAGAAGACGTGGGCAGGGGCGTTTATCTCTCTCGCGAGCAATGTCTGAGCGTTCAGGCGTTATCGCATTTCAGGAAACGGTGTGTTTCCGGTGTATTTTTGGCGTACATATGAGGGATACGTAATGTTTACTTTTAAAAAGTGCCTGATTGCACTTTCTATAAATTTGGCCGTTGTTTCATCAGGTTTTGCTTGTACGACCCTGCTGGTCGGCAACGAAGCATCAGCGGACGGCTCCATGCTGGTCGCCCGTAGCGCAGACAGCGATGCCCTGAAAGCACAGCATTTTGTCATTCATCCGGCAAAGCAAAATCAGACCGGGGTATACAGCACCAAAGCACATAATGGTGCGAATGATTTTACCTGGCCACTGCCGAAAAACTCTCTGCGTTATACCACTGTCCCAAACTGGAAAACCCAACTGCACGGCGCGACCGGATTTAACGAGCTGGGTGTCGGCGTGAGCGGTACAGAATCCATTTTTGCCTCACCGAAAGCACTGGCCGCCGACCCGTACGTTGAGGATAAAGGGATCACCGAAGACGATATCCCGGATATTCTGCTGTCACAAAGTAAAACCGCACGTGAAGCTGTGGCGCTGTTGGGCCATATCGTTGAGACCGTCGGCGCAGGCGAAGGTTTTGGCGTTGCCGTCGTCGACGATAACGAGATCTGGTACCTGGAAACCGGTAGCGGCCACCAGTGGATGGCGCAGCGTCTGCCGAATAACCAGTATTTTGCTACCGGTAATCAGGGCCGCTTACAGGATTACGATCCTAAAAATCCGGACATGATGGCGTCAAAAAACCTGATTCAATTTGCGACTGAAAAAGGACTGTACGATCCGGCGAAAGACGATAAATTCAACTTCTCCAAAGCCTATACCCGTGATGACGAGCGTGACCGCACGTATAACGACCCTCGTGTATGGACCATCCAGAAAGAATTCAATCCTTCCGTAAATCAGGATATGGCCAAAGGGCGCGAATTCCCGGTCTTCATGACGCCAGAGAAGAAAATGACGCTGGACGATGTGAAGGCCGTGTTGCGTAGTCACTATGAAGGGACCAGCCATGACCCGTACACCAACGGTCTGAACGGCAAAGAGCCATGGCGTCCGGTCAGCGTTTTCCGTACCTATGAAGCGCACGTCATGCAGGTCCGTCCGTGGTTGCCAAAAGAGATTGGTGAAACGACCTACATTGGCCTGGGCATGGCTGACCTCACCGCCTTCGTTCCGTACTACAGCGGCCTGAAAGCGTATCCGGCTAACTACACGATGGGTACCGATAAAGCGGACGATCAGTCTATCTACTGGAAATATCGTAAATTACAAACGCTGACGATGACCGATTATCCGAAGCTCGCACCAATCGTCAAAAAAGCCTACAAAGCGTGGGAAGACAAAGTGGCGAAGGAGCAAAAAGAGGTCGAAGCAGAGTATCTGAAGATGGCGAAAACCGATAAACCCGCCGCGGATAAGATGCTGAATGACTTCAACCTGCGCATCATGGCCGACGCCGAGAAGCTGACGGAAGATCTGACTAATCAGCTCTTTACCATCCGCACTAAAGACATTCAGTCTGATATTTTCTTTGCGAATGCAACGAAAAAAGACTGAGTAACGACGCGATAGTATTCTGGCGTAAAGCGCTTATTAGCTTTGCGCCAGCATTTCACACCGCGCCTTCACCGCCTCGTGCAGAAGGCGTACCGCGGTTGAAAGCTGTTTCCGATGCGGGCAAATCATATTCAGCGGGACTTTCTCGCCCTGATAATCCGGCATCAGCAGTTGTAATCGACCGTCACGCACATCCTCGCTGACATCCAGCCACGACTTGTACGCCACACCTTCTCCGGCAATCGCCAGGCGCCGGATCACTTCCGCATCGTCACTCATAATGGTGCCGTTAACCTGCACACTGCTGACCTCGCCGTTGCGCGTAAACGTCCAGCGATCGTGCAGGCGGCCGCGTAATACGAAAGTCATGGCGTTGAGCTGTGTTAAATCATCCAGTTTTTGCGGCGCGCCGTTTTGCTCAACCCATTCCGGTGATGCCACCAGCACGCGTCGGTTACCCGGTGCAACCGGCAGCGCAATGTAGGACGCGTCTTCGGTGTTGCCATAGCGAAACGCAACATCGACGGGGTCTTTAAAGACATCCGTTACCTGGTCGGAGAAAAAAATCCGCAGGCGCAGCGCGGGATAGCGGCGTCGAAACGACTGAAAGACCGGTAGCAGCAGGTTACGACCGAGATCGGAAGGCACAGCGATTTGCAGCGTGCCTGACACTTCATCTTCCGGGGTCTGAATTTTTTGCAGCCCGGCATGCATTACATCCAGCATCTGGCGGGCATAGGGTAACCAGACTTCACCTTCTGGCGTCAGGCGCAGGCTGCGCGTGGAGCGAGCGAACAAGCGGATAGCCAACGTAGACTCCAGGCGCTTGATAGCTGAACTGACCTGAGCAGGCTGAACGCCGACTTCGCGCGCAGCATCACTAAAACTATTCAGCGCCGCGGCGCGGACAAACAACGTGAGATCTTCAAGCCGGAACATTTTCACTCCCCGAGTATAAGTCCTGTCGCCATAGGGCTATTTTTCCCGTTCTGTTACCGGTTTACCATCGAATTATTCAACTGATTCCTGTGACCGGAGAGAATATGAAAGCCATCGCCATTACCCGCGCCGCGACCGACGGCAATAACATTGAATTTTTACAAGAGATTGACCTGCCCATGCCAGTTGCTACCGGGCACGATCTGCTGGTTGAAGTGAAAGCCATTTCCGTCAACCCCGTTGATACCAAGGTCCGCGAAGGTTTTAACGCTGATGTGCCGCGTGTGCTGGGCTGGGATGCCGTTGGCGTGGTGAAGTCCGTGGGCGAAGCCGTCACCCTGTTCGCACCCGGCGATGAAGTCTGGTACGCCGGAGCGCTCGGCCGCGCTGGCAGTAACAGTGAATTTCAGCTGGTTGATGAACGTATTACCGCGCTGAAGCCAAAAACACTGGATAATGCTTCTGCTGCGGCGCTGCCACTGACCGCTATCACCGCCTGGGAAATGCTGTTCGACCGTCTGGGCGTTGAGGAAAATGGCAATGAAGATGATGTGTTATTGATTGTTGGCGCGGCTGGCGGCGTCGGTTCTATTCTGACACAACTGGCCAGTAAGCTGACCAAAATGACCGTCATCGGTACCGCATCACGTCCGCAGAGCCAGAAATGGGTACGTGAAGCGGGCGCTCATCATGTGATTGACCACAGCAAGCCGTTGACGGAAGAGCTGGCACGGATAGGCATTAAAGAGGTGACGCACGTTGCCAGCCTGAACAATACCGAGCAGCACTATTCGCAAATTATTGCCGCACTGGCGCCGCAGGGCAAACTGGCGCTGATTGACGATCCACAAACTCTCGATGCGCGCCCGCTGAAGGCCAAAAGCATTTCGCTGCACTGGGAGTTTATGTTTACCCGTTCGATGTTCACAACCCACGACATCATTGCGCAGCATCAGTTACTGACCCGCGTGGCGCAGCTGATCGACGACAGCACCCTTCGTACCACGCTGGGCGAACATTTTGGCGCGATTACCGCGGCAAATCTGCAAAAAGCCCACACGCAAATTGAAACCGGCCGCTCGGTTGGCAAGATCGTGCTGGAGGGGTTTTAACATGTCTGATTCTGACGTGATTTCAATTATTGCGGTACTGAAAGCCAAACCGGGGAAAATCGACGCACTGAAACAGGCGCTACAAGCTCTGCTGCTGCCCACGCGCCGGGAGCCGGGCAATATTGAATATGCCCTGTTCCAGTTACGCGACACGCCGGATGTGTTCTACGTGCGCGAATCCTGGCGCGGTCAGGCCGGTCTGGATGAGCATATCGCTCTGCCACATTTCCAGGCGTTCATTCTACAAATGAACGATCTGCTAGCCGAACCGCTACGGCTGGATTATCTGACGCCGATTGAGCCTTAATGTCTCGACGCTCCCCCGCAGCTATGCGGGGGATTTCCATCAGCCATTACGTCCGGCCATAACACCGCCATCCACATCCCAGATAGCGCCAGTTACCCATTGCGCTTTGTCTGACAACAGGAACGCGACGGATTCAGCCACATCACGCGGCGTACCAACCCGACCAATCGGATGGAAGCTGTCAAAGCTGCTCATCACACCTTGTACGTCTTCTTTCGGGATAAATCCTTCGTAGATAGGTGTATGCACGACTGCTGGCGAAACGGCATTGACGCGGATCCCATTTGCCCCCAGCTCGATGGCCAGATTTTTAGTTAATGCATGCAGTCCCGCTTTTGCCATTGAGTACGCTGAAGAAGGTGTTGCGCCAATTGCCTGTTGTGCCCACATCGAACCAATATTCACGATGGCACCCTGGATGTTAGCCGCCACCATATTACGCACGACATCGCGGGTGATAAAAAACGTCGCGCGGTTGAGGCTCATGTACAGTTCATAATCTTCAACTTCATGATCAGTGAAAGGTTTTGGGAAGAAAACCCCAGCTGCATTTACTAACAGGTTGATGTCTTTGTGCTCAGCATTTACCGTTGCCATCACCTGCTTAACACCCGCTTCTGACATCAGATCCGCCACAATGACAGAGACGTCACCCAGCTCCGCCAACGCCTGATGGGCCCGTTCCGCTTTCTCGGCACGATTGCCAACCAGCACCATTCGACCACCACCCTGGAGGATCAGTTTTGCGGTTTCAAATCCGATACCACTGGTACCGCCCACCACTAACAGTTTTTTGCCGACAAATAATGTGTTCATCGCTAGCCTCGTTTCAAGTATTCATTAATGCGCTAACAATGCCACTACCCTGAGGCGCTGACGAATGAGAAGAAATAGCGAACCGAGAAAGAAAATCTATCTCGATGGCATATACTGAAGATATTCACAAAACGGGAAATGACCTAATGCGCTCGCTTAATCGGCTTAAATGGTTACACGCTTTTGAGGCCACAGCCCGCCACGGCAGTTTTACTGGTGCGGCGCAGGAACTGGGGGTCACTCCGGCTGCCGTTGGGCAACTGGTTCGTGCGCTGGAAGACTGGGTTGGCCACCCGCTGCTGCATCGTACTCGTTCAGGCAAAGAGCGTCTCACGCTGGTCAGCGAAGCACAGGACGCGTTGCGCGAGATAACCCAGGGACTGGATAGTCTGGAATCTGGGCTGAACAAGTTACGCGGTCGGCGAGCACGCTCGGTGGTGATCATCACGGCCTCTCAGGTACTGGTGATGAACTGGCTGATGAGCCGCCTCAATCGCTTCTCACAAGCGCATGAAAACATAGAATTACGCTTGAACGTGACGGAAAAGCTGATGGATGTTGCTCATGGCGAAGCGGATCTGGGCGTACGTTGCGGTAAAGGCGACTGGCCTGGGGTAAATAAAACCTGGCTGATGGATGAAGAAGCGGTTCTGGTTTGTAGCCCGCGTATTGTGCCAGTAGATAAAATTTCCTGTGGAGAATGGTTGGCCGCACAGAAGCTTATCCATGATGACACTCCCCACCCCGGCGCCAATTTCCCGGGCTGGAATGATGTCCTGACCGCCACCCAGGCACCTGCCGTTTGCGACAGTGGATTGCACATCAACTCTACCTCTGCAGTGATTCTGGCGGCGCTCAGCGGTCAAGGTGTCGCCATTGTGCGTAGGGCATTGGTGCAGCAGCTACTGACAGACGGACAACTGGTTCAGCTTCATCCCAACACCCGCTGGCCTCTGGCGTGGTCTTACTACATTGTTACGCCACAGCACGCGGTAATGCGTCCGGAGGTAAAAGTCTTTAATGACTGGCTGATTGCGGATGTGCTGGCAGAAATCACAACCATCTCTGCTATGATGCCTGCACACAAATAAAACAAAACAACATGCCGAGGGAAAGATGAGTTCCACCAGAAGAGGGATGATGAACGTCCTGATTGCCGCCGTATTGTGGGGAAGTTCAGGCGTTTGCGCGCAATACATCATGGAGCAAAGCCAGATGTCGTCGCAGTTTCTGACCATGACGCGCCTGATTTTCGCCGGGCTCATTCTGCTGATGCTCTCTTTCGTTCACGGCGACAAAGTGTTCTCCATTATCAAAAACCGCAAAGACGCCATCAGCCTGCTGATTTTTTCCGTGGTTGGGGCGCTCACCGTACAGCTAACCTTTCTGCTGACTATTGAAAAATCCAACGCCGCCACCGCGACGGTGCTACAATTTTTGTCACCGACCATAATCGTGGCGTGGTTTTCCGTGGTGCGCAAAGCACGACCGGGGATTTTAGTGCTGACTGCGATCTTCACCTCGCTTATCGGCACCTTCTTGCTGGTCACCCACGGTAACCCGACATCGCTGTCTATCTCACCTGCCGCGCTGTTCTGGGGAATTGCCTCGGCGTTTGCCGCCGCGTTCTACACCACCTACCCCTCAACGCTTATCGCGCGCTACGGCACGCTGCCGGTTGTCGGCTGGAGTATGTTAATCGGCGGCATGATCCTGCTGCCGTTTTATGCCGGACAGGGCACTAATTTCGTGGTGAATGGCAGTTTGATTCTGGCGTTTTTCTATCTGGTGGTCATCGGCACGTCGCTGACGTTTAGCCTGTACCTGAAAGGCGCGCAGATGATTGGTGGACCGAAAGCGAGCATTTTAAGCTGCGCGGAACCGTTGAGCAGCGCGTTGCTGTCCCTGCTGCTGTTAGGTATTACCTTTACCCTGCCAGACTGGCTGGGCACGCTTTTGATCCTCTCCTCGGTAATACTTATCTCAATGGACTCACGTCGCCGCGCCAGAGCGGTTTAACACCAACCGGCGCGGCAAAAGGTCATGATTACCAGCCCGGAACCGCGCCACCGTTAAAGATAGTTTCTGCCGCCTTCGCCACTTCAGGTGACTGATAAGATTGCAGGAACTCTTTCACATTCTCGGCATCTTTGTTGTCTTCTCGCGCCACCAGAATGTTCACGTACGGTGAGTTTTTGTCTTCAATAAATACGCTGTCATGTACCGGGGAAAGCCCGGTTTGCTGGATGTAGGTGGTACTGATAATCGCCACATCCACTTTCTGATCGTCCAGTACACGCGGCAACTGCGCACCTTCCAGTTCCATAATTTTCAGATGCCGCGGATTATCAGTGATATCCAACGCTGTTGGCAGCAGACCGGTATCCGCTTTCAGCGTAATTAACTTCTCTTTTTGCAGCAGCAACAGCGCCCGGCCCAGATTGGTAGGATCGTTAGGTATCGCAATCGTTGCACCGTCTTTTAGTTCAGCGACAGTTTTGATTTTCTTCGAATAACCAGCCATCGGGAACACAAAGGTATTGCCCACTGCGACCAGCTTATAGCCGTGTGCTTTATTATCTTGTTCAAGGAACGGGCGATGCTGGAAGACGTTGGCATCCAGCTCACCATGATTGGTGGCATCGTTGGGCAGCAGAGAACCGCTAAAACCCACCAGTTCCACCTCCAGACCATATTTTTCTTTAGCGACTTTCTTCGCGACCTCCGCTACATCCTGCTCAGCACCGTTAATTACACCCACTTTGATATGCTTTGCATCACTGCTCTGTTGATCGCATCCTGCCAGCAATAATCCCGCCAGTAATACCGCCGCCCCGGCCCCGAAATAAGGTATCTTCAGCTTCACGTTTTATCCTTTTGCAATAACCGCCTGATGAGTAATGAAATGACTATAGCGGGAAGGCCGCTGCGGTTTAAAAAACGAAAAAGCATCAGCAAGAAGAAAAAAGCATAAAGCAGACATATGGACAAAAATGTCCGGTAGCGCTTACGCTGACCGGGCTGGTGACATGAGGTTATCTGTAGGCCGGATAAGCGAAGTGCCATCCGGCGATAGCAACATCACACCAGGGTTTTAACTATCTCCATCAACCTGACGACGTCTGCAGGCCGGGTATTACCGGTCTGTGGGTCGATAATCGAGCTGTAAACATGCGGCATGACGCGCGGTACTCCCGCCTCCAGACAGGATTGCAGGATAACGCCGAAGTTATCGAGATCGATACCGCCGGTTGGTTCAATCAGCGTCATGCCGTTTCTCGCCGCTGTCGTCGCCAGTGCATATAGCTCAGGCAGCGACTGTTCACCGCCCATTGGGAAGAACTTCGCCGCATGGGCTCCTGAATCCAACATCATACGGACCGCTGCATCGCAGGAAACGCGGGCTGGCGTGCCCTGGCTGCTGCTGACGCCGGTCGAGATCAACACGTCCCCCGGCGTGCCAGTGGGACTGACTAACGCGTTGATATGGGTCTGTTCACCGCCCGTTGCCGCCAAGGCGCCTGCCGCAAACCCGCAACCGGTAAAGGTCTGGTTGACGTGTGCTGGATGTACCTGTGAGGCAATCATCGCCGCTTTGTAATACTGCGCCGGGTCACCGGCCCCCAACCCCACAGAAATCGACGGCACGTCGTTCATCCAACGTTTTACTTCCAGAACCCCTTCCTCAACCGAGGAAAACTGCGCCGAAAGAATGCCAATCACCGCGTGGCCTTCGGCAGCATCATAGATTTCCCGCGCATTGGCGATATCCTTCGCCAGCACGTTAATAGCCACTTTATTACGATAAAAATTAATGTGTTGCATGTTCTGCAATCTCCTTTAATCGGGCCACGATCAGCGCCATTTCCCCTTCTGCGACCGTACGCGGGTCAAGGCTAAAGACGCCCTGATGAAGGTTGTAACGGCGAGCGTAGATCGCGATATCGCCCTCACGCAGGTGCGCTTCTACAGCGTAAGCATCCATTCCCAGCACCTGCGCATTCACCCGAATACGAATCCGCCAGATAGCGCGTCCGGCCTCATCCTGCTCGATATCCGCATCCAGTCCGCGAATCTCTGAAATCGCCTGCGCCACGGGGCGGAGCTCTTCGGTGGTGACCACGGTTTGTCCCTGATGGTAGTTTTCCAGGGCATACACCAACCCAACCATATTCTCTTTGCCGATTTTCATCGCCCGGGCAATCCCGTGGTGCTGCGCTTTACACGCGGCAATCCACTGTTTCTTCCCGGTGATAAATCCGGAGGTCGGCGCGTTAAAGGCTTTTGCCCCGCTGTAGACCACCATATCCGCCCCGCTCGCCACCCATGCGTGTAAATCCTCCTCGGCGGCAGCATCGACAATCAGCGGCAGGTTGTGAACCTGCGCGATCTGCACAAAATCCGCAATGCTCAACATCCCCTTCTGCACGCAGTGGTGCGATTTCACGTACAGAAGCGCGGCGGTGCTATCGGTAATCGCGCTCTCCAGCTGCCAGCGGGCCGCCAGATTACTTGAGCCAACCTCCACCACCCGCCCGCCGCCCAAACGGATGGCGCTGGTGATGGGCGCACCGTAGTCAACGTTATGCCCGCGCAGCATGACCACTTCATTGGCCATACCTGCGCTGTCCGGCATCAGCGAGACTCGCGCCTGGTCACCACGGGTAATGGCGGCGGCAACAGCGATAGCAATGCCCGCCGATGCACAGGAGGTGACATAGCTGTCTTCAGCCCCGGTGTAGCGGGAAACCAGTTCTCCAGTTCTGTCCACCAGCCGATCAATTTCAACAAAGGCTGAAGCAGCCCGCGCGGTGGCCTGCATTACTTCCAGCGCTACGCTGGAAACACCCAGAATCGTCATCTTGCCGCAGGCGTTAATGACCTGTTTTAGCCCCAATTGTTGGTAGATATTCTGTGTCATGGCTTACAGTACTCCCAGCAGCGAACAAACCACGCTGAGCGCGACAATCGACAGTAAAATCGTGGTGTAACGCGGTCCTTTCTTCACCAGATAGAAATAGATGGCGAACACCGCCGCCAGCGGCAACAGGCCGGGGGCAATAGAGTCGAGGATTTGCTGGACCACAACTTCAGAGCCTTTCAGGGCGCTAAGTTTTAACGGCGTGGTGATCTTGACGTAGCTTGCAGAAAGCGCGCCCATCATGATCAAACCCAGCACGTTAGCGCCGTAGATAAGTTCCTTTATTCGCCCTCCCTGCAGCAGCCCAATTATCGAGTCACGCCCCAGCGTATAGCCTTTGTGAACCATGCCATAGCTGATTGCCAGCGTAATAGCAGGATAGAGAATTAACGGTACAATTCCGCCCATCGCGCTGCCATTCGCCGCAAACGGGATGAATATAGCAATTAACAGCGGCATCACGGCGGCCCAGATGATGGAGTCCCCCATCCCGGCCAGTGGTCCCATCAACCCGGTTTTAATCCCGGTAATTGAAGCGTCGCTGATCGGCTCGCCGCGGGTTTTCTGTTCCTCCATCGCAATGGAGATCCCCTGAATCACCGCCCCGAACGTCTGCTCCGAGTTAAAGAAGTTCAAATGGCGTTTCAGCGCTTCAACCTGCTCCTCTTTTTGCGGGTAGAGTTTTTTGATGATCGGCGTCATTGAGGCGCAGAAAATAAGGCTTTGCAAACGTTCATAGGAGCTGGAAACTTCCGCACCTAGCCAGTAGATAAACCAGGCTTTGGTGATGTCTGCTTTGGTCAACGTGCCGCTTTCACGCGCGCGCTCCACCAGTTCATGCTGCATTACATCGCTGCTCATCATGCTGCTCCTTCATTTTTCGCCAGACCTTTAATGAGGAAGGCCACACAGGTACCAAAGATTGCCATCGCCATGATGTCTACCTTCAGGTACAGCACCGCAAAGAAACCGCCGATAAACCATGGCAGCAGGCTCTTTTTACCGATCACCATAATGGTGATGGCGAAGCCCAGCGCCGGCAGAATGCCGCCCATAATTTCAAAGGAGTGCGTCAGCCAGTGCGGCATCAGCTTAAGGAAGCTTTCCACAACGTCCTGACCAAAATAGTTGGCGGCGAAGACCACCGGGAAACGCAGTACCAGCCCGAGCAAAGCCGGGTAGAGGAACGCACAGCGCATAATGCCCGCCATGTTTGCCGTTTCCGCATGCTTGTCGGCCATATGTACCCACGCCGCGTTTAGCGTGCGGCGCAACTGGTCGAGGAACACGCCGATAACGCCAAACGGGATCGCCAGTGCGATAGCCAGGTTCGGGTCCATTCCGGCCTTCACGGCGATAGGAATTGAAATGCAGGCAGCCAGCGCCGGATCCGACGGGACGTTGCCGCCTGGCGTGGAGGTCACGCCGAGATAAACCAGCTGCATACCTGCACCGATGATCATCGCCGTTTCCATGTTGCCTAACAGCAGACCAACGAATACGGCAATCACCACTGGCTGTAGCAGCATGGCGGAGAAGGTGTAGCCAAGGCGTAATCGGGCAAACCAGTAATACAACCCCATCAGGCTTGCGAAGACTAAAGTATCCATAATTAAGTACCCTGTTATCAAAGAATTAGAATTTTTTCAGGATATCGTCCAGCGACTGAGGCTTATCTTCCGGGATAGTCTGGAAGAACACCTGAATCCCACGATTTTTCAGGTCGCTCAGAATGCCGACGTCTTTTTCATCCAGCGTAATGTTCTGGAATACCGCTTTGCGGTTTGGCCCACCGCCCAGCCCACCGACCTGAATGGTGGTGACATCAAAACCCAACTGGACCGCTTCCTGAACCGCCGCCAGAGAGGGGAACAGCACCAGCACTTTGCCGTCACCAAGCTGATTTTCTTTCCATGCGGCGGCAAAACTCTGGTTACCAAAGCAATCCACTTTGATGTTCGGCGGCGCGGCCATCAGGTAGATGTTTTTCATAAACGGATCGGCATCCAGCTCATCGCTGACCACTGCAATCCGGTTTGCCTGAGATTGCCCAACCCATTTGGTCACCACTTGTCCATGAATCAGACGGCTATCGATACGACATAAAACGATGTTTGCCATGATGTTTATTCCTTATTGTGATTGTTGTAATTGACGTACGTGGGCAACAACGTCCAGGCAGCTACTACGCCCGGCCTCGACCAGATCGGCCACGCAGGTGGTCAATTGGCCATGCTCGCGTTTGTCCAGCGCCTCCAGTAACAAAGAGGCGTTCAGCCCGGAAATCACTGCCACCGGGTAATCGGCGCTCAGCCGCGCGGCCACGTTAGAGGTGGTGCCGCCAATAAAATCGGTCAGAATCAGTGAGCCTTCCGGCATGGTTTTCACCACGGCTTCGACGCGTTGATAAAACTCGCCGAGCGTATCAACAGGCATCAACGCGATTTCCGTTACGCCTTTGATTTCGCCCATCACCATGCGCAGGCTGTTGCAAAGCTGTTGCCCCCAGCCGCCATGGGTCAGCAGCAGGATCTGGGGCAAGGATTCAGTGGTAGTCAAAATGGCCTCCTGGCTCGATTACATGAGACTTGCAATGCCTGATGGCGCTTTCGCTTATCAGGCCTACGGGAAGTGCTTTTGTAGGCTGGATAAGGCGTTTTATGCCGCCATCCGGCAAACTCATCAAAGTAAGAGCAAAGGCTGTGCCAGAATTTGTGTCACGCGGGGGAATTGTGGGTGTTGGCGGGGCGCAAAGCCCCACCAGACAAGGGATTAGCTATACAACAGTTCGTAGATATAAAAATATTCCGCGTCCGATAACCGAATGGCATAGGCCTCTTCGATCGGCAGGAAAGCCGATTTAATGACACTAAACGCACGAATATCCAGATCCGGCTTGTTCTCCAGCGCCATCTGTAACGGTTTGCGGTTAATCACAATACGCTCGACCATACAGCAGCAATGGATCAGGAAGCGCAGTGTCACCTGACGGCTCGGTTTGAGCGACAGCGCAGCGGTCAGATTATTCAGCACGCCTTCCATCTCTTTCAGAATACGCTGCGGGTTGAGCACCGAAATATGGTTAATGATGCTCTCCATAGTCAACGCGCTGATAAAGCGCATCGCGCTACGCTCCATCTCCAGCCGGCGTTCGCTGCTGGAGAGATCTGGCGTCAGCAGGCTGAGCACCAGCTCAGGGCCTTGCTCAGAGAACAACTCCTCGAGCGAGATAAACGGAATATCCGGCAGTCCTGGCTGGAAAGTACCCACTATGCCCGCCAGACGTTCACTGGCGTTAATCGCCTGCTGAACACGCTCCAGGCTGCGAACTTCGTTGTAATCGAGGATCACCATCCGCGTATCCTGCGACATCAACTCACCGAAGCTCTCTTCCAGCACCTTTTTGATTTTTTCTGCTGTTCCCATCCCTGTAATGCAAGAAATGACCAGCACTTTACCGCTGTTTTCCTGCTGTGGCGTACAGAGCTGACAGGGAATATTTTTGCTCTGCATCAACGCCGCCAGCTGCGGCAAGTCGCTGGTTTCGTAGCTTAAATCCAACCCTATTTCCAGCAGACTGGTGAGCGTGATGTTGGGCATCAGCAGAACGTCTATCTGGAATAATTTGCTGATCGTACTGCCAAAATGGACCAGCGAGCCAATATCCACCATCAGGATCAATCGGCGATACTGCCGGGTTTGGATCATCTGTGTCAGAGCTTCCAGCGTGTCATGCACTGACTGCTCGAAAGGCATATCGATAGCGCTGAACACCTCGCGCTCCAGCACGCGATTCACGTACTGCGCCTGGCTTGTGGCGGTCGTCGCGCCATGGGCAATCAAAATCACCCCGCAGTCAGGACTGGCGTCTATCCGTTGGCGGTAATGGCGACACTCTTTGAGGAACAGGCACAGCCAGACCACCTCCGTCGCCGGACACTGAATATGCAGCAGTTCATTGATTTTTCGGCATAACAGCGTGGCGTTTTCGTATTCATCTTTGCAGCGATCGAGGATCAGGCTGGAAGAATAAAGTTGCGGAATAAGGCCGCGCTGCACGTAGCCAATCAGCGCCAGAAAGTGTTTGCGCAGCGGGTTTACCAGATTTTCCGGCAGCGTAAAACCAAGCACCTGCTCAACGCAGCCGATCAGCAGTGTAACTCGCTCTTCAATCTGATCGCCATAGCGCGGGGGATGCGCCACACTGTCGCGGCTGTAGAGACCATATTCAAAAATCGAGCTGAGTTTGTTTTTGAGGATTGCCAGCGTTTCAGCAGGTGGTACGTTGCTGTTACGCAGGTTGATATATTCCCGGGTCAGGAAGCTGTAAAAGAGATCACTCTCTTCAATTTCGGCTCCGGTGGCCAGCGAATTTTTCAGTGCCGGCAACGTGCGGGCATCGATGCTCAGGTGCTCTTTGCCTTCGAACAGCGCCCCAACCAGCAGACGTTGTTCCGGCGTGGCGTTAAAGGGGATCTCGGTCAGACGTTTATCCAACTGTAGCGTATCGCTGTGCTCCGTCATCCCCGAGGCCCAGGCCTGGGCGCAGAGAAACTGAATGTCGCTCTTGAGCTGACCAATATTGCCTTCCAGCGGCTTGTTCAGCAGCCAGAGCAGCAGGGTACGGTCGATGCTTATCGTACGCTCGATTTTGCGGCTCTCACGCTGCAAGAAACCAACGATCAGCTCAACCTGCTCTTCCACCGAACGC
Source organism: Citrobacter sp. MGH105 (assembly GCF_001037485.2). NCBI lineage: Bacteria > Pseudomonadati > Pseudomonadota > Gammaproteobacteria > Enterobacterales > Enterobacteriaceae > Citrobacter > Citrobacter sp. MGH105. The sequence continues at coordinate 41,355 of NZ_CP073048.1, read as the reverse complement.
TGGCGAATGCCGGGGAGATCGATACATACCTGAATACGTCTCTGGAAAGTGCGCAGCAACGCCGAACTTACCGGTTCGGTGGTCGCACATATCAGGCGAACCGAGATTGAACGCGCCACGGCGCTTGAACCCAGCGGCCGGTATTCACCTTTGTCGAGAATAGAGAACAGCTTTTCCTGACCTTCATACGGCAGACGATGCACTTCATCGAGCAGGAGATAGCCGCCATCAGCCTGTTCGACCAGACCGGGTTTATTCTCGTTTGCACCGGTAAACGCTCCCTGTCGATGACCAAACAGGTGCGATGAGAGCAGCTCCGGGTTATGCGCGTATTCCGCGCAGTTGAAATAGACCAGCGGTGGAGGTGTTCCCGGTGCACGTTCGCAGGCGAAACGGTGCATCAGTTCGGCAAAAAAGGTTTTACCCACGCCGGAGGGACCGGTCAGCAGAACATGTAGCCCGTGGGGATACAGCACCGCCGCGCGGCCTTTTTCCACCGCATCGCGCAGGCTGCGATCGTAACCAATCAGGCTGGAAAAGGGATCGTCTGTCGCCTGGTTTTCCTGAACAGGCAACAGGTCGGAAACGGTTTGCACTTCACGCTCGGACTCATCTAATTTACGCCCCAGCAGCGCTTCAATCGCCTGACGATGCAGAAAGAATACCGGGCGCCCGCGGCTTTTAATCGCCAGGCCGTCGTTCCAGAGCTGATTGAGATCTTTACTGACCGAGTTGCGCGCCAGCCCGAGGTTGAAGCCGATGGCCTCCGCCGTGAACGCCGTTTCCTGCGCCAGATGGGCAAGATTCAGTCCTCGCGTCAGCCGTTCCAGCTCTCCCAGTATTATCTCAATCCGTCTCATCTCTTTACCGCTTAAGAAATAAATGATTGTTCAGAACATACACTATTATGCTGCGCAAGAAAGTGAGGCGGCATCCAGACCTTCCGGTCATCAAAACGTTTTCGACAAATAATGGCGCGCGGAACCGGTTTCCGGGAAGTTATCGAGGGTCATTTGCAGCTGATAGCCGTTTTTCTGATAAAACGGCAGCGCCTGGAAACTCATGGTATCCACCAGCGCATGCAGGCATCCTCTCTCACGCGCCGTCTGTTCTGCGGCCTGCATCAATTTTGTGCCGTAACCACCTTTACGCAGCGAGTCATGCATCCACAGAAAATCAATGCACAGCCATTCGCCTTTGATTTTGCCGATCAGCCCACCCAGAATGTCATTGCGCTCATCGCGCCAATACACAGCCAGGTCGCCAAAATTGGTGGTTCTGAGAAACTGCCGGTTGTAAGCGCGCAATCCGGCAAGCAGGGCATTTTGATCGTCTTCGGTAATCGTATCTGTAATCTGTATTTGCATCCTATCCTCCTGAAATAACTACAACTTCTGGCTGATTTATTTTTAGACATTAACACAGGGTGATGAGTGAGTCGTATGCCGTCTACACTTACTCTTGAGATGATGCGCATAGACAACAAGGATTATTATCATGAAACGAGTCATTTTTCCGATTATTGCCGTCCTTTTCACGCTACCCGGTCTGGCGCAAGCCGACTCGGCTTATGGCAGTCTGCAGGCTGTACACGAAAAGAATACTGTTATGAAGGATTTACGTAAGATTTGCACCCCGCAAGGGTCGCCATCTGATGAGGTGTGGGAAAAAACGATTATGGCTGATACGCGTAATCAGCAGCACATCCGCGAAGCCATTCTGGCAATTCAAAGAAACAATCAAAACAACTACTGGGAAGCGCTTGGCAAAGTTGAATGCCCGGATTTATAGCCATTATGTTGTAAAATGAGCACTGTAACCGGTTTCTGTATCGTAAAAACACATATTGTTGCCAGAACAGATAAATAGCAATGGAGCAACAATATGCGATACCGTTTTCCTGAAAACTTCTGGTGGGGCAGTGCCTGCTCGGCGCTACAAACCGAAGGAGATAGCCTGAACGGCGGCAAAAGCCAGACCACGTGGGATGTGTGGTTCGACCGCCAGCCAGGTCGTTTCCATCATGGGGTTGGCCCGGCGAACACCTCAGGCTTTTATCAGCACTGGAAACAGGACATCGCACTGCTCAAACAGCTGAAGCACAACAGCTTCCGTACATCTCTGAGCTGGTCACGCCTGATCCCGGACGGCACCGGTGAGGTTAATCCTGAGGCCGTCGATTTCTATAATAACGTCATCGACGAGCTGCTGGCGCAAGGCATAACGCCATTTATCACTCTGTTCCACTTCGACATGCCGATGGGGATGCAGGAAAAAGGCGGCTGGGAAAACCGTGAAGTGGTCGAGGCGTTTGGCCACTACGCACAGACGTGTTTCAAATTGTTCGGCAACCGCGTTAAGCACTGGTTCACCTTCAACGAGCCGATTGTTCCGGTAGAAGGTGGTTATTTGTATGACTTCCATTACCCTAACGTGGTGGATTTCAAACGTGCGGCCACCGTGGCGTACCATACCGTGCTGGCGCATGCGACGGCGGTGCGGGCGTATCGTGATGCAAACCATGACGGTGAAATTGGCGTGGTATTAAACCTGACGCCTTCGTATCCGCGCTCGCAGCATCCGGCAGATGTCAAAGCCGCGCACCATGCGGATCTGCTGTTTAATCGCAGCTTCCTCGACCCGGTACTGAAAGGGGAATATCCGGCGGATCTGGTGGCATTGCTGAAAGAGTACGATCAGCTTCCGGCCTGCCAGCCAGGCGATGCGCAGTTGATCGCCGACGGCAAAATCGACCTGCTGGGGATTAACTATTATCAGCCGCGTCGTGTGAAATGCCGCGATACGGCAGTCAATCCGAATGCGCCATTTATGCCGGAGTGGCTGTTTGATTACTACGAAATGCCGGGACGTAAAATGAACCCTTACCGCGGCTGGGAAATTTATGAGCCGGGTATTTACGATATTATTACCAATCTTCGCGATAATTACGGTAACCCACGCTGCTTTATTTCAGAAAACGGTATGGGCGTAGAAAACGAACAGCGCTTTATTCAGGAAGGGCAAATTAACGACAGCTACCGTATCGAATTTGTTGCTGAGCATCTGAAATGGCTACATAAAGGCATTAGCGAAGGCTGTCATTGTCTTGGCTACCATATGTGGACCTTTATTGATAACTGGTCATGGCTCAACGGCTATAAAAACCGCTACGGTTTTGTCCAGCTGGATTTAGAAACGCAAAAGCGCACAGTGAAAAAGAGCGGCGAATGGTTTGCCCATACCGCCGAAAATAATGGTTTTGATTGATTAAGTTGCCGGATGACAGTGTTGATTGAAAACGATGCGCTATCCGGCAACTGTTTTCACTGAATCCTGACCTTCATCGTAACCAAAAGCGCCGTCAGCAGCATCAGGCTGCCGGAAAGCATCAGGGGCGACAGCAGTCCGAGGGTATCGAGCGCATAGCCTCCCACCGCTGCCCCGCAGGTATTGGCAAGCTGGATCACGGCGACCTGGACGGATCCGGCTTTTTCTGCCTGATCGGCAAGCGAACGGGTGATCCACGTCGACCAGCCGACCGGTACCAGCGCAAACAACAGCCCCCAGATAATCGCAATACCTGCCGCTACCAATTTGTCGCTGCCCCATAGAATCAGGACCAGCGCACTGAGCGCCAGCACCAGTGGCGCACCGGCTAACGCCAGTTTGACCGAACGCTTCAAAATCATCGACGAGAACGACGTGCCAACAAAACTGGCAATACCGAAGCTCAGCAGCACCAGCGTCAGGCCATCAACGTCAAAGCCCGCCAGATTCATATAGATCGGGCGAATATAGGTAAAGAAGGCGAACTGACCAGCAAAGGACATGAAGATGGCAATCATCCCGGCCATCACCCCTGGACGCTGCAACAGGCTGAACATGTTTTGTTTCTGATGCGAAGGTTCACCCGGCAGCGAAGGCAACGCTCTCACCACCCAAATAGTGCACAGCACGCCCATTACCGCCGCCGCATTAAACACGTTACGCCAGCCGATAATGCCGCCCAAAAAGCTTCCCAACGGCGCGGCAATCACCAGCGCGATGGACACCGCGCCAAAAATAACCGACAGCGCCTTCGGCACCGTACGTGCAGGAACCAGACGCATGGTCAGCGACGCCGACATCGCCCAGAACCCGCCGAGCGCCAGCCCCAGACAGGCACGACCGATCAGCATTAGCGTAAAAGAGTTAGCAAATGAAACCAGCAGGCAGGAAAGCGTCAGCAGAATCGAAAACAGGATCACCACATAGCGACGATCGGTCGCCTGAATAATTTGCGTCACAAACAGGCTGGCGAACATGGCGACAAATGCCGTCACGGTCACCGATTGTCCGGCCACACCTTCAGAAATCCCCAAATCCTGCGCCATCGGCGTTAACAGGCTAACGGGGAGAAATTCAACGGTTATCAGGCAGGCAACGCAGAACGCCACGGCAAATACCGCCGACCAGTTAGGTCGGGAATTTGCCTCAGCGCGGGATTTTTGTTCAACAGCTTCACTCATTTTGTTACCTGCGTGGGGTTATTGTAGAAAAGTTACGCAGTGTAACATTAAATTTGTGACGTATTTAACGTTTTGACAACTATTCACCAGAGATCGGCTGCGCCTTATCCAGCCCAGGACAGAGAGCCCTTTCTGGCTCAATTAAGCGTCACGCGCAGCCCGGGCCAGGCCGGTTATCCACTCCTGATGACCGTTGATCATCGGATTGGGCAGCGTACGTGCCATTTCTTGTGCCGGAACGCCAATTTGTGATTCCTAGGTCAGAATACGTACGCGCCCGCCGGGTAAATCCTCAAAGAGCCAGGCGTGGATCACATCCAGACGTGTAGTGGCGTCGCCTTCCGCCCAGCCATGCCAGGCAACACGCGCGGCCTGGCCGTCAACCGGCGGCACATACTCAGTGATTTGCGCTTCGATGGGGAAACCAAAAGTCGTAAAACGAAAGCGGGCATCCATGCTTAACAATGGACCGGAACCGTCGTGAAAACGGATATCCGCTACGTTGCTGTAATACGTCGGCCAGCGCGTTGTGTCATTAAGCTGTGCCCAGACGGCACGGGCGCTCAGTCCGGCAACGATAATTTCATTTGAAGCAAAGTTATCAGTCGTCCCCGGCAGATACGCTGCAGGCCAGATAATTGCACGTTGTTGAGTCGCTTGATTCATGATGTACCTCGTCGTGTGAGTTAACGAGGTACATCATGCTTTCGCGTAAGATATAAAGATAATGACGATTCAAAATAGTCGTCATCATAAATTTTGATATCAGTGCAGCCAGTGCACGCCATCCTCGGGCTGGAAAAAGGCGTTATAGCGCATCTGGAACGCATTAAGCTCCTGTATATCCGGCTCCATCTCGCGCAGAAAACCGAGCGCCAGACGCACTTGCGCGTCGGTAATCGGTGCAGCCAGCCGGGCTTTTTGCAGCCAGCGGTGCCATTGCAACAGGTTCTGCTCACTGCCGTCGACAATAACGATTTGCCAGATCAACAGCACCTGGGCAGCATTTTGTAGATGCGATTCATCAGGACGGTGGAGGTACTGTAAAAAAGCCTCTCCCTGTACTTTTCCCATCTGATCGATCATCGATTCTACCGGCACGACATCAATGTTCAGCCGCTCGCTCAGACGGCGAATTGCCCGCCGCGACCCGGACGTTAGCACCCGAAATCCCACCACAAAAACAACCACCAACGTGGCCAGCATTATCCAAATCATGCGCACATCCATTACCAGACAGGACGCCCATCATAGCGGCAAATTCACCTCTGTCGACGACTGAACGTGTCATAATGTGACTTATCGAACTCGCAGGCAGACATCATGAAATCTGATATCAGAACGCTCGATCTCAATCTGTTAAAAACGCTGGATGCCCTGCTGGATGAACGCAGCGTAACCCGGGCGGCGCAGCGGCTGTCGCTCACCCAGCCTGCGGTAAGCGGTATGCTCAACCGCCTGCGCGACTATTTTGACGATCCGCTGTTTAGTCGCACACCGCATGGCATTGTTCCGACGCTGCGTGCCCAACAGTTGGCCGCCCCGGTCAAACAGATCCTCAGCGATATCGATATACTGCTTAAACCGACACAGTTTGACCCGCTCACCGCAGCGCTCACCTTTACCGTCGCCGCTACGGATTACGCGCTCAAAGCGGTTATTGTGCCATTTATTGCCGCGCTTCGCGTGCGCGCACCGGGCATTCGTGTACGAGTGATCCCGGTTGAGCCAGTGCTGCTCACCACACAGTTTGAGCAGGGGAAAATCGACCTGGCGTTGCTGACGCCGGATTCCACGCCCGACAACCTGCATAGCCGGGCGTTATATGATGAAGAGTACGTTTGTCTCATGCGTCATGCGCATCCTGATGCGGGGCAACCGCTGACGCTCGATCGCTTCTGCGCGCTGGAGCATGTGCTGGTTTCTTATGAGGGTGAAAGTTTCTGGGGCGTCACCGATGAGGCACTGGCAAGCGTCGGACGCCAACGGCAGATTGGTTTGTCGGTTAGCAGCTTCCTGGTATTGCCGGACATCCTCGCTATCAGCGATATGATTGCCGTTGTTCCTGCCCGTCTGGCGTATGACGACACCCGTATGCACGTTTTACCGCCCCCGCTACCCATAACCGGTTTTACAAAAAGCATGGCCTGGCATGAACGCACGCACCGCGATGCCGCTCATCAGTGGCTGCGCAATCTGGTACATGAAACCAGCCAGTTTAGAGTATAAAAAAGCCCGCCATTAAGGCGGGCAAAAGTTACCAATGCACACTTAACTCAAGCAACTTTCAATTGTTGAATCTTTTTCTCGCGGCGAATTTTACGTTCTTCAAACACGGCCACGATGGCCATCAGGCAGATACAGCCAATGGCGGCGGTATCCAGCGCAGCAAAGGTGCCTGCCCAGCCGGTCAGCCCGAAAATCGGCGTGCCGTCGGCAATCATCCCCAGACCGAGCTTGGCGAAGCTGTCACCAATCAGATAAGCGAAAGTGCCTTTAATCCCATCGGCTGCGCCGATCGCTTTTTTCGGCACAAATCCGACTGCCGCAACGCCGATTAACAGCTGCGGGCCAAACACCAGGAAGCCCAGCGCAAACAGCGAAGCCAGATAAACGTACTGGTTGCTGGCGTGCTGATAAACGCCCAGGGTGGCGATAATCAACGCCAGCGCTACACAGGCCACCAGCGCACGACGACCGTTCGCCAGGTCAGAGAGCCAGCCCCACAGCAGCGTACCGACCAACGCGCCCACTTCGAACAGGGTAAAGCCCTGAATCGCCACTTCTTTGGAAAGCTTCAGCTCCTGGAAGGCGTAGACTGTGGACCACTGGTCGATACCGATACGCACTACGTACAGGAAGATGTTCGAGAAACATAACAGCCAGATCACTTTGTTTTTCAGCACGTACTCAACAAAGATCTGCCATTTGGTCATCTCGTTTTCTTCGGTCTCTTTGTCTTCTTCGCTGATCTCCTCACCGAACAGCTCTTCGGCTTTACCGAGGCCATAAGATTCCGGGGAGTCGCTGCCGTAGCGCAGGCCGATAAAGCCGACAATCAGAGCAATAATCGACGGGAAGATAAACATACCGATGACGTGACCGTCAAACAGATAGTTAGCGCCAAACAGCGCCACGCCCGCCGCACCCGCACCGCCGAGGTTGTGGGAGATATTCCACATGCCGAGGTAAGAACCCCGTTTGCGACGCGGCGTCCATTTAGTAATGGTGGAATAGCTACATGAGCCGCCAGTACTCTGGAAGAAACCGCTCAGCGCGTAGAAAGCGATCATCAAAAACAGGCTGGTTGAACCCGCGCCCATGCTGGCGCTGAAGCCAAGCATACAGATGGCGGAGAGGATCAGCATAAACGGCAGGAACTGCTTGGTGTTTTTGCCGTCCGCGTAGTAGGAAACCAGCGTTTTACCCACGCCGTAGGTGATGGAGAAGCCCAGGCCAATCATCCCCAGCTGCGTCATGCTCAGCCCGTAGGTGGAGATCATGTCGTTCTGCGCGATGTTGAAGTTTTTGCGGATCAGGTACATGGTCAGGTAGCCGATAAAGACCACCAGATAGGACTGCATGAACGGTTTGAACCACATTTTGCGCCGCACATCGAGCGGCAGATCCAGGGTCGGCTTGCGCACCTGGTTTAGAAAGGCCAGCATTTGACACTCCCGAGCTAATTTTTATACCTGCGAATGGCAGGCATTGTAAAAATCAGCCGGAAGACGCGCCTGAGACAGCGTCCAGGTGAAACCGGGAAAATTTCTTAGTTTTGCTCCACTCGGGACAAAAAGGTGAGGTACATCACGCTTCGTTGAGTTCGCGCGGAGCCTGGGCATTTAAAAACGGCAGCAGCAGCAGCGCGGAAATTCCCGCCGCAATAGCGATCACCACAAAGAATCCGGTCCAGTGCCAGACCTCCATCACCTTCGCCAGCGGCCAGCCGGAGAGCGATGCCCCCAGATAAGCAAACAGCCCGACAAATCCGGTTGCCGCGCCCGCCGCCTCTTTGTGCGAACACTCCGCCGCTGCCATGCCGATCAGCATCTGCGGGCCGAAGACGAAGAATCCGGTGGTGAAGAAGCACGCGGCCTGCATCACATAGCTGGCGAACGGCATTAGCCACAGCGAGCCAACGGAGAGCAAAATTCCGGCGGCGAAAATCAGGTTCATTGGACCGCGGTTGCCGTTAAACAGCTTGTCCGAACCCCAACCCGCCACCAGCGCGCCAACAAATCCGCCCAGCTCAAACATGGTCACGGCGGTATTGGCGGTCACCAGATCCACGCCGAGCGTCTCCGACATGTACAGATTGCCCCAGTCGTTAATCGCGGCACGGACCACGTACACCAGCACATAACACAGTGACAGCAGCCAGATATAAGGATTCAGCAGCACATAGCGGGTGAGGATCTCTTTGCGGCTCAGCCCAGCACCTTCCTGCTGTTGGGCAATTTCCAGTTCATCATGCCGCCAGTCGCCAATTGGCGGCAGACCAATCGCCTGCGGCCTGTCGCGCAGCCGCCAGCAGAGAAAAATCCCCACCACAATCGCCAGCAGCCCGGCGATCATCATCCCGGCGCGCCAGCCGTAGTGCAGCGCTGTCGCCGCCATCACGATAGGGATCAGCGCCCCGCCGACGTTGTGTGCGGTGTTCCACAGCGCCCACCAGCCGCCGCGTTCAGTACGCGAATACCACGCGGTCAATAAACGCGCGCAGACCGGCGATCCCCAGCCCTGGAAAAAGGCGTTCAGCGCCCACAGCACTGCAAAGGCCCATAGCGAGGTGGAGAATCCAAACAGAATGTTTACCACGCCGGTGGCAATCAGTCCGATACCCATAAAATAGCGGGCGTTCGAACGGTCGCTGACGATACCGGAGACAAACTTCGACAGGCCGTAGGTGATGTAAAACAGCGTCGCCAGCAGCCCAATGTCGCTGCGAGTCAGCACGCCGCTGATGAGGATATCCGGTACGGCGGCATTGAAGCTCTTGCGTGTGAAATAGAACAGCGCGTAGCCGAGCCAGATGGTGGTCAGGATATGCCGCCGCCAGTAGCGGTAGAGAGCATCCACTTCACGCTTATCAGTAATGAGCGACGCACTGGCCGGAGCTTTTAAAAATGAAAACATGACCGCGCCTTACACATATCGCTGGGGTAACGACACGCTGACCCGCGTGCCGTGCGTACAGGAAATCGAGAGCGATCCGCCGAGGGCGCTAATGCGTTCACGCATCCCAGTGAGGCCAAATCCCTGTTGATTCGACCCAGGCGGCAGGCCGCTGCCGTCGTCCTCAATCACCAGCATTAGCCGTTCATCCTGTTGCCAGCCCTGAAGCGTCACCGCGCTGGCGTTGGCGTGCTTAACGATATTGTTCAGCCCTTCCTGACAGACGCGAAACAGCGTCACCCGCTGGCTTTCGCTAAGTGCAGATTCGTCAATTCGCCAGTCGAGATGGCTGACGATGCCACGGCTTTCCAGCTCCATTTCGCGCATCAGTGAGCGGATGGCCTGCTCCAGCGTGAGATCGTCCAGCTGGCGCGGTCGCAGGCGGCCTAACAGGCGACGCACCGAATCGTACACGCCGAGAGAAAGTTGTTCGATGTGCGCCCCGCTGCGCTTCACCCCTGCGTTTTCTGGCGCCAGCCGCTGAACAATGCCCGCCTGGGTGCGAATGGCGGTGATGGTCTGGCCGATATCATCGTGCAGTTCGCGCGCCACATCCCGGCGCACGCTCTCCTCGGTTTCCAGCAGGCGTTCCGCCAGACGATGGTTGCGTGCTAATTCATTTTGCAGCGACTGGTTAAGTTCGCGCAGACGCTGAATACCCGCACCGAGCAGCAGCCCGGTCAGGCTTTGCACCAGCAGCGAGAGCAACAGATCGACGGGATGATCGTGCCAGGTCTGGCTGGCAATCAGCGCGATGGCGTTCATCAGCGTCGCAATCAGTGCCCCTTGCCAGCCGTAGTGCCAGGCCAGCGCAATGATCGGCAACGCGAGGCAAAACGGCGTGAAGCGCGAAAGCTCGGCGGGTAAGCCGAGCTGTAGCCACAGGCTGACGCTAAACAGCAGCAGGTACCAGACCAGATGCCGCCCGCGCCAGTTCACCGGCTGCGACACCACCGCCGGGCCCAGTGGCAGCCAGGTCGTGCTGGTCAGATAGTGCCAGAACACCAGGCAGATCGGCGCCAACGTTAATCCGCCAGTGAGCGTCAGCAACAGCGCGTTCCACGCCTCTTCACCTTGCCCAAGCCAGGGCAGCGATTGCAGCAGCGCCGCCGCCGTGAGCGCCGCGCCCTGCAACAGCAGCGTGCGCCAGTCGCGCTGATGGCGGTATCGCGAAATCAACATCACCGGGAGTAACGTGAGGAAGCTGCCGATCATCAAAAGTGGTAAATGGACCAGCGCCACTTCCTGCGCCAGCCAGAAAAGAAGCAGCCATTCCGCGCCCAGCAGCACCGGCCAGTAGCCGCGCGGACATTGCAGCATCAACCCCAGACGCAGGCCAAACGGAAACAGCAGTACCGCTAGCTCCGGGCGCTCAACCAGATGCAGGCTGATGCTCCACAGGCAAAACCACGCGGCAGAGAAGATAAAGAAGCAGGCAACAACGGTGATTAACCGGGAACAGAACGTGTTCATTGCCAGCCGTCAAACATCCGGCGGGCCAGTTCGACGTCGTTGCTGACGCCCAGCTTTTCCATCAGGTTAGCGCGATGCACGTGCACCGTTTTCGGCGACAGACCCAGTTCAGCGGCAATCTCTTTGACCGCCATACCTTGCGCCAGTTTTTCCGCCACCTGACGTTCGCGTTTGGTGAGCGGATCCTGACGACCGGCAGCCAGTTTGACGGCGATGTCCGGCGTCAGGTAACAGCCTCCGGTCGCTACGGTATGCACCGCCGCGATCAGCTCATCCGGGCTGCAGCGTTTAGAAAGGAAACCACGCGCGCCCGCGTTGAGCGCCTGCTCCACCAGTGCCGGGCTGTCGTGGACAGAGAGCATGATAATCGCCATTCCTTTTGGCAACTGGCTTAACAGTTCAAGACCAGAGATATCAGGCATAGAGATATCGCAGATACACACCTGCACGCCGCGTCCCGGTAATCCCGCCAGCGCCTCACTGCCTGAGCCAAACTCAGCGACCACCTGCAAATCAGGTTCCAGCCCCAGCAGTTGGGCAAAGCCGGAGCGGACGATGAGGTGGTCGTCAATAAGGGCAACGGTAATCATGGGTTCATCCTAGCGCTAAGGCATGCCTGATGGCGCTACGCTTATCAGGCCTACGGGCGGGTGCCGTTGTAGGCCGGATAAGGCATTAATGCCGCCACCCAGCAAAAGCGCTTACCTTAACGATAAGTGCTTTGGTGTTCAAGCCTTGAGCGATCAGGCTATGCCAGTTGTGACTGTAAATGTCCGGGTGTGCTGCGGTTCTATTTCAATCAAGGTGCCATTGCGTTGTGCTGCCAGGAATCCTTCAGGTCGACAGGTTGCAGGCAAGGCGAATGCCGCAACCTGCTGATCGCCGTTATAGAGGATCCAACGCGTCACATAATTCAGCTCCGTGCTGGAGAAACGCGTAACGAACGTGGTGCCATCAGGCGCGATCATGCTAAATTCCGGCTTATCTGTGTACCTGTCCAGTTGGTCAGCAAAGAAGACAATTTCCGGATCGTAAAAATGCGGTTCATTGAGCCGCGCCAGAGAAGCCTCGCCCTGAACAATCCGCTGATTAAACGCCAGCCACTGCTCAGTCGGCTTAACATGCGCGGGTATCGACTCACGCAGCTTCATGGCCTCATCCGGAATATTCTGGCTGAAGGTAGCTTCCGGTACGTAGGCATAGTTCATATGGCACATGTACTGCAACGGCATTGCCACTGAGGCGAGGTTGGTAACCGCCATCTGAATATCAAACAGCGCGCTCGCTTTGTGCATTACCACCGCAGGATGCGCCTGATAATGATGACCGAACCCCATCACATACTCATAGCGTCCAGCCACGCGCAAATTCTCACCCTCCAGCTCCAGCCAGGCTTCATCCATCGCGGCACAAGCCATTTCACCGTGCAAAGGATGTGAATCCTCTGGTGATGGGCAGCCATTTGCCAACAGACCTGAGTGGAAGGCAAAACAGCCGTAGGTCGCCACCACTTCCGCCGCCGGTTTCGGCTGACTGAACATGTTACGCATGGTCAGGTCATGGCCATCAAACTGAGCATCCCAGATCATCTGCCCCATCCAGGGCAGAATAACCAGATGTCCACGACTGTTTTCTACCTTCAGCCCTTCCACTCCGCTGGCGTAACGAAATGCGGTAACCGTGAAGTCGTTATTCTTCAGTAAGATTCGCGGATGCTCTGCAAAGAGTTCTCGCCACAGCGTTATACGTGTTGTCATGATCGCTCTCCTCAGGAAACTGTCGCTTCAGCCAGGTTGTTGCGCACTTTGCTTTCACGCCAGAAGTAGATACCGACGTACACGAAGCACAGCATGGAGACCAGGAACGAGAGTTGCAATGAATGGAACATATCGGCCACATAGCCCTGAATCGCAGGAACCACCGCCGCACCGACAATCGCCATGACAATGACAGCACCTGCCATTTCGGTATGCTCGTTATCCACGGTATCAAGCGTACCAGCATAGATTGTCGCCCAGCAGGGTCCAAACAGGACACTCACCAGCACTGCGACATACACAGCGCTGAAGCTTGGCGCCAGTGCAACATAGACGAGGAACAGCGCACCAATAATGGAATAGAGAATCAGCACTTTTTCCGGATTGAAGCGCGTCATCAAAATGTTGGCGATAAACTTGCCGATAAAGAAGCAGGCGAAGCTATAGACCATGAAGGTTGAGGCGTCGCGCTCGTTGATATCACCTAATTCCAGTGCCAGACGGATGGTGAATGACCACACCGCGACCTGCATCCCCACATAAAGAAATTGCGCCACAATTCCACGACGGAAACGGGCATTGCTGGCCAGATAACGCAGTGTATCCATCGCTGACGGGCGTTTATGACTCGTGGTTTGCGCGACTTTACAGGTCGGGAAGCGAGTCAGGAGGAATAACACCATCACCACAACCAGTACCATAATCATGTACTTGTATGGCTCAAGGGTATTTTCCAGCATCAACACTTTAAAGTTATGGATCTGCTCAGCATTCATCCCGGCCATCTGTTTTTCCAGGCTTTCGCCTTCAGAGAAGACCAGATATTTACCTAGCAGAATGCCAGCAGCCGCACCAATAGGATAAAAAGTCTGACTGATGTTCAGGCGTAAAGTGGCATACGCTTTTGGGCCGATCATTGAGCTGTAGGTGTTGGCTGCTGTTTCCAGGAAGCTCAGACCAATCGCAATCGCGAAAATCGCCGCAAGGAACATGGTGTAGGTGGCCATGTGCGATGCCGGGAAAAAGAGCGTACACCCAACGATATAAAGGGTCAGCCCCATTAAGATGGCGACTTTATAACTGGTCTTTTTAATCACCAGAGATGCTGGAATAGCAATTAAAAAATAACCGCCATAAAAGGCACTCTGAACTAATGCCGAGGCAAAGTTGCTGAGTGAAAATACGCTTTTGAATTGCGTAATCAGAATATCATTTAATGCGGCTGCGCATCCCCATAACGGGAATAAACAGGATAACAAAATAAACTGGAACAGAGGGGTCTTATTCAAATAGCCGTCAGGCATCTGAATGATGTTTTTATCGTTCATAGTGCTACCTTTTACAGTGCAGGAGTATTATTCGTTTAAGGTAAGAAACTCATTAAATTGTTCGATGCTTGGATAAGATGATTGAGTGCCTTTCCCGGTAACGCTGAAAGCAGCGAAGAGAGCGGCTTTTTTCATGGCGGCTTCCACATCACCGCTTTGAACGTAATAGTGAGCAAAACAACCGATGAAAGCGTCGCCTGCGCCACTGGTATCGACAGCGTTCACTTTAAACGCTGGAACATGGACTTCCTGGTCACGCGTCATCCACAGCGCACCTTTCTCACCCATGGTGACGATAATATTGTTCAGACCTTTATCAACCAGAGAACGTGCCGCTGCGCGAATATGGTCATAAGTATCTACTGGCATACCGGTTAATATTTCCAGCTCGGTTTCATTCGGCACAAAAAAATCACATTTACAGGCATAAGACATATCTAATTCCCGTAATGCAGGGGCGGGATTTAGTAACACTTCAATACCGTGTTTTTTACCAAATTCAATCGCGTGATAAACGGTTTCCAGCTGCACTTCCAGTTGCAGGACAATAAGCTGACATTTTTTCAGATCTTCCGCCGCACGATCGATATCTTCCGGGGAGAGAAATTTGTTCGCTCCTTTAATAATCAGAATACTGTTGCTGGAGTTCGCATTAACAAAGATCGGTGCGACACCGCTGCTGGTGCAGGGTACCTTTTCGACATAGGTGGTATTAATTCCCCAGGATTCGAGATTGCGAATAGTGTTATCCGCAAAAATATCATCACCGACTTTTGTCAGCATCAGCACTTTGGAATTGAGCTTAGCGGCCGCAACGGCCTGATTTGCGCCTTTGCCCCCGCAGCCAATTTTGAACGCCGGTGCTTCCAGCGTTTCCCCTTCTTTGGGCATCTGGTTGATGTAGGTGATGAGATCCACCATGTTGGAGCCAATAACCGCGATATCCATTTTACTACCTCTCAGAAACAATCACACAACAATGATATTAAAATAACATTATCATGTTACTTTCGTATCATTTGTGACTAGGATCGCGATTGGAAGATCATTTTATTGTTTATTTATTACACTAACTGTTACACCCACATCACAATACAAATGATGAAGTTGCTTACAATTGACTGAAAATTAACTGGTTATAATCAATAAAACGTGAAAAAACACGCTTTTATTTCCGGATAGTCAGACGTATAGTAATGCGGCAATGTCATGTTCTCAGAAACACAAAAATGTTACTGAAGGAACATGGGAACATGATTCGTGGAGAAGCACATGGAAACTAAGCAAAAAGAACGTATTCGACGTCTGATGGAATTGTTGAAGAAGACCGACCGAATCCATCTGAAAGAGGCGGCACGAATGCTGGAAGTTTCCGTGATGACTATTCGTCGGGATCTCAGTCAGGATGACGAACCGTTACCACTCACGCTGCTTGGTGGTTACATTGTGATGGTGAACAAACCTGCCGCCATCGTTAACGCGCCACTCCCCGCGCAAAAACAGTATCACCGCGACGATTTACCGGTTGCCATTCTGGCTGCGGGACTGGTGAGTGAAAATGATCTGGTCTTTTTTGATAATGGTGCGGAAATGCCGTTGGTGGTCAGCATGATCCCGGACGATATTTCCTTTACCGGGATTTGCTACTCGCACCGGGTGTTCGTAGCGCTAAATGAAAAGCCCAACGCCACAGCGATTCTTTGCGGGGGGACCTACCGGGCGAAAAGTGACGCCTTTTACGACACCAGCAATCCCTCCCCGCTGGATGCACTCAACCCACGGAAAGTCTTTATCTCCGCCAGCGGAGTCCATGAGCATTTCGGCGTTAGCTGGTTCAATCCGGACGATCTGGCCACAAAACGCAAAGCGATGGAACGCGGATTACACAAAATTCTGCTGACGCGCCACGCCCTGTTCGATGAGGTCGCCCCCGCCAGCATTGGTCCACTCTCCACCTTTGACGTACTGATAAGCGACCGTCCGTTACCGGCAGATTACGCAACCCACTGCCGGAACGGCTCTGTAAAAGTGATCACCCCGGATTCAGACGGCGACTAACTCACTCAAAGAACACGGTAATTTTGTTAAACATCGACGGATCGGACTGGTTGCGGGCCACTTTCACCACATCTTCCAGCTTGTCGATCTGGCTTATCATCTGCTCAAGACGTTGATCGTCGTTGACCAGTAGCCAGATGCGGCTCTTATCGCTGTCCTGAATCGGTAGACAGAGAATGCCTTCCACGTTGAACGCGCGGCGGGCGAACAGCCCGCAAACGTGAGTCATTACGCCCGGATGGTTGCGTACGGTGAGTTCCAGGATTACGTTGTCATGAGTCTGCTGTTGCATGGCTTATTCCCCCACCATTTCTGTGTTTGCCGCACCCGGCGGCACCATCGGGTACACTTTTTGTTCGGCATCGATGCGCACGTGAATCAGCGCAGGCCCAGGACGATTAATAATCTCCTGCAACGCTGCCTGTGGGTCCGCTTCGTTATTCAGATCGCAGGTTTCGAGACCAAACCCGGCGGCTATCTGCATAAAGTTAATCATCCCCGGATAGGTCGCGGCAAAAACACCCTGCTTATAGAACAGACTCTGCTGCTGATACACCAGACCCAACGCTTCGTTATTCATCAGGATGATTTTAATATCCAGCTGATTTTCGCTGGCTGTCGCCATTTCCTGAATATTCATCATCAGGCTGCCGTCGCCGGAAAAGCACAGCACTTTCTTGTCTGGATTGGCCAGCGCCGCGCCAATTGCCGCTGGCAGGCCAAAGCCCATAGTTCCCAGACCGCCGGAGGTCAGCCACTGACGCGGACGGTTCAGCGGATAAGCCTGTGCCGCCCACATCTGATGCTGGCCTACGTCGGTGGTGATAATGGCGCTATCGTCTACGCAGGCAGCCACGGCGTTGATCAATCCATAGTGGCTGAGCGGGTCGCTTTCCTGCGGAATAGTGCAAGGGAATTCACGTTGTAAATCGGCCACCGTCTGATGCCACGACTCTCGCGGCTGCGCGTCAATTAATGGGATCAATTGTGCCAGAACCTCATCGACATCCGCCTGAATCGCCACGTGCGGTTGTTTGATTTTACCCAGCTCCGCGCGGTCGATATCCACGTGAATAATTTTGGCGTTCGGGCAGAACTGCTCCGTTTTACCAATCGCCCGGTCATCAAAACGTGCGCCCAGAACAATCAATAAATCCGCTTCTTGCAGAATAAAGTTAGTGCTACGCGCGCCGTGCATGCCCAGCATGCCTAACGACAGCGGATGCGCTTTCGGCAACATACCGAGCGCCATTAAGGTCATAGTGGTGGGCAGCATCGCTTTTTCCGCCAGTTCACGTACGCGCTCAGGTGCGTTAATCACGCCGCCGCCGAGGTACAGCACCGGACGCTGTGCGGCGTTAATCATGGCTGCGGCATCGCGAATGCTGTCCTGGCTGAACGCTGGCGCCGCCATTTTCTGCGCAGGCTCCGGCATCTCTTCAATGTCAAAAACGGCGGTTTGAATATCCTTAGGAATGTCTATCCACACCGGGCCTGGACGTCCGGACTGCGCAATGCGGAACGCATCGCTCATGACCTGAGGTAATTCACTGATATGTCGGACCAGATAGTTGTGCTTAGTGATGGGGATAGAAATGCCGTAGGTGTCGACTTCCTGGAAGGCGTCGGTGCCTATCATTGAGGCCGGAACCTGCCCGGTGATACACACCAGCGGGATGGAATCCAGACGCGCATCAGCAATGGCGGTCACCAGATTGGTTGCGCCCGGTCCGCTGCAGGCCATACAGACGGCGGGTTTGCCATCGGTTCTCGCCATTCCCTGAGCGATAAACCCAGCTCCTTGCTCGTGGCGCGCCAGGATATGACGGATTTGCGTGCTTTGACTTAAGGCGTCATAGACGGGAAGAATCGATCCGCCGGGAATACCGGTAACAACCTGAATTCCCTGGCGTTCCAGGAAATGAACGATGAATTCTGCGCCCGTAAAACGCGTACGCTTGGATGTTATGCCCGAACTTGCCATGCTCCAGTCCTTTTATTCTGGGCCTTTGCTCCGGGCAGGTCTCTGAAACGAAAAACCCCGCCCGGTTTGCGCCGGCGGGGTTTTGGAATCGTGTGTTGATTCGGACCCTACGGCGCATTGCCGACGACCACCACCACACGCACGACGACCGCTGCGCGAGATGGCGCAGTTTTTAGTAGGGTCGCAGTCAGCATGGAAGGGTTCATTAGGGACCTGTCTGTTTGTTGATTAACTGGATTTATACAAACACAGGTTTTTCAGCGTGACAATGGAAAAATTTTCATCTGCATAAAAATGCGTCAATGATCACATTTCGTTGTGCATTGCTGAAAAACAAAAAACCCCGCCGGAGCGAGGTTTTTTTCAGTGCTGTGCGGTTGGTAGCCGCCGAACACACTGTGTTATGTCAACGAAAAAAGTATACGCGTTCTGCGAAGAACACGCAATTTCGGCACGAATTTTGATGGTTTTGAGTATGGAACATGAATAGCGTAACGTCCATAAAATACTGTTAATTTATACAGTATTTATCTATAATGTCTCGGTACGCAATGTGTTATGCGGGGGCCGCATCGTAAACCGGCGCATCAAAGTCCTGGCTGAAACGGGTGGTGCCGTCAGCGCCTTAACCCCCGTGTGAGCACACTGTGTTATGTCAACAAAGGTGCTGGCAACAGGCAGCGGCGAGGTACGTCAGCACCGTGCTCCTTGTACCAAAAGGAGAGCGTATGAGCCTCGTGGATATCGCTATTCTTATCCTCAAACTCATTGTTGCAGCACTGCAACTACTTGATGCTGTTCTGAAATACGTTAAGTAATTCGGATTCAAGTCGCACCTAAGGGGGGCGGGTAACACTCCGCTCCCCTTTCACCTTCTCCCTGGTGCTTGTGTCGCGCCAATATGTTACGTTTTTATGACATTCTCAGGGAAGAATTCCACCATGACGCTTTCTGTTTTCTGCATTTTGCTGTTCGCCGCGCTGCTGCATGCCAGCTGGAATGCCATTGTTAAAGCTGGAAACGATAAACTGTACTCAGCGATCGGTGTCAGCGGTTCTGCTGCAATTATGGCATTGATTTGCTTACCCTTTGCGCCGCAACCTTCCGCCGCCAGCCTGCCGTTTTTAGCCGTCTCAACTGCGTTGCAAATTGTATATACCGTCCTGGTCGCCAAAACCTATCAGGTTTCGGATATGAGCCAGACCTATCCGTTAATGCGCGGCACAGCGCCACTACTGGTCGCAATTATCAGCGTCCTGTTTCTTGGCGATAGCCTCTCTGTTCTAGCCTGGGTGGGGATTGCCACGATCTGTCTGGCGATCCTCGGCATGGCGTTTAACGGACGCAGCAGCTCGCAACGCGGGATCGTGCTGGCGCTCATTAACGCCTGCTTTATCGCCGGATATACGCTGGTTGATGGCACCGGCGTACGTTTATCTGAAACCGCGCTGGGTTATACGCTGTGGACCTTCTTTCTGAACGGCTCCTGCCTGCTGGGCTGGGCGATGATTGCCCGACGCCGGGAAGCGTCACGTTATCTGGTACAACAGTGGAAAAAAGGTATTCTTGGTGGGATTGGCACAATGGGTTCTTACGGTCTGGCGCTGTGGGCCATGACTCAGGCTCCGTTGGCGGTAGTCGCTGCGCTGCGTGAAACTTCCATCCTGTTTGGCGCGCTGCTCGCGTGGCTGCTACTGAAAGAGAAGGTTGCCGGAATACGTCTCGTTGCGGCTGGAGGCATTGCCATAGGCGCAGTTTTGCTACGCTTATCATGACCTCTGTAAACCCGATGCAATCCGGCAACATTTGTTGCCGCTTTTTGTTTACATTTCCTGCCGTCCATCGTTTAAACATTCCAGCCCACTATCTGGTCTTCTTTTTCTTTTGTGGTAGATTCCACGCGCATTTACGGGAAAGTGCAGCACCTTATTCTTATTTTTTCACTTTTTGAAAAGTAATCAGCGAAATGAAAAGGCATAGAAGCGTCAATTTGTTGTTGATGTTGGTATTACTGGTGGCGGTAGGTCAGATGGCGCAAACCATTTATATCCCCGCGATTGCTGATATGGCGCGTGAACTGAACGTTCGCGAAGGGGCGGTGCAAAGCGTGATGGCCGCCTATCTGTTGACCTATGGCCTGTCACAACTGATTTACGGCCCACTTTCCGATCGCGTTGGCCGCCGCCCGGTGATCCTCGCCGGGATGTCCATTTTTATGCTGGCTACGCTGGTCGCCATAACCACTCACAGCCTTACGGTATTGATTATCGCCAGCGCAATACAGGGGATAGGAACGGGCGTCGGTGGTGTGATGGCGCGAACGTTACCGCGCGATTTGTATGAAGGCACGCAGTTACGCCACGCTAATAGCCTGTTAAACATGGGGATTCTGGTCAGCCCACTGCTGGCACCATTGATTGGCGGTATGCTGGATACCCTGTGGAACTGGCGTGCCTGTTACATCTTTCTGCTGGTGCTGTGCGCAGGCGTCACGTTTAGCATGGCGCGCTGGATGCCAGAAACGCGCCCCGCAGGTGCGCCGCGTCCACAGCTTATCGCCAGCTACAAAACGCTGTTTGGCAACAGCTCTTTCACCTGTTACGTGCTGATGCTGATCGGCGGCCTGGCGGGCGTTGCGGTCTTCGAAGCCTGTTCCGGGGTGTTGTTAGGCGCGCGTCTCGGCTTAAGCAGCATGGTGGTCAGTATCCTGTTTATTCTGCCCATTCCGGCGGCGTTTTTTGGTGCCTGGTTCGCCGGTCGCCCGAATAAGCGTTTCTCGACGCTAATGTGGCAGTCGGTTATCTGCTGTCTGGTCGCCGGTTTGATGATGTGGATCCCTGGTCTGTTCGACGTGATGAACGTCTGGACACTGCTGGTTCCCGCCGCACTGTTTTTCTTCGGTGCCGGGATGCTGTTTCCGCTGGCAACCAGCGGCGCAATGGAGCCTTTCCCGTTCCTGGCCGGTACTGCTGGTGCGCTGGTTGGTGGATTACAGAACATTGGTTCCGGCGTGCTGGCGTGGTTCTCTGCCATGCTGCCGCAGACCGGGCAAGCCAGCCTGGGCCTGCTGATGACCCTTATGGGGCTGTTGATTTTTGTTTGCTGGCTTCCGCTGGCGTCACGCGTGTCGCATCAGGGACAGGCGGTTTAAGCGTATGATGGCCCGGCTTCTCGCCGGGCTTTTCACACTCAGGGGCAATCATGGTATTCAACAACGGCTCCAGCGCCGGTCTCCATGCCCCTTCCTCACCATCATAGAACTGCGTATCCGCATTGATAGCATAGGGAATTTTCGCTTTCTTCAGCTCGCAAGCCATAAAGCGGGCAAACGCCATTTGCGAGGCAGAAGGCGCGTTCCTGATGGTTTCTCCCGGCGACCAGCCTCCTACCCAACTAACATGACCGGTTTTCTGCTGCCAGTGAATGGCGGTATTGATACGGGCACGAATGGCGGCCTTTTCTGCCGCTGTCCCTGAGGTCCACGGGTATTTACCGTTATTTTTCAGCGGCCCCCACGGGAAAATATGCCATTGGGCCAGCACGGTATTCTGACTTTGCGGCGGCAACTTTAGGTTGGGCAAATCTTCCGGAGCGGCATGCAGTTTCGGCGCAATAAATATCATTCGCTGTGGATCGATGGCATGGATGGTACGGATGGTTTTGTCATACACCCTATTGAGCGACGCCTGATTATGGTTGAGCTTATCGGCAGGTTCATAAATCAGGTCGAAACCCAGCAACGGCGAGCTTTGGCCAAAGTAATGCGCCACCGCCACCCACCAGTTAACCACCTCTTTTTCGTTACTGGCACTGGGGTCTTTTTTATACTCGTCAGCCTGATAGGCAATTATCGGGATCACGCCATACTGCTCGCAGGCTTCCACCAGCTTGCGCAGATGAATGAGCCGCGCCTCCGTTGGCTCACCCGCCACGCGAATGCGCACGTGGGTCAACCCTTTCGCCTTATAATCCCGCACCACCAGCGGATCGAATTCACGGATGCCCCGATCGGTACGCGCCCAATCTACGTTCATCCCAACCCCAAGCTGCTGCACATACTGCGCCGCCGTCAACACAGGTTGCGCGGCACACACGGTGGCGCTGGCCAACAGTAAAAGGGAAACAATCGGCTTTAACACGGTCGTCCTTACGCAAATCATCAGGAGTGATATCACGTATTTAGCACGCTTTTTCACTTTCCGTGTAGAGCGAAAGCGTAAAAAATATTCGCGACCCGCTTATTTAACCTGCTCCTGTAGCCAGCCAATAAACGCCTCGATTTTCGGCCACTGCCTGCCGGGCAGCGTGGTGATGTAGTAATGCTGATGACATTTCAGCGCCATATCGCCAAAAGGCGCAATCAATTCTCCGCTATCGAGGCGTTTTTGCACCAGCCGTTTTCGGCCCATCGCCACGCCGATATGGTTCATTGCCGCAATTACTGCTAAATCAGAACGATCAAAACCAATCCCCGACGATGTTGGCAAATTCGCTGCAAAATGCTGCGCCCAACTGTGCCACTCATCGGTCCCGGAATCGTTACTCCACGCCTGTCTGTCGTGCAGCAACGTACAGTGCGGCAAATTCACCAGCGAACCGGTAAGGTCATGGCGGCGGGCGTAGTCCGGGCTGCACACCGGCAGGATCTCTTCATCCATCAGGAAGTGATGCGTGAGTTGCGCGGAGGGTGCATCGTCAAAATAGATGGCGAGATCGATACCCGCACGCTGTAGATTGACGTTGTCGTTCCCGGTCAACATGGTTAGCGAAATTGACGGGTAGCGACGGGTAAAGTCGCCGAGCGCCGGAACCAGCCAGCACTGGGCGATAGAAGGTCGTGAGTAGACGGTGAGCGTCCCCGAGAGCTCCTGATTCTTAATATCAAGAATCTCCTGGTTGAGCGTGTCCAGTGACGACTTCAGCGCCCAAAATACCCGTTTGCCCTCATGAGTGAGTTCCACTTTGCGATGAGAACGAACAAATAATTGGATACCAAGCTCATCTTCAAGCTGATTTATGCGATGGCTGACGGCGCTGGGGCTCAATGACAACTCGTCTGCCGCCAGCGCAAACGACTGATGCCGGGCCGCCACTTCAAAAGTATACAGCTTTGATAGCTGCCAGCCGTTGAGCAGCCGGTTTCTGACTTCGCGTAGGGGATCCATTCTCACCTCTTTTCCTTCTGATTCATGCGCTGGAGTGTAAAAAAGTTCGCTGCAAAAATCAGCTCAAAGGTGAACCAGAGTGAACCATATCGCATAAACAAAGCACAATTAGACATAAATCACTCATTTGATGCAATCTGGCTCATGTGAAGGGGGATTTATATCGTTTGTCAGACCATGCCTTATTTTTGTCCAATAACCCTATATTAATCACAGGGCAAGGTGAGTTATGCACTCTCAAATCTGGGTTGTGAGCACGCTGCTGATAAGCATCGTGTTAATCGTTTTGACCATCGTGAAGTTCAAATTCCACCCGTTTCTGGCGCTACTGTTAGCCAGCTTCTTCGTGGGTACGATGATGGGCATGGGGCCGTTGGATATGGTCAATGCCATTGAGAGTGGCATCGGCGGTACGCTGGGCTTCCTCGCCGCGGTTATCGGCCTTGGGACCATTCTGGGCAAAATGATGGAAGTGTCCGGCGCAGCCGAACGCATTGGCCTGACGCTGCAGCGCTGCCGCTGGCTATCCGCCGACGTCATTATGGTTCTGGTTGGGCTGATTTGTGGGATCACGCTGTTTGTTGAAGTCGGCGTGGTGCTGTTGATTCCACTGGCCTTTTCAATTGCCAAGAAAACCAATACTTCATTACTGAAGCTGGCGATTCCGCTGTGTACGGCGCTGATGGCGGTGCACTGCGTGGTACCACCGCATCCGGCTGCCCTGTTCGTGGCGAACAAGCTGGGCGCAGACATTGGCACCGTGATTGTCTACGGCTTACTGGTCGGCTTGATGGCCTCGCTGATCGGCGGTCCTCTGTACCTGAAATTCCTGGGTAACCGTCTGCCGTTTAAACCGGTTCCGGCTGAGTTTTCTGACCTTAAAGTGCGTGACGAAAGTACGCTACCGTCGCTGGGTGCTACGCTGTTTACCGTTCTGCTACCGATTGGCCTGATGCTGGTAAAAACCGTCGCTGAGCTGAACATGGCGAAAGGCAGCACGGTATATACGCTGCTGGAGTTTATTGGTAACCCGATCACCGCGATGTTTATTGCCGTTTTCGTTGCCTATTACATTCTCGGCCTGCGTCAACACATCGGTATGGGTACGTTGCTGACTCACACTGAAAACGGTTTTGGCTCCATCGCTAACATTCTGCTGATTATCGGCGCAGGCGGCGCATTCAACGCTATCCTCAAGAGCAGTGGGCTGGCGGATACTCTTGCACTGATCCTCTCGAACATGCATATGCACCCGATTCTGCTGGCGTGGCTGGTGGCGTTAATCCTGCATGCCGCGGTGGGTTCCGCCACGGTGGCAATGATGGGCGCCACGGCAATCGTTGCACCGATGCTGCCGCTCTATCCCAACGTCAGCCCGGAGATCATCGCCATTGCTATCGGTTCCGGCGCTATTGGCTGCACGATCGTTACCGATTCCCTCTTCTGGCTGGTGAAGCAATACTGCGGTGCCACCCTGAATGAAACGTTTAAATACTATACGACCGCGACATTTATCGCGTCCGTGATTGCACTGGCTTGCACATTCCTGCTTTCCTTTATTATATAAGCGCAAAGAGACTGACTATGGAAAACATTCAAACACTTATCGCCCAGTATCCTTTAGTGGAAGATCTGGTTGCTCTCAAGGAGACAACCTGGTTTAACCCAGGCACCACCTCTCTTGCGGAAGGTTTACCGTATGTTGGCCTGACTGAACACGATGTTCAGGATGCTCACGCCCGTCTGACGCGCTTTGCGCCGTACCTGGCAAAGGCATTCCCGGAAACCGCGGCCACCGGCGGCATTATTGAATCTGAGCTGGCCGCGATTCCGGCCATGCAAAAGCGGCTGGAGAAAGAGTACGGGCAGCGCATCAATGGCGAAATTCTGCTGAAGAAAGACAGTCACCTGCCAATTTCTGGCTCGATTAAAGCCCGTGGTGGTATTTATGAAGTATTGACCCACGCGGAAAAACTGGCGCTGGAAGCCGGTCTGCTGACCACACAAGACGATTACAGCGTTCTGCTTTCGCCCGAATTCAAACAGTTCTTTAGCCAGTACAGCATCGCAGTAGGCTCCACCGGTAACCTCGGCATGTCGATTGGCATTATGAGCGCCCGTATCGGCTTTAAGGTGACGGTGCATATGTCGGCCGACGCCCGCGCATGGAAAAAAGCCAAACTGCGCAGTCACGGTGTGACGGTCGTGGAGTATGAAGAAGATTACGGCGTGGCGGTTGAACAGGGCCGTAAGGCGGCGGAGTCCGATCCAAACTGCTTCTTTATCGATGATGAAAATTCCCGCACGCTGTTTTTAGGCTATGCGGTGGCCGGACAGCGCTTAAAGGCGCAGTTTGCCCAGCAGGGGCGCGTGGTGGATGCAGACCATCCACTGTTTGTTTACCTGCCATGCGGCGTCGGCGGTGGCCCTGGCGGCGTGGCGTTTGGCCTGAAGCTGGCGTTTGGCGACAACGTGCACTGCTTCTTCGCAGAACCAACCCATTCACCGTGCATGCTGCTGGGGATTTATACCGGACTGCACGATACGATTTCCGTGCAGGATATTGGCATCGACAACCTGACGGCGGCTGATGGGCTGGCTGTCGGCCGTGCGTCTGGCTTTGTTGGCCGGGCAATGGAACGTCTGCTCGACGGTCTGTACTCCCTGGACGATCAGACTATGTACGACATGCTGGGCTGGCTGGCGCAGGAAGAAGGTATTCGCCTCGAACCGTCAGCGCTGGCAGGGATGGTCGGTCCGCAACACGTTTGCGCCTCTGCTGACTATCAGCACATGCACGGCTTCAGCGCGGATAAGCTCAATAACGCCACTCATCTGGTGTGGGCGACCGGCGGTGGAATGGTCCCGGAAGATGAAATGGCGCAGTATCTGGCCAAAGGACGTTAAATACAGCTGAGCTTAACGCAGCATCGCCATCAGCTCCATCGGTGAGCGATGCTGCTTAAGCAGGTCACGCATCACGCGCATATGCGGTGCGGTGTGGCTGAAGAAAGCCTGATAGCCTGCACACAGCACGCCCTTTCCATTTTCCTCGCAGTACGCAGGACAATCACCGTGGTAATATTGAAACAATGAGCATGTCTGGCAACGCGTATTCATTGATGACATGGTCTGTCGTTCAATCTGTGCCGTCAGACCACACCACTGGCGAAGCGTTTTATCGAAAAGCTGGATAGATATCTGATTAATATCTTCACGTACCCAGATATCAAATATCGTAATTAAAAATCGGCCCCACGCCTCAGACGTAACCGATTCGTCTGTCAGATGACCTGAACCATCGTGCTTAACCAGCGGAATAAACTGTACCAGGCGAACATTTCCTTGTTGCAAACCACGGTACACTTCAACCGGTTGTAAACACTTCTGATGGTCAATCACCACGTTTAAAACATCATCACTAACATCCATGTTCTCACATCCTGTCATGCATAATTCCCGATAAATACGATAAGTTGGCGAACATGCGTTACAGCAAACAGCATTGCGAGGGATAACACCGCGAGGGAGATCATAAATTTGTCACGCACCGCGCGAGATTCAGAAAAATCGCTATGACTCACATCCATCAGATTACGGCTGCGGGTGTAGCGCCAGAGGATAATCGCCACTATCGCCAGCACAACTACCGATATCCAGAACAACGCTCCCGCCTGGTGCCAGTTGTGCTTAATCGCCAGCGCCATTAACGCGCCATAGCCCAACAACGTGCGAAACCAGGCCAGTGAAGTCCGCTCCGGTTGTAACCCCGGGTCAGCGATGCGTCGCGATTTGCGGCTATCCGGCATACAGCACCAGCGTCATGACAATCACCGCCACAATAGTCAGCATGACGCTGATAATCAGCAGGCTGTGGGTGTAGGGCAAGTCCTCTTTCAGTCGCATCGCCTTTTCGTTACGTAGCCAGCGCAGGTAGCCGTAGATCGCCAGACCGCTGGCAAACAGACACAGCAACAAGGCAAGCGCCTCACGGATGACCGGCGTGGCAAAATCCGGGGCCAGTTGATCAAGGCCAACCCCCGCCGCCAGAAATCCGAGCGCGGTGCGGATCCACGCCAGAAAGGTACGTTCATTTGCCAGCGAGAAGCGATAATCCGGTGCTTCTCCAAGGCGAGAAATCTTCATGACAGCTCCTTAAATATTGTTGTCTGGTCGTTATACCGGAACAGTTAAGGAGTATGAACCTGATTCTCAAACGAGTGGGCGAGTCGGGTGATGAGACAATGGGAAAGAGAGAGGGGTTTGTAATGCCGGATGGAGAGTTGCGTTTTATCCGGCCTACAGGAGATGCAGGCCGGATAAGTCAGTTTTAACCTAATCCCCAGAAGAGCACCGCCAACAGTTGCGGGGTGATAATCCTCAAGAACATGACCAGTGGATAAACGGTAGCGTAGGAGAGCGCTGCTGCCCCGCTGGTGGCATGCAGGTTATTAGCAAACGCCAGAGCCGGGGGATCGGTCATTGAGCCAGCCAACATGCCACACAGTGTCAGATAGTTCATTTTGGCAAAGATTCGCGCCAGCAAGCCCACGGTAATAAGCGGAATCGCGGTAATGAAAATACCGTAGCCCACCCAGCTCAGACCATCTCCCTGTGTTAGGGTATCGACAAAATCACCGCCTGACTTCAGACCCACCACTGCAAGAAACAGCACGATACCCAACTCTCGCAACGCCAGGTTAGCGCTGGGAGGCATAAACCAGTACAGCTTACCGATGCTACCAATACGCCCCAGGATCAGGGCCATAATCAGCGGCCCGCCGGCCAACCCCAGTTTCAACGCCACCGGGAACCCCGGGATGAACAGCGGGATTGAACCCAGTAGAACCCCCAGCCCGATACCGATAAATACCGGCAGCATCTGCACCTGCTGCAGTTTTTGCTGCGCGTTACCCACAACATTGGCAACAGCATCAATGGACGAAGGACGTCCCACCAGATTGAGGATATCCCCGAATTGCAGGCTGGCGTCGCTGCTGGCTACCAGCTCAACACCCGCACGGTTCAGGCGGGAAATCACCACGTCGTAACGTTCTTTAAAGTGCAGGTCGCGGATACGTTTACCCAGTACCTGTTCGTTGGTCACCACCACGCGTTCGACGCGTAAATCGGTACCTCGCGTGGACAGCGATGTGTCTACCTCCAGCCCAATCACCACCTGCGCGTTATGCAGGTCAGCAGGCTGCCCGACCAGGTGTAGCAGGTCGCCCATCTGGATAACAGTCCCTGGCGACGGCACCATCAATGTCTCGTCACGTTTCAGACGCGAGCAGATGATTTTGTCGCTGTTCAGAATCGGGACATCCTGAATCGCCATATTGTTGATGTTTGGGTTTTCCACGCGGATGTTCATCGTCTGAATCAGTGCGTGCCCGTTGGTCAGCGTGGATTCATGCTGCTGGGCTTCAGCATCGACGTTAACGCGGAAAATAAGGCGCATCAGCCACATGGTGAGTAAAATTCCGCAGATGCCGAAAGGATAAGCCATGGCATAGCTCATCCCCATCTGGTCAACCACATCGCCAGGCGTACCTAAATCGCGCAAAATTTGCTGCCCCGCACCTAACGCCGGGGTATTGGTGACCGCTCCAGAGAATATTCCCAGCACCACAGGGAGAGGAATGGCAAAAATCTTATGCAGGATCGCGGTGACCAGGCCACCCATGATGACAATCAGCACAGCAAACAGATTCAGCCGCAGGCCCGAAACGCGCAAAGAAGCAAAAAAGCCCGGCCCCACCTGAATACCAATGGTGTAGACGAAAAGAATCAGGCCAAATTCCTGAATAAAATGCAGCATGTCGCCGCTCAGGGTCATCCCTGCCTGATCGACAAAATGCCCGACGATAATACCGCCGAACAGCACGCCTCCAATGCCAAAACCCACGCCACGTATTTTTATGTTGCCGATCCATAATCCGACAACTGCCACTAATGCCAGAACGCTGACCGTCAATGCTATATCACTCATATCCTGTTCCCTGTGAATAACATCATTAAGTAAATGGATTCTCGCAGAGTACAGTCGCAATGTATGGGTGGTAAAGCACAAAAAAGCCCCGTCATTTCTGGCGGGGCAAAGGCATGGAGCTATTTAACTATCTAATGCGGGACGTTCGCTGATGGCGATACGTTGTGGAGCAATGGTTTCAGGTTCATTCCGGGTCAAATCAATATGCAGCAAGCCGTTAGTGAAGCTTGCGCCGGAGACCTCCATATTTTCAGCCAGCGTAAAGCTCAGGCTGAACGGCTGAGTGACCAGCCCCTGATGCAACCATTTGGTCTCTTTTTCCGGCTGCTGCGGCGTACCTTTCACGGTCAGGCGCGTGCCTTCCAGTTGAATATCCAGATCTTCCTGGCGGAAACCGGCTAACGCAAGGGTAATGCGGTAGTGGTTATCATCGCTCTTTTCGATGTTATAAGGCGGAAAGCTCTGGCTTTCACCGGTGTTTTGCAAGGCATTGGCCAGTTTGTCAAAACCGATCCATTGACGCAGCAGTGGGGATAAATCGTAGTTACGCATAATAATCTCCTTCTAAGAAGCGAGTAGGTACCTTTCGGCTCCCTGACGGCAAGCCGATGACTTAGCAAGGCCGCCTGAAGCGGCCAACAGAATTAGTTGATTTCGATGCGGCGCGGTTTGTTCGCTTCAGGAATCACGCGCTCAAGATCGATATACAGCAGACCATTTACCAGGTTTGCGCCGCGAACATGAATGTTCTCCGCTAACTGGAACTTGCGTTCAAAGTTGCGCTCGGCAATACCCTGATACAGGTAAGTACGTTCTTTTTGATCGTCCGCATGGGCGCCTTTTACCACCAGCAGATTGTCCTGGGCAGTAATTTCCAGTTCGCTTTCAGCAAAACCGGCAACGGCAATTGCAATGCGGTAATGGTTTTCGTCTACCAGCTCAACGTTGTACGGAGGGTAGCCACCATTGCTCTGGCCCTGATTGTTTTCCAGCAGGTTAAACAGACGGTCAAAACCAATAGCAGAACGGTACAGCGGGGATAAATCAAAGTTACGCATAATCAATAGCTCCTGAAATCAGCGAGAATAATTGACCTTCCATCATGGACAGGTCAGGTAGCCAGGACACCCATCAGGCATGCCCTTCATTTGTCTACACTCTAAAAATGGGTCTTAATACAAACTTTTCAAGCGTATTCATCTGACTTTTTTTGCAGTTTGTTGTCTATTGCATACACTGGGGGGAGCAGTTGTTCTCGTTAAATCGCGATGGCCGCCACAGTGCGACGAAATGGTGATGTTATTTTCGCAACGGATCGCTTTAACTCACCATGCAAACACGATAAATACAGATGAATAAATGATGATTAAAAAAATGTTGGTAACATTGACGATGTGTAGTGGGATGGCGTTTGTAAGCGGCTGTTCCAGCATCATGTCGCATACAGGTGGCAAAGAAGGGACGTATCCTGGCACGCGAGCCAGTGCCACAATGATTAGCGAAAGTGATACGAACTGGGGAACCAAGTCGCTGGCGATTCTGGATATGCCTTTTACCGCGGTGCTCGATACGGTATTGCTACCTTGGGATCTCTTTCGCAAAGATAACTCGGTGAGATCCCGCGTAGAAAAGAGCGAGGAGAGAACCCAGGCCACGAACGCCGTTATTCCCCCGGCAGAAATGTCTGCTCCATAAATTAACGCCCGGTTTCAGTCACCCACAGCTGGCGGAAACCCTCGACGTCTTCCATCCACGCAACCTGTCGACCATCAGGGGAGAAGACGATCGCATCGGCCGACGGCGGGTTATCATGACGTTCCGTTAAAAAATCAATCTCGCCCGTTTGAACATCACAACAGGCAATTCTGTTCTCCAGTACAAATCCCAGCCATTTCCCCGATGGGTGCCAGTTAAAGGCTGACTGAATATTCGTAGCGCACTGGGTAAGCTGACGCGGCGCTCCACCCTGTGGGGAAATCAGCCATAGCTGTACAATACCGTTGTCATCACGCATTAAAAACGCAATCTCAGCTGCCTTTGGATTACTGCGTACCCAGTGGCGAGGCTGATTCACCAGCCCCGGGAAGGCGCGCTCATGGGTAAACGTCAGACGGCGTTGGCGGATACCGGACGGTGGCGCAGGCATGGTCATGTCAGTCCCCTCCAGAGGCGCGTCCCCCGGCTGTTTCCAGCCGCTTTCATCCTGTGGCAAATCAACAATAAACAGCTCTGGTACTTTCTCTCCAGTAGCTGATAGCGTATCACCGATAAACGCCAGCCTGTTTTCTCCAACCCAGCCCTCTTCATAGGCGCGGTTAATCTCATCGCTACCCGGTTTTGGCGTTGGTGTCGTCTGGCTCACCAGCACGCACCAATGGCTGCCACTGTATTCACGCGGATGCTGCGCGGAGACCTTCACCGGACCATACGGTGCAGCCACGCCGACGTTGCGTAAATCGAGCGCCGGAGAGCGCTCATGCAGTACATGGTCGTTATAGGTGAAACTGACAAACTCACCGTTCGGGCTAAAGACATGCACATGACTCCCGCCGCGCAGCGCACCTGGCGTATAGGGCGCAGTAATATCCATTGCATCCAGATTCTCCACCCCAGCCTGCGTAACAATCACCCCACGACGATGATGGAAGTCGTAATGCCATGTTTCATCAGGATTTTCAGGCCCGTGAATGAAGACATATTTTTCCAACTTTGGATGAACGGTCACCACGCCAACGTGCGATCCCTGAGTAGCCCGGTAAATCACCTCCAGCTCGCCAGTATGGATATTGACGCGCTCAATTGTTTCACCGGTAAAAGAGGCGCCGGAAGGGCGCACATCAAAGACCAGCCACTGGCTGTCCGGTGTCCAGGTATTGATATTGGTAAGCTGATGATTACGCGGCGTAAAGGTGATTTGCTTCATGGGATGCCCTGATACAAGACGATTAAAACAATCATACTTCACAAGCACTTCACTTTCAGGCTTTAGCGTATCGCCATCTTCATTTTTGCGGACAGAAAGATGGAACATTTTGACGTAGCGATTATCGGTTTAGGTCCGGCAGGCGCAGCGCTGGCGCGACAGTTGAGCGGAAAAATGCGCGTGATTGCGTTGGATAAAAAACGCCAGTGCGGCAACGAAGGTTTCACTAAACCCTGCGGCGGTCTGCTGGCCCCGGACGCCCAGCGTTCGTTTATCCGCGACGGGATTACCTTACCCGTTGATGTTATCGCCAACCCGCAGATTTTTAGCGTTAAAACGGTTGATGTTGCCGCTTCTTTGACGCGTAACTACCAGCGCAGCTACATTAATATCAACCGCCATGCTTTTGATTTATGGCTTAAATCTCTCATCCCTGATGATGTGCAGGTGTATCACGACAGCCTGTGTCGGAAAATCTGGCGCGAGGGCGATAAATGGCATGTTATCTTCCGCGCCGACGGTTGGGAGCAGCAGATCACTGCACGTTATCTGGTGGGGGCAGACGGCGCGAACTCACTGGTGCGCCGTCATCTCTATCCACAGCACCAAATCCGTAAATATGTCGCTATTCAACAATGGTTTGCGGAAAAGCATCCCGTACCGTTCTATTCCTGTATTTTTGATAACGATGCAACTGACTGTTATTCCTGGAGTATCAGCAAAGATGGCTATTTTATCTTTGGTGGCGCCTACCCCATGAAGGACGGACAGGCACGCTTTGACGCGCTGAAAGAGAAGCTGGAAGCGTTCCATTTCCAGTTCGGCAAACCGGTGAAAAGTGAAAAATGTACGGTGCTATTCCCCTCACGCTGGAAAGACTTCGTCTGCGGCGAGGACAACGCATTTTTGATCGGTGAAGCGGCCGGTTTTATCAGCGCCAGCTCGCTGGAAGGGATTAGCTATGCGCTGGACAGCGCGGAGATCCTCAAATCGGTACTGCTGCGGGATACACCAGATATGAATCACGCTTACCGTAAAGCCACCCACAAGTTACGTCTCAAACTGTATGGCAAAATCCTGAAAAGCCGGGCCCTGACGTCAGCGTTTTCCCGTAAATGGATAATGCGCAGCGGCGTGGCGCATATTCCCTTGGCAAAATCTGAAAGTCACCCGCCAGCAAAAGCAAAGCGTGAGAAATCGCGTAGTATGGCTATGACATTATGGCGCGTTTTTTTAAGGGATTAAGTTGAACATAAAATATAGCTGGTTGGTAAAATCGCTGGTCGTATCATCGCTTAGCGTTATGTTATCAGGGTGCCTGAGCTTTATGTGGCTCAAAGCAGGCGATCCACACACAACAATGGAAAAGTGGGAAACAGACACCGTTTTTGGCTTATCGTCAGGTAAAGATAATGATGGTAATGAAGGCTATGTCTTTGTCGGTAAAACGTTTGATTATCTGATAACCAGTGGTGCCGAAAGCGTGGTGAAGTTGCTGCAAGATCCGCAAATCGACCGTCATAATTTACAGGCAGTTGATATCGCCAAATTCATCATCAGCGACAATAAAAAGGTGTTTAAAGGCGTATTAACGCTTAAATACACAGGGGAAATGCAGGACGTTAAACAAGTGCTTACGGGCTACGGTTTTGACTGCTCAGCGCAATACTGCACTAAAAATCTATCCAAACTGCAAGGGACAATCCATAAAAAAAGCACCAAACAGGATTACTCGCAGATGCTTACGTTTTATCATCCATTTACCGTTGGTTTTTACGAATATAAAACCTCACATATACCCGAATTCGTCACAAACGGACTGCTGCCCATTACTATCACTCTGGATGTCGTAACCTCTCCATTACAAATATTATTTTTTAATTATTATCACCAATAAATATTTAAATGGGCAAATGTAACAAGGCACTTGCCCATAATTTCTTAATTCAGCGCAAATTTCTCAATGGCATACGCGACGCCATCTTCAAGGTTAGATTTCGTCACAAAGTTGGCGATTTCTTTGACTGACGGAATAGCGTTATCCATGGCAACGCCCACCCCTGCGTATTCAATCATCGCAATGTCGTTTTCCTGATCGCCAATCGCCATCACCTCTTCGGCTTTAATGCCTAACGCATCAGCCAGCGATTTTACGCCCGTCCCTTTATTGACGCGTTTATCGAGGATTTCGAGGAAATACGGCGCACTTTTCAGCACGGTGTACTTCTCTTTTACTTCCGCAGGTAGACGAGAGATAGCTTTATCGAGGATCTCCGGCTCGTCAATCATCATCACTTTCAGGAACTGGGTTGCGGGATCCATTTTCTCGGCTTCACAGAACACCAGCGGAATGGTCGCGACAAACGATTCGTGCACCGTGTAGTAGCTGATATCACGGTTCGCGGTATACAGCGTATTGCGATCGAGGGCGTGGAAATGCGAGCCAACTTCCCGGGAAAGCTGCTCCAGGTAACGATAATCATCATAGCTCAGCGCGGTTTGCGCCACGGTACTGCCATCCCCTGCTTTCTGCACCAGCGCACCGTTGTAGGTAATGCAGTAGTCACCGGGTTGTTCCATATGTAGTTCTTTCAGATAGCTGTGAACGCCGGCATACGGGCGTCCCGTGGTCAGCACCACATTCACGCCACGCGCGCGTGCCGCGGCAATCGCCGTTTTGACCGCTGGTGAAATGGTGTGATCGGGCAGCAGAAGTGTGCCATCCATGTCGATAGCAATAAGTTTGATAGCCATGAGTTCCCCGGATTAAATGAGTCCGTCCTCATGCTAACGCGATTCCGCTCAAAAAACAGCTACGAAAAGGGGGATAGAAAGGGGAATCGAGATTCCCCTTTTTGTAGATTGGTTGTCGTTTGTAGGCCTGATAAGCAACGCGCCATCAGGCACAATACAACGTCTTGCCGGATAGCGGCGTAAACCGCCTTATCCGGCCTATAGATTGGCTTAAATATCGATGTTCGCCGCTTTCAGGGCGTTTTCTTCGATAAACGCGCGGCGTGGTTCGACGGCATCGCCCATCAGCGTGGTGAACAGCTGGTCGGCAGCAATCGCATCCTTCACGGTAACGCGCAGCATACGACGGCTTTCCGGATCCATGGTGGTTTCCCACAGCTGTTCCGGGTTCATCTCGCCCAGACCTTTATAACGCTGGATAGCGAGGCCACGACGAGACTCTTTCTGCAGCCATTCCAGCGCCTGCTCAAAGCTGGCAACCGGCTGGCGACGCTCGCCACGTTCGATAAACGCATCGTCTTCGATCAGCCCACGCAGCTTCTCGCCAAGCGTACAAATACGACGGTATTCGCCACCGGTCACAAACTCGTGGTCCAGAACGTAGTCGGTATCCACACCGTGAGTACGGACGCGCACAATCGGTTCAAACAGGTTCTGCTCTGCGTTGTGGTGGATATCAAACTTCCACAGGCTACCGTGCTGTTCTTTTTCGTTCAGCTCGGTAATTAGTGCATTCACCCAGCGGGTAACGGCCTGTTCATTTGCCAAATCAGCTTCTGGCAGCGTCGGTTGATAAACCAGCTCTTTCAGCAGCGCTTTCGGGAAACGACGTTCCATACGGCCAATCATTTTCTGTGTCGCGTTGTATTCAGAAACCAGTTTCTCTAACGACTCACCTGAAAGGGCTGGTGCGTTGGCATTGGTGTGCAGCGTTGCGCCATCCAGAGCGATAGAGATCTGATACTGATCCATCGCTTCGTCATCTTTAATGTACTGTTCCTGCTTGCCTTTTTTCACTTTGTACAGCGGTGGCTGTGCAATGTAAACGTGGCCGCGTTCAACGATTTCCGGCATCTGACGATAGAAGAAGGTCAACAGCAGCGTACGAATGTGCGAGCCATCGACGTCGGCATCGGTCATGATGATGATGCTGTGATAACGCAGTTTGTCCGGGTTGTACTCGTCACGACCGATGCCACAGCCGAGCGCGGTGATCAGCGTCGCGACTTCCTGAGAGGAGAGCATCTTGTCAAAGCGCGCTTTCTCGACGTTGAGGATTTTACCCTTCAGCGGCAGAATCGCCTGGTTTTTACGGTTACGGCCCTGCTTAGCAGAACCGCCCGCGGAGTCCCCTTCCACAAGGTACAGTTCGGACAACGCCGGGTCACGTTCCTGACAGTCCGCCAGCTTGCCCGGCAGACCGGCTAAGTCGAGCGCGCCTTTACGGCGGGTCATTTCACGCGCACGACGTGCAGCTTCACGAGCACGCGCAGCATCAATAATTTTGCCGACAACGATTTTCGCGTCAGACGGGTTTTCCAGCAGATATTCGCTCAGCAGTTCGTTCATCTGCTGTTCTACCGCCGATTTCACCTCAGAGGAGACCAGCTTGTCTTTGGTCTGTGAGGAGAACTTCGGATCCGGTACTTTCACGGAAACAACGGCAATCAGGCCTTCACGGGCATCATCACCAGTAGCGCTGACTTTCGCTTTTTTGCTGTAGCCTTCTTTGTCCATGTAGGCGTTCAGGGTACGGGTCATCGCCGCACGGAAGCCTGCAAGGTGAGTACCGCCGTCACGCTGTGGAATGTTGTTGGTGAAGCAGTAGATGTTTTCCTGGAAACCATCGTTCCACTGCAGCGCAACTTCAACGCCGATACCGTCTTTTTCGGTGGAGAAGTAGAAGATATTCGGGTGGATCGGCGTTTTGTTTTTGTTGAGGTATTCAACAAACGCCTTGATGCCGCCTTCATAATGGAAATGGTCTTCTTTGCCGTCACGCTTGTCGCGCAGACGAATAGAGACGCCGGAGTTCAGGAATGACAGCTCACGCAGACGTTTCGCCAGAATGTCGTATTCAAATTCAACAACATTGGTAAAGGTTTCGTGGCTTGGCCAGAAACGGACCTGAGTCCCGGTCAGTTCTGTTTCGCCGGTTACTGCCAGCGGCGCCTGCGGCACACCGTGCACGTAAGTTTGCTGGTGCACTTTGCCTTCACGACGAATCACCAGTTCCAGCTTCTGTGACAGGGCGTTAACGACGGAAACACCCACGCCGTGCAGACCGCCGGAAACTTTATAGGAGTTATCATCGAATTTACCGCCTGCGTGCAAAACGGTCATGATAACTTCCGCTGCCGAAACGCCCTCTTCCGGGTGAATACCGGTTGGGATACCACGGCCATCATCGGTAACGGACACGGAGTTGTCAGCGTGAATCGTTACCACGATATCTTTACAGTGACCCGCGAGCGCTTCGTCGATAGCGTTATCTACCACCTCGAATACCATGTGGTGCAGACCGGTGCCGTCATCCGTGTCGCCGATATACATACCCGGGCGCTTACGCACCGCATCCAGTCCTTTCAGGACTTTGATACTGGAGGAGTCATAAGAATTCGACATCAACGTTTCTCGCTCATTTTATCTTGGGTTAATCCGTTATTTTACCCTTTTCCACGGTAAACATCTTCGAATTTTCATCGGACATGTCTATAACGTGTTCAGCGCTTATTGCGCTGACAAAGACCTGAGATTGCGTGGCTTTTAAGCGGCTGGCCAGCAGTCCGCGACGCGCGTCATCCAGTTCAGAGGCAAAATCATCTATCAGGTACAGGCAGCGCCGCCCGCTTTCACGGGTCAGGAACTCCCCTTGCGCCAGACGTAAGGCGCACATCAGCAGCTTTAGCTGCCCACGCGACAACGTATCTTCCACCGGCGCACCGTCGGCGCGAATGCGGAAATCCGCCTTATGCGGGCCGTGCGCAGTGTAGGTCAACATGCGATCGCGTTCAAAACTGCGTTCCAGCACTTCGGCATAATCAGTCTCTTTCTCCCAGCCGCGCTGGAATGAGAAGGAGAGCGAAAACTCGGGAAGAAACTGCTGGCAGGTATCCGCCATATCCTGCGCGATACCGGCGCTGTACTCCGCGCGCCAGGTGCTGATTTGTTCCGCCAGTGGGATCAGTTCTTTATCCCACGGGCGCAGTTGCTCATAACGGCTCACCTGGCGCAGTGCTGCATTGCGCTGCTTGAGCAGTCGCTTCAGGTTGCTCCAGGCGGTGAAAAATCCGGCTTCATTGTGAAAGCATCCCCAGTCAAGAAATGCTCTTCTGTATTTGGGGCCGCCGTTGAGTAAAGTAAACCCCTCTGGCGTGATCAGTTGCATCGGCATCAGGTGCGCCAGTTCTGCAACCTTGTGCCCGTCAGTGCCGTCAATGCGCACTTTGCTGTCGCCCAGTTTGTCTTTCGTCAGGCCTATCGACGTCTCACGTTCTTCACCCTGCAAACGCCCGTGTAAAACAAACGACTCCTGCTCGTGGCGAATCACGCGGCCAATCTGCAAACTGCGAAACGCCCGGCCATGGCCGAGCGTATAGATGGCTTCCAGGACGCTGGTTTTGCCGCTGCCGTTCGCGCCAACCAGGAAGTTAAAGCCAGGGGATAAAGCGAGATCCGCGCTTTCGATATTGCGAAAATCGCGGATCAACAGGCGGGTGAGCGACATTACAGTCTCATTGGCATAACAACATAGGCAGCCGACTGTGATGCGGCATCTTCAATCTGTACGCTCGATACGGAATCGGTCAGCAGAATACGCACGTTCTCGCACTTCAGCGCGTTCAGAACGTCCAGTACGTAGCTCACGTTAAAGCCGATTTCCAGTTCTGTACCAGGATAGGAGACATCCAGAATTTCTTCTGCTTCTTCCTGCTCCGGGTTGTTGGCGGTGATTTTGAGCTGGTTTTCGCTGACATACAGACGCACGCCGCGGAATTTCTCGTTCGAGAGGATCGCCGCACGCGCAAACGCCTGTTTGAGGATATCGCAACCGGCTTCCAGATGTTTGTCCGGATTCTTCGGCAATACGCGGCGATAATCCGGGAAACGGCCATCAACCAGCTTAGAGGTGAAGATGAAGTCACCAACGTGCGCACGAATGTTGTTGCTGCCAATCTGCACGCGCAGCGGGTTATCGCCGCCGTCGAGCATACGCATCAGTTCAATCACACCTTTACGCGGTACGATCACCGAATGGCTTGGCAACGGCTGACCAACAGGCATTGAACAAACCGCCAGGCGGTGACCGTCGGTCGCCACGGTACGCAGCTCTTCCCCTTCGGTTTCAAACAGCATGCCGTTTAAGTAGTAACGTACGTCCTGATGCGCCATCGAAAACTGCGTGGCTTCAATCAGGCGCTTCATCGTCGCCTGCGGCAGGGTGAATTCGACTTCGCTCTGCCAGTCGTCCAGATTCGGGAAGTCGGCGGCAGGCAGCGTAGACAGCGAGAAACGGCTGCGGCCAGAACGCACCAGCATACGGTCGCCTTCCAGTTGAACGGCTATTTCCGCGCCTTCCGGCAATCCACGGCAAATATCGAAGAATTTACGCGCCGGAACGGTGGTCGCGCCAGGTTCATGAGGCTGGATCAGCGCCACGCGCGCCACCATCTCCATTTCGAGATCGGTACCGGTCAGCGAAAGCGTGCCGTCAGCAACCTGCAGCAGCAGGTTTCCGAGAATAGGCAGTGTAGGACGTCCACCCAGCGGGCCGCTGACCTGCTGAAGCGGTTTTAATAAATGTTCACGTTCAACGGTAAATTTCATAGCGTCACGAAGATAATGTTCTGATTAAATTGGAGAAATCTTCTTTAATATCATGGCTTTCTTCACGCAACTGCTCAATCTTGCGGCAGGCATGAAGCACGGTAGTATGGTCACGCCCACCAAACGCGTCGCCAATTTCCGGCAGACTGTGGTTAGTGAGCTCTTTTGCCAGCGCCATCGCCATCTGGCGCGGACGAGCTACCGAGCGAGATCGACGCTTAGAAAGCAGATCCGCAATTTTGATTTTGTAATACTCCGCCACCGTCTTCTGGATATTGTCGATGGTGACCAGCTTTTCCTGCAAAGCCAGCAGATCGCGCAGCGCTTCACGCACGAAATCGATAGTAATCGCCCGGCCGGTAAAATTGGCGTTGGCGATCACGCGGTTCAGTGCGCCTTCCAGCTCACGTACGTTAGAGCGTAGACGCTTGGCAATAAAGAACGCTACTTCACCCGGCAGACGAATGTCGTTTTCGTCGGCTTTTTTCATCAGGATCGCAACACGCGTTTCCAGTTCAGGCGGTTCGATCGCGACAGTCAGTCCCCAGCCAAAGCGGGATTTCAGACGATCTTCAACGCCGTTGATCTCCTTCGGATAGCGATCCGAGGTCAGGATGATCTGCTGATTGCCTTCCAGCAGGGCGTTAAAGGTGTGGAAAAACTCTTCCTGCGATCGCTCTTTATTCGCGAAGAATTGGATATCGTCAATCAGCAGCGCGTCAACGGAACGGTAGTAGCGTTTAAACTCTTCGATCGCGTTGTTTTGCAGGGCTTTGACCATGTCCTGCACAAAACGCTCGGAGTGCATATACACCACTTTGGCGTTTGGCTTACGCGCCATAATGCCGTTACCGACAGCGTGCAACAGGTGGGTTTTACCCAGACCCGTACCACCATATAGGAATAACGGATTGTAGGCGCCGCCAGGATTGTCCGCCACCTGACGTGCCGCCGCGCGCGCCAGTTGGTTAGATTTACCTTCAACGAAGTTATCAAACGTGTGTTTGACGTTGACGTTAGAACGATAGGTAGGTTCTGCCGGAGCCGGGACGTTATCCCAGCCTGGACGCGCCGCCGGAGCAGCACGTTGTGGTTGCACTTGCTGAGCCACGTGGGCGGGCGCAACAACATTGTTGACCGGCGTTTTCAGCGTTTGCGTGACGGGTTTAGTACCGACTTCAAAGCGCAGCTGTGGGGCATCCGCTCCACAGAAATTATTGAGTAATCCATTAATATTATTAAGGTATTTATCCCTTACCCAATCGAGCACGAAACGGTTTGGCGCATACAAAGCCAGCGTGTTATCGCTCAGTTCCGCCTGCAACGGGCGTATCCACATACTGAACTCTGTGGCTGGTAACTCATCCTGCAATCGGGCAAGACACTGCTGCCAAAGCGAAAGTGACAC